>NZ_CP192094.1:4800000-9521325 GCF_050955785.1 Nocardia sp. CA-084685
CGGGTAATCGGGAACGCCGGGCGGAATCATCAACGCGCGCACCTTGATTCGCGATACGGGTATCCCCGGATCGTCGGCGTCGCGTTGGTAGCGATAGGCCACTGCCTGTTGTAACCCGGTAAAGGGCCGATCGACGACTTCGATATTCCGCAACCATTTGACGCTCGTCATGCCATACCACCCGGGGACGAGCAGTCGCAGTGGAAAGCCGTGCTGCGGTGGCAGCGGTGCGCCGTTCATTTCGTAGGCGAGCAGAATTTCGGGTCTGCGACATTCACTGACGCTCAGAGAGCGTTGATAGTTGTGCTCCACATTGTCCTGGAATCCGCGATCGGCGCCGGTGAATACGACCTCGACCGCCTCGTCCCGGATACCGCAGTCGTCGAGAATCCCACCCAGCGCGGTGCCCGTCCACGCCGCCGTGCCGATCGCCTCGAGACCCCACGGTTGGCTGACATTGCGCGGGTCCATTCTCGTGCGCCCGTTACCGGCGCATTCGAGGGTGACCGGAATCGTCGTCGCAGGTCGCGATCTGATGTCGTCGAGCGATAGCTCCAGTCCACGCTTGACGTATCCGGTCACCCACAACCGCCACGACGATGCGTCGACCTCCGGGATATCGAAATGAATCAGCAAGTAATGCATGCCGATGGGCGTGATGTCGTATCGCATGCCCTCGAGTTGCATGCCGTGATTGCGCGTCGCAAGCGCGAGTTCGTCGAAGCGGACGCCTTGGGCGCGCGAGACGAATTCGGTCATCGGCTCGGGCTGATCTTCCAGTCGAGAGGTAATAGGCGGTCGGGGTCAGTATATGACTGCCCTAAATAACAGTAGGCCGACTCGGGGTGCGATATCACCCCGAGTCGGCCTACTGTTTCAGCAATCACCCAGATCAGCTGGGCAGACCTGCCTCTATGGCCTCGATGATGCGCGGGCGCAGTTCGGCGGCACGGATGATGGCATCGACCGAACCGACCTCGACGGCGCGCTGAATATTGTGCACGCGGTCGAATTCCGCTGCGACCTCACCGAGTTTCTCGGTGCGCACCGACGAACGGACCTCGTCGCGTTCCGCCGTCAGTGCCGCACGGTCGGCACCGAGCGCGTTCGCCGCGCGCGCCTCGAGATCGCGCACCCGCGGATCGGCTGCCGTACGGGCATCGACCTCGCCGGCGAACACCACCGCCGCCGCGGGGGCGCCGCCGAGCACCGAGGCGAATGAGCCTTCCAGCGCCAGCACGGTCATATTCGGGTTGAGCAGCTTCGAGAACACCACGAAGGCGCCACCGTGATAGCGCGAGATCACGCAGAACACGATGGGGCCCTGGAAGTTGACGATCGCTCGGCCGATCTCGGCACCGTACTCGAGCTGCAACTTCCGCATCGATTCCGGTGAGCCGTCGAAGCCCGAGAGATTCGCCAGCACCACCAGCGGCCGATTGCCGCTGGCCGCGTTGATCGCCCGTGCGGCCTTCTTCGAAGACTGCGGGAACAACGTGCCAGCCGTGTAGGTGTCCGGGCCGTCGGTGGACGGGTAGCCGCGGCGCGGCACGCCCCTGGACTCGATGCCCAGCAGGCACACCGGAATACCGCCGAGCCGCGCATCCTGGACGACGGCCGTCTCGGCGTCGGCCATCCCCGCCCAGCGTTCCAGCACCGGGTGGTCCTGATCGGCCACGGCTCGCATAACGGTCCGGATGTCGAACGGCTTCTTGCGGTCCGGGTTGGCGGTGGCGGAGAAGATCTCGCCGACCGTGGTGAAGTCACTGCCCGCCACGACATGCGGGAAGTCCGAGACGTCGCGATCGATGGGGTCGCTGGTGTCCGACCGCCGCGGCGACTGCTCGCCCGGCGCCACATAGGTGTGGTCGTAGTGCGACATCAGCACATCTCGCGCGGCGAGCAGGTTAGGCGCCCAGTACTGCGCCTGCCCGTTCGGGCCCATCACCCGGTCGTAGCCGCCGATACCGAAGTTGTCCTCGGCCGACACGCCGCCGGAGAAGTCCAGCGCCTGCTTGCCGGTGAGCACCATCGCCGAGTCCGGCGTCATCACCAGGATGCCCTTGGTGTGCATGAGCATCGTCGCCTCGGCGTTCCAGTACGGCTGCGCGCCGACGTTGATCCCCGAGACCACGATGTTGATCTCGCCGCCGTCCTGGGTGAATTCAACGATCCGCTTGAGTGCCGCCGCCACCCAGTCCATGTTCTCGGTGCCGGACTGCATCGAGATCCGGGCGCCGGAGGACAGCGCGTACCACTCCAGCGGCACCTGCATCCGTTCGGCCAGGTCCATCGCGGCGATCACGCGACGGCACTCCGGCTCCGAAAGCGCACCGAGCGATTTCGTCGGATCACCGAGCAGCACCACCCTGCTGATGCCGTCCGGATACTGCTCGGTCGCCGTGGTGACCACGCCCGCGACGATCGCGGCCTTATTGCGTCCCTTGGGCCGGTCGACCGGCACGAGCGTGTGATCGGAATCGAGGTCGTATTCGGCGAATTCACCGAGCAGAGCGGTCAGCTCGTAGGGGTACACGGTGTTGCGGCTGCTGGCCCGCAGCACCTTCTGCCGGTACTCGTCGATCGGCTCGACCGCCTCGTCGGACCGCTCGCCGATGGTCACCGTGGTGCCGCCGGTGGCATCGAAGGCGATGCGCACGGCGACCTTGATCAGCTCCCCGCTCTTCGGGTGGCGATGCCGTGCGATGAGCAGGATCTCCTCCAGCCCGGCGCCCGCGGTCGTCGGCCGCACTCGATCGATGATCGTCTCCAGCTCGACGCGGGTCATCTCGACCGGCGGCCAGATGTACATCACGACGCGGTTGGTGTGGAACCGCTTGGCCGAGGGCCGCTGCGACTGCGCCCGGCGGATCGAGTCGAGGCAGGCGGCGATCGTGCTTTCGGCCGTCGGCAGCGCGAGCAGCCGACCGTCGTGCTCGCGCAGTGCGGCCAGGTCTCGTACCTGCGCGAATGCGACGAGACGCTCGTCGGACGCATTCTCCTTCGCGATGCACCGGAACAGGTAGACCTCCTCGTCCGAGGACGGGAGCCGGGTGAGATCGAACTTGCGCAGCCGCTTCATCTGCATCCGCTCCGCGATATACGGATGCAGGCCGCGGATCAACCGCTCCTCGACCATGCCGGTGGCGGACGGACGGAAGGTGAAGTGATGATGCATCACCGCACCGCCGCTACCCGCGACAGTGGCGGTGATCCGGTGAATCTGGTTCGGCAACGGCCGCGCACCGAGCACTTCCTGCAACGCGGCGGCCATCGCGTCGAAGTCCTCCGGCTGCTTCTCCCAGCTCAGGTAGATGTCGGCCTCGATGGAGGCGGCCACGCCCGCCAGCTCGGTGAGACCGCGCAGCACGGTGTCGAGCGCATCGAAACTCACCGCCGCCGAAACCAAGCTCAGGCCCCGGCGTTCGGCGATCACGAACGTGCACCCACCGGCCTCCCGGGTGTGCACACCGGTCAGACCCTTGTTTCCGTAGTAACGGCGGGTCAGCACCTCGAGCATGGCGGTGTTGTCGGCACTGCCACGCACCAGGCGCTGACCGAGCAGCCGCACCAGCGGCTCGGTGCTGCGCACCATCTCGGAGATACGTTCGGCGCGATCCGGCGTCTCCGGGTACGCGTCGAGGTGGCTCAGTTGCTTACGGACATTGGTGTAGACGCGGGCGCGGTTGCGCCGCAGCAGCGGCTGGCCGAACCAGGAGTACACCAGGCCACGGGTGAGGTCGGCGATCACGGGGAAGCGCACCTGCGTCGCGGCAACCAGCCGCTCCAGCGCCAGACCGACCGGCTCCTGCAGCGCGCGGTCCGGCACCGGCTCGCCCAGCCACTCGCGCAGCAAGGTAGTGATAACGGTGACGGTGTCGGATGGCCGTTGCTGGGCGAGGAAGATCCGGAAGACCGCGGCTTCGAGCTCAGGGGAACGATCCAGTTCGGTGACGCCGTAATGCCCGAGCGCCTTGGCGAGTTTGGCCTGGTACGACTCCGGCAGTCCGGCGCGCTCGACATCGAGGCTCTGCAGGTAGGCGTGGAAGTACTCGCGGGCGCTGTGGACATGGCCCTGGACGCCGTCGTCGTCCCACGACCGGTTGTGGCTCAGTTCGGACAGGTCGGAGAACACCTGCACGAGTTCGATCTCATCGGCGAGGGGCCTGCGGTTGTCCGCGATGGCCGCCCGGCGCACGGCGAGGTAGTGGTCGAGCACCCGGCGCTCGTCATGCGGGTCGACGTCGAAGCCGAGCAGCAAGCTGCGCAGGTCCTGCAGGCTGCGGGCGATACCGTCGTGCACGCGGTCCGGTGTGGGCTCGTCGGGCAGGTCCAGTTCAACGGACGTGACCTCCTCGGCGTCCGCGGCCTCGTCGTCCTCGGCGATCGGCTCCAGCCGCAGCAGCGGCGCGCCGGTCTCGACCTGGGTACCGACCGAAACCGCGCACTCCTTCAACCGTGCCCGGAACGGCGCGCGCAGCACCGTTTCCATCTTCATGCTCTCCAGCACCAGGACCGGTGCGCCCGCCTCGACCTCGGCCCCGATCTCCAGCGGCGTGGCAACGACCAGCGCGGGTGCGGGCGAGCGTACGACACCACCCTCGTCACGGCTGATCCGATGCGTCACACCGTCGACATCGACCAGATGAATCGGCCCGTGCGTGCCGGTGATCACCCGATAGCGGGTGCCGTTGACGACGATCTGCCCGGTATGGCGGTCGAAACGCTCGAGATCGACATCGGCGGCACGCATTTCGCCACCCGCCTCGATGCCGATGCGGAACCGATGCGCACCGATCCGGGCCACCCGCACCCGGTAACTGACGCCGCGCAACTTGAGGTCATGCGGTCGACCGCTCTCGTGCTGCACCTGCGGACGTCCGCCGGCCGCGGTGGACAGCAGCCGGTGCCGCTCGACGCGCTCTTCCTCTTCATAGGCATCGATGGCGGCGACGGCCACCGCGATCGCGGAGTGGCGATGCGATACGAGGCGACCCTCGGCGCGCACCCGGTCGATCCAGCCGGTGTCGGCGCTGGCGTCGATCACCTCCGGCTGGTTCAGCAAGTCGAGCACGAAGCTCTTGTTGGTCGCGCCGCCCTCGATGACGACCCTGGTCTGCGCCACCGCCCGGCGCAGTCGACCCAGCGCTTGGTCACGATCACGACCGTAGGCGATGATCTTGGCGATCATCGAGTCGAAATCGGCGGGAATCGTGTCGCCCTCGCTGACGCCGGTGTCGACGCGAATACCGGGCCCAGCGGGCAGATCCAGCCGCGCGATGCGGCCCGGAGCGGGCGCGAAGTCGCGGTCCGGATCCTCGGCGTTGAGCCGGGCCTCGATCGCGTGCCCGCGTTCGGCCGGCACTTCGCCCTCGAGCTTGCCGCCAGATGCCACCAGCAGCTGCGCCCGAACCAGGTCGAAACCGGTGGTGTACTCGGTGATCGGGTGTTCGACCTGCAGACGGGTGTTCACCTCGAGGAATGCGAACAGCTCGTCACCCGGGTGGTACAGGAACTCGACGGTCGCCGCGCCGCGATACTGGACCGCGATCGCCAACCGCTCGGCCGACGCCTTCAGTTCGGCCACCTGCTCGGGACGCAGCACCGGTGACGCCGACTCCTCGATGACCTTCTGATTGCGCCGCTGCACCGAGCAGTCGCGCACGCCGAGCGCCCATGCGGTGCCCTGGCCGTCCGCGATCACCTGGACCTCGACGTGCCGGGCACCGGTGACCAGCCGTTCCAGGAAGACCACGCCGCTGCCGAAGGCGCGCGCGGCCTCCTGACGGGTGCGTTCGTAGGCATCGACGAGTTCGGCCTCGTTCGTGATCACCCGGATACCACGGCCGCCACCACCGGCGGTCGCCTTCAGCATCAACGGGTAGCCGATCTCGGCGGCGGCCGCGAGCGCGGCGTCCACGGTCTCGACCGAACCGCGGCTCCACGGCGCGACCGGCACCCCGACTTCCTCGGCGATCAGCTTCGCACCGATCTTGTCACCGAGCTTGCGCATAGCCTCCGGACTGGGGCCGATGAAGGTGACGCCGATCTGCTCGCACAGCTCGGCGAATGCCGGATCCTCGGCGACGAAACCCCAACCGACCCAGGCGGCGTCGGCCTTGGTCGTCACCAGAGCGCGCTCGAGCGCCTTCAGATCCAGATAGGGACGCGCGGACGCCGGACCGAGGTCATAGGCGATGTCGGCCTCGCGCACGAATGTCGCGTTCCGGTCGACATCGGTGTGCAACGCGACGGTTTCGATCGGTCGCCCGGTCTCCGCGGCCAGATCTCGGACGGCATGGATGAGCCGCATGGCGGCCTCTCCCCGGTTCACGATGGCGATGCGGCTGAACACTCGCCGACTCCTTCCACTCCACGGTTCTGGCCCGGTCGGGCGACGGATTGCGACTACCGGTCCCGCGTAGTCTGCACCCTTACTGCGCGCAATTACACAGCGTCAGGTGGTTACCCGCGCGTATCGTCGAAAAATTCCTCATTTGTGCCTATGACACTAGTGGCGGAATTCCTCGGCCGGCAGGATTCCAGTACCGTACGCGTGATCGGGTCGTAGCCGGGTCACGTGTCGATCAAAGCAATCAAACGAGAGGGAGCGTCGATTCGCGCCCTACCATCGTCAGATGCGTTGACCTGCAACCGTTCTCTCGTCATCGTGGGCAGTAGTGGGAGGTGATCTGTGTGGCCGACATTCTCGATGTCCTGCACGCGCGCTGTGCCGAGGTCGCGGGCGAGGCGATCCTCTCCGGAGACGAGCACCCGACGCTCACCCTCTCCACACGTGAAGTGGCCGACCTGCTCAACCATGTCGCCGATCTGCGCCGCCGCTGCCACGACATCGACCTCGCCTACCGCGAACTCGACCACCGGCACACCGTGCTCCACCGAGCCACCAGCGATGCCACCGCATCGTTGGATCGGATCCGCACCACGCTGGAGCAGCGCACCGCGCACCCGGAAGCTCATATGCGCCAGGCTTGCACCATCGCCCGTTTCGCTACCGAGCACCTCACCGCCGCGCGACAAGACACGACGACGTCGGGCCCGTGATGCGTTTATCGGGCGCGTGGTTAACACCAGCCCGAGTGCGGCGACGCTGAACGACTGCGCGGTGCCCATGACTTCGGATCGGTGAAACGGCGTCCATCCGGATGCTCGGTGATGAACTATTCGCTTGCGACCTCGCGAGTCCCCACCGTGCCGAGCAACGTACGCGGCGTGTGTTCGGCAGTCGCGGATACGTGGCGAGACCGCAAACCCGCGCGAGTGAGTTACATCGATACACTCCTTGTCAATCTGCCATGGCATGTCGCGGTCGGCCCTCAGATCAGGTACCGGTCGGCCACCTCGGCGATTTCATCGAGGGCGCGCAGCGTTTCGTGTTCGGGCAGAGTCGGCGCGCTGAACACCAATCGCTGCACCCCGGCCTCGGCGTAGCCGTCGACCACGGCCGGATCGATCGGGGCGAACGCGACTGTCACAGGCAGGTCATTTCCACCGAGTCGAGCCAGTTGATCCGGTATTTCGGCGGGGTCGGCCACTGCGGCGGGAAGCCAACCCAGGCCGTGGCGGATGGCGCGTTCGGCGGCCGCTTCCGCGCCACCGATGAAAATCGGCGGGTGCGGGGTTTGTATGGGCTTCGGCCAGGCGTACATCGGGTCGAAATCGATGAAACGGCCGTGGTATTCGGCGAGATCGTCCGTCCAGATCACCCGGATGGCCTCGAGTTGCTCGTCGAGCAGCGCGCCGCGAGTGCGCGGGTCGGTGCCATGATCGGCCATCTCCTCGCGATTCCAGCCCGCGCCGACGCCGAATACAAAGCGCCCATGCGAGATTCGGTCGAGCGTGGCGATCTCCTTCGCGGTGTGGATGACATCGCGCTGGATCAGCAGGGTGACCCCGGTACCGAGGATCAACTGGTCCGTCACCGCCGCGACGGCGCCGAGGGTGACGAACGGATCCAGCGCGCGGTAGTACTCCCGAGCCAACTCGCCACCGCCTGGAGCCGGGGACTTTCGGCTCGCTGGGATATGCGAGTGCTCGGGTAAAAACAACGATTCGAACCCCCGCTCCTCCAGCGCCACACCGAGTTTCGGACCGCTGATTCCCTCGTCGGTAACGAAGGTGGTAATACCTATCTTCATGACCGAAATACTCGAACCTTCACATGTATGTGAAGGTCAATCGGAGGCGCTGTGAGGTGCGGCACCTCTGCCGAAGTGCGGCCCTCGTCGACTCCGATTGTCTGGTCCCGAACCTTTCCACTCAGCGGAAGTTGATCAGCGATAGCCCATCGATCCGTTGGTATGAAGGTCTGCGGGCCAACCGGTCTGCGCGTCGTTCACCCAGAGCCCGCCAACTGATGAATCGAAGAGATGAACAGATGCCGAAGGGGTATCTGAATCCGGGACACCGGGCGACGCGCGGCGGCCGGGAGCATTCGCATCGGCCGAGTACCGAGGAAACGGAGCAACTTTCGTGCCTATCCACCGTCTGAACCACGCCGTTCTCTTCGTCTCCGATGTGCAGCGCTCGGCCGAGTTCTACCGTGAGGTCCTCGGTTTCCGACAGATCGGCGCAATTCCGGGTGGGGTGTTTCTGCAGGCGGCCGGTTCGGCCAACGACCACGACCTGGGTCTGTTCCGATCCACCGAACCGACCCTCGCACATCGCACCGGACGAGTCGGGCTGTACCACCTCGCCTGGGAGGTGGACACACTGGGCGAACTAGGGCGAGTGCGGGACGCCCTGCGGGCGGCGGACGCGCTGACCGGTGCCTCGAATCACGCGGTCACCAAGTCGCTGTACGGGGTCGACCCCGACGGCATCGAATTCGAGGTGTGCTGGTTGGTCCCGGATGCCGCGATCGAGCAGGAATTGCAGGGTATGACCGCGCCGACCATGCCGCTCGATCTCACGGCGGAGATCACCCGATACGGTGCGGATACACCCGGTGGTCCGCGTACGGATCATGCGGTCTGGCAGCGCTTCGTTGCGGGTACGACCGCCGACTAGGGCTGCTTCGAACCCGTACGGAGCGCATCGGCATCGAACATCTCAGCGCCTTCGGCCCGCTGCGGATCGAATTCGTCGACCTGGCGGCGGATGGGCATCCAGCACATATCGACGTCGCTGCAGCGCACCGGGAACAGCCGCTCGGCTATCCGCACTTATCCCTTTCGACCGACAGGATCAGGCGGGCCGTCGAGGCAACTCGTGCGCTGTTGGATCGACTGATTATCGGAGTGTGAGCGACCCCCCGCGAAATCGGGGGAAGGTCTTGACTCCGGATGGCGCCTCGCGCACACTACCGAGTAGTAACCGGACAGTACAGTCCGGATAGTGAGATCGCACAGCCGCCACCATGGCCGTCGCACCCTCAACGGATTTCCGCAGCCGATCGACGGACCACCAGCCCGCGGCCGACCTGGCATCGACTATCGATCCACATGAAAGGCAACCCTCATCGCTGAGGGCCACCATGACATCATCGTTGCTCCCCCTTGCTCGGCGTTCCTTGGTGACGATCGCGGCCACGGCACTGCTGTTGCCGACCGGAACCCTTGCCGCCCAACCGCAGTCGGATTCAACCGGCAATGTTCGAGAAATCTCCGGCCTCGCCGATATCGCGGTCGCCCGCGCGGAGTGCGGCCCCGGCTCCGACCCGGAATCCGGGCACCAGGGCGACGTGCCCGCCGCCGACCGGGACACCGGCCGCAGCACTCTCGGCTACCGCTGCAATATGTCGCAGGTCGGCAATTACCCGGGGCGCGGCGGGGGTATCTCCTCGGTCAGCTTCGAACATTGCGCCTACGTCGGCACTTTCTTCCCGGGCAACCTGCTGGGGCCCGAACAAGGTGTGCAGGTGCTCGACGTCTCCGATCCCGCCGCGCCGGTGCTCACCGCCACGTTGAACGAGCCGGCAATGTTGGCGGGCACCTGGGAAAGCTTGAAGGTCAACGAGACTCGGAAGTTACTCGTCGGCACGGGTGCGCCCTTCCTGACCGGTGCGGGTCTGCTTTCGGTCTACGACATATCCGATTGCGCGCACCCCCGTCTGCTCAACCCGGGCACCGGGACCAGTCTGACCATGCCGCTGGCGATCACCGCACACGAGGGTGGCTTCTCCCCTGACGGCAACACCTATTGGAGCTCGGGTGCCGCACCGGGTCTGGTCAGTGCCGTCGATCTCACCGATCCGGCCAATCCGCGCGTTATCTGGCAGAACCTGCCCGGATTATCCATGCACGGCTTCGGATTCAGTCCCGACGGCAACACCATGTATCTCGCCAATAACTTCGGCGGGCTCATGGTTCTCGATATCAGCGCCGTCCAGCGGCGCGATCCCCATCCGCAAGTGCGCCAACTGGCCAACATCGCCTGGACCGATGGTTGGGGCACCCAGCACAATATCCCGGTCACATATCGAGGCACGCCGTATGTCTTCGCCACCGATGAGGCCGGATCCGGCGGCGTAAAGCTGTTCGACGTCTCCGACGCAATGAATCCACGCCTGCGCAACACCATCAAACTAGAGATCGATCTCCCCCAGAACCAGGACATCGCAATGGCTTCCGCCTCGGGCGGCTCGCTGTTCGCCTACGACGCGCACTATTGCGCCGCGGATCGACCCGCCGATCCCACCGCCTTGGCCTGCAGTTGGACCTCCTCGGGCATCCGCGTATTCGACGTCCGCGACCCGCTCGACATCCGCGAGATCGCCTACTACAACCCGCCCGCCCACACCGGGCACAATGCCGAGCTGACGAATTCGCCGCACGCACTCGCCTCGATCATCGGCCCGCCGCTGCTCGCGTCTCCGACCGTGGTCCAGACCATATTGCAGGGCCAGTTCGATATGTCCGAAGCCGCCGGTCCGCGCACCGGCATGCTCGCGTTCGGCGATCTGTCCTCGGACTGGTGCTTCTCGGCACCCGAATGGCGCGGCAATCAATTGTGGACCACCTGCGCTGACAACGGATTCCTTGCGTTGCAATTGGATTCGAGCGTCTACGTCCCGCCCGCCGATCAACACTCCACCATGGGCTCATGACCCGGCAAGCCTGGATCAGGAGTGCCGCGCTGGTCAGCCTGGCCGTACTGCTGCTAGCGGTCGGCGCGGCCATCCGACCGCTGCTGATAGCCGATGACAAGCCCACGCCGCCCGTCCTCACCAGCATCGAAATCGGCTTCGCGCAGGACATGGTCGCCCACCACAGCCAGGCACTGCTCATGACACAGCGACTCGATAGCGGGGTCGATCCGACAGTACGGGGACTGGCACAACAGATTTCGGACACCCAGCGCACCGAGATCGGCATGTTGCTCGGCTGGCTGCGAATGGCCCGTGTGGTCACGATCAATCCGCAACCGATGGCTTGGATGCACACCCACCAGCCCGACCTCACGCAACACCAGCACGCGACGGCGACCAGCACCGCCGCAACCGGGGACCTCATGCCCGGTATGGCGACTCAATCCGAACTCGATGCGCTGGCAGCGGCGCACGGCACCGACGCGCAAGCGCTGTTCCTGCAACTCATGCAGCGCCACCATGTCGGCGGCATCCAAATGGCCAAGGCTGCCGATCGCCAATTGTCCAGCGGCATCGTCAAACAGGCGGCCCGCGACATGATCGACACCCAGAGCCGGGAAGTCGGCCTGATGATGTTGTTGACGCAACGAAACACCCCGAGCTGACTCCACCGGAAATAGCACTCCCGAAGCACCCGGCGGTGGCAACCGAGACATGCGCGATGACGCCCGCCGTTCGGTCACATGTCAGCAATGCCGCGTAGGCCTGTCTGCAATCATCGCGTAGCGGGCACCCTGCGATTCGGAGAGGCGTATTGCAATGATTCCTAATTGGTGTCGATGGGCCGGTGTCGTGGCCATATTGGCCGCGGCGACCACGGCATGTTCATCGGATAACGACGGAAAACTGGCGTCGCAGGCGACGACGAGCGCCGCAACTTCGAGCAAGGTGTCGGACATCGGAAAGTGCGTGCCCAAATACGAGCGGACGATGGTTTCGGACTTGCCAAAGAGGGCAAGCAGGCCGAAAGGTCAGACCATCATCGGCTCGCTGTATCGGTACATACTCCGACCCGCCGGTCGCGAACCGAGCGATGACCGTCGGACTGGCACCCTGCCGGAGTTTCACCCATACCGAACATCATTGCGCCACCATGGCCCCGACGCGTGCCCAACACTTCTTTCTCTGCGCTGAGCATCACCTTTGCGCCCCGGCGCAACCCGAGGTCTGAGGGTTTCCAACCCGGGGGAGGATGATCTTCCGCGCGCTCTACGAGGAGAGTTGGTGTTGTTCATGTGCGGAAGCCTTCGACGGACGAGGGCGTCCCTGAAGCATTCAGTTGAAGGAAGCATAATGAAGAGCACCAAAATTCGCGCAGCCGTCGCAACGGCAGCACTCGCACCGATGATCGCACTCGGCTCAGGCATTGCTACCGCCGATCCCGCCCCGGCCAATCCCCCTGCGCCCGTCCAAGTGGCGCCCGCTTCAGAACAGCTCCCCCAGGCGGCTGACCCAGCCTTCTTGTGGTGGAACCCCTTCCTATGGTGGGTCTGCTTCATTCCGCCGATCTTCCCCTTCGGAACGGGCATCTGTCTGGTATGACCTACTCGACGACGGAATAGTTGCGGCTCGAGCGATTGGATAGGACAACATGTTCAGGAACCTCGCGAGAGCCGCGGCTGTGCTCGCGGCATGCGCAGCGCTGGCCGGGGTGCAAGCAGGCACTGCGCATGCGGCAGGTCCGTCGGTACTGGGCGGCGGTTCCGGCATTATCGTCAACGACCAGGGCGTCTGCACGCTCACCACGATCGGGCACGATGCCGCGGGTCGGCTGGTCGGGGTCACCGCAGGTCACTGCAGTATTGCGGGTGACACCATTGTTGCCGAGGCCAACCGTGACGCCGGAGTCGTCGGCACCTTCGCCTACTCGAACCTCGATATGGACTACGCCGTCATCGCGTTCGATTCGGACAAGGTAGTACCGGTGAATCGCGTTGGTAATACGACGATTACCGGATTGGGCGGTCCTGCACAGTTCCCGGACGTCGCGTGCAAGGAGGGCTATACCACGGGCCAGACCTGTGGACTGGCCTACGGAGATCTCAACCAGACCAATACTTGGACCTGGACGCAGATATGCGTCCTTCCCGGTGACTCCGGCGCGCCCGTCGTGGTCGGAACAACGCTGGTCGGCATGGTGAACGGATACCTGCGGGTGCCGTGTCTGGGACCGGAGCTCGGAGCGAATATCGCCGCCATCCTGGACGACATCAATACCCGCGGTGGCATCGGAGCGGGTTTCCATCCGATTTAGCCGCCGAAATGCTCTCGCCCATGATGATTGACGATGACGCCGCTTTCGAGCGCGCGTTCAACCAGAAACATGCGTTTCTTGTTCTGCGGGAATGATTCGACGTCGAATATCTTGAACAGCGCCCGCATGTGGGTCTTCACCGTGGCCACGCTCAGGCACAGATCGTGTGCAATCTGCCAGTTGGACGCGGGGTAGGTGAACCCGCTTCGAGCGTCGTACGGGCGACACAGAGCCTCGAGAATCAGATATTGAGCGTCGGTCAGCGCACTCCTGGTCGGCAGGCTGCCGTGGGCAATCGTTACTTCATCTTCGGATGAGTGGTCGTCTGTGAAGATGAAGACCGATTTGCCGAAGCGGATGGTATCGCCGGACTCGAGTTTGCGACATCCGTCGACGCGCTCGCCGTTGACGAAGGTCCCATTTGTGGACAGCCCATTATCGATGACGACCCAGCAGTCGCTCATCCGCTCAATTATGGCGTGCAGACGCGAGACGGTCGCGTCGGCGGTCACGGTTATATCGGCGGCCTCCGATCGCCCGATCGTCATGCTGCGCATGTCGCGATCCAGTGGAATCTCGCGCCAATTTCCATAGCCGATTCGGTGAGAAAGAGTGCCGCCATCGGCTGACGTTTGCCGCGCACCATCGCCTGCGTCCGGATAGTGACCCTGACGCAGCGCCTGTTGTCCGTATGACGTGGCCATGATGCGTCGTTCCCAATCCGAGGTAGGTGATGAAACTGCTGGCACCGTATGACTCAGAATGCGCCTTCCCCCGAGCAATTTGTGCGAATTCAACTAACTTGATGCAATAGGTGGGGGTACGGTCCTGCTACGGGTCTGATTGTGCGGGTATTCCAGACCATGATGCGGTTACCGGATATCGGGTTGATCATTCGGTCGCGACTTTGCCCCAGGACACCATGGCAGCTCGGCCTGTCGTCGCGGCTATTGCGGATCCGGCGCGGCAAGCGGCCAGCGATCCACTGTATGCAGGGTCGAACCAGCCCGGCGTGCATAGTGTTCTGCGTGTAGAGCCTGGGGGTGCAGGCGGCGGGCGGCGGCCAGCCAGCCGCCTGCTTGGCGGAGTACTTCGGCACGGGTGAGCGCAGGATCGTTACCCAGCAGCAGACCACCGTGTTCGGGGGCGAGAACCACCGCCGATCCGAGGTGCTGCAAACAGCGGCCGGTACCGAGATCGTCATCCAGTTCGCGGTAGGCGGTGAGGGCGCGTTGCCAGTGCCGAAGGGCACGGCGGGGTTCACCGCGGGTCCACCAGAGGACGCCGAGCGTTTCGCGGGTCTGGGCACCGCCGGCGGGGTCGCGGCCGTCGCGGGTCAGCGATTCGGCCAATTCCAGGCGGTCCTGGGCAGCGTCCACTCGACCCTCGTGCAAGTGGACTACGGCCAGGTTGATCAGCGCGCAGACCACCCCGGCCAGATCCGTTCGCGGCAGCAACCACCACGCAGCTTCGAGTTGTTCGGCCGACTCGGTCAGCACCATCGGACTCGGCTGCTCGGTGTCGAGCCGATGTAGCGCCGTGTAGTGCGACCAGCGCGCGGACAGACTGCTGGAAAGGGCGCGTGGCCGATATTTCGGCGGCCGTCGGCGCAGGCGCCCCGCTCGGAGTGCGGCCAGCTCACCGCGCAGCGGGAAATCGTCGGGATCGGTGAGATCACACAGCGCTTGCGCTACGCCGTGGGCATGCTCGGGCAGGCCCTTGCGGGCATACCAGACGTCGAGGGCGTCCGCGATTCTGGCGAGTTCGTGTACCGCCGCCGTCGGTAGCCGCGTTGCCGGAGTCGGGAAGAGTGTGCGCAGATATTCTTCTTCCGCTTCGAACCAGCGTCGCGCGCCCTTGGCGAAACGAACCGTTTCCAAGGCAATGGACCAGCGGCTCGCCCGGTCCGCGTAGTGGTGCAGCAGTGCGGGCAATGCCGCTTGCCAGTGTGGTCCGCGGATGACTTCGGCGGTGGGCGGCAGCCGCGGAGCTTCGCGCAGGCAATATCGGTCCGCGCCGAGGTAGCCGATGATCCCGCGCATCTCGAGGTCGGCCAGCAACAAAATCGCGGTACGCCCGTCGGGTGCCGAATCCGGGGGCAACCGGCTCGGCGCCTCGAGGACCGCCGACAGCACCGCGAGCAGAGCGGCGGTCTCGAATTCCTGAACCGGCAGGTCGCGCAGTGCCGCGAGGATGGGGTTGTGATCGAGTTCGGAAAGCTGTCGCGGCGGGTCGGGTCGGCTTCTGGCGTCGACGAAGCGTACCGGCTCGCCGGGCTCGACCAGTTCGGCGATCAGGGCGAGTTCCCTTTCGGTACGCACCCTTTCGCGAAAGCTGTCTATGCGCCGGAATGCCACATACGCGCCTGCGCCCAACACGGCAATGATGGCCAGCCCACGCAGCAGTCCGCCGATCACCTTGACGACATCGTTGTCCCCGAGTGAGTTGACGACGATATTGCGACCCAGTTCGAGTACCAGCGCCCACGCGACGACCTCCGCGGTGCCGAGCACTCCCTCCCAGATCGATGAGCGCGGCGTGATCTGCTGCGGCGTCTCGTGTCCGCGTGGCCCCGTCACGAGCGCGTCCCGCCGGTCAATCCCGGTACCAGCCAGCGCCGCCAGGTGGCGAGCAACAACAGCACGGGCAGCACAGCCGATAGCAACGACCCGGCCGCCAACTCCGCGGCATTCTCGTTGAATTGCCGTGCTTCGCGCCACTGCAGCAACGACCAGGGGCTGGCACCCGCGCCGTTCATCATCAGTCCGATGAAGAAGTCGTTCCAGACCTGGATGAATTCCAGTACCGCGACCGCGACCACAGCGGGACCCGCCGATGCCAGCAGTCGCCGAGTAACGGTGCCCGGACTGGCCAGCCCGTGCAGCGCCGCCTCGGCCGGACTGTCCGGCGGGGCCAGCATCGCACCGCGCAGGATCAGGATCGCGATCGGCAATCCCGCGGCGGCGTGCACGAAGATCAACGGAATCCTGGTGCCCGACAGGTTGAACGTATCGATGAACGCATCGAGCGAACCGAGGTAGCCCTGCGCGGGCAGCACCGACAGCACGACCAGCGACACCACCGCCATCCGCGAGAACACACCCTGGCGCCCCGCGGCCAGTCGATGCGCCACGGGGAGTGCGGCCGCCACCACGACGATCGTCGCCAGTCCGGCCACCAGCAATGTCGTCTGCCACGCCGCACGGAAGGATTCGTCGTTCCACATGCCGGTGAGGGCGGAGAGCCCGAATCCCTTGGGGCCGTTCAGACAAACGGCGATCAGAACCAGGATCGGCACCAAGGCGAACAGCGACACCACGGCGATCCCGATCGCGCGCACCGGACCGATGCGGCGACTGGCATCCGTCGGCGGCGAAGCGGCGGCATGTGGGGCGGCGCCGCGCTGACCCCGCACGCCGGTCCGGGGCAGCCAGGCCACGAAGCCGACCAGCACCGCCAACGGCAGCGCGTAAGCCGCGGCGACGCCCGCGCCGAGATCGCCGTCGGTGGCCAGCCGCCACCACTGCACGGTCGCACTGTCGAGCTGATACTGCATCGAGCCGGGTACCCCGATCAGCACCACATCGAAGATCCTGGCCGCGGCCACCCCGACGACCAATCCGAGAATCAGCAGGATCGGACGCACCAACTCCAGCAGGCGCAGCAGCGGGAAACGCTTGCCCTGGCCATGCAGATAGCCCGACCGCACCGGATCTGCCTCGATGGCCCGGATATCGGCGCGCAACAAGCCGGTCAGGAAGCCAAGCCAGGTCCACAGAAAAGCCGAACCGAGCATCAGCGCGAACCAGATCCGGTACCCGCCAACGCTTTCGATGCCGAACCAGGCGGCGAGATGTTGGAAGATTATCCGGAAGGCGACACCGGATACGAACGCCGAAATTCCGAACGGCACGATCAGCGGCGCCCACAATCTGCGCGAATCCCGTGACAGCCAGGCGATGCCGACAGCGACGAGCAGCAGGACAAGACCGAAGACGACCCACAGCATGGTGAGTAGATAGGCCCATCGTCCGTCGCCGGCCAGTGCGTCGGCGAGCAGCCACAGTCCCAGCGCGGTGAGCACAGCGCAAAGCGCAAGGACCGACAGCCGCGCCCTGCTCAACGAGCCACGCCTGCGGACCAGCGTGAAGGCGACGGCGCCCCAGGCAACGAGCATGCAGGACAACACGATTCGCGGGCTCGCTGGCATCGCGATCGCCACCGTCCACACTGCGGGCGCCACTAGCAACACCGCGATCAACCCGACCGCGAGCAGACCCGCCCAACCGAGCCAGCGATGCGGCCGCCCGCCCGGTATCAGGGGGCCGCGCATCCGGCGCGTCGCAAGCTCGATGCGCAAGCCGTTGGCACGGAAGTCGGCGATACCCGTCATCGGCGGCTCCGCTCGAATCCGTCCAGTGCGGCGATCGCGCGATCGATCGCCGCATCCGGGCGCGCGACGGCACCGTCACCGATCGCGACGAGAAAATCGGTGAGGATGCGCCACAAACCGTTACGCCCGCCCACCGCTCCCAACTGATCGGACAGATCGAACGCGCTCCACGGGCTCTGCACACGCGCGATCGGTTCCAACAGCGCCGAATAGCGCACGGTAGTCCGGATATTCGGGGCAATGAAGCCGCCGTCGCCCTGAATCCACGGCAGCGGCGCCTCCGGCGCGGCCAGCGCCGTCACCACCTCGTCGGCGTGTGAGCCAGCATATCTGGTCACCACCATGACATCGCCGCCCACAATCCGCGGGCGTTCACCACCGAGGCCGGTGACCGGGAACGGTGCGATACCGACCACCTCCTCCGACCGTCGTCCGGCGACCCGAAGGCTTTCGCGGACAACGGATTCGGCGAAATCCGGTGCGATCACCATGGCGGCGCGACGGTGCTCGAACACCTCTCGAATCGCATCCGGGAACTGACGGGTCAACGCCACGGCGACACCTCCCGCGATGGCATGCGGTCGACCCCACAGTCGCGCGAGATTCGCGAACGTTTCGCGCACGGCAGGCCGGTCCCAGACACGATCCTGTGAAGTTGTCGTCAAATCGTCGTAGGTGCGCGCAGATTCGGCGCGCAGCACATTCTCGAAGACATCGGTCAGTACCCAGCCGTCCGCGGCGGCGAGCGCGAGCAACCGGATCGGCGTTCCCGCGAGCACCTCGATCCGGTCGACCCAGTCCGCGATCGTCCAGTCGGCAGGGTCGCCGAGGTGATACTTGTCGACGGTCTGCCGGTCGTACCAGACCAACGACTTATCGGCGGCCTTGAACGGTACGCCATACGGTTTTCCATTGTGGTACAACAGCTGTCGCCACAACTCGGGATACCGCACCCCTTGATCGTCGATCCATAACGCATCGGGGACCGGCCGAAGCTTACCGTCGTCGACGAGTGCGCGAACCTGCCCGGCCTGCGGCAGCAGCACGATATCCGGCGCCGACTTCCCGCCCGCGCTGAACGCGGTACCGACTTCGTCGCCCATCGGTATCACATCCACCGATCGCGCGAACGCCATCGGTGCCAACACCTTCCGGAAGGCCGCCAGTTCCGCACCACTCCATGACACCCCGATCCGGATCGACGCCGAATCGCCCCACAACAGTTGCGGCGCACACGCGGCAAGCGGCAGCACCCAACCCGCTTGCAGCAAAGCTCTTCTCGTCCCCATGCTCCCCCAACAGACGGGTTGTCGTGTCGCCGAGGATTATCGCATCCTCGTCTTAATCGGGAAGGAGCTTTCCCAACGGGCCCAGGTCGATGTTGAGATCTTCTGGGGTGAGGCCGAAATGGTCGCGCAGTTCGTCCATACGTTGTTCGAGCAGCATCAGGGTGGTGCCGATGCGTTCGATCTGGGTCTCGGTCAGGTCGCCTTCGTCGACGCGCCGCAGGGCCTGCCGTTCCATCAGCTGCCGCAGCAGCTCCACCAGGGTGAGCACGAGCGTGACCAGACCGCGCTCGACGGATTCGGGGTTGGTATCGATACGCGGTGGAATGCCCCCGATTTCATCCATCTCGGGGCGGTTCCAGTTCGGGGTGTGCCGCCGTGGATTCGACCGAGGACGCCGACAGCGTACTGATGGATGAGATGAGGGCTCGCAGCGAGATCGCGACCAGGTCGACGTCCGCGATGGCCAGCCTGATGTCGCCGGAAATGATTACCCCTCCGGCCAACACTCGGTCCAATAGGTCGACGAGTGCCACCCGGCGCTCGCCGTCGACGCTCTGGTCGGCCGGTCTCATATCCGCTCCTGGTCCACGCCGGCGAACGAATATGGCGGCCACGGGCCGGTGATTTCGAGCCGGATGCCGGGCAATTCCTTGCCGAGTTCGTCCACCGTCGCGGCGAAGTCACCGGCGTCGTCGTCATCGACCAGATAGGTGCCGTTGAGCACCATCCAGTCGCGGCGTCCGCTCAGCGCCGGATCCGTCGCCGCTTGGCGACGCCCCGCCGCGGAGTGTCGAACCAAGCGCGCGTGGATCTCCTCGGCCCGTTCCGCCGCGTCGCGTTCCACGGTCGCCTGGGCGGACAGCTCCGCGCGGCGACGGACCAGATAGGCCGTGCCCCTGCCCTTTTCGGCCCCCGCGCGCGCGGCCCTGGCATCGGCCACGGCGGCGGTGAGAGCGGCACGGTCGGTATAGGCTTTCACGCCCCACTCGGTGCGCCCGGTCACCAGGGTCAGCGATGCGATGAAGTCCGCACGCCGCGCATCGAGCAGCTCGCGCACCCGCTCGTCGTCGAGAAAGACAGTGGCCAGGCGCAGCGGGACGGTCGGGCCACGGCGCACCAGGGCCGACACGACGGCATCGTGAGCCCGAGCCGTCGCTGCCAGCCAGTCCAGATCCTCGAGGTTCCGGTGTAGTGGCTGCTCCCCGAACACCGCGAGCGGCACCGATTCGACGAACGCCGCCAGCGGATCCGAGACCACTGTGCGTACCCGCTCGCCCGCAACGCCGGTGATCGGGCCGATTCCCGCCGCGGCGTCCGTAGCACGCGTCACCGCGTACAGCCAGACGCCGACCTCGTCAGTCACGCCGCCTCGATTCCTTGGGTTCGCGGCGGCGTTCGATAGATTGCGGCACTTCGCGGGCGGCTTCCAGTTCGGCGATCCGGTCGCGCAGTTCCCGGTTCTCCAGTTCGAGGTCGTGATCCTGCCGCTCGAGCGTGCGGGCCTTGCTGTTGAGCCAGGGGTCTGTCTCCCACCAGTCGATGCCCACCGCCTTGGCCGTCTCCAAGGATGCGATAACCAGTCGCAGCTTGATCGTGAGCAGTTCGATGTCGAGCAGATTCACTTGGATGTCGCCCGCGATCACCAAGCCCTTGTCGAGCACCCGTTCGAGGATGTCGGCGAGATTCGTCGACTGATGTCCGCCTCCGAACGGCTGCGGTGCGGACGATTCGCCTCCGGGGACCACCGTCATCGTGGATCTCTTCCGCCGATATCGGTGCTGCCGCGGTTATAGCGTCTGGTTCTGCGGTAGGCCAGCAGATTCCCGTCCAAATCGAGCTCGAGCTCGTAGAGGGCGAGCATGTCCGACGACGAAGGGATACGGCGATCCTCGAGCACCTCCATCTCGACCAACCACCCGTCCTCGATCGGCTCCATGGAAGTGACACCCTCCACATCCTTCGAGGTCAGCTCACCGAGGATCTCGATTGCCGCCGCCGAGGCCTGCGCCGCGGAGATGGGAGGCGGTTCGTCCGACGCCGAGTCGACATCCTCGGGGTTTTCCGGAGTGGTCATGCGTGCCACGCGAGTCACTCCTTCCCGTTGTTCGCCGTCGTGTCACCTGCGGGCCGTAGGCGATCTATAACGGCCTGCTGCGCTTGTTTCCGCTCGTCTTCGGACAGCCCACCGTCGGCCGCGGCCGCATCGATCTCCTCGAGTTCGTGCCGCACCGCCGCCGGACTTTGTAGCTGCTGCTCTACCTGGTCCTGGATCAGTTCGCCCAGCCAGATCACACCGCGCATCGGAGCGAGCGGCAACGACAAGATCGCTGAGACCAGACCCATGGTTCAGCTCTCGGGTGCCGGCTTGGTCACGAAGTCGTAGGCGGCCATCGGTCCGAGCAGGCTCAGGTCGACACGGTTGTCCCAGTCCGCGGCGAGGCGGCGCAACACATCCTCGAGATCGCCTTGCCGACTCCTGTCGAGTAGGACCGCGATATGGACCGCATCCTCCTCATGGGTGGGCTGGCGCTGGTTGACGAGCGGGTCGAATTCCTCGAGTTCGGAAATCACCCGACGGGTGTCCTCGGCGCGTTTGGCTTCGATCGCCTGATTGATCATTTCGCCCAACGCGATCCTGGCATCGCGGGTGGCGTCTTCGGGTTTGTCGCGGATCTCCTCGCGTAGCCGGGCGACCTCGGCGTTCTCTTCGACGAGTTCACGCAGGACGGCATTCTCGACGTAGCGTCCCTTGATCACGAACTGCGCACGACCCTCCAGTTCCGCCAGCGCGGCGCGGAACTCGTCTTCGTGTTCCCCGAGCAGCTCATTCTCCACCGCCTCCGCATCGGTCAACACCGCTCCGAAGCGCAGCGGCAGCACCGGGACCACAGCCGCCGACTCGTCCAGCAGCTTGGCGTGTGCGGCGAGGTCATCGGGCTGGCCGAGCGGGCGATCGGTGGCGATGTCACTGACCAGCGCGGCGATCTCGCCGTGCCGCACCACGGCGACATCGCTCGGGGGATCGCCGACACCACTGGCATGCGGCTGCGGCTCCACATCGGCGGGCACGATTCCGTAGACGTATACGGCGTGGTCGGTAGTCATTATTCCTCCCTGCGCCTGGAAGACCGGCTTGCTGTTTGGCGTTTGTCCTCGACGTCGTCGAGGAAGCCCTTGACCTTCTCGCCCGCCGCCTCGAGCGCACCCTTCGTCTTGTGCTTGCTCGCGCCCTCGGTGACATCGCCGACGATATCGGTCAAGCCCTTGGGTTCACTGCTGGAAATTTCGAGCCGGTTGACCGCCTCAGCGAAGCGCAAATACGTGTCGACGCTTGCCACGACGACTCGGGCGTCGATGGTCACCAGTTCGATGCCGACCAAGGAAACGCGCGCGAACGCGTCGATGACCAGCCCTTTGTCCAGAATCGTGTCCACAACGTCGGCAAGGCTCGAGGAATTCGGGCGCGCCATCGTGCCGGCTCCGCCACCGCCACCACCACCGCCTGCGGGTTCGATCGTCATGTTCGTGCTCTCCTCTCGCTCGACCGGCGGGCCGCCGTGGTGCGGCGCTGCGAGCCCGATCGACGGCGGGGCGGCGCGGGCGCGGTCTGCTCGTCCTCGCCTTGCTCATCCTCGTCGTACTCGTCGGACTCGTCTTTCGCTTCCTTTTCGTCTCGATCTTCGTTGTCCGCGGTTTCGGCCTCGGCGTTGTCCTGTTCCTCGCGCCGCGCGGTCTCGTCGTCCTTGACGACCTTGCTGTCATGGATCTCGCCGTGCCAGCCCACGATGTCGTCGGGGTGCAGCACAGCCTCGGTCATGACGTGCCGCTCGAATTGCTTCAGCTCCAGGCGGCATCGGCGACCGGCCGCGCGCCACAGGTTGGCTGTCTTCTCGAAGACTCCGTGGGGTTGGTACTCGAGCACCACGATGACGCGGGTGAGATCCGGCGTGATCTCGTGGAAGCTCACCGCGCCGTCGATGTAGCCCTTGGCGCCTGAGGAACGCCAGACAATTCGCTCGAAGGGCACCTGCTCGAGGATCGTCGATTTCCAAGTCCGCCTGGACCAGAACACCTTGCCGGTCCAGGTGAGTTTCTCGTCGGCGACCTGCTCGACCTGCTCGACCTTCTTGGTGAACTTCGGAAACTCCGCGAACTGGGTCCATTGGTCGTAGGCGAGGTCGATCGGGACGCCGAGATCGAGCTGCTCGACGATATTGGTCGCTTTACCCTTCTTACCACCCCCATTGCCCTTGCCGCCGGTCATGGACTCCTTGACCGATTCGAAGTTGTCGCGAACGGAGTGCTTCACCTTCTCCATGCCCGCACTCATCGTCGCTCGCAGCGGCGAGGCGCCTTGGCTGAGTTTTTCCACTCCCGTTAGCGCCGAAAGTAGATTTCCCCCACCGTCTTCCGCGTATTGATTCAGCCGGTCGGCGGTCTTCGATACCGTGCCCGAGAGCCCGGTGGCCGCGCGTTCGGCCAAGGTTGTGGTCAGATTCTGCACAGATTGCTGCAGCGGGTTGATCGGGACGGCTTTTTGGGTTTTCCTCTGGATGGTCGACCCCGCTCGGGTCGCGGCCTTCGTGGCCTGGCCCGCCGAATCGGCTGCCTTCTTGCCGACTCCGGTCGTCGCATCACGCAATGTTTTGGCCGCCATCGGCCTCATCTCCTCGTGCGTCGCACGGGCGCTTCGTCGGCTTCGTCGGTATCGACGCGAGTACGGCGCCGACGGACCGAGGGTGTCTTACGCTCGGCGGACCCGGTCGAACGGTCCGAGGTCCTCGAGCCCGTCCTACGCATGGTCGTACGCGTCCGGCGTGCGCGCGGCGGCGCGCTGGTCGGCTCGGCTTCCTCGTCTCCGGTTCGGTCGGAATCGTCCTCGTCGTATTCATCCGCGGCGTCCTCGTCGTCCTCGGCCGCTTCTTCCTCGGCGGGTTCTTCCTCAGCCGATTCATCCTCGGCGGGTTCTTCCTCAGCCGATTCATCCTCGACGGGTTCTTCCTCAGCCGATTCGTCCGCTGGCCGTTCATCCTCGTCCTCGTCCTCGTCCGAATCCCGCTCCTGAGACTCGCCTCGGACCTCCTGTGAATCGGGTACCGCGCGCTGCTGCAACCGCGCGTTGAGCGCGTCGATGCGGTTGCTGGCAGCGGTGACCGCGGCGGAGCGCACAGCCCCGAGCAACTCACCTTTGACGGTATCGGTGATCTGGGCCAGCTCCGGCGACGATTTGAGCAATGATGTCCCCTGCTCGAGCAGTTCCCCAGACACTCCCGCCGACCGCCTCGACATCGCCGCACCCGCCAACGCCAATGCAAACCGCATCTTGCGCGTGCGCCCCAGCAGGTACCCGATGCCCACCCCTATCGCAATTCTTGCTCCACCTTTCACGGCTCACTCCTTGCTCGCCTCGACATCCGAACGCTTACGCGAAGCCGGGACGTCCGAGATACGACGCCCGGAGTGGGATAAATCGGGACGCAGAACATTTGGCAACTTCAGCGTATTCCTGGTTACTGGATAGGTCTATGGGTGCGGACCTCGAAAGCCCGAACTCACCGACCACGGTCGAGACCTGCTCACCGTATCCCGCGACAGACGACGCCGATGCTTCGATCGACTCACCGCATCCTGGCCCGAACGCGACCGCGGCCAATTCGCCGCGTACTGGCAACGCCTCGCCGACGAGACCACCCGCAACGGCGCTGAGTAGCGTCGACCGGTATGGCTACACCCCAGCATCCGGTCGCCACGGCGGGTACGCGAAAGTTGGCCGCGGCCTGCCGGGCGGAGATTCCCGTGCTGACCCGGCGGTTGCTTTCGGCGATCTTCACCGATAACCCGGAGTGGACGGATTACACCTCGGTGCCGCGCAAGGAGTTACAGGAAGGCTGTCGGCAATATCTGAGCCGAATTCTGGATCTGCTCGGCGGCGCGGCGACCGATCCCGAACACGATGATGTGGCCGCGGCGATCGGTAGGCATCGCGCGGCACAAGCGGTGCCGTTGGAGGCGATGTTACGCACCTTCCGGCTGGGCGGCGGGATCGTGTGGGAGGCGTTGCTGGACAGGGCCGATGCGATCGACGCGCGGGAAGTCCGTGAGGCCGGTACCGCGATGTGGATGGTGATCGACGGGTTGTCCTCGTCGTTGGTCACCTCGTATCGCAATGCCGAACTCGAGCAGCTGCGCCGCGACGAGCGCCGCAGGCATGCGCTGATCGAGGATCTACTCGCCGGGCGCGCCCATGATGGGTCCTTCGCCGCACGGGTGGCGCGCGAGCTGAACCTGCCCGTCCAGGGCGCGTATCTGGTGGTGGCGGTCCGCGGCGGCGAGGGACGGCCGCTGCGCGCGGGCACCGAAGCCGCGTTGGGTGCGTTGGGGATCAGATCGGTTTGGCATGACCGGGTGGATGCCACGATCGGGCTCGTTTCACTGGACCGTCACGACACCGCGACCGTGCTGGATCAGCTTCGCCCGCAGATACGTGGACTGGCCGGTGTTTCGCCCGCTGTCGCGGGACTCGCCGATGTCGATACCGCGCATGCGCTTGCTCTCATCGCGATGCGGACAATGCCCTGGGAGGCAACGGGATTGGTCGCCTTGGACGAGCGCTATCCGGAGGCGCTGCTGGTTCGCTCGCCCGACCTGACCGAACTGCTGGTCACCCGAACCCTCGGCCCGCTGCTGGCGCTTCCGGTCAAAGAGCGCGACACGCTGCTGCAGACCCTTGCGGTGTGGTTGGCGCACAACTGCTCGGCGGCAAATGCCGCGCCGCGTCTGCATTGCCACCGCAATACGGTGATCAACCGGCTGCAACGCATCTCGACCCTGCTCGATCGTCCGCTCGAGGGGCAACGCTCCTACCTGGAGCTCTCACTCGCGCTCGCGGCACTCCCACTCAGCGAGTCCGGGTACCGATAGCATCCGCGAAATTGGGCGCGGCGCCCATTTTCGAGACCGATTTCCTGGGCTTCGGAGTGATTGTTTGTGCGCTGGGTGGTGACGAGACTCGTCGATGATGACTCGCGCCATACCCGTGTCGAGTCGAAATCGCTCGAGACGAGGAGCACCACGAGTGCCGGACTTCGATCTTCTGGTGGTCGGCGGCGGCCCCGGCGGCTATGTGGCCGCCATCCGCGCGGCCCAGCACGGCTTGGCCGTCGCCTTGGTGGAGAAGGAACGGCCCGGCGGGGTCTGCCTGAATTGGGGCTGCATTCCGACCAAGGCCATGTTGCGGTCGGCGGAGGTTTTCCAGACCGCTAGCGCCGCAGCGGATTTCGGTGTCTACGCCGACAATGTGCGCTTCGATTTCGCCGCCGTGCGCCAACGCAAGGATGGCATCGTCAAGGAACTCACCGACGGTGTCGCGGGTCTGCTCACGGCCAATGGGGTGACAGTCATCGAAGGCCATGCGCGCTTCATCGATCCCACCACCGTCGAGGTGCACCAGGTGGGTCCCTCCCCCATCGGCCCGGAGGGCCCGCGCTACGCCGCCGCCCCGACCGCGCCGATCCGGCAGGTAAGTGCCCGTGATGTGATCATCGCGACCGGCTCGGTGCCCGCTCGGCTGCCGATTCCGGGCGCTGATCTGCCTGGCGTGATCACGTCCGATGGCGCATTCGGGTTGACCGAGGTGCCGAAGCGGCTCGTGATCATCGGTGGCAGCGCGGTCGGCGCCGAATGGGCCAGCCTGTTCGCCACCTTCGGTGCCGAGGTCACGATCGTCGAAATGCAGGACCGGCTCGTTCCCGCTGAGGACACCGATATCGGAACGGCGCTCGGCCGCTCTTTCGGCAAGCGCGGCATTACGGTGCTCACCGGTTCGACGGTGCAATCCATTGCCCAACAGTCGAATCAGACACTGCGAGTACGGGTCGACGGTCCGCAGGCGCGCGAGCTCGATGCCGACGTGGTACTGGTCGGTGTCGGTCGGCGGCCCAACACCGCCGACCTGGGCTTGGACAGTGCCGCGATCGCTACCGACGACCGCGGATTCATCACCGTCGACGAGCAGTTGCGTACCGGTACCGCGCATGTGTACGCCATCGGCGACGTCACCGGTCGGGCACTGCTGGCGCACGTCGCCTCGCATCAAGGCCTCACCGCCGCCGACGTGATCGCCGGACGTCAGGCGCATATCGATTACACGGTGATTCCCGCGGCCACCTTCACCCATCCGGAGATCGCCAGCGTCGGACTCACCGAGGCCGCCGCCCGCGCCGCCGGGCATCAGGTGATCACCGCGCGCTTCCCGTTCGCGGCCCTGGGTAGAGCCAAAATCTTCGGCGAGACCGAGGGTTTCGTCAAAATCATTGCCGGGCAACAGCATCAGGAGGTGCTCGGTGTGCACATCATCGGCCCCTCGGCCAGTGATCTGATCACCGAAGGCGCACTGGCGATTTCGCTCGAGGCAACGCTCGATGAGCTGGCCGACACCATTCACGCCCACCCGACCCTCGGCGAGATCGGCATGGAGGCGGCACTGGCCGGACTCGGACTGCCCGTACACATCGCGCCACGCAAACGCTGAGGAGCCACCGTGACCACGACCACCGCACCCCGGAAATCCACGTCGAAGACCGCGGCCCGCAAGGCATTCGCCGGTACCGATCCCGACACCCTGCGCGGCTACTTCCGCGACATGCTGTTCGTGCGCCGGTTCGAAGAGCGCACGGCGCAGGGCTATACCCAGGCCAAAATCGGCGGCTACTGCCATCTCAACCTCGGGGAGGAAGCCACCGTCGTCGGACTCGCCGCGGCGATGCGCCCGACCGACTACCTGTTCACCAACTACCGCGAACACGGCTACGCGATCGCCAAAGGCATCGAACCCGGCCGGGTGATGGCCGAACTCTACGGGCGATCCACCGGCACCTCCAAGGGCTGGGGCGGCTCGATGCATATGTTCGACACCGCGACCCGACTGCTCGGCGGTTACGGCATCGTGGGCGGCCAGTTGCCGCTGGCCGTCGGCGCCGCACTGGCCATCGACTACCGCGGCGGCGACGATGTGGTGCTCTGCCAAATGGGTGACGGCACAACGAATATCGGGGCATTCCACGAGTCGCTGAATATCGCGGCACTGTGGCATCTGCCCGTGGTGTTCGTGGTGATCAACAACCAGACCGGGATGGGCACCACCGTCGAACAATCCTCCGCCGAACCCGACCTCTACAAGCGGGCCAGTGCCTATCGGATGCGGGGCGAACGAGTCGACGGCACCGATGTACTCGCGGTGCGTGATATCGCTACCGAGTTGGTGGACGCCGCTCGCCGGGAGGGTAAACCAGCCCTGCTGGAAGCCGTCAGCCATCGACTCAAGGGCCATTCGGTGGTCGATCCCGCGAAATACCGTAGCGCCGAAGCAGTTTCGATCGCGCTCGAATCCGATCCGGTCGCCCGGCTACAGCGCGAGCTGCTCGCCGCCGGTTTCCTCGACGAGGATACCGTTGCCGCCATCGAAGCCGAGGTACGCGAAGGGGTCGACGCGGCGGTGGCATTCGCCGACGCCAGTCCGCACCCCGAGCCGACGAGCCTGTTCGACTACACCTATGCCACCCCGGTGGCCGGTGCATCCCGACGGCTACCCGCCGATCCGCTGTTCTGAAAACACCTTCCCGCAACCGCTGAGGACACCACCGTGCCTGTCATGACCTATCGCGAAGCGCTGCGCGAAACCCTGCGCGAGGAGATGCGTCGCGATGACGACGTCCTGCTCATCGGGGAAGAGATCGGCGTCTTCGAAGGCTCCTACAAGATCACCGCCGGACTACTGGCCGAATTCGGCGAAAAGCGCGTCCGCGATACCCCGATCGCCGAAGAGGGATTCGTCGGCGCGGCCATCGGCGCGGCCATGCTCGGCCTGCGCCCGGTCGTGGAACTCATGACGATCAACTTCTCGCTGCTGGCGCTGGACCAGATCGTCAACCATGCCGCCAAGATCTACGGCATGTTCGGCGGACAGACCAGCGTCCCGATGGTGATCCGCACTCCCGGTGGCGGCGGCCAGCAACTCGGCGCCACCCACTCCCAGAACATCGAGCTGTATTACGCGTTCGTACCCGGCCTGAAGGTCGTCGCGCCGAGTACTCCGGCCGACGCTCGTGCCCTACTGCGTGCGGCCATCGAGGACGACGACCCGGTGCTGTTCCTGGAAAACCTCGCGCTCTACAACACCAAAGGCGAAGTGCCGCAGGATCTTGCGCCCGCACCGATCGGCAAGGCAGCGATCACGCGCGTGGGTACCGACATCACCCTCGTCGGCTACTCGCGAATGGCCACGATCGCACCCCGGTCGCTGAACGCCTTGCGGCCGAGGGGATCTCGGCCGAGGTCATCGACCTGCGCAGCCTGCGCCCCTTGGATCGCGACACCATTGTCGAATCGGTTCGCAAGACCGGCTGTGCCGTGGTGGCCGAAGACGACTGGCTCACCTATGGCATCGGCGCGGAAATCGCCGCCTCCATCTCCGATGGCGCCTTCGATTACCTCGACGCACCCGTTCGGCGGGTCGCCGCCGCGGAAGTGCCGCTGCCCTATGCCAAAACCCTCGAACAGATCGCGCTGCCGTCCGCCGAATCCCTGTACACAGCCGCCGCGCAAACACTCGCGGCCGTCGGCCGACGCCGCTGAGAGGACATCACATGCCCGACATCATCATGCCCCGCCTGTCCGACACCATGGAGGAAGGCGTCGTCGTCGCCTGGCTCAAGCAGGTCGGCGACAAGATCAGCCGCGGCGATATCCTCGCCGAAATCGAAACCGATAAGGCGCTGATGGAACTCGAGGCCTACGAGGATGGCGTCCTCGAGCAGATTCTGTTCGAGCCGGGCTCGCGGGTCCCGATCGGCGACACCATCGCGCTGATCGGCGACGGAACCGGTTCCACGGCGGGCGGATCGAGCTCGGCTGCCGAAAGCGGTACGACGTCGAGTGATACGGCCGAAGATCGTGCCGCTACTTCGCACGCACAGTCGGAAAGCGCTGGTACGCAGAATAACCCGATTGAGGCGGTCGCAACTGTGCCAGTTGCCGCTGCGATAGCAGAGACCGGAACGCGCAAGAAGTCCTCACCACTGGCCCGCAAGATCGCCCGCGACCTCGACGTGGACCTGGCCGCCGTGACCGGCACCGGTCCCGGCGGACGGATCACCCGCAACGATGTCGAATCCGCTTACCGCACTATCGAATCCACTCCCGCCGCACCACCGGTAGCAACCGTGACCCCCGCGGGCGACTACGACGAGATCCCGCTCAGCACCATCCAGCAGGTCTCGGCCAAACGCCTCACCGAAAGCAAACAGCAAGCCCCGCACATCTACCTGACCAGCGCGATCGATGTCACCGACCTGCTGGCCTTCCGCGCGCAGATCAACCGCACCCTCGAACAAGTAGGCAAAACCAAGGTCAGCGTCAACGACCTACTCGTCAAAGCGGTGGCCACCACACTGCGCACCGACCCGGCCGTCAACGTTTCCATCGCCGACGACAAACTTCTTCGGCACCGCGGAATTCATCTCGGTATCGCCGTAGCGACCCCGGCCGGACTCCTCGTCCCCGTCATCCGCGACGCCGACCGCAAAAGCGTCTCCGAAATCGCCACCGAAACCCGCGATAAAGCCGAACGCGCCCGCGACCGCAAACTCCGCGCCGACGAAATGAGTGGCGGCACCTTCACCATCTCCAACCTCGGCATGTTCGGTATCGAACAGTTCACTGCCGTCATCAACCCGCCGGAATCCGCCATCCTCGCCGTCGGCGCGGCCAAAGACGAACTGCGCCTCGACAACTCCCAGGTCGTGACCCGCAGCATCCTGCGCGTCACCCTGTCCGCCGACCACCGCGCAATCGACGGCGCCACCGCCGCACGATTCCTCCAACAACTCACCGAACTGCTGGAACATCCGCTGCGCATCATCACCTGACGGGCCTTCTCGCTGAACGGAAGGAGCGGACCACCGCACCGCCCCAGCCGGATACCGTTTCCCGCGTCCACTCCAACGAGACGAAGGGACCGCGGTGAACTCACCGGTCGTATCACTTGCTCTGCCATTGGCGTTGGCCGTGATCATGTTCGGGCTCGGACTTTCGCTGAGCGTCGATGATTTCACCCGCACCGCACGCCAGCCCAGGACGGTCGCTATCGCGCTGGTGTGTCAGTTACTCGTGCTGCCGGTCATCGCGTTCGGTCTGGTCCTGCTCTTCGATCTGCCGCCGACCCTCGCTGTCGGCATGCTGTTGCTCGCCTCATCGCCGGGCGGTACTACGGCCAACCTGCTCAGTCACCTGTTCGGCGGCGATGTCGCACTCAATGTCTCGCTCACGGCTGTCAATTCGGTCATCGCGGTCGTCACCGCACCTCTGATAACGAACTTCGCGATCGACTACTTCCACCCCGACGCCGGTGCGAGCGGACTCGGCCTGCAGTTCGGCAAGGTGGTTCAGGTATTCGCGATGATCCTGGTCCCGGTCATCATCGGCATGCTGGTGCGGCGGCTGTCCGCCGACTTCGCCGACCGGATGGACCGGCCGGTGCGCATCGGCTCGGCGCTGATCCTGGTACTGGTCATAGCCGCAAGCGTGATCAGCGGTGCCGCCGACCTGCCGGGATATCTCCTCGATGTCGGCGCGGTCACCCTTATCTTCTGCCTGCTCAGCTTGTCCGTGGGCTACTTCGTCCCCCGATGGTGCGGCGTCGATATCCGCCAGGCGATAGCGTGCTCGATGGAGATCGGCATCCACAACAGCGCCATCGCCATCACTATCGCCATCAGCGTTCTCGACAGCACCGAAATAAGTGTGCCAGCCGGGGTTTACGGCGGAATTATGCTGCCGGTCGCTGGCGCTGTCGGTTGGCTCATCACCCGACGACACCCGGGGGTGCGGACGGCCGAGGGCGACAGTCTCAGTCGCCGAATTCGGCGTTGAGGCGGTGCAGCAGTTCGGCCAGTGTCGCCGTCGCTTTCGAGCTACGACAGAAGCCTCCCAGCCGCGTCGACGACCGGCGTTTCAGCCGCGGTACGTCGGGGGAAATCGGCCACACCATGCAGCCATGGTTTGGTTGCGCTGAAGAAGATCGATGTGTTGAGGACCACCAGCAGCAGGCACAGCGGCGGAATTGCACCCACGATCGCTTTCGCGGCCAGTGCGAGCTCCACGGTGTTCGTGATGTTGAACGCGTTTCCGACGATGCTGGCGGCGACACCGCTCACCAGCAGAACCCCGAAGTACAGCCGGATGATTCCGGTCCGGTACGGCAACGTTCCGACCATCACGTAGCAGTAGGCGATCTGAAAGACCGTGAGGCCCACGACAATCGGCCACAGCCACGCAAGGATGGACGGCGTTCCGGCCAACCGTGCCAGATGGTGTCCGAACGTGAAGGATGCGACCGCCGCCACCGCGATCAGGACCGAGGCGGACACAACGGCGACCCTGTTGACGCAGAGTCGCTCAGTCCATGGATTCATCCGTTCCTCCAAAGTGGGAAAGCGTGAAAGGGCTGGAATTCTTCTGGGGCAGTTGGCAAACCAGAGCTGTCGAGTCAGTCGCATGCCTGAGCGGAGAGGGCCCGCTCGCGGCGAATGTCGCCTTACCCCCGCTCTGTGAGCTCCGCAAAGAGTTGCGCGCGTGGAATTTTCACACTATGAACGCAGCGGTCCGGCGTTGAACGGTTGCAGCGGAACCGGATCGCCGTTACGCGGCTAGCTGTATCAGCGACCGAGCTCGCTGCACTGACGACGCAGGCGCTCGGCGCGCACAACCGGTTCGTGTTGCGAATTCGCCCATTTCGGCAACACGAGCGACGATCGCTGTGGTCACAACGGCCCCTTCGGGTCTTGTCTCTCCTCAATGCAGCTTATGGCTCGCCCAGTATGCCCTCGACAGCACACCGACACGCGGAATACGACATACGCCGGACGCGATCCATGAGGGCGCGCAGGGTGGCGCTGGCAGAGCAGCGGGGCCGGACCGGTTCCGCGGGCCACGGTGGCACCTTGCTTTTGGAGGGCGAACCCGCCGACGCCAGCTGTTTCGGGTGCGGTCGGCCGGGAACGCTCAATGTATGGAGAAGGTAGTGGAACGTGAAAGCAAGTGGGAGGTCGACGGGGTCTTTACTCTTCCGGCATTGGACAACCTCGCCCCCGACAGTCGTGTCGAAAAAACATCGGTCGAATTGACCAGCACCTATTTCGACACCCCCGAGCGAGATCTGCTCGCTCACAATCTCACCCTGCGCCGTCGGGAAGGTGCCGACGAATCCGGTTGGCAGTTGAAAGTTCCCCATCCGAAGGGTCGCACCGAATTGCATGCCCCGATCTCGGAGGAACTGCCACCCGAGTTGGTCGAGTTGGTCACCGGCGCGGCGCTGGGTAAACGACTGCAGGCGGTCACGACGATTCACACACTGCGTGATCGCCACCGTGTACTCGGGCCTGACGGCGAATTGATAGTCGAAGTCGACGACGACATCGTCGATACGACACCGGCAGACAGCGGGTCCATCGCCTGGCGCGAGATCGAGGTCGAACTCGGCCCGCAGATCGACGCAGTACCCGCGGCGCTGGCGGACAGCCTCGCCAAGGCTGGCGCACGCAGGTCGGAGTTTCCCTCCAAGCTGTCTCGCGTACTACCCGCGCAGCCCGGTCTGGACACCGACACTGACGTGGAGCGCGCCATCTATGAATACCTGACCGCGCAGATCGATGTGATCTTCGCTGGCGACGTCGGTTTGCGCCGCGGCCAGGATCCGATCCACGACACCCGCGTCGCGACACGGCGCCTGCGCAGCACCCTGCGCGTGTTCGGAAAGCTGTTGAACCGCTCCGCTATCGGTGTCGTCGAGGACGATTTGAAGTGGTATGCGAGGTTACTCGGCGATGTGCGCGACTGCCACGTCCAACGTCGCCGTCTGGCCGACCAGGTGCACAAACTGCCGCCCGAGCTCGTCCTCGGCCCGATCGCCGCACGCATCGACACCACGATCCTGGCCCGACAGGCGCCAAGCCGCAACGCACTCACCGAGGCCATGGACTCGACGCGATACCTGAAGTTGCTCGCGACCCTGCATGCCTGGCAATCGCATCCACCGTTCGACAGGCGACTTCATCGACGTGAACTTCTGAAGGGGGCCCGCAAGGCCGCGCGCAAAGCCGATCACCGGCTTACGACCGGCCTATTCAACCAACGGCGCGCATCATTGCACCGAGCCCGCAAGGCCGCCAAGCGAGCCCGTTATGCCGCCGAACTGCTCGAGCCCGCGGTAAAGCGCAAGCAAGCCAAGCCGAATATCAAGTACTACAAGAAGATTCAACGCGTACTCGGCGACTACAACGACGGCATCGTATCGTCACGATTCCTGCGGCGCACCGCGACGACCGCAGGCACAACAGCGGACGAGAACGGCTTCACCTTCGGCCTGCTCTACGCAAACGAAATACACGCCGCTGACAAGGCTCGTCGCAAGGCCGCCGAAATCGCCGCGAATAGATATTCGTGACCTGAAAATCAGTGATGGTCATTTTCAAGGGGTTGCTGGTTCAAGACGGCACCTGCGATATCCGGTTGGGGCATCGGGTTCGGCGGATATCGCCTCCAGTGCGGTGGCCATGGCCCTGACGATGGACTCGACCGTCATTGGCCGAAAAGTTCGGCGGCGTAGACCATCTCGCCAAGGATTCCGGCGCATTGTCCGTCGGGGTGGTATTCCTCTCGCGGTCGGCACCGTCGGCCTCGAAAGTCGTTGCGACACCGGCTAAGTCGGTGCCCGTCTCGGCCTCGGTCGCCGCCAGCGCGGCAACAACATCCCCCTGGTGAGCCTGCGCAGCCAGTCGCGGCGCTGTTCGGCGGTTCCCCACCGATCCAGTGCGGCGGCGACGAACGGTCGTGCGCCCCGCAGCCGACAAGCCCCGGTTTCCACGGGCCGAGGGCGCGCCCCGCCGTCGGATTACGGATCTCCTCGGTGCGACTATCGCGGCACCGCGATATCATTGCGAGCCCACAAAGAAGCGAAAGTCTCACGCTCCGCACACAATTCGTGAATTAAATCTTCCACCCCGGATCACAAGGTTCTTCGCAGACGAACCAGACAATTAATCGCACCATGCGAAGGAAATCTCCCCCGCATCATGGCGATAGGTGTTGCAGCACTCCGGGTTCAGGAAACAAGACGAGGTGTATTAGAGGCCAGTAGCATCAAATTCGCAGGCTGGGGGCAGATCGATGACCGTAGAATATAACGCGGCAGATCCGGCATCAGAACGCCGCCGGACACGTCACGCAATTCTGCGGAGAGTCGCGGCCCATTCACCAATAATTGAACATGCATCGATGTCCGATGAGGGTGGACAAATCGACGCAAGGAGGAAAGGCTGTTGGTGAAGTGCTCTCCGGAGGATCCAATTCGCCGAGGACTGGAAATAATCGAGCGAACCACCCGAACTGTCGGCCCACCTGCCGGTCGAGCTCGCATCGCGGCGCACCACCTTGATCGATAACCGCTGAACGACCTGCCATTGATCACTGACACGACGAGGTGATATCTGTGCGAACGGACGGAGACAGCTGGGACATCGTGACGAGCGTGGGTCTGACCGCCCTGGGCGTCGCCACATTTCGCGCACTCGAGACGCTCGATCCCGAACCGATGATCCACGACGAGTATGCGGCGTGGTTCGTCGAAGCGGCGGGTGAACCGCACTTTCTGCGGAAACTGGACGAACCGGCCGCGGCGGGCACGGTCGGATTGTTCGGGCGGTTCATGGGCGTTCGGACAAGGTTCTTCGACGAGTTCTTCGCCGCGGCGTGGCAGCGGGGTGTGCGGCAGGCAGTGATCCTGGCATCGGGTCTGGACGCGCGGGCATATCGCCTGGATTGGCCCGCTGGCACGGTCGTCTTCGAGATCGATCAGCCCCGCGTCCTGGAGTTCAAGAGCAAGGTACTCGACGAGCACGGTGCCGTGGCCAGGGCCGATCGGCGCGCCGTTGCGGTAGATCTGCGCGACGACTGGCCCGCCGCGCTCACTGCCGCGGGTTTCGATCCGCGACGGTCGGCGGCGTGGTCGGCCGAGGGGCTTTTGCCATTCCTGCCGGGTTCGGCGCACGACGCATTGTTCGAACGCATCGACTCGCTGTCCGCGCCCGGCAGTTGCGTGGCCACCGACGACTTCGGCCGCGGTATGGACCAGCGTCACTTCGACATGGAGGAAAAGTTCTTCGGCCCCAACCCGTTCGGCAACTTGAACGTGCACGACCTGTGGTACGACGACGCCCGCGCCGATCCCGGGGACTGGCTCGCCCAGCACAACTGGTCGGTCCACCGCGTCACCCCGTTCGACCTGGCCGCCACCTACGGTCGCCCGATCACCGACCTACCCGCCGAGCTTCCCGCCGAACTCCTCGATCGGTTACGGCGGGCGTCCTACATATCCGCCGAGAAGCACCCCTGATCCCGCAGGACAAGCGCGACGAGGCGCGTTAGCGAATTCCCACGCACTCAGGCTCCAGGGCTGGGACCATCGATGCGTGCCGCACGGCAAGTACCGCGTTCTCTTCCCGTTGTGTTCAGCGATTCATCCCCGCTACACAGGAGGAACCGAGATCCATGACGACTTCGAGGAATTGTCTGCGCACCCTTCGCATCGCGACCGTCTTCGCACCGACGGCGGCGGTCCTGGTCGCGACGGCTGCTCCCGCTCTCGCCGCTGCGACCATCGACATCTCCCGCGCCGGACCGACCATCGTTCAAGTCACCTACAGCTGCGACGACTCCGACGGAGTGGCCAGTATCCAGGCGATGATGGGCGAACCCACCGCCGACGGTCCTGCCGCCCAGGGCGCTCAGAACGCGGTCACCTGCGACAATACCCAACACGACGCGAGCATCCCGATGACCGAAACCCCTGGCCGGCCACCCATGCAGTCGGATCGAATCCAGGTGCGCGTCGCCCTCGTCGACCGCAACGACACGGTTGTCTCCGGACAGGCGAAGCTATTCACCGTGCAGTAAGGCAACGGCCTACGCGGCATCGAGACACCCTGTATCCAGCAACAGGCGAGTGACCAGCCCCGGTTGCAGCCCATGTGACGTCACGACGCCGGTGCTTGTGATTTGATAGGGCACAAATACTCCAAAATCGATTCCTTCTCGCTGTGTTCGACACTGGTCCGCCTACGGTGGTCCGGGATCCGGCCGGGTTCGTGGGTTTCGGCTGGTCTCGACGCGAGAGGACTGCAGTACTCGAATGGATAGAGTTCGTCGCACTGTTCGGGGTCGAATTCGCCGCAGATCGAGTAGCCCGCTCTTCATGCAGTTGTTGGCCGCCGCGGTCGAATCCGCGGCCGACTCGATCGCGATCAGCTACAACCCGACCGGCGAACCGGCTGATCAGCGCGAACTCACTTACACCGAGCTGGACGAGTCCTCATCGCGACTGGCACGGGAACTGATCGCGCGCGGCATTGGCCCCGGCGACGTCGTTGCCGTCGGCTTCACCCGCTCGATCGAATCGGTGCTGGCCGTATGGGCCATCGCCAAGACCGGTGCGGCCTACGTTCCGGTCGACCCCACCCTGCCGCCGGAGCGCAGCGCATATATTGTCGCCGACTCACGGGCGGTGCTCGGGCTCACCGATTCGACACATCGCCCGCGTCTCGGCACCGAAATCTACTGGCTCGACATCGACGATCCGCTGCATCGGGAGCGGATCGCGGCACGCCCCGCACATCCGATCTCCTACGTCGACCGGGTAGCCACACCGACCGAACAGCATCCGGCCTACATCATCTACACCTCCGGCTCCACCGGTCGCCCGAAGGGCGTTGTGGTGACGCACACCGGTCTTGCGATGCTGGTCAACGCTCAGCGAGAGCGCTACGCGGTCGACGGCGATTCGCGGGTGCTGCACGTTTGCTCGCCGAACTTCGACGTATCGGTGCTCGAGCTGCTGCTTGCCTTCGGTTCCGGCGCGACGCTCGTGGTGTCACCGCCGACGGTGTTCGGCGGCGGCGACCTGGCCGAGCTGCTACGCCGCGAACGTGTCACGCACATGCTGATCACGCCCGCCGCGCTGGAGTCGGTCGATCCGGTCGGACTCGACGCGTTGCGGGTCGTTGTCGTCGCGGGTGACGCGTTCGGCCCCGGCCTGGTCGAGCGGTGGGCGGTCGCCGGGCGGTCTTTCTACAACGCTTACGGGCCCACCGAGGTCACCATTCTCGCCACGGGAAGCGCCGAGTTGGCGCCTCGGCGACCGATCACCATCGGTACCGCCCTGCCGGGAGTCGGTGCGGTGGTGCTGGATTCGCGGATGCGGCCGGTACCCGCCGACGTGGTCGGCGAGCTCTACCTTTCCGGCCCTGCGCTCGCGCAGGGCTACCTCGGGCGCGCGGCGCTCACGGCGCAGCGATTCGTGGCCAATCCGTTCAGCGGGGAAGCCGGTATCCCTGGCGTGCGGATGTACCGCACCGGCGATCTGGTGCGGCGCATGTCCGATGGCGCGATCGAATATCTGGGACGCTCGGATTTCCAGGTCAAGATCCGCGGCTTCCGTATCGAGCCCGGTGAGATCGACGCCGCACTGACCGGTCACCCCGATATCGACTATGCCGTGACGCTCGGCAAGCTCGCACCGTCCGGCGCGACCGTACTGGTCTCCTATGTGCTGGCGCGCAACGGCATTTCCATTGATGCCGGAGAACTCCTGCGCTTCGTCGCAGGCTCATTGCCCGGCCATATGGTGCCGTCCGCGATCGTTGTGCTCGACGCGATCCCCTTGTCCGCCAATGGAAAGCTCGACCGGCAGGCCTTGCCCGACCCGGTGTTCGAGGCGGCGGTGTCGCGTGCCCCGGTGGGCGCCGTGGAATCCCGGCTCGCCGAGTTGTACGCCCAAGTGCTCGGAGTGCGGGTCGGGGCGGAGGACTCGTTCTTCGCCGCAGGTGGCGACAGCATCCTATCGATCCAGTTGGTGTCGCGGGCACGGGCAGAAGGGATTCTGTTCACCCCTCAGGATGTATTCGCGCAGCGCACCGTGGCCGGGTTGGCGCGGGTCGCGTCAGTCGGGGCCGAACCCGCGCCCAGGCTCGCGGAGTTGTCCGGCGGCGGTGTCGGGGAGGTTCCGCTGACACCAGTGCTCGCTGGCCACCTCGTCGGAGGGAGGTCGTTCGGCCGGTTCACCCAGCAGATGGTGCTGGCCCTGCCCGAGCACATCGACCAGGCGGGGTTGGTGACCACGCTCGCCGCGTTGCTGGACCACCACGACATGCTGCGCGCACGGGTGTGGTCCGTCGACGGGCGATGGCGGCTGCACACTCTGCCGCCGGGTGCGGTGGATGTGGACGCGCTGCTCACCCGCGTCGACGTGCCCACGGGACTGGACACCGATGAGTTATGCGGAATTGCCAGTGCGGCAATGGATTCCGCCCTCGACGCGCTCGACCCGGCATCGGCGCGGATGATCGCCTGCACGTGGCTGTCTCGACCGGACGGCCGGGATGCGCTGATCATCGCCGTGCATCACTACGTGGTCGATGGCGTGTCGTGGCGCATTCTGATCTCCGACTTGGTGACCGCATGGGCGCAACGCGCTGGTGGGCACCACATCGAGTTGCCCGCGGTCGGGACGTCGTTCCGACGGTGGGCACACGGTCTAGTCGAGGCGGCCGCGGACCGTACCAGCGAGCTGCCGTACTGGCGGCAGGTTATGACCGTGGCTGATCCGCTGCTGGGCGCGCGGGCACTCGACCCGGTCGTCGACACCACGGCAACGGTGCGGCATTTCACCGTTACGGTGCCGGCCGAGGTCACCCACGCGGTGTTGACCGAGTTGCCGACGCTGTATCGCAGCGGAGTCAACGACGGTCTGCTCGCGGCGTTGGCGCTGGCGGTGCGCTCATGGCGGGCGAAAAGGGGAGTCGATGCCGCGGCGACTCGGATCCGGCTCGAGGGGCACGGTCGTGAAGAAACCGCCGTGGCGGGCGCGGACCTGAACCGCACTGTCGGCTGGTTCACCAGCATGTATCCGGTGGTGCTCGATCTGTCCGGGATAGACGCCGACGCCGCATGGGGTACCGCCGAAGCGACCGCGGCGATGCTCAAGACGGTGAAGGAGCAACTGCTCGCGGTGCCGGATAAAGGCATCGGTTTCGGCATGCTGCGCCATCTCGACACCGATACCTCGGGCGAACTCGGCGCTGCGTTGGGCCAGATCGGTTTCAACTATCTCGGTCGGGTTTCCGCCAGCGACGTGCCGGAGGCGCTCACGGATCGGAGCTGGCTGCCGACCGCCGACTGGGGCGCACCGGACGCCGACCAGGATCGGGCGATGCCCGCGGCCGCCGTGGTGGATATCAACGCGATCGTCACCGATTCCGATGCGGGCGCACAGATGAATGTGTCGTTCGCGTACGCGTCGGAGATTCTCGACGAGGCCTGCGTGCGGGAGCTGGCCGAGCACTGGGTGGCCGCACTGACCATGCTTGCCGGACATGTACACGATCCGGCGGCCGGCGGCCTGACTCCGGCGGATGTCCCGCTTGTGCGGATCACCCAAGCTGAACTCGATATCTGGCAGTGCGAGCACCCGGGTCTGGTCGATGTCCTTCCGTTGTCGCCCCTGCAGCTCGGAATGCTTTTCCTGACACAACTTTCCGACGATTCAGCAGATCCCTATCTGCTGCAGTTGGCGGTGGAGTTGTCCGGCGTGATCGATCTGGACCGCCTACGGCGGGCGGCGCAGGCGATGTTGGATCGGCATGTGATCCTGCGGGCCGCGTTCCGGACTTCGGTCGAGGGCACCCCGGTCCAGATCGTCGCCGAGGGTCTGACGGTCCCGTGGCGGATCGTCGACACATCCGACACCGATCCGGCCTCGCTCCTGGCCGCCGAAGCACACCTCGGGTTCGATCCGACGGTAGCCCCGATGCTGCGATTCACCGTGTATCGCGCGAACTCCGGACGAGTACATCTGGTGTTGACCGCGCATCACATCCTGTTGGACGGCTGGTCGATGCCGTTGCTGATGAAGGAGCTACTGGTTTCCTATGCGGCCGACCGTGATTCGACGCCGCTGCCGCGAGTCAGGCCGTATCGGGACTATCTCGCCTGGCTCGCGCGCTACGACCGGGACGCCGCCAGGCAGACCTGGCGCGCGGCACTGGCAGGTCCGACGCCGACTCGCCTGGCCACCATGCTGCCGCCGCCCACGACGGCCGCCGATGGCCACGGCAGCTGCGCGGTCGAACTGTCACCTGCCGAGACAGCGGAGCTGCTGAGCTTCGCCGCCGCAACCGAGGTCACCGTCAATACGGTGGTCCAGGCGGCGTGGGGTCTGGTGCTCGCAGCCTGTGCCGGAGGCGATGATGTCGTATTCGGCGCGGTGGTTTCCGGGCGGCCGCCTCAAGTCGACGGGGTCGACGAAATGGTCGGTCTGTTCGCGAATACCGTCCCGGTTCGGGTTCGGTTCGACTCCGATGCGCCGGTGCGGCAACTGCTGAGTCGGCTTCAGTCCGAACAGGTTTCGTTGCTCGACTGCCACCACATCGGGTTGGCCGAAATTCAGCGCGCCGCTGGTGCGGATCAGTTGTTCGATTCTCTGGTGGCCTTCGAGTCCTACCCCGTCGACACCGAGGGTTTGCGGCAGGCCCACGCGAGCATCGACGGGCTGGAAATCGTCGATCTCCAAGGTCGCAACTTCACGCACTATCCGGTGGCCGTCGTGATCGAGTTGGGCATCCAACTGCATATCCAGGTGCAGTACCGGCGCGACATGATCACCACCGCGACCGCGCAGGCACTCGCCGCGCGATTGCGAGTGCTGATCGGCGAATTCGTCGCGACGCCGGAGCGCACGCCTGCGCAAATCAATCGTTGCTTCGATGATCGCGGCGATCTGATCTCGCAAACGCGCTACTGGCGCACCGCACTCCAAGGACTGCCGGATGAGTTGAACCTGCCGACGGATCGCCCCCGGCCTGCGATCCCCTCCCTTGCCGACTCGTGCGTCGAATTCGAGATCGGCGCGGACCTGCGGCACCGACTACAACAGCTCACGCGGACACACGATACGACGGTGTTCACTGTCGTACACGCGACATTCGTGGTACTGCTTGCGCGACTATCGGGTACCGATGACATCGCGGTCGCCACCCCCGCCGAAACAAGCGGATCGGTCAACACGGTCGTATTGCGCACCAGGGTACCGGGGGAAATCTCCTTCGAGGATCTGCTCGCGAACGCGAAAGACATTGCCCTACAGGCATTCGCACGAGCAGACCTGCCCTTCGACGGGTTGGTGGCATTGCTCGATCCGGCCCGGTCGCCGGCACAGGTGATGTTGTCCGCCGATGATCCGACTCCCGTCGCACCCGGATGTTTCGATCTGTCCCTGCACATTCGGGACAACCGAGACAGCGCCAACATCGCCGCGAGCCTCTCCTTCGCGACCGATCTGTTCGACCGCCGCACCGTGGAGATTTTCGCCGAGCGATTCCTCCGGCTGCTGGCGGCAGCCGTGCACCACCCCGGGCACCCGATCGGTGACCTGCCGTTGCTGAGCGACGACGAACTCGCCCTGCTGACCCGCGTCGACGACGATGACGTGCGGGCGCCCCGGTTGCTGCCTGATCTGCTGACTCGTGGAGTCGCCTTGGGCCGCGAACGGGTCGCGGTGCGATACCAGGGTCGGTCGATCAGTTATGGCGAACTGGACGACCAGTCGTCGCGGTTGGCGAGAGTCTTGATCGATCGAGGTGTCGGTCCCGAACTGCCGGTCGCGGTAGCACTGCCGCGTTCCTACGAGATGGTGCTGGCGGCCATCGCGATCGCCAAAGCAGGTGCCGCGCACCTGCCCATCGATCCGGCCCATCCCGTGCATCGGGTGCGGCACATGTTGACCGATTCCGGTGCAGCCCTGGGCATTACCGCGTCCGACCATATCGATCAGCTGCCCGACGAGGTGGATTGGCTGGTACTGGACGCACCGGCGACGGCGCTGCTGTGCGCCGACAAGTCCGCCGACACGGTCACCGATGCCGAGCGGATCGTGCCGTTGCGAACGCAGCATCCGGCCTACGTGATCTACACCTCGGGATCGACGGGCCTGCCCAAGGGGGTCGCGGTAACCCATGGCGGGTTGAGCGATCTGGTCGATCATTCGGTCGGCCAATACAGCCTCGAACCGCACCACCGGTACCTGCATATCTGTTCGCCGAGTTTCGATCCGTCGGTAATGGAATGGATGTGTGCGTTCTCGGTCGGGGCGACGTTGGTGGTCGTGCCACCGGATGTCATGGGCGGACCGGAACTCGGCGAGTTGCTGCGGACCGAGGGGGTGACGCACACGATCGTCACTCCGGCGGTGTTGAGCACGGTGGATCCCGCTGGTGTGGACCGGATGGAAGTGCTGTTCGTGGGTGGGGATGTGCTGACCCCGGAGCTACTGGCCAAGTGGCAGCCGGGCCGCCGGTTGTTCAACGCCTACGGTCCGACCGAGGCGACGGTGATGTCATCGAATGTAGAACTGATCGCGGGACAGCACATCACGGTCGGTAAGCCGATTCTCGGTAGCTCGGCGTTCGTACTCGATTCGCGATTGAATCCGGTACCGCCCGGTGTCACCGGCGAACTGTATCTGGCCGGTGACGCATTGGCGCGTGGCTACTGGAACCGTGCCGGGCTGACCGCACAGCGGTTTGTCGCCAATCCCTGGAGTGGACCGGGTGCACGGATGTATCGCACCGGCGACCTCGTGCGCTGGTACGCGGCATCGGAGCAGCGGGCGGGAAATCTCGCCGTCGCATCGGCGGATTGGCAGCTCGACTATGTCGGTCGGACCGATTTTCAGGTGAAGATCCGTGGTTTCCGTATCGAACTCGGCGAGATCGATACCGTGCTCGGACGCCACGCCGATATCGATTTCGTGATCACGCTGGGTCGTGAAATGCCCAGTGGTGCAATGGCATTGGTGTCGTATGTACTGGCGGCACCGGGACGGGTCGCGGATCCGGCCGGGCTGCGGGAGTATGCGACCGCGACCCTGCCCGCGCATATGGTGCCGACGGCGATTGTGGTACTGGACCGGATTCCTTTGACGTCGAATGGAAAGCTGGACCGTAAAGCGTTGCCGAAGCCGGTGTTCTCGACGGCGGTATCGCGCGCTCCGGTGGGAGCGGTGCAGTCGCGGCTTGCCGAGCTCTTCGCGCAGGTGCTCGGTGTGGAGCGGGTCGGGGTCGACGATTCGTTCTTCGCGGTCGGTGGTGACAGCATCATGTCGATCCAGTTGGTGTCGCGGGCCAAGGCGGCCGGGATGTTGTTCACCACGCGGGATGTGTTCGAGCACAAGACAGTCGCCGGATTGTCTCGTGTCGCCGTGGTCGGTGCGGAGTCGGCGGCCCCGGTGTTGGCGGAGTTGCCCGGCGGTGGTGTCGGCGCGGTCCCGTTGACTCCAGTCCTCGCGTGGTTCCTCGCCAACGGTTCGTTCGGTCGGTTCGCCCAAACCATGCTGCTCGGTTTGCCGGAGGGGATCGATCGCGCGGGTGTAGTGGCCACGGTCGGCGCGGTGCTCGACCACCATGACGTGCTGCGCTCGCGGGTGTGGCAGGCGGAAGGGGCGTGGCGGTTCGAGGTTTCGGCTCGAGGCGTCATCGAGGTCGACGCGCTGGTGACCGAGATCGAGGTGCCCACTGGTGTCGACGCGGCCGAGCTGAACCGGATTGCCAACGCGGCCATGGATTCCGCGCTGGCACGGTTGGATCCAGCTGCGGGCCGGATGATCACGTGCACGTGGCTGCGCAGGCCCGATGCGCGCGACGCTGTCGCCGTGGCGGTCCATCACTATGTGATCGATGGTGTGTCGTGGCGCATCCTGATCCCGGATCTCATGCTGGCGTGGGCACAGCGCAGCGCCGGGCAGCCAGTGGCATTGCCCACCGTCGGCACCTCCTTCCGGCGCTGGGCGCACGGTTTGGTGGAAGCGGCTGGCACACCGGACCGTGCCGAGGAACTCGCTTATTGGCAGCGGGTTCTGGCCACGCCGGATCCGCTGTTCGGCGTGCGTGCCCTGGACGCGGTCGCGGATACCTTCCAGACCAGGGGTGCGTTCGATATCCGGGTTCCGGTCGAGGTCGCCGAGGCGGTACTCACCAAGGTTCCCGCGCTCTATCAGGGCGGTGCCAATGACAGTCTGCTGGCCGCGCTCGCGATGGCGGTGCGTTCCTGGCGGGCCCGGCGCGGTCTCGACGCTCCGGTCACACTGCTGCGGCTCGAGGGACACGGCCGTGCGGAAGACGCGATACCCGGCGCTGACCTGACCCGCACCGTGGGCTGGTTCACCAGCATCAGTCCGGTGGCCATCGACCTGTCCGGCATCGATATCGAGGCCGCCCTCGCCGGTGGCGAGGCGACCGCCTCGGTGCTGAAATCGGTGAAGGAGCAACTGCTTTCGGTACCGGATCGAGGCATCGGTTTCGGCATGCTCCGCCATCTGAATCCGGATACCGCCGATGCGCTCGCCGGTGATATCGGGCAGATCAGCTTCAACTACCTCGGCCGCGTCTCCGCGGCCGCGGTGCCCGAGAACGGGTCGGATGTGGGTTGGCTGCCGACTGGAGAACTGGGAGCCATTGCCGCGGAGTCGAATCCGGATCTGCCACTGTCCGCGGTGATCGACATCAACACGATCGTCAGCGATACCGTCGATGGCCCGCGGATGGTGGCCTCGTTCGCCTTCGCCGCCGCGATTCTCGACGAGGCGGCGGTGCGGGAGCTGGCGCAGGACTGGCTGGTCGCGCTCACCGCGATCGCCGACCACTCGAAGCATCCGGCCGCAGGGGGTCTGACCCCGTCGGATGTGCCACTGGTTCGGGTGTCCCAGGTCGAGCTGGACCGGTGGCGGCGGAACTATCCCGGACTGTCGGATGTGCTGCCGCTGTCACCGCTGCAGGGCTCGTTGCGGGTGCTCATCGAACTACTGGACGGTTCGGTCGACGCCTACATCATCCAGCTGGCGGCGCAGCTGACCGGCGAGCTGGATATGGGGCGGTTGCGCCGAGCCGCACAGACGATTCTGGACCGGCACGCGAACCTGCGCTCGGCCTTCGTCCCCACGGCCGATGGGACATCGGTGCAGCTGGTGGTGGACGGGGCCGAGGTGCCGTGGCAGGTTGTCGACGGTGTGTCCGAGACCGAGCTGGCGGACCTGCTGGTCGCCGAGCGGCGACGCGGATTCGATCCGGCGGTGGCACCGCTGCTGCGATTCACGGTGTACACCAACGACTCCGGGCACGAAAAATACAGCCACCTCGTGTTGACCGGACACCACATTCTGCTCGACGGCTGGTCGATGCCGCTGTTGATGAAGGAGCTGCTGGTCCTGTACGCGACCGGCGGCGACACGTCACTGCTCGCACCGGTCCGGCCCTACCGCGACTACCTGCGGTGGCTCACGCAGCAAGACCGGGAGGCCGCGGTACGCGCGTGGTCACAGGTGTTGACCGGCGCCACCGCGACCATGCTCGCCCCTGAACTGGCGTGGCCCGACGCGGTCGACGACGGATTCGGCGTCTGTGAATTCGATCTGTCGACCGAGCAGACCTCGACGCTCACCGCCTACGCGGCTACGGTCGAGGTCACCGCCAATACGGTGATACAGGCAGCGTGGGGTCTGGTCGTCGCCGGTAGCACCGGACGCGACGATATCGTCTTCGGCGCGACCGTCTCCGGCAGACCGCCACAGCTCGACGGTATCGGCGATATGATCGGCCTGTTCGTGGACGCCATCCCGGTACGGATCCGGTTCGATCGCGGCACGACGGTGCGAGCCCTGCTGGCGGGTTTGCAGGCCGAGCAAGCGTCGCTGTTGGACCATCACCACCTCGGACTCGCCGCGATCCAACGCCTCGCCACCTCGCTGTGCCTACCCACCCCGCCGACTCCGCAAGCTCCGTCGGCTGCCATCCCGCTGTGTTCACCCACCCCGCCGACTACGCAAGCTCCGTCGGCTGCCATCCCCCTGTGCCTACCCACCCCGCCGACTACGCAAGCTCCGTCGGCTGCCATCCCCCAGAGCGAACTGTTCGACACAATGCTGGTCTTCGAGTCCTACCCGGTCGACGCCGCGGGGCTACAGCAAGCCAGCGGCGCCATCGACGGGTTGCGGATCGAGCAAATGCGCGGGGCCGACTTCACGCACTATCCGATCACCGTGGTGGTCTTCCTGGATACCCGGACGCTGGTGCAGGTGAAATACCGGCGCGACATCGTCGCCGACGAGACGGCGCGGGCCGTGGCCGATCGGCTGCGCCGCGTGCTCAGTGATCTGCTCACGAACCCGGACCGCACCGCGGCCGATATCGCGCTGCGGTGCGATACCGAATCGGCCGATCCGATCACCCGATCTCGGTACTGGCGCACGGCTTTGGCCGGTCTGCCCGATCGGATGGAGCTGCCGACGGACCGGCCGCGCACGGCGGTGCGGTCCGATATCCGTGGGCAAGTCGCGTTTTCGGTGCCGAACAAGGTAGGCCCGGGTCTACGACGGCTTGCGCACACGGCGGGTGTGACATGGACCGCGGTGGTGCGCACGGCATTGGCCGTAATGCTCGCGCGGCTAACGGGCGCCGACGACATCGCGATCGGCACTCCGACGCCCGGCGGCCACCGCCCCGAGCTGGTGCTGCGTAACCGCGTGGATCGGTCCGCGCGCTTTGCCGACCTCTTACCGGAGGCGTACCAGCGTGAACTGCGAGGGTGCGCGCACGCAGGTATTCCGTTCGACGAATTGGTCGATCTGCTGGGCGCGCGGCGGTCGCCCGATCGGCATCCCCTGTTCCAGGTGGCTCTGTCGTTCCAGAGCCCGCCGGATGCGGTCGGGGATCTGGCACTGTCGATCTCGGCCGCGGCTGGCGACTCGGACCGAATGCACGGCGAGATGTCTTTCGCGCGTGATCTTTTCGATGACGGTTCGGCGCAGCTGCTTGCCCGGCGGTTCGTACGAGTGTTAGCCGCGGTCGTGGACGAGCCCACGGCGCGGGTGAGCGATCTGCCGCTGTTGGTCGACGACGAGTACGAGTGGCTGACCCAGATGGGCGGCGGCGCGCCCGCTACTGTCGGGATGCTGCCGGAGTTCCTGATCCGAGGAGTCGGTTTCGGGCGTGACCGAGTCGCGGTGCGCGACGGGGGGCGGGCGTACACCTACGGTGAGCTCGACGAGGTGTCGTCGCGTCTGGCGCGCGTATTGATCGAGCGAGGTGTCGCGCCGGAGACGGTGGTGGCGCTGGCGATGCGACGTTCGTACGAGATGATCGCCGCGGTATGGGCGGTCACCAAGGCCGGTGGCGCGTATCTGCCGGTGGATCCGAACTATCCGGTGGACCGGGTGCGGCATATGGTGGCCGATTCCGGTGCGGTCGTGGGCATTACGGTCGCTGCACAGGCCGGTCTACCCGACACGGTGGATTGGCTGGTGCTCGACGATCCCGCGCTACTCGCGCGCTGCGCCGCCCACTCGGCGGCCGCGGTGACCGACGCGGACCGGCGTGCGCCGCTGCATATATCGCATCCGGCCTATGTGATCTACACGTCGGGATCCACGGGATTACCCAAGGGGGTCGCCGTCACCCACGCCGGGCTCGGCGCACTCGTCGGTCACACCGTCGACATGCTCGGACTCGGGCCGCAACATCGGATGCTGCATGTGTGTTCGCCGAGTTTCGACCAATCGATCGAGGAGTGGTGCAGCGCCTTCTACAGCGGCGCCACCCTGGTGATCGCCGCGCCGGACATCGTCGGCGGCAGCGAACTGTATGACCTGCTGCGCGGCGAACGGGTGACCCATACGATCATCACCCCGGCGCTGCTCGGCACCGTCGACCCCGTCGGCCTGGATGACCTGGCGGTGGTGTCCGCAGGGGGCGAGGCCACCACTGCCGAACTGCTGGCCAGGTGGCAGCCGGGTCGGCGTTTCATCAACGGATACGGTCCGACCGAGGCAACGATCGGCGCGACCTATACGACTCTGCTTGCGGGACAACGCATAACGATCGGCCGTCCGGTACCAGGCGCGCGGGTGGTGGTGCTCGATGAGCGGTTGCACCCGGTGCCCGCGGGTGTCACCGGTGAGCTGTATCTGGCGGGCCTGGCACTGGCGCGTGGCTATCACGGGCGTTTCGGCTCGACGTCGGCACGTTTCGTCGCGAATCCGTGGGGTCCGCCGGGCGACCGGATGTACCGGACCGGTGATCTGGTCCGATGGGTCGAGGTACCGAATGCCGCGACGACCGATTGGGAGTTGGAGTATCTGGGCCGCACGGACTTCCAGGTGAAGGTCCGTGGCTTCCGCATCGAGCTCGGGGAGATCGACGCGGTGCTCGCCGCGCACCCCGACGTGGACTACGCGGTGACAATCGGGCGCGAAAACCCCAGCGGGGCCACGATTCTGGTGTCATATGTGATGGGACGATCGCTGGATCCGGATCAGCTGGCGCGGTGGACAGCGCGGAGCCTGCCTGCACATATGGTTCCCACGTCGGTCGTCGTGCTCGACGAGATTCCGTTGACCGCGGTCGGCAAGCTCGACCGAAATGCCCTCCCAGAACCGAAGTTCACGGCGCGCACCTACCGGGAGCCGTCGACGGAGGTGGAACGGATCGTAGCCGGTGTCTTCGCCGAAGTGCTCGGCATCGAGCGGATCGGCGTCGACGACAATTTCTTCGAATTGGGCGGCAATTCGCTGCTTGCCACGCGGGTAACGGCACGCCTCGGTATGGCCGTGGACGCCCGCGTTCCGGTACGTGTGCTGTTCGCCGCGCCGACCGTCGCGGGTTGTGCGCGGGAGGTGGCCCAGCTCACCGGTACCGGGAGTCGCCGCGCCCTGGTGGCGGGCCCACGGCCGGAACGTATTCCGCTGTCGCCCGCACAGCAACGGATGTGGTTCCTCAACAGGTTCGATCCCGACTCGACCGCATACAACATTGCTGTCGCCATCCGTTTGACCGGCGAACTGGATATCGCCGCATTGACGCAGGCCTTCACCGACGTCGTTGTGCGCCATGAGATCCTGCGAACCGTATATCCGCAGCCAGCGGTGGTCGACTCGGGCGTGGCGGATCCGGTCCAGGTCGTCCTGCCTCCCACACACTCCGACGTACCGCGACTCGAGGTCAGAAACATCGGTGCCGCCGAGGTGGAATCGGCTGTGCTGGAACTGGTTTCGACGACCTTCGACGTGACTGTCGAGGTGCCCGTCCGCGCTGTGCTGTTCCGGGCCGCGGACGGCGAATTCGTACTGGGGATGGTGGTCTTTCACATCGCGGGTGACGGCTACTCCGGCGGCCCGCTCACTCGTGATCTGGCCTCGGCATACGCGGCCCGGGCGGAAGGGCGGGCCCCGGATTGGTCGCCGCTGGCCGTGCAGTACGCGGATTACACAGTGTGGCAACGTGCGTTGCTCGGTAGTGCGGACCAGCCGGGGTCGCTGGCAGCCGAGCAGATCACCTACTGGCGGCGCGCCCTTGCCGACCTGCCGGATGAGCTGGAGTTGCCGAGAGACCGACCGCGGCCGCCGGTGCAGTCGTTCGTCGGCTGCCGCGTGGAGTTTCGCATCGATGCGCGTGCGCATGCGGCGCTGGCGAAGTTGGCACGGGCCGAGAACGCCACGCTGTTCATGGTGGTCCATACCGCATTGGCGGTATTGCTGGCTCGATTGTCGGGCACTGACGATATCGCGATCGGCACTCCGATAGCGGGCCGTGGTGAGGCGGTGCTGGACGATCTGATCGGCATGTTCGTCAACACACTGGTGTTCCGCACCCAGGTGGATGCGGGTGCGAATTTCACGGAGTTGCTTGCGCGGCAACGTGATATCGACGTCCACGCGTTCGCCCATGCCGATGTACCGTTCGAGCAATTGGTCGAGGTGCTGAATCCGGTGCGTTCGACGGCGCGGCATCCACTGTTCCAGGTGGGGCTATCATTCCAGAATCTGGCCCCGGCCAGGATGGAGTTGCCGGGCTTGACCGTCACAGCATTGGAAACGGATCGACAGCTGTCGCAATTCGATCTGCATGTGATCATGGCCGACAGCTACGACCAGGACGGTGCGCCGACGGGTATCGGCGGCTTCTTCACCTACGCCGCGGATCTGTTCGACGAGTCGACGGTGCGCGGTTTCGTGGACCGGTTCATGCGGGTGCTCGATGCCGTGATCGCGGATCCGCAGGTGTCGGTCGGTGCTATCGATCTGCTCGCGACCGAGGAAAGTACACGGATTCTCACGGTGTGGAACGACACCGCGCACCAGGTGCGTACGGCTACCACGTTGGTGTCACTGCTCGACCAGACTGTCGCTGCCGCCTCGGAGGCTACGGCGTTGGTCGCCGCGGATGGTACTCGGATCACCTACGGTGAGCTGGATGCGCGCGTGAACAAGCTTGCGCGATATTTGATTTCGTTGCATGTGGGCCCCGAGTCCCGGGTGGCATTGGCTATTCGGCGTTCGGTGGATCTGGTCGTCGCGATGTACGCGGTGAGCAAGGCCGGTGGTGTATACGTTCCGGTCGATCCGGATCAACCCGCGCAACGGACCGACTACATGCTGGAGACAGCGGCACCGGTTTGTGTGCTGACCAATTCCGATGCGGGTTTCGGGACCTGTGCTGCGCCGGTGGTGCTGCTGGATCGACTGGACCTGTCCTCGGTGGACGCGGCTCCGATCACCGACACAGAGCGGATCGCGGTGTTGCGCGCCGAGCACGCGGCGTATGTGATCTTCACGTCGGGTTCCACGGGCCGCCCGAAGGGGGTCGCGATCTCGCACGGAGCGATTGTCAATCAGTTGCTCTGGAAGTCAGCACAATTCGGATTGACTGTCGATGACGCGGTCTTGTTGAAGACGGCGGCGACATTCGATTTGTCGGTGTGGGAATTCTGGTCGGCTGCGGTCTGCGGTGGCCGCCTGGTAATTGCCACGCCGGATGGCCACCGCGACCCGGGATACCTGAACGAACTGATGGCGCGTGAGGGTGTGACCACGCTGCACACGGTCCCGTCGATGCTGGAGGCATTGCTGACGGGTCGACTGTCGGACTCGTTACGCCAGGTGCTGGCGATCGGTGAGACTTTGCCTGTCGCGCTGGCGCGCCGATTCGCGGCGGCGGCGCCCGATACCTCGCTGTACAACCTGTACGGCCCGACCGAGGCGGCGGTGTCGATCACCTGCCATCAGGTGCGCAGGTTCGATGAACCAGCCGTGCCGATCGGCGGACCGGTGTGGAACAGCCAGGTATACGTACTGGATTCGCGGTTGCGGCCGGTTCCGGTCGGCGTCGCGGGCGAGTTGTACTTGGCTGGAGGACAGTTGGCGCGGGGCTACTTCGGTCGCGCTGACCTGACCGCGGATCGCTTCGTCGCCAACCCGTTCCAGCCGGGTACCCGGATGTATCGCACCGGCGATCTGGTGGCATGGAACCGCGACGGCGAGCTCGACTATCGGGGTCGTACCGATTTCCAGGTGAAGATCCGCGGCTTCCGGATCGAACTCGGCGAGATCGACGCGGTACTGGCCGCCCATGCCGATGTGCATTTCGCGGTCACGGTCGGCAGGGAGAATTCCGCTGGGGCAACGGTTCTGGTCTCGTACGTGGTTGCCGCCCAGGACCGGGTGATCGATCCGGATCGGCTGATCCACTGGGCCGCACGGACCTTGCCGTCCCATATGGTTCCCACGACGATCGTCGTCCTCGATGCTGTCCCGCTGACCCATTTCGGCAAACTCGACCGCGCGGCGCTGCCCGAACCCGAGCTCGGGACCCGCGCCTTCCGTGCACCGACGACCGCGCTCGAGACCATGGTCTGCGAGATCTTCGCGGATGTACTAGGTCTGGATCGGATCGGATTGGACGACAACTTCTTCGAACTCGGCGGCAATTCCTTGATCGCGACCAAGCTGACCGCGCGATTGAGCGAGGCGATGGCCGAGACGATTCCGGTGATGTGGATGTTCACCGCCCCCACCCCTGCGGGCATCGTCGCGGAGTTGCGTGCGCGCGGCACAGAGGGTGCCGGTGCCGATGCGGCATTCGATGTGCTGTTGCCGCTGCGGGTTTCCGGCACCGCCGAGCCGCTGTTCTGCATTCATCCGATCGGGGGCATCGCGTGGTCGTTCGCCGGGCTGGCAGCCCATCTCGACGCGGATCGTCCGATTTACGGACTCCAGTCCCCCGCGCTGAGTTCGGCGGACCCCCTGCCGGATTCGATCGAGGATTGGGCGCGGCACTATGTCAAACACGTTCGTGCGGTACAACCTGAGGGCCCCTACCACCTGCTCGGCTGGTCACTCGGCGGTGTGCTCGCCCATGCCATGGCCGTCCAACTCCAGGACGAGGGCGCACAGGTGGCGCTGCTCGCCATGATGGACAGTCGACTCGACATTGCCGCCGTCGCGGGGATCGAGGTTGCGGTGCCAGAACTGCTGGGTGGACTACTCGGCGCTCGAGCCGCGGAATTCGGCCTCGACGAAACGGTGGAATTGTCTCAGCTGGCACAGCGGTTGAGCACGCTCCCCGAGCCGTTCGCATCCTTCGGGGCCGCACGGATCGAACGGGTCGTGACCGCAGCGATCGGTTCGGCGGCCCTCAATGCGGCATACCGTGCCCGATCCTTCCACGGGGACCTCGTCTACTTCACCGCCGCCCACGATGATCCGACGGGGTCCGCCGGCGCCGCGACCTGGACTCCGGCAGTGGCGGGTTCCGTGCACAACCATCCGGTGGCCACCACACACTGGCGGATGACCACCGATGTGGCGCTCCGGCGCATCGCGGCGGTCCTGCACGAGTGGTTGTGACACCACACGAACCACGACAGCTCGTCATCCTGCTCTGCTGGTGACCAGCCGGGTGGCGATTGGGGTGAACGCGGTCATCGGCCACCGCCTAGAGGGTCGTACCTGTCCCGAGATCGCCCAACCGTGCCGAGGTCAGCAGCAGGGCGTCGCGTCGATCACGTCGTGTCTCGGCTTTGGACCGGAGCCGGTATCGCGGGCGTGATCGCCTCGGCGGGCAGGCGTCGCGATTCGCCGAGCCGGTCCTGGTAGTTATGCTGATAATTTGCGAGCTTTCCTCTCAGTGTCTGATCTACTTTTGAGCGATACCTGATCACAACGCGATGGCAAATGAATAAGGTTCAGATCAGCAGTTCATAGGGTTTTGCATGGCAGTCGGCCGCAGGGCTCCAGAACTGGCTCGAGTATCGCCACAAGTTTGCGTAACCCTGACCGAGGCCGCAGAAGACCGGATGCAATCGCTGGGCAACCTCGTCGAGCCGGGCGCTTTGCTGTCCGCATCCCAGCGCTAGATCGTCAACCTCACAACCATTAGGAGACTATCCATGCAGCTGTCCAGTTTTCGCCGCGCGTTCGCCATTCCGGTGACCTGCGTACTCGCCGCGACCGGCACGTACCTGGCCGCCGGTTGTGCCAGCGAGACCGGCACCGACAGCTCAGCAGACAACCATGCTTCGGCTGCGACGCCTGCGTCGCCGCATCGGAGTGCCTTCACTTTCGGCGCCGGCTACGGGACGACCGTTGCTGCCGAGCATGCCGGGCATCAATGGGCACCCGCCGGCTCCGCCGTAATCACCCCCGGGATACAGACCTATACCCAAGGTGCGGTCCAATGCACGGCGAACTACGTCTTCGTTGATGACACCGGCCATGTGTACATCGGCCAAGCGGCCCACTGCGGCACCACGGGAGGGGTCACCGATACCGATGGCTGCACCGCCGGCAGCCTTCCCCTGGGAACCGACGTGGGTTTCAACCGCAGTTTCTCGCCGGTTTCCAGCCCGGCGACCACCTCCACCGGTCACCTCGCGTACAGCAGCTGGCTGACCATGCAGGAAATCGGCGAGAAAGACCCCAATACCTGCGCCTACAACGACTTGGCGCTGGTGCGGCTCGCGCCGGAGGACGTCGGTAAAGTCAACCCGAGCCTGCCGCACTGGGGTGGCCCGATCGGCCTCAACACCAACGGCACGAACGCCGGCGACCGCCTCTACAGCTACTGGAACTCCCTTCTGCGTGGCGGAATCGCCGGACTGTCCCCGCAGATCGGTGAAAGCAAGATCGACGATATCGCTGCCGGCGGCTGGACCCACGCATTTGTCGCCCCCATCCCCGGTATCCCGGGCGACAGCGGCAGCGCCTTGCTCGACCACGACGGCTATGCGCTCGGCACGCTGTCCACACTCGCCATTTCGCTTCCCATCGTCAACAACGTCGGTGACATCAGCCACGAATTGGCCTACGCCCGAGCACATTCCGGTATTTCAGGCCTGCGCCTGGTACTCGGCACCGAACCCTTCACGCCGAACCGCTGACTGGAGCTGCCGAACTCGACCGCGACGACACCGGCCCAGCCGTCGGCACGGGACTGGCTCGGCCAACGGCTTAACCTGACACGCGATTCGCTCTAGAATTGAATATTCGACGCGTCTACCTGATCGAAGGCGATGTGCACCCGGTGTGTCGAGGGTGCCGCGATCGTGCGCTGGTCCTACGAGGGCCGTGCGCAGAACTGCGATACGAGGACAGCTCGCCATGACAGATGTCGACTATTGCGTGATCGGTGCAGGCTTCGCAGGATTGACAGCCGCACTGCGGCTGAAACAGGCAGGTCGATCGGTAGCGGTGCTGGAAGCCCGCGATCGGTTGGGCGGGCGCACCTGCACCGAAGTGCGCGCCGACGGATCGTGGATCGATCGAGGTGGCGCGTGGGTAGGACCGGGGCAGGACCGGATCCACGCGCTGATGGACGAGTTCGGGGTACCGAGTTATCAGCAGTACACCGACGGTGAAGCCATCATCGTGGTCGATGGCAAGCAGCACCGATACACGGGCACGATTCCTTGGACGATGAGCCCTTGGGCGGCAATGAACCTCGGTGCGGCGTTGTTGGAGTTGGGACGCATGGGCGAGTCGGTTCCCCTCGACGCGCCGTGGACATCGAAGCAGGCAGCCAGATTGGACCAGCTAAGTCTCGCGCAGTGGCTGGATGACAACGTGCTGTCCAGGCCCGCCCGTGACCTGCTCGAGACCGCCGTCGCCGGCTGCTACACCTCGGCCGCATCGGAGGTGTCGTTACTGTTCGTGCTGTACCAGATGGCATCGGCGGGAGGGCCGAACTTCGTCCTCGGTGTCAAGGACGGCTCGCAGGATGCTCGGCCGGTCGGTGGTATGGGTGCGATCTACCGGCCGATGGCGGCCGAGATCGGCGACTCGATCCACTTGTCGCAGCCGGTCCGTCGGATCGAGCAGGACAGTGCCGGCGTGACGGTGCGCGCGGAGGAGTTGGTGGTGCGCGCTCGTCGGGCGATCGTGGCGGTTCCCCTGGCCATCGCGAGTCACATTCTGTATGAGCCCATGCTGCCGGTGGATCGATCGTTTCTGCATCAGCGGATGCCGAGCGGCTCGATCATCAAGATTGCCGCCGTGTACGACGAGCCGTTCTGGCGCCACGACGGACTGTCCGGGCAGTCGGCCGCACCGGGGTCACCCGCGACCATCACCATCGATGCCTGCACGGATACCGGGCGACCCGGGATCCTCTGTGTCATCGTTGAGGGCCCCATCGCGCGGCAGGTCGGACAACTCGACGAGGCCGAGCGAAGGAAGACGATACTCGGTGCACTGGTCGAGCGGTTCGGCGACAGGGCCGGCTCCCCGATCGACTACGTCGAGCACAACTGGACTGTCGAACGCTACTCCGGCGGCGGGATGCTCAGTCACGCACCCACGGGAGTCCTCACCCAGTTCGGCCATGCTCTGCGTGAGCCGTGCGGCCGTATCCACTGGGCCGGAACCGAAAGTTCTGCCATCATGTGCGGTTGGGTCGACGGAGCCGTTCGCTCGGGAGAACGGGTGGCACGTGAAGTGCTCGAGCACGAGACCGTGAGCGCCGTCTGAGGACGGAAACTATCCGGCCGGATCGCCTTCCTACTACCCCGGCAGCTCCCCCGGCCTGGCTGTCAGTCGGCGAATTGGTATGTCGCGAAGATGCCTTTGTGGTCGCTGCCCCACTGCGCGGGCGAGGCGAGGAAGTTGTCCTGGGTTGATTCTTGGCGTCGAGTACCGCGCACGATGGACCCGCGCGGGCCGATGATGCCGACGGCAGACAGGTGCAGCGCGGCACCATGAACGAAAATGTAGTCGACACGGTCACGTTCGTCGGCCTCAGGAGCCCAGGCGAGCTCGCAGACATCCACGTCGAGGTTGTCAGAGGGCCAGGTCAGTCCGGGATGGGTGGCCGGGTCCGGATACATCGATCGGTAGGCATCGATGAAACCGGCTTGCCGCAGTCGTCGAGTGGTCTCCCACGCCAACACCACACCGTTGTGGTCGAACGACTTCGCTGTCGCGGGCGTCCAATCCAGCAGGGACGGCTCGTTCAGGTCGCCACCCATGATGACCGAAGCCCCCTCGGCGATCTCGGCTTTCGCGTCGGCGAGAAAGTCGCTGATGACATCCGGGCGGCCCGAGGCCGCGTTGATGCGTCGGATCACGCCAAGGTCGGTCACCGGACCGTCGGGCAGCTTGTTCCACTCGTGCTCGGCGAACTCACCCGGCGCCGGTGTTCCGGGTCCGTACCCACGGGGCAGGTTACAGGCGTACCAGCGATACTCCAGATGCGCGGAATAGACGGTCAGGCGCTTACCACCGATGTTCAACCGCGCCTTGACCATCCATTGCAGATCGGCGCTGTCCTGGACCGGAAACACCGACAGAATTCCGGTGTCGTGCGAGGCAATGGCGTTGAATTCGCGCCCCCGGCGCATCAATTCGGCCGTGACGGCCGTGGTCGCTTCGGTTGCCTCCGAAAGCAGCACGATCGAGGCCTGCGTCGCGATGATGAGATCGGCGAGCAGCCCGATGCCATTGGAGACCTTGCTGCCGCTGTGCCATGTGTTCAATGCCAGCACCCGGATCTCGCGTGGCCCGGGTGCGGCAGCGGAAATCTCCGAACCAGCCGCCAGCGCGCCGCCCGCCCCTGCCCTTGCCGACCCCGAGTCATCATCGCGTCGCCTCATCAAACCATCATCGCTCCATCGAAATGCCGACCATTGCCAGGCGTGCCCTTGCCGCACATCCGACAGCCGGATGAGGGCCCACGGCGGTCGAGCCCGACCGTGGCCCCAGTCGCGACGCCTGCCTTGTCGGTAGCGGGCGCGACCTCGACCGCTGACCTCCACTGCGCATCGACCTGTCCTTCGCAGCGTCCGGTTCGGTGTAGACCACGGTGGCGTGGCTCTGCGTCGCTTCTCCAGGCGACGACTGCACCGACGGCGGGCGCGTCGACAATACCGATGTTTGTCGGCTACCTATTCGATGAGCATCAGGTTGTCGGCCGATGTCTGCTGCACAACCGCAACTTCCACCTCTTATCCCCGATCGAAGGACAAAAAATTCATATGATCGCACGCAGAACAATTCGAGGGTTTACCGTCGCATCATCGGCCGCAGCGGCCGTCATCGCTGTCCCCGCCCTGGCCGAGGCCACCATCACTCCCCCCAGCAGCGCAGCCATCACCACCGCGGGCGATACAGTCACTGCGACATTGCGTCAGATCAGCACCGATCTCGCCGGCGCCACCGTGCAATGCACTCTGATGATCGACGGTGACCAACAGCAGAATTCGCTGTCCACGCGCGAGCCCGCCCCAGCGGACTTCACGCTCAACCGAACTGTGACCGTGGGCGACCATCTCACCATCACCTATTGCGCCGACTTTCCTGCCGACTCCGATACGCCCAGCTCGTACCCAACGCTGGCCTGCGCCAAAGTCACCATGCCCGCTGGAACCGTCGAATCCCTGCCGAACGACCGCTGCTTCCTGCCCAACTGACAACCACTGCACATCGACCCGAAACCCCTTCCGCACGAAGGAGTTTCGCAGACATGCCGCAACCACGGGAACGGCAATCGGGATACCAGCGAATTGACAGTGGCGAGCGTGGCCGGCGAAGCCCAGAATCATCCCGACGACCGCCAAGACCCTTTGGCCGATATTGCGGACCACCTGATGGCTGCTTTCGGCGCTTTGGACGCACCGAAACAGCGACACGTCGTCATCAGTAGTCAGTACGGCACCCGCCCCGGCGCCCAACGACTGTCTCGAGTCACGGTCACGGCAGGAACTAGCTGATCACAAGGTTGACGCGGGACGGCGGAACCTCTCGAGACTGCGCGCTCATGCCGAGTTCAGAGCATTCGCGGGAGCGTGCACACGATCTTGGCTGCTCCGATGAATTTCGGGTGGACCCGTCGTCGAGACCTTTGGATATACCGACAGACAGGAATCTAGACATGACGAAACCGTTTCGATTCGGGGTCGTTGCCCCGCTCAGAACCGACCTGCCGACGTGGCGAGATCGCGTGCGCCGCATCGCCGACAGCGGCTACTCGACGCTGCTGGTGCCCGATTTCCCGCTCACGCAACCGGCGCCCGCCCCCATGCTGGCCACCGCCGCGGCCCTTACCGACCTGCGTGTGGGCACCTGGGTGTACGCCTCCCCATTCCGCCCGGCCTGGATGACGGCGTGGGAAGCGCACTCGCTGTCGCTACTGACCGACGGTCGCTTCGAGATGGGCATCGGCACCGGCAGACCGGGAATCGAGGACGAACTCCGCGACAAGGGACTGCCCGTCGGTCCGCCGAACGAGCGGCTGGACCAGATACGCGAGACCGTCAAGGCGCTGCGGGATCTCGACGGCCCCGACCTGCACACGCCTGTGGCGATGGCCGTACTCGGTCCGAAGGCCCGCGCGCTGGCGGCCGACGTCGCAGACACGGTGACCTTCGCGCTGGGGGATCAGCCTCGGGTCGAAGTCGAGCGACTGGCACGCGACTTCCGCACCAGTGGAGACCTCGAGCTCGCGCTCGCCGTGCCGGTTATCGGCGACACTGTCGCGCCGCACATGGCACCCCCCGACACCGACCCTGCTGCGCTTCGCGCGGCGGACGCACTGACCGTACTTCCGGATGACCCGGCGGCCGCCGCCGAGGAAATCCAGCGGCGGCGCGAGGAGATCGGTTTCTCCTATTTCGTGTTCGGCGCCGACTGCGCGGACAAGTTCGCTCCGGTCGTCGCCGAGCTCGCCGGACATTAGTTGGGTGGCGAGCGCCGATGCGAGGCGGCACCCCTGAAATCCGCCGACGACTGGCCCGAGCCCCGGATCGCCAGCGGTGACATGGCGGAGGAGATCGCTAAGCTCGAGGCCGAGCCCGGCAAGGACCTCGTCGCCGCCGGAGGCACCGAGTTCATGCACTCCCTGATCAAGCTCGGCGTGGTCGACGAGTACCGCCTATGGGTGCTGCCCGCCGCCACGGGCAAAGGCACGCCGCTGTTTCGCGATGCATGGATGTCATTGGGTGCGCCAGTGGAAAAGTGCACAGCGACACCGATGTGCGGTGGCTACCTACGACGAAAAGATGTCCAGACCGTACTCCGTATATCGAATAGGAAGACAGCCATGACCAGACGCAAGGTGACCGCGAATATCAGCATCACCCTCGACGGTCGCTACAACGGCCCCGGCGGGCCCGCCGACATGGGCGCGATCGTCCCCTACGCGACTACCGACGTCGCACGAAACCACATGAACCGCATCTGGGAGAACGCCACCACGGCAGTGCTCGGCCGTCTGAATGCCCAAGGGTTCCTTGGATTCTGGCCCTCGGTCGCCCAGGACGACAGCGCCGATCCACGCGACCGCGGCTACGCGAAATGGCTGGTCGATACCGAGAAGGTGGTCTTGTCGAGCACCCTGACCGAAGCGCCGTGGAAACGCACCCGCATCGTAAACGCCCCAGCCGCCGACGTCGTCACCGAACTGAAGACCACCGGCGAAGGTGACATCCTCGTCAACAGCAGCGCGAGCATCATCAAACCGCTCCTCGCGGCGGACCTGCTGGACCGGCTCTATCTCATCATCTGCCCCGAGATCGCCGGAGGCGGCCAACGCCTCTTCGACAACGGCCTCCCGGCCTCGAAATGGCAGCTCGCACATCAGGAAACCGGGGACCTCGGCGAGGTCGCCCTCATCTACGACCGGGCACGCTGACCCCCGAGACCGGCGAACAGTCATGCGTCACCGCAGCGCCAGTGCTACTGCCTACCGCACGTCGAGTCGAGTGGTGACCAGCACGCACAACAACTCAGGCAACTTCCCCCACGCCACCTCATTCACCGGGGGTGCATCAGGTCGTTGTGGCGGCATTTCATCCCATGGTTTTCGCCCGTGAGCGGGCCATACACGATGCGGATTTCGCGGCCGTGGTGGCTCCACGAGGTGGCGGGTTCACGCCTGGTGCGCCGCGGCTGCCGCATCGTTCGGGATCCGGGCGTCCAGGGCCTGTGTCGAAGTAGGGGGGCTCCAGTATTAATGGCCCGAAATCGGGCGGATATGGCGTCGCTGCTGTTGGGGTGACTTCGTGGTTGTGCTGCGGGGCGGGGTGGTTGGTCGGGGTGCTGGAGGCTGGGGTTCGTGGCGACACGGGTCTGTCGTCGGAACCTGCGGCGAGTTAGCGATGAATTCCACGGCCCGCCGTCGTCTGATCGGGTAGGAAGCTCACTCTCGAAACCTGCGAAAGAGTCAATTATGTCTGTATCAGTGCTGGATATGTCGATGTCGCTCGACGGGTATATCGCGGATTCCGATGACTTCCTCGGCGGTGAGGGCGGTGAGCGATTGCACCTGTGGGCCGAGGAGACCGACGCGGCCGGGCCGCTCGTCCAGTTCCAGGAGGAGTGGAACGCCGCGGGTGCGGTGTTGTCGGGCCGGCGGACCGCGGAGCTGATGGACCACTGGGGTGGCGATCACAACGGCCAACCGATCTTCGTACCCAGCCATCGCCCGCCTACACCGGCCGCTCGCTGGGGTTATCCGCTGGTGACCTATGTGCGAGACGGCATCGAAAGCGCGATGGCACAGGCGAAAGCTGCTGCTGGGGAGCGGAATGTGCAGATACGCGGCGGCGCTTACACTGTGCGTGAGGCGTTGACAGCGGGGGTGCTGGACGAACTGCAGGTCCATGTGATTCCGGTGTTGCTCGGTCGTGGACGTCGCTTGTTCGACATGTTGCCGTCGGAGATCGAACTCGACATCGTCGAGGTGATCAATACGCCTGCGGCTACGCATATTCGTTATCGCGTCCGACGCTGAATCCAACCCGCTTTCCTGCGGCGACCAGGACGGCCCAACGTCAATCGTAGTTGGCCCCGGTTATATTGCTGCTACGCCATATCCGCCCGATTTTCGGCGAATACTACGGCGACCCAGTAGGCCATTGCCACGTACCCGGACGTTGAAATCTCGTGGAGAACAACCGGAGTCCGTACCAGGCAGCGGCACGGCTTCTCGACCGCTGCGGCGGTGCCGGTCCCACGCGCGCTGCGCGCAGATGGGCGTCGATCCGGAGAACAAAACCTCTACGGAGTTCTCTGCGGCCGAACCTCCGCACCGTGTGATCAGCTAGCCGATTTCGACGACTCGCGCCCACGCCGGTGGTTCGTCCGGAACGTAATCGGGATCGCGTTCGCTCCATGCAGGGGCCCGGCGGAACAGGCCCACGACGGTGCGGCAGCACGGCTTGGTCTCGGGCCAGGGCGTCTGACCGTCGGTGAGGACCACGACGACGTCCGGCCGGGGTTGGGCGCGAAGGGCTTTGGCGAAGCCTGCGCGTAGGTCGGTTCCGCCACCGCCCACCAGCGGTATGCCCTCGGCCGCGCACAGCGGGTGCGCGATCCGGGCGGCCGCGTCGCAGGACAATACGGTGACCAGGTCGCGGCGACCGCTCACCGCGCGGCAGATGGCGGTCACTTCGAGTAGGGCGCTGCCGAGTTCGGCGTCACTGACCGAACCGGAGGTATCGATGATCACGCTGACGCGAGGTGGCGTGCGCCGCAGGCTCGGCAGGATGACACCGGGTACACCGGCCGAGCGTCGCGCGGGTCGGCCATAGGTGTAGTCCTCACCGACCCCGGGCGCGGAGACAGCCGCGCGAAGTGCCGCGCCGAGCAGGTCGCGCCAGGGCTGCGGTGGATGGAAGGCTTCCTGCGCCCAGCGCCGCCATCCTTCGGGCACGTTGCCCGGGCGGCCGACGATGCCCTGCGCCACCCGGAAGCGCACGCCGTCGCGTTCCTGTTCGCTGAGGCCGTCCGCGCCGCGCGGCCCCAGCTCCCATTCGCGTTCCAGGCCGTCGGCGCCACTGCCGCAATCGAGCCACGCCATGCCCGGGGTGTATGTTGCGAACCGGAACTCCCGCAGGTACTCCTCCATGAGTTTGCCTGCGGGCAAGTCGATGTCGGCGGGCAGGATCGCGCCCTCCGGGCGGACCAGTCCGTCGCCGAAGATGTCGTCGTTGATTTCGAAATCCGCGGCGATATTCATACGCAACCGTTCCCCAGGGCCGCTCAGCTCGTGCTCGTGGGCGAAGCGCTCAGCACGGCCGTGGTGGTCGCGCAGCAGGTGCGAGACCTCGTGCACCAAGACCCCGGCCAATTCCTCGACGGGCATGCTGTCTACGAACGCGGGCGAAACGTAGCAGCGCCAATACCGGTCCACACTCATCGTCGGGACGCGGCGCGATTCGACGATGTGCAGAGCGAAAAGGGCGGTCGCCAGGTAAGGCCGGACTCGGACGGCGTACAGCCGGGCCGCGAAGAGCTTTTCCGAATCCAGTTTCTGAACCGCTGCCGGTACCGTCATCGGCTCACCCGCACGAGATCGGCCGCGCGATCGGCGCGCTGCGACACCGTCACCACGCCCGCCAGCTTCTCGATCGACGCTGGCACCTCCCAATTTCCCTGGCGCAGTGTGGCGAGTGTGGTCGCGGGGACAACCACCAGATCCGGCGCACCGGTTTCGATTGCTCTGACCAGCAGCATCCACGCCGCATCCCAGCGGGATCGCTCCGGGCGCTTACGCACCGCGGCGACTACACCGTCGAGCGCGGCCTGGCGCAGATCCCCGCGCTCGGGCAGCTCAGCGCCCGCCGGATCGGCCAGCAGCGTCTCGGGGTCCGGAAGGTCCATCCGGTCCAGGCTGGTCAGCAGCTCGAAACCCGGGCCATCCCCGACCGCGCCCCGAACCAACAGCGACAGCACATCCCTGGAAGACCCCGCGGCGGTGGCGAATGCGATCAGCCGCAGCGTCATCTCCCAACTGCGAGGCGAAGCCCAGGCACCACCCCGGCGCGCTTCACTGCTCGGCATCTGATGCACGAGCTTCGGGCGTGCGGCGAGCAGTACGCACACCGCGCGACGCGCGAAGGCCACTGCCTCCGTGAGCTTTTCCGGGTCGAGCCGCGGCAGTGTCGCGCGCGGCCAGGTGCCGCCGAGACCGCGCACGACCACATCGTGATCGTGCACCCATTGCAGATGCACGAACCGATTGGCCAGCGGCGGGCTCAACTCCCAGCCATCGGCCGCCGACGAGCGCGGGTTGGCTGCCGCCACGATCCGGACGCCTGGCGGTAGCTTCAGTGAGCCGATCCGCCGCTCCAGCACGAGCCGCAGCAGGGCAGCCTGCACGGCGGGCGGCGCAGTGGACAGCTCGTCGAGGAACAGCAGCCCCCGGCCCGCCCGGACCAACCGCACCGCCCAGTCCGGTGGGGCCATCGGAACACCGTGCTCCGACGGATCGTCGCCGACGATCGGCAGACCGGAAAAGTCCGACGGCTCGTGCACGCTCGCGATCACCACCGTCAGCGGAAGATCCAAGGATTCGGCGAGCTGCGTCAGGGCCGCGGTCTTACCGATGCCCGGCTCACCCCACAGCAGCACCGGCAGGTCAGCGGCCACCGCCAAGGTGAGGGCCTCCAGTTGGGTGTTGGGGCCCGGTTCGGTCGTGGTCTCGCCGAGCAGGGTCAGTAGATCAGCGGCGATATCGAGCTGGGAAGTGTGATCCGCGCAGGTGTGAGCAGCGGCGGCCGTGACAGCAGCAAACATATGAATCACCTTGTGTTGTAGGAGGATTAACGGAAACGACGGTGGGAAGTAGTCGCGCCGCCGCGGGCTGTTAGGCAGTCGTGCCGCGCGGCTGTGCGGTGTAGTCGCAAGATCGGAAAGCAGTCGCCGCGCGGCGGAGCGCACTGTTCTGACAGGGTTAGTAGCTCGTCGCGTTGCGCGGGTGCGCGCGGCGATCCCGTGGACGGCGAGCGCCAGGGTTGTTGGGGGCGAGTTGCGATGCGGACAGGCCGGATCGGTAAAGCCCGTAAGTGATTCGCTGTCGCGCGGTGGCTGTCAGTTCGTCGCGGAGAGCTCCGTCGCGCAGGATCGCTTCGGTACCGAGCAGGCCTTCGACGACGCAGATTGCCCCGGCGACGTCGCCATGTGCGAGACGTTCGCGAACACCTGTGAGGCAGTCCGGTTGGCGATGTGCCTGATCGATGGCCTGCAGGCAGGGCAGCGGGGTGCCGGTCAAGGCGGCCAGGAGCTCCTCGCGCCGGATCTCGCCCCGGTCGTGGTCCAGCGCGGACAGCGCACCGTCGACCAAGCCGATTCGATGTTGCTCACCGCCGCATTCCACCAGGTGCGTTCGCTCCGCTTGGATTGGTCCCCGGACGGATTCGCTCGGCGAATAGTCCGGCACCAGCGCCGCGGCGACCAGCGGATGGAGTCGATCGAGCGAGATCATGCCGGTGCGAAGCAGGTCCAGGTCGGGTGGTTGCCAGGTCGCGGCGTCGGGCAGCACCGGAAGCGCGGAGACAGCTCCGGCCGGATATGCCGCCGCACTGCGCAAGCCAGCAGGCCCCAGTTCGGCAATCACCCGTTGCCGGGCACCCAACCGCACAAGGAACGTACTCTCCTGCCGCCCTTCGGAATCGAGTAGGATTCGTGCCTCGGCGGCCCAGCGATCAACGGCGTAGCCACGATCCCACGGCACAATCTCCAGCAGCGTCGGATCTGGCGCCGACCGGTCGGCGCCCGGTTCGGCTCCACACCGTATCCCCAGCTCATCGGCCCTGCGTGCATCCCAGAGGTGACGGTGCAGGTCCATCCGGAAACGTCGGTCCGGCCGGGGATGCGGATGTAAGCCGGTTGCGGTACCGGGCCCATCCCACAGCGCGAGGCCGACCCGCTGCCCGGCATCCGCCCAAGCCGGCGCGGTACGGACCACTAAATGCACGAAACCTGCTCTGCCACCGGGATAACGAGCGAGCGTGATCGTCAATCCCGGCCGGAGCAAACCATCCGGAGCAACCCTCGGCAGGTGCCAGCGCAGCAGATCCGGGGCCAAATGCCGGAGATCGGACCGGACCTCGGCCGCCAACTCCCGGCCGTAAACCCTTGCCATAGAACGTAAATCGACATCGACATCGAAACCGGCGGCCGCACAGGCACCCGCCCAATCCCCGGCGAGTCGCCGAGCGGTAGCGGTCTCGATCATGGAGGGCGGCACGGCGAACTCACGCACACGCGGCCAGAAGGAAAGGCGGGAATCGTCCACATTCGTCTTCGCAGTGAGCATCAGCACTCACCTTGGACGAACGGGACCCCCAATCTGCGATCAGAAAGAATCATCATCGCGTCGATCATAGAGCGCACCACCGGAACTCGCCAAACACGGACGGTTACGTTCCCGATGCCGTAGTCCGCGACCAGGCCGCGGTGGCAACGGCGCCGAACCCACCGCCGAGGAGAGATGTGGTTTATCGCGGATCGGTGGCCGATCCCGGCCGAGGCAGCGCTCGGCGGCTGGCTTCGACGGGGCCGACAGCGCATCAAGGTGCCGGTTTGAAGGCGGCAGGTGTCTCAGTGGGGGCGGCGAACTTTCGCATGGCAGCGGCTGCCGCGTTGTATCCGCTCATCCCGTGCGCTCCCGGCCCTGGTGGGACGGCGGCCGAGCAGATGAACATCCGGTCCGCTACGTGGTAGGGGCGCAGGGTGATGCGTGGTCCGCCGAAGAGCAGTTGGCGAATGTCCTTGTTGCCGGTGAGGATATCTCCGGCCACATAGTTGGGGTTGTAAGCCTGCATGGCGCTGGGGCCGACCACGGTGGTCGCGACGATGCGGTCCCGGAACCCGGGTGCGAACCGTTCGACCGCGTCGAGCAATAGGTCGGTGGCGTCCTCCGAATATCCTTGTGGCACATGAGCGTACAGGTCTATGGGGCGTAGGTTTCCACGTGATCGCTCGGGGTCTGCGAGGTACTGCTGTCCGACCACGATGAAGGGCCGCTCGGGCAGCCTGCCTCGATGGATCGCGCGTTCGGCACGGATCACATCGGCGGCGCTGCCGCAGACGTGCAGGCTTCCCGCTTTGCGGGCGTGCGGGTTGGTCCACGGGATGCCGCCCTCGACAGCCAGACTGACCTTGTAGGCGGCGGGCCCGTGCCGGAATCGCCGGTACGCTCGGGAGACCCGCGACGGCAGCCGGTCTCCGGCTATGTCGGCGATCGCCGCCGGGGCCAGATCGAACATCACGAGGTCGGCTGGCGGCAGTTGATCGAGCGACTCGACCCAGCAGCCGGCCTCGATCTTTCCACCCAGATCTGTCAATGCGGCCGCCATCGCGTCCGCGATGGCACGGGAGCCGCCCACCGCGATCGGCCACCCGTAACGGTGACCAGCGGTGGTGATGCCGAGACCGATTGCCGCGGAAAGGATCTGCTGCTGCGGTTGCCAGCCGTGCGCCATATTCCCGGCGAATAGCGCCCGTCCCTGCTCGGTCCGGAACAGCCGTCCGAGCGCGGCGGCGGGGATCAGGGTGGGGATGCCGAATCGTGCCAATCGCAACGGATATGACGGTATCCGCAGGAGCGGTCGCATGAAATCGGTCGCCAGCAGCTCGTATCCAGCGGCGGGGCCGGCGAACAGGCGGCGCCAGATCGAGCTGTCGGCACCCAGACCCGCGGCGGTGTCCTCGACGGATTGGTACAGCACTCCTGCTGTTCCGTCGTCGAGCGGGTGCACGCAGTCGATTTCCGGCCACGCCCATTCCAATCCGTACCGGGCCGCATCGATTCCGGTCAAGAACGGCGACCCGACGGCCATGGGGTGGGCCATTGAGCAGTGGTCGTGCAGCAGCCCGGGGAGGGTGAGCTCACCGGAGCGGGTACCGCCGCCGATGGTGGCCGCACCCTCGAGCACAGTGACATCGACGCCGTGCCGGGCCAGCGTGACGGCGGCGGCCAGTCCGTTCGGCCCGGAGCCGACGACGATCGCCGTGGTCATCGCACACGCACCGAGGGCAGAACCCGGGTGTCGTCGCGGCGGCGAGGATAGACGGGGAACGGATCGCCCGGCTCCGGCCACGGCTGGCGGGCCAGCATGTCCCCGACCAACACGTAGCCTTCTTCGATGACCCCGGTCCTGGCATCGACGATCCGATATGCCTGACGTTGCCGGTGGATAGGCTGGGATTCGAGAACGACGATGCGCAACTCGCCTTCCTCGAACTGGCAGCGACGCTGCAGCGCTGCCAGCAATTGTTCATTGTGCAGGTGTCCTTCACCGAAGTTCCAGCCCAGCATCGGTCCGGCGACAATCTCTCCGTCGCGGATGGCGTAGTCGTCTTCGTTGTCGACGGCCCGCGTGATCAGACCGTTGAGCGCCCGGCCGTGGGTGTGCATCGATCGCCAGCCCATCCCGCTCTGGATCAGGATGTCGGCGATCTCCGGGCCGTACAGCTTGGTCAACTGAACGACCGGTAGTGCGGCGCTCTTGGTCACCTGCTGCTCGAGCTTCAGCTCGGCATCCCCGCGGAAACACCAGGCGCTGGTGGCCCAGTTGCCGGCGTAGTAGCGCATCGACGTCAGGAACGAAACCCATTGCGGCCGAACATGTCCGAGGATGACAACGAATGTGGAGAACAGGATCAGCGCGAGCACCAGCGGAGATCGAAGCCCCGAGACATGGAGGTAACCGTAGTGTCCGAACAGGTAGAACAGGCTGAAGATGAAGAAGATGTTCCATTCCAGCGGCACGCCCATCGGCACGGTGGAGATGATGTGCAGGTGGAATACCGCCATGAAGATGATCGCCGCCCAGGTCAGCGGCCCGCCATGGCCGAGGAAGACCAGGTAGGCGGGAACCAGGTATTCCACGATAGTGCCGCCGTGGGCCAGCAGGGCCGGGAGCCGGGACGGGCGCAGGTCCTGCGGCGGGTCGCGGTACATCTTGCGCTCGAGCCATGTGATACGCATGACCGGGCTATTGCTCATCATGACCGCTACCACGTGTCCGAAGTGATGGTTGAGCTTGGAGGTCGCCGCACCCCACCACAGTGCCAGCATGACCAGCTTGAATCCGATCATCATGTCGGCGAACGGGACGAAGAACATCAGCAGCATCAACAGGTAGTGCTCGGACCGAGCGGCCAGAAATACCGTCTTGTCCCGCAAACCCAGCACGCCGAGGGCAACAACCAGAGCGACAACGACCGTCGGATCGAGCAGGCCTACGTGACTGCCCGCTACCGGCGCAGCGCCATGACCAGGGGCGAGCAGCGCCCAGATGCCGGATCCGAGGACGACCGCATACAGGACGACGTCGATGATGCCGCGCTCGTCACCTCGGGTGAACGGCACCTTCCCCGGCCACGGCGGCAGGCGCAGGGTGCCGGGGCGCAGGAAGTACAGCAGTCCGCCGATCGGCGGCAGGAACCGCATAGTGAGCGGCCCGAACCCACACCCGAACCCGAGGATTTCGAATAGCAGGGTCCACACGACCAGTTTCTGGTAGACGATCGGCTCGGTCCACCATGAGGTGATGTCGGTGAACGCTCCGAGTCCAGGGGTCAGCGAGATCACCGCTGCCGCGCCGAGAACGTAGAGGGCGCACTTGACGACATAGAGCAGGTAGACGGCGTAAGGAGTGCCGAAGCCGTGCTCGACCCAGTGTTCCGCGACGGTGCGGAGCCGTTCGCCGCGCGGGCGGGTCTTCCATTCGGCGTAGTCGATGTCCGGAAGGTCCGGTTTTGTGAATCCCATGGCAAATTTCTTTCGAGTGGAAACCGAGGGGTGTCAGAGGCGCGCTTCGACCGTGCGGGCGCGCAGAGTCCGTTTGTCGATCTTCCCGACGGGGTTCTTCGGGATCTCGTCGACGGTCACGATTACTTCGGGAATCTTGTACTCCGCCAAGGACTTCCGGAGATGATCGAGCATCTGTTCCGGCTCGACCCCGACCCCATCGCGATAGGACACGAAGGCGACAGGTACTTCGCCGTAAATGGAATGTGGTCGCCCGATCACGGCGGCCTCCAGCACCCGAGGATGGGTGTAGATCGCGGACTCGATCTCCTTGGGGTAGATGTTCTCGCCGCCGCGGATGATCATGTCCTTGATACGGTCGACCAGCGTGAGGTAGCCATCGGCGTCGATGCGGCCGACGTCTCCCGTGTGCAGCCAGCCATCGACGATCACCTTCGCCGTCTCCTCGGGCCGACCCAAATATCCCCGCATCACGGTCGGGCCTTTGATCACGACCTCGCCCGCCGATCCGTCACCGAGGAAATTGCCCTCGCTGTCTACGACGGCGATCTCCTGCCCTGGCAGGGCGATACCGACGGTGCCGGGTTTGCGGACACCGCCGAGCGGAGTGCCCGTGCTCGCGCACGTCCCCTCCGACAGGCCATAGCCCTCGTAGATCGGGACACCGTAGCGCTCCTCGAACCGGGTGAGCAGTTCGACAGGCATCGGAGCCGCACCGCACAGGGCGAACCGGACCGAGGAGGTGTCGGGCCGGATCTCGGCCGGCAGCGCCGACAGCATGGCGTAGATGGCGGGCACCGCCGAGAAAAAGGTCGGCCGCGCTGCCTCGACCCTGTCGAAAAAGGTCCGCGGCGAGAACCGGCCCGCGATAGTGGTCTGGCCGCCGGCGAGCAGCGGCGACAGCACGCTGACCACGATGCCGTTGACGTGGAACAGCGGCAGAATCAACAGACTATGGTCATCAGCGGTCAGCCGCATGCCCGCGACCATCGTCTCGGCCATCGCCATGATGTTCGCGTGCGTCAGCTCGACGCCCTTGGGGCGTCCGGTGGTACCGCTGGTGTAGATGATCAACGCCAGCGCGTCGTTCGAGAACTCGGTCGCCTCCCCACCACCGACGCGGCCTTCGTACCGATCCAACTCTGGCACCGAAAGCCGCTGCGGTGCATGGACATTGCCGGACTCACCGTCATCAACGCAGACCAGTACGCGAGCGCGGGAATCGGTCAGCTGATATTGGACCTCGGCCGGGGTCAGTGACGGGGCGATCGGCGTCGCCGCGGCACCCAGCCGCCAGGTCGCGAACATTGCCACGATCAATTCGAGCCGGTTGGGCAGCATTACGGCGACAACATCGCCGACACCGATCCCCGCCTGCGACAGCCGATCGGCGTACTTCTGCACGAGGTCGAGGAACTCCGCGTTGCTGATCCGCCCCAGGTCGTCGTCGGCAAGACAGGGTTTGGTGGGGAAAATCCCGGCGCGGACATCCGGGAGGGCGGCGAAATGCATGTCGATCTCCTTGCTAACGCAGCAGCTCGCTGGCGTGCATGCCACGTTAGGAAGGTGATGTGACCTGGACCATATCGCGAGCGCATGAAGATGGCCGGAGTGATCGTGCGCACCGCACGACGGATGACTCAGTCGCCCACGGGCTGCAGCACTGTCGACCCCAGCCATCGGCAGGCCAGCAGGGCGACCTCGACGTCCAGCCGGCCCTCCCGCAGTGAATGCCCCAGTACCGCCTCCGCCTTGCGGATCCGGTACTGGACCGTATTGCGGTGCAGTACCAGCCGCTCAGCGGTTGTCTGGAAGCTGCCGTTGGTTTCCAGGAAGACACGCGCGGTCTCGCGCAGCTGTGCCGTGGCATCGTCGTCACGCGCCAGCGACCCAAGGATTTCGCTGATCCACGCTCGCGTGGCGGCCAGATCCGAGCACATCAGCGCGATCGGCCCAACCTGTGCCGAACACGACACCGAGGCACGCTGCGGTGCCGGTGCGGACATCGCGACCGCCTGTGCTTGTGTCGCCTGACGATGGGTCAGTCGGAAGCCCTCCAACCCGGCGGCAGGTCTCCCCACCGTCACCCATGTCGCCCGCGGAGCACTCACCGCGGCGGGATCCACTTCGAGTTCCGGTTGCGGAAGCCACGCCCACAGGGTCGATTCGTCGGCCGGGATCAACAGAGGTTGTCCTTGGCAGGACACCTGCTCGGCGATTGTCGTCGCCACTTGTTTTGCCGCACGCAGTTGATCGACGCCCGCGTCGGACCAGACAACCAGGCCCAAATGGGTTCGGTCGAGCCGATATCCCAGGGCACGCTCGCTGTCACCCTGGTCGACACGCTGCCCGGACAGGATCGAGCGCACCCGAGCGGTGCGGACGGCCATCTGGTTCTGCAGCCATCGGTCCCGCTCGTCCTGGTAGGCGGTCACAACCTGTTGGGAGACCCGATCGATATAGGCGAACGAGCGGTCGGTCATTTCGGCCACCGCCGCTGTGACCAGGTCCAGGTCGTTCGTCGTGGCGGTGATCTCACCGAGCATGTGGTCGTTGAACAGTCGCTGCCCGATGCGGTAGGCCCGCAGCAGCGCGGTGATCGAGGTGCCGCGCTGGGCCATGCGACGGGCGTACTCCAACGCCTCCGCCGGCGCATCGATCTCGTCGATGTCCAGCCCCAGTTCGTAGATATGCAACGCGATCACGACGTTGCCGGTGACGCTGGCGCGCAGAAGTGACTCCACCCGGCTGTCGCCGCGCAGCTCCGGCTCGATCTGGAGCATCTGCTCGGTCAAACGTTCGGATAAGCCAAGCGCATGTCGGCTCAGTCCGCCCGCGATCCGCGCGAGCAATTCTGCGGCGTCGCTCTGCATGTGATCACCTTGCGATATTCACGATGGACCGCGCTCGGACGGACTCGACTTCCGACCGCCCACGATTCGTAGCGCAAGCTCCGCGTAATAGTCGCCGATGTCCTCCGGTGACCAGGAGCCACCCTCGTGATACCAGCGCGCGATATCTATTCCCAGCGAAAGCAGGGCGGTCGCGGCCATGTGGGAATTCGAGTTCTCGAATACCGCGGTGGCGACACCTTGCTGGATCAAGCTCCGGACTTCTCCTTCGATCGCGCGCCGGATTTCCTTGATCTCCTGCTGATGTTCTGGGCTCAGCGCGGCGAGCTCATAGTTGATGATCCGGGCCACGGTGTGGGCGCGTGCGTGATGGATCGTGAATTCCCGCATCAACGCGATCAGTTGGTCGGCGGGGTCTTGCGCCGAAGCGATGGCAGTGCGGATTCGCTCCAGGGTGTCCAGGTGACCGGTGCGCGAGATCTCGTAGAGCAACTCTTCCTTGGAGCGGTGGTACACGTAGATCGCCCCCGTGCTCACCCCGGCGATCGATGTGATGTCGCGGGTCGTCGAGCCGTGGAAGCCGCGTTCGGCGAAGGCAACCACCGCCGCGTCGAGCAGCCGCGCACGGGTCTGGTCCGCGCGCGAGAGATCCTCTGTATCGGTCACCTGGACAGTATGGCTCTACACAGTGAGCACGAGTTTGCCGGTGTTGGCACCGGTGAACAGCATGTTCAGCGTTTCACCGAAGCGGGCGACACCGCCGTCCACGACATGCTCCCTGCTCTTGATCCTGCCTTCGGCCAGCCAACCGGAGATCTCCGCGACCGCCTCGCCGTAGCGGTCCGCATAGTCGAAAACGACGAAGCCCGTCATGGACGCCCGGTGAACCAGCAGCGACATATACCGTGAAGGTCCCGGAGGTAGTTTCTCCGCGTTGTATGCCGAGATCGCACCACAGATGACGACGCGTGCGCCGCGCCGAAGATTGGCAAGCGCGGCATCGAGGATGGCGCCGCCGACATTGTCGAAATAGACGTCGATTCCGTCCGCAGCGACCTCCCGCAGCCGCTGCAGGACGTTCTCGTTCCGGTAGTCGATAGCCACGTCGAAGCCGAGTTCCTCGGTCAGCATCCGACATTTCTCTTGGCCGCCCGCGATCCCGATCACGTTCGCGCCCTTGATCTTTGCGATCTGACCAGCGATGCTGCCGACGGCACCCGCTGCCGCGGAAACCACCACCGTATCTCCGGCCTGCAGCCCACCGACCTCGAGCAAACCGAAATAAGCTGTCATCCCCGGCATTCCGAGCGTTCCCAACCAGGTCGGGCCGCCCGCCGTACTCATATCGACCTTCTGCACCCCGCGGCCATTATGGATCGCGTATTCGGTCACGCCGAAAGTACCGCTGACGACGTCGCCAACGGCGAAGTCCGGATGCGTCGACTCGACAACGGTCGCGATATCCAGCGATCGCATGACCTCTCCGACACCGACCGGCGGCACATACGATCGCACGTCGTTCAGCCAGCCGCGCATCGCCGGGTCGAGGGAGATGAAATCAACCTTGACCAGAATCTGGCCAGGGGACAGCGAGGGTAGCTCCTCGGTCGTCAGGTTCCATGTGTCCGCGTCGGGCAGCCCCGACGGCCGTTTCGCGAGCCGCACCTGCTGGGTTGTTGTCACGTTAACTCCTCTTCTTCGCAGAACAGACCTGGTCAGACAGCGCCGAGTTCCGGGTCGCCGGCCGGAAGCGGGTCGAAGACCGAGATCTCGGCCGGGCCGGTGAGGGCGTTGCCCAGCGCTTGCCCGATCTCGCGCATTGCGGTGCCTCGACCGTGCGCACGCAGGGCCTCTTTCGACGCCCATTTCTCGATCATCACGAAATGGCCCGTTGTCCCTGTCTTCCGGTGCAACGCGTACATGAGGCAGCCCGGTTCGGCGTGCACTGCCGCGGCCGCGGTCGTCAAGGTCTGCTCGACGAGTTCCTCTTGCCCCGGCTCAGCAATCATGGTCGCTACCACTACATACGGATCGGCCACCGGTTACTCCTTTGTATTGGTCGTTCTCGGAAATTTTGCCGATTCAGCAGAATGCGTGCGATTACGACAGGCGCTCGAGCACCATTGCCATGCCCTGACCGCCACCGACGCACATGGTTTCCAAACCGATCTGCTTGTCGTGGAACTGCAGGGAGTTGATCAGCGTGCTGGTGATGCGGGCGCCGGTCATGCCGAATGGGTGACCGACCGCGATCGCGCCGCCATTGATGTTGAGCTTGTCGAAGTCGACACCCAACTCCCGTGCCGAGGGAATGACCTGGGCGGCAAAGGCTTCGTTGATTTCGACCAAGTCGACATCGTCGATGGTCATCCCGGCGCGAGCCAGCGCCTGCTCGGACGCCGCCACCGGCCCCAGGCCCATGATTTCGGGGGACAGCGCGCTGACTCCGGTCGCAATGATCCGAGCCAGCGGCGTCAGCCCCAGCTCGGCGGCCTTGGTGTCGGACATGATCACGACCGCGGCGGCACCGTCATTGAGCGGACAGCAGTTGGCGGCCGTCACCGTCCCGTCGGGCCGGAATACCGGCTTCAGTTCGGCGACCTTGTCCAGGGTGACTCCGGGCCGCGGGCCATCGTCCTTGGCGACAACGCTGCCGTTGGGCAGGGTGATCGCAGTGATGTCACGCGCCCAGAACCCGTTGGCGAGAGCGGCCTCGGCGAGATTCTGACTGCGCACACCGAAAGCGTCCTGTTCGGCACGGGTCACACCGCACAGCTGCGCCACGTTCTCGGCGGTCTGCCCCATCGCGATATAGACGTCGGGCAGCAGACCCTCCGTGCGCGGGTCGGTCCAGAACTCGCCTCCTGCAGCGAATTTCGCGGTCCGGCCGACAGCGTCGGCGAACATCGGGTTCTCGGTGTCGGGCAGGCCGTCAGCATTGCCCTTGACGTAGCGGCTCACTGTTTCCACACCGGCGGAAATGAAGACATCGCCCTCTCCGGCGCGAATCGCGTGCAATGCCATCCGGGTTGTCTGCAAACTCGACGAGCAGTACCGGTTGACCGTGGTGCCAGGCACCCGATCCAGGCCCGCCAGAATCGCGACCACTCGCCCGAGATTGAATCCCGACTCACCGGCGGGCTGTCCACAACCGAGCATCAGATCGTCGATGTCGTTCGGACCGAGGGCCGGCACTTTCGCCAGCGCGGCCTGCACGATCTGCGCCGCCAAGTCGTCGGGCCGGAGCTCTCGCAACGACCCCTTGCCGGCGCGACCGATCGGTGACCGGGCGACAGAGACGATGACGGCTTCGGGCATGACTGTGAACCTTTCACGCAAGTTACTGAGCGCTTGTTAACCTCCCGCCACCATGCTGGACGGATGGGCGATGGTCAATACGTCACAGCAGATAGAGTCTGTGACACATGGCACATTGACGGAGCTGCGGCATAGTCGCTCACCAGTCCGATACATGGCTCTACCTGGTCGTTCGAAACTCGATTCCGAACTCATCTTCATCTTTTCGGGTGGCCGTCCGCTCGCCGAGCCAAAGCCCGTCCGAGCTACAGCAGAAGGGCAGAACGCCCTCCGCCGGGAAACCCCGGATTGAGTTGTCCACTCCAGCCTCCTCGGGAAATTCCAATCCCGCTCGAACACAAACCAATCCGAACTCGACACCACCGCACCACAGCATCGCGGCGCAAGGACGGTCTGTTCCTGCTCACTATGAGCTGAACACTCGAATGAGACCCATTCTTACGCACACCGGTGCATGCAGCCATGATTCCGCTCAGAAATCGCGACCAGCACGCGGCCCGAAATGCCGGTTCCCCGCCCACCTCCAATGCGGCGGGTCTGCTCCTCGACTGCTACAGGTCGCACTGCCCACTGCGATCGCGAAATCCAGAACTTCGTCCAACCCGGACCGGGTAATGGCCGCCAACTGCTCTCGGCGGGATCTACCCAGTAGCCCGACCCCGCCGACTGCGGTGAGAAGGCCCGCTGTGAAGGCGTCGCCCGCGCCGACGGTGTCCACTACGGTGATCTGCGGGGCAACCCGCGTCACCGCCAATTGGGGAGTCAGGGCGTAAGCGCCGTCGGCGCCGAGGGTAACCACAACGAGCGCCGGCCCCCTGGCGAGCCAGTCCCGCGCTACGGCGCGCGGGTCCGCGCCCGGATATATCCATCGCAGATCTTCCGCGCTGACCTTGACGATGTCGGCAAGGCCGACTTGGCGCTCGACCCTGGCTCGTTCGCCGTCGACTGATCCCAGTAGGGAAGGCCGAATGTTCGGGTCCAGCGATATCGTCACCGAACCACTCCTTTGCTGTTTCCGCATCAGGTCTTCGACGACGGCAGCTCCGGGGTATACGGCGGTTGCGATCGATCCGGTGTGCAGGCATAGGCAATCCGGCAGGATTCGCGGCGGTTCGGTGACATCCCAGGCGATCCGGAAGTCGTAGGTGGCGCCACCGTCGTCGTCCAACGCGGCGAGGGCGATGCTGGTCGCCGACGACTGGGCGGGCAAGCGTTGGACAACCACATGGTTTGCCCGCAAATGCTTTCCGACAATGCGACCGGGCAGGTCGTCCACCAGTTGGGTGGCCAGGATGACCTGCGCTCCAAGACGTGCCAGTCCGACCGCGACGTTCGCCGGGCTGCCGCCAGGACGAGATGCGAAGACCTGCGCATCCGACTCGGCGATGAGGTCCAGCAGCGCTTCGCCAATCACTGTGATCACCGGTGTGGTCATCCTTGTGCCGATCAGGACGCGATTCGCGTTCCGTTCACCGGATGGAACAGATGTACTGCGTTGGGGTCGTTGACTTGGAGTGTTACCGTTTCGGCGAGTTTGGCCGGGGCCCGGCTCGCCGAACGGGCGACAAAGGTGAACGGTTCTCCGTCGAGGCCAGTGACCGGCGCACCCGATACGCGCGCATATACATACGATTCGCTACCGAGTTCCTCTACGAGTTCCACGGTGACGGTGAAACCTGTTCCGTCGCGGCTGAGTTCGAGCTGTTCGGGCCGGATGCCGATTGTCACGGTGTCCACGCCCGCTTCGGCGAGGCGGGTCATCTGCTCGCGCGGTAATTGCATTGTGGTACCTGCGATGTCGACGCCGCCGGCGGTGAGGGGCACCCGGAACAGGTTCATCGATGGTGATCCGATGAACCCGGCGACGAACGCGTTCGTGGGCCGGTCGTAGAGCTCGGCGGGGGTGCTGAACTGTTGCAACCGGCCGTCGCGGAGCACCGCCACCCGATCCCCCATGGTCATGGCCTCTACCTGGTCATGGGTGACGTAAACGGTGGTTGTGCCCAACCGCCGCTGCAGCGCGGCGATCTGGGTGCGGGTCTGTACGCGCAATTTGGCGTCGAGGTTGCTCAGGGGCTCGTCCATGCAGAATACCCGCGGCTCGCGCACGATGGCGCGCCCCATCGCCACCCGTTGCCGTTGCCCGCCCGACAGCTTCGCCGGTTTACGGTCCAGGTACGGCGTGAGACCGAGCAGTTCGGCGGCCTCGGCGACCCGGCGTTTGCGTTCGGCCACCGGCACTTTCATCATCTTGAGCGCGAAACCCATATTTTCTCCGACGGTTTTGTTCGGGTACAGCGCGTAGTTTTGGAACACCATGGCGATATCGCGGTCCTTGGAAGACACACCGACCATGTCCTGGCCGTCGATTCGGATGGAGCCGCCGTCGATCTCCTCGAGGCCGGCGAGCATACGCAATGCGGTGGATTTGCCCGAGCCCGACGGCCCGACCAGGACGATGAACTCGCCGTCGGCGATATCGAGGTCGAGGGAGTCGACCGCGAGCGTATCCGCGCCCGGATACACACATGATGCGGAGTCGTAATGGATTGTGGCCATGGGTTTTCCTTACTTGATGGCGCCGAAGGACAGGCCACGCACCAGCTTGTTCTGTGCGAGCCAGCCGGCGAGGACGACGGGCAGGGCGCTGAGCACCGCGGCCGCGGACAGTCGCGCCCAGTACAGGCCTTCGCCGGTGATGAAACCGACCAGGAACACCGGAATCGTCTGTGCCTGTACCGCGGTCAGGTTCACCGCGAAGAAGAATTCGTTCCAGGAGAAGATGACACAGATCAGTGCGGTAGCGGCTATGCCGGGCGAGACCAGCGGCAGGATCACCTCGCGCACCGCGGTCCACAGACTGGCACCGTCCATACTCGCGGCCTCGAGCAGCTCGCCGGGCACCTCCAGGAAGAACGATCGCATCATCCATACCGCGATGGGCAGATTCATCGCGGTGTACAGGATTACGAGTGCCCAAATGTTGTCCAACAGCCCGATATTGCCGACGATCACATATAGCGGCACGATCGCCGCCACGATCGGCAGCATCTTGGTGCCGATGAAGAACATCAGCGCGTCGCGGGTATTGCGCACCGGACGTAGCGACAGCGCGAATGCCGCCGGAATTCCCAGGGCCAGCACGAGAATCGTCGACATCCCGGTGGCGAAGGTGGAATTCAGCAGCGTGGTGCCGATACCGCTGTCGAGGACCGCGGAGAACTGATCCAGGGTCGGGGTGAAGAATAGCTTCGGCGGATCGGTGTAGGCGTCGCCCTCTTGTTTGAATGCGGTCAGCACCATCCACAGCACAGGGAAGAACATTCCGATGCCGATCACCCAGGCCAGCGCACCCCAGAGCATTCCGGCGCGGTTGTGCCGACGACGTATCGGAATCTGCTGTGCCGCAGCGGGTTTGTCGGCGAGCGCAGGCGCGTTCATGCGGCTTCCTCTTTTCCGGTGAAGGACTTGAACAGCAGTCGCAGCGCGAACGTCGCGACGATGGTGGTGGCGATGACGGTGACGACCCCCATCGCCGCGGCCTGACCGATATCGAAACCGAGGAAAGCGCGCTGATAGATATAGAAGGGCAGGTTGGAGCTGGCGATGCCCGGCCCACCCGAGGTCATCATGTACACCGCGTCGAAGGTGTTGACCAAGTAAATCGCCCCCAGCACAGCCCCCAGTTCGATGAACCGGCGCAGATGCGGGAGGGTGAGCTCACGAAAGATCTGCAGTGAGTTCGCGCCGTCGACGCGGGCGGCCTCCGTGATATCGCGCGGCATCGATTGCAGCCCGGCCAGGATCAGCAGCATCATGAACGGCGTCCACTGCCATACCAGGTCCGCCATCACCGCAGGCAGCGGATACTTGCTCACCCAGTCGATCTGGCCGGCGCCGAACGGTTTCAATAGGAAATTCACCAGCCCGAACACCGGATCCAGCATGGTGGTCTTCCAGATCAATGCCGCCGCGACAGGAGTCACCAGAAACGGTGTGATCAGCAGGGTGCGGACGATGCCGCGGCCGAAGAACGCGCGATCGAGCAGCAGTGCCAGCAGGAGTCCGAGGATCACCGAGATGATGACGGTACCGACGATCATGATGACGGTGTTGAGCGCCACCTGCCGGAACTGGCTGTCGCGGAAGACATCCGCGTAGTTCTGTAATCCGATGAAATGGCGCGAGCCCGGCCGGACCAGGTTCCACGATTGCGTCGAGTAGTACAACGTGAAGACGAACGGCACCTGGGTGACCACAACCATGAAGATCAGGGCGGGTAGCAGCGGACCGCGCCTGCGCCAGCCTTCGGCTCGTGCGAGCCGGTCGCGCCGCGCGCGGATCGGCGGTGGCGCTTCTTCCGTAGTCGGTTCGGAAGCCGCTGGCGCTGTGGTGGTTTCAGACATGACTACTGGTTCTCTCGATACGACCGGCCGACTGCGTCGGCATATTGCTGGGCCTGGTCGAGTGCGTCATGGACGCTGATCCGACCTGCGACGGCGGCACTGATCTGCTGGCTTACTCTGGTTCCGAGGTCCTGAAACTCCGGAATGGCGAGGAACTGAATTCCGGTATAGGGCACTGGCGACACGGTGGCATGTTCTGGATCGGCCCCCTGCATCGACGAGAGTGTCAACGGTCCGTATGCCTTCGACGCCGCGGCGTATTCGGGAATCTGATAGGTCGACATCCGGCTGCCCGGTGGCACGTGTGACCAGCCGAGTTTCTCGCCGACCATCTGGATGTAGGGCTTACCGGTCATCCATGAGATGAATTTCCAGGCCGCGTCGGGTTTTTCACTGGATGTGGGAATACCCAGCGACCAGGTGTACAGCCAGCCCGAGTTCGGCTTCTGCATGACCGGTGCCGGCGCGTACCCGATCTTGCCGACCACCTTGCTGGATGCGGGATCTTCCAGCACCGAGACCGCCGAGGTCGCGTCGTACCACATGGCGGTGTTGCCCTGGGAGAGCTGCGTGGCGCATTCGCTGAATCCGCTGGCGGCCGCACCGGGTTCACCATGTTCGCGCACCAGGTCGATGTAGAACTCGACGGCACGAACCACTTCGGGACTGTTGAGCTGGGCGTGCCAGTTCTCATCGAACCAGCGTCCGCCGAAAGTGTTGATCACGGTATTCAACGGTGCGAGCGATTCACCCCAGCCGGGTTTACCGCGCAGGCAGATACCGGAGCGACCGCCGGCGGGATCATCGAGTTTTGCGGCGGCCTGGGCGATTTGATCCCAGGTCGGTTCGGCGGGCATAGTCAGCCCCGCCTGTTCGAACAGATCCTTGCGGTACATCAGGAACGAGGATTCTCCGTAGAACGGCACGGAGTACATATCACCCTGGTAGGACAGGGACTTCTGCAGGGACGGAATGAAATCTCGCGCGTCGTAGCCGGGCGTCTCGCGCTGGTAATTCGACAGGTCGACCAGCCAGCCGTTCTTGGCCCACTGCGGTGTCTCGTAGTTGCTGATCATCACCACATCGAATTCACCACCGTGGGTGGCGACCGAGGCGGTGATCTTGGCGCGGGCCTGATTCTCCGACAGCGAGACGAATTTGAGTTCGATCCCGGGATTTTCGCGTTCGAACTCACCGGATAGGGCGATGGCGTCCTGCATCTGTGAGTTCGAAACCATCGCGATAGTGACGGTGTCGCCGCCGGAGGTGAACGATCCGGCGCCCGCGCAGCCGCCCACCCCCATAACGGCCGCGAGAGCCAGTGCCGCAGCGGCCTTCGCATGGTGTCCATTCATCGGCCAGAATTCTCCTTCTTTTCCAGCAGCCACCGCGCGCACTCGATATCGGTGACGAGAATGGTGGCCAGTCCGCCCCGCAGCGCACCGAGGACGGCTTCGTGCTTGGACTCTCCGCCGGAAATCAGCAGCGAGGTCGGGCAGGCCCGGATGGCATCGAGTCCGACCGAAACCGTGCGTGCGGCAAGGGATCCCGCGACATCGCTGCCGTCGGCGCGGAAGAATCGGCCGCCGATTTCCCCGACCGCGCCCAGTTCGCCCAGTTCGTCGAGGATCGCGGTGTCGAGATAGCTGCCCTCGAACAAAGTGGTGGCGGTGGAGACCGGCCCGACACCGAACATCATGACGTCGGCATCTCGCCCCAAAGACATGGCGCGCCCGAGTAGTGAATCGTGTTCCAGCGCGGTCACGGTCGCCGGATCCGCGTAGAGCGGTGCGTGCAACCGAACCGGGGTGGCCTGCAGTTGAACAGCGCAGCGGCCGAGTGTGTAGTCGACGCCGGTCTGGTAGTCACCCGAGGTCATCGAACCGTCGAGCTGGACAACGGTCGCGCACCGCGCCGACTTCGTCCACAGCTCATGCGCCACCGCGATGGTGTCCGGGCCCCAGGTGAATCCGAGGGTGTCCGTCGGCCGCAGTCGACGGTTCAGGACACCGACCGCCGCGCGGCCGAACGGAAGCAGGCTCGCCTGGGATCGATCGGGCACTTCACCGAGCACGACCGCTTCGGTCAGCCCGAACCTCGCCTCTAGTTCGCTCTCGATATCGGCATGCACAGCCGAGCGCAGCTCGTCGGGGACATTGATCTCGATGCGCACCAGCCCCTGCGCCCGCGCGCGGGCGATGAGCCGCCCTGCGGTTGGGCGGGAAACACCTAGCTTTGCGGCGATTTCCGCCTGGGTGGCGCCTTCGAGGTGATAGAGCTGCGCAGCCCGCAACGCCAACCGGACATCGTCCGGATTTCCCGGACGGGACGCTTCGGTAGCCACTGTGCTCCTCATCGCGGTGTGATCATCTGCTCAGTAGGTGAACTATTGTTCAAGAGGCTACCATTCGTAGTGTGACGTACACAACAGTCGAGGGATCGTTATGAACGGGGCCACAACCATGGCGTTACGTGCCGACACGGTCGATCGGCTCGCCCCGGACATTTCGGTGCCGACCTACGACCGCACCCAGATCCGCACCGGGATAGTCCATTTCGGCGTCGGCGGGTTCCACCGCGCCCATCAGGCGATGTACATCGATCGGCTACTGGAACAGGGCGGTGCGACCGACTGGGGTATCTGCGGAGTCGGAGTGCTGCCCGCCGATCGGCGCATGCGCGATGTGCTGGCGGCGCAGGATGGCCTGTACACCCTGTCGGTCACCGAACCGGACGGCACCTGGCGGACCCGCGTAATCGGCTCGATCATCGAATACCTTTATGCGCCAGACGATCCCGAAGCGGTAATCGAGAAGCTGGCCGATCCGGCAACCCGGATCGTCTCACTGACCATCACCGAGGGCGGATACAACTTCTCCGCGACCACCGGCGAATTCGACGCTGCGAATCCGGCGATTCTGGGCGATCTCGCGCCGGACGGTTCGCCCCGCACCGTATTCGGACTCGTGACCGAGGCGCTGGTGCGCCGCCGGGCACGGGACATCGCGCCGTTCACCGTCATGTCGTGCGACAACATCGAGGGCAACGGGCACATCGCGCGAACCACCTTCGGGGCGTTCGCGCGACTGCGTGATCGCGAGCTCGGTGATTGGGTCGAACATGCGGTGCGGTTCCCCAACTCGATGGTCGACCGCATCACGCCGGTGACACCCGCCGACGCGTCCACCGAGCTCTCGCGCCGCTATGGCCTGGAGGATCGGTGGCCGGTGGTGACCGAGCCGTACACCCAATGGGTGCTGGAGGATATGTTCACCCTCGGCCGTCCCGACTTCGATGATGTCGGGGTGCAGCTCGTCGCCGACGTCGCACCGTATGAGCTGATGAAACTGCGCTTGCTCAACGCCAGCCACCAGGCACTCGCCTATCTGGGATATCTGAGCGGCTACCGCCTCGTGCACGAAGCGGCCCAGGATCCGGACTTCCGCCGATTCCTGTTGCGCTACATGGACCATGAGGCAACACCCACCCTGCGCCCGGTGCCCGGCGTCGACCTCGACCGCTACAAACACACCCTCATCGCACGGTTTTCCAACCCCGCGATCGGCGACACCATCGCCAGACTGTGCGCCGAATCATCGGACCGCATCCCGAAATGGCTGCTGCCGGTCATCCGTCAGCAGCTCGATACTCTCGACGGATCCGGCGAGATCGACTGTGCCGCGACGATCGTCGCCGGTTGGGCGCGCTATGCCGAAGGCGTCGACGAGCACGGCGAGCCGATCGAGGTCATCGACCGGCTCGGCGACCAGCTGATACCGCTGGCCCGCCGCCAGCGCGACGACCCCACCGCATTTCTCAGCGACAGAACAGTATTCGGCGATCTGATCGACCGACCCCGATTCCTCGACGCCTATGTCACGGCACTGCGTGCACTGCACGCTCGTGGCGCCCAGGCGACGGTGGCCGAGTTGGCACGCGACGAAAGGCAGTGACAGTATGCGCTCAGCGGTCCTGGAAGCCGTCGGAAAGATCGCGATCGAGGAACGTGCTGTGCCCGAGCCTGGTCCGGCCGAAGTACTCATCGAGGTCAGCGCGGTCGGCGTGTGCGGCTCCGACGTGCACTACTTCGAGCACGGCCGGATCGGCGACCACATCGTCGGGCAACCGCTGGTGCTCGGCCACGAGGTCTCCGGGGTGGTGGTCGGATTCGGCGTCGGCACGCGACATCATCAACTCGGGCAACGAGTATCGCTCGAGCCCGGGGTACCGGACTTCACCTGCCGCCAATGCCGAGCGGGCCGATACAACCTGTGCCCGAACATGCGGTTTTTCGGCACACCTCCGATCGATGGCGCATTCTGCGAATACGTGGTGCTGCACCAGGAATTTGCGCATCCGGTCCCGGATTCGCTGACCGACGAGGCGGCCGCGCTGCTCGAACCGTTATCGGTCGGCGTGTGGGCATGCCGCAAAGGACGGGTTGCTGCGGGCGACCGCGTGCTGGTTAGCGGCGCGGGTCCAGTCGGGCTCGTCACCGCGCAGGCCGCGCTGGCTTTCGGCGCGTCCGAGGTCGTGATCACCGATGTGAACCCGCAGCGGCTGGCACTGGCTATCGAATTGGGCTGCACACGAGCGGTGGACGTCGGCCGTACTCCACTGCGCGACATCGGATTCGAACCGAACGTCCTCCTGGAGTGCTCCGGACACCCCCGGGCAATCGGTGAAGCGGTGCGCACTGTTGCCAGGGCCGGACGGGTGGTGCTCGTCGGCATGGGCGGCGACGATATTCCGCTCCCCCTGCCCTACCTGCAGGAACACGAACTGGAGCTGACCGGAACATTCCGCTACGCGAACACCTGGCCGACCGCGATCGAACTCGCCGCCACTGGGCGAGTCGATCTCGACCGCCTGGTCACCGGACGCTTCGACCTCGAGCAGGTGGCCACGGCACTGACCAGCGGCCGGGACGATCGCGGCTCGATCAAACCGATCGTGCTACCGGGCCGATAACCTGCCCGCCCGACACTGTGTTCGGAGAGAGCCTCGCGGGCAGACATCATCGAGTTCTACTCTGGGGCCTGGCCCGAGCCGTCGGCCGTTGGACCGACCCGCTTCCGGTGAGCACATCCGACGAGTGACGACCGGCACGTCCGTCCTATGCGGGGTCGAGTTCCGAAGTCGTTGGGGCCGTGGCGGTCTCGAATGTGCCGGGTTGCCGGCGAACGAATATCGCGACCGGGACCGCGGTGATCAGCAGCGCGACGCCGGCGACGGTGAGGGCGAGATGGGTGGCGTCGGTGAACGCGTGCTGGATGGCATTGCGGACCGGTCCGGCGACGGCGGGCGGGAGGGCAGAGCTGTGCTCGCCCGCTGTGGTGGCGGACACGACGGCGTCGGTGAGCGGCCGAGGCAGGTCGGCAGCACGGAGTTCGTCGCGGAGGTTGTCGGCGAACCGCGTCGTCAGGATGGTGCCCAGAACGCTGGCACCCAGTACATTGCCGACCTGGCGGAACAAGTTGACCGTGGCGCTGGCCATACCTGCCTGGTGTGGTGCGACGCTGTTGACCGCCGCCGCGGTAGCGGGTGCGATGAGCATGCCGCTGCCGATACCGGCGAGCAGTAGTCCGGGCCAGATCCGGCCGAACCCGGTACCGGGTGGACTGGCGAGGAGCGCGAAGATGCCGGCGGCCATGACGACGAGGCCGAGTGTGAGCATCGTCGTGAACCCGATGCGATGCACGATACGGGCGGCGACGGCGCTGATGAGGACGAAGGGGCCGAACATCACCAGGAGCCGCACGGCGGCGGCGAGGACCGTGGTTCCCTGCACGTGCTGCAGGTAGAGCACGGTGACCAGCGCGGTGCCGGTGAATCCGAGCAGGGTGACCGCGGCCGTACCCATCACGGCGCTGAAGGATCCGGACCGGAAGAGCTTCACGTCCAGCATGGGATCGGGATGGCGGGCTTCGTACCGGATGAACGCCACCAGTGACACGGCCAGCACAGCGTAGGCACACAGGATGCGGACCTCGGTGTATCCCAGTGAGCCGCCTTCGATCACCGCATAGGTCAGTGCCGCGATGGCGAGGGTGCCCAGCACCATCCCGACGGGATCGAGTGCCCGGGTGGGGAGTCTGCTCTCACGAATCAGTGTCACCGCGCCGAGAAGGGCAACCACACCGAGTACGACATTGATCAGGTAGATCGCATGCCAGGAGAACGCACCCGCCAGCACCCCCGCTCCCAGCGGACCGATCGCCAGGCCGATTCCGGAACTTCCGGCCCAGATACTAACGGCCTCGGTGCGTTCGCGCATATCGGTGAAGGTGTGGCTGATGATGGCCAGGCTCGTGGGCAACACCATCGCGCCGCCGATTCCCATGATGGCCTGGGCGGCAATCAATACGACCGTGTTGTGCGCGGCGAATGCCACAGCACTGCCCGCCGCGAAGACGGCCGCGCCGGTGGCGAAGATCAGCCGCCGGCCGATGAGATCCCCGACGGTCCCGCTGCCGAGCACCAGACTGGCCACGACCAGGCTGTAGGCACTGGCGACCCAGACGGCCATCGACGACGAGGGGTGCAGATCGGCCTGGATGGTGGCGAGCCCTCCGAGCGTGGAGGAGACATTGACGAAAGCCATCATCGGGCCGATGCACACCACGGCCAGGATCCGCCACCGACCACGCGACGTTGCGTCGTGATCGGCGGATGCGGTCACCTCATTACGTGTCACGGCATTCCTCACTGAGTCGAAATCTGCTGGTCGATGAGTGCGAAGAGTTCGTCGGCACTGGCCGCCTCGACGGCGGCGCGATCGCTTCCGGCCGAGGATTCGCCGTCGTGGAGTGCTTCGGTCAGCAGCGAGCGGATCCGCTCGGCCAGACGTGCCTTGTCCCGATCCGACGTCATGGTCGCGAACAGCGATTGCAGCGAGTCGATCTGGTCGTCGACCGCCGATGTGGTCGATGTGGCCGCCCAGCGCGACCCCAGCAGCTTCGCTACCGCGGCGGCGGTCGGGTAATCGAACACCAGGGTCGACGGTAGTTTCATCGCTGTCTCCTCGGCGAGCCGGTTCCGCAACTCGACACCCCCGAGCGAATCGAATCCCAGTTCGTTGAACGGGATTTCGGGATCGACGGCCGCGGCCGACGGATGTCCCAGAACCGCCGCGGCGAGTTCCCGCACGAATTCGAGTATCAGCTCATCTCGCTGATCCTCCGGCGCGGCGGACACCCGTGCGGCGAACCGGCCGGTGTTGGCGCCCGGCACTCGACGCGCTCGAGCGGGTACCAGGCTCTCGAGCACCTCGGGCAACAGCCCGGTCCGGGCTTGCGCCGCCAGTGCCGCCCTGTCGAATTCGACACAGGCGGCCACCGGTTCGTTCGAGGCGATCGCGGCGTCGAACAGTGCGGTCCCGTCGTCGATGCCGAGCACCTTGATGCCCAGTCGTTCCCACCGCGTCAGCGCGGTTCGGTCCATCGCGCCGGTCATACCGACGTCTTGGTTCCACGGTCCCCACGCCAGCGAGAGCGCGGGCAGCCTCTGGGCGCGGCGGGCGAGAGCGAGTCCGTCGAGGAACGAGTTCGCCGCCGCGTAGTTGCCCTGTCCGGGCGCACCGAATGTCGATGCGACGGAGGAGAACATGATGAAGGCCGACAGGTCGTATCCCCGGGTCAGCTCGTCCAGGTGCAGGGCACCGTCGACCTTGGGCGCGAGTACACGGTCGATCTGCCCGGCGGTCAGTTTCTCGAGCGTGGCGTCGTCGACCACACCCGCGGAATGAATCACCGCCGTCAATCGATGTTCGGGCGCGATCGAATCGAGCACCGCAGCGACATCGGCGCGATCACCGACATCGCATGCGGCAACACGCGTTTCGGCTCCCAGGGCGGTCAATTCGGACACCAGGTCCGCGACGCCCGGGGCCGCTTCACCCCGGCGCGACACCAGCAGCAGGTGCTCGACACCGTGCGTCGCCACCAGATGCCTGGCCAGGACCGCACCCAGACCACTGGTGCCGCCGGTGATCAATACCGTGCCGTGCCCGAACATCGCACCCCGGTCGAGCGACTGCGGTTCGTCGGTGACCGCACCGCCGGACAGTCGCGGTACGAACATCTGCGAGTCGCGGACCGTTGTCTGTCCCCGATCCGATTCGACGGCAGCGCGCACGACATCGGCGTCCACCATGCCGTCGTGATCGAGTAGCGCGATCCGGCCGGGATGTTCGGACTGTGCGGTGCGGACCATGCCTGCCACCGCGGCGGCGGCGACATCGACCGGCTCGTCCGCCACGGCCGTCGCACCGCGGGTCACCACCACCAGACGAGCATCGGCCAGCCGCTCGTTCGACAACCACGACCGCAGTATCGTCCAGACCGTGTGAACCGAAGCCCGCACCTCGGCGGCACGCGCGCCGGAGGACGCGGTAGCGACCCCGTCGGCGAGCGAGTAGACGACCAGATCCGGAATCTCCTCGGCCGCAGCCAATTCCGCGATGTCACGATAATGCCGGTCGATCCCGGACACCCTCGCCGACCCGACTGTAGCCATGACGGTGGCGGTGGCGGCAGCCCGATCCGCGCGAACCCATCGCAGATGCAGCGGCGCCGCACGGCGAGCCGAGTTCGCGGTCAAGGCCCGGACATCGACCGGGCGCGCGGTCACGGCATCGATTGTCAGCACGACCGAACCGGTGTCGTCGACGACGACCATTCCGATCTGCCCGCTGCCGTCGCGGACCACCCGCACACGCACCGCCCCGGCACCGGAACGCCACAGCCGCACTCCCGCGAACGAGAAGGGCAACGGCACCTGCCCGGCGGCCAGGTCGTCGGAAAGGCCGTCGATCGCCACGTGCAGACAGGCGTCGAGCAGTGCCGGATGCACGGCGAACGCCGAGGCCGAACCGCTCACCGAGTCGTCGAGTGAGACTTCGGCGAAGGTCTGCTCGCCGCGAGTCCACACCGCGGTCACACCCTGGAATACGGGGCCGTACTCAAAACCGCGCTGCGCCAATCGATCGTAGAAGGACGCATCGCTCGACGGCACCGCACCGGCCGGGGGCCAGCTCCGCTCGTCCCACACCGGGGCGACGCCGGCGGCAGCGGTCAGCACACCCCTCGCGTGCAGCACCCACGGATGCTCCGCGGCCGAGTCCCCGTCGGCGGCGGGGCGGGAGTAGATCGCGAAGGCGCGCCGTCCCTCCTCATCGGGTGCGGCGACACTCAACTGCAGATCGATCTCGATACCGTCGGCCAGTACCAGTGGGGATTCGAGTAGCAGTTCCTCGATGACGTCCACCCGCAGTCGTACGCCCGCGCTCAACGCCAATTCCGCGAACGCCGTCCCGGGCAACAACACCGAACCGAATACCGCGTGGTCGGCGATCCACGGTTGCGTCCGCAGCGACAACCGCCCGGTGAACAACCACTCGTCCCTGCCCGCTACCGGCACCGCATTCGCCAACAGCGGATGCCCGAATGTTCCGGTCACGACTCCTGCCTGTGGCTGCACCCAATAGCGCCGATGCTGGAACGCGTAGGTCGGCAATGCCACCCGATCCATGCCACGCCCGGCGAACACCAGCGGCATATCCGGCTCCAGCCCCGCCGCGTGCGCTTGCGCGAGGAGGGTGACGAACCCGACCGTCTCGTCGATTGTCCGACGCGACGACGCCGCCACCAACATCGACTTCGTCTCCGCTCGCGGATGCTCCGCCAAACACTCGGCGGTCATCGCAACGAGCACCGCGTCCGGGCCGACCTCCACGAACCTGCGCACACCGGCACCGACCAGGGTGTCCACACCGGGAGCGAATCGCACGCAACCACGAACCTGCGCGACCCAGTACTCCGGATCGCACACCTGCGCACTCACCTGCGTGCCCGACACATTCGACACGATCGGCAACAACGGCTCCCGATACGTCAAACCCTGTGCCACAGCACGGAATTCGTCCAGCATGGGCTCCATCAACGCCGAATGGAACGCATGCGAGACCCGCAACCGCGTGGTCTTTCTCCCCTCTTCCGACAGCCGTCGCGCGATCTCGTCGATCACATCCGCGTCCCCTGACAGCACCACCGATTCCGGACCATTCACGGCCGCCAGCGACACGTGGTCGCCGAATTCGCCGAGCACGCGCATCGCCTCGTCCTCCGGCACGGCCACCGCCAGCATCGCCCCGTCGGCCGGCAACGCCCCCATCAACCGGCCCCGCGCCGCCACCAGCGCGCACGCGTCCTCGAGCGACCACACGCCCGCCACGAACGCCGCCGCCAGTTCACCGATCGAATGTCCCGCGACGACATCCGGCGACAGGTCGAACGATTCCAGCAGCCGGAACATGGCCACCTCGAACGCGAACAACGCCGGTTGGGTGAACTCCGTCCGATCCAGCGTCTGCCCCCGATCGGCGAACATGACGTCCTTCAGCGACCCACCGAGCCGGCTGTCGAACTCGGCGCACACCTCGTCCAGCGCGGCCGCGAACATCGGAAACGCCTGATACAGGCCCGAACCCATCCCTGTCCGCTGCGCTCCCTGACCGGTGAGCAGGAATGCGGTTCTCCCCGAACCCGCCATGCCGTCGACCACCCCCGGCAGCGGCGAACCCGATGCCAGCGCGGCCAGGCCCGCGAGCAACTCCTCCCGATCGCGCCCGACGACGGCGCCCCGCCGGTCGAGCCGTGCGCGCGTGTCCACCAACGAGCGTGCTACCGACCACAGATCGATATCCGGGCGGTCGGCCAACCATGTCCGCAACCGGTCCGCCTGTCCCCGCAGTCCCTGCTCCGACTTCGCCGATAGCATCAGCGGCACCACGGAAACATCGGCGACCGAACGGCTTTGCCGCACATCGGGATCACCGCCGTGCTCCGATACGCCGGTCGGTGACGGCGCATCCGGCGCTTCCTCGACAATGACATGTGCGTTGGTTCCGCTGATCCCGAACGACGAGACGCCCGCACGCCGCACCCGGTCGCCGGTCAGCCACGGCTCGGGCTCGGTCAACACCCGCACCGACCCAGCCGACCAATCCACGTGCGGCGACAAGGCGTCCACATGCAGTGTCTTCGGCAACACCTGATGCCGCAGCGCCTGCACCACCTTGATCACACCGCCCACACCCGCGGCCGCCTGTGTATGGCCGATATTCGACTTGAGTGCGCCGATACGCAACGGCCGGTCCGACCGCTCCTGTCCGTAGGCGGCGATCAATGCCTGTGCCTCGATGGGGTCGCCCAATGCCGTCCCCGTCCCGTGCGCCTCCACCACGTCCACGTCTTGCGCACGCACACCGGCATCGGCCAGCGCCGCCGCGATTACGCGCTCCTGCGACGGACCGCTCGGCGCTGTCAGGCCATTGCTCGCGCCGTCCTGATTGACAGCGCTGCCACGGACCACCGCGAGGATGTTGTGCCCCAGCCGCCGCGCATCCGACAGTCGTTCCAGCACCAGCACGCCCGCGCCCTCCGACCAGGCCACACCATCGGCGGCCGCCGAGAACGCTTTGGACCGGCCATCGGGAGCCAGACCGCGCTGCCGGGAGAACTCCACGAACACCGTCGGAGTGGCCATCACCGTGGCACCGCCCACCAGCGCGAGGGAGCTTTCCCCCTCGCGCAGAGCCCGGCACGCCAGATGCAGTGCGACCAGCGATGACGAGCACGCCGTATCCACCGTCATCGCCGGACCTTCCAACCCCAGCGAATAGGCGACCCGGCCGGACACCACACTGCTCGCGGCGCCGGTGGCGACATAGCCTTCCACCTCGGGCCCACCCAGGCGAGTCAGGGCGTCGTAGTCCTGGTACATCACGCCGGTGTAGACACCGGTGTCGCTGCCCCGCAACGAGGTCGGGGCGATCCCCGCATGTTCCAATGCCTCCCACGACACCTCGAGCAGCAACCGCTGCTGGGGATCCATCGCGATCGCCTCACGCGGGCCGATTCCGAAGAAGCCCGCGTCGAATTCGGCCGCGTTCATCAGGAAGCCGCCCTCACGGGCGTAGGACGTGCCGGAATGGTCGGGGTCCGGATGGAACAGCTGGGCCGTGTCCCAACCGCGATCCGGCGGAAACTCGCTGATGGCGTCCGCGCCGGAGAACACTAGATCCCACAGGTCGTCCGCGGATTCGACGCCGCCGGGATAGCGGCACGCCATTCCGACGATCGCGATCGGCTCGTCGGCTCGCACCCGGCGCGTGGTCTTGCGCTGCTTCGGCGTGGACGAGTCCCCCATCCGGGACCCGATGAAGGCGGCCACCGCCCGGGTGGTGGGGTGGTCGAAGACGAGGGTGGACGGCAACCGCAGGCCCGTGGTCGTGGTGAGCCGGTTGCGGAACTCGACCGCGCCCAGCGAATCGAAACCCATTGCGCTGAAGGGCTTCTCGATATCGACTAGATCACCCGCGGCATATCCGAGCACTGCGGCGACCTGGCCACGGACGAATTCGAGTACCGCCGCGTCGCGAGCATCCGGTGCCAGCGACGCCAGCCGCCGCGCCAGGTCGCCACCTCCGGCCGCGCGGCGCGCGGACGGCACCAGCGACCGCAACATCGAGGGCAGCATTCCCGACCCGGCAGCGACGGCCAATGCCGCCGTGTCCAGGTCGACCGCGGCGACGAACGGAGCTCCGGCGCCACCGGCCAGATCGAACAATTCGAGACCGTCGGATTCCGACAGCGGGCGAGAACCCATGCGCGACAACCGGTCCAGGTCCGCGTCGGTCAGCTCGGCCGCCATTCCGCTGCGCCCGCCCCATGGCCCCCAGGCCACCGACACCGCCGGCAGGCCCGCATTGACGCGGCGGAGAGCCAATGCGTCCAGTACCGAATTGGCCGCCGCATAGTTGCCTTGTCCCGACGATCCGACCACCGCGGCAACGGAGGAGAACAGGACGAACGCCGACAGATCGGAGGTGAGCTCGTGCAGATGCAGTGCCGCATCGACTTTCGGTGCGAGCACGCGGTCGACCTGCTCGGCGGTGAGGGTGTCGACGGTGCCGTCGGCCAGCACGCCGGCGGCGTGGATGACCGCGGTCGGCGCGGGGCCGTCGGAGATGTCGTCGAGCAGCGCTGCCACGGCGGCGCGATCGCTCACATCACAGGCCGCCACCCGGGTCCGGGCCCCGAGTTCGGCCAGTTCGGCCACCAGTTCGGCGACACCCTCGGCCCGCTCACCGCGCCGCGACACCAGCACCAGTTCGCGCACCCCGTGCCTGCCGGCCAGATGCCGCGCCACCAGCGCGCCCAGCCCGCCGGTGCCACCGGTGATCAGCACCGCACCCGGGCCGAGATCGATGGTCCGCGCGGCGGCCGGATCGCGGCGGGTCAGCCGCGGCGCCAGCAGCGCACCCGCGCGCAGCGCCAGCTGCTTCTCGTCGGTGGCCATGGCCGCCGAGATCAGTTCCGGGGTCACCGCGCTGTCATCGTCGATGTCCAGCAGCACGATTCGGCCGGGATTCTCCGACTGCGCGCTCCGGAGCAGACCCCAGACGGCCGCGGCGGCCAAATCGGGGTCTTCGCCGGGCAACCCCGCACCATTGCGCGTCACCACCACGAGTCGGGCGTCGGCAGTGGGCAGGCGCAGCCAGGATCGCACCGAGGCCAGCACCGCGTGCACGCGATCTCGCACGATGGCCGCCGCCGACCGGGAACCGGCCGCGCTGTCCGCAGCGCGGCGGTCGGGACCATCGGCGAACCACACCAGCACATCCGGAGCGTCGCCGGTGTCGCCGGTCTCGGCAGCCAGGTCCGGGTAGGTCCGTGCGAATCCGGGCACGGCCACCCCGGCGATCAGCAGGCCGTCCACGTCATGGGACGTGGCGCCGGAGCCGACTCGACTCCATTGCACGTCGTAGAGCCCGCGGTCGGCAATCGATCGATCACCGCGCAGCGCCTGGCTGTTGACCGGGCGCGCCCGCAGCGATTCGACGGTCAGTACCGGAGCGCCGGTGTCGTCACCCAGTTCCAGCCGCATACTGTCGCCGACGCGCCGGATGCGCACCTGTGCGGCGGTCGCCCCCGGGCGATACAACCGGACGCCGCCGAACGAGAACGGCAGCGGCACCTGTCCGGGCGGCAGATCCGCGGCCAGATCCTGCACCCCGGCATGCAATGCGGCGTCGAGCAGCGCGGGATGGATGCCGAATCGGCCACCGTCCACGCCGACTTCGGCGGGCAACCGCACATCGGCCACCATGTCACCGCCGCCATCGCGCCAGACGCGGCGCGCCCCCTGGAATGCTGAGCCGTAATCGAATCCGCGTGCGGCCAGCCCGTCGTAGAGGACGTCGCCGGGGATCGCGTCGTCCTCCGGGTTGTCGTCGACCTTGTAGGCCGGACCCCCCAATTCCCCGCCGGGGGCGAGAATGCCACGCGCATGGGTTGTTCCACTCGCGCCCGCCGATTGTTCGCCGACGATCCGGGACGCCACGACGAATCGCCTGCGCCCCTCGCTATCGGGTTCTTCGACCGCGATCTGCACGTCGACCTCGGTCCGCTCGCCGAAACGCAGCGGCGCCTCCAGCACCAGCTCATCGACGACCTCGACACCCAGCCGAGCGCCGACCGCCAAGGCCAGCTCCACGAAACCTGTTCCCGGGAGCAGAATCTCGCCGAAGACGGTGTGATCGGCGATCCACGGATGCGACGCCACCGACAGCCGACCGGTGAACAGCCATTCGTCCCTGCCCGCCACCACGATCGACCCGCCGAGCATGGGGTGGTCGACCACCGTCACACCGGCGCGGCCGACATCGCCCCGCACCGCGGTGGGTGCGATCCAATGGCGCTGACGCTGGAATGCATAGGTCGGCAAGAGAATTCGACGCGATTTCCGGCCCGCGAACAAGGGGCTCCAGTCCACGTCCAGTCCCGCGGCGTGCGCGGCGGCCAGGAATGTGGTGAACTGCGCGACTTCCGCACAATCACGCCGGGCGGCAGCGGCCACCACGGTCCGCCCCTCGGTCCCGGGTTCCTCGGCAAGGCATTGCCGTGTCATCGCGGCCAGGACGGCGTCCGGGCCGACCTCCAGGAACCGCCGGGCCCCGGTCGCGGCCAGCGCGCGCACGCCGGGCTCGAACCGCACGGCCGCACGGACCTGGCGCACCCAATACTCCGGATCGGTCAGCTCCCGCTGCACCACAGCGCCGGTCACGTTCGACACCACCGGAACGGTCGGCTGATGATAGGTCAATCCCGCTGCCACCGAGCGGAATTCGTCGAGCATCGGATCCATCCGGGCGGAATGGAAGGCGTGGCTGACCCGCAGCCTGCTGGCCTTGCGACCCCGCTCGACGAGCAGCCGTTGGACGTCGTCGACCGCCTCCGCGTCGCCGGACAGCACCACGGCCGCCGGTCCATTCACCGCGGCGACCGACAGCCGATCGGCGTATCCGGCCACCAGTTCGATCGCCTCGTCTTCGGTGACGGCCGCCGCCAGCATCGCACCGCCGCCGGGCAGGGCACCCATCAGTCGCCCCCGCGCCGCCACCAGCGCGCACGCGTCCGCCAGCGACCACACCCCCGCCACATACGCCGCCACCAGCTCGCCGATGGAGTGCCCGAGCAGCACATCCGGTGTCACACCGAACGATTCGACGAGCCGGTAGGCCGCCACCTCGTACGCGAACAACGCGGGCTGGGTGAATTCCGTCCGATTCAGCAGGGCCGCACCGGCATCACCGTCGGCGGCGAACATCACGTCCTTCAGCGCTCGTCCCAGCAACGGGTCGAGTTCGGCGCATATCTCGTCCAGCGCGGCCGCGAACACGGGGAACGCCGCGTACAGTTCCCGGCCCATTCCGGGTTGCTGCGCCCCCTGGCCGGTGAACAGGAACGCCGTGCGTCCCGCGCCCACGACGCCATCGACCACACCCTCCGACGAGGCACCGTCGGCAAGGGCCGCAAGTCCCGCCAGCAGTGCCTCCCGGTCACGGCCCACGATCGCTGCGCGCCGGTCCAACAGCGCCCGCGACGTGATCAGCGAATGGGCCACATCCCATACATCCGCATCGGGTTCACCGATTAACCACTGCCACAGCCGATCCGCCTGCGCACGCAGGCCGGGTTCGGATTTCGCCGACAGGAGCCACGCCACGACATCGGAGTTCGTATTCGGCGTAATCGTTTCGGCCGCTACCTGTTCCGGAGCAGCCCCGGCGACCGGTTCGGCGGGAGCCTCCTCGATGATCACGTGCGCGTTGGTGCCGCTGGCCCCGAAGGACGAGACACCCGCACGGCGCACCCGCTCACCCGCGGGCCACGGCTGCGCCTCGGTCAGCAGGCGCACAGTGCCCGCCGACCAATCCACATGTGGCGTAGGCGCATCCACATGCAATGTCATCGGCAACATCTCGTGCCGCATCGCCTGAACCATCTTGATCACACCGCCCACCCCCGCCGCGGCGGACGTGTGACCGATATTCGACTTGAGCGAACCGACATATATCGGCCCGTGTTCACGCCGCGCGCCGTAGACGCCGATCAGCGCGCGCGCTTCGATCGGATCCCCGAGCATCGTGCCGGTCCCGTGCGCCTCCACCGCGTCGATGTCGCCGGGTTCCAGTCCGGCATTGGCCAATGCCTGTGCGATGACACGCTCCTGCGACGGGCCGTTCGGTGCGGTCAGCCCCTTGCTCGCGCCGTCCTGATTGAGCGCGCTGCCGCGAATGACCGCCAAGACGTTGTGCCCCAGGCGTTGCGCATCCGACAAGCGTTCGACCACCAGCATGCCGATACCTTCGGAAAATCCGGTCCCGTCCGCGGCGGCCGCGAATGCCTTGCATCGGGCATCGGTGGCGAGCCCGTGCTGGCGGGCGAATGCGATCAGATGGGACGGATCCGACATCACCGTGACTCCGCCCGCCAGGGCCAGCGATGTTTCGCCGTTGCGCAGCGCCTGGCACGCGAGATGCAGGGCCACCAGCGACGACGAGCACACGGTGTCGATCGACATCGTTGGCCCCTTGAAGCCGAATGTGTAAGCGACCCGGCCGGATACGACGGAGTTTCCCGCACCGAGATAGGCGTGGCCTTCCGCCTCGGCGGTCAGTGTCGGGGAGCCGACCCGAGGTCCGTAGTACTGGTGGAAAACGCCGGTGAAGACACCGGTATCGCTGCCGCGCAGCGACATCGGGTCGATGCCCGCGTACTCCAGCGCTTCCCAGGACGCCTCCAGTGCCAAGCGCTGCTGGGGATCCATCATCGCGGCTTCCCGCGGGCCGATCCCGAAGAATCCCGCGTCGAAATCGCCTGCCGAATACAGGAATCCGCCTTCACGGGTATTGGTCGTGCCGGGAACGTCCGGATCCGGATTGTAGAGTTTCTCCAGATCCCAGCCCCGGTCGGTCGGGAACTCGCCGATGGCGTCGACGCCGGAGGCCACCAGGTCCCACAGTTGCGCGGGCGATTCGACGCCGCCGGGATAGCGGCAGCTCATCCCGACGATCGCGATCGGTTCCCGCGCACGCTCCTCCAGGTCCTGGATGCGCTTGTTGGCGGCGCGTAGGTCCCTGGCGAATCGCCGCAGGGACTGGGTGAGCCGTTCCTCATTGCTCATGATCGACCGAACTCCTCGTCAAGCAGATCCAATAGTTCGCTGCCGGAATGCTCGGCAAGGTCATCGTCGAATTCCTCGTCCTGCCATCGATCGCCGAAGTGCGACCGGAGGCGGTCGCCGATACCGAGCAGTGCGGTAGCGGCAGCGGGGTCGTCACCGGCCGCGGCGAGAGCCTGTTCGACCATCGCCTCCAGCCGGGCGATATCGACGGGTGCGGAGACGGCGGCCGGTGGGGCCGCAGGTGACGCCAAGATCAGCTGTTCGTGCAGATATCGGGACAGTTCGACCGGGGTCGGGTAGTCGAACACCATCGTCGAGGACAACCGCAGACCGGTGCTCTTCGACAGCCGGTTGCGCATATCCACACCGGCCAGCGAATCGAAGCCGAGCTCGTCGAATCCCTTGTCGGCCCGAATATCCCCCGCCGAGGAATGCCCCAGTACCGCGGCAGCCTGCTCGAGGACCAGGTCCAGAACCGCGCGATCCCGCTCGGCCTCCGGTAGCCGATCCAGTACCAGACCCTGCGATGGTCTTTCCTCCGCGGCGGCGGACCGAGAAGGCAGGGCGATTTTTCGCAGGACCGGGGGAACCGTTGCCATATGTGCTTCCCGCCGAAGCGCATTGACGTCGAGACGGAACGGCATGAGCGCGGATACGCTCGCCGGGGTCGATCCGATCCCCACGGCGGTATCGAACAGTCGAAGGCCGTCCGCCGGCGCCAGCGGATGCACGCCGAGGCGGGCCATGCGTGCGGCACCCACGTGATCCAGGGTGCCGCCCATACCGCCCGATCCGGCCGCGGTGGGCTCCCACAGACCCCAGGCCAGCGCCACAGCGGGCAGCCCTTCTGCGCTGCGCCGCGCGGCCAACGTGTCCAGGAAGCTGTTGGCGGCAACGTAATTGGCCTGTCCCGCGGCGCCGATGACAGCGGCCATCGACGAGAACAGCACGAAGGCCGAGAGATCAGCGTTCCGCGTCGACTCGTGCAGATTCCATGCCGCGTCGACCTTCGGCGCGAGCACGCGGTCCAGCTGTTCGACGGTGAGCGTCGCGATCGTCGCATCGTCGAGCACACCCGCGGCATGAACCACGGCCGTCAACGGCTGTTCGGCCGGTATCGAATCGAGCAGTGCCCGCAACGCGGACCGGTCCGCGACATCGCAGGCCGCGATGCGCGCGTTCGCTCCGAGCTCGCACAGGTGCGCCGCCAATTCCGTTGCGCCTGTGGCTCGCTCGCCACTGCGGGACACCAGGAGCAGGTGCCGGACACCGTGCTCGGCAACCAGGTGACGGGCCACCATCGCGCCCAGACCACCGGTACCCCCGGTGATCAGCACGGTGCCGGAGCCGAATGCCGGTCTCGCGCCGGCGATCACCTCCGAATGCCGCAGCCGCGGCACCAGCATCGTGTCCGCGCGAACGGCCACCTGCGGCTCGTCGGCCGCCAGTGCCGACAACACGGTGTCGACCGACAGCGGAACGGACGTGGACTGCCGGTCGAGCAAGACGATCCGGCCGGGATACTCGGACTGCGCACTGCGAACCAGGCCCGCCACCGTGGCCGCCGCGAGATCCGGTGTCTCGCCGGGCAGCCCGAGGCCGTTGTGGGTGACGACGACCAACCGCGACCGCTCCGACGGATCCTTGTCCAGCCACCCCTGCAGCAGGTGTAGTGCCGACCGGGCCCGTTCATGTGCGGCGACGGTGACATCGTCGTTTCGCGCTGCCGCGTCCGACCACACCAGCACAGCGGGCATCGCACGATCCGATGTCAGACTGTCGAGGTCCGGATAGCGTTCCCGCACACCGGCAATCGAAGCCGACCCCAGTGCGATGACCTCGTCGGTCACCGGCACGTCGGGTACAGGGTGAACCTCCGCCCATTCCATTTCGTACACCCCGGCGTCACCGGCGAGCGGGCGGCGGATCTGGGTGACGTCATAGGGCCGCATCACGATCTCGTCGAAGGAGACCACCGGGTTGCCGTCGCCGTCCACCGCCGCCACGGCGAGCACGTCCTCACCTTTCGCCACGGCGATCACCCGCAACGGACCCGGCCTGCGGACATCGTGGAATCGGGCGCCGCCCCACCGGAACAGCAGCATGCCGCGGCTCGGGTCGGAGCTGGGCTCCGGCCACACCAGACGGGCCATCCCCGCATGCGCGATGACGTCGATCAGGCCCGGATGCAGCAGGAAACCGTCCGATTCGACGGCCGGATCCAGCGCAACCTCGCTGAACACGGCGTCGCCACGCTGCCACGCGCGTTCGATGCCGCGGAAGGAGCGACCGTATTCGAGTCCCGACACGGCTTCGATATGCGCGGGTACCCATTCCGGGTCGATCGGGTCCGCATCCGACGGCGGCCACGGCTGCGCCCGAAGACGTTCCAGCAGCGGCTCCGTCGCCGGCCGGTCACCGGTCAGAATGCCGCTGGCGTTGCGTACCCACTCTCCCGCACCGACGCGGTAGTGCACCGTGCAGTGCCTGCGGCCCGTCTCGTCGGCCTGGTCGACAAGCACCTGCAGATCGATGTCGGCGCCGTCCTCGGGCGGGAAGATCGGGGCCTCCAGCGTGAGCTCGTCCACCCCGGCGCAGCCGAACCGCGGTCCCGCCGCACACAACATCTCCACCAGCGTCGTACTCGACACGACCATCACGCCGTAGCTCACGTGATCCGCGAGCCACGGATGGGTCCGGCGCGAGAGCCGCCCGCTGAGCATCCATTCGTCCTTGCCCGCGACCTGCACCACACCGGTCAGCACCGGGTGACCCGATACTCCCGGCGACGCCCCACCGGCGACCGGTTGTAGCCAGTACCGCCGATGCTGGAACGCATAGGTGGGCAACGGCACGCGCGATACCGGACGATCCGCATACAGCGGCGTCCAATCCACACCGGCACCCGCCACATGCGCTTGTGCCAATGCGGACACCAATTGCAACGGCTCGTCGACCGAACGCCGGGCAACCGCGACCACCGTCGATGCGGCCTCCACGTCCGGAATCTCGGCGAGACACTGCCGGGCCATCGCGGACAACACGGCATCCGGCCCGATCTCCACGAACCGCCGCACCCCGGCCTCGGCCACGGTGGCGATCCCGGGCGCGAACCGCACACAACCGCGCACCTGCTCGACCCAGTAACCCGGGTCGGTCACCTCGGCACCGGCCACGGCGCCGCTGATGTTCGACACGATCGGGATCTTCGGCGGGTGGTAGGTCACACTGTCGGCCACCAGCCGGAACTCGGCGAGCACGGGATCCATTCGCGCCGAATGGAATGCGTGGCTCACCCGCAACCGGTTGGTCTTGCGTCCGCGTCCGGTGAGTACACGCTCGATCGCGTCGATGGCGTCCGCGTCTCCGGACAGCACCACCGACGACGGGCCGTTGACCGCCGCGATCGAGACCCTGCTGCCGTATTCGGCGATGATATCCGTCGCGTCGGTCTCCGTGATGGCCACTGCCAGCATCGCTCCGCCCTCGGGCAGAGCTCCCATCAACCGACCGCGGGCAGCCACCAGACGGCAGGCATCGGGCAGTGACCACACCCCCGCCACATACGCGGCGGCCAGCTCACCGATCGAGTGCCCGATGAGCATGTCCGCGGCGATACCGAACGACTCCAGCAACCGCGACAGCGCCACCTCGAACGCGAACAACGCGGGCTGGGTGAATTCGGTGCGGTGCAGCAGTCCCTCGGTGTCATCGAACATCACCGCGAGCAGCCCGGGCGCGGAATCCGCTCCCGGATCACGCGTCAGGAGAGCATCGAACTGGGCGCACACCTCGTCCAGAACCTGCGCGAACACCGGGAACGCCGCATAGAGGTCCTTACCCATCCCCGCACGCTGCGCACCCTGTCCCGTGAACAGCCACGCGGTCTTCCCCGTCGCCGCGACGCCCTCGACGGCACTGGAAGACACCTTGCCCGCCGCCAGATCCGCCAGACCGGAAAGGATCTCGTCGCGCCCCATCCCGACGACCGCGCCCCGGAATTCCATATGGGAGCGGAAGGCGCTCAGCGAGTACGCGACATCGGCGATCGCTCGCTCGGGTCCGGCCACCAACCACTGCAGGAGCCGATCCGCCTGCGCCCGCAACCCTGCCTCGGATTTGGCCGATACCAGCAACGGCAACGGCAGGTCTTCCGGAGTTCCGTTGGGCGCCACCGGGATTCGTTGCGGCGGCGCTTCCTCCAGGATCGCATGCGCATTGGTGCCGCTGACACCGAACGACGACACGCCCGCGCGGCGAACACGCCCGTTGCGCGGCCACCGCTGCGGCTCGGTCAGCAACTCCACACCGCCGCCCGACCAATCCACATGCGGGCTGGGGACATCCACGTGCAGCGTCATCGGCAGAGTCTCGTTCCGCAACGCCTGCACCATCTTGATCACTCCGGCCACGCCTGCGGCGGCCGAGGTGTGTCCGATATTCGACTTCAGCGAGCCGATCCGCAGCGGCGCTCCCGGCCGATCCTGACCGTAGGCGGCGATCAATGCCTGCGCCTCCATCGGATCACCCAGTGTCGTCCCGGTGCCGTGCGCCTCCACCGCATCGATGTCGGCGGGCCGCAACCCGGCGTTGGCCAGGGCCGCCGCGATCACCCGCTCCTGCGACGGTCCATTCGGCGCGGACAAACCGTTCGATGCGCCGTCCTGATTGATCGCCGTCCCCCGCACCACGGCAAGAACGTTGTGGCCCAGGCGGCGGGCATCCGACAGCCGTTCCAGCACCAGCATTCCGACGCCCTCGGAGAACGCGACACCATCGGCCGCGGCGGAAAACGATTTGCACCGCCCGTCCGGGGACAGACCACGCTGCCGAGCGAAATCGACGGAGAGATAGGGATCGGCGTAGATCGTCGCGCCGCCCGACAACGCCAGCGATGCCTCACCCTGCCGCAGCGCCTGACAGGCCAGGTGCAGCGACACCAACGACGACGAACACGCCGTATCCACGGTGACCGACGGCCCTTCCAGGCCGAACACATACGACAGCCGGCCCGAGATCACGCTGCCCTGGGCTCCGGTGAGCCGGTAGCCCTCGAACTCGGGGGTCACCCGGTTGAAATAACCCGAGAAGCACGCACCCACGAATACCCCGGCATCGGTGCCACGCAGCGAAACCGGATCGATCCCGGCATCCTCCAGGGCCTCCCACGATGCCTCGAGCAACTGCCGCTGCTGCGGGTCCATCGCCGTCGCTTCCCGCGGGCCGATCCCGAAGAATCCGGCGTCGAAATCCGCTGCGTCGTCGAGGAATCCGGCGCGGCGGGCGTATACGGTCCCGGGTTTGTCCGGATCCTCGTCGAACAAACGGTCCAGATCCCAGCCGCGGTCCGATGGGTACGCGCTGGTCGCATCGATCCCCGAGGCCACCAGATCCCACAGTTCGTCCGGCGATTTCACCCCACCCGGGAACCGGCATCCCATCCCCACGATCGCGATCGGCTCATCCGCCGGTGTTCGGCGCGCGAGCTTCTTGCCCGGTCCGCCCGCCGTCTTCGGCTCGTGCCTCGACAGCACGTGTTTGGCCACCGCGGCGGGAGTCGGATGATCGAACACCAGGGTCGACGCCAACCGCAACCCCGTGACCTTGGCCAACCGGTTGCGGAACTCCACCGCACCCAGCGAATCGAAACCGATCTCGTCGAAAGGTTGATCGGGCCGGATATCGGCCGCCGAATCGTGTCCCAGCACGGCCGCGGCCTGCCCCAGTACCATCTCCAGCACCACGTCGCCGCGCTGCGCGTGCGGCACCCGCGCCAACCGCTCACCCAGCGAACCCGCCGCGAAACTCGCCTCCGACCGGCTCGCGGCCGGCAGCGGACGCCGCACGAACCCGCTCAGCACCGCGGGGATCCCCACGGGATCCGAGACGCGCCGCAGCACACTCGGGTCGAACCGCAGTGGAACCAGCCGCCCATCGTCGCTCGCGACCGCGAGAGCGGCATCGAAAAGGCGCACACCGTCGGCATTCTCGAGTTGCCCGAGCCCCCACCGGCCCAACCGCGCCAACGCCGCACCGTCCACCTCGCCGGTCATCCCGCTGCCGGAGTGCCACGGTCCCCACGCCAGCGATATGGCGGGCAACCCCGCGGCTCGACGCAGCCGGACCAGGCCATCCAGGAATCCGTTCGCCGCGGCGTAGTTGCCCTGTCCGGCCGAGCCCAGCACTCCCGCGATCGAGGAGAACACCACGAATGCCGACAGATCTCGGCCGCGCGTCCACTCGTCCAGGTACCACGCTCCGTCGACCTTCGGCGCCAGCACCCGATCCACCTGCTCGGCGGTCAGCGATTGGAGGGTGCCATCGTCGACAACCCCGGCCATATGCACCACGGCGGTCACCCCACCATCGGAGTCCATGGCGTCCAACAGGGTCCGCACCGCGTCACGATCGGTGACGTCGCAGGCCACGACGCGCGCGTCGGCGCCGGCCCGCGCCAATTCGGCGACCAGTTCGTCCGCGCCGGGCGCCTGCGGGCCGCGCCGGGAGGTCAGCACCAGCCTGCGCACACCGTGCTCGGTGACCAGGTGCCGGGCGAACTCCGCGCCCAGACCACCTGCGCCACCGGTGATCAGCACCGTCCCCGCACCCGACCACGGCGACAGGGGATTGTCTTTCCGAACCTCGGTGCCGGTGCGGGTCAGCCGGGGAACCAGAATCCTGGTGTCGCGCACTGCGACCTGCGGCTCACCCGAGGCCAGCACGGCCGCGATCCGATCGGCGTCCACCGCTTCGGCCGGGTCTTCGTCGAGGAGTATGAACCGCCCCGGATTCTCCGTCTGGGCGCTGCGGACCAACCCCCACACCGCGGCGGCTGCCACATCCACGGCAGCGTCCTCGCCGGGAAGATCGACACCACCCGTGGTCACCACCACCAGCGAGGCATCCGACAGGCGTTCTTCGGCGAGCCATGTCCCGAGCACGGTCAGTGTGCTGTGCACCCGTGCCCGCACCACACCCGGATCGTCGACGACCTCTCCGGCGATCGCCGGACGCCAGACGACGATATCCGGAACATGTTCCGCGGCAACGATATCGGCAATGGACCTGTGTGATGCCGCGATTCCCGGCACCACCGTGTCCGCGAGGGCGGTCAACGCCGGCATCGAGCCTGGGACCGCAGGCGGGGCCGTGGTCTCCCAGCCCACCCGATACAGACCGGCGTCCTGATCATCGGACAGACCGCGCCGGAACTCCTCGACGTCGTACGGACGCAGCAGCACCGAATCAACCGATACGATCGGCCTGCCCTCCGGATCGACTGCCGCGACCGACACCGTATCCGCGCCGGTCTTCTCCGAGATGATCCGCAGGGCTGTCACTTCCGCTGGCATCGGCCGGTGCAGACGCGCACCGCCCCACCGGAACAGCAGCCAACCGGTATTCGGATCGGACTCCGCGAAACGGAATATGGATTGCGAGAGTCCGGCATGCATCACCAGCTCCAACAGCGCCGGATGCAGGTCGTGGCGACCGGATTCCGATACCGCGTCGGTATTCAGCGTCGCCTCGGAAAAGACCGTGTCGCCACGCTGCCACACCGCATTCACGCCGATGAACGCCGGCCCGTAGTGGAGCCCGGTATCTTTCGCGATCTGCTCGGCAAGTGCCACCCGGTCGACATCGACGAGTTCGGCATCGGCCGGCGGCCACGCCTGCTCACCGAGCCGGGATACCAAGTCCGAGTGGCCATTCCACCGTGGCGCGAGGAAACCGGTCGCATTGCGCACCCATTCGTCGCCGGACGGCCTGCGGTAGAAGAACTCGAACGAACGCCGCCCGGACTCGTCCGCGGCCGCGACCAGGACCTGCACTTCGATCTCGTCGTCACCGGGACGGATCGGCGCCTGCACGATGATCTCCTCGACCACCTCGCAATCGATCCGCCCGCCGGCGGCGAGCAGGAATTCGAGCAACAACACGCCCGGAACCACCACGACACCATGGGCCATGTGATCGGCGATCCACGGATGCGTACGCACCGAGAACCGGCCGGTGAACAGCCACTCGTCGGTCCCGGCCACGCCGACCACACCGGTCAGGATCGGATGATCCGCCGACGCCGCCGCATCGGCACTGGGCTGCAACCAGAACCGGCGACGCTGAAATCCGTAGGTCGGCAAAGCGACCCGGCGCACCGCTCGCCCCGCGAACAGCGACGCCCATCCCACCCGCGCACCCGCGACGTGGATCTGCGCCAGTGCGGTGACGAACTGCGACACCTCGTCGACGGATCGGCGCGCCGCCGCCACGATCCGCGACACCGATTCGACCTCGGCATTCTCGGCCACGGTCGCACGCGTCATCGCCGCCAGCACCGCATCCGGGCCCACCTCCACGAATCGCCGCGCACCCGCCGAGACGAGGGTGTCCACTCCCGGCGCGAACCGCACACACCCCCGCACCTGCCGAACCCAATACTCCGGATCGGTCACCGCGTCCCCGGCGAGCTCTCCGGTTTCGTTCGACACGATCGCGAGGCGCGGCGATCGATACGCGATACTTCGTGCCACCGAACGGAATTCGGCCAGCATCGGCTCCATGAGGGCGGAGTGGAAAGCGTGGGAAACGTCGAGCCGGTTGGTCTTGACGCCGGCACCCGACAACGCGGACTCGATCGCCTCGATGGCCTCCAGGTCCCCGGACAACACTGCCGAGGAGGGGGCGTTCACGGCCGCGATCGAGACTCTTCCGGCGTGCTCGGCGATCAGTTCGGCGGCCCGCTCCTCCCCGACGGCGACGGCCAGCATCGCGCCGCCTTCGGGCAGCGCGCCCATCAGCCTGCCGCGCGCGGCGACCAGAGCGCAGGCGTCCTGCAACGACCACACCCCTGCCACATACGCGGCGACCAGTTCACCGATGGAATGCCCGAGCAGCACATCCGGGGCGATACCGAAGGATTCGAGCAGCCGGAACATCGCCACCTCGAAGGCGAACAACGCCGGCTGGGTGTTTTCGGTGCGCGCCAGCACCTCGGCGGAGTCGCCGAACATCAGGTCTTTCAGCCGCCGTCCCGACGCGAGGTCGAACTGTGCGCACACCTCGTCCAACGCCGCCGCGAACACCGGAAAGGCCGTGTACAGGCTCTTGCCCATACCCGCGCGCTGAGCGCCCTGGCCGGTGAACAGGAAAGCGGTTGTGCCCGCACCCGTGCGGCCTTCGATCGCGCCGGGCGAACCGGCCGCGAGATCGGCCAGACCGGCGAGCAGTTCCTCCCGGTCACGCCCCACCGCCACACCGCGCCAGTCCAGCAGCGCCCGGGATGTCGCCAGCGAATGCGCCACATCCCAGGCATCCGCATCGGGGTCGTCGAGCAACCACTGTCGCAGCCGGTTCGCCTGGGTTCGCAGCGCTGCCTCGGATTTGGCCGAGATCATCAGCGCGACGACATCCGACGCCACGGGCTCGGCCGTGACGACCTGCTCGGATTCGCCTGCCGACTCGGCGGCCTCCGGATCGGCAGGGGCTTCCTCCAGGATCACGTGAGCGTTGGTGCCGCTGATTCCGAACGACGACACACCCGCACGCCGCACCTGCCCGCTCGCGGGCCACGGCTCGGCCTCCGTCAGCAACCGCATCGTGCCCGCGGACCAATCCACGTGCGGCGTGGGCGCATCCACATGCAGCGTCTTCGGCAGCACACCGTGGCGCATCGCTTCGACCATCTTGATCACACCGGCGACACCCGCGGCGGCATTGGTATGACCGATATTCGACTTGAGCGACCCCAAACGCAGCGGCCCACGCTCACCCCGCGCACCGTAGACCGACATCAGCGCACCCGCCTCGATCGGATCACCCAGCTTGGTGCCCGTCCCGTGCGCCTCCACCACGTCCACATCCGAGGGTGCGAGGCCCGCATTCGCCAGCGCCGCCGCGATCACCCGTTCCTGCGCCGGACCGTTCGGCGCGGTCAGCCCCTTGCTCGCACCGTCCTGGTTGATCGCCGTCCCGCGCACCAGCGCGAGCACGTCGTGGCCCAATCGCCGTGCGTCCGAGAGCCGTTCGACGACCAGGATCCCGAGCCCCTCCGAGAGACCGGTCCCGTCCGCGGCTGCCGCGAACGCCTTGCACCGCGCATCCGCCGACAGCGCTCGCTGACGCGCGAAGGCGATCAGATGGGACGGGTCCGACATCACGGTCACACCGCTCACCAGAGCCAGCGACGTCTCGCCCCGCCGCAGCGCCTGGCACGCCAGATGCAATGCCACCAGCGACGACGAGCACGCGGTGTCCACGGACAACGTGGGGCCCTTGAAACCGAACAGGTAGGAGACCCGGCCGGACAGCACACAGCTCGACACGCCCAGAACGGCATGACCTTCGGCCTCCGCCGTCAGCGCCGGGGAGCCGATGCGAGGGCCGTAGTTCTGGTGGAAGACACCGGCGAAGACGCCGGTGTCGCTGCCTCGCAACGACTTCGGGTCGATGCCCGCATCCTCGAGAGCTTCCCAGGAAGCCTCCAGCGTCAGACGCTGTTGTGGATCCATCGACGCGGCCTCGCGTGGGCCGATCCCGAAGAAGCCCGCATCGAATTCGGGCGCCGAATGGATGAACCCACCCTCGCGCGTATAGATCGTCCCAGGCACACCGGGATCGGCGTCGAAGAGTGTGTCCAGATCCCACCCGCGGTCGACGGGAAAGCCGCCGACCGCGTCGGCACCGGAGGCCACCAGATCCCACAACTGCGCGGGGGATTCCACGCCGCCGGGAAAGCGGCAGCTCATCCCGACGATCGCGATCGGCTCGCGCGCACCCTCTTCCAATTCCTGGATGCGCTTGTTGGCGGTTCGCAGGTCCCCGGTGACTTTGCGCAGATACCGGGTGAGCTTTTCCTCGTTGCTCATGAGCGACCGAACTCCTCATCAATCAGATCGAAAAGCTCGTCGGGGGAATGTGTGGCGAGGTCGGCGTATTCGTCCTCATCGCCGCGCCACCTCCCGCCCAGGTGGGACCGAAGCCGGTCGCCGATACCGAGCAGTGCGGTGACCGTGGCGTCGTCGTCTCCCGCCGCGGCCAGGACCCGATCGACCATCGCCGCCAGATGGGCGATGTCGTCGGATGTGGTGCCGGCCGCAGCCGGCGAGACGGCCACCGCCGGGGCCAATCGCTCGTACAGATAACCGGCCAGTTCGGGGGCGGTCGGGTAGTCGAAGACGAGCGTCACCGGAATCTGGAGGCCGGTGGCTTTCGACAGCCGGTTGCGAAGCTCCACACCCGACAGCGAGTCGAGCCCGATCTCGTCGAATCCCTTGTCCGGCTCGATATCTGCGGCCGACGAGTAGCCCAGTACGGCCGCCACCTGTTCGAGAACGAAGTCCACGACGGCCTGCTCCCGTTCGGCTTCCGGTATCAGGCCCAGTTCGAAGCCGCGCGAGCGCTTGTCGCTCACCGTATTCCGCTCCGAATGTCGCACCAGACCCCGCAATATCGCGGGGGCCGGGTCGGGCAGCGCGGTCCGGTCGAACCGCGCGGCAACCAGCGCGGACTCCTGATCCACCAGTGCCGCGTCGAACAGCGCCAGCCCGTCCTGTTCGCCCAGCGCGACGATTCCCTCCCGCCGCAACCGGGCCAGGTCGGCCTCGCCGAGAGCATCGGTCAGCCCGCTGCGCTGTTGCCACAGACCCCATGCCACCGATGTCGCGGGCAGACCGCTCAGGTGCCGGTGGTGTGCCAGCGCATCGAGGAAGACGTTGGCGGCGGCGTAATTCGCTTGTCCCCGAGTGCCTATCACGCCCGCGACCGAGGAATAGAGCACGAACTGCGACAGATCCAGATCCTCGGTCGCCTCGTGCAGCTTCCATGCCGCGTCGACCTTCGGGCGCAGCGTCGTCGCGAGCTGCTGCGGTGTCATGTCGGCGAGCAGACCGTCGGCCAGCGCACCCGCCGTGTGGAGGACGCCGGTGAGCGGGTGCTCCGGTGCAATACCCGCCAGCAGCTTGTCGAGCGCCTCCCGGTCGGCCACATCGCAGGCGACCACGTCCACCTGTGCGCCCAGCGCCGTCAATTCCTCCGCCAGGCCGGCGGCACCGTCGGCGGCGGGACCGCCCCTGCTCGCGAGCACCAGCCGCCGCACACCGTGCTCGACGACGAGATGGCGGGCCGCCATCGCACCCAGAACACCGGTACCGCCGGTGATCAGCACGGTGCCGTCGGGGCGCAGCGGGGTCGGAATGGTGAGCACGTTGCGGCCGATATGCTTGCCCTCGCCCACGAACCGGAACGCCTCCGGCGCCTGCCGCAGATCCCATCCGGTGATCGGAGGCGGTGCCAGTACCCCCGTATCGATCAATTCGATCAGGGCACTCATGATCTCGCGCAATCGATCGAGCCCGATCTCGTCGAGATGGAAGTAGCGGTAGTGCACGCCCGGGTGCTGCTCGGCGACCTCGCCGGGATCGCGCCGATCGGTAGCCACCATCTCGAGGAAGCGGCCACCGCGCGGCAGCAATCTCAGTGAGGCGTCGACGAATTCGCCTTCCAGCGAATCGAGCACGATGTCTGCACCACTGCCGCCGGTGACCTCGAGGAACTTCCGCTCGAAGTCGAGGGTGCGCGAGTCACCGATGACCGCATCGTCGAATCCCATGCCGCGCAGCACATCCCATTTGGAACGGTCGGCGGTGACCAGGAGCCGCAGACCGAGATGACGCGCCAGTTGCACAGCGGCCGTGCCGACCCCGCCGCTGGCGACATGCAACAGCAACGTCTCCCCCGGCCGGGCGTCGGCGAGATCGACGAGGCTGTAGTACGCGGTAATGAACACCACGGGCACGGCGGCCGCCTGTGCGAACGACCATCCCCGCGGTATCGGAGCCAGCCGCCTGCTGTCGGTCACAACGACCGAACCGATGCCCTCGATCATCCCGAAAACTCGGTCGCCGATGGCGAATTCGGTGACGTCCGGCGCCACCTCCAGCACCACGCCCGCACCCTCCATGCCGATGGTGGCGTCCGGGTTCGGATACATCCCCAAGGTGATCAGTGCGTCCCGGAAGTTGACGCCCGAGGCGCGCAGACCCACCCGAACCTGACCGGGCCCGAGCTCCTGCACGGCAGTGCGGGTTTCGACCAGAGCGAAGTTGTCACCGGTCAAGGAGCCCTTGCCGAGCTGACGCAATGCCCACGCCGGGGCCCGCAGCGCGTCACCGCCTCCCACCACGTCGCCGCGGTCGGATGTCAGCCGCGGCACGTAGGGAACGCCGGCGCGCACCGCGACCTGGGGCTCGTCCGCCGAGGCCAAGGCCATGGCAACGGCATCGCGACAGTCGTCCCAGCGGTCCACGTCCACAACGGTGATCCGGTCGGGATGCTCGTTCTGTCCGCTGCGCAGCAGGCCCCAGACCGCGGCGCCGACGAGATCCACGGGCTCGCCCGCGGCCGTCGCGACCGCACCTCGGGTGACCACGACGATGCGCTGATCCTGGGCCAGCAGCTCCTTGCCGCGCGCCACGACCTCGGCCAGCCGACTCTGCACCGCATCGGGCACGTCCGTGTCCGCTGCCGCCGAGGCGCCGCTCACGAGACCATCGAGTCGAATCACGGTCGCGGGCCAGCCGTCCACGGTCACCGTCTCGCCGTCGTCCGTGCTCGCCCACCGGGTGGCCGCGGCCACGTCGTCCGGATTCGGCGCGGGCAACGGAACCCAGCGCAGACGGTAGGTACCGTCCGGCGCCGCCGCGCCCACCGCGCCGATCTGGATCGGACGCAGGGTCAACGCCGCGATCTCGGCGATCGGTGCGCCCCGAGAGTCGGTGAGCGTGAGGGTGATTCGCTGGTCCTGCGGGTCGGTCCCGGCCGGCGCCACTCGAACCCGGGCCGACGCGGCACCGACCGCGTCCACGGTCACGTTCTCCCACGAATAGGGCACGAGGATCTCACCGGGCGCGGCAGGCGCACTCATCCCACCGAGGCCGATCGTGTGCAGTGCCGCGTCCAGCAGTGCCGGATGCACCCCGAACCGATCCGCCGACTGTGCCTGCTCCGGCAGCGCGACCTCCGCGAAGAGTTCGTCGCCACGGCGCCACAAAGCGGTCAGCCCCTGGAACATCGCCCCGTAGTCGTAGCCGCGCTCGGCCAACTCGGCGTACGCATCGCCGATATGTACCGGCAGCGCTCCGACGGGCGGCCAGCTCGCCGCATCGGCCCCGATCGGTTCGGGAGCCGAAAGCGGCGAGGCGACAACGGTTCCCGTGGCATGGCGTACCCATTCCGAGCGCGGTGCGCCGGACGACCCCGGGCCGTCCTGGTCCGATTCGCCGCCGCTCTGCGGGCGCGAATACACCGATACGGCTCGTGCTCCCGCATCATCGGGTGCGGCCGCCATCACCCGCAGTTCAACGGCGCCATCGGCCGGTAGGACCAGTGGCGCGGCCACGACCAGCTCGGCCAGCCGGGGACAGCCGACCATCGTCCCGGCATGCAACGTCAATTCGACGAAGGCCGTCCCCGGGAGCAGGGCCGCTCCGTTGATCGCGTGATCGGCCAGCCACGGGTGATCCGCCAGCGACAGGCGCCCGGTCAACACCACCGCTTCGGAGTCCGGCATCCAGACCGCCGCACCCAGCAGCGGATGCTTCGCCTCGCCCAGTCCCGACTGGTACACATCCCGGGCGGCGCTCGGCTGCAACCAGTACCGCTTGTGCTGGAAGGCGTACGTCGGCAGATCCACCCGAGCGACGGGTCGGAGCGTACCGAGCGCCCGTGTCACGACCGGAGCCAACGCGTCGGCCGCCACGTCGACGCCGGCACAGTAGGCCTGCGCCAACGCGGTGGTGACCTGCAGCGGATCGCCATGATCACGCTTCAGCGTGCTCAGCACGGCCACCCGATCGGCCAGACCCAGCTCTCCCGCCGTCGCCTCGATCCCCATCGTCAGCACCGGATGCGGGCTCACCTCGATAAAGGCATTCGTCCCCGCACGCTGCAACGCCGCCACCGACTCCGCGAACCTGACCTGTTCACGCAGCCCCCGATACCAATACCCGGCATCCAAGGTCGCCGTGTCCACGTAATCGCCGGATACCGTCGAGAAGAACGGCACCGAACCCGAGACCGGCTCAATCGATTCCAGCTCCGCCAGCACCCGGTCGCGAACGGCCTCCACCGCCGCCGAATGCGAGGCGTAATCCACCGGAATCCGCCTGGCCCACACCCCATCGGCCGCACACCCCGCCAGAAACTCCTCGAGAGCTGCCACTTCACCGGAAACCACGATCTGGCCCGGACCGTTGACCGCTGCCACCGACAGCCGGCCGCCGAAACCCGACAACCGCTCGGCAACGACCTCGGCGGCCGCGCTCACCGAGGCCATACCGCCGTGACCCGCAAGGTCTTGTGCCACAACGAGAGAACGAAGCGCGACGACGCGGGCGCCATCGGACAGCGACAGCCCACCCGCGACCACAGCCGCCGCGATCTCACCCTGCGAATGCCCCACCACCACCGACGGCTCCACACCCGCCGCACGCCACACCCGCGCCAACGACACCATCACCGCAAACAACACCGGCTGAACAACATCCACCCGATCCAACGACCCAGCCCCAGCCTCACCCCGCAACACCGCACTCAAAGACCAACCCACAAACGGCGCCAACGCCGCCTCACACTCCACCACCGACTCCGCAAACACCCCACCCCCAGCCAACAACCCCGCACCCATCCCCACCCACTGACTCCCCTGCCCCGGAAAAACAAACGCCACCCGACGCGGCACCCCACGACCCGACACCACGGCAACCTCTTCCGAGGTCTGCGCCGCCGGACCGACCAGCGCGGCCAGGCCCGCCATCAATCCGTCGCGATCGCGACCGATCACCGCACCGCGCCACTCCAACTGCGACCGGTGACGCAGCAATGAATGCGCCACATCCGCCGCGTCGGTATCCGGGTGCGTGCGCAACCACTGCTCGAGCCGAACAGCCTGCTGCCGCAATGCCTCCGGACTCACCGCCGACAACATCCACGACATGGCATCCGAATCGGCTGGACCCGAATCTTGTGCGGCAATGGCAGATTCGGCGCGAGTCGGGAGCGGCGCCTCCTCCAGGATGGCGTGGGCGTTGGTGCCGCTGACACCGAACGACGACACGCCCGCGCGACGAGCACGCCCGTTGCGCGGCCACGGCCGCGACTCGGTCAGCAACTCCACCTCGCCGGCCGACCAGTCCACCTTCGGGCTCGGCTCGTCCACGTGCAGGGTTTTCGGCAGCGTCTCGTGCCGCAACGCCAGCACCATCTTCATGACACCGCCCACACCCGCCGCGGCCGTGGTGTGCCCGATATTCGACTTCAACGACCCGAGCCACAGCGGCCCACTCGATCGCCCCTGCCCGTAGGTTCCGATCAGGGCCTGCGCCTCGATCGGATCACCCAGCGGCGTTCCCGTCCCGTGTGCCTCCACCGCATCGATATCGGTCGGCTCCAGCCCCGCGTTCGCCAACGCCGTGGTGATCACCCGCTCCTGCGAAGGACCATTCGGCGCCGACAAACCGTTGCTCGCCCCGTCCTGGTTGATCGCGCTGCCCCGGACCACCGCCAGCACGGGGTGACCCGCGCGCTGCGCGTCCGACAGGCGCTCGAGCACGAGCATGCCGACGCCCTCGGAGAATGCCGTGCCATCTGCCGTGGCAGCGAACGACTTGCAACGACCCTCCCGCGATATGCCGCGCTGCCTTGCGAAATCGATGGAGAGATAGGGATCGGCGTAGATGGTCGCACCGCCCGTCAAGGCCAGCGAGGTCTCTCCCTGCCGCAGCGCCTGACAGGCCAGATGCAAGGCGACCAGCGACGAGGAGCACGCGGTGTCCACGGTGACCGAAGGTCCTTCGATACCCAAGACATACGACAGCCGTCCCGACGTCACACTGCCCTGCGTGCCGGTGAGCCGATGGCCCTCGAACTCGGGGGTGACCCGGTTGAAATAGCCCGAGTAGCACGCCCCCACGAACACGCCGGCATCGGTGCCGCGCAACGCGACCGGGTCGATTCCCGCGTTTTCCAATGCCTCCCAGGACGATTCGAGCAAATGCCGCTGCTGCGGGTCCATCGCCGATGCCTCGCGTGGACTGATTCCGAAGAAGCCGGCATCGAAATCACCGGCGCCGTCGAGGAATCCGGCACGACGGCTGTACACGGTGCCCGGCTTGTCCGGGTCCTCGTCGAACAGCCGCTCCAGATCCCATCCGCGATCCGACGGGTACTCACTGGTCGCGTCGATTCCCCCGGCGAGAAGGTCCCACAACTCCGCCGGCGACGTCACACCGCCGGGGAACCGGCAGCCCATCCCCACGATGGCAATCGGCTCGTCGGTCCGGGTCCGGCGGGCCACCTTCTTGACCGGTTCGCTCGCGGCTTTCGGCTCCACCTTCGACAACACCAGTTTCGCCACCGCCGCGGGGGTCGGATAGTCGAACACCAGAGTCGACGGCAGCTGAATACCGGTGGCCTTGTTCAGCCGGTTCCGGAATTCCACGCCACCCAGCGAATCGAAACCGATCTCGTCGAAGCGCCGATCGGGCCGGATATCGGCCGCCGAATCATGTCCCAGCACCGCCGCCGCCTGCGCCAGCACCACCTCCGACACCACGTCGGCGCGCCGGGCCTCGGGCACCTGGGCCAACCGCTCGGCCAGCGCACCGGCCGCGGGCTTTCCCGCAGCCTTCGCCGGGCGCATCGAACGCGGTACGAAACCGCGCAAAACGGCCGGAACCGCATCGGGATCCGACACGCGCCGCAATACGCTCGGGTCGAACCGGATCGCGGCCGGACACTCCTGCGAACCGGCGACCGCTTCGTCGAACAACCGCAGGCCCTCGGCATCACCGAGCCGGCCCAGCCCCAGCCGCTCCCATCGTGCGAGTGCGGTGCTGTCCAGTTCCCCGGTCATGCCGCTGCCGGAGTTCCACGGCCCCCATGCCAGCGACACCGCAGCCGATCCCGCCGCGCGGCGCCGCTGCACCAGACCGTCCAGGAAAGCGTTGGCCGCGGCGTAATTGCCCTGCCCGGCCGAACCCAGTACCCCCGCCATCGATGAGAAGACCACGAACGCCGACATATCGCGGTCACGAGTCAGCTCGTCCAGATACCACGCCCCGTACACCTTCGGCGCCAGCACCCGGTCTACTTGTTCACTGGTCAGCGACTCCACGGTGCCATCGTCGATAACACCCGCCGTATGCACCACAGCGGTCACACCGCCGTCGGAATCCATGGCGTCCAACAGGTTTCGCACCGCGTCACGGTCGCCGACATCACACGCGACCACGCGGGCATCGGCGCCCGCCCGGCCCAGTTCGGCGACGAGCTCGGACGCCCCCGGCGCCTCGGGACCCCGCCGCGACGACAGCACCAACCTGCGCACGCCGTGTTCGGCGACCAGGTGCCGGGCGAACAACGCACCGAGGCCACCGATACCACCGGTGATCAAGACCGCGCCGTCGCCGAAAGCCGGCGCCGCGCCGGTGTCGCGCACCTCGTCGGCCTTCGATGTCCGGGTGAGCCTGGGAACCAGAACTCCCGCACCCCGCACCGCGGCCTGCGGCTCACCCGAGGCCAGCACCGCCGCGATCCGGTCGGCGCCCGACCGCTCGGCCGGATCCTCGTCGAGGAGAACGAACCGCCCCGGATTTTCCGACTGCGCACTGCGGACCAACCCCCACGCCGCGGCCGCCACCACATCCGGTACCTCGCCGGGCAGCCCCGCCCCACCGGTGGTGAGCAGCACCATCCGGACATCGGACAGTCGCTCCTCGGCAAGCCAGGATTTCACCGTGGCGAGCGTGCTGTGCACCCCGGCCCGCACCACTGCCGGACCATCCGCCGCCTGTTCCGGGACGCGCCACACCACGACTTCCGGAAGCTGTTCCGCCGCAACGAGTTCGGTGACGGAAGCGAATGACACGCCGATCCCCGGTACCGCCGAATCCGCGAGCACGGCCATCGACGGCGCCGGCGATCCGGCCGGCGCTGCCGTGGCAGGCTCCCAGTGCACCTGGTACAGACCGGCCGCGTCCTCGGACAAGCCGCGCCGGAATTCCTTGGCGTCGTTGCGACGCATCATGACGGCGTCGATCGACAGGATCGGATTGCCGTTCGTATCGACGGCCGCGACGGCGATGGTGTTCACTCCGGCTTTCACCGCCATGACCCGCAGCTCCGTCACCTCCGTGGGCACCGGCGCGTGAAAACGCGCACCGCCCCACTGGAACAGCAACCACCCGGAATCGGGGTCGGGCTCCGCGGCCCGGAAAACCAAGCGGGACAGCCCGGCATGCACGACCAGCTCCATCAAGGCCGGATGCACACCGTGCCCGGACTCCGGTGCCGCGTCGGTGTCCAGCACGACCCCCGAGAAGACCGTGTCGCCACGCTGCCATACCGCCGGCACACCGATGAACGCCGGACCGTACTCGAGTCCGGTGTCCTCGGTGATCTGCGCCGGAAGCGTCAGCCGATCCACGTCCACGCGTTCGGCATCGGTCGGTGGCCACTCCTGGTCCCGCAGCTGCGACACCAACGCCGAATCGTCGGCCGGCTCCGCCGCGAACACGCCCGTGGCATTGCGCACCCACGCCTCATCGGAGGCATTCCGATAGAAGAATTCGAACGAACGCCGCCCGGACTCATCGGCCGACTGCACCAGCACCTGCAGATCGACCGCGTCCGCACCGGGCCGGATCGGCGCCTGCACCATGACTTCCTCGACCACCTCGCAGCCGATCCCGCGACCGGCGGCGAGCAGGAACTCGAGCAACAGCACGCCCGGCACCACCACGACGCCGTAGGCCATGTGGTCGGCGATCCATGGATGCGTGCGCAACGAGAACCGGCCGGTGAACAACCATTCGTCGGTATCGGCGAGCTCGGTCACACCCGTCAGGATCGGATGACCTCCAGAGTCGCCTGCCGCCGCTTCGACTGGCTGCAGCCAGTACCGCCGATGCTGGAAGGCGTAGCTGGGCAACGAAACCCGCTGCGCACCGCGACCGGCCGACAGCGGGCGCAAGTCCACACTCATACCTGCCACATGGGCCTGTGCCAGCGCGGACACGAATTGCGTCGGCTCGTCGGCCGCACGCCGGGCCGCGGCGACCACCGTCGATGTGGCCTCCACATCCGGGATCTCGGCCAGGCACTGTCGAGTCATCGCGGACAACACGGCATCGGGGCCGATCTCCACGAAGCGCCGCACCCCGGCCGCTACCGCGGTCTCGATACCCGGTGCGAACCGGACACAACTACGCACCTGGTCGACCCAGTAACCCGGATCGGTCACCTCGGCGCCGGCCAGGACACCCGACACATTCGACACGATCGGAACGACCGGCTCGTGATAGGTCAATCCCATTGCCACACTGCGGAATTCATCGAGCATCGGCTCGATCAACGCCGAGTGGAACGCATGACTGACCCGCAACCGGGAGGTCTTGACTCCCTCGCCGGCCAGCTTGTCCTCGATCTCGGCTATCGCCGCGGCGTCACCGGACAGCACCACCGACGACGGACCGTTCACCGCGCCCATCGATACCTGGCCCTGGAACTCGGTCAGCATCCCGGCTGCCCGATCCTCGGGTACCGCCACCGCGAGCATCGCCCCGCCCTCGGGTAGCGCGCCCATCAGCCGTCCGCGTGCCACCACCAGGGCGCACGCATCCGCCAGCGACCACACCCCCGTCACACAGGCGGCCACCAACTCGCCGATCGAATGCCCGATCAGCACATCCGGCGCCATACCGAAGGACTCCACCAACCGGAACAGCGCCACCTCGAAGGCGAACAGCGCGGGCTGGGTGAACTCCGTGAGGTCCAGCAGCGCCGCGTTCTCCTCATCGAACATCAGGTCTTTCAGCGACCGGCCGAGCAGCGGATCGATCTGGGCGCACACCTGGTCCAATGCCGACGCGAACACCGGAAACGCGCCGTACAACTGCGCGCCCATCCCGGCTCGCTGCGCACCCTGACCGGTGAACAGGAACGCCGTCTTCCCCGGGATGACCTGCCCCTCGAAGACCGACGCCGCCTCGCCCGAGGCGAGAGCGGCGAGACCGGCCAGCACCTGTTCCCGGTCGCGGCCCACGACCGCGCCGCGCCGATCGAAGTGTCCGCGTGTCTCGACCGAGGAATACGCGATATCGGCGACACTGGCATCGGGCCGGTCGATCATCCACTGCCGCAGCCGATCCGCCTGTGCGCGCAACGCCTCGTCGGACTTGGCCGACACCAGCACAGGAACCACATCGGTCGCCACCGCGGCGGCGTCTTCGTCCGGCGACGGTACGACCGCCGGCGCTTCCTCGAGAATCACATGCGCGTTGGTGCCGCTGATCCCGAACGACGACACACCCGCACGCCGCACCCGATCGGAGACGGGCCAGGGCTCGGCCTCGGTCAGCAATCGAACCGACCCTGCCGACCAATCCACGTGCGGCGTCGGCGCATCCACATGCAGCGTTCGCGGCAGAGTTTCGCGCCGCAGGGCGGCCACCATCTTGATGACACCACCGATACCGGCCGCGGCGACCGCGTGACCGATATTCGACTTCACCGACCCGATCCGCAAGGGCTCCGACCGGTCCTGTCCGTAGGTGGCGATCAATGCCTGCGCCTCGATCGGATCACCCAATGCCGTTCCGGTGCCATGGGCTTCGACCGCGTCCACATCCGATGCCCGGAGCCCGGCATTGGCCAGCGCCTGCGCGATCACCCGCTCCTGCGATGGACCGTTCGGCGCGGTCAGGCCATTGCTCGCACCGTCCTGATTGATCGCGCTGCCGCGCACCACGCCGAGAATGTCGTGCCCCAGCCGCTGTGCGTCCGACAGCCGCTCGACCACGAGCACCCCGACGCCCTCGGACCACGTCACGCCGTCGGCCGCGGCGGCGAACGCCTTGGATCGCCCATCCGGCGCCAGCCCCCGCTGTCGCGCGAAATCCACGTACAGACTCGGACTCGCCGACACACTCACACCGCCCGCCAGCGCCAGCGATGCTTCCCCCTGACGCAACGCCTGGCACGCCAGGTGCAATGCGACCAGCGACGACGAACACGCGGTATCGACCGTGACCGCCGGGCCTTCCAGACCGAAAACATAAGAGACACGGCCGGATATCACGCTGTGTGATGTCCCGGTCAGCCGGAAACCTTCGTATTCACCGACGACCCCGGGCGAGTACCCCGACGAGCAGGCGCCGACGTAGACGCCGGTATCGCTGCCGCGCAGCGACGCGGGGTCGATACCCGCGTCCTCGAGCGCCTCCCAGGAGACCTCCAGCATCAGCCGCTGCTGCGGATCCATCGCCGCCGCCTCGCGCGGGCCCACGCCGAAGAAGCTCGCATCGAAACCGCCGGCGTCATCGAGGAAGCCGCCCTCCCGGGTGTACACGGTCCCCGGCTTATCCGGGTCCGCATCGAACAACCGCTCCAGATCCCAGCCCCGATCCGATGGGAACGGCGCGATCACGTCCCGTCCCGCCGCGACGAGTTCCCAGAGATCCTCGGCCGATCCGACACCACCCGGGAAACGGCAGCCGATACCGACGATGGCGATCGGCTCATCGGAGACGGCCCGGTGAGTCACTCGTGGCACATCGGGATCGATCCCTTCCAGATGTGCACGCACCAGCCGCGCCACCGCCATCGGCGTCGGGTGGTCGAAGATCAGAGTCGCGGGCAACGGCACACCGGTGGCCGATGCCAGGTAGCTCCGAAGCTGTTGTCCGCTCACCGAATCGAACCCGGCGGCGGTGAACGGCAGATCGGGTGCGACGGCATCGGCCGAATCATGGCCGAGCACCGCCGCGGCCTGTTCGGCCACGACCTCGAGCACGAGCGCGTCGCGGTCACGCTCGGCCGCGGCGAACAACCGCGGCGCCAACGGGCCCTCCACCACGGCACGCCTGCTTCGAACCGGGGACGCGGTGCGCTGCGGAGCCGGAAGCGGCTCCACGCCATCCAGCGTCCAGCACTGCCGCCGCTGGAACGCATACGTCGGCAGTTCCACCCGCTGTGCCGGTGGGGCCAGCAGTTCCGGTGCTACATCGATACCCACGCAGTAGGCATGTGCCAAGGCCGCGGCGAACTGCTGTCGGCCGCCGTGGTCGCGCCGCAGCGTGCCGACGACCGCGACCCGGTCCGCCAGCCCCATCGAATCCGCCGTCAGCTCGATCGCCGTCGACACCACAGGATGTGGGCTCGTCTCCACGAACGCATTCGTCCCCGAGTCCAGTAACGTCTCGATCGCGTCGGCGAAGCGCACCTGCTCACGCAGCCCCCGGTACCAGTACCCGGCGTCCAACTCGGCGGTGTCCATGAAATCCGCTGTCACCGTCGAGAAGAACGGCACCGAACCCGATACCGGCTCAATCGATTCCAGCTCCGCCAGCACCCGGTCGCGAACGGCCTCCACCGCCGCCGAATGCGAGGCGTAATCCACCGGGATCCGCCTGGCCCACACCCCATCGGCCGCACACCCCGCCAGAAACTCGTCCAACGCCGCGGCCTCACCCGACACCACAACCTGGCCGGGACCATTGACCGCCGCGACCGACAACCGGCCCCCGAAATCCGACAACCGCTGGGCAACCACCTCCGCCGTAGAACCGATCGACGCCATACCGCCCGAACCCGCCAGCACCTCGGCGACGGCACGCGACCGCACCGCCACGATGCGCGCGCCATCCGATAGCGACAGCCCACCCGCGACCACAGCCGCCGCGATCTCACCCTGCGAATGCCCCACCACCACCGACGGCTCCACACCCGCCGCACGCCACACCCGCGCCAACGACACCATCACCGCAAACAACACCGGCTGAACAACATCCACCCGATCCAACGACCCAGCCCCAGCCTCACCCCGCAACACCGCACTCAAAGACCAACCCACAAACGGCGCCAACGCCGCCTCACACTCCACCACCGACTCCGCAAACACCCCACCCCCAGCCAACAACCCCGCACCCATCCCCACCCACTGACTCCCCTGCCCCGGAAAAACAAACGCCACCCGACGCGGCACCCCACGACCCGACACCACGGCAACCTCTTCCGAGGTCTGCGCCGCCGGACCGACCAGCGCGGCCAGCGCGACACCCATCGCGTCGGCGTCGTGTCCGATCACCGCGCCCCGCCAGTCCAACGCTGTGCGCGAATGGATGAGCGAATACGCCACATCGGCGGCATCACCGGCCGGATGTCCGGCCAGCCACTCCTGCAATCGAACAGCCTGCTGCCGCAACGCTTCCGGGCTCTGCCCGGACAACACCCAGGTCACCGGGCGGTCGGCGGCGGCCACACCCGTACCACCCGCGACCGGCGCCGGCGCCTCCTCCAGAATCACATGTGCGTTCGTGCCACCCATTCCGAACGACGACACGCCCGCCCGGCGCTGTGCCGCGCCCGGCCAGTGCTCCGTCGCGGTCTGCACCCGCAATCGCAGCGCTTCGAGTGGAATCTGCGGATTGGCGGTGTGAAAGTTCAAGCTGGGCGCCAGTTCCCGATGCCGCAGGCTCAGCACGGTCTTGATCAGGCCGGCGATCCCGGCGGCACCCTCCAGATGCCCGATATTCGTCTTGACCGAACCGACAGCCAGCGGTGCGCTCCCGGACCGCCCGGCGCCATAGATCTCGCCGAGGGCCCGCGCTTCCACCGGATCGCCCGCGGGTGTACCGGTTCCGTGCAGCTCCACATAATCCACCGACGCGGGTTCCACATGGGCGGCCGCCAGCGCGGCCCTGATCACCGCGGTCTGCGCGGACACACTGGGCGCGCTCAGCACTTGACGCTCATTGCCGCTGTTGATAGCACTGCCGCGGATCACCGCGTAGATCCGGTCACCATCGGCGACCGCGCGCGCCAGCGGCTTGAGTACGACGATGCCGCCGCCTTCGCCGCGCACCGTGCCGTCCGCACGTTCATCGAAGGTGTAGCACCGTCCCGACGGTGAGTGCGCGCCGAACTGCTCGTAGCGCTCACCACCCAGCGGCGACAGGATGAGATTCAGCCCGCCCGCCAAGGCCACATCACACTCGCCGCCGCGCAACGATTCACACGCCAGGTGCACCGCGACCAGCGACGAGGACTGCCCGCTGTCCACCACGATGCTCGGACCGGTGAACCCGTAGTAATTCGAAATCCGGTTGGCGGCGACGCCGCGCCCGACGCCCGACAACGAATGCCTGCCGACGCCGGGCTTACCCCGCGACGCCTCGATTTCGGCGAAATCGGTTCCGGTGCTGCCCAGGAACACTCCCGCGCGGGCACCGTCGCGATCGCGGTAGCCCGCGTCTTCGAGGGCCTCCCAGCTCAGCTCGAGACCGAGCAGCTGCTGCGGATCGATGGCACGCGCCTCATTCGGCGCCACCCCGAAGAAGTCGGCGTCGAATTCCGATGCCGAAGCCAGGAATCCGGCCTTCTCCTCGATTCGCGGGCGGTCTGCGGGAGCGGAGCCGATAGCCTCGCGCCCATCGCGCAGCAACCGCCAGAAGCTCTCGAGATCGGAAGCGCCGGGCATCCGGCACGACATTCCGACAATGGCGATCTCATTCGCGTCGACCATGATTCCTCTATCTCGCCTTATTCGATTCCCAGCATGTGTTTTTCGCGATCACGCGGTTCATCGGTTGCTCACGACGTCGCTCGCAATCGAGTGGAGCCATCGCCGAATCCCCTCTGCCGCGGCCGGTGCCGCGTCTTCGATGAGGGAGAAGTGGTCGGCGGATATGTGGATCGTGTCGCCGCGGTGCTGCCAATCCGGCACCGGTGCAGCGATATCGAGGCCCGGTAGCCCGACAGTGGCTCGCAGATTCAGCGTGGGCGCGGCAATGGACCGCGTGCCGCGCTCGCCGAAGATCCGCACATAATTGCCCATGGCGACCAGTGCGTGGTCGTCGATATCGATCAGTTCGTGACCGCGATCGAGCACCAGGCCGAGCGCGCCGGCGAAAACGATGCCGATGAGGTCTTCACCATCCGGTGAATAGGTGTCGAGCATCGCGACACCGACCGGGCCACGACCACGCTCGTCGAGCCGTGCGGCGAGCGCGTGCGCGACCGCTCCGCCGATCGAGTAGCCGACGAGTACGAACGGATGCTCGCCCGTGGCGTTTTCGGTGACAACGGCAAGGTGGTCGAGCAGCGCGTCCCAGGTCGGCGGCATCGGTTCACCGACTCGGGTCCCCGGCAGTCGCAACGCGGACACACCGAATTCGGCGCCGAGTTCGCGCGCCAAGCGGCCGAACTGGTGCGGTCCGTTGCCGACCAGGAACGACGGGATGCAGATCAGGTTGGGTCCGGCGCCGGCGCGCGACAGCAGCATGGGCGCCGAGGGGCCATTCGCGGCGGCCGGCTCATCGAAAGCGACGCTCAGTCTGGCACTTTCGATCAACAGCGGCATCGCCTCGGTCGCGTCCCCGCGCCGATGCGCCGCCATCACCAGCTCCGTCAACCGGCCACGTACTCCCGATGCGGCGGGCGGCGGCTCGTGCCGAACCTCGACGGCCCCCATCCGCGACCGCAGCAGCTGCGCGACCGCGGCGGCGGTCGGATGCTCGAACACCAGCGTCGACGGCAGAGACAGACCCGTGATGGCGACGAGCCTGTTACGGAACTCGACGCCGCCCAACGAGTCGAATCCGAGTTCGGCGAACGGCACATCCGCGGCCACCGCGGCGGCCGACTTGTGTCCGAGGACGACGGCGGCCAGCGAGCGTATCTCCTGGAGGATGACCTCGTAGTGATCGTCCTCAGGCAGCATCTCCAAACGCTGTGCCAGCGAGCCGCGTTCGCTGCCGGGCTGCGCTGCCACGGGCGCGCGCACGATCTCGCGCAGCACCGGCGGCAGCACGCCGGAGCGAGCGAGCGATGCGAGCGCGTCCCTATCGAGCGACGCGGTCATCAGCAGCGAGTGGCCGGTGGCCAGCGCCTTGTCGAACATCGCCAATCCCGGCTCGGGGGTGATGGGTAGCAGCCCGAGCCGGGTGCGAATACGGCGGGCTATGACCTCGGTATCTTCCCGATCGAGCACGCCTGCCATACCGAGCGTCCACAGCCCCCACGCCAGCGAGTGCGCGGGCAGCCCGGTTTCGCGACGACGATGCGCGAGTGCGTCGAGGAAACGGTTCGCGGCCGCGTAGTTGCCCTGGCCCTGACCACCGAGTAGCGGGGCGGCGGAGGAGAACAGCACGAACGCCGACAGGTCGTGATCCCGGGTGAGTTCGTGCAGATGCAGTGCCGCATCGACTTTCGGTCGCATGACGCGGTCGATCTGCTCGGTGGTCAGCGTCTCGACGGTGCCGTCGTCGAGTACGCCGGCGGTGTGGATCACGGCGGTCAGCGGGTGTTGCTCCGGGATGGTCCGCAGCAGATCTCGCAGCGCATCTCGGTCTGCGACGTCGCAGGCGGCCACCCGGACCTGCGCACCCGCGGCCTCGAGATCGCCGACCAGATCCGCGGCGCCCGGGGCATCCGGTCCCCGCCGGGAAACCAGCAGCAGGCTCCGAACGCCATGTGCCGCAACAAGATGTCGCGCCGTCAGCGCACCCAGACCTCCGGTGCCACCGGTGATCAGAACCGTCCCGCCGCCGAACGAGACCGGTGCCGCATCCGGCGCGGCGGCCGGTATCAGCCTGGGTACCAGTAGCGCGTTGGCACGCGCTGCCACCTGCGGCTCACCGAGATCCGCGGCTCGCACCACCGTGCCGGATGTCACCGCGGTGGCGTCGTCGTGGTCGATCTGGACGACCCGGCCGGGATGTTCCGACTGCGCACACGCGATCAGACCGGATACCGCGGCTGCCGCGGGATCACACAATTCGCCCGGTATTTCCGCGGCGTTGCGGGTCACGACGACCAGCGTGGATTTCTCGAATCGTTCGTCGGCGATCCAGTCCCGGACCATTGTCAGCGCCGCATCGACTCGCAGCCGGGCCACCTGCGCGGCATCACCCGTCGCGGGGACGTCGTCACAGTGCCAGACGACGATCTCGGGTACGGACGACATTGCGAGCAGAGCGTCCAGATCCGTGTGTGCCTCGGCGCCCGGCATCGTCGTGGAGCCCAATACCGCTACAGCACAACGATTCACGGAGATCGAGGTAGATACCGGAGTCCACCGGAGGGTGTAGAGCGGGTGCGAAGTTGCGCGATCACGGCGCAGGGTGCGGGCATCGACCGGGCGCGCGACGAGGGTGTCGACGGCCACTACGGGTAGACCATGCGTGTCGGCGGCATCTACTCGGATGGTGTCGTCGCTGCGGGCGACACGCACCCGCACGGCCGTGGCTTCCTCCCGGTAGACGCGCACTCCGGCGAACGAGAACGGCAAGGGCACCCGGCCGTCGCCGGTATCGGCGAGACGGTCGATCGCGGTGTGGAAAGCGGCGTCCAGCAAGGCCGGGTGCACCCGGAACCGCCGCGCGTCCGCGTTCTCGGGCAACGACAGCTCAGCGAACACCTCGGCACCGCGCATCCACGCGGCGCGCACACCCCGGAATGCCGGGCCGTACCCGAAACCCATGTCCGCCAACCGCTCGTACAGCCGCGCCGAGTCCACCGGTTCGGCGCCCGCGGGCGGCCACACCCGTCCGTCCCACACCGCGTTCGCCGCGCCGGCCACGGGCGCCAGCACCCCTGTCGCGTGCGCGACCCACTCCGCGCCGTCGGAATGCTCACCGGACACCCTGGAGTGCACGGCGAACCGACGCCTGCCCGCGCCATCGGCGGGCTCGACACCGAGCTGAATATCGACCGCGGTGTCGTCCGGCAGCAGCAGCGGCGCTTCCAGCAGCAGTTCCTCGACGACCTCGGCGCCGAGCCGAGTGCCGGCGGTCAACGCCAGTTCCACGAATCCGGTCCCGGGCAGCAACACCGAGCCGAAGACCGCGTGATCGGCGAGCCACGGGTGGGTCCGCAACGACATCCGTCCGGTGAACAGCCATTCGTCCCTGCCCGCCACGGAGACGACGCCGGTCAGGATCGGATGATCCGACGACACCGCGGAGGCATCGGCGGCGAGCGGCTCCAACCAGAACCGCTGACGCTGAAATGCGTACGTGGGCAACGACACCCGGTGCAGCGGACGGCCCGCGAAGATCGGCTGCCAATCCACCTCGGCACCGCAGGCGTACAGCTGCCCCAGCATCGTCACGCACTGCGTCACTTCGTCGACCGAACGCCGCGCTCCGGCGGCAACCATCGCCCCCGCCTCGACCTCCGGATATTCGGCCAGGCACTGGCGAGTCATGGATGCCAGCACCGCATCCGGGCCCACCTCCACGAATCGCCGCACCCCGGCCGCGACGAGGGCATCGACGCCGGGCGCGAATCGCACGCAGCCGCGTACCTGCTGCACCCAGTACTCCGGATCGGTCACCTCGGCACCGGCGACACCGCCGGAGATGTTCGACACCACCGGAACGGTCGGCGATCGATATGTCAGACCCGCTGCCACGGAACGGAATTCGTCGAGCATCGGCTCCATCAACGCCGAATGGAACGCGTGACCGACTCGCAGTCGCGATGTCCGCACGCCCGCGTCGGACAGCTCGCGCTCCGCCGCTTCGACGAGGTCGGCAGCGCCGGACAGCACCACCGACGAAGGGCCGTTCACAGCCGCGACCGATAACCGATCACTGTGTACCGCAACGAGTTCGAGCGCTTCCTTTTCGGTCAGAGCGGCCGCGAGCATCGCGCCGCCCGCCGGCAACGCACCCATCAAGCGGCCCCGCGCCGCCACCAGCGCACACGCGTCCGCCAGCGACCACACCCCCGCGACGTAGGCGGCCGTCAGCTCGCCGATCGAATGTCCGGCCAGCACATCCGCGGTCACGCCGAACGACCCCATCAACCGGAACAACGCCACCTCGAACGCGAACAACGCGGGCTGCGTCCACTCCGTCCGATCCAGTGCGACATCGGCCGCGCCGACCCCCGGCGGCCGTGCCGCAGCGCTGCCGGAGAACATCACCTCCCGCAACGACCCGCCGAGATGGGGATCGAACTCGGCGCAGACCTCGTCCAACGCCGTCGCGAAAACCGGGAAGGCCGCATAGAGCTCCGCCCCCATCCCCACCCGCTGAGCTCCCTGCCCCGTGAACAGAAATGCCGTCCCACCCGCGACGGACGCACCGGCCGCCGAGGACCCCGACACCAGGTCCGCCAACTCCGACGCCAGCTGTTCGCGATCGCGACCCACCACCACGGCGCGCCGGTCCCATTGCGTCCTGTTCTCGATCAGCGACGACGCCACACTCCACAGGTCCGCATCCGGATTGTCGAGCAGCCACTGCCGCAACCGATCCGACTGGGCGCGCAGCGCCGCATCGGACTTGGCCGATACCAGCAACGGCAGCACATCCGCCGCGGCAGCGGGGTTCGCGGCGGTCTCCTCGACCGGCGAAGGGACGGACGCGGGCGCTTCCTCCACGATCAAATGAGCATTGGTGCCGCTGATCCCGAACGAGGACACCCCGGCCCGCCGCACCCGCTCACCCGCGAGCCAGGGCTCCGCCTCGGTCAGCAATCGCACCGATCCCGCCGACCAATCCACATGCGGCGACGGCTCACCCACGTGCAGCGTCCTGGGCAGCATTCCGTGCCGCAACGCCTGCACGACCTTGATCACCCCGCCCACGCCCGCGGCCGCTTGCGAATGCCCGATATTCGACTTCAGCGACCCGAGCCGCAATGGCGCGCCGCGACGCTGTCCGTATGCGGAGATCAACGCCTGTGACTCGATCGGATCACCCAGCGGCGTTCCCGTCCCGTGCGCCTCCACCACATCCACATCCGCCGGCTCGAGTCCGGCAGCTGCCAGCGCGGACGCGATCACCCGCTCCTGCGACGGACCGTTCGGCGCAGTCAAACCATTGCTCGCACCATCCTGATTCACCGCCGATCCGCGAATGACGGCCAGAATTTCGTGCCCGGATCGCCGCGCGTCCGACAACCGTTCCAGCACTAGCACGCCCACGCCCTCGGACCAGCCGACCCCGTCCGCGCCGGCCGAGAACGACTTGCACCGCCCATCACGCGACAAGCCACGCTGCCGCGAAAACTCCACGAACAGCGACGGTGTCGACATCACGGTCACACCGCCGGCCAGCACCAGGGACGTCTCCCGGCGGCGCAGTGCCTGGGCGGCCAGATGGATCGCCACCAGCGACGACGAGCACGCCGTGTCGACCGTCAGCGCCGCACCTTCCAGCCCGAGCGTGTAGGCCACTCGCCCCGACACCACACTGCTCACCGATCCGGTGCCCGCGTGCCCCTCCGCTGCCGGGCCGGCAGCCTTGGCCGTGTGCTCGTAGTCGGTGTACATCACTCCGGCGATCACGCCGGTGTCGCTGCCTCGCAGCGAGGTCGGGTCGATACCGGCGTCTTCCAGGGCTTCCCACGAGGCCTCCAGAAACAATCGCTGCTGCGGATCCATCGCCGCCGCCTCACGCGGGCCGATGCCGAAAAACCCCGCATCGAAATCACCGGCGCCGGAAAGAAACCCGCCCTCGCGCGTATACACCTTCCCGAACCGGTCCGGATCGGGATCGAACAATCCCGCCACATCCCAGCCCCGGTCGGCCGGGAATTCCCCGATCGCGTCCGAGCCGGAGGCGACCAGATCCCACAGTTGCTCCGGCGACTCAACACCGCCCGGATACCGGCAGCTCATGCCCACGATCGCAATGGGCTCGACGCTCTGCTCCCGCAGTCGGGTGAGCTCGTCGCGACTCGACATGAGCTCCACGGTGACCTTTTTGAGGTACTCCAACATCCGGTCGGACGAGTCACCAGTGTTCGTGTCCACGTTCACATCCAGGGGTAGATCGGGGTTGCCGAAGACGCCGGAAGAATTCCGGCGCTATCAGCAAGGGGATACCGACGCCGTCCTCGCGCTTCGAGTGGCGCAGCGGTGATTCGGCGAATCGGCGGCAGAAGGCCGGTCGCGTTAGGGCTGAATCCAGCCGTCGTGACTGCCCTCGGCAACGTTGGGCGGGGGCGAAGCGACGGATCCGCCCGCAGACCGCCTGCGGTACCGGTCCCCGTCCGAGCATGCGGGCACCGATTCCCGGCCTCTCCATGACGTACGAACGTTCGCCGAGGCCGATCGACACGAACTGGACGTTTGCTTTTTTCCGGCACACAGTGCCGCCACCGCTATGTCCCTCATCGACATACCTCTCACACTCCCGATGCCAGCCGACTCACCACAATGTCGCCGACTGCCACCGTTCATACCCTTTTGACATCGCCGCTCCGGTCAATCAATGACCGTTAATTCGAAGCCTCATTCAGCAGAAATCGGCCACGCACCGCGATACGACCCGAGTATCAGGCGTTCCCAACATTGGGAATAGACGCTGGGATCCACACATGCCAGATCTCGCTCTACACAGGGACAACATTGTCGGGTTCCCGCAATCGCTGGGCGATCTTTTGCCGACACTTCTTCGATCGGCTATATTCGGTGGCCAGACGGCCGTTGGACAGGCCGAAAACTCGTCGCAGTCACGCTGGAAACAGCATCGCATTCCATACCGGACATCAGCGACGTCGATGCAAAAGCGGTATCACCGCCAATCGTCGCTCTACAAATGTGCGCCGAAGCATCACTCGCTCACGAAGAAATCAGCGATCCACCCCACGTGTCCATGCCACTAGGCATTACCCATCGAATCGAGATCCACCTCCTTCTTGCTGCCCATTGCGTCCAGCCGTTTCCGCGGAGCGCATGAACGTCTGGACCCAGCGCCTGAATAGTCGAATGTAATGCTACGGAGGAACGGCTTCTACCGATGTACGTGATATTTACGAACAAAACACAACACTTTGGAATTGTGACCGTAAGATGACCGAACCGATCTTCCGTCATTCCGAATCTGCAATTCCGTTTTGCTATTACAGCAACCTGGCAGATTACCGGCAAGACCATTCACACCGTTGGCGAGACAGCACTCTGAAACTTATACGACATACCTATTTCTGGCCCCAGCGCGAATTCGATAGACTTTCGCGAACCAACCGATGACCTCGCGCGGGTGCACCGATAGGGTCCCGACCGTTCATCGAATTCGACGGCTGAAGCGTGGTGATGGGCGATTCCGCTCGGAGCGGGCCGGATCACGATCGAGACGGCGTCACGGAACGGCCCACGTCTTGTGCACGGGGTTCTGCCGAATCCCACCACCCGCGCGCCGGGCCGCGCCTTCGGACCTTCCAAGTCGAACGGCCCGCGGTATGGCCGGACGGTTTCGGACCAGTGGGCGGAGTTGTGATCATGCGGCCCCAAAGCTCTGGCGGGATTCAGTGCGGTGCAGGGGTTTCGGCCCGTGGCGTATCGAGCTTCGGCCTCCATACCGGATGTTATGGCGTTGTATATATCGAAACATCCGCCATACGGTGCCGAAATATCCGTATACCAGCCAAGGCTCGCTCAACACGGTGTGCCTCGCGCTGCCGAACCTGGCGCGGCGTCACACACTGGCCCGATGGCTGGTGGAGACCTATCAGGCGCGGCGGCGTCATCGCAACCAGCGCGGGACCATCATGAACTCCGTGATCGGCTGAAACCGGTTGCAGCGCTCGAATTCATCGACGGCACAGCGCATTCACCCGCGCCATAGGATCATGAGGAGTTGTGGACGAATGCGCCGTGCTGCGGGTACCAAGCTTGCGTGTGCTCGCTGACGGCATCGTGACCGACCCCGTGGCTATCGCACGCACACCGGAGTGCGTGGATGTTGTCGCGGTCGATGACCGAAATGGGCTCTGCCATCTCGTCGTAGCCGCTGGTGCGGCAAGGATCGTCGAGCGGATGGAACTGCCCGCCCAGCCCGTTGGCCGCCCGACCATCGGGTCTTGGGGCCCCGATCGGTTGGATGTGTTCGTCCGTGATGTCGAGACGCAGTTGTGGCATTACGAATTCGACGGTCGCTGGGGGCCGCCTCGGCTGGCGAGGTCCGCGGGGGCGGTATCGGATGCGAGCTTCGTCAGTTGGAGCCGCGGCCGATTCGATGTCTTCAGCACGGGCGCGGACAGTGTGCTCGAACACTATTGGTATCAGCAGCCGATCGGCCTGATGGGACCGGAGAGCCTGGCCCGTCCTGTGGTCGGACAGCCCGCCGTGGTGGTTACGAGCTTGTATGGGCTGGAAATTGTCGCGCGCGGCAGCTCCGACGGGGTGTTGCGGCGGCAGTATCACGTCCCCGAGGAGCGCACACACGAGTGGACATCGACACCGATGCTGCCCGGCCGCGCCACCTTCGATATCGGTCCCGGTGTCGCGCACTCGACCGGGGAATCGCTGCGCTGTACCGGTGATCCGACCCTGGTGTGGTGCCGCGGCATCGGTGCGGTCGAGAACCGTCTGGTTGCCTTTGCGCGGCAAGAGGATCGGCTTATCCAGTTCGAACCCGGGCCCGACTGGCTGACCGGTCGCGGTAATCGCGTACTGACCGTGTCAACGGTGGCCTCGGATCCCGTGGCGGTCTCGGCCCAGCCCCGCCGCGTGGATGTGTTCTTCGGGGTGTCCGCGGGAACGGTTGGCTGGCTCACCACCGACACGGGCGGTTCCTCGGCACGCCACCGTGTACTCGACGATGGAGTCGGCTCGGTCGGCCGCCCCGCGGTGTGTTCGAGTCGACCGGATCGCCTGGAACTGTTCGTCCGGACGGCGTCGGGCGAATTGCGCACCGGACGGTGCGAGGTGAACGGGGAGCAGTGGAATGCCTACGCTTGACTGGCGGCGCGCGTTGGTCGCGATTCAGTCCGCCGATGGTGCGACCTACGGCGCCGGATTCCTCATTACCGAGCAGCACGTACTGACCTGCGCCCATGTCATCGGCGATGCCACCGGAGCAGATGCTGCGGCCGATGCGGTGCCGACCGAACAGGTACTGGTGGAGTTCACGCAGGTACCCGGCGGTGAACCGATCGAGGCAACGGTGGCGGCCTGGTCGCCGGTTGGCGATGGACAAATCGGTGATATCGCGGTACTACTGCTTGCGAGCGCCCCGCCCGCCGCCCCGATCCGCCTGCTGGATTCGGACTCGACAATGTTGTGGGGGCATTCCTTTCGCGTCTACGGATTCCCGGATGGCCACGACGAAGGGCTATGGGCGACCGGTGTGATCCGGGATCGGGTGGGTGGTGGCTGGTATCAGCTCGAGGATGTCAAGGTGCCCGGTTCGGCGATCGAAGGCGGCTACAGCGGTGGCGCGGTGTGCGACGACTTGGCCGATGGTGTGGTCGGCATGGTGGTTGCTCGCGACCGTGCCGCGGCCCGCAAGATCGGCTTCATGCTGCCCACGGCACTCATCGCTCCGGTAGTGGCGCAGTTCGGTGTCGAGCTCGGGTCGGCCCGGTCGGCGATGGGTCTGCTGTCCAATGTGCCGGCGTTACCCACTCAGTTCGTCATGCGGTCCGTGGCATCGGAGGTCCGCGCCGCGCTCCTGGCGCCGGCCGAGGACGGAGCTCGGGTCGCTGCGGTAGGCATGGGCGGTGTCGGGAAATCTATTCTCGCAGCTGCCGTTTGCCGTGACGAGCGGGTGCGGGCGGCTTTTCCGGACGGCATTGTCTGGGTGGAGTTGGGCCCGCATCCGGTGACGCCGACCAGACAAGCGCAAGTGGCGGCCGCCTTCGGGCAGCAGGGTGTGGTCTTCGCAGACGCTCAGCAGGGTAAGGCGCTTCTCACGCAGTTGCTGGCGGGGCGGCGTTGTCTGCTGGTCATTGACAATGTCTGGGCGGCACAGGATCTCGGTGATCTCGATGTTGTCGAGGCGCCTGGACGGCTATTGTTCACCACCCGAGATACCGCCATCGTGCGAGCGGTGGGCGCGATCTGCTTCGAGGTGACCGGGCTGAGCATCCGGGAATCGCTGGTGTTATTGGCCCGGTGGGCGCGGCTCGCGGTGGAGGCACTACCGCAGGAGGCGCTGGAGATCGCGGCCGAATGTGGCTATCTGGCGCTAGCGCTGGCGATGGCGGGTGCCATGATCGCTGGCCGCCCGCAGCGCTGGCCTGGAGTGCTGCGCCGATTGCGCCAGGCCGATCTTGCCAAGATCGCCCAACCGTTCAGCAACTATCCATACCCAGATCTTTTGCGCGCAATCAGCGTCAGCGTCGATGCCCTTGATCCTGTCGATCGCGCCCGCTATCTCGAACTCGCGGTATTCGACGGCAGGCATCCGACCATCGGTGCGGCACAGACGCTTTGGCAGCAGACTGGACTCGACGACCTGGACGTGGCGGAGCTGCTCGACCGCCTCGCCGACCGATCGCTGATCCATCTCGGGAGCGACGGCCGTTTCGGGATCCATGATCTGCAAATGGACTATATGCGCCACCAGGTTTCAGAGCCGACGCGCCTGCATCGGCGATTGGTCGAGGCATATCGGGAGCAGGCGCCGGGCGGTTGGCAGCATGGCCCGGATGACGGCTACTTCCATCGCAACCTGCCGCATCACCTTGCCGCGGCCGGCGCGGGCGAAGAGCTGCGCGCGCTGCTGTCGCATCTGGCGTGGTTGCAGACGATGCTGTGGGCCGCCGACGCGACGGAGCTGATCGCCGCCTATCGGCTACTGCCGCAGTCGGATCCGGTCGCGGCCGTCGGCGACGCGTTGCGGCTGAGCAGCCATGCGCTGGCTCGCGGTAGGGGGCAGCTTCCCGCCCAGATGGTCGGGCGTCTCGGTGAGTCGGAGTGGCCTCGAGTTCGTGAACTCGTTGCCGAAGCATACGACTGGTGCGCCGAACCCTGGCTTCGACCGCGGGCCGCAAGTTTGACGGCCCCGGGCGGGCCCCTGCTGTTCACGCTGGTCGGGCATACCAGTCCGATCCGTGATGTCGTGCTCACACCCGATGATCGGTATGCGCTGTCCGGCGGCTGGGATGGCGTGGTCCGCGTCTGGGACCTTGCTGACGACGGCCGTGAACACCATGTGCTGCAAGGGCATTCGGGGGGTGTGTGGAAGCTTGCGGTATCCGAGGACGGCCGCTATGCGATGTCCGGATCAGCCGACGGCACCATTCGCGTGTGGGACCTCGCCGACGGAAGTACCCGGCATGTGCTGCGCGGTCACCAGGCCGCAGTGTGGTCGATCGCGCTCGTTCCAGGCAGCACATTGCTGGTGTCGGCATCGGTCGATACGACAGTGCGCGTATGGGATTGGTCCCTCGGCCGGGAGATCGGGGTGCTGCATGGGCATACAGGTATCGCGTACACGGTACTCGCGACGCGTGGCGGACGGACGATCGCATCGAAGTCCGAGGACGGCACGCTCCGGATCTGGGATCTCGGAACCTGCACGCAGACATGGTGTTTCGACACAGGCCAGCGCGGTGTTCAGTCGCGCGCGATGGCGTTGACCGATCGGCACGCGCTGTTCGCGGGCGACGACGGTACCGTGTACTGCTGGGATCACCGTGAAGGATCGGCCGTATGGATCGACCAAGATCCCGGCCGTGGGCAGGTGTGGTCCGTCGCGGCGACACCCGACGGCGGACATGCGGTGGTCGGCTGTGCGTCAGGGGAGGTGCTGTTGCTGGACCTCGCAACCAGTTCCCCGGCAGTCGAAGTCGGTCTGCACAGCGGGTGGGTCGAGATGGTGGCGGTGGCTCCGGATGGATATCAGGTGCTGTCGGGCGCCGACGACGGCATCCTACGGTTGCGCGATCGCCGTATCGGGGATGAATCGGCGCGGACGCTGCGTGGCCATACGGGGTGGATCGCAGTCGCCGCGTTCAGCTCCGACGGAACACGCGTGGTATCTGCCGCGAACGAATCGAACTTGCGGGTGTGGGATCTGACCGTTTCGCCGACTCAGCGGGGCGCTCCGATGCATGCCGCGTGGATCGGGATGATCACCGTGGTAGACGACCACACGGTCGCGGCCGCTGCGGATGACGGATCGGTCTCGTTCTGGGACATGGCAACCGGACGGCGATCAACAGCTGTTTCGATGACGGCCACCGCGGTCGCCGTCGTCGAGGTGGCGAATCTCGGGTGGATGGTGTTGGACCAGCTGGGTGCCGCAATGATGCTGCCCGGTGACGCCTTGGGTGGTATCTCGAATCAAGCCGACATCGGCTCGGAGATCCGGTTCGATGCGACGGGCGAACCCATCCCCGGGCAAGTGGTGCGCCGCGCAGTCGCCTCCGACGCGGTGCGGGGAGCCGTCGCCCCGGACGGATGCCTGGTGGTGGCCTCGACCACCGGGATGCGGTTCTTCGGCCCCGCCGATTCGATCCGGGACCTCGACCTGGGAGCGATCGACGCCGAGCTGGCGGAGCCACCACGAATGCTGGTCGTCGAAGCCGATAAGCGCCACGTCGTGGCCGGCGGCATCCGGGGGCAAGTCAGCGTGTGGGACGTCACGACCCGCCACCAGATCCAGACCTATCGGGGACGGGGCGGCCCGATCATCAGCCTGGCGACGACCGCCGACCAGGTCCTGTCGGGCTGCGTCTCTGGGGTGCTGTCGGCCTGGCGACTCGGATCCCCGGAACTGGTTTGGGAGCAGCAGGCGCATGATTCGCTGCTGACCGGCATTCTGATCATCGGGGACCGAGTCGTGACCGGTGGCGGCGACGGTGCGATCCGGTTGTGGCGGCTTACCGACGGAGCGCTGATCGGCGTGCTCGCCGAACTCGGTGCACCCGTGCGCGCCATCGCAGCACTGCACGGGGGGCGGCGCATAGCCGTTGGCGCCGGTGACTTGCTGGCTGTCTACGACCTCGAATCCGGAAGCGAGGTGGCCTGTTTCAGCGGCGACGGCCGTATCACCGCGATCGCGCCCTTGCCCGACGGTGGAGTCGCATGCGGTGAGGCGGCGGGCGCCGTACACATCCTCACGTTGTGCGAAGAGTGAGCCTCATGCCCCCGGCTTCCACGACAGCTTCACTGTCAGATGGCCCTCGACCGACGTCTTGGCAATCACCGCGCCGGCCTCGGCGTTGAGCTTGATACCGAACTCCAGATCGACCGCGTCCGGTTTCAGGCTGCCGTCCCGGAACACCGCCAACGCGGCCGCCGCGGCCCGCTGGACGTCAGCAAGCGCATCCTCGAAGCGGCGATTCACCTCCACCACACCACCGCGACCGACCCGCTGCACACCGGAATCGGACGGATCACCCTCGACCACGATCACGCCACCGTCGCCGGTACGGAAACGCAAGAGTTCGCTCATGGTGCAACGGTACCGGTGCTCTCTTGCGGCGCACTATCTTTGACCCATGATCGGAGTGATGCTCGGACTCGGCTCCTATCGCGATACCGCGCGGCTGAGCGCCGCCCGGGCACAGCGCATGACGGGGCTGGAATTCGTTGTCATCGAACAACCGCCGCGGAACTTCCCGCCTGATGCCTTCCTCGGATACGCCAAATTGTCGCTGTTCGATCTGGTGGCCGCCGACCACATCTGCTATCTGGACGCCGACGCGGTCGTGTTGCGCAAGTGGCGGCCCGGCGCACTATCGGACCGAGCCGAGTTCATCTGTGTCCGCGACCAGTTCATCGAGCTCTACCCCGACTACGACGCCGACATCCCGCGCCCGACGTACTTCAACTCCGGCATGTTCATCGTGAATCGCCGCGCCCATCGCCCCGTCTTCGATCTCGCGACAACGCTGTGGCGCGACAACGCGCGACCGCTTCCGATCGAGGATCAGTCCGCGCTGAACTACGCGGTCCACGCCCTGGGCACCCCGACCCATTTCCTGCCCGACGAATACAACTATCTGCGTGCTCACCTCGACGGCCGTGCCGCGGACCAGGGGGTGGTGGTCGCCCATTACACCCCGTCCGGGATCACCCACGCCCACCGCAAGCTCCTCGACCTACTGCGCGATCCATGAGCGTGTCGCGAAAGCCATTGGTCCGCTATGAATCAGTGCGAACAGCACCAGCCATGTTCGGGTCGGCAGGCTCCGAATCCGCTACGGGTGCAGCCAGTTTCATGCACCTGTATCTGCTGCGACGGATAGCGTCCTCGGGCTGTGCCGTGACGTGGCTACGAGCGGTGTCGACGCGGGGTCTGCGATTCGAGTACGTCGTGGGCGGGTGTACTGCATCCGCAGTACGCGCAATGACCTCCGTACGCATGATGCCGACTACTGGGCTGCGCAACGACCATGACGGCATGGCGAAATTCCTGTACCGGCTCGGCCGGTTCGCGTTCGAGAAGCGCCGGCTCGTCGTTGTGCTCTGGCTGGGGGTCATGGCCGCCCTGGTGGCCGGGGCAGCCAATGCGCCGACGGCGCCACCGGATACGTTCTCGATCCCGGGGACCGAATCCCAGCAAGCGTTCGACCTGCTCGGCGAGCGCTTCCCCGGCACAAAATCCGATGGCGCACAAGCCCGAATCGTCTTCGTAGCACCCGACGGCGAGCAGATCGGCTCCGAGCCGAACAAGGCAGCGGTCGAGCGGATCATCACGGATGTGGCCGGCGGTGCGCAGGTGAAGGGCGTACTCGACCCGTTCCAGACCGGTGCGGTCAGTAAGAACGGCACGACCGCTTATGCGACCGTGAGCTACGGCGTGACCAGCGACAACCTCACCGACGCCAGCAAGACGGCCCTCACCGACGCGACCGATTCCGGCAAGGCTGCCGGTGTCACGGTGGAGATCGGCGGGTCCGCCCTCCAGGCCAAGCCCGAAATGGGTGCCGCCACCGAGGCCATCGGTATCGCCATCGCAGCCGTCGTACTGATGGTCACCTTCGGTACGTTCGCCGCGGCGGGGCTGCCATTGCTGACCGCGCTGGTCGGGATCGGTGTCGGAATCGCCGCGATCGTGGCGATCGGCATGTCCACCACGACAACGACTCTCGCCATGATGCTCGGGCTCGCGGTCGGTATCGACTACGCGCTGTTCATCGTCTCCCGCTACCGGACCGAACGCGCCGAGGGATACAGGGCCGAAGAAGCGGCGGGCCGGGCCGTCGGCACCGCCGGATCGGCAGTGGTTTTCGCCGGACTCACCGTCGTCATCGCACTGGCTGGACTGGCCGTCGTTGGTATCCCCGTCCTCACCAAGATGGGTCTGGCCGCGGCGGGCACCGTCGCCGTCGCCGTCGCGATTGCCTTGACCCTGCTGCCCGCGCTGCTCGGGTTCTTCCAGAATGCGGTGATGCCGCGGGCGTTCCGCAAGGCCACCGCGCAGCCATCGGCTGACGGAAATACGCTCGACACCAAGTCGATTCAAGCGGAGAAGCCCAATATGGGTACACGCTGGGCCACCTTCGTCGTGCGCCGCCCGGTGGCCGTGCTGCTGATCGGCCTGGTCGGTTTGGGTGCATTGGCCTTGCCGGTGCGCAGTCTCGAACTGGGCATGCCGGGTGACGAATCGCAGTCGAGCGCGACGACACAGCGCCGCGCCTACGATGCGCTGGCCGAGGGTTTCGGACCGGGTTTCAATGGGCCGCTTACCGTCGCCTTGGATGTCAGGGGCGTCAGTGACCCCAAGGCCGCGGTCGAGCAGGCGAGCAGGACCCTGGCGACGACCGACGGCGTGGTATCGGTAGCGCCCGCGATATTCAATCAGGCCGGTGACGCCGCCATGCTCACCGTCGTACCCGCAACGGGTCCATCATCCACCGAGACCAAGGATCTCGTGCACGCACTGCGCGCGGAGGCAGGCGATCTGAAAGCATCCACCGGTGCGACCATGCTGGTCACCGGCGCGACCGCCATGAATATCGATATCTCGCAGAAGATGACCGACGCACTGCTGCCCTATCTCGCGGTGGTGGTCGGGCTGGCGATCCTGTTGCTGATGGTCGTATTCCGTTCGATCGCGGTCCCGGTCAAGGCGGCGCTCGGCTTCCTGCTCTCAGTGGGCGCGGCCTTCGGCGTGATCGTCGCGGTATTCCAGTGGGGCTGGCTCGCCGACCTCATCGGAGTCCAGCAGACCGGACCCGTGATGAGCATGATGCCGATCTTCCTGATCGGCGTGGTATTCGGACTCGCAATGGACTACGAGGTCTTCCTCGTCACCCGGATGCGTGAGGCATTCACCCACGGCGCGAGCGCCAAGGATGCCATCGTCACCGGATTCCGGCACAGCGCACGGGTAGTAGTGGCGGCGGCGGCCATTATGATCGCCGTATTCGCCGGTTTCATCGGCGGCGGGGAACCGATGATCAAAATGATGGGCCTCGGCCTGGCGGCGGCGGTCTTCTTCGACGCCTTCATCGTCCGGATGACGCTGGTCCCGGCCGTGCTCGCACTTCTCGGCGACAAGGCTTGGTGGCTGCCGCAGTGGCTGGCGAAGATCCTGCCGAACGTGGACGTGGAGGGCGAGAGCCTGAACCGCGTCGAGGCCGTCGAACCGGTCCGGGAACTCGAATCCGCCCGCGTCTGAGTGCGAATGCATTGGTGGGCCGTCCCGGGTGGGCGGCCTACCGGTCGCTTCGGGATCCGGCGATTAGTGTTCTCGACGAGGAGGAGCGCAGATGACCGCCGAATGGTCGCAATGGCCGCGAAGGCACAGCCGTGCCGTCGATGTGGTCATCGCCCTTCTGCTGTGCGCTCTGGCCACGTATGCGAGCCGGTTGGCCGATGAAGGCCACGGACAAGGTCCGGTAGTAGTCCGTCCGGCCTCGCTGGCGGTGTTCGGATTGTCGGCAATGGCCTCGCTCACGCTGCTGTGGCGGCGGCGGTTTCCGAGTGCGGCGCTGGTGGTCACCACCGCCTGCGGTATCGCGATCGGCGCTCTAGGTTTCGAGGTCTCGATTTTCACGGCGGGTGCGGCGTTCGTCGCGGCGTACTCGCTCGGATTGTGGTCTTCGGATCTGCGCACGGCGAAGATCGCGCCGCTGATCTCGGGCGGCGCATTGCTGATCACCTCCCTCGCTCACGATCTGACGCCGGTGCTGACCGGCGGACGCATCACGCTGATCGCCGGAGCAATGGTGGCCGGCGCGTTCGCCGAAGCCGGGCGCAACAGGCGCAACTATCTGGCGGCGCTGCATGCGAGAGCCGAGTTGGCCGAACGTACTCGCGAGGAGGAGGCGCGGCAGCGAGTCGGTGAGGAGAGGCTCCGGATCGCGCGCGAACTGCACGATATCGTCGCCCACCACATGGCCTTGGCGCACGCCCAAGCCTCCACTGCCGCATACCTTTTGCGTAGCCAACCGGATCACGCACAGGAGGTGCTCGATCAACTGGCCGGAACCACCGCCGCGGCACTGCGCGAACTCAAGGCCACCGTGGGACTGCTGCGCGAGGACGATTCCGACGCCCCACTGGAACCGACCCCGGGGCTGGCCCAATTATCGGAGCTGCTCACCTCGTTCGAGCGGACAGGCCTCACCCTGTCACTGTCGATCACCGGCGTGCCGCGACCACTCTCACCCGGCGCGGACCTGACGGCGTACCGGATCATCCAGGAGGCGCTCACCAACGTCACCAAGCACGCGGGCACCACGGCGGCGACGGTCCGGCTCGTTTACTCCCGGCTGCTACTGACGATCAGCGTAACCGACGACGGCAGTCCGGCATCCGAACCCCTTCACGGCGAACAAAATTCGGACAACCAGGGTTACGGCCTGATCGGCATGAACGAACGAGCCGTCTCCGTCGGCGGCCACCTGCACGCCGGGCGCAGACCGGACGGCGGCTTCGAAGTCACCACCGAACTTCCACTGGAGCCACCGGAACCACCTGACCACGAGGACAAGAGATCATGACCATCCGGGTACTGCTGGCCGACGACCAAGCCCTGCTCGCGGGGACCTTCCGGCTCCTGATCGATTCGGCCGAGGACATGGAAGTCGTCGGCATCGCCGGAAACGGCCGTGCGGCAGCCGAACTGGCCCGAGCGGCCAAACCCGATGTGGTGGTCATGGACATCCGCATGCCCGGCGTCGACGGCGTGGCCGCGACCCAGGAGATCTGTGCCGACCCGAACCTGCGGGAGACCCGCGTCCTGATCCTCACTACCTTCGAACTCGACGAGTATGTGGCAGCGGCCCTTCGCGCCGGGGCCAGCGGATTCCTCGGCAAAGACGTAGGCCCCGAAGAACTCCTGCGATCCATCCGCGTCGTCGCCGCGGGCGAGGCCCTGCTCTCCCCCACCGCGACCCGCACCCTGATCGCCCGCTACCTCGCCCGCCCCGAAACCCACACCAGCACAACCGGATCCCTTGAAGTCCTCACCGCCCGCGAACGCGAAGTCCTCGCCATGGTCGCGCAAGGCCTGTCCAATGAGGAGATCGCCGAGAAGATGTACGTCAGCCCACTGACCGTACGCACCCACGTCCAGCGCACCATGTCGAAATTGGGCGTTCAGAACCGCGCCCAACTCGTCGTGATCGCCTTCCAGTCCGGGCTGGTACGCGTCGAACCGCCACGACAGGACGACACCCGCCACTTTTGACAAACGCCTGCACGGAAATCCCTCGGCGGGGCCGAGCTGCTACGCCCTGTGCGGGTGAGCGGACGATTCCTGGTTACCGCGTGTGGCCTGTTCGGGGAACCGGGTGAACTGCCGAAAAAGTCTGCGGAGCATCGAGTTCGGCGCATATCGCCGTCAGCGTGGCGGTCAGAATCTCGACAACGCTTCGCCGCCGGACTGCTGCCCGCGCACACCACACCGTGCGGAATGCGTACGGGCGCTTGGCAGTTCATCACGTTGACGGCGGGCAGCGGTCGGGCTTCTCTGGTGGTGCCGACTGAGATGTTCCAGCATCCGGTGTCGGCGTCGGTATCGAGGCGTATGCGGAGTTCGCCTGCGGCAGAGACGATATTCCGCGCGGCAGCCCGGACGAACACGAGCATCCAAATCGACTCCTGTGCCGTGGCTCAGGTGGGCTCTCACGGCCCCCTTACCCACTGCTCGAAAGTATCCGTTACGCCGCGATACATTGAGCCAACAAGTAACGGCACGTTTAATAGTGCGTCAACGATGACGTAACCGATATGCAACCTGGCATTCCAGGCTCGCGCGAGGTGAAGCCACATGCGACAGCACTTGCCGAGACTTGATCCGGGCTCCCGTCGTCACCTGTCCGAGGGATGGGATCCGATGTGCTGGTCGCCACTGGCCGTACACCGACGATGTCGGGTCTGGGCCGCCGCCACCCGCCGCCGGCGCATCACCGTCCGTCTCGTCATCAGCTTGCTGATTCTGCTGGCGATCTGGCCCCTCTCGGGCGGTGCTGCCGTCGGGCGCGCGGACACGATTACCGACGGCAGGAGCACATCCGCGATCGACGGACTGGCTTGGACGGATATCCGCGACTCGTCCGGAATTCCGTTGTCGGACTACCTGTTCACCACCGACGGGGGCAGTATTTTCAACCCGCGGGAGGCAGTGCTTACGAGCGTGCTCGGCCTGCTTTTCACGGTATTCATGGTCATCGTGATCAGTGCGATCTGGCTGACCGGCTTCGTGGTGAGCTTTCGCTGGCTCGATTGGCTCAGCACGCCGTTGAACGCAGTCGCCGACGGCCTGCGAGATCAGCTCGCCACCCCGATCGTGCTGGCCGTGGCGGCATCGATCGGCGCATTATTCGTGGCTTGGTTCGTGATACGCGGATACCACGCCAAGGCCGTACTACAGGTCGTGGTCATGCTGGTGGTCGCGGTGGCCGGCGTCGGCTTTCTGGCGCATCCGCTGGCCGCCGTGCTGTCGCCGAACGGCCTGCTGGCCCATGGGCGCGACGTCGGGATCTCGGTCGCGGCGGGGCTCAACGGCGACTCCAACCCGGACTCCAGATCCATTGTCGCCGACCTGAACAGCACCTTGGCCGACAATTTCGCTCGCCATCCCCTCCAGGTATGGAATTTCGGTCATGTCATTGACGATTCGCCGAGATGTCGCACGGCCTGGTCGTCCGGAATCCTGGCGGGCAGTGAATCGCAGGTCGCACGGGGAATGCGCGACTGCGGCGACGCCTATGCCCACGCCAAGATCATGAATCCCAGCCCAGGGCAGGTCGGCACCGGGCTGACCCTTCTTATTTTCGGCACCATTCTCCTGCTGTTCATGTCCTACCTTTCGATCAAAATCTTCCTCGCCGCACTGTCGTCGATCTTCCACGCGATCCTCACTGTTTTCGGTTTCGCCGCAGGCGGTTTCATATACGGCCCCACTCAGGCATTTCTGGTGCGCAACCTGGCCGACATGATCGGCGATGCCGGAGCGCTGGTGGTCTACACCACATACCTCGGTTGCTACACCCTTGTGTTGGACCACGTCTTCCGATCGGCACCGGACAGCGGTATGGCCGCGATCTTCGTCGGTGGCGTCGTGCTGATCGCAGGCTTCGTACTGCTACGACGTCTCGATCTCAGCCTGCTCGGTGGCCAGAGCCGGACCGCCGAGAAGATTCGTGCGGCGCTCGAGGGCAGGCCGGCCCCGGCTGGCGGCCCATCCACCGGGATCGGCGAGTCGAGCCTGCGCTACTCGCTGTCACCGGGCCACGCCATGGGAACGGCACTGCGTGGTATCGCCGAATTCAACGCCAACCCCGTAGCGTCCTTTATGTTCGGTCGGCCATCGCCATTGACGTACTACTCGAAGCGCATGCAAGAAATGAATTATCTGAATTACGAATTGCTTCGAGGAAACGTACCGCAGCGGGCCGCCGGGAGCTGGATGGCCCGACTCACCTTGGGAAAGAATGCGCACGATGCGGCCGCCAGGGCTGCCGTGGACGACTTCGACGGCACCAACGCGCGAGCCGCTGCGGCAGCGATGACCACCATCCTCAGTCTCGGTGCCGACCGTGCCGACGCCATGGGCGCCCTCGCTGTCGCCGGCTTTCCCAGCCAAAGTCGAAGATGGGTGGCCGAGGCCCATGCCCGTACCATGCAGGCCGCCGAAGACAACCCGATGGAATACGGTCCACTGAAACGAGTTGCCGCCGCCTTGGACTTGGCCGAAAACTCCCGGCACTATGGCATCGCCGAGCGAAGCGCCCACAATGCCCAATTTGCAGAATCCGCAGCACTGTTCTACCGCCTCAGCCCCCGCCCCATGCGCAATCGCAGCGATGCGGATTGGGAAACCAATCCATTGGTCTGGGATACGGTGCGGCGAAACTACGCGACATATGATGAATTTCAGAATGTCGTGACACCAAATAGGTTTGCGCAAGCCGATGAGGACACCCGCCGATACATTGCGTACCGGCTTTCCAGGGATCTATCTGCAACGGGAGAACAATATTACCGAACTCCGGACGATCAAAATATTCGCGAGCAAGCGATACAGCAGAAGAATAGGGCCGCATATGTCGATCTGCGGCTAGCAGGCTCCAATATAGGTCCGTGGACAAATTAATTTCATTCGACAGGCTGGGTGATCGCCAAATGACCACATCGCAAAAAGAAGTAATCCGGAGCCTCGTTCCCGCCCGGATGGACCGGCTGCCGTGGACGAAGTTCCACTGGCTCATTGTCGTCGGTCTCGGTGTGTCCTGGATTCTGGACGGGATCGAGATCCAGATCGTCAGCAGTATGGGCGGGCCCCTGCAGCATGACGGCACCCTTCACCTGACGAGTGGGCAGGTCGGCGCGATGGCGTCGTGGTATCTGGCGGGACAGGTCGTCGGCGCGCTCGTCTTCGGCCGGCTCACCGACCGGCTAGGCCGCAAGCGACTGTTTATCCTAACCCTGGCGATCTACCTGATCGGCAGTGGTCTCGCAGGGTTCGCCTGGAGTTCCTGGTCGCTGTATCTATTCCGCTTCATCGCAGGCACCGGAATCGGCGGCGAATACACCGCGATCAACTCGGCCATCGACGAAATCATGCCGTCCAGGTATCGGGGCCGCGTGGACATCGCGATCAACGGAACCTATTGGGGCGGCGCGGCAATGGGCGCGGCGGCCAGCCTGATCCTGTTCAACGAGCGATTCGTTCCAACCGAATGGGGATGGCGGCTCGGCTTCTTCATCGGACCCATCCTCGGACTCATCATCATCTTCGTGCGCCGCCACATTCCCGAAAGCCCGCGCTGGCTGCTCACCCACGGCCGGGCCGCCGAAGCTGAACGCACTGTCGATGAGATCGAAGCACAAGTCCGCGGGCAGGGCATCGAACTGCCTCCGGTCGACGACAGTAAAGCCCTCGATATCGTCGATACCGACCGGCTCTCCTATATCCAGATGGCTCGGATCTTCTTCGGCCGTTACCCATCGCGTTCCTTCCTCGGCTTCACGATGATGGCCACGCAAGCATTTCTGTACAACGCGATCTTCTTCACCGTCGGTTTGGTGCTGACCAATTTCTACGATGTTCCAGCCGATCACACGGGATACTATTTCTTCCCGTTCGCCATCGGTAACTTGATCGGCCCATTGATACTTGGCCCGCTCTTCGACAGCATCGGTCGCCGGAAGATGATCTGCGCGACCTATCTGGGCTCCGGTTTCCTGCTTTTCATTTCCGCGTGGGCATTCAATGCGGGCATTCTCGACGCCACCACCCAGACTCTCTTCTGGTGTGTCATCTTCTTCTTCGCCTCGGCGGGCGCGTCCTCTGCTTATCTCACCGTCAGCGAGATCTTCCCGCTGGAATTGCGCGGTCAGGCCATCTCGTTCTTCTTCGCCATTGCGCAGGGCGCTGGCGGGGTCGTAGCGCCGTTCCTCTTCGGACATTTGGTAGGCGGCGCCGACAACCCGAGTCCCGACCGTTTCCCGCTCACGGTGGGGTACCTCATCGGCGCCGGGTTCATGATCTTCGGTGGTCTGGTCGCCTGGTTCTTCGGCGTGAACGCCGAAGGTCGGTCCCTCGAGGACATCGCGGATCCGCTGTCCGTGGCGAAACCATCGGAACCTGCGCCTACCAATAGCGAGCCGATATCTGACGGCACGTCATATACCGCTCCAATGAACAGGGATCAGTGAGATGATGCAGCCAACTCCTTGGCGAGCGAGTCGAGACCGGCAGCAACACGCAGGGTCGACGCGAAGCTCCGCGGGCGGTACTCGGAGACGCCGGGTCGACTTCGCCAAACTCCGCGCGAGGGTGCAACCACTGGTGACCCTGCTCGGTGACAACTCGGGTTACCTGTGTGCCGCGGTCGGAAGCGTCATCACGTTCACCCTGCTGTTCAAGCCGTGGCTCGCCACGGGCGGCCCCGACGGCACGATCTGGAGCAATGCCTTCGGCCAAACCCACATCACCACCACGCTCGTGGGTCTCTGGTCGAAAAATCCACCGGCCCACTCCAACCTCAGCGGCAAGTGGGCCATCCTCGCCACCATCGCGATCTTCCTGACCGTCCTCGCCGCGGTGATCAATATCCGGGCGCGCACCAAGGCCCTTGCTGGCTTGACGACCGTTTCCGCGATAGCGGTGGCGCTCTTCATCACGTTCACGCTGGTCTATCTCAACGGGAGGGGACCAGAGCTGCGCTCCATGATCGGCTCCGGCCCTCCCACCGACCCGGGGACCCAAGTCGGCTACGTGATCCGATGGGCCTCGGGCAACGGACAATATCCAGTGCCAGGGCTACGGAAGGTCGAGTTCTCGACCGCGAAACTCACCGATACCGCACTACTGGCCGGTGCGACGGCGATGTTCTCGGCCATCGCGGCCACCGCGCAATGGGTTCGGAGAATGAAGTCACGCCACAGCACTCGCTGAGCAGAGGCCCTGCTTCTGCTCGATCACGCTAGGTGGTTGGTGTTTCCTGCGGTGAGTGCCCTGCCTCGAGCAGAATGTTGGGGTGAATTCGGCGGGTGTACCGAGTCCCGGGCATCTTTGTCCAACAATTCGTCTCCTGCAGCTAGCTTCCCGGGCCTTTCTGCGATTCCATCGTCGTCACGGCCGATTCAGCAGGAGGCGGCCCGGTCGAGCAGCAGCGTTCGCTCGGCTTGGTTGCCGGTCATCGCCGCGGCCCGTTCGAATTCCGAGCGTGCCTCGTCGCGACGTTCGAGCTTGAGCAGCAGATCACCCCGGACGGCAGGCAGCAGGTGGTAGCTGCGCAGCGCGGTGAGGGCGGACAGCTCATCGACGATGGCCAGCGCGGCTGTGGGTCCGTCGGCCATCGATACCGCGACGGCCCGGTTCAGCTCGACCACCGGCGAGCCGGTGAGTGCGCTGAGTTCGTGATAGAGCTCGGCGATGCGGTGCCAGTCGGTAACGGCGGCGCTCATCGCGCGGGCGTGGCAGGCGGCGATCGAGGCCTGCAACACGTAGGACCCGCGTCCGCCGAGGTGTTCGGCCCGCCGCAGCGCACCCTCGGCGTGGGTGATGAGCAACCGGTCCCAGCGGGTCCGGTCCTGACGGTCCAGCGGCACCGGTCGGCCGCCGGCGTCGGTTCGGGCCCGGAGCCGCGACGCCTGGAACTCCATCAGCGCCACCAGTGCGTGCGGCTCCGGTTCGTCGGGTGCGAGCGCGGCGAGCATCCGACCGAGCCGCATGGCCTCCGCACACAGCTCAGCACGCATCCAGGAATCGCCGCGGGTGGCGGCGTATCCCTCGTTGAAGACGAGGTAGACCACCTCGAGCACCGAGGCCAGCCGTGCGGTCAGCTCGTCGCCGACCGGAACCTCGAACCGGACCCCCGCATTCGACAACGTCTTCTTCGCCCGCGAAATCCGCTGGCCGAGCGTGGTGGGCGGGATCAGGAAGGCGTGGGCTATCTCGTCGGTGGACAGTCCGGCCACCGTCTTGAGCGTGAGCGCCACCCGTGCGTCGCGGCCGAGCACCGGGTGGCAGGCGGTAAACATCAACCGTAGGACATCGTCGCCGACATGAGTGTCGAATTCGATCCCGTCCATCGGATCCTCGCCCTCAGGCGTCTCCCGGGCGAGCAGTGCGAGCTTGCGCTCCAGGTTCACCTGGCGGCGGACGGTGTCGACCGCACGCCGGCGGGCGACAGCCAGCAGCCAGGCGCCCGGCTTGTCCGGAACGCCCGACTCGGGCCACTGCTCCAGCGCCGCGATCAGCGCATCCTGGGCCAAGTCCTCGGCCAAGCCCAGGTCGTTCACAATTCGCGCCAGGGAAGCGATCAACCGCGCCGACTCGATCCGCCAGACCGCCTCCACGGTCCGCCGGGTCGCACTGGTCACCCGATACCCTCGACCCTACAAGCCTGGTCGTCTCACGCCTCGCTCAGCTCGGGCGTCAACGCCTCGCCGAAGTCCTCCGCGGTGTACAACGGCCGTACCTCGACGACACCACTGCGGATCGGGGAGCGGCGGACCCACTCGAGCGCCTCCTCGAGCGAGGACACCTCCCAAATCATGTAGCCCGCGACCAGCTCCTTCGTCTCGGCGAACGGCCCGTCGAGCACCGACGAGCCACCCTTCTCGTCGAAGGCCACCCGCCTGCCGGCCGAACTCGGCTTCAGGCCGTCACCGGCCAGCAACACGCCGGCCACCGTCGGGGAGGTGTCGCCTTTCGTCGAGGTTGCCGGCGACGCACGGCGGGATCGGCGTGGTGGACTTCCGAACGGTCACCGACAGCGTGCCCGCTCGGTCGCCGCGCAGCAGCGTGGCGTGCGCAGTGGTCCAACCGCCGAGTCCCTTATCCTCCGTGGGATCGCCGAGGATCGGCTGGAACACCAGCGAGCGATCCACCGATGCGAAGGCGATCTCGACATCACCGGGGAGCGCACCCTGCAGCGCCTGCGTCATCGCCACGGCCTTGGCGCCGGAGAACCACGGATAGGACGGATTGTCGTATCCGTACGGTCGAAGTAAGCCATCCCGATCGATTGCCCTTGCTGTGGTGGCTCGACGACATCACAACCGGGATCTGCACCGGAAACGTGACCGGCGCAGTGACATAGGAGTTTTCGGCCGGATCCGGCGGCTGTGACGTGGTGGTGGTGACCGGTGCGGTCGTCAACTCCGGCTCCGGCTCGTGCAGCAGCCCGGCGATGAGAAAACCGGTCGCCACGATCGCTACGCCGGTCAGACCCACCGTCCATCGGGTGACAGCGAGGGAAGGCGCGGTCGGGTCCTTGCCATCACCGGTTTCCATGCCCTGCATTGTGTCTGCCCTTACCGACATGCCCACTCGCAGAGGGGTATCGGATGACAGCGATCCCAACCGCCGACCGCGCGCTCCGCGGGGTGATGTGGCGTTCGGCCGGCACTCGGCCCGGCCCAGATGACAACAGCCCGTTGACCTTCGGGCGCGGCACGTGGCCGGCTCTCTCAGCGCTCTACTTCGTGCAGCTCACGGCCCGACAGAGCGCACTGGAGCTTTGGTATGGGCAGTCGCCCACCGAACCGAGATAGCAGCTCATTCCATCATTCTCTTGCACTGTCGAACACCGCTATATGCCAAGTGACGCTTCGCTTCTCGCATCACGGCCAGTCGTTCAGAGTCACCGTGACGGAAGCTCGACGCCACAATGCTGCAAGCTTCCTGGGCAGGTCCCGTGAGGGGGTCGAATGCTCTCACCTCGGCACGAAGGCCCGGTGCCGGAGATCAGCGTGTCGAATCCATCCGAATCACGCAATCGCCTGCGGCGCTGGGCGAGACGGCCGATAGTGGTTTGGAGTGCATCGTGCTGTCTCCATCTATGGACCCCTGCGACGGGAGAAGTGCTGTGACAAGTCTCGACAACGACCAGACCAGCCACCGCGACACGGTTACCGATAAGCCGGAACCGCCCGGCGAACGACTCACGCACCTTCTGGCCGGGCCTCACGGCCTGGGCACCGAACTCGCCGCACGCTTCTCGACGAGGACCCTGGCCGAGCCCGAACCAACAGCACCGCCCGCGCCCGGCGCGATGCCAGCGGCCACACTGCCCAGCGCCGGCTTACGGCACCTTCGCGGCACTGGAACTCCCCTGGGCGAGAACGCGTTTCGGATACCGTTCCGGCACGCGACGGCCGAGATCGAGCCCTACCGAGAACTTGCCTGGGGTGACGGTTCCGCGCCGCCACTGTACTGCCCGCCCGCCACCCGGATCGACGACAATCTCGCCGACCGGATCGACGATCGCCTCACCACATGGGCGGAGTCGATCGGGTTCACCGACGAGGAGCTCGAGAAGCTGCGCCGGACCGGCTACGGACGGCTGGTCATGCTGACCCACACCGATTCCGACGACCCCGACCGACTGCTGGTCCCCGCCCAGATGAACACCGCCTGGTGGATGGCCGACGACTACTACGCCGACGATTCGGCGCTCGGTGCGGACCCGACCCGGCTGCCGCAACGACTCACCTTGGCGATGGCGGCCTTGGATCCGTTGCCCGACGCGGGCGAGTTCACCACTCCGCTGGAAGAGGTGCTGCGAGAAGACAAGGTGCTGCGTGCTTTCGGTTCCGCGATCGCGAGTCTGCGCGCCCACGCCACCCCGGGGCAGGTGCAGCGCGGCTGCTACGCGACGTTCACGATGTTCGTGTCCTGGACCGCCTACGCCGCGTGGCGACACACCGGCGAATCACCTTCCGCGTGGGAATATCTCGCCGCCCGCCAGCACGACACCTTCTACACCTCGATGACCCTGATCGACCCCGTCGCCGGGTACGAGCTGCCCGCGAACCTCTTCTACGACGATCGGGTCCGGCAGGCCGTGTTCCGCGCCGGTACCGCCGCCGTCCTGGTCAACGACCTGTTCTCGATCAAGAAGGATGCCGCCGACAAAGTACCCGTCAGCAATATGGTGCTGCAGATCGCCACCGATCGTGGCTGCTCGCTGGCCGAAGCCACCGAGGTCACCGTCGACCTGCACAACCGAATGGTGCACCAGTTCGAAGCCGACCATCGCGCCCTGCGCGCCATCCCCTCCCCCGAGCTCCAGTTGTTCATGCGTGGCGTTCGCGATTGGATGGGCGGCTCGTTCGAATGGCACAACACGAACCCGCGCTACCGCTAGGTGGGTCGTGCTCTGGCACTAACCTCTTGATATCGCCTGGGCGGCACATATCGACCGACCCGCCGAATCCGCCATCAGCTCACTTCGAGTGGTCCTGGCGCACTGGTTCTAGACGCGCCCGAGCGGACCGGTAGGACTGGTCGTCCAGCAGGCATGAGCCGACCTGTCATCGGCTACTCGAGACTGGCGGTAGGGCTCGATCCCGGCCACATGTTCGTTCGTCAGCCAGCCAGGAATTTCAGTGTTGCCGGAACGAACTCATGGTGGTACTGGAAAACCCCACCGTGGCCAGAGTTCGGATAGATTTTCAGCGTTGCATTCGGCAGGCGGGCGGCCATCGCCGCGGAGTGCGCGCTGGACACCATGAGGTCGTCGTCGCCGTTGGCCACCAGCACGGGAGCCGTGATTACCGAGAGGTCGTCCGGGGCGTGCAGCCCCCCGCTGGTGATTGCCCGCAATTGCGCGACACGGGCCCGAAGCGAGATGGGCAGGTCGCGGTCTCCGGTCCGTTCGGCAAGCCGCTCGAAGTACTCGTTCGCTGCCTTCTTACCTCCCGCATTGCGGGGGAAGAACAGGAAATGCCTCGCATCCTTGCGGGTGAGGAAGGCTTTGAGGTAGGCCCCACCGACAATGAACGGCATCTTCGCGATACCACCGCCTCCGCGCGACCCGGTTCCAGCAAGGACCATGCGGCGCACCAGGTCAGGGGCTTGCAGAGCGACCATCTGGGCGACCGCGCCGCCGAGGGAGAAGCCGAACAGGTCCACCTTCTCGCAACCGAGCGCTCGGATGAACGCGATCGCGTCGGTACCCATCTGTTCCACATCGGTCGGCACCGACGAGCCGGTGGCACCCACGCCCCGATTGTCAAAAGCGATGACGTGGTGCTGTTCCGCGATCCCGTCGATAACACGGGGATCCCAATCATCGAGCACCGCGGTGAAGTGATGCAGGAAAACGACCGGAACGCCTGATGGCGGCCCGAGTTCACGGTAAGCGAATGAGACGCCGTCGACGTCGAGGATCTGGGTCGGTGCGTTCTTCCAGGTAGTCATGATGTCTTCCTCCGGTAGTGACTGGGTCGGTGCATGGGAGCCGCAGGCCAGTGGGCAGCCCTCGCGGCGCGGCCGACGTGCTCGTCGTTGCGCCGGATAAAGAACATCTACTGATTCATAATATTATGATCGTACTTTCATTGTCGAATCAGCGACGCCCGGTCGAACGGAGTGATCGTTCGAGCCGTTCGCGTATGCCGCCGGGGAACGCGATTCCGTCATCCATATTCGAATTCGACAGCGCCAGAACAATTTTCGATGTCGACGCATGGACATCTTCATGAGGAACCCGCTCAGTCCCAGCAACCAGAGGAACAATCGTTCGCACGGCAAGCGTCGCAGCGCCAGGGTTCCGCGATCTGATGGTCTCTGGGTTTGGTGGCCTCGGGAGATCGATGGGTCACCCGATGGCATCGAGTCCGGCGACGCGGAGGTACTGGCCGACGAGCTCAGCCGCCAGGCGCGCACCTGGTTGAGCGAACCCGTGCAGGAACGGGTCGCTCAGCTGATGGGCAGCTGAGGGACGCCGAAGCGGCGTGTGCCGCGGATGAGCATTGAAGCTCATCCGCTCAGAGAGCTGCTGTGAACTCCCGGGCGGTGGCCGCGAATGCCGTGAACAACTTCGGAAGACCTGTGCCCTTTCCCAGCACGCGGGCCGCACCGACGCGGCGGGCCTCCGCCAAGGTGAGCGCGCCCATGGTCAACGCGATGAAGGTCGCGGCCGAACAGTGGAGCCTGATCGGCGACTCCGACTCTGATTCCCCGGACGCCACCGACAGCGCAGACGCGCGAACGCTCATCGTGAAGACCTCGGGAGTGTGTACAACGCACACGAGATTCAGACCCGACAGCAGATTCGGGGAGACCGCTCCCGTCATACAGAGCGCCACCATATCGGGGCGCGCCGTTTCCGGCTCGATTCCTTCTGACATCAGACCGAGTCCCCAGAGACCGAAGCCGATGACGGGCGTCCGCAGTCCTTCACCGAACTCCGTCAACGCGTAAGCACCGCTGGACGCCTTCGCCACGACGCCGACACCTTGGAGCCGACGGAGCCGGCTCGTCAAGCGGTTCGGTCCGGCGGCCGGCAGCTTCGCACCGAGTTCGTTGAAGCGCTTCGGTCCGAGGAGCAACTCCCGAATGATCAGCAGGGTCCATCGTTCGCCCAGCACGTCCAAAGCGCTCGCGAGCGGACACCCTTGTCCGTACAGGCGACCCGTCTCCACAGGACTGAGTGTAGAGACGGTCAGGAGTCGGCTCTGCGCCACCGTGACGCTTGGGCCGGTGCCGTCACGGTCACGCACCATAGCCATCAGGGCGGAGGTACCCGCCGAGTTGCTCGCCCAAAAGTGCCGCGAACTCGATTGTGGTGAGATCGCCACCGGCGGGTCCCATCGCTTGCAGGCCCACCGGCAGCCCGGAGCTGCCCAGACCAGTGGGAATCGTCGTGGCAGGTGCTCCGGCGATATTGGCGATGGCACACCATTTGACCTGGTCCCAGTAGGAGCGGGCTTTGCCGTCGACTTCGAATCGCCGACCGAACCGGTCGATCAACTTGTTGTGGTGCACAGGTGCGGCAGTGGGAGTAACCGGCATGAGCACGATGTCGAACTCGCTGAAGAACTGGTACCACCCCTCCCGTATTTCCTGACGCTTGGCGTCCGCCTGCATCCAGGCATAGTGCGACTGGAACGTGCCTCGAAAAGCGCGCGTGGCCGCTCCTCGTGGGTTCTGCGCGATACGCACCGCCATCGCGGCACCAGAGGCCGGGGTGATGCCGGTGCGATCGCCCGATAACTGTCCGTACACCAGTGGCTCGAAGACTCGATGCGACTCGCCGATACTGACCGGCAGCGCGGCAGGCTGGATCTCGACCTTCGCGCCCGCCTGCTCCAAGACGTCGATCGCGTTGATCATGGCGGCGTTGACCTCGGAGTCTATCGGGCAGTCCGGATCGTCGAACCAGACCGCGACGCGGAAGTCGCTCAGTGTGGTGGCTCGGGGGGCCGCGAGCTGATAGGTAAAGCCGCCATCACGCGCCAATGCGCCGGTGGTCGCCTCGAGGACGGGAATCAGGTCGCGTGCGTCGCGTACCTGAGCGCCGGCGCAGGCAAGGTCGGGCTCAGCCCACCGGCCGGTCCCAGGACCTGGTGGGAGGTGGCCCACTAGCGGGATCGACCGCCAAGTCGCTTTGTGCCCGTACAGGCCGACAAAATGTGACGGGATCCGAGTCGAGCCACCGATTTCCGAGCCGAAGTCGAAAGCGGTGAGCCCGGCGGCGGTCGCCACCGCACCGCCCCCGGCAGAACCACCCGATGTGCGCGAGATGTCCCATGGATTGTTCGTCGGACCGAAAACAGGATTGTCCGCCTGCACGTCCTGATTTCCGGGCGGCATATTGGTCTTGCCCATGATGATTGCCCCGGCTTGGCGAAGCCGCGCAATCGGTTCCGCGTCCCGGGTCGGCACATGGTTGACGAGGTCGCGCCGACCGCACGCGGACCTCATACCTGCCGTCTCGTAGCTGTCTTTCGCGGTGATGGGCAATCCGTGCAGCGGTCCCAACGACTCATTGCCGCTGACACGCTCCTGGTCCGCCTTTGCTGCCTCGGCACGCGCACGCTCGGCATCCAACGTGATCACCGAGTTCAGGCGACGGTCGTGCTTCTCGATTCGCCGCAAGTAGAGGTCGACGAGTTCGCGACTGGACACCTCACCGCTGCGCAGATGTGCCAGCAGCTCGTGGGCGGGTGCGAAGGCAAGATCATCCGACATGGTTCCTCCGAGGGAGTTCGTCGACAGCGGCAAGATTCTCGAGTTGGGCAAGGGCTCGTTGCACGGTGGCATCGCGCGCAAGTTTTCCGTCGACGATCGGTCCGGCCAGACCACGAAGGGCCGCGACTGGCCGCCAGCGTCCAGGGATAGTGATGGCGCGTTGCCGACGTTCCAGTCCGTCGGCGATCGCGGCGGCTGCGGTTTGCGGCTGAATTCGTTTGAGGATGAACTTGGGCATCGCGGCGAGCAGGGCGAGTACGTGAGGATCCGCGTCCACGCCCTGCCGGATCATGTCGGTCTGGATAAGTGAGAAATAGGCCGTCATGGCCGACGCACCGTGCCTGGCCAACTCGACACCGAGGCCCCGGCCCAACTGCTCGACGGCGGCCTTGCTCATCGCGTAAGGGATAGCGCCCGCGCCGTTGATGTAGGCGAATACCGAACTCACCAGGACGATCTGTCCCCGGTTCTCGATCACGGATTCCAGCGTGGCCGACACAGTGTTGACGACTCCATCGACGTTGACCGACAGAACATTCCCCACTTGTCCAGGTGTGAGTGCGCGGAAGGTGGCACCACGCCCCATAATGCCGGCATTGGCGATCACGACGTCGATGCGCCCGAACACCTCATGTGCTCGGCGCACAGCTTCCTGAACGGAATCGAGTTGGGTGACATCGCATTTCAGCGCCAACGCTTGCCCACTGGGCAGTGTGGCCGCAACTTCTTGTGCTGCAGCCAGATCGATATCCGCCAGCAACACCCGCGCTCCACGCTGAACCAGGGCCGCGGCGGTGGCCGCACCCAACCCGCGACCGGCTCCGGTAATCAGGACGACCTTCTCGGAAAGTGAATAGCGCGTCATGTCACCACTCCTCGATGATTTGCGACGAAGGGGGCAGCACCGCCCGGGGAGTCACCAAAGGTGTTGCTGCGCAGTAATTTCCGCGCCGAAGCCCGGTCTGGTGCGGTACCCGAGAAAGCAGCACCCGATCGCCGGGCAATGCATGATGACGATACGTCGATGACTGTTGCATGTGACGCACGCTACAGGTCACTATATGAAATGTATAGTGAATCTCTGGGCGCGTGATACGCCTAGCACCACGAGACGACGCACACTGGCTATTCCTCGGCACTCGCAATGGCGGCTCGACTGCCACACCGCGATGCCGCCGTCACCGTTCGGCGCGCAGCACGCTCCACCACACCTCGGCGATTCCAGCGATGGCCGAGGGGTCGTCAAGGCCCGTTGTACCGCGGACGGCCTGCTGATAGCACATGCGCTCGGTGCGATCCATGCCGTCGTGGATCGCGCCTTTCCCTTCCAGGCGACCACGGACGCTGTGGCTTACGCCGAATAGGGGCGCACAAGGTAGTCGTCGAACTCCGCTGATCGGGTCGCCACCGCGCACTACATCGGGCGCAGCAGCCGGATCGCCTGGAGCGCAACATAGAGTTCGGCTGCTTGTGCCGGGTCATCGCAGTCGCGGCCGGTGAGGTCGCGGATCTTACGCAGCCGGTAGAGCACGGTGTTGCGGTGGTAGTGCATCTGCTGCGCGGCAGCCACAGTCGACCCTTTGCATTCGAACCACACGTTCAGGGTCTGCAACAAAGCTGTCCGCTCCGCCTCCGGCAGGTGTATGACTGGTCCGAGGATTTGTGCGGCCGCACTGTGCGCCGCATCGGGTAGCCGGACCAGCAGTAGTGCCAACGGGGCCGCTTCGTAGCGGGTAATCGCGGTCGCGCCACTCGGTGTGCACTTCAGTGCGAGTCGCGCCTCGTCGAGCCCGGCAGCTATGCCTTGGGGGCCGATGAATGTGCGGCTGACACCGGCACGAGCTTCGATCACCGCACCGAGTAAGGCTATGGCAGTGTCGATTTCGGCGGCCGAGTGTGCGCAGATCACTCCGTTCTGGGTATCGGCGTAGCTATCCCAGATCGAGACGATGCCACGGTCGTTGAGCTTCGTGATCGCGGCCGACATCGTCGTCCGGGTCGGTCCGGCCTCGGCGGCGACGACCACGAACACTCCGGTCTCTGGTAGGCCGAGAGTGCGCGCCGCGTCCAATACCACCGCGGGACTCTCCGCATGGTCGTCGAACAGGGTCCGAATCACCCGGGCGCGCGACTCGATATCGGCAAGGGCGAGCAGGGTTGCGGTCTCGCGGTAGGTCTCGGCCGCGGCGTCAGAGTATCGGTCGACGATGGCCCACAACTCGGCAGGAATCTTCAGCAGCTCGCCGTCGGCGACACCGCCCGCGCGGACCAGCAACTCTTCCCAGATCAGCCGACCACCGAGCCGATAGGCGTGCAGCATCGCCGCTATCGGCAAGCCCTGCTCGGCCTTCAATCGGCCTGCCGCACGCGCGGATTCGAGTCGGACCGGCTCGCGGCCCGCGAGGTAGCCGAGCATTGCGGTCAGGTTGTCCAGGCAGGCGCCGCGCAGTTGCGCACGGGTCAGCAGTTGGGAGTCCAGGTACGACCGTTCGGATGCGACGATCCGGTCGGCGAGCTCGTCGGCCAGCGAATCCACCGATTCCAGCAATTGCCTCGCGAGTTCGGTGGCCGCGATCGAATGCAAGGGGCTGGCCACCAGCGCAGCGTACCACTCGGGAGTGTGCGCCACGCCACACCTCGATTGTGCCGCCGCACAAAGTCGATCACCCACTCCCGCGACCGTCGCCCATAGTGCGCGACGGCGTTGGTGCGGACAATTCGGGCTATGACCATCAACGATTCGCCAACCGACGTGCGGGGCGCCGTCGACGCCGCGCTGTCCGACCTTGCCGAGGGCGAAAAGGCTTGGGCCGCGATCTCCCTGGCCGCACGCGCCGAGCTGCTCGGACGCGTGCGGGAGCTCACCGCGAAATACGCCCGCGAGTGGGTCGACGCGGCGATCAGCTACAAGCGGCTGGATCCGCGGACGGCGCTGGTCGGCGAGGAATGGATATCCGGACCCTATGCGATGGCGGCCGGGGCCGGGGCACTGGAGCGCAGCCTGCTCACCCTTGCCGATGGGCGCAGCCCACTCGAGAACGCACATTTCGGTACAACCGGCGGACGCACGACGGTCCGCGTGCTGCCCACGTCGGTCTTCGACTCGTTGCTGTTGAGCGGATTCAGCGCCGAGGTGTGGCTCCAGCCGGGCATCGGCCGCGCCGAAGCCATCCGAGCGGCGGGGCTGGCACAACTCGACCCGGTTCGCACTCATGGGGTAGGCGTCGTACTCGGTGCGGGCAACATCACCTCGATCGCTCCGTTGGACGTGCTCTATGAACTGATCGCGCACAACCGCGTCGTCGCCTTGAAACTGAACCCGATCACCGATCCGCTATTGGAGCCGTTGACCAAGGTGCTGGAGCCGTTCATCGCGATCGGCGCGGTCCGGATCCTCACCGGCGCAGCCGATGTCGGCGAATACCTGGTACAGCATCCGGACGTCGCCCACGTGCATATGACGGGCAGCGCAGCGACACACGATGCGATCGTCTGGGGGCGCGGCGAGGATGCCGCGGCACGCAAGGCCGCCGGTCGACCTCGACTCGACAAACCGATCAGCAGCGAACTCGGCGGCGTCTCTCCGACCATCGTGCTGCCCGGCCGGTGGAGCAAGGCCGATCTGCGGTTCCAGGCCGAACACATCGCCACTCAGCGCTTGCACAACGGCGGATACAACTGTGTCGCGACACAGGCTGTGGTGATTTCGTCCGACTGGGATCAGAAGGACGACTTCCTTCGAGAGCTGCGCACCGCCTACGATGCCGCACCGAGCCGGCCCGCGTACTACCCGGGCAGCGACGATCGCGTCGCGTCAGCCGAATCGACCTATCCGAGCGCCGAGCATTTCGGCGGTCGGGTGTTGCTGTCCGGCCTGCGCGGCGACCGCAGCGAAACACTGTTGCAGACCGAGTATTTCGCACCTGTCCTCGGCGTTGTCGAATTGTCCGGCCTCGGAGCCGATTTCGCGCGTACGGCAGCGGCTACGGCGAACGATGAATTCGTCGGCACGCTCGGGGTGAACGTCATCGCACATCCGGCGACCATCCGTGCGCTGGGCGCGGAATTCGACGAACTGATCGAGCAGTTGCGCTACGGCACGATCGCGATCAATGCGTGGACCGGCGCCGGGTTCCTCACCGCTGCGGCAACCTGGGGTGCATATCCAGGCCATACGATCGATGATGTACAGAGCGGAATCGGCTTGGTGCACAACGCATTCCTGATCGACCGGCCCGAACGGACGGTCGTGCGCGGTCCGTTCCGCCCCGCACCGCGCTCGGTGTTGCACGGCGAGTGGTCCCTGACACCGAAGCCACCGTGGTTTGTGAACAATACGACCGCGGCGACGACCGGTCGGCGGCTTGCCGCGTTCGCGGGAGCACCCGGATGGGCAAAACTGCCCGGAATCTTCGCGTCCGCGCTGCGCGGCTGACCCAGGAGCACACGTGGACACCTACGCCGATTACGTCGTCATCGGTACCGGATCGGCGGGCGCGGTCGTCGCCAACCGGCTCACTGCCGACCCCGCCACCAGCGTCATCGTGTTGGAAGCCGGGCCCAAGGACACAAACAAGTTCATCCATATCCCCGCCGCATTCTCGAAATTGTTTCGCAGCGATGTGGATTGGGATTACCGCACCGAACCACAGCCCGGACTCGGCGGCCGCGAAATCTATTGGCCCCGAGGCAAAACATTGGGCGGCTCGTCCTCCCTCAACGCGATGATGTGGGTGCGCGGATTCGCCGCGGACTATGACGAATGGGCCGAGCGAGCCGGAAGCGAATGGTCCTTCGCCGAGATCGTGAGGTACTTCCGCAAGATCGAAGCAGTCGAGGGGGCACGCGAAGCCGACGAGGGTGTCGACGGTCCGCTACATATCGCGCGACAGCGCAGTCCACGCCGTTCCACCGCGGCATGGCTGGCGGCAGCGGTCGAGGCCGGGCATGCGGTGGAGCGCGCGAATCTGCCCGAGCCGAAAGGGTTCTGCGAGACTGTCGTGACGCAGAAGGGCGGCGGCCGCTGGAGCACAGCGGACGCCTACCTGCGGCCCGCGCTCGGCCGAAAGAACCTGACGCTGCACACCGAGGCCGTCGCGACACGCATCATCTTCGATGGCATGCGCGCTGTAGCAGTCGAATTCGAGTCCGCCGGGCAGCGTGCGGTCGTGCACGCGCGCCGGGAAGTGGTGCTGTGCGGCGGCGCGATCAACAGTCCGCAGCTGCTGATGCTGTCGGGCATCGGCGATCGCGAACATCTCGCCGAGCACGGCATCGCCACCGTGCACCACGCACCCGAAGTCGGCGAGAACCTGATGGACCATCTGGTCGCGATGCTCGGCTTCGACGTCGACAACGACAGCTTATTCGCCGCCGAAAAGCCACTGGAGCTCATCAATTACCTTGCCAGACACCGCGGCATGCTCACCTCCAACGTCGGTGAGGCCTACGGATTCGTGCGTAGCCGCCCGGACCTGGATCTGCCCGACCTGGAGCTGATCTTCGGACCCGCACCGTTTTTCGACGAGGGCATCGGGGAACCGTACGGCCATGCGGTGGTGATGGGATCTATTCTGCTCAAACCCGAGAGCAGAGGCCGGATCTCGCTGCGCTCCGCGAACCCGCTGGCGAAGCCGATCATCGATCCCCGCTATCTGTCCGACAGCGGCGGAGTGGACCGCGCGGCTATCCTGGCGGGCCTGCGCATGTGCGCGGAGATCGCCGAAGCGCCGGCTTTGAAAGCCCTGCTCGGCAAGGTCGCTCGGCCCGCGGGCGCGCCCGATACCGGTCCGGAAACGCTCGAACTGGCGCTCACTACCTGTTCGCACACGCTGTATCACCCAGTGGGCACCTGCCGGATGGGCAGCGACGAAAACAGCGTAGTGACACCGGAATTGCGGGTTCGTGGGGTCGAAGGTCTGCGCGTCGCGGACGCTTCGGTGATGCCGAGCATCATTCGCGGACACACCCACGCCCCGAGCGTGCTGATCGGCGAGAAAGCAGCCGAGCTGATCCGCGGCTCATAGCCGGGCCTCGGACACCCCTGTCGGGCGTTGGCCGTCAACTGGCGCCCGTCGGGCGAACCTCATCGCTCCCGCTGACACAAATCAGCCGCCACCTACGCTGCGGGCGATTAGCGGCGTAGGTGATTGCCGACACGCGCGTTTCGTGCGGTCGGCACGAATGGGGGTCAGGTTTTCGGAGGGGCGGGCGGGTCCTCGGGTTGGTTGCTGAGGCCCCAGCTCAGCAACCAACGCTGCGCACAGCGCTTGCGGCTGCCGTCGCCATCGTGGGCGGCGATCCACAATCGTGACGTGCGCCCATCGAGAGTGGCCGGGCTGCGTCTGCCCTGCATGCCTCGACTCCGGGCGGTGGACACGGGTCGTGGCACTATCAGGATCCGGAACGGATCAGGTGAGTTCAGCGGTTTGTGGCTTGGCTGATTCGGTGGCAATGGAGAATTCAACTAGGGCGCTTCGGCGTTGTCAGGTAGCTCAGATCCTCCGGGAACGTAATCGCACTGCGTCGAGCCGTCACCGGCCGCGATATTCAGCTCGGTGATGGCGAATCGGGGGCCCACCGCTCCGCGACGGCCGGCGAGCTCACCATCAGGCGTTCGATCGGCGATCTCCCCACTCGACGGCCCCGACACCGCGCGGGTTGACCCACTACAATAACTTCGTTATTCTAGGTCCATCGTCCATGCCGAGGCGCGCTGATTGCAGGTTGCAATCCACGTTGCGGACACACCTTCCGGGCAATTCCATCGGCAAGTGGCCGGGGCTATCCACACCACGCATCACTCAAGAGATGAGAAGGCAGGTGACATGAAGGCGTTCATTGTCGAGTCCTACGGCAAGGACGGACTACGGGCCGCAGACGTTCCCGAGCCCAGCGTGGGCCGTCGTGACGTTCTGGTCCAAGTCCGCGCGGCCAGCATCAACCCGCTGGACAAGATGGTTCGCAACGGCGAGTTCAAACAGCTGCTGAAATACAAGCGCCCGTTCACCCTCGGCCACGACGTCTCCGGCGTCGTCACCGAGGTCGGCGCGGACGTGCGGGCCTTCAAGATCGGCGATGAGGTGTACGCCAGGCCGCGAGACCTCCGGATCGGCACCTTCGCCGAATCCATCGCGATCGACCAAGACGATGTCGCACTCAAGCCGCGGTCCTTGTCGTTCGACCAAGCCGCAGCCGTACCTCTGGTCGCACTGGCCGCCTGGCAAACCCTCGTCGACGTCGCCGACGTCAAGCCAGGCCAGAAAGTCCTCATCCGCGCCGGCGCGGGCGGCCTCGGCTCGACCGTCATCCAGGTCGCCAAGCACCTGGGCGCCTACGTCGCCACCACAGCACGCACCAACGACATCGAGAAAGTCCGCGCCTTGGGCGCCGACGAAGTCATCGACTTCACCAAACAGGACTTCGCCGAGATACTCACCTGATACCACCTCGCACTGGACTCACTCGGCGGCACCAATCTGGAAAAGTCGTTGACCGTGCTCAAACCGGGCGGACTCGCCCTCAGCGTAGTCGGCCCACCCGACCCTTCCTTCGCCGCACAAGTCGGCCAACCGCTGCTCGCACCCGTCATGGCCCTGTTGAGCCGCAAGATCCGCAAACAGGCCAAGAAGCAGCAAGTGCGGTACTCCTTCTTCTTCATGAAGGCCAACGGCGCCCAACTCGAGAAACTGGCCACGCTATACGACAACGGCACCCTACAGCCGGTACTCGACCGCACCTTCCCCTTCGATCAAACCCTCGACGCCATGGCCTACGTCGAACAAGGCCACGCCAACGGCAAAATCGTCATCACGCAATGAACGAACGCCCGAGATAGCTACGCGCGATCCGTAACGATCAGCATGCCATTGAGCGGTCATAGCCCAATGGTGCAGATAACCGCCTCGAGTCACGTCGTCGCGGTTGCGACTCACGTGAGATCGTCGACGGGGAACGCCCGAGCCTACGGACGATTTCACGGACCGCGCCAACCGCGTACAGGATCGAGATCTCTTCTCGCTCTGCGATATCGCCGAGTCGGCGAACGCCTCCGAGGCCACCGCGTCGCGCTCGCTGAGCGCCGACTCGAAATAGGCGGACAGCCACCGAACGACTGCGGCACCGGCTTCGAACCATGCGGCGGTAATCGCCGAGTCCTATTGCTTTCCACCTATAACGAAGTTATTCTCGGCTCATGCAACGAAGCTTGGCAGGTCGACGACTGGTAGTTACCGGGGCAGCACGCGGCATCGGGGAGAAGGTGGCACGTCTTGCCGCCGCCCGCGGCGCGCGCGTGGCCTTGATCGGACTCGAGCCCGAAAAATTGCGCGCACTAGCTGCCGACCTGGGTCCCACCGCATGTTGGCGGGAGGCCGACGTGCGCGACAACACCGCACTGCGGTCGGCGATCGATGACTGCGCGGAGATCATGGGTGGCATCGACTTCCTTGTCGCCAATGCCGGAGTAGCGGCCTACGGGACCGTGCGGCAGATGGACGAGGCGTCGTTCGATCGAGTTCTGGACATCAACCTCAACGGCGTCTTCCGCACCCTCAAGCACGCGACACCGCATCTCGAGCGCACCCGAGGTCACGTGCTGGTCATCGCGTCCGCACTGTCCTTCATGCCCCTGGCAGGAATGGCCTCCTACGCTGCGAGCAAAGCCGGAGTCGAAATACTCACCCTGACTTACCGCCAAGAGGTGGCGCACCTCGGTATCACGGTCGGCGTGGTCCACCCCTCGTGGATCGACACCGATCTCGTCCGAGGTGCGGAAGCCGACATCCCCTCCTTCCAGGGAATACGCGAAAAGCTGCCCTATCCGGGCAATGTCACCACGAGCGTCGATGAGGCTGCCACCGCGATCGTCGATGGACTCGCGCGCCGACGCGCCCGCGTCTATGTGCCGCGCGCGGTCGGCGTGGCCAACTGGGCGAAAGGCGCCGTGAACTCACCGCTGACCTGGCGTTGGGCAAGGCGCTTGGCGGCCGAACTGGTTCCGACCATGGAGCGTGAGGTCGCGGCACTGGGGCGACACGACCAACTCACGCCGGGAGCCGACAAAACCCGTCCGGCACAACATAAAGCAGACATGACCTGACGCTCCCACTGGAATGACTGATCAGAGCCACCCTGCGGCTACCCCGACCAGCGACCGCTGGGCCGAGCTGCGTACCGCCGCCGTCGACGTCCTGACCGAGGCGGTCCTGTACGAGCCTGGTGGCGAGCCGATCGACTTCGGCGAATTCCTCGCTAGCGTCCTCGAAACCGTGGCCGCCAACGTCGGCAGTGTCGCCCGGCTTGTCGAAGGACGATCGAGGAGCAGTGAGGCAGTCTGGATCCATGACCTCGCCGGCGGCGAGTCGGCCACCCTCGAGTGGCTGGCGCCGGGTCGAACGGTCCCCGTCGTCGTACCGCTGAATCTCTGGGATCTGCTGCACAGCAATGGAATTGAGGAGCCCGGCGGCCCGCTACCGGAGACGCTGCGGCGATACCGGCGCTACACAGCGGCGTTCGAAGCGGCGGTGTTCGCCGAAGGTGCCCGGCTCGGCCTGACAGTGCCGGTGACGGTGCACCCCTTGACCGATCCCGAGATGTCGCCGCATGCCGCCGACGCTGACGCCATTGCCGCCCGGCTACGGGACTATGCGAGCGCGGCCACGCCGATGGCCCTGCTCATCGAGGATGTACCGGCCGAGGATTGAGCGCGTCGTAAGAGTGCAGGGCCGCCTCATGCGAGGCCTGTGCCCGTTCCCGCTCATCGCCGAGCCCGACCGAAAGGTTCACGCCCATCGGCAGCATCACCTGCACAACCGCGTCGCTGAAATCGGCGAAGTGCTCGGCCAGCTCGAGGGTGATATAGCCGTGCACGAAGCTCCACAACTGGGCGGCGACGACTTCGGGTTCCCGCTGCCCGATTCGGCCGGAGTCCAGGAGCCGCTGGCACGCCTCGACCATGTGCGCGTAGGCGTCCCGGAAGGCCGGCGACCGCCCGCTGAAACGTATGTCGGAATCCCCCATCGGCCGATATGTCGCGCGCGTGGACAGACCGAACATCAGGTCATAGAGGTGGGGGTTCTCGCGCGCGACCCGCCGGCATGTCAACGCCATCGTGAACAGATCCGCGATGGGATCCGCGGTCACCGGCATCCGGGAAAACGCCTGGTCGAGGTCCTTGAATCCCCGGTCGACGACGGCTCGAACGAGTTCGGGGATCCCACCGAAGTGGCTGTAGACCACCATCGTCGACAGCCCGGTCGCCGACGCGACCGTCCGCGCCTTGATGGCCGAAGGCCCCTGCTCGGCCAGCAGGCCGATGGTCGCCTTGACGAGCCGTTCCGGCACGGTTTCGCTGGTCGAATCCTCTGACACGTTCCTCATATTCCCACCTGACTCCACAGCCCTCCCGCCCCGCGACGGTACGACTATTGCCACACATCCTGTAACTTCGTTATATTAGTCTTGTAACTTCGTTATTGGCGGCTCGGCCAGGCATCCGCTCGGCTTGCCGATCCCAATCCACTTGCAGTACGGAGGCAGAGTCGATGAGACAACACAGCAAGGGCCACCTCGATATAGAGGACCGCGGCGCAGTTTTGATCGCCCGCGTCGACGGCGGCCCGCACGGATTGTTCGGCCTCGAGATCGCCAATCAACTGGAAGCGTTGGTGGACCGCGTCGACGGCGACCCGAACGTGCACGCGGTCGTCTTCACCGGGGCGCATCCCCAGCGGTTCGTCAGCCATGCCGATGTCCGCTGGCTGCAGGAAGGAGGCGCCGCGGTGCCCTCGGTCAACCGACTCGGAGCCTCCGTTCTCGCGCGTACCGCGAAGAATGTGGACCGGGCCCGCCTGGGCCCCTTGGTGAACCGGACCCCGATGGGGCCCGCGGTCGAACTCGAGCGCCTGCACACGACGTTCCTTCGGATGAATCGCAGTGGCGTCATCTTCATCGCCGCTCTCAACGGTTCGGCTCTCGGCCTCGGGGCGGAGTTCGCCTGGGCAAACGACCTTCGGGTGATGGCCGACGGCGACTTCTTCATCGGCCAACCGGAGGTCCTCCTCGGCATCATGCCGGGCGGCGGTGGCAGCCAGCGCCTGACTCGCCTGATCGGCACACACCAGTCCTTGGTCGCGATCCTCGAAGGTAAGCCGTTCACACCCGCGCAAGCACTCGCCAACGGGGCCGTCGACGACGTGGTCCCACAGGACCAGGTCCTCGCGCGGGCGGTCGAACTCGCAGCCCACTTCGGCTCGCGGACAAAGGGATCGGTCGAAGCCATCAAGCGAGCGGTGTATTTCGGCGGGTCGATGTCGCTGACGGACGGCCTGCACGTCGAACGCACCGAGTTCCTCGGCACCGCGCTGTCGAAAGAGGGCCAGCAGCTGATGCTCGACTACATGCAGAGCACTGAATCCAACGGTGAACTCCCCCTCTACAACCCCGAGATCTACAAGCAAGCGCTCCAACTGGGCACTGTGCCCGGGCGTCGCTCGACGAACGGACGATGACCACCCATGGCCGCCAAAAAGCCCTTCACTCGTCAGGACGTCTACTTCTCCTCCGGCACCAGCACCTGTAGCGCGTGGCTCTACCAGCCGACGGGCGTCACCGCGCCACCCGTCGTCGTCCTCGGTCACGGCCTCGGCGCGACCCGCGAGATGCGCCTGGACGCCTTCGCCGAGCGTTTCGCCAAGGCCGGGATCGCCTGCCTGGCCTTCACCTATAGGCACTTCGGTGACAGCGGCGGCCAACCTCGCCAGCTGCTATCGATCCAGCGGCAGCTCGACGACTGGGATGCCGCCATCGACTACGCCCGGGCCCGCCGGGACGTCGACGGCACACGAATCGCGGTCTGGGGCAGCTCCTTCGGCGGCGGCCACGCCATCACTGTCGCTTCCCGCCATCCCGAACTGCGGGCGGCAGTGGCCCAATGCCCGTTCACCGACGGTTTGGCCTCCGCGCTCGCGTTGGGCCCGGTCGCATCGCTCAAACTTGCTCCGGTGCTGGTCCGAGACCTGACGGCCATGGTCCTCGGCCGCGCACCGGTGACGATTCCCCTGGCCGCACCCCCCGGCTCCCCGGCCCTGATGAACGCCCCGGACGCGCTACCCGGCTACCAGGCGCTGATCCCCAAGGGGACGACGTTCGTGAACGAGGCTGCCGCGCGGGTCATTCCGACCATCGCCGCCTACCGACCCGGACGTTCGGCAAAGAACATCACCATCCCGATCCTGTTCTGCGTCAGCAACACCGACAGTGTCACGCCGCCCGCGCAGACCCTCAGATACGCGCGCACGGCGCCCCGAGGGGAGATCAAGACCTACGACGCGGGCCACTTCGACTTCTACCTCGGCGATGCCTTCGAGGCATTGGTGCGTGACCAGGTCGAGTTCCTGACCCGCCAGTTCGCCTCGGCGCCCACCCCTTCGACTCCCGAACCGGATCGCGTCACATCGAGGTAGGTACGCTCGCGATGAATTTTGCTTCTCTGCCCGACCGCCGCGCCGAGCTCGACCCGCGTGGACGAGCCGTCGCCGACGGGTCCCAGTCGCTCACCAATGCCGAGTTGCTGGACCGCGTTCAAGCGGCATCTCGTCACCTTCGAGAGCTCGGGATCGGCCCCGGTGATGTCGTGGCCCTTCAGTTACGCAACCGCCTCGAGTTCGTGCTGCTGCTGTTCGCGGCCTGGCGGCTCGGCGCCACCATCACCCCGGTCAATCCAAGCCTGACCGATAACGAGGTCGTTCGACAGCTCGACGACTCCGATGCCCGCCTGTTGGTGGTGGAGGACGACATAACTCCGGTAGGCGGCATCACCACACTCGCGGTGGGTGACCTGCACACCGAGGTGTCGGATATCCCTGAACCGACGTCGGCACTGGATCTCCTGCATCGAACGGCGCTGGAGTGGGTTCAGCAGCCACAGGTGGACTCGTCCACGCTGGCCCTGCTCATCTACACCAGTGGCACCACGGGCGTTCCGAAGGGCGTAATGCTCGACCACGCCAACATCGATGCCATGGCGCTCATGGGAGTCGAGGCACTGGAGGTGGGACCGACCGACCGGTGCTTGTTGATCCTGCCACTGTTCCATGTCAATGGGATCGTGGTCAGTATCCTCACGCCGCTGCTCGCCGGTGCGAGTGTCGTCATCGCAGGCCGGTTCGATCCCCGAACCTTCTTCGATCTCGTCGAATCCGAGCGTCCCACCTTCTTCAGCGGGGTACCGACGATCTACAGCATTCTTGCCGCGCTCCCGGACGGTGTCCGGCCCGACACCTCGTCACTGCGTTTCGCCGTCTGTGGCGCGGCACCGGCCTCGGCCGAACTACTGACCCGATTCGAGGCCCGATACGGATTTTCCCTCATCGAGGGCTACGGGCTGTCCGAAGGAACATGCGGCACAACGATCAACCCGCTCACGGGCCCACGCCGCGCCGGGACAGTGGGACTTCCATTCCCGGGACAGGAGATTCGGATCGTCGACGATTCGGGCACCGAGGTCGCGCCGGGAGTTGACGGTGAGCTCGTCGTGCGCGGGCCCAACGTCATGCGCGGCTATCTCGGCCGTCCGGACGACACCGCGCGCGTCATCGTCGATGGCTGGTTGCACACCGGTGACGTCGGCCATGTCGACGTGGAGGGCTATCTGACGCTGGTCGGGCGATCGAAGGACATGATCATCCGCGGCGGCGAGAATATCTACCCCAAGGAGATCGAGGACGTCCTGGTCGACGACCCGTCCGTCCTCGAGGCCGCTGTGATCGGGGTACCCGACGAAAAATGGGGCGAGATCGTCGTCGCCTACGTGCAACCACGGCCGGACTCGGCGATCGATTCCGCCGCGCTGAAAGCTCTGTGCGCCGAGCGGCTCACGCCCTACAAACGCCCGACCTCGTTCATCGTGATGGACGCCATTCCGAAGAACGCGGTCGGCAAGATCGACAAGGGCTCGCTACGAACCACTCATGCTCGAGCCGCCGGGGCGTGAGGCCGTCGCACGCACGGTTACCACGATGACCCGCCACAAGATCCTGTGGCGGGTCATTGCTTTTGCGCGATGGCCAACAGCCCGAGGACATTCCTGATGCCCTCATCCAGCACGTCGTCGGCGAGCTGTCGGTCGGAAAGGGCGCGAGATAGCTGCAAGGTCCCGGCCATCATGGCGAAAACACTGAGCACCCGCGCACGCGCCGATTGCGGGTCATCCGGCCAGACCAGGGCGGCGATCTCATCGATGACCATCAACACACCGTCGGTATACGCCCGCCTCGTAGCATCCGAACAACGCCCGATCTCGTCGAGTAGCGCCGCCGAGGGACATCCGTCCTCGCGGCTGTCGCGATGTTCCGCCGACAGATACCAACGCACGAACTGTTCCAGTCCGACAAGGTCTCGCACCTGCGCACCGACGCTGTCCCCCTGTGCACGCAGCTGATCGGCGACCGCGTTCGCGACCAGATCCTCCTTGGACGCGAAGTGGGCATAGAAGGCGCCGTTGGTGAGCCCCGCATCCTTCATCAACGTGGCGACCCCCGAACCATCGATGCCGCTGCTCTTGAACCGGCGACCGGCCGCCTCGATGATCCGACGCCTCGTCGCTTCCTTGTGCTCACTCCCGTAACGCATCCCGTACTCCTTCGACGCCAGCACAGCCATTTTGCCTCTAGCCGCTCCCACTCTATTGTATTATGATCGTAATCCAATATGTAAGGTCGGGATCGGAGATAGCCGGGCCAGCGGCGCTCATCCACACATTCGAACCGAAACCCCAGAGGCCATCAGCGAGGCCGCGCCTCTGTCCGCACAAGAATCCGGCTCGAGACCGACCTGATCGAAAGGAAGATTTTCATGACCTCCCTGCACGACCCGCTGACATTGCCCTGCGGCCAGGTGCTCCCCAACAGGATCATGAAGGCCGCGCTGAGCGAAGCGCTGGGCAACAAGAAAAACTCCCCCGACGGCCGCTTGGAGCAGCTCTACGCGACCTGGAGCCAAGGCGGGTACGGCCTGCTCATCACCGGCAACGTCATGGTCGATCGCACGCAACTCGGCGAGCCGGGCAACATCGTCATCGAGGATGAGCGCGACCTCGACGCGCTGACCCGCTGGGCCAAGACAACCAAGGATGCGGGCGTCCCGATCTGGGTACAGCTCAACCATCCCGGTCGCCAGTCGAATCCCCTCGCGCTCGGACATACCCCCGTCGCCCCCAGCCCGATCCCCATGAACCTGCCCGGCGCGACCGTCCCTCGTGAGCTGACGCCCACGGAGATCGAAGACATCATCGAACGTTTCGCGGCCGCTGCGGCCGTATGCGAGACCGCGGGCTTCGACGGCGTACAGGTGCACGGCGCGCACGGATATCTTGTGGCACAGTTCCTTTCGCCGTTGACCAACCAGCGCGATGACGCCTGGGGCGGTGACCCTGAACGACGCATGCGCTTCGCGCTCGAGGTCGTCCGCCGCATCCGCGCGCGAGTGTCACCCGGTTTCGCGGTGGGCATCAAGCTCAACTCGGCCGACTTCCAGCGCGGCGGTTTCACCGAGGAAGAGTCCCGCGGCGTCGTGGCGGCACTGGCGCGCGAGGGCCTCGACCTGATCGAGGTCAGCGGTGGAAGCTACGAGGAGCCGGCCATGATGGGCACGGCCGCGGCCAGTACCCGGGCTCGGGAGGCCTACTTCCTGGAGTACGCCCGCACGGTCCGCGCCCTCGTCGGCGATATCCCGCTAGCGGTCACAGGCGGTTTCCGGTCCCGCGCCGCCATGGACGATGCGGTCCGCTCCGGTGAGTGCGACGTCGTCGGCATCGGCCGACCGACCGCCACGACGCCCGACGCCGCCGACATAATCCTCGCCGGGCGCGCGCAGGCCCTCACCGCGCACCGGATACAAGCCGGTATGCGCGGCGTCCTCAGCAAGGTCACCGATATCAAGGGGCTCGACGGATTTCTCGACCTCGGCTGGCACACAGACCAATTGCACCGTGTGGGTGCCGGTCTGGAGCCGGATCTGAATCGGGGTCGTATCGCCACTGCTCTCGCGTTGCTGCGCCGCAACGGCCGGGCGTCTTTCGGATCCAAGCGCGGCCTGTAAGTAGATACCCCGACAGAGTTAGGAGTCCGCGATGACTGCGATCAAAGACGCCGTCGTCCTTGTCACCGGCGGCAGCCGCGGCATCGGCAAGGCGATGGTCGAGGAGTTGTACGCTCGCGGCGCCGGCAAGGTTTATGCCACGGCCCGCAACCCGCGCAATGTCACCCACCCGGACGCCGTGCCCGTCGCGTTGGAGGTCACCGACCTCGATGCGGTTTCGGCCGCCGCCGAACTTGCCGGTGACGTCACGATCCTGATCAATAACGCGGGTGCCTCGGTCGGCGCGACCTTCCTCGGCTCCGCGCTCGACGATGTACGCCGGGAATTCGAGACGAACTTCTACGGACCGCTGTATCTCACCCGCGCCTTCGCACCGATCATCGAAGGCAACGGCGGCGGACACATCCTCAATGTCCACTCCGTACTGTCCTGGCTGGGCATCGCCGGGTCCTACAGTGCGTCCAAGGCCGCCCGCCCTGTGGTCGCAGACCAACTCCCTGCGCCTGGAATTGCGACCACGCGGTATCGCGGTCACCGGGCTGCACGTCGGCTACGTGGACACCGACATGACCGCCGGCGTCACCGCGCCCAAGTCCAGCGCCGCCGACGTCGCCACCCTCGCCCTCGACGGCATCGAGTCCGGAGCGTATGAGGTACTCGCCGACGACATCTCACGGCAGGTCAAGGCAGGACTTGCCGGGGACATCGCGGCGCAATATCCACAGCTGGCGAGCTGACACCGAACACTGCCGGGACCGCTAGACAACCTGATCGGCATCACGCCGAGATGACGCGTCGAAACTTCATCCCGTAGCCAACCAGTGCGGAGAGACGTGCCGCTGTTGCTGTCACCGTTCTCGTATTCGACGTACCGGGGAAGCTGAGCGTCACGGCTGCTGATTCCGGACCGTTCGCAGCCAGTCCCCGATCATGACGAGATCCGTGTCATCGAGACCGCGGGCGGCGTCGACGAGGTGGAGTAGGGCATGCCCGGCATGGTTCGCGCTCACCCAGTGCCGGTCGGCATCGGTGATCTCGTCATCGATCCAGGCGAATGGGCGTCCGGCCGCCCAGTCCACCAGATTTCGTGTCTTCCAGTGCAAGCCGGTCCGCCGGTCTTCTCGATATTGACGTTCGTCGGTGGACCGCGACCACGCGACCCGGGGCAGCGGCGGCAGTCCGATCCGCGTCGCGATCTCCGTATTCGCCTCCTCTTCCCAGGCAGTCGCCCAGACGAGCACACACGGCAGCGCCGAAAGCGCAAGCCCGGCCGCGCGTTTCAGCCCCGCGAAGTGCCACTCCGGATCCGGAATCGGGGGTCGCGGGCGCGGATCCCGGCCGATCGGCAGCAGCGGTCCGTCGATATCCAGGAAAAGTAGTGGGAGTGCCGTGCGGTCGCTCACCCGCATCACCCGCCGTCGAGTGAGCCGATCAGTATCCAACCGGCCACGCCGATCCACAAGGCGCCTATCGCGATCTCTATGCCGAGACCGACCCCTGGCCGCAGGCCGTAGGCCAAGGCATACGTCGTCATGCCTACTGGCACGACGCCGATGAACATCCAGGCGAACGTACGGAAGGCGAGCATGAGCCACCCGTCCCACCAGCCGAACAACAATCCCCACAGCAGGACACCGAGGCCGAAAAAGGCCAGGAACAGCCAGTAGCCGAGCGTCTCGCCGGACTTCGGCAGAAACCACTCGCTCCCGTCGGTCACCTCCACTCCGACGACCTCCCCGCGCCAGAGTCGCAGTGTGGCCGGTTGCCCCTCCCGTGCCTTACCGTAGAAGCTCGACGACACCTCGCGGGTCTGCCGCGACCCGTCGGTCCGCTGCCAGGTGACCTCGTAGTTCGTGGTCGTGGTCGTGCTCATGTGGCCGTCGGAGTCGGTCTGCGTCGTCGTCGTGGTGTAGGTGCGCCGCCCCGCAATGGAACCCCGCTCGCTGGCCAAACAGTCGGCCGCACTCGCCCCGCACCCCACGGCCGCCCGGAACTCCCGGGTCTGCCGGTATGGGCCAGCGGCGCAGGCGAGCGCTATGACAAGCACACCCAGACCGAGCGCGACGATGATCCACTGCCGAAGAGAACGCTCACACAAGGATCCTCCGTACGGCCGTCGCCGGAGCCTCACAACCCACCCCCACGCGATCCCGCGCAACGTCGCGACCATGTCCGCCCCTGCTCGGTTCGGCCCCTGTTCATCGGTGTACCTCCAGTGAAAGTCATTGGCGTCGACCTCCTTACTGGAAACAACCACCACGCATGCCGAAAGGTTGGGTCACCCGTTGCGCGCCATCCGTCCCGCGCGGCCCAGCCGTCGAGCGGGTCGCGACCTTCTACCCGGAGGTCACCATTGCCTTCATCGTCGCCGACGAACGGCAGTGTCACGTGGCGCTGCTGTTGTCGCCGTTCTCGTACTCGACGTACCGGGAGAGCTGAGCCTCGTCGGACGCATCTTGCTCGAACCCCGCCAGCTGAGACCCCGCGCCACCACTACCGCAGAACATCACCCACCGATCCCGGGACCTGCGCCCACCGATATACACCGGACTCCGGACACCACAGGTCCGCGATCGGTCGCACCCTGGCGCGCATCGGCGCCGGTGACCACCGGGATGTGGTGGCCCGCAAGTGCTTCCGATTCGGACTCCAACGTCACCCGCCTGCGACCAGCACCGCAGACAGTCATCGGGCCACGTTGACCAGCTGGAAGCTGATGTCCATCACAACAGATCGGGTCTTATCGCCAAACGCCCCGCGATCACCGTCGCGAACCCCGGACCGAGAATCGCCCCCGTCAAACGCAACACGAACCCGACCGACACAGCCACTGCCGAGACAAGGCGCATGTTCACTACCGAGGCCATCGGATCCGAGCTGCCGCTGCACACCGCCGTAGCCCTACTCGGCCACCTCGATCTCGACACCACCCGCGGCTACACCGCCGTCTTCGCCGAGGACGTCGTCAGGCATCACCAGCAATTCATCACACACCGCCGCGCCCTGCCCGACAGCGACGAATACCGCCACGTCACACCCGAGGAATGGACCGAGTTCGAAAAGCACTTCCTGCTGCGCCGGGTCGAACTCGGCGACTGCTTCCGACCCTACGGGACACCCTGCATCCACTTCCCCGGCAAGTCTGAGCGTGTTGCGGACCTGTCTGAACTCACGGGTTCGCGGCCGACGAGGGGTGCGGGGGCGTCGCAGTTAACTCGAATAGCTCCAACCAGCGTTCCCGTGTCGCCCGGTAGGGCTGGAGCATCTCGACGAGCCGCGTCGGCCGGGCACTCCAGTTGTAGCTGCGGTAGTCGGGACCGAAGTCGCCGGCCTTGCCGCCGTACTCGATGTATTCGTTGGGCAGATCCCAGGCGTGTTCGCCTGTTAGAAGGATGATGTCAGCGGATCCGAGGGGATCCAGCACATAGCTGACGATTATCGGGCTCTGGCTGTACTGCTGATACACGGCCAGACCGGCGGTGGCTCCCTTCACCTGGATTTGTGCAACCCGAAATGGATCGACTCCGTACACGAAGAGGTCGACGCCTTGATCGACGACCGGCGTCGCGAGGAACAGCTCGGTCAGGCGCGTCAAAGACACCTCGGTGGCGGCAACTGCTGCACGCTCGACGCGCTGGTTCTGAATGCGGCGCTGGACGTGAATATCGATGGATTCCAACAGCTTTCCTCTCAGCGGCGTCCCGGGAGAGACGTGCTTACACAGCCTAGGTGCACGATCGGACAGCGGGCATAGGAAAGATCGCGAAGGCATTCCCCGGAAGGTCCAGACGTGTTGCTTGCTGACGTGTTGTGATGCGCCGCATGGAATCTGGTGCCTGTGACCTGCTCGGCGGAGAGTGGCTGTTGTACTGGACGGCTCGGGACGTGCCTGTGCCGCGGGGGTTCCTCCCGCAACTGGATCAATGGGCCACCATCGACAGCCGCGAGCGCGCGCTGAGCATCGACCCCGGAACGCCGATCCTGATTGACCCGGCGGGCCGCATCGATCCCCGGCTGGCCTACTTCCTGCGCCGGTCGCGGTTCGGGTTTCTGGCCGAGGAGACCAAGCACGCCTACGCCAAGGACTACCGGCTGTTCTTCACTTTCCTGCATCAGCGCGAAAAGTATTGGAACCAAGCCGATTACGAGGACATTGACGATTACGAGTCGTGGCGGCGGCGGTCGGAGGACAACCCGCGCCGCATCGGGGGCAGCAAGTGGGCGCGGGAGCTGGCAGCGTTCAAGCTGCTCTACGGGTGGGCGGTGGCGGTCGGGCACATCGACCGTTCCCCGGTGCTGACGCACACAGTGCGGCTCCGCGACGGCACGATGGTGGAGGTCGCGAACAACCAGCCCAAAGACGTCCGGGTGTCGAACGTGAAGTGGCTGACGCCACGCACCTACCGGTTGTGGCGGGATATCGGGCTGCGCGGCTACACCGCGGCCGGTCTGCCGCAGGTGGGGTGGCGGGGCCGCAACGACGGCCGCAACGCCGCCTTCGCGGACCTGCTGTTCGACAGCGGACTGCGATTGCGGGAAGGCGGTTGCCTGCTGACGGTGGAAGTGCCGCACGCGTTGTCGGGCCAGGTCTACTACGAGGGGACTGTGGCCGCGGCGATCGCCAAACGGCGCGAGCGCATGTTCTACGTGTCGGCGTCGGCGCTGGCGGGCGTAACCACTTACATGGCGACAACTCGGCGGGCCGCGATCCGGCGGGCGCAGCGACGGGGCCGATACGACCGGCTGCGCGGCGTCCGGGTCGTCACCCGGATCTCGGACGGGAAGGACTGCCGCATCGGATGGGAGGATCGGTTGGGACGTCGGGGCGAGGAAGCGATCCGGCTGATCGGTGAGCGAGGCCGGCGGTTGCTGTTCATCGAGGGCAGCTCAGGGCTGGAGCCGTTGGCACTGTGGTTGACCGAGGGCGGGATGCCGATGGATTACCGCTCTTGGGAGGCGGTATTCCGGTCGGCGAATCGGCGCTGCGCCCGGTTCGGCAAGCCCATCGTGGCGTCTCCGCACACCTGTCGTCACTCGTTCGCTCTGAAAATGTTGGTGACGCTACATCGGGCGTTGGATCGGCGGTTCGGGTTGAGCCGCGAGGAACGCGACGACCTGCGCAAGGTCTACGGTGATGCGTTCGCGCTGGTCAAAGACCTTCTAGGGCACCGGAGCGAGCAGACGACGCGGGAGACGTACCTCGAACCGTTGAACGGGATCCGCCTGGCCACGATGCTCGAGGGCAGCGAAGACCTCGACACCGTGCTGGCCCGGGTCGCCGCGTCGAGCCGACGCGTGATGGACCTCGGCGAGGACGAACAGTGACCTCACGCCGTCACCAGCGCCGAGCCGCGCTGCCCGGCGCAAGCTACACGCGGCCGTCGTCCCTGGACCCGACAGGGCTGCTCGTCACGGTGTTCGGCGAAAGCGGCGGAGTGGAAGGCACTTTCGACTTCACCCCGTTGCCCGGCAGCATCGAGCTGCGTCGCGCGTTCGCTGCCGCGCTGGACCGCAAATCTGGACCGGCGGCGACATGGCGATCCGGGGAGACCTGCCGGAACGGATACTGGGCACTGCGCGCGTTCCTGGAGTATTTGGTGGGTCGCGACGATGCGCCGTCGACGGCGGCACAGATCAGCCCGGGGATGTGGGCTGCGTGGCGATTGTCGTTGCCGCACAACCACACTGCCCGCAATCGGCAGGCTTTGCTGCGGACGGTGCTGCCGCTTATCCCCGGTCTTCCTGCAGAGACGGTGACCGCGATCGACCAGCGGATCGCGAAGGGCCCGCATACAACGGAGGCCGCCTACTCCTACGAGCAGTTCGAGCAGATCCGATCCAAGGCTGCGGCCATGTTCAACACCGCGTTGGTCCGGATCCGCCGCAACCGCGAGCATCTGCGCCGCTGGTATTCCAGCGAATACGCCGAGGGCAGCACGGATTGGGTGCTCGGCGAAGCGTTGGATGCGATTCTCCGCACTGGAGACGTCCCCCGCTACGGAGGACATGCGGACGTAGTCCATCGGTATACCCGCGTGCTGGGTGGACGCGGCGCCGACAAAACCTGGGCCAGACTGTTTCTGACCAGTGCCGAGGCGTTCGCGCTGGTGGTGTTGCTGGTGGCCAGCGAGGGATGGAATCGAAGCGTGGTGCACCGGATGCGTGTCCCCGATCATGACCCAGCCGTCGGCGACGAGGAGTTCGACATCCACCTGGTGGAGATCTGTAAACGGCGTCGCCCGGTCCGGCTGCGCTACACCAGCAACAACCTCGTCGACACCGGCCCCGACAGTCCTGGCCGGTTGATGCGCCAGGCAATCGAAGCGACCGAACTGGCTCGCCAGAGTCTCGAGCTGCTCGGCCGGTCGACGGATCGGCTGCTGGTCAGCCGCCGCTCCGGCACCCCCGAAGATCCGTTCTGCGAAGGCATTCCAGCCCAGAGCGTCATCAGCCGATGGTCCGTCCAAGCTGGGCTGTCTGCCCCGGACGAGACACCGCTGCGGGTGAGCTTGCGCCGGGTCCGCCGCACCGTTCAAGTGCTCATCCGCAAACAGCCGGCGCAGAACACCGAACAGACCCACGAATCGGTCTACGTGCTGCGCGACCCCTCCGCCAGGGCGGAGGCCCAGGAAACGATCGCCAAGGGGCTCTCCGACGCTCTCGACCATGCCCACGCGGTGGTGAAGATGCGAATCGTTCTCGGCGACAACGCTAATGAGCTGATCGAGCTGTCCGACGACCCCGACCTGGCCAGAGCGATCCAGCGCGGCGAGATGGACACCGCCACGACTGCCTGCACGGACTTCTTCGACAGCCCGTTCAGTGACGAACCAGGCACGCCCTGCACCGCTTCGTTCCTGTGGTGCCTGCGCTGCGAGAACGCCGTCATCACACGGCGGCACCTGCCGCGCCTGGTCTATCTGCACCGCGGGCTCAACGAACTGCGAGGAACCGTCGACCAAGCCGTCTGGGACCAGGACTGGCACCAACACTTTCACCGCCTGCACCAACTGCTCGCCGAACACACCACCACCGCAGAGCAAGCCGCCGCCTTGCCCACGATCAGCAACATCGACCGAATACTGATCGACCGGCTTCTGAATCGAAGGCTCGACGGTTGACGACATCACTTACCGCCAGTGGCCAGGCCGACGACACCTGGCTCATCAGGCCCGACGACCCATTCGCCACCACCGACCGGTTGCCTGAAGGCACCGACTCGGACCAGGTATCACGATTCGGCGATCAACGCTGGAACTACACCCTTCTCGGCAGACGCCGCAGCGAAGGCAGTCAGACGGTGAACTGGGAAGCATTTCCCGAGACACTGCGCGAATCGTTCCGCAGAGCCGGATGGGCCCTGGTGAACCTGCCAACCCCGGCCGCGCTGCTCAACCGCGCCGCCACAGCCCGCGTCGAATGGCCGGCACCCGGCACCATGGCGCAAGTCTTCCGCGGATGGCGCCGCTTCGCCGTCTGGCTCAGCGGCCACAATGTCACCCGTCTTCGCCAGGTCGGCCACGACCTGCTCGCCGACTACGCCGCCTATGTCGGCCGTCGCGGCTGCTCGGTCGCCACCGCGCAAGACGAACTCAACGCGGTCACACTGTTGTGGGGATTCGCCCCGCACCTGCTCGCCATGGATCGAATCCCGATGCCGCCCTGGGAAAACGAAGGCGTCAAGCACTACCTTGCCACCGACACCACACCGAACGAGAACACCACGCCGGCCATCCACCCGGCGGTGATGTCACCACTGCTGATCTGGTCGCTGCGATTTCTCGACCTCGCCGACGACATCACCGTGGCCTGGCATGAGCAGCAGCGGATCCTCGCTCGGGTCCGAGAACACACCAATCCCCACGCCACCGACGCACTGCGCGGGTTCCTGGAGACCTGGGTCGCCGAGCATGGCGAACTGCCCGGCGGCGTCACCCGCGGAAAACGCGGGATCGCCGCCAAATATCTCGCTGGGCTGTTCGACACCAGCGAACGCCACGCCAAATACGAGGCCACCAAGTATCGCGAAAGCAACGTGCCGGTCGGGCTCTACGCACCGCTGTTGTCACCTGTGAACGGGGCCATTCACGGTCGGAAATGGAAGCCGCACATCCACTTTCACGAAGCTCCGCTGCTCATGACCCGCCTGGCAACGGCGGCGATGATCGTGATCCTCTACCTCAGCGGCGTCCGCCCCGGTGAAGCCCTCGAACTCCAAGTCGGCTGCTGTCCCGACCCGATCGACAATGGCACCGGCAGCATCCGCTACCAGCTCCACGGCCTGTTCTTCAAAGGCGCACGCAACCTGGACGGGACACCCGCCCGGGGCGGTGTCGCCCGCGACATGCCCTGGACCGTGGTCCCGCCGGTCGCTACCGCCGTCCGGGTGCTCGAACGGATGGTTGACGGGCCCATACTGTTTCCGACGAACCCGCCCTGGATCACCGGCAGCTGCGACCGGCGGCGCCCCGGCAACGTCATGACAACCTTGGCCGCGAACACCCGTATCCGATCGTTCATCGCCTGGGTCAACGACTACGCGACGAGCAACGGCCTCGACGACGAACGCATCCCCACAGATCCTGACGGTGACGTTGTGGTCATGCGTTTCCGCCGCACCGTCGCCTGGCACATCGGCCGCCTTCCCGGCGGCCGCGTCGCCCTGGCGATGCAATACGGGCACCTGCGCACATCCGTTGTCGGCGAAGGCTACTCCGGCAGAGCCCGCCAGGGCCTGCGGCGAATCCTCGACGTCGAAACCGCCCAAGCAATGGCCGACTACCTCGACACAGTCGCTGGCGAACTGCACAACGGGCAGGGTGTTTCCGGCCCGGCCGCTGGACGCATGATCCAGGCAGCACACAACGCGCGCAGCCGATTCGAAGGCAGGTTCCTCACCCCAAGGCAGGCCGAAGCTCTGCTCGAAGAACCCGAATTCCAGGTCTACGACAACCCGAACGCGTTCCTGACCTGCAACTACGATCCCGCCAAGGCGCTCTGCCACCCCGAGCGGACCCGCCGGAACAACCGGGAATTGCCGCCTGCCATCGACCGCTGCGATCCCGCCTGCGCCAACATCGCCCGAACCGACACCCACATCAACCAACTCCGGCACGAGATCACCCAGCTGACAGACCAAGTCGCCCACCGTCTCACACCGATCCCGTTGAAACAACGACTCACCCAGCGCATCACGGCCTTGCAGCGCATCGCCAGCCGGCACGAGCGCACCAAGACCACCATCGAGGAGCCAGAACAACCGTGACCGACCAGGAAGAACGCGACGCGATCATCGCCGCCATGGACCGCCTCTTCGCCGGAACACCTCTCCGGTCCTCCGGCAACCTCGACATCATCAGCCTGGCCGAGGAAGCCGGACTGAAGCGAAACAAGCTGACCCACAAACACACCGACCTCAAAGACCGCTTCTACGCCGAATGCCGAGCACGCGAAGGAATAACTGACCGAGAAGTCAAGCTACACAACCAAATTGCACAGCTGAAAGCACGCGTCGACGAACTTCGGGAAGAACGCGACAACTACCGCACCGCCAACGAAATCTTTGCCCGCGCCCTGCACACCCTCACCATCGAGAACGACAACTTGCGACGCAGCGCCAGCCGGTCATACCCAGCGCACCTCACGGTCATAGATCCCGACCGACACTGCCCAGCCGACTGACCCCCAGCCCTCCAGAGCCACATCTCGGGCCGTCACGGCCTCAGCAACCGCGCAACAGCACCACCGGCAACACAGCAAATTTCCGGGGAACAGCATGAACACGCTTGCGTGCGTTGCCCATTCCTGCGACTAGACCTCACCCAACGCACCCGACTCGAACAAATGCAATGCCCCGCGCCCGCCTTGACGAGGCCCGTCAACGCCAGTGGCTAGGCGAGGTCAGCGCCTGCAGAAAACCCTGCGCCATATCGACGCGAAACTCGCCTGACGGGCCCGCGCCGCTGTCCGAGGTGGCTACATCGGTGAATCCTGACGCAATTGACCGGCGAATCCTGACGGAACCCCGGACAGTCGAGATGAGTCCTTCGATGCGAAGAAAGACTGTAGGGCTGTTCTGCGAGCTGAAATTTCGGCTCAGGACAGTTTCGCTTCGGGGGCGAAGGCGGGCAGCTTCTCGAGACTGCTGCGCACGGCCTCGGCGCCGTAGTCGAACATCTGCCGCTCGTAGTCGTCGACCGCGCTGTGCAGGTCCTGGCGGTCTTCGATGGCCTCGATCAGGCAGCGGCGCAGCAGGTCGGCATCGCGCAACGCGGTGTTCGCGCCGTTGCCGCCGGTCGGGGAGGTGGCGTGAATAGCGTCGCCGAGCAGCGTGACTGGGCCGGGCGCCCAGCGCTGGCCGGGCTCGACCACCCGGATGGACAGCGGCGTGCTGTTGTCCGGGTCGGCCTGTTCGATCAGCGCGCGCAGCTGCGGGTGCCAACCTTGCATCCTGGACAGGACGGCGTCCTGCGCGGTCAGGTCCGCCAGCGAACCGTTGGGCGGCAGGATCATGGCCCAGCGCACGTAATCCCCGATGTCGGGCAGTGAGACTTCGGGGGCCAGTTGTTCGGCGGCCTGCTTGGGCGGGGTGGGGAAACGCATCGCGCCCAGCAGCAGGCTGACGCCGTCACCGGTGATCTTCGATCCGTAGGCCTTGGACAGGCCGGCGAACTCGTCGGTCAGTGGGGTGCGGCCGATGACGAACCGGACGCCGGTGTCGGTCGGGGTGGTCTGTGGCGACAGCACCCCGCGAACCGCTGAGGTGATGCCGTCCGCGCCGACGAGCAGGTCGGCGGTGGCCGGGTCGCGGCGGGCGAACTGGGCTCGGACTTTGCCACCGGCGAGGACGTCGTAGCCGGTGAGTGCGGCGTCGGTGTGCACGGTGAGGCCGGTCAGCAGCAGGTGTCGTAGCACTTGGCGGTCGACGACGATGCCAGTCCGGCTCGCGCCGAGCCTGCCGATCTCGTTCAATTGCGGGTCCAGGATCAGCTGCTCGGCGGAGGCGTCCGTGACGATCTCATTCAGCAGTGGGTGCCAGCGCGTCGGCAGGCAGTCGCGCAGCGCCTGAAAACCGATTGGGTTCAGCACGAGCCGATAGCCCTGGAACCGCGCGACAATCCCCGGGTCGCGTTCGAACACGTCGGCCTCGATCCCGGCACCACGAAAGCCCTGTGCGAGCGCCAGACCTCCCAGACCGGCTCCGACAACGGCAACTCGCATCGCACACCTCCGCGAACATCGATATCGAACTAAGTTCGTTATAGCGATCTAAGTTCTATCTAACGAACTTAGATCGTGTCAAGGTAGAGTTCCGGCATGCCCGCCGCTCCCCGCCAACGCCGCGCCGCTCGCCACGCCCAACCCGCAGCGGAGGCCGCCGCACCGGCACCGCGCAAGAAGCCGATCACCGTCGAACGGATCACCGATGCTGCCCTGGAAGTCGTCGCCACCGACGGGTATGACGCCCTGACCATCCGGCGGGTCGCCGCCGTGCTCGACACCGGTCCGTCGTCGCTGTACGCACACATCGTCAACAAGGACGACCTCGACGAGCTGCTGATCGGCAGACTCTACGCCGAAGTCGTGCTCCCCCAACCGGACCCGGCCGGATGGCGCGAGCAGCTACTCGGGGTGTACACGCAGATCCGCGACCAGTACCTGAAATACCCCGGCGTCTCGCGTGCCGCGCTGGCCACGGTGCCGACCAATCTCGAGACGCTGCGCGTCGGCGAAGGAATCCTGGCGATCCTGCTCGCGGGTGGCATCGAGCCGAGGACGGCCGGATGGGCCCGCGATGCGCTCTCCCTCTACGTCATCGCCTATGCGCTCGAACAGTCGCTGGTTCAGCGACGGCGCCGACGCCAGGATCAGGAATGGGTGCTCAGCCACGAGGAGTTGTTGGACCGCTTCACCGCCCTGCCCGCCGAGAAATTCCCGCTGACTCGACGTCATGCCGCCGAGCTGATCTCCGGCACCGGACCCGACCGGTTCGAGTTCACCCTTGGCCTACTCATGAACAATCTGCGGCCCGCATTCGATTGACCCACGGCGCGCGGTGGCCACAAGGATCGACTACCGGAACGACAGCTCGATCCAGCCGACCGCGATCGAGATCCTCCTCGGACAAAGTCGGTGAATCACCAGTGTGTTCTTGGCGTTGTGCCGGCAGCCGGTCATACATTCGCCGCAGTGGGTGCAGGCGCGCCGGTCCGGCCCGGCGCCGCCGAAGAACGGGTCGGGTACATCCTCGCCCGGCCGGCGCCCGGGCCCGCCGAAGAACACACCCACCGGTGTGCGCTGGTAAGTGTCGGCGATTCCCATGTCCTCCGCGACCGCCGCGATGACGCGGTCCGCAGGCGTGATCGCCGGATTGACAGTGACACCCAGCATGCGCTTCGCCTGGTCGTAATGTGCTGCCAGCTCGGCCTTCCAGTCGGTAATATGCGCCCACCGGCCGTCGGCGAAGAAGGTATCCGGCGGCTCGTACAGGGTGTTTGCGTATATCAGGGAGCCGCCGCCCACCCCGGCTCCGGCCAGCACAAAAGTGTCCTCGAGTAGCGTCATCCGCTGAATTCCGTAGCAGCCCAGCGCCGGTGCCCATAGGTAGCGCCGGATACGCCACGAGTTTGCGGGAACTCGTCGTCGGCGAACCGGCGGCCGGCCTCGAAAACACCGACGCGGTAACCTTTCTCGGTCAGGCGCAGCGCGCTCACGCTGCCACCGAAGCCCGAGCCGACGACTATGACGTCGTAATCGAAAGTCATGGGCACTTTACCTTTCAGGATCGCATTCAGGCGAGGCGAGGTCATCCGGAAGTCGGAGGGATTCGAACCGATGGTCTCGCGACGGTAGGCGGTCACGGATCTTTCACTTGTAGCCTGTCCCGCACACGCCCAGCGATTTCTACCGCTGTGGGTATCAGGAGCCGGGGACAGGATCAGCCCGAACAGCGGCAAGAGGATTGTCGGTTTGGGTTCCGGTCATCGGCGGGAGTCTCGGAATCTCAGAGATGATCCCTTCCCAGGGCGAATTTTCAGGGGCAAGTAGCTAGAAGATCTTTCGTAGGATCTGCAGCGCCCGTTTGCTGTATGGGGGATAGATCAGCTGCAGATCCGGGTGGAAGGTCTTGCGCAACACCGCTTTCCGGTGACTGAGCGCTTCGAACCCCCAGCGGCCGTGGTAGGCGCCCATACCACTGGCGCCGACACCTCCGAACGGTAGCTGCGGCACCAGGCAGTGCATGGCGACATGGTTGATCACCGCACCGCCGGACGGGATCTCGTCCACCAGGCGCTCGCTCACCGCCGCCGATTTCGTAAAGTAGTACCCGGCAAGCGGTTTCGGCCGGGAATTCACGAACGAGATCGCATCGTCGAGGCTTTCGTACGACAACACCGGCAGAATAGGTCCGAAGATCTCCTCCTGCATGACCGCATCGTCGGGATCCGGGTCGACGATCACGGTCGGCTCGATCGACAACGACGCCTCGGTGACCCGTCCGCCCAGCGCGATCGTGCCGCGCGTCTGCGCGAGATAGGTCGCCAGTCGCGCGAATTGGCGCTCGTTGACGATCCGGCGGCCGTCTGCGCCCCCCTCCCCCTCGAATTGCTCGATCGCCGCTACGATCTCGTCCACCAGCCGATCCCGGATACGGTGATCGGCCAGCACGTAGTCCGGCGCGATGCAGGTCTGTCCCGAGTTCACACACTTGACCCAGGCGATCCGGCGGGCCGCGATAGCGATGTCGGCGTCGGCGGTCACGATTACCGGGCTTTTACCGCCGAGCTCCAAGGTCACCGGAGTCAGCGTCGCCGCGGCCGCGGCCATGATCTTCCTGCCGATTTGGTCGCCGCCGGTGAACAGTACGTGGTCGAAACCCTGCGCCAGCAGCTCCTGGGTCACCGGGGCGTCACCCTCGACCACGACGACCGCCTCGGAGTCCAGGTATTCCGGAACCAGCCGAGCCAGCAGGGCCGACGTGGCCGGCGCCAACTCGGACGGCTCGAGTATCGCGCAGTTGCCCGCGGCCAGCGCGGCCACCAGCGGCGAAAGAGTCAGGTACACTGGGTAATTCCACGGGCCGATGACCAGAACGACGCCGAGCGGCTCGTACTGCACCCAGGCCGAACCCGGATACTGCACCAGCGGCAGGGGCTGCCGACGTCGGCGCATCCACCGGCGCAGGTGTCTCAGGGCGAACACGGCCTCACCCCTGGTGGACGATATGTCGCCCATCCAGGCTTCGGCCCGGCTGCGTCCAAGATCACTGGCCAGCGCGGCTACGATCTGATCCTCCTGCTCATCGAGCAGCCGGATCACGTTCCGCAACTGCTCCGCACGCCAGGTGCGGTTTCGGGTCCGGCCCGAGGCGAACTCGCGGCGAACCCGTGCCATCGCATCGGGGATGTCGGGCACAGTGGAGACCGCTGGTGCGGTAGTCGGTATGGACATCTTCGTTACCTCTGAGAAGCTCCGTCACGCCTTCGGCGATGGAATCAGGCCGTGTTCGAGAAGTAGTTCCGTGCCCGCGGCGCTGGCGCGAAAGTTTTTGTCGTGCAGGGTTTTCGGTGACCGGGAATGGATGAGGTCTCCAGTAGATGGTTTTGGCTACCGAGACGAAGGGGACCGACGATGATCCCGAGCCCGGTGATCACGGGTTGGGGCGTTCGCGGGCGGGTGGGCCACCGAGACCATTGGCGAGTGAGCAAGGCCGCTAGCGCCCTGGCGATCCGATGCCCATCGAGGCGATGGTGACGAGTGCGGTCTTATGCCGGAGTTCGCGCATGTGTTGGGCTCAGCTGTCGTAGTCGACTGCGACCGTCGGGGTGGTGGGATGAGACTGACAGGTCAGTACGAAGCCGGCGTCGATCTCGGCTGGGGTAAGCGCGAAATTTTGCTCCATCGATACCGCTCCTGTTGTGATTCTGGCTTTGCAAGTGCCACAGGCGCCGCCAAGACAGGCATACGGCGCATCGATGTTGCTTCTCAGCGCGGATTCGAGGACGGTCTCGCCCGCGGCGAGTTCCACGGTGTGATGCGCGCCCGACAGAGTGATGGTCACTTCGGACTCGCGGAAGGCATCGACGTGTGTGGATCGGTTCGTGCCGCGGAACAGTTCCAGGTGTATCCGCTCGGTCGGCACTCCTTCAGACGCGAGGTCCTCGCGCATTGTCGTGACGAGATCGCTCGGGCCGCACAGGTACCACCGGTCGATCGAAGTGACGTCGATGGCGAGCAACTGTTGAACCCTCGCCAGGTCGATACGGCCACGAACAGCGGCGGGGTGGTGCGCCTCGCCTGAGCGGATGTGGAATACGCGTAACCGGTCTGCATATCGAGATTCGAGCTCATCGAGTTCGGAAGCGAACATGGTCGACTCTGCGGTTCTGTTGCCGTAGAAGAGGATGAAGCGACTCTCGGTCTCGATCTCCATCGTGGTGCGCATGATGGACAGGATGGGCGTGATGCCGCTCCCTGCCGCCACCGCGACATAGTCGCGCCGAGCGAGTGGATCAAGGGGTGCGCCGAAGCTACCTGTGGGCGTCATCAGCTCCAGGACGTCACCGGCTCGCAGCGTTTCGACCGCGAAGGTCGAGAACATCCCGCCCGCGATGTGCCGTACTCCGATCGCCAGTTCTCCTGATGTGGCCGAGGTGCAGATCGAGTAGTTTCGCCGCACCTCCCGCCCACCGATGCGGTGTCGAACGGTCAGGTGTTGGCCCGCCTGGAATTGGAACTGGTCGCTGAGGTGATCGGGAACGTCGAAAGTGACTTTGACACTGTCCGGAGTCAGGGGCTCGACGCTTGTGACGGGGATCAGGTGGGCGCTGGCATGGCGTGCCGTGGAGGAACGCGGCATTCGGACCGGGAGCAGAGCGGCTAATTTGCCGTTGAGGCGTTTCCACTCGCGGTACTGCGTGGCATCGAGCTGCTGCCCGAAGACGGTGCCTATTGCCGAGTCGCGCTCTAGGTAGGCGGCCTCATTGCGTCGCCAGACCGCGACGTAGCGGTAGAAGGGAATGGAGGGATGCAAGTGGTGGACCAGGTGGTAGTTCTGCGACAAGAGCAGGGGAGTCAGGATCCACTCCGAGCCGACGCGGTTGCGGGTCGCGCGATAGCGGTTCTCGCGCTGGGTGTCTTCCAGGTCGTGGTGGGGTAGCCAGTCGAACCACCACGCGAGCACGAACATCGCCACCCGCCCGGGAATCAGGCAGATCACCGCGAGCGTCCACAGCTGTCCGGCGAAAGCGGCCGCCACGATCACCGTCACCGAAAAGGTCATCAACGCCGCCGTTTCCAGGACCTCGGCGCGTGGGCGCCGGCGCAGGTTACGCACCAAGAAACCGATATACGGCAGGTCCATTGCCGGGAAACGGATCGGCAGCTGCCACCAGGGTGCCGCGCTGACGAAGTGATCGGGATCGAACTCACCGTCATTGGTGTTGCGGTGGTGCTCGATATGGATGAACGCGAACGACTTGAATGAGATCAGCGGCGAGACGAAGAACATTGCCACGCGACCGAAGGCCACGTTGACCCAGCGATGGGAACTGATCGAGTAATGCGAGGCATCGTGCAACACGGTGAACAGGACGAAAATTGCCACGGAGCTCGCGGCGATGGTGGCGATCGCAGGCAAAGCGTCGGTGAGCGCTGCCCAGGTCGAGGCACCGAAGAGCGCAAGCGCACCTGTGAAGATGCCGACTATCGGCCACGACAGCGGAGGAACCTGCTCGCCCGGATCAGGCAAGGCGTGCTGCGAGGCGGCTACTGGGGGTTGGGGGTGTCGAGTCGTCGTCGACATCGGACTCCTCCTTCGCGCTTCGGGATGAGATGCCTCACAACGTATAAACGGCTGGTATTGGTCAACAAGGCCATCTCAGCCCTCTCCGGTGTGCTGCGAGCACATCCGGACGCACTCGAGCTGCCGTCAGTGCGGCTATGACTCGCGCAAAACCGAGGCCCCCAGCACGTCACAGACGAGGAGGGCGGCGTGCAGTTCGGCGATCTTGGCGGTTGCGGGCCGGCCCCTGCGCTCTTCGGCACGACGCACCCTCTGCAGGACCGTGTTCCGGTGGATTCCCAAGGTGCGTGCTGCGATCACCAGACTCCCTTGCGCGTCGAGCACAGCCAGGAGTGCGGCGCGCTCGCCGCGCTCTTTCGCGTCATCGCGTGCGAGAGCGCCGAGCTGAGCGGCGACGAAGGCTCGCGCCGCATCCAGGTCGCGCGAGATGGCATCCACCAACGCGACATCGCTGAACTGAGTAATCGATGGCGCCACGCGACCGGACAGTTCGACGACCCGGCGAGTGCGTAGAGCCTCCAGGTGGGAGGTACGGAAGCCGGCAGCCCCCGGATAGGGCGAGCCCACCGCGATGTGAACGTTTTTACTTTCGCCGGGAAACTCCGTCGCCATGCCCGTGAGCGAAGTCCTCACCTCCCCCGTGATCGATGCCCATCCCCACACCGCGAGTGGACCGTCCGCCATGACGAGCGAGTGACCCACCCCAAGGAACCTTCCAACCTGCCGAGCGAATCCCTCGAGGTCGACGCCACGGTCGTCGACCCAGCACACGAAGGCGATCTGCCGACCGGTGAGCCGGTGGCCGAGCACACGTTCGGCCCGAGCGATGTCGACACGTTCCCCAGCGAGCAAGGCCCGCACGACATCGGCGCGCTCGGCCCTTGCCTGGTTCTGGCGTCGGTCGAGCTCAGCGACGTACTCGTCAGCCACAAGACTCGAGATGCGGTCGATGTATCGAAACCCGTACCGCTCGAGATCGACAAACGTCCGCAACGCGACGGCGGGGTCGTCGAGCCGTTCAGTGAGCGATTCGAAAAGCTTCTCGGTGAAGTACTCATGTCCCAACCGATAGAACCGCAGCATCACATCCACGCTGTGCCCCCGTGATGCCATTGTTCGCGCGTGTTCCAGCGCCGTTACCGGCGCCTCCGCCGCCGCTACATCGATCCCATGGCGAACCATCGAAAGTACCGCTTCGAGATTCGACGAGCACGATCCCAAGGTCAGGCCGCGAAGCTCAGCATCCCCAGCGACCTCCGGTATCCGCTCGACTATGTACCTCAGCATGTCGTCGGCCAGGCTGGACACATTCGCCAATAAAGACGCAGCAATACCCCTTCCAGCCTCCGCACCGTAAGCCGGCTCCAGCGCCACCATATCTGCACCCTAACCTTCGACCGAACCGCAACGGCCGACCGTTCACGATCGACGCAGCAACAGAGTTGTCCCGTGGCTGGGGCGCGAGGACCTGTCTGCTGGTCCGGCCGGACCCTCACCAAGAAACCGTGCCACCAATCGGATATGCGCACTGCCGCGACACATCCATCTCGGCAGCCGCATGAGCGGGTCCATGACCACCCACCAAGATCCGATCGACCAACAATCGCCGGCCATCTAGCCCGGTCAGGAGTTCTCCGGTATTCAGGTTCGTCTCGGTAGCCAAACCCTCTACTGGCGACCTCACCCATCCCGTTCACCGGCCACGTCCGCACCGGCATGACCTCGGATACGTAGGACACCCTGTTGCACCGGTTTGCCAACGTCAAACTGCTCCGAGCGCTGCGGCTACGGCCGCTCGCACCGCCTCTTCTGAAGGGGTGGGCATTCCCATGGCAGTGGCCATTTCCGCGATTGAGGTCATCGTCACGTCAGGCAGCCCGCAGGCCGTGAATGCCGAAAACGCGGTCAGGTCCGGGGCGATATTCAGAGCAAACCCATGGCTCGTCACGCCGCCGCGAATCCGCATACCGATCGAGGCAACCTTCTTGTGCTCCAACGTCCAGACTCCGACCAGGCTCTGGGCCTTGGCCGGCGTGTCACGCCGAACAGCCCGCAGGCCAAGCGAATCCAAGGCGCTGATCAAGCCTTGCTCCAGCCAGCGCACGATATCCCCGGGGCCGCGCTGACGGAGATCGACCACCAGATAACCCATCAGCTGCCCAGGTCCGTGGTAGGTCGCTTGCCCCCCTCTGTTCACCTCGACCAGAGGAATCTCGGTCTGCAGCGGCAATTCATGACGGGGGGTCCGGACACCATAGGTGATCACTGCGGGATGAGTGAGCAATACCAGCCGATCCGCAATCAGCCCCTCCCGCCGCTCTCGAACCCAGGTTTCCATCTGCGCAACGGCCTCGAGATATGGGACCTCGCCCAGATCAACCCATTCCAGCTCACCCTCGCTCACACTCGGCCCTCTCTGTTCTAGATGCATACCCGAAAACCGGTGTCGCCGACCTTGATGCGACACCAGATCGACCACGCCGCCACCCGCCACAGTCCCGATCCGGGCAACTGCTGCGCTATCGCAACGGAAAGCCGGCCCATACCCACGAACCGCCACCAAACGATGCGCAACCAGCACTGCGAGTTACTTCGAACGCTCTATGCCGCCGCGCGGGGCGTTCCAGCGATCCGCTGTGCAGCCGGGCGGCGATCGCGCGTCTGACTCAATGTTCATCTATAGACCGCGGTCCTACCGGCGTGATCACCGGTCGGCCGGTTGCACACCCACTGCCTATACGACCACGTGGTGCTACCCGATGCGAAGACCGGCCGGTGAGTCGTCACTGTCTACAGCGGCAAGCCTTTGGAATAACGGCGTTGTCGTTGAGAGCCGGGAATCGGGATTCGTGGCGTGGCGCGGTCGGGATCAGCGGAGAATTCCGCTGGTGGCCGACCGGTCACGGTGCCGACGATGTCACGATCGGATTCGAGTGGATGGGGCAGGCCATGGAGATCAGTGAGTTCTTGATGCACAAGCTGGAGCGGCGGTTCGAGACGTTCGACTTCGACGGAGACGGCCGGATCGAGCGCAGCGATTTCGACAGTTCGGCGCGCGCGGTAGCCGCGGAGTTCGGCCACGAACCGGATTCGCCTGCCGCGCAACAGTTGCTGCAACTGAGCCTGCAGTTGTGGGGGCGCCTGGCATCGGCGGGCGATGTAGACATCGACGGATCGGTCGATCTATCCGAGTACAAGCAGGCTTTCGCGGAGGGTCTGCTGGTCACTGAGGAATCATTCGAACAGGGCTATCGGCCGTTCCTCGCAGCGATCATGGCGATCGCCGACTTCGACGGCGACGGCAAACTGAGCGCCGAGGAGCACGCCCGCTGGACAGGGGCACTCATGCGCCTGCCTGCCGACGATGCACGCGAAATCCACCGCAGGCTCGACACCGACGGCGACGGCTTAGTCACCACTGACGATCTGCTACAAGCCATCCACGACTATTACTTCGACGAGAATCCTGAAAGTGTCGGCAGCTGGCTGCTCGGCGAACTACCCGGCTGACGCCAATTGTCGTCAATCGCGGTTGGCCTCCATATCGTTGACCAGACTCACACGCTGAGGACCTGTCTGGCTCTCGGATCCGTTCTGCGGCAGACACACAGCGACCAGCCTGCACAGTCCTTGCTGGTGACCTTCCTATCGCAGAACAGGTAGTACCGGCTCGGACTCGACTATGGTCTGTCCGCGAACTGTGGTGGTTGCTCGCGAATCCTGGTGGCGTGTCGCCACTTACACCCTTTCGAAGATGTTCACGAATGACGACGGCAGAGGTAGGGTCAGACCCAGCCAAGCATCCATTCCTTCTGTCGAACGCGCGTTCAAGCCGCGGCGGCCCTCCCGCAGCAGATCCGCCCAGGACTCGCCCGATTCGCGGTAGCCGTCGGTGAGGGCGACGAGTTCCTTGCGGCCGTCAGCGCGCACGCCCAGCATCACCAGCAGGCATAGCTTCTGCTGCCCGAGCCGGACTTTGGTGTGGATGCCCTCCACCCACAGATCCACGTAGTCGGTGCCCGACAGGTCGCGCTGAGCGAACCCGCAGGCCTCGTCCTGCCACGACGCAGTGAGCCGGGTGACCGACGCCGCCGACAGTCCAGCGCCGGAACCAAGGAACTGTGGTCGTATCGAGCTCCGGCGGAATATTCCATCCCATGCAAGGCCACGTTCGGCAATCACGGGCTGACCTCGCCGTTATTGGCCAATGTCTATCTGTCCGTGCTGGATCGGCATTTCGCTCGGATCTGGGACGAACAGATGAGTCCGCCTTGGCGGCGGCAGCATAGCCGCCGGACGGGCCGACCGAACTACCGGCTGATTCGCTATCCCGATAATTTCGTCGTGCTGGTGCACGGCACGGAATCCGAAGCAGAAGACCTGAAGTCGCAGATCTCGCTCCTGTTGGCCGAGCGATTGAAGATGACCCTCTCGGACGAGAAGACTCACATCAACGACGGATTCATATTCCTCGGCTTCCACATCCAGGTGAAGACCCGAGGCGGCGGCCGTCGTGTCGTGCTCACCATCCCGTCCAAGAACGCGTTGGCGTCGGTGATGCACAAGATCAAGACACTGACGAAGCGGGGCACCACCTTCGCTGCCTGATGGGAAGCTCGACCATTCTTGCCATTGTTGGGAACATTTCGATGTGAGAATGCTCTATCCGCAAGGTCGCTCAGCGCCATGCGAAGCGATCGCGGGCAACGGGGTGCGGGTCGAAAGGTTCGCCGACTCGAAGTCGACCCCGGCGCCAGCACGCCGCCAGCAACCCAATTCATAGCACTGAGATGTTCACTGTTGCAAGGCAATAGCCGCAACCGATGGCAATCGAGGCTGCGATGGCGGCTTGGTGCACCATTCGGTCTGCCAGTGACCAAGCCGTGGTCCGCGCATCTCGAAGTCGCCAGCAGGGGTGTCAGTGGAGGTCAGATATGGTGCACCGCAAGATATTTCGCATCACCGAGTCGGCAGCGGCGGTAGCGCGGACGCCGGATTCGATCAGTGGCCGAGTTATCGATGCCGTTGCCGAGCCGTAATCGCTCGGATCCACTGGCAGGTCGAGAAGTGTTGCCCCAGAACGCCGATGTTGTCTTCACCGCTTTCTCACTGCCGGGAACCGCGCGGGCAGAGGCAATACGTCACCTGTCACGGCTTCGAGGGTTGTCATATGAATCCGCCCTGAACGTTGCGGACGCTTCGACACCTGAGCGGTCAGTGGGACCCACACGCAAAGAAGACTGTTCGGTATATACCCAGGGTATGATCCGTGCGCGTGCCGACGGCGCAGGACACGGCCACGCACTGATGAGGGTTTTGCGTGTTGGAGGTGGGCGGCCCATGCGGTCCCGGTCTATGGAGGACGTGCGGGACTGGCTCATTGCCAGAATGGGCGAGCTGAGCCAGGTGAACCCCGCCGCGATCGACGGACGCGAGCCGTTCACCCGCTACGGGCTCGATTCGCGGACTTTGACCATGCTTGCCGGTGAGCTGAGTGCGGCAACCGGCCAACCGGTGTCGCCGACCCAGCTGTGGGCGCATCCGACACCGAATGCCTTGGCACGCTGGCTGACCGGGACCAGGTCGGAGTCCCTGCAACAGTATGAGACACCGGATTCGGAGCCACAGCCGATCGCTATCGTCGGTCTCGCCTGCCGCTTCCCCGGAGCTCCGGACGCGGCGGCGTACTGGCGACTGCTCAGCACCGGTTCGGACGCGCTCACCGAACCCCCGGACGGGCGGTGGGCCGGGGACGGTCCCCCACGCGGCGGATTCATCGATGGGATAGACAAGTTCGATCCCGAGTTCTTCGGCATCTCTGCGCGCGAGGCTCCACACATCGATCCGCAGCAAAGGCTGATGCTCGAATTGATGCAGGAAGCCCTTGATGACGCGGGTATTCCGGTAGGCGGTCTTGGCGGCAGCCAGACCGGTGTGTTCGTCGGCGCGATGTGGAGCGAGTACGGGGCGGCAATTCGCGCCGACCCGGATCTGGTCACCGAACACACGTTGGCCGGAGGCGATCCGAGCATCATTCCCGCCCGATTGTCGTACACGCTGGGTGCACGCGGACCGAGCCTGCTGGTGAACACCGCGTGCTCATCGTCACTGGTCGCCGTGCACCTCGCGGCGCAGAGCCTGCGGGCGGGCGAGTGCGACCTCGCGCTGGCCGGTGGTGTGAGTCTGATGCTGGCGCAGGATACGGTGCATGCGCTGGCACGGCTCGGGGCGCTGGCACCGGACGGGCGTTCCAAGGCGTTCGATGCGCGCGCCGATGGGTACGGCCGTGGCGAGGGCGCCGGGATGATCGTGCTGAAGCCATTGGACCGGGCGTTGGCCGACGGCAATCCGATTCACGGTGTCATCAAGGGCAGCGCAGTAAATCACGATGGGTTCACCAATGGCCTGACCGCGCCGAGCTTGCTGGCCCAGGAGTCCTTGCTGCGCAGCGCGTATCAGCGAGCGGGCGTCGCGCCGTCCGAGGTCGGGTACGTGGAAGCGCACGGGACGGGAACGGCGCTCGGTGATCCGATCGAGGCGAGCGCGCTGGCCACTGTGCTCGGCGCGGAGCGGACGCCTGACCGGCTGCTGCCGATCGGTTCGGTCAAGAGCGCGATCGGGCATCTCGAACCGGCGGCCGGGATAGCCGGGCTGATCAAGGTGCTGCTGGCGATGCGGCACCGCACGCTGCCGCCCTCCGGCCAGTTCGCGCAAGCCAGTCCGCACATCCCCTTCGAGGAATGGGGCTTGCGGATACTTTCGCGGCCGGAGAAGTGGCGAGGCGACGTCGGAGGCCGCCTCCTCGCCGGGGTGAGTGCATTCGGGTTCGGCGGGACGAACTGTCACGTGATCCTGGAAAGCGGCGAAAACCCTCCGATCCACCTGCTGCCGCTCGCCGCGGACAGCGAGGACGGCCTTCGTGTCGCCGTGCGCGACCTGGCGACCGTTCGGGACCGGGCATCGCTGGCCCGGTTGTGTGCTTCCCCCTCGGCGAAAGGGGAAGGCTCGCACCGGCTCGCGCTGTCGGTGCGCGACCCCGATGATCTCGCGGCTGCCAGCGAGAAGTTCTACAGCGGCTACACCGGAGCCGGAATCAGCACCGGAACAGTCGAAAAGGACCCGCCGAGAATCACATTCCTGTTCGGCGGGCAGGGCTCACAGTGGACCGGAATGGGCGCGTGGCTGCTACGTGAGCCCGCATTCCAGTCAGCGATCAAGCGGTGTGAGACCGCGCTGCGCCGGCACGTCGACTGGTCCCTCACCCAGTTGTTGACCTCGGCCGACCAGAGCTGGATCGAGCGCACCGAGCTCGCCCAACCCGCAATTTTCGCGATGCAGGTCGCGCTGACCGAGCTGTGGCGATCAAGGGGAGTCGAGCCCGATGCCGTCGCCGGGATGAGCATGGGTGAGGTGGCCGCCGCGCACGTCGCCGGTGCGCTCAGCCTCGACGACGCTGTGTTGATCATGTGTCGGCGCGCCACGTTGGCGGGCAATCTCTCCGGTCACGGCGCTATGGCCCTACTAGATCTGTCCGTTGCGGACACGAACGAACTGGTGTCCCGACACGGGGGCCGGGTGTGGGTCGCGGGCGAGGCCGGACCGGAATCCACTGTGGTCTCGGGTAACCGAGAGACCATCGAGGCAATGCGGCACGAACTCGCCGGGCGATCGATCGGGTCGGCTCTGATCAGGGTCGACTACGCCTCGCACAGTCCCTATGTGGATCCGATACTGCCCGGTTTGCGGGACGCGCTCGCGAATGTGCGGCCGGGCGAGACCCGAATACCGTTCTATTCCTCGGTCACCGGTGAGCGGATGGAGGGCACGCAGTTGGTCGCCGAGCACTGGGTGCGCACCGAACGCGAGCCGTGGCGATTCCGAAACACGATGCAATGCTTGCTTGCCGACGACAGTCACATCTTCATCGACGTAGACCCCCATCCGATTCTCGCCCCGGTGGTCGAGCGGAACGGTGGCCGGGCGCTGCCGACATTGCGACGAGGCGACCGCGACTGCTCGACGCTGATCGATTCGCTCGGTGCGCTCTACGTCCGAGGCGCCGCCCGGCCCCCTGTGCCGGACCACGGCCGGACGGAGTTGCTGGTGCTTTCCGCTCGATCGCGTGATTCCCTGTTCGCATCGGCGAACGACATGGCGCGCAAGCTCATCAGCGACGATGGAACCGCCCTGGGTGACCTGTGTTATACGGCGGCCGCCAGGCGGGACCATCACGAACACCGTCTCGCTGTGACGGGTGCGTCGCCGAATGAGCTGGCCGACTCCTTGCGCGCCACAGTCGGGGGCAGCATGCCGAGCAACACGTGGATGGGCACCGTGGAGCATGGCGAGCGGCGCCGGATAGTGTTCGTGTGCTCCGGTCAGGGTTCGCAATGGATCGGAATGGGCCGGAATCTGTTGACCGAACCGGTCTTCCGCGCCGCCGTCGAGGAATGCGACGAATTGCTGCGGCCACTGACCCGTTGGTCGCTGACCGACGAGATCACCGCATCGGCGGAACACAGCCGCCTGCACCTCACCGCGGTCGCGCAACCCGCGCTGTTCGCAATCCAGGTGGGGGTCATTCGGCTGTGGCAGGCATGGGGACTCGTGCCGGACGCTGTTATCGGCCACAGTGTCGGCGAGGTCACCGCAGCGTATGTGGCCGGGGCACTGTCTCTCGCCGAATCGGTCGAGGTGGTATATCACCGCAGCCGGTCGATGCACGCCGCGGTGGTGCCCGGGGCGGGCGGCATGGCTTCGGTCGAACTGCCCGCCGAGCGGTTGCGCGGCATGCTGCGGGAATACCGGGGGGACGTGGCGATCGCGGCGGTCAACGATCCGTATTCGACGGTCGTCTCGGGCAGTGACTCGGCACTGGCGGACTTGCTCGGACGACTGCGTCGCGACGGCGTCGCTTTCCGTGAACTCCGGGTCGGTTACGCCTTCCACAGCGCGCAGATGGATCCGGCTGCGGATGACTTGTCCCAGGCACTCGGCGCACTTGCGCCCGAGTCGAACCAGTTGCCCGTCTACAGCACAGTTTCCGGGAAGCTCGCTGCCGATCAGCGATTCGACTCGGACTACTGGAGGCGAAACGTCCGGCAAACCGTACGGTTTGCGGATGCGATGGACGCGGCGATCTCCGACGGGTACCGAGTTTTCCTGGAGATCGGCCCGCATCCGGTCCTGATGGAAAATATCCAGCGATGTTTTGCCGCCCGCGGCATCGATGGTTACGTCTTCGGTTCATTGCGCAGGGACGAGGACGACCTGTCGTCGCTGCGGCGCGCCGCCGGCCCGCTGTATGCGGCCGGTTGCGCGCCGGACTTCGATCGGCTCCTGGGTACTGGTCGAGTCGTGTCGCTGCCCGCGTATCCGTGGCAGCGAAAGCGGTACTGGCTCGCGGCGGACGGGCGCGCTGTCCTGTCCCGCACTGCCGAAGGTCACCCGCTGCTGGGTCCCGGTCTGGTCTCGGCGGTCGAGCACGGAACTCGGTACTGGCACCGCGCTCTGGACCCGGCACACCTGCCGTATCTGGCCGACCTCACGGTGGGCGGGAGCGTTGTGCTCTCCGCGGCCACCTTCGCCGAAATGGCGTTGGCTGCGGCCGCGGAGGCCTATGAGACCACGGATATCGCCGTTACTCGGCTGACGTTCGAACGCTTGCTGGAGTTGACCGCCGCGGTGGCGCCCACGACCCAGACGGTGATCAGCACCCGGGACGAACTCTTCCAGATGTTCAGCCGCCGTGGTCCGGACTGGGTGCGGCATGCGGTGGCCACCGTCGGCCCCGACACCGGTACGCCGCACGTGCACGAACAGCCGGATTCGATCCGGAAGCGCTGCACGACGCGCCGAGACGGCGCCGAGCACTATCGGGCACTGGCCAGGGCGGGACTGGATTTCGGCGAGCACCTGAGTGGGGTCTCCGAGTTATGGTTCGGCCAGGACGAGGTGCTGGCGAGGGTCATCCCGCCGACACCGTCTCGCCGTGCCGATTACCGCGTCCATCCCCGGGTGCTCGATGCCGGTCTGCAGGCGCTGATCGCCCTGTGCAACGGTTCGTCAGGCAGTTATGTGGTGACCGAGATCGGCCGGTTGCGGGTGTATCGGGCGCCGACCGGCCCGGTCTGGGCGCACGGCCGATCGGCCGGTCCGGGTGGTGACCTCTACCTGCTCGATGACGACGGCCGGGTGCTGGTGGAAGTCGAGGACGTGCGTCTGAGCTCGCTGGCGCGCACCGATCCGGATCCGGCTGCGGATTGCCTCTATACCGTGGAATGGCGCGAAGTCCCGCACCGAGAATCATTGCGAGAGCGGATCGGGCCGTGGATCGTGTTCGCGGGTGAGGACGCCCTCGGCACCGAACTCGCGGAGGCGTTGCGTGCGCGAAACATTCCCTGCGATCTGAAGACCGACCGGGCACTCAGCTCTGCCACAACCGAGTCGCTGCGCACCGTTCTTCCCGGACAACCACCTGCTGGAGTGGTGCACATCGGCAGTCTCGGCGCCTCCAGCGCGAGTGCGCTGGCCGAGGCGCTGACCGGAATGGGATGGCGGGATCGGCCACGACTGTGGCTGCTGACCCGTGCCGCACAGGCAGTCGGCGCGGATACCACTCCGGTCAGCGTCGACCAAGCGTCCCTGTGGGGACTCGGCAGGGCGATAGGGCTCGACTGTCCTACGCTGTCCGTCACGCGAGTGGACCTCACGGCGCGGCCGACGCCCGATGAAGTAGCCACACTGGCAACAGAATTGCTCAGCGACGACCGGGATACCGATGTGGCCCTGCGTCCCCACGGCCGGTTCGTCGCCAGGCTGGTTCGGGTGCCCGAGACCGCTGAGCGGGCGGCGCAGTTGCAGTCAGACGGCACATATCTGATTGTCTGCGGTGCCACGGAATCAGCCGAGCCGTATGCCCAGTGGATGACCGACTGCGGCGCGCGCAACATCGTGATCCTGGGCCGGGCCGCTGCCATCGGGCCGATCGACGTCCCGGGGGCCCGAGTGCTGACCGTCGACACATACGACATCGGCGACCATGAGATGAGCTCCCTGATCGCCGAGATCGAAACCGCCGCAGGCCCGTTGCGCGGGCTGATCCACACGGGGAATGGTGACAGCGCATGGCGGTGGCACCAGCACACACTCGATCGCAGGCTCGATTTCTTTATCCTCTGTTCCTCGGTCGCCGCATTATTCGGTCGCCCAGGTGACGCACCGGACAGTGCTCGGCTCGATGCCATCGCCCACCACCGCCGTGCCCTTGGCCTGCCCGCACTGAGCTTGCATGTCGCGCGGGCAGATACAGCGGCACAAGGCATCGCCGAAGCGTCCGCGAGGAGTCTCGAGCGGGCGTTGGATCGTGGTATCGGCTCGAATCTCGGTCGGCTCGCAGTCATGGATCCGAACCTCCGACACTGGTTCGAGTCGTACCCCGGAGCGGCCGGCACGCCCTTTTTTGATGCGGTCGAAACCAGGGCCCCGGACAGACCTACCGCATTCGCCGCCAGGCTGGCCGCGGCCAGTGTCTCCGAACGAGGCGCGCTGCTCGAGAAGCACCTGACGCACCAAATTTCCCTGACGCTGCAACGAGATCCAGTGAACCTGAGCCGGAGGGCGACGTTCCAAAGCATGGGCATGGGGTCGATCATGGCGGTGGAGCTACGCAACCGGCTGGAGTCCACGCTCGGCATCCGGTTGTCGGTCGCGCTGCTGTTCACCTACTCCACCGTCGCCGCGCTCGCGGAGTTCATCGCGGATGAACTCGCGGTGACGCAACCCTCGGCGCGGCAATCGGATTCGGAATCGGAATCGGAGGACGAGCCATCCCTGATGGCGGACCTCGATCTACTCTCGGACGCCGAAGCCGAGGCCATGCTGCTGGACAGTATCCGGCTCGTCGAACAGGAACTGGGCAATGACTGAGCAGGCGTCGGTGAAGCAGGCTCTGACGGCCATCCGAACGCTGCAGGCACGGTTGGACCGCGAACTGCTGGCGAAGACCGAGCCGATCGCCGTCATCGGCATGAGTTGCCGGGTGCCCGGCGGCGGCACCAGCCCGGACGAGTTCTGGCGGTTGATCGACGGTGGCGTCGACGCGATCAGCGACGTGCCCCCGGACCGGTGGGCAGCCGACGACGGCGCCACCGCGAGCCGCTGGGGCGGCTTCCTGTCCGGTGTGGACCGATTCGACCCGGCCTTCTTCGGTATATCGCCTCGCGAAGCCGAGGCGATGGACCCCCAGCAACGCCTGCTGCTGGAAGTGACCTGGGAGGCGCTGGAACAGGCGGGACAGGCCCTGCCGGAGCGGTTGAACGGCTCGCGAACCGGTGTGTTCGCCGGCGTCGTCGTCACCGATTACGACCGGCTCAGCGTCGGCAAGCGCGATATCTACACCGTGACCGGCAACGGGCACTCGTTCCCCGCCGGTCGGCTGTCGTATGTGCTCGGGTTGCAGGGGCCGAGCATGGTGGTGGACACGGCGTGTTCATCGTCGCTGGTCGCGGTGCATCTCGCGGTGCAGAGCCTGCGATCCGGCGAGAGCACGATGGCGCTGGCCGGTGGTGTCAACGTGATGCTCGCCAGAGATATGACCGACATGATGGCCAGCTCTCGCGCACTGTCCGACCACGGGCGGTGCAAGACCTTCGACGCGTTGGCCGATGGCTACGTCCGCGGTGAGGGATGCGGGATGCTGGTCCTCAAACGTCTGTCCGTCGCGGTGGCAGATGGCGATCCGGTGCTCGCCGTGATCCGTGGGTCCGCGGTGAACTCCGACGGCCGTTCATCCGGGCTGACCGCGCCGAACGTGTCCGCCCAGAAAGCGTTGCTACGTCAGGCATTGCGCAACGCGCGCGCCGACGCGGCGGATATCGGCTATGTCGAAACACACGGCACCGGAACGCCCCTGGGTGATCCGATCGAAGTGGATGCGCTCATCGATGTGATCGGAAAGCCGAGGGATGACGGCTCACACTGCGTGCTCGGTGCGGTGAAGACCAACATCGGTCATCTCGAGGCGGCTGCCGGGGTGATCGGGTTGATCAAGGCCGTGCTCGCGTTGCGCTGGGAGCGTATTCCGGCGAACCTGCATTTGCACACGCTGAATCCCCGGATCGACCTCGACGGAACCGCACTGGTGCTGCCGAGGGAACCGGTCCCGTGGCCGAGACGCGACGGTGTGACGCGGATGGCGGGAGTCAGCTCGTTCGGTATCAGCGGGACGAACGCGCACGTCATCGTCGCCGATCCGCCGGAGCGAGTCGAACCTCCCGTAGCTGCGCCCACCTCATGGTCCGCCCTGGTACCGATTTCCGCGCGCGACGCACAGGGGCTGATCGAACTTGTCGCAGCGTTCCGGACGACGCTGGCCGACAGGCGGGCCGAGATCGCCGATATCGCCTACACCGCAGCCGTCCGTAGACACCATCACGAACACCGTGCCGCACTGGTGGTGTCCGCAGACGGACAACCGCAGCTGGTGTCGGGTACCGAACCTGCCCAACGGCACCGGACCGTGTTCGTCTTTCCCGGGCAGGGCTCGCAGTGGCTCGGTATGGGCCGCGCGCTGTTCGACAGTGAGCCGGTGTTCCGCTCGGCTGTCGAGGCGTGCGACGACGCGATCCGCGACGAAGCGCAATGGTCGGTCATTGCTGAACTGACCGCCGATCCGTCCGAGTCCCTGCTGAACCGGATCGACATCGTCCAGCCTGTGCTGTTCGCGATGGAGGTCGGCTTGGCAGCGTTGTGGCGATCGAAGGGCATCGAGCCCGACGCGGTCATCGGCCACAGCATGGGCGAGGTGGCCGCCGCGCACGTGGCCGGCGCGCTCTCCCTGACGGACGCGGCGCGAATCATCGTCCGCCGCAGCCGGTTACTGCGCACACTGACCGGACGCGGCGCGATGGCGCAGGTGGAGCTGCCGTTCGAGGAGGCGAACGCGGCGCTTTCGGAGTGGGCGGACCGGGTGTCGATCGCGGCGAGCAACAGCGCGCGTTCGACTGTGCTGTCTGGTGCTCCGGACGCGCTGGACGAGATCGTGGCCCAGCTGACCGATGCCGGGGTGTTCTGCCGTCGAATCAAGGTCGAGGTCGCCGCGCACAGCCCGCAAGTCGACGCAATCACCGATGAGCTCGGCCGTGAACTGGGTGTACTGGAACCGAAGGCCGCCGCGGTGCCGATGTGGTCCACCGTGCTCGGAAGTTTCTGCGGCGGCGCCGAACTGGATGCCGCCTACTGGGTCCGCAATCTCCGAGAACCCGTGCTGTTCTCCGAGGCGGTCCGCGAACAGATTGCGGCGGGCCCGACGGTATTCGTCGAGTTGAGTCCGCACCCGATCCTGCTGACTTCTATAGAAGAGGACGGCGGTACGGTCGTCGCGTCAGGTCGTCGCGGACACGACGAACGCGAGATATTCCTCGGATCGCTTGCCGCGCTGTATGTCCGGGGCAGCCGGGTCGACTGGCCCGCGCTGCGCCCCGGCGGCGGGCGCTGCGTACCGCTACCCGCTTATCCGTGGCGGCGCGAGCGTTACTGGGTGGACCGGACTCCGGTCCACCCAGAGCAACGCGGACACCCGTTTCTCGGCGAGCCGGTCAGCCCCGCGACCTCGCCGGGGACTCGGATCTGGGAGCGGGAACTGGATCTGCCCTATCTGGCCGACCACACCGTCGACGGTGTGGTCGTGTTCCCGGCGTCGGGCTATGTGGAGATGGCGCTGTACGCCTCCGGGCGATCATCGGTTCTGAATGATCTCGAATTCGAACGTATGACAATTCTCGGCAGCGACGGCTCCGGCCATTTCCAATTCATCGAGGACGCCGACGGCTTCCAGGTCTACGCCCGCGCAGACAATTCCGAGCCGTGGGTGCGCTGTGCACATGGGACGATCAGCCGTGCCGACGATGGACCACCTACGGCCGAGCCGCTGACGTCGGTGCGGGACCGCTGTCGCACCGAGGTCACCGCGGACGAGCACTATGCGCGATATGCCGGGCGAACCATCGACTACGGCCCGGCCTTTCGTGGCGTGCAACGAATCTGGACCGGTGCGGGTGAGAGCATCGCGGCGATCGAGCTTGCGGAGTCGTCCACGGGGTACGTCTGCCACCCGGCCCTGCTGGACGCCTGCTTCCAGGTCCTCGGCGGTCTACTGCTCGACCGGCTGCCGACCGGAGGAATCGTTCCGGCGCGGATCGAGCGGCTTCGAGTGCACGGGCCGATCGGTCGACGGGTGTGGGTACACGCGCGCGCAAGGTCCACCGAACACTGTGGTGATCTGCTGGTGCTCGACGAGGACGGCACCGTGCTGATCGAGGTCGATGGGCTCACGGTGGCCGAGCTCGCCGAACCGGATCCGTACCGCGACTGGCTCTACCGGGTGGATTGGGCCGCGGGGGAACGTCTCGTAGCGCCGGATCGGCGCGACGGGGCTGCCGGTACCTGGCTGGTGCTCGCCGATTCCTCCGGTGTCGGCAGCGCCCTGGCCGCACTGCTCGAACAACGCGGCAGCACCTGCGTCCTGGTCGGCAAGGACGACATCGACGTTGCCGACGACGAAGCCTGGAACGCACTGCTGGACAACGTCGCCCAGGGCGAACCAGGCTGTGCCGGTGTGGTCCACCTGTGGAGCCTGAATACCACCGACACCGAATACGTCACCGCCGATACCCTGACCAAGGATCAGCACACCACCGGGCTCAGCACGGTGCGCCTGGTCCGCGCGCTCGCTCGCCTGAGCCTGCGGGACCATCCCCGCTTGTGGCTGGTCACCCGAGGAGCGCAACAGGTAGGCCGCGAACCGGTTGCGGTGTCCCAAGCTCCGCTGTGGGGACTGGCAAGGACATTGAGCGTCGAGCATCCGGAACTGGAATGCACCCGGGTGGACCTCGACTCGGAGTGGACGCTCACTCGTTGCGCCGCGGAACTCCTTCCCGAACTCGTCGCATCAGATCGCGAAGACGAAATCGCGCTGCGCGAGGAAGGACGGAAGCTCGCCAGGCTGGTACGGACCCGGTTCGACTACGGGAATGCCGAGCCGGCGCTGACCGGCGGGACATACCTGATCAGCGGTGGGCTCGGCGGGCTCGGTATCGGCCTGGCACGCTGGCTGGCAACCCGGGGGGCGCAGCACCTCGTGCTGGCCGGACGACACGAACCGGGTCCGGACGCACAGGCGAGGATCGCCGAGCTCAGGCGCGATGGTGTCGAGGTGGTGGTGGCGCGCGCGGACGTCGCCCGGCGCGCGGACGTCGCCAGGGTGCTCGCCGATATCGACGACCGGATGCCACCACTGCGCGGAGTGCTGCACACGGCCATGGTGCTCGACGATCGGACCATTCTGGGACTGGATGCCGAACGATTCGATCGGGTCCTGGCACCCAAGGTCCGCGGCGCGTGGAACCTGCACGAACTGACCGGGGACCGGGAACTGGACTTCTTCGTCATGTACTCCTCAGCGTCGGCTGTGCTCGGCTCACCGGGACAGGCGAGCTACGCGGCCGCCAACGCATTTCTGGGCGGCCTCGCGCGGCATCGGGAATGCAGTGGCAGAACGGCATTGTGCGTGGACTGGGGGCTGTACTCGCAGGACGGAATCATGGCGAAGCGCGAGTCGGAAGGGCAGCGACTCGCGCACCGGGGGGTCGGCACCATCACCCCTGCGCAAGGTGTGGACATCCTGGGTCGCCTGCTGGGCGGCAGCGCCAGCCACGTCGTGGCGGCGAATCTCGATCTGCGGCAATGGCTCGCGTTCTACCCGTCTCTGGCCGGTGCGTCGCTGTACGCCGAACTCGACGACGACAACCGCGGGAACACCAGTGGACGGCCGACCGAGTTCGCGGACCGGCTGCGCGTGGCCGCCGCTGCCGAACGCCCGAGTTTGATCGACACCGTCGTGACCGGACAACTCAGCCAGGTCCTGCACCTCGACCCAGCTCTGATCGACCGGAAAGCGCCGCTGACCACCATGGGCGTCGACTCGCTGATGGCGCTCGAACTACGGAATCGGCTCGAATCCGCACTAGGCGTACGACTGTCGGCGACGCTGCTGTACAGCGCGCCGACCGTGCTCGCGCTGACCGGACAGCTACTCGACGCGCTCGACATGGCCGAGCCGCAGGCGACCACCGGCCAACTAGATGAACTCGGAGATCTGGACATGGACGATCTGCTGGCGCAGATCGACGATTCGATAAACCGGCTCGAAGAGGGGGAGTTGACGTGAACATCGCCGACGAGCAACGCTATCGCACACAGCTCGTGAAAGCCGCTTCCGCGCTGCGCACGATGGAAGCCGAGGTCGTGCGGCTGCGGCGACAGCACACCGAAGCTATTGCGGTAATCGGCATGGGCTGCCGTTTCCCGGGTGGCGCCGACGACCCCGAAGCATTCTGGACACTGCTCTCCGACGGTGTCGACACAGTGTCCCAACGACCCGACCGTGCCACCGGTGACGCTGGAGCAACCGGCGCTTTCCTGCCCTCGGTGGACGGATTCGACGGGGCATTCTTCGGGATCGCCCCGCGGGAAGCCGACGCGCTGGATCCACAGCATCGGCTGCTGCTCGAGGTCGCCTGGGAGGCGCTGGAAGACGCCGGAGTGGCGACCGAGCGGCTGGCCGGCAGCCGAACCGGCGTCTTCGTAGGGATGAGCAGCAACGACTACCTGCTGCTCAGCGCGCGCTCCGGCGCAATGAGCGGCTATACCGGCACCGGAACGGCCCACAGTTTCGGCGCGGGTCGGTTGTCGTACCTGCTCGGGCTGCGTGGGCCGAGTCTCGCGGTGGACACCGCGTGCTCATCATCGCTGGTCGCGGTACATCTTGCGATCCGGAGCCTGCGGACCGGGGAAAGCTCCCTCGCCCTGGCCGGTGGGGTGAATCTCGTTCTGGACGAAGCGGTGACCGAGATGATCAGCGATCTACAAGCGCTGTCGCCGGATGGCCGGTGCCGTAGCTTCGACGCCCGTGCGAACGGGTTCGTCCGCGGCGAGGGCTGCGGAATCGTTGTGCTGAAGAGGCTCTCCGATGCACTGGCCGACGGCGATCGAGTACTGGCAGTCCTGCAGGGGTCGGCAATGAACTCCGACGGTCGCTCGGCCGGGCTGACCGCACCCAATCCACTGGCGCAGCGGGACCTGCTGCGCCAAGCGTTCGCCGATGCCCAGGTGCGCCCCGTCGATATCGGGTATGTGGAGACCCATGGAACCGGCACCGCACTCGGAGACCCGGTTGAGATCGAGGCACTGGCCGAGGTTTTCGGCGAGGGGGACGCCAACAGTGACGGTTGCGTACTGGGTGCGGTCAAGACCAACATCGGCCATCTCGAGGCCGCCGCGGGCATCGCCGGACTGATCAAGGCGGTACTGGCCTTGCAGTACGCGGAAATCCCCCGCAACCTGCACTTCAGCACGCTCAATCCGAGGATTTCCCTGACCGGAACACCTTTCGTCATCCCGACGAAGACCACCGCGTGGCCGGAGGGCGAGAAGCCGCGGATCGCGGGTGTGAGTTCGTTCGGTATGAGCGGCACCAACGCGCACGTCGTCGTCGCCGAGGCGCCCACGGTCGAGCAGCTGCCGCCGCGGGGCGGACCGGTCCTGCTCCCGCTGTCGGCGCGCAGCCCGACGGCACTGATCGAGTTGGCTATCGCACACGCGAATGTCCTCGAGCGGGAAGATGATCCGTGCGATGTCGCCTATACGGCGGGAGCCCGGCGTGATCATCACGAATGGCGGACCGCAGTAGTTGGTGCCTCCGGTGCCGAACTGGCCGAGCAGCTGCACGCATTCGTGCGCGCCGGTGCCACGCGGGCGCGAGCCATGGCACCCACGATCACCTACGTCTTCTCCGGGCAGGGGGCGCAGTGGATCGGTATGGGTCGCGAGCTGCAGGGTACTGAACCGGTTTTCCGCGCCGCACTCGAAGAATGCGACCGATTGGTCGCGGAGCACACATCGTTGTCGTTGCTCGCCGAACTGGCTGCGCCAGAAGGCGAATCGAGGTTACACCGCACGGAGATCGCCCAACCCGCGCTGTTCGCATGCCAGATTGCGCTGTCGGCGCTGCTCGCGTCGTGGGGCATTCGGCCCGACGCAGTCATCGGGCACAGTGTTGGTGAGATCGCCGCCGCGCATGTCGCGGGTGCGCTGAGCCTGGCGGAAGCCATCAGGATCGTGGTATCGAGAGGACGCCTCATGGCGCCGGCCGACGGTTCGGGGGCGATGGTTGCCGTCGCGCTGGGGCCGGATGAGATCGCGAACGTTATTGCCGGATCGAACACTTCGGTCGTGGTAGCAGCGATCAACGACGACCGGTCCGTCGTACTGTCCGGCTCGGTGGACGAGTTGCACACCGTGCTCAACCCGCTCCAGCGGCGAGACGTCCACTGCCGCTGGTTGCCGGGCGGCTACGCATTCCACTCACCTTCCATGGCCCCGATGGCCACAAAGCTCGCGAAGGAACTCGCCGCGGTAGAGTGCGGCCCCACAACGTGCCCCATGTACAGCACGGTGCGCGGAGACCGGATCGCCGGAAGTGAATTGACCGGCGACTATTGGGCGAACAACGTCCGGCAGCCGGTCCGATTCACTGACGCTGTGCGCGCCGCAGCCCGCGATAGGCAGCAGATCTTCCTCGAGATAGCGCCGCATTCCGTGCTCTCCGGCCATATCGCGAACTGTCTCGACACAACAGCTGCAATCCCGACGCTGCGCAGGGAACGCCCGGAACAACGCAGCCTGCTCAACTCGATTGCCGAGCTCTACACCGCGGGCTATCCAGTGGACTTCGCCCGCCTGTACCCGGCTCGGCGCCGGGTCGCAACGTTGCCGCGCTATCCATGGCAGCGCAAACGTCATTGGCTCGACACACCGGCACCGCCCAGCGAACAGGTGGCCGTCGCGCCGGCGCACTGGGTCGATGAACTGATCGGGTTGCCGAACGGCGATCGGGAGGCCGCGATCGAGGCAGCAGTACGCCGGGACACAGCGGCCCTACTCCAGCTACCTTCGCCCTCGGACATCCCGGTGGACGGCAAGTTCATGGCACTCGGCATGGATTCCCTGATGGCCGTGCAGCTGCGACACGAACTCGCGGCGCGAACCGGACTCGCGCTGCCGTCGACGCTCGCCTTCGATCATCAGACCCCGAGGGCGGTCACCCAGTATCTGTTGAAAGTGCTCACGGAGTACACAAAGGACGAAACATAATGAAGGTATACGGGGCGGCCACCAGCGCCTGCACCCACAAAGTACTGATGGTCCTGGCCGAGAAGAATCAGCACGCCGAGCTGGTCGAGGTGAGTGTTCTCCAAGGGCAGGACAAGTCGCCGGAGCACCGGAAACTCCAGCCGTTCGGTGAGATTCCGGTACTGGAGGACGATGGGTTCCTGCTGTACGAATCGCGGGCTATCATCCGCTATCTGGACCATCGGTTGCCGGGCCCGGCACTGACACCGGACGACCTCAGGCTGCGCGGGCTGATGGAACAGTGGATCAGCATCGAGCAGAGCTACGTCAGCGGACCGGTGTGGGACCTCGTCCGCGCCGGCCCTGTGTACGAGATCATCCGCCGCAGCCCGGGCGCGAAATTCCTTCCGCCACCACCAGATCGGAACGCCATCGCTGCGGCGCGCGGTGAGCTGGCAACCGCGTTCGACGTCGCGGACGCCACGCTGGCCAGGCAGCAATTCCTCGCCGGACCCGAATTCTCGCTCGCCGAGGTGACCTGGCTGCCCTACTTGCAGTATCTCGTCGCCTCCAACGGTGCAGACCTGATCGACGCGCGACCGAACCTTGCGCGCTGGTGGCGAGAGATCAGTGACAGACCCACCTGGCGCCGGGTCGGACAAGTGCTGGAGCGGCCCGAGTGAACCGGTTCGACCTGTGGGGTGAACAGATGCGTGTCGATCCCCTGCCGACACTCGCGCGGATGCGGTCCGAGGCGCCGATCATCCGCCTGTTCAACCCGCACCAGCAAGCACCCGAATGGCGTGTGACCCGCTACGCCGACGTCGTCGAACTGCTCCGCGACAATCGTTTCAGCAAGGACAAGCGGAAGCTGTCCGACGCGGCGCGATCCAGGTACTTCCGGGTGACCGAATTCGACCAGCTGGACAAGCACATGCTCTACGCCGATCCCCCGGAGCACACAAGATTGCGTGCCCTGGTCGCCAAGGCGTTCACTCCGCACCGGATCATCGAGCTCCGTCCATACGTCGCCGCAGCCACCGACAGGCTGCTGGACCAGGCCGAACAGCAGGACTCGGTGGACCTGCTCGATGCACTGGCCTTCCGGCTGCCGATCACCGTCCTAGCCGAGCTGATCGGGATACCGATCGAAGACCAGGAGCGGTTCCGGGAGTGGACCAGGATCCTGATCGCTCCGCCGTCGGAGGGAGATTTCGACGCGCTGCGCACCATGGCGATCGAGTTCCAGCAGTATCTCGAGGAATTCCTCGAGATACGCCGCCGACAGCGCCGCGACGACCTCACCAGTGCGTTGATCGAGACGCAGACTCATCGTGACCGGCTGTCGCCGGTGGAACTGATGAGCATGATCTTCTTGCTCATCGCCGCGGGTTTCGAAACGACGGGAAACCTCATCGGCAACGCGGCGTGGGCGCTGCTACGGAATCCCGCGGAACTGATGCGGCTGCGTGCCACACCAGCGCTCATCGAACCGGCGATCGAGGAGGTGGTGCGATACTGCCCTCCGGTGAAGAACAGCACCGGAGCCTTTTCGCTGACCGATGTCGAGTTCCGGGGCACGGTCATTCCGGCCGAGGAATTGGTCGTCGCGTCGCTGCTGTCGGCACATCATGATGACGCGCAGTTTCCCGAACCCGAACGGTTCGACATCACCCGAACACCGAACCGGCACTTGGGGTTCGGCCTCGGACCGCACTTCTGCCTCGGGGCCGCACTGGCAAGACTGGAGGCGACGGTCGCGATCAGCGCCGTGGTGCGGCGCTTCCCCCGACTGGAGTTCGCGGTCGATCCCGATACATTGCGATGGAAGGATGGCGTATTCGTGCACGGCCTGGAGCAACTTCCCGTGACCTGGGGGATTCGATGACGATCCTGGTGCGGCAGGCGACGTTGGACGACCTGGACGAGATCATGGCCGTCGAGCAAGACTGGGAGGAATCTCAGCGAGCGAGCCGTGACCAGATGACAGCTCGCCTTCGTGCGTATCCCGAGGGGTTCTGGATCTTCGAACAGCACGGCGAGGTCGTCGGCACCTTGATGGGCTTCCCCATGCGGTATGAGGCGGACCGCATTTCCGAACTCAGTGATTGGGACACGGTGACCGGTCACGGTTACTATCCGGTCATCGATCTGGACACCGCGAACGCCATCTATCTGGCTTCCGGCTCACTGAAGCGCACCGCACGCGGCGGCACAGCATACGCGGTGATGATGGAAACCCCGGTCGAGCTGGCCGAGCGCTACGGACTGGATTATGTCCTCACCGGAGCAAAGATCCCCGGCTACGACGCATACTGCCGCCGATTCGGCGAGATCGACGCCCCCGACTACGTGTTACGCACACTCGGCGGCTGCCTGGTCGATCCCTTCTTGGAGATGTACCGAGGGCACAACTATCTGGTGCCCGACCGAAACCACATCGTCCCCAACTACTATCCGGACCCGCCAAGCCGCGATTACGGCGCGATCGTGGTGCGGAGCGTGCGGCACTCGCCCGCTCGAGGCTGAACCGCGTCCCCCATCAGCCCGGCACGCAGCTGCAGCAAGCTCTTGGTTCTGCAACACGGCAGCCATGCGCGGTGCGTGAGGCTCACGCCGGTCACGGTGCTGCGGCTGGTCTGCATCGGTGTGGTGTCTTTGATTCCGAGCCGTCACGCGATGATTGCCGTGCGAATGGCTGGATACGGATCGCTGTCCTGGCACATCGCGAGCCCACCACTGAGCCGAAGCCGAAACGCACTACGCCAGTGCGATCTTCGCCGCCACTATCGGCAACGAGCCGATACCTCACCAGCGTGCAGATCATGCGTTGATGCCCTCGACGGGTTCACGCGGTTCGATGAGTTCGAGGCCAATCTGGGGATCGCACCGAATATGCTGACCCTACGGCTGCGGGCGTTGAGTGATGACGGACTGCTCGAACGCGTTCAGTATTCGACCAAACCGGCCCGCTACGAGTACATCGTCACAGAAAAGCGGCGTGACCTGCGTCCGGTCATTGTGGCGTTGTACCTGTGGACAACACGATGAGAGGTCCCTGGCAGATCACCCAACGCAGCCCGACACCGATCACTTACAACTGCGGAAAGCAACCTCCAGCGCTCATTGGCCTCGACGGCAAACCCATCGAGTTCGTCACCATCTCCGGCAACATCGCGAATGCTCCGGCCTACGTCAACGGCTACGACTGCATCCCGTAAGCGATCACACGCCGACCGGTTCGGTCATAGGCGGGTAACGGAACCACGGTTCGGTGACCGATTCCGATTGCCCAGCTCTGCCGCCGCGCCGATCACGGTTTATTTCGGTACCTGCCAGCCCTTGCCGGCACAAGCTTTGGCTGGCAGTAGCGTCCACTCATGGCGCATACCGCGCTGACCGAACCGGTCGGAGCGGGGCAGGCGACCTGCAGGTGGCTGTATCGATTCGAGGCCGACCGAACGCACCGCGCCATGACGATGACGGTGCAGCGGCCCTTGCTCGGAGACCGACTCGGCTACTCTGCGGATTATAGGTCGAGTTTTTTCGCGCGGGAACTCGACCCCCGACACCACGTGGAAAGGCGCCTCCGGGAACCGCTTCCGGCATCGGCACCACCGCGAGTCCGAGCCCCTCGGCGACCAGCGCGGTCACCGTATCCAATTCCGCAGCCTCGTACGTGACGCGAACCTGGATGCCCGCCGCCGAGCACAGCTCGTCGAATACCCGACGCGCATCGAACCCTGAAGGCGGAGCGATGAATTCGGCATCGGCGACATCGCGCAGCCGGATCCGCCGCCGACCCGCTGACCGATGGTTCACGGGCGTCGCCAGCGCGTACCGGTGCCGCGACAAGCGCCGCCAGCAGAGCCCGGTGACCGGCGGACCCTGCGAGACGATCGCCAGTTCCGCGGTACCGTCGAGCACTCGCGCCGCGACCGCCTTGGACTCGCCCTGGTACAGGGTGACGCGGACATGGCCGGCACGTCGCCTGAATTGTGAAATCAGTTGCGGCACAGGCTAACTACCGAAAGAGGACCCATAGGCTAGGTGCACCACCCCACACGCGGAGTCGCGCAGCCCCGCCAGTGCCCGTTCGGCGGCGTCGAGTTCGGCCCTGGCGCGGCGGCCATGCTAGTAGAAGACACGACCGCGGTCATTGAGACTGATGCGCTTGCCGTGACGGTCGAACAATCGCTGACCGAGGCGCCATTCCAACCGGGCGAGCATCCGCGAGAGCGTGGGCTGGGCCATCTGCAATCGTTCGGCGGCCTCGCCCACCCGCTCCAATTCAGCCAGGGTCGTGAACCATCGCAGATCGTCACCCAGCATGTCCGCAGGGGCTGATGGATCCCACGCACCGCCGGTCTGGGAACGCGGCGATCATTCGCCCGGACCGCTCGAGCTCGACATCAACCAATCCGGTGCTACCGCGCGGCGGATGCATCGACCAGCAGTAGTTGTGTGCGGAGAATCTCCGCGATCCGCGCCGGCTCTTCGAGGGCCGAGAAATGCCCGCAGCCTTCGATGGTGGCCAACTCCGCGTCGGGAATCCCCTCCGCGAGTTCGGCGCTGTGCTCGAGCGGCGTCACGCCATCGGCCGTACCGCACACCACCACCGTGGGAGTGTCGATCCACGCCAGCACGTGCCGACGGTCGTGCCGGTCGAGAGCTGCGCGTTGTTGGTCGCGGAACGCGGCCACGCCGAGATCACGAGCCATGGCGGCGGCGAGTGCGACCACGTCGTCTCGCCCCGGCGGCGCGACAGCACTCGCCAATCGTTCGACCGCGATGTCGTAACGTCCGGACTCCGCCAGCTCGATCATCCCAACCCCGCTGGTCAGCCGTTCGGGCGAGGCCGCGCGTGCCGAGGTGTTCAATAGCGCCAGCCCCACGAGCCGACCGGTGCGCCGGAGCGCGATGTCGAGTGCGACATAACCGCCCATGGACAGTCCCGCCAGATAGAACCGATCCGGTGCCTGCGCGAGCACATTGTCGGCGATGGACTCGACGGAGTCTCCGACATGCGCCACCACGGTGGATTCGACCACATCCCCGAGACGCTCGACGACTGGTTCCCACAACCGGGAATCCGCGCCGAGTGCGGGGAGCAGGACCAACGGGTAAGGGAGCATTGTCAATTCCATTCTCGCGACGTCGCTCGCCGCACGGCGGCGACTGGTGAAATCAGGAAGCGGCGCCGTCGACGCTCAGCACGGCGCCCGAGGTGAATCCGGCCTCATCGGAAACCAAATACGCTACGGCAGAGGCGATTTCGTCTGTCGTGCCGGTGCGTCCGAGGGGGATCGCCGCAGCGGTGGCCGCTCGGGCCGCTGCGGGTAGCGCGTCGAACGTCGTCCGCACTCGACCCTCGTCCGGCAGGATCAGCCCCGGGGAGATCGCATTCACCGTGATGCCGCTGCCGCCCAGATCCTTGGCGAGTTGTTTGGTGAAGCCATTGACGGCGGCCTTCGAGGCGGCGTACGGCAGGAGCGCACCCACCGTCCCCGACGGACCGGCCAGGCCATTCGCCACGGCCGAGGAGAAGTTGACAATACGGCCGAAGCCCTTGCGCCGCATGATCGGAACGGCGTATTTAGCGCACAGGAATGTGCTCGTCAGATTATTACCGAGGACGGTGTTCCATACCTCCGGCGACACGTCCTCGATCTCGCGCACCGCGACAGTCCCGCTCCCTCCCGCAGTATTCACCAGCACATCGATCCTGCCGAACTCGGCGTCGATCTCCTGAAACACTCGCTCGACGTCCTCCGGCCGGGACAGATCGACGGCGGCGGCGAAAACTCGGGCGTCACGGAACCGGGTCTCGATACTCTTCTTCGCGTGCCGCAGGGCATCCTCCTGCATGTCCAGGAGCGCGACCGCGAACCGGTCCCGGGCGAGGTGCGATGCGATGGCGGCGCCCAAACCCTGGGCTCCCCCGGTGACGACCGCGCTTCTTTCGTTCACAATACTGTCGGTCATCCCAGTGGCCCCCAGAAGGTTTCGCCCGTATACGTATCGGGCAACGCGGGCAGGGTCTCGGGCCAGACACCGGGCTCAACCCAGCGGCGCTGATCCGCCGGCCGAGGCTTGCCGTCCCAGCCGATCTGTTCCATGTAGTAGTACAGCTGCATCACATGTCCCTCGGGGTCGACGGCGTGAATGACGTAATCGATACCGGGGTGGATCTCGGGCGGGAGTTCCAGCAGCGTGACGCCGCGCTCGAGCAGGTGGGTCCGCGCCGCACGCAACTGCTCGTAGGAGCCAACCTGTACACCGAACGAGAGCAAGGTGGTGTTTTCGCTGAGCCCCAGGGCTGCACGGAGTTCCAATGGGAACAGGCCGATGCTGTGGTGTTCGGTGTTGGCTCGCAGAAAGACCACGCGGTGGCCGAGGACGGTGACCTCCTCGCTCGGCACGAGACCGAGTGTTTCGATGTAGTAGCGCTCGGACGCCGCGACATCCTCAACGAAGATGCTGACAGGTCCGATCCGAACGGCCTTGAACGGCCGCGACAGCAGCACCCCGCCCACATCATGAGTTTTCGGCAATTCGTCGACCCACCGGTGACCGGAGTTCAAGTCGATGCCCTTGGCCGCGGCCACCGCCATCTCGGTGCTCTCGGAACTGGTCGGCAGCGGTGGGTGCCCAATCCCCCAGGGCCACATCGCTTCCGGTTTGCTCAACCCGTCCCAGCCCACCTGCTCGATGCCGTACTCGAGTTCGTTGACGTGCCCGGTGGGCTCGGGAAAGTAGGTGTGCCAATTGGATCCGGGATCGCGGCCGTACCGGCTGATCTTGGTTCCGGTCGACTCGAGCCACACCCGGGCTTCGACCACCTCCCGCAGACTGCCGACCTGCCAGGTGATTTGGTTGATGGTGATATCGGAACGCGGCGCGGAGGCGGTCTGGTCGATCCACGGACGCGGCATCAACACGAAGGTGTGATGGTCGCTGTTGTGGCGGAGGAAATAGATGTGTGTGTCCGGAACACCGTCCATCCACTCCCCTGGCTCGACGATCTTCAGATCGATCTTGTCGGAGACGGAGAATCCGAGCACATCTCGATAGAAGGCGAGCGCGCGGCCGGTGTCATCCACGCTGATGCCGAAATGATTGAGTCGGCGGATCTTGAACGGGCGATCGTAGAGAACCCCGCCGACCGGGAATTGACCTGTGGCCATGACTTCCTTCATTCGGTGGGCGCGACGATCTTGTTGCGGATGGATCCGATGAGGCTGGAGGAGATCTCCACGACGTCACCCGGCTTCACAAAAAGTGTGTCCGGGAGCGTTCCATCGGGCAGTTGCTTACTGGAATCGACGGCCGTGCCCTTCGGAGTACCGCTACTGATCAGATCGCCGGGCCACAAAGTCGTGTCGGCGGACAGGTATTCGCCCAATGCGGCGAAGCTGTGCACCATGGAGCCGGTGTTGCCGTACTGTCTGACCCCGCCGTTGACACGGCATTCGAGCGGGATGTTCTGCGGGTCGATGTCCTCGTCCACGACGATCCAGGGCCCGACGGTCGCCGAGGTGTCGAAGTTCTTCGAATACAGGAAGTCCGGGCCGAAGGAGACGTTGTCGCGCACGGACCAGTCGTTGTGCAAGGTGTAACCCCAGATGTATGAACGGAATTCACCGCCGGGGATGTCACGGCCACGTTTGCCGATCACGGCCGCTACTTCGGCCTCGTAGTCCAGCCGCTGGGTTCGCCTCGGATAGCGTAGGGGCTGCCCGTCGGCGGACACCGCCCGCGAGTCCTTCAGGAAGAACTTCGGACCGCCCGACGTGAGCCGCTGGAGCGTCTCGGCCTGATCCTCGGAGCTGGAATTCTGTGCGGCGCTGTCCATGTGGTCGGCGAAGTTGGCCAGCGCGGCGAAGATCCGCGACCGGCCCTCCACTGGCGCGTGCAGGATGACTTCGTCCGTCTCGTAGCGAAGTCGCTCTCCCGCCACCCCGCGATCGTCGTACGCCTTGGAGAACAGATGCTCCAGAGCGTTTCTCGCGCCGTCGAGAGCCCGGTCGCCTTCCTCGATGAAGTCGTTCAGCGAAGCCGGGACCTCCGCCGCGGCACGGGCCTGTGGCCGCGCGGTATCGGACGTCTCGGCCAAATACTTTGCATACGCACCGTTGATATCGACGATGGATCCTTCATGGACGACACCGACCCTGCGAGCAGGTCCAAAGACTGCAATCTTCATTATTCTCCTCACGAATTCTCTTCAGCAGCGTCGAAGAACTTCGGGTTTACCGGATTGAGGCTGTAGATCGCGAGGCGATGAATTTTTCCCTCGCGAACCGTGAAGAAGTCCCCGAGCTTCATAAGCTTCCCGTCGGCGTTCAAATCGATCTCGACGGCGACCCGTTCGCCGTCGACCACCAGGGGTCCGGGGCTGGGCTTCATGGCGCCGGGCCGGAGACCGCCCTCGTACATCCTCGTAATCGCTTCCGCGCCCCGAAGCGTGCCCGCCGCATTGTGCAATTCCGCGTCCGGCGCGAAAAGCGCTCCCACGGCACTCGGGTCACCGGCCGCGACGGCGTCGAAATAGGCACGCACCACGGCAACGGGATCACTCATATTCATATCCTTTCCGGCATTCACACTGATCAGGCCGACAGGTATTTCTTCGATGCGTATACAGCCTTGTATTCGAGGTACGCGTCGATTCCCTCCGGCCCGAGCTCACGGCCGACGCCCGAGGACTTCATGCCGCCGAACGGCGCGCCCAGGTCGAGCTCGTAATAGTTGAGGCCGATCGTGCCGGTGCGCACCCGCCCGGCGATTTCGAGCGCACGATCCTCGTCCGCGCTCCACACCGAACCCGCGAGCCCATAGTCGCTGTCGTTGGCGATCCGTACCGCCTCCTCATCGGTGTCGAACGGCAGCAGGGCGATCACCGGACCGAAAACCTCTTCACGAGCGAGTAAATCGTTGTTGTCCACATCGGCGAATACGGTCGGCTCGACGAACCAGCCCCGATCGAGACCGGTCGGACGGCCACCGCCCGTGACCAGCCGGGCATCCGATTTCTTCGCGATGTCGATGTAGCCCATAACCCGGTCCAACTGTGCGCTGGTCGCCATCGGCCCCAAAGTCACAGCCGGATCGAGCGGATTTCCGATATTCATGGCGGACGCGTAACCGGCCACCGCGTCGATGACCTCGTCGTACCTCGAACGTGCCACGAGAATCCGCGACTGCGTCGTGCACGTCTGGCTGTTGTTGAGGAACGAAGCGCCACCGAGACCCGCGAGCAAGGTGTCGATGTCCCCATCGTCGAGGAAGATCGCCGCGGACTTCCCGCCCAGTTCCAGGGTGTGGCGCCGGAGCAACCGCCCGCACTCGGCACCGATGATTCTTCCGGCCGCGGTGGAGCCCGTGAACGCGATCTTGTCGACCAGGGGATGGGAGACGAGCGCCGCTCCCGAATCACGGTCACCGGCAACGATATTCAGCACCCCCGCCGGCAGCCCGGCCTCGAGCCCCGCTTCCGCCAGTACATACGCATCCAACGCCGTCTCCGGCGATGGCTTCAACACCACCGTGCACCCCGCGGCAAGCGCGGGCGCCACCTTGAACATCGCCAACGCCTGCGGAAAATTCCACGGCGTAATCGCCCCCACCACACCAACCGGCTCCCGCCGCAGGATCGTCGACCCCTTCGGACTCGGCCGCACCTCCTCCAGTGGAAGCGTCTCGACCACCTCCGCATAGATCCGCAGCAGCACGGCCGGCAGGCCACCGTTCACCTGCTGCGAGAACTGAATGGGCATACCGTTCTCACGCGTCACCAAGGTGGAGGTGTGATCGGCGCGACGCTCCAGCGCAGCGGCGAACCGCCGCATCGCCGCCGCACGCTCGGCCGCCGACGCGCGACCCCAGGGCCCGTGATCGAGAGCGGTGCGAGCAGACCGGACCGCGGCGTCGATATCGTCCTCACCACCCAGCGCGGCGATACCGAGCCCCTCCCCGGTCGCCGCCTCGACCACGCGGTAGGTGCGGCTGCTCCGAGGCTCGGCCCACTCCCCGTCGATGAAGAACCGCGTGCGGTCGAGGTCGGTGTGTCGCTCGGCAATGAGGGACATGTGGTCCTCCTGGATTTGTCATCAGAGGCGATGGGGTGAATTTGCGTGGCGCGGCGAATTCCGTCGTAGCAAGCATGCGTATCGCATCAATGACACGTAAAGGCCAGGAATTTCAGTCAGACCATGCATCGCATGCATGATCTGCCAATTTCATGACGACAGCCGAGGCCGAGTGCGTAAGCGCGGCGGGATAAAGGAATTCACGCACCGAGCACGCTTCTTATGCGGTCAGCGCATCGTCGACCTGAACTTCTTGACCTTTACACGCCCCATGGCGAATCCGCATTCTGACTTCCGCCCACTGCGTGATCTCGATCACGGCATCGTGGGTCGGCAACACCCAAACGAGCGGACCTGGATGTGACCTCATGATCTACGAGCACACCGAACTCCGTGTCCGGTCCGGCGACGGGCCACGGCTCACAACGGTTTTCGCCAGAGTCCGGCACCTGCTGCTGCAGTCGCCGGGATGCGTTTTCGCCGAACTGATCCGCAATGTCGATCACCTCGATACCTACGTGCTTCATGTCGGCTGGGAGCGACTCGAGGACCCACCGAGACATTCCCGCCACACCTCAATCGGACGTGATCGCGAAAGCGATTGCAGCCCACTACATCGCACCGCCTCGGATCGTTCACTACGTGAGCCCGGACCAAAAATCGACAGGAGAAACTCAATGAGTCGGATTGTTATCAGCGGAGCCTCGGGCGACCTGGGGCGGCGGGTCACCGCTCTGCTCTCGAACGCGAACCCACGCCACGAGTTGACGCTCGTGACCCGCACCCCGGACAAGCTCGCACAGCGCGAGACGGAAGGGATCCACGTCCGACGCGGCGACTACCAGGAACCTGATTTACTGGACGCCGCTTACCGCGGCGGAGACGTCCTGTTCTTGATCAGTGGGCTCAACCTCGGACGGCGAGTTCCCGAACATCTCAATGCCATCAACGCAGCACAGCGGGCGGGCATCCGCCACATTGTGTACACCTCGGTGGGCGGCGTGCACCCCACCAATCCGGCGCTGTCGGCGAAGGACCACTGTCAAACCGAGATCGACCTCCGCGACTCCGGCATTGCGCACACCATTCTGCGCAGTTCCCTCTACTCCGAAATCGTCAGCCAAATACTGGTCGCGCCCGCCGCGCAAGCCGGAGTGATGGCCCAGGCCACCGGAGATGGATACCTGGCGCCGGTGGCGAAAAGCGATGTGGCCGACTGCGCTGCCGCATGCCTAGTGGAACCCGGCCGGCATGCGGGAGCCGTGTATGAAATCACCGGCCCGGAGCTGTTCAATTTCGAGAATATCGCGCGACTCGGCTCGGAGGTCTTCGGTGTTCCCATCAAGTACGAGCGAGTGACGTCCGACGAGCGTCTGGCGTTCTTCGACTCCGTCGGCATTCCCCGCACCTATGACCCGAGCATGCCGCCCAGCCCCGACGGGCATATGTGGGCCAGCGATGAACTGGTTTCCGCCGAAGTCGCGGTGGCCGAGGGATACCAGGCGTTGCTGTCGCACCACGTGAAGCTGATCACCGGCCGTGAGCCCGAATCGCTGCGCACCGTGATGGAGCGCGTGAAGACCCGGCGCTACGACGAGATCGGCGCGGCCTCGTAGCGAGCACTCGCATTCACGCAAACCGAGCTTGTCGGCCGACCAGGAGAGTTCCATTGCACAAGATCATCTTTCACCACGTCGGAGGCGATACCGACATCGTCGAGACCCAAGCCGGCGTCAGCGTGATGCACGCGGCCGTACACAACGGCGTCACCGGCATAGTCGGTGAGTGTGGCGGGCAGGCGATGTGCGCGACCTGCCATGTCCTCGTGCGCGAGCCCTACGTGGACAGACTGCCGCCCATCGGCGAGGACGAGGAGGAGATGCTCCGGTGCACCGCCAGCCCGCGTGACGGTCAGCGCAGCCGTCTGGGGTGCCAACTGCTGATCGGCACCGATCTCGAGGAGGTGGAGGTCGATGTCCCGGGATCCCAGGTCTGATCCTGCCGTTCAGCGTGTGGTCGTCATCGGCGCCGGACACGCCGGAGTCGAGGTCGCCGACGCGCTGCGAGCGCGTGGCCACGCCGGGCCTTTGACGGTTGTAGGCGACGAGCCTGGGCACCCCTACCATCGCCCACCGCTGTCGAAGGAATTCCTCTCCGCCTCGGAGGAACCAACGGCGATGCCGTTGCGGACGCCGAAATACTTCACCGACCGCCGGATCGATCTGCGCACCGGTGTCACCGCGACCGAACTGGACCGCCTATCGCGGACCGTGCGGCTCTCTGAGGGCGGTGAATTACCTTACGACACAGTCATTCTCGCCACAGGGGCAGCCAATCGCACGATCACCGTCCCCGGAGCGGACCTAGCAGGTATTCGCGCGCTGCGTACGCTCGCCGAAGCCGAGATACTGCACTCCGCACTGAGCCGGAGCCGGTCGATCCTGATCGTCGGCGCCGGATTCATCGGCCTAGAGGTCGCGGCGGCAGCCCGCGAACACGGGCTCGCGGTCACCGTCCTCGAATCCGGAGACCGCCCGATGCGACGAGCGTTGTCCCCGGCAATGGCGAACCACCTCACTGCCGCACACCGCGAGGCCGGCGTCGATATCCGGCTCGGCGAGGCGGTCGCGCGATTCATCGGCACCGACGATCACGTGATCGGCGCGGTCGGTACCACCGGTGAGCGGTACCGCGCCGATATCGTCCTGGTCGGCATCGGAGTCGTGCCCTGGGACGAACTCGCGGCCGACGCCGGCCTTCCCGTGTCTGACGGGATCGTGGTCGACGAGAACCTGCGCACCCCCGATTCCGCGATTTACGCCATCGGGGACTGCGCCAACCATCCGAATGTCTACGCCGGTGTCCGAATGCGGGTGGAGTCAATCCAGAACGCCACAGATCAAGCCCGCCACGTGGCCTCGGCGATACTCGGCGACACCGATGGCTACACCGAGCTGCCCTGGTTCTGGAGCCACCAGGGTGGGCTGAAGTTGCAGATCGCCGGGGTGCGCCGGCCCGAGGACGCACACATCGTCATCGGCGATCCCAGCACCGACCGGTTCTCGGTCTGCTGCTATCGGCAAGGCCGTCTCGCCGCGGTCGAATCACTCAATCGCCCCGCCGACCACGTCGCGGCGCGCCGCTTGCTCACGGCCGGCCGCTCACCGGCTATCCGCCAGCTGAGCGATCCAGCGTTCAGTCTCGAGGCCTTCGCGCAGGCCTCCGTGGCACCTCATCGAGAATCCGCCCTTTCCTCGAGGAGCTCTTCATGACAACGAAGTCGACTTCCGCGGTCCCCACCGCCGACTGGGTCGATCCCGCCGCGATGCTGACCGACCCCTACCCCACCTACCGGCGTCTGCTCGACGAATCGCCCGTGGCTTGGGTCCCCGCGCTGAACCAGTACCTGGTGACCTCCCACGAGGCGTGCCGCGCCGTCGAAGCGAACCAAGAGACCTTCAGCGCGAATGTCACCACCGGAGCCACCGCGCAGATGGCCAGGGCAGTGGGCTCGCAGCCGATGGTGAACAAGGACGATCCCGACCATGCGCGCGAACGGCAACCCGTCAATCCGACCTTGCGGCCGGGAATCATGCGTGCGCACTGGGCCCCCATCTTCGAACGCAATGCCCGGACTCATCTCGCCCTCATGCGCGAGCAGGGTCCCGACCGTGCCGACCTCAATCGCGACTATGCCGCGCCGGTCGCCGCGCAGAACCTGATCGACCTGCTCGGCTTCCAGGACGTCGAGGTCGAGGTGATGCGCCGCTGGTCGAACACCTTCGTCGAGGGAATCGGCAATATCTTCGACGATCCGGAAACCTGGCGGCGCTGCGACGATGCCCGCGCGGAGGTCGACGCCAGGCTCGAGGAGCTCGTCCCCTACTACCGGGCGCACCCAGACCGCAGCATCATCTCCGCGTTCGCCAATGCGGGTATGCCGATGACGCAGATCGCCGCCAATGTCGACCTCGTCATCTCCGGCGGTATGAATGAACCGCAGCACGCGATCACGAGCACGGTGTGGGCGCTGGACCGCCATCCCGAGCAGCGCGACCACGTGCTGGCCGATCCGGCCTTGTGGCCCGCCGTGTTCGACGAGACGGTCCGGTGGTTGTCACCGATCGGCTACTACCCACGGGAGACGACACGCGAGACCGTGCTCGAGGACGTACGGTTGCCTGCGCGCACGATGGTTGGCATTCTCGTCGCCGCAGCCAATCGCGACACCACGGTTTTCGAGAGTGCCGACGAATTCGACATCACCCGCCCGCGGCATCCGCACCTGGCCTTCGGCGGAGGTGTGCACCTGTGCGCCGGTCACTGGGCCGCGCGCATCGGCATCGGGGAGATCGCGGTACCGATACTGTACGCGGAACTCCCTGGGCTGCACGTGGATTCGCGTCGTGACGAGGCATGGTTCGGCTGGGTGTTCCGCGGGCTCACCGCGCTGCCGGTGGCCTGGAACTGACATGCCGCGGCCCGCTGGTTCGCCCGACCGGAGAAATCCATGACGACCGGTTTGGCGCTGGAGCACAATGGCCGGGATGAGCAAGCAAGTATCTCGGGCTCGCGCACTGGCGCCACCACCAGCCGAATTGTTCGGGCGCCAGCGCGAGCTGGCGAGCGCACGTGAATTGTTTTCCGCTACCCGCCTCGTGACACTCACCGGACCCGGTGGCGTGGGCAAGACCACGTTGTCCGCGGCGTTGTCCGCCACACTCGACCGGGCATTCCGGGACGGCACCTGGTTCGTCGAGCTAGGCGCGCAACGCAGTTCGGACACCGTCGCCGAGGCCGTGGTGACCCAGCTCGGGCTGAGCGCCCTGGCCACCGTGGATGCCGAAGAACAGCTCTGCCGGCACGTAGCCGAACGCTCGATGCTGTTGATACTGGACAATTGCGAGCATGTCCTGCCCGGATGCCGGCGACTGCTGTCCGCGCTCCTCGCCGCGTCCGCCGAGCTACGGGTTTTGACAACCAGCAGAGAGCCATTGGGAATCAGGGGCGAACGTGTGATCGTCGTCCGCCCGCTGGCGATCCCGCCCAGCCATCACGACGTCACCGTGGACGAGCTTCGACAGTATCCAGCCGCGGCCATGTTGGAAGCCCGCGCCAAGGCAGTTAACGACCAATTCGAGATCACCGAGCACACCACGGCGGCGGTCGCGAAACTGTGCGCCAACCTTGACGGAATGCCGCTCGCCATCGAACTCGCCGCTGTGCGGCTGCGGTCGCTGTCGGTACAGGAGCTGCTGGCCCACATCGACGACCGGTTCGCGCTGCTGACCTCCGGCGACTCCACCGCCGCCGCACACCACCGGTCCCTGGAAGCGCTGGTGCGGTGGAGCTATGACCTCTGCTCCCCGACGGAGCAGTTGCTCTGGGAGAGAATGGCCGTCTTCAGCGGCAGCGCCGATCTTCCCGCGATCGAGGCGGTGTGTGAACTCCCCCCACTGGAAGGAACCAAACTGCTCGACGCGCTCGACGGCTTGGTGTCCAAGTCGATCGTCCTGACCGAGACGGCACAGCGCGGTATGCGGTACCGGTTCCTGGAAACGCTGCGCGAATTCGCTCGGGGCCAAGCCCGCGAAAGCGAGGATTACGCACGCGCCCGCCGCGCCCACACGGAGTATTACCGAACCTGGGTGACCCGAGCCGCCGAGAATTTCTTCGGGCCTGGCCAACCCGAAATCGTCCAGCGGTGGGAGTCCGATCTCACCAACCTCGAGCTGGCTTTCCATGATCTCCTCCACATGGCCCCGGATTCGCATGACGCCCTCGAGTTCGCCGCGAATCTCCGCTTCTCGTGGATGAGCGGCCATCTCCGCGAAGGTCGACGCTGGCTGGAGCAAGCCCTCACCAATGACACGACCGCCTGTGTCGAGCGTGGCAACGCGCTGTGGGCAGCGGGGTGGTTCGAGGCACTGCACGGCGAAACGCGCACTGCCCGAGACTTTCTCGACGAAGCCGACGGGATAGCCCAGAGGTTCGGCGATTCGCGCATGGCCGCGCGCGCCGCCACGTGGACGGGCCTGACCGCCATGGTCGCCGGGGATTTCGAGGGCTGCCGCTCATCTCTCGAAGCGGCCTACTCCGGGCACCGCGAGCACGCGGATGCCGAGGGTCTGCTGATGACCCTGTTCCTACTCGGATTGATCAGGAGCTTGTCCGGAGATCATCAGGGAGCCGCGGCAGCCGGCCGCGAAGCTGTCGAGCGAAGCGAGCGGCTGGGCGATACGTGGGGCCGCTCCTATTCGCTGTGGATGCTGGGATTCGACGCGTGGACGCGCCAAGACCTCGCTGTCGCCGAGGAGTACGCCGAACAGAGTCTCACACTGCGATGGGACTACCACGACGATTTCGGCAGTGCGGTCGTCCTCAATCTGATGGCCGGAATCGCGCTGGACACCGGCGATCCCAAGAAGGCGGCAAAGCTGTTGGGTGTCGTCGCGGAACTGCTGTCCATTGTCGATACCGAGGTCCCGGGCCTGCTGGGCTCGCGCTATCGAGAGATCAAATCCGCCACCCAGGAACGTCTCGGGCAGGACCTGTTCACCCGCCATCACGAGATCGGGCGCCGACTCGACCGCGGGCAACGGATGCGCCTGGCGTTGGGATCGGCCGCCACCGTCGCAGCGGATCAGGCGGAAGGGGTGGCCTTGGCCGGGCTGCTGACGCCCCGAGAAAGGGAGGTGGCGTCGTTGCTGGCGGAGGGTCTCAGCAACCGCGCCATCGCCGGCAAGCTGGTGCTCTCCCCGCGCACGGTGGAGGCTCACGTCGAGCACATTCTGACCAAGCTCAGCGTCGGCTCCCGCACCGAAGCCGGTGTGTGGGCGGCCACCGCCTTCGGCAAGAAGCCGTGACGCACATCCCCGATACGGTGTCCCACGTCACAGGCTACGTAGATCCCCAATTGCGTAGCGCTTAGGTGTTCGCCCGCATGTCACAGACATGCTCCTGGGGGAAGGTGGAGTTCCCATCCCGAGGCTCAGGTCGAGAGATGGTCCCACGATGATCGGGTCTCCAGCGCTGGACCACCGGTAGGTATCCGCCAGTGACGGCGTCCCTTCCCGAGGTAGGTTGACCATGCAATTGCGCGAACTCCAGTGGTTCACAACGCTGGCGGACACCGAGCACATCACGGAGGCCTCGGTCCGGCTGAACATCAGCCAGCCGACCCTGTCCCGAGCGTTGGCCCGACTCGAACGCAAGCTAGGCGTACAGCTTTTCGACCGACACCAGAACCGGCTCCGACTGAACAAATACGGCGAACTCTTCCAAGCCCACGCGTTACGGGCACTCAACGAGATCGACCGTGGGGAACAGCGGATCGCCGCGTTGGTCGATCCGGATGGCGGGTCGGTGTCGCTCGGGTTCGCGCATTCCTTTGGTGGCTGGCTCATCCCCGACCTGCTCAATCGGTACCGCGGGGTGGCGTCCAGCACGTCATTCGAATTGCACGGCGATGCTTGTGATTCCGTGGTCGACAGCGTGCGGCAAGGACGAATCGACATCGGCTTCGTGGCTCCCGAGCCGGCTGCGGACGACCTCGAGTGGATACCGCTCGGACGTGAGGCACTGTGTCTGGGGGTTCCCGCGGGCCATGTGTTCGAAGGCCTCGATCACGTCGCGATGGCCGATGTGGCGGACGAGCCGATGATCGCACTGAAGGCCGGGTACGGCCTGCGGCAGGTCATGGACCGGCTGTGCCGGGAGGCAGGGTTCACTCCACGGATCGAAATCGAGGTCACCGAACTCTCCACCCTGCACGCCTTGGTGGCAGCCGGCATGGGCGTCGCGATCGTGCCCGCCACCCACTTGGGACACGTGGCCGCGATCGGTACCGTCGCACTCAGCGACCCGACCGCCTTCCGGCGTTATGGAGCGGTCGTCCGCCGGAATGGTCCGAGCGGCCAGGCCGCACGGCGCTTCCTGAAATTTGTCGCTGGTGTCTCGCCGTTTCCCGCGCGACCCGAACGCTCGCCGTCCGCGGGCGCTCTGACATGTGGGCCGCTGACCACTTGGCCGGTGTCGGCGTAGTGCCGCCGGAAACCGTCGGTCACACAGGCGGGTGCGAACCGATGCACGGCGCGCATCATCTACCCGAAATTCCTGTTCTTTACAGAAAAGCGGATGCCTCGCATTCTTGATTGAACGGCCGACCTGTGACTTGATTCACGCGTTACGGAGGAATCAATGATTGATTCGCAAGATATTCCGGAAGCTCAGCTCGACGAGGAGATCGGCGGACTGAGTTCACACACCACGACTCCGAAACGCGCACTGGAGCTCTTCGATGCAGCTCGCAGTCGGTGCCCGGTCGCACATAGCGACGAGCACGGCGGATTTCATATTCTGCTGGAATATGATGTCGTCAAACGGGGTACCAGTGACCACAAGCTCTTCTCGTCCGAACCCCAGGTGCTTCGGCCGATATTGCCGCGCAACTCGTTCGCTGCACTCGAAATGGATGAACCGCGACACAAGGAATGGCGCGTCCTTTTCGACCAGGCGGTGACACCCCATATCGTCAGTGTGCTGGAGCCTTTGGTCCGGGCAGACATCAACAAGCGCATCGATGGCTTCATCGAGCGCGGCACGGCGGATCTGGTCGAGGAGTTGGCCGAGACGATTCCCGCCGACGCTATCTGCCGGCTCGTCGGCATCGAGGACGAGCTCGTCCCGGAAGTGCGAAACCGGGCCGCGGCAATGCTGGGCGCGCAGGGCGACCCCGCCGAATTCAACCGTCGCCGAGCCGAATTCGCCGAGATCACCCTTGCCCAGGTACACGACAGGAAGACCACACCGCGTGACGACTACCTCACGTATCTCTCCAACATCGAGGTCGAGGGCAGGTCACTGGAGGACGACGACTACGTGGCGCTGTTCACCGGGTTTCTTGGAGCCGGACACCACACCACCACCTCGGCGATGAGCAGTCTGATCCATGATGTGTTCAGCGACAACGATATTCGCGCGCGAATCGCGGCGGATCCCAAGCGACTGATTCCGATCGCCGTCGAGGAGTCGCTCCGCCTGCGGCCCCCGTTCTTCGGCTTCTTCCGCCGGGCGACCGCGGATACGCAGCTCGCCGGCGTCGACATTCGCGAGGGCAGTGACGTCTATTTGGGCTGGGCCTCCGCCAACCGAGATCCCGCGGTATTCGCCAATCCCTGTGAGTTCCGTCTGGATCGAGGTCGCAACCGTCACCTGACCTTCGGCTCCGGCGTACACACGTGCCCAGGCGCATCGCTGGCGCGCATGGAACTCCGCGTTCTGCTGGAAGAGGTCCTTCGGCGGCTGCCCGACCTGTCGCTGGAGATCGCCGAAGCTGATTACGAGTTCAGCGGCGGTGACTATGTGCACATGGGTCGGCTCCCCGTCCGATTCACGCCCGGTACGGTGGAGGGAAATTGACTACGATGAATGTGGGATTGCCCAGCTGGATGACGGCGCCGGAAGCGGTGCCGACAGCTGGGGAATCGTTCTCATTTCGGCTGGTGGAGAAACGCGCCCTGGCAGAGGGTGTAGTCGAATTGGTTTTCGAGCCCGAAAACGGCCACACACCGGAGTGGGAACCCGGTGCACACGTCGATATTCACCTCCCGAACGGCCTCGTGCGCCAGTATTCCCTGTGCGGCGACCCGGATGATCGGGAATCACTCCGTATCGCCGTATTACGAGAACAGGATGGTCGAGGCGGGTCGCGCTGCATCCACGATTCCGTCGAATCCGGCGAAATCATTCAGATATCGGCTCCGCGCAATAATTTTCGACTGGTCGACGCCCAGTGTTATTTGTTCATCGCCGGGGGCATCGGCATCACTCCCCTGATTCCGATGCTGAACAAGGTTCGCACATCAGGGGCCGACTGGAGATTCGTCTACTGTGGCCGCTCGCGGTCGGCGATGGCCTACATCGACGGTCTTCCCGACGATCCGCGAGTCTCGATCATGTCGGACGACCGCGGCCCACAACTGGATCTCGACAATCTCCTCGCTGAACCCCGCACCGACACCGCGATTTACTGTTGCGGCCCGGAGGGGCTGCTCGTCGCCATCGAAGAAGCCAGTCGGCACTGGCCCCCCGGCGCCTTGCATACCGAACGGTTCAAGGCCCGAATCGTGGACGAGCCCGCACGCGAATTCGACGTGCTGCTGCAGCGATCGGATATGGAACTGCACGTACCAGCGGAGGAAAGTCTGCTCGATGTCATCGAGCGAGCGGGCATCCCGGTCCCGTCATCCTGCAGAAACGGCACCTGTGGCACATGCGAAACACCGGTGCTGACCGGCGAACCGGAACATCGCGACGCCGTGTTGTCCCCTGAGGAGCAGGCAGTCGGGGACTGCATGATGATCTGCGTTTCCCGTGCCCGCACCGAACGTCTCGTACTCGACCTGTAAGGGACCCACACATGACCGTCAGCCCTGGCCACCCGTGGCCAGGGCTGACGGTCGCGAATTCGGCCGGGCCGGAAACTCAGTGCAGGCCCTTCCAGGCTGTGTGGAGGAGTTCGATCAATTCCTCCCGTGTGAACGGTCGCGGGTTCGTGTAGGGGTGATTGACGACCTCGTCAGCGACACGAGTCAGGTCATTCTCGCTAACCCCCAGATCGAGGAGAGTTTGCGGCGCACCGAGATCGGCGCTCAATACCCGCAGACCGGTGATCGCACCGTCGGCGCGTAGGGCGCGGGCGAGGGCGTCAGCGGCCCGTGGAGCTGCCGGGAGGTTGAAGGCGGTGACGTACGGGAGCATGACCGCATGTGTTTCCGAGTGCGGAAGATCCAGCAACCCGCCGAGAACATGGCACAGTTTGTGGTGCAGGCCCATGGTGGTCGCCCCGAGACAGGCACCGCACAACCAGGCGCCCTGCAATGCCTTCGCCCGTGCCTGCGCGTCGTTCGGGGCAGCCGATAGCGCCGGGAGTGCATCGGCGAGGTCGCGGATTCCCTGTTCGGCCATGGCCGCGATCACCGGTGACCCGTCTGGCGCGTAGAGCGCCTCCACGGCGTGCGCCATCGCGTTGATTCCGCTTGTACACGACACCGGAACGGGCAGCGTGATCGTCAGATCGGGGTCGTAGACGACGCTGTTCGGCAGGACCCTGCGATCGCGGCCGGTTGTCTTCTTGTCGCCCTTCGTGATTCCCCAAACGGGGGTCATCTCCGAGCCCGCGTATGTGGTCGGCACCGCCACGATGCCGAGATCGCTGCCGAGCGCGAGCGCCTTGGCTAAACCGATCGTTGATCCGCCCCCGACCGCGACGCACCCGTCGATCTCGTGTTCGGACGCCACCGACTCGGCTGCCTCGACAGTCTCGACCGGGACGTGCATCCGTGCCGAATCGAACACTCCCACAGCGGATTTACCGAGCAGCCCGACCGCTCTGTCGGCGAGGTCGCGCTGCTGCGGGGTCGACAGGACGAGCACGCGCCGCAACCCCAATCGGTCCGTTTCGGCCGCGAGCTGCTCGATGCTCCCGGACCCGAATACCACCCGCATGGGCAGCGCGTCATAGGTGAAGGTGCCTGTCATTGCGGTCCGCCCTCTCGGCCAAGTCGAATATCGAAGTGCGCATGGCGGAAAGGTCCGGTCATGCCGTAGTGCTCGAACCCCGCGGTATCGTCGATTTCGGTGAAATCGACAATGAGGCTCTTCTTCACCGCGAACACCGCATCACTGTCGATATACGCGCTGTCCGCGACGAACAGGTGTGTCGTCACCGGCCGGTACCCCGCCGCTTCGGCGATTACGTGAATGTGCGCTGGACGGAATGGATGGCGTCCGGACGCACCGAGCAGATCACCCACCGGGCCGTCCGTGGGAATCGGATAGTGACTGGGCACTACCGTTCGGAACCAGAAGCGCCCCTGCTCATCGGTCGTGAACAGACCGCGCCCGTTGCCCGGCGGCTGCTTCTCGGGCTCTTGCACGTCGTAGAAGCCGTCCACGCTGCATTGCCAGATGTCGATGGTGGCGCCCGCCAATGGCCAGCCGGCGTCGTCCACTACCGCCCCGGTAACCAAGCAGGGCGTCGAACCGCCCATCAAGTCGATCGAGTCGCCGAGCTCGCGACGTGGGGACTCGGTCATGTGAAAAGGACCGAGAACGGTGCCCTCGGTGCCGTGCTCGTCACCATTGATCGTCTCGACCAACATCGATACGCCGAACACATCGGAGAGGAGAACGAATTCCTGCCTGGTGTCATCGCAGGTGTGACCGACAGCCGTGAGAAAGTCGATGGCCTGCTGCCACTCGGTCTGCGTCGGCCGCAACTCACGAACCAGGGCATGGAGGTGACGCGTCGTCACCTGCAATATCTCTTTCAGTCTCGGGTCGGACGTACCCTCGAAGCTTGCAACGACGGCATCCAACGCGGTCGTCTCATTGAAGTCCACAGCGGTTTTCCTTTCGCGGTCGCCTCTTCAACGCACATCTCGCAAGATCGCCCGCGCCCGCGCGACGACAGGCGCGTCGACCATCTGCCCCTCGATTCGGACCGCCTTGCCTCCGGCCTCGGACTCGACCACCCGCCGAGCCCAGCGGACTGCCGCCGCGTCGGGCCGAAACGCCGCGTGGGTGCCCACCACCTGACGTGGATGCACCAGCAGCTTTCCCGTCATGCCGAGCTCCTTCGCACACCTGAGATCCTCGTCCAGGGCCGTGGCATCGTCCAGAGCGGTGGTCACACCGTCGATCGGTCCCGGAAGCCGCGCGGCCCGCGATGCGAGCACGAGCGCGGACCGGGCATGGAGCATGGCCGTCCGGCCGGTGTCGCAGCCCAGGTCGAGCGCATAGTCCAAGTGCCCGAACGCAATTCGCGAAATCCCAGGGGCGGTGGCTAGAGACGGTGCACGGACAATCCCCAGCGCCGACTCGACCAACGCGATCACGGGTACCCCGACCCGCTCGGCGACGGCCGACAGTTCATCGGGGCTTTCGGCTTTGGGGACCATCACGGCGATCAGCCCGGGCAGGCCCTTCAGTGCCGCCACGTCGTCCCAAAAGTGTTGACCCGCTGGGGAGGCCACTCGCACACATGCCGGTCCACCGCGGGACAGCCAGTCGACTACCTCCCTTCGGGCGCTGCCCTTGTCCTCGTCCGCGACAGCGTCCTCCAGATCGAGCACGACGACGTCGGTCCCGGACCGGATCGCCTTGTCGAAACGCTCCGGACGATCACCGGGTACGAAGAGAAACGATCTGGCGACCCGAATGGTTTCCTCCCGATTCATGGGTCCTCCGCCTTTCTCGGTTCGGTGGCCGGTGCTCAGTTCGGTAATTCGGCTGCCGCTGAGGCGATTCCGAACTCGGCGAGTACGGCTTCAGTGTGCTCACCGACCCCTGGCACGGGGCCCATCACCGGCTTCGTACCGACAAATGTCGCCGGTGGAACGAGTGCCCGCAGCGAACCGACGGGTGACTCGTAGTCGAACCACCGCCCCCTCGCCTCGAGTTGCGGGTGCTCCGCCAGGTCGTGCATGTCCCGCAGGATCGCGTTCGCGATGCCTGCCGCCTCGAGCCGCTTCGCGACCGTTTCGGCGCTCCATGCCGAGAATGCGCGCTCGATCTCCGCTTGCAACTCTCGACTGTGGCTCACCCGCAACGAGTTTCGAAGGAACCGGGGATCCGCCGCTATGGCGGGGTCGTCCAGGATCTCCGCGCAGAACGTCGCCCATTCGCGTTCGTTCTGCAGTCCGAGGAACACCTGATTTCCGTCTCCGCACCGGAACGGGCCGTACGGCGCGATCGACGCGTGCCGCGCACCCGTCCGCTGCGGCGCCGTGCCGCCATACATCGCGTAGTTCAGCGGATAGCCCATCCACTCCGAGAGCGCCTCGAGCATCGAGATCTCGATGGTGGCGCCCTCACCCGTGCGATCACGCTGGATCAGCGCCGTGAGAACGCCGGAGTAGGCGAACATTCCGGAGGCGATGTCGGCGATGGATATCCCGACCTTCGCCGGCTCGTCCGGGGTACCGGTGATGGAGACCAGGCCCGCCTCGCACTGCACGAGCAGGTCGTATGCCTTCTTCGTCGAGTACGGTCCACCGGGACCGTAGCCGGAGATGGAGACATGAATGAGTTCCGGCTTGACTCTTCGCAATTCGTCGCTGCCCAGCCCGAGTCGTTCCGCCGCGCCGGGAGCGAGGTTCTGGACGAACACGTCCGCGTTGCGGACCAGGGTCTGGATGCTGTCGTTGCCGTGCTTGGACTTCAGATCGAGGCAGACCGATTCCTTGGAGCGGTTGAGCCAGACGAAATGGCTGGCCATTCCGCGCACCGTCTCGTCGTATCCGCGGGCGAAGTCGCCGACGTCGGGACGCTCGACCTTGATCACCCGCGCGCCGAGATCCGCCAGTTGGCGGGTGGCGAACGGGGCAGCCACGGCTTGCTCGAGCGATACGACGGTGAGTCCGTCGAGGGGGTTCATAGGAATTCCTTCGTTCGATACGAAACCAGCCACACTCAGTGCGCGATCAGGGAGGGTGTTTCCAGGGTTTTCGTGAAGTAGAGGCGTTGCGCGGCGAACTCTCGGTCGCGGGACATCTTCCGGAACACGTCCAGGTCACGATCGAGTTGGGCTGGATCGGTGGAATGGAACAGCAGCCGCTTGTTGGCGCTGGCTCGTGGACTCGCGGCATCGACGAACGCGTGGCGGCGTTCGTCGGAGTAGACGTTGAGGATGCCGTCGTCGGCGCGGCCGGAGACGACCGCGCCCAGGGCTTCGTTCAACAGGTACGCGTCGAACAGGCCCATGGTCAGCCCGAGCCCACCGGTGGGATTCGTCGCATGTGCCGCGTCACCGGCGAGCAGTACCCTGCCCGCACGGTAGGCCACCGCGCTGCGCTGATGCATCCGGTACGGCGAGATCGCCTCGAGTTCGGCTGCGCCAGCGATCTTTTCGCCGAACACCGTGGTGAGGAACTCGGGCAGGCGCTCGGCCGCCGACTCGGCGGGCAGAGCGTCGTCCTCCATGTAGGTGTAGCGCCAGAGGCCGTGCGCACCGGACTCGTCGATCTTGGCGATGATCGCGCCGAAGACGTCGTCGACATAGAACGTCGACTGCGCCCAGCCCGAAAGATCCTCGGCGAAGCGCACATTGGTGGCGACGAACCGCTCGGGCCAGGTCATCCCCTCGAAGCCGAGATCCAGCTCGCTCCGAATTCTGGAGCCCGCGCCGTCGGCGCCGATGAGCCAGGACGCACGGAGTTCCTCTTCGCCGCGCTCGGACCGAACGGTGACCCGGACTTCGGCGTCATCCTGGGTGATCGCGGTGACCTCGTGGTTCCAGCGCACGCGTGCGTTGTCGAAGGTCTCCAGGCGCCGCAGAATCACGCGCGCCAGGGCACCCTGCCCCAGGTGCAGGTTGTAGGGACGTTCCACCTTTCCCTCGAGCGCCTGCAATCCGTACTCGATGATTTCGCCGGTCTTGTGCACTCGATAGGCGTAGTCCTGCTTCAGAAATCCGGCCCCTACGGCGTCGTCGAGGAGATCCAAGCGGGCCAGGCCATCCAGCGCTGCCCAGTGATAGACGATCGCCCGCGGCGCGTCCGAGAGAGTCGACGCTCGCTCGAGCACAGTGACGACGACACCTTGCTGCGCCAAACCCAGCGCATTCAAGAGTCCCACGGGACCTGCGCCCACGACTATCACTTGCTGTTCTTCTCGCATTAATCCTCCACGGTGAAGATCCCGAATGCCCGTCCGTTACCGGCCGGAGCCCGGGGAAAACTCAGCCGATGCGCACTTCTTCGTGATCCGGCACATCGGGAACGACTTGGCGCAGTGAGGGATTCTCTCGCCTCAGTGCCGCACGAATTTTGACGAACTCGGACCGCCGCTCGAAGGCCAGCACGCCGGTTACCGCCTGGCCGCGCCGGTACAGGAAGAGCGAGCCGTCGGAATTGCGGTTCTCCAGCAATTCCTCATCGCCCGTCAGATATCCGGCGAATTGAATGCGAATTCCATGCTGGTCGGACCAGAAATACGGCACGTTCGCGCAGACCGCGCCATCGAGTTCCCGAATATAATTCACGGCGTTCATGGCGGCGATACGCCCTTGCTCCGCCGCATTGGTCCAGTGCTCGACCCGCATGATCGCGTCGAATCGTGGATTAGGCCACCGGACGGCATCGCCGGCCGCGAAAACACCCTCCGATGCCCGCAGCTGGGAATCGCACAGAATCCCGTTGTCGAGGGTCAGACCCGAGCCCTCCAGCCATCGCGTGGAGGGACGCACCCCGGCCCCGACGAGAATGACGTCCGCGCGAACTCGGGTGCCGTCGTCGAGAACCAATTCCCGGCCCTCCGCGATGTGGGCGACATCGATGACCGCCCTGCCGAGGAACAGCTCGACACCGGCGTCTCGATGCAACGCCGCGTAGGTGTCGGCTACCGGAGCTCCGAACCTGCCGAGGGGCTTCGGGGCCATATCGACGAGCGAGACCGCACGGCCCTCCTTGACGAGCGTCGACGCGAACTCACCACCGATGAACCCGGCGCCCACGATCGCCACCGACTTCGCGGTATCCGCGACCGCCGCACGCAGGGCGCGGGCATCCTCGAAACGACGCAGCGGATAAACCTCCGGAAGCCCGGCGAAGACAGGCGGTATCACCGGCTCACAGCCGGTCGCGATGACGAGCGCTCGATACCCCAGTTCGCCCTCGGCGACGCGGACCCGCCGCGCGGCGAGATCGAGACCTAGGGCCGAAGTTTCGAGCATGAAGTCGACTCCGTGCCGACCGAGCTCGCCGACCGACTGGTAGACCAGGTCGTCCAGTTCGAGCGGATCGCGCAACGCGACTTTGGACAGGGGCGGGCGCTCGTAGGGCAGGTGAGCCTCATCGCTTACGACCGTCACGCTCAGCTCGGGCGCAAGTCGGACGACAGTTTCCGCCGCCCGCAACCCGGCGATGGAACCACCCACGATGACCACATCGGAGACCGCTGTCATGCTCTCAGAGCTCCGCCAGCGTGCTCACAGCGCAGACGGCGCCGGCGGCACTGCGAGCCTCGGCCCCGTGGATCAACCCTTCGGGGCCGGGTACGACGGTGAAGGTCTGCGGTTTCGTCATGGGTGAGACGAAGCGGTATCCGAATGTGTTGCCGCGCAGGTCGATTCCCTCGCGCCGCATATGCTCACCCATCATGAGCGCGAGCAAGGGCCCGTGGATGAGCAGCCCGTCGTAACCCTCTTGCGCTGTCCACCCGAGGTCGTAGTGGATGCGGTGCGCGTTGTATGTCAATGCGGAGAACCGGAACAGCGTTCGCTCGTCCACGGCCAGCTCCAGCCTCGGCCCGCTCGGCGGCGCGGGAGCAGCCGGCGCGGGCGGCAGCGTGCCGGATCCGGGCGCGCGGTAGACGATGTCCTGCTCCTCGCGAATCACCAGCTCGCCGCCCTGGAAGATCTCCTGGAGGACAGTGACCAAGGTCAACGGGCCGGTTCGGCCGTCCTTGTCGAGCGAGCTCTTGACCGAGGTCACTTTGGTAGCGGGCTCGCCGATCATCAAGGGGCCGAAGGTCGTCACGCGTCCACCCCCGAACATCCGTCGGCGGTCGGCCTCGGGAGGGGCCGGTATCCCGGTGACCGGATGACCGTCCGGACCGAGCTCACGTTGTCGACCGCGCTCCAGCAGATACGCCCAATGCCACAGCGGCGGCACCGGATCACCGGCGGCACAGGGCATCTCGATGTCGAGCATGGCGGCGAGCGACTCGGTCGGCTCGGCCGCGATTATTTCCGTTCGCTCGATCGTCTCTGACTTCTGATCAGTCACCAAGGCAGTTGTCTCATCTTTCTGCTCGGAGTGCACTCAGCAGTTCTGAAAGATCGGAAGCGTCTTCCAGGTTCTCGACCGCGTGCACGAGTCGGCGGGGAATCGCTGGGTCGATCGGCGCCAGCAGTGCTTCTGCCTTCGCGACGACCTCCTCGTGGGACATCGGGTTCAGCGCCGAGCCCTTGGCGGTAGTCGGGTTTCCGGCGAACAGGGTGATCGTTTCGCCACTGGTGAACTCCACGTCCAGACGTGGTCCGTCCTCCAGTTCGATGCCGGAGTCGACGTGCATCGAGATCTTCGCGAAGGTCTCCGCCACCAGTGGGTCGTTCATGCGGGGCGGCTCGAACTGGTCCAGTCCGACACTGCCGTTGCACAGTGCGACACTCATCGCGTAGGCGAGGCTGAACTGGGCATCGAAGACGGTCTCTATCGGGTCGACCGACAGCATGTTCACCGCGGTCTCCGAGGCTTTGATCGAAATGTGGTGTATATCAGCAGGTTTCAGGTCGCGCGTGCGAATCATCGCCAGAACCGCATCGATCGTGGAGTGGCACCCCCGGCAGCAGGCGTAGGGCTTGATGTACGCGGTCGCCACGTTGTAATCCACGCCCAGGTCAGCGAGCGCCTGCTCGGGGAACCCCTGTCCGTTGTTGTAGGTGGCATACAGGCCACCCCATTCGGCTTCGAAAACGCTACGGGGACCGGTAATTCCGGCCTGGGCGAGGAGCGCCGCGTCCACGCCTGTCTCCCCTGCTTTGCCGGGGTGGATGCGTTTGGTCATGGCGCCGTCGTCCTTGAACGCCCACACACCACCGGTGAACGAGCCGGCGATTCCGAGCGCGTCGGCGAAGCGTTCCGCGTCCAGGTCAAGGGTTTTCGCCGCGGCCGCGGCCGCGGCGAAACTGCCCATGGTGCCGCTCGAGTGCCAGCCTCGGCCGGTATGCGCGGCGAAACCTCCGATCGCCTGCAACGCTCGGTAGCCGATGTCGTATCCGGCGATCGTCGCCGCGATGAGCATTCGCCCGTCTCCGCCCGTCGCCTCCGCCACGGCCAGCGCCGCGGGCAGCACCGTCGACCCGGCGTGGCCCGGCCCACCTCCGTCGTCGAAGTCGCGCGCATGGGCCGCAGTGCCGTTCGCGAGCGCGGCATGAGCCGGCGAAACCCGAAAGGGGGTGCCCCACACCAGGCTTCCGGACTCGGCGCGCACGCCGGTGAGTGCGGTCCGCACCCGCCGGGCCTCATCGGTGTGGGCACCGGCCATCGCCACGGCCAGGGTGTCCAGAATATTCTTCTTGACACCAGCGACGACTTCACCCGGAATATCGTCGAATTGAATTTTCGCCCAATTGGATGCCAGGCGCTCCGTCAAAGACTCGGCATTCATCACCATGTTCCCCTTACACCGGATTCAAGTTCACGGTGAGCGCCTTGACGAGCCAGCGGCCGCCACTCTGTCCGATTTCGGTGCCGTCGTCGACCACCAGCGCATCGGGGTGCTGGTCGGCCAGATACCTGACCACTTCTTCCATTTCGACCCTGGCCAAGCTTTGACCGAGGCAGCCGTGACTGCCGGTGCTGAATGTCAGCGGGGAATTGGATTCCCGGTCGAGGCGGAATTCGGTGGGACGTTCGAAGCGCGCCTGATCGCGGTTCGCGGACCAGACCGCCACATGCACATCGGAGCCTTCCGGAATGATCGTTCCGTTCAGCTCGATATCTTCGGTCGCCACCTTGCTCACGATTCCGGGCCGCGGATACAACCTGATGGCCTCGACCACGGCGGCAGGAATCAGTTCGGGATCCTCGATGAGTCGCCGCCAGGTCTCTCGATCACGCAGCAGTGTCCACACGACCAGGCCGGTTTGATGCGAGGTATTGACCGAGCTCGCCTCGAGCATGGCGGCGGCCTCGTTGAGCAGTTCATCCTCCGACAGCTTGCCCGCTTCCCGCTGGCCGATGAGGAAGGACAGCATGTCGTCGCCGAGGGCCTGTTCTCGCTTTCGCGCGATGAGAGCACGCAGATAGGCGAAGAGTTCGGCGTAGGCGTTCACGATCACGGGGGTGAGGGCGCGGTCCCGATGCAGCAGTGAGAGCGTCCGCTCCGACAGGCTGGCGACCAAGGGCTCGTCCGCCGCGGGTGCGCCGGCGAGATAGCAATAGATCCGCGCGGGAATGCGCTGGTCGATCCCGGTGTGGAAATCGATGGGAGCGCTCGTATCGAGATCCGCGACAATGCCCTCGACGATCTCGCGAACAATTCCGCGGATTTCCTGCACAGTGTGCGGACCCATGAACCGCGCCATCGGCGCGCGCAGCCGGAAGTGACGCGCACCCTCCGCCATGATGACGCTATTGGCACGGAATTCGTGAGCCAGTCCGTCGGTGATTCCGAACTGTTCCATCAGTTCGAGCGCGGCGTTCTTGAAGCGCGTATTGCGCAGGACCGTGGTCGCGAGATCGTAGGTCAGCACTGTGTAACCGGATGGACCGAGCGCCAGTGGGCCGTCCGGCAGGGCTCCGCCCTCGTGCGCCTGGGCCTGCGGAGCGAACGGATCGAAGCGGGGCAGTAGTGTCTCCGTCATCGAGAGATCGCTCCCATCGGGCAGCACAGCACGACCTCGTCGAACTCCTCCTGCCGATCGTCCTCGATCCGCGTCTTCAATTGTGCGAGCGAGCCGTCCGCGCCGATCTCGAAGACATCGGGCATCAGTGCGGCGCAGGTGCCGTTGGCATCGCAACGGCCGAAATCTACTTTGACATTGATCATCTCGGGGTCCTTCATCTGAGATGCGGCGCAATGCCGAATAATTCGGCTAGCTCCGCTGGGATTTGTCCGAGCCGTCGCTCAAGTCGACGAACCCACCGCGCAGGAAGATCAGCGGTGGTTCGCTGGCACGCAGTTCCAGCGTCTCGACCCGGCCGACTACTTGGTAATGGTCACCGATCAGGTCCACCTTGAATCGCGTGCACTCCAGGGCGACGATCGCCTCGTCGAGCAATGGCACGCCGTTGACCGACTCACTCCAGCCCACGTCGTGGAAGCGGTCGTCACTCGGTCGCGAGAACGTCCGGCACACCTCGCTCTGGTTGTGCCCGAGGATATTGACGCCGAAGCGACTCGCGCCGTACAGGCGCGGCCAGCTCCTGGCGGAGCGGTCGATGAAGAAGGCGATCAGCGGCGGATCCAGCGAGACCGAGGTGAACGAGCCGATCGTCATACCGACCGGCCCGGACCTGGTGGCCGCGGTGACCACGGCCACGCTCGTCGGGACATGGCCGAGAACGCGCCGGTAGTCGATGGGAGCTGCGGCCGGTTCGGTGTCGACGGCTTTCACGGTGGTATCCATGGCCGTCCTTACAGAACCGTCGTGGGCTCTTCGTTGCCCAGCAGCACCCGACCGTAGGCTTCCCTGCCGATGTCGGCGCTGACGTAGGCGTGCCGGGCCGCGATCGAGGAGTCCCGCCAAATTCGGCTCAGCACATTGACCTCGGCGAACGAACCCGAGCCATTGGCGTTCATCAGCTCGTCGATCGCTCGCGTGGCCAGCTCGGCGACCACGCCGGTGTCATTCCGGATGCGCGCCCGGGTTTCCAGGTCGAGTCGCCGGCGTTCGGCGGCCGCCTGGTCGATATCGAGGCAAATCCGATTCAAGGTCATTTCCGCTAGGTGCAAATTCGTGGCTGCCTTAGCGACGGCGATCTGATGGGTTGCCGACAGCTTCGCATGCGGGAAATTCGTGTAGGCAACAGGCTTTTCCGGCAATTTGGCTCGGGTGATTTCCAGCGCGTGCCGAACCATACCGATCTGTGCCGCTACGAGAATGGCCGAGGCGACCGCGGTGAAGCCGATCGATGCCATGTGCTCGTCTTTGTGCGGAGTGAGGTATCGGCCTTCGGCCATTTCTTGGAAGCGCTGTACCCGATGCTCCGGCACGAAATGGTCCTCCACCACAATGGTGTCGCTACCCGAGCCCCGCATTCCGGTGACGAACCAGGTCGGTTCGATGGTGAAGGCCTCGGCAGGAATCAGCGCCAGGCCCACCTCCTTGCCACCGTCGAGAGGAATACCCACGGTCGCCCAGTCGGCCGCGAAGGAACCGGATGCGTACGGCCAGCGGCCATTGATGTGATAACCGCCCTCGACCGGCTCCGCCTTACCCGGTGAGAAAATGCCACACGACGTCGCCTTCGGATTCGACCCGAACATGTCCTCCCGGGCCTTTTCGGAGAAGGTCGACGCGAATCCGGTGGCGGAGGCGAGCAATGCGGCAATCCACGCGGTGGAACCGTCGCCTCGTGCGACCTCGGCGACCGCCTCAACGGTCGTCCGCATGCTGGCCCCGTGCCCGCCGAGTCGCCGATCCACGAGCAGATGGAACAGGCCGGCCTCGGTCATCGCCTTGACCACCTCCGGGGCGATTCGGCGAGCCTCGGAGCCCTGCGCGGCGTATTCGCGGATCAATGGGACCAGATTGGTCGCGCGGCCAACCAACTCCGCGTCCGGAGCGCCGATGTCGGACCTGACGGCGGTCAACGACGACTGTGTCATGGTGCCTCTTTCCTGGTGATCATGCGAGAAACTGTCGTGATCGACATCACGGACCAGCTATTTCAGAATGCGGAATCGGACGGATGGAGTACAAGACCAGGAACTTCGCAGACACTATGCGTCCGGCGCATAGTCACATTCGGGCAGCTACCGACCCAAAAAATCGACTCTCGGCCGCAACGTTTTTCGACGTATCATCCCGGGCATGCAATTGCGTGAACTCGAATGGTTCATTACTTTGACAGAAACCGGAAATATGACAACTACGGCCGAACAACTGAACATCAGTCAGCCGACGCTCTCACGGGCTTTGGCCCGGCTCGAACGCAAGCTCGGCGTGAAACTCTTCGACCGTAACCAGAATCGGCTGCGGCTCAATAAGTACGGCGAGATTTTTCGCGCGCACGCGGTCCGCGCTATCGATGAGATCAACCAGGGCGAAGAGAGAATCGCCACCCTCGTCGACCCGGATCGCGGAGTGGTCTCACTCGGGTTCCTGCATTCATTCGGCGGATGGTTGATACCGCGGCTTCTGGATCGCTATCGTGCCCTCGCGCCACGCACATCCTTCGAGCTCTGCGGCGGTGCATCCGACGCCGTGGTCGATGATGTCCGCCATGGGCGAATCGATATCGGCTTCGTCGCTCCCCAACCCACCGCGGACGATCTGCATTGGCTGCCGCTGGGCCACGAGGAACTTGGCCTCGGCGTCCCGCCGGGCCACGCGTTCGAGGGCCGCGGCGATATCGCGGTCGCCGACCTGATGGACGAGCCCATGGTAGCGCTCAAAGTCGGGTACGGCCTGCGTCAGGTGACCGACCGCCTCTGCCGCGAGGCGGGATTCAGCCCCAGAATCGAAACCGAGGTGACCGAGCTGTCCACCCTCCGGGCACTCGTGGCGGCGGGAATGGGCGTAGCCATCATCCCGGCCGCACAGCCGGGGCACCCGCCCACGACTCCTACCATCCCGTTTCGCGACCACGCTGTCTTCCGGCAGTACGGTGCAGTGACTCGCACACATGGTCCGAGTGGCCGCGCGGCCCGGCGGTTCCTGGAGTTCGTCGCGGAGCAAATCGAACGTCAGCAGCCCCCCACGAGTCGATGAATCACCGCAACCGCTCCGACGAGGTAGGGCTGCTCGCGGTCGGCGCGATGGGCGACCGCGCCCCCACCTGGAATGGGATGCGGTCGCCGGCGAGCCGTACTGGTTCGCGGTGCACGCGTTCGGCGAAGGCGGAGTGACGCACGGCGGTTCAGCACGGAGCCGCCGTGCACCGCGCCGAACAGGCCGGCCTTGACTTTGCGGGCCGGGTGCAGCTGCCAATAGATCTCGGTGGCCTCGTCGTACTTGCCGTCCCGCAGTGGGTGATTTCTCGAACGGCCGCGATCAGAGCGCTGCCAGTCCGTTTGCCCGCCCACTGACGAGGGCATGGCGGTCGGGGCTCACGCAACATCCTCGAAGGTGCGAGGTGTGGAGGGGTGTCGGGTATGGGGGCGAGGGCGACTATCGCAGCCTGTCGGGCGCAGTCGTTGCGCGAGGTCGGAGTCGACCTGAGCCGCCGTCTATTGACGCGCGCGCCCGCTCGCGATTAGCGGATCATTCGCCTAATCGACCCGAGCGACGGCCGCTAGGTGCGCCGTCTCGTCTTCGATCCGCTGACGGCCACGTAACGCATATTTGAACCCGGCCGACTCAGCTGTGCCTGATTAAAGTCGGGGTCGTCCGCTCATGTGCCGGAAAGCTTGTTTCGCGATTCGGCGATCCATGCCGCGATCTGTGTCCGTGAGGTCAATCCCAGCTTCGTGAGGAGATGCTCGACATGGCGTTCTGCGGTGCGCGGCGAGATCACCAGGCGAGCGGCGATCTCCCGGTTGGTCAGCCCTTCGGCGACTAGTTCGGCGACCTCACCCTCGCGTTTGGTCGGTTTGCCACCAGTGGTGGACGTCGGAGTTGTCGAGACGCGTTCACCGAGCGCGTAGGCGATGGCGTCGTCGAAACTGAGTGCGGCGCCGTGTCGGCGAGCCGCCGCGAAGCTCTGCTCACCCATCAATCGTCGGGTTTTGCGTTCGCATTCGTCCTGGTAGACGCGCAGGTTCGGGAAGAGTACAAGGGGGCTCCCCACCGACTGGCCGAGCTGCTCTGCGGCCGCTGTCAACACGACCGCTCGCTGAGCATCGTTTCTGTCGGCGGCGATCCATGCCAAGGCTTGTAGGCACTGGGTCGCGTTCAGGCGGTCTCGGACTCTGCGGCCTGCATCCAGTGCCTGCCCGAGTTGTCGAGTTGCTCGGGTGTGATCACCTTGCCGCCACACCACAATGGCCCGCGCCCACAGCGTGTACGACCGAAAGCTTGATTCTCCGCGCTCCTCGGTAATCACGAGCGCGCGCTCGTAGCATTCGATTGACTTCTCCGTGTTCTCGAGCAGCGCGTACGTGAACCCCAAGACCCCCACGGCCATGAGCTGGAATAAGGGGACGCCTCGTTCGGCATGCACCTGGGCGTACCCCTGGACGGCTTTCTCGAGATGCGGGCGTGCGTCGGCAGGATTCCCACGGAACAGCGAGAGAAGTCCGGCGGCGAGATCGACGTGTGCGCGGGTTAAAAGGTCGGTCGTCTGCTCGGTGAGTGCTCGCCCCTCGCGCATGGGAGCGGCCATCGCATCGACGTCGCCCTGTATTCCGGCCAGATAGACGCCCAGACACAGCGCCGCGGCCCGGTCGACGGTAGCCGGCCCCGTCTGGCATGCCAGAAAACGGTCCAACCAGCGCCGCCCCTCAGTGAGCGAACCGTGAGAGTGCCAGAAGGGGAAGAGAGCAATCGCGATCCGAATTCCGGCTTCGGGACTGTCGGAGAGGCTGAATTCCATCGCCTGCCGCAGATTCGGTAGCTCCCGGCCGAACCTGGTTATCCACTCGAGCTCCCGGGAACTGAGCCAGTCGGCTTCCGCATCCAGCGCGAACTGCTGATACCAGTCTCGATGGCAGCGGCGAAGTTCACGGTACTCGCCGGTCTCCTCAGCCTTCTCGAGGCCGTAGTCGCGGACGGTCTCGAGCATCCCGAACCGTACCGCGGGACCCGACTCCTGCCGTGTCAGAATCGACTTGTCGACGAGGAATGCCACCTTGTCCAGGAAATCCTCTGCCGCAAGGCCATCACCCCCGACATATTGCGCGGCCTCGAGTTCGAAGCTGCCAGCGAACACCGACAGCCGAGCCCACACGCGTTGTTCGGCCGAGGTGCACAGGTCGTAGCTCCAGTCGATACACATACGCAACGTCTGCTGCCGCGACGGGGCGCTCCTGCTGCCGCGGGTCAGCAATGCGAACCGATCGGTCAACCGCTGCAGAATCTGTTCGGGCGACATCGCCCGCAACCGGGCCGTCGCCAACTCGATCGGCAACGGCAACCCATCCAGCCGCTGACAGATTCGGGCGATGGTGACCTTGTTGTCCTCGGTGAGCTCGAACCCCGCGACAGCTGCGGCAGCCCGTTCGGAGAACAGTGTCATCGCGTCGCTACGGGGTAGGCGCCCTGGCAGCCGATCGGGATCGGGGACAGCGAGCGGGGGAATAGGCAGTACCGCTTCCCCGCCCAGGCCGATCGGCTCGCGACTTGTCGCGAGAATCCGCAGACCAGCACACGCGAGAAGCAGGGATTCGGCGAGCTTCGCCATCGCTGCCACCATCTGCTCGCAATTATCCAGCACAAGCAATAATTTCCGAGGGGTGAGGAAGTCGACTAGCGCCTCGTGCAGCGGCCTTGCCGACCGGTCTCGCAACCCCAGGGCGGCCGCCATGACACCTTCCAACAGCGACTCGTCATGCAGCTCACCCAACTCCACAAAAGTGACGCCGTCGGGGAAACCACGTTGCATATTGGTGGCGATCCGGATCGCCAGCCGCGTCTTGCCCACTCCGCCGATCCCGGTCAACGTCACCAACCGCGAGGTCGACAACAAGTGCTTCGCCTGGATGAGCTCCGCGCGACGGTCGACGAAACTGGTCAACTCCAGCGGGAGCCTACCGGTTCGGCCCGAATCCGAAGGCGTCTCCGACGGCCGACGCGCGTGCGACGCGTGCTCTGGAGCGATGGACTTCGCGATTCCGGCTGCTTGCTCTGCTTCGGATCTCGTGTACAGAGCCATCTCATCGACCGGGAAACCATGGCGACGTTGTACTGCCTGGAGTTGTTCTCCCAGTTCCGCAGCAGGGGGGCGCCCTACCGGGTCACTGGACATGGCACTTTCGATGATGGTGCTGGCATCCTCGGAAATGCCGTGATCACGCGGGGCCGGGACGGGCTCGGCGGTAATCCTGAGGAACTGGGCCACCAACTGCTCGCCGCTGCGTCGTTCGAACGCGGCGTGACCGGTGACCGCGGCGAACAACGTCGCACCCAGGCCGTAGACATCCGTCGCGGGACTCGGTGGCTCGCCAGCCACCACCTCTGGAGCAGTGAACGCCGGTGTACCGGTCAAGATCCCGGTAGCGGTGACGAACCCGCCCTCGATATGGGCGATTCCGAAGTCCGTCAGCGCTGGCTCGCCGTAGTCGTTGAAGAGGATATTTGCCGGCTTGACGTCACGATGGAGCACTCCGAAGCGATGCGCGGTTTCCAATGCGCCGGCCATCTTCACCCCGAGCCGCAGCGCTTCTTGCAGCGTGAGCGGTCCGTTGCGACGGATCCGCGCGTCGAGGGAGCCGTGAGGGTAGTACGGCATGACGATGAAGGGACGACCGCTACAGGTTGTGCCGACCTGCAGGACGTTGATGACGTTAGGGTGCCCGGTCAGCCTTCCCGCTGCGTGCTGTTCACGAAAGAAGCGCGCCTGATTGTCCTCGTCGAGATCGGCGGTGAGCACCTTGACCGCCACGATGCGGTCCAGCGAGCCCTGCGTGCAGCGGTAGACAGCGCCGAAACCGCCACGGCCGACCTCCTCGGCGTGATCGAAGCCGGCCGTCGCGAGTTCCGCTACGACCGAACCGGACACGTCGCGTTGCGTCGGGAATGGATCGACGTCGCTCATCGACTACACCGATTCATCCCGTCCAGGCCACGGCCGACAGGCGCCACTATTACCTCTCGATGATGTACCTCAAGAGTAACGCCGGTCGCCCCGGGTGGAGACCGACATATAGACCGGGCGAAATCACCGTTGCGGCAGGTAGTCGCGTCGATCAACCAGACCCGCGAGGCCCAGCTCGACCTCGAACGCCACAGCGGTCGCACCGTCGCCGGTGTCTGCGGCCGCATGCTGCAACGCCTGGTTGCGCTCACCGCCGCGATCTGGCACAACGACAAAACCAACGCCCCGGTCCACCGGTCACTGACCGCCCACGACCACTGACCGGCGGTCGGACCCACCGCCTGGAATCACTCATCTCGTCGGGGTCAACACCGGGCCTCCAGTTCCTGTCGATAGTCATAGGTTGTTGCCGAGCAGGACGCGACGCACGTGGTCGAGATGTTCGCGCATCGCGTCACGGGCAGCTTGCGGGTCTCGTTCGCGGACGGCTCGCGCTGGCGGCGCGGGCGCGCTCGCTGAGTTTGTTGTAACTGGTGGCTGGAACCGTTGCCGCCCTGCGGTAAGAAGGCGGGATGCCCGCCGAAAAATGACAGCTCATCGACGGTATCCGGTGGCACACCCGCACCGGAACACCGTGGCGAGATGTGCCAGCGCGCCGTAGCGGCGTATCGGCTGGGAATGGTGTCGACAGCTTCCTGAGTCCGTGGCGTACGCTAAGCGGTTCTACGTAGCGGAGAAGCCTGGTCCGCTCGAGTCGAGGTCAGGAGTGCCATCGGTCAGTTCGGCTGCACCACAGCGTCACAGACGTGCGGTCAGTCTGGGAATTGCTCACGCAGAGCGGTTTTGCGAAACTTGCCGGTAGCCGTGCGCGGAATCGCGGAGACGAACTCGAATCGTTGCGGCACTTGCCATTTCGCGAAGGCGGTCAAGAGATGCTCTCGGAGTGCGGCAGGTGCGACGGTGTGCCCGATTCGGGGCACCACGACCGCAAGTGGACGCTCGCCCCATCGAGGGTCTTGGACCGCAATTACCGCCGCCTCCGCTACGGCTGGGTGATTCATCAGGTGGTTTTCCAGGTCGACTGAGGAGATCCATTCACCTCCGGATTTCACCAGGTCCTTCACCCGGTCGCAGATGCGGATACTCCCTCGTCCATCGATGCGTACGACATCACCGGTGCGAAACCAGCCATCAGCGGTGAAGCTGTCGGCACCCCTGCCGTTGTGGTAGCCCCGGGCAACCCAAGGCCCGCGTACTTCGAGTTCACCGACCGCTCTGTCGTCCCAATCGATCGCAGCGCCGGCGTTGTCGACCGCGCGGATCTCGATCAGCGGAAGAGCCCTGCCCTGCCTAGTTCTATACGCGTAACCAGTGTCGGGATCGTCATCGATCTCGAGTTCGCGCGGTAGCCGCGAAGTCGCTCCCAAGGGCGCCAGTTCGGTCATCCCCCACGCTTGAATCACTTCCAAGCCGTGCTTGTCGTAACCTTCGAGCATCGAGCGTGGAACGGCAGCTCCCCCAACGATCAGCCGGTTCAGTCGTGACAGATCCCACCGATGCGGATCCGCGTCGAGGGCGGCCAGCATGTCCATCCACACCGTGGGAACGCCAGCGGTCACGGTAACGTGCTCGCTCGCCAGTAAGTCAAGAATGTTCTTGGGATCAAGCAGAGGTCCGGGAAAGATGATCGACGCACCAACGAGTGCGGCTGCATACGGCAAGCCCCAGGCGTTTGCGTGGAACATCGGAACCACCGGAAGAACGGTGTCTTGCATCGAGATCCCGACGACGTCCGGCAACGCTGCGGCCATCGAGTGAAGGACGAGGGCGCGGTGCGAGTAGACGACGCCTTTGGGGCGTCCTGTTGTGCCGGAGGTGTAGCACATTACCGCCGCGCTACGCTCGTCGACCGCTGGCCAAACCATTGGTTCTGCTGTCGCGATGCAGGATTCGTAGGCAATCGTTCCGTCAGGAACCGGCTCGCCCGACGTGACAACGATGACATGGTTGAAGGAGTGGGTTCTGATAATGCTTGAAGCGACATCCCATAGCGATTCATCCACGACAAGTACCGAGTCGCCGGCGTCGTCAGCGATGAACGCTAGTTCGTCTGGGTGCAGTCGTGGATTGAGGGTATGCAGGGTCGCGCCCATCGCCGGCACGGCGAAGTACAACTCGAGATGTTCGGTTTGATTCCATAGCAGCGTGGCCACCAGGTCCCCCGGGGCGACTCCGAGGTCGGCGAGAGAAGTCGCAAGACGTCTTGCGCGACGGGCACATTCGCCGAGATTGGACCTCACGATATGACCGTCTGGCCGGCGCATAACCACGTCAGCGTCGGTAAACAACTGCGCACGTTCGACCAAAGTGGTCAGCAATAAGGGGTGCTCGTCCATCGTGAGTGCGTTGATCATCGTCTTTCTTCTCTCGTCAGCGGGTGACATCTATGCATCGACGACTGTGTGGAGGGAACCGGTTGCGGCGGCTGTCGTACGTCGCCACCACAACAGCGCCGAAATCGATTGCACTTCAGGTCTGCGTCGAGAAATGGAAGTCTCGCCGCAGTGGGTCTAGTCCAGGACGGCCGACTGAACGAGGTCGGCATAACGCTGGTGCCGTTCAGAGCTGTGCGAGTCTTCCATCAGGCCTGCGGAGAGAAAGACGTAGGAGATGTCACGGGCCGGATCGACCCAAAAGCACGTGGAGCCCGAACCTACTCCACCGAACGTTCCTGGCGAAGAGAGAAGCCCGAACGCATGGACGAAGGCTGCGGGTCCTCGAACGTAGAAGCCCAGTCCCAGGTTCGCCGGAAATTCGGGCCAGCCGCGCTGTTGGCGGGTGTAATCCCACAGACTGTTCGGGAGATCACCTGTCGCCACTGTGGTGGCAAGCCGCAGGATTGCCGGACTCAGCACGCGGACACCGTCGAGTTCACCGCCGCGACGCAAGGCCTCGGCGAATCGGAGCCAGTCCGTCGCGGTAGTAAACGCGCCACCTGCCGGAATCTCGACCCCCTCGATCGCCGAAGCGACAGCGACACCCTCCAGCATCGCGGGATCGAACAGGGCGGACCCGCGGTCACGGACGATCACGGGAACCGCCCGGTCGGCCAGATCTGCCCGCAGCCCAGCACCGAGTGAGGTGTCGGACATGCCGAGTGGTTCGAGCAAGTCGTCGTTCAAGATTCGACCGAACGTACGGCTGCCGCCGTCCACTCGGCGCACGATCTCGGCGAGGACACTGTGTCCGACCACCGCCGAATAGCTGATGGTCGTCCCGGGAACCGACTGTGGAACCATCTTGCACACAGCAGCAGTGGTCGCCTGGATGTCGCTCAATACTTCCGGTGGAAGAGGCGCGCCCAGGGGCAGCCCCGCCTTGTGCAACAGCAGATCGGCAATGGTGGTGTTGCCCTTGCCGTTTGCCGCGTATTCGGGAATGACCTCGCGGACTTGCGTAGTGAAGGAGATCTGACCGCGATCGATGAATTGGAGCACTGCGGCGTTGGTCATCGTCTTGAACATGGACAGCGTGACGAAGACCGAGTCGAGTTGCATTGGGCGCCCGGCTGCCCGGTCGGCATATCCGATCGCCTCGTGGAGAATGACCTCACCACGCCGGGCGACCAGTACCACTGCCCCGTCGTATTTCTCGGCGTCGATGTCGGACTTGATAGCCGCCGGAAGAAGCGATAGACGTTCCGCGTCGATGCCGAGTGATTGTGTGGCAGTGGTCATGTTGGACTCCTCAGTTGTTGAAATCACTGGCTCCGCAGTCCAACTCGCTTGTCCAGCTGTTGAACGTGGCCGCGATTCGTCGGCAGACTCAGGATGATGTACATCATCCTGATTGTCAATCGCGCCAAATGGGCCGCAACACCGACCACTTACGGCGGGCATCGCCCGACACGGCACGATCCCTTGGGCAACCGCGACACAACCCCTTGCAGGGGCAATGGCGCGGCCACATCCGGAGACGTACTCACATTCGGGTGCGGCCATAGCGAATCTCGAAGGCTCGAGCAGCCCAACGACGACAACGGCGGACCTCATGCCGCCCATGCCGGCGACGTGATCAGCCCGAGCCGATTCGACCGATTTCGCTACTGGTGCGGACGGCAGCCCCGAACGGGTGGACCGGACCTACGAACACAGAAGCCGATGCGCCGGAGTGGCGAGCCTTCCTCACCATCTGCACCGATGAGCGATCCCGAATCCGCTACCCAACTCGCACGCCCGGCGGTCGAGCGGCGCCGCAAGGGCGTCCATTGACAATCAAGATGATGCACATCATCCTGATTGCAGATCGCCAACTGCGCTGCACTCCGCTTCGGGGTGCGCAGCGCCCGAGAATGAAGGAATCCTTCGGATGACCGAATCATTGACCCAGTTCACGATCACCGAGGCAGCGGCGGGATATTGGAGGGTGACGTTCAGCAATCCGCCAATCAACTTGTCGGATACGGACACCCTCCTCGAGCTACAGCGTGTCGTCGGTCTCATCGAGTCCGACGACACGTTGCGGGTCGTTGTGTTCGACAGTGCTGACCCGGACTTCTTCATCAATCACTACGACGTCTCCCGGTTCGCCGAATTCCCCTTGGCGCCCGGGCCGACTGGTCTGCCGACGTTCATCGACACCACGACACGGCTGGCCACCTCCCCGGTGATAACCATCGCGTCCATCCGCGGTCGCACACGCGGCGGGGGGTCTGAGATCGCCCTGGCATGTGACATGCGTTTCGCCAGTCTGGAGCGAGCGATCTTCGCGCAAATCGAAGTCGGGGCGGGCGTCTTCCCGGGAGGTGGCGGCATCGAGCGCCTGCCTCTGCTCGTCGGACGGGCCAGGGCACTCGAAATCGTCCTCGGCAGTGACGACTTCGACGCAGCAACCGCGGAGAACTACGGCTGGGTGAACCGCGCGTTCCCCGACGACGAGCTCGACGCCTACGTCGACAACCTTGCCAGGCGCATCGCGTCGTTCGACAAGCCTGCGCTCGCTGAGGCCAAGCGGTTGATCAACCGCAACACACTGCCGTCCGCCGAGGATCTGGTGCAGACACAAGACGCATTCCTCGACGCATTCTCCTGGCCCACTGTGCAGCAGAGGGGGGCCCGAATCCGGCGTCGAGCAGGCGAAGTGGGTCCCGACTTCGAAGCACGCTTCGGCCATCACCTCGGCGATCTTGGCGGTGACTCCAATTGACGACCCAGAGCGGCTCACCTGAGTACGGCCACAGCCATGGCGTACGTTCGGCTGCACAGGGTAAATGCTAAGTTCGCCGGCATCAGACTGATGTCGGATCAGGCTCGGAGGTCTATTCGTGGGTAGTTCGCAGGCCGACAAGGCGGCAAGCCACGATCGCATCGTCAACATCGCTGCGACCCGAATGCGTCGTAGTGGCATCAACGGCGTCGGGGTAGCAGAGGTGATGCAAGAAGCCGGCCTGACCCATGGTGGCTTCTACCGACATTTCAAGTCCCGAGAGGAATTGGTCGCTGCCGCGGTGGAGCGCGCCTTGGTCCAGGGAAGTGCGCGGACTATGGGCGCGGCCGAGGAAGGCGGCAGACAGGCGTTCGAGGCGATCGTCGACGACTACCTAAGCCAAGCCCACCGCGCCCATCCCGAGGCTGGATGCGCGGTGGCCGGGTTGGCTCAAGATATTTCGCGCGCCGATGATCGAACCCGCCTGGCTTACGGTCATCAAGTCGAGCAGTATCTCGAGCTTTTCGCCGGGTTGACGCCGAGTTCGGACGCCGTTGCCGATCGACGTCGCGCCTGCTTAGTGCTCAGCGCGCTGGTCGGCGCCATTGCCATGGCGCGAGCCGTCAGCGACGTCGACTTCTCCGATGACATCCTCTCCGCGACTGCGGCGGCACTCAAGGAGCTCTAGTCGGCCGCGGCGATTGCGGCTTGCCACCCGTACGGTGGAACATCTTCGCCTTCATCAAAGAAGCACAGTGTGGATGACGTCGGGGCTCTCGGAGACGAAGCCAACTACGGTGGCACGCCACCCATAGTCGCGGTATCCCAGCTTCCAGACAGGACGACGCCGCCGACTGTGCCGCGGGCAGTGGCCGTGGCGGCCGGGTTTGGCACCGCGCGCCTGATGGTCAGGAAGGAACGCCCCCATCCCGGTCGACCGCGCGCCTTGGCGGCTGTAGTGCCGCAACCATTCAGACACGCCACAATCCACGAGGTTGTAGAGAGAATCGAACACCGGTGTGCCGCACCGCTAATCACCGGCACAACCCGAGGCCTACGTTGGATCGGCACCATCGTGGAACATCCAGCGTTCGATGACATCCAAGCGCGGCGCATCGACGGCATTCTTCCAACGGCGCAGCAGGTCGCTGTAGCGCTGGTATGCCGAGGCCAACCACGGTCTGTGGGTGGGAAGTGAGGTCCATCCCGCACGGTGCAGGGCAGTAGCCACCCACTGGTCGAGGATGCAGCAGGGGTAATCGGGCTCGCCACCGCCGGCGAAGCAGCGGAACTTGGTGAAGAACGACGGCCCTAGAGATCCGATCGCGTTTCGCCGGTCGCAGCAGCGCGTACGCCTCACCCGGTCGGGTGCGGCTCAGACGCGCTGCGGTGCACAACAACTCACCGGCGCCGTCGCAATTACCCGCCATGGCGGTGGTGCGGCCGCGGGCGTGTCGGACGTTGGTTCCACTCCCCCACGCGACCGCGTTCCACAGCAACCGCAGCGGCCCTCGGGATCGGCCACGGCGTGCTCCGCGAGCCCGAACAGGTCACCACGGTTTATCGGCGAGGCCAGCAACAGGTCGGGAAGACCCTGCGCGGCGAATTCTCTTGCCCACCATTGGTGATTGATATCAACTCGATGCGCATGGATGTAGGCGGGCGCATCGACGGCGGCGGTGAACTCGCGCAGCTCGACCGGAACCTCCAGCGTGGACAGGTCGGTTGCGCTCATCCTTGCTGCCACCGCAATCGCCCGTCACTGGCTACGTCGCACACCATGTGCTTGCCTGTTTTGCTGGTACCGGTCGCTCCCGCCGGGCTGCAGAACGCGCCAGCAGTCACAGACTTCGCAGGAGCTGCCACCGAAGGCGTGGCAGGCGCGGGCGCGACCGGCATCACCGGATGTGCGGGGACAACGGTCAGAGCGTCAACCGCCTGCGTGGGCGGCGGCGCCGGAACGACGGTCGTGGCCGGCGAGGGCACCGCCACGATGGTGGAGGTCGGCGCGACGGTCGTCGTGGCGGATGTCGACGCAGTCGTGGTGGGTGTTGAAACCGGCACTGATGTGGTGGTCGGTGCCGCGCTGGAGGCTGTTGCCGATGTGGGAGCGGGTGTCGAATCCTGTTTCGGCGCAACCAGTCCCGCTACCACGAAAACCGGAAGCGAGGCAGCCAACAGCCACCCCGCCGCTTTGCGGCTACCGATGCGCGCCCAGCGCAGGCGCCCGCGAAGGAGGCCGATGAGGGCGACGACGACCATGCCCATCCAGACCAGAACAAGGACGGAGGCTACTGCTTGCATAATGCTGATCCCCTGCTTTGATGCGGCAACGCAACCCCGCTGCCCAGCGACGCCGTCCTCACACCCGGACGACTCAGCTCACCTATAGGACACGCGCCCGCAGGTGTTACCACCGCTTTGTCACCCGGCGTCGGGTTGGAGCCGATCTTCTGGCATCAATGCGTCAAGCCCCCTGGGCTCCATGGTGATTCGGATCGCGCAGCGACGGTGACGCTCGAGCTCTCGCAGCCGTGGACGCCGGGAGTGCAGATCAGGAAGTAGGCGTCACTGGATACCGGCTTCTCCTACCCTGCAGCGATGGCATACCTGCTGACCTGGAACGGCGATGCCACAAACTTCGATCCAGATTCCCACCGTGATCTCATCACTCGGACCGAGCAGTTCGAATCGGTGCAGCGATGGTGCAGCGCCCGGGGCCGGACACCGCTCGATCATTACTCACCACATCGCAGGCGGCCACCAAGAGCGGCGCTTCGTTCGGAGAAGTGTGCGACAACGCACGAGGCCATCCCGCGTAGTTACTCCCCTTGAGGCTGGCTGACGGCAGTTCAATGGTAGAACTTCTGCTTCTGGCACAACAGGATTCGGCTCTCTGCGATCTTCTTCGCTTACATACTTCTACCAGCATGAATAGCTCATAGCTATCTTCTATTGAATCGTGCTGCGCCGCATCGGTTTCGGCCGGATTCGGCTGAAAATACGGAGTAAATACGGAGTGTCGTATGGGCCTTGCCGCGACCGTGCGAGGCACCGTGAAGGCCCCGGGCAGTAGCCGAAGCCCGATCTAGGTAGGCTCTCGGGAAGCGGCACTCGACGGGGGAACAGCGATGAATAGCGATGAGCGAATGCTCGAGATCCAGCAGATTAATGAGCGACTCGCGGCGGTGCGCGGCTCCGCACGTTCCAGAGACGGCAGCGTGAGCATTGAGACGGACGCCGGTGGTCGGATCACCGACCTCTACATCGCCGACTATGCGATGGACAACGGCCCTCAGCACCTGGCCGACCTCATTATCGATCGTCACCGTGCCGCACTGGGCAACGCCGAAGCCGCAGCCGTGCAACTGTTCGAGGAATCCAGATGAACGTCGACCCCGTGAAGATGCGCGCACTCGCCACGACCGTGCGCATGAACGCGGGCAGGATCACGACCAAGACCCCGATCGCGAAGGTGAGCCGTGATCTGGCTCGCGAGCGGATGGCCGGTTCGAACCTCGCCGTCAAAGTCGAGGAATCACTGAAGGCGCTGGACACCGTGCTGGCTTACCACAATCGCCGCCTGAGCAGCTTTTGCGACAACGTGGAGACCGCCGCGGGTGTCTATGAGCAGACAGATGCCGACTGGGCTACCCAACTCAAGCAACTGGGGGGCTAGCGATCGCGGATGACAATTCGCTGACCATATCCAAGGTGCTCGGCTGGGATCTGCGCTATCTCGGTCAGGTTGTCGACATGATGAACGAGACCTACAAGTTCATCGAGACCGAGGCCACCGCAGCGGGAAACGCGATAGAGCAGTCCGACGACTACTTCGACAGTTCAGCCGGTGACGCAGCACGACGGCGCGGCCAAGAGGACCGCACCGACACGATTCAGACCTCCGACGTCATCGAACAGATGGCGTCGAAACTCAGCTCCCTGGTCTCGACCCTGGAAACCAATATTTCGGCGATCCGGACCCGCAAAGCCGAAGCCGAGGACTCGAGATGGGACCTGTTCGTCACCGAGGACGGCCACGTCAAATCCCGGACATCGAACGCCGAAACCTATAGCGACTACTTCCCGTTCGGTGATGTCGCGGTAGTTGCGAAGGAAATCGTCACCCGGCGTCTGGACAACTTCATCTCCGCCGCCTTCACGCTCGTGCAAAGAGCAGACCAGGAAGGCGCGGAGATCTACATCAAGGAAATCGAGAAGCTGTCCGACCGGGTGAAGCAAGGGCTCGTCGTCAAACCGGACGATCCTCAGCTCGCGAAAATCCTCGAGGACTATCAAACCGATGTCTCCACCGGGCTACCGAGACTCTGGCCGGTCGGGTGGCCAGCCGACATCCTCAAGGATAACGGCATAAACGTGAGCCCTTCGCTGATGACCTCCGAAGAGATCTCGGCCATGGAGAACCTGCTGCAGAGCCAGGGCGTCGGCGCGTCTCAAAAGCCCTTACCCTGCCCGATCTGGCCAGGAATGCCGCCTTGGCGGAGTATCCGGACTCCGTGGCCGATGGCCAAGGCGATGCCTATCGGCACATGTACTGGAACGCTCTCATGTCGCAACAATTCGGTGAGGACTGGGCGCAAACATACGCCACAGCACACGAAAAGACCGGCGGCAATACGCCGCAACGTGAAGCAATGGACCTCTACAACAACGAAATCGGGCGCGCGATCGGGGCAGCCAACCCCAAAGCCACCCCCGAAGAACTGGCCGCGCTGGTCGGACAGCAGATCAAAGACGGCAAAGCAGTAGTCATCCAGACGTCGAATGCCGATGGCAGTCAACTGCCCGCCCCGCAGATCACCTGGAGCAATCAGGTGACCGAGGCGATGACCGGATCGCCAGCTGGCGTCGGTATTCCGCTACCCGGGAGCAATACTTCCGTTGGACCAGCACGAAAGTCGTGTACCCGGACACCGTGCTCACCCCGCTGCACTCACCCGGCGCCGATCCCAAACTCCGCGTGGCTCCAGCGAATTGAGCCGAATCGGCGGATGGCGTCCGCGGCGCAATCGGAAGGGTGCCCAGTCCACGCGGCCAAAGCCGCCGTCGAGATCATCGTCACCCCGACGCCGACCACCTGCCAGCGACTTGTAGGTGAACACCCCCGGCGTGGGCGGCTCGGTCGCGACTTGGCGCTATTCAGTGCATCGTCAACCGCACCGACAACGACCAGTCAAGTTGTCGGGCACGAAATCGCAAGCCGCACACGGCATCGGGGCGGAGACGACACTCAGCGTGGGCCTCCGCCGCAAGTCGCGAACCGCCTGCACCTGCTTCCGCATTTTGGCCTTCTTCACAAGTTTTTGCCCGGTTGGCTTACCATGCATGTTTCGGCGACGTCCGAAACCATCTTCTTGGTGACCGCCGTGAACCCTGATCCGTGCGCCGAATCCCTACACGTCAAGTTGCTTCCGTTCGGGTTCTCCGTCAACCAGCGGCGCACGTACGCCTGCCGGCTGGTGCTCGCCATGGTAGGTGTTCGGCATCGAGGTCGAGCCGGTTGGATCGCCCATTCACGTTGCGGCAGTTCGCCGAATTGAATCGGGTCACGTACGTCGTCGTTCTCGAAGTCGTAGCGGGGATCGAGATCACCTCGATGAGCACGATCCTGATACCAGTCGTCGATGTTCCCCACTCCGAGGTCCACCCATTGACCTTGCCGCACACCACATTCCGATTTGGTGTGCGCCCGATTGTAATGCGGTGCGATCGGTGCACTGGGTGAATCGGCTGGAGTCCGTACGCCCGGGTAACAGGATAGGGTTCGGGATGTTCATCTTGCGCGTTACAGCTGAGACAACGCACGGAGGTGTTGGGCGAAGTATCGGTCTTCTTCTGGATAATTGAAGAATCGGCTGAAATACCGGTCGTCGGGCTGCGGCAGGAGTTGAGCTGGGTCGTCGCTTCGCGCGGTCGAAACAAGCCAATCGTTTTGTGCGCGAACTGTGTCCGCGTAATTGCCAGCCGGCTGATAACCGAGGGCGACCGCGGCACCGGTGTCGAGGGTGACCGGGTCAGGCGTGTCCCACGGCGTCGCCCCGAGTGTCGGGTGTTCAGCCGTCTGTAGCGGTACTTCCGCCCATCGATATCCCAGATGGTGAGTGATCATTCTGGAGATCTCCGCCGCGGTGGGGTAATCGGGGTCAGCGATGTTCAAAATACGGGCCCCGGGCCGCCGGGCGACGGTCTCCACCAGTGCCGCAATATTGGCTGCCGCCGTGGTATGGATGACCCCCGCACCGCGATTCGCCAGCAGCACAGCCGGTCGTCGGTCGAGTACGCGCTTGACGAAAACCCACTCGCGTGGCCGACGCGCGCCTATGCCATGAACCAAAGAGGGTCTGAGGACGCTGATCCGTAAACCGCTGTCGAGTGCGACATTCTCGGCTGCGACCTTGTTCGCGCCATAGCCTTCTCGGGAGTTGTCGTCGAGGTCTCCAGGCGGCATGACAGATGCTGATTCATGGAGCGGACCGTCAAACCTTGGTTTTATCTCGGAGTTGGCGTGATTTCCCTCGGCGTCGACGTATACGGCTTTGCTCGACATCAGGACAGTCGAGGTCGCGTGGTGCGCAAGTTCCACGAGCACGTGCGCATCGCCGCCTGTGTAGCAGACGCAGTCGACCAGTAGATCGAGCCCGCTTCCGAGGACGGCGTGCAGTCGGCGACGATCGCAGCGGTCGACCGCGACGAATCGCACGCCCGCTGCGATGAGTTCGCTCGGCATATTGCCAGGGTTGCGCCCGGTAACTCGAACATGCCAACCTGCGGTCGCCAGATGGAGCGCGATCGCCCGACCGATAACTCCGGTGCCGCCGAGGATGAGCGCTCGAGTCATTCCGCGAGCTTAGTGGTGTCACTCGTAGGTTCGTCGGGGTCAAGTCTTGGTGGCGGGTTCGTTGAGGTAGAGGCCGGAGGCGGTTTCGAGGGCGTCTTCGGGTGTGCCCGTGGGGAATCCGGCGGGCAGGAGTGAGTCTTTGAAGGGATGCTCACCGAATCGCGGGTCGCGTGGATGCACTTCTCGAGACAGGCGTATAGCTGGCTTAACGCGACACGAGCTCCCGATTGAGTTTCCGTGGTTTCAGGCCGCAGGCGTAGTGGCCGGTTCCCGCCTCCGGCGTTGCCTGGTCACGGCTGTGAGCCTGGTTCCACCAATGTGCGCAGTGTCATGGCGGCGATGTGGTCTTCGAGCCGCTGCCGGTCGGGCATGACCGTGCTGCGGAAGCGATGGGCGGCCAGGAAGGACAGGATCAGCCAGGCGGCCGCGTCCGGGTCGAGGTCGGAACGGAGTTCGCCCGCCCGCTGCCCTCGGAACACGACTTCGGCCAGGGCGTCGGCGAGGGCGCTCATGTGCTGGCGGACGGCTTGTTCGACGGCAGGTTCGGCGGTCAGGGTCATCGCGTCGGCGAAGATCACCCCGAGTGAACCCGGGGCGTGCAGTTCGTCGATGTGGCCGGGACTGAGCAGGTGCGTCAAAAGACCTGCGACCGAATCCGTTTCGGCGGCAAAGGCGCGCATCATTGCCGACATCTGTCCGGAGGCGTGTGCCACGACAGCGGCGTAGAGCCCCGTTTTGGAGCCGAAGTTCTGAAACAGCACCGGCTCGGTGACGCCGAGCCGCGCCGCGATCTGAGCCATGGTGCTGCGCTGGAACCCCGACTCGGCGAAGACCACAGTGGCGGCGTCGATGATCGACGCGCGCCGGTCGGCGGCACTGAGGCGGGTGCGCCGCGGATCTGCGGGCGTCGAGGATGCGCGAGCCATGACCTCATCGTATCGACTCTTGCACATTAACTTAGTAGCAACTAAGTTACGAGCATCTTAGTCGTCACTAAGTTAAGGAGTGGCCATGAGGCTCGGACATCTGATGCATCACAATCCCAACCCCGGCACCGCCGGACTCACCATCGATCACGGACGCAGCTATGACGTTTTCGGTGCGGTGCTCTTCGGCGGACGTCGTGGCCGCGTCTACCGCCGCCTCGCCGAGCTGAGCGGCGCCCGTCCCGGCGATCGGGTCCTCGATATCGGTTGCGGCACAGGCTATTTGACCCGCCGGCTAGCTTCGGTCGCCGCAACAGTGGTCGGCCTGGATCCATCCGCGGCGGTCCTCGAGCGGGCCCGCCGGATCACCGTCGAACCGAACTGCACCTACGCCGTCGGCGTCGCCGAATCGCTGACCGCCGAGGATGATTCGTTCGACGTGGTAGCGAACTGCTTGATGCTGCACCACCTGCCCGAGGATCTGCGGGCGACGGCATTGAGGGAGATGCGACGGGTGCTGCGCCCGGGCGGACGGCTACTGATCGGCGAATTCCGGCCACCGGCGAATCCGATCGGCAGACATCTCGTCGGCGCGCTGACCGGCCCAGCCATGGAACACAATCCGATCCACCTGCTCGAACCGATGATCGCCGACTCGGGCTTCGGGCAGATCACCTCGGGAGATCTGCACCCGTGGATCCGCTATGTCACCGCCATCAAGCCGGACACGGTCGGATGAGGCACCCAACAGGCCGGGCCGTCGGTGCGGTGCGGGTTATCGCACTACCACTGATCATCCTCGGCATCGCCGCGCACCTGTGGCTGGGCAGCATGGTCGGACTCGCCGTCGCAGGCATCGGTCTGGCCGCCCACCTGGTGATCGCCGTATTCGGCGGCCGATGGCTGCTGCACCGCACCAGATTCAGATAGTCCAGGCACGACCGGTATCGGTGCGGTCTGGGCCTATCGGAGCCGTTGTCGTGGGATCGGCCGTCACCGGCCAGGACCGCCATAGATCCGTCCAACCCTGCGTCAATTGATTTGCACCCATGAATACTGCCCCGGCTACCGCATGAGCAAGGTCCGGAACTGAGCGCTTGGCGGGTGGTTGGCGGCAGTGGACAGTCGGCTCCGGACAAGGAGCCATATGGAACCCATTGCTTCCATTGCCAGTGGCAAGGTGTGATCGATCCCTGTTCGAGCGCGGTCAACGCGGCGCCTGCGTCGGTCAACGAGTAGCGCACGCTCACATTTGGCCGCAATCCTGACGCGACCAAGTCGCTCAGGGCAGCCATCGACTCCGCGAAAGCGGAAGGGCGAGAGCGCATGTACTCCCCCACGCCACCCCTGCGACCGATATGTTAACCGATTGACCTCGACTGCGGGAATCCCTTCGCCCAACGCGAATCCGATGACGAGAAGGTTTCCCTCGCTCGCGAGCACCCGGATCGTGTCATCGAATGCAGCCCCCCGATCGGATCCAGCACGTGATCCACCCCTACCCCGTGGGTGATGTCACGAACCCGCTGGGCCCATCCGGCACGAGTGGAACCACATGGTCAGCGCCGAGCGCGGCGAGTTGCTGTGCGACACCTTGCCGACGCGCCACCGCGATCACGGTGGCGCCCAGTGTCTTTGCGATCTGGATCGCGGCGGTGCCGACGCCGCCGGCGCACCGAGAACGAGTACGCTCTGACCTGGATGGACGTCCGTACGGCACGTCATCGCGAAGTGCACCGTCTGGAAGTTCGCCGGCGATCCGGCGGCCTCGCCGAAATCGAGTTCGGGCGGCTTCACAGTAACCATCTCGGGAGCGGCGGCAACGAATTCCGCGTACCCGCCCAATTCCGGGCAGAAGGCCACCACCTCATCGCCCTGGGATACGGCACCTCCGGCAGGTGCGGAGACAACGACACGGACACTTCCACGCCAGGGACGAACGGCGGCGACGCGCAACGGGTATTCCCGTGCGTCATGAGCAGATCGGGGAAGTAGACGCCCACCGCGCGGATGGCGACGAGGACCTTGTCGAAGAACGCGCCCATGAAACCGAACTGCGGACTCGATCCGTGCAGCCAGCGATAGAACCATGGCGCTTGCCATGATCGCGGGCCCCACGAGTGATCGCGCAATCCGGCGCCGGCGATCTCGAACACGGTGCCGTCCACGGTGATCGCCCCCGCGACGGCCATGATCTGCTCGTAGTGGTTCGGTGCGAAAGCGGGACCGTCGCCATCGAAGTTCTGCGCATGGGTTCGCAGAGTCGAGTGAAGGTCAGACCCACAACACACTCGACCAGCGGCGTGCTGGCGAGTTTGCGTGGGTCGGAAAGGATTTCGGGGACATGGAGAAGGTTCACCTCCCCGCGAAAGGTGGCCTGGAGTGTGGTGAACGGCTCTTCGACGTGGAACTCGAGACCGGCGCCTGACATCTTCTCGTTCGTCGTCGCCTCGGGCCGCGCGAATCCGAAGGCCACGCTCCCATCAGGCAGGTAGAGGCATACCGTCCGCTCGCCACGGCCCTCGTTCGGGCGGTTGGCCAATCTCACGAATCCGCTGATCCGATTCCCCGGCGAGTGGAAATGGAAGTACATGGATTCATTGAAGTTGGGCTCGGTCCCGACCGGATGCGTGTACTCGTCTTCCGGCTTCACTGTTAATCTCCATGGCTTTTCCGGTGTCTGCCAGGGCGCCCGCCGTGGATCAATACGGCCGCCTCCTCGAGCAGATAGCCGATGGTCGAATCCAGCTCGACGAGGTCGAGCGAACTGTGTTCGCCCATGGCTCCCGATCGGCGTCGTAGCAGAACGCCTTGCAGCAATGTCGCCGCCCGCCAATGCGTGAAAGCGCGATAGTAGTCGATCGAATCCACATTCAGACCGGTTGCCGCACAATACATCTCGATCAGTTCCGCCCGGTTCGGGAAGCCACCGGCGCGCGTCGGGCTCGGCATGATGATCCGCGGCTCGTCGGGACCGCGCCAGTCGTCGAGCAGCCAGGCCAGACCCGCCAGCGGATCACCCAGAGCCGCCAGTTCCCAGTCGAGTACCGCGGTGATCCGGCCGAAGTCGACGAGCATATTCGACAGTCGATAATCGCCGTGCGTTATCACCGTCCGCTGCTGCTGGGGCACCCGGTCCGTCCATACCGATCACCGTTGGGAGCGGAATACCCGTGTCGGCCAGTGCGTTCAGGATCCGCGCCTCACGCAGCACATTGTGCGCGGTCGGGTCGTGTCCGCCCGGCGGCGGCTCGCGCAGTACCCAGCCGGCTCCCGACTCGTCGCTGATCAAGCTCGTTATGTTCGACTGGCCGAAGCCGATGCGCTCGATCCGCAGCGCACCGTTCACGTCGGCACGCTCCGATAGCCAGGTCCGAATCTGTTCTGCCCGTCCGGCTTCGGTGTCCAGCAACGTTACCTGCCCTCGAAGGTGGGCTTGGATTTCGTGATGAAGCTGCGCACCGCCCTGGCTGCGTCCACCGTCGCCGCGGTGCGAGCCAGTGCGTCGATTTCGGCGGTCAGCTGTTCGGACAGTGTCGAGGATTCGGAATTCCGGAGCAGGGCACGGACTTCCGCGTAGGCACGCGTCGGTCCGGCCGCGAGGGTTTCGGCCCGGTTCAGCGCGATCTGCTCGAGCTGTTCGGGGTCGATGACATCCGAGATCAAGCCCCACTCGCGGGCTTCGCGCGCATCGAGGACGCGGCCCTGATACAGCGCCTGCGCCCGGCGCATCCCGACCAGGCGGGGCAGGTACCACGAGGTGCCGCCGTCACCGGACAGCCCCAGCGCCGAGAATCCCGTCGCGAACTTCGTTCCTTCCGCGGCGAGCGCGACATCGGCGCAGTAGACCATGCCGAGCCCACCACCGCCAACGGAGCCATGGACGGCGGTCACGACCGGCGCCGGCAATTCAGCGAAGATCCGAAGGGCTTCGTGGTACGGCGTCACCATCCGCCGCAGCGTTGTCGACAGCTCCGCCGGTTCGGTGTCGGCGAAGACCGTGATGTCTCCCCCAACAGTGAAAGTCGGGCCATTGCCCAGTATCACCAGAGCCCGCAGGTCCGATCGCGCGGCGCAACGTTGCGCGGCCTCATACAGATCGTCGGCCATCGTTTGGTCGATCGCATTGCGATGGTACGGCCGGTTCAGCCGGAGAACGGCTATCCCGTGCGTCACCGAGAACTCGACCGCGCGCAAACCACTGTCCGGGGTCAGGGCCGCACGCCATCGCTCACTGTCGGTGAGTTGGATCAGCCCGCTGATCCGGCCCTGCGTAAATGTCAGAATGTGGATGAATTCCGCGTCCAGTTTGCCGTGCCCGACCCGTGCGCTGCCGGTATAGCGGCCGGTGATCGCGAGGCGCCCATCGTCGAGCCAGTTGAATTGCGTTGGCACCGCCCGAGCCGTGTAGTGCTTGGCGACGCGACCCCAGAAATCCCGTCGCATCGCGTCGGGCCCGCGATAGACACCGCCGAGTTCGAATGGGAGCCCCTCGGTGGTCCGTCCTTCGAATCGAGAGTGCAGCAGGGCGACCAATCGCTCCCGATCCCCCGCCGCCAAGGCGTTGTACAAGTCGGCCGCCAACTCCCTGGCCGCATCCCGTTCGCGCTCCGGCAACGGAGACGTAGAACCATCGCTTTCACCGCTCATCATCGAACCCAGCTCTCAGCAAATTTCTTCTAATATAGATTTAAAACCGTAGTTCATATCGGGTTACCCGGTCAAGCGGCCACCCGTGTCCGTCAGCGTTGATCAGCCGGTTGCGGGCACAGGATTCCGCAGGGAATCGGCGGCAGACCGGGGATGATGATCATCGGCTGCTGTTGCACCGGGGGTTCGGGCTCCGACGGAGTTTCCGGCTCGGCCGACTGGGAGTCCGGCGCGGGCTGGGTAGCGTCCGTTTGCGGTTGGTCGGCGTCGGATTGCGGGAACGGCAGTGGAGCCGGTAGGGCCGACGGCAGCGGTATACCGCCACCTGCCCCGTAGAAGGCGGACCAGCGCAACACATCCGAGGCATAGGACATCGAGTTGTTGTAACGCAGGACGGCGTGTAACTCCAGGTCCGGATCGCGCAGGTCCGTGCCGCCCGCGCACAGATATCGCCCTGCGGCCAGGGCCGCGTCGAACACATTGTTCGGATCGGCGTAACCGTCACCGTCACCGTCCCTGCCCCAGGCGGCCCACGTGCTCGGCAGGAATTGCATCGAGCCGACGGCCCTGACAAATCCGCCCCGCCCATCGGCGATGGTTTCGTTGCCGGGCAGCGTGCCATCGAGCGCGGGTCCGAGAATGGGCCTGATGGTGGTTCCGTGCGCGTCGACATCGCCGCCGCTGGCATGGCCCGATTCAATCCGTCCGATTCCGGCCAGTACTTCAGAAAGACGGATTTACCGGTACCCGAGGGGCCGAGCAGCGCGCTGACCTCACCCGAAGGCAGCGTCAGTGAGACATCCTGCCAAATTCGCTGTGAACCAAAGGACTTGGTAACACCCTCGGTCATGACCTTCACGCCCATGATGAATTCCTTTCCGGGTTACTGTCAGACGGGTGTCATGTCGGAGATCAGCCAGGTCCCCGCAGCATCGGCCATGGTTACCCGGATGCGGCTGCCGTCCAGCCGCGGCCCCTGGTACTTGGTGCTGGTGGTCTCCTGATTCAGGAACAACAGCAACGTCACTTTGTCGCTGTCGGCGAAGACCACCGAGGCGCCGACGATCGTGGCCTTCGTGACGATCGAATCGCGGTGTGCGGCAGGAATGATCACACTCGTGCCGAGCTTTGCGTAGTCGTCGCGGAACTTTCCGGTGAGATTTTGTGCTACAGCAGGGAATTCGGTGTCGATGGTGTTGAAGTCGTAGGAAAGCACCTTGGGGATACGCGATTGCGCAGACTCGCGCGCGGCGCTCGTCGCTGCCACGGTGGCACCGTGCTCCGCCGCGCTCCGGGCGAAGACGATCGTGGTCACCGTCCCCGCCCCCACCAGCAGTCCGAGTACCAAGAGGGTCGCGATGGCCGAGCGGCGGCTCAACGTCGACAGCCGATGGATCCGGCGACGAATCCCGACTCGCTCGCCCGACTGCGTCCCGCCGGCTGGCGATTCCTCGTGCTGCTTGTCGTTTTCCGCATCGATCGCGGTAGCTGCCACACCGAGGTCCTCGATGTCGGCGATTGCGGTGTCGGTGGTCATGCGACGAACTCCACGTTCGAGACGAGCCAGCGGCCGTCGGAGTGGTCGAGGGTCATCTTCATGCGGTAGACCCGCTGCTGTCCCTCAGGGGCTTCGGTGTTCTTGACCGTGGAGGTGACCGCGGTCAGCACGGTGGCGTGCGCGTCATCGATATCGGCGAGGCCGGATTCCTTGACCTCACCGGTGGATTCGACCTTGGCGTTCTGCAGCACGCTGGCGAAATTGCCGGAGATCTTGTTCCACTGGTCGCGGAACGATCCGGTCGAGTCGGCGGCTATCGCGTCGAGGTTCTGTTTGGCTGAAGAGTGATTGAGGGTGACGAGCTGCACGGCAATGCGATTCGCGGCTGCCAGCGCCGCGTGATCGCGCTCGTCGGCACGGGCGTTATCGCGGACATCGAGCCCGAACTTCACGCTCACACCCGCCAGAACCAGTACGGCGATAGTCGACAGCACGACCACCCACGCGAGCCATGGCCTCGATGGCCCCCGAGGCGATTCCGCTCGGCCGGCGTCGAGTTCCCCCCGACTCGGGGCTTGCGCCGGAGCTTCTCGATCGGCTTCTACTTGATCAGCAATGATTGCCATCCCTGGTTCTCCTCTCCGTAGGCGGCATTACGGGCCGACAGCCCGAAGACATAGGTGAGACCGTCGGGGCCTCGGAAGGTGCCGTCGCCTTCGGCGTACGGCACGGCCAGTGCGGCCGGCGCGGCAGTTGGCGGTGCGGCGGCGGGCTCGGGATGCGCGGGCGCAGCCGGTGCCGCCGGCCTCGGTACCGCCACCGGCTCCGAATCACCGGGGTGCGCAAGCATTTCCGGCCAGATCGACGGCAGGCCCTTCGGGCAGTTGGCAACATCCGCGGTACGGACGGACGGATCGGTGGCGCAAGGTGTGTTGCGGGCACCGCGAATAGCCTTCGGATCGTCTGGGGCGACCTTGCAGTAGTTGTCGCGCGGGACCGCGGCCGGGCCGGTGTCGGACGGGTCGCGTCGTTGCGTTGCCTGGTACCCCTCGGTACACGGTGGCGGGTTCAGGGTATTGCCGAGTTTGACGTCCAGCGCCGCGGCCGGCGCGAGCAGATTGCCGTCGGTCTGGAATCCTCCGCCCACCACGCTGTAATCGACAGCCGCGGCGAGAGCCGGGTAGACCACCAGGATCTGGCGCAGTCCGGGAACGTTGACACGCAGCACCTGACCAACCGTCTGCAGATCGGCAAGCATGGTCGGCAGCGGTGTGCTCAGGTCCGTGAGTGTGCCCGCAACGGTGTCCGCGGCGGAGGGCCCCTGGTCGAGCACGCCGCGAAGGTCGCCTTCGCTGTGCACGAGCTGATCAGTGAAGGAACCCAGATCCCGTACCGCGGAACGGAGTTCGGTGCGCACAGAGTTACCGGTGCGCAGCAACGGTTCCGCGTCGTTGATCAGGGTGATGGTCGACCCGATATCGGCTTGGGCCAGATCGAGGAACTTCGCCGAGGACTCGATCAATGAAGCGAGTGCTGGACCAGTGCCGTTGACCGCCTGGAAGGTTTCGTCCAGCGCGACATGCAGAGAGTCGGTGGACACACTGGCCAGCAGGGCCTGCGTATCATCGAGCACCTTGCTCGTCGGGATGGGCACGGTCGTTCGTGACTCGGGAATCGCCGAGCCGTCCGCAAGGTAGGGGCCTCGCTCGTCCGCCGGAATCAGGTCGACGTACTGCTCGCCGATCGCGGACGTGCTCTTGATCGCGGCCGCCGCCGCGGCCGGAATATGCCAGCCGCTGCGCAGCTGCATCCGGACCCGGACAGTGCCGTTGTTCAGATCCACGCCGGTGACCCGGCCGACCTCGACGCCTCGGTAGGTCACCGTCGCGGATTCGTAAATCCCACCGGCATCGGCGAAATCGGCTGTCACCGTATAGGTTCCGATCCCGGTAACGCGTTGGATGCCGACGTAGTTGATCGCGCCGTAAACCAGGCTGACGGTCGCGAGCAGCGCGAATACGATCAGCTGGCCCTTGATCAAGCGGGTCTTCATCACCGGCCTCCGTCCTGGTCGGCGTTCACGGGCGCGGGCTGGCCGGCGGGACCTGTTTGTGTCGGCGCGATCAGCGGATCGACCGCCCGGTTGGATATCGGAATCAGGTCTCCGAGCGGAATACTGCCGATGATCTTGTCGCGGATGGTCTCGACGCTGAGGTCGAGGGTGAGGAACAGATTCACGTAGTCGCCCTTGATGGCCTTGTCGGCGACCGTGACCGGGAATGGGAAGGTCGCGGCGACGAGCAGGGAGCCGGTGAGATCGGACCCGGCCGCGGCCAGTTGGCTCACGACCGGCTCGAGGTTGTGCAGCTCCGCGGTGAGATCGGCGCTGCTGGACCGCAGCACCTGCGTCGCTCGCTGACCCAAGGCACCGACTCGGTCGAGCATCGATACCAGCTGTGTCTTCTGCTCGCCGAGGATGCTCAGCGCGGGTTGGATCTGCTCGATCCCGCTGCCGAGGGTGTCCTTCTGCCGGGCGAGTTCCTGGGAGAACGCGTCGAGGCTGTCAATGGCGCGCACGATGTCGTCGCGCTGGGCATCCAGGCCGTCGACGAATGTGGCCAGGCGGCTGAACGATCGATTGATCGCGTCCTCGTGACCGGCGAAACCCTGGTTCAGCTCGGACATGATGGTCCGGATCTGTTGTAGGCCACTGCCATTGAGCACGAGCGACAAGGCGGCGAGCACCTCCTCGGTCGCCGGGTACTCCGAACTCGCCGACAGCGGGATCACGTCCCCGTCGCGCAGTTGTTCGCCACCGGATGCGTCACCGGGCGTGGTGAGTTCGAGATACTGGGCGCCGAGCACACTGGTCTGCGCCAATCTCGCTTTCACGGTGGCGGGCAGGCGCACACCCTTGTCGAGCTTCAGGGTGGCCACCGCGATGTTGTGACGCACCGCGATGGAGGTGATCGTGCCGACGGTGACGTTGTCGGCCTTCACGAATGAATTCGCCACCAGATTCTGCGTATCACGCAACTCGACCTGCACGGTATAGGCAGCGTCATGAATCGCATTGCCCGGCAATGGAATCGAGTTGGCGCCGTCGAACCGGCACCCGGCTGTCAGTAACGCGCTCATGAGCAGCACGCCGCCCGCGCGCAACATGGTGGAGGATGTCATCGTCCTGCTCCCGGAATGAGTATGTCGGTCAGGCCGGGGATGGCCGGCAATCCGGGCGGCAATCCAGGAAGTCCGCCGGTCGGACTGGGCGCCGGAGCGGGTGCCGCGCCGCCCATGGCCGCCCGAGCGGCCGCGCCGAACAGGTCCCCGAAGTGCGCGCTCGCGCGCGAGCACTCTTCTCGAGGCGCGTTCACCGTGGTCAGCAGCGCGCAGATCAGCGACATCGGATCCGGGAAGTCCGGTAGCGCCAGATTGCCGGTCAACGAGTGCGACTGCGGATCGTAGATGTTGTAGAAGTTGTCGATCGCCGTCGGCCCGAGATGCAGAATCTGGGCGAGATCGTCCTCACGGTCGACCAGCAACTGCGTGATATGGGTCAAGTCCCCGACATTCTTGGTCAGCGCGTCGCGGTTGTCGGCGACGAACGTCCGGATCTGCGGCAGCATCGCCTGGAGGGACTGCAGGGCCGCAGCCAGCTGAGTCCGATTGTCGTTCAACAGATTCGATACCCCGGCAAGCTGGTTGGCAAAGGCCTGGACCTGGTTGTCGTTGGCGGCGAGAGCCGAAACGACGGCCTGCAGGTTCCGGACCGTCGCGAACAGATCCGGGCCGCCGTCGGCAAGGGTCCGCATCGCCTGCGACAGATTCACCAGTGTCTGATTGAGCGTTGCCCCATTGCCCTGCAACGCTTTGGCGGTCGCGTCGGTGAACCGGGTCAGAGTCCCGGTAGGGTCGCCGTCCTTGGGCCCGAGCTGGGTGGCCAGATCGGTGACTTGACGCTTGATCTGGTCGTATTCGATCGGTACTGCGGTGCGCTCGAGCGGGATCACCGCGCCGTCGGTGAGTACGGGCTCGTTGCCGCGTTTGGGTGTGAGCTGGATGTATCGACCAGACACCAAGGTCGGGGCGACGATGACGGCATGGGTATCGCCGGCGACCGGATGTGATATGTCGAAATGCATTGTGATTCGGACGCGATCGCCGACCGGTGTGATGTCATCGATCTCGCCCACCGGAACACCGCGCAGCGTCACCCGATCACCCGGGTAGAGCCCCACCGAGTTGGTGAAGAATGCGGTGATACGCACCGTCGAACGGTTGGGCACCCACCACGTCGCGGCAGTGGTCACCAAAGCCACGGCGATCAGGACGGCCAGGATCCGGCCGGGCAACGGAATACGGGATATACCCGCGCGCAAGGATTTCATCGGTGACTGCCTTGTCCAGGGCTTCCTGGCTGCTGCCCATTGAGGTTCGCCGGCGCGATGTTCTGCAGCAGTGCGCCGAAGAACGGTCCGCTGGCGACCGCCTCGCCGAGCTGGCCGACATACGGGCGCAGCCCGAGAATCGCGGCGTTGATGTTGTCATAATTCGTGTTGAGCAGACCCACGACCCGGTCCAGTTCGGCGAGCATCGGCGCGGTGGTCGCGGTGTTGTCCTTGACCAAGGCGCGCAGTTCGTCGCTGACGGTCTTCACGTTCGTCAGCAGCGCCCGAATGACCTGTGCTCGGTCGTTGAGCGCCGCGAACAAGGATCCGCCATTGGTCATCAGCGCGGTGAGATTCTGATTGCGCTCGCCGAGAACACCGGTGACCGAGTTCGCGTGCCCGAGCAGATCACGTAACGCGCTGTCACGGGAGCCGATCGTCGTCGACAACCGTGATACGCCGTCGAGCGAGGGCTTCAAGTTGTCCGGGAGCGTGTCCATCACCTTCGACAGGCTGTCGACCGCATCGGCCAACTGCTTCTTGTCCGTGCCCTGCAGGCGGCCGGTGAGCTGGTTCAGTGCTTCGGTGAGGTCGAATCCGGATGTGGTGTGGTGCAACGGAATTCGCTTTATCGAGCGACCGTCGCCCTCGGGCCGCAATTCGACGAACCGCCGACCGAGCGCTGTCTCGACCTTGATCGACGCCATAGTGCGGCTTCCGAGGGCCTGTCCGTGTGTATCGATCTTCAGGGTGATATCGACGTGGTCGCCGCTGAGCCCGATGGAATCGACCTTGCCGACCTTGATGCCCGAGATCTGGACCGCGTCACCGGTAGTCAGCCCGCTGGCATCGGCGAACTCGGCCACGATCGTGCTCCGCCCTGGCCACCACGGGATGTTGTCGTAGTTGAAAACAATTGCGAGCAACGCGATCACGATCCCGGTGCCGACGAGTCCGAGCCGGGCCGGATTGCGTTCGGAGAACGTCTTCGGCTGCTTGCGCTGCATCTGCTTCGTCATTTGGCTTGGCACCTTTCGGCGGGAGCGACGAACATCGGAGTGTCCTGGTAGCCACCGCCGATGGCGGGGTATCGGATCGCCAGACCGCATACGAACCAGTTGACGAAGCTGCCGTAGCTGCCGACCCGCGTGATGAGCGGATAGGTCGTGGGCAGCTTCGCCAGCAACAGCGACAATGTGCTCGAGTCGGCGTTGAGGTTGCTCGCCAACTGCTTCAGCCCCTCGATGTCACCGCCGATGGCGGGCCGGTTGTCCACCAGGAGTTGCGCGACTTCGGCTGCACCCGCATCGATTTGGTCCAAGCCCGCCGTGATGGTGGCGCGGTCGTTGTCTAGTCCGCTGATCAAGGACTGCAGATCGACGACCAGATGGTCGAACTTGTCGCCGGTGTCGTGGATGGCGCCGAGCGCGACGTCCAAGCTCTGGATCGTCTCGCCGATAACTTGGTCGCGGTCGGCGAGGGTGTTGCCCAGCGACCCCATCTGCCGGATGAAGTCGGCGATGCTCTGCTGCTGGCCGTTGAGCACCGCGATCAGGGAGGCGGACAGCTTGTTGGCGTCGTCGGGATCGAGGCCTTGCAACAGCGGCTTGAACCCGTTGACCAAACTGTCGATATCGAGCGCAGGTTTGGTCTGCGACACCGGAATCGGATCGTTTTCCGACCGCTGCCCCGAGCCGTCCGGCGCTACCATCATCTCGAGATAGCGGTCGCCGATGAGGTTCTTGTACCGGATCGCGACAGTGGAACTGCGCAGGACCTCGATGTCACGGTCAACGGTGAACGCGATCTCTGCGAGCTTGTCGTGCGCGAAGTCCACCGACTTCACCTTGCCGACAGGCACCCCCGCGACCTTCACGTCGTCGCCGACCTTCATCCCCGATGCGGAGGTGAACAAGGCGTGGTAGTCGCGGGTGGACACGAAGCGCAGGTCACCGATGACCACGACGAGCATGGCCGAGACGATGGAGGTGATCGCCAGGAAGATCGTCAGCTTCACTCCGGCGTGGCGGGCGGTCATCGGGTCAGCCCGTAGATCAGCGGGGCGAAGGGGTTGCCGATGAAGTCCTCCGCCGACCGGACCGGGCCGTACACCGTTGTGCCGGTGTTGAAATCAGTGTGGCCGAGCGGCGCACTACCGGGTCCGAAGGGATAGCCGTGGCAGCTCGGCGGATTGTCGGCACCGTTCACGGGAAGATCCTTCGCGTAGGTGTACGGCGGGTCACCCATCAAGATGGTGCCCAAGGCGTTCAGGCCCGGCCGCCCACCGCCGAACGCACGCTCGAAATACTTGCGGGCGTCATTGAGCGCGGACAGGAAGCATGGGTACGACGGGGCTTGCTCGGCGAGTACACGGGTCGTCGGCTCCAACGCCTGCACCGCGCCGATGAGGGGGGTTGCCGAGGAGTCGAGAACCGAACTGCCGGTATTGCCGAAGTTGGTGAACGAGAGCAGGAAAGCGCTCGAGCTCGCCTGCTTCTCGACGATCATGGAACTGGTGGTCGAGAAATTGCGCATCGTCGTCATCAGGTCGGGAGTTGCCGCCGCCAGCGTGTCCAGGTTATCGGCGATCAGCGGGACGTCGCGCTGCAGCGTCGGAATCGAATCGTTGAACTGCCCGAGGTAGCGGTCCAGGGCGACCATGAGGTCACCGAAACGTCCGCCATGTCCGTCCAATGCGGTCCCCAGAGCGGTCAGGGTCGCGTTGACCTTCTGCGGCTCCAGGGTTTTCAGAACGGTGAGCAGCGCCTGGAAGACATCGTTGACTTCGACAGTCACCTTCGAGCCGTCGATTACGGTCCCGGCCGACAGTGTGGTGGTCGTCGGGTGTTCAGGTAGCAGCAGTGTGACGAACTTGCGTCCAAACAGTGTGGTAGGTGCGATTTCGGCGCCGACATTGGCCGGCAGACGTCGAGCCTGACCCGGATCCAGATCGAGGGTGAGCTTTGCCCGGTCGTTGTCGAGGTCGATCGTGCTGACCCGACCGATCACCACGCCGTGCACCTTGACGTCCGATCCGGGTGCCATCAGCAGACCGGCTCGATCGGAATACAGGTATACGCGCGTGGTCGAGACGAATGTTCCACTGCAGGAGGCGATTGCACCCGTCACGGCCAAAACGAACGCGAACACAGCGCTCAGGCCCAGGGTCAGTGCGCGGCGGCGGGAGACTTCGAGTTTCATCCGGACACCCGCACCGTCGAGTGAATGCCGCCGTAGACAGCGATGCCGATGATGAGGTCGATGATCATGATCGAAATGAGCGAGGCGCGCACCGCGCGCCCCACGGCGACACCGACATCCGCCGGTCCACCGGAGGCGTGGTAGCCGTGGTAGCAGTGCACGGACATGACCACCAGCGCGAAGGCGATCACCTTGACCAGCGACCAGAGCACGTCGCTGGGCACCAGGAACACATTGAAGTAGTGCGAGTAGGTGCCCTGGGACTGGCCCGATAGTACGATGCTGACGAATTGGGTGGAGGCGTACCCCATGAAAAGCGCGATCCCATACAGCGGCACGATCGCGATCAACCCAGCGAGAATGCGGGTGGTGACCAGGTACGGCACCGCGGGCACCGACATCACTTCGAGCGCATCGATCTCCTCGCTCACCCGCATCGCACCCAGCTGCGCGGTGAATCCGGCGCCGACCGTCGCGGTGAGCGCGACACCGGCCACAACGGGAATGGCTTCGCGGGTATTGAAAAAGGCGGAGATGAAGCCGGACAACGCCTCGATCCCGACTCGGCCGAGCGAGTTGCTGCCCTGTTGACCGACTTCGTAACCGGCTGCGGCCGTGAGGAATCCGACGATCACGATCGTTCCGCCGATAACCGCCAGCGCGCCCGTGCCCAGACTGACCTCGGCCACCAGCCGAATCGTCTCGTGCCGATAGCGACGGAGAGTGCGCGGGACCCAACCGATGCCGTGCAGATGGAACGACAGCTGATCACCGAGCCCGGCGACCCCGTCGACCGGACTCGAGGCAGCACTGAAAACCCTGTGCCCCAATCGTTTCCGACGCAGCGCGTCGGAAACGCCGTATTCACTGGTTGTACTCATCTCGATGGTCCGTTCAGCTCAGCCACAGGGTGGTGATGATTGAATTGGCGAGGAACAGCAGCACGAAGCTGAAGACGACGGTTTGATTCACCGCGTCGCCGACACCTTTCGGCCCGCCCTTCGCGTGCAGTCCCAGATGGCAGGCGACCAGCGCCGCAAGCAACCCGAATACGCCAGCCTTCAGCTCACTGACCAGCAGATCCGGAATTCCGGTGAGGATCGGAATCGCGGTGATGAACTGGCCCGGAGTCGCGCCCTGTAGGAATACCGCGTATAGATATCCGCCCGTCAGGCCGACCGCGGTCACCAGACCGTTGAGGAAGACCGCCACCAGGGTGGAGGCGAGCACTCGCGGCACCACCAACCGCTGCAGCGGGTCGATCCCGAGTACCCGCATGGCGTCGATCTCCTCGCGGATGGTGCGAGATCCGAGGTCGGCGCAGATGGCCGTGGCGCCACACCCCGCCACCACCAGAACCGTCGCCACCGGCCCGATCTCGCGGATGACCGCCATGCCCGCACCGGCGCCGGACAGGTCGATGGCACCGACTTCGTTCAGCAGCACATTGATCTGGAAGATCACCATGACGCAGAACGGGATCGCGATCAGCAAGGTCGGGACGATCGACACGCTCGCGATGAACCACGACTGCTCGATGAATTCGCGAACCTGGAACGGACGCCGCGGGACCATGCGCAACGTATCCAGTGTGGTTCCGAAGAACTGCCCCACGGCACGCGGCACGATCGCGACCTTCGCCGCTGCACCGTCCCAGCGACCCGGTGCCGACCTCTCGACGGACACAGCACTGCCCACCATGAACGAGCCTTCCCGCTTCACTCCTGGTCAAATGAACAGAAGTCGTATCTATGTTTGATTAAATTCGATGACCGAAACGCTCCCGCGATGCAGAAGCGCGGGAGGTGTCTGAGCCGATGTCGCGTGATCCGAATGGGCAAGCACAATATGCGCCCCGGATCACATCGGAAGCGTAGCATAAGTCGGCTTATCCGCAAGTGTTGCACACCACTCGAACTGCGCACACTTTCTAATCTAGAGTAGATAAATATTGTCCCCGCGAAGAGAAAAGGGAGTGGCGCATATGCCGCTGGTTATCGATCAACCCGAGGATTGGACCGAACCCGGCGCTCACCAGGTCGCCCGCGGTATCCACCGCGTCCCCCTCCCACTCCCCCTCGATGGGCTCGGCACCGTCAACGCTTACGTACTGGAGACCACGGAGGGGCTCGTGGTCATCGACCCAGGCTGGTACGGTCCGCAGACCGAAACCGCCATGATCGAGGCGCTGCGCCAGCTGGGCTACCGGCTCGACGATATCGTCACCTGCCTTGCCACACACCACCACTGGGATCACTACTCCCAGGCCTATGCTTGGCGCAGCACACTCGGCTGCGAGCTGTTGGTCGGCCGGGAAGAACGCCACAGCATCATGGGATACCGGACCGATGCCGGACGCTTCCCCAATCACGCCCAGTTGCTCACCCGCTGCGGCGCCCCAGAACTCGCCCGGGCACTCGCCTACACCCCAGCACCCGAAAACGAGGTGGGTATTTCCTTCGGGGCGCCGGACCGCTGGCTCGAACACGGTGAACGAATCCGGCTCCGCCACGGGGACATCGAGGTAATCTCGACGCCCGGACACACCCGGGGCCACGTCGTGTTCTATCACGCCGACAGCCGATTGCTGTTCTCGGGCGACCACATTCTTCCGCACATCACGCCGTCGATCGGTTTCGAATGGGCGCCCGAAGCGCATCCGCTGCGCTCCTACATTTCCTCCCTCGAACTGGTGCACAGGCTACCGAACTCGGCCGTGCTGCCGTCGCACGGTCCCGTGACCACCGGCAGCCGCAGCCGCATCGAGCAGCTCCTGCACCACCATCAACGTCGGTTGGACGAAATCTGCGACGAGGTGGCGGCAGACTCGTCGACCGCCTACGAGGTGGCCCGCGCATTGCGATGGACGCGCCGGGACCTCCGACTCGACGAATTGCCGATCGACCACCAACTGTCCGCGGTTACCGAGATCCACGCGCACCTCGATGTGCTGACCATGCTCGGCCGGGTGAGCTACACCGATCGGCGCAACGTGCGCATGTATGCTCTCAGCGCGTAATCGGCTGGGCCCCATCCTCGATCGCCGGTTCGGCGGACAGCCTCAGCTGTCCGCCGAAGCACCGCGTCAAGCGTTCACCCATGCCGCTGCGGTGATGGGGTCCACCGCCTGTTCGTACTCGCCCCGCATTCGCTCCACGATCGCCGCAGTGCTCTCGACCTTGTCGATCACGCCGATACCCTGGCCCGAGCCCCAAATCTGACTCCATACCTTCGGTCTCGATTCGTCGGCAACCGAGCCGAACGTGTGTCCGAAAGCAGTGGGCAGATTGTCGGGTTCCAGCCCTGCGTCGGAAATACTGCCTCGAAGGAAGTTGCCGTGCACGCCGGTGAAGTAATTCGAGTACACGATGTCGGACGCCGCGCTGTCGACGATGCACTGCTTGTACTCGGGAGCAGCGTTCGCTTCCCGGGCCGCGATGAATGCCGAACCGACATACGCGAGATCAGCGCCCGCCGCCTGAGCTGCCAGCACCGATCTGCCGTGCGCGATCGCACCGGACAGGAGCGGCGGACCATCGAACCACTGCCGGATCTCCTGCACAAGCGCGAACGGGGACAGTGCTCCCGCATGACCGCCCGCGCCGACAGCGACAGCGACCAGCCCGTCGGCGCCCTTCTCGATCGCCTTTCGCGCGAACCGGTCATTGATCACATCGTGCAGCACCATTCCGCCGTAGGAGTGCACGGCTTCATTGACGTCCTCGCGAGCGCCGAGCGAGGTGATGACCAAAGGCACCTGATGGCGCACGCACTGCTCGAGATCATCTTCGATGCGCGTATTGCTCTTGTGCACGATCAAGTTCAGGGCGAACGGCGCCGCCTTGGGCACCCCGTCGATTGCCGCGTCGTGATCGGCCAATCGCTCGGAAATCTCCGCCAGCCAATCGTCCAGCATGCTCACCGGTCTCGCATTGAGTGCCGGGAAAGATCACAAGACGCCCGAGATACATTGCGCCACAACTAGTTCCGGACCTGAGACAATGAACATCGGGGCGGCCACGACGGGCAGTGCAAGTCGTGAGCAGAGGACATCTGGAAGCATCGGCTACCACCGTTCATGGTTCGGCCGCCGAAGCATATAGTCGGCGAGCAGCAGTTTTTATATTATCTTAAATTAATAAATGTGCTCGGGTCGACTCGGCGGTAGCGGCACTGATCGCCGCCGGCGCGGCGTTCACCGATATCAATCCAGGTCTGCTGAGCGACATAGTTGCGAAGGGGCGTGCGCTGGCCAGCCAACTTCTGGGCCAGCCAGCCACCGAGCGAGTTCCGGCCACGTGCGCGTCGGCCCATCCGGCATCGTCCATTCGACGCTCGAGGAAGTCCGCGAACCCGGCGATCGTCAGCGGCCGATCGGACTCGGGACCTCCCCAGTGGCCGGGCAGGGTCGGCGTGAGCACATCGAAGTCGGCGCTCAGCTCGTCGATTACGCCGCCCCACGATTGCCAGTTGAGGGTGAATCCGTGTATCAGAAGTAGGGGTTCACCCGTGCCTGCCCGGTGCGCTGCGAGAGGAACCACCGCCGAACGCTTCGTTGCGTCGCCCATAGTGCATCCTGTGGATCTTCAGGCTCGGTTTCGGTTCAGACAGGCCGACACAATATCTTATAATATAGATTTGAGATCTGGCCAAATCGGATAAACTGGTTCCGCAGTGTGCCGTGTCACCAAAGGCTCACGACAGAGCTGCCCTATAGTTGAACGGTGGCTAGAAAACCAAAGGTGCAGCACAACGCGACGGACGAGGATCAATCCGCGGAGACCAAATCAGCCAGGACACGTCAGCGCATTCTGGACGCCGCTGCTCATGTGCTCAGCATCAAGGGCTACGCCGGGACCCGGCTGAGCGATGTCGCCGAGTACGCCGAACTCCAGGCTCCCGCGATTTATTACTACTTCCCCTCGCGTGAAGAACTCATCGAGGAAGTCATGTGGAGTGGAATCGCGGAGATGGTCAAACATCTACAGGGCGTCCTCGATGAGATTTCCAGTGATGTCTCGCCGATCGACCGCATCATGATCGCCATCGATGCTCATCTGCGCCACGAACTCGAGCTCTCCGACTACGCGACCGCGGCGATCCGCAACAGCGGCCAGATACCCGAGCATCTGCGTGCCCGTCAACTCGCGGAAGACGCGAACTACGGCACGATCTGGCGCAAACTGATCAAAGACGCCGCCGCTGAGGGGCAGATCCGCAGCGAGCTGGACCTGCACGTCACACAGATGCTCATCATGGGTTCACTGAACTGGACCGCGGAGTGGTGGACACCTCGTCGAGGATCGCTGGAAACCGTCATCCGTACGGCACAATCGTTGATTCGCACAGGAATCGCGACAGCTGATGCGTCCGGCGAGTCCACATCGACACCGCGGCGCCGACGGGCACCGCGGAAGACGACAGCCAAGGCCGAATCCGCCTGAGCCCCAGCGGTCAGTTTACGATACGGAGCGCCTCCGTCGGGCACCCCTGCACCGCCTCTTCGACAGCGGCGAGCTCGTCGTCGGTGATGTCCTCCTTCAGCTGAACGAGTTCGCCGTTGTCGTCGATTTCGAAGAACACCGGAGCGAGGGACTCGCAGATACCCAGCCCCGTGCACTTGCTCCGATCGACCACGACCTTCATTATTGTCTCCTTTGATGCTAGTTTTGAATCGAAGATAAATTAGATTACCTCACCCGGTCAATAGACGAGGAGCCGATGATGACCATCGCATCCCCGATGAACGCCACCCGAGAACGCATCCTCGCCGCGGCCGCCCACATTCTCAGTCGACGAGGTGTCGCGGGCACTCGCCTGGCCGACATCGCCGCTCATGCTCAACTGCGCACACCCGCCGTCTACTACTACTTCCGATCACGCAACGAGCTGGTCGCCGAGGTGATGCGGGAGGGGCAGCGCCGAGTGCGCGAACATGTCCAGCACGCGATCAGCTCGGCTCCGCCGGAGACTCCGGTGATCGATCTGATCGATGCGGCCGTGGCGGCACACCTGCGTATCGAGCTGGAACTGTCCGACTTCGCCTCTGCCGTGACCCGCAATGCCGGTCAGCTACCTCCCGATATCGTCGCGTCTCTACACCTGGAAAGCGCTGCGTATCACGCGATTTGGCGCAACCTACTGGAACGGCTCGCCGGATCCGGAGCGTTGCGTCCAGGACTCGACATCGGCATAGCGCGCATGCTCGTCGTCGGGGCACTCAACTGGACAGCGGAGTGGTGGAATCCCGACCACGATTCACTCGACAATCTCATCGCGACCGCACAGTCGATCGTGCGCAACGGCCTCGCCGCAGATCGCGCCACTCCCCCACTACCCCGCGACCACGTTCGACCTCACGAGACCCGATCGATACCGTTCAAATTTTAGTCTATATTAAATTCAGCTACTTCAGTTCAGGAGGAACCCATGCCCGAGGCGTACATCATCGATGCCGTTCGCACCGCGGTCGGCAAGCGAGGCGGCGGCTTCGCTCAGTCGCACCCGGCGGATATGGCCGCGCATGTCATCAAGACGGTGGTCGGCCGCAATGAATTCGATCCCGCCGACGTCGATGATGTGATCCTGGGCTGCCTGGACAACATCGGAGCGCAGGCGGGCGATATCGCACGCACCGCCGCCCTGGCCGCGGGCCTGCCGGAGTCGGTTCCCGGTGTCACCATCGACCGCCAGTGTGGTTCGGCCCAGCAGGCCGTGCATTTCGCGGCACAGGCGGTGATGAGCGGAACGAGCGATATCATCGTGGCCGGCGGCGTGCAGAAGATGAGCCAGTTCCCCATCTCGAGCGCTTTTCAGGCCGGTGAACCGTTCGGCTCGACCGATCCGTGGACAGGCTGCGAGGGTTGGGAAGCCCGGTACGGTACGGAGGAGATTTCCCAGTTCCGCGGTGCCGAGATGATGGCCGAGCACTGGAACCTGAGCCGGGAAGCCAACGAGGCCTTCGCTTTCGAGAGCCACCGCCGCGCGTTGCACGCGATCGAGGCGGGTCACTTCACACGTGAGATCACCGAGTTCGCCGGTGTTTCGGTCGACGAAGGACCACGCGCCGACACGTCGTTGGAGAAGATGGCACAGCTGAAGACCCTGACAGAGGGCGGACGGCTCACCGCCGCCGTGGCCAGTCAGATCTCCGATGGCGCCGCGTCGCTGTTGATCGCGTCGGAGGCGGCGGTCGAGCGCTACGGATTCACTCCCCGTGCGCGTATCCACCACTTGTCCGTGCGTGGTGCGGATCCGGTGATGATGCTCAGCGCCCCGATCCCCGCCACCCAGCACGCGCTGAAGCGGGCCGGGTTGTCCATCGACGATATCGACGCGGTGGAGATCAACGAGGCATTCGCGCCGGTCGTGCTCGCCTGGCTGGCCGAGACCGGGCGGATCCCGCCAAGGTCAACATCAACGGTGGCGCGATCGCCCTCGGACACCCGATCGGCGCCACGGGCGCCCGCCTGATGACCTCGCTGCTGCACGAACTCGAGCGCACCGGCGGCCGCTACGGCCTGCAGACCATGTGCGAGGGCGGCGGTCAGGCCAACGTCACCATCATCGAAAGGCTCTGATATGCGCCGGGGTCTATACGAGGCCGACCACGAGGCATACCGCGAGACGGTTCGCGCTTTCCTCGAACGGGAGGTCGCACCCAATAAGGATAAATGGGACGAGGACCACTGGATCGACCGCGAGGTCTACAAGAAAGCCGCGGCCGCTGGCCTGTACGGACTCGAAATCGCCGAGGAGTACGGCGGTTCGGGCGTACACGACTATCGGTATCGGATGGTCGTCTGCGAGGAAGTGTCACGCGTCAACGCGCTGTCGTTCAACCTGACGATCAGCTTGCAGGACGACCTTGTCCTGCACTACCTGCTCGATCTCACCGACGACGAACAGAAGCGGCGCTGGCTGCCGGGCTTCGCCGCGGGCGAGATCATCGGCGCCCTCGCCATGACCGAGCCCGGGGCGGGTAGCGATCTGCGCGGAATTCGTACAAGTGCGGTCCGAGACGGTGACGACTGGGTTATCAACGGGCAGAAGACGTTCATCTCCAGTGGCATCATGGCCGATCTGGTGGTGGTCGCCGCCCGCACCGATCCGGATGCGGGCTCGCGTGGTTTCAGTCTCTTCGTTGTCGAACGGGATACTCCCGGCTTCGAACGCGGACGCAAACTCGAAAAGATCGGGCTGCCCGGTCAGGACACCGCAGAACTGTTCTTCGAGAATGCCCGTATCCCACGCGCGAATCTGCTCGGCGAGGAGGGAAAAGGCCTGCGGTACTTGATGAGTCATCTGCCACGCGAGCGACTCGGTGTCACGGCCAAAGCGCTGGCGACCACGCGGGCGATGCTCGACCAAACCATCGAATATTGCAAGCAGCGGCGGGCTTTCGGTCAGCCGATCGCCGACTTCCAACATGTCCGCTTCGAACTGGCCGAAATGCAGACAGAAGTCGACCTCGCCGAGGCATACACCGACAAATCCGTGCTGGCCTACAACGCGGGCGAACTCGACCCCATCGATGCCGCCAAGGGCAAATGGTACGTCAGTGAGCTCCAAAAGCGTGTAATCGACCGCTGCCTGCAACTACACGGCGGATACGGCTACATGACCGAGTACCCGGTCGCCAAGGCGTACACCGATACTCGGATCCAAACCATCTACGGCGGAACCACCGAGATCATGAAGGAACTCATCGGACGGGCGATTGCCCGCTGAACCCGATAGCAACCGGCTAGCTCCGGCTCCGCGAGGTGAACAACGCTGAGGGCCCCGGACCACAACGTCCGGGGCCCTTATCGGCTGTTCATCCGGCGACTGTATCGGCCATCTCGGCTCGAATCCCGGCGCGTCACGCTGCCTTGACCGATCGCGGCGGCCATGGACCGCTCGACAACATCACTCCGTCCGAGGAAGTGCGGAATGACCTGTCTCGCAGACGCTTCCATGCTCCGCCTGGTCTGCGTAATCGGCGCGCTCACGCCTCAGGTGTGCTCAACTTGCTACGCCACGCTCGATCAGGTTGTCCACGTCCGCGATTCCCCACTCCGTCAGGACAGCCCGGGTGTGCTGGCCCGGCGACGGCGGTGGGTTCCCCAGCGCGGTCCGCGACATTGAAAACCGCGGCGCAGGAGCAGATTGCAGCGCACCGCCGTGATCGACGATCGAGCCACGCGCCTCGATATGCGGATGTGCCGCAGCTTCGCGCAAGCTGACGACGGGAGCGACACAAGCGTCGGATCCCTCGAAGACCTCGCACCACTGCGCCATGGTCCGCGTCGCAAAAGCCGCGGCGATCTTGATCCGAATGGCCGGCCACGCGCGGCGATCATGTTGCCGCGCTGGGTCTTCGTCGATGCCCAGCCGCGCCAGCAACTCGGAGTAGAACTTGCTTTCGATCGCGCCCACCGCCACGTGACGGCCGTCGGAGGTTTCGAACGTCGTATAGAACGGCGCGCCGCCGTCGAGCATATTGGCGCTTCTCCGGTCGTTCCATGCTCCGGCGTTGAGGAAGGCGTGGATTCCGGTCAGCAGATGTGCGGTGCCGTCCACGATCGCCGCATCCACCACTTGACCTCGGCCGGTCTGCTCCGCCACCCGTAGGGCGGCCAAAATGCCCACGACGAGATACATTCCGCCGCCGCCGAAATCGCCGACGAGATTGAGCGGAACCTGTGGTGGGCCCTGGCCGTCACCGATGGCGTGCAGGGCGCCGGTCACCGCGATGTAGTCGATATCGTGCCCGGCGCTCTGTGCGAGCGGACCGGTCTGGCCCCATCCGGTCATACGTCCGTAGACCAGGCGTGGATTCCGCTTCCAGCAGGTGTCCGGTCCCAGCCCCAGGCGCTCGGCGACTCCGGGCCGGTAACCTTCCACGACGACGTCCGCCCGCTCGAGCAACTGCAGCACGACTTCGACCGCTTCGGGTTGTTTGAGGTCCAGGATCACCGATCGCTTGCCACGGTTGAGCAGATCCTGCTCCGGCCTGCCGGGAAACACACCGGCAGCCGCAGGCCGATCGATGCGGACCACATCGGCACCGAGATCCGCCAGCATCATGGTCGCGAACGGACCCGGCCCCAATCCGGCCAGCTCGACCACTCGGACACCCGCCAGCGGGCCGGAATGTTCGGTCGCGGCGGCAACTTCGTCAGTCATTGATCTTCTCCGATACGTCTGCCCCGGTCGATAACCGAAGCACCCTGCGAACCGGTGCCGAAGCCGATGGTTCGCAGGGTGCGTCGCTTGCTGTGGCCGACAGCAAGAACTTCTGCCTTGCTGCCATCGGGTTGTTCTGACAGCAAGGAGCTTTCATCACACCGACCGCGCTAGAAGACCTTGCGCATGATCTTCATCGCGAAATCGGTGTACGGCGGATAGATAAGCCGAAGATCTGGGCGGAACGTCTTCTTCAGCACCGCTTTCCGGTGGCTCAGCGCCTCGAAGCCCCAGCGACCGTGATATGCGCCCATACCACTCGCACCGACACCGCCGAAGGGGAGTTGCGGTACCAGGTAATGCATCGCGATGTGGTTGATCACCGCACCACCGGATGGGATTTCGTCGACGAGGTGCTGTTGCACCGCCGCCGATCCGCTGAAGAAGTACGCGGCAAGCGGTTTCGACCGGCCATTCACGAAAGTAATGGCATCGTCCAGACTTTCGTAGGACAAAATCGGCAGGATGGGCCCGAAGATCTCCTCTTGCATCAGCGGCTCCTTCGGATCCGGATCGATGACCACGGTCGGCTCGATCGACAACGACGAACGAGTGCTCCGTCCGCCGACCGCCACCGTGCCCCGCGTCTTCTCGAGGTATCCGGCGAGGCGGTCGAACTGTCGCTCATTGACGATGCGCCGACCGTCGGCACTACCGTCGCGCTCGAACTCGCCGATCCGCTCGACGATCTTGTCCACCAACCGATCCCGAATCCGGTGATCGGCGAGGACATAATCCGGCGCGATACACGTCTGCCCCGAGTTCATGAATTTGACCCAGGACAACCGGCGTGCGACAACATCGAGATCAGCGTCGGCGGTGACGATCACCGGGCTCTTACCACCGAGTTCCAATGTGACCGGGGTGAGCGTCGGTGCCGCGGCGGCCATTATCTTCTTGCCGACCTCGGTGCCGCCGGTGAAGATCGCGTGGTCGAATCCCTGGGCCAGCAGTTCCTGGGTCACGTCGGCGCCGCCCTCGACGACCGCGACCGCGTCCGTGTCGAAGTACTTCGGTACCAGCTCGGCCAACAGCGCCGAGGTCGCCGGGGCCAACTCCGATGGCTTGATCACCGCGCAGTTGCCCGCGGCCAGCGCCGCGATCAGCGGTCCCAGAGTCAATACGACCGGATAGTTCCACGGCCCGATGATCAGAACCACCCCGAGCGGTTCGTACTGGATCCACGCCGAGCCCGGATACTGGATCACCGACAACGGCTGCCGCTGCTTTTTCATCCAGCCGCGCAGGTGCTTGATCGCGTAGACGGCTTCGCCTCGAGTGGAGGCGATATCACCGAACCACGCCTCCTGCTTGCTCCGGCCGAGATCCTCGGCGAGCGCCGCCGCGACCTCGTCCTCCTGCTCATCGAGCAGCCTGACCAAATTTCGCAACTGCTCGAGGCGCCACTCCAGGCCGCGGGTCCGCCCCGAGGCGAACCCGCGCCGCATCCGCTCGACTGCCGCGGTGACCGGTTCGGCGCTCATCGCAGCGTCGCCGGAAGATGCTTGACGGCGTGGACGAAATTGCCGACCAGGTAGGACGGTTCACCTACCTGAAGATTCGGCGCGCGGTGCAACAGCTGGTCGAAGATCTCGCGCAGTTGGATCTTCGCGACGAAGTTGCCCATGCAATAGTGCGGGCCGCCACCGCCGAAACCGACGTGCGGATTCGGCGAGCGAGTGATGTCGAAAACGTGCGGATCGGTAAAGACGGACTCGTCCCGGTTGCCGGAGGAGAACATCGTGGCGACCCACTCCCCCTTCTTGATCTCCTGCCCGCCGAGCACCGTGTCCTGGGTCGCAGTCCGGCGGAAGGTCATCACCGGCGTCACCCAGCGCACCAATTCCTCGGTGGCCGTACCGACTCGGCCGTCGAAATCCTCCAGCAGCAGGGCCTTCTGTTCCGGCAAATCCTGCAGCGTCTTGATGCCGAGCGAGATCGTGTTCCGGGTGGTGTCGTTGCCCGCGACCGACAGCAGCACGAAGAATGAGGCGATCTCGTCATCGGTCAACCGGATGCCGTCGACCTCCGCCTGCACAAGGTTCGTCATCAGGTCCGAAGCCGGGTTCTTGCGCCGCTCCTGCGCGAATTCCATTCCCATCATCAGCAGTCCGACGAGGGAATCGTTGAGCAGTTCGACCGGTGCGCGACCGGCGGCGACATCCTCGTCCGCCCAGGCGACCATGGCATCTGCCATATGCGCCGCCTCGTCCCGTTGCGACGCGGGCAGGCCGAGCATCTCGTAGATGGTCCACATGGGCAGCCGCTTGGAGACCTGGTGCACGAAGTCGAACTCGTCGTCACCGACCGCGAGCATATCGTCGACGATGACCCGGGCCTGGTTCTTGATCTGATCGTGGATCTTGGCCACCTGCTTGGGGGTGAACGCCGAGCTGATCAGCTTGCGCAGCGCGGGGTGCCGTGGCGCGTCCAGCGCCAGGAACGAGGACGCGGCCTCGAGGATGTCCGCAGGCACTTCCTCGAGTTGGACGCCGAGGCCGGAGCAGAAGATGTCCGGTTTCTTGCTGACCTCGGTGATCAAGCGATGGCTGGTGACCGCCCACACGCCCGCGTTCTCCGGGGGCATCAGCGCTCCTTCGATCGGCGGGTGCCAGCTGACCGGCCGTTCGGCGCGCAACACGCGGAAGGTCTCGTCGCGCTCGGCGGCCGTCTTCGACCAGAACGACAGGGGCGAGATGCTCAGCGGATCGTGGGCCCGCGGAGTTGATTCGATTGCTGTTGTCATATCAGCACTCCTTGGAAGATGATTGAGCGTCATCAGCTCTGGGTCACGGACGCTGAGCTGTACAGTTTCTCGAGCTCGCGCTTGACGAGCTTCCCGGTCGCGGTGCGCGGCAAGGAGTCGACGAAATCCACACTCTTGGGTGCCTTGTAATGCGCCACCCGTTCGCGCGCGTAATCGATGATTTCCGTGGCTATTTCGTCGGTCCGCGCGACACCCGGCTGCACTTGGACGACCGCCTTGACCTGCTGGCCCATCTCCGCGTCGGGGACACCGATCACGGCCACATCGAAGATCGCGGGATGCAGGGTGAGAACGTTCTCCACCTCTTGCGGATAGATGTTCACACCACCGGAGATGATGACGAACGACTTCCGGTCGGTCAGGAAGACGAAACCATCCTCGTCCACGTACCCGAGGTCGCCGACCGCCGTCCACGTCGGATGCTCCGGATGCTGTGCGGCCGCGGTCTTCTCGGGATCCTTGTGGTAGGTGAACGGCAGCGTCTCGCGCTCGAAGTACACCGTGCCGACCTCGCCGGGGGGCAGCACCCGGCCTTTCTCGTCACAGATGTGAGCGGGTCCGAGAACGCTGCGTCCCACTGATCCCGGCTTCTTCTCCCACTCCGGACTCGTGATCACGGTTAGCCCATTGCCCTCGGTGGAGCCGTAGTACTCGACCAGAATCGGCCCCAACCACTCGATAATCGCGCGCTTGACATCCGGCGGGCACGGCGCGGCGGCGTGGACGGCCAGGCGCAGACTCGAGGGGTCGTAGCGGTACCGAACCTCGGCGGGCAGCTGCAGCAAACGTACGAACATGGTCGGAACCACCTGAGTGACCGTCACCCGGTACTGCTCGATGGCCCTGAGCATGTCCTCGGCTCCGAACTTCTCCATCATCACCACAGTCCCGCCATAAGCCTGGACGGCGCCACACCAACGCAACGGTGCCGCGTGGTAGACCGGAGCGGGCGACAGGTAGACATCGGATTCGTTGACGCCGAACAGTTTTCCGACTGCCATGGTCAGCGGGTCGCCCGGCTGGTCGACCTCGATCGGCAGCATTGGCGGCTTGATGCCCTTGGGACGTCCGGTCGTACCGGACGAGTACAGCATGTCCGAGCCACGCGGCTGCTCCCCGAGATACGGCCCAGCGTCGGCGAGACAGTCCGCGTAGGAACGATACCCCTCGACCTCGCCTCCGAATGCCACCCAATATTCGACCCGGGGCGCCAGATTCCGCACCGCGGTGGCGAGTTCGCCGACGCCCGCGGAACCGATAACCACCCTCGCGTCGGAGTCGTCGATGATGTAGGCCGCCTCCGCCGGCGTCAGATGCCAGTTGATCGCGGTCACGTACAGGCCGGAACGCAGGGCCGCCCAGTAGATTTCGAAGCATTCGGGCGCGTTGTCCGACAGCAGCGCGATGACATCACCCTTGCGCAGCCCGAGGTCGTGCAGCACGCGAGCGAACCGTGCCGAATTCTCGTCCAGTTCGCGGTAGGTGATCGTCTCGCCGGAACCGGCCATGATCACCGCGGGTTTGTCCGGGGTGGACAGGGCGTGGACGCCTGGAAACATTGTGCGGTACCTCTTCGCTAGATCTGTTGCCCTCTGCCCGCTAGACCAGAAGGTCCGCGCGACCGTCCTGCTCGAGGCTGTCGATGTAGACCGGGTAGAGCTTGCTGGCCAGTGGAGCCAGTTTGAGCATGCTCGCGACATGACCCCCGATCTTGATCTTGCCCTTCGCCATCGCGAGCGGCAGATTGACCTTTCCTTGCCAGTAGGCGTTGCCCGTGTCGGCCGTCATCCGCATGGTCGCGGTCGATTTTCCGAAATACTCCTGCCCCAACTCGACCGCACCCGCAGGTGCGTCGACGACCAGGAAAGCGTCCGGTTCCGAGAACTCGAAGCCGAGAACGACACCTGTGGCCGCCAGCTTCGGACCGATCTCCGGATCAGCGAATGCCGACTCGAAGATGCCGCCGATGTACTTACGCACCTCGTCCGCGTCCTTGAAGGCCATGTCGGTTCCTCTCCCACGGGCAGCGCCCCTGTATTTTTCAGAATATATCTTTGATTAAATTTCTGTTTCGACACTTCACCGGAACCTTCAGATTGGGTTTCGACTGGCCGTCGGCGGAGTGAGCCTTGTGGTGTGCCTCACAAGTGATGCGAGTATCGTAAGCATAAGTCGACTTATGCACAAGCCTCGGGGGAAACTTGCAGCCTGAAGCGGTCGACGACCTACCTGCCCCACCGAGACGGAGATCATGGCAATCAAGCAGGACTACTTCGACACCGCGTTCGAGCTACTGTCCGAGCAGGGTTACAGCGCGCTGAAACAGGCGCCGTTGTGCAAGCGGCTCCGCGTGACGACCGGGTCCTTCTATCACTACTTCGAGAACTGGCACGACTTCACCTCACAGCTTCTCGAACACTGGCGCACCGAACGCACGACCCAACTGGTGGAGCTGGCACAGCAAAGCAAAGACCCGATCGACCAGCTGCAAGCACTACTGCGGTTCGCACTCGATCTCCCTCATCGCGCCGAGGCCGCGATCCGTGTCTGGAGCAAGGTCGACCCCGAGGTAGGCGCGGTCCAGAAAGCGGTCGACGCCCAGCGCTTGGAGGTGGTGCTGCGGGCCGCGCGGGCGATCATCGACGATGAGGACGAAGCACTGAATCATGCGCGCTGGGGCCTCTACCTCCTCGCCGGATACCAAGAGCTGGACTCCGGCGAGGATCCCGCTGCGCTCGAGTGGGTCTTGCGCAGACTGCTGAACGAGTTGACGGAGAAATCACGCGAAAAGGGCAACGTAACGCCAATCTAGAACCGGCCGTTCGTGATCGACGATCCCGTTGCCCGCGAAGACCTCCGATCGAAGGTGTACCAGGTGAGCACCGGGACCGGTCGGAGTCACCTCTTCGACAGTGATCACGCTACGCAACGTGTCGCCTTCGTGAACTGGCCCGACATGGTCGCACCCATGCCAACCGACCACCGTTGCCAGATTCGGGAACGCGCGCGATGCCTGCGACAACGCGATTCCAATGGTGTGGCCGCCGTATACCAGCCGACGACCACCGGCCGCGTATTCGTCGTGGTGCACCCTGGCGATATTGAGGCTGATCCGGGCGAGCTGCGGAGCCGAATCGACCACGTCGCCGCCGATCACCGCCACCTGCTGCCCGGTTTCCGGAATCAGGCTGCCTGAGCCAGGCATCGACGACAACGCCTTCGTGTCCCAATCCTGCACTGCTGCAATCCAATTCCGATATGCACCCGCTCCTATTCCGTCCAGGTCGTCGGCATGCCCGGTGTCGTGATCCTCGCGCAAGGGCAGCATGGCGCAGCGCCAGAAGTCGAGGACATCACGGCCGTGCTGATCGACGGTGTGAATTCGCAAGGCGACCAATCCCGTCGGTGCCCGATCGGGACGGCGCCGATTCTGCCGCAGCCCTTCGACCGTCGTCGTGGTGGTCAGGGTTTCCCCCATGTGCGGCATCCGCCGAAAGACCAGCCCGCGATAGAACAGGTTGGCCTTGACGTGATGGGTGACCACCGTGGACTGGCCGATCGCTATGTCCCACACCAGTGCCGGGTGCGCGAGACCGGCCGCGCCGGTCACGGCCGCCGACAGGTCATAGTCGAGCGAAAGACGAAGGCGATCGCCGACTATCGACTGATGCACGGCCGCGAGTCCCTCCGACAACGTGACCGGTGGTGCGCCGTCGAACACCTGACCGGGCTGGAGCTCCTCGAAGTGCGGTCCTTCCGCGTTCACAGCGACACTCCGATCTTCTGCAGGGTCCTGCGTGCGGCCACCGCGATCGCTTCGTCGATCATCTGACCATCGAGTTCCACTGCGCCGCGACCCCCGTCGTGAGCAGCGGCCAGCGCGTCCACCACACGGCGCGCGTATTGCACCTGCTCGCTGGACGGCTCGAAGGCAAGTCTGATCGGGTCCAGCTGCCGAGGATGAATAGCCCACTTGGCGTCGAAACCGATTCGCACCGCATGGCTCACTGCCGCGCCGAAGCCGTCATCGAGTCCCACGCCGAGATATGGGCCGTCCACTGCATCCAGGCGATTCGTGCGCGCGGCGGCAATCACTCTGTCCTGCACCGCGATCCATAGCGCGGGATCCCCGCCAGCGGCCCGGCCCAGCGATGCGGCGAGGTCCGCGTACCCGGTGATCAGCGCGGACAGCCGCGATGAGGCGGAGGCGATCTGTTCGATCCGGCTCAGCCCGTCGGCGGTTTCGATGAGCGCTTCCACCCCGAGCCGATCGACACCGCCGACACCGGCCTCGATGCCGTCGAGCAAGCGATCGACGAACTCGAGATCCCCCGGCGACTCGACCTTGGGCAGCACGATAGAACTCGCCGGGATCGCGGACCGGACGACAGCGTCGATATCCAGGTGGCACCAGCGGCTTCGAGGTGCGTTGACCCGCACCGCAATCGAAGGCAGTCCAGCGCGATCACTCCAGGCGATCGCACCCAGCGTTTCCCGCGCACGATCCTTATCCGCGGGCGGCACCGCATCCTCGAGATCGATAACCACCTGATCCGCGCCCGACGCCAAAGCCTTGCGGATCTTGCGTTCGTCGCCACCCGGTACGCAGAGGACCGACCTCCGCAGTGGACGTGCTGTCATCAGCCAACCGCCTTTCATGGTTTTTAATCTATGTTAAAGTATATTGATAGTTGTCGGAGTCCAGCGAGGAGTCAATGGTGAGCGAGCGTAGCGAGCGAACAATAGGCACAGCCGAGCACTCGCTCGTGACGCCGTCGAGCGGTAGCGAGACGGCGGCATGAGCGAGCTGTCCGCCGAGGAACAGCAGGTAGTGGCGACGGTGCGCGAATGGGTCGACCGCGAGGTCCGACCTGTCGCTCGCGACCTCGAACACGCCAACGAGTACCCAGAAAAACTGATCGAGCAGATGAAACAGCTCGGCATCTACGGCCTGGCCATCCCGGAACCCTATGGCGAAGCACCGGTTTCGATGCCGTGCTACGTCGGTGTCACCGAGGAGCTGGCCCGCGGTTGGATGAGCCTGGCCGGAGCAATGGGCGGCCACACGGTCGTCTCCAAGCTCATCCTCACCTTCGGCACCGAAGAACAGAAGCAGCGATACCTGCCGAAGATGGCCACCGGCGAGATCCGGGCCACCATGGCCCTCACCGAGCCAGGCGGTGGCTCCGACCTGCAGGCCATGACCACCGTCGCCAAACGCGACGCGGATGGCTACACGATCAACGGCGCTAAGACGTGGATCAGCAACGCTCGCAGGTCGCAGTTGATCGCACTGCTCTGCAAGACCGATCCGGCCGCCGAACCCCGTCACCGCGGCATCAGCATCCTGCTCGTCGAACATGGGCCCGGCCTGACGGTTTCGCGCGATCTGCCCAAGCTCGGCTACAAGGGCGTCGAGAGCTGTGAGCTCGTCTTCGACGGCTACCGCGCGCCCGCCGCTGCCGTGCTCGGCGGAGTCGAGGGCAGGGGCTTCGGTCAAATGATGAAGGGGCTGGAAACGGGCCGCATCCAAGTCGCCTCGCGTGCCCTCGGCGTCGCCCAGGCCGCTTTCGACGACGCTTTCGCCTACGCCCAGCAGCGTGAGAGCTTCGGCGTCCCGATCTGGCAGCACCAGGCCATCGGCACCTACCTGGCCGAGATGGCCACCAAGCTCACCGCCGCACGACAGCTGGTCCTGCACGCCGCACACAAATTCGACGCGGGCGAGCGCTGCGATATGGAAGCGGGCATGGCCAAGTACTACGCCTCCGAAATCGCCATGGAAATCGCGCTCAACGCGGTGCGGATCCACGGTGGCTACGGCTATTCGACCGAGTACGACGTCGAGCGGTATTTCCGCGATGCGCCCCTGATGATCGTGGGCGAGGGCACGAACGAGATCCAGCGCAACGTCATTACGGCGCAGCTCGTTGCCCGCGGCGGCCTCACACGGTAGGTCCGAGATACCGAAGCGGCCGGTGCCAGCGACTCCCCGTCGCCCGCACCGGCCGCTTTCGTTTCGGCATCCCGAAGAGACCGCTAGGTGGAAATCTCGTCCGATACGACCGAACCGGGCGAAGGTTCGATGCCGAGCCCCTGCTCGATCTCCTTCAGCGCCTCGCCCGTATACACGGCCAGCCGCTGCACATGCGGCAGCGATCTACTGCACGCCGTGAACTGATGACAGCTTTCCCGGCGTAACTCGACATGGTCACATTCAGCGCCTGCCCGTGAAACAGCACCGACGGGCCGTATATCTCCTCTACCGGCGCGCCGTCGAAGTACAGCCGCTCGGCAGGGCCGGGCACGTTCGAAATGACCAGATTCGCGGCGCGGCGACCGAACCCGCCGAGACCGAGCAGCAGCAGCGCCATCTGCGGGCCCGACAGCAGCATCGTGAACGGCATGACCGCGGACGGCGGCAGCGCCTGGTGAAAACCTTTGGCCGCCAGCGTGGCTCGGCGTACTGCGCGCAATCGCAGGACCGGGTCGGCGATGTCGGTGTGCAACCGCGCGAAGACGAAGCCCAGCGCATTGCCCATCGACGCCGAGTTCAATTCACGCAGGTTCACCGGAATCTGTCCGACGATCGGACCGTCCGGCACCGCGTCCAATTCCCCCAGGTACCGCTGCAACGCTCCGCCGAACGCCGTCAGGAAGACATCATTGATGGTGACATTGCCTGCCTTTGCCACCCGTTTGAAACGCGCCAGCTCGTAATGCTGGGTCGCGAACCTGCGCTGGCTGCAGATCCGATGGTTGAAGAGGGTGGTCGCGGACTGGAACGGCCGAGTCAGATCGCCTGTCCGATCCTTGTGCACAGCCACGGCCATATCCGCCAGCGCCCGCACGGCCACTGCCGTGGAACCCACTGCGCGACATAATCTTCCGACGGCTCCGAGCCTTCCCCACGCCGATACAGCCGTCGCGGCGGTTTCGGTGGCGATGGGCTGCCTAGCGGGTGCGTTACCGCGGATACCCGCACTCCACGGCGGCAACATGCCCTGGGCATCCGGATCGCTTGTGAAGACCCGCCCGATGAGGCGCGCGGCAGCGACGCCATCGAGTTGCCCGTGGTGGAACTCGAGGTAGATCGCGAACCGGCCCCGCTCGAGCCCCTCGATCACGTTGCACTCCCACAGCGGTCGGCGCCGGTCCAGCGGCAGCGAGTGCAGGTGTGAGACGAGTACCCCCAGCTCGCGTTCCCCGCCAGGGGAAGGCAGCGCGATGTGGCGCAGGTGGTAGTCGAGATCGATATCTTCGTCCGGCACGCTGTCCCAGCACGGGATCGGTCTATTGCGCAGCACGGAGTTGAAGGGGGACGCGAAGGTCTCGTTCTTCCGCCACTGCGCGACCAGATCTCGCACGTACGTCGAGGGCGCTCCCTCCGGCGGTGACAGGATGGTCAGTGGGCCGAAATGCGCAGGCGCATCACTCCTTTCCACGAAGAACCACGCGGCATCAAAGAGGTTCAGAAAGTTTTTCGTCATCTACCTGTTCTCAATCGACTGGAACGGACGGATGGCGTTCGTCATTGAATGCCCTTGCTGCGAAACCGTAGACTTGAGACCCCAGCCACAGAATCTAATACACTTTAGAATCTATGACCGTATGCGGCGATTGCATGGCACGTTGTCGCTTTACACAGCAACCTGAACGATCAGCCGGCGTGACGCGATCAGGTGAGTACGAAAAAGGGTGGCCCCATAGGGGACCACCCTTATTTCCACTGACCGACCGCAATAGGTTCAGCTGCGCACCCCTCGTGCCGAGGTGGACTTCGGGGCACTGTTGATCCGGGCGTCGTAGCCACTGCGAGCCGACTTGTCGACTGCCAGGAAGGTCTTGTCGGCGTCGAGCATATGGTTCATGAAATCGCGGATCCTGCGCCCGAATACCGGCTGCAGCCGTGCCACCGGCCCGAGAATCCCCGGCAGGTAGACATCTGGCTTGCGCGCCGCGATCGCGCCGACGATGCCCTCGGCAACCTCTTCGGGCTCGAGATTGCGCACGAACTTCGTTCCGGCCGTGCCCGCGATCAACTCGGTATTGGTAAACGACGGCAGGACACAGGTGAACGACACACCGGACTTCGCGAATTCCACGCGCGCCGTCTCCGTCATCGAGATCACCGCCGCCTTGCTGGCACCGTAACTCAGACCACCGGGAATCGGTGCGGTGCCTGCCATGGAGGCCACATTGACGATGTGCCCCCGGCCGCGCGAAATCATGCCGGGCAGCGCCGCGCGCATCCCGATCATGGGTCCGGCCACATTGATATCGAGCACCCGCTTCGACAGCGACGTCGACTCCTCGAGGAAGGGGCCGATAGGCATGATGCCGGCGTTGTTGATCAAAATGTCGAGCGGACCGAAGCACTCCTGCGCCTTGGCGAGAAATGCGACGAACGACTGCTCGTCTGTGATGTCGACCCGCACGGACTCGACGTCCGGCCCGATCTCGGCCGCCGCCCGCGCGACAGCGTCGCCGTCGATATCTCCGATCACGACCTTGGCGCCGCGGCGATGGAGCGCCTTCGCGGTCGCCAGGCCGATTCCCCGTGCCGCACCGGTGATGGCCACCACACGACCTTCGATCCGGCGAGTCCGTTGCGCTTCCTTCATTGCCTACCCACTTCGTTGGAGGTCGTCGGCCGCGAGTCCGACGGTTCGAGTTGCACCGCGCCGCGACGGCACATTGTTTCCGCCGTCGCGGTCAGCCGACCGTAACTCATTATATTGGAAGATAGATTAAATTCTAGCCCAGATCGACGCGATCGGCCGAAGTCGAACATCCGGTCGGGCTCCCGCCTCAGGCTTACTGCCAGAGGTCGCGGCACGGTAATGGCCGCAGCCCTCGGCGCACCTTCCGGTCGACCAGCACGCGATAGCCGCGCCGGATCATGGCAGCGGCGAAATGACGAGCTTCCGCGGTCGTGGCCGCGTACTCGAGCCGCATCTCCCCCGTCATGCAGTTGAACCGTATCTCGACGCGAAGCAGCTGCTGACGTACGAGAGACACCGCCTGTCCGCCGGACATACCACGGACCTCCTATCCTGTCAAGGGCACTAGGCCTGTTCAGACCACGCGCACCTTATGCGGGTCACGAACTCGAAACCGGGCTGGTCCGGCGGGCGGCGGCGAAGGTGAGGGCCTCCTCCCAGCTCGCCTTCTCCATGAGCAGGCCGCGGTATTTCATGATGACGTTCTGGCCGTTGAGGGTGAGCGCTCCCGCGAGCCGATCGCCCTCGCGATACAGCGCGACCCAGCGCCCGTCGGCGTCCGGATCCCCATCTACAACCTGGACCTCGTCCGCGGTCGGCACACCCACGAACTGGATCCGGCTGTCGTACCAATCGGACCAGAAATACGGCACCGTCTGGTAAGGCTTTGCGGCATCGGGCTCCAGCGCGTTGCGGGCGGCGAATGCCCCCTGTTCGGCGGCGCTCGTCCAGTGCTCGAGCCGCATCAGCCGGTCGAACAGCGGGTTGCGCCACCGTGCGACGTCGCCCGCGGCGTACACCCCGTCGACGCCGGTCCACAGCGTCTCGTCGCACACAACGCCGTTGTCCAGACGCAGCCCGGAACCCTCGAGCCAACCGGTCACCGGAATCGCGCCGATGCCCACCACCACGAGGTCGGCTTCGATCGCCGTGCCGTCGCTCAGCCGTACGCGCTCGACGCGACCATCTCCCTCCAGACCAGTCACACCGACACCGCAACGCAACGGGGTGCCGTTGCGCTCGTGCAGCGCGGCACAGGCCACGCCCATACGCTCGCCCACCGCCCGGACCAGCGGGGTCGGTAGCGCCTCGAGAATAGTGACGTCCAGTCCGCGTTTGCGTGCGCCCGCAGCCACCTCCGAACCGATGAAACCAGCGCCCACGACCACGGTGCGCGCGCCGGCATCCAGGGCCCGTCGGATCGCGATCGCGTCATCGAGGGTCCGCAGCGTGTGAACACCGCTCAAGCCCTTCGCCCCGGGCAGCGTGCGCGCGTCGGCACCGGTCGCGATCACGAGCGCGTCGTATGCGACGGCACGGTCGCCGACCAGGACGCGTTTGCTCTCGGTGTCCAAACCTGTTGCCGGCGTGCCGAGTACGAGTTCGACACCGAGTTCGTTACGCAGGACTTCTTCGGTCCGGAAAATGGTCGACGCGGGCCCCTCGCCTTCGGGCAGTTGATCCAGATACGCCTTCGACAGCGGCGGCCGATCATACGGCAAATGTTCTTCGGCACCGATGAGCGTGACGCCGCCATCGAAACCCGCTTTGCGGGCAGCTTCCACCGCCCGCAACCCGGCGAGGGACGCTCCGACCACGACGAGGTTCTCCTGGGACAACTCGCTCACCTTCCCGCTCGACACGACTTTAATTGAGATTAAATTAGATTATCAGCACCCGTCAACAAGTGGACAGAAGCCGGCGCCCCTCGCGCGGGCGAGTGCCACCCGGTTGCCCACGGCCGTATCCTTGATCCACGAACGGAGACCGTGTCAAGGACGATTCATGAGTACCGTCGACGAACCGGCGAGCACCCAGCGGCGCTCAGCGGCCGGAATCGAAGTGGAACTGGACGCAGAAGGGTTCGAAGGCGCCGAGTTGATCGGCCGCGGCGGCTTCGGCACGGTGTACCGCTGCCTCGAACGGGCCTTGGAACGACAGGTAGCCGTCAAGGTGCTCACGACCGGCCACGGTCCCGACGACCTCGACAGATTCCTGCGCGAACAGCGCACCCTCGGCAAGTTGTCCGGGCATCCCAATATCGTCACGGTGCTCCATGCCGACGTCACCGTGACCGGTCGGCCGTATCTCGTTATGCCGTACCACTCGCGCGGATCACTGGCCGAGATTCTCAGGACTTGCGGACCGCTCTCCCTCACCGACGGACTCCAGCTGGGTGTCAAACTGGCGGGCGCGCTGGAGACAGCGCATCACAACGGTATCCTGCACCGCGACGTCAAGCCCGGGAATGTTCTCGTCACCGACTACGGGGAACCGCAGCTATGTGACTTCGGCATCGCCCATGTCAGCGGCGGATTCGAGACCGACACCGGTGTAGTGACCGGCTCTCCGGCTTTCACCGCGCCCGAGGTGTTGTCCGGACGGACATCCACGGCGCAATCCGACATCTATGGCCTGGGCGCCACACTGTTCACGGCCCTCAGCGGCCACGCCGCCTTCGAACGGCTCGAAGGCGAGGACGTCGTGGCACAGTTCGTCCGGATCGGGCGAGAAGGTCCACCGTCGGTGCCCGAAATCCCGCACGAGGCGGCCGTCCTGATCTCCGCAGCAATGGCAACCCGGCCACAGGACAGGCCGACCGGGGCACGCGAGTTCGGCGAAACCCTCCGAGCACTCCAGCGGCGCCTCGGACTACCCGTCGATGACATGGGCCTCGCTGCGGGAGTTGGCAACTCGGTGAAACCTCCGATCGCCACCACAATGTCTGATCCGATGGCACATCGGAATCACCGCAGCACCTCGCTTCCGACACCCGCGACCCGGTTCCGGCCGCCGTACCCACCCGACACCTTGGTGCGTCGACCACGCCTGATCGAACTGTCCGAGCTACCCGCCCGGAAGCGGCTCACGCTCATACACGCACCGGCCGGTTTCGGAAAGAGCAGCGTCGCAACCCAATTGGCCGAGCGGCTACATCATGACGGTGTCCGGGTCGGGTGGTTGGCGGCCGACATCGACGATGACAATCCCGTGATCTTCTGCTCGCATCTACTGCAGGCGCTGAGCCGGGCCGAGCCAGGGTTAGGGGCCGAACTCGGGCTCGTTCTCGAAGAGGCAGGTACCGGCGCGGAACGGTTCGTGCTCAGCTCGTTGATCAACGAAATCCACGAGCGCAAACAGCAGATAGCCATTGTCATCGAGGACTGGCATCAGGTTACCGGCGACACGACGCGCTCCGCGATGCGGTTTCTGCTCGACAAAGGCTGCCACCACCTGCAGTGGATCATCACGAGTCGCACCAAGTCCGGGCTTCCGCTCGGCACTCTTCGCGTCCGGGGTGAGCTCGTCGAAATCGACTCCACCACATTGCGTTTCAACGACGACGAGACGTACGCACTGCTGTCGCGATACGACGGCGTCGATATTGATTCCGAGAACGCGGCGCGCATTTCGGCCGCCGCCGAGGGCTGGGTGGCGGGTCTGCAACTGGCAGCGCTGTCGTTGCGTCACGGTGCGGATCCTGCCGCGTTGGTCGCCGAGCTGTCCGGTCGGCATCGTGCCATCGGCGAGTTCCTCACCGAGAACGTCCTCGACGCGCTCGACCCAGCGCTGGTGAAGTTCATGATGGCCACCTCGTTCCCTCGGCGCGTATGTGCCGATCTCGCGAACGCGTTGACGGGCGGTGACCGTGGCCAGGCGTTGCTCGAAGACATCGAGGAACGCAATCTGTTCCTGCGCCGCCTCGACGAGGACGGCAAGTGGTACCGGTACTACCGCCTGTACGCGGACTTTCTGCGGCAACGCCTGGAACGCGAGCAGCCCCAACGCGTCCCGGTCTTGCACAGGGCTGCCGCACGCTGGTTCGCCCAACATGACATGGTCACCGATGCCGTGACACATGCCATGGCCGCCGGAGACGACCAGTGGGCAGCGGAGCTGGTGGAGAATGCCGGCATCGCGCTGCTGGAGCAGGGGCAGATGGCACGTCTGCTCGCGCTCACCGACACGGTTCCCAGCGCGGCCGCGGCCGCCCGGCCACGTCTCCAGCTTCTGATCGCGCTCGCCAACGTCACTTTGCGCAAAAAGGCAGCCGCGCGCGCCGCCTTGGATCACATCTACGCCATGGTGGACACTCCGGGCTACGACGCGGCCGCCGCGGCGAGCCTGCGTGCGCATTGCCGAATGGTCGAGGCGGTCGCCGCGGTGCTCGCCGATCGCACCGAGGGGGTCACGGAACTGATTACTCCCGCCCTGACGCATCCCGAAGCGTTCGAGCCCTGGTATCCAGCCGGCGCCGCGGTCGCTGCGTCGTTCCTCGCACTTGCCCGCTCCGACTACGCGGCAGCCAGGGCCTGTCGCGAACGCGCCGCGGGATATCTGGAGAATGCGAAGGGACCGTTCACCGAAACCTACGCGTACTGCCTCAGTGGCATCGCGGCGCACGAGCAGTTGGACATCACCGCCGCGGAGTACTACCTGCGTAAGGCGCACCAGGTCGCGATGCGAGGACGTTCGACTCCTGGTGTGGCTGCCCGGCTGGCCGGAGCCCTGCTCGCCGAGCTGGTGTACGAGCGCGATGAACTCGACGAAGCCGAAAGGCTGCTCGATGAGGCATTCGAGCCCGCACCGACCGGGGGAACCGTGGACTTCATGATCGCCATCTATGTCACCGGAGCGAAAGCGAAAGCCGCGCAGCACAACCCGGCAGAGGCCGAAGCACGACTCGACGCCGGTTCGCGGCTGGCGCATGACCTATCGTTCCCGCGGTTGACCGCGAGTATCGCGGGTGAACGAATCCGCCTCGGGATCGGGGAAGTTCCGGAATTCGCGACCGCATCGCCCACAATCGACGGGGAACTCTCCGGAACGGCGGAGCTCACGCGTGACATTGTTCGCAGCAACGCAATCCGGCGCGCCTTGGCTGCGCCTGATGACGGACCGCCGCCCATCACCGAGGCCAGATCTCTGGTCGAGTCGCTTGCCGGACGAGGAAGGCAGCGCGCGTTGGTCACGGCCGAAATCCTGCTCGCCAGGTGCCTCTGGGCGTCGGGCCAGCACAACTCGGCCAAGCAGCTGTTGTCCCGGACTGCGGCTCGCTGCGCCGAGCTCGGACTGATGCGGTTGGTCCAAGATGAGGACGTGACGCCAATACTTTCGGCAATCGAGGCCGAGCCACGATCTTGATGTCGGGAAGGCCATCGCAGCGGCGCTGTGATGGCTCGTACCACATTCGGACCGACTGAAAATCGAACGGCGTAGACCTCGCTATCGAAGCTGTCCCGAGCAGGGTTGACGGCTCTATCAGTTGAATCTATCTTTGATTCAATAACTTGAACAAGGGTGCAGCGCTCCATTCGCGAGCCCGTCTCGAGGCCCAACCCGCATCCGTCAGGAGCCCTTATGCCCACCGATGCGAAACAACGCATCCTCAACGCGTGCTCGTTTGCCGGACTGGTCTCCTCGCCACCCTGCTCGGTTGGCTCGTCGCCGGCGTGCTCCCATTGCCGCCAGGGCCGTCACAGCACTCGACACGTGGTCGACTTCTACTCCGACGGCGGCACGTTGCGAATGATCGGCCTTGTAGTCGCCCAGTTCGGAATCGCATTCACGATCCCGCTGGTTGCCCTGATCACCATCCATCTCCTTCGGATGGAAGGCCGAATCCCCATTCTGACGTTTGTGCAGATGGTCGCGGGCACTGTGGCGGCAATCTGCTCATGCGTGCCAACCGCGAATCGGCTTCGCCCTCGCCAGCTATCACTTCAAACGCGGCACAGGCATGAACTCGACCAATTTTTCACCGCACTAGGGAGACAGCCATGACAAATCCTCATCCCACAGAGCCGAGCTTCGCCGATGCCTATTCGCGCGCCTGGACCGCGGATCCCGAGAGGCTTCTGCAGTTCTTCGCCCCCGACGGGACATACACCGATGTTGCTATGGGTGCGATGTACGAAGGACACAGGGGGATCGGCAAGTTCCACCGATACATGCTCGAGTTCGCGCCGGACTCGAGCATCGTCTTCGGTGATACCTTCGCGGCGGACGGGCGTCTCTACTCCGAATGGGCCTGGAGTGGAACCTGCGCCGGCCCACTACGTCTACGATCGGGCGAGCTCGTCAACGCGACCGGCGCCCACTTCAGCGTCCCTGGTATCGCTGTCTGCACCTACGACACGAACGGACATATCACCACCCACCGCGACTTCTGGGATTTGGGTACCGTTCTGAACCAGGCATCGGTCCCAATCGGCTGAAAATCAGGGGGCCGATATCGACCGAGCGGTGTCGATCTCGACCTTGCCGAAGAATTCGAACGCCACGAAATCGGTGGCAGGACAGACATTGGGCCGCGGGCATGCGAATTACGCTGCCCGCGGCCCAATCTGTTGCGTCGCGGTCGGATGCGGTTGGCCTCACCCGACCGCGGCAACCCCGGTACGCACCGCCCATAGCGGTGAGTACGTCGAGTGGACGGTTACACCGTCACGGGGAACTGATCGCGGATCTTGTCCACGACGATCTTGGCGGTTTCCGCGCACGCGGTAGTTCCGCCGTTGCCGTACTCCTTCACCGCGTCACCCACATTCCACAGATTCGGAATCGGTGTGACGTGCGGCAGGTCATAGCCGGCGACCGCACGCTGGGGCGGCCAGCCCTCGCGAGTGACGTTGATCGACAGGATGCGCGCCTCGTCGAAGCCGGGGACCTGATCGCGCAAATCCTCCAGCAGCAACTGGGTTTCGGCTTCCTCGTCGAAATCGCCGACGGCCGGCTTGGGCACCGCGGTTCCCTGGTAGAGATGCCAGCCATCCGGAGCCATCTCCGGGCAGATGTCGGTGAAGTTGGCGACGTAGCAGAGCCGGCGAGTCGTGGCGAAGCTGGTCATGCCGGGGGCCTTCACCAGCGGGCGCTGACTCGCGAAGTTCACCGAGATCATGGCACATGGCCGGTTGGCCTTGTCGACCTGCGTGACATAGTCGGCGGGCAGATTCTCCCGGCCGACCAGATCCAGGGTGGCGAACGGCCCGACGTCGCTGACGGTGAAACGCGCTGTCACTTCGACTGTTTCGTCACCACGTGCGATGACCGCTCCGGTGATCCGGCCGTCGGTCAGCGTCAGCGAGGTCACCTCGCTGTCGAGCCAGACCGCCCCGCCGTTGCTCTCGACCACCTCGGCGAGCGCCTTCCACACGCCGATGGTGCCCTCGGGGCAGTACCCGAACTTCTTGAACGCGCTCTTGCGGGTGAAATAGGTGAGGAATACCCGCGCGGGCAGTTCCTCGGAGCCGACCGCGAACACCGAACCGCACATATTGCGGAAGATGCCGTGTACCGACTCGTTTTTCGTGTACTTTGCCACCCACTCGGCGGTGGACAACTCATCCTCGGGCATGCCGCCGTCGTTGCGGGCCGCACCGAGTCCCTGGACCAGTTTCGCGCCTTGGCGGGTGAGCTTGGAGAGCAGGAAGCCCCAGCCGCCGCCGGTGACGTCGACATCCTTGCCGCCGATGCGGTACAGGATGGGCGGCTCCGGCTTGCGGACGTCGAATTTCGCGCCGACCTCGTCGAAGGTCTCCTCGGTGATGCCGCCGAGTTCGATGACGATGGCGCCGTTGTTCACTTTAAAGCCATCGACGTCATCGGTGGAGGCCCGGCCGCCGACCTTGTCCAGTCGCTCGACGACAAGTGTCTTGTAGCCCAGGTGCGATAAGCGTGCGGCTGCGAGCAATCCGCCCGCACCCGCACCTATTACCAGTGCGTCCCAATTGTTTTCGGTCATATTCAGTCCTCGATTCAGCCGAGCGGGTTGGCGCCGGGCTCCGCACCCGACATATCGGTGATCTGGCTCCACTGCGCCGCGACCTCGTCGATGCTCGGCGGGGTGGCGAAGACGGCGCCCTTGTTCTGGAACTGCTGCACCCGGTACACCTGGCCGCCGCCGGCGACGATAACCGTTGCGGTGTCGGTGCATTCGTCGCTCATCAGGTAGCCGACGACGCCGGCGACGTGGGCGGGAGGCAGCTTGTCGAGCATCTCCTTGGGCGCGATGTCCTCGGTCATGCGGGTGGCGGCCAGCGGCGCGATGGCATTGGCGAGGATGTTGTTGCGGCCGCCCTCGATCGCGAGGGTGTTGATCAGACCGACGAGACCGAGTTTCGCGGCGCCGTAGTTGGCCTGGCCGAAGTTGCCGAAGAGTCCGCTGGTGGACGCAGCGACGACGATGCGGCCGTGGTTCTGCTCGCGGAAATACGGCCAGGCGGCGCGGGTGACGTAGTAACCGCCCCACAGGTGTACCTTCTGCACCGATTCCCAATTGTCGGCGGTCATCTTCGCGAAGGAACCGTCCCGCAGGATGCCCGCGTTGTGGATGACGCCGTGCGCGGTGCCGAATTCGTCGACGGCAGTCTTGATCAGATTGGCCGCGCCTTCCTCGGTGCTGATGTTGTCGTAGTTGGCCACCGCAGTACCGCCCGCGTCGCGGATCTCCTGGACCACGGCATCGGCCATCGAAGTGCCGGAGCCGGAGCCGTCCCGAGCACCGCCGAGGTCGTTCACCACGACCTGGGCGCCCTCCTTGGCCAGCAGCAGCGCGTATTCACGGCCGAGGCCGCCACCGGCTCCGGTGACGACGATGACACGATCGGTTACTCCGGGCATTGGTGTTGTCTCCCTTGACTTTCCAGAGTTCATTTCAGTACGACGCGGGCAGCTTCAGGCTGGTCTGCGCGACGAAGTTGAGGACCATTTCCCGGCTCACCGGCGCGGTCTTGAGCAGGCGCGCGGAGAACCAGAGTTCGGCCAGACCGTATTCGAGGGACAGGCCGTTGCCACCGTGGGTCTGGATGGCTTGATCCAGCGCCTTCAGCGAGGCGTCGGCCGCGGCGAATTTGGCGATATTGGCGGCTTCGGCTGCGGGCTTACCGGCATCGAACAGTTCGGCCGCGCGATACGCCGCCATGCGAGCGAGTTCGACGGCGATGTGCGCCTCGGCGAGTGGATGCGAAATTCCTTGGTGCGCACCGATCGGCACCGACCACACCTTGCGGTCCTGGGCATAGGACACCGCCTTGGAGACCGCGTAGCGGCCGATGCCGGTGCTGATGCCAGAGGCGAGAATGCGCTCCGGATTCAGTCCGGCGAACACCTGGCGCAGCCCATTGCCCGCTTCACCGATCAACGCCTCGGGACCGACGCGGACTTCGTCGAAGAACACGGTGAACTGGTGATCGGGCGAAACCACCGCGGTCGGCAGCGGCTGCAGCGTCAGACCGGGTGTGTCGGTGGGCACGACGAACATCGACAGCGGCGACCGCGAGGCCCCCACGAACTCCGGGTCACGCGTGATCAACAGGATCGCTTCACACTCGTCGATGGCCGAGATGAAGTACTTGCCGCCGGAGATCACCCAGCCGTCGCCGTCGCGGCGCGTAGTGGTGCTGACGTTGTGGCTGTTGGAACCGGCGTCGGGTTCGGTCAGGCCGAAGGCCATTTTGCGGCTGCCGTCGGCCAGGCCCGGCAGCCATTCGGACTTCATCCGCTCCGAGCCGTGCCCGGCCAGGATCGAACCACAGATCGCGGGCGAGACGACTGCGAGTAGCAGCGGAAAGCCTTGCGCGGCAAGCTCTTCAATGACGATGAGCATTTCCGACAGCCCCGCGCCACCGCCGCCGTACTCCTCGGGCAGATGCACACCGAGCAGGCCCGCCTGACCGAGATCGCGCCACAGCTCGTCGACCTTGGCTCCTGAGCGGGAACGCTCCAGAAAGTACTCCTGACCGTACTTGGCGGCCAGTTTGGCGACACTTTCGCGCAACAGCGCCCGCTCGTCGGTATCGATGATGAAGGCAGACAACGGTCTATCTCACTTTCCGGTGAAGGTCGGCTGTTGTTTGGCGAGGAAGCTCCCGATGGCGCCGGTCGCATCGGCCGTGTGGGCGATGCGACGCAGGGCCGCCGTCTCCTCCGACAGCGCGTGGTCGAGGGTGGTGTTCCAGGAGTTGTGCAGCAGCCTGCGCATCTCGCCGTAGCCGCGGGTGGCGCCCGCGGCGAGCCTGCGTACCGTCGCCTCGGCTTCGGCCGCGAGCTGGTCAGCGGGGACGACACGATTGATCAGACCCCAGTCGACCGCGGTATCGGCGTCGATGACCCGGTCTTCGAACAGCATTTCACTCGCCCGCCGGATACCGATGAATTTCGGCAGATACCAGGTGTTTCCGGAGTCAGCGGTAATACCGATACGCCCGAAACCGGTGGCGAACTTCGTCCCGATGGCGGCGATCGTGATATCGGCCGGATACAGGAACCCCAGCGCCCCACCCGCGCACGCGCCGTGCACGGCCGTGACGATCGGCACGCTCACCCGAGCCAGCAACCGGATCGCCTCGTGCATGAGCAGCGCCATCCCGGTGAGTGTGTCCGGCAGGTCCGCGGCTCCGTCGGAGAACGCGCCGATGTCACCGCCGACGCTGAACACCGGACCGTTCCCGGTGATCAATACCGCCCGTAGCCCGTTGTCATTGGAGATCCTGGTCGCCGCCTCGAGCAGCGCCTCCCCCGCCGCCTTGTCGAGGGCATTGCGCGCTTCGGGTCGATCCAGCCTGACGTAGGCGATGTCGTCGACCACCTGGTACGAGATCAACGTCGCACCTCCTTTTCGAATTTAATGTAAATTAGGAAATAGACTTTGGTCAAGCCCCACGCAGCGGAACCCGGCCGGTGTGGAGGTTTCGGTTGCCGCTTCAGCCCAGCTCAGTGCCGACAACGGAGACAAAGGAGACGCAAGCGCCCGGACGGCCGCCGAGGTTGTGGGTCAGGGCCATCCGCGGATTCGCGATCTGACGTTCACCTGCCTCGCCGCGGAATTGCAGCCAGCATTCGTAAAGCATGCGCAGGCCACTGGCACCGACCGGGTGGCCGAAGGATTTGAGGCCGCCATCCGGATTGACCGGCAGGCGGCCATTCAGGTCGAAATCTCCTGCCACACTGTCTTTCCATGCCTGTCCGCGATCGGCGAAGCCGAGATCCTCCATGAGGACGAGCTCGGTGGGCGTGAAGCAGTCGTGGACCTCGGCGAAGGAGATCTCGGATCGGGGGTCGATGATTCCGGCCTGGGTGTAAGCATCCTTCGCGCTGGCCACCACCTCGGGAAAGGTCGTGAAATCGTAGTCCGGATCAACCGCCCCGCGGCCCGGTCCGGCAATGAGCGAGAGCCCTTTTACATACAGGGGTGTGTCGGTGTAGTTCAGGGCGTCCTCGGCTCGGACGATCACCGCGCAGGCCGCACCGTCGGAGACACCGGAGCAGTCGAAGATGCCAAGGCGTCCCGCAACCAGCGGGGCACCGGCGATCTTCTGCTTCGCGACCTCGGATCGAAACTGCGCCTTGGGGTTCAGCGCGCCGTTGTGGTGATTCTTCCAGGCAACGTGCGTCATCGCCTCTCGCATGAGGGCGGGATCCACGCCGTACTTGCCGCAATATGCCGGATCCAGCAGCGAGAAGGCGGCCGGTGCGGTCAAGGACAGCTCCGAGGCCGTGCCATCGCTGGGCGGGTCGCCGCGCAGCAGACCGGAGAAGCCCGAGTCCTTGAGCTTTTCCACACCGATGGCGACGACGCGGTCGTAGGCGCCCGACGCGACGGCGTAGCAGGCGTTGCGGAAGGCTTCGGAGCCGCTTGCGCAATAGTTCTCCACCCGGGTGACCGGTGTGTTTTGCAGGCCGAGCGGCTTGCTGGCAGTCAGGCCGCTCTGCCCGGTACCAAGTGTGCCGAGCCAATAGGCGTCGATATCGGCGCGGTCGAGTGTCGGGTTGCCGTCGAAACAGTCCGCCATGGCCTCGACCAGTAGGTCGTCGGCGGAGCTTTCCCAGCGCTCGCCGAACCGGGTGCAGCCCATGGCGACGATGGCGACTTTGTCGCGGATTCCGTTGCTGCTCATAGCAGTTGCGCCTTCCAGAAGTAGTTGTGCACACCCTCGGCGCTGTGCAGGCGGCGGAAGGTGGTGCGCACGCGGGAGCCGACGGCCAGCCGGTCCGCTGTACTGTCGGCGACCTCGAGTGCGTAGCGCCCACCGTCGTCGAAGTCGACGACTGCCTCCACGACGGGCGGGGCGGGTGAGTAGGCGAGCCGGTCGACGGTGAAAGTCGTGACCGTGCCCTCGCGATGAGCCATGGACACCTCGGTCATGGCGTCGATCGCGGCGCAGCGCTTACAGATTCGGCCCGGCGGCAGATGCATTAGCCCACAGGAACCGCAGATACTGCCGGTGAACGCGAACTTCCAGCGGGCGGCACGGGCCGACGGCGGCGCGGCCACCCGATCGGGTTCCGGGCGACGCGGCGGTTCCCGGTCGAGGAGGCCACGCCAGTTCAGGTAGGTCGTGTAGGGCACCGGTGCACCCTGCTCGAGTTGCGTTGCGAGCGGAATCGGCTGTCGTGCCTGCAGTATGCGCTCAGTGGCGCGAAGCACGAGGGCGTCGCAACCATCGGCCGCGGAGATCACGAGCACCGTCTCCCCCGGCTCGGCCTGGTCCAACGCGACCGCCAAGGCAAGCCCGACGTCGGCGGTGCCCGCATGGCCGATGGGCGAGTTTCGGGTGGACAGTTTCCCCGCCACGATCTTTGCGGCACGTTTGGCGAGCGTGAGATTGGGTGAGACCAGAACGACGCGATCCGTCTCGTCGATCCCTGCATCGGCCAGAGCGTCGGCAGCCGCGCGGCGCACTAGCGGCAGGTACCGCTCGATGCCGAAACGCTCCTCCCACTGCTCCCCCGTCGCCGCCCGCGGATCGCGCCATCGGTCGAGGAATTCGGTGGTCAGTGCGGATCTGGCAATGATTTCGGCGATCGGGTCGGTCCCGAAGACGAACGCCGCGGCGCCGTCGCCACCGCCGCGCTCATCGGCGGATCCGGGGCGGCCGATGCGCATATCGGCCAACACCGCGAGCCCGCCGGCGCTCGCGGCCGCGAGCAGCGCGGCGATGCCGCTGCGGGCGGAACCGGCCAGATCCGCGGCGAAGATATCGGCGGGAAGACCGAGTGCCGCGTGGATGGCTGTCGCGTTCGCCTTGTCGGCGTAGGCCGGTGTGGTGGTCGCGAAATACAGCCCGCTGGGTGCAGCACCGGGGGTGAGCGCGGCTGCGGCGGCCGCGACGCCCATTGTGGTGCTGTCCTCGTCGAAGGCGGCTGCGACCCGAACTCCCTTGCCCGCGTTGATGTTCAGGGTCGCTCCGATATCGGCGAGTGATACCCGGTGGGCGGGCAGGTAGGTGCCGTAGGAGGTGATTCCGTAGTTGGTCATCAGGGTGCCTCGAACAGTGCCGCCATGCCCTGGCCGCCGCCGATGCACATCGACTCCAGGGCGTATCGTCCACCGCGCCTGCGTAATTCGTGCAGCAGAGTGGTGAGGATGCGAACGCCGGTGGCGCCGATGGGGTGGCCGAGTGAGATGCCCGAGCCGTTGACGTTGAGCCGATCGTGGTCGTCGAAACCCCAGCCCTTCAGCACCGCAAGCACCTGGACTGCGAAGGCTTCGTTGAGTTCGACGAGATCGATATCGTCGAAGGTGCGCCCGGTGCGTTGGAAGAGTTTCGCCACGGCGGGCACCGGACCGATGCCCATCTCGGCGGGTTCGCAGCCCACAGCCGTCCAGCCGACGAGGAATCCGAGAGGTTCGAGTCCGAGTTCGTCGAGCTTGTCCTCGGCGACGACCAGGCAGGCCGCCGCGGCATCGTTCTGCTGACTCGAGTTCCCCGCGGTCACGGTGCCGTCGCGCATGATCGCGCGAAGCCGCCCGAGGGATTCCGGCGTCGAGTCGGCGCGAATGCCTTCGTCGCGACCGAACTCGATCGAGTCGCCTTTGCGCTGCGCCACCGAGATCGACACCATCTCGTCGGCGAACTTCCCGGATTCCCAAGCAGCGGCAGCCTTTTCATGACTGCGGGCGGCAAATTCGTCGGCAGCCTCGCGGGTGATGGAATACCGCTGGGCCAGGTTCTCGGCGGTCTCGATCATGCCGCTGATGTGACCGAAGCGCTCGACCGGTTGGGAGCGTTCCCGACCACGGTCGAGGCGGTCGTAGAAGGCGACATTGCCCGACCGTGCGCCCCAGCGCATGTCCTGGGTGTAGTACTCGATATTGCTCATGCTCTCGACGCCACCCGCGAGCACCACGTCGGCTGCCCCGGTCTGCACCATCATCGCGGCGGTCACAACAGCTTGCAGGCCGCCGCCGCAGCGGCGGTCGGTCTGGAAGCCGGGCACCTCGATGGGCAGGCCCGCCGCTAGTGCGGCCCAGCGACCGATGCAGGGTGCTTCGGAATTGGTGTAGGACTGAGCGAACGAGACATCGTCGATGCACGCCGGATCGATGCCGGAGCGCTCGACGACCGCCTTGATGATGTGGGCGGCCAGGTCTTCGGCGGGGACGGGGCGCAGTGTGCCGCCGAAGATTCCGACGGGGGTGCGCAGCGGACTGACGATCGCCGCTCTCTTCATGATTCCACCTCGATGCTGAGTATTACTGTGTCGCTGTAGTTTTCGGACGACTCCGCGTTTCCGGCTAGATCACCAGTTACTCGCCATCGCGCGCAGGACATCACGCTGGTCGGGGTGGGCGATGGCGAGCATCCGTTCGCGCCGCTCGGACAGCGGTAGACCGCGCAGGTCGGCGATGCCGAATTCGGTGACCACGATGCCCGCATCACTGCGTGCGATGCTGACCGGCCCGGACAGCCGGTCCACGATCCGGCTGCGCGAGCCCGCGGTGGACGGCAGGGCGATGATCGGCAGACCGCCGTTCGACCGCGCCGCGGCGCGCAGGAATTCCCCGCCGCCGCCGACCGCACCGACGTACCGGCCGCCGGCGACCTCGGCATTGATCTGCCCGGTCAGATCGACCTCGATGGCCGAGTTGATCGCTACGAAACGATGTTGCGCCGCGAGGCGTTCGGGATCGTGGGTGTAGGTGATCGGCCGCAGCGAGACCGCGGGGTTGCGGTGCGCGTGCTCGAACAATCGCCGCGTGCCTATCAGCACCGCCGCAACGGAAACGCCGCGGTCGGTGGTCTTACGGGCATTGGTCACCACGCCCTTATCAATCAGTTCGACCGCTGCATCGGTGAGAATGCCGGAGTGGATGCCGAGGTCGTTGCGCGCACCGAGCGCGCCGAGCACCGCCTCGGGCACCGAACCTATCCCGAACTGCAATGTGGCGCCGTCGGGCACGATGCTCGCGACATACGCGCCGATGCCCGTCGTCTCAGGTGTTGGTGGGGCGGCAGGACTCTCCGCCACCGGGCGTGAGGTTCGGATAACGATGTCGATGTCACGGTCGGTCAGATGCCGGGCGCCGGACGTAACGGGCACCTGATCGTTCACTTCGGCGACCACCACCCGCGCGCTGTCGATGGCGGCGGTGAGGTAGTCGTCGGCCAACCCGAGGCTGTAGCACCCGCGCGCGTCCGGCGGTGCACACTGCACCAACACCACGTCGGCACGCGAGACGAACTCCGGCAGGGTCGAGTAGTGGCCGGGGTACACCTCGAGCGCCCCGGCCGCGGCCAGCGCCCGATTGCTGCCCGTACCGCAGTAGCTGACGAACCGAATATGGTCGGCATGCTCCGGTTTCACCGTCTCGCCCGCGGGGATGCCGATGAAGCAGGTGATGCCACCGAGGTCCGCCCGCTCGGCGAGCAGACGCTCGGTCAGCGTCACAGGTTCCGCGCACGACTGACCCCACACCACGAAGTCGCCGGGACGGACGCAGTCGCGGAAATCGAGGTTCGGTACGGAAACCGCTCGTGGCGGCATGGCATCCGGCATATCAGTCCTCCTGCCAGCGATCGGCAGACGGGTCGAGCAGACGTTCCATGTGCCCCTCGGCCAGCCACACGATCGTCTCCAGTTCGAGGGCGTCCAGAAGACGGACGCGGCCGGACTTCAAGTCCTCCAGCCGCAACCGTGGACCGTTCGCCGTCTCGTCGATGCCGACCCGCAGCTGAGCGAATTCACTGTGCACGACGCCGAATTCATGGCTGGCGCCGCGATCCGATCCTGGCCTGTCCATCTGCCGACCCCTCAGATCAGAAAGCCCATGCTGGGCACGGCTTCCGCGCTGTTGACAAGTACCACGGTCTTGCGGACCAGCTTCAGCTCACCATTAACCCGCCGCAGCACGTAGGTGTAGCGGCCCGCCCAGGTGTGAATCCCGCGCGGTTTCGACTCGTAGAGAACGAAATTCGCGCCCACACTGATTTCATCGCCCTCGACGCTGAGCAGTTCGACATTCGAGATCGTGCGGCGCAGATTCGACGGCGGCGACTGCGCGTACCGCTTGCCGGTGCGCAGCTGTTGCAGGCGGGTGGAAATGCGGCGGCGGTTGTCGTACATGATCGACACGTGCCGCTCCGGGTCGTACCTGCCGCCGTCGACGGGCACCCAGTACAGGGCGTCGTCGGTCCACAGCGCCTCCCACGAGTCGTAGTCATGTTCGTCGGCGAAGCGGGCCTCGCGGTAGATGAACTGCTCGAGCTCGCGCAGGTCGATATCGATTAGGGCAGGCCCACCCGTCACCCGGCCACCACCCCTCATTGAATCGCTTCGCGATACCGAATTCATTTCGCCTCCATCAGCGTCTTGTAGTGCTGCCAGAACGCCCGCATGGCGGTCTCGTCGGTCGCGCCGCCGATGCGGAAACCGTTGTCGTCCAACGATTCCCGATCCAGCCCGCGCCGCAGGTCGAGCCATTCGGGCAGCAACTGTGCGACCCCGACCTGATTGCGTTCGTACATCTCGGTGTCGTCGGCCAGCAGCATCCCGGCCGGGCCGACCGAACCGATGGACTGCGACAGCATCCGCTTGTTCAGCTCATCCGCACCGTCCAACTGCACCGAAGTGGAGAACTGGATGCACTCGTGCGCCGACAGCGGTTGGATGTTGAACACCTGAATCTCGGCGATGAACAGGTTCGGGAAGATCATGACGTGCGGCGCACCCTCGATCATGATCTCCTCGGCCGCTTCGCCGTGTACCTCCCGCATCTTCGCCACATACTCCGGCACCCGGTCCGCGGTGGTGCCGAACCAGCGCATGGGCTCGGCGAACTTACGGAACTCAGGCCGCAGATCGTTCTCGCTGTGCCCGTTGCCGAGCGCGCGGGTGACCGCAGTGGAGGCGTCGCTGTAGAGCGGGCCGATGGTGGAGCCGGTTACCGAGAAGATGGAGCCGTGCACGAACTGCGGGTGGTAGCCGTCGGTTTCGTTCTCCGCCAACAACTTCCAGTTGGCGCGCGTGCGGTGCCTGAGCCAGCCGTTGTCGAGGCGTACCTTGCCGGTGGGTGAGAGCCGGGCCAGTCGATCGATTTCACCGGCGGCCGCACCCAGATGCTCCAGCAGTGGCGGGACGTCGGGATTGAAGCTACCGAACACGAAGCCGTGATAGCTCTCCACGCGCGGCACCACACCCAGGCCGAGGTTCAGTTTGCCCTTGCCGCCATAACCCTTGTTGTAGGGATAGCCGAGCAAGTCACCGGTATTGCTGTAGGTCCAGCCGTGATACGGGCAGCGGAAGGAGCTGGAGTTACCGCGTGGCTCGTCGCACACCAGGTTGCCGCGGTGCGCGCACCGGTTGGTAACCAGGTGCACGTCCCCGGCGCGGTCGCGGGTCATGATGATGTCCTGCGGCCCGATGTTCTTGCGCACGTAGTCATTCGGCTGCGGCACCTCGGATTCGTGGCCGACGAAAACCCAGCCGCCGTACCAGATGCGTTCCAGCTCGTCGGCGAACACGGACGGATCGGTGTAGAGCGAGCCGTGTACCCGCTCTGGCTGAATGAGACTCGAATAGTCGACTCGCGGTGCTTGTTTCGCGACCGGGCCGGTTTCGCAGGCCGCGTCCGGATCGCAGATCGAATGATCGCCCGGTTCGCGCGCGGCGTCCGGAGGTGTCGTGACCGTCATTTCTGTTGCTCCAATCGTGCTTTCGCGTAGCTCACGAGACGGAACTTCTGCACCTTCCCCGTCGGGGTGGTGGGCAGTTCCGCTGCCGTGAGGAAGACGACGTGTTTGGGAACCTTGAACCGGGCCAGATTCGCCTTGCAGATCTCGATCACCTGCTCGGCGGATATCTCGGCGTCGGGTGCGCGCACGATGCACGCACAGCCCGCGTCACCCCACCGCTCGTCGGGTACACCGACCAGATACGCCTGGCTGATCTCCGCGCGGGCGGTCAGCAGTTCCTCGATCTCCTTGGGCATCACCAGTTCGCCGCCGCTCTTGTAGAGTTCCTTGCTGCGCCCGGTGATCTCCAGATAGCTGTCCGGACGCACCCGCCCCAGATCACCGGAGAACACCCAGCCGTCGCGGAGTCCCTTGGCGGTTTCCTCCGGCTTGCCCCAGAATCCGAGCATGCTGGTCGGGCCGTGCGAAACCAGTTCGCCCTCTTCGCCTTCAGGTAATGGCACACCGGTGACCGGGTCGACGGTGCGATATCGCACCAGCGCCCCGTCATCGATTCCGGCTGCTCCGGCGGATTTCGGCCGACCGGCAGTGGTCGCGGTGAGTTCCAGCGAGTCCTCGGGCCGGGTCAGGGTCATCGCGCCGCCGCATTCGGTCATGCCGTAGCCGGTGACGATCTCGGCCGCACCCAATTCGGCGCGGACCCGCTCCCACAGCCAAACCGGGGCCGGCGCGGCGCCCGACAGCACCGCCGACAACGATGACAGGTCATAGCGCTGCCGGTCCGGATGTTCCAGCAGCGCGACTGTCATCGTGGGGACGCACAGAATGTCGTCGGCGCGATGCCGCTCGATTCCGGCGAGGTACTTCGTGGCGTCGAAGGCGGGCAACATGATCACCGCGCCACCGACCATCATGGCCGCGATCAAGCCCTCGACGTAGCCGAACATGTGGTAGCACGGCAACGAGAACAGGATCCGGCGACCGTCGTCGAAGGCGCGGGTGAGCGCGGAGGCGTATCCGGTGCGCAGGACCGCGTCATGGGTGATGAGGACCCCCTTGGGCGATCCGGTGGTGCCGGAGGTGTAGAGGATGTCGCCTACCGCCGTCGGGTCCACTCGAACCTCGGCGGTCGCCCCGCGGTGCCGGGCGCCGACCATGGCCAGTTCGTCTACGGTGAGCACTCCGGCGCGCTCGCGTCCGTCGGTGGGAAGCTGAATAACCCTGTGCAGCTCGGGAAGTCGCGACTTGTCGCGGTCGAACGATTCCCATGCCGGTACGACCTCGTCGAGCATCCCGAGGTAGTCCAGTCCCGCGAAACCGGTCATAGTGATGAGAGCTCGGCATTCGGACTGGCCGAGCACATAGGCGAGTTCCTCTGCGCGGTACAGGAAATTCAACGGCACCGCTACCGCACCCGCGAGAGCGATGGCGAACTTCACCGGCACGAACTCCGGATAGTTCGCCATCAGTACCCCGACGTGATCTCCCGGGCGGATACCCAGCATGGCCAGTCCATCGGCGAGGCTGGTCGCAAGGTCTGCGGTCTCTCGGTAGGTCAGCGTGCGTTCGTCGGTGATGACCAAGGGGCGTTCACCGAACTCATCGGCGCAACGGTGCAGCCAGTCCCCCAGCGACCGCGGTTGCCAGTTCGGGAACCGCTCCGCCAGCCTCTTCCTTCGAACGTCGAAATCAGTGTTACTCATGACATTTCACCCGATCTCATCGACTGCACCGTCGAGAATCGCCTCGCGGAGTCGGTATTTCTGAACCTTGCCCGAGGGGGTGACGGGAAGGGTGTCGGTGACGAACCAGCGTCGCGGCGTCTTGAACGGCGCGAGGGTATCGCTGAGCTGGTCTTTGACCGACGCGACCAGATCCTCCGGCCGCTCACCACGCACTACGAGCACGGCGGCCACGGTCTCGCCCCACTTCTCGTGCGGGATGCCGATGACTGCTGCCTGCTGGACCGAATCATGTTCGAGCAGGCGAGATTCCACCTCCGCCGGGGCGATGTTCTCGCCGCCGCTGATGATCATGTCCTTGAGCCGTCCGGTGACGGTGACGAATCCGCGTTCGTCCATCATTCCGAGATCGCCGGTGTGCAGCCAGCTTTCGTCGTCCACTGCCGCCGCGGTCGCGGTCGGGTCGCGGTAGTACTCGATCATCTGCTGATAGCCGCGGGCGCAGATCTCACCGATCACGCCCAACGCAGCCACCCCGCCGCCGTCCGAACCGGCGATCTTCACCTCGACTTGCGGAATGGGGCGGCCCACCGTGCTGCGTTGGTCGGCGATCGAGTCGCTCTTGCGGGTAAGGGTGATCACCGGGGCAAGTTCGGTTTGACCGAAAAGATTGTGTACCGCCGCACCGAAAACCCGCGCCGCGCCCTCGATCATCACCTGCGGAACATTCGCCGCACCGCCGACGATGCTGCCGATTTTCGGTGCGGCAGACTCGTTTCCGCGGGTGGTTTCCAGCAAGGCGCCGAGGATCGTGGGCACGAAGAACAGCACGCCGGCGTTCTCGGCGACGACCAGCTCGAGCACCTTGCTAGGGACGAAGGTCTCCACCAGCACAGTCGTGCCGGCCATCCAGACAGGTCCAAGGGTGGCGATCACACAGGCGGCGGTGTGGAACATCGGCAACGGGTTCACGAACACCGCTCCATCCGAGAGCTCGGCAGCGGCCATCGTCATCCTCGCGACATTGACCAGCGAACGATGCCGCAGCAGAACGCCTTTCGGATTCCCTGTCGTGCCCGAGGTGTACTGCAGCATCGCCGGATCGCCGGGATCGATGTCCGGCGAGACGAAGTCCCGCGTGCCCGACTTCCAGCGTGTGGTGTCTGCCAGGCTGATCCGCTCCCGGACGCCCGGTACTCGATCGACTGCCGCCGCGGCAACCGTCGCCATGTCGTAGCCGCGGTATTCGTCGGCGTGGATGAGCACGGTTGCTCCGGAATGCTCGAGTGTGTAGACCAGCTCGCCTTCGCGGAATGCAGGGTTGAGCGCCACGAGCACCCGGCCCGCCAACGCGGCGCCGAATTCGATAACGGGCCACTCGATGACGTTCGGCGCCCACAGAGCCACGAACTCGCCCGGCTCAGTGAGTTCGGTCAAAGCGGCCGCAACTCGCCTCGCCTCGTCGTAGAGCTCACCGTATGTGAGGCGGCGGAGCTCAGAACCGCCGTGCGGGGTTCCGACCAAAGCGACTGTTGTGGAATGGTTCTGGGCTCGATCGGCCAGGAGCGAACCGACAGTGTGGTCCGAGAGCGGCACACTGTCGTCGGCCACCCAATAGGACTCACTGAGGTTGCGTTCAGCCACGGCTGTCATAGGCATGCGCTTCCGCTATTCCCCGCGAAATACGGGAGTTCTCTTCTCATGAAACGCCGAGACACCCTCGGCGAAATCTTCGGAGTCGAACAGCTTCACTTGGTTGTCGACTTCGTTGTCCAGCACCGTCATCGGATCGCGCGGCCAGCGCACGAACATCTCCTTCAGCGCGGCGACCGCCAGCGGCGGCGCGATGGCCATGCGCTCGGCCTCGGCGAGCGCCGACTCCAAGGCGGTGCCCGGAGCCACGACCGCGTCGGCTAGTCGGATTTCGACTGCCTCGGTACCGGTGAGCCGGGTGGGCAGCAGCATGAGTTCGCGGGCCTTGGCCATGCCGACACGCGCAGGCAGCGAGGCGAAAATGCCCATGTCCCCGGCCAAGCCGACACCGGTGAACGCGGTGCTGAAAACGGCGTCCGCCGCAGCGACGACCCGATCGCATGCCAAGGCCAAAGACACACCGGCGCCGAACGCCGCGCCCTCGACCGCTGCGATGACCGGTTTGCCGCCCTGCCAGATCGCGCGCACCACCCGTTGCGCGGCCTCGGCGCGCGGGCGGGCCTCCGCCTGGTCCATGCGGCGCATGGTCGAAATATCGCCGCCCGCGCAGAATCCCGCACCCGCGCCGGTTAGCACGATCACCCGCACACTCGGGTCGGCCATGGCCTCCTCGAGCCGTTCGGCCAGTGCGTAGCGCAGCGACAGATCGATGGCATTGCGCCGCTGCGGCCGGTTCAGGGTGATAGTCCGGATCGGCCCGCGGTCCTCCGTCAGGACGGGTGAATCATTGCCGGACAATGCTATTCACCTCGAAACTTCGGTTCACGGCGCTCGATCACGGCGGCCAGACCCTCACGGGAATCGACGGTGCCCGACAGCTCGGAGACGGTCCGGGCTTCTTCCGGCAGCCGGTCCGCCAGCGTCGCGCCAACTCCGCCCCACACCAAGCGCTTGGTGGCACCGATCGCTTTCGGCGCGGTCGACGTGAATTGGCGTGCGTAGGTGAGAGATTCGGTCACCAAGGCAGCGGCGGGCACCACCTTGGTCAGCAGTCCGATCTCGAGCGCCTCGGCGGCGTCGAGAACCGGGTTGGTCAGCAGAATGTGCATGGCCCTACGCAGGCCGACCAGCTGCGTCAGGGTCACCGAAACTCCCGCATCCGGAGCCATGCCCACGCGAACCGCCCCGGACATGAATTTCGCGGTATCGGCGGCGATCACGAAGTCCGCGGCACAGACCAGGCCGAAACCACCACCGCCAGCGGCGAAACCCTGCACCGCTGCGATGACCGGCACGTTCAGCTGGGTGAGAGCGGACACGGCGATCTGCAACCAGGCCGTGGCCTCACGCAGATAGTCCGGCAGCTGTTCCCCTTTGGACGCGAATACCCGCACGTTGCCGCCGGCGCAGAAATTCTTGCCGGCACCGGACAGCAGCACCGCCCGGACCCGCGGATCACCGTAGGTACGCAGAATCGCGGAATGCAATGCCTGCAGGAACGGGACGTCCATTCCATTCGAGGTGTCCGGACTGTTCAGCAGCACATGGGCGATACCGTCGTCATCGACGTCGACACGGACCAGATCATTCATCTGTTGCTCCCTGTGGTGAACGAGCCGATTCCGTCGGCCGCGGACGGGCTGGCGAGATGGTCCAGGACCGTCTCGAATTCCAGACTCAGCCCTACCTCGAGCGACGCGCCCAGCCCCTGGTAGACGAGCCGTTTACTCCTGGCCAGTGCGGTGGGATTCTTCGTGGACAGCTGCTCGGCGAAAGCCCGCACACCGGATTCGAACTCGGATGCGCAGTATTTCCGGTACGCGAGTCCCCAGGCCACCGCGTCGTCGGCCGTGAGACGGTCTCCGGTGAGAATGTGCGCCAGTGCGCGTTGCCGTCCGACCAGCCGCGGGAGTCGTTGCGTACTGCCGCCGCCCGGGACCTGCCCGTACCGCGAGTGGATGTCCGCGAGCACCGCGTTCTCGTGGACCAGCACGATATCGGCGGCCTGAGCGAGTTCGAACCCACCGGCCGTGGCATAACCTTCGACCGCGCAGATCACCGGCACCGACAGCTCGGCGATCGCGTCGCAGGCGGACCGGAAGTTGGCGAATAGCGGAGCCATGGCGTCGCGGCCGTCTGCCCGCAGCCGTTCCAACTCATGGAAATCGCCTCCGGCGCAGAAGTTTCCGCCACTGCCGCGAATCACGATCACCTTCGCTCGCGCGGCCGTCTCGATCAGCGCGAGGTGCAACCGCGCACCCAATTCGACAGTGATGGCGTTCATCCGGCCGGGCCGGTTGAGGGTGATGGTGCCGATGCCGTCGGTCACCTCCGTTAGCACCACCTCCGCCGACGTCGCGCCGAGACCGGCCTGTGGCTCCGGTTGACTCACATCAATCGCCCTCCCCCGACCTCGAGCACCGCTCCGGTCATATAGCTGGACAGATCCGAGGCGAGAAACAGTGCGACTCCCGCCACTTCGTGCGGCTCACCGGCTCGCTTCATCGGAATGGCCGCCTCACGTTCGGCGAAAACCTCCGGCGGCATGGCCTCGGTCATGGCCGTGCGGATGAGTCCAGGCTGGATGGCATTGACGCGAACTCCTTTGTGCGCCAGTTCCTTCGCACCCGCCTTGGTCATGCCGACGATGCCGGCCTTGGCGGCGCTGTAGTTGGTCTGCCCCGGATTCCCTGACTTGCCCGACAGCGAGGACATATTGATGATCGCCCCATGCCCGGCCTCGCGCATGACTGCCGACGCCGCCCGCAGCCCAAGCCAAGTGCCGCGCAGATGCACTGCGATCACGGTGTCGAAGTCGGCCACGGTCATCTTGCGCAGCGACGCGTCCCGGGTGACACCGGCATTGTTGACGAACACATCCAAGCCACCGGCCCAGCGCACCGTCTCGTCCACCAGCCCCTGCACCGAATCCTCGTCGGTCATATCGCAGCCGATCCCGATCGCGTGTCCACCGACCGATTCGGCCGCCGCGCAGGCACCCTCTTCGTTCAGATCGGCCAGCACCACCCCAGCACCGTGCTCATGGAACAGCTGCGCGATGGCCAGCCCGATACCGCCTGCGGCACCGGTGACGACGGCGGTCTTCCCGCTGAGCAGCTTGGTCATGCTGTGTTCATGGGGCATGAGCAGGGGGCCTGCGTGGTCACGCTCCGCTACCGCCTCCGGCCCCTGACCGCTCATGCCAGGAACCGTGCGATCGACTCGGCGACACAGGCCGGTTTGGCCGACCCCTCCACCTCGATGGTGGTGATCAGCTTCGCCTGGATGCCGCCGGGCACCTCGTCGACGGAATCGACACTCGTCGTGGCACGCACCCGCGAATCGACCGGCACTGGCGAGATGAAGCGCACCTTGTCGAAGCCGTAATTCACGGCCATGGACAGCTTTTCGATGCTGTAGAGCTGGTGATTCAGCGCCGGCAGCAGCGACAGTGTCAGCAGTCCGTGCGCGATGGCGCCCTTGAACGGCCCGTCCGCGGCGCGCTCTGGATCCACGTGGATCCATTGGTGATCACCGGTCGCGTCCGCGAAGGTGTCGATCCGCTTCTGATCGATCTCGAGCCACTCGGTGGTTCCCAGCGACGTACCCGCAGCGGCGGCGAACTCCTCAATGGTGGCGAAAACTCGCACGTCAGCACTCCTCACTAGACTTTGAATTTAATATAGATTTGAATGGCGGTCAGGTCAATCCTGCAGCACAGCCGGACCGCCCCCGGAACCGGGCGCAAGCGAAGATCGGAGGCACCGACATGGCAATGCCCGTCACCGACGAGGGCCCGGAATCGAAATCGGCCCGCACCCGCAAGCGCATCCTCGACGCGGCGGCATACACGCTCAGCCGTAAGGGCTATGCGGACACCCGATTGTCCGATGTCGCCGAACGAGCCGAACTGCAGGCGCCAGCCATCTACTACTACTTCCCCTCTCGCGACGATCTGGTCGAAGAGGTGATGTGGTCCGGCATCGCCGAAATGCGCGAGCACATCTCGGAGATTCTCGACACGATGCCGGAAGCGACTCCCCCGATCGAGCGGATCATGGTCGCCGTCGGAGCCCATCTGCGCCACGAACTCGAAATCTCCGACTACACGACCGCCGCCATCCGCAACGCCGGACAGGTCCCGGAGAAGATCCGCGCCCGGCAGATAGCCGAGGAAGCCGCCTACGGCCAAGTCTGGAAACAGCTATTCCAGGACGCCGCAGAGGCCGGAGACCTGTCCGATCATCTCGATCTGCGCGCCGCACGCATGCTGACGCTCGGCGCCTTGAACTGGGCCTCGGAGTGGTGGACTCCCTCCGCCGGTCCGCTCGACGTGGTAGTCCATACAGCGCAGACCATCATCCGCAGCGGGCTCAGCGGCGCAGCCGACCCCTCGACTGTAGATATTTAATTGAACATAAATTAGACTTTGTCATCGGTCCTGAACGAAGGAGTTAGACCGCATGGATCTGCAGCTGCGCAACGCCCGTGTTCTCGTCACCGGCGGTGGTTCCAATATCGGCCGCGGCATCGTGCACGGCTTCGCCCGTGAGGGCGCGCGCGTCGTGATCAGCGATATCGACGCCGAACAAGCAGAGAAAGTGCGAGCCGAAGCGCTCGAACTCGGCGCCGCGGCAGTCGAAGTCGCAGCCGGAGACCTCACCGCCGAGGGCATTGCGCAAGTCGCTGTAGATCGCGCTGCGCGGGACTGGAAAGGGCTCGACGTACTGGTCAACAACGCCGGGTGGAGCGTACCTGGGTTCATCGCCGAGGACACCGATCGTGCGAAATGGCAGCGCACCGTGGAGGTCAATCTCTACACCGCCATCGCGACCACCCAGGCCGCCATCGCGGTGATGCGGGAGGTCGGCCAAGGTTCGATCGTCTTCATCTCGAGCGATGCCGCGTTCGGGCAGATCCGGCAGGGCGTGTACGGGGCCACCAAAGCCGCGCTCATCGCGTTGGCGCGCACCACCGCCCGCGAACACGGCCGCCACGGTATCCGCTCGAATGTGGTCTGCCCGGGATTGGTCATCCCCGAAGGGCCCGACGCCGTTGGCAAGGAGAGTCTCTGGGCCGCCGGCGAGGACTCGGTGTTCAACGAGAAGCAGATCGAATTCCTGCGCAAGGAAATTCCGCTGCGGCGCCTCACCACGGCCGAGGACATCGCCAACGCTGTCGTATGGGTGTCGTCCGAGACCGCCGCCCGCCAGGTCACGGGTCAGGTGTTCTCGGTCAGCGGCGGCTACACCATGCCGTAACTCACACGTCCATGCGCAGCCCGTCCGGTCGCAGTTCAACTCTCTCACAACAGTATTCGGAGGAATACATGCCAGAGGCATACATCGTCGATGCCGTTCGCACCCCCGTCGGACGCCGTAAGGGCGGCTACGCCGATGCGCACCCCGCCGACATGGCCGCCCATGTCATCGGCACGCTCGTCGAGCGCGGCAGTTTCGATCCGGCCGCGATCGACGACGTCGTGCTCGGTTGCATCGACCAGATCGGTTCGCAGGCGGGCGATATCGCGCGCACCGCCGCCCTCGCCGCCGGTCTGCCGGAGACGGTGCCCGGCGTCACCATCGACCGGCAATGCGGATCATCCCAGCAGGCAGTACATTTCGCCGCCATGGGTGTCATGAGTGGCGCCCAGGATCTGGTGATCGCCGGTGGCGTACAGAAAATGACCCAGTACCCGATCCTGTCCGCCTTCACCGCCGGAGCGCAGGCCTGCGGCGGACCCGAGGACCCGTGGACCGGCTCCAAAGGCTGGGAGGCGCGGTACACCACCGAGATTTCGCAGTTCAAATCCGCTGAGATGATCGCGGAGAAGTGGGACATCTCCAGGGAGGAGATGGAGATCTTCGCGCTCGAGAGCCACGCTCGGGCTATCACGGCGCGCACCGAGGGCCGTTTCGACCGCGAGATCCTGGCGTTCGGTGACATCAAGCAGGACGAGGGCCCGCGCGACACCAGCCTGGAGAAGATGGCGGCGCTCGACACGCTGGTGCCCGGTGGGCGTCTCACCGCCGCAATCTCCAGTCAGGTCTCCGACGGCGCGTCGGCCATGCTCATCGCTTCCGAGGCCGCCGTGAAAGCCCATGGCCTGACGCCACGGGCTCGTATTCACCACATCTCGGTTCGCGGAGCGGACCCGGTAATGATGCTGCACGCACCCATCCCGGCCACCCAGTACGCATTGGAGAAGACCGGGATGAGCCTCGACGATATCGACCTTGTAGAGATCAACGAAGCCTTCGCCTCCGTCGTCATCGCCTGGGAACGGGATCTGAAGGCTGACCACACCAAGATCAACGTCAACGGTGGTGCCATCGCCCTGGGCCATCCCATTGGCGCCACCGGCACCCGCCTCATGACCACCCTGCTGCACGAACTCGAGCGCACCGGCGGCCGCTACGGCCTGCAAACCATGTGCGAGGGCGGAGGCCAGGCCAATGTCACCATCATCGAGCGGATCTGACATGGACACAACAGCATTCGACCTCTCCCCTGCCCAAGCAGATATCCAGGCCCGAGCCCGGGCCTTCGGCGAGAAGTGGGCACCGCTGGCCACGCAGATCGACCGCGAAGACAGCGCGCCCATCGCCGACATGGTCCGCGACACCGTCGACATGGGTCTGGCCGGAATCACCATCCCCACCGAATACGGCGGAAAGGGACTGTCTGCCATCGAATTCGCACTCGCGATCGAATCCGCCTGCCGTGCAATGAAATCCTGGATGGCGGGCGACATTCTGTTCGCCACCACCTGCACCGGACCGTCGGTGATCATGATGTCGGACAACAAGACCGCACACGCGAAGTACCTGCCGCGCATCGCAGCCGGCGAGCTGACCGCCTCGATCGCGTTGTCTGAGCCCGCACACGGTTCGGCGGTCACCGATATCGAGACCACCGCGGTGATCGAGGGCGACGAGATCCTCATCAACGGCAGCAAGCGCTTCATCACTGGTGCACCGGATTACGACCTCTACATCACGTTCGTCCGGTTGAACGAAACACCGGGGATGAAGGGCATCGGCGCCGTCGTCGTCGAAAAGGGCACGCCCGGATTCACTCTCGGCAACGGACCGGAGTACATGGGCTCGCGCGGCTCCAAGCACGGCGACCTGACATTCACGGATTGCCGCATTCCCAAGGAAAACCTGCTGATGGGCGAAGGTTCTTTCCCCACCCTCATGCAGGCGTTCAACATGGAGCGCCTCTACATCTCCGCGCTGTGCCTCGGCTTGGCCGAAGGCGCACTCGACGAAGCCGTGGCCTACTCCAACGAGCGAATTCAATTCGGTCGCCCGGTCAACGAATTCCAGGCGATCTACCATCTGATCGCCGAGATGTGGACCCAGATCGAGTCGGTCCGCTACCTCACCTACAAGGCCGCCATGACCGCCGAAAAGGGCAAGTTCCCAAGGCCTTTGGATGTCTCAGTCGCGAAGCTGCACGCCGCTGACGTAGGCCGCGACGTGTGCTGGAAGGCCATGCAGATCCTCGGCGGGAACGGCCTGGTCACCGGATTCCCACCGGAACGATGCTTCCGCGATGTCATCGTCTCCTCCATCGCCGGCGGAACCATGCAGGTTCTCAAGAACACCATCGCCGCACAGGTTCTGGGTAAGAAGCTCGATCAGCGCCGGTAGCCGACGGCACTCAAACCGCACCGTGATCGGAGTTCTCCGCCAGGTGTGGTCTGGTGCTTATTGGCGTACGAATGCTGTGAGGGATCGCGCGAGGAGTAGGTGATCGACGTGGTGTCCTTGCCCGTGCAGGACTTCGCGAGTGAGGTTGGGTATTGCGTCGGCGAGCAGGTCGCAGGCTTGGAGGATGTAGGAGGCGCTGGTGGTGCCGATCATCAGCTTGGTCGGCATTGATACGGCCGCGTATTGGTCGACGGTGGGATGCAGTCCCGACAACACCTGCATGGTCGGGACGAGAGTGGGTGCGTGGGCGACTTTGGATGGCCACAGTGGATCCTCGCGCAAGGTGGCGAGTTCGGCGAGCGCGACAGGCCGCCGCTGCCTGCGGTGGCAGTGAGGGTAATCCCCTGAGGCTAAGGCAGTTTCGAGTAGATTTAGCATGAGGTAGGTGACCGGTAGTGGCTCGTAGAGGGCGAGTTTGTGGATCCGCTCTGGTGCGGCGAATTCGGTTTCGAGGGCGAGGACTGCGCCGTAGGAATCGCCGAACAGTGCGCTGACCGGCCCGACGGTATCAAGGACGGCGAGGATGTCCTCGATCGCGTGGGCGATGGCGGGTGGGGATTGGCCCCATTGGCTGTTCCGTGTCCGCGAAGGTTCACCATGACGATCTCGAACTCGTCAGCCAGGTGCGCTGATAGCGGCAGCAGGCTCAGTGCGCTGCCCAGGCCGCCGTGCAGGCACACGACGACCGGTCCGGATCCGCGGGTTAGATAGCTGATCATGGTGCCGTCGGCGGACCGAACCCGGCCGCCCCGCAGGAGATGGTCGGTGCGAGCAGAAGTGGTGTCGGACATTCGATTACTCCGTTGGCGGTATGGAGGAGTGTTGGTGGTGGAAGGTCAGTGCACTTGCCGGGTTTGTCCGTCCCAATGGCGTTGGCGCAGAACCTTTTTGTCGACTTTTCCGGACGGGTTGAGTGGCAGCTCGGCGACGAACTCGACGGATTTCGGTGCCCACACGCTGCCCTTCCCCTCGCGCACCAGATGGATGAGGTCGTTTGCGGTGACGGGGTTTTCGGGGTCGGTGACGACGTAGGCTTTCACGGCTTCGCCCCATTTCGGGTCGGGTATGCCGATGACCGCGCATTGGCGGACTGCGGGGTGGGTGTCGAGGATGTCTTCGATCTGGCGGGGAAACACGTTGAACCCGCCGGTGATGATCATGTCTTTTTTGCGGTCGACGATGAACAGGAACCCTTCCTCGTCGAGGTAGCCGATGTCTCCGGTGCGCACCCACCCGTCGTGGATGGTGTCGGCGTCCAGAGAGCTGTCGAGGTAACCGATCATCTGACCGGCCTGTCGCACCCAGATCTCGCCGGCCTCGCCTGCGGCGACCACTTGTCCGCCGTCCTGTCGGATGCTGAGGTCGACGTGGTACATCGGTCGCCCCGCTGAAGCCAAACGTGCTCGCTGCTTGGGTGTTTCGACGAGGTGGTCTTGTTTGCGCAGGGTGCTGATGTAGCCGGGTTCGGTACCGGCATATGCCTGGGCGAAGACCGGGCCGAACACGCGCAGAGCGTGCTCGAGTTCGGACGGTGCCATCGGTGATCCGGCGTAGATGACCGTCCGCAGCGAGGACAGGTCGTAGTCGGTGAGGTCGTTGCGAGCCAGGAGACTGTAGATGATGGTGGGCACGACCGCGGTGGCGGTGACATTGTGGGTGTCGATCGCGGACAGCAGGGTGTCGACATCGAGGCCGGGCAGGATGAGGTTGGTGCCGCCGCGCATGAGGGTGGGCATGATGAACGTCTGGGTGAAGTGTGTGAGGGGTGCGCCGTGGGCGAATACTTCACCGGGGCGGGTGTCGCCGATCTCGAGACCGGCGGTGACGCAGTTGTGCAGCAAGGCGGCGTGGTTTTGCAGGGCGCCTTTCGGGACGCCGGTCGTGCCGGAGGTGAAACCGATGAAAGCCAGGTCGTTCTCACTGATCCGGATCGGTGGCGGTGTCGGGTCGGCGGCAGCGAACAGGGCGGTGTAGTCGAGGGCCTCGGTGTCGGGGGCGAGTGGGGATCCCAGTCGTATCACCGTCCGCAGGGTGGGGCTGTCGGTGCGGATGCCGGTCAGTGCGGTGTCGAAGTTGTGGTGGTGGATCAGGGTGGTGGTGGCGGCGGAGTTGAGGAAGTAGCGGAAGTCCGATGCTGAGGCGCGGGCGGGCATTTGGGTGACGACACCGCCTGCACCCAATACTCCGTAAAGGGTGGGGATGTATTCCAGGCAGTTGGGCATGAGGATGCCGACGCGGTCACCTGGTCGTAGCCCGGCTTCGATCAGCCCGGTGCTGACGCGGTTGGTGGCCGCGGCGAGTTCGGTGTAGGTCAGTGACCGGTCGCCGTGGATGATGGCTGTCCGGTCGCCGTGATCGGTGGTGACGCGGGCCATCAACCGTGGCAGTGTTCCCCACATGGTCGCTCCTTCGTTGGTTCGAGGCGGGGGTCAAACGAGCAGATCGGTTGCCGTGGCCTGTCGCGCGGCGTGGTATTCGCGAGCGAGCTGGGCGACGACAGCGGCGGTGGACTGTTCGCTGGTCACTCCGCTAACGCTGTGACCGGCGCTCCAGACGTTCTTGTAGGCGAACAGGCGGCGTTGCTGGTAGCCGCCAGCGGTGTCGGGTTCGATGTCGTGGGTGGCCAGCCACTCACGCAGGAAGTTGGCCGTTAGCCCGCTGGGTCCTGAGGTGGTGACGATGTCGTCGAGAGTCGCCGCGATCAGCGCCGCCTTGAACTGCGGCGTCGCGAGGCTTTCGGGGGTGGCGATGAATTTCGTGCCGAGGTATCCGAAGTCCGCTCCGAGTACCTTTGCCGCCCACAGTGATCGGCCATCGCAGATACCACCGGCCAGGGCGATCGGTCCGTCGAAGCGGTCGCGTACCGCCGGAAGAAACGCCACAGGGCTCGCGGTGCCGGTCTGCCCACCGGCACCTCCGCACAACAGCACCAGCCCGTCAGCACCCGCCCCGACAGCCCGGTCGACGTGGCGCAGGGTGGCGACGTCGACGAACACCAGGGCACCGGACTGGTGAAGGCGTTCGATTACGGGGACAGGTGAGCCGACGCTGGTGATGACGATCGGTACTCGATGCTCGGCCAAACACTCCAGATCCGTGGTGAGGCGGTCGTTGCTGGGGTGCACGATCAGGTTGACCGCGAACGGTGCGGCACCAGGATCCGCGGCCAGTGTGGTGGCGATCGTGGCCAACCAGGAGTCCAGATCATCGGTCGATGCGGCGTTGTGGGCGGGGAAGCTCCCGACCACACCAGCGCGGCAGGCGGCGATCACCAACTCTGGTCCAGACACGTCGGTCATCGGCGCGGCGATAACAGGCACGGTGAGAGTGCGCAGCAGTGGCGGGATCGTCATCGCGGTCGCCTCGGAACTCGAAATCGAGGTGAATGGTGTTGTGCGGCAGTAGTTGTGGCGGTCATGGCAGACGCGTGGCGAGGTAGATGGCGTCGGCTCCGACGCCCCGCAGCGACGCCGAGGACAAACTGCGTTGCCATTCCAGCCCGACGTACCCGAGTTCGTGATAGGTCGTGGAGCCCACGACGGTGGCGGGGGTGGGCGGTGTCGTCGAGGGCACCCAATTCTGCGAGGTAGCCGAGGTCGGGCCGGTAGCCGGTGCCGAGCTCGGCGAACGCGAATTCCGGGGCATCCGCGCCCCTCCGCGGGTCATCCGTCCCCATCTGAACGGCCTTGCCGCTGGGATCGGACAGTGGGTCGAGTTTCATTACAGATCTCACTCCAAGACTCAGATCAGCCCGCGTAGCTGTTCGATCAGCTTCACTCGTTCTAGCGCCATCGCGGCCATCGGCACCACGTTCAGCACCGTCACACCAGCCTCCCGGAACGCCGCCACCCGCTCCTTGACGAAACCCGCCGAACCGATCAGCGAGATATCACGCACCAGCGCGTCGGGAACGACCATGGCGGCCTCTTCCTTCTTGCCGGCCAGATACAGCTCCTGGATGCGATCGGCCTCGGCGCCGTAGCCGTACCGGGTGGCCAGCGTGTGGTAGAAGTTCTTGCCCATGGCGCCCATACCGCCGATATAGAGCGCCAGCTGCGGTTTGACCAACTGTCGCAGCGGCTCCACGTTGTCGCCGATCGCCAGTGCCGGTGAGGCGTAGACGTCGAGCTCGCCGAGTTCCGGATCACGTTTCGCGGTACCGGCGGCCAGCGCCTCACCCCACACGTCGCTGGCCTTTTCCGGCAGGAAGAAGACCGGCTGCCAGCCCTCGGCGAGTTCGGCGGCCAGTTGGACATTCTTCGGGCCGAGCGCGGCCAGCAGCACCGGGATGCGGTCACGCACCGGGTGGTTGATCAGCTTCAGTGGTTTGCCCAGTCCGGTACCGCGTTCGGCGGGCAGCGGGATGGTGTAGTACTTGCCCCGGTACTCGAGGCGTTCGCGCCGCCACACCTTGCGGCAGATCTCGACGACCTCGCGAGTGCGACCGATCGGCGCGTCGTAGGGCACGCCGTGGAATCCCTCGATCACCTGCGGGCCCGAGACACCCAAGCCGAGGACGTAGCGGCCGTCGGAAACGTAGTCCAAGCCCGCGGCCGTCATCGCGGTCAGCGTGGGCGTGCGGGTGTAGAGCTGCAGAATGCCCGAGGCCAGCTGCAGCCGCTCGGTTTTAGCCGCCAGATATCCCAGTCCGCTCACCGCGTCGTAGGAGTAGGCCTCGGGCACGAAGACGATGTCCAGGCCGGCCCGTTCCAGATCGGCGACCTCGGCCGCGACCTCCTTGAAGCCCCCCGCATAGTTGATGCTCAACCCGATACGCACCAAAGTTCACCTCTCCATCGAGACTATGGGACCCTGACCGGCGAATGCCGCCGCGACAGCCGGGCCCGTGAGCTGTAACCGGGACCTCGTGTCGGCCGCCGAGAAGGACACAGCCAGCAACCGGCCGGCGGCACGTGGGGGCATAGGACTAATCAGGTTAGAATCTACTCTATATTATATTAATATCTTGATTTTGAGCTGTGTCTCTGAAGGGCAGTTCCCTGATTGACGCCTAGCGCGCAGGTAGGCTGCACAGCCTACTGCGCGAGATGTGCAACCCCTTGCCCCACAGCGACACCGAATTTTCTGGGCCGCCGTCCATTACGTACGACCCTGAGACTGATCGGACCGATCCGCGAGCCGACTGGCACGACAGGATTGGTGTGAGCGACGCCGACAAATAAATTCAGCGGCCGCTCCAAAGCGGTTGGCGCCGCTCGAGAAAGGCCGCCACGCCTTCGCGATGATCCGCCGACGCCAAGACTGTCGTCTTTGCCTCCTCGGTACTCTCCCAACCCAGCTGGTCGCCCGCGCCCAACCACCGGCCGATCGCGACCAAGCTGGCCTGCACCGCAACCGGAGCGTTCGCGCAGATCCGCTGTCCCAGTTCAATCGCGGCCGACGTTGCACCACCGGCCTCGGTAACGACATTCACCAAACCTGCGGCATAAGCCCGGTTGCCATCAATCGACTCTCCTGTCAGGACGAGCTCGCGGGCAAGGTTGACCGGGAGGCTTCGAGGTCCGCGGAAAAGCCCGGCACAGGTGGGCACTAGTCCACGAGAAACTTCAGGTAGACCAAACCGGGCGGTACGCGATGCAACCACCAGGTCACATGCCAGGACAAGTTCGAACCCGCCGCCGAGCGCCGGTCCTTCCACAGCGGCGATCAACGGCTTACGTCGTTGGCGACGAATCAGCCCGTACTCCCCACCACGCTTGGTCCAATAGTCACCCTCGGATGTCAGGTCGCTGCCCGCCGAGAACACCGTGTCGGAACCAGTGAGGACACCGGCGCGCAAGTCGTCGTCATCATCCAGGAGATTGAACGCGTAGTCCAAGTCGTCGGCCAGCGCGCGGTCGATCGCGTTGCGCTTGTGTTCTCGACGCATGCGAATAACCAGCAAGGATTCCCGCCGCTCGATGTCGACGAGATCACGCTTCTCGTATGTCATTGTCCTCACCGAGTCTTCAGGACGATTTTCCCGACCGCCAACCGAGACTCCATATCAGCCATCGCTTTACCCGCGTCGGCCAGATTGACCACGGTTGGCGGGGGGACCACGAGCTTTCCATCGGACAGCATCTGGTACAGCTCTTTCCACTGCTTTCGTGGATAGCCGGGATCGTGGGCAAGCAGCTCTGCCAGTCCCGCGCCAAGCACGGCGCCGTTCCGAAGGAGCAAGCGATTGACCTTCACAACGGGAATTTCACCGCCTACAAAACCTAGGACCACTAGCCTTCCTTCGGGCGCCAGACTCCTGACCGAGTCCGTAAACCGGTCGCCACCGACTGGATCGAGCACGATATCGACACCCCGCCCTCCCGTATGGTCCCGGACTGCGTCGAGCCAGCCATTCAAGTCCACCACCGTGTCGGCCCCGGCCGCACGCGCGGCATCAGCCTTCTGCGGCCCACTCACCACCGCGATGCTCTGCAACCCCAACGCGCGGCAAAGTCCGAGAGCCGCTGTACCGATTCCCCCACCTGCCCCGTGAACCAGCACTGTCTCACCTTCGACTGCCTTTGCGCGCCTCCTGAGCGCGAAGTGACCAGTGAGATAGTTCGTCAAGACACCCGCGGCCGCGACAGGTGTGATTGTTTCTGGAAGGCTGAAGACCTGCCGGGGGTGGACAGCGACAACCTGTTGCCACGCACCCTCAGTAGCGAGGACGGCAACCGGCTGCCCTGGTCGCAGCCCGCTATCCGCCGGCGCCGAGCGCACGATGCCCGCGGCCTCCACACCAGGAACATAGGGGACTTCGTTCTTCATCTGGTACTCCCCCTTCGAGCGCAGCAGATCCGGATAGCTGACCCCCGCAGCCTCCACATCCACCACGACCCTCCCACCCCCGGCGGGTTCGTCGACGTCCACCAGACGCAGACCATCTGGACCGACGAGTTCTACTAGCTGCTGTGCGAGCACGTCATCCCTTCCTGAAATGCGCATCTCCCGATGCAATTCGCTCGCGCAGCCTAATCTATATTAGATTTGATTGTCGAGCAGCGGTCGCCGACCTCGACCATCAAAGCCTGCAGCTACATGGCGGATACGGATACATCAACGAATATCGGGTCGCGCGCGCCTACACCGATGTGCGTGTCCAGACGATCTTCGGTGGCACCACCCAGATCATGAAGGACCTCATCGGCCGCGATAAGGGGCTGTGATCGGTGGACGATCAGGCAATCAACAAACGACAGGAGCAATGTATGAGCACCGATGTGGTGCTGGAGCAACTGCTGACCGACCGTTACAGCTGCCGGGGATTCCTCCCTGACCTGATACCGGAAGATGTCATAACAAGGTTGTTCACCCTGGCCCAGCGGAGTGCATCCTGGTGTAACTCGCAAGCCTGGCAGGTGAACCTCACGAGCGGGGAAGACACGGCTCAGTTCGCCAAGGAGCTGACCGCGTGGGCCTCAGCCCACCCGCCGGCCCCCGACATCGCAGGGCCGGATCGATACGAGGGCGTTTACGCCGAGCGGCGCCGCAGCGCGGGGTTCGGGCTCTACGAGGCGGTCGGTATCGCGCGTGACGATCAGGAAGGCCGGTTGCGGCAGGCCATGGACAACTTCCGATTCTTCGGCGCGCCCCACGTCGCTGTGATCAGCACGCCGAAAGCGCTCGGCACCTATGGGACAGTAGATTGCGGCGCGTACGTGTCCACCCTCCTGACTGTCGCACAGAGCCTCGGTCTGGCCACTATCGCGCAGGCGGCCATCGCGATGCACTCTTCCTTTGTGCACAAGCATCTCCAGATCCCGGCCGATCGCGACATAGTGTGCGCCGTGTCCTTTGGTTATGCCGACAATGACCACCCTGCCAACGGTTTCCGTACCGACCGAGCCGACATCGCCACGGTTGTAGAAGGACTGAGCTGATCTCGAGAACGCGGACTCGCCGACGGGCCGGAAGAAGGCCCGCGGTGGTTGATCTGTGTGGACCGAAAGCCTTTTCTGCCAACGGCTTCCCTACAAGACTTGACGTTCACGATGTTGCGCACATCAGGTCGCGCATCGTACGATCTCATTTGACGAAAACCATTGCGCACCATAGCTTTCGGTCATGTTTTTAATCTACTTTTTATTATTTACGTAAGAGCCGGCAGCGTTGGCAGACGCGACAGCCCGTCGTGACCGCGCAAAGGCTCCCTGCGGTGGCCGTCAGAAAGGAACACAACTGATGTATCCAGGAATTCACGCCGCGGCCGACCCCGATCGACCAGCGATCATCATCGGCGAGACTGGTAGCGTCGTCACCTACGCAGAGCTCGACCGGCGATCGGCAGGGCTGTCCGTCGCGCTCGGCGATATGGGGCTCACCAGCGGTGACGTCGTCGCGGTGCTGGTCGACAACATCGCCGAGTACTTCGACATCTATTGGGCGGTCATGCAGTCCGGGATGTACATCACCCCCATCAACCGGTACCTGTCGGCCGAGGAAGTGGCCTACATAGTCAACGACTGTGACGCGAAGGTGCTGTTCTGCTCGGCTGTGCTGGGCGAGGTAGGCAAGGCCATTGTGGACATGACACCCGCGGTCGAGTTCCGGTATGGCATCCGGGGCCCAATCGAGGGCTATCGCGACTACGACGCGCTCATCGAGAGTTACCTCGGGCGTCGTCCGTCGACACTGCCACGTGGTGCGGAGATGATGTATTCGTCGGGTACCACAGGTCGGCCCAAGGGAATTCGCAGTGCTTCGATGACAATCCAAGTGACCGAGCCGGGTGAGCCGCTGACGGCCATCCTCGACCAGAGATTCCACATCGGTGCGAAGGACGTCTACTTGCAGCCTGCTCCCATCTATCATGGTGCATCGGTGAAATGGGCCGCCGCGATCCATTCGTTGGGCGGCACAGTGCTGATGATGTACAAGTTCGACGCAGAACTGGCATTGGAACTGATCGACCGCTATCCCGTGACGATCGCTCAGTTCGTACCCACGATGTTCGTCCGCATGCTGCAACTCCCCGAGGAGAATCGCGCCAAATACGACGTCTCATCGATGAAGATCGCCATGCATTCCGCTGCACCGTGCCCGCCGGAGGTCAAGGAAAAGATGATCGAATGGTGGGGATCAGTGGTTGGGTCGGGAACTGGCGCGGTGTCGTGAGCGGTTGTAGGTGTGGAAGCCACTGTGACCGAACGGTTTTCCCGCTTGATCGTTCTTCTGCCCCACCATGACCGGCCATTCGATCCGTTTCCAGCTCCCGCCCGTCAAACCGTGCATGCGGTTCTCCCGCACACGGCTTACCGACGTTCTTCACCGGCGGCATTCAACCCTTCCAGGTCCGAAAGGGCCTGGGCGGCACGACGATTCCATCGAGGCTGATCAGCCCGAGGTGGTCCGGCGACGCCAGCACCTGGGCCATGCCCCATCCCCATGCGTGTCGCCGGTTGCCCCGCTTGGACAACAGCAACGCCAGACGCGAGAGGGCATAGTTTCTGATCTGACCGAACAGCAGAGCCGAGTTCCCATAACGGAAGTATCCGGCCCATCCCCGCAGGAACAGGTTCAGCTCTCCCACGATGTGTTCGGTCGGCAGCAGCATCCGGTGCCGGGCCGTGATCGACCGGATCCGGTCCCGAGCATGCTGCACCGCCTTGCGTGAGGGCCAACGAGCAAGGAACACCAGATGCGCCGACCGGGGAGTCCACCCGCGCACCAGCCGATTGTGGAAGCCCAGGAAGTCCACTCCCTTGCCGCCCTCGACCAGATGCACGATCCGGGTCTTGGACTCCTTGACCTCGAGCCCGAGCTCACCCAGCAGAACTACCAGCCGCGCAAGCGCGGCCTCGGCCTGCCGACGCGATCGGCACATCACCACCAGGTCATCGCAGTATCGGACCAGCACTCCGTGCGCATTCGTGTCCCATGCCCGGTCGAGCCGGTGCAGATACACGTTGCACAACAACGGCGAAAGCGGTCCGCCTTGCGCGGCTCCGGTCACCTCACGGCGCACCGAACCGCCGGCCATCACTCCCGCGCGCAACACCGCGCGCAGCAGCTTCAGCATGCCCTGGTCACTGACGCGTTCCTCGACCGCTGCCATCAGCTTCTCGTGCCCAATCGCCGAGAACCAGTTGGCGATATCAGTTTCCACCACCCATCGGTTGCCTCGCCAGGACTCGTCGACGAGCACCTGCAGCGCATCGTGTGTCGACCGCTTCGGGCGGAACCCGAAACTGCACGGCAGGAACTGCGCCTCGAAGATCGGCTCGAGCACGATCTTCACCGCAGCCTGCACCACACGATCACCAACCACAGGAATCGACAACGGCCGCTTCTCACTAGACCCCGACTTGGGGATGAGCACCCGACGCGGGCAACGGCCGCCACCGCTCGTTCTGCAAGTCCTCGGCCAGCTCGTCGAGGAATCTCTCGACACCGTAGTCCTCGATCTGCCCCAGGGTGGTCTCATCGACACCCGGCGCACCATTGTTGCGGCGCACCACCACCCACGCACGCCACAGGACGTCTCTGCGATAGACCTTGTCCCGCAACGCATGAAACCGTCGTCCCGGATCAGCCTTGGCCGACCAGTAAAGCGTGTGCTGCAAGGCTCGAACCGGGTCCAACGACCCCACAGCGGTGGAACTAGCCTGACCGGCACTCACCGGGCCCATCCTTTCCAGACACAACGCGTGAACGAAGCAACGGCCCTTCCCTCACCGGCGGTTATGTTGTCCGCCCGGCTCGATCGGTACTACGACCGCCTCCGACTCCCTCCCGGCACCCGATCCACTTCCCGGCTCCACACCGGTTATAGGACAAGCCTTTCCACACAATTCGCAGTGCATTTCGGCCGGGGAGGGCCTCCCCAGTTCCCGCCGTCACCTTCTGAACGTTCCGCGCCCTCTACGCCGGGGAGTCCTTCACGGCTGCGCATCCAGGCTCTTCACCGCTTCCATGGCCTTCACCGTGAACAGCCCGGCTCGGCTCTCCCTCAATGTCTAACGACGCGGCAGGCTTCGCTTCCGCTACGGACCGCTCAGTCGCTTCCCCTACAAGGGCTTTCGACGCTGGGCTTCGACCCGACCCGTTTCCAGACCGAGCCGCCAGCCTGCTACCGGGCCTCCTGGCAGCTACCCGGACCGGACTCACACCGGCAGGCGACGACGAGCTTCCGACACAGGTCATGACCGCAAAACGATCACCTCCTGATCTCTGGGCGCACCCGTTGGAGTACTACGGTTCCACTGAAGGGGGCGGGCTGACCATCATCACCACGCCCGAATGGCGGGAGCGGCCCGGATCGGTCGGGCGCTCGATGCTCGGCGAGGTCCACATCTGCGACGATTCCGGCGAGGAACTCCCGTCGGGGGAAACCGGCGCGGTGTACTTCGCCCGTCCGGAGTTGCCGTTCCGGTACCACAAGGACGACGAGAAGACCCGTGCCGCACAGCATCCCGAGCACCCGACCTGGACAACCGTTGGCGATCTCGGCCACCTCGACGAGGACGGCTATCTGTATCTCACGGACCGCAAGGCGTTCATGATCATCTCCGGCGGTGTGAATATCTATCCGCAAGAGGTGGAGAACGTGCTCGCCTTGCACGACGCCGTGTTCGATGTCGCGGTGATCGGCGTCTCGGACCCCGAGATGGGGCAGTCGGTGAAGGCAGTCGTCCAGACCCGTGAGGGCCACGAACCCTCGGCGCAACTGGCACAGCCGCAACATCATTACGAGCCCACAACGACGCGAAAGTCTCACTCTCCGCACACAACTCAGCGATAAAACCCTCCCACCCCGGATCACCAAGCTTCTTCACATACGAACCACGCAGATAACCGACCATGCGGCGCAAGTCATCCCAATTGTGGTGATAGGTGTTGCAGCACTCCGGGGTCAGGAACACCCGACGAGCAACATTACGCTCGCCCTTGACGAAACCCGGGCACAGCGCTTCATACGACTTATTGTGCGCCAGCACGTCATAACGCGGACTCAACACCACACCCGGCAACGGCTCCAGATGATCCAAAATCACCTGAAGCTCTTCTGGCAGAGCCGTTCCCGCATGCGCAGTCGGCACCGTCGGCACATCCGCAAGTCGATACAAATGCGCCTTCTCCGCAGCATCCAACGACAACGTCCGTGCAACCGAATTCAACACCTGCACACTGACATTGATATTCCGCCCCTGTTCAAGCCAGGAGTCGATTGTTGCACCAGTCTTCAAGGGCACCAGTGGTCGACCATCTGGTCCGACGAGACCATCGGCCTGTCCGGCTGCGGCAGCTACGCCCAGGTGCGCGCTTTCGTCAGCGCGCAGGTCGAGACCGACAACGTCATTACCTGGATGACGCTGTGGGGCCAGCCCTTCAGCCTGGGCTGAGCACCGAACACTCACCCGTACAACGCGAATGGGCCCGACCGAAAGATCACTGACAGCGGCGCGGGTGTCAGCGCAGGAAAAAATGATCGGCGCCGAGGACCCGTGATATCTGCCGGAGGAGTCACGCAGCAGCCCGATCTGGCAAATCGGATTCCTTCACGAAGTCTTAGCCAGGCATAGCCGACTCGCGGCTCTGGCCACGGTTTGCAGGTCGGCGGGCGCGTGCCGTGCGAGAGCAATTACTGACCTGATCACAGCGCCTCACGGCGCGAACCGATAGCGAGATAGAGCCGAGGGCGTCGGATGGTGTGTCTATTGCGGGGCTTCCGGTCCCGTCGGCTAGATATCTGCTTCGAGCCGATGGTTGTTGGCTTGGATTACCCGGGCGGTCGGATCGGGAGCATCGGAGCGCCGTACCCGGTCTGTGATCAGGAACCTGGGGAGTTCCAATCCGGAGCTTTCGGTCAGTAGGAAGGTTCCGCCGAGTATGTCGGGTTCCCAGCCGAGTGCCACGGCGCGATCGATCAGTCGTAGGATGTCGAAAGCGGTGGGGTAGGCGCCGTCAGTTGCAGCGGGGATCCAGCCCACGCTCATGCTTCTGGAGAGTAGGTCAGCGACGAGAACACGGCTATTCTTCCCGGCACCCCAGATGCGAACGTTGATGCAGCGGTGAAGATCGGCTCCGTCGCCGGGTAGGCAGCCGATTTCAGCCCGCCAGACATATTCCCGGCCACCAGTTTGGAGGTTTCGCAGCCTTTTTCGCAGCCTTCTGCGCATTCCAGTCAGCGTACGCGGTCGATGCATAGCGGATGAGCTGCGTGTATCGGTGAGGTGAATCGTGACGTCTCCACGCCGTAATGTGTGGATCGTTAATAGACCGGGATGGTTCCGGATGCGGGGCGGGGTGGTTGGTGCTTGGCTTGGCTGCTGATGAGGTTGGTCGGGGTCCCGGAGGACTAGGTTCGTGGCGACGCGAGTATTCGCGGACGAGGAGTTCAGCAGCTTCGCGAGTTTCCGGAGATCAGCCGCGAGGAACTCGACGGTAAACCTTGTCCTCGGGGGCAATGTCAATGGTTGCGGACGGAAAATCGGTGGCTTCGAGAGGGCGGTTGGGGGTTAGCTTCGCGATCATGGCCTACGAGCATCCGCTGGCTTATGTGTTGGGGCTTGAAGGAGTCTCGTTGTTGCGCGCATTCGCCGGGGAATATGGACGGGAGTTCACCGAGGCGCGGATCGCGGAGATCCGCCGGCTAGTCGATGAGGCGGAACGCGTGTCTGGCGTTGAGGTCGAGCATGTGGATTCGGTTGAGGGATACGGGATTTGGGCGAGTAGGTATGACGCTCCCGACAATCCTGCGTTCGACTTCGGTGGGGCGATGATTCGCGCGGTAGCGGCGAACTTGCCCTGTGGGATGGCATTGGACGCCGCCTGCGGGACTGGCAGGGTTGCGGCCCTGATGGCTGAGTGCGGGCATCAGGTCATCGGGGTCGACAGTTCCGCGGAGATGCTCGCGGTGGCGCGAGAACGACTGCCGAAGGGGGACTTTCGGCTTGGGGACCTGCGCGAACTACCAGTTGAGAGCGGTTCGGTCGATGTGGCGGCGTGTGCGCTGGCCTTGACGCATCTTCCTGAGCTGGAGCCGGTACTGGGTGAGTTCGCGCGGGCGCTGCGGCCGGGCGGGCAGCTGGTGATCGCGGATGTGCATCCGGAACAGGTTGCGCGCGGGCGGGTTCCGACGATTCGGCGCGCGGATGGGACGGCGGGGCGGGTGCGGTCCTATCACCATCGCGCCGGGGACTATGTGCGCGCAGCACTGGCTGCGGGGTTGCTGGTGCGGGGCTGTGAAGAGCCCGTTGCGCCCGCGCCGACGTCGGTTCCGCCGCGCAGTGACGATCCTGGGCCGTGGGACGCCTGGCCGTGGTCACTAGGCGGCCTGGCACCCGAGGCCGCACAGACCGCAGGTTCCGGGGTTCCCGCCATGATCCTCTGGCACTTTCAGCGCCCTGAATAGCATTGCAGGGACGTCTGAATCGGGGTCTGGACGGCACAGCGGCGGCTGTGAAATGCCGCCCGCGTAACAACCTCATATCGTTGACGCCAGGTTGGTCGGTGGAGTGCGTCGGCGTGCTCGTTCGGTTGCGAGCACGGCCGGCCGTCCATTTCGGGTGCGGTGGCTGTGTTCCGGAGCGGACAACGTCTCGAAAGGACAGACACGTGAATATCGACCGATTCGACCTCAGTGTGGGCGACTACATCCCGATCCGGAGCGCGATACCGCACTAATACTCGACGCATTCTTCGACAGCATCGCCACGACCGCACGCAACCACGACATCGACAGTGGTCCCGGGCGCACTACGCGCACAGCTCGCAGACCTTGAGGTCGCGAACGCGGCCCGCATCGTCGACGAGGGGTTCCGGACTGGCGAGCTCGCGTGTTCAACTGTCGACGGTTTCCAACCGGTGGGTGAGCGGAATCAGGTTGCGGTGGCGTAACGGCCCCAGGTGGCCGCGGCCTCGGCGGCAAGCCTGGTAATGGTGAGGTGGTGGTAGCCGAGAGCGGCGGCGACGACCGGGGCGGGCATCCGCTGAACGTGCTGACGGATCGCTGACGCTCGAGCGGGAACGGTGAGGACGCCGAGCCCCTTGACCAACGCGCGCCCGGTTTCGGGGTGCATCGGTTGTCCAGCTCGCCGGCCAGGACAGCCAACGCGAGCCGCGGTTGGTGGCGGTATTCATATTGGTGCGCTGGTCGATCCAGGCGAGCAGGATGTCGGCGACCAGATCCGGGACCCAGGACGGTAGTTCACCGAGCCACAGAAGTACCTGGTCACCGTCGCGAATGACGTCGTCGATGGTGAGCCGGACGACGCGGGTGAGTGGCTGCGCGTAGCGCAACACGATCACAGCTGCGGCGCGTTAGTGCAGCGGCTTGTCCTGGTCGGTCAGGACCGCACCGATCAGCTCGAGGCGATCACGCGGCGGCATCGGTAACGCCCGGTGAGAAATTGCGGTCGGCAGCCAGAAGCGTTGGGTGAGTTTGCCGTTCATGCACCACCACAGAAAGGGCGGAGGCAACCACGCTGATGCTCACCATGCTCGACGTGCCAGGAGTCGAAATTGCACTGTCGGCAGGTGGTGAGTGCAATTTGCCGGGCTGCGAGCCATTCCAGAAACTGTGTTGCCTGTTTGGTCTGGTCGTGAGCGGAGGCGGCGGCTGGCTGGGGTGATCGGCTTTGGCCCACAGTTGGGGCAGCAGATACCAGGTGGCGAAGCGGCGGACGATCTGGTCGTGGTCCGGGTCGGTGATGGTGGTGAGGTGGCTGATTAGCCAGCGTTCGAACGCGCAGATCTGTTTGTCGATCGCGGGGAGAACACCGCAGGCCATGAGCAGCTCCCGCAGATGGGTGTCGGCTCGCCAGGGTTCGAGGGTGTGGAATGCCTGGTGGGTCAGCTCGATTCGTCCTTGGCCGAATTCCTGCAGCAGGTCTACTGGTGTCCGGTCTTACCCTTTGTCAAATATTGGAGGGAGCGGCAACACTGCGGGAGGACACAGTGCGTTGTCGGCCCCTCGGCAGCGGGAGAAGCGCGGATGTCCACGAAGCCGTTCCGGTCGCACGCGCTTGTATCGACTTGCGTCCGTTGTGCATCCCGGATACGGACAGCTCCGAGATGGCACGGATCCGGATGTCGAGGGGTGGGCCGGGCGAGGCGGGCCGCTGTTGCTCGACGTCGAACTGGAATCGCCGGAAGCGTAACCCGATGAGCCATATCCCTGAACGACTTCGTCAGGCGATCGACTGGATTCGATTCTCGGCGGCGGTTTCATCCGGCAAGCCGAGAACCTGTGAGTCGACAATGTTCAGGAGTTGCTCGTCGGTGCGGGAACAGATCCAGGTCGTGGTGATGTCGTAGCCGGTGTCGAACAGTTCTTCGGATGTGCGTGCGGGAGCTTTGAGTGCTGCTCCGTAGGGTTGGTGGGCGAAGATGGTCGACTCACGCAGGGTCTTGTCGTGGAACGGGCGCGGGCGATGGGCGATTGCGGGCAGCGATGGATGCAGCAAGGGGAAGATCAATCCGCCGCGACTGTCGTATGGCTGCGGGCTGTACAGGTCCAGAACCAGGGCAGGGCGCGAGGCGAAGATGTCGTGAGGGACCCGGTATTGGCAGCCGCCGTCGAAGATGTCCTCAAGTCCCGCGGCCGCTGGCAGAGCTCCCGGTATCCGGGTGGCGGCAACCAGCGCATCGGCGACGGGTAGGTCGGACAGGCCAAGCTTCGGGAGATCTCGGGGCAGCAGCAGTGTGCCGTGTTCGGCAGAGTAGACGGGTATGAGCAGAGACGATGCCGTCTGGTGTGGTTGCTGTCCGAAAATTTTCGGGTCGAGGACGAAGTCGGCGAAAGTGCGATCACCCACGATGATGTGGGCGAGTTCCCGAATCCGCGCCTGCGGATACAGCGCACGTCGGGTCAGCAGGGCACGGAAACTCTTCGTGCCCAGGACATTCTGCTCAGGATGATCGATCGCGATCTGCCGGGCCTGGTCACGGGTCACACCCAGCGCTATCGCCGCGGCCGCGATCGCACCGCCGCTCACGCCCACGACGACCGGTTGCAACGCGGGGGCTGGTTGCCTGCTGTTTTGGTATCGCCGGGCCGCAAGGGCGTCCACCGCACCGATCGCCATCCCGACCATCAGAGTGAGGCTGCGACCTGCCACTCCAGCGAGAATCCGAACCACGGGCCGTTCTGTCGTCAATGACTGTCCTTTCACTGCCGTCCTCAGCGCTGACCAGTGATCGAGGCGATCCATCGCCGCTGAAACCACCGGCCCCGACCGTGATCCGCCAGCCGCCTCGACGAGTCCGCCGCCAGGGCAGTGCGGAGCCCCCGTCGCGTACCGGTGATCGGGTCGATCGCCTGCCAAGAGGACCCGCTCGAGGCGAGTGAAATCCCGGAGAATTTCCGTTCGGATCTGGTTTCCGCGGCATCGTCGGAGGTCCGGTGCAGCAACAGGTCCGGCAGCGCGAGTTTCCAGACGGTGCGGTAGGCCAGCCAGAACTGTCCGGTCAGCGAGCCGGTCGTGTAGGGCAGGTCGTACTTGTCGCACAGCGCGCGGACACGCTCGGCGATCTCGGGATAGCGATTGCTGGGCAGGTCGGGAAACAGGTGGTGCTCGATCTGGTAGCAGAGGTTGCCGCTCAGGAACGCCAGCACCGGGCGAGCAGTGAAGTTCGCGGTTCCCAGCAGCTGCCGCAGATACCACTCACCACGGGTCTCTCCCTCCAGTTGCTCGATGGTGAATTTCTCGGCTCCGTCGGGGAAGTGCCCGCACATGATCACCACGTAGGACCACAAGTTGCGCAACAGCAGCGCTGAGGCGTTCGCCGCGAGCGTCCGTCGGAACCCCCGTCGGCTCAGCGCCGGGAACAGCAGGAAGTCCTTACCGACCTGGCTGGCGATCTTTCGCGCGAACTCAATGTTCGGCTGTGACCGCCGCTGACCGCGGTGAACGCCTGTGTGGCGTCGCTCGAGTGCCCAGTCGTGTACGGCGATGGCCCATTCGAACCCGGCCGCGACAACCAGGCTCACCACCGGCTGGATCAGATGGACCGGACGCCACGGCTCATCGCGGGTCATCCGCAGCACCACGAAGCTGAGGTCTTCATCCAAGCCGTATACGTTGGTGTAGGTGTGGTGAACATAGTTGTGCGAACGCTTCCAATGAGCGGACGGACCAATGAAATCCCACTCCCAGTTGGTGGAATGGATTTCGGGATCGTTCATCCAATCCCACTGACCGTGACTGATGTTATGGCCGAGCTCCATCATCTCGATGATCTTGGCGGCCGCCAGCATCAAGATCCCGGCCATTCGCGGCGCCCGGTATCGGCTGGCGCACAACAACAGCCGCGCAGTCGCCTCGAGGCCGCGGTGAACCCTGATGACGCGCCGAATATAGTCCGCGTCTCGTTGCCCGAGCGATCGCTCGATGTCTGCGCGGATCTGGTCGAGTTCGCGACCGAGCGCCTCGATGTCGGCTTCGGTGAGGTGGGCGAACGCCCGGATATCCGTGATGGCCACCGACGTTCCTACCCATCCCGCCGGACGTGACCGGCAACTCTCATCCGGAAGCTCTCATCCATCCAGGTGTCGTCGGTGACATCCTGCGGATCTGCCTGTGAGGCATCCCATAGCGGGGACCACGCAACGCTGGGTTCGGCACATCGCGCCGAGCTACCGGCCGGTGACAGATAAACCGGCGCGCACCGAACCCGGGGTAGTTCAGAGACCATCGTCGACCGGTACTCCCTACTGTTCACCACCGGCTATGTCGGGTCCCCGGTTGTCCTTGTCATCGTCGCTCGCGGGTACCGAAAGATCATCGTCGGCCAATATCCAGCGCCGCACATCAGTGAGTAATAGGTAATGCGTAGTTGCGAGGGGGTCGAACAGATACGCCCCAACGCAGTTGGCAACTTCTGCTTCGATGGCACTCTGAGCTATCGCCAGTTGGAGGGTCCTCGCCGGCGTTTCCGGGACGGTGTGGCATGTCTGGTATGACAGTCGAGTCATAGCTGGAAATCGCTGCAGCACTGCTGAATTCGCGCAGCGAATCAATGCGGCAGTGGAACTGGCTGATGCTGAAGTACCGGTGGTGGAGGCGGCTCCGGCGCTGGTGCGGCGGTTTGGGTGCTCGCCGCTGCAGACCCGCCGCTACCTGGAGTACGCGGCCGGCGGTGCGGTTGTGGTGCCGGAACCAATGGTCGTGTTCCCGGTCGAAGTGCCTGCGGCACTGGCAGATCGGGCCACCTGTGGACGGGCACGAGTGTCGTTCGGACAGTCTCGGCCGTGGTGGCGGCGTTGACGCACCCACAATCCGTATAGGCACACCATCGAAAACGTCTGGGTTGAAAGGCATCTCGACGCACCGACGCCGCTGGAGATCGAAGAACTGGTCGAATCACATCGCTGCGGCGCCCGGGCGCGGGCCAACACGCGCGAAGGTCGCGGCGCCGTCATCCAGCTCGTTCGGATCGATCACCTTCAACGCACATCCGTGACGCTCGAAATTCATCTGGAATCGACGCCTGAATCCCACTGCCCAGTTACCCGAGCAAAGTCCCTACGATCAACAGCTCGGAACCCGGTAGAGAAGCCTTGGAGGGGAGGCCTGCGGCGATCGTGCGGACGTTGTTGGATCCAGCGTTCCGGCCGCCGCAGTTGCGGGAGGATCTGTCGATCTGATCGTAGTGGTCGCCCAGACCGGCGATGAGTGGTCCAGCACCTGCGATCTGGTCGCCGAGCATGTCCTGCCGTTGCTGGCTCAGCGGTGGGTGCGACTGGTCGAGGCGGCCCCTGCAAGTCCGAGCGCCGTGGACGGGATCGTGGTTTGCAGGACACTCGCGTACCGACGCGGCGGCATCCCGACCCGGACGAACACGGCTTCTACCCCCACAGTGTCGAACACCGCCGCAACGGCGTAATGCCGACGCTCAGTGGACAGCGCACGTATTCAGCCAAAGCGAAAGGGCAACCGCTCGATGCTTGGTGCGCAACATATTTGGGTCCACAACCACGTTCATGCGGTTGGGTTCAATGTCGATGAGACCGGGCGGATGGGCCGGGATACTTCGGTCACGATGGGTGGGCGGCGTCACCCGATAAATCCGCTTACCGCCACCGGCTGGTCCCGCGCACCGTGCCAGGGGTATCTCTTCGGGGTATTCGGAGTGTGGTGGCCGAAATCGTGTTGCCGCCAGTGCTGTTTCGTGTCGGTGCCGAGCTGGCCCGACCAGCTCGCCCGCTACCGGGCTCCCCCGGGGAGGCGTACAAACATTTGGTCGACGAATTCGTGACCGTCGCGTTGAACCACCGCTCCGGCCTGTTCGGTCCCGGTAAGTCGCTGCGAGACCGGCTACGCGCCGACGGCGCGCACGAGGTTCATGCTCTCGCTGATGCCGCACTCGATACGTGTAGGTGGGCGGTGTATCGGGTGCGGCGCTGCTACACCGCTCCGGCCCGAGCGTGGCGGTCCATCGAGATCGTCCACCGTGGCGATCGCGTCCGAACCGGCGCGTTCGCCGGGCTGGCCGAGCACCTGCAGTTGCCGCTACGAACCGACGGTGAGCACACCCGTCGGTGGCTGACCACTGCGACCGAGGGCTATCCGCGTATCGCCAAATCCGGAAATTGCAGCCCGGCCTGAATTGGGTAGGCCACCACCTGTTCGGCACTACCACACAGCTGTATCTGAACGGCGTCGGTGACCACAAGGGCACCGCGCCCAATCGCTGTCCGTACCGGCCGCCACACCGGCGCCGCCTCCTTCGCCGATGCCTGCACCGGCTGCCCGCTACGCGCGCAATGCACAACGGCAGTCAGCGGACGCACCGTCACCATCGGCTCCTACGAGAAATACCTGGCCACTGCCCGCGCACGCCAACTCGCCCCGACTGGAAGGCGACTACCGCGCCACCCGGCCCAAGGTGGAACGCAAGATCAGCCACCTGATGCGCCGCCGCCACGGTGGACGCCGCGCCCGTATGCGCGGACAGGCCAAGATCGGCGCCGACTTTCGGCCTGCTCGCCGCCGCGCATAACCTTGCCCCACTCGCCGTCCTCAGAATCGGCTACACCAGCCAGCGGCTGGACAGCAGTCCCGGCCTGACAGTCGCACAACCCCGCGAGAAAGCCCAAATCGCCCTGGGCACAACCCGAAACGGCATGACAACCGGCACCGCCGTCAACACGCGTTCAAACGATCACGCCGCCCAAACCCGGCGACACCACAGCCCGCCAGACGCCTGTTCGACACCAGCCACCTAGCGGGCCTGCAGGCAACGCCTCGGCCGACAACCGGCCATGATCGCCGAGTGATCTGCCAGGCCCGAGCGATCTCCACCCGGCCGGAGGAGTCAGTGTCGTCGGCGCCCGACCGCTCGACGTCGCCCGGTCCACGATCTACTAGTACATGTGCCAAGTGTCGGCGCTCATGGAATCCCCAGGTGAGTCGGTTTGTGCGGACGCAATTCGGGAGGGGGTCGTTGTGGTGGGTTAAGTATTAGGGCGCTGGGTGGTTCCGGCTCCACGTCGGCGGATGGTGACGAGGTCGTATCGGGCGGTGGGCAGGGTCTGTTCCTCGGTTCCTTCGATGGTGAAGCCGGCATCGGTGATCATTTGGCGGTCGTCGGTGCCGGGCTGTCCTTCGCTGGTGAGGTAGTCGCCGAGGAAGATCGAGTTGGCGAGGTGTAGTGCCAGCGGTTGCAGACTGCGTAGGTGGATTTCGCGTCCGCCCGCGAGGCGGACCTCGACGTCGGGGAAGTAGAAGCGGAACAGGGCAAGGATTCGCAGGCAGCGGTCGGGGGTGAGGTCCCAGCGGTCGCCCAGCGGGGTGCCGTCGAATGGGATGAGGAAGTTGATCGGCACCGAGTCTGGATCCAACTCGTGCAGAGCGATCGCGACATCGATGATGTCGTCGCTGGATTCGCCCATGCCGAAAATCGCCCCGGAGCACGGGGACAGGCCCGCGGTGGCGGCGCGGCGGAGGGTGTCCACTCGGTCGGTGAAGGTGTGCGTGGTGCAGATCTCGGCGTAGCGGGCCTCGGCGGTGTTGAGGTTGTGGCTGTAGGCGTGGGTGCCCGCCGCGGCGAGTCGTTCGGCCTGGCCGTCGGTGAGCAGACCGAGGCACGCGCAGATCTCGACCTGTGGGTTGTCGGATTTTATTGCGGTGATGGTGTTTTCGATTCGGGTGATGTCGCGGTCCGCGGGGCCGCGTCCACTGGCGACCAAGCAGATCCGCTTGGCACCGGCTCGGACCGCGTTGCCAGCGACCTCGGCGGCCTTGTCCGGAGTGATCCAGGAGTATTTGAGGACCCCTGCCTCGGAGCCCAGTCGTTGTGAGCAGTAGCCGCAATCCTCCGGGCACAGTCCGCTTTTCATGTTGATGATCGTGTTGAGTTTGACTCGCGTGCCGAAGAATTCGCGCCGCACCTGTGCGCCCGCCGCGACGACGTCGATGAGCGGTTCGGATTCTGTCAGCAGCGCAAGAGCTTCTGTGCGGGTAGGGGTCTCGCGGCGGAATGCCTTTTCCACCAACACATCCAACAGTTCGCTTGACATGACGCCGCAATCTACCTCGAGCTTGAACAGTGTTCAAGTACTGCTTTCATGTGGTGCTTTGCTCGCTGATCGGCGATCGGCGATCGGCAAACCTCGAAGCCCGATCCGACGGGACCGCGAACGATAGGTCGACCTTCGTCTTGGACATGGTCGCGGCCCGGCCTGACCGGGCGTCGCCGGCGCGGCTGAAGGGGATGCTGACAGTCGATCCGGCGACGCGGCACGCGAGTTCGACCGGATCAAGACACCAGCTCAGGCACCCACTCTGGCGAAGTTCAAGGCGCGGCTGGCGCAAGCTCTGGACGCGATCGGACCGACCGAGCCGTGGCTGGCCGAGGGTGTCGCCCGCCAAGGTCGCTTGAGAGGGACCCCGGGTTCGGTTCGGTCCACCCGGACCGAACCCGCGGGGTCAGGTCACGCTCACCTTCGCCGGTGAGGCCCCACCCACTGATGTCGACGATATGCGCAAGACCGGTGGTAAGAAACTGGTGACGTTACTGGTCAGCCTGCTGCATCAGCAGCGAGTGGAGTCGCGCGACGAGGTGGTGACGATGTTCTGCAAGCGGATGGCCGCGCTGCACAAGTGCGGTCGGCAGCCGCCCGGCGACTATGCCGCCGTCTCTAGCTCTGCGGACGTTGGAGTGCAGCATCGAGCCACTGGCTGGTCTTGCGGTGACGGTTCAGTCCCACTACATCGAACTCGTCCCAACCAAGACTGCCACCGGTAACACCCAGCCGCAGCAATGCCATCGAGATCGGCCCGCTGTGGGCATATCCTTCTTGGGCAAAGACGAGTGCGCCATCCCGCCAGATCCGCGCGGCCTGTGCACCCGGCCCGCCAGCGTGTACGTCGTTGGTAGCGTGAACGATAGGACCATGAGCCGACCAGAGCTTGAATACTTCATCAAGTTCACGCAGGCGAAGTCGGCCCGTCGGATCGCCGACAAGTGTGTGCATGATCTTTGACGTCAGCGGGATCAAACCGAAACCTTGATCGAGAGCAACGACCGGGATGTCGTGATCCCCAGCCAAGGTCTCGAGAAGTGCCAGCCTGCCCAAAACGGCCTTCAATTCGTGAGACATGTGACTCCCTGTCATCCAGCAGATGAAATCTATCGCTTCGCGGCACGCATGGTTCGCTTGATCACCCAGCGGTGGCGGCCGAACCGCTGGGTAAATTCGATGCACTTGCGGGCGATGCGGACCGCCATGCCGCAGCGGCGGACCAACAGCCGCAGTTCGGGCCGGTCGGAGGCATTGTCCGCGTGTAGCTTGTCCGGTCGGCGCCGCCGCGGGCCGCACCGGGACCGCACCGCCAGATCCACCTTCACCAACGGCCTCAGCGCCTACGAATCGTGGACGTTGGCAACCCGAAACCGCCACGGGCAGAGGAATTCCCGCGCGATCAGACAGCGCATGCATCTTCGAGCCGGGCTTGGCGCGTTCGACCGGGTTGGGACCGGGCAGATCGCCACCTAATGCCCGCACGCTCGCGGCGTCCACCACTGCCCGCGACCAGTCGATCAGCCCGTGGTCGTCGAGTTCGTCGAGCACCGCCCGATCCAGCCGCCGCCACACTCCAGTCTTGGTCCACACCGTGAACCGGCGATGCGCCGTCGGCACGCTCACCCCGAACGACAGCGGCAGATCCGCCACGCACAACCGCCGCTCAGCGCATGCACCACCGCTGTGAACACCGCCCGCTGACCCACCGGCGCGACACCGCCACCCTGCGGACCTGGACTTAACTCCGGCAGCAGCGGCTCCACCAACTCCCACAACTCGTCCGGCACCAGCCGCCGCGACAACGCATCCACCTGGACCGAACCTCATACAGCACAACCGATTACGACGAAGCAGAAACGAATCAAATCTATGTGAGACATTGTCTTACTTCCAGCCGAATTCACCCACAGAGAACCGTCTCCTGCGTGATATGTCGTGTTTGTGTGCATCACAACTGGATTGGCGGTGACCGTAGTTCGCAGTGTAGCCGTTGCTCACTGGCAGCCGGAGGTTCGATGGCCGCCGCCGACCCGCTGCGATGGCCGATCATTTCCAGGCGTCGAAAGCCCAACCGGGCTGGAGGTACCTGTCGTTCCAGTAACACTCCGATGTCTTCCATTCAGCACGCCACTGGTCGTGAACTGTCTGGCACGCTGGCTGATCGTTGAAGCGCCCGACCGTCCCCTCTCGAAATTCCCAAGCGCTGGCCGTAGCCGCGCACGCGACGACGGCTGCACCAGTCAGCGCAGCGGTGATTATCTTGCGCATCATGTGAATTGCCTTTCTCAATTGTATTGACTGCGCGCACCGCCTCGACTTCGAGACTCCTCGCACAAACGCGATCTGGTGCTGCGGACTTCCGCAGCACCAGCTGTGAGGACAACATCAACTACCAGAGAGATGCTCAACTCTCTGGGCTTCAATCGACTCTAGGTTGGGGAATGCTTGCTCACATCAGTAGTCCATCGGTAAGGCTGGGAGTATTTCTTCCGTAGGAAGGTGGCCCAGCCGACCACACGCCGGGAGAAAGCGTCGAGCACGACCGCGCAATACACCTTGCCCTCGCGGGTGCGATGTTCGGTGTAGGGGTCGGACCGGGGCGCGGTGTCGGCGTTTCCGTCGATCCGTTTCCCCGATCCGCCCTCCGAACCCGCCGAGCGAATCTCTCCGCAACGGGCTCTCCACGGGTTATGCCATTGCCGCCGCTGTCACGGGCGGTCTCACCGTCCATGGGGTGTCGATCTTCGTGCCCCGGTAGCGATATCGGGTGACCTCAATCTTCTGCGGCCGGAACATTTCCCTCTTTCCGTCGCGGATCTGCCATCCGGGCAGAAATCTGCGATGGAACACACCCCAGGCCAGCCCGTGGTGCCGTTTGCGCATCCATGTCACCACTCGAGACCACGCGAAGTGGTCCAGGTATTGAAAGGTGCGTTTGGACACCCCGTGCTGGAAGTAGTTGCACCAGCCCCGCAGAACGGGATTCAGCCGATACAACAGGTCGGCGAGCGTTCGATGTTTGTGCCGTCTCGTCAGATCCCTGACATTGTCGGTGACCGAGATCAGCGACTTCTTCGACGGCCAGGTGTAGACGTAATGCTTGTTCGTGCCCCTCTTGACCTGCCGCTGGATGCGGAAGCCGAGAAACTCGAACCCCTCGTCGATATGGCAAACCCTGCTCTTCTCGACCGACAGGCGCAGGCCCATCGGCGCGAGCACCGCCGCGATCTCATCCCATAGCGCTTCGGCGTGGGCGCGTTCGCCGTGGACCATGACGCAGAAATCGTCCGCGTAGCGAACGATTTTCATCGTCGGGCCACCGGCACGCCGATGCTTGGCGCGTGTCCAATACGGGCCGAGCGCTTTCCATTTCGCCGCGAAGTGCTCGTCGAGTACGGACAGGGCGATATTGCTGAGCAACGGTGACAGGATTCCGCCTTGCGGAGTTCCGGTGATGGTGTCCCGAAAGTTGAGATCCTTCCCGAGGATGCCGGCTTTGAGGAACGACTTCACCAGGGCCAGAACGCGTTTGTCTCCAACACGGCGACGCACCCGGTCCATCAGGGCCGTGTGGTCGATCTCGTCGAAGCACGCCGTGATGTCTCCCTCGAACACCCAGTGGTAGGCCCGTGGCCCGCTGGCGAGGTAATGGATCTCGGCGATCGCGTCCTGTGCTCGCCTGCGTGGCCGGAAACCGTAGGAGCACGGATGAAAGTCCGCCTCGAAAATCGGTTCCAGTACCAGTTTCAGCGAGGCTTGCACGACCCGGTCGGCGACGGTAGCGATGCCCAGGCGGCGGAGCTTGCCGTTCGCCTTCGGGATCGTCACCTCCCGCACCGGATCCGGCCGAAACACACGCTCCTTCAGCCCATCACGCAGCTCCCGGAGCAGTCCAGCCGCCTCGTCCGGACCGAGGAATCGCGCCACGATCCCATCGGCCCCGGCCGAACGCGCGCCCTTGTTCGTCCGCACCCGCTCCCACGCCACCGTGAGGAACGCGGGATCGTGAACGAGGTTGAACAAATCATCGAACCGACGGTCGACATCATCGACCGCCCAATGGTGCAGCTTGCGCTGCATCCTGCGTACTCGCAGCTCCGCCGTGTCCGGATCGGGCCACGAAGCACTCGTATTCACAAGTGACCTCCACAGTCTGCTTGCTTGCCGCGAACCCGCTGGAGCCCTTCGCCATGTGACCGGCTTTCCCGGCCTCGGACTACTACGGCTCCTCCGCCCCGTCCTCCGGCATCGGCAGACGACGCACCTACCCCGCCCCGGTTCGGCGGGTTGCCGAACCAGGGCAGGGAGCCGAAAGACGGTTCCCGTGTTCACTGTTCACCGATCGACAGGTGAGGTGCCCAGCTATGCCCCTGCGACCTCGTCACGGCTACGCCGCAGACTTTCACCGTGACCTCCACGACCGGCGACATCTACCTGACCGCGGAGTTCCCCACCGCCATCGGCGGCGGGTGCGCGTCGCTGTCCAGCCCATATCCGCCAGGTTGGAGCTGGTGTTTCTCACTTAAGGAGCGTTCAGCCGCTGGTTCCTCGCGTACACCTTCCCGTCTCGCTTGCCGGACCCGACCCGTCTGGCAGTACCAGGCCGTCCCGTCGTTGTCAGGGCTGCTTCCCACCCTTTCCGGCGTCTCCCGGATCAGGCTGCCCCCAGCTTCATTCGGCCGCTGCGACGGCCTCATGGTGCAGGTCTTTCACCTCCACTCGGTTGAACAGCGCCTCACGGCGCTCAATGTCGGTGACCCACAACCGATTTGGCTCCGATCGGGTGAAGGCACGCGAAACCAGATCGCCCGCGGTCGGGAGTCTCGTGACGCGGTCTCGGGCGCCGGTTGCCGGGCAAGCCCTTGAGCCCGGCGCGGGCCATCAGCATCTCGATTTGGCCGTGGCCAACGGTCAGTCCGAGGCCGAGGGTGAGCTCGGCGTGAACACGCATCGCGCCGTATACTCCGCGCGACGCGGTGTGCACGGCGCGGATCTGGTCGGTCAGCCAGGCGTGGCGCAAGTCCCGGTTCGACGGCGGGCGCGAGCGCCACGCATAGAACCCGGACTCCGACACATCCAGCAGCCGGCAGGCGGCCTGTACCGGCAAACCTTCCGACGCCATCGTGGCTATCGCCGCGTATCGCCTTTTGGGTCGTTCGGCTCCGACAGCAGCTCACGAGACCTTCTCAGGATCGTAACCTCGTTCTCTAGCTCTCGAATCCGCTTCTTGGCCGCGCTCAACTCGGACTGCTCGCCCCGCGTCAGGCTCGGCACCTGACCGGTGTCGATCAACTCCAGGTATAGATCGTCTGATCACTGATATCGAGATCAGCGGCGACCTGCGCTACCGGACGACCGGCAGCGACCAGATCGAGCACCTTGCGACGGAACTCCACGGAATAGCGCTTCGCCACGAACAAGTCTCCTTCGACGATGTCGTGGCCAGAAGTCAAGCAGACCGACTCCGGCAAACCCGGGGCACATCAAAGTCTCCCCACACTCCGGGGTGGTTCAGGACCGCAGCGTAGTGAACAATGCGATGAGATCGAACGTGATCGGTGGCTAAACCAGATGGGTATGGAGCGGTCGCGGGTATCCGCAACCGCGCAAGAATCGGGCCGACGTCGGCGTGCACACACCGCTGGAACAAGCGCTGTAGCAGTTTCGCCCTGATCTACGGCGACCGCATCACCGACCACACCGGAAAGCAGGACCAGAGCCGATCATCCTCACCGACCGGTCATCTCGAGGCATCGAATGCCCAACCCGGCTGGAGGTATCTGTCACTCCAGTAACACTCGGATGTCCGCCACCCATCGGCACGCCAGGAGTCGTTAGACGCCTGGCAAATTGCCCAATCGTCCCAGCGTCCGACTGATCGGAATTCGATTACACGCACAGACTGCTGGACCGCAGCCCTGGTAGACAGACTTATCGGTGCCGCAGCGTTGGCTGCAGCCGAGCACGCGCAGATGGCCGCGCCGGCCACGAGTAATGCGGTAATGGTCTTGCGCATGATCTGAAATCTCCTCCAATGGAATTGATTGCGCTCGAGTTGATTCCGCTCCGCCTCCGATGCGATGGCGACGCACCTCGATAGCCGCTCGCCCGAGAGACAAAATGGGCAGAGTACCGGTGCGTCCTGTCTGCCAAGGTCATAGTTGTCGACCGGGTAGCTTCCCGCATCGGTAGACCATAGGTATGCGTCGGACTGTACGTATAACCGCATTTGACCGGAGCCCAACGAACTCGGCCAACTATTAAAGGGGTTTCGGACTGCCGGGGATTATCGGCTCGCTGACCAACCGATTCGAATATCGGGAGCGCGACTGTTCGCTCCCATTTCTGGTAATTTCTGGTGGCATGGCATCAGTATTGCAGTGGTGGATTCCGGGCTGGGTAATCCTTCTTTTGCTCGTCGCGGTCTACGAGCTGACCATCAACAAGCGCCGCAGGCGGCGCCGTACCCCGATCTCGAGCACCTTCACAGACGAGTTCACCGCGCTGTTCTACAGCACCAAGCGCATGGAACTCGACCACCGCGAATCAGTCTCCATGCTGCGCGACGAGCAGAGCGAGGGTGCACCGCCGCTAGTCGGCGTGGACCTGGACCGGCAAACCGTCGTCCTGCGCAAGGACAAAGACCGCTAGCGAATTTACGGTGAGAGCCGTGATCGCCGCTGCTCGAGTACTACCCTGCGTTCTTGACAACCTTCGCCCGACGAGTCCGCCACCAAGCTCGCCAAGCCCTCGCACTGCTAGTGTCGGTGCTCGATGCTGGCTGCGCTGGCGCCACCGAACTGGAAGAGGCTGGGGCCGAGCAATTCCGCAAGCATCCTGATTACGCCGTCATCACCGATTTCCCCGCCTCGCGGACTTGACCAGCGCGCGTACTCGCTGAAATCGGTGCTGACCGCGGGCGGTTCACGGACGCCCACACGCTGAATGCCTACGCAAGGTCCGCACCCCGTCACCAGAACATCCGGCAAGGTCATCTCCATCACCCAGGTCGCGTGAGACACGACCGACTAGCACGACAGTTGTATTTCGTTGTGTGTCAGGTGTTTTCGCTGGTAGCGGAGTTGTCTCGCGTGTGCTTGGTGGTGGCGGCGCCAGCGGGTGGCGGCTAGGGCGTGGGTGAGGGTGCGGGTGGGGTGCATGATCACCGCCAGGAGACGGCGGATGTCGGCGACTGTGATCGGGCCCAGCCCGCGTGGGCTTTTGGGTCGGTGGCGGCGGTGACGGCCAGGAAGGCGTGGGCGAGCATGGCCAGGGTGATGTGGCATCTTCGCAGTGGTGGAGTGCAGCGGGATCATCCGCGTGTGCTGGTTCTTGCCGACCACGGTGAGCATCGCGGCGTCCAGATCGACGTCGGCGCGGTCCAGCGCGAGCGTCTCGCCGAGCCGTAGTCCGCTCGCGGCGATCAGGCTGATCACTGCGTGGCAGGTAGCCGCCAGCATCGGTGCGGCGATGGTCTGCGCCGCGTGCACGAGCGCGGCGACCTCCTCATCGGTGTAGATATACGGCGTCGGGCGCTGCGACCGACCCGATAGCAGGTCGGCAGGCGGGACCTCGCAACTCGGGTCGAGCGTGTGCAGGTGACGTGCGAAAGCTCGCACCACGCCCAAGCGGCGGCACCAATACACCGGTGCCGCGTTTTTCGGCTCGATCGCCCAGGCCAGCGCCCCGGACATGGTGATCGTGTGCTGCCCGGTCGCATCGAGCCGGTCGGCGAAGTCCAGCAGCATCCGACCCTCGGCGTGGAGCCGGTAGCCCAGCGCGCGACGCATCGCCAGATAGTCCTCGACCCGGGTCCGGATGGTCATCGGGCTGCCCCCTGCGGACAGGGCTGGGCCAGCTCGGCCAGCCGGGCCTGGTCGACCTTGGCGTAGATCGCCGTGGTGCGTTCGTGAGCGTGGCGCAGCAGCTGCCCGATCTCGGCCATCGACGCTCCGGCATCGAGAAGACCACACGCCACCGCATGCCGGATCCGGTGGGGCCCGAACCGGGCGACACCGGCACGAGAGCAAGCACGGGCCAGCACCTGAGTGACCGACGAGGTCGCCAGCGCGGTGAACGGCGCGACCATCGTCACGAACACCGTGGTGGCGGTCGTTTTCGGTCGCGCATGCAGCAGATACTGCGCCCACGCTTCGCCGACATCACCAGGCAGCGGCAGGACATCGACCCGGCCGCCCTTTTCCCCGGATCATCACCTCGCCGGATCGCCAACCGACGTCGGCAAGTTCCAGACGCGCCACTTCGCCTCCGCGTAAACCCAGACGCGTCAACGACAACACGATCGCGTAGTCGCGGCGGCCGACCGCACTGTCACGGTCGCACGACGCGAGCACCGCCCCGATCCCCTCCGCCGACGCCGCCCGCGGCACCCCCAGCCGACCAGGATGAGCACGACCGGCCGGGACCGCGTCGGCCAGCAGCCAGGGGACATGCCCGGCCACGTGCAGGAAACGCAGCAACGACCGCAACGCCGGCAGTGTCACCATGTCCGGCGGGCGACCTTCCCGTTGTCGCGCCCAACGCATGACGTAACCGGTGACCTGACCCGAAGATAACCCCGACAACGACCCGCACGGCTCGGGCAGCCATGTCAGAAACACCCGTGCGCACCGCAGGTAGTGCGTAATGGTTCCTGCCGACAACCCGCGTTCGGCCTCCAGATAGTCGCGATACTCGGCCAGAAGAACGTCCTGCGGAGTGACCGCGGCGACCGCCGAATGCGGTGGGGCAACACCCAATCGGCGCAGATACCCCAGTATCGGCGCAAGGGCGCGAACGGTCACTCCGATGCGCAGGCCCCGAGCGCGCCGCTCACGCAGAAACTCTCCGGCCATCTCGCTCGTCAGTCCAGCGCCAGACCCCGGCCCGACAGCCAGTCACTCAGATCCGCCAATAGATGCACGTGATCGCCGACCGTGTCCAGGGCATATCCCTGACCAGCCAACTCCCGGCGCAAGCCGTCGACGAACGACGCCAGCGGGCCATCCACGATAATCGGTCCCCAGCGCCGTGCTCCACTTCGAGAGTCCATGATCGTCTCCTGTCGTCGATGGGACTCATCGACCAGAGACACCACGAACCGGACCCACCACCACAAAATGCCGCTCAACCAGCCTCAAACAGCAACCTCACAACCAATCTCCCGGCCGCACTTCGGCATTACCGCCAGCTCGTCATAAGGCACGAAATGCCGAGATCGGCATTTCGTGCCTTTCTTAACGAACCCCGTCTCATCCAGAACGAACACGCCGTCCGGACCTGCCAGCGCCTCGGCCACATACTCACGCAACAGGTCACGCAGTTCCTCAGCACTCCAGCGGGACCGGTTCAGGAAATGCTGCAGGCCGCCGGGATCGATGACCCCGGCAGCCTCAGCCAGCTGCCAGGAGTTCTTGCGCTCCACCGGCGCCAACAACCCCATCAGATACGACCGAGCCCACCGCCGCGGCTCAACCCGCCCGAACACCCCCGCCACCCGAGCGAACAGATCATCGAAACCCAACCGCCACACCGAAACATCCTCAGCGACAACATCATCCACCATCACGCCGAACCATCGAGCCACGAACTACAGTGACACACAACGAAATACAACTGTCGCGCTAGCCGCCTACGCCGGGCTCGCGCCGGTGCCCAACGACTCCGGTCGTCGTACCGGGGTCCTTCACCGGCCGCTGTGATACCACCGCAGGCTGCGGAACGTCTTCTACATGACCGCGTTCTCCAGCTTGAAGACCGACGGCCCGTCACGACAGTTCTACCGCCGCAAAAGAACCGAGCGACAACCCCATACCAAGGCGATGATCGCACTGGCGCGCCGACTCATCGATGTCGTGTGGGCATTGCTGCGCGACAACCGCCTCTGGCAACCGGACGCGCCAACGATCCCGGACACCGCAGCTTGACACGGTCGTTGAGATCCGGCCACCTGGGCGAGCCTACGCAGGAACGGGTCGAGTTCGGTGCCTGGCCTCGCGAACCCGTGTGATCCAGCTATCCAGGTCGCTGCCGCGGCGTTCGGCCAGGATCGACGCGAACGCACCGACGAGCCGGGCCAGGTCTTCATTTCGGGGCAGGCAGAGACGAGTTCGTCCAGGTGAGCCCGGCGCCGGCGGGAAGATCGGACGCAAGGCATCCAAAGAGGGTGAACACATCGGTGTCGATGCTGCGGCCGTGTTGAAGCATCCGCTGCGCTGGACCAAGGTGCGGCACGTCTATCAACTGTTCGGGTTGGTGCGCCGCACATATTGACTCTAATTCCGATCGGTCTTATCCACTCAGGGCGGGTCGATACCTATTGCATACCGATGGACACTGATGCGGATGTCCTGCATGTCGTGCGATCTTATGAATGCCCGCTTATCGCTGAGTGATGGATGTCTACCGGTATCGCATTGACGCGCAATACCGCTTCAACAGCAGACGTTCGCGAGGATCAATGGAGCACGGTTTCGAAAGGGATTGCAAAGCACGCGATTTGACGAGGCAGTCGGGTGGAAAAACACCGGTAGTAGGCGGTTTCTCCGGTGGTTCGGTTGCGTCGGGCCAGCAGCCACCGGTGCCCGGGGGCGGCGCCGGGTTCGGTGAACAGCTCCAGCCCATCGATAGGTGAATATAGTCAGGTATTCTCCAACCTGAGAATAATCAGGGGAGCCAATCCTCTCGGACTTGAGCTACATTGATGCAGGTGTTGGATGGCCAATTTACCTACCTGCACTACAGGGTGATCGCGCTATCGACACCATTCACGAAGCAACGATGAAGGGGAAGAAATTGCGAACACGGATCATTGCGTTCTCGGTGATCGCCGCCGGTCTGACTGCTATCTCCGGCGGGGTGGCAGCGGCAACACCGACTACGAATCACGCCCAGGGAGATTATCCGAAGATCAATGGCAATCACTCAACGGAACTATCTTGTAACCAGGAAAGGCTTGATTATTCACGCAATTACAATACATCGGAATGCACACTGGGTTCCGCCGGGGCATGGTTTTTCTGGTACTGGCCGAGGTAGGCATTCGGACCTTGATCTGAGGTTTGTTCGATGTCATTCATCCGGTGAGATGCATTTGGCTCATAACCCAGAGGTCGCAGGTTCAAATCCTGTTCCCCGCTACAAAGCGAGACGGCCCGGAACGCACAGCCGTGTTCAAGGGGGCGATGCAACACTGCTGGTGCTAGACGGTATGGGTGGCCGTCGGCGTTGAGCTGGGGGTTGCGGGCCGGGGCCTCGCTCACCCATGTTCGTGGGTTACCGAGTGGGAGTCGCCTGCCCGGTCTTTCCGACAGTGGTGGGAGGCCCCGGTGTTTACCGAGCGTACGAGTGTCGGGCTGGACGTACATGCACGTTCGGTCGCGGCAGCAGCTATCGACGGCGTCACGGGCGAAGTGTTCCAAGCCCGGTTGACCCCATCGTATGAGCCCATCCAGTCGTGGATATCGGGGTTGCCGGGTCCGGTGGTGGTGGCCTACGAGGCCGGTCCGACCGGGTTCGGATTGTATCGGGCGTGACCGCGGTCGGGATCCGCTGTGAGGTCCTCGCGCCCTCGAAGCTGCAGAAACCGGCCGGTGACCGGGTCAAAGCCGACGCCCGCGACGCGTTGCATCTGGCCCGGTTGCTGCGGCTGGACGAGATCACTGCGGTGTCGATCCCGACCATCGATCAGGAGGCGGCCCGGGATCTGGTGCGCGCGCGTGAGGAATGCCGAGGCGATCTGATGCGCGCCCGGCATCGGCTCTCGAAATTGCTGCTTCGGCACGGCATCGTCTACTACGGCGGCGCCGCCTGGACCGGGGCACACGACCGATGGCTGCGCACCGAAGCGGCACCACAGTTGACCTCGCAGGCCACACGGATGGCGTTCGACGCCGACTACGACCATGTGCTGACGATGCAGGCCAGACGCGGACGCCTCGACGCCGCGATCGAGGAGATGGCTGCTGCGAGTGAGTTCACCCAGGTCGTGCGACGGGTGTCGTGTCTGCGGGGGTCTCCACGCTGACCGGGTTCGCGTTGGCCGTCGAGATCGGTGACTGGAATCGATTCAGTGGCAACACCATCGGTTCGTTCATCGGTCTGGTGCCCTCGGAGTATTCCTCCGGCTCGTCGCGCGTGCAGGAAGCGATCACCAAGACCGGAAACACTCACGCACGCCGACTGCTGGTCGAACCGGCCTGGCACCACCGGCCCCGGTACCACGTCGGCGCGGTGATGCGCCGGCGATGGGACCAGGCGCCGGCCGCGGCCCGGGCGCGGTTGTGTCGCGGGTCGATCCACAACCGTGCTTCCCGCCTAAAGCTGTCGCCCAAAAACCGCGGCAGATTCAGGAATTCCCGGCGCACGTTACTACGGCCGCCGAGGACATTGTGCAGCTCATCGATCACCAGCATCCGCACCCCGCACTCCCGGCACAGCCGCAGTACGAGGTCTTCGAGATCGGCCAGCCGCGGCGCGCGTGGGCGCACCGGGGCGCCGAGTGCCGACAGCAGTGCCACGTAGAACCGCAGCACGCTGGGCTCCGAGGGCATCTGCACCGCCAGCACCGGGATCTCCTCCTGGTCGGTGTGCGAGATCGGTGGATGCTCGCGGCGGAACTTCTCGATAATCATCGACTTGCCATTGTTGGTCGGCCCGATCAACAACAGGTTCGGCATCCGCTGCTTACTGGGCATCTCCAGTAACCGCTCGAGCGTGCCCAGGGCTTCGGTGGCGCGGGTGTAGCCGATCCACCGGTCCGCGCGCACATGACGCACCCGCTCGGCGGCCGGAAGCATCGCGACCCGATGCGCCGAGGGGTGCAGATGCGACAGATCGACCGGGTTACCGATCACCATTGCTCGATCACCTCGAACGGCCGCGCAGCCACCGGTGCAACATCCGCTGGCGGCGATGACAGTGGTGGCTCGGTAGGGGTGCGGGTCCTCGACCGAACCTGGGTGTGGCGCTCGGTGTTTCGGCGGGCCTTGGGGCTGGTCGCGGTCGCAGTGTCGGTGATGCGGCGCATCTGCTCGACCATCGCGAACAGGGCGTTCTCGTCGATCTCGGCGCGGCCCTGCTCACGTAACCGAGCCACCGCCGCACTGTGTTCCCACACGCCGATCGACGGCCGCGACCAGGTGCGGTACGGCACCTCCAGGTAGTCACCGGTCTCGGGATGCAACGCCCAGATCCGGGAGATATCGCGTGGATCGCGCCGCAACACCAACCGGCCCAAATGCTCACGGTGGGAGATCAACGGCCGCAGCACATCGGCGTAATACTGCACGTGATCGACGGTGAACCCGGTGCGGGTCAGCGTTCGGCGGATCACCGGCAGGAAGTAGATCAAAAACGCCGTCTCGCTCGTCACCGTCCGCGGCACCCCTTGGGTCGCGGCCTCGTCCGCCCACCCAGCCCGTCGTGCGGTTCACCGTGATAGCAGGCCCACAGCAAGAGCTATCCGTCGCTGCAACTCGCCCAGGGTGAGAACAGCTTTCGCGTCGCTGTCGTAGTCGCCCCGCTCACCGGTGTTGGAGAACGTGGTGCCCGGCAGCTCGTGCAACATCGTCATCATGGTGCCGATCAGCCGTTCCACCGACCGCTTCTGCCTGCTCAGGTACCGCGCCCGCAGAACTTTCCGAACGATCACTTCCACCTCATCGGGCAGCCGCGCACCACCACGACCACCAGACGGATGACGCGGTAACAAATCCGACGCCACGTCTTCCCCAGCACGCCAGCGTTTGACCAGCGCATACACCTGACGCTGCATCACCCCGAACACAGCAGCGGCCTCATCCGCGACCGCGATACTCACCCGATCCAACTCCGCGAGAGGCCCGATAACCTGCGCATGACGCACCGCCACCCGCCACCGCGCCTCGTCAGCAGTCAGAACACCCCGCTCCGGCAACAACGAATCCCCGACCATCCTCCAACCCCCGCGCTGAATACGAGTACGAGCACAAAGAACGGTATTGCGGACGAGTTCGAGACACGCCGACGTTTCGCAGTCCTCTTCAGCCGCAGGCGAATTCGCACGTCACCACTGAACACAACTTCGAACATCCACAATTGCGAACCGCCGACAGGTTGACATTGCCGCGTACACGGCAACGTTTACAGAATCGACCTGCGGGCACATCCTGTGCGGCAGGGTGTCTCGCGAACGAACGTTACTAATCCATGACGGCATGCGTCTCATTGGCACGTATGCGGTCAGCTTCGAGCTGTGGCGAGCCTGCGAACGTGATCCTCGGCTGCGCTGCGGGAGGCGTCAGCGATGTTCGAGAATTGGCTCAGGTGCGGTATGGAATAGGCGAGTGTCATCTCGGCATGGACAAGGTGCAGGTGTGTCGCCAAGCCGATCTGCCCCAAGGCGGCTCGCAAGTACGGTTCTTGGAAGTCGTACTCCGCTCGCGGGGTGCCTGGTCCATAGGCGCCACCGCGCGCAGTCACCACAAGGACGTGTTTGCCTTCGAGCACGCCGGACTTGGTACGGGAATCATCGACCATGTGCTCTGCGATGGTGACGCGGTCCAGCCATGCTTTGAGGGTTGATGGGATGGAGTAGTTGTACATCGGCACGCCGATCACGATGGTGTCGGCCGCGCGTAGCTCGGTAATGAGAGGCTCGGAACGGGTCCACGCCTGTCGTTGGGCTTCGGTGCGTTCGTGGGGCGGGAGCAGGGCTGCCATCACCGATGCCTCGTCGATGTGGGGTATCGGCGATCTGCCGAGATCGCGGTAGGTGTGGTCGCCGCCGGGATTCTCGGTGCGCCAGCATTCAGCAAACAGTGCGGTCAGCTGGCGGGTGACCGACTCTGCCGGTCGGATACTGCAATCGATGTGAAGAAGGTTCGGCACGGGAAGTCTCCTGCGGGTGGGCTTGGGGCCAGTGCGGTGGCGGATTATCGGTGTGTGCGCAGGGCGGCAGCGAGCCATGTGAAAGCAGGCACGCTGGGCGGAGCCGGTGGGCGGTTGTTGATCAGGCTCAGCAGCTCCCAGTAGCGTTCGACGCGGGGTTCGGCGACCAGGTCCAGCCATTCGAGCAGTGCCTGTGACTCGGTGTCGTCGAGATCGGTGGGCACGATGTGGTCGAGGACCACGCTGCCGATGTCGGATTCCGGTGCGATGCTCTTCTCGACGGCTGGGCCGGCGTGTTCGAGAACCAGGGGTCGAATGTTGAGGCCGAATTCGATGCGGGTGTCGGATTCGCCGCGGAGCACCATCTGGCGCATGATGTGTTGGAAGTCGTCGTCAGAGACGAGCTCGGCCAGCTCTATCCAGGCGTCGACCTGCGCGGAGGTCGGGTCGTCGGGGAGCTGTGGCGGCATCTCTCGCATGAAGTCGGCGATGACAAGAGCGTCGGCGTCGTTGACGTCGGCGAAGATCTTGTCGACGAAACTGTCGATGAGTTGTTGCCGTTCGCGGGCCGACAATCGGGCGAGTTCGTACATCAGGGACAGTCCTTCGGTCTTGTTCTCTCGACAGATGGCGTTGCGGAGGACCGCACGGTTCAGCCGCAGCATCCGGATCTGGGCATCGAGGGCTTCGACGTGGCTCGCGGCGACTTCGGCCAGCGTGGATTGTCGGTCGAGTACCTCCCGCACCGCGTCCAGGCCGAGGCCGAGTTCACGAAGCGTCCGGACCAGATGCAGGCGACCGACCGCGTCGGCGCTGTAGAGGCGATAGCCGCCCGCCGACCGTTCCAAGGGCAGTATTACCCCACTGTCAGACCAGAATCGGATCGTGCGTGTCGCCAACCCGGTGCGGCGAGCAAGCTCTCCGATCGTGTAGCGATCCGTCTCTTCGTCCATGCCACCAACCTGCACCTTCCACCCACTGGAAGGTCAAATCGAATCCTGAACTGCCGTACCGCGGCATCCGGGGCGAGATCAGAAGAGAATGCCGCGCACGCGCAGCGGCCGGTAGCCGGTGGGGATGCCAGGCGCGGATCCTGCTGCTCGCCCTGTTCGCCGAAATGGAACGCATCTTCACCGCCGAACGCGCCGCCCACGCCCGCGCCGTCGCCGAAGCCAAAAGGCCGCCAGATCGGCCGACCCACCGCCTGGCCCGACGACAAGATCGACTACGTCCGACTGCTCCGCGGCCAAGGAAACAGCTTCGGGGAAATCACCAGTAAGACCGGGATCCCAAAAACATCGCTGTACCGCTACCTCACGCCAGCAACTGAACAAGATGATATCGGCTGCTACCAGGCCGAACAGCTTCACGTGCGGTGACACGATCGTTGACGGCACGCCCTTACTTTGGTGCCTGGAAGCCGCCGATTGTCTGCTCGAGTAGTTCGGCCAACCGCAGCGGGATGCGGTTCTCGAACATCGGACCGATGAGTTGCACGCCCACCGGTAGTCCCTCGGGGGACCGGCCGGCAGGTATGGCGGTGGCTGGGAGTCCGGGCATGGTAACCAGACCGGCCCAGACGGCCTGGTCGATGTATGGGTACTCGACGCCGTCGATGTCGATCCGTCGTTCCCCTCGGTCGAGGTTGTGGTCGTGCGGAAACGCAGGAATCGACGTGATCGGACACACCACGGCATCGAACTCGGTGAAGAGCTGCCGCCAGCTGTGGCGGTGCAGTTCCCGGTGCGTCATTGCGTCCGCACAAACCGACTCACCTGGGGATTCCATGAGCGCCGACACTTGGCACATGTACTAGTAGATCGTGGACCGGGCGACGTCGAGCGGTCGGGCGCCGACGACACTGACTCCTCCGGCCGGGTGGAGATCGCTCGGGCCTGGCAGATCACTCGGCGATCATGGCCGGTTGTCGGCCGAGGCGTTGCCTGCAGGCCCGCGAGCTCGCGTTTTATCCTGTGCGGCGTGGTCGCGGTCCGGCGGCTTTGGATGTTTTCTGTTTGCTGGGTGTCTTGATGTGCACGTCGCAGCGTGGTGCCAGGTGCTGGTTGCGATGTTGCGGGTCGTCCTGGTCAGGGGAGGGAGGATTTCGCCGCGCTGGCGGGGCTGGTTGCTTGTGTTCGCAGGTGCTGACCCCTCGTCGGACGCGGGCGGGTGTAAATCGTTGCGGGGCAGTGGTTCTCCCAAGGCAGTCTCAGCTCGGCGGCCTGGCCGCGGCCAGCCGGAGTTGGATGTAGGCGGCCAGCAGCCATGATAGCCAAAGCGGTTGCGCCGCAAACGAAACCGCATTCGGATCGAAGTCGAGCGCCATCGCCTCGTCACGCTCCAGCCACGACTCGAACCCCACATGCGCCCCGGATCATTGCCGAGTAATACAACCCGATGCGCTGTCGCCGAAACGACGGAATCGACCGCACCGGCGCAGCCCTCGCGAACGCCACACCGGACACCTCACGAGCCGCGCGTGAATGCCGCCATCCGGTGCCACGAGCCGCCAACTCGAATGAACCGCCGGTAAGTGTTTGTGGTAGCCGGCCTGGGGCTGGCTGGCAGGGACCGATGCCGCCGGCTACGGCGAGACGCTCACCGCAGTAGGACAATTCCCAGATCGTGCGTGGGCGATCGAGGGCTGCAACGGTGTCGTCCGTCACCTCGCGCACCGTCTGGTCTACGACGGCGAAAACGTCATCGACGTCCCAGCGAAGCTGTCGGCGGAGGTACGGGTGTTCGCCACCGGAAACGCCGCAAGACCAACCGGGTGGATGCGCACTCGGTCGCGTTGGCAGCCTCGAGGTCGCCGAATCTGCGTCGGGTGCAAGCGGATCCGGAACTGATCGTGTTGGGTCTACTGGTCGATCGCCGCGATGAACTCGGCCGCACATGCATCGAGCTGTTGAACATCCACCCACTGCTGCTCGAGCTGGTGCCCGGCGGCGCCAAGCGGTTCTTGTCCGCTACGCAGGCTCGCGCTCTGGCCGAAACCATCACACCGGCCGATCCCGCTGCCCGACTCCTCACCGACGTCTACAGATTCGCCTCACGGGATCGGTTCGCGTCATGGAACGGCATCGCACCTTTGGATGCCTCGTCCGGGCAGCGACATCGGCTCTCCCATGCAGGGAACCGGAAAATCAACCGCGCTGTTCGCGATCCCAGCGGACCGCACGGCACCGGTCTATGCCAGAGCTCGAAGGCTGTCACTCAACGATGGCGTCTGGTCGTACAAGCGGGACTCGTACCACGAGCAATCTCAACGGTTTTGTGCCGGCTCGCGTCATCCCTCGCCGCCCAACTAATGTCCGGCAAGCTCGGTGACGACCGGTGCGAATTTTTCGGCGAAGTCGGCGCCGAACACGAAATAGGAGAAGCCGATCTCCTCGCGCCGCCGCTGGATTTCCTCGGCGGCGGCCGCCGGGTCATCCGGAAGTATCAGCAGCGAGTCCGCCGCAAGCGCAGCAGGGTCGGTATCGGGAGGCGCCATGAACGGCGCGATCGTGTCGCCAACAATTGGCACATGCAGCGCGACCTCCACATCCCTCAGCGCGCGGACCTCGTGTGCCAGCTGTGTGACTTCGGCCCGGGACTCATGCGGCATCAGTGCGAAGGTGACCGTGTCTGCGACCTCGGCCGCCAGCACCCGAGCCTTGGGCCCTCGCACGGCCATCGCCACAGGCGTGCGACGGCCGGGGCCATCGAGATCTCGCAGCGTTCTGATGGTCTCACGCACCTGAGCTAGCCGCTCGTTCGCCGGTATCACGGGCAGTCCCCTGTCGCGGAGCTCGTCCTCGATTCCTGGCCTGCCGGTGCCGATGCCCATCTCGAAGCGACCGTCGGTCAGTAGCGACAGCGAGTGCGCTTCCCACGCCGTCATCCAGGCCGGGCGTAGTGGGGAGGCGTACACCCAGGTGCCCACGCGCAGGTCGGTAAGAGCCGCGGCGGTGGCCAGCATGGGGCCGGGCGCCGGTTGCCATAGCGGGACGTCGGGCACCAGCAGCGTGGAGTAGCCGCTGTCGGCGATGCGGCGCACGCGATCTCGCCACGTCGACAGGTCAGTTGTGAGCGGGGCAACCACCCCGAATCGAAACGGTTTCGTCATGCCTGGATTCCTGTCTGTCGGTATATCCGAAGGTATCGACGACGGGTCCACCTGAAATTCATCGGCGCAGCCGAGATTGTGCACACGCCCCCTGCGAATGCCTTGAACCCGGTATTTCCGAACGTTCAGTTTGCCGGCGCCAAGATCGATCGGCATAACAAATCTGGAGCATGTTCTCCCGGCGGATCACCTGCTCGGTGGTCCCGCGACTGGCAATATGATGGTCCCGCAACGGCCGCAAACGACATGGTGGTCACCGTCGCGCCCGCTGCGATGGCCGATCATTTCCACGCGTCGAAAGCCCAACCGGGCTGGAGGTACCTGTCGTTCCAGTAACACTCCGATGTCTTCCATTCAGCACGCCACTGGTCGTGAACTGTCTGGCACGCTGGCTGATCGTTGAAGCGCCCGACCGTCCCCTCTCGAAATTCCCAAGCGCTGGCCGTAGCCGCGCACGCGACGACGGCTGCACCAGTCAGCGCAGCGGTGATTATCTTGCGCATCATGTGAATTGCCTTTCTCAATTGTATTGACTGCGCGCACCGCCTCGACGTCGAGACTCCTCGCGCCTCCGGTGTCACCCACTGCCGTGGCGGTGCGGTCCGCGATCGTGACGGGCTCGGCCGCCCCCTCCACCACGGCCGCGATAACCCCAGCGCCCCAACGTTTTTCATCCGCTGGGACCACCCCGATCGTCCGGCCCTGCGAATATAGGACGATCACGCCGAAATGACCGCGCTCGCACGACATCTGGTGCTGCGGCACTGCCGCAGCACCAGATGTAAGGACAGCATCAGCCCCCAAAGAGGTGCTTCTACAACTCTCTGGGCTTCAATCAACTCTAGGTGTGGGGATACCTGCTCACATCAGTAGTCCATAGGTAAGGCTAGGTATTTCTTCCATAGGAAGGTGGCGCAGCCAACCTCAGCGTCCTGGCGGTTTTCGACTGGTGGGGAGCACGAAGCTGTGTTGGCCGCGGAGTTGTTCTTCTCGTCCAACTCCCTCAACTCCATTGTCCCGCAGTCCGCCAGCTCAGATATTGCACCACCGGCCGCAGATGCTCGGTCCGGGTCTTCACCCGCTTGCCGTACGAACCGATCTCGGCCGCATCCACTTTCAGCTCCTCAGCCACCCGGGCCACAGCGACGGGCGGCGCCATGGTCACCCTGTCCGGCACGAACGCCAGCCACGGCAGCGTGCACAAGATCACCCGCCAGCCCGAGCCGGACCACCGGTCCTATCCACGCGGCGCGACAAAGGCCGAATCCGCGGGGTCAACGTGAAATACCGGAACAACTCCTACACGGAACCCCCGCAGATCCGATCACAAAGCCGTCAGGATCAGTTGGTGCCTGACCAGTAGCGGCCAGTTCAACGCGACCGGCGCCGATGGCGTTGTTCTGCCGGCCGATGTATCCACTGTGTGGCTTCATCTTGTACCTCGGCAATAAGGTACTCCGGGATGAAATCGGTGATGTCATGGCGTGAACTGATCTGCAGCTTCTGCAGAATGGAAGCAAGTTGTGCGTCGACGGTGCGAACCGACGTGGCGCGGCGCGCGGCGATCTCTGGATTCGTCCAACCCGCAGCGGCCAGCGTGGCAACTTGTTGCTCGGCGTTGGACAACTCGCTCCATGGGCCGACTTCCGCCAGGGGGTCGAGCGGGGCTTGCTGTTGTTCCTCCACGACGAGCGTTCCCAGGGCGAGCTTTTTCATATCGTCGAGGTCAGCGCGAACCCGACCGCCTCGCTCGAATGCTGTGGTGAATGCACTAGTGCCGAGGACTTCGCTCGCGACGGCCACCGCTTGGCTGGTTCCTTCGGCGAATTCTGCGAAATCCTGCAGACCGATCCCGAGTCTGTCGCGTAGTGCACTCAGCGCACCGATCATGTGAGCGATCTCGGTGGCCCGGATGACCGGGTCGATGTCGGCGCTGCCGCGCGGTGCCGCGATAATCTGAGCCAAACCCAATGCGCGCAACAGCACGGCGAAGCCCCACTGATCGCCGGCAACCAAGCGGTACGACAGGGCATTACCGACGAGATCCAACGCAGTGTGTGGATCGCCGCGTTTGATTGCGACGAATGCCTCGGCGATCTCGGCCCACGCGATCCCCCAGCCCGACCCCCTACTGGAGGCGTGGTCACGAAGTTGACCGACGATTTGCTCAGCCTGCTTCGTCAAGTCCGGTAGGAGCGCTGCTGCGCCTGCGGCGGATACCTCGCTCTGGGCGGCGAGTCCGAATTCTCCGTCCTGTCGAAATTTGTTGCTGGCCCGAATCAGGACCGTGACAGCCTGGGCATCGTTCTTGACGAGCCACAATTCCAGCCCCCACGCGAATTCGACCGCGGCCGGCAACCCGATGTCGATCTCGGCGGTTTCGCGCCATTTCTGCGGCTCGTCCGGCTCGACGTGCCAGCTGGCGAGGCACTGCTCGAGCATTCTTTCCGTATCATCACCCAGCCCTTGGCGAACCGCGTTTACCGCTAACAATGCCAAAGCGGTGACCTGTAAAGCCGCTGGTTGTGAAGTCAGTGCCCGAGTGGCATCCAGAGTTCGCTCGGTCCACAGGCGGACCTCACGCAGCGAAATCAGAAAGGCCGGGATCGGCAATGCGTGAAGCGCGACACAGATCTCCAGGCCGAGCACGGATTGGAAGGGGATCGTGATGCTCGCCCTTACGGCGGTCAGCAAATTCGACCATGCAGCACGCATCCACTCCACCAAGTCCTGCTCGTGCGGGCCGAACCAGTGCGCCGCCGCATAGGTGGCCTTGTCGCGGTAGTACTGCAAATGTCGAAGTGCCAACCTCGTCGGCTCGTCCACCGTCTCGGTGACGCGTTCTTGCAGTCGCTGTCCAGCAAAAACGTGAAGGCACTCGAGCAACGAATACCGAACTGTCGTCCGCTGGATATGCACCGATACCAACGACTGATCCGCCAGCCGGTCCAGCAGCCCTTCGATCTCGCTACGCCTCAGGCGCACCGTGCCGGAGGATGCCGCGAGGCGGTCAGGATGCGGATCATCGGAACAGACGGCCTCGATCGCCTCCAGATCCGCGCCCAGATCGTTCACGTCCTCGGCATCGAGGGCATATCCTGCGGCGAATACCGACATCCGCTCGAACAAGAGTTTTTCCTTGTCGCTGCACAGATCATAGGACCAGGCGACAACGTCGCCGATGCCTCGATGCCGGCCCACGCCGGCGTGCGCCCCTTGTGACCATCGCATCCGTTTGTCGTGGCGCGCCTCGCTATTCAACTCGTCGAGCACCACGGCGAGTGGTCGCCGCAGCAGCCGGGCGGCGGCCAACCGGACGAACAGCGGATTGTTGTGCATGTGTCGGCAGATCGCGTCCGCGGTTGCGCGCTGTTCCACGCTGGTAATCGGATAACCGGCGGCCTCGGCCCGCTGCATGAACAACGCCAACGCATCTCGCTGTGGCAGAGGCGGAACTTCCACGAGATACTCCTCGGCCCACCCGATCGGTTCACGGCTCGTCGCCAACACGATCATCTTCGGTACGCTGTCCAACAGTTCGGCGACCACCGGACCGACAGCGCCGAGCACATGCTCACAGTTGTCCAAGACCAGCACCGTCTGCTGCGGGCCCCTCGTGGAGTTCGCCCGGGACAACGCGCTGGTGATGGCATCCCACGCTGATCGTCCCGAGGAATCCAGGCCGACCACCGAGCGGGCTATTTCGTCCTCGACGTCGGCGCGGTCGGCATCCTTGCCCAACCGTGCGAGCCGAACCCAGTGCACCGGAACGGATCTGGCCTTGTGGTACCGACGCACCGCCTCCGCGGCGAGCTGAGTCTTCCCGATTCCACCCAAACCGGTCAGCGTGATCAACTGCGCCGAACCTAATAATAGAGATACGATCCGATCGAGTTCGGCGCCGCGGCCCACGAAGCCGCTGGAGACAACAGGGACATCGATATTGCTCGTCACCGTCATGCCAGACGACATTAGTGACTATCACCCTGGTGAGCTTCCCGCACGTGAGAGGCTCGAAGAGTGAGGTTCACCCCGGGTAGTGGACACCGAGTTAGCAGGATCGAAGATTCTGCTGGTACGGATGTTTACAAGTCAGCCCGCCCGGCCTCCTACAGCACGCTACGGGGCAGCTGACCCGACCACGCAGCGCGGCCGTTCAGATAAATCAACAGTTCACGACGTGCGCGGATCGCGGCATTGCGTCGGAACTACCTATCGGATACCGATGCGCAACCGCCCTCCCTTGTGCGAACAATGAGGAAATCCCCTTACAGGGAATTCAAGACGAAACAGGAGAGTACGGATGGCATCCAGACAAGTCGCTGCGGCGGTATTGACAGTCGCCGGTTTGGCCGGAATCGGGGCGTTTGCAGGCCCCGCGCAGGCAGCCACAGGATACGACCGATGCCCAAATGGGAACTTCTGCGCCTTCACCGCACCGGACGGGGGAGGCCGGATAGCATATTTCCGCCTCGGATCCACCGACCTTCGTTTAGAGGGCGTGGATGGCCAGGTCTATTCGGTGTGGAATCGCACAACCGAGTGGTGGCAGGGGTATACAGAATACAATTACCAGGGGGGCGCGATATTCCACGTCAACAGCGGTTTCCGAGGCGGCAACATGACCCCCAGTGATGCCGCCCAAGTGCATTCATTAAGGCGTGTCTGAGCTTGTTGTTAAAGCTTGGCCGTCGCCTGCCAGCCGCGGCCGTAGCAACGGCAATGTAGGGCGGTGCTGAATAACGCAGTGTATTGGCCTCGCCTGTTCGGGCGGGGGTACTCCAGCACCTCTTTCGCCAGGCGGACGACCATCGCGGCGGCGAGCTGCTGACCGGCAACGATGTGTGTTGGGGGCGGCTGCTTCGGTCGCGGCGATGTGGCCGCTGTTGCGGGCCATGTGTTTACGCAGCCACGCTTCGAATCCATGCGGTGCCGCGGCGCGGATCTTGTCCGGGCTCTGATATCTGGTGAGCAATATCAATGCGGCTTTGCATTGACGCAGGTCGAACGCGTTCCAGGGCTAGGAAGTAGTAGAGCAGCTGGGCGCGCAGCCGATTGAGCACGCGAGTACGCTCACCGCCGAGATCGGCGTGCCGCGAGATGAGGGTCCGCAGTTCGACCGCGGTCTCATCACCCACTCGCAGTGGTTGCAGATCACGGCGCATCGGAGCCTGATCGGCGATTGTCGCGGCGTCCCACAGACGACTGCGCCGTCGTGTCCTTCCGAAGCGATCAAATCGCATATCTCAATCAGCGGCTAGTCGGCGCGGAGCGCCGGGCGGCCAATCCCCTTGGGCCATCGACTGCACAGCCATGGAAGCCATACTCAGCGCTCCCGGGTCTCCCGAAGTCATGGCAGCCCAAGCAGAAAGGTAAGGAGCGCTGGCAGCACTACGAACTCGGCGACGGGTTCTGCGCCTACACCTTCTTCGAACAGTGCCGACACCGCATGGCCTACGCCCGCTGCGACTTCTATACCGGAACGAATCATGCAAAAGTCAGCTCCTGCAAGCGAAATCGAATCTGCAACGCATGCTGGTCGGCATCCCGCTCTCCGGCAACAACGACCCGCGTTCAACCTAATTCGGGCGGTGGAGCGATTGACATTTTGGCCTGCGTGGACATGGATGATCGAGCACAAGCGCGACCGAACGCCCTGGAGGACACGTCCGACTACAAAACTCTTCCTGTACTGCCTGATTACAGGCGCACTCCACTACTCGCGCGCGAAACTCGGCGACGGACCGGACGGCAGGCTGGTCTATGCCGAGTAGTCACGCCATGGACGAAAGAGACAAAATGGCGCTACCACCGCATCCGCGCCAGCTAGAGCCCAGCATAATTCCTGTGGCACGACGTGTTCGGCCTTCCCGGAGGTGGTATGCGGGGGCAGGGTTCACGGTGGTGCTCTCGATAACGGCGGTCGGCATGATCTTGGGTTGGATCAACATGCGGGGCGGGGAAGCAAACCAGAATTTACATTTCATTGCGGTACCCGGGGTCGACACCGTGCAACTACAGCGAGCGGGCGAGTACACCATTTTCTACGACTATCCGGATATGGACAACAGCCCAGCGCGGGCATCCGTGACCGTGACAGTCACCGCGCCGGACGGGACGACTGTGCCGCTCCTTTGGTACGCGAAATCCGTCCACGCGGATGAAGCCAACAACACCGACCACGCTCACTACTTGTTCGACGCACCGCAGCCGGGCGGTTATCGCGTCAGCGCCGAGGGCGCTTCCGGCATGCGGATCGGCGTTCGCCGCGGTGGACTGGTCGAATCTCTGAAGTGGGTGATGCTGGCCTCTGTCATTGGTTTCGTCGCCCTGATCGCCGCCGCATTCGCCGTCGTCATCGCCGTAATGCGCGGCATCAGCAAGCGCAGAATATGGCGTGGACCCGCATATTGAGCCGAAACGATTTGGTTTCCTACTCGATGGCGTAGCGCATCGCCAGCAAGATCATGAAAGACTAAAACCCTCGGCGGCTTCGACGACGAATGGGTCGTCATCGAACTCGCCTACGACGCAATCGAACTCGCCGTAAAACTCCACGACAACGCCCGCGGCGGCGAGCAGTCAAGCGTTACGCCTGTACTTCCGAACTCGACCGGATCAGGCCGTGTGCTCCGGGCTCAGTCGGCACGATGCCTTGCCGGTAGTTGCGGAACTCTGTGAGGACCAGGTCGAGATCGCACTCGGGATCTCCGCATCGAGTTAGGGTGCCCCGACACCGATCAGGACGACCTCGACGCCAGGCTGCTCACGCAGCCACAATCTCAAGTGTCTCGGATGCGATCGCGGTAGCACAGCGATCGCTCGTGGGTGACGGCATCGATCAGGACTGTGCCGTAACGGTTGCCGGCGGCGCAGCGCGAATTCGTCGACGCTCAGCACCCGCGGCACTGGCCGCGGGGTGCCGGAATACGCGGCAGGATCCGCACGGCGGATTGGCACGACAACCGCACCGCCAACCGCCACGGCAGCCGGGTGGCCGCCCAGCCGGTCAGCTCCACACCACCGGACCGCACCTGGCGGGTCAGACGAACAGTCCGCCGCTGGTAGCGGCCCACAACTCCGGGAATCTATTCACGAAACGTGGTGCAGCAGTGCAGTGTTAGGCAGAGCAACCGCCGAACCCGAACCCACACACAACGGCCCGGCCATCCACTGGTACGTCAGCGAGCCTCTGTTCGTGATAGCCATGCACCGGCCGGACTCGGCAATGCAAGCCGGGCAGGAGGCCAGCCCGTCCGGCGTTCGCGCCAGCACCAGCGTCCGTTTACCCTCATCCACCACACCATCTACCAGCTGATACTGCCCTGAAAACGCCACGCCGACAGCAATATTCACCTCAGTCACCGACCGTATCGTGCTGTCACCGAGACTCATCCGCTGGTCACAGCCGGAAGAAGTTGTTGTCGATGGGGATGGAGTCAAGGATGTCTGGGGCGATGTTGCCGCCGGTTACGAGCGCGAGCACTTCTTGACCGCGGATGTCGTGTACGGTGCCGCTGGCTCCGTGGAGCACACCGCCGGATCCGAGGACGGCCATCGGCGCCAGTACCCCGGCGCCCTCGACGGGGTGGCCGATTGCGTTGCTCAGCAGCGGAATTCCTTGCTCGATCCATTTCTCCGGCACCAGGACGACGTCGTCGGCGCATCCCATGATCTCCGGCAGCAGGTGTGCATCGACCGTCGAGACGTTGGTGGCGTCGGCCATGGTGTGCGGGGTGATGGTGAGGACACGCCCAGCTTTGTACGATTCATAGACCGTCGGTGCGTTTTCCGGGCAGGCGATGAGAACCTTGTACTCGCGGTCGGGGCGCCAGATCTGCTGGAAGTCCCGGACCACTCGCGCTGCCGAGGCGACGGTACCGCCACCGGCGGGTAGCACGACGACGTCGGCGGAGGGCCGCCGGGAAAGCATGTCGTGCACGGCGGTACCCAGGGCTGCGACGGAGTCGTGTGTAGACAGGTCCATGAACCGCCCGCCGTGGTCTCGTGCGAGTAGTTTGGCATGTTCGTAGGCGTCGTTGTAGTTGGCTCCGTGCCGGATCACGGTCGCACCGCGTTCCTTGAGCTTGGCGACCTTCAGCGCGGGGGCGTTCTCGGGCACCACCGCGATCACTGGGATACCGCGGCGGCGGCAGGCTTCCGCGTAGGCGATGGCGTGGTTGCCTGACGAGGCGATGATGATCGGCACCCCTGGGGGCAGGTCGGACATATTCCCAACCACGATCCGGGCGGCGCGATCCTTGATCGAGCGAGAACCCGGGTGCCGGTTCTCCAGGGGGATATACAGCTTGACGTGACCGATCGCGTCGAGTTCGGGCGAGTGGAATATCACCGGGTCGGGTAGTCCGGATTCAGCGACGTCCGCCTGCGCGTGCCAGCGTTCCTGGCTGGTCGGGGCGCGCAACTCGGGTAGCGGGAACCTGATCGGTGCTGCTGCGTGCATATCTGCATCGGACAGGCTCGCAAATGGAGCACCCGGTCCGGTCTCGACACCCCCGCTGATAATGCCTGGATTCCTGGCGGACTCGGCACCCGAAATCGGTCGAGCACCATCTGCCTCTTTTTCCGGGTCTGGGTCGGCCGCGTCCGCGGTACCACACTGCGGTGGGTCAATCCCCGGCGAATCGAACTCATCGAATTTGGCGTAGATAATGGGCTCTGACACACCCATTGCGGCTACAGTGACACCGATTTTCCGATGCCCAGGGGCATCGGTGACCTCTATTGTCGCTTCGAGCCGACGGCATTCGCCGATTTCGGCGGTCGCGAAGGCATCGCGGATGCGTCGGTCCGCCGCATCAATCCGATCGCGGTCCGGCCAGTCGTGCGTCAGCGTACGAATCGTCTCCACCGTTCCGCCGACTGGGAAGCGGCCGTCCAAGGTGGCATTGAACGGGGCGAGCCGAACTGTCACCTCGGACGATTCGGAAGTCCGCTTCGCACTGATATCCCATTGCAGTCCCCCGCCCTGCTTATAGGCGATGTCGATCTGTCCGAACCCGGCCGCGCACAGGCCGTCGACAATCCGTGCGCAGGTGTGTGGCTGTCCCCCGACGTCGGCATCCGCCTCAGCCGTCGTCAGCCGGGCCTGTAGCCGACCATCGCTTTTCAGGATTCGGTGGTAATCTCCCGCAACCAAGTGCGGTGTTTCGATGAACGTGGCTGCCCGTTCATCATAGAGAATCACGCGGTCGAAGGTGTCGTCGGGAACATCGGCCAAGTCGGTGATATCCGCCTGAGCGGAGTCGTCGGCAGCGTAGATGACTTCTTGCGGCTGCGCGCACTCTTCCCCGAAGTCCCCGACCCTGAGGGTCGTGTGCCCGCCGGCGCGATCACCGTCGCGTATCTCGGCCAACAGGGCGACGACATCGGAGGCAGGCTCCATCCGCATCCAGGCCACCTGGTTAGCGTCTTGGCAGGACCTTTCGAACTGGTCTATCTGCTTACGGTATTCCCGGTCATGAGCGGCGAGCTGCGCCAAAAATCGGAGTTGCGGCGGGGTCCGAGCCCACCCTGCCGTGAAAAGCCACGCCGCGGTTCGTACCCACCGCAGCCGCGTCACCGTCCGTGCCACCCGAGCCGGCGAGGTGACGTGGTCCACCGGGACCCCCAGCTTCGCAGCCTGGGCGGCGCGATTCGACATTGCGTAGTCATGCGATTTCAGCGGAACTATTCGATCAGTGATCCGGTTCAGCTCATGAAACAGACTTTCATGGCCGGTGCGCAGCGTCGTCAACTCCTGCTCAAGCCGCTGCCATCCGGCGTCGTCCGGAGCCAACTCGTCTCGCAGGCGCTCGATGCGGGTGTCGAGTTTCTCGAGCCCCGCTTCGATGATCTGACGTTGCCGGTCGAGCTCGAGAAGCTCTGGCGAATTTGTCACCAATCCGCTTTTGACCGATACCGTCGCGCTCGGTCGGGAAGAGGTAATCGAACTCTCCAGGTGCTCGTCCAGCTCTGCGATCTGCCGCTCGAACACGTCGTGGTCCTCCGGCTCGACTCCCTCCGCACACAGGGCTGCCAGATCGTCCCGCAGGTGGGCAAACTCATCCAGCCGGTCGAACACCTCGGCCGACGACTCGCACACGTCTGTCCATTGCTTGTGCTCGGCGGCCAGTTCGGAGAATCGTGACAGCTCCTCGACAGTGTGACACGGCGCGTTCGCCAACTGTTCGCCGATCTCCCTACGGCTTGAATACATCTGTTGCAGCGCGGTTTTCCATTCGTCGAGGTGTCGAATCTGGGTCTCGAGAACAGCGAGGTCGTCCGGCCGCCTATTCGGCACGGCGACCAGCTCGTCCCGCTGCGCCCGGGCGCGGTCACGGAGAGTGTCGAGCGTTCGGATCACCCCGTGCTCGCCCTCGTCCTCGAGGTCTACTGACCGATAGTTCCGCTCCGGATCGAATTCCCAGGAACGCGCAACCCCCTCGAAAGGTGGTGGTGGCAGTGGCCTGTCCAGCGCCGCGTCGAACCGCCCGGCCGCACTGGCGAGGTCCGATGCCGATTTCGCGTGCACCGGGACGCTATTGTGATACTCGATAGCGCGCCGGAATTCCTGTGCCGGAAACTCCAGTTCGTCGATCCGATCCAGTAGGCGCCGCCGCCAAGCCGCCCAACGCCGATACTCCTTGATGGTCACACCGCCGCCGAAGGAGCTGCCAGCCAGCCGGTCCCGGAGCACTGTGCACTGCGAATCTGCCTTGCGCAGAGCGGATTCCAGCGTCTCGAGCAGGCGAAGCCGGTCGCTCGCCGCATCGGAGACCTGCCCCCGCCGGATGATGGTGAAGACGCGCACCTCTCGGAGCGACTCACTCAACACCCGTGGCGCATACCTGCCAGCCGATACGGGCAACGTCCGTCGGCTAGCTTCGATTGTGGGCAGGAACTGTTCGAGCAGCGAGACTCGTGACGCGATGGTGTCCAGATAGGTGGACTGCTCCATCATGTGCTGAAGCTGCGCGGCGCTCCCGTGGTCGTGTCGGAACTTGGCGTACGCACCGTAGAGCGCAGCCTCAACGGAATCGATAAAAGTCACTACCGGTTGCCACTTCGCCGCTTCGGCTTGCCGCCGAATCGACGCCAGCGCGGGGCCGAGAGTGACGTCACCGACTCGAAGCACGATTGCGGGGATTTCCGCCAATCTCCGGTCGAGAGCCTGTTCGTCCTCGGCGTTATGCGCCTGCTCTTCCAGGCTGTCGGCCAGAGCCGTCAACTGCTCGATACGCTGTCGCGCCTGTTTGTGGCGCTCGCGCAGCCAATTCAATGCCTCCGGCGTCGTGCCCACCCGACTCGTCTCCCCCGGCCGCTTCTCCGCGGAGGACTCGGTGACTTCGTCCAAATGTTCTTTCGTGGTGGCATATTCGCGCTCTGCGGCGTCCAGCGCCGCGTTCAGCGCGCCGACGCCCTCGATCCTGCTGTTGAGGCTGATAACGGTGCCGGCCTGCTCGATTGTTTCATCGTGGCGCTGCAACACGCCGGCCTGCTCGATGAGCTCTGGGAGCTCTTCGGGGTCACCGCCGAGTTGGCTCAGCACCGAGCCGCCGTTTTCTGACAAACGCCTCGCCAGATCACGGATTTGCCGCGGGGTAAGCTCCGCCTCGGCTTCCGGGTTGCGCGTGAGGCTTCGGCCGAACTCCACCACCGCGTGCTGACGCAGCAGCTGCAACCGCTCCACCTCCACCGTCAGCGGCCGCGCCGGGTCGACGCCGAATTCCCGACCGAGGTCACGGAAGCGTTCCAGAGCACGATCGCGCTCCGGCACAGCGTCGTCGCGCAGCCGCGCCAACGCGGAGCCGCCCCGGTCCGGCCGGAACCAACCGGATGGTGCGCCACCATCCGGAGAGTCGCCGCGGCCAGGAAGCGGCACGGCACCCGCCGCCGAGTCCTCTTCCGCCCGTGGCCTGGACCTCCCGGCCCCGAAATCCGACTCGCGCGGTCGAATCTCACCGTCCGATCCACCGACATGAGTCGCGTTGCCGTCGAATCCGTAAGAGTCGGTTGTGCGGGACCCGCTCCTGTCTGCGAGTTCGACAGCAGCAGGGCTCGACTCCTCTGAGGAGGTTATGGCGGCTGGTTCTCCAGCCCCTGCGGGTGACTCGGGGTCGTCACCCTGATCCGCATGCTCCGATGATCCGTCACCTTCGGGAATCACCGCAGTGTCTGTCGGCTCAGGATCCTCCTGCCCAGACTGGAATTCGCCCTCCTGCAACTCCGGCTCCAGCAACATTGACGGAGTGTCGACGGTGTCTGTGTATTCGACAACGTTCAAATTGCCGCGACCGGTCAGCAGGTCGTTTGCCTCGCCCTCTATCCGAACAAACGGCTCCCATCCATCGAGGTATTTCTCGGCCGCTTCTTCGAGTTCGGCGATGGCCGCCAACCGCTGCGCGTCGGTCGTCTGTTCCCGCAACCGGGCGATCGTCTCGGCGACGTTGTCCCAGGAGCTGAACTCCTGGAAGCTCAAATTTTCTGGGGCATCTGTCACCAACCCGACAGCCAACCGCCTCCGCTTGAAGTCGGCGTCATACAACACCTCCTCCCCAAGTCGATACTGCTGCTCGATCAGACGCTGCAGATCCGCCCGCGTCCCCTCGGCCAGCGGGTGCATAGCCGCGCCACCCACAAGGAAAACCGTTGCTTCGACATTGTCCGCTATCGAGTAGTAATTCGGCGTTACATCCATGACGACCGCACCAGCCGAGTCGATGGACACGATCCGGCCGTAGTAGTTGGTCACCGCGTAGGCATGCTTGACGGTGTCGGCGTGGCCGGCGGCGACGAACATCGTGGCGCCATGCCCCAGCGACGTCAGCACCTGCACCACCTGGTCATTGCCGCCGACGAACTTTCGTGGTTGCCCACCCAGCGCAGCCGCGGTCGCGTACCGTGGTGTGCCCGGGCTCAAGGTCACTTTCCACCCGATCTGCCGAATGTCCGAGCTGCCGGTCAACGCCTTGACCGCCATCACCGCCAACGGACTACAACAGATTTCGTGGAAAATCCGCGGATTGCTGGTCCCGGTCGGCGGCAACAACGCGACTCCGTCGGCTATCTCCTGGTCGAGACGACGCAGCTCCGCATCCAACTCGACAAGCCGGTCAGCGTGTTCGGTCAACTCAGTCAGCAAACCCTCCCACTGCCCGCCCCGCGCCAACTCACGCAACCGGGTCAACTGCGGCAGACCCAGCGTTGTGTCCACATTCGCCCCGTAGATCCCGAGTTTATGAACCAGCTCGCGATAGTTCGCTGTCACCACATAGTGAGCGGTCACTGCCCGCACCCGCTCGGCGACCAGACCGTGCATCCGCTCCACTTCGGCGTCCATCCGCCTCTCGCGGCGCAGTTGTTCGCCCGTGACGTCATACAACCGCTCCGCCTGTTCTTCCCGCACACGCCACTTCTTTTCGTACAGTGGTACGACCGGCCACTCGGCGTCGAGCGGATGCGCCGGGCCGTCGGGGTCGAAGACGAGCGCCTCGATTCCCACGCGGAATCTCGGGTGCGGAACGCTCACGGCGCGTTCGGGTGCGACCGCCCGCACCACACCCTCGGTGCGATCGATGAGAATGATCGTGCCCTCACGGTTGGTGAGAACATACTTCGGTCCGTCCGAACTGACCATCGCGGTCGCACCCGACCCTCTGACGATCAAATCCCGAACTATGAAGTCCTGGTTCGGGTAAGGCACCAGCCGACCGCCGGCGTCGGGGGCAAAATTCCACTTCCACATGTTGTCGGACTCGTCTAATCCCTGGTGACGAAACGTGTCGCTGTCGACCAGGTCCACGAAGGTCCGGATGGCCGCGGCGGCACGATCGTCCCGCTGCGACTCAACCTCCTCCGGCCGAATCCCCAACTCTGCCAAGGCGGCATCCAACTGCCGGCCGAGCTCCGCCCCCCGCGCGGCCTCCGCCGATCCGTCGGCTCGACCCACCCGGCACGCGTGGTCCACCACCGCTGCTAGGTGATCGCGGCGCAGCGCGCGGAGCCGCTCATACCGCTGCTGGGCCTCGTCGATCGCCGCCATTTCGGCGCGCTGCTGCGGCGATAGCTCTGCAGTTGACTCCGACCCGAGCCCGGTGACGATCTCGTCGCGCCGCCGGCGCAGCCGGCTGTACTCGACCTCGGCGACCCTTTGCGCCCGCTCCAACTGCATCGACCGCTGCGCCGGCTCCACCCGGTCATCCAATCGATCCAGCGCACGCCCGATGCCATCCAGCGCACGACGCAGCATGTCTTCCTCGGGCTCCGGGGAAATCGAATGCCGGAGCCGCTGGTAGTCCACGACCGGGAAAGGCGGCTCCTCGCGCAGCAGCTCGTCCGGCGAGTTGTTGTCATAGGACGGCGGATCACCACCGCCGCCTTCCTGCTCCGGTCGCATCGGCCGTTCGGACGTCCCGCCCCCGTCGGCAGGAGCCCCCCACCGCGACGCCAGACCTCGTGCGATTTCTAGCGCGCGCCGCCAGTCTGGCGTCGCGGCATCGACGACCGGGCCCACCGGGTCTGGAGACGCGGGCACCGCCGCGCCGGTGTCCCGCTCCGCCGCCCCCCTGGAATGCCCGTCTGGCTCCGGCTCGGCCTCACCAGAGCCGGGCTCACCAGGCGACTGGCCGACAGCCTGGTCCGATCTCGCCTTCGGCTCACCCGGGCTCGGCGGATCGACGCCGGCGATCGGAAGCCGGAAATCCGACTCGCGCAGTCGAATCTGACCATCCGACCCACCCACATGAGTCGCGTTGCCGTCGAATCCGTAAGAGTCGGTTGTGCGGGATCCGCGCCTGTCTGTGACTTCGAGAGCAGCAGGGCTCGACTCGGTGAGGAGATCGTCCGAGGGCTGTTCGGCCGATACCGATCTCCAGCGGCGTGGCCCAGCCATCGCCCGCAGTTCCGACCACAGCGCCGCGATCTGCGCCTCCGCCTCGCCGAGTCGGGTTCGGGCTAAGTCGAGATCAGCATGGGTGAACTCGTGGTCGTAGCGATCCGCGAAGGCGCGCATGGCAGCCTGTGCATCGAGGGTCTCCGATTGCGCGAGAATGCTCGACAACCCGTCCGACAGCAGCTCGTTCTCACTACGGATCGGTTCCAGCCGAGCGAGTTCGCCGAGCAGCGTCTCGAGATCAGCGAGGTGCTCCTGGTCCTCGTGGCCGAGCGGCGCTGCCGACTCGCCAAGATCACGCCATTCGACCAGGCCGCTGGCGGACAGCCGCAACCGCGCCAGCTCCACCACGACCCCCGCCTCGCTACCTATGGGGGCGAACTCGATTGTCTCCCACCCCAGCGCGGGATCGAAGGCGCGGGCGATCTGCCACGACTCGATGCGCTCGACCAGCCGGTCAGCCGCTGTCAGTAGTCGTGCGGCACGTGCCCGCGCGGGCTGCGTATCAAACGCGACCGCGACGGCCACTGCAGTATTCGGATCGCGGGCACGCTCAGTGTTGAACAGCGCGGCCATCGTACGAGCTTGCTCCGACAGCTCGAACCATCCCGCCGCCGGATCCAGCTCTACCACGACAACTTTCGTTGCCGACGTATCACCGATCTGCACGACGGCATGGCCGACCGACGCCTGCTGAGCACCGCCCACCTGCGACAAATTATCGTCGATCACCGAAATTGGTGCCGCGACAAGGTCTTCGACAATGCCGACCACCGACTGCAGCAGATCAACCAGGGGCGCGCTCGGCTCGATCCAAGTCACATTCGGATCGGGCGCGTGAAAAGGCTCATCGAAGCGTTGAACGGCCGAAGCCGCCCGACTCGGCCCATCCGCACCCTCGCCGCCGGGAGGCAGCTCTGCGCTCGCCGCGACCGGGGTGGGATCTGGCCATCCGCTCGATGGCGTCCGATCCGGAGTCGAACCGTCCTGGCGGCGCGACCACGGCGTGGCGTCCGACTTCCGGTCCGATGTGTTGTCGGTGTCTGCGATCGGGAACGGCGGAAGGACCGGCGGACCGTTCAGCGGCACGACGGTCCCCGACGGGTCGTATTTGATCGCGACCAGACGGTCACTTTCGGCGGGGATCGCGGCTTCGACCTGGCGCTGACCACGGAAGTAGCCGTAGCCGCGGTAATCGCTGGTGTCGTAGAACTCGAGTTCGTTCGCGCGATGGCCGCGCGACATCACCAGCGTGTGCCCGGACCGCGTATCGACAAAGTCGATCGGTGCAGCAGCCAGGTCACTGGGGGACCAGTGGACCACGAGGTACGTCGTCCCCGGAGGATCGGTCGACAGCTGCTGCTCCAACAGGCCCCAACTGGCGACTTCGCAGAACACGCCACCGGCGGCCCGCTGCGCGGGAAGCGGAAGCGCTCCCCGGTCGGTGATCTCGGCGGGCTTCCATGCTCGCACCGGCGCGCCGGTTATCTGGTGCACACGGTTGAGTCCGCGCTGAAAACACACCGTGACATCGTGCGTGCGTTGATCCTCCGCGAACTGCTCGGTGAGCCATTCGACGAAATCCGACTGGCTCCTCGAATAGGCCTGGACGTCCACGTCATGCGGGATGTACGGCGGCTTGCCGAACGCGAAGGTGTGCAGGATGGCCATGAAGGTTCTGATCGTCGAGTCGCTGCCGCGATGAATCAGCGGTGCTTGGAACAGCAGGTAGACCGCGTTAGCGAAACGCCGTACGTCCTCGACGGCGGGCTCCGGGCTCTCGGCGCGCTGCTCGACCAGCGCGTGCATCTCGGCGATCGCGGCCTCGAAGATCCTTCGCTGATCGTCTGGTTCTGCGGTGACCGTCACAAACTTCTCGGCATTCCGATCGAACGGGTCGACCCTGCCGCGTTCGGTTCTCTGCTTGATAGCACTCAACTTCTCCGCCGCCGCGCCCACGACCAGTTTATTTCCGTTGACTCGAGTGCCGTCGGGCAACTCGACGATGTTCTGCAATACCTCGCTGTGCGGCGAATCTGCCGCCATCCGAGCCCTGATACGTTCACCGGTGTCGTAGAACGTGAGGAAAGCGGGGGTCTCTGCCCCGCCCTCCCATCGTCCGGTTTCCCGATCGAACTGTGACCCATCACGTTCGCGACCCCGAATGCCGAACATATCCAGGTTCGGTCGACTGAGTACCAGTCGTTTCGCGAAATTGTCGGGGTGGGTGACCTTGGGGGCCAGGCGCTCATGGGTGCGCGCCACAGCTGGGTGTACATCAGGTTCATCGAGGCCATGCGCGCGGTCCCGAGCCCAGACCTGGCGCAGGTGGCGCTGGTGGGACACCCAGCCATACAGTTCGAACAACGCTCTGCGGCGAGCCGCAGGCGTGGCCGCCGAAATCCACCTGCTGTCGAGTTTTCCCAATCCACGGTTGGCAATGTGCGCCTGCCAGAGCGAATACATCCGAAGTCCGGCAGTCCTGGCCGGATTGTTGCTGTTGGTGACCAGTCCGGGTTTGGGGAAGTCTCGGCCGAGAACCGGACTGGATCCGATGCGGTCGGTGGTCGAATCGTTGGGCGTCGCTCGGCGCTTTTCGTCAGTTACCTCGACGGACGAATCCGACCGCCCGACGGTGCTCGGCCGGTTTGTTTGGCCTCGCAGTAGTCCCCGGCCACCAGATCCGTCGGCCAGCTCAGGTATTCGATTCTGTTGCAGATCGACCAACGGCGCGCCCGGCTCAATCCGCTGGTCCGATGTGAGAGGCAACGCGGTGTTCGCACCAGCGGTCGACGACAACGGCGAGGTTTCCCGATCGGCGACCCTGCCATCCCCCGCCGATGGCCTATCGCCGGATCCCAATGCTTTACGCTGGTTATGGGTGCGTGACCATGGCGTTGACCGGGGTTCTTTCCGTGCAGGCCTATTCCGTTCGGGTTCCTTTGGCCGAGCAGCCCACTGGGCGAGTTCCTCCCGTGCGGCATGAACCGGATCCGGCATCGAGCGTTCGGCCCGCATCGCGGGATTGGCGGCGTCATAGAGCGGACTGAGATCGGCCGACGCGACCATCTCGTCCGCTTCTCCATCGCCGCCCACACCATCGTGTGCATCACTGTCGGAGAGCCGCGACCGTGGCGTCCCCTCCGGTGCCGGCTCACTTGACAACTCACCCGGTTCGAGTGGTCTGCTCCCGATGAATCCGCCCGGGCTCGTCGTGCCCTCGCCTGGCGCGGAATCGCCGCGCGACACCGATGGAATCGGCGGCTGATCCGGCTCCGCCTTCGCCTTGCTCCACGGCATCGGCCGGTTCTGCTCGCTCGCGGTGGGGTCGGCCGGTTCACGATCGTCGAACGAAGGATCGGACTGCTCCCACGGACGGCTGCCGATAAGCCCGAGCGGACGGTCACCCTCGACCGCCGTCCGGGCGCCCGGGCGTCCCGCCGCATCCGATTGGCCGGCCCTATACAGACTCCGGCCGAGCGCGGCAGCGAACCACTCGACAAAGTCCGACTGCCGCCTTGACATGGCCTGCAGGTCGATGTCGTGCGGCAGGTGGACCGGTCGGCCGAAGGCGACGGTAAACGCTGTTGCCGCGAACGTCCTGATCGTCGCGTCGCTACCCCGCGTCATGAGCGGCGCCTGGAACAGCAGGTAGACCGCGTTGGCGAACCGTCGCAGGGCATCGACAGACAGTTCCACCGACCGTTGGTCGAGGGCGGCGGCCAGTTCGGCTATGGCAGCATCGAAGATCGTCCGCTGGTCGTCGGGCCGTGCGGTCTCGATTACGAACCGGTCGTGCTCGAGCGCGTACAGGACATTTCCGTTGACGCGGATGCCACCAGGCAGCTCCACAATGTTCTGCAGCACCTCGCCGCCCGGCGCCTCCTTGTCCATCCGGGCTCGGACGAGACGGCCGATCGCGACGGTAGTCCAGAACGCCTGTGTCCCAATGCCGCCGTGCCATCTTCCGGTCCGAGGATCGCGGTGAACCTCGGCGCGCAGACCGGTCCAGCGACCCACCACATCCGTGTTGGCCGCGTCGTCGCCGAGCCTCGTGCGGAAGTAGTCGGGATGGCTTTCCCCGTACTCCCCCACCACGCTGGGGTCACGCTCGACGGCCCAGACCTGTCGCATGTAGCGCTGATGCGACATCCAGAAATACAGCTCCGCCAGCACCCTGCGCCGCGCCGCCGAAGTCACCGCCGAACCCCACCGGCTGACAAGCTTTCCCAATCCGCGATTGGCCACATACGCCTGCCACAGCGAGAACATCCGCAATGCCGCGCTCCGGCCCGGATCGTTGCTCGTTATTCGCAGCCCCGGCACCGGAAAATGCTCACCACGAAGCGCTCCCTGTCCCGCCCGCACCGCCTCGTTGACGACACGCACGTCATCGGTGGCACCCGCAACTGGGAGCATTGGCGCGCGCGGTGGAGCGAACGTGATCCCCGTCCACGGTGTCCCGGTGCTCGGCTGTAGTTCCTCCTTGCCCTCCTTGAAACCGACTGGCTCGGGCGTGAACCCCGAGGGGCGGCTACCGGGTCCGTCTTGCCTCGCCGGCTGGGTTGCCAGATAGTCGTCGTGCTGTTCCGTCGAATCGGACTCGCCGAGGCGTGCGTCGCCGTATCGGGCGAGTTCCTGCCGTGCCGACGATCGAGCCCTGTCCAAGTCACCGATATCAGGAACCGATGAGGCCGCACCCGAATCGAGCGAGGACTCGGCCCCGCCATCCGGCGGACGATTTCCGATGAGCCCGGTCCAGGGTGCCTTCTTTTTTCGCTGTGACCAGGGCGTCGGTGACGGTATCGCGCCCACCCCGCTGTCGGTCGTGTCGACGTCGATCCGGCAGTCCATGTCCGACAGGGCTTGGCGCAGTTCCTCTTTCGTTACACCGAAACCGGGATCCGCGGCTTGCGGCCTGGTGTAATCCAGTTGGACGTGCAGCCGCCGCCGGCCGTCAGCGTCCTGCGACGAGGTCACAACGATCGCGGGATCGCCCCCTTCGAGGGGTTGGGCGAGTTCCGCGACACGCAGTACCGCGTCGATGACATCCTGGGACGTTCCCGGACGATCAGACTCGGGCAGTTGGGCCGCGAGGGTATCGGCGATGGTGTCGGGGTCCCACTGCTGCCCGCCGGGCCTGACGACCAGCTGCCAGCGGAAGTCACGGTACTTCTCCCGCATATCGGCTGCGTGTGAGCTAGCGTCACGGTAGGCGTCGAGCGGCAGGCCGGTTTGCGCCGACCTGCTCGGTGCGTCCGGTGGCGACTCGTTGTCGTCCGGTCCTGTCGAATTGGATTCATCGGCACCCGCGACTGGGAGCATTGGCGCGTGCGGTAGAGCGAACGTGATCCCCGTCCACGCTGTTCCGATGCTCGGCTGTAGTTCCTCCTCGCCCTCCTTGAATTTGATGACAATCGCGTATATGCGCAGGTTGTTCGGCAGTTTTCCTGCTTCGAACAGTTTCTTGGCGCCGCTGTCGACCAGCGGGTCGCGCCATTTGATCACGCCCGGTTGTGCCTTGTCGTGGAACAGCAGGCGGGCATGGCCCTGGCCCGACTTCGCGCGGGCGTGATCGCTCTCGGTGACGACGTAGGCGGCAGTCCCCGGTTCCATTCCGTGCAACCGGTCGGCCAGTTGCTCCCAGGTCGCGATCGGTTCCCACGGCTTACCGAGCAGCACGAAGTGCAGTTGTTCGATGGGGGTGCCGCGGAACTGCGGATCGGGGGTCAACGGCGCGGCCGCGAGGTTCCGGGCCAGTGCGGCGCTTTCGGTCTCTTCGACGGCATATCCCGCGACCAGAGGCGCACAGTCGATCGGCCTCGGCACGCGGGGCGAGTCGGACGAACGGAAGTCGCTATTGCCCTCCGAAGGCGCATCGGCCCCGGCGACCGGCAGCAGCGGTCGGTCCGAAACCGATCGGGTCACCGCGGCCCCGGTCGGCCGGGTGCCGGGTCGCCGCCACATTCCCACCGGCAGGCTGTGCGGCGGCACCCCAATATCCTGCATTTCTCGAGCGGATATCGTTGCCTCCCTGGGAAACTCAGGAAGACGGGGATCCAGCGCTGCCCTCGGCCGCCGTTCGACCGGGTAGCGGCTCGATATGCCCGGTACTCGCGCGCGACCTCTCGGGATGGCTTGCAGCATCTGCTGGCGCCGACTCAGCTGGGTCAATCGGCTCAGCCAGTTCTGGCCCGAGTTGCCGCGTGCCGCGGCAACGGCTGTCGCCTCGGCGAACACTCGGTGGAAGCTGACGGCGGTCTCACGCAGTGCCGTCAAGAGCAAGCACAGCCGCGCGACATCGATCAGGTGCTCGGCATCATCTGATTCCACTCCAGCCTCAACCGCTGGCTCCGCGGCGGGACCGGCCGTTGCCTGCTCGAGGATTCGCTCGATGCGCCGGGTGTTCAGTTCGGCCGGCTGCACTCCGAGCAACCGAGCCAATTCCTCTGTTGCCGTGGAGATTTCGGAGTGCAACTGGGCAAGTTCCGGGGAGTCCGGCCCCAGCGCCCAATGGTCGATCTCGATATCGTATTCGCGGTCCAGTTTCCGGGCGAGATCGCCGCGTCGCAGACCCAACTGGATCCATTCCGGGCGCAGCGGAGAACTGAACCACCACGACTCGCCGAATGTTCGCCTGGGTCTGCTGACCGCCGGTGCGGCGACAGGTGTCGCCTCCGTGTCGTGAGCGTCTGTTGCGGAGCTACGATCGGTGCCGTCGGGGATCGGTGGCATCACCTCGAGCTGAGCGTCGGTTGTCATGAAACGTTCCAACGCCTTGGCCAGCCGATCAACTGGCGATGACGGGAACTCTTCGGCCAGCCGCCGCAGCACGGACAGCCGGTGCCCAGTCCGCGAAGCCGTTCCGTCCGGTTCCAGCCCGGCATCACGCAACCAATCCAGGACGGACGCTGCCGTACGGTGTATCGCTGCCTGATCACGCAGCTCGCGCCCGAACATCTCTCCGAGATCCGCCAGCAGCGCCGAACGCATGGCGGCATCGAGTCGGCCCCACCCGCGATCGGCCAGCGATGCCAACCCGGCTTCGAACCGATCGATCACCTGCTCCAGCAACCGCCGTCCCCACAACCTCAGCTCCTGCGGTGCCACCCCCAACAATTCCGCGGCATCCGCCGTTGCGTCAGCGTGCTGTCGCCGCAGATCCAGCGCATCTCCCTCCGGTGTCACACCGGGCGACAGCGCACCACCGGGCTCTTGCGATGCCGCAGCATGGCCCGGCACTCCGATCGACCGCGCGTCCGAATCCTCCTCTGGTGCAACCACATCCGCCGCGTCAGCGCCCGTCGGAACTGTTGCGGCGAGCCCCAGCATCGCGGCACCCGGCACCAGGGGCGACACCCACGCTTCCGAGGCGGTCGGCTGCGACGGTCTCTCGAGTGGCGATTCAGCCGGATGGTTGACCGAGGCCGCACCCAGATGAGCGCCACTATCCCCGGCAAACGCCACCGTCTCGCGCCCGACGGGACCGTTCAGCCCGCCTGTGTCGGCGTGCTCGGCCGAACCGGTAGCTGCCGAACCGGTGTCCTGGGCCTGCTCGCCCTCCGATGACGGCGCGGCCGCATCAGCTCCGCGAGCCTGCTCGGTCTCGGCCAGATCCTGCTCACGCAACACCCGGAAGCGTTGCAGCGCCGCCTCCCGCACCGGATCCACCGGCGTGGACTGGATCCCGGCATCCCGTTCAGCCACCGCCACCCTCGCCGGACCGCGATCCGACGACTCGGATAGACCGGCATACGTAGCCGAATATGGGTTCGTGCCATCGCTTTCTGGGCCACCGAGTGTTGCGGGCGTCGTCGACCGAGCCGACGCCGCGGACTCGTCAGGCCCGTAGGCAGACGCCGATTCGGACAACGCCGAAGGCCGTAAACCAGCCGCGACCAACGCATCTCTAGCCTCCGGTGACAGCGCGGGTCCATTGTCGGCCAGATCCCGCTCACGCAACACCCGGAAACGTTCCAGCGTCGCCTCCCGCACCGGATCCACCGGCGGCTGCCGGACACCGGCACCGTCTCGTTCGTGCACAGCCTCCGGCGACCCCATGTTCGACGAGTCCGACGGTCGCGAAGACCGGGGCTGTGAACCTGAATATGGCTGCGCACCAGCACTTTTCACGCCCCCAGGTGTTGCGGGGCTAGGCGACGGAACCGAGGCCGAACCATCATGGGATCCGCCGACAGGCACCGATTCGGGCGACACTGAAGGCCGCAACCCGGCGGCCGCGAGCGCGTCGGCGGCTGCCGGCGTCAACGCGGATCCGTCGCCACCCGTCGTCTCGGCCAAATCCCGTTCATGCAGCGCGCGCACATGGTCCAGGGCAATCTCTGGATTGGCGTAACCCTCTTCGGCACCGAGCCGGAGCACCAATTGCGGCGATTTCAGTAGCCGGTCGAATGTCGCGTGTACATCCGTCCACCCCTCCAGAATCGCCGCATCAGCACCGACCCACTGCCGCAACCTATCCCGCAGATCCCCGGACACCACCTGCGCCTCACGCAACTCCCCAGCCGCAAGGAACCTGCCACTGCGCTGATCGGCGGCGATCGTCCGACGCACTTCATCACCGATCAACCCACCCACGTGCGCCCGCGCCTGCTCCGCCACGTGTGGCGACTGCTCCGCGCGCTCGACCCAGCACTCGATCGCCGAACGCAACCGTGACGGCGACATCGAATGGAACTCGGTGTCCGACAATCCCAACCATTTGGCCAGCTCGGTGTCCGCCCGGGCCGACTCACGTTGCAGCACCTTGAAATCCGACGCCCGCACCCCCGCCACCGCGTCCGCACCCGCGCGGGCACCGTACTCACGAATCGCCCCCTCCAACGAGGGATGCCGATCGACACCCGACACCGCATATTCGCCAGCGGCGGGGGCTGCCCCATCGGTGTCGGCGCGCGGCCGCCCCAACACCGCCTCGCCGGAAGGTTCACCGACCGCCGCCCCCTCGCGCGCGGCGGCGGTCGGCAGGGCTTCCGCAGTCGGGTGCGCGCTCCCGACCAGGCCCGCTCCCGTCTCGGATCCGGCCATCGTGTACCGGGGATGAGTAGGTTCCCAGGTACCGTCCGCCGCACGCCTATCCGCCGCGCCCACTTGAACATCCGCCGACGCGTACCGATCCAGCTGGTCCAGCAATCGGACGACCGGTGCGGCCCCCTCCGCTTCGGCAGCCCGTCGTACTGCCGGCCATCCGGTACCACCAGCGGTATCTGTCGGGTGTCCCGCCCGCCCGTTGTCCGCGAGCCACCGCTGCACCGACGCCGTATCGCGGTAGTCCTCAGCGATTTTCCGAGCCCAGTCCACGGTTCTCGGCACGGCATCGTCCAGTGCTCTCTCTCGGGCCGCCGGATCCAGTCGCGTCCAGCCTTCGTCTCCCAGTGCCCCCAGCATCGCGTCGCCCTTGCCGATCGCCTCTTCCAGCACCCGCCGCCCCCACCACCGCACCTCTTGCGGCGACACCCCCAGTGATGCCGCCAGCTCGGCGCGCGCCTCATCGCGCACCGCCACGCGGCGGGCCAACTCGGCCGCATCGACACCGGACGCGGTCAGGTCGCTCGAGGCTCCCTCGTATGCGTGCGCCACACCACTCGAGCTACCGACCTCCTCGGAGTGTTCCGCACCATGCTGGGCGCCGGACGCGGTCGCATCGCCGGAACCCGCCCGGGTTTCCACCAACTCCTGCTCCCGCAGCTCGTTCAGCCGGCGGTACAGCGCCGCGTCCGGATCGCCGGAACCCGCCCGGGTTTCCACCAACTCCTGCTCCCGCAGCTCGTTCAGCTGACGGTTCAGCTGACGGAACAGCGCCGCGTCCGGATCGCCCCTGACACCAGAATTCGCTGCCGAGCCAGTTACGTCGTCAGCAGCTGTCCCGGGGACCGGCGTTTCGGCCCCCGCGCTGTTTCCCGTCTCCGAGATTCCCACCGCCGGAACCGGTTCCGCTGCCGGAGCATCCGACCGGACCACTCCATCCACACCAGGCACCTCGCCCAGCTTTTCGGCCGCGGTCGGGGTGGGTGCTGTCATGTCCGGATGTGCCCGGGCCTGCGCGTGCGCTGACGCCATACCCACGGCCGCGCCACTCGCCAGCGCCGAAAGCGATAGCTGGAACTGGCCCGTCATAGCGGCGGCTGCGGCGGCGCCGCCGATCACACCCGAGATGCCCGCGGTAGCAGCAACGGCCGCCCGCCCCAGCAGGGCCGGGGTGGCATGCGGAACAACGGCCTGAGCCAGATGGCCGCCGAGTGCGCCGCCGAGCGCGGCACCCGCGCCGGACACCGCAGCAGTAGCGACCGATTCCCAATCCATGCTGTCGCGATGCCCGTTCAGAATCCCGAGGATCTGCCCCAGCTGCACCCCGGCATCGACACCGGCGGTCAATGCGGCGAACCCACCCGCCTGCGCGATCAGCAAACCGGCTCGCTCCGCCACCGCAGCGGCGCCCGCTCCAGCACGCTCGGCAACGAACGCCGCGAACCGGGCCAGATGCTCCGCTCTTGCCTCCGACAGCACCTGCAACGCCCGGAGCGGATGCCACCCACCGGCCAACAGGAGCTGGTACACCGTCATCGCACCGAAGGCGTACATGGTGTACACCTCTTTGTCGGTATCGGCGGTGCTGCGGTCGGTGTACTGCGCCATCGACTTACAAAACTCGCCCGAACCGGCAACCGCCGTAGGCAACGGTTTCACCGCGGCGTTGATTTGGTCGCCGAGGCTGTCGCGCACCGCCTCCGGCAAGAGCGCGATCTCCGCCTCGAGCCGCTCCCTGATCTGCTCGAGTTCCTCGCTCGCCTGCTGCCACGCCGCGCTCACCCGCCGACCGGCATCGGTATCCATCCGCGGGATCTCCGCACCGAAGACAACGGCCTGAATAGGGGCAGGCAGCTCGGACAACAGCTGCAACGCGGTCGTCGCAACCCACCCCCTTCGCGTATCGGTCCGGCAACCATCTCGTTGGTCAAGGTCAGATGAGTGATCCCAGACGCCGCCGGTAGCGCTGTTCGAAACCGGTCACATACACCGAAGGTGCGATCGAAGACGTCGAATGTTCCACGACACCGTCATCGGCGACATAGAAGATCGCCCGGCCGATCGCGATCTCACCGCGCGGCACCGGCACATACACCATCCAACCGACCTCGACGCGCTCCGCGGTCAACTCAGCGAGCGGATAACCGGTCGTATCCAGCCCCTGATCCAGGATGTAGGTGCGGACACGATCGACGGCCTCCTGGGCGGACATCTCTCGCTGCCCTTCTCGGGCCGTGACGCCCGCGATCGAAAACTGGTGCAGCGCAGCGTCGATGTCGAAACCATCCGCATCGCCGAAAACATCCGTCACTGTTGTCCGGGTGACGACGCCCGCCTGCGCGGCCGACACCAGCACATCGGCCGCAGCACGCACCCGCGAGTCCGATGCATCGGGCAGCAGGCCCGTCACGATCTCGACCACGGTGTCGGCTGTCCACACTCCCGGAATCGCCGAATCGCATTGTTCGACCGACGGCGAGTCCCCCCGGTACCACTGCCCCTGCTGCCACCAGTAGCAGAAAGACAGCATCCCGGTCGCGGCCCGCGGATTCAGCACCGAGTCCGCCACCCAATCCGGCGCTCCGTCATAGAAACTCGGCATCGGTGCGTCCCCGTTGTACACCGCATCCAATTCCGGCGGATCCCATATACCCCCGGTCAGCACCGCCCGTCCCCCGGGCAGCACATAGAGGGTCGAACCGGCCCGTCGTGAGCCCTCGAACCAGCCCAGCGACGGCAGGATTCGCGGTCCCAACTGCGATCCGACCGCGACAAATGCCGCCGACAAGACGGCCCATCGCGCCCACATCGCCGGTAGATCAGGCAGTTGGTACACCAGCGGCACCGGTCGTACCCCGGCGGCCCGATCGGCGCGAACCGCAGCAACCGCCGACCGCGGGCTGCGCGTCTGCCGGTCGCCATGGCCGACATATGCCGCCAGCCACACCGGAAGCCGATCCCGTGGATACTCCGCCAGATCGGCGCGATACACCTCCGGCGCGAACAGCTGACTGTCCGGGAACGGCTCATCGCCGTAGTCGTACCCGATCTCGGGTGCGCGCGCGTCGGACGACCACATCAACAGACGCCACCACGGCCCGTACTCGAGCCACGCCGACAGCTCCCGCAGCCGTCGCACCGACGCGAGCACCGACTCCGACGGATCCACCTGGGTAGACCGGTCGCCCGCGGTGAAGACGACATCTATCGTCTCTTCGGCAACAGTCAGAGCGAAGACCGCCGTCATCGACTGCCACCCGGACGGACCTGCCGCCATGATCTCGGCCGCGATCCGCTGAGCCAAGTGCGTCATCTCCTCATCGAGTGAATCGGCGATCTGGCCGTTCTCGCTATCGGGGTCACCGGTGTCCGAATTCTTCATACGAGAGTCCCTCCGTACTCCAGATTGCTTCCGCCCCAGCCGATCACTGCTCCCGCACCCCCCTCGCCGCCGACACCTGCGCCGCGTCGGTCAGCAGGCCGCACAGCGTCTTCGCCGGTTCGGTGGCTTTCTCCCCGTTGAGCATTACGTCGGTGAAAGCATCCGCAAGCGCCGCACCGGCGTCGAACCGCCCCTTGTCGAAGCTCGCACCGCTCAACTGATCACGCCAGCGCTTGTAGCCAGCCACCACGCGAGCGAGACCGACACTGCGGTAGCCGCCGTTGCCGCGCAAATACTCCCCGATCAAAACCCGCTGCGCCCGACTCCGCGCCCGCCCGGCACCGGCAAGGTCGAACGCGCGACCGAATTCCCGAGCCGTCGCCGCATACACGGTTCGCGTATCCGCCTGCGCGACAGCGGAACCCGGCCGACGCCAGCTCCGCAGGATCTCCTCGAGCCGCCCAGGATCGGCCGCCAACTCACCATCGAGGGTTACCGACCACGAGTACACCGAGGCATCCGCATCAGCAGCCCGGGAACGGCTGACACACACGACTCCGCGCTCGGCGACAGCGCCGATCGCGATGCAGCCGACATCGATCACTCGATGCTTCGTCAGTACGTCATCGGTCGCCGCGAGGAACTCCCCCACCACGGCCGCATCGAGGCCGGGAGTCTCGAAACCGGACACTTCGACACCGTGCCGATCGGCCAACGCTTGTGCCAGTCGGGTGATCGCGTTTCCGGTCTCCGGTCGAACCGCCGGGCCCGCCACAACCGAGGGCCGTTCCCCTCGCCTCTGTGGTCGAGCGGTGGCCGGTTTCTTGTCCGGCGTGGGCTTTGCGGCGCGCGCACGGGCAGGCCCGGCGACAGGGGACGGCCGACCAGCTGGGGTTCCATTACCCGCCCAAGGCGTGAGCGCAGGTTTTCGATCCCCGCGTGCACTCACTGCGGGTGCTTGCGTCCCGGCCCGGCCCGGCTGGACAAAAGGGCGAGGTAGCGGGTCGCGCCCAGGCTGTCCCGCCGCCAGCACTTCGGGGCGAACAGGTCGATCAGGATTCGGGAGACCCGGCGCGGAGCCGCGAGCATGTTCCGCCGCTGGCCCCGAGACTCCCTCGGCACCGCCGATACCGCCGCGGGCCCCTGCGGCGACGTCCGGAGCATGCGATTGCGGGCGCATGGCAGTACCAACGGACGGATCGCTGCCTGACGGTCGCACATGCTCATCACCACGCATACTCTCGTGGAGCTGCGGTTGGGTTCGCGCACCGACAGCTCGCGTCGACGGCGGGGAACCCGAATCCGGAGTGGTCAGTGAAGGTGATCCGGCGGCGGATTTCTGATCGGCCCTGGACACGACACGATCGTCGGATAAACGCGGGACATGGTCGGTGGCCACGGTAGTGTCCGCAACGGACTCGGCCGCGACCTGATCTGCGGCGTCGAGAGCGCCAGCCGCCTCCCGCACCTGCCTGCCGAAACCACCCAACGCCTGTGCCATATCGCGTAGGGAAGCAATCGCCTGCTGCGCGTCCGGCTGATAGGACTTTTCGAACGCCGCACCGGCCTCATCGTCACCCCACCACCGCCCCTCCGCGGACAAGGCATCGTCCAAGCGTTGCATTACCTGCTGGACATCATTGCCGATCTCCTCGAACGCAGCCCCCCGGGACCGCAGCAATTGCAGATCGACCCACATCGATCGACTCACATCACACTTCCAAATTGTGCACGGACAGATAAATAAATAAATAAGGACAGATGGGTAGCTCTAAATCATCGGTAGCGCTTAGGTAGTTAGCGCGGCAACCAAGCATCGGATTGCCGTATTGCTGGTGGATACGTGATGATCACATGTCTGCTTGCAATCTCGACCGCATCGGCCGCTGCACATCCACGCCGCCCGCCTCCGCCGGAACCAAGGTGACGCCTCGGGTGGTCGAGGGTGAACGACCCAGGTTATCGAAAAGATCGACTACATTTCATTCTGCTTGAACCGTGTCTCGTCTGTTTCCCGCGTGTCGGAATCAGCTGTGCTGCATGATGTTCGACCGTGGCCGATGAACTGTCGAAACGCGTTGCGCCGGACGAGTTGTGGGCTCTGGCTGAGCCGTTTCTGCTGAGGTTCTTCCCCGCGACCGCAGGGGGGACCAGTACCGCAATGGTCGATGAACCGGCGATCTTCACCGCGGTGGTTTTCGTGCTGACCAGCGGCTGCGCGTGGCGGATACTGCTGCCGTCGTTCAGGGTCACCGCCCCAACTGCGCATCGCCCGGTTCAGCGTGTGGACCGAAGCCGACCCCTGGCGGGGTTTACACCGCGCCGTACTCGATGAGCTGGGGAGCCAAGGCTTGATCAACTGGTCGCGTATGGTGATCGACGCGGCGTCAGGGCGAGCGAAAACGGGGGATTTATGACCGGGCCGAGCCCGGTCGACCGCAGAAGGTCGGGCTCGAAGATCCATGTGCTCTCCGATCGTGGAGGAATCCCTATGGCCGTGGGTATTTCGGCCGCGAACACTAACGATGTCGAGGCATTGAGACCGTTCGTCAAGGCTGTGCCCGCAGCACGGTCGCGACGTGATCCGCTCCGGCGCAGCTACTTGCCTGAAAGGCATACACACTGCCCAGTTCATTAAACCTCCTTGTAATACGGTGTATCTTCAAGCCTCTCTCGACCGCCTGCTGGTCGAACTGGCTAGGACGGCACAGGAATCGCAGCAACAATTGATTGTGTACAAGAGCTGATTGTTGCGCATCCGTATGCGATAGGTAGTTCCTGTATCGAGCACCGCGGTCACCGCGACCACCTCCGAGCAATGATCAAAACCTGTGGATGACCGGGAAGGAGTACCTTCCCGGATGATCTGAAAGTCTCCGAACATGCCGGGAATTCACAGCTCAGATGAGCCAGCAGTTCGAAATTCGTGTTGGATACAGTCATGCCATGCTATTGACAATAGTCGCCAGAGGAGAACGCGATGCCCCCCCAGTTATGGTGACTGGACCGAGATCGCATATCCGCCGAGAACGAACGTACTGACGACGAGAACAGCTGACAGTGCTGCCGTGATGTATGTGAGGGCTCGAAACTCGAGTGACGCAAGCACACTGATGAAAGCGCAGAGCAACGATCCACCGACAAGCCACGGCAGCGCCGCCTTTATCGCGTGGTTAACGGCCTCACAGTGTCCAGTCCTAGACCCGAACTCGCCGAAGTAACGCACGCAATCGCTGCCGAAGTTCTCGGTCCATAACCCCACAATCGGCCACCACACCAGGGCGCAGATGCTCGCGACCACGGCTGCCACCACCGGCAGCTTCGCTGGCTTCCGGTCCATGATTATTCCCACCTTCATATCGGCGCAGTTGTACCACAATTACGTCCCGTGCCGTGATGGTTCCCCCACCGTCCGGGGACTTTCGGTCAACCCAGTCCGCAGATCGGCGACTCCGTTGGTTATCTTTTACCTAATCCGTCGGATAACTGGACTGCCCCACAGGGAGCCGACTGCCCCTATACATTTCTGATCAGGGGAAGTATTTCTGAACCATTTGAGCTATTACTTGCTCTGCAAGTTTCGCCTTTGCCGGATCAAGTATCGCGGTGATCGGCTTGTTCGTGCTCAGGTCACCGCGTGCGGGATAGGCCTCGATCTTGATATGCAGGTTCCCCGCACGTCCGATGTCGTCGTAGGGCGAGTAGTAGACATCGTAGGAGGACTTCTTGGCGTCCCAGAACGTCACCGCCGGCTTGCCGCCGATCTGGGTGACCTGTCGATCGCTATAGGTGCCACCACCCTTGCCGTAGTTATCGGGCCGGTTCGCCCCGTCGATGTCCGCCATCACTACAAAGGTGTGCGTGGGTTCGACAAACAGACAGTGCGCGGCCCAAGTGACCGGCGCGAGGGCATCGCCATAGGCGGCCTTGACGGCGTCATGAAAGGCCTCGCATTGGGTTCCCTGGTTGTTCCGTGATGCGTTCGCCGCCGCCTCGAACGACTTCGGCACGGTCACACCACCTCGATAGGGTGCGCAACCCGCGTTCGACCCGGCATTGGTGAAATCCACACAGGCCCCAACCGAGCCGGTATCGTTCTCATCGGGACGATACAGCAGCGGTCGTTGTGGTTTTGAGATGTTGTCGTTCGGATGCTGTCCGGCCAAGTGGATGGCCTGAGTGGCGAACTGCTGGGCCGAATTGCAGTCCTTGGCCCTCACGGTAAAGACCAGTGAACTGAACCAGACGTTCGTGACGCCCGTCTCACCTTGGTTCCAGCTGACGTCGCAAGTCGACCTGCCCTGATTGATCGTGGCGTCCTTGCCGCCGATCTGGGTGGCCTTTTCACTGCGTCCTGGCGCCGACTTGTCGTACTTGGTCTCGAGGCTGAGGCCGGTCTCAATGGCGGCCTTCGGATCCTTGCTCAGTGCCCGGCAGCCGCTCAGCGGATCCGCAGCACCGTTCGGTACGAACCGGTAACTGTCTGCGCCCTGTCCGACCAATTTGGTCATGAACGCACATCCGTCCCAGGCTGAGAAAGGCTGTCGCGCTGCGTCGACGGCGTGTGCATCCGGATCGGACAACTTTGTGACCACCCCGGCCGCGTAAGCCTCGGCGGGGACGCACGCGTCGTAGTTCGGATCCTTGATCAAGTCCGAATCCACATTCAGCGCGATGGCGAATGTAAAGCTGATCGGCAGGCGCACAGTGCAGTTTCGGTTCGAGGTGCCGCTGTCCTGGCGCATCTCGTAGGCTTTCATGTCGCCGACGATGATGGGTTTCTCGTTGTAGCGCAGGCCGAAGTCGTCGTAGGTTCCCACCGACAAGCGCAACCTTGCCGGAGATGAAGGCTGCCACTGCCCATCCGTGGCCATCATGCAAGAGTGCGGTCCCGAAGGAATCAGCGTTGCGTCGGGCAGCCCCCGCGACTTCGCGATGTTCAGGTCGAGTAGGGCACAAGCGTCGAGCTGACGAAGCGCAGCCATCACGGCCTGCGTATCCCGGTCCGGCGGTCCGGTCTCGACCGAAGCCTGCCCCTGATCGGCAGAGGTAGTCCCGTTTTTGTTCGCATGCGTTACGAGCAGCACACCTGCGACGCCGAATACCATTAATACAACCAGCCCGAGGCTGATCCATGGCCACTTCGGCTTCTTCGGCGACCTTGGCATCGGGTATCGGGGAGGCTGGTAGCCGTGGGGTACCTGGGCCGGATACGTCCTCGGCGGCACCTGCGGATACTGTCCACCGTGCGGATGCGGATAACTCATCGGTCTCGTTCCTTCAGGTATGGCGCCTAACGTGCCTATTTCCTGCTCCATCGGGCTGCCGTTGAGGCAGCCGCACTTGGGCAAATTGTCTGCAGTGAGCGGGCGACGCGGAACTGGTCGAGCCATCCAGGATTAAGTACTTTGCATAATTGAAAGGGAATCTGCTCGAAGCTGCTTTCACGTCGCGACCGCGCTCCCCGCGTTGATGACGAACACGACTTCCCTTCTGGGGGCTCGAAGTATGCGCATTGCGACACCGCCGCAGGTGTATGACGAGGGGCCCGGCCCCTACGGGCACACGGCTGGCCTGTGGAGTCGCTGGCGTTTTTCTGTGCGCGGCGACGCAACGGAGTGAGCGCGAACGCACCTCGCCAGGTGGTTGCTGGACCGACCAACACTGCAACGAGGCAGTTAGCGCGGGACCTGTGCTGCCGTCAGCGCCGCCCTCATCGACACACAGCTGTGCCGGCGCCCACTCCCTCCTTGCGCCGGGAGCCTGGTGCACGCTGGCCTTCGCCACGCACAAGAGCTCGCGACAGAGACCGCACGGTACATCGAACCCCAATACCCAACACGCCCCAGGACGCTGATGCACTACGCCTCCACTTTCCGATTTCTTCACCACCCGGCACAGCTTCGCGACCAGACAGCCAGAAGCCCGCTGGCGCCCTGCCCGGTTCGGCTGTCGGACCACAGCGATGGCCTCCGATCTCGACGTCCACTCGATCGGGGGGCGCACATCGGCCGCCTTACCAGTGGGCGCCGGTTGGTCCCGATCACGATTGTCGAATGCGTGGCTCCGCACATCAGTAGGCGATAGGTAGCCGCGCGAACGGTCGGTGTAACCGCTACGGTTTCACCGCGCGACCGGGCATCGCCCTGTCGGCCCTGGCGGGCACGGTGGCACTCACCAACGGGGCATTGACTCCCCCGTGTACAACGACCACGTCGCTACGAGCGGGAACTAGCGCACCTCGCTACAGATATGGCAAGTGCGCGCGGGTCTGTCCAGGTAAACGTTGTATTTACAGTCCCGTGCGCGCCACGGCCGGACACCGTGAGTTGGATATCAAACTCGGGAGGGTTGACCGTCGGAAAGGTCGGGCAGGCTGTCGGCGAAGCTCTCGATCAGCGAGATACCACTGGCGCGCCGATGACCGTGCACGAAGCCGTCGAGACCCATGCCGAACGTCAGCTCGTCATCGACGACACCGTCGGGAACTCGTGGAAGATGCGCTGCTGAATGCCACATCGAACCGATCTGAGGTCGCGAATTCGACCAGCTGCCGTTTGAGTTCACCACAGCGCCCCAACAGTGGATCCGCCGTTACGGCCTCCGTCTTCAGGTAGGGGAATTCGTCGGTGTCGGCAGTCGGCTCCAACCTCACGCTGACACGCGGCCTATATAGTCTGTGTCTCAATAGTGGCTTGAGGGTGTTGTAGGCCGCTGTGTTGTTGCGGCTGAATGGTGAGGTCTCGTTGAGTTGAGTCATTCAGCGGTCCGGCCAACCCGGGACGCTCCTAATCTTCGCCGTGCGCCTCGGCGAACACCGACAGCGCGGCGTCTGGCTGGTAGGCGGCCACGATCCGAGTGGCCGGTTGCGCGAGGGCCTGGATGGCGTGTTCGCGGCAGGCCGCGATGGTCCGGTGGCCGTAGTCGGAGCGCCATAATTCCACGATTGGTTCCGAGGAGCAGTTGTCGGTCTCGCAGGCGAGGCCTTCACGGTTCACCAGGAACGAATGGCTGTTCATAGCCGCATAGGCGTCGGCAGTCAACGCGGCGAGCAGCCCGTTCGCGTACGCGGCGGTGGGCTCGGTGGGTCTGGGAGTGCCCACCGCTACCGCATGCGCGTCGACCAGCGCCATGTCGAATACGTCGATTCGCTGGGCTGGTGATGTCTGCTCGATTTCGTCGAGCCGTTCACGCAGGACGGTCAGTCGCGGCGATTCCAGGTCGGCTGTGGTGAGCACGGCACGGACACAGTCTGCGAACTGGTCCCCGCGCCGGTTCCACCAGGTGAGCTTGCGCTGTCGTTCGTCACTGAGCCCGGCCAGACCTGGCCACTTGCGCCGGGCGCCTTGCCTGGTCATCCCGGCCGCGTCACCGATCGCGGGATAGTCGGCGCCGCGTTGTGCCGCGGACAGCGCGGCGGAGGCAGCCAGCTGTTCCGTGCTTTCCCGAATCGCCAGCAACGAGGTTAGCGCGGCCAGCCACATCTGACGCATGTCCGCGTCCGGCAGGTTCGAGCAAGGCCCGTCATCCGGTTCGAGTTCCAGCGTTTCTCGCACCACCGTCCACGCCAGCTGCTCGATGGCGGTGGTTACAGCGGCGCGTTGCGCGTCGGACAGGTTTCGCACAGCGACTCCTTGACAACATTTGTTTACGACAACATGATAGTGCATGCGACAACATCTGTTGTCAACGGTAATTGGCTAAGGCGGGAACATGAGAATATTGGTCATTGGCGGCACGTCGTTTGTCGGCCGCACGATCGTGGGCGCTGCCCTCGGCCGGGGACACCACGTCACGACCTTCAACCGGGGGCTGACCGGCAAGGACATCGACGGTGTCGAGGCCCTTCGCGGCGACCGGTCCACCGACGAGGGCGTCGCGCCGCTTGCCGGGCGTGGCTTCGACGCGGTCATCGACCCGGGCGGCCTGATACCGGCGCACGTGCTGCGCACCGCGCGGGCCGTGGCCGCGTCGGCCCCCTTCTATGCGTTCGTCTCGACGACAGGCGTCTACCAGACCTGGAACACCGTTCCGGTGGACGAGTCGACCGCGACCTGGCCGGGCGTGGCGGACCAGGACGGTGACCCGGCCGACTTCGAGAAATTGCGCGTCCACAAACGCGGCTGCGAACTGGCGGTCGAGCAAGCCTATGGACTCGACGCTTCGCTGATCGCGCGCGCAGGGTCGATCGTGGGGCCGCACGATAACCTGGGCCAGTTGCCGTGGTGGCTCACCAGGATCGCCGCGGGCGGCCCCGTGCTCGCGCCCGGCGATCCAACCCGCAGCCTGCAATTGATTGACGTGCGTGACGTCTCCACATTCGTGCTAGACCAGGTCGAGGCGCAAGCCAGCGGCATTTACAACGTCGTCCCGGACGAACCAAACACCACGATGGGCCAGCTCATCGACAACTGCGTGCAGGCAACCGGTTCGGACGCCACGCCCATCTGGACAGACGAAGGTTTCCTGTTCTCCCACGGCGTACAGCCATGGGCCGAGCTCCCACTGTGGATCCCGGCCCTGCCCGACACCGCCGGTTTCTGGGCCGTGTCCGGCGCTGCTGCAAGGGCGGCGGGCCTGCGCACCCGCCCATTCGGCGACTCCGTCCGCGACACCTGGGACTGGTTGCAGTCAGGCGGCGAGGTCCGGACCGCGCCCGGCACCCCGCCATTCGGCCTCGCCAAAGAGAAAGAGCAGCAGGTCCTGGCCGCGTGGGATTCCTGAACACTCACCCGACACTCGTACCTCTACCTCCTGCCGGTATGGGTGTGTCGGGTAAGGCAACGAAACGAGGCTGTCATGTATCCGGGTTAGCGACGAAGCAACACCCAACACCAGAGATCGCGTGCCCGCCGTGTCAGTGACAAGGCGAGCCGACCTGACCGACGCCCAGTGGGCACGGCTCGAGCCACTGCTGCCTCGTGGCAAGAAGACAGGACGCCCGCCGAAGTAGAGCAACCGGCAGCTTATTGACGGGGTCCGGTGGCGTACGAGGGTCGGGTCGCCATGGCGGGACGTGCCCGACTGCTATGGACATTGGAAAACGGTGTACGGGCTGTTCCGGCGATGGCAACGTGCGGGCGTGTGGGCAGTTATCCTGAAGATGCTGCAAACATTCGCCGGTGCCATCGTGTGGGAGGTGAGCGCGGACTCCGCCATCGCGCGAGTCCACCGCCACGCTGCCGGGGCCCGCCACGACGGTCACCGTCAACTCGAGCCACCCGGCGGAGTGGACGACGAACCTATCGATCACGCGCTGGGCCGCTCTCGGGGCGGCTGGACCACCAAGATTCATCTGGCCTGCGAACAGGGACGCAAGACCTTGTCGATCGCGCTCAGCGCCGGTCAGCGCGGCGACAGCCCACAGTTCACTGCAGTGCTCGATGGTATCGCGGTGCCCCGCCTCGGCAAGGGCAGGCCTGTACCCGTCCGGACACGGTCCTGGCCGACAAGACATACAGCTCCCGCGCCAATCGCGCTGTCCTGCGCAGGTGGGGGATCAAGGCCATGATCCCGATCAAGGCCGACTAGGCCATCAACCGGAAGAAGAAAGGCGCCAACGGCGGACGGTCACCGGCCTTCGACACCGAGGACGACAAAATGCGCCACAGCGTGGAGTGTGGGATCGGCCAGCTCAAGGAACACCGCGCCGCCGCAACCAGATTCGACAAACTCGTCGTCCGCTACCTAGCCACCGTCCACATCGCCGCCATCAACCAATGGCTCCGCCACGGATAAGAACGAGCAAGCCACGCCCGCCTCAACCCACTATTGAGACACAGGCCAGCCCTTCCGAGCCGGGTCGGGCAGGGCTGCGGAGGAAAGCGGTTGGTGACACGGATATTTCGCCTTCAGCCACCGAACCATGGAGTCCCGAGTGGTAGTGATTAGGTGGTGCGGCCGTGTTCGATATGGAGCAGCACAAGTGCCGCGGCGACGAATGGCGCCGATCCGGTAGGGGCACAGGCTGATGCGCCGCAGAGCCTTGAATGTGGTCTTCCGCAGCGAGACGTTGATGTTTTCCCGGCCACCACGCATCCACCGGCTTGCCGTTCTTGCGCGTGGTGGGGCCGGGCTCCCGGACACGGTCGGTGTGGATCAGGTGCCGTTCACCGAAACATGCTCGTGCCCAGCGATTTTCGCGGCCGACAGCGCGGTGTGCAGGCTCGGTGCCTGCGCGGCAAGCACGTCGATGGCTTCGTGAAGGAAACTGTGGGCGGTCTTGCCGATACCGTTGTCGCAGGCCAGCTGCGCGATGCGGGTGCCGTCAACGAACCATCGCAGCGCCAACACCGCCTGATCGAGGCAGGTCAGCTTCCGCCAGCGGGTACCCCGCCCATGGTGTTCGGTGCCGAGCAGTCACGGCCACAGGCGGCCTCGGAAATCGGCAACACGGCCGTGCGTATCACACCCAGGATGCGCAGAACCTCTATGCAGTTGATCTTCGGTAGGATCACCTTCCTACCCGGAAGTTTCGCTTTCTCGTTGCATCCCAACAGCTTTCGGCATGTCACCGGGTCAGGACGCCAACGGATCCACTACCCGGAATGGCTCAGTTACACGCTTGAGAGCCGAGACGATGATCGCTACGCGACCAGCCCACCGCGCGACATGAAATCACCCACACACCCACTCCACTCACCGATTCAACAGACTCAGTGCTGGATTGGCTGAACTGTTCCTCAACCCGCGCTCGCCCAGGCGGGCAAGGGTCCACGCGCCGACAACCGCTCCTGCGGGATCCCACGCCGCTCACTTCGGCAGCGGCCCCGGTATGCGCCACCACGATTCCATCCGGTCGCGGCCGTGGTTTCCACATCGCCACCGGCCTCGGATCTCGTTCCCCGTGTTATCCAGGTTTTGATGTCGTCTTCGCAGGGTTTGACCGAGGTATGGACGCCGCGACGGATGAGCTTGTCGGTTGGCTTGCGTCAACCTTTTGGCGGGATCTGGACGATCACAAGGTTAACGCCATGGACGGTGAGACCACCCACGACCAGTCGGTAATGCCGAATTGAGCTGGCGTGAAGACGAGTTGATCCCGGCGAGCGGTTAGGTGGACTGCATTCCGGCGAGCACGATGTCGATGGCACGGCTCAGCGTCACGGCGTCGGTCGGTTGAGTAGCGGAGGCGTGCGCCAAGGCTCGGATGAGGAGATAGATCTCATCGACAGTGACCGCCGTCTGGACAGCACCGGCGTCGCGGGCCCGGCTGAGCACGACGCCGACCACTGCGCGTAGTTCACGTGAGGCCACAAGCACCGATTCCGGGATTTCACCGTCGGAGGCCAACAGCGACGCCAGGGTCAGTTTGGTCGCACCCGTCTCAATCATCTCGGTGACCAGAGCCCGCAGCGCCACGACCGGGTCGCCGACCTCGGCCAATTCGTTTGCACGGCGGCGCAAATGGGCGAAGTGTGCCAGTACGGTCGCTTCGAGCAGAGCCGACTTCGTCGGGAAATGCCGGAACACCGTCGCGATCCCCACCCCCGCGCGTCGGGCGATCTCCTCGGTCGATCCGGCCTCGCCACGTTCGCCGAAGACCGACTCCGCGGCAGCGAGGATTCGCTGCCGGTTGCGCTGCGCGTCGTTCCGCACCAGAAACGCCTCTCGAAGATCTCGCACCCTTGTTTCCGGAGTCTACACTCCGGTACTCTAGGAGGAGTCAAGACTTCGTTTAGGAGATGTCGTGCCCGACCCCCATGCGTCACCCGCCGACCTCATTCGCGCCGTCACCCTCGGCGTGGGCCGACTCGTCACGGGAGGAATGAACGAGCCGCAACAAGCAGCACTGCTGGATGAACTCGCTGGCTACTACGCCGAATACACCGATGTGCGCCACCCATTCGCTCCGTTGGGCGACACTCCGCTACGGACAAGGCAGGAACTGCGGAACCATTTCGCCGACGCGGTAATACAGAGCCGCTCTGCCGGTGAGATCGAATTCGCGCCTTCCGATATGACCGTCCACCAGACCGCCGACCCCGAAGTGGTGATCGTCGAATTCAGCTACCGCGGATCGGCATCGGGCCAGAGGTTCGAACTGCCGTGTATCTACGTGGTCCGTGCACGTGGCGGTGAAATCATCGAGTCCCGTGACTACGGCCATCACGTCGAGAGCACGCGCGTTTTCGGTGGCCTCGGTAACCTGGCCGCCGCCCTCGCCAACCGGGCCACCCGCGCCTGAGCTGATCGCACAAAATGCACGCTATGCCGCTTATGGAGCGGTTCTCCGCCGATCACTGCTGGGTGTAAGCCGTGCTGGGTGTTCGATCGCCGAGGACCTCGTACGGCCTGATCGTGTTGTAGATGATGCGAAACCGATGGACCTCCATATCCAGGTCGTCGCCGTCGGTGATCACGCCGCGGAACAGGTGCTCGTACTTCACGGTCCCGAAAAACCTTTCGATCACACCGTTCGCCTGGGGTGATCGCACCCGTATGCGGACATGTCGCAGCAGCGGGTCCGGCCCGTCGAACGCGGTCTTGAGCACCTCGCCCCAGAAGCACGAACCGTTGTCCGACACCACCGTGATCGGCGCGCGCGCCTTGCCGAATACCTCTTCGGCTGGCCCAAGAACCTCGGCCAGCCCCGATCGGTTCGCAGATCGTCCAGGCACAGGAATCGCTCGGCTTCGGTGACCGCGAGCCTGAGGCACGCCAGAGCGTCGGCGACGCGAGCGGTCGGCGTCGCGGTAACCGCCAGGGGGTATTTCGTCGCGTAGTCGATCATCGCGCAGATCCGCCAGATCCCACCACCGGTCGTTTCGACTCACTGTAGTCCGTCTGCCATACCTGATTGCGATGCGTCGGCGGATCGCGGAACACCTTGCGCCACAACATCACCCACGACTTGCGGTCCGCTCAATACCCGCGCAGCAACAGCAGCCCACGTCGCCACAGTGCCCGCTCCACCGTCGACGTGCAGACCTCCGGTGTTCCCTGCGCTCCGCCAAGGCCGCTGGGCACCTCTACCAACGCCTTCGTCCCCGCCTCGAGGAACGTTTGCTTCCACTTGGGCCACCGACACCGCGCTCACCCCACGCCGCCGAGCAGCCTCGGCGGCGCTCATCTCGAGCACCGACAGCACCACCCGCACCTTGTCCTCGACAGGAACCTTCAACCGCCGTGACCTGGCCACAGACCGGCTTCTTCCTGACTCGATGTGCGCGGAGCGTAAACCGAGCAACCCTGCCAGAAAGTTTTGACGCGCTAGACGGTGAGGAGGCCGAACCAGCGTTCGACCTGATTCATCCAGCTCGACCGGGTCGGGGTGAAGTGGATGTGGAACCGGGGATGCCTACCCAGCGACGCCTTGACCCGGTGGTGTTGGGGGTGGCCTAGACGGTATCAAAGCCCACTGAGATTCGGAGCCGGAGGCCTCGATTCTGCAAAACCGCGTGGGTTGCCGGGGTGAAACTCACTTCGGTAGAGCCACATTTGCAGGTCAGGAGGGCCTCTGGTGAGTATCGAGCCTCACGAGTGTCGGGCTGGATGGGCACGCGTTATCGGTGGTGGCGTGTGCCATCGACAACGAAACCGGACAGCTGACGCGACAGCGGATGTCCCCGGATCCGGGACAGATCCTGGTGTGGTTGGCCGGGCTGGCGGGGCTGGTCCGAGTGGTTTACAAGGCCGAGCCGACGGGCTTCGGTCTGTACCGGGCTTCGACCGAGGCCGGGATCGCCACCATCGTGGCCGCACCGTCGAAACTCCGAACGCCCCGCCGGGGATCGGATCAAAACCGATGCTCGTGACGCCCTGCATCTGGCGCGGCTACTGCGGCTGGGCGAGATCGTGGCGGTGACGGTGCCGACCGTGGCCCAGGAAGCGGCTCGTGATCTGGTCCGCGCCCGCGAGGACGCGCGCGGTGATCTGATGCGGGCCCGGCACCGACTGTCGAAACGGCTTCTGCGGCAAGGGATTGTGCGTTCCGGTGGGTCCGCGTGGACCGGGATGCATGATCTGTGGCTGCGCGGGCAGCGCTTCGACCAAGCCGCGGTGCAGACCGCGTCCGACACCGACTACGAGGCGATGACGCTGACCAAGGCCCGCCGCGACGGTCTCGATGCCGCTATCACCGCGATGGCCGCCGACAGCGACTACACCCCGCTGGTGCGCCGGTTGAGGTGTCTGCGCGGGATCTCGACCCTGACCGGGTTCGCCCTCGCGGTGGAGATCGGGAACTGGGATCGGTTCACCGGCAACACAAGACCGGCAACACCCACCCCCGGCGTCTACTGGTCGAGGCCGCCTGGCACCACCGCCGCTCCTACCGCAACCCGACTGCCACCATGGGCGCACGATGGGCGTTGGCCCCGGCTGCGGCCCGCGTGCGCGGCCATGCCGGCAACCACCGACTGCACCACTGGTGGGAGCAGTTCACCGCCCACCACAAACGCCCCGTGATCGCAGGCGTTGCCGTCGTCCGTGAACTCGCTCGCTGGTGCTGGTCACTGGCCATCCTCGATGACGGCTGACGCCGTCCCCGAGACCGCGGCCAGACGAGTCAACCCTCGAGTCGGCGTGCGGGACGATCCGCGACACAACTATGGGCAGCAACGCTTTTCGCGTCACGATGCCCGACGCTAGACCAGCGGCACCGTCCCCCTCGAACAGCCGTCCTGCGGTAACCAACCCGCGCATATCAGTCTGACCACGCCATCGCCAACCACGACACGACCCGAGACAAACCCCGCCCGACCGCACACGAAACCGGTCCCGGCAACCGACGTTACCGGGACCGCTTTCACCTGCCACTTGACAGAACAGTCCTACATGTCAGTTGTCGCACACCAGATGCACGTCGAACTCGCGCTGCACGGCTCTGTCGATGGTGATCAGGAACCGGAATTCGAGGGCGCGGTGGCGGCGGTGCAGTTCATCGATGACGGTGCGGTCTGCGATGTCGAACGCGGCGAACACGCTGGTGATACCGTGACGCCGGTAGTCGTGGCCGCGGCGTTCGGGAGTGCTTGGCACCATCGGCAGCACCGGTTGCGAGCGGTCCAGGGCCTGGATCTGACTCTTCGTCGATGCAGAGCACGATCGCATTCTCGGGCGGTTGTGGCACAGGCCAACGACATCCACCACCTTCTCCACGAACAACTGGTCAGTGGACAGTTTGGAACGAATCCTGCAGGTACTGTTTAGATCGAACTTGCGCCAGATCCGGCCGATGGTCGACTTCGACAGCCCGCTACGCGCGGCCATCGACGCCCGCGACCAATGAGTGCCCTTGCCCCGCAACGTTTCCAGTGTCGCGACGACCACGTCCTCGACCTGGTCGAGCAGGATCGACGGCGGCCGGCCCCGGACGCTGCTCGTCGGCCAAGCCATCGAGCCGGGCCGTGATAGAGCCGCCGAACTTCTTCATCTCGTCCGCGCGCTCCGCCGGGTCGAAGGTGATCGCGACATAGAAGTACGCGAAGAACAGGATCAGCACAAAGTAGACCGTGACATAAACCGGATTGCCCGGGGTGACCAGATACTTCTCGATCAAATCCTGCCACTTGCCCGAACTCTGCGGGACCAATCGCGCGAGCAGGGTCGGCATGTACAGCAGCGAGGACCCGAAGATGACCGGAATGACGCCGGCCTGGTTGACCTTCAGCGGCAGATACGCCGACGAATTGCCGTACATCTTGCGACCGACCACGCGCTTGGCATACTGCACCGGAATTCGTCGCTGGCCCTGCTCGACGAAGATCACTCCCACGAGCATCAGGAATATCGCGTCGACCTCGACATGCCCGGTCTCAACGACATGGCCACCATCGAGACGGTCGCGCAACTCCGTAGCAGGACCCGGATCCTCACCCTTGCCACCTCTGACACCGATGAAAATCCCTACCGCGCATTACATCTCGGCACAAGCGGGTTTCTCACCAAGGCGCTGCCGTCCGAGGATCTGATCTCCGCCATCCGGATTACGGCACGCGGCGATATCCTAATCGATCCACGCCTGACGCGCCGCCTGATCGTGCGGCTGACCGACGGAATCGAACTATTCCCCGCCGCACCAGAAGTCGAGACACTCACCGCCCGTCAATACGAGGTCCTGCTCCTGATCGCAAAGGCACACACGAATCCCGAGATCGCCCGCGCCCTCGGCGTGGGAGAGCAGACGGTCAAGACACACGTCTCCAACATGCTTGCCAAACTCGGTGTTCGCGATCGCGTGCACGCCGTCGTCCACGCCCATACCCGTCGTCTGGTTCCCGCTCCTGACACCCGCTGAGTCCCCTGGGCCGAACACGATCCGACTGTGGCCGAGGGTCGCCGGGCCCCCAGCGCGCCGGTGACGACCACGCGTCGTCGGGCCGCCGAACAGTACGTGGTGATGCGGCCGGCCTTGGATTCGAGCTAACTACCCAAGCAGCCAGCTGATGTCGTTCATCGACTATTGCGAGGCCCGTCACGCAGAGAGCGCCACCACCGATCTGGCGTTGAGGGGGCCGACCAGGACACCGCCCGGCAGCGGCCATGCCGCGCATCTGGCCCGCCGGTTGATGGTGGTGCGGATCTTCGCCCGGCACCTGAAAACGCTCGACCCCGCGACCGAGATCCCATCTGAAGATGCCCTGCCGCAACACTAGTGCCGGATCGCGCCTTTTTCTGTATTCGTCGGCCGAGGTTTCGACGCTGCTCGAGAGGCGGCGGGGGCAAAACCACAGCGGCCGATCGGCGGAACCGCCACTCGGTCAACGGGACGGTACAGCTTCATGTCCCGCGTCGGTAGTCAAGATCAAAGCGCCCAGTTCGCGCTACGCGGAAAAACCGTGAGAGCCGAACGCCTCTGGTAACGAGACCGGCTACACCATTGGTGAACCCGTACGACGCGCCCTGCTTGGCATACCCATACACACGCGTAGATCATTGTTCCACAGCGCATTTTCCCCTTCACGACCATAACGCCGCCGCCGCGTTCTGACGCTGCGCCATCGACAAGCTACGGGCCAACGGGGACCGTGCGACGATGACCGCCGGCGTAACGGCGAGTGCGCCCAGGGCGCACCGTGCGAGACCGGTTCAGATGGTAGAAGGCGGCTTTGGAATGCACGACCCCTACTGCGTTGCTGTCGCCGAGTAGACGTGCGAATCGGTCGACCATCGCGTTGATCGAGGCCTGGGTAGGGCAGCAGATCGAACACGCGCGGCTGGCCGCCGGTATCCTGGCGGATCTGTTCGACCTGATTACGGCCCATAGCAGAGGGTGTTTCGGTCTTGCCGGACCCTGTTGGCGTGCGCAGCAACAGATGCCCTTGGACAGTGGAAGCGCTGAACTGATGCTTACGGATCAGTTTCCCGGCTGTCTCCATTCCGGCAATCAAGCCGGGCGCGAAAACGCTGTCGATGAGGCGGGCCCGGGAAACCCACCGGCGGCAACACCGGCAGGGCACTCCGGATCGCCCTCACTTCCTGTGATGATGGTATCTCGGACGGAGTGATTGACTGGTCGCGAGCTACGGTTGAATTCATGAAAGCCCGGCCTGTCCTTATTGCGACCCTTATCGGGACCATCATCGGCGCAATGCTATCGGGTCCGTTTGCCGTGTACTTCAGCTCCGGTCCTGCGCTGCCTTCCGTCATCATCGGTGGGGGAATTTTACTGGCTGGAGTCCTCATGTGCGCTGGCCTCTGCGCTGCGGTGGTGTGGGCCGTCAGTGCCGATCGTCGTAGCGGTGGTTACCGCTGTAGCGGCGAGAGGAGGTACGATCACCAGCCGCGCCGTCACTAGTGCTGCGTTCCTCACAGGCAAGGGCGCCAAGGAACGCGCGGTCCCGCTCGACGGTGACTTGGCCCGCGTGATCCAGGGCTCGGCGTGGATCTGGAGGATCGTAAACATGCCCTGGTCTGCAGGATCCAGGACGCCAAGTTCCTGGCGAAGGTCCTGACTGACCTGCGCAATTGTGGGGTGCGCGACATTCTGATCTGCTGCTGCGACGGGCTCACTGGCCTACCCGGCGCCATTCGCGGCGTATTTCCCGACACAGTGGTACAGACGTGTGTTGTCCACGTAATCCGCAACACCATGCGGTTCGTCGCCGACAGCGAACGCAAGAACGTCGCGAAGTCGATGCGTGAAATCTACACCGCGGCAACCCTGGACGGCGTGGAGCCCGCGTTGAAGGACTTCGACGGCAAGTACGGCGAGAAATATCCGGACGCGGTCGACGGATGGCAAACACGCGTGGCCCGAATTCACGCCATTCCTCGCCTATCCCGTCGAGCTGCGCAAGATCGTCTACACGACCAACCAGATCGAATCCATCAACTTCTAGCTGCGCAAAATCACCAAGAACCGCGGACACTTCCACATCGACGACGCCGCGATGAAACTCATCTACCTCGGGCTGCACAATATTTCCAGCGAGAGAGGAGGCTTCACCGGCACCGGCACCCGGGACTGGACCGTGGCGTTGAACACACTCGCGACGCTCTTCCTAGGACGAATTCCGTTGTGCTGGAATACATTAGGTAGATGATGTCATCTCTGACTAACACGGTTTCGTGACAGGCTCCGCCTGGGCGAGGCTCATCGCCCAGGCCATCCAACCGTCGAGCCACGAACCGGCTGCGCCATTTCCCCTCCGTCGGCAGCGACACACCCCACCTCCGCGACACCTCGCTGTTGGACAAGCTATCCGCGCACGCCAGCACAATCCGCAATCGCAGCGCCAAAGCCTGCGCGGCCTTGCCCGACGAGTCCACGCCCGCAACATGTCTCGCTCGACCTGCGTCAACTCCAGCAGCGCCAACTTCGGACCACGACCATCACTCCACTCATCAAATCTAACAACTAATCAACGACTCAGAACATTAGGTAATAATTGTTACCGGAAGCGAATCCGGGGGGTGGGGTCCATTTTGGGTGCTAGCGATACCAGAACCGAGAGCTGCGCCAGCGGTCCAAGACTTGGTCATACCGAGCGCCGCAGTTCTGCTACCCGCCCCCCTGGCACTCTCCAGTGTCGCGCCCTTGACCGCACGCTCGAGCGCTTTTTCTCCCGCTCTCGATACGAGACCTCTTACGCCACCCGCGACCGCACCACCCCCAAGCGCGCCGATGACACCATCTGTGAGAGCTGCCTCACCTACTTCATCCCAATTCCAGTCGTCTTGTAGCCCTGTTATTGCCCCCCCGACCAACCCGGAAAACAATGCAGCACCCGCTGCGGTCCCCACACCCGGAAAAATAAACGTACCCACCACACTGCCACCCGCGGCAGCTAACATCGTGGCGGCACCCCTCCCGATCTGACCCCAATCGAGGCCAAGCCAGCCGCTATGCGATTCGGGTGCAGGTATTTGTGGCGTTGTCATGTTCCAAATTCCTTCGATCCGATTTCAATTCGGGCACAAATTTCCGATGTTTGTCAGTTGGCATCGGGATGCTACGAATGCTTGTTTCGTTCGATGTCTTAATGCGGTCTGTTCGCCTGTCCCATGGGATGGTTCGCGATCAGCATGAATGATTTGGTGCCGCTTGCGCATCGGCGGTGTTTAGGTAACCGTTAGGTGGGGTCTCCCGGAGGACAACGCCACTCGCGCACTGGATCGAATCCGACTACTGGCGAACACCAGCGACACCGCTCAGCGACTTCGCCAGCGCACCAGGAAACCGTGAACTAAGCGAACTAGTGTGTTGGTCCTGAACCTTCGCCATATATTTAGCGAGAGAGTCGAGGATCTCCGCGGTCTTACGCCAGACGAACGTTTCGGGTCGGCGTGGCCTGTTCCCAATAAATGAGACCGCTTGATCCGGCCCCCGGAGAGTGTGCCGCTCTTACGAGAGTTGAGACTCTGGTTGGGTGGCGTGCCACAGCTGATCTGGCCCCTGCGGAAGAGGTCATCGTTGTGAGAGTGAGGCAAAGTGATCATCATGCCGGCCGGCCGCGCTGCTACCGGCAGGCCTACACAGTCGTGGTCGTTCGCGCTATATACGTGATGCGACGTTGAATATCCCATAGTCGAGCCATAAGCCACGGTCTCTGAGCACTGCCTGTCGTCGGTGGCGTCAACCTTGCGACCAGCCAGATCCTGCCAATAGGTTGACGTAACCCAAGTACTGCTTCCAGTCATCGCAATTTTGTTATGATCGAGCTTCCCTCGAAGCATTGCCGATGTATTCATATGGGTAGCTCCAGCAGTTACTGCGCCGGAGCTACCCATATATATCGGTGGTGCACACTTTTCCGCTCAACTGGCTCAATCAGGTGACTCGGGTGACACCATCACACCCAGGCGTTATGGTTTGAACCAGCCGATCGGGCCGTCGACATCGTAGCCAGCAGCCTGCATGTTCTTGACATTATCCGGACCATCGGCGAGCACCCGCCATTTACCGTGATTGCTGAATCGGAGCAGGTTTGTTTCACCAGTTTGCTTAGATCCATCTACGTAGCCGATTATGCCCTCATCCACGAAGCGCGGGTCACCGATCTCATTGGCCGAAACGGACAGCATGTACGACGGCCCGTTGTCCTTCACCCTCAACCGGTGGACAGCTGTTCTACCCGTCCCCTCGGTGGTATGCAGATAGCCGATATCGGCTGATTTGGTAAATTTGTTCTGGTTCACAGCATTCTCTGCTTCAGCGGCTTTGAGAGTATAGAACCAGCCCGCATCACCGGATGTACGAAATTCTTGAAGCGGAGCCAAATCATCCGCAATCGGCGTAGCAGGGTCCGCGCGCACGACGGCCGGCGTGGCAGTTAACAGCCCAGCCGACGATGCAATCATTGCAAGGGCCGCCGCGACCATGGTGATACCTGTTCTCAAACGCAATGCTTTCATCTACACCTTCCAGTCCATCGAAATCCAGCGCCAGCCAAATATGGCTGCCTGTTTGTCGCCGTGCGACCGGCGGCAGCCAGCATGCGCGAAGAGATGGATATTCGCATCGGTAGGTCGTACGTAACGCACCAGCGTCATAGACGTGTAGTCGTTCTGACCTGCAAGGTTAGGGCCGATGCTCTAGCTGGGCTTCCCGTAATCCAGAGGCTCTGATATGCGGTCCGATAGAGCAGGAAGGAGGCCGATGCCGGTGAACGTGACGATCGGCTGACCACGGACATGGTCGCCGTGAACCGACAGTTGCGGAAAGGTCGTTGAACTGAACGGGTGAACCCGGTGTGGTGTTCTGCGAGTGCGTATTTCGCCTCGGAGCAGCGAGGTACTTTTCGTCAGCGGCGGCTAACTCTCGAACTTGGAAGCGTGTTCGTGGGTGACGAACCGGGAGGAACGCGAGACGCGAGTAATCCGCGGAGGGCTAGTGGCGCTGGCGATTGTGTTGGCTACGACGGGCCGCAACGACGACCCGGCCGACAACGATTCGAGGGCAGGGAAATCGAACGTCGTGCACGATAACCCCGTGAACGGAGTATTCAGATCATCCGCAGCCGCCAGCGTGGTCGTGGAAGTGGACAGCATCGACCGAAGCCCATCGGCCAGGTCCACGACTTGGACTCCCCAGGGGTAATGGTCACCCGCGGCGTTGGTCAGGTGGGTGTGGAAGTCGAGCACCCGCCCGCGCTGGAACCGCAGTGAGGGCAGCGCGTCCGGCACGAACCAGCCTGCCTCACCAGCCCCGAACGATTCCGGCACCCACCGAAGCTTCCCGAGTTTGTGGCAGGCGACAACCGCCGTACGTCCAGCTCGCTCACGCACCGTCAACGAGGAAGGCAACCAAGAAGTTTCGGTTCACCAGCAAAGCCTACTAGGGATTGAAGGGATCGAGACCATCGTCCGGCGCCATGTGGTCCAGATTCGCGACTCGATTGCTCCACGTACGCAGGAGTATCCGATTCTCATCGGTGGGTGTGTCGTAGTACGCCCGTGCCGCCGCCTGAAGTTCTTGGGCCAGTTCGTCGCCGATGAACCAGCGAGTATCCCTACCAACGTTGTTCCACTGGTCGGGAGTGATCGCTGCCCTCAGGCGGGCTTCCGAATCCCAGTTGTCGCGAACGGTTTTCACGAACGGGTGGTTGATGGGGGCACCGAGCTCCGGTTGACCCACAGCCCCGGCGAAATTGTTCGCCGCTATCACGGCCTGCGCCGCGAACGCACGCTCTGCCTCGTCGCCCACGGTGTTTTCCACTGCCCTCGCGGCCGCGAGGGCCTTCTGCAAGGGCGTAAAACCGTACGGGCTCTTGTCCATGCTCGAATTCATACGGGCTGTGGCCCTGAGGCCATTCTGAATGGACAGATGGTCCCTCGCGCCTGCATCAACGAGGGTGCCGATCAGTATCGAGTTGGGAATTCTATTGTCGCCGAGGCCGTCGATCGCGGCGGCGAGGCCCAGTTCCGTATTTATGCCACCCACGGCGTTTGCGCGCATCACCGCCTTCAACCTGTGGTTCGTTCGGGCGCTATGTTGGTTGTTGTAATAATCCCGACGTTTCTGTGCGATATCGCGGTTTACCTTGTCTACGAGCTTCCTTCCGCGTGCCAACGGATCCAGCGGATTTTTTGTGCCCAATGCAGCCCAAGCCATAGCCGGCGAAGTGTTCATCGTGTTTAATGCTGCAAGCGTGGTGATCATCCCGCCAGAAGCGCTGCGGCTGACGCCCACGTTGCCCATCCCCAGGGCGCGTGCACCGCCTGAACCATTGCCAGCACCTGGGCCGCCGGAACCCTGTACCGCGAGAGCGAACCGGTTGGCAATAAAGTCGCCGCCGTTACTGAGACTGCGCCTCAGCTTCCTCAGCTGGGAGATGGCGGCGATCTCGACCGCGCCCGCGATGACGATGACCGTCATGCTCTGTCCGTGGGCCTGGGCGAACAGATTGCCCAGAAACAGCATGTATACACCGAGGAAGACCGTGTAAGTGGTCATCCTCGCAGCGGAGATGAAGCTGTCGACCAAGTCGCGGACCAAGCTCGTCTGAGTGGGTCCGTAGATGAGTCCGCCTGCGGCGAACCCGAACATCGACCTGACCCCGTGATACATCGTGTCGAGGGCGGCTTTGAAGACCATGCCCCCGAGAATCCCCCCGAACACCAACAGGATGCCGCCGCAGATCAATAGCATCAGCCCGGTACCGACCTGATCCATGCTGGGACTCTGCGCTGTCGCGTACGCCGCCGCGTCGCCACAGGTCTTCATGCCCTTCTGCACCGTGTCGTCGTCGCCGGACTGCACCCCGGCCGACCACGCCGCCCGGCAGGAGGGCCTCTCGTCGACTACGTGCCCGAAGTTCCACACCTGCACCGGACGTCGGGCGAAATTATCAGCCAGGTCCGATTGCATGGTTGCTACCAACCGGGTTGGGTTCGGGTTATTGTTGCCGTTCAAGCCGGCCGACACTGAGATTCCGAGATTGCGTCCCTGCGCCAGCAGTCCATCCGAGGACAGCACATCTGCCAGTGGGTCGGCCAGGAACACCGGACCAAGCATCGCCACCGCGAGCATTGTCACAACCTGCATCGTGGCCTTGGCGTGATAGCCGCGGACGACGAACCAGGCGACGAAGAACGCGCCGATCGACGCCGCGGTCACCAAAACGAGCGGTGTCGCGATCTGACCGGTCAGCGCATCGGCGACACCCCGCAACGCCGACGCGAATATGTTCAGCCACTCAAAGCTCAACGCGTACCCGATCCACCAGATCGCCGTCGTCACGATGATCTTGTAACCGATGAACTCGAGACCGATCACGGCCCAGAGAATCGTATGTTTTGGGGCGAGCGGCCCGCCGCTGTCGGTGGCGAACAAATAGTCCGACACCTTTACCCCAGACGAGTCCTTGACATCCATCCAACTCAGTGCGCTATTGGCCGACGCTCCCGGAGTCGCGGTGCTGGTCTGCGCGGTCGCGAACGCACCCAGAACACCGGGAAACACGAACAGAGCGAAGGTGATCAGCAAAAACCAAGCCGTCCTGCGCAACCACAGTGACCTACTGAGCCGGACCCGACATCGACGCAGAAGAATCCGCCCAACCGGCATCCCCGCCAGGCTCGTGCCGTCCCGCCAGATTTCAGACGCATCGGTGACTGTGCACCGGCGCCGACGCAGCAACTTACGATTGCCGCGGGCGTTATCAGTGGCGCGCTGTCCGCCACCAAAATCAAAAATACTCAACGTAAATCTTCGTACCAGCGTAGAAATCCGACAGACTCGGCTATTTCCGAGCCCAAGCGAAACCAGTCGGAGCACATCGCGGCCACCCCCTTGCTCGACACATTGAGATCCCTTCGATACTGCGGTGCCGTTGCTGTCCTCGTCGAGTCACTGGCGGGTCATCTTGACCAGCGACTCGGCGAGGATAATGAGCAGTTTGGGGAATAAGCATGTCCCTGCGCATCGGTGATCTATCGGTAGGGCGCGAATATGCATGTGGCTGGAACCCCACGAGCCCGAGCGCGCTGGTGGCGGCGAGCATCCTCACCGAGGATCCCGCTTTCAAACGATCATTGAGGATTGTTCACTGGTCAGGAAGTCCCTACCAGAGCTACACCCGATTCGAATCTGCGTATTAGTGCCTGCGTTCGAGGGCCGTAAACGTTTCGGACAGTACCTACCGACTACCGATGCGAGGATCCATATCTGCGTCAAGAATCAGCTGGAAACCTCACCCAAGCTGAAGGGAAAATCCTCGCCGCGCACATCCGTCTTAGAAGCCGGAGCACGCCGTCCACAAACTCGACTATCGCGGAATCCGCGACTACGCGATCTCGAAATTTTCCACCGACGCTGTCGCCCCACAGTACGAGGCGTATTTCGAACGCTTACTCACGCTGTGGGGCGAAGGCTGGTACGCGACATAGGAGGTCACTGTGACGGGAACACTGGCGCGGGCGCACACGAGGCCTACCGTCCTGACGGAGTCGGGGCGCCGGAACCTGGTCGTGCTGCGGGCGGGCGACGAATCACTGCACGAGCAGTGGCTGGCCGGGCCGCATCCACGCACCTGGGACCTGATAGTGAGCTATTTCGGTGACGACCCGGACCACTACCGTGTCGCGGACGCGACCAGAATCGACCGCAAAGGCCCGAAATGGCCTGCCCTGCACCATGTCCTGACGATCGACCTGGCTGAGGTGCTCGACCGATACGATTACGTCTGGCTCCCCGACGACGACCTGGCCACCGACACCTCCAGCATCAACGAGCTGTTCGAATACGCGGCGCAGCACCGGCTCGCACTGACCCAACCCGCGCTCACCGAGGACAGCTACTACTCCCACGAGATCACGCTCGTCGATCGCCGATTCGTCCTCCGGCACACGAACTTCGTCGAAATCATGGCGCCCTGTTTCAGCCGGGAATTCCTGCGCCGTTGCCTGCCGACCTTCGACGCCACCCAGACCGGCTGGGGGCTCGACTTCCACTGGCCGCGATTCATCACCGACTCCACATCGATCGCCATCATCGACGCCGTAACGGTCCGGCACACCCGACCGGTCGGCGGGCCGAATTACGCCGCGGCTCGGGCGAGTGGGATCGACACGTGGGCGGAGTATTGCGAATACCTGGTCACGCACGAAATCAGCGACTTGACGCCGCGCGTGCACCGCGGCGTCGGAGCACCCAACCGGCCGGCGGGCACCGTCGAACCCACCGCGATCTGCGCGACCATCGACCGGTGGCGCCCCGAGCTGGCCGACTGGTTCGATTTCCACTCCGCGCAAGCGGAATTGACCATCATCTACACGGATGATCCCGATGTCCGGGCCGCGCTGGGCGCAGCGCGCGGTGAGCGGCCTGTCATCCTTCGCGACCACGCGACACCCAACGACCACACGGTTCCTCGCGAGGTAGCCAACATCGCCGACGCCGCCGCAACGGCCGAGGCGGCGGGTATGCAATGGCTGCTACCACTCGGCCCCGACGAGGTCTTCTATGACGACGGTCGACGCCGCTGGCAGATTCCCGGCGCCGGGCAGGTGACATTCATCGGACACGAAGCCGTCCCCTCCCCCGTGCCGGTGACCGATCCGATCCACGAGTGCACCGTGTTCCGGATCAGCGGTCGATCACCCTTTCTCGACACACCGGCCAACCGCAGCGCGGTCCGTCTCGGCCCCGCTGTCGCACCGGTGGACGAGTACGGTTTCACCGGATTCGACGGCGTGCACGGCACCGTGACCGCGCCGATGATCCTGCACTACCCGTATCCGAGTTTCGAGAGCTGGCTGGCCCGAGCCGAAGAAGTCGCCAAGGTCGGCGGCAGCAAGGCGCGGCACTTCGCCCATCACTCCAGAGACCTGCTCCAGGTGGCCCTCGCCCACGGCGAGCTCTCGGGCGCACGCGCCTGCTTCCAAGCCGGAATCCCGTCCGACGGCATGGTCGACCGGATGCTCCTGGACGGCGAACTCATGCGCGCCGAGCCGCTACGACTGATGCGCGACCCCCCGGCGCGAGAGCGACTACCGTCAGTCGGTGAGGTCGAGGGCCGCGCGCACGAGGTGTCGGTGTCGATGCCGTGGTAGCGGTAGACGCCGTCAAGCGATTCGGATCGCTTCGTAGTCTGCGAAATCCACCAACGAGTGTGGCTGCGTGCCGTACAACTGCGCCAGCACCGACAACGTGTGCAGGGTCGGCTTAACCCCACCCACCGGCCACGCCTCGAAGTCCGATATCCGCTTGCCGCTCATCGGCGCTTGGGGATCGCCAATCAACGCGTTGTATTCAGCAGCGACCTCATCCTGTGTCATCCCGTGCCCATGGCGCCACGCCTGGCGCGGACGAAATCCCCACCGCACAGCGAACTCACCGACGATCTGCTCTGGATTCAGGGGTGCATAGACGACGCTACGGAGCGGAGCAAGTCCGCCGCGCCGTTTGGATGGGCATGCAAGTACACCCAACATGAGGTCACCAGCCTGCTGCGCTCGTTCTTCGCCAGCGGTATGCGCGAGATCCCGATGCTTCAAACCGTCGAGACACAAGTGACCGACCGACTCGTCGATCTACGAAAAGCGCACGACACCAACCTCATGCAAAACTTCGCGATCGGCAACGATGCCCCCTCGCCAGTTGAGGCGATCTACGCTGCGTGGGCGTCCGCTTTCGGGGTAGTCGACCGCTTCAACGCGGTTATCGACCAACACCAGGCATTCATTGCTGAGCTCAGCGATGTCGAGACCCGGCGCGCCGAGTATGTTGCGTCTGGAAACAGTGTTTCCGATCGCGACATCCAGCGTTGCGACGGAGTCGAATTCGAGTTGTTGATCGGTGACCTACTACGGCGTGATGGACTGACCATTCTGCGGAGCGGTGGTGGCCCGCGAGATCATGGGGCAGATCTGATCGCCGTAACCCCTGATGGCCGCCGGGTCGTCATCCAGTGCAAACTGCGTCAGTCGAAGCCGGTCAGCCCTGAGGTCGTCTATCAGGTCAACGGTACTGCGAGGCCACACCACAACGCTGATATCCCAGTGATTGTCACCAACAGCACTTTCTCGGCACAGGCATCAGCGTTCGCCCGCCAGCATGACATCTACCTCCTCGGCGAGTACAAACTTCGACGATGGGCCACGTGGGGCGAGGACATCTATCATGTGCTCGAATTGACTAAGCCTCACAGCGACACGGGCCCAGCCACCGAGGCAGCTTGACACGGAGCTCGACCGAGAGTCCCACAGCGCGCGGGCGCCGGGCGATGGTTGTCGCTGATTCCCTTCCCGAGCTCGAGCACCCCCTCGCTGGATGCGTCTAGGCTTGTGAACCGGATGATCGATGGAATGGGTTGACGTCGGTCGCATATCGCATATCGCATATCGCATATCGCGGGAGTTCGCAGCGCGGTCGATGTCATGATCTCTGCGCGTAATTTCGATGAACCCGACTCCACGCGCCTGCTGCACGCGTATGCAGAGGAGCGCCGGCGCGATGTTCGTGGACTACTGGGGCGCGTTCGTGACCACCGCCGCGCTACTGCGCGAACGCGACGGTGACCACGGCCCGTGGCTCGCGGACGGAATCCATCTCTCCGAGATCGGCGATGAACTGATCCTGCGCAGTCTCGAAGCCACACTGATCGGCAAGAACGTCATCACCGGCCTGTTGCCGACACGCACCAAGACCAAGAAACCCAGTGCGGATGTGTTGATCCGGCCCGCCCACGTCGAGGACGTGCCGTCCTTGGTCCGGTTGCCGTCGCGGTGGCGGCCGAACAGAAATGGATCGGCGCGGAACCGCCATAGACGAAGACAAAGCCGCAGCCCGACTGTCCGAGCAGATCGCCGCGGACACCGCTGGCGTCCTCATCGGCGACCACCGCACCGCCGGTGTCATAGCGATCGCAACCGCCGACTTCACGACACCGGGCGTCGCCGAGATCACCATGATGATCGCCGCCGACCACCGAGGAGTCGGCGTCGGCAGCACCTTGCTCGACATCTCCTCGACTAGTGCAAGCACCACCACGCCCACAAAGCGACCCTGAAGGTCTGGCCGCACAACCTGCCCGCGATCAGGCTGTTTTCCGGACTAAGAACGTGTTTGAGAACGGCCTCGGTGGGCGCGTGACGCTCGAGATTTGAGTGAACTCCTGGTAGTGCAGTGATTGCTGAAGTCGCTGTGCCACCAGGAGTTCGTGTGTCATCTTCCCCGATCGCGTCGTGTTCGTCATGCCCGGTAAGCGGTCAGTCCAGCGGTCACCGGGTCGCGGTGTATCCGTCGTCGTCGATGACCGACGCGCAGTGGGAACAGTTGGAGGGCCTGCTCCCGCCGCCGGGCAACACTGGCGGCAAGGGAGGCAGACCAGAAAAGTGGTGCCGCCGAATGGTTTTGGATGCGATCTTCTATGTGGTGCGGGGCGGGATCGCGTGGCGGCAGCTGCCCGCGGAGTTCCCGCCGTACTCGACGGTGTACGCCGTCTACCGCCGCTGGGTACGGGCCGGGTCCTGGCAGCGGATCCACCACGCCCTGCGTGATCGGACCCGCGTGCGCGCGGGCCGGGCGCCGCAGCCCACGGCGGCGATCATCGACTCCCCATCGGTGCAGGGCGCCGACACCGTCCCCGCCCGCAGCCGCGGCTATGACGCGGGCAAGAAAACCAACGGGCGCAAACGCCACATCGCCGTCGACACCAACGGCCTGCTATTGGCCGTCGTGGTCACCGTAGCCTCGATCCAGGACCGCGACGCCGCCATCCGGCTGCTGGCCGCGCTGCGGGCGGGGTTCGCCACCATCACGATGGTGTGGGCCGATGCCGGGTACGCCGGTCGCCTGGTCCGGTGGGCGAAAACCGTTGCCCGCCTGACTGTCACAATCGTTAAACGCTGCGACGACATCGCCGGTTTCACGGTCCTGCCACGACGCTGGGTGGTGGAGCGCACCTATTCCTGGATCGTCAAGCACCGCCGCCTGGTCCGCGACTACGAGACTCGCCCCGACCACCACGAAGCCATGATCTACATCGCGATGATCTACACGATGTCCCGCCGCCTCGCCCGCAGCAAACCCACCGCAGCCGCGTGACCATCCGGTTCTCAAACACGTTCTAAGGGAATGAGCGAACACGCCGAGGTCGCCGAAGATCCTCGACCTACCCGACACCGTCTGGATCAACCCACCAGCCCAGCAGGCCGAAACGGCAGCTGCTTAAGACCCGCTGGACTCATCCACCTTGAAAAACTCCGGCGCGACCGTCGGCCAGCGGGGCTTGCAAATGACCGCCGCAATCGCCGGGCATAGGAGGCGACAGTGACGAACATCCCACCCGACATGGAACTTCCCGAGACTGCGACCTGGTCGGGATGGACCTCCGGTCAGGCCCGTGCCCGGACCACGGCAAGACACTGCGCCGATCTGCGCGTCCACCGAGTGCCAGCACGTGCGGGGATCGTCCCAGACGGTCGAATCTCATTGCAGCGCAACCGAAGCCGGACAGACAAGGGATCATCGACGCTGTCGATGATCAGTTCTCGGCCACTGAGACTGCCGCCGAACATGCTCGTGCACATCGGAATCGACCCGGTCGCGCCGCTCCCCGCGGCCACGTGGATCCAGAGCTGCGGCCGCGATACCTAGCAACACCAGTACGACGATGACACCCACGATAGATCCGCCGATCAACAACAACCGTTTCCCATTCCCTCGACAGGTGCGTGGCGCGAAAACCGCCACCGGAGATCTGATAGTCCTTGCGGCACAAATACTTTCATGCCACTCCTGCACAAACCAATCCTGCAAGCTCGGACCCGCCAGAACGGCACGCCGATCCAGTCCTTTCCTGAATGCCCGTTTCAGGTATGGGTGCTCGACATCCCGCGGTCCGGCAACGACGCCGAGGACGGTCCACCATGGCGTGGACCTCGAACGGGCCCTGGTCATGTTCCCCTGAGTCGGAGTCAGATGTCTCACAGTCTCGATGAAAATCTAGGAGCCGTCGATCAGATTCGGCTTCACCGCGCCGAACGTGGCCAAGGACGTCGAGCTCGCCGAGAGAGCGTCGATGCCTCTGACGCTCGTCCAGGAGCCCCGAATTGGACTTGTAGGCGGGACGGATCTGCGCCGGCACTGTGGGTAGCAATACCTTTCGTGTCGCCACGCCCGATCAAACCCGCCCACATATCAGTGCCAGTCGACCCACTCTTGCCGCGATCGGCGTCGATCGTGGCCTTGCCGAACCGGCACACGCCCTGGCCGCGGCGCCGATCGCCACTACCCGAAAGAAACAGTCGCTGAACGCAGCTCGCGTTTCAGGCCGAAATCTGGCGATCGACGTGTCGTCCGGATGGTGTTGCCACCGGAACTTGTTGCGAGTTCACTTGGCGAACTCGCACCCGACCGGTCACGCCGCTCGGGGTGGCGTCCTGGTCGGTGATTTCGCTGATGCAGGCGGCGGTGACCTCGAGCACGCAGGCGGTGGAGATGTCGAAGAACAGGCCCGACACTCTCAGGCCGCGCTCCGCGACGGCCTCGCGCATAACTGGATGATTCTGCAGGGTCTTCGAGCTGCATGGCGACGTTCACCATGCCCAGAGCGGCTTCGTCGTAGCCCGCGGCCGCCGCGGCTAACCGTACCGGGTGCTCGGCCCGGTAGGCGTCCAGGCTGGGCCGGACATGGGCGAGCCAGGCGTCCAGCCTCGTTCCGGCGGAGGTGCCGGCGAGCAGCGCCTTCATCGCACCGCACGAGGAGTGGCCGCACACCACCACGTTGCGCACCTTCAGGTTGTCCACCGCGAAGGACAGCGCCGCTTCCACCGAGGCGTCCGAACCACACAGACCATGGTCACCGCGTATACCGCCGGGTCGCCGGTGCGGTGGGCGAGCCGGATGTGGGCCAGCTTCACCAGCTGCATGCCCACCACGATCAGCAACCCGGCCAGTGCCGACTTCGGGACCTGCTGCACGACGCCCACACCCAACAGCACGTGCACCTGCTGCAGGGCGATGGTGACACCGATACCAGCGAGCATCGCATGCACAACCACCGGCGCAATCACCAACGCGGCACGCGCGATCCGGCTCAACCCGAACACAATCTGTAGCAGGCCGGCCCCGACAGTGATGAAACAGGTTGTCTTCCAACCGAACTGGTGGATGGTCTCGGCGAGCACCACGCTCAGACCGGCCGCGGGCCCGCTGACCTGCAACGGGGAGCCACCCAGGAAGCCAACGACAATGCCGCCCACGGCGGCCGCGATCAGGCCGGCTGCGATGGGGGCATCGGAAGCGATGGCAATGCCCAGCGACAACGGCAAGGCGACGAGGAACACCACGACCGAGGCGGGCACATCATGGCGAGTGATCGACGAAAGCCGATCGGACCAGAACCTGCCCGGCAGCGCATCCGACTCAGGCGTCGTATCGGTGTCGGTAGACATATTTCTCCTTCACCAGACCGATGGGCCGGCCCCAGTTTGTCGAACATGTTCTCCCGACATCGAAAGCAGCTGCCGGACAACGATGTCCGAGACCTCGATGTCCAGCAGCCTCTCAGGCGTAAGGAGTTTCCAAGATCAAACTACTGGCAGCAGCACAGCGAAAAACGGACCAGGCGAATATTTGTGACCGACACTATTCCCAACGGCAGCGTCTTCCTCGGCGTCACAACCTGGGGTGGCAGAACATGCCCTCGTGGCAGACCTCGAGGTACTCGATGTCGATGACGAAAGACCATAATCAATCTACAGAATTATCGTGTGTCTTCACGATATAGTTAATGCGCGAATGTAGTGGATTACTGTGATTGTTCACAATAGTTTCGCCAATAATTGATCTTGGAATCCGAAATTTATGAAAACGGCGTGCCCTGACTCCCGGGGTGGTGATCTGATTGGGCCGTCTCGGGCCTGAGGCTTTTCGCATAACACGACTGAGGATGACTATATGAACTCGAGAATTATCCGCCCGCTCGCCGTCGTCGCATTCGTAGTGTCGGCCACCGCCCTCGGTATCGGCACGGCCTCAGCGGATGCGTCCGTGGCCACCCCCGTCGCGGGCTCGGTGGAAGTGTGCGTCCCCATCCCGGTCGGCCCTATCGAGCTGAGCTTCTGCCTGTAACCGGCTAGCCGGAGGTGGCGCGGCGGTGGCGACACCGTTCATGGTGCGCACGACTCCGCGCTTCCAGTTCGGAGTCGTCACCGCTCGCAACCTGCGCACCAAGGTCGACCTGGAATTGGTTGCGTAGCTCCAGGCAGGGAACCGGCGGGTTTGCACGCGTGCGGCACCACCTCGCCCGGGCGAGTGCTGCGGAACCGGGTCAGCGCCGGGCTCAGGCGAACAGCCCGGACGTCGGGCCGTGTTCGTGCACGGCGGCCACCTTCGGCGCCCTGGGCTCCTCCGCGATCACCGAGCGTGGATCAGGGCTTGGCGGCCTGCAGCGCCCGTCGGCCCTCGGCGATGCCCCAGCGCCGGCGGCGTCGGTGTCCGCGGAGGCAGACGCCAGCGGGTGCCCGTCGGCAGACGGGAACTCGCTTGACGATCCGGTCAGGAGGCGGATTTGACCTAGAAAGGCGCAGTTGGAAAACGAGCGATATCGTAAAGCGTTGAGAATTGAAGGAAAGGAGTTGAAAATCCCCAGTACGCGTAATTCGCGGACGTAGTTATCGGTCAAGGGATGACGAACGGCTCATGTCGTCTACTTCTCGGGTTTCACTTCTAGCCTGTCCGAAGGACGCCGGAGATAGAATCGCAAGTTTTGCACGGCTCGGCGATCGAAATAAGAATTGTGACAATTTCGTCATTACTAACGCACAGGTCAGGCCGGCTGATAGCCTTTCCGCGGCCGTCGCCACCCATGGATCATTCGATCAGGTAAGTAGGAGTTGTACGTGAGTGTTGATACCGCGGACGCCATAGCACTGTCCGCCACGGCGACGCGGCTGCGCATTGCGCTGACCGTGATTTTGCGCCGCACCCGGAGGGGTCCCCATGAGCGTCAATTGTCCGCGACGCAATGGGCGGTGCTGGGACGTCTACATCGATGCGGAGCCATGGCCGCCGTCGATCTGGCCCACCTGGAGGCATTGCGCCCGCAGACGATGCGCAACGTCGTCGACGGGTTACGCGATCAGGGCCTGATCGTCGGCGCGCGCGACCCGATCGATGGACGCCGAGTGAACCTGATGCTCACCGACGAAGGTCGGGCGTGGGTGCGCGGACAGCAGGCGCCACTGAACAACGCTCTCGCACAGGTCTTGTCGCAGAGCTTGCCTTCCAGCGAACTGCATAAGCTAGACGAAGCGCTGGATCTGCTCGAGAGAATTGCCTACCGGTAATCTACCCATACCCCACACCGGCTTGCTGCGAGCGAATGCTTGGTCGATAGTGTGCGCGGGCCAGGCGGCGGGCACTGGTGATCGGGACCGAATTCGAGCCTTCCATTGTTGAGCCTTGCAGATTCTTCACAGCACAAGGCATTAGACGAACTCGAACCCTGGCGCGACGGCTTCGCTCGCGCAGCTGAAGACATCGTTGCCGTACCACTCCATGGCGGCCAATGACGGCGTGCCGTAGTGGCAGCGCACCACTCCGCTGGATTTACCGTCGTTCCCGAGCACAGTATGTCGCGCTCGACCACGAGCACATCGGTCGCGCCGCGATCGGCCAGTGACCAGGCGATGGCGAGTCCCTCCAAGCCGCCGCCGACGATCAGGAATTCTGGGGTTCTCGGTCATCGCAACATCCTCGACTTTCGCGATCGCTAGTTCCCTGATATGAAACATCGTTGATTAACAGGAAACCATCGAAGTGTGACGAGAACATTGCAGGGTGCAACTTAGCCGTATCTACGCTCCGATTACGCTCGCATCGACACCCGATTTACCTGGAGTTCATGCGGTAGCGGACGTCCGCAACATAGTCATCGTCTACTGATGTTCAACGACGATTCCTCTGAAATGTCGTGATTCGGACCTCTTCCTAGGCAAGGTGATGACGATGAACCAAGCAGTCGCCGCAGCTGACACTGCGTGGATGCTGGCCGCATTTGCGGCCGTGTCCCTCATGGTGGCCGGGCTCGCGCTGTTCTACGGCGGAATGGTGAGCGTGCGCAACACGCTCAACATGGCCATGATGATCTTCGGTGCACTGGCCGTCGTCGGTGTGCTGTGGATCGTGGTGGGCTACTCGGCCGCGTTCGGCAATTCGCTGGGCGGGCTGGGCCTGCTCGGTGATCCGCTCGAGTACTTCGGCTCGTCGAAATTACTCACGGCACCGAGTGACGGGCTGCCGCCGGCGGTGGTGTCGGCGTTCCAGTTGCTGTTCGCGGCGATCACCGTGGCTCTCATCGCGGGTGCGGTGGCCGATCGGATGAAGTTCGGGTCGTGGATGCTGTTCGCCGGTCTGTGGGCAGTGTTGGTGTATTTCCCGGTGGCGCACTGGGTGTTCGCATTCGATGCCAAGGATGGTTCGGTCGCCGGTGGTTGGATCGCCAACAAGCTGAAGGCCATCGACTTCGCCGGTGGCACCGCGGTACACATCAATGCCGGCGTGGCCGGTCTGGCGCTGGTGCTGGTGCTGGGCAATCGGCGAGTGTTCCCCAGCATTCCACGCCCGCACAGTCTTCCGTTGACCATGCTGGGTGCGGGCATGTTGTTCTTCGGCTGGCTCGGGTTCAACGGCGGCTCGGCCCTGTCGGCGGGTAACGCAGCCTCGGTGGCGGTCCTCAACACCTTGGCCGCCGCCTGTGCGGGTGCATGCGCGTGGCTCGTCGTGGAGAAAATACGGGAGGGGCGCGCAACGTCGCTGGGTGCCGGATCAGGTCTGATCGCAGCGTTGGTTGGTATCACCCCCGCGTGCGGTGCGGTGTCACCGCTGGGCGCATTGCTGGTCGGTGCGTCGTGCGGGGCCGTGTGCTGCCTGGCTGTTGCGCTGAAATTCCGTGTCGGACTGGATGACTCACTCGACGTGATCGGCATCCATCTGGTTGGTGGCATCCTCGGTACGTTGCTGATCGGGCTGCTCGCCGATCCCGCCGCGCCGAATGCGGCGGCCGGACTGTTCTACGGTGGCGGACTGGATCAGTTGTGGCGCCAAGCTGTCGCCGTGCTCGCCGTACTGTCCTACTCGTTCGCGGTGACCTGGATCATCGCCAAGACCATGCATCTGGCTCGCGGCATCCGCGTCGATTCCGATAGCGAAGCCGAAGGACTCGACGTCGCGGTGCACGGTGAAACTGCCTACGTGCTCGACGCTATCGGACTATCCGGCAAATCAGCGCAACCTGCCGATGCGGTGGCCGCCGCCGAATCTCTCACCGCCGCAGGGGCCGCTGCCGAGCGGTAGCGGCCCCGAACCCCGCGCCCCTGCCGCTGCGCTCTCACGCCACCGAACGTGCGAACGAGGCAGGGGCGCGGTACTTTTCGCTATTCGACATGTTTGTCGGGATAGGCGGTGACGGCCAGAAACCGGATGGGCAGCCGCACCAACTCGTTCGGACCGTGGGCACCCTCACCGTCCAGCAACAGTGAATCACCGGGCCGCAGTGTGTATTCCGCGTCACCGTGCCCGTACACCATGACGCCTTCGAGCATGTATAGCAATTCGGTACCCGCGTGCTGGAACAGTGGGAATGTCTCGCTGGCTTCGGTCAGGGTGACCAGTACCGGCTCCAACCGCTTGTGCTGACCACGCAGTGCACCCAATAGTTCGTAATGGTGGCCGACATGAGTACCGCGCCCGACGATCACCGCGCCGTGGCCGACCGGTGTGAACACGGCCTCGCGTACGCTGTCGACCCCGCGGAACAGCGAGGTTACCGGCACGTCCAAACCGGCCGCCAACCTCGCCAGCGTGGACAGACTGCAGGAGGTCTGCGCATTCTCGATCTTCGATAGCATGGCCTTGGAGATGCCGATCTTGGCTGCCATATCGCCGACCGACAGGCCAGTGGCAGTACGCAAGCTGCGAACCTGCTTACCGATCACCCGCTCCAGATCGATCCCGGTAGGCGTATCCCGCGGGATCTCGCGCTGCACCGGCGCGGGATCGCCGGTGTCGCGATGCTGGGGTCGTGCGACCGGCTGCGTCATAGCCACCAGTGTAGGCAATCAGGTTTACTCTCGGTAAACACGCGACCACGGTCGTGAGTGTTCGGCCCAATTGTCGAGGTGGTAGCTCAGTACTGTTCGCTGTCGACGAGATCGACGATGAGTGTGGTAGGCGGGGCGGCGAACCCCGCCCGCGCGATGACGTCGCGCAGCGCCGGGTCGGCGAGGAAGTTGTCGAGCGCCTTGTGGGTGGAAAAGTCGGTCAGCACGGTTACATCGTTGCCGGCGCGGTAAATCCGGTGCCCGGTTGCGCCGTGCGCACGTCGGTTGTCCTGGTGCCTGGCGAATACTTGTCGCCACGCGTCGAAATTATGAACCTCGTGCCGAGTAATGAGGGTGGGCATGCGCTCTCTTCTCATGACGACGTCACGACCGACGGGCCGTGGAAAGGGGCGCGATCGGGGCACGGTGGCCCATGCGGTCGCTCTTGGTTCGCAGATAGCGCTCGCTGTCGGCGGTGGGTGCCACGTGCAGCGGTGTGGTGCGCAGGATGCGGGTCCCGTAGAACGCCAGTGCCGATTCCTTGTCGGGATTGTTCGACATCAGGTTGACCGACCGGATGCGCAGGTCCGTGAGGATCTTCGCGGCCATCCCGTAATCGCGGGCGTCGACGGGCAATCCAAGCGCGATGTTGGCGTCCACGGTGTCGTAACCGCCGTCTTGCAGACCGTACGCGCGCAGCTTCTTGATAAGGCCGATCCCGCGCCCCTCGTGTCCACGCAGGTAGACCACGACTCCTCTGCCCACACGGGCGATTTCGGCCAGTGCCTGGTCGAGTTGCTGTCCACAATCGCACCGGTCGGATCCGAACACGTCACCGGTGAGACATTCCGAGTGCACACGGGTCAGCACGTCGTCCCGATCGGCGGTCTCGCCCAGCGTCAACACTAGGTGCTGCGCTCCGTCATCCCCGTTGTATCCAATGGCCTCGAAGACGCCGTGCTTCGTCGGCAGCCGGATTGGGGGACTGGAGATTACGGGCTTGCGCCACTGGAGATACCGCGCGAGATCGGCGATCGCGAGCCTGTGCAGCTTGTGTGTGGTGCAGAATGTGTCGAGTTCGCTACCGCGGGTCATCGTCCCGTCGTCATTGACGATCTCGCAGATGGCGCCCACTGACCGCATGCCGGCCAGTGTGGTGAGATCGACGGCGGCCTCGGTGTGTCCACGGCGTTCGAGCACCCCGCCCGGTCGGGCACGCAGCGGGAACACATGCCCGGGCCGGGTCAGCTGGTTGGGCCGGGTATCGCCGGCGGCGAGGAGGCGAAGGGTGCGAGCGCGGTCCGCCGCCGAGATGCCGGTGCTGACCCCGTCACGGGCATCGACGCTGATCGCATACGCGGTGCCTTTGGGATCTTCATTGTCGGAGCACATCGGCGGCAGCCCGAGCATGTCGAGGCGTTCGCCCGTCATGGGTACGCACAGCACCCCGGATCCGTGCCGGATGGTGAAGGCGACCAATTCGGTTGTTGCGCATTCGGCGGCGAAGATCAGATCGCCCTCGTTCTCGCGGTCGTGGTCGTCGACCACGACCACGGCGCGCCCGGAGGCGATATCGGTCAGTGCGCGTTCGACATCGGCGACGAAGGCCGGAACCGCCGCCGGGACCATCTCGAGTGTCTGCTCGCTCATGCCTGCGCCTCGTCGGCGCTCGACTCCGGCATGAGCGAGTGGCTCGGCTGCGCCTATTGTTCGCTCGCTGCGCTCGCCCATCACCGCCCGACCTCGCCGCTCACGGAAGGGAGCGGCAGGCGGCTGCCGTCACGTGACGTTTCCGCCGGTGCGGACTGTGCTGTGGTGCGTCGGCGCAGTCCGGGCAGCCGGTAGGTGATCATGTACACGATCACTGCCACCGCGAACCCGACGACGTAGGTCAGATCTCCCCACTCGGAATGATGGACAGTGACCGAACCTTGATAGAAGGATAGGTTCCAGAACGGGACGGAAGCGATCACACCGACGATCCAGGCGAAGAAACCCCAGTTCAGTATCCGTGACTCGTCGTACAGTTCGGCGATGCGCGACTTGTCCTTGCGGCCACCCACGTAATAGTCGAGGAGCAGAGCCGCACCGAAGGGTGCGATGAGGTACGCGCCGAGGAACAGGAAGTTCTTGAACTTCGCCTCGAAGCCCGCGCCGGCCCACAGGCTGATGGCATATGCGGCGACGCAAATGACGATGACGGCCGTGCGACGGCTGACCGGGATCCGCAGTGTCTGCACCGAGATGGCCCCGCCGTAGACGTTGAGGAAGTTCTGCGAGAACGACGACACCATAACGATGATCAGAGCCACCGAGGACCACGACCCGGTCAACCTGGCTAGCGCCTCGATGGGTTCCTCTCCTGAGACGGCTGATCCGCCCAGGAGTGCGCCGGTGATTCCCAGCCACGTCAGCGTGATGAAGTTTCCGGCCACGGTGTAGGCGCCCGCGCGCCTGGCGGTGCGGTCGTCGTCGGGCAGGTAGCGGGAGTAATCCGAAGCGAACGGCCACCAAGCGATAAGGAATGACATGAAGTATCCGGCGAAGGTGATCCACCCACCGGTCGCTCCTATATAGAACGGCGCCTCCGGGTTCGCGGTGAAGTGCGGGGTACTGCCGTGGGTGATCGAGACGACGGTGATGAGCACGAAGCCGGCGAGCAACACGACCGAAAGAATCTTCTGCAGGAAGTGGATCATGTTGTAGCCGAAGACCGCGACCACCAACTGGATGATGACGAGGACCAGGGCCGAGAGCCAGAACGGGATGGCGTGCGTGAGCTCGTGCAGGGCCTGGGCACCGAGAATGATCGTGACGGCCGCCCATCCGATACCAGCGAATACGTTGATGTAGGCGACCGGGACGAAATTGCCGAAAAAGCCGAGGGGACCGCGGGATTGGATCTGCTGCGGCACACCCAGACGGGCGCCCATCTGCGACAAGATCCCCTGGACGGCCGCGCCGACCAGCGATCCGAGGACGATCGCGGTGACCGCCGCGGTCAGCGACAAACCGAAGCTGACGGCCGAGAACCCCAGCACCATGATCGGGAAGTTCATGCCGGCGGCGAACCAGATCGAGAACTGCGACCTGGCAGTGCCGTGACGTTCGACGTCGGGGATGTGGTCGACACCGTACGGTTCGATCGCGGCAACTTTGCTGCGGTACCGGCGGTCTTCGATCTCCGGGAAAGGGGTCTGGGACATAGCGACCTCTCTGAATGCCATGATGTATGGCAGTAGGTGTATCGCAGATCACTGTGCAGAAAGCGTTCGTCGAAGTCAACCCCTTGAACCAACTCGTCACGTAAAGAGCCCTAGCTTTAACAATGCCTCGAAAGTCGGGTGTTGGAGACGCTTGACTGCCGTGTCGAGATGGCTATAAGTTGACCTAGGTGACTGCCATACAAGATGTCAGCACATGTGTGGAGGTGTGAGCATGGTCGTCGCATCGAGCCGGAAGTTGGTAACCACCAATTTTCAGGAGCGAGTGGCCGACGGGTTGCGCGAGATGATTATCAAGGGCGAACTCGCCCCTGGTGACGCGCTGTCGGAGGTGACCCTGGCCGAAACGTTCGGCATCAGCCGCACCCCCGTCCGTGAAGCCCTCAAGCAACTGCAGATCGAAGGGCTGGTCGAGGTGCGCTCCCGGGTCGGCACCTTCGTTGCCGCTCCGTCCAGGCGTGAGATCAACGAGCTGTTCGAGATGAAGCAACTCCTCGAAGGTGCGGCTGCCCGGTTGATGGCCGCGCGCGGCAACATTCCCGAACTCGGCGCTCTGAGTGCCAACGTCGCCGAGGCCGACGCTGCGGTTCTCGACGGTAACACCGAACGCTACGCCGAACTCGTCCACGAGTTCCACGAGATCATGATTGCCGGTGCCGACAACGGAAAGCTCGCCACCCACTACCGCATTCTGATGAATCAACTGGCCTACGGCCGCTTGGTGCGGACTTCGCTGGCCCAGCCCGGCCGGTCGCTCGACTCAGAGCGCGAACACCACGGGGTGCTCGACCTGATCATCGCCAGGGATGGCGCCAGCGCCGAGCGCCTGATGCGTCAGCACGTCCAGGCGAGTCACCACGCAGTGATGGCCGGGCTCGACGGTGCCGTGTCGGCGATCGGTTTCGCCGAGCCGGAAAAGACTGTGCCCCAGGGCAACCGAGATTTCTGAAAGAGGAGTTACCATGCGTTTTTCCCTGTTCCACAACCTCGGCGCGCCCGGTCGCCTCGGTGAGTACAACGTCGTCATGGACGAGGCGCGTGATTTTGCAAAGGCTGCCGACGAGGCGGGTTTCTGGTCGATCTGGTACAGCGAGCACCATTTCGGCCACGAAGGCTTCGAGATCACCCCGAACCCGGTCCTGATGGGTGTCGACATCGCTGCGCACACCAAGAACATTCGCATCGGGCAGGCCGCCAATATCGTGACCTTCTGGCACCCGCTGCGGCTGGCCGAGGATCTGGCCATGCTGGACCATTTCTCCGGTGGCCGGCTCGAGGTCGGCGTCGGTCGCGGCCTCTACGGTCGTGAGGCGCTGAACCTCAATCCGGCTGCCGATCCCCGCGATCAGGAGCAGAATCGCGCACTGTTCGAGGAAACAGTCGAGATCCTGCAGAAGGCATGGTCGAACGAGTTCTTCGACCACAAGGGCACCTTCTACGAGTTCCCGGCCCCAGGGGTGAAGTGGAACCACCCGATGTCGCCGTCGACGCGGGAGTTCACCGATGAGAACAACACCATCACCAAGATCGCGCTCTCGCCCCGGACGCTGCAGCAGCCGACCCCTCCGATGTGGCAGGTCATCGACACTCCGCGCTCGATCAAGTGGGCCGCCGAGAACAACTATCAGGGCATCTTCTGGCTGCCCCCGGTGTCCGCGCTCAAGGGCCGCTTCGAGCTGTACCGCGACACCGCCTCGAAGGCGCAGGGACGTGAGGTTTCGCTCGGCGAGGGCATCGCGCTGGTCCGCGACTGCTACGTCGCCGAGACCATGGAGCAGGCGCGCGCCGAGTTCGAGGCCGCGGTGATGACCAGCTACAAGTGGATCACCCACTGGCGTGGACTCGGCAACCTCATGGAGGAGGGCGAGGAACTCACCGACGCCCATGAACTGGACTTCGATTTCCTGCTCTCGCGCAACCAACTCGTCGGCACCCCCGACTACGTGGCCGAAAAGATCGAGGAGCTGCGGTCGGAGATCAACCTGGAGCACCTGATGCTCTGGACCACCCACCCGGGGCTGCCGGCACGCCATGCCCGCAAGAGCCTGGACTTGTTCGCCGAGAAGGTTATTCCACAGTTCAGCGAACTCTCCGGAGCGGTCCGATGACGGCATCCTCGCCGATTCGGAAGGTCGTCACCCGGACCGAGATCGTCCATACCGAAGGCGAATTGCAGCTCGAACGCCCCTGGCGAAAAGCTGTAGCCGCAGCGGTGATCACCAATCCCTGGCTCGGCCGCGGGCATGTCCGCGATCTCGATCCCGAGGTCCGCGTCCTTGCCCCGCAGATCGCGGCAGCTCTGGCGACGAGCATTACCGCGGCCCTCGGCGGCGCGGATAATGTCGAAGCCTACGGCAAGGCCGCACTGGTCGGCCTCGACGGCGAAGTCGAGCACGGCTCCGCCCTGATCCACACCCCCTTCCTCGGCGATCTGTTCCGGCACATCGTCGAGGGCGAGTCGATCATCGCGTTCGGCGAGGACCGGGCGCAGGCCGGCACGGTCCTCACGATCCCGATGTGGCACAAGACCGCCGCGTCCACCCGCAGCCACTACCAAGCGGTGGCTTTGTCGGTCAGCGACGCTCCTCGACCCCACGAAATCCTGATCGCGCTCGGGGTATCCGCCGGCCCGCGGCCACTGGCCCGGATCGGCGACCGCCGCACCGACACCGCGATCGATCCTGCCCACATCCTGCGAAAGGTGCACGCATGAAAATCCGCAAGATCATCACCCACGTCGAGGAAACCCGGACCGAGAATGGGGTGCCGGTGGAACCGCCCGTCCGGGTGGCCGTCGTGCTCGCGGTCATCGAAAACCCTTGGCGGGGTGAGGGTTACGTGGAGGACCTGTCGTCGGTGATCGACGACGTCGCCCCCCAGTTGGGTGCGCTGCTTGCGCCATTGGCGGTCGAGGCGCTCGGTCGGCCGGTCGAGGCCTACGGCAAGGCGGCGATCGTCGGACTGGGCGGAGAGGTCGAGCAGGGCTCCGGGCTGATCCACACCCTGAAGTTCGGCAACTTCTTCCGCGACGCCGCCAACGCGACGACACTGCTGCCCGCGGTGGAGAAGGTTGCGCCCGCAGGAGCGTCATTCGACATCCCCCTCAAGCACATCACCGACGCGACAATCCGTTCGCACCACCAGAGCATCGAAGTCCGGGTGTCGGACGCACCCCGGGCCGATGAGATCGTCATCGGGCTGGCCGCCGCGAGTTCCGGGCGGCCGAAGGCACGGCTCGCGCCGCTGTCGAGCGAACGATGACTATGAGGGGCCGCCCCCGTGTAGTGCTGCTACACGGGGTCGGGCTCGACCACACGATGTGGGAGCCGGTCGTCGAGCGCCTGAGCACCGTCGCAGACGTACTGACCCCGGATCTGCTCGGCCACGGCGGTCGTGCACCGGTGGCGTCCGGACTCACCCTCGGCGACCTCGCTCGCGACGTCGTCGAGGCCCTCGACGAGCCCGTCCATCTCGTCGGCTTCTCGCTCGGCGGTCTCGTCGCACAGGAGATCGGTATCGAATACCCGGCCAAAGTCCGCAGTCTGACCCTGGTCAGCACCGTCGCGGATCGATCGGACGAACAACGCCTCGCCGTGCGGAGGCGATACGAGCGCGCGGCAGAGTCGTTCGAGGCCAGTGCGCACGCCGCGGTCGATCGGTGGTTCGGGCCATCGTTGCGCGCCACCCGCCCCGAACTTCCCGACACGATTCTGACGACGTTACTGGGCAACGACCGCACTTCGTACCTGGCGGCCTATCGCGTCTTCGCCGAGGCCGACGGAGAACTGTGGCCGCGTACAGCGCATATCAGCGTGCCGACGCTCGTCGTGACCGGCGACCGTGATGGCGGCTCCACCCCGGCGATGACTCACCGTCTCGCCGCGCGCATTCCCGGCGCCCGGGCACGCATCATCGACGACGCCGCGCATCTGCTCCCACTCGAGCGGCCCACCGAACTCGCCGCCGCGATCCGCAATCATCTGGCCGAATCCCAAAACCTCACGGAGACCCCATGACCGACAAGATCGTCCGACAACACTACATCGACGGCCAATGGCGCGACGCGGTACTCGGCGACACCTTCCCGAGCATCAATCCCGCGACTGGCCAACCTCTTTACTACGCGGCCCGCGGTACCGCCGAGGACATCGATCTTGCCGTCCAGGCTGCGCGGAAAGCCTTCGAATCACCCGCATGGTCGTCATTGAGCGCGACCAAACGCGGCCATCTGCTGCGCCGACTCGGGGACCTCGTGGGGGAGAACGCGGAGTTGCTGGCTCGCGCCGAGTCCCAGGACAACGGCAAGCTGCTGCGCGAGATGCGCGGCCAGCTCGCGACGCTGCCAGAGTGGTTCTACTACTTCGCGGGTATCGCCGACAAGGTCCAGGGCGACGTCATCCCGGCGCTGAACCCGGCGATCCTGAACTACACCCTCGCCGAACCCGTCGGTGTCGTCGGGGCCATCAGCCCGTGGAACTCGCCGCTGCTGCTGACCACCATGAAACTGGCCCCGGCGCTGGCCGCAGGTAACACAATCGTGATCAAGCCATCCGAACACACCTCGGCGTCACTGCTGGAATTGATGCCACTCGTGGAGCAGGCCGGGATTCCCAACGGCGTGGTCAACGTCGTCACCGGATACGGAGCCGATGCCGGTGACGCGCTGACCCGGCACCCCGGTGTCGACAAGATCGCCTTCACCGGCGGCACCGAAACCGGACGCCGGATCGCCGCCGTCGCCGGCGAGCGCCTCGTGCCGGTCACCCTCGAACTCGGCGGCAAGTCACCGAATATCGTCTTTCCCGACGCCAACCTCCACAACGCCGCGACCGGCATCATTGCCGGCATCTATGCGGCCGCCGGCCAAACCTGCGTCGGCGGATCACGAGTCCTCGTACACCGCGACGTCCACGACGAGATCCTCGAACGTGTCGCGAACCGCGCCCGCACCATCGTTGTCGGTGATCCCCTCGATGAAAGCACCGAGATCGGACCGCTGGCATTCGAAGCGCACCGCGACCGGGTGGAGAGTTTTGTCGCGGGCGCGATCGCACAGGGCGCCACCCTCGAGGTGGGAGGCGCGCGGCCGAATGATCCAGCGGGGAACCCACTGCCCGGATGGTTCTACCAGCCCACTCTGTTCAGTGGCGTCCGCAACGACATGACAATCGCGCAGGACGAGATCTTCGGACCGGTCGCCGGAATCATTCCCTTCGATGACGATGAAGAAGCTGTTCGGATCGCCAACGACAGCACGTTCGGCCTCGCTGCCGGGGTGTGGACTTCGAATGTCGGGCGCGCGCATCGGGTTGCGGCCCGTCTGGTGGCCGGCACCGTGTGGATCAACACGTACCGGGCGTTGTCGCCGATGTCTCCGCTCGGTGGGTTCAAGTCCAGTGGACTCGGCAAGGAGAACGGCTTCGCCGTGATGGAGCAGTACACGCGCACCAAGAGTGTCTGGGTCAACACCGACGACTCACCGGCCGCGGACCCGTTCGTGATGCGGTGAACGATGAGTACACACAAAACCGACATCGCGCGAGTGTGGGACGCGGCCTGGAACCACGGCGATACCACCGTTCTGGAAACCCTTCTCGCCCCCACGTACCGCAGGCACACGACCAGGTCCACCGCTGATCTCGTGGCCCTGATCCGATCGATCCACAGCGCACGCGAGGCCTTCCCGGACCTGCGCACCACCATCGAACACATCGCCGAGGACGGCGACCTGGTCGCCGTGCACTGGAGCAGTACCGGAACCCACACGGGACCCTTCCACGACCTGCCTGTCACCGGTCGGAGAATCACCACCTCCGGCATGACGTTCGCACGCTTCGTCGATGGTCAGGTCGTCGAGGAATGGGTGTCGTGGGACGGGGCGGACCTGTTCGTGAGTCTCGGCGTCGTCAATCTCTGGGAGTCGTGATGAGCCCTACCGGAACGCCGAAGATCGTGTCCGACAAGGAAATCCGCGACTTTCACCGCAAGTTCGTCACCGGCGTCAGTATCGTGACCACGACCGCCGAGGATCAGCCGCGTGGTCTGGCGGTCAACGCCTTCAGCAGTGTCACAGTGTCACCGGCGGTCGTACTGATCTGCGTGGCCAAGACGTCGTCCACCCATGAGGTGCTGTTCCGGGCCGACCGGTTCGCAGTCAATCTCCTCGCTCACGACCAACTGCCGGTCGCTAAGGTCTTCGCCACCAAGGCGGCCGACAAGTTCACGGGCATCGACTGGTACTTCGGCGACTTCGGCAACCCCGTGATCGCCGGTGCCTGCGCGTACCTCGAGGCCGACATCACCCAGCGAGTCCGCACCTCGACGCACACCGTCTTCTTCGGATCGGTCCTGGCCGCGTGCAGCACCGAGGCCGAACCGCTGGTATACGCCGGAGGGCAGTTCTTCGACGGCGCACAGCTGGTCCCGTTGGGCATCTGAATTATTGAAAGGCGGCCGCATGTATGTAGCAATTGCCACCGACGGGATCCCAACCCTGGTCGAGGCCACCGACTGTACCGCTTTGCACGTTACCGCGCCGTCCGGGTGGGATCCGACTCGAATCGATGCCGCGATGCGTCGAGCCGGGGCAGGGACCGTTGTGGGAGACCACGTTTGGCTGTCGATCGACTGGCTGGTGGACACTGCCCGTGCGATGGTCGCCACCGGATGGCATGACGAGTTCGCTGAAATGATCGAATACGCCCGATCCCGCAGCTGGGTCTCGGCCGACCCCTCGACGGTACGGGCACACATCCAGTTCAGTTGACACCTCCGCTGTGCCGTCCGCTCCTTCTCGCTCGCGGCACTGTACCGTTGCCATGCAAGATGCATGGCGCGAGTCGAGGGGGCAACGATGGCCGATGTGCGGTCACGGAAGCTGGAAACTAGCAATTTGCAAGAACGCGTGGCCCAGGGGCTGCGGGAGATGATCATCTCCGGCGAACTCGCTCCGGGACAGTCGTTGTCCGAGGTGTCCCTCGCCGAGACCTTCGGGATCAGCCGGACACCGATCCGCGAGGCCCTCAAACAGCTGCAGATCGAAGGTCTCGTCGAAGTCCGGCCCCGCGTCGGTACATTCGTCTCGGTCCCGTCGCGGCGCGAAATCAACGAGCTTTTCGAGATGAAACAACTCCTCGAGGGCGGCGCCGCGCGACTGATGGCAGCCCGGGGTGACACCCCTGAACTCGCCGCTATGAAGGAGAACGTCCGGGACGCCGACCAGGCTGTCGCTCTCGGCGATATCGAACGCTACGCCCAGCTTGTCCACGACTTCCACGAGATCCTCATAACCGGTGCGGACAACGGCAAACTGGCCACCCATTACCGACTCCTGATGAACCAGCTCGCCTACTCACGACTCGTGAAAACGTCTCTCGCGCAACCCGGCCGATCCCTCGAGTCGGAACGCGAGCACCACAGGGTCCTCGAACTGATCATTGCCAAGGACGGCATCGGGGCCGAACTCTGCATGCGGCGCCACGTCGACGCCAGCCGCCAGGCACTCATGTCCCAGCTCGATAACTGAGGGACGATCCACGTTCGATCTCGCCGGTGGGGCTTGTTTCGGCGACTTCCCGGGTCGTGTGCGATTCGCTGCTCTCCGGCATCTCGGCACATCAGTGGCAGTTCAGCAACCGTCGTTGTGAACTATCACTATCGCTTGTCGACCGCTCCTCCTGAAATTTCACGTGACTCGGAGTAAGCCGTTCTCACGAATCTTGTTCTGGTTACGCTGGTGCAATAGTGCAGTTAACGGGGATGGAAGGAAGTTCGACTATGTCTGTCACCGCTCCCCGCCGGGAAGGGCTCAGAGTATCCGGCCGGCCCATGTCGTTGCCGTTGAAAGACGTTCGGGCCTTGTCGCGGCAGATGGTCGGGCATTTCGTCGAAACCGTCGCCCCCTGCGGCACCTTGCCCGGTGACGCGATCCACGGCGACATCACGGTCATCACCCGCGTGTGCTTGGAGCTGGCAGTCAGCATGCTGGACGGCAGCAACATTCCGGAGAAGACCGGGCGGCTCGAGGACGCTGCGGCGCAATGGGCTCGCGAAGGCGTGCCCATTGGCACCATTCACCACGCTATCCACGAGGGCTTCAAGATCGGCTTCGACTTGGTGGTGTCCCCCGCCTTGGCCCAGCACCGCGCCTCCGGCTCGGACGACACCGAGCCGATGCTCACCCCCAGCATGGCCGACTATCACAGTATCCTCGACGGCGCCAAACTCGTCGTAGAAATGCTCGACACCATGACCACGGCGGTGTCGGTGGCCTATGTGCGCGAACTGCGCGCGGTTGTGTCGGAGCACCACACCGCGGTGCACACGCTCACCTCGGCGCTGCTCGGGGGGCACCCCACCTCCACCATGGCCCGCGAGTGTGGCATCGACATCTCCGACCGCTATCGCGTAATCGCCCTGGCCATTCCGTCCCACCCGGACGAGTCCAACCCGATGCTGGACGCGAAAGTCGTTGCCCGACGCAAACTCCGGCGCGTGCAGGCGGAACTGGCTACCCGCTGCGACGACACCGTGCTGTCGCTGCTGTCGATCGATGGCGGCACCTTGCTCATCCCCGCCGATCACATCACCGAGGGCACCCTGAAGGAACTGATCGGGCATCTGTCGCGGGCGGCCCGCGTGCACATCACCGCCACCGTGGTCACCGCCCCCGCCGACACCGTGCCCACCGCTGCCGATCAAGCCCACCAACTACTCGACATGGTCACCCGGTTGCGGTCAGTGCCGGGTCTGTATCGCTTCGACGACCTGGCTCTGGAATACCAGCTCACCCGCCCCGGCCCCGCCCGCGAATATCTCGGGTCGCTGCTCGATCCACTGGATGAGCATCCAGAACTGCTGGAGACCCTGCAGGTCCATATCGCGCACAACCTGAACCGGCAGGGCACTGCGCGGCAGCTACACGTACACACCAACACCGTGGACTACCGGCTCAAGCGGATCGGTCAACTCACAGGGTTCGATCCCACCGAGGCGAGCGGGCTATGGCACCTTCGTTCGGCAATGGTTGCCCACACTTACCGCACCTGAGCAGAATGCGGTCGAGTGGGTGCGGAATTGCTCCAGTCGATCAGCGTCCGCCGTTCCCGCCGCAGCACGGCGGCGCCCGCGCTGGACAGCGCCGCCAGGTGCTCCCAATCGCAGACCACACCGCCCGATATGCCTATGAATTGCGAATATGGGGATTTTTGCGTTTTCTCACCGCTGCCGGTGCCGGAACCGATCGATAGCTTTGTGCAATCAGAATCAACAGGAGATCGGCCTTGACAACGGTCGAAAACGCCCTGAAAAAAGTCGACGAGTTGGAAACAAAACATGGATGATATGCGACGAACCGAAGCCGACGGATTGCGCGCGACATGGCGTCCGTTTCAAGGCCAGCTGATCTCTATCGTCGCCGTCCATGAGATATCCGGCGCCACGCCGATCGTGTCCTTCGGCCCCGAGGAGTTTCCGGATCTCGCACGAGCGCGAGAACTCCTTCCGAAAATGAACGAGTTGTGGGACGCAGTACGGCACGATTTCTGGACCAAACTCATTCCGCCGCAACCACTGTGTCGACAATGGCGATGGACGTGATCTTGAAACCCCGCGCCCACTGCTGCGTGCGCACCGGGCTGTCAACCGACGACCACGGCCATATGGTCCGACGCGACCCGGCCGGAAAGGGCCCCTCGGCTACCCGATACCGGAAGAACTGGTCAGCGAGCCCGCTGATTCGCCGGTGCGGATACCGGAGTATGTTTCAGCGCTGCCCGTTGCGGGATTCGTTCGCTTGGTACGACGAAGCAGCACCTGCAGCCTTGCCGCGGTATTGGGCCTCGGCGCACTGATGATGTCAATTGGGGCTCAGCGTTGCCCTTGAAGTCTCGTACATACCGTGCACGCGACAGACTGACCATAACCGCACGCCGCTCCAGTCCTTCCGGACTGGAGCGGTGTGCAGTTCTGATCGTTCTGTCGCGTGCACGGCCTGCAGGAGACGACAGTTCTCAGGGTTTCCTAACCATCCTGCGTCATCCGATTCCCCTCCATCCCAAGGGCAATTGGAGGCGCCGTTCCCGGATCTGGTCCACCATTTCGGCGTATCCTTCGCGAGCTTCGCCCAGGTGAAACCATGCTTGGTGCCGCTTTTCGGCTTCCGCTGAATGCAGAACTGTCCACCACGCTTCCGCGAAGGTCTTTGCGATGTGGTTGATCACCTGGCCCAACGAGTGTGTATGTTTGCGCGCGCCTTTCGTGCGCGGTACGTAGCGTGCCGCCCACACATTGATATCATCGACAACTTCCTCGATTCGTGCCCGGACTTGCTCACAAGTGATGCCGACTCGTTGAAGCTCGCGGTCCAGCTTGAAATGTATTAGTTCGGCGTGCAGGTCGCTGAGATCTCGCGCCCAACCAACAAGGGGTGTCGTATTGTCACAGCGTCCCGAAATCGCCTGAAGCAAATGTTCGGGCTCCAATAACGGCACCGCCCTGTTCGACGAAGGCTGTGCGGCCTGCTCAGTGATCACTGACGCATATCCGTGTATATACATCGCTCACTACCTCACAGGGTTGCCTCCAAGGGCGGCGCTGCGCTCCACGATCCTTACCGCGCCGATCCAGGGGACCTATCGGTGAACGTCCGTCGCTGTCGAATACAACGGCAAAGCCGCAGGTGCCGCCGAGGTCGGCACCAGAATGCAACATCGAGTTCATCATTGGCCTCCTTCTGAACATCCACAAAAGAACGATGTATCCAGCATGGCAGTTGTACCTGGCCCCCGGAATCCGTAAGTTGACCGATATTGCGCAAACGGGCGTACCGAGGCGAGAGTGTGGCATTACTGCGCTCGGCAGTGGCCGATCAGGGCGGGTTCGCCAGCGCGGCATGGGTGCGCCACGACCGACCGATGAGTGCCGAACCGATCCTCGCTGGCCACGGAGTCGGTGATCTTCGAGATCGTCTTCTGCAGACGTCGGCTGTGCGATCTCCGCCAGATGATCGCGGATTCCGGTGGTCAAGCCCTTGGCATGCTCAACATCGTCGCAGCGGCGCGGGCCGAGGAGTATGCGCATGCTGGACAACGGCTGCGGTGACTGTCGCCACTTCGGAGTACAGCGCCGCGTCGGAGGTGCCCATCCAGTAGCGCGACGTGTGCCGATGCACCCCAGCGCCGAATCGGAGGCATCGGACTGGCCATTGTGTGTGAGAGGCGGGCCGGCGGTGTATCCGTACCGGTATGGGCCCTCGGGCAAGTCGATCTTTCATGGGTAGGAAAACCTGCGGGCGATCGTTCAGCAGGTCTTGACGGACTTCGCGGTCGAAATGTCGACGGTCCAGCGTTCGCGCGCCGGGCGGCTGGCGCCGATGTCGGTGAGCTCGTAGACATCGGGGTGCACGATCACGTCGACGACAATCGAGCCACCTTGCTCGAAGACGTCGAGAGTGTCACCGACACTGCCTCGCGCGAGTTCCAGCCACTGGAGTGTGTCCCCGAGTGGAACAGGAAGGGGACCCGTGCCCCGATTGCGAGGTTCCATGCAAAAGAACACCGCTGAGTGGACCCGCGGCACGCCGGTGACTCCGCGGTGTCCTGCAACGGGCTCCTGAGTTCGCCCGCCACGGCGAATTTGGGGGCGGCAGCTAAGAGACTGTCGCCGAGGTGTCTTCGGTCGATATTCAGTTCGTCTTCACTCTGGTATCACGCCTGAATCACTCCGGAGAACAAGAGGACCGCTGGAACGAGTGCGGTGCCGATCGCTTCGGCTACTGCGACCAGCGCGGTGGCGCGGTGGCGCGGTGGCGCGGTGGCGCGGTGGCGCGGTGGCGCGGTGGCGCGGTGGCGCGGATAAGGGGTCTGCCAAGTCCAAGGGTAAGGAAGAACAGGAACCACAGCCCGGCCCACGCGAACCAGCTGACCGCGATCCAGTGGTCGAAGGTACCGCGGGCGATCGACAGCGAATGGATGCCAATGGGAAGGGCGATCCCCGTCACCACGAGTGAGAACCACCCGAGTGCGGTACCGCTGGCTCCGGTGAACTGGTTGGCACCCACCCACAGATATGTCAGTGCGAACAGTCCGATGTAGGCAGCGGGTGCCGCGCTCGCGGTGTCGGGGCTCTTCGCCAAAATCAACGTGATGATCACTGCACCGAGGAGCCCGGTGAACAAGTTGACAACTGCAATGTCTTTGCCAGCCAGCTGAATCGAGGAATCCATCGTGGTGGAACGCCACATCCAGATTCCATTGACGAACAGGCTCGCGCCGACGAACACAAGAAATACTGGGAGCATTTCTGGGCACGTTTTCGTGACAGGGTCCAGATCGCTGCGATGGCGGCGCTGGGTGACCCGCAACGCGAAGTCGTATTCCTGAGCCGCGGACAGTGTTGTCCGCGCCCGGAGAGCCGTGCTCCCATACGTTGCCGGAGGGCAGTCGGAGAGACACGAACACGTCGTCCTCAGGGACCGCAAGGCCGTGGGCCTGGAACGCGAAGGTACGAGCCCGGACGCCGAGATGCACGACATGCCGCACGCGGTCGGTCGGCATGGAGCAAGGCACATAGCTTCGGCGACGTCGAGGCCGTGCGCCCACGTTTCCATGAACCGGGCGGTTGCCATCGAGCTCAGGCTCATCGGCTGGCCGAACCAGGGCAGCCTCCGGCTTTCGGGCTGGAGAGTCTGCGCGAGCAGCATTCTGACTATGCGCCACCAAGCCATCAGTTCGGCTCGTGAGGTCTTCGCACCGGTCCGAGGACCCGGCGTCCACCAGCGTGGCCGCCACGGCAGCGAGAGCGACTGCGGGGACGCATGCACAGTACGCGCTCGATCTCCGCGGGATAGACGTTGAAACCGGCAGTCAGGATCATTCCTTCTTGCGGTCGACAATGGTGAAGTACCCGTCGTCGTCCATCGTCGGGATATCACCGGTCTGGAGCCAGCCACCCGGCTCAATGGTGCCCGTCGTCGCAGCCAGGTTGCCGTAGTAGCCCAGCATCATCCGGAACATCAACTCCGTGCTCCCCTACAGGCATCCCTACTGCTCGTATCCTTTGCGTCGACGATCCGCCATTGCCGGGAAAGGGATGGCGACCATCCCAGGCTTGTTGGGGCCGACCACGGAATTGGCCCTGATGACACCAGCCAGTTCGGTCACCTCCCAGACCTCATGAACGGGGCAGCCCGTTCGCTCTGTGAACTCGACCGACTGGGCCGCCGCGGCACGGTCTGGCGACCGACAGGCTCGACAGGTCGTAGTTGTCGAAGTCGGGATGCGCCAGCAGATAGTAGTAGGCGGTCGGAACACCATCCATCAGTGTGGCAGCCTGCTCGCTGATTGCGCTCAGAACCGCTACCTCATTGATGCCACCGGTGAGGTCGGGCGGCGATGGCGGAAGGCTCGCGATGACGGCCATCTGCGGCAGCCCCCTGGGTCACCTCTCACCACTGCGAGCGTGGGCAAGCTGGCACCGAGATCAGGGAGGAAGCCGTCGCCATCTATCAGCGTCTGGTAGTACCCGAAGGGTAGTACCCGAAGCCGACTCTGCCGCGTCCGGCCTCGCCACACTGGAGAAAGAGCGCCCATTGCGCTGATAGGCGGTACCTGCGGACTTCGCGAATTGGCGATCGGGCACAGCGCCGCGCCGTCCCGATACGACGCACCGAGTTGGAGCGAAAAGCGCCGCCGCCGCGACATCGACGGAGGCTGGTCTGGGCAGACTTCGGGTCACACAAAATCGGCCGATTGACGTATGGACTCGGCGTGCTCAGGCAGAGATCCTACAAGTGTCGGCGAAGAGCGGATCAACGAACCACTCGGGCTGTCGCCTCGGCGGATACGAATCTCTGCCAGCTGACGACGACCAAGGCGACCGAGCGTTCATGAGTCGTGGACATTTGATTGCCGTTTACATAGAAAGAGAGCGCCAAGAGTTCGCGCATTCACCATTGACAAATAGCCGTGTAGAAATCGACGGTTGCGTTATTTGCGGAAGCAACGCGAACAAACCGACGCGAGAGCATTAATTCGGATGATGGACGAGTTGAGGGGGTTGAAACAGGGCAATAAATGTCAAGGAGATTACGATGGAGCGAACTAGCGAATATGAGTTGTATCGGGATTTCGGTCTCTGGACGGAACTGGTCGACCGTGCCGCGCACGCAGAGAACGAAGTCGAGAGGGAAATACCAGCATTGCGGGCGGCGGAGCTCGAGCAAAAGTGGACCTCCACTACGAGGAAACTATGGAGAACTCTCCATGAACTGCATGAGCGGAAGGATGCCGTTAGGAGAAGTGGACGAGAAGCAAGGCTTTCACATACTTCACATCCGGCGAGAAGAATGTGATTATCGTCGGATGACCGCAGCCGATTGGAAGGCTGTAGCCGGTTGGCTCAATCCAGGTCAAAGTAAACTGATCGGACAAATGGGCGCCGAGTGAGCGGACCGACTCAAGCGCGTAAGGCATGGGGAAACCCTACAAGCCCGCCACGGAAGGTTATGGCCCTGAAATTCGATTGACGTCGCCAGCGAATCGGCTCGATAAGAGATCCCGCACTCGTGGCTCTTTTGGCATACATTCGTCATTCAATCTCGGCGACTGTCGCATCAGAAATCTATCTGGCTAGTTTCCGAATCTGACGCCTCGGTGACAGCCGGGTTGTATCGCCGCGCAGATGGAGGATCGCTGGCGGAAATAGTTGTCGCGAATATGTAATTTGCAACCACAGCGGGGATAACTCCACGCACCATGTGATGAGGAAATGTATGAATGAGAACCGCACCAAAGGTCTGCGCCGCCGTGCCCGCGTCGCGGGCGTGGGCGCTGCCGCGGCTGTTGCCCTGGGCCTGCTTTCGACAGGTGCCGCCGATGCCGATACCTTCGTGCCGTTGCCGGACGGCCAGAAGGTGGGGCCGGGCGTGACGATCACCCGGAACGGAGAGCGGGCCCTGATCTCGCCGTCGCTGGCTGCCAACGGCGCCGGTCGCGTGGTCTGGGTGTCGGGCAACGCGGTCGCCGACGTGACCGTCACCCCAGAGGGCGAGATCGGCCCGAACAACGGTCCGACCGGGAACCCCGGAACCAACAACTCCTCGACGCACGGTGCGTCCCAGTTGAGCACCGGTTACATCGTCGGCTGCCAGGTCAGCATCGCCGACGACGCGATCTCCGCGGGAGTGTCGGGCAGCGTGAACCTCGGCGGCGCGAGCGCGGGCGGTTCGATCGGTGTCAACCTCGGCCCCGGCGAGGTCAAGTTCGTTCAGATCGATTACAAGGACATCCTCAAGCCGGGTGTGTACTCCGTCGAGTACCAGGATGCCGAGATTCAGATCCAGGGCTGCGCGGGTTACGCGCAGGCGCGTTCGTACACGGTCGTCGAGATCATCGGCGATCACTACTCGAAGACCACCCTCTACGGGATGCCGTTCAGCATCGGCTGACGTCTGTCGAATCCAACGAACCATCCTCCCGCTGAAGCGGACTCAACCCTCGAGGGATACCAACCATGATCAACCGTAAGAACCTGGCGCGGATGGCCGGCGTCGGCGCCGCTGCCACCATCGCCATGGGCCTGTTCTCCACGGGTGCGGCCAACGCCGACACCTTCGTCCCGCTGCCGGGCGGCGAGCTCACCAAGACGCTGTCGGACGGCACCGTCGTGACCATCCGGCTGGTCGGCGAGTCGGCGAACATCAACCCGTCCATGGGCGCGACGCCGCTGCACCGCAACGCGTGGGTCTCCGGCAGTGCGCAGGTCGAGCTCTCCGGCACCACCAGCGGAGCTCTTTTCCCCGGTTACACCGTCGGGTGCCGGGTCAACATCGCCGGAGGCGGCGCCACCGGTGGTGTGGACGGCAATGTGGACTGGAGCGACGGGCAGAATGTCACCGGCGGCGTGGGCGCCAACTCGGGCGGTAACCTCTCGCTCGGCCCCGGCCAGACGAAGTCGTTCTATGTGCTCGATTTGGAGCAGGCCGATGACTTCGGTAACGAGACGCACAAGACTCGTAATGCGTTCAAGGGCACGTCGGGTTCGGTGACGTGGGCCGATGAGACCATCGGTCTGAACGGTTGCGGAGGCTACGCCCAGGCGCGTTCGTTCGTCAGCGTGCACGTCGAGACTGAGAGCATTACCACCTGGGTGACGCTGTGGGGACAACCCTTCAGCCTCGGCTGAGGCTGGACGCCAATCTGCATAACACGAATGGGCCTATAGTCATCGCGACAGGGCCCATCCGCAGCCCCGATAGCAGTTCGATAGCTACATTCTCAGGGCTTATGACCGTCTGTAGTTTCGTTTGAAGTCCGGTCCTCTCGCGTCCACGACCGATCTCGCTGACCGCGCCGAACAGCTCGGGATAGTCGCCGACGGCGTGTACGCCCACACCGCGGATGACGATCCCAACATTGGAGCAATCGAAGGAGAGGACTTTCTCTTCTGCTTCGGGCTCTGCCGCACCGATGGCAGCGAAGCGCTGAATCGATCAGCTTCGTCAGTACACAGACAAGCCGGTACGCTATTCGGCGCTCTCGCACTACCATGCGGTGCGGGCGGTCGGCGCGTCCGCGTTCATGGCAGGCATAACTGTCTCGCACGAGCAACTGTGGCCGTGATCCTGGATCGGGGTTTCGAGGACTGGACCAGCGAGTTCACTTTCCCCGGTTCGCAAAGGGTAATGAGACGATTCCCGGACTCACGCGGCCAACTTTGACCTTCGCTGACCGGGTATCGATCGACCTCGGTGGCCAACGATCTTCTGCTCCGGCAACCACGCGACGAGGTCACCTTCGGTGCCCCGCGGCCTACGTGCTCGAGTATCAGTTCCCCGCCCTGTTCGCCAGCGACCTCGTGGAGGCCCGGGCTGGGCTTTACATCGGCGTTGCCTTCCATCGAGAATGGGCGACGACAACGCTCGACCGGATCCAAGACTACGGTGCCGAAATGTCTTCGCGCAGTGCCTCGTTGAGGGCCGCGCTGTAGGCCCACTGGAGCGCGTCGAGCACCTCGTCGTCGCATCGACGCTCGATGGTCGCGAGCTCGTTCTCGTCGGCGAAGCCATGTGTGAGCAGCCGCTCGCGCAGCAGCCGTCCGCGGTCGCGCCACGACTCGAGGATTGATTTGTCGCGGTAGAGCATCTGGTCGCCCGAGAAGTGACCCTCGAAGCGAAAGCAGTCAGCAACAACGAGCGATGGCCCTCCGCCGGAACGGGCACGCTCGACGGCGCGCGACACCTCGACCCGCACGGCCACAACGTCCATCCCGTCCACCTGTGTGCCCGGGAACCCGTAGGCGGCTGAGCAACCAGCAAGATCGCCTCCGGCTGTCATCTCCTCGAGTCGGGCCGACATCGCCCAGTGGTTGTTCTCGCAAATAGGACGAGTGGCAGGTTCCAGAATCCCGCCATGTTCGAGACTTCGTGAAACGCGCCTTGGTTGATCGCGCCCTCGCCGAAGAAGCACAATGCGACCCGGTCCTGCTTAAGGAGCAGTGAGGAGAGCGCCGCTCCGCCGGCGATGGCGAAACCACCTCCGACGATGCCGTTGGCGCCGAGCATCCCGACCGAGAAGTCGGCAATGTGCATGCTGCCGCCCCTGCCGCGGCCGCTTGATCAACTTCGGCCGTAGCTGTCGTAGCGCTGCCTGACACTTCGGTGGAATACGTCAGACGTGCGGCTGGCCTTCAGGTACTTGCAGTCGCCGCGATATTGACCTGAAACTAAATGCTGGACGGGCGTGATGATGATCTAGTCGGCGAGGGCGTGTTTCGAGGTCGGCGTTGGCCCCGGCGTTGCCCCCGGTCAGGCTGCCGATGGTTCTAATTCCCCGCTACGACGCTCGGGGCGGGGCCGACCTGGGCGGGGGTGGAATTGCCGTGACCCAGTTGCGGAAAACCGCCGCCAGCTACCAGCGTCTGGCAGTACCGAAGCCGACTCCGCCCCTGCCATCTCGCCACGCTGCAGAAAGAGCCCACATTGCGGCGACAGGTGGCAACACGCGAATTTCGAAATCGGCAACTCGGCACGGCGCAGCGCCGTCCCGATACGACGCACGGAGATGGAGCGAATGCACCGCCGCCGCGACACCGACGGAGGCTAGTCGGGGCAGACTTCGGGTCACACAAAATCGGTCGATTGACGTATGGCCTCGGCGTGCTCAGGCAGAGATCCTACGAGTGTCGGCATGGAGCAGATAAAAGGACCGCTCGGGCAGCTGCCTCGGCGGATACGAATCTCTGCCAGCTGACGACGACCAAGGCGATCGGACGTTTACGAGTCGTGGACATTTGATTGCCTGTTTACCTAGAAAGAGAGTGCCATGGGTCTGAATGAGATCTGCTTGATGGATGCCACGGAATTGGCGCAGAAGATCAGGCAGAAGATCCTTTCGCCAGTCGAGGTGGTGGATGCTTTTCTTGATCAAGCCGACCGCGTCAACCCTCAGGTAAACGCCTACTGCTTCACACTTCACGAGCGAGCGCGTGCGAAGGCTCGTGAAGCGGAGGCTGCGGTCACTTCCGGCGCAGAACTGGGGCCTCTTCACGGTGTGCCTATCGCGATCAAGGACATCACCGAGTCGAAGGGAATCGAGACGACGTTCGGGTCGTGGGCGCTCAAGGGTCACATACCCGACAAGGACGCAATCATCGTAGAGCGATCCGAAAAGGCTGGGGCGATTCAAATCGGCCGGACCAACTCGCCAGAGTTCGCGCATTCACCATTCACGAATAACCTCGTCTTCGGTCCCACGCGTAACCCCTGGAATCTCGAGCATACCGCCGGTGGGTCGTCGGGTGGCTCCGCAGCCGCGGTCGCTGCCGCTATGGCTCCGATTGCCGAGGGGACCGATGGCGGAGGGTCCATTCGGATCCCGTCCTCTTGCTGCGGAACCTTCGGCTTGAAGCCGCAATTCGGCCGAATCCCCTCTGGAATTCTGGAGACTCACTATGAGAGTCTTCTGAACTTCGGACCCATGACATGGACCGTCCGGGACGCGGCTCTCTTGATGTCGGTTTGGGCGGGCCCAGATGGACGTGATGCCCTCTCCTTGCCGGACACAGGGGAGGACTGGCTCGGCGCGCTTCAGGGCGATGTTCGCGGCGCGAAGGTCGCGTACTCACCCGATCTGGGCTGGGCTGTCGACCCGCGAGTCAGGGAGGTCGTCGAGAAGGCGGTATCGACATTGAGTGACCTCGGCTGCCAGGTCGAAGAGGTTCCGATCAAGGTTACCGAGGAGGTCTATGAGGCCGAGCTGGTCAAGTGGGCGTCGCTGTCCACTGCACTCTTCGAGAAGTACGCGACGCGAGAGAATCGGTCGCGCATGTGTGACTTCACCCTCGAGATGTTCGACCTCGGTAACGCCAGGTCGGCGGCCGACTACATCAAAATGGACATCGCTCGCAGTCGCTGGTATGACCAGGTCCAGAGCGTTCTGGACAAGTACGACTACCTGGTCTGCCCGACCATCGCAGTTCCGCCTCCTTCTGCCGAAGGAATGTCCTCTGGCCCAGACATGGTTGCCGGCAAGCATGTTCACACGTGGCTGGGCTGGGTCTTGACATGGCCGTTCAATCTGTCGATGCACCCGACGGCCAGTGTTCCCGTCGGATTTACCTCAGGGAACCTTCCCGTGGGCATGCAGATCGTCGGCAGGCGCTTCCGGGAGACGGATGTCCTGCGGCTGGCGGCACGCTTTGAGGAGGCGTCGCCGTGGACGCACCGGCGGCCGGCCATCGCACTGGGATAGTCCGGGTGGCGGTCCTCACGGGACGCCAGCCCGAGTTGGTGTAGCGAGAGGCGATGTTCAAGGTCGTGGTGGGGACGAGGTCAGCTTGTCCCCACCACGGCCGCAGAATGTCGGCAAGCTGGCCCGTCGGGGGGTGGATGTGGCGTGGGATGACAAGCGGATCGAAAGTCCTTCCGGCGGCACGCCGTTTCGGACCGTGCCCCGCGCTGTTGTGTAGGGCCGCCCACACACGCGCTCACGGCCGACTGCCGACGCGCCTTGCCGTATACAAGGTCTCGCGCGCACTCCAATGTCATGCGCCGCCTGCCTCGCGAGTACGAGGACAGCACACGCTACGAAGTGTTGTTCTGAAGGGAAGACTGCCCCCTCATGGCTCTTCGCCGAGGAGCAACCCCTGACCGACCGCTATAGCAACGAGTTGTGAGCGCGTCGAGCAGGCCAGTTTTGCCAAGACGTGCTCCACGTGGGTCGATACGGTCCGCACGCTTACATACAACCGCTGGGCGATCTGGGGATTGGACAAGCCGCGCGCGACGAGATGCAAGACCTCCAACTCGCGGGGCGTCAGGCCGTATGGCCACGGTCCGGCCTCCGCAGTCACCAAAGCTACACCGTCTGGACAGGGGACCACCGTGATTCTCCAGCAAGACCCGGACTGCTTCGGCCACAGAAAACTACGGCGCTGCCAACTCCCGCCCAGCCTGGTGAGAAGCTGCAGCAGTGCGCTGTCTTCGGCCAATTTGGGCCCGGTCTGGTGCCCGGGTACTTCGGCGACCAGCCCGTGAGACGACACGACGACCGCCCCGGCTCCGGGAGCGAGCGTATCGACGAGGGTCTGCGGCGTCCGGAGCGTGTCACACACCAGGGCCAAAAGTCCCCGAAACCGCTCGAGTGTCTCCCGCCGCTCGTCGGTCGCCTCGGAGGGCTTCGACCAGCCCATGTGCAGGGAACCGGTGTACCGGCCATCCGGCAGCCACAAGCAGAAGGTCGTCCCTTCATGAAACCCCTCCGGTATGAGGAACTCCTCCGCAGTGATCGTCCTCGAGAAGTCGAGATTCCAGTCCCGAGCCATATCCCGCCATCGCAGCGCTCCCGAGGTTCCCGTGTGCAGTAGCGGGAAGGCGGGATTGTCGCTCACGAAGCCATCATTGATATGCTCGATGACCCTTTTCGAGAACCCCTCGCTCGCCAGTTCCCGGTGAACATGCTCGCCGGTGAGGGGGTTCCACGCGCTTAGGAGGTAGGCCGAACAGGGAACCAACTCTCGGAGCAGGCGCGTGGTCTCCTCGGCCCGCTCCCGGATCTCATCGCGCGGATAGCCTAGGAGGCTGCCCTCATTTCCCGCCCTCAGCAAACTCATTTCGTTTTGCGTAACCAACGGGATCACCTCAAGATCGCTCCACGCTGGCCCATACCGTGGGTCGGATCGCGTACCCCACTCTAGCGCAGCTAATGTTCGGTGATTCTGCATCTTCTGCAGAAGTCTGATCGATCGTGTTCATGACTGGCTGGCGGCCTTGACACTCGCGAAGCTCACCGAGCACCCGGATCAGGCCGTCCCCGATCTCGGTGATTCGCGCCCGCAGGCGTGGCAGATCGGCAGGCATCATCGCTCCCAGGCCACGCGGGTTGAGCGCGAGCGCAATGAGCCCTTGCTGGACCGCATCGTGCAGATCCCGCTCGAGCCGCCGCCAGCTGATCACTGCCACCCTGACACGTACTCGTGAGGCGTTGAGCTGGGCATGAACGTTCGAGATCGTGATTCCATCATGCTTACTGGCACCGCCGGTGACGTAGCCGGCCGCGGGAGAGCAGAGGTAGGCAGCGGCCTCGGCGATGTCGGTGGGATCGCCGGTGTGGCCGAGCGGGACCTTGGCGACGAGCTTGTCGCGAGCCCGGCCGTCCATCGAAGCGAACATCGGAGTCTCGATCAGTCCAGGGGCGATGGCATTAGCAGTGATTCCCTGGCGGGCTCCTTCGAGGGCGATCGTACGGGTGAGACCGACGATTCCGGCCTTCGCGGCGACGTAGTTCGCCTGCCCGAAGTTGCCCCGCCAGCTCATCGAGGAGAACGAGAGGATGCGGCCGTAGCTTCGCTCCTACATGAACGGCAACGCCGCGCGGATGCAAAAGAAGGCGGCCGACAGACTCGTGTCGAGCACAGCGTGCCAGTCGGTGTCGCTGATGTTGGCGACGCGGTTGTCACGGATGATCCCGGCGTTGTTGACCAGGACATCGATGCGCCCATGCTCGGCGTGCACCTGGCGGATCCACTCATCGACATCGGCGGAGCGCGTGACATCCAGGGCGCGCGCCGCGGCGGGCACGCCATGTTTATCCGAGAGCTCGGCGGCGAGCTCGCGACCGGTGGTCTCGTTGATCTCACCGATCATCACCGCGGCTCCCTCGGAGGCGAAGCGGTGGGCCATGGCACGAAGGCCGTAGGCCCAGCCCGGATCGGCAGCGCACCAGTAGACCGAGTCCGCGCGAACCCCGAGCCCGAACTCGAGGTAGGCCTGCCACCCCGCGACGTAGCGCAGAGAATGCACAACCCCCTTCCGGGCCCCGGCCGTACCCGAGGTGAACATGTGCACGAACGCGCCATCGCCACCGATCGCGGCGCTTCCTGTCACCGACTCTGCGCCGGCGAGGCGATCCGCCAGCCGTCGCCCCACGTCCGGCACATCGGCCTCGCTCCCCGACACGAGGACCGCCCACGACCCCTCGGGCACTTTGGCGGCCTGGCCCGCGTCAGCGACGACGACCCTTACGTCAGCGCCGGCCAGGCGCGAGGTGACGGCGGGGGCGGCGAATGCGGTGAAGAGCGGCACGTAGACCGCGCCGGAGCGCCAGATGCCCAACAGCACCGTCACCAGATCGGCGCTCTTACCCATCAGGGTCGCCACCCAGTCACCCCGACCGACCCCGAGCCCTGCCAGCACACCGGCGAAGCGCTCCGATCGCTCCCGGAGCTCGCCGAAGGTCAGGTCCGTCCACGAGCCGTCCGGCTCGACGAGGGTGAAGGCCACGGCCCCGGCGGGGTGGCGATCACACATCAACCAGGCCGGGTCGGCATCGGCCGCGGAGAAAACCTCGACCATCTGCAACGGAATCCGATCACGTTCGACGGCCCAACCGATAGCTTGTCCACCGCGTTGTGCCGTCCGACATCTTCCCGGACGGCGAGCACACCCTCATCGGCCGTGAACAGCCCCGCCGCGTGGAGTCCCCCGGTAGTCTCGAAGACCTTCTGCGCCGCCCGCAACGCATCGGGCAGGCCGACGACCGTATGCGCGGGCACCACGATCGGATCGGATTCCGGTAGATGCCGAGTGCGCAGCCGAATGGCATCGAGCGACGCCTTGCCGCATACCCCGCAGGAGGATGTCGTGTAGAAGTTGCGCTCTATCCCGGCAGCGGACAGCTCGACGCCGGGTGCGAGTTCGACATCGAGAACGTTGTAGGTGTTGCGACCTTCATCATCGAGATTGCCGCAGTACCGAATGGAAACGATGTCGGACCTGTCGGCGATCGCCCCCTCGGTCAACAAGAACCCCTGTGCGAGTTCGAAATCCGCGCCGGGGGTCCGCATCGTCACCGCGAGCGGGTTCCCGTTGATCCGTATCTCCAGCGGCTCCTCGACGACCACGTTGTCCCATCGCGTCGAACGCCGACCCTCCAAGAACCTGGTGATCGACTTGCGGGCGGTGACGCGTCCCATCAGGGACGTCGTTCCAGGCGTATCGGAATCGCCTTGGATACGGGTGTATTCGACTGGTCCGCCACGTGGTCGAGTGGGATCAGCGGGTTCGTCTCAGGATAGTAGGCCGCTACGTTTCCGGCGGGCGTCGAGTACGGCACCAACCGGAAGTTCTCGGCCCGGCGTTCCCGCGACCCGCCGTCGGCCTCGGTCCAGTGCGACACGAGGTCCACCCGGTCCCCCGCCGCGAAGCCGAGTGCCGCGATGTCCTCGGGAGCGATGAAAAGTACCCGCCGACCGCCTTTCACACCGCGGTAGCGATCGTCGAGGCCATAGATGGTCGTGTTGTATTGGTCGTGCGATCGCATCGTCTGCAGAATGAGCCTGCCGGGCGGCACCGGCACCCAACGCAGTTCGTTGACGACGAAGGTGGCCTTGCCGGTCGCGGTGTCGAATCGCCGTTCATCCCTCGGCGGATGCGGGAGTTCGAAACCGTCGGGTTGCCGGACGCGAGAGTTGAAGTTCGCGAATCCCGGAACGACTCGGGAAATACTGTCGCGAATCCGGTCGTAGTCCTTCATGAACTCACCCCACGGCACCGGATGTTCGGCGCCGAACAGCACCTGCGCGAGCCCGCACACGATGGCGACCTCGCTGCGCAGCTGCGGTCCGGCGGGGGGCAGACTACCCCGGGACAGATGCACCATCGACATCGAATCCTCTACCGACACCTTCTGCTTGCCGGTCTCCTGGATATCGGTGTCGGTACGCCCGAGCGAGGGCAGAATCAGCGCTGTGCGACCGTGTACGAGGTGGCTGCGATTGAGTTTGGTCGATACCTGCACTGTCAGCGCACACGATCGCAACGCCGCCTCGGTCACCTCGGTATCGGACATGGCGGCGGCGAAGTTGCCGCCCATCCCCACAAAGACCGAGACCTTCCCGTCCCGCATCGCCCGGATCGAATCCACCGCGTCCAGGCCGTGCGCACGCGGGCTCTTGATACCGAACTCGGCGTCCAGCGCGGCCAGAAACCGCTCCGGCATCTTCTCCCAGACGCCCATCGTCCGGTCTCCCTGGACGTTGGAATGCCCGCGCACCGGACAGACTCCAGCCCCACGCTTCCCGATCATCCCGCGCATCAGCAGCAGACTCACCGCGTCCTGAATGGTGGCAACGCCGTGCACCTGCTGGGTGAGTCCCATCGCCCAGCAGATGATCGTGCGCTTCGAGTCGATCAACGCGCGCGCGGTGCCTTCGAGCTGCGCCGAGGTCAGACCGGTCGCCTCGACTGCCTTCCGCAGGTCGAGCCCCCGGATGTGCGCGCAGTATTCCTCGAATCCCGCGCACGAACTATCAATGAAGGCGCGATCGAGAACCGTGCCGGGATTTCGGTCCTCCGCCTCCAGCAGCAATTTCGCCAAGCCTTGGAACAGCGCTTGGTCACCGCCGATGCGAATCTGCAGGAACTCGTCGGCGATCACCACCCCGTCACCGAGCACACCGTGCAGCCGCTGCGGATCCTTGAATCGGAGCAACCCCGCCTCGGGGAGCGGATTCACCGCGATGACTCTCGCGCCGTTCGCCTTCGACTTCTCCAACACCGACAGCATTCGCGGATGGTTCGTACCCGGGTTCTGGCCGACGACGAGGATCAAATCAGCACTCTCGAGGTCGGTCACCGACACCGATCCCTTGCCGATCCCGATCGCCTGGGTCAATGCGGTGCCCGAGGACTCATGGCACATGTTCGAACAATCCGGCAGGTTGTTGGTGCCGTACGAGCGCACGAGCAGCTGATAGAGGAATGCCGCCTCATTCGAGGTGCGCCCGGAGGTATAGAAGACCGCCTCATCCGGCGAGGGCAACGTCCGCAGTTTTCCCGCGATGAGTTCGAACGCGCCGTGCCAGTCGATCGGCTCGTAGTGGGTCGAGCCGGGCCAGCGCACCATCGGGTGAGTCAAGCGCCCCTGCTGACCGAGCCAGTAGTCGGTCTGTCGCAGCAGTTCGGATATCGGATGGGCGGCGAAGAATTCCGGTCCGAGCCTGCGGGTGGTGGCCTCCTCCGCCACCGCCTTGGCTCCGTTCTCACAGAATTCGGCCTGTTTGCGGTGTCCCGGCGTTTCGGGCCATGCGCAGCCTGGGCAATCGAAACCGTCGGGCTGGTTCAGTTTCAGCAGTGTACGCGCGGTCCGAGTGGCACCCATCTGCTCCATGCCGCGACGTAACGACACCAGCACCGCGGGTACGCCCGCCGCGTAGGACTTCGCGGGGGTGACAACCAGGTCCCGCTCGTCGAACCGGTGCCGATCGTCGTCGAGCTCGAATTCTTCCAAGTCCGCAGGCCTTCCTCAGGGTAACCGTTGGCAAAACCAACGGCTTCGTGGATCGTCTTCCGCCGATAGCGCCAACCTAATGGGGTGAATATTTTCGGAACTTTGTACCGAATACCGAACACCAATTAAGGCGATCGCAAGCAACCGACTATCACTCGACGCGGCTGTGAAGTAGGCCCATTCCCCCCGGTGAGGGTCGCCGATACCGGCTCCAGCCACTTGCACTGCCACGCCGCGCGCCGAGCAGTAACGGCCGCCGCTCCTGAGTGCCACGCCCCATGACCACAGCGCCATGCCCCGCCGGCGCGATCCTCCGATCCGCGGATGTGGAGTCAGTCATCGGGGCGCTCCTGTTCTCGGATCGATTGCAGCCTACCGTTGGTGCGACGCTCGAGTTTCCTACTATGAAACATAGTATCACCTTGATGCAACCCGATATCGGCATACCTCAACCCAGGAAGCCTCCCGGTGTGTCGCCCCGGATCTCCAGAAGGAGCGCTCATGCTCGAAACCATCCGAACAGTGGCACGCCGCGATCGCCAATCGGTGCCCTGGTTCAACCGGCACGGAATGACCAGCGAGATCGTGCGCGGAACACCGACACAAAGCGGAACGCCGAGTTGGCGCCTCAGCGTCGCTTCGCTGCGTGAGGACGCGGACTTCTCTCCGCTGCGCGACATCGACCGAGTCTTCACCGTTGTCGGCAACGTCGGCACCACACTTCACTTCGCGGATCACGATCATTGGGCCGCACCACTCGTGCCATACGCGTTCGCGGGTGAGGACAGCCCATTCTGCGAGATCACGGCACCGACAGAAGCCTTCAACGTGATGGTCGAGCGAACCGCCGCGACCGCATCCGTGACCTCTACGGGTGATCACGCGAGCCGACATCCACAGCTCCGCCGACTCGATAATGGCCATCTTCGTGGCGAGCGGTTCCGGATGCCTCGACCGGACGAGACTCACCAGCGGCGATTGCGTGATCTGCCACGGCAGGTCCGGCGTCTTCCGGGGATCGGCCCATTTGCTCATCGTCGAAATCGTCTCCACCGCAGGCAAATCGAGCATCGAACCCCTCGGAATCGCGACAGTGCCGCATTGACAGCCGTGGGGCGCGGCGAGTGCCGGGCACGCGACTATGCAGAAATACTGTTTCTTGACATTCAACATCGATTCATGTCAGCATACTCCAATTCTTGGGTCGAATGCTCAGCAGAGGATGGGAAATGACCGCAACCACCAAGTTCCTGATCGTCGGCGGGGGTCTCGAAGGGCTGTCCATAGCGTGGTCGCTTGCCGACCGAGGCGAAACCCAGGTGCTGGTGGTCGAACGCGACACGCTCTGTTCGGGTATGACGGGCAAGTCCAGCGGCGTGGTGCGCTGCCATTACGGCACCCCTTCGCTGGCCGCGATGTCGTGGTACGGCGTGGCCGTCTTCGAGCAGGCGACCGAGATCTTCGGCGACGATATGGCCTTCCGCCAATGCGGTTACGTGGTCGGCGTCGGCGAGAACAACGTCGATCCACTGAAGGCGAATGTCGCCATGCAGCAGGAGCTGGGTGTCGAGGTCGAAATGATCGGACACGACAAGATGGCCGAATTGTGGCCCGGTCTGCGCCTGGACGACTTCGCCGCCTTTGCCTACGAACCGCGCGGCGGTCGCGGCGAGGCATACATGACCGGAATGGCGTTCGCCGCGGCGGCACGAAAGGCGGGAGTGCAGATCCGCCATAGCACACCGGTCACCGAACTGCGACAGGGCCCGAGCGGCCAGGTCTACGGTGCGGTTCTGGCCGACGGTACGCAAATCCACGCAGAGCACGTGATCCTCGCAGCTGGTCCGTGGACACCTGGCCTCGGTTCGACCATCGGCCTCGATATCCCGGTACGCGCCCAGCGCGCCCAGCTGGTCCTGGTCGATCAGGGTGAACCGACTCCCGAGGTTCCGGTTCTCTCGGATCTGGCTGGGCTGCAATACATCTGCCGGGAGCCGAACGGCGAACTGCTGGTCGGCAACAGTGACCACGCAGAGCCCGAATACATCGATCCGGACCGCTACATCAACCGGGCCGACGAAGCCACGATCGAGAAAGTCATCGACAAGCTGGACAACCGGCTTCCCCAGATGCCCGATCCTCGAGTCACCAGCAGCTATGTCGGCGCGTACGACGTGACGCCCGACTACAACCCGATTATCGGCCCCGCTCCGGTTCCTGGACTGTTCCTGGCCACGGGATTCTCCGGACACGGCTTCAAGATCTCACCCGCGGTCGGACGACTGGTGTCGGATCTGTTGCTCGACGGCGCTACCCGGCTACCGAACGTCGACCCGGCCGATTTCCGATACGAACGCTTCGCGGAGGGCAAGCCCCTGCTCAGCCGGCACCCCTACGAGGGCGCCGGGGAAATGCGCTGATCCCGATACCAACCAGACCGCACCAGCAGGAGACCAGATGTCGCTCGACACCACCACAGCACCGATAGCCGCCACGCGATCCCTGACCGATCTGGCCCTGGCCAGCGATACGAAGTTCATCCTCGCCCTGTTCGTCACATTGTCCGGAAAGCCCTGCGCGAAACTCGTTCCGGTCGAGGCGGTCGGGCAACTGGAGCGTGATGGAGTCGGGTTTGCCGGGTACGCGGCCGGAATGATCGGCCAGGAGCCGCGCGATCCCGATCTGGTCGCGGTGCCGGATCCGCGCTCGTTCACCCCGATTCCCTTTGTCCGGCCGGGCCTGGCGATCGTGCACTGCTCGCCGCATGTCGAAGGTAAGCCGTGGCCGTTCGCACCCCGAGTCATCCTCGAACGCACCCTCGCGCGGGCGGCCGAGCGTGGATACACCGTCAATGTCGGCGCCGAAGTCGAATACTTCCTGGTCAACCGCACTTCTTCCGGCGGTCTGACTACTGCCGACGCTGCGGATATCAGTGATCAGCCCTGTTACGACGCCCGCGACGTCACCCGGATGTACGACCACCTCACCGAGGTCTCGCAGGCGATGAACAGTCTCGGCTGGGGCAATTACGCGAGCGACCACGAAGACGGCAACGGTCAGTTCGAGCAGAACTTCGACTACGCCGACGCCTTGACGACTGCCGACCGGGTGATCACGGCTCGCTACCTGCTGTCGATGATCGCCGAAAAGCGCGGCATGACGGCGACATTCATGCCGAAGCCGTTCACTGATCGCACCGGCTCGGGCATGCATATGCATCTGTCACTGTGGGACGGCGACCGGGCCCTGTTTCCCGATCCGAACGACCCCAACGAACTCGGACTTTCAGCGACCGCGTACTCGTTCGTCGCGGGCATCCTCGAGCATGCCTGCGCACTGCAAGGCGTCATAGCGCCAACCGTGAACTCCTACAAGCGAATCGGCGCGACGGCGACCACCAGTGGCGCCACCTGGTCGCCGCGGTACGCCACCTACGGCGGCAACGACCGCACCCACTATCTGCGCGTGCCCGATAGCAACCGCGTCGAGTTGCGCGGCGCGGACGGCGCGGCCAACCCGTATCTCGCCGTGGCGGCCACACTTTCGGCCGGGCTCGCCGGAATCGACAGCGGCCTCGAACCGGGCCGCCCCGGCGATCGGTGCGGGGACATTCTCCCGATGACACTGGCGCACGCGATGGACGCGTTCGAAGCCGACCCGGTGCTGACCGGCGCACTCGACATCGCAGGACCAGGGGTCAGCGCCTACTTCGCCCAGCACAAGCGCGAAGAGTTCTTCGCCTGGCACAACACCGTCTCCGCGTGGGAGATCGACCACTACCTCACCGCGTTCTGACCCGATCGAAAGGAGTGCATCGTGTGCGGAATCGTCGGGCTTCACCTGCGTGACCCTGCCCTCTACCCGTCACTGGGCACCTTGCTCAGCGGCATGCTCGACCAAATGTGTGACCGAGGACCCGATTCGGCGGGAGTCGCAGTCTACGGCGATCCGACCTGGTCGGCTTCCGGCCACGCGACCGTGTCGGTACTCGGCGCGTCGATGGCCGCCGAGGTTTGGGCTGGACTCCTCTCCACCACAGTCGGTGTGCCGATCACGGCGCATGATCTGGCGCCGACCACGGTGCTGCACGGCCCACTCGGCACCGATGAACTCGTCGCGGCCGTCCGGGTGAGTGACCCCACAGCCCGCGTTATCGGTTTCGGCTCCGATCTCACGGTCCTCAAGGGCATCGGGAACCCCACCCAACTCGCGAACGGCTTCGGCTTGCCGCAGGCACAGGGCTGGCAAGGCGTGGGCCACACCCGGATGGCCACCGAATCGGCGGTCACCGCGGCGGGCTCACACCCCTTCTCCGTGGGAACCGACCAGTGCCTGGTGCACAACGGGTCGTTCTCCAACCATATGAGCATCAAGCACCAGCTTGAACGCCACGGCACGGTATTCGACAGCGAGAACGACACCGAGGTCGGTGCGCGTTTCGTGGCTCAACAGCTGGCCGGTGGCGCCGATCTCGAAAAGGCGCTGCTGCTGCTGAACGAAACCTTCGACGGCTTCTACACCCTGCTGGTCTCGACCAGCGATTCTTTCGCCGTCGTCCGTGACTCCATCTCCTGCAAACCGGCCATCATCGCCGAGACCGAGCAGTGGGTCGCCATGGCATCGGAATTTCGCGCGCTGGCCGAACTGCCCGGCATCGACCGGGCTCGCATCTTCGAACCCGAACCGGAAGAGGTGTACGTATGGCACCGACAGTGACCACCGATCAGCAGCCTGCCGTCACCTCGGCCGTGCTCGATCTCTCGAAAAACGGTGTGCGCACGGCGAATGCACTGCTCGCGTCCGGCGCTGCGCCGGATGAACTGACCATCACCAATCCCCGAGGGGCACACGCAGTCGCGTGCGGACTCACCCGCGATGTCGACGTGACGATCGACGGGCACGTCGGCTATTACTGCGCGGGCATGAACCAGATGGCCACGGTGACCATCAACGGTAGTGCGGGCGTCGGCGTCGCCGAGAACATGATGTCCGGCACCGTGCGGGTGCGTGGCGATGCCTCACAGTCGGCCGGTGCCAGCGCGCACGGCGGGCTGCTCGTCATCGAGGGCAATGCCGGCGCGCGGTGCGGAATATCGATGAAGGGTGTCGATATCGTCGTCGGCGGCAGCATCGGACATATGAGCGCCTTCATGGGCCAGGCCGGACGGCTGGTGGTATGCGGCGATGCCGGTGAGGCGTTGGGTGACTCGCTGTACGAGGCTCGGATCTACGTACGCGGCACAGTGGCATCGCTCGGCGCGGACTGTGTCCGCAAACCCATGCGCGACGAACATCTTATCGAACTTCGCGAGCTACTACTGTCGGCCGGATTCGACGCGGACGCCAGCGACTTCACCCGTTACGGCTCTGCCCGACAGCTGTACAACTTCCACGTCGACAACGCGACCGCGTACTAGGAGGCCGCAGATGAGCACGCCGAATCCCGCACTACGCGAGTCCGCGACCTTCGACCGCCGGGTCATCGCCGAAATCCAGCGCGCCGCCGAAACCGGTATTTACGATATCCGTGGCTGGGGCGCCAAACGTCCACTACCGCACTTCGACGACCTGCTGTTTCTCGGCGCGTCCATGTCGCGCTACCCGCTCGAGGGTTACCGCGAACGCTGCGACACCGATATCGTGCTGGGTGATCGGCACGCAAAACACCCGCTGAACCTCGATATACCGATCACCATCGCGGGAATGAGTTTCGGTGCGCTGTCGGGTCGGGCGAAGGAAGCGCTCGGTCGCGGTGCCAGTGCGGTGGGCACTTCGACAACCACCGGCGACGGCGGTATGACGCCGGAGGAGCGCGGCCAGTCGAAGCACCTAGTCTACCAATACCTTCCGTCACGTTACGGAATGAACCCGGACGATCTTCGCAAGGCCGATGCCATCGAAATAGTCCTCGGTCAGGGCGCGAAGCCGGGCGGTGGCGGCATGCTGCTGGGACAGAAGATCACCGACCGCGTCGCCGGAATGCGCACCCTGCCGCAGGGCGTCGACCAGCGATCGGCCTGCCGGCACCCGGACTGGACCGGGCCGGACGACCTCGCTATCAAGATCATCGAACTGCGCGAGATCACGCAGTGGGAGAAGCCGATCTACATCAAGGTCGGCGCCACCCGCACTTACTACGACGTCAAACTCGCGGTCAAGGCGGGCGCGGACGTAGTCGTCGTCGACGGTATGCAGGGCGGAACCGCGGCCACCCAGGACGTTTTCATCGAACACGTCGGCATCCCTACTCTCGCCGCAATCCCCCAGGCCGTACAGGCGCTGCAAGAAATGGATGTGCACCGCAAGGTGCAACTGATCGTTTCCGGCGGCATCCGCACTGGAGCGGACGTCGCGAAGGCGATGGCGCTCGGTGCGGACGCCGTGGCTATCGGCACCGCTGCCCTGATCGCCCTGGGCGACAACAGCCCCCGCTACGCCGAGCAGTACGCCGAGCTCGGTTCGGCCGCAGGCTTCTACGACGATTTCCAAGAAGGCCGTGATCCTGCCGGAATCACGACGCAGGACCCGGATCTGGCGCAGCGCCTCGACCCTGTCGAAGGCGGGCGCAGGCTTGCCAACTATCTGCGAGTGCTCACCATGGAGGCGCAGACCCTGGCCCGGGCCTGCGGGAAATCGCACCTGCGCAATCTCGAGCCGGAAGACCTGGTCGCTCTGACCGTGGAGGCCTCGGCCATGGCGCGCGTTCCGCTCGCCGGCACCAATTGGATTCCGGGATCAATCACATGAGCGAAACTCGAGAGACCGCACAAGTTTTCGATTCACTCTGGACGCCGATCCTGCACGTCGGCAGGCATGGGGGCACTGGCGGCTACCGGCGCTACGCGTGGACCGATGCCGACCTCACCCTGAGGGAATGGTTCACCGCCTGCGCCGAATCCCGATCCATGAATGTCGAGGAAGACCGCAACGGCAATCTGTGGGCTTGGTGGCTGCCGCGCGGCTGGATCGGTGACCCGTCGGGCGCCTTCGTCACCGGATCGCATATGGATTCGGTGCCCGACGGCGGCGCCTACGACGGGCCGCTGGGAGTGGTGTCGGCGTTCGCCGCGGTGGATCTGCTGCGGGCCCGAGGTATCGAACCCTCGATCCCCATCGCGGTGGTGGCATTCTCCGATGAGGAGGGAGCTCGATTCGGGGTCGCCTGTATCGGTTCGCAACTGACAACCGGCGCGCTGGCACCGGATCGGGCACTCGGTCTGCGCGACAGCGACGGCATCTCCCTGGCGGAAGCGCTCACCCGGGCGGGGCGCAATCCCGAGCATCTCGGCGCCGACCCGGCGCTCGGCGACCGCGTGGGTGTTTTCGTCGAACTCCACATCGAACAGGGCCGTACCCTCGATCTCATCGACCGGCCACTGGCGGTCGCCTCCTCGATCTGGCCGCACGGCCGTTGGGAATTCGACTTCACCGGCGAGGCCAATCACGCCGGGGCGACCCGCCTGGTCGATCGGCACGACCCGATGCTGGCGTTCGCGTCGTCGGTCCAGGCTGCCCGCGAGGAAGCCGCGAAACTCAATTCTGCGGCAACCTTCGGGAAGGTTCTGGTCGCACCGAACGGAACCAATGCGATCGCGTCGCAGGTGCGTGCCTGGCTCGACGCCCGTGCCGCGGACGAAGCCACCCTGTGCACCCTGGTCACCCGCATCGCCAACCGAGCCCGCAACTACGCGGAGGACGACGGCATCGGACTAGCGGTCCGTACCGAATCGACCAGTCCCATCGTCGAATTCCCGTATGCACAACGGGCCAGGATCTTACGGGCCCTCGCACATCTCGGCGATGTCCCGGTCCTGCCCACCGCGGCAGGACACGACGCCGGGATCCTTTCCGAACACGTTCCCACCGCAATGCTGTTCGTCCGAAATCCGACCGGCATCTCCCACTCCCCTGTCGAGTTCGCCGAATCCAGCGACTGTCATCTCGGTGTCGCGGCACTCGCCGATGTCATGACGGAATGGGTGCGTCCACCAGCCTCGCCCAGAGAAACCACTCATTGAGCAGCACCATGTCCAGAACCATCCATATCACCGCCAATTCTCGACTACCCCCGCGGGCGGCACGGCGCGCGGCGCAGCTAGGGCCTGTCCTGTAATTGGTTGTGCCAGTTGGTGTTATCTGTAGGGCGTGGTTGGTGGTGGTGAGTTGACGGATCGGGTGTGGGCTCGGATCGAGCCCACGCTGCCGGTGTCCGGTCGTGGCTGGCGCTGGCGCGATCACCGGCAGGTGATCAACGCCATCCTGTGAAAGCTGCGGACCGGCGCTCCGTGGCGCGACCTGCCGAACGGTACCGGCCGTGGAAAACTGCGCATGAGCGGCTGCGGACCTGGACCCCTGATGGAACCTGGCAACGGATCCTGGACGAGGTGATAGTCAAGGACGACTCGATCGGTGAGATCGAGTGGATCCTCAGCGTGGATTCCACCGTCGTCCGGGCCCACCCGCACGCTGCCGGAGCCCGAAAAAAAGGGGGCACCAACCGCGCGACCAGCGCCGACATCACCCCCGACAGGGACGCACTCGGCCGGTCCCGAGGCGGGCTGAGTACCAAGATCCACCTTGCTGTACACGGTCGCGGCCTGCCGATGCGGGTACTGCTGATCGCAGGACAAGCCGGTGACAACCCGCAGATACTGCCGCTGCTGGATGGCATCAGCGTGGCCCGCACCGGACCCGGCCGACCACGAGTGCGGCCAGAGGTAGTGATCGCGGACAAGCGTACTCGCATCCCTCGACACGACAGGCGCTACGGCGGCGCCGGGTCCGGTTCGTCAGCCCCGAACGCGACGACCAGGTCGCACGTCGCGCAGCCAAGGGCTGGACAGAACCTAAATTAGGGGCTCCGCTCCGCACCTGGGATTGGTTCCGACACTCTCACTTGACGACAGCGTTGCATCTGCACTTGCATCGGATCGCTGGGGACGAAAGCGGCGAGTGCTACATCCGTCAGCGGCCAGTTGGCCGATGCAGCGGTCGCTGGGCGGACGATGGCGCTGTCGCTGGTCGTGCGCCGTTTCTTCAGGTGGACGGGCTCACCACCAAGCGGTCGCGCCGGACCGATCAGCTGACCTCGATGTTGACCTCGATCGGGCTGGCCCTGGCCGGACGTGCCGGTGTGCGTTTGGCGCGGCGGCTCGGGTTGTCGGCTAGCCGCGACACGCTGCTCCGGCTGGTCCGTGGAATGCCCGATCCGCCGGTCGGTGTGGTGAAAGTGCTGGGTGTCGACGATTTCGCTGTCAGACGCGGCCGCAGGTATGGCACCTTATGCTGGATACGGCCACGCATCGCCCGATCGATGTCCTCGACGATCGGGAGGCCGACACCTTGGCGGCGTGGTTGTCGGCGCATCCAGGGATCGAGATCATTACTCGAGACCGTGCCGGAGCCTATGCCATTGGAGGGAGCCAGACGCGGTGCGCCGCAGGCGATTCAATGTGCCGATCGTTGGCATATCTGGCAGAACCTCGGCCAGGCGGTGGAGAAGACCGTCATCGCGCACCGTGATTGTGTGCGTGAATCATTCACTGCACCAACAAGTTTCCGCCGCCATCCTGCCCGATCGGGCAATACCGATGCCGCTGATTCTATGGCAAAGGTAGATATCTCCGAGGTCCGGGATCGGTTCGTGCAGTTGCGGGCCCGCACCATCGAGCGTTACGACGCGGTGCAGCGGTTGCGCGGTCAAGGGTATGGGCCTGCGCACGATCGCGAAAGAGCTTGGCATCGACCGGAAAACGGCTCGGCGGTTCGCTATCGCGTCCGATCCGGAAGACGTGATCGCCGCTGCCACGTCTCGGGCCGCGCTGTTGGACGACTTTGTTCCGCACCTGCTCACGAGATGGAACGCGGGATGCACCGATGTCGCGGTCCTCACCCAGGAGCTTCGCGAACTCGGCTACCGGGGCAGCCAGCGCACCGTCTACCGCTACCTGCAGCCCTACCGCGCGGGCCGGAACAAGACCCGGGTAGCCACAGTCCCTGCGGCGGTGCCGAAGGTCCGCGCCGTGACCGCGTGGATCATGCGAGATCCGGACAATCTCGCCAGTGATGACGCTCAGCAGCTCGCCGGGATTCTGGCCGGCTGCGCGGATTTGGAGGTTACCCGCGGCCGCGTCGGCGCGTTCGCTGTCATGACGCGCGACCTGCGCGGTGATCGCCTTCCCGAGTGGATGGCGCAGGTCCGTGCCGATAACCTGCCAGCGCTGCATTCGTTCGTCACCGGTCTCGAACATGACTTCGCCGCGGTCACCGCCGGGCTGACGCTTCCGTGGAGCAACGGCCCTGTTGAGGGCACCGTTAATAAACTGAAGCACCACAAGCGCCAGTGCTTCGGTCAGGCCAAACTGGTTCTTCTGCGCAAACGCTTGATGCTCAGCCACTCGACCGTCGATCAGCATCCGCCAATGAAATGATCACGGTTCCTACACCAGAACCCTTCCCCCTGGCAGCGGACACACCCGTCCGCTGATTCTCCCGCGTTCCAAACTACCCGAACTGTCAGGCTGCTCCGTGGCCAACCACGACACCGTGCCTCGACACCTGCGCCGGGACCGAAGAACGGCCCGGGCGGTTTCGGTCCTCACCGGCGAACAACAGCCGCTCTCCCCGCCCGCAGACTACGTCGGCGACCAGAGCGATTGCTGAAACTGCTCTCTGTCGTCGCGTGCGCGATTGTGGGTCGCCATTTCTCGTGCACGCCACTGAAACCTTTTCCGGTATGCAGACTCTGACCGAGCACCGAGCCCACCTTGCCGCCAACTGTATCCCCACAGACCATGACCTCGACACGATCCGGACCACGACAGCGAACCCAACGAACCGCCCACTACCCCGCAGCAGCGTGATACTGCTCGCGATGCTCGATCCACGGACGCTGCCGCTGTTCCTCACTCATCGCCAACAACTCACCCAACTTCCCCCACGCCACCTCATCGACCGGAGTATAGATCTGCATCCACGCATGCGGAACCGAGGGCAGCGACATGCTCGTCAAGAACATCTCCAACTCCCCCACCGCCAAATTACGAATCTGCTTGGTCCGACTCGCCGGAACGGCAACATCATTACGAGCCCACAACGACGCGAAAGTCTCACTCTCGGCACACAATTCAGCGATGAAATCCTGCCAACCCGGATCGCCGAGGTTCTTCGCATACGACCCGCGCAGGTAACCGACCATGCGCCGCAAGTCATCCCAATTATGGTGATAGGTGTTGCAGCACTCCGGGGTCAGGAACACCCGACGAGCAACATTACGCTCGCCCTTGACGAAACCCGGGCACAGCGCTTCATACGACTTATTGTGCGCCAGCACGTCATAACGCGGACTCAACACCACACCCGGCAACGGCTCCAGATGATCCAAAATCACCTGAAGCTCTTCTGGCAGAGCCGTTCCCGCATGCGCAGTCGGCACCGTCGGCACATCCGCAAGTCGATACAAATGCGCCTTCTCCGCAGCATCCAACGACAACGTCCGCGCAACCGAATTCAACACCTGCACACTGACATTGATATTCCGCCCCTGTTCAAGCCAGGAGAACCACGGAAAGAGGTACCGATGGGCAACGTCACCGCCGAAGCACAAAGACGCAGCTCAGACACATATTCCGCGTGCTGGTTCTCCTAAGTCCGCCGTATAGCCGGCTTAACGCGACACGAACTCTCAGTGGCGATTCCTTGGCCAACAGCTTCATGGACGACCGGGAACCGCAAACCACTTCAGCACCTGCTGCTGTGACATAGACATGATCAGCGTGCCGTCCACCACCACCGCCGTCCATACGACGCATGCAGCAGATCGCTGTAGTGCCGGAATCCGCAGGCGAGCCACAGACCGAACCGACATGGTCAGGACACAGTCCTCGGCTCACGTACAGTCCGCCACAGAGCAGCCTGGGCGGACCGGCTCGATGTTCCGCGTCGCTTAGCAACAAAAGTCGATCCCCGAACCCGCGACCAATGGATTCGCAGTCTATGGCTGACCAGCCGATTCGATCGGATTCGATTACGTTCGATTTCACCGGTTTAACTGGTCGAATATTCCAAGCGAGCGTGAGCCTGGGATATGTTGACCTTCTACGGATTTCGATCGTATTCGGATGAAAATAGAGAGTAAATGGTGACCACCTGGATGCCTGTCGGAGGTCGAGCATCAACTTGCAGGCTCCGATACACATCCACTCCGCTCTTGGTCCACACAGGTGAGCAACTACTGTGCTACTCAATCGGTTCGACCGTAGCGGTCCGGTGTCGATACCAGTTCGCGGGCTCGCGCAAGACCCCGCCGAACGTGCATAACTCCAAGCCGCGCATCCAATCTCGACCAAGATCGATCAGCGACACACCGCACTTCTGCGCACTACCGGAGGTCCGCTGCAAACCAGGTATTCGAGTGCCTGACTGGAACGCCACTCACCAGCGGCTTTACTCTGGGGTCCTCATCGGCCCTGCGAGGGTTGGCAACACGAAACCCTGATACCGCTCGAGGCGGCGGCGTTGGAGGTCCTCATCGGCCCTGCGAGGGTTGGCAACGCCACCACTTCCTCCGCTTCGGGGGCCAACGTCACGCGTCCTCATCGGCCCTGCGAGGGTTGGCAACGCGAAGTCCTCATCGGCCCTGCGAGGGTTGGCAACACCAGCAACTTGAACGAAAAGTCGCCGACGGTGAATCCGGTCCTTATCGGCCCTGCGAGGGTTGGCAACACGTCAACGAGGACGACCGATGCACACTCCCTATCGTCCTCATCGGCCCTGCGAGGGTTGGCAACGTGCTGTCAGGATTGGTTTCGGCGGGCTTTTCGTTGCCGGTCCGGAATCTGTCAAACCGGATGAGACCGGTCATGCCACGAATTCTGTGTTGATGTTCTCCTTCGCCGGTTCGTTGATCCAGGCCGCGCTGGGCAGCTTGGGTGGGGTGGGAGGCCGCCGGAACCGGCCGGGGTTGGCTGCGTAGGCGGCGGACAGCACCGTGGCGCGCTCGGCGCGGATCTGGTGGGCGGTGCCGTCGTGAACCGTTGCGGGGGTGTGCAATCCGATGCCGGAGTGCCGGTGATGGTTGTTGTAGTAGGTGAAGAACGCCTCACAGAAGCGCTGGGCCTCGCGGATGGAGGCGAAGCGGTCCGGGAAGGCCGGACAGTACTTGAGGGTCTTGAAGTTGGCCTCGGAGTACGGGTTGTCGTTGGACACGTGCGGGCGCGAGTGCGAGCGGGTGATGTTGAGGTCGATCAGCAGCTCGGAGACCGGTTTGCTGATCATCGGGCCGCCGTTGTCGGCGTGGATGTAGTCGGGCACGACCCCGTCGTTGGCGGCGATCGCGTCGAGCTGGAATTGCTTGGCGATCCACTGGGATTCACGCGGGACCACCCGCCAGCGGATCGCTTTGCGGGAGAAGATGTCCAGCATCACCAATAGCACGTAGTAGATTCCTTTGCCCGGTCCCGCCAATTTCGTTGTGTCCCAACTCCATACCTGGTTCGGGCCGGTGGCCACCAGCTCCGGTTTGGTCCGGGCCGGGTGGGTGGCCTGGCGTCGGCGCTCGGCCACCTCGCCGTGACCGCGCAGCAGCCGATACATCGTCGAGACCGAGCACAGATACCGGCCCTCGTCGAGCAGGATCGCCCACACCTGCGCCGGAGACTTGTCCACGAACCGCTCGCTGCGCAGCTCGGTCAGCACCGCGGCCTGCTCGGCCGCGGTCAGGGCGGCCGGATGCACCGCTGGCCGCCGCGGACCCTGGACTGGTGGTTTCGGGTTTCGGTGCCGGTGCAGGGTCGCCCGCGACTTGCCGGTCAACCGGCACGCCGCGCGCTGGCCGACCAGCACCTCCAACTCGCCGGTCGCGGCGTCGATCACTTCGGCGGCTTCGGCTCGGAATCCGAGCTGCTGGAGAGCATCTCCAGCAGCTCGACAGCTTTTCCCAGCACGGCCATCGCTTTGTCCTTGCGCTCGAGCTCCGCCCGCAAACGCGCGTTCTCCGCTTCCAGCTTCTCGGCCCGGCGATCGGCCTCGGATTTCGCCGGCTTCGGCCCGGTTGTCTTGGCAGCCAACGCATTCAACGCACCCGCGTCCCGCGCCCGCCGCCACTCGATCACATGAGAGTGATACAGGCCCTCCCTGCGCAGCAGCGCGCCCCGCGCGCCCGGCTCGGTCAGCAAGTCGTACTCGGCCACGATCGCGGCCTTGTACTCCGGCGTGAACGATCGTCGCTTCGGCCGCGCCGAATTCGTCCCCTTCTTCTTCGGCTTCTTCGCCGCGCCGTTGTCGGCGGGCAGATCGGCCGCACCCATCGTCACCTTGCTCGTTGTCCCTGAACTCGCCCTACATCATCTACAGGAAAGATACAGACCGCATGGTCTCATCCGAGTTTGGCAGGTAGGGGTCCTCATCGGCCCTGCGAGGGTTGGCAACGGCACCGGATTGCCCCGGGTGTAGGTGACCGACCGTCCTCATCGGCCCTGCGAGGGTTGGCAACTCGTACACATGAATCAGGAACGCCAAACCCTCAGCTCCTCATCGGCCCTGCGAGGGTTGGCAACGAGAAGATGACCAGCGCCAACGGCGCGCCGGTAACCGTGTCCTCATCGGCCCTGCGAGGGTTGGCAACTCGGCAAGAACCGAGACGCGATCTACCGCAACACTTTGTCCTCATCGGCCCTGCGAGGGTTGGCAACAGGTTCGCGACCGCAGCGACCGTGCCAGCAACCCGGGTCCTCATCGGCCCTGCGAGGGTTGGCAACTAGTACGTCGCGATGTTCAAACGCCGGGTTAGGGATCTGGTCCTCGTCGCCCCTGCGACGGTTGGCAACGGTTGGTATCGCGCGGCGGACGGCGCGGTCCGCTCGTCCTCATCGCCCCTGCGAGGGTTGGCAACCTGACTATCGATAGCATCAAGGTCGGTCAGGCGACAGGTCCTCATCGCCCCTGCGAGGGTTGGCAACCGGACCAGGCTCGCCGCGATGTGGATGTGGTCCTGGCCCGTCCTCATTCCCTGCGAGGGTTTGGCAACGCGATCTGCGCAAGGCTGCGGCCTTGCTCGGTCAGGGTCCTCATCGCCCCTGCGAGGGTAGGCAACGCGGAATCATCTGGGGCTATGGCGGTTTCGCGATCTGCGGGTCCTTATCGCACCTGCGAATATTGGCAACTAGCTATGCAGCATCAGCGCGACGCCGTGCAGGAGTGGGGTCCTCGTCACCCCCGCAAGGGTTGGCAACACCATTCCGAAAACGATTCGGTCATAGCGGATCTCGGATCCTCGTTGCCCATGTGAGGGTTACAACTCGGCGATGCGGCCGGGCCCTCGCCAGATTGGTCATAGGTCCTCACCACCTCCGCGAGGATGACGTGCGTTCGCAGACTGCATCAGTGACTCGGTGTAACCTTTGCGTGGTTCAGTCAGCAGATACGCTGGGGTAGCCGAGCGCTCTATGTAGCGCGCCTATGACGGCCGCGTTGCACCGGCTGCTGCGGGTACAGCAGCCAGTGGTTTCTCGTACTACTGCGCGATCAGCAATGGCACGATCAGCAGCGCCAGTGCTGGGACTGGGCACACCAATGAGATCTCGGCGGTAATACGCTCTGCCGTCGAGGTTCTCTTTCTGCATCGCTTTCCCATACTGTCCTTCCTGTTCTGCGATACGAAGCCACGCCGCCAGCAGCGGAATGGCTTCGCATCGCGGACTAGGCGTCCAGATCGAAAGCGCGGCAAAGACACCGGGGTACCTCGATGCCGTCGGAGTCACTGGATCATGATCCGCAAGCAGGCAGCCTCGGTTCGTACCGACAGTCACCGCGACTGGCCTCCATCCGTGTGCGTTGCGGATGTCACGTCGCGGTCCGACCGGACTTACGTGCGCTTTCCCTCATAGGGGCGATGATGACCTGCTGTATGACTCGGCAGACCCGATTGCACTAGTTTTGCGAACCCTCGTGGAGGGACTCTCCGGCCCATAAACGCGGCGCACGGCAGGCGACACTACTGCCATGCGACCGAAACTTCAACCAGCTCTTCGGCTAACAGTATTACGCTAGTCGACCCCGATTGAGTAACCAATGCGACAAACACCGAGCGATGCGCGCGTGACGGGACCCCGTGATTCGGTCCACCGGGTGTGAGAGCCGGTTATCGGTGGATGCAGGTTGCAGCGTATCGGGCCGGGGTCTGGTAGCCCAGCGCGGAATGTCTGCGGTGGTGGTTGTATTCGTCCTTCCAGTCGCTGATTACGACCCTTGCCTGGGTGAGGGACCAGAAGCTGTTGATGTTGAGGCATTCATCGCGCAGGCGACCGTTGAATGATTCGATGTAGCCGTTGCGCCAGGGTTGGCCGGGCGGGATGAAAGCCAAACCGACGCGTTCACCCGCCCAGTCGGCCATCGCCTGGCAGGCCAGTTCGGGGCCGTTGTCGCAGCGCAGCGCGCCCGGGTAGCCGCGGTCGACGGCGATGCGGTCGAGTTCGTCGATGAGTCGGTCGGCGGTGATCGAGCGCTCGACCAGGCCGCCGAGGCATTCGCGGGTGTGCTCGTCGACGATCGAGACGATTTTGACCGGGCGGCCGTCGTCGGTGGCGTCGAATTGGAAATCGACTGCCCATACCCGATTCGGTGCGTTCGCGGTCACCGCCATGGCAGTGGAGGTGCCCAGGCGTTTTCGGCGGCGCCGCTGCGGCACTCGCAGGCCCTCGTCGCGCCAAAGGCGTTGGATCTTCTTGTGGTTGACCATCCAGCCCTCGCCGCGAGCGTCGTGATAGGCGCGGCGGAAACCCTGCCGCGGATGCGCTTTGGCCCAGTCGCGTAACCAATCACGCAGCGCTGCATCAGGATCGGTCGCAGTCTGGTCGGCCGATGGCCGACGTTGGGTACTTCGGTGTTGCCCGGTGACCCGGCAGGCGAACCGTTCGCTGAGGCCCAGCACGCGCATCAGGTGCGCCACGGCCGCCCGCCGGCGTTCCGGGTCTAGAAGTTTCCCTTGGCGATCTCCTTCAACGCTGCCTTCTCCAGCTCGGCTTCGGCGAGAAGCCTTTTCAAGGTGGAGTTTTCGCGTTCGAGGTCCTTCAACCGTTTGGCGTCGTCGGCTTTCAGGCCGCCGAACTGGTTGCGCCAGCGGTAGTAGGTGGCCTCGGTGATCTGCAGGGTCCGGCACACGTCGGCGACGTCCTTGCCCTCGCCCAACAGTCGATCGGCCTCGCTCAGCTTGCGCACGACCTGCTCAGGGGTGTGCCTCTTGCGTGTCGCCATGGTCTTCGAGCCTTCCTGCCCACTATGTGGGCCGCAAGGCTCTCACACTCCCCGGACCGAAAACCTAGGGTCAGGTCACGCGGTCAACTCCGATAGGGGTAAGTCGAGTACGAAACCAACTGCAGGTTGGTTGTGTGATCGGGGCTGGTTTGTCGGTGGGTGCCGGTACCGTGGCCGATGCTGCGTCACGTTAGGGGATGGAGGTTTCGTGAGGCTGAGAGTTGGGGTTTCGACGTCGGCGCGAGAACTGCCGTGGGACAAGGTTCTTGAACCGGGTCGGGCGGTTTGCTATGGGTTGCTGACTGCCGCTGCGCCAGCGTTGGCTCGCCGTCTGCATGAGCATGGTTGGGGGCCTCATGGGATGGTGCCGTTCGGCTATTCCGGCCCGGTGTTCCCGCATGCAACGAAGCGGCGCGGGGTGTATTCCGCGGGTGGACGTGGCTACATCGAACTCGGGAGCCCTTTGCCCGAGGTGATCGCGGCGTGGTCTGTGGCGCTGTCCGGGCGGCAGCTGATCGATTGGGGCGGTGTGGCTTTGCGCGTTCACGAGATCGCGTTGGTAGAGACAGCCGCCGAGAGCGATACCGCGCGGTTGCGGACGCGGACGCCGGTGGTGATGAAGGGGTCCGGCCGCAACGACGAAGGAGATCGCACGACTCGGCACGCGTGGGTACTGCCCACTGAGCCGGAGTTTCACCATTACTTCGAGCAGAATTTGCGCCGAAAGGCTGAAACCTTGGATATGGCACCAGAAGTGGCCCTGGAGCAGATCAGCTGGGTTGGCCCGAAGCGGTCGTTCACTGTCGGGGATGGACAGAAACCGGGTGCTGCGGTCGAGGTGGTCCTTCGTGGAAAACCTGATGTTCTCAACATGATTCGTGATTGGGGACTCGGGCAGGCGAATGCGGCCGGGTTCGGGTGGGTGGCGGCGTGAGCACCGCATCCGTCACGACCTCCGCACAGGTGAGGTTGACCGCCCACCCGCTTCAGCGGGTCGGTGCGTGCGCGGTTGCAGGATTGGCTGGGGTGAAGGATCGTCGCCGCTCGCCAGAGTCGTTGTCGTCAGAGGAGATCGAGTTCGCGCGCGGTCGGATGACTGCGGATGTGGTGGCTACCGCGGACCTGGCTGATACGAAGGTGCCAGGTTCGTTCTGGCTGGCGGCGAGTTATCTGTTGTGGCCGAACTCGAAGATGAATCCGACCAACCGCAAATCGCTGTCCGTTGTGGAACGGCGCAATCAGATCATGCAGTGGCGTCAGCGCCCGACCGCCGTGCTGGATGTGCCGTGCGTGTTGTGCGGACAGGTGGCGTGCGGCTTCTACGGCAAGGTCGATATTCCGCTGGCGGCGAGCGTCGAGCACCGCAATACCACTGTGCCGGGTCATGACGGGATGGCGCTGTGCGTTGGCTGCCTGACCAGCTTTCATGCTCTTCCTTATGGGTGTTCGATCCGCGGCGGCAAAGCAGCGGCATTGCACAGCTGGGACGACGAGGTCCTAGCCAAAATGACTCTCCGCCAGGTACTTCGGACGAAGCTCCAGGCGGACCTCACGACCACCAGTGCCAGCGCTGGTGTCTACTCGCGCGAAGTTGAAGCGCTGCGAGCGCTGCGGACCTATGAGCACCCGATCCGTGCCGGAGTCGAACTGTATGTGTTCAGCAACTCCAACAAACAGCAAACCCTCGATGTACACAGTATCGAGCAGCCGTTGGCCGAGTGGCTGCGCACGACCCTGCAACCCACTGTGCTCGGTATTGGGTTTCGGTACTTGATTCGCGCCCACCACTCGCCCAAGGCGGCAGGCTCGGTGCGGTTGGCTTACAACGCTTTTCATCATCCTCAACGCTTGGCCGGGACCGCAGTGTCCTATCTTGCTCGGCTCACTGATGCGCTGGGTGCGCCCGCGCCGGAAACGATCGAGCTCGCCGGTTTGTATCAGTCTTTCATCAGGGAGGTGCTCGGCGTGCCGCAGCGCGAAGTCGATCAGATCGTCCAACTCGCTGACCGGATCGGGGAGTTGCTACGCAAGCATCCGCAACGCGGCACGCTCAAGGAGTTCGAGCACGTCCACTCCGAACCGGTCAGGTTGCAGGCCTGGCTCAAACGCCAAGCCACCGCGTGGACTCTGCAGCGCCAAGTGTCCGAGGCGCTGGTCACGACCGAGCAGTGGCGGTTGCTGTTCGAACCCGGTGACCGCGTTCGTTTCCATCGCGACCTGCTGTTCGTTTCGGTGCTCGAGCACCTCGCGAAGACCGGGTGGCTAGCAGGCACCCCGACCGATCGCGACGACCAGGACGACACCATTCTTGCGGAGGAGAACCAGTGACCTACCTTGTGGGCAAGATCGCCCTGGACATCACCGCGGGCGCACCGAATAACGCGCGCGGGGAAAACAACGTCGGCGAAGTCAAGCGGATGTGGATCGGCCGTAACAGCCATCCGTACGTGTCGGCGCAGGCGTTTCGCCGGTGGGTACGCGACAGCCTGCCCGCGGAGGTAGAGGTGTCGCCGGTGACGCGGTCGGGTTCGAAGGCCAATCAGCAGGCCTACACCGCTGGGCGGCCGGACCTGTATCTCGATGACGATCTGTTCGGCTACATGGTTGCGTTGAAAGACGGTAGCTATCAACGTGACACGGTGCTGGCGACGGGCACGCTGGTGTCGGTGGTGCCGCGCACACCGACGCGGGATTTCGGGACGATGAGTCGAGGGTTCGGCGCGGATGAGAATCCGGTGATCCACGAGCACGAGCACTATTCGGCGGAGCTGGCCGCCGATATCCTTGTCGACCTGCCGCGTGTGGGGGTGTTTCAGGTGCAGGGCAGTGGGTTGCGACGCAACCTCACCGACGCCGCAGCCCAGGAAGCCGAAGCTGCAGGCGCGCAACGGACTTCGCTCCGTGGTCTCGACAGCATCGGACTACCGATCGAGCATCGCCGCCATCGGATCGCGGTGTTGTTGAATACACTGGCCGAGGTGCGCGGTGGAGCCAAGCGTGCGCTGCACTACGGTGAACGATCCCCCGCGTTGGTGCTGCTGGCACCGCTCAAGGGCGGCAACAACCCCTTCACCCGCGTGCTGACAGCTCGCGCGGTCCGTGAGGACCGCGGCTATCCGCACCTGGAAACGGTGTTCGATACCGAGGTGTTGCGGGAGGAGATCGACGCGTGGTCCGACGAACTCGACGGTCCGGTCCAATTGGGCTGGGCGCCAGGTTTCCTGACCGATCAACGAGATCGGGTCCGGGACGAACTCGATGACCTGATCACGGACGGGACTGTGATCGTTGACCATCCACGAACTGTGTTGCGGGGCTTGGCCAAAGCGTTCGAGGCCGGCGAGCACGACGATTGGTTCGAGGACCCGCGCCGGTGAGTCGTGCGCTCGAGGTGACTGTCACCGCCGATGTGGTGTCGTTCCGGAATCCGTTGTATGCGGGTGTGCAGGTCGGGTTACCGTGCCCTCCCCCAGCGACGGTGGCCGGGATGTTGGCTGCGGCAGCCGGAGGTTGGGACCAGGTGTCACCGGATCTGCGGTTCGCTGCGGCGTTCACCGCGCATGGAGCGGGTGTAGATCTGGAGACCTACCATCCTCTCGACGGACGCGGTCGCCGCACCTCCCCGACACCCAAGGATCGGGATTTCCTGGCCCGAGCGGTGCTGACGGTGTGGTTGGTCGATGATCTAGACTTCTGGGAGCACGCGGTGCGGCGGCCGGTGTGGCCGCTGCGGTTGGGCCGCAGCCAGGACCTCGCTGCGGCACGGACCCGAAGGATAGAGCTGGATCATGGTGCTGGCCGCCAAGGATCCGCCATCGTTCCGGACTCGCTCACCCGGGCCGGGACCTTGCTGCGGTTACCGACTGCGGTCAGCCTCGATCGGGCCCGAACCCGTTGGGACGGTTACCGATACGCCGGTGCCGGATCCGAGCAGCTGATCACCGGAGTGCGCACCGCACCTTCAGAAGCCGAGCCCGACGGTCAGGCGGTCGTGCTGATCGGTGATGTTCATCCCGCTGCGTTCGCAGCCGGGGCCTGGCGATGAGTGAGCTCCAACGTCTGCGCGCGAAAAGCCCGCATACGGGGTTTCCTGATGGTGAGGCGCTGACCGATCACCTGTCCGCGACTCTCGTCGGTGCGCAACGGCTGCACGACCGTGTCGGTTCGTTGGCTGTTGTGCCCGAAGGGTTTTGGACGTGGGTGAAAGCAGCGGCGCTGTTGCACGATGCCGGGAAAGTGCCGGACGGGTTTCAGTTGATGGTCGCCGCGTCTCGGGGTCCGGTATGGGGGCAACGCCATGAGGTGTACTCCCTCGGGTTCGTCGCTGACCTACTGGCGTTGTGGCCGAACCAAGATCAGCTCTGGGTGGGCCTCGGGGTGCTGACCCACCACCGTCCATTGACCGGGCCAGCCGCGCGGGCCATCTTCTCAACCCACCTCGATCCCGATCCGGTGACCTTCGCCGCGCGGTTCGGCGACGTCGACCCGACAGCACAGACTCAGCTGCGGTCCTGGTTGGCGCGTGTGCTGCACTCCACGCATCTGGTCACCGATCTGCCTGATCCGGGAACCGATATCGCGAAGGCTGGCTACCAACTGTTGGAAGCGATCCGGGATAAGTGGGACGAGGACGACATCGACCCCGGCCACTGCCTGATCGCGGTTTTGCTGCAGGGGGCGGTGACATTCGCTGACCATGTGTCCTCAGCCCACGGACGACTGCTCACCGACCAGCCGATCAACCGCGTATTCGCACTCGGTTTGGTCACCGGTATGGAGACGGCCGGGAAACCGATCCGCGAGCATCAATTCGGTGCATCCGCCGTGACGGGGCACCTACTGCTGCGCACCCCGACAGGGTCCGGCAAAACCGAAGCCGCGCTGCTGTGGGCCGCAGCCCAGGTCGAACAGATCCACGCAGAGGTCGGCGGCCAACCCAGAGTGTTCTATCTGCTGCCCTACCTTGCCTCGATCAACGCGATGGTCGACCGGCTCGCACACCTGACCGGCGACAGCGCCGCGGTGGGAGTCGTGCATTCCAAAGCCGCCTCCTACCACCTGAACCGATCACTTTGTGCCAGTGAGGATCTCACCGACTCCGCCCGGCAAGCCGTCTCACGAGCCGCGGCGACGCGCTTGTTTCGTGAACTCGTCCGCGTCGGCACCCCCTATCAGCTGCTGCGAGGCGCGCTGGCGGGCCCCGCTTGCGCATCCATACTCATCGACGCCGCCAACTCGGTATTCATCCTCGACGAACTACACGCCTACGAGCCCCAGCGGCTCGGCATGGTGCTGGCGATGATCAATTTCTGGACACGCATCGGCGGACGAGTCGCCATCGTCTCCGCCACACTGCCCCAGCCACTCATCACCCTTCTCAATGAAGCCACCGAGCCAACCGAACTCACACCAATAGATGCCGACAACCAATCGTGGCCACTACGGCACCGACTGTCGCTGCGCGAGGCCCACCTGACCTGCGAGCAATCACTGTCGGAAATCGACGCCCGGCTGCGCGACGGGCAATCGGTGCTCGTCGTCGCCAACAACGTCGCCGACGCGCGCGAGATCTACACAGAACTGGCGCCGATCGCACAGGATCTATACGGCGACGATGCCGCGCTACTGCTGCACTCGCGATTCAAGACAATGGACAGGGCCGAAATCGAAGCCCGAATACGGCCCCGATACGGCACCGGGCGCCCTCATCAGCCGGGACTACTGGTCGCGACACAGGTCGTCGAAGTGTCCCTCGATGTGTCCTTCGACGCCCTGCACACCTCCGGGGCACCGTTGGAAGCATTGATCCAACGATTCGGTCGAATCAACCGCACCGGCACCCGTCGCCCCTCCGACGTCGTCGTCCACACACCCCGCTACAGCACCCGACGCGCTGGAGCCGACGAGTTCGCCGACGGCGTCTACGAGCGCGAACCCACCGAACTCACCATGAGCATCCTCACCGCCAACAACAGTGCCGCCCTCGACGAACACACTCTCGGCACCTGGCTCGACCAGCTCTACCAGACCAAATGGGGACAGCAATGGACAGACCAGGTACGCCACCATCGTGACCGCTTCGCCGAGGACTTCCTCAGCTTCACACTCCCGTTCGATGACTCCCGCGCACAATTGGCCGACAAATTCGACGAACTCTTCGACGGTGCCGAAGCTATCCTCGCCGAGGACCGCGACGACTATGCCACGGCGCTCGACTCAGTCGACGATCCGCGCGCCGGTCGACTCCTCGGCAGCCAATACCTGATCCCACTGCCCCACTACGGCCGCTACCTCGGCGCCTACGACCAACAACTGAAAGTTGTTGTCATCAACGCCGATTACAGCCAAACACACGGACTTGAACAAATACATCGCGACACCCGCGGCGCCGATTACCGACTCGGCGAGGTCATCTGAGCGATGATCAATGCAGACGACATCGGTGGTGTCCACATCAAATACCTCCACCACTGCCCGCGACAACTATGGCTCTACACCCGCGGCATTCGTCCTGAATCACTCAGCGACCGAGTACAACTCGGGGAAGCGGTACACGACACCTCCTATCTCCGAAGTCATCCCATCGACCTGGGTTCAGCCAAACTCGACCACCTCGACGGGCATCACTGGGTACACGAGGTCAAGTCATCAAGCCACCCGACCAACGCCGACCGCGCCCAAGCCATGCACTACTGCTACCGGCTAGACCAGATCGGAATCGACGTCCAGGGCGCGATCCTCAAATACCCCAAAATAAGACGCACCGTCCGCATCCTGTTCAACCAAGCCGAAGCCGACACAGCCGCGACCGACATCCAAACCGCCCTCGAAGTCATCACCGCGATCGACTCAGCACCTCGCCTACCACAGCCGAAGTGCCACGGCTGCAGCTACTTCGAATACTGCTGGACCGAATAGATGCCTGCCGCAACACGAACCTACTGGCTCACAACTCCGTGCCGCATCCGACGTAAAGACCAGTCGCTCGTCATCGAACGAACCGACAACAAACCGATCCACATCCCGATCACCGACGTCGCCGACATCGTCGCCTGCGAACCAGTCGACCTCAATACCGCAGTGATCAGTCTGCTCAACACCCACCGGATCGACATCCACCTACTGAGCCATTATGGCGACTACGCGGGATCGGTCCTCACCGCCGAGACAAGCACATCAGGACAAACCGTTCTTGCACAGGCACAACTTGCCACCGACACGACAGCCAGCCTCGACATCGCCCGACAGATTGTTCGAGCAACAGCATTCAACGTCCGCAGAGTGATAGACCGACAACTGCTGACTCATCCACTGCGAGTACTGGAATCGTCCGTGCAACAGGCCGACAGCTGCGAGCAGCTCATGGGTGCTGAAGGCACCTTCCGGCGCAGCGCATGGGAAGTCCTCGACACTCGATTGCCCGACTGGCTACAGCTGAAAGGCAGGACTCGACGCCCACCACGCAACGCCGGAAACGCCTTCATCAGCTACGTCAACGGCATCACCTATGCCCGTGCTCTGACCGGGATCCGACTGACACCCCTGCACAGCGGCATCGGTTTCCTGCACAGCAGCACGCAGCGTCAACGTCACTCACTCGCCCTCGACCTCGCGGAAGTCTTCAAACCGCTCTACGCCGAACGACTCCTGTTGCGCATGGCCCACCGAGGCCAGCTGACACCACAGCACTTCGACAGCACAGTCGACCAGACGGCATTGAGCGAGGCAGGACGCAAACTCATCGTGCAGACGGTCCGCGACGAACTCGGCACCACCGTCCAACATCGAAGCCTCAACCGCAAAGTCGCATACGACGAGCTGATCTACCTCGAAGCACTCAAACTCACCCGCACCGTACTCGAACGCAACCCGTACACCCCGTTCAGGATCTGGTGGTAAACCATGTACGTGATAGTGGTCTACGACACCGCAGCCGAACGAACCCATGATCCTCAAAACATGTCGACGCTATCTGCATCATGTGCAACGCAGCGTGTTCGAAGGATCCCTCAGCGCGGCTCAATACCGTCGATTCCAAACCGCTGTCCACGCGGCGATCGATCCCAGCTACGACAGCGTGCTGATCTACACCTACCCACCCGGCACGGCCCCGCACCGCGAATCGTGGGGCATCGAGCAGTCAGCACCCACCACAATCCTCTGACCAAGATCATCGCAGCGACACGCCGACCACATCTGCACAACCGAAGGTCCGCTGCACTAAAGACCTTCATATGCCCACCGCAGTGCTCGACTACCAGCGGTTTTACCCTGGGGTCCTCATCGCCCCTGCGAGGGTTGGCAACTCGATATCGCGGGCCAAATCCCCGACGATGTAGGCGCGTCCTCATCGCCCCTGCGAGGGTTGGCAACACGGAGCCCTTGGCGTGCTGCGCGAGAAGGGTTTGAGTCCTCATCGCCCCTGCGAGGGTTGGCAACCCGTCGAAACCGCGGCAATGTCCGAGCAGCCGGGCCTCGCGTCCTCATCGCCCCTGCGAGGGTTGGCAACTCGGCGGCGCGACGTCTCTCGGGTCCGGTTTGGCTGGTCCTCATCGCCCCTGCGAGGGTTGGCAACTTGATGGCGCCGACGCGTGCGCGGCGCGTGCCGATCCGGTCCTCATCGCCCCTGCGAGGGTTGGCAACGCATCAAGCCGGAGCGCCAGAATGCGCTCCGCCTTGTCCGTCCTCATCGCCCCTGCGAGGGTTGGCAACCCGCTATGGCGTGAGCGTGTGAGTCTCGGCGTGACCGGGTCCTCATCGCCCCTGCGAGGGTTGGCAACAGCAGTTGATGCGGGACAACCCCGAGAACGACCGGGTCCTCATCGCCCCTGCGAGGGTTGGCAACGTGACGACCTGACCGTTCAGGGACGCGCGGGTGTGGTCCTCATCGCCCCTGCGAGGGTTGGCAACGCGGCGAGCTGGCGCGGGATGCTGGCGGTGTATATCGCGTCCTCATCGCCCCTGCGAGGGTTAGCAACACGTACTCGCCAGGCGACGCCTCAAGCCCGTATTGCCCACTGTTAATCCCTATCCGAATAGCGGCGTTCATGGCCACGCCTTCTTTCGAAATGGTGATCGGTCTTAATCCTCTCCCCCGGGTTTGAAATAGGGCGGTCAACTGGCGGCGGCCGTTGTCTCGAATTCAGTGATGGCTTGTGAGACTGCGCGGGGGCGCATGATGCGGGCTACAGCGATCACCAAGATCAGGATCACGGCGGCGGCTGTGGTGTATACGGCACGGACACCCATCGCCTGAGCAAGGAGACCTCCGCCCAATGCCCCCAAGGGGATTGCGACGCCGAAGGCCAGGAATTGGTTGACACTGCCGATTCTGCCGAGGAGGTTGTTGGGCACCAGACGTTGCCGTAGCGAGACCATCTGTACGTTGGCGAGCACTCCCGCGAAGGCGTTGAGCGCGACGGCGATTCCCAGCACGAGGGGTTGATGGGTCCAGGCCATAAGGAGAAATAGCGGGCAGGTGATAGCAATGCCGGGCAGCAACACTCGGGGGACGCTGAGCCAGTTGCCGATCCTTTGGGCGAGCATGCTCCCCAGGAAACCGCCGATACCGCTTGCAGCGATCACGAATCCGAATGTTGTGGTCGACATGCCCAATTCGTTGACTGCAAGCAGGACCAGCAATGCCTGGCTGGCGCCTTGGGTCAGGTTCACCACCGTGACGACGACGGTGAACGACCGCATCGACGGATGGTTCAGCAGCTAGGTGATCCCATCGCGGACGTCCTGCAGCAGCGAGGTCTTCTTGCGGTCGAGGTTCGCCGGCGTTGTCTCTCTTACCGATCCGATGAGAAGTAGCCCGACGCCGAAGCTGATGGCGTCCAGGAGAAATGGGATTGCTCTGCCGATCCCGAAGCACCGACGGCCACTTCAGCGCACGGAAAGATCCGGCGATCGGCGGCGTGCCGCTGCGGAGTCGTGAACAGGCCCCAGTCGTGCGCACCACCGAGCAGCACGGGCCAACCCTGTGGCGAGTGGATCGCCGGGTCGCTGTCCACCGCCCCGGCCTCGATGACGTGCACGCTGTGCCCCGCGTCGAGCAATCGCCCGTTTTTCGTTGTCTCGACCCGGCGATGACCGAGCATGGTCTGCACCAGATGCCAGATTTTGTGGCACTGCGCTCTTCGGAGGCCTTCGAGTTGGCTGGCCAGCGCATGGTCGGTACCCATTGACCCTGCGGCCTGCCGCTGTTGCCTCGTGCGGCGGACCAGTCGGGGTATCGAACAGCGCTGCCGCTCACACCACGTACGGGAGTGCCGCCGCCACCGACAGTGCCAGCATGCCGAGGCAGTTGATCCAGAACTCGGATCCCAGGAACCGGGCCCGGTAGTGGGCGTACGCGGCGCACAGGAAATAGGCGATCACGCCGACCGCAGTGGCGAATCCGACGCCGGGATACTTCAGTCCGACAACGAGACCGGCTGTGGCCGCCAGCTTGATCGCGATCAGCGTCCACCACCAGTCGCGCGGAAACCGGACGCCGTCAAGGCATCGCTGAATGAACATCGGTGGACGCACGGACATGAGCGCGTCGGAGAACAGCGAGAGCGCGAGTAGTGCTGGTAGCCACCATGGTTCGGGAGCGTGGATCATTGGTTCCCTTTCGGGTGCGCGATGACGAATTCGATGGTCTGTCGTAGTTGGTCGGCCGCGTCGGGCATAGCGATGGCACCGCTGGCCGCTGTCATCAGCAAGCCGAGGTATGCGAGGTAGATGGTCCGAGCGCCAAGACCGACCTGGCTGCGGGGGAGCGCTGATCTGGCGAGCACGGTTTCGAGTTCGGCCAGCAGGGCCAGCGCGAGGTCTCGAAAGATCGCGGACTCATGGTTTCCGCGGACGAGGATCGACAAGTACTCGCGTGAGAGCTCGGAGTCGACCGCGAAATATCCGACGAAGGGCTCGAAGAGCATCAGCACGTCCTCGGTGGTCGCAGTCGACGTTGCGGGTGTGAGTTCGGTTCGCCTGCTGTTGTGCACCGCGCTGATCCAGTTGTCGAAGAGCGAGACGAGCAGCGCGTCCTTTTCGCCGACCCCCATGACGGTCCCGGTGCTCACGTTCGCGTCGGCGGCGATCTGCCGGATCGTGGTTGCCTTGAAGCCTTGGGCGCGGAAGAGCCGATCGGCTGCCGACAACACCTTCTGCCGTGTCGCTGCTTGTTGCTCCGACCGCGACTGAACATGTTCATTGAACATGTTCAGTACGCTATATCATGGTTGGTCTTTGACGCAAACGCGGTGTCATCGGTCGGTCGATGGCCTAGGCGCCGAACTCTCGCACGGGTACCGGCAACTGGATCGCGACGGTGACTGCGGTGTGAACGAAGCCGAATTCGGCGCGGGATTCACCGAATCGTGCACCGCCTACCCGTGGGCGGCCAACTGATCGGACGGGCCTGAACAGCGGGCCCGGACTCGCGTGCTCGGGGGCCTAGGCGGTTCGGTGAATCGGTGGTGGTGGTTCAGTCGTCGTTGTCGACTTCAGTTTTGGGCCGGTAGGTCCGGATGGTGAGCTCGAATTCTTCGCGTGGTGGTGCCAGACACGGCGCACGGTGGCGGGGGGATCGGAGAGCGGTGGGGCAGGTCAGTCGCGGGCGACTGTCATACGCACTTGGCCGGGGCGTGTTCTGAGCTCGATGCTCAGCGCCAGGACGCGCAGCCTGGCCGGTACCGCGGTCGCGGGTACGTGGGTGTGCAGATACTCGAGCACCACGCCGTCAGCGCGGTACACCTCGCAGCGCAATCCGCACTGCAGACGCTCGTCACGCCGAATGGGGTACCGCAGATCGCGGTCGATGCGAGTAGCGAGCTCGGTCAAGGAACGCAGCGCCTACTCAACGTTCTCGGTGAACTCGGCAGTTCGAAACCGGGACGAATCAGCCGCCGGTCGTGATGTCACCCAGCTTCCAGCTACGGTCGAAATAGGGTTCCATCGGTCCGTAGAAGCGGAAGTAGGGGAACCAGTGTTTGCCCGGGATCGTCTGGATCCAGTTGGTGGTGCCACTCGCCGGTGGGGTCGGCCCGAAGAACCCATCGACCGAGCCGTCGGAGTTGGCCGCCAGTTCCGGGTTGCGTGACCCCCGGTCCCCACGCTGCTGTTCGTTGTCGATCAGGCAGCGCGTCTACGCGTCGTACACGGTGACCGACCAGAACAACCTCGCGGGCGGGTTCGCGGGGATATGCAAGCTATAGGAGGCCCCGCCGTCGAGCCACTCGCCGGCGGCGTCGGTGTAGGAACCGAGGTAGGCCTGCCCGACACCCGGAGTCCGGCTCTTCATAGCCTCGGAGAAACTGACGGCCTCGTAGAACCAGGAGGCACGCTCGAGGAGCTGGTCGTAGTAGGGTCGGCGCTGGTCGGAGTGATCGAGTTGGACGGCCAGATCCCATTGGCGGTCAGGCCAATACTTCGCGCCGGGAAAGCGTTTGGCGAAGGTGTTGGCCTGGGCCATCAGTTCTCCGGCAGCGGCGGCTTCGGTGAGGATCGCGGTGAGCCTGTCATCGGGTGCGAAGAATTTGCCCTTCTCGATACCCAACTGCCGCAGCATGGCCAGGTAGAAGCGGTCACGTTCGTCGACGATCTCGTTCTGATAGATCTCGTGCAGCCGAGCCCAGTACTCCAGGCCACGCGGCCGGTCTCCGGTCCATGCGCGCCCGTTCGGTGAGATCAGGCGAGTGGATGGGGCCTCACCGGCCAGTGGCCGCACACGGACGCCGTTGACCAGGGCGCGGGCGGTCTCGTGATCCGGGTCGAGGGCGCGGAATCCGAACGTGACGTTCATGCCGGTGGCCTGGTGCACGAAGTACGGGTCCTCGCCCGTCGGCGGGGTGTGGCCGGGAAGCAGGATGAGGTGTTGCCCGCCGCGTCCCTGGTCGGGCCCCCATTTCGCCGAGGATGCCGAAATCTCGTTGCCAGAAGTCGGAGAAACCGCCGGCGGCGTGACCGGGCGGTACCTCGATCACCAGGGGGCCGGTCTTGCTCAAATCAATGAAGTTCAGGATGTACGGTGTGGTGGCGTTGGCGGTGATCAGGCCGAGGCGGTCCTGATAGCTCACATAGTGCACGAGGTCGAAATCACTGGCCCCGAAGACATTTCGATGCTGGATTGCCATTGCGCATAAGACACCAGCGGCAGCGACCACAGGTAGGCCTGGCAGGCGAGCTGATAGTCCAGGTGGTCGAAGATCGTGGAAAGGCTTGCCCGGTCGGGCAATTCGCCGGCCATGCGCACCTGGTCCAGCGGTCCCTGCAACGGTGGCTTGCTTATGCTGCCTCATTTCAATCGGCTTCGGTTGCGGTTGCCGGACCGCGATTCACAATCCGCCCAGCCCCTTACCCAGCACGACTGCTCCCATCACCACCAGCACGATGGCCATCATCATGTGCTTGTTGGTTTACAGCCACGTTTTCAACGTGTCCAGGCTCCCGTGCAGCCGATCCGCGGCGAGCTGGTAGCCGATGACCGGAACCAGGACCGTCGCCGTGGCGATCACCGTGCACACGATCAGTGCTGTCACCTCACCGGCCGATGGCTGACCGGCGCTTGGACCAGATTGAGCACCGCGACCTCGTGCGGTATTTCCCCGGCATCCACCGCACAGGCCAACACCTCGAGCAGGCTGGCGCCCGACTCCGATTGTGCTGCAACGTCTCTGGGCGCCGTCAACTGCTCGTGCAGGTAGGCGGTGAGCGCGACCGCCGACATCATCAAAGTGCCCAGCCGCTCGGGGGGCACCACACCGCCGAGCATCTCGGTGCTGTCATCTATCACCTGATCACTATTTCTGTCACCAGGCTTGGGTGCTTGTCGCGACGGATGTGACCTCGGTATAGATGGCGGTTCCCAGGGGTTGTCGGCGGCCGTGCCAGGAAGTGCAGCCTTCATGGCCTCCAGAAGTCCGGGTCCGGTTTTCATCGATGGGTTCCAGTCGAGCCTCGACCAGCGTCCTCATTCCACCGTCGCCACGGTCGGATTCGTGGCACCAGCCCACCGCGCATCAGCTATGCGGCCAACGGCAGCTTCTTGACGAGCTTGTCTACTCGGTTACGCGGGCCGATGATCCCGACCGCGTAATACGACATGCGGTGTTGTCCGGCGCGGGCGAGCGTGTCCAGGTATTCGCCGTACACCCGTGTGTGCTGCGCCTGGCTGGGCATGTCAACGACGAACGTGCCTCCGCCAGCAGCCGCCCGATCGCGCAGGGTGCGGAGTTCGGCGCTTTCGGCGGCCAGGATGGTGCACCCAGCCCATGGCAGACCAGGATGGACCTCGCCGGAGGCATCTTTCCCGTCGGGGCCGATCAGACCGGGGACCGCCGCGCCGATCGCCGCCGCGACACACACCGCCGCGTTGATCGCCCGCCCCGGCGGCAGATCCGCGTCGACGATCACCACCCATTTCAGGCGAGCCGCGCGGGTCGGCTCATCGATCCTGATCTCCTCGGGTTCAAAACCCACCTCCACCTTGGTATCCGGCTGATTCGGCATCGTCACATCTTCCTAACTTCATACAATTGGATTGCCTGGAAGGTACGTAGTGGTTCAATAGGATGCAATCAAGTCCGTACTTAGTTCGGATCAAGGAGCCTTTTGATGGATATGGACGAACTTGATAAGGCGATCCTGCGGGAGCTTCAATCGGATGCACGGCGCACCAACCGCGACATCGCCGCCGCAGTCGGGGTCTCACCCACCACCGCGCTCGAACGCACCCGCGGGTTGACTCGGCGCGGGGTGATCCGCGGTGCGCTGCTCGATGTGGATTTGCCTGCCTTCGGGCGGCCGGTGCAGGCACTAATAGCGGTACGGATCAGACCCCCCTCCCGTCGAATGATCGAGGGTTTCCGGCAGTGGGTGTGTGGTCTGCCCGACACGCTCGGCGTGTTCGTCACCACCGGCGCCGAGGATTTCCTCATCCACGTCGCTGTACCCGACAACGACAGTCTGTACGCCTTCGTTATCGACAAACTCACCGAACGCCCCGAGGTCGCCGATGTCCGTACTTCCGTTGTCTACGAACATGTCCGCAACACTCGGATCGCCCCCGCATCCGAACCCGCCTCCCGCCGCCAGAATCCGTAACCGGCTGATCTCCGCGGGGCAGGCACGAGTACCTGCCTCACCGGGTCGCCCTGCAACACCAATTCTCATCAAGCCGCAGCTGCGATCGTGCCTCAACGGAAACCACTGCGGGAATAGCCAACTCGGTCCAACTACCCATCTGCAACCATAACGGTTCACGGCTCAACGCCACCGCTGTATCCACTCCCATCGCGTCCCACCGCGCAGAAGAACGAGCAGATCGGTGACACATACGATGGAAAAACGGTGACGGATACCGTGATCAGAACTTCGACTCCTGCCAGCTCAACCGATGCGATCAGTGACAGTTGTGGTGGTCAGTCACACACGGATCGATAGCTGGCGATACGCTGATCCGGCGGTGGCAGTGCCAGCGCCGATGCTGGCCGCCGCAAGGCGGCCTCCGAATAATGCAGCCTGGGCGATCGAAATGAAGTGGGACGGCGTCCGCGCCATCGCTGTCTGCGATGGCACCGAAACCCGCCTGCACAGCAGGAAACGCCAAGACATCACCGGTTCCTATCCCGAGCTCGCGACGGCGCTGGCCGGAGCCGCGCAGGGGCGGGCGCTGATCCTCGACGGCGAAGTGATCGAGCAAACCGCCACCGGAGTACCGTCTTTCGGTTTGCTGCAACGCCCCATGCACGTCACGCGACCGTCCGCGGAGCTGATTCGATCGGTACCCGTCTAGTTCTAGATTTTTTGTGCACGGACGGTCATTGACCGACCTTGAGTGGATGTGAGCGTCACCGGACGTCAGGCGCGTCAGATGTACGTGGTCTGCTGTCGCAATATGACTCTGGCCAGTTCGGTGGGCGACGCTGTGGCTGTGTCGACGATCGTGTCGTAGGTGTAGCCGTGATGATGAACGGTGGAGAGGTGGCCGCGGGCTAGTCCGATTTCGTGACCGCGAGACAGTTCGCGTTGCTCCGCCACGGCCAGCGGACAGGTGACGCAGACCAGTTGGACATCCAGGCCAGCCAACGCATCCATCCACGTCGGCAGCAGATCGGGAGTCAGCAGCATCTCGTCGATGACGAGATGATCACCGCCATGTGCGAACTGGGCAGCTGCGGCGCACGCAGACCGAAGCATCCGTCGTCCGACCTCGCCGTAGCGGATGACTACCACCGGGTGGCCATCGGAGTGGTCGACGGTGCGGTCGTACCAGAAGCCGTCACGGCTGAGCGGGCCGCCGCGTCCGCCGCCCCAGTTCGGTGGCACCAGGCCGAACAGGGTGTCGATTCCCCAGTAGACGAACGGGATGTCGCTCTCGTCCTGGATGGCCCGGGCCAAGGTCGTCTTGCCCGAACTCGATGTCCCGTTGAGGAAGATGACGCGGCTTGGGAGTCCAGCGCTGCGCATCAGATCACACTATCGTTGGTATCCGGACTCACCAGGCGATTCAGTTATCTACGAAGGCCAGCGCTCCGAGCACTACAACGGCGCTTGAACGCTGGACCGATGGCGCCGCCTATGAGCATGCACGTCCTGATCGAATAACTCGGGCCACAGCGGCTGGCCAAGGAAACCTCCCAATGTTGGGAGGATGCCTTTGATTTGCCATCCGAGATGACACTATGACCAGTACGGATGGTACGACGATCGTTTGTCTTGCTTAGGATTTCAGGAGTTGAATGTGGGCGAAACGCTGACAGTTGATCTTCACCCGGTTTTCCGAAGTGATCGCGATATCGACAATGCGGTACGTAGCGCGATCTTCCGTGCGGTTGCGCAGAAGGCCGGCTTGTTGGAGATAATCCCAGGCAAAGGCTCCGGAACCCTGAAGCGCCGTGTTCTCGCGAAACTCGCCCAGCCGAGCTTGAAAAAGTTCTACCGGCGCGTCGAGGCAGATCCAGGAAACGAGGGCCGGGTTCTCGTTCATTTCTGACTGGAGCATCCCAACGGGCCCTGATACCCAGCCATATTCGATCTTCAACATCCTGGCCACCTTCGCCGCGTTCGAAGTCGACCTGCTGCGCATGCGCACCCGCGAGGGCATGGCCGTCGCCCGCGCCAAAGGCGCCTCCGCGGCCGTCAACCCAAGCTCTCAGCCAAGCAGCGCCCGGAACTGCGGCGTATGCACGCCATGGCGAGTACACCATCGCCGACGTCGGCGAACTGTTCGGCCTCTCTCGGCCCACCATCTACCGCAGCCTTCAACGTGGGCACGCCACACAACCCAGGTGATACCGCCACCAACAGCAGTAGTCCCCCAACCAACAGACACACAAGGACAAGATTCCCTTGATGGCAGTGCAGGCTCGGCCCGGTCGCGATCGCGGGCACTGCTGAGACCCGCAGATCATATGGCCACACGGACACCGGCGACGGTGTTGGGAGAAGACGGGAAAGCTGCGCTGATCAAGCCAAAGGCGTTGTCCTGTTGAACAGATCCGAAGAGATTGCGCGGGCATGTATCCGACTCACCCGCCACCTGGAAAGCGAAATTAGGCGGTTAGCAAGGGCTGATGCCGAACACGGCATAAAGCCCTTCCCTCGTGAAATCAAGAGTGCAGTCGAAGAATATCGAAACGCCGACGAGGGGTTCCGCGATATTCATAATATCGGTTCGGCAGACGTCGGTTCCAGGTTAACGGTTCGGGCGGACGCGATTTCTCTCTCTGACGACGAGTTGAACGATATCTTTCGACAGAAGGTCTATCCTAGGATATTCAGCGGCGAGAATCTGAGTAGCGTAGATAACCCCGAGGTGCTCGTGCTCGGCGGACAGCCCGGATCGGGAAAGTCGTTTATGGTGCCTGACCTGCTTGCCTCTTTCGAAGGGCGTGGCGGCGCCGTCTATATCGGGACCGCAGATACGTTCATGAAGTATCTTCCCCGATACGACGAGATAGTCAGGCATGACGATACTGCCACACACCTACTCATCGATGACGCCTGGAAGTTGATGAGCAAGAGCGTAGATCACGCGATCGACAACCGCTACAACGTGCTACTCGAACAGACCCTGATGAACCATCGAGGAGCAGCGCGAATGATCGACCGCTTCGTTGAGAGACGGTATACGGCGACGGTGAAGACATTAGCGGTGCCACCGCCTGAGAGCCGGTTATCGACACGCACCAGGTACATGGAACAGCGAGATACAACGGGAATCGGGTTATTGACTCCTTTGGAGATTCATGATGCCGGTGTCTCAGGGGCGACGGAAACGATTCGAATGCTTCAGTCGGACAATCCTCCGGTTAAAGTTAACGGCTTGGCCGTGTCGAGCCGCGAAGGGGACCTGTACCATATCCAGCGCGACGCGTCCGGAGAGTGGCCCGAGCCGCCCCGAGCCGCAGAGACACTGGAGACCAAGCGCAATGAACCACTGTCCGCCCGGGAAGCGCGATCATTCAACGAGCGGCTCGGGAACTTCCGCGACTGGGTCTCTCGACAAGCTCGGGATGATCCGCTGGATGCAGAACGATGGGAACGCCTCGCGCGTGAAGCCGACGATATCGAACAGCACGCCAGACCATGGGTTTCTGTTCAGGACGAGGCTCCGTCCGCAACCGGCGTATCACGCGTGGTCGACAGCGGTGCCGACAGCCCAGAGGTTGAAGATGCGGGACAAGACAGTGAGGGACAATGAGGCATGGAGCAGGATGAAGCGCTGTACTACGAGTGCGCACGGGACATCATTATCAGCTTGATAGCCGGATCTTCTGCGGCGCAAAGAGCTGTTGAACTCGGCAACCCGCCGGATAAACAAGCGGCTGGCCGGCACACGCTCCAGCGTCTCTATTATCTCGCGGCACTGCACGACCTCGATCGAGCGGATCAGGCTGAAGTCATCGATGTCATTCGCACACATGGTCCGACAATTCGCGTGTTGCGAACACAGACTTACGAAAAGTCACTATCAAAACCCGCTGAGTTCCCGCTCGACGCTGCCGAGCGAGCCGCAATCTTCGAACAGAAGATCCTCCCCGAAATGGTTATTAGCACCGGAGATGGCGGTCTCCAGGCGGTAATCGTCGGTGGCACAGCAGGTTCGGGCAAGAGCAGCATGATCCGCAGGCTCCGAAACGATCAGACAGCTGCGGCACCTGTACTGATAGATCCAGATCTGTTGGCGGCTTACCATCCGGGGAATTGGGATTCGATATGGACTGGCGAGACGCGTACTAAAAATGCCGTAATCGAGGATGCGCGATCGTGGGCCATGATGGCGCTGGACTATGCGATCGGATTGCAAGCCGGCATTTTTCTGGAGACGGCAACCAGTAGTATTGCCGAGATCAACGACTATGCCACCCTGTTGTGTGATGAGGGATACCGAGTGGATGTGCACATGGCGGTAGCTGCAGAGCCGGTCCGCAAATTACACCTCTTGCTTCGGACACAATGCCGCCAAGGGAACTGGGAAGCATTGTTTCCATCGGACATGTGACACAGGGGACAGCATCGTGCAGTAGCCGGTTCGACTGTGACAGTACGGCGGAACGCCGTTCTATCCCGTTGTCGCAGTTGTTCCGGCAACGGCCTCAACACCGCGATAAGCACAGGCTCGGGATCGCTTGCTCAGGAAATCGACGCGCCGCTACCTTTCATGAGTCGGGCACCCGCACGAACAACGCTCTCGATCGCGTTTATCTGAGCGAGCCGCCGCACGCGTAAACGTCATCCTGCGTGAGATTCCCACCGGTCTCATTCAGCCTATTACGGGCTGGCTACCGGCAAAGCCGCCGACCGGCGGTCGGTGCTGGCCGATGCCCGCGCCCGCCACGAACAACGCCAGCAGGCGCGCGCCTTAGTTTCAGCTGGATCATGAAGGCCAGAACAGGGTTTCGGCGTTCGGTTCGGGACGGTTGCCGCCGAGGACCGATGGCGCCACGACCCTGGGGCGTCCCCCGTCCGACGCTGATTCGGGCTGTCGCGTCGCGCTGGCCTTCTTCTCCTCCGAGACCTGCCCGGAGGAATGCTCGGATTCCGGGGCCTGCGCTGCATCGGCTGCATCGGCCTTATCCGCGGGCCGGTTGGTCCGCCAGGGCGTCGGTCGTGCATCCGGCAGGGCGAACACTGTGGGCTCGGATTCCCGCGGAACACCACGGGCGGACCATGGCGTTGCGGAGTCCGGCGCAGGCTTCGGGGTGGACTTCTTGCGAACCACGTTGCGGCCAGCGCGCTTTCGCCATGGTGTGACGCGCTGGTCGGATTCTCGGCCGGCACGCCCGCCAGAGTTCGACAGGCGCGAGGACAACCGATCGTCGGCATCGCCTACCTCGTCGGAGGGGCTGCCCGCCCGATCCTGCCCCATCGCCGAGGAGGGGTGCCCCGACAGGTCCGCACTCCACGACGATTGCGGATCGGACATCGGACTCTGCGGGCCGTAGCGTGCGGGTGTACCGCCGGTGTCGTGCTGGGCGGTGACGCCGGAGTCGGCCCTTGCCGCCAGTCCATCCGAACTCGTTCCCGCCGCGACATGCCCGGGACTCGGCGCCCCATCATCGGGACCCGCTGCCGCATGACCGCCGCCGGCGCCCGAGGTGGCATCGCTGATTTCCGGATTCGGTTGGACACCAGCGATTCCCGTGTTCGACGCAGCATCCGATCCCGGCAACCGGCCGACGGCATGATGCGCCGGATGCCCGGTGGCCTCAGCAGGCCTCCCGGACATGTGCGTGCCGGAGTGATCGGGCGGATACCCAGAGGAGATATGGGCAGGGCCATGCACACCGGGTGGGGCCGTCGGCGGGGTATAGGCCACCGACGCCGGGGCGCGGTCGTTCCTCACGCCCGGCGATCCCACTCCTGCGGGGGGATCCGTGCCCGGATCCACGGCGGGCGCGCCGCCGCCACCGTCGTCGAAGGTGGGTGAGGTGAAGTCCAGTCCCGCGACCTTGTCCGCGAAATCCGATGCCTGCCGCAGGATGTCATCCGCGAGCCCATCGAGCGCATGGGCGTAGTTGATGACCTCGTCGGGCTCGATGTGCAGCGTCTGGTCGGCCGGACCGGGCGGCGGGCCCAGCAAATGGCTTGCGGCGTCGTCCACGATCCCCCGGACCATGCGGTCGATGACATGCCCGAGCGGCTCGATCGCCTTTCCGATCACCTCGGCCAGGATGTAACCGATCAGCGCCTGCTCCATGACCTGGCAAATCTTGCGCGCGGCAGCCGCGATCGCCTGCTCGATCGCGACCGACAGACCGTCGGTGACGATCGTCGCGGCCATCGCGGCGGCGTAACTGGCTGCCAGCCCGGCGAGTTCGGCCAGCACTGCGACCTTGGTCACCTTGATCACCACGGCAGCCGCATCCAGGGCATCGGCCACCACCCGGCACGCCGCATCGAGATCGGCCATACTTGATCACACTGGTCACGGTATCGTGGGTATCCGCCACCCCGTTCGCGAAGTTCCGCACATGAGTCCCCAGCGCGCGAAGCTGATCCTCGTTGATATCCGGATAGGGCACACCAGCGTAGTTGAGAAACAACGCCACATCGTGCGGAATCTCTATACCCATGGATCCCGCGCTTTCCCGGTCCACTCACAAGACTCGGAGGGAAACCGTGCGCCGACAGTGCGAGTGTTCGTCTTATCACACCGTGCGGGCGAGGCGGGCGCGGTAGCGGTTGGCGAAATCGGTGGCGAAGTCCTGCGGCGGTTGCGACGAGGAAGACCGTTCGACGATTCCATCATCAGCGACGTAGAACAGCGCGCGACCGAGGACGATTTCGTCGGCACCGGTAGGTGCCCACATCATCCAGCCGACGTCGAGGCGCTCGGCGACCAGCTCATCGAGCGGATAGTCCGAGAGGGAGTGACCTGCGTCGGTAAAGAACTGGCGCACACGGTGCTTAGCTTCGTCCGCAGTTATTTTGGCTACCTCTAGCGCGGTCAGACCTGCGAGGCAGAATTGGTAATAGGCACCGTCGAGATCGAAGTCGGAGTCCTCGGCGAGCAGATCCACCAGATGCTCGCGGCGCACCTCGGCCCGCTCAGCCGCCGACAACAACGCACGTGCCGCAGCGCGGACGCGCCGATCTGCCTCATCCCCGAATCTCGCGGCAACCAGATTGACCACAGTCTCCACCGTCCAGATGCCCGGAACAGCGGACGCGAACTCCGACGGGGACGGCGAATCCCCTCGATACCAACCGGTCCCGTCCCACCAGTAGCAGAACGACAACATGCCTTGCGAGGCACGGGGGTTGAGCACCTGGTTGGCCACCCAGAACGGCGCACCACGATACAGTTCGGGCATCTCCCCTGCACCGTTGTAGGCCGCCTCCAACTCGGGCGCGTTCCACACACCCCCGGACAACACCGCGCGACCACCTGGCACCAGAAACAACGTGCTGCCACTGCGTGCCGCCCCCTCGAACCATCCCAACGAGGGCAGGATTCGCGGACCCCGCTGCGATCCGGTCCCCACGAACACCGCCGCCAACGTTACCCACCGCGCCCATATGCCCCCCAGAGACGGGAACTCGTTCTCGGTCAGTGTCGCCCGCGATCCAGCGACGCGGTCCAACTCGGCGTGAAACGCCGCCCGCTCGGCAGTCCGGGACTGTCTACCATCGTTGGCGATGTACGCAGCCAACCACAGTGGCACCCGCTCACGCGGAAATACCTCCAGGTCATTGAGATACGCCTGCCGCGACAGCAGCTGCCCCTCGGGAAACGGCTCGTCACCATAGTCGTAGTCGACGGTGATCTCACCGTCCTCACTGAGCCCGACGATTATCCGCCACCACGGCTCATCCTCCAACTCCGCCACCAACTCCCGCTGTGCCCGCGCCAATATCAGCATCGACTCGTTGGGCATGGCCTCGACAACGGTCCTGTCGGCGAGGGTGTAGAACACCCGGCGAAACGCGTCCGTGACCGTCACCGAGAACACCGCGTCCAGCCGCGTCCACCCCTCCGGTCCCACCTCAGCCAAGCGACTGCCGATGTCGTAGGCCAACTCGCGCGCCTGCGCTTCCACATCGCTCGATAGAACTGCTTCCACTGGAGCGGACAGAGCCTGCGGCGTCGGTGGCTGCCCAGATACTTTCGACTGTGACTCAGCTTTCGCCTCCGCCTCAGAGGCACCGCCGGCAGGATCGCTACGACCGAGGGTAAAGGCGACGTCCGGCTGTTCATCGCCGTCTTCGTTACCCGATGCCCGAGTCGGCACGCCGCCGTCTTCGGCGCTGTCCTGCATGATCGCTCCTATTCGAATCAGCTACCGTCACAGCGGCGGAACGTAGCTCACCTGGATCATTTCGTTGTCCCGGTTGCGCGACACCAATGTGCCGCGTCCGGGCGGCAGCTTCGTCGACTTGACCCCACCCAGCAAGACGCCCTCGTCCTTGGGTGCGCTCATGAGCAGGGCGTCGACCGACAAATCCTTCAGCGGTCCCAACACCGGGTCGTACAACGCCCGGCCGGCGCCGCCGGCTCGCCGTGCGACGATCAGATGTAGGCCGATATCACGTGCCTGCGGGAGCAGGTCGAGCAGCGGCAGTAGCGGATTGTTGGACGCGACCATGTCGTAGTCGTCTACGACGACGTAGACTTCCGGGCCGGTCCACCAGCTGCGTTCGCGCAGTTGCTGTGGTGTGATGTCGGATCCCGGAATGCGCTTGGCCAAGTACTCGGCGACCTCTTTGAGCATCCCGTGAGAGGTCTGCGCGGTGGTCGAGTAGCCGGCCAGGTGGTCTCCCTCGATGATGCCTAGCATGGTGCGCCGATAGTCGATTAGCACGACCCGCGCCTGCTCCGGCGTGCTTCGTTCGACCACGCCAGTGACGATGGTGCGCAGCAGTGTCGTCTTGCCCGATTCCACATCGGCGAACACCATCAGGTGAGGCTGGGCATCGAAATCCAGGACCACCGGTTGCAGTTCGGACTCTCCCAAACCGATCGCGACTCGCGTGGGCCCCAGATCCAGGCCCGCCGCTGCCGCGGCGGCGATGATGTCCTCACGGGGAATCCGGGCGGGCAACATCCGAACCTCGGGTGCACGTCTACCGGGATACGCTGCGGCCAGCGCCGCCTTCGCGGCGTTCACGCCCTCTGACAACGTGCTCGCGTCGGTGCCGGAGTCCAACCGCGGCAACGCCATCAGCATATGCAGGCCCTCCGGGGTGATGCCGCGGCCGGGCCGCCCGACCGGGACATGCACCGCCGCCCGGCGGTTCATTTCGGAGTCGCCGGGGTCGCCGAGGCGCAGTTCCAACCGAGTGCCGAGCTGGTCCTTGACCACCGGGCGGATCTCCAGCCACCGGGACGCGGCCAGTATCAGGTGGATGCCGTAGGAAAGGCCCTGCCCGGCAATGGCGTTCACGCTCGACTCGAGTGGCTCGAATTCCTCGCGGAACGCAGCCCAGCCGTCCACTACTAGGAACACGTCACCGAATTGGTCTTCCGACAGCGGGTGCGCGGCCCGCTCCGCGGCGGTCAGCTGCGCGAGTTCGGCCTTGCGCTTTCGGAATTCCACCATGTTCTCGATGCCGAGCGCCAAGAACCGCTCCTCACGGCGGCGCATCAGCGTCATCAGCTCCGCGATGGTGCGCCGGACGCGATCACCCTCTAGCCTGCCCGCCGCCGAACCGACGTGGGCAAGCCCGTTCAGCCCGGCCAGAGTCCCACCACCGAAGTCGAGACAGTAGAACTGCACCTGCTCCGGCGTGTGCGTCGCGGCGGCCGCCATGATGATCGTCCGCAATGTGGTCGACTTACCCGACTGCGGACCGCCGACCACGGCGACATTGCCGAGGCCGCCCGACAGATCGATGGTGAGCACGTCCCGTTTCTGCTCGAAGGGCTTGTCGACGACGCCGATCGGCATCCGCAAGCGCCCGTGCCGATTCGCCTCCGCCATCGGGTCCCGGTCCGGCAGCATCATGTCAACACTCGGTGAGACATCCAGCGGCGGCAGCCACACCTCGTGCGCAGACCTACCGTGTCCGGTGAGCCGTTCCACGACCACCTGCAGCAAGGTTTGCTCGGCGCCGACCGGCGCCGGGCCGACCAAGGCATCCAAATCCGGCAACTCCACCCGCACCGGGGCTGCGGGCATGGCACTCTCTACAGCCGCTACGTGCCGCGCGGTGAACCGCACCGCACGCTGCCCGCCGGTCGCGTTGCCACCAGCCTGGCGCGAACCACGCGGCGAGGCATAGGGTCCCGAGACATAGGTGGTGTTGAACCGCAACGGATCGGCCGCGTCGCTCTTGAGAAAGGCCGAACCAGGCACGCTGGGCAAGTGGTACGCGTCGGAGATACCGAGCACTTGGCGCGACTCGTTGGCCGAGAAGGTTCGCAGGCCGATCCGGTAGGACAGATGGGAGTCCAGACCACGCAGCTTGTTCTCCTCCAGCCGCTGCGACGCCAGCAGCAGATGAACCCGCAGTGACCTGCCCAGACGGCCGATCATCACGAACAGCTCCGCGAAATCCGGCTTCTGGGACAACAATTCGGAGAACTCGTCGACGATGATGAACAGCGCAGGCAGCGGATCGAGCGCCGCTCCACCCGCGCGAGCGCGCTCATACTCGGTGACATTGGCGAAATTGCCCGCCGAGCGGAGCAACTCCTGTCTGCGATTGAGTTCGCCCGCCAACGCGTCGCGCATTCGGTCCACCATCGACAGCTCTTGCTCGAGGTTGGTGATCACCGCCGCGACATGGGGCAACGGGTCCAAGCCGAGAAAGGTGGCACCGCCTTTGAAGTCGACCAGCACCAAGTTGAGCAGATCCGGCGAATGGGTCGTGACCAGTGAAAGCACCAGAGTGCGAAGGAACTCCGACTTGCCCGAGCCGGTCGCGCCGATGCACAGCCCGTGCGGCCCCATGCCGTTCTCGGCGGCTTCCTTGATGTCGATCTCGACCGGCGTGCCATCGGGGGTCACGCCGATCGGAACGCGCAATCGCTCCCGCCCACTGCGCGGGCGCCACACCACGACCGGATCGATCTGCGCCGCGTCGGGAATCTTCAGCAGACTCATCAAACCCGGATCCGCACGGGTGTCGTCGCCCAAGTTGACGATCTGCGCGACGGTAGCGATGCGGTATCTGGCGAGATGCCGTGCAAAAGCCGCCGCCTCGGACTGTGTGACGTTGTCGACGGTCGCGAATTTCTCCACCCCGCCAGCCGATTTCGCCGACACCGTGCCATCGGACACCACCAATTGCAGACCACGCCGTACAGCCAGGCCCGCTGGTGGCGCGGTGAGGTCCAGCACCGTCACCGAATCCAGGCCCGCCTCGGCCACCATCCGCTCAGAGCCTTCGACATAGCCGTCGTCGATCACCACGATCAGGTGGGTGCGTCCCGGCGTAGGCGGAGCGTTGCGCATGAACCGGCCGCGCTCGAGGAGTTCGTCCGCCAGCGCCGCCTCGAGCTCCGACAGTGATTCGTAGAGCATTCGGGCGCTGCCGATGCCATCGCGGGCAGCCGGATGCTGCGCTTGTGGAAGCCATTTGGCCCACGACCAGGCCTTGCCGTCAGGATCGGCACACACGATCGCCACCAGGAGATTGTCGGGGCCATGGAATGCGCACAGCGCCATGATCATCGCGCGCGCCGCCGCCCGTGTCTCCGAGCGTTCGCCTTCGAGGTTCACCGCCGGGAACGCGCGCAAGGAGACGGCCGTCGGCAGCCCATGTACCACCGAATGCGTGCGCACGAACCGGCGCAGGGCGACGGTCGAGACGGGCTCAAGGTCCTCCAAGGGGCCCGTTTCCGGGCGGGCCAATTTCGTTGCGATGCGATGACTTCCGACGCCGATGCGGGCGTGCCCGAAATCCGGGTCGGTCGGCCTGCGTTCCCACATCCGGCGCGTGCCCAGCAGCGACAGCAGATCGTCGGGTGCCGGATGGCTCCACTCCAGCGCCTCACGCTGCATCGCGGCGGTCTTGCGGACGTCTGTGCGCAACTGCTCGAGGTAGCGGAAGTAGTCCTTGCGTTCCTCGTTCAGCTCCGCGGCCTTCTTTCCGCCGCCGCGGCCGCCACCGGCGAACATGCCGACCATCGACATCAACATCATCATCGGGAACATCATCGAATACGGATTGCTGAGCAGCGAGCGCCCGCCGGTGGTGACCATCATCGCCACCATGCCGACCATTGCGACCACCATCACGACCGGCATCAGCTTGCCCAGCAGACCACCGGGCAGCATGCGCGACAGTTCGGGCGGCGCGTTGAGCACCAGTTCCCCAGCGGGTGGCCGTGGTGGGGCGATCCTCGGCAGCCGCACGAATCCCTCTGTCCCCAAGCCCGTTCCACCTCACCTCGAGCGCCTACCCGCAGGTCCCCTATCGTTGTCTGCCCCTCCTCCGAGGTCGACATATCTCCCCAACCGTGAGAAATCCGGGATACCTGCGAGTTCGTCGAATGCTGCCTGCGTTGTCGCCATGAGTGCGGCCGATCGGCCGCGGTGTTGATTGCGGCGTGCTCTTCGTCCTCGAGGTTGCAGCTTCACTACCGCCGATCTCGCGGCCGAGAATTGTGACGCGATCCCAAGACCGTCACGGGTGCGATCTCGTAGCCGGAGTCGGTGACGATCCAGGCGCGGGGTCACCGAATCGTCGGTGACCGGCGTGGATCAGATTGCCGGTCACGGTGCGTACCCTGGGCCGCTGGGAGGGTAGCGGCGCCACTGAGTATCGGCGCCGCCACATCCAGCGGTGCAGTCCGACGACTGCGTCCGGCCTCCAGCACGCAGACCACCGAATACGGCCACCCCAGGATCATTAGGTGGGAGTTCTCGGCCGGTCTCATGCACACCATTCACCGAAGCCCTTGGATCGAGTTTCCTTCTGTAGCAAGAAGAATCATCAACCAGGGGGTTCGTTCAGGATAAAGCGGGGCACAAGGTACGACGCTCGAAGCTCGAACCTCGAGTTAGTAGTCGACGCCTTCGGTAAGTCGGCGGCGGCGACCGCGGAACGGGACCGCCAGCGCCGACCCAGCGGCGAGGGCGACCGCGGACGCGATCGCCACTATCAGGGCGATCCGGCGCGGGCGGGGGTCGACCGGGCCGGCGACCCGCGGAGGCGCGACCGCTCTGGCGCGACTGGCGCCGTCGGCCGCAGGCGGGTCGGGGATCTCGGCGGTCAGCGCCGCGACCGGGTCGACTATGCCGTATCCGAGCCGGTCATCACGTCCAGGACCGGGCGCGTGCGCGGTGCGCACGACTCGTTCCATCACCTCTGCGGCGGTCAGGTTCGGGAACCGTGACCGCACCAGCGCCACCACGCCTGCGACATAGGCACTGGCGAAGCTCGTGCCGTTGATGGCGTTGGTGGCCCCGTCGGCGGCGGGCATGCCGTTGACAAGTCCGGTGCCACCTGGAGCGCTGTCGAGCGAATACAGATTCGTACCGGGTGCGGCCACGCTCACCCATGGGCCATCGAGCGAGAAGGACGACGGCTCGCCGTCGTCATCGGTGGCGGCGACCGACATGACATAGGGGCTGAACCATGCCGGGCTGGCTGCCGTTTTCACCGCGTCCCAGCCTGTGCCGTCGTTCTGCGCCTTGCATGCGCCGTCCGGTTGCACATTGCCTGCGGCGGCTACAACGACCACATCGTGCTCGTAGGCGTACTTCACCGCCGCGCCGAGCGCCCCGTCGCCGAGGTCCGTTCCGGCGGCAGCACAGGCCACTTCGGAGATATTGATGACCGAGGCATGCAGATCCACGGCGCGTTCGACTGCGAGCGCCAAGGTCAAGACATTGCCGAATCCACCGGACGACATGGCCACTGGGCCCGGCCGGTTGTTGTAGTCCTTCGACTCGTATTCCAGGCTCAGCTGCCGAATCGACAGGATCGCCGCATCCGGCGCAACACCCGAAAACGCGTCGTCCGGACTCGGCTGCGCGGCGATCAGCCCTGCGACGAGTGTTCCGTGCCCGTCGCAGTCGAGGGTCCCATCGGAATCGGAGACATAGTCGCCGCCAGGGATCAACACCGGCAACCGCGGATGGCGGTTGACGCCCGTGTCGATCACCGCCACCGTCTGCCCCGCACCGGTGCTGAACTTCCACGCCGAGGGCAAGTCCAGAATCCGCTGCGCCCGGGGCGCAGTCTTCGGCAGCCCGCCGGTCAACACCGGTTTCGCGCACTGTGAACGCTGAACGGCCTCCTCTGGCGGATGCGCCGGCATCCCCGGCGCGGGCGCCGCGCCGGGGTCGACCACCGGCGGCGGCACCGCCCCCGCCGCCGGAACCCCGAAGACCACCACCACGATCGCCAGCACCGTGCCCACCCAGCGATGAGGTCTCATAGCCCGCGGGCCGCCGCGTAGAAGTCCATGATCCAAAACACCAGTGGTCCGATAGCCACGATCATCAAGTACTCGACGATCTCCCCGGCCCGCCGGGCGACCGGCGAGATCTCGAACAACGGTCCGCCGACACCGACGACCATGGCGACCGCACCGGCACCCAGCAATGCGCCCGCCGCGGTGATCGGGCCCACGCCACTGCCGAATCCGAGGCCGAGCAGCACCGCGAGCAGCGTGAGACAACCGCCCATGATCAGTGCGCACGCTTGCGTTCGGTCCGCGAACGCCCGCCCGCGCAGGCACAGAAGCACTCCGGCGATCAGCGCCAGAGTGACACCTTGCCAACGAGGGGCACCGCCCGGGTCGGCGGCCAGGACCGCACCCGCGGTCGCGGCGATTGTCGCGCCGATGACAAAGCCCGACTGATACTCGTTAGCGACCCGGGCCCGCTCGGCCAGCCCCACTGCCGACGGCAACGCGGTCGCGCCGATCGCGCCGATGCCCTCGATGGTCGGACGCGGCTCGTGATCGGCCGGATCGATCGCGCCACCGGCTGTGGGGACGGGCGGTACCGGTAGCCGCGCGGCGGCCATCGCGACCCTCGCAGCTGCCGACACCGCCGCCAGCGCTGCCACCAGTAATCCCGCGCCCACTTTCGGGAGCGGGTTGTGCCACAGCATCGTCACCAACCCGAAGCCGACTCCGAATACCGACAGTGTGATGACCGCGGCGAAGACCGTCGCGCCGACGCCCGTCAGTCGATAGGCGGCTACCGCGACGACCAACGTCACGGCAACCGCCACTACAGTGTGCGGCGGACCGAGCGCGTCCGGAACGAACAGCGCCGCACCGGGTCCCACCAGTGCCAGCGCGCACAGCGACAGCACGACAGATGCGCTTGCGAATGTGCCGTTGCCCCGCTCCGAGGTGCCCACCGCATACTTTCGCGCCATAATGAGCGCCGCGACCAAGGCCGCCAGTCCAACCGCTTCTGCGACGGACCCCGCAACCACGCCGCTGCCGCGTTGCTTCGCCACTACGAGCAGCACAAGCGCGCCCACAGCGGCCACCACAGCCGCGGCCTGCCCCATCACCGCAGCTGACGCCGCGTTCCATCCACGGAAGGTGCTCTCGGTCAGGCGGGCCACCGCGTCGATGACGTCGTCGAACAAGGTGGGCGCGTCCTTCGTACCGACCGCGCGCAAGACCAGCAACTCGCCATCGAACACCCCGGCCTCGGTCAGGGTGGCGTCCGGCGAAATCGGATCGTGGCCCAACCTCGCCAGCGTCCAATGTCTGGCGGGAATAGGGGCGTCTTCGGATTCGGTGGGGTCATGGTCGCGCGATTCGACCATGTCGACCACGTCGGCGATGAACTCGCCCAACGGCACGGTCGTGGGCAATCCCACGTCAATCTGCGTGTTGCCCCCCACCACGGAAACGCGGCACAAATCCGGCCCGGCGGTGACCGGATCCGACGTCAAAGCTTCGCTCATTGGCAATTCCCGTGATACTCATACAATTTGGTCACGGGAAGTGTATCGGCGCACCGATGGTTAAGCTGTCGCATATTGCCGGCACAGGGAGGCCCGGCAAGCATATGCATGGGAGCGTCACACATGTCAGGTGTCCGGCAAGCACAGCAAGTCTTCGATGCTGGTGTGTTGGCCTTGGGTCTGGCTGTCAACGGGCAGCAGACCACGCCTGACCTCGAATACGCGAAGAAGGCCTTCCAACGCGCGACAGAGTGGGATCCCACCATGGCCGACGCGTGGCTCGGCCGCACCGCCGTGGGCGAGGTCACGAGCGAGGTTTTATTCAATCTCCATCGGACCAGCGGATCTACGCTGGGACGCGAACAGCGCAGGCTTGGCCTGCGGCCGCGACAACTGGCGGGTCGCTTCGTTGTGGGGCCCTACATCTACTACCCGTTGTCCAGTTACCCCGAGGTCTGGCTAGCCCAGGCGACACAACTCATCGGCGAACGCCAATACGACGAAGCCGAACGGGTGCTCGACGAGCTGGCCGCGCACCGTCGCGCACAACCGTCCACACCGGACACCGCAATCGACGACCGGATCAGCGCCTACGTGCGAGCCCACCTGCACTTCACTACACAACGGTGGAACGACGTGATGACGGTTTTCGCCGGCTCTGCTGACTGGGACGACGCCTATCTGGCTGCCGGCGCCAACGTCATGGTCGGATCGGCATGCGCGCAGTTGGGGCTGTTCGGCGAGGCCACCCGGCGCCTGGAGAAGGCCGAAGCCGGCCCGATCCCCGCGGCCCGCACCGCGGCGATGTACTGCCGCGGCCTCTGTCTGCGCGAACAGGGCCTTGAAGAACAGGCACGGCAGATTTTCGAGCAGGTCTACTCCGAGGCCCCCGATTTCGAAGCGAACGCAGCCGCGATGCGCGACCCGAAGTTCCGCATCACCTTGACTTCTCGTGAGCAGATCGACAGCCGCGCCGACCGATGGGACCCCGACTCCGCACCCGACCTGGCCAAGGCCGAAGCCGAAGCGCAACGCCAGCAACAGGATGACATCGCGAAGCAGGTGCTGCTGGATGCGCGCGCCGAACTCGACGAGCAGATCGGCCTGACCGCGGTGAAAACCCAAGTCGCCAAAATCCAATCCACCGCCATGATCGCCAAGCTCCGCGCCACGAAGGGACTGGCCAGCATCCCCCGCGGCCAGCACCTTGCCTTCACCGGACCGCCCGGCACCGGCAAGACCACCGTCGCCCGTGTCGTCGCCAAGATCTACCGAGGACTCGGGCTGCTCCACTCCGATCGTGTCATCGAAGCCAAACGAGTCGACTTCGTCAGCCAAAACCTCGGCGGCACCGCAATCAAAACCTCCGCGCTCATCGACACCGCCATGGACGGCGTCCTATTTATCGACGAGGCCTACACTCTAATCCAAACCGGACTCTCCGGCGGCGATGCCTTCGGCCGCGAAGCCATCGACACCCTGCTGGCCCGCATGGAAAACGACCGTGACCGCCTCGTCGTCATCATCGCAGGCTACGACGGCGAAATCGACCGGCTCCTGGCCGCCAACGACGGCCTCGCCTCCCGATTCGCCAAGCGGGTGAAGTTCGAATCCTACACCCCCACCGAACTCGCGCAGATCGGCGAGGTCATCGCTCGCAAACGCGACTCCATGCTCTCCCCCAACGCACTCGCCCTCCTCGAACATGCCTGCCGAGATCTCTACGAACAACAACGCACCGACGCCACCGGTACACCCCGACGCGCGATCGATCTCGCAGGCAATGGCCGATTCGTCCGCAATGTCATCGAAACCGCCGAAGAAGAACGAGAATTCCGACTCACCGGTGGCGGTGCCGAACTCGATCTATCCGACCTCGACGAAACTGCCCTCATGCGCATCGAGGCCGCCGACATGCGCAACGCCCTCGACTCCGTCCTCGCCTCGCTCGGCGGCTAGCTACTCGCCCTGAACCTACGCCACGAAACATCAAGGGCACGGTTCCGCCGTGCGTGGGCGACGCTGCGTTCGACGAAGGCCCCTACCTGCCAAACTCGGATGAGACCATGCGGTCTGTATCTTTCCTGTAGATGATGTAGGGCGAGTTCAGGGACAACGAGCAAGGTGACGATGGGTGCGGCCGATCTGCCCGCCGACAACGGCGCGGCGAAGAAGCCGAAGAAGAAGGGGACGAATTCGGCGCGGCCGAAGCGACGATCGTTCACGCCGGAGTACAAGGCCGCGATCGTGGCCGAGTACGACTTGCTGACCGAGCCGGGCGCGCGGGGCGCGCTGCTGCGCAGGGAGGGCCTGTATCACTCTCATGTGATCGAGTGGCGGCGGGCGCGGGACGCGGGTGCGTTGAATGCGTTGGCTGCCAAGACAACCGGGCCGAAGCCGGCGAAATCCGAGGCCGATCGCCGGGCCGAGAAGCTGGAAGCGGAGAACGCGCGTTTGCGGGCGGAGCTCGAGCGCAAGGACAAAGCGATGGCCGTGCTGGGAAAGCTGTCGAGCTGCTGGAGATGCTCTCCAGCAGCTCGGATTCCGAGCCGAAGCCGCCGAAGTGATCGACGCCGCGACCGGCGAGTTGGAGGTGCTGGTCGGCCAGCGCGCGGCGTGCCGGTTGACCGGCAAGTCGCGGGCGACCCTGCACCGGCACCGAAACCCGAAACCACCAGTCCAGGGTCCGCGGCGGCCAGCGGTGCATCCGGCCGCCCTGACCGCGGCCGAGCAGGCCGCGGTGCTGACCGAGCTGCGCAGCGAGCGGTTCGTGGACAAGTCTCCGGCGCAGGTGTGGGCGATCCTGCTCGACGAGGGCCGGTATCTGTGCTCGGTCTCGACGATGTATCGGCTGCTGCGCGGTCACGGCGAGGTGGCCGAGCGCCGACGCCAGGCCACCCACCCGGCCCGGACCAAACCGGAGCTGGTGGCCACCGGCCCGAACCAGGTATGGAGTTGGGACACAACGAAATTGGCGGGACCGGGCAAAGGAATCTACTACGTGCTATTGGTGATGCTGGACATCTTCTCCCGCAAAGCGATCCGCTGGCGGGTGGTCCCGCGTGAATCCCAGTGGATCGCCAAGCAATTCCAGCTCGACGCGATCGCCGCCAACGACGGGGTCGTGCCCGACTACATCCACGCCGACAACGGCGGCCCGATGATCAGCAAACCGGTCTCCGAGCTGCTGATCGACCTCAACATCACCCGCTCGCACTCGCGCCCGCACGTGTCCAACGACAACCCGTACTCCGAGGCCAACTTCAAGACCCTCAAGTACTGTCCGGCCTTCCCGGACCGCTTCGCCTCCATCCGCGAGGCCCAGCGCTTCTGTGAGGCGTTCTTCACCTACTACAACAACCATCACCGGCACTCCGGCATCGGATTGCACACCCCCGCAACGGTTCACGACGGCACCGCCCACCAGATCCGCGCCGAGCGCGCCACGGTGCTGTCCGCCGCCTACGCAGCCAACCCCGGCCGGTTCCGGCGGCCTCCCACCCCACCCAAGCTGCCCAGCGCGGCCTGGATCAACGAACCGGCGAAGGAGAACATCAACACAGAATTCGTGGCATGACCGGTCTCATCCGGTTTGACAGATTCCGGGCTTGCAGGTGAACAAGAAGCGGGTGCACCGGCTCCGGCGGGAGGAAGGCTTGCAGGTGCGCGCTCATCATCCGCGTAAGCGGGCTGGCTGCTCGACTGCGCCGCTGGTTGACGCGGATGCGCCCGAAGGTGGTGTGGGCGTTGGACTTCCAGTTCGACTCCACCGTCGACGGGCGGGCGGTGAAGCTCGCGTCGAAGATCGACGAGCACACTCACGAGTCACTGCCGCACCTGGTGAAACGCTCGATCACCGCCGAGCGGCTCGTCGCCAGGCTGGAAAAGGCGTTTCACCGCGCATGGCGGGCCGCCGCGGGTGCTGTGCATGGACAACGGCCGGAGATGGTTTCGGCTGCGGTGCAACAGTTCTGCGCCGACAGCGTCGGCATAGTCTACCTTCCGCCGGAACGCCATGGAACAACGGCTTTGTCGAGTCGTTCAACCGGCGGCTACGCACGAATGCTTGAACCGTAACCACTGGACGAGCTTGCTCGAGGCCCGGGTGGTGATCGGCGACTTCAAAGACGATCACAACCCACGTCACCGGCCGTACTGGTTGGCATTCGAGACGGACGAACGCCTTCAACCAGTTCGGCAGAACCTCACTGAACGGCGCCCACCACGTGGCTTGGTCCGCTCGTTGGTCGCATGTCAGCCACAGTGCCCACCGATTTGCGTCCAGAAATTGCCACCCTGATAGGGAGGAGGTGGCTGAATTTGCCCTCCCCAGGTAACGCATGTCTGCGGAGCATAGATGAAGACCGGACCCGCGTATGTAGTGTAATTCCCTTGGTCGATTTGAAGAGTGTTGAAATCAGTATTGCGTTCGATTTGCGCCATCATATGGATGGCCGCACCGGGCTGATTTCTGACTGTCACAACACAGTTCCAGCCGTTCTTATACGTGAGGAAAATGGTCCCGCCGTCGAGGTCGTGATGATCGATTACGGAATACCCGGCGCCGCACGCACCATTGTACGAGGACGCGGCCGCGGTACCTGACCCTAACATCACTCCGCCACTCGCCAAGACCGCGGCGGCAGCCAAAGAAGCTGCAACTGATTTCCCGCTCGCCCTATTTTACTCCGGTGTTCTGAAAGTATGTATCGCCAAATTGAGATACGACCGCACCTTACGCCGACGGACAGCGCCGAAATATCCGCATTTATACGGAAACCCACGGAAGACTCGGGGCGCATTGCCGGATTCATGCCGATTCCAACGAAAGTAGCCTGCGAGAACAGGGGCCAAAGCGACGGTCTATGCCGTCTTGTGTGCCCACTCTGAAAGGGGGCGATGCCTCCTGGACCTGCCGAGGTCGCGGCTGCTTGGGGATAGTCGAGAGGGAGGCACGACAGATCGCCGTGCCCGTCATCGGACACTGAGCGGAATCGCCGTTCATCGTCACCGCCATCGATCCAGACCACCCAGAGGAGGGTGCTATCGGGCGACACAACGTGCCACGAAGTGACACGCACGAGGACGCTCACAGACACCATGGACCTTCGACAGCGAGCGGACAGAACACCGCACCCTGGTTGAAGACCGCAACTCACCGCCGGCCGAAGCGCCGGTCGATGAGCGGGCCGTGTTCACCGCGCGGTGGTGTTCGTGCTGACCAGCGGTTGTGCGTGGCGGATGCTGCGGCCATCGTTCGGGGCCACTGTCCCGACGGTGCATCGCCGATTCACCGTCTGTACCGAGGCCGGTGTATGGCGGCGATTACACCGCGGGTGGTCCTGGAGCAGCTGGCTAGCCAGGGCTGATCAACTGGTCGCGGGAGGCGATCGACACAGCGTCGGTGCGAGCGAAAAAAGGGAGCGATATGACCGGCCCGAGCCCGGTCGATCGAGGCAAGTCCGATTCGAAGATCCACGTGTTGTCCGACCGCGTGGGCCTGACTCTGGCCGTGGGGATTTCGGCGGCCATCCCCCGACAGGTTGATGTCGCTGCCCGACCCCGACGCGCGCCCAATCCACAAGATCCGGTTATCGATCTCCTCTCACTATTAGTGTCGCGACGCCAGCCTCAGGCTTACTTGCGGCGGTCGGGGAGAGTGTCGTGGGCCACGAGGGCGGCCGAACGAGTGAGTTCGGGGCCGGGAATGAGCAGGCCAACGATCTCCCACGGGGCAAGCTTGGGCTGGGCAGGCATGCCAAGCATCTTGGCGGTACCGGGATCTGGTATGCCATAGCGGATTCCGGTGTCGGCGATGTAGAACAGACCGTCACGCCGGACGCTGCCCGGCACGATGCCAGTGATCTGCACGAACTCGCCCGACGAGGGGCGAAGATAGGCGGTGTCGATCCGGTCTGGACCGACACCGCCGCTGGCCATCGGCACGGGTGTCGCGGAGGCGGGCAGGGGCCAGGTCTTGGCCGTGGTCAGGCCGATCGTCGCGTCACGGTCGTCGCCGGGCTTCGACCATGAACTGCACACCACCGGGAAGTCGTCGGCCGACAGCACCTTCGGCCGCTGCACCGGAAAATCATTCAGCGCCAGCGTGTTCACCACCGGAACGCCGCTCAGGGCGTCCGGCGTCACCTGGATGACGTCGCTGTCCCCGACCGAGTTGGCGTTGCGGAGCACCTCGGCCGCGAACGCGGAAATCGGTTGCACCCCGGTCGTCACCACCACATATAGCTCGCTCGAATTGATGCCATTGACCTTGATCACCGAGCCGACTTTGGCGCCCACCACCGGCCCCGGCTGACCTGCCATCGGCACTGCGGGTAGGGCGATCGCAGGCACCGGGACGGTAGCGTCGAGCAAACCGGCGCCCACCGCGCGGGGTTGCGCGCCCGCGAGCTTCAGCGACCGGGCGATCACGTCGTCGGTGAGGTCGACCTCGGCGTGCTTGCCGTCGTACAGCAGATACGTTGTGCCGTGCACGGACACGAGGACCGCCTCATCGCGGCCCAGTGGGTGCACCGACCGATCTTGTCGCGGCTGCCCCGCGAACACCAGCGTCGAGGCGCCCGAGACCGGTGTCGTCGCGTCGCACGCGGTCCAGTCCGAACCGGACTCCGCGGAACCCGGCAACGTCGCGGGCGCGCCCGGAATTCCTAGCATCGGGCCACGCGGGTAGTCCACGAGTTGGGATTCCTTGACCGATGTCGGTGCTGCATCGGCGCCGGCGATCAATCGGGCCGAGGCCAGGTTCAAGGCCGGATGCAGAGTCCCGTTCAGCATCACGTAGAGCGCACCACTGTCCTTGCCGATAATGACGGCATTATTGTCCACAGCACCCTGCGGACGCAGGAAGCTGAGGATCGCGGCTCCCGCCACGCCGAGCAGTCCTAACACCAAACCCACCAGAAGTGAACGCCATTGCACGCTCATGGGATCGTGCAGCATCCGCACGTCCCGCCGGATCAACGCGTGTTCGAGCCTCCTGATAAGAAAACGATATCCGTTGACTTGCGCTCGAGTTGTCAACTGCGAAGCCACGACAACGCTCCTTGGCAATTTCGATTTTGACGCGACGATTTGTCTTGAGGGATTCAATTCTCGACGCGGCGAGTTGTCTTCGATGGTTACTGCGAAGCTTTCGACACGGTACCGTAGTGCCACGTTTCCCGGTGACGGAAAGAGTCCCCAATGGTGGCCACCCAACCGAATCCTCGGCCGAACACGGCTTCGGCGAGCCAGGAGCACCGCCCTGCGAGCACGATGCGCTCACCCGAATTCTGGCTGTTCCGCCGATGGCCGTTGCCAGTCGTGCTCTCGGCCGCCGTAGTCGCTTTCGCCTCCTCATTGGCCGCGGCGGTCGCTGGCAGCAGTGCGCTGGTCGTCGTGGCCGTCGGCGCAGCGGTGTTCCTGCTCGGCGTGGTGCCGGTCCGGGGCAGCGGCATTCCCGCCCACATCGGCGCGGGCGCACGGTATCTGTGGAACCGCCGCCACCTCAGAACCACTCGCTATCACCCCCCGTTCAATATCGCCCAACCCGATCTGGACGGTGGTCAGTACGGAATCCGGTGGGACGGCGACTGTCTGCTCACAATGCTGCGCATCGACGGCCCCGCCCCCGGCGTGAACCTGCTCGGGCCCGGCGTGCTCACGACCGAGAATGCCGTCCCGCTGGATGAGATCGCCCGCTGCCTTACGCAGTTCGATATCGGCTTGGACGCGATAGACGTCAACTGCGTGGGCGGCCGCACGACGGTTGAGGGCGGCTCGCTAGCCCAGCTCTACGGTCAGGTGCTGGGACCATTGGCGTCACCGTCATGGCTCACCGTGTGGCTCACCCTCCGGCTGAATCCGTTGACCAACGCCGAGGCTATCGCAGGCCGCGGCGGCGGCGAGGCCGGTATGACCCGCACCGCCGCCATCGCCACCCGTCGAGTCGCCAACCGCCTCGCCGCACGGGGGCTCGAGGTCACGGTGCTTACCGCACACGAAATCGACCGGGCGGTACGCCATCTCGCCAACGGCGTACGCGGCGAATCGTTGGTAGAGCATTGGCAGAGTGCCGAGCAAGAAGGAATCCACCTGACCACCTACGAGCTCAACACGGCCCGTCTCGACAGCGCCGCCCTCGCCGAAGTCTGGACCGTGGCAAGCGTATCCACCACGCTCATGCTTCGACTGCGCCCGGCGCCGCTCGCGGGCGGCCACGAAGGCAACTTCGCCCTCACCGCGCTTGTCCGGTTCAACACCCAGCAGCCGCTGGAGCGCCCGCCGATGCCCGGACTACGCCCTCTGGCAGGCAACCAGTACCGTGCGCTCGTCGCCACGCTACCGGTGACCAGTCAGAAGTTCGGCCCACCCACCAGTGTCTGCTTCGGCTCGGCGCAATCCCTTGCCGTGCTAGCGGTTCCGTCGAGCGGAGTCGGCCAACTCATCGGCGCAGACGATCTCGGCCGCGGCGTTGCGATCCCAATAGTCGGTCCGGGCCTGCGTCGCGTGGAGATCATCGGCGCATCGCTGGCCCAGCAGGTGATCCTGCGTGCCTTAGCTACCGGCGCACACGTGCTGGTGCATACCTCGCGTCCCGAGGCGTGGCATTCTCTGGTGTCCGGAGTCGCCGAGCCCGCCTCGCTCAGCCTCGCAGGCGCGGCAGGCACCGCCCAGATCACGCCGAATGTCATCGTCTACGACGGCGTTCCGTCGACCGCGCACACCTCCCCAGCGACCACGGTCCACGTACACCCCAGCGGCACTACACCCCGCTACCCCGACGCCGAGGTGACACTCACCCAATCCGAAGCTGCCAACATCGTCACCATCCAAACCCCCACCGGTTCCACCACCGTCCGCATGATCGCCACCGCCGACGAAATGCGCTACCTCACCTCGGCCTTCACTCACGACTGACGGGAAGGACATTCCCATTGTTGGGATATCGAGGACTCGTCGTGCCGAGCGCACCTGCGTGCCGCAGCAGTTCGGTGAAGCCAGGGCGGTCGAGAGTGGCCTCGATCTTGTTGTCCGCGTAGATCTTCTCGGCGGATGCCGTCCTCGGCCTGGGCCACGAGCGCGGAGGAAGCCGAATCCAGCCAACCCCGAGATATAGGCACTATGGCGGATATTCGGGTGGTAACGACTCGGCTAGTTCGGCCGAGTGTCTAGACCTTTTACAAAATACTGCTGGGTGATTAGCAACCGTTTCGCCCGGCGCGTTGACGGTCCAATTATGCAAGCTTGAACGACGACGGGAGTCAGTCGACCCCACGATGCTTGCCATCCAGATCCAAAGACAGGCAATCAATGCGTTTCCTGCAATGCGTGACACGGTCCACAGTCGTAGCAACCGCCATCATCGCCGCGTCGCTGACGACGAGCGGGACCGCGGAAGCGGCCTCTACACCCGAAGCTACCTGCGGCGCAGGGTATTACGTGATCGACCACTACGACCTGAAAATAGCCACCGGCTGGCTGACGTACAACGGCTCTACTGACTGCGTCGTCACCTGGAAGACACAGCAGATCGGAACGAAAACGCCCCTAGTGGCGTCGGTAGGTTCCTCGAACCCGACCAACGTACCGTTCCAGACACACGGCAGGTACGGCAATGCGGACGTCGATTTCGACTCTTATGCCTACTACGCAGGCCCTGTCTACTGGTACGCCCCGCACACGTGCATCGAGTGGTAGGTTTCCGACCCATATTATTCCGGGGGCAGCAGCGGCCCGGTGCACTGCAACTGACTTGTCCCATCTGGAGCCGATCGGCCGCACGCGGATCAATGGGAAGATCGCGACTGCCTTCGATGATTTCCCTCTGCCGGACAATAGTCATAGCCAACCGGCCCGCTCGCCGAGATCAATTGGCGCTTACTGCATCTCTGGCAGGTATGGCGACGCGGTCCGGTGCCCACAGAGAGATAGATAGGTACTAACAACGCGGCAGCGACGTGGGCCGGGCCATATCCCGGCCCACGTCGCTGTTCACGTGTCAGATGGGCCGGGCGAGCCGGTACGGGTGCCCGCGTTCGGGCTCTTCGAGACCGGGGACGCGAGCGAGCGCGCCGAGGACCTCGCAGTGTCCACTCTGCCCAAATGAGCCGCCGTCGCCCGATTGCCGCGGACGGCGAATAGGATTGACTCAGATCAGGGTGAGCCGGATGACGGCCCCGCCCTGCTGCCAGGTCTGATAGATGTCGGCCTTGTTGGGCTCGCCGGCGGCGTCGAAGCCGATGCCGTTGAAGCGAGCGTTGCGTCGATTGTCGCGCGCGATCACCTCGAACAGCCGCATCACGGTGTCGGTGTCGGTAAGCACCTCCGCCGTGGCCGTGCGCGGCGGGCCGCCGAGCGAGACTCGGATGGGAACATCGCGGCGGATGTTCTTCACCCACGGTCGGGTCAACGTGCCGATCAACAGCGCGCCGTTGTGACGGGTGTAGGCGACCGGGATGTCGTACCGCTTACCGGATTTGCGTCCGACCACATGCAGCACCAGCAGCCTGCGCCCGACGATCGAGCCGAGGCCGGGTGCCCGCAGCAACATGCCGACTAGCCTGTTCACCGCGCCCTGCACCGCGAGGGGGGATTCGGGCCCCGGGGTCGAGGGGGTGCCGTATGGGTTGGTCGCCGAGGAATCCGAGGTCATGTCCGCTCCTTCCGAGTACACCCGCGCCCAGTCTGTCGGTGTGTGACTATGCCGCGAGTGTCGATTTATGAATTGATCTGCACAGATGTCGAGAGTTGTCTGTACGGCCGTCGAGCCAGCCTGCCAGTGCGAGTTGTGGTCCCCGGGTTCGTGTCGCCTATCAAGACGAATTCCCGCCGACACTATGGCCAATTCTTCCTGGTCAAGGAGCCCGAGGTCATCATGAACGGGGTGCTGTGATCCTGTCCTGCCAGGATGGCGGTTTGATGTCCCACATCGTTGGCGATCGACCAGAACGTCAGGGTAGTTGCGCCGCAGGTCTGCGTGGCAGGGGACAGCTCGGCGGTGTTGCCGTGGGCGTCGAGGGTCCAGTCGCAGCCGTCGGCGGTATGCGCGGTGACAGTGCTGTCCGCCGCCGGAGTGAAGGTGACCGGCCCGGACATGAGGGCGGGCGTGAACGGCAAGGGAATGAAATAGGAGTTGGTGGCGGCGTTGATGGGGAAGGGCGCGCGGTCGAAGGTCCAGGTACCGCTGAAGCGCCGCGCGGTGTCGGCCTGGGTGCCTGCGGCTGCATTGGTGCGGCGGCCGTCGACCAGATCGAATCCGAAGGTCCCCGGGCCGAGATAGCTGTTGGCGTGCAGGGTTTCTCGCTCGACGCCATCATCGACGGTGACGCGCCAGCGGTCTATGTTGTAGCCGGATCCGATCACGTTGTTGAAGCAGTACTGGGTGGTAGATGTCATTTCCAGAGCGTCGCCGGCGGGCCGGAAATGCCAGGTGCAGCCCTGATCGGTATGGCCGAGGACCTCGCTGTCGGCACCGTGGGTGAAAGTAATGGTGCCGATCTGCGGAATGTCGGGCCGATATCCGAACAGGTCCATGGTGGCGATGTTGGTTCTGGCGGTGTGGTCCGGCTGGTCATAATTCCATGTGCCCAGGTACTTTTCGACGGAGCCGGCCGTTTCGGAGAACGCGGTCGAATCTGCTCCCGCCGGTACCGGAGCAGTCGCGAGGCCGGCCAACGCCAGGGCTGCGATCACGGTCAGTCGGCTCGAACTGCGGGACATAAGGTCTCCTCGCATGGTGCTCGGTTGTTTTGCGGGTCAGCACTATGACGGAGTGGGCGGCGGAAAAGTTACCGCGGCGAATCGGTAACTTTTCGCCCTGCCGTTTCGTCGTAATTGATGTGGAGACTTATGGCGACCAGTTCACCGCGCTCTGGGATGCGCACCGCGCCTACGTGGTGGACTTGGCGTTCCGAATGCTCGGTGACATCGCGGAGGCGGAAGACGTTGCGCAGGAGGCGTTCCTGCGCCTCTCGCGCGCCCGCACGGACGAACTGGGCAACGTCCGCGGCTGGCTGACCGTGGTGACCGGCCGCCTGTGCTTGGACCTGATGAGCAGTGCCCGAGCCCGGCGCGAGCAACTCGGCGACTCAGAGCTGTTGAACTCGGTGGTCTCGCAGGGCATCGACCCGGCGGACCGGGTGACGCTGGACGATCACGTCCAGTCGGCACTGGCGATGGTGCTGCACCGACTGAATCCGCCCGAACGGGTGGCCTTCATCCTGCACGACGTGTTCGCGCTGCCCTTCGAGCAGATCGCGGCCATCCTGGGCCGTCCAGTGGGTACGTGCAGGCAGCTGGCGCGGCGGGCGCGTACGAAGATCACCCCGGCCACAGCAGGAACCACGCTCGTAGCGGCGGATCGCGCGGTCGCCGGGGCCGACCCCGCATCCGCCGCGGTCGATCATGCCACGGCATCGACGCATCGAGCCGTCCTGGACAATTTCATCGCGGCCTGCTCCGGCGGCGACCTCAACGCCCTGCTGACCGTGCTGGCCCCGGACGCCTGGGGATCGGCGACCTTCGTCGCGGGCTCGTTGCCAGCGCCGCCCGACACCCACGGCGCGACGGCCGTGGCGTCGAACATGCTCAGCTACTTCGGATCCGGCGCAACGCTGGTGTCGCACCCGGCGCCCGCAACCGTGGGCGTCCTGGCATACCGCGACCGCGTGCTGTACGGCATGCTAGTGCTCACCATCCGAAGCGACCGCGTGGCAGGCATCGAGGCGATCGTCGACCCGACAATCCCCATGGCATGAGGATGAGCTACCGGCGCGCGCCCTGTTCGTACGCCGCACGCCGCGCGGACCGCCGACGCCGCGAATTCGAACGCACAACCGAGAGCGGCTGCGACGGTCATCCCGTTCGTTACAGAACCCCGCACCATCTCGAGGATCTCGGGCTCGACTGACCAGCAACCGGCCGCTGCAGCAACTATTGCGGGCGGCCACGTCCATAGGACTCTTGGCCACCGAGGAGGACTCGCATGGTGTCACGCGATACTCATTGACTGAAACGGGGACCACGCTGACCCGGGATCACCCATCCTCCACACGCGACTTGATCACTTGCTTCGAGGGACCGATCTGGCGCGATTCTCTGACAGCGCTTCCAGAACCCATTGTGAACGGACGGATCGGCCCCGAAACCGCACACGGCGCACCACTTTTCGAGCTACTTGAAGCCGATCATGATGCGAGCCCGTCATTCGACCGGCTGATGACCGCTCAACATGGCAATGTGCCCGCGGCAGTCGTGGCCGCGGTCGATCTCGGCTGGGCTGACTCAGCAGTGGATATGGGCGGCGGAATGGGCGCTCTGCTTACGCAGATACTCAGTAAATACCCGAGACTCGTCGGGACACGCTATTCGACCAGCCTGCCGTGCTTGACCGTGCCCGCGAGGTCCTTGGCTACTCCGTCGGCGACCGCTGCATGTGGAGTTCTTCGCCGACAAGGAATCCAACATCGTGCTGGCCACGGGCGGACCGGGCAACGTCTACACCGACGGGCAGCGCCCCGACCCCGTCCTGGGCACCAACAAGTGGGAAACCTTCCTCACTCGCGAGTTGTCGCCATTGATCGATGCACGCTTCGAAGGTAACGGCCGCAACGCGATCGAAAGGGTTCGATAGGCGGCGAGGCCGCGATGATGGTCACGGTGCGCAATCCTGGTCTTTATCGAGCGGTGGCAGTGCACAGCGGCTGCTACACCGTCGGCTGCCGGTAGCCGGTGCCGGTCAGGCGCAGGCCCGCGCAATCGTGGAAACCTACGGCGGGAATCTGGACATGTTCGGGCCCCCGACCCGAGTTCGCCCACAAGCTGCTCACGAGCAGCCAAAAACCAATCCGAAACCGATCACACCGGACCGCAGGCCCCGGCGAAAAATCGAGGCTAACCGCAATGTGTAGGGGCGCTCAAGAATCCCCCCAGAGGCTGACCACTTGGGCTATAGGCTGCTCCGCTCCATCGGATACACCGCCCCGGCGCGTATTCCCTAACAGGACCAGCGTAATAGGAATAGTTGCCATCATCCCAATCCTGTGGCTGGTTGCTATCAGTATTGGAAACGATTATACCTGCCGAAACACGGGTTGATTGACCTACGTATTCAGTCTTCATCGTCACCACACAGTCTGTGCTCCCGTTATAGGAAAGATAAGATGTGGCACCGGGGAAGACTTGCTGGTCTATGGGCCAATATCCCGACCCGCAAATTTGTGCGGCACTTGACGCCGAAGCGGCAGCGCTCGCAGGTCCTGCGGGAAACAGTAAGACGGCCATAGCGGCCAGGGTCAGAGCTGAAGAGTATCGAAGTAATTTCATAAGAAAGATGCCTTTCGTAGTTTTATCGCCTTATCCCCCTCAACTTCCCCATGACGGGGAAAGATTCCGCGAGTTATCCATTAGCGTAAGTCGCCGGATTTCGCCGTGCCATGCCGTCGCCGCCTTGTGAAGATAGTGCGGGATCGCACGCATGCAGAAGTATCGATGAAGCCGTGGTCTCCCGTGCCGACTGTGGCGGCGCAACCGTCCAGATGTACATGGGCGGTTGTGCCCAGCGGTATTGGAATGTTTAATTTCACCTTGTCGTCATTGAGCTGCCAGGCAGATGCCGTTGGACCGTAGGTGTCTCCACCCGCACCGATGCCAGGCCACCTCCGATCGTGGGGCTTCTCGACCACGGTAGGGCCGACGCGAAATCCGACGGTTGCGTCCAACAGCGTGATGTATCGCCACTGATATGAACATGTGGCCAGACGCTCGGCCGCACAACGGGAACAGGGGTGATGTCGCCGAACCTCGTGATTTCATACGAATTTCTCATGACCGTTGCGTCAGCGGCGCAGAACTGCGGCAGCCGGTTATTCCGACCAATGGCACCAACGCTGGCATCATTGGATTTCTTCTGCCGCAGGGCGTTCCCACCCGCAACCCTACAAGGAGGAGGTGGGACCATTCCGCACGAACTACTTCGATTCTGTTGAGTGCATTATCGAGCCGCACACGCTCGCACCCCGTCTATCGTTCGCGGATGCTGCAACGTGGGCCGCGAAGTGGAGGGGTGCGAGCGCTTCGGCCGTCCGACCCGACTGGCTATCAGCTGCCCATGAACGATTTCATAACCCTACCGTCGGTGGTCTGGGCGTTGTTGTGCGCCTCTTCCACCCCATCGATTCCCTGCTGAAGCACGTTGATTACATCGTCGAGGTTCTGGGAGACAGCGCTGAAGGCAGTGTGATAAGCCTGCGCCGAGGCTCCCTGCCAGACATTGGTAATCGCGGTGTCGGCAGAGCTCGCATCGCCTTGCGAGGTCACAAGCGCGGTCTTGAAGCCCCGCAGTTCACCGAGCAGCGCCTCGATGTGCCCTGGGCTGTACTGCATGATGCTGCTGTTGTCTGTCGCGTAGCTCATGACGAAGTCCCTTTCTTGCAGTGTTCGGTGAAGCAGATCAGAAGAGGTTGGTGTAGGGGTGCGAGGAGAGCTCGGTGTCGATCTTGCCGAAGATCTGACGGTTGTCCGAGTCGGTTCCGCCCAGATCCTTGTTGCCCTGCTCCAGGGCGGTGGTGAGGTCGGTCAGAGACTTGTTCAGCTTCAGAATCGATCCATGCAAACGATGGGCATAGCGGTCGAATGCGATCTTCGCAGGACCCTTCCATCCCGCTTCCGCCGCCTGAACACTGGCGTCCAGCTTCTTCGCGGTATGGTCGAGCGTCGGGATCACATCCCGCATTTGGCCCGTCGCCTTGAGGAACTGACCATGATCAATGGAGATATCTTGGGCCATCGCTGGCCACCTCTTTCTTTTCGTCTTCGAATGCCTTGTTCGAATGGATACTGTCGATATTCGCTTCTTCATTCATGTCGATGTGCGGGGACTAAGGCATCCACCTTCCTCCCGGCAAGGCTTCGATCAAGATCGCGATCGCTTGGCCGAGGCGTTGATCGGAGCCGGGCGCGAAGGTAATCCAGGCTCGGTTGTCCGCCTGCGATCGATCGGGGGCCGCGAGGATCCGGCCGCAGTCGGTGTCGTACACCGCGACCGCACCGACTGTTGTCGTGGAATCCTCGCCGTAGCAGACGATTTCGGTATGTGTGTGGCAGGTCGACATCACCATGCCGAAGTCGACGGCCTCCCGACCGGCAGCACCGAAGTGGTACGCCACGTCGGTGAAGTCGGCCGAACCCGCTGCGGTGTTCAGTCTTTCGCCGATCTCGGCGGCCGGTGCCCGGAAGGGCGGGATGTCGGCGGCAGGAAGCCTACCCAATGCCGCACCCAACGTCCGCGTCAGCGTGGCGGGGTCGCCGTCGGCCCATACCTCCCGGATATCGACATCGTCGCCGTCGCGGACGGCCAGGGCATGATTGCCGCCACGCCGCGCCAAGCACATGCGCCGAATTCCCGATTGCCCGGATGACCGGGCGACCAACTGCCGGTCCGGTTGCGCGAGGGTGAACAAGGCCGATGCAATATCGGTTGCCACATCGCCGTATTCGTCCACCAGACCACGCACCCGCAACGCGCTGAGCGCCGCCTCGTGGGCCCCCCGCGCCGCCGCAATCGTCTCGTAGTGCGGCTCAAGCGCCAATACCACCGGCAGAGCGGGAATTTGGAGCAGGTCGACCGCAGCCGTGAGCGCCTCTTCGGTCAGGGTTGTCATATCTGCTCCGCCCCCGCGCCGATCGTCCGCACCTGGGGTGCGGAGGTGCCACCGAGCACGGGTGGCGCGGCGGCCCACCCGGCGTCCGGAGCCAGCGCGTCGAACTCCGCGCCCGCGCTCGGCCCCGCGGCGGCGCGTGCGGGGGTGTATTCTTCGGCATCCGCGGTGGCCGCGGGTGCCATCGTTCCCGGCACCATCGGTGCCTGCGTGAGCTGCATTGCCGGAGCTGCTGTTTCGACAACCTGCTGATCGGTGACGATCTGCTCGTCGACGAGCACAGTCTCACCCAGCGCGGCCGCGGGGATGGGCGCAATCGTCTGCAGCACGGGCAATACCGATGGACCGCGGTATCCAGCAGACGCGGCCAGCGGCGCCGGACCTTGACGGATCATCGGCGAGCGCGGCACAGCGTCCTGTTTCTCGGCCACCAGTGCGGCCTCGCTTGTGAGCACGGGCGCCGGGGGCGGTGTCCAAGGCTGCGCGACCGGCTCTGTCGCTGCCTCGTAGTCTTGCATGACTTGCGCGGCCCGCGCTTTCGCCGCGTGCGCCTGGTCCTCGATAGACGCGGCCGCTCCCACCAACGGTCCGCCCAGCGGAATACCCTGTGCCGTCATATCTTTCAACGCCTGCCACAGGGCCTGCTCCGCCTCTCCCGGCATCGCGGCAGCCGCCATGGTGTACGCGATGGCCTGCGCCTCCGCACGCGCAGCATTGGTCGCGGCGGCTTCGGCGGCCTCCACCATCCAGTTCCGCAACGCCGCGAGTTGCTGCACCCCAGCATCGCTGTCTGCCGACCGCCACGCGCTGCCGAGCTCACCCAGGATCGCGTGATACTCCACCGCTGCCTCGGCGAGTACCGCCGACAATTGACCGAAGGCCATGCCCGCATCGGCCATAGGCAGCGCGCCGGGTCCGGTGACCAGATCGCGCACAAGCTGGTCCGCGGGCGTGGCCTCCCAGATTCGCCCGGTGAAGCCGTTCGGCTCGAACATAGCCGTCTCCCGTCCGCTCAGCACAATCCGTCGAACAACGTCACGTTGAGCGCGTCCACGCTACGGAAGGACTGCGCATGAAAGCGCATCTGCGCGGCCAGCTTTCGCAGCTCGTACACGCCACCGGCATAGGACTGTCGAAAGCCGTCGCCGACGTTCTCGAAGGTCTTTGCGGCGCGGGCCGACACTGCGTCCGCGCCGGCCGGGATAGGCGAGAGTGCGCTATGCGTTCCGCTCAAAGTGTGATCGAGCCTGTCGGCCAATGCGTCCAGTCGCGTGGCAACCCGGTCGGCCGCCACCGAATCGAATTCGACGTGTCCGTTCATGACTTCTTCCTGGTCGTGCTGGGTACTGGGCTACAGCGTCAATGCCTTGTCCGGTGAATCCGCCTGGCGCGACGCCGCGCCGCCGACCACCGGCGTCGCGACATCCCCGAGTTCGCCGACGACTTCATCGCCGTGCTCGGCGCTCACGAGGTACTCCCGGGCTGGCACCGAGGTCTCGGCGGCGCGCGCGCCGATCGCCGCGCCCATCGGCATCATCGGTGTGCCTCCCCGCGTCGCGACGGACTCTTCAGCCGACAGTTCCGCGCCCGCGGCCGCATCCATCTCGCTTGCCCGCACGACCGCCTCAGTGGGCGGTCCGACCGGCGTCTCGGTCACGACCTGCTGCAGCGGCACACGTGCGACCCCGACCGGACCGCCGCCGGGAGAGGCGAACGCCATCGGTGCGACCGCGCCTATCGCGCCGGTACCGGTCTCGTGCGCTCTGGCTTCGGCGACAGACCCGTGATACTCCGGACGCAAGCGAACCTGCTGCTCGATGGCCTTCTCGCCTTGGCGCAGCAACTGTGTCACCGGTTGCGCGACCTGTTCCAGCATCTGAGGAACCTGTTCGGCGGCATTCTGCAGCTGCGCGGGCGCAGGGTTCGGCGGGGGCGTGATCGGCACCGGCCGTCCTGCCACCGTCATCTGACTGGTCAGCGCGCTCAATCCGGCGCGCACCTGCGCCACCACCGCCGCCGCTTCGGTCGCTGCCTCGGCTGTGGCCGCTGCGATGAATGCCTGTCCGCCCGGTGTCGCCGCGGCGACGGCGATCTCAGCGGCCAGTTTCGTAGCGATGGCCGCCAATTCAGCATTACCAGTCTGGACCACGGCCGCAGCGGACAACAGCAGCGAGTGAATTTGGCCAGCCTGCTGTGTAACCGCACCCGCATTGCCCTGTGCCTGTGACGCTTTCGCCACCGCCGCTTGGGTACCCGCGCCCTGCAACGCTGACAACGCGCTGATCGCCGTCGACCCCAGGGCCATCACCTGGGTGAGACCGTTGACGACCTGCGAGAAGAACTGGACCGGGTTGATCGGCCCCATCCCGAGATTGCCGGTACCGAAGTTCCCGAGCATGTCTGTGATCGGCCGCATCAACGCGGCCGGGTCGAGCGGTGGCAGCGGCGGCAATCCTGGCAACTGCGGCAGCGGCGGAAAGTCCGGCAGCGGCGGCAATCCGAGGCCAGCGAGGATCTGATCCAACGACTGGTTGTTCCCCGGTGGCCCGATTCCGGTGTGCCGCAATACGTCTAACACATCTGGGTGCAGTGGCGCGGGAGCAGGGTGCATGCCGAGGGATGACGGATTCATATCGTCGCCGAACCAGTCGTCGCCGATCTGACTGCAGCGGCGAACGGCTGCGCGACGGTGTGCTCAGCCGCTGCGGCGACGGAAATCGGCCGGGGCGACACCCGATCCGGCGACACTCCGCCCGACCCCGGCGCAGCCCCCTGCGACATTTCCTGCCCCGGAGGCTGCTCCGCGACATCCGGATTGGTGTCGTTCTCCGGTGCGGAGGTGGGCGTCGCGCCATCGTCGGTGCCAAACGCCGGCATGCTGTCGGGCGAGACGAGCCCGTCGAAACCCGCCGCGGAGCCAGCGTCGGCCAATTCGTAGTTGGCGGCCGCCGCATGCGATGTCACATCCGTGGCGGCATGCACGTTCGCGAGTTCGGCCACCGCCTGCGCGTGGTTGGCTTGCGCTACCGCGAAGGCGGCGAGGAAGTCCGCCGCGATCGGCCCGAACACCGCCGAGGCGGCTTGGATGGCGGTGACCTGGTCTACCGTGCCCGCAACCGTCACCATGCTCGCCTGGGTCGCGTTGATGTCCCCGTGCGCACTGAAAGCCTCGGGAATGACCGCTACTTGATTCATCTGATTGTCCTTTAGGTCAACGCCACGTGGCATGAAGGTTCTAGGAGGAGTTGGAGGAATCCGCGTCGGTGTCGTTGAATGCCGCCACCAGAGCGGCCTGTTTCTCCACAGCGCGACGCGCGGCGGCACGCGAGGTGTCCACGAGGCACTGCCCGAACTCTGTCGGTGTCAAACGGGAAATGCCATGGGAGAGACGAATATCCACCAATCTGCCCTCACCATCCACAATTACAGTTGCCGCGCCGTTGGATGATGTCTCCACCACCTGGATGGCGCATATCTGCTCGTTCAGCTCCAGCATTCGCTCGGCATGCGACCGTAACGCGTCCACTGCGGCCGAAACATCCGTCAAATAGCGGAAATTCGCTTCAGTCACGGCCGCTCCTCAGCCAACTCCACGGGGCGTACTCGTACTCGGTCTCCTCTACCAACTCGGCCAGCGCGAGCCCGTCCGCGGTGGGCAGGCCCATCCGATTCAGCACGTCGTGTGCCACACCGGCCTCCGCCAGGTCCGCCCGCCGCGCCAGCCGCGCACGATTCGCTGATTGACGACACAACCGAACAATCTCGGCCGCCAAATCGGCCGGATGGCGCTGTAACTCGGCTCGGTCTACAACCACCGACAGTGGCAATCCCAATTCCGTTGTCTCCACCGATATCCGGCCTGTGGCGGATTCGGCAGTACCGACGAGGAGTCCCAGTTCCGAGGCTGACATTTCACACCTGCCCTTCAAAAGCGAAGGTACGACAGGCTTTTACCGATATCGCCTGATGTTCCCAATAGTGAGAATTGGCCCTGCGAGGCGCGTCACGGGCGATGCGGGCTGGTTACCACGATTCTTCAGTGACCGAGAATCGTCGCGTTTCGGTAGGCAAGTACAAGCTCCCGCTGATTCCGGTCTCGTCTTCGATCGCGCCGATGACCATGCCGATATCGGTGTCGACCATGGCGCGCAGCCGGTCCCTGTCGACCGGAACAGCGACGGTGGCATTGTCATCCATCACATACCGGCCGTCATCGACCAGGTCCCGCCACTCCAGCGTGCGATGCGATACCCCACGCGGCCCGAAACGCGAACTGCCCTGGCGGATTTCGATCTGGCCGATCGTGGTGGCGGTGGTGCTGCGGAATGCCTCGGAGCGCTCCGCGACGTTGTCGTACTCATCGGCGTCCGAAGACTCGGCCGCGACCGACCGACCGAACGAATAGTCCCTAGTGCCCGCTAGCTCCACCCGGCCACGCTTGCCCGCATCGACGTCGGGGAGCTGCTCGACGAGCAGCCGTGCCAGTTCCATGGACTCACATTCGCTCACGGCATAGCCGCCACTGTGGTAGATCGTCTCGCCAGGTATCTGGGTGATGACTACGCACCGCTCCCATTTGCGCGCCGCAGCGACCCGGATGCGCCCCGCCGCGTTGCGCGGCTCCCTACCGTCGAACCCGTGCACTCCCAACCGTACGTCCGGGTCGATCATGATGCTCAGCGCGGAGTCGAAGGACAGGTCCAGCCTGCCCTTCAGCTGATCGCTCACGATGGCGATCTCCCGCTGGTAATCGTCTTCCATCATGATCCGCGACGTGAAGTACAACGGCTTGGGAAGATGGCGCTCCGCGGAGAGCTCGCGCCACCGGACATTGAGCTCGAAATCGGTCAGGTTCCAGGTACGGATCATGCGTCGACCGACGGCTCTGCCGTAGCGTTGGCCTGCGTGGTGGCGTCATCCTGGGCTGCGTCCGCGCCACCGGTCACCGCGTCGACCGCCTGCCCGGCCGCCGCGATCGGCATGTCGGCAAGAAGTTCTTCGCGCGGGAACATTCGGGGTTGCGCACGCGGAGGCTCGTCCGGCCCGGGCCCAGCTTGGTCGTGCCCGCCCGGATCCTTCGCCTCGCGGTCCATCATGTCGTGGTGAGCCGCCGCGTCGAGGGCCTGCTCGATCGACGGCGTCAGCTGCTGAATCTCCTGCGCCAGAAGATTCGTGAACTGCTGGAACACACCGGCCACCTGCTGCCCGATAGCCGCCAGCTCACTCAGCTCCGCCTGGCTTTGCCCGGCCGTCGAATACGGGCTGTAGCTTGCCGGATACACCGGATCCCCAGCGTTGCCCGCCACGCCTGCGGCTGTGCCAGCGCTAGTTTGAGTCTGCCCGTCCAGCGGCGAGGTCGGCCTTCCCTGAATTGGCTGAACAATCCGCTCCAGCGGGCCGGGTGGGTTCGCAGTGGGCACTTGGTAATTGGAGTTCGGCTGTTTCGCGGCCTGGGCTTCGAGCTTGTCCAATCTAGTGAGAATCTGTTGCTCCAGCGGAGTCGGTTGATCCGTCGCAGCCGACTTGGCCGCCGCGCCCGCGGTATTTCCGCCGGTCGAGCCGCCGTTCGCCGCGCCCGACGAACCATAATGCCCGCCCCCAGCCGCAGCGGCGGCGTCGGCATATTTCTTGTAGTCGGCTAACACGTGGCCGAGCCCGCTGTTCGGATCCTTCAACTGCCCGTCGAGACGTGCTGCGGCATCGTTGTAGACCGCATCGCTGAGTACCTTTGGGTCGACCCCGGTCAACGCCGAGCCCCCTGCCGGGTTCGTCAGTGGGTTTGGCACTGTGGAACCCGTGGTCGCGTCGACGGGCATCGGCATCTTCGGCATGCTGGCCATGCTTGCTGTCGCGCCCGGCTTGTAGAACTGGTCGAAGTGGTGGCGCCAATCGGACTCGTGGTCTGAGTTGTAATCCGAATTGTCGGGCAGCATGATCCGAAACTGATTGAGCCATTCTGCCGTGAAGATCAGCTTTGAGCCCATGATCTTCATGTTGTCGGCCAAGTCTTGTGCGCTGTTCACGTAGTCATTGCTTGCTTGATTCGCTTGGACGGCCCCCGCGCCCTGCCACGGCGCTATGCCCACACCGGAGTCTCCACCACCGACGATGTCCTTAAGTGCCGTCCGAAGGTCGTTCATTCCCATCGACAGCTGCTGCGAAAGGTAGAGCCACTGCGCGGCCGCGTGCATAACTTGCGCGTAATCAATGCTGAGATATAAGCGGTAGAATTCGTCGCGGTGCAGGCTATCGGAGTTCTCCAGGTTGAGCGGTGCATCGAAGACTCTTGTAGGTTCCGTCAATGCAGGGTTGGCACCCGCCGACGCCCGCTGTGAGTCCCCGTCCATCGACTTCAGGACTCCCTGATTGTCGAGGTGGTCGACGCCGTGTTCATCGTGGATCACGCCAGGTAACTGGGCTTTGCGGGTGTAGAGCTCGCTGTCGGTCGGTGCCGTCTTATCTGGATCGTAGGCAACACCGGATGGCAGCACCGAGCTCGGCGAAATACTGGGGTCGAGATCCACCGAAGCAGAGTCGAGCGCGAGTGACGTGGCCGCCACGGACGGGCTGTTGCCAAACAGTCCAGCGTTCGCGCTATCAGTCGCCTTGTATAGCTTGTCGGCGGCATGGAAGGTATCAATCATGCCTTGTAGCACCACTTCGTGCCGCTTGAGGCAGTCCTCGAGCTTTGTGGCCCGATCGTTGAAAGCCACGGCCATCTGTGTGCCCGAAGACAGATACCCAGTGGGATACTCGCCCATCGACGAACGCAGATACAGCAGGTTTGTCGCCGACTCGATGCCCCTGATCCGGCTCAGGGCTCTGTCGGCCGCTGCTGCGCACGCTATCGCGGAATTGTGGGCCATCGTGAGTGTCTGGCTCTTACCTTGTGCCGTCAGGCCCGTCCACGGGTTCGACGGGCTCGTCGTCGGCGGGCTCGACGTGTCGATATAGCTGGTGTCATCCGGCGTGGGAGGGGCGCTCGGGGGCGCGCCGTCGGTACTGCTGCCGCCGCTAGCCATGGTTCTCGTCCTTTATCGTCTCGATCACCGTGATGATCCGGGCGTTGATGAGGGCGGTCAGGCGGGGCACGTCGACGGCGACTGCGCGCGGAGTGGTGTCGTCGAGCAATGCGTAGCGGCCGTCGCCGACGAGGTCACGCCAGCCGAGCCGGAGCCGCAGCTGGCCGCGTGGGCCGAATTTCGAAATGCCCTGCTCTATTTCGATCAGGCCGCGGGAATCCACCGGCGCTTCGACGAACGCGCGGGCACGCTCGGTGTCGCTGCTGTAGTCGTCGACTGAGTCGGTCGCCATTGGACGGCGGTAGGAGTGGTCGATGTCGTCCGGGCTCACCACCGGTGAAAGGTCGATCTGCGCATGGCTGCCCCGCCCGACCTTCGGCAGGTGCCCGACTACCACGTCGGCCAAGGTTGTCGCTGGGAACTCGGTGATCGTGTATCCCTTAGCATGCCAGATGCTTTCGCCCAAACGCTGGGTGACGATGTAGCCATAGCCGCCGCGTCGGGTCGCGAGAATACGCACGCACCGCGACATGGCCATCGGGTCCGCACCAAGGGCGTGTGCGGTGACCCGGATGTCGGGGCGGGCGATGCTGTCGATCACTTCGTCCAACACCGGGTCCGGGAACTCCCGTGCGTGCTCACGCGCCTGCGCGCGTCGCCGGTTCAACTCGTCAGGGCTCACGATCGAGGTCCGAAATGTCAACGGCGGCGGCGGAAACCGCTCACCTGTGCGCGCCCGCCACCGCTCCAGGAACTCGAGATCGCCGCATTGCCATTTCCGTGCGGTATCGAGTGTCATTGCTCGACAACCGGTTTCGCGGCCGCTGGCGGCTTGCCGAATGCTTCCGCCAGATACCGTTTCGACGACAGGTACTCGGCGCGCTTCTTTTCCTTTTCCTCTCCCGACGGTTTGGCGCCACCCATGCCGCTGCCCGGATAGCCGCCCCCGTACCCGCCTTGCGGTGCCATGCCTGCCCGCGCGGCAAGCACGTCCTTCTCGGCTTCGGCCGCGGCTCGTGGAAACAACTTGGCTTCCTGCGCCGCCTCTTTCGCCAACTCGGCGGCCTTGATTCCGGCGCCGCCTCCCCCTCCACCGCCACCGAGCGCGCCGGTTTTCGGCTTGCCCACCGCCGCCTTATGAGCATTAGCCAGATTCGCCAAACCGCTCGCTGTTGGCGAATTGGGCTGCGGTCCTCGCTGTGCCGCCGAATTCGCCTGCCCCAGCGCGTTTTCCGCCTGGCTCAATGGGTTCCCGCCGGGATTCCCGGCGGGTTTGGTGGAGTAGGGCGATCCGTTCGGATCACCGGGTTTACCACCCGGCGGCATCCGATTCGGGTCGATACCGGGATATATAGTCTCGCGCGACGGCCGGTCATAAGGATCCCCGGGGTCAAGCGGGATTTGATTCCAATCCGACAACCCGGAATTCTGCAGCTCGGTCATGCTGGGCCCGGTGCCCGGCAGCGCGCCGATACGGGGACCGCTGGTGTTCAAGCCGCCGACCGGTTGTCCGGGCGGGCCCCAAGGGCTTGAATCTTTCGCGGCGGCATAGGTAACCGGCGCGGCAGGCGGGATATGCGGCACATATGACGACGGGTCGGTGACGACGTTCGGCGCGTAACCATTCTCGTAGGCATCGAGGTAGGGACGGGTGTCCCCATAGCTCAGCGCCTGTAGCTCACCGCCGGACACACCCTGGTCTTCCGGCGGAACCGGATCCTGCGGCAACTGCGGCTTCACGACGTTCATCCAGCTCGCCACGTGCATCAGCATGCCGTGCGCCCCGTACATACCGCCGGTCAGTGTGTCGAGTTGCTCGCCGTAGGTGGACATCGATTTGACGGCCGCCGAATAGCCCGCACCGTCCCACGCTTGTGTAACACTCTGGTCGCCCAGCACTGACTTCAAGTCCGCGAAGCGGGAATACAGCTGCCCTGCCATCTGCCACCAGAATCCCGCTGTCGAGCTCGTGGCTTGCGGGTCCATTGTCTGGCCAAGATAGAACAAATCGTGATAGCTGAGCTGGGTGGCGTCCAACGGCGTGACCGCCTTGTTGTCGCTCTTGCCGCCGTAGTATGTGGGCCGGGTCGCCGCCACCATCTGGGCGTGGTCCATGCGGTCGGCGTAGTCGTGCGAATTGGCCTTTGGCCCTGAAGGCGGATCTTGCGTCAAGCTTTCGGTGGGCACATTCGTGTCCAACGTAACCGCGACCGCGGGGGCGGTCGTGGTTGACGGATTCAGCAGGGCCGCCTGCCGTTTCGCGGCATCGTCGAAGATCGCTGCCGAGGTGCTGTCGGTGGAGGGGTACATCTTGCCGATATTGAGATAGGTGTCCAACATCTCGTTGAGCACCTTCGCATGGCTTAGCAGGCCGTCCTTCAAGGTGTGCGAGGCAAGGGTGGTGTAGATCTGCCGCGTTTGCTCGCCAGGACTCGGCCCGCCGCCTTGATAGTCACCGGATTGCCGATCACCCGCCTCGTACGGCAGCATTCCGAAGGAGCCCGCTTGCAGGGCGAATCCATCTGCGGAGGCTTGTCTCTCGACGTTTGCCACCTGTTCGAGAGCCGCGATGATCTTCGCCGCCACGGTGGCGGCGACCTTGGGGTCGAACCGGATCTCTCCGCTACCCGCCTTCTCGGCGAGCTGCGCCCACTGATTCCCGATCTGGTCGACGGGGTTGTTCTTGGCCATAGCATCGCCGCCGTTTCAGCACACGCGGCCGAAGACGATCTCGGCCGAGTCGAAGACGATCTCGGCCGAGTCGGGGCATTCCTGGTGTTCCAGGCTGATGACCGCAACCACGGACAACGCCGTGCTATCCACCGCTGGAAGATTCGGCTCGCTCACGTGCGGAACGGTACATCCGCCGAGTCCGCAGCTCCCCTGTTCCCAAACATGGGAAGCGCCACGACCTCGGGCTGGCCGGCCATAGCCGGCGAATCTACGTATGTTCGCGGATGTTTCGGCCTCAGCCTCGTCCATAGCATTTGCAAAACGTTCCATGAACCGAGAATTGCGATGCCAGGTTTTCCGATCACACCAACAGACTCTGCACTACCAGCCCCTCAACCGCCCTGCGCCGCGCAGCCGGACAATTGGGATCTCGACGTCGGTTCGAAAAAAGCCTGGCGTACGGCCATCAGCACCTGCCTCAGCTGTCCGGTGCTGGATTCGTGCCGGACCTTCGCGGAAAAACTGACCGCACAAGGAAAGGGCCCTCGCTCCGTGATTTGGGCCGGGGTCGCATATAATGCGGTTGGTCAGATTGTCGACGACATCGGCCGCTATCACCCGCCGTCGAGGACTAAGCCCGGCGTTCTCCAGATCATGCACACCACCGCGGCGGACTCGAACCCGCCGACGTCAGATCCGGCGCCGGCCGTCCGCAGGCATTTCGTGATCGGCCACCGAGAAACCCGAGTCGACCTGGTGTAGGCCGTCGGGGATCGTGGCCGGCGCAATCCCTGGCAGATGTGTTGCGGTCCTCAACATGCATCTCATTGCCCAGGCAAACGATGAATCTCCTCAGCCGACAACCTATGGACGATGGCGAAGTAGCACCCTCCGCTCTCGGCGATTGCGGCCTGCCTGTCGCGAATCTGTGAAAGTACCTGGCGCACAGTCCCGATCGAGGCGATACCGCCGTCATTTTTCGTTCTCGGCGTATCCGCTCTGGCGCTCAGCGTCGGGGTACGGATCGTCCTGCGCGATCGGCAACTCTCCACTCATCACGAGCATCCGTTACTCGGCATCTATTCGGATCCCTCCCCGCTTTACGATCCGGGCCAAGAACAACATCCGCCACCTCATGCAGGTAGACCGACCTCCGATACCCGCCAGTCGCATCCGCGGCAGCGGAAATCGGCGCAGCGTTCGGTGTCGCCGCTTCCGCGGCCCCCTCTCCACCGCGACTAGCGGCTACGCCACTGTTCATGCCGTCGCCTCCCCCCAATGTGGCGGCCATTGCCGCTGCCGTCGTAGCCGCTTGCATTCGCGACTTCGTCGGAGAGGACTCTGCCGTACTCATCCCAATTCTCTTGGGTGGCAGTGCCTGTTAGAACACCTCGTGCAACAGCTAGTGCATGCATTCGCGTCGACCCGCGCGACGGGCTGCGATGTTCGCAGTCGATGACACCGGTGACTTGAACAAGGGAATCCCCACTGTCGGTGCGAATTTCTCCAACGCGGCATACGAACATCGGCACTATGGCGGATATTCAGTCCGCCACCGCACGGTTACGCTCTGCGACGTTCCCAGGCTTCTATCTTCAACACCAACAGCCTCGCGTAGCCCCGCGGGTTTGTGGTCACCGCGATTCCGATCGCCCCGTCACTGTAGGAGAGCACCATCTTGATTGAGTCCGCCGTGCAACGAGCCGTCGAGAACATGATCGCGAATGCGCCCGCAGGATGGACGGCAGCCGTATCGGAATCCAATGCGTTGGTGTCCTACATCGTGGACGGTCGATCGGTGCCATACATGAGTAAAGACTCATTGGGCTCGTTGAGGATTATGCAGGAAGATATGCGAGCAATTGCGGCGAAGGCGAAGGAGTCCAACAACTGGGAAAAAGCAACGATCACACTCACATGCGACCCAACTGGCGAATACCGATTGGTTGCAGTGCAGCACGGTGTCATGCGGACCCTCGGATCATCACCTGGATATCTGGCGGTAATTGACCCCACATATGAAATGCCGTGGCCCGGTGACGCGCAGGACGCTGGGGCATCCGATGCACAAGGCGATCCCGAACTCGCACTACAACGGTTTCACGAGTACTTGCAGCGCCGTGCGACGATCTTGGGGCGGCCCGATCAACTACGACCGCCGGTATCGGCAGCAGCGCTCGCGGCCGCCGAGCGCCGCATCGGTCAACCGCTACCTGCTGATCTGCGGGCATTGTACTTGTACGCCGACGGCGAAATGGACAGCGGCACAGGGGGTTTGTTCGGCGGCAAAGCGTGGATGCCGCTCGAAACGGTTGTCGCGACTCTCGAGGAGGAGAGAGACCTATACGCGACCATGACAAAGCAGTTCGGCTGGCATCTGGCCTGGGATTGGGTTGTTCTCGATGCCCAACCCCCCGAGACTGTTCGACGCTGTGGAGGCCATCCTGGGTGGATACCGATCGGCACCAACCTAACTGGCAACTACATGGCGGTGGACATGGCTCCGGCCCGTCACGGTCACCCCGGCCAGGTCATCCTCACTGGTCGCGACTATTCCGACGGCCCAGCCTATGTCGCCGATTCGGTAACCTCGTTGCTGGGTCACTATCTGAGTGCGCTCGACCTGGAACAGTTCGAGATATACCGACCCGGTGACGTGATCTCCATCTCGGCCCCTGACTACGAGACTGGTCCCAAGTTACTCATAGGCGGAACCGAGATCCTCGACGATGTCACACCGAGCCTTCAACTGGTCACCATCAGCGGCTCGAGCCCGATCGATCTTGCCCCCCTGGCTGCCGCACCGAACCTGCGGCGTCTATATGTGCGGTGCCCCGTTCGAGACCTCGCTCCGATTCGGCACCTGCCTATTGAATCGCTGCACATCAATTTGGCCAACGCCGATCTCGGCGATCTCAGCGATCTCAGCGATCTCAGCGATCATCGCACCCTCACGTCCCTGGCCGTGCAAACCATGGTCTCTGTCGATATCACGCCACTGCGCACCGTATCGACCCTTCGCGGCTTGGATCTCTCGAAGGCCGAGGTCCGCGACTTGAAAGTGTTGGCTGATCTGCCGGAGCTACGCTATTTGGCTCTCCGGCCGTATCAGTGGGAAATCCTGCTGGACCAAGGAAAGCTCCCCGCCACTCTCGCCGCAGCTCAGCTGATCGACAACTCTCCGTCTCTGGATGAAGCCGTGGCGTGGTCACAGCGCCTAGGCATCCCGACGGGTGAGGTGTTCCGCCTTTCCGGCCAGCTCCGGTGACTGAGCTTGTACCAATCCAACGACACCCCAGTCGAAGTCGATAACCCGGCCAATTCGCGCACCAATCACATGCGGTTGGTGCTGGGGCTGGCTTCCGTCAGCCAGTTCATGGTCATCCTCGACGCGTCCATCGTGAACATCGCGTTGACGACGATCCAACATGATCTCGGTTTCACCGCCACCGGCGTGGCTTGGGTGGTGGACGGCTACCTGATCGCCGTCGCAGGATTGATGTTGCTGGCCGGCCGGACCACCGATCTATTCGGCCAACGTCGGATGCTGGTCGGCGGATTAGCTTTGTTCACTGTGTCGAGCCTTGCCGGAGGTCTGGCGGTTGCGCCGCAGATACTGGTGGCAGCCCGCGTAGCGCAGGGCGTGGGAGCCGCGATGATGGCACCGGCGACATTGGCGGTGGTCAACACCAGCTTCACCGAAAAGCGGGCAAGGGCAAGGGCTTTCGGGGTCTAGTCTGCTGCGGGCGGCGTTGGCGGGATGATGGGCGCGCTCGCGGGCGGAGCCATCACTACTGGCTTGTCGTGGCAGTGGATCTTCCTGATCAATGTGCCGATCGGTGCGGTTCTGATCGTGCTGGCGTCAATTACGTTGTCGGACAAGCAAACCCGCCGGAGCGAATCGCTCGACCTCAGCGGTGCGATCACCGCAACGACGGGGTTGGCCGCTGTGGTATACGGAGCGATGCAAACCGCCGATCACGTCTGGACTTCGCCCCGTGTACTTGGTTCGATAGGAGCGGGGCTCCTGCTGCTCGCGGCCTTTGCCGTGGTAGAGGCGCGCTTTGCAGCCCAGCCGCTGATGCCCTTGCGGCTCCTCCGAATCCGGCGAGTAGCCGTCGCGGTCAGCGCGCTGGCGCTGCTCGGCGGAACTTCCATCGCGATGTGGTGTTTCACCCCACTGTTCCTGCAGAACGTGCTGGGCTACAACGCACTTCACGCCGGACTCGCGCAAACACCGGCCGCGATGACATTTTTGATTGTCGCGCGAGCTGCTGCGACAATCTTACCGCAGACAGGGCCGCGCCCGCTGGTGCTGACTGGATGTGCTTGTCTCCTAACCGGTTTCGGATGGCTCGCCCACGCCGACATCGGTAGCGGCTACCTCTTCTGCGTGCTCGCTCCGACGTTGCTCGTCGCGGTCGGAATCGGACTGACCTTTCCAACGCTTATGGCTACCGCGACGGGCAATGCCCTCGACAGCGACACCGGAATTGTCAGCGGCCTCGCAACCACCGGCAATCAGGTGGGCGGCTCGATCGGCCTGGCTGTACTCTCCGCTGCTGCCGGGACCAATGTGGCGCGGGAAGCCGGGAACCCCCTTTCCGCCGTCGCTACGAGTTATAACCTGGTCTTCTTACTGGCGGCCGGGCTCGCCTGCACTATTGCCGTTGCGAGCGTGTTACTGCCGCCAAACCAACCGAATCTACTGCTTACGCGCTGAGAGCTGTTTTCTATTCTTCAGATTCGCCGTTAGGCAGGAATTTTACAAGCTCTGCCCGGCCGCGCTGATCGCCACTTGTACCCGCGACTGCAGATTCAACTTCGTCAGAATGCTGGAGACGTGTGACTGCACCGTGCGCGGAGACAGGAACATCCTGGTCGCGATGTCGGAATTCGACCGTCCCTGCGCGATCAGCGTGACGACCTTCCTCTCGGTTGGCGTCAGAGCGTCCCAGCCAGTCTTGGGCCGGTTGCGAGACCCGCGGCGACCGCGCCGTATCCCGAAATCGCGTAGACGTGCCTCGGCCCGCGCAATGTCCCATTCGGCCTCGAAGCGGGTGTACAGTTCGATCGCCCTTTCCAGTGCCGACCGAGCCTCGTCCAGTCGGCCATCGCTCGCGAGCAAAACGGCGAGGTTTTCGTTAGCCTGGCCTTCATACCAAGGCCGCCCGGCACACCGAAATGAATCTACAGACTCGGCTACAAGTTCGATGCTGCCTACGGCCAGCCCACGGCACAACACCGCAGTTGCGTGGCGACTGTGTGTGGAGTAACGCGCTTCGAGCAATTCCGCGGCGGTGGCGACCTTGCTGGCAATATCGAGTCTGTTGATCACAACGGCCAGCCGCGCCAGATCCGGATACAGCGGATACACCGCGACGGAAGCCGCCGGTTCGACGAGTTCATCGCAGATGTCCGATACCGCTTCAAGCGCCTCATCTGGACGGCCTTGGGCCTCGCACACCAGCGCATGAACCCAGGGACGCAGATGGCGAGAATTGCGACTGCCCAGGCGGTCGTCTGGTGAGGGCAGCGACGCGGGAGCACCGGTGAAGGTGCCACGGCGCACTGCAACGAGAGCGACAAAGCACTCGGCGGCTGCGGCATATCCGAAGATGTCCGGTCCGTCTTGGCAGACTCGCACATCGGCGAGGGCGTCGTCCCAGCGGCCTTCCAAGTAGTGCATGCGCGCCAAGTCCAGCCGAATGGACCCGAGATACATCCCAGAGGTACTTTCGCTCAATCGAATTGCCAGTGTGAACGTCCTCTCTGCCGCCGCGTGCTGGTCGAGCTCGGTCAGGCAACGACCGCTCAGGGAGTACGGGTCGATGTTGGAAAGTCGCCGGCGGCCGCTACGTTCGTAGCTTCGAACCAGCCGATCTCCGAGTTCCTGCGCTTCACCGAGAAATCCCTGGTGATACCGCAGTAGGCCAAGCGCAAAGGCACCCAGTCCCCACGCGATGGGATCCGCGCAGGCTTCACCAGTCGAAATCGCCAGTGCCGATGCCTCTTCGACGATATCTCGGCGCCTGAGAAGCAGATAGGACAAGGCGCGGAACCCGTGATACTGGCCCTGTTGTAGCGGCGTGAGGCCAGGCCGGGCAAGAACGGATTCGGCGACAGCAACGGCGGCGCCCACGTTTCCTTGGGCGAAGCACGCGTGGGCCAACAGCCAGTGGAGCTGGTTGCTGGCCGCTGGTTCCTGCCCTGCCGAGGCTGTATCGTCCGACAATGTCCGCCATGCTACGGCTTCGGCCTTGCCGGGATTTCCGCTCCATAACAGCGCCCTGACATACCAGAGTCGCAGCACATCGCAGCGTGCCGTGTCCAGCGTCGGAGACTCGATGGCCCGATCGAGCAGCCCTACTGCCAGCTCGGGAGCGCGAACCGTCAGTCTCTCCGCAACTTCGATGAGCCAATCCAAACTGGCGCTATCCAGCTGCGCATCGCTTGCCAGCATATATGTCGCAATGCGCTCGACCGGTGCCTCCATCGACATCAAGACACGCGCTGCCCGCAACTGCAGCGTCACGCGTGTCGACGGCGGGAGTTGATCGGCAAGAACTTGGCGGATCAGATCGTGCCGGAATACCAAGTCCGAACCGGCACGTACCAGGATTCCCGCCTCGACCGCCACGCTGATGACGTTCCACACGTCGATAAGTGCCGCTCCAAGCACCGACGACAGCTCGATCGCCTCCACACCTGGCCCTAAGGCGGCCGCCATAGACAGAACCTGCCGTGACTGCGCAGGTAGATAATCCAGCCTGCGCACAATCACATCGGTCAGCGATTCCGGCAGCCGGATTTCACCAGGCCCTTCCTCTTCGAATGCAGCTGGGTCGGGTCTGATCTCGCCGAGCTCGATCAAACCGGCCTGAATCAATCCAGCCACCAGTTCGATGACGTACAGCGGATTTCCGGCAGCACCCGAGACGGCGGCGGACAACCGCGGTCCGGCGGGCAAGCCGAGGGAGTCTTCCACCAACTCGGCCACTTCCGCATCGTTCATGGGACCGAGCCGCAGCTGCTCTGCACCCCACGACTCGAATTGACCGAGCAGGGATGACAGACTCTTATCGCGCGGTAGCGGCCGAAGCCCGAGAATTATCGAAAGCGAAAGCTCACCAACGGATTCGCCTAGGCGCTGCAACGTCAGCAGACTCGACGGATCGGCCCAGTGCATATCGTCCAAGATCAACACAGTGGGCCCCGACATGCAACTGTCCTTGAAGGAAGTGACCAAGGACTCGACCATCGCCATCTCTTGACCGATCGCCACGCTGTCAGGGTTCATGTCCGGTCGTACAGTGACCGGGGTGCGCTCTCCCGAAGCCGCTGCGATGGCGCTCAAAGTGGCGAACGGTACGCGCTGTTCGAGCTCTTTGGCGTCGCCGCGAAGAACTCTCACACCACGCGCAGCCGCCAGTCGCGTGGCCGCCGACAGCAGAGCGGTCTTGCCGATGCCTGGTTCGCCTTCGAGAATGACCATCCCGCCACGCCCTGTCATCGCTTTTCGCAGGCAGTGGTCGATCCGATCGAGTTCCTCTCTGCGACCGATCAGCTGGCCGATCAGTCCGTGCTTGCGAGTGGATTCGCGGGACACATCGACGTCGGACTGTCCGATCGGTTCGACCTGCGACGCGGTTTCGAAGTGCATTTCCATCATGTCTGCTGCCTGGGAATCGAGAGGTCAATCATCTTCTTGTGGGCAAATGGGCCTACCCGTGGGCAACCCTGACCTGTCCGCGGCCGCGACCTGTCGAGAACATCACGGTCACGTGAATGTGAAGGGTGGAGAGGACAATTCGATCAGGTCCTCTAATCCACCGATCGGCTGCCTCACCCTCTTCCCGTTCGGTTCACTTCGGTTCGCGACCACAACCTCGGAGCGGCACACAACGCCGAGCTTCGCGCTCGAACGGACTCGCGGAGTTGCCGACCAGGTGTCATGTCTCGCACTGGCATCGACGGCACTGCCGCGCCATTGCGACCTTCTATGCAAAACCGGAAAGGACCTGTGTCATTTCTGATCCCGTTGGAGGTATGCTGATTTACCAGTAGGTCAGATTCTCATCAGTACTCGCCCGATAGTCAAGGGGTAACCGACGATGACGCCACGCTCCGTGAGCGGCGACAGCAGCACCAGGTCGCACATCCTCGACGCAGCCGAACGGCTCGTGCAGAGTCGCGGGTTCAACGGATTCAGCTACGCGGACATCGCCGCCGAACTGTCGATCTCCAAACCCGCTCTGCACTATCACTTTCCAGGCAAGGCGGAACTCGGCCTAGCACTCATCCGACGGTACGAGCACCGCTTCTTCGGGGCACTGTCGGCCGTCGACGAGCAGAGAGCTCCTCAGCGGCTCGAATACTATGCGAGCCTGTATATCGGGGTCCTGCGCGAACAACGAATGTGCTTGTGCGGCATGCTCGCCGCCGAGTACACGACGTTGTCCGATCCGATGCAGAGGTCGGTGATCCGCTTCTTCGACCGGAACGAGGCATGGCTCTCCGAAGTTCTGACGCAGGGCAGAAGGGAAGGCACGCTCAGCTTCGCCGGATCGCCGCACGAGCGGGCGCACGTCATCATTGGCTCTCTTGAAGGCGCGATGCTCGTCTCCCGACTATATGGCAATCTCGACATTCTGCAGACGACAACTACGCATCTGCTAATAGGACTTGCACCCGTCACTACTGATGAAATCACCAGCTCCACATTGTGATTCGTGGCGCGCGGTCATCAAGCAGCCGAAGCCTCACACAGGCAAGGGCCGAACTGATACGTTGACGTCCGAGCCGGGATGGCCTTCGCCGCTTCAGCGTAGATGGTCGGCGCCTGCACGCGTTGCCGAAGAGCCGGACTGCCGAACCCGAGCACGACCGGTGCTATGTACAAATCGATTTCCGCAACCAGGCCCCAGTTCGAGTTGGACCTGCGACTCTGCGCGAGCCGTTCGGCTACGTCGAGTATGTGCCGTCGTCTGCGTTCGAGGGTCGAGGCGTCATGGTCGATCAACTCCTTGACCATCAGGCAAGCACCGATCAGAATCTGACCTACTAGAAAGTCAGTGTCTGGGGGGTGAAACGAAACGAAACGTAGGTCTCCAGTTTCGCGACCCAGCCGTAGTGACCTGACCCCAGGTATTCGGTCCGGGTGTACCGAATACCTGGGTCCCGCCAGTAGCCCGCCGGCCCGCCAATGAGGTCTGCGTAAAGCGTGCGGATGGGCTGGCTGCCGAGAGTGATCCCAGCGGTGCGCGCGGCGCCGTTGGTTCAAGTGCTGTCGGGTGTTCGTTCCTTCGCGAACCCATTGATACAGCAGGAAGTGGGACACAGCAGACGTCGGTGGAGCGGCAGCGCAAACGCACGTCTCGAGAATTCTGGCGAAGATGAACCTGCAGTCGCGGATTCAGATGGCGATTGGTCTGACTCGTCAAAGTTCTTGAACAGCCCAACTCGAAAGTGAATTGGCCCCATTCCACCGGTCGCGAATGGGCCAATCAGCGTCAGCATCCAACAGTACACTCGACCAGCAGCGTCACGACCTCGGCGCCAGAATCCTTTACGCTGGTACGCGATACCGCTTCGCGGCGGCCCGTTATCGCGCGGACGCAGGCTGCCAATACGTCTCAGAAGCACGGACTTCGGCAATGGTTCGGCTACGACGTCGCCGAAAGAGTGCGCGCAGCGTGCCGGCGTTGAGATAACCAACCTTGGTTGCGATCGCGCCAACAGTCAGAGACGTCGTCCGCAACAGTCGGGTTGCTCGCTCCAACCGAATCTCGTCGATAAAATCTCTTGGGGACATGCCCAACTCGGCCTGGGTGGCGCGTTGCAGGCTGCGAGAGGTAACGCCAAGAGCCTTGGCCGCATCGGCGATCGAGAACTGATCGGCAATGCGGTTGCGCACCCAGCGCTCGAACGATGCCACCAGCGAGTCGCCTCGGGCGATTACTTCTGGTATCGCGAACTCGATTTGCGTCCTTCGGCTGCCGACCGTCATGTATCTCGCGACCAGTTCCGCCACCGCCGGACTGACCGCAACGATCAGCGACAGAGCAAGATCCAGATGCGACAACACCGCGCCCGCGGTGGTGACCCCACTCGCGCGGCACAGCGTAAGGCCCTCGTGCACATCAACTCCGGGATATCTACGCCGGAATGTAGGGCCAAGCCACCAGCTCGTGGTCGCCTGTAGGCCGTCCAGTACACCAGCCTCGGCTAGGAAGAATGTTCCGGTGCATGCGGCGGCAACGTGTGCTCCGTTGTGCCGTGTAGCCGAAATTCGTTCCAGTATAGGGCGACTCGCCCGGGAAGAGACGAGACTGATCAGTGCCTCCGCATCGAGGACCCCGACTGCGGGCACAATCATCACATCGATTTCAGCGCTCAGATCGTCCAGTGATGTGGTCGGTATCAGGTGGCCGTGACCTGACCGAACAACGTGACCAAGCGACACCGTATGGATGTGCCAAGGTGCCGGCGGGGATTCCAGGTCGTTCAGTGCGGCATTGGCCATATTGAATGTCTCGAGCACAGCGGCGAATCCAAAATCGGCCACTCCATCGACGACGAAGACCGCGACTTCCATGTCGTAAACAGTACCAATTCTGTCCGCCGCGACACCAGCAATTGCGCTGCCGTCGCTCTAGAGTTCGGATACGGCTACTCGCGACATCACGGTTGCGGAGTCGCAGGAAACCTGAACGGTGCCTTTACGGCGCATTTGTCACCGATACAGCGGAGGTTCGCATGCCCGTGGTCGAGTCCGCCGGTATCCATCATCTGCGTCCGACCGTCACCGACCTCGACCGCTCATGCGTGCTCTACCAAAACTTGCAGGAGTGGGCGGTCGCCGTGGAATCGCAAGGTCCTGTAGATCCACTGCAGGCCGATCCGCCACGGCTACATGACGGCGTCGCATTCGCGACCGACGGAACGCTCTCCGAGCTACATCCCGTTGCCGCTGCGACCAATTGTTCAGGTCAGAACGAGTCGGTCTCGGCGACTTCGGGTTCTCGCTCCCGTTGAACGATGAATTGTCGCTGATGGCAGGGCGTTTGAATGACGCCGACATCGTCCATGGCGAGGCCGCAGGACTCGATTGGCTCGACGTCGCGATCCTGTCGTTCAGGGATCCCGACAAACCCACTCGGAACGACCCGTACCTCTGACTTAACTCGCAGCAAGGGACGAAGAGAATGCGTATCTACTGCAGCCGCTGCCGCACAGTCGAATACAAGGTAACCGTCACAGCCACGGACCCAGGCGCCGTCGAGTTCGAGCCAGGGTCCTTGTCTTCGACCAGAGGATTCTTCGACTGTCTTCTTCTAAGAGTCGGCGTGGAACGCGGTGACATCGTGCTGGCCGACACAGCCGCAGAGATGGTTTACCGAATTGCCCACGAAGCCGACGCGGCGACCACCGTCATCGACGGATTTGTCCACAGCTCAGCTGCGTGGACGACCGTCCCAGGGTATCTCCCCTCCCCGGCCATCGAGACGACGGATGCGCTGTCACAACTAGCGAAACGCCTGAGGGCACACGGCGTATACGTCCATCTCGTGCCGTTTGGCTGGAGCAAGAGCTTGGAGGCCGATCCTCTCGACGATCCGGGATCTCAACAGGTCATCAACCTCACGATCGGTAATGAGCCGGTCGTTTGGAGCGCTGCCGACATCGGCGGCTGGAACTCGCGTTGCGGCTTGCTGTTTCGGCCTTAGATAGTGTCACATATCGCTGATTTCGTCGGTTTCTGTAGCAGTCACTACCGCAGATTATCAGCCAATCCTAGCTGGACCGCCCGCAACATCGCCGTCAGCCGGCTCCGGCTGACGGTCACACCACCATCACCGCAGCAATGCGACTCCACGACCGCAACTTTCATCAGCCCTCAAACCGCTGTTCACCTGCTGAAACCGACTCTGCCGCGGCACCTGGAGATGGTGTAGCCCGAAAATCAATGCGGGCGCAGTGTGCCGCAACGAGCAAAAATCAGCCGCAATGCCCTCCGATTACGTTCCATACACCGCCGTTCTCATAGCCAGGAGGTGTAATCCCACCTCCCCAGTCGACGCATTGGTGTGGCGCATTCACGAACACCGGTCCAGCATATGTGGTATACCACCCCGAGTCCCGATGCTTGTCCGAGCTGCCGAAGATGTTGAGACTAGCCAACATCTTCTCTGCTTGGCCGGGTTGGTTGCGCACTGTCACAACGCAATTCCATCCGTTGTTGTAAGTGAGAAATATGGTACCGCCGTCGAGGTCGTGATGGTCGATCACCGAGTAGCCCGGCCCGCATACGCCGTTGTACGTTGCGGCGGAGGCGGAACCCGAGCCGAGCGCAACTCCGCCAACTGTCAATGCCGCACTGGTTGCGATGAAAGCGGCGAGGATTTTCGATTTTTTCATTTTCATGAACTCCCAGAAATTTTCGTGGTATCCGTACAGGATGCGAGCTAAAGACCATATACTGTAATGCTGGCGGCGCCGTAACTTCCTTCGCAAACATTCCTCAGCCTCGGCGAAGTCTACACCGAATTCTCGTTGTAATCATGGATCGGTTGCAGCATGTGCGACCGGTTTACGAATCAGCGCGCAATCCGGCGAAATCGAGTTCCTTTAGTTTCGATTCAAGTTCTCGCGAGATCTTCACCATTGTTTCCTCGACACCAGCCCGCATCGACACCTTTATGGCGTTGTCCATTTCGACGAGATCCTCAGCAATGCCGATGCGCGCCATGTCCGCAGTTGCAATGATTGATTTTTTTGCATTCTCGATCATTGCAGCCGCTTCATGTAAACGCTCAGCGATGTCTGAATGCTCGCGAGAGGCATCAACGCACAACATGCTTGCCTTACTTACACTACCAAATCCTTCGGGCAGTGCCGCCCATAGAACCTCATCGGCGACAACGCTGGTATCGAGTTGGTGGGCAGTCTGCGCAAGCCTGTCCGAGCTATGGCGCCAGGCACCAGCCAACCGGCGTATGGCGTCTTCGTCAGCTCGCGGAAAATGTCGACTGGTCATCTCCGCCAACCAACCCGGATATTCCGATGGAATTCTTACCGTCATAGGCATGCCTTCGATTTCGAACCGACAATAATTACCCAATCTCCACCTTTTTGCGGCTGCCACCAGCCGTTGACTCTAAGGCTGTGTCTAAGCTAGATAATTCGTTGCTTCCAAACATCCGCCATCTGGCTGAGCTTCGATTCGTGGACTGGCTTCGGTGACGGTTTCGCGGTCGGATTGCGGCTGCGGGATGAGCTCCCGGTCCCGGCCCGATCGGCCCGACGATGCGCTCCGTGACCTCGACGTGCTCGCCGCCATCGCGGGACGGTGCGTTCGCACCCCCGCCGTTCACCTCAACATTGATCGCTAGCGTGTGGAGATCACCGGTGACCACGAGCGGGAAACCCTGCATGCCAACAGCTATCAGGTAGGCGCAGCGTTCTCGTTCGAACTCGCCGACGGCAGGCGCACCCGCGCCGAGGTGGCCGATCGCGCCGACACCGTGGCAAGGTTCAGCGGTATGTGGCGATTCGCCCCACCGGATCCGGTAACCTTCCGCAACGTCGCCAACGTCGAGAACACGCTCGGCATGCCGATCCCGATTCCGGTCCCAGTATCAGTGAATTACCGTGCGGGACAGGGTGATCGACTCATTGCGCGTACTGAGGACGGGTGCGAGTGGAAGCTGGACGCACACGGCAACACCGCCGAGCTCGCACCCGAATCGCAGACCTGCGTGCAGGCAGACGGCGTGCTGACGCGGACCTTCTGGTCGATCGCCAGCGATGGGCGGCAACAGACCAGCGCAGGCGCATCAGCATGCTGCCGGTACCCAGGCCGTGCACACCGGTGGGGCTCGGGTTTCACGGAGATCACGACGAAGATCTACTTGGCCTGCGACGGGCTGGATCGTCCGACGTCGACTGCGTTGAACGCCGGTAACGTCAACAATGGCACCATATTCGTACGGGTGCTGGCCGGAATCCGGATGCTGTCCCGGTAGGGTCGGCCGTGGACTCGGCCGATGCGAGCACTGCGCCGACAATAGCTACTCCACCCGCGCGATCCATGATCACTTGCGTCGCCGCCGGATCGCCGCAATCATCAATGTGTCGACCAGCAGGTCAACAGGCGGCGGCGAGCAGCCGGACGTGCACCCTCGTTCGATCTGATCCGCGGATCTATCGCCGCCGCACCATGGTTGAAGCTGTTCCAACCGGCTCAAACAGTCCAGTTGTCGTGCCGCTGTCGAACATCGAGATCCTAGCTCCCGCTCACCTCACACTTCAAAGAATCGTCCTCACGTGCCAGAGCTCTGGAAAAAGCGTGACGTCCAGAACCTTCCGCAGATAGGGCACGCCGCTCGTTCCGCCGGTCCCCTGTTTGAAGCCGATGATGCGTTCGACTGTAGTCATATGACGGAAGCGCCATTGTCGGAACACATCCTCGAGGTCGACGAGTTGCTCGGCCATCGCATACAGATCCCAATGTTTCTGCCGCTCGCGATACACCTCGACCCACGCATCCTCGACGGTCTGATCGCGCTGCGTCGGCTGTACCCAATCTCGCTCGAGCCGCGCGGGAGTAATCGGAAAACCGCGCCGAGCGAGCAGAAGGACCACTTCGTCGTACAACGACGGCGCCTTGAGCATCGCACGCACCTGCTCGAGCACCTCGGGGCAGTGAGCATGCGAACGGAGCAATTTCGAGTTCTTGTTGCCGAGAAGAAATTCGAGCTGCCGGTACTGATAGGACTGGAATCCAGATGACTGCGCGAGATAGGGCCGAATCACCGAATATTCCGACGGTGTCAGCGTCGCGAGCACATTCCACGCCTGCACCAGGTGCTCGAAGATTCGTGACACCCGAGCGAGCACCTTCGAAGCCGATGGCAGCTCGTCGCGATGTATCGCCTCGAGTGCCACAGTAAGCTCGTGAAGAACAAGCTTGATCCACAGCTCGGTCGTCTGATGCTGGATGATGAACAGCAACTCGTTGGGATCCGGCGACAGGAGATGCTGTGCGCTCAGGATCGCCCCGAGAGACAGATAGTCGTAGTAGCTCATCGCGTTCGTAAAATCGAGTGACCCGTTGTCGTGGCCGACGGGCTCGCCGGCGCAGCTTGGCATAGGCAGCGCTCCATATTTGGTTTGATTACCCGAGAGCGGGCAGCTCACTGATGCGCCGCAGCTATGCGGGCGCGTCCGGTCAGAATTCACGATCGTGTACTCCATGAATCAAACTGCGAATGATCGAAATTCGAGTGCACCGCCACCGGTAACACGAGCGCATGCACCGAGCCGCTGGCGCGGAATGCTCGTCGGGCGCGAATGTCCTGTGCCAGAAGGTGATCACCAGCGTCCGAGGATTCGGTGTCTATCCGGTTGATCGACGCGAACCACGATCGGCTGCGCCGCAATCCGGGCGCGCTTGGCCGGGCATACGATCTCACGCAAGTGGGTGCGGCGGCTGATGCGAACGCCAGGGTGGCTGTTCCAATTCGAGTACACGAAATCCCACATCCGGGACGAAACCGGCGGCGGGACCGCCGACCCGACGAGCAAATTCGGCGACGCCATCACGTTGCGGCTGGTCGAACGAAAAGTCCAGCGCAGCCGTGTAGTAACGACGCAGCGTGGCTTCATCCACCGTCTCCCAAAGTGCAATCTCACGGCAAAACTCGTCGATCTCCTCGAGTGCCACATCGCGCGCGGCCAGCAGATCGCGATGGACTGCACGAACCATCTCCGGATGAGTGTCCAAGAACGACCGTCGCGCAGCGAAAACCGCGAATACGAACGGCAAACCCGTCCAGTCATGCCACATCTGGCCGAGATCGTAGACATGGTGGCCTCGGCGGGCCGCATCACTGGCCGCAATCAACGCAACATCGCCGATGATCACCGCGGCGGCGGCGACCCGCAACATCGCATCGACGTCCGGCGAACATGTCACATAGCGGCATCGGACACCGACGGCTTCACGCAGCAACAATTGTGCCAACTGCACCGAGGTACGGCTCGTATTTCCGAGGGCGACCGTCGCACCGTCCAGATCCTCCAGCGGCACTGTGCTGACGATCAGACACGACATCACCGGACCGTTACAGCCCACTGCAATACCAGACAACGCGGTCAGATCCTCAGCATGCCGAAGGAATTCGAATGTGCTGATCGGACCGATATCGAGTCGGTCGGTCGCGAGCGCGTCGCTGAGCCACTCCGGCGACGCAACCGTCATTTCCAATCCGACGAGGCTTCCGGTCCTCGCCAGACCCCAATACAGCGGAAGACAATTCAGAAATTCGATGTGCCCCATGCGTGGCCGCTTCAGCGGAACACTACCGTGTGGCACTCGTATCTTGTGCACCACAACCGACCGGAGGACGACGTCCTCCTCGCTGCGAACGTCCAATTCCGACACTATTTCCGACATTTTCTACACTCCAAACTGCGGCGAAATCTATGCGGATCATTCGGATGAACCGACAACCGCACCCGATTCGAAACCGACGTCGCCAGAGCCCGAGGATAGCCCCGAATTCGCCGCAGCAGGCTCGCATTTACCAATGCTGGGAAGGCGGCCCAATGCTCGACTGACGAGCGCGATCGGCGGTTCTCACCGAACTGGAGTCCGCTCGATGTTCATCAACTTCCGCCATATGGCGGATGTTTCGACTGCAGGGCTCCCATAAAATACCAGGACTGAGAGGCTCCTTACCTATACTGCGTACGGAAATAACAGTGAGCTAATGCCGCGATACGACGACTCGATAAGAGGGCAGTTCATGGAAGATGAGGGACCATTGTGCTGGTAGATCCAGGGGGCAGCGGTTCGCCGACGCCCACACCGGCACCCGACCCGAACAGTGGGCCCGGTACAGACGCGCGTGTCCCCAACAACCAATCGCCCGGAGTGTCTAATAATCTGGATAAGTTGAAGAATTCGGCCAACGACATGAAATCAATGTTGGATTTCAAGCTCGATGCTGCCGAGTGGAGGTTGGCCCTCGACAGGAGGGACTAGCCGACCGTAGTCGATGCAGTGTCTCGGACGAATTCGTACGCGTAGAACACCAGGCCGTCACCGATCTTTCGTGTGTTGACCAGATGCACCGGCTTCTTGTCGCTGGTCTCGTCGAAGAAACGCAGGCCGGTTCCCACCACGACCGGGAAAACTACCAGCCGCAGTTCATCGGCCAGGTTCTGCTCTATCAGTGTGCGCACGAGCTGATAGCTGCCATAGACCAGGATTTCCCCGTCCACTTTCGCCTTCAGCTCCGAAACCTCCTTTACCGCATCGCCGTTGAGAACCGTAGTGTTGCTCCACTGAGGATCTTCGAGAGTCGACGACACGACGTACTTCGGGATGCTGTTAATTCTGTCCGCCCACTCGGGGCTTACGCGGACATCCGCGCCATCGCGCGATAGCATCCGGTACGCGAACCACTCACTGCTCCGCCTGCCCAGCAGTAGTGCCTCGGCACCCAGCGCTTCCTCAGTCTCGCGGTCGGCCCAGTCTTCGAGGTCCTTGCCCCCCACGAACTGGTGGAACCAGCCGCCCCGCTCGAAGCCTTCCTCGCCGTCCGGATCTTGGACCACTCCATCGAGTGTGATATTTGTGCTGATGACGATCTTTCCCATTTCCGTGCTCCTTTGACAATGTTGTCGGCTCACTGGTCTAGACGCCGCGGCATCGCAAAAGGAGGCGCTCATCGACCGCCCCGTTCGCCCATCGCGTGGCGTCCATACAAGATGGAAGTGCGGACAACGTGTAGGACAGAGGTGGCGAGCGTGGAGCTGGGGAGAGCCGACCTGATATCAAGGGCGAGAGCTGGGGATAGTGAGGCATTCCGCGCGTTGACCGAACCTCACCGCCTCGAATTGCAAGTGCACTGCTACCGCATGCTCGGATCGTTCCAGGACGCCGAGGATGCCATCCAGGACACCATGCTGTCCGCCTGGAAGGGTCTGTCCGGGTTCGACGGGCGCGCCTCGGTGCGCACCTGGCTCTACCGGATCGCCACCAACCGGTGCCTGGATGCGCTTCGCTTGGCGAGCCGACGTCCGGCCAAACAGTGGGATATCCCCGGGTTTGAACCGCCCGAACCGACTCGCCTCGGTGAGGTCGTCTGGCTGGAGCCCTATCCCGACGACCTCCTCGACGATGCGATCACGGTGCCGCTGGACCCGGAAGCCCGTTACGAGCAGACCGAATCCATCTCCCTGGCTTTCGTGACCGCGCTTCAGGTCCTGCCGCCTCGCCAGCTAGCTGTGCTCATCCTGCGCGACGTTCTCGGATTCCACGCCGACGAAGTCGCCGACATGCTGGACACGACCGTCGAATCGGTCAAGAGCGCACTCAAGCGGGCGCGCGCGGGCCTGCAGAAGCGCCGCGGCTCAGCCGCCGAGCGCGAACCGGCTCCTGCGGCCGAGTCACCCGCCGAGGATGCGATCGTGACGAAGTTCGTCAATGCCTACGAGTCTGCCGATATCGAAGCGCTGGTGGCCCTGCTGACCGACGACGTGTTCATGTCCATGCCGCCTCTGCCGCTGGAGTACGAGGGTCGAGACCTCGTGGGCCGCTTCTGCGCCGGCATCTTCGGCTCCGACCGCAGATACGACCTCATGCCCACACGAGCCAACGGTCAGCCCGCGTTCGGGGCCTATCTGGCCACCCCGACCGGCATCCGTCACGGAACCGGCCTTGTCGTGCTCACCCTCGCCGGCGACCGGATCTGCGCCCTTACTTGTTTCGAAGACAGCGTGCTCCCATGGCTCGGACTACCGCGATCGCTGGCGAGCCGATAGCCACGCCTGGGCGCAGTGGACATCCGCGGGCCGAACCCATGCAGGTGGATACACCGGTCCCGAGATCGAGGCAGCGCAATTCAGAGCCCATACTGTCGTGCGCTAATTTCGCGGAGAAGCGACATTGAACAGCGGCCACGGACATCTGCGGAGTTGGCGGCCAGTAGTCTTCCGAATCCGCTGAGGGTTTGGCGGTCTGAACGTCGCACATCCGGCGGTGAGCAGTCCGGGCGGCCCCGGATTCGTTCCGTAGACACGGGGCGGCAATCCCCCGGATACGGTGCCCCCAGTCACCCATCGATGTCACGAGGTATAGGGCCGATACCGAATAGCGGTGCGGGTTAACGTTTGCCGTCGACGCCGACATTCGCCGCAGCCCGCCCGATCAGGTCGGGCAGCACCACGTCGAGTTCATCAGGCTCCCACCGCGTGCGGGTCGTCGCGGTCGGCCCAGCGCTCCATCCTTCCGCGACGGTCAAGCGCCCGCCACGCAGCCCAAGGACCCGACCGGTGACGCCTGCGGACCGCTCGCTACCGAGCCATACCACTGCGGCAGCGAAGTTTTGAGGGTCAAAAGGGTCCAGGGTGGTCGATCTGGGCCGAACATGGACATGATTATGGAGAATGTCCTCGGTCATGCGTGTACGCGCAGTCGGGTAGACGGCGTTGGCTGTGACGCCGTATCGCTGGAGTTCGCGGCTTGCCACGACGGTGAAGGCGGCAATCCCTGCTTTGGCGGCAGCGTAGTTGGCCTGGCCCGGATTGCCGAAGATACCCGAAGAAGAGGTGGTGTTGATCAACCGGGCACCGATGGGTTCGCCCGTCACCTTGAACCGTTCACGCCAATACTTGGCGGCAAAGCGGGTCGGGCCGAACGTGCCACGCAAATGAACATTGATGACCGCGTCCCAATCGTCGTAGTCCATATTGACCAGCATGCGATCTCGCACGATGCCTGCATTGTTGACCAGCACATCGAGATGACCGAATCGATCGATCGCCGTGTCGATCAACCGACGGGCACCCTCCGGCGCGGCGACGTCATCGATGGTGACCGCCGCCTCGCCACCGAGCGCGCGTATCTCCTCGGCCACCCTCGCGGCTGGCGCCTCCGACACGCCTTCTCCGTCGCGGGCACCTCCGAGATCGTTCACTACGACTTTGGCTCCGTGCCGGGCGAATTCGAGCGCATATGCGCGTCCGATTCCCCGGCCCGCACCGGTAATGGCGACAACCCGGTCCTCGCAGATCCGTTCGGTCATGCTGCGCCCTTCTCGAGGATGTGCACGGCGCAGGCGGACGCCAGGCCGATGACGTGGGTCAGACCCACCCGTGCGCCATCGACTTGTCGTTCGCCTGCCTCACCGCGCAGGTGGGTGGTCACTTCGAAGATGTTGGCGACGCCGGTCGCACCCAGTGGGTGGCCCTTGGATAGCAGTCCGCCGGAGACGTTGACAGGTATCTCCCCGTCGCGGCAGGGCGCGCCCCGGTCGATGAATTCGCCTGCTCCGCCGGGCTCGCACAACCCAAGATTGTCGTAGTGGAGCAGTTCCGCGGTCGCGAAGCAGTCGTGCAACTCGACCAGATCGAGGTCCGACGGCGAGACACCGGCGCTGTCGTAGGCTGCGAGCGCGGCATTGCGGGTCACGACGTTGATGTCGGGTTGCGCGAGCCCTTCGGGCGTCCACGGATCGCTGGTCAGCACGGACGCGGTAATTTTCACGGCCCGGCGGCGCACCTCGGTCGGCATCGATCGCAGCCGTTCACCGGATACGAGGATCACAGCGGAGGCGCCATCGCCTGTCGGGCAACACATCAGGGTCGTGTTCGGATACGCGATCATCTCCGCGCTCGCGATTTCGGTAGCGCTGAACGACTTTCGGTACTGAGCGAGCGGATTGCGCACCGAATTCTCGTGGTTCTTCACCGCGATCTTGACGAACTGGTCGAACCCGACGCCGTCGTAAGCGGCGACATAAGCCATTCCTGCTTGCGCGAAAACACCTGGCATCATGCTCGTACCAAGGATGCCTTCGGTCGGCATGACCGCGCCGGTCGGGCCGCTGGGAAGAAATTCGCGGCGGCCGCGATCTCGGCGAGATCCTCCTCCGAGCAGGCCAGCCTTCCCCATCTGTTCGCAGCCCACAGCCAGCCCGATGGACGCCTCGCCTGCCTTGATAGCCTGAATGACCACCCGGACCGCCGTGGCACCGGTGGCGCAGGCGTTGACAACATTGAATACCGGAATCCCGGTCTGCCCCACGAGCTTCTGGATTTTCTGGGCGGGATTCGATCGTGCGTGCTCCACGCTGCCCACTGCGAGCACATCGATATCGCTGATCCCGATGGAGGCATCAGCGAGGGCGGCGAGTGTCGCCTCGGCACCGAGGGCGAACACGTCCCGGTCAGGGTAGCGGGCGAATCGTGTCATCGAGACGCCGACAACCCAGATGCTGTGGTCATCGATTCTCATGACTGCTCCGATGCTGTCGTAGGCGTGAATCCAAACGCGACCGCGGTGGTTCCGTTGTCGTCGGTACCGACGGCATAGGTCTGCATCCGCACCCGCATACCGAGGGCTACGTGATCGGTGTCGGGGAGACAGCCGATGATGTTGGTCTTGACCACACTTCCGCAATCGAGCGTGACAATTCCCGAGACGAACGGGGTTCGAATGCCGCCCACCGCGCGGTGGATGATGCTGAAGCATCGAATATTTCCGGTGTCCGCCGCGGGGTGAGTGTCGAATTCGGTCTCTCCGCATCGGGCGCAGGCGATGCGAGAGCCGAAGAACGTGGCCTTGCAGGATCGGCACTCGGTTGTCTGCAAATAAGCACGATTGCCATCGAGCACAAGGTAATTGACTATGGGCACATTCGAGGACATCACGAGCCTTCCAGGGGTCTGTGCTGCGACGGGTGGCGGAGAGTGCGTCGCGTCTGATTGACCGGTCGGTCACGATCGGGAGCTGGTTCACGCGCAAGTCCGAGGATCTTCTCGGCGAGGATGTTCTTCTGGATCTCGTCGGTGCCGCCTGCGATGGACTGAGCGGGCGTGGACAGCAGAATCTCGGCGATGGTGCCTTCGAAGGGCGCCTCGGGCCCGGACAGCAGAGCGCTGGCCCCCGCTATCGAGGTGTGGGCATGCGACGCCGCGCGGGCCAAACGGCTGGCGGTGAGTTTACCGACGGATCCCTCGGGTCCCGGCTGCTTACCGCGCGCTCTGGCCGCCTTGGCCCGCGCGGCGGTCCATGTGCTGATTCGTTCCAGGGTGAGCACTGCGGCAATCTCCTGGCGAATGAGCGGATCATCGAATCCGCCGGTGCGACGGGCATGTTCGACGATCAAGTCGGCACGTCCGGCGCGCTGCGGATACCACCGGTAGGTGGCGAAGTGCTGCTGGGTCTCCCGGCGGGCCTCGGCCAGAGTCCGGCCGGGCTTATCTGCATATTTCGGCGGCCGCAGAGTACTGAAACGGCGCTCGTGGGCCAGGGTCGTCAATGCCGTCGCCCACCCCTTGCCGACACCGCCCAGGACGAAATCGCGTGGCACGCGGGCATCGTTGAGGAAGACCTCGTTGAACGACGAGTGGTCGTTCATCTGGCGCAGTGGTCGTATGGTCACTCCTGGTTGGTGCATCGGAAGGATCAAATAGCTGATCCCTTGGTGGGCAGGAACATTCGCATCGGTACGGACCAGCAGCATCCCGAGATCTGCATGCTGTGCGCTCGTGTTCCACACCTTGTGGCCGTTGACGACCCAATCATCGCCATCCAGGACCGCGGTCGTGGTGACACCGGCCAGATCGGATCCGGCCTCGGGTTCACTGAAGAGCTGACACCAGCGTTCCTGGCCGGTGAGGATCGGGCGCAGGAACCGCTCGCAGAGGTCTGCGCTGCCATGGGCCAGGATCGTCGGGGCAGCAAGCGACACACCGACACCGATCGGTGTCCCGACTGTCCCCAAACGCAGCAGTTCTCCGACGACCACTTCGTCAGCCCACGCCGGCATATCCAAGCCACCCCACCGCCGCGGCCAGGACGGAGCCGCCCACCCCGCCTCGGCGAGCCTGGCACGCCAATGTTCGAGCGGCATGTTGGGATCCCAGTGGGCCGTAACCCACTCCAACAGTTGGACTCTCACCGCATCGACGTCGTCGGCCGACAACCGAATTTCATTCATCGCCAGCGTCTCCATCCAATGCCACGACCGCGTTCCCGGTCAAGACCACCTCTCCGCTCGGTTTTCGCGTCACCAGGTCGATCTCGGCCACCTGGAACTCGCCGTCGTCATGCACCGTCGTGAGAGTGACCGTCGCCGTCAGCAGATCACCGGGCAGAACGGGTTTCGAGAAACGAGCGCCGTAGTAACGCAACCGGCTTGCACCGAACCAGTCGGTGAGCACAGTGCCGGTCATCGCCATGGTGAGCATGCCGTGCGCGATGACGCTCGGATATCCGCCTCGTCCGGTGGCGAACTCCTCATCGATATGCACACGGTTGAAATCGCCCGAAGCACCCGCGTACATAGCGATGCGTTGGCGGCTCAGCCGCCCCAACTCCACCGTTCTGCTTCGCTCGACCTCAGGATTGCTCGCGGGGGCTATGTGAGAAGGCGGTGACTCGACCGAACTGGCTTGCTCGCTCCTGCCTTGCTCGGTCGCGGTTTCGCCGCCGGCGATTTCGTCGGACTCGGTCGGCACCGTCTGCACTCCGATACTGCGAGCGATCACTGCCGGCTCACCGTCGACGGCAATGTATTCGGTGAAGCGTTCGGAGAATTCGAGCATCCCGCCGCGACGATTGAGCTTGTGCGACACCGAACCTGAATGCGAGGTCACGGTAAATAGATCACCGATCCGGACTGGCCGCCGATACTCGAAGTGCTGCTCAGCGTGCAGAATTGGACCGCGCCGGGCCCCAGCGGTCTCGCGCTGGAACCGGGATTGCTCAGAGGCAGCCGCTGGCAGGCGCAACGGATAGCCCGGATCGTAATGAGCGCTCGCCTGCACGAATGTCGGTGGCACGACAGCCGAATCACCGGGATTTCGTCCACATGTGGATGCAATCCGCTGGTACGCCGGGTTCGTGTCACCGACTGCCCTGGCGAAAATCAGAACATGTCCGGCATCGACGGGGAAGAAGTATGCACTCATGACCGATCTTTCGGCTCGACGGCGAGTTTGTCCAGGAATCGTCGAACGGCTGCATCGAAACGCTCGGGTTGCGAGAGGTGGGGCGTGTGCCCGGCACCGGGAATAATCACTAAACGGGCGTCGGGCAACCACCGTGCGAGATAGTGGGCGCTGCGCAGAAACGCGGAGTCCTCAGCGCCCACGATCACCAGCGTGGGCATCGTCAGCGTGTACAAACTGTCGATGACCCGAGAGTCCTGCTGGCGCAAGAACCCGCGCGCCGCCAACGCCAAACCGGTCGTATCACGATGGCGCACATCAATATGTGCGAGAGACGTCGGCAACTCCACCGCGCCGTCCGCCTCCAAAACCCCTGCGCATCGGTCGGCGAAGTCGTTCCAAGAAGCCCGCGCTTGTTCGCTGCGGGTGCAGGGCCCGGTGTCGATGAGTATCAGCACGCGGCCACGTTCCGGATGGGCCAATGCGAACTCCAGCGACAGGTATCCGCCCACGGAATGGCCAACGACAACCGCGCGAGCAACCGCAAGGTTGTCGAGCAGTGCACGCATATGGTCGGTCACAGTCTCGGTCGCGTAGTGGTGGGCATCCTGTGGATACTTGCCGAGGCCGTGACCGGGAAGATCCCACGTCACTACCTGATGGTCGACGGCGAGCGCGTCGGCGGTGCGGGCGAATGTTGCGGACGTGTCGCCGAATCCATGCGTGAACAGCACCGGCCGACCGTCGCCGCGCACTTCGAATCCGACTCGTGCGCTTGGTCGTTCGAGAAACTGCATTACCGACATCCTCGCTGTCATCGTCCGATGAAATCCGGGGCCCGCCGCGCACGGACGGCGGCGACGCCCTCATGCCAATCGACGGTTTGCATCAGCCGCCGCTGTTCGCCACGTTCCCGGCCGACGACCGCACGCACCTCGGAAACCAGTGGGCGCCGCATCGTTTCCCGGATGGAGCGGACCGCCAGCGGCGCTGATCTGGCGATCTCGGCGGCGAAGGCATGTGCTCGCGCACGCAGCTCATCGGGCTCCACCAACCGATCGCACAGTCCGACGCGGAAAGCCTCGCCGCCACGCATCCGCCGCCCCGAATAGAGCAGATCGAGTGCCACCTGCTGACCGACGACCGCCGGCAACGTCACGCTGAGCCCGAATCCTTGGTGGAAGCCGAGCAGTGCGAAGTTCGCACTGAAGCGGCTGTCCTCTGAGGCGATCCGGAAATCGGCCGCCAGCGCCAGCCCGAGTCCTCCCCCGACCGCTGCCCCCTGGACCGCCGCCACGATCGGCAGTGGTTGCTCGAACAGACGCATAGCGATGTCGTAAATGTCGGGCCCTCCGCGTCGCCCGACCGGATCACTGTGTCCGAAATCCGCGCCCGCACAGAAGTTGCGGCCCTCGCTGCACAACACCACGGCCCGGCACTGATTCCCGGCGGCCAGTTCGTCGCAGGCATCGGCCAGCCGGCCGATGAGACCGACATCGAAGAAATTGCTTGGCGCTCTTCGGATCTCCACGGTTGCCACGTGGTCATCCCGCAGCACGACTGAAACATCTTGCGCTTTCGAACCGGCCGTCATTCCGACCACCCGCTCCTTCTACCGGCATCCAGATCATTTTTCGACATGATAGTCGAAAATCGACATACATGTCGATGACGCTGATAGAACCACCATCGTTCCCGCCGGATACGATGGACTGCCTTCGAGCAACCAGGAAGGCAGGGGAACCAGGTGAGCGAACCAACCGCCGACGGTCCAACCGATCAGGGCGGCGCGACAACCCGCCGCGCCGACGGCGAGGGTCCACGCACACGCGGCGGGTGGACCCCCTCGGGAACAGCAGCGAAACGCCGCGCCACCAGCGACGAGCACCGCAGACAGCGAAGCCAGCGCACACGCGAGGAGATCATCGTCGCGGCCCGGCGGGTATTCGAACGCGGCGGCTATCTCGATGTCGGCGTAGACGACATAGTGGCCGAGGCAGGAGTGGCGCGCGGCAGCTTCTACACCTATTTCCCGACCAAGCTCGAGGTGTTCAAGGTCCTGGCCGCCCGGGTTGGGCAGCAGATCCGCGACGCGGTTGGATTCCAGCCCGAGGACGCCGGATTGGATTCCATTGCGGCACTGAACCAATCACAGCGGCGATATATCGACGTTTACCGAGACAACGCCGGCATCTACGGGTTGATCGAGCAGCTCTCGACGATCGATGAACACCTGCACGAGATTCGTCTTACCAGTCGACGCAACCACGTCGAGCGTGTCGCCGAGCGGATTCGCCGATGGCAGCACCAAGGATTGGCAGACCCCACTGTTGACGCCGAGACCACCGCAGCCGCCCTCGTGTCGATGACGTCCAATTTCTGCTACTGGTGGTTCGTGGGCCAGGACCGCTACGACGAGGACCAGGCGGTAGCAACCATCAACATGCTGTGGGTACGCGCAGTGGATCTGCGACGGCGGCCCCGCCCAAGCTGGGTTACTCACGTCCGAAAAGAAGCGCCGACGAGCTAAGAGCAACCTTGCACAACAACGGGCGAAGCCTTGAAATCAAAATCGACATGCATGTCGATTAGGTTTACGATTCGTCGCATGACAGACGAAGCCGCAGGCAGCACCTTGCTGCACAAGCTGTTCTGGCCACAAAGCATCGCCATCATCGGCGCATCGGCATCGGAACGGTCACTGGCCGCGCGACCGTTGCACATCCTGCAGAAGAGCGGCTACGGGGGGCGGGTATATCCAGTCAATCCTCGACATCGCGAAATCCTGGAAACACCGTGCTATGACAGCGTCGCCGCATTGCCGGAGATCCCTGATCTGGCAGTGCTGGTGGTGAATGCCGAGACTGTTCCGGCAGCCGTCGAAGAGTGTGCGGCAAGCGGGATTTCGAACGTTGTCGTGATCAGTTCCGGCTTCGCCGAGAGCCACGACGGTGCACAGCGTCTGCGGAACCTCCACGACATTTTGCAGCGCTACCCGAAGGTCCGACTCGTGGGCCCGAACAGCGAGGGCTTCGTCAACACCTTCGGCAAGGTGCCGATCACGTTTTCCCCGGCAGCCGAGGACGGCCAAGATAATGATGGCCCGCCGGAAGGTCCCGTGGCCATCGTGGCGCAGTCGGGCGGTCTCGGCTTCGCCGTCTTCGCCGATGGACGCGCCCGGGGTCTGGGTTTCGGCTACGCCATCAGCACCGGAAACGAAGACGGTTTGACAGCTCTGGACTACGTCGACTACCTGGTCACCGAGCCTCGCATCGGAGTCATCACCGTATTTCTCGAAGGCCTCGCCGACGGCAGTCGACTGCGCCAGGTCGCCGCGGCGGCGGCGACTACACAGAAGCCGATCGTCGTCGCAAAGGCCGGTGCGTCAAGCGCCGGCCAGCGCGCCGCCGAATCACATACGGCGCGCCTGACCGGAAACGACGATGTCTACCGTGCGGTCTTCCGCCGGTGCGGAATAACGGTCGTCGAGGATCAGGAGGAACTGATCGATACAGCAATGGCCTTCGCGTGGGGCACACGGCCCGCAGGCAACCGGGTCGCCGTATTGACCTACTCGGGGGGCACCGGCGCCTGGACTGCGGATGCACTGGTTGCGGCAGGCTTCGAGGTACCAGCGCTGTCTCTCGACCTTCGCCAGCGAATCCAATCGCTGATGCCAGCGTACGGGTCGTCGGCGAATCCCGTCGATGTCACCGCGCAAGCCGCGCACTCCGGCACTCTGATGCCGATTCTCGAACTGATCGCAGACAGTGGCGAAGTCGATACGGTCGTCGTGGTTACTCCCCTGTCGAACACCGGATTGCTGCGACGCGACTGGTACACCTACCACAAACGGATTCGTGGTATCGGCATCCCGGTTCTGGTTCATGGATACACCAGACCTACCCAAGAAGCCATTGATCTACTTGCACGCCTGCGTATTCCGTGGTCGACCAGTTGCCAGCGGGCAGCGCGCGCATTGCGCTCGCTACGCGACTACGAGTTATTCCTCGAGAGCGCAGACGACGGAGCAGTTGTGGGTGTGGCCACGGTGCCGCATCCACCGGTGGGCGCGCCCGGGCAGTGGCCGGAATGGGAGGCGAAAGCGATACTTCGCAAGCAAGGTATTCCTGTCCCGGAAGGCCGGTTCGTACCGACCGCACACGGTATTTCGGCACTGCGCGACGCCGCGGAGCAGATCGGTTTTCCGGTGGTGCTCAAAGTCCAGTCGCGCACACTCGTACACAAGACCGATGTGGGCGCCATGGCCCTTGCACTACAGGATGTCGACGCCGTCGCCGATGCTGCACAACGGATCGCTGCCACCCTGCCCGAAACTGCCCCTGACCTGCGCGTCGATGGCTGGCTCATCGAACGAATGCACACCGTGCACGCGGAGATGATCGTCGGAGCGGTGCGCGATCCTGCCCTCGGCCCTGCTCTGGTGATCGGGTTCGGCGGTATCTATACAGAGATCTTGGCCGACACTGTGTGCCTGCCTCTGCCGCTGTCCGCGCCAGACGTCGCAGAAGGACTGCGCCGTTTGCGCGGAGCCGCTTTGCTCGACGGTGCGCGTGGCGGCCCAGCCGCCGATGTCGACGCGCTGATCGACGTGGTTGTTCGGATTGCCGATTTCGTTGCGGCACATCCTGAGATCGAGGGTCTCGACCTCAACCCGGTGTCGGTGGGGGCACAGGGGCAAGGAGCGATCGTGCTCGATGCATCGGGCACGATCGCTGCCACCGGCTGATCAGCGGCCTGCTCCGGGGTCTGTCGTCACGCAGAGGCCCGGAGGAAGAGGGTACTGATTAGCGTCGGCCGGTTCGAACTGTCGCCGCCTTTGTCTCACGATTCGATCCACCTATGGCACTGCTAGAAAGTTACTGCCGTAGGCTGCTGCAATCGAATGGCTGAGCCCGCCAGCATTGCAGATGTCCGCATTCAGGGGGCCCATCTCCGGTAATTGGCTTGTTAACCTAGTCCAGCCCAGCAGCGCGTGATCTGGATTAACGCGGCCCGTTATGGTCGGCCTGGGCCATCAGCCAAAGCATGCTGGGACGCAACAACCGGACAACCTCTGCGGGATCGGCGCTAGCGAGTTGGTCGGACTTCGTGAGGTGCCGGGAGACAATGACACCCACGGTGATGACATTGATAATCGCGGCTCGCAGGTCCGCGCGCTGGCGTGGCTGCGGCCCAGCAATACCCACTATTGGGAAGATTGCTCGAATCTGTTCGGGGCTAGTGGCAACATACGCCATAGACGGGCGATCATCGGTCGGCCCTATAAAGGCTGGCCTCGGCGCCAGCCATGCGGCGAGCTGGGCTTTGATCTGCTCGGCCAGCTGCCTGGAGTGACAGAGAGCGACCAGATCGTCGGCGTATCAGATCAGCACCGGGGAGTTGCGGTGCGCCGCAGCAGCTTTAGGGCTGATCCGGTCGAATCGGACTCCGGCGGCATGTTCCATCCCGTGATGGGAACAGGCCAGGCATTGATCTGGCGTGCACACCCCAGGATGCCCTTCCCGCCTATTTCAACCAGCCCTGCAATAGCAAGAACCGGTTCCCAGGCTCGTGCGGCCCTTCGCCGGTTAACGGGAGTCGATGCGCCGATGGTGGTCTGGGGCGTGGCCGCAATACGTCTCTGCCGGCGCACGGACGACGTGCCCCGCACCCGCCCGCAGCGGTGAGGTTACCCATGTCGTGCAGATTCGCCGCGCGGCGCTGCAGCCCTACCCGCGATGATGGGCTGTGTCCAGCTCGCATGGGCGAGCAATGCACTGTCGTGGCCGAGCGGCCGCGAAAGCAGCAGACCGGTAGCGGGCAGGGACCCCGAACCTGTTGCGGGGAGGCTGATTCCACAGGTGCCCAGGTAGCTGAGCACCATCGTGGTGCGCAGGGTGCTGGCGTTGGCGCTGTCGTAGTGGGCCGGGTCGGACCGGAGGTCGGCCAAACGCGGCGGCGCATGACGAACGGTGGGGCACAGTAGGGTCGCGTCGCCGAGTTCGGCGGCGAACTCGGCGCGCAGACCGGACATCGCCGCGTAGACGGGAGCTATGGAATCGAATGTGTGCATGTTGCTTTCGAGTCTGCGCCGGGTGGCGGGCTCGATCGGCATCGTCGAATCGAGGCGATGTCCGTGCAGTCGGAATGCCTCAGCACCGACGATGGTGCCGTCGCGGTCCATCAGTTCTTGGGCGGCCGCCAGCGCAGGCAGCTCGCGAACGCGGATATCAGCTCCGGCGGAACGCAATTCGGCGATCGCGTGGGCGAGGTCGGCGGCGATCGCGGATTCGGTGTCCTCCGTCCACTCACCGGCGGGGACGATAAATCGAGGTGGCAGCAAACGACTATCATTGCGAGCCGGGGCAAGCACGCGGTCGAGCTCGATGATGTCGTCCACGGTCATCGCGAAGACTCCGACACTGTCGAGTGTCGCGGACAGCGGCGCGAAGTCGTGCGGGCCGTAACGCCCCGGGCTGGCACGGTATCCGACGATCCCGCAGTAGGCGGCGGGTACGCGCACGGAGCCCGAGGTGTCGGTGCCGACCGCCAGCGGGACAATGCCGCGCGCCACGGCTACCGCCGATCCGGACGAGGAGCCGCCCGGAACCAGTTCGGGGTCGACGGGATTGGCGGGTGTCCCGAAACAGAGGTTGATCCCGAGTCCCGAGAAGGCGAACTCGCTGAGATTGGTCTTGCCGACGGTGACCAGTCCGCTGTCGTGGGCGCGCCGGATGAGATGGCTGTCCACGGCGGCGGATACGTCGTGGAGATGGCTGGCCGAGCCGCAAGTTGTGACAGTGCCCTGCATATCGAACACGTCCTTGCACGCGATGGGGACTCCGTCGAGCCAGCTGCGGGGGTTGCGGCGCAGCCGGCGGCGATCACTGGCCTCGGCTTGATAGCCCGCACGCTCGCCGGTGACGGTGATCATCACCGCGGCCGAATCCGGCTGCCGTGCACGCTCGATGGTGTCGGCGACCAGCTGCGCGGATGTCACTTCGCCGCGTGCGAGAGCCTCGGCCATGGCGGTGGCGGTGGTCATCGTGAGTCCATCCGATCGTCGGGTACGGAATGGTCGGATAGCACGCTACCGAGAGACATTCCCGCGTCGGCATGTACAAACATCCATTGAATCGACAGAAGGCTGTGCCCTCATCCATTATCTGGAGTGGCGGCTGTTCGATTGACTGATCGCATGACAGCGTTGAGCTATCCGGAGCCCGTCACCATACCGGCCAGACAGGCTCGTTCGGTGACCTTGCGCGCCGGCGAGCGTTTACGGATCACCGACGTCGATGGTGGCCAGGTCGGGGACGTGTTCGCCTATAACGCCCACGACATCACCGAGCACCACAGTGCCGCACACACCCGCACTCACACCCGCAGGCTGTTTCCCGCGCTCGGCGAATCCTTCGTGACCAATCGGCGTCGCCCGATCCTCACCTATCTGGCCGACACCTCACCGGGTGTGCACGACATGCTTATCGCCGCCTGCGACCCGGAACGCTATGCGGCATACGGCGATCCGACTCACGACAATTGCGCCGACAATCTGCGGCGGACCATGTCCGAGCTGGGACACCGTGGACTGCCGTGCATTCCGCAGCCGATCAACATTTTCATGCGCATCCCGGTCGGCGCGGACGAGAGCCTGACCTGGCTCGCGGCCGCTACCGCGCCTGGGGACGCGATCACCCTCCGAGCCGAAATGGACTGCCTCGTGGTCGTTTCGGCCTGCCCGCAGGACCACAACCCCATCAACGGGGCCGGACCCACCCCACTTGCGATGACCATCCTCCCCCCGATTACCGAGGAGACCACCGATGACCACCACTGAACTGGCGCACCCGGCGCTGGAGCCGTTCGACCTCGGCACCCTGGCGCTGCGCAACAGATTCGCCGTCGCACCGATGACGCGGATCTCCGCCGAACCCGACGGCACCCCCACGGCACAGATGGCCGAGTACTACCGCGATTATGCGGGGGGCGGATTCGGCCTGATCATCACCGAGGGCATCTACCCGGATCCCGCTCACAGCCAGGGCTACTTCAATCAGCCCGGTCTGGTCACCGAGCGGCATATCGCGGGATGGCGTGCGGTGGTCGATGCCGTGCACGCAGCCGGCGCTCCGATCGTCGCGCAATTGATGCACGCCGGGGCCATCTCACAGGGAAATGCCTACGGGTTCGAGACCATCGGACCGTCGGCTGTCCAGCCGCGCGGGCAAATGATGCCCGATTACGGCGGAGTCGGCGGAGCCTGGAACGTGCCCCGCGAAATGACCGCGCGCGATATCGACGATGTCGTCACGGGTTTCGTCGCGGCTGCCGAGAACGCCCGGCAGGCGGGCTTCGACGGGGTCGAAATCCATGCGGCCAACGGCTATCTGCTCGACCAGTTCCTCACCGACTACACAAACCAGCGCACCGACGAGTACGGCGGGCCCGTCGAGAACCGCATCCGCCTGACCGCGCGCGTGCTTCGAGCCCTACGCGAAGCTCTCGGAAAGTTCCCGATCGGCGTCCGGCTCTCGCAGACCAAGGTCAACGACTTCACCTACCGCTGGCCAGGCGCCGAAGCCGACGCGCAGATCGTCTTCGCCGCCGTCGCCGACGCCACCTACTTGCACATTGCCAGTGAGGGCCGGAATTTCCTGGAGACCGCGCAATTCCCCAATGGCGCGACCATTACCCAGCTGGCCCGTGACTTGTCCGGCCGCCCGGTCATCGCCAATGGTGGCATGCACGCCCTGCCCCAAGCCGCCGATGTGCTGACCGGTGGACATGCCGATGTGCTGTCGCTGGGTACAGGTGCTCTCGCGAATCCGGACCTGCCGCGCCGGGTCGAGACCGGGTCCGAACTCGCGCCGTTCGACCATGAGATGCTGCACCCCATGGCCACCCTGGACTGTGCCGCGGCATGGCGCGCGCGAAACAGCGAATGAACGACCGGCACTGGACCCGCGGCGCAGCGGCGGTCGCGACGCTGACCTTCGACGTCGACGCGGAGACGCCCATTCTCGCGGCGGGACGCCACTACGCCGACCAGCCAATGGTGATGTCGCATCAGTCCTACGGTCCGGATGTGGGTGTGCCGCGGATCCTCGATCTGCTCGACCGAATGGCCGTTCCCGCGACGTTCTTCCTGCCGGGCTGGGTAGCAGAGCAGCGTCCAGGTCTGGCCCGGTCGATCGTCGATCGTGGGCACGAGGTCGCGCATCACTCCTACAGTCACAGGCCGCCCACCTCGCTGCCCGCTGGTGGTGAACGCGCGGATTTTGAGCGCGCACTCGACGTTTTCGCGGCGCAGGGCATCGAGATCGCCGGTCATCGCGCGGCGATGTGGAGCGCCAGCCGCGAAACCCTGAGCCTGGTGGCGGAATACGGGCTCACCTACGACTCCTCATTGATGGGTGACGACCGGCCCTATCTCGTGGACAGCGCGCACGGGCCGGTCGCGGAGTTGCCCGTGCACTGGTCACTCGACGACTGGGAGCAGTACGCGTACCTGCCCGACCCGCGCATCGGATCGGTCATCGAATCACCGGTCAAGGTCGAACAGACGTGGCGCGCCGAACTCGACGGCATGCGCCACTACGGCTGTCTGTTCAACGTGTGCATGCACCCGTTCCTCACCGGGCGGCCGGGCCGAATCATGGCCCTGCGCAACCTCATCGGTTACGCCAAAGAGTGCGGTGACGTGATCTTCGCCCGCTGCCGCGACGTGGCGGCATGGGCGCGAGCCGACGCGCAGACCCCGACCCGCCCGCTGCCGACCTACGACGTGGATCCGGCCGTGTATCCGAACTGAGCCCGCGCATCACATCGCCCCGACTGCCGTATCGCCGTGCGATCCGATCACCGCTCGCTGAGCTGTGTCGCATTCGGAACATCGATGGACTACTGCCCTCGTCATTCCGGGCGCAATCGCCATTGCTGTGTGCGGCACTGCCCGGTCAGCGCGTTGCCGCACGTCACGCGGTGGCCGGGCCGGTGGTTTCGGCTGCCATGGCCAAGAACAGGTCGACGGTGTCCCCGAGGCGATTGACGTTGCGGCCGGTCAGCTCAGTGATCCGGGCCATGCGGTTGCGCAGGGTGTTGACGTGCACGTGCAAGGCTGCCGCCGTGACCGCCCACTGGCCGTCGTTAGCGAGGAAGATGCGCAGGGTGTGTTCGAGTTCGGTGTGGGCACGGGTGTCGTGGTCGCGGATGACGCCGAGTACTTGATCCGAAAACCGTCGCAGGACTTGCTCATCGAGTAGACCGAGCAGCATCCGGAAGGTCGCGATGTCGGCGAAACTCGCGGTGTCCGGGCCATCCTGGGCGCGCAGCACCTGGCAGACCTCCCTGGCGCGTACCAGCGGTTCCCGCAGGGCGCCGACGTCGGCGGCGAGCTCGCCCAGCCCGATGACGATCCGGCCTCCGGGCACCCGCCTGCGGATCTGCGCGGACAGCTCACCGGCGAACCGCGCCAACTCCCCGGCCGTGCGCTCCCACGGACAGATGGCCACCACATCACGGCTGCCCGCGGTGGCGAACGCGGGTATGCCGTGGGCGGCGAAGAACGCGCCGACCGCGGTGGCGATGTCATCGGGCGGTGTGTCGGCGACCGGCGCGAGTGCGAACACACCCAGCGGCCGATCCGATGCCACGCCGTAGGCGCGCAGCCGCCGACTCACCTCACCGCTGCGGCGCGGCCCGGACAGGATCATCTCCAGTAGCTCGGCGGCGAAACGCGCCTCGATGGCATGCACTGCTTGTTGTTTGGTCACCTCCAAACTAAGGAAGCGCGCAGCCTGAGCCAGCGCCTCCCGGTCCGCCGCGACGAGTTTCGCGGCCGGTTCCAGGCAGTAGAGCCCGGCGTCGATCTCCCCCATCGCCCCCTCGATGAGATAGAGCGCCGAGGGCCCGGAGCCCAGCAGCTCGACCTCGATCGGCGGTGGCCTGCGGTTGAGCGCGGCGGCCGCCAGCCGCACCTGCTCATCGGTCGGCTCGCAGCCGATACTAGCCAGGCAGCGGCCCTTGCGGTCGACCATCAGGAGCGGCAATTCCGTTTCACCGCGCAGGATTTCGAGCACACCGACCGCGCCGCCGCCGCGCGATAGCGCCGTGGCCAGGGCGTCCCCGCGATGCACGGTCGCGATCAATTCCGCCTGCAGCACCTCGTTCTGGATTCGCGCGGCGGCCCGAGTGAGCGCGGCGAACGGCACCCCGATACACAGTTCGATCAGCGGCAGCCCGCGGGAAAGACACAATGCGGGGAGCTCTTCGGGCAGCGCGGCAGTCTGGGCCGTCAAGCCGAAAACCAGTCCGGCCGCGCCCGCGCGGGCGAGCGCGTCCACGAACCGATCCGCCGGGACGTGCGCCAGCCATAGACCGTTGGTCAACACGAGCTCGCCGGGCCGGACGTACGGCGACGGGTCGGGCAGCTCGGTGGTGTGCAGCCAGCGTATCTCCGTGGCGAGGGACTCGGTGAGTTCGGGCGTCACCACACGGAGTCCGAGAGCGGCATCTGCGACGAGTCGGCTAATGGTCAACACCTGGCCGAATATACATGCCTGACCAGCAATTGATGGATAAAGATCCATTCACCGCCGACTGCTCGCATGCTTCTATGAGGTAGATCACTACCGAAAGAGGGAAGTCATGTCATCCCCGCAACCTCCCGGCACCGCAACCGTCGCAACCGACACCACCGGCGATACCGGCGATACCGGCGTCCGATTCGACGCTCACGGCGTGCTGCCCATTCCCGACCGTGAACGCGACTGCTCCCCCTGGGAACTGTTCTGGATCTGGTGCGGCGCGAATATCGCACCCATCAACTGGGTGCTCGGCGCACTCGGAATCACCCTCGGGCTCAGTCTGTTCGAAACACTGATCGTCGTCGTAGTCGGAAACCTGTTCGGCTGCATGGTGTTCGGCCTGTTCAATGTCATCGGCCACCGGACCGCCGTCAATCAGATGGTGCTCGGGCGCTCGGCCTTCGGGATCACCGGAGCCATACTTCCCGCACTGGTACAGGGTCTGCTGACGATGGCGTGGGTCGGCGTGAACACCTGGATCGTGCTCGATCTCGTATTGGCCGTTCTCGACCAGATCGGCATCCGGGGCGCGGGAGAGCTGAAAATCGTTGTAGCACTTGTCATCATGGCGGTGCAACTAGCCCTCGCACTGTACGGGTTCTACGCGATCCGCGCCTTCGAGAAGTACACCGTGCCACTCACCATCGTGGTCATGGTGGTGATGACGATGGTGGCGCTGGCCCGGACGCACCTGGACTGGACCGCCGCCACGGCGGCCACACCCGGTGCGAAACTCACCGCCATAACCCAACTCGTCACCGCCATCGGTGTCGGCTGGGGGCTGACGTGGATTCCCTATGCCGCGGACTACAGCCGCTTCGCCCGCCCGAAGCTGCGCAACCGCACCGTGTTCTGGGCATCTGCGGCCGGAATGTATCTGCCCACCGTCTGGCTCGCGGCCCTCGGCGCCTGCCTGGCGAGCGCGGGCGGCGGCAATGACCCGTCCAGCCTCGTCGTCGGCGCATTCGGCGCGCTCGCGGTACCGGTGCTGTTGCTGATCATGCACGGCCCGATCGCGACCAACATCCTCAACCTGTACTCGTGTTCGCTGGCGGCTTTGACCATCGGCATCCGTATCGCCCGGTGGAAGATCACGGCCTTCGCCGGCGTGGTCGCGTCCATGGTCTTGGCCGTATTCATCAACTCGTCCAGCTTCGCGAACGCCTTCGACAACTGGATGGTGTCGATCCTGATGTGGATCAGCCCATGGATGTCCATCTTGCTCGTCGATTACTTCCTGGTACGCCGCCACACCTTCTCGGTTCCCGAGCTCTACCGCGACGCGACCACTTCGGTCTATGGCAAGTTCAACACGCAAGGTCTGGTCAGCCTCGCGGCCGGTCTGCTCGCCGGTTGGTCCTGGCAGTACGGCATGGTCTCCGCCATGCAGGGTCCGGTGGCGAAAGCCTTGGGCAACACCGATTTCTCCTGGTTGTCCGGAAGCCTCGTCGCCGCCGGCCTCTACACCATCCTGACCGTCGCGTCCGCCGCTCGCCGCCCCAACGGTGAACCCACCGTGAAGCTTTGATTCCAAGGATGGGCCGCGGGCACAGACCGGCGGTCGGCATCCTGTCCACCAACACAGCCGAAACCGAATTCGGCCCTCCTATCTGCGAGTTCACTCGCATCGAGCGACATCGTGTCGCAACGGCACTGCTGGACGTCGGAGCATAGGCTAACCAACAGTCGATGAGTTCCTGACTGCTCCGACTTCCCTAACTTCTCCCGATCCGGCCTGGACCTGGGCCATCCTGTGCGTCTTCGGCACCGAATCCTTCCCTGAAACAACATCGGCGCGGCCGATCGAAACGTGGCGCGGCCGACGGTTCCTCACTGTGAGTGAAGGCAAGGAGGCGTGGGCGGCTCTGGCGACAGTGCGTGATCTGCGGGCTCCAGCGACCGACGACGAGATCGCGGCCTTCGAGACCGACGTGCGCTATCCGGGTTCGTGCTGGCTCGTGCGTCTGCCGGGCTGGTGGACTCCACGATCCGCAACGACGTCAATAACCTTGAGCTGGTTCGGGATTGGTTCGGGCGCCCGTTGTGCGAGATGCAGCCGGCGATGCCGACACCTATTTCGGGAAGGTGCTGCGGTCGGCGAAGCCGTCGACGCGGACCGGCCGCGCCGCCGCCCTGACGGTGTTCTTACACTTCCTGGAGCTGCGGCACAAGGTCGAGCTGCACAACCTCACCGGCCGTGTCGTCGAATGCCCGCTCGACGAGATCAACAGGCCGCGTGGATCGGTGGAACCGCAATTGCGGATTCCACCGACGGCCGGGGAGATCGAGCAGTTCCCTCGCCGAGGAGGGGCGGAGTTCGATTCCCAGCGGCTCGAGGAGCTGGCGGGCCGTTTCGCCACGGTGCAGGCGCGCCGCCGGGGATGCGGTTTGAAGGCTATCGTGACGACCCCGGCGAGCACGGCCGCCATAGCCGCAACGGCAACAACCGCCACTGCCCCCAACTCCCAGGGTCGTCACGCGCCGAAATCCAACAAAGTTGCCAGATGGAATATGCGGCAACAGTGGGCCGATGCGGCACCCACACTCACTGGGGGACTTGCACCTCGTACGGTCTCGGCATGCCGCCGTCCGGAGAGTCGGAAGTGACCTCGCCCATCTCGCCGTCGACGAACTGCTGGGTGGTTACCCACTGAGTGCGGCCCCATGGATTGTAGACCTCGAGTTCATCGCCCTGGGCACCGACGATCACCAGTTGGTGGGCCGATGTCACGTCGTACGGTTCTGGGCGGTGATGCGGAATCGAATGGTCGTATTCGGTGTGCGTGCCGACCACTTCGGTGTGCGTGCCGACCACGTCGACCGGCACCGGCTTGCCGGCCGCGGCTGCGGCCTGCACGCCCGGCAGCGCAGCTTCCCGGTCCGCCTGACTGTCCAGCGACTTGATCTGGTAGTCACCGCCCGTGGAGGGAGCGAGCAACCGCGCATCCAGCATCGTTTGACCTTGGGTGCCTATACCGTTGGTATTGTTGGGTTTCGCCACCCCGTCCGCCGTCTGGCCATCGTAATAGTTCTGCAGGTAGAGCTTCTGCAGCCGGGCGTGTACCGCATCGGTGCCGTCGTCGCCGACCTTTGAGCCGTCGACCGCAACGGGCCCTTGGCCGGTGGTGACGCCCAGCATTCGAACGGGATCACGGCTCAGGCTCGCGACAGTTGTCGAGGCGGCAACGCAGTCATCGTAACCGCCCTGAGAATAGTAGGCGTAGCCGCCGTGCGCGCCGGGGCCGACCGGGTACCAATTGACGCCACCGTAGCTCAGAATCTGTGCATTGTTTGCGCCGGGAGTGGTATTGAGATCTCTGACCATGGGATCGAGGTGCTTGTTCAGCCACGCGGGATCGTTGCCGTGTGGGTGGATGACCTGATCGAACGCGGCGATGTCGCCCGCGCTGTAACCAGCGCTCAATGCCTTCCACAGGTATCCGGCTTCCGCCAGCGATTGGGCGCCGGCCAGCAACTTCTCGAACGCCGCGCGGTCGGCGGCGGACATGGAGTCGAGTCGTAACGAACCCTGCGTCAGCGCAGTCGGATCGAGCACTCCCGGGTTCGCATAGGTCAAGGTGACGGCGGTGAGGGGGTCCACATTGTGGGTGGTGAGTTGGTTGATGCGGGCATTTGCTGCCGACTTGTTCAACGCGGCGATCGCGTCGTGCGCGGCGCCCGCGGCCAGCTGAGCGGCTCCGATCATGTCCTGACATCCCGATTTGGCCGCGTGCAAAGCTCCGGGAAGCTCGCTATTCGCAAAGTCACCGAATCGAGCCATGTATGCCGGTTGCGGAAACGACAACCTAGCGAGAGCGTCGTTCAGCTGTTTGCGGCCCTGACCGTCGCGTTTCTGCGCATCGCTCAAGTGCCCCACCCAGGTGCTCAGGGCGGTATGACCGTCGTCGAACCCGTTCGAGATGTTCATACTCTGCATACCCACCGCCCGGAGGGCCTGCGCCGCGGATTCGGCTCCAGCGCCTCGCCATGCGGTGGGCAGTGCGTTCTCCACCACATGACCCATGTCTGTCAGGGCGAGATCGGTTGTGCTCACGGCGGCCTTGTACGTCTCCACTCGAGCGCCCGCGATTCCGACGTCACCCGCCGGAGCGGGCACCTTCAGGGCAGCATTGATCAGCCCGCGCAGGAACGCAGGGGTGCAGTATGTTCCGGATATCTGGTCGAGCTGGTCCCGTATTTGCTGTAGGGCCGACACCTCGGTCGCGGCGCTCATGGCTGCAGGTCATGCATCGCGTGGGAGACAACCGTGCCGCCTTGCTGGTCGGTGTGCTCGAGATTCGTCGCGGCGGCAGGCAGCAGATGCACCATCGCATCCAAGGCTTCCGTTGCGGACTTCGCTTCCAAGCTCCAAGCCGAGTGGAACGCCGCCAACGCCTGCCCGATGGGGCCGAAGTCGGCCACGGGGCTTGCGGTCAGCGGGCTGTTCGCTGCCACCACATCGGACATCCGGTTATGTGCGCTGGCGACACCTGCGACCGCAGTCGGATATGTGGACGGGTCGTACCACAGCGAGGTCGTTCCGGCAGTGTCACTTCCGTCCGGGGGATCTGGCGGGGGCAGCATGGTGTTCTTCCTAACGGTGCGCAGGGGAACCAATCTATTCGCCTGGAGAACGGAGACATCCGCCATAACACCGAGATTGCAACGGCCGGTCCGGCCCTGTCGATGGTGACGGCTAACCAACACAGGCGGCTGGGATGCCTTTGGCGCGCGACGCGGCGACCCCGGGGTGCGCGGGGGCGCCTGTCCCGACACAGTTCCGTCCCGGTCGGGACGGATTCGGGCCACGCCGAGCTGAACGATGACTCCCGATACGTGATTTCTTCTTCGACAAGCAATATCGAACATTCGGACTTGGCCGGTGGGTATCGACGTCCTCCGAACACGAAAGGAGCCCCGGCGAGGGCTTCAAGACCACGGCGTGCCACCGGGACCAAGCACACCGATCAGTGGCCATTCTCGGCGGCCACGAATTTCGTTACTCGCCTGACTCCGGTCACCACCCGTCCCAAACCCCGGTCAGAGCAGGCCACGTCGCGAAACCGCCCATGGGACATCGCGATCCAGCCGTGGTTCCTTGGGCAAACCAAGCACCTGTTCACCGAGGACGTTCAATTGCACCTCATCGGTGCCACCCATGAGCGACATCGACGGGGCCGTGAGAAAATCCCGATCACCGCCCGACCCACTCACCATCCCGGCCGCACCCGACGCATCCTTGATCAACTCGGCGCGAGCCTTGAAAACCCTGGTCTGACGCAACTTTCCGCCCGACGCCGCCGCTCCCATTCCCGTTCCAGTCGCGGCCCGTATGGCCGTCCAAGCGGCAACCCGCTCGAGGACGTAGACCCGCATAGCGCGGTCGCGGACAACCGGATCGGACAGTGCACCGTCGGCGGCCAGTGCCTGCAGCCACTCGGGCTCGCGGCGGCCACTGTCGCGGTGTGCGCTAGAGCGCGCCGCAGCCATCGCCGTACGTTCGTTGGCCAGCACGGTCATTGCCACGGTCCAGCCTGCGCCCACCTCACCGATTCGCCAGGCATCCGGCACTACCGCACCGGTGACGAAGATTTCGTTGAACCGCGCATCACCGTTCATCTGCCGGAGTGGACGCACCTCGACCCCAGGATCGTGCATGTCGATGACGAACATCGTCATGCCCTGATGCTTCGGCAGGTCGGGCGTCGTTCGCGCGAGGCAGAGACCCCAATCGGCATAGGCGGCGCGGCTGGTCCAGATCTTCTGACCATCCAACCGCCAAGTTGCGCCGAAACGCTCCGCCCGTAAGGAGATATTGGCCAGGTCCGAACCGGCTTCGGGTTCGGAGAACATCTGGCAGAAGATCTCATCCCCTCGGGATATCGGCGGCAACCATTTCGCACACTGTTCAGGCGTGCCATGGGTAAGGATGGTCGGTCCCACGATGCCGGTGCCGATGCCGAACGCGTACAGCTCCGGCGGTCGTGGTCGATGCCGCACGACGGTCGCCCGAATCTGTCGGGCACGTGCCGGCGAAGCATCACATCCGCCGTATTCGGCCGGCCACGTCGGGGTGCTCCATCCCCGGGCTGCCAGTCGTCGCAGCCATGCCCGGCCGGGTGACAGTTCGTTCTCGTAGCCGATCTTGGGCACGAAATTCCCTCGTGGCACGGCATCCGCGAACAGTGCCGCGGCCATGGTGTCCAGATCCTCGATCACAGTCTCTTCCTTTCCTGGATCCGGGTAGTCACGTGATCCACTATCCACTTTATCGACATGCATGTCGAAAACACATAGACTCGGACCGAGATCATCCCCGGACGTGGGTCCCGACTGAAAGGGAAACCCGTGGTATTCGGCAGTTTCAGCGACGAGCACGATGCACTGCGCACGGAAGTCCGTCGATTCCTCACGGCCAAGTCACCCGAACCGGAAGTTCGTCGCCTGATGGCCACCGCCGAGGGATATGACCCGGCCGTCTGGGACCAGATGAGCAAACAACTCGAGCTCCAATCACTGGCCATCCCCGAGCAGTACGGCGGATCTGGCTTCTCCTACGTCGAACTGGCCATCGTGATGGAGGAGATGGGTGCCGCCCTGCTGTGCGCGCCGTACTTCGCCAGTGCAGTGCTCGCCGCCAATGCACTTCTGACCTCCGACGACGAGACCGCCAAACACGATCTGCTGCCAGGTATTGCCCGCGGCACCACCATCGCCACGCTGGCCATCGCTGAGGACAAGGGCCAATGGTCGGTCGACGCCGTCGAACTCACCGCAACGCACAGCGAAGAAGACTGGATCCTCAACGGACACAAGAGCTTTGTCATCGACGGACACACCGCCGATCTCATCCTTGCCGTAGGGCGCAGTGACGCGGGTCTGTCTCTGTTCGCAGTTGCGGGCGGCGCCCCCGGCCTGCAACGCAGCCCCCTGCAGACCATGGACGAGACCCGCAAGCAGGCCCGCCTGGTCTTCACCAATACCCCTGCGCGACTCATCGGGACTGCAGGCAACGCCGCGGCCGGCGTGAAGAAAACTCTCGAACTCGCGGTGGTCGCCCTCGCCGCCGAACAGGTGGGGGGCACTCGGCACTGTCTCGAAAGCTCGGTCGACTACGCCAAGACCCGCATCCAATTCGGACGGCCGATCGGTAGTTTCCAGGCAATCAAGCACAAGTGCGCCGATATGCTCGTGGACCTCGAGTCGGCACGGTCAGCGGCCTACTACGCCGCGTGGGCTGCCGCCGAGGATTCCGACGAACTGGCTACTGCGGCAGCGATGGCAAAGTCGTTCTGTTCGGAGACCTACTTTCGTGCCGCCGCGGAGAATATCCAGATCCACGGCGGTCTCGGCTTCACCTGGGAACACGACGCCCACCTTTACTACAAACGCGGCAAGTCTTCAGAGCTACTGCTCGGATCCCCCGCCTATCACCGCGAACTGCTGGCCGCACGGGTCGAAGCCGATGCCACAGGAATTCAGAAGTCGAGTCCAGCTGTCAGCTCGAGCCGGTGACCTCGGCCCACCCTCCGGAGAGGCGATCAGGCACAGCGTGGCACGACCATGTCCTGTGGTGGCATCTACATCCCCTCACCTTTACCGGCGCCGAGCCCGCGGCACTACCTGAAGCAGCCGCCCCGATCCCCCGCCTCGACCAGCTCCACTCATGGTTGGATTACCTGATCGAACTGGGATGCAACGGCCTAGCGCTTGGTCCTGTATTCGCCAGTGCGACTCATGGATACGACACCATCGACCACTTCCGCATCGACTCACGACTCGGGTCGGAGGCCGAATTCCTCGCTCTCGTCCAGGCCTGTCGTCAGCGCGGTATCCGGGTCCTGCTCGACGGGGTATTCAATCATGTCGGTCGCGAATTCCCTGCCTTCCAGGACGTGGTAGTGCACAGGGCCGCCTCGCGCTATGCGTCCTGGTTTCGCGTGGACTTCGATGAACACGCACCCGACGGATTCAACTATGTCGACTTCGAGGGTCATCGAAACCTCGTCGCGCTCAACCATTGCGAACCAGCGATTGCCGATTACGTCTGCGAAGTGATGAGATATTGGCTCGAGCGTGGCATCGACGGATGGCGGCTCGATGCAGCCTACGCGGTCCCGGCACCGTTCTGGCGCACCGTCATCAACCGCGTCGCCGCCCAGTTCCCATACGCCATGCTGGTCGGCGAGGTCATTCACGGCGACTACCGCGCCTTCGTACACGACGGCGGCCTCGATACCGTCACCCAGTACGAGTTGTGGAAGGCGATCTGGGGCAGCCTCAATGACCGCAACTTCTTCGAACTCGCCTGGTCAATCAACCGGCACAACGATTTCGCTCGCGCCTTCCTACCGCTGACATTTGTGGGCAACCACGATGTCACCAGAATCGCCAGTCGTCTCAACCATCCGCAGCACCTCGGCCACGCTCTTGTTGTGCTATTCACCCTCGCCGGGCACCCCAGCATCTATGCCGGTGATGAGCAAGCCTTCCGCGGCGTCAAATATGACCGCCTTGGAGGAGACGACGAGATACGGCCCGAATTCCCCACCGCACCAGCAGCTCTCCCCGCACACGGCTGGCCGACCTACCGCCTCCATCAGAAACTCATCAGCCTGCGCAGAACCCACCCCTGGCTGAACCGCTGCCGCGTCGAGATCTGCCACCTCACCAACAGACAGATCGCTTACACCGCAACCGATCCCGACTCCGATTCCCAGCTGACTGTTCTACTCAACATCGACGAGTCCAGATCCGAATTCCCGTTATCGACTCTGCCGTCGAGTTGCTTGCTCGCCAGCGATGACAGTCCGCCTACGAGAACGGTCGAAGCCCACGGGTGGGCCATCCTTCAATGACTGAGAGCCCTCGATTAAGGCCCGGGAATCCGGAAGCTCGCCCCAGCCCCAAAGTAAAACAACCGTCGGTTGACGGGGTATGCGTCAGTCGACCTGCTGGTAAGGATCGTGTCACCAGGTACATGAATAGTCGTAGGCCTGTTCAGTGGCCTGCGACCGGCCGGTCGGCTTGCACCAGGAGCTGACCGGTGTCCGAACTGCCGTTGCTGGTGTCGGACCGACTCGTAGTGTGGTCGTGGTCGTGGTCGCGAAGCATCCGCAGAACCGTGGCAGGGAAAGGGTGCTGGCCCTTCTTCTTGCCCTTTGTGATCACCAGGCGGCCAGCGATATCGCGCAAGCTCAATCCCTGACCGCGCAGATGTAGAGCGAGGTCGAGCATGTCGTCACCGACGACGGTGGCACCACCAATGGTTTTGCCGCGCTTGCGGGCGGATTTGCGGCCTTCGAGGGTGCGGTCACGAATGTATTCGCGTTCCATGCCCGACAGCGCCGCCAGCACGGTAACACGATCCCGGTCGGGTCGTGCTGGCCCTGCAGTTCTCCGGTGAGGAATTCCAGGCCGACACCGGAGGCCTCGAGCTGTTCGGCCAGTGCCGCCAGTTCGATCCCGCAGCCGAGCCGCTTGTGCTCGTGGACCACGATGGTGACCGCGATTCCCGAGATCCGCATCTCCTGCGCGCGGGTGACCGGCTTGTCCAGTTCTGGGCGATTGGTGGCCCGGGTGGAGACCTTCTCCGAGAACACCCGGGTGACCCGGCCGCTGCGAGGGCATCGAGCTGGGTGTCCAGGGACTGGCGGACTGTGGACGCGCGGGCATACCCGATCCGGACGTGCCCGGTCGGCGCCTTGCCTACCCCTGCGGGCCGGGGAAGCTCGATCCACACTGAGCCTGGGCTTGCGGATCGCCGGGGTTGCTACGGTGAGCGTTTTGGCCAGCGACGGCACGAGCCGGAACCGAGCGGTGTGGTACTGGCTGGCGACCTTGCCCTTGCCGGTCCGGCACGGCGACCCGGCTGGCGCGGTACACGAGGACATCGGGCAGTCGTTGGCCTCCACGCTCACGTATTCGTCGCCGACCACTTTCCATCGTTTCACGAGAGCGTTTCAATCGCCCGCTCGTTTGCAACAACCCATGAAACATGATCCGCCCGGGACGGCGCCGCCGGATCTTACGTGTTTCACAGGCGATCGCCCATGAAACACATGAGGGCATCGTTTTTAGGTTCGCGTCGTGGTGGGTTGATGTCGGCGGCGGTACTGGTTCGGGGGGAGGCCGAATTCGCGTTTGAATGCTTTGGAGAAGGCGAATTCGGAGCTGTATCCGCAGCGGTGGGCGATGGTGTGGATGGGGGTGTCGGTGCGGTGCAGGTGCCGGGCGGCGGTGGTCATCCGCCACCAGGTGAGGTAGGTCAGGGGCGGTTGCCCGACGGCGGTGGTGAAGCGTTTGGCGAAGGTGGCGCGGGAAATTCCGGCTTGTGTGGCGAGTTTTTCTACCGTCCAGGGGTTTTCGGGCTGGTGGTGGATGAGGTGCAGGGCGGTGGCGACGGCCGGGTCGGTGAGCGCGGTGGCCCATCCGGTGTCGGCGTGTAGGTTACTGTCGTCGAGCCAGGCCCGCAGCACGTGGAGCAGCAGCATGTCGATGAGTGCGGGCAGGATGGCGTCAGTCCCAGAGCGTGGCTGGTGTAGTTCGGTGCCGAGCATGTCGACGGTGGCGCGGAGCGCGTTGTGGTCGCCGACGCGGGCGGGCAGGTGGATCTCCGGGGGCAGGCTGCGGAGCAGCGGGTGTTGCCGGACCAGGTCGAAGGTGTAACAGACGCACAGCATTTCGGTTGTGGCGCCGGGACCGGGGATGTCGAGTTCGATAACCGAGTAGCCGCTGGTTTTGTCGGGCTGGAAGTCGATGGCCGGACTTCCGGGTTGGTCGACGAGGGTGTGGGCGTGTCGCGGTCCGGTAAACAGGATGTCCCCGACCCCCAGGAGCGTGGGAGTGCCAGTGGCGGGGATCAGGGTGCAGCCACCCTGCAGGACGATATGGCAGCAGGCCGCGTCGCTGGCGGGGAATCGCACACCCCAGGGGGCGCGGCAGGTGCTGCGGCCGGCGTACGGCTGACCAGCCCGCATGGCGGCGAGCACGTCGCTGAGAACGTCCATGCAGATATCCTACTGGCGCTGAAGTCAGACGATCGGACAAGAAATCCGGACGTCAGGCCATTCATCATCCGAGCCGTTATTCGTACGGTCGTGTCATGGATGGACACAAGATCGCCGGCAGGTCCGGGGGCTCGGTCGTCGACGCCGATCCGATCCGAGCTGCGGTGCCGGACGCGATGCCGGCGGATGCCTGGGGAGCGGCATGGTCGACGTCGCTACAGCGACCCAGCGCCGGCTTCGACCCGAACTGGTCGGAGCGGGGCTTTACGAATCAGACGCTGCGGCAGGTGGTTCGGCTCACCGCGGGCGGCAACCAGCTTCGCATTCGGCTGTCGAATGTATTCGGCCGCACGCCACTCACGGTCACCAGGGCCACCGTGGCCGCGAGCGGTGGTGGCACGGCGATCCGGGCGGATACGGTTCGGTCCCTCACTGTTGATGGGGAAATCACGTTCACGATCCCGGTCGGTGCGGAGGTCGCGAGCGATCCGGTAGCTTTCCGGTCGACGCCGCTGGATTCGATTGCGGTGACGATGTATTCGGCCGCGTCGACGGGTCCCGCCACATACCATTCCCAGGCCCTGGCCACCAGTTTCCGCGCGACCGGAGATCAGTGCGGCGACAGCTCAGGCGCGGTGTTCGCCGAGACCTCGCGGTCCTGGTACTACCTGAGTGGCGTGGATGTGGCCGGTAGTCCGGCGCGGTCGCCCGGCATCGTCGTCCTCGGCGACTCCCTCACGGACGGATCGTTCAGCACCCCGGACGTCAACCGTCGTTTTCCGGACATGTTGGCCGAGCGGCTGGCGGCTGCAGGCAGGCCGCGCGCAGTGTTGAATCACGGCATCGGCGGTAATCGGCTGACCGTCGATTCGGCATGGCTCGGCGACAAGGCGACCTCCCGATTCCGCCGAGATGTCCTGTCCCAGCCCGGTATCGGCACAGTCATCGTTCTGCTGGGAATCAACGACATCGGCATCAGTGAAGCCATCGACACCTCCCCGCTGCCGATCTTCGAGCCCTACACCGTGGTGTCCGCCGACCACGTCATCGCCGCGCACCGCAATCTCATCCGCGAAGCGCGCGACGCCGGTCTGCGGGTGGTTGGCGCGACAGTGTTGCCCGCGAAACCGTCTCCGTTCATCACCGCTCGCAGCGAAGCCAAGCGTGCCGCGATCAACGCCTGGATTCGGACTTCGGGCGAGTACGACGCCGTGGCAGACCTCGACGCCGCCTTGCGCTCACCCGCCGATCAGCAACGGCTGCATCCTACCTACGACTCCGGAGATCATCTGCACCTCAACGACCTGGGGTACCGGGCCATGGCCGAGGCGATCGACCTCGACACCCTGGATTGACGCGCCCTCTCGAAACACTCTGTTCGAAATATGTACTGCCCCAATATCTTTGCGCACAAGGAGCGAATACATGAATACCGAGACCGCCGTCGCGTCGCCCGCCGTCGAGATCGCCCACCGCACTCTCGACGTCAACGGCCTCCGCATGCATGTCGCCGAAGCAGGATCCGGTCCGCTGGTGTTGTTGCTGCACGGCTGGCCGGAATCGTGGTACTCCTGGCGGCACCAGATTCCCGCGCTGGCCGCCGACGGCTATCACGTCGTCGCCCCCGACCAGCGCGGCTACGGTGACACCGATGTCCCCGAACGTGTCGAGGACTACACCATCGATCATCTCGCTGGCGATGTTGCCGGGCTGGTCGATGCGCTCGGCGAGCAGCACGCGACGGTGATCGGCCACGACTGGGGCGCCATCGTCGCGTGGGAAACAGCCAAGATGCACCCGGAACGGATCACGGCCGTGGCCGGACTCAGCATTCCTGACCGGTTCGCCGAACCCCAGGGCGGTGCGGCCACACCCATCGCCGATCTGCAGACCGCGCTCGGATCCGCCTTCTATATCGTGCACTTCCAGCAACCCGGTGTCGCCGACGCCGCCCTGGAATCGGCCCTCGAGCACGACCCCGAGGCACTGTTCCGACGGATCTTCCGCACCGCCGCCGGTGAGGGACCGGGATGGACCGGGATGGTTCCCGAGGGCGGCACCATCGTCGACTCTCTGGCCGACGACACACCAACTCCACTGGCCTGGGCGAGCGACCAGGACGCGAAAACCTATGCGGCCCAATATCAGAGGTCCGGATTCACCGGCGGCATCAACTGGTATCGAAACCTCGACGGCAACTGGGAACTGTCAACAGGCTGGCGGGACAACGATGTTCACGCACCTGCGCTCTATCTCATCGGCGGTCGCGACGGCGCACTTGCTTTGCCGCAATCCCAACGGATGATGTCCGGCGACAGTGGTTTCCGCGATCTGCGCGAAACAGTCGTGCTCCCCGGCGCCGGGCACGCCATTCAGCAGGAACGACCCGACCAGGTCAACCACGTACTCACCCGGTTCCTGCGGTCGCTGTGAACCCCACCGACAATCCTCACCACGGACTCCCCATGACTTCCCCTCCGCGGCCACGGCACGCGCTCACCCTGGCGTTGCTGGCCTTCGCGCAGTTCATCATCGCCATGGACTACAACATCGTCTACGTCGCCCTTCCCGACATCGGCCGCGCCCTGGGCTTCTCCACCCAGTCCGTGCAGTGGGTGGTCGGCGCCTACGCCGTTGGGCTCGGTGGACTGCTGCTGCTGGGCGGACGCGCGGTCGACCGGCTCGGCCAACGTCGCCTGTTCGTATTCGGCCTGGCCCTCTACGGTGCATCCTCGCTGCTCGGCGGTCTGGCAGTGGCGCCCGGCATGCTGGTCGCCGCCCGAGCGCTTCAGGGACTCGGCGGCGCCCTGCTCACCCCGGCAACTCTCGCGTCCATCTCCACCGTCTTCCCTGAAGGACCCTCGCGCAACCGTGCCATGGCCGTCTGGGGAACCGCCGGCGGCGCGGGGCTCGCCGCCGGGTCCCTGATCGGTGGGATACTCACCGAAACCCTGGGCTGGCAATGGGTGTTCTTCGTCAACGTTCCCCTGACAGCGGCGGCAGCGCTCGCGGCACCGCGTGTGCAGCCGGTCGATCCGCCACCCCGTATCCGCGACGGGTTCGACCTTCCGGGCGCGTTGGTCGCGACCCTCGGCGCCTCTGTACTGGTCTTCGGGCTGGCCAGCGGGCCCGAGTCCGGCTGGACCAGTCCACGTGGCGTCGGCGCCATCGCCGTCGGCGTCGGTTTGCTGGCCGTGTTCGTACTCATCGAGCGATATACCCGCGACCCATTGATGCCGTTGCGGTTGCTACGCATCCGCAGCCTCACCACCGCGATGGCGGTGATGTTCATCTTCATGGGCACCCTCAGCGGCCAGTACTACGTATTCACCATGTACCTACAGGACGTTCTCGGCTTCGACGCCCTGCACGCGGGCCTGGCCTTCCTCCCTCTGACCCTGATCGCCATCGCATCCACCGAACGATTGGTGGCCCCGTTACTCAACCGATGGGGCCTGAGCACCACCTTGACAGCAGGCCTGCTGATCAACGCCCTCGGCATGCTCGCGTTCACCGCCGCGATGAACACCAGCGGCTCCTACTGGGCACTACTGCCGGGCATCATCATCTGGGGCGCAGGCTCGTTCACCTACGCGGCCATGTTCGCCGCCGCCGCCTCCGACGTCCCCACCGCCCAACAAGGCGTCACGTCCGGGCTCGCCAACACCGCCCTGCAGATCGGCGGCGCCGTCGGCCTCGCGGTCCTCGTCGCCATCACCAACGCCGCCGGCGAATCCACAACCACCCCTGTCACCACGGCCGGTCTACGCGCCGCAGGCTGGACCGCCGCAGCAGTCCTGCTCTGCGCGGCGGCGATCGCCGCCACACTCAAACCGCCGGCTCCGGTAGCCACCACAACCACCAGGCAGCACGAACATATACAGCCATAACACGCCCCCTGCTGTTATCCGGAGACTCGTTCCCGGGCGAGGTCCAGGCGGGTGGTCATGTCGAGCCGGAACCGGCCATAAGGATTGATGTTGGACCAGAACAGCGGGGACATGGCGCCGCCGCTCGGTGTCGCCGATCAGATCGTGGAACTGCGGATCTTCCAAAACGGCTTGTAGGAGCAGGGTATTGATGTGCACCATCGCCGATTGCAGCAGGTGCAGCGCCAGCATCGACGCCTCGGCGTGCTCGCGGTCGGCGCCGGTGAGCTGAGAATCCTTGCCGTAGAACACGACCGTGTTGGCGGAGTTCCAGTTCTCCACCACCTGCAACCCGCTGTTGATCTCGCGTCTGAGTTCTTCCGATGCCAGATAGTCGCAGGCGAAAATCGTGCGCACCGCCCGTCCCAGTTCCTTGAGGGCTTGGTAGGACCCATCGGCCGGTCGACGTATTCGACGGCCGTGACGCCGACACGCTCGCGCGGCGACCGTCCGTGCACCAGAAGACCGAGGTCATCACTTGAGATCGAGCTGGGGCTCACGCCAGGGGTGCCCGCCGCGGCGCACCGCAGGCCCCCCAATGCGCGGACAGATGGCATCTGTCGGCGAAAATCGGCCAGGCAGCCGAGAAGACGGTCCACGCCCACCGCGGTTGTCTAACCGAATCCGTCACTGCGACAGTGGGTTTCCAAGTGTTCAGCGCGACTTCCTGCTCGGCCGGTCAGCGCAGACCGCCGAGCATGCCGCACCGGTGCTCGACAGCGACCACTGCGGGTATACGCGCCTGCGTGCCCGCACCATCGAACGCTACGACGCGGTGCATCGACTGCGCGCCCAGGCCAAGGGATTACGCAGGATCGCCAAAGAACTAGATACTGATCGGAAGGCAAACCCGGTCTACACAAAATAATTCGGACGAATTTAGATATACCGCAAGAACACGATCGCCTCGCGCATCAACTCGCCGGATGGCACGACGATGCGGTTCGATTGTACGAAAACTCGCTGCGCACTCTTGAGCCGAACCCCGGTTCGGCTCATATGCTCAGACGTTCAACGTGCGCCTAGCCGAGCAGCGCTCGGCGTGCGAACTGGCCCAGTGTAGCTGGTGGTGGGGCTTCGGTTCCCGACAAGCTGGCGCACTGGTAGCGGTTATTCTGTGGGAAGCGACCAGGCGGAATGACTTCAGCTGAGCGCGAACTCGTGAATGGTGAGCTGCTCAGACTGACAGGATGAGACGCATGGATAATTTGCAGGACGCTGAGCGTCGGTTACAGGCCGCGCAGCTCGCCGGAGATGTCAGTGTGCTGGATCAGCTGTTGGACGACCGCCTGATCTTCACGTTCGGTGGTGACGTTTACACCAAGGGCGACGACCTCGAGCTCCATCGCACGAGGGCGCAGGTGATAACGAAGCTCCTCGAGGAGGACTTGACCGTGCTCGTCGACGGACACACCGGGGTGACCTGGTTCCTTGGTGTTGTCGAAGGGACTGTGCACGGGACACCGTTTTCGGCCAGGATGCGCTACACCCGCACCTGGCTGCACGACAACGTCCACGGTTGGCGGATCATCGCCGCGCATGCCGGCACGACCACATGACACGGGCGTTGCGGTCTGCGTGAGACATGCTGCCACCGGTGTGCGGTCAGGACTCCAGCTCGACCTGACCTACCAACGCGTGCGGCACCAATCACCTGGACAAATCGACAGCCACGACGAAAAACCATGCATCACAACCGATCTCGACGCTTCAAGCATGGATCGCATCCGGCTTGGAGGCTTCACACTCCACGGAGCCACGCGCCCCTGACCGCGACGATCTCGCTGGGTCGGGTGGAGAAGGCGCACTCCGCGACGGCACGGTCTGACTCGTCCGCGCCGCACAGCCCGATTCTGGCTGGGTCGCAGTGCAGACGAGCCTAGATTTTTTGCGAAAGGCCGCTGGTACGGCTGTGCGGAAATGCGAAAGTGCCTCTGTCCTGCACGCCGACGGCGTTCGTAATATCGCGAACACCACCACGAACCTCAGTGGTCGTCGATGCCGGCCAACAGTTTGCATTCGCGGCCATCGGCCAGCGGCACCCACCGACGATGTCGAGCTGCCACAGACGCATAGGCGCTTGGCGCTGCCAGCGTCGATATTTACGTTTGTGCTGCTGAACCTGCACGCTGACCAGCCCGTTGCGTATCAGAACACGGTGCACCGTCGGCCGTGACGGCCTCGGGTCGGTGCCGCGGCGGGCGAGCTCGTGGCTGATCCGGCGGGCACCTCACCAGTGATGTTCACGCCGCAGCTAACAGATCAGCGCTTCCACCTCGGCGGACGGCTTGGTCGGGCTGTGGTGTGGCCGCCTGGACCGATCGACCAAGCCCGCCATTCCTCGCTTGTTTGAGCCGTTTACGCCAGTGTGCACGGACTGCCGCGATTTGCCGTACCGCACCGCGACCTCCCCGATCAAGCAACACCCAGCACCTCGCACACTGCGCGATACCGATACTCCGCCAGCGCCTGCTGATACACGAACCGCCTTCCCGATCGACACCGACAACGGCCGACACACCATCACTAGCTGGCTGAAACGTCAAGCGTCACTTGATAACAGACAGTCAAGGAAGTCCTGATTCCTCACATCGACATCGCGGAAGACATGAGTACAAATGCGTAGATTTCGCCGAACTAGTTAATGGCCGGTTACACGATGTGGGTGCCCTGCATGGGATTTCAGTGGGAAGTTCCCGCGTCTGGCAATCCTCTGATGTGGCTCCGGCGGCGTATGGTCAACTGCACGCCCTTCACCTTGGTGACCTCGAACGACTCGCATATCGGTCGATGAAATGGCGACGCGCCCACCTTCCTGCGGGAAATTCTTGTCGGACCGCGGAGCACTAGAGAATTCTTGTACTGGTTTAAATCCACGACGATTCTGCCTCTGTCGTCGTATGGCACTCCGGCCCAAATCACCCCGCGCGGCTCCATACCCGCGGTGGTGAATACCTGGGCGAGGTCACTACATTGTGCAAGCACAGGGCATTGCCTACATGTCTCGATAGCTTGCTGCCACTCCTGCGGCCCACCCGCGTCCAAGTCCCAGTCGGTGGGCCGGGCCGAACACGGAACCCGTAGCTTGGTCCGCTGCCTCAGCGCTAGGTTGTCCTCAATGTTGCTCATCATGGCCTCCTGCGGGCTCAGGTCTGGACTTGAGCCTGCCCGGAACACTCCCAGCAAACATCGGAGAACCTACGCAGATTTTGGCCTCCCGTGTGGTGCGCACACTGTGTTCGCCTACCGACGATCGAATACTTCCGTGGCTTGGCTGATCTCAGATCGAGACCAATGGGCCAGGCTGGTCGCGGATGATCTTGCGAAGGTGGAGTTATGGGCCTATTGATGCTCTGAAATCCGTGCAGTCAGCGCCGTCATCCACGATCGGCATACAGTCGTGGCGAAACTTGAGCACGCAATGGCCTCGCGGAGGTCGTTGCACGCGGATTGGGTTATGCATCGACATCGCTTGTCCTGGGAGGCTATCCAGCGGCGGTTAAATTCCCAACAGGGATGGCAACCGATCGCCTTCGACGGAGTCGAACTGTTCGACCTCTCGGCGGTGTCGACTATCCGATTTCGCTACCGGTGCAAAACAATTCCCGCACGCTGGCCGACAGCATCGCAATCATCCAGTCCTGCGGCGTGATCTCGTGCAGAGTCCGGTGCTGAATAATGGGCACGCTGGGTACGGCGGGAGGGCCGGGCTTTGCCCGGGGTTCATGCGACTGAGGGTTTCTCGGCGGGAACCCAAGGATGCTGATGTAGATTTAGGGCGAGTTGATCCTTGGGTTCGTGCTTAATCCAGTGGAGTGGATCATGTTCCTCGGCTGGGGTTTATATGAGTTGTCGCGCGGCTGCGCCGTATCGGATCGCTGTGGTCTCGTCGAGTCCGAACACGATGGCCAGGTGGAGCGTGTCGGGTCCGTGGGTGAGTGCGTCGTCGAGTTGACCGTCGACGCGGAGGGCTTCCAGGGTGGCAGCTCGGGGGCGGAACGGCGCGTTGAGAACGATGTCGCTGATGGCTCGGGTGTCGAGGCAGTCTCGTTTGTTGATGATCAGGTGCGGGTTGGCGGTGTCACGCCAGCGTCCCTGCCGGTATCCGAGCCAGTCGATCAGGGGGTGAGTTCGTCGAGGGGGCGGGTCACCGAGCCGATGGTCAGCCGTCGGTTGCCGAAAGGCTTATTTTAAGAACCCATGGCAGTCGATCGAGGCGGTGCAGTTTCACCGCCACATACAGCTGGGGCCGACGATCGTCCTTCGCGACTGCGTGCCCACACCATCAAACGCTACAACACCATCCACCCGCTGCACCGCCAAGGCACAGGGGGCTGCGCACGATCACGAAACAGCTTGGCATCGAGCGGAAAACGGCTCGCCGGTTCGTTGCGGCTTCCGCCCCCGAAGACGTGATTGCCGCCGCCACCTCCTGGGGGCTGCTCGATGGATTCATCCCGCATCTGCTCACGCGGTGAAATGACGGCTGCACCGACATGCAGTCCTCACTGCTGACCTGATCAACTCGGATACCGCGGCAGCGAGCGCACCATCTACCGTTACCTACAGCCCTACCGCGCCGACCGCAAATCGACACGGCGGCGGGCGGCGATCCCGTCGGCGGCACCAAAGATTCGCACCCGTGACCGCATGGGCATGCGCGACCCGGACGCGCTCGCCAGCGACGATGCCAACGGCTCGTCGGAATCCTCGCCTGTCGCGCGGAAATCACGGCCGCCCGCCACCGTGTCGGCGCCTGCGCGGTCATGATGTGGGACCGGCGCGGCAACCGCCTCCTGGAATGAATCACGCACGCGGCGACGTGCCCACACTGCACCCGTTCGTCACTGGTCTCGAACACGATTTCGCCGCGGTCACCGCGGGGCTCACCCCGCCGTGGAGCAATGGCCCAACCGAGGGTACCGTGAACCTAAAACACCAGAAACACAGTGCTATGGCCGACGAAACTCGACATGCTCCGAAAGCGCCTACTGCTCACCTATGCCACCGCAGAGGACCTGGCGAAATGATCATACTTCGCCCGGCGGTACGGGTCGCCGCAGCGTGGTTGAGCGGTATCGCTTTGCGTAGCGAGGTCCCAGCACCACTACTCCCGCTTTTCAACTAAGCGCTCAACGGCCTCCTTGATGCCGCTGACGTGCGCCTCCCACATGCCGCGGGAGTGCTCGGCCTCCTCGGCGCTGGCGTTGTTGTCCTGGCTCAGCGACAGGCGGGTCGTGGTGTCGTCGTTCTCGGTCAGCTTGTATGTGAGCGTGTGATAATTCTCTGGCGCGTCCGGCTGGCCGCCGAGCGGACTGTAGTGGGTTACCTTCAGCAACCGGCCGGGCTCCACGGCAAGGATCTCGCCCTTGTCCTCGTACGCCCGCCCTTCGAACTCGCCCTTCCAAACAATCGAGCTGCCCGCCTGCCAGTCGGTGTGCACCTCGGCCCCGAACATGAACCGGCGGATCTGCTCGGGGTCGACCAGCACAGCCCATACCTGCGCCGGCGAGGCACTGATATCGGTTTCCGCGGTGGCCACGTATCCGGTCATTGATTTCAACTCCCATCGATCGATTACGTCGACGGTATGACCGCAGCGGACGGTCGTCTTGTAAATAGGCGTCACCGTGGCCGATCCGTCTTTGTGACGGCGTGGCTTCTGACGCATCTTCAGATCGAAGTCATTACTTCGCGACCGGGCCGGCGCCTACGCCGGCTCGACAACGCACTCGCCGCGGTCACCTCCACGGCCACGCTAAGCTGACGCGTCCTGGTAGCAGCCACCTTCGTCCTCGCCATTGCAGCGGTTGTCCCGTTCGCATAGGCAACCGCCTCAGCCGACGCCACTACCAATCCGGACAAGTACTGCCGCTATTGGAATTACGACCAGCCCAACATGACGACGTTGAATGATGTCCAACATGCTGGCCTGTCCCGATCGCACCGGCAAATGCGCCGACAGTTGGCTGCCAGTGGACATCTCCAGCCCTGCTGGGTGCTGTTCTCCCGCGGCCCCGACGGCAACCATCGACGGACGCACCGACCAGTGCTGTGTCTTGAACTTCAACGTCACTGCCGATGGGCTGGAACTGTCGTCTATCACCCAGCGATGCTCCCACCCGACCGTCGGATCAGGCCAATACTCCCGAGGCTACGGCCAGGGGTCAGGTAGCCGAGCTGCAGCCCACTGACCTGGTGCTTTTGCCGTATGGGCAGGGCTGGTCAGGGCTCGTGGCTTCGTGGAAGGCAGCGAGGCCGGGTTTGACGTAGCGCTGCACTGACCTAGAGATTTGCGTCCGGGCTTGGTCGTGATGACGTTGGCGTCGCTGAGGTGGGTGGCCGAGGAGTGCCGGAGGTGCAGCCAAAGCCGTCGCCGTAGTGGGCGAGCAGGATGCAGGCACGGTCGTAGCCGAGCCGGACGCGGCCTGTTTCCGGGCAGATGTCGTTCGGGTCGATGGTGGCCCGCGGTGCGGACCGGTCGGTGTTCCGACAGGTACAGCGGGCAGGACTCGCGGCCGGCGATGCAGCTGGGAAGCAGGTGGCGGTTGTCGGTTCCCCAGGTGATCCACCTGGTGTCGCCGCCCTCGGTGGTGATCTTGGACTGTTCTACTTGGCATTGGTCACCGACCACGGACAGCACAATCAACGTTTACCGGCCTCCCCGCACAGAGCGCCCCGGGTTGGAACCCAAGGGTGGCTGGGGGCTGTTCTTGGTTCGCATCGTCATTCGGTCACGTTGACCCTGGCGTACGAAGCGATATTGTCTGCAAGCACCCGAAGGTGCGTGTCGGAGCTTCCCAGCGTGTCCTCGATCGCCATCAACCTCGAGACATAGTGTCCGACAGCGTATTCCGACGTCATCCCGATGCCGCCGTGCATCTGTATCGCTTCTTTCCCGATCAGTAGTGCGGCCCTCCCGACCGCGAGCTTGGCCCGCGATGCACGCACGGGATCGTTGATCCGGTCGGCCAGTGACATTGTCGCGTACAAGCTCATGCTCTTTGCCAGCTCCAACGCGACGTACATGTCGGCCGCTCGGTGGGCAAGTGCTTGGAACTTCGCGAGCGCAGTACCGAATTGTTTGCGTTGCTTCAGATAGTCGACGGTCAGCTTCAGGACTTCTTCCATAAGTCCGACCGCCTCGGCACATAGTGCGCCTTGGGCTAATACGTCGATCCTAGCGATCGCGGCCGACTCGTCGTCGCTTCCGAGAGGTTCCGCCTCAGCGGCTTCGAAGCGGATCTGGGCACCACCTCGCCCGTCGTGGGTGCGGTATGACGTGCGGGTTACATCGGCCGAGTCGGCGTCGACAAGGAAGAGTCCAATGCCATCACCAGGCCGTGTGGCCGTGACAATCAAGGTTTTCGCGCGGTCCCCGTGGAGTACAGGGTTCTTGACACCGGTGATTGTCCACCTATCATCCGACTTCCCCGCTGTTGTCGCGACGGTGTTGGCAGGCCATCTGCTGCCGGGTTCTTGATGGGCAAACGCGAGGGTGGTCGAGCCAGATGCGAGTGCCGGCAGATATCGGGTGCGTTGCGTCGGGGTCCCGACGGCGACGATCAGTTCACCGGGAATGAGCACGCCCTCGAGGTAGGGCACCGGTGCGAGGGCGCGCCCTATCTCGGTCATGACCATCATGGCCTCGGCAAGGCCTGCACCCGATCCGCCGTCCGCTTCGCTGAAGGTGAGTCCCAGAAGGCCGATCTCGGCGAGTTGATTCCATAAAGGTTCGTTCCCACCCGGCTCGGTATTGGACCTGCGCCTCAGCACTTCACGGGTAGTGTCGCGCAGCAGAATCTGCTCGTCGGTGAGCTCGAAATTCATTGTTGCCACTCACAATCCGAGGCCCTACCTGCCAAACTCGGATGAGACCATGCGGTCTGTATCTTTCCTGTAGATGATGTAGGGCGAGTTCAGGGACAACGAGCAAGGTGACGATGGGTGCGGCCGATCTGCCCGCCGACAACGGCGCGGCGAAGAAGCCGAAGAAGAAGGGGACGAATTCGGCGCGGCCGAAGCGACGATCGTTCACGCCGGAGTACAAGGCCGCGATCGTGGCCGAGTACGACTTGCTGACCGAGCCGGGCGCGCGGGGCGCGCTGCTGCGCAGGGAGGGCCTGTATCACTCTCATGTGATCGAGTGGCGGCGGGCGCGGGACGCGGGTGCGTTGAATGCGTTGGCTGCCAAGACAACCGGGCCGAAGCCGGCGAAATCCGAGGCCGATCGCCGGGCCGAGAAGCTGGAAGCGGAGAACGCGCGTTTGCGGGCGGAGCTCGAGCGCAAGGACAAAGCGATGGCCGTGCTGGGAAAGCTGTCGAGCTGCTGGAGATGCTCTCCAGCAGCTCGGATTCCGAGCCGAAGCCGCCGAAGTGATCGACGCCGCGACCGGCGAGTTGGAGGTGCTGGTCGGCCAGCGCGCGGCGTGCCGGTTGACCGGCAAGTCGCGGGCGACCCTGCACCGGCACCGAAACCCGAAACCACCAGTCCAGGGTCCGCGGCGGCCAGCGGTGCATCCGGCCGCCCTGACCGCGGCCGAGCAGGCCGCGGTGCTGACCGAGCTGCGCAGCGAGCGGTTCGTGGACAAGTCTCCGGCGCAGGTGTGGGCGATCCTGCTCGACGAGGGCCGGTATCTGTGCTCGGTCTCGACGATGTATCGGCTGCTGCGCGGTCACGGCGAGGTGGCCGAGCGCCGACGCCAGGCCACCCACCCGGCCCGGACCAAACCGGAGCTGGTGGCCACCGGCCCGAACCAGGTATGGAGTTGGGACACAACGAAATTGGCGGGACCGGGCAAAGGAATCTACTACGTGCTATTGGTGATGCTGGACATCTTCTCCCGCAAAGCGATCCGCTGGCGGGTGGTCCCGCGTGAATCCCAGTGGATCGCCAAGCAATTCCAGCTCGACGCGATCGCCGCCAACGACGGGGTCGTGCCCGACTACATCCACGCCGACAACGGCGGCCCGATGATCAGCAAACCGGTCTCCGAGCTGCTGATCGACCTCAACATCACCCGCTCGCACTCGCGCCCGCACGTGTCCAACGACAACCCGTACTCCGAGGCCAACTTCAAGACCCTCAAGTACTGTCCGGCCTTCCCGGACCGCTTCGCCTCCATCCGCGAGGCCCAGCGCTTCTGTGAGGCGTTCTTCACCTACTACAACAACCATCACCGGCACTCCGGCATCGGATTGCACACCCCCGCAACGGTTCACGACGGCACCGCCCACCAGATCCGCGCCGAGCGCGCCACGGTGCTGTCCGCCGCCTACGCAGCCAACCCCGGCCGGTTCCGGCGGCCTCCCACCCCACCCAAGCTGCCCAGCGCGGCCTGGATCAACGAACCGGCGAAGGAGAACATCAACACAGAATTCGTGGCATGACCGGTCTCATCCGGTTTGACAGATTCCGAGGATCGACGAGGCAATGATGGAACGCTGTACCTCACTGGATCCGCTATAGATAGAGACTTTCCGGCTATTCAGGTAATGCGGCACCGAGCGCTGTGCCCAGTTGGGCGAGCCGATGCCGTCGATCCCGATCGGCAGCGAGTCCTGGCCTGCTACCTCCACCGCTAGTTCGGTCGCGGCCTGTTGCAACTGTGATCCCCGCAGTTTGAGCACCGACGACGCCGGATTAGGTTTGCCTTCGGCGGACGTGGCGACCACCCTCAGTTGGGTCAATTCGAGCGCCATCAGTTCGTTCTCGAGTTCGGCCAGGCGTGCAGCGAAAATCGGGTCGTCCAGCAACGTTCCGCGCGGGAGCCGCACGCCCGCGGCGGCTTTTTTGGCGGCGGCGATCATGACCTTCGATTGCCCGGTCCGGGTCACGGTGGTGCGCTCGTTGCCGAGCAGGAACTTGGCGTAGCTCCAACCGGCGTTCTCCTCGCCTACCAAATTCTCGACCGGCACCCGCACGTTCTGGAAAAAGACTTCGTTGACTTCGTAGGTGCCGTCGATCAGTTCAATGGGGCGCACCGTGACCCCGGGCGTGGTCATGTCGATGAGCAGGAACGATATTCCGTGTTGAGGCCGTGTTGCGTTCGGATCGGTGCGGACGAGACAGAAGATCCAGTCGGCGTACTGGGCGAGGGTGGTCCAGGTCTTCTGCCCGTCGACAATGTAGTCCGCGCCGTCCCGGACGGCTCGCGTCGTGAGAGAGGCCAGGTCCGATCCTGACTCCGGTTCGGAAAACCCTTGACACCACCAGATGTCGAGGTTGGCTGTTGCGGGTAGGAAACGCTCTTTTTGTTCTCGCGATCCGAACGTCGCGATGATCGGACCGACCATGGCGGTGTTGAAGGCGAGCGGTGCCGGAACCGAAGCAAGGTCCATCTCGTCCTGGTAGATATGACGTTGCACAGGCGTCCAGTCCTTACCGCCCCACTCGATCGGCCAGTGGGGGACCGCGAGGCCTGCGGAATTGAGGATCCGTTGACTGGTAACGATGTCCTCGCGCCCCAGCTGGCCGAAGGAGGCCGCGCGTTCCCGTATGTCGTCCGGAAAGGCTGTGGTGAAGAAAGCTCGCAGTTCGTTCCTGAATGCGATCTCCGCGTTGGTGAGTTCAAGGTTCATTGGGTGTCGTCCTTTCCCTACAGCGGGTACGCTTCGCGCCCCTGGCCGAGCTGCAGAGTCATGCGCTCGGGTTGCTGTCCGTGTGCAGTTCTCGAACTAGCGCCTCCTGCATCACTGACGCAGCAAGATCGCCTTCGAGGGTGTAGAACTCACCCCGTGCGAGGCCTCTGCCCGCCGCTACAGTTTCATTGCGCAGGACATACAGCAGCCACTCGTCGGCCCGGAACCGGCGATGAAACCACACGGCATGGTCCAGTGAGGCAGCTATCCGGCGCTCGCCGGGCGTGCGCCTCCCCGCCGTGTTGGCGATATTGATATCGGAGATATATGTCAGCATGCTGGCATGAGCCAGATGCTCTTCCTGGAGCCGATCACGCACTCGTACCCAGAACAGCCGACGATCCTCGCCTGCCGGGGTCGCAATCATCGGTTGCGGAACGACCCTGACATCGAGCACCTGCGACGGCGTCTGCTGCATCCGCCAAATATCGCCGGCCAATCCTCCTGCGAGCATTGCCAATTCGGCAGGACTGGGCACGTCCGAGGGCAACGGCATGTCGGGCATCGGGGGCCCATACGACGGACCATCTTCGCCACGGTGAAATGATGCCATCAACGTGAAGATTGTCCGACCGTGCTGACCAGCGGTTACCTGACGAGTTGAGAAGGAACGGCCGTCGCGGGTTTGCTCGACCATATAGGTGATAGGCCGTTCAGCGTCGGCTGCGCGAATGAAGTACCCATGCAGGGAGTGAGGTTCGCTCCCTTCCTGCACCGTTCGACCGGCGGCGGCCAACGCTTGTGCTGCCATCTGGCCGCCGAATGCCGTGCCCGGAAAAGCAGCGTGGCACTGCCCGCGAAAAAGGTTCGCCGACAGCTCGGTGAGCTCTACAACCCTCGACATAGCCGGTAAAGGGTTCGCTGCCGCATAGTTCATGTATGTTCCTGCTCCTGCAGGGTCCGCCACATAACCTTTCCAGCTGCGGACTTGGGCAGTGAGGTAACAAACTCCACGATCCGTGGAGTCTTGTATGCCGCCATATGATTGCGCGCCCACTCGATGATGTCCGTGCCGGTGGTGGAATGGGCCGCCTCCGGACGCAGTACGATGATCGCTTTGACGGTTTCACCGCGATAGTCGTCTTTGGCCGAAATGACACACGCTTCCTGGACGGCCGGATGTTGGAACAATAGCGCCTCGACTTCCGCCGGCCATACTTTGAAACCGCTCGCGTTGATCATGCGCTTGAGGCGATCGGCGATGAAGAAGTAGCCCTCTTCGTCGATCCAGCCGAGATCTCCGGTGCGGAAGAACTTTTCATCACCGATGTGGACAAAGGCTGCTTCGGTCGCGTCCCGATCGCGCCAGTAGCCCTGGAAAACCATCGGGCCGCGGGTCACGATCTCTCCGACTGTGCCTAGCGGGACTTCGCGGTGGGTGTTCGGATCGACAACGCGCGAGTCGACGTCGAACATCGGGATGCCGAGGCATTGGTTCTTGGCGCGGTCGCTCGGGTTGAAATGCGTGGGTCCTGCAGTCTCCGTCAGTCCGTAGCCTTCACAGAAGGTGACATCGAAATCCCGCTCGAGGCGCTCCGCGACCGCCTTCGGCATGGCCGCGCCACCGCCGCTGAGTTGGATAAGGCTGGAGAGATCGAAGGTCCGGTAGTGCGGGCTGGCCATGAGGTCGACGATCATCGTCGGAATGCAGGTCCAATGGGTGACCGAATATCTCGAAATCAGCCGACCTGCTAGCTCGCGATCCCAGCGAGGCAGGATCACCGAGGTAGCGCCGTTGAACACCACGGTCAGAACCGACGACATCAGGCCGGTGATGTGGAAAAACGGGACAACGGCCAGCCCCACCGAAGAGACGGTGGTGTGCCCGATTACTCCGGTGATCGCGTTACTCATAAGGCTGCGGTGCGTGTGCAGACAACCTTTTGGGTGTCCGGTGGTGCCGGAGGTGTAGGGCAGTACCGCGAGATCGTCCGGTTCGGCGGTGAATGGTCCCGGGACCAGATCCTGCTCGAGTACATCGTTCCATCGGGCGTAGCCGTCCGGTATCGCTGGTTCGGACCGCAGCCAAGCCTCGATCCGTTCTGTCGGCAACTCCGCCGGGTCGAGGTCACCAATCAAGGGCATGGCGTCCGCGTATCGCGTCACCAGCACGGCGTGAAGATGATGCCCGAGCGGCGCGGCGTGAGTGGCAGCGTTCACAGTCTCGGCGAGGTCGGCGGCGCAGATGAACGCTTTGGGCTCGGCATCGCTGAGATAATGCTGCAGCTCACTACCCCTGTTCATCGGATTGATAGGCACCACAACGGCATTGGCACGCAGAATGCCATACACGGCCACGGCGAACTGGGGGCTGTTCTGCATCATCACAGCTACCCGGTCGCCCGCGCCGACGCCGACGCTCTGCAACCAGCCTGCGAGCCGTTCGGCTTGCGAACGCAACTCCCGATAAGTCATGGCCCGGCCGAAAAAGATGTACGCGGGCTTGTTGGGGTAGCGGCGTTCTGTCACCTCGAGGTTGAACCACAGCGTGGTATCGGGGATCGCGAGCCGCCGTGGCAGCCGTTTGGGCCAGATCTGTTCGTGCGTTGCCGTCTGCTGCGGCGGCTGGGTTGCCGTCATGTGTTCTCCAGTAGTTCGATAGCCCGACTGTACATACATGCCGCCTGTACGTATAGTCGCGGCATGACAAATTTTGTGCTGACACACGGTGCGTGGCATGGTGGCTGGTGCTGGGAGCGGGTCTCCCAGCGACTCGAAGCCGCAGGTCATACTGTTCACACCCCAACATTGAGTGGTCTCGGCGAGTACGCGGCCGACTGCCGTCCAGAGATCGGCCTATCAACCCACGTGGACGACGTGGCCGCAGTACTTGCCGGACTCACCGACGTGGTGCTGGTCGGGCACAGCTATGCCGGATTCGTGGTCCGGGAGGCGGCCGATCGACTGCCTGACCGGGTCGCCCGGTTGGTCATGCTCGACGCCTGGGTGGGCAATGATGGGCAGTCGTTGCATGAGCGGGCACCGCAATGGTTCAGTGATGCGATGCGCCAGGCTGCGGCCGCAAGGGGCGACGGATGGCTGATCCCTGCACCGTCCGCCCCTCTCTGTGGTGTCACCGAGCCGGCGGACGTGGCCTGGCTGGAATCGCTGCTTACCGGCCAACCCTTGAAAACGTTCGAGGAACCCACGCAGTTGACGGGCGCGGTCGATGACATTCCCTGTCGAGCCGTGTTGTGCACGCCATCCAACGGTGTCCCGTTCGCGGATTGGGCAGCCGAGTTCGATTGGCCTGTCACTGAACTCGTCTCAGGGCACGACGCGATGGTCACGGCACCGGCACAACTCGCAGCGCTACTGATGGAGGCGCCGTGAAGATCGGTGTGCTGCTGCCGACGAGAGAAGCTGCGCTGCGTGGCGACTGGGACGCGCGTGGGCTGATTACCTTCGCTCGACAGGCAGAGCGGCTTGGGTTCGACTCGGTCTGGACCGGCGACTCGCTGCTGGCGACACCGCGATTCGAACCCCTGTCGCTGCTGTCGGCCATCGCTGCGACCACATCCACGATCGCAGTCGGTACCGCAACGCTGCTGGCTCCGCTGCGCCATCCGCTTCTTGCCGCCCACGCCATAGCCACTCTCGACCACATCAGCGAAGGTCGGCTGATCGTTGGTGTGGGCTCTGGATTTCCCCGTCCTCGCACGGCTGCCGAGTTCAGTGCTGTCGGCGTGCCGATGCACGAACGAGCCGGGCGACTGATGGAAACAGTCACGCTATGGAAGAAGCTGTGGAATCACACCGACGGCACGCCACTGTCCTTCGAGGGCCGGTACTGGAACCTGGACGGACTGGAAACGCTTCCAGTACCCGGCCGCCGCGGAGGTCCCCCTGTGTGGTTCGCGGGCGCAGGCCCACGCGCCCTCCGGATGGCAGGCGGAGTCTTCGACGGCTGGCTTCCCTACCCACCCCGACCCGAGGACTATGGCTCTTCGCGCGCGGATCTTCTGTCGGCGGCGGCAAACGCGGGACGCGAGCCCTCAGCATTGACCAGCGCGCTCTATCTGACCATGAACCTCAACGATGATCCAGCTGAGGCCAGGGCCGAACTCGAGACCTATGCGCAGGCCTATTACGGATTGCCGCTGGAAATGGTCGAGCAGGTCCAAGCTTTTGCCTACGGCCCAGAAGAGGGGTGCCGCCAACGAATGAATCTGTATGTGAGGGAGGGCGCGGAGCACATTGTTGTCCGCATCGGAACCCTCACTGACCCGCTGGCTCAGCTCGAGCGTATCGCTCACGCCCTTCTGCCGGAGAGAACGTCATGATGGCACCGGCCGGACCTGCATTGGCAGTAGGCCTGCGACTGGCATACGACAGCATCATCGCGCTAATACGCCAACTTTCTGCGCAGGACTGGGACGCGCCCACCCGATGCACCGGTTGGAGCGTGCGTGACGTCGCTGCCCACATCGCCGGTACCGCAGCGGATTCGGCGACCGGCAACGCAGGCAAAAGGACCCCCGACGAACAGGCGCGCGGACTGCGGGCGCTACGCCCCGAGGAGATAGCCGACTTACTCGCCCAGTCATCCCGGGTGATCACGGACTACCTGGAGGTGCTGGCCCCCACCGCCTGGCAGCGACCCAGCGGCCACCTCGGTCACACGCTCAGTCAGGCCACACTGCTGCTGTGGTACGACGTGTACGTCCACACCGACGACATACGTTCGGCGATCGGACTGCCATCTGACCGGGGCCCTGGCCTCGCCGCTGCCGTCGCCCATATCGAGGATCGCCTGAAACAGCGAGACTACGGGCCAGCTCGAATAATGCTGCATGATCTCGGTGAGTTGCGGTTCGGCACCGGGGGACCCGAGATCGCCGCAGACCCCCTGCATTTTCTGTTGGTCGCGACCGGCCGCGCCGATCCTGCAACCCTGGAACTCGACGGCAGGGTCAATATCTACCGACCCATTACGATATAAGTCATGTCAGTTGTCGCAAACCGCAAGGTCGAGCAGGGAATAGCAACACGGAGCGAGCTGGTCCGGGCAGCCATTGATCTGTTCGCGGAACGGGGCTTTGCCGACACCTTCACGTCCGAGGTGGTGGCCCGAGCCCAGGTCACTCGCGGTGCTCTCTACCATCACTTCGCCGACAAGGACGGACTCTTCTTGGCCGCCTACGAGGCTACTGAGGAGGAAGTCGCGCAGCGGCTGATCGCGGCTGCCGAGACCGCCGACGGTCCGGACGAGCGGATTCGGGCCGGGGCAGCGGCCTTTCTGGACGCGTGCATGGATCCCCGTATCCAGCGCATCCTCCTCATGGACGGCCCCTCGGTCCTGGGCTGGGACCGCTGGCGACGCGCCGATGACCCTCGGTGCGCCCGAGGGCTCTTGTCGATCGGGCTCTCCAATGCGGTGGCGGCTGGGATCCTAGCCAACCAGCCAGTAGAGCCATTGGCGGAATTGTTGTACGGCGCGCTCGTCCAAGCCGGGCTGGCGATCGCCCGCGCCGAAGTCCCTCAAGTCACCCGGCGACTCATGGGAGAAGCGGTCGACCGCCTCCTGAGCACGTTGCTAGCACCAAGGGCACACAATCAGACGCGCTTCACAGCCACCTCGCCTGCTGACCCCGAATAGCGGCAGCTTCCAACCGATTCTCGACATTTATCGGCGAACGCGCGCTGTGTGGTAGCAGCATCTAGTTCACAAAGCCGCATCTCCCCGCCCTTGTCAGGATGCTGCCAGAAGGCAAACGGCATGTCGAAGCCGCCACCTAGATGGACCAGGCACTTGAGAGTAAGCCCTAGCTCGCTGTGACGCAGGTACTCGATCGTGTCCGAGTGGTCATTATTCCGGGCGGCTTCTCTTGCGGCGCGGAGTTGAACGAGCCGGCGCTTGATGGAGCGCCGGACCCTACATTCACTATGCGGTCGGGTTGATAGCAAGGACGCAGACAACGGGAGGGTTGAGGCCGAGCGTCTCGGTCCTGATGCCCACGTAGCCGGCGACCGCCACGAGGGCCTCGATCTCGCGGGCTTTGGCGTGGGAAGTGTCGGCCGAGGCGCCTGGGCTACGTGGCTGAGAAGCGATGGCGATACATCCGCCGGGCTTGAGCAACTGACGTAATTCGATGAGTCGCTCGGCAGGCGCGGGCCAGTGCCCGAGGGAGTTGACCGCGAGAACGGCGTCGAGCCCGGGGCGGATCGAGGGTGGCAGCTGTTCGACCGAGGCTCTGTCCAGGTTGACCCGGCCGGCGGCGATAGCCGTGGCGTTGCGTCTGCGTGCTTGCCGCAGCATCACGTCGGAATGGTCTATGCCGTGGACGTGCCCCGAGTCGCCTATTCGGCGGCTCAGTTCGGCGACCGCGAAGCCGGGACCGAAGCCGATCTCGAGGACCCGGTCCGTGGTGCGCACGTCGAGCAGTGAGACGACCCATCGGTTGCGTCGACGGTTGGATGAGCGATGTGCCATCACCCAGCCCGCGACACTTCCCGCCGCGCCGCGGGGGCGGCCGAACTGGCCCATGATCCCGGCTGGCGGAGAAGATGCTCGGCCGCGCCCTAGACGCCGGTGTGGAAGCCGGGTGGGTCGCCGCGGACTCCGCCTACGGCCGGGACGGGAAGTTCCGGGCCTTCCTCGAAGCACGGCGGCTGCCCTAGATGGTCGAAGTGCCGGTCCGTCAAACTGTCACCGACCTCGACGGCCGCCGCCGGGTCGACACCCTCGTCGGCCGCGCGCCCGCCGAGGCGTGGCATCAGATCTCGGCCGGGCCCGGCGTGCGCGGCGAACGCGAATACGACTGGGCATGGGCAACCCTGCCGTCCTTCGGCGACGTCCCCGTCGGCTACGTGCGCACACTGCTGGCCCGACGATCCCTCGACGACCCCGACGATATCGCCTACTACCTGTGCTTTCACCCCGCCACCGTCGAGCGAGAGCAAATCGTGGCCGTGGCCGGAGCCAGATGGGCGATCGAGGAATGCTTCCAAGCCGCCAAGGACCAATGCGGACTGGACCACTACCAGGTCCGCCGCTACGACAGCTGGTACCGCCACATCACCCTGGCCATTCTCGCCCACGCCTTCCTGGCCGTCACCGCCGCCACCGACCCAAAAGCCCACGCGGGCTGGGCCCGATCACAGTCGCCGACATCCGCCGTCTCCTGGCGGTGATCATGCACCCCGCCCGCACCCTCACCCACGCCCTAGCCGCCACCCGCTGGCGCCGCCACCACCAAGCAAACGCGAGACAACTCCGCTACCAGCGAAAACACCTGACACACAACGAAATACAACTGTCGTGCTAATACTCCAGCCGGACTTCGTGATCATGGTGTGAGCCGGGATCGTCGCTGGTAGTGGCTGCGGCGGGCACGGTATTGATGTCGGCGGCGCCACAGTGACCAGCTCAGTCGGTGACTGACGGTGCAGGCGGGGATGAGTACGAGTGTGCTGAACAGGTGGCGGATTTCGTTGCGGGTCACGGCGATCAGGCCGGTGGATGGCTCATCGGCGGGATGCGCGATGGCCAAGACGGTGAGGAAGGCATGGGCGAGCATGGACCAGCAGGGTCCAGCGGTGCCAGGACCGCCAACTTCGGACCTGATGCTGATCGAGCCCGGTCAGCGTTTTGGCGGTTTGGAAATTCTCCTCCGTCGACCAGCGGCGGCCGGCGACCTTCATCAGCCGGGCCAGCGGCACCGGCTTGGTGTTCCAGCAGCGGTAGAAGGCCAGCTCGCCGGTGCGCTGGTTGCGGCGGATCATCAGCCAGCGGCATCCGGGCACGGCTTTGTCGTCGTCGGGACCGATCTCGATCCAGCCCCAGTCGTAGGCGCGGGGGCCTTTTGGCACCGTAACCGACCGTCAGCGGCTGCCACGCCACCTTCGGTGGTGTCGCGGCGAGGGCGTCGGCGCGGACACGACCGGTGGACGTCGCCACGCGGTGGTCGCAGGCGACGGCGAAAACGTAGCCGGTACTGCGGGATTCGAGTGCTGCACGCAGTTTCGGGTCGCTGCCGTAGACCTCGTCGCCGGTCACCCAAGGTGCGGGGACACCGGCGTCGAGTGCATCGGTGATCATACGTTTGGCCAGGGCGGGTTTGGTGGCGAAGCGCACGTCGTCGGGGACACCGGCCTGCTGGCAGCGGGCCGGGTCGGCGGTCCACGATTTCGGCAGGTAGAGGGCGCGGTCGAGGAATGCGTGCCCGGGGGCCGTGGCGTATGTGAGATAGACCGCGACCTGACTGTTTTCGACTCTGCCGGCTGTGCCGGTGTATTGGCGTTGCACCCCGACGGTGTGCACACCCTTCTTGTGGTCGCCGGTTCCGTCGACCACGAGCGTGGCGTCGGTGGCGCCGAAATGCTCGATCACGTAGTCGCGCGTGTCATCTCACAGTCCAGCGTTATCGATAATCGCCGACGCGGGCAGGTGCTGCATCGCGTCCGGAGACCGGTCGCCGGCGTGTTCGGCGAGCGTCCAGCAGTTCTTGGTCGGCAGTTCCGACACCATCCCGCTCAACATCCGCGCCGCGGCACAGCGGGTCTCCACCTGAGCGAAGCGGCCCCCAACCCGGGAGGTCAGCTCGTCGAACTCTCGTTGCCAGCGGTCAATCACTACGCTGTGCGGCCACCACCAATTCAGTTGTGTCACACACTAACCTGACATGATCACGCCGGGGCCGCGCCCTCGGCCAGCGCATACGAAATCGGGTGTTGAATCGCTCCGGAGTATGTGTCACCGTCTCAGCTGCCGTGGGTCCGCGACAACTTGCCGACAGTGTTGTGTCGCACTGAGGTCCGAGGCCGGAGGCGGAGCGTGAATACGACGGCCACCATCACGACCATAGCTGCGGACAAGAATGCGGCGGGGTAGCCGGATCGGGCGGCGGCCAGACCACTCATCGGACCGGCGACCAGAATTCCGATATCCCAGAACGACGTCATCACGCCCATGGCAGCGCCCGCGGTCCGGGCGGCCACCTCCCCCAAGACAATTCGCGACGATGCCGGATAGATGAGCCCCAACCCGACACCAGTGATCACGACCGCGACCAGCGCAACCGATCGTGTCGTCGAAGACGCCAGAAACAGCAGCCCCGCGGCCTCGATGATCAAGACCGTGCGAGCGACCACATGACCACCGAACCGATCGACCAGGGGGCTTCCGAGCGCTCTCGTCACCAGGAAGGCGGACGAGAACAGCGCCAGCCCGGCACCGGCACCACCGATCCCTGGACTATCGAGGAAGAGCACCAAAAATGCTGTGAGGGTGCCATATCCGTAGGCCGCTATCCCGAGCATCAGCCCCGGCCCGCCGACACTGGCCGGAACCAGATCGCGCCACCCACCGATGGTGATGCGCCCGGTGTGCTGCCGGCCACGCCGGGCACCGGCGAGCAGAATCGCCGATATCGAGGGCAGCAGCACGACCAGCACCCACACGGCGGTCGCCCCGCCGAGTTCCCCGGCGCTGACCGCCACCAGCGGCCCCACCGACAGCCCACCCCACATCGACAGACCGAACCATCCTGCGACACGACCGGACCGCGAGGACTGAACATTCAACAGCACCCACGGCAGCACCCCTGAGAACAGCGCCGCCTCCCCGACACCCATCAGCACCCGGGCCGCGAGCAGCCAGACGAGATTCGGCGCCCACAGATGCCCCAATGCCGCACAGGAAGCCGAGACGGCCCCGGCGATGGCGACCGCCCGCGCCCTGCCCGCGTCACCCGCCCGGCCGGCGAATGGCCTCGTCAGTGCGGTGCCGGCGAATGCCGACCCCACAACGACCCCGACCACGAACGGACTCGCGCCGAAGCGGTCGGATACGTAGCCGGGAAGTTCCTGCAGCGTCGCGCCGAGCGCCAGATATCCGCCGAGAACCGCCAGCCACAGCCGGACGAAGGGTGTCCGCTGAGTAGAGAACATCACTCGACAGTACCGATCTGTACTGTCGAAGTACAAGTTGGTATCCTGAATTCGTGGAACCCGACACCCGACCGGGCGACGACACCGCAACCCTGAGCGCGTCACAGAACGCCACCCGCTCGAAGATTCTCGAAACGGCGGCAGACCTGTTCTACGAGAAGGGGGTTCATGCGGTCGGCGTCAACGAGATCGCGGCCCACGCGCACGCGTCGAAGTTGAGCATCTACCGGTACTTCCCGTCGAAAACTGAGCTCGTCGAGTCGATGCTCAAAGAGCACAGTGACCGCATCCATGCGTGGCTGCTGCGCAAAACCGCCGATGCACACGAGGGGCAGGAGCGGGTGCTCTCGGTATTCGACCTGCTCATCGCATGGTTCGCTCAGCCCGGATACCGGGGCTGCACCGTCGTGAACACGGTGACCGACACTCGTGCGGACCCGGCGATATCGGCCATCGCCCGACGCCACCTCGCGCGCTATCGAAAGATGCTGGAGACACGCCTGATCGAGGCGGGGATAACATCCCCCGAGGCACTCGCCCGCCAACTGCTTCTGCTCATCGAAGGCGCGAGCGTGGTATCGACGATCGAAGAATCCTCCGATAGTGGAGCCGATGCTCGGCTCGCAGCCGAACACCTTCTGATAGTAGCGCTCTCGGCTCAGACGACAGCGCCCGCGTCACGGTGAAGCGGAAGTCGTCAAGGACCGTACCGGTAGGCCCTCGCACCGACCGACTACAAACCGCCACGGCTATCCGCCGCGGCCCTCGGGCAATGCGGTACACCCGTGCCCGCCGCTGCCGCTACCAGCGACGATCCCGGCTCACACCATGATCACGAAGTCCGGCTGGAGTATTAGCACGACAGTTGTATTTCGTTGTGCTGCAAGAGATTTATTTTGGGTTAGTTTGTTGCTGGCGCTGGATGATGTTGTGGCCGAGGGTGTTTCGCCGTTGCACGCGGCGTTCGATGATATGTTCGCGCTGACCGCGGGGAAGTTCTATCGGGCGAGGGTGGGCCCGGTCGTGTAGGACGGGGTGCTGGCACGGGTGGAGCGCAAGAATTTTTGGCAGCTGGCCGACGCCGCCGACGTGGTGGAGCCGGACGGTTTGCAGCATTTCCTGAACCGGTCACGCTGGAGTGCTGATGAGCTAGGTGGTCGTGTGCGCTCGTACGTGGCGGAGTCGTTGGCCTGCCCGATGGGTCCTGGTGCCGGATGGGACCGGGTTCGTCAAGAAGGGCACGAAGTCGGCCGGGGTTCAACGCCAGTATTCCGGCACCGCAGGGCGGGTCGAGAACAGTCAGCGGGGGTGTTTTTGGGCACTCCGGCCGCACGGGGCATGCGTTGATCGATCGACCGGGAGCTGTATCCACCCGAATCATCAGCGACCAAGACCGCTGCAGCGAAGCTGGAATACCCGAAAAGCGTTGCAGTGAAGGTGTCTTGACCAAGCCGCGACTGGCCGAAGCCATGATCGAGCGAGCTCTGAGGGCCGGGGTGGTCGCGGGTGGGTGGCCGCTGACTCCGCCAACGGCCGTGACGGGAAGTTCCGGGCATTCCTGCAGGCTCGTCGGATGTCCTATGTCCTCGAGGTGCCGGTCGAACAGACCGTCACCGATATCGACGGGCGTCGTCGGGTCGACACTCTCATCGGCCGCGCTCCCGCCGAGGCATGGCACCGGGTTTCGTGCGGACTCGGGGTTCGAGGCCAGCGCGTCTACGGCGTGGGCCACGCTGCGCAGTTTCGGTGACCTCCTGGCGCGGGACCGGGGAAATCCGGTGCGCCTGCTGCGATGAGTTTCAGGGCCTGTTCGCCTCTATCTAAATAGGAGGTGATCGCCACGGCCAAAGCAGTTGTCGTGCAATAGCGGACCCTGGCCGGCTGCGCAGACCACAATCAATGGCTCGCAGAGCGGATGTGTCACGAACTCAATGCCCTCGATCCGGGCGGAGTGCACTTTCAAGTGTTCCGTTTGGAGGATGGAGTGGGTTTCAGACACGTAGTCGTGTTCGACGGCATGGTGGACCCGTTCGCATACTCGCCGGCATTCGCGGCCTTCCACGATGGTATCGCCGACCGACTGGTGGGTCGACGATGGCGATGCACGCCGTTCTTATCGGCTTATACCACTGCTAGACGACAGAGTTGCCGTCAAGTGGGTCGACCAATGTAGAGGAAATGGATAATGCGTAATCCATATGCAGTGCTTGCGTTAGCTGGTGCCTCGATGTTTATGGCGGTGGTGGATTTCACCATCGTCAATGTTTCGTTGCCCAGGATGGCGATCGATCTGAAGCTCGGCGAAGACGCCTTACAGTGGGTGATAATCGGGTACGGCATACCGTTCGGTGGATTCTTGCTGCTGGCAGGTCGGCTCAGCGACATTGTCGGTCGCAGGCTTGCCTTACAAGCCGGACTCCTGCTGTTCGTGGCTGCTTCGTTGACCGCGGGGCTGTCGAGCACCGGTGGACAGTTGATCGGCGCCCGAATCGCGCAGGGTATCGGCGCGGCATTGATCACCCCGTCGGCCCTGGGGATCGTGGCTGACGCCTTCAAAGAGGGCAAGGAGCGAGAGAACGCCCTGGGGATCTACGGTGCCCTCGCGGGTACCGCGGCGTCGGTCGGGGTGTTGGCGGGCGGGTTCCTCACCGATGGCCCCGGTTGGTCATGGATCTTCTACGTCAATGTACCGATTGGTGCTGTGTTGTTGGCGGCGACCATGCTCGTCTTGCCCGAGAACCGAATCGCCCAGTCCGGTGGTGGATTCAATGCAGTCAGCGCACTCTCGGTGACCGGCGGTCTACTGGCGGGGTTGTATGCCCTCAACCGTGGGGTCGAGCACGGCTGGGCCCGGGGAACGACAGTGGGGTTCGCCGCTCTCGCAGCAATCTTGTTGGTGGTCTTCGGACTGTCGGAATCGCGCGCGCGTAGCGCGCTCATTCCCCGTGCGCTCCGCACGAATATTCCAGTAGTGCAGGCGAATCTCGCGGCCGCGTCTGGATTCGGAAGCTTCCTGGCCTTTGTCTTCCTGACCTCGGTGGTGCTACAGCAGCTGTTGGGTTACTCACCGACGAAGACAGGTGTGGCGTGGCTGTTGACGACCTTGACTGCCTTCGTCTTCGCCGGATTGACAGGCGCGGTCTTGGCGCAAAAGGTCGGTACCAGACTACTTCTCGCGCTCGCGTCGTTACTCGTCGCCGGGGCGTCCGCTTGGTTGATCTACCTGCCTGCCGACGCGACCTTCGCCAGTCGAGTCATGCCCGCATTGATCGCCGCAGGAATGGCCGTTGGGTTCTTCGCACCGTCCGTCCAGATCGGCGCCCTGGCCGGTGTCGAAGAAACCAACTTCGGCGCGGCATCGGGTTTGGTGGAGACCTCGCGGGAGTTGGGTGGCGCCATCGTCATCGCCTCGGCCTCGACCGTGCTGTTGGGTTCGCACTCGGGTTTCCTGCACGGCGTCCACGGCGGTTATGGCGTCATTGCGGCAGCGGCAGCGCTCGGAGTTCTGGCTAGCGCCTTCCGCACGAAGCCTCGCACTCAGCCAGTCGTGGAAGACCAGATTGCCGTCGCCGAGCCCGCATCCTAGGTACGAAGGAGAAGGCAGTGTCGCGGTTGGATGTGACTGCGACGCTCATGTCCTGGTCGAAGACGTGGCCTCAACAGATTCCGACGACCGATTAGTTTCACGGTCGTTAATCCCCTACCTATCTGCGGGCCCGGCGACGGCCGGGCCGGCAGCACATTATAGAACTCAGAAGGAGCACAAATGACGACAATCGCGGTAATCGGCGCCACCGGTTATTCCGGTGGCAACATTGCGACCGAGGCGTCGAGGCGCGGGCATCAGGTCATTGCCATTGCACGCAACACAGACCCGCTGGCGGGCAGCGATCTGGATATCCGACCGGGTTCGCTTTTCGACGAGAATTTCGTGCGCGATGTCACCTTCGACACTGACATGCTGGTAATTGCCTTGCAAGTCCATGGCACCGGATTGGCAGAATACATTCCGACGCTGGGCCGGATCGCGTCCGAGAATGCTGTGCGCATCGGCATCGTGGGGGGTGCAGGAAACCTGCGCGTCTCGCAAGACGGGCCGCGAGTACTCGATACCCCACTCTTCCCGGAGGAATTCCGGGCGGACGGCAATGCTCATGCTGCTGTGATAGCGCAGTTGCATGCACTCCGGCGGGATGTGGACTGGTTCAGCCTGTCTCCACCCGCCATGTACAACGCGGACAACCCCGGCGAGCGCACCGGCACCTTTCGAGTTGGAGATGATGTGCTGCTGGTCGACGCCGAGGGGACCTCGTACATCAGTGGGGAGGATTACGCGATCGCCTTTGTGGACGAGATCGAGAAGCCGACCCGACACAGGACAGTGTTCACCGTCGCCTACTAACACGAACCAGCGCGGATGGCCGACGAGTTGGAGGGCTTGACCGCCTCTGTATTAGCAGGCGTCCATCAACTGATGACGCTCGCGATAGAGCATCCATGATCACTGACGGGACCCTGTGATTCGATCGACCTGGTTTGGGAGCCGGTTATCGGCGGATGCAGGTTCTGCGTATCGGGCCGAGGTCAGGTAGCCCAGCGTGGAATGTCTTCGGCAGTGGTGTGTGGCGTGGCGCCGGCGCGGGCACATCTGCGAATGGCCAACCGGCGGTCGCGTTGTGGGGCGATCACCACGCTGCGTGACACGTTCACGCTATTCATGTGCTGACTACCGGCTCGGCGGGACACACTCGTTTGGCCGGATTCCAAGATGCCGCACTGCCGCCGCGGTTCGGTCGCGACGTCGAGTTGCCGGATGGCGCGGCGGCGGAGATCCGGTGCGCGTGCTGCGATGAGTTGCGGAGTCTGTTCGCCTCTACCTATGTAGGAGGCGATCGCCCTGACCAGAGCAGCTGTAGTGCAATACCGGACCCGAGCCGACTGCGCAGACCACAACCAATGGCTCGCAGGCGGATGTGTCACGAACTCAATGCCCTCCACTCAGATGGAGTGCACTTTCAAATGTTCCGTCTCGTGGACGGCGTCCGGTTCGTCCATGTCGAAGGTGAGCCCGACTGTGGCTGCACGCACGGAACGAAGTCGACTCCGCCACCAAATAATCAACGCGCAATACAGGAAGGACGCTACAGATGGTTTTCGTCCGCGTACATCTGATCAAAGGACGTTTGAATGCCGCACAGAAGGACGAGTTGGGTGCAAAGCTGATCCAAGCCGTCGCCGATGTCGAAGGCTTGGTCAACAACGAACGCCACAGGGAAACGTCCTGGGTGCAGTTCTATGAGTTCGAGCCCGAGAACTGGTACGCCCCGGCCAATCTCTCCGGAGCCAACCCTGACTCCCGGATCCAACTCGACGTAATCACGCCACAGAAACTACTCAGCTTCCCCGAGGAAGCTCGCGCCGTGATGAACAGCACCACCGAGGCAGTCCGGTCGGTCCTCGGCCCCGGCGTCCTGCCCGCGCACGGACCATGGGTGCACGTTCACATCATCCCGCTCGACCAGTGGGCGCTAGACGGCCGCGTACCTGACTGGGAGGGATTCCGCGCCCTGCTGCGCGCCGATACCTCCCAAGAGGGGTGGGACCCGAATACGGCAGACGGGGGCGCGGTAGGGCCTAGTCGGCCGGCTGCCCCCAAGACCCGACCGTGACCTGGCCGAGCCCCGAGACAAGTAACTAGCCCTAAAGGACGTGACAAATGCAATCCAAGACAGATCAGCCAAAGTTTATGGTGACCGGGGCGGCTGGGTGGACCGGGCGCCGGGCCACCCAGTTGCTGCTCGACCGAGGGCACGCAGTGCGGGCGTTCGTGCGGGTCGACGATGATCGCGCACGGGTACTCGCGGACGCGGGGGCCGAGGTCGTCGTGGGCGACATGTTCCGGCTGGACGACGTCAGCCGGGCGTTGGAAGGCGTGCACTCGGCATATTTCGTGTACCCGATTGCCCCGGGGCTGTTGGAAGCCACTGCGGTCTTCGCGCAGGCCGCCACGGAGACCGGGGTCAGGGCAGTTGTGAACATGTCACAAATCTCGGCGCGCCGAGAAGCCACGAGCAACGCCGCCCAACAGCATTGGATCGGCGAACGGCTGCTAGATCGAGCACCGTTCGGCGTGACCCACCTACGCCCAACATTCTTCGCCGATAACTTCATCTACTCCAGCGGCCCGATCGCGCAGGAAGGCGTGTTCCGCTACCCCTTTGGCGAGGGACGGCACGCGCCCATCGCTGTCGAAGACCAGGCGCACGTCATCGCCGCCGTCATGGCGAACCCCGAGCCACACGCTGGTAAGACCTACCCACTGCACGGGCCTGTCGAGATGAACCATCACGAAATCGCCGAGTCGTTCTCCAAGGTCCTGGGCAGAACCATCACCTACGAGCCCATCGATCGCGACCGCTTCGCCCAGTTCCTCACCGGGGCAGGATATTCCGAGCATCTCGTCCAGCATCTGACGAGCGTCTCGATCGACTACCAGAATGGAGTATTTTCAGGCACCAATGATGTCGTTCCCAGCGTGGGGAAGACAACTCCGACGACCATCGAGGATTTTATTGTTGCTCACCGCGCGGTCTTCATGCCATGAGAGCGAAACACTATTCGGGAAGTAACTGTTCTATCGAGTGACAGGATCTTCATATGCAGTGACCGGTCCCCGATGACAGGGTGAGTCCGGGTTGTTTTGCCCAGATTCAGTTGATGCCACGGGATGGTCGGTGGCGCAGCGGGCTGCGTACTCGGCCGGCGTGAGATACCCCAGTGCCGAATGCCGATGTCGATGGTTGGGTAATCGGTTTCGGCGATCTCGGATCTTTCGGGCATGAGGGTGGCGATGTCGTCGCCCTTGTGCCGCGGCGAGGGTGCAAGCTGAGGCGGGCGCCATCGCTAGGAAACTGCGGATGTCGGCGACTGTTCATGCGGAGACGCGTGATGGTTATTAGGCGTGATCAGCCCGAGCGGGGTTTATCGACTGCATGGCGTTCATCGCAGCCCTGCAGCTAGAGGACCACGGTCTCGCCGATCATTGTCCGCGGTGAAGGCGCTGTCGGCGCGCTTAAAGATATTGACCGCCGCTACCTGGCTGCTCCTTCTGGCAGCAGTTGTTGGGACAGATGTTCCTGGGCGAGACGACGTAGCGCGGCCAAAAGCGTGTCGCCGAGGATGGTTCCGACAATGGCTGTTTCGGTCATCTGTTCGAGGGTGGGTTCGCCGCGAACCAGGCCGATGTCGGTGGTGGCGATCGACTCGGTGGCCGTGGCGTAGTCGTCCATTGCGGCGACGACATCGGCATGACCGAGCAGTCGGAGCGCGGCGCAGACATCGATCAACGTGCGCCGTGCCGGGCTCTGCTCGTCGATCTGCCAACCACGCCGGGCCAGCAGTGCTTCGACATCCGCGGTGGCGGAATCTTGCTCGGTCTCGCCCACCGGCGAGCGGCGGCCACCCAAGGCGTAGAACACCGCGCCGAGAGCCTCCCGCGCGGGCAGATTGCCCGCATCGAGCACGGTCAGCAGTTCTCGGGCGGTCTCGATCGACAGTCCGCCGATGTCGATCAGCGCCCGGATCAGCCGAAGCCGGTTCACGTGGTCGGCGCTGTAGTCCACCTGGTTGTGGTGGGTGCGGACGCCGGAGTGCAGCAGCCCCTCACGCACGTAGTACTTGATCGTGGCAGGGGAAACACCGCTGGTACGGCTGAGTTCGGCGATCCGCATGGGGCTCCTAGGTCTCGGCAAGAGTCGCGGTGCAGATATTGACAGCTGGAAGTACAGGTATCAATAATACTATTGATAGTTTCACTATCGATAGCATTAGTATCTGGCTCGGCCACGCGTCGAGTAGGGAGCACGCCGCTCCCTTCGTACACCCGCACCTTCTGGGGACGGCATGACCGCTCTGCACTGGCATCGCCCGCTGATGCTGCTCGCCATCGCGATGGCGATCCTCGTTTTCGTCTCGCTCGGGGGAATGATCGTCGATGATCGAGTCTTAACCGGGATGCCGATCTGGGCCAAGGCCGCCAAATTCGCGCTCTCCGTGTTGATCTATGCCGTGACGTGGTCGTGGCTGATCGCCCAGCTCACGCGCTGGCACCGGGTCGCCTGGTGGGCGGGCACGGTGGCGGCCGCCGGCCTCGGCCTCGAACTGGTCGTCATTGTGACCCAGATCGTGCGTGGCACCAACAGCCACTTCAATTTCACGACTCCGCTCGACACGGCACTGTGGGAGACGATGGGACTCTCGATCATCGCGGTCTGGGTGGCCACGCTGATCGTTTCCCTCGCGTTGTTTCGCAATCCGACACCCGACCCGGCCCGCAACGCCGCGATCCGTTACGGCGCTATCCTGTCCCTGATCGGTGCGGCGCTGGGGATGCTGATGGTGCTGCCGACCCAGGACCAGCGGGCGACCGAGAGCGCCATTCGTGGTGCGCACACCGTCGGCCTTGCAGACGGCGGACCAGGACTGCCGATCCTCGGTTGGAGCACCGCCCGTGGCGACCTGCGCATCCCGCATTTCTTCGGAATGCATGCGGTGCAACTGCTTCCGCTGGTCGTGATTGCTGTGGAGTTGGCTGCGCGGCGGCTACCCGCGCTGCGCTCGGCGGCGTTGCGGGCCGCGCTCATCGTGGTTGCCGCCGCGACCTACGCCGCGCTGCTGGCGGTGCTGACCTGGCAGGCGCTGCGCGGCCAGTCGATAGTTCATCCGGACGGTGCGACTCTCACAGCGATAGGTGCCATCGCCCTCGGTGCGATCGGGTCGACGATCGTGCTTGTCCAACGACCCTGGCCTGATCCGACGGTGCCAGTGCGGCGCACTCGGATCGGAGCAACCCGGTGACCCGTCAGCTGTTCGATCTCACCTTTCTGACCACCGCCCCGTTCTGGGCCCTGATGGTCCTGGCACCGCGCTGGCATCGAACGCCCACGATTGTCGCATCACCGCTGATTTGCGCGCCGCCGCTGCTGATCTACGCGGTACTGGTGCTGCCACGGATCAGCACGTTCTTGCCCACCTTGATCAACCCGAATCTACCTGCGCTGCAGGCAATGCTCGGCAGCAGTGCTGGCGCCGCCGTGGCTTGGGCGCACTTCGTCGCATTCGATCTGTTCTTGGGCCGCTGGATCTATTTCGACAGCCGGGCACGCAGTATCCATCCAGCGCCGATCAGCGTACTGCTGCTGTTCACGATCCTGTTCGCGCCGCTCGGAGTACTCGGCTACCTGCTCATCCGATCGCTCCCCACACCGCGATCGGTGCCGAAACAACCAACGCTCGCGGACGCGTAAAAGAACACCCTGACTTTTCTTCTGGCCATGCCGCTCGGGCTGCGTCTGACGGGCGCACTCGCAGCCACCCGATTTCACCGACTGGCACACCTGCGCTGCATACACGCTGGCGGCGATGCTGGTGGTCGCCCTGTGGGTCACCGGACTGCGCGCCCGGAACCATGCCGAACGTGCCAGCGCAGCTAAGGAGTTATCGCACGAACTACGCCGCTACTGAAGCTCCGCCGGCTTGTTGTCGAGGGCGCGCGACACGTTCGAGCCTCGATCAGGTGTGGTCGGTGGCCGACGCGAGATAGCCGCGCCAGCGGGCCCGAATGGGCCAGCCACCCGACCAGCAGGTGCACGTTCGCTCCCCCACCGTCAGGACGCAGATCGAATCGGCAAATCAACCCAGTCCCATTGGGTTTCACCGCCGAACGTGTCCGGTATCACCGCGTTGCGGCGCTCGGTCGCGGTCCGACACGCCTGGCATACGGCCGTAGTCCGCCGGCCGGATGTTGCGGGTCAGCGACGGATACGACAACGCAAACCCCATGGGTTCCAGCTCATCCGTCAACGCCTGCGCCCACAAGTGTGGCTCCTCGGTCAGGCGGGCGCTCACGTAGTCGACGACCGGTCCGAACGGATCCGGCAGATGCCGTTTCCGCATGCCAGGAGTGCGTTCCCCGGCCAGATACGCACGAATCGCCTTGCGGTTACGACCGGTATGCCGGGCCATCTGCGAAATCGTCCAGCCCCGCCCGCAGGGCACTGATTCCACATCTTCCTCACATGTCAACATGGAAAGCAGGCCCGCTCCGAACGAAAACGCTGGTCAGAAGCGATAACCACCAGCCTCGAAGGAGGCCCACCCTTGCACGGCGAAGCCACACGGGACATGGGGAATTCGGTGAGCGTCAGTGGGGAAGTTCAGCGAGCGCCATCAAGCCCGGCGGCGGTGCGCATCGCAGCGCGCCCTCGCTCTGCCGCGGATCGGTCACCGAGGAGCTGAATCTCCTGGTTGACAGCCATCGAAATGCCGACGAGAGCAGTGGCGATCTCCGCCGCAGGATGGTGCGCGGTGCCCCTTTCCTTTTGCGATGCCGCGATCTGCGCAATCAGAAACGAGCGCCACTCGAGGATTGCGGCGCGCAGGCGATCGCGCAACGGTCCCGGACGGCCGTCGAGTTCGGCCGATGCCGCCGTGGTGAAACACCCACCGGGAAAAGGACATTCGGTCAAATAATCGATCCATGCATCGATCAGCCGCGCCAGCCGCTCCACACCCGGCGGCAGATCGGCGATCGGCCCGAGGACAGTGTCTCGGAATATCCGCCCCGCCTTCTCCAACACGGCATACTGCAAATCCTCCCGAGAGCCGAACGGCCCGCTCACCCCCGCCTTGCTCATCGAGAGCAGATCGGCGAGCGTACCGATCGTCAAACCTTCCAAACCGATGCGCGATGCCTCATCAACGGCGGCCCGCACGATGCGCTCCCGGGTCCTGGCTGCCTCCGCGCGTGAACTTCGTGGCATCCCCCTACTATAACTTCCGATCGTTCGCTATGATTTTGGCGAACGATCGGACGTTATTTGGGTGTGAGCTCATGCCTGAACTGTTACAGCTCGACGCAATGGCCCTGACACTGCTCGGCCACGACATCGCCATGCTCGACGAAGCCGACTTGCGAAGGCCGACTCCGTGCACTGGCTGGACGGTCACGGACCTGATCCAGCACATGAACGAACGGCACGAGGCGGTCGTCGCGCCGTTACTGCCACCGGTCGCCCCCGCTGACGATCCGTGCGACAGTTTCGCTGTTACCGGCGCACGGTGGGTGGCGGCGATGGAGCAGACCGGGGACGTCGTTGAGCTGCCGCAGCAAGGGCCGATAGCCAAGGACCTAGTGTTGTCGATTCACTTCGTCGACATGCTGGTGCATCGCTGGGACCTCTCCCGCGCTCTCGGCCGAACCTGTTGGGTGCCAGATCGATTCACCACTCCCGCACTGCCGATCGCGCAGCGGATCACGGCGCCGGGAAGCCCACTGAACGGCCCAGACGGGGTTTATCGCCCGGCGTTGGCGACGAATGAGGCGCTACCTGCCATCGATAACATCGCTGCGCTGCTCGGACGGGCCCCCGGGTGGCCGGCGGAATAATCACCAAGATCGTTCACCATCGGCACGACGGGGGCTGATGCTGGAGTGGCCCATTCGTTCCCCACGGCCAATGACACAACCGAGTGGCTGCGCCAGATACGTCGCATCGTCACCGCCGCGAGCGGTAAGAGTGCGAAATCGATTGCCGTGCAACCACTATCGTCTTCTATGGTGATGTTGACCGAACTCAAGCAGGTTCAGGACCAGCCTTGCGGGTGTGTCGGGGCGGCAGACGGAACAAGCCGCTGAGCCTGTGCAGCGCTTCCTCGTCACCGGAGACCGACGCTGCCCCGGATTCGATTGCTGCGGCAAGGGTGAGGTCCTGGCTGGTCAGGCCACGAAATGCCGTCCTGCTGATCGTGATGGTGGCGTCGGGGTACTGGACAGGTCCGTGAAGTGCCTCGATGGTGCCGTCGTCGATGCGGGCGTGGAAGACCTCGTCATCGATGCGGAATTCGTAGGTCGCGCGCAGTCCGATAGCCGCGTCTGGGTCGAAGCAGGCCCGCAGGCCGAGCACCGCCCAGCCCGGGTGAAAGGTTTCGTTCGTTCGCGGCTCGCTCATTGCCCATTTGAGACCCCACCGCGCCAGCGCAAGGATCGCCGGGCCGAGTTCCTCACCCGCATGGGTGAGGGCGTAGGCGGGCGTGCGCGCGGGCGGCGGGAGCGTGATCTTGCGAGCGAGTCCTTCCTGCTCGAGGTATTTGAGGCGGGCGGCGAGCAGTCCGGTGCCGAGGCCGCGCAGGCTGGCCTGCAAGTCGCTGAACCGTTTGGGACCGGTCAGCAGTTCACGAATCAGGAGCAGCGTCCAGCGCTCGCCGACGACGTCGAGGGTGCGTGCAGTCGCGCAGTACTGGTTGTAGGTTCGCTGGTCCACTTCTTTATACTAGACTTCTTCCTTTCCAATTTTGAATGATGTCGTGTCCAGCAGCATCTGCGCGAGCGCTTCGGGTCGGGTGAGCATCACATCGTGCGGGCCGTCCAGCCCACGTGTCTGGTACCCGAGGGCCTTGCCGAAATGTTCGAAGGGAAAGATCTGTGGCCTGCAGTAGATGGCAGTCCCAGGAATCTGGTCGACAGCCCCGCTCAACCGTGTGGATTCGGTGAAGGCACGAAGTGGCTGCGGAATCAAGCGTGCGGCCAGCCATTCCACCTCGTCAGTGTCGGAAATCCCGAATGCGGCGGGCGGGGGTGCAGGGAACCATCGACCACCCCCGCCGGCTTCGGCCGCCTCCCGAATGGTTTTGACAAAGACGTCGGGCGCCAAGCTGAACATCGCTGGCACCGTCGGGTCCGGCCCAACCCTCGACCAAGACGAGGTGGCCGGCAGTGTCGGGACGGGCATCTGCGGCCTCCCGGACGACCAGACCTGCGTAGCTGTGTCCGACCAGAATGAGTTCGTCATCCTCGGGTGCGGCATCCAGAGCAGCGACGACGATCGCGGCGTGCTCGTGTAATCCACGTTCTTCGGCAGTGTCGAGGTTGGGAACGATGGTGCGCGCTCCGGCCGCGTGCAACAGCGGAACGACCCGCTCCCAGGCCCATGCGCCATGCCAAGCGCCATGGACAAGAACGAATGTGGTCATTAAGAACCTCCTTGCGAGGTATGGGCAAAACTTTGTCGGCGCGTTCCTCGAGGCCCGTGTCGTGGTCATCGGTCGCCGGACAATCACAATGGCGTGAGCACCGGCTGCGGCGTACCGGTCAGCCACTCGGCCGATTGAGAGCCGGTACCGGCGAACATGGCTTGGATCGGCGCTTGTCCAGGTCGGGCGTCACGCAGAGCGTCGAGTACGGGGCCGGGCGAGTTGGCGTGGTGCAATCTGCTTGATGAGCGCCCATTCCTCGGCATATGTCTGGGCCTTGGTCGGATACGGCAGCCAGCCGTCAGCGAGACGCGCAACGCGCCTCGGCGCGCGTCCTCCGCTTCCCGCCAGCAAGATCGGCGGCCTTGCAGGACGGACCTGCCGAGATACCAGCTGCACGTAGGTAAATGCGAAGTGCTCGTCTTGGTGGGAAACCGATTGCCCGAACCACACTCGCCGCGTGACGCCGATCGACTCCTGCATGCGGCCTAGATGAGTGATTCCCAACTGTGGCCTGTGGCCTGCTTGGCGGCGGGCCACAGTTGGGTTCGAAGCTGTGTAGTGCTGGATTGGTTGCAGGCGTGTGTGATTCACATTATGGATAGCGGTGTTTGCCTGTGGGGAGGCCTGGCGGAAAGTATCGACATCGACTTGTGACTGAAGACCTCGATACCCTCCTGACCGCCCACGACCACTGACCGAGCTTGTGGCCGCGCGCCGCGCGGCCACAAGCAAAATCACTCATATAGACGATAGACACAACGCCTGTCACGACAATCGCGTGTCGGACTGTTCTAGGGAGGCGGCGGCGAAGGCCAGCTTCGCCTCGGCCACGATCATGCGCACGGCCACGATTCGGGAGTCCGCGAGCTCGACGGTGATGACGGCGGCGAGCCGGTCGCCGTCGAAGGCGAGCACGGCGGGCTCGCCATTGACCATCGCGGTGTCGATTGTGATACGCGGGGCCTCGGGTCGGCGGCTCATACCGAGCAGATAGCGCAGCACACGCTCGCGGCCCAGGATCGGACGGCGGGCCGCGGTCGCGCCGCCGCCGTCGGTCCATGCCACCACATCGTCGGCCAGCAGGCGGTGCAGTCTCGCCGCATTGCCCGAGGTGGCGGCGGCCAGGAATTCGGTGACCATCCGGCGGTGCCGGGAGTCGTCGGCGGCGAAGCGCTTTCGCTGCCCGGCCAGATGCGCGTGGGCGCGGTGATTCAGCTGGCGTGAGTGCGCGGCGTCGATACCGAGAATGTCGGCGATCTCGGCATGCGAGTAGTCGAATGCCTCACGCAGGACGAAGACGGCACGTTCGGTCGGGGTGAGCCGTTCCAGCAGCACCAGGAACGCCATGGATACCGACTCGCGCTGCTCTACTGTTTCCAGTGGACCGAGCACACCGGTCTCGGTGAGCACCGGTTCGGGCAGCCACGGGCCCGGATAGGTATCGCGGCGCGCTCGCGCGGAGGTGAGCTGGTTGAGACACAGATTCGTGACCACCTTGTACAGCCACGGACCGGGCGTCTCCACCCAGTCGGCGTCGTGCCAGCTCAGATAGGCGCTCTGCACCATGTCCTGGGCGTCCATGGCGGAGCCCAGCAGGCGATACGCCAGACCGAACAGGCGCGGCCGATGCTCTTCAAACACGGACGCGCGTCGGGCGTCGGCGGTTTCCAGCGAATCCATTGCTTGCGAGACTATTCGAGGCAGGCCTCCGCGCGCCGGTCGCTGCGAGGTGCGTCACAGTCGCGCCGACCTGTCACATTCCGGGGCGGTGCTCGGTTCCGAACCAGTGAACGCATATCGCCCGCGAGGAAGCGAGGTCAGGATGAGCACAGTGCTGGTCACCGGTGGCACCGGGAAACTGGGCCGGGCCGTGGTCGAACGATTGAAGGACGGGGAGCGCGAGATTCGCGTGCTGAGCCGCACGCCCGGTGCGGGGCGCGCGGTCGGGGATCTGCGCACGGGAGCCGGGCTCGAGGAGGCGGTCGAGGGGGTGGAGGTGGTCGTGCACTGCGCCACCACCTACGGCCGCGATGATGTGGTGGCGGCCCGGCGGCTCGTCGATACGATCGGCCGTACCGGGGGCGCGCCACATCTGGTGAATATCTCGATTGTCGGTGTGGACCGAATCCCGGTGCCCTACTACCGCGCCAAACTCGCGGCGGAGGGGGTGATCTCGGGTAGCGGGCTGCCGTGGACGACCCTGCGTGCCACCCAGTTCCACGATCTGCTGGCCACCATATTTGATGTGCAGCGGTGGCTGCCGTTCACCGTAGCTCCCGACGGGTTCCGATTCCAGCCCATCGATATCGGGACGGTCGCGGACCACATGGCGGAGCTGGCCGTGCGCAAACCCCTCGGCCGCGCACCGGATCTGGGCGGTCCGCGAATGCACAGCATGCGCCAGCTGGCGGAGATCCACCGCTCGGTCGTGCATCGGTGGCGGCCGATTCTGTCGCCACGCCTGCCGGGCAGGATTGCGCGCGGCTACGCGGAGGGGTGGAATCTCGTACCCGACAATCCCCAGGGCACAGTCACATTCGAGGGGTTTCTACTCGAGCGGGTGGTGCGGTGATGGGCGCGCGGGGCCGGGTGGCGCGCGGGGGACTCCTGTTCTTCGCCGGCGTCTCCGCCGTCCTGGGAGTCGTGATCCTGGCCGTCCCCGAATCGTTCTTTTCCCTCTCCTGGGTCAATCTCGGCATGCCCTACAACCCACACCTCATGCTCGACTACGGGGCAATGAATCTGGCGCTGGCCATTCCACTCGCGACATCGGCCGTGGCCGCGAGTCCGCTGGCCGTGCGCAGCGGATTGGCCTCGTACGTGGTGTGGTCGGTCGCGCATCTGGTGATTCACCTGCGCTACGGCGCGCATCTGGCGGCTCACACCTCCAATGGGAACGCGAACCAGCTGCTCGTGATTCTTGCTGTCGCGGTGGTGATTTCGCTGGCGCTGTTCCTGCTCTCGCTCCGCCGATCCGGGCAGCAGCCGCCATCTACTTCCAGTCATCCGTTTTGAGTGATTTAGCTGGTGGCCGCGCGCGACCACCAGCTCGGTCAGTGGTCGTAGGCGATCAGTGACCGTTTCACTGGCGCGTTGATTGTCCAGTTGTGCCAGATAACCGCGGCCAGAGCGAGCAGACGCTGAGCGATGCGGACGTAGACCCCAGCCGGGGTGCGGCCGCCGTGACCTTCGAGGCCGAGCTGGTCTTTGCAGGTGTCGAAGATCGCCTCGATCCATTGACGCATGCCTTTGAGGTTGCCGTAGCGGCGTTTTCGGGCGTCGTGGCGGTCGGGGTGCACCAGCAGCACCCCGATCTGGTCGGCGCAGAAGCGTTCGATCTCACCTCCGGCCAAGCCCTTGTCAGCCAGGATCACCATCTGCAGTCGCACCGCGTCCAAGTCGCGGGCGTGACCGAGCAGCTCGGCGAGCACCTCGCGTTCGCCGAGCTTCGGGTCGGCCAGGCACCACACGACCGGCATCCCCTCCACGGTGGTGATCAGATACAGCTTTAACCCCCAATACCAGCGTGAATGCGCCGCGCAGTACCCGTAACCGGCCCATCCGGCCAGATCGGAGCGTTTCACGGTTTCCCGGGAAGTGCCGCACGGGATCGGAGTGGCGTCGGCCAGCCGCAGCTGGTCGGCCCACGACGGGCACAAGGTGGCCAGATACAGCATGGTCTTGCAAATCAGCGGCGCCGCGGCCTTGACCCGCTTGTGGTAGCCGGGCTGCTTGGGCAGATACGGGAACAAATGGCCCAACCGTCCCAGGCACATACGAATCCAGTGGTGCTCGCTGCGGGCACCCAGCAGCACCTGCGCCACGGCAGGCACACCAACTCGGCCTCGGTGAGCTTCTTCGGCCGCCCCGGACGGCGCCGCATTATAGGCGCGTCGGCGGGTCGGAGAGAATCTCGGAAAGCTGCCTTTACGGCGTTGATAAAGCTTGCGGCGAAAAATGCTTCAGCGCCCGTCGTTACCGGGAGTGCGAGACCCAAGTAGGGTACGTCGCAGAAGGTGAGGACGGCGGCAGCACTGGAAGCGGCCAGCCCGCCCGATAGCGACCACTTCATAACCCGATGCCAGTCGCGGTCGGTCGACTGCCCGACAGGCATCGCGAGAATCTGTGCGGCGTAAACCGCGGCTGACGCGATGGATGCAATGGTCGCGTTTGTCAAATATATTATTTCAGCCCATGCCGTGGCCGTGAAGCCAGCATTCCCCAGGTCGATTCCATACAACAGCCTGAACCTCGCATTCCGCCACAACAGTTTCAGAATGGAGATATCCGGTTCAGCATCACCCTGCGCGGCCAGTTCGAGCTGCCCGAGGACCGACCAGTGGCCGTCCGCGCCTGGGATATACAGGTGTCCGTCCTCTGGCGCCACCCCTGATGTCGGCGTTGCTTCGAAGCCAGGCATGCGGGGAAGGAGCAGACCCGATGGAATGCCCTCACGCCGGCGAGGAACGACGCCTGATCCGTCGCCGTGAACTGCCTTCTCCGACAATCTCTTCCGACGTCTGGGTAGGGCGCCGGAGTTGTCGGGGGGTCGGATGAAGCGTTCTGGGACCTCGCGGGTTTCGAATGCGGCGCGGCGGGAGTCCAGCGTCTCGGTGCCGTGGCGGGCGAGTGTGATGCCGTGGACGGTTTCGGTATCGAAGGGAGGATCGTCCGCGTTGAAAGGTTGGCAGGGGATGTTGTCGTCGAGGGCGCGCAGCCACATGGTTGTGCCGTCGTGGTGGGCGTGGAACAGGTGGCCTTGTCATACCGGGAATTACCTGAACGAAAACCGGCTCAACCTGCGGATTTCCGTGAACGCCGACAGGCCTAGGGTTTCGTCGGCGGGTTTGGCGTTGACGAGGATGCCCGCGATGCCGTCTGGGGCAGTAATGCTGAGTTGGGTGAGTGCGGCGGCGAGCCCGTGGTATCCGTCGGGGTAGTAGTCGTGTTGGTCACCCGCATACCAGGAGATGGCGGCGCGCGGGAAGCGCCCCTTCCTCCGCCCCCTCATCGCTTCGGCGATTGCGGCTTCGCCAGGTACTTCGACGTCGAATACGGGGGTGCCGTTAGGGTGTGGAGTTCAGCGGCCGCGCGGAAGGCGCGTTCGACACACACTGCGTCGACTGGGGTCGAGGTCGGCGGTTCGAGGGCGAGGTTGCTAGCAAGTGCTGTATCGCCCTCTCCGGTCTGCATGCCTCTTGACTCGCCGCAGTTCGTATCGGTGCCGTCGGGTCCGGGCAGACGCGCGGTTCTCGTCCCGCTGGCGCCGTCCAATCCGGCGTTTCCGGGCCACGCCTCCACCTTGTCGTCCACCCACTGCGACGAGCGATTCTGCTGTGCTGTTTGTTCGTGGCCCGGTGGAGTGTCGTCGTCGTCTTCGTCGGTGCCGGATGGGTCGTCCCGGGGCACATCGGTGTCGGCCTGGTCTCCCGCCAGCTGGGGTTCGATTGCTGGGCGCCGTGCGTGGTCATCTGAGGTGCCTGGTCGGCTGGACCGACTAGCCTAAGGTGACGGATCTTGTCCTGCCCAGTCTGGGGTTCGTGGATGCGCGCTGCGCGGTTGACTGTCGTGCAAATACATTCGGGCGACGGCGATCGAAGAACGCGACGACGCGCACCGGGGCCTCCGTGGGCGCCACCGGCCGCACGATGCCGGCCTTACGTTCGACCATGATGACCGTTGACGCCATCGTTGATACTTGAGTCCGCTCGCCGTCGACGACCAGAGCCGACGTACCGTGACTCGGTTTGAGTCGCCGAACCAGTTCTGCGGTGGCGAGCGTGGTCGGTCGCCGTTTGGGAGCCATCGCTCGTAGTGCCGCGTCAGTGTAGATGAACACGCGGTGTTCGGGCTGTTAGAACTGGTCCCAGTCGGTGGGGACCACATCTGGACGTCGCCTGACAGGGCTCTGGTCGTCGACGACGCGGCCCACGTTCGCGGCCCGTCGGCGGATCGTGTCGCTGTGCTGAGCCGCGACCGCCTTTCGGTATGTCGGGGGCTCGGACTTCAGCCGCTGCGCTGTCGCGGCCCACGAGACGAGCGCTGAGATATACCCTCTTCCGGCGACGCACAATTCGTGATCGTGCATTGCGATGCGCTCAAGCTTCGGCCAGCCTTCCATGACCTCCCAATCCCACCTCTCGACGAGCCGGCCTTCGATGACCTTCCACTCCCGCCTCCGGACGAGTGCGTTTCGTGAATTTTCCATCTCGGCGGTCAGCCGTTGAACATGCCGCCGCTCGGCCGTCAGGTCCGGCGTGCTGATGATCAGATTGTGATCCACTAGGTCCCGGAAGATAGGGGTGAAGTTCGATCCCACCGTGGGGTCAATCGAGCCGCCTCGCTCGCCGCAATATGTTCGCGCCGTTGCCTTCGCCCCGGACCTCCAAGATCGGCCTCGGCGTATCTGGATCGCTCACCTGCGCGGACCATGACCTACCGAGCGCGCGGATTTGGTCGGTCAGCATCGCCGCTCCACCCTCATCCTCGACTCTGTCGGGACCTCAGAACATGACCAAGTACGCGACTTTCGAATCTGGGTCGAGTTTCTGGTCCGCCGCATGCTCGAGGAGTGCCCTGTGCAGTTCCGAGCCGATATCCCAGGTAGTCGAACTCGACTCCTCACTGACGTCGACTATCGTGATGACGAGGCGACGCCGTCGTTGCCGCCGTTCCGCGAGCGGGAGTTGTTCGTGCCGGGTGAAATTCGGGTCCCCGATCGCGATCGTCAGCTGCGCGCTGTCAGGATACGCATACGGTCGCACCGACCATTGGCTCAGTGATGCGACGTCGTCACCCAGCTGGGAGGCCGCCGATGCGGATGCTTCCAGCATGGCGGTGGGGAGTGTCGCGAGGTCAGCTAAGCGCCGCCGATCCGTCGCGGACAGATCTTTCCCCTGGTCGAGGGCCGCGACAACCAGCGATCTGATGGCGTCGTTCGCGAGGTGCCTGGCTAAGATGTCGGGACCGCCGCGGAGCCCGGCCAACTTCGGCAGGGCTGTGACGAGTTCGGCTCGCTCGTCGAGGGTCAGATTTTGCCATTCGGCCAATTCAGTTTTGCGCCGCCGGGATTCGGCCTTGGTCATAGGGCCGGTCGCGAGCAGGCGCCGCGCCATCGCGACGATGCCCGCGTAAACTGGTTTCCCGATATCTTCCGTTCGGCCCCGCGTCATTATGAACAGCGCGTGCAGGGCTGCGGCGTGCAGGTGGGCCGGGAGCGGGGCGTCAGTGGTGAATTCTTCCCGACCCCAGTGTCGATGCCATTGCGGGGATTCGTACCCAAGGGTCACTGCCCAAGTGAAGTTATTTAGTTCAGCGTTGGGCGGGCGGGAATTGGAGAGCGACAGGTCGGAGGGAAGAGTTTTGGCCGTGTAGCACATACGTAGATGCGCCGAATTGCCGGTTTCCGCTAAACTCATGGTCAACATCGCCGGCTCCTGGTTCGCATACGCCGTGATCACCAATCGGCGGGCCATCGCCGTCGCTGCGAGTCGCTGCTTCCATGGCCAGTGCCGCAACATGGCTGAAACCTGAGCCGTCGCTCGGTCCATACCTAAGACTGGTTCTGCCAGGTTGATCACCATAGGCCACACCGTGCCCTTCTCTGGTGACAGCACGTGCTGCTGTTGGTAAATGTGCAGTAAGTCGCCCCACAACACATTGGGCACGGGTGATGTCCATTTGTGCGATCGGACCGTGTGGTGATCCGAATCCGCCGGATCGTGGTCCGGTGGATGGTCGGAGCCGGGCAGGCCGCCGGTGATCACCGCCGCAACCCGACTGTGGCGCAAGTCGATGATGTTGCCAAGGACGTCGAAGACCTCGCCCTCATAGCCGATCAGTGCCGCCATCGCCGCGGCGCCTGCGGGCTCGATGGGTTCGCCGAGATGGTCCACCAGTGCCATCTGGGTGCGAAAGATCCATTCGTCCGGCACTGGAATGAATCCGGCGACGTGCCTGGAGATAATCGGCCACAGATGGCCGTCGGGCGAGCTTACGTTGATGGCATTGGCGATGCTGGAGGTCTTGCTGGAGACAGGTGCTCCGGCGACGATCGACTCCGCGATGCCGGGTGCCTGCTCCGCTACGGCCACGAGCATCTTGACGTTCGTCCCCCACAACTTGTTGTGCCGTTCTAGTAGTTCGGCGGCGGAGGCCACCATGCCACCGCCCCCGGGAACGACGATGTAGTCGATGTCGAACAGTTGCTCGAGTATTTCCGGAATAACCGTGCCCTGCGCAGCCACGGATTGGGCCGACGTGACGTCCATGTACAGCCCACCCGCCAGGTCTGCCGCTTGCCGGCACGCGTCGTCGGCGTCGTTCCAACTCGCGGCCCTGGGGTCTCCGGGATCGCCGATCCACTGGACCTCCGCACCGTGCTCGCCCCCAGCGACTGCGACCACCTCCCCCCCGGCCGCGACCCATCGGACTTGCGCGCCGTAGCCGAGTAGGACGTCGGTCTTGTACGCAGGACAACCGGCGGGAACGAAAATGGTGATCGGGGTATCACGTTGTTGTGCCGCCGCGGCATAGGCGACCCCGTGATTTCCGGACGACGCCAGGTACAGGCGGGTTCCAGGCGGCAGATCCGACATCGTCGTGATCACGTTGTAACCGGGCCGCACCTTGATCGAGTGCGTGGGCAGCTGCCTGTTTTCCGTCACTAGGTGGAGTTCGCCCACGTAGGCCAACTGGTCCAGGTCGGCCGAGTGGTGCAGCTGGGTCATTCGCCTGCCGGATTCGGCCCAGATAGCCATGGCCCTGTCGCGGTCGAGGAGAGTCGGCGCAACCGGGGGGAGCAAGGCGTCCTTCAACCGACGGGTTTGAGGATCTGGGTGCTGCTGTCGGGAAGTGGTGTCGTCGGCGATGTTGCCGGCCATGCGGTCGATGCCGTGCGGGACGATGGGTCTCCCCGACGGGTCGCAGAACAGGCCCCGCGCCGATGCGAGTAGCGGTCGATCGCCGAAGAGGTGTGGTTCGCCGGTCCATGGGTCGATCTTCAGGACTGCATTGCCCTTGTTGACCAGCACATAGGGATCTTCGTCGGCGTCGAGCACGATCACCGAGGATCCCGGCCCCAGCTGCACCCTCAGCAGGTACGTCACGTGAGCCGTGCTCAGCAGGGAACGGACGAATGCATCCGCTTCCGCAAGCAGCTCACGTTCGGTCATGGCCGGCGCCTCCAGGTGACGTCCGGGCACCGGGAACACATCCAAGCCGTGCAGATCCGCCAATGTCTGCTGGACGGCGAACAATGGGTCGTGCGTGACGGAGGTTGTCGTGATGGTCGTTCCAGACAGCGCCCCGACTGACAACAGGTCCTCCAGGTCGGCGAGGCGTTCGGCTTCCACGGCCGCCGCCTTGTCGCGCAGCCGGTCCCACATTCGCGACTCCTCGGATGTGTCCGCCGTGCTTCGGCGTGCTTCCGCGTGGCCGCGGCGTAGGCGCGCCTCCAGCAGTCCTCGGCCGGCCATGTCCACGCGATGCAGTGCGTCGGTCGCGACGAGGCAGCGCTGCAGGTCGGCGAGCAGTGCAGTGTGCAGCGCGTTGTCGGGGTCAGTGGAATTCTTGGCCTGGGCCACAACCGCGTGGATGGGCGTGCCGAGCTCGAGACCAAGCAGATGTGTCGCGCGGTCGGCGATGACCTGGAGCCGGTGAACGAGGTGACGGGCTGCCCGGCGCCGGTCCTGCACGGAGACGGTCCTCGGTGCCTCGCGTGGCGGCGCGGCGTGGTGGTCCAGGAAATCGCTGTCCGGCACCTCTGCCACGACCAAGCCGCCGTGGGTGAGCTGGTGGTGTGTGTCTTCGTCGGCGGCGGGATAGAACACAACTGTGCACGGCTCGTCGGTGTTGACGGGCACGTATTTGATGGAGGTACCTACCTGCACTATGAAGACCGTGCCGTGCACGCTGGCCAGCATGAAGGGCGGTTGGAGGCTCGCGCCTCTTCGCCGATGCGGCGGGCCGCTCTCCAGCAGTGCGACTGCGCCAGAACGTGTGTTCCCAAGGTGCGCCAGCAGCGCAGCGACGGCGGGAAAGTACGTCCGGATGCCGATGCTACCCACTCCGCGTTCCATTCCGTGCACTTCCAGATCGGCTCGGTCGTCGTCAGCTCGGCCGTCGTCGGCAATGGTGAGCTGTAGGACGGGCTCGGGTGGTGGAGGTGTGTCGTCGACCTCGGACTCGCCCTTTGGCAGCCGGGCGGTGACGGTGAGTTTCCGGCGCGCGTTTTTCCTGGCGGGCAACACCGTTTTCGGTGCGCTCGCGCTGTCGCTAGGGCGTGCTGTCGGAGGGGCCGTGCGGTCGGTGAGGGGTGGGGATCCTGTCGGAGACGGTCCGGGTGCCGGCGCCCCCTTCGATTCCCTTTCACGGACATCGGCCCGAGCTGTGTCGAGGTCGAAGAACCGGTCGGCGTCGGTGCCGAAAGGCTGGTCGGGCACCTCGGCGATGTCGCCCTTCGGGTTGGAGGGATCCCCGACAATCCTGACAAATTCCGGCAGACGATCATTTGGCCCAACACCTTCAGCCGGGTGCTCAGTGGACCCGTCGCCCTGGCTGTCGGATTCCCGCGCATCGCCGCGCATGATGCTGGGCGGAACCAGGTCCCGACCACCGAGTTTCCGCGGGATGTCCGGGTAGGGCTGGACATGCGCACCGTGCGCTGGTGAGCGGGTGACTATTTCGGCATCACCGCCCACGATCAGTCGCAGCGCCTCATCCAGCCCTTGGCTAGCGGCACGCAGGTCGACGACTGCTGCGATGAGCTCGGTGAGAGTGGCTTGGCGCTGTTGTATCCGCAGCCGCAGTTGTACCGCCGGTACCCCATCGGCCCCGGCCAACCGATCCGCATCACGGGCCAACAACCCGATGATTTGGGCTACCGCATCGTCAAACCAATCATCGAGGGTGGCCTCGCGTCCAGGTAGGTGCTCGGACCAGGCGACAGCTTCATCGAGCGCAGTCAGCGCGGCCGCGCGTGCAGCGGCATTAGCTTCGAGGACTGCTATCGCCGAGGATGGTGGGGCCCGTGTCGGATCAGCGAGAGCTTCTTTCAAGCGGCGCAACAGATCTCGTCGAGCAATGGCGCGGTCCAGTTCCAGCTTCGCGGTCCGCAGCGCGTCCCAGGACAGGAAGTGCTGACCGGCCGCCAACGCGGCACCGGCCGCCCGCTGCTCCCTCACGATCTCTCGCAGGGCGAGAGCCACCCGCACCCGTGGCGTCGGCTCCGTCTGCGGATAGCGCCGCGCCACCGTAGCGGTGACCGCTTCGAGCAGACCCGGCGCATCGGATTCGAACCGCTCCAGCGGCCCGCGACAATTCCGCTCGATCACGTCTTCCGCGAGATACGGGGTCTCATCGTCGATGCCATAGAGCAAGACCGTGCTTTGTCGCACCTGCTCATCCAGAGCAACGCAATCCGACGCGGCCTCTCCCAACGCGGACTCCAACACTGCGGGCAACTGTGCCGAGCCCGCGCGCGCGCCAGCCGCCAGCCGCTCACCGAAACGCGAGGGGTCGTCGGCCGCGGCGGCTCGCGTGATTCCGGAGGAGCCTACGCTTGGAAGCGAGCGCAGAATCCTTTCCTGCGTGTGGGCCATCGATTGGGCGGCGGCATGTGCCGTGATGCTGTCCTCGATCGCGATTTCAGCATGCGTCTTCCCAGACAGCCACCGGTCGATGAGCATCCGTCCCGCTGGGGACAATCTCAGGATCGCCGACCACAGCGCTTCTGGGTCTTTCTGCAATTGCTGCCACAGCAACAACTCGATCAGGCGCATGTCCGCTCGGTCGATCGAGCTTCGGACTGCGTGCTCGCCCGCCTCCTGCACTGACGCGATCTCCTTGGGCGTCAGCCCTTCCATTCTGTCCAGAACATCGTGTCTCTCCATCGGATTCAGGTGACACAGTGCCCACACGAACGCATCCTGATCCTCCACCAACATGTCCCATACGACGCTCGACAGCGCATCGAGATAGTGGCCGCGGCCAGACAAGAATCCCTCGGGCAGCAGCGGTTCCAACGCTTCGTGGGCACGTCTCAAGTGTGCATCTACAGTCTGTTGGGCAATTCCAAGTTGTTCCGCCACGTCGCACCGCCGCCTACCCGCCAACAGCCGCAATACCGCGACTTCCCGTTGCCTGGGGGTAAGTGATGCACGATCGAGGGCGGATTGCAAAGACGCCCGGTCAGCAAGCATCTTGTGGCGGATCTCGCCGACCCGCGTCATCATCTCAGCATCGGTGGCGGGCGCGGAGAGTCGGCTTGGGTGTGGCCGAGCGACCGCACCGTCAGACAACTCATCCGACCTCGTCCATGGAGCGGAGAGCACGCGCCTGCGCCCCACCGATTCGGCGGGGAGGGTCCCCTTGGGACCGTCGACCGGCGGCAGAACCGCTACCGCATTGCCGTGCGTGGACAACCAGCGGAGTTGCTCGAGCAAGAGCTGATACCTGCGCCCGTCATGCAACTGTCCAATTACGAAAGCCGGAGGCGGCGAGTCCAGAAGCCTGAGTGCCGCGCGCAGATCGGCCAGGCCGAACAGGGTCACAGGATCCGGCTCGGGTCCCAACAGCGAGGCGCGCTGTTCCCATTCACGGTATCGTGCGGCGCCCTCTCGGACACGTGCAGCCCATTCGGGGGGGCGGGTGGTGAGGTCATCATCGAACTCGTCGATCGCGCTCGGGGAAAGCCCGTCCCGCATCAGCGACCAGTTCATCAGCAATCGTGAGGTCCGTCCGCTGTATTCACCGAAAGGATGAAGTACGACATAGTCACGCTGCAATCTGGCGGCCACCGCGATTGGGTCGTAATCGGGTATCGATCTGGCGTAGTTGTACCAATCGCAAAGGGCGTGAAGCCGCTGTCGCAGGTCGGCGGCAGACCGGAAAGCCGGGTACAGAATGACGCCGTGCTCATATTTCCCGAAGGTCGGCTCCATCTCCTCGAGCACCGACGAGGGGACAAACGAACTCAGCGGATCCTGCTCGATCGCCGCCAGCTCGGCAGAGGTCAGCGCGCTCGTCAGCACACGAAGCTGTCGGCGGCCTTCCCGGCCCTCCACCTCCGGATAGGTCACAACACCGTACTCGCCGCATTCGAACGGAGGCACATAGGACAGCAGCGGATCCTCGGCGACCACCGCGATCTGTGCAGGAGTCAACGGTGAAGCTAATTGCGCACATGAAATCCGTACGGGGGCCCGGTACACCACGTCACCGCCTGGATCGGTGAAAGCACGGACGCGCCTACTCAATTCCTCGAGGACGGTGACGCTGAGCGGGTTGTCCCCATGCTGCTGGAGGAAGGCCCGAGCTTCCAAATAGCTTGCCCACTCGTTGTGACCGAAGATCGTTTCGGGCCGAGTGTGTCGGGTCACGATGGCGATGTCCCGGAATTTGTCCTCCACATACAGCGCGGTTTCCAGCAGTAGCCGCGCGGGCGTGTCGATACCGTTCGCTTCCAAGAGTTCCCGTGTACGCCTGTCATCCGGGCTGGGCAGGCCGCGCAGCGGATCGTATTCGCTGTGCGGCTCGTCCGGGTCCCATCTGTAGAGATTCATATTGCGCGGATCGATGAGCCGAGAGCGCGTGCCCTCCACCGATCCCGCGATCGGCGGCTCTCTTCGACCGGGGGACTTGAGTTCGCCCTCCAATGCAGCATGATTCGCTACGTGTGAAATAGCCGGGTCCGGATCCAGGCTATCGTCGGGGTCGGGGTCGGAGTGCGCATTCTCGGTGCGAGTACCCGGTAGGGGTATTAGGGCCCAAACGCGGTCCTCGCGATATTCATAATTTCCGTCGGTGAGCTCATAGATGAGTCCCGCCTCGCCGCACCACCACGCAGGGCCATCCCCGGTATCGAGCAGAGTCCAGTCCGATCGCTTGAAACTCTCGAATTCGACAGCGCTGAGCGGGACGTGAATGGAGCGGTTTTCGATCTTGAGCACCTGCATATCGAAGCGTTCGGTGAGGTGTGCGAGGGTTCGATCGTCGTCGGTTTCATCCACATACTCCGCAAAAGTCGGTAAAGGCTCATTCCGGTGGTGTGCCATTCTGACTCTGAAGGCATAGCCTGAGGGCTTGAACGCTCCAATGATGTGCTCGATATTCTCGCGGCCGGCAAGTTCGATCAAGGAATTGATCATCGGTTCCCATACAAGCTGCGGCGAGATGTACGGCGCGATAGTCATCTCGAGAATGCAAAGAGTGTTTCCGCTAGGCCTATATTTATCGCGGTATGTGCCCTCCGCACCCGCGATCTCACTCCGAGTGCCGAGGCTATGCGGATCGCCATCCCAGTCGACGCGATTTGTTGACAGGGTGCCCAGCAGTTGTCCGCCGAGGTCGACCAAACATATCTGCCCAGCCGTGAATGTCTCCATTCGCTCACGCAGCAATCCCGGTGGAGTCGACATCCACCGCGACGATGTTTTTCTTTCGAGTGCGTGAATACTTATCGCATCTGGGTCGTTTCTGCAGTAATCCTCCCAAGTGGTCACGCGAATTGTTTCGCGAGCGACGCCGTCCAGTGCACTGTCGAGTAATTCGCGTTCCTCTCTTGTCAATGCCCGGAGATCGTCGCCTTGCAGTAACTTTTGGAGGACATTAATCTTGCGGCTCATGTCGTGAAGATCATATCTCCTGAACAGCGTGAGGATGTCATCCGAACTTTTAATCCCGGCGAAATTTGTAATTCCCCTAGCTTGGCGATCGGCAATCACCTCGACCTCAAATTGCCAATTAGCGATTTGACGTTCTTGGATCGGACGCCATTTCTCGATATACTGTCGTACGTGATCCAAGGTCAATCGCCTATCTGCCAGCACGGCAGACTGGGTCTCTGACTCCGCCGCGGCGTCCTGGTCGATTGCAGGCTCTTCGATCGAAGATGCGGTCCACTTGGCGGAGAACGGCTCTGGTTCCGGCTGCTGAGGTCCGGTTCCCATAGACTTGACAAACTTCTTCGCAGCGGCCTTTCGACGCCACCTCCTTCCTATGAGTGTGGGACGCTTCAGATAGCGATGCAGGGCGAGAAGACCGAGACGGGTTCTCAACACCTCGCCCACCATGCTTACAGCGTGTTCTTGACCGTGTTGTCCGGGATCCAAGGACAGCAACGAAGCGTCCTGCCAGAGGGCTCCTGGGTAGAGTGATGACAGCGCCTGGCAAAGCTCGTCGCACGGTTCGATTCCAATCAGCGCAATCCTCAAGTCGGGAATGGAGTCCGGATCGCCTACCGGCAGTCCCGCCTCATGCAGAACTCGGGTCAGCTCCGCAACTGCCGCGCCTTCGGTGCTGTCCTCCCGTTGTGCTGCCGCTAATAGGTCACGCAGGCGATTCCGTTTCACCTCGCGAGTTCTGCCTTGCCTCCGGATGACTTCTGGATTGTGCACCGTAGCAGCGTGTTTCAGGCCTGGGTCGACGAACAGTAGCCGGGGTGTGGGATCTTGTGCTGCGGAGGCGACGAGGCCGTCGATAATTGCGCCGACTCGAGTCAGGACATAAGGCGCGACGTATTTGCGAGCGAACTCATGGGTGTCGCGCAGGCGTCGCTCATCTGCGTCATCCGTGATATCGAGCCGTCGAACCTCGGACTGCACAAGGTTGCGCTGCTCTCTGGTTCTTTCGTGTCGAACGTGGCCGCTCTGTGCGGCAAAGGCGGCCGCGAAAGCACCCGGGAGTATGAGACGTACAGATTGGCCGCCAGTGTGTGACGGCACTGCAAAACCACTCGCGAGGATACCTCCTGCGAGGGTGGCCCCGGTAATAGCGTCTTTTGTGCCGGCCACTAAGCCGTACATGCGCGGCGGGACCGTTCTTTGCTGGTGGGTGGTAATCCGGCCGGCAAGATTGACAAGCCATGCCCCGGACGCGATGAGTGGCGCTCCCATCAGTATGAGATTGTGTGACATCAAACCGAGCGTGCTCAACCCGGCAGAACCTAAAAGGGTAGTCGAATATAGATGCTGGATATCTACGGTGTCGATCCAATGTTTGAGCCACTTCGGCAGGAACATGCCTGCCACTCCGCCCACCGCCGAGGCAGCCAGCAATGGGCCGGCCCATCCAGGGTGAGTACTGTTGTGTGCTGCATAATACGCTGCGTGGAATGTTGAATAGGAAAAGGCTATGTTGCTCAGGCCGGAAACGCCGACCCCTTCCAACAGAGGCCTATTCTGGACTAGTTCATGGACGGCCTCGCGGACATCATGGAAGAAGCCCTGCGATTCACTGGGTATCTGCGGAGAATGGGAATCTCGCAAAATCCACTGTGCCACCAAGCTCGTCCCCCACAAGAGGACATCCAACTCCATGGGAAGCCAAGGCGCTGCCACAAGTGCGGAACCGGCAAAAAGACCGATCAAACTCCCCATAGGCATTGCCGTTGCCCGATTCGCAGCAGGCTGCTGCGCGGGCGTGAGAACATCGTGGAAAACTGCTTGAATGCTGTTGAAAAAGTATGAGGCTGCGAGCGCTTCAGCCCCCATCGCCACTGGGAGTGCCAGCCCCAGGCAGGGTATATCGGAGGCGACAAAAAAGGCGGAGGCGCTGGAGGCGACCAAGCCGCCTAACGCCGAATACTTGATAGCCCGGCGCCGATAGCGGTCGGTCCGATATCCGGCATCGAGCCCAGCAACCTGCGCGATCCCCCCCACGGCTGCCGCTACGGCCGCACTTGTCGGGTCTGGTAACAAGGCCACTGCGGCAGCTGTTGCCACGGCGGGGCCGGCAGCATTCAGTACATCGGTGAAATACCACCACCGGAAGGGCGAGTTATCAAGAAGCACCCGCCCTAGGGAGATTGGTCCTTCGGAATTGAGCTGCCCGGCCGACTGCTCCATCTCAGGTGACCTGGCCGCCGCCGAGTCGCCGTCCTCGCCCGGGATATAAAGGTGTCCGCCCCGGGGTTCCACGACTGGTGGCGTGGGCACTCCGTCTTCGTAGTTGCGGTGTCGACGGCCGAATCTCGCAATCGGCCCCAATCCCGTGTCGATGTCATCCCATTCATCGAACGAGCCCATGATCTTCTCGGATAAATCAGGCAGATACGACGTCGGCGAGGACTTTATTTTCTCCGGACTGATCGATGGACTCGACCATATCCTCGCTCGGGGTGAATCGGCCGAATGGCGTTGCGACCCGCCGACTGCGGGTGTTACGGCAGACCGCCCCGTCTCTGGGGAGTCGCTGTGGTTTCCATCGGTCTCCGACCGGATGGTGTCGGCAGCAGGTGACTGCTGGTCAGTGATATCCGGGTGTCGGGTCCCGGAAAGACGACGCAGCGCATCGGCATCGGTGACGCCCTCAGCCTCTGTCACAACGGATTCGGCCACAGCGTCCGCGGCATCCGGCGCGGAGCCTTCCGGTAACTGCCGCGCCGCCCACTCATGCAAGCCCGCCCGCTGCGCGGCCAACCGATGATAGGAATCGGGCTCGATCAGGGCTCGGACGCGGGCGACCTTGTAGGGGGTTCGGCGCACCGACGCCGCCACCTCGGCAGTGTCAGGAATCCTTCGCTCGCGGTCCCAGCACCACTGGAGGTAGCGGGCGACCAACGAGATGGTGTAGTGCAAGTCGGCAGCGGACTCGCCATAGACGCCCTCGCCGATGAGGCCGATCGCAGCCGTTTGGCACGACCTCCACGCGTGGTCGGCGAAGGATGCGTCCGGGAAGTGCGTGTCGATGGCGGTCTCGACGGCCTGGGAGAAGAGGGCGGTCAGGGCGTCCGGGTCTGCCAGCCACGACCAGTGGTGCACCGCCTTACCAATCAGCTCAGTGGTCTCGGAATGGTTGCGAAGCTCCTGCCGTAGCGCAATGTCCTCCGTGGAGCCAGGTTTGGTCAGAATCCGTCTCAGGAATCGGCTCCGTTCGAGCAATGGGGCCGGGCGGAAGTGTGGTTGCGGCCAGAACTTCGCGATCCCCGCTTCGAAGGACGTTTCGTCCATTCCCGTGGCATGGCGGAAGTCCCTGAGCCAGGGCATGGTGGGTGCCTGGCTGCCTGCTTCCACGCGCTTGATCAATCCCCAGGACAGTCCACTTACCCGGCAGAACACTCGCTGGCTCAGCTCAGTCCGCAGCCGATGTGCCTTCAGCCACGGGCCGCCGTCGCGGTAGCTGTCCGGGGCCAGGTCGTAGTGACCGTCCGAGTCCACGACCACGTCGTAATCCCAGGCCGCGTCGCAGTCGTCGAGAGTCCACTTCCCGGTCTTGCCAATGAAGTGTTCGTGCATTCGGCGGACGACAGCGTGGGCGATCCGTGCGTCCTTCCGGCCGCCGAAATTTTTCGACACACCCAGCTCACGCGAGACTTGCCTGTCCGAGGAGATCTGGTTGATCCGGCCGACGTAGGCGTGGTATTCGATGGGCGACGCGGCGGCATGCGGGCTCGGAACAACTCGGGTCGGCCGAGGCACATGATCTGGATAGCACTCCGCGACGACCTCGGCCGTCACGCCGCGTTGCGGCACAGCGTCGAGATAGGCGCTCACGTCCTCGGGCGACGCCTTGGCACCCTCCGACAGATGCTTCTCGATGCGGCTGTGGACTCGTTGCATGCGGTCCGCGAGTTCAGAAAAGGTCAGGCCTGCCAGCCGGCGGCGATGGTCCGCGTAGCTGGAGAAGCTGGCGTAGCCCTCGGGATAGGCGGGCACGCCGCCGTCGAAGAACTCCTCGAACCACTGGCCCACGCGACGGTAGAGCTCCGGGCCGCGTTGTCTCGCTTCCGGCACCCGCCGCAGGATCGCCCGCGCCATGTCCGCAGACCATTTCCACGGGTTGTCCTGGCAGTCTCGCCACGTTCCCCGCTGTACGCCCGCCAGATCGTCGCACTGCTCGTCGGATAGGCCGACGTACGCCTGCACCGCCCGGAACCACTCGTCGGCTGTCCCGACGGGATCTGGAAACATCGGAGTATCGCCCGCCTGCTCGATGTCAGCCCGCATCAGACCGGCCGTGTCCAGGAACAATTCGATTTGGGCGTCGCTCAGCAGATGCATCTCGGCATAGCGGGCGATGCTCTGTGTCTGCTCCGTGCGCGTCTCCAACCATCGAAGGAAACGGTCTTGCTCGGGCCATATCGTTACGGCTCCATCGTCGGCCCCCGCAGACCACAGGTAGTGAGTGGCGACGAATGGTGTTGGCGTCGACGATTCCGGCTCAGGCGGTGCAGGCGATCCGGCGGCATTGGTCGGGTCATGGCCCCACGCTTCGGCCACGGCTTCGAAAGGCCCCAGCCTGTAGAGGATTCGTTCGTAGCTCGCGCGTAGGCGCACCGTATCCATAGGTCTGATTCGGGCAAGCTTGAATCCCTTGATGTAGCGGGCCGCCCTGGTTGCGCTGAGGCCGAAGACGCGCGCCGCTTCGTCCGAGGATTCGCCGTTGAGCCGTGCCCAGTACCGAACGTATTCGGGGAAGGAGCGGGCGGACGCGAATGCGGGCAGGACCATCGCATCAGTACCCCACCGTCCGGAACATTCGGCGATCTCGTCTCTGGTCACGGGGTTGGCCGGCAAAACCTCGAGGTACTTGTCGACCGTGACGTCCTGCACCACCGGGCTGCCGAAATGCACGGCCACCGCATTGGCATCACGTTCGATCAGCTGACCGAGCCGACTGTTGGTCAACCCGGCTCGCGCGGCGCGGTACTGCAAATATGCGCCGATGTGGAACGCGCCGTCGCGGTAGTAGCCCTCCGGATAGGTGGGCGCGCCCCGGTTCAGCAACTCGAAACCCAGAGCCGCGCAGGCCCGATAGTGGGGGCGCGCTGCAGGCACCCGCCGCAGCAATGCGCGGATGTGGGCGGTGGTCAGTCGGCCCGCCGCCCAGGTGCCGTGCGGCGCGCCGATCAAGTCGTCCAACTGCTCCCCGGTCAGGCCAAGGTAGTCGTCAACCTTTTGCAGCCACGCCGCACGCTGCTCCAGCCGGGGACTCGCCCGGTCGACGGTCGGCACGGGGAACTCTTGGCCTGGAGCGTCCATGACGGACAGATCAATTCCCACCTCGCGCAACCAGATCCCGATTTGCTCCGGATCCAGCCGGTGAATCGTGAGATAGTCACGAACACTCTGTGTCCCATTTCCTCGATTGGCCAGCCAGTCGAGGAAACGGTCCCGTTCGGGACATCTGGACGAATCGACGCCGGTACCCGCCAATGACCACAGCGCCCGCCCAGCAACCGACCCATGGCCAACCGTGTTCATTGCCGCGCTTATCGCGCCGACGAAGGTATCAACGGTGCGTTCAGGCTCGTTCCGGAGGACGCCCGCCGTCGACAGCGGTTGCAGCGCAACATTTCCGGGCCGCGTGAGCCCCAACACGAAACGTCGCTGGCTCGGCTGCAAAGCGGCCAACCCATGCCGGATCGCCGGAAGCGTGGCCATCGCCAGGACTGCGCGCAAATCTGTTCTTCGCTCCAGTGATTGAGCGGCCGCCCTGCGAGTGATGCCCATCATCGCAGAGCGAAATTTCGCGACGGCGGCGTAATCTCGCAGCACCGCGTCGACAGCTTCCTGGATCTGTTGTGGCGGTGCATGTTCCGACACATCGGTCCGGTGGAGACCGCGCAGGTTGTCCAACACCTCCTCGATGACTGCGGCCACGAAGTCCGCCGATGCGCTACCGGGTGCCAGCCGTGTCCACACCTGCTCCGCCACCTGGCTCGCCGCAGGTTGCGGCTGATCGGGGGTCCACTGCGCGGCGACGACACGATGTTTGTCCGGCCCCTTCGCCGCGAGCGGGCTTTGCCTGCTCGATCCAGGTGGTCCCGACGTTGGGGCGGTGGGTTTTCTGGCGATTAGACTGGTGAGACCGTTCTCGGATTCTTCTCGCTCGATCAGTAAGCCGGCGCCGACAGGTCGCGCAGCGCCGGAAGCGGCCTTCGGCGAAGCACTTTCGGTTGTCGATGCTGCCTCGCCTGTCGGTCCCTGAGGTCGGCCGTCGACTCCGGCATTCACGACGTTGCGGTTGCGGTTCTCCGCAGCCACGGTCTTCTTGCGGTCGCGGACCGCCTGCAATCCCTCCTCGACAACGCGATCGACATCGCTCCCCCGCCCCGCGGGAACCCGCCGCTGGACCGCGTCGATGGCAAGCCTCCGTTCAGTTATCCCTGGTTCCGGGACCTCGTCAGGGCCGTGGTCATCGCCGTCGGCACCCCCGTGCCGGAAGAACGTCACGGCGTCCGAGCCATTGGAGAGGCCGTCACCGCCTGGGTCGTCATGGCCGAGGATTTCCGGCATTTTCCCGGCCGGAGCCCACATCCCGGGGACTGGAGCGGCCGAAGCGTCCTCCTCGATGGGAATGACTGGGCGCAGTTGAAGCGGACGAGGGGATTTGCCGATGACGGCGTCGTCAGGTACGAGGTGGAACCGGATCGCCTGGCTCGCCTTCACGTTCGCACCGGACTCCGATGGCACCAATGGACGCACGGCGGGCGTCCCGGTCGCGTCGATCACCAGCACGGCTCCGTACCAGTTAACGATCAATTGGCCGTGGGCCTTGCCACTGTCGCTTTCGTCGAACAGCATCACCGCACGCCCGTGCGCGGATCCGCCCACCACCGGATCGACCGCGCCGGACACCCAGTCCCACACCATCTGGTGCCCTTGCGGTCCGCCGAATGGAAGTCCCTCGCGCCGCCCGCGAACCAGGTAGCCGAGCGCTTCGGGCGGGACCTCCTCGTGTTCGTCGATATCGCCCGCGTCGAATACCGGGGGACTCCCGAATAGCGCGGCAAATTCGTTGATCGCCTGCCACACTGACGGCCCGCAGGTAGGCCCGTCGACCGACCACCCGCGCAGCATGCGGTACTGAACCTGGCCCGGCCCTTGGGTCAATCTCCCGACCGCGTCGAGGTGCTGTCGAAGCCTGATGACGCGGATATCGTGCGACATCGCACGGTATGCGTCGGCGGTGACGGCGGCCAGCCTGCACATAACGAACCGCGCCGCGATGCGCTCGCCGACAGTGGCCTGGGGTCCCTTCACGCCGACTGCCACCAGCCCCTCGACCGGTACTTCCAACCAGACTTGATGCGAATTGTCGAGGCTAGAGCCGCTGAACTGTCCAGCCATCCAGGTAGGAAAGTCCTCGTTGGTGCCGGATTCGGCGTGCGCGGCTCGTAGCTCCGGAACGGCCTCGTCCTCCCAAGTCACGGCAGTCACGCCAGCCGCGCAGGCGAGTACATGGGCTGCCTCATGCAATGCGTCACCCTCGTCGGCGTTGTCGAGAACGGCGAGGTCGCCTGCCAGGAAGCCACTGCTCACGCCGCTGCGCCAGCGGAGCGAGTGCAGCACGGGAGTGAGCACAGAACGCACGTTGCGAACGATCGTGCCAACGTACAGCGAGCCGTTCTCGGCGGCCACCAGCCGGCGCGCCGCACGCTCGGTGTCGGGCATTGCCGCTAGATGTAGCTCCGGCATTGCGACGCCGAGATGGCCAGCCAGCAGCCGTCGGACCGCATGGCCGAACTCCGAATCGTAGATGTTGGGCAGCTCTGGCAGGTCCGCCGCCTCGAGATCGACTGCGGCATCGGCGATCACGTCGCGCAACTGCGCATCGGCGCGGACCAGCGCCTTGTACCCGTATCTAGGGTTCTTGCCCAGCACGACACCGATCTCCGACGAGCCCATCCCGGCCAGCAGACGCAATCGGATGACCTCGCGCTCGGTACTGGGCAGCCAATTGACCATGTGCAGCAACAGTTCCGGTTCGGTGGCGGCCAACTCCCGCACCGAATCCGATGCCCAGCTGAGCCGCTCGGGTTCGTCGTTGAGTCCCCGATCCACGGCTTCATGGAACGCCTCCCGCGGAATGGGCTCCCACGCCTCGCCCGCCGAGAGCGCAGGCTTAGCCAGCTCTGTTGTCAATTGCTCGCCGGCCCGGCGTAGGCGGTCGGACACGCTGCTCTTGCCAATTCCGAGCTGCCGCGAGATAGCTGCCGTGCTCATACCTCCCATCCGCATTTCGACAACCTCGCGCTGGCCAGGCGTGAGTCCCGCTATCAAGTCCACAAGCCGCGGCCGTGTGTCCTCGTCGCGCCACGCCGCTTGCACTGTGTCCGAAGCCCATTCGAGATCGACGGCATCCTCCGGTGCCGCGACATCCTCGTCCGCGTCAACGGCGGCGAGCTGGGCCGCAAGCAATCCCCCTGCCTGCTCCTGCGCGGGCCGTGATTCCTCCAGGGCGGGCAGCGCCCATGTGAGCCAGATGTTAGCGGTTTTCAGGTAGTTCGCCATGCGGGTGGAGACCCACTGGGCGAGCGGTCTTCCAGTTCCGGTCCGGTCCCGGAATGCTTGGAGTTCCTCGTAGGTCAACATATTGATCGCTTCGAGCACGAGATCGGGCCGCCTGACTGCGATCTCACGCACGGTATCCGAGGTCCATCGGAGCAATTGCGGCTGTCCGGCCCACGCCCGCTCGAGCATGTCGTTCAACTCGTCGGCCGTCACCGGATCCCAGCCGTTGGATTGCGCTGTGCCGCGCGGGTGTTCGGGCAGCAACGCCACCAATGCCGCACTCAACCCGACCTCCGCGAACCTCAACCGGTTGGCGACGACGCTCGGGCTAATGTCCAACACTCTGGCGATGTCGGATGACCGCAAGCCTGCCAGCCGCAGCCGGACACATTCGCGCTCGTCGACAGGCAGCCGGTTGATCGCTTCCAAAACGGCCTGCGGCTGCTCGAGGGCAGCAATTTGCAACGCCTCCGGAACCCATTCGAGCCGCCGGGAATCGCCGGACCAGAACATCCGAACCGCGAACTCGAAGTCATTGCGATCCAGAGCACCCCACGCCGCACCGGACGCCGCCTCGTTCAACGCGCCGATCACATGACTGAGTCGAATATCGGTCGACAAGAGAATGCCGCGCACCTCGTTGGGCTCGGCTCCCAACAAATTCGCCAAGGCCGACACGGGGCGTCCGTCCAGGAACGCAAAGACGGCCTGCTGCTGCCTGCCGCGCAAAAACTTCTCGGCGACCTGCCGGAGGGAGTCCGAATCCTCGGCCCATCGCTGCACCGCGTCCGACCACGGCCATCGTTGGGGAACGGTCGGATGCCGCTTGGACAACTTGGCTCTCGGGTCGTTGTAGCCGAGTTTATCGTCGAATGCGTGCGGCGGTTCCACCCAGCGACGCAGATCGAAGGACTCGGTCTCGCCGGTGCCCAGGCCATCAAACGGTGGTTTAGGCGTGGCGTCTGCGCCGGGGCCGGGCGGGCGCCGGATGCTGGCGACGAACCGGCCTTGTGTGGCATCAGTGGAGGTGTGGGACAGTTCAATACCGGCTGCTTGCGCAACTCCATAGATGCGAGCCAGCGGAACCTCGCCGCCGGTGTAGTCGAGCACGACCGTCAAGGCGCGCCCGTCGGCGGCCAATGTCACGGTGGGAATTACGGTGCGCCCGAGCGGAATTTGGCTTATCAACGAATGGGCTGCGTGCTGGGCGCCGAAGCGTTCCTCGTCGGTCCATGTGGTTGCGGTGGCCACTTCTATGGCGTCATACAGGTTGAAACGTTGGAGAAAATTGTCGATCAATAGGCGTTCGACCAAGTTCGGTTGGAGCCGTGTGCGCAGGTGCGTGATCTCCCTCCGCCGAACGTTGATCCACCGGCTCACCGACGCCGCACCGATCGTGGCACCGACGTTCTCCATCAGGCGACTCAAATACCGCCTGATGAGGGCGATCTCGTCGGTCGCGAAGGCGATCTCGTCGCTCAAAGAACCGGGTTCGACAGCAAACACGGGTGTGAACAAACATTCGAGGACACCGTGGCCGGTCTCGGTTTCGATGACCTCCCACTGGCAGTCCTCCCGAGATAGCCGATCTGTGGCCCCAGGTTGCGGGTCCCCTTGCAAGGGCACGCGCACAATGATCGTGCCGCTGCCTTCGTAACGCACTTCGTACCGCAGCACCGAAACCGGGCCAAGGCCATCGCCACGGAATGCGTCGAGGATTCGTGGCACTGCGCGCTGCACGTAGGCCCGATCCTGAGGCTGCCAGTCTGTCGACAGCGTCTCGAGGTCCGCCTGTGCGTCGTCACCGAACGCCGGATGCCGGCCGGGCTGCGTGCCGAGGATGTCCGGCTCCACGAGCACCGTGACCTGGAGTGCAAGTCGACCGCCGTCGACGCCGTAAAGCGAGGGTGTCGCGCGCATCTGACGCAGTGCCCGGACCAGCCGTTGCTGCCGAATGTCGGGCTCGTCGTATTCCAGGGTGAGCGTCAGCCGACCCGGCTCCAACCCGTAGTGCACCGACCACGACACCCGTTTGCCCAGTGGAACCTCGGCCAGGATCGCGGCCGCTATACGCCGCGCCGCGATCTGGACCTCGGGAGTCTCTGCGTCGGTTGCGGTCCGGACATCCCCTTCTAGCAGCCGCTGCTCATTTGAACGCTGCACCTGTTGCGCCGCAAGGGAATCCGGGTTGCTGTCGGCCCGTAGTAGTAGCTCAGGGATCGGCTCGGGGTGCTCTATGGAAGCGTGCGTGTATTCGTAGTCCCTTGACCCCTCAATCGTTGTGGCGATCGTGACGGATCCGTCCTCGTATCGGTCGACCTGCACTGCGAGACCCTCGCTCGAGGCGTAGATCCCGCAATTCTGATCGAGCATCCGATGAGCTGCGGCGCGGTCGTCCGGTGCCCGATCGGACATCGCGAAGTCCAACCTCCGGTGGGCCTCCCGCAACAGCACTTCGAAATCGTCTGCTGCGTCGCCGATGTGGCCGGCCGGCTCTGTGGTGTCAACCGGCTGCTCGAGCTCCCTAGGCGCGTCTGGTGCGCTGTCGGGCTCGCCGGCCCGGGTGAAGTCGCATTCGACCACGTTGGGGAAGTGACCGGACGGTGGTAGCGATTGGACCTGAATCCCATTGTGGTCCAAGGCCATCATCGCTTCGGTGAGCGATTCGCCTGCGTAGCGCACGACAACACGCAACCGACTGGGCTGGGGCCGGGTCACTTCCGTGGTGAACGCGGTGTCGGTCGGGATGTGCGTGAACAATTCGGCCATAGCGCTACGCACCATGGCCTCTTGCGTCTCGCCCCACGGGTCCGCCTCGGGGTCGTAGCGGCCGCGCAATCCGTGGGCCGCCGCAATCGCGATCTCGATGTCGTGATATGCCTTCACCTGCTCTTCGAGCCGATTCCTTCGGCGCGCACAGTACGAATACGCCGCAACGGCAGCCTCATCGAGGGCAGGGAGCGGGGCGCCGTCGCGGGTGTGCGTGTCATGTCGGGTCGCCAGCACCGGGACCATCGCGCTCAATTGATCCTGCAATCGCGCCAGCACCCGCGCGGGAGCACCGTCCAGGTACTCGGCAAGGTCGCGCTCGACGGCATCCAGGCCCGTCTGCAGCCACGGCAACGGCCGCTGGAAGACGAGGTGCACACCACCGTCGGTATCGTCGACGTCGAGTGCGTCGAAGCGGACTTGGTGTGCCAAGCCGAGGAGCAGCCTGCCCATTGGCATGTCCGCCAGCGCCACCACCGGCCCGCTCGGCACTAGGACGTCATCGACCGGCGCGCGTAGTTCGCCGAACCGGCGCGCGAGGGCGGAGCCGGGCAGCCACGTCACAGCGATGGACTGGACGTCTCTGTCTCCGTGCAGCCGCTGCCACAGCTGCGCGAACTGCACTCGAGCCTCGTCGTGTCTCACTCCCTGCACCGTCAGACGTAGCACCCCATCGGCCCCGAGGGGGCCGTGCACACCATCACCCGGCTGGTGGTAGTTGGCGATGTGCTCGTTACCGAAGGCTCCCAGTGCCCCGGCTCCCGGACCGAAGTGTGGATGCTCGCCGTCGCCTGCCGAGGGGTAGAAGACGCCGCCCCACTCCAGGCGGTTCATGACGCGCCGCCCGAGCGCTCGGTTTTCGCGGCCAGTACCGTCGTCGTCGGTGGCGGGATCGAAGGCGCCGGCGGCGATCCGGGGAATACTCGGGTACTTCGACGCCGGACCTTTCAGGTTGGTGCGCAGCGTTTCCAGTGCCGAACGCTCGTCCTCGGACAGGTCGGGAGCGTTGAGTGGTTCGGCGACTTTGGCGAGGAGATTGCGAACACTAGGGGCAACCTGAGTGGGATCCCAGTCATACATCGGCGCCCAGAACGCTCCACCGCCGCTGTTGTGGTCGTCGGATGCCGTATAGACGTACTGCGCCTCGAAGCCGGACTTGCGCGCCCAGGCGAATATCGTTCCGGTGAAGGCCGATCCGAGCCCACGCCCACGCCCGGTCTCGAGATTGATCATCTCGTGGTCGACGATCCACCGACCCGGCAGCATCTGGTGCAGGTCGACCCGGACCTCTCCGACCTGCTGATCACCGTCATACACCTTGGCAAATAGCTTGACCACGAGAATCGGGGCGTCCCAAGACTCGGGCGCAGCCTGCACTCTGCGTCGGATCTCGGTATAACCAGGCCAAGCGTAATTCGGCAGGATGCTGACGGTCGCGTTGTCGAGCCGGAGGCCGCCCTCGCCGGAGGGGCCGGTCAACAAAGGTGCGAGCATTGCCGCTGCGCGTTCTTCCGCGACCCGCAACCGGGCCCTGATGTGGCTGACGACGCGGACGAGCGCAGGGTCTGTGCTGCGCTTCAATTTCATGGCCCGCTGCACCTGCATCGCGACCACGATCGCGGGAAGGTCGAGTCGGTCGGGATCGTCGGCGCGGGTGAGCCGTTCGAGGACCTCGTTCCACGTCGGGACCTCGGCGAGGCGAGGTACTTGCCTGCTCAGCACTGCGGGTTGCGTGGTGTGCGGCGGCCCAGACCACTGCTCCGGCGGGTCGCGATCCAGCTCCAACCACAACCCGCCCTTTTCGTCGGCACCCCAGCGGTTGGCCAGATTCCCGAAGATTCTCGCGATCCACTCGGCGCGCGCCGTGCGTGCGCGGTCGCCCAGCGCCGACACCTCCAACCGCAGTGCGGGCCGCCCCTGCGGACCGGGCACCATCCGACCCGACACCAATACCGGATCCCGGTGTGGCTGGTCGACGTGCTCGGCCTCGTGCGGGGGCACCTCCAGGTCCGCGAGCGCGAACAGCTCGCTCGTGATGAGCTGTGCGTCGTCACGGCGCTCTCGGCCCCACTCGGACACTTGGGCTCGCACGACCCGCCTCGCGGCCGCTGCCGGGTTGACGCCGATCGGCTCCCTGGGGTCGGGCACGACGATCGGTTCGCTCGCCCATGCGGTCCATGCCGGCTTGTGGAATGCCACGGTGACGGTGCTGCCGTCGTCACCGAGTTCCGTTTCGCCGATCAGGGTGAATCCGTGCGCGTCGAGGATGCGGGTGACGAAGTCGCCGGCTATCCCGTTCTGGTGCTGATCCGCCGTCCAGGTCTTGCGGACGGTGTGCACCTCCCGCATGTCCGGACCGTCCAGGAAGGGACCGAACATCGCCTCGCCGGAGAGCATGCGCTCGTCGGCACGCACGTTCAGGCTCAGCACGGGACCGTCGATGCGGATCAGCGGCTCCATCACCGCATCCGGGAAGGCATCCGACTCCTGCTCCGATTCATCCGACGCAGGCACAGCCTTCACGATGTCGAGTGTCAGCAGCGCGGTGGTCAACTCGTCGGAATCGGCATCGGGGTCGAGCCGGCGCAAAAAGGCGACCAGCGGGGCGACCGACTCCGCGGACACCGGCGGACCTGGTGTTGACGGCTGGTCTATGGGCGGACTCGGCACCGAAGCCAGACCAACGGTAATGTTCGGCCGTCCGCCCAATCGTTCCACGGGCGAACCTGCGGCGCGGGCCAGGGCGAACACATTGCTGGCGACGTCAGCCGCGTCGCGGTCGATGGCAAACCGCCACTTGCGGATCACCTCGGGATCCGGGAAGCAGTCGGAGAAGCCACTGGTGCAGACGATCAACCAGCCGCCAACTCTTGGCTTGAAGGTGAACTCATGCGGCCGATACCGCTCCCCCGCAGCAAGATAGCGCGTGACGTACGAACCGACGCTGTCGCGCGCGGTGAGCAGGCACGGGTCGCTATTGGAGATCTCCGGCATGAAATAAACCGCACCTCGGCCGACCCAGGTCACCGTGACCCGCCCGTTCGGCTCCACCACCACCGACGCGTAGTCCGTCGTCGGCGAGAACTCGTTGTCCGCAGCATGACCCGCTAAAGCGGAAACGGCATCGGCGGCAGCATGGAACCCGATCCGCTGCGCGGCAAGGGCGGAGTGGCCCTGCCTCAAAGCTTCCGCCACAACGTCTGCGGACGTGACAGCCGCATCAGCAGCACGCTTGGCCCAAGGCGTAAACGACGCACCGGCGGCCACCACGACGACGCGAGCTTCCCCCTCCGCCGTCGAAGCCTGAGCACACGCCACTGCCTCATCATGTGGCTTGCGCTGTAGCCCCGCCACCGAGACCGCCCCAACCAACGCAGGCGGCGGGGCGCGCGGGCTGTCGGACTCGCCACGGAAGAAGTCGACGACGAGGCCCTCATCGGGTGGCCCGCCGGGCACAGGGTTCGAGGCGACCTTCCGGTGCAACTCTTCCCGTGCCGCAACAGTCCAACCTTGCTCAACCGCAGTGGAATCGGTCGTCGTGAGCAGATCATCCGCACCGCCCGCAAACTCCGACTGGACCTGGACACTATCGGAGGTTTCCACCGGCTGGCCGGGCACCGGCGATGCTTCCGCGCTGGCAGCTGCCTCGGCGTCGCGTCTCGGCGAATTCGCGACATTACCGCGAATATCGCGCTTCTGTTGCTCGCTCCCGCCGACCGTAGCCTGTTTGCCGTCGTCGCGGTCGTCGCGGATCAGGCGTTTCACCGGTTCGCCCGCCCGTACGCTGCCTTTCGGGTGGCGGAAGATAGCATACGAGTGCGACACACCAGCTGGATGTCCATCTGGCAGCCGGTAAGTCCGGCCGAAGGCAAGGTCGCGTACCTCAAAATTGTTGTGGCCGAGGTAGATCAGTAGATAGCCGTGGCCGTCCACACCGTCGCGTGGTGCGAAGAATATGTCGGCGACGACTGCGGCCGCACCCACGCCGCAGTCCTTCAGGCGGGCCCGAAGCTGGTCGTGGGTATCCATCTTCTCGGCGCACCCACCGCTGAGGTGTTCCACGTCGTTAACCGACATCAACAAGTCACGCGGCGCCGGATCGCTGTCGCTGGGAACGCCGTTGGGCCACCACATCCGCGCTGACTTCTCCGAGGACAGGTCGATAACATCCCAACCGAAATAATCGTTCAATCCCAGCATCACCAGCGGGTTACAGATGTTCCGCAACCGCGCCGGATCGGCACGGTCGGAGCCGGATCGTTTGTCGAATTCCCGCTGGATTGTCCGGTCGAAGCGCTCCAGCGAAGTGTCCGCAGACATGCGCGGACCGTTGAGTCCCTTAAGCGCTTGCTCGTCTCGCCGCGCCAGGAGCACCGCACGCTGCTCCACCAACGCTTCGACCCGTTCGATCTCGACCCTCGCTTTCCGGAGTCGGCGCGCGGACTGACGGAATTCCACGACGACATCGCGTAGTTCGGGACGCTCGCCGAGCAGCCTGCGCGGCAGCGCGGCTTCAACGGTCGACGGATCCGTGCCCGCCGCCTCGAGTTGCTTTCTCAGCTGCGCCCGCTCGGCAACCACTCGCCCCTGGTCCAGGTAGGCCGCCACACGCAACGCGTTGAGTCGCGCCGTGGCGGCTTCGTCGGGGCCAAGGTCAACCGGCTCGAACTTCAGCCATCGCAGCATCCACGACAACTGCTCGGCAGCCCGCAGCAGGCGGGACTCGACCGTGTCGATCGAGACGCCGAATTCTGCCGCAAGCTCATCGACAGGCACCCCATCGATCCAATGCCGGACCGCAAAGTCCCGGCAGTCGACCGGAAGTTGCCGCAACGCGGCGACAAGATCGCGCCTGCGGATGTCCAGCCACGATGTCGGATCCGACGACTGACGCATCACGAGCGACACCGCGAGCCACTGATTGGCCGATCGCAGCAAAGACGCGGCAATATCCGGTTTGCAGTTCAGCATTCGCGCGATCGCGTCGGCACGGTAGCCCGCGAGCCGCGCCAGAACGGCGCCCCGGAGGCGCGACAGCATCGTGTCCACGAGGTCCCAGAACCCGTCCTGATCAGCGAGCCCCAGGACACGCACCATGGGCCAGAGCCAGCCGGACCGGGTACTCCTCTCTCGGTCACGTAGATCCAGCCCGGCGGCAGCCGCAACCCGCAGACGCGCGGCGTCGGCGCCTGTGCGGCTGGCCTGGTCCCGATTCTCCGGCAGTTCCGCGCGGTCTCGCTCAATCTCCTCCGCGCGCGGCCTCGGCGCGGGTTCGAAGTCGCGACGGGACGCGCGGACCACCTCGCTCAGCGGTTCCAGCACGCTCGCGAGCTGGCGGCTCACCTTACGCCCCGCCAACCAGCCAGAGAGGTCGACGAGGAATCGCTCGCTATCGCGATCCACCCGGCTACGCCAGTCCTTCCCGGCGGCCCGCCTAGCCGCCGCGCGATCGGCACGGTCATGCAGGGCACGGCGACCGAGATCGGTCTCCACCACCGCGCTCGCCGCCCGCACCGCCGCCTCCGGCGCCTCGTCATCGGAATGCCCGGGCGACAACGAAATCGGCAGCCACTGTGTCTCCGGATAAAGCAACGACAGGTCCCGACACAGGTCGTCACGCGAATCGAAATCCATCACCGCAACCGTGGAATTCGTATCCGCCACCCGCAGCCGCGCCTTGTGCAAGAACCCGGTGAGCCGATCACGCGCTTCCGAATCCCACAGCGCGGCATCTACCAAGCGGCGCAGCCGGTCGCGGTCGACAGGGCGAGCCTGACCACACTCATCGATCAAATCTCGATCAAACGCCGCAGCCGCATATTTCAGGCTTGCGTCGAGGAACAACATCTGTGGCTCGAGCCTCTGCGACTTCGCGTCGGCGACATCGTCGACCATATCGGCCACCTGTGCGAGAACAAACTGTGCGACCTCGCAGTTACCGTCAAAGCGGCTGCGTATCTGTCTCTTGCGCGCCCGACCCTCAACCTCCACCCGAGTGCCCTCGAGCTCAACAGCGTCGCGACGGCGACGCACGTTGGCCCGCCGCACGCTGGCCCCCCGTCTGACGAGGTGCACCGCGAAGGCGACACCAGTCGCGGCCATGAGGGCCGCGGCACCGTCGCCGACAGCCTGACTGCCAAATTTGGCGGCCACCTCACCGCCGCCAAGAGCTCCCAGTGCCGAAGCGAAGCTCGTCGCCCCGAGAATCACACCACCCACCCCGCCTCTGGATTGATCGGGCACCGTCTGCCATTGCACAGCGATCATCCGACTAGTCAGGACGGCCGCGGTCGCGCCGAGCCAGAACTGGCTCGCCGCGATGAGCCACGGATCGGTCGACGACGCGTTGGCAGTCAACGCCGCCGCGTAACTCGCGATCCCACCCATATTGAGATGCGAGACCTTTATCTTGTCGATCGCGTCGGTGAGCTTTTTCGGCCAGAACAAGAGTGAAAGCGAACCCCAAGCGGCTGCGCCCAGCACTACGACATCGAGCCCGCCGGACCAGCCGCTCCCGGACAGCACATCCACCATGCGAAGATTCACTGCCCCACTAGCAATGCGGGCCAGGAAGGAACCCACCAACAGTTCGAGGAGCGGCCCGTTTTGCCGCAGTTCCCCCACGCTGTCATGAATACCTCGGACGAGGCTGCCTCGTCGTTTGCGGGTCTGGGGCGGAAAGGAATTCCACAGTGTCCACAGTGCCGCGATACTCGCCCCATACGTAGCCGCGTCGACGGCGAACGGAAGCCACGGTTCCACCTCCGCCAAGAGCGGGCCGACCGCGAAACCAAGAGTACTCGCGAGCGGCGTGGTCACTGCGCCGAACCGACTTCCGGCAGACTGCTCCGACGGGGCGAGGAAAGCCGTTGCCGCCGGTTGATAGCCTGCGGCAAAGAACCCACTACCAAGGCCTTCCAAACCCATCAGCGCAGCCAATGCCGGACCCAAATGGGGTGCGTGGAACGCAATCAAAGCAATGGCGGACGTGACCGCGCCGCCGGCGACCAATTGTGCGGCGAGCATCATCACGCGACGATCACGGGTGTCGGCCATTTGCCCGGCAGGAAGCGCGACAAGCCCTGAAGCCCACACCGAAGCGGACACGAGACCGGCCGCCGTGATCGACCCGGTAAGCTCTTTGACCACCACCGCCGCCGCGGCCTTCTCCGCCACGCTTCCGGCCAGATTGAAAACTTGCGACGACACGAGAAGCGAGTGCTTCGGATTCGCCCGCCATACCGCCAAATTCGACATCTGCACGACAGTTTCCGCGAATGCGGGATCGCCGGGGAGGATCAGTCCGTGCTCGGCCGGGGTGGGCGTGCTCTGTCCAAGGGGTGTGAGGGCCACTCGTTGGCCGGCTCGGAAGGCTTGGCGCGGGACGAAGAGGCCAGATTTCGGATCCAATACATGCAACCCGTCCACCGCCTGCGGCCGGCCCGACCGCTTGCCATGGTCCGGCGACGCACCGATACGCTTGGACTTGCCGTCCTCGCCCCACGACGACGGCTCGGTTAGCAATGCCTCCAGCTCTGCCCGCGCCTCCTGAATTTCATCGAACGACCGTTCGTCGGATGTCGCATCCGACCTCTCGGCGGCGGGAAGAGGTTGGTATTGGCTGCCGGGCTTGGAGAATCGGACGATCGCCTCGCGGTGGTCACCGGGGATATTGCTGTCTGTCCTTCCTGGCGCGCCAGGTGCGGCTTTCCTCTGGACGGTCTCCGCGGCGCGCGCAGCGGACACAGCGCCGGCGGGCATCTCTGCTCCTGCGTTCGTGTCGGTCATGTCGGCGGACCCGTCGCTCGGAACCGATTGCGCGGGTTCGCCTTCGGCACCGTCAACGGCTGCGATCGCGGCGGCGCGGGCTGCGGCTTGCTGGGCTTGTGCCTCGGGGGCAGCAAGGCGCTCCGCAACATGCCGCAGCCGCTGACCACCCTCGGTCGTCGAACCGGTAAAGGCACGCATGCGGGCGATGAGGCCACGCAGATCCAGCACGTCGACGGCCTCGCCCGCTTTCAGCCGCGACACCGCCGCCTCCACTTCATCGATTGCTGCTTCCGCACGCGACTTCGCAGGGACCTGGTCAGTCGAGCTATCTGCCGATCGGGGCGTCTGCGACCCAACCTCGGGGTCCCACCGGTTAAACCTGTTGAAGCTCAATCCGTTGCCGGTTCCGCCCTGGCCACCTATGCCGCCTTGCTGCATCTGGTCGAGCAGAGTCGGACCGTTGTCGAGGTTCGACTCCTCGACTGGAACGCTCCTGTCTTGCCGATCGTGGATTTCCGCGACAATCGTCCGCTTTTCGACCTCATCGGCCGACGATCCACCAGGGTCGGCAATGTCACCTTGCGGCGCCCGGGCGGACTGCTCGCGGCCGACGCGGAGCAGGACGATGCTGCCGAGTCGGGCCGAGTCGGCAAGGTCGTGGACGGCTTCCAGGAGCGTTCGCGACCCGGTGAGGGCCGTAGCCGCCAGAGCAGTCGCCGACCGGCCCCCGAAGGTGCGGTCGGCGGCGATCAACAGTGCGCCGTCGCCCATCAGCTCATACGTCCGCACCGCCTGCGGCAGTCCGGTCTGCGCCGGCGCAAGAAGTTGCGATCGCCCGCCATCGCTGTCGTTCAGCCACGCGGCACCGCCGTCGCCGATCCGACCGACTGTCACCGACGCGCCGTGGACAACCGCGAACGTAAACGTGACCGACGGATTCTCGCGACGGCCAGTAATTACCGCGATACTGTTCCGCGCGGCATCGACCACCTGCCGCACCGCCTCCTCCACGGGAGTGCCCCGGCCGAGCGAATCGTTGAGAATTACTGTCAACGCCCGGATTATCTCTCCCGGCCGCCACCCCGGCTGCAGGCCGTCGCCGACGACCGCGAATCGGTACTCCCGCCCACCGTGGACCATCACGGCGAAATGGCAAGGGTTCTGCGACCGGGCAGGCTCGCCGAGCGCGGCGACGGTGTCATTCCATGCGGCCACGGTGCCCGGCTGCGCGGGCACGGGGTTCAACCACTGGCGAACGCTATGCAATCGCTGCGCGAGCCGCTCGTGCCGCGGCGCGGCCGCCGCATCCGGAAGCGGCGGCCGTTGGTACTCGTCGATCCAGCGGACCGCACGGTTCAGCAAATCGAACTCGCGCAGCCGTTCCAGGATCTGCTCCGCACGCGGATGCACAGCGACGAGTCCGGCGGCAGCGACAAAGCTGCCCTCGGCCAAGGCCCGAAATACCTCGCTCGGGTCGGCAGGCCTATCACGCTGCGGCTCATCATCATATGGAGCAAGCTCTTCGGATCCGATCAGCGTGTGCAAGTCTGCTGCGGCATGAGCGATCCGATGTTCCAACTGCACATGCAGCTCAGCTAGCTCGTCCGCGTCCAGACTCAAGTCGGCAGGCGTCGCGGCCGCACCCGCCTGGCCATGTCTACCCGCGCCGAAATTTGGGGCAGACGCCGACTGCGGCGTCGTCTCAGCAGCCCGCCCTGGCTCCGCTTTCTGCACTGTCTCGGCGGCCGCCTCATCATCTCCAATTCCGCCCTCGGCGTCGGGCGTGGTCGGACCCCACCAGTCTGGGGCGTCCAGCCGTTCACCCTCGCTCGGGCTGTCATCACGTCCGATGGAGTCAGCGGCTCTCCGCGCTGTGGGCAGTTCGGCCTCATCGGCCTGGTGAGTCGCCGCGGCGGGCCGGATCAGGACGAGGCAGGGCGCCTGTTCTTGGGGGGCGGTGTCGGCGAGATCGCCGACTGCTTCGGTCAGGGCTCGCGACTGGGTTTGCGCCAGTTCGGCCAACTCGGCCGGTGATCTGCCCACGAAGGTTCCGGCATTGCCGACGAGCAGGGTTCCGTGGCCCATCGCGATATGTGTACGCACCGCAGGCAGATAACCGGGCGCGGCGACGTTTCGGCTCTTCGAAAGACCGCCGTTCCCGTCGGCCATCGCCAATAGCTGAGACGCGGTGGCGTCGGTGTCCTCGAGCCATGCGACGCCGCCGCTGCCCTTGCAGGCAGCCGTCAGCCTGCTGCCGTCGGACGCACCGATCGAGATGGTGGTCTCGGGCAACTGGCCCGCCGGCACCTCGCCCGGGAACAGGCGGTCGGTGAGATCGACGACGGCCCAGTGGGCGGCCACGATCGCTTCCCGCACAGCGATTTCCACTGGGAAACCACGGTTCAGCAAGTCCCACAGCATGTGTGATGCGGCGCTTGACGCAGTAGCGGCCGCGGCGGCCGCATGCGGGGATGCCTGCACGCCCTGACACACGATTCCGAACCGGTACTCACCGGCCTGATGTGGAACCGCTCCCGCAGAGTAACGCGCATGCGCGCCGTCCACCGTGCTGAGCGTCACGAAGCTGTCGTCCCATGGGTCCGATACACGCCCCTCCGACATCAGCCTGGTCCCGGCCAGCCATGCCCGCACGCTCCACAATCGCCGCTCCAGCCACGTGCGCCGGGCCTGGTTGACTTCATCGGCCGGGGTCTGCCGATACTCCTCGATCCAGCTCCCCGCGCGCTTGGCGAGCTCGAACTTTCGCAGCGCATCACAAATTCGCTCCTGCTCTGGGTGACCCTCGACGCGTCCGAACGCAGAAGTCACGCCCTCAGCTGCCAACACCGCCAACAGGTCGCGCGCGCCGGGGCCGACCATCGCATTAAGTTCGTACTCGGTCCGCGCCGCCTTGTAGATCAACTGGGCGGCCATCTCGTCCAGCCTCGCGGAATCCGGGGGTGTCGAGTCGTCCTCGGCCTCGGACGCCGCCGCGGCTTGTGTGCGTGCCAGGGAGTCGTGTGCACCGAGCACCACTGCACGCGCCACCCGCAACTGCACTGGATGCGCCGTGTCCCATGCCTCGATCCGCTGCCCGACCTCATGCACCGCGGCCGTCGCGGCCACGTACCGAGAGCGAGTCATGGTGTCGCCCGGCACCGGCCCTCGGACCCTCGTCCGCGCCCTCGCCCACACAGCCGACGCCGCCACATACTCTTCGAGCAGTGCGAGCAGGTCGGGCGATGTGTACGGAACCATCGACTCCTGCACGAACCGTTTCAACACCGACAACTGCGTATCGGCCTCGAAATAGACTCGCAGCGCCTCCAGCATCGGCCCGCGCCGCCCTGTCGGCAGGTCACCCGCTCCAGCCAACGCTGCCTCCGCAGCCGCCTCCGCCCCGGCCGCACTCGCCGCGCGCCCCGCCGCGACATCGACCTGGACTGCACCGGCAATCTCCCTGACCCGCCGCCACGCCATGTTGCGTTCGCGAGTCAACGCCTCTCGCGTCGCTCGAGTCGCCCGCCCGGCGGCAGCGGACGGTGTCGGAACCTCCAGGCGCCCGTGGTATTCGCCGTCGACACCGCCGAACGCCCCGACGATGGTGTCCTTCGGCGTGCCGAAATCACCCTCGTCGGTATCTGACGAAACAGGCTCCGGCGTCCATAGATCGACCGGCAGCGCCGACTCGATACGATCCGCCGACGCCGGACTCGCCTCGACGGAGGCTGCCGGCGTCTCCGCCTCGACCTCGCTCACCGGTCCCTCCGGCCCTCCGACAAGCGCCGCCTCGGGCGGCGCGGCCAACTGGACCGGGCGTGCCGACGAGTTGGCCTGCTCCCACGCGGCGATACGCTGCTCTGCGCGTTGCACTCGCTCAATGTCCGCGTTGTAGGCGGCACGCTCGACATCGGCCGGGTGCATCTGCTCCAGCGTCGCAACCAAACCGGCCAACGCCTCGACATGGTCGGCGAGCAGGTCCACCAACTCCACCGGCGCATCTGGATCGGCCAGCAGTCGCTCGAACTGCCCGAGCCTGCCCAACTGCACGACCGACTCGTCGTAGGACACCTTTCGCCGCCACAGCACGTCATGCTGGGCCACAGTAACCCGACCTCGAAGCGCCTCCACCGCCGCCAAACCAGGAGCCTGCAGCACCAACAAATCGACCTGTAAACCGTTGGCCGCAGCAAGGATCGCGACCCATCCGCGGCTACGCGTTGCCTCCAAACCCTGCCGAACACGCTGCAGCGCCTGCTCTAGGTCCGACTCCAGCGCATGGTATCGCCGAACCGCCTCGTCGACCGCCGTGAACAACGAGTCATAGGCTCCCAGGGCCATCCCCAACTGAACCAGAAGCGCATCGGCGCCTTGTGGATTTTTCCGCCATGCGGCAAATCGATACGGCCAATGCCCGGGAAGCGCCTGGATCCCTCGTTCCGCCGCCGCGAGCGCAACATTGCGCTCGCGCATCAATCGCCGAATCGTTTCGCCGAAATTCCCGGGGCGCACCGCCTTTCCCGACGTGGTTTGCGCGGTTTCTTGTACGGCGTCGTATCCGGCTTGCCTCTCACCACCGCCCGCTGCTGCGAACGCGTCGCCGTGCTCGGGCATGTCGGTCGGCGGTAGCGCCGAATCCGTTTCGCCCACACGCACCCGATCGGGAACACCCTGGCTCGGACTGCCTTCGAGCCTGGCGGATCGGATGGCGGACGGTTCGATCGACTCGTCGCCAGCATTGCGGTACGGACGATCAGTATCGATACCCATAGCGCGGAACTTCGCCAGCACTGCGGCGAGGAAATCGGCGAAATCCCCGTCGCTTGTTTCGTCCAGTGCCTGCCGAATGAGGTGTGATCGTGCCGACCCAAAGCTGTGGTTCCTCCTCATCGTCTCCGGGGCCTCGGCAGCGACGCTCACTCCGGGCAATACCAAATGCGACATGGCCGGCACTGTCCAGCGGAGTGCATCGGGATTGTCCTGTTGGAAGGCTCGGAGCCACTCGACGACCCGGCCCGCAGCCTCGAGATCATCCACACGGATCACAATCCCTTCGATCCGCTCCTCGTTGGGTCCGGAGACCTTCGCCTCATAGATCCCGGGGAAGCGCTCCGGATCATCCACGATCTCGTGCACGATCCTTCGCGCGAGATCCGCCCTCGCCTGAATCGTCGGATTCACGAACACGCGATACCGTTTTCCCTGCGGGTCTTCAGGAGTGAAATAGACGAAATGCACGCGAGTGGGATCGATCCTGTCGAGATTATCCGGTGTCAGCCGAGGGGCCTCGCCTCCCTGCAGCTTCGCACTCCTTGAAATTTCAGTCTGGCGCTCCTCCAGTATTTGCGCCATGCTGCGCATAAAGGCGCCTGGATCATCGACAACGCTGTTCACGTCCAGCCCGTTGTACATTTCGTAGACATCCAGATAGTTGGAAATGGATTCCCTGTTGTCCCATACCCTCCGCAGGAAAACTTCCATGCTCTCTCGCGACAGCGAAGGCGGCGCTTCACCGTTCAACCGAAACGACAGCTCCCTGATCACGAGCAGATCGTCGAACGACATGCCGCTTGAGAGTTTCTTGTGCAATTCATCTATGTTCCGGGGCCGGGCGAACACATCAGCAAAATCCGCGATTGCTCGATCGACGGCCTGTCGCAGGTGTGGTGGCATCTGCGACAGGTTTCCGGGTGCACCTGACACCAAACGATCCGATTCCCCGGCCGAAGAGCCCTGCTCAAGCGGCTCTGGGGTCCACCGCGAATCGGTTGTCGGAGCCATCACCGCATAACGCCACGGAACCTTACTTGCCTCATTCTCAGCGGCCGGACGGTCGACGTTCGCCCGGTCGGGCTCGCGCTGCTTCCCGTTTTGCGGCGCGTCCTCGGGTGCCTTCGGCACGGCGACGACAACCGGTCGACGCTCGACCCTACCGGCCGAAGGCCCTGCACCGACAGGCGCGAGCGGTGCAGGTACCAGCGGCCCAGTCCGATGCGAATTCGCTTGCTCCCATTCGATAATACGTCGCTCGATCCGATGAACCCGCTCGGTCGCCGCGTCGAACTCCGCGCGTCGAACCTCGCCCGCGTTCATCGCGTTCCGCGTCTCGACCCACATCATCGACACGGTCAGATGCGCGGCAAGCAGATCCTTCAGCTCCGTTGACACATCCGGTTGGTTTGCCTGCGCCACAAACTGATCGACCCGATACAACTGGGCACAGACCTCGTCATAAACAAGTTTCCATGCATGTACCGCGACCCGCTGATCACTTGACGCTCGAGCACCCATCTCAGCCAACGCGTTCACTCGCACTGCATCGAGCGCCCGGCGAGTACGACCGACATCGCCTTGCCCGGCACGCATGAGGACCATGCTCCCGGGCTGGCCGGAGTTGGCGAGGTCCTGGATGGCGTGCAAGAGAGTTCGCGCTCCGCTGTCCTCGGTAGCGGGTCGCGATGCGATGCGCGCGGTGGCGGCCAGAGCAGCGGCCGACTGGCCCCCGAAGGTGCTGTCGGTGCCGATCAGCACGGCACCGTCGCCCATCATCACGTGCGTCCGCACCGCCTGCTGGGGTTCGGTTTGTGCGGGCATCAGAAATTGCGGTCGCTCCCCGTCGATGTAAGGGAGCCACGCAGCGCCGCCGTCGCCGAGCCGACCGATTGTCACAGATGCGCCGTGGACAACCGCGAACGTAAAGGTGACCGAGGGATTCTCGCGACGGCCGGTGATCACCGAAATCCCGTCCCGCGCGGCGTCGACCACGTGCCGGACGGCGTCCTCCACTGGGGTGGCACGACCAAGCGAGTCCTTGAGAAGCACTGCCAGCGTTTGGAGTATCTCTCTCGGTCGCCACCCCGCCTGGAGACCGTCACTCACGACGGCGAATCGGTACGTCAACCTACCGTCGCCGACTTCGGCGAAAGCAAACGGGCTCTGCGCCGGGACGGACCCGCCGATCGCCGCGACGGTGTCATTCGGCAGGGCCACAGCACCCGGCCGCGCCTGCGCGGCGTCAGCCGCTGCGGAAGACGGTGTTGGCACACCGATTTCATACTCGCCGTATCGGCCCCCGAAGCGGTTCAAGGTCGGGCTACGCGGGTAGTCGAAGTCACCCACGTACGGTCGATCGGTCGGGGACCGACCAGCCGATTGAATCGCACTATCTCGGGCCGCGACGTTGAGCCTCATCGGGGTGACTGGTGGGGTCTGCTCGGATTGACGGCGGTGCAACACGATTGCGTTTTTGATCTCGGTCAGCTCCTGGCCGGGGAGTCCGAGTTCGACGTGCTGTGCGTCCAGCACTTCGCTCGCGCCCAACTGCTCCACGATGTCCAGCCATGCCGACAGCCGCAGCAGGAGGGTCTGGAACAAGCCGGCCATTGTCGAGTCTGGTGCGAGCTCTTGCGACCGCAGCTCGTTGACGAGCTCCAATGAGTGGAGCACCGACATCGTGAACTTCGCTGCTCGCCGCAGCCGCTTGCCGGATTCCGACTTGGTGTCGACATGCTCGAGCTCGTTGTCGATCAGGTTGCGGTCGGCCAGGCCGGTCGGATCGGGCTGCTGGTCATCGGGGACGTCACGGTGATCGCTGAGATAGTCGCTATACGCCTGCTCGAACTTATCGGTCGCCGTCGTACCGAACTCCGCCAGCCGGGCCAGCAACGCGTCTGCGTCGATGTTGATTTGCGCACGTAGGCCCAGCGGCTGGGCACGGTAGATGCGGAGCGCGTCGGCGAGCGAAGGCGTCCTGGCGATCGGGAACCGCTGCTCCGACCCGGTTTCCAGCAGCTGGTCCAGCGTGGGGACCTGACCCAACTGTCGAAACAGCAGATTCAGCGCCTCTTCGAACCGGCTGCCTTCAGCCAACAACAGTAAGACTTCGCGTAGTTGGTGGGTGGGCAGCAGCGCCAACGCGGTCGCGAGCGGCACCGACGGGAACACCGCTAAAGCATCAGCCCGCGCGCCTTGCACGGACGGCGTAGTCGAATCCAGCTTGGCGAGCGCTTTCTTCGGACTATCCATAGACAACACGCCCACCCCCCGGCGCAACACCTCGTCTGTGGGGACTGCCTCCTCCGCCAGCTCAAGACGGCCCTCGGCGATGTAGCGCAGAAGGTCTCTGCGCTGTTCTTCCGGCAGTTTCCGCAACCGAGCAAGCACGGCCTCAACCCCCGCCACGATCTCCGCGACTTCCCGCAGCTCGGCCGCGACGAACCTGCGCGCCGCCGCCATATGCTGGTCGAGCCATGCGCGCGTGCCGTCGTCGGGGGCAGCCGCAGCGACAGTTGACGCCGTTGTGACCAACGCAGCAACGGAACTGGGCGCAGCGCCGGGACGGGTTGAAACCTCGCCGGGGTCGGCTTGCGACGGGACGGAGGCACGGAAGACCCAGTACATTGGGTCGTCCTCATCGTCGTCCGAGGCCACATCCTCGAAACCCGCTGCCGCCAGACGAGAGGTCACCAAGGCGTCGTCCAGGACATTGCCGTTCTCGGTCCGCAACCGCACCACCAACTGGCCGCCAGCACCCAGCACCCGGAACAACTCCGACGCGCCACTACCCAACGACAGCGGCGTCGCCGCCTCCGACAACATCGGAAGATCCACCACCACACGCTCAAACGAGCCGTCCTCGAACGGCAACGACTCCACATCCGACCACACGTCGGCCCCGTCCGGCGACACCGTCGACACTGACACCACACCCGGCCCCACGCCCACGCTCGGCCCGTTCGCGACCATCAGCGTCACCCCGCCGGCCGACGCCCCGCCGGCCCCCGCAGTCGTTGCCGTCGCCGCGCTTGTCGTCGTCGCGGCACGGGCCCGCGCCAGCGCCTGTTGCGCCGTCGCGGTACTCGCGTTCGCCGAGGCCGCACGCACCGCACGGAACACTTGCGCCTGCACACGGGAAACAACGTTGGCGACCAGATCCGCGCCCACCACCGCAGCTAGATCAGACCACTTGTTACGGAACTCGGGGCGAACCTGCTCCGACCGGGCCACCCGCCACTGACCGTCTACACCCCGCACCAGGAACCACCCACAATTCTCCGCGAGCCGGATTTCCTCCCACATCACCGGCGGCTCCCCCGATGCAGGATCCCACCACGCAGGTGCCTCGACACCGCCCGCGGCAACGTCGCCCTCCCACACACGTCTCAACAAGTTCTTTACAGAGTTCTCCAACTGCTCGACAGAGCTCGCGGTCAAATCCGCACACAACACGGCGCTGCGCGCCACGGTGTCGCCCTCCGCCCCCGCCACATACTCACCTGGCTGAGCCACTCGCCACAGGTCGCGGTCCTTCACCAGCAACACCGGCTGCCCGGGCAACACCTCGAAAACCCGAGACTCCACCGACGGGTCGCCTGCCCACACCGGCGGCCCTTGCCGCACACCACCACGCACCGTGGTGCGACCACCACCACCGGTGCCACCGCCCCCGGCATCACCACCGGCAGCCGCCGGCCCGGACACGATAATGTCGAGGTCGGCAGGCAACGGCTCCAGTGCCGGCACGTAAGCCTCCGCCGCCGGAGAATCCTTACTGGGGTCCGGGGGGCGGTTCGGCGCGTCCTTCGTCGGCTCCGAGGTCGACGATGCGGGCCCTACGACCCGGGTGTCGAAGCGTTCCTGGGACGTGCTCGTCAGCGTGTATTCCACCCGGCCGTCGGTCAACCGCAGCGCAGGGATCGTCTGCCGACGGCGGTTGCTCATCGTCGTGACCCCCACGATCTGCGACCGCGACACCAGATCGACCTGCCCGCCACGCAGCGGCGTGTGCAATGTCAACGCACCGTCCGGACCGATCGAGGCGAACAATTCCTGGTCGCCGTGACGCAACCGCATGATGTTGCCCAAGACAGACTTGAAGCCGGCACCCTCCAGTTGCTCTAGAAGCGGCACCCCCGAGGTCGCCACAGTCTCGAGCGCGGCCACCGCGAGCAGGTCGGCACCCGCCATCACAGCGCCGCTGCCGGGCAGGTAGGAAGTCGCCGCCACCGCGCCACTGCCGGGAAGCGTCACACTCGAATAACGCGCGCCACCAAACCGATCCAACGACCGGAAATACACCTTCCGCACGTCGCCGTCCGATTCGACGACCACCGAGACACCGGTCCGGCCGGTCAGGTCGGCCCGCGACGTGAAATCCTGATGCAAGCGAAGCCCGTCCGCGGACGTTTCGATCAGGAACCCACCACCGCGGTAGAAAGCCTCACCCAGCTTTTCGATATCCCCCGACACGGGCTCATTGGTCTCGGCCCGCGCGGCGGGATGCCCGGTCCCGGTCTGGGGCTGTGCCCGGTCGAGCGCGAACCGCGCCCGGCCCTCGCCTGCGTCTCTGGAGGTAACGGATCGACCGGGCCCGGGCGCGGCCGGGTCGCTCGGAAGGCCGAGGAGGGCGGCGGCGGACGTCGCGGTCTCGTCGGGTGCGGGTGTTTGCGCCTGGTTCTGTTGCTGCGCCAGGCGGACATCGAGCACGCCGAGATTCGTGAAGGCATCGAGGAACTCGCACACGGCTGCTTCCAGCGCTGTCGTGTCGATCTCGGTGACAGCATCCTCCGCCTCGGCAACTGCAGTGTCGGTCGCGTCGGTCGAGTCGCCCTCGGTCGCGTCGGAACCCGGAAGGGAGTCGAATGCCGCACCAAGCGCCTCGACTGCATCGCGCGTCCGAGTGCGCGCCGCCAACACGTCGGGTCGGGTAACCGGCTCTGCCGCGGTCGTTTCCGATGTCGCCACGGCGGCGCGCTCGAGCGCCTGGGTGGCTGCGCGGAAGTCGCCGATCCCAGCGAGCAGCAGCCACAGCACGGGCTGCTCGAGATCACGACCACCGTCCCCGGTGACCAGACCCGTGATCAAGCGCGCGATGTCACCGTCGGCGGCTGAGTCGTTGCGGAACAGCACCGTCGGATCGCCCGTAACGCCGACCCGCGCCGCCGCCGCCGCGACACGGCCTTGCAGGACAAGCCAATCCAGCACCGGCTTCGTGACGGCGGACCCGCCGATCAGCGTGCGCCCCGCAGCATCGACCATCGCCGACGCCTGCGGCGTCAGAACCGACTGCGCCGCGGACCGCACCGCGCCGGACGGATCGAAGGCGCTGCGCGGCGCCACCGGAGGCAGCGTGGTGGACTGCGGGCCGACGGAGGGGTCGATGGACTGAACCCCGACCGGACCCGACGGGGTCTGAAGTGCACTCGGACCAGCAGGGGCGGTCTCCTGCTCGGGCTTCACGACCGGTTTAGCGGCCGTGAAAACAACCGTATAGCCGTCTTCCGTGTCTTGGAAATCCGAGTCGACATCGGCGAAGCCTGCCTGCACCAACGCCTGCTGCATAAGCTCGACTTCAGCCTCGAGGTCTTCGGATTCGGGGCGCCACCCGGTTTCGATCCACACCGGGGCACCGGCGGCGGCCACCCGGAACAGTTCCGACATTGCCTTCGGGGTGCGCGCCAGCCAGCCCATGCCTTGCACCACCTGCCGGACGACTACTTTTTCGAAGGTCTCCTCGGGTATCAGGTTGAAGTTCTCAGCACCCATAAACGCATGTGCACGGGCATCGTGCCAATCGGTCACATACCCGGCGCCCGGCGTCTGCTGATAGGGGACTACCACGTCGGAGACCAACAGCTCATCTTTTGCAGGCTCGTCGGATCCGGTCAGGAAGCCGAGGACCAATGTCGCTGGTTCCTTGCGTTCCCGCAGCGCGCGCATGCTTCGCCGGAATTCCTTGCCCCTTTTACTCGCCGCCCATCCAGCCAGCTCTGTTTGCCGCAGTCTGCTCAAGATCTGCCGTTGCAGTTCCTCAGGGTCTGCGGCGCGGAGGGCGGCACAGTACTTCGCATCGCGAACGAGCGCTCCGTTCAAGACGCCTTCGCGTAGTTCGTGCGGCTGCGCTACTCGCCACGGCTGCTCACCATTGGTCGCAGAATCGCGCACCAGCAGAAAGCCCCAGTTCTGGACAGGTTCCCAAGCCTGTAGTTCGTCGGGATCCGACTCGCCGACCCACAATAGCCGCAGACCTTCGTCGGGTCGCCGTGTCGCCTGTTCCAGCTCGGTGGCGTGGAGCAAGGTGAGAAGTTCTTCGACGATCCCCAAGGATTCCGCTGCCGCCCATAGCTGTTCGGCAGCCGACCGCAGGAGCGCAGTATCCTGCTCACTCAGACCCAGAGAGTCGGTGGCGGCGGAAAAGCCCTCCTCGGTGAGCATCTGCGCAATCAGGCTGGTAACCGACGTGCGAGAAGGAGCCTGGCCGCCGTCGGCGCTTTCGTCGTCGTCGGCGTGGGCATCGACGGCGGCGGCGAGACCCTGCAGTCGCTTCCACGCACGGACCCACACCATGGAGGCCACGGCAGAACCGCGCAGCAGGCCAGGCGCCGGACCGCCCGACTGGCGCACTTGGGTAAGCAGTCGCAAGTGATTGGTCAAGGCTTCGACAACGGCCCCGTTCTCCGCTTGCTGACCGCCCATGATCTGCGCGTTGATCAGCAGCTGTTGGATTTCGGCGTAGGTCCAGGCATGCCGGGTGGAGAACACAGCCTCCAGCGCCTCGACGGAATCCTCTTGTTCGTCCTGCTCGGTGTCGGCTTCCTTCGGCGCGGAAACCACCTGCTCAGATATCGGAGCCGTCCGGAGAGTCATATCGGTGGTCTGGTCACTATCGCCTGTACCGTCGCCGATCGAAACTGTCGCCGATTCGCTTCCGACGGGTACGAACCACCCGGCCTGCCGGGCTTGCGCCTCCAACGCTGCCAGCCTGGACAACCCGGCGGCACTGCCGGCCTCGGCAGCACTGTATGCCTCGGTGACCTGTTCAGCGAATGCAGCGCGCTGCTGGGTTTCTGCTTCGGACACCTCGACATCGCCGAGATCGGCTGAGGGATCAGCCCAGTCGGCAACGCTGGCGACAAATTCCTCGGCTCTGTCCATATCGAAGGAATCGGGACCGTCACCTGGCTGCGCCGAGCTGGCGGACCCAGCACTCTGCGCCTGTCCAACCTGACCGCCACCGCTGAGCATCGGTGCGGCGAGAGTGACCATGCTGTGCTGCGACGAACCAACGGTGGCCGACGGCACGCTCGCTCGACTGGATCCCGTCGACGATGCGTCCTGCGCGGGGGCGGCCGGCGAGGCGAGCGCCGGGTTGCCGCGGCGAAGCTTCCGCGCAATGCTCGCCTGGGCCTCCGCCGCTCGCGCTGCCTTGTCGATCATCGAATTCGTGGCATCTTCACGCTTGGCTTCGGCCGCTTTAACATTCATTTCGGCCTTTTTGAGCGCCGATTCCGATTCTTGCTGCTCGGCCGCCGTCTGCTCGGCCACCTTGCGCGCCTGTTCAGCCGCCTGGCGAGCTTGGTCAGCCTTTCTCGCCGTGACAGCGGTGTCGCTCTTATCGGACACAGCGTCGGTGGCCGCAACGGACTGAACGGCAGCCTTGGCCACAGCATCAGCGGTCTCCGCTCGAGCCGCGGCATCGGCCGCGGCAGACTTGGCGGTCTCGAGCCGGTTGGCCACCTCGTCACGTTGCTTGATCGCAAGGTCGGCGGCTCGCTCCGCTTTGACGTGATGGATGACCGCGACACCGACACCGGGATCCCGCGCCTGCCCGTACTGCCGGTTGGTGTAGGAGTCGACGACCCAGGCATCGCCTGGCTCCCCATTGCGTGCCGCACGCGCAACCCGCTGCCAATTCTCGGCGGGGCCATCCGGATCGGCGCCCACACATACGACACGGAGTCCACCGAGTTCTCTGACACCCTGCCCGAGCGCGATATCGGCGCCACGACCGAGCAATCCTGTCGCTACCGTCACTTTGCCTTGCTCACCGGCATGCTCTTGAATGTAGATCAGATGCTCTTCGGCAAGCGCATTCGCATCTTTATTGAGAACCAGCTCACGGTGCTTTTCCGGATCGAACCAATCAGCATTCTCAGACGACTGCACCCATTCCATATTCTCATGCTGCAGGAACCAGTCGGCGTCGACCCGATTATAGTCGATGCCCTTCTCGTCCAGCATCTTGCAGAAAGTGCCGACCATATCGTCGTACGGCGTGATGGCAAGCACCGGTCGATGTTCTGCGTGCGCTTCCTCGAGCTTTTCCAGAGCAAAGCCATACATTCCATCATCGGTTTTCGGGACCCGCCGGAAAACCTTTAGGAGTGATTTGTAATAGTCATTGATGCGCATCAAGCCCTTGACATTGAAGCCTCGCTCCTTGATCTCCTCAGCGGCAACACCCTCGAGCGTTCCAGACATGCAGAAGATGGTGTCATAGTTCTCTTTGTTGTAGCACTCATCGTTGGCGATGCTCTTCGCCGAACCCTCATCACCGTCTGCGGTCATGTCCGCGCCATGCTTGGCCTGAACAGCTTGTTGGAGACCGTCCTGCCATTCGCTTTCCGTCGACAGCTTCGCATCACGCATCGGCTTGCCATCGGTGTCGAGCAGTACGATCACTTTTCTACCGCCAGCGTCGATATGCACCTTGTAATCACGGCCCAGAATTCGATATTCACCCTGAACTGTCCGAGTAAACATCTTCACGTCGTCATCGGTAAATTTTCGCCCCGGCTGCTCGAGCCGCTCGGCCCACAGTTTCTCCGCCTTCGCCAACACCTTGTCGGATATCACCGGATCGCCGCCGGCGACCCGTCCCAACATACCGAATACCCGGCCACTTATCTTGAAATCTTCGTCAGTGAGGTTGCCCGCAGCTTTCTGCTCTACGAGGAATTTACGCATTTCCAGCCATTCGGCAGCTCGGGGAGGCTCCATCTTGTCGTCCTCACCTACGCGGAGGTAGTGCGGAGTGTCCTGGAAAACAAGAATTCGGTCAGCCTCGTCGAGAACAACGAAGCGTCCAGGCGGCCGGTTGTCATACAATCTACTGGTCTTGTTCTCACTATCTGTGAGGACAACGATCGTCGGTACATATCCCTCTTCGGCCGCGTTTTCCGGCCCCTCGAAAGACGATGAATGGGGATCCCATCGAATAATCTGACGGTCCAGCAGTTCACCCAAATGGCTGTAGAGATCCTTCACCGCCCGGTTGGCGAGCGTCTCAGTCGTAGTGGCCACCTGACACACACCCTCGCGGGCACTGACCCACAAGGCGACCGCACCACCCACCAAGGTCTTACCCTGAGCAGTGCTCATCTGAGCCATGACGCCGTCACGGCCGCCCAGCATCGCCCACACCTGGTTCCATCGCATCACCTTGCCCAAGAGGGTTCGGCCCAGCAGCGTAGGAGACGTCGCGCGGCGTATCGACTCCAGGATCGACACCATCGCCTCCAGCTCGGTACCGTTTCGCTGCATCTCATCCAGCTCCGGGCCGGACAACTCCTTCATCGCCCCCCGAATGGTTTTGTAGTACCGCAGCACATGTATTGCCGCCCGGCGATACACATGCGTCTCGCGCAAGGTCGGATCCTTGGTTGTTTCCGCGCGGGACTCCCGAAGTGCAGCCAGCTTTTCGAGCGCACGCTCACCCCCGACCTTGTCCTTTGCCTCCCGCAACGCCGGATCGAGCAACTTGCCCAGCTTGTCGTGTAGCCGCGCCTCCCGCACCGCCGCATCGATCAACCTGGCCAGCTTGTCGTGTAGCCGCTGCGAAAGCGATCGCTTCCTCGGGTGATCGTTCCCAGTGGGCTTCGACGAATCGTCGGTCGAATGTCCCTCATCTCCCGCAGTATTCGTCTTCTGTCCGGCACCGTGACCGCCATCTCCAGACGGCACCGAGTGCGCCGCACCCTGCTTCAACTGTGCAGCCTCATCAGAAGAACCGGGCTTCCTGCCCTCGTCCACAGTGGTCCCGGGCTCGGACTTCTCCCCAGTGGTTTTCTCCTCGGCAGGCTTGTATTTGCCCTCGAGCGCCTCGACGTCCGCGTCGGCATTCTTCATCGCCTTGCGCATATCCGTCAGCCGCGGATCGTCAGCGGCTTCCCGCTGCGCTTCCAGCTCGGCGAACTCGTCCTGAGGATCTGCGTGGGACACTCGCTCGTTGACAAAATCGTCGACGGCTTCGAAGTAAGCCGATCGCAGCTCCTGGGCGGTCCTACGGGCCTGGCGAACCCGAGGGTCGTCGCCGGCGTTCGAGGGGGAAAGGCCCAGTTCATCACGCAGTTGCTGTTCCCGTTCCGCGACATCGGAGTCGAACTTTCGGCGCTCGTCCGGCGGTATGCCGGCATCGCGTTCGGCTTGCATGGCCGCAAGTTCGGCGGCCCGCTCCTGGGCGTTGTCCAGGTTGCGGGTAGCCCGCAGCAATGCCTCGTACTCCACGAGCTCTGCCCGTAGTGTTGCCTGGCGATCCTCGAGGGCCGCCCGCAACAGTTCAATGTTTTCGTCGACCGCGGCCTTGCCCTGTTCGTCCGTCGCCTCCGCGAGCCGATCCTCTCGCTGGGCCACAGCCTGGTCGTATCGCCGTTGTGCCGTATCGACAGCCGACTTGGCTTCCGAGACTCGCGCACGAACGGCCTCTAGCTGTTCGGCGGCATGCATCTCCGCGGGGCTCTGGGACGCGTCGGGCTGGCGGGCTTCCTCGAAAGGATTGGGGTCGGACTGCTCCTTGGGAACAGTGGCGTCTGCACCTTTCACGGCCGTACCGGGGTCGGCCGTGCCCCGCGAGGCAGAGCCATCTGTCGCGGCTTCGATCGCGCGAGTGGTGGCCTGTTGTGCCTGGTCCTCCAGAGCCGCTCTAGCGCCACTGGCGAGCGACACCTGATCGGCCAGTGCAGCGTCCAACTCGGCGCGAGCCGCGTAATATCGGTCAACCGGCTCGCGGAACTCGGTGAACGCGACACCCAACGGCAGATCCCGCAAAACCTCCTCAGCCGCCTCGCGGCTGGTGATGATCCGATTCCATTGGTCATCACCAAGCCTCAGGCCATGTTCCGACCCAAGACGGTCGAAGCTCCTCCGCAGCCTCGATTGCTCATCAGAGGCAACATCTCGAGCCGCGCGCAACGCGTTGCGCGCGATCACCTCAGGACTCGCCCGGGTGTAGAGGCCGCACCGCTGAGCCTCCGCGTCGATCTCGTGCAGCCGACGCACGAACTCTTGGAGGGGTGTTGGCTGTGCAGCGTGCGAAATGCGGGAAGCGTCGGTTTTCGCGCGCTCCGCGGCGGCGGCTGCCTCAGTTTTCGCGCGTTGCGTTGCCACCTGGGCGTCGGTCTCCAGCCGCGCGCGGGCAGACGCCGACACCGCGCTCCGCTCCGCCGCCAGGTTCTCGCGGATGTCGTGGAATGCGCGGAGGTCGTCGCGGAACGTGTTGAATGCGGGGCCTTGGAACGCCCGCAGCGCCTCCTCGGCTTCCGCGCGGCCCGACACGAGCACGCGCCACATCTTCTTGCCGGTGTTCAGGCCGTGGGCCTTCATCGCCTCGAAACGCGCTTGAAAATCATCGGTCGCCGCGCGCAACCGACGGTCGGAGTCCGCCTCCAGCCGCGCGAACTCGGATGCGGGCTCAACGGCCAGACGCGCGACGATCTCCGCGACCGGCGTGTCCGTGGCGGGGGCGTCGGGGTTCGGCCCGAGCTGGCTCGGCAGGATCGCGCGCAACCACTGACGCAGCCGACCAGGACCACCCGTGACCGGGAGCTCGAAAGTCGGCTCCGATCGTAAGCCGTGGTAGCGAACGACGGCCTCGTACAGATCCGCGAGCTCTGACGCACCCTCGGCGGCGTACTCGGCGCGAACCTGCGGATCGATCAGGATCTTCGTCAACGCCTGGAAAACGTCGTAACGCGCTGCCCCCGAACGCAGCAGCCACACCTGTTCCTCGGTCAGACCCTTGGTCGCCTCGTAGAACAAGCGTGACGCCTCGGCGCGCTCGACCAATCCGCCCAACAAAACACTCACAGCAGGAAGATCGGCCTCGCCGCCCACCTGCTGCTCGAGCCGCCTCACCCAGTCCCCGGCGTCATCGAACCGCACTGCCGCCTCCCGCAGCGCGCGCATCCCCTTCACATCACCCGGATCACCGCCCAACGCGATCACCGCCTCATGCAGCTCCCGTTCCGCCTCTTCCCGAGCCAGCACCGTACTCACCGATCCGCCCCTGCCGAGCAAACGCTGATGATCCAGCGCGGCCCGCCGCAGCGCGTCCACCGCATCCGGGTCCGCGGTGGCCGGATCCACACCCAACGCCGCCACCGCGTCGTGCCACCCTTGCGCGGCGTTATCGCGCGCGGCCAACACAGTGTTCATCGCGTCGCGAATCGTCACAGGCCCCGGCGAGACCCCCAGAGCCGACCCATCCGACGCTTCCGGCTCCCCGCCCGGGGCTCTCCGCGTTTGTGAAACATGACCGTTGGTCGCCGAACGTCCGTCCGGCGCGGCGGCCTCGCCACCAGCCGCGGCCGAGTGCGCCGCCGTCGCCGCGGCGCCCGCCTGCTCGCCGGGGCGGCCGCTGCCTGCGGCCGGGGCGGCCGAACCCGCCTTGTCCGCCACAACCGGACCGGACCCATTGCCGTTGCCGGACCCCGAATTCGCGCCGGACGACCCGTTCGCCGCCCCGGCACCCGAAGCTCGTCCCGCCTGTCCCGCCTGTCCCGCCTGTCCCGCCTGTCCCGCCTGTCCCGCCTGACCCGCCTGTCCCGCCTGACCCGCGGTGGGGACAGCGGTAGCTGGCACGGCCCCGGTGCGGCGGTCCGATGTCACTCCCTGCCTTGCATCGAGTTCGGAGCGAAGTCGGTTGAAACCCTTCAATCCCACCTGCTGACCATGAGCAGCTTGGCCAATTGCTTTGCCATACTCCTGGGCGAGCCTGTGCTGAAAATCCTGCCGCTGCGCCTGTTCGGTCGGCGTCTCCACACCCGAGGGCGCGCTCCGGCCCGCCAGGTTGCGGTACATCTGATGAACCTGCCCGAAGTCCTCGGCAACCAAGTTCCTTCGGATGGCGAAGTTCGCTGACGTCGCGCCGGCCGCATGCAACACGCTGATCTGCAGGAACTGCTCCGGCTTCATTGAAAACGTGAAACCACCGCCGAACAACGCCGTGCCTGCGGCGCCGCCCAGTGACATACCCGGCACACTGCCCACAGTGCCGGCGACGACGCCGCTCACAAGCCGCACCGCGTCGGCGGTGTGGTCGCTCCAGCCCGCAACCAGACGCTCGGTCGCCCTAGCGGCCGGGGCGCTCACCACGTGACCGACCATCCCGCCACCGCCCCACGACAACGCCGAGGAAACGAACTGCTCAGAGTCGAAGTGCTTCCTGTTGTCCCCGAGCGCCATTTGTCCCGTCTCGATAGCCCCATCCAGCGCCCCACCCGTCAACGCCTGCTTCCCCCCGGCCACCAACCCCTGCGCCACAAGATTTTTCAACGACAGCTTCTCTGCCGCGCCCGCGACCTCCTGACCCGAAACGCTGGTGACAAGGCCCTTACCGGCAGCATCCCCGCCCGCCTTCGCCGCCGCATCCTCGCCCGCTCTAGCGGCAGCATCCTCGCCTGCCTTCGCGACCACCCCGGCACCCGACTTCGCGGCGGCATTCTTGCCCGCCTGTGCACCCAGATCGCCCGCGTCGGCCCCGATTTTAGGCAACCCGCCCTTCAACGCGTCCACGCCCGCAGTTTTCAAGTCCTCAAAACCGAACTGGGCCAGCTCCTTGGCCATCAACTGCTCCAACGCCCCCCGCTCGGCCAACACCGACGCGTCCCGAGCGACCGTGCTCTTGGCCCAGTTGGCAATCGAGACCACAATGGCCCGGCCCGCCGCGTACAAACCGGGAATCGCCGCCGAACCGGCCACCGTCGATGCCAACTGCGCCGCTGTGTACGCCGTCCACGCCGCGAACGCCAACAGCTCAGCCTTCGTGTACTCCACCGTCGCCGAGGTGTTGTACAGCATGTCGCGGGTTTGACGCATCGACGCCACCACCGCATGCAGATTGGTGGCCTTGTCCTGCAGCAAGCCCTTGCACGCCTGACGAAACTCGTCCTGCCCCTTGCCCTCGTAGGTCGCGGCGGCGCGGTTCACCCAGTCTTCGATCTCCGCGATCTTCGCTTCGAGCCGGTCGGCATAATCCCCCCAGAGATCGCCCAGTCGCGTGATCGCGTCCTCGTCCCCATCCGGAAACTCCGTACCGAAATTGAGAAAATCCGCGACATCGGCCAACCACGACGGAACACCGATTGTCACGACGCCTCACCAGAACATCGCACAGCGCGAAACCTCAGGCCGTCAGATCGCCCGACGATTCCGCGAACGCCTGCGCCGACGAACCCTCCACGGCCTGGTGCGCCGACATCGCGTAGTTCAGGCGATCGGCAATCTCGCTCAAAGACTTCTCGAAATTCGCCAACAGGCTCATGTTCTGGTTCATCAGCTTGCCGTAGTTGTCCCCACAGCCCTTCCCGATATCGTCGGTGCCCCAACACGGCGACGCCTCGTATGACTCCTTCTCGCCTTCAAGTCCTTTCCCGAGGTCGCCGAGTTTGCCGGCCGACTCCTTCAGCCGATCCGCCACCTTGTTCGTTTCGTGGAAGTCGACACTGATCCAATCGGCCATATCACTCTCCTGACGATGCCCAACAACCATCACGCGGCAAGTCCCGCGAGAAAATATTCGTAATATGCCCCGTCCACATCGGAGTCCGACCGATCGGCAAGCAAATCCAGCAGAAGCCGATGCTCGACCCGGCCCCCGTCGGCCGCCGACAACAGCGCCTCCGCCGCCACCCTGACATGCCCGTCGCCGTCATGTGCCACCTGCTCCACAATCCGGTCGAGCACGGCCCCGGTCGTCCAGATGGCGGGCAACGCAGCCGCGACTTCACACGGCCGCGGCGAATCGCCCCGATACCAACCCGATTTGTCCCACCAGAAACAGAACGACAAAGTTCCCTGCTGTGCTCGAGCATTCAGTACCTGATCGGCCACCCACCACGGCGCGCCGCGATACAGCTGCGGCATAGCGGCGAGACCGCGGTAGGCAGCCGCCAACTCCAGGTCGTTGCCCAGCCCGCCCGACAACACAGCACTACCGTCCGGCAGCACGAACACAGTGCTGCCACTGCGCGATTCACCCTCGAACCAGCACATCGACGGCAGCATCCTCGGCCCGAACTGCGACCTCACCGCAGCCGCCACGGCCGCGAGTGTCGCCCACCGCGAACGCATCGAACGCAGCGGCGGAAGTTCGTCGGCAAGCTCGGCATGCATGTCTGCCACAGAACTCGGGGCGGCGACTAAACCGACACGCTTCGCTGGACGCTGCTGCCCACCATCATCGGCGATGTAGGCAGCCAACCACAGCGGCAGTCGATTGCGCGGAAACACCTCGATGTCAAGCAAGTACGACTCCGGCGACAACATCTGGTCGGCGGGGAACGGCTCATCGCCGTCATCGAAGTCGACAGTGATTTCGCCGTCGGCAGACAAGCCCAGAATCATCCGCCACCACGGCTCGCCCTCCAGCTCGGCTATCAACTCCCGCTGGCTCCGAGCCCAATCCACGATCTTCTCCTCCGGCGCGACCTCCAACACTCGGCCGTCCGAGCCGCTGTAGCGGACTCGGGCGATCCGGTCGGTAACCGTCAATGCGAACACAGCGTCCAGCCTGGTCCAGCCCGCCGGACCCACCTGCGCCAACTGCTGCCCGATTCGAAACACCAACTCCCGCGCCCGCGTCTCCGCACCGGCCTCGACCGGGGTGTTCGATGCCGCGACCGTCACCTCGCTGCCACGGAGTGTGAAGCCGACTTCCAAAGTTCCGACCACCTCATCTCGAGTGCCGGACGCTGGACTCGGCAAGCCGTCGAAGTTCGCTGCCACTTTCGCCTACCTTCCGACGTAGAGACCTCTTCAAGCGCGACAAGCTATTGCAATCTTCACCACACGTCGTCGTCTGATACTCGCGACGACGATTCCGGAGGCGGCAACAGCGACACTTCCGGCGCGGGTGGGACAAGTCTGGTGAAATCGGAGATGTCCGCACCCATTTCGTCGAACTCCGGGATCGTTCCGAAGCCCTGACCGGCGGCGGCCATGACGCTTTCCGACTGCGCCCGCACGTCGGCAGCTGCTCGCTGCGCCGCCTTGGTGACGGCAGCGGCGATTTCGTCGTAGGTGAGTTCATCGATGTCACCGGCGAACCGGGTCTCGATCACGATCCCATCGGCGTTGACCGTCACCGTCACCCGGCTACCCGCGTCAGAAGCCGACGCAGTCAGCTTGGCTCGCTCTTCCTGCGCCTCAGCGATGGACTCCATGCCCTTGTGCACAGCGTCCATCAACTCGTCCAGCCGGGCACGCCCAGCCGCGCCTTGGAACATGCCGGTTTCCACCTCCTGGACAGCGGCTTTCCGAGAATTTCCACGATTTCCGAAGCGTTTCATGCCTCGAGCACCAGGTCATCAGATCTTCCCAACCGCGGGAAAACCGTCCACAGACACAGCAAGTGACTGATGTGGCGCGAACGTTATGTCACAGCGCGGGTGAGGCGGGCGCGGTGGCGGTCGGCGAAATCGGCGGCAAGTCCTGCGACAGCCGCGAAAAGGAGCCGCCCGACGGTACCGTCGGGCGCGACGTAGAACAGCGCCGGGCAAGGACAACTTCGTTCGCATCGATAGGCGCCCACACCGTCCAGCCGACGTCGAGGCGCTCGGTGCACATCCCGTCGAGCGGATAGTTTGAGGCGTCCGGGCCCACGTGTGAAGTTGTCACAGATCAGCGTGCGAATCCGAGCCGAGCCGATTACGACCTCAAGGCCGGTGATCGAGATGTTCGACAACTATCGCCAGTAACGGCTGTGACCTCGGCCGGACATCATGCCGCAGCCAGGACAGCCGTGGCTCCTCCCGACCGACAGCACCTGGTTACGTGGATTCTGACCTACCAGGAGGACCGTTGGCTGGTCGAAGCCAATCACATTTGCCAGGCATGACCGATGATTTCGTGCGCCCGACCCGGTCTGCATAACAAAGGATCGGTCGACGTGAGGAGGATTGATGCCACGGTATTTGGTGTTGTTGTACTCGCCCGAGGGCGACGAGGCGACACAGCGGCAGCGCTGGGCGCAGCTGCCGCTGTGGCAGGAGCTTACCGATGGCCTGCGTGCTGTTGGTCTGCTGGATGCCAACGGCGCCTTGCACGGAACGGACACCGCGACAACCGTCCGGGTCCGGGACGATGAGATCGAGATGACCGACGGGCCGTTCGCCATCACCAAGGAGGTGCTCGTCGGCTTCTACGTGTTGAAATGCGACGACCTCGACGAGGTGCTGCGGCACGCCGCGCGGTTCCCAACCGCTCGGTATGGCTCGGTGGAAATTCGACCGATCATGGAGCCGACCGGCGATGATCCGCTTGGTTGAGGTGGCGGCGCAGGTCTTCCGCGAAGAGCGGGTGAACGTACTGGCGACGCTGATCAGACAGGCAGGCGACTTCCAGGTGGCCGAGGACGCGCTACAAGACGCGTTCGAGGCCGCCCTCGAGGCCTGGCCTCGGGACGGCATACCGCGGAATCCGGCTGCCTGGATCAACGTAACCGCCCGACGGCGGGCCATCGACCGGCTGCGCCGAAACCGCACGGTGGCCGACCGCGCGGCCCGGCTCGCCGAGCTCATCAGGCTCGACCAGCAGGAACATCCAGCTACAAGCGAGGCAAGCGTGATCATCGATGCCGGCTGCGGCTCATCTTCACCTGCTGCCACCCAGCCCTGGACCCATCGGCCCAGGTGGCCCTGACGCTGCGCACCCTGGGCGGGCTCACCACGGCCGAGATTGCTCGCGCGTTCCTGGTCGCCGAGCCGACGATGGGCAAGCGAATCAGCCGCGCCAAGAGCAAGATCACCAACGCACACATTCGGTACCAGGTACCCGCCGACGACGAACTGCCGGCAAGGCTGCGTGGCGTACTCCGCGTCGTTTACCTGATCTTCAACGAGGGATATTCCGCCAGTGCCGGGGATCAGCTGACCAGGAGCGAGTTGTGCGGCGAGGCTATCCGATTGGGACGGCTACTCGTCGACCTGATACCTGACGAAGCCGACGCGTGGGGACTGCTTGCACTGATGCTCCTCCATAACGCTCGTCGGGCCGCCCGTGCAGTTTCGGGCAGATACGTGGCGCTCGCTGACCAGGACCGCTCGCTGTGGGACTACGCGCAGATCGCAGACGGGCTGCGTGCCCTCGAGAAGGCAATGCGGTTCCGCAGGCCCGGCCAGTACCAGCTCCAAGCGGCGATCACCGCCTTGCACATCCAGGCCGCCGACCCGGACGCCACTGATTGGGAGCAGATCGCCGACCTGTACGCCGCACTTGGCCAGATCAGCCGGTCGGCAGTAGTCGCGGTCAACCACGCGGCGGCCGTCGGGTTTGCCGAAGGCCCCCGGGCCGGTCTTGACCTCCTTGGGCCACTACTGACCGACCCAGCGCTCCAGCGGTACCAGCCACTGCACGCCACCCACGCCGACCTGCTCAACCGGGCCGGCGACCAAGCAGCAGCGGCTGATGCGTATCGGCGGGCTATCTCACTTACTCAGAACGTCGTCGAGCAAACCGAACTAGAGCGACGGCTAACCGCCCTGACGACACTTTGAGGCAGAGCTATACGCTTCGCGCGGATTCGAGACACCTACAGTCGATCAGACACTCCGAGTCTTGCCCACCACACCACTCGATGGCCGCTGCGCAACGGTTGCTGAATCTTCGCGGACGCGTCTCTCGTCTACTACATCCGCTCACACACCCGCTGACGGTTCACCGAAATCTCCTGCTGCACATTGATTCTCGACGTCGAGAACGATGTATCTACATCAGCAGGTCCTCGATCGACTCAACACCACTCCCGCACGACTCACTCACATCCCAGCCGGCGCGTGCGGTTGAGCGTGAAGTCTCAGCTGCTCGCCGCGGCGAGCAGCTCGACGAGAAAGCCGATGATCTCATCGCGCGCCTCGCGGGTGGGCTCGCCTGCAGCGTCGATGAGGTGGGCGGTCACGATACTGTGGGGACAGTCCACAAACTGCTCGAAGAACGGCGGCGGGGACGGATTGGCGGCCCCGGCGGGCAGCACTCGTCCTTCGAAGCGGGAGCCGAGCGCCGCCTCGTAGGCCGCGAAGCGTTGCGCGGTGCAAAAGCGGTCGCCTTCGAATCGGTAGGCGCGCACGACGAGGTCGTCGCGTTCCATGCGTTGGCGCACGGTCGCCAGCTCCCCGGCCGAGATCTCCAGCGCGCCGGGATCGTTCAAGGGCAATGCGGGCTGACACAGCACGGGTGCCAGCACCGACGACTCGAGCATCATGGTCAGCGAGAAATTGCCGGTGAAGCACATGCCGACCGCCCCGACACCCGGACCACCGCATTCGTGGTGGGCGAGATTTGCCAGCGCACGCAGCCAGCGGGTGACCGGACTGGACCGGTTGGCCGCGAGTGCCCGGAATTCGGCGCTGACGCATGCGCGCTCGAATACCGAACGCCCTTCCGCGGCATCGGGGTAGGCCCCATCACGGCCAAACAGTGAAGGCATGTAGACCGTGAGGCCCGCGTCGCGCACCCAGCGTGCGAACCGGGCCACGTCCGTACTGATGCCGGGCATTTCCGCCATGACGATGACCGCCGGGCCGGTGCCGCTCACGTACACCGTGCGAGTGGCGCTGTCGAGAGTGATCGAGCGGGCGGTGAAGTCGTCGAGGGGGTCGTCGCGCGGATCTTCGGCGAAGGGTTGCTGCATAGTCGAAACTGTGCCGGAGGGCGTCCCACCTCACCATTGACCAGAACGCCACCCTTCGGTCTATTCTTGCCAAATGATTACGCATCTCGCACTGGACGGCGTGCTGGAAGGCGCACTGGGCGTCGGGCTCGACATCATCGATACCGCCGCTGGGCTGGCCGCTGCGGACGCCCACGCGCCCGTGCGCTCCGAGTTGCTCCTCGCACAACGTGTGGTATCGATGGACGGCGCGCACGTTCGGTCTGGCGGCGGACGATCGATTTCGGTCACGGCCGGGATCGCCGTGGACACAATGGAATTCGGCCCGGACGATGTGCTCGTAATGCCCGGGCCGTCCGCGGCCGACCGGCCGCGCATCGACCGCCTCCTGACTCAGCCCGACACCGCCCGAGCCGTCGAGTTGATCCGGCAGGCTGCCGCCGGGGGCGCGACGGTGGTCGCCTCTTGCTCGGCGACCTTCGTGCTCGCCGCATCGGGACTGCTGGCAGGGCGGGACGCGACCACCACATGGTGGCTGGCTCCGCTATTCGCACACCGCTTCCCGGACGTGACCGTGCGGGCCGACCGCATGGTCGTCGATAGCGGCATGGTGCTCACCGCCGGTGCGGCCTTCGCCCACGCCGACGTGATGCTGGCCGTGGTGGCCCGCCTCGGCGGCCCGGACCTGGCCCACCGCGTGGCTCGCTACCTCGTCCTGGACGCCCGCATGTCTCAGTCCCGCTATATGGTGCTCGAACACCTCCGCGCAACCGATCCCATTCTGCGCGCCGTCGAACACCATGTCACTGCGAACCTCGACCGCCAGGCAAGCCTGCGCGAATTGGCCACCGCTGCATCGGTTTCCCCACGCACGCTGGCCCGCCGAACCCGCGACTCCCTGGGCATGTCCCCCACCGAATTCGTCCACCGCCTCCGCGTCGCCCACGCTGCCGGCCTGCTGGCCACCACCCGCCGTCCCGTCGACGCGATAGCCGCCGCCGTCGGCTACGCCGACCCGGCCGCATTCCGCCGCGTCTACCGCAGACACACCGGTGAGACCCCGAGCACCACTCGCGCACGAGTCGAATTCGTCGGAGCAGGGCAGCCGTCAACACACCAGGAAAATAGGAAGGCCGGCCACAAGGCCGCGCCCTAGTTGGCGTCGTTGTCAGGCTCGCGCAACCACTTACCAGCACGAACACCACTGTGATGGCCATCGCCGCCCGCTGGTCGGAGTGGCGGCTGTACCCTGCGCTCCCAGGCGAGATCCGGCTGAGACGACACCCCCATGGGCACACGATGTTCGACGGCTCATTCGGGCATGGGCCGAACATCGTGCGGTGCAAACGTGGCGCAGGCCAGGCCCATCGACAGAAAGCGGCGGCCTGAGACTTCTGTGGTAGGAGTCTGGGCAGATCGCTTGCGGCGCTGCTGTTGCCTGAGTCGGCCCAGCCGATCGACGTCCCCGGCGTCGAGGTCCCCGCCCCCGGCGCCCGCTCCGTATTTCGCCGCCTACTACGTGCACCGCGCCGACGTCATCGCCCGCTGCGAGCCCACCACCGGCATCGAACCGCTCCCCCAGGTGACCGACGAAGTGATGACCCGAGAACCGTGTGCCAGCGGCTGGCGGGTCCTCTGGATCAGCAACAACGGGGCCTCACACCGCAACTGGCAGCAGCGGCACGTCTCAGCGACGCCTAGCCAACTCCCACATGGTGCACCTGCCGGCGCACGCATCGTGGCTGAATCAGGTAGCGGTCTACTTCTCGGTCGTGCAACGAAAGGCCTTGTGCCCCGACGACTTCGCCGACCTCGCGAGGTCGCCGCCCGGCTGCTCGCCTTCCAGGATCACTACAGCAACGCTGCCCGCCCATTCGACTGGACCTTCACCCGCGACGACCTCAACCAGCTACTGCACCGCCTCGGCTGCCGCGACCTGCACGCACCCCGACTGCTCGCGGCATACGCCCAACGAACTAACGGGCGCACCCAATAGCCGAGCGGCTGTGCGGAGTTTCGACGGGGCTCACCTACGAGCACGGTGAGACAGTCCTCGGCGAATCCGTTATTGCTGAGGCAATCTTCGACCGAACCGGAATAGTGGTCGGAGCTATTGGCGTGGTATCGCCGACTTCCAACTGGCCGGCCCGAGGCCATTATCGACTTGCCGGCGCCACCACACAAACCATCTCACTCGATTGAGTGCCAGTCTATGGCCGAGGTCGCTGACCTAATTCGGGACTGCCTATGAAATAGTGTATTTGTTCGCGAGGCCAGGCGGTAGCCGCTGCGGCGAGCCCACGACGGATGTCTTCGTCGACATAACCTTGGGTGCATTTTCGTGTACGTCTCGGGTTGTCTCGGTCAGATCGGAATTCTCGCTCATGGCGACATCGGCCTAAACGATGTTCTCGTGCATACCCGTCTCGAGGTCCACGCCGTTGTGAACCGCCAATCGGCCCCATTGCCGGGGCAGCGAGTGTGCCAAGCACACGCACCCTGAGACAGGCGGGCTCCGGAATAGATAAGCTGCAGCTCACAATCCGGTAGTCGCATATGATCAACAACTGATTTATTCTTGCCGTGCTTCGCACCGGTGTCCGGTCGACACTTAGGGTCATCGAGGATCGGTGGCGCTGTCTGTTAGATCGGACCTGTCGCGAGCGTGGCAATGCTGGGACGATTTCGCGGGGGCGCCCTGCGGTGTAACGACCGTGTCATGCGATACCCCTCTCGACTCCGCACCATCCCAGCGGCAATTGAAGGTGTCGTGCTCGTATTTCGCTCACCATTTCTGCGTAGCCTTCTCGGGCCTCGCCAAGGTGAAACCATGCCTGATGACACGTTTCGGCGTCCGAGCAGTGCAGCACTGTCCACCACGCCTCGGCGTAAGTCTTAGCGATATGGCTGATCACCTCGCCTAGCGAGTGAGTGTGTTTGCGAGCGTTTTTCGTGCGCGGCACGTATCGTGCGGCCCACGTATCGATCTCCTTTACAATTCGATCGATCCGCGTGCGGACTTTCTCGCAGACGAGGCCTTGTTGCTGCAGCTTCCGATCGAGCCGAAATGAAATCAATTCGGCGTGCAAATCGCTGAGGTCTCGGGCCCATACAACAAGGGGTTGGCTACTGGTATAACGACCTGATATGGCCTGGAGAAGATGTGCCGGCTCAAGCAATGACTCCGCCGCACTGGTTGATGACGGTTGGCTACCAGATCGGTTGATCGTTGAATAAGATCCGTGTAGATACATCACTTACTGCCTCTAGTGGTCGGGGCTGCGGCGGCCAGCAACAGATCCACGCGCGGCCTGGGCACGAGGCTGTCACCCGCGCACACTGAATCCAGGCCCAGCTCTTCGGCCCGACGTGACTGAACGACGAGCCGACCGAGCTCGTGGTCACCGAGAACGGCGTGGTCCCGGGTTGGCAGTAGGTCGCCGATCTTCAGCTTCGCCATGTCACCTCCTCGGTCGTGCGTATTTCCATAGTTTAGCTATTGGCTTCCTGTTTTTGAAGTGGCGAGTTCAGATTGAAGTTGCTTTGAGGGCGTTTACGGATGGCGACGGCGCTCTACACGGGCGGAGGCGCCTGGGGCCGGAGGCCGGAACAGCCACGGGCCGCCGACTGATAGGCGGCTGGATATGACGCTGCGTCAGCCAAAGGAACTGGGCGGTGAAGTCCCCACCTAGGGCGGCTGCGGATCAGGAAAAAATCGAGATGGGGGTGCGGTGCACCCAGGTACCATGCTCACCACCAGCACTAAGCACGCTGTCCGCCGGAAGCGAAATAGCTTGCGCCAGACAATGATCGCCAGGCCCGGATCCCTGGTGGCAACAGAATTCTGCCGCTGCATACGATGGCAAGTACCGACATCCACGATCCATCGATTCAGCTATCGTTCCGCGGCTTCGCCGAAGCAGTCCATGAGCCCCTTGAAAGTGCGGGCCACCGAGCCGCTGAGACCTCCTTTCTCGCGGACCCAGCCTCACTGAGGGTAGGAAAGCCGCCACAGTTAGACATCCGCCATACTGCGGAACCGGCAACGCGGTAGCAATCGGCGGAGCAGGTGAATGCCCCCTGTTTGCGCCAATGCCGCTAATTTGCGCGCCCGTGTTAGTGGATATAGGCGGTCTTGCAGTGACCAGCCGGATCAGGCCAGGGTTGCGACTCTCGCGTTCGGTGACCTCGTACTCGATCACCCGCACCGCGACTCCCTCGGGCATAGTGTCCGGGCCGCAGCCCGGTGACAGCGGACGCGCTGACATTCGATGTCGCTCAACAGCCGTTCACCGCGGATAAATGAATCATGCTGTGCTGGCTGGGGCGCCTGGCGTAGCGTCGATCATGTTCGGTCTGCTCGCCTTCAACGGCCTTGGGGGACACGCGGACTCCGGCTACGTTACAAATTGACGGGACCCCGTGATTCGGTCCACCGGGTGTGAGAGCCGGTTATCGGTGGATGCAGGTTGCAGCGTATCGGGCCGGGGTCTGGTAGCCCAGCGCGGAATGTCTGCGGTGGTGGTTGTATTCGTCCTTCCAGTCGCTGATTACGACCCTTGCCTGGGTGAGGGACCAGAAGCTGTTGATGTTGAGGCATTCATCGCGCAGGCGACCGTTGAATGATTCGATGTAGCCGTTGCGCCAGGGTTGGCCGGGCGGGATGAAAGCCAAACCGACGCGTTCACCCGCCCAGTCGGCCATCGCCTGGCAGGCCAGTTCGGGGCCGTTGTCGCAGCGCAGCGCGCCCGGGTAGCCGCGGTCGACGGCGATGCGGTCGAGTTCGTCGATGAGTCGGTCGGCGGTGATCGAGCGCTCGACCAGGCCGCCGAGGCATTCGCGGGTGTGCTCGTCGACGATCGAGACGATTTTGACCGGGCGGCCGTCGTCGGTGGCGTCGAATTGGAAATCGACTGCCCATACCCGATTCGGTGCGTTCGCGGTCACCGCCATGGCAGTGGAGGTGCCCAGGCGTTTTCGGCGGCGCCGCTGCGGCACTCGCAGGCCCTCGTCGCGCCAAAGGCGTTGGATCTTCTTGTGGTTGACCATCCAGCCCTCGCCGCGAGCGTCGTGATAGGCGCGGCGGAAACCCTGCCGCGGATGCGCTTTGGCCCAGTCGCGTAACCAATCACGCAGCGCTGCATCAGGATCGGTCGCAGTCTGGTCGGCCGATGGCCGACGTTGGGTACTTCGGTGTTGCCCGGTGACCCGGCAGGCGAACCGTTCGCTGAGGCCCAGCACGCGCATCAGGTGCGCCACGGCCGCCCGCCGGCGTTCCGGGTCTAGAAGTTTCCCTTGGCGATCTCCTTCAACGCTGCCTTCTCCAGCTCGGCTTCGGCGAGAAGCCTTTTCAAGGTGGAGTTTTCGCGTTCGAGGTCCTTCAACCGTTGTCGCCATCCGTTTCTGCGGACGGGCTCAACCCTGTCCATCTGCCGGCGCTAGTCACTCAGGAGGCTGCGCGTCCCCTGTAGATGCCGCATCCCCCACGTCGCCATGGCCCTCAAGACAGGGCCGAGTTCGCGCCCCTTGGGAGTCAACCGGTAGAAGTAGCGCGGCGGGTTCTGTTGATATGCCGATCGCTCGACGATCCCGGAGGATTCAAGGCGCCGCAGGCGATCAGCCAGTGTATTGGTCGGAATCACCTCGCCCGCCGACATGAAGTCACCGTATCGCAGGTCGCCCTGAAATAGCAGGTCGCGCACAATTAGCAGCGACCACCGGTCCCCGAGGATGTCCAGAGTCCCAGCGATCGCACAATTCGAGCGCCGCTCCCCCGCTTCGGCCATACTCCTTCTCCGATCAGAGTCACTTGCACTATTGAAGTTACCACGCCTAGAGTGACTTGTAATTTACAAGTGACTTCAGGAGAAGCTGTGGTGACGACCGCTCTCGAAGACCAGCCGGTTCCGGCGATAGCGATCAGCGCAGGGATAACTGTGGAAGGCGCACCGTTTGCGATGGGCCCATTTCACCCGCGACCGCCGACTCCCGCCCTCTCGCTCGAAATCGTCATGGGCACATCATCTTTGGCTGCTGTCTCGCTTGTTGCGACCTCACCGCACCGCCGCGGTCGGGCAAACAAGTTCGATTCGACACTGCCGTGTGCCCGTACACTGGCGGCCGCTCGACGGTGGGTGAACTGATGCCCACACAGACCGCCCAACGTTCCTTCGCCGTCTCGTTTGCGATCGTCGCGACCGCGGTGTTCTTGGCCCAGCTCGACCTCTTTATCGTCAATATCGCGTTCCCAGCGATACAGGCGGCATTCGCACCGGCAACTATCTCAGATGTGTCCTGGGTACTTAGCGCGTATGCGATTGTCTTCGCGGCACTATTAGTTCCCGCAGGCAAACTCGGAGACGTCCTTGGGCGGCGTGTCGTATTCGTCGGCGGGATTACCATTTTCGGTCTCGGCTCCGCGCTGTGTGCGGTCGCGCCATCCTTGCCCGTTCTCATCACTGCACGTGTCATCCAGGCGGTCGGCGCCGCCGCCGTGACTCCCACCTCGCTCGGACTGGTGCTTCCCCTCGTAAAACCCGAGCGACGGCCAGTCGTCATCGGGGGTTGGGCCGCGATCGGCGCGGTCGGTGCGGCGACCGGCCCCGTCATAGGCGGACTACTCACTGAAGTCAGTTGGCACTGGATCTTTCTCATCAATATCCCCGTTGCCCTGGTCGCGGCGATACTCGGTTCTCGCATGCTAACCGAATTTCGCGACCCCGAACGCCCGAAGATGCCCGACGCTCTCGGCACCATCCTCCTTACTGCCGCTGTCGCACTCGCGACTCTCGGGCTAGTGAAAGGACCGGAGTGGCAATGGAATTCGGCTGCGATCTCGATTTTAGCAATGAGTGCTGCGCTGTCAGTCGCGTTTGTGGTTCGCTCCCGTCAATACGCCGCGCCAGTTCTCGAGTTGTCCATTCTGCGAGTGCCAGCCTTCGCGCTCGCAACTCTCTCGGGAGCCCTATTCTTCGCGGCGTTCAGCGCCATGCTGATCAGCAATGTGATCTTCCTGACCGATGTGTGGCACTATTCGCCGATCACCGCCGGACTTGCCCTGACACCAGGTCCACTCGCTGCGGCTGTCTGTGCACCCGTGTCCGCCCGGCTGGTGCGTCGTTTCGGGCCTGGACTAGTAGGTGGAGCCGGGGCACTGATGTTCGGTGCGGGCGTACTGCTGTGGCTCGGTCTCGTTGGCCTACAGCCGAATTTTCTCGCCGGACTGTTGCCCGGCGCGCTGATAGGTGGAGCTGGAGTCGGATTGGTGCTGCCTGCCTTCACAGTCGCGGCAACCTCGACGCTGTCACCAGCGCGCCTGGCCACGGGCATCGGCGCGCAGACGATGTTCCGGCAGATCGGCGCCACCATCGGCGTCGCGGCTTTCGTCGCGATCCTCGGCACACCAGCACCAAATGAGGTCCTACATGCGTTCAACCTGACTCGTGTGTTCATGCTCGCGAGCGCCGTCGCGGCAGCCTGCGCCCTGCTTTTCATCTCTAGGCCAGCCAGTGTTCGGAGCAACCTGTAACCATGTCGACGGCACGACAAACTGGCGTGCCACCAACCAAGGAAAACGCGGTCCTGACCGATCGCACTCCGCGCCTGGTAATCGTCGGCCACAAGGAGCTGGTGACCCGCCTCCACGCCGGACGTTTCGAACTAGCGCCTCCTTGTGCACACCAAAATCCCGGGCCACTTGACTGATCGCGCCACGCCCCTCACCGATCTCACGCTCTAGCTCGGGAACCATCGCTACCCAAACCGTAGATCCTGATCAGTTCGGGAGGTATGAATCGCATGGCATGTCCGGAGACTTTGGAATCACCGGGCATTTACCTTCGGGTATCCGCGCGGGTGCAGGCCGCAGTGACCAGGATGGTCTGGCGCTCGCGAACGGCACATCGTCTCGGGCCCACAACGGGGCCCATCACGGAGGAACCCTATCGGCGAGGCGCTCAAGCGGCTTCGGGAATCAGACCGGAATATGTTCGTTCCGTTGCTGCACCATGAAAGTCGTAATGTGCGGTCGTGGGCGTGCGTCGTGGCCTTTGGGCACCGGGGCCGTGCCATACGTTCCCGTGGTGCTTCCACTGCTGGCCGACGAGGACCCGGATGTGCGCTACTCGGCCTGCGGGGTCTTTCGGCGACTGACCGAGGAGTCACTCTCACAGCTTCCCGCGCTGCTTCCACTGCTCGCTGATCCCGTGGGCTTCGTGCGTCGCGAGGCCAGCCATGTGATCAGCGGGATCGGCTCGCGCATGGTACCCGGGCTGCATGAGATGCGGCGCTCATCCAGGCAATACCGCTGGCACGCGCTCACCAGGCTGGCGGAGACCGTGGGCTGGACGGACTCTTTGACGACGAACTGGCCGAACTCCTCACGCACCGGCTCTCATGAGCGCGTCCGGCGGTGAGCTATTCTCGCCGATGTCGTCGCCTAGGGGGTAGCAGTGTCTGTTCCGGGCGGACGCCACAGAGATCTGCTGCAATACGGAACAGTTGAACGCGTTTCGATGGCCGATTGTCTTGCTCGTCGTGGTAATCGAGTGCACGACGGTAAATCTGCTGAATCATGCAGTCGGCGGCGTCGACTGAACCGAGCATGAGTTCGCAGAACAGCCGCAGCTGTGCGTGTAGCGCGGCGTCGTGCTGAGCGGTGTTTTCCTGTTCGGACATGCTCTTGCCTGGTCAGAGTCCGAACAGCGGAAACAGCCCGGAGCCGTGGAACGCGACGATCCTGCTGACCCCCTCGGCGGTGATTGTCAATACGTGCAGTGCGTGTGGGTGGTACGCACCATCGTGGCCGCGGGCGTACACCGCGAAGGCGGGCTGTCCATTGGCGGAGGTGGCGACCAATTCGGCTGGACCGATAATCCGCATCTGTCTGGCCAGGAAGGCGACGATCGTTTCGCGACCTTCGAACCAGGTCGCGATTGGCGGCATTTCCCATCGTGCGTCTTCGGTCAATACCGCGACGAGTTGATCGACGTCCGCGGTTTCGAAGGCACTGACGTATCGGTCGAGCAGTGCCCGCTGCCGTGGCTCGGCCGGTTCGGTCAGACCGTCCTCGCTGAGCGGAACCTGGTCTCGTGCTCGCTGCAGCGCGCTGTTGACCGCCGCTGTTGTCATCTCCAATAGTTCCGCGACCTCGGTGGTCCGCCACTGCAGCACGTCGCGCAGGATCAGCACGGCTCGTTGTCGCGGCGGTAGATGTTGGAGTGCCCCCATCAAGGCGAGCCGCATGGTCTGCCGTTGCACCACGACAGTTGCCGGGTCGGTCGGTGCGGCGGTGAACAGGAAGTCGGGTATCGGCTGGAGCCACAACACCTCCGGAGTTCGCTCGACTAGCCTGGCCCCCGGGTTTGTCTCGGGGTCGCCGAGATCGGCAGGCAGCGGCCTGCGTCTGCTTTTCTCCAACGCTTTGAAACACGCCCGGGTCGCGATGCGGTAGAGCCAAGTGCGCAACGACGATCGGCCCTCGAACCTGTCGTATGCCCGCCAAGCGTCGAGATAGACGTCCTGAACCACTTCTTCGGCCTCCTCGACCGAACCAAGCATGCGGTAGCAGTAGGCGAGCAGCTCGCGTCGGAACGGTTCGCTCAGCCGTCCGAAATCCTCTTTGCCGGTCTTGGTCTCAGTCACTGTGTGCATGATCCTCCGATCCTGTTGTGGCTGTCGTGATGTGGCCTCCGGAGGAGCCGATAGTCAAGGCTTTTCGTGGGTCCGGTCGGTCGTAGCGACGATCGCCGCGACGACGACCGGCACGTCGCCGGTGTGCCGGTCGTCGTCTGGTCGGTCGTCAGTGGTCGCATTTCGGCTCGACGGTGACGGGGTGGCTGGATGGCTCGGTCGGGCCGTATTCATCGTGTCGGTTCAGCCATGAGTATCGCGGCACTTGGGGGTATCCCTCTGGGGATTCCTCCCAGTCTTCTTGGCGTCCGAGTGCGGTGAAGTCGAGGGAATTCAAGGTCCCTCCCATCGGTTCGTGTTCGCGCTCGTTGATGAAGTAGGTGCGGTAGACACTGTCGCCGTCGCGGATGAAGGCGTTCGTGCCGTACCATTCGGCCACACCGAAGTCGGTGTCGAAGCTATCCGTGATCGTGTACCAGGGTATGGCCCAGCCCATGCGCGCTTTCACCCGTTCGATATCGGGTTGCGGCGCGCGTGAGGCGAAGGCCAGGGTGGTGTCGCGGGCGTTGAGATGCGCGAGATGGGCGACCTGGTCGGCCATCAGCGAGCAGCCGACGCAGGCGTGGTCGGGCCAGCCGGACACGCCAGGCTCGAAGAAGGCGCGGTAGAGCAGCAGCTGACGGCGGCCCTCGAAGAGGTCGGGCAGGCGGGCGGTTCCGTTCGGCCCGTCGAAGAGGTATTCCTGGTCCACCTTCAGCCACGGCATCCGCCTGCGGTCAGCGGCTAGGGCGTCCCGAGCGCGAGTCAGGTCTTTCTCCTTCGCCAACAGCTGCAAGCGGGCGGCCTCCCACTCCGCGGGCGTGACGGCTGGGGCTCGGTAGCTGTTGTTCATCGTGATGTCCTTGTGCAGAAAGGGATTCGGGTCAATGGACGGCTATTTCTGCCATGTCGATGGCGACCATGACGACCTTGTCGTCGGTGCCTGGGACGTAGGCCCGTCGCGTAGCTGGGATGATGATGCCGTCGATGTCGCGGTAGTCGGCGGCGTAAAGCTGTGACTCGGTGGCTCGGTCGACGATGTCGATGGTGAAGTCATGGCGACGCAGTAGCCCATCCGGGCCGAAGCAGAACACCTGGCTGCGGGTGTGGCTCTTGATGTGGTCGGGGAAGATCACCTCCAACCGCCGCCATGTTTCACCGTTGGCCTCGATGGGCGCGATCTCTTCGCAGACGAACCCCGGCCAGGTCAACAGGAAGGGCGTATTCAAATAAGTCCACAGTGCTTCCCCGGTGAAATACGCGAGATGTAGGTCGTCCCATGGCGTCTGGAACTGGTGGCCGTCGAACGACCGCTCCGGATCATCACGCGCGTCGACAACCGTGCCGTCGGGTTGCTGTAGGACAACCCGGTCGGGCTCGAAGACCGAACGTCGGTCTTGACCGACGAAGTCCATAGTCAGCCGCTCCCGTGTGGTGTCCACCTCGAAGCGAATGTTCGTTAGCGCGTCATCCTTGCCCTTGATCTGCCAGAAGGCCCCGGTGATGGCTGCCCCGACCCGGACCGCCCGGATCCGATTCCACCGGTCCAAGCCACCGTGCGCGGCGACCGCGGTCGCGAGTAGATCGTTCATTGCTTGCTCCTCTGTTTGGGGTGCCCCGACCGCCGGTGTGGTGTGCGGCGGCTGGGGCTTGTCGTGGTCAGTCGACGATGATTCCGCCGGTCAGATTGGCGACGGTTCCGGTCATCGCCGATGCCCGGTCGGAGGCGAGGAATACCGCCACCTCCGTGAGTTCAGCCAGCGTGGTTGGGCGTTTGCGGTGACTCATCGCACTCGCGACTTCAGTGAATTGGTCCTTCGTAATACCCAACGCATCGGCGTGTAGCCCATAGACGATGTCGATGACCGGCGTCTCCACCATGCCTGTGGTGCGCAGGCAGATCGCACGAACGCCGTGCTGTGCCCATTCCGCGGAGAGTGCGCGGTTGAGACCCTCCAGCGCCGCCCAGCCGACACTCATGCCGCCCACCAGGGGCAGGGGCAGTCGGGCCGGTTCGGGTGTGTGCATCATGATCACCCCCGAACGCCGTGGAATCATATGCCGCGCGGCGGATTTCGCAGTCACGAAATGAGCCTGGGCATAGGTTGCGATCGGCCGCATGAAATCATCGACCGGCAGTTCGGTGAGGGGGACTCCCTGCAGTCCCTGTGGTGAAATTCCGATCGCATTGAACGATACGTCGATGCCGCCGGCCTCGTCGACGACGACGTCGAGGTGTTCGACGACGGATTTCTCGTCCCGGGCGTCGACCACAGCGGTCTCGACGGCTCCGCCCGCGGCGGAGATCTCCTTTGCGACCGTGTTGAGGATGTCGAGATTTCGCCCGGTCAGGAAGACCCTTGCACCTTCGTGGGCGAATCCGCGGGCGACCGCGCTGCCGACCGCTCCGCCAGCGCCGTAAACGACTACGTTCTTGTTTTCCAGCAACATAACCTTCTCTTTCTGGTTATTCACGCCATTGCGTGAAGTCCGTGGCCGGTGAGCTCGTATACCCGGTGCTCGTCCCGGTTGCCTGTGTCCTGGCACAGCCGCGCGATCTCGGCGCCGACGGTGGCCGGCGTGAGCAGCGGTTCGAGTGCTGTCGCGAATGTGGCGATGTCGATTCCTTGGCGCTGGGCGTAGGCCGCGACACCGGCGGCGCCGAGTTCGGTGGCAGGCGTGAGTTGCGGCAGTACGGTGGCGAAGCGGATACCAAGGGCAGCGCGGCGGGATTCGTCCGCGGCGTATGAGGCGAGGAATCGGATCATCGCCTTCGCGCCCGCGTATCCGCCGCTCAGTGGTGAGCCGCGCAGCGCGGCGCCGCTGGACATCGCCACCACCAGGCTGTCGGGCGCCAGTGGCTGTCGCAGCGCCGCTCGGATCCAGTGGAAAGCATGTTGGGTGTCAACGTGCCAGTTGCGGCTGAACGATTCCCACGATTGTTCGTGCACGGTGCCAGTGACGGGCGTCGCGCCCGCGTTGAGCACGAGCAGTGTGGGTTGGTATTGCTCGATCAGGATGCGGGCGGTCTCCGCGTCGGCCGCGTCGGCAACCACCGGGATGAACGCCACACCCAATTCCCGGCGCAGGTCCGCCAACGCCTCGGCGGTGCGTGCGACGCCGACGACCCGGTGACCTCGGTCGATCAGCGCTGCGGCGATCCCCAATCCGAAACCGCGGCTGGCTCCGGTGACCACCGCCGTCGTCTGCGGCTGCTGCGATGAACTCATTATCATTCTCCTGTCCAAGGGTCGGGAGGGTCACGAGCGATTGGTACGCGCGGCTAACTGGCATTCGCTAAACTCGCGCGGACCTCGCCGCAGACTGCAGAGAACACGGCAGCACGCCCGTGTCCGCCGCGAACACCTGGTCGATCAATTCCCGATCACGCACGCCTGCCTCTTCGCCGCGTGCCTGTTCCGGGATAACGACCGCTCTGGTCATCGCGACCACCTCCTACTCATATAGAGGCGATCCCAGAGCGAAAGTCATCGGCACCCATCCGGCCGCATATCGGTTGTCGGGATAACGGCGGACCTTGATCTCGGTCCGATCAGCCGAACCTGATTGTTCGACAGGAAGGACCGACTGATGTCGGAGACACTCGACACCGTGACCGACGACGAGGTGGACACCAAGAAACTGGCCCGACAACTGCTGGCCCAAGCCAAAGCAAACAAACCATTGCTACGAATCGCTGGAGGTGGAAGAACGTCCGTCGACGCCGTACTTACCACACTCGTCGGTGGCGCAGGTCGTCGGCGGCCGGGATCAAGTTTGTTCAACCTCGCCAGAGTGCCGATCACCCGATCGGAACCGCGGCAATACGAACCCTGCCCTGGAGCCAGGCCAGCCACACCTGGCGGAAGATACCGCGGAGAGTCCGGTGCATGGAGACACTGCGCGCCGGGTGGCGCTGTGTTGTATCCCCAGTGCGAATAGTTCAGGCGAAGTCGAACAACGCGCGAAACCTGTCCATGTCGGCGGCGTCGTCGACTTGCCGATGCCCTAGCGCACAACGTCGTATCCGAATTGAACCAAATCCTCGGTGCCGGCATCACCGGCCCGGCAGTCCTTTCAGTGAAACTGATCGGGCATTTCAGCGGATGTTGTTCGGCCACTGTGTGTATGACGATCGGGGCCCATCCTGGTCAACTACCTTGAGGATTCTCAATGACACGCCGCGCTGATAGCGATCACAATGTCGTATCACTGCCTGCACCCCCCTCGGCGTTGACGCTGGATGATCTGCGAGCGGTGGCGACCGCGTTCGGGCTGCGTAGCGTTGCGGATCTCTTATCACGGGCCATCCCCGAGTCCCGCGCGGCCCGGGGATAAGGCCAACGAAGTCGGTCCGGCTGAACAACTCCCAGGCACGATACTTTCCTGGACTCAACCGGTCGTCGCAACACCGGCCTCTCGGAGGGATTGTTGATGATGGTCGAGTGCTTCAGCGCGTGTCTTCCAGCCGAGAGTCTTGCAGGTCTGGCATTCAGTGCCGTAACGACCAACCGTTCTCGCTCGCCATCCATCCGGACAGGCCTGAGCCCTTCTGAAAGTACTGGCGCAGAAGACCATTCGCGTTCTTGTTGGTTCCCCACTGCCAGGGCGAGTGCAGATGGGCGAAGTAGACGGCGATACCGGTGTCGACAGTAAAACGGACGTTCTCAGCGAGATCCTTGCCGGGGTCCCAGGTGAGCGAGCGACGCAGAATCGCAGGCAACGTGGCCATCTGTTCGGCCAGCCAATGCCTCGCGCATGGCCTCAGCGCCGTAGCCCGGCCAGCACGGGCCCACCCTGCGAGGCAGATGGACCAGCATCGTGAACCTTGTGCTGCGCTCGACGAGCGTGCCGACAGCCCAGCCGTCGGCTCCGATGATGAGGCCACCCTCCCAGTGGTCGGTACCGCGCGATCGGCAACCTCGGCGCGGCGCTCGCTGATCAGTGTCTGATAGATGACGTGCCCGACTGCGCGCTGGCGGGCACGCGCCCGCGGCACGCCGAAAGCGCTCCGCAGATCGACTCGACACCATAGACCTGGCGGTCCTCGTCGATCAACCCGACGATCGGTGGCTTCTCGGGGTCGAGCTCCGGGGCGAAAAAATCGAGGCCAGCTCCAGAATCTCGTTGGCCTGCTCGAGTTCTCGTTCTCCCTAGGCAGCCGCGCCAGTTCCTCACGCTCGGCAGCAGCAAAATCCGACCTGCACTTGCCGCCCGAGCGTGTTCTCTCGGCCAGGGCCTTTTCACCCACACCCGCAATGTCTTGTAGTGCACACCGCCCCTCGGGCCGACCGCCTTCGCCGCGGCATACGGGGACTCGTATTAATCGAGGTGCTCCGAGACCAGCCGAACGGCCTTCTCACGACCCTCGGGCGGGTAACGCTTCGACATGATGGGAACCATCGTCCTCTAGGTCAGCGGTCCCAACCCGACGGTTCACACCGCCGGGTTCGCCTTGCTTGCAGCGGGTCTCACGCCGGGGCCCTAATCACGGTCGCCATCTCCTACGGTATCGCGGCCGCCACAATAGTGCTGCTCGGCATTGGTATCGGGTTCGTGATGCCCTCCGCCACAGGCTGGCCATCGATCTCACCGCGGAGCACGCCGGCTCGGGATCGGCTCTGCTGCAAGCGCTTCGGCAGACAGGCGGCAGCATCGGCGTGGCCGTGCTCTCCACGCAGCACCGCGCCCGCCTGGGTGAGCTGAACCGCGAACCCATTTCCGATGGCATGCAGGCTGGTGTGGGAGTGGCCCTCAACCGCGGTGATCCGGCCCATAGAAACTCAGATGAGCGCATGGGCCGAGCTTGGCTTGCTCCTTGCAGCACGAATCTCACCACGGATCGTGTACAGCTCACACAGCACTCAGTCCGAGCGCTGCTGCGCAGTGGGCCACCCTCATGCAACCGCAACGCCGTTCATCGGTCACTTCGTCCAGCGACGAAGCCCGCCAACCACGCCTGTCCGGACACTGTGCCTGTTTGCAGCGGTCGACCCAGCCGCCGCATCGTCGCGGGTGTCGTCGGCGACGATGACGACGAGAAATCGCGAAATGGTCCCCACAACGCTAGTGGGTTGCGGGCGAGACATATCCGAAGCGGCGGAGCCGGAATTAGGGGTCCCACGGATCGAGCCCCGTGTCGGGTTCGAGGTGATCGAGGTTGGATATCCGTCGGGCGGAGTTCATCAGCTCAAGGCGGTAGCGCTCCAAGGGTAGTGTGCGGTTGGGATCGTTGAGTGCCTCCCAATATGCCGCCGCTGTAGCTTGATGGTCTGTTGCCAGCTTGTCACCGATAGCCCACCGAGTATCCCGGCTCGCGCTGTTCCATTCGTCCGGCAAAATCTGGCTACGCAGGGCGATCTCGGAATCCGACAATGCCAGCACTCTTGCCACAAAGGCATGGTCGACATCCGTCGAGCCAGCTGCCGGCGCATTCGTATGCCTGAGGAAGTTGTTTGCCGAAACGAGCGCCTGTGCAGCGAACACAGCATGGGCCGGGTCATCAACATGATTCTCGACCGCCCGCGCGGCGGCCAAAGCCTTCTGCAGCGGCACGAAGCCGTAAGGGTTGCGCGACATGCTGGCATTCTGGACAGCGATCGCACGTTGCCCATTGCTTACAGCAGCGTTAGTTGCCCCTAAGCTCAGCAATGTGCTGGCCACAAACGTATCAGGAACCCGGCTGTCACCGAGCCCATCGAGCGCGTTCTGGAGCCCCAGCTCATTGTGGATCCCTCCGGCTTTCTCTGCACGGGCCCACGCTTTCAGTCGCCAGTTCTCCCGGGCCATCGTCTGCCAGCGCTGAAAATCGAGCTGCATCGGAGCAACTTCGATATTTGTGCGATCGACACGTCGCCGACCCCGAGCCAACGGGTCCAACGGATTCTTGGTGCCGCCGGCGAGCCAACCGGTAATCGGGGAAGTATTGACCGCATTCAGCGCCGAAACTGCAAAGAGCAGTTTCGCGCCCGACTGTGACCGGACATTCGTATATCCCATTCCCAGCGCAGTGCCACCACCCGCACCGGAGCTGCGTCCACTATTTTGTATGGCAAGAGCGAACCGGTTGGTGACCCAATTCGAGCCCCGTGACAGACTGGCATTGAGATGTCGCAACTGTACAATGCCAACAAACTCCGCATTGGCACCGAGCACGAGCACAGTCATGACGTGACCCTGAGCTTGCTCGAAGAGCGCGCCGAGGAACTGTACATAAATTCCCAGGAAAATGATGAACAAGGTCATCCGCGCCGCCGCGATGAAAATATCAACAATATCGCGGAGTAGCGCAGTCTGTGTCGGACCGTAGATGAATCCGCCTGCGGCGAGCCCGAAAATGGCTCTGAATGAGTAGTAAATTGAGTCCAATGCAGCCCAGATTATCTTTAACCCCAGGTATTGCCCGAAGCACAGCAGAATGGCCGCGCAAACAAGTAACATCAGGCCCGATCCCACCTGTCCCAGACTCGGGTTGCGAGCTTTAGCGTAGGCCGTCGAATCACCGCACTGTCGGATGCCGTCCAAGACCTGGGACTCATGGCCCGACTCGATGCCAGCCGTCCACGCCGCTCGGCAGCGAGGCGACTCGTCGACGACGTGACCGAAGTTCCATACCTGCAACGGCTTCCGAGCGAAGTTATCCGCCAGTTCGCCCTGCAGCCCGATCACGAGTTGATCGGGCTGGGACGTCGATCCTCCAAAAAGGCCGACGGCGACCGAGATACCCAGGTCGCGGCCCCGCGCGAGCAAGCCGTGCGAAGACAACACGTCCTCCAGCGGGTCGGCCAGTGTAATTGGACCGAGAACCGCCACTATCAGCATAGTCACGACCTGCAGGGTTGCCTTGGCGTAGTAGCCACGCACGATAAACCACGCAACGAAGAACGCGCCGATGGACGCCGCAGTGATCAAGATAATAGGAGTCGCGATCTGACCAGTCAGACGGCGGGCAACAGCAGTCAGCGCCCGGCCGATCGGGTCCAGCCACTGGAAACTCACCGCATAACCGATCATCCATACAGCAGAGGTCACGATGACGAGGTAGCCGATGAATTCGAGACCCAATATCACCGATAGGATGGTCGCTACCGGATGCAGAACGCCACCGTGGTCGGTGGCGAAAGTGTAATCGGTTAGTGGGACACCCGCCGTGTCGTGGATGTTCATCCAGCTCAGTGCATCCAGCGAGGACTCGGTGGTGGTCGACCCGGTTTGGGCTCGCGCTATCGCGCCTAGAGCGCCGGGGACAATAGCGAGCACGCACAACGTGGCCAGAGTCCACACGATCCTGCGCCGCATCGGCGAAGCGTTCCACCAGCGCGCATACATGCGGACGAGAACACCGAGCCGCACCGAATCCTGGAGCAGCAATTTTCGATACATATGTTGAAGCGGCTGTACCACGATCACACGAGGGCGGAACCACCCATACGCAGACCGCGCTTTTCCGGTAACCGATCTTGATTGCCGGCTGAGTACCGTGGTTTCTCTAGACCATAGATTCGCAATCGAATTCCGAGCACGACGTACTCCGCTCGAACGTTCGACGAATAACAATAATTTCATGACCGGAGTCGGCCCCGTTGAAGATCGAAACAGACTTGCCTGCGGCGCCTCGCCATGTCCGCCACGAACGCGGACACCTCGACACTGCGGTCGTACCCGACGTTGATACATAGCATGCTGCCGCTCATCTCTCCGGTCCCGCTAGCGGCCCACGGGCTATCACCGCTGTCATCCGGCTCGGGCCAGCCGAGCATAAGCGCTGCAATAAAGGCCCTGGTTTTCGAGTGGGCGACTCCTGGTCTGCTCTCGGATAACGCTCGACGAGGTTGCAATAGATACCATCGGCTTCCCTGTCGTCACTCGGCTGTGCACCCTCCAAGACCGCCATGCCATAGCTCATCAGCGAATCATGCGTCCCGACATCCACATTCCACATTGCAAAAGGCGCTTTTTCGGTATGTTGGCGGATCTTTCAAACTGCATGACGTATCACCCTGAGACCAACAGAACGACTCGACTTCCGAGAACCTGATCGCCACCAGCTGGACAAGACCTTCAACGCGTGGCCCGGCGAGCGGAAGCACGACACACAGCACTGATCGCAGCTTCTCCATGAGTGAACCGAGAGCTGATGATCCAGGTTGCGTCCGGCAGACTGCCGATTCTGCTAACTGTCAAGCGACGGCCCATTCTGGTGATCTGCCCCGGCGTCGACACGCGCAGAGAGCTTTCGCATGGGTGGGCCGTTCGTCAGCAGCACCAGACCATGCGTGGCCCAGGCACAAATGCCTGGATCGTCTCGCGTTACGTCGAGCTCATACCAGCACGCACTCCAGATGTCGGAGAGATCTCGTCGAGATACTCCGCAATCGACACCACGTCGGTGGCGACAACACGGGCGTAGGTATCGATGAGGATGGGCGCGCGAGGCAGCACTCGCTGAACGCGGGGAGAAAACAGCGTCGCAATCGCCTCGAACGAAAGCTTCTATTCGTAGCCGAAGCCTTCACCGACCTCAGCTTGACTCTGTCGGTGATCTTGTGAATTGCAAGATTAGCTGCTGACTGCCCGCCAGAACCTCAGTCTGGGAATTCCGTTCTGGTCCAGGAATTTTGGAAGGACGTTGGCAGGCGGGATGGGGATGGTTCGTCTGGTGGCGGTCCTGCGCTGAGGCGTTCGATGTTCACGGCGACGGCAGTGAACACGTGCTGTAAGTGGGCTTTGGTCTGGCCGCGATACCGGCATCGTCTCGCGCCATGCCCGTGAGCGAATTCGCAGATGGTGCCCTCGATGCCGGAACGGACCACGTACCGTGTGCGCCAGGCCGGGCTCTGCTGCTCGGTGCGGGCCCGCACCTGCAGGTCGAGGAGTTCTTGCGGAGGAAATCCACGTGGCGGGCGCTTTCGCGGGAGGTAGTGCACTTGCTGCGGACCGGGCATGGCTGGCACTGGGCTTTGGTGAATCGTGCCACGACCAGCGGGGCCGCGGTGGGCGATGACGTCGGGTAGGGGCCGTGCCATCCCTTGCTGACCTGGCCTTGGGGACAGGTCACCTGTCGGCGGTCGAAGTCGATGTGGAAGTCGTCTCTGCCGAAGCCCTGCTTCTCGGGGGCCTTGCGGGTGGGTGGAGTCGGTGCGCTGAGTGGTGCGCTCACGTACCAGTCTAGGATGAAGAAGCTCTGAAAGTTCGTTTCAAGCACCAACGTAATCGAACGCGCCTCAACCCTGGCGGGTCGTGGGTATTCGCTACCCGAAAGCTCGCAATCAGTCTGGATCACATATCTACCTACGTACTACCGTGTCCGCGGCCGCGCGCTCGCGACGACTGTCTCCAGCGCGCGATCGACGCACCGTGGCGTCGCCACCACGTTACGGTCCATGCTGCGTGCAAACTGCAGAGAATGAGCAAGACGACGACGCTGTCGAGGTTGGTTATCAGCGATTGGCCTGGGCCGATACGGGTCACCGCGTGTGAGATCAACATTAGGTCGACGGGGGCAGTGAACGTAGCCATCCCGGCGAGACAGAGCAGCGTTCCGAGGACTAGGGCGACGCTATAGATCCGCACCGCTCGCCGTTCGTTTTGGGGCAAAATGAAACTAGGGTCGACCGTCCCAGCGGCTGATCTGAAAACTATGTGCCGCAACCGGTTTCCGAGATAGCGGGCATATGCGGTGCCGTCGCCGAAGAGGTTGCGGCAGGCCAAGAGGTCTTGCAGCACGTAATACACATCGGTGCGCATGAATACCATGAACTCGAACGGCAATGGCATCAACGCGATCACCGTTGTTGCGGCCAGGATCCTATGCAGTGTGGTCGCTGGGCTCGTCGTCGCCTGAATCAGGATCGCGACCGCCGCGATCGACAGATTCGTCGCCATACCTGCCAGATATGCAGTAAGCCGGTGGCTGCGCGGAGCGAATTCAATACCGCTGATGTCGGTTTCGGCAGTCAAGAACTGCAGCCGGGTGCTCAATTGGATCCGAGCGTGCACGCCTGCCGCGCGGGCGGTGATGAAGTGAGCCAGCTCGTGGACATACACGAACATCCATCCGGCCCCTGCGCTCAGCGCCAATACCGAACTTCCTCGCGGGGACCACAGCAGTTGGTGAAAACTGGGCAGCAGATCGGGCCGGAGCGCGAGTGTGGCGGTTGCCACCATCATCAGGCAACCGAAGAGGACAGGGAAGACAGGACTCAAAGCGAATCGGACATGTTCGGGTCGAATCCGGGGTAGCGACGCGGGAAGGGCTGGCTCGCAGGCGACCGGACAACCATCAATGTCGGCGACAAAACCCAACGCCACCAAATCCCGAGCGAAGGAGAGCACATCGAATGTGCAACGTTCGGTCTGAGCAATCTCAGTGGCCGTTCCCTCGATCGTACAGCCAGCCTGGAACAATCCGATCGCGACCACTCCTGCGCGGGGCAGCGCCACAAACCGGCGCGTGTCGAGTCTGCCCGTTATCCATTCAGCCCCATCCTGCCGAATGGCCATCTCGTGCAGACGCACGCGGCTTTGCGGAAGAACGATGACGGATACGGGTTCGGTCACAATAGGTCCCCGCAGATTTGACATTCTGGCCGACGCCCGAATCGAACCAGATTCGATTCGCCGGGAACCGCGAGATTTATCTCGTACCAAAATCCTGACTCGATCGATGGAGCGCCAGTGAGGACCGCAAGCACAAAATGTGTGACGAAGCTGCCTGTGATGGCTGCCGACACGATGTTGACCGGATCCCAAGGCGATCGCGGGTCCAGGTCGGCGACGGACATTCCCGGCGAGAAACGCATGTCTGGTGTGTCAATCACCTGATCGTGCAGGCACTCCCAGCACGCCCCGATTTCTGGTCCGTGCACACCGACTGAGGCATTCGGACCGTGGTATCCGCCGACCACCCACGGCAGGCCTGCCTGGTGGAACGCCCTGTTAGCCCAGCGGCGGATCACACGCGGCTTGTCGGCGCACAGTGCCACGACGTCGTAACCTCGTTCGAGCAGTGCACCGAAGTCGGCCTCACTCGTAATCCACCGTTGCTCGCCGCTGATCTGCACATCGGAATTGAGATCACTCAAATGCTCCATTGCAGCATCAACTTTCGGCCTGCCGATGTCGGCCTCCAGATACAGAATCTGTCTATTCAGGTTCGAGAGCTCGACGAAATCCGCGTCGACGCAGTGCAGAAAGCCCACGCCCGATGCGACGAGCCCCTGCGCAACAACTCCTCCCACACCGCCGAGGCCGATCAACAGAACTCTGGACCGCCGCAACCCAACTTGGATATCCCATGAATTGGAGCGTGGAACCCTATCGATCCAGCGAAAAAACGGGACACTCCTAGAATAGCGCTCGCGCTCTCGGTCGGTCAATTCGATCGGCATCGGCGCACCGTAATCGCACAGCAAACCTGTATCGAGCAATTCCTGCATCGCATCGGATATCTCTTGCTCCGATACGTTGGCATGCTCAGCTAAAACTGCCGAGATAATCTCGGTAGGCGATCTTGTTCCATCGAGCGCGTCGACCAGAGCCTTGATTCTTCCGTCTGGATCGGAGATCTCAACCCCCAGCCCGTGTACGGTTGCACCGATTCTTACGGCGCCGTCAGCCGTCACGTACGGACACAGTTCAGGCTTAATTCGCGGCCTTGCCATATCCAGAACGTGGATTCGGCCGTTCATAGAGCCTCCGGAAATATGTCGACCTATCAGAACGTAATATTCTCAGCAAACGATTCGTCGCCACCGCAATTATTCGCAGCGGCGACGAATAGTCCGCTTCAAACTATGAAGCACCGTTCCCCGAGCAGAGGCAGCCAGTGGTCTCCTTCTTATCCAAAGGGCGAATCAAAATCGGAGTAGGACGCTTGTTGGAAGGGAGATTTGTGATGGGAGTGATGGTTTTCTTCATGATTGTGCTCCTTATCTGGACTCTTACGTCTCCGAACAGCCTCGGCGGTCGAAAAATCCATAAATTAGGATACCAGCCGCCATCGTATTAGCGGCCGTCGTCACCGTTGGGAACATTTCCTTACGTGCTTACGACCCGCGGACAGAAATATCTCCAAAAAGACAGGCCGCCACTCGCACAATCTTTGGGCCGTCGCCAAGTGCCTCGTCAAGCAACGTCCGGTAGGTAATCCGGTTGCTGGATCTTCGAGCCGACGGCGAAGTCGCGGACCGTTCCGGCCTGCTGGTTGCGCCAGCGGATGTAGTCGCCGATTGCGGCGTCCTGCACTTTATGGCTGCGGTGGTCGGTGCCGTTGAGCGCGAAGTAGCGCAACGCGGCGAACTCGCACTCTATGCGATTCAACTAGGACGAATTGGCCGCCAGGAACACTGGCTCGATGTCATTGCCGACGAGCACACGGCAATATGCGGCGCGAGCAATTCTTGCAGAACGACTCCCCGAGGCGGCAGCTCAAGTATCGCAAACGGTAAGACACCCGCCTCGGGTTCGGCGGTGACAAAAATCGTTGATGGCCTGAAGGCGGCGGCCGCCCACGTTTCGTGGAATGCACCCAGTCATAAATGAGCGCGACCGGCGCGTCGGGCGGGCGCCACCAGCGGCCCCCTAACGAACGGCGACTGGCCGATCTGAGCCTCGGCGGGCGGGCGGTCTGTATCCGTTTGCAGACCAGAAGGTTCGGTCCCTCTTGGTCGCTGGATTCCGAGTGGGTCGCGTCGATCCGCAAACATGCAGTCTGGTTGTGCTACCAGGAGCTCACCAGCGGTGTGCCGTGGATATTGAGTTTGTCGATGTCGCGCTCGGGGAGGAGCCCAGGCTGATCACGGAGTATCGCTACGCCCTCCAGAGGATTCCGCGGCTCTGGTGAAGGCGTCGACGTCGGTCGTTGTGCCATCGCGGCAGATGGTGAGATCGTGCACGATCGCGGCCCATGTCGATGTCTTGTCTCGGACTCATGTGGAGCGAGAAGGCGGCTCGCCCGCACGGTCCGCGTCAAGTGTGAGGCAGACGTGGAAGTCGACGCGGCGGAGGGGGCGTCGATGCCGCATCGGTCGGGTTCGGACAGGACGGTCCAGGCCGGGTCGGCGAAGTGACGAACCAGTTTCAGGGGAATGGCGACGTCGGGGCGGACTCTCAGGTGGATCTTGTGGCTCAATGCGCCGTTGGCGTCCACTTCTATTGCGGCGAAGATGGACTCGAAAGACGCCCCATCGTCGGGAAGCGACGCCGGTGCGGCGAAGCCGGGGAAAGCGGCGCGCAATCGCTGGAGCGTTCCGGGCACGAGCGTCGTGTTGCCGTACATCTCGAGACGCACCGGATGGTGCGATGCGTCGGCGTGGTGGACGATGGCCGTCCAGGTGGCGAAGCGATGGCGTGCAGCCACTTTCGCCGGATCGGGTACCGCGTCGAGATGAACGATCGCAGTAGATTCTTGGTCGTCCATCCTTGTTCGGCAATCAGGCGGCGAGGTCCGCGATCGCGGCGAACTGGGCGGCGAGGCGAGTGCCGAATTCGCGGTGATGCGAACCGGTTTCGGTGACGTAGCGGATTGGCGGGGTGAGCTGCCCGCGGCCGCCGATGAAGCTCACCTCGAAGGGAATGCCGGAGTTGGTCAGCGCGCTTGCCTGGGAGCCGCTGGCCAGCGCGCTTTCAGACATCCGCCGTCGGCGCCGTTCCAGCACAGCACGCAGGCGAACTGGGTCGCTGCTGAGTGCCAGTAGGTTGGCCACATCGACCAGGAATTCGCCTGCGGCCGCCGCCATCGTCGTCCTCAGGCCTGCTCTGAGGGAGCCGTGCTGGTCACCGTGGGTATTCCCGAGCCTGGGGTCGACGGCGGAGTCACCGCCGGCGGATTCGGCGACTGCGCGGGCTGCGCCGATTGTGCCTGCTGGGTATCAACGGTCAGATCTGTTCCGGTGGGATGGAAGAACCCTTGGAAATCGCCGTAACCGCCGTTGCCGCCATCGGGTGGATTGTTCGGGTCCAACGGCACGAGCAGGCCGTTGACGATGACCTCGAGCCCCGACGGCTCCACCACGACGATCGCACTCCGATTCGCCCACTGCACCACGTCACCGGTCTGCAGATGCGCACTGTCGACCGAAACCCACGGACTGCCCGCAGACAGCTGTCCGGTCGTGCCCGCAAAGGCCGACCTGGCATCGCTGCCGTTCGGATTGTTGAGTTCCTTGTTCACAGCCTGCGAGACCGCCGAGGACACCTTCTGCGTCGTGCCGTCGGGCAGCTTCATATCGACCATCGACCGACCACCGGCGCCCACCGGCGGCGGGGTCGCGCTGGCGTCTGCCTGGACGACATTGGTCGGCTGGTTCGAAGCGACGGCGGGCTGGGCCTGGGCTTGTGCCTGCGCCGCAGCCTGCTGCTCTTCCTCCCTGCGCCGCCGACGCCGCTCGTCGCGCTCCTCTTCCTCGCGCTGTTTCTGGTGGTCTTGGCCGTTGTTCCCGATCATCTGCTGCATCATCATCGACAGCATCATCGGCAGCATGATCGAGCTCATATCCATGCCGCCGGACCCCGAAGAACCGCCGCCACCGCTGTTGTATCCGGCCTGGGTCGCCTGGTTGCCGCTGGATCCGTTCGTGCTGTTCTCGAGCGCGCTGATCGCCGAATTGATCGCGGACATGATGCCACTGTTCGAGCCGCTGGCGTTGGTGGTGCCGTCGGCTTTGGTGGTGCCGTCGGTGGTGGTGGTGCCGTCGGTGGTCGTGGTGCCGTCGGTGGTCGTGGTGCCGTCGGTGGTGGTGCCGTCGGTGGTGGTCGCACCTGAACCGTCGCCGAGGAGATCCTTGTAGGTGTTGCTGTAGTCGTCGGTCGGATTCAGATTCGGGTTTGGGTTTGGGTTTGGGTTTGGGTTGGGATTCGGGTTTGGGTTCGGGTCGTCAACCTTTGCGGCCAGCGTCTGGTATTTCTCGGTGGCTGCCTCGTATGCCTTATCCCAGGCCTCGATGGCCGTCTCGATGCTGGAGACGTAATATCTCTGCTCCGCATCGGGGGTCAGGATGTAATCGCCTTTAGTCGGACTGTTTTCGCCTGTGTCCTTCTCGTAGAGAGGAACCTGCATGTCGGAATTGACCGGACCCCCGGAGTGTTCGGTGATCGTGTTTCCGGTATGCGTCGTGCGCGACGGCTCGAACTTGAGTTGCTCGTTGAGGTGGTCCCTGATTCCAACGAGCTGCTTGAAGATGTCGGAGCCCGTTATCTTGGAATCGTATGTGGCATCCGAAACTTCTTTATGCTTGTCGGTGTACTCCTTCTCCCTATTATCCAGCTGCTTCTTCAGTTCCTCGGCCGCGTCTCGGATGCGTGACCAGCCGGACGCGTTCTTGACCTGGTCACCGGTGAGCACCTCGGTGAAGCCGGGAGCTTCCTTCGGATTACCGACACCGAGTGTGTCGAGATCCCACTGCATCGTGAACTCGGTGTCCGCGATCAGGCTCCTCAGCTGCGCGCTGGCACCCTTCGGTACATACAGGTCGACATATTCCGCATGTTTATCCTCTTTCTTGAAATTCTCAAACCCATAATCCTCGAACTTCGGATTTTCGGCAGTCTGCTCCTTGACCTGCAGTTTTTTGATGTAATCCGATGGGTCGTTCTTACTGAGGGCATCGAGCAGATCTTTATACTGAGGGTCCTTGTCGATGTCGGCAATAAGGTCCTTGTAGCGGTCATCAGGATGATTCTTGATAAGTATTGACTTATCGTAAAGTGACGAAATTAAATGATTGTCGACGTCGTTATTCCAGGCAAGAAGACCGTCGTCAGCTTTGACGGTGGCGAGCCCGTCCCATATCTGCTGGAACTCTGTTGAATTCAAGTCGTGCAGTTGTGTCAAAGCGTATTTTGCGTCGTCTTTCGAGAAGCCATCATCATTCCACGCGCCTCCTTTGTAATTAGAGACGATGTGGTGGTAGAGCTCCTTCACCTTGTTGCTGGCGTTGTCCGGTACTGACATCAGCCCGTCCTCCGCTCCGCGGCGAACTCGATGCCAGCCCGACCATCGAGTAACTCGTCAATCGGCGCGAGGCGAGCCTCACGGCGGTCGGTAGCTGCGATGCCGCGGGGGCGCCTGCCTGTGCCCGACGACAACAGCGGATGCTCGACTATCCGGCCGTACACGTAGAGTGCGCCGCGCAACGTCTGCCGATCGGGCTCGCCTAGCGTGAGCGGTGCTCGAAGTTCGTGGACGTGGCGCGCGAAGAACCTGCCACGCAGCGCTTCTATGTCGAATGACCGCGGATGGATTCTGCCAAGGGTCACCGTCACACGTACACGCTTCTCAGCAGCTCGCAGAAGCTCGAGACATCTGGCGCGAATTCCCGTCTCGCCGGGCACCATCACCACCTGCCGCTGCGAGTTGTCCGAGCCGGCCAGCGCGAGCCGGTCAACCAATCCGGCCCCGGATGAGCAGAAGTCAGCAGGGGCTTCATCGGCGGAAACCTGGCCCGCGATGGCGACATCGCCGCCGAGAGCTGCACGCACCTTGTCGGAGATTGCCATAGAGGACACCAAGGCAATGATCCGAATCGTCTCGCGGCGGACTGCTCCCGACGGGAACTCGGTCAGAATCCGAGCCCGGTCGCTCGACCCTTCCAGCGCCGCGATGACGGTCCGGCCTGTACCCCACCTCCACGGCACCCTGACCTCCGACGGCGAGAATGGCCCAGAGGGCAGCCCGCCGCGGCCCTCGGTAGCCCGCTCACCAATCACCAAGGGCGGCAACGACTGCCTGTCCTTAGCCGCATGGATCGTTGCAGTGAATGGTCGGGGCCATAGTGCCGGTGGCGGGCCGACCGTGCGCGCACCGCTGGAGGAGGCAACCGCTTGGTATTGGCTCAGTACCAGTGCTGTTGGCATTCCGCTGACCGCGACGAGAGTGGTGCTCGAACCGCGCTGGCGGACTGCTCCACACAGTATTCCGCTATAGATGTTTTCCCTGGAGGCGCCTTCGCGACCACATCCTGGATGGCATGGTGCCCGGCAAACTCTAAACAAGATATCGCTCTCCTACGGTCGGCACGGAGATCGAATCCGTGGCGTCACAGGCAGTGCGGCTACCCGCGGTCGTCGTGCTGCAGGTACTCCCCAGTGCACACGGCTGAGCGTAACCGTGCCGGTGCTGGCCGAATATCCGCCAAAGTGCTTATGTATGTTTGGCGTTCGCATAGAACCTGTCGTCTCTTCGACCAAATCTCGAGCGCCGACTATGAGGCGGGCTTCACTATCGGGCGAGAGCCCAGAGTTGAAGGCGCGGGTGGTTTATCCCTGCATGGCTCTGCGCCTGGATGAGGATTGACATGTCGGCATCCGCCAACTGGCGGATGTTCGGAGCAATCGGTGTCCGGTGTAATGCTCTTCGGCAAGAGCGTGAAGCACACGCACCGAGTGTGATCCACGAAAGTATTGCCGCAGTCCTGGATGATCAGATTGAAGATGCTGGCTCGTGGATGCGTTGCTGCCGGAATCCCAGTCATGACAATGGCATTCGTATCAGGCATAGCATCGGCGGCGACGTATGGCGGTCAATGCGGTGGGAGATACGCAGTAATAGATTCCGCTGCGGTCATCGATGGCACCGTGTTCTTGGCGTACATTCCGAGCCTAGGGCTCGTCGATCTCGGTGCCACGGCGGATGTCTCCTGGTGACGTCTGGCGGAGAGTTGATGGGACGACCGCCGAGGAGCACCCCGGATAAACGACAAGTCTGATCGGGATCGTCATGAATGACACCATCGATGTAGTCGAGACTCGCCCACACGACGAGTTGGATAGGCTCGACGAGTTCGCAGAAGCTATTGCTGCGATCCGTGTGCGAGCGACATCAGCAGATGGCCTTGTCACCGTTACCGTTGATTGCCGCGGAACGCTGGTCGAACTCGTTTTGTCAAAAACCATCTCGTGCCTGACCCCAACTGAATTCGAGGAAGTTGTGGTCGACACCTGCGAGAAAGCGGCACGTACCGCGTCGGCACAGCATGCGGAGCTGATCGCTATATTTAATCAGCAATCAATCGGCTAGCGCAGATCACTCGCAGAATAATGCGGCAGCCACACCACAGACCCTGCGCCCGAACGTGGAGAATGAATTATAGATTCTGACCTGACCCCAGATTTCGGTCCGCGTGATGTGGCCCCTGCCGGTAGACCGCCGTTTTGAGAGTTGAGGGCTGGGTTGGATGTCGTGCAGAGCATCTCATACTCGGCGGGGCTGTGTCGCCGAGATAGCTGTGACGCGCTGCACGTTGTAGAAGTTGTCGATGCAGTCAGCCATCGCGATGGTCAATTCCAGTGTGGTGGACGAGTTTCGAGTGTCGAGGAGCTCGGTTTGCATGCGTCCCCAGAACGGCTCGATGACGGCGTTATCGAAGCAATCGCCCGCGGACCCTCAACACAGTGCAGAACATCATGAATTGGTTCCAGCTCGTCGACGCATCGTCCTGGTTCTGGATCCACGCACTCAAGCCGTTGGGACATCAAGAAGGCAGTGGCTACACACTGGGCCTGTGGCAGCCAACTACCAAGGCAAACAACGGACCCGGCGATTTGAAACCAGGTCACTGGACCTGAACCCTTACAACTGGCATGCCGTGGGAAGCTTCGTCCGGCACATGCCCTGGGACTGTCGCTCCGTGACGGTCGAAGAACCCGACGGTTCTGACGACGATTAGCGCGTCTGCGCGTTTATCCGACCCAATGGCAAACTGACCGTAGCGTTGTCCAATCGCTCGTTTCTCAACACACGTATCACGTCGACGTCGGCCGCCCAGCCTGCTTCCGAGGCTATCGCTACACCCCGGATTCTGCTGGTGAGCATTGCCGTGGAGTTGCGGTGGGGAGGCATGATGGACCGGCGTGCAGCGTCGAAATCCCTGATCTGGCATGGGAATTCTGGGAAGAAGTCTGGTCCCACGTGACCACTGTGCCGATGGTTGCCAACGACAGGATTCTGGTCGGCACGGCATGCGTCAATGGCCCATCGAGCTCGGAGATGCTGGTCCGCGTCGAGACCGACGGATCGCTCAGCATCGTCAACGGTGATCTGACGCTGTCGAACGGCCTGGCTGGAGCCCGGATGGGCGGCTGCTGTACAACATCGACACGGTATGCGCCGTGATCTTTCGTCGCTCCTACGATCCGGGGACCGGCGCCTGCTGTGAGCGTGAGGTTTCCCTCCGATTCAGCGACGGTTCACCTAATGGCACCACAATCATCCTCCTCGATCAGGCGACTCTTCAGGGAGCGGATAAAATCGACGACCGCGGCCGAGACGAGGTCGGGTGCTTCAATAAAGGGTATGTGCCCACCGCCGGGAATCTCCACGAACGTCGAGTGTGGGATGGCTTCGTGGATGACCTTGCTGAGCTCGGCGGGAATGAAGTGGTCATTATCGGCGCAGGCCACCAGGGTGGGAGCAGTAACTTTTTCAAGGGCGGCGGTGAGGGGCGGGTGAGTGGCGCACTGCCGTCGGCCCAAGCGCAGGATCGCGTCGAGGAAGGCGACGTAGGTCTCGGGTGAGTTGCGCTGGACCCCGGCTCGGATGTTCGCCTCAACTTGCTGGCCGTGCTCGGACTCGAGGAACTGTGGGGTCATGATCCACAGCGCGATGAAGTCGGCGATTTCCTCGCCCATGCCGATCTTGGCGATGAGACGCTGACGGAGTGCGTAATTCAGCTCGACCGAACGATTGAGTTCGGTGAAGGCTCCGACAGCGATCAGTGAGCGGACCTTGTCCGGATGCCGGACGGCGAGCGAACACGCAATGGAACCTCCCAGCGAGGTGCCTAGGATATGCGCGTTGTCGTAGCCGAGGGCGGTGATCAGCTCGGCGATGTCGTCCGCCCATGTCTCGACGGAGTACTCGCCGTCCTCGTCCCTGTCTGACTGGCCGACTCCGCGAGGGTCGACGGCGATGGTACGAGCCGCGGCGGACATCGCGGGCACACCCAGCTGGTAGTAGGTGTAGTCAAGGCCAAGGCCCGGGATCAGAATGAGCGGTTCTCCGTCACCTTCGACCTCGTAGTGGATTCGGGTTCCGTTGACGTTGGCGAATGGCATGGTGGTATCTCCATTGATCAGGTAGGTGATGATGAGGGACTCTGGCCCTGGGTGGGCCCAGGGGCCACGGTGTTGGTCAGCCGCTGGTCATGGCGTCTAGGGCCGTGCGGGCAGCTTGGCGAACGTGGCGTGCACACGCGGCGGCGGCCCTTTCCGCATCGCGCGCTTCGATGGCTTCTACAATCTCTCGGATCTCCGCCACACTTTTCGGAACTCGGTTGGGTTGGGCGAGAGACAGCGACCGTAGTACGGTGACGCGGGCCTGCAGCCCTTCAACGATTTCTTGAATGGTGACATTTCCTGATCCGGTCAGCAGCGTGTTGTAGAAGCGCTTCTTGGCCTCCAGCAACTTGCCCGGTGCGCGCTGATCGATGGCGTGGATGGCGATCGAGTCGAAGGCCTCCCGTAGTTGCTGGACTTGCTGTTCTGAGGCGTGCTCGACGAACTGGCGCGCCGCCATACCTTCGAGCACCGCCCGCACTTCGTACAGTTCGGCCGCGCGCTGGGGGGAGACCGAGGAGACGACGATTCCCTTATTGGGGATGCTGCTGACCAGGCCCTCTGCCGTCAGTTCCCGCAACACCTCGCGAATGGTTGTGCGCGAGACTCCGGTCTGCTCGATCAACTCGCGCTCGACGAGTCGTTGGCCCGGACGCAGCCGCATCTCCACGATTGCCTGGCGTAACTGGTCAGCGACCTGCTCTCGAATCGGCGCTGCCACCCTCCGAACCTGCATCGAGAACCCGTCCAGCGGCTGGTTCACCTCATGCGATGTCATTTGTATGACGGTACTACGCATGGTGACTCCCGCTCAGGTAATGCTGTTCCGCGATCGTCACCTCATCCTCGGCGGGGTGTTCCAGGAAGGCGGTGAATGCGGCCAGGAAGGGTTGGGGCTCTTCGAACACGCCCAGGTGCCAAGCATCAGGAATGATGGTCAGGCGGGCATTGGGCAGCGCCCGAGCGAGGGCTTCTGAGGCCGCGGGCGGCGTTGTGATGTCCGCTGCGCCGGTGATGACCAGCGTCGGAGTGCACAGTGTCCGCAAACGCTTCAACGTGTCCACTTCTGAGATCGCGTGCCAGCTCGCCTCCCAGCTTGCCGGGTCATTCACATCGAGGGTGCGCACGCAGTTATGGCCAATGTAGGCGCTGCGGCCGCGAGGCGAGAACCAGCGCGCGAGCGTGGGTTCTATGACGGCGTCCATACCTGCGCGGGCTGCCTGACCGCGCTCGCGCAGCACAGGCCGCAGTTTGTCGGCGAAGCTACCCGCGGTAGCACACAAGATAAGCGACGCCACCTGATCCGGCTGCAGCAGCGCAAGATATTGCGCGATCATGCCGCCCATAGAAACGCCGATCACGTGGGTTGGCTGGTTGGTCTCCACTCGGAGTACCGCGGCCACGTCTCCGGCGATGTCGTCGAGAGTGATCGGTACGCGAATTGGGCTGGACCAGCCGTGTCCGGGCACATCGACGGCGATAACGCGGTACCGCTCGGCGAGACGCGCCGTATAGGTGCTCCACCAGTTGCTGTCGAGTCCCACCGGGTGCAGAAGTACGACAGGTTGACCCGCTCCGCTGGTCTGGTACGCGACATGGCGCGGGTTGTCGGAGTGCCCGAGTTGGAGAAACTTTCGCGAGGCGACACTGCGGGGACTCATCTCATGCCGCCAAAGTTCAGGTACTTCATTTCGGTGTACTCCTCGATACCGTGTTGGGAGCCTTCGCGTCCGAGTCCGGACTGTTTCACCCCGCCGAACGGCGCCACCTCCACCGAGAGGAAGCCGGTGTTGATACCGACCATCCCCGACTCCAGCTGCTCGGCGACCCGCCACACTCGGCGCAGGTCTTCGCTGTAGAAATAGGCGGCGAGCCCGAACTCAGTGGCGTTGGCCAGAGCGATGGCCTCCTGTTCGGTCTCGAACCGGAAGAGCGCGGCTACCGGACCGAAGGTCTCCTCCTGCGCGATCCGCATGGTGGTGGTCGCGTCGCCGAGGACCGTGGGCGCGAAGAAGGTACCTCCGGGGATCTCCTCACCACCAGCGAGGAGTTTGGCGCCCTTGTCCAGGGCATCGGCCACGTGCTCTCGCACTTTGCGCAGAGCTTGCTCGTTGATCAATGGTCCGACGGCGGTGCCCTGGTGCAGTCCATTGCCGACAGTGAGACCGCGTACCCGCTCTGCGAAGCGTTCTGCGAAGGTGTCGTAGACGGTGTCGTGGACCAGGAAGCGGTTGGTGCCGACACAGCTTTGGCCGCTCTGACGGAACTTGGAGATGATCGCTCCGTCGACTGCGGCATCGATATCGGCGTCGTCGAAGACGATAAACGGAGCATTGCCGCCGAGCTCTAGCGTCATCTTCTTGACCGAGGGGGCGCACTGGGCAGCCAGGAGTCGGCCGATCTCGGTGGATCCGGTGAAGGACAGCGCACGCACCACAGGGTTCGCACACAATTCGCCGCCGATCGACTCGGGGCGGCCGGTGACAATGTTGAGGACGCCTGCCGGCAGACCCGCCTTATCGGCGAGGGACGCGAGAGCGAGCGCGGAGAGTGGCGTCTCCTCGGCGGGCTTCATCACCACGGTGCAGCCGGCCGCGATCGCGGGTGCTGCCTTGCGGGTGATCATGGCGGCGGGGAAGTTCCACGGTGTGATGCAGGCAACGACACCGATCGGCTCGCGCAGCACCATGATCCTGGTGTCGGAGGAGGTCGAGGGGATGATCTCACCGTGGATGCGGCGTGCTTCCTCGGCGTACAGCCGCAAAAACGATGCCGCATAGGCGATCTCACCCCGAGCCTCGGCCAGCGGCTTGCCCTGTTCCAGGGTCAGCAGCCGGGCGAGGTCCTCCTGGAATTCGATGACGAGATCGCGCCAGCGCAGCAGAATATCGGCGCGTTCACCGGCGGTGCGCGCAGCCCATTCGCGCTGGGCCCTGTTAGCGGCGTCGATGGCGTCGACGGTTTCTGCTCGCTCCATGGCCGGTGCGCGGCCGACGGTTTCGCCGGTGGCGGGGTTGCGGACATCGAAGTACTCGCCGCTTCTGGCAGCCGTCCACACCCCGTCGATGAGGCAGAGGTCCCGTAGGAGCTCGGTGCGGATATGGTGGTCGTGCATCTCATGCATGGCGGATTCCTTTTCAGTCCTGCTTGTTGAGGTTGTGGCCCTGCTCGATGAGGACTTCCTCCGTGGTCCGGAATGCCTCCATACCGGCGGGCACCCCGCAGTAGATGCACGCCTGGAGCAGGGCCTCTCTCAGTTCGGCCGGGGTCACGCCATTGTTCAGTGCGCCGCGAACATGGAGCTTGAGTTCGTGCGGGCGGTTGAGGGCGGTGAGCATCGCAAGATTGAGCAGGCTACGGTCTCGCAGTGTCAGGCCCGGCCGGGACCAGACCGCTCCCCAGCAGTACTCGGTGACCAGTTCCTGCATCGGGCGGGAAAACTCGGTGGCCCTTTCCAGGGAACGGTCCACGTGCTCCGCGCCCAGAACCAGTCGGCGGGTAGCGATGCCCGCTTCCAGTTTGCTATGGGCCTCGATGTTGTTGACAGACATTCGTGTCACTCCTGTTTTCTCTGGATGGGCTCAGTCGGAAAGGGAAACCAACAGTTCCTTCTTCTGGGCGATTTCCTCGTGGCCGGAGAGATCTCGGCCTCTGGTCTCGGGGAGCAGGAAGTACAGGCCGACCAGAGTCATCGCCGCGACAGCAGCCGTGTAAATACCACCGGCGCCCGAGAATTCGATCGCGGAGACCGAGGCCGCGACGATCACTGCCGCAGGGCCACCCAACAGCGCGCCAGCGAGGTTGAAGCCCAAGCTACAGCCGGTCATTCGCGTCCGGGCGGGGAAGAGTTCGATCAGTAGAACGACCATCGTCACGTTCACCATCGCCTCGAAGAGCGCGAACACCGCCATGGCGAGCACAACCATGACGACGTTGCCGCTGCTCAGGAGCTGGAATGCGGGGATGGAGACGACGATCAGGCCGGCGGCCCCGAGTAGAATTGTCGGTCGTCGTCCGATCCTGTCGGAAATGAGGCCCGCGAGCGGACACACCGCTGTGTAGATGGCGAGGATGACCCCGGTGACGGACAAGGCGGCCATCCTGCTCATGCCGACTTCCTCGGACATCAGCACGTTCGGGGTGGAGGTAACCAGGTAGTAGTAGCCGACCGTTGCCGACGCAGTGGCGAAGAAGCACAGAGCGATCGCCCGCTTGTTGCGGCGAAGCGCCTCCCGGGTCGGCGCCTGTGCGATGGCGCCGTCCGCTTTCATCTCGGTGAAGATCGGGGTGTCCTCCAACCGCAGTCGGATGTACAGCGCGGCGAGGCCCAGGGGTGTCGCGAGAAGAAAGGGAACGCGCCAGCCCCAGTCGAGCATCTGGCCCTGAACCAGCACATTCGTCAGCGTGAGAGCGACAACTACGCCGCCGAGGCCGCCGACGGCGGCTGTAGCGGGCACCACGCTCCCCAGCATCGCGCGCCTATTTCGGGGGGCCTGCTCCACGAGAAAGGTTGCGGCGCCGGCCCATTCGCCACCCACCGACGTGCCCTGCAGCATGCGCAAGACGACCAGGGCGATCGGCGCGAAAATACCTATCGAGGCGTAGGTGGGCAGCAGGGCGATGAGAGTCGTCGAGACTGCCATCAAGACCACAGAGCCGGTCAACGACGCTCGCCTTCCCATGCGGTCACCGACTATGCCGAAGACCACGCCGCCCAGGGGGCGCATTACCAGGGCGATTCCGAACGCGCTGAGTGATAGCAAGAGTTCGGTGGCGGGGTTGTCGTTGGGAAAAAAGAGTTGACCGATCGTGGCGGCGAAGAAGCCGTACGTGGCGAAGTCGAACCATTCCATAAAGCTGCCGCATGCCGCAGCCACGCTGATCTGCCGTTGATTGGTGATCGAGGTGTGTCCACCATCTGTCGTCTTTGACATTGGGCGTCTCCTGCTGTCAAGCCCTAGATCCGGATCTCTTGGTGGGCCCCGGCACAGCGAAGCCGTCATCACGATAACTGTCTGACTGTAGGATTGCAATACAATCTTGCGAGTGACCTGGCTGATGATTGTCTCGGAACGAGCGAGATCCCGCAGGCCCGGCGCTTAGCCGCAGCTGATGGAATTCGGCAATATAGGGCTTTGAGCTGCATCAATGGAAGCTGCCCTACCCCAGACTGACACGCCACAACGGCCGCGACATCCACCGCCCGACGCTGCAAGCCGACTGGCGGCACCGGGGGCATTTGTTCAAGCTTGTTATCACTCAAGCGCTGCGGATAACCCTCCCATCTGCGACTTAAGGGATACACCGCCTCAACCGACCGTCATACAATATTGTCCGCTGCCAGCGCCAGGTCGGTGTCAGCTGGCGACCGAACCGGATATCGGTGTCCGGGTCGCGGTGATCGCTGCGGCTACGTCAGCACGACCGCCGCGGTGTGTCTGGACTCGCTCGGTGACAGGTATCTTTCCGACGGGCGGGCACTTGCACCGTCTGGAGATTGGGCTTGAGGCAATCCAGCTTTCGCCTTATTGCACGGGTCCCCCGACGCACCGTCCCTGATACCTGGACCCGGTCGCCGGTTTCCTGACATGCTCTTGTCCCCTTAGCCTTTCGACGCAGGGTTAGTCATCAGACCCACAGACCTCCCTCCAATCCGTCCCGGCTGCGCCGGGGATACGACGAAGCGCCTCGCGGCGCACCACGCACATGCCGATGATCGCGCTGGGGCAGCGGATTTCGGTGCGCTGGGTCCGCACGTCAGGTTCTCGATGAATGCGTTCGTGGCGACTTCACGCGAACCGTGCCTATGGCTTGCCCCGACCACGGGTCTGATGCCCGTTGCGAGCAGGCTGCTATCGCCGATCGGTTAACTCGATTGGGCGCCAGGGCGGTTCAGCTTGGGTGAGGTTGGAGGACCGACCGTATGGCGTGTGGTCGGGAGGTTCGCCTGATCTCGAATAGGACATCGGCGTGACTGAGTGTCCTGAATGCCGTTCCCAGCATAGTCTTGACGGTCTGATAGTCGGGCATTCGACCGCTGTATTGGCCGGAGACGATCGTCGGCCCGGGTTCGACCTCAGTAGTGACTGCTGCGGTTGCCCAGGTCTTTCCGTGGGCGACTCCGGAGCACAGACGCCATGCCAGCTCAAGCGAGGTTGGTGTGCACGGACTGTCGTCGACGGTCTTGATCAACTTGGTGTAGCCAGGAAACTTACAGTCGGCGGGCCGCAGGCCAGCGTCCTGCATCATCTTCTTGAGACCGGTTGCGCGGTCGGCGTACAGAGTGCCAACGTCGATGTCGGTCAGATCGTAGGCGTTCTTATATTCGCGCCAATGATCGGCGTGTTGAGCGAGTAGACGTCCGAGCCGGATCTTTTGGTCGTCCGACTCCAGGAGCCACACAGCCATCGCTGATGATTCGAAAATCCCTCGTATCAGCACGAAATGCGCAAATGAGTGGGTGCCGATCTCAGCTAGGTCGCGGATCCCTTGCGCACAGTCGATCGAGTGCGCGATCTGACGTTGGACCACGGAATCGACCCAGAGATCAGGGACGCGGTCTCGGTCAGTTTGCAGATCGCTGGCTGGTTCCACTGGGTACGGAATCTGGCGTCCTGCCTTATCGAACAAGGATCGGTGGTGATCGATCAGTTCCTGGATCTTGTCTCGCCACACATCATTGTGATCACGCTGAGCGGTCACTCGATCGGTCATGGCCAAAAACTATCGTGCCCCGGCCGATCGCGCCCGACAATTTCTTCCGCTCGTGTCCGGACAGCGCGGCACGGTCTCCAACGGTGACAGGTGGTCAGAGTCCGGCCTATCTATGAATGCACTGATCTGGCGCTGACCGTGTTGCCCGGCAGGCCAATCGTTAGCCTGTCAACGTCCTGTAATGCCGCTGAGCGCGTTGTTCGACCACCCAGATCAGTTAACGGCAAGGCCTTCGATACGCGGATATGGCGTACTCCGGTTAAGAGTCGAGGCGTTTGCTGACGATTCCCTCCAACGCATGGGATGCCGCGGTGTCGAGCATCGTCTCGATGGAGATATGGGTCCAATAGGGCGGAACTTGTACATCGCGAGCAGTGAGGCCGAGTTCACTCAGACGGGCTCTGCGCTCGACATACGGCTGTGTCATCGTGTTCTCGCCTTCGAGTTCGAGCAAATCGAAGCAGGACAGCTGCACGGGTACTGCGGCCACGAGTTCGCGCGTCGGGCGAAATGAATGCATACGCCGTTGAAGTCGAGTAAATGACGGGATCCCGGTGACGGGATCCGGTGCGATGATTTCGCCATCGAGGATCAGATCGGTGCGACCGGCGAGCTCCTCGACCGTGGTGGCCAATTCCGGGTAGGACGCGGTGACGTGATTGCGGTTGCGGCTGTAGGGTTCCGCACGCCCGCCGGAGACGCGGCAAATCGCACGCATCCCGTCCCACTTCATCTCTACCGCCCAGCGGCCGGTGTCAGCTGGCGGCCGCCCGGTGGTCGCCAGCATCGGCGGTGGTACAGACACGATTGTCAGCGTATCTCAAGAAAATACCGACCTGTCGGTGCCCTCCGATACTCTCGCGCTCGTGCAGTTCGAAGTAGGGTCCCTGATCCACGTAGCCCCGGGAGGGGTGAGTGTGTTTCGCATCGTCGAGATCGGCGTGGATGGTGACCCGACCAAAGCAGTCGTCGAAGCCGTCGCCGACACGCCAGGAACCTACCCGTGGCCGACCGATCTGACCTACGCCGTTCCCGCCGAACAACCGTAATGATCTCCCCTTTTCAGCCACAGCTTTCAGATTTGGTCGTGGCCTGTCGGCCCTGGAGGTGTTGATGCGCGGGCCGCGCCGGTACCGACTGGGTCGGTGATTTCTTCCCGCAATTCCTGGCGGCTGCGCTCGGCAGGAACGTGGCGAGCATGCTCGGGTTGCTCGGTCGGCGCGGCGGTGGATGCCGGTGAAGCGCCCGGTGAGGGTGTGCCGCGGTGTGCGCGGCCAGCGGTGATGAGCTGGCGGGCTTGTTTGGTGCTGATCTCGAGCAGTTCAGCGACGTCGTCGTCGGTTTGACCGTGATCACGGATCACTGCTGCGGCCTCAGCTTGGTCGCCGCGGTGGCGGGCGATCTCGCGCGCCGCGCGTGACTCGACCTCGCTGATCTGCTGACGCAGTGCTTCGATCTCGTTGTCACGCTTGGCTTCACACGCGGTGATCGCCTGCCAGTTACTGAGATACCGCTTCACCGCCTCGGTGATCGTGCGCTCACGCTGACGTGCCAGCGCTCGACGTTCCCGGATGCGGTCGCGCGAGCGTTGCAGTCGTTCAACGACTTCCGGGGATCGAATTGTCCGCGGTGACCGCGAAGGGCGATGTGAGGACATGGCGGCCTCCTGAATTTCAGGCCCGCCTGCAGATTCTCCCGCACCCGATTCTACTCGCGTTGTACTCGCGGCACGCCCAGGTCGAACCTGTGTGCCTGGGACTTCCCGCACCCATCCGCCACACGCTCCCCCTTAGAAGTCGGCTACCAATCCGATTGTTGCAAAGGAGTTTCGCGTGCGTGCTCTGGTCGATCTGTTCAATGCCCCGACCCACCACTGGCCCGACGAGCCGGTTGGGTGATGACCACCGACCTACTGTCCGAACTAGACGAACGTGTTTCCCGCGCTCGGCAACTCCTACTCCCTCGCTGCGGCGTCGATTTCGCGCTGTCGCCAGGCCCGGACCTGCTCAGCTACGACCACTACGTCATCAGTATCAGCGGTGGCAAGGACAGCCAGGCCAGCCTCGACTCCTGGCCCACCTCTTCTACGAAGCACGAATCCTCCACCGCGTCATAACTGTCCATGCCGACATGGGCCGCGCCGATTGGCCGGGCACCGAAGCATTGGCGCGCGAGCTTCTCTGCACCATGCAAGCTGGCTCGTCGTCAGGGCTTAGCGGATTGCGCCCACTGCGCGATCGCGTTGCCACGCACGGTGTCGACGGCCGCAGTATTGAAGGTGCCATCTGCGCGTAGAACGACAGCATCGGCAACGGCGAACCGTCCCAGGATGTCAACGGCCAAGGCATGCGCGGTCCGCACCTGCGCTTTCCAGCTCTCGGCGAGTTCTTCGAGGCTAGATGTGGTGCGGGCGTCGACGAACTCGGCGTGGACGGAGATCGATCGCCGGACCTGTTCGTATGTCTCGCTCGATCCCGGGGTTGGCGCGAGCACCACTGTGGGCCGGACCGTGCGAATGCTGGCGTCCTTTCCCGCCATGTGTGGAGGCAGGCGCAGTTGGGCACGGAATTCGCAGTCACCGCCGGCGCCGGAGCTGGCGGCGTGGTTGGCCAGCAGCGACACCATTGCGTGCAGGTTGAGTTCGAGGACGTCGAGCGCGAGCGGTTCGGGCCAGTCGCCGTGGCCCGCGACGGTCATTGCCGTGTGGGTGACGAATCCTGCTCCGTTGAAGTAAAGTTCGGCGAAGGTCTCGTTCAACTCACCACCGTAGGTTGTCGAGCGGGTGATCAACGCCCGCCGGACCCCCGGATAGCCTTCAAGGTGACTGCCGAGGAAGTAGCCGGGCATAGGCGGCGTTGCCGAGCCCCACTCGGTCACTTCGTCGGTGATCTGCTGGATGGTGGCGGAGCCTCCGACCCGGTGCGTTCTCGGAGCGCTGGGATAGGCCGACAGAGTCAACCACGGTTGTCCGGTAGCGGTGCTGATGTGGCTGACGCCGTCGTCGTGGACCAGGTCGAGGGCCGCGGTCAGTTCGACGCGGCTGACGAACCGGTCTCGGTAACGGCGAGCGATTTCCGCTTCGGCCAGCCAGCGTATGGTCGCTCCATCACGCAGGTGGTAGCTGAGCAGCGTGCCATCGCTATTCCGCATCGCGGCGTGCGGGGCGTCAGCGCTGCGTGGCACCAAGATCACGTAGTAGCCGCTGCCCTCCTTCGCCGGGTCGGGTACCTCTGTGATGCGAAGTCCGGGCAAGAACGGCCGGATCCATGATTGGCAGATCTGCTGCATGCTCTCGGCCCCCTTCGCCTGAAGCGGGACCGGTTTCAGCGACTCCGCCACCGAGTTCCGTTCGGCGATGCCGAGGATCAGGACTCCGCCGCTGGCGTTAGCCAGGGCCGAGACATCCTTGGCCAGTTCTTGTTTGGCCTCGGGCGTCTTGCCGTAGAGGTCGCTTTTGAAGTCCAGATCCTCGGCTTCGGGCATCTGGCGGTCGACCGCCGTTTCGAGGTGGTCCCTGGTAAGCGCATCGACCGGAGCACCGAACAGAGCAGTCAATCGCGGGAAGCTATGCATGACCGCTCATTGTTCCCGCCACGCCCGGGGATGATCGGAACGTCCGTTGTGTCGGTGTCGCGTCGGGGGGAACCGTGCTGGGGGCGTGGCCGATGACTGCGTGCCAGGGCCGCAGCCCCGCCCCGCGGCACGCTTTCCCACCTGGACTTCCATGACGTCGACCGTGAAAGGCGGTCCTGCCCATGCCCACTTCGGTCCCACCCACAACCAGCCACCCCACCCGAACCCATCACCGAACCGGGCATGGTGCGCCTGCGCGCGCAACGCCGCCCGATCGGGCGCATGCACGGTGACCCTGTCGAACTCCCGGTGACCGAGTTCGCGGTCACCGGCCCGGTGTGCTGGCCCGAAGAGGTCCACAACCAGGTCCGTGTCCTGGTCGAGGCCCGCGCCTACCTGCCCGCATCCTGACCCCGCCCGCACACCCGAGGGCACGGTTCCCAGTCCGGGCGGGACCTGGATGACTCCCGCGAACCAGCGCCGAGGTCCGCCACCGAGTCACCCTCGCCCCGCGCGGCGGCAGCGGCCCGCTGGCGCGAACACAGCCACAACCACCAACGCCCGCGTCCCCGCACCGCCACTGCGCCAACACTTTCCGTTGTCGCGAACCGAGGCCGCTCCGCTCGAGGTGGCGCTTCGGGTCGGCCGGATCACCCGCCGCGGCGCCGACCGTCCCAGCACCCACGACATCGTCGAAGCCCTGCATCTGCGCGGTTTCGGCACCCCATAGGGCTCCTCGAATTGCCCGCACCACGCCCGCACGCCTCGGCGACTACCGAATGCGGGTCGGTGAGACCGTGGTCACCGTGCCGGTGCGCGGTTGTCTCGAAGCCCCCTGTCAGACAGGCCAATACGCCGCCTCCGTCCTTGCCCGGGGCGGCGCTGTCGTTCGTTCGAAGGAGTCATCGCCTCATGTCCACACCCGTACCCGCTGACCCGCCTGCCACCGACACCGAAATCCACGCCCGCACCGATATCGCTCGCGCGCGTGCCGAAGGCTTCGTGTGGGGCGTGCTGCATATCCAGCACCCATCTACCCCCGAAGCCGCCACCGCTACGGCGTTCGCGTCCGCCTACGCCGACCGTGTCACCGAATCCCTCACCGGCGAAGGCGTTTTCGTGCCGGGTCTGGCAGGTGCGTGGGTCGCGTGGCGGGTGAGCGGTGACCTCACCGTGAACCTCGCTCCCGCCCCGGCACCAATCGAGCGGGTACCCGGTTTCCAGGAGTACGACGCGGCGTTGCGGAACCGGACGGCGTGGTGGCTGTGCGCCGAGGCGCTGGGCTACGCGCGCGGCTGGTGTGACGCGGCGGGTATCGCCCCCGGTGACGCCGTCGATTTCGCCCACGCCTACGCCGTGCTCGTGGCCGCGGACGGCTCACGCCCCAACATCGCCGACGCCTGGACCAACTGGCGCTCGGGCCGCCCCATCACCGCCTTCGGCGAATAACACCCCCTACCGGCCCGGTCGGGGCGTCGTGTGAATGGTGCGCTGAATCGGAGCGGCCAATTCACTACCAGGAGAGGGGATTTCCTCATGAACGGCACTGATCACTGCCCGTTCGGGGCGGTAGGTGAGCCGCGGCGGCTGGCGCGGGCGCTGCTGTCACGGGCCGCGCGTGGACCATCGAAACGGTGTGGACCTTCGCGAACCGTTCCGTACCGCTGTGAAAGGAGCAGCCGATGTTCATCGATTCCACCAACCTGACCGATGCGTTTGTTGCTCGTCATCGCATACATTGCGAGACACGCGTCCTGGAGAGCACAACGATCCGTCGCGGGTGAACGGCGGCGGCGCTCTGGGCAGGCCGGGTCCAGTACAGCACAGCACTTCGCGGGCGGGAGTGCTTACCTTCCAGATCGCGGACTGTGCAGCAGGGCCAGGTCAGCGCACTTCCTCGACTGCCTCCACTTCGAGCGGGACAGCAGCCGCCTCCACAGCCTGGAGTCCAGCACGTACACGATTCAGATGACGATATGCCTGGACGCGGCCCTCTGAACTCTTCCCCTTTGACGCGTGCCAGGCGTCGAAAGCCTCTGAATCCGTGAGAACCGCCTCGACTGCGGCAATTGCAGCCAAGAGCGCCGTGTCTTTGGAGAACAACCGGATCTTGCGAGCATTGCGTTGCAAGAGCTTCATCGAGGCAACCTGCTCACGCCCGCTGTCGGTCTTGAACCACTCCACCCAGTCGTTCGAACTCCACGATTCGGAAGCGCTGGCGACGACCAGGATCTCCATGGAATTGGCCCAGACTTCACCCGCTTCGATGAGTTCTGCCGTCCAGAGGAGGATTTCGCGGCGCTGCTCAAGCTCGCGGACTGCAGCGCTGTTCTCTGCGGCGCCGTCGAGGAGTCGGTCCTGTAGCATCTCGAGATCCTCGCGCGTGGCGCGTTCCGTGGCGCCTGGCTGGCGGACGAAAATGGTACCTTCGGCGAACACTCCTCCCTTTGCAGGCTGAAATGCCTTGCGCAAGAGTGCGATTCTGTCTCCAGATCGGGGCGCCTCGACAGTGATCACGAGTATGGTTCGCCCGTCGACGTCCACGGTGCGTGGATCCCATATCGGTATCCCATTCCCGACGTATCGACGGACGGCGTTGAGGAGCTCCGCGCTGTCGGGCACTGCCTGCCCTTGGAGCGAGCCGGGCTCGACGCCGACGAGCAAGTAGCCGACGCCTTCGAAATCCTTCTTCGCGACCTCAACTGGGCGGTTTCCGAACCCCAGAATGGTTTTCGCGATCGTGAACGATGCCTCGTTCGACGTGATGGTATCGAAACCGACCTTCCATTCAACAGCTCGGGTCTCATCGGCCGGATCCGCCGCATACACGGCTCGAATGAGTTGTTCCAGCTGCGCCGGAGTCCGAAGCGCGCGCGTAGCGTCGATGGCGAGAGGCACAGAGCAAGTATCGCACCGGGTGCCGACAGCTTTTGGCGGCCAAAGTGGTTGCGTGCCCAGTAGGTGAGATCCGGTTATTAGCCGACGAGGGTTGCTACCGCACCACGGCGATCGTGGCGATACCCGCGCCCACTGCCGAACAACTCGATGCCATCGAAGAACTCATCCAACAGATCGACAACCTCGACAACTACGCCGTAGCGGCCGAGGCGACAGACTCGCCCCTGACGCCTGAGCCCTTCGAGCACTCACCTGGCGAGGCGGATGCGGGTCAACGCGACCGAGTACCCCCGATGCCGAGGCCGCCACGCATCGCGAGGCGGTCGCCTCGGCCGGTGCTCGCCGCGATCCGACCGAGGACGACAACCGTCTTCGACGTGCTCCCCCAGCGCGCCTACCAGCGCCTGAGCACGCCCGCGTGCCCTGCACCCAACGAACTGCCCCTTGCACCCTCCCTCACACGACACCCGCCGCATCGGTGGGTGTCGCGTCGTATCCGACTGTCCGAGAAAGGAATACGCTGATATGTCGATCGCCTCCTGTGTGCGTCACGCCGAGTTGGGAGACCTGGTGGGTCTGCTCAACGATCAGCAGGCCGCCAAACTCGATGTCCTGGCCCCCGCATCAGCGTTGCGGGCCTGCGATGGGTTGTTGCAGTTGTCGGGGGTGGAGCCGGTGTTCGACGAGCGCGGTGTCACCCCGGTCGATGGCCTGTATCGGCCGACCGGCGCCGCGGATGCGCATCTGGGGTCGAAGTTGAAAATCCCCGCCGGCTATCTGAAAGCGTTGCGCGAGATCGAACGCACCGATCTCTACGACGCCAACATCAACGGCTTGCTCCACGGACCGCAGGACCCGCGCCTGCCCGGCGGCCCCGACGAGCGCTCGTTCCTGCTGCGGTTGTTCACCTCCAGCCACCCCGACCAGCCGGGGGTGTTGCGGGCGGTGCTCTCGGACCGCTACGGCATCATCGACAACCTCGACGTGCTCACCGCCGTCCTCGACGGCATCCGCCTCGCCGACACCGACGTGACGGTGCGCTCGTGTGATCTGTCGGAATCCTCCATGCACTGCAAGGTGTACTCCCCCAAGATCCGCGCCCTCGCCCCGAGGCTGCTCGAGAACTATCGGACCCCGTTCGCCAACCCGGAACTGGAAGCCGAACGCCGCCGCGCCGCCGGGCAGATCGAAACCGGACGACGCCTGGCAGCCCGCGAAGGCCGCAGCTACCGACCGGGCACCGAACCGGTCGTGTTCGCCGGGCTGCGGTTCTCCAACTCCGAGATCGGCCACCACGCGGTCACGCTGAAACCGGAACTGATGGTCCAGATCTGCGGCAACGGCTTGACGCTGCCGCTGTTCGCGTTCACCAAACGCCACGTCGGGGACCGCCTCGAAATCGGCGGCACCCGCGCCTGGTCCCCCGACACCCAGCGCAAACGCCTCGCGGTCATCACCGCCGAGACCCGCGACAAGGTCAGCGAGTGGATGTCCCCGGGGTTCCTGAACGCCCGCGTGGCCGAACTCGAACGCCACGCCGCGACCCCGGTCACCCAGCCAGGACGCACCCTCGAGGTGATGAGCAAGAGACTCGGCTTCACCGAGGACGAACGCACCGGGATCTTGTCGCACTTCATCGCCGGGGGCCAGCTCACCGCCGCCGGGATCGCCAACGCGGTCACCAGCTACTCCCAGACCATCGCTGACCCCGACCGCGCCGACAACCTCGACGACCTCGCCCTCACCGCGATGACCCTGGTCTGAGGGCACCGAGATCCCCTTCCCCCGCTCGAAAAGTCCCTCACTCCCTGTCCCTGTCTCTCGAAGGAGTTGTACCCATGGCCGAGACCACCACCCTGACCCGCGCCGAATTCGACACCGCCGAACATTTCGGTGCCGCCGGCGCGGTGACCGCGCTGGACGCAGACACCGTGGCCCGCTGGCGCGAGGAATTCCCGGACTGGAAAGCCAAGCACTGGGGCTACACCGACCCCGCCGCGCCGCACGGTGCCCGGCACCTGCGCCCGATCAACGTCGCCGCCCGCACCAAGAAGTAGCGCCCGCTCGCGAGCGCCCGCGCCCGCCACCACGTGGTGACACCTGCCTGGTCGGAGCGACACCGTCAAGCCACGGACCGCTGGTCGGTCGGTGTCCAACGATCTCGCCACCGGCCACGCGGTCACCGACGTCGTGCGCTGCGGCCAGGACATCGCAGTCACAGACGTGATCGACACGCTCCCGGCCCGGGCGACCGCGATGTCGTGTTGCTTCGCACCGGGGAGACCCCTCCCAATCCAGGAAGGACATCTGCGCCCATGACGAACAAAAAGCGAAAACTGCGACTGCCCAGGGGCTTCGACAGTGTCGATGAGATCCTCGGCCTCGACGTCGAAGGCTGTGTCGTCATCAGGTTCGCCACCAAGCACAAGGCAGTGCTGACACCGTGCTGTCACGCCAGCGGCAAGGGCAGCGCCGATTCGATCTCCGGGGTCGTGTGCCGCGCCTACTATCGCGACGTGCACCACAAACACGGTGGCATCGACAGCGAGATCGCCACCGCCCGCGCCGATCTGGACATCGTCATCGACGCCGACCCCCCGGAACCCACCAAGCCCGCGAGCGGTTAGTCCGCCCTTTCGCCCCATCCCATCGAAGTCCCGTCCCCGAGGCAGGGACCGTCCAGTCCAAAGCTGGCCGGTCCCTGCCTCTTTCACGATAGGAGCTCATCTCGATGCCCACCGACACCGACACTCCCACCACCGACACCGAAATCGGCGACGTGGCCTCCGCCATCGACCTCGCCCCCGATCCCACCACCGACCCGGACACCGACACCGACGTTGCTGCCGAATTCCGCGGCTCCCCCGACGAGTTGTGCACCGGGCCGACCGCGAATCCCGCCGACCTCGAGATCGATGAGAACGTTCGCAAGACCTTCCGACTCGAAGACCACCCCGAGGTCACCGACTCCATCCGCGAACACGGTGTCCGGGACCCGATCCTGGTGATCCGGATGCCCGACAGCCGCCTGATCGTGCGCGACGGGCAGGTCCGCACCCTGACCGCCCTGGCCTACGAACTGCCCGAGGTGCCGGTCTACATCCGCGATTTCGACCCCAGCGTGGACACGACCGAGGCCGAGATCGAGCGCATCACCGAACAGATCACCCTCAACGACCGCCGCATCCCGCTCACCAACAGCGACCGCGCCGCCGGGATCGCGGCGATGCTCGACCTCGGCGCCTCGGTCACCCGCGTGGCCAAGGCGTTGCAGACCAAACGCGACGAAGTCAAACTCGTCGGCAAGGTCGGCACCTCGCCCACCGCACGCGGGCTCATCGACGACGACCAGTACGACCTGGCCCACGCCGCGGTCATCGCCGAATACGAGAACGTCGGCGACCTCGACGCGGTCAACCGGCTGCTCAACGTGCGCAGCGGACTGTTCGACTACGAAGCCAACCGCATCGCCGCCGACCGCGCCGAACGACGCGCCTACCTCGCCGACGCCCTCCCCTACGCCCAGGCCGGGCTCGGGATCCTCACTGACTACCCCGACCTCGACAACACCGACATGGGACTGGCGTGCGCGGCCGAACTCGTCGACGGCGACGGCAACGCCATCGAGTTCGCCCACATCGCGGCAAATCCCAGGGCGTGGCTGGTGTGGATCGACGTCGCCGAGGAGCAGGTGTGGGTCGAGGTCGATACGGGCCATCTCGTCGACCCCGACACCGTGGACTGGGACACCCGCGACCAGCCCGACACCGAACCCGCCGAGGGGTTGCGCCACGCCCGCGAGGTCGAACAGCGCGACCAGTTGCTGCCCGAGTACTTCCTGCCCCGCGACCTCCTGGACGCGGCCGGGCTGCGCGAACGCGTCGACACCGACAACGACACCGAAACCGCTGATACGGGTGATCTCACCGACGACGGTGACGTCGACGACCCCTACGGCGAGCACCGCACCCACGGCGGGGCCGGCGATGACGAACAGGCCGCAGCCGCTCGGCGCGCCGCGGCCGAAGCCGCCGCCGAGGCAGCGGCGCAGGCGGCCGAGATCGAGCGGGCCGCGCGGCGGCGGGTGCGCGAGCTCAACAAGCTCGGTTTGGCCGCCAAGGCAACCCGGGTCGAGTTCGTGACCCGGCTGCTGGCGCGGCGTACCCCGCCCGCGCAGGCCGCGTTGTTCCTGACCCGGGCGTTGCTGGCCGACCCGGGGCTGGTCAACGAGTACCACGCCTTCGACTCCGCGCTGAAACTGCTCGGAATCGAGGGCTACCGGTCGCGCCACGACATGCTCGCCACCCTCGACACCATCAAACCCGCCCGCGCCCAGGTCATCGCGCTGGCGTTGGTGCTGGGTGGCTACGAACACCGCGCCGACAAGGACCTGTGGCGCTACGCCGACTCCGGCGCACGCCGCTACCTGGGGTTCCTGCGCGAACTCGGCTACACCCTCGTCCCGGTCGAACTCGCCGCCCTCGGGGAGATCAAAGCCGTTGACATCGACATCGACAACCCCACCACCGGCGAACCCGCGGACACCGAGGCGTCCGTCGAGACCGATACCGACGCCCAGGACCTACCCGAAGCGGCCTGACCGATCCGCCACACCCGGCTCCCGGTGCGCCCGAAACCCCTTCGGGCGCACCGGGACCGCGTCACGATCTTCGCCGCATTGCTGGTCTTCGCGGCATTCCCTTGAAGGAGTCAGTTGTGCGCACCCCCGACGAACCCACCATCGACGCCCTGGCCCGCACCGGCACCGGATATCAGGCCCGCAGCTTGTGCGTGGTCGACCACCAGCCCGCCGACATCATCATCACCGTCGCGGCACAGGGCCACTTCCGCTCCACCGTGCGCGTGTTCGACCAGATGAGCTTGTCCTGGCATCTGCTCCTGCGCGCTGATCACCTCGACTACCCGGCCCTGCCCACCGATCCCGCGCACCCCGACACCCTCGAAACAGTGCGCGAGCGGATGCGGGAACTGCACGCCACCGCGGTCTGGATCGCGCGCACCGCCCGCCACAACGGATCCCGCTGGTGACCACCACCGCGCGGGTTCTAGATCTGCGGGCGGTGGCCCTCGAGACCGCCGCGCGCGGGTGGCCGGTGTTCCCGGTCCGTCCCGGGGCGAAGAAACCGCCGGTGTTCAAACGCTGGCCCGACCACGCCAGCACCGACCCGACCCGCATTCACCAATGGTGGGAGCAGGACCCGGCCCGGAACGTCGCGATCGCGACCGGACCGGCCGGGTTGTGCGTGATCGACCTCGACCCCCGCCACATGCGCCCGCCCGCCACCGGATTCGCCGACGCCCTCACCCGCCTCACCGCGAGATCGAGCGCGCCGGTGCCGGTGACGTGGACGGTGGCGACCCCGCACGGCTGGCACCTCTACTACCGGGCTCCCGAAACACCGCGGCTGCCGTGCAGCATCGGGCGTCTCGGGGACGGTATCGACACCCGCGGCCACGGCGGCTACATCATCGCCGCCGGTTCACGCACCCGCCACGGCGACTACACCCTCGCCGGCGACCACCCCGTCGCCGACCTACCCACCGAAATCGTCACCCTGCTCACACCGCCACCACCGACACCGGCCCCACCCTCCACCGGTGCGACGCACCCCGACGCCTACCTCGCGGCGATCCTGACCGGGGAAACCCACCGCGTCGCGACCGCGCGCGTCCGGTTGCGCAACCACACCCTGTTCCGCTCCGCGCTCGTGCTGGGGCGACTGGTCGCCGCCGACGAGATCACCGAACACCACGCCCGCACCATCCTGACGAATGCTGCGGCCGTGCACGTCGGCGTCGAAGGCTTCACCACCGGCGAGGCCGACCACACCATCGCCAACGGCCTGCGCTACTCCCGCAGCCGCCCCCGCTACCTGCGGCGATGACCGACACCGGACCCTGCGGGGGAGGCGAGCGCCTCGCCGCTGTCGATATCCACCGCTGCCCCGCTCCATCGCCCGAACTTCGCAGCGGGCACGGCACCCGTTGCCGGGGGGCCTATACGACCGCTCTCACGCCCCTGCCGCAGTGGCTCGCCGTCATCAGCCCGGTCTCGGCTGCCGTGTGTTGGACAGCACTCAATATGCCTACGTCGCAGGCGTTTTGGGGGCATCATGTCCGCCGACGAATTCTGGTGTGTGCAGGGGTCGGGGGTGTGTTGGTTGGCGGCGGCACCTTGCCGATGCGGGCACGCGAAGGCCCTCCCGGTGACTTCTCTGCGGTCGTCGTCGATCGTGATCGCCTCACCCTCGGTGCGGCATGGTTCACCCCCTTCCTTCGCCATGACTGGGATTACGGCCCCACCGGACATTGCCTCGGCGGGACCGACTTTCACTCCACAGCAACGTCCATTCCGCCTGGATAGGTGAGGGCCACCCACTGATCCTCACCACCGGTCGAGCCACACCCCACCGGGCGCGTGCACCCCTGATCCACCCCGCCAGGAGGCCACTGCGCCTCCTGGCGCGGCATCGACACAACCGATCGCATTCCACGAGCCGAGAGGCCGGACCGGCACGGCCGACCCTCTGCCGAATCGCACCTACCACCGATATTGCGAAGGAGACGAAAACCCATGCCCGACAACACCGACGACGCCCAGTGGCCAGCCAGCACCGGGACGCCCTCCGCCGCCTCCGGCCATACTTACGAGGAGCACGCGGCCGCGGACAGGTTGCATGTCGATGATCCCGGGCAATTGATTGTTGCGGTGCCCGCCATGGTCGGGTTCATACCGCAGCGGTCCCTGGTAGTCGCTGTCCTGCGGGATGCACCGAATCCGGGCCACAGTCCGATCATCGACGCGGTACTGCGCTTCGATCTCGAAACCGACGGCAGGAGTCGGCGTGGTCTGGCCGCGGCGTACGCACAGGCTGTGGCGCAGATCTGTGCAGCGGAGGGGGCATCGGAGGTGCTCGCTGTAATCGTCGATGATCGGGTGCGCGAATCGCGGCGCACGCGCAGACACAGCGCGACGGTTACTGGGCCGTCGGCCGCGCTCGTCGCCGAGTTCGCGCGGCGGCTCGCGCAGCGGGAGGTGTTCCTCGAGGGCGCGTGGGCCGTGCAAGCGATCGAGAAAGACCAGCGGTGGTGGAGCCTGCTGGAGGCGAATCGTCGTGGGATGCTGCCGGACCCGGCCGCATCGATGGTCACCGTGGCGCACGTGCTCAACGGGCGCCCGATCCGCAGCGACCGCTCGGAGCTGACCGATCTGGTCACCCCCGACCACGAACTGGCCCAGCAGGTGACGGCCTTTCTCGACACCGCCTGCGCTCTCGCGCACGAACGCTATGCGACGGCGGTCCGGCGCGGTGATCCCGACGGATATCACCGGCGCGCACTCGAAAACATCCTGTGGCAGATCGCCGACACCGACTCCGGTGGGGCGCTCACCGCCCCGGCATGCGCGGACCTGGCCGCGGCGCTGCGTGATCGGACGGTGCGCGACTCGCTGTTCGCCTTGGCTGTCGGTGAGCACGCTGCCGCCGCGGAAAACCTGTGGGCCGCACTGACGCGAGCGTTGCCGGGCAGTGACCGTGCTGATGCCGCAACACTTCTCGCCTACAGTGCATACCTCCGCGGCGACGGCCCGCTGGCGGGCGTCGCCCTTCAGGCTGCTCTCGACGCTGATCCCGCGCACTCCATGGCGATCCTGCTGGAGACAGCGCTACGCACCGGATTGCGCCCCGAGGTCCTGCGCCGGTTGGCCTATAGCGGTCTGGGGATCGCCGCTGAGCTCGGCATCGACCTCGGCACCGAGCCGATGAGCGGTACGGCTCCAGACCACACCGCACTGTAGTGATCGGTAGCGCCGCCGAACTCGTGGCGTGGATCCGCGCGAACCTGCCCGCGCTCGACGAAGACCGGTTCGAACCCTGGCACACCGGATCCCCGGCACCCGGCGCGCTCACAGCGCGCATCGAGGTGCGCATTCACACACCCCCAGCCCGTGACCGCGTCACCAGCATCACCCTCACCGCCACACCCACCGGCGACCTTCCCTCCTGATCACCGCCCCACCCAACACTGTCTCCGCTGATCCAGATTCGAGGTGATCATGAACAAACCGTCCTCACCACCGCCCCAGCCACCACCATCGGGTTCGCCCTCGTCGCGGACACATACGCGCGCAACCAGAATCGGTCGCTCCCCCAGCCATCGGCAGGAGGTGTTCTGATGAGGCTCGGGCGCAGTAACACCGTGGCCGTCGCCGGTGTGACCGGACAGGTCATCGAAGTCCACGCCGACATCGCTGCGGGCCTGCCCTCGGTCACCGCCAGCACCGAAGGCATCGGAGCGGAGGTGCGTTACCGTATTCGCGCTGCCATCACCAACTCCGGGGAGCATTGGCCCGACCACCGGGTGACCCTCGCTGCTTGGCCGGCGGTCCCGTTGTCGGGTGCCGCGCACGATCTTGCGTTGGCCGTTGCGGTGCTCACCGCATCCGGTGCGGTCCCCGCCGAACGGGGAACCGGCGTGGTGTTCCTCGGCGAGCTGGCACTGGACGGGAGGTTGCGCCGCTGCCGCGGGCTGCTGCCCGCCGTGCTCGCCGCGCGTCAGAACAACCATCCAGCTGTCGTCGTCCCCGAGCAAGCACTCACCGAACTCGCCGCCGTCGATGGGATCGACATCCTCGCCGCCCCGGATCTGCGTGCGGTTCTGGGATGGCTTCGCCACCAACAACCACTGACCACACCAGACCGGCTTGTCCCCGAATATCCGCTGCCGCGAACCGATATCGGCGATATCGCCGGTCACTCACACGCCAAGCGGGCCCTGGAGATCGCCGCCGCCGGCGGGCATCACCTCGCTCTGCTCGGCGGTGCCGGGTCCGGGAAAACCCTTCTGGCGCAAAGCCTGCCGGGCATCCTGCCGCCCCTAACCGACGCCCAGGCGCTGGAAGTCGCCGCCATCGCCTCAACCGCCGGAACCGACCCCGACCAGGTCGTGTCCACGATGCCGCCGTACGTCGCCGCGCATCACTCCAGCTCCGTCTCGGCCATGCTCGGCGGCGGCTCTTCTCCCCAGCCGTTGCCCGGCGCCCTCAGCCGCGCCCACCACGGCGTGTTGTTCCTCGATGACGTCACCGAACTCGGAACCCGCGTACGGGAACCACTGCGGGCACCGTTGACCGAGGGTGAAGTTCGCATCGCCCGCCGCGACGGCATCACCCGCTACCCGACCCGATTCCAACTCGTTGTCGCTAGTTGTGTGTGCCAGTGCGGGGCCGCCACCGAAACTGGTTGCGGCTGTTCTCCCATGGTCCGGCGACGTTACCTCGACCGACTCGCCAGTGCGTGGACCGATCACATCGATATCTGGGTTGACCTGTTCCACAACGTTACTGGGCTCACTACCCTCGCCCGAGAAACCAGTGAGACCGTCCGTGCGCGTGTGAGCGCGGCCCGTGCAGCGGCGGCGTGGCGGTGGCGCGAACACGGGTACAACAGCAATGCCGAAGTGCCGGGCACGGTTTTGCGTCACGATTTCTCGTACCCGACGGCGGTGACCACCCCGATCGAGTCTGCCCTGCGGACCGGTCGTATCTCCGCCCGCGGAGCCGAGGGCGTACTTCGCTTGGCCTGGACCCTGTGTGATCTGCGGGCGGCGGACCGACCCAACAATCAAGACGTCACCGACGCCTTGATGCTGCGCCAGCGCACACGATCGCCACTGACCTGAGCCCCTACGCCTGGCACGACAAGTCCACGCGGCGGTGTGGTCGCCGAGCTGAGTTCGGGCTTCCCTCACGGGGCACCCGGCAAGGGAGCTAAGCTCACTCGTCGGGGGTCCCTGGGGGGTCGCTTTCTGCGTTCACCCGGTGCAACGTCCACGCCAGCGCCAACCCCTGCCCGGCGCACCGCGTGGCACCCAAAGGTGGTGCGCCCGCCCCCTTCGGGCGCACCACCCTTCCCGCCCGAGGGCATCTGCGATCAACCTGGCCTGAGCGCCCACCGTTGCAGCTGGGTCGTCACTGACTTCCGTGACCGATTGCGCGGCGCCTCACCCGGATACTGCCGGCGAAGGCGCGCTGCTGGTCGGCCCCTGTGGGTGCGCGGCCTTTTCTGCCCGCCAGCGGTCCTCGTGACCCAGTCGCAAACCCCACCGCCACAACCGAACTCGTCCGCGTCGACTGCGTCGCCCGACTCGGCCCACCGATACCCGACGAAAAGGGAGGCTCTGCCATGCCCGTGGTCCAACTCTGGTTCCGGCTGTCGAAGGTGATCGACCTCGCCGAGCACGCGATGGCGGCGACCGAGCATTCCCGCTCGCCCTACGCCGATCCCGGTCCTGCGGTGCCGTCGCTGATCTGGGTGAAGGACGACGGAATCTATTTGATGAGCAACGCGATCCCCCGCCAGCCCGGCGAACCCGGCAGCCCAGAGAACATGGCCCGGATCGTCTACGCCCACGGCCACGAATCCGGCACCCACTGGAGCGACGGCGGACCACTCGGCGACGACTTCGCCGAGTACATCGACCTCACCGCCCCCGCCCACGACGGTGCCCTCATCGATCTGATCCGCACCTACGCCGCCCGCGACGCCTGGCTGGTCTTCACCGTCTCGACCCACAAGTTCGAGATGACCTTCAGCCCCACCGGACCCACCTGCTGACCCGGCACCACCTTCGGTCGTGCGGCTGCCGCCCGTTACCTGCCCCGCAACCATGCCCCGCGGCCGTGCGCCGAACCGTGCCGCTGCGGTACCGCGTCCACCGCGCATTGGCACTTCGGTTGCCCGTTCTCCTGAAAGGAGGCTCTGCTCATGCCCTATCCGCAATTGGCATGCGTCCTGCCGCAACTGTCGCGTCTCGACGGCCGCTGCGCCACCGTCGCCACCGTCGGCCATGGGATGTCTCCGGTGTTGGATGAGGCGCACGACCTGGGAATCGGTTGGGGTTACTCCGATTTGGGGTCCGAGGACGCTGACAACCTGACCGCCGCGCTCGCGACCCGGCACCATCAGCGGCCCACACCGAGCGTGCGGCGATGAGCGCCGAGGGCACCCTTCCACCCGATGTCGATGGGACCGAGGTTGCGTTTCTGCGCCACCTCGTCTCCGGTATCGATGGCTGGTTCAGTGACCGCACCCGCCTCGACGAGCTCGTCCACGTCCGGGATCTGCTGCACCAGCGGCTGAGCATCCTCACCGACACCGCACACCTCGACAATGTCGACCTCGATCCGGTGATCGCGTTGTTCACCGTCGAGCTGCACCGGTTCCGCCACGCCGCCGCCGCCGCGGTCACGATCACCACCGTTGGCGGGCATCGCCACGACCGCGTCCGTGTCCACGACGTGCACCGCCACCACACCGTCATCGGACATCGCAACGGTTCGGGGGTGTTGCTGCCGCTGCGGTTCATCGAGGCCATCACACCCCACGACCAACCGAGGCAGTGACAGGCCCGAGGGCTCAGCCCCCATGAACCGCCAGGACGCCGACCCCCTGCTGCGCACGCTCAGCCCCCACCTGATAGCCAGCTCCGATCATCCACGCCTGCCACGATCACCTCACCACCGCCGATCGGCCCACCACGTGATCAGCCACGCCGGGGGACTGCTGGCGTGGATCGAGGCCAACCTGCCCGAACTCAACGAAGATCGTCACCATCCCCGGCAGGCGCTCCCCTTGCCGGGCGCGGTCACCGCCGCGATCGACATCCGTGCCCGCGTGGTCACCACCGTCACCGAATTAATCGCCGCCGTCGACGCCACGACCCGCACACATCCCTGACCACCGCACCACGCCGTGGTCGCACACCACATCCCGCGAATAGTGAAGGAGCACACCCATGGCCGGAGACACCGTCATCACCGTGATAGGCAACCTGACCGCCGACGTCGAGCTGAAATTCACGCCCGCGGGTGTCGCGGTCGCGAACTTCACCGTCGCCTCCACCCCGAGATATTTAGACCGCGCCACCAATCAGTGGAAGGACAGCGAGGCGCTGTTCCTGCGGTGCAGCCTCTGGCGAGAGGCCGCCGAGAATGCCGCGGAGTGCCTGACACGTGGAGCGCGTGTTCTGGTCAGTGGCCGTCTCAAGCAGCGCAGCTACCAGACCCGCGAGGGCGAGAAACGCAGCGTCGTCGAGCTCGAGGTCGACGAGGTCGGTGCCTCGTTGCGCTATGCCACCGCCAAGGTCACCCAGCGAAAAGCCAACCGCACCAACACGAGCAACGAAAGCAGTGACCGCTCCGGTGAACTCGTCGGCGCCGCCACCGGCAACCGGAACGGCGGGGACGATCCCTGGGCCAGCACCGGTAGCGGATTCGGTGGAGGGTTCGGGGGCGGATTCGGTGGGGGCGAGGAGCCCCCGTTCTAGAAACGCGCGCTGCGTGACTGCGCCCCCGCCCACCCCGCATCAGTGGCGATGCCCGCGCGGGGAGGGTGCGCGCGCGTGGTGGATACACCCGACACCCCCGGACGGGTGTATCCACCACCGTCTCACCCACGTCCGCGCACCCGGGGCGGGCGGCACTGGCTGACGGTCGCGGACCGATCCCCAATCCGGTGCGCCTGAGCTTTCCGTGCGCCGATCCAGTGTCGAAAGGTCAACAGCCGCGTGAGCGATACCGGGAATTCGACCTACACCCGCGACCAGGGCGACTGGGAGCCGACCCGCTGGTACACCGTGCTCGGCTCCGACGGGCAGCTGTGGTGCGAGTCCAGCGACCGCGCCGACGCCGTCGCGGCCATGCGCGCCGGTGATCGACTCATGCGCACCTGGCAGCGCGTGTGCCGCGAGTCGCAGATGCGCGAAGAACGGCCCTGAATCGAACCCACGATCTCGAGACGAGAGCGGCGGATCCTCTGGGGGCCATGTGAATCCACCACTTTCTCACCCAACCAGGAGAACCCAGATGACCGAGCCAGTCCTCACCGAACCCACCGCGGTCACCGCCTCGGCAGCGGCGGCGGCGTTGATCGCACTCGCCGAGCGTGCGCCCTCGCGGGCGCGCGCCGCGATGGCCGCGGCGTCGGCCGAGCTGGCTCCCGAGGACTGGACGTGGCTGGGACTGCTGTATCGCGGCCACGCCCATTCACCGAGCGCCGCACTGGCCAGAGTCCTCGCCACCGCCGCGGCCAGACTCGGCACCGCCGACACCCGCCCTCTCGATCAAAGGTCGGGACCTTTCCCCGGCGTCGAGGTCCCGATGGAGGTCGAGGTCCGCGACTGGGTGCGCGGCCCGCTCCGTGAGGACTGCTACGACCTGCGGTTGCACGCCGAACCGAGCCCGGCCACCGACGCAATGCGCACCACCGACGAGGCGATCGCGCGCCGCGCCCGCCACCGGGCCCTCCGGCACCGCCACCGTCGCGGTATCGAGACCGTCACCGCTGCGGTGACCGGCACCGGGACCGGCGACCGGTTGGTGGCCTGAGGGCCAGGGTCAATGCAATGAGCGCAGACGACCCGCGCGAGACGGCCACGACCGGGATCCGGTTCCTTCGCCACCTGCTCGACCGCCTCGAGGCTCTCGACGGCGAGGCCGCGCCGTGGGAAGCCATCGCGCGTCTGCGCGCGGTCATCACCAGGCGTCTGACCGTACTCACCGACACCGATACCGATACCGGCGCGCCCGAGCACGGCACCGACATCGCGCACGGGCGGGCCGCCTCGATCGCCGTCGAACTACATCGGCTGCGGCGATCCGGAACCGGGGCCACGATCGCCCTCGTCGGCGGCCATCACCACCAGGGGCACATCGACGCGGTCGGTCGCCGTCACGCCGTCCTCCACCACCACGGCACCGACCGCGGGCGGGCACAGGTGTTGGTGCCGCTGCGGTTCATCGAATCCGTGCACCCGCACCACCGCACCCGCGGGCGGTGACCGAGCCCGGCTCGTGAGCCCATCCCGGTCCGACTCGGCTGCGACCGGAAGGGCTTCGCGTTGCTGCTGATCGCGTCAGCGATCAGGGGTGGCGGTTGGTGAGGGCTGACCGTCTGGCCGTCTGCCCCGCCTTTCTGAGTGCTACCAGGGTGGGCTCCCGCCACCGCTGCGGGCCCGCGCCCGGCCGTCACCGAATTCGCCCGGCGCGCCGCATGTCCGGCCATCCGCCGGCCAGGGCTGGTGTGCGCAGCGAATTCGGCGCCGTCCGTTCCCGCCGCGTTCCCTCCGCCGTGTCGGGCTCCCACCCTGGTCGGCCGCACTCAGGCGGGTCAGACGACCAGCCGCCCAGCCCCGTGCCGGGGTTACGTACGCGTGTGCGTGCCTCCGGTGCGGGGCCGAGCTGTTTCCACGACAGAACAGGAACCCAGTGATGACCGCAACGTTGAACGCACCGGACACCGTTACCGCCACTGCCGCGCCCGTCGGCGAACTCGCGCAGACTGTTTCCCCGTTTGCCGCCGCGCTCGGGGAGATCGAGTACCTGCTCGACACCGATCCCGACGCCGCGCGGGAACGGTTCACCGCCGTGCTGGCATTGGCTTCCCCGGTCGAGCGTGAATTCCTCGACCGCGCCGCCGACCTGATGACCCGGTCCCCGTGGAAGACCGCCGCGCGTCAGCTCGGGTGGATGGCCAAGTCCCGCCCCGAGCTCCGCACGCTGATCGTCGATCACACCGCCGAGGGTGATCCCGGGCTGTACCGGCCCGAGCTTCCCCAGCAGTCGGAGATCTCGATCGAGGCGGCCGAATGGGTGCGTCGCTCCATCCGCGATTGTCGATACCGCGACCGCTACACCGCCACCCCCACCGCGGCGACCGACGCCGCCCGCTACCGACCCGAGGCGATCGCCGCCCGCCGTGCCCGAATCCCCGCCCCCACCCTCGCCATGGTGAGCCTGCGCCACCGCGAGCGTGACCTGACGGTGGCCGAACGCCGCCACCGCGAGTACGCGGGCTATGCCGCCCACCGGCTGTACGCGATCGACACCGCGGTCGACGACGACCGGACCCCGCCGGTGCCCGAACCCCGGAAGAAGGCCGGGATGGTGTGGGCGCACGTGCAGGCCGAATTGTGGGACCGCAGCTACTTCCTGCACGTCGCCGAGTGCTACACCGAAGCCGACCGGCACCTGCTCGCACCCGAGCTCCCCGAACGCCACATCGCCCACGACCGCCGTCACGCCGGTCTCGAGGACGCGGCGCGGGAATTCCTGCGCCAGCACGGCACCGAACCCGAACCGCGGATCCGGCGCGCGCGTGCCCGCCGCACCCGGCCGCAGTTGCCGCCGCGGATCACCCCGGCCGACCAGTCACGCTTCGCCGAACGCCGCACCGGGATCCCGGTCCCCAGCGACCGCGACGAATACCTGCCCTACAGCGAACTCGACCTCCGCGAGTCCACCTGGCAGGGCTCAGGGTTGGATTACGACCTCGCGGCGATGACCCCGTATCTCGGGTGGCCGTGCGTGGGCTGCTGGATCGACCGACCCGCCCGCGACCGCCGACCCTTCCACGCCCGTGACGGGGTTGTGGTCAGCGACGACGGGCTCTGCGATGTCTGCCGCGCCGACGCCCACCCCGCCATCCCCGTCCTTCCTGCCGGGTTCGGCATGCGGACCTTCGTCGAATCCCGGTGCGCGTACATCGCCGCCGCCCATCCCGCGCAGGTGCGGGCGTTGCTCGACCGGGTGCGGACCGCCGCCGCGAACACCGGACCGACCTGGCGGCTGATCACCCGATGGATGGCGATGAACCTCGAACAGCCGCAGCGCGCACCCCGCCCCGCCGCGCGACGGCCGCGCCGAGGCGGCGCCGCGCTCGGGGCCGGGCAGCGCATCGGACGCTGCGACGCCTGCGCACGCAACACCATCGTGCACGCCGACAACTACTGCACCGACTGCCGCATCGACCTCGGCCTCGTCCCCACCACCGCCCGCACCGCGTCGGTGGCCTGACCTTCCCCTGCTCGACCCTCCTCACCTTGTTCGCCGGTCCGCCGCAGTGCCGACACCCCTGCGGCGGACCGGTCACCAACCTCCCCCGATCCGACAGGAGCACGACCGTGCATCGACTCCCGAACCGAGCCCGCCGCGCCATGCGCGCGCTACGCGACGCCGTGTTCGCACCCCGCTCGACCCGGGTCCGGGTGCGGGTCTACCTCAACATCGACCCCGCCGCCCTGCTGACCGGATACCGGCCCGGCGCACCGGTGGCGCTGGCCTACGACTTCGTGCTGCGCGTCGACCCGGCGGTCGACACCGACGAGGTTCTGCTTGAGCGTGTCTTCGCCGCGTTCAACGACCATCCCGAACACGACGACGACCACCACGCCCACACCGACGCCTTGTACGCCAAGCGACTCCGCTCACTCTCGGTCGGCGACCTCGTCGGGCTCGACGACCGCCACTACACCTGCCAGTCCCACGGCTGGACGCCGGTTCCCGCCCCAGCGAGCTGAGCCCACCTCCCACCACCCCACCCTCGGTGCCCGGTCAGGGGGTATCCAGACCGGCAGCACCCCCGACCCGAAAGGAACCCGCTCGCCATGACCGACCTCGCACCGCCCACCGACCCCGCGCACCTCACCATCACCGACCTACACCAGACCCTGGCCACCGGGCGGCCAGTCGTGGTGTCGATGCGCGCCGCCAGCGGACACGCGCACCTGATCGACTGGGCACGCCGCCATCGCCTGTTCGTGCCCGTCGACCGCACCAGCAACTGGGGCAACCCCTACATCCTCGGACGCGACGGCAACCGCGACGACGTACTCACCGCTCACGCCCGACACCTCGCCGACCGGCCCGACCTCCTCGCCCGGCTCCGCCGCCGCGAACTCGCCCACAAAGTCCTCGGCTGCTGGTGCGCACCCAAACCCTGCCACGGCCACACCCTCGCCGCCCTGACCCTCGACCCCGACCTCGACCCGCTCGCGGCACTTCGCGCCCGACCGCCACGGTGAGTGTGACCGGCCCGCCCGCAGGCAGCCGACGACTCCGATCGCAGCGCGGGCCGGGATCAACCGCTCCATCCCCATTCACCAGCACCCTCCGACCGCCGTGTCGCCTCACTCTTCCCAACACTTCTCTACACATCGCCCTCATCCACCCATCTACATACCTCACCTCCCGTACACTTCTTCTACTACCCCCTCCTCCTTCCTCTCTTTATCTCTTCCTCACAAGCACACCTCTTTCATTGAGGGTAACGGTTTGGTAACGACCTGGGGATTTGCTTGATTTGACTAAAAAATAGTCAAATCCAACCCATTGCGGTAATCGCCTGATACGTGCCTGATGGATATATGACCGCGACAATTCATAAAGTCGTGGCAGGCAATGGCTATCAGTATTACCTGCGTAATGTCGCCGCGAACGATAATCCCGCTCGCGGCCGGTCCAGCCTGGCCGACTACTACTCCGCGCACGGGGAGGCACCGGGGCGCTGGCACGGCACCGGCCTGGGGTCTCTCGGCATCACCATGGGTGATGAAGTCACCGAAGAGCAGATGAAATCGCTGTTCGGTTTGGGGCGTCATCCCAACGCCGACGTGATCGAAACCGCTGTCTATGACGAACAGATCCGCCTCGGCGCGAAACACAAAGATGCTGCCCGCGCAGCCGATAAATCCTCTCGTTTGGGTAACCCGTTTCGGGTTTATGCCGAGGTTTCCGATTTCCGGAAACGGTGCGCGAAGGCATTCGAGCAACACAATATTGTGCGCGGTTCAGACCCGCACGACGCCATTCCCGACACTGAACGGGCGCGTATTCGCACCACTGTCGCGACACAAATGTTCATCGAAACCTACGACCGTGCGCCATTGAATGAGCGTGAATTGTCGGGGTGGGTGGCACAGAACTCTCGCCCGAACACGACCGCGGTCGCAGGTTTCGACATCACTTTCTCGCCGGTGAAGTCGGTGTCAGTGCTGTGGGCTCTGGCGCCGCGCGCGGTCGCGGAGAAGATCGAGGCCGCACATCAGGCCGCGATCGGTGACGCACTGGCTTGGCTGGAGCAGCACGCGGTGTTCACCCGGTTGGGGCGCAATGGGATCCGGCAGGTCGATGTCGAGGGCATCGTGGCAGCACAGTTCACCCACCGCGACAGCCGCGCCGGCGACCCAGACCTGCACACCCACGTCCTGATCGCCAACCGGGTTCGCGCCCTGGACGGGCGCTGGCGCACCCTCTACGGTGGCGCGATCTACCAGGGCCTGGTCACCGTGTCCGAGATCTACAACACCCGCCTGGAGCATCATCTCGAAGATTCGGTGGGCGTGGAGTTCACCGAACGCGCCGGAACCGATCCCACCAAACGGCCGATCCGCGAAATCGTCGGCATACCACCTAGGTTGATCGAGGCGTGGTCACGGCGCGAAGCCGCGATCAAAGTGCGCTTGGGCGAGCTCACCGCCGACTTCCAACACCAGTTCGGCCGCGAACCCGTCCCCGGCGAAATCTATGACCTCGCCCAGCGCGCCACCCTGGAAACCCGCCCCGCCAAACACCAACAGCGCTCACTGGCCGAACAACGCACCAACTGGCGGACCGAAGCCGTCGCGCTGCTCGGCGGCCGGGAACCGCTGTCGCGGATGGTCGTGGCGGCGTTGAATCCGATTCGTGCGCCGCGTGTTCCGGTGTCGGCGCAGTGGATCACTAACACGGCCGAGCGTGTGCTCGAGGTGGTGGCGGAGCATCGAGCGACCTGGCGGCCCAACAACGTGCGCGCCGAAGCCGAGCGGCAGATCCGCGGCCGCATCCGAGGCCAGGATTGGCAACAGGCCACCGAAGCCGTCTTGACCGAGGCACTCTCACCGGCACAGTCGATCGGACGCGGCGACCCCGATATCGCTGACGCACCCGAATTGCGTACGGTGCCTGAGCTGTTGCGTCGTCGCGACGGCTCCAGCGTCTATACGGCCGCAGGCTCGCAGCTGTATACCTCGGCGCACACGTTGTCGGTGGAAAAGCAGCTGATCGAGCTGTCGGTGCAGTCCGGCGCCCGCCAACTCACCCCCGACACCGTGGCTGCGGCGGTGCGCGACTACAACACGCTGCACCCGGATAGGCCGTTGAATGCCGGGCAGGTCAGTGTGATCGAAGGATTCGCGACCTCGGGATTACGAGTGCATACCGCCAACGCCCCCGCCGGATCAGGCAAGACCACCGCGATGGCCGTGCTCACCCATGCATGGCACACCAGCGGCGGCCAAGTTCTCGGCCTGGCTCCTACCGCGTCCGCTGCTGCGGTGCTCGGGGAGTCGATCGGCGCCCGGGTCGAGACCGTCGACAAGGTCCTCGACGTGTTGTCACGTCACACACCGCGTCCGGACAACCCGGCGTTGGATCGGGATGTCCCGCCGCCGCTGCCGGAATGGGTGTTGCAAATCGACTCCGGCACGTTGGTGATCGTCGATGAGCATGTCAAGCTCAGTAACCTTAAACGGCTTCGGCTGCTGCGGTTTCTGGCGTCTCGTGGTGCGACGGTCCGCTGTATCGGTGACGATCAGCAGCTGCCCGCGATCGACGCCGGCGGCGCGGACGCAGACATGAATGACGCCGCTCCCGAGCACACCCTGACCCTGACCCACGTTGTGCGGTTCGCCTCCACGGCGGAAGCGACGGCCAGTTTGGCGCTGCGCGAAGGAGATCCGGCCGCTCTGGGCTGGTATCTCGACAATGCTCGCGTGCACGCGGGCCACCTGGGCGCGACCCACGATGACACCTACACCGCCTGGGCTGCTGACCATCTCGCGGGCCGCGACGCGATCATGCTGACCGCAAACCACGACGTGGTCAAAGCGCTCAACGCTCGCGCCCGCACCGATCGCATCACCCGAACCGGCGGCGTTGTCGGTGCCGAGTGCGTGCTCGCCGACGGTCTCGGGGCCTCGGTCGGTGACACGATCCGCACCCGCCGCAACAATCCACGCCTACGTTTGGGCGCACACGACTGGGTGCGCAACGGCTACGCCTGGAGGGTCACCGCCGTCCACGACGACGGCAGCCTCACCGTCACGCACCTGCGTTCCGGGGGAAAACACGGTGCGAGTGTGCGGCTTCCCGCCGACTATGTGACCGCGCATGTGCGCCTCGGGTACGCCACGACGATCGATTCCGCGCAGGGAATCACCGCCGACACCTGTCATGTCGCGCTCATTGGAGGTGAATCCCGGCAACAGCTTTACGTCGCACTCACCCGCGGTGTGTACGCCAACCACGCCTACATCCCGACCGCGTTGGACGGCAGTGAAGGCTCGTTCTGGAGTGAACCGGCGGTGTTTCCGCGCACCGCCGTCGAAGTTTTGCTGCGCATCCTCGGCCACGACGGCGCACAAAAATCGGCACACACACAACTACGCGACGCACTCGACCCACGCACGCGGATCGGGCGCGCACTCGATATCTACCTCGACGCCCTCGGTGTCGCCGCCGAAAATGCCCTCGGCGCTGATGGTCTGGAGCGTCTGGACGCCGCAGCGGAAGCATTGCGTCCCAACCTCACCGACAGCCCGGCCTACCCGGTGTTGCGTCAGCATCTGGCGATGATCGCGCTGTCGGGGCGCGACCCGATCGCTGCTCTGCACGCCGCAGCCGGGGCGCGGGAACTCGACACCGCCGATGATGTTGCCGCGGTATTGGACTGGCGTCTGAACCCCTCCGGTGTGCACTCCACCGGCACCGGACCGCTGCCGTGGGCACAAGCAATCCCGCGCGGTCTGCGCGAAGACCTCGACTCCACACAACTCACCGCGCGTGCCCGCATCGTCGGCGACCTCGCGGCTCAGATCCGCCGCGACAGCCACCAGTGGACTCCGGTAACAGCGCCGCACTGGGCGCGACCTCTCGTCGGCACCGATCCGCGGCTGCTCGGCGATCTCGCGGTCTGGCGCGCCAGTCTGCATGTCGACGACCGCGACATGCGCCCCACCGGAGCAGCCCGCTACGGCGTGCTCGAACGTGAGCACCAACAGCTCCTCGACGAACGAGTCACCCACGCGCTCGGCGACATCCGTTTGCCGGTGAACAAGTGGGCCGCCACCGTCGAGCGGTTGGAGGCCCGCGTCGTGAAAGATCCGTATTGGCCTGTACTCGCGGACAAGATCGAAGTCGCCTCCCGCGCGGGAATCGACATCCACACCCGGCTCACCGACGCCGCGGCGCTGCGGCCGCTGCCCGATCAGATGCCCGCCGCCGCGCTGTGGTCGCGCCTGGAGTTGGAGCCCTCCGCGCTCGACACCGGTCTCGGCCACCGAAACCTGCGCCCGGACTGGATCACCGATCTGCGCGCTGTGCTCGGGGATGATGCCGCCGACCGCGTCATCGCCGACCCGGCGTGGCCGCGTGTGGTCGCTGCGATCGACCGCGCGACCGGCACCACATGGACACCCCAGCAACTACTCACCACCGCGCACGAACTGCTCCTCGCTGCCCAACCCGACGACACCGCCGGCCTGCGCCCCGACCAACTCGCCAGCGCTTTGGCCTGGCGCATCGACGCACTCCTGCACCACACACCCACCCCACGCACCGACACTCCCGCCGCCGATCCGCCTCATCACGCGGATTCGCCCGAGTCCACCACACCCTCTGCTGCACCACCGCAACCCGAATACAACCAGGAAGGCCGTCAGACAATGACTCCCGAACCTGCGTCACCTTCGGCCTCCGATGTCGACGTCGGAACTGAACCCGTCGCCGCGCAATTCCCTGACCGTATTCGTGAGGTGGCCGAACTGTTCCGCAACGGCCAGATCGCTGCCGCCGTCGATGTATTCGGCGAGCTCGCCGATATCGCTACCGATGAACAACACATCGTCCTCGCCGACATCGCCGAAACCCTCTACCGCAATGCCTTTCCCGTCGCCCGCGCACGGTTGCGGTGGGCTGCCGAGCGTCTGCCCGAGCATCGTGCACTCATCGAGGCATGCACACCAGCCAGCGACCCGCACGTCTACCAAATCCCCACCCGCCCAGCCGAACCCGGCTACCGCCGCGACCGGCGCCGCGAAGTCGCCCGCGACCACCCCACCCACTTCGACCCCGATACACGCCGCAACCAGCTCACCGACGCACAGATCGATGCCCGCCGAACCGAGCAGGGTTACCACGACACCCGCGCCGACGTCGACGACCAGCCCTACGACAACGTGATTCCGGACGGGGTTCCGAATCACTACTACCGGCCAGTGTTACCCGATGCGCGCCGGAAGTACCGCCCGCTCGACTACGACCGCGCCGCCCTGCCCGACACCAGAGGATTGGGCTGTGTCGCCTGCAGTCTCCAACGCACCCGCACCGACGCCTCCCCCATACCACCGCGCCGCGCCGACGACGGGCTATGCGGCGAATGCCGCGACAGTAACCAGCAAGGCATCCCCGACCACGACCCCGCCGACCACATCAACGCACGCTGCACCCACATCGCCGCCACCAAACCCCCCGCCGCCGCCCGCGCGATACTGCGCCGCGACTGGCGCACCACCCACAACCCAGCACACCGGGCCGCGATCGAAGCCTGGATCCGCACCCACCCGCTACCCGACACCACACCTGAAACACCCACCGCCGCAACCGTCACCGACCCAGCGGTGAACAATCCGCTCTTCGCGCTCACCGACACCCAACTCGACCACCACATCGACGAACTGCACCAAGCCCTAGCCCTCGCCGACACCGACACCGCCCTGTTCAACCCGCCCCAGCACACCCCAGATCATGAGTCAGGAACCGACGAACACATCCGCCGCCACACCGCAGCGCAACAGGCGATCCGCGCCGCCCGCACCGCCGACCAGCAACTCCACACCGCCGCAAAAGCCTTCCACGCCACCGCCACCGAACTCGCCGATGCCCGCGCCGCACTCGACTCCACACCCGGTTATCGCCGCAGCCACCGCCGTGTCCTCCAAGCCCGCATCGACTCCCTCATCACCGAACAAACCACCCGCAGCCGCAACCACAGCACCGCACGCGCCACCGCACGCCAAGCCAACCGCGACGCCATCCTCCTCGCCGGCACCCCCGACGGTTGGGATCAACTCCTGGACACCGACGCCGCGACCATTCGCGACCACCGGCACGACAGCACCGACCTACGAGCAAACGCCGACAACGAGATCCGGACACGCATCGCCAACATCCACCAACAGCTCAACCAATACCGCGCCGAACAACAGCGACGCCGCACACTCAGCCCAACTCAACTCGCGCACGAACAACAACACCGCCACACCGAAACCGCCGACGATATCGCCCAAGAGATCATCGACTACCGTGCCGAGACATCTCACCGGTGGCCAGGGGATGACCTCGGACTGTAAGGCGCGGAACCATCGATCGCACAGAGCCAGAACAGCATTCGATGGTCACCTGCGGCCCCGTCACCAAAGCTCGTGCACGGGTCTGCAAACCGATGGTTCGCCCCTTCATGCCGGTAAGTCCGGCACCATCGACGCCTTCGTCGACAGCGACTCCGTTGCGTCGCAGATAGCGCGTCCAGGGAAGTGCGGAGGCTTCGTTGCTGGACGGGAGGCTACAGTCGCAGCAGCGATGGCGCAGGATTGACGCCGCGGTCGAGAGTCGACCTACTCCTTCGCCTCTGCATGCGTAATCAGCGTGAAGTATTCACCGAACGACTTCGTAAGGGCGTCCAGCGCCGCCTTCCCTTTCACGTCGGTCGCTGCTGAGGGGCGTCCGATGATTCCGCTCGAGGTGTATGCCGACATGCCGAGCAGTTGGAGATGCGGACGTTCGGACGCCTCGTGATCGGCCTGCCGGAACGATGGCCGCACCAGGTCGGGTTTGGCGTGCAGCAGGATCGACGTCTCGAGCTCGCCACCATGCATGTCATCGTGGGAGTCGGTGTCCATTCCGGCTGCCTCCCTCGCGCGGTCCCAGTCATCCCGACCGGGATAGACCACGACGTTGCGGCCGGTGGTATTGGCCTCTTGGGCAATGTTGCCCAGGACGTAGTTTCCGCCGTGGGCGTTGACCAGCACCAGAGTGGTGATTCCGGATCGGGCGAGTGAGCGACGGATATCGCTGATGACGGCGATCACGGTCGCCGGGCTGAGGCTGACAGTTCCGGCGAACGTCTCGTGCTCATGCGAGCAGGAGATCGTCAAGGGCGGCAGGAGCAGCAGTGGGTAGTTTTCGGCGAGCTGCCGCGCGATCAGGCAGGCGATGACGGTGTCGGTGATGAGCGGTAGGTGGTCACCGTGTTGCTCGAAACTGCCGACGGGCAGCACCGCGATACGGGCGCCATTGTCGGCGACGTCGGTCGAACTGGCGGTGGTCATCAACTCCACTCGAGGCTCCTACCGTGACTGGCTCGTGCGTTGCGCGATGCGTAGCTGCTGGGTCAACTCTCGCGCGGCACCGGTCTGGCCCGCCGCATGCAATACGGTCGCTGTAGTGCGTAGCTGGTTGAGCGTGCGGTGAGATCCGGTGTCGGCCACGATGGTAGCCGCATACCCTGCGACCTCCACCGCCTCCGACCACGAACCTACTCCTGCGTGCGCTGTGGACAGCCTGGCAAGTCCCATCCCGAGATCACGGCGGCTGTCGGCACTCCAGTCACTGAGCCGCTGTTCCAGGATGGTCAGCGCTTTCTCGGGGTGCCCGAGTTTGATCCAGCAGTGCGCGGCCTCCATCGCCACATATGCCGGTGAGCAGTAGCCGGCGAGATCATCCTGGCCGTCGGGTGGCTCGGACGCTGCTTCCGCGGCCCGCGTCAGCGCGTCCACACACGCCATGACGTCGGCGCGCGCGCCTGATCGCGCGCGTGCCGCATTGACGATTGCCTGTTGGCGCAGCAAGACAGCCCGTTGTTGTGAAGTGAGGGCATCAGCGTGTGACAGCGCTTCGTCGATGAAATCTTCTGCGGTGGACAGGTTCCCGGCGTCGGTGGCGATGTTGGAACTGCGCATCAGCACGTAGGCGTGGAACTGGGCATCGTCCCTGTCTTTGGCGTGCGCGAGGGCGATCCTGGACCAGGATTCGGCGGCATCGAGATCTCCAGAGTCCTGGTGTAGCCAGCCCAGCAGTTCGGCATAGCGACCCGCCACGTATTGCAGTCGGCTACGACCTCTGCTGCCGTTGCGGCTGGCGGCTAGGCGCTGGTCGATAAATGCAATGTCTTGCCGCACAACGCCAATCAAGTCATGTGGCCCGGCCAGCTGGTCGCGGACCGAGTGCCCGGACAACGTGGACAGCAGCGCGTCGGCCAGTTGAACGTCCGTCGGCGTAGAGATTGCCGCGGCCAGCCGCTCTGGAAGCACGATGCTCGATCGCGGCGGCGCAGGCGCTGGATCTTGTCGATCAGGCGGGAGTTCGAACCACAGCAGTGGCGGCGGTATTTCCAATATGCGCGCGTACGTCGACAGCGTGTCCAGGTTGGTCACCCGTACGCGGCCTTGCTCGATGCGAGAAAGGTGTCCCTGGGTGATCGACAGCCACCGCGCCATGTCCTCTTGGTTTATCCGATGGCGCCCGTGGTGGGGATGATGTCGGTATGTCCGGATCGCCTTTCCGATGTCGCGGGCATCGAGGGCCTGGCGAAGGTCCCCTGACCACCATGCGTGATCAGGTAGCGGTGGCAGCCGCTCGTCAGCGCCTCGGCATCGCCCGCAGAGAAGCCCCGCCGGTGCCGGTCCTGCGCACCGGGGACACAGGTCAGGTGGCGTATCGAAATCGACCATTACACAAGCCCTTCCCCCTCGGTCAGCATGAGTATTGCTCGCGTGCATAAAAAATATGCATATTCAGCGCTTCTGCATCACTGGTCAGGTCCCCAGAATCGTAGCCACCAGATCGACGATGGTTCGCTTCATATGAAGGGGCGTTTTTCATGAGCACTTCCCAAGTTCCGATCAGTGTGCCGCTAGAAGTTCGAGCGACCACCCGAAGGCCGTTGCCCATCCTGACCCCAGATCAGCAGGCCGAGCTCGATCCAGGACTGCAACGGGTGATCGACTACCGCAAGAGCGGGCTGTCGGCGAACTGGATCATCGGTTGCCCGCTGGATTGCACCTACTGCGTGCGCCACACCTTCGAAAACTTCGAGATGAAGGTGCCCCGGCGGCTGATGGACGAAGCAGCTGCTGCGCGGATGCTGCTGCGCAACAAGCACTTCCGACCCCACGTGACCCCGATCCAGCTGTTGAACAGGGCGACCGACCCGATGCTGCCCGCGGTGAAGCCACATACCCTCGAAATGCTGCGGCTGCTCGACGAGCAGGGCATCACCAACCACGTCCTAGTGATCACGCGGTGGCGGATCGAACCCGAGGACTGCGCGGTCCTCAACAGCTTCCACAACATCCGGCTGACGATCCTGGTCACACACAGTGGAATTGATGACGAGCGCATCGAACCAGTCGACTCCAATATCGCGGCGGCGTCCCTGCGGACCGCGTTCGAGCACGCCGAGTCCTATCGCGTGATCCTGTACTGGCGGCCGATCGTGCCGGGCCTCAACGACTCCGACTCCCACCTGGACCGGGCGCGTGAACTCAGCCATTTCGCCCACGCCACCGTGTTCACCGGCCTCTTCTTCAAAGACCAGATCCGCGACTACTACCGGGACAACGGTCTTCCCGAGCTGTACGACGGGGGCCCGTCCCGCAAGATTTTCCCCGAACTGCTCGAGCAGCGGATCCTGGCCAACCGTGCCGGGTTCGGATCGCCGCTATTCCGTAAGACCAGTTGCGGGGTGACGTTCGCACACAGCGTTGCCGATTACAACGGGCACTACGGCGCGCGGGAGTTGTGCGATATCTGCCCGGTCGCGCAGATCAAACGCTGTGCTGAGGATTTGCGTCGCCCAGGCGAGGAATCGACCGCGGCGTGGGTTCAGCGCCTCGGCGGCAACATGCTCGAGATCACCAACCGGGCCGTGATCGTGGACGGCCTACCCGAAGGGCGACGCAACTTCCTCCAGCACAATCTCGGGTACCAGGTAAACGACATCAAGCGCCCGCACCATATCGGTCGCCACGGTCGCGCCGACATCGGATGGACTCACACTCAGGAGACAGCACGATGATCGTTCCAAACGCACTGCACGGCAAAGACTTCGCCGTGGTCGACGTCGAAGGCAACGGACAAACACCGCCCGAAATCATCGAGATCGCGATCCTGGCGGTATCGGGCGAGACGGTGGAGGCCGACGAGATGCGGTCGTGGCTGATCCGCCCCGCCCGCCCGATCACCCCCATTGTGACCCGAAAGGTGCACGGCATCACCAACACCGACGTCGCCGAATGCCCGACCTGGCCGGAGGTGTCGGACAAGATCGAGGCAACACTGACCGATCGGATCCTCATCGCGCACAACGCCAATCTGGAACGACGGGTTATCTCCGAACACCTGCCGGGCTGGACGCCACCGATGGTGCTCGACACGCTGAAACTCGCCAAGACGGTATGGCCCGGCATCGGCGGCTACGCGTTGGAGAAGCTGGTCACCCACGCCGAACTGGACACCACCGCGATATCCGACCAAGGCCATCACCGCGCCGGGTGGGACACCTGGGCAGCCTGGCAGCTGCTGGTTCGGCTGGTCGACGACAGCGGATTCGGCTGGGACGAACTCGTGCAAGCCGCAGCGCCAGCGGAGTTCATTCAGCCCAGAGAACCGGAAGGGCGACTGTGGTGAACACCGATTTCGTGCGCCCCGTGACGATCGCCGTCACGGGGACGCACTCGACCGGCAAGAGCACGTTTCTCCAGCGGATCGCCGAACAGCTGCATCGCGACCGCGTCGAGGTGGCAGTCGTCGCCGACCTCGGCGCGCAGGCCGCCGAGCACGGGTTGCCGATCCTGCACGAACACACCTGGGCATCCACACTGTGGATCATCACGCGTGGAATGTCGCTGGAGGCGCATGCGTGGACACAGGCCGACGTGGTCCTGATCGACCGGCCGGTGTCGGATGCACTCGGGTATTACGAAGCCGCACTCGAATACCGTGGCGCTCAACCACATCCAGCGAATATCGACCAACTCGAGCAGTTGGTCGCCCGGCACGTCCGCCACTATGACCTGGTTGTGCGCACGGTGCTCGACCCGACGATCCCGCTGGACCTGAGCAAACCTCGGGGTACCGACCCGGAGTTCCGGGCGCTCGCTGACCGGCACGTCGCGAAGGTTCTCGAACGACTCGACATAGGACATGACCTGCTGCCGTCGGATGGGCACGATCGCGCCCTCGTCGAAGTGACGACGTTCGTCAAGGGCCGCCTCGACGGGGTGGATGAGAACGACGACCACTGACCCCGACATCCCTAATCGCAACGGAAGGCCAGCGATGTCCATCCACACATTGCCTGCAGCAGCAAGCGGCACCTTCTCGATCGGCGGCGACCTGCCGGTCAACCGAATCGGCTACGGCACAATGCAACTCACCGGCGCCGGCCACTGGGGCCGTCCGGCCGACGCCAACAAAGCTAAACAACTCCTGCGCCATGGCATCGACCTGGGCTGCAACCACATCGACACCGCCGACGCCTACGGCCCGACCACCGCCGAACACCTGATCCGCCAGGCTTTGCACCCATACCCAGACGAGCTGGTCATCGCCACCAAAGGCGGCATGACCAGGCAAGGACCGAACCAATGGGCGCCGGTCGGGCGGCCCGAATACCTGCGCCAATGCGTCGAAATGAGCCTGCGACGCCTCCAACTCGACCGCATCGACCTCTACTACCTGCACCGCATCGACCCACGAGTTCCGTTCGAGGACCAGATCGGTACCCTCGACGACCTGCGCAGCCAGGGCAAGATCCGCCACGTCGGCCTGTCCAAGGTCACCGTCTCCCAGATCGAAGCAGCGCAGAAGATCACCCCTATCGCCGCTGTGCAGAACCGCTTCAACCTCCTCGACGAGGGCGACGACGCCGTCCTCGACTACTGCACCCAAACCCGCACTGCGTTCGTTGCCTACGCACCGCTCGCCGCCGGAGCCCTGGTGATCGAGCGGGACAATCCAGACGCCGCGACCCACTCGATCCAGTGGCTGCTGGACAAATCGCCTGCCGTACTGCCGATCCCCGGCACCGCCTCACTCGCACATCTAACGCAGAACGCCACCGCGGCCAGCAAGTAAGGCAGCTGGGTCCCGATGACAGAGGCGGGAATTGACGAAATCGACCAGGAGTGCGATGACCACGCCCGCCGTCCTCACCAGTGAGAGGTGAAGGAGATGCCCAGCGAGCTCCAGACCGTCCTAATCGTCGTCGCGGCCGTCGCCGCGACGCTGGGACTGCTCTTTGGAGTCATACCCAAACTCGTCGACCGCGCCAGCCCTGCCGAAACTGAGTCCTGGGGCACCGAGCCCGACAGCCCCAAGCCGTTGCCCAACCCGCATGCCGCACCTTTCCGCCCCTACACAGTGCCAGAGGCACACAAGATCACCCAGTGCCACGCCGCCTGTACCCAAGGAAATTGCGGAGCGAAGGCGTCTGCCATCAGCACCCTCGTCGCCGCTGGCCGCATGCGACCTCCTGAACCCGGACGGCAACGGCGGGCGGCGCGCAGATGATGACCAGACACATCGACAAAGATCGGAGTGAACTAGCTTGCCTGGCAATGCAATCGGAGTGATAAATACGAGCCTTACCGAATCAGCCCTCGACGACGAACAACTCATCCGCGACCTCGCCCACAAACGCGGCTACCTCCTCGCCCAGATACTGACCATAAATGCCGACACCTACATGCCCACCACGCTGATCGTCGCCACCGCCCATCGGTATCAAGCCGTCGCGATGATCGCCCCCAACCTGCAGCACTTCGGGCCCAGCCCCAAAGCCATCACTCACACCTACACGCTCGTCATCCCCAACCTCGCCATCCCCCGCACTGGCGGTTGGACACCGACCCCTTGACCGACGCGTGCTTCATTCCCACGCCGAACAGGTTCACCTGCGCGGTGACAGCCTGACCAGTCAGGATCGGCGTCCTCAAAGCGCAGCGTGAATACAACCACCTCGAGCACCTGCTGCTATTGCGTGGGAGCACCCGATGAAGCCGGTAGTAGTCCGAATCGGCCGAGGGTATGCCCTGATCGCCAGATGCCGACTACGCGCTGTCACAACGCTTGGGCAGCCTGACCTTCGACAGAGACAACGACGCCCGTCTCCGTCCGTCCACCTCCGTCGCCGCATTCCGCTGACACGCCTGCGCCTCGACCAGGACGGCCGCGGCATCCGGGCTTCCAGCCGCATTGCCGGACCTTTCGCCCGAGAATCAGCGCTGCCTCCACTCACTGCGGCGGGGTGCCTGACCCGAGATCCGCAGTCCGACACCGTCATCCGACCCAATCGACAGAAGGGACCATCCATCTGCCATGCCCACTATCCGTCCAGCGAGTACACCCGCTCGTGACGTGCGTGAAGCACCCACATCCGGCAAGGCCGCCCAGCCGCGCATCAATGCCGAACTGATGCGGCAACGACTCGCGCACGCCGCGACCGAACTGTTTCTGGCCGAAGGGTTTACCGCGACATCGATCGAACGGATTACCGAACGCGCAGGATGCGGCCGGAACACGTTTTTCACCCACTTCAGCCGCAAAGCGGTCATCGGCCACGACGTCGCCGAAACCTTGTATCTCCGAGCACTCCAGCGAATCAACCGGTTCCACCCGACTGATACCGATCGGCTCATCACCACGCTGGCAATGTGGACGACGATTCTGGCGACGCGACCGGGGTGGGCGCGGCTGGAACTCGACCTCGCGAATCTGGGCGTCGACAGCCATGCCCAGACCAGCCGACGCCTGACTCATCTACGTGCCGCTGTTACCGAATTGCTCACCACCACAATAAAATCCGCCACATCCAGCGTCGATGTCGAGACCATGGTGACGCTCCTTGCATCGATCGCCGTCGGGATGGCCGATCAACGCGCTCCCGGACTCACCGTCCCCTCGGCGATACGACCACACATCGAACGCATCCTTCACGCGGTACTGGCATGAATCCCACACCCGCACCCGACGGCGGCGACAGCGATCCGAGCACTCCCACCACAGCCGACGCACCTCGAGTACTCGCAGCACCGGTCGTCACCGACATAGCGGTCCTCGAGAAAATCCTGACCGGCCTACAAACCCTCGACATCCATAACCCCCACGCCAACTGCTGACGCCGAAGACACCGACGAGGTTTCCCATGCTCCCAACTGACCGAACGCCTGCGACCATGCCGGTGCCCGTGCTAGCCGATCCAACTAACCGGATCACCAACGGGCACAATCACTCTGTTGTTGCGTCGAACGATCCAGCACTGCCAGATCCATTGGGGCGCAGCGAGTTCGTCGACGCGGACGGCAAGTTGGTAGGGCGCTGGCGCCCTGTCCATCTCATCGAACTGACCGTCCCGCGGACACTCGGGCTTCAGTACATCCACTGAACGCATCGGGCGGATGACCGCTTCGTACACCTCCAGGTCGCGATGTTCCTGCTGGAAACAGACGCCTGAACTTCGCGCCGCCGTCATCTCGCGTCTCCATCACCATGTCGGCTGCCAGCCTGAAGGGTTCTGGCGCAGGAACCGTGATCATTTCATTGGCGGATGCTGATCGACGGTCGCGTGGCTGAGCAGCAAGCGTTTGCGTAGCAGATCCAGTTTGGCCCGACCAAAGCACTGGCGCTTGTGGTGTTTCAGTTTATTAACGGTGCCCTCAACAGGGCCGTTGCTCCACGGAAGCGTCAGCCCGGCGGTGACTGCGGCGAAGTCGTGTTCGAGCCCGGTGACGAACGAGTGCAGCGCTGGCAGGTTATCGGCACGGACCTGCGCCATCCACTCGGGAAGGCGATTACCGCGCAGGTCGCGCATCATGACAGCGAACGCGCCGACGTGGTGGCGGGTGGCCTCGAGTTCCGGGCAGCCGGCCAGAATCCCGGCGAGCTGGTGAGCGTCATCGCCGGCGAGAGTGTCGGGATCTCGCATGATCCACGCGGTCACGGCGCGGATCTTCGGCGCCGCCGGGACAGCGGCTATCCGGGTCTTCTTCCGGCCAGCGCGGTAAGGCTGCAAGTAGCGGTAGACGGTGCGCTGGCTGCCCCGGTAACCGAGCTGGCGAAGCTCCTGGGTGAGGACTGCGACATCGGTGCATCCCGCGTTCCAGCTCGTGAGCAGGTGCGGAACGAAGTCGTCCAGCAGCGCGGCCCGGGAGGTGGCAGCGGCGATCACGTCTTCCGGATCGGACGCGGCGGCGAACCGCCGAGCCGTTTTCCGGTCGATGCCAAGCTCTTTCGCGATCGTGCGCAGGCCCATGCCTTGACCGCGCAACCGTTGCACCGCGTCGTAACGCTCGATGGTGCGGGCCCGCAACTGGACGAACCGATCCCGGACCCCGGAGATATCGACCTTTGCCATAGAATCAGCGGCGTCGGCGTTGTCCGATTGGGCAGTTTGGCGGCGGGAACGTGTTGTTGCAGTGAATGATTCACGCACACAATCACGGTGCGCGATGACGGTCTTCTCCACCGCCTGGCCGAGGTTCTGCCAGATATGCCAGCGATCGGCACATTGAATGGCCTGCGGCGCACCGCGTCTGGCTCCCTCGACATAGGCTCCGGCACGGTCTCGAGTAATGATCTCGATCCCTGGATGCGCCGACAGCCACGCCGCCAAGGTGTCGGCCTCCCGATCGTCGAGGACATCGATCGGGCGATGCGTGGCCATATCCAGCAGCACGGTGCCATACCTGCGGCCGCGTCTGACAGCGAAATCGTCGACACCCAGGACTTTTACCGCGCCGACCGGCGGATCGGGCATTCCCCGGACCAGTCGCAGCAGCGTGTCGCGGCTGGCCGACAACCCGAGCCGCCGCGCCAAGCGTGCACCGGCGCGTCCGGCCAGGGCCAGCCCGATCGAGGTCAGCATCGAGGTCAGCTGGTTGGTCCGGCGTGACCGCTTGGTGGTGAGCCCGTCCACCTGTTCAGCGAAAGTCCTTGCCGCACATTCGGTATGTCCGCAGAAGAAGCGCCGCACGACCAGCGACAGCACCATCGTCCGCCCAGCAACCGCTGCATCGGCCAACCGGCGTCGGTAGCGGGAATGCACACGCTCAGATGCTGTTCCACACCCGGGACACTGGGCCATCGGCGTGGCAACAACAGCCTCTACGACGACCCGATCGCCGTCGCTCTGGATATTATTGATCACCACACAAGCCAAGTGCGGCAACAACTTTCGGACAAGATCACCAGTGCACCCGTGCAATTAGTACCAGCAGCAAGGCTGAACGGCAACACTCCAACCAGCGCCATCACGGTTCCTGCGCCAGAACCCATACTCATGGCAAAAACGGCTCCGAAGTGGTCCCTTCCTCCTGGCAGCCGACAATCACCAGCGCATTATTAGTTGTCCCGCACAGCGCGCCCCTTCGTCTCACTCACATCTTCCCTTCACCTTGGAGCCCGTCCCACCCTCATGCCAGAGACACGCCGACGCCTCACCCGCACCGCGCAACGACGACATACACATCAGCGCCTGCTCACCGCCGCGACCACCCTCTTCCTCGAAAACGGTTACAGGGCAACCTCCGTCGACGGCATCGCCGAAGCCGCCGGGTACACCCGAGGGGCAGCCCAACGCCACTTCGGAACCAAAGCCCAACTGGCAGATGCAGTCCTGGACCCGCTGAGCCGCCACGCCATCGCCCAGGTAGCCACGCAGCTGGCACAGCTGCGGTCAGCCGAGCAGGTCACCGAAGGGGAGCAGCTGATCGAACTTGTCACTGAGTGGTGTGAAACGGCAATAATCGAGCGCCCGGCATGGAAACAGCTTGAACTCGACATGATCGCCGAACGACCGCACGACTGCGAGGCGGAGCTCTGGCGAGCTGCACGCCTGGCGCTTCTCCGCACCACCGCCCACGACTACCTCGCCACTACGAGTACCGCCACAAGCGCCGACCTGACCGTCCACCTGGACACGATCACGACCGGACTGGTATCGGTGGTCTTCGGGCTGGTCATCCAAAACAAAGAACCGGCCACGGTCACCGCCACCGTTCGGCCGCTGGTGCAGCACCTGCTGCGACGAAATATCCCCGCCCACAGCCGAACTGGGCAAAACTAGGGCTCGGGTCTGTCGATGCTTATCGCCATCCTTTGGGCAGTGTCGCTGATCTTCACTGCCGTGCTTGCGTTTCCCGCGGGATATTGGTGGCGCGGGACCCGGCTCCAGGGACGGCATACGGTAGGGAATGTACCGAGACAGGACGATCCGTGGAAACCAGGCAATGCGCTGGCAGCCGAGAACAGCGATGATACGACCGAGGTGCCGAAGCGTCGACCCGGATGGCGGTCGCAGTGGTCGTGGGGTGGCGATCCGGACGATGACACCGAGGTGCTGCCGATAGCTGACGATATACCTGACACACCTGCCCGTTGCCGACGAGGTTGAGCGACTTCGCTGCTGTGACCCGGAATCTGTCAAACCGGATGAGACCGGTCATGCCACGAATTCTGTGTTGATGTTCTCCTTCGCCGGTTCGTTGATCCAGGCCGCGCTGGGCAGCTTGGGTGGGGTGGGAGGCCGCCGGAACCGGCCGGGGTTGGCTGCGTAGGCGGCGGACAGCACCGTGGCGCGCTCGGCGCGGATCTGGTGGGCGGTGCCGTCGTGAACCGTTGCGGGGGTGTGCAATCCGATGCCGGAGTGCCGGTGATGGTTGTTGTAGTAGGTGAAGAACGCCTCACAGAAGCGCTGGGCCTCGCGGATGGAGGCGAAGCGGTCCGGGAAGGCCGGACAGTACTTGAGGGTCTTGAAGTTGGCCTCGGAGTACGGGTTGTCGTTGGACACGTGCGGGCGCGAGTGCGAGCGGGTGATGTTGAGGTCGATCAGCAGCTCGGAGACCGGTTTGCTGATCATCGGGCCGCCGTTGTCGGCGTGGATGTAGTCGGGCACGACCCCGTCGTTGGCGGCGATCGCGTCGAGCTGGAATTGCTTGGCGATCCACTGGGATTCACGCGGGACCACCCGCCAGCGGATCGCTTTGCGGGAGAAGATGTCCAGCATCACCAATAGCACGTAGTAGATTCCTTTGCCCGGTCCCGCCAATTTCGTTGTGTCCCAACTCCATACCTGGTTCGGGCCGGTGGCCACCAGCTCCGGTTTGGTCCGGGCCGGGTGGGTGGCCTGGCGTCGGCGCTCGGCCACCTCGCCGTGACCGCGCAGCAGCCGATACATCGTCGAGACCGAGCACAGATACCGGCCCTCGTCGAGCAGGATCGCCCACACCTGCGCCGGAGACTTGTCCACGAACCGCTCGCTGCGCAGCTCGGTCAGCACCGCGGCCTGCTCGGCCGCGGTCAGGGCGGCCGGATGCACCGCTGGCCGCCGCGGACCCTGGACTGGTGGTTTCGGGTTTCGGTGCCGGTGCAGGGTCGCCCGCGACTTGCCGGTCAACCGGCACGCCGCGCGCTGGCCGACCAGCACCTCCAACTCGCCGGTCGCGGCGTCGATCACTTCGGCGGCTTCGGCTCGGAATCCGAGCTGCTGGAGAGCATCTCCAGCAGCTCGACAGCTTTTCCCAGCACGGCCATCGCTTTGTCCTTGCGCTCGAGCTCCGCCCGCAAACGCGCGTTCTCCGCTTCCAGCTTCTCGGCCCGGCGATCGGCCTCGGATTTCGCCGGCTTCGGCCCGGTTGTCTTGGCAGCCAACGCATTCAACGCACCCGCGTCCCGCGCCCGCCGCCACTCGATCACATGAGAGTGATACAGGCCCTCCCTGCGCAGCAGCGCGCCCCGCGCGCCCGGCTCGGTCAGCAAGTCGTACTCGGCCACGATCGCGGCCTTGTACTCCGGCGTGAACGATCGTCGCTTCGGCCGCGCCGAATTCGTCCCCTTCTTCTTCGGCTTCTTCGCCGCGCCGTTGTCGGCGGGCAGATCGGCCGCACCCATCGTCACCTTGCTCGTTGTCCCTGAACTCGCCCTACATCATCTACAGGAAAGATACAGACCGCATGGTCTCATCCGAGTTTGGCAGGTAGGGACCAGGGTGGCCCAGTTTCAGTGGCAGTCGGTGATGTAGTGGTTTGTCATTGACGCTGAGCCGAATCGTCGCTCATTCCCTTCGTCGCCCCGTCGTTGATGTTCGGGCGTGCTCGGCATGAGCGGCGACGAGTTCGGCGACTTGGCGTGGTTGCAGGCTTGTGGTGTCGATGACGTGGGCTTCGCGGTTGTGCCATGCGCGGGCGGCGTCGTAGTCGTCGAGGTGCTCGAGGCGCCATGGAGAGTTCGGTTTTGCGGGGTCGGTTTCGATGCGGCGCAGGAGTTCGTCGCGTTCGGCGTGAAGAACGAAGTGTTGCAGTGGGACGCCGGCGTTTTCGAGTCCGGCGCGGATTTCTTGCCAGTATTGGTGGACAAGGACTGACTGGGGAACGATGAGAACACCGCCGACGTAATCGAGGATCTGGGTGGCTGCGGCGACGACCAGTCCTCGCCAGGGCTGCCAGTCCTGGAAGTCCCGGACGATCTCGGTGCCGAGGACGTGGCGGAGCATGAGCCCGACCTCCTCGGTGTCGAAGATCCGCGACTGGGGCAGCAGAGCGTTCAATCCTGTTGCGGTCGTGGTCTTTCCGGCACCAAATGTTCCGTTCAGCCAGATGATCATAGAGTCGAGAGTATCGGGGATAGGTCGGCGTCTGGGCCCGCGGCGATCGACATTGTGGAAGTCATTGTGCTGGTACGGAATGTGATGTTGACGTCTTATGATTCGACTCACTGACGCTGCCGGACAATCCGAAGCGATCACATTGGCGCGCCGCACTTTCGCACAGGTCCCCAAATAATCAAACCGCACTTGACGGTCCGCGGCGGGCACCCGTCGCCGTCAAGTGCAGGAGTTGCGCCGCAACGGCAAGAAGTTCGGTTCGAGCCCTGTCAGACTTGCGGGAAGGTCGATGGGAGGTGTGATAGCTCCGTGACTCCGAATCATGTTGGGAGGGTGGCTATTCGGGTTGCCATGCCCGTTCCCCGCCAGTGTCGACGGTGACGCGGCCGAGTTGGACGTCGGCGAAGTGAATTCCGAAGCCGAGGGTGTCAGGTTGGGTGAGTTGGTCGATCAGTCGACGAGCGGTGACCGTGGATTCGGCGGGATTGGCGTCGACGGCGGCGTTCAGATCGGGGTGGGTGATCTGGAGTGGGGTTTGCATGGCGTCGCCGAACACGATCAGCCGGTGGCGGGACGAGGTGATTTCGTAGGCGAGGTGGCCCAGGCTGTGCCCGGGGGTGGCGAGAGCACGCACTCCCGGGAAGATTTCTTCGCCATCGGCGATCGTGTGGACTTGGGCGCTGAATGTGTCGAGCATTTCTGCACTGATTCCGGCGGTGGCGGCGTGGTCGCGCTGGCCCCATTCGGTGTCACCGACCAGGACCGGGATATCGGCGAAAGGGCCAGCGGTGGTCTCGGGCATGGATTGCCATAGCCAGCCGATGTGGTCCAGGTGCAGGTGGGTAATAGCGATCAGTTCGATGTCGGCCAAGGTCTTGCCTGCGGCGGCAAGGCTGGTGAGTAGTTGCCCGCCGCGCATCAGCCCGTAGGGAGTGGGCACTGCTAGTGGTCCGAAGCCTGTGTCGATGAGGATGGTCCGGTTGCCATGTTCGATCAGCAGTGCGCCGATACTCGCGACCAGGTATCCGTCGGGATTGATCAGATGCGCGTGCTCGGCCAAGATCCGGTCATCAGAGCTGGGCAGCCATTCGCGGGGGTCGAGCAGAGCGACCCCGTCGGGTAGGTAGGTGACGCGGTGATCGCCTAGCTGGCGCTGACGGCTTGTTGCGGACCGGGTGAAGTGTTCCGGGCTCACGGTCATAGTGGAGGCTCCTGTCGGATTGGTTTGGGGCGGACGCGGGAGGCGGTGCGCGGGATCGGGCCGAGCGTGGCGTGTGTGAGCTCTGGGACGACGCTGGTCACGACGGGCGGGTGGCCGTGTCATGGCGCGAACATGCAGGGCGCCGTGGTCGCCGACTGCTGACCCGCGACGACGCCGGTGGTGGTGGCAACGTTCGCTGAATGCATATCGCCTCGCTTGAAAGTTGTTGGTGGACAACCGCTACCGGCTGATACGGGTCGGGTCCCGCGTTCGGATACGCGTCGACGGCGGCGTAATCACCGCTGTCGAACTCGGCTGATGCGTCCCATCCGTATGTCGCCTCGGCCAGCATGGTGGCGACCGCGACCGACTCGTTCTGCGGGGACCAGAGCACCCGCGCCTGCGGCCGCGTCGGCGTGGTCACAACTCCGGCCTTCCCGCCGCACTGTTAACTGCGAAGGCTCTGAAATCGGGGCCGAATCCCAGGTGCTCGATGCGGGTCTTCGCACCGGGGGCACCGAACCAGGCGGCGGGGATCCGTTCGGCGGGCAGTCCTGGGATGTCGAGGTGTTGGTCAGGGGTGCAGCGGTGCAGTGGGCCGTTAGCGGCGTCGAGGATGTAGCGCATGTGGGGGTCGATGTGGCGCACGAATAGCGCGCTCATAGCCGACTTGTCCTCGGCCAGGCCCGCTGCTTCGAAAATCCTGTGCAGGCCGGCGAAGCGGACCGCGACCGCTTGGTGGCGCCACCACTCCCGACACCAGCTGTACTGGCCTTCCCGGTTGGAGCCCGCGATCCGCACCGCGGTGACCGGCAGCAACCAGTCCTGCACGAACACGCTGTAGTGGGCGAACCGCGGCGGCGGCTTGGTCGGCCCCTGTTCCTCGCCCTCGGGGGCGGTATCGGGTAGGTGGTTCGCAGGAGCGAACCACCCGGCCGGGACGGGCTCGAACGGCAGCGAGGGTGTGGCGTGGTGGGTACTGCGGGTGCAGCGGTGCAGTGGGCCGTTGGCAGCGTCGAGGATGACTTTGAAGTGGGCGTCGAGGTGTGAAAGCAGGAACGTGCTGAGTCCGTTGGCAGTTTGAGCGCGTCGTTGGGCTTCGAACGCGCTGTGCAGGTGCGCAATTCGCACGGCGACGCTACGGTGGGCCCACCATTTGCTGCACCAGGTGTAAGTGTTCTCCCGGTTCGCTTCGGCCAACCGGACGTTGATCGTGGGAAGCAGCCATTTTTCGGTGAACTCGGTGAAATGCCGGTATGCCGGTGGCATCGGGTTCTTTTTGCCCGCCGCCGCGGTCGACGCGCTCATGACTGCCTACCACCGTCTGCCGGATCGTCGTCGATGACTTCAGCTGCCCCATTGATTGGGTGGGCGGCTTTCGCGAAGCGCTCCAACGATTTCCGGATCAGGGGTGCGTATTCGGTATCGGACCACCAGATCTTGCGCACGACTACCGGTCCGTGGTTGGGGAGTCGAACCAGGGCACGGTCTTTGGGCAGTGCGGCCAGCACGGCGACGTCGAGGATGGGTTCGGGCCGCCAGGTCAGGGTGCGGTTGACTCCCCCGGCGCCGTGGCTGCGGGAGCGGTCGGCCACATCATGGGCCCCAGTCATCGCCGACCAGTGTTCGAGGTAGTCGACCGCGGCGATCCCGCCGCCGTAGACCTCGATGGATTGGGCGCGCATCGTCTTGAGACCGTTTGCGCCCCAGAGGTCTTCGCCTTGTTCGAGCACCTGCAGGATCGTGATGAGGATGATCCCGCAGCCACCGGCGTAGGTGTAATAGGAAGGCAACTCCGAGATGCGGGCGCAGTTGGCTGCCTCGTCGAGCACCCCCAGCAGCGGCACCGCCAGCCGCCCATCCGGTCGTGCCCGCGCCGCCTCGAGCCCAGCCTCGAGAATCTGGCCGACCAACGCCGAGGTCAACGGCGTGGCTCCATCGGGACCGGCCATCGACAGCGCATACAACGTGTCAGTCGACGTCACAAATTCAGCAGGTTTGAATTCCGGCAGACTGTGGGTCGAGTCCTGTTCGGTCTTGTCGGTTACGACGCGGGTTTTGCGGGTCTTCTTGTCCGTTTCCTCCCGTACCGCCAGGAGCTGGCGTCGTGGTGGGGTGATCATCCGGGCGTAGCCCTCGTCGGACAGGACGTTCAAATACCGCCTGGCCATATCGAATAGGCCGTCACGTTGGCGGGCGTACAGGGCTTGGGATTCGAGGATGCGTTCGGCGGGCCGCTGATGGCCGTAGTGACGCAGGAGCAACGCCGCGGTCTGATCCTGGTCTCTGCCGAGCCATTCGGCGACGTGCAGCAGATCCCCGCCCGCGCACGCCGCGGCGTACATATACAGGCTCAGTAACTCTTGAGCGCCGCCGTCGAAATAGCTGTCGACTTTGGCGTTGGCGGCCTGCGACGCTGATCCAGAGGCGGCAGAGACGAAGAACCCGGCCAGCTTTCGGGCGGCGGGCAAGTTTGTGACCTGGGTGAGCAGGTTAACCCAGAACCCGCACTCGATCGTGCCGGTGACCGCTTGCAGATCACACAGCCAGATCCGACCTCGCTGTTCGCGCCCATAGACGGTGTGCCGGTACAGGTCCGGTCGGATCGAGGTAGCCAGGCACGGCCCCCAGGCGGCCAGAACCGCAGGCACCGCCCAGACCATCGTCTTGCCGGTGCGGGCGCCGGCTGCGAGTGTCACGCACATTTCGGCTGGTACGAATAGATCTACGCCGCCGATCACTGTCTTTCCTAGCGGTGGACCCTTGAGGGCTTGAATCGCTGGGTCGGCGTCACGGAGGAGTCGCTCGTTGGCGACCGCGTTATCGCTCGCGCGGGCCAACCGAATCGCGGCCGGGCGTTGCATCGTGCGCGCGGCCGCGTCGATCTCACTGCGAGCGCTCAATGCCCGCCAGCCCGCGACGACCAGCGCGGCTCCCGCGGCGGTGAAGACGACAGCCAGCACACTGGCCTGCCACGGCCAACGGTGCTGTCCAGCGACGACTTCGAGCAGCGCGGTCACCGGATGGCCGGTGACAGGCAGTCCGGCCCACCAGCTGCCCAGGCTCAACGCCGCCCACAACGCCAGAGCGAAAGCCATCAACGCCAGGAACGCCAGCAGAAGCGCGGTTTCCTCACCCAGACCGCGTTTGGTGCGGCGACGGGTCTCTCGTGTCGAGATCATGGCCAAAATCCTCCAAATGATGTAAACGGTTGGGGTGAAACGGCTTTCACAACGTCACGTCGGCATCGACACTGTGGGTGCGGTGCGTGGTCACGGCGCTTTCCTCGACGCCGTCGGTGGTGCTCCACTCTGCGAAGTCCGCGCCAGGCAGAGCGGCTGTAGTGGCGTCATCGATGGCCGCGCCACCACCCCGGTCGGTGCGCGGTAGCCCGTCGCGGCTGAAGTTCTCGATCCCCTCGTGCACGGGCTCGGAAACGGGCAGGACACGTTGCGACAGTGTGCCGTCGCGTCCTGCCCGGTAGGCCGCCTCGATATCGTCGGGCGGGACACCGGCATCTGCGGCGTCGACGCGGGCGGTGCGGGCCTCTGCGAGCAGGGACTCCAGGCGTGCGATGTGAGCCTGGTCCTGTTCGGGAGTGCCGTCCCATCGCTGCGACAGCCAGGCGTGTTCGGCGGCGAGATCCTGGAGTCGTCGCAACGCGGCGTGCTGGCGTGCGGCGCGTTCGTCGGCGCCTGTGTCGAGGTCGCCGAGTTCTTCCTCGGCCGCGAGCAGCTGATCGGTTTCGGCGATGATCGCGTCGACCTCGGCCAGACTGGCCAGCTCCGGACCGCGGCCACCGAGGGCTCGGTCCAGCAGGCTGGTGTGCTCGGCGTCGTGTCCGGCGGAGTGGTCCGGGGGCCGCCAGCGCACGCCGTCTTGATTGGAGCCGTTAATGGTGGTTTCGACGTGACCGGTAACTTCGGCGGCTTGGCGTAGGTTGCGCCATACGACCTCATCGACACCGAGTTCGCCTGCGGCTTTGGCTTGGTCGATCTGGGTGTAGGCGGCGCGGGTGGCTTCCGGTCGAAGCTCCCACCCGGAGACCGCCGCTTGTAGTTGTTCCCACTGTCTGCGGTGCTCGATGGATTCGTGGCGGCCCCACTGGGCTGCCAGCTGATCGGCTTGGGTAGTGAACTCTTGCTTCTGCTCAGGTGTTTCGGCGAATGGCGCGAACAGCCGCAGTTGGTAGTAGCGGGTGAAATCGGCCCGGATCTGAGCTTCGGTCTGATCGGCTGCGTCGTGGTAGTAGGCCGGATCGGTGGCTGCGTACCGTGGTTCGGGCCAGCTCATCGCGCAGCCCATTCGGATGTGGTGGACATCGTCGACCTCCGGTGAGGGAAGGGCGTGTGCCGCGAACCGGCTATCGGCGGTGCGGCGGTGTTCGGATGTCCCCTGGCAGTACAGTTTCGGCGTTCCGGTCAGTACCCGTGACCGGTGCGTCGACGAAAAGCGTGTGCTACGAGCGTCTCTAGCGGATCAGTAGTCGGTGCGTGCTTCGATAGGTAGCTAGTAGGGGTCTGTGCCCAGCTCGGTCGGGCGGTATGGGTTTGTCATCTGGTCGCCGTGGTCGGGTTCGATGTCCCAGCTGTGAGCGCATTCGGGGAGGGCGGTGGCGATGGCCTCGGTGATGGCGGTGGGCTCGGCGTTGTGATCCGATTCGCTGGCGGCACTGTTGATGGCCGCGTCGACGAATTCCGCGCGCAGCGACACGGAAGCGGCGTCGATCATCTGTTGCGGTGTCGGTGGAATGGCTTCGATGCCAGCGACGGGGATGCCGGTATCGGAGCCGGTAGGAATGTAGGGCGGGACCGCGAGGTCGCTGCGGGCAGTCGCGTAGGAGTTCCATTCGTTGACGAGCGTCAGTTCGTCATATGTTTCGAGATGGACCGCATGGCTGCGTCGGTCGCTGTCGGCACCCGAGCCCCACAGCAAGTCGGCTTCGGTCGCGGTGATCTGCGCTGCGTGTGCGAGCGCGGTGACCCGCTCGTGGTAAAGCCTCATGTTCTGAGCGAACTGCGCTGCCGCAATGGGATTGGTACCGAAAGTCCACCGTCCGGTAGCGATGCGGTCCGCGCGGGCCGCGGATAGACCGGCCATCCGTTCCAGATGCCAAAGGTCTAATGACAGCATGTCGACGTAGAAGTCCTGCGCGGCGTTATCGCGCACCGGATTCTGTCGGACTCCGGCATCTACGCGCGGGCGAGTGCTCTGGATGCCGAGTTCGCGGGCGTCCTCGATCCAGGCCGGTTCGATCCCCGCGCTGAGCGCGGTCTGTTCGGTCTGCTCACGCTCGGCCTCGAGCCCGTCCAAATGTTTTTGCCACGATGTCTGCGGATTGCCGTCTGCGGTGAGGGCTTCGAAGTTTTCCCATCCGGTGTCGCGGATGCGCGTGTGCTCGGCGGCTAGGAATCGGATGCGCATCAGCAGCTGAGCTTGCCATCGGGATACCGTCGGTGGCTGGGAGAATTCGGGTTCGGGAGTTGTCATCGTCGTCCCCGTTTCACCGTTCAAAGCCGACCGAGGAGCCAGGTTCGGGTGGACGGATATCGGGTTCCGACGCCGGTTCGCTGTCCCATCCCGCCACCGGATCAACCGGTAGCGCCACGTCGACGGCTCGGTCGATGCTTCTGTCGGCGCTGGCCTGGCTCGGTGTGGTGCTTCCGGTGAGGGCTTGGGTGGCGCGTTCGATGAGCTGGTTCGGGGTTGGGGACGGCGCCACCTCTGATCCCTGCATCCGGCCTGCTGCGAGGTTGTCGATGCTGCGCCGCGTTTCGTGTTCGATGCCGCGCCAGGTGTAGGTACGCCATCGTTCGTGCAGCGGGGCGTCGCCGTAGCGGTGCACCGTCGCTGCCACCAACTGTGCCCACCCAGCCTGGTCGCGGCCCCACAACTGGTGGTGCTCGTCGGCGGTCAGGCCGATGACGTAGCCTGCCTCGTTCGCGCGGGTCCACAGGGCGGACATGTTCCGGTCGAACTGCTGTTGCGCCTCGGGGTCAGGAGGAAATCGGCCGTCGCGGCTGCGGAGTCGGTGGGCGACGATGATCGCAGCCATATGCTCGAGCTGCCACACGTCGTTTGCGACGCCTTCGACCATGTCGCCGCGCACAGGGTCCTCCCCGTGGCGCATGGTAGGTGGGTAATGCACGCTATCGCCCCATCGCAGTCCCCGCTCTCCCAACTCCCGTGCCTGAGTGATCGCCTCGGGCGGAAGACCGACGGCGCTGGCGTGGATCTCGATCTCATGGCGATCCGCGGCCAGCGCCCGTAGGTGGGTACGCCAGGCCAGCATCTGGATTTCGCCTCTGCCGTAGTGGGATTCGTAGGTCGGGTGGCCCTGCAGTAGGACCCGCACGTGGTCGGCGGCGGTGTTTTGGATGCGTTCGAGCAGCCGCATCTTCCAGTTGGTCAGCCCCTCCATCCCGGGTATCGGTTCACTCATGGCTAACTGCCTCTCTCCTGAAAGGGATTGGTGTTCGGTCGTTTCCGGCCTCCGCGAGGCGACGAACGATCCAGGGTCACGGGTCATGGCCTTGGTCGGACTCGGCCGCTGCCAAGGCGTGCGGCCCGTCGGTCGTGAGCTCGGCAGGCCCGAGAGCCGCCGGTGGGTCACCGGTCATTCCGGCGGCCTCGATCGCAGCATTGATTCGCGCGCCATAGCGCTCGCAGTCGGGATCAGTGACCGCGGGCTCCCTGGGACGCCGATCGAGGGTCCTGATTGCGTCGACGGCGAGTTCGACCATGCGGTCCGGGGAGATCGGCATGTGGGTAGCGATGTCGTCGTGGGTGATTCCGGCGGTTTGCAGCACGATGACTGGCATCGTGAGAGCGGTGAAGTCGGTGTCTGCCACCTGGTTCCATCGCGCCGCGAGCTGCCGGTCACTGTGCTCTGCGAACTTCCCGGCGACCGCGGTCGGCCAATGCTGCGCGCCGCGCTGCCATACCTGGTGGCGTTCTTCTTCACTCAAGGACAAGGCGTGCGAGACCGCGCCGACGCGCTGCCAGGTCATCCCCATCACGCGCCGAAACCGCGACACCGCATCGACATTCAGCTCGCCATGGCGGATGTAGGCGGCCGCCACACCCGCCATATCCCGCAAGCCGCGTACCTCAATGCCCAACGCGTCGGTCAGTGCGGCCCGATCGACCTGTCCCGACCCGAGCAGCACTTGTCCCGGCTGCCACTGCCCACCACGCTCACCCGCAGCGCGGACGTAGTCGATCCATGCCTTCGGCACACCGACCGCGAATGCCACAGCCTCGAGCTGTTCAAGCGAATGCTCACCGATACGCAAGTGCTGCAACACTTCTGGCGGAACACTGACGTTTCCGGCATGGCGAGTTCGCTCGAGGCGCTGCTGGTTGTCGTAGGCGATGTTCTGCACCGTTTTCAGCAGATGCGCCTGAAGCGGCGTCGGTGTATCCATCTCACCGACCCCCGCCATGTAGCAGCCACACCGCCGGCATCCTGGTTTCGCTGGTCATGGCTCAATCCCCAGATCCGGTGCCGCTGAGGGTGGTTCGGCGTCCAGATCGAAATCCATGGCCTCGGTGATTCCCTCGCCAGTGGCGCCGGTCGCGTCGATCGCCTCGCTGATCACTGAACCCTCATCGGGCTCGATTCCCTCGTCGCCGGACAAATCAGCGAACTCGTGGGTGAGGTGGGTGGCGAAACTGAGCTCCTCGGTGAGAGCGACAACGTCCTCGATCCCCACCGATATGGCGTGCTCCCACGCTCCCGCGTCGAGGTCATCGAAGCCACTGAAATCGTCGACGACGGTGGCCTCGATGATTTCGCTCTCGGTGCCAATATCGGCAACCAGCGTCGCATCGACGACCTCGGTGTAGTCGGCGCCGGTGTCCTCGACGAACCGCTCGTCGAAGGCGTCGGCATCGCGATCGTGTTGGTCGGATAGTCCCTTCGCGCCCTTTGCGGCGGCGAACGCGGCTGCCGAAGCCTTCGCCTCGCCGGATTCCCCCTGCGCGGTCAGGGTGTCACTGAAACCCGCTGCACGGCGGCGGATCTCGATCAACAGCTCCTTGTATTCAATATCGAGCTTGTGCAGCTCGACCGCGCGCGTCTCCCGGTTAGTCAAGTGTTTGCGTTCGAGCTTTGCTGCTTTGTTTCGGCGGGACAGGTCGGTATCGGCACGCTGGATTTGGCGCCACTTCTGCCACTGCTCCATCTGATGTGCTCGCCCGCCGCTCTCGATACGCGCTCGCACCTCATCGACCTTGGCGGCGTTGAGGTCGCGCTTATGCCTCGCTTCCTCTACGGCGTCGATCACGCGGAGACGGTGTTCGAGGAACGAGCGCCACTCCTTGGCGCTTGCGTGGCGAACCCGCTGCTCGGACTCCGTCTTCGACCGCGCTTCCCCACCACGCCCGCGCATCAGAGCGGCGGTGGTGTGCGCGGTTTGCAACGCCTGAACGAAACCGCCGCGCAGCGCCTGACTGCTCTCTTCGACCGGATCGCCACTCACGAAAACACCTCCAATCCCGACAACACCCACCCCGACGCGGCAGTGGTACGGGTGGCGTGGGCGTACACCGCCCAACTGATCGGGGGTAGGTCACCGGGTTGCAGGTCCACGGCCAGCACGCGGTCGGCCGTGGTCGCGGTGTCGGTGGGATGGTCGTCGCTGCTCACGCCAGCGGATGCGATGATTGGGGTGGCGGTGGTATGCCATTGCTGCCATTGCGTGGCGCTCAGCGGTGCCCACACCAGGGCCGCGGACTCCGCGCGCTCAGCGAACCTGGGGTCCATCAACGCCCGCGCGGCCCGAAACGTCACCCGCGCATCGGTGTGCTCGCTGGGCCGATAACTGAACACGGCGGTCACCGCCGCCGTCAGCACGGCATCGACCGAACACGGATCCACCATCGCGAAAGGCGGCGCGAAAACTATTGCCGTGCACTCCTGTTCGTCGTTGGTCATGGGTTGAGGTGTGGTCGCAGCGCATCCGGCGGTCACGGCGGCGACGCCGAGAGCTGCGGTGAGAACGGTTGTCGGGGTCACGCCGACTCCCGATGGGGATGCAATAGGGGCAGCGACGCCGTTGACCGAGGCAGAATGCGCGGGTTGGGTTTTCATGCTCGATCTCCCGGGGTGGAGTCGCGGGCTGGGGTAGATGTAGGTTCTCGTCGGACTTCGCGGTCGGACGTCCGGCGACCTGAGGATTCGCCGGGGTTTCTCCCACGCATTGCGGCGGGGATTCTCACCGACATTGCGCATTCCAGCGAGGAGCAGGGCCCTCGTCGCCGACGGTGGGCTCGGCCCGAACCCTGCCGAGCCGCCCTGCTGTGTCGAGACCTCCGCACCTGAAAGGCCGCAGAGTCTGTGCAAGATACGGTGAGGAAGAGCAATCGAATCTACGGTGGCGACCATGACGATTAGCGATTACCCGTGGGAGCCGCCGCTTGCCGGTAGCGAGGTCGAGCACCTTCTCGGTGCTCTCGACAGGTTGCGCACGACCTTCCGTTGGAAAGCCGACGACCTCGACGCCGCCGGGCTGAAAGCTCGTGTCGGGATGTCCTCGCTGACTCTCGGTGGCCTGCTCAAACACCTTGCCGCTGCCGAGGACTACATGTTCACCACCAAGCTCACAGGGGATCCGGTAGGTGCACCCTGGGATGCCTTCGGTTGGGACGGCACCGAGAACTGGGACTTCACTTTCGATACTGCCGACGACACCGCCGAGCAGCTCTATGCGCTGTGGGACGGCGCTGTCGAACGATCCCGCACACGGCTTCACGCTGCTCTGGCTACCGGTGGGATCGACCAGCTCGTTCATCTGTCCTCGCCCGACGGTCGCCACCTCAGCCTGCGACGGCTCATCTGCGACCTGATCGAGGAATACGGCCGCCACACCGGGCACGCCGACCTGCTCCGCGAGGCTGTGGACGGACTGGTCGGCGAAGATCCGCCAGCCCGTTGGCGGCCCAAGAGCGGGCGGGCATAGCAACTTTGCCGCCTCGCCCTCCTGCGCGGTTCTCACCGATCTTGCGCAAACGCAAGACCGACGCAAAATGACCGATAAGACGCAATCAGTCACGAGAACCTACAGTAGAGGGGTTGCTGTAACGGCGTACGTCCATGTGTTCGCCCTGCCATGCGCTGAGTGGGGTGAGGGTGACGTTTTGCCCGCTCTGGGGTGCGTGGAGAAGCAGATCGCGTCCTTGGGCGTCGCGGCCGTAGTAGATGCCGACGTGATGGGAATCCGTATCGCCCGGTTCGGTGAAGAAGATGAGGTCCCCGGGTGCCCGATCTGCGAAGGGCACCGGTTGCGCGGTCGGATGGTCTTGCTGGGCTTGTGTGTAGTGCGGCAATCGGATCCGGCCGCCGGAGGCTTGGTAGATCGCATACAGGGTCAACCCGGAGCAGTCGAACCCACCGCCGGTCGGACCATAGCTGTCGCCGCCACCCCACACGTAGGGTGTGCCGAGCCAGCGGGCAGCGTGCTCGATCACCGCCCGCCCGAACGCGCTCGCTGCCGCTGGCAACGGTGCGCCGGAACCGGTCGACCCGCACCCGCTCGCTGGTGACCCTGCCGTGGTGCGGGGCATCGAGGCGCGGTCGATATCCGCGAACAACGCGTACAACTGCCGCGCCAACTCCAACTGTCCAGCGTAGGCATTCGGCGCGGACTGTTCGATCGCTTGGGCGAGTTCGGCTGGTGCCATCGCCTTGACGGTGGGGCCGAGCTGTGCAGCTTCGGAGTAGAACCAATTGATCTGATACAGCGGATCCATGAGTGTGGCGATGCCGACCGCACCCCAGACGCTGGTACGCATTTGGTGTGGGCCAACCGAGTCGTGGTCGAAACCCACACCGTCGTTGGCATAGTTCAATGACTCCGGTACCGACGGGTTGGCCAGATTCCGAAACGCGCTCTCGGTGGCCTGGGCCGCCAACTCGGCGATGATCACGTTCTCCGGCATCCGGCGTTGTTTGCCGATCGCGACGCCGTTGCGGGCCAACTGCAACTGCCGCTCCGACAGCCCCACTATCGATTGACCGGTAGAACCACTGACGCTGGCGACACTGTTCACAAGGGGGGTCGCACATGAGCGGACCGAGTCGACGCTCATAACCATCAGCAGCAGTAGAATCAGCGCCACCGGTTGCGAGATCGCTATTGCGACTACGGTTTTCGATGCAACCACCGGCCATCACCTGCTCGCCTTCGCCGTACCGGGCAGCTCGTCGAACCGCCGGTTTGTGTTGTGCACATCCGTAGCGCGCTCAGTTGGTGTGAACACCAGCCGGAAGGGAATCCCGGGCTCTTCGGCTTCGCCGGTTTTCAGCAGAAAACAGCCAGTGCCAGGCGGGGTTTCGCGGCGGGTGGCGTCCAGGTCGTCGTCGCTGGGTGGGCGTGGTGCAGCCCAGGAGGTGACGAGTAGTTTCTCGGTGTCGGTGATCCCGACCGCGGCACGAAGACGATTGATCTCCTCGGGCCCGACCGGGCCGATGAGTTTGGCGCGGGCGCGTTCGAAGAAGCCGATCGCTTTGGCTTGGGCGGCTGGGGAGTCGAAGGCTGCGAGGTCTTTGATGGTGTGGCTGCACATGATCAGTCCGGTGCCCAGGCCTCGTTGCAGGCGGGTGAGTGCATCGACGCGGTCGACCATGAACTCACCGACGCCCAGGACGCGCCAAATTTCGTCCATGACGACCTCGAAGGTGCGCGGTGGGGCGAGCCCGGCGTCGGCGAGGGCGTGGGCGGCGGCGACGGCGCCGAAGCCTTCGCTCCAGCAGACCATCAGCACCGCGGCGAGTAGTTTGGTGTCGCCTTCGGGGATGCGGGAGACATCCACGCACACCGCCGGACTCGCGAGATCCAGACCAGTGGTGGTGGGCCCGTTGAAGATGGCGCCGAAGGGGCCCTCGACCAGTGCGCGTAGCGAGCGGCGCAGGGTTTTGGTGCTCGCTCGGTAGGTGGTGTCGTAGTCTTCTTCGGCGAATTGGCGTAGTTGTTCCCCGCCGCCGGCGATGACCTCAAGTAGGTCGGCCAGCAGGGGTGGGTGTTGATAGGTGAATCCACCTGTGGGGCTGTAGAGCTCGCGTAGTCCGGCGGCGAGGAGGACTTCTTCGAAGTCGGCCACTCGTGACCCGCGCACCAACTCGATCAGGCCCGCGACGATGTTGACTTGCCCGGCCTCCACGCGCGCGGTGACCTGGCGGCGCTGGTCGGGGTCGGTGAGCCGTTCGACGACCGCGCCGAGCGCGCCGACATCGAGGGGGTTGAGGGTGCCGTGCCCGTAGCCGAGGTCGACGACTTGGCCGCCGAGGCGTTCGACGAGGTCGCGGTAGTCGGGTTTGGTGTCGCCCATGCACAACACCGTTTCCCCGGCCGCGACCGCGCCGGTCACCATGCGCCGGATCAGGCTGGATTTTCCGAACCCGTTGAGTGCCAGCACGAACGCGCTCGGGGCGGTGATGAAGCCTTTGAGAAACCAGCTCATCGGGTCGAAATGCACAGGCGCACCGGTGATGTAATGCGCCCCGACAGGTGCACCGATCGTGGGAGCGCTGGCACCAACGACGAACGGCCACAACCCGGCGACTTGCACGGTGGTCGCGCGCCATTCCGGTGTGCTGGGCACCACCGAGGCGCGGCCGCCGCCGAGCCCGCGATATCCACGGTCGGTCAACGGGAGGGGCGATCGGTCGAAGCCGTCGCCGACGACATCGGCCGCACGGTGCGCGGCGGTCGTGCGGCGATGATCATCGCTCGATATCGCCAGCCTTCCTCGCCAACCACGCAGACCGGGCTTGGCGGCGGCAGCCTCGGTCGCGGCGCGCGCCCCCGGCGTGAGCACCCGCATACCAGCGACCACTTCGGTACGCGCAGGACGAGAAGCCTTGCGGCGGAACCCGTTCACATCGACACCCGCTTCGAGATCGAGGCGTGCTCGGGCAGGATCAACCCGATCCCCAAGCTCGCGGCGAATGCCGCAGCTTGCGTGCCGTAGCAGCGGCGCACCCCGAGCCGGGACGCGGCGGCCATCCCCTGGACCGACGCTTCGATCCCGGGCAGGTCCCCATAGAGGTGATCGGTGACGGTCACCAACACTCCGAAACGGGTCAAACCCGCCCCGCGTGCTTGCTCCTCGCGGGAGGCTTGGGTATTGGCGACCCGGATCCGCGCCGACGCCGAGGCGATGCCGCGTTCGGTTTGCTCAGCAGCGACCGCATCCCGAAAGTCCGAGTCGACCAGGGTGGTGGCCTCGGCCGCCGAATGCAGCCGGTACACGATCGCCACCCGCTTGCGTGGCACATCCGCGCGGGGGCGCAGCAACTCCTCGAGCACCGTTTCCATAACCGCGCCGCGCGGGGCGGCGTCCATCTCCCAGGTGATCGAGCGAGCGCCGTCGTGGACGTAGTGATCCCAGCGGTCCTGGTGCGCGATCGGCCCGACCGAGTCCCACGACTGCGTGCCGGTGATGTCGGGGCCCGCGGCTTCGACGTCGCGTTGAGCGGCCAGGTCGTAGCGGGTGCGCACCAGCCCGAGTACTTCCCATGCCTGCAGCGGCGTCGCCGGCAAACCTGCGCGGGCAAGCTGGGACAGGACACCTTGCAGGCGGTTACCGATCTCGCGGGCTTGCTCGGCTTCGTCGCGGCGGATGCGGCCTTTGCCGATGGCGCGGTAGGTGATCGCGATGCGGGCTTCGATGCGCACACCGACCCCACCAATGTCGGCGGCGGCTTCCCGCATCACCGCCTTCGCATAAGCCGGGGCATCGGGGCGGACCAGGCGGGTGACTTCCCGGGCTTGCTTGAGGCGGGTTTCGACCACGTTCTCGAGGACCGAGGTCACCGCGACCACTTCCCCACCGCGACTCTGGGTGGCCAGGAATTGGCCGTACCCCTCCACCCAGGCGTCGATCTGGGCTTGATCGACCAACTCCTTGCCGCGGGGGATCACCCGGAGCACCACCGTGTAGTGATCGCTGCGGCGGATATGCAGCATGGCGAAGCGTTTCCCGCCCGAGGTTTCATACTCCGAGAGCCGCGAATCAGCCAGCAGCCCAGGTAGTTTCGCGATGCCGGGAATCTTGGAGAATCGACCGGCCTGGTAGACGTGCTCACCGCGGGCGCGGGCAGCGGCGAACTGCACCCGCAATATCGCGATCTCCCAGCCGGTGCGGCCATTGCGAGTGATAGCCAAGGGCGTGAACACCAGCGCCGCAGCCACAATCAGACCCGCGGCTACCGACAGCGATCGAGTGATCATGAACCCGACCATCACCATGACGATCAGCGCCAACCCGAGCATCGACACACCCCAGGTCAATCCGACGAACCCGGCCGAGCGGGGACGTTCCCAGCGGCCATACACGCGAGCCGTCATCGCCGGACCTCCCCCGGCCCCAACGCATCCGGATCCAACGCGCCTTCTGTCGCATCACGGGTCTGGCTGTCGATCGCCGAAACCCCCCGCTGCGCCATATCTGCGGCTATCTGAGCACCCATCACCAGCGCACCGGCCATACCGCCACCGGCAGCAGCCTGCCCACCGCCGCTGCCCGCGCCGCTCGCACCGGGCGTGCTCGACGACCGTGCCGCTCCGGCACCAGTGGACCGCGCAGCGCCACCACCCGCACCGCCACTCGAACCACCTGCGGGACTCGCGGCTCCCGACGCGGCAGAACCACTGTCGCTGCTTCCACCAGACATCGGACGGCCCCCACCACCACCGCCACCAGGACTACCGCCAGGCGTCGATGAACCGTTGGATGCCCCGCCCCCGCCAGGCGCGTTTTCTCCCTCACTGACCTTTCGGCCGCCCGATCGATCCCCCAGCGACGCCATCGCCACACCGGCCGCGCCACCAGCCAACACAGCCGACGCGCCACCACCACTTCCGAGCGTCGCAACCGCAGGGGCGACCAATCGGATCAGCGCGGGCAACACCACCACGCTCATCACCAGCAGAATCAACCCCAGCAACACCAGTTGCGGATCCTTTTGGTCGCGCCCTGCCACGGTGAAGGCGATCGCATAGACCAACGCTCCGACCGGCTTCCACAGCACGAACGCCAGCGACCAACTCAGCAAACGCTTGTAAGCCTGGGACCCTGGCCCTGTCCCCGAAGCAGCTGCCGCGAGCGGGATGGCGGCGACGACCAGGATCAGCAGGGCTTGCCGCAGTACCAGCATGACCAGCTGTATGAGCATGCTGATGATGCCGAGGAGGAACAGCACGAGCAGGACGCCTGTGCCTAATCCGGAGTTCCTCTTGAGATCGAACTCGGCCAGCGCGGCGACGATGTTGTGTGCGTCGCCGCGGGACGCGTCGAACAGCACCCATTCGGCGAAGGCGTCCCCGGCACGGGTTCCGGCGGTGATGATGGCGGCGAAGGCCATCGAAGCGAAAACGGCTCGAGCCAGCATCAGGAAGCTTTCCTGTGCTTCGCCCGCGACCCCACCGCGTTTGGCCAGTGCGAGTCGTGCTGCGGCGAAAATGATTCCGCAGGTCAGCAGCAGCACCTGCAGGCCGCTGGTGTATTCGCGGATCCCGGACAACACCGGTCCAGGTCCCCCCTGGTTGTCTGTCAGTTGCGGTGACGGAAGCGCTGTCCACCAGGTCATGACGAATCGCAGCAAACCGCCGAAGCTCTCCCCGAGTTGCGATGTCATGTCGTCGAGGACGGAACTTGCCGTGTCGGTGGCAGCTTGTCCGAGCTGTTCACATGCCTGTTGGGGCCCCAACGGCATATCGCAGACGTCGGGTAGAGGGAGCTGCGACCGCCACGGCATCAAAGCGTCGACCCGCGCATCGGCGAGGACAGATCTCATGACATGGTCTTCCATGAGCCGAACTCGGTCAGGGTGGGCGCGTATGTGCCTGGTCCCCAAAGGCTTTCGATGTTGTCGGGAACGCGGACGCGCCAGTCGCCGTCAATCCAGGCCATCGGCCAAGTCGAGATCGTGTGACCGAGTTGGTTGCGGTTGGCGAATTGCACGATTGCGAGGTCGTCGCGGTAGCCGGGCTGGATTCGGATGCCGTCGGGGACCACGACGTAGCGTGCGGCGTCGCGGGTGCGTTCGCGCGAACGGGCGAAGCGGTCCAGCAGCTCTTGGCCGCCGCCGTAATAGCGTTCGCGCACAACCTTCTGCCAGACGCTCTCGGGGGCGGCGAGCGCGCGGGCGAGCGCGTCGGCCGCTGCCAGCGCCGCGCCTTGGGGTGTGTGGGCGAATCCGGTCGCGATCCCGTCGTGGATGCGGGCCGGTCCGTCGCTGCCTGAGACGGGCAATGCCGCTCCTCCCCAGCCTTGCTGCCACTGCATCCGGGCGGGCGCAATGGTCAGGTAGTCCGGGCGGGTGGGGTCAGGTCGTGTGCTTGTGTCTTGTGCAAGGGCGACACCGGCTTCTGTGCCAGGCACTTCCAGGCGGTTGCCGAACAGATCGGTGCTCGGTGGTAGCGGCGATCCGGTTGGCGGCACGTCAGGGAACGTTCGCTCGGTCGGAGCTGTGGTGCTGCCGGGATCGGCGGGGACATCGTGTGGTCCGTTGTCGTCGGTGATCGTCAGGACGAATGCGGCGATCACGACGGCGGTGATTCCGGCGGGCAGGATGATCAGCAGGCGATGGGGTTTCATGATCTCGTGGGCCTCCTCAGCGCGGCGCGAGCGCGACCATGTCGGCCGGGGACGCGGCCACGGTGGTGACCGACGCGGCGGTCGGGTCGTCGGGTAGCTGCAGACGCCAGTCCTCGCTGCGCCACAGCACGTGGGTGTGGTTGCAGGTGATGGAGTTGTCGGGGTGGATGGTGTAGATGTCGACGTCGGTGGCGTCGAGGCTGTAGTGGGAAATCTGGTAGCCCATGACTTTCGGTGCGTCGCTGGTGATCGGGGCGGTGATCGAGATCTGGGCGCGGGCGGTGGCCCAGGTGTCGCGCCCTGGTCCTGGGGCGAGCATGCGTTGACCCACGATCGGCCATTGGCTGTCGGTGGCGATCGACATACGGACCGTGGAGTGGATGGCTGCCAGCGCGGCACCTGCCGGTGAGCGCTCGTATCCGCTGGCTACGGGTCCCTCGATGTTGTGGGGGCCTTGTTCGGCGACCGGAAGGTCGACACCTTGAAACGGCTGCCACCGCAATCCGGTCGGTTCAGCAACCGCTGGCGTGGACGGCATTCCAGTGGATTCAGTGGTGGTGGTCTCGGTGCCGCAGGCGAGCAGTCCGGACGCGGCGATCGGTCCGATGCATGCCAGCACGGCCACGACGCTGCGGTGGTGTGCGCGGGAAGGGTTCACGGGTTGGTCTCCTCGAGTGGATCAGGTGGTCGGTAGGACGGCGATGGCGATGGAGCTGGCCGCCCCGAGCAAGGCCGCGCCGAGCAGTGCGCCGAGGAGTCCTTCGACGGCTTCTTCGCGGTAGGTCCGGATCGCCAGCAGCCCACCGACCCACACCGCGCGCGCGATGCACAGCAGCAGCACGAACCACGCCAGCCAGTCCAGCAACTGGGTCAGAGGCGAAAGAACCTGCACGGGAACGGGTTTGGCGATCACAGTGGGCCGCCGTCCTGCTGGTGGGTGCGGTAGGCGACCTCGAGAGCGGCTAGGACCGGCTCGCTCGCTGCGGCAGGGTGAGTGTGCGGCAGCGAGTGCCCGGCACCTGGGACGCTGTCGTAGTCGCCCCAGATGTGCTCGGCGAGGTAGCGGGATCTACTCGGTGCCACAACCGGGTCGAGTTCGCCGGTCAATACCCAGGTCGGGACGCTGCGCATGATGCTGGCTATCTCACTGCTCAGCGTGGTGCTGCCGTAGGCGGCCAGGGTCGCCTCGAGGTTGGCGGTAGCCCTGCTAGGGCCGACTTCGGCGCACACGCTGCGGCGCGGCAGACCGTAGCGCGCCGGTGGCTCGTGCAGGTGGCTCCTCAGTTCCTCGACGAGCCGGCTTTCCCGCCGTCGCGAGCGCTTCGATGTGCGAGCTGCATCGGAAACAGTTGTGAGCCAGGGCAATGCGGGGCAGCCGTTGAACAGCACGACCCCCGCCAGTGCACGAGCCAGGCGTGGGTACCGCTCGGCCCATGCCTGCACCAGCAGCGACGCCACCGAGTGCGCCACGAGCACGACCGCGCCGTGCGCGTGCGCCAGGACCGCGTCGAGGTCATCGACGAGCGTCGACAACGTGGTCTCCGCACCCGGATCAGATTCTTTGAAGCTGCCGTATCCGCGCTGGTCGTAGACGATTTGGGCGATACCGCCGTCGAGGCGTTGGTGCAGATACCCGGCCAGCGGCCTCCAGTAGGTGGAGTCGGTGAGTATTCCGTGGACGTAGACCACGCTCGCCGGTGCCGACGTGGGGCCGATTTGGCTGGCCGACAGCCGGATTCCGTCCGCGGCGGCCACGGTGAACGGCGTGAGGTCCAGGTGGGCAGCGGTGAAAGGTTCGCGCCGCGATGTCGATGCGGACGAGAATCCGCACTCACCGGGCTGGAAACTGGATGGACCGAGGGAGCGGTGTTGCCCGGTTGTGGAGGGTTGGGGATGAATCCGGAAGCGGCGCATGACTTATGCGCCTCCGGTGACGACGGCGTTCATGATCGTTCCGGCACTGGTGGCGATGATGCCACCGACCAGTGCGCCGAGGATGATCTTGGGTGACTCCACCGCGCCGCCGTGGAAGCGTTCCCACCCGAATTTGCCACCGGCGTAGATCAAGGCGCTGATGCCAGCGAGCATGACGATCCAAGACAGATAGTTGACGAGGTTGATGAGCCTGTCCGATCCCGGAGGTGGCTTCGGGGTGATTGGGATTTGTTGGGCGAGCACGGTCAGCGCCTCGCCGACCACGGTTGCGGTGGTCATGGCGATGTCTCCGAATCGGGTTGTGCAGCAATCGAATGGGTGGCTGCGAGGTGGGTGATGATGTGGGTTCCGGCGCGGTGCACGTCGGTGGGGACCGCGTCGCGCAGGCTGGTGCGGCGCGGGGGTGCCGGGTCGTAGGGCAGGTATTGGGCCAGGTCGGTGAGTTCGCAGGTGACGAGTTCGTCGTGCCAACCGATTTCGTAGACGTGCTCGACCAGCCCGGCGACCACCGTGCGGTAGCGGCGCACGATTGCGGGGACTCGCCCCGGTCGCATCGCTGTCAGCACGAGCCCGATCACCCGCACGCCGTCCGGGGCCAGACCGGCGTGCCATTCGCGCAAGCGTTCGGCCGCGGCGGTGAGCCCGGGCATGCACAGCCTGGCGGCGATGACCACGTGTTGAGTCGTGCGTGGTGAGGCGGGCCAGGCCACTCCGGTGTCCGCGGCCGGGGCCCACCACCGCGCCAGGGTCGAGGTCCCGGCGCCGCCGTGTGCGCCGAGCACGGCGAACAAGGGTGGGTACGCTGCGGTGGTCGGCAGCGGGGTTTCCCGTATGGGTGCCAGCCGTTGCGGGGTGGCGATGGTGCTCGGCTCGAGCCGGTGTGCTCCGCCGGTGTGGTCGTCGTGGTGCAGGTGCAGCGGTGCGGCCATAGTTCAGCCCCGCTTCTGAATATTGGTGATCACGACACCGAGTGGGTCGCTGCGGACGTTGATCAGTTGCAGGTAGTCCACGCGTTGCCCGTCGGGGTGCCGCTCGGCAAGGTGGACCTCGGCAGTGCCGTCGGCGATCGGGGTGATCGCGACGCAGTGCGTGGTGCCGGCCGGGATGGAGGCGATGCCCGCCGTCAACGCCTCCGACGTAAGCCCGGCCTCGGGGGCGACCAGTCGCAGTGCGGCCTCGGCGCTGCGTTGCGTGTAGTAGGCGTGCTCGAACGCGGCGATCACACCGGCGAGGCCGTGGGTGTCGCCTTCGGTGTCGGTGACGGTCTGCCCGGCCAGTCCGGCGCACGCGCTGCTCGGTGGTTGTGTGGTCGTTGGGGGACCTGCGGTCAGGGTGGGGATCGCTGGCATGGTGTCGGATTCGTCGGCGACCGAGTTGATCCCCACCACAACGAGCAGGGCGGCCACCCCCAGTGCGGCGCCCAGCCCTCCCCAACCACGTCGAGGCACTCGCGTGCGCCACGATCCCGTCGGCGGTGGCGGGGGCGGCGGTTTGTTGATCCACTGCCATTCGTTGCCACCGCTGTCCGGGGCGTCGATCGTGTCCGAGATGGGTTGCAGGGCAGTGGGTTCGGTCGGGTGCAGCCAGCCCCAGCCGTGCTGGCTGCTGGTGTCAGTGGGGGTAGTGGGCATGTCGGGTTCTCACCTCCTCGATGGGGTTGGTGGACGGTGCGGGGCCCTTCGGGCGGGTGCCAGGGGAGAATCTGCAGACAGGGTGTGGGTACGTCTGCGGAGTCGGGCTCCGCCCGAAGGGGTCTTTAGGGTCCGGCGCTCGATGTCGGGGCCGCTGGCGTGGCTGGGCTGCTGCTCGATGTGGTGGCGGCTGCGGTGGTTGGCGAGGCGGTGGTGGACTGTGGTGGGGCCGAAGGGATTCCGGTGGCGGCGAGGTCGCGGGCAAGGGCGGTGAACCAGTCGGCGGTGGCGGCCAGGGCCGATTTCCCGGTCGTGGTGGCGGGCACGGTCTGATACGAGCCGTGGCGGCCGGTGGTGTCGCTGTATTGGGCGGTACCGGCGAGGGTGTAGAGCTCGCCGTGGTCGGTGACGGTGCTGGTGATCGCGGTGAAGGTCTCGTTGATCCAGCGGCTGGTGGTCTGGGGCGGAACCAGCTCCACCACTGCGCCGGCGAGTTTGGTGCCCAGTACCGCAACCGCCGCCAGGGGGTCGCTCATGCCGACAGTGGCGAGTTCGGTAATCGTGGCCGGAGTAAACACTGTGCGTGCCACCGAGATCGCGGCGTTCAAGCCGATGGTGCCGATCTTGAACAGCGCCGCGAGCGCATCGGCCGGGCCGGGTGGGGTGGTGTTCGGGTCGGAGGCTTCGGCCAGGCGCTGGCCGAGGGTTTTGGTCGGTTGGTAGGACAGTTGGTCGAGGCTGGTGCCGGTCAGGTCCTCGTTGACCACATTCACCGCGGTGGTGTAGACGGTCGCCGACAAGGCTTGGGCGATCGTGGAGATCGCCGCGATCGGATCCCGGAGGTCCGAGCGGGCGGCGATGTTCGCCGCCGCGGTGGCCAGCGGGCTTGCGGTGGGTGTATCGCAGGTCGCATCACCCGCCACGCACAGGTCCGCGACTCTGCCGGTCAACGCGCCGTATCCACTCGACGCCGCCCCAGCGGTGATACCGGCGCCTGCCAGCGGAGGGTTGAGCAGCGCGATCTCGGCGACCTTCTGCCCCGTGGTCCCGGGTGCCGCAGACGGGGTGGTGGCGCCGGCGCGGCCGGGTAAGACGGGGGTGTTGGTGTCGCGGTTCGGGTTGGCCAGCAACGCGATCCCGGCGACCTGGTCGGGACTGAGTTGTGCGTTGCCTGCTCCGACACGCTGCGCGAACTGCGCGACCGCGGGTGCGCCTTGGGCGTATCCGGCGGCGGCGATCTTCGTGGTCGGGCAATGCGCGAGGACCTCGGCAGCCATCTGTTCCAGCCGCTGCGTTGCGGCCGCAACCGCGGCGTCGTAAGGCAGTGCCGTGCCGTCGGCTGCGTGGCCATAGGGGACGTAGGCGCGCTGCACCAGATCCCCAGCGGCGGCAGCGAGCGGACCGAAGATCTGCCCGAGTGCTCCGGAGTCGCTGGTGATTGCCGCTTCGGGAGCGGCTTCGTCACTGCCCTGCACCCCAAGCGCATACAGACTCGGGCACGTCGCGCCGAGCGAGGCACCGGTGTCGGCGTGGACGATGCGGGTTCCTGCGACCGCGACGACGACCAGCGCCAGTGCCGTCGCCGTTGCACACCGCAGTCGTGGGAGTCTGTTGGAGTTGGGGTGCATGAGATTCACCTCGAACGGTTGTTGGCTTCGGGGCCTGCCCGCACCCCGGGAGGGGTCCGTGGGTGCGGGCAGGCAATTCAGTTGGTCTGCGGGCTGGATGACGTCGAATCGGCGGCATCGGTGGGTTGGCGCGCCAAGAAGTTGGCGAGCCGGGCGACGGCTTCGCCAGCACCGTCGGTGGCAGTGCCGATGTGGCCGGTCGGATATTCACGCCAGCTCAGATCGACGCCGAGAGCGTGGTATTCGGCGAACAGACCGCGTCCCATCGAGACCGGCACGAGCGCGTCCTCGGTGCCGTGGTAGAGGTGCACGGGCACTTGCGGTGCTTCGTGTCCGCTGATCTCGTTGGACAGCACGTACCGCCAGATGGGGTCGTTCCAGGGGTCGGCTCGCTCGCACCAGCGACTTAATGGTTCGTCGCGGTAAGCGAACAGAAGTGTTGCGGCATCGAAGTTCTGGGCCTGCTCGATCATGCGCCGACCGTCGTGGCTGAGGACATGATCGACCGGTAGGTGGGCATAGGCGCGGGCCAGACCGATCAGCCCGGCCAGCGCCAGTCCCGCCCATGAGCCGCCGTCGATCTCACCGATCAGCGCTCTGGGATCTACGACGACGGCACCAGCGGCGATTCCGCGCAGGTCCAGCTCTGGCGCATACCTCGGTTGTTGTTCGGCGGCCCATACCGCCGCACGGCCGCCATCGGCGTAACCCCACACCGCACATGGCGCTTTCGCCGAGTCCAACTCCGGTAGCGCGCGCACGGCGCGCGCAAGGTCGAGAACAGCGTGCGCAGCCGCCCGTCCAGCCAGGAACGTATGTGGGCCAAGCCCTCTCATGCCCAGGCACTGACCATCAGGAACAGCCACTGTCCAGCCGCGTTCGAGGGCGGTGGCGATGAACCCGGTTTCGGGTTCGGTTCCCTCTCCCGCCAGCAGTTGCGAGGGTGCGCATCGGCCACCGAGACCGTGAAAGCTCGTGCAGTACAGCAGGACCGGGCGCGGTCCGGCGCTCTCGGCTGAGTCGGGAGTGATCACGATCGCCGACGCCGGTAGCGGCGCGGCAAATGTTGTGCGGGTGGCGTAAACGAGCTGCCAGGCCCGTTTCGCGCGGTACAAGCCTGGAGTGGCAACGGTGCGGCGGCGCAGGATCTCTCCCGGTCGTGGGGTGAAGTCCAGGGCCGGGCTGCTGTAGAAGTCGTCCGCGCTGGGCGGTTCGGTCGTATTCATTAGCGGCTTCCTGCGATGTCGTGGGCGAGGGCGACCATCCAGGCGATGCCCGAGGCGAGCTGGCCGTTGATGGCGTAGTTGTTGTGCCGTGCCACGGTGTCGGCGTAGCGGACCCATATCGCCGGGTTGAGCAGGTCGCCATTGTCAGCGACCAACTGCCCCCACGCCGTGCCGAGTTGGCCGACAAGCTTGGGCAGCAACCCAATTGGGTTCGACGCGACCGTGGTGGTGATCTCGTTCCACCGGGCGGCAGCAGCACCGATGTCGTTCGGGGCCGGTGCAGGAACGCGGGGATCGGCGGTATCGATCAACCGTGCCGCCAGTGGCAGCTGCGGCGCGTAGTCGACGCTTCCTGCGCCGACTTGGAAGTCGTTGAGCACCACCGTCGTCCAAGCGTCACCGAGCGCGGCGGAGAGCATCGCGCCCACCGAGCCGACGGCAGCGAACGGGTTGCGCAGGTCAGCTTGGGCGGCGATCTCCGCACCGACGCGTAACAGCGCGGCACGGTCGGGCGCTGAGCAGGCCAGATCACCGTCCGTGCAGATGTCGGCGACCCGGCCGGTCAGTGCGCCGTAGCTGTTAGCGCCCTGGGCAATGCCGCCGCCACCGGCCGGCGGATTGGGGATTTCCACCGCCGACACTGCTGCCCCGCCGGTGCCGGGAACGGGGTCGGGCACCGTCTGTCCTGGACGGCCGGGGAAGGTCGGTGCGTGTGGTGCGCGGTCGGGGTTGGCGTACAAGGCGATCGCGGCGATGCGCTCGGGGCCGACTGGCCCAGCGCCCGCACCGACGTCACGGGCGAATGACGACATCGCTTGCGCACCTTGGGAATAACCGACCCCCGCGATCATCGTGCCGGGGCAAGCGGCGGCAATCTCGGTGGCGGCGGCATCGAGCTGGTTACGGGCATCGAGCACCGACACGAGGTACGGATCAGGACCGCCAGCGACCGCACCGCCGAACCCTGCACCATAGGGGATGTAGCTGCGCTGCACCAAGCCAGGCGCAGCCGACACAACCGGACCGATCAGCGACCCAACCACGCCGGTGTCGGCGAGCGGGTCCGCGGACGGTGAGGACTGGCCGGTGCCCTGGATACCAAAGATGTAGAGCGCCGGGCACCCGGGCCCGATTGGGACCGCTGCGGCCTCAGGCGTTCCCAGCGTGGTGCCGACCGACTCGATAGCGGTGGACATGATCAGCGCAGCGGCGGCGATGAGCACACGGTGCCGTGTCGAGACGGTCATGGCTGGCCCACCCCCACTCCGACACCGAATCCTGCGCCGACGGTTCCACTGGCAACCGCTCCGACTACCGCTGCGGGGATTCCGGCAACCACGGCACCCGCCGCAGCACCCGCTGCGGCGCCGATTGCGGTGCCGGCCACACCGGAGGTCACTGTCCCGACTACCGGGACCGCGATTACGGTGCCGAGAGCCGCACCCGCGATTCCACCGACCGTTCCACCGATGAGCCCGCCGACCACGGCTCCGGCCGCCGCAACGGGTACACCTGCGACGACGGCGCCGGCAGCGCCACCGAGACCCGCACCGGCCAGGGTTGCACCGCTGACGCGGTCGGAACGCCCGGCGGGAATACCGAGTGAATCCAAGGCCGTCGCCACCTGGGCCTCCGCGCCCGCCGCAGCGTCATTGATGGCATCACGCCATGCTGGTGGCAGCCAATCCGGGCTGGGCGACTGCCACTGACCGACACGAATCGTGTTCTCCGGCGGCTCGATCGGAGCCACCGGGGCCACGGGCTCGGGCAGGTGCAACTCCCCCAGCTCGATCGGCTCCACCGGTTGGTCCAGCGGCGGAGCAGGACGCGAGGGCGCCTCGTTGCGGATCTCGGGTGACTGCTCGTAATACGGCGATGGCGCTGTTTCCGGAGGCGGCACGGCAACTGGAGGCGGTGGTAGCGGTGGCGTCGTTCCGGGTTGGGCAGGATTGGTGACACCGGGCTGGTCATTGATGGCGCCGGCATAGTCGGCGGCACTGCTCGTCGCTGCCGCCGCTAGTACAAGCGCAACCGGAATCGTGCTCACGAGGATGGCTTGGCGGCCGCGTACAACGCTCCGACCCAGTCGCTTCGGACTGGCATGGTCGATGCCGCGGCGTTTCTCGTGGTGTATCGGCAGAATGGGGTATTTCCTTGATCTGGGCATGCCAAATAGGCCCCTTCATCTGAAGGCGGAATTTCGGTTGGTAATCGGAAAATGGGCGGCGGAACCGTCCGTGCACCTCCCAGTCGCGAATGCGATACTGGGAGGGCACTTCTCACAGCTGTCGCGTCAAATGAAGGTGAAGATGAGAGACAGCACCTGAGCCGCCACGGACAGGCCGTTCGACAGGACCGACAATCCGGTATTCACCCATCCGAGAATCTCATAGGGGTCCACAACATTTCCTTTCACATGGTTGGATTTGCAGTTCCATCCAAACCTCGAAAACTGCTGCAACGCTAGGGTTTCGACGCGCCTAAATTGCGTTAACGCAGCCGAAGTCAAACCGCAAAACCGCTGCTGTGCAGGAGATTTGCCACACACTTCACGCAACCAGCGTGAAACGGGAAATTTCGAAGACTGAGGTCCAACGCACTATTCGGAGCAACATGCATGCCTGCTGTCTCCGCAAACCTCTGTTTGCATTCCTCTGTTTTGAAAGACATCAATGCGTACTCAAGCGGCTAATCTCGCTCCGCCACACGGCTTTTGGCGTGACCGACCGTCGTCGGTCCGCTCGCTATCTGGTTGAGTGGTGTGTAGCGTGACCACGAGTCGGCGAAACGGGCAGGAGCGGTTCGTGCGTATCCACCACTTGGATGGCGGAGGAATGCGCCCCTTCGGGGGCCGGTTGATCGACGGTCGGCCGGGGGTGTTTCGTCGGGCCGAAGTCGCATGTCACTGCCTGTTGATCGAGCATCCCGCGGGATTGGTCTTGGTGGATACCGGCTACGGGGAGCAGGCAACCATCCAACCTGAAGTCTGGGTGGGGCAGAAGGTCATCCGGCGCACCAACCCCATTCTCGACCAGGTAATCGCCCGGCAGGTGGAGGCACTGGGATACTCACGCGAGGATGTTCGCGACATCATCACAACACATCTGGACCTGGATCATGCGGGCGGATTGGCGGATTTCCCGGACGCGAACGTGCACGTCTACCAAGCCGAGCTCGATGCCATGACCGGCCCGCACGGACGCGGAGAACGCTTCAGATATCGGCCGGTGCAGATCGCTCACGGCCCGAAGTGGATCGCCTACGGCGAGTCCGACAGCCACGATGATCACTGGTTCGGCTTCAAAGCGGTGCGAGAGCTGCAGGGACTGCCACCGCAGATGCTGATGGTTCCGTTAGCTGGCCATACCCGAGGGCACGTCGGAGTTGCCGTTGATACCGGCAACGGCTGGCTGCTGCATGCCGGGGACGCGTATTCCTATCACGGCCAGATAGCTGACCCACCGCGAATGCCTTTGGGAGCACGCATCTTCGAGCTCTCGGTGGACACACTGCGAACACTACGGGTAGAGAATCAACGCCGCTTGCGCGAACTCCTACGCGATCACCACGACAGCGTGACCATGTTTTCATCACACTGCGCTACCGAGTTCGAGCAGTTGCGCAGCCGAGCACAAACCCCGCCAGAAAGCGCCGAGTAGGGCGTGACTTCACCGTCGAAAGCGTCGAAAGCCCCGCGCCGGCCTCAACAGCCGATTGCGCAAATCCACGCACGCAATTGTCGGGGACACACCATCGTTTCGATATGACCCCGTGGACCCACTCAACTTGGTGCGCCGTTCTAACCGGTCATCAACCTTAGGAAGTGGCAAGCGGACCATCGACCGGCGTGAGGTGGTAGATCCACCAAGGCCGAAACGGCACCTCGCTCACATCAATCGAGACCCACATCGGCTGCTCCTCGCCGCTATCGACGTCCTTGATGACCGAGTACTCCAGGGAACTGTCCACAGACGCCCAGCTCTGCGGAAAATCAGTGGCCCACAGATCATTCCATTCCGGCGCATGGCGACATGCATCGACGACCGCGTCAACTTCGTCCTGTGCAACCAGACCAGGCGACATCAATTTCAGCGCTTGCGTCATCAAGTGCACCTCGAGGCCCCAGCTTCCCAAGACTTTTCGCGCCGCAGGCTCATTCACCAACCACTCGATGATGTTTCGACCAGGAACCAACCCCGGAAAGGCCTTCAGATACTGACTGTTTGCCGCCCGCACCTTGAACAAAGGAACTTCATACAGGCACGCGGGTCCTGGATACGCTTCCAGAATCCGCAAATCACGAGCCGCGAGCGGATGATCGGCGGCCACGTACGAGGGGATGAGGCTGGTGCGAGTCAAGGCGAGAACCATCCGCCCCCACCAGGTCGGCAACGCGAGCGCCTGGACGATCGCCTCGAACGACTCGATACTCAACGTGCGTGTGCCGTTCTCGGCCTTCTTGATCTGATCCGCGCTCAGCCCCACAAGCTTGCCCAGATCTTCGGGCCTCTCCAACCCGACCTGGATCCGACGCGTCCTCAACCACTGGCCGACTACCTTCGTGATCTCTTCCAACGCTCGCCCCTTCCCTCCCCTGATCGCCGGGACACCTTGTCCCCGAGTCGATCTTGACGGCAACAGGCCAGTATATCGAGACTCTGTCCATGCGCATCGCATGTGAACTCCAGGGCCACAAGCGATGTCATCGATCAGCCGCAGCCGAAGGAAGCGCCAATGAATGTCGCGCAACACCCCGGAACACACGAACCGGCGATATCTCTATCCACCGGCACCACCAGACAAGGAGTAACTCGGCGTGAACCGCAATACCCGCTCGCACAGGGACCGCAGGCGCAGACCCCTAGCCCGCATCCCGACCCTGCACGAGACCCTATGGCTGAGCAGAGACCACCTGCGTCTATCACGAGTCGCGGCCCACAAACGCCACGGCATCAGCCCGTCCTACCTGCGCCAACTCGAAGTCGGCGAGCGCATCCCCAGCCCCGAGACCCTCTATAAGCTCATCACCGGCTACGGCCTCAGCGACGGACAGGCGCGCCACATCCGCGAACTCCGTTATCCAGCAGAAGATCTCCCGCCAACAGACAAACTCCGCCAGTCCGTACACGAGAACGTCGCACTAAGGAACCACATCCAAGACCTCGAGGGACGGGGAGTGCTCGCGGCCTATGTGGACCCAATGTGGAACATACTGCTGGCCACCACGGAATTCCGATCGGGCATGCCCGGACTCGAAGACTCCGAATGCATCCCGGTATGGCTCTTCAGCCCGATCGCAAAAACCATCGTCATCGACTGGGAACGCGAAGCGGCCCACTCCGTAGCGACCATCAAGGGCGTACTCGGCCGCTACCGCGACTCCGAACAAGCCCACACCCTCTTACGAAAGCTCCGTTCTCACAATGACTTTCACCACCTCTGGAGATCGAGTTGCAACGTCGCATATGGCCGCGCCGCCAGCGACCGAGTTCACTGGCGCCACCCATCCGGCGAACCAACCTCCTACAGCCTCACGGTCGCCGACGTTACCCAGCCCCCACACATCCAGCTCATCACCGCTCTGCGCAAACCGTACAGCGGACCGCCGCCGGACTAGCGAAACCCGCCAGCGGAATGAGCTTCCCTCCGATCAGCGGCCACATTTGCAATTGCCTCCTCGATCTCTAGCGCCTCCCGGCTGTGCGGTAGCGGCGTCCCCTTCGGGCCCGGGCCTTCGAGGGATGTTCACCTACGTAGCGGCGGCACGTACGCCTGGGCTTGACCCGCGAATAGCTGCCCTTCGGCAACCGGTGTCGAGGGAACCGCTGCGCATCTTGTGACTGAATTCGCTTGTCCCCACACGAGTTGAAGTCCTGGCGTTTAGCGGTGAATAGATCCCGGCGAATTGATCGCCGCACTCGGCAACAATGGGCTCAACCTGTCCGGCGACATCGTTATGTGGAACGCAGGGGTGCCGCACGCCGCCCATCACATCCGCTGCGGCACGAGGGTGTCGATGCGGGCACTGAACGGGAGCGGCCGGGTGCGTCGAGGATAGAAGCGCCGCGCCGCGTTTCAGTTCCGGGACTTGGAACACCGACACCCACCCGCCGCCACGACGCAGCCCAGCGTTGATAGCCGGAGTGGCGAGCGTGTGGTGCGTGTAACGGTGCTGGCTTTGTCGCGACAGTAACTGCGGCCGTAGTTGTACGGCCGGATCATGTCGAAGTATCAGAAGAGGGGTGGAGCCGGTGGCGCGGCGCAGGGGATTCTTCGCTGAATTGCAGCACCAGAACAGGCTTGCACAGCAACGGCAGGCGCAGCAGCAACGAGCAGCGATGCGGGCGCACAACATCGCTGTGCGGGAGGCACAACGCCGTGCGAGGGAGCAGCAATGGGCAGTGGCAGCAGCCGTGCGCGCCTCGGCCGCTGAACGCGCGGCAGCGGAGAAGGCCGCCAAGCTCGCCCACCTTGCCGCCCGTGAGGCAGAGGTCCAGGAGAAGAACGCTCAGCTTGCCGTCACCTACGACGAGATCGACAACCTCCTCAACGCCACGCTGGAAGTCGATGACTGGGTCGACCTCGAGTCGCTGCGTGAATCGGCCGCAGACCTCCCGTTCGATCGTCCCGAATTGCTCACACCATCACCGGCCCCCCGCTACCACGCACTGCCGGATCGCCCGAGCTTCGTGGCACCGGTGCCGCCTTCAGGTCTGAGCAGCGCTCTGGGCGGAAACCGTAGACACGCCGCCCAATTCGAGGCAGCGCAGCGGGAATACCTCAACGTTGTGCAGCAGTGGCTGCTGACATTTACCCGGACGTGCGCCGCGAACGCGGAGCTTCGCGCCGGTTGGCGACAGCAAGAAGCCGCGCGTGTAGCCGAGCTGTGCGATGCTCGTCGCCGACTCGAGCAAGCAAACGTCGACCATCGCAGCCAGGTCGAAGAATCGAACGCACGCTTGGACCGGCTGATCGCCGGTTTACGCGACCGCCAGCCCGCCGCAATGGACGAATACGTCGGCATCGTACTGGCCAACTCGATCTACCCCGAAACCTTCGAGGTGTCCTACGAACACTGCTTCGACGCGAGCGACCGCGAACTACACATCACGGTCTTGGCTGCGCATCCCGACACCTTCCCGACCACGAAAGCATTCCGCTACAACAAAACTACCGACGAAATCACCACAACCACGGTGGCAGCGGCCGAGGTCAAACGCCGCTACGCATCGGCGATCGCGCAGACCGCGTTGCGGACAGCGCATGAAGTGTTCGAAGCCGATCGGGAACAAATCATCGACAGCATCGCACTCACCGTCGCCGTCGACACCGTCGACGGCGCGACCGGCCACGACACTCGCATCGACCTCGTCCGGCTGGCCACCGACCGCGCAGATTTCCTGCCGCTCGACCTCGCACGCGTGGAACCGCCAGCCACATTGGCTCACCTCGCCGCCGCGGTATCGAAAAACCCCTACGGGCTGGTGCCCTTGGCAAACCATGGAGTACGCGGATGAACGACCCCCAAGCCGTGATCGTCGGACTGCGCAAGATGCTGGTCGTCAAGGAACGCGAAGCCGCCGACCTGCACGACCGCGTCCAACAACTCACCGCGCAACTGCAAAACCGCCCGTCCGCTGTCGCCATACCAGCACAAGCCCATCCCGACCTCATCACCGTAGACGACGCACTGGTGCTGCAGGAGGTGGGAATCTACGAGTATCACCATCCGCTGGAGAACGCCGACAGCTACAAACAAACCCTCGCCGAACTGCGCGCCGACGTACGCGAAGCGGTGAAAACCAGTGAGGCCATCGTGGTGGCCAACAAGTTCAGCTTCAACAACTCCCTCGCCGAGGGCCGCCGGTTGACCGCAGATCTGTCCAAGCTCATGCTGCGGGCATACAATGCCGAAGCCGAAAACTGCGTCCGAACCATCCGCGCCGGCAACCTCGACACCGCCAAACGACGACTCGACAAAGCCGCCAAAGATATCGAAAAGCTCGGCGCGGCAATGCAAATGCACGTGTCACCGGCCTATCACGCGCTACGGATCACCGAACTGGAACTCACCGCCGACTACATGATGAAGGTCCAGCAAGAACGAGAAGGGGCCCGTGAGGAACGCGAACGCCTGCGGGAAGAACGCAAAGCCGAACAAGAACTCGCCGCCGAACGCGAACGACTCGAAAAAGAACAAGCACACTACCGAGCCGTGCTGCAACGGCTCACCGCCACCGGACAAGACACCCGAGACATCGAAAAACAGCTCACCCGCATCACCGAGGCGATCACACAGAACGACTACCGCGCAGCCAACATCCGCGCAGGCTACGTCTACGTCATCTCCAACATCGGCGCCTTCGGACCCAACGTCGTCAAGATCGGGCTGACCCGCCGACTCGAACCACTCGACCGAGTCCGCGAACTCGGCGGAGCATCTGTCCCCTTCCCCTTCGACGTCCACGCCGTCTACTTCTCCGACGACGCAGTCACACTCGAAAACCAACTCCACAAAGAGTTCGGCGCGGCCCGACTGAACCACGCCAACATCCGCCGCGAATTCTTCTTCGCCACACCGGAACAAGTACGCCGAGTCCTAGCGAAAAAAGTCGGCAACCTCCTCGACTACAACGACTCCCCCGAAGCCACCCAATACTTCCAATCCAAACGATACTGGCCCCACCGTGGACAGTGAATCATCTCTTGGACGTCGCTCAAACGTATAGGCCAGACACAAGCGCGCACCACGCACCCAGGAGAAACCGCGCAGTCTGGTCACATGAAGACCGGCACGGTGGGCAAAGCGTCCTCCACCGAGATCGTCTCGGACCCACCGGTCGAGGGCGGAAGGTGGCCTCCTCCATTGAGGTCCGCCGCCAGGGTCGGAACTCCGGCTTACGGCAGGAGGGGGACGGTTTGGTGCCGAAATCGCCTGCTGCGGTGCAGCTCCCGGATAGAGTCGAGTCTCACCCACGTCAGCCGAGGAAGCGAATGTCGAGCACCGCGTTGCGTAAGGGCGAGAATATTGCCCTCAACGGAGGGCATGTGTCCTTCTCCCTCACATTGGATCAGACGCCTATCGATGTTTCGGCGCTGCTACTCGGCCCCGGTGGGAAGGTGCGCGACGACAGTGACCTCGTGTTCTACAACAACCCGACACGCCACGGTGTCGAAGTGGCCGGCACGACAGTGAAAGTCGACTTCACACGTATTCCTCGTGACGTTGCCACCGTAGTGGTTGTCGCGAGCATCGATCCATTGAGTCCGGGGGCGGTCTTCAGTCGTGCCCCACGGCTGGTCGTCACCCAAAACCCTGGACCGACAGTCGAATACACCGCACCGGACTTCACCAATAGGGAGACGGTCGTCGTCATCGCCGAAGCTTACCGCCGCAACGATGCCTGAAAGGTGCGGGCAGTGGGCCAAGGCTACGCCTCCGGTCTGGGTGGCTTGGCAACTGACTATGGAGTCGATATCGACACCGACGAGACAACAGCCCAGGTCGGTGCGAGTACGCCATCGGGTTCGAGGACACCGACCGAGCTCGCGAAGGTCACCGACATCGCGCCCGGGTTGCTGCCGGTAGCGACCGAAGCGAACCGGGCACTGGCGGATGCGGGAATGGGTAGCCGACGCGCTGCGGTGTATTTGGTTCTCGACCACAGCTACGACATGCGGGAATTGTATGAGTCGTTCACCGTCCAGGCGTTTGCCGAGCGAATTCTGGCTTTGGCGGCGAACCTCGATGACGACGGCACCGTCCCTGTGGTGTTCTCGGGTCGGCGCGAACCCTTCGTCGAAGACCTCAGTCTGCAGAACTACCGGGGCAGGATCGGGCAATTGCACACCCAGGTCGACTGGGGCTGGTCGCAAGTCGATGAAGCGATGCGCTGCGTGGTCAATCACTACCAGGAGTCGGGGGCAGCTGATCCCGCGTTGGTCATCGTCCAGGTGGGAGACGAGCCCGACGATAAAGCGGCGGTGCGAACGCTACTGCAGAACTCGGCGATGCTGGGAGTGTTCTGGATCTTCATCGGGTTCGGCCGAGGGAAGATGGCGTTCTACAAGAACCTCAACTCCTCGACCTCGGCGACCTTCCGCAACGTCGCGTTCTACAACACCGGAAAGAATCCAGGCACAGTTGTCAATGGCCATCGGTAGGTCGCCGCTGGTGGCCAGGTGAAGTCCCCACCCCGCTTGCGGGGGGTGGGGTTGCTATTTCAGGGGCGGTCACCTCGTTTGTCTCGGTGTTTCATGCGGTAGGAGTCGCCGTCGGTGATGACGACGGTGGCGTGGTGCAGGAGCCGATCCAAGATGCTGGCGGCGGTGGTGTGTTCGGGCAGGAACCGGCCCCATTGTTCGAACGGCCAGTGTGAGGCGACGGCCAGCGAACGGCGTTCATATGCTGCCGCGACCAGCCGGAACAGAAGCTGGGTGCCGGTGTCGTCCAATGGTGCGAACCCGATTTCGTCGAGGATCACCAGGTCCGCGCGCAGCAGGGTGTCGATGATTTTGCCGACGGTGTTGTCGGCCAGCCCGCGGTAGAGGGTGTCGATCAGATCGGCGGCGGTGAAGTAGCGGACTTTGTGCCCGGCCTGGATCGCGGCGTTGCCGAGCCCGATCAGGGTGTGGCTCTTGCCGGTGCCGGGCGGCCCGATAATCGCGAGATTGTGTTGCGCGCGAACCCATTCCAGACTCGACAGGTAGTCGAATGTCGCCTGCGAGATGGAGGAGGCAGCGACGTCGAAGCTGTCGAGGGTTTTCAGAACGGGGAAGGCGGCGGCCTTGAGCCGGTTGCGGGCATTGGAGGCATCACGGGCGGCCAATTCGGCCTCGATCAAGGTGCGCAGCATCTCTTCCGGGGTCCACCGCTGGGTTTTGGCGACGTGCAGCACCTCGGGTGCGGTGCGGCGGACTGCGGCCAGTTTCAACCGGCGCAGTCCGGCATCGAGGTCGGCAGCCAGGTCCGGAATCGGTTTGGGAGCAACAGTTTTCGATCGAGCATCAGTCATGATGCGCTCCCGTCACGGGTGATCTTGTAAGCGTCCAGCGAGCGGGTCGGCGCGGTCGGCAGGTCCAGCACCAGCGCCTCACCGGCCGGGCGGGGCTGCGGGGTCCCGGTGCCGGCGGCGAGGATGGAGCGGACGTCGGCGGCGCGGAACCGCCCGAACGCCACCGCCCGCCGCAACGCCGCCACCAGCACCGGCTCACCGTGGGCGGCGCCAAGCGCGAGCAGGATCTCCAATTCCTGCCCGAGGCGGGTGTTGCCGATCGCGGCCGCGCCGACGAGGAACGCCTCGGCATCGTCACCGAGCGCGCAGAACTGTTGCTCGACAGTAGTTTTCGGCCTTGGTCCACGACTGAGCGCCGGACGGGGCCCGTCGTAGTGGTCATCGAGGATCGACACCTCGCCGGGAGCGACGAGTTCGTGCTCGGCCACGATCACCCCGGTCGCCGGTTCGAGCACCAGCAGCGCACCGACATCGACGATGACCGCGACCTTTTCGCCGATCAGCCGGGTGGGCACCGAGTAGCGGGCCGACCCGTAACGAACACATGAGAGCCGGTCGACGATGCGGGTGACAGCAGGGGCGCCGATCTCGAGCCGCAGCGACGGCAACGGCGCCAACAACTCCCGCTCAACGCTGAGGCGTTCGTCGGGGACAGCGCAGATCTCCGAGTGCACCAGCGAATTCACTTCCGCGCACCAGATTTTCGCCGCTGCGTTGGCTTCCCGCAGCGTCACAGCCCGGCCGGTCATCGCGGCCTCGGTCAGCAACGGGACCGCCAGATCCCGCTGGGCATACCCGCACAGGTTCTCCACGATGCCCTTGGACTGCGGATCGGCGGCATGGCACCAATCCGGTGAGAACCCGTAATGCGTTGCGAATCGGACGTATTCGGCGGTCGGGACGACCAGGTTCGCGACCACGCCGCCTTTCAGGCAGCCCATCCGGTCAGCGAGCACCCGCGAGGGAACCCCGCCGATCGCGGCGAATGCTTCGGCGATCATGGCCAGCGTCGTGGACTGCTTCTGATCGGCGGCGAACGCGGTGAACCGCCACCGCGAGAACGCCAGCACCGCGCAGAACAACTGCAACCCCGGCGCGGCCTCGGCCCAGTCGATCACCAGATATTCACCGGGCGACCACACCGCCGGACGGCGACCTCGATGATTATCCTTGCGCCACAACATCTTCTGCTCCGCCACCAACCGCCGGAAATTCCGCGGCGACCCCTCGTAACCAGCCACCCGCGCGACCGGGAGTAGTCGCTTGGCCGAAATCCGGCCCTTCGATTTCACGACCCGCTCAGCAACCAGGTCCCGCACCTGCTCGTAGTTGCGGGCCCGTGGCGCCGGCTCCGACCGGCCGCCACCGCGCTCCGCGCGTTCGACGACGCGTTTCACGGTCTTGTGCGTGGTGCCGCACAACTCGGCGGCCCCTCGATAGGTTCCGACCTCTCGATAGGCGGAAATGATGTCCATTCGCTCCCTCGCAGACTTCAATGGAACTCCCTGGGCAGTGACGGATGACAGTTGGCGCTATCACCGTCACCGCCCAGGCCACGAGTTCCGGGCATGACACGACGAGCAAGGGGAATGGGGACTTCTACCTGGCCGCCAGCGGGGACCTACAGGCGGCCACCAGTGGGGACTTTCTCATGGCCACGGACACACAGTCCCGGATGAACAGTTCTACGCGGAGCTAGTCCGCGGCTTCAGCACGTGGTCTCGAGCTTAGGGTCGAGTCCGGCCGATTCCACGTGAAGACCTCTGCCGATCAGGCTGCGCGTTCCACAATGTCGGCGAGGTGATTCGGTGGGGCTCATCCCACGCTGGCTCCGAACATTTCATCCGGAGCCCCGGTTGTCCGCGTCTACGGATGGGGGCCATGCCAACTCGACGGAGCCGGAGTTGGTGGGCAACTACTGGATGGTCATCGACATCGAGGTGCACACCTTCCGAATTCCAGCCCGTCAGATCTGCCCGCCCGCAAGTCCGTCCGGCCACGCCGTGAGGCACGTACGCGGCAGCGCTCGGCCCGGACAGGCTGTGAACATGCGTTATCACCGTAGGCGTTGTTTCACCACGTTGCCTGGGGTGGCGGACCCAGCGGAGTCCCTCGACCCGGTGCCCAAAGATGCCGCAACCCGGTCGCATTCGGCCGCCGCTCGGGAAGTCCCTTTTTTCTACCGCCCCCGCAGGTCGATCTGTGTGGTTAGCGCATGTCCCCGTCCGGAGTTGACCACCCACCGCTCCGATAACCACTTGCTGCGATTGCTTCGCACTGCCGAGGCCCTAGTGCAACCGACAGCTGGGAGCCAGATCTAGAGCTCGATGCCTCGGGCCCACAACATGTTCACACCGAACCCCACCCCATCGTGCGACGAAAGCTACTCGCTCACGCCGCTGCGCGAAGGCGAGCCCCAGTGCCACAACAGTTACCCAAGGTCGGTGTCGATCACCAGGCACCAAGACAGACCGTCCATCTACGGCAACCATGAATGGTGGCACCACCGCCAGAAATAAGGTTTCATGGGTTAGGGAGAATCAGCAGACGGGTTGCACAGTCAGGCAACCGCATGCGCACAGTAGCCCCACTCCCGTCCTCCCCACCACTGAGCCGACGCCGAAACGCGATACACCAGTACGATCTTCGCCGCCGCGATCGGCAACAAGCCGATACCTCACCAGCGAGCAAACGTTGACCGACAACACCGGGGACCGCCGCGAATGGACCGCCGAAGAACTGGCCTACCTCGACAAGATCCAAGAACAACTGGCCGGCCCCCTCACAGAACGACAACTCGCCATACTGCGCCGCTGGTGGCACGGCGGCTACGCGTCAGACGAATGAGCCCACCTTGCCGCCAACTGTATCCCTACAGGCAGGACCTCGACACGATCCACACCCACGGCAGCGAACCCAACCAACCGCCCACTACCCCGCAGCAGCATGATACTGCTCGCGATGCTCGATCCACGGACGCTGCCGCTGTTCCTCACTCATCGCCAACAACTCACCCAACTTCCCCCACGCCACCTCATCAACCGGAGTATAGATCTGCATCCACGCATGCGGTAACGACGGCAGCGACATACTCGTCAAGAACATCTCCAACTCCCCCACCGCCAAATTACGAATCTGCTTGGTCCGACTCGCCGGAACGGCGACATCATTACGAGCCCACAACGACGCGAAAGTCTCACTCTCGGCACACAATTCAGCGATGAAATCCTGCCAACCCGGATCGCCGAGGTTCTTTGCATACGACCCGCGCAGATAACCAACCATGCGCCGCAAGTCATCCCAATTATGGTGATAGGTGTTGCAGCACTCCGGAGTCAGGAACACCCGACGGGCCACATTCCGCTCGCCCTTGACAAAACCCGGGCACAGCGCTTCATACGACTTATTGTGCGCAAGCACGTCATAACGCGGACTCAACACCACACCCGGCAAAGGTTCCAGATGATCCAAAATCACCTGAAGTTCTTCTGGCAGAGCAGTTCCCGCATGCGCAGTCGGCACCGTCGGCACATCCGCCAGCCGATACAAATGCGCCTTCTCCGCAGCATCCATAGACAATGTCCGCGCAACCGAATTCAACACCTGCACACTGACATTGATATTCCGCCCCTGTTCAAGCCACGTATACCACGTCACTCCAATCCCCGCCAGTTGAGCAACTTCCTCCCTACGAAGGCCAGGTGTTCGCCGACGCGGTCCGGGCGGAAGCCCCACGTCCTCCGGCGCGATCCTTGCTCGACGGGACTTCAGAAAAGCGCCCAGCTCCGTGCGTCGAGCTTTGCGCACTGCCTGAACATCACCGATGGTCATGAACCAATCCTCCCGCACGCCAACAGCAGTATCCAGGTGCTACTACTACCAGTATCAACGGCATGACCCAATCAGTGATCCACGACAGGACTCTGCATAGTATGAGGTGATCATGCGACAAGTGGTTCGACCTTGATCGTGTCTACACCGGCACCGGCAGCCCAGCCATGACGCTTTCCGGCTGCAGACAGCAATGTCACCTTGACCAACGAGCGGATGATGTCACGCTTCGCCTCCAGCGGTGTCACTGCAGGGTCGTGCCATTTCGCCCGCGCGTCTGGCCCTGCCGCCGTGGCGACATGTGGCATCGGCAAAGCAGCCTGGGCGCGCCGCTCCGCAGCTTCGATCGACGGAAGCTTCTTCGCCTTGTACAACGCAATTTCCCTGGGAGACAGGTCCGCGTCGATGGCATCGTTCAACCACCTCTCGTAGGCGTCCCGCAATTCCCGTGCCTCCGCAAGCGCCCTGACTGCGTCGTCATCTGTGCGCGCCAGTGAACTGAGCAGTCCCGGATCTTCGAGCCGGCGAAGAACCAACTCTTCGACGAAGACATCAACCAACTCAGCCTTGCGCGACACGCAACCGTTCGACTTACATGTGTAATACAGATAGCGTTTGCGGTCGCGGTTGGAGGCACGGCGATACACGCAAGCGGAGCCGCACTTCCAGCATCGAGGGATACCCGACATCAACCACTTGGGCGCGCGTCCCCGGAATGAGCCTCGCTGCGGGTCATTGAGGATGAGCTTCAAACGTTCATGCTCGTCCACTGAAATCAAACCGTCCCAAGCGGCTTTGACCGTCAACCGGTTTCCATTCTCGTCGACATGCACACGCAACCCTGCCGCAGCCTCACTCAGAAGCACGCGCTTCACCATGTCGCTGTCCCACTTGGTCCGCCATGTCTTCGGACACGGACACGTCCGCCGGTCCACCTTGCGCACAACCCGCCGACCTTCTTTGACCGAGCACCAATTGCACGGAAAGGATTTGTCGTGACTAGGGACCAGCACCCCCTCTCGGCTCAGCCAACGGGCGATGCGATACGTCTTTTCTAGCTCTAACGCACGCCTCGCCATTTCACGAAAGACCGGCCCGTTCTCTGTACATTCGACACGCCCAATTGCCTTGCCCCGCCGATAGACAATTTGCAGACCAAACCCTTCGGGCCCATGCGGCCTACCCTCGGCAAAGTTCTGGGCTAGCGCCCGCATCGAATCAATCCGGTTACGTTCAGGAGCGTGTTCGTCCTCAACGGCATCCTGCGCCACACGCTTCCGATCATCCGGATCGTTCATGTCGTAGAGCACGCCACCGTAGTACCAATACACGCCGAATTCGGCACAGAGCTCCCGAAGTTCGGCCATGTCCCCGATCTTTCGATTCGCACGCGAAGAAGACCAATTGACCAAGACACCCCCAGACGCCTCGCCACGCTTCACCCGACGAGCTAACGCCTCCAACTCCTGACGCAACTCATCACGCCCGGGACGAGCCTTCCGCGAATGCCGGGTCGCACCCACTGCCCCCTCGTCAATCACCCGCCACACATCCCACCCAAATCGGGCGCACTCACCCCGCGCCCACGCGATCTGCTCCTTCGGGGAACGCTCATTCTTGTACTTACCGGCCTTGGACACACGAGCCTGAACGACGGCCGCCAAACCGGGAAAATCCTTGGGACTCAGAGGCATAATCCCAGGCTAGGTAAGACATACCCCTTTCGGTACTACACGCAGGTGTACCAGGTGATCCCGATTCCGGCGAGCTGTGCCACCTCTTCACGGCGCAGGCCAGGGGTTCGGCGGCGCGGGCCCGGGGGCAGACCGACATCGGCCGGGGTGATCCGGGCGCGACGCGACTTCAGGAAGGCGCCCAATTCGGCGCGGCGTGCCTTGCGTATCGCGCGAACGTCCACAACATCGGTCATGTCGCGATCATCCCGGATCCTGCTAACGGTATCCAGGTGCTACCAGTAATAGCTTCGGTGGCAACGCATATCGCGTACGACGCCGCGCGCTCGGGCCGCACCAGCCGCTGGCCCCCATCATCGGCCCGGGAACCCGGACCACGGCGTGGCTCTCGGTGGGCCATCCGGCGGTGGCGTCGAGCGCGAGAACGCTTCGGGTATCCGGAACCCGCTTTCGGCGACCTCCGCGCGCAGGAGTGCGAGATGCTCGCTGCTCCTCGCCCATATCTCGCCGACGCCAAGCGCGATCACCGCACGCATCCTGCCGGAACCGGCCACGCCCGATGCGGCCAGACGCATGTCTGCCGCGTCGGCCTGCCGCACGAAGCTCTCGGACAGCAGCGGATACGGGACCGCGATACCGCTGGCCCCGGCACCGCGCACCTCCTCGATGATGGCGTCGATGTCAGTGGCACCCGGCAGCACCGCCCGAGCCATCCAACCCGCGGCGGCGCGCATCCCTCTGGCGGCCACCGTCAGCGAGTTGATCATCGCCACGCGCCGACAATCCGGTGCCACCTCCGCGGCTGCGGCCAATACCCGCAGGTCGACCGCTTGCAGCTCACCTCGCACACCGTGCCGCTCCAGCGCGGCCGCGATCTCTCGCACCCGCGTGCGGACCTCCGCATCGGACCAGGCGGGGCCCGCGGGCACCTCCACCGCCAGCGCCGCATCCGCGAAGGGCGCCGACCGGCATACGGCGTCGAGGGCGGCCATGTCGGCGGCGGCCCGGCCCACCTGCGCGACGACCACATGCACGCCCAGTGCGAGCGCGTCGATCAACGCCCGCCCGTCATCTGCCAACCCCCCTGCGCCGAGCTGGATTGCGATCCTGGGTCCCACGCTGGCCGTATCGGAAGCGTCCGCTGCCGCCATACCAGCCTCGACCGGATCCGTCCGTCGTGCACCGAACGGATCGGTCGCCGCGCGCCCGGCGGGCCGGTCGAGTGCGGCGTCCAATTGCGGCGCACGGCGATCACGGGCGGCGTCGACCACAGCCGCGCGAATGCGATGCATCGCGGTCGGGTTGTCGACGGTGGGCCGATGCTGCTCGGTAGGCACCTCGGCACCACGCCCGGCAAGACACCACGCGGCGTAGCGCAACGACTCCGGGGGCTGCGCGGCGCCTACCAATGAATACTGCAGGTACTCGCCATGCCCGTCGAAGGGAGCCAGTGAGTTCGGGAAACCGCGTTCGGCACGCACTCGGGTCGCGTTGGTGTCGGTCGCTGGATCGGTCCCCAGCCCCAGCGGCCCGTCACCGAGCAACCGGCCACGCGCGTCCGGTGAAACGCCACCCAAACCGGTCACCGTATCGTCGGATTGCGCCAGCACCCAGGTGTGGCGGCAACTGGCATCGGTCGCGCTGTCGTAGCGACGGCCACGCTCGGGCGACCCCACGATCGCGCGGTTGCCGAACACGCCATTCAGTCGCCCGCCCACGGTCGCGTCGGATACGACCGGGGTGCCGTAGCTGTAACCGAGCACGGAAAATCTCGCATTGCTCACCGCGCGCAAGGCCAGCACGTCCCGCGCGAACAGTCGGCCACCGGCCTCGGCGAGTTCGGGTCTGGCAGCCCACGCTTCCTTGTAGTTGGCAGGGGCTTCGTAGCCGATCCAGCACACCACCGCGACCTTGCTCGCACGATCCGCCCGCACCAACTCCTCGTACAGATTCCGCGCACTCCCCAGCCGGGCCGTCGCCGACTGCAGCCGCGTGTTGACGCCATCCACGTACCAGACCACGTGTTCGGCATCCTCGAGTCGGCAGTTGCCGATGACGAATGTGCCGGATCCGTTGCCGCCGAATGCCTCTGGGTCCAATGCCATCGTTGACACGATCGGCGTGGGGATGTCGCGGTGCACCGTTACCGAGCGGATGAGTGCCTCGTCGACGGCGTAGAGATTCCTGAATACCTGGCGCCCCGTCCGCCCGGCTTTCCTGACACCTTTCGCAAGGATAGCGGCGGCAGTGGCATACCGCCGATAATCGTTCGCGTAGTTCGCTACCTCCGACGGAATGCCCGGAGCAGCGCCGATTTCCGGGTACCGCGCCACGACCGCGCGCTGCTCGTCGCGACGCAGTGCGTCCCACCACCGTTTGTTGTCGACCGCAAGCCGACCGGCTCTGCTGAAATCGTCCGGCAGACCTCGATGCAGTAGGACATCGGGCCCCGCCTCCCGGCCGCCGCGCTTGTCGATCGCACTTCGGGCCAGCGCACCGTCTCCGGCGGTCTCGACCAAGGTGGGCACGCCGGTGTCGGGATCGCGCGGAAGGATAGCACCGTAGACCGAGTCGACCTGCGCGTCGACGTTGCGTTCGATGCAGTCGGTGAAGCGCACCCACGCCTCCTGCGCGTCATCATGGCGCGCGACCAGATCCGGGCGACCGGCCAGAATGCGGCTCATATTGTTCAGCGACTCGGTGGCCGCCTTGGTGCGATCGTCGATATAGAGGAGGAATTCGTCATCGATCGGCTTGCCCGCCTCGAACGGCTCCTTCTCGTATCGCTGCGCCTTATCGCGCATATCCTTCAGCACGGAATTGGTAGTGCCCGCATCACCGGTCGGAAACGGACACGCGAACTGCACGCCTGGCAAATCCAGGGCTTTCGCGGGGCTACTCGCCCGCGATGCGATCCCGTAGTACACGTTGGTGGATGGTGCGATATCCGCCAGTGCGTCACGCATCGTCGCGAGATTCGACTGGCCACAGACCACCACTGTGTCGACCGAATGCGCGGCCGACTCGTGTGACAGTGCCTTCTTCGCAGACCGACCGCCGTTACCGTGCACGACCAGCTGCCGTTGCGGCCGAACCGCCGGATGCGACGCTGCGCCGGTGTGCATGTCGGCGGACAGCGCCGCCATATCCCCGGCCAACCGGTGGCCATCAGTACCGGACCACACCACGACCCGGACCGGGCGATCCGGGTTTTCCCGTACGGCCGCCTCATAGTGATTGCACGCCAACTGCATTCGCTGATCCAGGCGGCGCAGATCGCCAGCGGTGCCGTCCACATGCCACGCCTCCGACAGGGGATCGGTGCTGCCGATCGAGATGATGATCGAGCCAGCGGTCGGTCGGTCCGCGTCGAACTGCTCGAGCAGCACGGTCGGTATCGGTACTCCGGGAGTCGCGACCGTCGCGGCCCGCTGGCGGGCCCGGATCAACAAGTCCTCGACATTCAGCAGATACTCCCGCAGCGCCCGCTCCCGTGCGGTCGGCCGCGCCGCGTCCTCGACCGCGGCCCTCGCTTTCGCGAACGCCCACCGATTGGCCTGGTCGCGCACGTCTCGCGGGAATCCCCCCGCTTTGCCGACGAATTCCGGCCACACCAGCACCAGCGCCCGCAGCTCGTCCGCGCTCAGACCTCGCGCGAGCCGCGCGTTCTCGGCGGCGTGCGCCGCACGTTCCTCGACGGCGACCGCGCGGTTCCCGGCCGGTCGCCGCCGCCGCCATCGATACACCAGGTCCTCCGGGCTCGCCCCGGACCCCCGCTGCTCACGCAGAACCCGCTCGGCCCGCATACGCAGGTCCGCATCGGGCGGGGTGTAATCGGGCAGCCCAGCACGGGCATCGACCGGGCCGATCAGCTGAAGGTGAGCACCGGTTCCGGCACCTTCCGGCCCCTGCGCCCGCACCGGATCGGCTGGCTCGTCACCGCCACCGGGCCGACTGCCGATGAATCCATCAGGCCTGGTGTTTCCTCGCCCGTCGGACGGGAACGGCTCGATCATTTCGCCGCCGGGCCGGAGGAGGGCTTGGGCTAATGCCGTGATCGCCGGGGCGAGGTTCGGGAGGTTCGCGATCGCCTGTCGTTCGGCACCTGCGGCCCGGATCCGATCGGTGATGATGCCGGTGACCGCGGAGGCAAGCACGCGGGCGGTATGTGTGTCGATGGAACCGAGCGCCCTGTCGAAGTGCTCGGCGAGCATGGACCGGTGCCGGTCGTGCAGCGGGCGTGCGCCGGGACCGGGAGCGAGCAGGTCTCGGTGCAGAACACAGGCCGCGTCCGGATGCTCGGCCAAGGCGGTGAGGTAGGCGCGCGTGGCGGTCTCCAGCCGCGACCGTACCCTGCCGTGCGGCTCCGGCATCGCCGCGGCACAGGCGGTCCGCACGCGGTCGATCGCCGCCGCACAGGCGGCCTCGAAGCCGCTCTGCTTACCGGGATACATCTGGAAGTACATCCGGCGCGTCAGCCGGGCGCGCTCCAGGACGAGATCCAGCGACATCGCACCGTATCCCCGGTCGGCCGCGACGGCGATGATCTGCGTCAGAAGGTGTTCCCGTCGGTTGTCTCCCGGCTGTCCGGGCGAGTGGCCGGTCGGCCGCGGCACCGCTCGGTCCAGATCGCTGGAGCGGCCGGACATGCGGTCGGTGAGGGTCGGTCCGGTGAGTCGAAGTTGCGGGTAATCGCGTCCGAGCAGCGGTAGCAGGAACCCACCGACCATCACGGCTATCTTCGAGCCCGACGTCTGGCGGTACGCCTCGATGTCGAATTCCGCCAATGACTGCCGGAGCTGATCAATCGACGCCTCGGCTGCTCCGGCCGGATCGAACGTGACGAACCCCGGGCACACGCCCCCGCGATCGGCCGCGCGAGCCTGTTTCGCCGTTCCGGTGATCGCGACCGACGTGATCGTCTTGTTAGCGGTGTCGAATGCGAAGGCGAACCGCGGCGGGTCGCGCGGCTCGGTGAAGTCGCCCAGTGTGGCGAAGGTGACACCGGCCATTACACTCAGGCGGCTGGCGAATTCCAGGATGCTGTGCTGAATGCTCGCCCACGGCCAGCCCTCGATCACGTCCGCGTGCGCGACGAGGCTCTCGAGATAACCGCGCAACACGATCTGGATGCTGCCCATATTGGTCGCGGCGCTGAGCACCGTCTTGTCGCCGGGTACGGCGAATTCGTCGACCGAATGGGCGGGGAGGCCGAACTCGGCTCGCCGGTGCGGCGGGATCGCCTCCAGGATCGGAGCCCGGTCGCGGGAGCATTCGTCCTTGATGTCCGCGAGTTCCTGCCATACCGGCCCGTCCACCAGATCCCAGACCGCGGTGAGATGCTCGACCGCTGCTTGCATGAATGCGTGCCGACCGCTGTCGCGTGGATAGCCGTCGCGGCCGTGCATGACGTAGTCATCATCGAGCCACGATGCGAAATATCCCGGCTCGACCTCCGAATATCCCGACTGTAATGCTGCCGTCACACGTTCCGGATGACTCATCATCTGCTGTAGCGCCGTTTCGGTCAGCTTGTACTGCAGGCATCCCGACGCGATCGACCGCTCGAGCGAATACCGCAGGTACGCAAGCTGATCCGGTGGGAACAACTCCGCAAGCCGACGCGTAGCACCACCGACGCGCACCGGGAGATTCGCCTCCGCGAACCGACTGCCGACCTCGGCGATGATTGCCCGTGCCCGCGTCGGCTCCGCGAGCACTTGCGTCATGCCCTTCTTCGACAGCTCGCGAATCAGCGACACGACGGTGCGCGGCACCTGCGCCGATGGCAGCCAATCGATCGGCGCATCGGCAGACTGGTCGGGCTCCGGGGTCGAGTCGCCCGGCACGCGGTGCTCCGGCCCGGAGGGACCGGGCTCGGCCGGTTCGGCATCGGATCGGGGAATCGATTGCCCACCAACGGGTTCGGCGCCAGCGGGAGGATGGTCGCCTGAAGCGGCCGTTTGCGCTCCGTGCCGCATGAGATCGGCGATGTGTCGGCGCATGGCACTGGCGTCGTCGGACAGGGCCCGGTCGCCGAGTATGCCGTGAATGGCCGCCACCAGGTTGCGGCGGGCGGGTCTCGGCTGTTCACCGAATGCGGTCGCCACCATGTCGGCGATGGCTTCCGTTACGGCCTCGTAGCTGCCCGGCCGTAGCGGGTCGGCACCGAATTCCTCGGTCAGCAGCCGCTCCAGTACCGTGCCCGGTCCCCCGCGCATCGGCACCGGCTGCCCCTCGTCCCGATGCAGCGGTAGCAGTGCGGCGAGCTCGGCGCGCAGCGCCGATCTCTCCTGTGATGTCAGCGCCTGCGGCGCGGAATCGGAGGGGTCTGTCGGGCGGCTGCCGATGTAGCCGCGGGGTCCGACAGTGCTGGTCGCGGGTTCGGCGATCACTCGGCCGTTCAGCCGCCTCCGGATGAGGTTCAGCAACCGGCGACGATGACCGGCATGCAATTGCCGACACCAGTGTGCGAGCACGTCACCCGGGTAGAAGCCGGAGTAGGACGGCACCAGCACACGCCACGTGCCCGATGAGTCTTTCCCCACCGTCACACGCGCCGACATGACACCGAGGTCGAGTACTTCGCTGGAACGTTCCGTCAACGGTGCGGGCTGTTCCAGTATCGGCGCGGGGTGGTCGACATCGTCGGGAGCTTGCAGGACGACCCGACGCAGGGCCGCCAACGCACTGTGCGGCTCGTCGGATTCACTCGTCCGCGGCGGCCTGCACGCCTCCTCGACAGCACGGTCGGTCAGGATGTGGCCGTGGGTCGTCATCGTGTAGAAGGAGTCGCCGGAGCCCTTGAACACGCTCGGCGGGAGCCCCCGGATCCACTGCTCGAAGGTCGGCCGCTTCGGTGTTCTCCCGGGCTTGGTCCCCGGCTTGTCGAGCGCTCCCGCACTGCACAGACGCAAGTACTCGTCGAGCAGTCGGCCCGGAATGTTCTTGCGGCTCGGGTCGGCATCGTCGGGCTGCAGATGCGCGACGCGCACCTCCCCGTCGATCCGCACCTCTACGTCGTCGTAGACGATCCGCAGGCGGCCGCCGTGGCGCGGAATCGTGCCCAGTAGGTCCGGGCGTTCGGAGAACAGTTTGCGCAGGACACGGCCGTGCCCGCCCATGCTCGCGACACTCAGGCCGGTCGGATTGCCGCCCCGGTCCACCTGTACCGCCACCTGTGGGTGTCCGTCGATCGGCAGCGCGCCGCGCGATCGCAGCGCCTCCTCGATCCGCGCACTCGACACGGCGGCATCGACCATCTCGACCAGTCGCGTCGGCGCACCCGCACTACCCTCGGCCCGCTCCCACTCGTCGAACGCGGCGATCAATCGCTGCGTGTCGGGTCGCCGCTGCACCCATTCAGCCACGCCCGGGAACTCACGGCGCCAATTCTTCTTGTTGAACGGCCGCAAGATTTGCGATTTCCGGCTGGTTGGCACTCGGAGCTCGCCACCGATCGCCGATGGCTGCGTCCACGGCCCGGGTCCGAACTCGACGCGTACCGTGTGCGACCAGTTCGCCATTGTTTTGTTGATTTCCGCGATTGTCGTGAGTTCGACCCCGCTCAATTTGGTCCCGCCGCGGCGCGGCTGGGACAGCAGCCAAGAGCAATTGGCGGCGAATGAAAGCACGGCGGGGGAATCAGTCCCGCGATCGGCCTTACCGTCCGCCACCGCAACATGCATCAGCTGCTCTTGTCCACCCGGCTCAGTCGTGCCGAACCACATCACCACGTCACCGTGCTCTGGACGTGCCCCCGTGTCACCGTCGGAGAGGAGTTGCCGTCCAGCCGGAACGACGAGGTCAGGCAGTTCGTGCCGCCAGCGCCGGTGGAAATCGTCGGGGTCGTTCCAATTGTAGATCGGGCGGAGCTGCTCGCGGCCGAGCGCACCGGCGGCGACGGCGGCGTACCCCACCATGTCGATGCAGCTGATCGCCATGCCCGGCACCAGGGCGGGAAGCTGTTCATCACTCGACCAGACCCAGTCGGCGAAGAGGCTGTCCGGCTCCAGCTGACACCAGTAGATCGTGTCTCTGCGGGTGAAATACCCGAGCAATGACTCCACGACGCGGCGCGATGCGGGTACCGCAGGTGACTCCACCGTGCTGGCCGGGACCACCTCATGCTCGGTTCGGGGACCTGAGGATTCGTCGGACGGTGGCCGACGGCCTATGAAACCAGACGGTCGTGCGGGGCCCGGATCATCGGCGCCGGGCTCCGCTGCCGCGTCTGGATAGAACCGTTGCAGGAACGCGGTAGCGATATCTGCCGGTACGGCCAGCGCCTCGAGCGCACGCTGTGCTTGCTCCAGGGTGACCTGAAACTCCTTGGTGCGTGGGTTCGTTGCGCGTTCTTTCACCGCCCATTGGGTCAGGCTCAGACCGACGTGGACGGCCAAGTCCTTCTGAGAAATCTTCCTGCGCTTGCGCGCGGCCGCGATCCACATGTTGGGGTGCGGGAATTTGGGATCGGCCGGATCGGGTAAGCCAGGAAAGGGCACTTTCACGCCGCGCTCGACCGAGGCGAGATTTGTGGCCGAAGCGGTGCTGTCGGTCGGCCGGGACCACGGAGTGGCACCCGACGGCTCGGGGCGATGGGTGGAATCAGCCGGGTCGGACGCTCTGGCCCGATTGTGCGAGCGTGACCACGGCGTCGACTGACGATCTTTCTGCGCAGGTTCGTGCTGTTCGGGCCCTTCTGACGGCCTGGTGCCGATGAAGCCACGCGTCCCTTGTTCATCTGCCGGTCTGGTGAAAGTCAGCTGATCCGGCGGGCGGTTCCCGATGGACCCAGATGGGCGATCTTCCTCCGGAGCCGAATCCCCTGACTGTCCCGGTGTCTCGAATAGGCCGAAGTTCTTGGTGATGTATCCGTCGAGTTCCATCCAAGTGGTGGCCAGTTGGATCAGCCGGGCGAACCGCAGATGATCGAGCAGCGCGTTCAGGAGGCGACCGGTGGGGGTTTGCGCCGTCGAGGCGGCGAGGCGTTCGAGTGCCTGCGGTAGATCCAGATCCGCGTCCGCCGCTATGTCGCCGCTGATGGCAGAGCGACCGAGCATGTCGTCGAGATCTCGTGATCGCTGTGTGCGCCTTTCGGCATTCGAGTTGTTGAGTGCGTTGTCCGGTGTTCCTTCGAGTGCCAGTGTCGTGGCACGTTGGAGATCGTCTTCCAGCTGGAGACTGCGACCGATCCAGGGACCGAGTGCTGTCAACAGCTGCTGTCCGGCAGTGCTGAGCAGTCGGTCCCATTCGGGCTGGGTGAGCGCGGTCAACCGCCTGTGCAGCAGGTTGAGCACTTCGCTTATCTGTGTCGTCACCAAGCTGGGATTGGTCCCGGTCAGCGCGGCAATCGTCGCGGCCGAGGCTTTCTGGCCGTGCCGCCATGCTTCGATGGCCGCGGCCTCCGCACCGCGGGCGGGTGGCTGTTCGCCGAATTGCCGTGCCGCCGCGCGTAATTCCGCTGCGGCGTCCGCGCGGTTGCGCGCCAATTCAGCGAAACGGCCGTCCTCCTCGGCAGACTCCGGCGGCCGACTGCCGATGAACCCGAGGGGCCGGTTCGGGCCGGGCGGCGTGATGGTCTCGTCGAACAACGTGGGGGCGTCGTAAGCGACACCGTCAGGCAGTTCGACCCCCAGCATTCGCACCCGAAGCTGCCCATCGTGCACCTCGACTGCCAGCGTGCCGGTCCTTTTCAGGCCACCCCAGCGGCGTGTTGCCCGCCCGACCGCAGTGGACACCGCCGAACTCACTTGATCTGCATCGAAACCCATTGCCAGCCCGGCCAACTGCGCGGCGTCGACGTGGCCGATGCTGTTTCGATCTACCCACAGTCGAACCGACCAAGAATCCGTTTCACCTGTCCGCCCCCGCCACTCGAACGTGCCGAACCCCTTGCCCAACAGCTCCGACTCCAGAGCTCTACGGGCACGGACGATGGTTGTTCCGGACAGCATTCCGCCGACCGTGAAGCCGTCGTCGTTGTCTCTGCTCGACATAGAAACTTCGACGCTGTCGCCACCCGCGGCTGCTAGACCGTAGTTCACCAGCGACGCAGCGACATCGAGCAGTTCGGTGGGCAGCCCGACCGAAGTGGTGACCACTCCGAGAGAAGTCAGCGACTCCGCTAGTGAAGTACGTACCTGCGGCGCGGGTGTATCCGGTGCGAACACCGCGGATGAATACCGAGTCGGATCGTTCGAACCAGGCGCGGAATCCGTTGGACGGCTGCCGATGTAGCCGTCGTGCTGGTCTCGCTCGGGAGCTGATCGTTCGAGGTGTTGTTCGAAGGTGTGAACTGCCTGGGCGGTGTCGGGGTGCCATTCGGCACCGTCGGATTCAGCCACCCATCGGTTCATGCGCTGATGGAACTCGGCGAATACGGGGGCGACCCGATCGGGTTCGAGACCGGGGTCGGGGTCACGATATTGGACGATCGCGCGGTCGCCCTGCCGGTATACGGCAACCTCGATATTGCCTGGTTCGTGACGAAGGGGACCGAGGACCAGCGGTACCCGAACCTCGTCGGCGCTGCGTGTTGTTCCGCCGCGAACAGGCTTTAGCCAGAAGCCATCGTCGTAGACAGCGAACATCGACTCGATGCTTCCTAGGACGCCGAGCGGCTTCATGGTGAACAGCGCCGACACCGGTGTCGAATCGAGGTGCCACAGTTTGCCTTGGCTCGCGTTGTCGAAGGTGGTGTCATCAAGACGGAGCCCGCCACGTGTCAGCGCGTCACGCAGTTGCGCGGTCCCCATGGGGTCGAAAATTTCGTCCACTCGATAGGGACGTAGCGGATCGGCCAGCCGTCCGTCATCGTCGGTGAACAAAACGCCCCAGCCGGACAGTTTGTCTCCCATAACCAACATCAGGTGGAGCAGGGAATCGTGGGTGACCGCGGCTAGCAAACGCCCCCACTGATCCATCACAAAGGAAATACCATCTGATCCAGTCCGCAGCGGCTCTGACGACCGGCCAGTCGATATGATGAAATTTCCGTCTTGCACAGCAAAAGCCTGGGCTCCGAGATTGGGCAAAGTTTCTTCGTCGTAGGCTCCGATCAATTCCTGGGCAGCAATCGGGCGAGCGGTGTAGGTCGGTCGGATCGATCTCGGAGTTTCGGAGCCGTGCTGGGCGAGGGTGCCGAGGTCGAGTGCTATTTGTTCGATTGCCCGCGGTAGCAGCGGATTGTGATCGAGACCCTGCAGGGCGCTGGATCGCAGAGCGGGAGCGATCGCCCCGTCAGCGGACGCGATTGCCGCGTGGATGTCCAGGCGCAGCTGAAGCAGTGACAGCCCTGCCTGGGTGGCTGCCCGAGTCGACCCCAGCCGATCTACCGCCGCCGCGACCGCGTGGTCCAGTTCGCGAAGCCGGTCGATCGCCTGGTCGGTGTCGTGGCTGCGGGTCAGGTAGTACATCGCCGCCCGGTAGGCGTTCGGAATATATCGGCTGGCAACGTCGCCGAAGGCCCGGTCCGAGCTGCTAAGTGCCGCAGCGAATTCCGCTGCTTGTACCGGTAGCGAGCGCAGCGACTGGATCACCTCTTGATCCCAGTCGTTGTCGCGCCCCTCGACGAGGTATGCGTCGGCCAGTCTTACCCAATTGGACCCATCGAGGAAACGCGCCGCGCCGAGTTCGGCGACTGCGCGCAGTCGCTCCGGGAATCGGCTCAGGATATCGAGACTGTCTCTGTAGGAAGCCGACGGCGTGTCGCCTACGCGAAGCGCTCCGATTATCTCGAATACATTGCTGGCGGCATCGGCCGCGGCGAGCAAAGATCCAGAACCGCCTGCGGCGCTGCGGTTCAACTGTTCGATCACCAATGCGGTCTGCACTCGTGCCGCTGCAATGGCTGCTTCGAGCGCGGGTGGTTGTCCGCGGTGCAGGTCCGCGATGTGTGCCGAAGTCTCGGTCTGGGCCCGGGTGAGGAAGGTTCGCAGGCCGTCGTCGGACAGCTGAGTTGCCCAGTGGGCGAGTTCTTCTCGCGTGGCGTGAACTGCATTGGGCCTGGCGGGCTCGTAGTGCGTAGTGGAATCTTCGGCGGGCTGCCGGTCACTGGGCTCGGATGTGGAATCCGTTGGACGGCTGCCGATATGGCCTTCCGGACGGTCGTACCCGCCGTGCTCAGCAAGCACCGCACCGAGCTCGCCGGCATCGAACGGCCCGACCTCCGTCGTTCTCAGTTCGGCCCCACCCCCTGGCTCCGATGAGGGCCGACTGCCGATGAGACCGCCCGGTCCGCGCGGTCGAGTGCGCTGTTCCCGCTGGTCGGCCGCGCCCTCGCCTTGCGCGGAATCGCCGCGAGACACCGGCGGAATCGGCGGCTGATCCGGTTCCTCGCTCGCCGTGCTCCACGGCGTCGACTGGTTCTGCTCGCTTGCGGTGCCGTCGGACGGTTCACGATCGTCGAACGCACGGCGCAATCGGTCGACCGCCTCGGCGCGAACGTCCGCCGCGGCAGCGGTGGGAAGCCCCAGCCGCTCGGCGGTGCGAGTCAAGGACAAGCCCTCGAACAGATGAAGCATGACCAGCCGCTCCGCGGTGGCGGCATCGTCCATGTCCTCCAGTGCAGCGTGGACCGTCCGCTCGAAGTCGGTGGAGAAGGGCCTTACAGGCACCGGATCGGCTACGACCGAGTGCCGCGACCCGTCGTTGCCGCTGATCGGAGCCTCCAGCGGCAGAGGGGGCAGGATCTCCCGAGCCAGCGCGACATCGTGCACCGCCAATCCCGTTTCCCGCGCGATCTCGGTGTTTTCGAGCGGCGCACCCGCGGCTTTCATCCTGTCGATCTGCGCATTTACCGTGCTCACGAGCCTCCGTGTGCGGTCATCGAGATCGGGGAATCGGAGCGCGAGACGGTACCGTCTCACCGCTTCGCGGCAGCTGGCCCACGCGTGAGCAGCGAACGACGCAGATGGAACGTGATTGCCGATCGCGAGCAGCATCCCGATCCAAGCAACCTGTTCCGCCTCTTCACGAATATCCGGATGCATGCGACGCGCTACCGCCTTCGGAACCCACGCAAACCTTTTGCTGATCTCGTCTTTGACTGCTTGTTCTTCGGGTGAACCCACCCGAGTCAGGACATACCGCTTGAACAGCTCTTCTTCGTCTCGATAGCCGGACCGCTCGTATCGATCTGCATAGAATCGCTCGACGATCTCCAGCAATAACTCGCCACCGATACCCTGCGCTCGACACAGTTGCCGCAATTTTCCCAGCCGCGGAAGATAGTCATTGTTTTCGATACTGGAAAGACTGCGGCGAGGAATCCGTATTTGCCGGGCGAGTTCGGTTGTCGACATTTCTTGGTCGTTACGCAGCGCCACAATCCAATTCCCCAGCGCAGTGTGTGAAGCGGGATCGATATCGGTGGTGATATCGCTGTAGAAATCCCGCACCGCCTGGATAAGCAGGCCACCCGAAACTCCCAGCGCCCGGCAGATTCGCCGGAACGTGCTGAACTGCGGCCGCCGGTTCTCGGTCTCGACCTGTGCCAGGTACTTCACGGGCAGACCGGTCACACGGGCGAGTTCGGCGTGGTTGAGGTTCCGGTCGTGGCGCAGCGCGGTGATCCACCTGCCTAGACCCTGTGCGATTGGCTCGAGGTCAAGGATGTGCGGATAGAAATGCCGGGTTGCCACCCGCAGCAGTTCGTCGTCGATCCCGAGTACCTCGCAGATTCGCCGGAAAACCGCGAATCTCGGCATGTATTGTCCGGTCTCGATATCGCCGAGATTACCCCAGCCCGGACCGGTCGCTTTCGCGAGCTCGAGCCTGGTTATATCACTGTCGTGACGCAGAGCCACGATCCAACTGCCGGGTGACGCGGGATCGTGCGCGGTCGGATCGAGATCGAGTTCGAGATCCGGATAGAAATGGTGTGTGGCTGTGCCGAGGAGTTCCGGCGCGACATCCACGGCCCGGCAGAGTCGCCGGAAAATGATCGAATTCGGAGTGTAAACTCCGCTTTCGATTTCGGAGAGGTATGCCGCCGACGTGCCCGACGCGCGCGCCAGCTTGGCCGCCGTGATATCCCGGTCATGGCGTAGTGCCATTATCCAGTTGCCGGGTGACGCGGGATCGTGTGCGGTCGGATCGAGGTCGAGCACGAGATCCCGATAGAGGCTACGCGCAGCCTCCGCCATCGCCTGCTGTTCCATGCCCAATGCTCGAGCAATCCGGAAGAAAATGTTCGGCGGCGGGCGATTGCCGTTCTCGATCTCTTTGAGGAGCGTCACCGACACACCGACCGCACGTGCGAAGTCCGCTTGGGTCATCCCCCGGATGTTGCGGTGCGCGGCAACCCAGCCACTCACCGAATCATGCGCGGCCGCATCGGTTTCCACCTCGACATCCGGATAGAGCCGCCGGACGGCCTCGGTCAACGCCTCGCCTTCGACTCCCAGCACGCGGCAGATCCGGTGAAAAGTGCGGAGCGTCGTCGACCGTCCGCTCTCGATGTTGTACAGCGCGCGACTGTGCAGGCCTGCGGCTTGCGCAACGTCCTTCTGCTTCATCCCCTGTTCGAGCCGCAACGCCTTCAGCCACGCGCCCCGCGAGGCGTCCAACGAATCGGACTGCTCCCCGGGACGGCTACCGATGAGACCGCCCGGTCCGGGTGGTCGAGTGCGCTGTTCCTGCTGGTCGGGTGCGCTGTCCGGGCGGCCGCTCCGGGTCCACGGGGTGCGTTTGATCTGCGATTTCTCCGCGTCACTGACCGGCGCGTGTCGGTCGGTGACAATCAGCCGTTCGATGGCAGGAACGGATGTCGCGTGGTTACCCTGCCGCGTTGTGCCGTGCATATCGAGGGTCTCGAACTGCCGCCCATGCTCGGTGGTCAATGGAACGACGAGTCGATCCGTGTACGTCCTGTCCTCGGCCATCCGCCGCTTGATCTCGTCCTGTGCCTGTCGGATCAGCCTTTGGGTACGGTCGTACTCCCCGTAGAGCATGCGAGTGTCGGGGTCCGCTGCGATGCGTTCCGGCAGCTCGATGACGTGCCGGTCGATCCAGGCCTCGTCGTATCCGGCGCGGCGAAAGGCTTCGCGGATCGGCTCGGCAACCGGACGAACGCTTCGTTCCCCAGTGTCGGGGTCGATGATCAGACGCTCCTCCCGAGACACCTGCAGGTTGCTGTAACAAGGAATGATGTAGGCGTCGTCGAGGGAGTAGGCGTATCTGGGATTCCCGTCCAATGGACGGAACGTGGCGTCGCTGGCCAGATGAGCCTCGTCCGGTGCTGTCGTCTTGGCCTCGTTGCGTATCGGCGTTGTCTTCATGATCGCGCCGAGCGGCATCACGACGATCGCGCCGAGCGGGTCAGGCAGTACAGCGCTGTTTCCGGGTTCGAGTGTGCGGCGGAGTCCGGCGTATCCGACGTACATATTGAAGTTTTCGGTCCCCTGCCAGTCCCCCGGTTTGATGAAATGCACCCCGACGGAATGGGCGGCCGTTGTGTTGATGACCTCGTCGTGTGCGCCGGATCGGATCATGCCCGCTGTGGCGATGGCGCGAATGTTTGGGGTGAAGTGCAGGTATAACGTGTCGGCCTGATCCACGTAGGTGCCGAAATCGGATCGGTGCTCCGCCGACTTGTCCACTATTCGGGTGTACAGATCGGGGGTTGTCTCAGGAATGCCCAGCATGGTGCGCACGCGGGCTATGGCGTCCGTCAACGCCCTGACATTCCTTGCGTCGTGATCCCGAAACACGAACCCGCGCAGCGAGGATTCGGCGAATATGCTTACCGCGGACCGTTCGACCATCCGCAGTGCGTCATCAACGATCACCGTGATGTGCCGGGGCCCGGCAATGGCGGCTACTGCTTCGACTACATCGTCTCTGGTACGCAGACCTCGGGCGATCTCTGACAGCAACGGCGCCAGACCGGTATCCGGGATATCGTGCCATCCAACGCTCATATCCCGACGCGCCGCCGATATCTCGGACCGCATCGAATCGATGTCGTCGAGCAAACGCTGGACCGTCCGGCGCGAACCGTGGTCAACGAGCACCTCTGCCGCACGGTCGAGCTGCCCCCGGATTCCACGCTGCAAACGCCTTATCGCGTCCTCGACTCGGAATGACTCCACCCGATGCGCATCCAGCTCCGCAAGCCGAACCCGTGCCGCGGTGTGCAACGCCTGGGCATAACGCTCTTTCGCCCCGGGAAGCAACCCCGCGAATCTAGTGGGCTCGACCAAGACTATCTCGGCAAGCACTCGAATATCTTTCTCGTCGAGACGTGGCTGCGCGGTGAGTTCACGCAGGGTCGCAATCATCTGGTCACGCCGTCCCTCTGGTGTTTCGGCGTATGCGGCCAACCGCTCGTTCAAGAATGTATTCAGCTCATCGCGGACACCGGTCAGAGACACCATGTCTACCGTTCCCGATTCACCGACCAATTGCGCAAGCACGTGCTCCAATTCGCGCACCTGATCGGTGATCCGGTCGACTGCCTGATCGCGTTCGGTCAGCGCATCCGACAGTGCGACAGCATGGTCCTGGGAGAGCAGAAGCTGCTCGGGATCGAGAGCACGCCGCAGCACATGCTCATCGGTGAGATCCCCCACCTCGACAACCCTGGCGACGTCTTCGTCGGAGCGATCACTCGGATCCGATATCGGCCTGCTGCCGATGTGGCCTGCTATGGAACCGGCGTCCGTAACGCGATTTTCCGGCTCGTCGTGCGACACCGCCGGGCTGGAGTCAACCTCCGGCGGCCGCAGGGTGGTGACGTAGTGGTGGACAACCCATTGCGGGGTGCCGACAACGGGCCCGTTGATCTCCGCGTCGATGAACCCGACCGCGACGGTTTCCGTCGGGACGAGCGTCTCCTTCGTCGTGCTGGTGAAGGCTGCTTCCGGGAGGTGCCGAAGCCACGCGTCATACGGTTCGGTAATCAGGCGGTGCCGCCGCAGCGCTTCCCAGGCGTCGTGCAGCACGGTTTCGATATTCGCACTGAGGCGCCCTCCGGTGGCGTAATCGATCGCGTGCGCGAATTCATGGACGACATCGTCGTGGTAGGGACGTCCACTGGACGGGTGATAACCGGTCGCGCTGTCTTCGCTGTCGGCCTCGATGGCCTGGGCTCGGTTGGCGGCCCTGCGCAGGTTGAACGTCATCCACTGGGTCCGATCGCTGCCGCCGGGAACGGTCTCGGCGTTGATGTCCGGATCGTCGAGAAAGTCGATCCGCAGCCCGCGGATGTTGGTCATGACCGTGCGGAAGCCTGGCGTGTAGCGGTACTTCGTGAGCAGTTCGTCCAGTGTCTGGAAGATTTCCCGCGCGGTTTCGACGGGCACGAGGGGGTGCTCGAAACCGGCGATCGCAAAGTGCGGATGGTTGAGGGTGAACTGTTCCACCAACCGTGCCTTGGCCTGCGCGTCCGCGCTCAACCCGCTGACATGCGAGGTCTCCTCCGGAGTGTGGACAGCGTGCTGCTCGACCCGGGCCAGCGCTGCCAGCACCCGCTGGTGCGTGTCGTGCAGCATTTTCCGGTGCGTCTGCGGAAGATCGGCCAGCCGCTCCTCCATCAGTTCCCCGACGTAGGACACCTGCTCCCGGATGGCGGTGATGTCTCGCCGCGGGAGGTGGTGGTCTCGCCACACCGCCCTGCCATCGACGCGCTGCACGAACTTCGCGGCGAATGGGCTGGGTCCGCCATCCTCGGCGGTGGTTGCGCCCCGCCCTGCCAGCACAGTGCCGTCCGGGCCGATACTCCAGTGCCGAGTGCTGCGCCTCGTCCCGGTCACGGCGTCGAACAGCCCGAGTAGATCCCCGGGGGCGGCGTCCAGGTACCGGCGGTCCAGGGGGCCGAGCGCCGCGGCCAGCTCCCGTTCTTGTTCGTTCAGGTCATCGTGGACAAGTCCCAAGTCGTAGGCTCGGGCCGTGGACTGCGGGAGCACCATATCCGCCGGTCGGCCGGGAATGAGTTCCCGGTACAGGACGGTGTAGTTGCCGGGCTGCAGACATGTGTCGGCAACCGGTGCGCCCATGGCACCGCCGATCAACGATTTCAGCCATTCCACCGTGGCGTTGGCCGCGGCATCGTAGGTCTCCCTGACGGCCTGGTAGCCGTTGCCGAAGGTCACCAGTTCGCATTTGACTCCCGGCGGACCCGGCAACGAATCGGTGCGTGCCACCCCGGCGTCGAGACCATCGTCTATCAGCTCTGCGAACCTCGCGCCAGGAGGAGTGCGTCGCTCGGCCGGTCCGTCGTGATGATCCGCGAGCCCGGCGTTCCGGCGGGCGACCGTGCTGTCCGTGCCGGTTTCGTCGGCTCGCCCAGCGCCGTCGATCGGGCCATCCGACGGCCTGCTGCCGATCAAGCCTTCGGGACCGTCCGGCCGGTGCGTTGTGGGTTGTGCCGAAAAGACTTCCGGCGGGCGAAGTTTCGTGACGTACTCGTGGATCACCCATTGCGGGGTGCCGACGACAATGCCGTTGATGTCCGCGTCGGCGAATCCGACGGCGATGGCCTCGCGGTCTTTGAGTGTGGTCTTGGCTGAGTTGGTGAAAGCGTGCCACGGCAGGCGGTTGAGCCATTCCGCGTAACTTTCGATCAGGCCGTGCTCTACCAGCTTCGCGTGAGCGTTGCGCAGCACGGTGAGGAGGTTCCGGCTGAGTTCCCACCCGGTGGCTTGGTCGATCGCGTGGGCGAATTCGTGGCGGACGTCATCTGCATACGGTTGGCCACTGCTCGGATGTGCTCCGTACTGGAGACGACGGTCGCTGTCAGCGCGAGCCTCATCCCGATCGGCCGCGTACTGCAAACTGAATGTCAATTCCGTCCGGACGGTGGAAACCTCGCCATCCTTACCGTGCTTGTCCTGCACGCCGCTGGCCACGGCGCGCGGTCCGAAAAGGAAGTCGATCCGCAGTTTGCGAATGTCGGTCATGAGCTTCTGGAATCCGGGCGCGTACCGGTACCTTCCGAGCAGGTCATCCAGTTTCCCCAGGATTTCCTCGACCGTCGCCACCGGGACGTGCGGACTGTCGAACCCGGCCAGCTCGAGATAAGGGTGGTCGAGCACGAAGTCTTCGACCAGCCGAGCCTTGGCCCGTGTTTCGTCGTCGAGCCCGGCCATGCGCAGCGGATGCTCGGCGTGCCGTGCCAGTTCGCGCAGCGCGCGCATCGCCGCCATCTGCGTATCGAGCACCGTCCGCGAGAGCGACCCGGGAAATGCCAGCTGTTCCAGCTCGTCCCCGAGGCGATCCACCTGCAGTCCGATGTCGACGATGTCTTGCCGACCGAGGTGATGGTCCTGCCACACGCTGCGACCGCCGACGTGGCGGACGAAGGCGGCGGCGAACGGGCTCGTCTTGCCGGTGATGGCCGCGAAGATGCCCAGCATATCGGCCGCACGGGGATCGCGAGATGCTCCCTCGTACTGGTAATCCCGATAGAGGACATGATATTCGGGTGGACTCAGACGCACCTCGGCGATCGGCGCTCCCATGACCCGGCCGATCAGCGCCTTCGCCCACTCCCGCATGGCGTGGTCGGCATAGGCGTAGGTCTCACGGAGGACCTGGACACCGTCCTCGAAGGTCATCAGCTCGATCGTGACTCCCGGACGTCCCCGCATCGCCTGGGTTCGCGCCACGTCGGGTGTCTCCTGGGCCGTGTCGCGATCGATTCCGCGGTCGGTGTCCGCCCCGTCGGGTAACGCTGTCCGTGCGTAGTGCACCGGCATCGCGGGCAATTGCGACGGAAATTCCGCCGATGCACCGTCGGCGTCACGATCGCTCAGCGCCTGTGCTACCGCCGCACGAACGTCCGCCACGGACCGGGCGGGCGAAAACACCTTTGATGACCGCCCGGGCGAGCTGTCCGAGGGACGGTTGCCGATGAAACTTGTCGGTCCGTCCGATTGGGTATCAGGACTGCTGCCGATGCGACCGGCGTCGAGGGGCGCGAGCATTTCGATGATCCGGGTCCGCATCGCATCGGCGTTGCGCAGCTCGACTCGCACGCGTTCGGACAGTTCCCGCAGCAAACGCGGGGCATCCGGTCGTTCGGTAGCGTCGAGTTCTCTGCGGATGTCGGCGACCCTGGCCTCGACCATGGCGAGGTCTTCCTCGAGTCGCCGCTTTTCTCTCGCGATCGCTTCGGTGTCACCGCTGCGGGCAATAGCGTGGCTGTCGAGGACGCGCCACGGTACGCCTGCGTTTTCGAGTGCTGCGCGCAACTCCGGATCAGGTGGTTCGGGAAGGTTGATGTGATCAATGTCGGCGAGGGTGATTCCGCCGTGGATATGGCATTCGACGAACTGATACCGCCGGAAGTGTTGGCCGGAGTAGTCGCGATTCGTTCCGCGTAGGGGTTGATCCTCCACGGTGGCGTTTGCGGACAACGGTGTAACGCCGAAAGATTCCGGCTGCGGGTCGAGCAGCGACGAGGGGACGGTTCGTGTCGGTTTCCCGCCCCACACGGAGCCGGAGTAGACGAGCGAATCACCGACGCAGAACGTCGCCCGTTCGCGGACATCGTCTTTCAACACCAGATCGATTCGGCCGTACATCGCCAGTTTTTCGGTGTGCAGCCTGATATGGCGGTCGGGCAGCCCCGCCGAAACGCTGGCGTCGGACAGCCCAGCCGGGCGCTCGCCGTCGATGAGCACGTGCCCGTAGACCGGCCGCAGCCGCGGATCCATGTCTTCGGGGTTGCCGAACCACCGGTTCTCCATCTGCGCCACATCGGTCTGGCGACCACCGCCGACCGTGCCCTCGAACTGTGTCTTGAACCGGCCGTCGGCGAGCAGGCCGAACAGAGCCTCTTGTCTCATCCGGATCGCCAGCGGCTTGCCCTCGACCAGATCGGTGAGCTCGACGGTCATCTGCGCGCGGAGTTCGGTGACACTCAGGCCGAGGTCGTCTGCCAGATCACTGATCTCGCGTAGCAGGGCGTGGTACTGCACCAGCTGGCCGTGTACGGCTGGCTCACGTGCCTGTGCATATCGGTCGAAGAACTCCTCATTGCGTCGTGCGACCTCGGACGTGCGTGCCGGATCACCCAAAGACGCGCGCCCGAATTCGTACAGCTGTATGTAGTCGTAGAGCATCGCGCGGTCCAGGGCGCGCAAGGCCGGTTGCCGCCGAGCGCGCACCGGTTCGGCGGGCATGACAGACGTCGAATCAGGGACCGGCGGTGCTTCGCCCGGGTCGCCAACCGCATCGACGCCAGGCCTGGTCGGCAGCGGGGTTTCGCCGTCCGACGGACGACTGCCGATGAGATCGGGAGGATGGCTGTTCGGCGGCGCGGTCTCCGATATGGCATCCGGATAGAATCGCCGCATGAACACGCTGACGACCTCGTCCGTGGCTGCCAGGGCTTCGAGCGCGCGCTGTGCCTGTTCCCGAGTGATCTGATACACCCTGGTCCGGGGGTTCGAGGCACGTTCTCTTGGTGCCCATTGGGTCACGCTCAGGCCGACGTGAGCGGCCAATTCCTTTTGCGACATTTTCCGACGCTTACGCGCGGCCACGAGCCAAGCGTTGGGGTGAGGGAATTTCGGATCTGCGGGATCGGGCAGGTTGTCGATTTCCGCTGTGAACGTTTCCCGGAGCACCGCCTCGGCTACGTCGGCCGGTGCATCCAAGGCATCGAGGATGCGCACAATCATTTCGCGGGTCGGCTTGACACCGCGCTCGAATGAACCGATGTATGTGGCCGAACCGGGCACGCCCATGCGGGCGGCCAGTTCCATGCGAGACGTGCCCCGGAAATCGCGGGCAGCTGCGAGCCATCGACCGAACGGCTTGACCTCGCCAGGGTCCGGCCACTCGAGCGGTTGCGTCTGTTCAGGGCGCGAGCTCTCCGGCTGCCGTGACCTCGGAGTGGCTCCGTTGGAGTCGATGTCGCCGCGCCGATCACGACCGCTTACCCCCGGGCGGCTGCCGATGAAATCCGGTGCGGATTCTTCGAAGGTGGCGACCACATCATCGGTGTCGGGGTGGAACATGACACCGTCGGACTCGGATACCCACCTGGCCATCCGCTCGTGGAAGGCCTTGAACACCCGCGCAACCTGTTCAGGTTCGGCACCCGGGTCACAGTCGCGGTACTGCACAATGATGTGCTCGCCCGCACGATATACGACTACGTCGAGGTGCCCAGGCGCTCGGCGCAATGGACCGAGAGTCAGTGGCACTCGCACCTCGTCGGGGCTTTGAGTGATCGTTTCGCTATCGGTCCGCACCCAGAATCCGTCGTCGTACGCGTCGAAGGTCGCCACGATGCTGTTCAGCAGGCCCCACTTGCGCATAGAGAACAGATCCGGCAGCGATGGCAATTCGCCCTGCCACAGCCGACCGAGAGATTCGTTGTTGAAATGGGTGTCGGTGAGGTCGAATCCTCCCCGCATCAGCACATCGCGTAACTGTGTTGTGCACATCGGGTCGGACAGGCCGCCCAATGCGTAGGGATACAGTTGCCCAACCGGGCGGCCGTCCTCGTCGGTGTACACCACGCCCCAGCCGGCCGCCTCGTCCCCCATGGCAGCCAGCACGTGCATCAGGTGGGCGTGTTCGCTCTCACCGACCATCCGGCCCCACCGGTCCATGACAAAGGAAATCCCCGCTGTCCCGGTCCGTAGTGGTTCGAAAGACGTACCTTGCACCGTGCGGAACTGTCCGTCGTGCGCGCCGAGCACCCGAGGCTGGAAATTCGAGCCGATGGCTTCCCGGTAGTCGTCATCGGTGAATGGTTCCTCCGACGTCACCCGATGAGCGGTATAGGCGGGCCGAAGAGGTCTCGGTGTTTCCGAGCCGTGGCGGGCCACGGTGTCGAGGTCAACCACAACCCGCGCCACCATTTGCGGCAAGAGCGGGTTCTGCTCGAGCCCGAGAAGTGTGCTGGCCCGCATCTTCGATGCGATGGCGGCGGCCGCGTAGGCCATTGTTTCGTGAATATCGATTCGCAGCTGAAGTAGCGATAAGCCCGCGTCGGTGGCCGGCCGGGACGATCCGAGGCGGTCCATCGCTGCCGCGACCGCGTGATCCACATCGCGCAGCCGGGCCACCGCCTGCTCGACATCTCGGGTTCGGGTCAGGAAGTAAATTGCCGCGCGGTAGGCATCCGGAATGTACTGCGTGGCCGACGCGCCGAAGTCGCGGTCCGAGCCGGTGAGCGCGCGCGTGAATTCGGCTGCCTTCACTGGCAGCGATCGCAGCGCCCGGATCAGTTCCGAATCCCAGTCGCCGCCACGGTGTTCGGTCAGGAGCGCATCGGCGACTTCTGCCCAATCCGCTGCGTCGACTCCGGCGGCCTGGTCCAGCTCGGCGGCCACTAGCAGTCGCTCCGGGAATCGGATCAGCAGGTCGAGCAGACCGTCGGGATCATCGGCGAAGGCCGGTGGCAGCGCCGCTGCCACCGGGAGCGCTCCGATGATGTGGAAGACGGCGGTCGCGGCGTCGGCGGCAGTCCGGGCCCCGGTGATCGACAGTTCAGTACTGCCGTCCGTGAGCCGCTGCCATCGCTCGGCCGCCAAGGCGATCTGTGCTCGTGCTGTCCCGATGGCCATGTTGACCGCGGGTGGTCGACCGCGATGCACGGCTGCCACATGAGCTGACGCTTCGGCATGCTTTTCGGCGAGGAAACGCTGTAACTCACGATCCGACAGCTGAGCTGCCCAGACTGTGAGTTCCTGGTGCGTGGCATGCACCGGGTCCGGCATCGAGGGCTCGTCCCGGGCCGCTGGATCTTCTTCGAAGGACTGCCGAGCGACCGGCTCCGGTGTGTAATCCGGTGGGTGGCTGCCGATACGTTTCCCCGGCTTGTCTTGTCCGGTGGGTGTGGGGCGAGGGGTTGGCGTCTGCTGCGCGGACTGCCTGGACTCTGCCGAGCCGGAGCTTTCCGGTGACGAGCTGTCGCCGCGCGGGCGATGACCGGACAGCGCGTACTGGCCCTGCCGAAGTGGCGGGGCGCGGCTCGACCACCGCGATGGCGAGGTCGAACCGGGATCCTGGGCGGAGACGACCGGACGCCGCGTCCTGGACAGGCGGACAAGGGGATTGCCCGCACTGTCGAATTCGATCGCCAAGATCTGCCGGTCCGCCTTGTCGAGCTGGTCGATAAATGGCTGCTGTTCGCGATGCCACTGCTGGAACGGGACGGCTTTGTTCAGCAGCGCGCGGGATCCGGCCAGATCGGCGGGGGTGATCGGGGACTCTCCGGGGGCGGCCGCGATGTCCAGGACGACCAGGTTCGGGGCATCTGCCCGGTCACTGTCGTTGACCAGCAGCACCAGGTGGCTTTCGACTTCTCCCTTGTTCATCCACTTGTAGACCAGCGCCTGGCTGCCCCCGGGCGTCGCTTTCAGCGATTCGGCGGCCTCGTCCAACGATTCGAATATGGTGAAGAAACCGCCGAAAGCCCGCTCCGTGGTTTCTTCGTCGTGGCCCCGCAGTGGCATGTCGGCAGGCATTTGGTAGGCCTGCTCGTTGTCGGGGTAGAGCACCCGCATCATCGTCACGCCATTGTTGACGCAGCTCTTCGGGCTGCGCTGGTGGATGGCGACGGCGATGTCGAGCAGAGCGGTGACGGCCAGGAAGGCGGAGGCGGCGAAAACGCGGAGTTCGGTGGCCGGGTCGCCGGCGGTTTCGGTGTCGGTGAGCAGGCGGGCGACCGCGTCGGCGAGCACGTCGCGGGCGGTTGCGGCGTTCACCTCGGTGGCGGGAACGTCCAGCAGGGCCGCCAGCTCGGCGCGGGCCGTGTCGACGGCGGCGCCGACCTGGCGCACGCCCTCCGCGCCCGCGAGCTGGGCGGGTTCCCAGCCGAGTTCGGCGGCCAGCCGGTTACGCTGCGGCCTCAGATGATTCAGCGCTTGCTCGTCGGTGAGGGTGTCCGCCTGCATCACTGTCACGGGCGGGGCGTGGTCGAGGTGCTGGTTCAGCGCTTCCACGGCAGCGGAGGAGATGCCTGCTCGTTCCAGCAGTCGGCTCAACGGGTCGTCGTCATCGTCGATGTCGAGTACGGCTGCGGCCGCCTGGACCGATGCGGGTATCCCGAGCCACCCGGCCAGCCGCGCGAACCGGTCCCCCCGCAGGTGCGGTTGGACGGTGTCAGGCCCGGCGTGCACGGCTTCCGTCGCGGCACGGCCCGTGTCTGCCCCCGCGTAGCCGGTGTCCGTCCCAGCCTGACCAGCATCCGCCGCGATTCGGGCAGTGCCCGACCCGGTGGGGACAGCTCCCGGAGCGACAGTCGGCTGGGGTGCAGTTGCGGAGCTGACAGCGGGATCTCCTGCGGCAGGGGGTGCGTTGGCCTGGCTGACGCGGCGCATCGCACGCTGCAGATAGGCGCGGTCGGCCGCCTCGTTCTGGAGGGGGGACGTCAGGCTGCGCATCTCCCGCTCGGCCGCGGCGACATCGGCCGCGGTGGCCGCGACCTTCGTCCGCGCCGCCTGCACGGCCTCTCCCGGTTGTGCCGTGTTCGTATTGCCCGCCTGCCGGGCCGCTTCGGTGTATTCGGCGGTGGCCTCTGCGTGCTTGGCCACCGCGGCCCGATAGTGGGTGATCGCGACCCGCGCACCGTGATGCTGTGCCTCGCTGTAGAGGCGGTCGGACGCGGCGACGCTGAAACAAAAACTACCGTTGCGGCCGTTGCGGCCCGCTCGCGCCGACCGCTGATGATCCTCGTCCGGATTGGACGGTGAACGCCCCAGCATGTGCGCGTGCGCCCCGCCCAGCCGATTGACCTCGTCGCTGATCGATACGTCGAAACCGCGGCCCAGCATCCCCGTGCCGACGGTCACCGCGCCCCGCAGTCCCGCGGTGTCCTTGACCGACAGCAGGTGCTCCTCGGCGGCATTGTTGTCGCGATGCGCGGCGAACCACTGGCCGTCGATCGCAGTGTGTTCCACGTCCGCCTTGGTCAGCATGAGCGAGAATTTCCGAGCCAGATCGTTGAACGGGCAGATCACCAGCACCGGCCGCCCCTCGGCCTGCAACTGCTGCACCCGGCTCACCGCGTCCCGCAATTTCTCCGGCTCGGTGAGGAATATCCGATCCTGCTCCCCCACCAGTTTCGACCGGCCGAAATCCTCTACCTTCGCCAGACCACCCTCGACCGGGAAATTCTCCTTGATCTCCGCCGCGGTCCGCTCCAGCGTGCCCGACATCAGATGCAATTTTTCGTACCCGCCGAGGACGTCCTCCACGGTGACCTGTTTCGATCCCGTCCCATCGGAATACACCGGGGCACCGAACATGGCCTCCACCATTTTGTGGCGGCCACCGAACCACCGGCTCTCGGTACCGATCTTCGGATCGCTTCGCGGCTTCCCGTACTCGTCGAGAATCTGTACCTTCTTCTCGGAATCTGTTCCGAAGATCTGGAAGTCCCGATTCAGTTTCAACCGGCCCGCCTTGACGTCCAGGAAAGCACGGGCCATCTCGGTTTCCTCGGCGGTGAATTTCCGCCCGGCGTAGCTTTCCCACAACCGGCTCACCGTGTCCAGGCACTGCTCGGGTTGCTCGCGCAGCGACCGCGCCGTCAGCGTCCGTGCCGCCCCGACTTCCTCCGGCGACAGCGCCCGTACCGCCCCGGACTCCTCCGCCGTCAACGGTCCGTCGTGGAGTGCCTGTTCGAAATGCACCGCCAGGTCTTTCGCCGGCGTGATTCTGCTGCACAACACGGCTTTCAAGAAGTCACGCACCCGGCACACCGCGGCGGCCTCCCCCGCCGAGGCGATCTCCCGCTGCCCCTCGGACTGGTAGTGCACCGTCTGGTTGTGCACCAGCACCGCGTCCGCCTCGTCAATGGTCGCGGTCTTCCCAGGCGGCGGCCGGTCGAACAGCTCGGCGGTCGCGCGCTCGTCGTAGGTCATGTAGTACACGGTCGGGCGGTCCACCTCGCCCGGCGGGTCGTGCGGATCCCAGCGCGCGACCTCGTACCCGAGACTGCGCAGCATCGGCGCGAATTCCCGGACCCCCTCGTTGGCCAGCACCTCGGTCGTGGTGATCACATGGTGGACCCGAACCGACTCACCGCTCGCCAGCTCCACCGGCTCCCCGCGCGACAACTGCCACAACGTATCCAGCGCACCGACCATGGACTTGCCCTGGCCCGTGCCCATCTGACGCATGAACCCGTGCTCGCCGAGCAGGAATGCCATGATCTGATTCCACCGCGGTGTCTTCCCGGTCCCCTCCCGCATCGCGTCGATGTATCGCAGCAGCGATTCCACCCGATCGCCATGCTCCATCGCGTGCCTGCGCTGTTCCCACGACTCACCGACCAGTTCCTCCTGCCGCAGCCGATACAACGCCAGCGCCTTCTTCGCCGCGGCCTTGAACTGCGTTTGCTGCTCGGCGGTAAGGTCCTGCTTCGTCGCCGGATCCGCCGACGGCAGCCCCACCAGCTCCTGTGCCAGCGCCTCCGCCGGGCGGTCGGGTCCGTCGTGCGCCGACGGGCGAGCGTCAGTGGGCACCGCATCCTTGGTGTGCTCCACCGCCGACGGCTCATGCGCGGGCGGTACATCCACCTGCTTCGGGGCCGCAACCCGGGCCGGGCCCTCACCACCGGCACCATGGCGGCCGGACGCATTGCCCATCTCCACTGGAGGATCGGCCTTCGCCGCCCCCGGTCCTGGCCGCGGAGCCGCCGACTCGTGCCCAGCCGCACCGTCGCCCGCCGGAGTCACGGCGCTCCGGCCGATACCGACCGAGTGCGCGTCGCCTTCGCCGTGGCTTGCCGATTGCTGCGGTTTCGAACCGGAGTGGTCGTCGCCCGCACCCGCCAGGAGTGCACCAGCAGCCACACCACTCCCAGCCTGCGCACCGCCACCGCCACCGCCACCGAGCAGACCACCAGTGGCCTGCGCATTGCCGCCACCGGCGGAACCGTGCCCACCGCCACCGGTTTGCGCATCGCCAGCGTGCGCGCCGCCGCCACTACCGGCCTGCCCGCGGTCCCCGGTTCGCGCATCGTTGGCGCCACCGGCCTGCGCACCACCGCCACGCGCATCGGCACCATCCTGCTGCGCATCACCGGTATGGGTACGATCACCGGTCTGCGTAGCGCCACCAGCGCCCTGCACATCCGCACCGGCCTGCGCACCGCCACCGGAACGCTCATCACCACGGTCTGCTGCTGCGTGGTCGCCTTGCCGCGCAGGCGAATCGGGCTTGCCTGGTCGCCCGTCCGCCGCTGCCCTTTTGTTCGCGTCTTCATCCGGGGCAGGAGCCTGCGCACCCGATCCCGCATCGGCGAGGCGCCGCGGAAGGTCTCCCGGCTCGTGCTGTCGGTCGACCGTCGCTCCGGGCGAACCCTCCGATACCAGGTGCCCGCCGAGCAGCGCCGCAGCCTGGCTGGGCGCAGCCGAGTTCGTGAGCTGCGGGATGATGCCCGCATTGCTGTCCACCGGAGCGGGCATCAGAGATTTCGTCTCCTGCGGAGCCCCCGCCGGCCGCATCACGGCATCCTTGCTGAGACTCACCGTGGGAGGATCCGGAGGGACGTAGGCACCGCTGCCGTCGACCACTTCACCGAGGGCGGAACCGGGATTCGAGTGGGCCCCGCCGTGCACATCAACGACTCCGGCGAATCCGCCGTTGAGCAGCGACGTCAGGACGTCTTCGGAGGTTTCCGGCCAGCCCGTGATCAATGCCGCCGCACCCAGGCCGGACACCGCGCCCGCGACCCCCTGTACCAGCCCGAGTGCCGCGCGGCTGGTCGCCAGGGCGGGAACGACCTTGGGCGCGAACACGCCTGCGGCCATGCCGCCCAACGCACCTCCGGCTCCCGACACTGCTGCGGCCTCGATCGACTTCACATCGATACCCATCGGGTTCTCCCCGTTGGGGCCCTTGACGGTCGAGACCCGGTCGCCGGACCCGACCTGCATGAGCTGTACCCCGAAATCCACACCCGCGGGCAGCGCGGCGGCCGTGCCGACGGCAAGAGCGAACCGGTGCGGCCCCAACGCCGACAATCGTGCCGCCGTCTTCGCCGCGCCCACCTTGTAGGCCTTCTCCAGGCCCACGCGCATCAGCGCGACCTTGGCTCGGCCCTCGACCAGCATCGACTCCACCATGGGAGCCGCCGCAACCTCTCCTGCCGGACCGGCTGCGGCGGCTACCGCCACCATCCGGATGATGCGCCAGGCCAGCTCGACACCGAACACCAACATCACGCACAGTGTTTTCTCCGCATCGTTGGCGGCCGCGTGCGCTTGATCGGCCAACGCCAGCGCTTCCTCCCGCAGCCTGACCGCGCCCTCGCGCTGCAGATGCAATACTTCGCGCACTCGGTCACCCAGCGCACCCAGCGAATCCTCTTGCGTCAGTAGCTTTTCCGCGTCTTCCGCATGAGCGTTCATGGCCGCGGCCTTGGCCCGCAGCTCCGCGGCCATCCATCGCATCCCGGACACGTCGGCGCGTGGCAGTTCTCCCCCGAACACCAGCGTTACGATCGGGCGCCGCACTCCCGCGGGCAATTCGTCGAATGCTTTGCGCAGCTCCACGACTGGGTTCAGCGACCACAAACCGTCCACCGGCACCACCTACCGCGACGTCGCGTCGACCAGCACCGCGTGCAGTGCTCGTGCCTGAACGCTCGCCTCGTCGCCGCGCAGCACGACATCGGCGAAGGCGGCGCCGAGGGCCCGGCGCACGTCGAACCCGCGTGCGTCCCCGGCGGCCCCGGTCAACTCGTCGCGCCAGCGCCGGTAGCCGCGCACTACCTCAGCGAATGTGCTGTTCCGTACCCCCTCGAGACGCAAATACTCCGCGATCAGAACATGCTGTGCCCGCCTGCTTGCGACACCGCCACCGGCGAAGTCGAGTGCCCGGCCGAATTCGCGCAGCGTCGCCAGGTAGATATCCAGCTCCGCCGATTCGGCGTCGGATTCCGCCGCTCCGGTCGCTCGCGTCGCGGTCCGCTGATCGAGGGTGATCGACCGACCGGCGTCTGTGCCCCGCGTATCGCGTGGTTCGAAACTCCACCGCACCGGCCCCGATTCAGCATCGAGCTCGGCCACCGCGACGACATCGAGCGCGATCACCGGGTAGTCGGTGAGCACCCGGTCCACAGCGGCCGCGAATTCTCGCATGACCGGCACCTGCAAGCCGGGGATATCGAATCCGGTTACCCGTACGTCGTGGTGCTCGGCCAGAGCTCGGGCCAGCCAGCCGATTACGGGATCCGTAGCCGGGCGCGCGTCGGCGCGGCGCTGATCCCGCGATTCGTCGGCGGGCTTCGGCGCCCGTGGCGAAGACGGCAACCGAGGACTCGACGGGCTCGCCTGGGCAGCGGCAGGTGGTCCTGCCGTTCTGGGCGGCTGCCCGGACCACGGGGTATCCCGCCGTCCCACACCGCCCGGTGAGCCTGCCGCCGCCTGCCGCGCGGCGGGGGTACGGGGTGCGTCCCGGGTGGCGGCCGGGGGGAACACCCCGGAGGCCGGAGGCCGGTGACCGGAGTCTCCGGCCGGCTTGCCGGGGTTACCGTTACCCGGTCCGCCTGCTCCCCGCTCCCTCTCTCGGCCTGCTGACCGATTCGAAGGATCCCGCAAGGGACCGCTCTCCGGCGTGGTGCGTCCCGCGGACGCTTCGGGTGTCCGGGCCCCGCCGGGGACGGATCGCTCGGTGGGGTCGGCCCGGTCCGTGGGATACGCGGGCGCCCCCTTGGCCGGAAACGTCGTCGCGGGTTCGGACGTAAGTGGCGACTGTGCGCCCGCGGGCGGCGACGTGCCCGGGCTGCCGATCGGCCAAGGCGACGCAGACTCGCCGATCGGGTCCAGGTGGTCGGCGGCAGTGCCGATCCGGCTGGCGCCGAGCATGTCCTGTTCTTCGAATCGGCTTGCGGCGTCCACTATTCCGGCCGCCGTGCTCTTCAAGCTCTGCTCCATCGCCCGCAGATGGGCCAGCAACTGGTCGGCATGCGGCTTGAACTCCTTGGCGAACGCGAGACCGAGATCGTCGTCGCCCCAAGTGCCGTCGGCGTGCGCCAGGGAATCGCGTAGTCCGGCATAGGTTTGCCCCACGCGGTCCCCGAGTTCGGCCAGCCGCGCTCCCCGATTTCGCAGCTGGTCCGGATCCAACCGAACATCATCGTTCACGTCGCGATCGCCCTCCGGTCAGGCTCGGCCGTTGCCGCGCAGCCGGAACCGTCGCTCGAAGCCGGAGACGAACATCGACCACGGCACCGACGTGGTCGAGCGCTCTACAATGCCATCATCGGCAACATAGAAAACCGCACGGTCCAAAGCGATTTCGCCGTCGGGCACCGGCGAACGCACCATCCAGCCCACGCTGATGCGATCGGCCCGCAGTGACGACAACGGATACCCCGTGGTGTCGTACTCCTGTCTTCGGATGTGATCACGGACGAGGTCGAGCGCATCTGCTTCGCCGATCCCCTCGGCGTGGTTCGCGTCCAGATCCGCGAGCATGAACTGGAACATCGCGCCATCGATGTCGGTGCCGTCACCGTCACCGAAGACCTGCACGATCGCCTGCCGAGTCACCGCGCCGACCTGCGCAGCCGACACCAACAACTCGGCCGCGCCCGACGTACCACCCGACTGGTCGTCCAGCAGGTTGCCGACGACACCCGCCACGGTGCCGACGGTCCACACCGCGGGCAGCGCCGACGCGCATTCCGATATCGGCGCGGACTCACCCCGGTACCACTGGCCCGCCTCCCACCAGTAGCAAAACGACAGCAAACCGGTTGCCGCCCGCGGATTGAGCACCGGATCAGCCACCCAATCCGGCGCTCCCGCAAACAATTCCGGCATTGCCGCACCCGCGTTGTACACGGCGTCCAAGACCGACGCATCCCACACACCACCCGACAGCACGGCCCGGTCACCGGGCAGTAGTGTCAACGTCGAGCCGCTGCGTCCGGCGCCTTCGAAGATGCCAACCGACGGACCGATCCGCGGCCCCTGCCCCGACCCGACCGCCACGAAGGCCGCCGCCAGCACCGCCCACCGGGCCCACAACACAGCCAGCTCCGGCAGCTCGTTATCCACGGCGACCGCCCGCAGACCCGCGCGCTGGTCCGCCCGCGTCGCGGCGGCAGCAGCGCGCGGCGGCCGCGTCCGACGGTCACCGCGCCCGAGGTAGGCCGCCAGCCACACCGGCAGCCGATCCCGCGGATAGCGTTCCAGGTCGGCGAGATAGGCCTCCGGTGCGAACAACTGCTCGCTGGGGAACGGCACCGCACCGTAATCGGCAGCGGTCTCGACACCGTCCGCATCGATGCCGACCAGCCACCGCCACCACGGCCCGCCGTCCGCGTCTGCCGACACCTGCCGATGCCGACGCACCACATCCAACACCGCATCCGGTACGGGGCACCGGATCGACCGGACGCCGTCGTTGACCATCAGGACTGCCGATTCGGCGACTACGGTCATCGCGAAGCGCGCCTCCAGTCGCTGCCATCCGGGCGGGGCTATCTCACGCAGCCCGGCCACGATCCGATCGGCCAACGCCGCGAGGTCCTCATCCCCGGCCTGCGTCAAGGCGCTCTCCGTGTTCCGGGAACGACACGCGCGCCGAAACCTCGGAGGCGCCAACGCGCAACATGGATCGCGAACAGTTCACGAGCAGTCCCCCCAATCACCAGGATCGGTACGTCGTCATGATGTGGAAATTCCCAGGCTGAAGATTTCGCATTTCCCGCCCCGGCGCAACGTCGGCATTTACCAGCCATGGCAAACCCACCGCTCAGTGAACTCCGTCATAACGTGAACGCGACAGCACCCGGCAACGGCTCCGAAGACCCGGGACCATCCGAAGATCTTCCGGCAGAGCCGTTCCCGCATACGCAGGCGGCACCTCGGGCCATGATCACTCAGGCATGGGCTGACCAGATCCTGGCATCGGGTACCCCGACTGGAGTGCCGGTGCGGAATCGAGGTGCGCACTACGGCACGGTGAACTTCTTTGCCTGTCCGGAGACCACGATGCCGTCACGGTCGACGAGCGCCACCCGCACCTGCGCCTCGGAACCCGAAGCCAGCGGTGGCTGGCTGGGGTCCGCCGTCAGGGGAACGGTGGCGGCGAACGCGGGAGCGGCAGCCATCACCGACGCCGCGGCCATCGCGGCGAAGACAGCCGCGATCGGGGCAGAACGCCGAGAGTTCGGGGTAGTCATCATGGAGCTTCGTTCCTCCTGTGTGGCGGACATAGATCACCGAACACAACGGGAAGAGTTCGAATCCATTCTGTTTCAGTGGGAACGCATGTCGCGCAGGACATCCCGGGCTCGGTCGAATACGGCCAGCGGCGGACTCGTCACGAGGTTCGCCAAGCCGCTCTCTCCAGCATGCGGGTGCGGCCGGGTCGGGGCGAGGCGCTCGGCGGCGCGCACCATGCCGGCCCAGCGTTCGAGCTGGTTCACCGAGAACTGTTTGAGTAGGAAGGGGAATTCCTCGGTCTCCTCGTGTGCGGCATGTTCGGTGACCTTATCGGCGAATGCGGCGAGCTTGGCATCGAAATCGGGATGGTCGATCCCAATGTCGTACAGTTCGGCCAGTGCGCGCTTCACCGCGTTTTCCTCGGCCAATCTGGGCCCGATAATGTCGTCGGCGCCGAAGGCCGCACGTCGTGCCACCGCATGCACGACCTCCTCCTCGGCGGTCTCGTGCACCGCGAGTAGGCGCACCAGCTCGGTGAACAGTTCCCGCTTATCGTCTTGGCCCGATCTCAGCTTCTCGAGCAGGCGCCGGATCTGCTCGTGCTGGGCGGTCAGCAGATCGATCACGTTCTGATCCAGCTTTCCCATCGTGCACCTCATTTCTGGCGGCGGGGTATTACACATCTTCCTCCGAAGGCCGACCAGCGCGCCACGGGCAAACTCACCACCCAACCGTTTGCCACCTGCGCCCCTGGGTAGGTCGGCAATATGGACCATGCCGTAGCTCCTCTACTCGATGCCCTTGCTCAATACCGTGAGCTGGGACGATACGGTTTCACCCCGCCCGGCCACCGACAGGGCCGCGGCGCGGACGAGCGCGTACGGCGCATCATCGGCGCCGAAACGTTCGGTTCGGATGTCCTGGGCAACAGCGGGCTCGATGACCGCAAGGCAAGTGGTGGCTATCTGAAGCGGGCCGAGGAATTGATGGCCGACGCGGTCGGCGCCGACTATGCGTTCTTCTCGACCTGCGGTAGTTCACTATCGGTCAAGGCGGCGATGATGGCGGTCGCGGGCGGCTCACCGGGCCTGCTGGTGGCGCGCGACAGTCACAAGTCGATCGTCGCCGGTCTGATCTTTTCCGGTGTGCAGCCGCGCTGGATCACCCCGCGCTGGGATGCCGAGCAGCACCTGTCCCATCCGCCGTCACCCGAGCAGATCCGGGAAACCTGGGAGCGCTATCCGGATGCGGCGGGGGCCCTGATCGTCAGCCCGAGTCCGTACGGAACCTGCGCCGATATCCAGAGTATCGCCGAGGTGTGCCATGAGCGCGGCAAACCGCTCATCGTCGATGAAGCATGGGGCGCGCATCTGCCGTTCCACGAGGAATTGCCCACCTGGGCAATGGATGCCGGTGCGGATGTCTGTGTGGTCAGCGTGCACAAGATGGGCACTGGATTCGAGCAGGGTTCGGTCTTCCATCTGCAGGGCGACCTCGTCGAACGCGAGCGTCTCTCGGCGTGCGCGGATCTGTTGATGACGACCAGCCCGAATGTCATGGTGTACGCGGCGTTGGACGGTTGGCGACGCCAGATGGTCGAGCACGGTCATGAATTGCTCGGCGCCGCACTGAAATTGGCCGGACAACTGCGTGCCGATATCGAGGACATTCCGGGACTTCACGTGCTCGAAGACGAGCTGCTCGGCGCCGAGTCCTCGCACGATCTGGACCGTATGCAGGTCCTCATTGATGTCAGCGAGCTAGGGCTGTCCGGCTACCAGTGCGCCGATTGGCTGCGCGAGAACGCGCGCATAGATGTCGGTCTCAGCGATCATCGCCGGATCATGGCGACACTGTCGATGGCCGATGACGAGTCGACCACCGGGCGGCTGCTCGACGCGCTGCTGTCGCTCAGCGCGGCGGCATCGGAAATTCCGGCGCCGGAACAGATTCGACTCCCCGATCCCCAAGAACTCGAGCTCGAAACCACCATGCTCCCGCGCGACGCGTTCTTCGGATCGGTCGATACGATCGAAATGAAGTCCGCCGTCGGAAGGATTGTCGCCGAGCAGCTCACGCCGTATCCGCCCGGTATTCCGGTCGCGGTCCCCGGGGAGCGGCTCAACGAGCCGGTGATCGACTACTTGGTCACCGGTGTGCACGCCGGAATGGTGGTGCCGGACGCGGCCGATAGTTCGATGCGGACGGTTCGCGTGGTCGCCGAGTGACGCACGGCATCAATTCGGCTCTTCCCGGCGCACCAGTGTGAGTGTCGCGGGACGGCTGGTAAAGGTGAAGTCGTCACCGCGGTAATCGACCTCGCCATCGGTGGCTAGCGCGACCGGGCCGTCCTCGATGTGTACGCTGATCCGGTCGGCGTGATGGTTCACGTAGGTCGCGGAGCGATCGAGGGTGCCGGTGAGGGTGGCCCAGATCAGTCGGGTTCGGGAAAATGGCAGGTCCGCGCGCAGATAGCGGATATCGAGGGTGCCGTGGCGCAGCGCGGGGCGCGACATCGGGATCTGGTGAGCGGGACGGTAGTGGCCGTTGCCGACGAACAGCATCCAGATGGCGGTGCGGGTGCCATCGATGGTCGTCGGCAGCGGCTGTGCCCGGAACAGCACCCGGAGCATGGCGATTCCCGCGGCGGGCCATTTGCCCAGCCGCGGCTCCCAGTGTTCACGGAAACGGACGAAGTCGGGATAGCCGCCGAGACTTGCGGTATTGACGAAGGTTCGTGGCTCGAGTCCATCGGATCGGACCTCGGCGGTATCGGTTCGGACCGCCTCTCCCGATTCCAACGCGGCGAGGGTGTCGTCGAGGCATTCCACACCGGTATCGCGGGCGAAATGGTTGAGGGTGCCACCGGCGAATACCGCCAAGGGCAGCCGATACTCGACAGCTGCGGCGGCGACGGCCGAAACCGTTCCGTCACCGCCGAATACGCCGAGTGCGGCGATCTCATCGCGGCCGACTCGCTTATCGATCTGGGTGGTGAGATCGTCGGTGACCGACAAAATCTCTGCGGCAGGCAGTCTTTCGTGCAGAAATCGCAGTTGTTCGGAGCCGGTGCCACCACCCGCGCCCGAATTGATCACCAGCAGAAGCCCGAATCCGTCGCGCATCGGGGTGATTCGTTCATGCGCGCCGAGTTCGGCGGGCTCATCGTCGCGCTGCGCCCACCAGCGCCGGGTGCCCAGTGCGATCGCGCCGCCCAATGCCCCGCCCGCTATCACATCAGAGGGCCAGTGGACGCCGATGTGCACACGGGAGTAGCCCACGGCCAGCGCAATCGGCGCGACTACGGCCGCCGCAGCGGGAGATTCGATGGCGACGCCGGTAGCGAAGGCCGCCGCGGATGCGGAGTGGCCGGAGGGGAACGAGGAGGACACCGGCGGTTTCACCAGCCGGCGCACGAAGGGCACCGATTCATCCGGCGGTCGGCGGCGCGGAAACAGCGGCTTCGCGATGCCGTTCGCGACCGAACTGGCCAGCGCGACCGAAACCAGCCCACGCACAGCTGCCCGCCGCGGCGCTCGACCACCCAACGCCATCAGCCCTGCTACCACCAGCCACAACCGACTGTGGTCGGCGCTGATGCTCAGCGTCCGCAGGAACCGATCGGCTGCGGTCGGACGCGCCCGCGCACTGCGCGCCACGAGCCATGCGTCCACCTGACTCGCGAGCTTCCGTGACTGCCTACGCATCCTCACAGGCTATCCACGATTCGTCCTACGAGTATCCGCGAGTCCGGTGAGTCCAGGTCAGGCGTCATTTCGCGCCCGGCTGGTGTTGCCATGTCCAGCTCGTCCGTGCGCGTCTCGGCACACTGGAAGAGTCGACATCACCGTCTCTCGGTTCCAGTGGGGGCATGGCCTGCATCGATCAGCCCAGCGAACATCCCGTCCCGGACGACCACGTTCGCCGGATGTAAGTCACCATGCAGCCACAGTTGCGCGTCCTGCCAGACGGGCGCTGCCACGGCATCTCCCAGACTTCCCGCGCGCTGTCAGCGCTAGTAGACCCGCGCTCACGATGCAGGTTCGGCTGGAGCTCTTGACTGTTGGTTCGGCCGACGCGAACCGGACGTGCCCGCCCTGGCGAAACGCGACCGGGTTTGCGGTTCGGGGTGGTGGTTGGGCTATGAGTCGACGAACCGCACGGCTGGTGTTGGGTGCTTCCCTCACGTCGGCACGATTTCGAAAACCGGATGGGTGCGGGCGTTTTCGAGGAATTGCTGTGGTGATGAGTCCATATTCACATCCAGGTAGGGCAGCACGAAAAACCGTCGATACAGCGCCACAATGGGTTGGGGAACGTGCGGCGGCCCCGACAGCAGCGACGCGCGGAACACCTGGGCCGCTTGATCGGTGGGCAATTCCACGGCCGTCACCGTCTCGAGGTGCCTGCCCTGGCGCAGTGTCGCCTTGCCTTGTGCCGCACGCAGGTTGCGTACCCAGTTCACCGTTCCGTAGGACGCCACCAGGTATCTTCGGCCGTCTTGTTCGAACACCGCCAGCGGCGTCTGGATCGCGCGGCCGGTGCGGCGTCCGCGCACGGTGAGGACATGGAAGGTCCACATCGGCAATCCGGCGCGTATCACGGTTCGCATCCACGCGTTGGATGCCCTGACACCCCACCCGGCTCGATATGGCTTGGCCATGAACTCGAGCGTCCCACCTGTCCGTCGGCGTAGACAAGGGGCCTGGGAGCAGCCTCGATGAAGTCGGGTCGCCCAGATGAGCCGGTCGTCGAGCCGACGGCAGCGTTCGTGATCGCGGCGGTGGAGTCGACCGCCCGGTTTTCGGTTCTCGTCGGCTCGCGAAATTATCAAAGCCGTCGCGCACAGCCCCACATCGATGAACTCCGCCGCGGTGCCCGAATCGACCTCACCGCGCGCTCCGGAGCGTGACACCGACACACGGCCGGGTTCGGACGACGCGGACGAAGGCAGACCGTGGTCCTCGGAGTATGCCCGTCGGCGGCGATATGCCGCGGCGCGCATTCCGGAATCGATAGCTGGGCCGTTGACCTGCGATAACACTGCCGGACCTTGACACAGGAACGGCGGTAGAGGAATCATATGATTCCAATGGAATCAACCGATTCCCATAAGGGCGCATGCTCGTCCGGAGGAGTGCAGATGGATCAGCCGACAGCGCGACCCGACCATGTGCCGATTGTTGTCATCGGCGCTGGGTTCGCCGGTATCGGATTGGCGGTGAAACTGCGCGAAGCTGGATTCCGCGACTTCGTCATCCTCGAACGGGGCTCCGACCTGGGCGGCACATGGAGCGCCAACACCTACCCGGGTTGCGCGTGCGACGTGCCTTCGATGCTGTATTCGTATTCCTTCGCCCCGAACCCGAATTGGTCCCGCCGCTACGGCACCCAGCCGGAGATCCTCGACTACTTGCGCGGTGTTGCGAATAAATACGATGTGCCACAACACATTCGGTACGACACCGAAGTACTCGACGCCGTATGGGACGAGCCTGCTGGACGGTGGCGCATCCGCACGGGGCAGGCAACCCTGACCGCAGATGTGCTGGTCTCGGCGATCGGGCCGTTCAGCGAGGCGCAGATCCCCAGGCTGCCCGGTATCGCGAATTTCACCGGCACCCAATTCCATTCACTGCACTGGGATCACGACCACGATCTGACCGGTGAGCGGGTCGCGGTGATCGGCACCGGCGCGTCCGCGGTGCAGTTCATTCCGGAGATCCAGCCCATCGTGGAACGGCTGACGGTGTTCCAGCGTTCGGCGCCGTGGATCGTGCCGCGCATGGATTGGGCGACCAGCACCGTCGAGCGCACACTCTTGCGCCGGATGCCCTTGCTTGGCAAGACGATCCGCGCCGCATATTTCACCGGCATCGAGGGATTCGGCCTGGTCGGGTTCGTGGACAAACGGTTCCGTCATCCGTTCGAGGCACTGGGCCGATTGCAGCTGCGTCGGCAGGTTCCCGATCCGCGACTGCGCCACAAGCTGACGCCCGACTACATGATCGGCTGCAAACGCGCGATCTTCTCCGACTCCTACTACCCCGCGCTGTCCAAGCCCAATGTCAAGGTGGAAACCGCCGGGATCGCCGAGATCCGCCCGCGATCGATCGTCACCGTCGACGGCACCGAACACCAGGTCGACACGATCATCTGGGGCACCGGATTCGGTGTGCCGCCACGGATATTCGAGGCCATCCACGACACCGCGGGGCGCACACTGGCACAGCTGTATCGCGAACGCCCACGCAGCTATCTCGGCACCAGCGTTACCGGATTTCCGAACTTCTTCACGACTCTCGGGCCATTCGGCGCGGCCGGGAACCAGTCGGCGATCTTCATGATCGAGGCTCAGATCCGCTATATCGTGGACGCGGTAAAGAATATGCGCGACAACGGACTCCGCCGTATCGAGGTGCGACCGCAGGCGCAGCGGGACTTCGTCGAGGAAATGGAGCAGCGCAGCCGCGATACCGTATGGGTCACCGGCGGCTGCCGTAGCTACTATCAGACCGCCGATGGCCATCACAATGCCGGGCTGTATCCGAACTGGAGTTTCGAATATGCCAGGCGCACCAAGCAATTCGACTCCGACGCCTACCTGATCGAGGCATCATGAACCTGCTACGGCTGTTGCCGACCAATGACACCTTCGATGTGGCCGACAAGGTGGTCGTGATCACCGGTGCCGGACGTGGCATCGGTGCGGAACTGGCGCAGATCCTGCACCGCCGCCGCGCGTGGGTCGTCATGCTCGACGTGGACGAGGCCAAGGTTCGCACTGTCGCCTCGCGACTTGGGTCACGAGCCGTCGCACTGCGCGCCGATGTCGCCGACCGCGACAGCATGGTCGCCGCCATGGCGACGGTCCGCGATCGTTTCGGCCGCATCGACCTGGTGATCGCCAATGCCGGTATCACCCCGATGCCCGCCACGCTGCGCACGATGGATCCGGCCGATTTCGACCGGGTCATCGGTGTCAACCTGACCGGCGTGTTCAATACCGTACGACCGGCGCTCGACGATATCGTCGCCACCCGCGGCCACGTCGTGGTGGTTTCCTCCTGCGCGGCATTCGCGCCCGGTATGGGCGGGTCGCCGTACATGATCAGCAAGGCCGGTGTGGAACAGTTGGGACGCGCGCTGCGGGTCGAACTCGCCGCTTCCGGCGCCACGGCCGGGGTCGCCTATTTCGGCATCGTCGACACCGCCATGACCCACGACACGCTCGATGACGATGAATTCGGCCGTGCGGCCGATGCCATGCTGCCCTGGCCCCTCAACCAGCGCATCAGCGCCGCTCAGGCCGCTTCAGCCGTGGCCGATGGCATTGCCCACCGGGCCCCGCGCACCATCGCACCGCGCGTCTGGGAGCCCTATTCGCTGCTGCGTGGCGCGATCAACGTGCTGATGGACCAGTACCTCAGCACCGATGAACAACTGCGTGTTCTGCTTCGCAAGCTGGAGCAACGCCCGCGCAGTGAGTCCAGCCTGGAGCAACGCGAGTCCAGCGGCGCATGACATGATCCAACCGTGAGTTCGTCAGCCACTACCTGGCGCGGCAGCACCATGGCCAGCCGTGCCGCCGAGCGCCGCGAACAACTCGTGCGCGCGGGCTATGCGCTGCTCGGTGGCGAGGGCGCGGCGGCGACCACCATGCGGGCGGTATGCCGCGAAGCGGGCCTGAGCCTGCGCTATTTCTACGAGAACTTCACCGACCGCGAAGCCCTGCTGATCGAGATCTACGACCAGACCGCGCGCGGGCTCGTCGATGCCGTCAGCACCCGGCTCGGCGACGCACCTGCCGACGAAACAGCCCGCGCCCGAGCGGCATTCGATGCGGCGGCACAGTATTTCGCGGATGATCCGCGCCGTGGCCGGATCATGTTCCGCGAGACCCTCGCCGATGACACCCTGCGCGCTCACGGCGCCGACGCACTGCCTGCCTTCGTCACACTCGTCGCCGCCCAGCTCGCTCCGGAGCAAGCCACACGCTTCACCTCCACTTCGGGCCGGATTCCGATGCCGGTCAGCGCGATATCCGGCGCGCTCGTCGCACTGTTCCTCGATTGGCTCGACGGCGATGTCGAGGCCAATCGCGGGGAGGTCGTCGACTACGCCACCCAGCTCACCATCACCATCCTCGGGCTCACCTGACTACAGCAGTCCACGCAATCGCAGATCGCTGACGTATTTGTCGATGAGCGCCGGGGTCAGATGCGGAATATCGTGTTCGGCGCCGACTTTCGCGGCTTGTACGGCAGCGGCGAACCCCTTTGCCGGGATGGCGGCGCCATGGATCGGCCGAGCGGGTCGGCTATAGGCGTGCAGCAGCGGTAGCAGCGAGGCCTGCCGCTGTCTCTCAGGGAGGCCGCGCAGCGCGGTTTCGAATCGGCTCAACCATTCGTGATAGTCATCGATCCGCCGGATGGGATGGCCGGATTCGATGAGCCAGTCGACGAATTCGTCGAGGGAGATGCCGTCGTCGTGTGGGTTGAGGACGTCGAAGGTGTGGAAATCCGTGCGCGCCCGGCTGCCTATGGTGGTGATCGCTTCGGCGGTGAAGTCGGCGGGCAGACCGTCGTAGTGTGCGCGTTGGCGTTTGCCGTCGGCGTCGGTTTCGTAGAAGGAGTACGGGGCGATGCCGGTGGACACCAGGCTCAGCAGCAGTCGGGTGAACATGTCCGCAACGTTGAGCTGGCCGTCGAATCGACTGTGCGCCAGGATCATATCGGATCGGAAGACGGCGACCGGAACGCCGCACAGATCGTGCGCTTCCCGCAGCAGGACCTCCCCTGCCCATTTGCTGTTGCCGTAGCCGTTGGCATAGGTGTCGTCGATCGCACGCGTAGGGCTGATTTGGCGGATATCGCCGTCCTCCACGAAGGACGACGGCTGGATCGGGGCGGCGACTGCCACGGTGGACAGATATGTGACGGGCTTGATCCGCGAGGTGATGGCCAGGCGGATGAGTTCGGCGGTGCCGACGACATTGGGGCCGAACAGCTGGTCGTAGGGCAGCACATGGTTGACCAGCGCGGCCGGGTGCACGATCAGGTCGACGGTGTCGGCCAGTCGATGCCATGTCGCATCATCCAGGCCGAGATTTGGTTCGCCGATATCACTCGGCAGCACTTCTAGGCGGCGGGCGGCCAGTTCGCAATAGCGCCGCAGCAGCTCCGGATCACCGCTGTCGAAGGCCTCGTCGAGTCGTTTCCGTGCTGCCGCGGCGTCTTTGCCGCGGATGATGCAGATAAGTGTGCCGTCGGTCGTGTCCAGTCGCTCCAGCCATTCCAAGCATAGGAACCGGCCGAGGTAGCCGTTGGCACCTGTGAGCAAGACGGTCTGCGTTTCGACCGCATGTGGGAGATTCGTTGCGGCGGAGAGTGTTTGCGCATCGATGAACTTGTCCAGCGTCAGTTCATCGGCACGCGCGAGGTCGCCGTGGGTGTGGATCGCGGCAAAGGTGGGGCGGATCGCGCCGGTCCCCTGCGCCGATTCGACGTATTCCGCCAACTCACGCAAACCGTTGGCCGGGCTGACGATAACGCCCACCGGTACCTCGACGGCGAAAATATCGCGAAGCAGATTCGAAAACGACAGCGCGGATAGTGAATCGCCGCCCAGGTCGGTGAAATGCGCATCCGGTCGCAGATCGGTTGTCGCACAACCGAGCAATGCCCGTGCGGCTCGGCTCACGGTTTCCAGAACCGGCCGGTCGGCGGCTTCGCGGCGCAGTGTGAGCAGTTCGCTCGCCTGTCCTTCGGCAAGTTCGACATAGAGTTGCCGCAGCCGCTCGCCGTAGCGCTCGATCAGCTTGGGACGCAATAATTTACCGATGCCGGACAGCAGACCGTTTTCGGTGGTGAAGGGTTCGGTTTCGATCAGGAAATCGCGCGGGATCTCATACGATTCGAGATCGGCTTCCTTGGCGATGCGTTGCAGCGAATCACTCAGTGCCGCTTTGGGATCAGCGCTGTCCAGCGTCTCCTCGGTCGGCACGATCACCGCGAGCAGGTAGGCGCGCTCACTGCTGCCGTAGACGAAGATCTGCTCGAGCAGCGGGCTACTGGCATATACGGATTCCAGGTGTGCGACCGCGACGAATTCGCCCTGGGAAAGCTTCAGCACATTATTGCGACGGTCGAGATAGACGAGTTCATCGGGTCCGAGTTCGGCCACGATATCGCCGGTCCGGTAGAAGCCGTCCGCGTCGAAGATCTCGGCGGTGATCTCGGGACGCTTGTAGTAACCGGGAATCATCGTAGCGGTCTTCAGCAGCAGTTCACCGCGTGGATGTGGCTGGTCGGTGCAGAAATATCCCAGCTCCGGCACGTCCACCAGCTTGTAGTCGAGCACGGGTGGACGGCGGATGACATTGTCGACCATGACGGCGCCGCCTGCCTCGGTCGAACCGTAGCCGTCGTGCAGATCCATTTCGATGACCGATTCCATGAACGTCTTCATCTCCGCGGCCAGCGGCGCACTACCGACAATGGCAGATATGAAGCGTCCGCCCAGAAATTTCTCGCGTAGTTCGGTTTTCACCGCGCGGTCGAGTTCGGCGCGATCGCTACCCGGTTCGGCGCGGTGTTCCATTTCGCTCTGATAGCGCTGGAAGACCATATCGCACACGCGGGGCACGAAGAACAGCTCGGACGGCCGAACGAGGCCGATATCCTCGAACAGCGTCGAAATATCGCTTTCGGCCGTGAAATACACGGTGCCGCCACGGGCCAGCATGCCGTAGAGCGACATACGACCGGCCACATGGCTCATCGGCAGATAGCTCAAGCCGATCCCGGCGACCTCGGGCTGCGACAACCACATCGCGGTCACCAACCGGCCGGTATACATGGCACCCTTGGGAGTTCCGGTGCTGCCGGAGGTGTAGATCAGCAGCTCCAAGGCGTCGTCCTCGGGAACGAACAGCGGCACGGGCGGCAGGGCGCGACCGCGTTCGAGCACCGATTCCAGCGATTCCACCACTATCGGGGCGTGCACCAGACGGCTGCGGGCGGATTCGAATGCCTCGCGTTGATCATCGTCCTCAGGGTGGTAATCGAAGACCACGAGACGTTCCGGCGTCGGGCCGATACGGACGCATTCCACTGCGGCGGTGAGGTTTTCGGGCGTCGCGGCGAGGATGCGCGGTTCGGTCTCGGCGATGATCGCCGACAATTGCTTCGGAGCCGCACCGGCCTGCAGCGGTACGGCCACCGCGCCGAGATACAGACACGCCAGATCGAGCGTTGTGTAGTCGCTACTGGTGAAGCCGAGTGTTGCGATGAAATCCCCTGCATGGATCGGGTTTTCGGGATCGTAGTGCCAGGCGGCGGCGATCGCACCGACCCGCGCCCACAACTCGCCGTAGGTGATGGTCGCGAATTCGGGCAGCAGTCGCAGCGTGCGCCGCCCCGACGCGTCCGTGGTCGGTTGGCGGACCCGATATCCGAGCGCGGGACGATCGGCGTAGGCCGTCATGACCGTCGCCGCAATCTGCGCGGGCCCTATTCCGGGTTCTCGGATCGCGGCGAAAGTCTCCGGAATCGGTCGCGCGTCCCGAATGTCCGAATATTTCGCGTACATATCGGCGATGCGATCCATGAGCCGTTCCATCGGAATATTACTCAGCATGGCCAGCCTCCTTCGCACATAAAAGACGCTTATATCCAGTAATACGTTAGCTTGACTAAATATTCCAGCTTCGAGCCGAATCAGGCGACGGACCGGCCAAATCATCGCGCCGCGCGGCGCCTTGCGATCCTGAGACCATGACGATCCCGCTTCCCGATCTTGTCGAAACGCTGCTCGACGGTCCACTCTCCATTGTTACCGCAGGCGATCCTGTGCTGCGCACGCCCGCCGCGCGCTACGACGGACAGCTGACGCAGGCGCAATTGGACCGCCTGGTGCGGGCGATGCGGGACACGATGCATGCCGCGCCCGGTGTCGGACTGGCAGCACCGCAGGTCGGGGTACCGTTGCGGCTGGCGGTACTGGAGGATCCGGCCGAGGTGAGTGAGGAGGTGCGCGCGGTACGCGGCCGGTGCCCGTTACCGTTCCGAGTCCTGATCAACCCGACCTACGAACCCATCGGCGAAGCACGCGCCGCATTCTTCGAGGGCTGCCTGAGCGTTCCGGGCTGGCAGGCCGTCGTCGCGCGCCACGCCCACGTACGCCTGCGCGGCCAGGACGCAGGCGGCCACGAACTGGACGAGGAAGTCTCCGGCTGGCCCGCCCGCATCGTCCAGCACGAAACCGACCACCTGGATGGCACCCTCTACCTCGATCGCGCCATCACCCGCTCGCTCACCTCCGCGCAAACCCTGATCGACCGCTGGTCTCAACCAACCCCCACCGCCGCGGCCGAGGCCCTGGGCTTCGACTTACCCTGAGGGCCGGTATCCAGGTGTTGCCAGTACCAGTGTTATCGGACTCCTGTTACTGGTGTCGGATCGGTTGCAAGCTCATCGCATGACTCAGACCTTGCAGCCGGGCACCGCTGCGGCCACGTCTGCCGCTGCCGGACCGGCAGATCAACCCGCCGCGGTCGGTGCGCGGCGGACCATCGCGGTGCTCGCGGTGTTGCTCACGGGGCAGTTCATGGCGGTGCTCGATGCCTCGATCGTGAATGTCGCCATTCCTTCTATTCGTACTTCGTTGCATACCAGTGGATCCGCGTTGCAGTTGATCGTGGCGGGGTATGTGATCGCCTACGCAGTATTGCTCGTGACCGGCGCTCGGTTGGGTGATCGGTTCACGCAGCGCCGCACCTTCATTACCGGGCTCGCGGTGTTCACCGTTGCCTCGCTGGCCTGCGGTTCGGCGTGGAACGAGTTCTCGCTCATCGTATTCCGATTTCTGCAGGGTGCCGGGGCGGCGGCGATGATTCCGCAGATCATGACCATGATCCAGCGCAACTTCACCGGCAACGCCAGGGCCAAGGCACTCAGCGCCTACTCGGCGATCATTTCCGGCGGTATGGTCGTCGGCCAGGTGGCGGGCGGATTGATCGTCAATGCCGACCTGTTCGGGAGCAGCTGGCGCGGCGTATTTCTGGTGAATGTGCCGATCGGTGTGGTGCTGCTGTTGATCGCGCCGCGGGTATTGCCCACGGCGACCACGCAATTCGATCGGAAGCTCGATCTGGCCGGGCTGACCATGCTCACCATCTCGGTACTGCTGCTCGTACTGCCGCTGGTATTGGGACATGAGCAGGACTGGCCGCTGTGGACGTGGATCGCACTGGGAGCCAGTGTAATCGGTGTCGGATTGTTCGTGGCGATCGAGCGGGTGGTTGCGGCACGCGACGGTGAACCGCTGTTCGCACAGCGGGTGCTGAAGTCGCCGGGCCTGGCGCTCACCGCGGGCACGCTGTTCACGATCATGGCGACCTTCGGTGGCTGGATGTTCGTCATGGCGATCCACCTGCAGAGCACCCTCGGCTACACCGCACTGCACGCTGGTCTGCTGTTCATTCCGATGGGCGTGACCTTCGCACTGGCCAGTTTGAACTGGGAGCGCATCCCACACCGCCTGCACGCCAGCATGATTCCGTTCGGGCTGGTCCTCGGCGCGGCCACCATGGTGGTGCTGGGCACGATGCTGCGCAATGGCGCCGACATCGGGCCGCTACCGCTGGTCGTCTTCGGGATCCAGGGCATCGGCTTCGGGCTCGCTTTCAGTCCGCTGATGACCCGCACCCTCGCCAGGATTCCGATGGCCCTCGCGGCCGATGCCAGTGGCATTCTGGTGACCAGTGTGCAGCTCGGCATCGTGGTCGGGATCGCGTGCTTCGGGTCGGTTTTCCTCGGCCTCGCGGGCAGTACGCTGCCCTCGGCCGCACACGCGTTGGGCGGCACCGCTATTGCGGAGGGCGTCACCGTATTGGTTGCCGCTGCGCTGTCTGCGCGCGCCGCGCGATAAGCACGACAATCGATCCCGGATTCGCTTCGTCGCGAATCCGGGATCACCGCCATTTCGCGACCGACGGGTTCGGATCATCAGGACCTTCCGGCGCTGGCGCACTACGTCCTACCCGCACTCTTCCGCGCTGGTGTGACCCACCGTCCGGTGCCGGGTTCGACGCTGCGCGCCAGTCTCGGCCTGAAGCGGCCGATCAACCGTTATGCGAAGGATCAGCACTTTCGCTGCGCCAAGTCGCCATCGAGACCTCACAGCGGTCCGGATTCGCCGGGACACCAAGCCGAGTCGCGGACGAACTGACCCGCTGGGTCCGCCACGGCGCGACCCACGGGTTCAATATCTCGCCGTACCTGGTGCTCACCGGACTCGACGAGATCGTCGACTGGCTTATTCCGGAATTGCAGGACCGCGGCTCCTACCGCACCGAGTACACCGACACCACCCTGCGCGAACATCTCGGCCGCGACCGCCGTTGACCAGGCGCTGATAACCGCGTCCGATCCGCGAAAGATGGCCCGTTTGCCAGGAAACCGAACCCGAGACCGCGTCTTACTCGTATGTTTGCCGTACGCAGTTCAGATCGGAGTGGGACAGTGCAAGCAGGGGTTAGCGCGGATTATGTGATCGTCGGCTCCGGATCGGCCGGTGCGGTCCTGGCCAACCGGCTCAGCGCCGATCCGAATATTTCGGTGGTGGTGCTCGAGGCCGGACCGCCGGATAAGAACAAATTCGCCCATATTCCGGCGGCATTCGCCAAGCTGTTCCGCGCGGAGGTCGACTGGGATTACCTCACCGAACCGCAGCCCGAGCTGAAGAATCGGCAGATCTACTGGCCGCGCGGCAAAATGTTCGGCGGATCATCATCGATGAACGCGATGATGTGGGTGCGTGGCTTCCGGGCCGACTATGACGAGTGGGCATTGCTGGCCGGGGACGAGTGGGGGTTCTCGGCGGCGGTCGAGCAGTTCCGCAAGATCGAGACCGTCGAGGATGCCCAGTATCCGGATGAGGGCACCACTGGGCCGCTGCATATTTCGCGGCAGCGCAGTCCGCGCGCGCTCACCGCGGCGTATCTGGCCGCGGTCGAGGAATCCGGATTCGCGGTGGAGCCGCCGAACCGGCCGCAGCCGGAGGGGTTCAGCGAGACCATGGTCACCCAGCGCGGTGGCAGGCGGTGGAGTACGGCCGATGCGTATTTGAAGCCAGCGATGCGCCGTCCGAATCTCACCGTATTCGCCGAGGCGCTCGCGTCGCAGATCATCTTCGAAACCTCGCCGGAAGGACGACCGCGCGCTACCGGTGTGGAGTATCGAAAGGACGGCGTCACGCAGACGGTGGCCGCCCGGCGCGAGGTGATCCTCTGCGGCGGTGCGATCAATAGCCCGCAGTTGCTCATGCTCTCGGGTGTCGGCGATGAGGACGAGCTATCGCGTCATCACATTCCGCTTGTGCACCATACGCCCGAGGTGGGCGCGAATCTGCAGGACCATTTGGTGGCGGCGCTCGGCTACGGCGTCGAATCCGATTCGCTGTTCGACGCGGAGAAGCCGCGTCAGCTGCTCGATTACCTGATCCGGCATCGCGGCATGCTCACCTCCAATGTTGGTGAGGCCTATGGCTTCATCCGCAGCCGGTCCGATCTCCAATTGCCGGATCTGGAGCTGATTTTCGCGCCCGCGCCATTCTTCTACGAGGGTCTCGAGGATCCGACCGAACACGGGGTCGTGTTGGCGACGGTGTTGTTGCGGCCGCACAGTCGCGGACGGATTTCGCTGGGTTCGGCTGATCCCACCGCCAAACCGGTCATCGACCCGCGCTATCTCTCCGATAGCGGCGGTGCGGACCGAACAGCGATCATGTCCGGTCTGCGCGTGTGCGCCGAACTGGCCGCCGCTCCGGCGCTGAAGGCGGTACTCGGACCGCTGATCTATCCGCCGCAAGCTCCAGCCGATCTCGAGGGTGCGATGGAGTTGACACTGAACAGCTACTCGCACACCCTGTACCACCCGGTCGGCACCTGCCGAATGGGCACCGATGCGGGCAGTGTCGTCACGCCACGACTGGAAGTGCGTGGAGTGCACGGACTCCGCGTTGCGGACGCGTCGGTGATGCCGTTGCTGATCCGCGGGCATACCCATGCGCCGAGCGTGTTCATCGGTGAGCAGGCGGCTCAGTTCATTCTGCGCGGTTAGTGCGCTGCCGTCAGCGAAGGTGCTCGATCCACCGGTTTGTTGCCGGTCGAGTCCGCCGGACTCGCCGCGGCGACGGAATGTGCCGGGGCGGCAAAGTGGTCAATCGTCCCGCGGGTCCGTGCGCAAATCGGGCTCGAAATGGCATGCGGTGCAATAGCGCATTGCATGCGTGCGTGCATAACATGCTGCATCGCACCGAGTGTCGAAGCGCCCCGCCCGGCCAATTGTTGCGACGGCGGGGCGGCTCGGGTCGTCGAGGCGAACCAGCTGGTCTCCGCCGAAAGGCGGTGCGATACACCTGGCAGGACGATGGCACCAGCCGGATAGCGGCGCCGGACAGCACGCACCCAGCGGCACCAGGCGCCACCAGCGACGACGAGCACGCCGCATCCCCGTCAGGCGGCTCACTCGTCGGCGACCGCATCCGACGGCGCAGCGGGGTCGATCGCGGGCACGGGGCACTGCCGAGTCAGGCGTAGGCGAACAGGGCGAGGGAAGCTGCGGACAGGACCAGGTATGGCAAGGGATAAGCGAGGTCGGCGTACCACTTGGCTCGGATGATCGTGATTTCCGCGCCGAGGAAGTACAGGACCAGGCAGAGGGCGGCGGTGAGCCCGAGGAGCGGGAAAGCAAGGCCGATCAGGAGGCCGAGGCCGCCGAGCGCTTTCAGGATGGCCAGCGGGTTGAGGGTCCATTGCGGGAGGCCGTAGCCGCGCATGGTCTCGCGCACCTGATCGGCCTTGACGATATCGAAGCCGGCGGCGCCGAAGGCGGCTACGGCGGCGAGGATGGTGACGACGACATATGCGACAGACATGGGAACTACCCTCCAGGTATCTCGGTTCTGCGGATCTGCGATCGTGGGATGGGCACCCGATCGTCTATTCACATGACGGATGCCGACCGCGAAAGGTGACCGATGCACGCACAGGAATTGTTGGCGCGACGATTCGAGACGCACCGCGATCACCTGCACGCGGTGGCCTACCGGATGCTCGGATCGGCGAGTGAAGCCGAGGATGCGGTGCAGGAGGCGTGGCTGCGGCTGGATCGCTCCGACATGAGCGGTGTCGAGAATCTCGTGGGGTGGTTGACCACGGTGGTCTCCCGAATCTGCCTCGATATGCTGCGCTCGCGGACCACCCGACGCGAGGATCCGATCGATCGGCTCGCCGAACTCGGCGATACCGCCTCTGACCGCGATCCGGAAAGCGAAGCCGTGCTGATCGATTCGGTCGGTCGCGCACTACTGGTGGTGCTGGATACACTCGGTCCCGATGAGCGGGTGGCATTCGTGCTGCACGATATGTTCGCCGTACCCTTCGATCAGATCGCGCCGATCGTCGGACGCACCAGCGCCGCCACCAAGAAGCTCGCCAGTCGGGCCCGCGCGCGGGCGCACGGCGATGCGACCGCGTCCACCGCCGAACTCGCGCGGCAGCGGCATGTCGTAGATGCCTTCCTCACTGCCGCCCGCAGTGGTGATCTCGACGCACTGCTCGCCGTCCTGGCACCCGATGTGGTGCGTACGGCCGAACCGGCCGCACTACCCTCGGGTATGGCCCCGGTCGTGCGGGGTGCGCAGGCGGTTGCCCGCGAGACCGTCATCTTGCGCCGCCGCTCCCAGGTCGCCACACTCGCTCTGGTCGATGGCGCGGTCGGCATCATTGTGGCGCCGCGCGGCAAACTGCTCCTCGCGCTTGCGGTTACGGTCCAAGACGATCGAATCGCGGGCTACGAGGTGATCGCCGATCCAGCCCGACTGCGGCAACTCGACCTGGCCGTGCTCCCGCAATTGCCATGAGCCAGAGGCGGTTCAGTCCGTCGACCATCAGCCGCCACGCGTCGCGTAGAAAGCTCCGATAAGACGGACCCCGGGCTCCCCATCGCCGAGGCGAGCCGAATGGTCGTGCACCGAATTCCTCCGAACCACCACATGACTCACCTCGGCGGTCGATCGGTCCATACTCAGCTGCAGAGGGCACCGAAGGACACCGCGCCCGCCAACTTCGAACCCTTGGCGAGCACACCGCCACGCTCGCAAAATACCGAGGGCCTCGATACGACCGGGTCGACACGCCGCTTATCGCCCCGGGCGGTCGATCGGATCAACCGGGATGGCAGCTGATGACTCCCACTTCAGTCGCGGACGGCGCCCAATGGCACCGAGCCGCCAACTTCGAACACTTGGCGAGCACACCGCCACGCTCGCAAGATTCCGAGAGCATCGATACGACCGGGGTGGGTCTTGCTAATCGCTTGAGCGAGCCGAATGGTCGCTTGCGGAATGCCGTTGAGCCACCCTATGACTCGCCTAGGCCGTCGATCGGATCAACCGGCATCGGCAGCTGACGACTCCCACTTCAGTCGCAGACTGCACCGTAGGAAGCCGAGCCGACCAACTTCGAGTATTTGGCCAGCACGCCGCGGGTGTAGCGCGGCGGCAATGGTTTCCAACCTTCACGACGGCGGTCGAGTTCTTCCGGGTCGATGAGAAGGTCGAGGGTGCCTGCGGCGACGTCGAGGCGGATCTGGTCGCCATCGTGGACGAAGGCGATCGGCCCGGCATCGACCGCCTCGGGGGCGACGTGGCCCACGCAGAGACCGGTGGTGCCGCCGGAGAAGCGTCCGTCGGTGAGCAGCAGCACGTCTTTACCGAGGCCCGCGCCCTTGATGGCCGCGGTGATCGCGAGCATCTCCCGCATACCGGGACCGCCCTTGGGCCCCTCGTACCGGATGACCACCACATCGCCCGCGGTGATCGTGCCGTCCTCCAGCGCGTCCATCGCGGCCCGCTCGCGGTCGAAAACCCGTGCCGTACCGGTGAATACGTCGGAATCGAAGCCCGCCGACTTGACCACCGCACCGCCGGGCGCGAGCGATCCGGCGAGGATAGTGATGCCGCCGGTCGGGTGGATGGGAGATGCCATGGCCCGCACCACCTTTCCGTCAGGATCGGGCGGGGCGATGGTAGCGAGGTTTTCCGCGACCGTACCTCCAGTGACGGTCAGGCAGTCACCGTGCAGCAGCCCCGCATCCAGCAGCGCCTTCATCATCACCGGCACGCCGCCGATCCGGTCCACATCGGTCATCACATGTCGCCCGAAGGGTTTCACATCGGCGAGGTGCGGTACCCGGCGGCCGATGCGCGCGAAATCCTCGAGTGACAGATCGACTTTCGCGTCGTGGGCGATCGCCAGCAGATGCAGTACGGCATTGGTGGAGCCGCCGAATGCCATCACCACCGCGATCGCGTTCTCGAAGGCTTCCTTGGTGAGAATGTCGGCCGTCGTGATTCCCCGCCGCAGCAGTTCCACCACCGCCTCACCGCTGCGCCGCGCGTAGCCGTCGCGACGTCGATCGGTCGCGGGCGGTGCCGCACTGCCGGGCAGCGACATACCCAATGCCTCGGCCGCGCTGGCCATGGTGTTGGCGGTGTACATGCCGCCGCAGGCGCCCTCACCCGGACAGATCGCCCGTTCGATGGCATCCACATCCTCGCGACTCATCAGACCGCGCGAACAGGCGCCGACCGCCTCGAACGCATCGATAATCGTCACTTCACGCTCGGTGCCATCGCTGAGTTTCGCGATACCGGGCAGGATCGAGCCCGCGTATAGGAACACACTCGCCAGGTTCAGCCGCGCCGCCGCCATCAACATGCCGGGCAAGGATTTATCGCATCCGGCCAACAGCACCGAACCGTCGAGCCGCTCGGCCTGCATCACGGTTTCCACACTGTCGGCGATCACCTCGCGCGATACCAGCGAGAAATTCATGCCCTCATGTCCCATGGAGATGCCGTCGGAGACCGAAATGGTCCCGAATTCCATCGGATACCCGCCGCCCGCGAACACTCCCTCCTTGCAGGCCTTGGCGAGCCGGTCCAGCGACAGATTGCACGGCGTGATCTCATTCCACGAGGAGGCCACACCGATCTGTGACTTGCCCCAGTCGCCGTCGTCCATGCCCACCGCCCGGAGCATGCCGCGCGCGGCCGTCTTCTCCAGACCATCGGTGACATCGCGACTGCGCGGCTTGATATCGGGGCCCTTCGGATCATTCGCCATGGTCACATCATTCCCCGCCGGTGTCCCGACCTGCTGCCGACCACGCCGATCGGCATGGAATTCGACCGCGCCCAGCAGGTTCGGACGTCCCGATGGACCGCGGCCACTCCCGCCAGGGAGAGCCAGCGTCTTGACGATCAACGATGCTCGTCCAAGCGAAGGTATCCCCAGACGAAGACGAGCAGTGCCATCAGTTGTATCGCGGCGGTGACGCTGACCACCGCTGTCAGGGAACGCGTGTAGAGCAGCGCCAACAGCGCAGATCCTGCGAAGGCGGCCGAGCCCGATCCGGCGGCGGAAACACCGTAGGCGGTGCCGCGTCGATGAGCTGCTGGGACCAAATCGGCGACGGCCACTCGGAGTGTCGATTCCTGGACGTCTAGCACCGCACCCCACAGCAATGCGCCGATAACGGCCGGAATCGCGCTGTCCTGAAGGGCAAGGGGCGGGATCAGAGCCGAGAGTATCGGCACCGCAATGAGGATTCGGGCACCCGCTGCGGTCGTAGCACCAGCCGGTGAGCAAGGCGGCGAGGGCATCGACGACCATTGCCGCGCCATAGACGATCGGGACGACCGCCACCGGGACGAGCTGCAGGTTGGCGAGATGGAAAGCGAGCAGGCCGAACCTGACCGACCAAGATCAGGTGGCACTGAGGGCGGTGGCTTCTCGACCGACGCCGCCGTAGTGTCCACCTGATCTTGATCCCGCTCGCTGGGGGTTAGGCCCTGATGCTGGCGAAGCCCATGGGTGGGGTGGGGGATGGGCCCGTGCGGAGCACGGGGCGGAAGTCGGGGAGGGCGGGTAGTACGTCGGCGTTGCGGGCGGCGTAGCAACGCACGCATGGGAGTGCTCGGGTGACCTCGGCTCGTTCCACCGGTTCGGCGTCGATGAAACCGATGGTGTCCAGTTCCAGGCCCAGGGTGTGTGCGATCCGCAATAGCGACGCGGATTTGCGGCCCCAGCCGATCTCGATGGCCGAGAACATGTCGTAGAGCCCGTGTCGGTAGAGCTTCTTGAGGGTGAGGTCGCGGTCGCTGCGGCTGGCTACCGCGTGCCAGATGCCGCGCTCGCTGAGCTTCAGTAGCGTGCGCAGGGCGGCGGGGCGTGGTGCGCCGCTGGTGGCGTCGCAGACGACACCATCCCATAGCGTGTTGTCCAATTCCCAGACCAGACATCTCAGAGCCGGTGCCATCGCCTGCCCCTATCGGTTGCTCATTGTTGCCTTTCCTGCCGTGTCGTCGGCAGATGGGCTACTGACAAAACCATCCAGCGAACGGCACGTGCCGGACAAGCCCCCGCTTTCTGGGGACCCGTGCGGCCGAGGTGATACTACCGACACGCCCGCGAATGCTCCTGTCAAAAGCCGTAGTAGCGGCGAACGAGCCGTTCATAGACCCGAGCGGGCGTGAATCGTCGGGTCCAGAACGAGAGCCGAACGTCGCTGCCGCACAGGTAGGTTTGGCGCGGCTCGGGTGCTTCCAGGACTGCCCGCACCTTCCTGGCTACCGTCTCGGCGGACTGCCCGTGCTCCAGGTATCCGGTGACGCGCGCCAATACCGAAGTCCGATCGGCCGTGTATGCCTCGATCGGATCGACAACGCGCGCAGCCGAATCGATGATCGGGGTGACCGTCCATCCGGGCGCGAGCACCGAGACGTGAATGCCGAAACCGGCGGTCTCCATCCGCATCGCCTCGCCGAGACGTTCGATGGCTGCCTTGGTCGCCGAGTACCAGCCACCATAGGGTTCGGCGATGGCTCCCGCACCAGAACTCACCACGATCACCCGTCCGTGGCCCTGCGCCCGCATGACCGGCAGCACTTCGCGCAGCACGCGGTGGGTGCCGATCACATTGGTATCGATGAGCGCGGCGGCCTCGTCCGGATCGGTCTCCTCCACCGAACCGACAATGCCGTAGGCGGCGAAGGTGACAACGGCATCGATGCGGCCGTGTCGTGCGTGCGCGGATTTCACCCAGCTCCGCACCGCCTCGGTATCGCGAACATCGACCGCGCTCACACCATCCCGCGCGATCTTGTCGCTGCCCTCGACCGTATAGCCGACGCGCGCGAGGTATTCGACGGTCGCCGCGCCCATACCGTTGGCGGCGCCGGTCACCAGGACAACGCTCACCGCGCACACACCCGCAACACGCGCGGCAGCACCTCTAACCGCGCCGATTCGACAATCGTGATCTCACCATCCAATTCGAGCGGCGCGGGTGCGGCGGGTCGCAGTTCCACCACGGTGTCGCGACGGCAGGTGGCCAGCGCGGAACCCCTGAACTTGCCGCGGTAGAGACCGGCGATGAGGCCGAGAATGCGTGCCCGTCCAGCAGCTTTCCAGATATTCACATCGAACATGCCGTCCGCGCCGGTTACCGGCGTGTCGTAGTACATACCACCGGCGAAGTGGACGCTCTTGAGCACACCGACATTCGTGATCGGCGCGGTGTGTACCCAGTCGGATCCGCGCAGGTGGACGGCAAGTGACGTGTGAGTGGCGATATTGCTCAGTGCGGTGGCGATTATGGCCGCCTCGACATTGCGGGATTTCAGCCAGCCGATCAGCCCGTGCGCTTGATTGAACGAATGATTTCCTGCCGCAACGAGTCCCATGCTGGCATTGAGTAGGAAGTAGCGGACCGTTCGGGTGCCGTCCGGGAGGAGCAGGGTAGCCTTGCCGACATCGACGAGTTCGGGTGCGCCGAGCCGGACCGGGACGTCGGCGATGCTGGTTCGCCCCGGTTTATGGAAGTCGTTGGAACTGCCGAGGCCGATCGCGCCCAGTGCGATCGCGTCCGCCCCATGCCGCGGCCGGTCGGTCGCCGGGTCCATGATCGCATTGAGTACCAGGTTGACCATGCCGTCGCCGCCCGCCGCGACGATCACCTCGGGTGGATCCGACTCGAGACTCGCTTGCACCAGTTTGGTTGCTTGTTCCGCGTCACTGGGCATTTCGACGGTCAGATCGTTATTCCGTTCGCGCAGCACGTCTTCTACCGGACGCCACCTCCGCAGCGCCTTCCCGGCATTGGACTGCGGATTCAGGACGACGAGCATGATTCCTCCTCGATACCAAGCCACTCGCGTAGCCGAGGCCAATCCCCTACATGTACGAGCTCCGAATATTTCTGTGGGACAGCCAATTTCGGCACATTCACCAAGAAGACGGGGATCCCGATTCGCGCTGCCGGTGCATCGTTGACCGGGTCGTTGCCGATCATCACGCACTCCCCCGGTTCCGCGCCGAGCCGGTCGAGGAGTTCTCGATAGAACTCGATGCGCGGTTTCGAGCGGCGCATATTTTCACCACTGGTCCGGTAGGCGAACGCGGACGGGTCGTAGCCGCCCCAGCCGAGCCGGGTGGCGACCGTGCTGTCCGGCCACAGCGGGTTGGTCGCGACTACTTGTACCGTGCCCGCTCCTCGGAGCCGAGTCACGGTATCCAGTGCCGCCGGCTCCGGCGGAAAACAACGACGCAGGCGCGGAAAACCCATTTCCGCCAGGCTCTTCAATTGCCTCGCCACCTCATCCGGTGCAAGGTCCAACCGCTCGGCGAGCAACCGGACCATGAGCTCGGTGTTGGTGTGCTCGGTGTCGTTGGCCCGCACCTGCTTCAGCACGCCCGACAGCACACGCAGGAACCGATGCGGTGGGGCCAACTCGCGAAATGCCTGCGCGGCCGCCAGCGGCATCAGCGCCTTGAATCGACGTCGATGCCATCGCACCAAGGTGCCGTCCAGGTCCCACAGCACTGTGCGGTTCATTCCTGGCTGTCCAGTACCGCTTGTAGATCGGCTCGGGTCAGGCCCAGCTGTGCCGCGTATTCGTCGATGCCGGGACGCTCGGTCGCACTCGCGCCGATTCCGGCCCGGCTTGCCAGCTCCGAACCGTATGCGGCACCTAGATCGAAGACGGTCTTGGCCAGAGCCGCCGGAAACAGCCAGCGGCCCAGATCGCGCTGGAACACACGCGTCAGCCGGTAGGGTGCCGAGATTCGCGCGCCGAGATCCGATAGCGGCGCAGGGTCGCGCAGTGAACTCATCTTGCGCGCCTCCGCACCGGGCACGAGCAGCAGATCCGACCACAGGCGACCGAAGCGGTCGCGCTTCTCGCTCGCGACTGCGGTCATGTTGAATTCGGTATAGGCCTTTTCGATGCGTGAGGTGTGGGTGGAGCGGCTGCGCAGCAGGGCATGGATGTCGGCGGTTTTGCGCGCGGTGTCGTAGCGGGTGAAGCGGTTGACCTTCGGCGCGATCCAGCCGGTCAATGCCGCGAACTCTGGTACCGGAACGAGTCGATCGGCCAGCGAAAGGGCGTGGTACATCAGGCTTTCGCTGCCTGCCTTGGCGATTTCACCGGCCAGCAGGTGGTAGTCGAGGTCATCGGCATAGCGAGCCAGGTTCCAGATGTCGGCGAGTTCGCGCACACCGGTCTTGTAGTAGGGCAGGTGGATGCCGAGGTGGTGCAGATTGTCCTCGTGCGACATCGCCCAAGCGGGCACACCGTAGAAGTCGATGCGCCGCACGCGTTTCCAGATGGCGGTGTAGTCGACGGTGTACGGGGCCAACGGTGTGATCAGGCCCCAGTGCGTGCCGACGACGAGCGATCCGTCGCGGGAGACGAACGACGGCAGGTGGTGTGAGCGTTCGGCGCGGACCTTCGGCGCCTTGCCGAGCAGTTCGGAGGTGGCGAAAAGGCCCAGCTCACGGTAGATCTCGATAACCGTGTCGACCTGATCGAGTTCGACGAGGATGTCCAGATCGTTCATGCGCTTGTAGCGCGGGTCGTGGTAGATCTGCGCAGAGAACAACATGCCCTTGAGCACCACGCACCGCACACCGCGTTCGTCGAAGCGGCGCAACAGTTCACGGGCACCGGCCAGGCGTCGCTCGTTCACGGCGGCAATGTGATCGGTCACGCTGGCGAAATGTGCGCGCACCAGCTCCGGAACGCGTTCGTAGAGCTGCTCGGATTCCAATCGGCGTTGTACCAACGGGACAGTCGCATTGAGCGCGGCGAGTTCGAAAACCTCGGCCCAGTCCGTGATCTCATGGGCGAGCTTCGCCAATGCGGCGCGCTCATCCTGGCTCGGTTCGGCCAGTGCGGCGTGCACCAGCAGGCGTTCGGAAGCCGTGCCGCCCGCGGCGATTTCGGTTCCGGTCATATCAGCGGATTCCTTCTTCGGTGGGACCGATTTGGTCGGGGTGGAAGGCGAAGCGGCGGGCCACGGCCGATATCTTCTCCAATGCGAAATCGAGCTGATCGCGACTGAGCGTGGCCATCATGCTGACCCGAAGCCGCTGCTGTTCGCGCGGGACCGCCGGGAACTCGACCCCGTTGACGAACACCCCCTCGGCGTGCAGTGCCGCGACAACCTCTGCGACGGCGAGGCGCTGCGGCACCAGGATCGGGATGATCGCGGTCTGCGGATCGACCGCGAAACCCATTCGGCACAGTTCCCGCACGAAATAGTCGACGTTGTCGTGCAATTGGCGGACTCGCTCCGGATGCGCGTCGATGAAATCGATGGCGGCGAGTACCGAGGCGACGACCGCGGGTGCCAGCGACGCCGAGAACATGTACGAGCGCGCGAAGAACCGCAGCGTGTCCACCAGATCCTTCGAACCGGCGACGAAACCGCCGGTGGTGGCGAACACCTTCGAGAATGTGCCCATGTACAGCTCGACCGATCCGGAACCCATGCCGAAATGTTCGGCGGTGCCATGACCGTTCGCGCCGAGCACACCGGTGCCGTGCGCGTCGTCGATGGCCAGCCAGGCCCCGAACGAATCGCACAGCGCCCGAATTTCCGGCACCGGTGCGATATCGCCGTCCATCGAATACACGCCCTCGACGGCGACCACGATGTTGGCGCCCGGATTGCGCCACCGGATCTGCATGAGCCGGTGGCGCAGGTGCCGAAGGTCGTTGTGCTCGAAGGCCATCGAGCGGACCCGCCCGAGTTGGATGCCGTCGTAGAGGCTGGCGTGGCTCTGCTCGTCGTAGAGCAGGATGTCGCCCTTGCGCAGCAGACCGGTTACCCAGCCGACATTGGCGGCATAACCGGAGGAGAACACCAGTGCGGATTCGCAGCCTTTGGTCTCGGCGAGGCGCTCCTCCAGCCGCCGATGCACCGAGGTGGTGCCGTTGAGCAGTGGCGGCCCGCCGTGGCCGACACCGAATTCGCGCACGGCCCGGACGGCAGCCTCTACGATCTCCGGTTCATTGCCGAGGCCGAGGTAGTTATTCGACCCCAACATGATCAGGTCGCGGACCGCGCCGCCGTCGGGGTCGCGGACCTGCACGACCGGACCCGCAGGTCCGGTGATCTCGCGCAGGACGAACCCGGTGCCGCGCGCGTTGGCGACATAGGTCCGGAACTCCTCGAAGCGCTGTTCGAAGGTGTGCGCTGCGGGATCGAGGTAATGCTCGAGGTTGAAATTCTCGCCGTGCGCGGTCTCGTGCGGTGCGGCTGCGGTGGATGTCATGAGCTGTGTTCCTCAACGATGGTTGCGGTTCCGGCCTTGCCGTCGAGAATCAGCACATCTCCACTTGCGACCAGCCGGGTGATGTCAGGGACGCCGACGACGGTGGGGATGCCGAGTTCGCGGCCGATAATGGCGGTGTGTGAGAGCGGGCTGCCCTTCTCACTGACCAATCCCGCGGCGGCCACCATCAGGAAGACCCAACCGGGATCGGTGCTGGATGCGACGAGGATCTGCCCGTCGACGACCACATCCGGTTCCGGAGTGGTCAACACCAGTGCCGGGGCTTCGACACGACCTGGCGCACAACCGATTCCGTGCAGCACACTGCCGGAATCGCCGGTAGGGGCCGGATGATCGAAGGCCGGATCATTGATGCCGACGGCCGCGATTCCGGCCGTGACGATTCGGGAGGGCAACTGCTCGGCGCGCCACCGCTCGTGGTCACTCTTGCGTGTGGCGACCGTACGTGCCGCATCGGTATCGACCGCGGTGCCACGGGTGAGGGCCGCGATTTCCTCGTAGGTGAGCCAGAAGATATCGCGCGGATCCTCGAGCAATCCGGCCGCGTGCATCTGCCTGCCGTATTCCCGGAAAACCCGTTTGACCAGGCCGAAGGATCGGCTGCGGCCCAGCCGCATATTCTCGCGCTGTTTCACGTGCTCGCGCGCGCGGCCGAGTGCGAACCGGAATGCCAACCGTTGCGGGAGCTTGCCACGGAAAAGTCTCGCGGCCGTGCGCTCCGCCTCGCGCCGAATCTGCTTCTCTCTGGCCACCATTTCGTCGATGTTCTGACCGCCACGCAGGTAGTTGCGCAGCATGGGAACCAGTCGCTGCGGATGTTCGCTCAGCGGATCGGTTTCCAGCTTCAGCTCGTCGACGGTACGGTCGCCGAACAGGCTGATATGCCGCAGACATGCACCGTGGAAATCGGTGAATTCGGGCTGCGCCAAGGCTTTCCATACCTCATGCGGCTCCAGCGGACCCTCGAACAGCTCACGCAGCGCGGTGTCCGCCCGGACCGTTGCGGTCAGAGCGAGCGCTGAGCGAACCGGGTCTACGCTGTCGACGCCCTCTTCACCACAGAACAATTCATTGCGCAGGGTGATGGCTGCTGTTTCGGTGAGGCCTTCGCGTTCCAGCAGCAGACCGACGACGTGGAACATCTGCTGGGCCAGAAAGTCATTGAAGATCTGCACCGCGTAGGCGGGGACGAGTTCGCGCAGGCAGCGCTCCATCCACTGCAGCAGTGCTTCCGGATCCCGTTCCCGCTCCGGTGTTTCCGGGTGCAACCGGTGCTCCAGATCCGCGGTGAACAGCTGAAGTTCGGTGAAGAATGCGCGCAGCCGCCGCGGTAGCCGCAACCAGCCAACGGTGATGATGGCGGCGATCCGTAACCGCAGCAGATACATCTCAACCCGTGCCCGACCGCGTTTCGGCGCGGACGGCCGCTGGTAACGGTTCTCGATATTGAGTGCCGCCTCCCAGCCTTCGATGGCGAACTCCATGCCCGGTATCTGCAGGAACAGCCGGTACCAGTTGCTGATGTTGTAGTAGATGCGGCCGTGCGCCGTACCGACCAGATAGGGATACAGGCTCGCGGTGTTGCGTTCGACGATGGCGCCGGTGGCGCCGAAATCCTTGTGGCAGGCACGGAAAACCTGTGCATAGGCATTCCGCAGGATCGAGAAGGTCAACGGGCTGGACACACCGGGATAGGACTCGGCGACATTCACATTGTCGAAAATGGTTTCGCGGGCGCCGGTCGCGGTGATCGGGCGGGCTTGGAGCAGATACAGCACGCCGTCGGCGTCATAGGCCCACTCGATATCCTGCGGCACGCCGAGTTCTTCGGCCAATCCCGTTGCGATGTCAACGAGTTCGACCACCTGCGCGTCGGTGAGCGCCTGATCGGTGACGGTGGCGATCTGTTCGACGACGGTTCCGGAACCGTCGGCCGCGACCACGACCCGGCTCTGCTTCTCGGCCACCGAACGGGACACGATCGTGCGCCGTGCGGTGTCGACGAAATAGGTATCGCATTCCACGGTTCCGGCGACCACACCTTCGCCAAGACCCAGAGCTGCCGAGACGACCGCCTCGCCCGGATCGCCGGTCTGCGGGTTGCAGCTGAAGGCGACGCCGGAGACCGCGCTGTCGATCAGCACCTGCACCAGGACGGCGCAGTCGATCTCGGTGTTGTCCAGTCCACGATGTACTCGATAGAACAGCGACCGCTCCGAGTAAGCGGAGGCCAGCACCTCCAGCACGGCCGACGAAACGTCCGCCGGCGCGACATTCAGCAGGGTGTCGAGTTGGCCCGCGAAGGAGTCCGACGCCGAATCCTCACCGCTGACCGAGGAGCGCACCGCCAGGCGAGCATCGGATTGCGATGTGCGATCCACGATTTCACGCACATTCGCACCCAGCTCGGTACTGATCTCCGCCGGAATTTCCTGAGCCAGGATGATCGTGCGGATCTCCCCCGCCACCGCACGCAACGACGCGGGGTCGGTGTGAACGAGCGAAGCCAGCTCCGCGGTGATGGATTCACGGATCGGTCCGAGAATGCGCGCACACGCGGTGGCGCTCAGCACCACGAACGGTGGCACCCGGTGGCCCGCCGCCACCAGTCTGCCGAGATTCGCGGCCTTGGCGCCCACTTGCGTCGCCGTCGTCGCATCGGCGGCCAGTGCGATATCGCTGACGATTGTTCCGGTCATTGCGCGGCCTCCCGCATGGTCGTGGCCGTCGGCACCGCGGGCGCACGCCGGGTGAGCCGCACGAGTACCGGATCGGGGGTATTGGAGATCTCCGGGTTTTCCCGCACCCGCATCCCGTTGACGAGTTGGATGTCATAGCGGGCCAACAGCATTGCGATGCCGACCCGGACCTCAGTCAGTGCCATATGCTGGCCGACGCACAGATGTGCGCCCCAGCCGAACGGGAAGTAGCGGAACGGTGGACGGAGCTTGGTCTGCTCCTTGGTGAACCGGTCCGGATCGAAGGTCAGTGGTGAATCCCAGAATTCGGGGAAGCGGTGGTTCACGAACGGGCTGATCACCACGATCGCGCCCGGTCGCAGATCGAAGCGGTCGAAGCTATCCGGTTCGATGGCGGTGCGGCTGAATGCCCACGCGGGTGGGTGCAGGCGCATGGCCTCGTCGATCGCGCGTCCGGTCAGCTCCAGCGCGGGCAGCGCCCGGTCGACATCGGCCGATGCGAGTGCGATATCTATCTCGTCGCGGACCCGGGCGAGCACCGTTGGATTGCGAGCCAGTTCGTAGATGGTCCACGCCATCGCACCACCGGTGGTCTCGTGTCCGGCGAGCAGGAAGGTGAGCACCTCGTGACGCAGCTGCGCGTCATCCATGGCGTGCCCGGCGTCATCGCGGGCCGCGAGAAGTCGGGCCAGCAGGGACGTCGTTTCGGCATCGGCGTCCCGATGTCGCTGAATGACGCTGTCCACCACGCGATGTAGTCGTTCGCGAACACCATGGAAGCGCCGATTGGCGGGGGTCGGCACCTTCAGCGGCACTTGAATGGGTGCGGCCATATGCCGCATCACCCACGAAACGCCTTCGCGCACATCGTCTTCGATCTGGGGCAGCACACCGTCGATATCGGAGCCCATAATCGCGCGGCACACCACATCCGCCGCGAAGCTCATCACCTCGGGGACCAGGTCGAAGACCGCATCCGTCGCCGCGTACGCATCGAGCCGATCGAGCATCCGCTGTCCGCACTCGACCATGAGCGGGATCTCGGTGTCGACGTGGCGGCGGGAGAACGCGGGTTTGATCAGGGCGCGCTGGCGTTTCCAGAGTTCGCCGCCGCTGGTCAGCAGTCCGGGGCCGAGCAGATAGTTCAGACTCTGGTAGCTGATGCCCTTCTCGTACTTGGCCGCATTGGTGACCAGCACCTGATTGATATGCTCCGGCTCGACCAGCAGATGCAGTTGCTGATGCGCCAGGCGTAGCCGAACGCTGCCGCCGTGTGCGACGGCCTGTTCGTAGAACAGGGCGAGCGGGTCGGCGCGGTAGTCCGGATACGCACCCAGTGGATGTCGCAGTGCCGGACCTCCGAGTCGTTCGCTCATGCCGCGCCCCCGGCACCGACCAGATCGTCCTCGACCAGAAACAGCCGTCGGGCCTCTGCGCGCTGCACCTTGCCGCTCGTCGTCTTCGGAATGCTGCGCGGCGGCACTACCCGAACCCCGGCGGGCAGCACACCGGTGCGCTTGCTCACCGCGACGCGCACCGCCCGGCGCAACGCGTCGTGTTCGGTCGCCTCCGCACCGGATTCGACAATGAGATGCAACTCCTCCGAAAGCCCTTGGGTATCGGCGTGACCAACGGCCGCGACACCACCGAGACGCACACCAGCGACTTCCTGTGCGGCGAGCTCGAAATCGCTGGGCAGGTAATTCGCGCCGCGGATGATAATCAGGTCCTTGTGCCTGCCGGTGATGCGCAGCCGACCGTCGCGGAGGTAGCCGATATCGCCGGTGTCCCACCAGCCGTCCCGAGTCGCGGCCGCGGTCTGCTCGGGCAGCCGGAAGTAGCCGATGGTCATCGACGGGCCACGGAATTGGATGCGACCGACCACGTCCGCACCGCACGCCACGCCGTCCTCGTCGACGATGCGCACCTCGGTACCGGACAGCGGTGCGCCGCAGTCGACGATATGCATCGCGTCGAGATCGCTCTCCGGAATATCCAGGGCCACACCGTTTCCGGTAAGTGCTCGGCGTGACACCGAGTCATAGGCGACCGGCGCATGCGGGCGATTCACGGTGACCGCGAGGGACGCCTCGGCCATGCCGTAGCAGGGCACCAGCGCGTCTTTCGGCAGTCCCCAGGCCGCGAACCGGTCGACGAAGCTCTGCACGGTCGGCGGATGGATCGGCTCGGCGCCGCAGAACAGGAACCGCCAACTCGACAGATCCACACCCTCGAGTTCGGCGTCGGTAACCCGCGCCGCCGCATATCCGTAGGCGAAATTCGGTGCCGCCGTGAATGTTCCGCGATACCGTCCGACCGCACGCAGCCAGTCCCCCGGACTGCGCAGAAATCGACTCGGCGGCATCAGCACCGCGTCGATACCACGGAATACCGGTGTAAGGAATCCACCGATGAGCCCCATATCGTGATGCAGCGGCAGCCAGCCGACCCAGGTATCGCCCGCATCCATCGCGGCGGCCTGTGCGATCTGTTCGCAGTTGGCCGCCAGATTCGCATGGGTGATCTGCACACCTTTCGGCGTTCCCGTCGAGCCGGAGGTCGCCTGGATGAATGCCAGATCGCCTGGTTCGGGGAGTCTCGGTGCCAGCGTCGACGCGTCGGATGAACAGGCCGAGGCGTGCAGCACATCGCCATCGATGGCGGCCGCGGCGTCCGGCAGTTCTCCCCCTGCGAGGACCGACCCGGTCGCGACCACCGCCGCTGGTTCCAGATAACTGAGCAGCCGAGTGAACTTGTCGCGGAAGATATCCGCCGAACCGAATCCGCCCGGTGTCGCCACCGCGGTCGGCACCGCACCGAGCAGCAGCGCACCGAAGAATGCCGTGACGAACTCCGGGGAGGTGGGCAGACACAGCATCACCCGATCGCCCGGCTCGACACCCTCGGCGGCCAACGCGGCCGCGGTCCTGCCCGCCGCCGCCACGAGATCGTTGTGTCGCCAGGCGATTTCACCGCCGTGGTCGCCACGCTCCGGTACGAAAATCGTCGATGGCGCCGACGCTCCACGCTCGGCATTGGCCAGCAGCGCGTGCACGATCGTCGGATGTGCAGGAACCAAAGTCGTCACTGCCCACCCCGCACGTAACGCACGATCTCGCCGACCGTATTCAACTGTGCCGCGGCATCTTCCGGAATGACGATGCCGAATGCCTGCTCCAGCTGAATCGTCAGCTCGATCGCGGTCGGCGAATCCAGTCCGTAGTCGATCAATTGCGCGGACGCGTCGATCTCATCCGCCGAAACCCACAGCACCTCACCGACAATGGCGCGCACCCGCGCCTCGGTTTCGGTGGCCGGGGTACCTGCCTGTGTACTCACCCGAGTAACTTCCCTTCGGTCACGCAGGCGCGGACCGACTCCTCGAGATCGACGCCGTCGCCGGTGTCGATGCGATGGAATCCCACTTCGGGGAAGGCCACCGCGAGGTTGTCGCGCACCTGTAGATATCCCTCACGCAGGGCTGCGAGCCGCTCTGCCGTTTCATGGGCCTCCTTCGGCCCGTTGCCCGAACGTTGCGCGCAGCGTGCCGCGGCCTGTTCCGGCGGTGCGTCCAGCCAGAGCACAGCGTCGGGCAGTGTGGTGCGAAAACGGTCGGCGAAGCCGGGGACGGATACGGTCACGTCCCGGCGCACCAGATCCGCGATCTCCGACAGCAGGTCCCAGATATCCGGGGAGCTGCCAAGACGCCTGGATTCCGACCGCTGCCAAGCGAGAATGTCATCGAAGGTGCCCGGCCGATGGCGTTCCAACACGGCAGCGATCTCATCGGCGCGATCGTGACCGTTCCATTCCGGGCGGCCCAACGCGACATACAGCGGCCCGTAGACCAGCAATTCGATCAGCGGATGCCGCTCGAATACCAGCACATCCGGCGACCAGGTGGTCAGGAAGTGCCGTTCCACCGGGCCGAACAGCGTCATCTGCAGATACATCGCGGTGGCCTTCATTTCCAGGCTGCCGATTTCATCGCATCCGACGCTGAAGGCCTTGAATTGCTCGGATAGATCCGTCAGCGGCACATTCCTGGTGTTGTGGAAGTCCGGACAGGTCATCGATGCGAAAGAGTCGGTACCCGGGGTCATTTCGCGCAGCCGCGCCATGACCGAGGATTTGCCCGAACCATCGACGCCGACGATCGCGACGCGACGGGTCACCGGTCGTCCTCCCGCAGTTGGGCGAGAACGGCCTTGGTGATGTCGGCGGGTGCGTCGGTGCCGTCCAGTCGGATCCAGCCGAATTCCTCCGACAAGGCCTCCAGCGCGTCGTGACTGCGCCGCTGGAACGCCAGGAATTCCTCCTCGTCCCCGTAGCCACTCTCATAGTCGCTGCGCAACTGCTTGCGCCCCAAGGCATCCTGTGGACTCACCGCGAGATAGAAGGTGCGATCGGGTTCCGGGAATCCAGCCGCCAGCTTGCGCAGCACCGCCGCATCGCCGCCGTGCGCGACCTCGGTGGCGAAGTACTTGTACCAGTATGCATTTGCCAACAGGATGTCCGGGCCGCGTTCGGCGGCGAGATCGAAGGACAGCTGCATGGCGTGGAACAGGAAGTGCGCGCGACTCAGCGGGGACAGCAATTTGAGATAGTCGTAGATCTCGGCGGGACTGCGCCAGGGCAGCTTCGAGGAGACTTTCGGATCCAGGAATGCGTCCCAAATAGTCACGGCGGCAACGCTTTGGCCCTGCGCCTCGAATTCCGCGGCGATGCGGGCAACCTGGGTGGTCTTACCCGATCCGTCGGCACCGGCGATGCAGATCAGGCGTTTGCGTGCGGTCAGTGGTTCGTCCGTTCTAGTGGCTGCCGGGCATGGGTGCTCCGGGGGCTTGGGTTGTTGTTCGGGGTCACTTGGTCGTAGCGGCACCGCATGCGCAGGCGCGGCTGGTGCATCCGGTGCCGGGATCGGCGGCTCGCCCAGGACCGGCCGCGGACGCTTCTGTACCTGTTCCGGTTTCGGAATCGGCGCCTCGTTCAATTGCTCCGGTTCCGCGACGGAGCTGACGTCCAATCCGTGCGCGTGGTCGCCTTGACCGGACGCAGGCGCAACCGGCTCGGATGCGGTCTGCACCACGCTGATCACACCGGCACCGCCGTCGACCCGAATCCGCTGACCCGAGCGCAGCGCGGTCGTCGCACCCGCGACATTCAGCACCGCTGGTATTCCGTATTCGCGGCCGATAACCGCCGCGTGCGAGAGCATCCCGCCGACCTCGGTCACCACGGCGGAAACCAGTCCGAGCGCGGGTGTCCACCCGGGATCGGTGAAACGAGTCACGAGGATGTCCCCCTCGCGCAGTTGGTCGATATCGGCGAGCGAGGTGATCACCCGTGCGGTGCCCTCGGCGATACCGGGACTGCACCCGAGTCCGGTCAGATCGCCGTCACCGATCTCGCGGACCGCGCCAACGGTGACTCCGCCTCCGAGCTCATGCGGTGGTGCCAGGTCCCGGTAGCCGGCGTACACCGCACGGCGATAAGCGATCTGCGGGGCGAGTGTCGTGATATCCACCCGTCCAGCCGCGAGATCGCAGAGCTCGTGGATCGACAGCTGGAACACATCCTCGGCCTGCTCGAGCGTGCCTGCCGCGGCCAGGCGCACCCCGGCCTCGACGACATACGCGCGCACGACCGCATAGCACTGCGACGAGAACTCCCGCATGCGTTCACGCGCAACGAGATACCGCCGCATCCGCTCGACCTGCTTATCCAAAGCCTTGGCGTACTTCACTCGAGCGAGCGGCTTGGCCCGCAACCGCGCACGCACCGCAGCGAGTTCGTCTTCGTAGCGTTTGCGCTGGTCCACCAGCGTCACATCCGGATCCGCTGGCGGCGTGCCGTGTTCGAGCATGACCGCGATCATCGAGCGCACCCGCTCGGGCGCCTCCGACCAGCGCGGGCTGGTGAGATCGAGTTCCGCATCGGCGTGGAAGCCCTGCTCGTCGAGGAAGGCATCGAGCGTCGGTACCCATTCGGGACCATCGAGGCCGTGATCACGTGCCACCCGGTGCAAATCGACGATGCCGCGCTGCAGCTGCATATGGCTGATATCGGCGAGCCCGCCCATCAGGCCGATGGCCGAGGTGGTCGCGCCGGTCGCGGCATCCACCTTGTCGAGCAGTTGCTTGAAGTCGGTCTGGACGCTGGAGTTGTTGTAGATGGTTGTGAAGTAGGTGCGCTCGGTGGCGGCGTGGAAGGTGAGCAGGCAGTCCGCCAGATCCGCGACGAAGGTTGCCTCGTCGGTCCGCGGCAGTTCGCGTACTCGCTCGCGCCACACCGCGTATTTCGCGGGCCATTCCGCTGCGAACGCGTCTACCGCAGCCAGTTGATCCTGGTAGCTCCTCTGCACCGCCAGCGCCGCGGGCAGCGCCCTGGCGATCGTCTTCGCGTTTGTCGGAGTGCGGTGCGGACCGTCGGGCCCGTAGTCGTTGAGCACACCGAGGTCGTCGTCGAAATGCTGTTCGTCGAAGCCGGGAATGCGGAAGAAGCACTTCTTCACCGCACTGACATTCCAGTAGGCGCGGCCGTAGTACATGGCCATCCAGTCCGGTTCCACGCCCGGCTCGGCAAGCTTCAACCGCTCGAAGAACTGCTGCATCGAATACTGGAAGGCGTTGTCGTACAACGAGAACATCATCGGCGTGCAGACCCGCGCCGAGACGCCGCCATCGCGTAGATCGGCATCGGAGAACTGGTCGATATCGGTACGCCAGGTGATCGCGGTAATGGCCCGCGCCTGGAGCAGCCACAGTTTCCCGTCGCCGTCGATGGCCCATTCGATGTCCTGTGGACGGTGCCGGTGCGCCTGCACCGCGAGCATGAGGGCGGCGAGTTCGGCTGTGGTGGTGGCATTCAGCTCGACATCCTCATCGCCCGCGTCACGCTCGACCACCGTGCCGTCGAACAATCGCACCGTGAATCTGGTCGGCGTGACATGTCCGGAGACGAGTCGTTCGCCGAGTCCCCGGCAGGCTTCGACCACCGCGTGGTCCTCGATACCGGTAAACGCATCGATGCTGAATCCGACACCGGCACACCGCGCGTCGACCATGCGCTGCACCAGAACGGCAACTGAAGCACCGGCTTCTCGATAGCCGCGCCGGGCCAGGTAGGTACGAACTCGCTCGTTGTGCACCGACTCTCGGCACTGCTCGATATGTTTGCGCAAGGTCGCGATATCGGTGATGTCGAGGTACGACTCGTACTGACCAGCGAAACTCGCGTCATCGAGGTCTTCGAGCACACCACTCGAACGCGCGGCGACCGGGAAGCCGCCCAGCGCGCGGACCCAGCCGTTCAGGTCGTCATCGGATACCTCGGCCAGATCGAGATCGGCCGTGACGACGAAGCCGGGCGGCACCTCGAATCCGGCGATGATCAGTTCGTGCAGAGTCCCTGCCTTGCCGCCGGCGCGGTCCGGTGCGAAATCGGCCGCGCCGAGGAACATCGCGGCGGGGACAGCTGCGGTAGGTGTTTCGGACACGGTGGGAGCTCCTGTCGGAAGCAGAACCGGGCGCACATCGTGACGAGCGGCCAGGTCACGGGCGGCGAGTACGCCTGCCACGGTCAGGCCGCCATAGGACGGACTCGCCGTGCGCGGTTCGAAACCGAGCAGGACGGTTTCGGCCATACACGCGTAGACGACCCCGGCGGGCAGTCCGGTTTCGGGAAACGGGGGTGTCTGGCCCAGCGGTAGCGCCATGCGCCCGCCGGAGACCAGGGTGATATTCGACTGCTGGGACACCGCGGGTTCCACATCGCCGGGGACCGCGAGATCGACCACGAGCACCGGATGGTCATCGGCCAGCACTTCGGTGGCGACCACGGGCACGGCCGAATTCGTGGCGGTGAGGACGATGCGACAGGTACGCAGGGCGGCCAGGTCCTCACTGACCACTACCACTCCGGGGAGGCCAGCGGCCACCCGGTCCAGCCGGGACGCCGACCCGGTGCGACCGACGAGGGTGACCGAATCAGCGAGTGGCGCAAGCAGTTCGGCCATCACCGCGCCGATATTGCCGAGCGCACCGAGAATGCCGATCCGGCGCTGCCCCGGTTCGAGGCGGGCAAGTTCGGCGCGAACCACTTCGTAGGCACACGCAGCGGTGAGCGAATTGCCGGAGGTCACCTTGACGGCGTCCTCCACCACATCGCGCGAGGCATCGGTGACGATGGAGGTGTACCCACCGAGCCCGATGACGCTGGCACCCAACGCGACTGCCTGATCTACCGCCTCGAGCACCAGATCGCGCAACCAGGCACGATGTCCGGCGCGCTGGCATTCGATGATCTGCTCGGCCGAAATCGGCACCGCGATCAGGCATACCTCTACCACCGCGCCGGTCGGCGACGTGACGATCTGTCTGGTCAGTTCGAAGGGTTCGGCCACCCCGCGCAACCGTTCGAACAGTGCGGCGAATTGGCCGTCGGACCATCCGGCCAGTTCCGGTGCGAATCTGCGCAGATCCGCGGCGTCGGGCAGATTGGCCAGGAATACCACCCTGGTCGGGGCGTTCCAATCGCGGGCGACCTCGTTGGTGCGTCGCCGCGATGGCGACCTGCGTTCTGGTACCGGCCAATTCGTGGTGACCGGTGCGGCCAAATGTGCGAGCAGTTCGGCGTAGTCGCCGCGGTGCAGCAGTGCGGCGAGATCATCGAGCGCCGTCGTCAGGCGGTCCAGCTCGGCGTCGGCGAGAAACGCCGAGGGCTGGATGCGCAGTGTGGTCGGCGCGGAAAGTGTCGGCAGCATGCGGATCCGGTGGCTGTGCAGCAGATATCCCGCCACCACATACCCGAACATGGCCGGATCGCAGATCTCGCGCAGCAGCGCCGATGTCGGTTCCGGTGGTGACAGTTCGATGCCCTGCAGCAGCCCGCGCCCCCGCACCGCGACGATCTCCTTGGGCCAGCGCAGCGCCACCGCATCGAGTCGCGATCGCAGTCGCGCACCGGTATCGATGATGCGGATCTGGTTGTCCCGCAGTAGGTCCAGTGCCGCGTCGGCGATCGCGCAGGACAGATCGTCATCGGCGAAGGTCGAAGTGTGGTATCGACCGAAGTCGGCGATCGAGCGTTGCCGGTCGACCAGCAGCGCCGAGATCTTCGCCAGCCCGCCGCCCAGCGATTTCGAGAGCAGGTAGTAGTCCGCGTTCACCTGCGACGGCGATGAGGCGAGGAAGGTTCCGGTGCGGCCCATGCCCGACTGGATCTCGTCGAATACCAGGGCCGCCGTGTGCCGATCGGCCAACTCGCGCAGTGCCCGCAGAGTCGCGTCCGGAACCTCGCGGACACCGCCCTCCCCCTGGATCGGCTCGGCGAATACCGCGGCGATCGGCGAGATCCCGGTCCACGATCGCACCGGCCGACCCATGCCATCGAAGGTGATCCGGCTTACCGGCCGCAGCTCCTCAGCGAATGCGTTGGCGACCGCGTCCGGTACCCAGCTGTCGAGCCTGCGCCGTTCCGGGCCGGGCACCACCAGGTCTGCGGGCGTATCGGCCTGCTCGGTCAGGGCGAAGGCACCGGCTGTCTTACCGTGGAAGGCTCCGGTCAGCGAGACGAAAACCGGGCCGCGCCGTCGCAATTCGTCGATCACCCGCAGCGATTCGGTGAGAATCTCGGCGACCGAGCGGTCGTCGTCGGATCCGTTGTCGGCCAGGGCAATCGGACGAACGTCGTGTATACCGTCGCGCCCAACCCGGCGCAGGGTGCGCCGCAGTTCGGTCTCCAGATCGTCGAGGGCGCGGGCGTGCGCCACCGCCGCGTGCCGGATCGCCGCCTCCACCGCGTCGGCACCAGTGGACCCGAAGGTCACCACGTACTCGCGACCGCGCTCGGCGGCCACCGCTTCGGAAAGTCTTCGGGCAAGTCGCGCGGCCCCTGGCCGGACACTGCCCTGGGAGACGAACGTCGTCCGCTGATTCAGCAGGGCGGTCGCCACCCGCACCAGCGCCGGATGGTTGTGTCCGAACAGCGCCGCACCGAAACCGCCGACAAGATCAAGTACTCGGGTCCCATCCGGCCGGATCAGGTAATCACTTTCAGCGCCCGCGTACACCACATCCAGATGGCAGGCACGCAGCAGCCGAGCCAGTCCCGGACGGTTGTGCCGGGCGAAATCATCGAATAATTCGTCTTCGGAAACAATGGCGGAAGAATTTATTTGTTCCGAAAACAGAAGGCCTGCGGACACGCCTTATGCTCCGATACCAGAGTGTCGTTCGGGCGCGCACTTGGCGACCACACAGTCGATTACCTCACGCGCGGTATGCAGTGTCGCAGCCTCGGCGTCGGAGATCTCGATGCCGAACGCGTGCTCGAGTTCGATGACGAGTTCCGCTGAGCGGACCGAGTCCAAGCCATAATCCAGCAACGGCGTATTCACATCGATCGAGGGCACCTGCAATCCACGCGAAAACAGTTCACGCACCCGCGTACCGATATCGTTCAACCCGGTCATCGACCGTCCTCCCATACGCTCGAACCTGTCGCGTACACCGCGCACGCAACGCCGGTAGAAGTTAGCGAGTCCGCCGCATACGCCACTAATTTTCGCTGTTCAGCGCGATATTCACCGTCAGCCGAGACTGCGATCACTTGCCCTCCGATACGGCAATCAGGACTGTCACGTCCAATATCTCGTTCATGCGCACGACTGTCAGCAATCACAGCGGTGCATGTCCCCATCTGTACACCGCAGATTTCCGACTGGCAATGTGAATAGCCGCGACTCAGCGCGGGATCGCACTTTCAGCAACCATATCGCTAATTCTTTGCCCAGGCGCGTACAGAACTCGGCTAAGCCCACCTGAAAGGGGGCCGACCAAGGCCGCGTCTGAGACAATATATTCCGCGATTCACCGTCACAGATAATGCGCCAATTCGCCCAACCACCCCAGCGCAGAATCATCTGTCAATAAATGCGCTGTTCACACCCGGTTCACCGAGCGGATAGTGGAGTTTTCGAACCGACCCATCGGTACTTTTGTTTTACATCGGGCGCTAGCACATTTCGCGGCGAATACAAAGTCACGTAACGACATTTTTACGCCGCACGGCCGGTGGTGCGCCGCGCCCGAACTTCCGGCTAACTTCTGGTCCCGTCGGCAGATGTGACGGCTCTCATTACCGGCCAGTAGCTCCTCTGACCCACTGTGATCGGTCACAAGCGCTCCACCGCCCGGGTAGCGCACTCTCACAGAACCATGCGAACCAGTCCACACGGTCCCCAGGGCGGTTACTGTGAATGCTCCACACAGCTACACCCGTGGCCGAAAAGGAGTCGCCAATGTCCGTCGACCACTCGACCAGGCCGACCCTGACCCTATCGGGCAAGCCGATGTCGTCCTCGCTCAAGGACGTCCGCGCGCTGTCCCGACAGATGGTCGGCCACTTCGTGGACAACGTCATCCCCTGCTCGACGATGCCAGGGGATGCGATTACCGGTGATTTCACCGCGAGCACCCGTGTCTGCCTCGAGATCGCGGTCAGCATGCTCGACGGCAAGGACATCCCGGAGAAGGTGCAGCGGCTGGAGGACCATGCCGCGGGCTGGGCCCGCGAGGGCGTGCCGATCGACACCATCCTGCATTCCATCCACGAGGGCTTCCAGATGGGCCTCGAGCTGGTGGTGTCGAGTGCGACGATCAAGGACTACGACAATCTCGTCAATGGCGCCAAGATGGTTGTCGAACTGCTCGACAAGCTCACCTCGGCGATCTCGGTTGCCTACATCCGCGAATTGCGCGCCGTCGTCAGCGAGCATCACACCGCCGTGCACACACTTACCTCCGCACTACTCGGCGGACACAGCACCTCCACCATGGCGCGCGAATGCGGAATCGCCATCGCCGAGTCGTACGACGTTCTCGCCGTTGCCATTCCACCGCATCACGAAGAGCACAATCCGATGCTCGACGCCCAGGTGGTCGCCCGGCGCAAGTTGCGTCGACTGCAGGCCGAACTCGCCACGCAATGCGGTGCCAGCGCGCTGTCGCTGCTGAGCGTGGACGGCGGGACCGTACTGATCCCCTCGACCCAATTCGACAACGACGAGCTCGACGCGGTGGTGACCAGGCTCTCGCACGCCGCGCAGGTCGGCATTACCGCGACCATGGTCGTGGCCACGCCGGAACAGATTCCCAACGCCGCCGACCAGGCGCACGAACTGCTGGACATGGTGCAGCGGCTGCAGGCGGTGGCCGGGCTCTACCGCTTCGACGAACTCGCCCTCGAATACCAGCTCACCCGGCCCGGCCCAGGCCGCGAATACCTCGGTTCGCTGCTGGACCCGCTGGACGAACACCCCGAACTGCTGGAAACCCTGCAGCGCCACATCGGCAACAACCTCAACCGTCAGCGCACCGCCCGGGTGCTGCACGTGCACACCAATACAGTCGATTACCGGCTCAAGCGCATCGGACAACTCACCGGCTTCGATCCGTCACAACCGTCCGGACTGTGGTATCTGCGCTCCGCTCTGGTCGCGCGCACGTACCGCACCTGACAACGCACTTCGAAAGGCCCGCCGCATCGTCCGGCGGGCCTTTGCATCAGGAGGGTACGCCGATCACGAAGGTAGGCCGAGTCCCTCGGCCAGCACCGGCCACGAAGCCTTCAGTGCCTCTTGCCAATACCCCCACGAGTGAGTTCCCGTGGGCTGGAAGTCGTAGGTGGCCGGGATGCCCAGTTGATCGAGTTCGACTCGCAGGTTCTGCGTGCACCAGTTCACCGCCGATTCGATGACACCGCCGATCACCAGCTGATTGAAGAACCCTCGCGGCCCGGGCTGCATGTGAATGCCGTTGTAGACGTCGTACATGCCAGGTACGCCGGTACCTGTGGAGATGAACAGGTGGATGCCGCGCAACTGCTCGGCATGCAGGTACGGGTCGTTGGCCGCCCACATCGGGTCGTTCGACGGCCCATACATATTCACCGTATCGCCACCGCCCCAGCCCTCCACCGCGAGCTTCACGAACTGTTGGCCGATCGGATCGCTGATCTGCGCACAACCGCTGTAGGCCGCAACCGCCCGGTACAGACCAGGTTTCGCGATCGGTAGCTGCAGAACTGAAGTGCCCGAGGTGGATAACCCAGCGATGGCATTGACACCGGTGGTGCCCAATTCGGCATCGATCAGCGGCGGCAACTCCTCGGTGAGGAATGTCTTCCACTTGTACAGACCGAGTTTCGGATCCGGCGCACGCCAGTCGGTGTAGTAGCTCCACTTTCCCCCCACCGGCTGCACCACATTCACATCTTTGTCGGCACGGAACCTCAGCACATCGGTGTTCTTCTGCCAGGTCGCACTGTCCTGACCACCCCCGCCACCATTGAGCAGATACAACGTGGGCCGCGGCGTCGACCTATCTGCCGGACGCAGCACCTTCACCATGATGTCTTGCCGCATAGCAGCGGAATACACCCGCAACTGCACCGTGCGATCATCCTCAGCCCACGATCCGGTGATCGACGACGGCGCATCGGCATTCGCGGCCGACGGTACCGCAACCACACCCACAGTGAACATCATCGCCAGCACCGCCAGCGCGTGTAGACAACGGCGCCAACGTATTTCACCCCTCGATCTGCCCGAATCAGCAACCGGCGCAGCCGTCCGTCCGGCGGGACTTTGCTTCATTATTCACATCCTCCAGCACCCTGGCGTTCGTCGACTCACACCGTTTGTGCTCGTCAGCGGCACAGAAACTGCGCCAACGCTAAGACCGGAGCAGAACGATGTTGGGCAAACATCGGCCGGATGTGGACACCTCACGAATGCGTCCGACACCTCTAGGGATACGACACAGCCCGCGATACGCGCCACCCTTCTCGGCGTCCGCTGGCGCCCTGGCCAGCACAATGGCCCAACGTTCGGTGTGACAACACCGGTCAGCGTTCCGCTGTCACGTCGACGCGTTCGACACGGCTCGGGCGGTAGAGCCCGACCGCCCACAGCGCCACCGCGATGTAGAGCACCTGTTCAGGTATCCGAATCCACAGCGGGGATGCCGGCGAACCGTTGAACGGGATGTCGGATACGGCGGCGTAGATGTTGGCGGGCAGCAGGGTGACGAACAGTGCGGCCAAGCCGATCCCGGCGGGTCGGCGGGTTCTGGTGAGGACGAGACCGAGCGCGCCGAGCAGTTCCAGCACACCGGTCAGGTACACCATGAAACTCGGAAATGGTACGGATGGCGGCACCATCGGCAGCAGATCACTATGGGTGGGAGCGGGTCCGCTCGCGAGGCCGTCGGGAAGGAAATGTGTTGTGCCGGTGAGCATCAGCATCGCCGCGAGCGCATACGCCGCGCACGTCCCCCAGTCGGTGAATCGAGTGGCTCCCAGTACACCCGCCAGGCGCAGCACGAGCAGCACGATCAGGAGAAAGATCAGGGTTTCCATTTATGTCTCCGCATAGGTGGGTTGGTTCGGTATCGGTCGGTATGCCGGGAGGAATCGGATGATCAGGTAGCCGAGTACGCCGAGCGGCGCGAACAAGATCGTGAACAGCAGCAGCGCGCTGATCGGCACGGGATGGATGCCGCGTTCGCGGCTGTCGAAGTAGATCCAGCGGCCCAGAAAAAGATCGAATCCGACGAAGTGCGCCCACGCCGCTGCCGCGCCCGTACTGCCGGCGAGAATTGTTCGCAGCCCAGGCAGGTTCGGGTTGGCAAGAGCGGACAGGAACGGCCCGAACTCCGGTAGCACCAGCGTCGCGTAGATCAGCAGCGGCGGCGCGCAGATCAGCGGTGACGCGACGATGGTTGGCGTTCGGCGCCACCGCGGCGCCAGGATCATCAGAGCCCAGAAGGGCACGGCCGGCCAGAAGGTGAGGTCGAATAGCGCACGGGTCATCGAATCGCTCCGGTCGCGGTCAGCGGATCGGGTGTCGGATGCGTAAATCGCGTTCGCCGCCGAATGATCATCGTGGCCGATCCGGTTGCAGCAGTGGAGATTACAGCGAGTGCCAACAATGTCGGTGCGTCCGGATGCACCACGGATTGTCCGCGCAGCGCCTGCCAGGTCAGCACGGCGAGCAGGCAGCCGAAGGTTGCTGCCGCGACGGTCACGAGCGCCGCCCTGGATCGGGCCGATTGAAAAGCACGGATTCGGCGGGCACCGAATTCCAGGGCGATGACGACCAGTGGAAGCAGTTGCACCGCATGCATTCCGAGAAAATGCGGGATGCGTAGGTCACCACCGGTGGTGCTCCAGCCGAGAATCGGCAGGCCTGGCCCGCCGTCGGGCAGGCCGACGGTGTGCGCGCCTTGGATGGCGCTGCCCGTCTCGCGTTGCGCCGAGGTCGGCACCACCATGAGCATCCCCAGCGCCGCGCCGATCAGTGATAGTGCGGCGCCGTAGCGGATCGCGGCGTTGCGTGCCGGATCCTGCGTCGGGTTGCGGAACAGAATCAGCGATACGACCAGCGTCGCGACCCAGACCACGATTATGGACAGCCCCATGGTGTCCCACAGCGCCGCGTTGAGCGGAGTCGTGAAATTGAAGTGGCTGGTGGTGCCGCGCGCGATTTGGGTCACGATGACGGCCAGTTCCACACCGAGACCGACGGCCGCCACCGTGCCGGCCCACCAGGCGATCCGCCGCCAGCGGGTCAGCTGAGCGATCAGCCAAGCCCAGGTGACCGCGTAGATCAGCACCGAGAGCGCGAATTTCACCGCCTTGGCCCAGATCGGCAGTCCGGTGAGGACGCGATCGTCGACGATCAAGCCCCCGATCGAGAAGAGAACAAGCAGTGCCATCGCGATGGCGAGCAGCATCAGTGGGCGATGCCATTGCAGAGCGGTCATGTCGTGTCCTTCGGCAGGAACTCGTCAGGTGTTTATGTGGTGTTCGGTGGCACGGGACCAGCCGGGGTCGCCGTGGCGGATGAAGCCGATCCAGCGCTCGCGCATGTCCTCGACGAGGGCATGCGGCCGCTCGCCCATGAGCATCGGTGCGTGCGCCCACGCTGCCGCACTACCGAGCAGGAACGGCAGTTCCAAGCAGTGACAGGCGCCGAAGGGGCTGCCCGCGGGATGCCAGTCGAATCGATAGAGCCATGCACTATTTCCTTGCGCGGCAAGGGTTTCCGCCAAACGCAAGGTAGGAGCACGGAACAGTTGGTGGGTCACAGTGTCGGCTGCGTCGGCGACCATCGCCGCCGCCTCGTCCTTTGTCGTTCCCAGCAGGACCTCGATGCCCGCCGCAGAGACCGACCGCACCAAGTCGTCGCTGATGAGAACACCATCGGCGACCAACTGATACGGCGGAGCCGCACCACCGATCCGCGCCGCGACTGCATACTGCGCCGAGAGCAGCTCGGCAACCGGAGCTTCGAACAAGCGCCGCTGCTCGGCCGGCGCAAGACCCAACTCGCTCAACAGCATTCGCCCGGCCGCCACCGCGTCCTCGGGTGACGCGGGCGGCATACCCGCAGGGGTGCTCTGCAGGATCGCGCGCCGGAAGAGTCCGGCGGTTCCGGCCAGCATCGCGAGTATCGAGAGCGCCCCGCCGGATTGCCCGGCAGCGGTGACCTGCGCCGGATCCCCGCCGAACGCGGCGATGTTGTCCCGCACCCACTCCAGTGCGGCCAGTTGGTCGAGCAATCCGAGATTGCCTTCGCTCACCCCGGGCAGGCACAGATATCCGAGCACACCGAGCCGATAGTTGATCGTCACGACCACGATGTCGCCGTGCTCGGCCAATTCCGCACCGTCGTACCAGGCCAATCCGCCCGAGCCGCTGGTGAATCCGCCGCCGTGCAAGAAGACCAGCACCGGATGACCGGACCCGGCCGGTGCCCAAACATTCAGCGACAGACAGTCTTCGGCCTGGGCAACCGTGAACCGACCCATGACGCGCTCCAGCCGTGACGCCAACTGCGGTGCGGCCGGGCCGATCTCGACACTGTCGCGGATGCCCGGCCACGGCGCCGGAGCGCGCGGCGCGCCGAACCGCTCGGCAGTCGCGAAAGGGATACCTCGGAATGCGGTTACCGCACCGTCGACACTCCCCCTGACCTTCCCCCCGGCAGTCTCGACGATCATTGCGCGACGAATGCCAGCCCGGCGCCGTACGCGTCGCGCGCGGACACAAAGAACCCCGCCGCGGTCGTGCGAGTCGGCGTGCCACCGCTTTCCACAATCCGACGCGCGTGGTCGACATCATCGACCCGGATGGTCATCGCCGCGAAGTACGACGACGCTGGCACCGGCTCGCCGGGCAGCACCTGGCCGGCGTCCGACGCCCGAACGAACTCCAGTCGCACCTCTTTGTGCGCCAACACCGTCAATGACCCCTCGGTGGTCGGATCGATCGCTACGATGCGGCGGTAGCGGTCGACGATCTCGTCGAACTCGGTGTCGGCGGCCACGATCGTCACCGCCGCGATCCCGCGCGCCCCGTTCGGATGGTCGAGATACCGTGGCTGGTGCACATATTCGCGGGTCAGGTGCTGGGAGATGCCGAGCAGACCCTCGGACGTGCTGCGCGGGTCGATGTGCACCGTGCGGGCGCGCATGGTCCGCACGCCGTCCTCGGTGTCGACGTCACGTTCCAGCTCGAGCACACCGGAAGCGGGGAGCCCGGCTTCGATGAGCCGCGCGCTGACGACAGCGGCGTCGTCGGTCTCCAGATTGAGAAGCCGGAATCCATCCGGCAGCGGCTTCGCGTGCCACGGGTCCGGCGCCGCGGCATCGACGATGCCGAACAATTCGATGTACGAGCCGCCGAACACCGCGCATTCGTTGGCGGTGCACCCCAGAATCGCCGGTTCACCCGGCCGCTGGCTCATCAGGTGTCGCGACCGCGGCGTCAAGGTGAATCCGAAGGACCGGTATCTACTCGTCATCGCATCGAAGTCATTGCCCTTGAGACCGGTGTGGTGGATGGCCCCGATGTACCGCTGGCCCATGTCGTCGTTCATGTGAACGACCCTGCTGGAACACAGCGTCGAAGACCGCTTATCGGGCGGTCGACGCCGTTTTCGGACATCTATCTACCCTGATCGGGTGGATTCGGACACCCTCGACGATCTCGACCTGCAACTGCTGCACGCACTACAGATCGACGGCCGCGCCGCGTACAGCACAATCGCCCAGGTACTGGGGGTTTCCTCGCGCACCGTGGCCCGTCGATTCGGCCGCCTGCGCAGCAACGGACTCGTCCGAGTCACCGGCGTCGCCGCCGCGGGGCAGATCGCTACCGCCGAGTGGATCGTCCGAATCACGGTACGAGCCAGTGCCGCCACTACGCTGGCTCGCGCCCTCGCCAAGAGACCGGACACCGCCTGGGTGACGGTGGTGGACAGTGGCACCGAAATCGTGTGCATCTTCCGCATTCCCGACGACGGCCCGGCACCGCTGGCCGGACTCGCCCGACACGGGGATGTCCTCGATATCTCCGCGCACCGGCTCCTGCACCACTTCATGAACCGCCGCTGGCGCGGCCGCACCTCCGCGCTGACCACCGCGCAAATCGAGGCACTACAACCACCGGATACCGCCGCGACACAGTCTCTATCGCTGACCGAGCTCGACCGCCGGCTGCTCGCCGCCCTATCACTCGACGGCCGTACCGCCTACCCCGATCTCGCCCGCCGCGTCGGCTGGTCCGAAACAGCGATCCGGCGTCGACTCGATGAGCTTCGACGCGCAGGGATCCTGCGGTTCAGCGTCGAAATCGACCCCGCCGCATTCGGTTTCACCATCTCCTGCGTGATCTGGATGAGCATAGTGCCGCACCAGCTCCAAACTGTGGCGACAGCCTTGGCTTCCGACTTCGAGGCAGCATTCATCGGCGCCACCACCGGCGAGCACAATCTGATAGCGATCGCGGTAGTCCGCAACTCCGCAGAGCTGTACACCTACCTCGCCGAACGGATCACCACGCTGGACGGCATCGAACGCATGGAGACCACACCGATCGCCTCCTACACCAAGCGCGACGCCCAAATATTTCGTTAGTCGTCCGGCAACGGTCGTTTACTGCGGCATCGCGCCTACCGTCACGTTGGTGTCGATAATTCCGAACACCTCGCCCTGTGGCGCCGAGACCATTGCCATCCGACCGGCCGGTGAGTCAGCGGCGGGCATCAGGACTGTCGCGCCGAGTTCGGCAGCCCGCGCCAACCCGGCGTCGACGTCGTCGAACTGGAACCAGGTCAGCCAGTAGCTCGGCATGGGGTCGCCGGGCATCACGGTGTCGTCGTTCATGCCGCCGGCGGGCTGTTCGCCGGCGCGCGGGGTGAACATCGCGTAGATCATGTTCTTGCCGTCACCGACGTCTGCGTAGGTGAAACCGAAGACATCGGCATAGAACTTCTTCGCGGTGTCGAGCTGGCGGGTGTGCAGTTCGTTCCAGCAGTAGGCGCCATGCTCGTTGTGAACGGCGGCGCCGTTGTGCGCACGGGCCTGCCAGATGCCGAATGCCGCGCCGACGGTGTCGATTCCGACGAACATGCGGCCGGCGTCGAGCACGTCGAATGGGGGCATGACCACCTGGCCACCGGCCGCGCTCACCTTCTCGGCAATCGCGTCGGCATCGTCGGCGGCGAGGTAGGTCGTCCACACCGAGGGCATCTCGGCCTGCGGCTTGGGGCCGATTCCGGCTACCGCATCCGTGCCCTTCATCCCCATCAGATATCCGCCTGCCTCGTCCCCACCACCCTCGATGGTCCAGCCGAACAGCTCGGCGTAGAACTCGCTCGCCTTGACCGGGTCGTCGACCTGGCAATCGACCCAACATGGGGTGCCCTCGGACCAAGGTGTGCTTCGAACAGGCATCGATATCTCCGTTCACTCGTCGGTTGCCGTAGATCGCGGGCGGGGTGTACCGATCCACCCGAGATGGTGCCGATTGCGCTGCTGTCTAGTAGTGAACCAGCATTTCCTCGCTGATGTCCCGGAGTTCGCTGAACGTTTACCACCACTACCGCGACAGTCAGGACAACCGAATGCCCACCGGGCCGATTGTGCGGAATCGGCCCGGTGGGCAGGCCGCCACGCGCCTGCACCGACCGGGAAACGGAGGCGGGGTAAGAATCCGTTTCACCGGGACGGGTCGCGTGGCGGTGGGCGCACCCGCCGCACAGGCTCGGGGAGTCAGGGTTCGTCCTGTCCGGCCGCGGTGCACGCCTGCTGTGATGTCACAGCTTGCCGCTACCGCCGATCAACCATGGGTTGAAAGCGCATTCCAGATTCGGATGTCCGACCGGGTCGAGCGCGTTCAGCGCGATCGACAGCGCGCGTGGCGAGTACATCATCGTCAGGTGGTCGGACAGGTCCTGTTCGCAGCCCTCCTGCAGGGTGACGTTGCGGACGGTCGTGCCCGGACCGGCCTTCAAGAAGGTTAGGTCGTAGGGGTTGGTGACCTCGTCGTAGCGAGTTCCGACCACGGTGTAGTCGACGCCGGGGACGGTGTCGCCGTTCACGTTGAGCTGGTTGACAAAATCCGAGCCGATGGTCTGCTGGATGCCCGCGTGACCGACGAAGATCTCGATGAGGCCGAGAACGTCGATACCGAGGTTATTGATGGCCCGACCCAATGCGCCGATGCCGTCGAGGCTGGTGCCGTGGTGGGTGGCGCCGAAAGTGACGAGGTTCTTCACCTTGGCCGCACCACCCTCGAACTTGGTGTACCAGTTCGACATCGAGCCACCTTGCGAGTGGGCGACGATATCGACCTCGGACGCGCCGGTCGCGGCGAGTACTCGATCGACGAAGACAGCGACCTGCTTGGCCGAGTCCTGGATGTAGCCGGTGCCGTTCACGCCGGGCAGTACCGAACCGAGACCGCCGCCCTCCAACAGGTTCGAGCGACCGTAGTTGAAGGTGAAGACGCAGAAGCCCGCGTCCTTCAGTGGCTGGCTCATGTAGGCGAACCCGTTGTAGGCGTTCGACCACGTGCCGTGCACTGCGATCACGGGGCGCGGATGTTCGGCGGTCGGCTTGTAGTTCCAGTCGTTGGTACCTGGCGGTGCGACATCAGGATTCAACAGGCCGTAGCCGAAGGCGGCCAGGAACGATGTCATCGGCGGGCCGTAACCCACTGTGTCACTGGCGTATCCGCCCGATGATCCGGAGCTGCTGCCGGAGCCGCCGTAGCAATCACCGGAGCCATTGCCCGATCCCGCGCCGCTGCCCGAGGTACAGGCCGAACCCGAACTGCCCGCGCTGCCGGAATCAGCGATCGGGGCCGCCTTGCGGCCCGCGGCGATGTAGTCGGCCAGTGTCTGCTCCGTTGGGGCCGGATCGGGATTCGCATGTGCTGCGACCCCGGTCACACTCATGGCGAGCACCGAGACGCCCATCATCACCGCGGCGCTGACCGACCGACCGCATCTACTTCGTTTCATGACATGCCTTTCTGGAGAACGTCAGCGTTCGAGTCGCAGCGCCGAGGTATGTCGGTCGACGGCACTGAAACTGCGCCAACGCTAAAGCCGGGTGTAGGCGAAACCCATACGACGGCAACGTAACTGGATACCTCACCAAACGGCTTTGCCCCTGTTAGGGGTGCGGCACAATTGCGGTTTCCGGTGTAGCGGCGACGGCCACAATTCAGACGATCGAATTCGGTGAATTCTCCAGATCACCAAAGGGTTACGAGGAATTCGGAACATTCGAGAAGACCATGGTTCTACGTTTTCCCCGCCGTCGGCGGCGACCCGACGGCTAATGAGTGGAGCTGCCATGTTCGATCCGATCGAATCCACCGTCCGCTTCGGCCGCGGCATCGCCCGGATGACCGCGGGGACGCTGCTCGGCGCCGCCACGGTGGCGGCGGCATTGCTGCACAGCCCGCCAGCGTTCGCCGATGCGGGCGGCGCGGCCGAGCAGCCACGGGGGATGCTTTTCGGTTGGCCGCCAACCGAACCCGCGCCCTCGGCACAGCCGCTCGGCTTCCGCGGACCGCAGACCGCGATCGTGGTGCTCGGCTACGGACTGCTACCCGACGGCGAGATGCGACCGGAATTGGTCAGCCGGCTGCACGCCGGATATGTGCAGGCCCTGCTGGCTCCGCTGTCACCTTTCATCGTGACCGGCGGGAATCCGTGCAACGGTGTCACCGAGGCACAGGCGATGGCGGATTGGCTTATCGGACACGGCATTCCGGCCGAGCGCATTCATATCGAGCCCGAAGCGGTGTCCACCGCGCAGAATGCCGAACGTTCAGCTCGAATCATGCACGCTATCGGCATGCGCGACGCCGTCGTAGTGACCTCGGCCGACCATATCGACCGAGCCGCGGCCCTTTTCGGCGATGCGGGCGTAGCAGTCGTCGCCACGGTCACTCCGGAGAAGGTGCCGCTGTTCGTTTGGGAGTTCGGACCCAGGTCCTGAACAACAGCAACACAGGAGCGAATATGAACAAGAGCGCCATCGATGCCGCTACCGATCCGGCCGACCAGGCCCGCGCGTTACGCGACCATCGATATCGATCCGCCACCACCTACGAGGTCGGGCGCGAAAAGATACGACAATTCGCCCGCGCGATAAAGAATTTCCACCCCGCGCATTGGAATGAGGAGGCGGCCGCCGAGCTCGGCTTCAATGGGCTGGTCGCCCCGCCGACATTCGCCTCGATAATTCTGCTCGGTGTCCATCGCGAAATACTTGCACCACAGTCGATTTCGAATCACTTTCGATCGGAACGCAGTTACCCGCCCGGGTAGTTCATCTGTCGCGCAATGATCTGGTCGATTACGCCGGGGTGACCGGTGATGCCGATCCAGTGCTGTTCGGCGAGCAGAACGCCACCTCCACCGGTCTGCCAACCGTCGTCGCCCCCGGCATGCTCAAACTGGGTCTGGCCGCTGGATATCTCGGTGGCTGGCTCGGCGATCCGGCGGCCACCACCCGATTCCGCGCCCAGTTCGCGCATTACACGCACTATCTGCATATTCCGCCACTGCAGGCCAGCGCCATCGAATTCCGTGGCCGGATAACTTCACTCGACCCGTATCGCCGCAAGGCCACCGTCGCACTGGACGCAAGGTCACATGGCCGTAGGCTTTTCGGCTACGCCGCCGCGGAAGTCCTATTCCCGACGGTGGATTGAAGTCCGGTCAGTTGCGCGAGCCTGCGATGTGAGTCCAGTCGCGCTTCGCGATCGTAAGTGCTGGTGTGGACCAGGATTTCGTCCGCGCCGGTGCGAGCGACCAAGGCCGCCAATGCGTCCGCGACCTCGTCCTCGGTGCCGTGGATATGGTCACGTAGCGCCTCGTCGAAGATCCGGCGTTCCCGGTCGGTCATCGTCATGGATTCGATCTCCGCAGGTGGAATCAACACCGGAAATTCGCCGTGTGTCCGGGAATACGCGCTCGACCACGCCTCGGGCAGCAACAGCTGATGGGCTTTCTCGGTAGTATCAGCGATCACCACCGCGCCGGATACGACGACATACGGTTCTGCGCCCCATTGCGTCGGGCGGAATTGCGCGCGGTAACGCTCGATCGCCTCGACCATGCGGTCGAGTCCGGCGATCGATGCGATGACCAGCGGCAAACCGAAACGCGCCGCTCGTTCCGCGCCGGATCCGGTCGCCAATAGGAATGCGGGTACCGGCAGCCCCTCCGCGGGCCAAGCGTGCACACCTGACTTGCCGCGCGTGAAGTATTCGAGAACATCGGTGAGTTGCCGATCGAAATCGTCGGCATCGCTCTTGCCGTGTCCCAGTGCCCGCCGCACGCCATCGGTGAAGCCGACCGAGCGACCGAGCCCCATATCGATCCGTCCCGGAAACAGCGATTCCAAGACTCCGAATTGCTCGGCGACGACCAATGGTTGATGGTTCGGCAACATCACCCCGCCGGTGCCGATTCGGATCCGCGAGGTCGCCGCAGCCGCAGCCGCCGCCAGCACGGTCGGAGCCGAGCCCGCGACGCCGAGCACACTGTGGTGCTCCGAGACCCAGAACCGGTGAAATCCCCAGTCCTCGGCCAGGCAGGCGAACTCCACGGTCTCCCGCAGTGCCTCCGGATGGCTCTGCCCACATCGGACGCGCGAGCGATCCAGGATCGAAAACCGCACCTGATCGAGTTCCGAAGTCATATCTGTGTCAACACCCCGGGCCCGGCCGCATTCCACCGCGCCGATGGGTGTGGGTGAAAGAATGGAAACCACACCTGCGTAAACCGGTAGCCGGTCCTGCGGTCGTCGACGCGTATCGCGGCTCGGCACGAACGTCGAGCTCGACGTGGAGGCGCGAATGTCCCGGATCGGCCAGTCGTTCCAACGTGTGCGTCCTCGCACCGCCGTTGTGCTCGGTATCGCGGTCGCGGCGGTGATCGTGTTGGTGGCAACAGTGGTGCTGGTCGTGGCGCGTCACACCGATGGGGTAGCGAGTAGTGCGTGTCCGGATGATCCATTGGCGTCGGCTCCCGCCTGGGCACCGACGAACGATCGGGTGGACGTGCCGATCGATGCGCATCCGTTCGTCGGTAACGGTTATCTGGGTTTACGTGTACCGCCGCGCGGCATGGGATACACCGCGACCGATGAGATGACCGGCTGGCCGCTCTACACGCCCGCATACGATGGCGCTTTCGTCGCGGGCCTCTATGCGCACTCTCCGGGTGTAGCCGATAACCGCGAGGTCGCTGCCGCTATTCCGAACTGGTCCGGATTGTTGGTCGGTATCGGTGAGCACACCTTTTCGCCCGCCACACCCGCTGCCCAGATCTCGAACTTCGCTCAAACACTGCATCTGCGGTGTGGACTGGTGCGGACCCGACTGACCTGGACCGCGCCCGATGGCAAGGCTACCGATCTGGCCTACGACGTGCTCACCGACCAGTCGGATCAGCATGTCGGCGCGGTGCACGTTTCGGTGGCGCCGCACTGGTCGGGTGAGATGGTCGTCTCCGATCTGGTCGACGGCGCCGGTGCGCGGCGGGTCAACCAGTCCGAGGTGGGCGCTCGCGATGACGACACGATTCGAGTCGGATTCCGTGCCGACGGCACCGATGTCGACGGCGATATCGTCTCCATACTGCGCCCCGGGGTGGGTATCGCTTCGAACGCGATCGAACCGATGCCACCGGGCCGCGAACTCAGTGCGCGCCAGGATGTTCGGTTTCCGGTGCGCGACGGCGGCACATATCAGGTGACGAAGTTCGTCGGGGTCGACACCGCCCGCACCTCGCCCAATCCGGCGGCGACCGCATTCGAGGCGGCGCAGCGCGCCGTGCGGACGGGATGGGCGAACCTGCTCGCGCAAACATCCGCGGCCTGGCGGGTGCGGTGGCGCGGCGATATCGAGGTGCCCGGTCAGCCCGATGTGCAGACCTGGGCGCGCGGTGCGCTGTATTCGCTGTACTCGAGCACGAATCCGCAACAGGACAACAGTATTCCCCCCGTCGGGCTCAGCAGCGACAACTATGGCGGCGCGGTGTTCTGGGATGCGGATATCTGGTCGTTCCCCGCATTGCTGCAGCTCGCACCGGAATTGGCGAAATCCGTGGTGGACTACCGCTTTAGGACATTGCCCGCCGCGCAGGCGAACGCCGCGCGGCTCGGCTACCGCGGTGCTTTCTACCCCTGGACCAGCGCGAGCCGTGGCGATCTCGACGAATGCCACAGCTGGGATCCGCCGCACTGCCTGACCCAGATCCACCTGCAAGGCGATGCGTCCCTGGCGGCCTGGCAGTACTACACGGCCACCGGCGACACGGGCTACCTGCGCGAACGCGGCTGGCCGGTGCTGGGCGCGCTCGCCGAATTCTGGTCCTCGCGGGTGACGCGCAACGACGACGGCAGCTACTCGATTCGCAATGTCGCCGGTCCCGATGAGTACAGCAACGGGGTGAACGACGCGGTCTACACCAATGCCGTCGCCGCCCTGGCCCTGCGCAATGCCGCACGCGCGGCGGAGATTCTGGGCATACCGCGCCCGCCCGAGTGGACCGCGATCGCCGATGGTCTGCGTATGCCGTTCGATGGGAATCAGCGGATATTCGTCCAATTCGACGGCTACACCGGCACTCCCATCAAACAGGCCGACACCGTGCTGCTCATCTACCCGCTGGACTGGCCGATGCCGCCGGATGTCGCGGCCAATGTGCTCGAATACTATTCGGAGCGAACGGATCCCGACGGTCCGGCGATGACCGATTCGGTGCATGCCATCGATGCGGCGAAGATCGGCGTTCCCGGCTGCGCTACCGACACCTACCTCGAACGCGCCGCCCGCCCATTCGTCCGTGCCCCCTTCGGTCAATTCGCGGAGGCTCGCGGCGCCAAGGTCGGAGCCAAAGATCCACTGGCCGGTGCGCCCGCCTTCACATTCGTCACCGCGGCAGGCGGCTTCCTACAAACCTTCACCAACGGCCTGCTCGGCCTGCGCTTCGACACCGACGAAATCCGCATCGCGCCCACGCTGCCACCCGAACTCCACGAGGGTCTTACCATCCATGGAATCCACTGGCAGGGCCGAACTTTCGACGCAACCATCGGCCCCGACGACACCGAACTGACCTTGACCAGCGGCCAACCCCTACAAGTCCGAACCGACACCGAAACCCACCGCCTGGACAGCGAACTGACCATCCCGACCCGCCGCCCCGACCGCAGCCCCACCGACAACCTCGCCCGCTGCAAACCGGTCACCACGAGCTCCGACGAGCCGGGCAAATACGCCGAAGCCGCTGTCGACGGCACCCCCGCCACCGGCTGGTCCCCCAACGCCCCCACCGCCACCCTCACCGTCGACCTCGGCCAGGAAACCCACATCGACCGAATCCTCCCCCACTGGACCACCCCCACCCCAACCACCTTCACCACTTCCCCCGACAACCGAACCTGGACCCCCATCACCCCCGACCCAACCACCGGCTCCCTCCCCACTTCCCTCTCAACCCGCTACATCCGCCTAGAACTCACTGCCCCCACCCACCCCACCCTCCAAGAACTCGAAATCACCGGCCCCCGAACCTGACTCGCGACCTGTTCGTACACCTCACGGTGGGGCGGGTCCTGGCCGAGCTCCTGCGCGACAACGCCTATACCACCACGACGCTTTCCGGTTAGTCCTCCACCTTCAGCGCCTGTCGAATCGTCAGTCGCCCTTGGGTTTGCATCAGCGAGCGGCGATATATCTTCTCCGCGATCACGACAATGCCGTAGGTCGCGGTCGCCATGAGGGTCAGCGCTACCAGTGGTTCCCACCAGGATGCGGTGCCTTCGGCCAGGCGGGCGGGCATGGCGACAATGGACAGCACCGGCACGTAGGACGCGACCACCCGAGCGGTGCCGGACAGGAAGATACCGGTGAAGAGCACCAGCATGATCAGCAACGACAGCGGTGTCGCGGTGGACTGGATGTCCTCGCTGCGGGTCGCGAGCGAACCGGCGACCGCCCACAGACTCGCAAGAGCCAGGAAACCGACGACGAAAAGACGATGAACCAGCCTGCGGCGCCAGCGATTTCGCTCACCTGATCACCCTTGCCGGTGAACGTCGAACCGATCAGCCCGGCGCCGACGAAGAGCGCGAGCTGTCCGAATGCCATGATCGTATTGCCGATCACCTTCCCGATCAGCAACTGCCGCAACGGAATCGCGCTGGCGAGAATTTCCACGATGCGATTCTGCTTCTCCTCGACCACGCTCCGCGCAACCGACGCGACACACCGAGGCAAGGCTCACCGGCCGAGGACGCGCGAATCAGTGCGGGTCGGGCAGGCCGAGCGCCGGTGCGAGCACGCGCCAGGCCCGCGGCAGTTGGGCCTCGAAATCGGGCCAGGTGTGCATGCCGGTCGGGGCGTAATCGACGGTGGCCGGGATATCGAGCTCGGCCAGTCGTGTGGCGAAGCGTTCGGTACACGAGCGCGCACCGGCCTCGAGGGCCAGACCACCGCCCGCCGTCTTCAAGGCTTCGACGAGGTCCGAGGAGTGCGATACCGCGACGAGGTCGGCGTCGGTCGGCAGGCCGCTCGCCGCGGACAGGTAGATCGTGGTGCCGCGCAACTGTGTAGCGCCGAGCAGGCTGTCGTGCGCACGCCACTCCGGCGATCCGGGCGGGCCCCAGAGGTTGTCGACATTGCCACCGCGCGACGCGACGGTAATCGTGGTGACGGCACGACCGAGATCGTCTGCAGTGGAATAACATCCACTCATCCCCGCGACCGCGCGGAACCAGCCAGGATACCGCTGGGCCAGCATCATGGCCGCCTGCGCCCCCATCGACACACCCGCGATCGCCCGGCGCCCATCGGTTTTCAGATACGATTCGATAATCGGCGGCAGTTCGTCGGTGAGAAAGGTTTCCCACCGATTGAGTCCGAGGGTGGCGTCGCGGCGCATCCAGTCGCTGTACATGCTTCCAGTGCCACCGCTGGTCAACACCACATCGACCGGCTTGTCCGCGAAGAACTCCGCCGCACGCCCCTTGGTCAGCCATCCGGAGACCGCCTCGCCGTCGACGCCATCGAGCAAATACAGCAATGGACGCGGTCCGGAACCGCTCCCGCGCAACACATCTACCGTAATAACCCGGCGCATGGCGGCCGAGGCGACGGCGAAACGTTCGTGGCGCGGCCCGACCGTCTCGATGCTGATCGTTCCGGTCCGTGTCATGGCCGGATCAATGGGGGGCGGATCCGCGAGTGCGGGCACGGACGCCAGCACGGCGATGAGGGCCATCGCCGTCGCGGTGATCGGTGCTCGAAGACTCATAGTACGAGGGCGGCTCGCTCTGCCTGTCTGGCCGCCGCGTGGTCGCGCTGCTCCTCGAAACGTGTTGCCTTGACTTCCAACTCGTCGAGGAAGGCGCCGAGTTCGTCGCGGGCGCGCTCGCCGTCGTCGGAAAGATCGGTGCGTTCGAAGACATTCCAGGCGCGCAGCACCGGACGCAGCACGACATCCAGGTGCTGACGTAAGTCGTAGATGCCGTTCTTGGCCAGCACCACCGCATTTCGCCGGAAGTTGGGCTGGGTGAGTCCGGGCATCTGGAACCGCGTGACGATATCGGTGATCGCACGCAGGGCTTCGTCGGGTGCGAGGTCGAGGGCGGCGGCACTGAGGTTGCGGTAGAAGATCATATGCAGGTTCTCGTCGGCGGCAATCCGTTGCAGCATACGCTCGGCGATGGGCTCATTACAGGCCGCACCGGTATTTCTGTGACTTATTCTGGTCGCCAGTTCCTGCAGTGTCACATATGCGACCGAGCGCAGGAACTGCGGCCCCTTCTCCGGTCTCACGACACCCAATGTCATATGCGCCATTCTGGCCTGTTCGAGGACCACCGGGTCCACCGCGCGGGTGACCACCAGATAATCGCGCATGAGGATCGCATGCCGATTTTCCTCCGCGGTCCAGCGCCCGACCCAAGTGCCCCAGACACCATCCAGTGAGAACGACTCCGAGATCTCCCGGTGATAGGAGGGCAGATTGTCCTCGGTCAGCAGGTTGGTCACCATGGCGGTCCGCGCGACCTCCGACAGTTTCGATTGTTCCGGATCCCAGTCGATACCGTCCATGGCCGCGAAATTCCGGCCGTCGTCCCATGGCACATAATCGTGCGGATTCCATGCCTTGGCCTTGCGCAGATGCTCGTCGAGCTGACTTTCGGCGACGGGATCCAGTTCGCGCAGAATATCGAGATCGGTCAACGCGGTCGTCACACGTGCTCCTTTTGTTCACCCCGAATCGAAGATAGGTGGACCAGTTCAGGCCGAACGAGTGATTCGTCGATCATTGGGTGAGGTGACGACAGGCCGCCGACCAGGCTGGAAGCCGTCACAACCCGGCAGGTCGGCCAGCCGGTAGAGTCCCGCCGGGCGCCCCTCGGCGAGGACTCGGGCGAGCAGTTCCTGCGCCGACCCGGCCAATTCGGGAATCCGGGCGGTCTCGCCGGAGGCCACCACCGCGGTCAACGGCACCTCGGCGGCCTCGCTGACCAACTCGAGTACATCCGGAGTGAGCGCGAGCGGTGTCATCGCGGATATCTCGTCGATCGGCACCAGCACCGTGCCGCCGTCATCGGACAGCAGCGACAGCGCGCGGGAGCCGAGCGGCATCGCCAGCGCGGCCTGGACCCGGCGCAGCTTGCGGCGGGCCGCGGACGCAGCACCGAGTCCGGGTCTTCGCTCGTCTGGATGTGCGGGAATCGCGAGGGCGACCACCTGGTACGCCGCGGCGACGCTGATACCGGCGCGACCGGCCAGCCGAGCAACGCCATACCCGCTGAGCAGCGCCGATACCAGGGTCTGCGCGGCGGTCTGCTGCTCCCGAGCGACTTGGCGGTGTTCATCCAGATAAGCCGTCGATGTCGCCCTGGTCACCATTTCCAGCACACGCACGATCAATCCCGCCGCGGCCGCCACCTGATCGGCATCCTCGTCCGCCGCCTGTTCGGCGAGAAATCCCAGCCCGACGCGCACGCCATCGTGATAGGCGTTCAGCACGGTTTCCAGTGCTACCCCCTCGCGCGCCCAGCGCGCGGCTGATCCGGTAATCACCGCCGGCTGCTCGGCGACCGCAGCCAACTGCGGTTCGAGTACTTGCGCCGCCTCGGCCAGACATGTGCGCGTGATAGTACCGAGATCTCCGCGCTGCGCGCGCCCGGCTTGAAAAGTCAAATATTCGACCAGTTTCGATTCCAGGCTCTTCCTGCCCGAATCAGCATGTTTGCCCACCATGACTCCGAAAGGCTAGTGGTGATCGGACCGAAAATCGCGTACCTGCTCCTTCAATTAGGAAAGTCATCACCCCGTGCCGGCCAGCTTGGACGAAATCACAAGCGGCGGAGCGATTCTCGATCGCATATTTCCGGTGGTTCGAATGATCGGATATGGTCGGATGAGATCGGAGTACACCACGGGGACACTGACGTCGGTGCGCCACCCCGTACGACGGCTGTAACGCCTGACAAGGATCCACCGACGGCACTCGAGGACGGCAAACCAAACCGGTGAGCTGTCCCATGACTGAATTGGAATCCCTGTGCTGCGGGTCGTGCGCCCGATAGCATCGAGCGCCTTGTACCGTTCGGTGAACCCGGACGGTACAAGCGACGAGTCGAAGGATGGCATAAGACCATATGAGCGGCACGCGAGAAAAGCTGGGGGAACTCCGGGACATCCTGGAGCTCGCCGAGGAACCCGCTGGCGAGACCGGTATCGCGAAACGCAAGACCAAGGGGATACCGAGTGCGCGCGAGCGCGTGCGCATGCTGCTGGATCAGGGCTCCTTCGTGGAGATGGGCGCACTGGTGCGCCAGCCGGGCAGCACCAACGGCATGTACGGCGACGGTGTGGTCACCGGCCGCGGCTACATCGACGGCCGGCCGGTGGTCGTCATCGCCCACGACCAGACCGTGCACGGCGGTTCGGTCGGCGAGATGTTCGGCCGTAAGGTCGCCGCCGCAATGGAATTCGCGCAGGAGAACGCCTGCCCTGTGGTGTCGATCAACGATTCCGGCGGCGCCCGGATCCAGGAGGCGGTGACCTCGCTGGCCTGGTACGCGCTGATGTGCCGACGCCAGGAGGATCTGTCCGGCTTCGTGCCGATGGTCGCGGTCATGCTCGGCAAATGCGCGGCCGGTTCGGTATACGGCCCGATCAATATGGATGTGCTGGTCGCGACCGAGAAGTCGTATATGTTCGTCACCGGCCCGGAGGTGATCAAGGGCGTGACGGGCGAGGTGGTCAGCGCCGACGATCTGGGCGGCGCCGCAGCCCTGCAGGCCAACGGCACGGTGCACCATGTCGCCGCCGACGAGCAGGCCGCCTTCGACTGGGTCCGCAACTATCTGAGCTATCTGCCGTCGAGCTGCCTGGAACAGGCTCCGGTGGTGAATCCGGGCCTGGAGCCGGAGACCACCGCCCATGACCTCGAGCTGAACTCGATCATTCCGGATTCCGACCGGTCCGGTTACGACATGCACGAGGTGCTACTGCGCATCTTCGACGACGGCGATTTCCACGAGATCAGCGCTGGTACCGCCCAGAACCTGATCACCGGATTCGCCAGGGTCGACGGTCGCAGTGTGGGCGTGGTGGCCAACCAGCCGCAGATACTGGGCGGCGCGCTGGACGGATTCTGCTCGGATAAGGCGGCATATTTCATCCGGCTGTGCGATGCCTTCGGCCTGCCGCTGATCTTCGTCGTCGACACCCCCGGTGTGCTGCCCGGTCTCGAAGAGGAACGCAACGGCGTCATCAAGCGCGGCGGCCGGTTCTTCCGCGCGGTGATCGAGGCCACCGTGCCGATCGTCTCGATCGTGACGCGCAAGGCCTACGGCGGCGGCTATGCGGTGATGGGCTGCAAACCGCTGGGCGCTGACCTCGCCCTGGCCTGGCCCACCGCACAGATCGCGGTCATGGGCGCCGAGAGCATGGTCGGCATCATCGGCCGCAGGCAGCTGGAGGCGACCCCGCCCGACCAGCGCGCCACCGTGCGTCAGCAGATGATCGATTTCTACAACGCCACCGTGGCCACCCCCTGGACCGCCGCCGAACGCGGTTACATCGATGCCGTGGTCGAGCCTTCGCAGACTCGACTGGAGATCCGCAGGGCCCTGCGCCTGCTGCGGGAGAAGGGCGCGGTCAGGAAGCACAACCCGCGCAAGCACAGCCTCTTCCCGGTTTAGGCCCGGTTTGTGTTGTGTCACAGCGCGAACGGCCATCGGTCGTGTGATATCCGAGGCTGATTCGCACGCCGTGCGGCCCGTTAGCGCTGTGCCCTAACGTCATCGGTGCCCGACCTGTGTTCGCCGCGCGAGCGCCGGGCATGCGGCGTGCCGACCGAGAGTGTCCCTACCCGCTCCGAGTGGGAACGCCGCACTCGCGCACTAGGCTTGATCCGGACGCGTCCCGTGGTTGCCCCACATGCGTTCCACCGTGGCCCATTCGGACTCCCACAACCGGGCCCTGCGCCGATCGAGCGCGCGGCGCAACAGCGCATAGCCGCAGCCGAAGCAGACGGCGATCCCGAAGACCATGCCGGTAGTGATCAGCAATGCCTTGCTCAGTGCCCGGGTATCCGACGGCGGCTCGGCGACCTTGCCGGAGCCGTCGAGCCAAATCTTCACGGTCGCACCGGCTTTCATTACCCCGGTGGCCTGGTAGTCACTGGTATGCGTGACACCGTCGGCGTCGCGCCACTGCACCCGAGCCGGGGTAATCGGCGCGTAGAGCGGCGCCTTTCCGACCTCGATCACCGTCGCGTCGACCTCGTGCAACCGCGCCGCTTCGGCCCGCGCGATGCGGTCTTCGGTCTGATAGATCCGGCCGCCGACCGCCATCGACAGCAGTGGAGCGATGATCAGGAACAACAGCGTGAGTACCGCGGCGACCGCCAGTTGCAGGCGATCCTCACGGCGACGCATCGGATTTCGATCCAAGCCGACCCGGCGACAGGTGCGGCGGACGACGCTCGGTGACCCGGTTGCTGCGGTCATGACGATGACACCTCGCTCTGGAATTCAGCTGTCAGCCCGTGAAGGGTGTCGAAGAATGTGTCGATGAGATCGGGTAATCCGTCGGTGTCGGTGCCCGCGCCCCAGACTTGCAGGGCGACGATGAGCAGTCCAGTCCCAGCCGCGACGGCTGCCTCTGGCCGCCGGTCGACCGCGGGATCGACACCGAGTCTTGCGGCGATGATCCGGACGGATTCGCGCTGCCCGTCGAGTCGGATGCGCTGATAGCCCGCGGCCAGCGTCGGTTCGGCCTCGAAGCGCTGGAACAGCGCCCAGCGGCGGGCCAAGCGCGCCGCCTTCGGACCGGTATGTTCGGCGGCCAGCCAGTCGTGCAGGGCATTGCGGTAGGCGACCAGCGGCGACTCGTCTGCCGGGCGGCGGCACAGCGCTTCGTTGAACAGGTGCACGTCCTGGTCGATTTCGCCGAGTACGGCATCCTCGATGGAGGAGAAATGACGGCTGAAGGTTCGCCGGGTGACCCCGGCGCGCTCGGCGATGTCCTCGACAGCCACCGATCCCAACCCTCGCTCATTGAGCAGGTCGAATGCGGCGCGCGACATTGCCGCGCGGCTGCGGAGCGTACGCAGCCGACGGCCGTCGAGGTCGACTTCGTCGTCGATACCCATATCGCGTAGTCTACTCCCTATTGTCCCATCGAGACATTAGTTCGGTGTGATTCGCGTCAGGGCTTGCGTGCCAGGCCGGTGACGATGAGCTGCTCCCAGACGGTGAGCTCACGGCAGCCGGTACCGACCGATGCCGCGTCGCCCGCGGGCGTATCTGGTCGCCACTGCGCCGACGGGACGATATCGGGTTCGAGGACTTCCAGGTCGCCGAAAAGCCCGCGAATCTCCTCGATATCTCGCCAGCGGCCGCGCCCGAAGGTGGACTGGAGTTTCTGTTCGGCGGCCGTGGTCTCGGAATTGTGACCGGAGCGGAAGTGTGTGATGAATACCTGACTGCCGGATGGAACGTGGGCATTCCAGAAGCGCACCACGGCCGCCGGATCCTCGTCGTCATTGAAGTGGTGCAGGATCGAACTGAAGATGACGCCGACAGGCCGGTCGAAATCGATCAGTCGCGCAATGTCGGGATGATCGCGGATCGACTTGGGATCCCGGGCGTCCGCCTGGATCACCGTGGTGTTCTTATCGGTGGCCAGCAGCGCGCGGCCGTGTGCGAGCACGATCGGATCGCTGTCGACGTAGACGACCCGTGCGTCGGCGGCGTGCCGCTTCGCGACCTGATGCACATTGTCGGCGGTCGGCAGGCCGCTGCCGAAGTCGATGAACTGCCGCATACCGGCGCGGGCCATATCGCGCACCCCGCGGATCAGCGCCTGCCTGCCGGTGAAGGCGATCGCCACCGAACCGGGGAGGTTCACCTTGAAGTGATCACCGACCTCCTGGTCGACGAGGTAGTTGTCCTTACCGCCGAGCAAATAGTCATACACCCTGGCGATACTCGGTCTGCTCTGATCGATCTCCCAGTCGAGCCGTGTTGGGGGCGCGGCATCGTCGGTCATTGTCAACACCTTCGTCCACGGGACGTGTGCGTCTTCTATCGTATGAGACCCGGCATCAGACCGTACGCACTTGACCAACCCGGCGTAGCATCGCACCACGCCGAGTCCGATTGTTCCGCTTATTGTTTTCGGCGTATCACCGCGAATCGCCAGGCACGGCCGGATGATCGAGCGTCTCCGGATGCCGTTCGCACAGAGCGCGCAGCAATCCAGGGGTGTACTCCGGTGGCGCGGCATGGACCGATAGTTGGTTGGCCACCGCGCGATAGGCGTCGAGGTCGGCGGTCTTGTCCAGATAGAGCGCACTGGTGAGTTGCTGCAGATAGACGATGTCGGGGAGATCGGCTTCGGCGAAGCGCAACATGGTGAACGCACCATCTGCCAACGCCGGACCACCGACGTGATCGGGCAGCACCTGCACGGTGATATGCGGCTCCTCGGCGATGCGCAGCAAATACTCGAGCTGGGCCCGCCACACCGTCGACCCGCCAATGGGCCGACGCAGCGCCGCTTCCTCGACGATCAGCCACAGCTGCGGCGGATGCGGGCGACGCAAGATCTCTTGACGGCGCAACCGCAACGCGACCCGCCGCGCGATCGCCTCCGCCGATTCGGCCGGATGGGCCATCGACAGCAATGCCCGCGCGTAGTCCGCGGTCTGCAGCAGTTCCGGCACCGCCCTCGGCTCGTAACCGCGGATCAGTTTGGCGGCCTGCTCGAGTCCGAGATAGGTGTCGAACCATTTCGGCAACCAGTCGCTGTCGCGATGCCACCAGCCCGAGGCGTTGGCCTGGTGCGCGAGCTCCGTGAACTCCTCGCGCTCTTCGGGGTCGGTGACCCCGTAGAGCGTAAGCAGATCGAGCAGATCGCGTTCCCGAAACCCGGTGCGGCCCAATTCCAGTCGGCTGATCTTGGAATGCGAACCGCGGATCGCCTCACCCGCATCCTCGCGGGAGATGTCACAGGCCTCGCGCAGCCGTCGCATCCGACTGCCGAGCATCATCCGCAGCACGGTCGGCCCGCCGTCGGCAGCAGGGTCCCTGCCTGAAAATGAATGTCGCACTTGCGAAGCACGCATTCGATGAGTCTGCCATGAAATAGCCGCAACCTACTAGAACCAAAATGCCCCATTTCCAGAAGCATTCGTACATCTGCAACTACATTGCGGAACTTATCCGGTTCAGCGCAGCAGCACCTGGGCGGTTGCCCGGCCGAACAGCTTGCGACCCCGCGAGCTCGCGGTGAGTGCGATGGTCGCCGCGCGGCGGTCCGGATCCAATGCCTTGACCCGCCCGCGGAATTCGATCTCGCACTGCCGGGTCGCCGAGACGGGGGCGAATCCGGCGAACCGCACACCGTATTCGCTGATCGCGGCCGGATCGCCGAGCCAGTCGGTGAGATAGCTCGCGCCAAGACCCATGGTCAGCAGGCCATGCGAGACCACATCGGGCAGTCCCGCGGCGACCGCGACATGCTCGCTGAAGTGAATCGGATTCGAATCACCCGATACCCCGGCATAATTCACCAGATCACCGCGCGAGAGCGGCACGACGCGGGCAGGAAGTTCGGTACCGATCCGCAGCTCGTCGAACGCCAACCCGCGCGGCACACGCACCGGAGCCTCGTCCACACCACCATCGGGCAACACCTCGTCGAAGCATTCGATCATGCCGCCGTCGAACGCTGGCTCTGCCGAGCGCCGGGCCGCGTCCCGCCGGTGGGACAACGCCTCACCGCTCATGATGACGCCGTCGACCGCGGTGACCAGATCGGTGGCCACTTCGGCGTCGGTGCGGGCAACCACGGTCGTGTGCGCTGTTTGCAGCAGTTCCTTGTACTGGTTGGTCAGCACATTTCGGATGACCATGAAGTCCATATCGCTGACCTGCCGGAACGATTCGACATAGGAGTCACAGCGCAGTTGATCACCGACGACCAGCGGCCGGTGCGCCCGGATGCGCTGCTCGGTCTGCAGCACCTGACTGATGTCATAACCGGTCAGCACCGAATCGAACATCCTGCGCTGGAGCAGCGGCCAGATGATCGAGGAGAAGGTGGGCGGTGCGACGAGCCCGTCGTAGCCGAGTTCCCACGCCGCGTCTTCATGCCAATGTGCGCGATGGCGGCCGCGAACCGCACGGGCGAATTCGCGAATCTTCTCGCGCCCGACCTCATAATGGTCGGACATCCGATAATGGCGCCCCACCATCGCGCTGGCCTGCTTGGATCCACTCGAGAACGTCACATGTCATACATCGCGACCCCCACGCGGCATGCAACACTAAGAGCAGGTCGCCATAAGTCTCTTAACATTCATCGGGCGCGGGCGCACCCTGTAAGCGCTGATCCAGCCAGGTCATCGCGTCCGGATAGCCGAGTGCCCCGGCGATGATGTGTTCACCGAGGACGCTGCGATACACCGCCGAGACGCCGAGGCCACACTGCTCCTGGTAGAGGTTGCGCGCACCCTCGGCCGGAATCCAGAATTCCTGCTCACCGTTGTAGATGTAGAGGGGTGTCGCGGACTTCATCCCGGTCATCCGCGTCACGTCATAGATCTCGGTGGCGACCTCGGAGTGCAGCGGATCCGGAATCCTGGCAGCGATATCGATCGGTAGCATCAGCAACCCGACCGCACCGAATACGCTGCCGCACAGATCTTTCAGTGGTGACGTCGCCGCCCACTGCGCCAGGTTGTTCATGCTGGCCAGGATCTGCGGGCGCTCCCGGCCGACCCCGAAGGTCGCGGCCAGGAAGACCCCCGAGGCGAGGTTGCCGTTCATGCTGCGCCCGAGGATTTCGTAGTCGGCGGGCACACCACCGAGCGCGGCACCGACAATCGATCCGGCCAGTTCCGGCGCGTAGCTGTCGATCAGCTGCACCGCGCCCTTGGTGGCGATGGCGCCGCCGGAGTAGCCGGTCATACCGAATCTGCTGTCGCCGAATTCATCGGGACGCAATCCGCGCACCGCGCGAATGGCATCGAGCACGGCATGTCCGGCGACGTAGGGCTCCGCGTAGGCCATCCACGGTCCCTCGTGGTCCGGAATCAGCACCGCGTACCCGCGCAGTGCCGCCAATTGCGTTGTGGGCGGTAGGAAGTCGGTGATGTTGGTATTGCGTGACCAGCCGTGCGAGAAGGTGTAGCTCGGCGTGCAGTCCCGCCCGAGCGCGTCGATCGGCAAGTTGTTCACCACGACTGGTCGGCTCCCCGGACCGGGCCATGCGGTGGCCGGAATGATCAGTGTCGCGGTGGCATACGACGCAGCACTCTGCGAATCGGTGGTGCGGTATTTCAACAGCAGCGCCTGCCGCATCGGCACCAGCACCAGCGGCGCGGCCGTCGCGCTGATATCGCGCACCTCGACGAGCTCACCCGGCACGTAATCGTCCAGATCCGCCGGCCATGCGTCGAAGATCGGGTCACCGACGGCGCTCGGCGCCGAGGCTTGACGCAGGGCGGCCAGCGCCGGGGTCAAGGTGGTGGCCTCCTGCATCGGACCCGAGAGATGCGGCCCCGCAGCGATCGGTGGCGGCGGAATGACACCATCGATCCACTGCTGCAGATCCGGCAATATCGAAGCGGCATCGGTCGGAATCGGCAATGCGGGCAGGCCGGGGATCGCGGGCGGGGCCGGTGCGGGCGGCGGTTCGGCCGCCGCCTTCCCCATCGCGGCCGGACACACCAGCAACAGCGCGAAAACGATGACACGCAGACAGCTCATTGACACACGCCCCAGGGTGCAACGTCGGGTTTCCCTGGCGCCCGGGGTTTATGGTGCCTTCGACGCCCGAAATGCCCCTGAGTACCGAGGCCAGGCAGTCAGGCTAGCCGAGACGACTCGCGCGGATACCCCGCCGTGCCCGAGTTGTGTGTGTCACGTCGCCGAATCGCAACAATCCGATCCGAATCCACTTGTCCAGCAATATGGATCCGGCTCGGTCGCGATCCGGCATCCGCCGGATCGCACCAGTGTGTTTGTGCTCGTTAACAGTTGCTCGGCGCGACCTCCCCTCGGAATCGCGCGTCCAACCAGTTCAGCGCCGCCGGAATGCCCAGGACCGCGGCGGTGAGATGATCGGGTACCGGGATCTGCTCGGACTGTATCCGTGCCCCGGCCGCGCACCAGCGCTTATCGGTATTCACCACCGCATCGACGGGAATGAGTCCATCGATCGGCGAATGCCATTCGAAGATCGGCGTTTTCGGCACGCCGTCGTAGAGTTCGAGGCTGTTCTCCTCGACCACCGCGCGTGCGGTGTCGTCGTTGATCATCGAGGTGGACTTCGCGAAGTCCAGCGCCCCGCGCCCCGCGCCCGTGGCCAGGATGTCATTGGTGCAACTGTTGGCGATCGCGGCCCGGGCGGCGAGTCCACGCTCGTTGAGTTGGTCGCTGAGCGGGAAGCGGTCCGGATACTCCCGCTCCAGGCCGAGTCCCGCAGCCAGGGCGAGTCCGAAGACGGGATGGGAGTTGAGACCAAGGGTCTCCAGCATGGTCACCAGGTTCATCGGCACACCTCCCATCGCGGCTCCGGCGATCTCCAGATCCGGTGCGTACTTCGGCGCCAGCGCGGCCGCCCATGCGGTGGCCATGCCGCCACCGGAATACCCGACCATCGATACTGGGCTCTGCTGCACCTGCAATTGGGCGACCTGCTTCACCGCGCGGATACCGTCGAGGGTGATCATGCCGCCCAATTTGGCCGCGCCGTATGCGAAATTCGGACCGAGGTGATCCGGCAGCGCGACACTCCAGCCGCGCGAGAGCAGCACATTCCAGCCCGGCGCCTCCCGGACGATGAGGTTCGGATCGCCGGTGTAGAGCACGCGCGATACCGAGCACTCGGCGCCGAGCCCGTTGATGATGTGCTGGTAGGAGAGCAAGGGGCCGTCCGGGGCGTGCGACTTCGGAGTGAGCACCGTGGTGGTCGCCGCGATCGGCTGCCCCTCGGAGCTGGTGGAGCGGAAGCGTACGACGGTCACGGTGGTATCCGGGAAGATCGCCAGCGGCGGCATCACCCGCGTCGCGATCACATCACCGGGTTTCTTATCCGCCAGATCGGACGGTGTCGCGTAGAAGGGGTCGGGATCAGGGGTGGGATACAGGGGTGTGGTGTGGGCGGCGCCTGCCGTCGCCGTCAGCACCATCAGCAGACCGATCGCCATGGCCAGCGACTGTTTTTCGGTCACTCGAAGCACGCCGCGAAGTGCGCGAATCGGTCTACGTGGGGCCTGTCTCATCGACGTATTGCCTCCGGGAGAGAGTTTGGTCCAACGTTGCGAACATAGTCGATCGCGGTCGTCGCGAAGGCAAAGGGCAAGCGAAATGTTTTGAGAAATCACAACTCTCGGATGCTCGAACCGTGGTCGGGGGTCCGGTGCCTTCGTGACTGTCTCCGATCGCGAGGTGTCGTGTCTGTGACATGTCCAGCCGATCGGCCGGACTATGTGCGACACCCTGGTGCGCGACTTACCGTCACACCTATCGACGCGGCGAGTCGGGTCGGAAGGAGACGGTGGCATGGACGGCACTGTGAAAACTGGAGCGGATTCCGCCGAGCGCAACTCGGTGTATCCAATGGATATCCAGGATCCACCGACGCGACGGGTCACCGTCTACTTCGACGGTCCGACCCCCGAGGACGCACTAGTGCTCGAGTACGCCGCCACCCGAACCGAGGCCTGGGAATTCACCTCGGCCGCGGTCAACGCCGGACTTACTGTGACGGTCGACAGCAGGGTACGACCGGGGCTGCGCCGTCTGCCGTGCCGCTCGCTGTGGCACTGACGGCGGCCGCGGCACCGCTGCGGTAAACCACCGGGCGGCCTTCCCGGTATGACTGTTGCGCCGCCGCACGATGACTACTCTCGGATGGTGGACACCATGCGGGAGGATCGACGTTGACCCAGCGGACTACCGAACGGGCACGGTGGGGCGCCGTGCTGCTGTGCTGCGGCGCGCTGGTCCCGGCCGTCGCGGCATGCGGCTCCGACGAGACACCGTCGGCCGCAGCGACGACTACTACGATGACGGCCGCACCAGCATCCAGCACCCCTCTTGCCGCATTTCCCAGCGTCGATCCCTACGCCGGTATGCCGCTCATCGATCACACCACCTGGACCGACGGCGTCGACGGTCCCCGCCTGCTGGTCTACCCCACCGAGGCGGGGCGGCGCGAGGCCTTCCCGAACACCGAGGGACGGGCGTGGCAGGAGGTACTCACGCAGTCCCCCGATGCCGATACACCCGGCATGCGCGACCAGTTCGTCTGTCACTGGGTCTGGGCCCGCATGGTGCAGCCCGATAAGGAGAGCTGGAATCTCGAACCCTGGCGTCCGGTAGTCGGCTATCAGGCCACCATCCAGGCATCGTGTAACCCCGGAGGACCCGAACGCTGACCATTTCGAACGACCTGCAAGCAATCGCTGCTGACCATTTCGAGCGACCTGCAAGCAATCGCTACGGCCCCGAAAGGACCCATATGCGCGTCGTCATCGCAGGCGGACACGGAAAGATCGCACTACTGCTCGGCGAAATACTCACCGGGCGCGGCGACGAGGTCGACAGCCTCATCCGCAATGCCGACCATGCGGACGAGGTCGCGGCCACCGGCGCACGACCGGTCGTCTTCGATCTCGAGCACAGTACGGCGGCCGAGCTCGCCGCCGTCGTAAAGGGTTCCGACGCTGTGATTTTCGCGGCGGGCGCCGGGGCGGGCAGCGGGGCGGCCCGCAAGTACACAGTGGACAAGGGTGGTTCGGTGCTGTTGGCCGATGCCGCCGAAGCGGCCGGTGTCCGACGGTTCGTGCAGATCTCGACCATGGGCGCGGGTAAGCCGCCCGCACCGGGCACCGATGAGGTCTGGGCCGCCTATATCGACGCCAAGACCCAGGCCGAGGACGATCTGCGCGCCCGCGATCTCGAATGGACGATCCTGCGCCCTGGCCAGCTGCTCGATACCGCCGCGACCGACCGGGTACTGCTGAGCACGCCACCCTTGCCCTTCGGCAGCATCGCCCGTGCCGACGTCGCCGCCGTCCTCGCCGAAATTCTGCCCGCGCCGCATACCGCGCGCACCACTTTGGAGCTCGTCGCAGGCGACATTTCCGTAACGCGTGCGGTCTCGGATATCGGTAGCCAGCCGATCGCCGAAGGCGGTGCAGCACTTACCGATTGATATTTTTCGCCGCTAGATTGGAGAACATAACCGTGTTCAGCCGTATCACTTCCCTGAAGCTGCGACCCGGATCCCGCGGTGAATTCCTCGATGTGGTCAGCCGCAGTGCCGCCGCATCGGTGCGCGAAGAACCCGGTTGCCTGCGATTCGATGTGTGCGCCGACCGAGTTGATCCGCACCGGTTTTTCCTCTACCAGGTCTATATCGATGAGGAGGCCGCCGAAGCGCACCGTTTTACCGAGCATTTCCTGGCCTGGCGCGGCGCGGCCGACCGATATGTGGAGCCGGGCACTCAGGTTCACTACAGCACCGATGTGGTGGTCAATGCGAAATGATCGCGCCGAATTCGCTACACATCCGCGCCGGTTCGCGGAAGATCAGCTGGTGCGAAAACCCAACTGCGAACGCACAATCGATCGTGCAGATGTGCTTGCATATGAAAGGCACACCGACCTAAACTCAGTCCCGCAAGGCATGACAGGGGACAACCAGGGGAGGCCGCGTGGGTGAACCGAGGGCCGATGTCGCCAGAGGTTTGCTGTCGCCAGACGTCAGGGGCGTTCGAATGGACCAACCACTTCACGGCGGCCGGCTCGGAATCGCCGATGCCGCACTGGCCGACCAGCCAGCGAACGGTATAACAACTATGAGCACACCGTCGACCCGAAGCGGACAGCGCAGTACTGCGTACTCGCGAGAAACCGCAGTCGCGTTCGTCATCGATGCCGTCGAGTCAACCGGTGCGGCTACTCGACACGATTTCGATATCGACCGGATCGTCACCACCGCGCATGCGATGGCCGACGGCTGGGATCTCGAGACCCTGCAGCCGACGACCTTCTGGCGCATCGCCTCCAGCTTCATCAAGCAGTGATCGGTAAGCACCGACCACTGCGTCCAATGATGTAGCAGCGCAACCGAATTGCGTTATGCCCCGGTCGGCGATGCCCACTGTGCCATATAGGCCCGCAGTGCGACCTTGGCCTCGCGCAACAGATTCGGATCGCCGTCTGGATCGGATCGGAACGCCTCCTGCAGGACGGCGTCGCCCATCAGATGGGCGGCGCGACAGGCGATATCGAGTCCTTCGATATCGGCAACGGCGCCCTGGGCGAGCATGACCTCACGCAGCGTCACCGCCATTCGGCGCTTGTGCTCGCGATCGGCCGCTCGTGCGGCCTCGTTGAAGTCCTTACCGAACCACAGCGCGCGGAAGCCGGGCTCGTCCCGGTAAACCCGGGCGAAAGCGTCCACCAGCACGCCGATCGGATCATCCCAGCGCTGGACGCGTGCAAGCTCGAGCAGCATGGCCGCCTTGCCCTCCAATTGCTCGATATAGGCCGCGGCGAGGGTTTCGATGACGGCGTCGCGATCCGGCAGGTACTGATAGAGCGAGCCGACCGAAATCCGTGCCTCCGCAGCCACTCTGATCATGGTCAGCGCCTCGACGCCCTCCGTGGCGATCAGGCGATCGGCCACCTCGAGCACCCGCGCCAACCGCTCGCGACTGCGCGCCTGAATCGGCACGCGACGCAGGCTCGCCTCGGGTAGTGCACGGATCGGCACGGACTACCTCCTCCGAACGTAATATGAATCATATTCAGGTTTGGGTAGAGTATCCAGATGACCTCCATCGCACCAACCGAGCGAGCCCAGGTAGCTGCGGCCTGTCAGCGCCTGGCCGCACACGGGTTGCTGATCGGCACCGCCGGCAATGTAAGCCTGCGCTGTGGTGATCTGGTCGCCGTCACGGCCACCGGTGCGGTGCTCGCGGAGGTCATCGCCGAGGACGTCACCGTGGTCGACTTGGCGGGCCAGGTAGTCGCGGGACGCTACGCACCCACGTCCGAATTGGGTTTGCATCTCGATATCTATCGCAGCTCTGCCACGCAGGCGGTCGTGCACACCCATGCGCCCAAGGCGACGGCCATCGCCTGTGTGCTCGACGAACTGCCGGTCATCCACTACCAGCAGTTGCTGCTCGGCGGTACGACGAGAGTCGCCCCGTTCCATCCCTTCGGCACCGTCGAACTCGCCGATGCGGTGCGAACGGCGTTGCAGGGCAAGCAGTCCGCGCTGATGGCCAATCACGGCGCGGTCACTATCGGCGCGTCGCTGGACCGTGCCGTTGAATCCGCACTGCTGCTGGAATGGGCCTGCGCACTGTATCTGGACGCGATGACAATCGGCAGGCCGCGCGAACTCACCGAACAGCAGCAGGCCGCGGTCGTCGAGGTGGCACTACGGACCGGATACGGCACCCGCAAACCGCTGGAGAAGGGCACCGAATGAACGTAATCGCTTTGGGCGCACATGTTTTGGACATCCTAGTCCGACCCGTCGCGGCCATACCCGAGGGGCAGCAGACCGCCCTGGTCGAGAACATCCGCATCACCCCGGCGGGTACGGCCGCAGGCACCGCACTGACACTGGCGAAACTCGGCGCCAGCGTACGAACCGCGGGCGCGATCGGCACGGACACCTCCGGCGATATCCTGCTCGGTCTGCTCGCCAAAGCGGGCATCGATACGAAACTGGTGGTGCGCAAGGAGGATCAGCCCACCTCGTCGTCGGTGCTGCCGGTCCGCCTCAATGGCGAACGCCCCAGCCTGCACCTGTTGGGCGCCAATCCGTTCTACACCCTCGACGATGTCGATTGGGCCGCATTGGCCGCCGCCGACCATCTGCACCTCGGCGGACCGGAGCTGATCGGGCCGGCCAATGCCGCGCGAATCCTGCGTCATGCCAAGGACAATGGCGTCAGCACCTCCGTTGATCTGATCGCGCCCGGCTCGCTCGGCAGCCTCGACGCCATCGCCGAGGTCCTCCCGCATACCGACTACTTTCTCCCGAATGACGAACAGGTACTCGGCTTCACCGGAACCACCGATCTGATGGCGGGGTGCAAAGTTCTGCAGGACAGGGGCGCAAGCATTCTGGCGGTCACTCGGGGCGCCCACGGCGCCCTACTCGTCGGTCCGGACAACCATCAGCACATTCCCGCGTTCGCCGTCGACGTGGTCGACACCACCGGCTGCGGCGATGCCTTCTCCGCCGGTTTCATCCGCGCCATCGCACTCGGCCGGAATCTGCGTGCTGCCGCGATTCTCGGCAATGCGGTCGCCGCGCTCGTCGCGCGCGGACTCGGCAGCGACCACGGCGATTTCGATCTCGCCGCCGCGGACGCGTTCGCAGCCGAAACGAGCACTATCGACTCCAGCGAGCCGGGTCGATAGCGATATCAGGCTTTTTTGGCGTAGTCGGCGAGGATCTTCAGCGACTCGCCGGGCGCCTCGGCCTGCACACTCAGCCGGTCCATAACCGAGAGGTACAGTGCCAGATCCTGTTTCCGATCCAGGTACAACGCACTGGTCAGATGTTCGAGATAGACGATGTCGGGCAACTCGGACTCGGCGAAACGCAAGATGCTGAACGAACTACCCGCGGCCGCGTGCTCGCCCGCCGAATACGGCAGGACCTGCACCGTGACGTTCGGTAGTTCCGCCAACTCGATCAGGTGCTCCATTTGCTCGCGATGCACCCGCGAACCACCCACCGGCCGATGCAGCGCGGCCTCATCGATGATCGCCCAGATGACCGGCGGATCGGCGCGCCGCAGCACCTCCTGCCGACGGATGCGCACCTGCACGCGGCGATCCATATCGGCGTCCTCGTAGCCGAGCGACATTACGGCCCTGGCGTATTCGGGCGTCTGCAGCAGCCCGGGCACCAGGTGCGCCTCGTAGGTACGGATCTTCGTCGCGGCCTGCTCCAAGCCGAGGTAGGTGCCGAACCAGGATGGCAGCAGATCGCTGTAGCGATGCCACCAGCCTGGTTCGTTCGCCTGCCGTGCCAGATCAAGGAAACGCTCCCGCTCCTCAACGTCGCTGACGCCATACAGGGTCAGCAGGTCGCGGATATCGCGTTCCTTGAAACCGGTGCGACCCAACTCGAGACGACTGATCTTGGCGTGTGAACCGCGGATGGCGTCACCTGCGGCCTCACGGGTGATGCCGTTCTTCACCCGGAGGTCACGCAACTGCCCGCCCAGCGCGATTCGCAATACGGTCGGACCACGTTCCACTACAACCGATTGCACACGACCGTCGTCACCGGGTTCTGCGATCATGAAGTCATCTCCGATACTCGGGTTTGACCACAGTGTGTCACAAACACCACGTCGAAACACACCGCACCGATCGCCTATGTTACCGCTCAGCTAGTCAGGTCGTCGAACTCCCCGGCCTTCGCGCCGCGCACGAACGCGTCGATCTCCGGTCGAGTGTAGAACAGGATGCCACCTTCCGGGTCGCGTGAATTGCGAACGGCGATCGAACCATCCGACGCCTCCGCGACCTCGACGCAGTTACCGCCCGACGGACCGCTGAACGAGCTCTTGCGCCACGCGCCGTTGATCTTGGGTGTACCGGTGTCGAACATCTTCCCCACTCCTCGGCTTCCAGTGTGAGATGTACGCTCGAGCGGCTTTGCAGATGTGCGCTCAAACGTTCTTGCATTTGCACCAACATCTGCAAGATAGCACGAAGCTCCGCTATGTGGCACAAAAGAATTCAGACCTGCCGGTCCCCTTCGTGACCCCTGTTCACCGCGTTGTGTAAGTGCTGTCCGGGGCTATGCGTGACGCGCCCGAAATGCGTGATCGACTCCTCGATCCCACCGCTCGAGTCGACGCGAATCTTGTACTGTCACAGTGCACATCGGCCGCGCCAGCCCAATCGCGACACCCGCCGCCTGAGCAGTCCGGTTCACCGTTTATCAGCTCGCCGAGGAGTCCAGCCCCATGTCCGACGACAACACCCCGCTCATCCGGACCGACATCCCCCATTCCGCCCGCATCTGGAACTACTGGATGGGCGGTAAGGACTATTACGAAATCGACCGAATCGCCGGCGATGCCGGCGTCGAGGTGGACCCGGACATCACCACCATGGCGGTACAGTCGCGCCAGTTCCTCATTCGCGCTGCGCGTTACCTTGCGGGCGAGGAGGGCATCCGTCAGTTCCTCGATATCGGCACCGGCCTGCCGACCATGCAGAACACCCATGAGGTCGCCCAGAGCGTCGCGCCCGAGTCGAAGGTCGTCTACGTCGACAACGATCCACTGGTCCTCACCATGGCGCGGGCGCTGCTCACCAGCACGACCCCCGAGGGCGTAACCACCTACGTCGATTGCGATTACCACGATCCGGAGCAGATCATCGCCGACGCCCGCAACGTGCTCAATTTCAATGAGCCGATCGGCGTGATGTTCATGGGCGTACTCGGCCATGCCAAGTCCTACGACGAGTTGCTGCGCATCGTGCGCACCGTGGTGGCCGCGGTGCCCTCGGGCAGCTTCCTGGTGATGTGGGACGGCACCGACGACAGCAAAGAGTATGTGACGCTGTGTGAGAACTACACCGGCACTGGTGGCGTACCCTATGTTCCCCGCCCCCAGGCCGAAATCCGTGCTGTCTTCGACGGTTTGGAACTGGTCGAGCCCGGATTCGTCTCGATCACCCAGTGGCGCGCCGATGCCGCCGAGGTCGGCGAGATCCGACCGATCTCCGCCTACGGAGCGGTCGCGCGCAAGCCTTGAAGCGCAAGCGGCACAACGGCGGTCATCGGTCATCCGGCTGACGACCGCCGTTTGTATTTCTGTTGGTCGTTCGTGCAAATGTACTTGCATCTGTAAGTGCCGACGGCCTAGACTCGGAACGAGAATCGGGGAGGTACGCAGGGAGTTCGCGCCGGCGTCACCACAATCACCTCCCCATCCGGTAGACGCGAGGGGCGGTCGAGATGAGTACGCCATTCCGAACTCCGCACGGGGCCACGATCGCCGGCGGATCCGGGATCGATACCCTGCGGCAATACTCGGCGCCGGAGTACGCGCCACTCGACTGCGGTGCCGAACCGCTCGGTCTCACCTATCGGCAGGCCCGCGAGATCTTGCATCTGCACGAGGTGCACGGCCCGCAGTGCCGCCAGTGGCTCGCCGCCGCGGCCTACCTATCGGCCGGACTAGACGACGAATAACGCTCGACCCCAACGGCTTCACCAGGGCAGCTTCCAAATAGCTTCGCACACAGCGATGTTCGTGCGAATGTACTTGCATCTGCACACACACCACTCTAAACTCATGCGTGACAAGGGAGTTTCGCATCCGGGAGCCCGTGCCGCTGTCGCCATCGGATCTCTCGGCGCCAGAGCCACAGGGGCATTCGCATGAATCAACCACGCGCTGCCGGTCGACTCGGGATCGCCGACATCGCCGCCGCCTACGGCACCGAGGCATTGCAGCGACGCATCGCCGAACTGCGCGCCAGCGGCAAGCACTACGCCGCCATCGCAATAGAACGCGAAATCCGCAGCGGCGCAGTAGTAATCGATTCCACACTGCGGAACGAGCAGGGCGCGGCGTAGATTCCGCCGCCCCGCCGATGAACCAGCCGTTCAATGCGCGCCGGGCATGTGACCGCGTCGAGTGCTCGCAGCGCAATGGATACCGTGCGCCGCCAGTACATCATCGACAGGTGATCGGGCATGTCCTGACCGCAGCCGTCCTGGAGCGTGATGTTGTGGATCGAACGGACCTCCAGCACGGTCGACTTGCCGTAGTTCAGCGCGAAAACACAGAAACTCGGCAGGTGCCCGACCAACCCCGGACGAACGGCCACGCGGGCGAACCACAGGCAACGGCCGTCCCCGGAGACCGATGTCAAGACGGCTGGTCACGGATTTCGCAACCCGCACCGGGCGCTGAAGCTTCCACCACCGCACATGCCCGTAGGTAGACAATCCGCAACGTTGCCGCGCCGCAATAGATTTCGCGTAGTCTTCCGTGGTTCATAACTATTTCGTATAGTGATGCAACGATTCGGACGCAGATCTATCACGTCCGATGTGGCACTGGAGCGACGTGTATGACCTTCTCCGCGCTGGATCTGTCCGTCGAGCCGACGGAACCTGTCCTCGAGATCGGCGGCCAGCCCGCGTCGATTCCCCTACTCAATACCGACCGCGTCGCCTCGCGCATGGTCGGTTACTTCGCGACCTGTATGGCGCCGTGTCGCACGCTGCCGGGCGAGCAGTTGCGCGGCGATGTCACCAAGCTGACCCGCAGCTGCCTGGCGCTGGCCGCCGAAATGTTCGACAAGCGGACGGTTCCCGGTGATGAACAGCTCGGCGAGGTCAGGGAGGCGGCGGCACAATGGGCCCGCGAGGCGGTGCCGCTCGGCACCATCCTGCGCGCCTACCACGAGGGCCTGCGCATCGCGTTCGGACTGGTGACCGCGCGAGCCAAGGCCGACGATATCGATGAACTGCTGGTCGCCACCGACCTCATGCTCGAACTCCTGGAGGCGATCACCGCGGCGGTTTCGGACGCCTACGTCGAGGAACAGCATCTCGTCGCGCGCGAACACCAGACCGCGACGCAGACGCTGGCATCCGCGCTGCTGAGCGGTCGGGGTAGTTCCGCACTCGCCCGCCAGGCCGGCATCCCGATCGCCGACTCGTATCAGGTGGTGGCGCTATCGATCCCCGAACATCCAGACGAAGGTGATCCGCGGGTCGACAGCCATGTCGCCGCCCGCAGGAAGCTGCGCCGACTGCAATCGGAACTGGCCACCGCCTTCGAATCCCGGGTACTTGCTTTGCTGAGTACCAAGGGCGGCACGCTGCTGGTCCCGATCGAGGACGACGCGCCGGTCCTGACCGCCGAAACACTGCGACTGCTCGCCGAATCCGCCGAGGTCGCGCTGACCGCCGCGCTGGTCACCAGCGAGACCGATCAGATACCCGATGCCGCCGAACAGGCCCACGAACTACTGAATCTGGTGCGGGTCGGCGGACGCAATCCGGGCCTGTACCAGATGGCCGACCTGGCCGTGGAGTATCAGCTCACCCGCGGCGGCCCCGCCACCCGACGCATCGCGACAATTCTCGATCCGCTCGACGCCCACCCCGAACTGTTCGACACCATGCGCGCCTATCTGGGCAACGATATGAATCGCCAGCTCACCGCGCGTCAGCTCTATGTTCACCCGAATACCGTCGATTACCGACTGCGCCGCATCGCCCAGCTGGCCTCGATCGATCTGGCCACCTCGGCCGGAATCTCACAGGCCGCTATCGCACTGCTCGCCCGCGATCTGGACCACAGCGTGGCCCGACGGCTGTAGATTGCAGCCTGTTGCGGATTTGTGCTGGTCACGAGATCACAAAGGCGTCATCCTGGTAGTGCTGCGACCTCTGGATGGTGGATTATGCAAATAGCGGAGATCTTGCACAGGAAGGGCAGCGACGTGGCGACCGTCGCGCCCGAGACCACGGTAAGGAACTTGCTCAGCACGCTCGCCGAGCACAATATCGGGGCGGTGGTGGTATCGCCGGACGGCAACCGGATCGCCGGCATTGTCTCCGAGCGCGATGTGGTGCGCAGTCTGCACGCGCGCGGCGCGGCGCTGCTCGATACGCCGGTCTCGGAGATCATGACCGTGGATGTGCGCACCTGCGCGCCCGACGATCGGGTCGACGGACTGCGCGGCACCATGACCGAGCATCGCATCCGACACCTGCCCGTGGTCCGCGACGGCCGCCTGATCGGCATCGTCAGCATCGGTGATGTGGTCAAGAGCGCGATCTCCGAACTGGCGACCGAACGCCAGCATCTGGTCGAGTACGTACAGGGACAGTACTGACCTGTCGCGGATATCCGCGACGGGCCCGTTGCTGGCTGCGACTTGTCGAAAGCCGTTGGCTACGAGAAAACTTCGAAGTCGCACGGGAAAGTGCGTATCGTTGGTGACGTCCAGCGCGGTTCTCGGAGGGAGCGGCACCTTGCGGTCACCTGCGTCCGGGACGCATCCAGCCCGATCGATCACCACTCGGGTACCGGCACCATCGCCCCTCGCCACCGTGCGCGAACTTTTTCCGGCGCTGGCCGAATCCACGGAGATCTATCTGGACAGCGCGGCCACGACGCAGAAGCCACTGCCGGTCATCGAGACCATCCACCGCTATCACACCTCGCGCACCGCCAACGCCGGTCGAGGCACCTATCCGTGGGCCACCGAGCTGACCACGCGCTTGGCCGGTGTCCGCGAGCGCACGGCGACCTTCATCGGCGCTGAATCGCCCACCGAAGTGGTCTTCACCAGCGGTGCGACCGCGGCGCTCAATGCCGTCGCACTGTCCTGGGGGCTGGCCGAACTCGATGACGGCGACGAAATCCTCTACAACCCAAGCGATCACGCTTCGAATGTGCATCCGTGGCACCATCTGCGCCAGGTACTCGCCCGCTTCGGCCGACGCATCGAACTGGTCCCCTACCGGGTGACCGAACTCGGCGAAGCCGATACCGCCGATATTCTGGCCAAGGTCGGCCCGCGCACCCGGCTGATCACCACCAGCCATCTGCATCACGTCTTCGGCGGACTCACCACGCTCGAAGAGTTGCGTGGAAAACTCGATCCCCGGATTCTGCTGTGTTTCGACTGCAGTCAGAGCGCGGGGCATCTGCCGCTGGACGTGACCGAACTCGGCGCGGACTTCGCGATCTTCGCCGCGCACAAGATGTTCGGCGCGCCCGGCACCGGAATCCTCTACTGCCACCGCAGAATTCACGATCAGCTACTGCCGTTCCTGCCCGGCGGGCATACCGGGGTCGAGCTCACCGAGGCCGGATTGACCTCGACCGGCATGCCGGAACTGCTCGAGGGGGGTACCCAGAACATTCCGGGCATCCTTGCCCTCGGCAGTGCACTGGAGGTACTGGAATCGCTGGATGTCGGAGCGATCGCCGCGCACAACCGCGCGCTGACGCTGCGGCTCATCGATAATCTGCGTCCGGTACCCGGGCTGGATTTCCTACCCGGCCCAGCGCACGCACCGTGCGCCATCGGCTACGGCATCGTGTCCTTCACTCTCGCAGGCATTTCCGCGACCGACCTCGGATTCGTATTGAGCGAGTTGGGTTTTCTGGTTCGCACCGGCTTACACTGCTCACCCCGAGCTGGCGACGACGCGATGGACTCGGTACGGGTCAGCACGCACATCTACAACACCGTCGAGGAGATCGACCGGTTCGCGACCTGCGTCAAGACGATTGCCGAGGAGGTCACATGAGAATGGACGACACCCCGCGCTATGACCGGAGGGCGGCGTCCCGGGTGCTGGCGGGCCTGGCCCACCCCGGATTGTTCGCCACTCCCATCGCGGTACCGTCGACTCGACATATCGAATACACCGGTGCCGCACTGCGTCCCGAGCCCGGCAGTCACCTCACCTATTCACAGCGGCTGTACCTGCAGCAGTTCATGCGGCCGTGCCAGCCCGCGCAGGTCACCAGCGCGACGCACCGCATCGCCTGGACCGATAGCGACGGTGTCCCCAACACCGGCCACTTCCGCGCCGACGGCCTCGGCCCACTGGTGCCCATCGCCGTGCGCGAGACCGTGCTGGTGCTGTGGCATGCGCTGGCCGCGAATTCCGCACTCATGCAACGGGTCGGCGACCTCGGACCGCGCGAGCATGCGGTGCTCGACGGCACCACTACCGATCACGATCCGATCGAAATCTTCCGCGTCGGTATCGAGGCCACCGGGCGAGCACTGGCCCAGCACGCATTGCTGGCGCGGCAGACACCTTATCGCAGTGCCGCCGAATTCGCCAGGGGCATCCACGATTCCGGTATTTTCTCCGGTGTGGCCACCCGCTGGTTCTGGGAACTGCAAGCCTCCACGTACCGGCGCGGCATGATCCCGGTGACGCTGGCCGCCCAACCCGACGGCACTGTGCGATACACCGCCGATACGGTGGCGACACTGCGTGCGATGAAGGACACGACGATCGAGGACGCGCACACGGTGATGCGGCGCGCGACCCGCGTCGAGGGAATGAGCACCGACGCCGCCATCGCCAAATATCACGATGACCTCGATCTCATCTCCCGCCAATACGCACTGCTGCCCGCCAGTACTCGCCCCGCCTGCCTGGCCGCCATGCCACATCATCTCGGTGGCGGGCATTACACGCTGTTGCCCCTGGTGGTGGACAAGTTCGTCGAGATCTTCGAACAGCTCACCGAGCGGGTCCGGATCACCGAGGTGAGTGTCGAGCTCGACGAACTCATCGCCGACGCGCCCGCCAGTGCCGAGGATCGGATCTTCTATGTGCCGGATATGAGCTGTCAGCACTGTGTCCGCACGATCACCGGGGTGCTGGAGACGATGGGCATCAAGGTGATCGACATCGATCTGCCCAGCAAACGGGTGGTCGCCGAGTTCCGCAGTCCGCGCAATCGGGCCCGCGCCTTCGAGTCACTCCGCGACGGCGGCTACAACCCGGTGACCGAGAAACCAGCGCGAACCACAGTGGCGCAGACCCGGTCCCAGCCCACGGAATCCACCGTATGACGGCACCGCTACCGGCGCTACCCGCGAAGATCCATCCGCTGGTACGCGCCTTTCTCGATACCCGCGACGGGGTCGAGGAAACGCTGATTCGCTTCGGATCCCCGATCCACCTGGTGTTTCCACAGGTCTACGCGGAGAACCTGAAACGGTTACGCGCCGTCCTCGACAACAAGGGCGCGCGCTACCGAATCTGCTACGCGCACAAGGTGAACCAGTCGCACGCCTTCGTACGCACTGCCGAACATGCCGGCATCGCCATCGATGTGGCATCCCCGCAGGAGCTGGCCAGTGCCATCGGCGCCGGATTCGACCCGATGCGAATCGAGGTGACCGGGCCGAAAGGTGAAGGGTTCCTGCGCGATCTGATCGATTGCGGCGTCACCATCAATGTCGACAATCTGTGGGAGCTGCGGCGAATCATCGAATTGGCCGGTGATCGCGCGAAAGTACCAGTGCTGCTGCGCGTTTCCGGTTTCGACGAGACGGCGGTGAGCCGGTTCGGTGTGCCGCTGGCCCATGTGGACCAGGCCTTGGATCTGCTGTCTGCCAACCATCGACGAATCGCGTTCCTAGGCTTCGCCTTTCATATCGACTCCGGCGATACCGCCGAACGCATCCGGGCCATCGACGCCTGCCTCGGGCTGGTCGAGCGTGCCTACGCCGGTGGACTCGGCCCTTCGGTGCTGAATATCGGCGGCGGTTTCCGGCAGGTGTTCACCGAGGACGCGGACCGCTTCGACGGGTATGTGCGGGCATTGCGCGAATCATTGCTCGGCCGAGGCGAATCGATGAGCTGGTCGAACAACACCTTCGGCTATCACGTCGATGACGGTGCGGTGCATGGGATTCCGGTCTTCCACAAGTACGCGAACACCGTGCCGGCGACGCGGATGTTGGACGATCTGCTCGGCGCGCCGCTGCAGCGCCACGGTGGCCGCACCGTAGCCCAGGTGGCCGGGGACAATATGCTCGATATCTGGTTGGAGCCGGGTAAGGCGTTGGTCGATCATGCGGGGGTGACGGTGTCGCGGGTCGAGTTCGTCAAGGAACTCGCCGATGGCACGGTGCTGGTGAATCTGGATCTGAGTCGGGATCAGGTGACTCCGGCGGATCAGGAGGTCATGGTCGATCCGGTGATCCTGCCGAGTGTCGCGCATACGCCGAGCACCGCGCCTGTTCGGGGCGATAATGTGACGCCGCTGCGCAGTGCCGCCGACACCATGCCGGCATTGCGACCGGTGGTCGAATCCGGGCCGGTCGGTGTGTATTTCGCTGGCCGCCTGTGCCTGGAGCGCGATCTGATCACCAATCACAAGGTGTGGCTGCCCGAGCGCCCGCGCGAGGGTGATCTGGTGGTTTTCCCGAATACCGGCGCCTATCACATGGATCTGTCCGCGGCCTCGGCGTCGATGCACGCACCGCCCGCGAAACTCGCTGTCGTGCACCGCGCGGGAAGTTTTGAAGTCTATCGGGATACCGATTATGAACCGCTGATACCCGTCGGTCTGCCGCCACCGCGCCGTACTCCGCCGCGCGGCCCGCATCGACCGCCACTGCCGCGCCGCCCCTCCGAGGCGCCGTAATGCGCTACGACCACATCACCGAGCTGATCGGCAATACGCCGCTGCTGCGGCTGGATCCGGCGGTGCACGGCCTGGCAAATGTCGAGCTGTACGCGAAATTGGAGTCGCACAATCCCTTCGGCTCGGTCAAGGACCGGGTGGCCTGGGGCATGATCCGCGACGATCTGGACGAGATCCGCGCGAGCGGGCAGAGACTCATCGAGGCCTCCAGCGGCAATACCGCCAAGGCGCTGCGCATTCTCGGCGCGATCCACGGTATCGGTCTGCGCGCGGTGACCAATCGGATCAAGGTCGCGGAGGTGCGGGAGCTGCTGCAGCTATTCGGCACCGAGATCGTGGAGTTGCCCGGGTTGTCCGAATGTCCGGATCCGACCACTCCGAACGACGTGTATTCGGTAATCGACGCGACCATGGCCAAGGAACCGGGCGCCTACTACCACGCCTCGCAGTACACCAATGAGAAGAACATCGAGGCACATCACCACGGCACCGGCCGCGAGATCCATGAAGATCTGACTGCCGACGGTATCACCCGCATCGACTATCTGATCGGTGGACTCGGCACCACCGGGTCCACCCGCGGCACCGCCACCTATCTACGCAAACACAATCCCGAATTGCGCTGCATCGCCGTGGTTTCCGATCGGTCGGATTTCATACCCGGTATCCGCTCGGAGAGCGAGATGTGGGATGTGGGGCTGTTCCAACCCGATTTCTACGACCGCATCGTGACCATCGATTCGGCCCGCGCAGTGGACGCCACCCTCGCATTGGCCACCGGATACGGCATCCTAGCCGGTCCAACCAGCGGCGCGAGCTATGCTGCGGCGCTGGAAACCCTTGGCGAGCAGGCTGTTTCGTCGAATGCACCGGTGGTGGCGGTCGTCATTGTTTGCGATCGACTCGAGCCGTATCTGTCCTATATCAAAAAGCGCAGGCCGGAACTCTTCGACCGCGCCGACCGCCGCCGCGCACCCACCACGGCCGAACTCGCCTCGACACCGGCGGTGTCCCCGGATGAACTGGCCGAACTGGACCGCACCGCCCGGCCGACCATCGTGGACACCCGCGGCGCGATGGCCTACCGCATCGGCCATGTGCCGGGCTCGATCAATATCCGCGACGACCAACTCGACGATATGTTCACCCACGGCATCCCGTTCTCCCGATCGCGCCCCCTGGTCTTCGTCTGCCCGGTTGGCGAGCTATCGCTGCGCTTCGCTGCCATCGCCCGCCAGGACGGTTTCGACGCCAGCAGCCTCGACGGTGGGATCGTCGCTTGGCGCGATGCCGGATTCGCACTCGAACGCGGCGGCTGAACCATCCTGCAGCGAACGGAACCCGACGGCGGTGTGCGCGGTCCTGATCTCGTCCCGACCGGCAGGCATTAGTGTGGGCGGGTGCAGAAAGGCCAGGAATCAGCTGACGATGCGGGTCCGCGGATCTGGGGCGGTACCACGCTCACCGAACGGCGGGAGGCGCGCCGCTCCGCCCTGCTCGAGGCCGCGCTCGACCTGATCGGGGAGTCGGGTGCGGGCGGGGTGACCATGCGCGCGGTATGTCGGCGCGCCAATCTCACCGACCGGTACTTCTATGAGAGCTTCGCCAGCCGCGACGAACTGCTGGATGTGCTCTACCGCCAGATCGCCGACGAGTTCCTGGAACCGATGACGGCCTTCGCCGCCGCCGACCCCTCCCGTGACCGCGTGCTGTCGGAGATCCTGGTCGACAAGGTGCTCGCCGATCCCCGCAAATCCCGGCTGTTTCTGGTCGAACCGTATTCGAGTACCGGCCTCGGCCAGACCACCATCGCGGTCATGCCGGTCTTCACCAAGGTCCTGCAGGACCACCTGTTCGCCCATATCGATGACCCGGTCCGCCGCAGACTGGCCGCGCTCACCATGGCCAGCGGTAATGCGGGCATGTTCTCGGCCTGGTTGAACGGATCGCTGCGCGCCACCCGCGAGCAGGTGATCGACCACTGTGTGGCGACGCTCGCCGCCTACCGCTCCCTGTACCAGTCTTGATTCCACCCACTTTCGACCGCCTGCCTCGACTATCCGCCGGAACGGGCACGCCAGTATTCCAGGTTGCTGCGGGTGAGCAGGGTGTGCGGATGGTCGGGCCCGAGGACGCGGATCTGATCGGCGAGCAGTGGCTCGAGTGCGGCAATGGCGACGCCGATGTCACCCGCCTCGCCGTGGCAGCCCGCGAGGCAATTGCGGGTGTGCAGCGTGTCCGGATGATCCGGCCCGAGAAGGCGCAACTGATCCGCCAGCAGGGCCGCGTATTCGGTAATGGCCTTGGGCGTTTCGCCACTCTCCCGGCGCCAGCGCGCCATGCTGATGCGGGTGCGCAGGGTCTGGGCGTCATCCGGGCCGAGGATGCGGACCTGGTCGACGAGCAGTAGTTCGAATTCGGCGAAGGCCCGGGTCAATTCGCCCGCCATGGCGCGGGAACGCGCGAGATGCAGCCGAGTACGCAGGGTTTGCGGGTCGACCGGTCCGAGTATGCGCTCCTGATCGGCGATCAACTGTTCGAATTCGATGACCGCGCGCCGCAGGCTGCCACGTTCACTGCGCCAATAGGCCAAGCTGTTTCGCGCGCGCAGCGTCCACGGGTGATCAGTGCCGAGGATTCGGGCGTGATCGATGACGAGTCGTTCGAACTCCGCGACCGTCCGCTCGAGCTGGCCCATATGGCCGCGCCAATCCGCGATGTCGTAGCGAGTGGTGACCGTATCCAGATCATCCGCGCCGAGCACTCGGGTCTGATCACGAGCCAGCTCTTCCAATTCGGTGACAGCGGTGGCGAATTCGCCACTACGGCCACGGCAATTCGCGAGATGATTGCGAACCAGCAAGGTGACGCGATGATCCGGCCCCATCGCGGCGGTAAAGCTCGGCAGCCAGGCGGCCCACAGATCCCGGTTGTCCACCACGCGTGTGGTTTCCAGCGATTCGAGATAGCCGAAAGCGGCCGCCGCTGCGCCATAGGCCAGATAGTGGCGCACCGCCGCGCCACGGGCATAGTCGGCCACGCGCTCGGTGGTGCCCGCCTCGATGGCCGCGATCACCGCGCGGTGCGCATCCTCGCTGTGCACGCCGAGGCGGTCGCATTCATCGGTCAGTCCGGGGAGCAGGGCGGCATGGGCGATACCGAGCGATTCGTCGACCGTCCCGGGGCGGCTGCGCGTGACCAGTACTCCCAAACCCACTGTGAGGTCGCGGATTCCGGTAATGCTCACGTCGGCTCCGAGTTCACGCATCGCCGCGTCCAGCAGCTCCAGCGGCAGCACCGGACCGACACCCGCCGCGACGAGCACACCAAGCATCGCGCCGATTCCCCAGACATCGGCGATGTCCTTTGCGATATCCGGTCCATCTCCCGCCGCGGCACGAATGGCCGCACCCACCCGCAGCGCTACCAGACCATCGACGCCGATATCCTCGGCAACCACCCGATCGGTGACCTCGGTGGCAACCTCGGCCAGCAATCCGGCCAGCAACCAACCCGCCGCGGCCGCAGGGTAATCGGCTCGCGCTGGTGGTGTTTCGGCCAACCGGGCGTCGATCCAGCCGACCCATTCCTGCTCGTCGACGGCGGCGCGCTCATATCCGGCCGATTCCACAATGGCGGCGATATCCTCGGCCACCGGCTCGGCGACCACGATCCGATGCATATGCCGCAGCTCCGGATCGTTCTCGAAGCCGAGCCCCTCGCGTATTCCCACGATCACCCGGACGTGCGCGAGCTCCGGTCTGCGGGTCAACTCCGCGACCGCGGCCACCAGCAGTCGCTGGGTGCCCTGCTCTGGTTCGTTCAGTCCATCCACGACGATGGTGACCCGGCGACCCCATCCGCCCAAGTCCGCCAGCGGTTGGCGCACCTCGACATCGAAGACGTCGGGTGGTGTGAGGCTGTGCCGGGCCAAGCTCCGCGCCGCCGAGACTGCGGCGCGGAAGCCGGGCAGGCGGGTGCTCAATTGCGCGGAAAGCTCTGCAGCGACCGCCTCGATAGAACTGCTGACAGTCAAAAATACTGCGGCCGTGATGTATTCGGGCGCGACGGGTAGGGTGTCGACCAAGCTCGGCCGGATGAGCATGGCCAGCAATGTCGATTTGCCGACACCGGGTGGTCCGATCACCCCACGCAACCGGTAACTGCCGGATCCGACGATATCGTCGAGAGTCTCGCGCACGGCCGGGGTCAATAACAGTCTGCGGGTGAGTTGATCGACGAAACCCGCTGCTGGCCGGCCGGTTACGGCATCGCGGCGGCGGGCGATATTCGGCACCAGCCACAGGCCTGGGTCACCCCCTTCTGCCGCGGATACCGTGCCCGAGGTGAACGACAGATGTTCCGGTTGCTGCCGGGGGCACGCCGCAGCGATCGGATCGAGCAGATCCGACGGCAGCAGGTTCTCCCCGCGCGAGGGCAGTCCGGCCGCGAAGGTGGACAGCAGCGTCCGGGTGAAGCATCCGGCATACGCGGGCCCGTCACCGGCGGCGACCAGCAACTCCATCCGGCCCGCCGCCCGCGACAGCAGGTCGGTCCAGCGGCGGGCCGCGCCGAGCACTCCCTGTTCGGTCTCACATGCGTCGACCAGAACCACCAGCCCGTCCAACACCGATCGGTTCAACCGCTCACGAATCTCCTGTGTCAGATGGAAGGCCGTATGCGAGTTCGGCACCGCGGGCGAATCATGGCCGAGCAGAAAGAAATCCTCCGCGCTGGTCGCGGTACCGTGCCCGACGAATCCGATCAGCAGCGTAGCCTGCTCCCGTGCCGCCGCGTCGAAGGCCGCGTCGACCGCCGTAACCAGCTGTGCCACTGTCGGATTCAGCACCGGACCCGGCACCTCCGTTGCTGCCCGCCAGCCGCCGGATTCGGTCAATGTTCCATAGAGACCTGTGGCCAATTCACCGGTGAACCCCAGTTCCCCCAGTGCCGCACACTCGGACCCGACCACCAGGGCGAGCCTTCCTCCCATATCAGCACCACCATTTCCCACCGTCGACTCCCCGGCGACCTCGACACCTGCCGTAGCGACTGCTCGCAGGTCGCTCGAAAGGGTCAGCCATGCGTGGTAGGAAGGTACCCGAATAGACATCGGGGCAAGCGACAACGGGGGGCTGATGGCAACGATCGTGTTGGTGCACGGGATCGCGCAAGAACAGTACGGCGCGGATCTGTTGGAAGCGCAATGGCTTCCGGCACTGGCGGCAGGGGTGCGCACGGCCGGATTCGGCGAACTCGCGGATCAACTGTGGCGCGGCCAGCGCCCGGGTGTGCTCGAGGTGCGAATGGCGTTCTACGGCAATGCTTTTCTCGACCCAGGCGCTCAGGGTGGCGGCGGACCGGTCGGTACGGAGGACGAACTCACCGAGCGGATCGCCGACGCATGGTTGACCACCGCGGCCGATCAGGCGGCCGACCAGCGCGATCGACTGGAAGCGCAACGCTACCTGGACAATTCCGCACTCGGCACCGCGGGGGCGCAGGGCTTGGGCCGCAAGGCCAGACCTGCGGCCAATGCCCTCACCAAGCTGAAGTGGTTCGCGCCTTTCGGTTTCGGGATGGCGAGAAAATTCGTCAACCGGTCACTGGCCCAGGTCAGCAGATATCTGTCCGAGGAAACGGTGCGTGAATTCGCGCAGCAACAGGTGCTCGACCTGATCGGTCCGGAAACCCGGCTGGTCATCGGACACTCGCTCGGCTCAGTGGTCGCCTACGAGGCGCTACACCAGACCCAACAGCCTGCGGCACTGGTCACGCTGGGTTCACCGCTGGCGCTGCAGTCCATCATCTATCCGCTACTACGCCCGCAACCGCCCACGGTGCCCGCTGCGCTCACCCGCTGGGAGAATTTGGCGGATCGCGACGATATCGTCGCGGCGCATCTGGATCTGGCACCGTATTTCCCGTCCGCGCCCGGACGTGATGTGGCGCCCACGACCCACCCCGAACTCGATAATGGTTCCAGTCCACACGATGCGACGCACTATCTCACCAAGAAATCGGTCGGACGCATCATCGCCGAGTCCCTCTCGTAACCGGAGTCCTTGGTGAATCGCGCGTACTCTGACAATTCTGGCACCGAGTGCGAGGAGTTCATCGCGATGACCGACCCCGTGCAAGGTTTGACGGGTACGCTCACCTCGCCGATCCGGGGTCCCGGAATGCTCGGCGAAGTATTGGTTGCGATTCGCGGGGGCACGGAGATATATATCGCGCGGGCGGCCGAGCCGATCTCGGCCGGTGAAGCTGTCCTGATCATCGCGGTACAACCGGGCCGCATCGTCGATGTGGTGCCGTGGATTCCGCTGGAACCCGTCCCGGTCGACATCTGACACCGCGACCGAAGTAATGAACTGCTAGGGAGACACAGTGCTGGGTTATCACGTTCCCGATCCTGACGAGGCGATGCTGGTCAGCGGCGGTAAGAGCAAGGACAACGCGCCCTTCGGCGTCGTCATCGGGCGCGGCAAATGGGTGATGCCCTTCTTCCGCAAGGTGAGCTACCTGTCGCTGGCCATGTTCGAGGCCGAGATCAAAGAACGCTGCGTGACCAAACAGGCCATCCAGCTCGAGGTGCGCGCGGTGATCGCGTTCAAGGTCGCCAATGACACCCAGTCGATCGTCAATGCGGCCCAACGCTTTCTGTCCGAACAGGAGCGGGAGATGTCGGTGCTGACCGGGCGCATCTTCTCCGGACACCTGCGCTCGATCGTCGGCTCGATGACGGTCGAGGAGATCATCCGCGAACGCCAGCGGCTGGCCGACGAGGTGCTGGTGGCCTCCAAGGTGGAGATGAGCAACATCGGTCTGTGGGTGGATTCGTTCCAAATCCAATCCATCGATGACGGCAATCTGGGATACATCACCGCACTGGCCGCACCGCACAACGCGGCGGTACAGCGCGATGCGCAGATCGCCCAATCACAGGCAGCCCAGCATGCCGCCGAGGCCGAACAGGAATCGCTGCGCCGCCGAGCCGAATATCAGCGCGAGACCGCCATTCTCCAGGCGCAGTATCAGCAGGATATCGATAAGGCCAATGCCGAAGCGGCACAGGCCGGCCCGCTGGCCGAGGCCAAGGCGATGCAGGAGGTGCTCACCGCACAGGCCGAACAGGCGCGCAAAGAGGCCGAGTTGCGCGAGCAGCAGTTGCAGGCCGAAGTCGTGAAACCCGCTCAGGCCGAAGCGGAACGGGTGCGCATCCTCGCCGTGGCCGAGGCCGATCGGACCCGGATCCAGGCCGAGGCGGCAGCCTCGAACAACCGGATCGCCTTGGACCAGTTGCTGATCGAGCAGCTGCCGGAAATCGTCAAGCAGGCTTCCAACGGCCTGGCGAACGCCAACCTGACGGTGCTCAACGGACCCGACGGCGTCGGCGAATTGGTCAACGGAATGGTCGGTCAGGGCCTGACTGTATTCAATTCGTTACAAAAGGCGCTTTCATCCAACGACGGGGAAAATGCGGGTTAAAGTGGCCGAGTAGCGACGGCGCGAGGAGCGGGTGTTGGTGTCCATCGGGAAATTGGTGTCGTTCGACAGTTCGCGGGGATTCGGGTTCATTCGGCCCGACGATGGTGGTCCGGATGTGTTCGTTCATGTGAACGACATCGGACTGGACGAGGACGAACTGCGTCAGGGGCGGGTGTTCGAATTCGATGTGACCGAGGGTGATCGTGGTCCGAAGGCGATCAATCTCGCCGTGGTCGGCGGTCAACCGCTACCACCCGCTCCTCGGCACAAAAAAGACAGATCCGGCTCCGGCCAGCTGACCGCCACCGAACACAAACGCCTGATCACCGAGCTACTACTGGACGCAAGCCCCGCCCTCACCGCCGGGGAGATCCTCACCATCCGCGACCGCCTGACCGCCTTCGCCGATCAGCACGGCTGGCTGGAATAGCGCGCAGCCTCCCCCCACCTTCTCGGCAGTTCGGGCGGTCCAGGCGAGGTTCACGACCTTGTCGGACCGGCGTTCTACGATCAAGCCACAGCCCCGGCCGCACCGATGAATCCGCGTCGACTGCGACGTCGATATGGGTGAGAAAACGGACCCCCGAGGAGGATGGTGTGGACTTACCCGTAATGCCGCCCGTCAGGCCGATGCTGGCGAAAACGGCGCCCTCGGTGCCACATGAGCCGGGGCTGAGTTACGAACCGAAATGGGACGGCTTTCGCTGCGTGGTGTTCCGCGACGGTGACGAAGTGGAACTCGGTTCCCGCAACGACCGTCCGCTCACCCGCTATTTTCCCGAGGTCGCCGAACTGCTGAAGGCGGCACTGCCGGATAGATGCGTGGTGGACGGCGAAATCGTGGTGGTGACCGATGCGGGACTCGACTTCGACACCCTGCAGAACCGGTTGCATCCGGCGGCCTCCCGGGTGAACAAGTTGGCCAAGGAAACACCCGCAAGTTTCGTCGCCTTCGATTTGCTCGCCCTCGGCGATAAGGATCTGACCGGTGAACCGTTCGCCGAACGCCGACGGCTGCTGGAGACCATTCTCGATACCGAACTCGCCAGGGTGCATCTGACGCCGATCACCCAGGATCCCGCCGTCGCCGAGGACTGGTTCACCCGCTTCGAGGGTGCGGGTTTCGACGGCGTCATGGTCAAGTCGAACGAGCTGGCATATCTGCAGGACAAGCGGGTGATGCTCAAGGTCAAACATGAGCGCACCGCCGACTGCGTGGTGGCCGGTTTCCGCTGGCACAAGGATGGCGAGGGCGTCGGTTCCCTGCTGCTCGGACTCTTCGACGACGCGGGCAATATGCATCATGTCGGGGTGGCGAGCAGTTTCACCGCCGCCAAACGCAAGTCGCTGGTGGATGAGCTGAAACCGTTGCGGGAGAACGCATTGGCGAATCACCCGTGGCGGGAATGGGCCGATGCGGCGGCGCAGGCGAAGGCCGATGGCAAGATGCCGGGCGGGGTGAGCCGGTGGACCGGCGGTAAGGATCTGTCCTGGGAGGCGCTGCGTCCGGAGTTGGTGGCCGAGGTCCGCTACGAACATGTGCAGTCGGGCCGATTGCGGCACGGCGGCAGGCTGGTTCGCTTCCGATCCGATCGCACACCGGAATCGTGTACTTATGCCCAGCTCGACGAAGTCGCACCGGCCGAATTGAGCGCCATCTTCACCGAAGCGCGGGGGCGATGATGAGCGAGTCGATCGATATCGAAGTCGATGGCAGAACCGTCGCCATCAGCAATCCGAACAAGGTCTACTTCACCAAACGCGGTGAGACGAAACTCGATCTGGTGCGGTATTACCAGGCGGTGGCCGAACCGTTCCTGCAGGTGGTGCGCGATCGGCCGCTGCTGCTGGAGCGGTATCCCGATGGTGCGTCCGGTAAGTCGTGGTTCCAGAAGCGGGTGCCGAAATCCGCGCCGGACTGGCTGCACACCGTCGAGGTCGCCACGCCCAATGGCACCACCAGCGACGCCCTTGTCGCCCACGATCTCGCGCACATTCTGTGGGCGGTGAACCAGGGCTGCCTCGGCTTCCACGTCTGGCCCAATCACGTCGACGATCTGAATATCGCCGATGAGCTGCGTATCGATCTGGATCCCTCCCCCGGCATCACCTTCGACGATCTCAAACACGCCGCGGTACTCACCCGCGAGCTGTTCACCGAACTCGGCATCGACTCCCGGATCAAGACCTCCGGGTCGCGCGGATTGCATATTTACGTTGCGCTGGAACCGAAATGGGACGGTTATCAGGTCCGCGCGGCCGCGGTGGCGCTGGCACGGGAATTGGAGCGGCGGCATCCGAACGAGATCACCGCGCAGTGGTGGAAGGAGGAACGCGGCAACCGCGTCTTCGTCGACTTCAACCAGAATGCCCCGCACAAAACGGTTTTCGGCGCGTGGTGCGTGCGCCCGAAGGTCGGCGCGCAGGTCTCGACGCCGATCGCCTGGTCCGATCTCGACACTGTTGTCCCCGAGGAGTTGACCATTGCCACCGTCCCGGCGCGGCTGGCCGAATCCGGTGACCCGTGGGCGCAGCGACCGGCCCAATCCATCGAGCCGCTGCTGAAAATTTCGGAGCGCGATATGGCCGCCGGGCTTATGGACGCACCGTGGCCACCGCAATATCCCAAGATGCCGAACGAGCCGCCCCGGGTACAACCGAGCCGCGCCAAGAAGCCGGAAATGGAAGGCTAGCTACCGGAAGGCTATTGCATCCCCGGACGCTATTCGGTCCATAGCACCCACACCTTGCTCTCACACGTGACCGCGCGCCCGTCCGCGGTGCGGGCACTCTTGGTCGAACCGTCGCATTTGGTTCCTGGCTCTGCGACGGTGCCGCCGACGGTATAGGGACCGTTCCACTGGTAAACACCGCCGCTGGCCAAGCACAGCAGAGTCGTGCCGTCGGCCCCTGTACCGATACGGCCCGGCTCGGTACACACCGTCCCCTTCTTCGGGGCTACCTGGCTGGTCGACGTAGCGGCCGAAGGAGGTGTGATGACGGGCGGCACCGCCGAGGGCTGCACGACAGCGGTCTGGGAGATCGTGGAGGGCAGCGCGACACTCGATACGACCGGAGTCCGGCTCATCCCCGACAGTGCGTCGGAGAAATTACTGCCGGACAGCACGACATATCCGGCGATACCTACCACTTCGATCACACCGAGCAGCAGCGCGCACACCGCCATGGTCTTACCGCGCGGGTGGCTGAACGCGATGAACCCGAAGACGATCGCGACCGGGAAGAGTCCGAGTAGCGCGGCCACCAAGGCGACGATCGCGTACGGGTTGACGATGGGCGGAACCTCGACCCGTAGTCGACCGGCCCTGGGAGCCCGCCGGGTCGGCGGCTCCATCTCCGGCCAGCGGTCGTTGGGATCGCCATCGGGCCACCGGCCGATTGCTCCGGTTTCCGCCTCGTACTCCTCCGGCTGCGCCTCCGGCCAGCGCTCGCGCTCACGGTTATCCGTCCGTGCCATCCAGGTCCCTCTTCCACACCACCAAACCGCGCAGGAACCTCGAACTGCCCGGACCCGCCCCGATACCGACAAAGAATAGGGGCCGACGGCCGCAACATCATCCGAAACGGCCGATCAATCGTCATCAAACCGTAATCGCGAAAGCCATCATGTCAACTCGCCTGTCCTGATCGGTTTCGCAACGATGCGGTTCGAGCAGGGGAGTTACAAACCGGCAAATACCACTCGCGCGGTACGTCATCGAGGTAGATGCTAGTCCCGGGACCAATCTATGCGGCGACTTCGGCACAGGAGGGATCCATGCGCGGTGGCTCCCGTTCGACAGGACGACAATCGCGCCCGTGGCATTCCCACGCGGGCGATCTACTCGGTGACGACTACAACGTTCCCGGCATCATTCTGTGCTTGCTCGGCGTCGTCGCCATGGCGTGCACCCTCACCGCCGCCGGTTACGGTTTCATCGGCTGGACCCGGATCGGCGCGATAGTGACTGCCGCACTGTGGATCACCGGAGTTGGCGCACTGCTGGTCGAGCATCACCGCGAGGAAGTGATCGAGCAGAAGTACGGTCGCACCGGGCACGCGCCGGGCCGTGTGCGGCCCGTCCGCTACAGCGCCACCGAACGCAGGCTCGGGCCCGGTGAAAACCCTTCGGAATCGCCGAAATAGCCGGCGCCGCAGCGTCAGCGCCCCGGATCGACCTTCGGCATGGTTTCGGTCACCAACGTCATCAGCATGTCGGCCAGCAGCACATGTACCTGCTCGCGAGTGAGGGCGCCGCGGGTGATCCATTCCCGGCCCGCGACTTTCACCAGACCACCGAATGCGCGGACCATGGCACGCAATGGCGCACTGTGCGCCGAATCCGCGCGTCCGACCATCAGCAGCATCCGTTCGGCGGCCGCGTCATCGGCCTGATCCAGGATCTGTTGCACCTCCGGATCGTCGCCGACGCCCTCGTGGCTGGTCACCTTGACCCAGGTGCTGCCGTGTTCGGAGATCACATCCAGCAGCCAGTGCACGCTCGCATCGACGCGTTCCCGGTCGGTCCCGGTCGGTGCGACCATATCGTCCAGGCGTGGCAGGGTGACCATCCGGCGCACGACCGCGAGATACAGGTCGCGCTTATTGCCGAAGTAATGGTTGATCAATCCGCGGGCGACCCCGGCGCGCTGCGCGAGCTCCGCGGTGGAGACCGCCGCGTAGGGCCGCTCGCCGAACATGTCGATCGCGCATTCCAGGATCTGTGCGCGTCGCTCGTCCGGTTCCAGCCTGCGCCTGCGCGGCTGCGCCTCGGTGTTGCTTCGAGCGATCAGCAAGCGATCGCTAGCGGGGACCTCAGAGTGACCTGGCAATGAGATCCTTCATAACCTCGTTGCTGCCCGCGAGGATGCGCAGCACGCGGGCACCGGTGTAGAGCTGGGAAATCGGATACTCCGTCATGTAGCCGTAGCCGCCGAACAGTTGCAGGCAGCGATCGACCACAATACCGAGTTGATCGGTCAGCCAGTACTTCGACATCGCAGCGGTGGGAATATCGAGTTCGCCGCGCAGATGTTTGCCGATGCAGTCGTCGAGAAAGATCCGGCTCACCTTGGCGATGGTCGCGCATTCGGCCATCTCGAATTTGGTGTTCTGCATCGCGAACAACGGCTTGCCGAAGGCCTCGCGCCCCTTCGTATATTCAACAGTCAGCTGGACCGCCATCTCCATCATGGCGACCGCGAGGATGCCGGTGACCAGTCGCTCCTGGGCCAGCATCTGCATCATCTGATAGAAGCCCTGACCCTCGACCTCGCCGAGCAGATTCGAGGCGGGCACGCGTAGTCCGTCGAAGAACAGCTCCGCGGTGTCCTGGGCCTTGCCGCCGATCTTGTTGAGGATGCGACCGCGCTTGAAACCCGGGGTGTCGTCGCCGACCTCGGCGAAGATCAGCGAGACGCCCGCCGCACCCTTGGCCGGATCGGTCTTGGCGGCGATGAGAATTCCGTCGCAGAGCCAGCCATTGGTGATGAAGATCTTCGAGCCGGTGATGACGTACTCGTCGCCCTCGCGGACCGCACGGGTCTTGATGTTCTGCAGGTCCGATCCGGTGCCCGGTTCGGTCATGCCGATGGATAGCACCATCTCGCCGGTCGCGGCCTTGGGCAGTACCCGCTGCTTGAGGTCTTCGGTGCCGAAGTGGTGGATATAAGGCGCGATGATCGAGGTGTGCACGGCCATGCCCATGGAGCCGTCACCCGCGAAGGACTGTTCTTCGATGATGGCGGCCTCGTGCGCGAAAGTGCCGCCACCGCCGCCGTATTCGGTCGGGATCGCGGTGCACAGCAGGCCGAGTTCACCAGCCCGGTTGTAGAGGGCGCGGTCGGGATGTCCCTGTGCGACGAACTTCTCCTCGTGCGGGACGACCTCCCTTTCGAAGAAATTCCGCGCCAGCTCCCGGACTGCCTCGACCTCGTCGTCACTCCATGCCGCGCGTGCCATCGCAGAATCCTTTGCTCGATCGCGCGGGCCTGTGGCACCCGCGTCGTGTCATCACATTGGCGCACTATTGGCATGATGTCAACAAAGCGGGCACAGGACAGCTCGGGGCAGGTTTATGGGAGTGCAATGCGGATCAGCCGGTCGGCCGCGCGCCTGGTTCAGGCGATCAGTCTTCGGCCAGTCCGGCGTACACGAACTTCACCGCGCTCGCAGCCGTCGACATGAATCGTCGAGCCACAATCGACAGACAGCAGGAATTCGTCATCGATGGTCTTGCCGGCTGCGAATGACGCACGCTCGACCCGCTGCCCGACTGCACGGGCCTGCGTCAACAACGCCACGGTATGGCTCGCACCCCCGGAAGGAAACCGGCATGAGAATTGCACACCGGGCAACTCCATCGACCTAGCGGGACTATTCGTCCGCGCAGCGACACCGTAGGAGACGTCCACGGACACGGCGACATCTCGCAGCACGTCGCGCATCGTCTCGAGATTCGATTCGCCGCAGATCACTACGGTGCCGACGGTGCCCGTGACCGATTCGTGCGTCAGCACCTTCTTCGCCGCCCGCCCGCCCTCCCGTGCACGACCAACTGCCGCCCGGGACGGAGCCGGGCGCCCGTAACCGCATCGCCACACAATACCTATCCCTGGCCAAGCGGTGACCATCTCTCCCGGAGAACACCAGCACCCTGACCGGCCGTTCCGGGTTCTCCCCCTACGGCCACCTCAGTCGATATCTCGATCGCCGTTGCCGTCGGCGTATCGCCCGCGCTCGGAGTCGATGGGTCGTCGCCCGACCACCCCGCCGCCAGCTCGACGGCGATCCACTGAAGCGACGGTGTCGCCGCGTCCTGCGGTGATTTGCGCGACGTTGGCCAGCGCCTCGGTGGGCAGCCCGGTCGCCGGGTCGCGGTGCAGATAGCCCTGATGCGTGGCCTCGACGCCGGCGAAGTTCGGCGAGTCGGGGAACTCGGCGGGAATACGTTTGCCGCGGAATGCCTCGGTGGCGGGATCGATGCCGAGGCCGAGCCACACGATGAGGCGGCTCCACGCGCCGGGCTCGTCCGCTCCGAACATGGTCACCAGATCGCGCCACGATGCGGCGACATAGACATTGTCGGCGCCGATGCCCAGCTCTGCGGCATCGCGAACCGAGGCCGCTCCCGGCGAGCCCGCGGCGATTGCCGAGCGGACCAAGCCGGCGAACCTGCCGAACCTGCCCGCATAGAACATCGTGACCGAACCGTAGCTGTGCCCGTAGATCCGGATGGCAAGCTGGTCGGGGCCGGCGGTTCCGGCGAGACTTCTGGTGGCGTGGAATGCCGCGATGTCGCACAGCAACCGGTCCCCGCCGACGCGTGCGCGGCGTCGGAAGGCGGCCTTCGCATAACCGGTGTTCACCGGCCCGGCCGGCGCGTCGTATCCGATCCAGATGATCGACGCCAGCTCGAGCGACGGATCGACCCGCAGCGTCTCCTCATACAGGTTACGCAGCGGCTTGAACTGATAGGCCAACGAGGAGGACGTCGTATTCGTCCCAGGCACGTGCCAATTCACCGTGTGCGCGGTGTCCACATTGCCGAGCGCGACGACGGCCTTCCCTTTGCCGCGGAAGGCGGTCGAATCGTAGGACAGGACATGCACCGGCGGACTGCCCGGTACCTCCGTGGCCTGTCGGTCCAACTCTCGCAAGTGATTTCGGGTGCGGATCAGGTTGCCGAGCTGCTTCCTCTCAGCGTCGGTGAGGCCGGTCCGCGTCCAGTTGAGCAGCCTCTGGTCCGCTGGCTTGCGGGCTAGGAACTCGCCGAGATCGCGGCTGATCGACAGCCGGTTGGCGTGGTCGCGGATCGTGGCGGGAAGGCCGTCGGCGTTGCCGATCCGGTGTGGGTAGACCTGGATCAGTGCCTGTTGCGCAGCGCTCAACGCACCTGGTTCGGCGGGGTCGCGCAGCGAGTTCCACCACTCGCCGTTCTCGGTCGCGCGGCGTCGTGCGGACCACGCTGGCCGGCGATACCCCCAACGCAGCAACCTATCCGCGTTGTCGAAGCCGCCGGCACGTAGCGCCTCGTCGGCCAGCCGCTGCTGTTCGTCATCGAAACCGTGATCCGCAGGCAACGAGCGCCAGTAGCCGCTCGCGTCGTCGGGCACGGAGTCCTCCGGATGCCCTGGTTCCTCGGACGAGGCGGCCGCTGGATGGGTGCCGCCGGGGACGATGGGGCCGCCTACACCTGGCTCGTCAGCAGGCAGCCCGTCCTGGTGCAATCGGCCGTCGGATCGATCCGCAGTCGCCGACGAGGAACCTCGACGGACCCGCCTGGACCGTTTGCCCGACTCCGGCGGGGCCTGCCGGTCCATCCAATTCAAGACCGCGTCCAGACATTCGTCCGCCGAGTACGTTTCGTATTCCACGAGATGGGGCCTGCGCTGGAATCCGCTCTCGTCGATACCGTTTTCGTCTACGGCCGGAGTTCCCGCACGGGTCGCGATCCACCCCGCGACGTGCCGGACGATGTCGACCGCACGCAAGGCTCGCACGGAACCGTCGGGTTCGAAGGTGGCAGGCGACGTCGTCGGTGCGAACCGGTTGACCAGGAGTTGGCGTTCGGCGGCGGTGAGTTGGTCGAGCGCTGTGTGCAAGTCAGCGGGACTGGCCTCGGCCAGCGCTGTGGCCGACAGCGCCATGGACCGGTGGTGTGCGGCCGCAACGGTGCTCACCCATCGCTGAGCCGCGATGAGCGCCATACTGCGGATCATTGGTGTACCCGCTCTCACTCGCAGCTGGTGTAGCGCCCCTCGATGAGTCGAACTGAGCCCTTGGACAGCGGATTCCATCTGCTCTGGGCTTGCCTCGGCCAGCAGTTGTCGCGGATCCGGCTGGTCGGCACTCATCAAGGCGGCGTACATGGCCGCTCGGAAACGGTCGAACTCCGATGTCGTGGACGGCAGGTCGCCAAGTTGGCGTGCCGCAACCTGCCGTGCCTGCTCATTTCTGATCTTGCGGCGGAGACTGCTCAGGTTCGCCTGCACATCGAGCACGGAAATATCCAGTGCCGCCGCTACCTCCTCGTGTGTCATACCCTGTTGCACCCGAGCGAGAACTTTGGTCTCGCGGAGGGTGAGCTGGAATGTGCTCGGCGGATTGTCGGCGGGCCGCTCGGGGATGGGCGACGGATATGCGCGGTGTTGGTGGGCTGGGTGTGGTTCGTCGATTCCCTTCCGCGACCAGGGCGTGGTCCGTCCAGGTGTGGGTTGCCGTGTGGTCTCGTCGTGTTCGTGTGGCCTGCTGCCGATCAGTCCACTCGAACCATCCGAATCCGGCTCTACAGGTGCGGGCAGATCGACCTCGAGATCCGGCGTGACCCGCGGCGGACGCCCCGTGGTCACGTACTCGTGGATCGCCCACTGCGGCGACCCGACCGCCGCGCCATGAATGTCCGCCTCCGCGAACCCGACAGCGAGCGCTTCCAGGTCGTTGAATACGGTCTTGGCTTCGTTACCGAAGGCGTACTCCGGCAGTCGAGCGAACCAGGTCCACCAGTGCTCGTCGATCAGGCCGAGACTCGACAGCTGTGAATGGGTCTGCGAGAGCACTTGTTGCAGATTTTTCGACAGCCCCTCCATGGCGTCGATCGCGTGCACGAACTCGTGCACGGCGTCGTGATGAAATGGCCTGTCGCCGACCGGATTCAGGCCGAACTCGAGCAACCGGATCCCGCGTTCGACAGCCTCTGTCGGCCTGGCCGCATCACGCAGGCTGAACTGCATGCTCCGCCCCGCCGTCGCGGGGTCCGCATCGTAGGACGTTCTGGCGCTGGTGCCCTCGGAGTCGGTGTAGTCGATGCGCAGTTCGCGAATGTTGGTACGGCCCGGGAACCTGGTGAGCATCTCATCCAACCCACCGAGAATCTCCTCGACAACATGAGCAGGCACATCCGGATGATCGAATCCGGCCATAGCCACATGCGGATACATCAGGGTGAATGCCTCGACCAACCGCGCCTTGGCCCGCGCCGCTTTATCGAGCCCCGCGCGATGCCTTATCTCGCCCCAGGTAAGCCCGGCATGCCGCTCAACCTGCGCCAACGCGACCATATACCTGCCATGGATATCGAATAGCACCTCTCGATGTTGCTTGGGCATCGGAAAATTCGAGATCCACTCTTCGAGGTAGGACACCGCCTCCCGAATGGCCGCGACATCCCACGTCGGCATAGCGTGGTCCAGCCACACCTCACGGCCGTCGACCCGCCGCACGAACGATGACGCGAACACACCGGCGGGCGTCGCGTCGACGTCGGATCGGGCACGTCCGCCCATCACCTGGTTGTCGGCCACACTCCACTCGCGCGCCGTCCGGTGAGTCCTGGTCACCGCATCGAATAGGCCGAGCATTGTGGCCGAGGACGAGCCGAGAACCTCCGGGTCCACACCCTCGACACTGTTCCCCGGTCGGCCCGGGGTGAGCTCCCGATAAATGCGGTCATCTTCCAGGTTCAGCATCGCGTGGGCGACCGGAGCACCCATGATGGCGGCGACCTCGGTCTGCAACACCTGCACAAGAGCGTCTATCGGATCGGCATAGGTTTCCATGAACACCCGCAGGCCATTGTCGAACGTCACCTCCTCGACCCGAATCCCTGGCGCCCCCTCTACCACAAAGCGTTCGGCCATACCGGAATTCAGTCCGGCCAGCACCAGCTCCTCGAAACCGGGACCAGCGAACGCGCGCTCCCCAGGCGAGTCCTCGAACGGCCTGCTACCGATCGGCCCGCGCGGACCGCCCTCGTCCGCCGCCGGTCGGTTGCCGACGCGGCCGCCCGGTTCCGGGCTGCCTTCGCCCGGCTCCGTATCGCCGCTTCGCGCGGGTGGTTGATCCGGCTCGGCTCGCGTGGTCCACGGTGTCCGCGGTGCCGGGCTCCGTTCACTCGCCATCACATCCGCGGATCCACGCTCGAGGTCCGGCCGCGAATCGTCCTCATGTGGCCTGCTGCCGATCAGACCACGCGCACGGCCCGAGACCGGACGATCGACATACGGCGGAAGATCGACCTCGAGGTCCGGCGTGACCCGCGGCGGACGCCCGGTGGTCACGTACTCGTGAATCGCCCACTGCGGTGAACCCACCGGCACACCATGAATGTCGGCCTCAGCGAACCCGACAGCAAGCGCCTCGCCGTCGTCGAATACGGTCTTGGCTTCGTTACCGAAGGCGTACCGCGGTAGCCGAGCGAACCAGGTCCACCAGTGCTCGTCGATCAGGCCGAGCCTGGACAATTGTGCATGGGTCCGGCTCAGCACCTGTCGCAGGTTCTCCGAGAGCCCCTCCTTGGCGTCGATCGCATGGATGAATTCGTGGACGGCATCGTGGTGGAATGGTCTGTCGCCGATCGGATTGATCCCGTCCTCACGCGATCGGATGCCCAGTTCGACAAACGGCTCCGGCCTAGCCGCATGGTGCAGACTGAAATGAATCCGCTGGGTTCGCCCCGCCGCCGCTACGCGATCTACATGCCAAGACGTTCTGGCACTGGCTTTCGGATCCCCGAGGTAATCGATCCGGAATTCCCGGATATTGGTCCGGCCGGGGAACCTGGTGAACATCTCGTCCAGCCCACCGAGGATCTCCTCGACGACATGGGCGCGCACATGCGGATGGTCGAACCCCACCATCGTGAGATGCGGATACTTCAGATTGAACACCTCGACCAACCGCGCCTTGGCCTCCGCATCGTCATCGCCCCATTCGTCGTTGAGCCCCGCACGATGCAACAGGTCCCACGGGGTGGGCACAGCGTGCCGTTCGATCTGTGCCAGCGCTGCCAAGTACGCGCGGTGGATGTCGAGCAGCACATCTCGGTGTTTCTCGGGAGCCGGATGGCTTTCGATCCACGATTCGAGGTAGGTCACCCGCTCGCGAATGTCCTCGATCACCCACCTCGGCAGGGCGTTGTCCAACCACACGTCACGGCCATCGAGACGTTTTACGAACTTCGCCGCGAACACACCGGTCGGCGTAGCGTCGACGTCGGATCGGGCGCGCCCGCCCATCACGTGGTCATACGGGTCGATACTCCACTCTCGCCCGGTTCGATTCGTCCTGGTCATTGCGTCGAACAGGCCGAGTAGCACCGCCGAGGACGAGTCCAGAATCTCCGGAGGCAAGACATCGAACTCGTGCCCGGGCCGCCCGTGGGGCGTGAGTTCCCGATAAACGCGGTCGTCGTCCAGGTTCAGCATCGCGTGGGCGACCGGAGCACCCATGACAGCGGCGACCTTGGCCTGCAACACCTGGATGTCCGCTTTTATCGGGTCGGAATATGTCTCCGCGAACACCCGCAAGCCGTTGCTGAACGTTACTTCCTCGACCTTCAGCCCCGGCGCATCCTCCACCACGAACCGTTCCGCGATACCGGAATCCAGGCCCGCCAGCACCAACTCCTCGAACCCGGGACCAGCGAACGCCCGCTCACCAGGCGAATCCTCGAACGGCCTGCTGCCGACGAAACCGCGCTCACCCCCCACCGGTCGGTTGCCGCTGAGGCCCCCCGGGGTCGGCCCGCCCTCGCCCGGCCCGGGATCAGTGCTCCGTACCGGCAGCTGATCCTGCGCCGCCACCACCTCGCCCGTCGGAGTGAGCGTGGCCAGATCCCGCTCGAGCCGCAACTCCTTGATCCGCGCAGCATCCGAGTGCGAATCGTCCTCATATGGCCTGCTACCGATCAGATCACTCGGACCTCCACCTTCACCCCCGGTCCGTCGGCTGTCGGTGCCATCCGGTTCGGCATCGCCGCCGCGTATTGTCGGCTGATCCGGCTCAGCCTTCATCTGGTTCCCCGGTATCGGATCCTGTTCGCTCGCGGTCACCTCGGCGGAACCATGCGGATCGAACACAGAACGTAGCCGCGCGACACACTCGGCGAGAACCTCACCCGCCGACGCGACCGTCAACCCCAACCGCGCGGCCACGTCGGCCAACGGCTCACCCTCCACCAGATGCAGCATCACCAACCGCTCAGCGGTATCAGGTTCAGCCAAATCCGCCAGCGCAGCGCGAACTGTCGTCACGAAATCGGTATCGGAAAACCCTGTAGTAGCAGCCGGATCGGCTACGTCTCGACTCAGCTGTCCGTCTTTGCCCTGGACCGGCGCATTCAATTGCGCGGCGGGCCGAGCCAGAATCTCCCGCGCCAATACGACATCGGCCACCGGGTAACTCACCGCGCGCGCAATCGCCGCATCGTCGTGCACCTCGCCCGCGGCAACCATCCGGTCGATCTGCGCTCTTACTGTGCTGACTTTCTTCAGGGTGGGATTGTCGAGATCCGGGAACGTGCGCGCGAGATGGTATCGGAGAATTGCTCTCCTACCGCCGCCCCAGGCATGGGCGGTGAACGACGCCGAGGGGACGTGGCTGTCGATCGCGCTCAGAATCCCCATCCACGCGGCCTGCACCGCCTCATCGCGGATATCTGGAGATTCACGCCGCGCCAACGCATCCGGAACCCACGCAACCGTGGCGCAAATCTCGTCCCGGATCGTCTTCTCCTCAGATGAACCCACCCGGCTGACCACATATCGATGGAAAAGAGCCACTTCCTCCCGGTCACCGGAACGCTCATAGCGACCCGCATAGAATTGCTCGACCGCCTCCAGCAACACATCACCACCCACACCCAACGCCCCACAGAGCTGCCGCAATCTCCGCACCGGCGGAAAACGCGTTCCGAGTTCGACGGCGGAAATGTAGGGCTGGGACATCCACGCCCGACGCGCAAGCTCTTTCTGCGTCATCCCGCGCTCGAGTCGCAGCTCCTTGATCCAACCACCCAGCAATGTGTGCGGAGGGGGATTGATAGCGAGGTCTGGATAGAAGTGGCGGGTGGCGGCCCGTAGGAGTTCGTCACCGACCCCCAGCACGTCGCAGATCCGCCGGAACAGCGCGAATTCCGGCCTGTTCCTTCCGGATTCGATATGAGACAGATCCGAGCTGGACCCGATCGCCTTCGCAACCTCGCTTCCGGACATGCCCTGATCGTGTCGCAGCGCCATGAACCAGCTACCGGGTAACGCGGGATCGTGCGCGGCGGGATCGATATCGGGATTGACACCTCGATAGAAATGGCGAAAGGCGGCGGCGAGTACTTCCGGCGCAACTTCCAGCGCCCGGCAGATCTGACGGAAGACCATGAGTTTTGGAGTGCGTCCGCGCTCGATTCGACCGACAGATTGTTCCGGTATGCCCGCGGTCCGGGCCAGCTCGGCCTGAGACATGTCCCGGTCATAGCGCAACGCCGCAATCCAACTTCCGGGCAACCGCGGGTTGTGCGCGGCGGGATCGAGACCGAACACGATATCCCGATAGAACTCGCGAGCCGCCTCCGCCAGCGCTTGCTGCCCTACCTCCAGAACTCGCGCAATCCGCAAGAACAGACCAGGCAGCGGGTACACGCCATTCTCTATTTCCGTGATGCTCGTCGGCGCTATATCGACTGCGCGTGCGAGATCCGCCCTGGTCATGCCCTTGCTGTTACGAAGAGCCGCCACCCAGCTACCCAGCGAATCATGGTCGGCCACAGCGGTTCCCACCTCGACGTCCCGATAGAATCTCCGGATAGCGTCGGTCACAGCCTCGCCATCGAGCCCGAGTGCCCGGCAGATCTGCTGAAAGTTGCCGAGCCGTGGCTTCGATTTCCCGCTCTCGATAGTGGACAGCGCGCTATTCGTCAGACCCACGGCTTGCGCGAGCTGTTTCTGCGTCATCCCCCGCTCGAGTCGCAACGCCTTGATCCACGCACCCCGCGCGGCATCCGAGTGCGAATCGTCCGCATATGGCCTGCTGCCGATCAGCCCACCGGGAACGCCGTCGCCATCCTCGGGATCACTGGTCCATACCGGCAGTTGATCCTGCTGCGCCACCTCGGCACCTGCAGTGAGCGCACCCGGACCCCGATCACTCGCGGTCACCTCGCCCGCTCTCCCCGAGTCGAACGCATCGCGCAGCCGCGCAACAGCATCGGCGAACACCTCAGCTGCGGTCGTGACCGGTAACGCCACTCGTTGAGCAACCTCGGCCAAGGGGACGCCGTCTACCAGATGGAGCATCACCAACCGCTCCGTGTCATCAGGATCAGCCGTATCAGCTAGCGCGGCGCGAATCATCATCGCGAAATCGGTATCGGAAGCCCCTGCGGAGGCAACCCGATCGACCATTTCCTGATGCAATCCGTCCGTCCCCCCGATCGGAGCATCCAGTTGTACGGTGGTCCGAGTCAAAATCTCCCGCGCCAGCATGACATCGGCCATTTTCAATCGTGTCGCGCGGGCAATCTCCGTGTTGTCGAGAGTTACACCAGCAGCAACCATCCTCGCCATGTGTGCTCTCACCGCGTTGACTTTCCGCACGGTGCGATTGTTCAGAGCTGGGAACTGATGCTTGGAGCGGTATCGGGAAATTGCTCTGCTACCGCTCGCCCAGGCATACGGGGCGAACGACGCGGAGGGGAGGTGGTTGTCGATCGCGCTCAGAATCCCCAGCCACGCGGCCTGCCCCGCCTCGTCTCGGGTATCCGGAGACTCACGAAGCGCCAACGCATTCCGAACCCAAGCGAACCTCTTGCAGATCTCGTCCCGGACTTCCCTCTCCTCCGGCGAACCCACCCTGCTCACGACATATCGATTGAACAGATCTACTTCATATCGATCAGCGGACGGCCCGAAACGACCCCGATCGTAGAATCGCTCGACAGCCTCCAGCAACACATCACCACCGACTCCCAACGCCGCACAGAGCTGCCGAAACTTCCTCAACCTCGGACGAAAACGTTGGTTTTCGATCTGGGAAATGGAGTCCCGAGGCATCCGCGCTCGGCGCGCAAGCTCGCCGCCCGACATACCTGTGTCATTGCGCAGCGCCGCAATCCAGCTTCCGGGCAACCCGGGGCTGTGCGCAGCAGGTTCGATATCGAGATTGATATCCGAATAGAAGTGACGCATGGCGGCCCGCAGCAGTTCGTCACCGACCCCCAGCACATCACAGATTCGCCGGAATACCGCGAACCTCGGCCTGTGCCTTCCGGATTCGATCCGGTAGAGATGGCCCGCACCGGAACCGATCGCCTTCGCGACCTCGCTCTGGGACATCTCCCGGTCATGCCGCAGCGCCACGAACCAACTACCAGGCGACGCGGCATCGTGCGCGGCCGGGTCGGTATCGAGGTTGAGATCCCGATAGAAATGGCGCGCGGCGGCAGCGAGTACTTCCGGCGCAACTCCCAGTGCCTGGCAGATCCGCCAGAAGACGAACGAATTCGGAGAGTGACCGCCCTCGATTCGGCTGGCAGATGTTTCCGATATGCCCGCGATCCGTGCCAACTCGGCGCTGGACATGTCCTGGTCATAGCGCAGCGCCGCAATCCAACTTCCGGGCAACCCAGAGTCGTGCGCGGTGGGGTCGAGGTCGAACTCGATGTCCCGATAGAACTCGCTAACCGCGTCCGCCAGCGCTTGCTGCTCTACCCCCAGAACTCGCGCAATCCGCAAGAAGAGGCCGGGGCGTGGACGCTCCCGGTTGTTCTCGTAGACCCCGATGCGCACAGGGTCCACACCGACCGCGTGCGCAAGGACCGACTGGGTCATACCTTTGCTGATACGAACAGCGCGCACCCAGTCACCAGGCAACTGATGGGCAGCTGCACCGGTATCCAGCGGGACATCCGAATAGAACTGTCGGACAGCGGCGTTCAGCGCGTCATCGTCGAGCCCGAGTGCTCGGCAGATCCGTTGAAAGGAGCCGATCCTCGGCTTCCGCTGCCCGCTCTCGATTGCGGGCAATGCGCTGTTCGCCAGGCCCGCCGCTTGCGTGAGCTGCTTCCGCGTCAAACCCCGCTCGAGCCGCAACGCCTTGATCCACTCCCCCCGCGCAACATCCAACTGAGGACCAGGCTCCGCACCTGGCCTGCTACCGATCAGTCCATCCGGACCTCCGTTACGGCCCAATGCCGATCGGTTGTCGAATCGCTGGCCATCCTCGGCGCGGGATCGCGCGACCGCGCCACTGTCATCGTCGGATTCCGTGCCGGTCGTCAGGGGGTCCAGCGACGGTTCGAACTCGATGCGGGCGCCGCTGATGACGGCCTCGCGCACCGCGGCATCGGATTCCATCGCAGCGGCCACAGCGAGTATCCGCAGATAGTCTTCCTCCTCCCCGCGCGCCACCACATGTCCGGCCTCGAGCGACACCCGGGTCCGGGACGGTGGCGTCGCCGGGCGAACGTGCGGGTCGGTGTTGCGTGCGGCGTGCACGAGCATCCTTGCGCTGTTTTCGCGGGTGTACGGCCGCATCAGTCCCTGCAACCCGCGGGCCGCCGCCCACGCGCCCGGCAGGTCGTCGAGTACCGAGCCGAGTCCGGCCACCCAATTGTCGATCGGCACCTGGGCACCGAGGGACTGTTCGACCAGGTTGAATCGTTGCGCCAGGTCGCCGTAGTCCGCCAGTTCGGCAAGGAAACGGCCCACTCCGCTGGACGACGGGACCGCGACCGGCACACCTTGCTCTATCGCCTCGGCAGCGACCCCGCCGAATCCCTCAGCACGCGACGGCATCACCACAATGGTCGCCGCGCGGATATCGTCGCGCAGCTTCACACGGCTCGTTGTATATGGCCGCACCTCGACCGCATCCGGGTCACCAACCAGCCGAGCCAACGTGGCGTGGGCCGCTTCGACGCCGCGTTTCGGGTAGCCCCGCACCACCAGCCGCACGTCACGCCCCTGCGCGCGCAGCCGCTTCACCACCTCGGCGGTCTCCGCAGCACCCTTCAGCTCGTCATCCACACGGCCGAACAGCAGAATCCACGCCGGGTCACCGGGTGCGGGCTCCGGTGGCTGCTCGGCTATCTCCAGACCCGGCTGTAGTTCGTGCACCGAACCATGCCCCGCCATGACAGCCGCCGACAGCGCATCAGTGGCCAGCACCGGACCCAGACCAGTCACCAGATGAGCGCGCCGCGCCAAGTAGATGCGGGCCGCGACCTTGGCGCGACCGCGTTCCGGACTGTGTCCGAGGGTGGACCACATCATCGGAGTGAGGTGGTGGACACTCACGAGTTTCGCAGCGGGATACCGGATCTCGGCCGCCAGCGCCGCACGGACGCCGCGGTCCTCGGCATGCACGATTACCAGATCCACCGACTGCGGCAAGTCGTCCATGTCCCCGTCGTACAGCTTGGGCCCACCCGTCCCGGAGATGGAGCCGCGGCCACCGTAGATCTTCACACCGGGAATTCGGGAACCCGCCGCGTTCTCGTCCACCCAAACGATCACCTCATGCCCGGCCTCCGCCAGCCCCTGACACAGCGCCCGGTTCACCGTGGACATTCCGGTCCCGCCCCGCCCCCAATTGGTGCAGCACACCAAGATTCGCTGCCTGGTGAGGTCGAGCCGAACCCGATGCCGGATCTGGCCGTCCGGCAAAGGATCGGGGGTGTCGACGTCGATGCGGCCGTCCACGTCGGATAGCTCGCGGCGCAATTCTTCAGCCGTCACACCGGGATCGGGATCGGTGGCGTCCGGTCGGGTGTAGTCCAACTGGGCGACCAATCGACGCCGACCGTCGGCATCCTGGGACGAGGTCATGACGAACACGGCGTCGTCCCCGGCCCGGGGCAGGACGAGTTCCACGAGACGCGCCACCGAATCGGTGATGTCCTCGCGCGCCCGCGCGGGGCCCGATTCTGGCAGCCGTGCGGCGACGGTGTCAGCGAGGGTGCCGGGATCCGATACGTCCGCGCCCGGCCCGACGACCAACTGCCAGCGAAAACCGCTGTACTCCTCCCGCATCTCGGCCGCGTGCAGCCGAGCGTCACGATAGGCATCCAGCGGCGAATATCTCGGGTCGATCGCCAACCGGTCGGCGATCTCCCGTGCCTTCACGGCGTGGTCGCGGCGCAGGTCCCGGTTCGCCAGCAGCCATCCCTCCGGCGGCCGGTATCCGCTGTCGGGGTGGGCGAAGCCGGCGCGGTCACGCAGGCGGTCGGTGAGGGCTTGGCGCTCGGCGAAATCATTGCGCCAGTCGGACACGACCCATTGAACGACCGCGTCGGGCTCCGACAACGTCTGCAGGTCCGCGGCGGCCACCCACCCGGCAACGCGCATCGCCGTCCCGAACTCGCCGACAGTGATCTCCTCCCAGCGCTGCCGCAACTCATCCACGGCCGCGGGCGACGCCATGGTCTGGGTCCCGGTCCGCCCATCGAACCCGATGCCGCTCACCGCGAATCCGAACACCCGTGCAGCGCTCGCGGCACAACCGTGCGCCATGGCGCGGGCGTGCAGCAGTTCCGCCGAACTCACCGTGTCCTGGCGCCGCGGATTGCCGCCGTGCCGCCCGCCGCGGTCGGCGAGAGTGCTCCAGACGCCTGCGACCATCGCCGCCATGATCTCGTCGAGGTCGGCGCCCTGCAGCAGGCCGTTGTCCAGGATGTGGCGCAGGCCCTGGGCGATCGGCATCCTGTCGCCGTGCCGGTTCGCCGCGCCGGGCTCCCGCAGCTCGACAGTGGCGTCGTCGCGGCGGGCGTCGTCGTGAATGTCATCGGAGCGACCGGTGTCCGGACCCCCATACAGCATCCGGTGGATGAACAGTCCCTCGGCCGCCAGTCGTACCCCGCGTCGGATATCCGGATCGGCGAACTGCTCCGGCGGCACCCGCGAGCCGAGGATCTCGGTCACCTCGTCGATCTCGCGCCCGATCACCGCCACGGGCAAGGGCCGAGACGCCGGGTCCAGCAGGTCATCGGTGCTCCAGTCGGCCACTACGTCCCCCGGTAGGCCCCGCTCGTGCATCGGCCTGTCCGGATTCTCCGAGGGCCGGCTGCCGATCCGATCATCGGGCTCGTGGTGTCGCTGCTCGTCCGCCGTACTGGTCGACCCGACGAGGTACGTGCATTCGGAGACGTCGTAGCCGTTGAATGTTGTGTTCGACGGATCGACCCGGATCGGAGTCAGTGTGGCCAGCGTTTCGGCCAGGTGCCGGTACAGCACAGGGCGATTCGTTGCCGCGCCACCGCAGTGGTCGTCTATGACGATCGCGAGGCGACGTCCTCGGGCCGCGGCGATGCCGTGCGCCCAGTCGGTGAATTTACGGTAGAAGTCGGTGACGGAGACGTGGTTGATGTACGTCTCCTGCGGATTGAGACCGCGGATGAGGAGAAGGGGCTCACCGGATTCGCTGGTGGTCTCGATGAGCAAGGCCGCTCCCGCCAGTGCGGTGCGCGCCGGGTCGTCGGGATTGCGGACCATGATGACCGCCGTCATATTCGGCATCGCCTCGGCGACCGAACGATAGCTACCTGCCCAACAGGCACTGGCGATATGCCCGGAAAGTTCCAGCAGCGGCCCCCGCGCGGGAACGAACCGCAGCCGGGTGGTATCGCTCGAGACTCCGACGCCCTGGGTGCGTGCTATCGCTTCGTCCAGCGCCGCGACACTCGTCATCCGCCGAAACGTGCGGGCACCCTGCCGATGAGAGAAATAATGTGCGAATACCTCTTGATTGGTGATGTGCTCCACAAATTCCCGGACAAGAGTGATGTCCTCCAGCGTCGGTTCGCCTGCCCCGATATGGTGCAACCGATCGGCCCATTCCGGATACCGCTGCATCGCCCAGGCAAAACAGATTACGCGCAGGTCATCGTGTAACTCGCCGACACGAGCCAACCGCTGAAAATTATTTTCGAAATCCTTGAGTGAACGTAGCACCGGAAATTGGTTCGCGGCCTCACCTTTGGTCGCGACGAGCTCTTTCAACTCATGTGCACGGGTCACTATATTCCGACCCGCCACCTCATTCATGGGTGAGCCGTCGGCGAGCCTGCCCGAAGCGATGGAGTTCTCCAATGTGCCGATATGTTCGGCAATGTCGCGTCCGAGCTTATCGAGCAGATGGGTGATCGGCCGCCGCGTGTCCGTCAAGGCCGAGCGCGCGTCTTGCAGATTCTTCGCCAGTCGGGCGAAACGTGTCAGCAGATCCTCGGTCCATTGCGGACCCGACTCACTGTCGCGAGTCCGCAGCTTCGCGACTTCGACCACACCGCTGGGCCGGTATTCGCCGGGAATCGGTGTGATGCCGCCTTCTGCCGTCGCCTGCTCGTGGTAGCGGAGCATTTTACGCAGCGACGTTATGTCGTGTGGCCCCCACTGGGACGACTGATAATGGGCGACGTCGATCAGCAACCGGGCGAGGAACTCCGAAGACTGCACCTTCGCCAGACTCTCGGCCGATATATCAGCACCTTTTACCTCGGTGAGGAAGGAACGCGCAATATCCTTCAATTCACCGAGGACCGCCTCGCCCGAACCGCGCAAGCCGAGTACGCTTCGCTCGGCACTGTCCGCACCGTCTGTCAGCACAGTGCGAAGGCAACGGGCGAACTCCGGTGTCACCTCGCGGACGAACTCCATCGCCGCGCGAATCGTGGGTGGCCGCTGACCGACCGGCAGCTCACCGACCCGGTCCACATAACAGGCGAATTCGGGACCGCTCGGACCTCGGATGTAGAGGTCCTCAACCTCGCGCAACCGTTGCGCGGTGAACGCCACCTCCGCCCGCACATCATCCGGGATATGTGCGATTTGACGGGTCAGCAGAAACACGTCCGCGAACTGCCGACGGACCGCGCCTGGGGAGAGATCATCGAGAGAGGCGAGCACATCCCAGGCTCGATCGGTTCCCGGCGGATTCCTAGACACATACCCGTTGAACATCTCGAGCAGACGCATATCCACAGCACCGGCCGGAATTTCCGCGACTCGGCGCAACTCCCGTCCGACGGAGTCGAGATCGGCCGCGATCGCTCTCGACATCCTTCGCTTGAAATAGGGTGCGAAACCAGAGTTGTTCGTGTCGATCTTCCGCAAAGCGTCGCCAATCTCGGGTCTCGCCAAGAATTCGACTCCGGCGACGATTGTGTCGCCATCCCAGTGAATGGAGTCCACCATTCCGAGCAGGATGCTGTGCGCCATGGGAGTCGAAATCACGTCCAGGATATCGAGATCGGCGGCGAGGCTGATCTGAGTCTGCTGTCTGTGGACGTATAGGTCGAGGATATCGCCGCCGTCCAGGTCGGCGTTGAGTTCGGCGAACATCCTAGTGCGCTCGAATTCGTCCGCGAACGCGCGAAAGAAGTGGACTATTTGTGGGTGCTCGCTCTCCGGCCGTCCGGCCAGCCTGTTGACAAGGAGTTCGATAGCGTCCGTGCTCAGCGACAGGCGGGATCCGAGCCGCGCGAGTTCCCCCGCGGTATCCGTCGGCGGGACAGCCGGATCGAACGCATCCAGCGCGGACGAGAGGTTTTCCCGGAACCACCCGTGCATCATGCGCTCGGCATCGCCGTACTCGAGTTCACCACGGGTCAGCCAGCGGGCAGCGGTGATGTACTTCGCGCTGACACCCGCAACGGTCTGCTCGGACGCATCGACCACCACCAGACCGGCTTCGGTGATCTTCGACGGACCCGCGACAGGCATGTCCAACGCCACCGCCTCGAGTGCGGACGGCAGCCTCCACGGGTTCCGCTGACCGGCGCGGAACGCCTCCTTGACCACCAGGAACCGCTCGACTCCCGTGGCATCGACATGCCGGGCCAGCACGTCGGCGGTCGGTGACCGGACGCCGGGGAAATGGTGATCGAGAAGCTCGATGATGTCCTCGCCTGAGGGACCGCCCGTGAGCAGAGTGTCAGGGGGAGCGCCGAAGACTCGGGCCAGTTCGTCGTCCAACTGTTGGGTGCGGGCAGCGAGGCTGGTCTCGTGGTGGTGTGCCTGGTCGGTGACGCGGGCGATCTCGGTGAGGTCGTGGAACGCCCGCGCCCATCTCGTGATGTTCCCATCGTCAGAGAAATACTGGTACTCCTCCAACTCGTGGTTGGTCAGCTGCGCTGGGTCGCGGCCGATGGCGGCACGAAGTTCCGCCGTCGCCGTATCGAGCAGGTTGTCCAGCCGGGTTCGGCCGGTCGAGCCGGGACGGACGTCGAACCACACCAGCCCCTGAAAGTCGCAGGTTTTCTGGAGATCGGCGGTGTCAATCGCGTCCAGTGCATTCTCATGGACTTCCAGCTCGGCGGTCAGCGACTCCAGGCGGTTCGCCAACGCCCGCCGAATCCTGGCCGCGTCGTCAATCGGTTCATCGTGTCGCGCGATGGCACGGCGCTGCTCATCGGCGCTGAGCCGCACAGCCAGCTCGTCGAAACAACCGAGACGCCAGGCCAGCAACGCGACGCGGTCGGCGCTCTCGAGGACCCGCAGGCTCACCGCGAACCGTTCCGCGGCGGCGAGCACCACCCCGGGTGCCTGGCGGTCGGCGCCGTCGACGCTGGTCCATCCCATCCGATCATCGGCGTACAGGCCGTGTTCGGCGCTGCCGTCGCCCTTCGGATTTCGCAGCACGCGGCGCTCATTGAGCTGTGCCCACACCTGCCGCGGCTGCGAGTCGACGGCAAGCTCGTCGGGACGTAGCCCCAGCAACTCCGCCAGCCGGTACCGATCGACGATCTGGCGGTTCGCCCACGAGGGCAGCACCGGCGAACCCGGCCGCAGCGCCGTCGACAATGGCTCCCCGAACCGGGCACTCAGCCAGTTCCCCGCGACATCGTGGTGCTGCCTGGTGCGCTGCCGGTAACGCTCGTACGCCGATCCCGATCCGCCTTCGGTCGGCCGCGCTCCGATCAGGCCGGCTGGGAAGTCCTCGCCGCGCACACCTGCCGATTCGCCGTCGACCAGCGGCCGCTCCGGGCCGTCAGGTCCTAGGACGATCCCGAATCCGGTGTCCCACTTGCCCATCCAGCGGGACGGGTCGAACGGTGGCCAGTCGCGGGTGAGAGCGGCTCGTGCTGCGGCACCCGGCTCGACGCTGTGTGGATTGACCTGGTTCAGATCGATCTGCACAAGACGGTCGTCGCCATTCTTACGGACCAGCACCAGATCCACGCCGCCGCCGTAGTCCCGTGCCGGGTTCTCGACGGCCAGCAGGGCGAACGCACCCGGTCTACGTGCCAGATGCGTCGCCACGTCTTCGGGCCTATCGAACACCGCCGACCAGTCGGCGCCCACCCTGGCCGCGAATTCTTCGCCGGGCGCACCGACAGGGAAATCAGGACCCGCCGTTGCCTCGACGAGGTGCACCGGATGGTCCGGTATCAGATATTTAACCAACCACAGCATTTCGGACACGATGTCGCGGCGTTCGCCTTCCAGAAGACGGACCAGAGCACTCCCATCCGCGGCGGAATCGACCACCTTGTCGTGGTAGAACGCCCGCGTGGCGGTGATGTCGGCCAGGTCTGTCAGCCTTCGATGCTCGGCGTCGGAGTCGGTTTCACCGGACACGAAGATCACGACGGCCCGACGGTGCCCCGATCCGAATCGCCGGTCCGAGGTGAAGTCGTCGACAACCCGAGCAACGTCGGCGCCCAGCAGATCGGCGGTGCCCGAATCGACAATGTGCCGATCGGTGATGTCGTCGACGTCCGGCACCAGATCCGGGTCTCCCACGGTGAGCACCAGGTATCCGTTGTCCGGGTCGAATGCCCACAGGTACACCTCGGGTTGCCCTGACATCAGGCCGGCGCGCTCGTCGGTACGGGTCAGTACAGCGCCGACGGTCTCGAGGTAGGCCAGTCGCCGCCGTCGGTCCGCGTCCACGTTCTCCCAGCTGTCGCGCAGCCGCGCCACCTCGTGGTCGAGCCGGGCGCGGCACGCCCGGTTGCGCCACCGCGCTGGGATTCCCGGCAGCTGTGAGGTCAGGTCCTGCCGTTGTCGCGCGAGTGCCGCCCGTTGTGGCCAATCCGTGCGGAGATATGCCGCGGACGAGATGTCACGGTCTGCCCCGTCGGTGATCACCGATCTGAACCGGCTGCGGACCTGCTCGTCCCTGCGACGTCGCGCCAGGTCCTGATCGTCGGGAATTCGGCGCTTCGCGTGGACGTGGACGGTTCCCAGGTTCTCCGATCGAACCCGGGAGTTGCCTGAATCATCCTGTTCGACAATGGGTTTCAGTTGATGGATAGCGTATCCGGTGCTGCGGAGCTCGCTGCGCAGCTCGAGGTTGTGCAGCAACATGTCGGTCACCGCGTCGTCGTGCCAGCCGTCCTCGGCGATCACGACGACAGTGTGTCCGGGCAACAGGACGGTGTTCGGTGTCACCTGTCGGGCGCCGGGATTGCGGCGCACCACGTCGGTGGCGACCGCGGCGATGGCGGAGTGGTCGCGTGCATCCTGTTCGGCCCACCATTGCGGGACCCACGTGGCCAACCGCTCGATCTTGGCGATCTGTATCTCGACCTGCCCGCGCCTGCTCGACCAGTCAGCGGGATTCTGGGTGGTGCCCGGATCGGACATTTGGCGGTCTATCTCCGCGCTTTCCAGGGCAGCCTCATCGCGCAGGTAAGCGATCTCGGACGACCAGCCCGCTCGATCCAACATCTCCGGAAGGCTGATCCCCATGAGGCGTGCCCCGAGGCGGCAGCGCATCTCCCACAGGCGGCTCGGTCGTACGAACGTCACCACGACTTGCTCGTAGTAGCCGGGGTCGCCGACCGTGTGGTCGATGAGGACCTCGGTAAATCCTCTCCGGCCCGCCATCTTTCCGGTGAACGTGGCGCGCGCCGCGTCCTCGGGTGACAGTTTTTCCCGGATGCCCGCATTGAACGTGGCGAGATTGTCGGCGATCATCTTGTTGTTCTGGACCCAGAAACCCTCGATTCCGTGGACGATGTCGCCGACCTCGTCCCACCCGTCGTCGAACATCACCCCGCCACGCGGCGTGCCTTCGGCGGCCACGATGGTGTAGCGCATGATTCCGGCGCGGTTGACCTTGTTGGATATGCCGACGTAGACCCCTCTGTCGTTGACGCTGTCGGCAACCTCGTAGGAATTCCGATACTCGTCGACCGGCGCGTAGTCGACCAGCCATTCCATCAGCTGGTAGATAGTGCGCGCATGCCAGATTCCGAAGCCCTCGTTCTCGAACTCGGCGCCGAGTTCGACCAACCGACGCCACAAGGGCAGGAGTTCGGCGAACGGCTCGTCGCCGACAAGGCGGAGCGCGAGCTCGCCGACCGTCGAGAAGTGCCTGGCAAGCGGACCGAGCTGGGATGCCAACCAGCGGAAATCGGGGCTATTGCCTTGCGCTGCCCACTGCCTCGGATCGGCGGTGAGCAGCTGCGGGATCGCCACTGCGAACTCGCGCCACGACCCCTGGCGGTCTCCCGGCGCATCCGCCATAGGCCTGCTGCCGATGGACCCAGCGGTGCTTTCGTGTGGGCGGCTGCCGGCCTGATCATCCGGTGCCCGTGTACCACCGGTACCGAGCGGGCGGCTGCCGATGCGGGCGGGTTCGGCCGACGGGGAAATGTCCGACTTGTGGGGCGTGTGCGCGTTGGTCCGCGACGGCAGATCAGGTGTGCCGTAGTCATTTACCGGCCGGCCCGGCTGTATCGAGTTGATTTCCCGCACCAGCTCTGCACTGACCTCGACGTCCTGAGACGGGGGCAGGGTTTCGGTGGTGGTGGTGGTGGTGCGGTGCGACCTGGCGACAAGGTGACCGTCGGCGTCGAAGTCGATGGTCTCGAATCTGCGTTGGTCCGGGGACAGTCTGTCGATGAACTTTTGCTGTTCGTCTCGCCAGTCATCGAACGGGACGGCCTTATTCAGCAGCGTGCGGCGGCTCCGGAGGTCTTTCGGGTCGTAGTCGGTGTTGTTTCCGCCGTCTCGGGAGGCAGCCAGGTCGACGACGACCAGTTTCGGACGCTCACCCGGCTTGCTGTCGTTGACCAACAGCACCATGTGGTTGTCGGCAGCGGTGCTGCCTTGGTCCTGGGTGTCCTTCCATTTGTAGACCAGGACTGCGATGCCTCCCGGCCGGGCTTTCAGCGATTCGGCCACCTTCTCCAGTGATCCGGCATTCTCGAGTGGGGCGCCGAACACCTCCTCGACAACGTCACGGCCGTGGCCGGCCAGTACGTTGGACAGCGGCTCGAAGCGGCGTGCGGTCAACACCCGCATGCCGGTCACCGCATTGTTGACGCAGCTGTTGGGGCTGCGGCGGTGGATCCGCACTACCAGGTCGAGCAGGGCCGCGGTGGCCAGATAGTGCGATGCTGCGGCGATAACCTCCTCCCCCACGGGGCTATCGGCTACCGGGTCCCCGGTCGCTGGGTCGTCGACGACGGCAGCGGCCTCCGAGTCGCCCGGTGTCGCCGGGCGCTCGGCTACTCGATTCACCGATTCGGAGTGCATTGGCGGGGAAGCGGCGGCAGGGGCGACCGGTTGGTGGATGGCCTCGGTGGACCGGTGGTGCTCGACTGCGTCGCCCAGGATGTCGCGGGCTACGGCGGGAGTGATGTCGGAGACGGGGTAACCCAGCGCTTTCGCCAGGTTGGCGCCGGCTTCGGTCAGCGCGGGGTCGATCACGCGCATGCCTTCGGCGCCGTCGATGTCCGCGGTGTCCCAGCCGAGTTCGGCGGCCAGCCGGTCCCGCTGCGGAATCAGCAGGTCCAGTGCCTGCTCATCGGTGAGCTGCGGGTACCGCGCAGCCGTAGCAGGTTCGGTTGCCTCGACCTGTTGGCGCAATGCCTCCACCGCGGCGGACGGCAGACCGGCCTGGACCAGCAACCGGCCCAGCGGATCGCCTGCGCCGTCGTGGTCGAACGCAGCAGCGGCGTCGGCAACGGTCGCCGCCGGAATCCCCAGCAGCCCGGCCAGGCGCGCAGCCTGGTCCGGCTGCTCGAGGTCCGTGCGGTCTGGGAAGTAGCTCGCCTCGGCGGTGGCGAGAACGGCGGCCGGGTTATCGGTGAGGTACGCGTGGTGGCGGATGAAGTCGGCGGTGGCGTGGCGCAGAGCACGCTCTTGCAGCCCGGGCACCAGCGAGCGGAGATTGTCGCCTGCCTCGACCAGGTTGTTGTGGTTTTCGGGGGTGGGGTCAGCGCGGTGGGCTTCGGCGACTTGTTCGTAGCGGACCGCCGCCGCGCGTACGCCGTGCAAATGCATAGCCTTGCGGATCAGCGCATCCTGCGGCGACATCAGCGCCTGCGCGGACCCACGGTCCCCATTGCGGGCGGTGCGGTTCTTGGCCTGCTCATGGATGTAGGACTGCTCGGGGACTTCGGTCATCCACACGAACATGCCGCCCTTGGCCTGCACCGCCTCCGAGACCGCGATATCGACACCACGCTGTCCCTGCCGGTTGATCACCAGGATCTTGCCCTGCTCACCGGCGGCATCGAAGATCTTCTGCAACTTGGCTTCCCAGTCGGCGCCCCACCCGGCGATCCGGTCGGCGTCGACCGCCTCGATCGCCTCTCTCGGCACACCCTGGCGCACCAGCGCCTGCACCTGCCTGTCGACCAGGTCGTTGCGATGACACAAGATTTCCTGGGACCTGCCCCGGCCCCCCTGCCACACTCTGTGCGCGCCTTCGGCGATAGCGCTCAGCTTGACGCGGGTGTTCGCCACCACCTCGGGGGCACCCTCCATCAACCGCTGCTCCCGAGACCGGTCGACCTGGTGCGCCTGCTCCAGTCCGTAGATCTTTTCGAGTACGGGGTTGAGGTCCGCGAGTGTGCCGGAGGCGCCGGTGACCTCATCGAAGAACCGGTCCTCCGCTCGACCGCCCGTGCGATAGATTTCGACGGCGTTGATCTTCTGGGCCGAGTCGGCGTCGGCGCGCACCACGATCTGGTGCTGCTCGGCGCTCATCCTGATGGCTTCGGCCGCCCGGATCTCCTTGGCCTCGACGGCCTGAGCCAGGCTCGCCTTGCCCTGCTCGGCACTCCACCGTGATTCGCTCGAGGTCTTCGGGTTGCGTTGCAGACCGTGTTCGCCCTGATCGATGATGACGATCTTGCCCGCATCCATCACGTAGTGGGTGCTCTTGCGGCAGGTGAACTCAGCGGCAGCGGCCATCTCGAGCCGCGAGGACCCCAACCCTTCCAGCCACGGTTTCCCGCCTGGTAGCGCCTCGACCTTCTCCCTTCCCACCGGCGTCAGTTCCGCCCGACCGTCGTACCAGAACTCGACCTCAGGAGTTCCGTCGGAATATTGACCGACTTCTTCGGTGATTCGGGTGAGACCGAAATCCTCATGCGACAACGTCCCTTTCGCCAGCGCGTCGGCGAGGAAATCGTGTGCGGCGAACACCTCGCGTGCCGTCGCCTCTGGCGCGGCCTGCTCCACCCCTTCCGACCGGAGAAACAGCCTCTCACCACGGTCGATGATCCCGTCCATCTCATCGATCAACGCATGGCGCGGCGGCCGGTGACCGGCGTTGCACAGATGCCCGACGGTTTCGCCGGTGGCCACCACGACCGCGGGCCGACCGTTGGTGACCGGCCCGAAACCGTTCTGCTGGTCGGCGCGGAACACGTCGATCCCGAAATCGCTCAATAGGTGCTGGTATCTGGTGAATTCCCGGTGGGCGAGCCCGTCGGTCGTCGTCACCAGAAGACAGTCACCGTGACGCACTGCCCGCTGCATCGCCGCCGCCATGAACATCAGTGACTTGCCCTCGCCCGGCTTCATCTCGACCGGACGTTTGGCCAGCGCGTGCACTCCCTCCGCCTGCTCGACCCGCAATAGCATCCCGCCTGGCACCGCGTCGCTGATCGTGCCGCGCCGAATGATCTCCGCCGTCGCGATCATCGACTTCTGTGCGTCGTTGTCGAACAATCCGGCCTTCAATACTTCGTCCGGAAGGTTGCACAGTCGCAGCTGCTCCGGAACGTGGTCACCGGAACCGGCGTGGAAGTCGGCCAACAACTCGACCGCCTGATCACGAGCGCTCGGCGACCGCGAACCAGCATTGTCGACCGAATCCGCAGCTGGGCCGGAGGGCACTTCGTCGCCCGTTGCACCCGCCACGACGCTCCGCTCGGCCACGGGAGCGTGGGGAGTGTGCTCCTCCTTTCCTGCGGGAGCGTGCTCTTCTGTCCCCGGCAATCGGTGTTCACCGGCCGCCGTTTCGGGCCCCTCGCCGGTACCAGTGGCCGGGCGAGCATCAACGGAGGTCTCGTGGCGGGTTTCAGCTCCCGCAGCACTCGCCTTCCCGTTGTTGCCGTGCTCGTGATTCCCTGATGATCGGTGTTCACCGGCGGCCGCCGTTTCGGGCCCCTCGCCGGTACCAGTGGCCGGGCGGGCATCAACGGAGGTCTCGTGGCGGGTTTCAGCTCCCGCAGCACTCGCCTTCCCGTTGTTGCCGTGCTCGTGATTCCCTGGTGATCGGTGTTGACCGGCGGCCGGTGTTTCGGCCCCAGTGCCGATCTGACGGGCCGGGGTGCTCGTCGAAACCTTCGGCGACGCCGACGTTTCCCCACCGGCCTCGACCGGTCGCGGCGCTGTCGCATTCGTACGGGAAACCGCTTCGCCCCGCTGCGGGCCCGCCACCGGCGCACCCGTCTCCGAACGCACCGCCGGCGCCGCGGAGTCGAGTCCGACCCGTGCACGGCCAGTCGCGTCATTGTGTGGCATCGAGCCCGATGCCGCGGGCGACCGCGATTCGCCGGACTTGACCGGCGCGGTGTTCCCGTGCGCTCCGTCCGCGGACATCTCCGCCCGTGTGTCCCCGGCAGCCACCGTGTCCGGAGCGGCTGCCCACGCCGCCTTGGCAGCCGCCCACGCCTGCTTCGATTCCGCGGACACTTCGACCGGCGGGAGAGCATGTGTCGGCGACGCGGTGCTGCGCGTGGCCGCGGGCAGGTCGGGCCGGGTGAAAGCCCCTCCGCCGTCGGTGACCGCCGGCGCACTCGATCCCGGGTGAGCGGCGGCGTGCGCGTGCACCATCCCAGCGAAACCGCCGTTGAGCAACGGCGCTAGCACGTGGTCGAAATGGTCCGGCCAACCGGTCACCAATGCCGCCGCACCCAAACCCGTTACCGCGCCCGCGGTGCCATGCACCAACCCGAGCGCCAATCGGCTGCTCTCGATCCGAGGAAACACCTTCGGCGCGACCCGGCCCGCGATCATGCCGCCCAACGCACCACCCGCGCCCGACAAGGCCGCTACTTTGATCGATGTCAGATCGATGCCCGTCGGATTCTCGCCGTCCGGTCCGATCACGGCGAGGGTTCGATCACCTGACCCGACCTGCAGCGCCTGCACGCCCGCCTCGACACCTACCGGCAGCGCCGCGGCCTTACCCAACGTGACAGGCAACCGGAGCGGCCCCAGCGCCGACAGCCGGGCGGCCGTCTTCATCGCACCCGCCCTGAACGCCCGCTCCAGGCCCGCACGCATCACCGCGACACTGCCGCGCCCCTCGACCAGCATCGACTCCACCACCGGCACCGCCGCCACTTCTCCGGCAGGACCAGCCGCGGCCGCACCGGACAGCACACTGAAGATCCGCCACGCCAGCTCGATCCCGAAGACGAACATCACACACAGCGTCTTCTCCGCATCGTTGGCTGCGGCCTGCACCTGATCGGCCAGCGCCAGCGCGTCGTCACTGAGCCTGGCCGCCCCGGCCTGGTGCAAACCCAATGTCGCGCGCAGTCGTTCGCCGAGCACGCCCACCGAATTCTCTTGTGCCAGTAGCTCTTTCGCATCCTTCGAATGATCGTCCAGCGCGGCTGCCTTCGCCCGGAACTCCGCGGCGATCCGGCGCATCCCGGAAATATCGGCACGCGGCAACTCTCCCCCGAACACCACCATCTCGATCGGACGCCGCACCAGATCGGGCAAATCCTCGAACGAGTTGCGCAGCTCCACGACCGGGTTCAGCGGCAACGAACCGTCCACCGGCACCGCCTACCCCGGCCGAGAGGCCGCGTCGACCAGCACCGCATGCAGTATTTTCGCTTGAACGCCCGCATCGCTACCGCGCTGCACTACCTCGGCGAACGCGGCGCCGAAGGCTCGACTCACGTCGAATCCGCCTGGGGCCGTGGCATCCCCGGTCAACTCGGCACGCCAGTGCTGGTAACCGTGCACCACCTCGGCGAGTGTGCGGTGTCGTCCCGGCTCCCGACGCAGATACTCCGCGAGCAGGACGCGCTGCGCCTGCCTGCGCGCGAGACCGCCACCGATGCCATCGAGCGCCCGGCCGAACTCACCTAACGTGGCCTCGTAGATACCCAGCTCGGCACCGGTTTCCGCGGTTTCGGTACCCTCCATCGGCTGCTGCGCGGTCCGCTGGTCGAGAGTGATCGAGGCAGCCGCGCCCCGGGAGTCGTGCGGTTCGGAACTCCACCGCACCATGCCCGATTCGGCGCCGAGTTCCGCCACCGCGACGACATCCAGGGCGATCACCGGGTAGTCGGTAAGCACCCGGTCCACCGCGGCAACGAACTCCCGCACCGCCGACACCTGCAGGCCGGGCGTATCGAATCCGGCCACACGCACGTCGTGGTGATCGGCCAACGTCCGCGCCAGCCATCCGATCATGGGATCGGAAACCGGTCGCCCGCCGGAATCGCGCCGATCACGCCCGCGCTGCTGTTCGTCGGTGGGCTTGGTCGATCGCGGCGGGGAACCGTACCGGGGGCTCGAGGGACTCGGCTGGGCACCCGCGGACGAGCCGGGTGTCCGGGGCTGTTGCCCGGTCCACGGAGTGTCTCGCCGCCCCACATCGGCCGAAGGCCGCGGTCCGGACGCCGTGCCCGGGAACCGGGCTGCCTTCCGCGTGGCGGCCGGGGGCAACGCCCGGGAAGACGGGGGCAACACTGGGGAGGACGGGGGCAACACGGACGAGGGCCGCCGACCGGAGTCGCCGACACGGTCGCCGGATTTGGCACTGTCCTCTCGGCCTGCCCGATCCGACCCCTGGCCTGTCCGATCCGCAGGATTCGGGCGCCGCGGACCATCCTGCGGCGTGGACCGCCCCGAGGAAGCGTCCGGCGACCGCGGACCACCGGGCGCGGATCGTTCGGTGGGCTGCGCCCGGTCCGTGGAATACGGCTGACCTGCCGCTGCCGGAGATGTCGCCGCGGGGTCGGATGTCACAGGTGAGTGTGTGCCAGCCAGTGCAGGCATGCCGCCGGGGCCGTCCCACCGCTGCGGCGCCGGCTCCATGGTGTTCGGGTCCACGTCCCCAGCTGTGGCGCCTACCCGGTCGGCAAGATAGGCGTCTTGCGCCTCGAATTGGCGTGCGGCGTCGATGATTCCGGCGGCCGTGCCGTGCAGGCTCTGCTCCATTGCCCGCACATCGGCCAGCAACTGATCGGCGTGCGGTGTGAACTCCTTGGCGAATGCGAGGCCGATATCGTCGTCGCCCCAGCTGCCTTCGGACTGCGCCACGCAATCGCGCAAGCCCGCATAGGTCTGCCCCACCCGGTCACCGAGTTCGGCCAGCCTCGCTCCACGATGTCGCAGACTGTCCGGATCCAACCGAACTTCATCGTTCATGTCCCACCCCGTCGGTCAGACTCGGCCGCTGCTGCGCATTCGGAACCGTCGCTCGAAATCGGCGACGAACACCGACAGCGGCACCGAAGAGGTGGAGCGCTCCACCACGCCATCATCAGCGACATAGAAAACCGCACGGTCCAAAGCCATTTCACCGTCCGGCACCGGCGAACGCACCAACCAGCCCACGCTGATCCGATCGGCCCGCAACCTCGACAGCGAGTAACCGGCGGTGTCGTAACCGCGCTGGCGAACGTGATCCCGTACCAGATCGAGCGCATCCGCTTCGCGGATCCCAGCAACGCGATCGGCAACCAGATCCGCGAGCATCAACTGGAAGAGTCCACCGGCGATGTCGACTCCCTCGCCATCGCCGACGACCTGCACCAACGCCTCGCGAGTCACCGCGCCCGCCTGCGCCGCCAAAACCAACGGTTCAGCGGCTTCCGGACTTGCACCCGACCGCTCACCCAGCAGGCTGCCGATAACTCCCGCAACCGTCGAGACCGTCCACGCCGCAGGCAGCGCCGGCGCGCACTCCGGTATCGGAGCCGATTCGCCCCCGTACCATCGACCGTCCTCCCACCAGTAACAAAACGACAGCAATCCGGTTACCGCACGCGGATTGAGCACCGGGTCCGCCACCCAGTCCGGTGCTCCCGCAAACAATTTCGGCATCGCGCCGCTCCCGTTGTACGCGGCCTCCAAGACAGGCGCATCCCACACCCCACCCGACAGCACCGCCCGGTCACCCGGCAGCAGAGCCAAGGTCGAGCCGCTGCGTCCCGCACTTTCGAAGATGCCCACCGATGGTCCGATCCGCGGGCCCCGCCTCGATCCGACCGCCACGAAGACCGCGGCCAGCACCGCCCACCGGGCCCACAACACCGCCAGCTCCGGTAACTCGCCAGCTACGGCCACCGCCCGAACACCGGCGCGCCGGTCCGCCCGCATCCCCTCCACGGCAGCCTGGGGCGGCCTCGACTGGCGTTCACCGCGCCCGATGTAAGCCGCCAACCACACTGGCAACCGACCGCGCGGATACCGTTCCAGGTCAGCCAGATAGGCATCCGGAGTAAACAACTGCTCGCCAGGGAATGGCTCCTGCGCACCTTGATCCGCGACGACCTCGACACCGTCCGCGTCGATGCGCACCAGCAACCGCCACCACGGCCCACCTTCCGAACCCGCAGACAGCCGCCGATGCCGACGCACCATGTCCCACACCGCATCCGACACCTGGTACCGGATCGACCGGCTGCCATCGTCGACCCTCAATAGCGCCGATTCGGCGACCACGGTCATCGCGAACCACGCCTCCAGCCGTTGCCACCCGGGCAGGACAAGCCGGCGCAGCTCGTCCGCGATCCGATCAGCCAACACCGCGAGATCCTCACCTCCGGAACTGGTCACCGCACCCTCCACGGGTTCTGCTCGCCCGGCACTCCGCTTCGTGGGCGAGGTCAGCGTTCAACTGCGCCATCTCCTCGGCGAGCTGGTGCGACTCCGGTGTCAACGTGCGCAACTCATCGGGATCGACCCACAACGGTGGACCCACCTGATCTCCCTTCGGAACCTCTGCCCGCGCGTGGCGCCAGTCGTGTCAACATGAGTGACGACGAGGCACCCATTATCTTCACATCAGTTGATAATCGTGATTGCAACATGCCCGGCGTTGTCTGTCAACGGTCGTCAAGCGATAATGGCTCGTAACCATTTCAGTTGACGGGAAGGCGATCGGTGGACGAAACAGCCTCAACGTTGGCGTCGAGATTGACCCATCTGTTCGACGTCGTGCGCAGGCCCGACGGTCGCGAGTTCAGCAACGAGGAGGTCGCCACCGCAATCGCGCGCCACCAGGGGGTGAAGTTGTCGGGCTCGTATGTCTGGTACCTGCGTACCGGTCAGCGAGACAATCCGACCTTTCGGCACTTGAGCGCGCTGGCTCGATTCTTCGGTGTTCCCCCTGCGTACTTCTTCGACGACGAGACCAGTCGCGAAGTCGACGCCGAACTCGGTCTGCTGACTGCCATGCGGGACGCAGGTGTGCGTGATGTGGCGCTGCGGGCAGCGGGCCTTTCTGCCGAAAGTTTGGCAGCGGTCACCGACGTGATCAACCGTTTTCGCCGATTGGAGCGACTGCCCGCAGGCTCACCCGACGACCAATAACACGCGAAGAACTCCGACCCAGCCAGGGTGTCAGACCACAATCGGGTTGTCGGGAGCCACGTTGCTGACGGGCTCGACGGTAGTGAAAACCGGAGTCGTGCGCGAGGCCGCCAAGTATGGGGTGCCCTCGGTATATCCAGTGCCACTGGCACCGCCGAGCATGCGCACTGCGAGTCGATAATGAGTAGTGCGCCAGCGGAGCAGAGCGGCCGAGAAGCTTGCCATCACCTCTGCTAACCGCTCCAGTTCGGATCCGGCGATGTCGCCCGAGCGCCTCGCACCGGCGTAGGCATCGTCGAGCGTGCATTCCTGACCGGCGAGAACCCGGCCGCGCACCTCAGGCACCGAGTGGTACGCGGGTGAGTCGACACGCTCGGCGTCCGGGCGCCGACACAGCGACTCGACGAGCTTGTAGCTTCGCGACTGGATCGCGCTGGCGCCCTCGGTAAACTGACGAAACGTCCTGAAGGACTCGACCTGCATCGTGGCAAGCATCGAGAACAGCGGTGCCGCCTCGCGCAATGCAGTCGTCGAGTTGCTGATGAAGTAGACCGCTCGGCTCACTTCGCCGGCCGCCAGTGCCGCCACGGCACCGCGCAGATGCATGGCCAGCAGGGTGAAGGTTGTTTCGAAGGTCTGCAGCACCCGAATAAACAGGTACTCGTCGTGCATGGTGTAGACGGGAAGGATGCTCAGCTCCACCACACGCCGCTCCGCGAAGGACATATCGGCGTGCACGAGTGCGCTGACTTGCTGCGCCCGGTTGACTGCCCTGTCATCGGTCAATCCGCGGTCCAGTGCCAATCGCGCTAACGCTGGCTGGATCGCACGCAATCCATGCCGAATCCGCTTGTCGACCATATCGCGTGGCGGACGCATTGTCGGCAGCACCGTGGTCCGCCCCTGCATCGCGGCTAGTTCGAAGGCTAGAACATCCGCGAGAAGTTGCACTGTGCGCCGATCACACCGAGACTGCGCGAAAAGCGCCAGCTCTATCGGGTCATCGATGACGGGCAGCTCGAGCAGCCGCAGGGCCAGGTAAGTCGGATAATCATATCGGTTGTCCAGTTTATCCAGCGCACTGTCCAGAAATGCGGATAGGACTCGCACCGGTGGCCAAGGACCACCGAGCCGCGGCAGTATCGCGCGGGCCTGGTCGAGCAGTTCCAACGTATCGGTGGGCACGAAGTGCTTGCCGACACTGTGATACCGGCGAAGGACTGCATCGTAGGGAAATTGTTCGGCGGCCGGCGCACGTAGCCACGACATGAGTTCAGCGGTGGACATCAGAGCCTTTCTATCTATGCAAATATTCAGACGTACGTCGGATGTCGTGCAGCGCTGCGCATAGGGCGATGATGTCCTCGACATTGCTGTAGTAGTGAAAAGAAACCCGTGCCACGTCGTGACGTGGGCTGACCGCGATGTCATATCCGGCCAGTTGCCGACCGAGTTCGGCGGGGTCGGCGTCGATAATTCCGATATGCGCGCCACGATGCTCGAGCGGGACGGCGCGTACATGCTCACCTTGTGCCCTCAATTGCGCGCGAGCCAGTTCGCCCAGGTGTCGCACGTGATCGCGAACAAGTGTGAGATCCAGCTCACCGATAAGTTGCAGTCCTGCTACGGCCGCATAGCATGCAGGCACGGCCGGTGTACCGGTTTCGAATCGAGTCGCCGATGCCGGGTAATCCAATTGCACGGGGTTGAAAGCATGCGGGTCGACTCGCCCGAACCAGCCTGTCAAAGTCGGCATGTGGTCGACATATTCGGGCGCACGGGCGTAGAGGAAAGCGAGGCCGGGCAAGCCGAGTAAATACTTCGACGTACCCGCAACAAGGAAATCGCAGCCGAGGCTTCCGACGTCCACGGGATCCACACCAACCGCCTGATAGGCATCAACGAAGACTTCGGCGCCGGCCGCATGCGCGGCGTGGGTGACTTCGACGACCGGCAGCCGGATCGCGTGCTGATAACTGATCAAAGGCACCGAAACCAAGCGGGTTGTTCGGTCGATGAGTGCTGTGAAACTATCTTCGGTATGACCGGCGTCGACAACCTCGGCGCCGCACTGCCTCTGGGCCCGCCAGACATGGGCAATAGACGGAAATTCGACTGTTGTGGTGACGATACGAGGGCGAGTTCGCCAGCTCCGCGTAGCGGCGACTTGGAAGGCGCCGATCGATGCGTTGGGAACTACCGCCACTTGGTCGACCCGCGCGCCGATCAGTGCCGCAAACCGATTTCGCGCCACACTGATCTGGTTCTCGAATGCCTCCCAAGCTGCGCCGCCACGAGTCATCTCCGCCAGCATCCGAGCCACGGCGCGGTCGAGTTCCACGGAACGAGCCCCAAGGCTGCACGTAGCCAGATGTACTGTGCGTTGCAACATCGGAAAGTGAGATCGGAATGTCTCAGGAGACATCGGCCGACTACTCATCTCCGACTTCCCGGGTAGGTTCGGCATTCGGCTGCGCCATCGGCCCGGTCTCGGTAAGGAGACTTCTGATTTCCCACAGTTCGGGAAAGAACCTGTGCGAGATCAGTTTGGTCAGCATTGCGACCGGCGTGCCCTGTGTGCCGGTCGCTTGATGTCCGATCAACCGTGCGGTGATCTTGAAGTGCCGGACCCGCCACAAAGATACCCGCTCGTCCCATTCAATCAGCGCCTCGGCCAGGCGATGTATCTCGGAATGCTGTTCGTTCCGATACACTTCGACAAGGTCGATGCACCGATTCTGCACGAACGTGGTGAAAGATTTCCCGATAGTCCGACTATCCCGCCGCACCGAAAGCCAGCCCGGCGAATCCGATCCCGAACCGTGGCCGAGAATGGTACGGATAATTTGGAAGTCCCACGGGGACAGATGGCGCATCATCTCCAACTGGTCGGTGATAATCCCCATTGCCAGCGATGCTCGGGTCAACAATGCGATTGCGCTGTTCGATCGGCATTATCGATATCCTCGGCCGCCTTGCATAACTCGGCGCAGGCCAGCTTGAGCCACAACTCGGTCGACTGATGGACGATTTGGAAAAGTAACTCGTCACGGTGCACGCTCTCGTCGGGGCGGCGCTGCAAATCTAGCAGTCGATCGGTACGCATGTAACGGGCATAGTCATTATCGCCCTCGCCACTCAATATCTGCTGGGAGTAATCCTTCATCGCAACACCTCGATGCGAAACACTGTCTCGATGCGTCGCCGACAAGGCTGAATTCCAGCTGTTGTTTTCCAGCCGATCGAGCCTAGCTTGTTGTCACCGGAAATCTGGGTAGCCATATCGACCCATAACGGTTGACCCACATGATCTCCTTCGGAACTCCCGTCCGCGCGTGATGCCAACCGCACGTACGTCGACCGTCACCGGCGATACCGCACTGCAGTCGGCCCCACCGGCCGCGGTGCCGGGACTGTGTTGTATTCGGTGGACGGCCAGGGTCGTGGCCTCCTCGCGAGGACCCGCCGACGATCGGCCTCCAGCGGCTCCTGCCCACTGCCGGTCTTCTCGCCACGACATAACGGGTCTGCCAGCATGTCAACATGTGTGACTAATGGACCTAAATTTTCTTCATACCAGTTGATGAGGCTGATTATTGCCACGGCTGGCACGTCCTGTCAACGGTCGTCAAGGGATAATGGATTGCAACCATTCCAGTTGACGGAGGGCATCGGTGGACGAGGCAGCCTCAACGTTGGCGTCGAGATCGACCCATCTGTTCGACGTCGTGCGCAGGCCCGACGGTCGCGAGTTCGGCAACGAGGAGATCGCCACCGCAATCGTGCGCAACCGGGGAGTGACGCTGTCGGGCTCGTATGTCTGGTATTCCGACGTGATCAACTGTTTCGAGCGCTGGAAGCGACTGCCCGGCGGTCCGTCCAGCGCCCGGTAGACGTGGAGACTGCCATGTGGACTACAGATTTGCGCAAGCACTGCGAAAGGCGCATCGATGTACTCGGGCTACCGGTTCGTTTCGGTATCGACGAGGTGCGCGAGGGTCTGGCGAGACATGTGGGCAGACGGATCGAACTGATCCCGATGGCCTTGCCGCCCGCCAGTCCACTCGGATTGCTGATCACCGACGAGCACGGGCATTCGGTCATCTACGAGGAGTCCGCCAGTCCGATTCACCGCCAGCAGATCATCTTCCACGAATTCGCGCATCTGCTCTTCGGTCACACCGGTCAGCCGATCGGCGATGATCGACGGTACTGCATGTTCGTGCACATCGCCCAGGAGATCCAAGGACAGGTTCTCGCCAGATCCTGCGGATCGACCGAGCAGGAGACCGAGGCGGAGATGACGGCCACGCTGCTGCTGCGGCGTGCGCACCGGTCGAGCCAACCGGTCACCGTCGCTGCCGATCCGGCGATCGCCGACATAGTCCGCCGCTTGGATAATTCACTGTGACCCCCGACCCGATACTCCTGATCTTGCTCACGGCATTCGCTTGCGGCGCCGTGCTGGCCATCAAGGCTCGCGACATCATGCGGGACTCGGACAACGGGATGCACCGTGCGAGTGCCCTTTTCGTGGGCGCGATCCTGGCAACCATGATGATCTGGCTCGAATCCGATGCCATCGACCAGCACACCCATATCCAGACACTGGGCATCCTGCTCAGTGACGTCGCGGCTATGCTCGCGGTGTGCGCGAGCCAGATATGGTTCGTGTACCTCACGACCCCGATCGAGATCGCGCGCCGCAGGTCACCGCTGTGCTACGCGGGATTCGCTATTGTCGTCGTCGCGATCGTCGCGCTGTTCGCCGCATTCCCGCCGTCGTCCGCGAACGATGCCCGGTATCGGTATCTGTTCATCTGCTACGTCGGTGTCAGCGCCGTGGCGGCGGTCGTGTTCGGGTTCCGCTATGCCGCGCTCACCGCGAAGCCGTGGCTACGCATCGGATTCCGGGTCATCGCATTGGGCGGCGTCGCCGTGATCGCGCGCCTGGTCTTCCTCGGCTATGTGCTCGTCGCCGCCGATCTCGGCCACCCACCCCGGCCGATATACGCCACCGTCGACGGGCTACTCACCGTGACCGGCCTACTCACCGTGATCACCGGTTTGGCACTGCCCTCGGGAGGTGAGTTTCTGGAGGCGCTGCTGCACGCTTACCGATGTCACCGAGCTGACCGACAACTCAGTGCGCTGAGCCGGCACCTGACATCGGCCACCGGCACGACGAGCGCTGTGCCCCTGCCCGCCGGTCGCGAATGGAATCCTATGCGGGACGCTGAATTTCGGCTCTGTCGGCGAATCGTCGACATTCGGGACGCGCAACTGGCGTTGCGCGGGTATGCCGATCCACGGGCGCGGCAACGCGCCGCCGAGCGGTCCGACGCGCTCGGCTTGCCGGACAATGAGCGTGGCCCGATGATCGAGGCGGCCGTCATCGCCGCCGCGATCCAGGCGAAGCGGGCAGGCATACCGCCTCGGCACAACACGACGATGACCCTGTCCGCTGAACATGGTGGCGCTGACACGCTGCTCGACGAAGCCAGATGGCTCGGACGTGTCAGCCTGGCCCTGCGATCTTCCGAGATCGTACGTCACAACGCTGAGGTCTAACTGCCACGACAGCGACCGCGACCAACCCACCTTCGCGTCGAATCGTATTGAAGCACTTCTTGATTCGGCCACATCCACGACACAGAACGGACCGCTGGCGGAGCCGGTCGAGACGTTGTTACCGGCCTGTCCGAATCTGCGGATAGGGCGGCAGCCCAACGCCTGGCTGCCGGCTTCGATAGCCCGAGCATCGTCGACGTCGAAACCGGGCCGAACGCTCGCACTAAACCCTTGGCTGCCGCGTCGCGCCCGTGGCCGTCCGGGGTGCGCATCATCGCGATGTCGGATCGGACTCCCTCGAGCCCGACGGGGCGATCCACCGCGCTGCCCTCGACTGTCGCCTCGCCTTCCAGCTCCAGTCCGAGTGCGACGAAGAACGCCGTAGCAGCCGCGAGGTCGTCGACGACGATGGCGATGTTGTCCGGGGCCGGCCGCCGGATTCGGCGGCGCGTGTGCGTGTTCAGGCGCGCTGGCGCTTCTTCTGTTGTTGCATGAGCTCCTCGATGGCGGTGGGCAGGGTTGTCTCGAAGTCGATCAGCTTGGCCCAGGTCGGCTTCACCACGATCCGGACCATGCCGTCGTAGAGCGACTTCACGCCTTCCTCCCACTCGGCCCGTTGCTCGGGCGTCATCTCGTAAGTGCCGTTCCACTGGAGGTACTCGTCCGGGAGGCCATCGACTACATCCAGCTCCGCCCGGCCGCGGATGAGCAGAACCTTCGGCGGGTGCGACTCGGTGTCGATCGTCAGCGCGACCGCGGGATTGCGGCGCAACGCCGGGAGTTTCCGCGCGTTCGTCGCGGTGCACATGACGATTTCCGAGCCGTTCCAGACAATTCCGATCGGGATCGACCGCGGGGTGCCGTCCAGCCCGATGAAGGCCAGCCTGGCCAGGTCACGGGCCAGCAGTTCCTGACTGAGTGGGCGGTTCAGTACCTCATCGATGGCGTGCTGGTCCATGGTTCGAGCTCCTCAGTTGTAGTAGCGGCGGGCGCTGGACCCGACGCTGGTGCTGTCGGTTCCGTAGAAACGACGAGGGAGCCACCCGAAATTCATCGGTCCAGCCCCCGAGTTGCGGACTCGGGTGCTGGTGGACTCCAGTGGATCCGGCGCAGGGCTGCGTGAGTTCGTCGGCTCTGAACACGACGACAACCGCTATCACCACGTCCTGCGGATGAGCACGATTCCGATGACGGACAGTATCGCCGCACGCAACCGGCTCTACTTCGATTCCCGCGGCTGGTTCGCCTACTTCTACCCAGTCAGTGCCGAGCGGGCCAGGGTGTTCGTCGGAGTTCCCCGGGAACTGGAGAGGCCGGTGTTCGACGAACACGGCATCGATCTGAAAGGGCGGCTCAGTACCTTCGTCACCCAGAGCGACGACGCCATCGCGCTGTTGGACGAGGACCGGTTCACGCCCGCACCAGTGGCGGTTTTCACCAGCAAGCCCTACCACCGCGACAACGTCATTCTCCTGGGCAGCGTGGTGTTCTCTCCCCATCCGATGACCGGCCAGGGAATGAGCTACACCCTGGAAGACGCGACCGTGTTGGCGCAGATCCTTGCCCGGGCCTACGATGGCCGCGGCAACCTGGAGCCGCTGCTCCAGCAGCAGTACCAGGTCCGCCGCTCGGTACACAACGACTTGGTGGAGTACGGCGACGCTCTCGCTCGCTCCTACCATGACCGCGCCGCCTACCTGTCCGCGTTCCACACCTCCCGGCACGGTGGCGACGGATGACGAGTGATCACTTCGCATCATCGCCGCCGCGTGGCGTCGATGCCGTCGAGTCATTCGACCTGGTGAGATCCGCTGTCTGGCCCACTGGCCGGTCAGGTTTGGCGGTGGTCTTGCTGACCTGCGACCAGGGCGGCGAGTTCGGCTCGGGAGGAGACGCCCAGCTTGGCGAACAGGCGGGTGAGGTGGGCTTCGATGGTCTTTTCGCTGACGTAGAGGTCTTCGGAGATCTGGCGGTTGGTTCTGCCCAGGACGATGCGGTTGACGATCTCGGTCTGCCGCTCGGTGAGATCGCCGAATCCGACGTTGGTCGCACGGGATCGGCTTCGGCGACCGGACGCGTGTCGCTCGCCCACTCGGCGCAGCGCCAGGCGCGCCTGTTCGGCCAGACGCGCAGCGTTCTGGCTCTCGAAGATCATGAGCGCGCTGTCGAATTCGCGTCTGGCGGCCGGCTTCCCGCCCAGTTCGGCGAGGGCATGACCGAGCAACAGACGCGCCCGGGCGACTTCGAGCGAGCATCCGCTGCGTTGGTACTCGGCGACCGCTTGCTCGGCATGGTGTGCGGCAGCACGGATCTCGCCTCGCGCGAGCAGCACGCGGGCGCGGGTACTGCGGGTGTGGCCGATTCGCATAGGCAGAAACGGCGATGCGTCGGCGATGAGCTCGATCTGACGACTCGCGTGCTCCGCGGCGTCGATCCGTCCGAGTGCCAGTTCGGCCTCGACGAGATACGGATGGAATTGCGGGATCAATGACGGGTAGATCTCGAATTGGCCCCCGGCGCCCAGGATCAGCCGACGGCCACGTCGATACCGACCGGCCTGGATCAGGACCATGCCGTATATCAGCGGTGGGTAGTAGGAGTAGCGGCCTCTGGGCAGTTCTTCGGTGATGCGGACCGCGCACGCACCGGCGGTGAACGCTTGATCCGTGTGGCCAAGCAGGGACAAGATCCAGCAGCGTGTCGATTCGGCCATCGCCACCATCGGTGGGTTATCCAGCATCAGCGCTACCTCAACGGCCTCGTCGGCTATCGTGAGCCCGCGCTCGAGCTGCCCCTGCATCAGCAGAGCCAATCCCTGCAAATGCAGGAAGTCGACCAGACGTCTGCCATGGCCGGTTCGGCGGCAGAGCCGGATTCCCCGAGTCGTGTACTCGACGGTCATCGTGAACCGCTCCAGGGAAATCGCGGCAATCACCACATCGGCCAGTCCGTCGATCAACGCGAGTGGTATTTCGGCGTCGGTGAGGGTGTCGAGGGTGCGCACGGCTTCGTCGAGGTCGGAGCCCGCTTCCCGCAGGGTGTCGCCGAGCTGCGTCGTCTTCAGGAACGCGCTTGCCGCGGTACCCAGGAAGTCCAGGTGTCGGTCGCCTCGCTTGCGCGCTGATTGCCGCACCTTCGCCGAGACGGCCACAGCCTCGGACCAGTCCCGCATCAGCAGGTCGGTTTTGGCGAGTCCCAGTTCGAGCGCGGCGGCCGCCACACTGTCGGGTGGGACGAGAGTGAGCGCTGTCGTCAACAGATGCCGCCCCTCGACGGCGTTGCCGAGCCCCTGTTCGATCACGGCGAGCATGGCCATCATGCGGGCGCGTTCACCGGGATCGACGGGCGCGGTCAGTTCCAGAGTCCGGCTCAGCACTTCTCGGCTCTCCCGAAGCCGACCGCAGGCATTCAACACCTCGGCCAGCGACATCGACAGGGCGAGTCGGCGATCGACGGATTCCTCGTTCGGCAGCAGACGCAAGGCTGCCTGGAACCACCGGGCCGCAGCGACGGGAGCTCGCTGCGAGGCAGCTTTCCCAGCGTCGACGAGTACCGTGATGGCCTCTTCGTCTCCTGCCTCGCCGCAGTGTTCGAGGTGGTGCGCTCGGATCGACAGGGCGGTGTCGCGGTTCGCGAGCGCCTTCGCTGCCCGCTTGTGCGCATTTCTGCGCCAGCCATATCCGCTTCGTTCGTAGACCGCACGTCGAATCAAGGGGTGGCGGAAGGCCAATCGCCCGGGGGTTTCCGTTTCGTAGATCAACCCGCTCGCGACCAGCTCGTCCGTTGTCTGGAGCATTTCGGTTTCGACCAGTTCGGCGATATCGCTCGCCAGCTCGAGATCGAATGGCTCGCCCGCTACCGCCGCGGCCTGCAGCAGGTTGCGTGCACGCGGGGACAGGGCCTGTATTTCCTGTTCCAGAACATCATGAACGATCGTGGGAATACCGTACGAATCACTGATGCCGGTCCGGGGCCCGCCGAGGCGAATTCGCGCACGCGAAACTTCCTGTAAATAGAATGGATTTCCACCACACTCGCGATAAAAGTCGGACAGGTCGGCCGTGTCGACACTGTCCGACAGCAGTTCGGCGGCTTCGGCAATCGACAATGGCCCGAGTTCGAGTGATGACATGGTGTTGTCGTACACGGCTCGAGCCAGCGCTGCCGCGTGGGCAGAGGAAAGCTGTCGGGAACGGTGTGCCAGCATCAACGCACATCGCGGCACGGGGTTTCGCAGCAGGTGTGCGATCACCTCGAGCGAGGCGTGGTCGACCCAGTGGATGTCGTCGAGTACCAACAACAGTGGACGCTGAGCCGCGAGCCGTTGCAGCGCCATCCGGACACTGCGGTGACAGCGGTGCCGGTCTATTTGGGTGGATCGGGTCGGTGACCCGCTCCATCGGTGCAGGGATGGGAGAATTCGACTCAGTTCCGACAGGCATTCCTCGCCGAGCGCCTTCAGGCTCGTTCGGGACAGTGAGCCGAGCGGTTCGTCGAATGCGTCGATCACGACGGCGTAGGGAAATTCTCGCTCCAGTTCGGTGCCTCGGCCCTCCAGCACCTGGAAACCCTGGGCGAGTGCTTCTTGGCGGATTTCCTGGAGGAGGCGAGTCTTGCCGATACCCGGCTCTCCGGTCACGGCGATCGCGGATGTTCGTCCTTTCCGCGCGGCAGTGAGGACCCGGGCCAGTTCGCGCATCTCCTCGACCCGGCCGACCAGCGGCCGGGCCACTCCACCCGCCGAGACCCCTGACATGTCACCTCCCAGGCACTGACAGCCGGGTTTCGCGGGGTATTAGCGAAAACTCCGGGCTGCATCCTAGCCAGCTTCACCATCGGTGTCTTGTCGACTGCGGAGCACTGACTCGCAGCGATAAGCGGCGGCGATTTCGCGCCGACAGGTGGCGCTGACGACGGGGATTCAGCCCAGGGTGCGGGGCCTATAATCGTGTGATATGGATGTCAGGCGCCGGGAAGGTGTAGGCAGCCTACCCGCTGTTACCTACAGCTTTATCGGTCGAGACCGCGAGCTGGAGAAGATCAGCACCCTACTGCTGGGCCCGGCCCGGTTGATCACCCTCACCGGTCCGGGTGGCATCGGGAAGACTCGTCTGGCCGTCGAAGCGTTGCGCCGTTGCGGTAGCACCGAAGCCAGGAAAACACGAGCGTACTGGGTGCGATTGGCTCGATTGACTCCGGATTCGGATTCGACCGCGGTCGCGGAAGAAGTCGCCCATGCGGTGATCAAGGCGGATTTCTCCGGGCGATCGGCGTGGGACGCCTTGGTCGACACCCTCACCCCGACCGACACCGCCGGACGTGCCCCGCACTCTGTGCTGGTGCTCGACAACTGCGAGCACGTACTCTCCGGTGTCGGGCCCCTGATCGCCGACCTCATCGAGGCGGTACCGGGGCTGAGCATCGTGGCCACCAGCCGAGAACCCATCGGCTGGATCGACGAACACCTGGTCACCGTTCCGCCGCTATCGCAGCGCGAGGCCCTTGCCCTATTTCGGCAACGCGCCGAACTCACCGAACATCCCGTCACCGGTAAAGACCAGACCACCACCGCCGCCGAGATCTGCCGCCACGTCCATCACCATCCCCTCTACATCCAGTTGGCGGCCGCACGCCTGCTTCGCCAACCGATGGCCGCCATTCTGCACGGGCTCACCGGCCACGCTGATGACACTCGACTGAGTTGGTCGCATGGCCCCCGCGTGGGCGTCGACCCGCGCCATCGAGGAGTCGTCGACGTCATCTCCTGGTCCTACGAGCTGTGCAGCGACAAGGAACGTCTGCTCTTCGACCGCCTGTCGGTGTTCGCCGCCGGCTACGACACCAATCCCGACGACACCGCAGAGGCTGCACCGGATGTGGGTGCCGAACTGGACGCCATCGAGACAATCTGCTGCGACGACGAATCCAGCGATACCCAAGTGACCCTGACCCGGCCGGAAATCGAGGGCCTGCTCGAGCGGCTTGTCGATCAATCATTGGTCACGACGCACAGGACGGCGACCGCGGTGCGGTATTCACTAGTGGAGAGCCTGCGGGTATTCGCCCAGCAGCGACTGCGCCAGCGCTCCACCGCCGCGGTGGACGAACCCACCCGCTTGGCCCTGCGGCACTGCCGCTACTACCACGACAGGATCGCCTACGCCGCAGCCAACTGGTTCGATCCCGAAGGGCAAGCCCTAGTGGACTGGGCCCGGACGGTCTGGGCCAACACCCTCACCGCGATCGAAACCAGCATCACCACCCCGGGCCGAGCCGGAGACGGTCTGGAGATCTGTCTCGGGCTGATCACCCTGCAGGTGTGCTTCACGAGCGGCTCGGTACGAGAAATACGCCAATGGACTCTGCGCTGCCTCGAGGCCACCCGGTCAGCAACCCCGCAACCCATCGAACTCCAGATCGGGGCCATGGCCACCGTCGCATGGCTCGCCACGCTCCAAGGCACCCATGAGGATGCCGAACAGCTGCTCGATGACTGCGTTTCCGCCTGCATACCCGACCCAGACATCAGGCGGAACTGGCGAGACACCGCCGAGACCGACATCGGGCTGCCCGCTCCAGTCGAATTCGCTTGGGGGGCCGAGCTGATATTCGCGCGCCGTGACGCCCGCGCCATTACCGTCCTGAGCCGAGCCCAGGCTAAATTCGAGGCCTACGGCGACCGCGGCGCGGCCTCGATGAACGAGCTTTTCACTGCTCTGGCCGCGGGCATGCTGGGAACCGCGCAGCAAGCCCACGAGATCACGCGGCGTTACCTCGATCGCGCGACCATCTCCGGAATTCCATGGGAAATTGCTTGCGCTGAACTCACCAGGTCAACAGCCTTGACCCGACACGGCAACCCCACCGAAGCACTGGCCCTCGAACGATCCTCGCTGGCATATCACCTCGCCACCAACGAGAAATGGGCCGCGGTGTGGTTGGTGCAGTACCGGACCTGGTCATTGGCGCAGATCATCACCGACTCGATGGTCGCCGGAAGACCCGACCGCAAGAAACTGATTGCCCTGGCCACCGAAATCGCCCACTTGGCCGGCGGCGCCACAACCCTACGAGCCAAGCTCGGCATCGACTTCAAGGCGTCGGGGCCTCTCCTCGACGAATCCGAAAAAGCTATCGCTGTCGCCCGCCGGGTACTGGGGCCCGACGCCTACGCTGCGGCCGAAGCCCGAGGAATGCTTCTGCGTCCGGAACGAAGCGAAGTGCAACGGCTGGCACTGGGCACACTGACTATCGATACTCCGGCGGACACGGCCGCCACATCGCACTGGTACGAATTGACTCGGACCGAACAACAGGTCGCGATCCTGGCCGCGGCCGGGTGGACCAACAACGATATTGCCTTCCGCCGTGGAAAGTCGTCCCGAACTGTCGACGCCCAAATCGCCGCGATTTTCAATAAACTGGCCATTACTTCACGTGCGGACATATCCGAGCACATCCCCAGTAGATTTACCGACCAGGTCCGAGGCGAAACCGCCCGACGGCCGCGCTGACAGCGGCGACTGTCTGAAAGACCGGCGGATCTGATCTCGGTCCGAGCTACCCCGATACTGGTGGTCAGCGAACTCGCCCCATCAACATATCGGCGAGGACGATGAACCCGTCACGGACGTACGCGATCAGCTCGTCCGGCTAATGGCGTGTGGTGTCGTTCCCGGAGGCCATGTCGGTGAAGGTGTGTTCGACGTCGATGCCGTCGAGTTGGCGGACGGACGGCGTTCTGAATGACCCGGCTCCCCCGACATATCCGCATTCTTCGAGTTCAGCCGCCCGCCCACACCCAGTGGTGCTTGCGTTCACGAGCCCCGCTGATGCCTTTCCATAGGTATAGCCCACGTCCATTACCGATGCGGGGGCCTGTACCTACCGCCATGCTGGTTGCCGTGCAGAAGACGAAGGTCCGGTGACGCCGTCGTAAGACCTTCAACCACACGATCTTGCGAACGGCCGAGCTCGACTTCATTACCGAGTCGACGGCGAACAGGCGCGTATCCCGCCCTGCGATGACAAATCCATCCGGCTGACCGAAGTGTGACTCTCGTGGCCGACCGACCGGAAACCGAATCATCCCATGACAACTGCGCTACTACCTCTTGCATACGGATACTTGCGCGACGATCTGCTCCGTGACCGCGACCGGAATTCGAGCGAAGCCAGACTGCGCGACACTGCCAGGTCACTCGGCTACGAGCTGGGCGCCGTGTTCTGCGAGCCCCCACCGCAGAACGCGACACTGCCCCCGGCATTCGTCGATCTCGTCCAGGAATGCCGGCGAGCGGAGGCACACGCAGTGATAACGCTGCGCGGACACATGTCGGATATGTCGGTGAGCCGGATGGTTCTGCTGGCGGTCCTCGAAGTGCGAGCCGGCGCCGCAGTGCACGAAGTCGATTTGTGAACGCGTCCGCGGCGAGGTAGCGGAAGTCCTACCCATGAGCTGCCTTGCAGGGTCGACAGCAGCCGCCGCGCCCCGCGTCCGATCATCGACTCTGGTCGATCGCAGCTGGCACCAACGCTGATCGCCACTCATCAGGTCAAGAGCGGTCGAACTACATCCCGGCATAATGCGGACTAGCCGGTCGGCCGCTGGGCCTGGTTGGCGGCCGCGAGCGAGGTGAAGATCGGGATATCCGGATCGGCCGAGATGCCTTGTCGGCGCAGGAACCCATCGATCAGACCCCAGACGAATTCGATTGCCTGCTCGACGAATTCGGCGGTGTGGTCGAGGCGGCGCGAATCCGCGTCACCCAGCCACAGGTCGGTGATCGCCACGACGACGCCGACGACCGCGCGGGCCAGATAGTCGATGCTGGTGGTCTCGATCGGGATGGATTCGGCGATCTCACGCGCCTGCCTGGCGACGCGGGTCGCGGCTGCGCGGCCGAGGTCGAATTGCGCTGCCGAACCGTCCGCCTGCTGGGTGACGGACGCCTGGCCGAGAAAGCGAAAAACATTGGGATGCTGGAGAATACTGTCGGCATAACCGGTGAGCACGCGGCGCAGCGCGACCCGGGGCGGTTGCAGCATCAGCGTCAGATCATTGCCCGCACCGGCCGCGACCGATCCAGCCATCCGGTCGCCGATTTCGGTGTAGAGATCCGCCTTGTCGGCGAACTGGCGATACAGGCGCGGTTTGGTGATTCCGGCCTCGCGGGCGATGTCTTCCATGCTCGGGCGCGGACCGTCCCGGTCGATCACCCGAATGGCGGCGTCGACGATCTCCTCGCGGGTGAGCGTCCGCGGCGCTGATCTGGCAGATCTGTCCGAACTGGCCATGGTCGGGAGCATACACGTACCGGCGGTACGCCCAGTTGAGCGCCGATTACACCGAATTGTGGGTGACCTACCTCATAGTCCGTGGCGGTTTCGTCCCATTGATTCGGGCAATGCGTACTGTCAGTATCGGATCATGTACCGGCGGTACAGCCCAGAGCATCGATCGAGGCAAGCAGATGACCGAACAGCTCGACTCCCCCGACCCGACCGGCGTCCAACGTCCACACCGGCGGTCGACGGTGCCCGGGGCGAATGGTGAACTGGCCGTCTTCGAATGGGGCGAGCGCGGGGCCGAACCGCTCATCTTGGTGCACGGCCTGTCCGATACCCATCTGGTCTGGTCCGCGGTGGCGACGTTGCTGGCCGACGGCTTCCGAGTCATCGCCTATGACGTGCGCGGACACGGTGCATCGGCGAAACCCGCTGTGCCGCAGGATTATCGCCTCGAGCAATTGGCCGATGATTTCTTCGCGCTGATCGATGCGGTCAGCCCGAAGCGGCCGGTGCACGTCTGCGGACACGGCTGGGGTGCGGTGCAGGTGTGGGAGGCGGTCTGCGATCCTCGTGCCAATACCCGGATCGCCTCGTTCACCGCCGTCGCGGGTCCGAATCTCGATCATGTCGGCATGACGCTGCGCGAATTGGCGGGCCAACCGCGCCGAGCGCTGGAACTGATCGCCGACCGGAAATTCTGGCGACACGGGGTCGGAACAGCCCAGACGGCGGCGCGACGGATCGCATATCCGCCGCGGGTACGCACCTGGTTGATAGAACGGCTCGGCGGCGTGGCCCGTGCGTATGCGCCGATCGCCTCGACCTGGCGCGCGGATCTGACCGCGGGTACACGGATCGCCGTAGCCAATCTCGCGCATCATCTGCTGTGGCCGCGTGAGCGCACCACCGCGGTGCCGGTGCAGCTGGTAGTGGACACCACCGATGTGCTGGTACCGCCATTCCTTTACTACGGCAGCGCACGGTGGGTGGATCGGTTGTGGCGCTGCCCGATTCCGGCCGATCACTGGTTGCCGGTGACCGAGCCGCTGCTCGTGGCCGAGGCCATCGCGAACTTCGTCGAGGATCTCCGCGCCGCGAACGCCAGCATCCAGCAGTGATCGCGTAGGTCCCGCCAACGCTGGGTGGTCGGGAAATCGAACGGGGTGGTACTTTGCGCGCATGACCGGACCGGGGGAACAACAGAATCAGCCCAACGACGCATGGTGGGCGCAGCAACAGCCGCAGCAGGGACCGCAGTATTCACAATCGGACCCGACAATGGTCGGGCAACCGGGTTATCAGCTGCCGTCGCAGCCGGCGGTTCCGGTCGTGGGACCGCAAGGCGATGCCGGACCGCAGAGCCCAGCGGAGCAGCAACCCGCTGATCCGACGATGGTGCGGCAGCCATTCGATCAGCCGGGGACCGCGCCCGCCGGATCGGGGACCGGATATCCGCAACCGGGATACCAACAGTCCTCACCCGGATATCCGCAGCCGGGGACACCGCAGGGCGCGCCCGGATTCCAGCAGAGTGGGGCCCCGCAAGTCACGCCCCCCGGCCACCCGTCGGGATCCGGATATCAGCAACCGGCTTATCACCAGTCCTCGCCTGGATATCCGCAGCCGGGAACGTCGCAGGCGGCGCCCGGATACCCGCAAGCCGGATCACCACAAGCCGCATCCGGATACCCGCAAGCCGGGTTCCAGCAACCCGGATTCGAGCAGCCCGCGTCCGGATTCCCGCAGGGTGCACCGGGTTTCCAACAGCCCGGATACCAGCAACCCGCACCCGGATATCAACAGCCGCCCAAATCCGGTGGCAAAGGCTGGCTTTGGGCGCTCGGCGCGGTCGTCGTCACCTCCGCGGTATGGGCGGGCGCGATGTTCGCGATCGGCGCGTTCGATGCGGGCAAGGCCGATATCAGCAAAGATGCCGATCTGCGCGGCTACAAGTATGTCGCCAATCTGTGCGACCTCACCGACACCTCGCCCTACACCAGCGCGGGCTTCACGCTGTCGAAGACCGATTCTTCGGGCAAGACTTATCCGAAGCACGAGGGCTCCAAGCACGCCGCGGTCGATTCGATGGGTTGCGATGTTCGCTTCACTCCGTCGGGCTCGACGGAGAAGTACGACTACGCCGCCATCTACACCAGCGCGCAGGTGCACAAGCAGACCAATCCGGGACCGGAATTCACCGCGTCGTATGAGACCTGGACCCAGAGCGAATACGGCAAGGGCGCGAAGGTCGACAAGATCACCGGGCTGGGCGACGAGGCGTATGTGATCACCGGCGAGCACAAGTCCGACGATCCGACGGCCGATGTCTCACTCGCCATGCGCGACGGCTGGACCACCTACCACATCAGCTGGTCGCAGTATTCGTCCAGTTCGTCGAAGTCCCCGGGCAAGATCCTCAGCGCGTCCGAGGTCACCGATCTGCTGAAAAAGACGGCCACCTCGACCATGAGCAAGCTGCGCAAATAGGTGGCATCCGGTCGGTGCGGGACCGCCCGCGCCGACCGGTCCGCCTTCGAATGCGACAATGACTGGGTCAACCTCCCAGTTCACGAAGGATAAACCCGCATTCCGATGGTCGAGAACACCGCGTCGACATCTACCGCACCAGCGCCGAGCGGCACCGCCATCGACTCCGATGAGCTGGCGATCTGCCTGCGGGTGCTGGAGCAGGCCGGACAGTTGGATAAGGACGATCCGGCGTCAGTCGCGGTGCAGCGTGCCGTCGGCCATATGTTCAAGAAGTTGAAGCAGCGCAAGCGAACCGAGGCCAGGGATGCGGTCGCCGAGGCGGACCGGGCGGTGGTCGCGGCGACCGCGACCGGGTCACCGAATCGGATCGATGACGAAACCGCGGGCATCCCGCTGACTTCGAATGCGGCGGGCGCGAGCGCGGGCACGCTGATCCGGCCGCGGCCCTGCTATATCTGCAAACAGCGCTATACCCGGGTCGACGCGTTCTACCACCAGCTGTGTCCGGACTGCGCGGCCAGCAGCCACGCAAAACGGGACGCCCGTACCGATCTCACCGGACGGCGGGCCCTGCTCACCGGCGGTCGCGCCAAGATCGGCATGTACATCGCGCTGCGACTACTGCGCGACGGTGCGCACACCACCATCACCACCCGCTTCCCGAACGATGCGATCCGCCGCTTCGCCGCCATGGACGACAGCGCCGACTGGCTGCACCGACTGCGTATCGTCGGTATCGATCTGCGGGATCCCGCCCAGGTCGTCGCGCTCGCCGATGATGTCGCGGCGCAGGGACCGCTGGATATCCTGATCAACAATGCCGCCCAGACCGTGCGGCGCTCCCCCGGCGCATACAGCGCGCTGGTCGAGGCCGAATCCGATCCGCTACCCGCGGGTGCGCGACCGGATGTGGTGACCTTCGGCAAGACCATGCAGCCGCATCCCACCGCACTCACCGCATCCCTCACGCCAACGCTGTCCTCGGCCGATGTTGCGGAACTGGCTTTGGTCGCGGGATCGGCCACGCCGGAACGTATTTCGCGCGGTATCGCCATCGATGCCGGTGGTCTGGTGCCGGATCTGGCGCACACCAATAGTTGGGTGCAGACGGTCACCGAGGTGGATCCGACCGAACTGCTCGAGGTCCAACTGTGCAATTCGGTGGCGCCGTTCATTCTGGTTTCGCGGCTGCGCCCGGCGATGGCCGCCGCCGGGGCTCGCCGCAAGTACGTCGTGAACGTCTCTGCCATGGAGGGCCAGTTCTCCCGCGCGTACAAGGGTGCGGGCCATCCCCACACGAATATGGCGAAGGCCGCGCTGAATATGTTGACCCGCACCAGCGCCCGCGAAATGTTCGAACAAGACGCCATCCTCATGACCGCCGTCGACACCGGTTGGATCACCGACGAACGCCCGCACTACACCAAGCTCCGCCTCGCCGAAGAGGGCTTCCATGCGCCCCTGGATCTGGTGGACGGCGCCGCCCGCGTCTACGACCCCATCGTCCAAGGCGAAACCGGCACCGACCTCTACGGCTGCTTCCTCAAGGATTACCAACCCGCGCCCTGGTAATCGGCGCAGGGCCCAGGGTTAGGCTGGGCGTATGGTGTATCGGCTGCTCGCTGATGCCACCGCGGCGGTGCATTTCGTATTCGTGGCGTATGTGGTGGTCGGCGGGTTCTTGGCGTGGCGGTGGCCACGCACCATCTGGCTGCATCTGATCGCGTTCGGGTGGGGATTCAGCACGGTGCTGTTCGGATTCGATTGTCCGCTTACATATTCGGAGAATTGGGCGCGACATCGGGCTGGGGTGGCCGGGCTGCCACCGAGTGGGTTCATCGATCATTATCTGACCGGCGTGATCTACCCGGAAAGTGCGCTCGGGTTGGTGCGCGCGCTGGTCGCGGTGTGCGTGGTGGTGTCGTGGGTGGGCTATGCGTGGAGGGTGCGGGCAATGAGGTCGGCGACCTCGGAGACCTTGTCGTCCAGATAGAAATGACCGCCGGGAAAGACCGTGCAGTCGAAGGAACCGGTGGTGTGCTCTCGCCATTGCTCGGCCTGTTCAGGCGTCATTGTCGGATCCTCGGTGCTGACCAGTGCCGACACCGCGCACGACAGCGGGACGCCCTCTCGGTAGTGGTAGGTCTCGATGGCCTGGTAGTCGCTGCGTACCGCGGGCAGCACCAGTTCGGCCAGACTCGGTTCGTCGCGCAGGATCTGGACGGAGGCGGGATCGGTTGCCAGACGCTCCAGGTCACCGATCAGACCGTCATCGGAGCCGAGATGCAGGCGGCCCGACTCGACGAAAGTCGGTGCCGGGCGGCCGGATACGAACAGTGCGGTGAGCGGTTGCCCCTTGCGTTCCAGTCGGCGTGCGGTTTCGAAGGCCACAGTCGCGCCCATGCTGTGACCGAATAGCGAAAGTTGTTCCAGCGGGCCCTGATTCAGCACCGCGTCCACGACCTGATCGACAAGGGTGTCCATATCACCGATCGCGGGCTCACCGAGGCGATCCTGCCGACCCGGATACTGGACGGCCGCAACGGCAATGCCATTGTCGAACCGTTCGGCCAGTGCCCGATAGGCCGTGACCGCGCCCCCACCTGGCGGGAAACACAGCAGTTGATGGCTCGGCGCGGGATGTGCGCGCAACACCCGCAGCCAATCCGTCGCGGCAATGGCGGTGCCCACGTCGATCTCCTTCACCGTCGGACGTTCACCCGAGATATGTGCCGTACCACTCCAGGACTCGCTGCCACGCTTCAGCGGCGGCGGTCGGGTTGTAGCGAGGTCCGGTGTCGTTGAAGAAGGCGTGGTCCGCATTCGGTGCGACGTAGATCTCGTGGACGAGACCTGCCCGGTCCAGAGCCGCCTCCGCGGTGGGGCGTGAGGCGATCACCCGCTCGTCCTTGGCTGCGTAGATCCCGAGTACCGCGGCTTTCGAGCCGGACAGCTCTCCGTTCTCCGGGAAGGGGCCGTAAAACGGTGTCGCCGCAGCGAGTTTCGGCGTACCCGAGGCCAGCAGCAGCCACACCAGACCGCCGCCGAAGCAGAAGCCGGTGGCGCCGACCTTCTTTTCCGGCACCCGCCGTTCCAGCTCGGCGATTCCGGCCTGCAGATCGCCGATGAACTGCTCCGGCGCGATCTTGCCGAGTTCGGCGGTGGCCGCCGCCGGATCGGTGAAGGCTGCGGTACCGCCGAATTCGGACAGCAGGTCGACGGCAAGCGCGGAGTATCCGGCACCCGCGAAACGTCCTGTCACCGAACGGATATGCTCGGTGAGTCCCTTGTTCTCGTGGATGACGAGCACGCTGCCACGCGGCTGTGGCGCGGCCGCCCAAGCGGCTTGTAGCTGGCCACCGCTCGGTCCGGGAAAGGTGATCGAAATGGCCGGGACCGCGCCGCTGGTACCCGGCGGGGCCGAGGACGCCCCGGGGTTCGAACCCGTCGACGCGGAATTCGCCTGGTCGCCGCTACTGGAGCAGGCGGCGAGCAATGCGGCCGCGGCGGTAGCGCCGACGCCGAGCATTCCTAGTCGGCGCAGCGCTTCCCGGCGACCGAGCAATCCGTCGGCATGGTCGGTGGCTATCTCCTCGGCGATATAACGCTGCAGCGGCGTCATGGCCACGACCCTACTACTGCGGCACAACAACTACTCTCGATCTCGTGATTGCGCACGAACAGCTGGTCCGCGACTATGAGGCCGGAATCGGTGTACCGGCCTCCGGCACCATCCCCGCCGACGATCCGGGCAGCTGTTTGGCCGCGACGCTGCCGGTTTGGGCGCTGGCCGCCGGATCGGTGGCCGCGGTGACGGCGGCAGCGAACCGCATCCGCGACACACACCATCTCAATCCGGTGCTGCACCGGCTCGATCCGGTCCGGATCACCGCCGCGTTCTCCAGTGAACGCCTGCTGCGCGTCGGCGGTGCGCCGGCCAAGATATTCGCCGATCTGTCCGGCTTCTTTCCCACCTTCGACGGCTGGGTCCGCACCCACGCCAACTATCCGCATCATCGCGCGCGATTGCTCGCCTCGCTCGGACTGCCGGACGACGCCCCCGTCGATCTTGCGGTCGCGCAGATGGCGATGAGCCGGGCCAGCGATATCGAGGAAAATGCGGCAGCGCACGGCGCCATCGCGGTGCAGGTGCGGTCCGAGCAGGAGTGGGCGCAGAGTCCGCAGGGCCAGGCCGCCGCATCGGGCCCGCTGGTGGCGATCGATACCCGGATCGACCGGGGCGAGCTCGGCCTGCCGATCGGTGCATCGCCATTGCAGCCGTTGCGCGGGGTCCGGGTACTGGATCTCACGCGCGTGATCGCCGGACCCGTCGCGACCAGAACGTTGGCACTGCTCGGCGCCGAGGTAATGCGGATCGATCCGCCGCACCTATCCGAAATCCCATGGCAATACCACGACACCTGCCAGGGCAAGCGCTCCACACTGCTCGATCTATACCGGCACCTGCCGCTGATCAACGAGCTGCTCGCCGCCGCCGATGTGCTGATCACCGGATATCGACCGGGCGCGCTGGAAAACGCCGGACTCACCGCCGCCCGTCGCCCCGGCCTCGTGCACGGCCGGATATCGGCGTGGGGCGAATCCGGCCCGTGGGGTCGGCGCCGCGGTTTCGACAGCATCGTGCAGGCCGCCGCCGGAATTTCGATCGTCGAAGGCGCACCCGCGGTACCGGGGACGCTGCCCGCGCAGGCATTGGACCACGCCTCCGGCTATCTGCTCGCGGCCGGTGTGATCGACGCACTGGTCGCTCGCGCACATGACGGCATCGGGCGCGATGTCCGAGTCGCATTGGCGCGCACCGCATCCTGGCTCCTCGGCGCGCCCGGTCGCGCCCCGCGTCATCCGCAGGCCGCGGCGCCGAGTCCGATGGCGGCGGTCACCCACGGCAATGTCACCACCGCCGCGCCGGTGCTCGCCGAATATCCGGATTACGCGTGGCCCGCACCGCGGTACGGCGCGGACCGGCCGGTGTGGCCCCTGCACACACGGTAGGACTCGCGCTGGTCGGCGCTCTCAGGACTCACCGGCCAGGGCCGCGATTGCCTTGGCCAGTCGCGCACCGTCGGGCAGGTTCCGGCCGTGGGAGATCGTCCACAGGATCCCGAGGCCCTGGGTCAGCACGAAGTACAGTTCGGCGATCGCCCTGGCGGTGTCCGGATCCAGATCCGGACGGGATTCCTGCAGCGCTCGAGCGATGTCCTCGTACGCACCGTTGAGACTTTCGTCCATATACGTCCGCGATTCCGGCGTCCGCGCGACGCGGACCAGATTCTCCAGACTGGCCAGCATGCCGTCGCGGTTGTCCTCGAAGACCTGCGGCATCGCGTTCCACATCCGTGTGAACGCCTCGAGCGGTGGCTGCCCGCTGCCCGCGCGGACCAGCGCCTCCATCCGGTCGCCGATATCGTTGCCGAGCGCCTCCGCGAGCGCCTCGGTGATCAGCCGATCCTTCGAACCGAAGTGGTAGCCGATCGCGGCCAAGCTCACACCCGCGGCCGCCGCGATATCGCGCGCGGTCGTCTTCGCCACGCCACGTTCGATGATGGCCTTACGTGCTCCCGCCAATAGGTCTTCTCGGTTTCCCATGACCTCAGCTTACACACTACTAAGACATTTGTACTAGACATCTGTGCCAGCAACGTGTTAGACATATGTCTCACACGTTCGTTCGAGAGATTGGCCCGGTTATGAGTACCAACTCCCTGCACATCCTGATCAGCGGCGGCGGCATCGCGGGCAACGCGCTCGCACTGCAATTGCTGCGGGCAGGCATCCGAACCACCATCGTCGAGCGCGCCCCCGAGTCGCGCCCCGGCGGACAGGCCGTCGACCTGCGCGGCCCGAGCCGCGAAATCGCTGAGCGGATGGGACTCATGCCGGGCATTCGCAAGTACCAACTCGACGAGCGCGGCATGGCCTACGTCGACGAGAACGGCCGAGAGTTCGCCCGGATGCCCGCGGAGATGTTCGATGGCAAGGGTCCGGTGGCCGAAATCGAAATCACCCGAGGCGATTTGAATCAGGTACTGCTCACCGAACTCGCCAGCACGGTGTCCGAACTCGATTACCGCTACGGCGAATGGGTCACCGCTCTGCGCCAGGACGACACCGGTGTCGAAGTCGACTTCGCATCCGGGCGCACCGAGCGTTTCGATCTGGTCGTCGGTGCCGATGGTGTGCACTCGGCGACCCGGCAGCTGGCATTCGGACCGGAGGAGCAGTTCGTCACCTATCTCGGTGGCTACATGTCGTTCTTCACCATCCCGACCCCGGCCGGAACCGAGCCGGGCTGGTTCAAGATGCATTCGGTGCCCAGCGCCGCGGTGGCGATTCGACCGGATGCCGACCCGGCCACCTCGAAGGCGATCATCACCCTGCGCACCGAGGCCGATCCGGCGCTGCGCCGCGACGTCGCCGCACAGCAACGGCTCATCCACGACATGCTGGCCGAGGCGGGATGGCAGACACCGGCGGTACTCGCCGCGATGACCGCGACCCCGGACTTCTATTTCGACATGCTGGCCCGTGTCGATATGCCTTCGCTATCCACCGGCCGGGTCACGCTGCTCGGCGACTCCGGCTTCTGCGGCTCCCCGATGACCGGTATGGGCACCGCCATGGCCATTGTCGGCGCATACGTCCTGGCCGGTGAAATCGCCGCCGCACCAGATGATCTCGCCACAGCATTGACCCGCTACGAGCAGATCGTCAAACCTTTTCTGGACAAGGCCAAGGAACTGCCCGGTGGCGGCATCAAGATGATGTTGCCTACATCTCGCCTCGGCGCACGGATCGCCCGCACGAGTATGAAAGTCATGACGTCGCGAGTAATGCGTCCGGTAATGCTGCGGATGATGTCGAATACCGACGACTACGTGCTGCCCACCTACTGAGCCGCCGGGTTCCGCTCGCTACGCTCGACTCGTGCGGCAGAAGATCGTCATGGACGTCGATACCGGGATCGATGACTCACTCGCGCTGCTCTACCTGCTCGCCTCCCCGGAAGCCGAGATCGTGGGAATCGCCGCCACCGCGGGCAATGTGCCCGCACCACAGGTGGCGGCGAACAACCTCGCCTGGCTGGATGCGTGCCGAGCACCCGATATCGAGGTGGCGCTGGGTGCCGCGGACCCGCTCGCGATCCCGCTGCGCACCACCGAGGACACCCATGGGCCACAGGGTGTCGGTTATGCGGAACTGCCGCAATCCGCCCGGCCGATCTCGGCCCGGTCGGCGGCCGAGATGTGGGTCGATCTGGTACGCGGGGCTCCCGGCGAGATCATCGGAATCTGCACCGGACCGCTGACGAATCTGGCGCTCGCACTCCGCCTCGAACCCCGGCTGCCGCTGCTGCTGCGGCGGCTGGTGATCATGGGCGGAGCCTTCAATCACCCCGGCAACACCACCCCCACCAATGAATGGAATGTGCACGTCGATCCGGAGGCGGCCAAGGAGGTATTCGACGCCTTCTCCGCCGCACCCGCCGATCGGCGGCCGATCGTGTGTGCGCTCGATATCACCGAGACCATCGAGATGCGGCCCAAACATGTGGCGCAGCTCGCCGAACGCGCGGGCAGTGTGCCCGTGGAGCTGGTTTCAGAGAGCGATCCGCCGGAAGCCAGGTCGGCGACGAGCAATCCGATCGTGCGGTACTTCACCGATGCGGTCCGGTTCTACTTCGACTTCCACAAGCTCTACGACCAGGGCTATCTCGCACATATGCACGATCCGTTCGCGGCGGCGGTGGCGCTGGATCCGACACTCGCCGTCATTCGACCGGCCACCGTCGATGTCGAACTCGTCGGCGCCATCACCCGGGCCACCACGGTGGCGGACTGGGTGGGCATGTGGGGGCGAGAGCCCAACGCCGACATCGTGGTGGGCACCGACCCGGAGGTGTTCTTCGAGCGACTGATCTCCAGGGTCGGCGACTTCGCCCGGTCGATCTACCCGCAGGAGGCTGCTCGATGATCGGCGACAGCGATGACAATACCTACCTGGCCGATTTCCGCATCCGGCTCGAACTGCCAGGGATCATCGACGTCCATACGCATTTCATGCCCGAGCAGGTCATGGCCAAGGTATGGGCGTACTTCGATTCGGCCGGTCCGCTGGTCGGTCGGGAGTGGCCGATCGCCTATCGCGACGATGAGCACGTCCGGCTGAAGATTCTGCGCGACTTCGGTGTTCGCGCATTCACCTCGCTGGTGTATCCGCACAAAGCGGATATGGCGGCGTGGCTCAACGAATGGAGCGCCGACTTCGCCGAACGCACCCCGGATTGTCTACACACAGCGACGTTCTATCCCGAACATTACGCCGACAGTTATGTGGAGGCGGCGATCGAGCGCGGTGCCCGGGTGTTCAAGGTGCATGTGCAGGTCGGCGACTTCCATCCCGGTGACCCGCTGCTGAATCCGGTGTGGGGCATGATCGAGGATGCCGGAATACCGGTGCTGATCCACTGCGGCTCCGGACCCGTACCCGGCGGGTACACCGGACCAGAGCCGATTGGTGTTCTGCTGCAACGCTATCCGCGGTTGAAGCTGATCATCGCGCATATGGGCACACCCGAGTACTCCGAATTCCTTGACCTGGCACAGCAATACCCGGGCGTGCACCTGGATACGACCATGGTGTGGACCGATTTCACCGAGACCACCGCGCCCTTTCCCACCGCAGAACACGGCAGGCTGCATTCTTTGAGCGAGCGCATTTTGTTCGGTAGCGACTTTCCGAACATCCCGTATTCCTACGGACATTCGATCCATGCGCTGGAACGTCTGGAGCTGGGCGATTCCTGGCTCCGGCAGGTCTGCTATCGAAATGCGGCGCGGCTCTTCGGAATCGCGTAACGCTCGCACCGACGCGACGGTGAATCTGCTGCGCGATTTTCGGGCGCCGCGGCGACCCACCTCGGCAACCCCGGCGCGGCCGCGATCCTTCGGTCTGCTAGTGGTACCGAATCTTGTTCCAGCCCAAGGTCATAACACCGAAGGTGCCGCCGACTTCGCCGGGGCGCTGGCCGCCGAACTCGCCACTGTCCAGCCGAAGGCGCGCGACAGGTCCCGAATTTCGCCCACGGAGTTAGCCGGTGACGTCAACTGTCGAAGGCGTCGAGAAGCTGCTCGGCGGCCAGTGCGGCGGTCAATGTACCGTCGCGTACCTGCTTTTCCACTTGCGCGCGAATGGCTTTGACGTTCGGGTTCTCCGCGAGGCGGCGCAGCAATTGGTCGTGCACCATGGTCCAGGTCCAGTCGACCTGTTGGCGGCGACGCTTTTCGGCGAATTCACCGGCCTCGGTGAGCACCCGGCGGTGTGCGAGGACTGTATCCCAGAACTTCTCCAGGCCATGGCCTTCGAGACCGCTCATGGTGAGCACCGGTGGGCGCCAGAGCGCGTCGTGCGGATGGATGAGGCGCAGCGCCCCGGCCAGTTCGCGGGCCGCGGACTTGGCCTCTATCTCGTGCTTGCCGTCGGCTTTGTTCACCGCGACCAGGTCGGCGAGTTCCAGGACACCTTTTTTGATGCCCTGCAACTGATCTCCGGTGCGCGCCAGGGTCAGGAAGCAGAAAACGTCGACCATATTGGCGACCGTCACTTCGGACTGGCCGACGCCGACGGTCTCCACCAGGATCACGTCGTAGCCCGCGGCCTCCAACAGCACGATGGTCTCGCGGGTCGCCTTGGCGACACCACCGAGGGTGCCCGCGGTCGGCGATGGCCGGATATAGGCGTTGCGCTCCAATGACAATCGCGCCATGCGGGTCTTGTCACCGAGGATGGAGCCGCCGGTTCGAGTGGAGGACGGGTCGACGGCCAGCACCGCGACCCGATGCCCCTTGCCGATCAGATCCATGCCGAGCGCATCGATGAACGTCGACTTGCCGACGCCGGGAACGCCGGTGATGCCGACCCGATTCGAGGTGACCGTATCGGTGGGCGGGGTCAGTTCGAGCAGCAGTTGCTGCGCCAGCTCCCGATGGTCGGCCCTGGTCGACTCGACCAGTGTGATGGCCCGCGCCAAGGCGGCCCGCTCCCGGGAGCGAACCGCCCGCGCGAGTGCGTCCACATCGATGACGCGCTGACGCCCCGTCGCCCGACCACCACCTGCGGTGGGATCGCTGCGCGATGCTGAAGTCATTGGCCGCTGCCGCCACCGATCTCGTGACCGAGTTCGCCAGCCAACTTCTTCAGCAGGTCGATCGCGGCATCGGCGATCACGGTGCCGGGCGGGAAGATCGCCGCCGCACCCGCCGCGTACAGCTCCTCGAAGTCACCGGGCGGGATGACGCCGCCGACGATGACCATGATGTCGGGTCGCCCGACATCGGCCAGTGCCTGCCGCAGGGCGGGCACCAGCGTGAGGTGGCCGGCCGCCAGCGAGGACACACCGACGACATGCACGTCGTTATCGGCTGCCTGCTGCGCCACCTCCTCCGGGGTCTGGAACAGCGGGCCCACATCGACGTCGAAGCCGAGGTCGGCGAAGGCCGTGGCGATCACCTTCTGACCTCGGTCATGCCCGTCCTGACCCATTTTGGCGACCAAAATGCGGGGGCGCCGCCCCTCCGCGTCGGCGAATTCCTCGACGAGTTCGATCGCCTTGCTGATATTGGTCACCTTTCCGGCCTCGTCGCGGTACACACCGGAGAGCGTACGGATCTCGGCCTGGTGGCGCCCGTACACCTTTTCCAGTGCGTCGGAAATCTCCCCGACGGTGGCCTTGGCGCGGGCGGCGTTGATGGCCAATGCGAGCAGGTTGTTCTCCATGCCGCCGTCGGAAGAGGCGGCGGCACGGGTCAATTCGGCGAGTGCTCGCTCGACCACGCCCGAATCACGTTCGGCGCGAAGCCGGTTCAGCTTCTCGATCTGCTCGGCGCGCACTCGCGAGTTCTCGACCTTGAGGACCTCGACCTGCTGATCCTCTTCGACCAGGTACTTGTTCACGCCGATCACCGGCTGCTGACCGGTGTCGATGCGCGCCTGCGTGCGTGCGGCGGCCTCCTCGATGCGCAGCTTCGGGATACCCTCGCCGATCGCCTGGGCCATACCGCCGTGTGCCTCCACCTCGGCGATATGCGCGCGAGCGCGATTGGCGAGCTGGTGGGTGAGCCATTCCACGTAATATGAACCGCCCCATGGGTCGATCGGCCGCGTGGTGTTGGACTCCTGCTGGATCAGCAGCTGGGTATTGCGGGCAATGCGGGCGGAGAAGTCCGTCGGCAAGGCCAGCGCCTCGTCGAGGGCGTTGGTGTGCAGCGACTGGGTGTGTCCCTGGGTCGCCGCCATCGCCTCGATACAGGTGCGTGCCACATTGTTGTAGGCGTCCTGCGCGGTCAGCGACCAGCCCGAGGTCTGCGAATGCGTCCGCAGCGATAACGATTTCGCGCTCTTGGGCTCGAACTCGGCGACCAGCTCACTCCAGAGCAACCGTCCCGCACGGAGTTTGGCGACCTCCATGAAGAAGTTCATGCCGATGGCCCAGAAGAACGACAGGCGCGGTGCGAACTTGTCGACCTCCATACCCGCGGCGATACCCGCGCGGATGTACTCGACACCATCGGCGAGGGTGTAGGCCAATTCCAGATCGGCCGTGGCTCCGGCCTCCTGGATGTGGTAGCCGGAGATGGAGATCGAGTTGAACTTCGGCATCTTCGCGCTGGTGTAGGCGAAGATATCGGAGATGATCCGCATCGAGGGCTTCGGTGGGTAGATGTAGGTGTTGCGGACCATGAACTCTTTCAGAATGTCGTTCTGAATGGTTCCGGCCAGCTGTTCCGGTGCGACGCCCTGTTCCTCGGCCGCGACCACATACAGCGCCAGGATCGGCAGCACCGCGCCGTTCATGGTCATCGACACCGAGACCTGATCCAGCGGAATGTGGTCGAAGAGCTGACGCATGTCGAGGATGGAATCGATGGCGACACCGGCCATCCCCACATCACCCTGCACGCGTGGGTGATCGGAGTCGTAGCCGCGGTGCGTGGCCAAGTCGAAGGCGACCGAAAGACCCTTCTGCCCCGCCTGCAGATTGCGCCGGTAGAAGGCGTTCGAATCCGCAGCGGTGGAGAAGCCCGCGTACTGGCGAATGGTCCACGGTTGGTTCACATACATCGTCGGGTACGGACCACGCAGGAACGGCGCGATACCCGGCACGCTGTCGAGTGGATACCCCTCGGCCGCAATGGCATCGCGATCGGCCTTGGTGAATACCGGTGGCACCTCGATACCTTCGGGGGTCGCCCACACCAACCGTTCGGGGGTGTAATTGTTCGCCTCGGCGGCGGCACGCACGAAGGCGTCGACCTGTGCGGAGTCGGCGTCGGCGGGTTCGGCCGGACGTTCGGACAGCGGCACCTCGGCGAAACTGCCGATCCGGTGTTCGATGCCGCCGGGCTTGTCGATATGACTCAGTGTCATCAGGCTCCCACCTTCTCCAGCAGGTCCGACAGTGCGGCCACCGCATCGATGCGGGCTGCGAGATAACCGTCGGGGCGCTGCACGTCGCTCAGGTCGGCAACGGCCTTTTCCGCACCGGCCAGCAGCACCGTCTCGATTCCGGCACCGCGCAACTGCTCGACCGCCGGGCCCGCCTGCTCGGCGTACCGCTTGTCCGAACCACATAATACGGCGATGCCAGCACCGGATTCGGTTGCCGCCGTGCTGATTCCGGCTACTTCCAGTGGACCGGGGTTGATCGACTCGATACCGCCCGAAGCCAACAGGTTCGCGATGAAGGTGACTCGAACATTGTGTTCGGCCACCGTGCCGAGCGGCACCAGCAGGGCACGCGGTCGCACGCCATTGGCCGCGAGGTAGGCATCCGAGCGGTCGCGCAGCGCCTCGAAGGCGGCGCCGTAGCGAACTACCCGTCCGGGCTGACGCGCCGCCTCGGACAGCGGCTGTTCGGCCAGATTCGGGAATTCGTTGACACCGGTCACCGCCGTCTTCCGGTGTGCCACATCGGCATCCCGTGCCGATCGGGTCGCGGCGATCCGTTCGGCGAGCAGGCCGGAGTCCAACGCGGCCGAATAACCGCTCGCGGCCTCGAGTTCCTGCATGAACTCCCACGCCTTTGCGGCGAGCGTGGCGGTGAGGTCCTCGACATACCAGGAACCGGCACCCGGATCCCGCACATGACCCAGATGCGACTCCTCGAGCAGCAGCAGCTGGGTATTACGAGCCATGCGGTCCGCGAACGACTTCGACACGCCGAGCTCGCCGGGCGGCAGCGCGGAATCGAAGGGCAGCACCGTAACCATATCCGCCCCACCGACTCCCGCGCCGAAGGCCGCGAGGGTGGTGCGCAGCATATTCACCCACGGGTCGCGTTGGGTCATCATCGCCGCGGAGGTCACCGCATGCTGCGGCGCGTCACCGAATGCGGGTGCGCCGCACACATGTGCGACGCGGGCCCAGAGCTGACGGGCCGCACGGAATTTCGCGATGGTGGCGAACTGGTCGTCGGTCGCGGCGAAGCGGAACTCCAACTGCTCGAAGGCATCCGCGATGTCCTGGCCGTCCTCGGTGAGTGCGCGCAGGTAGGCCAGACCTGCCGCCACCGCCGCACCGAGCTCCTGCGCGTCCGAGGCGCCCGCATCGTGAAAGACGGTGCCATCCACGGTGATAGCGCGCACGGTCTCCGGTCGCTGCACCGCCCGACCAGCCAGCGCGATGGCCTCCGCCAGTTCGATATCGGCGGTTCCGGCGAAGCGACTGGTGAGCGGGGCCGCGCCAAGCGCGACTCGAATTTCGGTCCGGTCCGCCACCTGATAATCGTCGAGCTGCGCGAAGACCTGATGCGCCGCCTCGGAAACCGCATCACCGGCGGCGAGTGTCAGCGGTGCCAGTTCGAACAGCAGGCCCGACAGCGCCGCGGGCAGTTCGGCCACCGGCACTCCGCGCTCGCCCACGCCGAGCCACAGTGCACTGATCCCATTCTCCAGCGCGGCCAAGACCTCGCGATTCGCCGCCGCGCCATCGGAGGCGGCGATGAAAGCACTGACATACCAGCCGCGATGCACATCCCTAGTGGCGTCCCGGCCACGGACGAACGGATATTCGCCCGGCAGCGGCAGTTCGGGCCGCTCATCCCCGCGGGTGTACAGCGGGGCGATGGTCAGACCGTCGTAGGTCTGTTCCTCGAGCAGCTTTTCTGGCTCCTCCGGAAGTTCGGCGACATCGACCCTGCGGGCCTTCGCCAGTACCCCCGCCACGCCCTTGCGCCATGCGGCGTAATCGGGCACCGGCTCTGAAGCAATCGGCATAGCTGCTGTTCCTCTTCTCCTCGACGCACATCGCGTGTGCGCCCGAAACCGTCGCATTCGCCCAGCTCAGCGAGCACATCGGTTAACGAGCATTCGTCCCGTTTCCTTCGATGCTAGCGGCACCAACGCAGGCGGTTGACCGTGGCCGCCGCTACCAACGGGTAACCTGGCGCGGTGCTCAGGCTCATCCGGGACCCACGCATCCTCGCCCTGCTCGTCGGTGGCGCGGCGCTGTTCATCGCCGCCATGCTGGTCCCACTACCGACACCACAGCAGATGCAGGACTGGGCCACCTCGGTCGGCCCGATCTTCCCGCTGTTGTTCTTTGTGGTGCACGCGCTGGTCACGGTGGCTCCGATCCCACGGACCGTGCTGACGGTCAGCGCGGGCGTCCTATTCGGACCCGCTCTCGGCATCGCGCTCGCTGCCTCCGCGACCACGGTCAGCGCCGCGCTGGCGATCCTGCTCGTCCGCGCGCTGGACCGAGATCGAGTGGCCGCCCATCTCACCCATCCCGCGGTCCGCTCCATCGATGAACGCCTCGAACGCCGCGGCTGGCTCGCGGTCGGATCGCTGCGCCTGATCGCCTTCGCCCCGTTCTCGGTGATCAATTACTGCTGCGCCCTCTCCTCGATCCGCTTCTGGCCCTATCTGATCGCCACCATCATCGGCATCCTCCCGGGGACCATCGGCACCGTCATCCTGGGCGATGCCCTCACCGGACGTACCCACCCCGGCATGCTCGTAGTCTCCGGAGTGCTCATCGCCATCGGCGTCGTCGGTTTGATCATCGACGCGCGCTGGTCGCGAACCCACGAACCGCATCTGGAGACCGCCCCGGTCACCGTGACCGACTGACGCACCGGCGTGCCAGGGCGGTATATGCGCGCCTTGCGTCGATTCCGGTTTGCGGTTGCTCGCCGACGGCTACCCCGCAACAGCAATGACCGCTCGAAGGGAGGTGACGAACGATGGTGGTACACGCAGTCGAACCAGGGCCGAATGGCAATAACCACGACAACTGGAATCAAGACCCCCGCGAAGATCTAGCCGACGACGTCATCCGACCGTGGGGCCGCTGACCAGCTAATCCACGGTCAACTCGATCGGGATGGCGAAGACATCGACCATCGCGCCATTGCGCAATACCGTCACCGGCATCGAGATCCCGATAGCGTCGCCGAAGAGTTGGCGCTGGATGCCTTGGGCATCGGCCACTTCCGAGCGGGCGACGCTGAGTACGAGGTCGCCGCGGCGCAGCCCCGCATGATCGGCGGGGCCGCCGCGGACGACTTCGACAATGCGGACACCGGCATGTTGGCCGGTGCGAGCGGCGACGGCTGCGGGTAGTGGCGCCGGAACGCCGACCAGGCCGAGGTAGGCGCGGCGCACGCGGCCATCTTTCAGCAGGGTGGTGATAATGCGGCGGGTAGTGGTATTGATCGGAATCGCGAGACCGAGTCCGACGCCCGCGACCGCCGTATTGATACCGACTACCCGCCCTGATGAATCCGCGAGTGCTCCACCGGAATTGCCCGGATTCAGGGCGGCATCGGTTTGGATCACATCCTCGATCACCCGACCGGCCCGGCGGGAAGCGACTGGGACAGCTCGACCCAGCGCGCTCACCACACCCGCGGTCACCGAACCCGCCAACCCCAGTGGGCTCCCGACAGCCACCACCAATTGGCCGACCACGAGCTTGTCGGCATCGCCGAGTACCACCGCACCCGGCGCACCGTCGCGGGCGCGCAGCACCGCGAGATCGGAGAGCGGATCGATGCCGACGACGTCGATGCGCGATTCCACACCGTCGGCGAACACCACATCACCGCTGCTCACCGAGCCCACCACATGCGCGTTGGTCAGCAGGAAGCCGTCATCGGTAAAGACCACCGCAGATCCGCTCCCCCGCCGGGTTCGCACGCTCGCCACATGCGGGGTGACCGACGCCGCGACCGCGATGACCGAACGTGAATAGGCGTCCATCGCCGATTCGTCGAGATCGTGTTGCCGCGTGGCGTCTTCCGGACCCGAGAACGGGCTCGATTCGTCGTCCACGCTGACCACCATCCTGCTCATCAGGCGCGCATTCGATATCCAGGCCGCCCTTTCCAGCATCCTCCGTCGCACCGCCCGATGTAGCGTGTTCGCCACAGGCGCAACCGGATTCATCCGACGTTCACCAACAGCCGCCGATCCGGCGTAAACGGCGCGTTCTGTTCAATTCCGCGCACGACCTCGAACCCAACTGTCTGAGACGTACTGATATCGCTCAGAGCGTCGACAGCAGCTCACCGTCGTGCTGCACCTGCCCAGCCATCGCCCGGCCGAGCCAATGCGCGCGATCGCTGGCGATTCCAACAGGCACACCCGATCGCGATCTGCCCCCGAGCACATGTCCACGTGCCCGCAGGTCCCCGGTCAGGGATTCGACTACGCCCCCGGCAAGCGATCCAGGAAACCGTGCACACCGATGATCCGGCCGTCCTCGGCGAGAGTGATCACATCCGTCCCGGCGACCGGCGCGCTCCCGTCGGCCGCAACCAGCTCCCAGGAAAACCTGGCGGTGTGGTGATGTCCGTCAACCGCACCGAGCTGGCGGAATTCGAAGCCGGGGAACTGCTGGTGCACGCCCCCGATGGCGGCGCTGAGTTGCTCGTGCCCGGCGACATCGGCCATCGGATCGGTGTAGAAACCGTCCTCGCGCCAAGCCGCGGCCACCGCCTTCGCGCGCACCTCGTCATCGGTGGCATTCCATGCCACGAAGTAACGCCGAACCGCATCCTCGTACTGAGACATAGCGAATCATCCTCTGCTGGAAGGTATTCCGGTCCTCCACCGGAAAGCTCCGGCGGATACCTCAACCTTGCCCGCTACCGATCACGCAGTCGATTACGCGCGAGGTAAGGATCAGCGTGCGAACCAGCGCGGCCACTGATAGCCACGCTCCCACACGGTGTCCCCTGCGACTACGACCAGATCGCAGATCTCGGTGACCGCACGTCGCGACGCCCAGATGTGCTCTCGGCTCGGCACGATGACCGCATGCGCACCACAGCGCGCGATGGCCGCGAGCAGCCGTGCGACCGGATCGCCCTGCGGACCCACTTTCATCGAGACCAGCTCATATCCCCTTCGAGCCGCGCAGGTGCGGGTGGCCCGCACATCGTGATCCACCATGGACCCCGAAATATCCCACCGCACGAACCCGATCGCCCACGGTTTGATCGCCGCCCCGTTGCCAAGTGACCCCCTTTCGCTTGCCAACCGCCCGACAACCTCCCATGGTTCCGACCCGCTCATGTCACTCACCCTGTCTGCCAGCACCCAGCCAGAACAGTAGAAAACCGGCCGGGCGCGCCACCATGGTTTTGCGGGGATTTGCGGAAGTTGTTGACCCATATGGCGTTGACCGGTGACGATTGTGTGCAGCCAGCGCAATGCCCACGCGAGACGAGGCCACTCTGATGCGTATACAACTGCTCGGCGGACCCACCAACAACACCGGCTCGCCCCGGCTGTGGATCGATGAGGATCGACATCTATATCTCGTGCAGGGCTACCGGGTGGCCCATGACGCGAACCGAGTCGAAATACCGCATATGCTGCTCGGCTGGCTGCAGCCCGGTACCTATATCGGCGCGCCGCTTGTCGATTCCGGGCATGGTTCCTTCACCCTCGCCGGACAGCCGATCACCGATCCGGATGCCTTGGCACATATGCGGATTCCCGAGCACGAAACCGCGGTCGCGGTCCCGGTCGGACAGAGCCCGTGGGAATGGTAATGCAATGCTCTTCTACACCATCGAGGAAACCAACGATCTCATCCGCGAAACCCGCGGCGACGCTTTCCATCTCGAGGTGTCCGACGATCACTCCCAGGTCTCCGACGAGACCGAACCGATGCGCCGCGTCCTCGCGGGCCTACCGCCGTTCGAGGAGGAGTCCTATCCACCGTCGTGGCGGGCCTGGGAGAAGCTCACCAGCGAGGTCGCCGGGCGCGGCGTGCCGATCCGGCGCGTGCGGGTGGTCTCGGAACCGCTCACCGACTACGTTCGATTCCTGCACGCGCTCACCGATCGCAACCAGCGGTACGGCGAGGATATCCGCTGGCTGCCGAGGCATCTCGCCGATCCGGCGGAATACACCGATGACGAATGGTGGCTGCTCGACGAGACGGTCGCGTTTACGATCTTCACCAAGACCGGCGATCTGGCGGGTGCGGCGGTGACTACCGACCCCGTTCTGGTCGCACGCTGCACGACTGTACGAGATACACTGTGGAACAAAGCAATTCCGCACCACGACTACATGCCCGGCGGGCGGAGTGGATGACCGGTGTCGAGCAGTCCCGGCAAGCCTTCGGGGCACGCTTACGTGAACTGCGCAAGGCCGCACATCTGACCGGTGTGCAGCTCGCCGCCGAAGCGGGCTGGCATTCGGCCAAGGTGTCGCGCATCGAACACGGTAAACAAACGCCGAGCGATAACGATCTGGTCCAGTGGTGCCGACTGTGCGGCGCCGAATTGCTGCTGCCGGATCTGCGTGCGGCACTGGCGAATATCGAGGCGCTCTGGCAGGAGTGGCGGCGTATCGCCGCGACCGGACATGCCCAGCAGCAGCGCCGCCGCATCGAGTTGGAGGCACGCGCCACCACCATCCGCAATTACGAGAACGCGGTCGTTCCCGGCCTGTTGCAGACCGAACCCTATGCCAGGGCGGTACTCCAGTCCTGTATCGACTTCGTCGGCGGTATCGACGATATCGACCGTGCGGTGACGGCACGGATTGCGCGCCAGCGGATTCTGCACCACGGCACCCATCGGATCAGCATCCTGCTTGCCGAGCAAGCGCTCTACACCACTGTCGGTGACAACGAGGTGATGGCCGGTCAGCTCGAACGGCTCATCGATCTGATGCCGCTACCGAGACTCGGGCTCGGCATCATTCCGCGGACAGCCGATTTCCTGTACACCACAACCTGTTTCGTTTTGCTCGACAAACGCATCGCGGAGGTCGAGACCATTTCGGCGGGTCTCACCATCACCCAGCCGCGGGAACTCGCGTACTACGAGAAGACCTGGGCGGCGCTGCACCGGCAGGCTCGGTACGGCGAAGCCGCCCGAGCCATCATCACCGATGCGCTGAAGCTGCGGCTGACGCAGCTGTAATCATAGTGCCGCACGGAGTTTCGCGGCATTCTCGTAATCGCCCTGCCATTCGGGCCCGGTCGGGGCGAGAATGACACGTTCGACACCGGCGTCCCGGTGCGCGGCGAGCAGTTCGACGGCGGCCGAATGATCGGTGGGCAGTACCGGCGCGACCACTGTCACCGCCGGTACGGGTCGATCGAATTCTGCTGCCAGTAAGCGCAATTCGTCGAAATCGGCGGCCAGCTGGTCCAGGCCGGGCTGCAGGGTGATCCACCCATCGGCGTATTCGGCCGCGCGCCGTCGTGCCCGAGTCCCATTGCCCGCCACCAGGACCGGTGGCATGGCCGATCCGGGAGCCAGCACCACATCGACGCCGTTGACCGTGGCCGTCGCACCGGTGACGAGATCGGGCAGCACCCGCAGTGCCTCGTCGGTGCGCCGACCGCGGTTGCCGAATGTCGTACCGGCCGCGCGCCACCCGATATCGCCGTGCGCCGGATTGCCGGTGCCGACCCCCAGCAGCAGCCGATTGCCCGATACGTACTGCAGTGTGCTGATCTGCTTGGCTGCCCAAGCCACCGGGCGCAGTGCGAGCAACATGACGTTGTAGCCGACCCGAATCCGGTCGGTGGCGGCGGCCGCGGTCGCGAGCGTCACGGTGCTGTCCAGCATGGGCGCGCTCGCCACGAGATGGTCGGTGGACCATACCGATTCGAGGTCGAGTCGTTCGGCGAGGCGGGCAGCAGCCCGCACATCGCCGAGGATCGGGTGGGCCGGATCGGGGGTGGAGGTCGGAAGGATCACACCGATGTCAAAGGTCATGAATACAACGTTAGGAACAAATCGTGAGCGTTCCAATGGCTCGATCGCTCAGCCCCATGCCCGCAACGCTCACCCCGTCGCTGCCGCCTGCTCAGCGGGTTTGCGATGCAAGCCCTTTCGGTCGTAGTACAGAGTCACCACCGCGCCCACGACGAGGCCGATACCTAGACCGAGCACCGCCATCCAACTGCCGCGCGCGAGCCCGGCGGCACCGCTGGCATTGAAGTAGAGGATGGCGCGCACCCCGAGAAAGACCTGGTGCATCGGTTCGAAGGTGGCCAGCCACTCGAAATACGTCGGCGTCGCCTCGATGGGCACGCTACCTCCCGAGGAGGGCAGGCCGAGCACGATGAACAGGATCAAATTGACCAGCAGACCCGCAGTGCCGAGCGCGGCCAGCACCGACAGCGCGGTCACCCCGACCGCGATGATCGCGAGCACGCAATACAGGAACAGTGCGAGCGGATGATCGAGCGGCACATCCAATGCCGCTGCGACACCGAGGAATACCGCGGAGACGATCGGCGCGGTGACGATCAGGATCGCCCACTTCAACAGCAGGGTGCGAAAGCGGGAGATCGGCGCGGTCGGATAGTGCACGTACCACGGCCCGTACTCGGTGGGGGCGAATCCAAGGGCGGAATCAGTCATCGAGTGGATGATCATCGCACCGGTGAATCCGGCGAGCAGCACCATGATCGTGTAGAAGAACGCGGACAAACCCTGTCCGGTGCCATCGGGCAGCGGCCGATACGGAGCGACCACCACCTGGATCGGATGGGCGAGCATCAATTGACTGGCACCGGCAAGCTGTGGCACTTGGCCGCCCGCGGCAGGTTGCAGCTGGGTCTGCACAGTGTCGGTGAGTTGTTTGCCGACGGTCTCGTCGACGCGAGTCAGCGCTTGATCGGCAACGCGCTGCATGACCCCCGTGGCGAAACTGCCCGCCCGCGGATTCGTATGCACCGTGATGATCGGCTGTTCGACCTTGCCAGGCACCACCCCGGCCGCGCCGAGAATGGCCAGCCGCTTGGTGAAGTCACTGGGAATGACGATCGCGCCGTATACCGTGCCCTGGTGCAGTTGCCGTTGCGCCTCGCCGAATCCGACGACCCGCAGGTCGATCTTATCGGCGGGCACGCTCGCGACGAGTGCGTCGGTGATCTGATCGCCGACATTGCTGGGCTTACCGCCGAGGGTGTCCCCGTCGTCCTGATTGACCAGCGCGACCGGGAAATCGTGCAGATTCTTCGTCGGATTGACCACATACGCCAGATACATCGTGGCCAGCAGCGACATGAGCAGGGTAACCACGGCGATCGGGGCGATCCAGGCCCGCGGCCGCAGATGGCGGGCGGCGGTTGCGGCAGTCGTCATGGGCGCACCGTAATCCGTTGCGGCGGTGTTTCGGTACCGATCCGGCGCGGGTCGGTGGCTGCTCACACCGCGCTACCGACACCCATCACCGAGACCGCGATCACAATCGCAGTACAGCCAGCCCGGTGTTCGATGTAGACCGGCGGAATCGCCACGGCCACCAGGGGTCATCACCGCGGTGGCGAGAAAGCCGTGCGCCCATTCAGCTTGGTCGCCTGCACCCACGCTACGATCTGCTCCGCCACATTCATCCGCGACATGGTGCCGCGCTCGCGGCCACAGCGGTCGGTCAACCAGTCGCGCAACAGCGCGCACACGGCGAACTCGCGCGTCCGAATCCTGGCTACATGCGTTCGGGGGCGGCGATGCCAAGCAGGCCGAGTCCGTGCGCTAGCGTCCGAGCAGTCGAATCGCACAGTGCGAGACGGTTTTTCCGTGTCTGTCCGGGCGTGGTGAGGACCGGGCAGGCCTCGTAGAAAGCGGTGAAGTCGCGGGCGAGGTCGTAGAGGTAGCCGCACAGTCGGTGGGGTTCGAGGGTGACCGCGACTTCGGCGACGACCGTGCCGTAGGCGTCGAGTTCCAGCGCAAGGGCCCTTTCGGCGGGTTCGAGCGCGATGGTTGGGTCGATCCGCACGTCGTAATCTTGCGCTTTGCGCAGCTGGCAACGCTCACCATCGATCTCGCGCCGTAAACCACCCTGGACCTCGACAAAAATCCGCGGTGTTCGCGATTTACTGCGACGGCGGCTGCCAAGACTGTCCCTGCGGCCCGTCCGGGTGGTATGGCGGCTGGTGCGGCGGAATCTGCTGCGGCGGGGTCTCCTGCTGCACTGGCATTACCTGCTGGTGCGGGTAGGGCTGGGTTCGGGTGACCGGAGTGGCCACGCCCTCCACCGACGCCCGCGCATCGGCCTCCGCGGCGCGCACCGCCTGTTCGATGGCCGGATCGCGAGCCGTATCGAACCAGCCCTCGACATCGGAATCGTCCTCGGGCTTACTCTCCACATCGTCGGCCGGGGCGGGCTCGTAGCGGAATATGCCGTCCTCGCCCTTGGTCGCGAAGTTCTGAGCGAAACCCTCGAGCGCCTTGCCGAAATCACTCGGCACCAGCCACACCTTATTCGCGTCACCACGCGCGACCAGCGGCAGGGTCTGCATGTACTGGTAGGCAAGCAGTTCCGGCGTCGGCTTACCGGACTTGATTGCGGCGAAAACCTTTTCGATGGCCTTGGCCTGTCCCTGTGCGTTCAGGTAGGCCGCGGCCCGCTCACCCTGGGCGCGCAGAATCCGGCTCTGCCGTTCACCTTCGGCCGCCAGGATCGAGGACTGCTTGGCGCCCTCGGCGGATAGGATCTGCGCCTGCTTGGCGCCCTCGGCCGTCTTGATCTGCGATTCGCGGGTACCCTCCGCGGTGAGGATCATGGCCCGCTTCTCGCGGTCGGCCTTCATCTGCTTCTCCATCGACTCCTGGATCGATGGCGGGGGATCGATACTCTTGAGTTCGACCCGCGCGACCCGCAGCCCCCACCGCCCGGTGGCCTCGTCGAGCACCCCGCGTAGCTGACCGTTGATCTGGTCGCGCGAGGTCAGCGTCTGCTCGAGGGTCATGCCACCGACCACATTGCGCAGGGTGGTCACGGTGAGCTGTTCGACGGCCGCGATGTAGTTGCTGATCTCGTATACCGCCGCCTGCGGGCTCGTCACCTGGAAGTACACGACGGTGTCGATATGCAGCGTCAGGTTGTCCTCGGTGATCACCGGCTGCGGCGGGAAGGACACCACGCGCTCGCGCAGGTCGACCTTCGCCCGGATCCGGTCGGCGAAAGGCACCAGGAACGTCAATTGCCCCGAGACGGTGCGCGAATATCGGCCGAGTCGCTCGATGACGGCTGCCTCCGCCTGTGGCACCAGGGCGATCGATTTGAAGACCACCACCACGACCAACAGCACCAGCACGGCGGCAACGATGAGCACAGCCATCTACGGCTCCTTCCAGACGACGGCGGTCGCGCCGTCGATCTTCATGACGTACACCGTTGTTCCCTTCGGATATTCGACTGTCGAATCGAACGGCCGCGCGGTCCACTCTTCGCCACCGATCTTGACCAAGCCGCTGTGCGCGCCGACCGATTCCAACACCAGCGCCTGCTTACCCGGCAGCGCGTCGACATTCGTCGGGATCGGCGGCGGAGTTCCGAAGCGGCGCCGCAGAACTGGCCGCACCCCGAGCAGCAGCACCAGCGCCGACACCGCGAATACCACGGCATCGGCGACCAGCCCGGTATCGGCCACGGCACTGACGCCCGCGGTTCCGAGCGCGGCGACGCCCAGCATCAGCAGCGTGAGGTCTCCGGTGAGCATCTCCGCCGCCGCGAGCAGCAGGCCCGCGACCAGCCAAACGATTGCGGCCACAGACCCACTGTAGTGGCCGGAACCACTTCTGTGGCGCGACAGACCCGAGATCACCTTCGGCAGTTTCGCCGCGCCCCTTGTCGTATCAGCCAGCCGTTGAAGCCGAAACGACTGTGCGCCTCGTGATTTCGATCTAGACCCCGACGCCGCGGCAATCCGCTGAACCGAATACGATCCGATCGATGCGCCCACGGACGTACCCGGCGCGATCTGCCAGCGACTCCATCGCCGCGGCGATACCGAGAAGCAGTCCAAACACAGCTGCTACGTCACCTACAAGCGCTATGTCGCGAACGTCAGCGATAACGAAGCCGACGTTCGACAGAAGGTTGCCGCGCAATACGCGCTGTTCGCCAACAGTCTGTGATCGGCACACCAACTCGCTTGCGTCACGACCCGAACCGGCGGTGCTAATTTCGGGCGGGTGAGCGGGCGTGACATGTATGGCGGCGATATCTTCTCCGGACATACGCGATCGAAGAAACAAACCGTGCCGGTGGTCGAGGCCGAACGCGATCTCGTGGTGGAGGATGCGGCCACCGGATTCTGCGGTGCCGTGGTGGGATTCGACCGCAGCTATGACGGCGAATTCGTCAAGTTGGAGGATGCGCGCGGCGCGGTGCGGTTATTCGCGTTGCGCGAGGCGGCGTTCCTGATCGACGGTGCGCCTGTCACGCTGATCCGGCCCAAAGCCGCGACGCCCAAGAAGCCGACCAGGTCGGCATCGGGTTCGACTCGGGTGGAGGGGCTGCGCGCGCAGGTCGCCAAGACCAGCCGGATCTGGGTGGAGGGCGTCCACGATGCCGCGCTCGTCGAGCGGGTCTGGGGACACGATCTGCGCGTCGAGGGCGTGGTCGTCGAACACCTCGAGGGTTTGGACAATCTGGCCGAGCGGCTGACCGACTTCGCGCCCGGACCGGGGCGGCGCGTCGGTGTACTGGTCGACCATCTGGTCACCGGTTCCAAGGAAACCCAGCTGACCACCGGTCTCGGTAAGTATGTGCTGGTCACTGGGCATCCCTATATCGATGTCTGGCAGGCCGTGCGCCCCGCGGCGGTCGGCATCGCGGCATGGCCCGAGGTGCCACGCGGTGAGGATTGGAAGACCGGCATCTGCCGTCGGCTCGGCTGGGGCACACCGCAGCAGGGGTGGCGGCGGGTCTACCACGCCGTCGAATCCTTCCGCGATCTGGAATCCCCCCTGATCGGCGCGGTGGAGCGACTCATCGACTTCGTCACCGAACCGGAGTGATCATCGTTACCGGGCCCAATGGCTGAAATCATGTCCCATTTCGCGGAATTCGGCCCGCACGCCTACGACTGTGGCACACTTGTTTTTCCGGTACTCGCAGTACCGGGCGGCGGACCGATGCGCGCAGCTCACGGGGTATCCGGCATGGACGCCCCCGAGTCGCGCCCCTCCTTTATGCTCGATAATTATGTGCTCTCCTAGTGCCACGCTGACGGTGTGGGCCGGCTCCTGGCTGGCCGGTTGCAGCGCGCCCGACGACATCCTCGAGGCGTTGTACGCTTGGGCGCCGCGGCACACCATCGCCGCGGGCGATCCACTGACCGGCGGTCGCGACGACCTGCCCTGGTCCTCCCGCGACAATGTGTCCGGAACCGGAGTCATGGCGCTACTCAAGGTGATTCGCGAGGCGATGGCACAACCCGATGCGCAGTTGCGCTTGGTGCTGCCGGTGCCCGGCGATGTGCGCGGACTGCCCACTGGAACCGCCTTCGGTGCGGATGCGATCGAGGCGGGTGAGGGACTGCTGTTCGGTGTGCCGGGCGAAGAGGGCACCGGACTGATCCCGCAGTGGGCCGATGAGGATACCTTGCAATGGACCGTCTACAGCACCCCGATTCCGGCCGTGCCCGGCCCGGATATGTCGCTGGGCGAGGCGGAGTACACGATGCGCGAAGCGGTGCGCGATGCCGCCGACGCCCTCATGCGCCTGCACACCACCGGTGCGGGCGCAACCGTCGACTCCGACCCGCGCGAACTCATCGAGGCCGAGCTCGCGGATTACTCGCGCCACGACTATCCGGATTCGATCCCATTGCGCGCCAGACGAATCCTCGACAGCGCCGACCACGTCGCCGCCATCCTCACTGTCGCCCAACGCGAACCGGCGTCCTCTCCCACCTCCGCCACCGCCATCGGCGCCCAAGAGGACCTCCTACGTCCACTGTGGGACGCGATCCGCGCTGCCCGGTTGGTCGCGGTGCACGCCGCGGCTCGCGGCAATGCGTAAAAGACCGGCGTAAGGCGGCCACCGGTACTGTAGGCGCGAGAACACCAGCATCCTCTGGTTGAATAGGCCGAGCGATCGCCTGAAACGTCCGGGAGGCGGCATGTTTCGCATACCTCGTATCGCCGCGGCTGTGACCGCCGCATTGATCGTCGCTCTCGGCGCCCCTACCGTTCCCGCCACGGCCATCGTGGGTGGAAATGCCATCGAGGCGGGCGCCTACCCGTGGCTCGCCGCTATCGGCAGCCCGTTGTACTTCTTGCGGCCATCCGGGCAATTCTGCGGCGGTGCGCTCATCGCACCTGATCGGCTTGTGACATCGGCGCACTGCGTCGAGTTGGCACGGCTGCTGCCGCAGGCGATCACGGTCACCTTCGGCCGCACCGACCTGCGCTCGCATGACGGAGTCACGGTGGGGGTCAAGGAGATTCGCATCCACCCGGATTTTCGGGAAACCGATTTCGAGGGCGAGACCGTGCACCACAATGATATCGCGATGGTCGTCCTCGACGAGCCGAGACCGGGGCCGTTCCTGGAAATCGCAGCGCCACAGGGCGATCCGCGCGCATATGGCGACACCGGCACCATCGTCGGCTGGGGCGCGACCTCTGAGAACGACATCTCGAATACGCTCCTGCGATCCGCCGCCGTCCCTATCGTCCCCAACGCCACGTGCGCCGCCGCCTATGGCCCCGCCTTCGACCCCGCCGATATGCTCTGCGCCGGATCCTCGGACGCCGATACCGCCGAATACGACAGCGGTGATCCACTGCTGGTCGCGGGCCGCCTGATCGGCCTCACCTCATGGGGCAAGGGCAGCGCCCGCCCAGGGTACCCAGGTGTCTACGCCTACCTCACCACCGTGAGTTTCTGACCAAACGCGGCGGACCAGTCGGTATACTCGGCTCATGGCGGATGACCGGTCATCCATCGAATTCCCCGAGGCACCAGTTCTCGTGGTGCAGACAAGGGAACGCGTCTATCGGCTACATGCCGGGACGGCATATAACGTCGGTCGCGATCCGGCATCCGACGTTATCGTGACCGATCCGCGCGCATCTTCGTTGCACGCCGTGCTGGAGCGGGGTGCGGACGGTTGGGAAATCGAGGACGCGGGCAGCCTCAACGGCACCTTCTTCGACGGTCATCGCGTCGATCGAATGCTGATCGACCATGACGAGACGTTCCAGCTGGGTCACGCCGTGGACGGTGAGCAATTGGCCGTGTCCATCGAGGGGCAAGAAGGACAAACCGCCCAGAAGTCCGATGACGATTTCGGTGGAGACACGATGATCGTCTCCGATCCGGGCTACAACCTCGCGGACGAAGCAACGGTCACGAAGTTCCATGCTGGTCAGCCCAGGAAAGTTTCGCGATCGGCACCCTCGACGGCCCGACCCAGCGCGGTTGTCCGGATCACCTCGCCCACGCTTCGGATCGGACGCGCGCCAGACAACGACATCGTCGCGCACGACCTCATGCTCTCCCGCCACCACGCCGAGCTGCGCACGATCGGCGACGGCAGGTACCGGATCGTCGACCTCGACAGCCACAACGGCACCTACGTCAACGGCCACCGGATCGACGCCGCGGACCTCTCCGAATCCGATTTGATCGGTATGGGGCACACGACGTTCCGGCTGGTCGGCGACGAGCTGCGCGAGTTCGTCGACACCGGTGACGTGTCGGTCTCGGTGCAGAACCTGACCGTGCGGACGCCTGAGGGCAAGGTGCTCCTGGATGGGGTGGGATTCCCCATCTCGCAGCGCTCGCTTGTCGGGGTGATCGGGCCCAGCGGAGCGGGCAAGTCGACGCTGCTCGGCGCGGTCACCGGGTTGCGACCCGCGACGGAGGGGACGGTCCGCTACGACGGACGCGACCTGTACACCAATTACGACGAACTCCGGCACCGGATCGGGCTGGTCCCGCAGGAGGACATCCTGCACAACCAGCTTCCGACACGGCGCGCGCTGCTTTACGCGGCCGAGCTGCGCTTCCCCGGTGACACGCGCAGCGAGGAGCGCGAGCAGCGGGTCGACGAGGTCCTAGAAGAACTCGGCTTGACGCGGCACGCCGAAACACGCATCGACAAACTCTCGGGCGGGCAGCGCAAACGTGTCAGTGTCGCAGTGGAGTTGCTGACTAAACCGTCCCTGTTGTTTCTCGATGAACCGACTTCCGGCCTCGACCCTGGCCTGGATAAAACGGTCATGGAAATGCTGTCCGAATTGGCGCACGACGGGCGGACCGTCATCGTCGTTACGCACAGTGTGGCCAATCTCGATTCCTGCGACCGCCTGCTGGTCTTGGTGCCCGGCGGTCGGCTGGCCTATTACGGGCCGCCCGAGGAGGGGCTGCAGCAGTTCGCACAGCGCACTTGGGCCGAGGTGTTCCAGGCATTCGACCGCGAGGAAGACCGCGACTGGGCCGGTGAGTTCCAGAGGTCTTCACGCTTCGAGAACTATGTGGCGGTCGGACTGACCGACGATGTCGGCCCAGCGCAGGTGCGCCCACCGGCGCCACCGCCCGCGCAGCAGTCCAAGCTTGCCCAGCTCAGTACGTTGTGCCGGCGATATCTTGCGGTGATTGCCTCGGACCGAAGCTATATGGCGCTGCTCGGGGTGATGCCCATACTCCTAGGTGGCTTGATCGCTGCAGTGCCGTCGGGCGAGGGCTTCGCCGGGCCGCCGGGATCCAACGTCGACGCCCCGACCAAGCTCATGGTTTTGGCGTTCGCGGCCTGCTTCGTCGGCACCGGCAACTCGATTCGCGAGATCGTCAAGGAGCAGACGATCTACCGCAGAGAACGCGCGGCAGGCCTGTCAGCAGGGGTCTATCTGATGTCGAAACTGCTGGTCCTGGGCGTGATCACCACCCTTCAGGCGGCGGTGTTGGTCCTGATCGGCACCATCGGTGTGGACATGCCGCCCAAGGGGCTTTTCACAATGGTCGAGCTGGAGCTGATCCTGGCGATGGCGCTGCTCGGCATCGCATCGCTGGCATTGGGCTTACTGGTATCGGTGTCGGTGAACACCTCGGAGAAGACACTGCCACTGCTGATTGTGCTATCGATGGCACAACTGGTGCTCACCGGCGGGCTAGTGCGGCTCCCCGGCACACTCGGCCTGGAACAACTGGCCTACCTATCGCCGTCGCGCTGGGGGTTCGGCGCGGGAGCCGCCACCCTCGACCTGGACACTCTCACACCGCATACGGGCGCAGCCGATCCGCTCTGGAAACACACCATGGGCACGTGGCTGCTCGATATGGGAGTAGTCGCAGGGTTGGGGGCCGTCTTCCTCGCGCTGGCCTGGTACCGCCTGTATCAACTGCGCCCACGGCGCCGCGGTGCCCGCAAGGCGACGCTTTGACTAACCGGCGACTGGTTGCCGTCGACGTCTAGGTTGCCGCGGCAGGGCGTCGCGGCGGAGTGCAGCAGTCGATTGCGCAGGCTGCACCGTTAACGGTGCAGCCGTAGCCTGGAATGTCGCCGAGTCGGCGTGGCGATTTACCGGCCATGTGCTCGTCTATCAGTTCGACGACCAACTGGGCGAAGCGGGGATCGGTACCGGGAGTGGCAGCCCTGGCGAACGCCATGCCGAGTTCCTCGGCCTTCTCCCCGGCCTCGTTGTCCAGATCCCAGATGACTTCGAGGTGATCGGAGACGAACCCGACCGGACAGACGACGACCGCATCCACCCCCTTGCCCGACAGATCCTCGAGATGATCGACGATGTCCGGATCCAGCCAGGGAATCTGCGGCGGGCCGGAACGGGACTGCCACACCACGTCGTAATCGGTGAATCCCGTCGCGACGGCACATAATCGCGCCGCCTCAGCGACCTGACGACTGTACAGACGGCCACCATCGGCAGGCGGCCCCGCGGAAATATCGGCCGACACCGGTATCGAGTGCGCGGTGAAAACCAGCCGGGCACCGTCCCGACGCTCGGCCGGAAGCGAATCCACCGCAGCCCGAATCGCCGCGGCGAATGCCTCGACCAATAGCGGATGATCGAAGTACTGCCGCAATTTCACCAGATCAGGCGCATTCCCCCCGAAAGCCGCGCGCGCCCTCGCGATGTCCTCGTCGTACTGCAGACACCCGGAGTATCCCCCCCACGCCGACGTCGGGAATACCAAAGCCGACCGCACCCCATCCGCCGCCATTCGCGCGACGGTGTCCTCCACCATCGGATGCCAGTTGCGGTTGCCGAAGTACACCGGCAGATCGATTCCGCGCGAAGCGAATTCGCTCTCGATCGCCTTGATTATGTCGAGATTCAGAGCATTGATCGGTGACACCCCGCCGAAGTGCAGATAGTGTTGCGCGACTTCGGCGAGCCGCTGCGGTGGCACTCCCCTGCCCCGGGTGACATTCTCCAGGAACGGCATAACGTCGTCTGGGCGTTCCGGACCGCCGAAGGACAGCAGTAGCAGCGCATCCACTGTCCCGGCAGCGGCATCCGCGGCCACGGCTCCTCCTCCGGCTTCAGTTGGCGGCGAACCCGTTTTCTGGGAACCACGTGTTGTGGCTCGCGCCGCCGTCGACGTAGATGATCGAACCTGTGGTGCCGGGCAGCCAGTCCGACAGCAGCGTCACGATGGACTTTGCGACCACGGTCGGGTCGTCGACATCCCAGCCGATCGGGGAGGCGCCGTCCCAGTACTCATTGAGCATATTCAGCTGCTTGGCGTCATCGGTCGCGGTGCCCGCGATGGCCTTGGCAGCGAGGGTCTTGATCGGGCCCGCGGCGATCAGGTTCGAGCGAACCTTCTTGGCGTTGCCGACTTCCCGCGCCACGTAGCGGTTCACCGATTCGAGGGCGGCCTTGGCCACACCCATCCAGTTGTAGTACGGCATGGCGGTGCGGGGATCGAAGTCCATGCCCACGATGGAGCCGCCCTCGTTCATGACCGGGAGCACGGCACGGGCCAACGAGGCGTAGGACCAAGCCGAGATCTCGAAGGCCTTGGCGGCGTCGGGGCCGGGGCCGTCCAGGAAGGCCACCGCGTCCGGACCCATCAGGGTCTTCGGCGCGAAGGCGATGGAGTGCAGGACGCCGTCGATGCCCTCGGGAGCCAGCTCGCGCACCTTCTCCGGCAGGGAGGCCAGATTCTCCTCGCTGGTGACGTCCAGACCGATGGCCGGGGCGACCTCCTGCGGCAGGCGCTTGGCGATCCGATCGATCAACCGCAGCCGCTCCGGAATGCCGGTGATGATCACCTTCGCGCCCTGCTCCTGCGCGACCGCCGCCGCATGGAACGCGATCGAGGAATCGGTGATGATGCCGGTGATCAGGATGGTCTTGCCTTCGAGCAATCCGCCCATGGGTTTTCGGTTCTCCTGTAGTCGAAGTTCAACTGGTTACGCGACCGCCGAACACGTCGGCTTTCGGTTGGGTCAGTGGCCCATGCCCATGCCGCCGTCGACCGGGATCACCGCGCCGGATACGTAGGCCGAATCGTCGGAAGCCAGGAAGCTGATCACGGCGGCGACGTCTTCTGGCTGACCGAGGCGCTGCAGCGGAATGAACTTCTTCGCGGTGTCGCGCAGATCGTTGGGCAATTCGGCCGTCATATCGGTCTCGATGAAGCCGGGCGCGACCACATTCGCGGTGATCGAACGCGAACCGAGTTCACGGGTGATGGAACGCGCCAGACCGATGACACCGGCCTTCGACGAGGCGTAGTTGATCTGGCCGGGACCGCCGCCGAGGCCGACGACCGAGCCGAGGAAGATCATTCGGCCCCAGCGGGCCCGCAGCATGGCACGGTTGGCCCGCTTGGCGCAGCGGAACGCACCGGTCAGGTTCGCATCGATGACCCTGGTGAACTGCTCCTCGCTCATCCGCATCAGCAGGGTGTCATCGGTGATGCCCGCATTGGCGACCAGCACCTCGACCGGCCCCTGCTTCTCCTCCACCTCACTGAAGGCGGCGTCAACCGAATCCGCATCCGTCACATCGCATTTCACCCCGAACAGACCGTCCGGAACCCCCGACCCACGATGCGTGACAGCCACCTTGTGCCCGTCGGCAAGCAGACGCTGCGCGACCGCGAGTCCGATACCGCGGTTGCCACCGGTCACCAGGACCGACCGGGATGTGATGTTCGACATGAGGACCAACCTATCTGTTCGGATTCGTGCGCCACGCCCGGGCCACACATAGGGCTCTATGTAGAACCGGGCGCGTCGCAACGGCAGGCATTGACGACTACGGCAGGCGTTGACGATAGAGCAAGCCGGTAACTACACCAGCAGCGACAACGAGCATGCCGAGCAAAAGCCATGGTCTGCTGGCATCGCCCCTGGTCATCTCATAACCGATCTGCTCTTCGAGCGTGTCGTAGACCGCGGTCAACTCGGTCAGACTCGAAGCGGTATAGAAGTCGCCGCCGGAGAGTTTGGCGATCTCGCGCAGCGCATCGTCGTCGACAGGCACCTTGACGCGCTGAGCGCCCCCACCATCCTGGTCCGGAATTTCCACCGTCCCCCAGGAGGTGCCGAACGAAATCGTCGACACCGGAACGCCTTTATTCTTCGCGAGGCGAGCCGCGGTGAAACCGTGCCGTGGATTGTCGACATCCTTGTCATCGGGCACCGTCTGCTTACCGTCGGACATCAGCACAATGCGCGCGGGCGGCGGCGTTTCCGCACCGCCGAGCACGGTGGCGATGGTGTCGATCGACTGCAGCGCGGTGAGAATGCCCTCACCGGTGGCGGTGCGCTCGGCGAGTTTGATGTTGTCGATGGCGGCCTTGACGGCCTCGCGGTTCGTCGTCGGCGGCACCATAACCGAGGCGGTGCCGGCGAAGGTGACAAAGCCGAGATTGATACCCGGCGGCAGTCCGTCGACGAATTCCTTACCGGCCTTCTGCGCCACCTTCAGTCGCGACGGCGGCACATCGGTCGCCTCCATGGACAGCGAAACGTCCATCACCAGAACGACTGTCGCGCGATTGCGCGGCACCTTCTTGACCGCCGTCGGCCCCGCGGCGGCGATGGTGAGGAATACGAGACCGACCACCAGCAGCGCGATCGGCACATGCCGCATCGGACTCGGCCGCGACGGAGCGACCTTCTCCAGCAGCTCCATGTTCGTGAACTGCAGCATGTGCCGGTGGCGGCTGCGCTGAACAAGGATGTATCCCAATGCGATCAGCAAGACCACAGCGAGGAAGCCGAGCCAGACCAGCGCGGTGAAATGCGAAATACTCACTGGCGCGGCGCCCGTCCGCTCGGGGCGCCGAATGCGTGACGCCGGGTGGACACGAACCGGACCACATCGGAGATCCAGTCCCGGTCGGTCTGCAGGGTGAGCACCGGTGCGCCACAACTGCGCAGGGCCTGTTCGACCTGAACGCGATGACGTTCGGCGGCGGCCGCGAAATCGGCGCGAAGCGTTGGCGTCACGCTGAATTCGCGAGTGCGCCCGGTCTCGGGATCATGCAGCACCACATCACCCACATCGGGCAGCGACAGATCGCGCGGGTCGAGCACCTCCACCGCGAGTAGATCGTGGCGCGCGGAGATGGCGCGCAGCGAGCGCTGCCAGTTGATATCACCGAGGAAGTCGCTGATGACCACCGCGAGTCCACGCTTGCGCTGCGGGCGGCGCAAGGATTCGATCGCCTCGCGCAGATCGCCACGCACACCGTCGCGGGCGTGCGGCGTAGTCGCGATCTCACGCAGCATCGACTGCGCGTGCACCCGGCCGCTGCGCGCGGGGATGCGGGTCAATTGCTCACCGGTCGCGACGACAGCACCGATCCGGTTCCCGCCGCCGCTGGTGAGGTGGGTGATCGCCGCGGCGGCCGCGACCGCGAGATCGCGCTTCTGGCACAGTGCGGTGCCGAAGTCGAGGCTGGCCGACAGATCGACCACCATCCAGGTCTCCAGTTCCCGGTCCGCGATCATCTGCCGCACATGCGGATGGGTGGTGCGGGCGGTGACCGACCAATCCATCTGCCGCACATCGTCGCCCGGCTGATACGTCCTGGCCTCGCCCGGCTCAGAGCCGGGGCCAGGAATCAAGCCGAGGTGATCACCGTGCAGCACACCGTCGAGCCGACGACGGACGGTCAGTTCCAGCGTTCGGAGCGCCGCCGTCAGCTTGGGGTCGGACAGCTCGCCCGATCGGAAAGACGGTGGTGCATGTGGAGACATCGGCACTGGTGGAACCTCGTCGTCTGGCAAATCAGGCACAGCCGATGCCGAGGTCACTTCGGCTGGTTATTGCCGGCGGCCGGAGACATCTGCGCGACCGACGGCTGCGGCACCGCGTCCTGAGGTGCGGGCGGCTGCGGGATCGGCGACTGCCCGCTGTGCGGCCCCATGGCGGGCGGTGCGGCCGGAACGGGTGCGGACTGACCACCCGGGGCGACCGCGTGCGGTGCGACCTGCGGCAGGCCGACGGTCTGCAGCACGCGCTTGATCACGTCGTCGGGGCTGATCTCATCGGCGAGCGCGTCATAGGACAGCACAAGGCGGTGGCGCAGCACATCCGGAATCACCTCGACGACATCCTGCGGCACCACGTAGTCGCGGCCGCGAATCAGCGCCACGGCGCGCGCTGCGGCGATGATGCCGAGGCTGGCGCGCGGCGAGGCGCCGTAGGCGATCCAGCTCGCCACATCCTGCATGCCGAAATCGCCGGGCTTGCGGGTCGCCGCGATCACCCGGACCACGTAGTCGACCAGCGCATGGTGCACGAACGTATTAGCGGCCACCCGCTGCAGGCGGATGAGCTCGGACGGTTCGAGGATCGGCTTGGCCTCCGGCGGGGTGACACCCATCCGGTAGATGATCTCGCGCTCTTCCTCCACTGACGGATAGTCGACGACCACCTTGAACAGGAAGCGGTCGCGCTGCGCCTCGGGCAGCGGGTACACGCCCTCGCTCTCGATCGGGTTCTGGGTCGCCATGACCAGGAACGGATCGGGCATCGGGTAGGTCTTGCCGCCGATCGACACATGCCGCTCGGCCATCACCTCGAGCAGTGCGGACTGCACCTTGGCCGGCGCGCGGTTGATCTCGTCGGCGAGCACGAAGTTGGCCACGACCGGACCGAGTTCGGTGTCGAACTCCTCGCGGCCCTGGCGGTAGATGCGGGTACCGATCAGGTCGGTGGGCACCAGGTCGGGGGTGAACTGGACGCGGGCGAACGAACCACCGACCACCTTGGCGAAGGTCTCCACCGCAAGGGTTTTGGCGATGCCTGGCACACCCTCGAGCAATACGTGGCCGCGTGCGAGCACCCCGACGAGCAGCCTTTCGACGAGCCGATCCTGGCCGACGATAACGCGCTTGACCTCGTATATCGCCTTCTCCAGGGTCTGGACGTCACGCTCCAGGGTGCTGGGTGCGGGAGCAGCGGCCTCTTTCGCCAAACTTGCCCCGCTCACACCGTCCGTCGAAGTCACCAACATCCCCGCTTTCGCTTTGGTCCTGTGCGTGCTGCCACAACTATTCCAGGTAATGGCCGCATATGCCGCAACCGGACCCGAGATCATGGCAAATCAACAGGTTCGCGGTCGGGTTCGCGGCGTGCGGCCCAGCCTAGGGGTTACCAGACGAGCCCAGCGGTCAGGTGACGATCCGCACCGCGTACGGCATGATGCCGCCCTCGCGCACCGGAGATACCCGTACCACCTCGCCGGATTGCGGCGCCTCCACCATCTTCCCGTTTCCGAGGTAGAGCGCGACATGTTCGCTGCCGTTCGGGCCCCAGAACAGCATGTCGCCGCGACTGCGCTCGGCGACGGGCACCCTGGTTCCCGCGTTGTATTGGTAGCCGCTGTAGTGCGGCAGTGAGACGCCGATACCCGCGAAGGCATAGATCATCAGACCCGAGCAGTCGAACCCGACCTTGTTGTAATCGCCGAAGCTGTCGGCGACACCGCCGTCGCGGATGCCGAGGGTCGGCCCGTCCTCGTCGCCACCGCCCCACGCATAGATGACGCCGATCTGCGACATGGCCCGATCGACCACGGTTTCGATCGCCTCCGAGCCGGTAATGGACGGCATCGTCGGCCCGGTGACGCGCGGCCTGGTCTGGCGCGGCGGCGACGAATCATCCATTTGAATATGCGGCCGCTTTCCCGCACCTGCCTGCGCCGCCCGGTCCTTGGCGGCCTGGTCCTGGGCCGCACGTGCGGCGGCCGCCGCGGCGGCGGCGCGGATGGCGGCCTCCTCCGCCTTGCGCTGATCGTCCCAGGCCAGATAGGCCTCGCGTTGTCCTTGCAGTCCGGCCACATTCGCGCGCGCCTGGTCCAATCGACCCTGCGCCGCCGTACGCTCGCGTAGTAGGCCCTCCCGCTGCGCCGCCTGCTGATCCTGTTCGGACTTCACCGCGGCGACGGCGTTTTCGGCGTCGGTCTTCTTCTGTTCGGCCACTGCGGCGGCCGCGTCGGCGGCCGATTTCGCTTGGCGCGCACTGGCATTCTTATTGCCCTGGGTGATCTGAGCACGCCGCAGCGAGTCGAGCACCGACTGCTGATTCTTCGATACCAGCGTGAATACCTGGGCGCGGTTGAGCGCGACATCCGGGGTGGCCGAGGACAGATAGGTGATCACGGAGCTCGCGGCGGGCCGGGTATACGCCTGCACCGCGAACTGGTCGAAGTTGCGCCTGGCCTGGTCGACCTGGGTTCCGGCCTCGCTCAGTTCGCGCTGGGTCTGCACCACCGCGGCCGCGGCGGCATCGGCGGCGTTGCGGGCGTCTTGCAGATCAACCAGCGCTTTGTTGACTTCTTCGCGCTTCTGGGCGATAGCGGCGTCGAGTTCCTGCAGCTTCTGATCCGTCGCCGCGACCTGGTTGATCAGCGCGCCGACCTCGGTCACTCTGGCGTCGACTTGTGCCCCCGCATCGGCGATCTGGCTATCGCTCGGGTTGGGTGGGGCAGGCGGCACGGCGGCGACCGGCCCGGCCGTGACGAGCACGGCGGCAGCAACCAGCAACCCTAGAGCGACCCACAGCGGATGCCGAGAACCGGCAACGCCGTTGTTGCGCATCGCACCTCCAAAGGACCCGATCAGGCTTAACCTCACGAGCCCCCTGCGAACCATCACGCCCAGTGGTGCACAGATAGCTCTCTGAACACTCTTTCCCCATCAGCGATCATTCGAACCGTACGTCACATCATTCACCAAAGAAACTCCAGCAACAGAACTACAGCCGCGTAATTTGCCTGTTGCTGAGAAATAGCCGTATGAGTACGGGGATTCGGCCGGAAAAAACAAACCGACCGGCAGGAAAGGTAACTGAGCGGATACTCGCTACGAGGTGAGATCCCGGTCGTCGCCGCGAGCTGAAACCTCTACCGGCACAGCGCGCTCGGCAGAACGGCGCGACTTCACCCAGTAGAGTCCACCGACCACCACCGCCGTGCCCACAAGCAACACGCTGGTGATCGCGGTCCACGAGAACTTTTCCGGCTGCTCGAGCCGATCGACGAAAATCTGCGCGGCCTGCGCCGAATGCCCCTGCGTGCTCTTGGACGCGTCCTCGGCCCACTCCAGTTTCACCCGGCTGATCGAATCACTGTAGGTGCCGACCCAGTCGTCGCTGAGCGCCACGACGGTTCCGTGCTCGGTCTTGCCGACCTCGGTGGCCAGGTCACGTAGATTGGAATCGTGACCTGGATTCCCGGGAATCACCACGATGCTGAGCTCGATGCCGTGGGCTCGGGCATCGGCGACGACCGCCTCGAGCGCGTCCTGATCCCTACCCTTCGGCGTGGCCACATGGTTGTCGGCCACATCCTCCTTGATCTGGGACAACGTCTTGTCGTCGATACCAGGGGGGAGTTCGGCGCGCATGGGCGTGAACACCGAGGTGTGCGAGACGGTCATCTTCCATCCGGTCTGTCGAGCCGCATCGGTACGCGAGGCGACGGGCATCCAACACTGCTGGGAGAACCGGCGCAGGCCCGCCGGTCACTCCGAACAACTCGAAAGCACAGTACGCGACGGAGTGTCGGCGCACCTTCGGGCCGCACCTCCAACGGCACCCGCGCGTTTCACAGGACAAGCGTACTGTTAGGCTCGGAGCCGCGAGGAGCCAGTGTGTTCCAGCGGTGGGATCCTCCGAACACGTAACCGTAGCGACTGCCTGCAGGTCGCTCGAAAAAACCAGCCGCGGGCACAGCCCCGCCCGCGGCCACCCTCACAGACGAGTGGAGCTGACGTGACGACAAGTATCGATACTTTCGGCGCCAAGGGCACCCTCGAGGTCGGAAGCAACTCCTACGAGATCTTCCGTCTCTCGGCCGTGCCCGGCACCGAAAAACTCCCCTACGCACTGAAGGTCCTCGCGGAGAATCTGCTCCGCACCGAGGACGGCGCCAACATCACCGCCGATCACATCCGCGCCATCGCGAGCTGGGATCCGTCGGCTCAGCCGAACACCGAGATCCAGTTCACCCCCGCCCGCGTGATCATGCAGGACTTCACCGGCGTGCCCTGCATCGTCGACCTGGCCACCATGCGCGAGGCCGTCACCACCCTCGGCGGCGACCCGAGCAAGGTCAACCCGCTCTCCCCCGCCGACATGGTCATCGACCACTCGGTCATCCTCGACGTGTTCGGCCGCGCCGACGCCCTCGAGCGCAACGTCGACCTGGAGTACCAGCGCAACGGCGAGCGCTACCAGTTCCTGCGCTGGGGCCAGGGCGCCTTCGACGATTTCAAGGTCGTCCCGCCGGGCGTCGGCATCGTGCACCAGGTCAACATCGAATACTTGGCCCCCACGGTCATGGTCCGCAACGGCCAGGCCTACCCCGACACCTGCGTCGGCACCGACTCGCACACCACCATGGTCAACGGCCTGGGCGTACTGGGTTGGGGCGTCGGCGGTATCGAGGCCGAGGCGGCCATGCTGGGGCAGCCGGTCTCCATGCTCATCCCGCGCGTCGTCGGCTTCAAGCTGACCGGTGAGATCAAGCCGGGCGTGACCGCCACCGACGTGGTGCTCACCGTCACCGATATGCTGCGCAAGCACGGTGTGGTCGGCAAGTTCGTCGAGTTCTACGGCAAGGGCGTCGCCGAGGTGCCGCTGGCCAACCGGGCCACCCTGGGCAACATGAGCCCCGAATTCGGTTCCACCGCAGCGATCTTCCCGATCGACGGCGAGACCATCAACTACCTGCGCCTCACCGGCCGCACCGACGAGCAGCTCGCGCTGGTCGAGGCGTACGCCAAGGAACAGGGCCTGTGGCACGACGCCGACAACGAGCCTGCCTATTCGGAGTACCTCGAGCTGGACCTGAGCACCGTGGTGCCGTCCATCGCCGGTCCGAAGCGTCCGCAGGACCGAATCCTGTTGTCGGACTCCAAGACCGCGTTCCGCAAGGACATCCACAACTACACCAACGACGCGGAGTCCGGCCCGGCCGCCACCACCCCGCACACGCATCTGGATGAGGCCATCGAGGAGTCCTTCCCGGCCTCGGATCCGGCCGTGCTGTCCTTCGCCGACGACGACGCGATCCTGCCGTCCGCCGCCAACGGCAGTGTCGGCCGTCCGTCCAAGCCGGTCAAGGTCTCCGATCCGGAGCGCGGTGACTTCGTGCTCGATCACGGCGCGGTCGTGGTCGCAGGTATCACCTCCTGCACCAACACCTCCAACCCGTCGGTCATGCTGGGCGCGGCCCTGCTGGCTCGTAACGCGGTCGAGAAGGGCCTGTCGTCCAAGCCGTGGGTCAAGACCAACATGGCCCCGGGCTCGCAGGTCGTCTCCGACTACTACGAGAAGGCCGGTCTGTGGCCGTACCTGGAGAAGCTGGGCTTCTACGTGGGCGGTTACGGCTGCACCACCTGCATCGGTAACACCGGTCCGCTGCCGGAGGAGATCTCCAAGGCGATCAACGACAATGATCTGTCGGTCACCGCGGTACTGTCCGGTAACCGCAACTTCGAGGGTCGTATCTCTCCCGACGTGAAGATGAACTACCTGGCCTCGCCACCGCTGGTCATCGCGTACGCGCTCGCGGGCACCATGGACTTCGACTTCGAGACCGACGCCCTGGGCAAGGACACCGACGGCAACGACGTCTTCCTGAAGGACATCTGGCCGTCCCCGCAGGAGATCGACGACACCATCAAGTCGGCGATCAGCCGGGATATGTTCACCAAGTCCTACGCCACCGTCTTCCAGGGCGACGAGCGCTGGCAGGGCCTGAACACCCCTGAGGGCAACACCTTCGCATGGGACGAGAACTCGACCTACGTCCGCAAGGCGCCGTACTTCGACGGCATGGATATGGAGCCGGCGCCGGTCGAGGACATCAAGGGCGCGCGCGTACTCGCGCTGCTCGGTGACTCGGTCACCACCGACCACATTTCCCCGGCCGGTCCGATCAAGCCGGGCACCCCGGCCGCGCAGTACCTCGACTCGCACGGCGTGGAGCGCAAGGACTACAACTCCCTGGGCTCGCGCCGCGGTAACCATGAGGTGATGATCCGCGGCACCTTCGCCAACATCCGGCTGCGCAACCAGCTGCTCGACGATGTCTCGGGCGGCTACACCCGCGACTTCACCCAGGACGGTGGCCCGCAGGCGTTCATCTACGACGCCTCGCAGAACTACCAGGCCGCCGGCATCCCGCTGGTCGTGCTGGGCGGCAAGGAGTACGGTTCGGGTTCCTCGCGTGACTGGGCCGCCAAAGGCACCTCGCTGCTGGGTGTCAAGGCCGTCATCACCGAGTCCTTCGAGCGCATCCACCGCTCGAACCTCATCGGTATGGGTGTTATCCCGCTGCAGTTCCCGGCCGGTGAGTCGGCCGCGTCGCTGAAGCTGGACGGCACCGAGACCTTCGAAATCGAGGGCATCACCAAGCTGAACGAGGGTGTGACTCCGAAGACCCTGAAGGTCACCGCCACCAAGGAGGACGGCGATGTGGTCACCTTCGACGCGGTGGTGCGGATCGACACCCCCGGTGAGGCCGACTACTACCGCAACGGCGGCATCCTGCAGTACGTGCTGCGCAACATGATTCGCGGCTGAACACCTGTGCTGTAGTAGGTCCGCGCACCGCGTCACCCGCGGTGCGCGGACCTCTTCACATTGCATTGCCCGCTTCGCTCGGAGGAGCCCGCCGAAATGCCCAAAGTCAGTGATGATCACCTCGCCGCCCGGCGTAGTCAGATTCTGGACGGGGCGCGGGCCTGTTTCGCCGAATACGGGTACGACGGGGCGACCGTGCGGCGCCTGGAAGAAGCTATCGGCCTGTCGCGCGGCGCGATCTTCCATCATTTCCGGGACAAGGACGCCCTGTTCCTCGCTCTGGCCCAAGAAGATGCCGACCGGATGGCCGATGTCGCGGCCAATCAGGGTCTGGTGCAGGTCATGCGCGATATGCTCGCCCACCCGGAGCAATTCAATTGGCTCGGAACCCGTTTGGAGATCGCGCGCCGACTGCGCACCGATCCGGAATTCCGCGCGAGCTGGACCCAGCGCTCCGCCGAACTCACCGCCGCCACCCTGGCCCGCCTGGAACGCCGCAAGGCCGCGGGCGCTTTGCGCGACGACGTCCCGACCGACGTCCTCCTCGGCTACCTGGATCTGGTGCTGGACGGGCTCATCGCCCGCATAGCTTCCGGCCACACCAACGAAAACCTGTCCGCGGTACTGGATCTCGTCGAAGCCTCGGTCCGCCGGAAGGAGTGAGTCGGCCGCTGCATCCCTTGGGCGGATCGTCCGGCAGCGGCGCGAAATCCATCGTGCGCGACAGGGGCCAGGACTGACGGCAGCCGCCGGTCACGGCGACACCGTGCAACCGCGGATGCGTCACGGAATGCGGAATCTCGACCATAATCCTCGACATGGAACTGAACGGAGCACGCGTCCTGATCACTGGCGCGACGGGTGGGATCGGAGTCGCGAACGCCGCCGCGGTCACCGCACGGGGCGCGAACGTAGTGCTGTCCGGACGGCGAGCCGAAGCACTCGACCAGGTCGCGACCCGGTTCGGCGCGCGTGCGGCGGTCGCGGATCTCGCCGTGCCGGGTGACGCCGCGAAGCTGCTCGAGGAGGCCGGTGAGCTCGATGTCGTCATCGCCAATGCCGCACTGCCCGGTTCGGGCGACCTACTCGACTATTCGGTGACCGAGATCGATCGGGCGCTGGAGGTCAATCTGCGCGCCCCGATCTTGCTTGCCCGCCTTGCCGGTGCGCAGATGGCCGAACGCGGCAAGGGACACCTGGTCTTCATCAATTCCCTGTCCGGCAAGGCGGCATCCGGTAAGGCGGCGATGTACAACGCGACCAAATTCGGACTGCGCGGCTTCGCCTTGGCCCTGCGCGCCGACCTGCAAAGCCGTGGCGTCGGTGTCTCCTCGATCTACCCGGGATTCGTCAGGGACGCGGGCATGTTCGTCAAATCCGGCGCGGCCGTACCACCAGGCGTCGGCACCCGAAGCCCAGAAGACGTCGCGAACGCCGTCGTCCGAGCGATCGAACGGAACATCGCCGAAACCGACGTAGCCCCCCTCCCGGTCCGCCTCGGCGCGACATTGGCGCTGATCGCCCCCAATCTCTCGACCCGCGTTCAGCGGCTCTTCGGAGCCGACAAGGTAATGACCGAACTAGCCGCTGGTCATCGCGACATGCGTTGAGCCCGACGACGGGATGTGAGACATTCCCGCGATACAGCGTCGCTCAGCTTCGTCAGCGGCACAAAAGCCGATCGTCGGCTCATATGGGCCGGTCAGTGGTGGGACAGGCGACTGAATACGATGCTGGCGCTAGTGAATCCCAGGGCGCCGAGGAGGGCGCACCAGAGGAGGGCGAGAGGGGCGTGGTGGGCGGTGTCGATGGCGTTCAGGAGTCCGCGCACGGTTTCGATGATGGGGGTGGCGGGTTGGTAGTCGGCGAAGCCGCGAAGCCAGGGCGGCATGGTGGTGGTTTGGACGAAGGCGCTGCTGATGTAGGGGATGAACATGATGGCGTAGGTGAGGCCGCCCGCGGCTTCCGGGTTCTTGGCGACCAGTCCGAGGGCGACGGCGATCCAGGAGATAGCCGTGACGAACAGGGTGATGACCGCCAGGGCCGCTAGCCAGCCGAGCGGACCGGCCTGGGGTCGGTAGCCGAGTGTGAGCGCCACCGTGACCGCGATCGCGATGGCCGCGAGATTACGGACAACGCCCTCGGCGACGTGGCCGGCGAGTACGGCCTGACGGAACATCGGCAGGGTGCGGAAGCGGTCGATGCTGCCCATTGTCATATCGGTGGAGACCGCGGTTGCGGTGATCGATGAGCCGAAACCCGTGCACAGCAACATGATTCCGGGTACGACATAGTCGAGATAGGGTCCACCGACATCGATGGCACCACCGAAAACGTAGGTGAAAAGCAGCATCACCAGAATCGGCATGAGCAGCGAAATGATCAGGGTGTCGCGGCTGCGCAGGGTGTGCCGGAGACAGCGGCGGAACATGACGAGAGTGTCGGCGAAGACGTCGGTCACCGGGCGGCGGCTTCGATGATATCGGCGGTGCGGGCGGCGGCGTTCTCGGTGCTCAGTGACTTCGCGAATTCTGCTGCGCGAGAGCGACGTTCGGATGTCAGCAGCGCCGCGACGCCTTGTTCCAGCCGCGCCTCTGTCAGTCGTGTGAACGGCAGATGCGCACCCACACCGAGCCGTTCGACCTGCCCGCCCCACATCGGCTGCTCGAACGACACCGAGCACACCAAGGTCGGCAGTCCGGCGCGCAGACTTTCGAACAGCGTTCCGATACCGCCATGATGCACCGCCGCGGCGCAATACGGAAAAACCAGGTCGTGCGCGAACGGACCCACAACCTTCACATCAGGTCCCGCCTGTGCATCGGCGATATCCAGATCACTCCACCCAACGCTGACCAGCGCACGCACACCCGAACGAGCGGACACTTCGGTAACCATCGCCAGCACCGCGGCCGTATCCCGAATTGGCATACTGCCGAATCCGAAGAACACCGGCGGTTCCCCCGCCTCGATCCACGACAGAATTCCCGCATGGTCGCCCGCCAAATCCCCGACGGCCTGTCGAGCAGCGTGATCGAGCGTCAGAAATCCGGTGAACGGCCTGCGCTCATCCCATTCTTCCGGCAGTCCCGGAACCAGCGCCGGATCGTAGATCTGCACTTCGGGAACATGCGCACGCGCCAATACCGCGGCGGTACTCGCCCGCGATTTCGGCAGTCCGAGTGTCGCGCGTAGATCGTTGAGATAGCGCATGAACACCACTCGGCGCAGATTTTCCGCGAACACCCAGGTCGCCTTATTGACGGCCGCGGGCGGATTCCACCGCGGCGGCAGCACACCCGGAAACGGATAGGCGCTATTACTCCGGCACGGGAAATAATGGAGGCTGACCAGCGGAACCCCCATCGCCTCGGCAACCGAACTGGCCCGATCCTCGGTGACAGTACTCGCCACGATCAGATCCGCGCCCGTGCAAACGTCGATGACTTCCCGATTCATCTGCTGGGCGTAATCGGCCATTTGCCGGGCAACCAATTGCATGAGCCGCAGGGTGTTGCCCGCCGCCAACGCCCGCTGTCCCGCGTCGGAACTGTAGAGCCGCTGCACATCCGGTCCGCAGGCGACGGCGGCAAGTCCGGTGGCGGTAGCGAATTCGACCAGATTCGGCGGCGCACCGAGCAGCACATCATGCCCGCGGCGGCGCAGTTCGAGTCCCAAGGCCACGACGGGCTGGATATCACCGCGGGTTCCGGTGAGCGGAATCGCTATTTTCACGGCACTCTTTCGTATCGGGCCCTGACGCCGACTGGATAGTCCACAGAATTAAGGGCTCCGCACGGCGGCGATGTGTCAGTACAGTGCCATTGTGCACATAGCGATGTTCATGGACTACCACCCGGCCACTCTCGGTGGAATCCAGACCGCGGTCGCTTCGCTGTGCCGTGGGCTCGAACGCGCAGGTCACAGCGTCACGCTATTCGTCGGACCGCAGCCGGACGCCGACGAGCTCCCGAATGTGGTGCCGCTGCGCGCCGCAGGTGGTCTCGCGGTGAACGGATTCCCGGTCGTGCTGCCGACCAAGCGCAACGCCCAACTCATCGACGCCGCCTTCGCCGCCCGTGGCCCGATCGACCTCGTACACACCCACACCACCTACGGTGTAGCCATCGCTGGCATGAGAGCCGCACGCCGACACCGTATTCCGCTCATCCATACCGCCCAGAGCCGCGATGACGCGTTCATCGAGAACACCTCGCCCGCACCGTATCCGGCGGCGCTGGCCCTGCGTGGACTGCACGGCCGGTTCGTACCGCACGATCAGCAGATGCCGCAGCGCGCCGAAAGCCGTGCGGCACGCCATGCCTGGTGGACGATCGTCGGTCAGGCCCAAGCCGCGGATCGGGTCATCGCGCCGACCCAGCACTTCGCTGACCAACTGCTCGCGCACGGGCTGACCCGGCCGCTTCGGGTGGTATCAAATGGTGTCGATGACGATCTCATCGAAAACTGCGGCGGCACAGCGGCTATCGAGCGCGCCGCCGACGCACCACTTCGGCTGATCTGGTGCGGGCGGCTATCGGCCGAGAAGCGGCTGCTCACCGCGATCGAGGCCATGCGGTATCTCGACGACTGCACTCTCGATATCTACGGTGACGGCGACCAGCGAGCCGAGGCGGCCGCCGCCATCGCCGAGTATCGACTCGTGGACCGAATCCGTCTGCACGGCAGGGCCACTCGAGCCGAATGCCTGGCCGCCATGTCCGAAGGCGACGCACTGCTGTTCCCCTCCCATGGTTTCGACACGCAGGGCATGGTCCTGCTGGAGGCGGTCGCGGTCGGCCTGCCCATCATCTACTGCGATCCCGATCTCGATGAATCGGTTCCACCCGGGGGCGGCATTCGCACCGCCGATCCATCGCCCGTCGCGATCGCCGCCAGCATCGCCGAGCTCAACGCCGATCGCTGGGCGCTCGCGGAAATGCGTCAGATCCTCGGCAAATACGGCGACTCGGTGCGTCAGTCCCAGCACATCGGGACGGTGCTCGAAATCTATCGACAAGCCCGGGCCGACTCCGCATGTAGCCCGGAACTGGTCATGCCACAATCGCTTTCGGAGGTTCCTACCGCGCCCGGTCAGCTGCCACTGGTCGGCCACAGCCTGCGGGCCCTGCGCGATGCTCCGGGCTTCGTCACTTCGCTGGCCGATCTCGGCCCGATCGTGCGCCTGAAGTTCGGCCAGAAGACCGGATATCTGCTCACCACACCGGATCTCGTCCGCGAAGTCGGGCTCGGTGATGCTGAACTCAATCGGGATGATCTGCGCGAGGCCATCGAGGACGTCGCGGGCGGATCGGTCAATGTCTTGCGCGGTGATGAGCACAAGCTGCGGCGGCGCATGATCTCACCAGCGCTGCGACAGAGCCGCCTTGCCGAGTACACGCGGGCGGCGGCCGATATCGCCGAAACCTGGTCGGCTAGTCTGCCTTCGGGCGGTCAGGTGAATCTGATGGATGAGGCACACGGCCTGATCCTCGACACGGTTTCCTCGACGCTGTTCACCGCCGATTTCAGCGATGACGCACGGCGTGAGATCCGCGACAGTGTGCCGTGGCTGCTCAGTCAGGTTATTCTGCGCACCGCGCTCCCGCCGCAGGTGCGCCGACTGCGGCTCATTTCGAACTGGCGCTGGCGCACGAAGGCCCGACACCTGCGCACCGCCATCGGTGCGGTCATCGTCGAATACCGCCGCCGCGACGAGGATTTCAATGATGTCGTATCGGCGCTGATCCGGCACACCGACAGCGAGACCGGTGCGACTCTGTCCGATGAGCACATCATCGATGAGGCGATTCTCATGCTGGCCGGTGGCGTCGGCTCGATGGCATCACTGACCGGCTGGCTCTGGCACGAGGTCATGCGCCGCCCACAGATCGCCGAGCGCTTGTACGCAGAACTCGATTCCGTCGTCGGAGCGGGCCGGGTGCGAGCCGACCATCTCGGCGCACTTCCGTACCTGAAACAAGTTGTGGCGGAAACACTTCGGTTCTGGGGCCCATGGATCAGCGCGGGCACCGCCGACGGCGATGTCACCATCGGCGGACTGACTGTTCCCGACGGCACGGCAATCATGTTCTCCCCCTACCTGGTTCAGCACAACAAGCGCTATTACGCCGATCCGGAATCCTTCGACCCGGACCGCTGGTCGCCCGAACGCGCCGCCGATATCGATAAGAAGGCCAACCTCTCGTTCGGCGTCGGCCGTCGCCGCTGCCTCGGCGACCATTTCGCCATGATCGAAATCGGCCTCGCCGCCGCTGCGCTGCTGGCCCGCTGGCGGCCGACACCCGACCCGAACTACACGGTACGTGCCTCCAATCGAGACTTCGTCCTGTCGCCCTCGGCGCTGCCCGTTACGCTGCGTCCGCGTTGAACACTTGCTTGGAGTGCACTCCAGGTCGCTAGCGTGGGTCCATGAGCAAAGTTTGGTTCATCACCGGAGTCTCACGAGGATTCGGCCGTGAATGGGCACTCGCCGCGCTGGAACGCGGGGATCAGGTGGCCGGTACGGCGCGCGATACCAGCACACTCGATGATCTCGTCGCGAAATATCCGGACAACTTCCTTCCGCTGCGTTTGGACGTCACCGACCGGGACGGCGATTTCACCGCGGTGCAGCAGGCCGCCGAGCGCTTCGGGCGGCTCGATATCGTGATCAACAATGCCGGCTACGGCCAGTTCGGCATGATCGAGGAGCTCAGCGAGGACGAGTTCCGCGCACAGTTGGAAACCAATGTCTTCGGCGCACTGTGGGTCACCCAGGCGGCGCTGCCGATCCTGCGAGCCCAGGGCAGCGGCCACATCGTCCAGGTTTCGAGCATCGGCGGCATCTCCGCCTTCCAAAACCTCGGCGCGTACCACGCGTCGAAGTGGGCGCTGGAGGGTTTCTCCCAGGCGCTCGCGCAGGAGGTCGCCCCCTTCGGCATCCACGTCACCCTGATCGAACCCGGTGGATTCGGCACCGACTGGGCGGGCCCCTCGTCGCGGCATGCCAACCCGCTTCCCGCCTACGATGCGGCCAGGGCCGCCCGAGCCGCCCAGCGTTCGGCGGTGCGCCAGGGTGATCCGGCCGCGACTCGCGCCGCCATCCTCGCGGTCATCGACGCGCCCGAGCCGCCGCTGCGCATTTTCCTCGGCGAGGCGCCATTGACCATCGCTACAGCGGACTACGAATCCCGCCTGGCGCTGTGGCGCGAATGGCAGCCCATTTCCGCTGCGGCACAGGGTGATTGAGGCAAATAGTTCGAGCACGACGCCGCCGGGGAAGTGGGGATGATGGTGGACCCGTCCCCGGCGGCGCCGACTATCCGAGACCGCGCCCTCGCTGGCCGACGGCGCGGGTACAGGTCGACAAAGGGAACGACCTGTCGCCTCCCCGCCGTCGGAGGAAGTCACGGACGCCTCCATGACCCCTCGATCGAAACCCGATGACGCATCAGCGAATTCAGACTGTACGACGCGACCACCCGAATACACCGCATTTTTCCAACGAATTAGGGACTGTGACGCACGCTACTCCGCACAATGACGCAGGTAGTCACCGAAATACGCGTACCCGTCCGGCATTCTCGGACTCCAGGTACGAAATCACCCCGGGAGCGGATCAGTAGTTGGCGTTCAGATAGTTGGCGGCATGGGTCGTCCACAGGACATCCGTGCCGGGCATAGTGTGTCCGGAGTACAGAACGTGCTGGCCATCCGGCCACGGCGTCAGATAGCCGATGACACCGTTGACCGCGGCCGCGTAGCGATCGAGATTGCCGATCGGATCGTTCATCAGGAAGCGCAGCAACTCGGCGAAGATCAGCGGGCCCACATTGCCGATGCGGGCGCCCTCGACGAACGAGAACGGCGAAATTCCGATATCGATGATCCGCAGCGGCGAGTCACCCGGTGACGCGGTAATGATATCGCCTGGATTCGCGTACTCCTTGACATCTAGTGCGGGCCAAGCGCCGTGTTCGCCGTGCAAGCCGTACGTCGTTGCCGGACAGAGATTGCCGACCGACTGGCCGTGTTTGCGCAGCGGGTTGGCGATATTGACGGCGAAGGCGATTTCCAGGGGCGAGCCGTCGGCGTTCTTGTACTGACCCGACCGCACCCCCTCCAGGATCTTGCTCGCGCAGATACTTCCGAGCGAATAACTCAAAAGTCCGCAAACGTTCGGCGAGTCCTGAATCGCTTTGACGCCCGCCGCGACACCGAGCCGGATCGAGGTGTCCAGCGAAGGGCCCCACAGTTCCGGGCTCGGACCCACCGAGGCGGGCCAATCCGGCTCGAAGGCGGTGAAACGGTCGGGATCGAGCAGTTTTGTGACATCGCGCAGCATCCCGGCGGGCGTCCCATTGGTATTCCGCGGTTCACCCGTGCCGCGGAGGGTGATGATATCGATCATCACCCTATGGTGAACCGATGACCGTCGCACCACCCGAGTAGCGAACTACCTCATTTCGCGCCGCCCTCGAGGCTGCCGAGCAGCACCCGAGCGATCCGATCCAGGTCGCGACGATCCTTCGCCGACAGCACCGACAACATCCTGGTTTCGTTCTCGGTATGCGCGGTGACGACTTTGTCGATCAGCGCGCGACCAGCGTCGGTGAGCGCGACCCGGATGGCACGGCGATCCTGGGCATCCGCGATGCGCCGGACCAGTCCGGCCGACTCCAGGCGGTCGAGCCGTCCGGTCATTCCGGCGCGCGACATCATCAGCGTGTCGGCGAGCACCGACGGGTTCAATTCGAACGGCTCGCCCGAACGACGCAGTGCGGCAAGTACATCGAACTCCCCGCGCTGCAGGTCGTGCGCGATGAACACCGCCTCGATATCCCGCTGCGCGACCACAAGCAGTCGACCCAGGCGTCCGATCACGCCCATCGCCTCCAACTCGAGGTCCGGCCGCTCCCGGCGCCACTGCTCGACGATCGCATCCACCGGATCCCGTTCGATCTCACCCATGGACAAGATTCTATTCGCCGTAATATAGTTCGGTAGCGAATTATCAACCAGCGAACCGTTTGGAGTACATCGTGAACGCCACCACCGACCGCACCTTCGCCATCCGCCAGTCGCAGGATGCCGAAACCCTCATCACCCCGTCGGTCACCATGCGCCTGCTCATCGACTCGAACGAGGCTGGCGGCGCGGTCAGCCACCTGGAGGTCACCATGGATAAGGGCGCCGACGGTGCGGCGCCGCACTACCACACCAAGTCGGACGAGCTGTTCTACGTCGCGGACGGCGAACTGCAGGTACTGGCCGGAGATAAGATCGTCACCGTGGGCGCGGGCGGGTCGATTGTGGTACCCAAGCTCATGCCGCACGCCTTCGGTGCCGCCCCCGACAGCCCCGCGCGAATCCTGATCGCACTCATGCCCGCGGTGGAACGCTTCGGCTACTTCCGTCTGCTCGACCGGCTGGTCAAGGGCGAGGCCAGCTTCGAAGATCTGGCGGCATCGCAGGAGGAATTCGATAACTGGTTCGTCGAATCGCCCGAATGGTGGGCCGAGCGCAACGCCAACCGGCACGAGTGATGAAGCGCCGCAGATCTTTCGAATCCGCGAGGAAATCGACATGTTCGACGGTACTGTCGCAGCGGAGGGGCGTACGCACCAAATGCACGGCCGCCAATCCCGGGCAATATCCACCGCGCAACACCGCTCGAAAGTAGCTCAATGGTTGCCGATGCCCATTCGGGCTTGCGCCGAAAATCTTTCGGCGCAAGCGCATCCCGAGCCTGAATTCGGTTTGCCAGCGGCGGTCAAATCTCGCGATCCGAACCGTGCGAGACCCCTTGCGCGATATGATCCAGTTCCCGCTCGGGGGTCCTGGCAAATCGCGAGCAGATCGGAGAGCTCACTATGACCGACGCAATCCACCTCCCCGGTACCGGGCCGGCGGGTGACCGCGTCCCCGCGTTGCAGGGACTGCTGGTGGCCGAGTCGGAACGAGATTTCACGGTCAAAGTGACCGAAGGAACCTGGACCTTCCGTCGCGACGATGTGCTGCGGGTCCTCGACTGGACCGAAGGCGCGACCGCCGAACGCGACGGCCGCCCCGTGCTGATAGATATCCGCCCCGGCGCCACCGCCGACTTCACCCGCCGCCTGCGAATCGACCTCGTCGACCGTCCGATGACGCTGGCCGTGGAACCCTCCGCGGCACTGGGAGATGAAGCGCTGCAACAACTCACCGCATCTTGGGCCGACAGCCTGCAACTCGCGGAGTGCTCGGGCGCCAGCGGAGCGACCTTCACCTACTGCCAAACCAAATCGCTCGCGACAAGCGACGACGGCATAAACTGCGACAGTCTCGACTGAACGGGACTGCGCATGGCGGCGCGCCGGACAGGTTCGGTCCTCATCGTCTCCGAATCCGATGATCTGCACGGCACCGCGATGGCGGCGACGTTGCGAGAACACCACGGGCTCAGCCCGATTCAGCTCGACCTGCGCGACTTTCCGCGCGAATCCGGAAGTTTCCGGCTCGATCGGCACGGCACCGGGCGATCGCTGTCGCATGTGATCGGGCTCGACGACGTCCGCTCGGTCTGGTGGCGCAGACCACATCCCGCGCAGGTTCCGGCCGGTGTGCGCGCCTCGGACGACGCCTACCGCCAAGCCGAATGCGATGGCTTCATCCAGGGCCTGCTGTGGTCGATTCCCGCGTATTGGGTCAACGATCCCGGCGCCGACCGCACCGCGAGCCGCAAAATCGTGCAGTTGGAGACCGCGCGGCGAGCCGGTTTCGTGATACCGGAAACGCTCATCACCAACGATCCGGACGAGGCGCGCAGTTTCATCGAATCACGTACGGGCTCAGTGGTTTACAAGCGAACCGGCACCGGACGCGCCGAATTCGCCGAGACCCGAATCATCACCAAGGCCGACTTCGGGCGCCTCGCGGGCATCCGCTCCGCGCCGACCACCTTCCAGGACTATGTCGAGGCGCGGTGCGATCTGCGGGTGGTGTGGATGGACGGCGTCGAATGGGCGGTACGCATCGACTCGCAGTCCGGGGTCGGGCGGGTCGATTCCCGGCTCGATACCACCGTCGACTTCGCACCGGAGCATCTGCCGGCCTCGGTCAGCAAGTCGCTGGCCACGCTCATGGGCGCACTCGGCCTGAGCTTCGGCGTGCTGGATCTACGGCTTGGCCTCGACGGCGAGTACTACTTCCTCGAGGTCAACCCCCAGGGCCAGTTCGCGTATCTGGAGATCAAGACGGGCCTGCCGATGTTCCGCAGCCTCGCCAACCTGCTGGTCAACGGCGACGCTGCGGTGCCAGGCTATTAGCGCGCTCGATCCCCCTCGGTGTCGGCGAAACCGATTCGCCGACACCGGGATTCAGGTCCAGAACGCTACTGGCTCTTGCGGCGGTTCGCACCGCCGCGACTGCGGAGTTGCACGTGTGACTCCACCAGCACGTTATGGACGAAACCGTAGGAGCGGCCGGTCGACCGGGCCAGCGATCGGATGCTGGCTCCCGCCTCGTACTGCTTCTTCAGCTGGGTTTGCAGACGGTCGCGTGATTTCCCCGTGACGCGTGTGCCCTTACCCAGTGTGGCCTTGACTTGTGTGGGCCTGTCGCTCATGGCTTCCTCCGAGTCGCCGAGCCGCGTCATTCCAGGCTAGACACTCGGGAAGCTGTGATCAACGGGTCTTTGTGATGAATATCACCGACGACGCGATCCAAGGCAGTGAAAACCCACCGCCCGCAAGGAAACTCCGACCGGACGGTCCGGATCAGGCCAGCTGAATCAGCTCCAAATACTCCGCCGACCAGTGGTCTTCCTGGCCGTCCGGCAGCAAGATCACCCGTTCCGGGGACAGCGCCTCGGCCGCACCCGGGTCGTGGGTGACCAGGACGACCGCGCCCGCATAGGTACGCAGCGCATCGAGGACCTGCTCACGCGAGATCGGGTCCAAGTTGTTGGTCGGCTCGTCGAGCAACAGCACATTCGCCGCCGAGGACACAAGCCCGGCCAGCGCCAGACGGGTCTTCTCACCGCCGGAGAGGGTGCCTGCGGGCTGTTCCAGCTGCGGTCCGGAGAACATGAACGCACCGAGCAGGCCACGCAGCTCCTGCTCCCCCGCATCCGGTGCGGCATGGCGGATGTTCTCCCACACCGTGGCCTGATCGTCGAGGGTGTCGTGTTCCTGGGCGAAGTAGCCGATCTTGAGGCCGTGACCGGGCACGAGACCGCCCGCCGTCGGCGTCTCCACGCCGGCGAGCAAGCGCAGCAGGGTGGTCTTACCCGCGCCGTTGAGGCCGAGTACGACGACGCGGCTGCCCCGGTCGATGGCCAGGTCGACGCCGGTGAAGATCTCCAGCGAGCCGTAGACCTTGGTCAGGTTCTCGGCCATCAGCGGCGTCTTACCGCAGGCCGCGGGCTCGGGGAATTTGATCCGCGCGACCTTGTCGGCCACCCGAACCTCGTCGAGTTCGGCCATCAAGCGATCCGCGCGCTTGGCCATGTTCTGTGCCGCAGTGGCTTTCGTGGCCTTGGCACCGAGTTTTGCGGCCTGGGCGCGCAGAGCGCTGGCCTTCTTCTCGGCATTGGCACGTTCGCGACGACGGCGCTGTTCATCGGTGGCACGCGCGTCCAGGTATTTCTGCCAGCCCATGTTGTAGACGTCGGCTTCCCCGCGCACTGCGTCCAGGAACCAGACCTTGTTCACCACATCGCCGAGTAGTTCGACATCGTGGCTGATCACGATCAGGCCACCGTCGTGGTTCTGCAGGAAGCCGCGCAGCCAGGTGATGGAGTCGGCGTCGAGGTGGTTGGTCGGCTCGTCGAGCAGCAGGATGGTGTCCGAGCGTCCGCCGCTGCCATCGGAGGCGGCGAACAGGATGCGCGCCAACTCGATTCGGCGGCGCTGACCGCCGGAGAGCGTGCGCAGCGCTTGGCCGAGCACACGATCGGGCAGGCCGAGGCTGTTGCAGATGCGCGCCGCTTCGCTCTCGGCCACATAGCCGCCGAGCGCCGAGAAGCGCTCCTCCAGCCGACCGTATTTGCGCACCGCCTTCTCACGTTCGGCATCATCGACCACCTCGGCCATCAGCGCCTGCTGCTTTTCCATATCGCGCAGCAGGGTGTCCAGGCCGCGAGCGGAGAGCACCCGATCGCGCGCGAGCACATCCAGATTGCCCTCCCGCGGATCCTGCGGGAGATAACCGATATCACTGGAGCGCAAAATCTTTCCGGCGTAGGGCTCCCCCTCGCCCGCCAGGATGCGCAGCGTGGTGGTCTTGCCCGCGCCATTGCGTCCGACCAGTCCGATCCGGTCGCCGGCCTGCACCCGCAGCGCAGGTCCGGGGGCCGACAGCAGGGTGCGGACTCCGGCCCGGACCTCCAGGTCCGTCGCGGTGATCACAGGCTTCTCCTACGGGTACGTGGTGCTGGTCGGTTGTTCGCTCGATTGTGCGACGCGGAGGCGCACAAGAACCACCGATTTTACCCGGCTCAGGAGGTGCTCCTTACACCCGCGATCCAGGTGTGACCGCACTAACTCTCCGCTCGGCGCTAGACCGACACCCCGGCCAGGCTCGACGCGATGCTGTTGGCATTCGCGACGCGCTGACCACGGGCCTCGCCGGAGCTGCGTTCGTAGTACTGATCGAACGCTGCCGCCGCCGCACCTGGCGAGTTCGCCGATGTGAGATGACTGTACGCACCCGACTCACTGCCCTTCAGCTCGTGAATCATGAAATCGACTTGGGTATGCCAGTCGGTGACGGATCTGCCCTGCGAGGCGGCGAATGCCTCGAGATTCGTTCGTCGACCACCTTCCCATTGGCACAGGCCGATGGCTCCTTCGCCCGGGTTGTAGGCACCGGTATCGAAACCCGATTCCACCTGCATATTGCCCAAGATGCCCGCCGCTTGCGCCGGTGTGAAGCCCTTGCTCAGGAGGTACTGATAGATTTCGCTGGCCGTCGCCTTCTTACCGCCACTGATGGGTTGAGCACTCGCGCGGTTGCCGAGACCTGCGGGTCCGCTGGTGTTGCGACTGTTTCCACCGCCGCCGGTATAAGCGGGGAACTGGTTACCGCTACCGATCGAATTCGGGGCACTTCCGCTGTCGGTCGACTCCGGGTCGGTGATCTTTCCGGCGTGGTCGTCCAAGGCGTTGTACGCGTCCGAGACTGCCGTCGCCGCATTCTCGACCTTCTCATCTATCTTGCCGATGGCCGCCATCTGCAACTCGATGCTGCGCGGCAGCGGCACATCGGTCAGATTCGGCACACCGGCCACAATCTCCTTGATCTCGCCCACCAGTTCCTTGACTTCTTTGGTCACGGTGTTGGACACATCGGCCGATTTCGCCGCGATCTGGGCGATATTGCCGTCCAGCGAGTTCAGATCATCTTTATATTTCGTGTCGTCGCTTTGTTTGGCCTGATATTTTGCGACGAGTTCGCCGTCCTTCAGCTGCGACTCCCCCATGCCGTTCAGACCCTCGACCGTAATCGACTTCGCCGAGCCGTCGCCCACAGCCTTCACCAACTTCGCCAGCACAGTCTCTATGTGGCTGATGAAGGCGTTCAGGATAGGTGCATCCGGGCGCGGCGGCAGCGATGTGTCGACAGCCTCGGCAGTCATATCTCACCTTCCGTCGATACCTCTCCGGCAGCTTAATCGCAGCTAGACGCTATGCTTCGACCATCGGGTCCCCGCCGGTGGGAACAGTCGTTCCGGGTCGAAATCGCGCGAACCCGACCGGGTCCGCTCGGCGGAATTTCAACAGCGGTAGCGTGCCATCACATGACGACCGATCTGTTGGGCAAGAGCGCACTCGTTTCCGGAGCCAGCCGGGGCATCGGCAAGGCCGTCGCGGCGGAACTGCTGCGGCGCGGCGCCAATGTGCTGATCACCGCCCGTAAGCCGGATCCGCTGGAAGCGGCCGCCGCCGAACTGCGGGCGCTCGGTCATCCGGGCGAGGTCAGCGCGCTGGCGGGCAATTCCGGTGATCAGGACAGCCGGGCCGCCGCGGTGGGTCGGGTGGTTTCGGAATTCGGCTCGTTGGACATCCTGATCAACAACACCGGCATCAATCCCGTCTACGGCTCGCTCATGGATGCCGATCTGGAGGCGGTGCGCAAGATCTTCGATGTCAACGTCGTCGCCGCACTCGGCTATGTGCAGGAGGCATACCGGGCGTGGATGCGCGATCACGGCGGTGCGGTGGTGAATGTGGCCAGTGTTGCCGGGCTCCGCTCGACCGGCGTGATCGCGGCCTACGGCGCCTCCAAGGCCGCGCTGATCCGGCTCACCGACGAACTGGCCTGGCAGCTGGGCCCGAATATCCGGGTGAACGCGGTGGCGCCGGGCGTGATCAAGACCAAGTTCGCCGATGCGCTGTACTCGGCGGATGAGGAGCGGGCCGCGAGCGTGTACCCGATGAAGCGACTCGGCACGCCCGAGGATGTGGCGCAGCTAATCGGATTCCTGGTTTCGGATGAAGCCAAGTGGATCACTGGTGAGACGATCCGCGTCGATGGCGGATTGCTCTCGACCGGCGGAATCTGAGCCGCACCAGGGTAATCCGCTGAGCAACGGACGAAACCAACTTTCCCAAGAACATCGATGGCCGTGCGGCGAATACCGCGCGGCCATCGGTATTTCTACACCCGCGCGGGCTGGCGCAGGGCATCCGGATCGGGCAGCGACGGCGCGGACGGTCCTTCATCGAATCCGAAGCGCTCGTGCAGCTTTTCGAGCGGGCCGGGTGCCCACCAGTTCCAGTCGCCGAGCAGCTTCATCACCGCGGGCAGCAGGAAGCCGCGGACCAGGGTCGCATCGACCAGCACCGCCAACGGCAGACCGATGCCGAACGACTTCATGAAGGTGATATCCGAGGCAAGGAATCCCAAGAACACCAAGGAAATCAGGACCGCCGCCGCGGTGACGATTCGACCGATCTTCTCCAGGCCATGGGCAACGGCGGATTCGTTCTTGCCGGTGCGTTCGTATTCTTCGAGGATTCGCGACAGCAGGAATACCTGATAGTCCATGGCCAGACCGAAGGCGACACCGAAGAGCATGACCGGCACGGTCGGTGGCAGATCGCCGGTCACGGTGAAATCGAGCAGGCCGGACAGATGCCCGTCCTGGAAGATCCAGACCAGCGCGCCGAAGGTGGCGGTGAGGCTGAGCGCGCTGAGCACGATCGCGACCAGCGGCAATACCACACTGCCGGTCAACAGGAACAGTACGACCAACATGATGATCACGACGTACGCCAGCGCCACGGGCAGGGCCGAGGTCACCGCGTCGAGGGAATCGGCGCTCGCGGCGGCGATACCGCCGACCAGCCGCTGCGAGGGTGCGGGCACCGCGCGCAACTCCTTGGCCACCCGGTCCAGCAGCGCCGGATCGCTGGTATCCGGTGTCACCGAAAGATATGCGGCATCCTTGGTTTCGAACCGCGCGTGCGGTGCCGTGGCCGGGGTGAGCTGCCCGCCGTGGGCGTAGCTTCCGGTGGCGGTGTCGACGCGGCGGACATTGTCGACTTCGGAGAGCTTCCTGGCATAGGCGTCCAGGCCGGACTTGCCGTCGGGCAGCACCACGAAAAGTCCGTTGGTGTCGGTGGCGGCGAACTCACGCTGGATTGTCTCGGTGATCTGCCGGTTGTTCATCGACTCCGGCAATGCCCGCTCATCCGGGAAGCCGAGTTTCACACCGAGGAACGGCGTCCCGAGCAGCAACAGGAGGGCCGCGACGGCCAGACCGATCGGCACCGGCTTGCGCATGACGAATACCGCGAGCCGATGCCAGAAACCCTCCCCCGGCGCGGGGCGCTGTGGACGGAAGAACCAACCCAGTTGGCCACGATCGATGCGGCTGCCGAGCAACAGCAGAATCGCGGGCAGCACCGTCAGCGATACCGTGGCCGCGATCGCCGCGACCGCCAGACCCGCATACCCCATGGAACGCACCGCGAGCAGCGGGAAGAACAGCAATCCCGACAGCGCGACCGCGACGGTGACGGCCGAGAAGGCGACGGTGCGTCCGGCTGAACGCATGGTCGCCGCGACGGCCGGAGCGGTCGCGGCGCCTGCGGCCAATTCGTCGCGGTAGCGGCTGATGATCAACAGGCTGTAATCGATCGCAAGACCGAGGCCGAGCAAAGTGGCCACATTGGTCGCGGTGGCGGCGAGATCGGCGAACAGGGTGATCAGCCACAGCGCGCCCATGGTGATCATCACGGTCACCGCGGCGATGACCAACGGCAGGCTGGCCGCCACCAAACCGCCGAATACGAACAGCAAGGCGATCAGGGTGATCGGGAAGGCAATGGATTCGCCGAGGACAGCGTCCTTCTCGCTCTGCTGCACCGTTTCGTGCAACAACATCGCGTAACCGCCGACGCGCACCTGCACCGGGCCGTGCGTGCCGCCGTAGCGGTCCGCCAGACCCCCGACCTTCTGGTCGACCGCACCCTCCTCGCCGAGAATGCTCGCGACGATCAGCCCCGATTTACCATCGGCGCTGCGCAGCGCGGGCGAAGAGTCCATCCAATACGACATGACACCCGCGACGCCCGGCTCATCCTCGAGTTTCAGGGCCAATTTCACTGCGGCCGTGGCCGATTCGGGATCGTCGATCGAGGTGTCGGTGTGCACGAGCAGCACGAAGTTCGGCGGCGCCTGACCGAAGGTACCCCGCAGCATCTCGGTGGCCCGGCTGGATTCGCCGCCGGGATCGCTGTACCCACCGCCCTGCACCTTGTCGAACAACGTCGAGCTGAGCATTCCCATCACCAGCGCAAGCCCGACAAAGATGCCGAGAATCCATTTGCTGCGCCGCGTAGCGACTGCTTGCAGGTCGCTCGAAATGGTCAGCTTGGTCAGTTCGAACACCGCCACACCCTCATCACTCGTTAAGCCGCGCCGCGTTCGCTGTCCGACGAATCCACGACGTGCCCGGTTCGCACCTGCCTGGCCACCACCCGCATCGGCAGATACTTCGGATGCACCAGGGCGCCGATCACCGTCTCTCGCACCGCGATACCGGGCATCGGACGCAGGCGCCAGCGCCCGCCGATCGTAGCAACCTGTAGGGCAACCTCGGTGAGCGAGAACGCATTTCCGGGACACTGCCGGGTGCCCATACCGAACGGCAGGTACGCGCCCTTGGGCCGGGACTCCATTGCCGCGGGCAGCCAGCGGTCCGGGTCGAATTCATCGGCGTTCGGGAAGATGGCCGGATCCCGGTGCACCGCAAGGGGACACACAAGCAACATGGCGCCCTTCGGCAACGCCCTGCCGCCGAGTTCATAGTTCGCGGGCACATCGCGAACGGTCAGCCATGGGGAGTACATGCGCAGGGTCTCTGTGACGATCCGCTTGGTCAGGTCGAGCCGACCGAGATCGGCGAATTCGGCCGGGCGACCGCCGAGCACCGCATCGATCTCGGCGTGGAAAGCGGCTTCCAGCTCGGGATTTCGACCCAGCTCATGGAATACCCAGGACAGCGTCATTCCGGTTGCCTCGGTGCCACCGACCAGGAAGTTGATCAGCTCGTCGTGCACCTGGGCATCGGTGAGTGCGACACCGTCCTCGTCGCGGGCCTTGATCAGGGTGTCGAGCAGGTCGCCGTGATCCAGATTCGGATCGGCCGCCAGATCCGCGCGGTAAGCGGCGATGATCTTGCTGGTCGCCGACTTCATACCGGCGACAAGGCCTTCGAAGTGACGGTTGCTGGGCAGTGGCAGCTTGTCGATCCAGGCCGGACGGGTGACGCGGCGGGCGAGCAGCGTCATGACCGGTGTGAGCATCTCGTGTATTTCCGCGCCGGTTTCCGCACCAAGGTCGCCGCTGAACAGCGCCCCAGCGACGGTGCGCAGCGCGAGATCGTGCATCTCCGTATTGACGACCACCATTTGACCGTCGCGCCAGGCATCGGCCTGTTCGGCGCCCAGACGCGTCATCACGGTGGCGTACTGCGCGATGCGACCGCGAGCGAAAGCCGGGGCGATCATGCGACGTTCCCGCTTGTGCTGCGGACCCGACAAGACGGTGACGCCCGCGCCGAGCAGCGCCTGCGCCCGATCGATCATCGAACCCTGATCGGACAGCCCGACGAACGCCTCGCGGATCAGCTCCGGTTCGGTGACGACATAGGTGTCGTAGCCCGGAATCTTCACCCGCACCACGGGTCCGAGATCTGACAGCGTCTGCAGGAACCGATAGGGCCTGCGGGCGAGGCGGTGGGAATGTCCGATCAGGGGTAGGGCGCGCGGTGCGGTCGGCACCCGGGCGGTGCCGGTCGGGCGGCTGGCGAGCCGGTTGGTCATCATGCGAATCTCCTGAGCGTGCAGCGACTTTCGCTCGAATACGTGGCGTCGTCCGTCGATCATCCGCGGGCGATGACGGCGTCCACGCCGCCGATCTGTCCGACCCAGTCGACGTAGGCGGTCAGTCCGTCGGTCAGCGAGACCGTCGGCGCGTAGCCGAAATCCCGGGTGGCGGCGCTGGTGTCGTAGGTGCTGGAGACGGTCAGCGCCGCGGTGGTCCAACTGGACAGCGGCGGCGCGTAGCGCCCCCTGATCGCGGGAACCCGCCATATGGTGTCGAAAACCGCGATGGCGGCGTCGAAAACCGGTTTCGGAATGGTGCGGGTGGGTGGCGTCAGGTCCAGCCAGACGGCGAGGTTTTTGACGAACTTCCATAGGTCGACGTCTTCGGGATCGGCGAGGAAGTAGGCATTGCCCGCGACCTGATCCGAGCGCGCCGCCTGCAGACAGGCCTGCGCGGCATGTTCACAATAGGTGATCGACACCATGACGTTCTTGCCGCCGGAGAGGTCGGGCAGCTTGCCGGACTTCAACTTTCGTAGCAGCAGCGTCATCCAGCCCGAGGAACGTGGTCCCCAGATCATCCGCGGTCGCAGCGCGCAGGTCACGAAATCGGGGGTGTTGCTGGCCAATACGAGCTGTTCGGCGGCGGCCTTGGTTTCCACGTACAGACTCTTCGGAGCACTCACGTAGGGCTCGGATTCGTCGATGCCGAAGCGGTCGGCGTCATAGGAGGTCGCCACCGAGGGGCTGCTGACGAAGACGAACCGGCCGACACCGGCCTGCTGGGCGGCCTGCATCAGCCGCCGGGTGCCCTCGACATTGGCCTCCCAGAACTGCGCTCGGCCGCCGACCTCGGCGACCAGCCCGGCGCTGTGATAGACCACATCTACGCCCTTACACGCGGTGACCAGCGATTCGTAGTCTCCGAGATCACCTGCCACCGTTTCGAGTTCGGGCACTGTCGACAGGTAGCCGAGATTGCTCGACGGCCGGACGATGGCGCGCACCTCATCGCCCGCGGCCACCGCGGCGTCGACGATATGACTGCCGAGGAATCCGGTCGCTCCGGTGACCAATGCCTTCATCGCGTCATACTCTTTCCGGCCCATACGGCCAATTCCTCACGCCCGATCTTTGCGTTGTGCCGGATGTCGACCGGAAATCCGGGATGGGCGCGAAACACCTTGATCGGCCTGGTGAATTCGCGCTCGCGCGCGATCGACCACAGCTCCCGCTGCACCCGCGGAATCTCGGATTCCGCAACCCCGGACCGCAATTCGAAGCACAGCACCGGGATCTGTGCACCCGGCTCGCCGACACCGACGAGCGCGGTGCGGTGCACATCCGGATGGGTGTTGAAGATCTGCTCGCACTGCACGGTGAACAGGTCACCGGCCGCGGTGCGGACCCGCTGGGCCGAGCGGCCGCAGAACCACAGCCGACCGGAGTCGTCCTGCCAGGCCAGATCGCCGACGCGATGCCAGCGGCGCAGGGTGCCGTCCGGTCGTGTTTCGTCGATCTTGTTGCGGGCATCGGCGGCCGGGTTGCGGTGATAGGCGCTGCTGACTTGCGCACCGGTGGCGACGATTTCGCCGATCTGCCCCTGCGGTAGCACGAGACCGTCATGCCAGGCGGGAATTTCGTCATCGGAGATAGCGATGATTCGCACCCGTGTATCACCGTCGGATTCCGCGATCGGGCGCCCGACGCACGTGCCCGCGCCTTCGGCGGTCTGCTTGCGGGTTTCGTCGAGTTCGGACCACTCGAGGGTGGTCAGCGGCAACGCCTCGGTGGCGCCGTAGGTGGTGAATACGCATGCCGACTCACCGAGCGCGGCTCTAACATCTTCCAGCGCATCCAGATTCGCGGGCGCACCCATCGAGATCACCCGAACCAAACTCGGTAACCTGGTCCCGGTTCTGCTCAGGTATTCGCCGAGCGGACCGAGCAGCGCGGGCGATGCGGTGACATCCGTGGCCTGGAAACTCTGGACCACATCGGTGAGCAATGCCGGATCTGCCTTGGACACCCGCACCGGATCGACCGGCCCGAGCACCACATGCGCACCCTGCAGCAGATCGAAGATACCGAACAGCGGCACCGAGGTGAGCGAGACGAAACCTGTTGGGCGACCGTGCAACTGCTCGATCACTCGCAGCGAGGCAGCGAATCCGGCCCTGGTGAACTCCACCCCCTTGGCTGGTCCGGTACTGCCGGTGGTGAAGGCGATCATCAACAGATCGTCGGGCGCATGGGCCAACTCGGGTGCGACGGAACCGGCCGTCTGCCGCATGGCGAGCAAAGTGTGCCCACCCCAGAACGAGCGTCCGGCCGTCACATGCAGCCGCACCGAAGCGAAAGTGCGCCGCGCCACCAACCGCACCAGATGCGCCAGCGGTATGCCGATGAACGCCTCCGCACCGACACTGCGAAAGCAATGCAGCATGCGGCGAACGCCCATACCCGGATCCACCACCACCGGTACCGCACCGACCCGGAACAGCGCGAAGATCACCGCGAACAGATCGGGATCGGGTTCGACCATGACAATGGTCTTGACGCCCTTGCTGATTCCGATTCGTTCGAATGCGGCGGCATAGGCCTCGACCCGCGCGCCGAGTTCGGCGAAGGTCAGCACCGCGAAGTCGAGATCCGTTGCGCGCTTGGCACGTTCTGGATGGGCCACCGTCGGATAGCTGATGGCGGGCAGGTCGGCGCGCTGTCGGATCTGGTGCTCCAGCAGCGCGCTCAGATCCGCGGTCTCTTGACTCACCCCGCACCGCCCGCGGGCACGGTGTAGCTTACGCAGCCCGCGATCGGACCCGATCCGGCGGCGACCAGGAGCAATTCGTCACCGGCCGACAGCTCACCGGCCTCGAGCAACTGGTGGTAGCCGATGATCAAGCCCGAGCTACCCCCATCCAGTTCGCCGGTCGCTGCCTGATGCGTTCGGGCGAAACCGAATTCGCTCGCCAGGGTGGCCGCGAACTCGGGCACTGGATTATTGGTGACCAGCACACGCTGCCGCTCGCGACGTTCGGCGAGATACGAGCGAACGGCGGCAAACGCCGCGCCACTGACCAATTCGGCGTAGTCGTCGGCGACATCGATGGTGATCGAACGCTGGCCGTCGTTCCCCATGGACTTCAGATCGAGGTACCCGGCGACACCGGGATGGGTGCTGACCGCGCGCGGCAGCGGCGCCGGAATGTGCACGCGATCGAAGCCGGTGCCCTCATCGATCCCCTTGGTTACCAGCAATGCGGCACCGACCGCGGCATAGCGGAAGTCGGACGGCGCGTGTGCGATGCCGCCCGGGTGAGCATCGCTGCTGACGATCAGTACCCGCTCGACGGTGCCGTTCTCCAGCAGCCCACCCGCCGCCTGCAATGCATTGAGTACGCCGCACGCCCCGTTGCGCAGATCGAGCGAGAAACCAGCCCGTGAGGAGCCGACCCGGTAGTCCAGATGCATCCCCAATTCCTTCTGGATCAGGGCGGCATTGGACGGTTCGACGATATTGCTGTCACGGTAGACGCCGACATTGATCAGCACGTCGATATCGTTCGGCTCGACACCCGCGCCGGAGAGGCACTCAGCGGCCGCCCACACGGCATGGTCGATGGAACCAAGGGTGGGGTCGGCGCTGACGGCGGACCGCCGAATAATGAACGTCATATCATCCCACCAATGCACTGATAGTTGCCGAAAGGACACCGAAGACCATTCCGGAGGCGGTCGGCACGAAACAGATCTTGGACCCCTTCGGGAGCTCACCTCGGGAAATGTAGTCGTGCAGTACCAGGAAATGCGTACTCGCCCCGGTATTGCCATACTTTTCGACGGTCGCCAACCGTGGCGGAAGCTCGGTGCCGTGAATCTTGCTGCCGGATTCGGCTAGTTTCTCCGTGAATCCGACGCCGAGCTGATGGAACACGATGAAGTCGAACTTCTCGTCGGCAAATGTGGTTCCGCGCTTTGCGAGGATATCGCTGTGGAATTTCGCCCATGTTTCCCGGCGCGGCGCGGCCTGCATGGTGAGATTGTCGGTCAACATGATCATGTTCTCGCTGGCATCGCTCGGTTTGGCGATGCACAATGGCGAATACTCGGCGCAAGTTGTCAGATCGACGTAGTGCAGCACGTCTTCCTCGTCGACCGCGGGGTCGAGGATGACCGCGACCGCGGCATCCGCGAGAGTGAGTGCGGCGAACTGTGGATCGCGCGCATCGACGGCTTCGGCTAGTGCGCCTTCGGTTACCGGCGAGATCACCTCGGGCGTGACGACCATGCCATTGCGCACCGCACCGGCGCGAATCAGATTGTCCAGCAGATAGATTCCGGTCATAGTGCCACCACAGGCATTCGCCACGTCATAGCCGGAGGCATTGACCGCGCCGATGCGCCGGGCGATCTCCTGGGCTGCCGACGGCTCGAACACCATATGGAATCCATCGTGCACAGTGGTGCCGCCGCAGATGATGATATCCAGTTCAGCGGCGCCCAAACCGGACTTCGCCAGCGCGTCCTGCGCGGCCCGCGCACCAAGGGTCAGGGTGTCCTCGCTGGTGCGGTCGACCATATAGCGATGACCGATGCCAGTAATTCGCTCGACGTCGAAATCGCCGCCGCTCGTCATTCGACTCAGTACTTCCGAAGTGGTGTATTCGCCGGCCGGGAGGGCAGCACCAAGGGCGCGTAATCGGGAAGAATTCACCGTAGCGGTCCTTTCGAAGGAGACGGGCGGCACGAACTCCCCGGCTGGCACGACAATGGCCGCGGGCAGACGATGCGGGAATTCCGTTCACAGGATCGAGAGAACAGAAAGTTCCGAAATCAACATTGATTTCGGCAATCGGATCCGAATTGCCCGACCCTGGGCAATTCGTTCGACAACGCCGAGCATACGGCGTACAGGACACGGTGACCAGCCGGACGATCACACGGCGCTACTGGCGAGTCACATCGTTGCTGGAAAAGCGAGATCTGACATGATCGCATTATGAAGAATGTCACCGTCGATATCCGTGAACTATCACAGCGCAACGGTGACGACAGTAAGCTCCGCACGACCGACCAACCGCGCCGACCACGAAGGGCCCACCCTGCACACCACCGAACTCGCTGCGCCACACCAACATCCACGTTCCGTATGGGATATGCGATGACCGTGGACCTCATCGTCTGTGGGCTCGGCCCCGCCGGTCGCGCACTCGCACATCGCTGTCTCACACACGGAATGTCGGTCACCGCAATCGATCCGGTGCCTGATCGCCGCTGGTCGGCGACGTATGCGGGCTGGCACGACGAGCTGCCGGGATGGCTGGATCCGTCGGTTATCGCCACCACCGTGGCGCATCCGACGGCCTGGGGCACCAGACCGCATCGACTCGACCGAACCTATATCGTCTTCGACTCCGCGCGGTTGCGGGATGCACTGAATCTCGACGGCGCGCAAATAGTTACCGATCGCGTTGTCGAAATTCGGCACAACACAGTGACTTTGGCTTCGGAAACAAAAATCAGCGGCAAACGTGTTATCGACGCACGAGGAATTCACCGCTCCACCGCACTCGCCGAGCAAACCGCGTACGGCGTAATCGTGCGACGCGACGCCGACATCACACCTCTGTTCATGGACTGGCGCGCCGACAACGGCGCGGAACCCGGTGCGCCACGGTCGTTTCTGTACGCAGTACCGTTGAGCGCGGAGACGATGTTGCTGGAGGAGACCTGCCTCGCCGGTCGCCCCGCCCTCGACACCGCCGTGCTGTGCGACCGACTGCACCACCGGTTGCGTTCGCGCGGAATCGAACTCACCGGAACCGAACCTGTGGAACGCGTACGGTTCCCGGTGCAGGGCGGCCGACCCGGACGGCGGCGGTTCGGCGCGGCGGGTGCATTCACCCATCCCGCAACGGGATACAGCGTCATCGCATCCCTTGCCGCCGCTGACACCGTCGCTCTCGATTCGTCGGCATGGCCCGCTCAGGGGCGAGCGGTATACGCGTTGCGGTCCGCGGGCCTGCGCGCGCTGCTCGCGCTACCGCCCGACGACCTCCCCGTGTTCTTCGATGCCTTCTTCACCCTGCCGCCGCGAATGCAACGGGCCTATCTATCGGGCCGCACCGATCTCGGCGGCACCGTCGCCGCCATGCGCACGCTCTTCGTCGCCCTGCCCGCACCACTGCGTCGGCGCGTCGCGACCGCGACACTCGGGATTCCGATTCGCTCGCCTATTCGAATTGGTTCGTCCATGATGGAGTAATGGCACGAGCTATCTGGAAGGGCTCGATTGCGTTCGGGCTGGTAAACGTCCCTGTCAAGGTGTATACGGCCACCGAGGACCACGACATTCGGTTCCACCAGGTGCATGCCAAGGACGGCGGGCGGATCAAATACGACCGCGTCTGCACGGTCTGCGGCAAGTCCGTGCAGTACGCCGATATCGATAAGGCCTATGAATCCCCGGAGGGTGACAAGGTCATCTTGACCGACGAGGACTTCTCGAAGCTGCCCGCCGCCGAGAAGCATGAGATTCCGGTGCTGCAGTTCGTACCCAACGACCAGATCGACCCGATCCTGTTCGAGAAGAGCTACTACCTCGAACCCGACTCGAACACCCCCAAGGCCTACGTGCTGCTGGCGACGACGCTCGAGCGCATCGATCGGACCGCGCTCGTGCATTTCACGCTCCGACAGAAGACCCGCCTCTCGGCGCTGCGAGTACGCGACGGTGTACTGGTGCTTCAGACGCTCCTGTGGCCCGATGAGGTCCGCTCCGTCGATTTCGAATCCCTGGACGGTGTCGCCGAGCCGAAGCCGCAGGAGATCAAGATGGCCGAGACGCTGGTGGAGACCATGTCCGACGACTTCGATCCCGAGCAATACACCGACGAGTACCAGATCGAGCTGCAGAAGGTGCTCGACGAGGCCATCGCCAGCGGCACCGGGAAGGTGGTCAGTCAGCCCGAGGAGGCGCCCGCCGCGATGGACGCGGAGGTCGTCGACCTGGTAGCCGCACTGCAACGCAGTCTGGAGGCCAGTGGGCGGCGGACCGCGGAGAGTTCGGGCAAGGCCGCTGCCAAGCCCAAGGCAAAGGCGGCACCGGCGAAGAAGGCCACCAAGACCGCGGCCAAGAAGACCGCCGCCAAGCCCGCCAAGAAGACCGCGAAGAAGGCGGCGGCCCGCAAGGGCGCATAATCGCCCGCCGCCTCGTCGATACCTGTTCGGAGGCGCTGTTCGCTCGCGATGCCAGGCGCGTCGTCACCGATATCGCGCAGCGCGATACCGCCTCGGCGGCGCCGATGACCCGCAAAGGTTCCTCCCCGCCGCATCGGTGACGCTGTTCGTCCGTCCGAATCGGAATGAGCCCGAACTCGATCCCACGGACGCCGCCCTGCCCGCGGCGGCGCCAGGCACCAAGCGGGCGCTGATCCGCTGCGGCCGATTGGCCGATGCGGGGCGCCCGCTAGCCCGGATCAGAACATGCCGTGCGGGAGCTGGTCGGCGTCGGGCACCGGTTGTACGACATCCCAGTGCTCGGTGATCACGCCGTCGACCAGCCGCCAGATATCCACAACCGCCACGCCACGATCATCGTCGGGCGCGATCATGTGGTAGTGCACGACGGCATATTCGGCATCGGTGATGACCCGTTTGATGTCGAGTCGGGCGGTGGCGACGGGTGCGTTCGCGGTGAACTCGATGAAGGCGTCTCGGCCGGACGGATTGCCCGGACTGTGCTCGATGAAGTTCTCGTGCAAGAGGTTTCGCAGTATTTCGATATTGCCCCGACTGAATTCGGCGAGGCCGTGCAGTAGGAGATCCTTATTGCGGGTTGGCAGGTTGTTCGTCATGCCGGTTACCGTCCCAAGAGCGTGGTAAGCCTGTCCATTACCCGACATGTAATGGCGGCGCCCCACCCGGCGTGGCGATACTGGCCAGGTGAATAGCGAACGACCGGTCGGGGCGCTGTTGCGCGAGTGGCGGCTGCGGCGCCGGCTCAGTCAGCTCGATTTATCCGTGCAATCGGGCATTTCGACACGGCATGTGAGTTTCGTGGAGAACGGGCGCACCATTCCGAGCCCGGCGATGGTCGAGCGGTTCGCCGAACATCTGGACATCCCGCTGCGTGAACGCAATCGGCTGCTGGTCGCGGCCGGGTATGCGCCGACATACCAGCATCGCGCACTCGACGATCCGGATCTTGTGCAGGCGCGGGCCGCGGTCCGGCGGGTACTCGATGCCCACGAACCGTTTCCGGCGCTTGCCATCGATCGACAGTGGAATCTGTTGTTCGCCAATACGGCGGCGGACGTGTTCTTCGAGGGCGTGGCCGCGGAACTGCTGGAGCCACCGATCAATATGATGCGAATCGGTCTGCATCCCAAGGGATTCGCGCCGCGTGTGCGGAATATCGAACAGGTGCGTGGGTTCCTGCTGCCACGCCTCGCGCGGCAGGCGGAACTATCCGGCGACCCCGAATTGGCAGCGCTGCACAGGGAACTGAGTGCGTTCGCATCGGAAGGCGTTTTTCCGCAGGTCGATCCGTCCGAGCTAGCGCTGCCGATCCAGCTCGAGCATCGCGGCACCCAGCTGTCGCTGTTCAACACAATCATGCGGTTCGGCGCCGCCTTCGATGTGACGCTCGACGAGATCGCCATCGAGTCCTACTTTCCTGCCGATCAAACCACCAGCGCATACCTGCACGCGCTCGCCAGGTGATCTTCAGGACTCGGCGGCCCGCGCTTTGCCTTCCTCGAAGAAGTCGAGCAGGGCGGCAGCGTTGTCGACCTCCTCGCGCGCACGCACCGCGCCGAACGGTGCATTCCAGAATTCGCCGGTGCGCGGTGCCCACGGGCCGACATAGGCGTACGGTCCCGGATGCACCGAGTCTCCAGGCGACACACCGTAATTGACCTCATTGACGGTGCTCGACAGATCGAAATGCTCCGGCCACAGCACCGGGATGACATCGGGCGCCGTACAGCGCAGCGTCGAATCCCCGAGCGCGAACCAGTCCGCGATGATGCGCGCGGCCTCTGGATCGACAGCGAGCTGATCACCGGGGTCGACTCCGGTGGTGTCGGCGTAGACAGCGGCCGGCGACTCGGGTTGGAAGCCCGCGGTGGCGGCGACCTTGTCGAAGGTGCCCGCGAGCGCGACCCGGCCTTCCGGCCACACCAGATCGGTGCCGACCACCGACACCGGCCACTGCGCACCACCGAAACCACCGTGCACCACCCGTAGTCGGATGGTCCCGTACCGCCGATATTGTGGGCCCGCGATCAACAACTCCCCCACCGCGTGCAGCGCGAGCCGGGTGTCCTGATAGGTGATGTCGTCCACTCGGAAATCATCGCCGCTGCGGCCCGCTCGCGCTGCCGAATCGCCGCTGAGCCCTCGGCGCGGCCACAAGCGAGTGCGGCTTACCTCAGCTCGCGTTCGCGGTGCACTGCGAATCGACGATGCGGGGTTCGCGCGGCGCCGAGCTGCCGAAGTTCAGCAGCGGCGGCGGTGCCGTCGGCCCGGCATTGGCGATCGCCTGTTGCTCGGCCTCGGCCCGTGTCGGCGCCCAAGCCCAGCCCAAGTGATCATCGCCATTGCGGGCCACGGCCGCGCACGAATTGGCGAACTGCACGATGACATGGCAGCTGGACAGTCCGCATTGCTGCACCGCGGCACGATCCGAATCCGCCCAGTTCGAGTAGTTGTACGCCCATCCGAGAGTCGCATCGCCGCGAGCGGACACCGAAATCGCCAGCGAGCCGTAGAGACCATCCTCCGCCTGCGCGGCACCGGCCCCGCCAGCGACGAACGCACCCGCGGACGCGGCCACCAGACCCATGGCAGCCTTGGACGATAGTGACATGTGTTGCGCTCCCCAGTTCCGAAAATAGCTTCGCTCGAATCCTGACCGCTCCGATCCGAATTGTCCAAATCTTTGTATCACCAGGGCTGGACATCGGTTGGGCAGCGACCTCCCAACGCCACAGTATCTCGCGCCGGCGATGTCATACGGCGGCTCCACGGCGGCAGCACCTCTCGCCAGTCCGCAGTCGAATTCGCTAGCGCGACGACCATCATGATCACCAGGTGGATCGGCGCCAAGTGCCCTGCCAGAACGGCGCGTCATCGATCAGATGTGTGGTCACCGCGCCGGTCGGTACCAGTCCCAGCATGGCCGTGCCCGAGACGTTGCTCTCCCGGCGCGGAAGCACCAGCAGCACGGCAGCGATCAACTCCAGCCCGTCGACCACGAACCGCGTTTTCGGAGGAAATCCCCACTCCACGAACTTCTCCGAATAGTCGGACCCGAAAACGTAGGCGCGGGTCAGACCTTGTTTGCGAAGCCCCGGTCCGCCGCGACACCCCTGCCGACGCGCCGATATAGTGACACCTTTTGTCGCCAAAACCCTGCTCTTTGAGTGCCTTTCGGATTCTCGCGGGCCGTCCGTGATGAATACCGTTGGGAGGTCGACTGTGCAGGCGAGATGGAGGGTGACCCTCGATGCTGGTTGTCAACGAACAGGACATACAAGGGGCCGAACAGTGTGTGCTCGAATGGATACGGACTTGGAATGGTCAATACGTCATTGTGGGGCTTGCTGTTTCGGGGTATCCCATCCCCGATGACGACACACGTGACGCAATACGGCAGACGGACGTGGTGGTCATCACTCCGCGCGCCGTGGTCGTGATCGAAGCCCAGAACACCGATGCGGAGTCTGTTCCGCTGCGCGACGATGATCCACTCGACCTGAGCCGGCTGGTGCGCAGGCAGCATCCGGATGCCTTCGTCGATCGGCTGGTCGTGGCCGTGCAGCCCGGAGAAGCGGCCGTCACAACGGAGCGCGAATCACGGAAGTCCGGCGGTACCGCGGTCGGCTCGTCGACGGAGCTGCGCGCGTGGTTCCTTCGAACGGCGAACCGGAAGCTGATCTGGACCGCGGAGCAGGCATACGAATTGCTCGGCGAGCTCGGCCTTTCGCATGTGGTCACGGTCGAAGAGCTGGTGGTCGAGGGGTTCCCGTCGCAAACCGGACGACCCAAGCGTCCCGCGTCGAAGGTGCTGGTGCCAGCCTATGCGTCGGCCGCGGTCGGTGCCGCGGCACTTCCCACCGACGCTCGTATGTCGTCGGAGCGGTCAGCTGCATACCCACCATGGCTGCCGACCGAGATCGACGAAGAGCCGCCGGAAAACGAGGCACTATCGCGGCCCGAAATCGAGCCGCACGCCCTGGTATCCGCCCCGCCGCAGGCAGAGTCGCAATCGCTGGACCATCCAGACGCGATGCAGGCGCAGTCGGATGCCCAGTTGTCCTCGGCATTCACCGACAGTTGGTCGTCATGGATCGAGTCCGATGAATCGTTGGACGAGCCTGCGCCGCGCCGTGGTCTCGACCGCCGAGGTCGTTCGCACCGAGAGCCGCGCCTGCGGAATTGGCTGCCGAAACCGATCTCACCGATTCTTGTGGCAACGGCGGCAGCGAGAAATCAGCCTCCGGCTTCGGTCGCGCAGGAGCCTGGATCGGCAGAGGGGCCGCGGCGTTCGACCGAGACCGGGTCTTTGCCGGACATTGAGCCGCAGCCCTTGTCACCGACACAGACCCAACCTCCGGTGATGGTTGAGGCGCAGCCGGTTTCGGCACAAGCACCACCGCGTTCATCGGCGTTCGAGGCGCAACCACCGACGAAGGCCCAGCCGCGACCGGTGCGATTGTCGCAGCCGGGCAACGCTCCCGCCCCGCGTCCGCATCGGACTTCGGCTCCTCGGCTGGCGGCCGCGGTGCGCCGCTGCTTTGTCGCCGTGGCCGCCACCGGGATGAAACTCATCGCGGGCCTGCCGCAACTGCTCATAACGGCGGTGGTAGTCGGGGCGATAATCGCCACGACCTGGTTACTTATCTCCGAAGGGATGCACCCGAAAGCAGCTGTCATAGAGCCCCGGCCGGAATCGAGCACGGAACCGGCAGGGCAGCTGAAACTGCCAGCCACGTCCGAGCCACCCGCGGCACGGTGTTTCCCATTCCAACAGCAGTGCTGATCAGCGCTGCTGTCGCCGCAGTGAGTTAGCGGTCCTAGACCGTGAAGCCCAAGGCGCGCAGTTGCTCGCGACCGTCTTCGGTGATCTTGTCGGGCCCCCACGGGGGCATCCAGACCCAGTTGATCTTGAGGTCTTCGACCAGACCGGAGCGGACCAGCGCGTTGCGGGATTGGTCCTCGATGACATCGGTCAGCGGGCAGGCCGCCGAGGTGAGGGTCATATCGAGGGTGGCGATATTGTCCTGGTCGACGCTCATGCCGTAGACCAAGCCGAGGTCGACGACATTGATGCCGAGTTCGGGATCGACGACGTCGCGCATCGCCTCCTCCAAATCCTCGAGCTGCTTGATGTCCTCGGCCGAAAGTTCGACCTGTTCGGTCGTTTCGGTAGCCGGTGTCTCACTCATGACGTTTTTCCATTCGTGGAGATATCGCTGCCCATGGTCCGCTTGGTCTCTTCCGCTGAGCTTATCCGGATCACCGCGTCCTTGAACGCCAGCCAGCCCAGCAGTGCGCATTTGACCCGCGCCGGGTACTTGGACACCCCGCTCAGCGCGATACCATCGCCGATCATGTCCTCGTCGCCGTCGACGGTGCCGCGGCTGGAGATCATCTCGTTGTAGGAGTCGACCACCTTCAGTGCCTGCTGCACCGGGAGTCCGATCACCTGATCGGTGAGGATCGAGGTGGCGGCCTGACTGATCGAACAGCCCTGACCGTCGTAGGACACATCGGCGACGTCACCGTTGTCGTCGAGTTGGACGCGCAAGGTCACCTCGTCACCGCAGGTCGGGTTGACGTGGTGCACCTCGGCACCGAACGGCTCCCGTAGCCCGCGGTGATGCGGGTGCTTGTAGTGATCCAGGATCACTTCCTGGTACATCTGCTCCATGCGCATGTCTTATGCAACTCCGAAGAAGCTCTGAGCCTTCCGCACCGCGGCTACCAGCTGATCTACCTCATCGAGAGTGTTGTAAACAGCGAAGGACGCACGCGCGGTGGCCGCAATGCCGAGACGACGCATCAGCGGCCAAGCGCAGTGGTGGCCAACGCGCACGGCCACACCCTCGTCGTCGAGAATCTGCCCGACATCATGGGCGTGGATACCCTCGACCACGAACGACACCGCGCCGCCCCGATCGATATTCTCGGTCGGGCCGACGATCCGCACGCCCGCGACCGCCGCGAGTCCCTCCAGCGCCGCACCGGTGAGCGTCTGCTCGTGTGCCGCAACGGCTTCCATGCCGATCTGTTCGAGATACCGCACGGCCGCGCCCAATCCGACCACCTGTGAGGTCATCGGCACACCGGCCTCGAAACGCTGTGGCGGCGGCGCGTAGGTGCTGCCCTCCATGGTGACGGTCTCGATCATCGAACCACCGGTAATGAACGGCGGGGTCTCCTCGAGCAGCGCGCGCCGCCCGTAGAGCACGCCGACACCGGACGGGCCGAGCATCTTGTGCCCGGAGAACGCGGCGAAATCGACCCCGAGCTCACGGAAGTTCACCGGCATATGCGGCACCGACTGGCAGGCATCCAGCACCGTGAGCGCGCCGACTTCCTTTGCCCGACGCACCAGTTCGGCGACATCGGTGACCGCACCAGTCACATTCGACTGGTGGGTGAACGCGACAACCTTTGTGGCAGGTGACAATTCGAGCGAATCGAGATCGATCCGGCCGTCCTCGGTGATGCCGTACCACTTCAGAGTCGCACCGGTACGGCGCGCGAGTTCCTGCCACGGCACGAGATTCGCGTGGTGCTCGAGCTCGGTGATGACGACCTCGTCGCCGGGGCCAACATGATACGGGAACCGGTCGTCGGCGAACGAGTAGGTCACCAGGTTCAGCGATTCGGTCGCGTTCTTGGTGAATACGATCTCATCGGCGTCCACGCCGACGAATCGGCCGATATCGGCACGCGCGCCCTCGTACGCGTCGGTCGCCTCCTCGGCGAGCTGGTGCGCACCGCGGTGCACAGCCGAATTGCTCTCGATCAGGAACTGCCGTTCCGCGTCCAGTACCGCGAGCGGACGCTGCGAGGTCGCGCCGGAGTCCAGGTACACCAACGGCTTCCCGTCCCGAACCGTGCGGTTCAGGATCGGGAAGTCGGCCCGGATCCGGGCGACGTCGAGGGTGCGGACCATGGCGGTCATATCAGGCTCCAGCGGTAGCGGTCTGGGTAAAGCGTACGTAGCCGTTCGCGTCGAGTTCTTCGGCCAGCTCGGCGCCGCCCTCGGCGACGATGCGGCCGCCGACGAAGACATGCACGAATTCGGGCTGGATGTAGCGCAGGATGCGGGTGTAGTGCGTGATCAGCAGCACGCCGCCGTTCTCGCGCTCCTTGTAGCGGTTGACGCCCTCGGAGACGATGCGCAGCGCGTCGACGTCCAGGCCGGAGTCGGTCTCGTCGAGGATGGCGATCTTCGGCTTGAGCAGGCCCAGCTGCAGGATCTCGTGGCGCTTCTTCTCACCACCGGAGAAACCCTCGTTTACGCTGCGCTCGGCGAAGGCGGCGTCGATTTCCAGCTCGTTCATCGACTCCTTCACCTCCTTGACCCAGGTGCGCAGTTTGGGGGCCTCGCCGCGGACAGCGGTGGCCGCGGTGCGCAGGAAGTTCGACATCGAAACACCGGGGACCTCGACCGGGTACTGCATGGCCAGGAACAGACCCGCGCGCGCCCGCTCGTCGACGGACATCGCGAGGACGTCCTCGCCGTCGAGAGTGATCGAACCGGAGGTCACCGTGTACTTCGGGTGCCCGGCGATCGCGTACGACAGGGTCGACTTGCCGGAGCCGTTGGGGCCCATGATCGCGTGGGTCTCACCGGAGGAGATGGTGAGGTTCACGCCCTTGAGGATCTTGATGGGCTCGCCGGACTCGTCCGGGTTGGCGACCTCGACGTGCAGGTCCTTGATTTCCAGGGTGGTCATCGAATTCGAATTCCTTTGTGGGGAGTAGGTTTCAGTCGGTTAGACGCCGATCGCGGCGAGTTCGGCCTCGATGGCCGCCTCCAGCCGCTCCCGGATCTGGGGGACCGCGATCTTCTGGATGATCTCGTGGAAGAAGCCGCGCACGACCAAGCGGCGGGCCACATCCTCCGGGATGCCGCGAGCGCGCAGGTAGAACAGCTGCTCGTCGTCGAAACGACCGGTCGCGGAGGCATGTCCGGCACCGACGATCTCACCGGTCTCGATCTCCAGGTTCGGCACCGAATCGGCGCGCGCGCCGTCGGTGAGCACCAGATTGCGGTTCACCTCGAAGGTGTCGGTGCCCTCGGCGGCGGCGCGAATGAGCACATCACCCACCCACACCGTGCGGGCATCGCCCTTGCGCGAATGCGGATCGCCCTGCAGCGCACCCTTGTACAGCACATTGGACTTGCAGTGCGGCACCGCGTGATCGACGAGCAGGCGCTGCTCGAAGTGCTGACCGGCGTCGGCGAAGTAGAGGCCGAGCAGTTCGGCGTCGCCGCCGGGACCGTCGTAGCGAATGTTCGCGGTGAGGCGGACCAGATCGCCGCCCAGTGTCACCGCGATATGCCGAAGGGTGGCGTCGCGACCGAGCTTGGCGTGGTGCGCGGTGGTATTCACGGCGTCGTCGGCCCAGTCCTGGACCGCGACGACGGTCAACTTCGCGCTGTCACCGAGCACGAATTCGACGTTCTCGGCGTAGGTTCCGCTGCCGCGCTGGTCGATGACCACGGTGGCGACGGCGAAATTGCCGAGGCGAATCTGCAGGTGCCCGTAGGCGGTCTTACCCTCGCCGGGACCGGTGACCGTCACGACGACCGGCTCGGCGACCTCGGTCTCCGAGTCGACCGACACGACCGTCGCCGATTCGAAACCCGAATACGCCTGGGCTGCAACACGATCCGACGGGACGCCGGCCGCACCGAGGCGAGCATCGGTGCGCTCCACGGTCTCCACCCGCACGCCATCGACCGAGGAGACCGCGACCGTCGCCTGACCGTCGCGGACCGCGGTTCCATCGTGCAGACCGCGCAGACGCCGCAGCGGGGTGAACCGCCACGCCTCGTCCTTGCCCGAAGGCACCTCGAAGGCGTTCACGTCGTAGGAGGTGAAGACCTCCCCCTTGTTGGTCGCGGCTCCTGCGCCCGGGTTCTGAATCGGCTTGGCCGTGGGATTCTCGCCCTCGACCGCTCCAATTACGCCAGTCGCCATCAGCCAACGGCCCCTTCCATCTGCAGCTCGATGAGCCGGTTCAGTTCCAACGCGTATTCCATCGGGAGCTCTTTGGCGATGGGCTCGACGAACCCGCGCACCACCATCGCCATGGCCTCGTCCTCGGTGAGGCCGCGGCTCATCAGATAGAACAGCTGATCCTCGGACACCTTCGAGACGGTCGCCTCGTGGCCCATCGTCACGTCGTCCTCGCGGATATCTACGTAGGGGTAGGTGTCGGAGCGGCTGATGGTATCGACGAGCAGCGCATCACATTTCACGGTCGACTTGGAGCCGTGCGCACCCTTGTTCACCTGCACCAAACCGCGGTAGGAGGCACGACCACCGCCACGCGCCACCGACTTGCTGATGATGGTGGAGGAGGTGTGCGGCGCCAGGTGCAGCATCTTCGCGCCGGTGTCCTGATGCTGACCGGGACCGGCGAAGGCCACCGACAGCACCTCACCACGGGCGTACTCACCGGTCATCCAGACCGCCGGGTACTTCATGGTGACCTTGGAGCCGATATTGCCGTCGACCCATTCCATGGTCGCGCCCGCCTCGGCCTTGGCCCGCTTGGTGACCAGGTTGTAGACGTTGTTCGACCAGTTCTGGATGGTGGTGTAGCGGCAGCGGCCGCCCTTCTTCACGATGATCTCGACCACCGCGGAATGCAGCGAATCGGATTTGTAGATCGGCGCGGTGCAGCCCTCGACGTAGTGCACGTAGGCATCCTCGTCGACGATGATCAGCGTCCGCTCGAACTGGCCCATATTCTCGGTGTTGATCCGGAAGTAGGCCTGCAGCGGAATGTCGACGTGCACGCCCGGCGGCACGTAGATGAACGAACCACCCGACCATACGGCGGTATTCAGCGCGGAGAACTTGTTGTCACCGGCCGGGATGACCGTGCCGAAGTACTGCTCGAAGATCTCCGGGTGCTCGCGCAGACCGGTGTCGGTGTCCAGGAAGATGACGCCCTGCTTCTCCAGATCCTCGCGGATGGAGTGGTAGACGACCTCGGACTCGTATTGCGCGGCGACACCGGCGACCAGACGCTGCTTCTCCGCCTCCGGGATGCCCAGCTTGTCGTAGGTGTTCTTGATGTCCTCTGGCAGGTCTTCCCAGCTTTCCGCCTGCTTCTCGCTGGAGCGCACGAAGTACTTGATGTTGTCGAAGTCGATGCCGTCCAGGTTCGATCCCCAGTTCGGCATCGGCTTGCGATCGAAGATGCGCAACGCCTTGAGCCGGTGCTCGAGCATCCACTCGGTCTCGTTCTTCTTGGCCGAGATGTCGCGGACGACAGCCTCGGACAGGCCTCGTTGCGCACTGGCACCGGCCACATCCGAATCGGCCCAGCCGTAACCGTATTTGCCCAGGGAAGCAATGGTTTCTTCCTGAGTGAGCGGTTGCACCTGGTCGGTGGTCGTCGTCATTCGGCACTCCTTCCGGAGTCGTTCGTACGTCCCGCTACGGGCTGTGCAGCGGTTTCAGGGGAAGCGTTATCGGTGATAGGGAGAACGAACAGCGGCACATGGGTCGTGCAGGCGCAGTCGCCGTTGGCGATCGTCGCAAGCCGCTGTACGTGAGTTCCGAGCAGGTCCCGGAAGGCCTCCAGTTCGGCCTCGCACAACTGCGGGAATTCCTCGGCGACGTGGGCCACCGGGCAGTGGTGCTGGCAGATCTGTACACCAGCGCCGACCTTGCGGGTAGATGCGGCGAATCCGGCGTCGGTAAAGGCATCGGCGATCTCGTCCGCCTTGGCCGTGGTGGATTCGGCGGTGTGTTCGGCGACCGGTTCGATGCCTTTGACAATGGTGCGCGCCCGGGTGCGCGCGAAATCGGCGATGGCCTGCTCGCCACCGATCGCACCGAGCTGGCGAATGGCCGCACCGGCCAGATCGTCATAGGCGTGGCCGAGCCGTCCCCGACCCGCGGCGGTCAGCTGATACTGCTTGGCGGGGCGGCCGCGACCCTTCTGCTGCCACGGCGCCGAGCGACTGGCCCGCGCCTGACCGGATTCGATCAGCGCGTCCAGATGCCTACGGACACCGGCCGGCGTCAGGCCGAGCTTGGTGCCGATCGCGGTCGCCGTGATCGGCCCCTCTTCGAGCAGCAGCTTGACCACGGCGGCGCGAGTATGTCCCTCACCGCCCGCGACCAGGGGCTCGGGCGCAGCAACGGACCCGGCACCGGTACGGCGACCGGCCCCTCGATCCTCGTCGTGCGGCAAACCCACGGTTTTCACAACACCAGTGTGACGGAATTCGTTCCCGGAATCCAATAAGGGTGCCCTGAGTCGACTGGGCCGATGACCTGCACCGGAGCGTTTTTCGGGCGGCGCTCGGATGCGGCAGGTTCACGACCTGCGAGTCTTGCGCGACGACCAGCCCCAGCCCGCGACAGAATTACGAGTGCGATTTAGGACACACATCGGTGACGAAAATTCGTCCGCGCACCGTGACCAGCTTCATCGGGACCGAGCGCAGCGCTTCCACGGCGTGATCCGATCGGTGACGAGCGACGGCCGAACGCAGCGCGAACAAGCGCCGCGGTCCGTTCCGCGGGGCACCTGATACACCGGTGGTATCGGCTACGCTGGCCGCGTGATGTCAGGCGAACACGGCGAACCGGGTGTCGAACGCAGCCGGTCGACCACCTCGGGAACCCTGACTCGCCTGCGTCGGACCGCGCCGATCAGTACCGCTGTCGCGCTGGGGCGTCGGATCATCGGCCTGGATGTTGCACCCGACCACACCGTCGGCGACACCCTGCACATCAACGAACCCGAAGCCGCGGAACTCAACCCGCAGGAGACCGCGCAACTGCGCCGGGTCCGCCTGTTGGGCGCGACGGGTTCGGTCATGATGGCCATCGGCGCTCTCGGTCTCGGCGCCCAACCCACGTTGCAGAATCCGACTTACGGCAAGGCGATTCTCGGGCTGCCAGCGCGAGTGCACAATTCGGGGCTGGCGACGACCATGGTCGGCACGGTCATCGTGATGCTGGCCTGGCTGCTGCTCGGCCGATTCGCACTCGGCTTGCAGTCCAACCGCATTCGCCGCATCAGCCGATCGCAACTGGACCGCACGCTGCTGCTGTGGATCATCCCACTGTCGGTCGCCCCGCCGATGTTCAGCCAGGACGTCTATTCCTATCTGGCCCAGGGGGAAATCGCGGCGAGCGGACTGGATCCTTACGATGTCGGCCCGGTACAGGGACTCGGCCAGGACCACATACTGACGCGCAGCGTCCCCAATATCTGGCAGAATTCGCCCGCGCCATATGGCCCGCTCTCCATCTGGCTGGGCAAGGGCATCGCCGAGATCGTCGGCGACAATATGCTCGCCGGTGTCCTGCTGCACCGAATGCTGGCGCTGCTGGGCGTGGCCTGCATCGTTTGGGCACTGCCGCGACTGGCCCAGCGGTGTCGAGTATCGCCCGTGGCGGCATTGTGGCTCGGCGCCGTGAACCCACTGGTGATATTCCATCTGGTATCCGGTGTGCACAACGAGGCCATGATGCTCGGCCTGATGCTGGTCGGGTTGGAATATTGTCTGGCGGCCCTGAGCAATATCGGCCCGATACGCGGACACGCACTCGTGCTGCTTTTATCGGGCACCACCCTGATCGCGCTGTCCGCGATGGTCAAGATTCCATCGATGCTGGCACTGGCATTCGTCTGGATGGCATTGAGCCGAAAATGGGGCGGCGATTTGCGTGCGGTGCTCAGAGCCGCGCTATTCCTCGGTTGTGTCACCGGCGCCGTCATGCTCGCGGTATGTCTGGGCAGCGGACTCGGTTTCGGCTGGATAGACACCCTGACCATGGCCAACTCGGTGCGCAGCTGGATGTCGCTGCCCACCGCGCTCGGTGTCGCTACCGGATTCGGCGGCGTGCTACTGGGATTGGGCGACCACACCACGGCACTGTTGAGCATCACCCGACCGATCGCGGCGCTTGCCGCCTCGCTGGTCGTGGTGCGGCTCATGGTGGCCACCTGGCGGGGTCGGCTACATCCGGTGGGTGCACTCGGCGTCGCATTCGGCGCGGTCGTCCTGCTGTTTCCGGTGGTGCAACCCTGGTATCTGCTCTGGGGCATCGTCCCGCTGGCGGCATGGGCCAGCCGCTCCGCCTTCCGGGTGCCGGCCACGATCGCTTCCGCGGCAATCAGTGTCATGCTCATGCCATCGGGCAGCGAAATCCCGCCCTTCGTCCTTATCTATGCGGCCTGCATCACCGTGCTCACCTGCACACTGATGATTCTGGCCACCCGCAAGTCGCTGCCGTGGCGGTTACACCAGCTAGGCGCGGATACGGCGCCCACCGCGGCCGGTCCCGCCGGACCGCAGAGTTGACGAGGCAGGGGTGTCGTCCGGGTCACATCCGTCGACGGCTTACGGTGTGACACCGTGAGGGAGCGAAGCGAGCGAACAATGGGCACAGCACCCTTGGACGCGACCGAGCCGAGCACCGAGGCGCGATGGTGACCGCGGCCTCGGAACCCGCCGTCCGCATCGACGGCGTCGTCAAGCGTTACGGCGAGACCACAGCCGTCGACCGGATCAGCTTCGTCGTCGAGCAGGCACAAGTGCTGGCCCTACTCGGCCCCAACGGCGCGGGTAAGACCACGACGGTCGAAATGTGCGAGGGATTCCTGACCCCGGATGCCGGTTCGGTGCGGGTGCTCGGGCTGGATCCGATTGCCGACTCCGACCGATTGCGGCCGCGCATCGGCGTCATGCTGCAAGGCGGCGGCGCCTACCCGGGTGCGCGGGCAGGTGAGATGCTCGACCTGGTTGCCGCCTACTCCGCCGATCCGCTCAACCCCGAGTGGTTACTGAAGACCCTTGGCCTCCAGGACAATCGGCGCACGCCGTACCGGCGTCTGTCCGGCGGCCAGCAACAGCGGCTCGCCCTGGCCTGCGCGCTGGTCGGGAAGCCGGACATCGTCTTCCTCGACGAACCCACCGCGGGTCTGGACGCACAGGCCCGGCTCATCGTGTGGGAGCTGATCGACGCACTGCGCCGCGACGGCGTTACGGTGCTGCTCACCACGCACATGATGGACGAGGCCGAGCAACTGGCCGACCAGCTGGTGATCATCGATCACGGACAGATCGTCGCCTCCGGGACACCCGCCGAAGTGACCGCACACGGCGCGGCCGGCCAACTGCGCTTCACCGCGCCACCCAAACTCGATCTGCACCTGCTGAAAACCGCCCTGCCGGAAGGCTTCTCGCCGCGCGAGACGACTCCCGGACAATATCTCGTCGAGGGCGAGATCGATCCGCAGGTGCTGGCGACGGTGACCGCGTGGTGTGCGCAGCAGAATGTGCTGGCGACCGATATCCGGATCGATCAGCGTCGGCTCGAGGATGTCTTCCTGGAACTCACCGGACGGGACCTGCGCGGATGAATCAGCCGGATCTCGCCGGAAACCGCTTCGCGCCGGGCACTTTCACCCCCGATCCGCGTCCGAGCGGTCGCGTCGCCATGATGACCGCGCAGACCCGGCTCGAGTTGATCCTGCTGCTGCGCAATGGCGAACAGTTGCTGCTCACCATGTTCATTCCGATCACACTGCTGGTCGGGCTCAGCCTCTTGCCGTTCGGGGATCTCGGGGAGGACCGCGTCGACAAGATCGTGCCCGCGGTCATGATGGTCGCGGTCATGTCGACCGCCTTCACCGGACAGGCCATCGCGGTCGGATTCGACCGGCGCTATGGCGCGCTCAAGCGACTCGGCGCTACCCCACTCCCCCGCTGGGGCATCGTGGCGGGCAAGAGCGCCGCAGTACTGATTGTGGTCGTACTGCAGGCAATTCTGTTGGGGGCCATCGGATTCGGACTCGGCTGGCGACCGGAACTCGCTGGACTCGGGCTCGGCGCGCTGGTGATCGCGCTCGGCACAGCGGCTTTCGCGGCAATGGGCCTGCTGCTCGGCGGCACACTCAAGGCGGAAATCGTGCTGGCCTTGGCGAATATCCTCTGGTTCGTCATGCTCGGCATCGCGAGCATCGTGTTCGCCTCCGATGATCTGCCCGCAGCCGTGAATGGGCTGGTGCGGTTGGTGCCATCCGGAGCGCTGGCCGACACGCTGGAAGACGCCATGCGCACCACCATCGACTGGTTCGGCATCGCCGTCCTCGCCGCATGGGGGGGCATCTCCGCCTTCCTCGCCACCCGCTTCTTCCGCTTCGACTGACCCGATCAAGATCGGGTGGTAATGGTGGCGCGCGCTTCTCGCGCGACGCCGCCACAATGTGCACCTGATCTTGATCGAGGGGCAACGACGGAATGTAGTAGACCGGGTGCGGGGGGTGGGAGGGGTCCCGCTACGATTGTTGGGTGCTGTATCGCGCGTTTCTGCGGCTCGTCGATTTACTTCCGCTGCCCTCGTTGCGGGTGCAGCGATTGATTGCTGTCGCGGTCATCGTGTCACAGGCGGGAATCGCCGTCACGGGGGCGATCGTGCGGGTCACGGCGTCTGGGCTCGGGTGCCCGACTTGGCCACAGTGTTTCCCGGGCAGCTTCACCCCGACCGGGGTGGCCGAGGTTCCGGTGCTGCATCAGACCGTCGAGTTCAGCAACCGCATGCTGACCTTCGCGGTGACGCTGTGCGCGGCGCTCATAGTGCTCGCCGTCACGCGGGCCCGTCGCCGTCGCGCGGTGCTGGTGTACGCGTGGTTGATGCCCGGCGGCACGGTACTGCAAGCGATCATCGGCGGTATCACCGTGCGCAGCGGTTTGCTGTGGTGGACGGTGTCGGTGCATCTCTTGACGTCGATGCTGATGGTGTGGGTCGCGGTGGTGATGTTCGCGAAGGTGAGCGAACCCGATGACGGCATCGAGGTGATCCAAGCGCCCGCACCTCTGCGCTGGCTCACCGGACTGAGCGGTGTCGCGCTCGCCGGTGTCCTCATCGCGGGCACGCTGGTCACCGGCGCGGGACCGCACGCGGGCGATAAGAGCATCGAACGACCGGTCGAACGCCTGCAGGTCGAGATCGTCACCCTGGTGCATCTGCACTCGCAGCTGCTTGTCGGCTATCTCGCACTGCTCATCGGATTGGCCTTCGGACTCTTCGCCGTCGGCATCACCCCCGCCGTCCGCACTCGTCTGTTCGTCCTGCTCGGGCTGGTCAGCGCCCAATCCCTGGTCGGCGTAGTCCAGTACTTCACCGACGTTCCCGCCGCCCTGGTCGCCACTCACGTCGGTGGCGCCGCGGCCTGCACCGCCGCCACCGCCGCCCTCTGGGCGGGCCTGCGCAGCCGCGAACGCGTCTCAGCCCCGATCCCCAACTCCACCGAACAGTTGGCATAGCACCTCCGACACGCTGTACGGATAGGCCCATCAGCGTCGAGTACCGAAGCGCCACAACCGTTCCCGAATATCGAGCCGTATGAGCGCGGACTGCTCGATGTCGGCGACGCAAACCGGGTCTATTGGGAGATCAGCGGCAACCCCGACGGCAAGCCCGCGCTCATCGTGCACGGCGGACCAGGCAGCGGCGGTCAGCGCGGATCGCGAAAGTTGTTCGATCCCAACCTGTATCGGATCGTGATCTTCGACCAGCGCGCTGAGGGGAAAGCCTCCCGCATGCCTCGGATCCCGCTGCGGATATGGCGCACAACACCACTGACCATCTGATCGCGGATATGGAGCGGTTGCGCAAGCATCTCGGGGTGACCGCTCAGATTATCGGTATGGTCGAGGCCGAATTCCTGGCGAAGATCGCCGACGGCGCGATCCTCGCCCCCCACGCAGGCACGGCGGCAACTATGTGAACCGCGGCCGCGTGACGCGCGCGAGCGTTCGGATCAACGCATCCGATGCCAGTTGCCCACGTTCGATCCGCAGCCCGGCGTAGCACGGCTCGCCGTTGTCGACCAGCCCGACGATCATCGGCTCATCCAATTGCTCTGCGGCGAAGGCGTATATCTGCTCCAACTTCGGCACGATCAGCCCGTAGTCGAGCGCACGTGCCACCCGCCCCTCCATCGCGAGCACCGCATCGACGGACATATTCACCAGCGGATACACCTCGGGAAAGACATTGCGCAGGTCGAGAAACACCCGAACCGAGCTGCGGCGCGGATCAGCCGACCAGCCGCCGAGGCCCCCCAACCGGCCGAGGGCGAGCGTCGGTCGCGCCACCAGGACGTGGGTGAACAGCACCCGCATGAGCGTCACATTGATCATCAGCCGTTCGGCGGGCAGTTCGGCCGCCGCCAACTCCTGATGTTCCAGATAACCTGCGACAATGCTGCGATTGTGCGCCCGGTACCACGCAGCGGGCGAAGGGGTCGTGAGGAAGTCGAGCCACAGCCGGGCCCCGGGCGTCGAGCCATCGCGCGCACCGGCACGATGCAGCAGCGCGGCCTCCAGCTTGTCGTGCAGCAGGCGGTCGTTGATGGCCCGCCACCACGGGCTGCCGGCCTCGGCGTGCAGCACGCCGCGGGCGAGTTCCCACTGCAGGAAGGCGACTTCGGCCCGACCATAGGCGCGGAGTTGCGGTGGATAGAAGCTTTCGGCGAGCGCGACACGCCGCTGCGCGTCGGAATGCGCGGCGCCGACCCGCCGAGCCGCCAGCTCGCTTGCCTTATCCGCGTTCATCGTCCCCTACTTTACGATCTGGACGTCGCCCACACCCGCAACCGGAGACGCACAGCATTTTGATGTCTCTTATAGGCGTTCGTATTGGTGGTCCGATGAATGGGTACCTAACGTCGACATCGCTACGAACTGGCACTGGATTGGCACCAGTGCGTCGCCCAATTTTCCGATCAGGAGGCACACTATGTCGAAGGTTCTCTTCGTCATGACCGGCGTCGATCACTGGACGCTGGCCGATGGCACCAAACATCCGACCGGCTACTGGGCCGAAGAGGTGGTGGCACCATATAAGGCCATCAAGGCGGCGGGTCACCAGATCGTGGTTGCGACTCCCGGCGGTGTCGTACCGACCGTCGACCAGGGCAGTCTCGCGCCCGAGGTCAACGGCGGCGCGGACGGTGCCGCACAGATCGCCCGGACCTTGGCCGACGCGGCGGAACTGCGCAGTCCGATCCGGCTCGAGGATGTCGACTCGGCCGACTACGACGCGGTCTACTACCCGGGCGGACACGGCCCGATGGAAGATCTGTCGGTGAACACCGACTCCGGCGCATTGCTCAATGCCGCGCTGGCCTCGGGCAAACCGCTCGGCGTCGTCTGCCACGCGCCCGCCGCGCTGCTCGCGACCGCCCTCGATGGTGATTCCCCGTTCGTCGGCTATCGGGTCACCGGTTTCACCAATGCCGAAGAGACACAAGCTGGTTTGGCCGACAAGGCCAAGTGGCTGCTGCAGGATCGACTGGTCGAGCTCGGCGTCGATTTCCGTGAGGGCGAGCCGTGGGCACCGCATATCGAGGTCGATCGCAATCTCTACACCGGTCAGAATCCCGCATCGTCGGCGCCGCTCGCGGCGGAGATCGTCAAAACCCTTGGCTGACGCCTCCTGGACCGCGGCGGTGCTGGATGCCACGCGTTGCCGCCTGATCCGCTACGGCCATCCTCCTCGGGCGGGTGTCCTGGCGGGGTCGCCGAACCGATGAGGCACTGATTATCTCCGGATTCCGCGCGGGTGAAGGACAGACCTTCGGCGCGAGCGTGGGCTTCCGGGTCGTCACCGGCCGCGGCAGTTTGGTCGCGCCCGGCTCGATCAAGGTGCGCTGAATCTCGTTGGAGCATACGAAAGCCACGTCACTGACCCTTGTGTGAGCCAGCAGAAGATCAGTTTGCGGCTGGCCGGGCCATGGTCTACAAGATCGGTGAGGACTATCGGTCCATCGGGGAATGCGCACAACAGCGAGGTCGAACTCCCGAGTTAGACCGCGAGTCGGCGGCGATCGTCGAACGGCGCGCCGCCGACTCCCGAAGTACCCCTCGGTAAGGGACGTTGGTCCCTTGTCCGACTTCGGTGTCTCTGCGACCGTGATGCGTCCGATCGTCTGCAAGCCGAAAGCGAACTACCCGTGACATCACTGTTGTGGATCGCGCTGCCCTACAGCGCGTTCGTGTCGTTCGTGCTCGGTCACGTGTGGCGCTACCGGCGCGACGGTTTCCGCAATTACACCCGCTATCCGGAGATGGACCGCAGCCAGCGGTTCGGATCCACAGCATTCCGGTCCGGAGTCTGCCTCATAGTCCTGATCCGCCTGATCAAGGTGTTCACCGCCGAACCGCATGCCCGCCCCTCCGGTGCGCTACACGTGGTCACCACGATCGTGCAGATCGGCGGTGTCGCCGCGGCCTCGGTCGGAGCGGTGTTGCTTTTCGTACCGGATCTGATCGCGGGTCCGTCGCATCCGGTGATCACGCCGCTGGACCGAATCACCTTCCCGGCCTTGTCGGCCGCGCTGCTGTCCGGGGTGATCATCGAATACGATCCGACCACAGTGGCACGCGAATATCGAACTGGGGAAACGCTTTTCGCCTGGTTCCGTTCGCTGTGCACCATCGATCCGCATCCCGAGGCCATGCAGTATGCACCGCTCATCTACCAGGCGCGCGGCTTGATCCTGCTGCTGATCCTCGGTATCTGGCCCTTCACCCGGCTCGCGGGCATCTTCGCGGGCCCGGTCGTTCGGCTGGTCCTGCGCGCCGTCCCACGCGGGTCTCGCGAATTGGACGGCGCGGCTACGCGAGCCTGAACGGCTCAGTTCTCGTTGCGCGCCTTGGGAAAGCGGGTCTGCCGGGCGACCCAACCGGCCATCTTGGCCCAGTGCCCCTTGCGGGGGGTAACCACTGAAATCAGCTCGCGATCCCATTCGTCGGCCTCGGTAAGGCCGTTGACAGTTTCGACCAATTCCTTGGCTGTCGCCAGATCGTCGATCACACGGTCGCCGAGGACACCGTCGGAGCCGACCAGGGTGACGCGCACGCCCGCGCGGCCGATCGGCTGCAGTACGGCGGTGGCGGAGCCGCCGTGCTCGGCGACGAATCCCTTGACCGAATCCACCAGGGAACCCGACAGCCGCACTGGGGCGGCGGCTTCAACACTCATGCCGGCTAGTTTACTGACCGGTACGTTCGGGTCCAGCCCCCGTGGGTGTAGAACGGATCTCATGCGCGCTATTCAGGTTTCCGAGCACGGCGGTCCCGAAGTCCTGAACTACGTCGAGGTGCCGGATCCGCAGATCGGTGCGGATCAGCTGCTCGTCGACACCGAGGCGATCGGGATCAACTTCATCGACACCTATATCCGCACCGGCCGCTACCCGCAGGCAGTTCCCTATATTCCCGGCGCCGAGGGCACCGGCGTGGTGGCCGAGGTCGGGGCGAATGTGACCGAATTCGCCGTTGGAGAGCGAGTCGCCTGGGCGGCCGCGCCCGGTAGCTATGCCAAGCGGGTCGCGGTACCGGCGGCGGTCGCGGTCAAGGTGCCCGCAGGTGTCGACGCACCGGTCGCCGCCTCAGCGCTGCTGCAGGGTATGACGGCGCACTACCTGATCGAATCGATCTATAAGCCCGAACCCGGCGAGACCGTGCTGGTGCACGCGGGCGCGGGTGGCGTTGGCCTTGTGCTCACCCAGCTCGCCGCCGCGCGCGGTGTCCGGGTGATCACCACCGTCTCCTCGGACGCCAAGGAGAAGCTGTCCCGCGAGGCGGGCGCGAGTGAGGTCCTGCGCTACACCGATGATCTTGCCGATCGAGTTCGCGCACTTACCGAGGGCGTCGGCGTCGCGGCCGTATACGACGGTGTCGGCGCGGCCACTTTCGAGGCCAGCCTCGCATCGCTGCGGGTACGCGGCATGCTCGCCCTCTTCGGGGCGGCCAGCGGCCCGGTCCCGCCTTTCGATCTGCAGCGGCTCAACCCGGCGGGCTCGCTGTTCGTCACCCGCCCCACGCTGGTGCACTACACCCGTGATCGCACCGAATTGCTGTGGCGTGCGACCGATATCTTCAACGCGATCGCCAGCGGCACGCTGCATGTGCGGATCGGTGCCACCTATCCGCTGGCCGAGGCCGAGCAGGCGCACCGCGATCTCGAGGGCCGCAAGACCACCGGCTCGATCGTTCTGCTGCCGTAACGCATGATCGGCGTCCCTGCGGCGGCGAGGCCATTGGTCCTTGAATCCGATGCCTAGCGGCCCGATTCGCATATCGGTGTCGGGTAAGACCGTGGAATGGCGATAACGCTCGCCGATCGGCGGTCGATCGTCGTCGGTATCGACGGATCACCTACCGCGGTCACGATCGCGTACTACGGCCGAGCACAAAGTCGCCGAACCGGCTTCGGTCGTACACCCAGGCGATGCTCGAATACGCCTTCCGTGCGCAACTACTCGTCACCGGCAGCCACGGAGGCAACCCCATCACGGGGCTGCTACTGGATTCGACCAGCCAGAACCTGCTATACCGTGCACCGTGCCCGACGATCATTTGCCGTGATCAGAATTGATCCCGGGCTCGGCCGGGTCAGTAGTCCCGTCCGGTCAGACCACGGTAGATGAACCGCGTCAGCCCCTCGATCGCCTGCTCATCGGTCAGTGCGCAGTGCCGTCCTCGACCAGCGCCAACATGCCCTGGGCGACCTGGAACATCATCGCCAGACCTGGCATCGATGCTGCTCGGCAGACGTAGTCCCTTGCCGGACAGGCCATCCAGATGATCGGCGATATCCGCGCGCTGTTCGACCCCGAACTGTCCGAGTATGCGAGCGAAATCCTCGCTGACGATCGCAGCCTGAGTGATCGCCCGCAGCACCGGCGCGTGTTGCGCGGGAAGGCCCCATATCCGACGGTGGGATATCGCACCGCCTTCGGATCACTGAAATCAAACCGAAAAAATGATCTTGGTGTTCAATTGGCATCCTCGTCTCCGTGAATGGAGGCGATTCCTACTAGACCGTTGCGGCCTGTCGGCGGGTTCCTGCTTCACCGCGCGGTGCCGGAACAGGTTCCGGTCTTACCCGCACTCCACAAGCGTTTCGCCTCTCCGCCTGCCCGGCGGCGAGAATGTTGTCGGCGGCGTTGCGATCCCGGTCATGGACCGCACCACACCGGCATATCCAGGTCCGCATCGACAACGGCTTGGGCCCATCGATCACCCCGCACACCGAACACCGCTGCGACGACGGGAAGAACCGGCTCACCCGGGTGAAGTACCGTCCATAACGGGCGGCTTTCTCCTCCAGCAGCCGGGTGAACATGCCCGACCCAGCGTCGTGCACGGACTTCGCCAACCGGGTACGCGCGATGCCCGTGATGCACAGATCCTCGACATACACCGCTTGGTTATTGCGGATGATCGTCGTGGCGTGTTTGTGCGCCCAATCCCGGCGCGTATCAGCGACTTTCGCATGTGCCCGCGCTACCCGCAGACGGGCCTTGGCCCTGTTATGGCCGCCTTTCTGCTTCCGCGACAGTGCCTGTTGGGCCTTGCGGAGTCTGCGTTCGGCGCGGCGGAAGAACTTCGGAGACTCGATCACCCTCCCGTCAGATAGGACCGCGAAGGTACTCAGCCCCAGGTCGATACCTACTTCCGTATCGACTTCGGGCAGCGGCTGATCATCGGTTTGCACCACGAACGACGCGAAATACCGTCCGGCAGCGTCGCGGACGATCGTGACGGACGACGGGGCCGAGGACAGTTCCCGAGACCACCGCACCGCAATATCGCCGATCTTCGGCAATCGCAACTTCCCGCCATCAGTGACCGTGAAGCGGGCATTGGCGGTGAACCGAATCGCCTGCCGATGATCTTTGCGGGACCGGTACCGAGGCGGAGAAACCTTACGGCCCTTCCGTTTCCCGCCCAGGCGATATGGCTTTCGCGCTGGTCGCCACGTCGTCTTCGCGTTGCATGCATCAACACCGAACTGCTGGACAACCTAGTCGACGGTACGGCGGACGCTATGCAGCGCGGCGAGGAGACGCGTCAACTCGATATCAGTTACCGCGATCCCGCCGACCGCGGCGTGCTCGTCGCGGGTGATCACGCACCCGACGCACCGGTCAAAGATGCCGAAGGGCGGCCGATTCGACTGTTCGACCTGTTCCGCGGACCGCACGCGACCCTGCTGTCATTCGGCGAAACCGACGTACCGTCCGAACCCGGTGCCGAGGTCTATAGGGTGATCCGCCCAGGCGCTCAGGCGAACGGACAATATGCTGTGGATGTCGACGGTCACGCGTTCGCCGCCTATGCCGCGATCGACGGCACCACCATACGAGTCCGGCCCGACGGATATCTAGGCTGACCTACCCGAAGAAGCTGCCGATCGTGTCCCACCCGAGCACCGAATCCACCGCCAGACCACAGAACACCACGGCCAGATAGTTGTTGGACTGCAGGAACAGTCGCAGCGGCTTCACCGACTCACCGCGGCGCACTCCGGAGTACAGCTGATGCGCCATGAGCAGGAACCATGCTCCGGCCACCAGCGCGACGGCCGCGTAGACCACACCGGTCGCGGGCACCAGCGCGAGAGTGGTCAGCACTGTGAGCCAGGTGTAGATGACGATCTGCTTGGTGACGGCCTGCTCGGTGGCCACGACCGGCAGCATCGGCACACCGGCGGCCCGGTAGTCCTCCTTGTAGCGCATGGCCAAGGCCCACGTGTGCGGCGGTGTCCAGAAGAAGATGACGCCGAACAGCGCGATCGCGGGCCAACCGATATTTCCGGTCGCCGCCGACCAGCCGACCAGCGCGGGCATACATCCGGCCGCTCCGCCCCACACCACATTCTGCGAGGTCCGGCGCTTCAGGCCGAGGGTGTATACGAAGACGTAGAACAGGATCGTCGCGACGACCAGGAGTCCACTGAGCAGATTTGCCTGCCACCACAACCAGGCGAAAGAACCGATGCCGAGCGTCACCCCGAAGACGAAGGCGTGTGAGGTCGGCACGGCCTCCCTGGCCAGCGGGCGCTTCGCGGTCCGCTTCATCACCTTGTCGATATCGGCGTCGGCGACACAGTTGAGCGTATTGGCGCTCGCGGCACCCATCCAACCGCCGAACAGCGTGGCCAGGATCAGTCGGATATCGACGTGGCCCCGGTCGGCCAGCAGCATCGTCGGAATCGTCGCGACCAGCAGCAGCTCGATGACGCGCGGCTTGGTCAACGCGATATAGGCGAGCGGTCGCCGCAGTAGTCGGGACAGCAGGCCATCGCCGGTCAACCGGTCGGCCAGCGCCGTCGCGGAGGAGCCGTGTGCGCCATTGCCACCCGGCTGTTGCCCAATCCGCACTATCTCTCCTCGCACGCTGTGCATCGCATCCGGCATGTACCACTACCGCGCTCCCCCTGCTCGAGCTGGTGCGAGGCGGCAACTACTACAGACGATGGTAGACCCAGCCGCACAGCCTTCTTTCCATAGCCCCTCGCTCCGGCACCCTGTCGCAGCGATTCGACACCCGGAGTAAGCCGGGTTCGTCACATGCCGGTCACCGGGCACATCTAGGGTAGTTGGGGTAAACCGGTTCGCATTCCACAGCTGCCGTGCGTGCACCCTGCGCCACCGTCGACGAAACCAATGTCAGGAGAACCTCGGTCGTGTCAGTCACAGACGACATCCGCGCCCTCACTCAGCCGAACCACCCGGACGACTGGACGGATCTGGACACCAAGGCCGTCGACACCGTTCGGGTTCTTGCCGCCGATTCGGTGCAGAACACCGGAAACGGGCACCCCGGCACCGCGATGAGCCTCGCACCACTGGCCTACACGCTCTATCAGCGCACCATGCGCCTGGACCCGAGCGATCCGAGCTGGGTCGGCCGCGACCGCTTCGTGCTGTCCTGCGGTCACTCCAGCATCACCCAGTACATCCAGCTCTACCTGGCCGGATACGGTCTGGAGCTGAACGATCTCGAGCATCTGCGCAAATGGGGGTCGCTCACCCCCGGCCACCCGGAATTCCGCCACACCGACGGCGTGGAGATCACCACCGGCCCGCTGGGCCAGGGGCTGGCCTCCGCGGTCGGCATGGCCATGGCGGCGCGCCGCGAGCGCGGGCTGTTCGATCCAGACGCCGCGCCGGGCACCAGCCCATTCGACCACTTCATCTACGTGATCGCCTCCGACGGTGATATGGAGGAGGGCGTCACCTCCGAGGCATCCTCGCTGGCGGGCACCCAGCAGCTGGGCAACCTCGTCGTGATCTACGACGACAACAAGATCTCCATCGAGGACGACACCACCATCGCCTTCACCGAGGATGTCGCCGAGCGCTACCAGGCCTACGGCTGGCATGTGCAGGTGGTCGAGGGCGGCGAGGACGTCGTCGCCATCGAGGCGGCGCTGGCCGCGGCCAAGGCGGAGACCGGCAAGCCGTCGATCATCGTGCTGCGCACCATCATCGGCTACCCGGCCCCCAACAAGATGAACACCGGCGCCGCGCACGGCGCCGCGCTCGGCGCCGACGAAGTGGCCGCCACCAAGAAGATCCTCGGCTTCGATCCGGAGAAGAACTTCCAGGTCGACGACGACGTCATCGCGCACACCCGCAAGGTCATCGAGCGCGGCCAGCAGGCACATGCGGCCTGGCAGCAGAAGTTCGACGCGTGGGCCGCGGCGAACCCGCAGAACAAGGCGCTGTTCGATCGGCTCGCCAAGCGTGATCTGCCCGCTGGTTGGGTCGCGAACCTGCCGACCTACGAGCCGGACCCGAAGGGAATGGCCACCCGCAAGGCCTCCGGCAAGGTACTCGCCGCGCTGGCGCCGGTGCTGCCCGAGCTGTGGGGCGGTTCGGCCGACCTCGCCGAATCCAACAACACGACCATGCCCGACGCGTCGAGCTTCGGTCCGGAATCGATCTCGACCGGTATGTGGAAGGCCAACCCGTACGGCCGCACCCTGCACTTCGGTGTGCGCGAGCACGCCATGGGCGCGATCCTCAACGGCATCGCCCTGCACGGCCCGACCCGCCCGTACGGCGGCACCTTCCTGGTGTTCTCCGATTACATGCGCCCGGCAGTGCGCCTGGCCGCGCTGATGCGGGTGCCCGCGATCTACGTCTGGACCCACGACTCCATCGGCCTCGGCGAGGACGGCCCGACGCATCAGCCGATCGAACATCTGGCCGCGCTGCGCGCGATTCCGGGGCTGAACGTGGTCCGCCCCGGCGACGCCAACGAAACCACCTACGCCTGGCGCACCATCCTCGAGCGCGACAGCAGCGAGCACACTTCGCACTTCTCGGTCTCCGAACCCGCCCACCAGGACGGACCTTCCGCACTCGCGCTGACCCGTCAGGACCTGCCGATCGTCGAGGGCACCAGCTACGAAGGTGTCAAGAGGGGCGGCTATGTGCTGGCCGAGGCGTCCACCGGTACCCCGCAGGTAATCCTGATCGCGACCGGATCCGAGCTGCAGCTCGCGGTCGCCGCCCGCACTACGCTGGAGGCGCAGGGCATCGGCACCCGCGTGGTCTCGATGCCGTGCGTGGAGTGGTTCGACGCGCAGGACAAGGCATATCGGGACGAGGTGCTGCCGCCGGCGGTCGCCGCTCGCGTGGCCGTCGAGGCCGGTATCGCGATGCCGTGGTACCGGTTCACCGGTGATGCGGGTGAGATCGTGTCGATCGAGCACTTCGGTGCCTCGGCCGACTTCAAGACCTTGTTCCGCGAGTTCGGGATCACCGCGGAAGCCGTAGTGGCTGCCGCGCAGCGCACGCTGGAAAACGTGAAGGGATAAGAGCTCATGGCACAGAACGAAAACCTCGCCGCCCTCTCGGCCGCCGGCGTCTCGGTGTGGCTCGATGATCTGTCGCGGGACCGGATCCAGTCCGGCAACCTGGCCGAGCTCATCGAAACCCGCAGCGTCGTCGGCGTAACCACCAATCCGACCATCTTCCAGGTCGCCCTGAGTCAGGGCCACGCCTACGACGGCCAGGTGAAAGAGCTTGCCGCCCAAGGCGCGGATGTGGATTCCGCGATCCGCACCATCACCACCGACGATGTGCGTGCGGCCTGCGATGTGCTGGCCGGGGCCTACGAGGCCAGCAATGGCGTCGACGGCCGGGTCTCCATCGAGGTCGACCCGCGTCTGGCCTTCGACGCCGACCAGACGGTCGCGCAGGCCATCGACCTGTGGAAGACGGTGGACCGTCCCAACCTGTTCATCAAGATTCCGGCCACCGAGGCGGGCCTGCCCGCGATCACCCGGGTGATCACGGAGGGCATCAGCGTCAATGTGACACTGATCTTCTCGGTCAAGCGCTACCGCGAGGTGATGGGCGCCTACCTCGATGGTCTGCGCAATGCCAAGGCCGCCAGCCATGATCTGGCCAAAATCCATTCGGTCGCCTCGTTCTTCGTCTCCCGGGTGGACACCGAGATCGATAAGCGACTCGACGCGATCGGCACGCCGGAGGCGCTGGTACTGCGCGGACAGGCGGGTGTCGCCAATGCGCGCCTGGCCTACGCCGAATACCAGGATGTCTTCGACGGTGGTGCGCACACCTCGACCTACAACCATCTGGCCGCCGCCGGTGCGAATCGGCAACGGCCGCTGTGGGCTTCGACGGGTGTGAAGAATCCGGAGTACTCCGACACGCTCTATGTCACCGAGCTGGTGGCACCGAATACGGTGAACACGCTGCCGGAAAAGACTCTGGAGGCGGTCGCCGATCACGGCGAGGTCCGTGGCGACATGGTCAGCGGTACCGCCGCCGCCGCGCAGGAGATCTTCGACAAGCTCACCGCGGTCGGTGTCGACCTCGATGACGTGTTCGAGGTACTCGAGCGCGAGGGTGTGGAGAAGTTCGAGAAGTCGTGGGAGGAGTTGCTTTCCGCCACGGCAGGCGAACTGGCCAAGACCGGGGATAACTGACCCGATGGCCGGCACTCAGACGAATACCTGGAAGAATCCGCTGCGCGAAGAGCGGGATAAGCGAGTTCCCCGCATCGCGGGACCGTGCAGCATGGTGATCTTCGGCGTCACCGGCGATCTGTCCCGGAAGAAACTGATGCCGGCCATCTACGATCTGTCGAACCGGGGGCTGCTGCCCCCGGGCTTCGCACTGGTCGGCTTCGCGCGCCGGGACTACGCGGACGAGGATTTCGCGGGGGTTGTGCTCGACGCGGTGAAAGCGCACGCACGCACCCCATTTCGGCAGGAGGTCTGGGACCACCTGGCCGAAGGCATCCGATTCGTGCAGGGCTCCTTCGACGACGATTCCGCCTTCGCCAAACTCGCCGATGTGTTGGCGAAGCTGGACAAGGATCGCGGCACCGGCGGCAATCACGCCTTCTACCTGTCGATTCCGCCGAATATGTTCCCGGTGGTGCTCGATCAGCTCTCCGAGCACAAACTGGCGCAACCGACGAAAACCGATGGCGAGGGACGCAAGCCGTGGCGCCGAGTGGTGATCGAGAAGCCGTTCGGTCACGATCTGGACAGCGCGGTCGAACTCAACGCATTGGTCAACCGGGTGTTCCCGGAGGAGACGGTATTCCGCATCGATCACTATCTCGGTAAGGAGACGGTGCAGAACATCCTGGCACTGCGCTTCGCCAACCAGCTCTACGAGCCGATCTGGAATGCCAATTACGTCGACCATGTGCAGATCACCATGGCCGAGGACATCGGATTGGGTGGGCGCGCAGGCTATTACGACGGTATCGGCGCGGCCCGCGACGTCATCCAGAACCACCTGCTGCAGTTGCTCGCGCTGACTGCCATGGAGGAACCGATCAGCTTCGAGCCCAAACAGCTGCAGGCGGAGAAGATCAAGGTGCTCTCGGCGACCAAACTCGTCGAGCCGCTCGATGAAACCACCGCACGCGGACAGTACGCGGAGGGGTGGCAGGGCGGCGAGCATGTGGTCGGACTGCTCGACGAGGAGGGTTTCGACCCGCAATCGCGCACCGAGACCTACGCGGCGATCACCCTCGAGGTCGACACCCGACGATGGGCGGGTGTGCCGTTCTACCTGCGCACCGGAAAACGCCTGGGCCGCAGGGTGACCGAGATCGCGGTGGTGTTCAAACGGGCCCCGCATCTGCCGTTCGACCAGACCATGACCGAGGATCTCGGGCAGAACGCACTGGTCATCCGGGTGCAGCCCGATGAGGGCATTACCACCCGATTCGGTTCGAAGGTGCCGGGGTCGAGCATGGAAGTGCGCGACGTCAATATGGATTTCAGCTACGGCGAGGCGTTCACCGAATCCTCCCCCGAGGCCTACGAACGCCTGATCCTCGATGTGCTGCTCGGGGTGCCGTCCCTGTTCCCGGTGAACGCGGAGGTCGAATTGTCCTGGCGCATCCTGGATCCGGTGCTCGAGCACTGGGCCGCCGACGGTAAGCCCGAACAGTACGAGGCGGGCACTTGGGGTCCGGCCTCGGCTGACGAGGTGTTGGCACGCACCGGGCGCGAATGGCGGCGGCCATGATCGTCGATATGCCGCAGACCACCACCTCTGAAGTCACCAAACGCCTGGTTCGCCTTCGCGAGAGCAATGGTGTGATCACCATGGGCCGGGTGCTGACGCTGGTCGTGTGCACGCTGGACAGCTCCGAGGCCGAGGACGCCATCGACGCCGCCAATGACGCCAGCCGTGAACACCCCTGTCGCGTGGTGGTTTTGGCGCGCGGCGATCGCGATGCCGAGACCCGGTTGGATGCCCAGATCCGCGTTGGCGGTGACGCGGGTGCGGCCGAGGTGATAGTGCTGCGGCTGCAGGGTGATCTGATCAACCACGAAAGCAGCGTAGTCATCCCGTTCCTGCTGCCGGATACCCCGGTGGTGGCCTGGTGGCCACGTGGCGCACCGGAGTTCCCGTCGAAGGATTCGGTGGGACGCTTGGCGACTCGCCGCATCACCGACGCCACCTTCGCGGCCGATCCGCAGGCGACGATCAAGAAGCGCCTCGGCTCCTATGCCTCCGGGGATACTGATTTGGCGTGGAGTCGCATCACCTATTGGCGGGCGCTGTTGGCGGCCGCCATGGACGAACCGCCGTTCGAGCCGGTGGATTCGGTGACCGTCTCCGGACTGCGCGACGAACCCGCGCTGGATATGCTCGCGGGCTGGTTGGCCGCCCGCCTCGACTGCCCAGTGCGTCGTCGTTCGGGTGCGTTGCGGGTGCAAGTGCATCGCCCGACGGTATCGATCGCCATCGAGCGACCACAGACCGGGCGCACCGCGACACTGACCCGCACCGGTGACCCGGATCAGCGGATCGCGTTGGCGCGCCGGGAAACTCGCGACTGCCTCGCCGAGGAACTGCGACGGCTGGATGCCGACGAGATCTATGCCGAGGCGCTCGCCGGAATCGAGAAGGTGATCTATGAGTGAGCGCGCGAGCTTCCCCGCGAACACCGTCGAAGTATACGACGACACCGACGCCTTGATTGCCGCCGCGGCCGCGCGATTCGTCGCGGTCGTGGTGGCCGCACAGGCGGCGCGCGGCTCCGCATCGGTGGTGTTGACCGGCGGTGGGACCGGGATCGGACTGTTGGAATTGGTCCGCAAGACACCCGGCGACATCGACTGGTCGCGGCTCGATGTGTTCTGGGGCGACGAGCGATTCGTGCCGGCGAGCGATTCCGAGCGCAATGATCTGCAGGCACGGCAGGCGCTGCTGGATCATGTGTCGGTGGACCCGTCGCGGGTGCATCCGGTCGCCACCTCCGATGGTGAGTATCCGGATCCGGTCGAGGCCGCCGCCGAGTATGCTGCGGCGGTGCACGCGCACTTGGCGGAGTACGGGGCCTTCGATCTGCATCTGCTCGGAATGGGCGGTGAGGGACATGTGAATTCGCTGTTCCCGCATACCGATGCGGTGCGTGAACAGCACGAACTCGTTGTCGCGGTGCCGAATTCACCCAAGCCGCCGCCGGTGCGGGTCACGCTGACGCTGCCCGCGGTGCGGCACAGTCGCCATGTTGTGCTGGTCGTCGGTGGTGCGGCCAAGGCCGAAGCCGTTGCCGCGGCGGTGGCGGGTGCGGATCCGGTGGAGATTCCCGCGGCGGGTGCCGTCGGGTCGGAATCCACTACGTGGCTGTTGGATCGGGATGCCGCCGCGGCATTGCCGGGTACCGCGAGCTAACCCAGCAGTTCCCGCGCGGTTGCGCCGAGGACCAATTCGCGTACCTGCGGTGAGCGGGTGGCGCGTTCGACGGTGGTACGTGCGATGACCGGGTCGCCGTAGGGGGCATCCGAGCCGAACAGAGTGCGCTCGGGAATTTCGGATATGGCCAGGCGCACCGCGAAAACGATGCTGGCAGTGGACAGTTCGAGGTACATATTCGGGCTGTCGCGGACCAGTTCGATCGCGTCCATCCAATGCGCTCCGCCGAGTTGGGAGACCACGAGCGGCACGCGTGGATAGCGGCGTGCGAGGTCGGTCATGGTGCGCAGGTCGGCGGCGGTCGTGGGCGCTGCGCCGTGTACGACGACAGGGAGTCCACCCTGGTCGGTGGCGGCACGGAGTACCGGCTCGATGCGCGCGGCCTGGTCGGGCGGCGGGGTCAACTCTCCGATGCCGCGCATTCCGCGCCCGACTACCTCGCGTTCGACGAGCGCATCGGCATCGGGTGCGTCGAGCGGCACCGAGGCGAAGCCGACAAAGCGGTCCGGGTAGGCGTCGAGGGCAGCCTCGAGTTCGCGCCGTGCCGTTTCGCGACCGAGGGCAGCGCTACCGGCTAGCGCCCGCGTCAGCAGGTCCATCTCTGTGCGGAGTTCGGTGAGGGTTCCGGCCCGCTCCGGATGCGGTCGGGTCATGAAGAGGACGGTCTTGTCCACGCCCGCCTCGTCGAGTAGCGCGATGTGGTCGGTGAGCGGGTCGTGGACGTGGCTGTGTGCGTCGATGATCAACATTTCTCCTGACGGAATCGAGTTGCGGACTCGAGTGTTGATCCCTGACACCATGGGAAGGTCAAATCATGCTGATCGGTGAGCTGGCGAGCCGGACCCGCACCAACGAGCGGCTGCTGCGGTATTACGAGCGGGTCGGGCTGCTGTCGGCCGAACGCCGCCACAATGGGTATCGCGAGTACGACGCGGCTGCCGAACAGCGTGTCGGACAGATTCGCGCATTGCTCGCCGCGGGACTCTCGACCCGGGTGATCGGGCAGCTGCTGCCGTGCGCTGTCGACGATGGCACGTTGCGGGCCTGTCCTGGCGTATTGCCCGCGCTGCGGGATCGGCTGGCGGAGTTGGACCGTCGGGCCGTCGAGCTCGATGTCGCTCGCGATCTGCTGCGACGGACGATCACGCAGACCGAGCGGTCCGGCTGATACTGTGCTCGACCAAGCCGATAAATACGCGATTCGACACCGCAGTTCTCGGAGAAATTTCTTGCAATCGCCGAGATAATCAGAATATTTTCTGAAATCGTACCGGAATCGACTTCCTCGAGCGGCATCCGTCGGAGATGATCACAGCGTGACCGAACAGCGAGTCGACCTCGAGGAGCGGTTCCGTGCCGAGCTATCGGCGCTGGAGCCACGGCCGAGCCGTCCCGTCGATCAGCCGCTCGATGGTGTCGGGCTCACCGGAGCCCAATGCCTGGACCTGTTCGAATCACAGGCGACCAGTAGGCATCTCGATCTCGCGGCACGCCGATTGGGCAGCGCCAAGCGCGGCTATTACAGCATCGGATCCGCCGGACACGAGGGCAATGCGGCGGTCGCGGCCGCCCTGCGCCCCACCGATCCCGCGCTGCTGCACTATCGCTCCGGAGCATTCTTCGTGCACCGGGCCAGGCAGGTGCCGGGTCTCGATCCGATCCGCGATGTGCTGCTCGGCGTGGTGGCGGCGAGCACTGAACCGATATCGGGCGGCCGTCATAAGGTTTTCGGCAGCAAACCGGCCGCGGTGATCCCACAGACCTCCACCATCGCATCACATCTGCCGCGCGCCGTCGGGCTCGCCTTCGCGATCGAACGCGCGGCCCGGCTCGGCGTCGCGTGCGAATGGCCGTCGGATTCGGTGGTGCTGTGCAGTTTCGGCGACGCGTCGGCCAATCACTCCACCGCCGCCGGCGCCATCAATGCCGCGATTCACACTGCGCGCCAAGGGGTTCCGCTACCCCTGCTGTTCGTCTGCGAGGACAACGGCATCGGCATCAGCGTCGCGACCCCGCCCGACTGGATCGAACAGTCCTACGGCATTCGCCTCGGTCTGCAGTATTTCGACGCCGATGGCTGCGATCTCCTCGACGCCGCGACAACCGCGACCAAGGCGGTCGACTGGGTGCGCGAACACCGCAAACCCGCCTTTCTCCACCTGAGCACCGTACGGCTCATGGGACACGCTGGATCCGACGTAGAGTCCGCCTACCGCAGCCCCACCGACATCGCCGCCGACCTGCGCCGAGACCCGGTGACCGCAACCGGTCGCCTCCTGGTCACCTCCGGCCTCGCAGCCCCGGCCGAAGTCATCGCACGCTACGACGACATCGGCGTCCGAGTCGCCGCCATGGCCGAATCGGTGTGCCGCGAACCGAAGTTGACCTCCGCCGCTGCGGTGATGGAACCGTTGGCCCCGCTACATCCGGACCGGGTGCGGGCCGATGCCTTGCGTCGAGGCCCGCTCGGGTCTGGTGGCGCCGGCGAGCTCGGCGATGGCCGACGCGACGCGCAGGAGACCGTCGACACCATCGTTCGCGACGTCGCGATGAGCGGCACGACCGCCCGCGACCGCCACAAGGGCCGCCGGACCATAGCGGAACAAACAGTTACACAAGAAGGTTCGGCGACGTTGGCGCAGGCGATCAATCAAACGCTCGCCGCGCTGCTCGACCGCGACAACGACGTCCTGGTGTTCGGCGAGGATGTCGGCCGCAAAGGCGGCGTGTACGGCGTCACCAAGGGCCTGCAGAAGCAGTTCGGAGTACGGCGTGTCTTCGATACGCTGCTCGACGAACAGAGCGTGCTCGGCACGGCCCTTGGCGCCGCACTCGCCGGATTCGTGCCGATTCCGGAGATCCAATATCTGGCCTACGTGCACAATGCCGCCGACCAATTGCGAGGTGAAGCCGCCACACTGTCGTACTTCTCCCAGGGGCAATACCGGAATCCGATGGTCGTGCGCATCGCCGGGTACGGCTATCAGAAAGGGTTCGGCGGCCACTTCCACAACGACAATTCCATTGCGGCACTGCGCGATATCCCGGGCCTGATCATCGCCTCCCCCGCTCGTGCGGATGACGCCGCAGCCATGCTGCGCACCTGCGTCTGCGCCGCTCGCGTCGACGGCCGCGTCTGCGTCTACCTCGAACCCATCGCCCTCTACCACACCCGTGACCTACACCGTCCCGGCGATAGTGCCTGGCTCGCAACACCTTCCGATAACGACCACATCGCCATCGGACGCGCCCGCGTCTACGGCGATGGCACCGACCTCACCATCGTCACTTTCGCCAACGGCGTGCCCATGAGCCTACGGGTGGCCCAACGCCTCTCATCTCACGGTATCCGAACTCGCGTGCTCGACCTCCGATGGCTATCCCCGCTCCCTCTCGATGACCTTCTTCACCACGCCAACGCCACCGGCCGAGTCCTCATCGCCGACGAAACGCGCCACACCGGCGGCGTCTCCGAATCCCTCTGCGCCGCCCTGATCGACGTCGGTTTCAACGGCTCAATAACCCGCGTGACCAGCGAAGACTCCTTCATCCCGCTGGGCCATGCGGCCAGCACCGTCCTCCTCGACGAACCCCGAATCGAAGCAGCAGCCAGCGAACTCGTCAACCGCTGAACTCACGCGGTACTCGCCAACCCCTCGAATCGGCGAGTACCGCGCGCCCGTTGGTCGGCTATCGCCGCAACCGCAGTACCGCTTCCAGAATTTCGCGCATCGACGGCCGAAACCCGGTGCGTGGCTCGTGGATCCACCGTCGAAACCCGCGTCGCTCATCATCAGGAGACGGCAGCACAATGTATTTCGACGCAACGCCGATATTCCAGCGCAGCAGTGCGGGCGTCAGACTCTCCGGACATGGCCCGGACGGTCCGGTCAGAAAGGACCACCGCCGTGACGCAGGGTGCTCGATCACCGGCCCCAATTGCCCCTGCTGATCGGCAACGAATTCCGTTGCCAGCCCCGAGGGCATCACCACCGCGCCGACCGATCCGGTCTGCACGATGATCCGCGTCTCGGCCTCGGGCATGATCACCGCGGGCAGTCCCAGATCACGTTGATAGTGCCGGCAGCGTTGCGTGGTTGTCTCTGCGCTACTTGGCATTTCACACCATCCGACAATCGTTCGTGGCTGTCGTCATCCGACACCCCTCTGCCCCGCGACGCGGTGGATCGTCCTCGATGACGCCCCACCGCCTCGGCCTGCCGTGATATCTTTGGTGTGGTAATGCTAGCGTGATTATCACGCTCCAGGTAGTGAATCGGATGAGTCGGGTCGGACCGATACGCTGGGGAGCCATGGGAACTCGATTGCGGACCGCGCGAAAATTGTTGCTGGGACGCGAAATCGAGCACATGGTCCGCACCGCGGGCGTAAGTCAGACCGAAGCCGGGAAGATCATCGAGTCGACCCAGAGCCGAATCAACCAGTTGATCAATGGAATCGGTGCCATCAGCGTCGGTGATCTCGAACTTCTCACGACCACATTGGGTTTCACCGACCCCGGTTATATCGAGACGCTCAAAGAACTGCGCCGCGACAATCACAAGCGCGGATTCTGGACCACCGGCCACCGCCGCGCCTACGTCGAGGATCTGCGGCTACTCGTCGATCTGGAGGCGCATGCCAGCCTGTTGCGCACCGCTGAGGCAGAGATCATGCCGGGGCTCATCCAGTGCGAGTCCTACATTCGCGCACTACACGAGCCGGTCGCGACGGCCGGCGTCACCGTCGAGGAGTCGGTGCAGGCGCGACTGGCGCGGCAGCAGGTGCTGATCGAGGCGGACCCACCGCAGTTCCGCGCGATCCTGTCCGAATCCTGTCTACGCCGCGAATACGGCGGACGCGAGGTGATGCTCGAACAACTCGAGCATCTGTCGAATCTGTCCAGACGACCCAACATCCTGATCCAGGTGCTCCCATTCACCGTCACCACACGCGGGGCGGGGATGGAGGACCGCTACACCCTGGTACGGGTGCCGTCACCGGGTGCAGCGGGCGATCTGGAGATGGCGATCGTGGAGAGTCAGGGCGATATCCGCTACATCGATGACAAACCCGCGGTGGCCGCCCGCGAAACGGTATGGTCCCGGCTCAGTGCCGCCGCTCTCGGCGCCGAGGACTCCCGGAAATTCATGGAGCACGTCGCACGATCGTTGCGCCGCAAGACATTCAGCAGCACTTGACGAATCAGGAGTACCCGGATGTCCGCCGACTTCGAGCCCCGCGAAATTGATGCGAGCCGACCATCCGCCGCCCGCATGTATCACTACTATCTGTCCGGGGAAGCCGTCTTCGAGGTCGACAAGATCTTCGGTGAGCGACTGTTCGAAATACTTCCATTCCTCGATGTGTGGGCCCATCACAATCGCGGATTCCTGCGCCGCGCAACACGATTCATGGTCGAGCAGGGTATCCGGCAATTCCTCGATATCGGTTCCGGACTACCCACCGTCGGCAATACACACGAGGTTGCGCGGGAAGTCGCGCCGGATTCGCGCGTTGTGTATGTCGACAACGATCTGGAAGCGGTCAATCGTGCCCACGACCTGCTACTGCACGGCGATGCCCTCGACAACACCGCCATCATCGAGGCCGATCTGCGTTATCCCGACCTGATTCTTGACCATCCGGATACCCGTCGGCTGATCGACTTCGAGCAACCGCTCGGGCTCTTGATCGTCAGCGTCTGGCCGTTTGTACCCGACGCCGCCGATCCGCCCGCGCTGATGGCGCGACTGCGCGATCGACTCCCCTCGGGCAGCTATATCGCGATGACCCACGTGTCCCTGGACGACGCCGGGCCGGAGATCAAGCAGCAAATGGCCGCTGCCGCCGCACTCTATGACGAAACCTCCGATCCGGTGACCCTGCGCACCCGCGCCGCGTTCACTGCGCTCTACGACGGACTGGACCTGATCGAACCCGGTATCGCCTACGCGCCGGACTGGCGTCCGGACCAACCGGTCGACCTGGACGATAAGGCGCGGCCGTGTAATTTCGCCGCCGTTGGCTATAAGGCTTAAAGGACTAGCGACGGGCCTGCCAACCCTGCGCGACTCCTGCTCCACCTGTTGAAAGGACATGCAATGACGCAGCCCACCTTCACCGTCGCCGAATTCCGCAAGGCGACCTTCAGCTCGCCCAACCAGAACTGCGTGCGCGTCGCACGTAGGAACGGGTGGACCGCGGTATGGGACGACAAGCTCGCCGACGAGCGCTACACGCCCGAAATGTCATTGCCCGACAACGAACTGCTCGTCTTCACCGACGATCAGTTCGACGCCTTCCAGGTCGGTATGCGGGCGGGTCGCGTCGAGGATCTGCATCTGGCGATATCGCGCCGCGACGGCGGATATGTTTTCCAGGCCGCCATCCCCCAGCTGATCGCTGGCGTGGAACTACGCTTCGACGAGGCCGAGTTCGACGCCTTCCGGCAGGGTGTGCTGAACCACGAATTCGATTGCGCGCGATTCATCGCCGCCTGAGTACCTCCCGATAACGCCGACGGATCCGACACGCGGTGGCCCACTTCCCGTGAATCGGATTCGGCGGCGTGACCGAGGAAATACAGTGGACATACGGTGACCAGCGGCGAAAGGGCACGGCTATGACCACGATGTCCATGCTCGGCGAGGTACGACCCGAACACGATCGGGCGATCGAGGAAGGCCGGGTGCTCCTGCACTTTCTGCGGTCATTCCGCATGCCTGTCCTCGACGTATGGTCCGCTTGCGTCGAGCTCCGGCAATTGGATCGCTGGTTCGGCAAAGTCACCAGCGGCAACGGCAACCTGACCATCGAACCGTTCGACGGACCGGTCCCCGGCCCCATCGCGATCCGCGTCGAAGACTGCCGCGCACCACATGACCTGGTGATCCATATCGACGGCGGCATCCTCGAACTGCATATGACCCAGGTCGGCGTCGTCACCAATCTCGAACTGATCCGCCGCCACGTCTGCCCGGCCGAGGCCAGCTCGGTCGGCCCGCGCTGGCAGTACCTGCTGGACCGCCTCACCGCCTACCTGGACCGACGCCCCCTCCCCAGCTGGGCCGACTACCCCGAATTGACCAACGAATATCGTTGAACGGTCATTGTGTGAGAGCTGGATCCGCGACCAGGTCGCGAAGGTGAGTGGTGATCAGCGCATTGACCTCGTCGGTGCGTTCCAACTGCACGAGGTGACCCGCATCCGCGATCTTGGTGACGGCGCGCAGGTCGGGAACGTTCGCGCGCAGAGTCGCCAGCGGATCGCGGCCGCTGAATCCCTCCATATCCGGGTCTCGGTCTCCATAGAGGAAATACGTCGGAACACAGACCTCGGCGTCGGCGAATTCGGCGGTGAGTTCCCAGTTCCGATCGAGCGCCCGGTACCAATTGAGGCCGCCCGTGAAGCCGGTGCACTCGAAATCCCCTGCCAGGATGTCGAATTCGGCGGTGGAGAGCCAGCGCCACGGCAGCGGTGGCGCCTCAGGTAGAACATCGAGGTAGCCGGTGCCCGCCGCGGGGAAGCGCCAGGTGTCGAGGTAGTGATAGTCGGCGCTGAGCGAATAGTAGACGCGAGCCAGGAATTCCCTTGTGCGCCCGCCCAGTTCAGCATCGGCCACACTGGGTTTCTGAAAGTAGTCCAGGTGCAGAAAGTGGCGCTGGGCGGCCTTTGCCCACAACTGCGATGGCGCGCGCGGCGGGCGCGGGGCGAACGGATTATTGAGCACGATGACACCGCTCACCCGCTCGGGCACGCGCAATGCCAGCTCCCACACCAGTGCCGCCCCGAAGTCCAGGCCGACGAACACCGCCTGCTCGGCGTCCATGTCATCGAGCAGGGCGAGCAGATCGCCGATGACGGCGCGGTTGCTGTAATCCTCGATATCGGTAGGCACATCGGTACGCCCGTATCCACGCAAATCCGGCGCAATGGCCCGGTAGCCCGCCGCGGCGACAGCCGCGAGCTGGCGATGCCATATGAACCAGGTATGCGGAAAGCCGTGGCAGAAGATCACCGGATGACCCTCGCCCTGTTCTGCGACATGCATGCGAATGCCGTTGCTCGTCACGAACCGATGGATCAATTCCACTACGGCCTCCAATAGCTAGAACGTGTTCTTGTTTCACGGTAATATCCCGGGATCGTGAACGGAATACCTCAGGCCCTAGGCGGCCGAGTCGCGGTGGTGACCGGCGCGAGCCGTGGCATCGGCAAGGGCATCGCGCTGGAGTTGGGTGCGGCGGGCGCCACCGTGTACGTCACCGGGCGCTCGGCCGTACCGGGACGCCTACCGGGAACCGTGCACGCGACCGCGGCCGAGATCGACCTGCTCGGCGGTGCAGGCGTTCCGGTTGTCTGCGATCATCGCGACGACGATGCGGTCGAGCGACTATTCGAGCGGATCCGCAACGAGCACGGCCGCCTCGATGTGCTGGTGAACAATGTCTACAACGCCCCCGCCGCCGCGCGTTGGCTGGGCAAACCGTTCTGGGAGGTGCCGCCACAGGCCTGGGATGAGACCTTCGACGTCGGTGTCCGATCACATTATGTCGCAAGCGTTTTCGCGGCTCCCCTGCTGATCGAATCGGCGGGCTTGATCGCCAATATCTCCTCCCCAGGTGCCGAGCGCTATCTGCACAACGCGGTATACGGCGTCGCGAAGGCCGCGCTGGACCGGCTCACCTCGGATATGGCCGATGATCTCGCCGATTCGGGCGTCACCGTGGTCTCGCTCTGGCCCGGCATCGTCGATACCGAACTGCTGCAAATGGTGCCACGCGATAAGGACGGCCGCCGCGTCGTCACGCTGCCCGGCGACGGCGCCTACGACCTCGACAATGCCGAGTCGCCACGCTTTCCGGGTCGCGCCGTCGTCGCACTCGCCGCCGATCCGGACCGCTGCCAACGCTCCGGATCGGCTTGGCGCATAGCGGATCTCGCCGAAGAGTACGGATTCACCGACGTCGACGGCCGTATCCCACGCAACGACTGAGATTCAGACGAGACTCAGGAAGCGCTGCACCGATCGCAACGGCGTCGGCTTGACCCGCCAGGTCAGATAGATACGCGAGCGCGGCGCATCCACGATGTCGAGATAGACCACGCCCGGATGCGGTGCCCGGGTGCGCGCCAGCACCGGCACAATCCCGATACCGCGTTCCGCCGCGACGAGTTCGATCCATTCGTCGAAATTCGTACAGGTGATGACGGCGCGATCCGGATCGGGCGAATCCCACGATTCGGCATTGGTCGTGCCGGAAACGGTATTGGCCACCAGTGGATAGTGCGCGAGATCGGCCCAGCGCACCTCGACGGCGTTTGCCAGTGGCGAATGCACCGAAACCGCCAGCACCCGCTGCTCCGAATCGATTTCGCGGGATTCGAGATGGTGCGGCAGCCAGATATCGTTGCGGTGGATCGCGATATCGATCGAGCGGTCGTCGAGTGCCGCCATCGGATCCTCCACTCGGCGCAGCGCAATCCGGCCGCCCAGCGCCTCAAAGCGAGTGCGGATCGCAGCGAACCAGACATCGGGCAACAGCCAGGAGAATCCGACCTCGATCGTGGCGCGCATGCGCAGATCCGCCTTGACGGTCTCGATATCGCCGATGATGCGCCGGCTGTGGTCGAGCAGTTCGGCTCCCTCGTAGGTCAGCTCGAAGCGCCGGGATGTGCGCTCGATCAACCGGCATTCGACCACGCGCTCCAACTGCTGGATGGTTCGGGTCAGCGCGGGCTGGCTCAGGTTCAGCCGGGCGGCGGCGCGGGTGTAGTTCGCTTCCTCGCAGAGCGCAAGGTACGCGCGCAGGTGCCGCAGCTCGATATCCATGCGTCGAGCGTATACATCGCGCACAGCAAGCATTTCGGAGGTTTGTCAGTGGAACATGCCGTCGGATCCTGTGCGCGGTCCTTTGCAGCATGGCCGCGAATCGCTGGACGCCCGCTACCGTCCTGGCGCTCGCGCAGTGCGCGTCGTCAGCGCTGCTCGACGAAGACCATGTGGGTGCGATCTTCGCAGCGCCGCTGTTCGGCGTGACGTTTCATGGCGATCTACACGCCCGCGATCCAGATCGGCATCGAATTGGCCGACCATCGGGCCGCAGCCACACTAGCCTCGGGCCATGGAGCCGGCAGATGTTGGGTCCACTCTTCACACCGGTAATCGGCAATGCGCTATGGGATGGTCTTCGTCATCGCCACCCTCATGGTGGCGGCGACGGCGCCCGCCGTCATCGCCGCCAAGCAAATCAAGCGAACTTGATCTCCAGGCCGATACCGAGAATGGCGATGAGCCAGATGAGGCCGGTGAAGATGGTGATGCGGTCGAGGTTCTTCTCGACGACGGTCGAACCCGAAAGGCTGGACTGCACACCGCCACCAAACAAGCTGGACAGACCTCCACCCTTGGCGCGGTGCAGCAGCACCAGCAGCACCAGCAGCACGCTGGTGATGATCAGGAGGATATCCAGGAACATCCGCATGCCGCACAGTCTATGGGTGCGCATCGGCACCCGCATAATCACCCCGGCTCGACGCGACCTACGGAGTGTCTACCGCGACCAGGTGTGTGGTGGTGTCCTGGCCGATCATGAACTCCGCGACGGCGCGTTCGCGCAGTTGATCCTGGGCGGTCAGCCGCACCTGATGCTGGTGCATATGCTCCGACCACGAACGCACCACGAATGCCTCCACATAGCGGTCGACCACCCCGACGTCACGATACAGCCGCCATTCCATCGCGCCGGTGCGCTGCATAGACCGTCCGACGAACACCATCGCGGACAGGAATTCGTCGACCTTCTCCGGCGGGACGTCGTAGGTGCGCAGCACCAGCACAGGTCCGTCCTCGGGATCCGGTTCGACCACGAGTTGCGGTTCCGGCCAGAAGACGCTCGGGCTCAGATCCATCTCCTCCGCATTGTGGCGGATCGGCAGCCAGACCGAACTCAGCGCGGAACCCGCCAACAGCACCGCGGCCGCAAGCAGTGCGGCCACCGGCCCCACCGCGCCGGCGACCAGACCCCACACGAGCGAACCGAGTGCCTGGCCACCCATGAACACCAGCATGTAGACCGACAACCCGCGCGCCCGCACCCACGCGGGCAGCAGCAATTGCATGGTCGCGTTCATCGTCGACATCGCGAGCAGCCAGGCGAATCCGGCTCCGACCAACAGCACCAGCACCACCGGCACGCTGTGCAGCAACGCCGCACCCGCCGAGGCGATGCCGAACAGGATCGCGGCCGCGGTCAAGCGTTGTGTCGGTGTGAGCAGGGCGCGAATCCGCCCCAAGCCGACCGCGCCCGTCACCGCGCCGAGCCCGAGCGCGCCGAGCAGCAGTCCGTAGCCGGACGAGGACAAACCCAACTCGTCACGGGCGATGACCGGGAGCAGCGCCCACACCGCGCTGGCCGGGGCGATGAACAGAATCGAGCGCAACAGCACCCGCCGGATCGCGGGCGCGGCACGAATGAACCGGGTCCCCGCCTGCAGCGCGGCCAGCGGACGTTCACTGGGCAGCTTCGATTCCTTCGTCGGTCTGCGCCAGCTGAGCAGCACCGCGACAATGCCGACGAACGAGACCGCATTCAGCGCGAATACCAACGTCGGCCCCGACACCGAAACCAGCACACCCGCGATGGCCGGACCTACCGCGCGCCCGATATTGATATTCATACTGCCCAGCGCTGCGGCAGACGGAATCTCTTCGCGCGCAACGAGTTCCGGTTGAATAGCCTGCCAAGACGGCCCCGTCAACGCCTGCCCGCACCCGAGTAGGAACAGCAGCGTCAACAGCACCCCTGGCGTGGTGTGCCCGGTCGCCGTCGATATCGCGAGCACCGCCGCCAATACCGCCATCGCCGACTGCGCGCCCACCAACAACCTGCGTCGATCCAATAGATCCGCCAGGACCCCCGACGGAATCGACAACAGCATCACCGGCAATGTCGTCGCCGTCTGCACGAACGCCACCAATGTCGCGGCATTGGGCGCATCGACCAGAATCCACTGCGCCCCAACGGTTTGCATCCAGGTACCCAGATTCGAAACCAGCTGCGCGATCCAGAGCGCCCGATAGATTCGCGACCGTAACGGCGCCCAGGTGGATAATGGTGTCGTCGCATCGGCAGTGGTCACGGGCCCGAGCATAGCTACGGGTCGAAATACCTGCCGTTCGCAATTTCCCTCAGTGGTGCGGAGCTGATGACCGAGGCGCGGCTCGGCTACCTGCGGCGGCAGCGGGCGGCTGGTAGTCGACCAGCGGGATCGGCCGCCGCAGGTCGACCATGGTCGCCAGCGGTATCGGGTGTTCGCGCTTGATGATGGGCCCCACTTCCGGTGCACCGATCGAGACGGTAACCGTGCAGTCGCCGGGACCCAATGCCGCCAACATGCCATCGCGAACAGTTGCCACGAGCGGGCGAACCAGCAACGCGACACAGAGCTCGAGCTCGAATTCGCCCGCCAGGCTGCCGTCGACGGTGACCTCGAGGCGCGGGCAGTAGCTCTGAGTGACTTCGTGTTCGAACAACTCGACCTGCTCGACGCCGCCCGCGCGGGTTCGCATCGCCGCACTGCGCAGCCGCTGGTAACGCTGCCAGCCCGCCACCGCGACCCCGCCGAGGTCGACCTCGAGCAGCCCGTCCACCGCCCGGGCCACCGCACGCAATGCCGCCGACCGCAGCGTCTCGGTCGCTAGCGGTGTTCTCCGCAAAGCCAGTTGCTCGACACCGCTCTCGCGCAGGCGCTCGGCCAACTCCCTCTCAACGACCTCGCGCGCCGCTCGACCGAATAACACCGCCCGAGCCGTGATAGATATCGGTCTCGTCATCGCGAAACCTCCCTGATGTGTAGCCGCGGTTCACCCGCGCTCAGCCGAACCCGAACGGCCGGAACAGCGTGGCGTGTGAACTCGCGAATATGAATAATCGGCCTGAGGTCCCCGGCCACCTGCACGCGAACCAGCGGCAGACGCGGATCGCTACGGCCCGCGCGCGACGGATCGCCCGCCTGCTGACGCCGTCGGCGCAGTACGAACGTCGCCACACCGAGGGCGAGAAGGAACACGCCGATTCCCAACACTTCCCCGACGTGGTTCACCCGCTGCGGATCATCCGCCGTTGGCCCTACGGTCGGCGTATCGGATGCTTCCACAACTGCTTGTGTGGTGGTCGTCGTGATCGGCTTGGTGGTGGTTGTGGTGGTCGACCCGGACCGAGGGGCGATCGTGATCTGCCGGACCGCGGATTCTTTCTCGCCGCACGCGGCGCTGATCGTCTGCGGTCCGGTTGCGGCCTGATTGGACACGTCGATCGAGGTTTCGAACGAACCCTGGGAGACGGTCACGTTTTTCGGCGAACCGGACCAGCTCGGAGTAATCCGAACCTCGATACAGCGCCAGTAATCGCCGCTGACGGTGAACCGTGTGCCGCGTTCCGCACGAGCTGGCACACCGTTGAAAGTGGGGTCGGGACGCTTACAAGTCTCCCCCACCGCTGTGGGAGTTGTAGTGCACGCACCCGCCCGTCCTGTGGTTGGCCTAGGCGTGGTCGACGCAGGCGTGGTCGACGCATATGTGGTCGGGGCATATGTGGTCGGCGTAGGCTCCGACACCGCGATCGGTACCGACACCGCGCCCACCACCACCGCCGCGGCCACCGTGACAAGAAGCGCTCGCGCCTCACTTCTCATAACTGCCTCTTTCGAAAACGCGGATCGCCGAGCATCGATCCGTGCCTCGGAATCAAGTCTGTGCCCACCCCGATGCGCCGACATGAGTAACCGACTACCTGTTTCGACGGACGCACCCGCCGGAACGGCCAGCTGATTTGCGCGGTTTCCAGCGGCGACGCCCGTACCATCGGCTACATGTCGGCTATAGCGGTGCGCGTCGGAAGCCTGCTGGCCATCGCGGCCAGTCTGATGGCCGGATGTTCGAATGACGACAAGAATGAGGAGAAACCGGCAGTCTCACCGATGGGGCGTACCTTTATCTCGACCGGGGTCGAGGGGCGGCAGATTCCTGGCGGCGGACCGATGACTCTTACCTTCGCCGATGGCAGGATCTCGGCGAACTCCGGCTGTAATACGGCCGATGCCACGGTGGATCTGACCGATGGGATCCTGCATGTCGGAACGCTCGCGAGCACATTGCTGGCCTGTCCGGACGAACGTAGTCAGGCCGATAGTTGGCAGGACAACGTGTTGACCTCACTGCCCAAATGGCGGATCGACGATTCGACACTGACGCTGACCGGGAAGGAAACCACGGTCATTTTGCTGGACAAAAAGATCGCCCAGCCAGATAAGCCGCTCACCGGCACGACATGGATCATCTCCGCCTTGATGACGCCCGATGCACAGATCCGTTCGCAGACGCTGGACGATGTGAAGCCCACGCTCAACATCGCGGCCGATGGTGGGGTCTCCGGCAACGCCGGATGCAATCGCATGACCGGTCACGCCACTGCATCCCCGACCGCCAACGGTCCGGACGTCACGTTCCAGATCGGCACCACGAAGATGGCGTGCGCACCAGAGATCATGGAGGTCGAGCAGGCGGTGCTGAAGGCACTCGACGGCAAGACGTCCGCAACCATCGACGCGGACACGCTGATCCTGCGCAATACCAACGGCTTCGGCCTGACCTTGCGCGCGGCATAGCCATGAACCAAAACGCCTCGCGCACACCGGATCTGCGCCACCCGGACCGCAAGCGCACCTGGCATGTGGAGATCGGTCCATGGCCGGATCTTCCGTCCGCCCACATCGAGAAGCTGCCCGCACCGCCGTCACCGGTAACCCTCGTGCGCTACGCCGAGCTATACACCGCCGCCGGGCGCACCCGCCGCACGGAAGACGGCGGCTGGGATATGGATACCGTCGCCGCATTAATAGCAGCGCGAGACGAATTCCTCGACACCATCTTCACTTTGGGATTCATCGACCCCGATGGCGCGCTACTGGCCGAATGCTCGGTCGGCATTTCCGGCACCAAGGCCAGGCTGTACATCGTGCGCGCCACCAAGCAACCCGCCGAACTCGCCCACCTCTTGCGCGGCACCCTGTACCGGTTACATGTGCACTATCCGGACGTGCGGACCGCCGAGATCTCGACCGATCCACACGACGAGCCACTCGAGCTGGCACTCACCGCCAGCGGCTTCATCGTGAATCACCTCTGATTCCGACTACTTCCGCGTCAGGATCACTCGGTCCGCAATCCGCTCCGCCTCCCCGGGCGGCGCGAAGTAGAGCTCCATGGTCACCCGATCCGCCGACTCCAGTTCGATCACCGTCCGCATTGGAATCGTCTTGCCGACGAACTGCGGACCGAGCACACCCGGATCGGTGAACTCCCCGACCACCTCGATGTCCGCAGCGCCACCGCTGCCCTTGGCGCCCTTGTAGGTCATCATCATCGGCGTCACGCTGTCCACCGTCGACCATTCGTAGCGGTCGTCGGTCGGCGAATAACCGAGCGTGCCGAGTCGGTAGTACGGTTTGCCGCCGAAGGTCCCCTCGGCCTCCTCCTGCATGAAGTTATTGCCCGTCTTGCCGATCCAGTGCCAGCGCGAGGTGATATCGCTCTTGATCGGATTATCCGCGGTACCGCCCGCGATGAAGGTCGATTTCGCGCCGTTCCATTCGCCCACCAGCTGATTCAGCTTCTGGTGCCCGGCATCCTGGTTGGTGGGAGCCACCTCGGAGCTGGATACGATTCCCACCGGCGAGGCGGAGCCGTCGGAGCATCCGGTCCCGAACGCGGTGCACGCCATTAGCGCAACCGTGACCAGTGCGCGCGCCTTAGTTGATCTCACGTGAAAGTCCTTGTCGGCCAACTGGATCTTCAGACGCGAACAGCATCGCACCCCCGGCACCGGTACACCTCGCCCCGAGCGGGAAGTCCCAACGCAAATCAGCCCGGTAGCACGCAATCAGGCGTGCTACCGGGCTGGTTTGAACATTCCTACCCGTTAGGGCAGCGGACCACCCGCGGCAATCGCGGACAGCGTGGCGAATTCGTCGCCCTTGAGCGACGCACCGCCGACAAGCGCGCCATCGATATCGGTCTGCGCGACCAACTCGCCAACATTCTTGGCATTCACCGAACCACCGTAGAGCACCCGCACACCCGCCGCGACCTCGGCGGAGGCCAGTTCGACGAGTTCCGCGCGAATCGCACCGCAGACTTCCTGCGCGTCGGCGGGGGTGGCGACCTTACCGGTTCCGATGGCCCAGACCGGCTCGTAGGCGATGACGATCTTCGAAATCTCTTCGGCCGTCAGGCCTTTGAGCGAACCACGCAGCTGTTCGAGGTTGTACTCGACGTGGGTCTTCGCCTCGCGGACATTGAGCCCCTCGCCGATGCACACGATCGGGGTGATCCCGTACTTCAGCGCCTGCTTGGTCTTGGCCAGCACGATGGCGTCGTCCTCGGAGTGGTACTGCCGCCGCTCCGAATGTCCGACGACCGCGAAGGTGCAGCCCAACTTGGACAGCATCGCGGCGCTGATCTCACCGGTGTACGCGCCCTCATTATGCGTCGAAACATCCTGCGCACCATAGGTGAGCAGCAGCTTGTCGCCCTCGACGAGAGTCTGCACGCTGCGGATATCGGTGAACGGCGGAATCACCGCGACGTCGACCTTGGCGAAGTACTTCTCCGGCAGCGCGAAGGCGATCTTCTGCACCAGGGCGATGGCCTCGAGGTGGTTGAGGTTCATCTTCCAGTTGCCCGCGATGAGCGGTTTGCGTGCCATGGTTCAGTCCTCCAATACCGCGATACCGGGCAGTTCCTTGCCCTCGAGGTATTCCAGGGATGCGCCGCCACCGGTGGAGATGTGCGAGAAACCGTCCTCGGGCAGTCCGAGCGCGCGCACGGCCGCGGCCGAATCGCCACCGCCGACAACGGTGAAGGCACCCTTGCCCGTCGCGGTCACGATCGCCTCGGCGACACCTCGGGTACCAGCGGCGAAGTTCTCGAACTCGAATACGCCCATCGGGCCGTTCCAGAACACCGTCTTGGCCTCGGTGAGCAGTACCGCGAACCGGTCCACCGACTCGGGACCGACATCGAGTCCCAGCCAACCATCGGGAATCTCGTGGGCTGGAACCACCTTCGAGTCCGCGTCGGCCGCGAATTTATTCGCGACGACGATATCGCGCGGCAGGTGAATGACGTCCGCGTAACGCTCAAGCAGCCCCTTGCAGGTCTCGATCATCTCCTCCTGCAGCAGCGAGGCGCCCACCGAAAGGCCCTGTGCGGCAAGGAAGGTGAAGCACATGCCGCCGCCGATCACCAGGGTGTCGACCTTCGGGGCCAATGCCTCGATGACGGCCAGTTTGTCGGAGACCTTGGATCCACCGAGCACGACCGCGTACGGGCGCTGCGAGTTCGCGGTCAGCTTGGCAAGCACCTCGACCTCGGCGGCAACCAGCGTGCCCGCGTAATGCGGCAGCAGCTTGGCCACATCGTAGACCGAGGCCTGCTTGCGGTGCACCACGCCGAAGCCGTCGGAAACGAAGGCACCGTCGTCGCCGACCAGCTCGACCAGCGCCGCCGCCAGCTTGGCCCGCTCGGCATCGTCCTTGCTGGTCTCGCGCGCATCGAAGCGGACGTTCTCCAACAGCAGCACATCGCCGTCGGTCAGACCCTCCGAGCGCGACAGCGCGTCGTAGCCGACGACGTCACCGGCCAGCTGGACATTGCGGCCCAGCAGCTCGGCCAGCTTCACCGCGACCGGGGCGAGAGAGAACTTCGGATCCGGCTCACCCTTCGGCCGGCCCAGATGCGCCGCGACGACCACCTTGGCGCCGGCCTCGACCAACGCCCGCAGCGTCGGTACCGAGGCGATGATGCGGCCCGGGTCGGTGATCTCGCCGTTCTCGTCGAGAGGGACGTTCAGGTCGGAACGCACGAGCACGCCCCGACCCTCGACACCCTCGTTCAGCAGATCCCGCAGTGTTTTGACCGCCATGTCAGAGCGACTTGCCGACGAGGCCGATGAGGTCGGCCAGGCGGTTGGAGTAGCCCCACTCGTTGTCGTACCAGGAGTACACCTTCACCTGGTCGTCGATGACCTTGGTCAGCGGCGCGTCGAAGATCGACGAGTGCGGGTCGGTGACGATATCGCTGGACACGATCGGGTCCACGCTGTACTTCAGGATGCCCTTCAGCGGGCCCTCGGCGGCGGCCTTGAAGGCGGCGTTGATCTCCTCGACCGTGGCCTTCTTGGCCAGGTCCGCGGTCAGGTCGGTGATCGAACCGGTGGGGATCGGGACGCGCAGCGAGTAGCCGTCCAGCTTGCCGTTCAGTTCGGGCAGCACCAGACCGATAGCCTTCGCGGCGCCGGTGCTGGTCGGCACGATGTTCAGCGCGGCGGCGCGAGCACGGCGCAGATCCTTGTGCGGGCCGTCCTGCAGGTTCTGGTCCTGGGTGTAGGCGTGGATGGTGGTCATCAGACCCTTGACGATGCCGAACTCGTCGTTGAGCACCTTCGCCAGCGGACCGAGGCAGTTGGTGGTGCACGAGGCGTTCGAGATGATGTTCTGGCTGCCGTCGTATTTGTCGTCGTTGACGCCCATCACGACGGTCAGGTCCTCACCCTTGGCGGGCGCGGAGATGATGACCTTCTTGGCGCCCGCGGCGATGTGCCCCTTCGCCTTGGTCGCGTCGGTGAAGATGCCGGTGGATTCGACGACCACGTCGACGCCGAGGTCGCCCCACGGCAGGGCGGCCGGGCCCTCCTTGATTGCCAGCGCCTTGATCCGCTGGTCGCCGACCACGATGGTGTCGTCGCCGTCGAGCGACACGTCCTGCGGCAAGCGGCCCAGGATCGAGTCGTACTTGAGCAGCGTGGCCAGCGTCGCGTTGTCGGTGAGGTCGTTGACCGCGACGATCTCGATGTCGGTGGTGCCGAGCGCCTTCTGCGCCTCCACCGCCCGGAAGAAGTTACGTCCGATACGGCCGAAGCCGTTGATGCCAACCCGGACAGTCACGTTATCGCTCCTCAGCTTTCAAGCGGATTCATTCCGATGCCATAACCACAGTAGTGCCCGAGCTGTGTTCGATTTGCAGCGCCTCCGCGCTGCGTGTTCGCGGCCCCCCGGTGTCTCGGGTCCGAGCCGTCGAGACTCGCGCCTACCGCGCATGCGCTTCGACGGCTCGGACCTGAGACGGGCCGCGAACATCGCTCGTAAGACTCGCTCCGTTGTGGTCGACCAGGCCGGAACAGGCCCGTCGTGCAGCGAGTTCGTTGTCGGATAACTCATTGCACCGCCAGGTGGATACCACCGATATGCGTCTCGAGACGTATGGACATGTAGCGTCCGATCGAATCGGATCGCCGCCCCGTGGGGCGGCGATCCGACTCACGCTTCGTCGAGCAGTTCGGCAGTGACGGCCGATTCGGTATCGGGTACCCCCAACTCCTTTGCCCGGCGGTCCGCCATGGACAGCAGCCGTCGAATCCGCCCCGCCACAGCGTCTTTCGTCATCGGCGGATCGGCGAGCTGGCCGAGTTCCTCCAGTGAAGCCTGTCGGTGCTGCACCCGCAGCTTGCCAGCCGCGGCCAAATGGTCGGGCACCTCGTCGCCCAGAATGTCCAGTGCGCGTTCGACTCTCGCGGCAGCGGCGACCGCGGCACGGGCCGAGCGGCGCAGATTCGCATCGTCGAAATTGGCCAGGCGGTTCGCGGTGGCCCGCACCTCGCGGCGCAGCCTGCGCTCCTCCCAGACGATCCGGGTGTCCTGGGCCCCCATCCGGGTCAGCAGCGCGCCGATCGCCTCGCCATCACGGACTACCACCCGATCGGTGCCACGCACCTCACGCGCCTTGGCGGTGATGCCGAGCCGCCGAGCCGCACCGACGAGCGCCAGCGCGGCCTCCGGACCGGGGCAGCTGACCTCGAGCGCCGAGGAGCGACCCGGTTCGGTGAGCGAGCCGTGCGCGAGAAAAGCTCCGCGCCAGGCGGCTTCGGCATCGCCGATGCTGCCGCCGACCACTTGGGCGGGTAGACCGCGCACCGGACGCCCGCGCACATCGAGCAGACCGGTCTGTCTGGCCAGCGCCTCACCCTCCTTGGACACCCGCACCACATAGCGCGAGGTCTTGCGCAGACCGCCCGCGCCGAGCACGTGCACATCGGAGCCATAGCCGTACAGCTCGAAGATCTCCCGCCGTAGCCGGCGCGCGATGGAGCCCATATCCACCTCGGCCTCGACGATCACCCGCCCGCCGACGATGTGCAGGCCGCCCGCAAACCGCAGCAGCGCAGACAGTTCCGCCTTGCGAGAACTCACCTGCGAGACTGTGAGCCTGCTCAGCTCGTCCTTCACTTCGGCTGTCATCGCCACGAGACGCGCTCCTTTCCACCCAACCCGGAACGCACATCCTGACCCATGTGCCGTCCCTCGACTCGAAGCCCTGCCATATGTGGCCGAGGTTGCCGGATCAGCTGATCCAGTGCGGCGGCAAGCTTTCCGGGGTGATGCCGGTCGGTTCCCGCTTCGGCGACATCGGAGAAGGTTACTCGTGCCCGCAATTGTTCGGCAGCCCTGGCCACATGTTCTCTTTCGCGACCCTCCGGCACCGACCCGGAATCGACCAGTACCTCATCGACCACGAATTCCGGTGCGTGCTGGGACAATACATGGAGATGGCGTTCCGCGGAGAAACCTGCCGTTTCTCCCGGCTCCGCAGCCAGATTCAGCACCAGGACTTTGCGCGCTCTGGTATACACCAGTGCGTCACGCAATTCGGGCACCAGCACATGCGGAATGACGCTGGTGAACCAGGACCCGGGGCCCAGCACAACGACATCGGCGTGTTCGATGGCCGAGGTGGCCTCCGGACTGGCGGGCGGATCGGACGGAATCAGCCGCACGCGCCGCACCTTACCCGGTGTCGTCGCGATGGCGACCTGGCCGCGGATGCAGCGGCTCACGCGTGGATCTGCTTCCAGCCCAGAAACGTCCGCCTCGATGTCGAGGGCGATGGGCGACATCGGCAGCACCCGACCGGTGATACGCAACATCTTGGCGACCTCGTCGAGCGCGGCGACCGGATCGCCGAGCACCTCGGTCAGCCCCGCGAGGATCAGATTGCCGACCGAATGGCCGGCGAGCGCGCCGGTGCCGCCGAAGCGATGCTGCACTGTGCGCGTCCACACATCGTCACCGTCGGCGGCCAGCGCCGCGAGGGCCATGCGCAGATCGCCAGGCGGTGGCACACCGAGTTCGGCGCGCAGTCTGCCGGATGATCCGCCGTCATCGGCGACGGTCACCACCGCGCTGATCTTTCTGGTCAGCCGCCGCACCGCGGTGAGTGTCGCGTACAGACCATGCCCGCCACCGAGCGCAACTATGGCGGGATCCGATTCCCACCCCGTCATTCGCGCCCCAGATCCCGGTGCACGACCCGTACCACATCGGCCCCGGCAGATTTCTCCGCATGCGGTGAATCGAACACCGCGGAGCCGATCAGTTCGCCGAGCGCCTCGGCGATCGCAACGCTGCGGTGTTTGCCTCCGGTGCAGCCCACTGCCACCGTCATGTATCGCTTCCCCTCTTGGCGGTAACCATTCGTCGTCAGGTCGACCAGGTGGTGGCAGGTGCTCAAGTAATCGGCCGCGCCGGGACGCGACAATACATACTCGCTGACCACGGTCTCCTGTCCCGAATGTTCCCGAAGTTCCGGTATCCAATGCGGATTGGGTAGAAAACGCACATCCAACACCATGTCCGCATCGAGGGGAACCCCGTACTTGAATCCGAACGACTGCACCGTCAGCTGCAGTGCCGTCGGCGCACCGCCGCCGTAGGCCTCCTCCAACTTGCGGTGTAGCTGGTGGATCGAGAGTTCGGTCGTGTCGATCACCAGGTCAGCCGCCGTTTTCACGGCGGACAGCCGTATCCGTTCGGCCGCGATGCCCGCCGAGAGCGTACCGTCGGCGCTTTCGCTCTGCAGCGGATGGCGTCGGCGCGCGAAGCCGAAGCGCCGGATCAGCACGTCATCGGAGGCCTCCAGGAACAGGATCCTGGTCGGCACGCCCGTGGACCGCAGCTGATCGGTGACCGCCGAGAGATCGCCGGTGAAGAAGCGGCTGCGCACATCCATGACCAGCGCGAGGCGGCGAATCGGCGGTTCGGCGGAGGCGCCGAGTTCCACCATCCGGCCGATCAGCTCCGGCGGCAAGTTATCGGTGACATACCAACCCAAATCCTCGAGTACGCGGGCCGCGGTGCCGCGACCCGCACCCGATAGGCCGGTCACGATGACCACCTCGACCTTCGGCGGTGGGTTGCCGTCGCCGCGTTCGACAGATGCGCCGAGGGTGCCCGCCGGGCCGGGCCGCCCAGCGGTCGACCGCGGGCTGCCCGCACTGTTGTTCGATTCGACGCGTGTCATGTCCTACCGGATCTGTGTCAGGGTGCCTGTCGATCATCCCGCACCGGTTCCGGTATCGGGCGCAGACACACAACGTAGGTGGCTTATTCCTCCCGCAATGCGGCCAAAACGGCCTTAGCGGTCGCCACACCGATGCCGGGCACCTCGGTTATCTGCTCGACGGTGGCTTCCTTCAGTTTGGCAACCGACCCGAAATGGGTGACGAGCGCGGTCCGGCGGGACTCACCGAGGCCGCGCACCGAGTCCAATGCGGATGCGGTCATCCTGCGGGAGCGTTTGCTGCGATGGAAGGTGATGGCGAAGCGGTGCGCCTCGTCGCGCACCCGCTGCAGAAGATATAGCGACTCGCTATTGCGCGGCATGATCACCGGGTCGCTCTCCCCCGGCACCCACACCTCCTCCAGCCGTTTGGCCAGCCCGATCACCGCGACATCGGTGATGCCGAGTTCGTCGAGGACCTCAGCGGCGGCAGCCACCTGAGGTGCGCCCCCGTCGACCACATAGAGATTGGGCGGGTAGGCGAATTTCCGCGGACGGCCGGTGCGTGGGTCGATGCCGGGGCGTGACGTGAGTTCGAGCTCGTCGTCGGCGTGTCCGTTCTGCGGACCGGATGCCAGCTCCTCGGCGGCCAGTTCATCGCGTTCACGGCGCAGGCGATAGAACCGCCGCCTGGTGACCTCCGCGATGCTGCCGACATCGTCGGAGCGGCCTTCGCCCGCGGCCTCCTTGATCGCGTAGTGGCGATACTCGGACTTGCGCGGCAGTCCGTCCTCGAACACCACAAGCGAAGCAACCACATCGGTGCCCTGCACGTGGCTGATATCCACACACTCGATTCGTAGCGGGGCGCTGTCCAACTCGAGTGCGTCTTGAATATCTTGCAGTGCAGCGGATCTCGAGGTCAGATCGCCGGCGCGCTTGAGTTTGTGCTGGGCCAGCGCCTCCATCGCATTGCGCTGCACGGTTTCGGCGAGCGCCTTCTTGTCACCGCGCTGCGGCACCCGCAGCCGCACCGCAGAGCCGCGCAGTCCGCTCAGCCATTCCTGTACCTGTTCGGCGTCGGCGGGCAGTTCCGGTACCAGCACCTCCCGTGGCACCGCGGTGGCCGGTTGTTCGTCCTCGCCCTGTTCGGCCATTGCGGCCTGCTCACCGTAGAACTGGGTGAGGAACTGCTCGACCAGTGCGGCGACCTCGCCACCGGCCTCATGGCCGTCGATGGCGTCGCCGGATTTGTCGACCACCCAGCCGCGCTGACCGCGCACCCGCCCGTCGCGGACGTGGAAGATCTGGACCGCCACCTCCAATTCATCGATAGCGAAGGCGACCACATCGGCATCGGTACCGGTGCCGAGGACGACGGCCTGCTTCTCCAGCGCCCGCCGCAGCGCTTGGACGTCATCACGCAACCGTGCCGCTGTTTCGAAGTCCAGGCCCTCGGCGGCGGCGTGCATCCGGCGCTCCAACTCGCGGACCATGCGATCGGTGCGCCCGGCCAGGAAGTCGCAGAAGTCCTCGACGATCCGGCGATGCTCGTCGGCATCCACGCGGCCGATGCACGGGGCCGAGCATTTGTCGATATAGCCGAGCAGACACGGTCGCCCGATCTGGTTGTGCCGCTTGAAAACTCCGTTGGAACAGGTGCGCGCGGGAAAGACCCGCAGCAGCAGATCGAGGGTCTCCCGAATGGCCCAGGCATGTGCGTACGGGCCGAAGTAGCGCACGCCCTTCTTGCGCGCGCCGCGATAGACGAACAGCCGCGGATACTCCTCGTTCAAGGTGACCGCCAGTACCGGGTACGACTTGTCGTCCCGATACCGCACGTTGAATCGCGGATCGAACTCCTTGATCCAGTTGTATTCCAACTGAAGGGCTTCCACTTCGGTGGAGACCACGGTCCATTCGACGCTGGCCGCTGTGGTGACCATCTGTTTGGTCCGCGGATGCAGCGAAGCCACATCGGCGAAGTACGAATTCAACCTGCTGCGCAGGCTCTTCGCCTTGCCGACATAGATCACACGCCCGTACGCGTCCCGGAATTTGTAGACACCGGGTTCAACGGGAATCGTGCCCGGCTTCGGCCGGTAGGTCGCGGGATCTGCCACGGATCCAAGCCTATCGACCGGCCCCGACACATCCGCACGGGCGGCTCAGCCGAAGCGGCGAGCACCGGCGACGCTCGCCTGGCACGCGCCTGCTCGGCCGTGGACAGGGGCGCGCGACGGCGCATCAGGACGAATTCGAGGTCGCCGAGAACTGGAAGCCGCGGGTCGGCGAGGACGCGCAGGCCGTCCGGGATCACCGGGCGGGCGTTTGCCGACGACGAGGTCGAGTTGGCCGGTTTCCATGCGGACCTATCGCGCTCAATGTGCGGAGTCGCAGTGCCGGCGCGTGAAGTTCCTCGCCGAACTCCGGAGCGATGCGTTCATGCTCAACATCCTGGCCAGCATCGGGGCGGCGGCCGCGGTGTTGCCCGCGCGGGGTATGGCGGGCGACGCGTTCGACTGGATCACCAAAGTCGCGATCGGTGTGCTTTTCCTGTTGTACGGCGCTCGACTCGAGCTCCGTTCAACCCGCCCGATCCGAAGCGTTCACCACTGCGCGCCGGTGACCCGGAGGTCGAACCACGCCTTGGCCTCCGGTCGCCACAGCTGGTAGACGATCGTCGCCGAAGCACCCAACACGAAGAGGACGACGACCAACCTTGCCAGGTCCGGGACAGCCTCGACATGAATCCGCAGCACCGCGATGGACTGCAGCACGGCCGATACGACCGCGACACGGCGCACCCGCGGCCCACGACCGATAACGAGTACCGCGAGACCGAGCAGCCAGCTGCAGCCGAATTGCAGGGCCGCGGATCTTGCCGCCGCATCCCCTGCGATCAGACCCATGACGACCGGATAGGCGAGGCCGAAGCTCGCGAGGCCCAATGCGGCCTCTCTGGCCTGGCGGACCGATTCGGGCAGGCCGACGGGACGCGCTGTCCGCACGGCCGACGATTCGAAATATGCCTCGGCTTCATCCATGGCCACTCCCCGTCGAGCTGACGCACCACGATGTGGTGGGCGTCACAGCAAGCTAATTCAGTTCGGGGGCATCGGCGTTCAGGACCGGCAGAGTGTGTCACAGGTCACATAATGGACGCTAGGCCAGTTCATGCCGCCGCAAGACCTCGAGCAGACCTTCGGCGCGCTCATCCGTCGGCAACGGATCAACCAGCGCGAAACGGCAGCCCGCCGCGACCGCGCCGCCATCGGCCACGGCACTGTCGCCAACCATGAGCGCGGATTCGGGACGCACGCCGAGTTTTTCCACCGCGGTCAGGAAAATCCGTGGATCCGGCTTCACCGCACCGACTTCGAACGACAGCGTGCGGGCGGCGACGAGCCGATCCCAATCATTGGCGGCGAATGCCGGGCGGATATCGAAGGCGATATTGCTCACTACCGCGACCGGGATACCCTGTGCCGCTAGGGTTTTCAGAACCACACCGGTATCCGGGTACGGCGTCCACACCAGCGGATCGAGCATCCAGTCGTAGAGCCGCTCGACCAGCGCCGGTGTCGGCAGTCCGGCTTGGCGCAGCACCTCGCGATAGGCCGTGCGGTGCATTGCCGGATCCAGATCCCGCCGCTCCCAGGCCAGCTGGCCCTCGGCGTCGAAGACCGCGCCGTCACCGATCGGCCTCGTCATGCGATCCAAGATCGCGTCCTGCTGCGACCGGTTCAGGGGTTTGCCATCGGCCCCGACCAGATCGGCCCAGGTTTCATCGGGTTCCAGCCGGAAGAGCGTGCCGGAGAAGTCGAACAACACTGCCTCGATCGCCACCGTGCCAGGTTACCGACGGCCGGCTTCGAGCGGCGGCCCCATCGCTCGTGCCCGCGGAAACCGCATTCGAGTGGCTGCTCAATGCGGTTGCCAGCTAACCGTTTTCGCTGAACTCACCAGTGCTGGGCACCGGATTTCCCACGACGCTCGATGATCGGCGATACAGTGCCGTCCATGAGTGGCACGCGAGGAACCTGGGTCAGCGCCGCGGCGGCGCTCACGCTCATCGTCGGCGTTGTCAGCGGATGTTCATCCGATGACACTCCGGCGAATGCGGCGTGTAGTGCGACGCCGAACGGGACCCCGGTGGTCGCGACCTCAGCGGGTGCGGCCCCCGGGGCGACCAAGGATCTGAGCACCAATCCCGAGATCACGACCGGCTATCGGTCCGATATGACGGCGGTGCGCACCAAGACCTATGCGGTGTCGACGGCCAACCCACTCTCTACCAAGGCCGCTTGTGAGGTGCTCAGCAATGGCGGCACTGCCGCGGATGCGCTCATCGCGGCGCAGACGGTACTCGGGTTGGTCGAGCCGCAGGCCTCCGGCATCGGCGGTGGCTCGTTCCTGCTCTATTACGATGCGGCCAGCAAGAGCGTAGAGGCGTACGACGGTCGGGAGATCGCCCCGGCGGCGGCGACCGAGAATTATCTGCGTTGGATCAGCGATACCGATCGGACCGAGCCGAAGCCGAGTGCCCGTGCGAGCGGACGCTCGATCGGCGTGCCCGGTGCCCTGCGCATGCTGGAGTTGGCGCATCGCGACCATGGCAAGACCGCATGGCGGGACCTGTTCGATCCGGCCATCGGACTGGCCGATCGCGGCTTCCCGATCAGTCCGCGGCTGGCGGGGCAGATCGCGGAATCCGCTAAGGATCTCGCTGTGGACGAGTCCGCGAAGGCCTACTTCCTCAATCCGGACGGCACCCCGAAACGGGCCGACACCGTACTGACCAACCCGGCAATGTCCAAGACCTTGAACGCCATTGCCACCGATGGCGCCAATGCCTTCTATACCGGCGCGATCGCCCATGACATCGTGGACGCGGCCGGGTCCACGGCGGGAGGACGCACCCCGAGCCTGATCACCGCCAATGATCTCGCCGGATATCAGGCCAAGAAGCGGACCGCGCTCTGCACGACCTACCGCATGCACGAGATCTGCGGCATGCCCAGCCCGTCCTCGGGCGGCATCACCGTCGCGGCCACCCTCGGTATCTTGGAGAACTTCGACCTGTCCGCGCTGAAGCCGAACAATATCGACCGCAACGGCGGCAAACCAACGGCCGAAGCGGTGCATCTGATATCGGAGGCCGAGCGGCTCGCCTACGCCGATCGGAACAAGTACGTCGCTGATACCGATTTCATTTCGCTGCCGGGCAATTCGCCGCAGACGCTGCTCAACAAGGACTATCTGAAGCAGCGCGCCGGTCTCATCGATCCCGGCCACAGCATGGGCACCGCGCAGCCCGGCGATTTCGGACCGGTTCCACTCGGTATCGGGCCGCAGCCGCCCGAGCACGGCACCAGCCATATCTCGGTGGTCGATAAATACGGCAACGCCGCCTCAATGACCACAACGGTGGAATCGGCCTTCGGATCATTCCATCTAGTCGACGGATTCGTGCTGAACAACCAGCTCACCGATTTTTCCGCCGACCCGCTCGGCACCGATGGCGCCCCCGTCGCCAATCGGGTGCAGCCGGGTAAGCGGCCGCGCAGCTCGATGAGCCCGACTCTGGTCTTCGACCACAATGCCGATGGCTCCCGCGGCGATCTGACTCAGGTCGCGGGCTCTCCCGGCGGTTCGGTGATCATCCAGTTCGTCGTGAAAGCCCTGATCGGCGTCCTGGATTGGGGCCTGGACCCACAGCAGTCGGTCTCCGCGGTCGCGTTCGGCGCCGGAAATAGTCCGGCAACCGGCGTTGGCGGCGAACACCCCGCCATCAACGCCACCGATAACGGCGACCACGACCCATTGGTCCTACGCCTACGCCAACTCGGCCACCAGGTCTCGGTCGCCCCGCAATCCAGCGGCCTCAGTGCATTGCAACGTGACGGCAGCGACGGGTGGATCGGTGGCGCGGACCCCCGACGCGAAGGCGCCGTCCTGGGCGACACCCGCTGACGTGCGGCTGCTCTATCCGATCAGGGGCATCGGATAGAGCACCGGGCCGTCATCGAGCGCCAGGTCGCCTTGCCGTTCGAATCCGCACGCTCATAGAACGGCACATTCGATAGTTCGGTCGCCACCAGGAAACACGGGTCCGTGGCACCGGATAGATGGATCTCGATAAACGCCGGCACGATACCCATGCACTGTGCGTCGAGCCGGGTTCCGATGGCCGCAGATGCGGAGTTCGGGCCGAACACCATCGATCCGCTTGACGGCCGGTAACGCCTGTCGCAGCCGATACGCCGATTAGTCCTGTGCGGCAGTGTATTTCGCGCCAAGCGCGCGCAGCTTGTCCAGGGACTCGACGGCGCGTTGCCTGTCGTTGGATCGGATTGCCATGAGCGGGACGTAGTCGTCGTCGACGAGTTCGAGGCGGGCCCAGGACTTTCGGTCCGGGAAGGAGACGCCGCGGATGTACTCCCAGGGAAATTCGGTATCACCCAGGATATTCCGTACCGAGATGCCGCGCTTGCCGACACGGACGCGCGGGCGGGTCAGCAGGAGCACTGCCGCCGCACCGAGTACGCCGATGCCGAACATCGCGAACTGATCCGCGAGCCGGAAGTTCACGCCCGTCGAACCGTGGCGCAAGAGGATGCCGCCCGCGGTGAAACCGGCGACGAGCAGCACCGCCACGGTCCACGCGGTGCGCACCGCGCGATACGGACGCACCTCGAGCTCCCACTCGCCGGATTCCGATTGGCCGGGCGAGGCGGGACCTCTGCGCCAGATACGGACGACCGGCATGATTACGCGGACTGCCGCAGGGCGCGCAGGGTGAGCGCGGCGTCGAGCGCCGCCGCGGCGGCCTGTTCGCCCTTGTTCTCGGCGGAACCAGGCAGTCCGGCCCGATCCAGCGCCTGCTCTTCGTTATTGGTGGTGAGCACACCGTTCGCGACAGGCGTGCCCGCGTCGAGCGACACCCGGGTCAGACCGGCGGTCACCGCATCGCAGACGTATTCGAAATGCGGTGTGCCACCGCGGATCACCACGCCGAGCGCGACTACCGCGTCATGTGAGTTGGCCAATTCCTGAGCGACCACAGGCAGTTCCATCGCCCCCGCACAGCGCACCACGGTGATGTGCTCGACTCCCGCGTCCTTGGCCACCTTCTCCGCATTCGCGACCAACGTGTCGCAGATCTGGGTGTGCCAACGCGAGGCGACGATGCCGAGCTTCAGATCCTTCGCATCCGATAGCTCGAAGCTGGGTACGCCAGTGCCACTCATCGGTATCCTCTCCAGGCTGCGGCGATGTGAGAAATCACTGTGCGGTCTCGCCGAGATCGAGTTCGTCGAGTCCGATCAGGTCGTGGCCCATCCGGTCCCGCTTGGTGCGCAGGTACCGCAGATTTTCGGCGTTGGCGCGCAACGGCATCGGCACCCGCTCGGTGATCTTCAGCCCGTAGCCATCCAGTCCAACGCGCTTGGCCGGATTATTGGTGAGCAGGCGCATGGACCGAATCCCGAGATCCACCAGGATCTGCGCACCGGTGCCGTAGTCGCGGGCGTCGGCGGGCAGGCCGAGCTCCAGATTCGCATCGACGGTGTCGTGACCCGAATCCTGCAGTTGGTAGGCCTGCAGCTTGTGCATCAGACCAATGCCGCGCCCCTCGTGTCCGCGCATGTAGAGCACCACACCACGACCCTCCTGGGCCACCATCTCCAGTGCCGCGTCCAACTGCGGACCGCAATCGCAGCGCAGCGAACCGAAGACGTCCCCGGTGAGGCATTCCGAATGCACCCGCACCAGCACATCGTCGCCGTCATCGATATCGCCGCGCACCAGCGCGACATGTTCGACATCGTCGTAGATGCTCTGATAGCCGACGGCCTTGAATTCGCCGTGCGCCGTGGGGATCCTGGCCTCGGCGACCCGAATGACCTGCTTCTCGTGCTTGCGCCGCCAGGCGATCATCTCCGCGATGGAGATCAGCGCCAGGTTGTGCTCATCGGCGAAGACGCGCAGTTCCTCGGTGCGGGCCATATGGCCCTCATCCTTCTGGCTCACGATCTCGCAGATGACACCGGCGGGCTGCAATCCGGCCATTCGCGCCAGATCGACCGCGGCCTCGGTGTGGCCGGGGCGACGCAGCACGCCGCCCTCCTTGGCGCGCAACGGAACCACGTGACCGGGACGGGTCAGATCGTCGGCCTTCGCATTCGGGTCCGCGAGTAGTCGCATGGTAGTGGCACGGTCGGCGCCGGAGATACCGGTGGTGATGCCCTCCCTGGCATCGACCGACACGGTGTAGGCGGTGCCGTGCTTGTCCTGGTTCTGCGCGTACATCGGCGGCAGGCCGAGCCGATCGCAATCCTCGCCTGTGAGCGGCACACAGATATAACCCGAGGTGTAGCGAATCATGAAGGCGACCAGCTCGGGCGTCGCCTTTTCCGCCGCGAAGATGAGGTCGCCCTCGTTCTCACGGTCCTCGTCGTCGACGACGACGACCGCCTTACCGGCAGCGATATCGGCGACTGCGCGCTCGATGGTGTCGAACCTGGTCACGTCTGTTGTGCTCCATCTCGAAATAGGTGCCCCATTACAGTAGTCGACGGGTTGAGGCGAACCCCGACCGCTCGCTCGGCCACCACGGAGCGAGATGCTCCTATAGATGTCAAGTGTTTGTGTTCGGGGGTGGTGTGGTGGTTTTCGGGGTTTTGAGGACGTGGTAGATCTCGCGTGTTACGAGTCGTTTGAGGCAGCGCATGATGTCTTTTTTGGACAGGCCTTGTTGGGTGCGGCGTTCGGTGTAGGCGCGGGTTCGTGGGTCCCAGCGCATGCGGACGACGACGATGCGGTGGATCGCGGAGTTGGCTTGCCGGTCGCCTCCTCGGTTGAGGCGGTGGCGATCGATGCGTCCGGAAGAGGCGGGCAGTGGTGCGGTCCCGACCAGCATCGCGAACGCGCTTTCGGAGCGTATCCGGTCGGGGTTGTCTCCTGCGGTGACCAGCAGTTGGCCGGCGATGTCGGGGCCGACACCGAGTAGTTGCAGTAGTGGTGAGTTGATTTGGGCGACAATGGGTTTGATTGTGGCGTCGAGTTGGGTGATTTCCTCGCTCAGCGCGCTGTGACGGCGTGCGAGGTGTCGGAGTGTGATCTTGACAGCGTGGGCGGGGTCACCGGCCTTGCGTATGTCCGGACGTGCGGTGAGGCAGGTTTTGATCAATTCGCTGTCGGTCAGCGGCGCCAGTCGCGTGCGCAGCTGCGCGGGCGCGGTGATGATCAACGACTTGATCTGTCGTTGGGTATCCGACCGCTGCGCGACGGCGCTGCGGCGTGCGACGCGCAGGTTACGCAGTGCCTCCACCAGGCCGTCGCGTTGTTTGGGTGTGCCGGTGCGCTCACCGGCCAACGCGGCGCGGGCCGCGGCCAGGGCATCGATCGGATCGGATTTGCCCTGCATGCGGCGGGTTTTGCGGTCGGGCCGGTCGATCTCGACGATCGCCACCTTCTTGATCGCCAGGTAACGAGCCACACCGGCGCCGTAGGCGCCGGTGCCCTCGATACCGACCAGCACCAGCGTGCCCAGTGTCTGTAACCACGACAGCAACTGTGCGTATCCGGCGGGGGTGGCGGGGAACTGGCCCGAACCCAGCGTCCGGCCGGCAGCATCGATCGCAGCCGCGGTATGAGTGTCTTTGTGGGTGTCGATGCCGGCGGTGACTTCGATCACCGCGTGTGTCATGGTGGGAATGTGCCTGCCCTTTTCTCTCGACCGGGGTTGAGGACGGCACACACCAGCCGGGCGGGCGGACAAGACAGTAATGGGTGACTGGTGCGAACAGGCTCCTATGAAGTCACGAACACCACGTCCGGTGAGTACCTGAGTGCCCGTGGTGGTCGACCGACAGATCTCGCTGAAGGCCCGAAGCCAGTCTTACGGTGAGTCAGGACGGCCACCACGGGAACTCAGCAATCATTACTGTCTTACCAGCGACCGTTCGCGGTCCGTCTCGGGTTCGAGTGGACCGAGCCCATGCGCCGCAGGCGCGGCAAATCAGACGGAGCGCTGTTGGAGGCGTTCGACGTATTTGGCGATGACATCGACTTCCAGGTTCACCGTGGTGCCGACGGTGGCGGCGCCCAGATTCGTCATGGACAGGGTGGTCGGGATCAGCGAGACCTCGAACCAGTCCCGATTGCCGTCGGCGGCCGGTGCGTCGGCGATGCCGAGGCCCGAGACGGTCAGCGAAGTACCGTCAACGGTGATCGAACCCTTCTCCACTACATACCGGGCGATCGCGTCGGGCAGCGAGATGCGCACGACCTCCCAGTTCTCCGACGGTGTGCGCGCGAGCACAGTCCCGGTACCGTCGACGTGGCCCTGCACCAAATGGCCTCCGAGCCTGCTGTTCAGCGCGGCCGCACGCTCGAGATTCACCCGCGAACCCGTGCCGAGTCCGCCGATGCTGGAGCGATTCAGTGTCTCCTGCATCACGTCGACGGTGAACGAATCACCGTCGACCACATCGACAACGGTCAGGCAGACGCCGTTGACGGCGATCGAATCACCGTGTCCAGCATCGGAAGTGACCAGCTTGCCCCGGATCGTCAGCCGAGCGGCATCGGCCAGCTCTTCGGTGGCAACGATCTCGCCGAGTTCCTCGACGATGCCTGTGAACATGCCTTGACTCCCTGTCGCGTGGTTTCTACGGTTGCCGAACAACCGGGATCCGGCGACTATTCCCGCCGGTACGCCGGTCCTCCTCAGCCTAACGACGCGGAGTCGTAGACGGCACGGCGGTTCCAGCCAACGGTCGGTGGATATACCGAGGTTCGGCAAGTAGCCGGGAAAGCGGACCGCAGGGCCGCGTGGCTCACATCGAACCAGCGGCAATTATTTTTCGACGCGAAATATTACGCATCCGTGCGGAAATATCGCCGTTTCCCCGGCGACAATGATTATTAGTTCCCCATTTTCACAACCACGCGAACGGAATTCATCCGGCACACTTGACGTCGAACAGGTCTTAATACCCAACGGAGACACGATTACACCAAAACCTTGCGCAGCGCCGAAAATGGTCGCAAGATTGTTATGCAGCTGATTCCTACCGTTCAACTTCGACCCCAGCAATGCAGTCCGGAACGGTTCCACCCGGTCCGCCGCGGTCCGGTGAGTTCGATCCAGGGACATTCACCACTCGAGGAAGCCAGAGACAGCCGTGGGTCAAAACAGGTTCGACACTTATCGGGGTGCTGCGTGACCACCCTTGTCGATTCGACGCTGGAAGTTCGCTGCGCGCAGTACCGGCGCGAATTTCATATGCCGGCATCAATCGACCCGACGTCCCGCCGCATCCTGCTCCATATCGGCGTCCATTACGGCGCGATCACGATGCCCGCCGAACTGGGCGAACAGGTGCAGCAGCAGCTCATCCAGGCACAGATCGCCGCACCAGTGGTGCACCACCCGCGAGCCGAGCGCTGGACCTTCATTACCGGTCCGACCCGTGCCGATACCCTCAGCGCGGCCGTCTCCGCGCAGCTGTTCCGGCTGTACGCGACCGTTGCCTGCACCGGGAGTCAGGTTGTGCTGCCCTCACCGGCCGACGAGCGCACCGGCTATCGCACCTGGATCCAGCCGCCGGAGAACGCGAAGACCCTGCCACCGCTGAGCGCGGTGATCGAGGCGACGCGCGCCATCGGCGGCCGGAAAGCGCCCGCCCGCTAGCAGTTTCGCGAGCTAGGAACTGCGCAGCGCCGCGGCCTGCTGCCGCAACTTTTCGACGGTCGCACCCGGATCGGCGGTGTTGTAGACCGCGGATCCGGCGACGAAACAATCGATGCCAGCCTCCGCGGCGGCCTCGATCGTGTCGGCATTGATGCCACCGTCGATTTCCACGATCAAACGCAGTTCGCCCGCGTCCACCAGTCGGCGCACGATGCGCGACTTTTCCAGCACGTCCGCAATGAACGATTGCCCGCCGAAGCCCGGCTCCACGCTCATCACCAGCAATGTGTCGAAGTGCCGCAGAATTTCCAGATACGGCTCGATCGGTGTATTCGGCTTCACCGAAAGACCCGCCTTGGCGCCGGCCGCGCGAATATCGCGCGCGACCGCGATCGGATCGTCGGTCGCCTCCGCATGGAAGGTGACGTTGTACGCACCAGCCTCCGCGTAGGGCGGAGCCCAGCGGGCCGGATCGTCGATCATCAGATGGCAGTCGAGCGGAATGTCGGTGGCTTTCAACAGACTTTCGACCACCGGAAGTCCGAGGGTGAGATTCGGCACGAAGTGCGCGTCCATCACATCGACATGCAACCAATCGGCGCCATGCACTGCTTTCGCCTCATCCGCGAGGCGGGCGAAGTCGGCGGCGAGGATGGAAGGGGCGATCATCGGCGTGGTCGGGCGCGTAAACGTCGAAGAGGACACATCGCGGGAGCTTACCGGTACCTAGGGTTGCTCCGGCCGGGAGTGGGTAGCCTGCATAGGGTGATCAACATTTCGGCGGAACAGGGGCTCTACAGCACCCCGGTGGAGATTCGGGTGGCTGCGTCGGTGACGCAGCTGCCGATCGTGCGCGGGCTCGCCGAAACACTGGTGCTGCTCAGCGATTTCACCCTCGACGAGGTGGCCGATATTCGGTTGGCCGTGGATGAGGTGTGCTCGACGCTGATCGCGGTCGCGGCACCGGCGACCAGCCTGCACTGCCGGTTCACCGTGGGTGATACCGAATTGCTCGTCAAGGTGACCGGCCTCGCCGGGAAGGAGGGGCTGCCGGATCAGCGCAGCTTCGGCTGGCATGTACTGCGCACGCTCACCGATGAAGTACACGCGACACAGGACCCATTCGACTCGGCCGCATCCGGATATCCGACGACGGTGGAGTTCCGTCGGGTCCGGGGGAAAGCGTAGTGGCGGACGAGAACATCGTGTCCGACGCCGAGCAGGACGACACCGAACCCGTGCTGACCGAAGAGGCCGCGGAGGAAGTCGAAACCCTCCAGGCGTCCGGCGCGGGGTACGACGATGTCGGCGCGCTGTTCGAGCAGCTCGCCGCAAGTACACCGGGCACCGCGCGGCATACCGCACTGCGTGCCGAGCTGATCGGCCGGTGCATTCCGCTCGCGGATCACATCGCACGCAAATTCAGTGGTCGCGGTGAGCCGTTCGACGATCTGACGCAAGTGGCGCGGGTCGGTTTGGTGCACGCGGTGGACCGCTTCGATATTTCGCGCGGCTCCAACTTCCTATCGTTCGCGGTGCCGACGATCATGGGTGAGGTGCGTCGCTATTTCCGCGACAACACCTGGGCCATGCGGGTGCCGAGACGGGTGAAGGAGACCCATCTGCGCATCGGCGCGGCCATCGACGCGCTCTCGCAGACCCTCGGCCGCTCCCCTACCGCGAAAGAGATTGCGGCCGAACTCGATGTGGATCCCGACGAGGTGACGCAGGCTGTCATCGCCGGCAATGCCTACCAGCCGAGTTCCATCGATGCCGCCTCACTCGGGCGCGATACCGAGGCATCGCTACTGGACACCCTCGGCGAAGAGGAATCCCAATTCGACCGGGTGGAGGAGTATGTGGCGATCCGTCCGCTGCTCGCCGGACTCCCGGAACGCGAACGCCGCATACTCACCATGCGGTTCTTCGAATCGATGACGCAGACCCAGATCGCTCAGCGCATGGGTATTTCGCAGATGCACGTCTCGCGCATTCTCGCGAAAACCCTTGCTCGCCTGCGCGAACAGTCCGCCCGCGACTGAGCCGCGTCAGCGTGCCTGCCGTTTGCGACGTTTCGCGGGCACCGACAACCACCAGGCGGCGTCGAGCAGCTCGCGGAGTTGATCGGGCTCGATCCGGTCGAGGTCGATGAGGATGTCGGGGTTTCCGTCGTAGTGGGGTGGCGTAGAAGGCCGGGCCACCGGAAGCGACCGTGGCCTCCTTCTCCGCCATCTCGCACCTTCCGCCCGCGACCTGTCACCGTCGCACGGCCGACGGTCGCGGCGGACGCGCGATCTGAGGTCTGGTGCTACGCGAGAGGCTTGCGTAAGGCCGCGAGGAACATGGCGTCGGTGCCGTGGCGGTGCGGCCACAGTTGCGCGCCGGGGCCGTCGCCGACATCGGTGACGCCGGGGAGGAGGTCGCGGGTGTCGAGTTGGATGGCGTCGGTGCGGCGGGCCGCGTCGGCCACCACCGCGACGGTCTCCAGCAGGTGCGGGGAGCAGGTCGAGTAGAGGATCACGCCGCCGGGGCGAAGGAGATCCCATGCGGCGGCAAGGAGTTCGCGTTGCAGCACGACCAGTTCGGCGACATCGGCCGGGGTCCGCCGCCAGCGCGCCTCCGGGCGGCGACGCAGTGCGCCGAGGCCGGTGCACGGGGCGTCGACGAGGATGCGATCGTAGCCGGGGGTCAGGCCGCTCTCGCGACCGTCGGCGACATGTACGTCGACGGGTAGGTCATGCACGATCTTGCGGACGAGTTCGGCGCGGTGTTCGGCCGGTTCCACCGCGTCGACGCGATGGCCGTCGATGGCGGCGATCGCACCCAGCAGGGCCGCTTTGCCGCCGGGCCCGGCGCACAGGTCGAGCCAGCGGCCGTTGTCCTGACCCTCCAGTTCCGCGCGGGTCAGTGCGAGCGCGACAAGCTGACTGCCCTCGTCCTGAACTGCCGCCATCCCTTCGCGGACGGGTTCCAGCTTGCCGGGATCGCCGCCACCGTCGAGGTAGACCGCGTACGGCGACCATTTGCCCTCTTCGCCACCCGTCACCAGTGCCAGCTCCTCGGCGGTGATATCGCCAGGACGAGCCACCAGATGCACGATCGGACGAGCATCGTCGGCGGCCAGCACATCCCGCAGTTCGCCGGCCCGAGCGCCGAGTGCATCCGCGAACGCCTGCGCGATCCACACCGGATGCGCGAACTCGAAAGCCAACCGCCCCACCGGATCTCGCGGCGCGAGTTCATCCACCCACGCGTCGACGGACTTCTCCCCCGCCCGCCGCAGCACGGCATTCACGAAACCCGCCTTGCCCGCACCGAATTCCGTGCGCGCCAAGGCCACCGAGGTATCCACTGCCGCATGCGCCCCGATCCGGGTGCGCAGCAACTGATATGCCCCGAGTCGCAGCACATCCAGCAGCGGCCCATCGATCTCGTCAACCGGCCGCCCAGCGCCCGCCGCGATCACCGCATCGAGCAACCCGAGCGAACGGCAGGCCCCGTATGTCAGTTCGGTCGCCAGCGCCGCATCCCGCCCCGAAATCCGCCGCTCGCGCAGCAGTCCTGGCAGCACCAGATTCGCGTAAGCCTCCCGCTCCCGCACCGCCCGCAACACATCCCGCGCCACCAGCCGCACCGGATCGCCATGGGTTACTGAATCCTTTTGCCGCCCACGGCCTTTCGGTGCATTTGCGGTCCGATCCGAAGTACCGCCAGCCCTGCCGCCTGCGGTCGAAGCCGAACTCCCGGCACGATTCGACCGTCGCTCATCACCGCCCATAGACCGCTTACCCGGCCGCCCTTGGTGTCCTCCCGCGGAACCGGACTTCGCCGAATCCGACCGATTACCCCGTCGCTGCCCGCCGGATGCCACACCGCTGCCCTGCGAACGCGCACTCTGGTCTGGCGAGGCCGCCGAGTTCCCGGGCTTCGCCAGATCCCTTTGTCCGGCAGCGGTACCTTCCCGATCGACCCGCGCGGTGCTGCCCTGCCATCCACCGCGCACCGAGCCTTTGCGCTGCGCCGAAGTCGAGTCTCTGCGCTGGGACGAACCGTCCCCCGATGATGCGGATTTTCGCTGTTCGGTCATATTCCGCCGCTCTGCTCTGGTCCGCGGCCCATCGCCACGGCTCTGGTCGGTGCGCGACGGTCGGGCTTCGTCGTCGCGCGGCGTAGTCTGCGAAGTCTTGCGTTGTGCACCACTTTTCGATGACGACGCGCGGGCGAGCCAACCGCCGTCGACGGATTTCTCGGCGGACTTGCGATTCGTGGTCATTCGACCACCGCGCCGGGCTGCAGGCGTGCGCCGCGGGCCCAGTCGAGAGCGGACATCATGCGTTTGCCCTGTGGCTGGACCTGATCGAGGCGGACCGCGGTAGTCGCGGTGCCGACGAAGACGCCGGATTTGCGGACCTCGATCGTCCGTTCTGGCAGGACTTCCTCGACCATCTCGACCGGACCGACCTTCAAGCGGGTGCCGTTGACCTCGGTCCAGGCACCGGGTGCGGGAGTGACCGAGCGAATGCGGCGGTTGATCGCCAGCGCGGGCTGATCCCAGCGGATATGTCCGGCCTCGACCGGTACCTTGGGCGCATAGGAAACACCGTCCTGGGCTTGGGGAACCGCTTGCAGCGTCCCGTCTTCCACGCCGTCGAGCGTCTTCTCGAGCAGTACCGCCCCGCTGTTCGCGAGCCGGTCGAGCAACGCGCCCGCAGTATCGGTCACCGCGATCTTTTCGGTCACGACACCGAAGACCGGCCCGGTGTCCAAGCCGGCCTCGATCCGGAACGTGGACGCGCCGGTGATCTCGTCGCCCGCGTCGATGGCTGCCTGCACCGGCGCCGCGCCACGCCACGCGGGCAGCAGCGAGAAGTGCAGATTGATCCAACCGAAGCGCGGAATATCGAGGACCTGCTGCGGCAGTAGCGCACCGTAAGCCACCACCGGACAACAGTCGGGCGCCAATTCGGTGAGCTGCTCGATGAATTCGGGCTCGGCGGGGCGCCGTGGCGTCAGCACCGGAATGCCGTGCTCATCGGCGAGCCGCCCGACCGGCGACCGTTGCACCTTGCGCCCGCGCCCGGCGATCGCATCGGGCCTGGTCAGCACGGCGAGCACCTCGTGCCGCTCGGAATCGATGAAACGCTGCAGCGGCGGGACGGCCGGTTCCGGTGTGCCCGCGAAGACGATGCGCATCAGCGACCCCGTCCGAACGGTCCGGCCTCGGTCGAGCCGAGTGCACGCGAACTCCGCACGGTGATACCCGCGCTGAACCAATCGGATTCGCGAATGGTGCGCATGGCCTCCTTGCGCTGGGCGGGATCGAGCCGATCGATGAACAGCACACCGTCCAAATGATCGGTCTCGTGCTGCACGCACCTGGCCAGCAGGCCCTCGGCCGCGAATTCCACCGGCTTACCGTTCACGTCGACACCGGCGGCCCGTACCCGCAGGGCGCGACGCGTGTCATAGCGCAGCCCGGGAATCGACAGGCAGCCCTCGGGCCCGACCTGCTCCTCCGCTCCGACCACCTCGTAGGTCGGATTGATCAAATGTCCGCTGGCGTCCTCGGTGTCGTAGACGAAAACCCGCAGACCGACGCCGATCTGCGGAGCGGCCATCCCGACCCCGCCGTCATCGTGCATGGTCTCGGTCAGATCGGTGACCAACTGCCGCAGCTCACGATCGAATTCGGTGACCTCCGCCGCACGTGATCGCAGGATGGGATCGCCGAAGAGGCGAACGGGCTGAATGGTCACGGTGGCGGCTCCCCAAAACGATGAATACGGTCGACTCATTCTAGAGAGCGACACCGTTCACACCGATCTCCCCGACTGAACGGGAAAAAGCTGGTAGAACTCCAGTGCGGTCCGGGCGGGGTGTTCAGCCCTCCGCCCGGCCGCCCGAAGGCGACCGCATATTTCCGTGCGAAGCAGCAGAGGTAGTCAGCGCTCATCCAGAGAAGGCAACACCGTTTCACTGAAAATCAGCAGCACCGCGGCAGCGACCGGAATGGCTAGCAGAGCACCGACGATCCCGAGCAAAGCACCGCCGAGCAGAACCGACACGACGGTCACGATCGCCGGCACCTGCACGGTTCTCCCGATGATTCTGGGCACCAGTACGTAGTCCTCGAACAACCGCAGGACGATGAAGAAGATGATGGTTGCCACCGTGACGGGCAGAGATACGGTGAGCGCGACCATGGCGACGATGATTCCGGCCAGGGTGGAGCCCACCACCGGGATCAAATCAAGGACGGCAACCAGGACGGCCAATAAGAGCGGATAGGGCACGTCGAAGATCAGCAGCCAGACGAAGGTCAACACCGCGGTTATCAGCGAAATGAACAGATTGCCGAGGATGTAGCCGCCGACCTTCACGAAGATCTCGTCGCCGATCAGGATCGCCCGAGGTCGGCGCGAGCGCGGAAACAGCCGGTAGATCGAAGTTCGAACCTGTGCGAAATTAGCCATGAAGTAGCCGGTGAGCACCGTGACGACCACCGTGCCGCTGACGATGCTGAATACGAGACGGCCCGCGCCGAGGATGCCACCGGCCAGCTTCGAGGGATCGGATCCGAGTCCTTGCTGGACGCGGTCCTGGAGATGGAAGCGAGTGTTGAGCGTATCGATCAGTGGATATCGTTGCGCGAGATGGTCGACGTAGTCCGGAGCATTGTGGACCAGCGCGCTGCCCTGGGTGATCAGTGGCGGTATCGCGGCCGCGAGAAACCCGGCCAGCAATCCCATCGCGACCAGGAACACGGCGGTCACGGCAGCCCATCGTGGAAACCACGGCCGAACCAACCACGACACGACCGGCTCCAACCCTATTGCCAGGAACAACGCGATGGTGATCAAGACCAGAACTTGACTCACTGCGATAAGTGCTTGGATCGCGCCGTAGGTCACCGCCACTCCGGCGGCGCCCGCCATGCCGACCATGAACGGCGATCGCGGATCGAATCGTCGCCCTGGCTTGCCAAGCGGGTTCTGCGCCGTACTGGCCCGCGCCGCCGCCGCTTCCGCGGTAACGATCGGTCCGCCTTCGTCGGTGGTGTGGGGTTGCGCGACCAAGTCCCGGTGGCCCCGCTCCGTCCCGCGAGGGGTGTGGTGCTCCTCGGGTTCTGCGGTGTCGTCATTCCGCATCGGAACCGCCCTCTTGCTCGACCTGTGCCATGTCGACGTACCCGTAGGCCGATCATGGAAACAGCACCGACGGCCGGTGCCTGTCAAGGTTATTTCCGGCGTGTTTCGAGCGCGGCTGAACGTCGACCACATCGCCGAACCGACGTAGCGTCGATGGGGTGATTGTTCCTGAGCACCTGCCGACCACGGTCGGCGAGTTGCGCGCTGGCGGCCATCTGCCGCGCAGCGTGAAGTCCGAGATTCGCGAGAACCTGTTGTCCCGGTTGGGTTCCGGCGACGATCCGTGGCCGGGCATCGTCGGCTTCGATCGAACCGTCCTGCCGCAGCTGGAACGTGCGCTGCTGGCCGGCCACGATGTCGTCCTGCTCGGTGAGCGCGGCCAAGGCAAGACCCGGCTGCTGCGCACCATGATCGGCCTGCTCGACGAGTGGACCCCGGTCATCGCGGGTACCGAACTGGGCGAGCATCCGCTCGCGCCGATCAGCCCGGCCGGTCGCCGACTGGCCGAGGAATTGGGCGATGACCTGCCGGTCACCTGGCGGCATCGCGCCGAGCGCTATGCGGAGAAACTCGCCACGCCGGATACCTCCGTCGGTGACCTCATCGGCGATGTCGACCCGGTCAAGGTGGCCGAGGGGCGCAGCCTGGGGGACCCCGAGACCATCCACTTCGGACTCGTGCCGCGCGCCCACCGCGGCATTGTCGCTATCAACGAACTGCCCGATCTCGCCGAACGCATTCAGGTCGCGCTGCTCAATGTGATGGAGGAGCGCGATATCCAGGTCCGCGGTTACACGCTGCGACTACCGCTGGACGTGCTGCTCGTCGCCACCGCCAACCCCGAGGACTACACCAACCGCGGCCGTATCATCACCCCGCTGAAGGACCGGTTCGGCGCGGAGATCCGCACCCACTATCCGCTGAGCGTGTCGGCCGAGGTGGCGCTGGTCCGGCAGGAGGCCGAACTAGTCGCCGAGGTCGGCGACCCGCTGATAGAGGTACTCGCCCGGTTCGTACGGCATCTGCGCGAATCGTCCGCGATCGACCAGCGCTCCGGTGTGTCCGCTCGATTCGCGGTCGCCGCCGCGGAAACGGTGGCCGCTGCCGCACTGCGCAGGTCGGCGCTGACCGGCGAACACCCCGCCGTCGCACGGCCTGTCGACCTGGAATCCGTACCCGCGGTATTGCGCGGCAAACTGGAATTCGAGTCCGGTGAGGAAGGACGCGAGCAGGAGCACCTCACACACCTGATGCGGCGTTCATTCGCCGAGGCCGGGAGTGCACTGCTGGGTGGGCTGAATCTGCGGCCGTTGGCGGAGGCGGTCGGCGACGGTCATCTGGTCACCACCGGCGAACGCGTACCGGGCAAGGATGTGCTGTCCGCGTTGCCGGAACTGCCGGTCCTGCACGAGGTCGCGCGTCGGCTCGGGGTCGGCGCGGACGAACCGCCTGCTCGGATTGCATCGGCGGTCGAATTCGCGCTGGAAGCCCTCTACTTGGCTCGCCAGATCGCCAAGGATTCCGACGACGGCGTCGCGGTGTACGGCTCGTGACCGCCCCGGACCGTTACGCCTACGGGCCGTATCACGATGGGCCCGATCCGCTCGCGCCCCCGCTGGATCTGCGCGAAGCGCTGGACCAGATCGGGCGCGACGTGATGGAGGGCAGTTCGCCCCGCACCGCATTGGAGGAGCTGCTGCGCCGCGGTATGCGGGAAATGCGGGGGCTCGATGAGCTCACCCGGCAGGTGTGGCAGCGCCGCGCGGAGATCAGTCGACGACACCGGCTCGACGGCACCCTGCAACAGGTCCGTGAACTGCTCGAGCAGGCTCTGAAAGCGGAACGCCGCGAATTGTTCCCGGATCCCTCCGACGACGCCAGATTCGCCGAAGCACAGCTGGACGCATTGCCGCCGAGCACCGCGGCCGCGGTCAACGAGCTGGCCGAATACCAGTGGCGATCCGAAACCGGCAGGGCGAACTACCAGAAGATCCGTGACCTGCTCGGTCAGGAACTGCTCGAATCCCGGTTCCAGGGCATGAAACAGGCGCTGGAGAACACCACACCCGAGGACGTCGAGCGCGTCGGACGGATGCTGTCCGATCTGAACGACCTGCTCGCCGCGCATGCACGCGGCGAGGACACCGAACAGCAATTCGCCGAATTCATGGCCGAACACGGCGAATTCTTCCCAGAGAATCCGCGCAATATCGATGAGCTGATCGATGCGCTCGCCGCCAGGTCCGCCGCCGCACAGCGCATGCTGAACTCGATGTCGGCCGAGCAGCAAGCCGAACTGGCCGAACTGATCGGGCAGGCATTCGGCGATCCGCGCATTGCCCAGCAGGTCACCGCCCTCGACGCCGCCCTCCGGGAACTGCGGCCTGGCGAGGACTGGGACTCCGGCCAACGGTTTCGCGGCAACGACCCGTTGGGCCTCGGTGCGGGCACCCAAGCGCTGCAGGATCTCGCCGAACTGGATGCGCTCGCCGAGCAGCTCAGCCAGTCGTATCCGGGTGCCAGTCTCGAGGATATCGATCTGGACGCCCTGGCCCGCCAACTCGGCGACGATGCCAGTGTGGATGCCGCGCGACTGGCCGAACTGGAACGCGAACTGCGCAGACAGGGCGTATTCGAACGGGCACCGGACGGGTCATTGCGGTTGACGCCCAAGGCTTTACGACGGCTCGGCGAGACCGCGCTGCGCGATGTCATCGGGCAGTTGCGGTCTCGGCGCGGCGAGCGGGACACCCGGTTGGCCGGTGCGGCGGGCGAGCCGACGGGCGCTACCCGGGCCTGGCAGTTCGGCGATACCGAACCGTGGGACGTACCGAAGACCGTGCGCAATGCGGTATTGCGTTCGATGTCGGTGGGCAGTCGCAGCGTCGGGCTCGATGTATCCGATGTCGAGATCATGGAAACCGAGCAGCGCTCGCGGGCTGCGGTCGCACTCTGCGTCGACACCTCGTGGTCGATGGTGCAGGAAGGCCGGTGGCTGCCGATGAAGCGCACCGCCCTCGCGGTGCATCAGTTGATCAGTACCCGATTCCGCTCCGACGCACTGAGTCTGATCACCTTCGGTCGGCACGCCACCACCGTCGATATCGGCGAACTGACCGCGCTGGAAGGCGTTTGGGAACAAGGCACCAACCTGCACCACGCACTGCTGCTGGCCGCACGCCATCTGCGCAGACATCCGGACGCGGTGCCCGTCGTGCTCGTGGTGACCGACGGGGAGCCGACCGCGCACCTGGAGCCGAACGGCGCGGCCTACTTCAACTGGCCGACCGCACCGCGCACGCTGGCCGTGACGATGGCCCAGGTCGATGCCCTGGCCAAACTCGGCGCATCGGTTACCGTCTTCATGCTCGGCGAGGACCCGAGCCTGGCCGCATTCGTCGATGTGGTCGCACGGCGCAGCGGCGGGCGGGTGGTGGCGCCGGATCTGGACGGACTCGGTGCCGCAGTGGTCAGCGACTACCTGCACGGCAGGCGCCGTTGATCCGCTAGTCGCCGACCACGACCACCTTTCCCGCGGCATGGCCTTGCTCTGGTATCGCACGGCCGCGGGTATTTCGATGAACGGATAGGTCCGGTCGATGACCGGGGTGATCTTTCCGTCCTCGATGAGCTCGGTAAGCGCCACGAGATTTTCCCTGTTGCGAGTGCATCGGGTCACCTCCGCCCATGCCACTCGCTGCGAGATGAACGGCCCGAGCGCCAAGGCCGCGAACATCCGTCCGGCAGGTTGCAGCCAACGACCCGCCGGGCCGCCAACCGCGACATAAGTGCCCTGGGCAGTCAGCACGCGGCGGCATGCCGACATCGAGCGGCTTCCCGCGATATCCACCAGCAGGTCGTAACGCTGCCCATTGCGCGTGAAATCCGCTGCGGTGTAGTCGATCACCGCATCCGCGCCGAGCGAGCGGACCAGCGCGATGTTCCGCGTGCCGCAAACACCGGTGACGACCGCGCCGAACGCATGCGCGAGTTGCACGGCGAACGTGCCGACGCCTCCAGAGGCGCCATTGATCAATACCCGCTGCCCAGCTTCGATCCGTCCCTCGTCACGCAGTGCCACCAACGCGGTAATTGCCGCCAGCGGTACCGCGGCCGCCTGCTCGAACGACAGATTCTTCGGCTTCGGCGCCAAGTCGCTTGCCCTGACACATACGTACTCGGCGAAGCCACCGCCTCTGAGCATCGCGAATACCTCATCGCCGGGCCGGAATCCGGTCACCGCCTTGCCGATGCCTTCGACCACGCCCGCCACGTCGGCGCCGAGGATGGCGATGGACGGCTTACGCAATCCGACGCCCCCACCCATCAACCGCGCGATATATGGCTCTCCGCGCAGGAAATGCCAGTCATAGGGCTGTACCGAGGTTGCCCGCACGCGAACCAATACCTCGTCGTCGGCGGGTACCGGCCGATCGATATCAGTGAGAGTCAGCTGCTCCGGTGGCCCGAATGCACGAAGGACATAGGCCTTCATCGTGTTCTCCTCAGATCTCGGCACCGAGACGCAGCCCGCGCTCATGAGCCTCACGACGTAAGGTAAACTTACGTCGTAAGGCTAGTCAATGGCCGCGCCGAGTCACGCCGACCCAAGTCATTGCGGATCAAGCAGCCTCACGCAAACGGTCGAGACCGTCGAGAATCAGATCGAGCGCGAATTCGAATTCGAACTGGTCATCACACCAACCGAGCGTCGAGTCCGGATCGTCGTGGGCGACCTCGCGCAGCATCCCGACCAGATTCGGGAGCGCCTCGGCCATTGTGTCGAGCGCGGCAACTGCTTCCGCATCGACGGCTCCGTCGCTGGGATCGAACAACTCTTGGGTGAAACCCAGTGCCCGACTACCGAGCACATGCATCGCATGGTGAGTCTGGTCGTAGGAGAAACCGCCCGCGCGCATCAGCCCGAGCAGGCCGTCGTAGTAGCGCAGCACGGCCTGGCTGGTATTGGTCCGCGTCTGAAACACACCAGGCGCCCACGGATGTCTGAGCAGCACCTCGCGCGCCGACAGAATCCGCTGCCGCACGGCTTGCTTCCAGGCGGCAGCGGCAGCGGGCGCATCGATGTCGGAAACGGCCTGGTTGATCTCCCCCACAATGACATCGACCATGCCGTCGATCACGTCTTCCTTATTGGCCACGTGGTGATACAGCGACATCGCCTCGACCCCGAGCAGTTCTGCCAACCGACGCATCGTCAGCGCTTCGATACCACTCTCGTCGGCAATGCCGATCGCCGCGGAAAGTACTCGCATCCGGCTCAACGGGATTCGAGACTCGACTTCGGCGGGCATCTACGAATCCTCCCATACGGCGTAAGTGCGGTACGGACAGCAAAAACCGGGCGAAGGATCGATGCCTCCGCCCGGTCGCCAGGATTCAGGAATGTCCGGCGATGATGACCTCGGGGATGCCAGTGCCGAGCGGCACCTCCCGACACGTGGGAGCGGGTGCGTGGACCGGGTCCAGCGTCCGCAGCAGCAGTTCCTGCACGAATGGGTCGTAGACCATGTGGAAGTGCCCCGTCTGGTCGACCGGACACTCGTCCTGCAGTGCGATATTTTCCGCGTTCGGGCCATGCAGGGCGATATTGCTGAACGGCTGAATCATCTCGTCGACACGGCTGCCGATGGTCACGTAGTGCGGGCCGGGCACGGTGTCACCGCCCGCATTGAGTTCGACCATCAGCGACGACCCCTGCACCTGCTGCACCGCGGCGAGCGAGGTGACCTGCGCGAATGCCTGCAGCACACCCGGAATCGACTGTGCCATCGGCACCAGTCCGTACATCACCCCGCCGTAGCTCGGCGATGCGAGGCCGATCCACTGACCGACTTTCGGCGCGCCGCCGAGCTTGTTCACGTAGTAGCGAGTGACGTTGGCGCCCTGGGAAAATCCCACGATGTCGACCTGGGTGGCATTGGTAGCGGCCAGTACCTGGTCGACGAATGCGCCGAACTGGTAGGCGCTGACCCACATGTCCTCGGTGCCCCAGGTGTCTTTGCCGGGTGCACCGCCGTAATTGAGTGCGAAGACACAGAAGCCGAGCGCCGAAATCTGCGGACCGATGGCCGCCCAGTCGGAGTAGGCCGAGGAATCGGTGCCGTGTGCGAGGACGACCGGGCGGGGATGCTCGCGCGTCGGCTTGCAATCGAAGTCGTTGGTACCGGCCGGGGCAATGTTCTTGTGCGCCTTCTGATACACCGCGGCTGCCAGATGGTCCGATTGGAACGGGCCGGTCTGGGTGGGTACATCCGGCGGGCGATATCCGGCGATCGGCGCACTCACCGGCGCGGGATCAGCTGGTTCGGCACCCGCTATGGGTGCCGCGCCGAAGCCGATGAAGACGGCTCCGGCCAAGACACCGGCAGACACCGCACGCCTGAACTGTGATACTCCCCAACCCCACGACCAACTTGGCTGTTCCATATCACAATGATGTACCCGATCGGCTCGAAAAGTGCACGCTCAGGCGATATTTCACATTGCCATCACTTTTCGGGGGCGTCGTCCTCGGCGAGAATGCGGTATAGCGACTTGCGCGCCTCGGTCAGCACCTCCGCGGCCCGAGTCGCTTGCTGCGCAGTACCCGCCGCCGCGACCTGAGCAGCCGCACCCATCAGCTGTCCGATGAGCGCGCGCAGATCCATTGCCTGGGTGCCGACATCCTCTTTGACATCAGCCCACGGATCGCCGAGTTCGTCGCGATGCTCGGCGGCATAGGTCTCGCCCGCATCGGTGAGCTTGGCGGTCTTGCGACCGGCGACCTTCTCGATGAGCACCAGCCCCTCATCCTCGAGCTGCGCGAGCGCCGGGTAGATGGATCCCGGACTCGGGCGCCAGACATCATCGCTGCGCTCCCTGATCTGCTGAATCAGCTCGTAGCCGTGCATCGGACGCTCGGTGAGCAGCAACAACACCGCGGCACGTACGTCGCCGCGCCTGCCCCGACCGCCGCGACCGCGCCCACGTCCGAAGCCCGGCCCGAAACCAGGACCGAAACCCGGTCCGAACTCGGGTCCGAAACCGTGCCGCCCACCGCGGCGATGCTGGCGACGACCGGCGTCACCCTCGTCGTGCCCCGGCTTGCGCCAGCGACCCCGACCTCTGAATTCTCCGTATTCGATGTTTTCCATGTCAGCCTCCTTGGGCTCTCGTGTATATCTCACATTATCGACGATATATCGGCAATGCATCGCACGCAAGAGTGATAGGCGACACGAACCGACCGGGTGCTCCGATATGAGGAACGGCCACACTTCGTCGACCAAGCCGTGTAGGGACTTGTCACATGCACGGAATGCGCCGGTTGAGCAAGTTGCCAACGAACTGCCGAATGCCGGTCGGCACCTGCGGCTGGCAACCGCAGCGGTTAGGACGCAAGCGAATCGATCCAGCGCTCGAGCCGAAGCCCCTCGGTCACCATGAGTTGAGGGTCGCGGAAAGTATTGGTCAGCAACGAGATCCCCTGATAGGCGGCGAACAGCGCAACGGCGAGCTCCCTCGCATCCGCGCGACCCATCGCGATGAACTGTTGCTCGATCCACTCGAGCAGCCTGCGAATACTCGCCGCCGACGCCAGCTCCAGCCCGTCGCCACGTTTGCCCAGCTCCGAGGCCAGAGTTCCGGTGGGGCAACCGAATTGCGCGGCACTGTCTCGTTGGTCGACCCAGCCGCGAACCAGCGCCTTCAGCCGGTCTTGCGGCTCGTCGTAGCACTCCAGCGCGCTGATCAACTCCTGCAGCGTCCGCGCATGTGCGCCGAGTGCGGCCTCCACCAGCTGATCCTTGGTCTTGAAGTAGTAGTACACATTGCCGAGCGGAACCTCGGCGGCCCGCGCGATATCGGCGATGGTCGTCTTCTCGACACCTTGCTCGTGGAACACCTGGGCGGCCGCGGCGGCGAGACGTTCCCGCTTGCCCGCCTTGGGCGTCATGCGCCGACCTTCGACCGAGTTAGTCATACAACTAACTATAGACAAGCTTGCGCTACATCGGCTACGGTCGATTTAGTCAGTTAACTAACTCAGGAGTGAACGTGATCGTAGTGACCGGAGCGACCGGCAATATCGGACGAACCCTCGTCCAGCACCTTGCCGCCGCCGGCGAGCAGGTGACCGCCGTATCCCGTGGGACTCAGGACATCGCGGTGCCCGACGGCGTTCGGCATCGGCGGGCTGATCTGGCGGATCCCGAAAGCCTCTCCCCCGCAGTCGAAAACGCGGAGGCCCTTTTCCTGCTGCTGACCGGACCTCAACTGGTGACCGGACCCGATCCGGTGCGGTTCATCGAGGTCGCCGCGGCGGGCGGAGTCAAGAAGATGGTGCTGCTCTCGTCGCAGGCGACGGGTACGCGGCCGGGACTCGCCTCACATGCGCGACTGCATGCGTTCGAGTCCGCGCTGCAGCGATCGGAGGTGGACTGGACGATTCTGCGGCCCACCGGATTCTTCTCCAACACCTACGCGTGGATCGAGTCGATCCGGGCCGAGCAATTGATTGCCGCACCCTTCGCTGATGTCGCGCTGCCCGCGATCGATCCCGGCGATATCGCCGAAGTCGCGGCGACCGTATTGCGCACGGACGGACATTCCGGACGCACCTACGAACTGACCGGTCCCGCCGCGATCAGTCCGCGTCAGCAGGCGCGTGTCGTCGAAGCCGCGTTGGGAACCCCGCTGCGGTTCGTCGAATTGACCCGCGAGCAGGCGCGTTCCGGCATGTTGCGATTCATGCCGGACGATGTCGCGGATGGCACGCTCGATATCCTCGGCACACCGACGCCCGCCGAGCAGCAGGTCAGCACCGATGTCGAACGGGTACTCGGGCGGCGCGCGACCTCGTATGCCGAATGGGCGCAACGCAATCGCGCCATCTTCGGCTGACACTGGCCACCGTTGCGCATTTGCTGCTCGCCCTGGCGATCTCGCACATCGACGCCGAGGGCGAGCAGCGACTCGTCGAGATCATCGACGAAGGCTTGTTGTCCGCCATTGCTCGCCTATTGAAGCGCATCGGCGTATCGATTTCCGCTTGGTCTCTGGGTGCCCATCGATCCGGCCGGGGACTCCGCGCGATACGGATCGTTCTGCTCGCCCCGGAGCCGTTCGATATCGGGGGCACTCGGATCTGTAGCACGAAGTGGACGGGGGCAGTCTCTTTCGATCTGTTGGGACCATGTCCGCAACCTCGCGAAAACGGCGCCGCTGGCTACGCACGATATGTGCTGCTCGCGCCTGTTCCGGGCAAGTTGGAAGTGGTCGTAGGCGACGGTGCGCGCCGGGCTGCGGTTCGGGTCTCAGCCGATGTCGACCGGGTCGATTTGGACTCGGAGAGGGGCGTCGGAGCGGTGAGTGCTGCGGACGGCCTGGGCAGCGGTGAGGGCGCGAGCTAAGGCAGCGCCGGAGCTGCGGTTCACGCGCAGGAGCATGCGTTCGACTTCGGCCGGGGTATCGCCACTGTCGAAGGGTTTGCGCGCGCCGGGCGGGAGTGGCACCGGGCCGAGTAGGTCGACATTGTCGGGAAGCTTTGCGGCGGAGAGCAATTCGGCGACGGAATCGGAAGTCCCGTCGATCGCGGCCATCCGCACGGCGGGCGGGAAGCCGACTTCGGCGCGGCTGGCCACCTCGGCGCGGGCGTGGCCGAGTGGGTCCCAGCGCAGCAACGCCTGGACGGTGGGCAGCGAGGGTTCGGCCATGACGATGACCTGACCGTGATTGCGCACCAGGGTGGCGGCCGACATCCAGCGGCGCAGCGTATCCTCGGCGGCGCGCAGGTCCGCGCGACTCAGTAGCGCCCAACCGTCGAGCAGCAGCGCGACGCCATAGCCGCCGGGCAGCACCGGCTCCGCACCGACAGTCGCGACAATTACCTGCGGGCCCGGTTCCACCGTGTCGAGTATCGCGCCGCCGCTGGACCCACGAATCGGCACACCGGGAAAAGCCCGACCGAGCTCCTCAGCGGTGCGAACCGCGCCGATCAGCACCGCGCGCAGCGCCCGGGACGCGCACACCGGACAGCGGTATGCGGCCTCGGTGATTCCGCACCAGCGGCACGCGGGACTATGCGCCGTCTCGCTGCGATGCCCGGCTCGCCCATCCGGCAGGGCGAGCGGGCCGTTGCAGTGCCGACATCGTGCGGGCGTGCGGCATTTCGCGCAGGCCAGCGCCGGAATGTAGCCGCGCCGCGGTACCTGCACCAGGACCGCCGCCCCTTCCGCGAGTGCGGATCGCGCGGCAGCGTAACCAACGGCAGGAATGCGGACCGCCCGCGCGACCGGGTCTCGCTCCATCGCGATATCCGAGTCGCCCGGCGCACTGATACGCGGCGAAAATTTACGCACCACGGCACGATCGGCGACCAGATCGTGGGCCCACCCCGAATCGACCACCGCTTGGATCTCCGCCGTCCGGGCGAATCCGGCAGCTACGAAGGCCGCACCGGTCTCGTGTGCCCGCAGCATCGCGACCTCGCGCGCATGCGGATACGGCGCGCGCGGCTCGGCATAGGTGTCGTCCCCGTCATCCCAGATCGCGATCAGCCCGAGGTCGGCCGCGGGCGTGAACACCGCACTGCGCGTCCCGACAATCACTCGCGCAGTTCCCCGCAATGCCGCCAACCACCGCCGATACCGCGCCGCCGGTCCCAACCCCGCCGCCAATCCGACCGCCGAATCGCCCACCAGCCGAACACATTCGGCCAATACCCGATCCAGATCCCGCTGATCCGGCACCATCAGAATCGCACTGCGCCCCCGACCGACGACGACCGCCGCCAACTCCGCCAACCGCCGCGCCCAATCCTCTCCCGGTACCGCCTGCCACCCCGCCCGCACCCCTTTCCCCTGCCCCAGCGCTGATACAAACGCTGCCCCATGAATGTATCGCTCCCAAATCTGCAGATCCACCCCGTCCGGCAGCTCCCTGCCGCTCGAATCAGCCGGCGCCGCAGCAGTATTCGCCGCTTCGGCGGCATCGACAACGCGCAAACCCTCCGGCGCAGCCGCCCCTGCTCCGGCAGCGCCAGGACCAGCACCAGCCTGCCCTGCTGACGCCACAGCGCCAGAATCCGCCATCAATTCGATCGAATCCGACAGCGCCTCCGCCCCAGCCCCCGCCGCCTCCGCATCTCTTGCGTTGCCAGCATCGGCAGAACCTGCACCCGCCGGCCCTACCGACGCCACAGCACCAGAATCCGCCATCAATTCGATCGGATCCGACACCGGCGCCCCAGCCACACTGTCTGCCGACCGCGCGGGCACCGAACCAGTAGAGGATCGAACCTGTGCTACATCGACCGCCTCGCCCCGTGCCGTACGCGCATCGGCGGAATAATCGAGCTCTGCGATCACATCAACGGAGGCAGCGGATTCGCCAGATTCGTCCGCTGTAGCAGCATCACCCACCGACTGCGGGTCGCTGGAATCCACCACGGCCGCTGCGGCATTCAGAGTTTCGGCGGGCCGGACGGTCTCGGCTTGCGACGCCGCCGAGTCGCCTACCGGCACCGGATCCTGCGACGACGAACTCTGCGACGACGATGCGGCCGCGGGCGGTTCGACTGCGGAATCGTCGGCAAGTCGACGATCGAGCGACGCGCGCAAGGTTCCGGATGCGCGAGCCGGCCCGCGCGAAGGAATCGGCGTCCGTGTCGCTCGACTAATAGACCTCTCGGGGCCGTCGTCAGTTGAGTCGGCCGAATCCTGCTGCGGCTCTTCGGGTTCGACCACCTTCTTCGAGCCGCCGTTCTCGGTGCGCGCGTGGCGCGGCGGAATCGCGAGGCGTAGGACGTCAGCACGGGTGCCTGCGTAGCGGGCGGCTACGGCGGTGGCAAGGCGCAGGATTTCCGGGGTCAGAACGCGTTCGGCCGAGACCACGCGTTCGAGTTTGACCAGTTTGCCGGTGTGGTCGCTCTGGGACAGACGGGCCAGCAGGTACCCGTCGACGAGTCGCCCCGCGAAGCGGACGCGGACTCGGACACCGGGTTGGGCGATTTCGTCCAATTCCGGCGGCACCAGATAGTCGAAGTCGCGGTCCAGGTGAGCAGGCGACAGCAGCGGGAGCACCCGTGCGATCGGGTGTCCCGCTGCTGTCGAATCGTGCGTCGTCGCGGCTCCGGCTTCCATCGGAGCCGTGGCGGTGAGATCCGCTGTGGATTGGTGCACGCGGCCCCGTTTAACTACAGGCCTACGGCCGCGCGCATCAGGCAGGGCCTCCCAAGACAGGTCGACGTATCCATCTCAGCCGCTCCTACACGCCCACGGCCACACGCAGTTTGTCCGCACGCATCAGGCAGGGCCTCCCAAGACAGGTCGACATATCCTTCTCAGCCGCTCCTACACGCCCACGGCCACACGCAGTTTGTCCGCACGCATCAGGCAGGGCCTCCCAAGACAGGTCGACATATCCTTCTCAGCCGCTCCTACAGGCCTACGGCCGCACGCAGTTTGTCCGCACGGTCGGTGTGCTCCCAGGGCAGGTCGACATCGGTGCGGCCGAAGTGGCCGTACGCGGCGGTCGGCGCGTAGATCGGGCGCAGCAGGTCGAGGTCGCGGATGATCGCGCCGGGGCGCAGATCGAAGACCTCGGTGATAGCCGTGGCGATGCGCGACGGATCGACCTTCTCGGTGCCGAAGGTTTCGACGAACAGGCCGACCGGTGCGGCCTTGCCGATGGCGTAGGCGACCTGGACCTCGACCCGGTCCGCAAGACCGGCCGCGACCACATTCTTGGCGACCCAGCGCATGGCGTAGGCGGCCGAACGGTCCACCTTCGACGGATCCTTACCGGAGAATGCGCCACCACCGTGGCGCGCCATCCCGCCATAGGTGTCGACGATGATCTTGCGACCGGTCAGGCCCGCATCGCCCATCGGACCACCGAGGACGAACTTGCCGGTGGGGTTGACCAGCAGGCGAATATCGGAGACATCCAGCGGCGCGGGCAGATCGAGATCGGCCAGCACGACGTCGACGACCTTCTCGCGGATATCGGGTGCCAGCAGGTTGTCCAGGTCGATATCGGCGGCATGCTGGGTGGAGATGACGACCGTGTCGAGGCGAACGGGGCGATTCCCGTCGTACTCGATGGTCACCTGGGTCTTGCCATCCGGACGCAGGTATGGCAGCACACCCGACTTGCGGACCTCGGTCAGCCGACGCGAAAGCCGGTGTGCGAGTGCGATCGGCAACGGCATCAGCTCGGGAGTATCGGTATTGGCGTAGCCGAACATCAGGCCTTGGTCGCCCGCGCCCTGGCGCTCGATCTCGTCATCCGATCCGGCGGTGCGCGCCTCGTGCGAGGTATCGACGCCCTGTGCGATATCCGGCGACTGCGCGCCGATCGCAATATTCACACCGCAGGAATTTCCGTCGAATCCCTTTGCCGACGAGTCGTATCCGATTTCCAGAACCTTTTCGCGGACGATTTTCGGAATATCCGCATAAGCCGATGTAGTGACCTCACCCGCGACGTGGACTTGGCCGGTGGTAACGAGAGTTTCCACCGCGACCCGGCTGCGCGGATCCGCCGCGAGCAGTGCGTCGAGGATGGAATCGCTGATGGCGTCACAGATCTTGTCCGGATGACCTTCGGTCACGGACTCACTGGTGAAAAGGCGGCTGCCGGACGTGGGCACAGTTCTTCCCTCTCCCTCAACGGGTTACTCATATCGGATTGCGACGGTAACGCGATGTGGCCACCGCACAACCCTTCATTCAGACTATTCCAAACCACCGACGCGACGGGTTTGACGACAGGCAACTGTCTCAGACTATTGAAATCCGTCGACATATCGGGCCGGGGCTCCAGCCTCCAACACATCGACCAGTCCGGGTTGCGGTCGACAACAGCCTAACCATCACTCGGCGGCGTATCCACCGGACACTCTCAATGCCCAGCAAACCAAGCGCGGCAATGGGTCTCAGTGCAGCAGCGGACCGAGTGCATCCAGCACCCGGCTCGCGAGCAATGCCTTCGATCCGTGGTCGAGCGCCTGTTCGGTGCCGTCGGCACCGAGCAGCCAGCCGTCGTTGGTGTCGACCTCGAACGCCTTGCCCTCACCGACCGCGTTGACGACCAGCAGATCACAGCCCTTGCGCGCCAGTTTGGCCCGCGCATGTGTGAGCACATCGCCGTGTTCGTCACCGGTTTCGGCGGCGAAGCCGACGATGGCGGTTCCGGGTAGCTGACCGTCGCGACGCGTCTGAACCAGTCCGGCGAGAATATCGTCGGTTTTGGTCAGCGGGATCACATCGGGCTCGTGTGCGCCCTTCTTGATCTTGGCCGCGGCCACGGTGGTCGGCCGGAAGTCGGCGACGGCCGCGGCCATGATCACCGCATCCGCCCCGAGCGCATGCTTCTCAACGGCGGTCTTGAGCTGTTCGGCGGTGGTGATGTGTACGAGGTCGACGGCGGCGGGCGCGGCCATCTCGATCGTATTGCCCGCGATCAACGTGACATGGGCGCCGCGCTGTGCGGCGACCCTGGCCAATGCGTAGCCCTGCTTGCCGGAGCTACGATTGCCGAGGAAACGCACCGGATCCAGCGGTTCCCTGGTACCGCCCGCGGTGATCACCACGCGACGGCCCACCAGATCACGCGGAATGGCATCGGCGCGTTCCAACAGCAGCGTTGCCAGACCGAAGATCTCCTCCGGCTCGGGTAACCGTCCTGGACCGGTATCGGTACCGGTCAACCGGCCCGATGCGGGTTCCATGACGATCGCACCGTGCGCGCGCAGTGTCGCGACATTGGCGACGGTGGCCGGATGCTCCCACATCTCGGTATGCATCGCGGGCGCGAACAACACCGGACATCGGGCCGTCAGCAACGTGGCGGTGAGTAGATCGTCGGCGCGCCCCTGTGCGGCACGCGCCATCAAATCGGCGGTCGCCGGGGCGATGACGACAAGGTCCGCCTCCTGACCCAACCGCACATGCGGCACCTCGGGCACATCGGTGAACACATCGGTGTGCACTGGGTTCCCGGACAGTGCCTCGAAGGTTGCCTTGCCGACGAACTGCAGCGCCGACTCGGTGGGGATCACCCGTACCTGGTGCCCGGTCTCAGTGAACCGGCGCACGATCGAACAGGCCTTATAGGCGGCGATCCCCCCGCCGACGCCGACGACGATCCGTGTGGTCACTACGCCTCCGGCCTAGATGTGGTTGTTACTCGCCTTCGGAGTGCTCGAGCAGGTCGGAGTGGATCTCACGCATCGCGACCGACAGCGGCTTCTCCTGCAGGCCGGGCTCGACCAGCGGACCGACGTATTCGAGAATGCCGTCGCCGAGCTGGTTGTAGTAGTCGTTGATCTGACGGGCCCGCTTGGCCGCGTAGATCACCAGCGCGTACTTGGACGAGGTGCGCTCGAGCAACTCGTCGATCGGGGGGTTGGTGAGGCCGACCGGAGTGTCGTATGCGGGCGCGGGCTTGATGTCCGTACTGCTCACTGAGAGGGCTCCTGCGGGGATCGGTTCTTCGGGCTGGGTCGTTTTTCCGAGAGTGCGGGTCACGAACTCGAATTTGTGCTAACAAACAACGATACCAACTGCTCACAGGCGCTGGTCACCTCGTCGTTCACTATGACGATGTCGAACTCGTCACAGGCCGCCAATTCCGTCCTGGCGGTCTCCAACCTGCGGGCGATCACCTCGGGTGATTCGGTGCCCCGCGAGGTCAGCCGGGAAACCAGTTCGTCCCAGCTCGGCGGGGCGAGAAATACCAGCAGCCCCTCCGGCATGGCCTTGCGTACCGACCGCGCGCCCTCGAGGTCCACCTCGACGAGCACCGGCAGGCCGGCGGCGAGTGCGTCACGCACCGGTGCGGCCGGAGTGCCCGAGCGCTGCAGGCCCCCGTGGATATCTGCCCACTCGAGGAGTTCGCCCGCCGCGATCATGGCGTCGAACTCCTCCCGGGACACGAACCGGTAGTCGCGGCCGTCGACCTCCCCGGGCCGGGGGGCCCGGGTTGTCGCCGACACGCTGAAGACCAGTTGGGGCAGCCGCTCGCGGACGCAGCGGACCACGGTCGACTTGCCCACGGCCGAGGGGCCGACCAGTACTACCAGTCGACCCTTCCGCGTGTGTTCGACCACCTTGGTGGTCAGGCGAAGTCGAATCGGGCGAGCAGCGCCTTGCGCTGCCGATCACCCAGTCCGCGCAGACGCCGGGTGGGGGCGATCTCCAGCTCGCTCATGATCTCCGCCGCCTTGACCTTGCCCACCTTGGGCAGGGCCTCCAGCAGCGCCGACACCTTCATCTTGCCGAGGATCTCGTCGGATTCGGCGTCTGTGAGGACCTGCTTCAGGTCGGTGCCGCCACGCTTCAGGCGCTCCTTGAGCTCCGCCCGAGCACGGCGAGCGGCAGCCGCCTTCTCCAAAGCAGCGGCGCGCTGCTCGTCAGTCAGCTGGGGAAGGGCCACGGTTCCTCCGTCTCATCGTTCATTGCATCAACTCCTGCCGGTAACCCAGCAGTCTCAGCGACCGTACCCACGACGTTGCTCGATTGCGAACCCACCCCCCAGGTCAGCGCATGATTCGCCGATGTCGTAGGGGCGGGCCGGGCGGGATGCGCGCAGCGCGTCGATCGCTGCGGTGATCCTACCGCCGGAATTGCGAAATACCCCGCTAGCAGGGGCTTTTCATGCCGAAACGGGGTTAGCGGACTGGTTGCGGTGACATCCCGCGTCGGACCAGCAACCGGTCATGTGTCCGACCTGGAACTTTCTAGGATTTTTCCGCGTGTCGCGTTGTTCTTGCGCGTGTCGACACGGGAAATGACCGATTTCGGGCTACCGCACATGCCACGCCCGTGTGCTCGCCACAAAAATCCCGGCCTTTGCCTGGACCGCGGCGCGGCGAGAGCGAGCGGCACTGTGTGCCGGTCCAGTTGGCTCCGTGATCGATCAGGACGCCGCCCCGGCCACCAGGCATGCCGGAAACAGGAAAATCGGCGCAGCGGGCCGCACAGCTGTTCGATATGACACGTCATGCCGTGTCAACGGCTCTCCTACCCGGAAACGCGCAATGGACCGACGGCTAAGCGTCGGTCCATTGCGATCATCACCACCTCATCGCCGTAGGAAGGCGAATTCCTGCTGCAGTGCGCTCACCTTGGCACGCAGTGCCGAGACGGACGGACCGGCGCCGAGCACCTCCCGCGAAACATTCGGCACCGCGGCATGCAACAACTGCTCCGGCACGAGCTCACGCACGGTTTCCGGACCGCCACCCTGAGCGCCGACACCCGGCATCAGGATCGGACCGTTGAGCCAAGCAAGATCCGGCGCCTCGGTGAGGGTGGCCCCGAGCACAATGCCGACCGATCCGAATTCCTGGCCCGCGTTGCACTGCGCCGCCGCATCGACCACGGTCTGCGCGATCGTGCGACCGTCCGCGGCGAGCGCCCGCTGCACCTGTGCGCCTTCCGGGTTCGAGGTGGCGGCAAGTACGAACAGACCGCGACCGTTCGCCTGCGCAAGTGTCAAAGCCGGTGCGAGCGAACCGAATCCGAGATACGGCGAGACCGTCAGCGCATCCGAGCCGAGCGGTCCGTCGCCCAGCCAGGCGCGTGCGTAGGCGTCCATGGTGGAGCCGATATCGCCGCGCTTGGCGTCGGCGAGCACCAGGGTGCCCGAGGCCCGCAGCACCCCGATGGTGCGCTCCAGCACCGCGATCCCGCCGGAACCGTAGGCCTCGAAGAAAGCGACCTGCGGTTTGATCAGCGCGACCAGGCCGTCGAAGGCCTCGACGCAGATCTCGGCGAATTTCTCGACGCCATCGACATCGTCGGTAAGACCCCACGATTCGAGCAGGCCGGGATGCGGATCGATGCCGACGCACAGTGGCCCGAAATGCCGCATGGCGTGCTGCAGTCGGGCACCGAACGTCTTCATCGCCGCATCTCCTTGGTCAGCCACGCAGCACCGAATGCAGTTCCTGCAGCGAACGCACCCCGATGCCGCCGTTGATGCTCGCCTCGATGCCCTGCACCGCCGCGGCCGCACCCTGCACCGTGGTGATGCACGGGATGTTCACACCGACCGCCGCCGTGCGGATCTCGTAGCCGTCCACGCGCGGCCCGGAGTTGCCGTACGGGGTGTTGAACACCATGTCGACCTCGCCGTCGCGGATCTGCTCCACGATAGTGGGCTGTTCGGCGGGACCCTCCTCGGAATGCTTGCGCACCTGTTCGCACGGGATTCCGTTGCGGCGCAGCATTTCCGCGGTGCCCTCGGTGGCCAGGATCCGGAAGCCGAGATCGTGGAGGCGCTTGACCGGGAACACCATGGCACGCTTGTCGCGGTTGGCGATCGAGACGAAGACCGTGCCCTCGGTCGGCAGCGATCCGTAGGCCGCCGCCTGACTCTTCGCGAAGGCGGTGCCGAAGTCGGCATCGATGCCCATGACCTCACCGGTGGACTTCATCTCCGGTGAGAGCAGCGAGTCCACGCCGCTGCCGTCGGCCTTGCGGAACCGATGGAACGGCAGCACCGCTTCCTTCACCGCGACCGGGGCGTCGAGCGGCACATGTCCGCCGTCGCCCTCGGCGGGCAGCATGCCTTCCTTGCGCAGTTCGGCGATGGTGGCGCCCATGGTGATCCGTGCCGCCGCCTTGGCCAGCGGTACCGCGGTGGCCTTGGAAACGAACGGGACCGTCCGGCTCGCCCGAGGGTTCGCCTCGAGGACGTAGAGCACATCGTCCTTGAGCGCGTACTGCACATTGAGCAGGCCCTTGACGCCGATGCCGTTGGCCAGCGCGATGGTGGAGCGACGCACCGCCTCGATATCGCTACGGCCCAGCGTGATCGGCGGCAGTGCGCAGGCGGAGTCGCCGGAGTGGATGCCCGCCTCTTCGATGTGCTCCATCACACCGCCGAGGTAGACCTCGTCACCGTCGCAGAGCGCGTCCACGTCGATCTCGATGGCATCTTCGAGGAAGCGGTCGACCAGCACCGGATGTTCCGGACTGAGTTCGGTGGCACGGGAGATGTAGCCCTCCAGCGAGGCCTCGTCGTAGACGATCTCCATACCGCGTCCGCCGAGCACATAGGACGGACGCACCAGGACCGGGTAGCCGATGCCAGCGGCGATCTTCTTGGCCTGTGCGAAGGTGGTCGCGGTTCCGTACTTCGGCGCGGGCAGGCCCGCGGCGACCAGCACGTCACCGAATTCACCGCGATCCTCGGCCAAGTCGATGGCGGCGGCGCTGGTGCCGACCACCGGCACACCGGCATCGGTGAGGCGCTGCGCCAGACCCAGCGGGGTCTGCCCGCCGAGTTGCACGATCACACCGGCAACGGTGCCCGATTCGGTTTCGGCGTGGTAGACCTCGAGCACATCCTCGAAGGTCAGCGGCTCGAAGTAGAGCCGATCGGCGGTGTCGTAGTCGGTGGAGACGGTCTCCGGATTGCAATTGACCATGACCGTCTCGTATCCGGCCTGCGAAAGGGTCTGCGCCGCATGCACGCACGAGTAGTCGAACTCGATGCCCTGGCCGATCCGGTTCGGACCGGAACCCAGGATGATCACCTTGTCCTGTTCGCGCTGCGGAGAGACCTCCGACTCTGCCGCCGGGTCGAGCTCGTAGGTCGAGTAGTGGTACGGAGTCTTGGCCTCGAACTCCGCGGCACAGGTGTCGACGGTCTTGAAGACCGGACGGATACCGAGCCGGTGCCGCAGTGCGCGCACGCCGGTCTCACCAGCCAATTCCGGTCGCAGCGCGGCGATTTGGCGATCGGAGAGGCCATAGTGCTTGGCGCGACGCAGCAGTGGTTCATCGAGTACGGGCGCGTCGATGACCTCCCGGCGCAACTCGACCAGTCCGGCCACCTCGGCCACGAACCAGGGGTCGATCCCGGAGGCCGCAGCGACCTCCTCGATGCTCGCGCCCAGCCGCAGTGCCCGTTCGACCTGGTAGATGCGACCCTCGGTCGGGGTGCGCAGATCTTCGAGGACGGCCTCGGAATCGGTCCATTTCCCGTCGTCCTGGGTCCAGAAGCCCGCGGCCTTGGTCTCGAGCGAGCGCAGCACCTTGCCGAGCGCTTCGCTGAAGTTGCGGCCCAGCGACATCGCCTCGCCAACCGACTTCATGGTGGTGGTCAGCGTGGCGTCGGCGCCGGGGAATTTCTCGAAGGCGAAACGCGGCGCCTTGACGACCACATAGTCCAGGGTCGGCTCGAAACAGGCCGGGGTTTCCTTGGTGATGTCGTTGACGATCTCGTCCAGGGTATAGCCGATGGCCAACTTGGCCGCGATCTTGGCGATCGGGAAACCCGTCGCCTTGGACGCCAATGCGGACGAGCGCGAGACACGTGGGTTCATCTCGATGACGATCAGTCGACCGTCACGCGGGTTCACCGCGAACTGGATATTGCAGCCACCGGTATCGACGCCGACTTCGCGCAGGATATCGATGCCAAGGTCGCGCAGACGCTGGTATTCGCGGTCGGTGAGGGTCATGGCGGGTGCGACGGTGACCGAATCGCCGGTGTGCACACCCATCGGGTCCACATTCTCGATCGAGCAGACCACCACGACATTGTCGCGGCCGTCGCGCATCAGCTCGAGTTCGTATTCCTTCCAACCCAGGATGGATTCCTCGATGAGCACATTGGCCGTCGGCGAGGCGGCCAGACCGCCGCCCGCGATCCGATCCAGATCCTCGTCGTTGTATGCCATGCCCGAGCCGAGCCCACCCATGGTGAACGACGGCCGCACAACCACCGGAAAGCCCAGTTCCGCAACGGTTTCGCGGACCTCGTCCATGGTGTGGCAGACCCGCGAACGCGCGCTCTCCCCGCCCACCTTGGCGACGATGTCCTTGAACTTCTGCCGGTCCTCACCGCGCTGAATGGCCTCGAAATCGGCGCCGATCAGTTCGACATTGTATTTCTGCAGCACACCGCGCTCGTGCAGGGCGACCGCGGTATTCAATGCGGTCTGCCCACCGAGAGTGGCGAGAATAGCGTCGGGGCGTTCCTTTTCGATGACCTTCTCGACGAATTCCGGGGTAATCGGCTCCACATAGGTGGAATCGGCGAATTCCGGATCGGTCATGATGGTCGCCGGGTTGGAGTTCACCAGCGATACCCGCAGGCCCTCGGCCCGCAGCACCCGGCACGCCTGGGTGCCGGAGTAGTCGAATTCGCACGCCTGGCCGATGACGATCGGGCCCGAGCCGATCACCAGGATATGCTTCAGATCCTCGCGGCGAGGCATCAGGCTCCTTCCATGAGACCGGCGAAACGGTCGAAGAGATAGGCGGCGTCATGGGGTCCGGCGGCGGCCTCCGGGTGGTACTGCACCGAGAATGCGCGGCCATCGACCAGGCGCACGCCCTCGACGGTGCCGTCATTAGCGCAGACGTGGCTGACCTCGGCCTTGCCGAACGGGGTATCGAACTGTTCGCCCTGTTCGCCCTCCAGTGCGAAGCCGTGGTTCTGTGCGGTGATCGAGATCCGGCCGGTGTCGTGTTCGACGACCGGGATATTGATGCCGCGGTGGCCGAACTTCATCTTGTAGGTCTTGCGACCGAAGGCGCGGCCCAGAATCTGGTTCCCGAAGCAGATCCCGAACAGCGGCAGCCCCTGTTCCAGCACACCCTGGGTAATGGCGACGGCGCCGTCCTGGGTGGCCGGGTCGCCCGGACCGTTGGACAGGAAGACACCGTCCGGCTTCAGCTCCAGGATCTGGTCCAGCCCGACGGTCGACGGCACCACATGCACCCGCATGCCGCGCTGGGCGAACATACGCGGAGTGTTCGTCTTGATGCCGAGGTCGACCGCGACCACGGTGAAGCGCGGGTCGCCATTCGGTTCGATCGTGTACAGCGCGTCGGTGCTGACCTCTTCGGCCAGATCCGCGCCGAGCATCGAAGGCTGTCCGTTCACCCGGGCCAGCAGTTCATCAGCGTCGGCCAGCGCCGAACCGGAGAAGATGCCCGCCTTCATCGAACCGCGGGTGCGCAGGTGACGCACCAGCGCGCGGGTGTCGATACCCGCGATGCCGACGATCTGCTGGCGGTCCAACTGGTCCTGCAGAGTCCCGGTCGAGCGCCAGTTCGACGCGACGCGCGAGGCGTCGCGGACCGCGTATCCGGCGACCCAGATCTTGCCGGATTCGTCGTCCTCGTCGTTCCAGCCGGTATTGCCGATCTGCGGGGCCGTGGCTACTACGATCTGGCGGTGGTAGCTGGGGTCGGTGAGGGTCTCCTGGTAGCCGGTCATCGCGGTGCAGAACACCGCCTCACCGAGTGTTTCACCCACGGCGCCGAAGGCCGTGCCGCGGAAAACCCGACCGTCCTCCAACACCAATGCTGCCTGTTGTGTCATCCCTCGTCGTCTCCCGTCATCGCCCTGGCCCACGCTGGGTACACCGTCTTGTCGTCACCTCGGAAACCGGTATCTATCTCGGTTCCGGTCGGCAGCTTCCAGCGAATTACCAGCACACCATCTTCCGTCATAACCTTGCCCGCATGTCCGCGTTCGGTCCGCACTGCGGTAATGGATTTCTCTGGAATCCAGAGCACCGTCGCACCGTCGCGCTCGAGCAGAATCCCTCGTTCGAACCGCGTGAGTTCCGCCGTGGCCCGAAACCCCAAGTCGCCCACCGTGATCCGGTCCTGCCAGCTGGGTGCGATGGTGCTGCCGAGATACATTCCGGTGGTCGGCTCTAGTACCTGAGCGCCGAGATCGCCCGGCACGTGCGGTAGTTCGCCGATCCGCGCCGCCTGCCGCGCGGCACGGTTGTGCCAGCCTCGGTACATCAACCAGATGCACAGCGCGAACAGTGCGAGCAGTCCGACCACCCAGAGTGCTCTTTCCACTTACGAACCTCCCGCCGCCTTGCCCTCACGGGCGGTTACCCGGCCGCGGAGCAACGTCGTTGTCACCCGAGCCGGGAACGTCATGTCCTCGAACGGCGTGTTATTCGAAATGCTGGCGAGTTCGGCGGCCCGCACCGTCCAGGTCGCATCCGGATCGACCAGCGTCAGATTGGCCGGTTCGCCGACCTCGAGCGGGCGGCCGTGGCCGTCGAGGCCGACGATTTCGGCCGGACGCTCGCTCATCACCCGGGCGACACCGCGCCAGTCCAGCAGGCCGGATTCGACCATGGTCTGCACGATGATCGACAGCGCGGTCTCCAGTCCGAGCATGCCCGGGCGGGCGGCGGCGAATTCGCAGCACTTGTCCTGTTCGGCGTGCGGAGCATGATCGGTGGCGACGCAGTCGAGAACGCCCTCGGCGAGTGCCTGCCGCAGCGCGATGGTGTCGGAGACCTCGCGCAGCGGCGGGTTCACCTTATTGACCGCGTCGTAGGTCTCCAGGCGCGAGTCGTCGAGCAGCAGATGGTGCGGGGTGACTTCGGCGGTGATCGAAATACCTTGGGCCTTGGCCCATTTCACCAGCTCGACCGTGCCCGCGGTGGAGGCGTGGCAAATGTGCACACGGGCACCCGCGTCGCGGGCCAGCAGTGCGTCGCGGGCCACGATCGACTCCTCGGCGGCACGCGGCCAACCGGCCAGACCCAGGCGGGCCGCGGTCGGACCTTCGTGCGCGACAGCGCCTTTGGTCAGGCGCGGCTCCTCGGCATGCTGTGCGATCAAGACGCCAAGGGAGTTCGAGTACTCCAGTGCGCGGCGCATGAGCAGCGGGTCGTAGACGCAGTGGCCGTCATCGGAGAACATGCGCACCGCGCCGACACCGGCCGCCATGGTACCCATTTCGGCGAGTTGCTTGCCCCCCAGGCCGACCGTGACCGCGCCCACCGGATACACATCGACCAGGCCGACCTCTTGGCCGCGCCGCCACACGTGATCGGTGACAACCACCGAGTCGGCGACCGGGTTGGTATTGGCCATGGCGAAGACCGCAGTGTAACCGCCGAGTGCCGCTGCGGCGGAGCCGGTTTCGATGGTCTCGGTGTCCTCGCGGCCGGGTTCGCGCAGATGAGTGTGCAGATCGACGAAGCCTGGCAGCAATATCTGGCCCTGCGCGTCGATGACGTCGGCGTCGATAATGCCGAGATCGGTTCCGATGGCCGCGATTACCTCATCGCGCACGAGTACGTCGACCGGCTCGCCCTCGCCGTACGGCCGAACACCCTTGAGCAGCAGGCTCATGCCTTCACCTCGCTGGCGCTCGGCTCCGGCATGTACCATGCGCGCTGGCACATGATGATTCGCTCACTTCGTTCGCTCATGCGACAGCCTCCTGAGTGCCGACCAGCAGCCGGAACAGCACAGCCATCCGCATATGCACTCCGTTCGTCACCTGTTGCAGAATCGCCGCCTGCGGGGAATCAGCCACGGGCGAGGCGATTTCCATGCCGCGCAGCATCGGACCGGGATGCAGGACGACCGCGTTCTCGTCCAGCAGTGCGAGCCTGCGCTCGGAAAGTCCGTAGTTGACCGAATATTCGCGGGCCGACGGAAAGAAGCCGCCGTTCATCCGCTCCTGCTGCACCCGCAGCATCAGCACCGCATCGGCGCCGGGCAATTCGGCGTCCAGCGATGACGAGATCCGGGCGGGCCACAGATCCGCACCGACCGGTAGCAGCGTGCGCGGTGCGACCAGTACGACCTCGGCGCCGAGAGTATCGAGCAGGAAGACATTCGAGCGCGCGACCCGGCTGTGCAGGATATCGCCGACGATGACGATCCGCTTGCCCTCGATATCGCCGAGACGCTGACGCAGGGTCAGCGCATCCAGCAGCGCCTGCGTCGGATGCTGGTGGGTGCCGTCACCGGCGTTGATAATCGCCGGGCCCTGCCGCCCCTCGGCGACCGCCCACCCATCCATCCAGCGCGCGATCTGATGCGCCGCCCCGGAGGCCGGGTGCCGCACGATGAGCGCGTCGGCTCCCGCCGCGTGCAGCGTCAGCGCGGTGTCGCGCAGTGACTCGCCCTTGGCGACCGAGGAACTGCTCGCGCTGACATTGATCACATCGGCGCTCATCCACTTGCCCGCGACCTCGAACGACACCCGTGTGCGAGTCGAGTTCTCGTAGAACACCGTCATCACGGTGCGACCGCGCAGCGTCGGCAACTTCTTCACCTCACGGCCGAGCAGCGCCTGTTCGAAGCGTTCGGCCTCGTCGAGCAGTTCGGTGGCGGTGGCACGATCGAGGTCGGTCACCGTCAGCAGGTGTCTCACGACTCCGCCTCGCTGACACTCGCTCCGGCGAGCCGGTTCACTGCGCTTCCTCCTGATGCAAATAGACGCCGTCACGGCCGTCGTGTTCGGTGAGCAATACGGAAATATCCTCGCTGCGGGAGGTCGGCACGTTCTTGCCGACGAAATCCGCACGGATCGGGAGTTCGCGGTGGCCGCGGTCGATGAGCACCGCGAGCTGGACCGCGCGGGGGCGGCCGAGATCGCGCAGGCCGTCGAGGGCGGAGCGCACGGTGCGACCGGAGAAGAGCACGTCGTCGACCAGGACCACGAGTGCGTCCTCGATGCCGCCCTCGGGCACCGAGGTGCGCTCGAGTGGCCGGTGTGGGCGGGTGCGTAGATCGTCGCGATAGAGGGTGATGTCGAGCGAGCCGAGGGCCGGGCGGACGCCGGAGAATTCCTCGATCTTGTCGGTGAGTCGCGCGGCGAGCGTGGTACCGCGAGTGGGAATGCCGATCAGCACCACGCGCGGTGCGTCCAGCTCGCCCGCATCGAGGGCGGTCTTTTCGATGATCTGATGCGCGATACGCGCGATGGTCCGGCCGACGTCGGAAGGAGACAGCAATTCGCGTCCCGCGCTCACCCACTCCGGGGTGTGTCGCTGCGACGTTTCGGCAGCGCCGGACTTGGCGGCCCGTTCCTCGGGCACGGCCATGCCGACCTCCTTCCCCGCCTCACCGGACGGTCCGTTAAAGGATGTCTTTACGGCATGCAGCCTAGCAGCGCCGTACGCACCGTTTTAACCAGGCATATCCCGCTGTGAGCGGGGCCACGTACGGTTAGGACACTCCGGGCATTCGGGCGGTTCAGGCTTCACGGACCGCCATCACGACTCCGATGTCCGGATCACCCGAAGCGACGGGCCGGTCCAAGGCGGCGACCATATCGTCCCAGCTATGGAATTCGGTATGCCAGCCGTGTTCGTCCAGCCAGGTTCTGGCGTCGGCGCCGAGGTCGGTGCGTGGACGGTCCGCGCCTTCGTCACCACGGACCAGGCGTTCGAGTTCGGCATAAGGCCGGGCATCTTCGTCGACGGCGAAGCGGCTGACGCCGAAACGACTTCCCGGAGCGGATAATTCGGTAAGGGTAGTGACCACGTGCAAAGCATGTTCGTGAGTCAAATAGCCCAGGACGCCCTCATCCACCCAGTGCGTGGGCAGATCCGGCCGAAATCCGTGCTCCCGGAGCAGCTTTGCCCAGTCCTCCCGCAGATCGATGGCCAGCACCGCGCGATCACAGCGGGGTTTCGCATGCGCCGCGGCGAGGATCGGTTCCTTGAATGCGAAGAGCTCCGGCAGATCGATCTCGAACACTCGGATGTCAGCGGGTAGCGCCAGGCGGAATGCCCTGGTGTCCAAGCCCGCACCGATCAGCACGATCTGGCGTATCCCCTGTTCGACGGCCTCGGCGACCCGGTCGTCGACGAGCCGGACGCCGACCGTGCGCCCTTCGAAGAACATATCCGCGACCTCTTCCAGCCGCGCCCACCGTTCGAGTCCTCCCTCGACCTCACGGTAGGCGTCGCGTGCGGCGTCGACGAACAACTGCGCGAACGGGTCGTCGTACAGGCGGTCTGTGCGCACGGACTCCTTCGCCCGGATGACCGCGACACCGATCGCGGTCAATGCGACACCCGCCATCGGCACCTTCGGATGCGTTTCGGTCATTACTGCCTCCCCAATAGCTAACTTGCCGCCCGGCTAGTAATTCGGGCTCAGCGAAGACGCTAGGCTTTCACTAGCCGGTCGTCAAGCAAAAAGATAAGGACGCCATGGACGGACGTCGCAGCGATACGCGTGAGCGGATTCGTACTGTCGCAATGGAATTGTTCTCCGAACGCGGCTACGAGAAGACCTCCCTGCGCGAGATCGCCGACCGCCTCGGCGTCACCAAGGCCGCGCTGTACTACCACTTCCGCACCAAGGAAGATATCGTCGCCAGCCTCTCCGACGACCTGCGCCGCGGCATCGACGACATCGTGACCTGGGCCGAGAGCACACCGCCCGGCACGGCCCGGGCCAACGAAATCCTCACCCGCTACGGCGCACTCCTGCACGGCATCGGCCGCAGCATGGTCCGGTTCTGGCACGAGAACCAGCCCGCCTTCCGCCAGCTCGACTTCGGCTCGAGCATGCGCTATCAGTTCCGCGTGCTCGCGGACCTGATGGCGGGTTCGGACCACCAGCCACTCGCCGTCTTCCGCGCCCGGGAGGCGCTGCTCGCCATCAGCTGGAGCACTGCCATGATGGGCGATCTCCCACTCACCGACGACGAGTGCTACGCCGCCGCCGTAGATATCGCCCGGGACATCCTTACCAAGAATCAATGACCGATTCTCGCTAGCACATATGTTCGATAAGGCGTAGATTCGGCGGCATGTCGACACTGCTGCAGGGATCATTGCTCGACGGGTTCGGGGACATCGGGGTGGGCGGGCTCGATGGCGTGCACCGGACCGCATTGAGTCACGGGGCCTGGGTCGACCTGCTGCCCGGTTGGCTGTCGGGGGCGGACGTGCTGTTCGAACGGTTGGCGGACGCGGTGCCGTGGCACGCGGAGCGGCGGCCGATGTACGACCGGGTAGTGGATGTGCCGCGACTGCTGTGCTTCTACGAGGAGGGTGCACAGCTGCCGGATCCGACACTGGACGAGGCACGGGAGGCGCTGTCCGCGCACTACCGCGAGGAACTCGGCGAGCCGTTCCGCACAGCCGGGTTGTGCTACTACCGCGACGGAAGCGACAGCGTGGCCTGGCACGGCGATACCATCGGGCGCGGGTCGACCGACGACACCATGGTCGCCATTGTGTCGATCGGCGCGCCACGTGCGCTGCTACTGCGACCGCGCGGTGGCGGCGGGAGTCTTCGATTTCACGTCGGACACGGGGATCTATTGGTCATGGGCGGCTCATGCCAGCGCACCTGGGAACACGCCGTACCGAAGACGCGCAGACCGACCGGGCCGCGAATCAGCATTCAATTTCGGCCCCGGGGTGTGCGCTGACTCCGTAACCGAGCCTATTGACCTCAACCAGGGTTGAGATAAGACGCTGATGTCCATGAGCGCAACAACAATTCAGCCAGTGGTCACGGACACTACTGTCGACCACACCGAAGACATTGCGGCCATCGAGCAGATCATCGCCAATGTCGAAACCGCATACAACACCAACGACGCTGAACTGATGACCGCCGACGTCACTGCCAATGCGGCAGTGGTCAATGCGGTCGGCGCGCTCACCGTCGGAAAAGACGCATTGCTGGAGGCGAATCGGCGGGGGCTGGCGGGATTCCTGAAGGACCAGTATGTCCGTTACGAGGTCGCCGACATCGTATTCCTGCGCCCCGATATCGCGATCGCGCACAAGCTCGCCCGCGCGACGACGGCCGAGGGTGAGCTGATCGATATCGACCACGCGATGATCGCGCTGTACGTGTTGGTCAAAGAGAACGGTCGGTGGTGGACGGCGGCGCGGCAGAACACATTGATCCCACAGGCGAAATAGCCCTCAATTCGGGGGCGCGGCGAGCCGTTCCTCCCGCGTCGGGAAGCGACGGCGGCGAACGGTCGCGCAGTGCGACCAGATGGCCTGCTCGACCTCCTCCTTCGAGGCATGTCCGTCGAATCGCACCAGCACTTCGGCGCGGGCCTGCCGTGCGATATTCACCTTCCTGCGGTACTGCCGAAAGATCTGTACCTCGCCGTTGCGGTCCTCGTCCAGGTACTCGTAGTCCATGCCGTAGTAGGCGTATGTCCCGAGTGTCGCGAGCGAGGTTGCCCACGAACGCAGCTGGTCGCGCGCACCGAAAATCGTGACCATGCCGCCGAGGCGGTCGATCCGTTCCCAGCCGGTCGGCACATCGGCGAAATTCCAGTCGCGCTCCCCCGGCCCCTTCGCCCGCCACTGCCGCAGCTCGTCCACGGCGGTATCCAGACCGAACGTCTGCCAGCGCACCGTGCCCTGTGAACCGTCGCGGAATGGCAGCCGCCGACGCAAGGCGACGGCGGCGGCGCGGGTGAAGACGGTCAGGTCAGCGGGCACCAGCACGATCGGATCCGAAGGTGCGGCGTCGAACGGATTGGGATCCAGATGCGCCGGATCGATGACGACGATCGTGCCCGGCCGCCGCTGATATGCCAGGCCCCACAGCAGTCGACCCAGCATCCGCGCACCGCGCCAATCGGAGAGCACATGCCAGGTCTCATGGAAATGGTTGGTGGCGAAGCGGAAATCGCTGCCGGGGCGCAGGCTCAGCACCGTATACACCCGCCCGTCGAGCACCATGGTGCGTCGATGCAGTTTCGCCATCTTGTCGGTGGCCGAACCGGTGCGCGGCCGTTTGTTCTGCGCGGCCACGTTCACCTCCAGTTTCTGCCTCGCGTGCATTCCAGGAGACCATGGTCGCCACCGCGCGGCAACGGATTATTTTCGCGCAGTTGAACAGTGGTCCAGAGCACAGCGGTGCGCGCCCAGCCCCGATACATTGGCCATATGAGCAATCCCGGGGCGGGGGTTTTAGCCGTGATGCCGCTGCATACGATCAGCGAGGTCTACGGCGAAAGCGGACTGCGCGAACGACTACTGCTGGAAATAGCCGAACTGTCGGATACCGAACGGCTGAACGAGGCATTGGATCTGGCTACCGAATTGCACCGCGACGATCGTTACGGGCGCGAACCGTATCTGAGTCACCTACTGCGCGTTGCCATTCGGATCGTCAGCCACTACGAGGTGCGGGACCCGGACGTCGTCGCGGCCGGGCTGCTGCACGATTCGGTCGAGGATCATCCGGTCGAACTGGCCGGCGCGCGTCCCGGGTCGCCGACTGAGGCCGCCCTCGCCGAACTCTCGGCCCGGTTCGGCGACCGGGTCGCCGAACTCGTCGCCGCCGTCACCAATCCGCAACCGGATCCGGATAGCGATCGGCACGCGCAATACCGCGAACATGTGGCGGCCAATCTCGATCGCGCGCCATGGGCCCGCATTGTCAAACTCTCCGACTTCACCGATAACGGTGTCGGGATCCTCTATGCCGAGGGTCCGTCTATGCGCAAACTCGCCACCAAGTACCGCCCGCTCACCAATATTTACCGCGATCTCGTCACCCGCGCCGATACTCCGCTCGCCGAGCACGTCAAACGACATATCCTGCACCAACTCGACAGCGCCGACGAACGATTCGACGCCATACTCGCCAGGGACTAAGGCGCGCGCAGCACCGATTCGACGAGTTCACGAACCGCCGCGAGCAGTCGTTCGGTCTGTCCCGCACGTGCGAGTCGCGGCACCTGTTCGCCACCCAATGCGCCGAGCAGGAGCCTGCCGACCACCTCGGCATCCAGGTCCGGACGGGCCTCGCGCAGCAGCGCGGTGATATGGGCGTCCCAGAATTCGTGGATTTCGGCGGCGCGTGGATGCGGCGGACCCTGCAGGTAGGCGACCGTGACCTCGATGTTGTCGGTCATCATTCGCACGAAGGCGTCGAAGAAGGCCAGCAGTCGCTGCCCGGCCGGTGCCCCTGGGCCCAGCGGCGGCGGGCCGCTCCGGACGGCATCCATCACGGCGAAGGTGCTCTCGGCGATCATCTCGTGCAGTAATCCGGCGCGATTACCGAAGCGATGGAAGATCGTGCCCTTACCGACCCCGGCGGCCGCCGCGACCCGATCCATGGTGAGCGCGTCGGCGCCGTGCTCGGCCAGCAGTGCGGCGGTCGCGGACAGGATCGCCTGCCTATTCCGGGCGGCATCCGCCCGTTCCCTCGGGCGTTCGTCGGTCATTCCACCACCTTCATTGACAACTTGACCGCCGGTCCATATCGTTCCAAATATCTGGACCGACAGTCAAGTTATGGAGTTATCGATGAAGGCAATCGTAATGACGGGCGTAGGCGGACCCGAGGTCCTGGTCGCACAGGATGTCGCCGTACCGCATCCAGGCACCGGCGAATTGGTGATCCGCGCCGAGGCGATTCCGGTGCTGTTCCCGGAGACCAAGCTGCGTTCGGGTGAATTCCCGATGGCGGTCGAACCACCCGTTGTCTTCGGTTTTCAGGCCGCCGGAGTGGTCGTCGAGATCGGGGACGGAGTCGATGCGGCCTTGTTGGGCCGACGGGTCACGGTGGCGACCCGGGGCTTCGGCTCCTATGCCGAATTCGTCTGCGCCCCAGCAGCTTCCGTGACCGCGATACCGGACACCCTCACGTCCGTCGACGCTGCCGCCGTCCTGATGGACGGATCGGTGGCACTGCCGCTGCTCGCGACCGCGGCGCTCGCCGGCGGCGAAACGGTCCTGATCGAGGCCGCCGCAACAGGAATCGGCAGCGCACTGACCCAACTCGCCAAGGAATTCGGTGCCGCGCGCGTCATCGCAACCGCTGGTGGTCCCGAAAAGTCCGCGCACGCATCGGCATTGGGCGCGGACGAGGTCATCGACCACAACGCGCCGGACTGGCCGACCCGACTGCGCGAAACCCTCGACGGAACAACCATCGACGTCGTCTTCGATTCCATCGGCGGCACCACCGCCCGAGACCTACTGGCGGTCATGACCCCGGTACGCGGCCGAATCCTCAGCTATGGATGGCTCTCTGGAGCCCCAGCCCAGATCTCCACAGCGGATCTACTCCCCTACGGCCTGACGCTCACCGCCTGCGCCGGACCGGCCTGGCTCGCCGAGGTATCCCGTTGCGGCACTGCCGTCCTCAACCGAGCTACCACCGGAACCCTGTCTCCCCAAGTCGATTCCGTGCTTTCCCTCGACGAGGCGGCCAAAGCACACCAACTCGTCGAGCAGCGCTCCTGCATCGGCAAGATCGTTTTGCGTCCCTGACACATCGCAGCCGTCACCCCAGCGGCACTCTTCTCCTCGGAAGCGCTCGTCGGCGCTGCGCATCCAAGCAGAGGCGGAATCTCATGGGACGTTCCGCATGGCACGCCGGATTGAAATGAACTGTCGCCGTTGATGTTTCCCGTGGAGCATCCGGTGCGTCGACTGCATTGTTGCACCGAGTGCATCCGCGGGTCAGTGGCGGCGGGCGAAAGTCGGGGCATGTTCGGGGAGTATTCCTCGAGCGATCAGGAAGGGGGGAATGGTGCGGAGGATGGGGATTCGGCGCAGGATGCGTAGCGGCAAGGGCGTAGTTGCGGCATTGGCGATATTGATGCGGCCGGATAGGGCGGGCCCTATTACGGCGGCGTGCAGGATGCGTTGCAGGCCCTGAGTGACGGCGGTCGGGAGGGTACGGCGACGCTGCACCTTGGCGAGATCACGGGTGGTCACGGTGCCCGAACTCAATAGTGGAGCAAGGATTCTCGCGGTGGCGACCGCATCCTGAATCGCGAGGTTGATTCCGACCCCACCGGCGGGGGACATGGCGTGGGCGGCGTCGCCGATGCAGAGCAGACCATCGGTGTACCACTTGGTGAGGCGGTCCAATTTCACGTTGAGCAGTTTCACCTCGTCCCAGTCGCGCAGCGCATCCTCCCGGTCGCGCAGCCACGGTGCGGATTCGGCCATGCTGCGCACGATTTCGGTGGCCGGACCACGTCTGGCCGTCGCATCGCCTCCCTTCGCGATGAGCGTCGCGACCTGCCAGTAGTCACCGCGGTCGAACATGACCGCGGCCCGGTTGGCGCTGAGCAGTCCGATCAAACCGGCGGGGTCGATATCGGTGCGCGGCAGGCGGAACCACCACACATCCATCGGCGTCGGCCAACTACGGGACCCGAGGCCGACTTCGGCCCGCAGCACCGAATCGCGGCCATCGCAGGCAACTGTCAGATCGGCGCGGATTTCGCCGGTTTCGCCGGCTCTGGTGCGGTAAGTGACACCCGCGACCCGACCGTCCTCCCGGATCACCGCTGTCGCTTCGGTATTCATACGCAGCCGGAAGCTCGGCTCCCGGTCGGCCGCTCCGGCCAACAGGTCGAGCAGATCCCACTGCGGCACCATCGCGATGTATTTGTGCGTACCGGGCAAATGTTCCAGCGTGAACACCGTCTGCACCGAACCGCGGATCGGCAGCTGGATCTGCTGCAGCTTGCGCGCGGGCAGTTTCGCGAATTCCTCGCCGAGGCCTAATTCGTCGAGCAGGTCCAGGGTCGTGGGATGTACTGTGTCGCCGCGGAAGTCGCGCAGGAAATCATTATGCTTCTCCAGAACGGTGACATCGATACCGGCGCGGGCCAGCAGCAGCCCGAGCACCATTCCAGCCGGTCCACCACCAACCACCAGACACGTCGTACGTTGCATTGCCCCGACCTCCCTCCGTGCGCACGCGCCGGACGGACATTCCGCGGGCGCGGATGTAGCGATACCTTGGGCCGACTTCAATGGTATGTCGCAGCCGAGCACAAGGTCCGCAACCGGTCAATCTCTCATCTCGAGCCGCTCAGAAGGGTGCGTCGGCGGCCAGCTGACCCACTTCCGGCAGGTAGGGGTCGAGTTCGCCGGATTCGAACCGCGACATGCCGATGACATGCCAGAACTGCCCGGCGATATTGCCCTCGAATTTGTATCGACCATCGGGCGCGAGCGCCGCCCATCCTTCGGGCAGACCGAGCAGGATCGCGCGAATCGACGGCGCGTCATCCTCCGGCCGCGACCACAGCAGGATATTTCCGTCGTCGCCGCCGCTTGCCAGCAGCTTGCCGGACGGGTCGAAGCTCAGCGACCAGACTCGGCGCTTATGCCCTTCGAGGGTATGCAGATGACGTCCGGATGCCATGTCCCACAACCGAACGACCAGATCATCGCCCCCGGTCGCCAATGTGCCGGTGCGCGGATCGACCGCGGCGGTCCAGAGCCTGCCGGTATGCCTGGTCAGCGTATGCAGCGCAGCACCGGATTCGACATCCCAGATGCGGGCGGTGGTATCCCACGACACGCTGGCGAGGCGGTCTTCGTGGAAGGCGACCGTGTACACCCGGTCACGATGTCCGCTCAGCGCCCGCAGGAACCGTCCGGAGCGCACATCCCACAGCCGAACCACGGAATCGTCGCAGCCGGTCGCCATCAGCGCACCGTCGGCGCTGAACGCGATCGACCGCACCCGCCCGCGATGTTCGGCGCACACGGCATGCAGTGCGCCGGTGGTGCGCACCCAGATGATCACCGTGTCGTCGTCATTGGCGGTCGCCACATAGTCGCCGGTCGGGTCGAAGGCAGCGGCCCAGATCGGTGCGGATTCGACATTGATGTGCCGCTCGTACAAGTCGGCGTCGAGGTTGAACAGGCTGAGCCGCCCGTCGTTGCCGATGAGACCGAGCTGATGGCGGCCGAGTTTGCTGAATATCGCCGATTCGAAGGTGAGCAAGCGGTCTTCGCTGCCGATCAGTCGACGTACCAATCGCCCGGTCACCGGGTCCCACAGCCGAACCACACCATCGTTACCAACGCCGGAGAGCAGGGTGCCATCCGCATTGAAGCTGACCGTGCGGACCTGGCGGCTATGGCCGGTCAATGTGTGTTTGCAGATGCCGGTCACCGGATCCCAGAGCCTTGTGCTGAATTGGTCGTCGGTAATGGCCAATTGGGAACCGTCCGGGCGAAAGGCGAAGGGCCAGATGGAACCGGTATGCGCGGTGAGCCGGTGTCGCAACTCCCCGGTCTCGCTGGCGCGCAGACAGACCAGTCCGGCGCTGTCGCCCGAGGCGAGCAGATCACCCGCCGGATCGAAACCGAGCCAGTAGATCGCCGCCGTATGTTCGGTTAGCGACTGCCGCTGCACGCCGGTGTCCGCATCCCACAAACGCAGTCCGCCATCGGTATCCCCGCTCGCCACGATCGGGAGGCGAGGATGGAAGGCCACCGTATAGACCCGCCCGGTGTGGCCCGAGAGATCGCGAATCTTGCGGCAATTCAACGGATCCCACAGCGTCAGCGTGCCATCGACGCCACCGACCGCGAGCAGCTCGCCGGTCGGATTGAACGCCACCCGGAACACCGAACCGGACGCACCGCTGAATTCCCCGCTTTCCCTCCCACTTTCTATATCCCACAGCCGCACGGTGCCATCGCGATACGAGGCGGCGACCAGCGGTCCACGAATATCCAAGCTGTAGACGAGTTCCCCACCGCCAGCCGCGGGACGGCATTCGTGTCGCAGTTCGCCACTCGGCAACGTCCACAGCCGCAGCACGCCATCGGCGTCACCGGTGGCCAGCAGATCACCGGCGGGGCTCAGCACCACCGGCCACGGCCAGTTCTTGTGCCCCAATAGGATTCGGCGCAGTTCGCCGGTGTCGGCATCCCAGATGCCCACAGTGCCGTCGCCGGAGCCGGTCACCAGCACCGTATCGGTGAACGCCACCGCGAACGTCCGGTCACGGTGGGTCTGCAAGGTGCGCAGCGGCCTACCGGTTTCGGCATCGCAGATGAGCACACCGCCGTCATCGCTGCCGATGGCCAGCGTACCGCCGTCCGGGTTGTAAGCGACCGGCTGTGGCAGTCGGCCGTGCCTGGCGTGGAAGCCGTGCCGTACTCCGATCGCGGCAGGTGCGAATTCGGTCTGCGCCGCGACTCCTGGCACCCACGCCGCACCGCGCAGATCAGTGCCGGTCGGGGTGCCGGTTACCTCGATGAGTGCCGCGCGGGACCAGCGGCTACCGCTTGCCCGAGATCCGGTCAGATCGGTGTGCACCAGGCGGGCGCGGGTGAGATCGGCCTCCCCAAGATCCGCACCGACCAGGCTGGCCTCGTCCAGACGCGTGCCGACCAACCGCGCACCGCGCAGTACGGCCCGATCGAGGTTCGTGCCGACCAATCGGGCGCCGCTGAGATCGGCTCCGGTGAGATCGACATCGCGTAGATCCCGATAGGACAGATCCTCCCCCGCCAGGCTCGCACCGCGCAGATCCGCTGTCGGTGCGGTGCGCAACCGGGTCGCCACTCGAATGGCATTGGTGCGCGACACTTCGTCGGCCGCTTGGTCGGCGAGCACACCCTCGGCCCACGTACGCAGTGCCCCGTTATCGGCGAGGTCACAGAGGAAGTCGATCGAGAGTTGGGATAGCGGAGACTGGCTCAACTGGGCGGGCGCGAGGGTGCCGACCTCGAATTGTTCGGCAATGTGGTTGGCCACCAACCATTCCATCACCGAGGAATGGATGAAGCCGAACAGGTTGTCCTCGGTGCGCACCAGCAAGCTGCCCGAGCCGATGGCGTGCGCCGACTGCTGCACCGACATCCGGCTCGATCCGGTCAGCTCGGCCGAATCCGCTGCCACCTCGGTCAATTCGGACAGCCGCAGATATGGTTCGCCGGTTTCCCAGACGCGCAGCGCGAATGCCGTGACACCGAGCCATAATTCGTGCAGGCGCAGCCCAGGCAGCGCACCGGCCACGGCCGCGGTCCGGTCGGCCTCGTAGGTGAGCCAGGACTCCAAGATCTCCCGATACAGCCCAGCAGGACCAACCGCCTGTTTGGCGCCCGCCGCTGCCCGAAGCCGCCGCTCGTCCAGATCGGCGATGAAGCCGAGCATTCGGGGATTCTGTGCCAGCCCGAGCAGATCCTCGATACCGGTGATCAACCCCATTCTGGCGTCGGCGCGCCGGATATCGCCGCCGTAGCGATTGGTCAGGAAGGCGTGGATTTGGGCGGGCGCGAAATCCTCGATGCTCACTATGCGCCGATCCTGCAGCAGACCAACGCGTTCACCGAGCGCGGTGAGCACCTGGGCGCGGGATTCGAAATGCTGAGTGCGACTGGCCACGATGATCTTGGCCTTACCGACGGCGGCCTGCAGCAGAGTTTCGAGGTGATCGGCGGCGAAGTCGTAGCTGATTCGGGTGACGAGTTCGTCGAAGCCGTCGAACAGCAACACCACCCGGCCCTCGCGCAGCATGTAGTGCAGCGCCTTCAGATCGATCCGGTCCTCGCCGTGATTGGCCAGATGTGCGGCGACCAGACCGTCCACCGAATGGGTTTTGTCCAAGGCCCGCAGGTCGATCAGGATTGGGATCAGCGCGGGCATGGTTTCGGTGATGCGGCGGGCCAACTCGCGCAGCGCGAAAGTTTTCCCGCGCCCGAAATCACCGAGTATCAGGATGAATCGGCCGTGGTCGGCCGCGATCACCTTCATCAGTTCGCCGACCAGATCGTCACGGATCTGCTGATCACCGTGTTCGAGGATCCGGAAGCGCTGCGGCACATACAGATCCGGCGGATAGGTGCGATCGGCGCGTAACCGCGCCGCCTGCTGCGTGAGATAGTCGTCCAGATCGAGCAGTCCCTGGAATTCAGTGAAGCTGCGCACCCGCAGACCGTGGCTGGCAGCCTCCTCGCGCAGCGAACGCGGCGGCGCCGCACCGCGGTACACGAGTTCGGAACCGTATTCCGGATCGTGGCCGAGGAAGTCCTCCACCACCTGCCTGGTCATATCACCGACGTGCACACCGACGCGCCACTGGGCGATGACCTCGTCGTCCTCCTTGGTGATCAGCAGATGCGGCGGGTCAACCTCGACCCGCCGGACTTTCGCACCGGGATAACGGGTTTCGCACACCTCGGCCACACGCTCCAGCAGCCGCCCATGCGGATCGACCGTGGGAGTTTCGGTAGGTGGGTCCGCAAGCTCCGGTTCGTCCGTTCCGAGGAGCTCGGGCTGTTTGGCAGTCGGCAGCGCCGCGGTCACCTTCAACCAATCGAAGTCGAATTGCGCGGTGGACTCTCCGCGCCCGGAGAACCTGGCGAGTCCCGCGGCCGTCAACTGGATGATCTCGTCGCGCCCCGCAGCGGCGGCGGGCAGGACGGGCAGCGTCTCGTCGAGCCGATCCAGATGCGGCCCACCGGGTCCCGGGCCGTGCAGCAGCAGATTCAACCGTCCACCCAGCAGCCGAGACAGCGTATCCGCATCGCGCAGCAGATCGGGATCATGGGCGGGCGTGCTCGCCCCGGGCAGCGGATCGTGCCGGACGACGCCGAGACGCAACCACCCGTTCTCCTCGAACGGGCGCAGCCGTTCGGCGAACCAGGACGCCTGCGGTTCGCCGATCCGGCCGTAATTGTCCTCGGGCAGATGGGTCGCGGCCATGGTCGAATTCAGTCCGGCGACCACCACCCGCAATTCGGGAATCGGGAACAGTGTCCACGGCTGACCGATATCGAAGACGAGGTGATCCAGGCCCTGATATAGGGCACCGAACATTCGAGCGTACTGCTCGAGCTTGGGGAAGTACGGTGGCTGCGGTTTGCGATCGCGAGCCTCGCAGTTCAGGAAGTACGCGTGACAGGCGGGTTTCGAGACGTCGTGATTGCCGGGCACCACGATTAGCCGCTCCGGACCGAGGCCGAGCAGCATGCGTAATCCGCTCAGAAAGGTCAGCGCTTCGTCGATCTCGCGTGGACGGCCGGATTCGGTCATATCGCCGGACACCACGATCAGGTCCGGTTTGGCCACACCTTGGTTCACCAGATGAGTGACATTGGCGTGGATGTGCGCCTGCAATTCGGCGGCGGTGCTCGGTTCGTCCGGCGCGAGCAACCCGCGACCGAAACGCGGACCCGCGACATGCAGCACGGAGACGCTGGTACGCGGCTCGTCATGGTCGTTGGCACCCGGAAAGGCAGGGGCCGCAACCGGTGCGCGGCGCGACACTACGGATTCGGGTGTGTCCGTGATGGTTTCGATGGCGAATCGGTCCGGACCATCGTGTGGGAAGCCAGGTTCCGACGGCGGCTTCGCCCGCCCCGCGAGCAGATGTCCGACTCGCTCCAGCAGGATTCGGCGCGCCTCCTCGGCGGTGGACACCCGCACCAGGTCGAGATACGTGATGGTGGCGAGCAGACCCTCCAGCGTGCATTCGGCAATGCGCACCGGCATCAACTTGCCCGGGTCGGTGCGGTAGGCGGCCTGCCATTCCATGGTCCCGTAGTAGGAACCCAGATAGTTCTGCGACAACACCACCAGCACCACCGCCGAATCGCGCACGCCGCGATCCATGAAGTCGATGAAGTTGGTGCCGGGCACGAAATCCCACGCCTGGATGAGGGTGCTGTAGCCCGCGGTCTCCAACTGCCAAGCCAGCCAGGTGGCCCATCGCTCGTCGGCCGGTGAATAACTGATGAAGAAGTCCCGCCGCCCACCCGAAGTCACAGCATCAGTATGCCCCGACGGGGCGCCGCGCCAAACGGAAGAAGATCATTACCAGGCGGACCGAATGCGGAAGTACCCCAGTCGACATGCTGCATGATGGGCATGTGTCCGAACAACAGGTCGATTCCGCCGCGGCGAACCAGCCGTCGAGTGCCCTGGTGTCCGCGCCGCCGAGACGGGCACTGAGCACACTGGATTGGGTCCGGCTCGGACTGCTCGCGGCTGGACTGCTCTGCGTGGCGACCGGATTGCTGCCGCGCGCCGAGGCCGCCGACAATATGCGGCGGATCGGTCCGCTGTTGCTTTTCCTGTGCAGTGTGATAATTCTCGCGGAGCTGACGCGGCAGGCGAAGGTGTTCGATGTGATCGCACACCGGCTCGCCATTCTCGGCCGCGGCTACTATCCGGCGTTGTTCCTGCTCTGTGTGCTTTTCGCAGCGGCGACAACGATTCTACTCAATCTCGATACCACTGCCGTTTTGCTGACTCCGGTCATGCTCGCGCTGGCGGTACCGGCCCGCATTCCACCGCTGCCGTTGGCGATGACCACGCTCTGGCTGGCCAATACGGCGAGTCTGCTGCTGCCGGTCTCGAATCTCACCAATCTGCTCGCCGCCGACCGGGTCGCGCTGCGCGCCACGGATTTCGCGACGCGGATGTGGGCACCGCAGCTGGTGTCGATCACGGCAACCATGGTGTGCCTTTGGGTCTGGTACTGGCGGCGCGGGCGACGTGAAGCCGACCGGTACGTACCGCCGGAACCGATTCGTCCGGCCAATGCCAGGGAGCGCACGCTGCTCTACACAACGGCAGGCGCGTGTCTGCTGTTCATTCTGGCGATCCCGTTCGTGGGTGACCGGATCGGTATCGCCGCCACCCTCGCCGCCGCCATTGCGGTGGTCGCCTTTGCCATCTTCGATCGTTCGTCAGTGCGACTATCGCTGATCCCATGGCAGTTGCTGGTTTTCGTGGTCGGGTTGTTCCTGGTGGTGCCGACGCTCAGCAGGTTCGGACTCGCCGATGTCATGCGGGCGCTGATCGGACACGACTCCGGAGTAGTCGGGGCGTACCGCGCGGCGGGCGCGGGTGCCGGATTGTCCAATGTGGCCAACAATCTTCCGGCTTACACCGCAGGTGAGGCGGTAGTGCCAGCGGAAAATCGAAATCAGTTGCTGGCCTTGCTCATCGGCGTCAATGTCGGGCCGATCGTGACGCCGTGGGCGTCACTGGCGACCCTGCTTTGTCTGGAGTTCTGCCGTTCCCACGGAGTTCGGGTGCCGATGCCGCGGTTCGTGCTCACCGGACTCGGGCTCGCGCTCGTCGCCACGACCGGTGCCGTAGCCGCGCTGCTCGCGACGGGATAGCTCAGCCCGGCAGCCCCGTCACGCTCACCTCGGCAGCGGCCTTCACCAGCAATGCCAGCTCCGGCAGCATCTCGGCGCTGGCGGCAATGAAGTCCACTTCGCCGCCGGGAAGTTCGAGATGGTCGTTGAGCGGTGCTCCGTCGAAATCGGTGATGTGGATACCGGATTCGCGGGCCAGCAGGATGCCTGCGGGCAGATCGACCAAACCCGCTCGGTAACCGACGAATCCATCGATATCGCCGCGGGTCAACATGACCCAGCACAGCAGCGGAGACCACAGTTGGATCAGGCGACGGGAGCCTGATTCCAGGGCCAGGCGCAGCGCGCGGGCCGTCGTGTCGGTGCGGGCCACCGGATAGCCCTGCAGCCAGGCCAGGGTCGGGGCGGATTCGGAGGGACGGTGCCGAGGTCGCCACAGCGGGCCGTCCGGACCGGTCGCTCCGGATCCGCGCACGGCGGACCAGGTGCGCTCGGCCAATGGTTCGTGGACGATGCCCAATACCGGAACTCCGTTATGGCACAGCGCGATACCGATCGTGCAGACCGGCAGTCCGATGGCGATGTTATTGGTGCCGTCCAGCGGGTCGACGACCCAGCACCAGGAATCGTCGGCGCCGTGCAGCCCGGATTCCTCGGCGAGGATGCGATGGTGCGGGAAGGCCCGGCGGATATGGCCGACGATGATATGTTCCGCGCGCAGGTCCAGATCCGTGACCAGATCACCGCTGGCGTCCTTGGTGCGGACCGTGAGTGATCCGGCCAGACCCTCTCGAATCGCCCCACCCGCCTCGATCGCCGCCTCGCTGGCAACCTCGGCAGCGGTCATCAGGATGGTGTCCAGCCGGTCGAAGGGGCTGATCGGATCCGGATCGGGCAGCGCCGGACCGTCCGGTGGCAGCACCAGGTTCGCTACGTCACCTGCTCGCATCGGTCCTCCAGTTGTTCCGGCAGGGTGGATTCCTGCTGGGAGACGGCGGCCGGCGGAGCCGGCAGGGTGGGTAAGTACAGCTGGTCCAGCACCGTTTGCGCGGCGCGCCGGATCTCGGTCGGGGTACAACCGGTTCGGTGCACCCAGTGGTCGACAGTGGCGATGGTGCCGAGAGATCGGTCCGTTCGACCGCGGCGAACTTCGCCGAGTACCACGGTGGCCGCCTCGCCGCGCACGTCGGAGAGGTGAAATACCCCGTGTGGGAGGGTGTATACCTCGCCCGCGCGGAAATGCTCAGTGGACCGGGTGCGATAGCGAACCAGACGATCGGTCGCGCGGACCACGTCACCGTCGGCGCCACTGTGGATTTCGAAGATGCGATGGGTCGCGCGGTCCGCAGAGCTCTCCACTTCGAGTATTTCGTTGCCGACCTCGCCGTACAAGACGACGCTGAGCAGATCCCAACTGTGCGCGTGCATCGCCGAGGTCGTCGGATGCGAGCGCAGTCCTTCGGTCCAGACGTGCACGCAGACGCCGAGTCCGCCGTCGCGCCACGCGGGAAAACACAAGAACCCCAACGGATGCCGGACCGCGCCGACCTCGACGCGACCGTCGAGCACCGCGGTCATGAAATCACGCGCCCAGCCTCGCACCGCGGGGCCCGCCGCATCGGAGCCGATCAGCTTACGTAGTCGCGTGTAGTCGTTCATTCAGTACGGATTCCTCGGCTGCAGTGCGCGTCGCACGATATCGGCGACATCGCGATCGGTATAGGAAGCCGGGAGCGCGAGACCGAGCAGATCGAATAACGCACGAGTTTGATCGACCGACGGCTCGTCGGCGAGCGCGAGTTCCTCGCTCCGGCTCAGGGGCACCTGTCTGGCCTGCTTGAAACTGGCCACGAGTTCGCGGTTGAAGTCCCGGTAGTAGGGCTTGTCCCGCTCGAACATCAGGGCCGGAGTATTCGGGTTGTCCTGCGTGACAATGACGCAACTCGAGGAGAGGTCCCAGCGGAAGGTCGTCATCACCGTCGAGAGTCCGACATCGATGGTCAGGAAGGTGAACCGCTGCCGGTACCAGCACGCCGCGAGCACCGTCGCGAAGGACTCCTTGCGGGTCCGCTCGGTAGTCCACAATTCGCCGGTGCGGTCGGCCTCGGGCACTAGCGAGGAGCGGAACTGCGCGTAGGTCTTGCACAGCTGCTCATTGGTCGGATCCAGCACCTCCACCTGGATGCGCAGCGGACGTTGTTCGCGGCGCGCGTTTTCCACGCACTCCCGCAGCGTCACCGCGCGCAGATAGGTTCCGGTGCCGCCCTTGAAGAGCCACTGTTCGGTACCGCGCCGGGCCAGCGTATGCGCGTGCCCGATCTCGGGACCGTAGAGCAACTGCACCGAGGTCGTATCGCGAATGGCCCTGGCCGACAAGTGCCGATCGCGCAGGAGCGTGGTGGCCAGCAGGCCGAGTACCAGGAGAATGACCGCGTTGATCAGATCCGAATCGAACAGGCCGATATCGATCAGCGATATCACGCCGAAAATCACCGCGAGCACCAATGCGACGAGACCGTCGATATTGTTGCGCAACCAGATCAGCACCCGTGCCATAGGTTTTCGGCCTCCCCTAGGGTTTCTACCCAGGATAGGTGCACCGGTGTCGACGCAGCGAGCGAACCGTCGAGTCCCACTGGCGGAGACGGCGTCCCGTCGCGCGGCGAGGATACGGCGGGCCCGATCGTAGGGCGCCGATTCGCCGAAGTTCTGGAAGGTCAACGCCACCTGGAAGATGTGGTCGCTCGGCACGAGACGCTGCGGACGGTTTACCCGGATAGCCCCGATGGCGCGGAGTAAGGCCGCTGGCGGCCAGCATTTCCCGGGTACGCGCGTCGGCCACCTGCGCCGTGCAGATCGCAAAGTCGTTCGGGGCCATGTCATCGGCACCGTACGCGCGACCGAGCACGATTCCTCGCCGCACTCGGCGCCGATGAGACCATCGACTCCACAACGATCGATATCGCCGCGACCGTCCGCGACACCGTGATCCAGATGCACGGCGGCGAACCGGCGCTGCGCATGCTCGAAACCTTGTGTCCCGGTTGCATTCTCGTCAACGCGCAAGCGGCATGGACACCAGAACCGGCCGAGTGCGCGGCCGAACCCTCGGCGTGCGCGCCAGCGGCTACCTGATGGAACCGACCGCGCCGACCTCGAAACACTGACCGATCTGGTCGATAAGGGTCAGCTGCGCCCACACGTGGAAACGGTGCTGCCGCTGGAGCAGGTGGCGGAAGCACATCGCCTCGTAGAACAGGCCCGAACCAGCGGGGAGATCGTATTCGCCGTGAGCGACCTAGACCACATACCGGAACCTTGACCTCGAGTGCGGTTGAGGAACCAGGATCGACCGTGCCCAGGTTCACCGAATGCGGTCCGCACCATCCGTCGGTGCACACCGCTGAGCCGGGTACACCCGATTCCGCGAGCCGGTCAGCGTCGGCGGCTCGCGGGTTGGCTCCCGCTGGGCCAGTACACCCACCAGCGGGAGCACGGGGCAATGGCATCGGTCGCGGCACGTCGTCTGAAACATCAACAGCCGCAGACCATTTCGGCATGCGGCCGCGCCAACGGCAATCAGGCGGAGACCGCGATCTCCCACTCGTACACGGTGAGTTCCGAGGAACCGGTGGTGTGCACCGGATCGGTGAACGCGATTTCCCTTGCGGCTTCGAGACTCTCGGCATGGATCACGTACGCACCGCCGGTGCCGTCGGTGAACCGACCGCTCTCCACCAACTGCCCGCGTTCGAGCAACTCGTTCAGGAACTGCCTATGCGGTTCGATCACGGCCGGGTCGAACGACGACTTGCGCATCGCCATGACCAGGTACTTGTTGGTCACGCCTGCGACTCCGGACGCGGTGCCCTGGTCGCCGCGGCGGCCGCACGCACCTGCGGGGCGACCAGCACGACTTGACCGAGCACACCGTTGACGAATCCCGGCGAATCGTCGGTGGACAGCTCCTTGGCCAACTCCACCGCCTCGTCGACCGCGACGACCGGCGGAACATCGTTGGCGTGGAACAACTCCCACACCGCGATCCGCAGGATGGCGCGGTCGACCGCGGGCAGTCGGGACAGCTCCCAGTCCTTGAGGTAGGACTCGATGGTGCCGTCCACCCGATCCAGATCATCGGCGACGCCCTCGACCAGGGTGTGGGTGTAGGCATGCAGCGGGGCTACCGCCTGATCCTGGGTGGCCAGCTCGGCCCGCTCGCTGAGCAGGTCGGCCGCGTCCACATCGCGGGCCTCGGCCTCGAAGAGCAGATCGACCGCCCGGCGGCGGGCCTTGTGGCGCGCGCCGAGCTTCTTGAACGTGGACTTCTTGTCTACGGGCTGTTCCGCCACAGCAGTCATTATCCCTGTCACTTGTTTGATGGCGGTAGCAGCGGGCCCCCTGGTCACGCTCCGCTGCCTCCTCCGGGCCCATCGCTACTGCCGCGAAGGACCGGCGATCAGGCGTTCACGCGGCCGAGGTAGCTGCCATCGCGCGAATCGATGCGCAGCTTGTCACCGGTGTTGATGAACAGCGGGACCTGTACCTCGGCGCCGGTCTCCAGGGTGGCGGGCTTGGTGCCGCCGGTGGAGCGGTCGCCCTGCAGACCGATATCGGTGTGCTGCACCTCGAGCTCGACCGTGACCGGCAGTTCGACGTAGAGCGGCGCGCCTTCGTGCGTAGCGACCTGCACGACCATGTTCTCCAGCAGGAACCGCGCGCCCGGTCCGATGGTGTCCTCGGAGATGGAGATCTGGTCGAAGGTCTGGCCGTCCATGAAGACGTAATCCGAGCCGTCGTGGTACAGGTAGGTCATATCGCGACGGTCGACGGTGGCGGTTTCCACCTTGACGCCCGCGTTGAAGGTCTTGTCGACGACCTTGCCGGACAGCACGTTCTTCAGCTTGGTCCGCACGAAGGCAGGGCCCTTACCCGGCTTGACGTGCTGGAATTCGACGATCTGCTGGAGCTGACCGTCGATCTTCAGCACGAGGCCGTTCTTGAAGTCGCTGGTGTCCGCCACTGTTCTCGGATCTCCTAGTTCTGGATATGCGGTCTCGGTGACCGGCGTCATTCGACGACGGTCAGCTCTTTGCTGGTGTTGGTGAGCAGATCCGGGCCCCCCTCGCGCACCACGAGCGTGTCCTCGATCCGGACGCCGCCGCGGCCGGGGAAGTACACACCTGGTTCGACGGTCACCGCCACGCCAGACAGAAGTGTACCGGTTCCGGTTTTGGCGATTCCCGGCGCTTCGTGGATTTGCAAGCCGACACCGTGTCCGAGACCGTGCACGAATAGCTTCCCGTGTCCGGCCTCCTCGATCACCGCACGCGCCGCCGCATCCACATCGGTGACCGGCGCACCGGGCCTCAATGCCTCGCGCCCGGCCCGCTGCGCCGCCTCGACCAGCGCGTACACCTCCCGATGCCAGTCGGATGCGGTGCCGAGTACGAAGGTGCGGGTCATATCGGAGTGGTAGCCGCCGACCACGGCACCGAAGTCGATCTTGACGAAATCACCGATTGCCAGGACCGCCCCGGTGGGCCGGTGATGCGGGATGGCGGAGTTCGCACCGGTAGCCACGATGGTCTCGAAGGCGACCGCATCGGCGCCGTGTTCGAACATCGCCCACTCCAGATCCCTGGCGACCTGACGTTCGGTACGGCCGGGGCGCAGGGCGCCGCGTTCCAGCAGGGTCGCCAGCCCGGCATCACCCGCGGCGCAGGCGGCACGCAACTGTTCGATCTCGTAACCGTCCTTGACCATCCGCAACTGTTCGACCAGCCCAGGAGTGGCGACGAATTCCAGACCGGTCTTCTGCTCGATGAATCCGCGATGCTGGTCGACGGTGACGATGTGGCTCTCATAACCGACCCGGCCGAGCTGCCACTCTCCCGCGAGTTCCACGATTCGTCGGGCGGTGGCCCTCGCGATTTCGGCGCGCAGGTCGGGCACCTGCTCGACGACCTGGCTCAGATAGCGCCCGTCGGTACCGATCACGGTGCGCTCTTCGGAATTACGGATATCCCAGGAGGTCACCAATAGTGCGGCATTGGACCCGGTGAAGCCGGTCAGGTACCTGATGTTCACCAGATCGGTGACCAACAGCGCGTCGACCTCGTTCTCCACCAGCAGACTGCGCAGTGCGCTACGGCGCGTAGCGTAGTCGGGCCCAGGGCCCACGTGATCAGCAGACATGTCTCAAAACTACCGCCGACACACCGTAGATCCCGCATAAAACACCGGTCTAGCGGTATTCGAGCGAGGCGATCGATGTTCACATATCGATCGGTTATCCCCAATTCGGAATCGGGGGCTGCTTCCACGATCGGGGCGGACGAGGCTGAAAGCCATGTCCCCCATCGCTTTTGCCCTGCTGGCGACTTGGTGCTCAGTGCTCACCGTCTTCGATATCCGACAGCGTCGACTACCCAATGCGCTCACCGCCTCCGGCGCAGTGATCATTTTCGGATACGCGCTGTTCACAACACAATTCACCGCCGCGGTGGTCGGCTCGGTCCTATTGACGATGCCATATTTATTGGTGCACTTGATCGCACCGGCCGCACTGGGGGCCGGTGATGTGAAACTGGCCGTCGGGCTCGGCGCGGTCGCCGCACTCGGCGGCGCGCAGGTGTGGGTGCGGGCGGCGCTCGTCGCACCGATTCTGACCGCGGCATTCGGGCTCGCCGTATTGGCTCACTGGCGGATTCGATCCGGTGCTGATCGGGCCGGACCACCTGCGTTACCCCATGGGCCAGCCATGTGCCTTGCGACGGCGCTGAGCCTGGCGGCGGCATATGGCCAGCCGATGCCGTAGCGCCACCGTGCCGGTGATCACGGCGGGCCGCGTGCCGGAGCACCCGCGCCGACATGGGAAGATGGACAGCGTGTTGCGCTGGATAACTGCCGGAGAATCCCATGGTCCCGCTCTTGTCACCATCCTCGAAGGGATGGTGGCCGGTGTCGAGGTGACATCCGACGAGATCTCCGCTCAGTTGGCACGCCGCCGGCTCGGGTACGGGCGCGGCGCCCGGATGAAGTTCGAGGCCGATAAGGTCACCGTCATCGGCGGGGTGCGGCACGGGCGCACCATGGGTGGTCCGGTGGCCATCGAGATCGCGAACTCCGAGTGGCCCAAGTGGACGACGGTCATGTCCGCGGATCCAGTGGACGAGGACGAACTCGCGGATCTGGCCCGCAATGCACCACTGACCCGGCCGCGGCCCGGCCATGCCGACTACTCGGGCATGCTCAAGTACAACTTCGACGACGCCCGCAATGTATTGGAGCGGGCCAGCGCCCGCGAGACCGCCGCGCGGGTGGCGGCGGGCACGGTCGCCAGGAACTTCCTGCGCCAGGCCTTCGGCGTCGAGGTCATCTCGCACGTCGTCTCGATCGGTACCGCCGCCAATACCACCGGTATCGTGCCGACCGCCGCCGACCTGGCCGCGATCGATGAGAGTCCGGTGCGTGCGTTCGACAAGGACGCCGAGGCCGCGATGATCGCCGAGATCGAGGCCGCGAAGAAGGACGGCGACACCCTCGGCGGTGTGGTCGAGGTGGTCGTGGACGGACTACCGGTCGGATTGGGTTCGTTCATCAGCGGCGCGGATCGGCTGGACTCGCGACTCGCGGGCGCGCTCATGGGGATTCAGGCGATCAAGGGCGTCGAGGTCGGCGATGGTTTCGAAACCGCGCGCCGCCGCGGCAGCCAAGCCCATGACGAGATGAAGCCGGGACCGGACGGCGTGCTGCGCTCGACCAACCGCGCCGGTGGCCTCGAGGGCGGTATGACCAACGGCGAGCCGCTGCGCGTGCGCGCCGCGATGAAGCCGATCTCGACTGTGCCGCGCGCGCTGGCCACGGTCGATATGACCACCGGCGAGGAGGCAGTCGCCATCCACCAGCGCTCGGACGTCTGTGCCGTGCCCGCCGCGGGTGTGGTCGCCGAGACCATGGTCGCACTGGTCGTCGCGCAGGCCGCGCTGGAGAAGTTCGGCGGGGATTCGCTGGTCGAGACCGTTGACAACATCACCAGCTACGTCAAGCGCGTCGGCACCCGACCACACGTGCGGCAATGATCGTACAGTCCGATCCGCGCGCACCGCGCGTGGTGCTGGTCGGACCGCCGGGGGCGGGGAAGTCGACGATCGGCCGCAAGCTCGCCAGGGAACTCGGTGTCGAGCTCTACGACACCGATGCCGGAATCGAACGCGAGACCGGACGCACCATCCCAGAGATCTTCGCCGAGGACGGCGAACCGGAATTCCGCCGGATCGAGGAGCAGGTGGTGCGCCGGGCGATCCTCGCCGAACGTGGTGTGGTCTCACTCGGTGGTGGGGCTGTACTGTCCAAAGACATCAGGGCGCTGCTGCGCAATCGCACTGTGGTGTATCTGGAAATCAGTGTGGCCGAAGGACTTCGGCGTACCGGCGCGAGTACCCAGCGGCCACTGCTCAACGGTGCGGATCCGGGTGCGAAATATCGGGAACTGATGCGCAAGCGCAGGCCGCTGTACCGGGAGGTCGCCACGGTGCGGGTGCGCACCGACGGTCGCAGTCCGGGCCGGGTGGTGCGGATGATCATGGTGAAGTTGGGCATGGAATCGGTGCTGCCGCAAGACTCGGAGCCCGATTCGAGCGGACCCCCGGCGGCTGCCGTAGCGCCGAAACCACAGGGCAGCAATAGATCTCGTGCTCGGCGCGCTGCCAGGGCCCGGGCGGCTGCCCGTCGTCGGGCCGCCGCCGCACAGGCGGATGGCGCAGAATCCGCGGCGTCCGAGCGGATCAAGCCCACGGGCAAGATCACCGCGAGCAACCGAATCACGACCGATACCGCCACAGTCGACCGCCCGAAGCCAACCGGCAAAATCGCCAATGGCCGTGCCGGTTCCGAAGGATCCGGTGACCCGCCAACACCTGGAAGCCGGTCCCGCCGCACCCGGGCCCGGCGCGCCCGCGCGCGAGCGCTCAAACAAACAGCACGCACAGAATCGGAGCCGAGTACACGTGAGTGAGCGAAGCGAGCGAGCTATCAGCCCAGCTGAGCAACAGCCGACAAGCCCAACCGAGCCGAGTCGCATCGAGGTCCGCACCGCCGATCCATATCCGGTGATCATCGGCCGCGGCCTGCTCGGTGAGCTCGTCGAGTCGGTCGTCGGCGCGACCACCGGCGTACGCACCGTCGCGATCTTCCATCAACCGCCCCTTGCCGAAACCGCAGAGGTGGTGCGCAAAGCCTTGGCCGACAAGGGTGTCGACGCGCACCGCGTCGAAATCCCGGATGCCGAGGCGGGTAAGGATCTGGCCGTGGCCGGCTTCTGCTGGGAGGTGCTCGGCCGCATCGGCCTGACCCGCAACGACGTCGTGGTATCCCTCGGCGGCGGGGCGGCCACCGATCTGGCCGGATTCGTCGCCGCCACCTGGATGCGCGGGGTGCATATCGTGCATGTGCCGACCACGCTGCTGGCCATGGTCGACGCGGCCGTCGGCGGTAAGACCGGTATCAATACCGAGGCGGGCAAGAATCTCGTCGGCAGCTTCCACGAACCGGCCGCGGTGCTGGTGGATCTAGCGACCCTGGAAACGGTGCCGCGCAATGAGATCGTCGCGGGTATGGCCGAAATCATCAAGGCTGGTTTCATCGCCGACCCGGTGATCCTGGACCTGGTGGAGCGCGATCCGGAGGCCGCACTCGACCCGACCGGCGATGTGCTGCCCGAACTGATCCGCCGCGCCATCCAGGTGAAGGCCGATGTCGTCGCCGCCGATCTCAAGGAAGCCAGCCTGCGCGAAATCCTCAACTACGGCCATACCCTCGGCCACGCCATCGAGCGCCGCGAGCGCTACCGCTGGCGGCATGGTGCGGCCGTCTCGGTCGGTCTGGTCTTCGCCGCCGAACTCGGGCGCCTCGCCGGACGCCTCGACGATGCCACCGCCGACCGGCACCGCAGCGTTCTGGCCAGCGTCGGCCTGCCGACCAGCTACGACGCCGACGCCCTCCCACAACTCCTCGACGCCATGCAGACCGATAAGAAGACTCGCTCCGGCGTGCTGCGGTTCGTGGTCCTGGACGGCCTCGCCAAACCCGGCCGCCTCGAAGGTCCGGACCCCACCCTGCTGGCCGCGGCCTATTCGGCCATCGCGCGCGAGGACAGCGCCAGCGGCGGCGCGATCCTGCTGTAAACACGAACGTTGAGGCGGCGCATCCGAGTCGGCTGCGCCGCTTCGTCACGACGCCGACATCGCCCCACCGGCTGCATGGGCGGACTCCGCAACCGTCCTCGTCGACCATGTCCACGGTGAACAGGCCGACCGGAACCGCCCGCAGCGAACAGGATTGCGGCCCAGCTGGAAAACGAAGGCGACCCTGGTCGGCCGTATCGGCCGATCAGGGTCGCCTCCAGTCGAATACGTGAGCCGCTACGCGGGAGTCGCGGCGGCGCCAGGTGCCTGGGGTGTAGGCCGATCAGCGGACTTGTTGATCTGGCGGTCGGCAATGATGCGGCCGATGCCGATGCCGATAAGACCCGGGATGAAGACCAGCAGAACGATGAAGGACGCCCCCGCGGTCAGTTCGAAGAGCAGACCGTTATCGCCGAGATCGAATCGGGGCAGCCAGTCCAGCAGCCACGAGACCACGCCGCTGCCCAGACCCGCGGCGACCGCGGCCTCGAGCCACAGGATGGTCAGGTCGGAGCCGTGCTCCGGATCCGGATGGACCTCACGGTCTCGGCGGCCATCGAGCACACCCCAGAACACGACCGCGACGAGCAGCACCACCAGGCACAGCGGTCGCATCCAACTGCCCTGGGTCGGCCAGTACACCATCGCGAATCCCAGCGCGGCACGCAGGAAAACGACCAGCGCACCGAGCCCGATGGCCCGCAACACCCAACCATTCATGGTCAACACCATAGCCTCGAGTCGGCCGGATCCAAATGAGAACCGGTTACAGATTTATCGCCGCGGCCATTTCCGCGTGCGGCGCCGGGCGGCCGGTGAACTGTTCGACCTGCCCATAGGCCTGATTCAGCAGCATCTCCAGCCCGCCGACCACCGTGTGCTCGGCCCGCACGACCGCAACGGCCAGTGGCGTCGGCCATGGATCATAGATGGCGTCGAGCACCACTGGGGCCGCCGCCACTGCCTCGGCGACGACCGCGGCCGCCTCTGCCGGGATCGTGCTCACCACGGCACCGGCATCCGCGCACGCCCCGCGCAACGCGTCCTTGTCGAAGCCGATCACGGCGGTGGTCATACCGAGCCGCTCCGCGAGATCCACCGCGTTGCGCGCCCTTTCGGCATCGCGGGCGACAACCGTCACCGTTTTCGCCCCGAGTTCGGACAACGCGAGCAGCGCCGGACGCGCGGTCCCGCCCGCACCGAGCACGACGGCCTCGGTCAATTCGCCGACACCAGCACCGCGCAATGCGCCGAGTACCCCGTCGACGTCGGTGCAGTCGGCACGCCAACCCCGCGAACCGGTCCGAACCAAGGTGTTCGCCGAGCCCACCAGCACCGCACGCTCCGTGCGTTCGCTCGCATATGCGAGGGCGGCTTCTTTACCCGGCATCGTCACCGAAAGCCCGATCCATTCCGAGCCGAGCCCATCGACCAGACCGGGCAACTGCTCGGCCGAACATTCGATCCGCTCATAGGTCCAGTCGAGGCCGAGGGCACGGTAGGCCGCCAGATGTAGCTGCGGCGACCGCGAATGCGCGATCGGCTTACCCAGCACGGCCGCCTTGCGCGTTGTCGGCATCGCCTCACCGCCCACTGTCGAGAATTCCGCTCTGCCTGGCCTTTTCGATATTGCGCAGATGTTCGCTGTAGCTCTCGGTGAACAAGGTGGTCCCCTGTTTGTCGACGGTCACGAAGTACAACCACGTCCCCGGCTCCGGATTTTCCACCGCGCGCATCGCATTCAACGACGGCGCGGAGATCGGCGTCGCGGGCAGTCCGGGCATGGCGTAGGTGTTCCACGGCGTGCGCTTGGCACGGTCGGTGTCGGTGGTCGCGACCTCGGTGCGGTCCAGCGCGTAGTTCACCGTGGAGTCGAACTGCAGGGGCTGGTTGGCCGCGAGCCGGTTCACGATCACCCGCGCCACTTTGCCCATATCCTGCGGCAACGCTTCGCGTTCCACCAGCGAGGCGGCGATCAGGGTCTGGTACGGATTCAGCTTGGTTTCGGCGCCCGATTGCAGCAGGCCGGTCGACTCGTAGCTGCGCGAACTCGCACTCACCAGTTGCTTCAGGATCTGCTCCGGGGTACCGCTCGGATCGAAATCCCAGGTGCCGGCCGCGATCAGGCCCTCGAGTTGCCTGCTGCGGTCCGGCACGTCGCGCACCCGCTGCTCGGCCCAGCTCGGCACGCCAAGGGCGGTCAGATCCGCGCCCGCACCGGCGGCATCGAGCTGGTCATAGGTGATGCACTTCTGATTCGTACCGGTGCCGACACAGCTGGCGTCGGCGATCTTGCGGTAGATCCCATCCTTGCGCGAGCCGGTATTCACATCCTGCTGGTCGTGCAGCTGCCGTCCCTCGGAGACGACCAGATTGCCGACCCGCGAACTCTTGCCGAGCAGTACCGTCACCGCCTGGGTGGATGGGCTGTGACTCGGGATCGCGTAGTACCCGGGCTGCACCGAATTCATATTCGAATTGCGCACGGCCGCTTGGAAGAAGGCCTCGCTGCTCGCGACGACCCCCTTCTTCTGCATCTCCTCCGCGATCTGGTTCGAGGTGTCGCCCGGATGCACCTGCACCACCACCAGCGGTCCGACCGGACCCGAGAAATCCTCGGGTGCGCCGAACATCTTGACTACTTTCAATCCCGCGAATACCGCGGCACCGGCGAACAGCACCACAAACAGCGCACCCATCAACCACAGATTCCGGCGACGCTTCTTCCGCTCGGCGGCCTTGCGGGAAGCCGCTCGCGACCGGCGGCCGCGCGCGGGCGCACTGCGCGAACGCTCCGAGCGGGACTCCGTACGCTCCTCGCTGCGACTCCCGCCGCGCTCGGACCTGCCGCGACCGGACCGCGCGGACGCGGCACCGGAGCGGCCACCCCCCGCCCCGTCACCGCGCGTCCGCCGCGGCGGCGCACTCTCGCCACGCTGCGGACGCCCGCGCCGCGGTTCCGTACGCTCGGCACGCTGCGCGGCCGCGCGCCGCGAACGCTCGGCCGCGAGTTCCTCGTCGTAATCTTCGTCGGTGTAGCGCGGAATGACCGTGGTGTCGTCGTCGTAGTCCTCCCATGCCTGGTCGTTTCGCTGGTAACGCCGTTCGGCCTCGCGCTGACGGAAACGTTCCTCGGCTCGCGCCCATCGATCCGTCATGCACCGTCTCCGGACTCAGACGCCGCTTCGGCCGACTTCAACACCGCACTCCGTTCGTCCAACCATCCCTGCAGGATCGCTACGGCGGCCGCCTGATCGATCACCTGCCGCTGGCCACGCGCGCGAACTCCACTGTCTCGCAATGCACGTGCAGCTGACACCGTAGTCAAACGTTCGTCGGAAAGTCGGATAGGCACGGGTGCTATGACTGCGCGCAAACGCTCCGCGAATGTTATAGCCGCATCGGCAGCGATCCCCTTTTCCCCGCGTAATGTCCGTGGCAGACCCACGATGACCTCGACCGCCTCGTACTCCCGCACAATTTCGGCAATTCTGGAAATGTCGCTTGCCGGTCCGGGCGCGCGCTTATTCGGCTTCGCGCGCGCCACCGTTTCCACGGGTGTGGCGAGGATGCCGTCCGGATCGCTGGAGGCGACCCCGATTCGGACACTGCCGACATCGATGCCGATCCGCCTGCCGCGGCCGGGATCAGTATCGGGCGAGGGACGATGACTCTCCGAGTCGCCCATCACCCGGCCAGTTCGGCCACCCGAGCACGGACCGAGGCCAGACCGACTTCGATGCCCGAGGGGTCCGAACCCGCGCCCTGCGCCATCTCCGGCTTGCCGCCACCGCGACCGGAAATGCTCGGGCCGAAGCTGGCGACCAGATCTCCGGCCTTGAAGCCGAGAACCTGCGCGCTCTTATTAACCGTCACGACGAAGGGCACCTTGCCATCGGCATTGCCGAGCAGCACCACGACCGCCGGTTCGGTGCCGAACCGGCCACGGATATCGGTGGCGAGGGTGCGCAGGTCACCGGCGGTCACGCCGAGGGGCGCGGCGGCCGCAACCAGCAGCACGCTGCCGATCCGCTCGGCCTCCTCGACGAACTTCGCCGCCGAAGCGAGCACCGCGGCGATCTTGGTGCGCTCGAGCTCCTTCTCGGCCACCTTCAGCCGCTCCACGAGCTGCTCGACGCGGGCGGGCACCTCCTCCGAAGGCACCTTCAGCGAGGACGCGACACCGGCCAGCAGCGCACGCTCCTTCGCCAGATACTTATAGGAGTCCAGGCCGACGAAGGCCTCAACGCGTCGCTTGCCGGAACCGATCGCCGATTCGCCGAGCACGGTAATCGGGCCGATCTGCGAGGAATGCTGTACGTGCGTACCACCGCACAGCTCCATCGAGAACGGTCCGCCGATCTCCACCACGCGCACCTGGTCGCCGTAGTTCTCACCGAACAGCGCGAGCGCGCCCATCTGCTTGGCCTTGGGCAGATCGGTGACGAAGGTGTTCACCGGGAAATCCGCGCCGACCGCGTCATTGGAGACCGTCTCGATATCGGCCTTCTGCTGTTCGGAGAGCTGGCCCTGCCAGTTGAAGTCGAAGCGCAGATAACCGGGCTTGTTCAGCGAACCGGCCTGCACGGCGTTCGGGCCGAGTACCTGCCGCAGCGCGGCATGCACCATATGCGTGCCCGAGTGGCCCTGTGTTGCGCCCTGGCGCCAGGCCGGATCGGCCTGGGCGAGTACGACATCACCCTCGGTGATCTGGCCCTGTTCGACCGTGGTCTTGTGCACCCACAGTTTCTTGGCGATCTTCTGCACATCGTTGACGCGCAGCTTGAGGCCCTGCGCCGTAATGGTGCCGCGATCGGCGATCTGACCACCGGACTCCGCGTACAGCGGGCTCCGGTCCAGAATGATCTCGACGTCCTGGCCGATGGTGGCGGTCGGCACCCGCACGCCGTCGGAGATCAGCGCGAGGACGTGCGCCTCGGAGGTCAGCTCGTCGAAGCCGGTGAACTCCGTTGCGCCGCGGTCGACCAGCTCCTTGTAGATGGACAGGTCGGCATGTCCGTGCTTGCGCGCCTGGGCATCCTCCTTGGCCATCTTGCGCTGCTCGGCCATGAGCGAGCGGAAGCCCTCCTCGTCGACCGACAGTCCGGCCTCGGCCGCCATCTCCAGGGTCAGCTCGATCGGGAAGCCGTAGGTGTCGTGCAGTTTGAAGGCGTCCGAACCCGGAATCGTCTTGCCACCCTTGGCCGCAACCTCGTCCACGGCGTCGGCGAACAGCCGCGAGCCGGTGTTCAGGGTCTTGAGGAACGCCGTCTCCTCGCCCACCGCGACATTCTCGATCCGCGCGAAGTCGGTGGCCAGCTCCGGATACGACGGCGACATCAGCTCGCTGACGACGGTCATGAATTCGCCGATCACCGGCTTGTCCGCACCGAGCAGCCGGGCCGAGCGCACGATCCGGCGCAGCAGGCGACGCAGCACGTAGCCGCGGCCCTCGTTGCCCGGATTGACGCCGTCGGCGATCAGCATGGCCGAGGTGCGGGCATGGTCGGCGATGACGCGGAAGCGCCGGTCGTCCTCGTGTTCGACACCGTAGGACCGGCCGGTCAACTCCTCGGCCTTATCGATGATCGGGCGCAGCAGGTCGGTCTCGTATACGTTGTCGACGCCCTGTAGCAGCAGCGCGATGCGCTCGACGCCCATACCGGTATCGATATTCTTCTTGGGCAGCGACCCGACCGGCGGGTAGCCGAGCTTGGGACTCTGCTCACCGCGGATGTCCTGCATGAAGACCAGATTCCAGATCTCCAGGTAGCGGTCCTCGTCGGCGACCGGGCCGCCATCCTTGCCGTAGTCGGGACCGCGGTCGTAGTAGACCTCCGAACACGGGCCGCCCGGACCGGGCACGCCCATATCCCAGTAGTTGTCCTTACCGTCGCGGAACTGGATCCGCTCCTTCGGGATCCCCGCGACTCGGTGCCAGATCTCGGCGGCCTCCGGATCGGATTCGTAGGCCGTCACCCAGATCCGCTCGGGATCGAAACCGTAGCCGCCGTCCTCCTGCGACTTGGTGATCAACTCCCAAGCGAGGGTGATGGCGCCCTCCTTGAAGTAGTCACCGAAGGAGAAGTTGCCCGCCATCTGGAAGAAAGTGTTGTGCCGGGTGGTGACGCCGACCTCTTCGATATCGCCGGTGCGGACGCATTTCTGCACACTGGTCGCCCGCGGGAACGGCGGCGCCTCCTGGCCCAAGAAATACGGCTTGAACTGAACCATGCCCGCGTTGACGAACAACAGGGTCGGGTCGGCCAGGATCAGCGAGGCACTGGGCACCTCGGTGTGTCCGGCACGGACAAAATGGTCCAGGAATCGCCGTCGGATCTCGTGGGTCTGCACAGATATCCAGCCTACCGGTGTCCCGCATCCCTTTTTTCAGCGCCCGGGGTGGTCTGCATCCGCCGGCGCCGAGCTGGACCCGGTCTGCGAGTTCATCGTCCGCGGACGATTCTGCGCAGCTTCTCGACACGGCGTTGGATATCGCGTTCGACGCCGTGATCGGTGGGGGTGTAGTAGTCACGGCCGACGATTTCGTCGGGCGGATACTGCTGGGCCAATACGCCATCCGGATCGTCGTGCGGGTATTTGTAGCCTTGGGCGTTGCCGAGGGCAGCGGCTCCCGCATAGTGGCCGTCGCGCAGATGTGCTGGGACCGCGCCCGCCTTGCCTGCCGAAATATCGGCCAGGGCAGCGCCGAGCGCGGCGGGTACCGCACCGGATTTGGGGGCCGTGGCCAAGTGAATTGTCGCGTGGGTCAGGGTGAGTTGAGCTTCGGGCATGCCGATGAGTTGCACGACGTGCGCAGCCGCGACCGCGGTCTGCAGCGCCATCGGATCGGCCATGCCGATGTCCTCGCTCGCCGAAATCACCAGGCGGCGGGCGATGAAGCGGGGGTCCTCGCCCGCGCTGAGCATGCGGGCCAGGTAGTGCAGTGCCGCATCGACATCCGAGCCCCGGATGGATTTGATGAAGGCACTCACCACGTCGTAGTGCTGGTCACCGGCACGGTCGTAGCGGACGGCGGCCTTGTCCACGCTGGCCTCGACCAGATCCACATCGACGGTACCGTCCAACGAGGATTCCGCCGATGCCTCCAGTGCGGTGAGCGCCCGGCGCGCGTCACCACCCGCGATCCGCACGATGTGCTCGAGTGCTGCCTCGGTCACCGTGTACGCGCCGTCGTAACCGCGCGGGTCCGCGAGGGCGCGGTCGAGCACCAGCCGAATATCGGCCGCGGTGAGCGACTGCAATTGCAGCACCAGCGAACGCGACAGCAGCGGCGAGACCACCGAGAACGACGGATTCTCGGTCGTCGCGCCGACCAGCAGCACGATTCGATTCTCCACCGCTGCCAGCAATGCGTCCTGCTGCGTCTTGGAGAAGCGATGCACCTCGTCGATGAACAGCACGGTCTGCTCGCCCGCAGTGAGACGACGGCGGGCCACATCGATGACCGCGCGCACCTCCTTCACACCGGCCGACAAGGCCGACAGCGCCTCGAATCGACGACCGGTGGCCTGCGAAATCAGCGAAGCCAGTGTCGTCTTACCGGTTCCCGGTGGTCCATACAGCAGCACCGACGCCGCGCCCGAACCCTCGATCAACCGCCGCAGCGGTGAGCCGGGCCCGAGCAGATGCTGTTGACCGACCACCTCGTCCAATGTCGCGGGGCGCATCCGCACCGCCAGCGGCGCACCGGCATCGCGGCGCACCACACTGTCGATGGAGTGTCCGGTCGGCACCTCGTCGCCGGGCACGTCGAATAAGCCTTCGCTCACACCGAGCACGTTACCGAGGGGGACCGACAGCTCCGGCGCGTGTGCCGATTTGCCTGTGCGGTGCACGCTCGTCGGCAATTCGGTGATGAGCGCGCCGCTGGTGTTCCCGCGGCTGGAACCGGCGACCACCGAGCCATTACGACCATGATGGGTGTGCTGCTCCGGTCCGCATCGGCGCGACTCGCGAGACTCCACGCGATTCCAGGAGCAGAATTTTCTCGCGACAGGTTGTCGATTTCCGCCGAGCTCGCTCGTCGGAACGAATACGACGGCCCGATCGGCGGGCCGGCCGAACCCGAAGGAGCGAGATCATGAGCCAGTACCTGGTGCTGATTTACGAGGACGAAAGCGCGTATGCAGGCGCATCGGAGCAGGTTATGGGCGAGGTCTACCAGGCGCACGTGACCTTCCAGGAGATCGCGGGCGACGCGGTGCAAGGCGGTAACGCACTGCAACCGACCACCACCGCCACCTCCATCCGGCAGAACGACAACGGCGATTTCACCGTGACCGATGCCCCATTCGCCGAGGCGAAGGAGGCCCTGGGCGGCTACTACCTGATCGAGGCCGCGGATCTGGACGCCGCGATCGCAGTGGCAAAGCAAGTCCCCGCCCGCTTCGGCGGTGTCGAGGTGCGTCCGATCATGACCTTCGACTAGACCTGTGCCGGTCGACACCGATGCGGTCGCCGCTGTCGACCAGGCGCACCGTCGCGAATGGGCCTTCGTGCTCGCCGCGACGGTGCGGCTGGTCCGCGACTTCGACCTCGCCGAGGAATGCGTCCAGGATGCTTATGCGCGTGCGCTCACCGAATGGGCCGCGCACGGCGTTCCGGCGAAACCCGGCGCCTGGCTGACCACCGTCGCCCGCCGCCGCGGCCTCGACCTGCTGCGCCGCGACTCCACCTTGCAGCGCACACTGCCCATGCTGGTCACCGACCAGGCCGAGGACACCGCCGACCTCGCGCTCGCGGAACTGGATTCGGCCTCCGCTATCCCCGACGACCGGTTGCGCCTGATCAGCACCTGCTGCCACCCGGCTTTGGCCCGTGAAGCCCAGGTGGCACTGACCCTGCGACTGGTCTGCGGTGTCACCACCGCCGAGGTCGCCCGCGCCTTCCTCACCAGCGAATCGACCATGGCGGCCCGAATCACGCGCGCCAAGAAGAAGATCGCGGTGGCGCGCATTCCGTATCGCGTGCCATCGGTGCGCGAACTCCCCGACCGCCTCGACGCCATCTGCGCGGTCATCCATCTGCTGTTCACCACCGGTCACACCGCGCCGTCGGGTGACGCGCTGGTGCGTGCCGATCTGGTCGAACGGGCGCTCCAGCTTGCCCGGATGATGCACGCACTCGTCCCGGACGACCCTGCCGTCACCGGCCTGCTGGCCCTGATCCTGCTCACCGACGCACGACGCGAGGCCCGCGTGGATGCCGAAGGCCGACTATGCACCCTCGAACACCAAGACCGCTCCCGCTGGGATCGCGCAGCCATCGCCGCGGGCATCGCATTGGTGAAAACCGCTCTGCCACATACGGATCGATACACGCTGCAGGCTGCCATCGCCGCCGTGCACGATGAGGCACCGTCCTGGAGGGAAACCGACTGGCGTGAGATCACCGGTCTGTACGCACTGCTATTGCGAATTTGGCCGTCCCCGGTGGTGCGCCTCAATCACGCGGTGGCAGTTGGCCTTTCCGGCAACCCGACCCGAGCCCTCGACCTGCTCGACAACCTCGCCACAGAACCGTCCCTCGCCACCTACGGCTACCTCGAAGCCTCGCGCGCGGCCTTGCTGACCCAGCTGGGCCGCATCACCGAAGCAGCCCGAGCCTACGAATCCGCGCTACTCCTGACCGAAAACACCATAGAACGAGCCCACCTCGAATCGCGCCTATCCGAGCTCACCGCCGAGTAGCAGCGCGAGGTCTCCTGACCTATTCCGACCAGCGCTCTTCGAGCATCGCCGACACATCCTCGGCGAAATCACCCACCGCGTCGTCCCCGGTGCAGCGCGCGTCTTCCGCCAGCGCGGCCCAGCGGTTGATGAGGGCTTCCGAGCGCGGAACCGACAGGCCGTGTTCCCGGGCGGCGGCGATGCGGGTGTGGTCGGCGGGCAGGAACCAGTAGGTGGTGAGCCACACCCAGATGAGGCGAGCTTCCAGGATGCGTTCGGCGAGCACGGCATCGTCGGCCAGTGCGGGCCAGACACCGACGACCTGGGCGCGCCACGCATCGACCATTTGCTTGGCGCGATCGCGGGACAGTTCGAAGTCGCAGAGGCAGCCGGGGAAGGACACCAGCGCGTAGGCGATATCGAGGGTGGCGTCGCGGTAGCCGCCCCATTCGTAGTCGAGGAAGCGCGCGCCTTCCTCGTTGAGGATCACATTATCGGGGCACAGGTCCGAGGGGCTGAATGCCCGGAAGCGACCTGCGGAGAAAAGACGATTGCCTCGTACGATCCGCTCGGCGATCTCGCCGGGCACCTCGATGCCGAGCTCGCGTTGCAGCATACCGGGCACCTCGGAGATGGCGGCCTCGGCCTGCTGCGCGATGCCGTCGACCCGGTGCACTACATCCACCCGGCGCAGCAGCGCGACGAAATCCGCTTCACGCCCGACGGTTGCCGCATGCATCCGACCCAGTGCCTGTGCGAAGGCCATGAGCGCATTGCGTGTCACCGGTTGCGCACCCGCCTGCAGCACCTGCGTCATCCGTGAATTCTCACCGAGGTCACTCAGGACGAGCAGCCGGTCCGGGAGGCTGTGCGCGATCAGATACGCGCCGGGCCGCTGATCGCGGCTCAGCGCCGTGGTGAATTGATACGACACGGCCTCGCGTAGGAATGCGGAGTCGATGCTGGCGACGCCGGGCGCTAGACCACCCGTCGTGCGGTCCGCCGCGGACCCGCGAACCTGCTTGATGATGAGCGTCCGGGGCAGGGAGTAGGCGTTCTCTGAAACGCGCACGCGTAGGACTGTCGTCCTACCACTACCGCTGAGTTCCATCGGATCGCTCAGCTTTACCGGAGCACCCATTCGCTTTGTGAGCAACTGCTGTGCTGCGGACACGACTTCGGCGGCGCGTTCGGCCAATAGTGCGGTCATCGCTAATCAAGCTACTCGCACCGGGTCACTTCTAGCGAGCGGTTACACAACCTTTCCGCGTCGTTCGGCGTGTCTGCGTCAAGGTTGCGGAACGGGCGCTGCTTGCTTGACACCATTGCGGCTGTCCGGTTTTCTCATCGTCAACTGCTGTGCGCCACACCGCAAACCAGTTGCGTCGAAAGGTCTGCAGACAATGTCCGACTCACCGTCGCCCAAGCCGAACGAACCAACTGGCTCGCCCGAACCGAGCGGCGGCGCGCCCGACGAGGCGAGAGGTGAACAGGTCGCAGCGCATCCGGGTCAGCACGAAAGTACCGACCCGGAACCGACGCAAGCGAGCACCGGACACAGCAGGCACGAGATGGCCGGGCCCGCTGGCTACCCACGGTTCGAGGGTCCCGGCGCGGCGCAGTACGGCGGTGAACCGCTCGAGCCGCCACCGGCGGTCGGCGCGCCGGGACAACCGGTACAGCCGAGCGACGGTCCACCAGGAACCGGTCCCGGCACGCCACATCCGGCAACTGTGCCGCCTAGTGCGATGCCGTCCGGAGCTGCCACAACACCTGCAGGCGCGGCCCCGCCGGGCGCAATGCAACCCGGTGTCGGATCGGTTGGCGCGGCAGCGCCCGGCCTGGCGAAGCCCCACACGACGCCGCCCGGTGCCGTACCGCCGGGTGCGATGCCGCCCGGCGCACCACAACCCAGCACCACACCGCCCGGCACCATGCCCCCAGGCGCGATGCCACCCGGCGCACCACAACCCAGCACCACACCGCCCGGCACCATGCCCCCAGGCGCGATGCCACCCGGCGCACCACAACCCAGCACCATGCCGCCGCCCGGCACCATGCCCCCAGGCGCGATGCCACCCGGCGCACCACAACCCAGCACCATGCCGCCGCCCGGCACCATGCCCCCAGGCGCGATGCCACCCGGCGCACCACAACCCAGCATCATGCCGCCGCCCGGCACGATGCCTCCTCCCGGCGCTATGCCCCCTGGCTCCGAGCCCGGCACGCCGGCCTACGGCTATCAGTCCGCCCCCGGCACACCGATCACCCTCGATGTCGGTAATGCCCTGAGCTACGGCTGGGAGAAGTTTCGCTCGAATTTCGGCCCCTGGCTGGCCATTACCGCGGTCGGCGTGATCATCTATCTCGCCTTCGTGCTCATCGTCCAGGTCGTGCAACCGAATTCGCTGTTCAGTCTGTTGCTGATCTTCCTCGCGGTGATGGCCGCGATCTGGCTGCTGCAGGCCGCCATGATCCGCGGCGCGCTGTATGAAACCGATGGCAACAAACCGACTTTCGCGTCCTACTTCCATTTCGTGAATGCGGGAAATGTCCTCTTGACAGCCCTGCTCGCCTTCGTGCTCACCTGGATCGGCGCGGCGCTATGCTTCGTACCCGGTCTGATCGCGGGATTGCTGTGCATGTTCTCGCTGCACTTCGTCGTCGATCAGGAGCAGGGTCCATTCGACGCGATCAAGTCCAGCGCGACGCTGGTCATCGCCAATATCGGGCAGGTGCTGCTGCTTGCCATCGCGGTGTTGGTCATCGTCATTGTCGCGACTTTGCTGTGCGGCATCGGACTTCTCATCGCCGGGCCGGTGTGCACGATCGCGGTGACCTACGCCTACCGGGCACTTACTGGCGGCACCGTGTCCGTGACCTAACATTCGATGCGCTGGGCGCATCGGCCCCCAGCGCTCCGGAAGCCCGGCCCTGCAACAGAATTGGTCGTCACTTAGCGGGCAGTGTCCGCAGCCACCACCACTGCTTGAACCGTGCGATCGGACCGCCCTCGCTACCCGCGCGCGGGCGCAGCGCCAGCACGAGCACCCCAGCAGTGACGATGCCCGCCAAGTTCACCGCGAGCTGCCCGGCTGACATGAACGCGATATGCCACTCCCCCAGAGTCGCAGCGATCACCGCGAATCCGGCCGCGGGCACGGTCGTCACGGAGATGAACACCCCGACCAGCGCCGCCGATTTCGCGGTTACCAGCGCCAACATGCCCGCCGCGCCCGCCAGCAGCGCCACCACCAGTGAAAACGGCCCCACCTCATAGATGAAGTCGACATTCTTGATGGCGTCCACACCGGTCAAGGTGATCCAGCCGAACTGCTCCCACAGCACGGTCGCCAACAGCGTGATGACCATCGCCACCGGAAACGCCACCAGCAGCGCGACCGCTGACTTGCGAGCGAGCCGGAAATCGCGCCGCCACAACCCCACCGAAAAGGCTGCCAGCGGCCCGAACTCCGGCCCGACCACCATCGCGCCGACAATCGTCACCGGCGAGTCGGTAGCCACACCGACCGCCGCGAGCAGGCAGGCGATGGTGAGGAACGCGACGAAGCTCAGGGTGAGCGCGGACTCCTCATGAGTCTGCGCGATCAGTTCCTCCCACACCACCGCATCGGTCGGATCACCGGGCGCCTCCTCGATCGCCCGCTCGCCCGCATCGGAGATCATGGTCTCGACGGGGACGAGGGTGATGCCGCCGGTGTGCTTGATCCCGAGCGTGGTCAGATCGGCGAGCACATCGTTGGCGGCCTCACGCGCGACATCGGCCTGGATCAGATCACCGACGGGTTCGACGGCGACACCCCGGGCCAACGTCACATGGGTGACGCCCGGATCGGCACTCAGCACCGCCATCGCCTTGTCGGTGAGTTCGGGCGGGCTGATCATGCGCAAGTGCAGCACTGGAACCCCTTGTGGTCAGGATCGATGAAACTGACCAGAAAGTACCGTTCCAGCGGCAGCCCGCGCTATTCCGAAGCGCGAACCGCCTCGCCGCCCTCGTCCTTCTTCTCCGGCTTGAAGTCCAAGCCCGCTTCCTTGCGCTGCTGCGCCGTGATCGGCGCGGGCGCATCGGTCAGCGGATCCACCCCGCCACCGGTCTTCGGGAAGGCGATGACCTCACGGATCGAATCCACTCCGGCCAGCAGCGCGGTGATCCGATCCCAGCCGAAGGCGATGCCGCCGTGCGGCGGGGCGCCGTAGGAGAACGCGTCGAGCAGGAAGCCGAACTTCTCCTGCGCCTCGTCGTGCCCGATGCCCATCACGTTGAACACGCGTTCCTGCACATCGCGACGGTGGATACGGATGCTGCCGCCGCCGATCTCGTTGCCGTTGCAGACGATGTCGTAGGCGTAGGCCAGCGCAGATCCCGGGTCGGTGTCGAAGGTCTCCAGCGACTCCGGCTTGGGCGAGGTGAACGCATGGTGCACCGCGGTCCATGCCGAATGACCAAGTGCCACATCGCCACTCGCGGTCGCCTCGGCGGCGGGTTCGAACATCGGTGCATCCACGATCCACACGAACGCCCACGCGTTCTCATCGATCAGACCGCATTTGCGCGCGATCTCCCCGCGCGCCGCACCGAGCAGCGCACGCTGCGCCTTGGCCGGACCGGCCGCGAAGAACACACAGTCACCCGGTACCGCGCCGACATGCTTTGCCAGGCCCTCCCGCTCGGATTCGCTGAGATTCTTGGCGACCGGACCGCCGAGCGTGCCATCCTCCTGTACCAGGACATACGCCAGCCCCTTGGCACCGCGCTGCTTGGCCCATTCCTGCCACGCGTCGAGCTGACGCCGCGGCTGACTCGCGCCGCCCGGCATCACGACCGCGCCCACATACTCCGCCTGGAAAACCCGGAACGGAGTCTCCTTGAAATATTCGGCGCATTCGGTGATCTCGACGCCGAAGCGCAGGTCCGGCTTATCGCTACCGAAGCGGCGCATCGCCTCCGCGTAGGTCATATGCGGAATCGGGAACGGGATCTCGTGGCCGACCAGCTTCCACAGCGACTCCATGATCTCCTCGGCGACCAGGATCACGTCCTCTTGGCGCACGAAGCTCATCTCGAGGTCGAGCTGGGTGAATTCGGGCTGGCGGTCGGCGCGGAAGTCCTCGTCGCGGTAGCAGCGCGCGATCTGGTAGTACCGCTCTATACCGGCGACCATCAGCAGCTGCTTGAACAGCTGCGGGCTCTGCGGCAGTGCATAGAAGTTGCCCGGCTGCAGGCGCGCGGGAACCAGGAAGTCGCGGGCGCCCTCAGGCGTGGACCGGGTCATCGTCGGGGTTTCGACTTCGACGAATTCATGACGTGCCAGCACCGCGCGGGCGGCCGCGTTGACCTTCGAACGCAGCCGGATGGCCTTCCCCGGCGCCTCGCGGCGCAGGTCGAGGTAGCGGTACTTGAGGCGAGCCTCGTCACCGGGCTGCTCGTCGAGTTGGAACGGCAGCGGCGCACTCTCGTTGAGCACCTCGAGTTCGGTGACGTTGACCTCGATGGAACCGGTCGGCAGCTCCGGATTCTCATTGCCGTCGGGCCGCTGTTCGACCACACCGGTCACCTGTACGCAGAATTCGGCACGCAACTTGTGCGCCTGAGCAGCGGGCTCACCCTCGCGGAACACCGCCTGCGCCACACCCGAGGCATCGCGCAGATCGATGAAGATCACGCCACCGTGGTCACGACGCCGGGCCACCCAGCCGGTGAGGGTGACGGTCTGACCGGCGTGCTCGCTTCGCAGCGAACCAGCCAAGTGGGTGCGCAGCACGGGATTCCTTTCGACGGATGTGACACCGGCAGGGCGATCCGGTGCGGTTGCCATCGTAGTGAGACACATATCCCGAGAGGAAACCGATATCACCGCGCCGCGTGCGAAGCTGTAGACATCAGGTCGTCGGTCCGCGGATTTGGGCCGAAACCGGGCAGTACCGCACACGTCCCACCAGGATGCGAGTCTTACGAGCGCCGTTCGCGGCCCGTCTCGCATCCGAGTGGCCACAGCGCCGCAGGCGCGAGTCTCGGCCGCTCGGATGCGAGACAGCGGGGGCCGCGAATACGCGGCGCCGCAGGCGCCGTAAATCCAACACAGAAAGCGAAGCAGATGACCTTCAACGAAGGCCTCCAGATCGACCCGGATCGGGCTTCTTCCGGCGGTGGACCCGGCATGGGCGGCAAACTCGCCCTCGGCGGTGGTGCCGGGGGTCTCATCCTGCTGGTAATCGGCCTGCTGCTCGGCGGAGACCCCGGTTCGCTGCTCGGACAATTGAATGGTAGCGAGAACAGCACCGTCCAGCCCGGCGTCGCGGGCACGCCCGCGCACTGCAAGACCGGCGCGGACGCCAATAGGTACGTCGACTGCCGGGTGGTGCTCACCGCGCAGAGCCTCGACGCGGTGTGGGCGGCACAGCTGCCCCAGCAGACCGGCAAGAAGTACTCGAAGCCGAAACTGGTGCTGTTCTCCGGCGCGGTCTCGACGGGATGCGGCAATGCGACCAGCGCGGTCGGCCCGTTCTACTGCCCGGGCGACCGGACGGCCTACTTCGACACCGCCTTCTTCCAGGAACTGGTCGACCGCTTCGGTTCCAGCGGCGGTCCGCTCGCGCAGGAGTACGTGGTGGCCCATGAGGTCGGCCACCACATCCAGAATCTGCTCGGCGATATCGGTCGGGCCCAACAGGATCCGCGCGGCGCGGAATCCGGCGCGGTCCGCACCGAACTCCAGGCCGACTGCTACGCCGGCATCTGGGCCCACTTCGCCGATAAGCAGCCCGCCCCCGGCACCAACCAGCCCTTCCTGAAAACCCTGTCCGACAACGATATCCGTGACGCGCTCTCCGCCGCGTCCGCCGTCGGTGACGACCGAATCCAGCGCGCCGCTCAAGGCCGCGTCAACCCGGAGGCGTGGACCCACGGTTCCTCGGACCAACGCCAGAAATGGTTCCTCACCGGCTACAAGACCGGCCAGGTCCAAGCGTGCGACACATACTCGGCGTCGGACCTGAACAACCCGTCTGCCTTGCGCTGATCAGTCAACGGATGCAGCTAGATGGTCTCCTACGGCGATGCGCTGTGCATGCGGTGCAGGTCGACCGAGGCTCAGCGACAGGAATTCGAGCGACACGTCGGCGCGCCGTGCGAGTCCGTGCCCACGCGCTGAGATGATCGAGGCCTTGGTAACCGAGACCAATTGGACTGTGGCACAGCGTAGATAGGGATTTCATGCGGATAACGAAGTCGGCACTGCTGGTTCTCGTCGTGGCACTCGCGGGTAGCTGGGGCGTCGCCTCGGCCGAACCTGCCGCCGACACACCACAACCGCCCGCCACGGCGCTGCTGACACTCACCACCATCCCCAGCGGTTGGTCCGAGCGCGTCGACCTTCGTCCGCTGCTGCAGATTTACCCTGACGGCCACGCGGTCGAACACCCCGACGCGGCATCCACCACCCGCGCCGCCGACACCCCACCCCAGCGGCTCACCGGCACCATCCCCAGCGACGTCCTCAATGCCGCACTGGCGGAAACGAAATCGCTCGCCGCGCTCGACCTCGGCATGCCCAGTGCCACCGACCAGGGCACCGAGATCATCGATCTCATGCAGACCCCGCCCGACCAAGATGTCCATCTGCTCATGTACGCCCCCGACGCGACCGAGAACCTCACGTCCGACCAACAAGCCAACCGCAAGCGGTTCACCGACCTCTACCGAAAACTGCTCGACGCCTTCACCCGAGACCACTGAACCGGGTGTCGACCTCGAAGGCCATTGCCGCTCACGTACTTCGGCAGCACCCAGACCCGCTCGCGCGAAGACGGTGAGCTCTCGGCCACGAAATGCTGCGACGGTATGCAACCACGAGGAACTTTGTGCGTCTTCGATATTCACCGGGATCGAGGTGGTACAAGGGCGTATGTGGGGCCGGAACACCAGTACCCCCACTCGAAACCGAGCAGGGGTACTGGAGATCTGCTGTCGACTAGAACTGGTCCTGTTCGTAGTCGGAGCTGACCAGTTCATCCGGGTGGGTCGCGCCGATGACGTCAGGGGTGGACTCACCGAGTGGCCCGGTGAGGTCGTCGTTGCCGGTGCGGCTGTGGTACGGGTCCACATTGCGCGAGTGCTCGTCGTCACTGCCGCCGCGTTGGCCGGTGGCACCGGGGCTGCCACCCATGAACGAGTTACCGGTGCTGCCCGCGCTGGTCGAGGTACCCGTGCCCAAGGATGTGCCCGACAGGCCCGAGACCCGGCTGATGGGCGATACGCTGCTGCCCGGAGTGCCGGTCACCTTCTGCGTCGACGGCGAGCCCGATGTGCTCGGCGAACCGGAATGGCTTCCGATACCGGTGATGCCCGAACTCCCCGACGTGGTATGCCCGGTATTGAACGATGCCGCCGTGGTGGACGTGCTCGGCGAACCAGAGGTGCTGGAACCGTCCAACAGACTGGCCGCATTGGTCGACGCATCCTGCGCGACCGACTGTGCCTGTTCCATGATCGGCTCGCCGATGTTCTGCATGACCGCCTGCGCGACCTCCTGCGGCGCGGGCAGACCGCTGGTCCCGAGCAGCTGATTCACCAGACCGGTCAGCTCGGCCGTCTTGCCTGCCAGGTCACCGCGGGTCGCATTGGCGACCGCGACTGCTGAGCCCAGATGTTCGGTAGCGGTCGCGATGAGCACGGCCTGGCCGGGCGGCGTCAGCGCTACCGGCACGAGTGCGGTTGCCTGCGTGGCGAATTCGCCCGCTATGCCGAGCAATTGCGCATTACCCTGCTGCACCACCGCGGCGGCGCGCTGGGTGAGTTCGGAGATATCGATACCGCGCTGACTGGTGTCCTGCCCCTGGGCCTGCGCGGTGTTGCTCGCGGCCTGCGCCTCCCGGGAGGACTGGCCCTGCCACAGTTGCTCGACGGTCTGCAAGCCGCCCTTGCCGACCGATACCGCGGCCTCGATGATCTTGGATGATTGACTGAGGATCGCGGTCGGGTCGAAGGCTCCGATGACGCCTGTGCCGAAGCTGTTGAGCAGCTCGAGGATCGGCTGGAACAGCGTGTCGATGCCGGGAATTCCGGGAATCGACAGTCCCTGCATCAGCGCCGCGGCCGGATCGGACGGAATATTCGTGGTCGCCGCGGCCGCACCCTGGTTGCCCGCCCCGCCGAGCGCGCTGCTCACGGCGCTCTGCGCCTGCTGAGCCGCGCTCTGCGCGGCCTGCACCACCGGAGCGGCCGCATGGCTGATCGCGGTCTGCGCATCGGTGAGTGCCTGCGACACATCCGGCGGCACCGCACCGGACAGAATCGAACTCGCGTCCGGCGTCGAATTGCCGTTGAGCCCCGGCATGCCGGTTGGCATGGTCCCCAGCTGCGGCGAATCCTCGGTGATCTTGCGGGCGAGCACGAATTCGGGCGGCTCGATCGGCGGCAGATCCGCGGGCAATTGCGGCAGCGACAGATCGCTCAATCCCTGCGACGCGTTCTGCAGTGCGTCCACGGCGGTGTTCTGCGTCGCGATCACTGCCTCTTCGATCGCCGCGCTCTGGTCAGGTGCGATTACGCCGGTCGCGCCCGTATCCATCGGCCTCATACTCCGCCCCCGACCTGGTTGGTGATCGCGCTCAGTACGCTCGCGTTGCCGGAGTCGGTGGTGTCGAAGGCGGCAGCCGCGGTGAACGCCGACTTCGAGAGCTTGTCATATTTGGCCGACAGATCATTGATGTCCTTGGCCTGCAATACCTGCGCCGCGGCGAACGCCAAAAGGTAGTCGGCTCCGATCAGACCGAATACCGGCGTGAGCGCGACAACGTTCTGTATGGCATCGAAATCGGCCGCACCGGCGATCTCGCCAGCGACCCCCGCATTAGTCGCCGCGAATGCTCGGACCGCATCGGTTTCCACCGACAGATCAGCCATCGAGTTGCACCCCCCAAATCGTCGTGAACTGCAGTTCAGTGTTCATAGCATCGATCAATGTCTACTCCCTGCCCGACCGGCAGCTCGGCTGCGATCGGGCCCCTACGCAGCTGCGAGACCGGACCGGCGCCGCTGCGGTTGCGCTCAATATAGCCGACCCCACCGGCAAGTTTCGAGCCCAATGTGGCCGCCCAGCGGAACTAGAACATGTTGCAAATTAGAACAAGTTCTATATTCTCGATCGCATGAAGGTCGCAGTGACCGGCGCAGCCGGCTACCTTGGCACGAATCTGCTCAGCCTGCTGGTCGAACGAGGACACGAGGTCACAGCAATCGATCGCGTCGTTCCGCAGCAGCGGACGGACCCGAACGTCACGTGGGTCTCCGGCAATGTGCTCGATCCGGCATCCATGCGGTCCGTGCTCGCCGGCGCGGAGATCGTCTACCACCTCGTCGCCGTGATCACCCTGGCCGACCAGCACGATCTCGCATGGAAGGTCAATACCGAGGGCGTGCGCGTCGTCGCCGAGGCAGCACTGGATCTGGGCGTGTGCCGTATGGTGCACGCGAGCTCCATCCACGCCTTCAACCAGTACACCTGCGGCGGCCGCATCGACGAGACCTCGGCGCGTTCGACCGATCCCGGCCTGCCTGTCTACGACCGCTCCAAATGGGCGGGCGAGATCGAACTGCGCAAGGTGATCGAGCAGGGTCTGGACGCGGTGATCTGCAATCCCACCGGAGTCTTCGGCCCCCTCGACTACGGCACCCCGCTGTCCAGGATCAATCGCACCCTCAAGGACGCGGCGCGCGGCCGGGTGCCCGCGATGATCGGCGGCGGCTTCGATCTGGTCGATGTCCGCGATGTCGCGAAGGGCCTGATCCTGGCCGGGGAACGGGGCCGGACCGGCGAGAACTATTTGCTCGGCGGTTCGATGATCTCGATGCTCGACCTGTGTCGCATCGCGGCGGCATGCGGCGGCAAGAAGGGACCGAAGTTCTCGATCTCCCCCAAGGTCGTCAACGGTTTGATTCCAGTCCTGGCACCGGTAGGCAGATTGCTCAAGACCGACATCGTGTCCAAGGCCGCACTCGGCGCGCTGGTCTCCGCACCGATCGTCGACCACGGCAAGGCAGAGCGCGAAATCGGTTATCAGCCAAGGCCCATCGAGGCGACCGTGCGCGATTTGGTGACTTTCTTCGCCGATCCGAAGCAGCTCACCGCGTCCGACGCCCGACAGATTGCTTGACACCGCTTAGAACACATGTTCGACTGATGGGGTGCGGTGGCAAAGCCAAACCCTGGATGCCGACGACGGCGCCCTGCCCGGTCTCGACCGGGCGGGTTTCGTGCGCACCGTGCAGACCCCCGACTTCGAGGGCATCACGTTTCACGAGGTGCTGTGCAAGAGCGCGCTGAACAAGATGCCGGAGGCATCGAATCTGCCGTTCCATTGGACGATCAATCCGATGCGCGGCTGTTCACACGCCTGCCGTTATTGTTTCGCGCGCCCCACTCACGAGTATCTGGACCTGGACGCGGGCCGGGATTTCGATTCACAGATCGTGGTGAAGACCAATATCGCCGCGGTGCTGCGCAAGGAACTCGGCCGGCGGTCCTGGCATCACGAACCGGTCGCCCTTGGCACCAATACCGATCCGTATCAACGCGCCGAGGGCCGATATCGGTTGATGCCGGGCATCATTCGCGCGTTGACCGATTCCGGCACGCCGTTCTCCATTCTCACCAAGGGCACGCTGCTGCGCAGGGACCTGCCGCTGCTCACGGCGGCGGCGCGGCAGGTCCGAGTGAGCATCGCGGTCTCCATCGCGATCCTGGATGCGGATCTACACCGCAGCCTGGAATCGGGCACTCCATCGCCCAAGGCGCGGTTGGAGATGGTGCGGGCGCTGACCGATGCCGGGTTCGAGGTGAACGTCATGGTCGCGCCGGTGATCCCTTATCTCACCGACAGCCGCGCCCATCTGACCGCACTATTCGGTGCGATCGCCGAGGCCGGGGCGGCATCGGTGGTCGCATTCCCGATGCATCTGCGCGGCGCCACCCGAGGCTGGTTCCTGAGCTGGCTGGCCGAGGAACATCCCGCACTGGTGCGCCGCTATCGCCAGCTCTATGGCCGCGGCGCCTATGTGACACCGGAATATGCGGCCTGGCTACGCGAGCGGGTGCAGCCTCTGCTCCAGCGACACGGCCTCACCCGCGAGCACACCCCGGAGCCGGAGACACAACTCTCGACGCCGCTGCCCAACGACACGCAGCTGGCACTGTTCGCGTAAAGCATTTCACAAGCAATTCCCGCACACGGCGGAGTAGGTTGGCCAATGGCACCTCCCATCGGACGAGGAAGTGAAGCAGGCATATGGTTTCGGACCAAAGAGATGTCGGCACAGCGAAATTGGAAAAGGTCGTAATTCGGTTCGCCGGGGACTCCGGTGACGGAATGCAGCTCACCGGTGATCGCTTCACGCACGAGGCGGCCGCATTCGGCAACGACCTCGCCACCCAGCCCAACTTCCCGGCCGAAATCCGGGCGCCACAGGGCACGCTGCCCGGCGTCTCGTCCTTCCAGATCCAGATCGCCGACTATGACATCTTGACCGCGGGCGACCAGCCCGACGTGCTGGTGGCGATGAATCCGGCCGCGCTGAAGTCCAATCTCGAGGATCTGCCGCGCGGTGCCACCCTCATCGTGAACACCGACGAGTTCACCAAACGCAATCTCGGCAAGGTCGGCTACACCACCGATCCGCTCGACGACGACACGCTGAGCGATTTCGTGGTCCACCGCGTGCCGATGACCTCACTCACCCTCGGCGCGACCGAGCCGACCGGTGTCGGTAAGAAGGACGCTCAGCGGGCGAAGAATATGTTCGCACTCGGCCTGCTGTCCTGGATGTACGGACGTCCGATCGGCGGCACCGAACGCTTTCTGCGGGAGAAGTTCGCCGCGAAACCCGATATCGCCGAGGCGAATCTACTCGCCTTCCGCGCGGGCTGGAACTACGGCGAGACCACCGAAAGCTTCGCAACCACCTTCGAAGTGGCCCCGGCCAAGCTGCCGCCGGGAACCTATCGCCAGATCACCGGCAATACCGCGCTCGCCTACGGCCTCGTTACCGCAGGACAATTGTCCGGGTTGCCGGTCTTTCTCGGCACCTATCCGATTACGCCCGCCTCCGACATCCTGCACGAGCTCAGCAAGCACAAGAACTTCGGCGTCACCACCTTCCAAGCCGAGGACGAGATCGCGGGCATCGGCGCAGCCCTCGGCGCTTCGCTCGGCGGCGCGCTGGGCGTCACGAGTACCTCTGGCCCAGGACTGGCACTCAAGAGCGAAACCATCGGACTAGCGGTGATGACGGAACTGCCGCTGGTGATCGTCGACGTGCAGCGCGGCGGCCCGTCCACCGGACTGCCGACCAAGACCGAACAGGCCGATCTGCTGCAGGCGCTCTACGGCCGCAACGGGGAGTCACCCGTCGCCGTACTCGCGCCGCGCTCCCCCGCCGACTGTTTGGCCACCGCGGTGGAGGCGGCGCGCATCGCCCTCACCTATCGCACGCCGGTGCTGTTGCTCTCTGACGGCTCGATCGCCAACGGTTCTGAGCCATGGTCGATTCCGCGGGTGACCGAGCTGGAGCCGATCGATCCGCGCTTCGAATCCGAAGCCGAAGAAGGCACGCCGTTCCAGCCTTACTCCCGTGACCCCGACACTCTCGCCAGGCCCCTCGCGGTGCCGGGCACCGCCGGTCGCGCACATCGGATCGGCGGACTGGAGAAGGCCGACGGCAGCGGCAATATCTCCTATGAGCCCGGCAATCACGAACTCATGGTTCGCCTGCGGCAGGCCAAGATCGATGGCATCACCGTCCCCGATCTCGAGGTCGATGATCCGGATGGGCGGGCCGACCTGCTGCTGATCGGCTGGGGCAGTTCCTTCGGCCCGATCGGTGAGGCGTGTCGGCGCGCCCGCCGACGTGGTGTCCCGGTCGCGCACGCGCATCTGCGATATCTGAATCCATTGCCCGCCAACCTCGGTGCCGTACTGCGCAGCTATTCGACGGTGGTCGCGCCGGAAATGAACGGCGGTCAGCTGGCCATGCTGCTGCGGGCGAAGTATCTGGTGGATGTGCGACCGTGGACGAAGATCGCGGGAACGGCATTCTCCGCGCAGGAACTCGTCGGTGTCATCGATGCGGCACTGGACGGCTCGATCGAGGATATGGAACACGATAAGGCGTTCGCGGCACGGGCACGGGCCACGTACTCGACTGGGGGCAACTGATGACCATCGTCGAAACATCGCTCGTCGGAACAGATCTGGGTCTCACCGGACTCTCCGGAGTACCATCCGCGGACGGCCCGCAGAAGGTCAAGGACTTCACCTCCGACCAGGAGGTGCGCTGGTGCCCGGGCTGCGGCGACTACGTGATCCTGGCGACCGTGCGCGGCTTCCTCGCCGAACTCGGATTGCGCAGGGAGAATCTGATGTTCGTCTCCGGGATCGGCTGCTCGAGCCGGTTCCCGTACTACCTCGAGGCCTACGGCATCCACTCCATTCACGGCCGCGCGCCCGCCATCGCGACCGGACTCGCGGTGACCCGGCCGGACCTGTCGGTGTGGGTGGTGACCGGTGACGGTGACGCGCTGTCGATCGGCGGCAATCACCTGATCCATGCCCTGCGCCGCAATGTGAATATGACGATCCTGCTGTTCAACAATCGGATCTACGGACTTACCAAGGGGCAGTACTCCCCCACCTCGGAAGAGGGCAAGATCACCAAGTCCACGCCGATGGGCTCGGTCGACCACCCCTTCAACACGCTCTCGGTCGCGCTCGGCGCGGAAGCCAGCTTCGCCGCGCGCGCATTGGATTCCGATCGCGCGGGTCTCACCGAGGTGCTGCGCGCGGCGGCCGAACATCGCGGAACCTCGTTCGTGGAGATTCTGCAGGACTGCCCGATCTTCAACGACGGTTCCTTCGATGTGCTGCGCAAGGGCGATGCCGAATCCCGCCTGATCCCACTGCACCACGGTCAGCCGATCCGTTTCGGCGTCAATGGCGAATTCGCCGTGGTGCGTGCCGGTTTCGGGCTCGCGGTGGTGCGCGCCGACGAGGTCGGCGAGTCCGACATCATCGTGCACGACGCCTACACCGACAATCCCGAGTACGCCTACGCGCTCTCGCGCCTGTCCGACCAGGACCTCGGCCACGTGGTCACCGGCATCTTCCGCAATGTCACCCGTGCCACCTATGACGATGCGGTGCGCAACCAAACCGCCATGGCGCGGGAACGCAAACCGGTACACGATGATTCGCTGCAATCCCTGCTCAACGGCTCGGAAACCTGGACTATCAGCTAGGCAGACCAAGCCGATCGGCGAGCGTGCCGAGGATGCGATGTAGGTCGGCACGCTCGACGGCGGTGAGGTCCCCGGTGGTCTCGGCGTCGATCGCCTCCGCGGCGTCGAGGCATTTGCGCAGCAGTACGCGCCCGTGAGAGGTCAGACTCAGGTTCTGACGGCGACGATCCGCCGGATCCCGTAATCGTTCGATGGCCCCGAGGGACTCGAGGTGGTCGGCCAGCGCGACTACCAGACTCGGCGCGACGCGCAGTATCTGTGCCATCTCCATCTGCGATGTCGGCCCACTGGCCGCCAACACATTCAGCATCCCGGCATGCTTCGGCTTGAGCCCGAGACTCGACACATCGGCGCTGAAGCGGTCGGTCAGGAACGCACCCAGCAGTCCGAGCCGGAAGATGACGGTCTCCGGCAGCTTTTCCGCCTTGACGTTCTTCATAGCCAGCATAATACTACCACTAAACCATTCATAGTCTGAACGATTTAGGATGTGAAAGATGCAGGACCAGAAGCTCAACAGCACCGCCATCATTGTCAATGCGATCGGCGCGGGTGCCGCCGTGGCATTCAGCATCGCGACTCTTGTCGATCCGACCCTCGCGGTATCCGGCAGCGCGGACTCGCCCGGTATGGATCTGTATGCCCAGGCCTATGCGGCCCGCGCGATACCGCTGGGTGCCGCGCTGCTGTTCAGCCTGGCCAGCCGCCGCAAGCGCGCTCTCCTACCGCTGTTGACCGTGTCGGGCGCGGTACAGCTCGGCGACGTCGCCATCGGCGCCGCGCAAGGAATTCCGGGCATGATGGTCGGCGGCAGCGTGCTCGCGCTCATTCATCTCGCCACCGCGGGTCGGTTGGCCCTCGACAGAAGTCGCTCCGCCACAGTCGCGGCCTGAGCCACGACTTCGGGCGTGAGTCAGCCGTGCTTGGCGAAGCCGAGGTCGACGACGGCGTCGCGTTCCTGTTCGAGTTCGGCGACGCTGGCGTCGATGCGGGCGCGGGAGAATTCGTCGAGCTTCAGGCCCTGCACGATCGAGTATTCGCCGGCCGCGCAGGTGACGGGGAACGAGGTGATGAGGCCTTCGGGAATGCCGTAGGAGCCGTCGGAGGGGATAGCCATGGAGGTCCAGTCGTCGGCATGGGTGCCGAGGGACCAATCGTGAATGTGGTCGATGGCGGCGCTGGCCGCGCTGGCGGCCGAGGAGGCACCGCGGGCCTGGATGATGGCGGTGCCACGCTGTTGGACGGTGGGGATGAACGCCTCGCGCACCCAGGTCTGGTCGACGAGGTCCGGGGCGGGACGGCCCGCGATGGTGGCGTGGGAGATATCCGGATACTGGGTGGCGGAGTGGTTGCCCCAGATGGCGACGCGGGTGATACCGGCGGCGGGCGCACCGGTCTTCTTGGCCAGCTGCGCGATGGCGCGGTTGTGGTCGAGACGAGTCATCGCGCTGAAACGCTCGGCTGGGACGTCCGGGGCATTGCTCATGGCGATGAAGGCGTTGGTATTGGCCGGATTTCCGACCACCAGCACCTTGACGTCGTCGGCGGCGCTGGCGTTGATCGCCTGGCCCTGTTCGGTGAAGATCGGACCGTTGGCGGCCAGCAGGTCCGAGCGCTCCATCCCCGCCGTGCGCGGCCGGGCACCAACCAGCAGCGCGACATTCGCGCCCGCGAACCCGACCCACGGATCGTCACTGATATCGATCGACTCGAGCAGCGGGAACGCACCGTCCTCGAGCTCCATCGCCACCCCCTCCAGCGATGCCACCGCAGCCGGAATCTCCAGCAACCGCAGCCGTACCGGCGTCTCGGACCCCAGCAGCGCCCCGGACGCGATCCGGAACAGCAGACCGTAGGCGATCTGCCCCGCACCTCCGGTCACGGCGACGGTCACGGGCGCGGTCCGAGCAGCGGTGCTCACGAGAAACTCCTTGCGATAGACGGACACTCGATCCCCACCCTAACGACTCTCACGGCCCCCGAACCGCAGTGGTGAGCTACGCGACAATCACCTCGCCGTACCCATCCAACCGCCCCAGCTAACGACAAGCTTCCCGTCGGCACCGCGGCCCCGACGGACCGACCATCCCCACCCGGGATGCCCTGACCGTTGGGCGCCGAGCCGCCACATCGGAGTCCGTACCGAGATTCGCGCATCCACAACGGGTACGATCCCGACAGCGGGTGCGAATGTTCAGCGCAGCACGCAACCGCGCATCGCATGCGATCTCACATCGCACACCGGTTCACGTGTCATGCAACGCGTCTCGCGCATCAGCACAGCCCCGCGACTTCCTGATCGGTCAGGACGATGGGCGAAATGTAGTCCTTCGCCCGGGCCAGCCGAACCGCGCGGTACAAAGGTCGCTCCTCCAATCCGGCGTCTCGGGCCTCGGCGCGCAGTTGATGGACGAGCATGGTCGAAACCGCTACGGCCGCGGCGAGTTCGCTCGCGGCCAGTGCGTCGGCCAGTTTGCGGAGACCCAGCAGGTGGAGTTCGCGGCCGCTGCCCGCGTCGGTGTACATCGCGAGCGGGACGACCTGAGAGTCCGCTCCCGCGGTAATCCGCAGGACGATGCGGCTCAAACGGGCCGGAAAGACGAGGACTTCGACGCCGCTTGCGGCCGCGATATCGACCCGACGCTCGCCGATCACCCGGCGCGCGTGAATGGTGTTCCCGGCCAACCACATCCGTCGCCGACGCAGCGCTATGGCATAGGCCACGGTGGGCGCACCGACGACGAGGCCGATCGCGATCGCGATCGACCAGGGCACCAGCAGCGCGGCGAGCAATGCCGCACCGATACCAACCCCTACCGCGGCGAGGGCGAGTCGCCGCAGCATGGGTGCGTAGGTTTCCGGCGCGACGAGATCGAGTCCGACAGCCGGAACCGGTTGGGCTGCACCGGGATTCGTGGGTTCTACAGGCACGGCTGCCCATTCGTCGTGGTGCGGGTGTGCCCCGGCACCGTGCTACTCGCCCGTGCGCAGCGCGGCGGCGACGGCGGTCACCGTCTCGTCCAGTGGGATCTGACGCTGGTCACCGGTGGCCATATCCTTCAGACCGATGGTGTCCTCGGCCAGGTCACGGTCACCAAGGACCAGGGTGAATCTGGCACCGGACTTATCCGCGGCCTTCAGCGACCCCTTGACGCTGCGACCTCCATAGGCCAGATCAACCCGAATGCCCGCGGCCCGCAGCTGCGCCGCGAGCACGACCAACCGCTGCTTGGCCGCATCGCCGAGCGATACGCCGTAGACCTCGCACCGCGCCGGATCGCCCGCCGATTTACCCTCGGCATGCAGTGCCAGAATGGTGCGGTCCACACCGAGCCCGAAGCCGATGCCGGACAAAGGTTGTCCGCCCAGTTCGGCCATCAACCCGTCGTAGCGGCCGCCGCCGCCGATACCGGACTGCGCCCCGAGCCCGTCGTGGACGAATTCGAAGGTCGTCTTCGTGTAGTAGTCCAGGCCGCGCACCATCCGCGGATTCACCACATAGGGCACGCCGAGTGCGTCCAGATAGCCGAGCACCTGCTCGAAGTGTGTTTTCGCCGACTCCGACAGGTGATCGATCATCAATGGTGCATTCGCGGTCATCTCGCGGACCTCGGGCCGTTTGTCGTCGAGCACTCGCAGCGGATTCAACTGTGCCCGCCGCTTGGTCTCCTCATCCAGCGGCAACCCGAAAAGGAACTCCTGCAACAGCTCTCGATACTGCGGACGACAGGTCTCGTCACCGAGCGAGGTGATCTCCAGCCGGAAATCATCGAGTCCGAGTCCGCGATATCCGGCATCGGCGATCGCGATCACCTCGGCATCCAGCGCCGGATCATCGATGCCGATCGCCTCGACGCCGACCTGCTGCAGTTGCCGGTACCGACCGGCTTGCGGGCGCTCATAGCGGAAGAACGGACCCGAGTACACGAGCTTCACCGGCAGCTGGCCCCGGTCGAGTCCGTGTTCGATCACCGCGCGCATGACGCCCGCGGTGCCCTCCGGCCGCAGAGTGACACTACGATCGCCGCGGTCGGCGAAGGTGTACATCTCCTTGGTCACCACATCGGTGGATTCACCGACGCCGCGGGCGAACAACGCGGTGTCCTCGAAGATCGGCAGCTCAACATGCCCGTACCCGGCGAGTCGGGCGGCGCGGATCAAACCGTCGCGCACCGCGACGAACTCGGCCGAACCGGGTGGCACGTAATCCGGAACCCCCTTCGGGGCGGAGAAGCTGCTGGTCTTGGTCACGATGGTCCAGTTTCCACCACTACGGCCCGTCAAGTCCAACCGGTTTGCCGCCACGGGTTCGTACAGCGTCACGACTGGTCGAAATGGCCTGCTGAGCAGTCTCAGGAATAGATGGCACAATCCTGTGCCGTACGTAACGGATACGGGAGGAACGTGGGAGTGCCGAGCAACGAACAGCGACGGGCAGCGGCGAAACGCAAGCTGGAACGCCAGCTGGCCAACCGGGCCGATCGGGCGCGCAAGCGCAAGCGACTCACGATCGCCGGATCGGCGCTCGGCGTGGTGGTCGTGGCGGCGGCCGCCGTGGGCGTCTACTTCCTGACCAAGAGTGACGACAAGCCCGCGGCCATCAGCTGCGACTACCGAGACAGTCAGAAACCCGCCGATAAGCCGGTGAACAAGCCGCGTACCAGCGGCATCGAGAACACCGGTGACAACGCGAGTCTCAGCGTCAGCATGGAGACCACCCAGGGCCCCATCGGCATGACCCTGGACAATGCCAAGGCGCCGTGCACCGTGAACAGCTTCGCCAGCCTGGCCGGTCAGGGCTACTTCGACAACACCATCTGCCACCGCATGACCGCGGACGAGGGCCTGAAGGTGCTGCAGTGCGGTGACCCGACCGGCACCGGCACGGGTGGTCCTGGCTACCAGTTCGACAACGAGTACCCGACCAATCGCTACAACCCCGCCGACCCCGCATTGCAGCAGCCGATGGATTACCAGCGCGGCACGCTCGCCATGGCCAATGCGGGACCGGATCAGGTCACCGGCGGCGGCACCAACGGTAGTCAGTTCTTCATCGTGTACGGCGATTCCAAACTGCCGCCGAATTACACCATCTTCGGCACCGTAGATCCCGACAGCATGGGCACGCTGGACAAGATCGCCGCCGGCGGTCAGGACAATTCCAACGGCCAGGGCGACGGCAAGCCCAATCTCCCGGTGACCATCCAGTCGGTCCGCATCGACTGAGCGACACGCCGATCCGTCGCTTCGTTCGGCCCGCTGCGCACCATGAGCAGCGGGCCCGAACCCTCTTCCGACCAAGCCAGGGTAGGCGACCCTAATCGTTCGGTAAGGTTGCGCTAACGCCGGAGATCCTCCGAAGCTTTCCCCTACCCGCCGGAATTGTGCGACATATGCTGTTTAGCGGCACGCCTACACGGTTGGTGCCGAGCTTTCTCGGGTAATCTCGAATGAAGGAGAACGCGTAGCGTAGTCATCCCTGACCGGACGATCCCCACCGGGAATGCCGCGCAACGAGTCCTCCGGGTGTCCACGTTTGCAGGTGGGGCACCGCCGTGGCGGACTACAGTTCGGCGTGGCGGCGTCCGTGACGAAGCACCACAACAACCATAGTGATCACTGCAGCATCGGGGAGCAGCCATGTCCGAGGAACTGGACGACATCGGCCGGGAAACCGCGGCCATGATGAGGACAATGTTGCAGCTAGCGACCCTTGTCGCACTGCGGACCCGCGAGCGTGGTCAGAAAGAAGCCGAAGCCCGCGTCAAGATCACCGAGGCCCGCATCAAGGAAGCCCGGGAACTTCAGATCCGTGAGGCTCGCGACGCCAAGGCGAAAGATCCACGCAATCTGGAACTGGCCCGCATGGTCGAGAAATCGGTTCCGGCCAAAGGTATCTCGTTGGAGAAGGATCGGTTCTCGGCACAGGCCGAAGCGAGCCGGATGGCCGCAACAGCGTCGGCTCAGTCCAAACCGCTCGTCCGCTACGACTCCCAGGAACGTCGGCAGGCGATCGCGGCACATCTCGCCCGGATCGGTATCGCACCGGAACTGGCAGCGGTGCGGATGCTCATCGAGGTAGGACAGGGGCAACCGCCCGAAGAAGCGGTACGCATTCGCGACGAAGCCGCCCGCGCGGCCGCGGCCCGAGGCCGGGAACAGGACGCACGCGGTTTGGAACGCGTCCGACAGTAGCCCGAGACCGAAACCGAAACGCCCGCTGAAATCAGCGGGCGTTTCGGTGTTTTGAGCTCCTCAGATGCGAAAGTCGCCGACGGTCGGGTCGCCGAAGAGTCCCTGGGCCGGGGACTTCAGCGGCAGTGGGCTGAGCATATCCTTGTGGCCGTTGCGGACACTGCAGTACTTGAACGGTCCACGGGGATCGAAGAGTTTGGTCATATGCGGATCGGCATGGTCGAGGAACCAGACGCTCAATCCAGTGCTCGGCTCGAGCCGGTAATGCTCCCATGCGCGCCAGAGCGCATCCAGTCGCGCGACCGCCTCGGCATGCTTCCACCACTCCGGGCACCACACCGTTTCACTGATGTCGGTGACCTGACGCCGGTACACCAGGCTGAGATAGTTCTCGACGAACTCCACCACATTGGTGTAGATCATGGGCTGTTCCTGCTGTTCGGTCACAGCCGCACCTCGCTGACGCTCGGTTCCGCTGCGACCGATAGTGCTGTGCTCATGGTTCGCTCGCTACGCTCGCTCACAGTGGCCGGACCTCCTCGATTTGACCGTATTCGGGTGGCGGAGCAGCCTTGGTCAGGTTGGGCGAGCCGAACAGGTCGGCGATCTCGGTCTTACGCCCCGGAAGATGGTGCGAGATCGACTTCTTCACGTCGTCAGCGTAGTCGCCCTCCCACCATGGCACCGTACGCACAAGCACCGCGGGCTGGCCGGAGGTGAACACGATCGCGCGGCCCTGCGGCAGAGTCGCCAGCGCGTTCACGGTGAACGTCTTGGATGAGCCGAGTGAGCGCGAATAGCTCTTGCCGCCTTTGGATTCCGAGACCGAAGACGAGATCGAGTCGTATTCGCCGATCGCCTCGGAGCGGTCGCGCAGGAAGTTCATATCGTCGACGCCTGGACCGAGCACCTTGATATTGGCCGCCGACCACAATGCCAGCATGCCGTCATCACCCCAGCAGCGCGCACCCTGGGCCCAGGACTGCAGCACCGTCATCACCACGATGCCGCGCGAGCCGAAGTGACTGTACTGCTTGGGCAAATCCTTCCACCGCACCACATTCGCCGCCTCGTCCAGCACCGCGAGCATCGGGATCGGCAGCCGACCGCCGGGCGAATGCGTGGCCTTGCGCATGGCCACATCGACAACCGCCTCGGTGAGCGCACTGACCAGTGGCGCCGCCGAACCGCGGCCCTCGAGCGAGAGGCTGTACAGCGTGCCGTTGTTCTCGATGAATTCGAGCTCATCGAACTGCAAGCGGTTGTCGCCCGGCAGGATCCACGGGTGCACATTGGACAGCTGCAAGCAGCGGATCATCTTCTTCGCGGTGCCGAAAATACCGCTCTTGGTGCGCGGATCGGCGTTGTACTGCATCGCGAGGCCCGAGGCCGTGTAGTGCTTACTCGAATTGCGCAGCAGTTCGATGGGTTCGGAGTCGTTGGGATTGGTCACCCAGTCCCAGACCTGAACGATCGGGCGACCACCGAGCGCGGCCGCCAGAAACAGCCCGGCGAGCAGATCCTCGGCCTCCGGGTCGAAGAACACATCACCCTTGGCATCGGAACCGCTGTCGGCATCGGCGAAGTGTCCGGCCAGCCGCGCGGCCCGCATCTCCGCACCGTCGTGATGTGCGTCGACCCAGGCGAGTGGATCCCAGAACCAGGTCGGCTCCTCCCCCGCGACACCCTGCGGATCGAAGACGAAGGTGCGACTTCCCTTGGCTTCGCGCACATCTCGGGTCGCATCGACCACGTCGCGCTTATTCGAGGTGGACAACACCGGCCCGATCGCGGTCAGGATCGCCGGGATCACCCGCGAGGTCGATTTGCCCTGGCGGGGCCCCCAGATGTCCAGGTGCAGATCCTCATAGGAGCCGTAGAGCATCACACCATCGGCGACACCGACGCCGATCGGCACGCCCGGGCTATCGTTGTAGCCGAGCCGCACGCCGAGCATTTCGGCCTTCGCCCGCACCCCCGCCTCGGTGAGGGATTTGATGGCACTACCGCTGCCCATCACATCGGCCTTGTCGTCTACGGTGAGCCGCCCGACCGACCGGCGGGCGGCGAGCCGTTTGCGTACCACCACATAGGCCAGGATCGCCGCGACCACGAGCAGCACGATCACCGTGGAAGCGCGCGGCCAGTGCAATTTGCCCTTGACCAGATCGGCGACGATCGCGATCGGGTTGATCGGAATGTCCTGCGGGGTGACAGCCATCGCGTTGCCGAGATGCAGGGCGATCCACAGGGTTCCGAGAGTCGCGAAACCGGCGTAGATCATGTAGAGGGTCAGATCGGGTCCGACCACGGCCGGATCCTGCACCTTCTTCTTTTTCGCCATGTCTGCCTCCTGTTAGGCCCTAGCTATGTGGTTGTCGCTGGTGCGGGTTCAGCGGAAGGCGTCGAGCCGCCAACCTTCCGATGTGCGCACCACGGTCGCGATAACCGTCGCGGGCGGCAGGGATTCCTTGCGCCCGTTCGGGTAGACGACCGTTTGCTCGATCCCGATCTTGAACTGTTGCACGTTCGGATCGGCGCTCGCTGGCGGGCGCTCCCCCGATGCGAACGTAAAGGCCTCGATATGTGCCTGCGCCTTGGCCCAGTCCGCCCACTGCAGCGTCGCTTTCGGTGTCTCGACACTGGTCGGCGTGCTGTCCAGCATGCGGATCAGACTGGGGCCCAGCCATTTCCGCGCGCGCGACAGCGACGCGCCCTGGGCCTCGGTGGCGGGGTGCCAGGAATAGATCTCCTTCAGCGCGGCCACCGCGACGCCGTCGGGCGTCACCGGATCGGGTGCGGGCACCTCCTCCAGCAATCGGGTCGTTGACGTGGGTGGCTGCGGCGCACCGGAATCCGACTCCCGATCCGAGCTGGCGCACCCCGCACCCGACATCGCGACGCTCACCACCAGCATCACCACCAGTTTCGCGCGTGCAGTGTTCGATATGCGGCGTTCGCGGGCCCCTTCGTGGTCACGCTCCGCTACCGCCTCCGGGTCCGTCGCTCGCGCCGCCGTGTTATTCAAGGCTAGCCGTCGGGACCGACACTTGCGCGGTCCGATCGCCGCTTGTGCTTCGGCGTGTTCGCCCGCTGCGGTATCGGTTGTCCTCACAGCACCCTCCTTCCGCGGCCGTCACCCGGCACCGCGACCTGGGTCACGCCACTGGAATGCCCGTATGCGGCGGGCACGGATTGGATCATTCTGCCGTTGCCGGAATAGATTCCGACCTGGGCGGGTCCCCGCGGGCCGAATGAGCTGAACACCAGATCACCCGGTTGCAGCTTGCTCAGCGGGACTTCGACACCCGCCTCCCACTGCTGTTCGGCTGTTCGCGGCAATGTCACCGTCCCCGACGACGCCGCGAACACCGACGCCGCAGTGAGGCCGGGACCGTCCATACCGCCGCCGCTCGGGCCCTGTGGACCGCCACCGCCCCACACGTACGGCGTGCCGAGCCATTGCTGGGCCGCCTGGAGGACCTGGACCCCACCCGCACCCTCCTGCGGGGTGAAGCGGCCATTGGAGCCCTGGGCGCGGTACTGCGGTTCCATCGCAAGGATATTCGCGACGTAGGGCTGCGTCTCGGCGTAGTGCGCGGCCACCTGGTTCGGCATACCGCCAGAGGCGAGCACAGCGCCCTCACCGGCGTTGTAGGCGGCCAGAGTCAGCGCGACGACGTCGCCCTGCACGCGACCCTCGGACTCCCACGCCATGATCTTGTGCGCGATCGCGCACATATAGCGGCCCTGACCGATGATCGCGTCGCCGTCATCCCATACGCTCGCGACACCGTTGCCGTCGGCATCGATGACATAGGGCTGACCGTCATCGGGATCGATACTTGCCGCAGTGCCGGGCAGGAACTGGGCCAGACCCTGCGCGCCAGCGGGTGAGGCGGCGCCGCGCCGGAATCCGGACTCCTGCCTGCCCTGTGCGGCCAGCAGCGACGGAGTGATCTGCGGGCAGATGGAACCGGCACGGCGATACCAGATTTCGAGTTCCTGCGGCACCTTGCCCGCGGCCAGCGCACCGCCCGCGGTGCCGAAGCCGCGATTGCAGCGCGGATCGGAAGAAAAGGCCTGCGCACCACCGACATCCGGAGTCGGTGCGCCATCGAGCCAGGGCAGCGGGTCGATTTGCCGACCGCCGGTGAAGCGTCCACCGGGCACGATCTCGAAATGCAGGTGCGGGCCGCTTGATTCGCCGGCCGAGCCGACCTGCGCGATGGGCTGACCGGCCGCGACGGTATCGCCGACGCGCACACGCACGCCGCTGTCCCACATATGACCGTAAACGGCCGAATACGCACGGCCGTTCGTATCGACGGAATCGACGACGATCCAATTGCCGAAACCCGAAGCGGGACCCGCCGCTACCACACGTCCGTCGGAGACCGAGTAGATGGTGGTGCCGTCGGTCGCGGCGAAGTCGACGCCCTTATGGGCGCCGCCGCGCGCGCCGAATACATCCGACACGGTGAATGTGCCTGCGGCCAGCGGCAGCGTGCGGCGGATCGGGCCGACGCCCGCGGCCAGCGACGGTGCACCGGTCGCGGCCGAATGAGCTTGGGTTGCAGTCGGATTGCCGGTCGTACGCGTGGAAGTGGGCGTGCCGGCCACCCGCGAATTACCCGGCGCGGATCCGCCGAGCGGCGCCAGCACACTCGACGATACAAGCACCGAGGTGCCCTCGCAGGCGTCGTCCACAGCGGGCATCACGATAACGACCACCAGTGTGATCAGCGCGAGTACGCTCCCCAGCGCCACATACAGGAGGGTCCGCCCGTTCACCGAATCCCCGGCAGCGCCGAACGACCGCGGACCGAAGCGAGCACGTTCACGTTTGCCGCCGAGATTCGTTGAGCGTATCGGCCAGGGTGCGGTTCATCTCCGCGGCGGCGGCCAATTGTTGTTGTAGCAGTGCGACTTTGCGGCGCAGCGCCGTCGCGTCCAGCCGCTCCAGACTCGGTCCCTCGGCGGCACGCACCCAGTTGCGCACCGAGTTGGTATGCACGCCGATCTGCTCGGCGACCACTCGGCAGGCCTCCGATTCGCTGCTCAGTTTGCCGGTAAGTGCGATCACCTGCTCGACCGCGGCCTTGCGTACCTCCGGCGATACTCTCCGATAGGACCGGTGCGGCATCATGCGCCCCACCTCCCGCAGCCATCCGCCGTTCTCGAAAGCTGTGTTGTTTTCAGCGACCCGCACACAGTCGCAAGCGGCGCGAGGCCCCTCATGCGGCACTCCCACTGGGTGAATCGCCACCGCGCGAAGTCGACTCGGTGAACTCCGAGAAGCGCTGGTTGGTCTCGTGGATCCCACTCTCCTTCTCGGACAAGGTGAATTCCATATGGAACGGGATGCCGGGACGACGATCCTCACCGATCTTCAGCAGGAATTTGCCGGTACCCGGCGGTGAGGGGCGCAGCTGACCAGGTTTGAGCGCCTCGCCGGTCAGCGCTTGCGGTGCGGACCATCCGGTCACCATCTCCTCCTCGGCGGATGTGAACGGAACCACGCTGTCCAGGCGTTTGATCTCCTCGCCGGGCAGCGCGCCGAATATCTTGGCGCGCGCGCGTTCGAGGAAGCCGAGCGCCTTGGCGATGGCGGCTTCCGATCCCAGTGCTTGCAGGTCCTTGATGGTGTGGCTGATCATGATCAGCGCGGTAGCGATGGTGCGCTGCAGACGGGTCAGCTCATCGACCCGGTCGACCATGAAGTCGCCGAGACCTAGCACCTGCCACAGCTCGTCCATCACCACCTGGAAATAGCGCTGCGGACCGAGTTTCGCATCCGCGAGCACATGCGCGGCCTCCACCGAGGCGAATCCGTCGGCCCAGCAGGCCAGCATCACAGCGGCCTTGAGCTTCTTATCGCCGGTGGGGATATGGGATACGTCGATACAGACCGCGACCGCGCTGGTATCGATCGGAACGGTGGTCTGCCCATTGAAGATCGCGCCGAACGGGCCCTGGGTCAACGCGCGCAGCGAGCGGCGCAGACCCTTGATGGCGACCTGGTATTCGTTCGGATCGTCCGCACCCGCATCGAGCTGCAATTCGTCACCTCCGGCGACGATTACCTCGAGTAGGTTCTCCATGATGGGCGGTTGGTCGGGCGTGTAGCCGCTGCCCGGTCGGTAGAGGATACGCAGTGCGGTGGCGATCAGCGTCTCCTCGTAGTCGCGCACCCGTGCGCCACGCACGAGTTCGACCAGACCGGCGATGAGCGTGACCTGGCGGGCGCGCAGATCCTGCAGCACCTGAAGTTGCAGTGCCGGAAACTCATCCAGCATCGGCACGACCGAACCGAGCACACCGGCGGCGAGCGGGTTGAGCTTGCCGTGGCCGTAACCGAGGTCGATCACCTGGCCGCCGACCAGTTCGACCAACTTGCGGTAGTCCGGTTTCACGTCGGCCAGGATCAGCGGAGTGATGCCCTGTGCGATTCCGCCGAGCACGATCCGGCGCACCAGCGAGGACTTACCGAAACCGTTGAGTCCCAGGACGAAAAGGCTGGGCGCGGTGATGAAGCTGCCGCGCAGGAACCAGTTCATCGGGTCGAAGCAGACCGGTGCGCCGGTATGCAGATGCGAACCGAGCGGGGTGCCGATCAATGGCGCGCCCGCACCGACCGACCACGGCCACAGACCGGCCACCTGGGCGGTGGTGGCCCGGTATTCGACCGGGCGGCCCACCACATTCATTCGCCCGCCGCCGGGGCCCATATAGCCGCGATCGGTGAGTTGGGCTGTGCTGCGATCGAATCCGTCCTCGAAGACCTGTTCGGCGCGGGCAGCGTAATTGCGGCGGCGGATATCGTCGGTGCGGATGCGGAAGGTCGCGAAGGCCGCCCGCAGGCCGGTGCCCTCTCGGCTGATCTGCTCGAGTTTCGCCCTGGTCGCATCGTCGAGCAGTGGCGGAGCGGACTGTTTGCGCTTGTCCGATCTGGCCTTCGCGCGTCGCGCGGCCTTGTCCATCTGCGGGGTGCCCATGGCGCGGTCGGCGGTGTAGTCGATCTTGGCCGCGCGCTGTGCCTCGCGACTCGTCCGCGAGCCATTGCGTTCCGGTCGTGTCACGCGTTCCCCCCGTACCGATCGTTGCGGTGCGCCATCGCGCGGGCGAGCGGTCCTGGCACCGTCGAGACGGCCACGCTCGGCCGAAGTCCGTTCACTACGGCCGTTTTCCGACCTGGTGCGCCCGCGATCATGGTGCGGCCGATCGGCACGGCCACCGTCCGCGGTTGCGGCGCCGGGTCGCGCCCGGCGCTCGGCCGCATCGCGCGACGGTCGCCGCTCCCGATCGGACGTTTCGCCGATGCCGGTCCGCTCGCCGTCGGTCACTCGCGCCTGGCTCCGCGCGGACCGCCGATCCCGGTCGGGCATCTCCTCGATACCCGAGCGCTCCACCCGGCCCCCGGTGGGCCGCTGCGCGCGTTCGTCCGCGGGCCGTTCCCATGCCACGTCGTCGGGGCGCCGCTTGCGCCGCGCCGGTGCATCGTCCCGTTCGCGCACGGGTGGCTCGTACTCACCTGCCATGTATCGCTCACCCCGCCAAGGCTTTCGGAATTGTCGCGTGTTCCGGCAGGATCACCCCGCAGCCGAGCGAGGCCGCGAAGGCCGCCGCCTGGTAGCGGTAGCACCGCCGGATCTTCAACCGCGCCTGCGTGGACAGGTCGCGGGTAATGGCTTCGATACGCGGCAGATCGCCACGCAGAGGCTCGGTGATAGTCACCAGCGCCCCGAAGCGGGTCACACCGTGACCCCGGGCTTGTTCCTCACGGGCCTGCTGGGTGGCACCCACCCGCAGGGTCGCGGCCGCCGAGACGACACCGCGTTCACTCTGCTGGGCCACCAGCGCGTTCTTGAAATCGTCGTCGACGATTTCGGCGGCGTCGGCGGCCGAATGCGGACGGTACACGATGGCGATGCGCTTGCGCGGCACTTCAGGATTCGGTGCGAGCAGCCGCTGCAGCACCCGCTCGTCCACCGCGCCCTCGGGTGCCGCGTCCATCTCCCAGGTGACCGAGCGGCCACCATCGTGCACCAGGTGATCCCACTTCTCATCGTGCGAAACCGGCCCGGCATCGGCCCAATCCAGCCCGTGCCCTTCGGGTTCGCCCGCGGCGACCTCGAGATCGGCCTGCGAGGCCGGATCGTAGCTGCGCCGGATGAACGAAATGACCTCATCGGCAGACATCGGCTGGGCCCGTACACCCGCCTCGGCCAGCGCGGCACAGATGCCGGGGAGCCTGCGCCCGATCTCGACGGCCTCCTCGGCCGGATTCTTGCGCCGCTCGGCGGTGGTCGCCTTGAAGGTGATCGCGACGCGCGGAAGCAGCTGCACCCGCTCCTGCGGCAGCTCGGTGGCGAGTTCGTACATCACCTGCTGCGCCAGCTCCGGCGCTTCCGGGCGGGTGATCGTGGAAACCTCGGTGAGCAGGCGGTTCCCGGTCTCGGGCACAGTATCGATCACCGGGACGACGGCGACGATGTCACTGGTCTGGCCGACCGAGGCGAGGAAGGTGCCCCAGGCCGAGACCCAGCGGTCGATAACCGGCTGGTCCACCGCCTCGTGCCCTTGCGGCCAAGCCCGCAAAACCACTGTGTACTGGGCGAATTGCGGTAGGTGGATCATGCCGAAGCTGTAGCCGCCCGCGTCGATGCCCTCGTAGAGTTTCGAAGGCGCCAGCAGACCGGGTAGCCGCGTGACGCCGCCCGGAATCCGCGAGAACCTCCCACCGCGATACACATGCTCACCGCGGTTGCGTGAGCGCATCCAGTTGAACATCATCAATCCGTTCTCGTATCCGGAGCGGCCTCCGGTCCGCCACACCAGTGGAACCATCACGACGACCCCGGTGCCGCCCACGATCAGACCCCATTTGAAACCGCCGACCATGGCACAGATCAGGGCCGTGATCACGACGACGAAGCCGATGACGGTCTCTTCCCAGCGCAGACCGAAAAGGCCTGCGCTACGCGGCTTCTGCCACAGCCCGTACGAACGGCGCTCGTAGGTATCGCTCGTCGTCATCGTCATCGCGGAATGGTGCTCCTCCCGAGGTCGGGCGAACGGTTCGCCCAACGGTCGCCCGCCACATCGCCCATGGCGTCATCGGCGCGGTTCAGCGGGGACGTCGCCGCGCGGGCCACGCCGATCGCACCCACCGCCCTCGACGCACCGGACGGTACTCCCGAGCCGCCCTGTGGGACGGAGGCGCGCGGTGGTCCGCTCGCCGCGGCACCGCCGCCACCACCACCACCACCGCCGCGGGGCGGAGTCGGACGCGGAGCGCCACCACCGCCGCGACCGCCGGCACCGCCGGGCGGGCGTGGTCCCGCGGATGTGCCGCTGACATACCCCGCCGAACCTGGTGCGGCACCCCTGACCGAGACCGCCTTGGTGCCGACCGCGCCGAGCGCCATGGCGCCCACAACCGTGCCACCGGCCGCGGTGAGACCGGAACCACCGCTACCCACGATCGCGACCGCGGGCGTGACCAACCGCATCAGCGCGGGCAGCACGAACGCGACACTGCACAGCAGCACGATCGCGACCAACATCCGTTGTGCCTGTTCGCCTTCGGGCAGTCCGCCGGTATCGGTCAGCGAATCCACATGGCCCGCGGTGGTGAACGCGATCATGTAGACGATGGCGGCCACCGGCTTCCAGAGGATGAACGCGATGATCCAGCCGATCAGCTTCTGATACGACTGCTTACCGATATTCATCCCGGACGCGGCCGCGGCCAATGGCAGCACACCCGCCGCGATGATCAGCAGCCCCTGCCGCACGATGGCGAGCACGATCTGTGCCAGCGCACCGAGCAGTCCGACGATCGCGATGATCAACACCAGACCTGGCGAGAATGCCTGCAGCTTACTAGTTTTCACCATCAGCTCGGCCAGATCCTTGGCATTGCCATTGGTCGAGTCGTTGATGATCCACTCGGAGAAGCGATCCGAGGCCTGAGTGCCCGCGACGATGACCGCGCCGAGCATCCAGGAGCTGAAAACCACCCGGGTGAACATGCGGAACGATTCGGCCGCCTCGTTCATGACGGCGCCCCGTCTGGCCTCGGCCAATCTGGCGCCGGACAGTATCACCGAGGCTATGAGCAGCAATATCTGCGCTTGATAGGTGTAGTCGTTGATCTTGACGAACAACGAACCCGAATCGCTGGCCACCTCGTTGGGGACTTTCATCCAAAAGGTCAGTGCCAGCATGATGGCCTCGCCGAGGCCGTTCATCAGCGAATCGACGACCTTGCCGAAGGTCGAATCCCATGCCTTGTCCTTGACCGCGTTCGCGGCGCTGCCCGGGTGCGAAGCGGCATTGCCCGCCTTGCACGCGGCCGACGCGGCGTCACCGAGCGAGAAGCCGGGCAGACCGACGTTGTCGAGCGTGTCGTGCAATTCGTTGCACGTATCGTCGAATCCGTAAGTCTGACCGTATGCCACCGTCGGCGTCGCGATCATGACAGTGAAGATGACCGCGAGGATCGTGACAACGCGCCTCACCATTGTGTCCACCCATCGATCGAGTCGATCGTCTCGAGTGGCTGTGCATCACTCGTCGACGACTTGAGTTTCCAACCACCATCGCGCCAGAGCACATTCAGTCTCATGGCTACCCAACTGCGCCCGCCGTGCAGGAAATCACGGGTCTTGCGGGCGATACGTACCACAGCGAAATCGTCACCATAGCTTTCGATTCGGAATGCGTCGGAGGCGAACAACAACGGTTTGATGTTGTCGGGTAGTTCATCGGGAATCTTGCCGTCGGCGATCTTTCGGTCGCGATCGGCCAGCTCCTGGTCGGACAGGATCACCAGCTCCTGCCACAGGGCCCGATCCGTCGGACGTGCCACAGTGCGCCAGTAGATCTGCTCGGCCGCGAGCGCGGCGCCCTGTGGGGTCCGAGTGAATCCGATCGGAATGTCGTTGTCGATGCGGGTCGGGCCGTCGGTGGTCGAGAACGGGATCACCGGGCCGCTGTACACACGCTGCCAACCACCCTGCTGCCCCGTGCCGCCCGGAGCGCCGGACAGCCAGTCGGCGTCGGCGGGCCGACGCGGCGTAACGGAATCCGAAAGCGGTTGTCCGGCAGTGTTGTTCGGAATATCGAAACGATGCCCGAACGAATCCACATCGGAGCCGCTGAATCCGGTGCCACCCGCGGCGGCGGCCGGCGCACTGCCCGAACCCGTGCCGGTCTTCGATATCTGGTCACCCCCGGCGGCATTGTCTCGCATCGCGACCACCGTCACCGCGACCGCGACTACCACCGCAAGCACCGCGCCGACGCCTAGCAGCACGAGCGGCGACCGTTTGCCTGCCGGACCGGATCCAGGCCCCGTGGTCACCATTTGGTCCACCCGTTCAACGACTCGATGTATTCGGTCTGCGGGCTATTGGATGTCGCCGGTTTCAGCCGCCAGTCCCCCGCGTCCCAGATCATCACCAATCGCAAGGCCGCCCACAGCTGCTTGCCGTCGACCACCTGGCCACGGGTGGCCAGCTGGATGATCGCCAGATCATCCGCATAATTCTCCACCTTGAACGCATCCGAAGCGACGAAGTACTTGGTCACCTTCTCCGGCTGCTGTTGGGGGAGTTTGTCCTGGGACAGGGCCTTGTCGTAGGCGGCGATCTGCTGGGCCGAGACGCGGACCTGGCGGACGTAGAGGTCGCGGTCGGCGGGACGGGCGTTGAGGCGGTAGGTGATCTGAGCCGCCGCGAGCACCGCGCCCTGCGGGGTGTGCGAATAGCCAACTGCCAGACCATCTTCGATGCGGGTCGGTCCGTCGGAGGTGGAGAACGGGACCGAGGCGCCGTAGACCCGCTGCCAACCGTGCGGTGCCGTAGTGCCCTCGGGCGCCGCGGTCAGCCAGTCTGCGTCCGACGGCCTGCGCTGCCGGGTCGGATCCTGCGGAAGTGGTTGTCCGGCAGGGTTGTTCGGAATATCGACGCGCCTGCCGAGAATATCCACCTCGGGGGTAGCGAAGCCCTCACCGCCGGAATTGGCCGCGGCGGCGGCCTTGTCGCTACCCGAACCCGAGTCGTCGCGGCTCACGTATACGAAGATGCCGACGACCACGATGAGCACCAATACGGCAGCGGACGCGATGGCACCGAAGGAGACGCGATCGCGCGCGTACGACTCCTTCTCACTCACTTCGGCGCCTCCAATTTTACTATGTCCGTAGGTAATTCGTCGACTGCCACGATGGGCCGGACGGGCGAGTCAGGGTCCGGCAGTCGTAATCTCCAGTCGTTGCCCGACCATTCGACAGTGGTGTGGTTCACCGCCTTCGAGTTGTCCGAATATTCGGTATAGACGTCGACGGCGGAGGCCGCGTCGGTGTAGCCGATGATCTTGTACCCGAGCACTCTCGGCGCGTATTCGGGCGCGGCAGGGCCGGTGATCGCCAGCTGCACCCGGTTGACCGCCCACTCGTCTCTGGCCTTGTTCGGCACCACCTCTTGGCGCACGATCTCGGCCCATTGACTGTCGGCGGCCACCGACAAGCGCACCGTGTGCACGATCGCCGCAAGCGCGGCACCGATCGGCGAATGCTCGAAACCCGTTGCAGCGCCGTCGGTTACCTGCTTCGGCCCTTGGTCGGCGCTCGGCAGCGCTACACCCTGGAACGGCTGCCACCGCACGTGGGTCGGCGCGGCCGCAAGGTTCGGGCCGGAATCGCCGTCACCGCCGCCGCAACCTACCGCCGCCAACAGCAGGGCAGCACCGACCGCACCGGCGGGCTTGCGGATGCCGCGGCGCCACACGCCGGGTTGCTCTCGCACAACAGTGGAAATCATCCCAGGGTCGTCCCCATCCCCGTTCACGTCGGCAGGAACGCCAACGCGATCCCCGAGGCAGTGCTCGCCACCGCTGCCCCGAGCAGACTCATCAATACACCGTGCGAGGCGTCGTTCATCGCCAGATCGCTGCGGAACGCGATCCAGAGGCGGCCCGCGGACACGATCATCCATGCCAGACACACCAGCAGTACGAACCAGAGCAGCCAGTTCAGCAGCTGCATCAGCGGTTGCAGCACTTCGGCGGGCATCTGCTTGTAGGCAAGCAGTTCCGCCGCCGACATTCGCACGGTAGCCATCGCGTACATCAGGTTCCGATGACGGCGTTCATGATGGTGCCCGCGCTCGTCGCGACGACGCCGCCGATCATGGCCCCCGCCACCATTTTCGGCGATTCGAGCCCACCACCGGTCCATTTCTCCCACGCGAATTTGCCACCCGCGTAAGTGATTCCGCAAATACCGGAGAGCAACACGAACCAGGTGAGGTAGCGGACCAGCTGCAGGATCTTCTCCGAGCCGGGAGGCGCCTCCGGTGTCGGGTTACCGACCTGAGCGAGCACAGTGCCGTACGTGTCCTGCACGGCAAGGAGAATCATGCTCATCGGCTGCCTTTCTTGGTTGTGGTGATCAACGCTGGTCCTCCTCGAAAGATGCACCGTTGTCCAGGTTTTCGCGCACGACCGCAACAATATCGGCCCCGAGCTCCCGGATCTCGAGCGGAACTTCCTCGAGCGGGTCGATCCTCTTCTTCTTCTGCGGTATCTCATCGCCCGGGGTCCAGATGGGCAGGGACTCCGGTTCGACGAGGGTCCATTCCTCGTACCACGGGACCTGCCAGACCTGACCGGCCAGGGAGCCGACCACGTCGCGATAGCGGCGGATTTCGGCTGGCATGCGGCCGGGGCGGGCCGCTACCGTGATCAGTCCGAGGACCTCGCTGGAACCGGCGAAACCCGAATGATGTTGGCGCAGTAGATCGTGTGCGCGTGCAAGTCCGGCTATGGTCTCGCGGGCCACCAGGACGACGAAGGGCGATTCGCGGTCGAAGACGCCCGGCCAGCGGCGGCCCGAATCCGCCGCGGGCGCAAGCACACGCGCGAGGCTACTGGCTCCGGCACCGCCGTGCACACCTAGCAGCCACCACAGCGGCGCCCGGCCGACACCGGGTACGGGACGGTCCCAAATGGGCGCGCGACGGGACTCCGGCGGTGCGATCACACCGGCCTGGGCGGCTTCGGACTGGCGACGAAGTTTCATGGCGGCCGTCATGATGCCACTCCGGCGAGCAGCCGCCCATAGGCCCGGCGCGTCTGCGAAGCCAGCGATGCGTGGCGAACGAGTTCCCCGCGCGCCAGATGCGGATCGTAGGGAATCTCCATGATGTCACGGACCCAGCCCGAAAGATGTTCGCGCAAATGGTCGGCAACATGGGAATCGGTGCCGGGAAGTTGGTGCGAGACAACGATTGTGGTATCGCCGACGATGCCGCCGCCCTGCCCCTCGGCCGAATCGCCGAACTGGTCGTCGAGCCATTCCAGCGTCACCCGCAGTCGATTCGCGGCATCGGCACGCGCCGGAATGGCAAGAACCAGAGCGACATCAGCGTCATCGAGCAGCGGCCGCAGTTGCCGTCCGGCAATCGGGTTGCCACCGTCGTAGACCGCAGTGTACCCAGCGTCATAGATCGCGCGCGCGACTGTGAGATATGTGGCACGTCGACGCAACGGCGCGGCGTCGCGCCACAGCAGGCCGATGCCCGAGCTCGCCAGCGACAGACACTCCTTCAATGGCGCCGGTTCGTCGTTGCCGCGCCCGTACAACCACGATTGCAGGCTGATCGGATGCAGGTGCTCATCCGCCCCGCGCAGCGCCAGATCGCTGCCCGCCGCCGTGGCGTCCACCGCCACCGTCGAGGTGCCCGTCGTGCCGAGTTCACCGGCCAAGCCCAATGCCGTGGTCGTGGTCCCCGCACCACCACAGCCGCCGACCACCAGAATCGAACGCTGCTTCGGTTCGGCGGATTCACTGTCTCCGCCCTTACGCCGCAGACGCACCACCGGAGCCTTCGAAGGCGCGGGCCGGTCCGACGAATCGCCCTCATCGGGCGCCTCGTCGAGCCAGCGGCTCCAGTCGTCTCCCATCGCTATCAGCTCTCCCTAATCATCCGGCCGCGACGCCCGAGATGAGCGTGCGACCGTCGACCACCACCGTGGTGACGGTCTGCTTGTTGTACGTGGCGGGCGCGCCGCCGGGTCGGTACTCGGTGACCTCGACCGAATACCGGTCATCGGTGATCGTCTGGATCCGCACACAGTGCGTGGTGCCCAGCGGAATAGTGTCGATGCCGTGCTGGATCACCGCGGCCGAGGAGATATTCGAATCCGGTGCCACCACCGCCCGGACTCGCTCGCCGGAGCGTTCCACGTAGTAGGCGTATTGGAACGCCAGGATCGCCTCCGGTCCCGAATCGGTGCCGCCGGGTTCGGCACTGCGCACGATGCGGTCACCGCGTTCGGTCGGACAGTCGGCGATACCACGGGATTGGACACTGCCCGCGGTGAATTGCATCGAGGGCACGACCGGGGCGGCGCCGCGATCACCGGACGAACGCAGGAGGTACAACGCGCCGGCGGCGGCCGCGGCCAACAGCAGCACCGCAACGACGAGTACCACGAGCACCCGGGCACGGCGTGCGGCCGGATGATCGCGCGCCTCCTGGCGCAGGGCGCGCGTCACGCGCGTCGACTCTCCGCGCGGAGCGTCGTCGTTGTCATGGTCGTCCTCCGGCCACGGGAACTGTACAAGTTCGCCATCGCGCGGACCGATGTAGTCGTCGTCGGGGCCGGGGGCCCGCCCGGCCACCCAGTCCGACCACCCACCGGTGAATTCGCTGCGATTGGAGGCAAGATCGGCAGGCACTTCGTTGCGCGCGCGCACCTCGTCGGGATCCTCTTCGCGGATGTAGTGCGGAAACCGGGGCGCACCGTCCTCGTCACCGGGCTCGCGCAATCCCGGCTCGTCGGGATGCGCGGCAGCCACCCCCGTCTCCGGCTCCAGCGCGCCGTACCAGCGCGACAGCTGTTTGTACGACTTCAACATTCCCCCATTCCCGCAGAGCAAGGCACATGCATATCGGACCCTCTCTGCGATCAGTTCGTGGAGAACGGGTAGGTGTTGTTTACGGTGCCGGGTACTACGGTGGGCGGAGTCGACGTCGCGCCGCCGGATGAGGCGCCATCGGCTCCTGTCCCGAACGGAAATTGTCCCGTACCGGACGAATTCGGCGTAGTCGACGCGCCGGAAGTTTCTCCGAAGAATCCGGTGGTCGATTTTGTGCTGCCACCGATAGGCACAGCGCGGCTGCCGAATTTGTCGGCCAGATCATGCGCCGCCGCGGCGAACCAGTCCGCGACGAATCGAGTGGGCGCATCACCGGTCGCGGTGACCGCCGCGGTGCTATAGGCGCCGTGGCGCTGCACGGTATCCCAATACCGTACCCAGGTTGTCACATTGAGCAGTTCGCTGTTATCGGTGATGTTCTGGACAACCGCGTCGAAGGCCTGAGTAACCAATCGGGCACCGGTTGTCGGCGGCACCAACTGTGGAATCGCGCCGAGCAATTTCGTGCCGAACAACAGGATTCCGGAGATCGGATCGGTTAGCCCCGCGGTCGCCAGTTGGCTGATATTGGCCGCATTGATGACCGACTTGACCACAGCGGAGACCGCATTCAGTCCGATCGTGCCGACTTTGAACAATGCCTGAAGTGCTGCGGGAATATTCAACGGCGTGCGCGGATCGGCAGCATCGGCCAGGCGTTGCGAAATCGACTTCTGCGGTGAAATCGACAAATTCGCGAGGGAGTTGCCCTGGACGTCCTCGTTGACGACTTTGGCGGCGGTCTTGATCGACGTGTACGCCAGCGCCTGGGAAATCGAAACCAATGACGTGATCGGATCGCCGCCACTCAACTTGGACTGTCCCGCAATAGACGCGACTGCCTTCAGGATTGGCGCGCCCTCCGGCGCATCGCACGCGAGATCGCCTGCGGCACAGAAGCTCGCGACACGCCCGGTGAGCGCGGCGAAATTGGGGACCTTATCGCGTTCCGGCCCGATACCACCGCCGCTCGCGGGCTCCTGCGGCAGTGCCGCGACGGATGCGATCCGGTCCCCCGCCGTGCCAGGCGCGGGATCCGGTGTCGCCTTGCCCGGCGAGCCGGGAAATAGCGGCGCACCGGGATTGCGGGTCGGATCGGCGAACAGGGCGACCGCGGCGACCTTCTCGGGCGGGATCACGCCGTGGCCCTGACCGACCTCCTGGGCGAACATCGAAGCCACATGGGCGCCTTGCGAATAGCCGACGATCGCCAACCGGGTCTCGGTGCAGCGGGCGGTGACATCCTGGGCCATCGAGCGCAGCCGGAGCAGCCCGCCGATCACCGACTCCGCATAGGACACCGTGCCACCGGCGGTCGCGCCGCCGAAGCCGGATTCGTATGGGACATAGGCGCGGTCGACCAGACCGGGATCGGCCTCAGCCAGCATCGGCATGAAGACCGTGGAAAGCATGCCGGTATCGGTGGTCGGCGCGGCATCCGGTGACGATTCGCCTGTGCCCTGAATTCCCAAGGCGTACAGTGCCGGACACGTACCAATGGCGAGGTTCGTCGTCGGTCCCGCGGAATCGGAGGGTTCGGCTACGGCGGTCCCTGCGGTCGCCACAGCAACGGCGAATGCGATCAGCATTCCCGAGATCCGCGCCGTGTAGCTCATCATAGCGATCCGCAATCAATTCGTGTTGCCGCACATAACCTCAACGCCATGAAACCCAATAGACCGTAACAGATTCCGACTCTTGCTGCGGCTTCGGCGAAAAGTTTGCGGGAACCGCCGAATGGCGCATGGCAGTTCACGGCGTGCCATCCTGGATTGTCCAACAAGTTTCCGACGACGGAAATCGCCCCGCAACCTGTGGGCGACCCTTCGATGCTTCGAAACATCAACCTGGACTTCGCATTCCGGCGATCGCTACGCGAGGGCAGGCAGCCGCAACTTTCCATGCGGGTACGCCAGCTATGTCCAGCGAGATTGACGGGTGTCTCAGGTGGCCGAGGTCACCCGGTAGACGTCGTAGACGCCCTCCACATTGCGCACCACATTCAGCAAGTGGCCGAGGTGTTTCGGATCGCCCATCTCGAAGGTGAACTTGCTGATCGCGACCCGGTCACCGTGCGTGGCGACCGAGGCGGACAGGATGTTCACCTTCTCGTCGGCGAGCACCTTGGTCACATCCGAGAGCAGCCGGGTGCGGTCCAGGGCTTCGATCTGGATCGCGACCAGGAAGACCGAGGACGGCGAGGGCGCCCACTCCACGTCGATGATGCGCTCGGCCTGTTCGCGCAGTGAACCGGCGTTGGTGCAGTCGGTGCGGTGCACGCTCACCGCGCCGCCACGGGTCACGAAGCCCATGATCTCGTCACCGGGGACCGGCGTACAGCACTTGGCGAGCTTGGCCACCGTGCCCGAGGCACCGGGGATCAGCACCCCCGCGTCTCCGGTCACGCGCTGACGGCTCGGCGTCGTCGAGGGGGTGGAGCGCTCGGCGAGTTCGTTCTCGACATCACCGATGCCGCCGAGTTGCGCCATCAACCGCTGCACGACGTGATGCGCGGACACCTGATGCTCGCCCACCGCGGTGTAGAGGGTGGAGATGTCGGTGTAGTGCAGTTCGTGCGCGACGGCGGTCATCGCGTCCACGCTCATCAACCGCTGCAGCGGCAGCCCGACGCGGCGGACTTCCTTGGAGATCTGCTCCTTACCGCTTTCCAAGGCCTCCTCACGGCGTTCCTTGGCGAACCACTGCCGGATCTTCGCCTTGGCGCGCGGGGAGACCACGAAGTTCTGCCAGTCGCGGCTGGGCCCCGCGTTCTGCGCCTTCGAGGTGAATACCTCGACGACCTCGCCGTTTTCGAGCTGACGTTCCAGGGCGACCAGGCGGCCGTTGACTCGCGCACCGATGCAGCGGTGCCCGACCTCGGTGTGCACGGCGTACGCGAAATCGACCGGAGTCGACTTCTGCGGCAATGTGATCACATCACCCTTCGGGGTGAACACGAAGATCTCCGGCGACTTCAGGTCGAAGCGCAGCGACTCCAGGAATTCGGCCGGATCGGCGGCCTCTCGCTGCCAGTCGAGCAACTGTCGCATCCACGCCATATCGTCGACTTCGGTGGAGTCGTTGGAATGCTTGCCGCGCGTCTCCTTGTAGCGCCAGTGTGCGGCGATACCGAATTCGGCCGTGCGATGCATGTCTTGGGTGCGGATCTGCACTTCCAGCGGCTTACCGTCGGGGCCGACGACCGTGGTGTGTAAGGACTGGTAGACGCCGTAGCGCGGCTGGGCGATGTAGTCCTTGAACCGGCCCGCCATCGGCTGCCACAGCGAATGCACGACACCGACGGCCGCATAGCAGTCGCGCACCTCGTCGCACAGGATGCGGATGCCGACCAGGTCATGGATGTCGTCGAAGTCCTTACCCTTGACGATCATCTTCTGGTAGATCGACCAGTAGTGCTTGGGGCGGCCCTCGACGATCGCGTTGATCCGCGACGCCGCAAGGGTATTCACGATCTCCGCGCGCACCCGCGCCAGGTAGGTATCGCGCGAGGGCGCGCGATCGGCGACCAGGCGCACGATCTCGTCGTACTTCTTCGGGTGCAGAATCGCGAACGCGAGGTCCTCGAGCTCCCATTTGACCGTGGCCATACCCAGGCGGTGTGCCAGCGGCGCGATCACCTCGAGGGTTTCCTTGGCCTTCTTGGCCTGCTTCTCCGGCGGCAGGAAGCGCATGGTGCGCATGTTGTGCAGGCGGTCGGCCACCTTGATCACCAGCACGCGCGGGTCGCGCGCCATGGCGATGATCATCTTGCGGATGGTCTCGGCCTCGGCGGCCGCGCCCAGGTTGACCTTGTCGAGTTTGGTGACGCCGTCGACCAGATGCGCGACCTCGGCGCCGAAGTCCTCGGTCAGCTGCTCGAGCGAGTAGCCGGTGTCCTCCACGGTGTCGTGCAGTAGTGCCGCGACCAGTGTGGTGGTGTCCATGCCCAGTTCGGCAAGGATGTTGGCGACCGCGAGCGGGTGGGTGATGTAGGGGTCACCGGACTTGCGGAACTGGTGGGCGTGGCGCTCGTCGGCGACGTCGAAGGCGCGCTGCAACAGCGTGAGATTGGCCTTCGGATAGAGCTCGCGGTGCACACTGGCCAGCGGCTCCAACACCGGTTTGACCGCCGCGATACCGCGCTGGCCGGTCATGCGCCGGGCCAGCCGGGCGCGCACCCGCCGCGAGGCGGAGGTCGGGACCGCGGCCGTGGTCCCGGGCTGACGCGCGGCTGCGGCATTGCCGCTCACCTGGGGTTTCGACGTAGTCGCAGCGGGGCCGGCCGCACCATTCGACTGCGGAGCGCCTGCCGATTGCTCGACATTCGCCTCGCCCAGATGCTGAGTCATGCCACCACCTCTCCACGCCGCGATCGGACCACAGTATCCGACCGCTGCAACCGCCCAGACCACAACTTTAGTCCGCGCGCAGGTCACCTGCCCGTTGCGAGGTTGCCGAGTCGGAAATGGCCCGGTTGTGCGGGTGAATTGCGGCGCTGGCGATCGTATGCTGCGACAACGAGCGAAGTGCGCGGGAGGTGCCCCTATCGGCTGGTGACGGGTTCGACGGGCTGGCGGATGCGCGATTTTCCGTCGAAATCCGGGTCGAGCGGGGCGTGGAAGATATCCAGCACAGTGGGGGTGATGTCGACCAGGGAGAAGCTGGAACTGGTCACGCCCGCGAGGAAGTCGGGGCCGCGGGCGATGACGAAACTGCTTGTCTCGTCGGGGGTTTGACCGCCGTGGCCGCCCTTGGGCCGATGGCCGTGGTCGGTGGTGACCAGGATGGTCCAGCGTTCGGCGGGGTTGGCGCGGGTGCGCGCGTCCACGGCGGCGACTATGCGGCCGACGAGTGCATCGATGCGCGTGATGGCCGCGCGGTATTCGCCGGACGCGCCGCCGTGCTGGTGACCGGCCCGGTCGACCTGGTCGAGGTGGGTGAACAGGAAGTCCGGGCCGTACTTGGTGATGGCGGTGACCACGCTGTCGGTGGTGGCAGCGTCGGTGGCGCTTTCGTTGTCGTCATCGGGCACGAGTGGGGTGGAGATGACGACGTCGGCGCGCGGATCGCCGCTGGCCGTCATGATGGCGATCTGATCCCAGGTGGCGATGGACTGGGTTTTGAGGGTCGGATCGTGACGTTCGAGTCGGGTGAAGACCGTTGGATATTTCGCGAACGGGGTGGCGTCGAAATTATTGTCGGTGATGCCGTGTTTACTGCCCCACACGCCGGTGAGCACGGTGGCCCAGGAGGGGCCGGAGATGGAGATATGCGGGGCGATGGACCGGCGGCCGAGGGTGCCTTCGGCGCTGAGCCGCAACAGGTTCGGCGCCCGCACCTCCTCGATCTTGCGATACATCGTGCCGTCGAGTCCGATGAGTACGACCTTGTCGCCTCGGATGGCGGCCTGTGCGCGGCCGGTGGCGAGGACGGTCGAAACGGCCGCGGCGGCAACGGCGCCGGACAACAGTTGCCTGCGTGCGAGGGGCGTGGTGGCTACGGTTCGCGCGCTCATATCCCGAACGATCCAGTACTACAGCGTCTTTCGGTAGCGCACCGAGTCACTGTTCATGGACGCTTCATCGGTCTCGCCATCACCGGTCGCCTTGCTGAACAACCATTGAACTGGCGATAGCGCATAGCTATTCATACTGTTCACTGGCATGTATCGGCGAGGTGAACAGTAGAAACCGGTTGACACGCCTTCCGGCATGTGGCTGGCTGGCCGCCATGTCCCCTGCCGCACCTGTCCGGATCGCCGCCGTCGCGGATCTGCATATGCGCGACGCCGTCGCGGGACGTTTCCGCCCGGACTTCCTGCGCCTGGATGCCGATGTGCTCTTGCTGGGCGGCGATCTCACCGAGGGCGGAAGTCCGCACGCGACGGATCTGCTGTGCGCTGAGATCGCGGGACTCGCGATCCCGGTGGTCGCGGTGCTCGGCAATCACGATCACGACCGGCGACTCGGATACCGCATCGCGGCAATGCTCACCGCACTCGGTGCGCATGTGCTCGATGGCGATGCGATCACCCTCGAGCTGCGCGGGCGACAGCTCGGAATCGCCGGTGTGATGGGTGGTAGCGGTGGGTTTCCCGACTACCCGGGCACACCCGATGAAGGCAGCGCCGAGCACCGGGCCAGGATGCGACGCGGGCCATTGGACGCACTTCGGCTGCGTCAGGCGCTGGAATCGCTGGAGTGCGAAACACGCATCGCCCTGATGCATTTCGCGCCGATCATCGACACACTGGTGGGTGAGCCGCCGAAGATCTACCCGGGGCTCGGCTGTCACGACCTGGGTGCGGCCGTGGACGCGGGCGGCGCGGCACTGGCAATTCACGGACATGCGCACGGAGGCACGGAATTCGGACGCACCGCGGGCGGGGTGCCGGTGCGGAATGTGTCCTATCCGGTACTCGGACGCACGTATGCGGTTTATGAGGTGTAGCGCTATGCGTCGGGGGTGAAGGCCCAGACGGCGGCGGGGCGCCCGGTGGCTTTGACGCGGCGGCGTTCGGTGGTGCGTGCCAGTCCGGGGATCGCGGCCAGGGTGCGGTTCAGGTTCGCCGGGTCGGGGCGGGCGCCGAGGACGGAGGAGCTGAGTTCCACCGCGCGGGTCGCCGGGAATTCGTCGCCGGTCAGTGCTCTGGTGAAAGCCATATCCTTCCAGAGCAGACGGGCCAGCAGGTCGCGTGCGGCATAGACGATGCGGTTGTGGTCGAAGGCCAATTCGGGTACCGCATCGAACGAAACCCATTGCGCGGGGCCCTCATGCGGCCCGACCACCGCCCACATGGCAATGGACAGCGTCGGCCCGCGCGGGTCGCGATTCGGTTCGTCGAAGGTCACCAACTGACCGGCCGCCCCGATCGCCGCCTCCGGCACGCCCAGCTTGGTATGCACCGCCCGCCGCGCCGCCGCGACCAACCGCTCCCCTCGCCCGAGCAGCACGCCCGGCAACGCCAGATGCCCGGTGAACGGCTCCATCTCTCGCGGTGCGATACCCACGCTCACCTCGGCATCGTCGGCCCAGAACCGCAATGCCACCACATCAACCGAAACCACGGATTGCTCCACGCGACCCCATCCTGCCGCACTCCGGCCAGCTCGCAGCGAGTGGCACACTATCGAGCCGCCGTATCGAGGTTTCCGCAAGCGAGTGCCACTCGATGCGCCATGACTCGGCGCGGACGCGAGAGCGAACGCCAGTCGCCGAGTGCCTTGCCGCGGCGTGAGCGCGAGAATGCGCGCCGGTCACCCGTTGCCGTGTCGGCCGAGCCAGCTCCATAGTGCTAGGCGGCCGCGACAACTCGGGTCTGGAGTCGGTCGCGACGGTCCGGGCCGTTGGCGGTCAGGACAACCGGGGTGCCGAGTTCGCGCTCCAGCCACGGCACTGGGTCGGCTGGCACTGCTGTCAGGATCGGGTCGGCCGTGGTCAGTAGGGCAGTGAGGTCGCGCTGGTGGTCGAGGTCTTGCCAGCGGCCTGGTCCGAGGCGGTCGATTGCCCCGCGCGCGGTCTCGTATCCCGTTGCGGCGTAGCCGGTTCCGGATGCGTCGAGGTGGGTGAGGGCGAGCCCGTCGATGCCGCCGGAGACCTCGATGGCGTAGCGGAGCAGGACGGAGTCGAGGCGGCCTCGACGGAAGTGGCCCTGATAGGAGCCGGTGGCGTTGTGGGGTTCGGGGATGCTCATAGTGGGGTCTTCGGTGGGGAAGGGACCGGCGCCATGGCGGGTCATGTAGGTGCGCGTGACGCCGAGTGTGAAAGCGGTGGCGTCGATTTCGGCGAGTAGGGCACGGGCGTTGCGCGGTTCGACGGTGGACCAGGTGGTGTGTGGATGGAAGCCGCGCCATTCGTCGAGGAGAACACCCTGTGCCCCTTCGAAAATCAGGCGGCCGCGTTGCGCGAAGCGGGTGAGTTCGGCGCCGTCGACTATGCGAACGGCGGCGGCGAATTCACGGTACATATCGACCAGATCGCGGATCGCTTCGTAGCGGTGGGCACTGGGCGCGATCAGCGGTCCGTAGTGTGCCGCCATTGCCTGCAGCTTGGCGTACAGGATGTCGGGGTGCAGGCAATCCGAGACGGTCGGTGCGTCGTATTCTAATGCGTAACTGGCGGTTTCGCCGATGCCACGGCCGCAGGAACCGTGTCGCGAGGAACCCCGCGTGTCCTCTCGGGCACGGTTGGCAGCGATATGGATCGGTGTCGTGAGCAGTGCGCGACCGTCGATCCGCAACAGCGACAGCGGATCCGGCACACCGAGTGCGGCCAGCTGCCGCGATTCACCGGCCAGCGCGATCGGCTCGACCAGCATGTGCCGCGAAAGCAGCGTGAGCACCCCGGAAAAAGTTCCGGACCCGAACTGCGCGAAGGTGTGATGGCGACCGTCTGCGATCACATTGTGCGCCGCCTGCGCACCGCCGTTGAATCGCACGACCGCCGATACGTCCAGCCCTGCCTCCGGCGAGCACAGCCAATCGACGGTCGCCCCCTTGCCCGCATCCCCGAATCCGAGATCGAGCACGATGATGTGCGACTGAATCACCCTTTCGCCCTTACCTTTCCAATGATTCATCCGAGAGCGCAGACAGTCCGCCCCGGTGGCTACGCAGCACGGTTCGGCCTTGCGCACCGCCATCCGCGTGCCACTGCGGCGTCGGTCACCGTCCTCAACGCTGCAGATCAGCAGCATGCCCGCGCGGTAGCCGTCCGGAGACGAACTCCGCATCGGAGCCGCAGCACTCCAACACTTGCCGGATTCAGCTGCGCCCCCGTGACAGGGCGCGAATGCTCGGTCCCGCTTTGACGCCAAGCGCCTTTCCGACCGAATCGGCCTCGGCCATCGACCCCACATCACGCAGATCCGCGAGTCCGGCGTGCACGTCGATGCGGTCTTCCTCCAGTCCGATCGTGAGCGCGATGAGCTCACAGACCGCGGCGGGATCGTCGAGTTTCATGAAGTTCTGGCCGAGCAATCCCCGCCAGTGCTCGGCGATCTCGGGATCGTCGAAGTAGCTCGACTGGTTCGGCAAGATGTAGTACACATGCCAGCGCTGGGCCAGTTCCCGATAGATCGATGCGACCTCGATATCGGTGCGCACGTGATCGCCGATGACGGCGCGGATGTGCCGTCCCGCCAGTTTCGCCTTGTTCAGCTCGTCACCGATGATGAAGAGGTAGCCGCGCTTACCGCGCTGCTCCCATGCGTCGGTCTCGACATGGGTGGCCATGAAATACGCTGCTAATTCATAGCTTTCGGATTTCTGTCCGCCGCCACCACCCTCCAGCAGGATATTGCGCAACTGCTCGTCCATCCGGTTGTCGGATTCGAACTGCCCCACCTGCAGTGGTACGCGGTCGGAGTCGGCATCGCCGATGGCGCCGAACATGATCTGCGGATCCTGCGCGTAGCCCTTGCGCCGCAGCAGCCCGTGCAACTTGCCGAGCTTGTCCTGCATGATCCGCGGCACGCGCCCCATCGATCCGGTGACGTCGAACAGCACCGCGATCGGTAGCGAGTTGCCGTGCTCGGCCGAATCCCGACACTCGCGCACGGTGACGCCGAGCGGTTCGAGCGCGGGATGCGCTCGCCAATCCGCGTACGGCTGCCCCTGCATCTCGGCGGTGTATCCGAAGTCTGCCAGACCTCGACTGGCACGGAAGGTCTTGGCCGCGCGGTAGGCGGTGTCGTCCCAGTGTCCGTATCCCATGTCATCACTTCCTCTCCAGCTCCGTTTTAGTGTAGAAGACTAAAACTTAGATCGTCAAGAGTCCGCTGGTCGGACCAAGATCATCGACTCAGCGGAAGCCGCTCAGGCGTCCTGCCACTCGCGCTTGCGCGCCTCGCGTGCCAGGGCACGGTCACGCTGCTCCTCGAATCTGAGCACATCCTTGCCGAGCTGCTCCAGGAATAGGCCGAGTTCCTCGCGCGCCCGTTCACCGCGAGAACCGAAGTCATTGCGCTCGAAGATATTCCACTTGCGCAGCACCGGCGTGATGACGTCCTCGAGGTGCTGGCGCAGATCGTAGATGCCGTGTTTGGCCATCAGCACGCTATTGCGACGCCAGTCCGGCATGCCCGCACCGGGCATCTGGAAGTTGCGGATGATCGCGGAGATCGCTGCCAACGCTTGGTCGGGTGCCAGATCGATGGCCGCACCGCAGAGGTTGCGGTAGAAGACCATGTGCAGATTCTCGTCGGCGGAAATACGCTGCAGCATCCGGTCGGCGACCGCATCGTTGCAGACCCGGCCGGTATTGCGATGACTGACCCTGGTCGCCAGTTCTTGGAAGGTCACATAAGCGATACCAGGCAGGAATCCATTCTCGTCCACCCCGGTCGGGTGCTGCACCCCGGCTGTCATGCAGACCATTCGCGACTGTTCCAGCGCCACCGGGTCCACGCCCCGGGTAACGACGAGATAGTCGCGCATGACGGTTCCGTGCCGGTTCTCCTCGGCGGTCCACCGCCCCACCCAGGTGCCCCAGGCGCCGTCCTGGGAGAAGGATTCGGCGATCAGTCGGTGATAGGACGGCAGATTGTCCTCGGTCAGCAGACTGGTTACCATCGCGGCCCTGGCCAGTTCACTCAACTGGGATTGCGCTGGCTCCCAATCGATTCCGCCCATCTCGGCGAAATTGCGGCCTTGGTCCCACGGCACGTAGTCGTGCGGATGCCAGTCCTTGGCCATCGATAGGTGTCGGTTGAGATTTTGTTCGGCAACGGGTTCGAGTTCGGTCAGCAACTCCAGCTGGGTCAAGGCATGTGTCACGATCTGGTTCCTGTCCTCGGATCAGAGGTTCTCTTCCAGAGTGCCCCGATTGCCGGGCCGCCGAAATCCCCTACGGCGAATTCGTTTCGTCACAGGCACGAATGCTCACTACTGGTTGATCGCGAAGTCAGGCCGACACGGTATCGCCGAAGACGGCGTGTCGGGTCCGCTGTGGTCCGATCTATACCGGGGCCTCGAGCCAGCTGGCGATATCGACAATCACTTTCGGATCAACATGTTGCGCCGCCGCGTACTCCGCCGGAGTCGAGGGTCCCGCACCCGGAAAGAACAAGTGGTTATCCGAGTCGTACACCCGGATCGTCACCTCTGCCCGATCAGCCAGACCAGCCCGCCACAGCGACAAGTCGTCATCGATGGTGACCTGATAGTCCCGTCCGCCCTGCAGAATGAACATCGGCTTCCCCAGTATCGCGGCGACAGCGACCGGGTCGTAGTCCCGCGAATCCAACCAATACGACGCGGGCAGCCCGAGGGGTAGCTCACTGGCCGGAGTCGACACCGTCAACGCATTGTCGACCAATTGCGCCTGCCGAACGATCGCCTCGATCGCGGGCTGCGAACCGGCACCCCCATCGGGCTCCAACGCCGCGAGATAGCGCGTGACCCGCACTGCGGCCCAGTGCATCGGCGAGGTGTCACCGGCCAAGACGATCAGCCCGGCCACCGTCGGTGCCGCGGCCGCGACCCGTGGCGCGACCTTCCCACCCATACTGTGCCCGAGCACGAAAACCCGATCCGCATCAACGGCCGGGTGCTCGCGCAGGACGTTGACAGCCGCGACAGCATGAGGCACGTATTCATCGGTCATAGTGAAGGATGCGAGTCCGGCGACCACACCGGCATGCGCATGGGTGACCTTGTCGAAACGCAACACCGCGATACCGCGGCTGGCCAACCCCCAGGCAATATCCGCGAGCGGTTTATTCGAACCCGTTGTCATATCGCGGTCGAAAGGTCCCCCGCCCGCCAGCAGCACAACCGCCGGACACGGCCGCGGTCGCCGCGGCAGGCTGATGGTGCCGTGAACGACGAACGGCGCCTGCCCGATCGCGACGTCCTTCTCGTCGAAGGACTCCGGGTCGGCGTAGTCGGGTGGCTGCCACGGCGCCGTGGGCGGCGTCAGTTGCAGGCCGGTGAGGCGACCCGCGTCGTCGATCGTCATCCCGACCACCACCTCGCCGCGTTCGAGCCGCACGGACATCCGCACCGCGCCGGCCTCGCTCACTGCGGCTCCCACCTCGGCTACCGATCCGCATCGATCGAGGACCGATTCCCAAGCCGCGCCAAGCTTTTCGGCCGAGACGAGCGCTTGCAGTTGCGCCGCGAACATCTCGTGCACCTGCCCATACCGACCCGAGCACAAGTGCTCGACCACCTCGATGCCGGTGCGAGTAGGTGCGATCGACGACATCGAATCCTCCTGCGGTCAGGGCCATCAGCCCGGCATTGATCTCAACTTTGCGAACAGTATCAGAGATGAGAACATTGCTCCATGGACCCGATGGAGCTACTCGCCCACCCGGTGCGACTGCGGATCGTGCATGCCATGTCGGGAGGCAGCGTGCTCACGACCGCCCAGCTCAGCGCCCGCATGCCCGACATCTCGAAAGCCACCGTGTACAGACACATAGACCTGCTGGCCGAGCACGGCATCCTCGAAGTGGCCCGTGCGCAACGAGTGCGCGGCGTAGTGGAACGCGGCTATCGCCTGCGCCGCGAACGCGCGGTGGTCGATGCCGAAACCGCAACCACCGCCGACCATCGCCGGATCTTCCCGATCGCCATGGCCACCTTGCTGACCGAATTCCAGGCCTACCTGCAAAGCGTTGGCGCAGACCCGACCGGCGACCTGGTCGGCTATCGCCAGCATGCGGTATGGCTGAGCCACGACGAACTCACCGAACTCATCACCGACCTGCGGGCAGCGATCCTGCCCCGACTGTCCAACGCGGCGACAGGAGACCGCGCGCCATACCTGCTGAGCCCGATCATGTTTCCGCTCGCCCAGGCACCCGAAGACGATGCAACGTGACCGGAGCGGCCGATTCGGTGACGCCGCCAGCTCAGGAAGCCGACACCAGAGCCGCCGCTGCGACCGTTTCGACAACGCAGTAGAACCAGTTGGGGTAGAAGGTGATTCGGTCGTCGAGCACCGCGGATACGATGCGGCCGAATGCCATTCCGCCGAGTGCGACACCAATGGTGATCATGATTCCGGTGCGTAGGGCTCCGTCGTGGGTTGCCGCCACCGCCAGCATCGCCGCCATCGCCAGACCGAATCCGCCGTAGACGGCACGAATCTCGTAGCGCGCCTCGGGTTGCTCGAGGCGAATGCCGAAGGGACGGATCAGCGCCGCGGGGGCAGCGAGGGCATAGCCACCCATCGCGAGGAAGAACACACCGACAACGGTATTGACAGCAATGGCCAAGGGAACCTCCTGTTCGAGTCGGAAGGCCAGCATGCTCCGCCCGGGCGCGCATCCGCTTCCACAAACGTGCGGTCAGTCCCCGTTGTACTGCAGCGAGCGCCAGGCCTCGATCGCCCAATCCAGTTGCGTTCCTGGCACACTGATCGTCACCAGCAGCAACTCACCATTGCGGCGGCTGGCGATCCCCTGCACGCCGACCTCCGCGCCGTCCTCGGAGGGCAGCCACCATCCGTCACCGGGTCCGCCGGTCACCGGTTCGCCGCGATGACCCGCGGTCGCGTTGGCACCGTATTGCAGCATCGCGGCCGGTGGTGGCCCGGTTTTCGGGTCACCGACGCGTAGGATGGTGATCTCGATCTGGCGGATGCCGTCCCATGCCCACCATCGATCGCCGTCCCAGCCGTAGGTGAAATCGCCGGGAATCCGCAAACTCCACCCGGAGACTGGTGTGGTGTGCACCGGGCGGCGGCGGTAGCCCACCGGCATCTGGTCCGTCGCGGCGGCGCGCGCGGGCAGATCGGCGGGCGCCCCGACCGCAGTGGCCGAATCCGCGAGCAGCAGCCGTAATTCGTGCCAGGCCGCCCACGGCAACTCCAGCTCGGCATCGAGCCGGTGCGCCTCGGCAAGCAAAGCGTCGGCCTGGTGCAGCGCTGGCGTGTCATCGGCGTCCGATGGCGCGCGCCACCGCACGTCGTTCCACATGATGCCGATCGCGGTATTACGAATCGTCGGCGCGGTCCAGCCGTCCTCCCACCATGGGAAGAATGCGCGCGCGGCCGCCTCGTCGCCATCGCGGACCGCCTGGAACCAGTCGCGATCGCGCGGTCCAAGCCAGCTTGCGGCCAGCCCGTCGTAGTCGAAACGGTCACTACCGAGTGACAATCCGATCGAAACCCAGGCGCCCTCCGTAGGAACCTCGGTCAGCACCGTCTCCGCGAGGCCGCGGATCCACACCAGATAGTCGCGTTCGACCTCGGCGCGGTCATCGCCCAATCCGAGCGGATCCTCGGTCCCCTCGTCCCACACGATGTCGAATCGCCGACCCATTTCGTGCAGCACCGCCGCGACGTGCCGGTGATAGCCCGGCCCGGCCGACGCACAACCCGCACTCACCACCACTTGCCCGTGCGCCGCACGCAGATCGACCGGTTCGGCCGCCGGATGCAGCACGGCAAGCAGGCGATCTCCGGATACCTCCACCGATTTCCGCAGTGGCGCGGACGTGGCGGTCCAGTCGACCCGCGCACCGGCGGGGCCGGTCCGCAACCACTCCCCCACCTGATCGAGGAAGTCCGCGGCGGGCGCGCGGCATACCCCCGCCGCGTGCAACTCGATTCCCATGGATACACATCCTTGTGTCCGCGTTCCGGCGGCGAAAGTCAGGACCCTACACCTACACTGCGGACGTGGACCCGTTGACGCGGATCCGGGCGATCTGCCTGGCACTGCCCGAGAGCAGCGAGCGGCTCAGTCACGGCTGCCCGAATTTCTTCGTGCGGTCGAAAACGGCGTTCACCATGTATATGGAGGATCATCACCGCGAACCTGGTGCCACGATCTGGTGTCCGGCCCCGGAGGGCGTGCAGGCCGAACTCGTCGATGCCGAACCCGAACGGTTTTTCGTACCACCGTATGTCGGGCATCGCGGATGGATCGGCGTGCGGCTCGAAGTCGATCCCGATTGGGCGGAGATCACCGGGATCATTCATGACGCATACCGGAAGGTCGCACCGAAACGGCTTGCGGCCCAGCTGGATTGACTGAACTACTGCTCGACGAGCCGACGGCAACTGTCCCGCCCGCCGGGCAGACCCGCGTTATCGAGCCAGTGTTCGAGTTGACCGAGCTGCCATAGATCATCGATCTCCACCAGCACCGCTAGGAACGACAGCTGGGCGGCGGACAGCTGCGAATCGATACCGATCGGATCCGGAAAGGCTCTGTGCAGGAAGGAAATACAGTCGGAGTGCACGGTGCTGGGATTCGCGGACCAGGCCGCTTCGATCGCGGCGGGCAGCAACGTCTCGAAATCACCGACACGACTGACGAGTTCGCGGATGACGTCGTGGCGCAACCACCCGTCCTGTCCGGGCAGATGACGATCGAACCACCGGTCGATGACCTCCGGATGCTCCAGCGCGGCAAGTAGTTCGTCGGTGGCGCGCTGCTCGCCGGCGAATGCGGGTGCGAGAGCGGCGCAGGTGCGCACACCGGGATGGGCATCGGCGAGCAGTTGCTCCGGACGGCCGCCGTTGAGGCCGGAAATACGTGCGGCGGTGGCGCGGTCGGTCGGGTCCGAGATGGTCGGCGCGATCTCGTCCAGCTGCCGCAGCAGCGCGACCCGCTTCTCGGCATAGGCCGGATGCGCGGTGAGTTCGATCAGCGCCCGCAGCGCGGCCATGCGCACCATCACGTCCGGATCCTCGACCAGCGGCTCGACCGCCTCGATCACGGCGGGAATAACTGCGCGACAGGCGATCTCGTCCCTGGCCCGCATCGCCGCACGGAATACGTGATCATCGATGGCCGCCAACAAACCCGGTGGCGTCGGAACATGTTCGACCAAAAGGGCATTCGCCGGATCCGGCCCCAATTCCAGTAACCCGGCGCGCCGATTCGCTTTGACGCGCTGCAGATCCTCCTCGGTGCGCCCGGGTGGATATGCCTCGGCATACAGCTGCTCATCGGAGATTCCCGAACAACATCCCTGCGCGAAGACCTCGAGGTAGTCCAGTAGCGCGACGCGCAACGGTCGCGGCCCCGGATCCCACGGCAGTATGTCTTCGACCTTCATCTCGGTGTGCGGACGCGCCAGCAGTTCGGCCACGATCGCGACGAACGGCGCGGTCGCGGAGTACACACTGCCCTGATGCAATAGCGCGGCGTCGAGATAGCCGACCGCGTCGACACAGGCCTCGGCATCACCGTCGATCAGGGCCCGCAGGTGCGTCGGAGCATCCACCGCCGGGCCGTAAGCATGTTCCAGCTCGACCCAATCGATATCGGCTATCGCCCGCAACACCGGATCCATCGGATTGATCATGCTGCAGCTGAGCACGTCGATCAACTCGAGCGAAACACTTGCGTTACCGACGGATCTACGGTGCCGGTTCCAGATGATCACCGATCAGCATGGTTCCCGGTCCGCGATGGGCGCCGGGCCCGTGCCGCCAGTACACATTGTCGGCGGTCAGCGGCGCGCCGCATTCGCGGCAGACCACCACACCGGATGTCGGGTGTCCGCAATCGCGATGCACGACAAGTGCGGGCGGCCCCGCGGGCCCGGCGAGCCATTTATCGCCCCATGAGATGAGCACTGTGAGCACCGGATACAGATCGCGCCCCTGCTCGGTGAGCACATATTCGTGGCGCACCGGATTGGTCTGGTAGGCCCTGGTCTCGACGATCCCGTATTGCCGCAACACGTCCAGACGCGCGGTCAGGACATTGGTGGCAACGCCCAGATCGCGGCGCAGGTCCTCGAACCGGTTCACCCCGACGAACAGATCCCGCAGGATCAAGGGCGTCCACCGCTCCCCGACCACGTCCAGGGTTCGCGCGATCGAGCACACAATGTCGGACATGGCAGCTTTGGGCACCCACCCATCGTAGTTCATTGCTTTTCGCAAGCGACTCCGATACGTTGCGAACGAGCAAACTGTGAAGGGGTGATCGAGATGATGTCGGATACTGTGACACGGTTTCGCGAGGCAACAGAAGCCAGCGATTTCGATGCGCTGATGACGACCCTGGCCCCCGATGCCGAGCTGACATCGCCGGTCTCGGGCAGATTGGTATTCCGAGGCCACGACGACTTGCGCATACTGCTGACCGCTGCCTACGGCAGCCTCGGCCGACTGCGCTGGACCGAGCACATCGGCGACGGCGCCCGCCGAGTTCTACTCGCCGAGGCCGCCGTAGGACCATTCCGGATGACCGAGGCCATGATCCTCGAATTGGCCGCCGACGGCCGCATCCGCCGACTCGAACCGCACCTTCGGCCCTGGCTCCCACTGACCCTGCTGGCGGTGAAGCTGGGACCGCGCCTACTTCGTCATCCGAGCGTCATGCGGCGCGCGCTATCACGTTTCGACAAGCCCGTCGCCGGTTAGTTCGAGACGTCTGGTCACCCCGATATCGTCGAGGAAACGGGGATCGTGGCTGACGACGATCAGTGCACCCTCGTAGTTGGCCAGCGCCTGGGTGAGGTGGTCGAGGCTGGGCAGGTCGAGATTATTGGTTGGCTCGTCCAGCAGGAGGAGCTTCGGTGCCGGATCGGCGAGCAGAAGCATGGCTAGGGCGGCGCGCAGGCGTTCCCCGCCGGACAGGGCTGCCGCCGCGACATCGGCATCACTGCCTCGGAACAGGAAGCGGGCCAGTTGGGCTCGGATCTGTTCCGCGGCCGCGTGGGGTGCGGCCGCCGCGACATTGTCGAAGACCGTGCGCCGCTCGTCGAAGATGTCGAGGCGCTGCGGCAGCATGCGCCACGGCACCTGCGGCGGTTCGGCGGCGACGCGGTTCAGCAGCGTGGTTTTTCCCGCGCCGTTGCGGCCGGTCAGCGCGATTCGCTCCGGACCAGAAATCCGCAATGTCACGGTCGGACCGCAGGCCAGTTCGACCTCCTCGAGATCAATGACGTCCTGGCCCGGGTAGAGCCGGGTGCCCGGTAGGTCGATCCGGATCTGTCGGTCGTCACGCAACTGATCCTCGGCCTGCTGCAGCTGTTCCTTCGCGGTGTCCAACTTTTCGATGTGGTTATTGCGTAGCTTGCCCGCCGATACCTGCGCCGCCCGCTTGCGTGCGCCCATGACGATCTTAGGCTCGCGTTTGTTCTCGAACATCTTCTGCCCGTAGCGCGCTCGGCGATCGAGTTTGATCCTGGTTTCGACCAGTTCGCGCGCCTGCTTGCGAACGTCGCTGCGCGCGTCCCGGATCGCGGCCCGTGCCACCTGCTGCTCTGCTTCGATGATCCGTTCGTATTCGCTGAAATTGCCGCCGAACAAACGCAATTCCCCCTGCCGCAGTTCGGCGATGGTGGACATTCGTTCCAGCAGTTCGCGGTCGTGGCTGACCGTGAGGACGGTGCCGGAGAACTGAGTAAGAACCTCGTAGAGGCGTTGGCGAGCAAGGTGATCCAGGTTGTTGGTCGGCTCGTCGAGCAGCAGCACGTCCGGATCACGCAGCAGCTCGGCGACCAAGCCGAGCAGCACTGTCTCACCACCGGAGAGGGTTTCCAAGCGGCGGTCCAGCTGTTCGGTGGAGTCGGCGAGGTAGTGCAGACCCAGGCGACCGAGCAGCGCGATGGCGCTCTCCTCGACATCCCACTGCGCGCCGACGATATCGAAATCGGCCTCCTCGCCGATGCCGGATTCGATGCGGTGCAGTGCCTTTCGCGTTTCGGCGATGCCCAGCACCGCGTCGACACGCTGACCGTCGCCGAGGCCGAGATCTTGGCGCAGATAACCCAGCCGCCCGGTGACCGTGATCGAACCACGCGCGGGTGTCAGCTCACCCGCGATCAGCCGCAGCAGGGTGGACTTGCCCGCACCGTTGCCACCGACCAGACCGAGATGGCCCGGTCCGAGCACTGCGTCCAGACCGTCGAAGACGGGAGTGCCATCGGCCCAGGAGAAAGTGAGATCGGAAATAGACAGATTGGTCATGTGGTCCCCAGAGGTCGCGCGGGAATGCGGCGCACAGGATGCGGGCCGCCCGAGTGGCTACCTCATGAGAGCAACGACATGACTCCGATCAACGGGGATAAGACCCGTCTAGATTAAACACATCCCCGGCTGTCGCGCCACTGATATTGCGATCACACACTACGTCGGCACCGCCGCGGCGGCTCGACCTCATCGGCCGCCACCTCGACTGCGCGGTTCGTAATCCCTGACCACCACGCCCAACCAGCATCTCCGTCGGCGCTAACCGATCGCGCCGATGGGCCGCGCGGTCTCACCAGCGAGCGGATACGGCCGCTCGGCCGGAAGGGCATCAGCAGCTGCGGATAGTTGTCCGGCGGTCACCAAGTCGTGGATTCGCCGCGCCTGATCGGTCGCATCTCGAATCCCGGTGATCCAGGTGTCCACATACGCGTCGACCGCCTCACCGCTCAGGCCGACTTGTAGCGATCGGTAACCCCGCGGTCGGTGATGCAGGTCGCGTTCGGGATCCCATTGGATCCGCACCGGACTCGTCCGCAACCGATGGGCCCACTCACGGCGATCCGAATACAGTTCCGGCACATAGTGGCTCAGGCAGGCACGCGCCAGCGCCCACTCGAATCCGGTGCGCGTCATGGTGATCGCGAGTACGCGCTCCTGTCCGGGCTTGCGGGCCCATCCGCAGCGATACATCGTCCACAGGAACGACGGTTTGATCCATGTCATTCGCTCCCGCTTGAACGGTGGCACGAAAGTCCCTGCGGCGAGGGCCGGCTCGGCGATATGCGGCGAATACGCTTGATAGACAACTACTGTCGAGTCGTCATACGTTGCACGAATCTGGCGCATCGGCACGGAATCAACCACTCGGTGATCCTGGCAGGACGATTTCGAACGGGCAAACCGCGGACGTGCGACCTAGACTCGCACCACCGAGGTCAGCGGGTAATCGCCTTGGCGATCTCGTCCGTTCAGGAAGCCCAATTCCAGAACTACTGCGGCGGCTACGATTTCGGCCCCGGTGGCCCGGAACAGATCCGCGGCGGCGGCCAAGGTACCGCCAGTGGCCAGCACATCGTCGAGCAGCAGAATGCGCCGACCCTCGAGGTCGACCCCGTCGGCCGGAATCTCGAGCGATGCGGTGCCGTACTCGAGGCTGTACTCACGTGAGACGACCGGCGGCGGCAACTTTCCGGCCTTGCGCACCGCCATGACACCGGTTCCCAGCGTCGCGGCAACGCCGGCCGCGATGATGAATCCGCGAGCGTCGACGCCCGCAACCAGATCGGCATCGGGCGCGCACGCCGCAAGGCAGTCGATGACGGCCCGGAAACCCTCCGGATCGGCAAATACCGGCGTGAGATCGGCGAAGCGGATGCCGGGAGAGGGGAAATCGTCGCGCCAGCGGGTCAGGCGTTCGACCAGTTCGGCCGCCTTACCTGTCCGCTCGGCTAGAACGTCGTCCGATTCCACCGCCGCATGCTTGCTCATCGACACCTCTCCATGGTTCCTCACCCACCAACACCTGTCACCGCTTCAACACCCAGCGGTCCATGTTCCAGCCGGTACCCGCCTGGGTGGGACCGGCTATGCCGTTGCGCAGACCGTCGCCGAACGCGATGGTGCGGGGTGTGACGAACAACGGAATGCTCGGCATCTCCGCCCACAGCAGGTTCTCGGCCTCGGTGCGCAGATTCAGCGTTGCGGTCGAGTTGTCGTCGCCCGCAAGCTGATCGGTGATCGAATCGTAGCGGCCGTTACCGTAGCGACCGAAATTGAGCCCGCTACCTGTGCGCAACGCACTGGTAGCGGCCACTCCGGTCTCAGATCCGGCCGGACCCGGGGCCGATGCGGTGCTGCCGAGGACGGCGTCGACTTTGCCCTCGGTGAGCTGGGACGGCGTGAAATCGACGGATCCGGCATCCACCACATTGATACCTGCCGGTTTGCATGCATCCGCGATCATCTGCACGGTCTGCGTGCGGCGGTCGTCCGGTTTCACATATCCGATCCGAATGGTCGGCTTGGCCGAACTGGCCGCGGACGCCGCCGTCGCATCACCGCCGCGGTACTTGTCGGCCGCACCGATGACGTTCGGGTAGTACAGCGAATCCTGCTGTGTGATACGAGAGTTCAACACCGCGGTGCCGAGTCCGCTCTTCGGCGCGTCCTTGGCCTTTCCGAGCTTGTCGAACAGGTCCTGGCGCGGCACGCAGAACGCGAAGCCGCGCCGCGCGTCGGCCGAGGCGAAGACTCCCGAAGTACCCAGCACCAACTGCTCGGCACCGCGCCCCGGCACGGTCCGCACCGAGAATCCGCCGAGATTGATATCTTTCACCGAGCCGGCGCCGATATCGACGACCCCGACCGCATTGTCACCGACCTTCGCTTTCAGATCGGCGGTCTTCGGATACACCACGATCCGCCCGGTCTCGGGCTTATTGCCCCACCAGCGCTCGTTGGCGACCAGCACCAGACCGTCCTCGGCGGAGTAGGAATCGATCCGATACGGTCCCGACGACGGGAACCGCGAAAGATCCATCTTGTCTGTTCCGATGGTCCACCCGTTGTTCCAGAAGTCGGCGATCCGCTGCAGAGATGCCTGATCACCGGACTGTACGGCCATCACCACATTCTGAACATTCGCCACCCGAGCCGCCACATGCGCGGGCATCAACTGCCCCGCGGTGAACAGATTGCGCCACGGCAGATAGCGATGGTCCGCGCGGAACACGACGGTGGCGTCTTTGGATCCGGGCTGACAGTCCACCCGCTCGATATCGGCATATCCCGCGGTGCTCGCGGCATCGAAGAGCGGAACCTGGCCGCGGTCACCGGGTTTGGTGTAGCGACCACTGCGCGCGGCCCAGGCGAGCACCAGATCGTCACATGAGGTCGGCACCCCGTCGGAGTACACCCCGTCCGCATTGAGCCGGTATTGCACCGTCTGCGCCTCGCCCGGCACCTCTTTCGCGGTACCGACATCGGTGTCGGCGACCTGCTGACCATCCGGTCCGGTATAGAAGAACCCGGTCAGCACCCGCGCGAATACCGCGGCAGAACCGCTGCTCGCACCGAGCGTGTTACCGCCGTTGTAAGTGGCGATCACCGAGTCGACGGCATAGCCGATGGAGGGTACCTGGTTTTGGCTGGAGCATCCGGCCATCACCGTGGCGGCCACGGTGCCCGCAGCCACCGCTCCGATCAGACGTGCCGCTAGCGACTGCTTCATATATGCAAACCCCTGCCGTCGGTGTCAGTGCCTGCGCTTATTCCGCTTTCCGCTAGGACGGGCGCCCGGACGCGGAGTCTGTCCCACATCGCGAACCGGACGCGCGCCCAGCTCCCGACCGGTCGCCGCGACCGCGCGCCGCTGCGCCTCGGCGCCAGCACGTGCCGATGCCAGCCCGGCCCGCTTGTTGTGCACCTTCTTGGTGTGCGCCGCGACCGGACCCCACCGCTCCTTGATCGACACCAGCAGCGGCACCGCGAAGAAGATCGACGAATACGCGCCAACGATCATGCCGACCAGCTGCACCAGCGCCAGATCCTTCAGCGTGCCGACACCGAGCAGCCACACCGCGATCACGAGCATGCCGACAATCGGCAGAATGCCGATGACCGTAGTGTTGATCGACCGCATCAACGTCTGGTTCGCCGCGAGATTCGCCTGTTCGGCATAGGTGCGCCGGGTCGTATTGACCACTCCGCGGGTGTTCTCCTCGACCTTGTCGAAGACGACGACGTTGTCGTAGAGCACGTAACCGAGGATGGTCAGCAGACCGATCACCGCGGCGGGTGTCACCTCGAAGCCGACCAGGGAGTAGATGCCCGCCGTGACGACCATGTTGAAGAACAGCGAGGCGATCGCCGCTATCGACATATCCCGTTCGAAGCGGATCGCGATGTAGACCATGGTGAGCACGATGAACACGACCAGCGCGATCAAAGCCTTCTTGGTGATCTGGCTACCCCAGGTCTCGCTGATCTCGGCGATGCTGATCGCGTTGCGGGAAACGTTGCCGTCCTTGTCCTTCGGCTGGAAGGCGTTGAACAGCGCGCTCTGCAGCGCATCGGTCTGGCTGGCACTCAGTGTGTCCGAGCGGACCTGGATGGTCTCCGCAGAGCCGGATCCGACCTTCTGCACCGTCACCGGCGCGTGGCCGATGGTCTGGTTGTAGATGTCCTCGACCTTCTGCGTGGTGGCCGTGCCCGCCGCGGGCAACTGGATGCGCGATCCGCCCGCGAAGTCGATGCCGAGAGTGAAGCCGCGAAGTCCGATACTCAGCAACGAGATCAGCACGAAGGCCGCAGTCAGCGCGTAGTAGAAACGCCGCCTACTGACGATCTTGAATCCGCCGGTACCGGTGTAGAGACGCTCGAAAACGCTGTGCTTGGGCGTCTCGAAATCGTTCACCTCGTCAGCGAACGGCTCCAGGGTCGAGTTCGTCATCGTGCCGTCTCCTTAACCAGCGCCTCGCCGGCCCTACGCTCCCTGGCCACTTCCTGAATCGCCCCGAGCCCGTTGACCGACGGCTTCGCCCAGAACGACGAGCGCGAGGCCAACATCATCAGCGGCGCGGTCACCAGGTACAGCACGATCACGTCGAGAACGGTCGTGATACCGAGGGTGAAGGCGAATCCCTTCACCTGACCGGCGGCCAGGATGTAGAGCACCACCGAGGCGATGAGGCTGACGGTCTTACCGGAGAGGTTGGTGCGCTGGGCCCGCTGCCAACCGCGCGGCACGGCCGAACGGAAGCTGCGCCCCTCGCGCATTTCATCCTTGATGCGTTCGAAGAACACCACGAAGGAGTCGGCGGTCAGACCGATACCGATGATCAGACCGGCGATACCGGCCAGGTCCAGCGTGAATCCGATCCACCGGCCGAGCAGCACGATGATGCCGTACACCGCGACACCCGAAGCGATCAGCGAGAAACCGGCGAGGAAGCCGAGCATCCGGTAGTAGAGCAGGCAGTACAGCAGCACCACCGCGAGGCCGATCGCCCCCGCGAGCAGACCCGCGCGCAGCGAGGACAGACCCAGCGTCGCCGAAACCGTCTCGGCCTCGGAGGTCTGGAACGACAGCGGCAGCGAACCGTACTTCAGGGTGTTGGCGAGTTCCTTGGCACTGGCCGCGGTGAAGCTACCGGAGATGGTGGTGCGGCCGCCCTGCTGCGGACCCGACTGCACGACTGGCGCGCTGACCACCTTCGAGTCGAGTACGAATGCGACCCGCTTGTTGATGTACTCACCGGTCAGCGTGGCCCAGGCATCGCTACCACCGGATTTGAATTCGAGATTCACCTCGTGGCGCGCCTGCTGCTGGTTGAGCCCGGAGGTCGCGTCCTTGATCTCCTGGCCGTCGATGCGGCTCTTGTCCAACAGCAGGATTTCCTTGCCGTCGGTGGAGCAGGTGACCAGCGGCAGATTCGGATCGTCGTTACCGGCGAGCGGATCGGACTTGTTGCAGTCCATCGCGGCCATGGCGGCCTGCTGCACCGTGGAATCGGTGCTCTGCCTGGTCGCCTTGGCGTCGGCGATCTCCTTCTTCGCCTGTTCCTGCGGCGTCAGACCGCCGGGCGGGGCCGGCGGGGAGGTCGGGGCCTGTGCGGGGAATACGCGCGGCTGGGGGGTCGATTCCGCCGCGGGCGCGGACTCCGTGGTCGGCGCCGGCTCGGTGGTGGGCGCGGTTTGAGTCGGCACGGTGCCGTCCGGGTTGAGCTGGGTGGCGTCCGGAACCGTGCCCGGCGTCGCCGCGGTACCCGTCTGTGGCGTGGCCTTGCCACCGGTCGCGGGCACCGCCGACAGCACCGGACGGACGTAGAGCTTGGCGGTCGTCGCCAGCGCCTTGGCCTGACCGCCGTCGTCACCCGGAACCGTGATCACCAGGTTGTCGCCGTCGATGACGACCTCGGAACCCGAGACACCGAGGCCGTTGACACGGTTCTCGATGATCGTCTGCGCCCTGCGCAGGCTGTCCTGGCTGGGCTTGCTGCCGTCGGGAGTGCGCGCGGTCAACGTGACGCGGGTACCACCCTGCAGGTCGATGCCGAGCTTGGGAGTCGGGGAATGGTCACCGGCGAATAACACCAGCGCATAGATCACGGCCAGCAGCACGGCGTAGACGCCGAGCAACCGGAGCGGATGCGCCGATCCCTGGGAAGGTGGCACAGTTCGTCATCTCCTAGGCGGAAGTCGAGGTGGAACAGGCGGGCGCGCACGGCCGGGCACCCGGACGGATGGCCCGCGGCGATCTGCAGCACGCGGGCCCACCAGCAAACCGATCAGTCCTTGGTCAGCCGGGTCTCGGTCTGCTGCGCGGACTCCTCGACGGGACCGGCCTCGGCCTCGTCGGTCACGGTCTCATCCGTGGTCTCGTCCTCGGTGCGCACATCCCGGATGGCCTGACGCAACCACGTGGTGATGACGTCCTCGGCGATCTCGAGATCGACCGTGGTGTCGTCGAGATCGACCACGGTTCCGTACAGACCCGACGTGGTGGTGACCTGATCGCCGACCTTCAGGCTTTCCTGCATGGTCGTGACCTTCTCGGCCTCGCGCTTCTGGCGGCGCACACCGAGGAACATGGGCACGAGCAGGGCTACCAGTAGGAGCGGAAACAGAAGTTCCATCGTCGAAGTCAGTCCCTAGTCTGTGGGTGGGAATGGGCTATTACCCCAACAGTCTGCCAGCTCATGTCGTCACCACCACACCGGCACACCCTTGACGTCCCGGAATCCGGATATCGAGCCGATCCGGAACAGCATGAGGCCCGCGACCCAGCAAGGGTCGCGGGCTGCGCAACGCGGCGTCCTAGGCGGTCTTGCCGTAGGTGTAGTCGTCGAGCGGGAAGCTCACCGCCTCGCGGTGGGCATTGATGGTGCTGGTCGGGCGCAGTAGCGCGGCCTCGCCGTGCTGGTTGAAGTAATAACTGCGCGCGCTCGCGCAGTCGCCGCCGTAGAACACCGACGAACCCAACTTCTCGGTGACGCGGTCCAGGAACCGGGTATTGGCCTGCTCGGTGACCTCGAAGGTGGTCGCGCCGCGCCGGAACATCTCACCGAGCAGCCGACCCATGTGCTTCATCTGGGCCTCGATGGTGGTGAAGTAGGACAGGCCGCTGTAGGAGTACGGGCTGTTGAGACTGAGGAAGTTCGGGAACTTCGGCACGGTGATGCCCTCGTAGGCCTGGAAACGGTTGTCGCGCCAGAATTTTCCGAGATTCACGCCGTCGCGGCCGATGATCTCGATGGCGGGGAAGTTCACATCCCACAGGTTGAAGCCGGTGGCCAGGATCAGCGTATCGATCTCGGTCTTGTGCCCGTCGGCGGTGACGATGCCGTCGGCCTCGATGTGATCGATCGCGTTGGTCTCCAGTCGGACATTGGGCTGGTTGAACGTCTTGAAGTACTGGTTGGAGAAGGTGGGGCGCTTGCAGCCGAAGTCGTAGTGCGGGGTGAGCTGCCTGCGAATCTCCTTGTCGCGCACCTGCGCAAGCAGATGCGCCTTGGCGAGTGCGCCCGCGGCCATATTCAGCGGCTTGGCCTGCTTGAAGTGCAGTACCCCGATCACCATGAGCGCCTCGAGCAGACTGGTGTTGACCAGGCGCGCGGCCTTCTGCGTGGCGGGCACTCGCGCGAACAGCTTCTGCACCGGCGCGGGGATCGCGGTGTCGATCTTCGGCACCACCCAGATCGGTGTGCGCTGGAATACGGTGAGTTCCTCGGTCTTCTTCGCGGCCTCGGGTATCAACTGCACGGCCGTGGCGCCGGTGCCGATGATGGCGGCCTTGCGGCCGGTCAGGTCGAAGTCGTCCTCCCACGCGGTGGTGTGGATGATCTTGCCCGCGAACGAATCGATGCCGGGAAACGGTGGTGTGTAGGGCTGGGACAGGAAGCCGGTTGCGGTGAGAAGATAACGGCCGGTGAGGGTTTCACCACCGGCGATGGAGACGATCCAGTGCTGGTGCTCCTCGTCCCAGCGAGCGCCGTCCACCACCGTGCCGAAACGCATCCGGCGGCGCAAGCCGTACTTGTCGGCGACGTGGGCGGCGTACTTCTGGAGCTCCTTGCCAGGTGCGAACAGGCGCGTCCAATACGGGTTGGGTTCGAAGGAATACGAGTAGGTCACCGAGGCGATATCGACCGCGAGCCCCGGGTAGTGATTGACATGCCAGGTGCCGCCGAGGTCGTCCTCGCGCTCCAGAATGACGAAATTGCTCAGACCCAGCCGGTCGAGCTGGATACCCGCGCCCATGCCGCCGAAGCCCGCACCGACCACGACCGCGTCGTATTGAGGCGCCACGTCGAACCTCCTGCTCAACATTCCATCGCGAATGTAGGAACCATCTCTCACAGAATGACATCTCATTCCGTTTGTGAACACCGTATCATCGGACAGGTGACGAAGCCATCCACGCGTGCGCCCCGCCCAGCGGCCGGAAATGCGATCCAGCGACGCAAGGCCGAACTGCGGCAGGAGATCATCGATACCGCCTTCGTGTGCTTCGCCGAGAAGGGCTATCACGCCACCGGAATCGCCGATATCGCCAGCGAATTGGGCATCGGCCACGGCACCTTCTACCGGTACTTCAGCAATAAGCGCGAGATCATCGACGTGGTCATCGACGATCTAGCCACCCGGATCATCGAGGCGCTCGGCACCGATAACGCGCCCGACGCCGCCACCTCCCTCGACGAATATCGCGCCCAGATAGATCGCATCGGCGCCGCGCTCACCCGGATCCTGGTGGACGACCGACGCGTCGCCCAACTACTGCTGTTCCATGCCACCGGAATCGATGACGAACTCACCACCCGGCTCTATGGCCTGCTCGATATGGCCGATGCGCTCACCGCGGGGTATTTGTCGCACGGCGTCGAACTCGGTTATCTGCGTGCGGATCTCGATACCAAATACACCGCCAAGGCGGTGACCGGCATGCTGCTCGCGGGCATCGTGCACGGGCTGCGCCATCCGGACGAGGCCGCGGTCCAGGAATTGAACGAGGCAATCCGACGGCTGCTGATCGACGGCGTGCGCAAGGACTGATGTCCGGCAAATCGCCAGCGGCCAGGTGACCCGATTCCGGCTAGGGTGGGACCCGGATCGACCGGCCAATGGGGGCAACACGTGTTCGGCAGAGACCGCCTAGTTCGAAAAAACCGCATTCGACGCGAGCAGGGCAGCGACCCTGGAACAATGTCGCGGGTGACCCCCGACGACGTGAGCCGAATCCACTTCGCCATGCCACCCGTGGGGCACCGCGGATATCACGCCGATGAGGTGGACGCGTTCCTGGAACTCGTCTCGGCGACATTGGCCGGCAAGGGGGCGCTGACCGCCGACGATATCCGGCACGTCGCCTTCGACGCCCCGCGCTTCGGCGGCCGCGGCTATCAGGCCGATCAGGTCGACGAATTCCTCGATCGGGTCCGCGTGGAACTCGAGTTCCGCCAGCGCGGGTCTCGCCCGGTCCCGGACGGTGGCAACGGTTCCGGCCCCGCGCTGCTCACCCCCGACGACGTACACCGCATGCAGTTCACCCAAGCCGCTGTCGGCCGCCGCGGCTACGACACCGAAGAAGTGGACGCGTTCCTGGATCTGGTCGCCGCCACCCTCGCACACGGCAGTCCCGGCAGCCTGACCGTCACCGACGTCCGCGCCGTCCGCTTCACCGAGGCCCGCCTCGGCACCCGCGGCTACGCCCGCGATGAGGTCGACGCCTTCCTCGACCTCGTCATCACCGCCCTCCAAAACAACCACCACTGAACCCCACCGCCGATCAGCATCAGATGGAATCCATCGGGGGCATCGCCCGAGCAGCCACGCCACCAGCCCCACCTGAGCTTGATCCAGCGGCCTGGGTGTTAGTCGAAGAGGTCGAGGGTGGGGTGGGGTTCGCGGCCGCGGACTTCGATGGAGCCGAAGACGAGGTCGGGGGGCGGCACTAGGCCGAGGTGTTCCCAGGCGGCGGCGGTCGCGACGCGGCCGCGTGGGGTGCGGGCGACCATGCCCGCGCGGACGAGGAAGGGCTCGCAGACCTCTTCGACGGTCGCGGCCTCCTCTCCGACGGCGACCGCGAGGGTCGAAACACCAACGGGCCCACCGCCGAAGCTGCGGACGAGCGCGCCGAGGACAGCGCGGTCGAGCCGGTCCAGGCCGAGGGCATCTACGTCGTAGACCTCGAGTGCGGCCTGAGCGATGGGGCGGGTGACCACGCCGTCGGCGCGAACCTCGGCATAGTCGCGGACGCGGCGCAGCAGGCGGTTGGCGATGCGGGGAGTGCCGCGGGAGCGACCCGCGATCTCGGCGGCGGCATCGCGATCCATGGCGACACCGAGGATATGAGCCGAGCGCTGCAAAATGCGCAGGAGTTCTTCGGGATCGTAAAAATCCATATGGCCGGTGAAGCCGAAGCGATCACGCAGCGGTCCGGTGAGCGCACCGGAGCGGGTGGTCGCGCCGACCAGCGTGAACGGCGCGATATCGAGTGGAATCGACGTTGCCCCAGGGCCCTTCCCGACGACCACGTCGACGCGGAAATCCTCCATGGCGAGGTAGAGCATCTCCTCGGCGGGCCGGGCGATCCGGTGGATCTCATCGATGAACAGCACGTCGCCCTCGACCAGATTGCTGAGCATCGCGGCGAGATCACCCGCGCGTTCCAGCGCCGGACCGGATGTTATGCGCAGTGCCGTACCGAGTTCGGCGGCGATGATCATCGCCATACTGGTCTTGCCGAGTCCGGGCGGCCCGGACAGCAGCACATGGTCGGGGGTACCGCCGCGCTGTTTGGCGCCGCGCAGCACCAGCGCGAGCTGTTCCCGCACGCGCGGCTGGCCGATGAAATCGTCCAGGGACTTCGGGCGCAGACTGGCCTCGATCTCCCCGTCGGAATTCAGATAGCTTGCGCTGACCTGGGATTCGGTGTCGTGCTCTGGATCCTGATCCATGACGTCTTACCGATTCTTCCCCAGCGAGCCGAGCGCCGCCCGCAGCGCCTTCGACGTATCGGCGGCGGGATTCTCGGCGAGCACCGCATCGACCGCGGGCTCGGCCTGTTTGACCGGGAATCCGAGTCCGACCAGCGCCTCGACGACCTGCTCGCGCACCGGCGTGAGCACCGGCGTCGGTGCGCTGCCGGGCGGACCGGCCTGCACCGGAACGAGATTCACCTTGTCACGCAACTCGACGACCATGCGCTCGGCGCCGCGCTTACCGATGCCGGGCACCCGGGTGAGCGCCGCGACATTGCTCTCGGCCAGCGCCTTGCGCAACGCCTCGGGCTCGAGCACCGCGAGCACCGCCATGGCCAGCCGGGGACCGACTCCGGAGACGGTCTGTAAAAGGCCGAACAGGTCACGGGATTCGGTATCGGCGAATCCGAACAGCGTCATCGAATCCTCGCGCACGATCATCGCCGTGAACAGCCGGGATTCCTCGCCGCGGGTCAGCGTGGACAGCGTCGCCGGGGTGACATTGAGCCGGTAGCCAACGCCCGCCGCCTCGATCACCACATGATCGAGCGCGATCTCGAGCACCTCACCGCGTACCGACGCGATCACCCACGCACCACCTTCCGTTGTTCGGCAAGCCGCTGTGTATACCGCCGCTGCGCCGCGGCGGCACGCGCCTCGGCCTCGGCCATCCGCGCCATCAGCGGCGCCCGCCAACAATGACAGATCGCCAGGGCCAGCGCATCGGCCGCATCCGCCGGTTTCGGCGCGACCTGGAGGCCGAGGATACGCGTCACCATCGCCGTCACCTGAGCCTTGTCCGCGGTTCCATTGCCGGTGACAGCGGCCTTCACCTCGCTGGGGGTGTGGAAGGCCACCGGTATTCCGCGGCGCGCCGCCGCCAGCGCGATCACTCCACCGGCCTGCGCGGTCCCCATCGCGGTGCGCACATTGTGCTGCGCGAATACCCGCTCGATCGCGACCGCGTCAGGTTTGTGGGTGTCCATCCAATGTTCGGCGACGTCGGCAACACCCATAAGCCGGTGTGCCAGGTCCATATCCGCGGGTGTGCGCACCACGTCTACGTCGAGCGCCGTCACTTTCCGACCCACCCCGCCCTCGACGATGCTGAGGCCGCACCGAGTGAGTCCCGGGTCGACGCCCATCACCCGCACGCGATCCCCTCTCGAAGGCACGAACAATTGTTCGAGAGTCTAGTAGACGGCGCACCTACGTTCACCAACGACACGGTGGCCGTCCGGGATTCGGCTAGCTGAACGAGTGGTAGCAGCTCACATACGCGTAGCTGCCGGAGTCCGAGTCCTCGACGACCACCTTGCCGTCCTGCAGGATTCGGCAGGTCACCGTGCCGCCGCTGGATCCGCTGACAGTCGCCGTCACCCGGCCCGTGCGGACGTATCCGGTCACCGTCACCGCCTTCGTCCACGGCAGCGGCGAATCATTGGCCTCGGTGGTGTCGAAATCGCCCGTGTTGTAGGAGATATCGGCGGAGCCGGAGCCGGTGACCTCATAGGTGATCGAAGTTTCCTTCTTCGACTCCTTGTCGATCCGGTAGATGACGGATCCGAATACCGCGACGCAGCCACCGACGGTGAGCACGATCGCCAGGAAAACACCACCGAGGACCCACGGCCACACCGGCTTACCTTTGGGCGGCTGCGGCGGATATCCCGGGTAGCCCGGATACCCCTGCCCCGGATAACCCGGGTACTGCGGTGGTGGTTGATAAGTCATGTGCACCCCTCCTGAATCCCTGCACGACCGGACACTGGACTCTACCGGACACGGCTGTTCGGAGCCCGGTTCACCTGTGCGGTTATCGACCTGCCATCGACCAGCGTTTCAGCGTCGCCCAGGCTCATCGGAGGGAATTCACAGGCTTTCTCGAGGAACGGTCTCGACAATGCCGTAGGTGCCCGTAGTCCGTGCCCCGCTCGCCGCACCCGCGACCCCCGTGACGCCGCCGCCACCACCGCGGCTACCTTCGGCGAATCTGAATCCGAACTATCAGAACGGCTTTCACCACGGCATATCGCTGCTGCACGGCTGGCTGCCGGTGACTGTCGAGTTGGTCGCGGTGGCCGCATTGATCCTGGCGATCGGCTGGCGGACCCGGCGCTGGCGGCTGGTGCTACTGCCGGTCTGCGTCGTACTCGGTGCGGCGGGTGCGGTGGCCGCGTGGGCGTATGTGAACGATCAAGGGCTGGCCTCGGATCCGGCGCCGGTCGAGTTGTGGGCCTGTGTCGGCGTCGCGGTCGCGGCCATCGCGATTGCCGCGCTCGGCTGGCGCAGTGCCAGGTGGTGGCGGCGCGGCGTCTCGGTCATCGCCATTGCGCTGGCGGTGATGAGCACCGGCATCGTGCTCAATCAGTGGGTGGGCTACTACCCCACCGTGCAGTCGGCATGGAACGCGCTCACCGCGGGTCCGCTGCCGAATCAGACCGATATCGATGCGCTGCCCGGACTGCGCAATACCGATGTCAGCACCGGCAAGATCGTGCCGGTGCAAATTCCGGACGCGGCCAGCGGTTTTCCGCATCGAACCGAATATGTATACCTGCCGCCGGCCTGGTTCGCCGGTCCGACTCCGCCGACACTGCCGGTCGTGATGATGATCGGCGGTGAATTCAATACCCCCGCCGACTGGATCCGCAGCGGCCAGATCATGCCCGAGGTGGACAAGTTCACCGCCGCCAATGGCGGTCGCGCACCGATTCTCGTCTTCGTCGATTCCAGCGGCAGTTTCAACAATGACACCGAATGCGTGAACGGTCCGCGCGGCGATGCCGCCGACCACCTGACCCGAGATGTGCCCAGTTTTATCGAATCTCGGTTCGGCGCCGCCGCGGATCCGGCCAGCTGGGCGGTGGTGGGCTGGTCCATGGGCGGTACCTGCGCGGTCGATCTGGCGGTCATGCATCCCGAATTGGTGCGCACCTTCGTCGATATCGCGGGCGATCTCGGTCCGGCCTCAGGCAGTAAGGAACAAACGATCCGAAGGCTCTTCGGCGGCGACGCCGACCGCTGGGCCGCCTTCGATCCGCTCACCGTCATGGCCGAACATGGTTCATACACTGGCATGGCAGGCCTGTTCAACGATCTCAGCCCGCCCAAATCCGGTCCCGGATCCCATGGCGCACATCAGCACTCCGCAGCCGACGACGACAACGTCGGTATGGGCGGTCACGACGGAGTTTTCGACACCGGCGAGGTCGGCGCGGCCGAAAAGCTATGCGCCGCAGGCCATGCAGTCGGTATCGATTGCACCATCCACACCACCCAGGGCGGCCACACCTGGCAGTTCGCCTCGGCCGCGTTCAGCTCGTCATTCCCCTGGATCGTCGCCCGCGTCGGCCTTCTGGTGCCCGACGCGACCTGAAACCTATTCCATGGTTGATGAATTGAGTTGTTACTCAGCCCAGGGCTGCGGCCGGTGCGACCGACTCCGCGCGGAAGGTTCGGCGATAAGCCAACGGTGATACGCCGATGGAATCGTGCAGGTGTTGGCGTAGTGAGCTGCCGGTGGCGAAGCCGACTTCGCCCGCGATGCGGTCCACGGTCATATCGGTCGATTCGAGGAGTTGGCGGGCTCGGAAGACGCGCTGTTGGATGAGCCAGCGCCCCGGGCTCATACCGACCTCGTCACGGAAGCGGCGGGCGAAGGTGCGCTTGCTCATTCGGGCCTGGATGGCGAGATCATCGATGGTCAAAGGCGATCGGAGGTTCTCGAGGGCCCACTGTCTGGCAGCCGCGGTGCCGACCGAGGTCGACGGCGGCACCGGCTGTTCGATGTATTGGGCTTGGCCGCCATCGCGCCACGGTGGTACGACGCAGCGGCGCGCCACCGTATTGGCGACCGCACTGCCGTGATCGCGGCGCACCAGGTGCAGGCAAAGGTCGATGCCTGCCGCCGCACCTGCCGAGGTGAGCACATCGTCGTCGTCGACGTAGAGGACATCGGTGTTCAGCAGCACCCGCGGAAAGGTGCGCCGGAACAGCTCGGCCACATTCCAGTGCGTCGTCGCGGGACGACCGTCGAGCAATCCGGCGGCGGCGGTGACGAATGCGCCGGTGCAGATCGAGACGATGCGGGTGCCCGGTCGGATGCGGGCTAAGGCGACGGCCGCCGGGGACGGCAGTGTGCCACCGAGCGTCATATCGATATCGCAGGCCGGAATGACCACGGTGTCGGCGGTTGCCAGCGCCCAGCTGTCGTGCTGGACGGCAATGGCGAAATCGGCTCGGCTCGGTACCGGTGCGCCATCGATCGAGCACGTGCTCACTTCGTACAGATCCGCGGCAGTGCCGAAGACCCGGCTCGCAATGCCGAGTTCGAATGGATACACCCCATCCAATGCGAGCACGACCACCCGATGTCGCGCCGCCTGCCCATCCGAGCCAGCAACCATGGCACGATCATATCGAATATTGGCATTTGTGCCATTTTCTCGCATCGCCGCCGACGGCAGGCTGGGCGATATGAACGACACCACCATGCGCGCGATCAGCCAGGACGCGATCGGCGGCCCCGAGGTACTGACCGAAGTCGAACTGCCGATCCCCTCGCCCGGCCCGGGCGAGATTCTGATCCGGGTGCGAGCCGCCGGTCTCAACCCAACCGATTGGCGGCATCGCGGCGTCTCCGGACTCTTCCTCGGCGAACCACCCTTCGTGCTGGGCTGGGATGTATCGGGCGAAGTGGTGGCCGCGGGTATCGGTGTCACTCTGTTCGAACAGGGCGACGAGGTCTTCGGCATGCTGCCCTATCCGTACGGACACGGAGCATTCGCCGAATACGTCGTCGGCCCCGCCCGCGCATTCGCCCCGAAGCCGGTCAACCTGGACCACATTCAGGCCGCTGCCATCCCCTTGGCCGCCCTCACCGCCTGGCAAGCGCTCATCGATACCGCGAAACTACAGGCCGGACACCGCATCCTGATCCACGCGGCCGCCGGTGGTGTCGGACACTTCGCCGTTCAGATCGCCAAGGCGCGCGGCGCGTACGTCATCGGCACCGCCAGCGCGGCCAACCACGAATTCCTCCGTGAAATCGGCGCGGACGAGACGATCGATTACCGCACAACCGATTTCGCCGAGGCGATCGGCAATATCGATGTCGTGCTGGACTCGATCGATGACGAGAACAGTCTGCGCTCCCTGCGCACACTCCGCCCGGGCGGACTGCTGGTATCGCTACGCGCCTTTGGCACGACCGAATTAGCCACCGAAGCAAAGCAATTAGGCCTACGAGCGGTGCGCATGCTGGTGCAGGACGATCATGCCGGGATGACTGCGCTCGCAGAACTCGCCGACTCCGGGACGCTGCGCCCCGCCATTGCCGGAGTCTTCCCACTCGAGGAGGCGGCGAAGGCGCACGCACTCGGCGAAACCGGCCGCACCGTAGGCAAATTGGTGCTCACGGTGCCGTGAACGCCCGTCAGCGTTTCCTACCGTGGTTGATCAGAATGTAGGCGCCCCACCAAGTCAGTCGGCCGGTGATCGCCACATATAGGAAGATCGCGAAATACACCAGGCTGGCGCCGTAGTCGGCTGCCCAGCCGGGCATCCGGTGCACCGTCGCGAATGCGGCGACGAGCAGGATCAGCCCGGTCACGACCGCGAGCGGCGCGAGGGTGATATTCAGGGCGGTTGAATCGCCGGGACACTCATCGGCAAGGAATCGACTCACGATGGCTCGTCTCTTTCCGGGCGGAATAAGTTCTCGGTGCGCAGAGCATGATCGGGCGGCCGCGGCATGCTGTCGCGGCACTCGATCTGCTATCAGCAATCAAGCCGCAACCGTTACACCGCCGAGATCGACAGTGTGCGATCAGTGCGCCGAATACCGGAGATGCCGACAGTAAACATTTAGCAATCTTCGACCGGTCGGAGAGACTATCTCGACGCCGGGATGCGGAAATTCCCTCAGCGGAACATGGCTGTTCGGCCGCGTTTGTGGCGTGCATCACAGAGGAGACCTACCATCCGAAGAATGAGCAATGTTTCCAAGGCTGTCCTGGAAGGCGGGCCGAAAGACTTGCCCGCACGCATCGTTGCGATCACGCCGCCCGGCGTCGAGCTCAAGGTCGAATACCGTGGCGGATACGAGCACTTCAAGGTCACCAATCGGGAGGCCGATACGCCCGAGGGGCGACTGCGGGTCTACGAGTGGTCCGATCGGACACGAATCGCGGAATGACCTCCGCGCGCCGGATGCGAAACGCACTCGGGGCGGTCCGCATCTCCGCGAACCGCCCCGAGGCACCGGTCAATGATATTTCGCGTCAGCCCTGTTCCAGCTGGGCATCAGATCTCCACCGTCGGATGCAATGACGTTCTACACGTCAAAGTGCCCGATGCACCGGCAAACTGAGCATCAGTCCTGTTCCAGCTGGGCGCCGACCTCATCGGAGATATCCACATTGGTGTAGACGTTCTGTACGTCGTCGCTGTCCTCGAGCGCGTCGACCAACTTGAATACCTTGCGCGCGCCATCGACGTCGACGGCCACCGATACCGACGGCTGGAAGCCGGATTCAGCGGAATCGTAATCGATTCCGGCATCCTGCAGCGCCTTGCGCACCGGGATCAGATCCGACGGGTCACTGATGACCTCGAAGGACTCACCGAGGTCGTTGACCTCCTCGGCGCCCGCGTCGAGCACGGCCATCAGCACATCGTCCTCGGACAGCCCGTTCTTCTCCAGAGTCACAATGCCCTTGCGGTGGAACAGGTAGGAAACCGAACCCGGGTCGGCCATATTGCCGCCATTGCGGGTCATCGCCACGCGCACCTCACCGGCGGCGCGGTTGCGGTTGTCGGTGAGGCATTCGATCAGCACCGCGACACCATTGGGGCCGTAGCCCTCATACATGATCGTCTGCCAGTCGGCGCCGCCGGCCTCTTCACCGCCGCCGCGCTTGCGAGCACGCTCGATGTTGTCGTTCGGAACCGACGACTTCTTCGCCTTCTGGATGGCGTCGTACAGCGTCGGATTTCCCGCCGGGTCACTGCCACCAGTGCGTGCCGCCACCTCGATGTTCTTGATCAACTTGGCGAAGAGCTTGCCGCGCTTCGCGTCGATCCCCGCCTTCTTGTGCTTGGTGGTGGCCCATTTGGAGTGGCCGCTCATTCCCTACTTCCTCCAGTCGACAGCACGTTCTGATCGTGCGCACGGTACCCGCACCGGCCGGGTAGACAACTCTGCCAGCCTACTCGTCCGGTTACGTCGCATTCCTGTGGGCGACTACTCGCCGTCGCGAACCAGATCGACGAACATCCGGTGTACCCGCAAATCGCCGGTGACCTCCGGATGGAACGACGTCGCGACCACCTTCCCCTGCCGCACCGCGACAATGCGCCCGGCGGCCGGACCACTGGGAACCGTCGCGAGCACCTCGACACCCGCGCCGACCCGCTCCACCCACGGCGCCCGGATGAACACCGCGCGCACCGGACCGTCGCTCAGACCGGCGAAGTCCAGATCGGTCTCGAACGAGTCGACCTGGCGACCGAAAGCATTGCGCCGCACCGTCATATCGATACCGGACAGATGCTTGGCATCCGGGCGGGTGTCGAGCACTTCGGAGGCCAGCAGGATCATCCCGGCGCAGGATCCGAAGGCGGGCATACCTTCCCGCAGCCGCGCACGCACCGGCTCCAGGAGTTCGAAGACCTCGAGCAGCTTGCTGATCGCGGTCGATTCGCCACCGGGCAGCACCAGCGCATCCACCGCGGCCAGTTCGGAGGCGCGACGCACCAGCACGGGGTGCGCACCGCATTCCGCGAGTGCGGCGACATGTTCGCGCACGTCCCCCTGCAAGGCCAGCACGCCGATGGTGGGCCGGTCGGGACTGTGCTGCGCGCCTGTTGCGGGCGAGGCGACCGATGCGTTCACGCCACGAGCTTACGAGGCGCGACGCTGTGGCCCTGCTCACGGCTTCGCCGGACGGCGCAACGTCGTTGTCATCGCCGAGATCGAGGTACCGATCGGCCAGGGACCGGATGCTGCCAGTCACCGCCGTGACGAACTCGAACGCGCATCCCTGGGATCCACACCGTGGTCCGCCACCTGCGCGTTGCGCTGGTCCGAGCACAACACAGCAACCGAACAGCGCCGCCACGGCCGGGACTACGGCATTAGCGCAGGTCAGTGGGACTAGCCAGGTGGTCGACTAGCTACGCACGCTGCAGACGGGCGAGGTGTCGGACCCGGATCATCCGGCCGGGGTCAGCTGGTGAATTTGCAGCTCTGGTAGCCGGTGCTCACGTAGGTGCTGGCGCCCGGATTGACATAGATCGAATCCCCTTGACCGTCGCCGCGCGCGTACAGCCAGACCGTCGCGTTCGTCTGGTTGTCCACCGCTCCCCGGCCGATCGCTATGTTGTAAGTGCGGTACTCGTCCGGATTATCGATCCGGTCCGAATAGCCCGATCCGTTCTGGTAGGTAAAGCTTCCGACAGCCACATTCCTGCCTCCATTCTTGACGCATCGAAACCGTCGTTCCTGGTCGGCGACTTCTTTGCGCGGCAGTCTACGAGCTACCCGAATAAAATACAGACCGTTCGGCATTTCACGTCACTGGGAAAACTGAGCGTTTCGGCGCTCACTCCCCGCGTAAGGTGCGAATCAAGCCCTCTTGCACAACCGCGGCAACCAACTGGCCCTCGCGGTTGAAAATCTTGCCGCCGGTCAGTGCGCGACCGAAGCCCGCGGACGGGGAGGACTGGTCGTAGAGCAGCCACTCGTCGGCGCGGAAGGGGCGCAGGAACCACATGGCGTGGTCGAGCGAGGCGTTCTGAGTCGGTTCGTCCGGATGAGTGACCTTGGAGGAACCGAGCAGGGTCATATCGCTCATGTAGGCGAGAGTGCAGACGTGCACGACTGGGTCATGCGGTAGCGCATGCCGGTAGCGGAACCACACCTGCTGCGGGGAGACGACGCCGTCACGGCGGGTCACCACATCCTGCGGCACGGTGCGGATATCCCAGTGCTCCCATTCGCGCATCGCCCATAGCCGCTCGGGAGTCATCGTGATGCTGGCATCGGGCAGCTCATCCGGCCCCTGCACCTGCGGCATCTCGTCTTGGTGTTGCGGACCCGAGTCACCGACGTGGAACGACGCCGACATGGTGAATATCGCGGCGCCGTCCTGTACGCCGGTGACCCGGCGGGTGCAGAAGGACCGGCCGTCGCGAATGCGCTCCACCAGGTACACCGTCCGCTCCTCCGGATTGCCCGGCCGCAGGAAATATCCGTGCAGCGAATGCACCTGAAACCGTGGCTCCACCGTCCGTACCGCCGATACCAGCGCCTGGCCGGCAACCTGTCCGCCGAATGTGCGTACGAGCTGGGTCTTGGTGGATGCGCCACGGAAGATGTCCCGCTCGAGCCGCTCGATCTCCAGCGCCTCTTCGATTGTCGCCATGGGGCCGAGATTAACCCGAGCGCCGATGCGGCCCGATGGTGACCTCTCGGCAATGGCCGCGCCCGCCACCCAGAATGTGGTGCACGGCATTATTTGATGGAATGGATCGGTGCCGCATTTCGATCCGATCACCCAGGACGGACTAGTCGAACTCATCGTCGTCCGCGTCCGCGAGCTCGGCGAGCGGGCGCTGGTCGCCATCGACGGCGCCGACGCGGCCGAGCCCGATACGATGGCGCACGGCATCGCCACCGCACTGCGCGACACCGGACGCACCGCCGAGGTCGTCGCCCTGCACGATTACATTCGCCCGGCCTCGCTTCGTATGGAATTCGGCCGCACCGACGAAATGTCTTATCGCACCGCCTGGTTCGACTACGCCGCACTCGACCGCGAAGTCATCCAGGCGCTACGCCGCGATGCCCGGTGGCTCCCCGCACTGTGGAACGAAGCCCGCGACCGCTCGGCCCGCTCCCCCATCCGCACCGCGGTCACCGACACCGTCCTGTTCGTCGCGGGTCCCATGCTGTTGGGCCGCGGCCTCGCCTTCGATCTCACCGTCCACCTCGACATGTCCGAACCGGCCCTGCGCCGACGAACCCCAGCCGACGACCTGTGGACCATCCCCGCCCTTCTACACCATGACCGCGACAATTCCAGCGCCCCAACATTTTTCATCCGATGGGACCACCCGGATCGTCCGGCACTCCGCATAGACGACACCGCTCGTCGGTAGTCGTGCCCCATCCCAGACCCTGGCCGCCTCTCCCCTCCTTTGCGATTTGTTTTGGGAGACAGTCACTTTTGTATTTATCTCGAAGACATAGTTGAATGCGCATATCTGCGTATCGATATGAATCAATCCTCAGGCGCCCCGAACCGCTCTCCAGTATTCGTTCCCTCCACAGGATGCGAATTCGTAAGAAGCTGTGGGTATTTGCGATCTGAGACACAGCGAGGCGCGAGGTCCGCGCCCCCGACGGTGCCGCGCGAACTGCCCGCACGGCCGCCGACGTGCACGAACCCAAAGCTAGCCACCAGCTCTGTGGCGGGCATAAGACAACGGTGAAGGCCGCGACAGCTTCTGCCCATCGGGCAGGACGAGCAACGCCCACGGCAGTGGATCAATCCCTCTGCCGCGGGCGTCGATTCGGTTCAGCGGTAGCGCAGGCTCACCAACCGCGCTCGGCCAGCCGGTGATCGACCGGCAGTTCCTCGACATTGATGCCGACCATGGCCTCGCCCAGACCGCGCGAGACCTTCGCCAGCACATCCGGGTCGTCGTAGAAAGTGGTCGCCTTGACGATGGCCGCGGCGCGTTCCGCCGGGTTACCGGACTTGAAGATGCCAGAGCCGACGAAGACGCCCTCGGCGCCGAGCTGCATCATCATCGCCGCATCTGCGGGGGTGGCGATACCGCCCGCGGTGAACAGCACCACCGGCAGCTTGCCGGTCTGGGCGACCTCGCGAACCAGCTCGTACGGCGCCTGCAGTTCCTTCGCGGCGACGAACAGCTCGTCCTCGGGCAGCGACGACAGCTTGCGGATCTCGGCGCGAATCTTGCGCATGTGGGTGGTGGCATTGGAGACGTCACCGGTGCCCGCCTCACCCTTCGAGCGAATCATGGCCGCGCCCTCGGTGATCCGGCGCAGCGCCTCACCCAGATTGGTGGCACCGCATACGAACGGCACGGTGAAGTTCCACTTGTCGATGTGGTTGGCGTAGTCGGCGGGGGTCAGCACCTCGGATTCGTCGATGTAGTCGACGCCGAGGCTCTGCAGGATCTGTGCCTCCACGAAGTGGCCGATACGCGCCTTGGCCATGACCGGAATGGAGACGGCGGAGATGATGCCGTCGATCATGTCCGGATCGCTCATCCGGGAAACGCCGCCCTGGGCACGGATATCGGCCGGAACACGCTCCAGGGCCATCACCGCGACCGCGCCGGCGTCCTCGGCGATCTTGGCCTGCTCGGGGGTGACGACATCCATGATCACCCCGCCCTTGAGCATCTCGGCCATCCCGCGCTTCACGCGGGCGGTGCCGATGGTGTTGGTGGTCTCGGGCGTGGTCACGGCAAACTCCTGAGTCATGTGCGCCAATCGGGTCGCTTGGAACTAACGCCACCGATTCTAGGCGGACCGATCAGGCCACTTGATAGCCAGTTGCACAGCACTGGCCTTGCCCCGACCAGCGAGTCTGCATCCGGTCCGCGGCCACTGGACCCGGTCACGAGCCGGATCCGTCGGGCCGACGCAAGTCTTGCGCCGCCCCGACGAATACCCGACAAGAACTAGAGCGGGCCGACTACCAGCAACTGGGCCCAATACCCCGCGGCGTCGGAACCCAACAATGGCAACAGGAAATCGAACAACAGGTAGGACATGTACTGCTTACCTTCCACACGCCAACGGACCTTCTCACTGCAGTGGAAGTACCACCAGAATTCCAGGTAGCGCTCCCCCAGCAGCACTACCCAGGGCGGCGGCAATCCAGTCGCGACGCTATCACGATCGTGAAACACATCACAGCCGAAAGATCCAGGCGCGCACGCCGATCGCGGGCGTGGCGCTCACCGGATAGACCGCACCTCGGGATCGGAATCACCCGACGCAGCCGCGGCAGCTTCGGGAAGCAGCTGGTCCAAGTGGTAGGGGTAGACGGTTTCGCCGGTGTGGTCCAAGGCGACGATGTCCGACCCGGTGCACCATTTGTTGTCGGTGATGCTGCGTCGCTCAACCGCGGTCAGATTGCCCGGTTTGGGATCGAAGGCGCGGACGCGCAACGCGAAGAACAGTTCCTCGGCGCGGATGAGTTCGCCGTCGAACGGGAATACCGCCACCCGCCGCCACATGGGACCGCGCAGACTGGTCGGATCCGCGGTGTATCCAGTCTCCTCCCACAGCTCGCGCACCGCGGCACTGCGCAAGGTCTCCCCCGGTTCCACACCGCCGCCGATCGTGAACCAGAAGGAGACGTCGGGGGTTTTCGGGTCGTTGCCGCGCATGAGCAGTACGCGGTCCTGTTCGTCGAGCAGCACCACGCGCGCCGAGGTGCGCACGGTATCGACGTCCAGGCCGGTCGCGGCCGCCGGGGTGGCGCGTTCGCTGATCTCGAAGTACGTCGGGAGCGGCGCGGTACCGCCAAGGTGCAGAATGCGGACAGGGCGGCGGGTACGCAGCGCAAGGGTGTCGCGGACCGCGTCGTTGTGGAAGCGGCGCGCGATGAGCACCCGGGCCTCGGCATCGGCGAGTTCGGCGACCTGCTGTGGGCGTAACTGGGCGATATCGATCGTGGAAAGTGCTGCGGAAAGCTGATTTTCGATGGTTTCGCGGTCGGCGCGGCCCGCACGCTCGGCCCGATCGGCCAGTGTGGTCAGCCGTTTGGCGTGCTCGACGAGTGCGGAATCGGCGCTCGGCCCGGCAATGGCCACTGCGACCGACCTGGCCACCACCGCCCGCCGTGCCAGTGCACCGTCGAGTGCCTGCCAGGACTGATCCGACCGCACGTGCAGCCGGTCGAGCCGGTTCGCCGTCGAAGCCGCCCATAGACCGATCGCGACGACCACCGCCGCGATGAGCGCTAGTACGAGTACCGTTGTCGCGGAAAAGGTAATCATCGAACAGCCCTCACCTTGCTATCGCCGACAACGACCGGCGCATCCGCCCGAACATGATCCATGGTCGCGAATGACGCGGTCACGAGAGGATCATCCGGCGGCTCGCACTCGCGTATCACCCACGGTGACAGTCTCGTACACCCGCAGGATCTGTTCGGCGACCACCGGCCAGTCGTATTCGCCGACTACCTGATTGGCGGTATGGATCAGGGCTTCGCGGCGCACCTCATCGGTGAGCAGGGCGTCCAGCGCCGCGGCGAGCCGAGCCGAATCCCCCACCGGGACCAGCATTCCCGCGGTGCCGTCGCGCAATACCCGACGGAAGGCGTCCAATTCGCTTGCCACCACGGCGGTTCCGGCTGCCATCGCCTCGATCAGAATGATGCCGAAACTCTCCCCACCCAGATTCGGCGCGACGTACACATCCGCGCTGCGCATCGCCGAGGCCTTGTCCTCGTCCGATACCTGGCCCAGGAAGCGCAGGTGGCGAGCGAGCGGCCCGGCCTCGCGGCGCAGTCGATCCTCGTCACCACGCCCCACGATGAGGATCTCGACATCCGGATGTCCGCGCACCAATGCGGGCAGCGCGCCGAGCAGGACTTCCATCCCCTTGCGCGGTTCGTCATAGCGCCCGAGGAACAGCACCGTCCCGCCCGTACGCGGATATCCGGGCAGCATCGGGGCCCGCGCGAAGGCGGGCACATCGACACCGTTGGGGATCTCCACCGCATCCGAACCGAGCGCCTCCACCTGCCAGCGCCGCGCCAATTCGGAGACCGCGATCCGGCCGCTGATCTTCTCGTGATAGGGCCGCAGCACACCCTGAAAGGTGCTCAGCACCAACGATTTGGTGGTCGAGGTGTGGAAGGTAGCCACGATCGGCCCCTCGGCGATCTTCAGCGCGAGCATGGACAGGCTCGGCGCGTTCGGTTCGTGGAGGTGCAGCACGTCGAAGTCGTTGCCATCGATCCAGCGCCGAATCCTGGTGTAGGCCATGGGCCCGAAGGACAACCGGGCCACCGAACCGTTGTACGGAATCGCCACCGCGCGACCGGCCGACACCACGAAATCCGGCAGCGGCGTGTCCTCGGATGCGGGTGCGAGCACGCTCACCTTGTGGCCGCGTTCGATGAATACCCGCGCCAATTCCACGACATGGGCCTGCACACCGCCGGGGACATCGAACGAATAGGGGCAGACCATGCCGATTTTCATGGTGTCTTCTCCCCTTGGGCGCCATCCATCCCGGCTTGCGCCGCGGCGATTCTGGCTCGCCGCTGCGCCGAGAGGTCCTGCTCCCATTGTGGCTGCAACATGTGCCAATCGGCCGGGTGCTCGGCGATATTGGCCGCGAACCGGTCGGCCAGCGCCTGGGTGGTCGCCGCGATGCCACCCGAAACATCCAGTGGTGCTTCGGTCTTCATCCCCCAACCCTCGCGACCGTCGGCATCGACGGTGAACCAGAGGTGCACCGGGATCAGCGCGGCACCGGTCCCGATGGCCAGTTTCGCCGCACCCGCGGGCAGCCAGGTGCGCTCGCCGAACATGGTCACCGGCACACCCTTACCCGTCAGGTCGCGCTCGCCCATCAGGCATACGACATTGTTCGCGCGCAGCCGAGCGGCCAGCGCCGCGAACGGCGGCTGCTGACCACCGGTCAGCGGAAATACCTCGAAATTCAAACTCTCCCGGTAGGCGACGAACCGTTCGAACAACGATTCCGGCTTCAGCCGTTCGGCGACGGTGGCGAGGGTACCGCTGTGGCTGACCAGCCAGACCCCGGCCGCATCCCAGTTCCCCGAGTGCGGCAGTGCCAACACCACACCGCGTCCCCGCGCCAATGCGGCATCCAGATTCTCCACACCCTCCACCGACGAACCGATCAGTGCCGAGTGATCCATCGTGGGCAGCCGGAAGGCTTCGCGCCAGTAGCGGGCATACGAACGCATGCTGGCTCGGATCAGCTCATCGGGCACCTCGCCCGGAGTCACACCGAGCACGCGAGCGAGATTGCGCCGCAACTGATTGGGTTCACCACCGGCACGGAAGGCTCGATTCGCCTTGTCCGCGACCCAATTGCCACCCCAATCGAACACCCGCCGCGCCGTCGATTCAGGCAGCGCGCGCACACCCCGCCAACCTGCCGCATAGGCCCAATCCGTCAGTCTCGACTTGATCCGCGAGCCGACGCCTTCGGACTGCGAACTCACGAGGGCAACTCCGTCGCGTCGGCCGGATTCTGCGGCGGCGCCGGCGGAATCACGTCCCGCGCGCCGGGCGAATTCCGGACCGCCAATACCCGCTGGAACACCGTGATAATGCTCAACACCGCCAGAATCCACATCGCCACGTGTACGGCCCAGGTCAGCCATTCGATCCCCCAATACCCACCGATACCGGTGAATCCCGCGCCGACCAAAACGATGATCAGCCGATCCGGCCGCTCGATGAGTCCACCGTCCGCGGATAGTCCACTCGCCTCCGCACGCGCTTTCGCGTACGAGATCACCTGGGACGTAACCAGAACCACCAGTGTCGCCAGGAATAGCGGCTTACTGTTCTCGTGATACACCGCCCACCAGGCCAACCCGGCGAAAATGGCGCCGTCGGCGACCCGGTCACAGGTCGCGTCCAGTACCGCACCGTATTTCGTACCGCCGCCACGCGCTCTTGCCATGGCGCCGTCGAGCATGTCGAACATGACGAACAGCCAGATCACCATGGTTCCCCAGAACAGATGTCCGGTCGGGAACAGGGTGACCGCGGCCGTGATCGAGGCGACGGTGCCGACCACCGTCATCGCGTCGGGAGTGAGTCCGGTGCTGACAAGCGCTCTGCCCAGCGGCGCAGTCGCTTTGGAGAACGTCTCGCGGCCGAAGAAGCTGAGCACCCTACTCGACTTCCTTCCACGCCGCCGATAGCAGCGCCCGAGTTTCCCGCAACAACTGCGGCATGACCTTCACACCGCCGACGACGGTAATGAAGTTGGCATCCCCGCCCCAGCGCGGCACGATGTGCTGATGCAGGTGATCGGCGAGTGAACCACCGGCCACCCCACCGAGATTCAGTCCGACATTGAAACCGTGCGGTCGCGAGACCCGCTTCATCACCCGAATCGCCTGCTGGGTGAAAGACATCAGTTCGGCGCTCTCCTCGAGCGTCAGATCCTCGAGGTTGGCCACCTTGCGGTAGGGCACCACCATCATGTGCCCCGGGTTGTACGGGTAGAGATTCAGTACCGCGTAGACGTGCTCGCCGCGAGCGATGACAAGACCGTCCTCATCCGACATCTTCGGGATATCCGTAAACGGATGGCCCGTGGTGTCTTTCGGATTGGAGGTGGCCGCCTCGGCGATATAGGACATCCGGTACGGAGTCCACAGCCGCTGCAGCCGATCCGGCTCACCCGCCCCGGTATCCACGATGCTGCCGTGCTCGTCCGAGTCCGCGTTCAAATCCGCGAGCCCGTCCGGCACCGTGCGCTCAGTCATGCTCCGCCCTTCACCACAAAACCATCGGCGGTCGGCGAGGCGTTCTCCCGGTTCGCGATCCATTCCACGATCGTGGCCACTGCGGCGGCGACCGGGACGCCGTTGACCTGGGTGCCGTCGCGGAAGCGGAAGCTGACCGCGCCCGCGTTCACATCGCGCTCACCGGCGAGCAGCATGAACGGGATCTTCTGCGCGGTGTTGTTGAAGATCTTCTTCTGCATCCGGTCATCGCTGCGATCGACCTGCGCGCGGATGCCCGCGTCCTGCAGCTGTTCGATGACCGAATCCAGATGCGGCGCAAAGGTTTCCGCAACTGGGATACCGACAACCTGAACCGGTGAGAGCCAAGCGGGAAAGGCGCCCGCGTAATGCTCGGTGAGCACGCCGAAGAAACGTTCGATGGAACCGAAAAGGGCGCGGTGGATCATTACCGGCCGTTGCTTGGTGCCGTCGGAGGCGGTGTATTCCAGGTTGAAGCGCTCGGGCAGGTTGAAGTCGAGCTGGATGGTCGACATCTGCCAGGTGCGACCGAGCGCATCCTTGGCCTGCACCGAGATCTTCGGCCCGTAGAAGGCGGCGCCGCCCGGATCCGGGACCAGTTCCAGTCCGGAGTCGGTGGCCACCTTGCGCAGGGTCTCGGTGGCCTCCTCCCACATCTCGTCGGAGCCGACGAACTTCTTCGGATCCTTGGTGGACAGTTCGAGGTAGAAGTCGTCGAGGCCGTAGTCGGCGAGCAGCCCGAGCACGAATTGCAGCGTGCTGGTCAGCTCGGCGTGCATCTGCTCCTTGGTGCAGTAGATGTGCGCATCGTCCTGGGTCATGCCGCGCACCCGGGTCAGGCCGTGCACGACACCGGACTTCTCATAGCGGTAGACCGAGCCGAATTCGAACATCCGCAGCGGCAGTTCTCGATAGGACCGGCCACGCGAGCGGAAGATCAGATTGTGCATCGGGCAGTTCATCGGCTTGACGTAGTAGTCCTGGCCGGGCTTGCGGACGGTGCCGTCCTCGTTGAGTTCGGCGTCCAGGTGCATGGCCGGGAACATGCCGTCCTTGTACCAGTCCAGGTGACCGGAGACCTCGAACAGATGGCCCTTGGTGATGTGCGGCGTATTGACGAATTCATAGCCCGCGGCGACGTGGCGACGGCGCGAGTATTCCTCGAGCTCTTTGCGGATGATGCCGCCCTTGGGGTGGAAGACCGGCAGGCCGGAGCCGAGTTCATCCGGGAAGCTGAACAGGTCCAGCTCCAGACCGAGTTTGCGGTGGTCGCGGCGCTCGGCCTCGTCGAGCAGGTGCAGATGCTCGTCGAGGGCCTCCTGCGATTCCCAGGCGGTGCCGTAGATGCGTTGCAGATCCTCGCGGTTCTGGTCGCCGCGCCAGTAGGCGGCGGAGCTACGGGTCAGCTTGAAGGCGGGGATGAATTTGGTGGTCGGGATGTGCGGGCCGCGACACAGATCGCCCCAGACCTTTTCACCGGTGCGGGGGTCCAGGTTGTCGTAGATGGTCAGCTCTTTACCGCCGACCTCCATGACCTCCGGATCGTCGATACCGGACTTATCGCTGATCAGCTCGAGTTTGAACGGCTCCTTGGCCAGTTCGCTCTGCGCCTCATCGATCGCTACGACCCTGCGCGAAAACCGCTGCGCGCCTTTGACGATCTTCTTCATCCGGGATTCCAGCTTGACCAGATCCTCGGGGGTGAACGGCCGCTCGACCTGGAAGTCGTAGTAGAAGCCGTCCTTGATCGGCGGCCCGATGCCGAGTTTGGCGTCCGGGAACTCCTGCTGCACGGCCTGGGCCAGCACATGCGCGGCCGAATGCCGGATCACGCTGCGGCCGTCCTCGGTATTGGCGGCGACCGCCTCGACCTCGACATCGGTATCCGGCGTCCAGGACAGGTCCTTGAGCCCCTCCGCATCGCGAACCACGACGATGGTGTCCGGCCCCTTCGTCGGCAACCCCGCCTCGCGCACCGCGGCACCCGCCGTCGTCCCGGCCGGCACCCGAACGAGGGCGACAGGGGTGATAGGTGCTGAGGTGGTCACGGCGAGAGACTCCTTGGCGTTGGCTGGCGGGCGTGTTCCCGCGTTGGTGCGGGCGGTTGCCCACGGGTCATCGTCGGAGGCGATTTGCTCCGGCGCGACCATGCTATCGGCACCACGACGGCCCCGCGTCGATGGACTCGGATCGCCGCCTCGCGGTTCGGCCGCTGCGGTTGCGCGAGACCAGAACGTGACATCGGGCAGTCGGTTCGGCCATCCGACCGCCGCCGGTTCGATGCGGGGCGCTCGGCGGCTGCGCGGACCCGGTCTCGTTCGGATCCGACGCCGGGGCCCGCGGCCGTGGGCTCGGAGGGATCGCGCTGATCATGCACATTCGGGCCGCTCCGGTGATTGCCGCCGAGTTCGCGCGAGCAGCCCGGCTTCGCACGGTCGCGCATGCCGGGACCAATCCAGCGCTGATTCTGTCTGCCATAGCCGCGCACGCGGTTCGGTTTTGGATGCTGTGTTCCCGGCAGCGCGTCGACGCGTTCGTAGTCGGGCCGAACCGGCGATTTCTGCCACACCCGGGCCGGACTCACCGAGTTTCATGTGGGACACCGAAAGCCTTGCGGGCGATCAGCTTTCGGCGGCGAGCCGAGCCAGGAGCGTCGTGCGTTCAGCGGACGGCCGCTTCGGGCAACTGGTGCACATTTCGCAGCCGGGCACCTCGAAGACCAGGCAGCACGATATCCGGCGGACAAAGGTGCGCCCGTCGACGTCCACGAACCGGGGAACCGGCAGTTTCCCTCCGACTTGGCTGGCAAGCCGCGCCCCAGCTTCGGGATTCCCCGCATCGAGGGCCCGGTTCCCGATGGCATCGGCGGCAATCGCCCACAGTGACGGCACTCCCGCACCAGAGGCCGCCGCTACGGGGCCGATTACGGCCGCCAAAGTCTCCCGCAACGCCTCCGCGCAGGCATGTCCCAGCGCGGCGTCGCTCTCCTGCGGCGCACCGCTGTCCCCCAGCGCGCCTCGACCTGCGACCGCATGGATATGGACGCGTTCTATGCCGCCGTCCGGGCGCACCACGCAGTCGAGGTTGTCCAAGAACGGCTCCGGCGCGGGTTTGTCGTTCGCGTAGGCGCAAGCGAGCTGTTCGACCAGTGCCGAGGCGACCATGCACCACCAGAGCGTGCCCGAGACGCGCGGTTCGATGGCGCCCCAGGAGCGGCCCATTTCCGCGATGCGCGCCGACAGCCAGTCCGGTTCGGTCAGGGTGCGGCCGGGGACCGTGTTCACCACTTCAGGGGACTGCGCAACCACTGCCATTCGACTCCGATCCAGCCGCCGACCAACCCGAATGTTCCCAACACCCACAGTGTCGCGAGGACCAGCGCGAAGGTCGCCATTGCCGCGAACACCCGCATGGCCGGGCCTCGTGCGGAGTACCACGCCATACCCTGCCGATACTTGTCACGCAGCCAGCCGAGCACCCGGCGCGCCCAGGCGAATTCGGTGGCGAGAATGCCAAGTCCGGCGAAAACGATCGCCCAGCCGGGTCCGGGATAGGGAATCGCCAGGATTCCGAGGCCCAGTACCGCAAGACCGACCACCGCGACCCCGATTCGGTAGGCGAGGTTCAGCGTAGGCCGCGCGCCCAGCCGGGCGCGGAAGGCACGCCATCCGGTGCGCGTGGGTTCGGACTCCAACTCGACACTCATCTCCACCAGCCTACGAGCGACTTGCCTGGACCCGCCCGACCAGGCCCGGGCGGGTCCAGCTGTCATCGGCTCAGACGAGTTCCGGTGCTATGCGCGCACCGGTGTCATCGATATGGGCCAGGCCGTTCACGGTCACCTCGACGACACGTGCGCTGGCGATATCGAAGAAGAGCCCCGATACCGTCACATCACGCTCGGCCATCGCCGCGCGCACCGCGGGATGGCGGTGCAGCGTCTCCAACTGCACGGCAACATTTACCATGCTCAGCTGGTCGACTTCGCCGAATCCGGCGGCCGCGGCCGCCTGCGCCACCGGGTGTCCGACCCGGAACCGCTCCAGGCTCGGATGCGCATGGGCGAGCCACGGCCCGATCCCCGGTCCATCGTCGGTGCCGGAGTGCAGCGCCTTCATCGCACCGCAGGACGAATGGCCACACACCACGATGGACCGCACGTTCAATTCATTGAGTGCGAAGACCAGTGCGGCCTCCACCGACGCGTCGCCGCTGTCCGGCACCAGATTGCCCACATTGCGCACGGTGAACATGTCACCGGGACCGCTGTTGGTGATGACGTTCGGAACCACCCGGGAATCAGCGCAGGTCAGGAAGAAGGTATCTGGATCCTGACGGTCACGCAGCTCGTCCAGATGCGGCCGCATTACATGGGCGTGGCTGCGGTGGTAAGCGGCGACACCCGAGGTCACCCGGTCGGCATTCTCGTTATCTCCGCGCCATGGGCCGAGGATTTCGTCGAGCACCGCGCGCCCGAACCCGCGGGCGGGGGGACCGGCGGTCGCGTGCGCCATTCGCGCACTGCCGATTTCCACGAAATCCACTGTGCCGCCACCACTTTCCTGCTGACGCACCCAGTCCTCGATGGCCTCGAAGGCGGCATGGTCGAGGAAGTCGACCGTCATCTCGACGGTAACGTCCGCGCCTGCCGGTACTTTCGCGAACTCCGCGGACAGCTTCGGCAGTGCGAGAAAGGTGCAGGAACCGTCGATCGTGAGTAGCCAGCGCTGCGAGCCCGAAATCGCCTTGGCCGCCACGGCAACTCGAACGACACGCCACAACAGCAGTCCGAAAGCCAGTGCCAGACCGATGATCACGCCTTCCAGCAGATTCAGGAAGACCACGCTGACGATGGTGACGGCATAGATGAGCAGATCGCCGGTACGCCTGGCCATCTTGATGTGGGCCAGCTTGACCAGCTGGATACCGATGACGATCAGCAGACCCGCGAGCGCGGACTTCGGAATCTGCTGCACTACCCCAGCGAGGACGACCGAGAACAGGAGAATCCAGAAGCCGTGCAGCACGGCCGATGCGCGGCTGCGCGCACCCGCCTGCACATTGGTGGCACTGCGCACGATCACACCGGTGACCGGCAGACCACCCAGTAGACCCGAGAGCACATTGGCCGAGCCCTGACCGATCAGCTCGCGGTCGAAATTGGTTCGCTTACCGGTGTGCATCTTGTCCACGGCCACCGCCGACAGCAAGCTCTCGACGCTGGCGATGAGCGCGATGGTCAGAATCATCAGCGCCACCGCGGACCAGTCGCCGCTGGGTATCTGCGGTAGTCCGATGGCATCGAACAGCGAGCCGTTCAACACGATTCGCTCGGCCTCGAACGGCAGCACCAGCGACATCACCGTGCCGACCAAGACCGCCACCAGCGGTCCCGGCACCACCCGCACCTTGGCTGGCACCCGGCGCCAGCCGAGCATGATCGCGATGACAACCGCGCCGATGATGGCGTCATCACCGTGCAGCGACAACAACTGCGACGGCAACTGGGTGATGTTGTTCCAGGCGGAACTGCGCGAAGCCCCACCGAGCAGCACGTGAACCTGTTGCAGCGCAATGGTTATGCCGATGCCCGCGAGCATCGCGTGCACCACCACCGGTGCGACGGCCAATGCGGCCCGCGCAATCCGGCTGAGCCCGAATAGGATTTGCAGCACACCGGCCACGACAACAATGAATGTCGTTGTACGCCAACCGAATTGATTGATGGACTCGGCAACGACAACGGTCAGGCCCGCGGCGGGTCCGCTGACCTGCAGCATCGAACCGCCGAGCGTGCCCGCGACGATGCCGCCGATAACGGCGGCGATGAGTCCGGCGGCGACGGGTGCGCCGGATGCGACGGCGATGCCGAGGGACAGCGGCAACGCGACCAGGAAGACCACGATGGAGGACGGCAGATCGTGGCGCAGAATCGATGTCAGTCGATCGGACAGAGGTTCGGAACTGCGATGGCCCTTGCCCTGTTCAGTGGGCGGTAACGGTGGTGCGGCTACAGCGCTATCAATAGCCATTGACTTCTCCTTCGCCGACTCGGCGCGAACGCCGAGGTCGGTTGACGATCAAAATGTCCAGCAGGGCACAGACCGCGAACCGGCATCTCGCGGTGAAGCAGTTCCCGACACAGCGATGGATCGAGAGGTAAATCGCATCAAGGCTATTGGTAAAGACTTAGCAAAGCCTGAGAAGTCGGTAAAAGTGCTCGAATCCATACCTCCGAATCGGTGTGAAACGCGACACATGCGTACCGAGTTGGCCTGTCGGGCCGCATTATTCGGCCCGACAGCACGCGACTAGACGGGCTCGGCTGCCACCCCCCGCACCTCGACCAACTCATCGAACGCCGCTACCGTCAACTCGTCGTCGAACTCGGCGATGCCGTCCATCGTCACCTCGATGACGCGGGCGGTCGCGAGATCGAAGAACAGTCCGGACACCACCACGCCCCGCTCCGCTATCCCGCGCCGGACCACGGGATGGGCATGCAACCGCTCCAGTTGCACCGCCACATTCACCATGCCGAGCTGGTCGACCGTGCCGAATCCGGCGAATTCCGCGGCAGCCGCGACCGGATGCCCGAGCCGGAATCGGTCCAGGCTGGGCCGCGCGTAGGCGAGCCAGTCGCCGAGCCCCGATCCGCTGCGCACCTCTCGATGCAGTGCCTCCATCGCGCCGCAACCGGAGTGCCCGCAGACCACCACGGCCCGCACATCCAGCTTCTCCAGCGCGTAGATCAGCGCGGCCTCCACCGAGACATCACTGCCACCAGCCGGGACCAGATTGCCCACGTTGCGAACGGTGAACAGATCGCCCGGCCCGCTATTGGTGATGACATTCGGAACGATACGGGCATCGGCGCAGGTCAGGAAGAAGGTATCGGCGTCGGGCCGGTTGCGCAATCCATGCAAATGGGGGCGCATCAAATGGGCATTGCCGCGATGATAGGCGGCGATACCGGCCGCGATCGGATCCGCCCGATTTCCCGTCCGCCGCCACGGCCCGATGACCTCATCGATGACCTGACGCGAGCGCCCACGCTCCGGCGGACCAGCAACCGCCGTCGCCATTCGCGCGCTGCCGAGTTCGACGAAATCGACTGTGCTGCCGCCAGCTCGACGCAGACCGGCCCAGTCGGTGATCAGTTCGCAGGAAGCGTGATCGAGGAAGTCGACCGTCATCTCGATGGTCACGTCGACCTCGGCGGGGACCTTCGCGAGTTCGGCGGTCAGCTTGGGCAGCGCGAGGAAGGTGCAGGTGCCGTCGATGGTGACCAGCCAGCGGCGGGCATCGGGCACCGGTTCGGCGTGGATGGCCACCCGCACCACCCGCCACAGCAGCAGGCCGAAGGCGAGTCCGAGCCCGATCACCATGCCCTGCAACAGGTTCAGGAACACCACACCCAGCACCGTGACCACGTAGACGAACAGGTCGCCGTTGCGCCGGGCCAACCGGATATGGGCCAACTTCACCAGTTGAACACCGATCAGGATGAGCAGCCCCGCCAGGGCCGCCTTGGGAATCTGCTGTACCAGCCCGGCCAGCGCGACGGCGAACAGCAGGATCCACACGCCGTGCAGTACCGTCGCAGCCCTGGTCCGCGCCCCGGCGTTGGCATTGGTAATGCTGCGCACGATCACGGCCGCGATCGGCAGACCACCGAGCAGACCCGACACCACATTGGCCGAGCCCTGCCCGATCAGCTCGCGATCGAAATTGGTTCGATGGCCGGGCCGCGTCTTGTCCACCGCGACCGCCGAGAGCAGGCTCTCCACGCTGGCGATCAGCGCGATCGTCACCATCGCCATCGCCACGGCGAACCAACCGCCGGACGGGATCGCGGGCAAACCAATCGAATCGAGCAGCGACCCGTTCAGCACGACGCGCTCGACATGGGTCGGCAGTACCAGCGACAGGAGTGTGGCGACCACCACGGCAACAAGCGGGCCAGGTACGACGCGGATCGTGGGCGGAACGAACTTCCAGCCGGTCAGGATGACGATCACCACCAGACCGACGAACAGATCGCCGCGGTGCACCGACATCAGCTGATGCGGCAGCTGGATGAGGCTGGCGTAGGACGAACTCAGCGAGTTGCCGCCGAGCAGAATATGGACCTGCTGTAGCGCGATGATGACGCCGATACCGGCGAGCATCGCATGGACCACCACCGGCGCGATGGCGAGTGCGCCACGCGCAACGCGACTGAGCCCGAACATGATCTGCAATAGGCCCGCACCAATGGTGATGAAACAGGTAGCGGCCCAACCGAATTGGTGCACGCTCTCGGCGACGACGACGGTGAGACTGGCCGTCGGCCCGCTGACCTGTACGGCCGAGCCACCTAGTAGGCCGGCGACGACACCGCCGACCACGGCGGCGATGAGTCCGGCGGCAACCGGCGCGCCCGAGGCGACCGCGATGCCGAGTGAAAGTGGTAGTGCGACAAGGAAAACCACGACAGAAGCGGGTAGGTCGTGGCGGCCGACGGCGGCGAGACTTGCTGGAAGACTTGCGCGAAGCGGCGACGTCCGTGTTACGGGATCGGTGTCGGTGGACATTACTCTCCTTCGCCGAAACGGCTTGGAGCCGATCGGTTCATCGGTCGAACATCTACTGGCATCGAAAGCGAGCGGCGGGCGAAGCTTTCTGGAGAACGCTGGGTGCTACCTGTGCTCCGCTGGAGCACTTCGTGGAGCAGTGACCCCATGGCGCGAAGGTCAGACGCAATAGTAAAGACTTCGCAAAGCGTTTGGAAAGATTTATGGTGCAGATGTGGCTAACCGCTATCAAAATGTGACCCAAGTCACAGCACGGCAGCGGCGATCCCCTGTGAGGGGCAGCCGGAGATGGGGCGGACGTTGCGCCGACAAGAAAAAGGCCGGGCACCACATGGTGCACCGACCTGGTTGATGAGTGGTCCCAGCTGGTTTCGAACCAGCGACCTTCCGCGTGTGAGGCGGACGCTCTCCCACTGAGCTATGGGACCGAATCGACGTTCGAGCGGCGGGGGAGCAGCCGTTCGAACGAGATGGAACCTTAGCACGCACTACCGGCGTCCCACCAAATCGCCACCCCCACACGGGCGATCAGCCGTCGAACATTGTGACTGTTGTTGGCGTCGGATCGTGAATTACCAAGGAGTGCAGCTGATCCCGGAGGGGCTGCGCACATGCATGGAACGGGATCACCCAGCGCACTTCGCGGGGCTATGGCATCCGAGTGCGCGGAGTTCAGCTTCGATCCCGTCTGGCGGCCTCGTGCCAACGAGTGCGATACCGCTATGCCACTATTCCCGCCCGATGCGCCCGAGCGAAGCGCGACTCGGTCGCTCCGAGCGCCTTCACCCCGCGATGCGTCTTATCGAACCCCGCGAATGACACTCATGTAATTCAACTTCGCGCCGTTCTACCAGCGGATTTGTAGGTTGCGCCGAACGTCGGCTAATGTTCTGTCTCGCACCACGGAGGGCCGCAAGGCTGCCGGAGATGCAAATGCGGATGTAGCGCAGCTGGTAGCGCATCACCTTGCCAAGGTGAGGGTCGCGGGTTCGAATCCCGTCATCCGCTCGAGGAGTAGGGCCAGGCAATAGTTAAAGCCTTCCCCCTTCGCACGGTGGAGTGGCCGAGTGGTGAGGCAACGGCCTGCAAAGCCGTGCACACGGGTTCGATTCCCGTCTCCACCTCGCGCGATTAGCTCAGCGGGAGAGCGCTTCCCTGACACGGAAGAGGTCACTGGTTCAATCCCAGTATCGCGCACCACCGTTTCTCCAGGTCAGACCCGGTTTTCACCGGGTCTGATTTTGTTTGTGCCCAACCCCGGCCTTGCGGAAGCTGGGACGCGTCACGGTGCCTCGCCACGCCCTTGGCGGCTACCCGCATATGCCACCTCGCGTAGCTGTCGGATTACTTTCGGCACCATCTCGACCTCGCCGGGATGATTGATCATCGGGTCGAAATAGTCGGTCCGGTGCTCACCCTCGGCCAAACGCAGATTGATCTCAGCGAGTTTGGTGGTCGGGCCGCCGATGGGGCTGCCGATCAGATCGAGATGTACCTCGTGTTCGCCCAGGTATTCTTCGAGTGCTTCGATGGATGCCGATTTCGGTTGTGCCGCATCGGGTTCGGCGAATACCCAGGTAGGCGTCGAATCGCCGAAACGGTACGGCATCAGGCTGCCGTACCTGGCGCGGGCCCAGCCGGTAGCGACGGTGATCACGAACCGACCGACCGTGCTGCGGCCCGTGGTCGCAAGGGCGAAGTCCCATGGCCTGTCGTCACGATCCAGGACGCGAAAGGCGAACCCGAGCACATCCGGCACGGCCCCCGGTAGCCCGGTGCCCTTCGACATACGGGCGATGACGGCCCGTTCACCGCTGCCGAACAGGTTCTCGAACTGGTATTCGGCGTGCAGCCTACCCGACAGGTGCAGTCCGTCAGGATGGAGGACCCGCGCATGCCGGAGCTTGGCCCCGGCTGCGAACGCGCTTCGCACGACTGCGGCAGATAAATCGACCATGGCGAGCCCTCCGAGGTAGACGACGTGTTGTCTCCCGGTTGCCCCGCACGTAGCCGGATAAACGGTAAGCGATCCAGGTGGCGATGGCCCCAACGGCAACGATCGAATACCGCGCCGTCGAACGACGCTCGACCGATGACGACAGCAGCGCGACCTCAGCGGCTCCTCGAACGCATGACCGATGTCAATGGACCAAATGGTCGGTCCAAGGGGATGGCAGAGCGGCGCTCGACACCTCAGCGATTTCCTGGAGGCGGGCGGAGGTGATTCCTAAGCGGCTCAATTGGATCAGACCCTGGGAGATGACGATGATGTGAGCGCTGAGGGCGGAGAGGGTGGCCCGATCAACTTCCGGGCGGGCGGTTCGTAGGCGATCGGCGACGCTTTCTTCCATGGCGGTGGTTGTGCGGGCGCCGATGGTGGCGACTTCGGGGATGCGGGTGCCGAGTTGGGCGATGCTGTTGATCATGAGGCAACCGCGGCGGTCGGGGTAGGCGGCGCAGTCATCGATGACCGCCTGGAACAGGGCGCGGACGGCGATGCTCGGCGGGCCGGAAGCGGATGTGACGACCTCGCGGACGAAGCGAGCCCGGCGTTCGCAGTAGCGCTCGAAGGCGGTGAGGAACAGGCCGCGTTTATTGCCGTAAGCGGCGTAGATGCTGCCGTTCCCGACGCCGGTCGCGCGGGACACGTCCTCCACCGATGTTTCGTCGAAACCCTTCGACCAGAACAGTTCCGTCGCGGCGTCGAGCAGGTTCGATTCATCGAACTGTCGTGGCCGTCCCATTCGCTCACCGTACCAATCGAGCCGTGATGTCGAGCACCTCATTTGTTCTGGAGGCGTTCCTCCATAATACTGGTTGACATGTCCGCAAGTTTCGGTGGTACCGCCCGCAGGCGGGTCGGTGTGCTGGTTTTCGACGGCGTCAAGATGCTCGATTTCGTCGGTCCGGCAGAGGTATTCGTCGAGGCGAATCAGTCGGTGACAGGTTATGAGGTGGTGCTCGTTTCGGCCGACGGGCGGGACGTGCACACCTCGATCGGTGCGCGCACGCAGGTGAGCTGCGCGGCGGCCGATGCCGGTCGCTTCGACACGGTTGTGATTCCGGGCAGCGAATTGCCCGTGGATAAGTTCGCGACGCCCGAGGTTTTGGCCGCGGCACGGCACCTGTCGTGGCGTACCCGACGGATGGCCTCGATCTGCAGCGGCGCGTTCGTGCTGGCCCAACTCGGACTACTCGACGGCAGGCGGGCGACCACACATTGGAAATTCACCGCCGACCTCGCGCGTCGGTTTCCGTCGGTACTGGTGGAACCGGATGCGATTTTTGTGCGCGACGGCAACCTCTACAGTTCGGCGGGCGTCGCGGCCGGTGTGGATCTCGCGCTGGCGCTGGTCGAGGAGGATCATGGTGCCGATGTCGCTCGACGGGTGGCACAGTCTCTGGTGGTGTACATGCAGCGCGCCGGTGGACAGTCGCAGTTCTCGGCATTACTGAGCGGACCTGCACCACGCAGTCCACTGCTGCGCGGGGTCGTCGATCTGATCTGCGCCGATCCCGCGTTCCCGCATACCGTGCAAAGCCTCGCCGAACACGCGCGCGTCAGTGTCCGGCACCTGACCCGGCTGTTCCGCACGGAACTCGAACGTTCGCCCGCCGAGTACGTAGCATTCATCAGGTTCGGTGTGGCCCGGGATATGTTGCACGCCGGATACAGCGTGACCGAGGCGGCGATGTCCGCCGGATACGGCAGTAGCGAGGCATTGCGGCGGGCGTTCGTGGCGCGGCTCGGCATTTCGCCGCGCAAGTATCAGCAGCGTTTCCGAACAACCGGATCGACCATGGGCACCGAGTTCGCGGCGGCCGTGTCCTGATCGGGGGCATTTGCGGCCGGTGCAGGGGGGCGCGGGTGAGAGGAGGCAGCGGAAACTGCTCAGGGCCACAGCGTCAGATCAGAAAGGACCGCGATGTCCCTCGCATCACCCCCGACCGTTGTACTCGTGCACGGCGCCTTCGCCGATGGGTCGAGTTGGTCACCGGTCACCCAGCGGCTGCTGGACCAGGGCCACCGGGTGGTTGCGCCGCCCGTGTTCAACCGCAGCCTGTCCGCCGACGCCGCGTACATCCGGTCGGTAGTCGAACAGATCGATGGGCCGGTGCTGCTGGCCGGGCATTCCTACGGCGGCGCGGTCATCACCGTGGCGGGTGTGGCCGAGAATGTCATCGGTCTGGTCTATGTCTCCGGTTACGCGCTGGAGGAGGGCGAGAGCCTCGGCCAACTGCAGGGCCAGTTCCCGGATTCCGAGCTGGCGGCACATCTGATCTACAGCTCGTATCCGGTCGGCGGCGAAACCACCGGAACCGATGTATCCGTCGAAATCGACGCATTCCCGGCCATTTTCGCGGCCGGAGTCGAAGCCGCGGAGGCGCGGGTGCTCGCAGTGTCGCAGCGTCCGCTTTCGGCGACCGCGTTCGGCGAGCCCGCCACCGCCGCAGCATGGAAGACCAAGCCGGGCTGGGGAATTGTGTCCAGCGCCGACCGCACCATCAATCCGGACGTCGAGCGTTACGGCTATCGACGGGCCGGGCTGCGGTCGGTCGTCGAGATCGAGGCACCGCACCTGGTGATGCGGACCCATCCGGACCGGGTCGCGTCCGTCATCACCGGCGCGATCGCCGAATTGTCCTGATCCACAACACGAGAGAAAGGCACCACCATGTCCGGTAATCCGTTGGGCATCTCGCTCGAGCAGGCGGCGCAGGAGTTCGTCGACGCCACGTCCCAGCCGCCGTTCCTCTACCAGCTCGCCCCGGAGGAGGGCCGCAAGGCGGTGGATTCGGTGCAGGATTCGCCGATTTTCAAGCCCGAGATCGATGAGGAATGGGTCACCGTCGAGGGCGGCCCGACCGGCTCGGTGCGGGCACGCATCGTCAAGCCACAGGGGGTCACCGAGGTGTTGCCGGTGATCATCTACACCCATGGTGCGGGTTGGGTTTTCGGCGATGCACACACCCACGACCGGCTCGTGCGCGATCTCGCCGTCGGGGTGCGCGCGGCCGTTGTCTTCCCGGAATACGATCGGTCCCCGGAGGCGCGTTATCCGGTTGCCAACGAGCAGTCCTACCGGGTCGCCCAGTGGGTGACGACCGACGGTGCCGAGCACGGCCTGGACGCGTCCCGGATCGCGGTCGCGGGTGATTCGGTCGGCGGCAATATGGCCATCGCGCTGACGCTCATGGCGAAGGAGCGCGGCGACCTCTCGTTCGCGCAGCAGGTGCTGTTCTACCCGGTGACCGACGCGAACTTCGACACCGGTTCGTACCAGCGGTTCGCCGAGGGATACTTCCTGACTCGCGACGGGATGCAGTGGTTCTGGGAGCAATACACCACCAGCGCCGAAGACCGTGCGCAGATCACCGTGTCACCGCTGCGGGCCAGCACAGAGCAGTTGAGCGGTCTGCCGCCCGCGCTGGTCATCACCGCCGAGGCAGATGTGTTGCGCGATGAGGGCGAAGCCTTCGCGGGCAAGTTGCGTGCGGCGGGTGTTCCGGTGACACAGGTGCGTTACGGGGGGATCATCCACGACTTCGTCATGGTGAACGCGATGCACGATACCCACGCCGCTAAAGCCGCTGTCGCACAGGCTATTGCGACGCTCAAGGGCGCCCTGCACACAGCGTGATCGACCTCGTCCGCAAACAGATCAGGAGCAATCCATGACCGCTGCAACCATCGTGCTCGTCCACGGCGCGTTCGCCGATGCTTCCAGTTGGAACGGCGTCATCGAACGTCTACGCGCACAAGGACATTCCGTGATCGCCGCCGCAAATCCGCTGCGCGGCCTCGAAAGCGACGCGGCCTACATCGCGTCGGTCGTCGATAGCGTCGAGGGCCCGTGCGTGCTCGTCGGCCACTCCTACGGTGGCAGTGTCATCACCGTGGCGGCCGAAGGGAAGGCCAACGTCACCGCATTGGTCTACGTTGCCGCGTTCATTCCCGACGAGAACGAGAGCGCGCTACAACTGACCGACAAGTACCCCGGCTCCACCTTGGGACCGAACACCCGTCCCGCGAGTTACCCGCTGTCCGATGGCAGCACGGGGACCGAGCTCTACATCCGCCAGGATCAGTTCCACCGGCAGTTCGCCGCCGACGTCCCGGCGGCAACAGCTGAACTGATGGCCGCCACGCAGCGACCGGTCGCCCTTGCCGCGCTGCAGCAGACTGCTACCGCGGCAGCGTGGAAGTCGGTGTCCACGTTCGCATTGCTGACCACCGATGATCAGAATATCCCCATCGAGGTGCAGCGATTCATGGCCGAGCGCGCCGGGGCCGACACCGTCGAAATCTCCGCCTCGCATGCGGTTTCGGTATCCGAGCCCCAGGCGGTCGCCGACCTGATCCTTCGGGCGGTAGAGCGCTAGTCCGCGTCGAACCGACTCGCGCCGCGGGAATTGCGGCGCGAGTCGGGATGGGGTCGGTGCGGTGTCGGCAGGTCGGGTTCGGCGGCGGCGCTGTCGAGGGGCGGTCCTGGCTGATGGGGAACATAGAACCGTTTCCGATGACGATCAGGAAATATCGACGACAGCGACATCGAGCTGGCGGACGCAGAGAAACCCCGTCGTGGGCCGGGTTGTCGGTGGTCGGCATTAGGCTTTGTCGCACATGTCGAGTGAAGCCGAGTCGTGGTCAGGGGTGCAGGTGACGGCAAGCGAGGTCGATGGGCGCGATCGCGCCGCCGCGGACGTCGATCCCGAGGTGCTCGACGATATCGCCGGGGATGTGTCGTTCGATCTCGAGGAGATCAACGAGCTTTTGGGGGAATTGATCGAGATGCGGGGTGACCGCAAGCGGCGCGATGCCGAAATCGTGGGGTTTCGGCTGGGGGTGAGCGGGGAGGCACCGGAGACATTGGCGCGGATCGGTGCCCGATTCGATCTGTCGCGGGATCGGGTTCGGCAGTTGCATACCCGGGCGGTGGCGCAGATTCTGCGGGAAGCGCAGTTGAGCGGACATCGGGCGGCCGAGGTGTTCGGGGCGCGGTATCCGGTGGGGACGCGGGATCAGCAGTTGGTGCGGGCGCTGTTGGTGGAGACCTACGCGACCGATACCGATCTGGCCGCCAATGAGTTGGCTTATCTGAAGCTGCGGCTGGCGGGGCACGCCGGCGAGGATGCCAAGCGGGTCGCCGGATATGTCATGCAGCGGATCATGGCGTGGCAGAAGAAGACGAATCGGCGGTTGGCGAAACTGCACGAGCCGCTGGCGACGAGGGAGCTGAATTCATGGCTGGACCAGGTCGAATGGCCCGCCTCCGCACCGGGTCCCGCTCCCCTGCCGATCGCCTCGGCGCGCACGGTCGATGGCGATGACGAAGGACGCGGGAGATTCTATCTCGACAAGGTCGGACGCGATATCGGCTTCGATTCCGGTCTGGAGGCTCGGCTGCTGCGTACGGTGAATGCCAGCGACCTGGTCGAGACGTTCCAGGAGCAACCGAGTGCGGTCACTTACGAAATAGACGGCGCGGACCGGATCTACTACCCCACCATCGCCGCACGACTTGCCGATGGGCGCGTGATCCTTATCGATGTCGAACCGCTGGGACACGTCGGCTTCCACATCAATCGGATCAAGTCGGCGGCAGGTCGTGCCCATGCGCACGCCAACGGCTGGGGCTGGCTGGTGTGGACCGGCAGCAAGGTCGGGATTCCAGACCTATTGCGACGCAAGGTAGCTGCGCCGGCCGAAAGTCGACTGCGGGAGCTGGTCGAGCGCGGTCCGGTGTATTGGTCCGCGCTGCGACAATTGCGCGATGAGGTGGAACTGGATGTACTGGACCTGATCGCGCTGGTGCTGCGCAACGAATGGCGTTGGGACCGTGCGCCATTCCGCTTGAGCGGCACGCACCAGAGCTGAACCGGCTCAGCGCACGAACATCGCCCCCGCGATGAATGTCACGATCAGCATCATCGCGCAATAGGTGATCAGCTGCCAGTGACCGATCGCCTTCTGCATGCTCACGATGGTGGCGCGCAGGCTGGCGTCGATGCGGTGATGATCATCGAGCTTGCGCCTGACCTCGGCCAGCGAGTCCGCGCGTTTCTGTGCGGATTCCTCGGCGCGTTCCAGCCGGGTGCTGAGCTTCATGATCTGTTTCTGCTTGTCCCGCACGGTTTTTCGGGACATAGCCAAGGTGGTGCGTTGGTTGACCAACTCCTGGCGCTGCCGAGCGATGACGCTGGCCTGCGTCCTCGTGTGGTGTTCCCAGTCGGTCACGGTGGCCCATCCTCCTGTCATCACATCGCGGTAGCCCCAAGCGATTTCACCCCGCACCCAGCCGTACAGGAAATCGCGCAGTTCATAGGGTTCCCGGCGCGGCACGACGAGCGCGCTGTTCGAGGCGTCGAACATGCCGTCTTCGACCCGGTAATCGCAGGCGGGCGGCGCGAAATCGGCAATGCCGAGCGCGGGCAGATGCCCGACCCAGTAGCCCGGCGGGCACAGCCACAGCACCCCGTCGCAGCCGGAGGTGCGCAGGCGCGTCGTGTGATGTTGCGCGGATTCCCGATCCAGCGGTCCGGTGCGGACCTCGATGGCGTACTGCCGCTCGCCGCCGCGCCAGAGCACGTCCACCGGGACTTCACCTACCCGGCGATCCACCTCGGCCAGGTCCGCACCGTAGGAAACGAGCCGACCGCACAGCCAATACTTCAGCCGCTGGATATCCCATTGCGCGGCGGCACATTCCGGACATGTGCAACCGTATCCCCCAGCCCGGACCGCTGTGCGGCCATCCGGCGCCCGGATGTCCGCGACGCGACCGTCCGACAACCCCAATTCGGCGAGCATCGCCCGACGCCCGCACGCCCGCTCGACGCGCTGCTTCGTTCTCACGCGACCTCACCCCTGCCCAAAACCACCGCAGGTCAGGTACGACCTACGCCATAGATCAAGAGTGCGTCAGCTTTGGCTCGCCCGCCAGCCCCCTTTACCCCGCGCTCGGGTGCGCCACAACCCGCGAATACGCTCCGACCAGCCGATGTGCGCTGTCTCACAAGCGATTTCCTGCGACACGCGAGAGCATCGCCACAGTTATTCCGATGATTGATAGTTGTGGCCATTCCTGCAACACGGCGGGGCCCGGATCAATGTTGTCGAACCCAGCGGACGAAACCGGACGAATCGTGCACGGCGGGGTCGGGGCCGGTACTCGAACCGGCGTCGGTACCGATCGACAGATAGAATCGGCCGGCCACGAGCGGAGTTTCGGGCAATACGGGGAAGAAGGTATGGGATGGACCACGACGAGCGGAGTGGCGAATCGATCGGCGCGCTCTTGTCGAGTCTCGCGACAACTCTGCGCGAGGTGAGCAATAAACTCGACGCCGTTGCCGCGCACGTGGACGACGATCGTAATCTCGCCGGTCGCTTGGCCAAGCTGGAGGCGTGGGCTTTCCGCACGGGGGAGGATGTTTCCAAGATCGGGTCGCGTTTGGAGCAAGTCGTCACCGTCGAACCGGGTGACGAACCGGCCGGGCCCGCCCCGCTCATCCGTCCGGAGCCCGCACCCATGGCCAGAGAACGGCGCGAACCGATTCCATCGCGTCGCGACCGTCTCGATGCCGTCAACGGACGGGCCGACACCACGAGTGCGCGCACCGAAAGCGGTCGCAACGACCTCCCGGATATCACGACTGTGCTCAGCGAAACGCCGACCGGACGCAACAACCGCTCCGACACCACCGCAACAAACGAGCGCCTCGAACCCGCGACCGCCCGCAATGAGCGCAGCACGCCCACGACCGGAACCAACGGACGCTTAGCGAGCCCGACGGGACGTCTGGACGCCGCGACCGGACGCAACGAACGGCTGGAAGCTCCCGAAGACCACGCGAGCCCCCGCCCCGCACGGACCGAATTCACCGCGCCGATCACTCGCACCGAACACCTCGAACCCTTCGGCCCCGCGACGCCCAACGACTCGCTGTCCCTCCCGGCGCGGACACCGCAGCCTGTGCCGCCCCCTGTCCCCGCGACCTACCGCAGTGAACCGCTGTCCGCACCCGCCTCGCGCCCCGATTGGCTCGACTCGAGCACGTCGGCCAGCACCGAACCTGCCGCGCCGACATATACCAACTCGCAGCCGGCGACCTCAGGCGACCGGCTCGAATACGGCTCGATCGGCACCAGCAACGGCCGCTTGGAGCCGCTCACCTCGCCCCGCAACGGCTACGAGGCCGCAACGCCCACAACCCGTCCCGATTCCGGCATGACCGCACCCCGCGCCGAGGACAACGGCGCACTGACCCCTGGCGCACACCGCGCGAGTACCGGGGAGGACAACTCCCACGTCGACAAGTTGCAGGCCATGCTCGACGAACTCAAGCGCAATCCCAACGGCCCGTTCGGCAGCCCCGAACCGACCGCCGCGGCGAACGAGCTACCCGGGGTGGACCCGAACTTCGCGATCCGTACCGAGGGCTGAGCAACTCACCGACCCGACGAGTCCAGACCGGCGAGCGTGCCGCGAATCAATTCGCGCAGCCATCGGTGGCCGTTGTCGGCGGTATTTCGGGGGTGCCACGCCATGGCGATGGCGATTTCGGGCAGGGGTAGGGGGATTTCGAAGGCGCACAGGCCGAGTGCGGTGCGAGTGGTCGCGGTGAGCGCGGCGGGGACCGGGCAGACCAGATCACCGGAACGGACCGCTAGCAGGGCGCTGGTCAGGTCGGGAACGGTGGCCACGACGCGGCGGGTGCGACCGTGCAGCGCCAAACGATCGTCGATGGGACTACGGCCGCGGCCGCGGCGGGAGATGCCGAGTTGGGCGGCCGCGGCGAACCGGGCCACGGTTACGCGGTCGGTGATCAGCGGATGTTTCGGTGCCGCCACACCGATTACGCGGTCGCGCAGTACGCGTTGCACGGTGGTCTCGGGATCGGTGTGCTCGATGACACCGACCTCGATATCGACGCGGCCATCGCGCAGCGCGGCGGTGCCCTCGTCGCGGTCCGGAAGCAGGTGCAGTGTCACGCCGGGCGCCTGCGCACGGACGGCCGCCAGCAGTGGCGTCGCCAATTCGCCGAGAACCATATCGCCGGCTTGCACCGCGAAGTCGCGTTTCAGCGTGGTCGGGTCCAGTGCGCCGCGCGGGGCGAGCAGCGTCCGTCCCCGCTCCACCAGAACGCCGACCTCATAACGCAATTCGAGTGCGCGCGGCGTCGGCACCAGGTTGCGGCCCACGCGCACCAGCAGCGGATCGCCCAGCACCCGGCGCAGCCTTGCCAGCGTTCGGCTCATCGCGGGCGCCGAGGTGTGCATCCGCTCGGCGGCCCGAGTGACGCTGTTGGTCTCCAGCAGCGCATCCAGAGCAACCAGCAGATTCATGTCGAGGGCGTCCACTCCTGGATTATCCAGAATGGAATGGCTGGTGACCAATATTGCACTGGTTGATAATCCGTCGCGTGGACCTCGATGCGTTGGCGCATCCGATCACAGAGTCTGGTCGGAATGACCGCGCATCTGATGCGGCGTCGGTCACACTGTGCACTGCTTCGACTCGAAACCCACAGTGGCACTGCGAAATCGACATGCGGCCGGACTCTGTTCCGTTCCCGCATTCCCCCGGTGACCGCTGCCACGATCGGCATCGGCTGGTGAAGACCGAAAGATCCCTCCGCGCGATCGGCGATGCCGATAGAACCCGCGCAGGGGCAGTACGCACGTCCGCTCGACGCCGCAACCAGATCTAACGCGACAGCATCGAGGAGCGCCCAGCCATCGCCGGGCGCATTGCGGGCAATCGCCCTAGGGCGTGCGCTGTTCGACGGAGACCGCGGGCGCGGCTTCCGGCGCGGGGGCAAGCACCGGCCCCTTCGACCGCTCGGCGAGCCCACGATACGAAGACGGTTTGATCGTCCGGAACCATTGTGCCGCACGGGTCCTGCGCGGCAGCCGGAATTTCAGGTCGGCCAGCATCTCATCGAGATTGTGGATCGAGAACGGGGTGATGGCGCCGCCGTGCGCGTGATGGCCGCCTGTGCGTTCGGCCATCCAGCGCAGCCGCTCGTCGACGTGCGCGGTCATTTCTTCCTGCGTCGGCAGAGCAAGACGGCCGCGCAGCAGTGCCGCGGTCCACTGCGCGCCGACCTCGGCGCTGAGTGTGCTGATGACCGAGGAGTTGTACCCAACGAAGCTCAGATTGGGCACGCCGATCGGCAGGATCTGCCGATACAGGCGGAAATTGCCGTCGTCGTCGGTGAGCTGGCGCTGCACATACGGGGTGAGGAACGGCACCCGCTGATGGAATCCGGTCGCGCAGATGACGATATCGGCCTGCAGGGTCGTGCCGTTGGACAGTCGCACCTGGTTCGCGGCCAACTCGGTGATGGTGCTGTCGCGGTGCACCGCGATCATTCCCATCCCCACCCGCTCGAAGAAATCCTCGGTGACCAGGCTGACCGTGCTCTCAGCGATATCCTCGAAGCGTCCATCGGGCACCAGACCCAGTTCGCGCAGATGCGAGTTCTTGGTGACGAGCTCCTGAATCACATCGAAATTGCTTTCGCGGAAGCTACGTCCGGAACCGTGCAGGAACCGCTCGATCCGCCCGAGCTCCTGATAGCGGAAGTGCGCCTCGCCCAGCCTGGTCAGCATTAGCCGCTCGTAGTCGACCAGCCCCCGCGCCAACTTGCGCGGCATCTTCCACAGCAGCCGCCGGGCGACCACATTCGTCGAAGCCGCGACATGGCTTACTGCCTCGGCGATATCGCAGGCAGATTTGCCGTAGCCGACCACCACGACCGATTTCCCACGCGCCCACTCGACATCCAGGAACTCCGAGGTGTGCCCGACCTGTCCACCCGCCTGCCGGAACCGCTCGATGCCCGGATAGTCGGGCACCGCGGGCTCACTGAATATTCCGTTCGCGATGACCAGATGGTCGCAGGAGGTGCGGTGAACGCCGATGTGGTCACGGATCTCCAGCAGCCAGCCGCTGTCCACCGGATCGGCCGCCACCACCTCGGTGCCCAAGCGCAGGCTCTCGCCGAATCCGAAGTGCCGCACGTACCCGTCGAGGTACTGCTGCATCTGCTGCCCGTCCGGCACCCGCGGATAGTCGTCGGGCATCGGGAAGTCGGAGAAGTGATACGTGTTTTTGCTGTTCTGTGCGCGCAAACCGGGATACCGGCGCGTCGCGCTCCAAACTCCGCCGACGTCCGGGGTCCGATCGAATACCTCGACCGGAAATCCCTCCTGGCGCAATATTTTCGCGCAGGCAAGGCCTGCGATGCCCGCACCTACGATTGCGACGCGGTTCCCGCTCGTCATGGCACGGAGATTACGTCGCTCACGCGGATGCGGCAAAGCCTCGGTGCGATTTCACGAAGTTGAACGTGGGGTGACTACAATCCTGGCCTTCGCGCGCGGCACAGTGGTGATATTGCGCACCCGTGCGCGCTCTGATTTCGCCCCCTCGGGCGCGGCCAGGGTGTAGCGGGACAGGATCTCGCGCAGCACCGTTGTGCCCTCCATCAGCGAGAATCCGGCGCCGATACAGCGGCGCACCCCACCGCCGAAGGGCAGCCAGGTATTCGGTTCGACCTCGCCGTCGAGGAAGCGCGACGGACGGAAAGTCCAGGTATCGGGATAGTTGGCCGGGCTGCGGTGCGCGAGCAGGATCGAACAGCTGACCACAGTGCCCGCGGGCAGCTCCCAACCGCCGATGGTCATATCCCGGGTGAGTTTGCGGACCGCGCCGGGGATGACGGTGCGCAACCGCATCGCCTCCTTCATGACGGCCTCGAGCGCCTTGTCGTCATCGGTGTGGACCGCTTCGTAGGCGTCGCGTTGTACCCGCGGGTTGACCGACAATTCGTGTAGGGCCCAGGACAGCGCCGCCGCGGTGGTTTCGTGACCGGCGAGCAGCAGGGTCATGAGTTGATCGCGCAATTCGGGGTCGGTCAGCGGCGGATCGGCATCGGTATCGCCGCCCGCCTGCAGCAGCCGGGACAGCACGTCGGTGCGTTCGGCGAGGTCGGGTGCGGTGCGCCGGGCCGCGATCTCGGCATACAGCAGATCATCGATGGCGGCCATATTGCCGTGGAAGGATCTCCACGGCGGATACTTCTGCAGCGCCGGTTTCATCAGGCCGAGGTACTGCAGTGGACCGACACCGACGATGCGCCCGAGGCGCGGTGCGAGCGCGGCCCGGGTGCGTCCATCGGTGACGCCGAAGACCACCCGCATGATCACCTCGAGGGTGAGCGCGTTCATCCGGTCGAGGGTGATCACCGTCGAACCGGACGGCCAGTGGTCGACCTCCGCGGCCGCGATCTCGGCGACCAGATCGCGGTAGCCGCGCAGGGCCGCGCCGTTGAATGCGGGCATGAGCAATCGGCGGGCCCTGGCGTGTTCGGCCTCATCGGTCAGCAGCACCGAATGCTCGCCCATGACCGGGCCGAGGATCTGATTGCCTTCGCCCGCGTGCAGGTCGCGCGGGTCGCCCGCGAAGATTTCCTTGATGTTTTCGGGGCGGCTGAATACGACGAGGTTCTGTGCGAACGGCGGCACACGCAGCGAGAAGACATCACCGTAGCGCCGCCGCAACGGCGGCAGCACCTGGGCGCGATTACGGATATACAGCAGGCCCTGCAGGAATGCGGGAATCGGCGGACCGGGTGGATACGCCGCAGTCATCTTCCCTCCGCATCCAGCACCGGACGCATCGTTACGACCGGTTCGCTGCACTGTCCCACAGTTGTCCGGCATGACGGAAGCCCCTGAGGCACACACCCTGATCAACGGGACCGTCCATCAGATAGACGCACACCCATACCGGACTCAACGCAGCGCTGGTGCTCCGGCCAATTCGACCGGAAGATCCTGCAATCCCCGAATGAGCATGCTCTCCCGCCAACGCAATTCCCCACCATCGGCGGCCAAACGCAGATCCGGATACTGCTCGACCAACCGTGTGATCGCGATGCGCGCCTCCAGCCTGGCCAGGCCCGCACCCAGGCAGTAGTGGATGCCGTGGCCGAACGCCAAGTGGCCCGAAGCGGAGCGCTGCGGATCGAACTCTGCCGCGTCGGCGAAGTGCCGTTCGTCGTGGTTGGCCGAACCCAGTGCGACGAGCACCATCTCGCCCGAGGGGATTTCGGTGCCGCCCAGCGTGATCGGTTCGGTCGTGTAGCGCAAGGTCGCGACGTTCACTGGACCGTCGTAGCGCAGCATCTCCTCGATCAGGGCGGGCACGGCCTCGATGTTGCCGTGCAGCGCACGGTAGCGCGCCGGATCCGATAGCAGGGTGAGCACCGTATTGCCGATCAGATTGACCGTGGTCTCGTGTCCCGCGACCAGGATGAGGAACACCATGGAGATCAGCTCGTCGTCGGTGAGACGGTCACCGTCGGCGTTGGCGGCGATCAGGTCCGAGACGAGATCCGCCCCCGGCCCCTCGGCCCGCCGTCGAATGACAAGCCGCTCGAAATAGTCGGCGATGGCATCGGTCGCCTGCCGGACCTGCTCGGGCGTCGCGGTGGACAGCTCGACGATGATGCGCGACCACTCCCGGAAATCCGCGCGATCGGCCACCGGCACACCGAGCAGTTCGCAGATGACGGTGATGGGCAGCGGGAATGCGTACTCCGACAACAAATCCACCCGGCCGGCGCCGCCCGCGGCGATCCGGTCGAGGAGTTCGTCGGCGATCGCCAACACACGCGGGGTCAGCGCCTCGATCCGGGCGGGCGCGAATGCGGGCGCGACCAATCGGCGCAGCCGGGCGTGCCCCGGCGGATCGGTATTCAACAGGTGGTAGCTGATCCGGGCATTCACCGCGCCGACGCCGGTGTCATCGGTGGGCAGGCCGCGGGCCTTGCGGCTGGCGGCGGTGCGGGGATCCTTGCGGATGGCCGGATGGCGCAGCACCTCACGCGCGACGTCCAGATCCACCACCAGCCAAGCGCGGACGCCGGTATTCAACTCGACTGGGTGCACGGGTCCTTCGGCGCGCAACTCCTCGTAGAAGGCATACGGTGTATGAAAGAAGTCCTGCGGCAGCTTTCTCATTCGACGGCCCTTCCCGTTCACGAGTTGTCTTGCGCCCCTTCGATAGTGGCACGCGACACCGATCTCGACTACCCGCGCGCCGACGGTAGCCACCGAATCTGACCAGAGGATGACCTTCGCGCGCATCGCATCCGACGAAAGGATGACCGCGACAGATTCACCACGCACGGCCACGGCGGGGCCGATACTCTCCGCGGATGGGACCGATTTCTCCTGTTCTGCGCGGAGCCCGGATCGCGAATTCGCTCGCCTTCGGGTTGCAGGGCTTTTTCTTCGCGGTGGTGCTCACCGAACTGCCCCAGCAGAAGGATCGCTTCGGCCTGTCCGATGGCCTGATCGCGGGTTCGGTGGTGCTGGTTTCGATCCTCGCGGGCCTCGGCAGTGTCGCGGCCGAGCAGGTGGCCACGCGATGGTCGAGTCGAGTCACGGTGCGGATCGGCCTGCTCGGCATCACAGTCACCGGATGCGCCATCGCGCTGGCCCCGAACACCCCCGCACTGCTGATCACCCTCGGGCTCTACGGAATCGCGGTCGGCATCGTCGACGCGAGCACCAATATGCAGGGGGTGTTCATTCAGCACGGATACGGGACCTTCATCCTGTCCTCGTTCTATGCGATCTGGAGTGCCGGATCGATACTCGGCGCGCTGTTCGTATCCGCCTGCGAGGCAATGGATGTCACGCTGCGCGAATCGCTGTTGACGGCGGCGGGCATCGTTCTCGTGATCGGATTGATGCTCGGTCCACGCCTACTCGGTGCGGCGGAAGCCGAATCCGGCCCGACCGAAGTGGCCGACAGCGAATCCGGGGCATCCGGGATGGTCCCGCTGCGCATGTACCTGGCCTTCGGCATCGCTGCCTCGCTCGTATTCGCCATCGATCTCGCGGTCAGCAACTGGTCGGCGTTGTATCTGAAGGAGGATCTGCTGGCCACTTCGTCCGCGGCGGCGTTGGCGCTGGCGGTCTATCAGTGCGCGTCGCTGGCCGCCCGACTCAGCGGCGATCTGTGGGTGCGGCGGCTCGGCGGACGCCGGGTGGTGCGCATCGCGGGGACGATCGGCGTACTCGGACTGACCGTCGCGGTCGCCGCGCCCGGGCCGGTTGTCGCGATCCTCGGCTTCCTGATCGGCGGTTTCGGGACCGGCGTCGTCGCACCGCTATGCTTCAGCGAGGCCGGACAACTGACCAGCGGACGCCAGCTCGACGCACTCATCGCACGCCTGAATCTGTTCAACTACGCGGGCACACTCGTCGGCGGCGGGCTGGTTGGCGCGATCGCCGCCGGGTTCGGACATCGGATCGGTTTCGCGATTCCCGTCCTGTTCATGGCGCTCGTAATCGCACTCGCGCGGGTATTCCATTCCCGTTCCGAACCGGATGAACTTTCCGCGCCCAGCGATGGTCGTGCTGTACTGGACACATGAGCAACATCCCAGTCACCGTCGACCGGGCCGGAATATGGGACGCCGAGGCGCTCAGTGACGTTGCGGCCGCGACCTTTCCGCTGGCCTGTCCGCCGCACGTCACCGCGGACGATATCGAGATCTTCATCGCCGAGGCGCTCTCCGGTGAACGCTTCGGCGAATATCTGACCGACCCCGCCCGGATCGTGCTCAAGGCGATGGCGGACGGCGATATCGTCGGCTATGCGATGTTGAACCACGGCGACCCGGCCGATCCCGACGTCGCCAAGGCCGTCGACCTGCGGCCGGCCGTCGAGATCAGCAAGATGTACGTACTGCCCGGCCACCATGGCGCCGGGGTGTCGAAGGCGCTGATGAACGCATCGCTGGAACTGGCCCGCGAGGAGGCGGTCGCCGCGGTGTGGCTGGGGGTCAACCAGGAGAACGAGCGCGCCCAACGTTTCTATCTCGAGCACGGATTCGAACGGGTCGGCGCCAAGACATTCATGGTGGGCAGCCAGTTGCACCACGATTTCGTTATGCGGCGGGTCTTCTGACCGAATCAGGCCACGAACTCGACCAGCGCCGCATGGAAATTCGGATCCACCACGGCCATCAGATGATCGCCGGGCACGATCCGCAACGTCGCCTCGGGTAGTGCGGCCGCGAGCCGATCGGGCTCCGCGGCGAACGGGTCGTTATCGCCGGCCAGAACCAGGCTCGGTATCGTGATATCGGCCAAGGTCTTTATGGGCTCGTCATCAAGGCCGGTCGCGACCACCTCGATGGCCTCGCGATCGGCGCGTACCGCGTCGGCGAGAATTCGGAACATCATCGCGATCGGTGGTGTGCCCGCGCCATCACCGCGCATGGCGGCGCGCAGATCATCGATATCGATGACGCGCCGGTCGACGCCGCCGCAATCGAGCACACCGGAGCCGATGCCGCCCACCGCCAGCTTGCTCACCCGCTCGTCGGAGCCGGCCACTAGCAGCGAGATGATCGCGCCCATCGAATAGCCCACCTGCACAACGCGATCGAAGCCGAGTTCGTCGTAGAGCGCGCTGACATCGCGTGCCATCCCCGCCCATGAATACCGCGACGGATCATGGGGTTTCTCGGAACGACCGTGCCCGCGCGCATCGAGTGACACCACGGTGTGCCCGGCGGCGTGCAGGGCACCGACTACCCCGGTGGCCATCCAGTTGGCATTCGTATCGGCCACTACCCCGTGTTGCAGTACGACCGGAATGCCTGCGCCCTCCCACACGCGATAGTTGAGCTCCAGTCCGTCCCAGGTCTTGAACGTCGTCATGACCGGATCGTAGCCGGATAGCAGGTTTGACAAGTTCGATGTGTTCAGCATTTACTGAACACATCAGTTTCCACTGAACTTCTCGGGATCAGAAATCTCTTTAAGGAGCCTCATGACCACCACCGCGATCCGCACGGAGGGCCTGACCAAGCACTACGGCAAGCATGTCGCACTCACCGGGCTGAATCTCGAGGTCGGCCGGGGCGAGGTGTTCGGGTTTCTCGGGCCCAATGGTGCGGGCAAATCCACCACCATCCGGATCCTGCTGGATCTGATCCGACCGACCGCAGGCCGGGTCGAGGTGCTCGGCATCGACCCGCGCGTCGGCGGTGCGCAATTGCGCAAGCGCATCGGTTACCTGCCGGGTGAACTCGAGATCGAGGGCCGCAATACCGCTCGTGAGCTGCTCACCTTTCTGGCCGACCTGCGCGGCGATGTCGCACCGAGGCGGATCACCGACCTTGCCGATCTGCTCGATCTGGATCTGTCCAAGAAGGTCGGTGCGATGTCCAAGGGCAATAAGCAGAAGGTCGGCATTATCGCCGCGTTCATGCACAATCCGGATCTGCTGATCCTCGACGAACCCACCTCCGGACTGGATCCGCTACTGCAGCAACGCTTTCTCGAGCTGGTCGGCGCGGCCAAGCGCAATGGGCAGACGGTGTTCATGTCCTCGCACATTCTCAGCGAGGTGCAGCAGAGCGCCGACCGGGCGGTCATCATGCGCGCCGGTCAACTGCTCGGCACCGAGAATGTCGAGGATCTGCGCAGGCGTTCGCCGCGCTCGGTCGAATTGGTCTTCGTCGAGGACATCCTCGGCGACGACTTCGCCGAACTGCCCGGCGTGCGCGATGTGTTCGTCGACGGAAAAACCTTGCGCTGCACCACCGAAGGCGAGGTCGACGGCCTGTTCAAGATGGCCGCGAAATACCAACTGGTGAGTGTGCTGTCCACCGAGCCGGATCTCGAACAGATCTTCTTCAGCCGCTACGGCCGCTGATCCTCTATTACCTGAATCATCTAGTGCACAAGGGAATTCGTCATGACTCGCTCGATCTTCACGCAGACCTTGAAGGAACAGCGGCGCGGCCTGATCGGCTGGTCGATCGGCTTCGCCATCATCCCGCTGATGTACCTGCCGTCCTATCAGTCGCTGAAGGAGCAGGGCTCGCTCGATATCAAGCAGAACAAGATGTACGACGCGATGGGCGTCAGCGATTTCGCCAGCGCCAGTGGTTATTTGAACGCCACGGTGTACTCGTTGATGGGTCTGCTGCTGATGCTGATCTTCGCGGTCACCTTCGCGAGCCGTTCGGTGGTGCAGGAGGAGAACGGGATGCTGGATCTGCTTCTCGCCCAACCGATCAACCGGATGAATCTGCTGCTGCAGCGATTCGCCGCGCTGGCCGTGCAGACGGCGAGCGCGACCGCCGTGCTCACCCTGAGCGTGATCGTGGGGGTCGACCAGGGTGGGCTGAACGTACCCACCGGCAATATCGTGGCGGCAAGCGCGGGGCTCGGGTTGCTGGCGCTGGTCGTGGGCGCGATCACGCTGCTGATCGGCGCGGCCACCGGAAAGCGTTCGGTGACACTGGGTTCGGCGTCGCTGATCGCGGTGGCTGGCTATCTGGCCAATAATCTCGGCGATGACTCGGTGCGCAAGTTCTCACCCTTCTACTGGGCCAATGGCGGCGCGCCGCTCGTGCACGGCTGGAACGGTATCCACCTGACGGTGCTCGTCATCGTGGCCGCCGCCGCCCTAGTGCTGGGGCTAGGTGCCTTCGATCGCCGCGATCTGGCGGTCTGATCGACCGCTCCGGGGCGGGCATACTCGGTCCGCCCCGATACCGCTACCCGTATTCTGGAAGGGATACTTCTCCGATGGGCACCACCGACAACGAGCAGGCCACCGAACCGACTCCGGAAAAGTTGGCATTCGTCGAGGATTTCGCGCTCGTACTGGAGCGGATGGGCCTGGTCCGGATGACGGGTCGGGCCGCGGGGTGGTTGCTGGTCAGCGATCCGCCGGAACAGACCTTCGGCCAGATCGCCGATGCGCTGCAGGCCTCCAAGGGCTCCATTTCGTCGGCACTCAAGACGCTGGTCACCATGCGCTGGGTGGACAAGATCTCCAAGCCGGGCGATCGCAAGGACTACTACTCGATCCGGCCAGGAATCCTGCCCGAGCTGACCCGCCAGCAGAGCGGTATGTACACCGATCTCACCAATATGACCGCGCGCGGGCTCGCCCTATTCGACGACCCGAATGGTACTGATGCCGAACGGGTTCGGGATATGCACGAGTTCTTCGTGTGGATGGGTAAGGAGCTACCCGCACTGATCGATCGGTGGTACGCGGAGCACGCCTAGGCGAGCAGCTTCGCCTTCAGTGCGCCGATATCGGTGGCCGACAGCTTCAATCCCTCGCGGATGTAATTGTCGAAACTGCCGTAACTGCGGTCTGCCTGATCGAAGGCGGCATCCAGCCAGGCGGCCGAAACACCATTGAGCGGATCGTTCGGGCTGGCATCGCGGTACTGGTTGGACAGCAGGAAATCCCGCATGACGGTGTCGCGGTCCACGCCGAGAACGGTCAGCAGGACGGCGGAAGACCAGCCGGTACGGTCCTTACCGGCGGTGCAGTGGAACAGCACGGCGCCGTCGGCGTCGACGATGTCGCGCAGCACCGCGGCGAACGCCTCGTTCGCACCGGGCGCGGTGATGAACGCGCGATACAGGTCATTGCCGCCGGTGAGGGTGGTGATCAGAGTTTGCGGCGGGGCTTGCCCGATGACGTCGTTCCAATTCGCGACCGCACCCGCGGGCACGCGGTCGGCCGCGATGGTCCGCTCGTAGACGGTGCGCAGATCGTCGACCACGCGCACCTGACGGTCGGTCAGCACCGCCAGATCGGCCGGAGTCGCATTGTTGAGCTGACCGGTGCGGTAGACCAGCCCGGTGCGTACCCAGTGGCCGTCGGTGGTGCGGTAGCCGCCCGCGTCGCGGCCGTTCTGCACGCCCTGCAGGGGCAGTGCGCGATCGAAGGTCACCGGATCGGCGACGCTGACCGGGTCGGCCGGTGCGACACCCGCCACTGGACCGAAAGCGACGGTGAGACCGGCGGCGAGCGCGACCGGAACCCGAACGGAACGACGGACCATGCCTGCTCCAATCACTCGGCGTGAACGCCCACTACACAATCAAGTGAAGTATGAGTTGGTCAACTTTCCTGTTCGGCTCGGCCGCGTAGGTCGATCCTCGACGGTTACGCGGCAACCTCGAAGCGCGAAAGCGCCAGCAGACGCGAAATCGCACGCAGGTACTTCTTGCGATATCCGCCGTCGAGCATCTCCTTGGAGAAGATCTCATCCAACTTCGCACCCGAAACCGTCACCGGGACACTCGCGTCGTACAAACGGTCGGCAAGCACGACGATCCGCAGCGCGACCGCCTGATCGGTCACCGGATGCACATCCGAGATGTACACCGACGACACACCGGCGATCAGCGCGCCGTACTTGGACGGGTGCAATGTGCTCAGATGCTTCAGCAGCGCATCGAATTGGTCGAGCGTGGAACCCGTTGTGGCAGCGGCACGTTCGGTGAGCGACTCCGGCGAGCTGGGTTCGGGTGCTGGCGGCAGATCGCGATGCCGGTAGTCCGGACCGTCGACCCGTACCGCCTCGAAGATCGAACCGAGCTTCTTGATCTCGCGCAGAAAGTCCTGTGCCGCGAAGCGACCCTCCCCCAGCTGGCCGGGCAGGGTATTGGAGGTGGCGGCAATGGAGACACCGCGCGCCGACAGCTCGGTCAGCAACCGCGAGACCAGCATGGTGTCGCCGGGATCATCGAGTTCGAATTCGTCGATGCACAGCACGCTGTTCGCCGCGAGCCGCTCGAGAGCGTTGTTGAAGCCGAGTGCGCCAACGAGATTGGTGAGTTCACCGAAGGTGCCGAAGGATTTCGGCGCGGGCGCGCTGTGGAAGACGGAGGCCAGCAGGTGGGTCTTGCCGACACCGAAGCCGCCGTCGAGGTAGAGCCCGGCACCGCTGATCGGTTTCTTCTTCCCGAACAGGCTCTTCTTGTTCACCGCCTGATGGATCTTGGCGACCTGACCGGCGAACCCCTCGGCCTTGCCGACCGCGGCCGCCTGGGACGGCTCATTGGGATCGGGGATGTAGGAGGCGAAGCTGACCTCGTCGAACATGGGCGGTGGCACCATCTGGGCGACCAACTGGTCCGCCGGAACCTCCGGATGGCGATCGACAAGGCGTTCTTGCATGCTGGAAGCCTAATGACGTGGTGTGATCTTTGTTCATGCAGCGTATCCACAATGCGATCCAGCTCACAGGACTGAGCCGCGAGGACCTGGCCGACCTGTACGCGTACCCCACCGAACTCCAGGCCCCTTGGGTCCGCGCCAATTTCGTCTCCAGCATCGACGGCTCCGCAACCAGCGACAATGTCTCCGAGGGCCTCGGCACCCCCGCCGACAAAACCGTCTTCATGCTGCTGCGCCAATTGGCCGATGTGATCGTGGTCGGCGCGGGCACCGCGCGGGCGGAGAACTACGGTGGCGCCGGGACCGACCCGGTCTTCCGGCGGGCACTGTACGACCGCGGCATCGGCGGACATCGCGACGGCGCACCGCCACCGATCGCCGTGGTCACCGCGAGCGCTTCGCTGGAGCCGGGTGCGCGGCTGTTCACCGAGACCAAAGTTCCGACGCTGATCATCACGACCAGCACCGCACCGGAGGATCGCAAACAGCAACTCGCCGAGGCGGGCGCGCATGTCATCGAGGCGGGCGGTGTCGCGGTCACCCCGCAGGGCCTGATCACCACACTCACCGATCTCGGACTGCGGCGCGTGCTGTGTGAGGGCGGCCCGCATCTGTTCGGTGAGCTGCTGGAGGCGGATGCGGTCGACGAACTGTGCGTCACCACCTCGCCGATCCTGGTGGGCGGCACCGCGCGCCGAATCTCGCTGTCGGCACACGAATTCCGGGTACCGATGGTGCGCGGCCATATCCTGCTCGACGACGACGGCACCATGCTGACCCGCTGGACCCGTTCATGAACACACCGCACGAACCTGGCAGGCTGTAGCGCATGCGCTGGACTCGGGCCGTCGTGCTGGCATCGACACTCTCGATCATGATCGCCGGATGCGGTGCGGGACCTTCCGATCGCCCCGGCGTCGCCGTCGAGCGCGCGCCACAGGGCGGGGCGGGTCCGCACCCGACCACGGTCATCGCGCCACCGCCGGATGCCGGTGTCCCGAAAACCGATCTGGCCTGGCGCGATTGCACGACACCGACGCTCGACCTACTCAGCCTCGGCCCCGCGCCGTCCGGCCTGGTCCTGGACTGCGCCGAATACACCACGCCGATTGATTCGACCGGCGGCGTGCTCGGCAACTTCCGCACCGGCGCCATGCGTGCCCGGCTGGCGCAGACCCCGACCGATGTCGCTCCGCTGGTCATCACCTCCGGCTCGGACCGCTCCTCGACCGCGACACTGGCCGGGTTCGCTGTCGGCGCGGCCAACGGTCTGCTGGCCACCCGCCCGATCGTCGCGGTAGACCGGCGCGGCCTCGGCACCTCACAACCGATCGACTGCATGAGCGTGGAGTCCCGCCGCGGCCTCGCCGATAACGGGCAATTCGGACCGGGCGCGCGCGATCCGATCGAAGCGGTGACCGGATTCAGCCAGGACGCCACCATTGCCTGCCGCGATTTCCTGCAGCCCTATGAAGGGACCTTCGACGCACCGCACGCCGCCGATGACATCGAACAGTTGCGCAGGCAGTGGCAGGTCGATCGGATCGACCTGCTCGGATCGGGCAACGGCGCGAAGGTCGCGCTCAGCTACGCGCGGAAATTCGGCGACCACCTCGCGCGTCTGGTGCTGGACTCGCCGGAGGCCGTCGGTACCGATGCCGTCACCCGCACCGAACAGCGCGTTCAGGGCGCGGAGGCGGCGGTTACCGCATTCGCCCAGCGTTGCACAGGAGTCAACTGTTCACTCGGCGCCGACCCACGAGCGGCGATCATCGATCTGGTGCGCAAGGCGGGCAGCGGCGGACTCGGCGATATCTCCGCGAACGCGCTATTGACTGGTTTGTCGGGGTTCCTCGCCGGTCCGCGCGACCAGTCAGCGCATATCGCCGAACTCGCCGACGCGCTCTCGGCCGCCGGGCGCGGCGATCGCGGCCCGCTCGGGACGCTGATCCAGCGCGAAACCGCCGCCACCGCGGCCGATGGTCAGTTCGTCAACCGCTGCACCGATAACCAGCTGCCGCCGAGCCCCACCAAGGCCAAGGAACTCGCCGACACCTGGGGTGCCAAATATCCGGTGTTCGGCAGGTCGGCCGCGATCGGGATGATGGAATGCGTCGCGTGGCCGGTCAGTGCCGCACCGCCGCTGCCGGAGAAGCTGGACCTGCCGGTTCTCGTACTCGGTGGGGTGGCGGATCCACTGGTGGGCGATGGCGGTCAGGCCTCGGTGACCGGGGCGCTCGGCGCCGCGGGCGCGCGCAAGGCCGCGATCACCTGGCAGGGTTGGGGACATCCGGTCTTCGCCCATTCCGGTTGTGCACAACGGGCCCTCACCGACTATTTGAAGGACGCCAAGCTGCCTGCCGATGGGACGGCGTGCCCCGCATAACGCGAGCGAATCAAAGACACATCCCCTAACATCGGCGCGCCAGGTAGGTCCCGGCAACCGTCGCGTACGGATCCGGTGTACCGTGCCCCAGTGTTACTTCGACAGCTCGAGCCTCGCACCGCTCGCACCACCGCCGAGGTGATCAAGTTCGCACTCTGGCCCCTTGCGGTCATGACTGTGCTCAACCGGATCTTCATCAAGGCAGTCAACGGGTTCATCACCGATGACTTCAAACCGGTCTACAACGCGTCGCTGGCCTTCCTCAACCACCGACCGGTGTACACGGCGAATTACAACCTGGTGGATCCGCACTATCTGTATCCCCCGAGCGGCACGCTGCTGATCGCGCCCCTGGCGCTGATCGACCCGGAGAAGTCGCGCTGGTGCTTCATCCTGCTCAATGCCGCCGCCATCATCCTGGCGTGGTATCTGCTGCTCAAGCTGTTCAAGTTCACTCTGTCGTCGGTGGCGGCGCCGGTGCTGCTGCTCGCCATGTTCAGCTCCGAAACCGTTATCAACACACTGGTTTTCACCAATGTGAACGGATGCGTACTGCTGGCCGAGGTGGCCTTCATCATGCTGCTGCTCACGCGGCAGGATCTGTGGGCCGGTGCGATATTGGGTTTGAGTATCGCGGTGAAACCCACGCTCGCACCGCTGGTACTGATCGCGGCGGCGCGCGGACAGTGGAAGGTTTTCTACACCGCCATCGGTGTTCCGGTGGCGCTCACCGCTATCGCCTGGCCACTGTCGAAGGACGCGGACAAGTTCTTCACCCGCACCGCGCGCTACATCTTCGAATCCCGGGACTACTTCAACAGCGCGATCGTCGGCAACGCGGCGTATTACGGTCTGCCGCTGTGGCTGACCTGGGGTGTCCGGATCGTCATGGGCGTCGTCGTCGCCATCACGCTGTGGTTGCTGTACCGCTACTACCGCGAGGATGAACTGTTCTTCGTGACGACCTCCTCCGGTGTGCTGATGACCGCCTCGTTCCTGCTGTCCTCACTGGGGCAGATGTACTACTCGATGATGCTGTTCCCGCTGCTGATGTCGGTGGTGCTGCGCAATTCGGTGATGCGGAACTGGCCGGCGTGGCTGGCGGTGTTCGGATTCATGTCCTACGACAAGTGGCTCTCGGATCGCTGGCAGGGCTTCGGACGCAACCTGGAATATCTGCGCATCACCTTCGGCTGGGGTCTGCTGCTGATCGTCATCGCGTGTGTGCTGGTCGACCGCTATCTTGCGGCGCGACGGGAAGGTCGGCTGCCATTCGGAATCGATCCGGCGTGGATGCGCTCGGCCCCGGATTCGCGGAATGCCGCCGAGGAGGCGCCGCGGGTGGTCGAGCCGGAGACGGCATACGAAAGCACTCCCGACGAGGCGACAAACGGCAGCGAATTGCTCGATGAACCGCGGGCGAGTGCGCTCAAATAGCGATGGGACAGTCGGCACGGGCGTGGAAAACCTATTAGCGTGGAGCAATGAGTTCTGACGCCGACACGTCCCTGCCCGCGCCCCGGATTCAGCTGACCCCACAGGAGTGGAAGGCCAAGCTGAATCCGGAGGAGTACGCGGTGCTGCGACAGGCCGCGACCGAACGTCCGTTCACCGGCGAGTACACCGACACCAAGACCGAGGGCGTCTATGTGTGCCGAGCGTGCGGGGCCGAATTGTTCCGCAGCACCGAGAAATTCGATTCGCATTGCGGTTGGCCCTCGTTCTTCGACCCGGCGAAGTCGGAGGCGGTGATTCTGCGCTCCGACGACACACTCGGCATGCACCGGGTCGAAGTGCTGTGTGCGAATTGCCACAGCCACCTCGGCCACGTCTTCGAGGGCGAGGGATACGGCACGCCCACTGATAAGCGCTATTGCATCAACTCCATCGCTCTGCAACTACACCCCTCGGGCAGTGCAGCAGAGTAGAACGAACGCGGCGCCGAAGGAAAGATACAGACCGATCGGCTTGTTGCGCATGCCCCCAAAAATTCGGGCATGCGCGAGCGATCGGTGATCAGGGCAGCGCGGCGATGAGTTTTTCGATTTCGACGCGCGGACCGGTGAAGAAGGGCACCTCTTCGCGCACGTGCAGGCGGGCCTCGGTGGCGCGCAGGTCGCGCATGAGGTCGACGATGCGGTGCAGTTCCGGGGCCTCGAAGGCGAGGATCCATTCGTAGTCCCCGAGGGCGAACGAGCTCACCGTATTGGCACGCACATCCGGGTAGCCGCGCGCGGCCTTGCCGTGGTCGGCGAGCATCTTGCGGCGCTCCTCATCGGGCAGCAGGTACCACTCGTAGGAGCGCACGAACGGATAGACGCAGATGTAGTTGCCCGCATCCTCACCGGCCAGGAACGCCGGAATGTGGCTCTTGTTGAATTCGGCGGGCCGATGCAGCGCCACATTGCTCCAGACCGGCGCGCTGGCCCGGCCCAGTTCGGTGGTGCGCCGGAAATCCGCGTACGCCGACTGCAACTCCTCGACCCGCTCGGCATGCGACCAGATCATGAAGTCGGCATCGGCACGCATCCCCGCGACGTCATAGATGCCGCGCACCACGACATCGCGCTCGGCGAGCCCATCGAAGAATGCCCGCGCCTCCTTGATGGCGGCCTCGCGGTCGTCCCCCAGCACCCCCGGCTGCACCTGGAACACCGAGAACATCAGGTAGCGGATGGTGGAATTGAGTGCTTGATAGTCGAGTCGCGCCATGATTCCTATCGTGCCACTGTGCCGCATCGAGGCATCCGTGTGGGCCGGCCCGACGGGGATGCTCGCACCGGGTTTCCGGCGCGAGCAGACTGCCGGTTACCTCTAGCAAGCGTCCACTCGCCAGTCGGTCGGGGTGAACTGTTGGATGTGAATGCGTTCCTCGAGTACGCCCCGCCGAGCAATTGGGCGCGGACCGACGGGGCCACACCGATCCCGCACACCCGTATCCGTCACGGCTATCGCATGGCGGCAATTCGCGGTATCGCGGACCCGATCAGGATGTGCTGGTGTGGGTCAGGGTGGTGGCTATGCGGTGGGCGGCGGCGGTGCCGGAGGCTACGCAGGCGGGGACGCCGACGCCGTGGAGGTAGGCGCCTGCCAGGGCGAGGCCGTCGAAATCAGCTGTAGTGGATTCGATTTCGGCGACGCGGTCGAGGTGGCCCGGTGCGTATTGAGCGAGGCCACCCGGCCAGCGTTGGACCGCTGCGGAGATCGGTTCGATGGTGGCCCCGGTGACGGCGGCGAGGTCTTCGGTGGCGGCGGCGATGAGGTCGGCATCGGACCAGGCCTGGGTAGAGTCATCGCCGAATTTGCCGAATGATGCTCGGACGGCTGCGGTTTCGCGGTCGGCGAGGTGGGTCCATTTGCGGCTCGACAAGGTGAATGCCTTGGCGCGCAAAGATTCTCCGGTAGCAACCAGGATGCCGGAGTTCTGCGGCAGCGCGGTCTCACGCGGGAGGGCAAGAGCCACAACGACAGACGAGGAGAGCTCGATGCCCGCGGCAGCCGATGCGGCGGCCGGTGCGAAGGAGCGCAGCAGATTCGCGGTCGCCGGAGCCGGGGTCGCCAGCACCACCGCATCCACCACACCGATCGGTTCGAGTACCCAACCGTGGGTCGCGCGGGTGAGATGGGTGGCCGAGGCCGCGGTGACGAATTCCGCCTCGGATTTCGCGGCCAACGCATCCAGCAGAACCCGGTAGCCCTCGCGAAGGCCGCCGAAAACCGGCGCGTTCGAGGGCGGCGGCATAGCGGCGGCCACCGCCTGGGTAAGGCTCGACGCACCGTTGTCGAGGGCCGCGGCCAGGGTCGGCAGTGCGGCGCGCACTCCGATGGAGCGCGAACTGCCCGCATAGACGCCACCGAGCAGCGGATCGACGCTGCGCTCGGCGACCTGCGCACCGAACCGGTCGGCGACCAGGCTGTATACGTCGATATCGGCGCCCGGATACCAGGCCAGCGGCCGCCGCGCCTCCGCTTCGATCCGCTCGAGCGTTTCGGCATCGACCAACCCGCGCATCGACTCGGCATCCGATGGGATGCCCATCAGCGTGCGTTCGGGCAGCGGATGCGCGCTGCCCTGCGCCCACACCAGTGGCCGCAATCCCGCGGGCACCACCAACTGTGATTCCAGCCCGAGTTCGCGCAGGAGCGCGGGCACCTCCGGCCGCCGCCCGACGAACGCCTCCGCCCCGAGATCCAAAGGCTCCCCGGCTAATTCGCCGGTATACAGAATCCCGCCGAGCCGCGCGCTCCGATCGATGACCACGATCTCGGCCTGCGCGCCCAGCAGTCCCCGCAACCGGTACGCCGCGACAAGCCCGCTGATCCCGCCGCCGACCACCGCGATTCTCATATCGCGACCGTAGCCCGCCGACGGATCCACACCGACCAGACCCCTCACCTTCGTGACCGAACACACGGTCGGCACCCACCCCCAGCCCGAACATCGGACGGATGTATTCAACGGTCGACGCGCAGCCGCTCTCGGATCTCCGGCTTGAGCACCTTGCCGATTTTGGAGCGCGGCAGATCGGCCCAGATCTCCACCTGTTTGGGAGATTTCACTGCGCCGAGGCGCGCCTTGGTGTGCTCGCGCAGTTCGTCGCCGGTCACGGTATGGCCGAGATGCAATTGCACGACGGCGGTGACTCGCTCGCCCCACTTATCGTCGGGGAGTCCGATGACCGCGCAGTCCTGGACCGCCGGATGAGTCAGCAACGCCTGTTCGACCTCGGCGGAATACACATTGAATCCGCCGGTGATGATCATGTCCTTGGCGCGGTCGACGATGTACAGGTAGTTGTCGGCATCGAGGTAACCGATGTCCCCAGTGTGATGCCAGCCGTACCGTGACACCTCGGCGGTGGCATCCGGATTCTTGTGGTACCCGGCCATCACCAGCGGACCCTTGACGACGATTTCACCGCGCTCACCCGCCGGAAGCAGTCGACCATCAGCAGCCATGATGGCCACCTGGGTGAGCGGGGTCGCCCGTCCGGCCGATGACAGTCGCTCGGTAGCGATCGAGCCGTCGGGACGGAAGTGATCTTTCGGTGCCAGCGTGGCAACCATCATGGGCGCTTCGGACTGTCCGAACAGCTGGCCCATGACCGGTCCGATCCGATCCAGCGCCGCGGCGAGCCGGGCGGTCGACATCGGCGCGGCGCCATACCAAAGGCACCGCAGCGAGCTGAGATTCGCGTCCGACAACGCCGGATGATCAAGCAGCATGTAAATGAGCGTCGGCGGCAGGAAGGTGTGGGTGATCCGATGGCGTTCGATCAGCGTGAGGAATTCACCGAGTTCCGGGGCGGGCATCACCACGATCTCACCGCCGAGGGTCAGGATCGGGAAGCACAGGACGCCCGCCGCGTGGGTCAGGGGTGCCAGTGCCAGGTAGCGTGGCCGGGGTTCGAACGGATAGCTCATCAGGGTCAATGCGGTCATCGTCTCGATATTGTGGCCGGTGAGCCGGACCCCCTTCGGCCGTCCGGTCGTGCCACCGGTGCCGACCAACATGGCGAGATCATCGATGGGCTCGACCTGCCACGGACCATCGGGACATTCGCGCACCCAGTCGTCGAAAGATGCTGCATTGGCGGCATCTCCGTCCAAACAGACCAGTGTCCGCAGCCCCGGTAGTCGCGGTGCGATGGCGGAAACCAGTGGCGCGAAGGCGGATTGGAATATCAGGCAGGTGCAATCGAAGAGGTCGAGCAGTTCGCGATTCTCCGCCGCCTCGTTGCGTGGATTGATCGGACACCACACCGCACCGGCGCGGGCTATGCCGAAAACGCAAGCAAACGCGAGTGTGTCGTTCGCCGACAAGATCGCGACCCGTTCACCGGCCTGGATTTCCGATCGCGCCAGTGCACGGGCGACGCGCCACGACAATCGTTGAACCTGCGCATAGGTCAACGTGTGCCCGTTCATGGTCAGGCAGGGTGCGGTCTCGCCGAGCGAGGCCCCCTTGTCGAGATAGTCGGTCAAACGCACGGTAATCCTCTGTATAAGCTGTTGTGGGAGTGGCCAATTCGGGCCACGGGTGGGCCGACCCACCCGTGGCCCGAGGCCACGATCAACGGTGCACGTTCAGTACTGGTTCACCGACCAGCCCGAAACCCCGCAACGCCCCCAGCAGTTCTCGATGGCCGAAGGCCTGGCATGCCGAGGCAAACCCGGTTCGCATCGGCGCCGTCTGCAACAGCGCGTTCGCGGCAAACGCCTGCAGCAGACCGGTCTGCTTGTAGTTGCAGTTCCCGTAAATCACGCAGTGGGCACGTCCCAGCGGTCCGGACGCGTGCACCGAATCGAGCGAGGTATTGATGCGCGGATTCTCCCGCGGCGGCATCTCGTCGCGAACCAGTGCGGCCTGTTCGGCGAGGACCCGGTATTTCTCTTGCACAGGAAGGTCTTTCACCTGTTCGACGACCGCCTGCACGATCTGCGGCACGCCCTGCATCAAGGGCCGATTGAATACGCCGCCAAGCACCTTCACATTCGCGACCCGCGGATCGCGTTTGAACCACACCGGATGGGAGGTACCGCCCCAGGGCAATGCGAGCCCGATCTCATGCTGACCGGGCACCACCACGTCGTAGAGTCCTGCATCCGCGGCCCACTCCACATAGTGGTTCTGTTCGAGGTAATAGGCCTTGGACAGTGCGGCATTGACCAGGATCGTCTTGGTGGACGCGACCGTCGGAAAGCCCTTCCAGAAGACCTGGATATCGAGCGTGTCCAGACCAGGTGTTTCCAAGCAGATGTTCGCGGCGATCTCGCCGGTGGTGTACATCTGCGCGACGCCCGGCGCGAGCAGCAGACCGCGCGCGGCCATCTCGGCGCCGTATTGCTCATCGCAGTCGATGAGCCAATCCTGTTCGCCGGTGGTGTCGAGGTAGTGGGTCCCCGCGGCCAGGCAGGCCTGCACCACCTCGTGGCCGTATTGCGCGAACGGCCCGACGGTATTGCAGACAACCGCGGCACCACGAAACAGCTCGCTCAGCGGTGCCACATCGTGCGCCACCTCGACAACATCGTGCGCGACGGTGTCGATGCCGGGAATCTTGTCGATCGCCTCCTGTAGCCGGGTCTTGTCCCGGCCAGCGGCAATGAACGGAATATTGAATTCGCGGAGATATTCACAGACCAGACGGCCGGTGTATCCGGATGCGCCGTAGACGACTACGGGCTTATCGGTGCTCATGAGATCTCGAACCTTTCGTTGTCGTCTGTGGTCACATGCCCATGCCGCCATCGACCGGCAGACCAGCACCGGTGATGAAGCGCGCGGCATCGGAGGCGAGGAAAACCACGGCATCGGCCATATCGGTGACCTCCCCCAGGCGGCCCTGCGGTGTCTGCTCGACGACCGCGCCGACCGCGGCTTCGGCACTGGGGAACAACCCGATTCGCGCGACATCGTCGGCCAACCGAGCACCCATCTCGGTCGGAACGAGTCCGGGATACACGCAGTTCACGCGCACGCCGTAGCCGAGTTTGCCGGATTCCATCGCCGCGACTCTGGTGAGCCGGTCCACTGCGGATTTGGTCGCCGAGTACACCGAAATGCCGGGGAAGGCGATGGTGGCGGCGACCGAGGCGATATTCACGATGGCGCCACCGCGTCCCGCCGCGCCGCCGGGGCGCATCGCGCGCAGCGCGTGCTTGATGCCCAGCGCGGTCCCGAGCACATTCACCTCGAGCATCCTGCGCACTTCTTCCGGGTCGAGATCCACTATCAGACTGGTGATTTCGACACCGGCGTTGTTCACCACGATGTCCAGGCCGCCGAGCGCGGCGACGGTATCGGTGACAGCCTGCGCCCACTGCGCGTCCTCGGTGATATCGAGCGGCACGAACTCGGCCGTCGCGCCGGCGGCCCGCAATGCCTCAACGGTCTCTTTGCCGAGGTCCTCGCGCACATCGCCGATCGCGACCGCAGCCCCGGCGCGGGCCAGCGCCTCGGCCATACCCGCGCCGAGTCCTCGCGCACCACCGGTTACCAGGGCCGTGCGCCCGGTCAGGTCGTACCCACTCATCCGCCCATCTCCTCCTCGAGATCGTCCATTCGGCTTTCGCATTCGACCGATCGGATGCGACGTGGATCACAGTCTGCGCGCATCCTTGACGACTGTCAAGACTTTTTATGACAGTCGTCAAGCTTTTCTTACACGGTCGTTAAACCAGCGGGGCGCTCCTTGCCGATGCCGCGATACACTGGGCGAATTCATATGAGCGGTGACGGAGAGAAGCCACGATGACCGAAATCGTCGAGACCAGGCGGGATCGCATCGCGCGCCGGCAGGTCGACAAGTTCGGCGAGCGGCGCGCACAGCTGGCCGCCGCCGCGCTGCACACCCTTGCCGAACTCGGTTACGCCCGGACCAGCCTGCGCGAGATCGCGCAAAAATCCGAGTTCACCCACGGGGTGATGCACTACTACTTCAACGACAAGGTCGAACTGATCACCCACGCGGTGCGACAGTACGAGCAGGTGTGCGTCACCCGTTACGACGACATCGTCACTGCCGCGACAACGGCCGAACAGCTCCGGCACGACTTCGGCGCCGCGATGGCGGCCACGCTGGACGCCGACGCGCCGCTGCACCGGCTCTGGTACGACCTGCGCAACCAGAGTTTGTTCGAGGAGTCCTTCCGCGAGGACGTGCTCGAAATCGACGGCCATCGCGAAGAGATGATCCGTAACGTCGTCGACCGCTTCGCCGAGCTGTCTGGTCGACCACTCTTGGTCCCCTCCGCCACGGCCTACGCCATTTTCGACGGACTGTTCCAACAGGCACTGCTGCGCAAACTCGCCGGACAAAGCGACGCCGGCGAGACACTCGCCACCGAAGCGGCCGCTGTGCTCGACGTGGTGATCGGACCGGGCGAGCCCTAGCCGATCTCCGGATTGCGCTGTCGCACAGCCATTTACGGCCACACCCTCGGCGCAATCTGCGCGACCCGTCCCTTACGTCATTCGTCTGCGGAGAGGTTAGGCGCACCGGGGATGATCAGGTCCACATGGTCGCGGGTGTGCTCGGCGGCGAAGTGAGCGTCTTCGGCGGCCATCCACTGCTCCCATAGTGGCAAGGTGTGGGCACCGTCGCGTTCGAGGCCGCGCGCCAGACGCACCGCGCGCGGGGTGTCGATCCAGACCGCCAGCGACAGCCGATCGCGGACGGCCGCGCGGGCCGAGGAGACGCCTTCGAGAATGAGCACTCCCCCGGGTGCGACATCGTGCCATTCGGCCAAAGACCGCTCATCCCAGTCATATCGCTGATATCGACCGGTACGGCCCTGACCGATCGGCTCCAGCAGCTGCTCCTCCAGCCGCGCCCACCCTGGAAGTTCGTTATTTCCGTCCGCGAAGTCATCGGTGTGCACCACCTGCCCATGGCACAGCGCCGCCAAAGACGCTGCGAAGGTCGACTTTCCTGCCCCGCCCGGTCCGTCCACCGCCACCAGGCGGGTCGAACCGAGTCGCGGCGAGCTGATGGTGACCCGACCTGCGACCTCCTCGCGGGTCGGACTCCTGCCCGGCGACACCGGTCGAAGATTCGCACCCACGACTAGTCGATCACAGCTCGTGGACGAATTGCACCAGGGCCGTCAGCACACCCGGATCGGTATCGGGCAGCACACCGTGTCCGAGGTTGAAGATATGACCCGCCGCACCCATCGTGATCGCCTCATCGGCCTCGTGCGCGATGCGCCGGGCCTGGGCTTCGATGGCGACGGATCCGGCGAACAATACGGCGGGATCCAGATTGCCCTGCAACGCTTTTCCGGGTCCGACCCGACGCACCGCCTCGGTCAGCGGCACCCGCCAATCGACGCCGACAACATCGGCGCCCGCCTCCCCCATCGCACCGAGCAACTCACCGGTCCCCACCCCGAAGTGGATCCGCGGTACGCCGGCCTCGGCCACCTCCGCGAATACCCGCTCCGAATGCGGGAGCACGAATTCTCGATAGTCGGTCAGCGAGAGTGCGCCGGCCCAGGAATCGAACAGCTGCACCGCGTCCACACCGGCTGCCAGCTGCGCCTGCAGGAATGCGATGGTGATATCGGTCAGGACACCGAGCAGCTCGTGCCAGGTCGTCGGGTCGGCGTGCATCATCGCCTTGGTGCGCTCGTGGTTCTTGCTCGGCCCACCCTCGACCAGATACGAGGCGAGCGTGAAAGGCGCACCGGCGAATCCGATCAGCGGTGTGTCGCCGAGCGCGTCGGTCAGTAGCCGCACACCATCGGTCACCGCGCCGACCTCTTCGGGGCGCAGCCGCGGCAGTGCGCGCACATCCGCGATGGTGCGCACCGGTGCGGCGATCACCGGTCCGACACCGGCCACGATATCGAGATCGATACCGGCCGCCTTCAGCGGAACGACGATGTCGGAGAACAAGATCGCCGCATCGACACCGTGGCGCCGGATCGGCTGCAGGGTGATCTCACACACCAGCTCCGGATCGAAGCACGACTCCAGCATGCCGATGCCCTTGCGCAGTTCGCGGTACTCGGGCAGCGACCGTCCGGCCTGGCGCATGAACCACACCGGACGACGGCTCGGTGCGGCGCCGGTGGCGGCGGCCAGGAACGGTGCATCGGTCAACCGGCGACGGGTATGAGTGCTCATCACCGCCTATCGTATGCGGCCCGCAAGGCCCGCTAGCGGCGCGCCTCCGACTGCGCCGGGCACGCAAGGTCTACCGTCGCTTCCGTGACACCGCTCGACTTCCGCGACGGAGCCGCACCGACCGAAGGACCCAACGGCGAGCCAGCTCAATTTCGCGCCGCGGTCGATGCGATGGGCACCGCAACCGTGCACCCTCGAATCGAGCTGGCACCGATCCGACCGCCTCAACGCCTGGCACCCTTTTCCTACGCACTGGGCGCGGAAGTCAAACACGCCGAAACAAATGTGGTGCCGGTCGATTCCGAGGGCGATGCTTTCGGCAGGCTGATCCTGCTGCACGATCCCGATGGCGCCGAGGCCTGGCACGGCATCTTCCGCTTGGTCGCCTACATCCAGGCCGATATCGATGCCGCACTGGCCACCGACCCGCTGTTGCCCGAGGTCGCCTGGAGCTGGCTGGTCGACGCGCTGGAATTCCGCGGCGAACCGTTCACCGCACTCGGCGGCACCGTCACCTCCACCAGTTCGGTGCGCTACGGCGATATCGCCGGACCACCGCGCGCACACCAATTGGAGCTGCGCGCCTCGTGGACCGCGATGACCACCGATATGCGCCCGCATGTGGAAGGCTTCTGCGAAGTACTGGCCTATGCGGCCGGTTTACCACCCGCCGGAATCACCCATCTGCGACCGGAGTCGTATACCAGCAACGACCACACCTGATCGCCACGTAAAGTTCAGGTTTATGTCGGTAGCAGACGAGTCCGAGCGAAGCAACACGCCACCAGAAAGCACGGCGGAGCCGCTGCTCGTGCCCGCCGACGGTGTGCCGCCCGTGCTCGTCACCGCCGAGGAGGTCGCCGATGCCGCGGCTCGGCTCGCCGCGGGCACCGGTCCGCTGGCCGTCGATGCCGAACGCGCCTCCGGTTTCCGGTATTCGGCGCGCGCATACCTGATCCAGTTGCGACGGGCCGGTTCGGGCACCTTCCTGATCGATCCGATTCCGGTCGCCGATGCGCTCGAACCGCTGGCCGCCGCGATCAACGATCTGGAATGGGTGCTGCATTCGGCGGACCAGGATCTGCCAGGACTCGCCGAACTCGGTCTGCGCCCGGCGCGCCTGTTCGACACCGAATTGGGCGGCAGACTGGCCGGATTCGAGCGCGTCGGACTGGCGGCCATGGTGGAACGACTGCTCGGCCGGGCGCTGCGCAAGGGTCACGGTGCGGCCGACTGGTCGACTCGGCCGCTGCCCGACGATTGGCTGAACTACGCCGCACTCGATGTCGAATTGCTGCTCGAGCTGCGCGACGAGGTGGCCGCCTCGCTCGAGGTCCAGCACAAGACCGACTGGGCGGCACAGGAATTCGAGCATGTTCGGACCACCGAACCCGGTACGCCGAAGGCCGATCGATGGCGGCGCACCTCCGGCATCCACACCCTGCGCCGCACCCGGCAACTGGCCATCGTGCGCGAACTGTGGACCACAAGGGACACCCTCGCGCGCACCCGCGATGTCGCACCGGCCCGCATTCTCCCGGATGCCGCGATCATCGCCGCCGCGAATGCCGAACCGCGCACCATCGCCCAACTGCGCACCCTGCCGATCTTTGGCGGACCGCGCCAACGCCGCTACTCCCGCGACTGGCTCGCCGCGGTCGACCGCGGCCGTACCCTCGCCGACACCGACCTACCAGCCCTTACCCAACCATTCGAAGGTCCGCCGCCGGTGAACCGCTGGGAGCGCCGCGATCCGGTCGCCGCCGCACGACTGACTCGAGCGCGCGCGGCAATGGGTGAACTGTCCATCGAGTACGCGATTCCGGTCGAAAATCTGCTCTCCCCCGATCTGGTGCGCCGCTTGTGCTGGGACGGACTGCCCGATTACGACCATGTCGGCGAGCTCGACGATCTCTCCGCCGCGATCGATGGATTCCTCAAGTCGGGCGGGGCCCGACCATGGCAACGCGAACTCGCGGTCCCCCGACTGGCTGCCGCCCTGATCCCGACCCCCGACGCGTAGGCCGAACTCCGCGTTCAGTATGCGGTCGAGACGGCGTTCTCGACGGTCTGCTTGAAGACCTCCAAGCCATGCTCCATGGACGTGCCGAATGCGTCGGCGAGTTCGTGCGGCAGGGTGTCGTGGATCCAGACGAAACGGCTGCCGTCGGCGTGCGGGAATACCTGCATGGACGAGTTGTCGTGCGCCGGAGTGACACTCCCCCCGACGATGGAGAACACGATCCTGCGCTCGGCTTCGTCGAGTGCGATGAACCGCTCGTGCAGCACCGTGCCATTCTCGAAGGTGACGATGCGCAGGTCCGGACCATCGAGAGTGCTGTCGGTGACGAAGCCGGGCGCCATTCGGATCGGGCCATGTGCGAAGTCGCCGATGATCGCCCACACCTGCTCGACGGGCGCCTCGACGATGATCTCTCTCTCGACCGATCCCATGACTGACCCTCCTATACCGGAGCGGTGTCCCGCTCGTGATAACTAGTGTTTTCAAAACGGTAGTTAGGTAACCAGCCATCGTCAATGGGGAGTTACTATGGATCGCATGTCCGACACAGTCGATGCCGCACCCGCGGCGCTCGCTCGTCTGGTGGAATTCGTCAACACCCGCCGCGCGGACGGCGACACCCTCGGGACACCCGAAGAATTGACGAGTTGGCTACGCGCACACGAATTGCTGCCCGAGGGCACCGCCGATACTGCCGCACAAGAGCGAGCCGTCCGTATCCGCGAGGGCCTACGTGCACTACTGGCCACGAACAACGCCGAACCCGTCGCCAGCCCGCGACCGGATGGCCTGAACCCGGCGGCACGCGCCGAACTCGCCGCACTCACCGCGACGCTCCCGCTGACTTTGAACGTGACCAGCACCCCGCCCAGCCTCGTCCCGAATACCGACGATGTGGTCGACCACGCCCTGACCACCCTGCTCGCCGACGTCGCCACCGCCGTCGCGGCAGGCACCTGGTCACGTCTCAAGACCTGCCGAGAACCGAGCTGCCGCTGGGCCTTCTTCGACCACTCCCGCAACCGCGGCCGCACCTGGTGTTCCATGGACGTATGCGGTAACCGTGTGAAAGTCCGTGCTTCCCATCGCCGTAACGCGGCACGCTAGTCGCCGACGCGAGGCGGCCATGAACTCACGACTGCCAGCACCAAAGCGGCGATGATCATCCACATCGGCAGACGCGAAAAGGCTATCGCCCGTGGAATGACGACAGGAGCGTGCCGAATCGGACTGGCATCAGGTGCCCGTCGGCAATGCCGCGATCACCGGCGGAAGGCACCAATGATATTGCCGCCCAGACCGATCAGCGCCGCGCGGCATACGCCCTCAGCGCGCGTCGAGCCAGCCCGAGATGCGCCGAGCGATATCTGGAGCCGTCAAACCAAGTTCCTCGTGCACCTCATTCCGGGAACCATGGTCCAGGAAGTGCTGCGGCACACCGAGATCACGGGTGGGCACATCCAAGCCCGCGCCGCGCAATCGAGCGGAAACGGTGGACCCGATCCCGCCGTGCAGACCGCCGTCTTCCAAAGTCACCACGAGACGGTAGTTTTCGGCGAGCTTGACGACGGTGTCGGAAACCGGCAGCACCCAACGCGGATCGATGACCGTGACCGAAATACCTTCCGGTTCCAGTAGATCCGCGACCGCGACCGCGGTCGACGCGAAGGGCCCGACCGCGACCAGCAGCACATCACCGCGCTGAGCTCGGGCAGACCCGCCCTCACGCTCGGGCAGCCGCAGCACATCGACCCCATCGAGCCGCTCGATGGCCGAGATATCCTCGGCCACACTTCCCTTCGGGAAACGGATGGCGGTCGGCCCGTCGCTCACCGCGAGCGCCTCAGCCAACTCCTCACGCAACGTCGCCGCATCACGCGGGGCCGCGACGCGCATGCCGGGAATGATGCCGAGCACCGACAGATCCCACATGCCATTGTGCGAGGCGCCATCGGGACCGGTGATTCCGGCGCGATCCAGTACCACCGTCACCGGCTGCTTCAGCAGCGCGACATCCATCAGCAACTGGTCGAAGGCACGGTTGAGGAAGGTCGAGTAGATGGCCACCACCGGATGCATGCCGCCGAGGGCGAGTCCGGCGGCCGATGCCATCGCATGCTGTTCGGCGATGCCGACATCGAACATCCGCTCCGGGAAGCGTTCCCCGAATGCCGCCAGACCGGTAGGTCCGGGCATGGCCGCGGTGATCGCGACGATATCGTCGCGCTTGTCCGCATGCGCGATCAACTCCTCGGAGAACACCGACGTCCACCCGAGCGCCTTCGGGCCGCCGAGCGGACGACCGGTGAGCGGGTCGATCGGATCGCAGGCGTGCATCTGATCGGCGACGTGGTTCTCGGCATGCGAATAGCCGCGCCCCTTCTGCGTCACCACATGCACGACCACCGGCCCGCCGAAATCCTTCGCCCGCCGCAGTGCCGCCTCCAGCGCGACAGTGTCGTGGCCGTCCACCGGCCCGACATACTTCAACCCGAGATCACTGAACAGCTCCTGCGGGCTCACCGCATCCTTGATCCCGGCCTTCACGGCATGCACCATCGAGTACGCGGATTCACCGACGCGCGGAATGCTCTTGAGGATCCGCTTACCCGCATCCAGCGCATGCTCGTAGGCGGGCTGGGTGCGCAGGGCGGTCAACCGGTCGGCGAGGCCGCCGATGGTCGGGGCGTAGGAGCGCCCGTTGTCGTTGACCACCACGACGACGGGCCGGTCCGGTGCGGCGGCGATATTGTTCAGCGCCTCCCAGCACATGCCACCGGTGAGCGCGCCGTCGCCGACCACCGCGACCACATGCCGGTTCTGTCCGGTCAGCGCGAAGGCCTTCGCTAGACCGTCGGCATAGGACAGCGACGCCGAGGCGTGTGAGGACTCGACCCAGTCGTGGGCGCTCTCGGATCGGCTCGGGTAGCCGGACAACCCGCCCTGCTTGCGCAGCGTGTCGAATTGATCCTTGCGACCGGTCAGGATCTTGTGCACGTAGGCCTGATGCCCGGTGTCGAAGATCAACGGATCGGCCGGCGAGTCGAAGATCCGGTGTAGTGCGATGGTCAGCTCGACCACACCGAGATTGGGGCCGAGGTGCCCGCCGGTGACGGCGACCTTCTGCACCAGGAACTCGCGAATCTCCTCCGCCAGTTCACCCAATTCGGCAACGGTCAGCCGTCGCAGGTCTTCGGGCGTGTCGACCCGGGAAAGCACTCCCACCTGAACTCGCTCCCTCCGGATAGCGCATCTGATCCGATCAGTCTACGGAGCCGCGCGAGCGGCTTCGCACGACAATGCCCCGCCACCAGCCGACTTCGCACGGAAGTGTGAGCCTCCACACGAATCGCCAGCCCATCCGAAGACACGCTCGGGCGGATGAGTTCGCCGGTCGACCCAACGTTACCCAGCTTAGAGTGGACATGTGGCCCCTGCCCGAGCAGAAGGTTCCGCAAACGGTCGACCCCGGCGTCGTGGCACGCATCGTCACCGATGTCTACGAATTGTGCCGCGCCGACAATTCCGGAGAATTCGCCGTCTGCATCCCCGAACTGGCTGCAGTACAACCCGATTCGTTCGGACTGTGCCTGGCCACCGATGAACCCGCGTGCACATCCCCGCCGATCGAGAACCATCCCGCGCGCGATCACTGTTCGCGACGGCGAGTATTGACCGGTTTCGCCCGCCCCGAGGGGACATTTCCGAAGTATCGACCGTTGCATTTGCGACCGAGGAAGTCAGGAGAGCGCCGTGAGCAAGAAGAAGTCCGACGACACCGCTGGCACAGTCACCACCTTCGGATCGGGCAGCGCCCGCGCCACCCCGGATCTGATGCGCGTCACCATCTCCGTCGAAACCCGGGCCAGTAAGGTCGCGCTCGCCTACGGCCAAGCCGGTGAGCGCGTTGCAGCCGTCACTGATTCGCTGCGCTCCGATGGCGTTCCCGGCACCGATATCACCACCAGCGGACTGTCGGTGCGCACCGAAACCGTCTGGCTCGAAGGCGGCGGCTCCAAGATCACCGGATACGTCGCGACCACCGACCTCACCGTCGTGCTGCGCGATATCGGCGAAACGGCGGATCCTGGCCCCGCCGCTATCATCGCCAACTGTGTCGAGGCCGGTGGTGACGACGTTCGCCTAGGCGGTCTCAATCTCGGTTTCGCCGATCAGGAGAGCCTGCTCATTCGTGCCCGCGATGCCGCGTGGGACAACGCGCACGCCAAGGCCGAACAGTACGCGGGCCGCGCGCGGCGCAGCCTCGGCACGGTGCTCGAAATCACCGAGAACGCCACCTCTACCCCGCCCGCCACGCCCCGGCTCATGGCCATGTCGGCCCCGATGAACGAGTCGTACGGCGGCGCTCCGGTTCCGGTCGAACTCGGCGAATCCGAAATCTCGGCGACCATCCGGGCGACCTGGCAGCTCGACTGATTCCATCTAACCTAACGCTTGCTTGGGTATAGTGAGGGCCTCATCGCGTCTGATTAGGGGTCCGCATGTCTTTCGTGCTCATCGAGAAGCCACGACCGCAGGTCGCACTGGTCACGCTCAATCGGCCGGAGCGGATGAACGCGATGGCCTTCGATGTGATGATCCCGCTGCGCGAGGCCCTCGAAACGGTCAGTGCCGATAACGAGGTGCGGGTCGTGGTGCTCACCGGCGCGGGCGACGGCTTCTGCTCAGGCGCGGATCTGCAGAATGCCGGCCGGATTCCCAATACCGAGGGCCTGACCAAGACCAGCGTCGCGCGGCGGTCGATGGATCTGCTCAACGATGTGATGATCACGCTGCGACGAATGAATCAACCGGTCATCGGCGCGATCAATGGCGCGGCGATCGGCGGCGGATTCTGTCTCGGCGTGGCCACCGATATCCGAATCGCGGGCGAGGACGCCTACTTTCGTGCGGCGGGCATCAATAACGGCCTCACCTCAGCGGAATTGGGCATCAGCTATCTGCTGCCGCGCGCCATCGGTGCATCCCGCGCCTTCGAAATCATGCTGTCCGGGCGAGATGTCGACGCGGTCGAGGCCGAACGCATCGGTCTCGTCTCGCGCGTCGTGCCCACCGCGAAACTTCTCGACACCTGCTACGACCTGGCCGAGCGGATCATCAGTTTCAGCCGCGTCGGCACCGAGCTCACCAAACGCATGCTGTGGAGCGGGATGGAGGCCGGCGGTTTCGAATCCCATATGCAGCACGAGGGGATGTCCCAGCTCTACGTCCGTCTCACCACCGAGAATTTCGACGAGGCCATCCGGGCCCGGCGCGACCGTCGGCCACCAGTGTACGAAGACTGACCTTCACGAGCGCCGGTCTATGCCCTTGACCAGCAATGTCACCGTATCCGCCCCCGCGTGACGATCTTTCGAGATCTCCTGATACTCAGGCGAATCCGCCCATTCGCGAAACGACGGCTCGTCCGGGAACGACATCAGCACGACCTTCTCACGATCCGAATCGCCCTCGATCACCTGCGGGGATTCATCGGAAGCAAGCAGGGTGCCGGAGTAGTGGGTGAACACCTCGAGGAAGCGTGCACGGTAGCGATCATAGGCGCCACGATCAGTGAACTTCAGCTGCGCGATGACATACACGGTCATGGTGCGACTCTAAGCCGCACCTCCAGCTCCATGATCGAGGGAACCGGACAATGAAACCGTGGATCGACAGGCAGCATCGGACCTCATCAAGATCAAGTGACACTGGCGCATGAGGCTTCTCGGGCGATGCCGCCATGGATTCCACCTGATCTTGATGTGGACCGGCGCGTAGGGGGTCAGCGGTGGAGGAGGGCGAGGCATTCGACGTGGTGGGTGGCGGGGAAGGCGTCGAAGGCGCGTAGGTCGGCGAGGTGGTAGCCGGCCGACCGGTAGAGGCCGAGGTCGCGGGCGAAAGAGGCCGGATCGCAACCGATGTGGATGATGCGCGACGGGCCGCTGCTGGTCACCGCGTTGACGACTTCCTTGCCCGCGCCCGCACGAGGTGGATCCAGGACGACCACCTCCGGGGCGGCGCTGCTGGCGTGTTCGGCCAGCCAGTGCTCGACGCGCTGGACGCGCAGGTTCAGCCAGGGCAGATCGCGCAGCGCGGCATTGCCGTCGGCAACCGCGGACCGCGTCGACTCCACCGCGAGCACCGAGCCGGTCTGACCGACCTGCTCCGCCAAGCGGGCCGCGAAAACCCCCACGCCGCTGTACAGATCCCATGCCCGCTCCCCGTGACGGAGTCCGGCCCACTCGGCGACCAGATCCGAATAGCATTGCGCCGCACCGCGATGCGCCTGCCAAAATCCGGTCGCCGACAGCTCCCACCGCCGCCCGGCCACATATTCGACCGTCCGACCGCTACCGCCCATCACCCACTCGTCCCGAGCCGCATGCGTCGCCGCCCGCCGTGCCGCTGCCCTCCGTCGAACCCCCTCGCCGCCAACCGATCCGGATTGATTCGCTCGCGAGCCCGCACCGCCGAACTCATCGCGACGAGACCGATCCCGACGCCTGCCATCGCGACTCCACTCGCCATCGTGCCCCGATTCCGCGGCATGATCGCGACCGACGCCATCCGGATCACCCGGCAGGTCCTGACGTCCGTCGCCGTCGTCGAGATGCCGCCATTGCGACCCACCCCGACGGCCTTCGTCGCCCCGGCCGCGTGCACCCGTACTCGGCCAGGGTCCCCGCTCGGCAGTGCGATCTCTGCCCGCGCGCCGATCCGACTCCCGCCTGCCGCGCCGATCCCCACCGCGTGCGGAAGGCCGTTCACGCTCAGCACGTCCCGCAACCGCCGACGGCGCCAACTCGACGATGTGGCGCACCCCATCGCCGTCCACCGCGACCACCAAATCCGCGCCGGGCGTCCACATTCGGTCCGCGATACCGTCCATCGCACCCGAAACCGGTTGGGGACAGCGCAAATCGGTGATCACCTTGGTGCTGCGGTACCCGTGCACTCCGGCTCGACCCGCGGCGTCGACGGCCAGCCGGACGCGGGTGCGCCAGCCGCCGGTGGCGTCGGCCGGATATCCGGCGATCGGTTCGACGGTGATATCGCGTTCGATTCCGGCGATGCGGCGCAGCTGCTCGGCGACCACCGCTGCCTTCAGCGCCCGCTGCGCAGCGGGCGTGGCGAAGGAGAAATCGCAGCAGCCCGCGCCACCGGGACCGGAGACGGGACAGGTGGCGGGGACGCGATCCGGGGATGGCTCCAGGATCTCGATCGCACCGGCCCGGCAGAACGAACCCCCGCGATCCTCGGTGACCCGCACTCGAACCAGTTCCTCGGGCAGCCCGTGCCGCACGAAGACCACGCGGCCCTCGTGCCGGGCGACACAGAACCCGCCGTGCCCGGGAGGTCCGAGCCGGACCTCGAAAGTGTTCGAGCGCCAGTCGGTCACCCTTGGTCCTCGTATCCGCGCCGCACCGCACCCGGGGCGTACACCACACCGGCCTGCCTGGCCTTTGCCGACGACGTCAACTGCCACGGCACACTCGTCACCATGACCCCGGGCTCGAACAGCAATCTGCCTTTGAGCCGCAACGCGCTCTGGTTGTGCAGAATCTGCTCCCACCAATGTCCGACAACGTATTCGGGAATGAATACGGTCACCACATCGCGCGGCGAATCCCGCCGCACCCGCTTGACGTAATCCAGTACCGGCTTGGTGATTTCGCGATAGGGCGATTCGATCACCTTGAGCGGCACCGTGATATCACTGCGCTCCCACTCGCGCACCAGCGCCCTGGTGTCGGCCTCGTCGACATTCACCGTCACCGCCTCCAAGGTATCGGGGCGGGTCGCGCGCGCGTACGCCAGCGCCCGGCGCGTCGGCAGGTGCAGTTTGGATACCAAGACGATCGAATGCGACCGACTCGGCAGCACGCCGTCCCACTCTTGCTCCTCGAGTTCACGGGAGACCGAATCGTAGTGCCTTCGAATGAGTTTCATCACAACGAAGATCGACACCATGGTGCAGATCGCGATCCAGGCACCGGCGAAGAACTTGGTGATCAACACGATGACCAGCACCGTCCCGGTGGCGCTGAGCCCGATCGCGTTGATCACCCGGGACCGCTTCATCCGCGCCCGCTGCGCGGGATCGGTTTCGGTGCGCAACAACCGGGTCCAGTGCCGCAGCATGCCGGTCTGGCTGAGCACGAACGAGACGAACACTCCGACGATGTAGAGCTGGATGAGCTTGGTCACCTCGGCGCCGAACACCACGACGAATGCGACGGCGGCACCCGAGAGGAACAGGATGCCGTTGCTGAACGCCAGCCGGTCACCGCGGGTGTGCAACTGCCGCGGCAGGTAACGATCTTGCGCCAGAATCGAACCCAGCACCGGGAACCCGTTGAACGCGGTATTCGCCGCCAGCACCAGGATCAGCGCGGTCACCGTGGTGATGAAGAAGAACCCGGCAGGAAACCCACTGAAGACCGCGTGCGCGAGCTGTGCGATCAGGGTCTTCTGGTCGTAGTCCGCTGGTGCGCCGAGCAGATCCGAATTGTCGTTGGCGATCACCACACCGACCTTCTGCGTCAGCACGATCATGCCGAGAAACAGCGTGATGGCGATGCAGCCAAGCAACAGAAGGGTGGTCGCGGCATTGCGCGACTTCGGCTTTCGGAATGCGGGCACACCATTGCTGATGGCCTCGACACCGGTCAGCGCGGCGCAGCCGGAGGAGAACGAGCGGGCGATCAGGAAGACGAACGCGATCCCGTATAGATGCGAATCCTCGGCCTTCAGCTCGAAACCGAACGACTCCGCGCGCACGTCGTCGCCGAATACTTCGATGCGCAGGAAGCCCCAGATCAACATCGCGAACATACCGAACATGAACAGGTAGGTCGGCACGGCGAAGGCGGCGCCCGATTCGCGCACCCCGCGCAGATTCACGGCGGTCAATATCGCGATGGCGGCCACCGCGAACAGCACCTTGTGGGTGGCGACGAAGGGAATCGCCGACCCGATATTCGATGCCGCCGACGACATCGACACCGCAACCGTCAGCACGTAGTCGACCAGCAGCGCACTGCCGACGGTCAGACCCGCGTTCGGACCCAAGTTCGTGGTAGCCACCTCGTAATCGCCTCCGCCGGAGGGGTAGGCGTGCACATTCTGCCGGTAGCTGGCGACCACCACCGCCATCACGAATGCGACTGCCAGACCCACCCAGGGCGCATAGGCGTAGGCAGAGATGCCTGCCACCGACAGGACAAGGAAGATTTCCTCTGGAGCGTATGCCACCGAGGACATCGCATCGGAGGCGAACACCGGAAGAGCGATTCGCTTCGGCAGCAGGGTATGGCCCAGCGCATCGCTACGGAAAGGCCTGCCCAGCAGCACACGTTTGGCTGCCGTCGTCAACTTGGACACTGGAGCGAGCATAGATCCCCGCAGGATGCGGCGCTCCCTCGGCCGGTTCGCGTCGTATGTTTGGTTGACAGGCGGAGGGGGAAGATTGGGCCATGGAAACATCTGGCGGGTACGGTTCGATGCCGAGGTAAGCAAACCGAACGCCCTGCGGCGTGAGCTCAGGGCCGGAAGAGGAAGCTTGCGTTACCACGTAGGGCCCGCGAGCGCCGCCAATTGAACACAGTTTCCAGGAACGAGGTTGCGGTGTACGTAGTGATCATGGGTTGCGGACGGGTCGGCTCTTCGCTGGCACGCGCCCTGGTCCGGGTCGGCCATGAGGTCACCGTGATCGACCGGGACCCCAGCGCCTTCCTGCGTCTCGGCGAGGACTTTCCCGGCGAACGGGTGGTCGGCGTCGGCTTCGACCGTGATGTGCTGACCCGCGCGGGAATCGAGCGGGCCGACGCGTTCGCCGCGGTCTCCTCCGGCGACAATTCCAACATCATCTCCGCGCGGGTGGCCCGGGAAATGTTCGGCGTGCAGCGCGTGGTCGCGCGCATCTACGACGCCAAGCGCGCCGCGGTCTACGAACGCCTCGGCATTCCGACCATCGCCACCGTGCCGTGGACCACCGACCGCTTCCTCACCACGCTGATCGGCGATGGCGGCACCACCACCTGGCGCGATCCGACGGGCACCGTGGCGGTAGCCCAGTTGACATTGCACGAGGAGTGGTACGGGCGCACCGTGCGCGATCTGGAACGCAATGTGGGTGCCAGGGTCGCCTTCATCATCCGGTTCGGTCAGGGCCTGCTTCCCGAGAGCAAGACCGTGGTCCAGGCCGACGACATCGTCTATGTCGCAGCCACCTCCGGCTCCGTCGGCGAGACCGTCGCCTTGGCCGGTAAGCCCCCAGCAAGCGAGGACTGAACATGAAAGTGGCGATCGCCGGAGCCGGCGCCGTCGGCCGATCGATAGCCAAGGAGCTATTGCGCGGCGGCCACCGGGTGATGCTGCTCGAGCGCCAGCTCGACCACATCGACCCCGCCGCCATCCCGGATGCCGTCTGGGTCCATGCCGATGCGTGCGAACTCGCGCTGCTGGAGGACGCGGGTCTGCAGACCTACGAGGTGGTCATCGCCGCCACCGGCGACGATAAGACGAATCTGGTGCACAGCCTGCTCGCCAAGACCGAATTCGGCGTACGCCGGGTGGTGGCGCGGGTCAACGATCCACGCAATGAATGGCTCTTCGACGCATCCTGGGGCGTCGATGTCGCGGTGTCGACACCACGGCTGCTCGCCTCGCTGGTGGAAGAGGCGGTCTCGGTCGGCGATCTGGTCCGCTTGATGACGCTGCGGCAGGGTCAGGCGAATCTGGTCGAGATCACCCTGCCCAGTGATACCGCCTTGGCGGGCAAGCCCGTCCGCACGCTCACCCTGCCGCGCGACGCCGCCCTGGTGACGATTCTGCGCGGCGGCCGGGTGATCGTGCCGCAGCCCGACGACCCTTTCGAGGGCGATGACGAGCTGTTGTTCGTGACCTCCGTGGAGGCCGAGGAAGATCTGCGGGTGGCGCTGGCCACGCACGGCATCAAACCCTGACACCCCGGCAAGGCTGTGATCCGGATCAGCGCCTTGCCTACTTCAGGATGCGGCCGCGAGCTTCGCGCGCAGCCTGTTCAGCGCGCGATGCTGCATCACTCGAACCACGCCGGGACTGGTCCCGATGGCCTCGGCGGTCTGCGCCGCGGTCCAACCGAGCACGATCCGCATCACCAGGACCTCGCGGTGCGCGGGCGCCAGGATCTTCATCAACTCCCGGGTCGCCTCGCGACGTTCGGAGGCGATCGCCCACTCCTCGGGACCGGCGGAGGTCGATGCCGTATCGGGAAGCTCGGCGACCGGGTACATCGGGTGCAGCTGCGAACGCCGGAACGCGTCGGCCACCTTATTTGCCGCGATGCCGTAGACGAAGGCCAGGAACGACTTGCCCTGATCGCGGTAGCGCGGAATGGCGTTGACGGTGGCCAGCAGGATCTCCTGCACCACATCGTCGGCCGTGACGTGCAGATGTGCGGTATTGCCAAGGCGCGCACCGCAGTACCGGCGCACGAGCGGATGGACCAGCCGGATGATCTCGGAAACCGCCGCACGGTCGCCCGCGGCCGCCGGAGCGATCAACTTATCCAGTTCGCCCGATACCCGACGGCTCTCCGAGAGTGCCGGGTTGTGGTGGGTTTGATTCTTCGACATTGCCGCAATGCTGTGCTCGGTAGCCAACGTCCGAGTCCTTCCTCGCCGATCGTGCTTTTTCGCTTGCACTGATCGTCTGATGAACTCGGTCGCCCAACCAGGCACCCCAGGGTGGGTACTGCACCACCTCCGGCGGCGATTCGTTAACACCCCAGCGGAATTCGGGCGGGAATTCCTACGCCGTTCCGGCGGCCGTACCCCGGCTGACCGGCAGATGTCCAGCCCGGCGCACCGCCCATACCGTGACGGCCAGCGCGACGGCGGTCAGCGGCCAGCCCATGGCGATGCGCGCGAAGGCCAGCCAGCCGGTGCGATCGGTGTCGTAGAGCTGGGACTGCACCAGATAGCGGGTGCCGAACACGATCACCCAGGTGGTGGTCGCGAGGTCGTAGAGGCGCACGACGCGACGGTCGGAGCGCCATTCGGTGCCGTGGCCGTTGAGCACACCCCAGATCACGCCGACCAACGGCCAGCGCACCAGCATCGACACCAGGAACACCCCGGCGTACACCAGGCTGGTGTAGATGCCGAACAGGAAGAAGCCCTTCGCCTCACCCATCCGATAGGCGATGAACGCGCAGATGCCCACCCCGAGGAAGCCTGAGATCGCGGGCTGGATCGGGCTGCGCCGCACCAGCCGCCACACCAGAATCGCGGCGGCCACGCCCAATGCCGACCAGATCGCCGCGGTGAGCCCGGCAAAGGTGTTCACGGGCACGAAAACCAGCACCGGCAGCGTGGAGTAGATCAGCCCGCTGAAGCCGCCCAACTGCTCCAGCAGGGTTTGTTCGACCTCTTCGTTTTCGGCGTCTACAGAGCGATCTACGGCATCGGACGGGCCCACGCCGATCGGCTCACGACCTGCGGTGTGGATCTCGGCGGCGTTCTCGTTGCTCGATGGCATACGTCAGCTGTTCTCACGCAATTCGTAGTAGGGGTTGTAGATCACCTTACGACCATCTCGGTCACCTACACGACCTCGGACGAGGATCTTGCGTCCCGGTTCGATACCGGGAATGCGGCGGCGACCGATCCACACCAGACTGATGGCGTCGGTGCCGTCGAAGAATTCTGCCTGGACACTGGCGCCGACGGACTTCGGACATGCCTCGACACTGCGTAGTCGGCCGAGCATGGTCGCTTCGTCCCCACGCTGACAGTCCGAGGCCCGGCAGGCACCCGACGCATCGGCTGATTCGGCGAGTTCCTCGGCGTCCAACTGATCGATATCCTCGGTCAGCCTGCGGCTCAGACGGCGAAAATAACCTGAGGCGGCTGATGACATTTGACGCTCTCCTGCGTGGAGCAAGACGACGTGGGTCACACGCCATCGTGGTTGTTCCGGCGACGACCGGCTTAAGGCCGTATACCCGCCACTGTAGATGGGCAACCCTCCCCCCGCTACGCTCGGACCGGTGTTCGACTCCCCACATTTCGCGCCGGATCGCGGCGCAAGGGCCCCGATCGCCGTGGCGTTGCCGGGAACCGGATCGGATGCCGATTTCGCCCGCCGCGCCTTCGGACCGGCTTGTGCGGCACGCGGAATCGAATTCATCGCTGTCGAGCCCGACCCGCGCGGAGTGGTTGCCGGATATCGGGCGGCGCTCGATGCGGCCGCTGGACGCGGCCCGGTCCTTGCCACCGGGATCTCCCTCGGCGCGGCGGTCGCGCTCGAATGGGCGGCTGAACACCCCGGAGCAGCAATCGGCGTGGTGGCGGCGCTCCCGGCCTGGACCGGACCCGACACCGCCACCTGCCCAGCCGCACTCAGTGCCGCCGCCACCGCGGCCCAGTTGCGTGCGGACGGGCTGGACGCGGTGGTCGAACGCATGCGTGCGAGCAGTCCGCGCTGGCTCGCCGACGCGCTCACTCAGTCCTGGCATTCGCAATGGCCACGGCTGCCAGAGGCACTGCAGGAGGCCGCGGACTACAAATGGCCCGAGGCGGAACGACTCGGCACAGTCGAGGTGCCCGTCGCCATCGTCACCGCGGTCGACGATCCGGTGCATCCGGTGGCGGTCGCCGAGGAATGGGCCGACCTGATCCCGCGTGCCGAGTTGATCCGAATCACCCTCGATGAACTGGGCGCGAATCCCGCGATTCTCGGATACACGGGACTCGCGGCGGTCTAGTTCAGTCCGAGCTGCTGCATGGCCGAGCCGCCCGCGCCGCGGCGCGGTTCATTCGGCATGCGCGGCGGGACCAGCGGCTGGGCTGTGGGCTGGACCGCGGCCTGCTGGGCGGCCATCGCCTGCTGCTGGGCCTCCACCTGCGCCTGATGCGCGGCGGCCAGCTGCTCGGCCAGCTCCGGCGGGAGCACGACGGCCAGCGGCTCGCGCACCGGCATCGGATCGTCACCGCGCCGAATCACGGTCTCGCTCAAGATCGCTCGCGCGGCCCGCACCAGCGGCGCACTGTCATCGGCGGCGCCCTGCGGACCCGCGGCCACCAGGCGCACCATCCACCGCGGACCGTCCACCCCGATGAAACGCAGGTCCGCGCCTTCGGTGATGGCGAGTAGTTCCCGGCCCCACGGTCCGGTCTCCACCGCGACCCTGGCACCGTCCTTGCGTAGCGATTCGGCGAGATCGGCTGCCACCGAACGCCATTGGCCCGCCGACTTGGGCGCGGCATAGGCCGCGACGGTGATCCGACCGTGTTCGGTCGCCATGTGCACCGCCTGCGGCGTGCCGTCCGGGGTCATCTCGACCTGTAGTTGGCCGCCCGGCGGTACCGGCAGGATCACCGAACCCAGATCGAGGCGCTGACCGGAGACATTGTCCAGCAGCTCGGCCACTTCGTCGTAGTCGTAGGGGCCGGATTGGGGCATTTCCACGACGTCGTCATCGGCGTAGTCGGCGGCGTCGTACTCGGATTCGTCGTATTCGGGTTCGTCGTCGTAGTGCCGTACGAGGTACTCAGCCGGGACGATCGGATTCTCGTCGGTGATCGGATCGATGATGGGGTTCTCGTCGGTGATCGGCTCATCGTCGTAATCCGTATCGCCGTAGGTGGCGTACTCGCCGTACTCATCGGCGTACTCGTCGTCGTAGCGCTCCTCGACGTTTTCCTCACGTCCGCCGGCCTTGCGTCTCTTTCCGAACATTCCCGTCATGCCTCCTTGCCGAGAGTGCCCGCCTCGTCGGCCGAGGCGGCCAGACTCGCATGGCCACCGCTCGACCCGTAACCGCCCGCACCCCGCGTGGTGTCGTCGAGTGCCTCGACCTCCACGAAATCGACCAGTTCCACCCGCTGCACCAGCAGCTGCGCGATCCGATCACCGCGACGCAGTTCGATCGGGGTGCGCGGATCGTGATTGATCAGGCACACTTTGATTTCGCCCCGATAGCCCGCATCCACGGTGCCCGGCGTATTCACCACCGACAGACCGGTTTTCGCGGCGAGCCCAGACCTGGGATGGATCAGGCCGACCGTACCGACCGGCAGTGCGACCGCGACACCGGTGCCGACCAGCACGCGCTCCCCCGGTTCGATGATGACGTCCTCCGTAGTGCACAGGTCGACGCCCGCGTCTCCTTGGTGGGCACGGGTTGGCACGGGAATGCCGGGATCAAGCCGCAGCAAAGGTATGGATGATAGGGCGCTCATGACTGCGCCTCGCTGTCGCTCGGCTCCGTCATGACCGCCCAGGCGGCTGTGTTGATTACTCGCTCGCTGCGCTCGCTCACATTGCCCGAGCCTACGCGTACGCTCCCGACCTCAGTGAATTAGTGTTGAGTCGTGTCGGACCAGCCCAACCCAGTGACTATGGACGAACAACAGCGAAGCTTCGAGCCCTATCGCGAGCGCCTATGGGTGCCGCTGTGGTGGTGGCCCATCGCGTTCGCCATCGCCGGGTTGCTGGCCGCCGAAATCCATATGGGCGCACCAGGTCTGCGCGCCTGGTTGCCCTACGCGTTGCTGTTTCCGGTGCCGGTGTGGGTGCTGTTGTGGCTGAGCCGTCATCGGGTGGAAGTCGCCCAGGACGGCTCCGGTATCCGCGAACTCCGCGCCGATCGCGCGCATCTGCCGGTGAACTTCGTGGCCCGATCGGCCACGGTGGCCCCCACCGCGAAGAGCGCGGCGCTGGGCCGCCAGCTCGACCCCGCCGCCTATGTCCAACACCGGCCATGGGTGGGGCCGATGGTGCTACTTGTACTCGATGACCCGGACGATCCGACGCCGTACTGGCTGATCAGTACGCGCCGGCCGGACCGGGTCTTGGCCGCGCTTGGCATACCTGGCTGAGGCCGGGCGTGCCGAGCGCGGGCTGACCGTTGATCTCGGCTCGAGATCAGATCTCGCGCCGCAGATCAGGCTGCGCAGTCCATGCAGATCAGCTGACCGCCACTCTCACTGGCCAGCCTGCTCCGGTGATGGACCAGGAAACAGCTAGAACAGGTGAACTCGTCGGCCTGCTTCGGGATCACCCGAACTGTCAGGACTTCCTCGGACAAGTCCGCGCCGGGAAGCTCGAACGACTCCGCGGTATCGGATTCGTCGATATCCACGACGGCGGACTGTGCCTCGTTGCGACGAGCCTTCAGCTCCTCCAGCGAATCTTCCGACACCTCGTCGGATTCAGTGCGCCTCGGTGCGTCATAGTCGGTTGCCATGTCGTCTTCCCCTCGTCCTTACTCCGTATATCCCGGACCGGGCCACTCACACCGATTCCTTGGAATCGGAATGACCAGCACCGCCCCGCCGGTGGTGCACGTCACACGTACACCGGTCCCCTATCAGGGCGGATCATGCGGACCCACCTTTGATAGCGCTCGGTAAACGCAGGACATGCCCTTCTTGTTCCCGCGACCGACCACCGATTCGGGCTGCGGTGTTTCGATCTGGGCCGCCAGACAATAGCGGACCCCAGAGCAAAAGTCGCAATCAAAACACAGACGATTCGAAACTGAGCGGTAATCGACACCAACCGTGAACTTGCCGAGACCTTACGCACTGTATTTACCCACCCCGTATTTACCCACCCGGCCGACTCCGTCGGCCTGCCATCCCGCTGCATTTACCCACCCCCGGCCGACTCCGTCGGCCTGCCATCCCGCTGCATTTACCCACCCCCGGCCGACTCCGTCGGCCTGCCATCCCCCAGTCGGGAAACGTTTTCGTAGAGTGTGCACGTGGTTTCACTCATCACCGAAGGCAGCGCAACGGATCGAACGGGTCAACCCTTCGTCCGGCGACGCAACCAGCCATGGTTGATCCTGGTCGGCGTCCTACTCCTGATCTGCACCGTGGTGTGGATCAAGGCCCTGACCACCGAGGACAGCAGCGGAACCGCGATGGCGTGCAATTCGCCGAGCCCGGCCACCGACGCGAAATCGCCCCAACCGGCCCCGTTGGGTCAGCGGGTCGGCCAATCACGACTGACCGACGTCGAACCAGCGGCGCTGGCCTCGTCCAAGGTCCGCGTGCTGAACGCGAACAACAAGAGCGGTCAGGCCTCGCACATCGCCTCGGCGCTCGGTGATCTCGGCTTCGCGAGCGCGCCCGGGCAGCAATTCGGTAACGATCCGGTCTATGTCAACGGTGACCTGACCTGTACCGGCCAGATCCGCTTCGGTGTGAACGGCCGACCGGCCGCCGCCTCGGTTCAGCTGGTCGCCCCGTGCGCAGAACTGATCGAGGATCAGCGCAACGACGACACCGTGGACCTGGTGCTCGGTGCGGTATTCGGCGAATCGCTGCGGCCGAGCCCCGACGCCGAGGAAGTGCTGAAATCGCTGAAGAATCCGGCGCCTGGCGGATCCCCTTCCATCGATCCCAAACTGTTGTCAGCGGCGCGTACGGCGCGCTGCTGACCTCTCCTGAACCGACCTTCATCGCCCCGGTGTGCCGCTTCGGCAGACCGGGGCGATCCGTTATTTCAGGCGTCCGGGATCGCGGTGGTCGCGCCGACGCGTTCGAGCAGTTCGGTCAATTCGTTCGCGACGCCCGGTGCGGCGGCGAGAACCAATTCACCTGCCGCACCGGGGCTGGTCGCCGCGGGCAAGCGCAGTTGTGCACCCGCCTCGGCGGCGATCAACGCGCCCGCGGCCCAGTCCCAGGCGTTGAGTCCATGCTCGTAGTACGCGTCGATGCGGCCCTCGGCGACGAAACACAAATCCAGTGCCGCCGCGCCGAGACGACGGATATCGCGGATTTCCGGCAGGATCCGCGCGATCAGTTCCGCCTGCCTGGCCCTGCGGTGCTTGCCGTAGGCGAACCCGGTGGACACCAACGCCATCGCCGCTGATCGCACCGGTGTACAGCGCAAATGCTCCACCGTGCCGTCACCGGTCACCTTCGTGGCACCCATCCGGACCGCGGCGCTGTAGGTCGCCGCTCGCGCGACATCGACGACCGCACCGGCGATGGGGTGTCCGTCGCGTACCGCCGCCACCGAAATCGCGTAGCCCGGAATGCCGTACAGGAAGTTCACGGTGCCGTCGATCGGATCGACCACCCAGTGCACGGTGTCCTCGTCACCGCCGGTCAGACTGCCGCCGCCCTCTTCACCGAGGATCGGATCGCCGGGGCGCGCTTCGCCGAGCAGGCGCCGGATCAGCTCCTCGGTCTCGGTATCGACGATGGTCACCGGATCGGTGGGGTGGCCCTTGGTCTGCACGGCCCCATCGCGCGCACCCTCCGGACCGAATACTTCGGGGCGGCGCGAGCGCACATGCGCGGCCGCGGTTTCGGCGAGTTGGACCGCGATCCGACGCAATTCGGCAACGTCCTCGGATGGCGTCGCGGTCGGTCGGGCGGTAACTGACGCTCTGGTCTCCGGCATGCCCCCATGCCATCACAGATCCTCGGCGAACGGGAACCGATGCCCGCGCATTACTCTTGTCGTGCACGACACAACGCCGTCGTCGGGCACATCACCGCATGCTCCGCGACCAGCCGGTGGTGCGTTCCTGCGCGGCGGCGCGTTCATCACATCGGCCAGCACAGGGAACGAGGGAACGTCATGTCCGCTCGGGGGCACGCATTCGGTATCGATATCGGTGGCAGCGGCGTCAAGGGCGCCGCGGTGGATCTGACCACCGGAGCATTGGTCCATGAGCGGATAAAGATTCTGACACCGCATCCCTCGACACCGCAGGCGGTCGCCGACGCGGTCGCCAAACTGGTCGCCCAGGCCGATTGGGACGGCCCGGTCGGCATCACGCTGCCCTCGGTCGTGTTGGAGGGCGTCGCGCAGACGGCCGCCAACATCGACAAAGCGTGGATCGGCACCGACGCGCGGGCGCTGTTCTCCTCCGCGCTCGACGGTCGTACCGTCACCGTGCTCAACGATGCCGACGCGGCCGGACTGGCCGAAGATCACTACGGGGCGGCAAAAGATTTCGACGGTCTGGTGCTGCTACTGACCTTCGGCACCGGCATCGGCTCTGCGCTGCTTTTCCACGGCACGCTGGTGCCCAACACCGAACTCGGCCATCTGGAGATCGGCGGGATGGAGACCGAACACCGCGCCGCTGCCTCGATCAAGGATCGCGACGGCCTGACCTACGAGCAGTGGGCCGCACAGGTCAGCATTGTGCTCAGTGGGCTGGAGAATTTGTTCTGGCCGAAGGTCTTCGTCGCAGGTGGGGGCATCAGTCGAGATGCCGAGCAATGGATTCCGTTGCTCACCAACCGAACCCCGGTGATTCCCGCGCGACTGGAGAACACCGCGGGCATCGTCGGCGCGGCCATGGCGATCGATGCCGGCATCGCACCGTAGACGCGCGGAGGGTGTGGCATTAGCCGTTGCTGGGATCGTGCCGTAGGTACCCTGGTTCGATCGTTACAATGGAACGTACTCCGGCCGCGAGCCGGAAACCCCAGACCCGGCGCTCAGCCGGTGAAACCCGACAGACCGCTCCGCCGGAACACCACTCTGGCGTGACGCCGCACGAGACCGTCACGAAAGGGCGTACGTGGTAGCCACGACCCGTCAGACCGCCGAATCGGCCGATGCCGACTCCGCAGATGTAACCGAAGCACGGCCGGTCCGCAAGGCTGCCGCGAAGAAGGCTCCGGCCAAGAAGGCCGCCGCCAAGAAGGCTCCGGCCAAGAAGGCCGCCGCGAAGGCCACCAAGGGCCCGGCCAAGAAGGCCGGACCGAAGAAGGCCGGTCCCGAGGGCGAACCCGGCGGCGAAGAGAACGTCGAGACCGAGGATCTGGATCTGGAGGATCTCGGCGATCTCGAGGTGTCCGAGGACGACCTCGCCGACGAGGCCGAGGAACTGGTGGAGGAGGTCGCCGAGGAGGCCGAGGCCGACGAACCGTCCGCCGCGGACAAGGCCTCCGGCGACTTCGTCTGGGACGAGGAGGAATCCGAGGCCCTGCGCCAGGCTCGCAAGGATGCCGAGCTCACCGCATCGGCCGACTCGGTGCGCGCCTACCTCAAGCAGATCGGCAAGGTCGCACTGCTCAACGCCGAAGAGGAGGTCGAACTCGCCAAGCGGATCGAGGCCGGTCTCTATGCGGCGGAGAAGGTGCGCGAATTCGCCGAGCAGGGTGAGAAGCTGCCGGTCGCGATGCGCCGCGACTACACCTGGATCGTGCGCGATGGCAACCGCGCCAAGAACCATCTGCTCGAAGCCAACCTGCGTCTGGTGGTCTCGCTGGCCAAGCGCTACACCGGTCGCGGTATGGCATTCCTGGACCTGATCCAGGAGGGCAACCTCGGTCTGATCCGCGCGGTGGAGAAGTTCGACTACACCAAGGGCTACAAATTCTCCACGTACGCCACCTGGTGGATCCGGCAGGCCATTACCCGCGCCATGGCCGATCAGGCCCGCACCATCCGTATCCCGGTGCATATGGTCGAGGTCATCAACAAGCTCGGCCGCATCCAGCGCGAGCTGCTCCAGGATCTGGGCCGCGAGCCCACCCCGGAGGAGCTGGCCAAGGAAATGGACATCACGCCGGAGAAGGTCCTCGAGATCCAGCAGTACGCACGTGAGCCCATCTCGCTGGACCAGACCATCGGCGATGAGGGCGACAGCCAGCTCGGCGACTTCATCGAGGACTCCGAGGCCGTCGTCGCGGTGGACGCGGTGAGCTTCACGCTGCTGCAGGATCAGCTGCAGTCGGTCCTGGAGACGCTGTCCGAGCGCGAGGCGGGAGTGGTCCGGCTGCGCTTCGGCCTGACCGACGGCCAGCCGCGCACCCTCGACGAGATCGGCCAGGTGTACGGGGTCACCCGTGAGCGCATCCGGCAGATCGAGTCGAAGACCATGAGCAAGCTGCGCCACCCGAGCCGCTCACAGGTCCTGCGCGACTACCTCGACTAGTTCGTTCTGCTCGATTTTCGCCAAGCGCCCGCGCCCAATAGCGCGGGCGCTTTGCTTTTCACACTCCGGTCTCCTTGTCATTGCATCGACCGGCAACTCTGCCCGCATTCGATCCGCCTGCGCCCCGGCTACCGCCGAATCAGACTGTGCCTATTGCGGTTTTCCACACTGTTGAGCCGAACCGCTTCTGCCACAGAATCTTTCGGCGTTCTGAGGGGCAATCGACCAGCCATGTGGCGGCAACCGAGACAGCGTCCGTTCCGTTAACCAATTCGGGTTTCAATCAAACCCAAAAGTGACCGAAACCACTTCTGCGAAACCAAATTTAGACCCCCGCCGGTTCGATCGCTGTCGTATCGTCTGACCCTCTGTTGTTTCAATCGCCGATGTTTTTCTTCGGCAATGGGGGCGTGCGTGCTCGATATCTACCATTTCAGTTACGGTCTGCTGACCCCACTGCTGGCCTACACCATGTCGGTGACCGGATGCCTGCTCGGCTTGCAGTGCGCCGCGCGGGGCCGCACCGGTAAGGATCGGGTCGGCTGGCTGCTCGGCGCCGCGGTCGCGATCGGCGGCACTGGTATCTGGGTCATGCATTTCATCGCCATGCTGGGCTTTTCGATCCGCGGCTCGGAGATACGGTTCGACATTCCACTCACTCTGCTCAGCGCGATCACCGCGATCGCCGTGGTCGGAATCGGGCTTTTCATCGTCGTCAAACCCGAACCCTCACTGCTCGGCCTGCTCAGCGGTGGCACGATCACTGGGCTCGGCGTCGGGGCCATGCATTACATGGGTATGTACGCGCTGAAGTCGAATGCGATGATCACCTACGACGCGCGCCGCGTCGGGCTATCACTGGTCATCGCGGTGGTCGCGGCCACGGTTGCGCTGTGGTTCACGTTGCGGGTCAAGGGATTTGTGGCGACCGTCGGTGCCGGACTGATCATGGGCGTGGCGGTCTGCGGGATGCACTACACCGGAATGTCGGCGATGCACGCGCACACCGGAGATGCCCACGTCCCCGAAGGGGCCGGTGCCATGGATCTGATCGCACCACTGATTGTGGTGGCCAGCGTGGTGACCATGCTCCTGCTCATCAGCGTCAGCCTGACCGAGATCGACCGAAGTATCGAACTGCCGCCGCTGCGCATCGCATCACGCGCCAAACTCGATCCGCTACCGCCGCTGCCACCCGTGCAGTCGGAGATGATGCCGTCCGCGACGGCGTACTGGCCCATCCGGACCGAGGTGCCCGCGTCCCTGAGTTCAGCGAAATCGCCCGCGCGACAAGCTGACTGAGTGATGCGATGTGGACTCAGTCCCTTGTCGGCCAATAGCGCGCCGGTCGCGGTCCGCGTGCACCGTCGTAGGCCGGATCCTCGACATCGGTGATGCCGATATGCAGTAGCAGCATCATGGTCACCATGCCGACGCCGACCGTCAGCGGAGTAAGCAGTTGGGTCGCGCCAGCGCCAGCGGGCGGATGCATATGGTGGCCGTTCTGCACATGCATCGCGAACATGCCGGTGTAGTGCATGCCGCAGACCGCCACGCCCATCACCAGCGCAGCACCGATGGTGGCCAGGGTGCCGCGGACATGTAGCGCGAACCACAGTGCCGCCGTCGCGGCGATCACCGCGATCACCATGGACACCAACACGATTCGTCCGTCGTATTCGATGACCGCATCGGATCTCATCGCGTACATGCCGGAATAGTGCATGGCGCCGACGCCTACACCGGTGATCGCACCGCCGATGTACAGCGCCACCGGCTCCAAGCCCGGCATCTGCGCGACCCGTAAGCCGATCCACACCACCACCATCGCGATCACCGCGCTGAGCAGGGTGATCGGCACGTCGTAGCGGATCGAGGCGCCGTGGATCGAAAAGCCCAGCATGGCAATGAAATGCATGACCCAGATACCGGTGCCGCCGATGGCGACCGCGGCGGCGACGAGCCATCCGGCGTGGCCGCTACCGGCCCGCGCTCGGACCACGCACCGCAGCCCTAGCAATGATCCGGTGAATGACATCAGATAGGCCACAACCGGCGTGAGCAACCCGTGGCTGAAGTGGTTGATTTCCAGCACGCGAACTCCCTCGTTGGGCAGACCTCGGCCATTATCGTGACAGCACGAGCCCGCCCGCTTGTACAAACCAGCAGGTAGGCGATTTACAGTACTACCGTCCGCTAAATTTGTCATGGGATGAATCCAGTCAGTAAGACGGCGCCAGCTACCCGGCGGTGACCCACGTGTCCCATACATACCGAACGGTTCCCCGCCCCCGAATCTTGCAGATTGCCCGCTTCTGGCAATCGATCAGCACCGATATTGCTGGGACACAATGCATCTCGCGAATGCGACAGTCCACGGCGGGCGTTCGCACATCTGCAAGAACATCGCAGCATTTCGGTACACATGCCGAGTCACATTGCGGCCCAGGACCGCCGAGCCGGATCAGCCTCAGTCGCCAACCGGACTTGACCAGCGTCGTGTGCTCGGCACCCGTCGGCAGTATTAGCGTGCGAACCAGCAGAGGTTGCCGAAGGTGGTGGACATCAGGGTCGTACCTTTGGCGATTCGTCGGCCGGCGTCACCGAGCACGATGTATTCGCGGTCGGAATCGTCATACCCGGCACCGAAGGCCGATCGCATGTCGCCGAGCGAGCGGGCGTCGTCGGATCGGGCGGGCAGCGTTTCGCCGGTTGCTGATCGTGCGGCAGCGCGAGGCCAGTGCGACCGCTCATGCGCGCAGCGGCGAGGAGAACGGTCCAACAGTCACGCCCTTGGTCGGCGGACCGACTCTGCGGAGCCGGACATGAATCGCCAACAGATCCGGAAAGACCAGCTCAGGTGAGCCAGGACACAGACCGGGCGGGTCTGCGGGCAGAAGTGCCTCGGAACCGGCAGACTTGTGCATGTGGTTGCCCCCACTTTGCGCCGACTCCACTCCCCCTGGACGCAGACCGTCGACCTCGGGGACGAGTTGCGCGCGATCTGGTCCTGGGCGCGTCGGCCCCGGTTGCTGCGCCGACTGCTGCCGGAACTGCGCCAGCACCTGTCCGGCGCACCGGCCAGCACGGCTTATGCGTTCACCTTGTTCGTCACGTGGTGGACGCTGCGCGGGGTCGGCGATTCGGTGGAACGCAGACTCATCTTCTCGGCCTCCACCAATCTCTACAACATGCAGCACAACCCGATCCAGGTGCTGGTGGCATCGGCGTTCTGGACCCAGGGCCAATTTCCGTGGATCACCATCGCCGAGATCCTGGTGATAATGGGCTTCGCCGAGCGCTGGCTCGGCACCAGCCGCTGGATTCTGCTGTTCGCGAGCGGCCATATCGGCGCGACACTGCTCACTGTCACCGCGATCGACCATGCCATCGACCATCACGTCATTCCGGTGCGCGTGCAGTACGCGGCGGATGTCGGCACCAGCTACGGATTCACCGCCGTGCTGGCGGCCATGGCCTTCCATTTCCGCGGTGTGGTCCGCGCGCTGTGGGCGGGTGTCATCGTCGTTTTCCTCGGCTCGGCGCTCATGATCGGCCCCACCTTCACCGACTACGGGCATATGTGCGCGGCGCTGATCGGTTTGGCGGTCGGATTCGTCGCATCGACCTTCTGGCGACGGATCGAACGCCTGCGCGCCGAACGTGAGACTTCCGCCGCGCCGATACCGGCGACAGCGACGAATCCGCTTACGGCCGCTCGAATTCCCGCGGCCAGTGGCGATTCCGGGTCGAGGTCCGTTGCGGCGCAGCCATTATCCGGTGCTGACAGCGGGGCTGAAGCGGCGCTGCACCACGCCGATGACCGGTTCGACGACGCGGGCCGCGATCGGGCCGAGCACCGCCATCAGTAGCACGTAGGCCGAGGCCAGTCCGGCGATTTGGCCGTCTACCCCACCCATACTCACCGCCAGACCGGCGATGACGATGGAGAATTCACCATGCGCGACCAGCGCCGTGCCCGCGCGGGCGCGGCCCATCCGGCGGATGCCCTGTCGACTCGCCGCCCACCAGCCGGTCGCGATCTTGGTCACCACAGTGATCACCGCGAGCAGGATCGCCCAACCGAGCACGGGCGGAATAGCACCGGGATCGGTGCTGAGTCCGAAGGCCACGAAGAAGATCGCCGCGAACAGGTCCCGGATGGGTTCCAATAATTTCGTCGCTTCGTGGGCGGTCGAACCAGAGATCGCGATGCCGAGCAGGAATGCGCCGACCGCCGCCGAAACATTCAGCGCCGACGCTAATCCGGCGACCAGCAGCGCGGCGCCCAGCAGCTTCAACAGGAACACCTCGCGGTCGGCGCTGTCCACGATCGCCGAGACGTACCGGCCATACCGCAGCGCGACGACCAGCACGACGGTCACAGTAGCCAGCGCTAGACCGAGCACGGTCAGCCCGCTCAGCAGGCTCGTACCGGCCAGGACCGCGGTGAGGATGGGCAGATACATCGCCATCGCGAGATCCTCGAAGACCAGAATCGACAGGATAACCGGGGTTTCCCGGTTACCAAGGCGGCCGAGGTCGTTGAGCACCTTGGCGACGATGCCCGAGGACGAGATGTAGGTGACTCCGGCCATGGTGATGGCTCCGGTCATCCCCCAGCCGAGAACCAGGGCGACCACCACGCCAGGTGTCGCGTTCGCGACGAGATCGACCAGACCTGCCGCCCAGGAACGACGCAATCCGGTCACCAACTCGGCGGCGGTGTACTCGAGGCCGAGCAATAGCAATAGCAGCACCACGCCGATTTCGCCTGCGATATGGCCGAATTCGTTCGCGGCGCCCAGTTGGATGAATCCGCCCTGGCCGAAAGCCAGCCCACCGAGCAGATATAGCGGAATCGGGGACATGCCGAATCGTGCCGCCACTCTCCCGAGCATTCCTAGGGCGAATAACACCGCCCCGAGCTCGACGAGGGCGAGCGCGGTTGCGTTCACGCTCTCACCCGTGCGTCAGGATCTTCGCGGCCGCGTCCAGACCGTCGGGAGTACCGACGACCACGAGTATGTCATCGGCGGTGAAGGTGAAATCCGGTCCCGGCGAGGGATGCAGCTGCCCGGCGCGCATCACCGCGACGATGGAAGCCTTGGTGCGTGTGCGCATTCCGGTCTCGCCGAGGGTGCGGCCCTCATACGGCGAATCCTCGCCTATGGGTAGCTGGCGGGTGGTGATCCCGGGTAGGTCGCGGTGATCCTCCCGTAGCTTCGCCACCAGCTGTGGCGAGCCGAGTAGGTTGGCGAGCACCGAGGCCTCGTCCTGGGTCAGCGGCACTTGTGCGGCGCATGAGTCCGGGTCATCGGGTTTGGAGACGATCAGATCGATGCCACCGTCACGGTGGTCGACCACACCGATCCAGCGACCCGATCGCAGCTGGAAGTCTTTGCGTACCCCGATCCCGGGTAGGGCGGTGACATCGACGTTCACACCTACACCCTAACCGGCAAAAAGGACTGATCGCCCGAGCTGGTCCGATCAGGTTGGTCGTCTGATCGACCGGGACTCATTCCTTCGGCGGACCCGGTGACGCGCGGGCATGTGCTGTGATGGGGCGATGCGACGGCAGTGGGATGCTTTGTCGGCGACCGCGCAGGACGCGCTGGTCGCCGCCTTCGCGCTCGTACTGGGTGCCGCGCTCTATCTGACCGGGCTGTTCGAGATGGCCAGTGATCTGAGCCGCGACCCGTCACTTGCGGTGCGGTTCGCGGTTCTCGCGCTGGTCTGCGTGGCGACCTTCCTGCGGCGGCGCATGCCGATATCGGCGCTCGGTATCGGGCTGATCCCCTTCGCCATCGATTTCGCACTCGGCCCGACGGTGCCGGTCTGGCTCATCTATTCGGATCTGATCTATGCGGGCGTGCTGTATGCCTCGCCCGTGCGTTCACGCTTGCTGGTCACGGTCTGCGGGGCGGTCTCGGCGGTACTGACCGTGCTGGCGCTGCTGCTCGGCGACTGGCGGGTCGCGGTGATCACTATCGCCGCGCTGTTCGCCTTCGTCGCGACCCCGCTATGGTGGGCGCTGTCGGTGCGCGGGCACAAGGAAATCGCCGAGGCCGAACGCAAACGCGCACAGGCGATGACATTGGTCGCCGAATTGGATCGGCGCGCCGCCATCGCCGATGAACGCAAGACGATGGCGCGCGATCTGCACGATGTGATCGCGGGACATCTGTCGGCCATCGCGATCCAGTCCGAAGCGGCGCTCGGCGTGCTGGCCCTGCAGGACACCGATCCCACTGTCGCCGGGATCATGTCGTCGATCCGGTCCAATAGTGTCAGCGCGCTGCAGGAGATGCGCACCATGATCGGTCTGCTACGCCGCGACGACGGCGCCGAGGACGATGCGTCCGCACCGCGCAAACTGGCCCAGTTGCCGATCCTCGTCGATGCGGCCCGCGCCGCCGGAATCACCGTGCGCGTGCGGGATTCGCTGAACGGGACGGCACTGCCGAGCGCGGTCGACCAAGCCGCCTACCGAATCGTCCAAGAGGCATTGACGAATGCCATGAAACACGCGCCGGGACAGGAGGTCGATATCGACGTGCACACGGAGGCAACGGATTTGACCCTCGCGGTGCGCAATCCCATACTTGTGCGCGATCGACCGACCGACGACGCGCGCCACAGCGGCCTGATGAATATGCGGGAACGAGCCGTGGCGCTCGGCGGCACCTTCACCGCTGGTCCCGGCGCCGACGGCTGGGAAGTCCTTGCACGGCTTCCGATCTCGATGACGGAGGTGCGATGATCCGGGTACTGATCGCCGACGACCACGGCGCGATCCGGGCCGGACTGCGGATGATCCTGGAGACCGCCGATGGCATCGAGGTGGTCGGCGAGGCCGCCGACGGCGATATCGCGGTGGCACAGGCCAGGGCGCTGCGCCCGGATGTGGTGCTGATGGATGTCCGCATGCCGGGCGTCGACGGTATCACCGCCACCGGCCGCATCACCGATGACGGCCTGGCCAGGGTGCTCATCCTGACGACCTTCGATCTGGACGAGTACGTCTTCCGAACGCTGCGCGCGGGTGCGTCCGGCTTCGTGCTGAAATCCGCGTCGGGACAAGCACTTGTCGATGCGGTGCGCGCGGTGGCCGCGGGTGACGGCGTGCTCGCCCCCGAGGTGACCGCCGCGGTGATCAATGCGTTCGCCTCGACCGATGGTGAATCGAGTCAGCCCGCGCCGGACGGTCTGGACGAGCTGACCGAACGCGAACGCGAAGTGCTCGACTGCCTCGGCGACGGTCTTTCCAATGCGCAGATCGCCGCGCGGCTGTTCATCGGTGAGACAACAGTCAAAACACATGTCTCGCGCGTACTCACCAAACTCGGTGTGCGGTCTCGCGTTCAGGCCGCCATCGTGGCGCGCGAGGCCAGGGACCGGTAGGTCAGGACTCCGGAAAGTTCGGGTCGAGCGCGGCGAAGGTGCCGTCCGGACCGGGCTGGTACTCGACCACCGCCGTGACCGCGCCGACGGGCAGCGGACCGTACAGATGGGGGAACAGCATCGATTCAGGATCGGTGGGCACGCCCGGTTCCCATTTCACCGGCGCGCCGACGCGGGCTGGATCGATGCGCAGCAGCACCATATCCCGCCGTCCGGCGAACAGTCGATTGGCAGGCAGATGCGCCTGCTGTGGCGTGGAGAGATGGATGAATTCGATCTCGGCGAACGATTCCGGGCGGTACTCGCCGGTTTGCCGGGCGGTCAGCCATTCGGCGAGAGTGCAAATGTGAACGAGCGTGTGAGTGTCATGGATCACGGGTAATCTCCCGGTAGACAACTGGATAGGCCTGTTCGTGATCGTGGTCGAGTGGAGTTCGATACCTGACCAGTGATGTTCGCCAGTAGCGAAATCCCAGGTGGTGTTATCGAAAACACACAGAATCACTTCCGGGAACAAAGCCCCCGTCCCGAACGTCTGACAGAGTAGTCATACCCCTGCTGGGAAGTAGCGGTAGCGAGCCCGCGGAGTGACCACGGGCCCCACACCAGGTGAACGGACTGTAGTGCCGGGAGCCAGGACGGAGGAGTCATGCCAGGAACCCTGACAAGCACCCCACTGACCGCGGTCGATCGTTGCGACCGCTGCGGTGCTGCCGCACGAGTTCGTGCCGTATTGCCCGCAGGTGGCGAGTTGCTCTTCTGCCAGCACCACGCGAATGAACACATGGATCGCTTGCGTGAGCTCGAAGCCGTGATCGATACGGAATCGGCTCCCGCGCTCTGACCTATCCTCGCGTCCCGACACAACAGCATCGAAAAACAGAACAGCGCTGATAGATGACAGCGGGCGACCTACAGGTCGCCCGCTGTCGGCGTGTCCGATCCCACTATTCCGGACAGGATGCCGTCGAGGAGCTTCCCGAGACCGAAGGCGAAGTCGCCCTCCGGGTCCGACGGCGCTTGATAGCGTTCGCCTACCGCCGCACCGACCCGCGAGGCTATCGGGAACTCCTCGGCCGACATGACCTCGCTGAGCAGCGGGCCGTGCTGCTCCCACCACTGCGCATCGGTCACCTCCGCGGTACCGCGAATTCCGGCGATCGCCATCCGCGCATTTCCGGTCGCGAATTCCGACAGCACCGCGATCACCCGATCCATAGCCAGATCGGATAAGCCGATCCCCTCGATCGCGCCCAGCTGTCGTTCATAGCGGCGCATCCGGCCCGGACCGAGCACCAGCCGCCACGGTGGTACCTCGAGCAACCACGAATGCGCCATCAATTCCGCACGGACCTGCTCAGCGATCGCGGACATACGGTCACGGACCGGGATATCGGTCGGGATGGGCACGTCCGCTAGAGCAACCGTGTCGACCATCAACACGGTCAAAGCCTCTTTGCTCGGCACATAGGTATAGAGGCTCATCGGGCGCAGGCCGAGTTCGGCGGCAACCGCGCGGATCGACACCTTCTCGTACCCCTCCCGATCGGCGAGGTCGATCGCGGCGGCGATCACCGCGTCGACGCTCACCGTCTGTTTCGGGCCGCGCGTGCCCGGTCGCGGTGGCACCGCATGCCGCCAGAGCAGGCTCATCAGCTGTTTCGCCTGGTCGGTCACGCGGTCCTCTCGGAATTAATTCAGTACGCGGTACGTTGTTATAATACTCCGTACACAATACGACGATCTAGGGGACCGCTCTGCCCAGCACACAGGCCACCTACCTACCCGACCGCCACATGTTCGCGCTGTGGACGTGGACCGGCTCCACGCCCGGCCGCGCGCCCGACGGCGATCGGGAAACGCTTCCTTTAGCGGTGCCCACGGGAACTCAGGGCACGATCGCCGTCACCGATGTCGAGTGCGCACTCGTTGATCCCGACGAACTGTTGAAGCTGGACCTCGATGACGCGGGCCCGTCCGTACATGCTTGGCGCGCGGTCCTGCTGGGCGGACCCGAACCATGCGATGCGCAGACGCATTCAGGGGTGACCACTCGGACCCAGCACTCCCCGGTACTCAACACACCTCGTCGCGAAGCCGCGGCACAATTCGAGTGCGAGACCGCGTCTGATCCGGTGGGCGGCATATCGCGGTCGGCGTCAGTGGGTCGTCCGGACGATTCGGTGCTGCTGCCCATCGCGGCGCACGCTGTCCCTGACGCCGCCGGAACCTCGATTGTGTCCACCGAACGCGCGGCCCGGGTGTTGCGTGAAACGCGGTCCGTGGGTGCGGAATTGCGGGCGGGGCTGAAGGCGGAGTTGCGGCCGTATCAGGTGCGAGGCACGGGGTGGCTGCACGAGACGGTCGCGGCGCACGGCGGGGCGGTGTTGGCCGATGAGATGGGTCTCGGAAAGACGGTGCAGACCATCGGATTTCTGCTCGGGCGAGCCGAGTGTGGGACGCAGCTCGTGGTTTGTCCGACGTCATTGGTCGGGAACTGGGTGCATGAGATCACACGGTTCGCGCCGGGACTGCGGCCGCTGCTATGGCGTGGGGGTGAGGTCGCGAATGAGGCCGGGACCGTTGTGGTGACCGGGTATCCGATGTTGCGGTTGCACGGTGGCGTGTTGGCCGGTCGATCTTGGGCGACAGTCGTTTTCGATGAGGCGCAAGCGCTGAAGAATCCGCGCACCCAGGTATCCAAGGCGGCGCGGGCATTGACGGCTGATGCGAAGGTCGCGCTGACGGGTACGCCGGTGGAGAACCATCTCGAGGAGCTGTGGGCACTGCTGAATCTGGTGGCGCCACGGCTGTTCGGGCATCGCACGCAATTCCGACGACGGTTCGTCCGGCCAATCCACGAGGGTTCAGCGGCCGCTGCGACCCGGCTGCGAGATGCGCTCGAACCGGTGCTGTTGGCGCGTAAGAAGGCTCAGGTCGCCGCGTCGCTGCCCGCGAAAATCCACAGCGATCTGCTCTGCGATCTGACAATCGAACAGGAACGGCGCTACGACCAACTACTCGATAAGGCCATCGATGACGGCTTCGGCCACGGCGCACAACGACAGAGCCGGGTGCTCGCGGCACTGACCGCCCTCAAGCAGGTCTGCAACCATCCGGGGCTGATCACCGGTGAGCTCGATGAATTGGCGGGCCGATCCGGAAAGCTGGACCTGTGCACCGATATCGTGGCCAACAATCTCGAAACCGGTGATCCGACACTGATATTCACCCAGTACCGTGCCACCGGCGATCTGCTGGTCCGCCACCTGCACGAGCAATTCGGCGTGCGGGCACCGTTCTTCCACGGTGGACTCGACCAGGCCGAGCGCGCCGAGATCGTTTCGAGCTTCCAAGCCGAAGACGGTCCGCCCGTGCTGATCCTGAGTCTGCGCGCCGCGGGCACCGGGCTCACCCTGACGCGTGCCGCCGACGTCATCCATTTCGACCGGTGGTGGAATCCGGCCGTGGAAGCCCAGGCCTCCGACCGGGTGCACCGGATCGGGCAGACCCGCACCGTCACCATTACCACTCTGACCTCGGGCACCACCGTCGAGGAACACATCGCGGGCATGCACGACCGCAAATCCGCGCTCGCGGACCTCAGCGATTCCGCGGGCATCGCCGCACTGGCCCGCCTCGACGACGACCAGCTCGTCGAGATCCTGCGCCGCAAGAGGGAGAACTGATGGCGGACAACGAATTCGGTTATACGGCGTGGGGTAGAGACTGGGTCCGGCTTGCCGAACCGCTGCGCCAGACCCGGCCGGACCCGCTACTCCCCCGTGCTCGCAGCATCGCCCGCAACAACGGTGTCCAGGCGAGCATCGAGGGCCGCATCGTGCATGCCACCATCCACCGCGGTGGGCAGGCCTCGGTAATACATCTCGAAGTCGCGCCGCTGCCCCGCTCGGCCATCACGGCCATCGCCGAAATCATTCCGGACACAACAGTTCTCACCGACGAAATGCATCGGGCATTGGTCGACGCTGGAATCAGACCGGCGCCGGATCCGGCCGGAACGGACTGTTCCTGTTCGGCCCGCACTGCCCGGTGCGTGCACGTCCTCGCGGTGCACTACGACATGGCGCGACGCGTGGACGAGAATCCTCGGCTGGCACTGGAGATCCAGGGCTATTTCCAAGCCGCGCCTGAAGATTCGGCGGCTCCGGTCGAGTCACCCCGCTGGACGTCGATCAATGCACTCGATCCTGTCGAATACTTCGAGGCCACAATAACCATGCGCTGAAACGTTTTCCGGTGGCTGTCCCTGGGCCGAGCCACGGATGGTCAGCTCGACGCCGAACACGATCAGGTCGCCAAGGGCCACGGGCTGGTCAGTGCTCGACCTTCTCACTCCGGACGGCGGGCGCGGAAGCGAAAACTACGTTCGCCGGTTTCGATCTCGACATCGGTGAAGCCGACTCGGGTGAGCCGGTCGGCGGCATGCTCGGGCGGTACCGGCACGCAGGTGTCGCCGAGGTGCAGCAGGCGGAATATGCGGCCGTCGAGACCGTCGCTGCCTGCGAATACACCGCCAGGACGCAGGACGCGTAGGGCTTCGGCGAACAGCGCGTCCTGTGCACCGACAGTGGGTACGTGGTGCAGCATGGTGAAGCACACGACCGAGTCGAATTGCCTCGGCGGCAAGGGCATATCCGCGCCGTCGGCCTGGATCACCGTCATCGCGGCGCCGTGCCGAGCACGCAGTCGATCGGCGAGCACCGGATCGATCTCGACTCCGGTCAGCGTATCGGCGCGTGCTCGCAAGGCGCGGATATTGGCACCGTAGCCGGGCCCGATCTCGAGTGCGGACGCACCCAGGTCGAGGCCGGACAGCGCCCACGGGACGATCCGCGTCGTACTCGTACGTTCCCACGCCGCCGATCGGCACACCATTGTGTGGAGGTAGTTCATCGCCATGCGATTCACGCTAGGAGCGGCCGACGGTGACCACGACAGGCTACGGTGACAAGTTGTGTCGCGAAACAGCCAATTCCTGGTGCCCGGCCAACCCGGCACACCCCAGCCGGACGACGGGTCCATGGTGTTCCGGGCCGCGGTCGGTGATACCGCCATGGTCTTCGGCGCTGGCGTCATGTCCGCGGGCTACTGGTTCGACACCCATGAACATCCGCAGCACCAAATAGCCTGGGCGGCACGGGGTGTCATCGCCGTCGAAATCGGCGACGGATACTGGGTGCTGCCACCGACCCGCGCCCTGTGGATCCCCGGCGGCACCCGGCACCGAACCGGAACCACCCAGGGCGCGACCATGCGGGGCATCTATGTGGCACCCGATCGATGCCCGGTCTCATTGACCACGCCGACGATGCTGCGCGTATCGCCGTTGCTGCGCGAACTGTTCGACCATCTCACCGGACTCGACACCGCCCTCGCACGACGCGAACGCGCGGAAGCGGTGGTCTTCGATCTTCTCGAGCCGGTCGACGTGATTCCCGTAGGCGCGCGCCGACCAATAGATGCCCGAGCCGTCCGGGTTGCCGACGTCTTGACCCGGAACCCCGCCGACTCCCGCACCCTCAACGAACTCGCCACCGACGCCGCCACCAGTCCCCGCACCCTGGCCCGGTTGTTCCTCGCCGAAACCGGAATCACCTTCGGCCAGTGGCGAACCCAGATCCGCCTAGCAGCCTCGCTCCCCCTGCTCGCCGAAGGCTTGCCGATCGCCCGCGTCGCGGGCCGCGTCGGCTATGCCACCCCCAGCGCCTACGTCGCCGCCTTCCGCCGCACCGTCGGCATCTCCCCCGGCCGCTACTTCGCCGGGTAATCGCAGCGGAATCAGGCGTTGGTGCCGCCGTCGACGGTGAAGGTCGCGCCGGTGATGCTGCGGCCGGAGGGGCCGGCGAGGAAGGTTACGGTGGCTGCGATGTCGTCGGTGGTGCCGAAGCGGCCGAGGGCGGTCAGGCCGATTTGGTACGGGGCGTGATCGCCGTCCGCGGGGTTCATATCGGTGTCGGTGGAGCCGGGCTGCACCAGATTGACCGTGATGCTGCGCGGTCCGAGTTCACGCGCAAGGGCTTTCGTGAATCCATTGAGTGCGGATTTGCTCAGGTTGTACAGCGCGAGTCCACCGAACGCGGCGCGCTCGGACAGGTTGCTGCCGATACTGATGATGCGCCCGCCCTCGGTCATATGTTCGACCACTGCCTGCGCACCGACGAATGCCGCCCGCGCGTGGATGTTGAGCGCGCGGTCGATCTCCTCGACGGTGAACTCCTCGAACGGCTTGGCCAGGAAGATGCCCGCGTTGTTGACCAGCACATCGAGTCTGCCGAGTTCGGCCGCGGCCCGATGCACCGCCGCGACGACCGCGCCCGCGTCGGCGCTGTCCGCCTGGATGGCGATCGCGCGTCGCCCCGCCGATTCCGCCTCGGCGACCACCGATTTCGCCTGCAACTCGTTGTGCTGGTAGGTCAGCGCCACGTCCGCGCCTGCGGCGGCCAGGTGCCGGACGATCGCCGCTCCGATCCCCCGGCTGCCCCCGGTCACCAACGCCACCTTGCCCGTCAGATCCGACATCGCTACTCCTCCTAATTCTGTGTCGATCAGTACATAAGTAGCTAAGCGCATCGGCGGCGACGGGGTCAAGAGGTATATTTAACGATCGACACAGAAAGGAACGGGCCATGGCCGAACGTGGACGTCCACGCGCATTCGATCGCGAGGTCGCGCTGCGTCGCGCCATGGAGGTGTTCTGGGAGCACGGCTACGAGGGCTCGTCGATGAGCGATCTCACCGCGGCGATGGGCATCAATTCACCGAGTCTGTACGCCGCGTTCGGTGGGAAGGAAGAGTTGTTCCGCGCGGCAGTCGGGCTGTACGGCGAGACCGAAGGCGGCTACACCGCACGCGCCTTGCGCGAGGAACCCACCGCTCGCGCGAGCATCGAAGCCATGTTGCGCGACAACGCCATGGCCTATACCCACGAGGAAAAACCGCACGGCTGCATGGTCGTGCTGGCAGGTTCCACCTACACCACGCGCAGCGAAACCATCCGCGACTTCCTGGTCGAAAAACGCCGCCAGACAATCGAAGACATCCGCGAACGCCTGGATCGCGGTGTCACGGAAGGTGATCTACCGCCGGATACCGATACCGCGGCCCTCGCCAGCTTCTACACCACGGTGCTGTACGGCCTGTCCATCCGAGCCCGCGACGGGGCGTCACACGCCGAACTCACCCAATCCATCGACTGCGCCATGGCGGTGTGGCCCGCACCGGCCATCGCACGCTGATAGCTAGGACCTGTTGGCCCAAGCAATTGCACATATGCAGTCACAGCCGTACGCAATGGCGCCGTGATTACTTCCGGCGCAGGGCGGCGATACGCTCACCGAGTTGGTCAGCGGTGGCCAATGCCGTTGGCGGACCGCCGCATTCGCGGCGCAACTCACCGTGGATCACACCGTGCGGCTTGCCGGTGCGATGGTGGTGCATGGCGACCAGGCTGTTGAGTTCGCGACGCAGCTCACCGAGCTTGTCCGCGGTCGCGACCCGCTCGGCGGCCGAGGCGACCTGCGGGCCAGGATCGGGCGTCGCCGCCTCACCGCGTTCGGCTAGCTGCTTGGATTGACGTTCCCGCAGCAGCGCCCGCATCTGCTCCGCATCCAACAGTCCGGGAATCCCGAGGTAGTCCGCCTCCTCCGCGCTCCCCGCGAAAGTGGCTGTGCCGAAGGAGGACCCGTCGTAGATCACCTGGTCGAGCTCGGCGTCGGCGGCTAGTGCGACGAAAGGCTTCTCGTCCTCGCCCGGCTCGTCCTTCTGCTTGTTCGCATCGATCAGCAGGGCGTCTTCGAGGCCGTTCTGCTCGCGGTGCGGCTTGCCGATGACGTGATCGCGCTGCAGCTCCAGCTGCGCGGCCAGATCGAGCAGCACCGGCACCGACGGCAGGAACACACTAGCGGTCTCGCCGGGTTTGCGCGCACGCACGAACCGGCCGATGGCCTGGGCGAAGTACAGCGGTGTCGAGGCACTGGTCGCATAGACGCCGACCGCGAGACGCGGCACGTCGACGCCCTCGGACACCATGCGCACCGCGACCATCCAGGGCTGGGTGTTCTTGCTGAATTCGGCGATCCGGTCCGAGGAGGACGGATCATCCGACAGCACCACCGCCGGGCGCTCCCCCGAAATATGTTCCAGCAGTTCGGCGTAATCGCGGGCCCGCTCCTGGTCGGTGGCGATCACCAGACCACCGGCATCGGGCATACCGGTCGCACGCAACTGGCGCAGCCGGGTGTCCGCGGCGACTAGCACCTTCGACATCCAGTCGCCGGCCGGATCCAGGGCGGTGCGCCAGGCACGGGCGGTGTGTTCGGCGCTCAGCGGCTCACCGAGACGGGCCGAATACTCTTCCCCCGCACTGTCGCGCCAGTGTGCCTCGCCGGAATACGCCAGGAAGACGACCGGTCGGACGACGCCGTCGGCCAATGCCTCGGCGTAGCCGTAGGAGTGGTCGGCACGCGAGCGCGGGAAACCGCCCTCATCGGGTTCATAGGTGACGAACGGGATCTGACTGTCATCGCTGCGGAACGGGGTGCCGGTCAGCGCGAGTCGGCGGGTGGCGTCACCGAAAGCCTCGGCGGTCGCATCACCCCAGGACTTCGCATCGCCAGCATGGTGGATCTCGTCCAGAATCACCAGGGTTCTGCGTCTTTCGGTGCGGACGCGGTGCCGCGCGGGATGCGAGGCGATCTGCGCGTAGGTGACCACGACGCCGTGATAGTCGCCGGAGGTCGCACCGGTCGCGTTGGAGAAGCGCGAATCCAGCTGAATGCCCACGCGGGCCGCGGATTGGGCCCACTGGTGTTTGAGGTGTTCGGTCGGGGCGACCACGGTGACCTGGTCGACGGTGCGGTCGGCCAGCAGTTCGGCCGCGACCCGCAGGGCGAAGGTGGTCTTACCCGCGCCCGGCGTCGCCACCGCGAGGAAGTCCCTCGGCTTGGTCGACAAGTACTTCATCAGAGCCCGGCGCTGCCAAGCGCGTAGCGAACCACCGGTGGAACCCGCGGCGCTCGATTTTTGCGAATCGCCCGGTGTTTCCGCTTCTCCCGCCACAGCGGCGCCACCCGACACAGTCACGCAGACGACCCTAGCTGTCTCCCATGGTGTGTCGCCAAACCGACGCGGCGTGGGCGACCGGCATCACACGCCGAGCCGTGCGCCACGCCGTATTCATCTGCTTCCCATCGACTCGATGCCATGGCAAACCGGAACAATATGCTCGGATGCGCGATGCTTGTAGGCATCATGACCGACGACAGTGCCCTACCGCACCGCCCCTCGGGGACCGGCGACCAGCCGATCCACAGCGGCGGCGGCTGCGCGGAACCCACCGCGGCGACCTATATCCGCAGGGTCGCAACGCGGGTTGCGCGACAGGGTGGCAAACTCGTCGTGCGGGTGGCAGTGAAGTCATGGGACGATTCGATCTTCGCCAAATCCGCAGCCGCGGCGTTCTGGCAGACGATGTCGCTGGCACCGCTGTTGCTCGGGGTGCTCGGCAGCCTGGGTTACGTCGGGGAGTGGTTCGGACCCGACACCGTGCAGATCGTCCAGCAGAAGATCATCGCGTTCAGCCGGGACCTGTTCAGTACGAGTGTGGTGAGCGATCTGATCGAACCGACCGTCACCGATGTACTCAGTCGCGGACGCGCCGCCTTCGTCTCGGTGGGTTTCGTCATGTCGCTGTGGGCCGGATCCTCGGCGATGTCGACCTTCGTGGATTCGATAGTCGAGGCGCATGGGCAGCAGGATGCCCGGCATCCGGTCTGGCAGCGCATCTTCGCCTTGCTGCTGTATGTGCTGTTCCTTGTGGTCGCGGTGTTCCTATTGCCGCTGATCGCGCTGGGTCCGACACTGATCGGACGGGTGCTGCCGGACTCGTGGCGCGAACCCGGGCTGCGATTGATCGACTCGTTCTACTACCCCGGAGTCGGCCTGGTGCTGATCATCGGGCTCACCACGCTGTACAAGCTGGCGCTGCACAAATCGCTGCCGTGGCATCGCTTATTCGGCGGGGCGCTGGTCGCCGGCGTGTTCTTCATGGCCGCCAGCGAAGGGCTGCGCCGCTATCTGGCCTGGGTCACCAGGACCGGCGTCAGCTATGGCGCGCTCGCGACCCCGATCGCGTTCTTACTTTTCACGTTCTTCCTCGGCTTCGCGGTCATCCTCGGCGCGGAATTCAATGCCGCGGTGCAGGAATTTTGGCCCGCACGCAGCACTCGCATCGATCAAGTGAAGGAATGGTTGTCCAACCAGTTGGGCGGGGACGACTCCGATACCGACCACGATGATCCGGGCGCAGAGAAACCCCCGGAGGCTCAGCGGCCGACCGAGCAGACAGGGGACAACGGCGTCGGTGCCGCCCGGGCACGGCTCAGCGCGCCGGGCGGTTCGTCACCTTCTCAGCCCTTCCGCAAGCCGTCGTAGACCTTCTTGCACTCCGGGCAGACCGGCGAGCCGGGCTTCGCCGAGCGCGTCACGGGGAAGACCTCACCGCAGAGGGCGACCACGTGGGTGCCCATGACGGCGCTCTCGGCGATCTTGTCCTTCTTCACGTAGTGGAAGAACTTCGGGGTGTCGTCGCCCGTCGTCTCGTCGGTGGTCGTATCCGGGCGAACCAGAGTGTCGGTACTCACGGATTCCATGATGCCGCATACTCGCCGGCTCGGCTGACGACGGTCGGTATTAATCCAGCTGACCAGGCCATGTGCGGTGTGCCCTCGACAGTGGAAGACTCAGGGTATGCAGCAGTACGGCGACACCCCCGACGCCGACGACATCGGCAGCGGTGATCGCCCGGACGTGACGATGCCGACGTCACCCCGCAAGACCACCGGCTACTTCCCCGGCAATGACGAGAAGCACCCGGTGCTGATCACCGAGGCCGCGCCGTCACTGGACGATCAGCACCGCTCCAGGGTCCGCCGCTACACCATCATCATGGCGTTCCGCATTCCCTGCCTGATCTTGGCAGCGATCGCCTACAGCGCTTTCAGCAATGCGCTGCTCTCGATCCTGATCATCGCCGCCTCGATTCCGTTGCCTTGGATCGCGGTCCTGATCGCGAATGACCGGCCGCCGCGCCGTAAGGACGAGCCCAGTCGCTGGGACCGGCCGCGTACGGCGATCGAATCGCGGCCGCACCGGGCTATCGACTCCTGACGACGGTCTCGGGGCGAGGTTCGACGGCCGGCAGGTCGAAGACAAGCCGCCAGCCGAAGGCCGTGCAGAGGCCCGGGCACGAGAAATAACGCCACACACGGGCGCCGACACACCGATACCGAGCTGGACGAGCGATCACCATGCGCTGGTGGAGTTGCCTCTTCGAGAGGGCTCGCCACCAGCGCATTCCCGGGGGCCGGATTCAGGGGTGGCGGCGAATCCCTGCGGACATGAGTGCTGCGGCGGCGCAGAGCGCACCGGCGATGTACCAGGCGAGGTTGTAGGAGCCCTGGACGTCGCGGATGATGCCGGCGCCGGTCGCCGCTATGGCGGAGCCGATTTGGTGGGAGGCGAAGACCCAGCCGAACGCGACGGGGCCGTCGGCGCCGAAGAGTTCGCGGCAGAGCATGACCGTGGGCGGGACGGTGGCGATCCAGTCCAGGCCGTAGAAAACGATGAACACCCACATGCTCGGCTGGGCGTCCGGCGCGAACAACGAGGGCAGGATCAGCAGCGACAGTCCGCGCAGTGTGTAGTAGCCCACCAGCAGGTAGCGGGGGTCGGCCCGGTCGGTGAGCCAGCCGGAGAAGATAGTGCCCGCCACATCGAAGATGCCAACCAGTGCCAGCAGGCCAGCGGCGGTGGTTGGCGGCATGCCGTGATCGTGTGCGGCGCTGACGAAGTGGGTACCGACCAGGCCGTTGGTCGATGCGCCACAGATCGCGAATCCGCCTGCGAGCAGCCAGAATCCGGGGCTGCGTGCGATCGTGGCCAAGACCGTCAGCGCGCGGGTCGCACCGCCGGTCGCCTGCACGCGCAGTCCCACCGTGCTGCCGGGTTCGGCACCGTACGCGGAAACGCCTGCGTCGCTGGGGAAGTCGCGGATGAACAGCAGGACCAGCGGCACCACCGCGAGCGCGACACCCGCGACGATCAGCGAGGGCACCCGCCAACCGTGTGCGTGTGCCACCGCGGATACCAGCGGCAGGAAGACCAGCTGCCCGGTAGCACCCGCCGCGGTGAGCACACCGGTCACCAGTCCGCGCTGGCGCACGAACCAGCGGCCGGTGATCGTCGCGACGAACGGCATGGACATCGATCCGACTCCGACCCCGACCAACAGGCCCCAAGTCGCCACCAAATGCCAAGGCTGGGTCATGAACACGGTCAGTCCGCTACCCGCCGCGACGAGTACCAGGGCGCATGCCACCACCCGGCGGATACCGAAACGGTCCATCAGCGCCGCGGCGAACGGCGAAATCAGCCCGTACAACAGCAGGTTCAGCGAGACCGCCGCCCCGATGGTGCCATGCGACCAGCCGAACTCCTCGTGCAGCGGATCCAGCAGCACACTCGGCACCGACCGGAACGCCGCCGCGCCCAAGAGCGCGATGAATCCAACACCGGCGACGATCCAGGCGGGATGCAGCCGCCTCGGCACGGAATCGACAAGTACCGGAGGCGTCTGCAGTTCAGTCACCCGCTGAGCGTGCCGGAATGTCGCCCGTCGAACGAGTGGCCGCAATGCCATAAACCGCCAAGATCGTGCCAGATACGGCCGATCCAAAACCGGCTCGACAGCTTCGCGGGCGAACACCTACTCTGTGGCGGGGGTAGGAGACGGGAAGTCTCTCAACATCAGTGATGTGCGACACATCCGCGCCAACTCGGCGCGGGCGGCACCGAATCGCCGGAAGATGCGACAACTGCACGCCGATGGCGGCACGGGAACTCCCGCCAGGAAACAGGAGAAAGCATGATTCGGTGGGTCTGGGCCTTCCTCGACCGCCCGACGCAACGTTTCGACGAATGCGCGACATTCTGGTCGACGATCACCGACACCCAACTCTCGCCGCGACGCGGTGAGAACGACGAATTCCTCACGCTCCTACCGGATCCCGCACTCTTCGCCGATGCGGGCGTCAAGATGCAAGCGGTGACCGGACTCGGCCGGGTGCACCTGGATCTCGACGTCGACGATGTCGCCGCCGCGGTCCGCGTCGCACTCGACCTCGACGCCGAACTGGTCGCCAACCACAAGCGCTACGCGGTGCTGCGCTCCCCAGGCGGTCAGATCTTCTGCTTCACCCCGAATGGTCGCGCGAAGGGTACTCCCGCCCCGGCCGTGCGCGCGCCTGAGGGCACTCTCACCCGCCTCGATCAGGTCTGCCTCGACATCGGCCCGACCGACTACGCCGCCGAAACCCGCTTCTGGACAACCCTCACCAACTGGGACCTGACGCAGGGCCGCCTGCCCGAATTCGCCCGGCTGCGCGCGAAGGAGCCGATGCCCGTCCAGCTTCTGCTGCAGCGCCTCGGCGCGGACCGGCCCGCCAGCGCGCACATCGACCTCGCCTCCGCCGATGTCGACGCCACTGCCGCATGGCACGAGTCCCTCGGCGCGACGCTGGTCGAGCGCCATGAACAGTGGATCGTCATGTCCGATCCGGCCGACGCGCCCTACTGCATTACCGGACGCGACCCGAACGGCGTCTGAGATCGGGCGCTGTCCATGTGACACGAGGAGCACGTTTCGGTTGCCGGTGTGTCGCGGTGGCAGAGTACCGGTGTGCCTACCAACCAGACGACCACCGGATCGCTGCTCACCGCGCTGTGCCCCGATCTTCGGGCCGCGCTGACCCGCGTCGGGTACAACGCCGACATCCTGCTGGAAGTGCTCGGCCCCGACGTGCACGCCGCCCTGGGCCGCTCCGAGCCGGTACCGGTGCGACGAGCCGCTCGCCGGGCTGGCACGCTCGGCACACTGATCCGCCTGTTGCTGCTCGGTGACGCACTGCCCGAACGCGAGGTCGCGGCCGCACTGGCACCGGTTGATATCAACCGTGCGGTGGCGGCCGGCCTGCTCACCCGTGACGTCGACGATGTGCGCGCTGCACTCGACCTTCGTCCGCTCGACGCGGGCGAAGGCACTCGCTGGATCCTGTCCGACCTCGACGATTCGATGTCGCGACGCACCCTGACCGAGGATCATGTGCTCGGCGTCGGCCACGCGTCCCTCTCGCTGCTGCGCGCCACTCCGACTCGCCGCGTCGGTTCGGTTCTGGACTTGGGTACCGGCTGCGGCGTTCAGGCCGTCCACGCCGCCGCGTATGCGGACCGGGTGACCGCGACCGACGTGAATCCGCGCGCCCTGTGGTTGGCCGAGGCGACTGCGGCACTCAATGGACTCGATATCGAACTGCTGCCTGGTTCCTGGTTCGAACCGGTGGCCGGTCGGCGCTTCGACCAGGTGGTGGCCAATCCGCCTTTCGTCGTCGGACCAGCCCGCATAGAGCACACCTACCGCGACTCCGGGCTCGCCCTCGACGGCGCAAGCGAATTGGTGATCTCACAGGCCGCCAACCTGCTCGCCCCCGGTGGCACCGCCGCGATGCTCGCCGCCTGGGTGCATGTGGACGGCGAGGACTGGCGTCAGCGCGTCTCGTCATGGCTGCCCGCGCACGGCGTGGATGCCTGGGTGGTCCAACGCGATGTCGCCGATCCGGCCCTCTACGTCGGAACATGGCTGCGTGACGCGGGTTTGGATCCGCGCGACCCGGCCGCACAGGCTCGCGCCGAACAGTGGCTCGACGCCTTCAGCGCCGCCGATGTCGATGCCATCGGCTTCGGCTTCGTCTATCTGCACGCCATCGACGGTCCGACCGAACTGCTCGCCGAGGATCTGATGCATGGCTTCGACGATCCGCTCGGCGCCGAGGCCACCGCGTATTTCGAACGCTCGGCCTGGTTGCGCCGCGCCGCCGCCGAGGAAAACCTCGTCTGGTCAACACGTTTCGTGGTCGATTCCGCGACCGCGCTGGAACGGGTCTATCTGCACGGCGAATTCGGTTGGCAGCAGCAGGTCGCACGGTTGCACCGCGGGGACGGTCCACGCTGGCAGCATGAGGTGGACGAGTCCACCATCGCACTCGTCGCGGGAATGCGCGCTGAGGGTTTGCCGTTACAAGAGCTGATAGAACTGCTCGCGCTCGCCCACGGATCGGGCGAAATCACCGAGGAGTTCGCGGCCGACGCATTATCCGTGGTGGCCGGATTGGTTCGCCACGGTTTGGTGCGACCCGTGTAACGAAGCGGCAACCACTCCGGTCCCGCCCGACGCTTCGCGCACGGGTTGTTCCGACAGGGTGGGGTTCTCAGGAACTTCTCAGACGCAAGTGACGGAAACCGCAGTTCAGAGCGGTTTATCGGAGCAATAGCGGGGAACTTTCTACCTGTCGGGTCCGTTATTCGGAGTGAGACACCACCGACAGGAGGCAAGTCATGACAAGCCCCGCCACCACTCGTGTGCGCACCAGCGATTCGGACCTCGACGCCCAGAGCCCTGCAGCCGACCTGGTACGTGTGTACCTGAACGGGATCGGCCGTACCGCACTGCTCACGGCAGCCGACGAGGTCGAGCTGGCAAAGCGCATCGAGGCGGGCCTCTATGCGCAGCATCTGCTGGAGACCGGCAAGCGATTGTCGGCCACCCGCAAGCGCGATCTGGCCATTATCGTTCGCGAAGGCCAGTCGGCACGCTCGCATCTACTCGAAGCCAACCTCCGGCTCGTGGTCTCCCTCGCCAAGCGCTACACCGGCCGCGGTATGCCGCTGCTGGACCTGATCCAGGAGGGCAACCTCGGCTTGATCAGGGCAATGGAGAAGTTCGACTACTCCAAGGGATTCAAGTTCTCCACCTATGCCACCTGGTGGATTCGCCAGGCCATTACCCGCGGTATGGCCGATCAGAGCCGCACCATCCGCCTGCCCGTGCATCTGGTCGAGCAGGTCAACAAGCTGGCCAGGATCAAGCGCGAACTGCATCAGCAGCTCGGTCGCGAGGCAACCGATGCCGAACTCGCCAACGAGTCCGGTATTCCGGTCGACAAGATCTCGGATCTGCTGGACCACAGCCGCGACCCGGTAAGCCTGGATATGCCGGTCGGCAACGACGAAGAGGCCCCGCTGGGCGATTTCATCGAGGACTCCGAGGCGACCTCGGCCGAATCCGCCGTGATCGCCGGACTCCTGCATCACGATGTGCGCAGCGTGCTGGCCACCCTGGACGAGCGTGAGCAGCAGGTCATCCGGTTGCGCTTCGGCCTGGACGACGGCCAGCCGCGCACCCTCGACCAGATCGGCAAGCTCTTCGGACTCTCCCGCGAGCGTGTTCGTCAGATAGAGCGTGAGGTCATGTCGAAGCTGCGCAAGGGTGAGCGGGCTGATCGCCTGCGCGCCTACGCCAGCTGATCCCGCAATAACTCGTACCGGTCATCCCGGCACGTGCCCATGACGCCGGACTGCTCCGAGGCCGGTCCGGCGTCCGGCTCGGTGACCCGAGACGGTCACCTCGAAACGCCGACCGGTGTCCGCGCGTCCCGTCCCCTCCGGGTTCGCGCGAGCCGGTCGGCGAACCTCATTCAAGACCCCCGAGTCCATCGTCGACCGTGAGGTTCTCCGGTGTCAGTGCGAGTGCGGAGTTCTCGGCCTGCGCATCGGCAGAATCGCGAAATCCTCTTCCCCGCGGCCGTTGCCGATGCTGGCCAAGACAAGTTGTGCGCTTGCCTTAGCGAGCGGCATCGGCACGTCGAGTTGGCACGCCGCGCCCCAGATCGACATCCTTACGCAACAGGATCGGGTGAAAGTCGCTGTGCAGTAGAGGTTTACGAAGGTCGGGGTCTGGTGGCGAGTGAAGGCGAATCTCCCACACCCGTCGCCACGGATCACTCGCCACCGGCGCAGCAAACAGTCGACGCGGCGGGATGCCAGAAACCACGGCGGATACCGCTGAAGTAGCTATCCGGCGAGAGCGGAGATATCTGCCCCTGCGCTGGCGGTATCTGCGCGCTATGGCGGGCAGGTTGCTTCAGGTGTGAACCCGCTGGCGATTCGCACCGCTGACATGGGACTTCGATGCGCGCGTTGGTGGCAGATCGGCGCATTGAGTGACGGCGGGCTCGCATGGTCGGGGGCGGACGGGACCTCAGCCGAGGCGGCGAGGGCCGGAGTCGAAGCGGCTGGGTTGGGGGCCGAAGCGGGCTCGGGCGTACAGGATTGCGGCGGCGTTGGCGGAGGCGAGGACGGGATCGAAGGATAGTTCTCGGATTTCGGGGAGGTCGTCGAAGAGGGCCGAGACGCGTTGGACGAGTTCGACCAGGGCGGGTTTATCGACGCGGGGACTTGCGGGGGTGCCGGAGAGGAGGGGGGCCGCCCGCGGGGCGTCGATGAGGGCGGTCGCTTCGTCGGCGGTGAGTGGGAGGGCGCGGTAGGCGCGGTCCCCGAGGAGTTCGATAATCATGCCGGAGAGTCCGAATTCGATGACCGAACCGAAGGACGGGTCGTCCTGCACTCGCAGCACACAGCCGACGCCAGGGCTGGCCATCTTCTGGATGTGCACGGCGGGATCACCGCATAGTTCCACCAGATGCGAATAGGCCTGCCGAACGGCCTCCGGTCGCCACAGGTCCAATCGAACTCCGCTGAGATCCGGTCGCCGCCGCCACATTTCGCCGGTCGCCTTGGCCGCGACCGGATAGCCGAGTTCCTCGGCCGCAGCGACCGCCTCATCGGCGCTGCGGACCTCGCGGAATTCGACGACGTGAATTCCGTAGCAATCCAATAGATCGACGGATTCGAGGTCGGTGAGCCAACGCCCGTCGGATTCGCTCATCCAGCGCGCGACCAGCCGCTCGGCCCGCTCCGCGTCGATACCCGCCGGACGCACCACCGTCGACACCGGTTTCGTGCGCCACTGTGCGTACCGATGCGCCCTGGCCAGCGCTCGTGCGGCGCGCTCGGGATCCGGATAGGACGGTATCGAGCCACGCACCGCCGTACCGGCCGGACCACGCATGGCCAGCAGATTCGGAATCCCCTGCTCGGCAACGAAAGTGGTGAGAATAGGTTTCGCCGCATCGGGCACGGCCGCCGCGGCCTCGCGAATGGCATCGGCGAATCCGGCCATCGGCAGCGGCACCGGCGGCGCGAAAACCACGATGACCGCGTCGATCTCATCCGAGCGCAGCGCGGCGACCACCGCGTCCAGGTAGGCACCGGGCGTCGCGTCCGGCCCCAGGCTCACCGGATCGCCGGTCGACTCCTCGTCCACCCCGCGCTCGGTCGGGCGCGGGCGCCGAACGCCGTCGTACGGGACGGCGGCGGGTCGTCGAACCTCGAGCCCCTCACCGCGCGCGGCGTCGACGGCCAGCCAGTTCAACGCCGCACTATTGCCGATCACAGCGACCCGCGGCCCCGCCGGCAGCGGCTGATAACCCAGCAGCGCCGCACAGTCGAACAGCTCCGAAATCGAATCCACCTGAACGATTCCCGACTGCGCGAACAGGTCACGCACAATGGATCGGTCCATATCACCGGTCGGCTGGGACCGCGCTGCCAAACGTCCACTGCTTACCGCGACGATCGGTTTACTCCGCGCGACCCGACGCGCGATCCGGGAGAATTTGCGCGGATTACCGAAGCTCTCCAGATACAGCAGGATCACATCGGTGGCCGAGTCGCTGTCCCAGTACTGCAGTAAGTCGTTGCCGGACACATCCGCGCGATTACCCGCCGAGACGAAGGTCGACAACCCGAGGTTGCGCGCGGCGGCCTCACCGAGGATGGCCGCACCCAACGGCCCGGACTGACAGAAGAACCCTATGCGCCCGCGCCCGGGCAGCACCGAGGCCAGGGTCGCGTTCAATGCAACCGAGGCATCGGTATTGGCGATGCCGAGCGCACTCGGCCCGACCACCCGCATTCCGTGTCCGCGCGCCGCGGCGACCAACTCGTGTTCGGCAACCACACCATCCTCGCCGGTTTCCCCGAAGCCCGCGGTGAGCACCACCAATCCCTTGACGCCCTTGGCCATACAGTCGTCCAGAACCGAGCTGATCGCCTCGGGTGGCACGGCGACCACCGCGAGATCCACTTCATCGGGAACATCGCGCACCGTCGGGTAGGCCCGTACCCCACGCACCGATCGCCGATTCGGATTGACCGGGAACACCGGCCCCTGGAACACCCCGGACAGCAAATTGGCCAAGATCACTCCGCCGACCCGGGCCGGGCCCATGGTGGCGCCGATCACCGCGACCGAACGCGGCGCGAGCAGATTACCGACACTGCGCGCCTCGGAAGCGCGCTCACGCGAATCCCGCACCGAGAGCAGGGCTTCGGTGGGATCGATGGCGAATTCCAGATGCAGTACCGAACCGTCCCTAGCGCGCTCCACTTGATAGCCCGCGTCGCGGAATACGGTGACCATCACAGTGTTCTCCGCGAGCACCTCCGCGACGAACGTCTCGATCTTGTTCTCCGCGGCCGCCCCCGCCAGATGTTCGAGCAGAATCGACCCGAGTCCGCGTCCCTGGTGTTCGTCGGCCACCACGAACGCGACTTCGGCGGCGCGGGCTCCGGTGCGGTCGGTCAGCAGTTCATAGCGGCCGACCGCGATAATCGCCTCACCGAGTACCAGCAGCAGTCCGACCCGGTCGTGGTGGTCGACGTGGGTGGAGCGGTACAGATCCTTGGGGGAAATGCGAGGGTACGGACCGAAGTAGCGCAGATATCGAGAACGATCCGATAGCGCCGCGTGGAATTCCTGCAGCCGCTCGGCATCATTGGGCGTGATCGGGCGCAGTCGCACCACGCCGCCATCGGAGGCGAGCACATCGGCGAACCAGTGCTGCGGCGGCGGTGGCGGCACCGCGGGCGTGCTCGGGGAGTCCGGGACGGGCGGGGTTTCAGTCACGGGGGTCCTCCGGATCCAGGCCGAGCAACCCGAAGGTCGCTCGGCGCGTAGCCAATACGGCCGTATCGATTGCACGTTGCGCACGGTCGATGCGCGCGTCTCCAGTTTCCCCGGTGCCGCCGGGACCATCCCATGGGCGGTAGGCGGTGTCACCACCGTCACTCATGGTGCGCGGTGGGTCTACGCTCGGCGCCGCGGATCGGATCATATCGATCCAGTCCTGCGGCACCGCGGTTTCCGGTGCGATAGTGCGATCCAGCGCGGTCGCCAGCAGGTGCGTCCAGGCACGCGGCACCACCCGCACCAGGCCGTAGCCACCGCCACCCACGGCGAGCCAACGGCCTTCGGCGTATTCGTCGGCGAGATCGCGCATCGCGATGAAGGCGGCGCGTTGGCCGTCGACGGTGAGTTCCATATCGGCCAGTGGGTCCTCACGATGGGTATCGACACCACATTGGCTGACCACGATCTGCGGACGGAAGGCCGCCAGCGCACCGGGCACGATCGCGTGAAAGCCGCGCAGCCACTGAGGATCCCGGATGCCCGGCAGGACCGCCAGATTGATCGCGGTGCCCTCGGCGGCGCCGTGGCCGGTCTCCTCCGGCCAACCGGTATTGGGCCACAGGGTGGCCGGATGCTGATGAATCGAGATCGTCAGCACCCGCGGGTCGCCGTAAAAGGCGCGCTGAACGCCGTCGCCGTGATGCACATCGACATCGATGTAGGCAATCCGATCGAATCCGTTTTCCAGCAGCCAGGAGATGGCCACGGCCGCATCGTTGTAAATGCAGAATCCGGCCGCCGAATCCGGCATCGCGTGATGCATGCCGCCGCCGATGCTCACCGCGCGGCGGGTCCGCCCCTGGGCGATCTCGCGTGCGGCGGTCAATGTGCCGCCGACGATCACCGAGGCCGCTTGATGCATCCGCGGGAATACCGGGTTGTCCGGTGAGCCGAGGCCGTACGGAGGTGCGAGCGGCGCACCCGCGGGCGGTGTGGCATGTTCGACGGCTTCGATGTAGTCCGCGGTGTGGATGCGTAGCAAATCGGACACTTCGGCCCGCTCGGGCACCAATCGCTCGACACCGTCGAGCAATCCGAGACTTTCCGCCAAGGCCATGGTGAACTGCAGGCGTGCCGGTTTCATGGGGTGCTCCGGCGTCCACGCGTAATCGAGGAAACGATCGGTCCAGACGACGGTTCCGGATCGCGCCTCGAGATCACCTTCGTCGAGCGGCGCGGACTGTTCGCCGTGCGGTGCAGTGGCCATGATCGCAACGCTACGCGGGAAGGTAACCGCCCCGTTGGACGTTCGTATGCAGTAGAAATACATGCAAGAGCGAACACGGTGACAGGCCGTGCGCCGACAGGATTCCCACAGCGCAGTCACGGGTGTAGCGCGAGACCACGCGGCACGCGGGGGTGCCGACGTGCGTGGGTAGAATTCGTGCCGACGAAGGGGTAACAGGTGAAGGATCTGGTCGACACCACGGAGATGTATCTCCGTACCATCTACGACCTCGAGGAAGAGGGCGTGGTGCCCCTGCGTGCGCGCATTGCCGAGCGCCTCGAGCAAAGCGGCCCGACGGTCAGCCAGACCGTCGCCCGGATGGAACGCGACGGTCTGCTGCTTGTCGCCGGTGATCGCCATCTCGAACTGACCGAGAAGGGCCGCAGCATGGCGGTCGCGGTCATGCGAAAGCATCGCCTCGCGGAGCGGCTGCTCGTGGACATCATCGGGCTCGACTGGCAGAACGTGCACGCCGAGGCGTGCCGCTGGGAACACGTCATGAGTGAGGATGTCGAGCGGCGGCTGGTCGAGGTGCTCAACCACCCGACCACTTCCCCCTACGGCAACCCGATTCCGGGGCTGGACGAACTGGGCATCATCCCGTCGAGCGGAGCGGACGAGACCTTGGTGCGGCTGTCGGATCTGCCGCACGGACAGGTGCACGCGGTCGTGGTGCGTCGCCTCGCCGAGCACATCCAGACCGATCCCGAGGTCATCGGCCAGCTGCGGGAGGCGGGCGTGGTGCCCGACGCCCGTGTGACGGTCGAGACCAAGCCAGGTTCGGTGGTTATCACCGTGCCCGGCCACACGGGTTTCGAGCTCTCGGACGAAATGGCCCACGCCGTCCAGGTGAAGTTGGTCTGAGGCGTGAAACTTCTGGTCACGGGCGGCGCGGGCTATGTCGGTGGCGTCTGCGCGCAGGTTCTGCTCGAATCGGGGCACGAGGTGGTGGTGGTCGATGATCTGTCGACCGGCAATGCCGAGGGTGTGCCCACCGAGGCTCGGTTCGTCGAGGGTGACGTCGCAGTCGCCGCGCCCGAACTGCTCGAGGCCGAATCCTTCGACGGCGTTCTGCATTTCGCGGCGCAGTCGCTGGTCGGTGAGTCGGTGCTGCAGCCGGAGAAGTACTGGCACGGTAACGTTGTGAAGGCACTCGAGCTGCTGGAGGCGATGCGTCGCACCGAAACGCCGAGACTGGTCTTCTCCTCGACCGCTGCCGTATACGGCGAACCCGAACAGGTGCCGATCACCGAGGACGCGCCGACCCGGCCGACCAACCCCTACGGTGCCTCCAAGCTGGCCATCGATCACGCCATCACTTCCTATGCGATCGCGCACGGCTTGGCCGCGACCAGCCTGCGCTATTTCAACGTCGCGGGCGCCTATGGCGGCCTCGGCGAAAACCGGGTGGTAGAAACCCATCTGATCCCCCTCGTGCTTCAGGTCGCCCTCGGTCATCGCAAGGCGATCTCGGTCTTCGGCACCGACTGGCCCACGCCCGACGGCACCGCGGTCCGCGATTACATCCACATCCGCGATCTCGCCGATGCCCACCTGCTGGCCCTCAGCTCGGCGGAGTCCGGTACCCATCGCATCTTCAATCTCGGTAGCGGCACCGGTTTCTCGGTCCGCGAGGTGATTTCGGCCTGCGAGCGTGTCACGGGCCTGCCCATCGTCGCCGAGGACGCACCGCGCCGCGCCGGCGACCCGGCCACGCTGATCGCGTCCAGTGATCGCGCCATCACCGACCTCGGCTGGCAGCCCAAGCACAACGATCTCGACGAAATCGTCGCCGATGCCTGGGAATTCCTGCGGGATCTCGGTCCGCTGGCACACAGCGCGAAGTAAGTCGGCTCACTATCGAGCGCGGTCACATGGTGGTGCTGTACTTGCCTCAACCACCATGTGACTCACCGCTGACCGCCCGAGCCTGGGTTCACCGAACAACCGGCCCCAGTTCGATCCCGAGGTCCGCAGCGATCCCGAGCCCGCAGTAGGCAAGGCGGCGCAGCGTATCCGGGCGCATCCCGGTGCGCAGGGAGATCTCCAGCAGACTCGCCATGGAGTGAGCAGGGTCGGCGTCTAGAGCCGCTTGCAACGCGATGCCTGCGAGCGGTCCGTCACCGCGGATGTATGCGCTGTAGCCGAGAAGTGTTGCGGCGTCGGCACGGTCGCTGCCCGTCAGCACACGTGTCAATGCCACCCACAGGGTTTCGGCTGGGGCGGCGTGAGCTCCGACCGCCAGTCCGAACAGTGAGTCGCGCACTGTCCGATCGCGCAATGCCGCGGCCAGTTCCGCGTATTCGCGGGCGGCGAGGGCCACACCGGAGTCGATGTTGGCGATCTGCCACAGCATATGTTCCAGCGCCCGGCGGTGATATACGTCGGGATCACCGCGCCGGACGGCGGCCGCATATCGCTCGTGCGCGAGTGCGCGGGCGCTGTCGAGATGGACCGCGACCTGTTGGGCCAGCTCATCATCCGGTGCGACCAGATCGGTGAGTTCCGAGCGGGTTCCCCGGATCGGCCGTCCTTCGAGCACATGTGCCACCGTCACCATCGACGTCGCCGGATCCGGCAGCGTCCCACGGTGGTTCGCGTCCAGCAGACTCCACCATCGCTGCTCCGCCTCGATGGCGCGCACCGCCCAGGCTCCCTCGAGGTATACCTCGGCCCGCGCCAGTCGCCGAGCGAACGCCGCGATGAGCGCGCCCCACGGCCCCGTACTCCCCGTCCCGTTTCGGCGCGTGCGTCGCGGTTCGCGCGCCCGGTCATCGACGATCACGGCGAGCACTTCCGTCGCCCCCTCCGCGGCACAGATATGTGAAACACACTCGGCATACGCCGCTGCGAGGCCGCGTCGACTACCACCCTCCTGATCCAAATCGAACCGCACCACCGCATCGATGATCGGACTCTGCTCCGCGTCGGTCGCACCGTGTAGCACCGCCACCACCAGCGACCGCTCCGGCACGAATCCGACCATGGCGGGCACCGCCACAATCAATTCACCGGGATCATCGACATGCAGCGAATCTCCCGAAATTCGATCCCCGAATTCCGGCGGCGGTTCCGCACAGATTCCCAGGCGCATCTCTTTTCCGAAACCACGTGTGCATTCCGGCGATTCGTCGTCGACATCCGGGTCGAAGAAGGACATCGAATCGATTCGGGCCGAGACCTCGTCCACTGGCCATATGGGATATGCCTGCGCCCCAAGGCTGTCGCCCGCTGGTTCAGCAAAACGCGCCACATGGGTAATGTCAGTCGAATCCGCGATGTCATCTGGCTCGTCAACCTGTACCCCGGGGTCCGCTACGCCCGTGGCCGCACCGGGATGACCGGCGGCTCGATAGTCCCCCGGCTTGCCGGTATCCATGCCATGATCCGCACCAGCATCGCTACGGGGCCATATGGCATCAGACATCTCCGATGGTTGGCCGATTCGCATCTCGCCGCCCGTGGCCAGACCGTCGCGAGGATGCTCGACATCGCGTAGACCCGAGTCGCCGAAACGCGACGGGTGGGCGGAATTGCGGATGTGAACGGCGGGGCTCGGGCAAAAACCGGCGCGCTGATATGCGCCATCACCTGGGTCGCCGAAGGCGGGAGCGGCGTTCGTGGAAGTCGTCATGCATCGAGAGTGCGCGCACCCATCTCGGAGCCCGAGACGCTGACCTGGGGATATCGCGGGACCGAATTGCCCTGTGGAAAACACTTGGATTGTGGACGAATCCGGAATCAGAGACCAGAACGGCGGGGGCCATGTCGGTGCCACCTGCTACTGTCCGGCGCGAGCTCCAGCGGCCGCTCGCTGGAACTTCCCCGCATTCATCCCTTCTCGACCTTCCGCACCGCCGTAGTGAACAGCTCGTCCAACGCCGCTGTATCCGGCCTCGCATCGCCGAATGTCATGTACGTCACCGTGACTCGCACATCGATGACCTGCCCGGTCAGCGTCTGCATCGACTGAGTCAACCCCGCGGCGCTCACCTGTGGCACCACCATGCGACGCAGCGCGAGCGTGTCGTCGGCATCGATCGGCGGCGGCTGCTGCAATTCGGTGGTCACTATCGTTGTCGTCCCCGCCCGGCTCACGTGCACCTGCTGGCACTGCTTCAAATGTTCGCGCAACGCCGATAATGGCTGTCCGGTCCTGGTCAATTCCACGGTCAGCGTGGCGCGCGTCCGGTTGTCGGTACCCACCGCGATGGCCGTCTGATTCTGACCGAATTGCTGAGCGGGCGGGATACATCCCTCGGGTTGCACCGTCGCACCGCGCCCGACCCCGGTCAGATCCCCCGCCGCCTGCGCGGCCGCCTCCGGCGACAACACCACGGCCTCGTATTCGGCCGGAAACTTCCCCGGATCGGGCAGCAGCGTCGAAAGCTCTGCCGCCACATGCCCGGTCACCGTACTCGGCCGGGAGCCGACCGGATGTCCGATCACCGACGACGCGCAGCCGGCGAGCAGCACCGCACCCGCGGCGATGGGCACCCAACCCGAGACCCCGAATCCGCGTGGTCCGCTGCACGTCGAATTCGGCACAGTCACCGCTCCACTGTGCCAAACTCCCCGTGCCCGCCCGCGATGCCACGCCGATTCTCGGAGTGAGGCGGGAATGCATGGGGTACCACCGATGTTGCCCTGTCTTATGGGTCGGTGTCGCCCGTGGCAACGTGTATCGGGGCCATGGGGGACAATGGACAGTGGTTGACCGCCGCGAATTGCCCAACAGGCCTGTGAACCTGGAAGCTCGCGTCGGTGAACCGCGCAGGAAGGAGACGCGATGGACCACGAGTCGCGAATGTACGAGTTGGAGTTCCCAGCTCCGCAGCTGTCGAACGACGATGGCTTGGGTCCGGTCCTGGTACACGGACTGGAGGGCTTCACCGATGCCGGGCATGCGGTGCGGCTGGCCACGACGCACCTGCGCGAGAGTCTCGAGAGTGAGCTGGTCGCCTCGTTCGATGTCGACGAGTTGCTGGACTACCGCTCGCGTCGTCCGCTGATGACGTTCAAGACCGACCATTTCTCGGATTACGCCGAACCCGAGCTGAATCTCTGGGCGCTGCGTGACACTTCGGGTACCCCGTTCCTGCTGCTTTCCGGCCTCGAACCGGATCTGCGCTGGGAGAAATTCACCACCGCGGTGCGTCTGCTCGCTGAACAGCTCGGTGTGCGGCGCAGTATCGGTCTGAGCGCCATCCCGATGGCGATCCCGCATACCCGCCCGCTCGGCGTCACCGCGCACTCCTCCGACCGCGACCTCATCGCCGACCATCAGCGCTGGCCCGGCGAACTACAGGTGCCTGGCAGCGCTTCCTCGCTGCTGGAGTACCGGATGGCCCAGCACGGCCACGAATCCGTCGGTTTCTCGGTGCACGTGCCGCACTACCTCGCACAGACCGCATACCCGGAGGCCGCGCAGACCCTGCTCGAGCACGTCGCCGACAACGCGGGCCTGGAATTCCCGCTGGCCGCGCTCGGTGAGGCCGCCGCGCGCGTGCGCGAACAGGTCAACGAGCACATCGCGGGCAATTCCGAGGTCGAGACGGTGGTGCACGCGCTCGAGCGCCAGTACGACAGCTTCGTCACCTCCCAGGAACGTCAGTCGAGCTTGCTGGTCGGCGACGGTGAACTGCCAAGCGGCGACGAATTGGGCGCCGAATTCGAGCGCTTCCTGGCCGAGCAGGGCGGCTACGACGGCGACGAGGGCGAACAGTCCAACTGACCCGATCACCCTGACTGGGCCGTAGACGGCTGCCCGTAGGGTGGTCGGAGTGGATCTGACCGAACTGCTCGAGATACCGGGAACCGACGCCGACGCGCTCTACGAATCTTTCGGTGCGTGGGCGGCCGAGCAGGGCACCCCGCTGTATCCGGCGCAGGACGAGGCGCTGCTGGAATTGGCGTCCGGATCCAATGTCATCCTGGCCACTCCCACCGGTTCCGGTAAATCCCTTGTCGCGGTCGGCGCACATCTGTTCGCGCTGGCCCGCGGCCTGCGCACCTACTACACCGCACCCATCAAAGCCCTGGTCAGCGAGAAATTCTTCGCCCTGTGCGACGTTTTCGGCGCGGACCGAGTCGGCATGGTGACCGGTGACGCGGCGGTGAATCCGGAGGCGCCGATCATCTGCGCCACTGCCGAGATCCTGGCGAATATGGCACTGCGCGAGGGCGCGGCCGCCGATGTCGGCCAGGTCGTGATGGACGAATTCCACTTCTACGCCGATCCGGACCGCGGCTGGGCCTGGCAGGTACCGCTGCTGGAACTTCCGCGCGCCCAATTCCTGCTGATGTCGGCCACGCTCGGCGAGGTCGATTTCTTCGCCGCCGATCTGGAGCGCAGGACCGGCAATTCGACCGCCATTGTCGCTGGTACCGAACGTCCTGTCCCGCTCAGCTTCTCCTACGCGCGCACCCCGATCACCGAAACCCTGGAAGATCTTGTCACGACCAACCAGTCACCGGTGTATGTCGTGCATTTCACCCAGGCCGCCGCCCTGGAACGCGCCCAGGCGCTGACCAGCGTCAACTTCGCCACGCGCGCCGAAAAGGACGCCATCGCAACGGCACTGGGCGGTTTCCGCTTCTCTTCGGGCTTCGGCAAGACCCTGTCCCGGCTGATCCGCCACGGTATCGGCGTACATCACGCGGGCATGCTGCCCAAGTACCGCCGACTGGTGGAACGCCTTGCCCAGGACGGACTACTGAAGGTGGTGTGCGGCACCGATACCCTCGGCGTCGGCATCAACGTGCCGATCCGCACGGTACTGCTTACCGGCCTCACCAAATTCGACGGTGTGCGCACCCGCAGGCTCAAGGCCCGCGAATTCCATCAGATCGCGGGCCGCGCGGGCCGGGCCGGCTACGACACTATGGGCACCGTAGTCGTGCAGGCGCCCGACCACGAGGTGGAGAACACCCGACTGCTGGCCAAGGCGGGCGACGATCCCAAGAAGCAGCGCAAGGTGGTGCGCCGCAAACCGCCGGAGGGCTTCGTCTCCTGGAGCGAGGAGACCTTCGACCGGCTCGTCGCCGCCAGCCCCGAACCCATGGTGTCGCGCTTCAACGTGACGAACTCCATGCTGCTCAACGTGATCGCCCGCCCGGGCAATTGCTTCGACGCCATGCGCCATTTGCTCGAGGACAATCACGAGCCCCGCCCCGCACAACGCCGCCACATCCTGCGCGCCATCCGCCTGTACCGCGCGCTGCGCGACGCCGGTGTGGTGCAACAGCTTCCCGAGCCCGACGCCCACGGCCGCCGCGCCAGGCTCACCGTCGACCTGCAGCGCGATTTCGCCCTCGACCAACCCCTGTCCCCCTTCGCTCTCGCCGCACTAGAGCTGCTCGACAAGGACAGCCCCGGCTATACCCTCGACGTCATCTCCCTCGTCGAATCGACACTCGAGGATCCGCGTCAGCTGCTCATGGCCCAGCAGCACAAGGCCCGCGGCCAGGCGATCAACGAGATGAAGGCCGATGGCATCGAATATGACGAACGCATGGAGCTGCTCGAAGAGGTCACCTGGCCCAAACCCCTGGCCGAGCTGATCGAACCCGCCTTCGAGACCTACCGGGCCGGGCACCCCTGGATGTCGGAATTCGCCCCGTCCCCCAAATCTGTCGTCCGCGACATGATCGAACGCTCGATGACCTTCGCCGAGCTGATCTCGCATTACGAACTGGCCCGCTCCGAGGGCGTGGTGCTGCGCTATCTCGCCGACGCCTATCGCGCGCTACGGCGCACCGTCCCGGAATCGGCGCGCACCGAGGATCTCGACGATATGACCGAATGGCTGGGCGAGCTTGTGCGCCAAGTGGATTCGAGTCTGCTCGACGAATGGGAGCAGCTTACCAATCCGGGCGCGGAGACCGATGCCGATCAGCTCGCCTTCGGCGCGGAATCGGTGCGGCCGATCTCGGCCAACGAACGCGCGTTCAAGGTGATGGTCCGCAATGCCATGTTCCGCCGCGTCGAACTCGCCGCGCTGCGCCGCTGGGAGGCACTCGCCGACCTGGGCACCGGTCCGGACTGGGCGGCCGAACTGACCCCCTACTTCGAGGAGTACGAGAACATCGGCACCGGCCCGGACGCTCGCGGTCCACAACTGTTCCAGGTGGAACAACGCCCCGGTTTCTGGCAGGTGCGCCAGGTGCTCGACGATCCCGCCGGGGACCACGGCTGGGCACTGGCGGCTGTGGTCGATCTGGCCGAGTCCGATGCCGCGGGCGAGGTCGTATTCGACGAGGTCACGGTAGTCGCGGGGTGATCATGATCAAGGTGTCGTCAACGAGTTGGTTACTGGGGGCATCGCGCTGATACTCTCTCGCGCGGTGCCCGAACGACGGCCGACCCCCAAATGACGGAGAGTTCCCCTAGATTGACCGGCTCAAACCTGCCCGAATCGCCCTATCTGGCCATCCACCCAGAGCGGGTGCGCGAGAACTACCGCGCACTCCAGGCCGCGGTACCCGAAGCCCGAATTCGCTTCGCGGTCAAGGCGAGTCCGGTCCCGGAACTCATCGGTCTGCTCGACCGTCACGGCGCGGAGTTCGACGTCGCCAGCGTCGGTGAGATCGAGCTGTGCCTGCGTGAAGGTGTCGACCCGACCCGCATGTGCTACGGGAACCCGATCAAGAAAGCCACCCATATCGCCGCCGCCTACGCCGTGGGCGTGCGCCGCTACGCCTTCGACACCGAGGACGATCTGCTGCGCATCGTCGAGCACGCGCCGGGCTCGGAGGTCGAGTGCCGGTTCCTGTCCTCGGCGCCGCAGTCCACGACACCCTTCGGCACCAAATTCGGCTGCTCGCCCACCGAGGCGCTGCGCCTGCTGGTGCGCGCACGCGATCTCGGGTTGATCGTCGGCGGTCCGTACTTCCATGTCGGTTCCCAGCAGACCGACCCGAGGGCCTGGCGCATCGGTATCGAACAGGCAGGGCGCATCGTGGCAGCGTTGGCGGACAAGAATATTCCGGTGCGCTCGGTGAATATCGGTGGCGGCCTGCCCATTTCGTACGCCGAGGCAGCACCCGCACTCGACGATATCGGCGCGGTCATCGCGGCCGCCACCGCAGCATTCCTGCCCGAGACCGCCGGACTCGTCATCGAGCCCGGCCGTGCGCTCGTAGGTTCGGCGGGAACCATTCACGCCGAGGTCATCGGCGTGCGCATCGCGCCGGACGGACGGCGCTGGGTGTATCTCGACATCGGCCGCTACAACGGGATGGCCGAGACCGAGAACGAGTACATCGCATACCGCTTCGTCACCGAACGTGACGGAGACCCCGTGGACGAGGCGGTGGTGGCCGGACCGACCTGTGATGGCGACGATGTACTGTATCAACGCACGAAGGTCCTTCTTCCGACCTCGTTGCGAGCCGGTGATCGCATCAAGATCCTCGATACCGGCGCCTATACCGCGAGCTATTCGTCGGTGTCCTTCAATGGTTTTCCGCCCTTGACCGTTCATGTCTCGGGCGCTGAGCGAGAGTGAGTTTGCCTATGACGGCGGAATTCACCGGCTGGCATGTGCTGGCCGAGTTCGGTGGTGTCGACGCAGATCTCTGCGACGATCTCGAACGACTCGAATCGGCGTTGCGTGAGTCTCTGATCGCGGCGGGCGTCACCATCTGCGATGTCGTACACAAAAAGTTCGATCCGCAGGGGGTGACCGTCCTCGCGCTGTTGTCGGAGTCTCACGCCTCGATTCACACCTATCCGGAGTCCGGCGACATCTTTGTCGACGTATTCACCTGCGGAAGTATCGGCGCAGGCGCGTCGAAAGCCGTCGAACTGCTGCGGGATAAGTTGTCTCCCAAGACTGTTCGCATGCAGGTCATCCAGCGCGGGCACGGCTCGACGCGGATCGAGGAGCCGGTGGGCAATGGCCTGACCCGCATCTGGGATCTGCACGACGTCATCGTCGACACCCACACTCCGTTCCAGCACATGGTGATCGCACGCACCGAACAGGGCATCAGCCTGTTCTCCGACGATGATCGCCAGTCCACGGAGTTCTCCCAGCTGACCTATCACGAGGCGATGATGGTTCCCGCCTTCGCGCTGGCCGCGAAGCTGGAGAAGGTGCTGATCATCGGTTCGGGTGAGGGTGTGGCCAGTCAGATGTCGGTCGCCGCGGGCGCGACGCTGGTGGACCATGTCGATATCGACCAGCGCGAGGTCGAATTGTGCGCCGAGCACCTGCCCTACGGCTACACCAGCGATGAGCTGGCCGCCGCGGTGCAGGGTGAGGGACCGGTCAAGGTGCACTACGCCGACGGTTGGGACTTCCTGGCCAACGCGACCGAGGCGGGCACCCGCTATGACGTGATCGTCATCGATCTGCCCGATGAGCGGGTCGAGGACGCGCAGCACAACCGGCTCTACGAGTCGGAGTTCCTGTCGCGATGTCGGGCACTGCTCGCATCTGGCGGCGTGCTCAGCGCACAGGCCGGATGCGCGACGATGTGGCGCAACGAGACGCTGAAGCGGTCGTGGAAGCGCTTCCACGAGCAGTTCGACACCGTGGTGCAGTACGGCAGCGATGAGCACGAGTGGACATTCCTGTTCGGATTGAACGAGCGAATCGATGACCCGGTGCAGACGATGATCGAGCGGCTGGGCACGCTGCCCTACCGCGCGGAAACGATCGATGCGCGGGCGCTGGTGCGCGGCGCGATCGAACCGCACGCGTTGCGAGTTCAGCGGTAAATCGAATCGCACCGGCTCCCCAAGGAATTCCCGTGGAGCCGGTGCGATTCGGCATTCAAGCGGCGTGCGTTGGTCAGCGCGCGTTGCCGGTGCTGATCGCCGCATCAGCAAGCTGAGCGATTGCCAGCCTGCCGGTGCTCAGGTGAGTGCGGTCATCGGACGACACGATCCGTGCATCCTCGATACCGGCGACGAAACCGCCGACCGAACCTCGTGATGCCCTCGTCGGTGACTTCGACAACGACGTAGGGGCATTAAGCGAGCCTCCCCGAGCTGAATCCGCCGTCGACGGGGAAGATGTGGCCGGTGGTGAAAGTGGCGTCCGCGAGATACAGCACCGCCGCGGTGGTTTCGCTCACCTCGCCGATTCGGTTGAGCAATGCCAATCGGCCCGAGGCACTTTCGTCGCCGTCACCGAACAGCGGTGTGCGGATGATGCCGGGCGCGACGGCATTGACTCGGATTCCGTCGGCGGCGAGTTCCGCTGCCAGGCTCGTCGTCAACGCGTGGACGCCGCCCTTGCTGACCAGCGCCGCCGAGGCGGACAGCCCCGCGAGCGCGTGGTTGATCAGCACCGTTCCGATATTCACAATGCTGCCACCGCTTTTCTGCGCCTGTAGCTGGCGTACGACTGCCTGTGTGGTGAAGAAAGTCCCCTTCAGATTTGCGTTCAGGTAACTGTCCAGATCCGCTGCGGTGACATCGACGAACGGCTTCGCGCCGAAGATCCCGGCATTGTTCACCAACACATCCACTCGACCGAACCGCCGCACCGCAAGGCTAGCCAGCTCCGAACCCGTGGTGGGCGTACCGATATCACCAGCGAAAACCGCCACTTGTGACGGCGCGCCCAACGAGTCCGCCACCGCCACGAGCTTGTCCGCATCCCGTCCGTTGAGGACCACATTGTCGCCACGCTCCACGAAGGCCCGAGCGATATCGCGCCCGATCCCACTGGAGGATCCGGTAACGATGACCGTCTTGACCATGATCTTTCTCTCTTCCTCGCGGCATGTACCGATACGACCGGTCGTCTTGGAATGGGCGCACAGCCGCGCATGGCGTCCAATATCTACAGGTCAGGGTCGGAAATAGTCATCCAGCAGTCGGCGCAAACACCTGTGCAGCGGTTCGAGCGAGCGCTCGATCTTCATCCTGATCACCGCCCCCTCCCACGACTCCAACAGCAGATCAGCCAATTCGGTGGCGTCGATATCCTCGCGAATCCTCCCTAGCTCCTGCGCTCGTCGCAGCGCCGCCGCCACTGCGTCCCGCCAGGAATTCCAGGCTGCCGCCAAGGATCCCCGCAGTACGTCACTGCCCTCGAGCTCGCCGCCGAGGTTCGCGATCAGGCATCCACCACTGAATTCCGCCCGTACGAAATCGTCCATGAGCCGCTCGAAGAACGCATGCAACCCGGCCACCGGATCCGGCGACCTCCCGAGTGCCTCGGCCAAATTCCGCTGCACACACAGCGAATGGTGGTCGATGATGGCCTGCCCGAAGCTCTCTTTGCTATCGAAGTAGTTGTAGAACGACCCCTTCGGCACGCCGACCGCATCCAGGATCTGCTTGATGCCGGTCCCGTGGTAGCCGTTGGTCAGGAACCCGGTAGCACCCTGCTCCACAAGAAGCTGGCGAGTGTCATCACTGCGTCGCGGTCGCGCCATGAAGTTAATATATGACCGGTCGTCTTGGAATGGCAAATCAATTCAGAGCAGCCTCCGCCACTCAGCGCACCCGGCCACGAATAGGTCCAGATGTTCGGCCGCGAAGCGCTGGGCACACCAATCATTCTGCGCGACAGCGGAAGTCCACACATATGTCCACGTCGACGCCACCGGACCCGGCCCAACCTGCCGCAACTCGTACTCGTCATCCTCGAACGCATCCAGCACCGCCCACTCCCCCGCGTCCAGCCCCGACAGCACCACACCTTGCGCAACCGCACCAGCGGCGGGCACCAAGCCCGGATATACACGCCCCGGCAGTGCCGCCGCGCGCCACCCGGTCAACTCCGCCGCCACCGAATCCGGACACCGCCCGATCAGTTCGATCAGCACCTCGGGAAACTGCAATGTCCCGTACACGAACAGCCGATCATCGTGGGCGAGCGAGCGCCCGAGGCGCTGTTGCGTCTCGGGCGATATATCGGTACCCAACTCGTCCACCATGCCCCCTCTCCACTTGCCTACCAGCGGAGATTACGCCGAACGCAGACAGAATCCGTCCGACACCGAGGCCGGGCTACCGTGAAATCGGCGTCCGTACGCGTACCGTGCCACAGGAGCCGACACGCCCGCCGGGCCGCGACCGCCCGTGGCCGCTACAGGAAGGCACCCATGCTCCCGCGCATGCTCGCGACGGGGATTGCCGTCGCCATCGTTTCGGTCGCGCTGACCGGATGCACCACCACACCCGACCGCCGCCAGCAGGCGGATCGGCTGCGCGCCGAGGTCGGCGCGATGCCGGGCGTGCAAAGCATTTCGGTCGACTACTCCAACGACTTCACCCGTGGCACCTATCTCGACCTGGACCTATCGATGCGCGCGGCCGCCGAAGCGCAGATCACCGAAGTCGTCGACCGGATCAACACCATCAAGCAGCGCGACTTCGATTCCTACCAGCAATCGACCGACTTCGTCGTCGGCGACCGACTGGAACTGAAGCTGGGCGCCGAATTGGACCCCAACCTCATCACCGCCCACACCCGCGAGCTACGCCAACTCGGTACCAGCCTGCCCGGAGCAGCCATCACCTGGACCAGCTCCGGTATCGAAATCGAAAAGGCCCCGCCCACAAGGGATTCTCTTGCAGTGGTACGCACCGTGCTCGGCACCGATCCGACACAGGTCACCATCCGGCCCGCCGACCGGCAGCCGGTCTGGACCGTCGACCTCCCCTTCGGCATCCAGCAGGAACAAGACATGCAGACCCTGCTGACCGCGCTGCCCGTTTCCGTCGCCTATGTCCGCATCGCTGACGGGTATCTCGCGAATCTCTCTGTCGAAGTGCACAGCCCGGAAACCGCCTACCAGGACCTCACCGCCGTCATCGCGGCAACTCGACCAACACCTGGGCATCCGATAGACCTGCGGTGGAACTGGGGCGGCTATTCGCCTGATAAACAATTCACCGGAAGTGTCGACGTGGCCGGGTGCTCCGACCAGGCCACCGCCGCCGACGCCCACCCCGAGCACTACCTCACTACCGACGCCATCGCCCTGCAGCGCCGACTCCGCACCGAATTCGAAACCTGCCATTAGCGTCCTCATACGAACGCGTCGACGTTGCGCGCACACCACTCGGTGAAGGTTCGCGGACTTCGGCCGAGCAGCTCTCGCACAGTGTCGGTACGCAACCCGACGGTATCTGCGCGCATCAACTCGAACCCCTCGATGATCGCCGCCGCCAACGCCGGTGGCGCACCACCCGGATAGCGCGATTCCAACGCCTCCTGCGGCGTGGCCGCCTCGTGTACCGCGATGGCGCGACCGATCGTGCGGGCGATGGTCGCGACTTGTTCTGCGACAGTGCAAGTTTGCGAACCGGTGAGGGTATAGGTCATATCGTGGTGACCGTCGCCGGTGAGCACCTCGGCGGCCACCGCGGCGATATCGGCGGGGTCGATCGGCGCGTAGCGGCCGGGACCAGTGGGGTCGAGGACCGCACCGCCGGAGCGGATCGTCTGCGCCCACGCCAGCGCATTCGTCATGAAACCACCGGGCCGCAGCACGGTCGCCGGTATGCCGGATCGGGCGACGATCCGCTCGCGCTCACGATGCCAACGCCCCATGGCCGGTACCGGATCACCCATCGCGTTGAACGACGACAACTGCACGATATGGCGCACTCCAGCCGCTCGCGCGACGTTCACCGCATCGATGGTGTGCTCCAGGCCGATGCCGGGAACCAAGAGGAACAGCGCGTCGGCACCGTCGAATGCGGGCGCGAGGGTCCTCGGATCGTCGAAATCGCCGACGAGCAACTCTCCCCTACCCTGATCCGCGACACGAGACGGATCGCGCACGAGAACGCGGAATTCCGTACCTCTGGCAGCGAGTTCGCCGACGAGTTCACGACCGATATTTCCCGTGCCACCGGTCACCACTATCATCAGACCTCCATGTCGTTAGCCGTCTAACGAAAAGAACGTTAGACGGCTAACGATCAATTCGTCAACGCGGAGGAGATCCGACAGGTGCCCGAGTTCCTCGACCTACACGGCCGCAGTTCGAAGGTGCTGCGCGCACTCGCGGACCGCGAAATGCGCACGCACGGACTGCATCTGGGCCAGAATCACGTCCTGGCACTGCTGTGGGAGCAGGACGGCCGGACGCCGGGCGAGGTCGCCGCCGCACTGAATGTCACCACACCGACCGTCGTCAAAATGGCCACTCGGATGACCGCCGCGCAGCTGCTGGAGCGCCGACGCGACGACCACGACAACCGTCTGGTCCGCCTCTGGCTCACCGACAAGGGCCGCGCCCTGCAACGGCCGATCGAGGCACAACGACAAGCATTGGAGGACAAGGTGACCGCCGATCTCACCCCCACCGAACGCCGTCACCTCATGAGCGCTCTGCGCAAGATCCACCGCACCGCGACCGACCTCCTCGGCGACGCCGCACCCTGATCGCGCGAACTCAGTTTCCGGGGCGCTGGGACCGAATGATCTGCGCCAGTCGTTCGTAATCGTCCGCGCGCGCCGTCGAAGCGCGAAACACCAGACCGAGCGTTCGCCCCGGCGCGGGTGCGGCGAAGTGCGCGGTTTCCAGTGTGCCGCGCGCGGTTTCGGCCGCCACCGCCATCTCCGGAATCAATGTCACCCCGAGACCTCCCGCGACGCACTGGACCACGGTCGCCAGCGACGCGGCGCGGGTATCGCCGACCGCACCTGGATGAGCGTCGGCGGATCGACAGAATTCCAGAGTCTGATCACGCAGACAGTGGCCCTCGTCGAGCAGCAGCAGCGGCAGCGCGTCCAAGGAGTCGGGTGCGATATCGGTGCGACCGGCCAACTCGTGACCGCGCGGTGTTACCAGCACGAATGATTCGGTGTACAGCGGGATCTCGACCAGTCCGGGCACTTCGGTCGGTAGTGCGAGCAGGGCGACATCCAGGACGCCGGTGCGCAATCCCTCCAGCAGGCGGGTGGTCTGGTCCTCGATCACTTGAGGATTCAAGGCGGGCAATGTCGTGCGAAATTCCGGCAGCAGATCCGGCAGCACATACGGGGCAACCGTCGGAATGATGCCGATCCGTAGGGTGCCCCCCAGGCTGTCACCGGTCGCCGAGGCGACGAATCGATCGGCCGCCTCGAGGGTCGCCGTCGCCTGCGGCAGCAGCCGCATACCCGCCGCGGTGACAAGCACCCGCCGGGTGCTGCGCTCGATCAGTTGCAGGCCGAGCCCGTGTTCCAATGCGGCAAGGGCCTGCGATAACGTGGGCTGGCTCACATTGAGCCGCGCGGCCGCGGTGCCGAAGTGGCGGTACTCCGCGACGGCCACGAACGCACGCAGCTGCGACAGGGTCGGCTGATAAGTCTGATCAGTCACTCCTATCAGTGTAGTGCGACTGATCACGTTTACCTTTCACTGGCCTTTGGGCAAGATCGTTATGAGCTTTCGATCCACTCGCTCTAGCAAACCGACTGACGAGGAGACAAGCATGGCTTTGCTGACCATCGGCGACCAGTTCCCGGCATACAATCTCACCGCGGTAATCGGCGGTGACCTGTCGAAGGTCGACGCTCAGCAGCCTGACGACTACTTCACCCGCATCACCTCCGACGATCACGCCGGTAAGTGGCGCATCGTCTTCTTCTGGCCCAAGGACTTCACCTTCGTTTGCCCGACCGAGATCGCCGCCTTCGGCAAGCTCAACGAGGAGTTCGAGGATCGCGACGCGCAGGTGCTCGGCGCCTCGGTCGACAACGAGTTCGTGCACTTCCAGTGGCGCGCCCAGCACGAGGATCTCAAGACCCTGCCGTTCCCGATGCTGAGCGACCTCAAGCGTGAATTGGCCACCGCCACCGGCGTTCTGAATGCCGACGGCGTCGCCGACCGCGCCACGTTCATCATCGACCCGAACAACGAGATCCAGTTCGTCTCGGTGACCGCGGGTTCGGTCGGCCGCAATGTCGACGAGGTGCTGCGCGTGCTGGACGCGCTGCAGTCCGACGAGCTGTGCGCCTGCAACTGGAAGAAGGGCGACCCGACCATCAACGCGGGCGAACTGCTCGCCGCGAGCGTCTGAGCACTCTCCGCGCTATCTGAAAACCCCCGAACGAGAAGAGGATTCGCCGAATGAGCATTGAGACCCTGAAGAACTCCCTTCCCGAGTACGCAAAGGACCTCAAGCTCAATCTGTCGTCCATCGCACGCACCACCGTGCTGAACGAACAGCAGCTGTGGGGCACGCTGCTCGCGTCGGCGGCCGCGACCCGGTCCGCGACGACGCTGCGCGAAATCGCCGAGGAAGCCGCGGACAATCTGTCGGCGCAGGCATACAACGCCGCACTCGGCGCCGCCTCGATCATGGGCATGAACAATGTGTTCTATCGGGGCAAAGCGTTTCTGGAAGGACGCTACGACGATCTGCGGGCCGGTCTGCGGATGAATATCATCGGCAACCCGGGTGTCGACAAGGCCGATTTCGAGCTGTGGTCGTTCGCGGTCTCCTCGATCAACGGCTGCGCGCACTGCCTGGAGGCGCACGAGAAGACGCTGCGTGAGGCGGGCGTCTCGCGTGAGGTGATCTTCGAATCGCTGCGCGCGGCCGCGATCGTCGCCGGTATCGGCCAGGCAGTGCAATCCACGGAGACGCTGGCCACCGCCGCGGTCTGACATTTTCGCCGGAAACGATAACGGCCCCGTCTTGGACGGGGCCGTTATCGTTTCCGCGCCGACCGGCACGTGTCGGTGCGCCTCGCTAGCCTGTCCGCGATACGCACCTCGCGAACAAGGGAGCAGGCCGATGGCTGTCCGCACGCCGCCGACCGATGAGGACAGCTGGGTGGTACCCACCGCCTGGTGGTCGAAAACCGATCCATTCCGCGGCCGGTGGCCCGCGCGCGAAGTCGCTGCCAACGCGGCTGCGGCACAGCGGATCTCCGACAAGTTGGCGCAGTCCACGGATCGGATCCGCGCCATCCTGAGCCATTCCGGCTCCAACAAGGTACTCGCCGAACGGGGTGCGCGATATCTGGGCGATCGGCATGCCGACCCGCTCGGCGCAGCCGTGTGCGCCGCGATCGGCATGGATACCAAGCTGTGGGATGACAACGCCCTCGGCCGCTACTACGACAACCACACGGATCTGGCCGATTATCTGGTCGACACCCACGGTCTCGGATGTGCCGTGGCGACCGTGGCCGCGCTCAGCGGCATCTGCGCTGAAGCATCGGATACCTGGGGCGGGCAATCGAATCGCTTGCTGGTTTCACGTCCCTGCGATCCGCCCGCCACCCTGGTCCGCCGCATGCGCACGCTCCTGGCCGCCGCCGGGGAGATGGATTACGCCGACGCCCTGGACCAGGCACGGCAGCTGCGCCGCGGCCCGCTCTCGATCCGATTGCTCACCTCGTACCTGTTTCCCACCGAACAGGATTGGGTCACCACCGATCTCGCCGATCCGACACTAAGCGACGGCTTCGGATCGATCTTCCTACTCGCCTCGGTGACCGATTCCGCGCACGCGCACCGCATCCTCGATCTACTCGGCTGGCATTGGCACCTGTTGCGGGACAACAAATCGCTGATCTACAGTGTCGCAGCACATCTCGGTGCCGATGCGGCCTCGGTTCTCATTCGTCTGTGGGAGGCCGGTGAGGGCAATAGCTCCGCGCCGGGACCGGAAACCCTGTCGCGCATTCTCGCCCACATTCCCGCTGACGAAGCGATGGACTTCCTTGCCGGGCATTCGTGGCGCAATGTGACCACTGCGGCGCTGCTCGCCTCGACACAACGGTTTCCAGCACGTGCCATACGCGTGCTCGGCGCGCGAACCTCTCAGCAGGACAACGTCACCGACTTCTGCCAGCATGTCCGCCGCCATCCCGACCTCGCCGTTGCCATGTGCGAAGAACTGCCCGAATCCGCGCGCCGGTTGATCGCCGAGAGTCTGCCCGTGGAGCCGACGATCCATACGACTCCCGCCGATCTGATTCCTGCGATCCTGCGCACACCGCCATGGCAGCGACCGCGCCGTAAGCCGATCGCCGCCATAGCGCTGGAAGTTCCTGCGGGCATTGATACTTCGTGGCGCGATGGCGAACGGGAGAAATGGCTCGACAGCATCGGCACGCTGTCGGAGGGGGAGATTCGCGAGCGGCTCGAGCGCATTCCGCCGGGCAATGACTTTGTCAACGACTGGATGCTGGACGCGCTCGCCCAGGTCGACTTCGCGATCGCGGAACCATATCTGCGCACAAGTACCGTGGGTTGGGGACTGTGGTCCGCCACTCCCCTGCTCGCACTCACAGCCAAACATGGCGCCGCAACGCACGATCTGGTCCTCGACACTGCCACGAAGCGCCCGCGCGAGCACGCCGCGGCCATCGCTCCTTTCGAAAGTCCGGTCGTCGCCGAACTGGTCGCGGATTGGCTGCGCCTGCGCTCGCGCCGCCGCATCGCACTGGACTGGCTGCGCCGCCATCCAGCCTACGCCGCGACCGCGTTCATTCCGGGCGCGATCGGCAAGGCGCGCAAGGCGAGACGCACGCATACCGCGGCATTGCGCACTCTCGTCACACTCGGTCACACCGATGCCATCATCGCCGCCGCGGCCGCATACAACGCCACCGCGGCGGTGCGCGAGTTGCTCGATACCGATCCTGCCGAGATCGTGCTCGCCCGGATTCCCGTTCTCCCGCAATGGTTGTCGATTTCCGATCTGCCCGCGATCGGGTTGCCCGACGGCCATGTGCTGCCGCCCGATGCGGTCGCCAATCTCGTTACTTTCATGATGATGTCGGAACCTGGCATGCCACATGCCGCACTGACACAGGTACGCCAAGAGTGCGACCCGGCTAGTTCGGCCGCGGCCGCCGCTGCGATCTACAGCCAGTGGACCAGGGCGGGCGCGCCGTCGAAGGACGCCTGGGTCTGGGAAGCGTTGGCCGCCTTCGGAAATGACGAGACCGTCGAGGAGCTGCTGCGGAATATTCTCTGGAGCGGGGCCAAAGACAATGCGCTCGACACCCTCGCCGCCATCGGTACCGACCACGCGCTGTCGGCGTTGATCATATTGAGCGAGAAGGGCCGAAACGCGGCTGTCCGGGATGCGGCGCAGACCCGGGTCACCGATGTCGCGGACGAATTGGGTTTGAGCGAGGATCAACTCGCCGATCGCATGGTCCCGGATCTCGGCTTGCGCCCCGACGGCACGGCGCTGCTCGACTTCGGACCGCGTCAGTTCGTGCTCGGTTTCGATGAACAGCTACGCCCCACCATTACCGGTACCGACGGCACCCGCTACCAGGCACTGCCCAAGGCCGGAGTTCGCGACGACGATTACAAGGCCGCAGCGGCGACCGCGACGTATCGCTCGATCCGCAAGTCGGTCAAGAAGTTCGCTGCCGACCAGATCCGGCGACTCGAACGCGCCATGGTCACTGAACGCCGCTTCACCCTCGATGAACTGCGCACTCTATACATCGCACATCCGGTGCGCATCAACCTGACTCGCCGACTGATCTGGGCGACCTATCGCGACGACCAAGTGCTCGACTCGTTCCGCATAGCCGAGGACAACTTCTTTGCCGACACCGACGACGCCGCACTCGAAATCGCCGAGGACGCCGTCATCGGCATCGCCCATCCGCTCCACCTCGGGACCGAACTGACCGCTGCCTGGGCCGATGTGCTCGCCGATTACCGACTCCTGCAACCATTTCCACAGCTCAGGCGGGAGGTGCATCATCTGGATCCGAAGTTGCTCGCCAGTTCCTCCGTACCGATTCCGCCGAACGCCACCGTCCCCTCGGCCGCATCCACGGCTTGACCGATAGGGGTTGGAATCCACCCGAACGCGGCGACGGCGTTCGCATCGATACCTTCGACAAGCGGCTGCCGAACGATAGGGTTTTCAGCATTGGGATCGCTGCGGGCATGGAGCCGTTCGAAGCGGTCACTCCCGTGCACGAGCTCAGGTACGCCGCGCTCGCGGGCCGCAATTCCGCCACCTTCGCCGACCTCAGCCAGGTCACCGCATCGGAAATCCTGCGCGATCTCGGGTGGCTGTGCGGCCTGCATCCACAGACGTAACCAGCAATCGGGACATCGGAGAGGGACTCATCCAGACGGAACTTCTGCGGCGGCGCATTAACCACTTCTCGTCGGCCGGTAGGCTCGCGAACATGGGCACACAGGGTGAACCAGAGGGCATCGGTACGCGTGTCGAGGTCGTGCGCGTTTTCACGGACCCGACCGGGCGGGGCGGCAACGAGCTCGGTATCGCTCGCGCCGCGGACGTCGCCGAGGTCGACCACCAAGCGCTGGCGGCGAAGGCGGGATTCAGTGAAACCGTCATCGTCGAGGACCCGGTCGACGAGATCGCCAAGGTGCGGATCTACACCCCCGCGGTGGAGCTGCCGTTCGCCGGGCATCCTTCGGTGGGTACCGCATGGTGGTTCGCGGAGCAGGGCCAACCGGTGCGAATTCTGCAGGTGACGGCGGGGCCCGTCGCCGTCGAACTCACCGATGGCATGGTCTGGATAACCGCACGCGGCGAATGGGCCCCGGACTTCACCTTTCATCAACTCGACGACCTCGACGAGCTGGCGAATCTGCGCCCCGACGATTTCGACAGTGGCTCGCACTACCTCTGGACCTGGACCGACGAGCACCGCGGCGCCCTGCGCTCGCGCATGTTCGCTCCCGCCATGGGCGTCCCCGAGGACGAAGCCACCGGAGCCGCCGCCGTCGCCCTCACCGCGTTACTGCGCCGCGGCCTGATCATCACCCAGGGCAAGGGCTCACAGATCTTCACCGAATGGGATTCCGATGGTTGGGTTCGACTCGGCGGCCGCGTCGTCGCGGACTCCGTCGTCGACCTGTAGACCGCGAGTACCCGACGGGCAGTCCTCGGGACGCTGACCAGGGCATCGAAACTCTTCGGATTGCGGGCGGCCAACCTACCCCGGCGGCTGCGGATGGCGGTCGGAATCAGGGACGACTTCGGCGAGGCGGCGTAGCGGGCGACGAGCTGGTTCCGTTCGGTGGGCGTGAAAGCCTCACCAACTCGATGCGATCAATCGCGATAGCGCCGAGGCCCTGTTCCCACGTCTCACAGCCTGATCGGACAACGACCCGAGCTTATTCGGAGGCAGCGGCGATCAGCATGTAGGCCGTGCCGAGGTCCATCACGATGTGTGGCACGAGCGCCGTTGTCAGTGCGCGGCCGATGAAAGAAGTCGACTGCTGCGAGTCGGTTCGGATGCCGATCGGGTGACCGAGCCAGCGTCGGCAACGGCCGGTACTCGCCGCGACGATCAACGCGAGTGCGTCGGCGGCGAAGAACGCGGCCAGTGTCAGCGCCGGTACCGGGGCTGGCCCATCAATGTGCATGCCCCCGCTATGTCCCGTCATCGAGTACAGCATGGTTGCCGCGACGGCGATATGATAGCCGAGGGCAAGCATCCGATCATCGGGTAGCGCACGAGTCATATTGCGCCACTGCACAATTCGATCTATCAGCAAGGCTGCGAATACGATAATGAGCGCGATCAGCACACCGCGCAACACGACCGGATCGGCTCCCATCGGAAAGACCAGCATCGCGAGCATGACCATGCACATGATCAGATGAGCGGCATCGGATTCGTGACATGCCGCCGCGCCAGGCGAATTCGCCTGCAACCGAACAGATTCGACCCCCCTGACGTCGGCGGGTACCGCCAACCGCCCAACCACCACCGCAGCCGCGAATACAAACGCCACCACCACCGACCACCGCAAGGCGGCATACTCCTGCGCGAACTCCACCACACCCACCTCCCGACCCAAATCCTCGCCTCCATACTCGCACCCCTCCACCCCGTCCGCCCGCGCATTTCCGCACCAGGTGAACGAATGATCACGTGGAAACCACGGCGGCCCGAGCGCCCGGTTATGCGCCCGATCCGGAGGCCGTCACGCCGGGAGCTCGCGTAGAACCCGTTTGAGTACCTTTCCGGTGGGGTTGCGCGGGAGTTCGTCGACGAACAGCACGTCGCGCGGGACCTTGAAGCGGGCCAGGTGGGTCTTCACATGCGCACGCACCTCGTCTGCGGTGAGCGAATAGCCTTCGCGGACAACCACTACCGCACGCAGGCGCTGACCGTGGCGATCGTCCGGCACCCCGAATGCGCTGACCTCCGCCACTGCTGGATGCGCGGCGAGCAGTTCCTCCACCTCGCCCGGAAAAACGTTCTCGCCGCCGGAGACGATCATGTCGTCGTCACGCCCGTCGATGAAAAGTCTTCCAGCACTGTCGAAATGGCCGACATCACCGGTGGACATCAATCCTGCGATGCGCGCCTTGTCACCACCTCCGGTATAGCCCCCGAATTGGTAGTTGTTGCCGACGAAAATGCGTCCGGTAGTGCCGGTGCCTACTTCTCGATCGTTGTCGTCGAAGATCTTCACCGTGGTGCTGGGCACCGGCGAGCCGACACAGCCCGGCTCGACCGCCAAATCCGCTGGCGTGGCGATGGTCGCGTAGGCGACCTCGGTGGACCCGTACACGTTGTACACCACCGGCCCGAATGCCTCGGTCACCCGGACGCACAGGTCGGCGCCGAGCTGCGAGCCCGCGACGAAGATGATCCGCAACCGCGAAAGGTCACGCCCGGCAAAGGCTTTCGGTCCGGCATCGACGAGCCGCCGCAACATCACCGGCACCGCGATTATCGCCGTGGACCCGTGCCGGTCCAGGCTGTCCAGCACTGCCTGAGGATCGAAACGCCGACGGATCACCAGCGTGGACCCGAACCCGATGGCGAGTACCGCGTGCGCGAAGCCGAGCGTATGGAAAAGCGGCGCAGGGCATTCGGTGATTTCGCGGGCACGGAAGGGCACCTTTCCCAGAATGGCGCCCAGCGGCGAGAGCGAGGTCGGCTCGCTGCCGCGCGGCGCACCTTTCGGGGTGCCGGTCGTCCCGCTGGTCAACAGGATGATGCGGGCTGGGGTGCGGGGCTTGCGCGGTGGCGTGCGGGCCGCGCCCGCGATGAGATTATCGATGGTGTCGACGCCTGGTTTATCGGCCCAGGCGCGGTAGCGGCCGCGGCGCGGTGTGAAATCGCCGAGCATACTGGCGTATTCGTCGTCGAAGATCAGCAGATCGGCGCCCTCGCGGGTCATTACTTCGCGCAGTTGCGGTGCCGCGAAGTCGGTATTGAGCAGGATGATTCGAGCACCGCATTTCGCGGCGGCGAAGACCGCGTAATGGAAGCCGCGATGGTTGCGTGCCAGGACCGCCACTCCCTCCCCGTCGCGCAGTCCGCGCGCCCGCCAAGCATTCGCGAGCGCGGTGCTGCGCTCGTCGAGTTCACGAAAGCTGACGCGACCGAGTTCATCGATGATGGCGGTGCGGTCGCGATAGCGCAGGGCGGCAACGGTTGTCAGCCCGCCGAGCAGTCCGGACCGCAGCACCGCGGCACCCATGAGGGCGAGTCGATCCGGCCGTTCAGGGGTCGCGAGCCCGGCACGAACCGTCAGGGCGGCGTAATAGGTCTCATCGGCGGCCCGACGCGCCGCCGCTGCGGCCAGCGCCCCGACCTTGTTCGCAAACTTCATGATTCGATCCTGACGCCTAATCCACCCAACCGCTCGCCGACCCGAACCCCTTCGGTCGCAGCCGATTCGACCGCCGAGGCAGAGCGTTCGATTCGTCCGCGCCTGTCGGCGATCAGCACCGCGCCCGCTCGGCCAGCGACGGGGAGAGGGCACCAGTGGAAGACGCGGATGTCGGATCGGAGCGGGTAGTGCGCTGGGCAGCAGCCCCGACAAGCCGCCGAGCGCATCCTCGGGTACATCGATGAGTTCGTACGCTCCCGATATCCGCATTCGGCGCAGGCCTTCGGCTCGATCAGCGCACTATGCATGCGCGACGCGAACTTCTCGAATATCGGCATCGTTGTCCACCTAGGTGAGGGCGAGTGCCCTCACAGTAAAGCGTCACCGGCGGGTTCGTCGAGTACCGACCCAGACAGCAGTGCCCACGCAGGCGCGATCCATGATGGACGGATGTCCAGCGATATCGGCGAACACCTTCCGCGGCCGACCGCACCGGCCGCCAGGCTCCGGATCGCCCTCGATGATCTGTCCGGTCCCGAGGTCGCCGCCCTGCTCACCCAGCATCTGGCCGAGATGTATGAGAACTCGCCCGAAGACAGCGTGCACGCACTGGACCTGGACGCGCTCCGTCGAACCGACGTCACCTTCTGGAGTGCCTGGGAGGACGACGAACTCGCTGGTTGCGGCGCACTCAAACAACTCGACCCCACCCACGGCGAGATCAAGTCGATGCGCACCGCCACCGATCGCACCGGCCGCGGCATCGCCTCTGCCCTGCTCGACCACCTGATCACCGAGGCCCGCGCACGCAACTACCAGCGCCTGAGCCTGGAGACAGGGGCATCGGACTACTTCGCCCCCGCGCAACGGCTCTACGCCCGCCACGGCTTCGAGATCCGCGCCCCCTTCGCCGACTACGTCGAGGATCCGCACAGCGTCTTCATGACGCGCACCCTCTGACGCCGCATACCCGACGAGCGTTGTCGACCTTCGGCGCATGGTTGCTCGGATTGCTGACGCGCATCCTCTGATGCCACGCAATAACGGACCTCGCTGACCTTCAGCGCCCGTCATGCGGATAGGCGACGCTTGGCGGATCGGTCACGCCGCGTTGATCGCGGTGATCAGCGTGCGATTGCCCGCCGTTCGCGTCGTGATGATCTGTGTGAAGGTCTGCGGCTCCTCGCCCGGCCGCTGCTGGATCAGCTGGACCTCCCAATGCGCCTGTCCCGCATCGCTGCCCGCGCGAGTGATCTGCACGCAGTAGAGAGTGCCAATCGGTAGCTGGTTGATCCCGCGCTGGATCTGGTCGGCGGCAGGCACATTCGCGTCATTGTCGACTACGCCGCGCGCGGCGAATCCGGAACGCTGTACATAGTAGGCACGCTCGAATGCGAGGATCGCCGATGGCCCATCGCTGGTGCCGCCGGGATCGGTGCCGGAGATGACATCACCGGTGCGCCGCTGTTCGCAGCCCGGGGTGGCGATCGCCGACGGTTGGTCGCTCGGTGCCGTCGTTGCCTGGGCACGCCCGGCTGTTCCCCCCAGGGCGGCTTGGGTCGTCGCCGCGGCCGGTCGCTTGTGATCGCCGGAACCGCCGAAAACGAACATCAGCACCGAGACGACGGCCAACACCACACCGAGCACGATCAGCACTGCGACAACTCGGTTGCCGCCACCGTTCGATTGCGGATCGCGACGACGCGGCGGATGCCGCAGTGCCGGACCGGGATTGCCGCCGGACCGATCGATGATCGTCGGCACGACGGAATTGGTCTCGGCCGGTAGCTCAGCCTCGGCGACTACCGCACGCGTGCGAGGCCGACTGCGCTCCGCCTCCGGAGGCGCCGTCGCGGGACGGCGCGGTTCGAGCCACTCCTGCCAATCCCCGGCCGGGCGAGGCCGGCGCGGCGGCTCGGCTGGATCGAGCGCATCGGCCAGCGGCGTCCGGCGTTGGCCCGAACCGCGGCGTGAATTGGAGCGGCGGCGCCGCTTCGGGGTCGCGGCGGCGGGCCGGACCATGGGCAGCCCGGTATCGAACGGATTGCCCTGGTTCTGGCTCGATGAGCCGGAATCAGAGCTCGTCATCGTCGAATTCGCCGATCACCGCAGGCGGGACGGTCGCCAATGCGGTCGGCACAGTGACACCGAGTTGACCGTCACGCGGTCGGCGGTCCTCATCGGATTGCGACGACGGCGGCATGGCCAGACCACCGGTGGTGCCGGGCTGATTCGTTGGTTCCGGACCAGACGGGCGCGATGGCGGCGTGTCCGCGCTCGTGGCCGGTGCCTGTGGCGCGGGAGCGGGTTTGGTCGCGGTCGGACCGTCCGGGCTCGGCGGGATCACCGAGTTGGTTCCGATATTCGGCGCGGGCTTGGACGACTGACCCGATCCACCACCGAAGTCGATGACATTCGTTGGCTTGCTCGCGCTGTCACCGCCGGTGGGCGAATTCGTGGTGCTCCCAGGATGGATGAGTTCGGGAATCGCCTTATCGATGGCCTTGTCAGCGGAGGCGGCCACAGTGTCCATGGCGTGCGTGCCGACTTCGGCGATCTTGTCGATGAGGTGGGTGCCGATATTGACCCCGGCATCGATGGCTGCGGTGCCGACCGAGACGCCCGCGTTGATCAGATACTGCTGCAACTGGAGCTGGGCCGCCTGCACCGGATCCAGTGGCGTCGTTGTCGTCACGCCCGCGGTGGTCGTGCCGTTCGTGATACCCGGCGCGACCGTCTGCTGGGCGGTGCCGACACCCTGCGGTGTGGTGACCGTGAGCGGTCCCATCGCATCCAGCCGCGCGGTGTGGCCGTCCATTTCCGACTGCGCCGTGCTGACCGCTGTGACCGCATCGCGCAGCGCCTGGGTCGCCCGCGCGATCACCGCATCGGTATCCGAGGATGCGCTGGCGGTACTCATGATCTGCTTGGCGTCCCTACGGAAGTCCGCGATGATCTGGTCCACCTTCCGCGCGGCGCGGGCGCTGGTGGCATGGGCATCGCCGAGCACCGACAGGTACTCGGGTCCGCGGTCGGTGATATCACCGATCTGAGTTTGCGTGGTGCGCAATGCCGGAACGGCATCGTCGGCGGCCCGGGAGGTCCAGGTCGATTCGAGGGCGTGCAGGCCCTCGCGGTGCGGGCCCTCGGCATCGGCGGCCTGCGTGGACGCGGAGGACAGCGCGTTGACGACGGACTGGTCCGGAGTCGCGACGCCGCTGCCGAGCGAGGCGCGCAATTGCAGCATCGGTTCGACCAGGGCCGTCACGATCGGCGGATCCACATTCGGATCGACAGACGTGCTCGCGGGAGTATCGGAGGCGTTGTTCGCCGGCCGCCGTCGAAGCAGTCGTCTCATGGCAGCGCCTCCCCTTGCCGGGCCAGCGCGCCCGCGGAATCGACATCGATACCCTGCATGTCCGCGCTGTAATCGCGCAGCACCTGCCCGTAGGCGGCAACCAATTGTCCCGCGGTCGAGAGCGCCTGCACGTGTTCGTTCACCTTCTCGGTGAACCTGGCCACGAATCCGGCGCCGACCTGACCGAGGTCGGCGGCCAGCCGCTCGGGATTCACCGCACCACCCGCGACCGCCGACGCCGAGGCCAGCTGTTGCGACACCGTATTCGCGATCGTGGTGTAGGCGGCCATCGCCGCCGGGTCGAGCTTCAGCGCGTCCACTGTTCCCCCTTAATACGGAAACCAATCTGTCGCGTCACATTTCGACACTCCGAGCGTACTTGGGACCCGAGCAATGCGCGCGCGGATCCTTTCGTTCCGCTGGAAGTCTATGCCGCCGGATCGATCGCTTATGCGGCGCCGGCCCGGTTCCACGGACACCGAGGTAGAAAACGAAAATGATCACTTTCACCTAGTGCCGGTTCTATGCTTATCGGACGAAGTTGGTCCCATCACCACCCTGGCGATCCACGCCCAGGGTGCCGGCATCAGAGGGGTCAGAAGCGTGAAGAACAGCAGACGTTTTCGAAAGTTGTCGGTAAGATCCGTGGCGCTCATCGGTGCCGTTTCCGCAGGGCTGCTGATGGCGGGAACGGCACAGGCCGAACCACTGTGGCCTGGTGGTCCGGATATCGGTACACCGGCGATCATCCCACCAATTCCGCCGGCTCCCGTCTACGCACCGTGTGGCGAGACCGCGCGCATGTGCATGCGGCTGTCGACGAACGAGGCCTGGCTGATGGACAACGGCAAGGTCACCTACGGTCCGACGCCGATCTCGCACGGACGCCCCGGATATGAGACGCCGCCGGGCGTCTTCAAGGTCGCCTTCAAGCGGGAAGACTTCTGGAGCACCATGCACAACGCTCCGATGAAGTGGGCGGTCTTCTTCAACGGCGATATCGCCACCCATATCGGCCCCATCGAGGAGCAGTCGCACGGCTGCATCCGCATGACCCCGGAAGGCGCCGAAGCGACCTACCGCTATCTCAACCCCGGTGACGTGGTCGAAGTCGTACGCTGACACCGGATTTGCGATCGAGTAGGAGGGCCGGGTTGCCCGGCCCCCCTCTCACACCACCGGACATGCGGGCCCGCATCCGGCGGTTCGTCAAGCCGTTGTTCTGAGCCTGCGCCAGGTTCCTTGCATTCCCAGCAGGCCGAGGTCGTCCCAGTAGGACGTGGTCAGCGATCGTTGGAGGATGGCCGACCCGGCTATGCGCCAGTAACCTTTGCTGCTGGCAGCCCATTCCCGCGAGGTGCGGTCACCGATGCCGAGCTGGCGCAGGTTCCGGCGTCTGGCCGAGTAGCGTTTCCATTCCTTCCAACGGATCTGCCGCATCCGGCGATAAAGCCACTTGTCCAGCTCGCGTAACCGGTGTGACAGATCGGCGAGCCGGAAGTAGGCCATCCATCCCGTGATGAACTGGTTGAGCCTGTCGATTCCGCAGAACATCGACACACTCCACCGCCGAGAAGTCAACTCCCGGATCCGCATCTTCAAGCGTGCTATCGCTTTCGGATCGACCCGGATCTTGACCCCGGATCGGGAGAAGTAGAACCCGAATCCCAGCAACCTCGCCTCGCGCGCATGCCGGACCGAGGACTTCTCCTGGTTCACCAGGAGTTTCAATCGCCGCTCGACCACATCGGTGACCGAGCCCAATACCCTGCCAGCAGCCCGTTCGCTACGCACGAAAACACGAATGTCATCGGCGTAGCGCACGAACCTGTGACCGCGTGCGGCCAACTCGGCGTCTAGATCATCGAGCATGATGTTCGACACTGAACTGCGAAAACCCCGGATCGAAGATCGGCGTCAGGATCTGCGCGATCGCCTGCTGGATCAACCGATCCAGCACAGTGGGCACCCCCAACAACCGTTGTCCGCCCCCGGGCTTGGGAATCACCACCCAGCGGACAGGCGAGGGCTCAAAGGTGCCCGCGTCCAACGCCTCCCGGACACCCGCCCAGTGCTCGCGCAACCACGGCCGCAACGCCTCCATGGTCACACCGTCCACACCAGACGCGCCCCGATTGGCTTCGACACGCCTCAACGCCCGCGACAGGTTCTCCGGTGAAAGCAACCGCTCCCACAACGAGATCTCCAGCCCCAGGAGAACATCCTCCTCCGCATGCGCCGACCGGCCGCTACGCTCCACCGTGGTACTCACCGGGATTCACCAGCCCCTCCCACCATGGGCCCGCGTTCACGCGGGATGGCTGCGATCATCGCGACCAGCACGAGCAATACCAATTCCTCTGTCCCACTCCACGTTCGGTCCTTCCCGGCTGATTGTCCGTTCCCCTCACCGGTACTACGACCTCTGCTGACTTCTGCCCGGCCAGTCACGACCTCACGACCACGACCGTCGGCGCGGCGACCACCTCGAGCACAACCGACACCCGAACAGACCTCCCCGGTTAAGAACAGTCACTTTCCCCCTGCCGCCGCCGCGTCTACCTGACGATCCTGTCGATGATGACGGGCTTCACCTTCCGTGGCAGGCTCACCCAGATCCATCCGGCCTCATACGCGATTCGTGTTCCACGGTGCAGGGTTTCGCCTCGGGCTTCCTTCAGACCCCGCCTCACCACGACGCCCTTGCCTCCGCCTCGGAGTTAGCATCACCTCTTCCTCCACGGGACTCACACCCCCAAGCAACTGCCCATGCCGGGCAAACCACGCGACGGGCCCGGGCGGATTCCGCCCGGGCCCGTCGCATACCTCGCCTGCCTCAATGTTCGCCGACGAGTTGCCGATCCGCGTCTTCGGCCATGACCGCCTCGCCGCGAGCGACCATGCCTGCCTCATCGGCGAGTTTCATATGGGGAATGAACAGGGCGAGTACGAAGGCGATTACCGCGCCCGGGATCAGGTACCAGAAGCCGGGGACCAACGCATCCACGTAGGCGCCGACGATGGCGTCGTGTAGCCCGTCCGGCAGATGCTTGACCACCGAGGGCACCAGTGCGCCCGGATCCAGTTTCGCGGCCGCGGCTTCAGGGCCGTGCGAGACGAAGACATCGGTGAGGCCCTCGGTCAGACGGTTGGTGAAGATGGAGCCGAAAATCGCTACACCCAGCGCGCCGCCCATTTCACGGAAGTAGTTGTTGGCGCTGGTGGCGGTGCCGATCTGGTCCGGGGCGACGGCATTCTGGACGACCAGCACGATGATCTGCATGATCAGGCCGAGGCCCGCACCCATGACGAACAGCATGGCGGAGACGACCCACATCGGGGTGTCCGCGTCCAAGCGGGTCAACCAGAGCATGTCCGCGAACATCAGGACCGCGCCGAGGGGTGGATAGAGTTTGTAGCGGCCGGTTTTGGTGATCATCGTCATCGAGGCGATCAGCGTGATCATCAGACCGACCATCATCGGAATCAGCAGCAGACCCGAAACCGAGGCCGAAGCGCCCGTTGCCATTTGGAGATAGGTCGGGATGAAGGCGAGGGCGGCGAACATCACCAGGCCGACCACGAAGCCGATGGCGGAGGTCAGCACGAAAGTGCGATTGCGGAACAACCACAGCGGCAGCATCGGCTCCTCGGCGCGCGCCTCCACGAGCACGAAGGCCGCGACCACCACAACGAACGCCGCCATCATGGTGACCATAACCGTTGAGTCCCAAGCGTATTGCTTACCGCCCCAGTCGGTGATCAGGATCAGCAGCGTGGTCGCGGCCGACATCAACACCACACCGAGATAGTCCGGCCGGGTCTTGGGCCGGTGGCTGGGGATGCTCAGGTAGCGAAAGGCGATGAACAACGCGGCAACTCCGATCGGCACATTGATCCAGAAGCACCAGCGCCAGCCGAGATGATCGGCGAAGAAACCACCGAGCAGCGGCCCCGCGACCGAGGTGATGCCGAAGACCGCACCCATCGGGGCCATGTACTTGCCGCGATCCTTGGCGGGCACCACATCGGCGATGATGGCCTGCGCCAGAATCATCAGACCACCACCACCGACGCCCTGCAGGCCACGGAAGGTGATGAACTCCCAGAAACTCGTCGACGCCGCGGCGCCGATGGAAGCTACGGTGAAGATGGTGATGGCGAACAGGAACGGCCAGCGCCGTCCGAAAAGATCGCCGAATTTGCCGTAGATCGGCATCATGATGGTGGTCGCGAGCAGATACGACGTTGCGGTCCAAGCCATATGGGAGATGCCGCCCAGATCGCCGACAATGGTCGGCATCGCGGTGCCGACGATGGTCTGGTCCAGGCTGGCCAGGAACATCCCCGCGATCAACGCGCCGAAGATGAGCCAGATCCGCTTCTGGGTCAGAATAATCGGCGCAGGTGGCGATTCGGCCGTGATGGTCATCTCTTCCGTCTCTCTTTCTTGCCGTCGTGCTGTTCGAACAGCCGCGCGGCCATTGCGCAGTGTTCGCGTACTGCCGCCGCCAGCGATACGGTCGGATCTCCGACCGTGGTCATCGCCGCCAGCGAGGTGATGTTCGTCACGAATCCCGCTGCCAGACCGGCGAATTCGGGAGAAACCGCACTGCCCAGCCGAGCAGTGAGAAGGTCTGCGATAACGCTCTGCAAGCGAGCGCCCGAGGCGACGAAGGCCGCGAGTACCCGCGGCTCGGTCTTGATGATCTCGGTAACCAGCGCGATACCCTCGCGCACCTCGCTTTCGGATTCGAAGCCGTGCACGAACAACCAGGCGAGGTCGTCCATCAGCACGCCGCTCGGTCCGCCCGCGATGAACTGCTCGCGCAACTGTGGAGTGCCGATCTCGCCGATCGGCCCAACGACCGCATCCATTTTCGTCTCGTAGTAGTTGAAGAAAGTGCGGGGCGAGACGCCGACCGCTCTGGCGATGTCCTCGACGGTCGTCGCGTCCAGTCCGCGCTCGACCGCGAGCCGTCGCGCGGCTAGACAGAGATCGAGCTCGGTCTGGCGTTTCTTCTGCTCCCGCAACCCGATCGGGCGCTCGTCCTTGGACATGTTCGCCAAAGTAGCACAAACTGCAATTTTTCAGAAACTGCAAGTTAAGAACGTGGCTTGCAGCCGCTCCGGCCCCGCCCGGACACCTCGAGGCGAGACCTACTCGGAAGCGAATCACCAGCTAGGCGCAACCTGAGCGACTCGTTCGCCACTCGTCGGCCTCGACAATCGAGCCGACCACAAGCTGATGGCATCCGCCTTGCGGCCGCGTGGCTGACGGGAAGTTCACCGCTGCCGTGATACTCATATGCTATGACAGCGTCGGATGATTTCGATTTCGAAGCCATCTATCGAGGCACGGCCGGTCCTTTCGGGCCGGGTGTCAAACCGCCGTGGAGCATCGGGGAACCCCAACCCGAACTCGCCACGCTGATCGAGCAGGGCAGATTCCATGGCGATGTCCTCGATGTCGGATGCGGGGAGGCGGCGATCTCGCTGCATCTGGCCGAGCGGGGCTACACCACGGTGGGGCTGGACCTATCGGCGACCGCGATCGAGCTGGCCCGCGCCGAGGCGTCCAGGCGTGGCCTGACCAACGCCTCCTTCGAGGTCGCCGACATCACCTCCTTCACCGGCTACGACGGCCGCTTCGGCACCATCGTCGACAGCACGCTGTTCCATTCGATCCCGGTCGAGTCGCGCGAGGGATACCAGCAGTCGATCGTGCGCGCCGCCGCACCGGGTGCGTCGTATTTCGCGCTGGTGTTCGACCGGGCCGCCCTGCCCGAAGTGCCCGGACCCGGCCCGGCACCGGTCACCGCCGACGAGCTCCGGGCGGCGGTGCAGAAGTACTGGACGATCGATGAGATCAGGCCCGCACGAATCCATGGCAACCTGCCCACGGGCGACATCGAGTCGCCCGCGGGCGGCCCGACGTTCCGGTTCGAGGGCATCCGCGACGAACCCGGTGGCCGCAAGTCGGTTCCGGCCTGGCTGCTGTGCGCTCGGCTGGACTGATCCGCCACAAGCCATGTCGCGGGCTGCTTTGTCCGGCGCGACCCACGCGTCATTGCATCGACATCGAGGGCTCAGCCCAGGGCACGGGTGAAGCCCTCGACGAGTTCGTCGACTTGGGTATCGGTCATGACAAATGACGGGGAGATCTGCATGGCACCCTGACCCGCCGCGCGTCCGGAAATGCCATGGGCGCGTAGAGTTTTCACGAACGGCAGAGCTTCGGCGGGGTCGGCGAGTTGGATGGCGGCGACGGCGCCGAGACCACTGCGGACCTCGGCGACGCGGGGATGATCCGCGAGGGGTGCGAGCTTTTCGTCGAGGGCAGACTCCAGGCGCTTCGCTGCGTCGAGGAGGTTTTCGCGTTCGATGATGGCGAGGTTCGCCAGGGCTGCTGCGGCGGCGCCGGCGTGGCCGCCGTAGGTGTAGCCGTGGCGCCACCAGACGCCGCCGCGGAAAAAGGGATCGGCGATGTGCGGGGCGATGAAGACCGCACCCATCGGGATATAGCCGGATGTGAGACCCTTGGCGGTGGTCATGAGGTCGGGTTCGAGCTCGAAACGGGTTGCGGCGAACCAAGATCCGCCGATGCGGCCGAAACCGGTGACGACCTCGTCGACGACGAAGAGGATATCGTGATCGTGGCAGATGCGACGGACCTCGGTGAGGTAGCCGTCCGGCGGCAGGTAGATTCCGCCCGCGCCGATAATGGGTTCGCAGAAAAAGGCCGCGATGCGCTCCGCGCCGATCTCCTCGATGAGCGCGAGCAACGCTTTCGCATCGTCGCATTCGACGGTGCGGGCATCGGCCATCAGCTCGCCGTAGCCCTCGCGGTTGACCGCAATCCCCGCCAAAGCCGTTCCCGCGACATGCATTCCGTGATACGCGCGCTGTCTTCCGACCACGATGGTCTTATCCGGCCGCCCGAGCTGGTGCCAGTAGCGACGGGCGAGCTTGGCCGCGGTATCCACCGAATCCGAGCCGCCGGAGGTGAAGAAGATCTTGCTGCCCGGCACCGGTGCGATGCTCGCCAACTTCTCCGCCAACTCCTGGGTGGCGGGTTCGGCGAAATCACCGAAATTCGAATAGTGCGCGACCGTGCGCAGTTGTGCGGCGACGGCATCGGCGATCTCGGCGCGTCCGTGCCCGACATTGGTGAACCACAGCCCGGCCGTCGCGTCCAGATACCTGGTGCCCGCCTGGTCGTAGATGTAGGCACCCTCGCCACGCGCCACGACGAATGCGCCGTCGCGTTCCACGGCACCCATGTCGGCGAAACCATGCCATAGCGCGCCCATATCAACCACCTCTATTCGACAACTATCTCACTTCGCTCCCCCGGCTGGCCCGGCACCGTGCCGACGGCCGCACGGCGCACCGAGCCCGGCCACCGCGACGGCGAGCAGCGCGAATCCGATGACCAGGACCACCAGGCCCATCGTCATCGACACATAACCCTGATGCCGTGGATCGAGGAACGGATACCAGTCGACGATCCGGCCACGAATGAGGATGTATGCACCGTAGTCGAGCGGGTAGACCAGCCAGCCCGCGATCAGCCGCCCGGAAATAGCTCAGCGCGACCGGCGCCAGCACCTAGTCCACGATCATCACCATTGGCATGATGCGCTGCACCACCTTATCCACCCACCCCGGTCCGTCTCGCACGCAGATGTGCGCCAGCAGTACCGCGTAAGGTCACGGGAGCCCGCGATCGGCGACACTATGACGCCGAGCACATAGGATTCGATGGCCGCACGTCAGCAACAGTGTCGGCGGCCGCTTCGCCGGTGTGCTCACCGGATGCCCACGCCCGAGTCGGATTCGACGCGCCGGTTTCGCTACCCTGGTGAACGCAATGACCAGGACAGCCAACGCGAATCTCCGCGAGCTTCGGACCCGCCTGGCCGCCGTAACCCTCCGCGATGAACACCGGTTGCGCCGCAACCTGGACCGGGCCCGCGGCGGCGATCTCACCGGTATCACGGCCGAGATCGCGGCGGCCGAGCAGCGCGTCGAGGCCCGCCGTGCCGCGGTACCCGAAATCCGCTATCCGGAGCAGCTACCCGTCTCCGCACGCCGCGACGATATCGCCAAGGCGATCCTGGACAACCAAGTCGTCATCGTCGCCGGTGAGACCGGATCGGGTAAGACCACCCAGATTCCGAAGATCTGCCTGGAACTGGGCCGTGGCATCCGCGGCACGATCGGGCACACCCAGCCACGCCGGCTGGCCGCGCGCACCGTCGCCGAGCGCATCGCCGAGGAGTTGGGCACCGAACTGGGCGATGTCGTCGGCTACACCGTGCGTTTCACCGATCAGGCCTCCGATCGCACCCTGGTCAAGCTGATGACCGACGGCATTCTGCTCGCCGAAATCCAGCGCGACCGACTGCTGCGCCGCTACGACACGATCATCATCGACGAGGCGCACGAACGCAGCCTCAATATCGACTTCCTGCTCGGCTACCTGAAGCAATTGCTGCCGCGCCGACCGGACCTCAAGGTGATCATCACCTCCGCGACCATCGATCCGGAATTGTTCGCCCGCCACTTCGCTGACGAATCGGGCACTCCCGCACCGATTGTCGAAGTGTCCGGCCGCTCCTATCCGGTCGAAATCCGATACCGGCCGCTATCGCTCGAGCTACCCGTCGCCACCGATGACGATGATGAGGACACCCGGATCGTGGACCGCGACCCGGTGGACGCCATCGGTGAGGCGGTGCGCGAACTCTTCGCCGAGGGCGACGGCGACGTGCTGGTCTTCCTATCCGGTGAGCGCGAGATCCGCGATGCCGCGGATGCGTTGCGCGACTTGCGGATTCCACGCACCGAGATCCTGCCGCTCTACGCGCGCCTGTCCACGGCCGAACAGCATCGTGTCTTCGCCCCGCATCCGGGGCGACGAGTCGTGCTGGCCACCAATGTCGCCGAGACCTCGCTGACCGTCCCCGGCATCCGCTACGTCATCGATCCCGGCACCGCCCGCATCTCCCGCTATTCGATGCGCACCAAGGTGCAGCGCCTGCCTATCGAAGAGGTCTCGCAGGCCTCGGCCCGCCAGCGCGCGGGCCGCTGCGGCCGCGTCGCCGATGGCATCTGCATTCGCCTGTACTCCGAGCAAGACTTCGAAGCCCGCCCCGCCTTCACCGAACCGGAGATCCTGCGGACCAATCTGGCCGCCGTCATCCTGCAGATGACCGCGCTCGGACTCGGCGATATCGAGAAGTTCCCGTTCGTGGAGGCGCCCGACCGCAGGGCGATTCGCGACGGTGTCGCGCTGCTGGAGGAATTGGGTGCGCTCGCTCCGCGCGCGACGGCGAAACCGGCTCGGCAGCAGGCTGATTCGACAATCCCCTCGGACCAGCCGACCGACAGCACCGCGCCCGAAAGAGGCCGAGCGGAAAAAGTCTCCGACGCGACGCTGACGCTCACCCCTACCGGGCGTGAAATGGCGCAGATACCGGTGGATCCGCGAATGGCGCGCATGCTGGTCGAAGCCCACCGCAACGGCGTGCTCGCCGATGTGCTGATCATCGTCGCGGCGCTGTCCATTCAGGATGTACGCGAACGTCCAGCGGAGCATCAGCAAGCCGCGGACACCAAACACGCCCGCTTCGTGGTCGAGGGTTCGGATTTCCTGGCCTACCTGCGGTTGTGGGAGTATCTGACCGAACAGCGCAAGTCGCTGTCGTCCAATCAGTTCCGACGCATGTGCCGCGACGAGTTCCTGCACTATCTGCGGATCCGGGAGTGGCAGGATCTGCACGGGCAGTTGCGGACCATCACTCGTGGGCTCGGCTGGACGGTGCAGGGCGACGGCTCGGAAAGCGATTCGCGCCGTAGACGATCCGCTGCGGACAGTCGCAATTCCGATGGTGGACAGCGCAAGAGGCATGACGCCGATTCGGCGCACGCGGACTCGGGCGGCGCGGACTCGTCTCGCACGAAGGCGAACCGCAGTGGCCGCGCGCGCGACAACACCACCGCTTCGCAACTCCAGGCCGCCGAGGCACTCGAAAACGATGGCACCCCGTGGAATTCGACCGCCATACACCAGGCACTGCTGGCGGGCATGCTGTCCCACATCGGTGTCCGCGAGGCAGAGACCCGCGAATTCCTCGGTGCTCGCAATGCCAAATTCATGATCTTCCCCGGATCCTCGCTGGCGAAGAAGCCGCCCCGCTGGGTAATGGCGGCCGAACTGGTCGAGACCTCCCGGCTCTGGGGCCGGATGGCAGCCCGAGTGGAGCCGGAGTGGGCCGAGCGGCTGGCCGGAGATCTGGTGAAACGCACCTACTCCGAACCACATTGGTCGTCCAAACGTGGCGCAGCACGCGCGTACGAGCGGGTCACGCTGTACGGCGTACCGCTGGTGGTCAGCCGCGCGGTGGATTACGGCCGGATCGATCCGGAACTGTCGCGCGAGCTGTTCATCCGGCATGCCCTCGTACAGGGCGAGTGGCAGACCCGCCACGAGTTCTTCCACCGCAATCGCGACCTGCTCGATGATGTCGCCGATTTGGAGCACCGCGCACGTCGCCGCGACATCCTCGTCGACGATGAGGTGCTGTTCGAGTTCTACGACAAGCGCATCCCCGCCGATATCGTTTCGGTGCGTCACTTCGACAGTTGGTGGCGCACCGCGAAGCGCAAAGATCCCGCGCTGCTCGACTTCTCGACCGATACCGTGGTCAATGAAACCGCGGCAACGCTCGACCCGACCGACTTTCCGGACGCCTGGCGCCAAGGCGAGTTGAGCTTCCCGCTCACCTACCAATTCGAGCCCGGCAACGACGATGACGGCGTCACCGTGCGGATCCCGGTCGAGCAGTTGGCGCATGTGCGCGCCGTCGGCTTCGACTGGCTGGTGCCCGGTATGCGTGACGAGCTGGCCACCGCGCTGATCAAGACGCTGCCGAAGGCCCTGCGCCGCACCGTCGTTCCCGCACCGGACTTCGCCGCCGCCGCACTCGCCGCGCTCACGCCACGCGCCGAACCCCTGCGCATCGGCCTTGCCAGGGAACTGTCGCGACTCGGTGCGGTCAGCATCGCGCCGAGCGATCTCGACCCCGCCGCGCTGCCGGACCATCTGCGCATAACCTTCGCTGCCATCGATGCCGAAGGCCGAGTGCTGGCGCGTGGGAAGAACCTCGCCCAGTTGAAAACCAAGCTTTCCGAGCAGGTGTCGGCCTCGGTCGCCCGTGCCACCGCGGGTGCGGAACGTGCGCCCGCCACCGTGTGGACCTCGGAATCGCTGGGAACGGTCGAGCCGACGGTACGCAGCGAAGTGGCCGGACAGACGGTCACCGGTTACCCGGCGCTGGTCCCCGAGGGGGATGGTGTCGCGGTGCGCGTGCTGAGCTCCCCCGCGGCGCAGGCCGCCGCTATGCGGGTCGGCACGCGCACACTGGTGTTGAGCGCGATTCCCACCTCGGTCCGCACCGTCACCGCCAGCCTGCCACCGCGGGAACGGCTTGCGCTGAGCCAGAATCCGTACGGTTCGCTCGACGCGCTCATCGAGGATTGCCGCGCCGCGGCCGCGGACGAATTGATCGCCGCCGCCGGTGGGCCGGTGCGCAGTCCGCAGCAGTTCGAAGCCTTGGTCTCGAAGATACGCCCCGACTTCGTCTCCGCTGTGGCCCGTATCGTGCGCTTGGTGGTGCCGGTCTTGGCCGGGGCGCACCAGGTTGCGTCCGCACTCGCCGATACCTCCGAACGCGATATCGCCGACGATGTCCGCCACCAACTCGACGAACTGATCTTCGCCGGTTTCATCTCGGAGTGGGGCGGCGCTCGCCTGCGCGAACTACCCCGCTACCTGGAGGCCGCCCGAATCCGCCTGGAGTCGCTACCCGGCTCCGCGGTGCGCGACCGACAGGGCATGATCGAAATCGACCGCGCCCTCGCCGCATACGCCCGCCTCGTCAATGCCCTGCCCGAAGCACGCAAGCACGCGCCCGATGTCACCGAAATGTGGTGGATGATCGAGGAATTGCGCGTCAGCCTGTTCGCCCAGAGACTCGGCACCCCGTACCCGGTCTCCACCAAGCGCATCGAAAAGGCCATCGCCGCCATCCGCCGCTGATGCCACGGCGGCTACCAGCGTGCCCGATCGACAAGGTTGCCCATTGCGATGCCGTCGACCTCGGCGCCGACACGCACCACGGTGCCGACCGGGCGCAGCCTGCATCCGATTTACACCGGCTGTTTCCGAGGCACTGGCTGCGCTCGCAACGGTAGTTCTGGGGGCACGACCGAGCCCAGATCCGGCGATACAGTCGCCGGACATGGTGGCGCGCAAGAACATTGCGGCCGCTGATAGTACCGCACCGCTTCGGTTCAGCAGTCCGACGTGAATCCTGGAAAGAGGTATTCGCCCATGGGGAAATTCCTCGCGCCGATCCTCGCCGCCGGTGCGGTCGCGCTCGCACCGGTGGCGACCGCTTCGGCAGACATACCGATACAGCCCACACCGGTGCACGTCGATACCGACGTGTTGCGGCAGTTGGTTCGGCTGCTCGATACCGGTTCGGTCAGCATCTGTCCCGGGCAGGCGATGGGCAGCTTCGGCTGCTCGTGTCCGCCGGGGATCTGTCTCTGACAGCCCGATCAGTCGGCGGAGGCCGCGACCGTCGCTGCCTCGCGATGCTTGCGCAGGTCGGCGATTTCGCGTTCGAAGTCGTCGGCGGAGGTGAAGGAGCGGTAGACCGAGGCGAAACGCAGGTAGGCCACCTCGTCCAGATCCCGCAGCGGGCCGAGGATGGCCAGGCCGACCTCATGGCTGGGCACCTCGGGCGAACCCTTCGCACGCACCGCGTCCTCCACCTGCTGGGCCAGCAGGTTCAGCGCGTCTTCGGCGACCTCGCGACCCTGGCAGGCGCGCCGCACGCCGCGAATCACCTTTTCCCGGGAGAACGGCTCGGTGACGCCGCTGCGCTTGACCACGGATAGGATCGCGGTCTCCACGGTGGTGAATCGTCTCCCACACTGCGGGCAGGAGCGCCGACGGCGGATGGCCGCGCCTTCCTCGGCCTCACGCGAGTCGACAACCCGCGAGTCGGGGTGTCGGCAGTAGGGACAATGCATCCGAGAGATCCTTCGTCGATGCGCGCGCCCGCGTCCGAATCGGCTCCGGTTCGCCAGTCCCGATCCGGCGAGCACGTGTACAGGGGTCTAGACCGATACGTCCATATCAGGTCCAGGATACCCGGGAGGGGTCACCAACCGTCTCACACGTCCCAACTACCCCGTCGATCGACACTCAGCCGAGTTGCCATTGCGTCGTCAGATCGGCGATCAGATCCGGAATGCGCGCGATCATCCGTCCGTGTGCGAGCTTGCTCCAGAAGGATTCACCGAGCACCACCTCGGCGAACGGCCGATTGCTCTCCATATCGATATGGCGCAGCACCAGATCGCCGGTGATGTAGGTCCAGCGGGCATCGCGATCGGCCCAGTTGAAGTCCGGCAGCGGGGTGCGCAGTGAAACGGTGTGTCCCGCGATATCCGCGCTGACGGTGGCGGGGGCGAAAACACCGGGCGCGCGGACGCCGGGGACGGCGGGCTTACCCGCCACCGTGCTCACGTAGGTCATGACCCGCCCCATCGAGCCGCGCCCCGCCGAGGTGAGGTCCCATTGGTCGGCGATGACGCGGTTCTGCTCACGATCGGTCATGCGGATGAGCGCGTCCACATATCCGTCGCGGGTATGGGAATCGATCGATTGCCAGGCGGTGCGGATATCGGCATCGATTACCCCGGCCGCATACATTTCGTCGATTCCGGCCATCCCGAGCGCGGCATACGCCTCGTGCATCGGGACCAGATCGGTGAATATGTGCTTCTGCATGATCATCAGCCGAGTCTGATACCAGGCGACATCCTCGGCGCTCAGCCGCGAACCCTCGGTAGCGAGCAGCCGGATATCGGCGGGCACCTTGGCCACCAATTCCGGTGGGGTGCCGCGCAACAGGTCGGCGACCGCATCGCCGAGCTGATGGATTCCGGGCACGTCGAGCACCATGCCGACATCGCTGAGATCGAAGAAGCCCGAGGCGAAGGAGCCGCCCGCGATTCCGGCCAGGCCCGCCCACCAGTACTCCTGATGCTGATTCGCCAGCCGGAAGTAGTTGACGTACACCTGACTGAAGGTGCGCTGGTTGGCACGCACGCCGAGCGCCGGATCCCAGGCCGCGAGATCGATATCGGCATTGCGGGTCGAGACCACCAGCCAATACTGGTGCAGCAGTGTGGCGTAGCGGCTCGGTGCCACCCCGTCGCCTCTGGCTTCGTCGAGCGCCGCACGCAACGTCGACTCATCCAGGGGCAGCGCGGGATTCAGTCCGCTTCCACCGGCACCGTCCCCGTTGAGGGCGGGTAGATCTAGATACGCCTCATACGCGGGTGCCGCCTGTGCGGCCGGAATCATGGTGAGCGCGAAGATAAGACAGGCCAGCAGCCCGGCGATCCGGGCGAGCAGACGGAGAGCGTGTGCAGCGGTGCAGCGATGCGTCATTGCGGGTGTCCCGAAATCGTTCGTCGGCGAGAGTTGCCTAGGTCACGTTTTCAGGCACAGTAGCAACATGTTCTAGTTTGCAATCGACAATTTCGGCCACGCTTCGTGGCGGATCAGCCGGTCGCCGTCCGCCACACCGGCTTTCGCCGAGCTACGTCGGCGCACCCACACCGACACCATCCGGAACCGACTGCTGCTCGACCACGGCGGGCACCGTCGTCGGGGTCTCGCCGCCGAAAGTTCCAGCACGCCAATGCGCCAAGCCGATCAAAGCTGTCACCACCAGCGCGCTCAACAGTGCGGACACCGCGAGCACCGCGAAACCGACCTGCGCCCGTTCGACCCGCTCCATCGGATGCGGACCCTGCGCCTGACGTAGCGCGGGAGTTCGAATGAAACCTCGACCGTACGGCACCACAGCACCACCGGGCCGACTGTCGCGCGGCCGCCGATCCGTCGCGGCACGCGCGGCCTCGAGGGCACGAACGCCGCCGCGATGCTGGCGCCGCACGCGCGGAACGGATTCGAAGCCGAGATCGACGTCGACCTCACCCTGAAGGTCGGTGCTCGTGGCGCGGATCGCTGTGCTCATCGGACAAACCTCCATGAAGGGGTGTTAGGGGGTGCTCAGGTATGTCGCGAGACGGTGGAGTAGCTTTTCGATCATGTGTTCGAAGAACTTGTGTTCGATTTCTACCACGCCTCGCCGGCAAAGTCAGCAGAAAACGCCGACATGCCTCGAACAGATGTTTGATACATCGGGGTTACCGGACTAGATTCGATAGACGAAATCAATAGACACAGAAGGGCGGTTGCGGTGAGCCATACAGACGACACGGGCGACGAGAGCGGAGTTGGCACCGACCCATCCGTTACCGGGGCGGATCTCACCGTGCGTCAGCGCAAAGTTCTGGAGGTCATCCGCACCTCCGTGAGCGAGCGCGGCTACCCGCCGAGCATCCGCGAGATCGGCGATGCGGTTGGACTCACCTCCACGTCGTCGGTCGCCCACCAGCTGCGCACTCTCGAACGCAAGGGCTATCTACGCCGCGACCCGAATCGCCCACGCGCCGTTGACGTTCGCGGTCTCGACGAGGCGGTGCGCGCGGTGACCAGCCTGCCGTCCACCACCGAGGATGTCGACACCGGGCGGCCCGTCCCGACCTTCGTGCCCGTGCTGGGTCGGATCGCCGCCGGTGGCCCGATCCTGGCGGAGCAGGCGGTGGAGGATGTCTTCCCACTGCCGCGCGAACTGGTCGGTGACGGCTCGCTGTTCCTGCTCAAGGTCGTCGGTGAATCGATGGTCGACGCCGCGATCTGCGATGGCGACTGGGTAGTCGTGCGCCAGCAGAACGTCGCCGACAACGGCGATATCGTCGCCGCGATGATCGAGGGCGAGGCGACGGTGAAGACATTCAAGCGCACCGGTAAGGATGTCTGGCTCATGCCGCACAATCCGCTGTTCGAACCGATTCCGGGCAATGACGCGCGGATCCTCGGCAAGGTGGTCACGGTTATCCGCAAAATCTGACCCCAGTTCAGGGCGATCCGACCCAGCTCAGCGCGGCAGCATGGGCGCCCAGAAATCGGCTCGATGGTCCGCGGCGTAGGAGTCGATGAGCCGGTTTCCGCTGGGCCGCAAGGACATGACGAGGGGTGCAGCGGGATCATAGGCCGGGATCGGTTCGAGACCGGCCGGATCCGGGCGGGCATCAATGGCGAATCGGGCCCAGTACCTTCGCATTTCGGCGGCGAGGCGCTGCTGGTCCGGCGTCAGGGCGGCGCCGTAGAGCCAGCCGAGGTCGCGCAGGCTCCACAGCGATGCCAGTTCGCTGGCGTGGTACGCGCCCAGCGGGAAGATATTCGGTGGGCCGAGCGGCGCTGGGTCGTCGAAGGAGTAGGTGTAGGTGGGCGTGCGCGGGCCGAGCCCTTCGTATTCGACAACGAGCATGGCGAGGATGCGATCGGTCCAGGCGCGCGACAGTGCGAGCGCGGGCTGCGGATAGGCGGCGACCGGATAGGTCTGTTCGACGCGGTCGAGTTGCTCCGGCGTCAGGTCGGGCATGGCGGCGGCCAGTGCGTCGCGATATCCGGCGGCGGTCAGCGGCTGGCCAAGGGGCACACCATATTTCATGTACACCCACAGCGACATCTCGTCGTTGTTCGCACCGACGAGGGTGGGCACATCGGCGAAGGCGCCGTTGCGCACGGCCGCCTGCGGCGCGGACGGTAGGAACTGGCCGCCGTATACCGTCGGGGTGATGGAATCGCTCACCAACGTATCGACCGGCAGCGCGCGCAGGCACGCCGCGGTTCCGGGTCCGGCGCATCCGAGACGTGCGGCGTACGCGTCACCGTCTGCCACCGCCGTCGCGGCGGGCACACCGGGGCTGCACGGCCCGCTCTCCATGATCGCGGCCCGGAACAGCCCACGCGAGCTCGGCGCGACCATCTGAGTGCATACCGATGTCGCACCGGCCGACTCGCCCGCCAGCGTCACGCGCTCCGGATCACCACCGAATGCCGCGATATTGCGCCGCACCCAGCGCAATGCGGCCTGCTGATCCAGGTAACCGTAATTGCCGGGCCCGGAACCATCGTCGAGCGCCGAGGCGGCGAGGTAGCCGAGCGTGCCGAGCCGGTAGTTGATCGTGACCACGATCAGGTCACCGTCACCGTGCGCGATCAGCGGCTCGGCACCGTAAACGTCGCCGGAGCCGGTGACAAAACTGCCGCCGTGGATCCAGACCAGCACCGGGAGCCCACTACCGTCGATGGGCAGGTTGCGCGGCGTCGAAACATTCAGAGAGAGACAGTCTTCTGATTTCGTCGGGTTCGCACCGACTATCCCGTAGAAGTCGTTGTCCTGCGGGCAGCTCGGCCCGGCCACGGTGGCATCTCGAATGCCGGGCCACGGTGCGGCTGGAGCCGGTGGCCGCCAGCGCAATTCGCCGACCGGCGGGGCGGCGTAGGGGATGCCCGCGAACAGTCGATGCTCCGCGGCCACGATGCCGCGCAGCTGACCGGTCTCGACGGTGACGAGATCGGCGGCGGGCGGCTGGGCGGGAGCGGGTCCGGCGACACCGATCAGCACGATGACCGACGCCAGGATGGCGACCCAGCCCCGCGTGGCCAGCCGATCAGGCAATCCGCGCAGCTCATCCATGCCGCGAACCCAGCCTCCCGTGGTAACCCAACGATGCTTGCGCACGCGCTCACGCTAACCACACGCACCGAGGAAGCGGGCGGCAATTCCGAAAGTGACCCTTGCCACACCACGGTACGTGAGCGTACCGTGGTGTTGGTACACAGATGTACCACTGGGAGGTGTCGCATGACCACGGTGAACTTGCCCGACGGGCCTACAACCCCGGCCTTGGTACAGGCCGCAGAGGTATTGGCGGGCCGCACCCGCGCATGGCGCAGATTGCATCGGCGGTACGGCTCGGCGTTCACGGTCTACCTACCGCGCTTCGGGCGGGTCATGGTGCTATCCGAACCGGCCGAGGTGAAGGCGCTGTTCACCGCGAGCTCCGAGGTGGCCGATAACGTCGATGTCAATCTCGGCCAGTTCCTCGGTCCCGGCTCACTGTTCTCGCTGCGGGGCGCCGAACACCGCAAACAGCGAAAATTGCTCACCCCGCCGTTCCACGGTCGTCGCCTCTCGGTGTACGAGACGCTGATCGAGGAGGAGACAGTGCGCGAGCTGGCCACCTGGCCGCAGGGCCGGGAGTTCGCGACGATGGATTCGATGATGCGGATCACCCTGAACGTGATCCTCCGTGCCGTCTTCGGCGCCGAAGGTAAGGAATTCGACGAACTGCGCGAGCTGCTGCCCAGACTGGTGCTGGTCGGTTCGGCGCTTGCGGCACTGCCGGTGCCGCAAAAGTTCTTGGGGCGGTACGGTCCGTGGGCCCGCTTCGCCGCGCACCGCCGTCATTACGACGAGATCGTCGGCAGGCTCATCAACCGCGCCGCCGACGACGGTCATCTCGCCGACCGCGACGACGTGCTCGCGATGATGCTGCAGGCCCGCTACGACGACGGCAGCGCGATGACCCGCAGCGAGATCGCCGACGAACTGCTCACCCTGCTCACCGCCGGGCACGAGACCACAGCGACCACACTGTCGTGGACTATCGAGCGGTTGCGCAGGCATCCGGAAGTGTTGCGGCGCTTGGTCACCGAGGTCGACGAAGGCGGTTCGGAACTGCGCGAGGCTACCCTGCTCGAGGTGCAACGGGTGCGCCCGGTCATCGACTCGACGTTCCGCAAGGTGCGCGCGGAGTCGATGCAACTTGGTCGGTGGACCCTACCCAAGGGGCAGAATGTGCTGGTCAGCATTCGGCTCATGCACGACAACGAGGAGCTGTTCCCGAACGCCCGTGCCTTCGATCCGGATCGTTTCGTCGGTGTCCGGCCGGGCACCTTCAGCTGGATTCCCTTCGGCGGCGGCGCCCGGCGCTGCATCGGCGCGGCCTTCGCCACCATGGAGATGAATGTCGTATTGCGCACGCTGCTAAGGGATTTCACGCTGGAGCCGACCGACGCACCCGATGAGCGCACGCACTTCCGCGGTGTCGCGCTGGTGCCCGCCAAGAAGGGCCGCGCCGTGGTCTATCGCCGCGCACCACAGCCCAGCACCGCCGAGGCCAGAGCAGAACAGGTCACGGCATGACAGAGCAATTCGCCGATGTCGGCCACGGCGTCACACTCGCATACGAGCGCCTCGGTGACGGCGACACCGCGCTGCTGCTCGTCGCCGGTCTGGGACAGCAACTGCACGACTGGCCCGGTGGTCTCTGCGAACTCCTCGTCGCGCGCGGCTACCAGGTCATCCGCTTCGACAATCGCGATGTCGGCAAATCGACGCACTTCGGCTTCCCACCGCCGAGTCCGCTCGATTTCCTACGAAAGCGGTGGCACACAGCGCAATACGATCTCTCTGATATGGCCGCCGACACCGTCGGTCTACTCGACGCGCTGGAACTGAGCTCCGCGCATGTGGTCGGGATGTCGCTCGGCGGGATGATCGCACAGACCGTGGCCGCCCGCTATCCGGCCCGGGTCACCTCGCTCACCTCGATCATGTCGACGACCGGTGCGGCACGGGTCGGGCGACCGGCCCTGTCGACATGGCGGTTGATGTTCGGCCGACCGGCCCGGACCCGCACCGAACACATCGAACGCTCGGTGCGTATGTTCCGCCACATAGGCTCGCACGGTTACCCGTTCGACGAACACGCGGTGCGCGCCGCCGCGGCGACGACCTGGGACCGCGATCCCCATCCGGCACCGGGCGTCGGCCGTCAGCTCGCCGGCATCCTCAAATCCGGTGATCGCACCGCAGAACTCAGCGCCGTCATCGCCCCGACGCTGATCCTGCACGGTGACCGCGACCTGATGGTGAATCCCACCGGCGGCACCGTCACGGCGGGCGCCATCACCGGTGCGCGCCTGCACACCCTGCCCGGCATGGGCCACGACCTGCCCGTCGGCGTCCGGCCGACGCTCACCGATCTCATCGACACCCACATCCGCAGCGCCAGGAGCACCGATGCCACGCACCGCTAGGCCGTTGTCCGGCCATCCCGCCATGATCACCGGCGCCGCCTCCGGCATCGGTCGCAGTCTGGCCCAATTGCTTTCGCGCCGTGGGTCACCCGTGGCCATTGCCGATATCGACGAGGTCGGCTTGAAACAGACGGCCGACACGCTGACCGGTCCGGTACTCGTCCGCGTGCTCGATGTACGCGATGCCGCCGACCAACTCGCCTTCGCCGCCGAGGTCGAGGACTGGCTTACCGAGCCATTGGCGGCGGTATTCAACAATGCCGGTGTGGCGGTGGGCTCGTCGGTGCTCGACGCGGTTCCCGAAGACGATGAATGGCTGCGGCAGATCAACTTCGACGGCGTGGTCCATGGCACTCGCGCATTCCTGCCCATCCTGGTCGAACAGGACAAGGGTGTCATCGTGAATACCTCCAGCGTATTCGGACTGCTCGGCATGCCGAATCAAAGCGCCTACTGCGCGGCGAAATTCGCGGTGCGCGGCTTCACCGACGCACTGCGCCAGGAACTTCGGGGCACGGGAGTGTCCGCGGTGAATGTGCATCCGGGTGGTATCACCACCAACATCGCGCGAAATGCCCGGGTGCGCAAGGATCCCGAGGGACGCGGTCGCTCGCGCGAGCAGATAGCGGCGGAGTTCGAGGCGATGACGTTGACCTCACCGGACAAGGCGGCCGAAATCATCTGTCGCGGAGTCGAACGCGGGAAGTCACGGATTCTGGTCGGGCCGGATGCCTACGTTTTCGACGCACTCGCACGCGTCGCGCCCACGCACTACTACGACATATTCGCAGTACTGGAGCGGCGTCTGCGGGCCCGCGCGAAGGCGGAGGTGACAGCATGAGCGCATCGCACGGCGATTCCCCGGTGGGTGGTGTCCGCGAGACGGGTGGGCCCGAGCACTTCGATGTGCTGATCGTCGGGGCCGGTCTGTCCGGCATCGGCGCGGCGCACCATCTCCAGACGGCCTTCCCGACGCGCACCTACGCAATTCTGGAAGCGCGCACGGTAGTCGGCGGCACCTGGGATCTGTTCCGCTATCCGGGGGTGCGTTCGGATTCCGATATGCACACCCTCGGTTACCGTTTCCGCCCATGGACTCAGGCCGCCGCCATCGCCGACGGGCCGTCGATCCTCGACTACATCCGTGACACCGCCGCCGAAGCCGGCATCGATCGCCGAATCCGGTTCGGGCACAAGGTTATCGGGGCCTCCTGGTCGACCGAAGCGGCGCAGTGGACGGTGACCGTCGAACACGACGGCACCACCTCGACATTCACCTGCGGCTTCCTGTATGTGTGCAGCGGCTACTACCACTACGACCACGGCTACACCCCCGAATTCGCCGGAATCGAGGATTTCCGTGGGCAACTCGTGCACCCACAGCAGTGGCCCACCGACCTGGACTATGCCGGTAAGCGGGTGGTCGTGATCGGCAGCGGAGCCACCGCGGTGACCCTGGTTCCGGCCATGGCCGAGACTGCGGCGCAGGTGACCATGCTGCAGCGCTCCCCCACTTACATCATGTCCGTGCCTACCGAGGACGCGGTGGCGATCCGCCTGCGCGAACGGCTCGGACCTCGCCGGGCCTATACGATCACCCGCTGGAAGAACGTGCTGATCGGCACGCTCATCTACCAACTCAGCCAGCGTCGTCCGCATATGATGCGCAACTTCATCCGGAAACAGACGGCCGCGCAATTGCCGAGCGGATACGAGGTGGACGTCCACTTCAAACCGACCTACAAGCCATGGGATCAACGGCTCTGCCTGGTGCCGGACGGGGATCTGTTCCAGGCGATCCGGGCCGGACGCGCCGCCGTGGTGACCGACCGCATCGAGAAGTTCACCGCCGAGGGCCTGCGTCTGGCCTCGGGCGCCGAGCTGCCCGCCGATATCGTGGTGACGGCGACCGGTCTGCAATTGCTCGCCTTCGGCGGGATCGAATTGAGCGTCGACGGCCGGGCCATCCCACTGCCCGACACCATGGCCTATAAGGGAATGATGCTGAGCGGCGTCCCCAACTTCGCCTTCACCATCGGCTACACCAACGCGTCGTGGACATTGAAGGCGGATCTGGTGGGCGAATTCGTGTGCCGATTACTGCGCCATATGGACGACAACGGCTACGACCAGTGCACGCCGTGGCCGGATCCGAGTATCGCCGCAGAGCCACTGCTCAATTTCCAATCCGGCTACGTCCAGCGTTCCATCGACCACTTTCCCAGGGCCGGCTCGCGACGGCCCTGGCGCTTGGGGATGAACTACGCCCACGATGTGCTCGCACTGCGCCACGGGCGCATCGAGGACGGCACTATCCGCTTCGCGAGCCGGGCCGGCGCACCCGGCCGTATCCCGGTGCGTGTGAGGTCATGATCGCCGCGGCGGCGGGGCGAACTAACCTGATTCTCGTGACCCGTGCCGAGCCCGCCGCCAGTACCGCCACCGAGGACGCGCCGGAATCCGCATTCCGGCGTCGGCTCCTCGATGCGATGGCCGAGGCCGTGCGCGATCGCGGTTATCGCGAAACAACCGTGGCCGATGTGGTCCGCAACGCGCGCACGTCCCGTCGTACGTTCTACGAACATTTCGATAGCAAACAGGACTGTTTCATCGCGCTGCTCGCCGAGCGCAACAATGAGACGATCCAGCAGATCTACGATGCCGTCGATCCAGCCGCGCCGTGGCGCACTCAGGTCCGGCAGGCTATCGAAGCCTGGATCCACGCATCCAATCAGGACACGACGATCACCCTGGCCTGGATTCGGGACACACCCGCGCTCGGCGAGGCCGCGCGCCAGGTCTACCACGAAGCGGCCGAGGCCTTCATCAATCTGATCCAAAGCCTCACCACCACACCGGAGTTCGAAGCCCCCGGGCTGCATCCGCCGACCCGTCAGATGGCTACCATCCTCTACGGTGGGTTCCGCGAGCTGATCGCCTCCACGGTCGAAGCGGGCAAGGATATCAGCGACATCATCGACGTCGCCGTCGATACCGCCATCGCCCTGGTCGGACCGCGCTACGAGCAGGGAGCTAGTCCTTAACGGCCGTGAACTGCGCCAGCGCGCCATTGCACACCAGCTCCACCTTGCGCAGCCCCGCTGCGGCGATCCAATCCGACAGCTCGGCCGTGGTACCGGACGGACCGAATACGCCCAGCGCCCGCATCACCCGCATGTGCAGATCGAAGCGTGGCCGGACCCCGCGCACTACACAACTGCCGACCAAACGTCCACCCGGCGCTAGTACGCGGGCCAGCGAGGCCACCGCGGCGGCCGGATCCGGCATACAATGCAGCCCCGCGAAACTCACTACCAGATCGAACTCGCCCGTGGCGAATGACAGGTCGACCACATCCGCGCGCACATAATCGATATCGGACAGCCCGGCGCGCTCGGCGGTGCGGCGCGCCGCCGCCAATTGATCATCGGAAATGTCCGCGGCCACGTAGCGGAGCTTGCGACCGGATTCGAGTCGACGCAGCGTCACGCCGCCGCCAACCGGCAGATCCAGCACCGACGAACCCTCCGCCAGCTGATTCACGACACCCATTGCCGCATACATCCGGCGGGTATCACAGCCCCACATCACCTGTCCCGCGGGCCGGGCCACCCGCGGATGGTCGAGCACGAAGTCGTATACCGGAGCCCCGAGATTCCCCCAGACTCGGCTCTGCCACACTTTCCGGACGTCAGGCACGTCGTCTCCTCTTCGCGCAGTGGGAGTCCAGGCTAGGCCGGTACTCATCGATGCGCCAAGAGCTTCCAGGCCTCGATCACCGTCGACGGACGTGCTCGGCGGTGCCGGTCGAGCTGCCGAGCCGCCTCGCCATAGAGATCCGTACGCGAACCGGGCGGTGGCACGTAATCTACTGCCGCCGCGCCGGTGAGACATCAGTGCGGCGATTCCACGGACCGGATCACCAATTTCGGACGAGATGACAATCGCAACGCCGCTGTCTTATGTTAACAACCCCGGCAGAATATATATCGTTTTGTGCGTCTCGAATCACGTTCCGCCCGTTTGTATATACGCCATACACCTTCGTGGCCAGGGCATTCGGTCATCGGATCGAGCGCCGAAGGCCCTGCGTCATACGGCGTTACATTCGGCCCATCCGACCTCCAGGTTAACGCTCTCGCTGAAAATCTAGATCATTCCGTGTCACCCTTATGAATACGGTGAGCATTTCGCGATGCGAATTTCGAAAACCGGGTTTGCATAGCAAACTAATCAGCTTAGACTGAGCCGTGGTCGGGAATAGAGGAAAGTTCAATGACTGTTCTGCGACCACCGCAGCATCCCGAGGCGGGATCGAGCGGCGTTACCGAGCCGGACGTGTCAGCAATAGCGCAGGTGCCGCTGTCCGCTGGGCAGCGTGGGTTATGGCTGGCGCAGAAGTTGCGTCCGGATGTGCCGATCTCCGAGGCACAGTACATCGACTTGCATGGAGATCTCGATGTCGATCTCCTACGCGAGGTATCGATTCGAGCAGGCCACGAGTTCCAGTCCGGATACCTGCGGCTGGTAGAGGTCGACGGCGAGCCGTATCAGTTCTTCGACCCGTCGCTCGAGTACGCGGGGCCGGTAATCGATGTACGCGGTGCACCGGATCCCGTTGCTGCGGGGTTGGAGTGGATGCATCGGGAGTACACCACGCCCCTCGACATGACGCGGGACCGGTTGGTGGGAACCGCGATTGTCCAGGTCGGGGACCTGCATTACCTGCTGTACACCAGAATCCACCATGTCGCGTTGGACGGCTACGCCGGAATGATGATCGTGAACCGCATCGCGGCGCTGTACACCGCGGCGGTGCGGGGACAGACGGCGGAGCCGAACCGGGCGGCGGACGTACGCGCCCTGTACCAGGCCGACCGCGACTATCGGGAGTCCAAGCGATTCGCCGACGATCAGGAATACTGGCTGAACAGACTCGCCGACGCCGGGGACGAGTCCAGCCTGGTCGACGGGCACGCACCGGCCCGCGCGGACAGCACGGTGACAACCGCCGAACTTTCGCCGGAGACGGTGGAGCGGATCGATCATTCCGCGAAAGCCATGAATGCGAGCCCGGCCGCGGTGGTAATCGCCGCGTTCGGCTGCTACCTGGCCCGGATGACCGGCCGCGATGAGGTTATGGTCAATATTCCCGTTTCGGGTCGCACCAACGCCGTACTGCGCCGCTCCGGCGGGATGTTCGTCAATGTCGCACCCCTTCCGCTCCTGCTGGATTCGGGCGATACCGTTGCGACAGTTACGCGGCGGGTGCAGTCCGATCTGGTGGGGGCGTTGCGGCACCAGCGGTGCGGCCTAACCGATATCCGTGCCGCCGCCGGATACCACGGCGGACAGCGGCGTTTCGCGGGCCCGGTGGTGAATGTCATGTTCTTCCACCAGGAGATCCGGTTCGGATCAATGACCGGGGAAGTCCATATCCTCAGCTCAGGGCCGGTCGACGACTTGCTGATCGACCTGTATCAAACCGGGGATCCGCCGCGGACGATCCTGCACTTCCTGGCCAATCCCAACCTCTATACCGACGCCGAACTCTCGGCGCACTGCACCAGATTCGGGGAGTTCCTCGACGCGTTCGCCGCCGCGCCGGACACCGCTATCGAGCAGGTTCACCCCGACAGCGCCCGTGCGGGTGCCCGGATCAGGCGTCGCCGTGACAATCTGGCGTTCTGGCAGGCCGCGCTCACGGACCTTCCCGAAGAGCTTCGCCTGCCGTTCGACCGGCCGCGGCCGGCGGCGCTGTCGAAGCGAGGCACGACCGCACGGTACCCGTTGCGTGCCGATCTGGTTTCGGCGTTGCAACGGTACGCGCGGCAGCGTAGTTCGTCACTGTTCACGGCGATCCACGCCACATTGGCAGTCCTGCTCGCCCGGTTGAGCGGCACCACTGACATTCTGATCGGCACACCGATCGCCGCGCGCGACGATGCCACCGACGGATTCGTCGATACTCTGCTGCTGCGGACCGAGATCGATCCCGATGAATCGTTCACCGACCTGCTCGGTCGTGTCGAACAAACCGATCTGGATGCCTTCGACCACTCCGATGTTCCGTTCGAGCAGATGCTGGACGAACTCGTTCCGCAGCGGTCTCGGTCCTGGCAGTCGCTGTTTCAGGTGATGCTGGCGTTGCGGAATCCGGAGCCCGGTCTCGCGCCGTCGGGGATCGACCTTCTCGAAGAGGCGTCTCGTTTCGACCTGCAGTTCCTGGTGTCGGAAAACCATGACAGCGGCGATATGACCGTCACGGTCACCTACGCCGCGGATCTGTTCGACGCCGCGACCATCGATTCTCTTGCGCATCGGTGGATTCGGATTCTGGAATCGATAACGACCGATCCATCCATTCCCGTCGGAGTCATCGACGTACTCGAACCCGTCGAGCGAGCCGACCTGCTGACCCGCTCCGGCGCGCCTTCGACAACCCCTACCACGCTGCCCGCTCTGCTGGCGGCAGCGGCCACACTCCATCCCGACGCCACCGCGATCATCTACGACGGACAACAACTGAGCTATCGAGAGCTCGACGAACACTCCAACCAGTTGGCACGACAGCTCATCGAGCGCGGCATCGGACCCGAAGACATCGTCGCCATCGGCATTCCGCGCTCGGTGGACTCGGTACTCGCGGTATGGGCCATAGCCAAATCCGGGGCCGCTTTCCTGCCGATCGACCCGACCTACCCGACCGAACGCATCACCCACATGATGACCGATTCAAAAGCGGCCATCGGCATTACAACCGCATCCGTACACGCGCAACTACCCGACAATATGGACTGGCTGATATCGGACAATCTCGATACTTCCGGCGACCGGCCCAACACCGATGACAACCGGCCCGTCACCGACAGCGATCGGGTTCGTCCCTTGCGGATCGACAATATCGCCTACCTCATCTACACCTCCGGCTCAACCGGACTCCCCAAAGGCGTAGCGGTCACCCACCGTGGACTCGGCAACTGCGCCGCGGCACACCGGGCTACCATGGGCATCGAACCCAGCTCCCGCGCGCTGCATCTGGCATCACCCAGCTTCGATGTATCGGTACTCGAGTTGCTGCTGCCGCTGGCTGCCGGCGCTGCCATGGTCGTCGCACCCACCGACGTCTACGGCGGGGATGAACTCGCCGCACTGCTCGAACGCGAACACATCAGCCACCTCCTCATCTCACCGTCGGTGCTGTCCACCATCGACCACACCCACTGGCCACTACCGGATCTGAAGTATCTGATGGTCGGCGGTGAGGATTACGGCAGTGAGGTGGTCGAACGCTGGGGCAGCGACCGTGTCGTACTCAACGAATACGGACCAAGCGAAGCCACCATTTCCACGACGCTGAACGCGTCGCTGACAGTGGGCGAGTTGGTCACGATCGGCCGCCCGATCCACGGCGTCTCGGCATGGGTATTGGATCAACGACTACAACCGGTACCGGTTGGTGTGGCCGGCGAATTGTATGTCGCCGGCGATTTACTGGCCCGTGGATACCACCATCGAACAAACGTGACGGCCGAACGATTCGTAGCCTGCCCCTGGATACCCGGCCAACGCATGTACCGCACCGGCGACATCGTCCGCTGGACCACCCACCGAACAATCCAACACCTCGGCCGATCCGACTTCCAAGTGAAAATCCGCGGCCTACGCATCGAACTCGGCGAAATCGACACCACACTCACCACCCACGAAACCGTCGCCTACGCCATCACGATCGGCCACCACAACAACACCGGAACCCAAACACTCATCTCATACGTCATCGCCACACCCGACCACACCATCGACACCTCAACCCTCACCCAATACCTCACCCACCACCTACCGTCCTACATGGTCCCGACCTCCATCACCGTCCTGGACCACATCCCATTGACACCAGTCGGCAAACTCGACCGAAAAGCACTACCCCCACCGACCTTCACCGACCACCAACCCTTCCGAGCACCCCGAACACCCACCGAACACACCATCACCCAAGCATTCATCGACGTACTCGGCATCGACACCATCGGTCTCGACGACTCATTCTTCGCCCTCGGCGGCGACAGCTTGGTCGCCACCCGCGTCGCTGCGCGACTCGGGGCCGCATTGGATGCCGAGATTCCCGTGCGACTGTTGTTCGAGGCTTCCACAGTCGCGGAACTCGCCACTCGCATAGAGCAGCATGCCGGTACAGGGCGCCGACGCCCACCGCTGATCGCCGGGCCGCGCCCCGATCTCGTGCCGTTGGCGCCAGCCCAACAACGGATGTGGTTCTTCAATCAGTACGACACGGCGTCGGGTGCATACAACATGCCGATCGCCATTCGGCTGCGTGGCGACTTGAACGTCGGCGCCCTGCACTCGGCGGTTGTCGACGTGCTGGGTAGGCACGAGTCGTTGCGAACGCGGTATCCGGATCACGACGGAACGCTGATCCAACTGATCGAGCCCGTCGAGAACGTGGACCGCGAACTGATCGTGGTGCCGGTCGCGCCGAGCCAGTTGGTCGAGACGATCACCGAATTCGTCGCCGAAGGCTTCGATGTGACCGCCCAGACACCCGCCCGTGCCCGGTTGTTCCGCGTTGTCGGTGGCACGGAACCGGAATACGTACTGGCCGTCGTGGTGCACCACATCGCCGCGGATGGCTTCTCCATGACGCCGCTGGCGCGCGACGTGACGACCGCATATGCCGCTCGGATCCGCGGGGCGGCGCCGGCGTGGGCACCACTACCGGTCCAGTACGCGGACTACGCACTGTGGCAACGAGCTGTCCTCGGCGCGCCCGGCGATCCGGAATCGCTGGGCACCGAACAACTCCGATACTGGACCGAGGCTCTGGACGGCATTGCCGATGAACTCCGTCTGCCGTTCGACCGGCCACGGCCGGTGGTGCTGTCGAATCGAGGCGCCACGGTCGATTACTCGGTGCCTGCCGGTTTGGTGCGGGCATTGGAACGATTTGCGCGGCAGCATAATTCGTCACTATTCATGGCGATCCACGGCACCTTGGCGGTGCTGCTCGCCCGGTTGAGCGGCACCACCGACATTCCGATCGGCACACCGATCGCCGGGCGCGGAATAGCCGCACTCGACGACATGATCGGCATGTTCGTCAACACCCTGGTACTGCGGACCGAGATCGATCTCGATGAATCCTTCACCGACCTGCTCGGCCGGATCAGACAAACCGATCTGGACGCCTTCGAACACGCCGACGTTCCGTTCGAGCAGGTGGTGGACAAACTCGTCGTACAGCGGTCCCCAGCACGACACCCGCTGTTCCAGGTGATGCTGGCATTCCAGAACCTGGAACCGGTAGCGCTGCGACTCCCCGATCTCGAGCTCTCGATGGTCGATCTGCCGAACGAGGTATCCCGGTTCGACCTGCAATTCATCCTGTCGGAAAACCATGACAGCGGCAATATGACTGTCGCGGTCACTTATGCGACGGATTTGTTCGATCCCGCGACGATCGATTCTGTTGTGCGTCGGTGGATTCGGATTCTGGAATCGGTAACCGTCGATGCGACAGTTGCTGTCGGGGTGATCGATGTCCTCGAACCTGCTGAGCGGGCTGATCTGTTGACTCGCTCCGGTGCGTCTTCGGCATCGCCTGTCACATTGCCTGATTTGTTGACGGCGGCGGTCGCGCTGGATCCGGACGCTACTGCGATCGTTTGTGATGGTCAGGGTTTGAGTTATCGGGAGCTGGACGGACGCTCCAATTGGTTGGCGCGGCGGCTTATCGGGTGTGGTGTCGGGCCGGAAGATGTTGTTGCGATTGGTATTCCGCGCTCGGTGGACTCGGTGCTCGCGGTATGGGCGGTCGCGAAGTCGGGAGCTGCTTTCCTGCCGATCGACCCGACCTATCCGGCTGAGCGCATCACCCACATGATGACCGATTCAAAAGCGGCCATCGGCATTACAACCGCATCCGTACACGCGCAGTTACCCGACGACACCGATTGGTTGATACTCGACGACCTCGACGAGACCGACAGCAGTCCGATCGCCGACAGCGATCGGGTTCGTCCCTTGCGGATCGACAATATCGCCTACCTCATCTACACCTCCGGCTCAACCGGACTCCCCAAAGGCGTAGCGGTCACCCACCGTGGACTCGGCAACTGCGCCGCGGCACACCGGGCTACCATGGGCATCGAACCCAGCTCCCGCGCGCTGCATCTGGCATCACCCAGCTTCGATGTATCGGTACTCGAGTTGCTGCTGCCGCTGGCTGCCGGCGCTGCCATGGTCGTCGCACCCACCGACGTCTACGGCGGGGATGAACTCGCCGCACTGCTCGAACGCGAACACATCAGCCACGCCCTTATCTCACCGTCGGCGCTGTCCACCATCGACCACACCCGCTGGCCACTACCGGATTTGGAACACCTGATCGTCGGCGGTGAGAATTACGGCAGTGAGGTGGTCGAACGCTGGGCCAGCGACCGGAAGCTGTGCAACGACTACGGTCCAACCGAAACCACCATCACCGCGACGCGGACCCTTTTGGCGGCCGGAGAGCCGGTCACGATCGGCCGCCCGATCCACGGCGTCTCGGCATGGGTATTGGATCAACGACTACAACCGGTACCGGTTGGTGTGGCCGGCGAATTGTATGTCGCCGGCGATTTACTGGCCCGTGGATACCACCATCGAACAAACGTGACGGCCGAACGATTCGTAGCCTGCCCCTGGATACCCGGCCAACGCATGTACCGCACCGGCGACATCGTCCGCTGGACCACCCACCGAACAATCCAACACCTCGGCCGATCCGACTTCCAAGTGAAAATCCGCGGCCTACGCATCGAACTCGGCGAAATCGACACCACACTCACCACCCACGAAACCGTCGCCTACGCCATCACGATCGGCCACCACAACAACACCGGAACCCAAACACTCATCTCATACGTCATCGCCACACCCGACCACACCATCGACACCTCAACCCTCACCCAATACCTCACCCACCACCTACCGTCCTACATGGTCCCGACCTCCATCACCGTCCTGGACCACATCCCATTGACACCAGTCGGCAAACTCGACCGAAAAGCACTACCCCCACCGACCTTCACCGACCACCAACCCTTCCGAGCACCCCGAACACCCACCGAACACACCATCACCCAAGCATTCATCGACGTACTCGGCATCGACACCATCGGTCTCGACGACTCATTCTTCGCCCTCGGCGGCGACAGCATCATGTCGATCCAGCTGGTTGCCCGAGCCAGGGCGGCCGGTGTGGCGTTCTCCGCACGCGACGTGTTCGAGCGAAAGACGGTCGCCGAACTGGCCGAGGTCGCGGTCCGCGACGGCACCGCGACGTCCCTTGTGACGGAACTGCCCGGCGCAGGTGTGGGACCAGTACCGCTGACACCGATCATGCGACGGCTACTCGAACGGACCGAGTCGAAGTACGACCGCTACTCGCAGGCGATGATGCTGAATCTGCCGGGGGGAATCGACCGGCAGCGGCTGGCGAACACCGTGCAAGCGGTACTCGATCGGCATGACATGCTGCGCGCACGGCTCTCCTACGACGACGGGCGCAGAGCGTGGGATGTGCTGCCGATAGGAACGATTCGCGCCGACGACGTCATCCACCGGGTGCCGATGCAAGCCAGCACCGAGTTCCCGACATCGGCGGCGGCGGAGTCGACTTCCGCTGCCGACCGGCTCGATCCGGACGCCGGGATCGTGCTGCAGGTGGTCTGGTTCGATCCGGTGCGCACGGCGGAACCGGGCCGAGTCCTGGTGCTGGTGCATCATTCGGTGATCGATACGGCTTCCTGGCGAGTGCTGGTGGCCGACCTCGCTGTCGCGTGGGCGCGGATCGAATCCGGCGAGCCGCCCGATCTGGCCCCGGTCGGGACGTCGATGCGCAGGTGGTCCTATGGGCTGGTCGAGGCGGCACAACACCCGGAACGCACCGCTGAGCTCGAACTGTGGCGAGCAACCGCCGACGGGCCCGATCCGCTGATCGGGGCGCGAGCCCTCGACCCCGCGATCGACGTGGCGGCCACCGCTCGGACGGTCGAGATCGAGCTGTCCCCCGAGGTGACCGAGACGCTGTTGACCGAGGTGCCCGCGACATTCCACGGCGGGGTGGGCGACGGACTGCTGGCCGCACTGGCGGTGGCGGTGACGAAGTGGCGGCGCGAGCGGGAGCCGGAGACCGCGGGGCTGACGGATATGGTGATCGGTCTCCAAGGGCACGGTCGCCAGGAAGACGTCGTCGCCGGCTCGGACCTGACCCGGACCGTCGGCTGGTTCACCACGAGTTATCCGGTGCGTTTGGATCTGGCGCGGATCGATATCGACGACGCGTGCGCGGGTGGGCCGGCCATGGGCGCAGCGGTCAAGTCCGTCAAAGAACAACTGCTCGCCATCCCGGACCACGGGATCGGCTACGGCTTACTGCGATACCTCAACGACGACACCCGCTCGACACTCGGTGCGCAGCCGACGCCGCAGATCGGGTTCAACTACCTCGGCGGCGTCTCCACCGGGATTCCCGAAGGGGTTCCGGCGGTCGGATGGCTGCCGGTGGACGGCGGCCACATCGTCGGTGCGCGGAATCCGGATATGCCGGTGTCGGCGGTACTCGACATCGAAGCCTGCACCCGCGACGACGGAGAAGGGCCGCGGTTGCGGGCCATCTGGACCTACCCCGCCGAGGTGCTCACCGCCGACGAGGTGTCCGCGGTGGCGCAGTCGTGGTGCCGGGCTTTGACCGCGTTGGCGACCTTTGCCCACAATGCCGGTGGCGGGGGACGGACACCATCGGATCTCGATTTGGTCCGGCTCGGGCAGGCCGAAATCGAGCGACTCGAGAACAGGTACCCGGCGTTGAGCGACATCTGGCCGCTGACGCCATTACAGGAGGGGTTGCTGTTCCACGCGTTGGTGTCGGTGGAGTCGGTGGACGCCTACCTGACCCAGCTGGTTCTCGAACTGCGTGGAGAAGTCGATTCGGAGCGGCTGCGCCGAGCCGGACAAGTGCTGCTGGACCGGCATGCGAATTTGCGCACCGCCTTCGACGCCGATGTCGGGCCGGTGCAGGTGATCCAGCACGACGTCGAAGCCGCCTGGTCGGAACTCGACTTGTCCGGGCTCGATGACAGTGCACGCGATCGCGAGTGGGAGCTGCTCCTGGCGGCGGACCGGGCAACCAGGTTCGATCCCGCTCGCGCCCCGCTGCTGCGTTGGATGCTCGTCACGACCGGGCCGCAGCGCTACCGACTGGTGCTGACCAATCATCACCTGCTGCTCGACGGCTGGTCGACGCCGCTGCTCCTGAAGGAGTTGCTGGTGCTCTACGCCACCAACGGCGACGCCACGATGCTGCCCGAAGTCCGCCCCTACCGGGACTTCCTGGCTTGGATCGCCAGGCAGGACCCGGCCGCGGCGCTCGATGCCTGGGCTCGCGCGTTCGACGGCGCCGAGGAGCCGACCCTGGTGGCGCAGGGCGATCCCACCCGCCGCTACACCGAATCCCGCGATGTGCTCGGCGAGCTGACCGAGGAGCAGACCACAGCGCTGACGAGCCTCGCAAGGGGCCGTGGCGTCACCCTCAACACCGTGATCCAGCTGGCATGGGCAATCGTTTTGGGCACGTTGACTTCTCGGGACAACGTGACGTTCGGTGCCGTGGTCTCCGGACGGTCCCCGCGGATCACGGGCATCGAATCGATGATCGGACTGTTCATCAACACAGTGCCGGTGCACGTCCGTCTCGACGCCGACGAGACCCTCGGACAGCTGCTCGACCGAATCCAGACCGAGCAGACGGCCCTGCTCGACCACCAGTTCGTCGGCCTTACCGAAATCGAGCGGGTCGCCGGGCCTGGGGCGGTGTTCGACACGATGACAGTGTTCGAGTCGTTCCCGATCGACCGTTTCGGGCTGACGGCGGACACCGATATCGCGGGCATGCGAGTAGTCGACGTCTCGGGCATCGACGGCGCGCACTATCCGCTGGGATTGGTCGCACAGGTCGATACCCGACTGCACCTGAAGATCAAGTACCTGCCCGAACTGTTCGACCACGAAACTATGAACGCAACCCTGCGGCGAGTCCAGCGCGTGCTCGGCGTCGTCGCAACCGACCCGGAGCTACCGCTGGCCCGGCTGAACCTGCTCTCCGCCGCGGAATACCGGGAGTTGACACCGGTGTCGGGCTCCCCCGCGGTGCCGGGACGATTGTTGCCGGAGCTGTTGACGGCGGCGGCCGAGCGGGATCCCGGGGCGGTCGCGGTGGTGTACGAGGATCGGCGGTGGACCTACGGAGAGCTCGATACCCAGTCGAATCGGTTGGCACGGTTGCTGATCGATCGGGGTGTGGGGCCGGAGGCCATTGTCGCGGTGGGATTGCCGCGGTCGGTCGAGTCGGTGCTCGCGGTATGGGCGGTGGCGAAGTCAGGTGCGGCATTCCTGCCGGTAGACCCGCAGTATCCGACTGGCCGGATCGAACACATGCTCATCGATTCGGGCGTGGCAGTGGGAATCACCTTGTCCCAGTGGCGGCGTCGATTGCCGGGATCAGTGCCGTGGTTGGTCCTCGACGAGGCGGCGGCCGAAGCCGAGACGTCCGAGGCACCGGTCACCGATGCGGAGCGAACAAGGCCGATCCGGCTCGACCATGCGGCGTACCTGATCTACACCTCCGGTTCGACGGGTGTGCCGAAAGGGGTGGTGGTGTCGCACCAAGGGATAGCTGACCTGGTGGCCGAGCAATGTTCGCGGTTCGATATCGAGCCCAGAGCGCGGGTACTGCATGTCGCGTCGCCGAGTTTCGATGCGGCGGTCCTGGAAATGCTCTGGGCGTTCACCTCGGGTGGTCGGCTGGTAATCGCACCGCCGACCGTCTACGGCGGGAACGAGCTGGCGCGGCTCCTGTCGAGTGAGCGGGTGACCCACGCCGCGATGACGCCGACAGCCTTGGCGACAGTCGACCCCGTCGGGCTGGAGAACCTCGAGACCGTCGTCGTCGGTGGTGAAGCGCCACCACCGGACCTGGTGTTACGGTGGGCACCGGGTCGGAGATTGTTCAACACCTACGGTCCGGCAGAGGCCACCATCCTGACCGACGCCAGTGCGCCGCTGGTGGCAGGCGAGCCGGTAACGGTCGGCGAACCTATCCGCGGGATCGGGCAGGTCGTGCTAGACGGCTGGTTGCGGCCGGTGCCCGTCGGAGTCGTCGGCGAGCTGTATCTCACGGGCCCCGCGCTGGCTCGTGGTTACCGCAACCGAATGGGGCAGACGGCAGCACGGTTCGTCGCCAATCCGTTCGCGGAGCCGGGACAGCGCATGTATCGGACCGGTGACCTGGCGCGGTGGCTGCGGTTACCCCAGGGGAATCTGGCGCTCGACTACGTGGGTAGGGCCGACTTCCAGGTCAAGCTCCGTGGTTTCCGCATCGAGCTCGGCGAGGTCGAATCGGGTTTGCTGGCCTCGGGCGTGGCGCGCGCGGCCGCGACCATCCACCGGAGCGCCGCCGGTGACCGGTTGGTCGGGTACGTGGTGCCCGAGCCCGGCGTCGACCTCGCCCCAGCCGCGGTCCTCGCTTTCGCCGGACAGCGGCTGGCCTCGCACATGGTGCCCGCGGCCATAGTGGTGCTCGACACGCTGCCGGTGACACAAAACGGCAAGCTCGACCGCGCCGCGCTACCCGAGCCGGACTTCACCACGGGTCGAGCCGAATTCCGAGCGCCGATCACCGACGCGCAGACAATCCTGGCCGGACTGTTCGCCGAGATCTTGTGCATCGACACGGTCGGTCTCGATGACTCGTTCTTCGCCTTGGGCGGCGACAGCATCATGTCGATCCAGTTGGTAACCCGAGCCCGGGCAGCAGGTCTGGTGTTCTCCACGCGGGAGGTGTTCGAGCGGAAGACGGTCGCCGGACTTGCTCAGGTCGCTGGCCGGGACAGCACGAAGGCGGTCCCCCTCCCGACGGAACTCCCAGGAGCAGGCGTGGGACCGGTACCGCTGACGCCGATCATGTGTTGGATGTTCGAGCGTGGCGGGTTCGACCGTTTCTGTCAGTGGGTGATGCTCACACTGCCGAGCGGCATAGACATGACCGGGATCGGGGCCAGTGTTCAAGCGGTGATCGATCATCACGACATGCTGCGGGCCCGAGTGCGTCCAGAACCCGCGCAGCCGTCCGGGTGGATATTGCAGGTGCGGCCGGCCGCGATGACCGCCGCCGGGCTGATCCGGCGCGTGCCGGTGCAAGCGGCACCGGACAGCGCCGCCTTCGCCGCGATCGCCGCCGCCGAGGCGAACGCGGCCGCCGAACGCCTCGACCCCGGCAGCGGAATCGTGCTGCAGCTGGTCTGGTTCGACTGGGCCGAACGGCCGGGACGGCTGCTCGTCGTCGCCCACCACCTGGTCGTCGATGGTGTGTCGTGGAGAATTCTGATTCCCGACCTCGCCTCGGCATGGGCCCAGATCAGTGCCGGGCAACGGCCGCGGCTCGCGCCCGTCGGCACCTCGATGCGACGCTGGGCCTACGGCCTCAGCACCGCGGCCGAGCGCCTCGATGAACTCGACTGGTGGCGATCCACCCTCGGTACCGCTGATCCGACGATCGGTACCCGCCCGCTGGACCCGGATGTGGACGTGCAAGCCACGGTCGCCGCTGTCGAGGTGACGCTGCCGACCGCGGTGACCCGCGCCGTGCTCACCACCCTGCCCCGGATATTCCGCGGCAGTGTGGAAGACGCCCTCATCGCCGGACTCGCTCTGGCACTGACGAGATGGCGGCGCCGGCACGGCGACAACGTGACCGACACGCTGCTCACCCTCGAAAGCCACGGCCGCCACGACGCGGTGCTGCCCGGCGCCGACCTCACCCGCACGGTCGGATGGTTCACCACCACCTACCCGGTGCGGCTCGACCTGTCCGGTATCGATATAGACGACGCGTTCGCAGCGGGCGCTGCCGCGGCGGCGGTGGTCAAATCGGTCAAGGAACAACTCCGCGCGATCCCCGATCGCGGAATCGGCTACGGGCTGCTCCGCTACCTGAACGCGGACACCGTCCCTATCCTGCGTGCGCTGCCGACCCCGCAGGTGAGCTTCAACTATCTCGGTCGTTTCGACACCATTCCCGCGCAGCTGCGCGACAGCGGATGGATGCCCGCCGGTGGCGCCACCGACGGCGGCGGCAGCCAGAATCCCGACGCATCCGCGGCAGCCGTGCTCGGCATCAACGCGGTCACCGCGGATACATCGGACGGCCCCGCCCTGACCGCCGCCTGGGACTACCCGACCGGCGTGCTCTCCTCCACCGAAGTCACCGACCTCGCCGAACTGTGGCGCGACGCCGTGACGGCTCTCGCCGCGCACGCGTCCCGGCCCGGTGTCGGCGGGCTGACACCCTCCGATATCGGCCTCGTCGACCTCGACCAAGCCGCGATCGACCGGCTGGAGACCCGACACCCCGCATTGGACGACATCTGGCCGCTCACGCCGCTGCAGGCGGGGCTGCTGTTCCACGCCCAGCTCGCCGACGGCGCACCCGACGCCTACATCGTGCAACTCTCTGTAGAACTCGGCGGACGGGTCGACGCGGACCGGCTGCGCCGCGCCGCGCAAACTCTCCTCGGACGGCACCCGAACCTACGGACCGCATTCGTGCGCGACGGCGCCCACGAGCCGGTCCAGGTGGTGTACCGGCATGTCGAGGTACCGTTCGCCCAAGTCGACTTGGCCGAGCGCGACGACATCGCTGCCGCACTCGAACAGGTCATGGAAAGCGACCGCCATTTCGACGTGGCCTTGGCGCCACTGCTACGCCTGACGCTGATCAGCATCGCCCCCCAGCAGTACCGCCTGCTGTTGAGCATCCATCACATCCTGATAGACGGCTGGTCCACACCACTGCTGATTCGGGAACTGCTGGCCCTCTACGCCGGCGACAGTGTCCACTTGGCACTGCCCCCAGTGCGTCCCTATCGCGATTACCTGATGTGGCTGAACAGCCAGGACCTGGCCGGTGCCGAAACCGCGTGGGCACAGACACTCGACGGTGTGGCCGAGCCGACTCTGCTGGCCCCCGCGAACCGTGGCCGCCGGCCCACCGTCGCCGCACGCGAAGTGCGAGTGCAACTCGACCAGAACCGCACCGCGGCGCTGGTCGCCGCGGCCAACCAGCAAGAGGCCACCCTCAACACCGTCATCCAGGCGGCGTGGGCGCTCGTGCTCGCCAACGCGACCGCCCGCGAAGACGTGGTCTTCGGCACGACCGTTTCCGGGCGTCCGCCACAGCTTCCCGGCATCGAATCGATGATCGGCCTGTTCGTCAACACCGTCCCCGTGCGGGTCCGGCTCGACCACCGCGAAAGCCTCGCCCGACTACTGCGGCGAATCCAAACCGAACAAACGGCGCTACTCGACCATCACCACCTCGGACTCGCCCGGATCCAAAAGGTGGCCGGCCCCGGCGCGATGTTCGACACCGTGACCGTCTTCGAGTCCTACCCGGTCGACCGGACCGGACTGTCCGAAGACATCGACATCGCCGGAATGCACGTCCTCGACATTCAAGGACGAGACGCCGCGCACTATCCGCTCGGCCTGATCGTTCACCACGACACTCGACTGCACCTGACTTTCGAATACCTGCCCGACCTGTTCACTCGACAGCAGGTCGACGCCCTCGCCGACCGAGTGCTGCGGATGCTCGACACCGTTGCCACGCATATCGACCTCCCGCTGAGCGAACTGGAGCTGCTGTCGCCGGTCGAGCAGGCCACACTGGTGCCCGTCCGCGGTCGGCCCGGAACGGTGATGTCGGTGTTGCCGCAGGTGTTGTCGGACGCGGTCACGACGACGCCGGGTACGGAAGCGCTGGTCGGCAACGGCGTAAGGCTGTCGTACCGCGAACTCGATGAAACCTCCAACCGGTGGGCGCGGGCATTGATCAATATGGGGATCGGACCGGAAGCGATAGTCGCGGTAGCGCTACCGCGCTCGATCGACGCCATCATCGCCGTGTGGGCGGTCGCCAAGACCGGCGGCGCGTTTGTTCAGATCGACCCCACCCATCCTCGCGACCGCGTCACGCGCATTCTCGCCGATTCCGGTGCCGCCGTGGGGCTGACCCTCGAGACCTACCGGGACGGGTTATCGGATGCGATCGGATGGTTCGCCCTCGACGATCCCGCCTTCGACGCGACGAGGGCGGACCCCACAGCGATCGATGATGCCGAGCGCACGACCCCGTTACGGCCTGAGCATCCGGCCTACCTGATATACACCTCAGGCTCTACCGGGACCCCGAAAGGGGTCGTAGTCACCCATACCGGGATAGCGAACCTGGCCGCCGAAATACGGGAGCGGTTCGGCCTGACCCGTGCCTCTCGGATGCTGGCTGCCGCCTCGCCGACCTTCGACGTCTCGATCCTCGAATGGCTCAGCGCGACCACGGCCGGCGCCACCCTCGTGCTCGCCCCCGCATCGGTAGCCGCCGGCGCTGAACTGGCCGAGTTGATCAAAGCCGAACACGTGACCCATGCCGCCGTCACTCCCACTGTGCTCGCATCACTGCCCCCGGACGAACTCGACGCCCTCGATACCCTGATCCTCGGCGGCGAGACCTGTCCACCCGATCTGGCAGCACAGTGGACGCCGGGCCGCACCGTGCTCAACGCATATGGAGCTACCGAAACCACCATCGTCAGCTGCGGCCATGCTCCTTTGACCACAACCACGGGCGGTGGCCCGGCGACAATCGGCGGGCCCGTGCTCGGATTCACCGCCGTCGTACTCGACCGCAGACTGCGCCCGGTCCCGGCCGGAGTGGTCGGCGAACTGTACGTGTCCGGACCGGGCCTCGCCCGCGGCTACCACCGGCAGTCCGCGACCACGGCAGCCCGATTCGTCCCCGATCCGTATGGTCCGGCCGGGACACGTATGTATCGGACCGGCGACCTGGTCAGCTGGACGACCAACCGAACTCTGCGATTCTCGGGTCGCAGTGACCTGCAACTCGAGATCAACGGACACCGCATCGAACCCGGTGATATCGAAGCCGCGCTCCGCAGTCACCCCGATATCGACCAGGCCGCTGTCACGGTCCGCGCCCGACCCAACGGCGGCAACCAGCTCGTCGGCTATGTCGTGCCGACTCCCGGCACCACGACCGACACCGCCACACTGACCGCGCACCTCACAAAGCGACTGGCCACACACATGATCCCCACCGCCATAGTCGCCGTCGACCGAATAGCCCTGACCTCTACCGGCAAAGTCGATTACAAAGCCCTACCCACACCCCGCTGGCAACCTGCTCGGTTCCGGCCGCCGTCCACCGCGCTCGAGACCACCGTCTGCGACGCCTTCACTCGAACCCTCGGTCTCGAGCGAGTCGGCCTCGACGACGGCTTCTTCACCCTCGGTGGCAACTCCCTTGCCGCGGCCGAGCTGGTGGCGCGGCTGACGGAGTCGACCGGTGTCAATGTGCCGGTGCAGTGGATCTTCACCGATCCGACGCCCGAGTCGTTGGCCCGCCGCATCGACCTCGGCCGCTATGGGTTCGACGAGCAGGACCCCGGCGAGGCGCTGTCGGTCGTTCTCCCCCTGCGCGCCACCGGGGACGCGCCGCCGCTGTTCTGCGTCCACCCCGCCATCGGATTGGCTTGGGGTTTCAGCGGACTCGTGCAGCACCTCGACCTCGACCACCCCGTGTACGGTCTGCAATCCCCGGCATTCAGTGACGCCACCGCGCAGTTCGAGACGCTCGACCAGCTGGCCGCCCGCTACGTCCGAGAGATCCGGACTGTCCAACCGCACGGCCCGTACCACCTGCTCGGCTACTCGCTCGGCGGCACCATCGCGCAGGCGATCGCCGTCCGACTCCGTGGCATCGGTGAGACCGTCGCCACCCTGGCCATGATGGATACTCGCGTCGTCACCGCGAGCACCGTCCGCGTGCCCACTCCTACGATCGCGGAGCTGCTCGCCGAGTTCGCCGGCCTCGACGTGCCACCGGACCCGGCGGATATCACGGCCGCGGCCGCGGCCGAACTGCTACACCGGCAAGGCGGACTGTTCACTGCGGTGACCCCCGAGCATCTGGTGATCCTGCACGACGACTACGCCCGGCTCGTCGACCTCACGTGGAATCACCGGCCGAGTCCCTTCGACGGTGACCTGATCTACTTCAGCGCTGCCGCCGACACAGCGGACGGCCCCTCCCCGGTCCTGGCGTGGAACAACCTCATCACCGGCCAGATCACCGAACATCGCATTCCGGTCCGACACGAACGGATGATCGAGCCCGACTCGCTGCGCGCGATCGGATTCGTGCTCACCGAGCACTTCCGGTCATCCCGAACCACCCCACGGGAGCCCCCCACCTCTGCAAGGACAAGCCGATCATGAGAACCGACCGAATCGTCGGGACACGTTCCGGCGTCGAGCCAGTCAACCTGTTCGCTCCCGATCCGACGACAGTGCGAATCGGCTCGCACCCCAGTGCTACCGAATTGCGTAGGTGGACTGTCGAATATCTGTGTCGGCCGCACCCCGACCTCGGTCGATCCGGCCCGGTATGTCCATACACCAGCCGCGCCATCTCGAGCCACTTCCTGTGGGCAGCATTCATCGAAGGTCGTTCCATCGATATCGAGCAGCTGACGGCAGTCATCGACGATCTGTTCAGCCTGTTCCCCACCTTGGAGCCCCGGGACGAACCCGAGTCCAGGCTCAAGGCTCTCCTCGCGGTCTTCCCGGACCTCACCGAATACACCGATATCGACGCGATTCAACATGAACAGAAGTCTCGGTTCGTCGAAAAGGGTCTGATGCTGGGGCAGTTCTATCCGGGGTGCACCGTCCCGGGGCTGCACAACCCGGCCTTCCCCGCACTCGACGCGCCACTGCCCATGCTCGCCGTTCGTCATATGGCCCCCACTGACTTCCCATTCCTGAGTTCCCGCCATGAATGGATGGACTCCTACCTCAAACTATTCGCCCCAGCGATCCCCAAGTTCATCACCAGCACCATGTCCGACCGACTCATACAGCCAACCGAAGCCTCGGACGAGACTCGCTGAGGTCGGGTTCGACGGACCAGCGCTTCGTCAGCTCGGCAGGTGCGGCAACACGGCAGCGGCCACGGTCCGGGTGACCACCGGATTCGTGCTCTGCACCGGGACGACCGGCACGAGACGTACGCTGCGGCGGTCCTGTACCTCCACGCCCTGCCCTGCTCGTCGCGGTGCCGCAAGCCGACACACATGCATTACGATCGGCTAGCTGTGCGTGCGGAAATCGAGATGGTCGCGCTGCCCGCAGGGCAGGTGACGCTGTCGGATCGGCGAACCCAGCGAAGTTGGGCGGTCGAAGTGGCGGGGTTCGGGCTGGCGGCGTTTTCGATTACCCAGTCGCAGTATGAACAGGTCACCGGCGGGGCGCCGAGTGCGTCTCGGGGTGATCGGCTGCCGGTCGAGGGTGTTTCGTGGCTCGATGCGATCCGGTTCTGCAATGGCCTGTCGCTGGGTGCGGGTTTGCCGCCCGCGTATCGCGTGCACGCCGACGAGGTCGAGTGGGATGCCGATAGCGACGGGTACCGGCTGCCGACCGAGGCCGAATGGGAGTATGCGTGCCGGGCGGGCACTTCGGGCCCGCGATATGGCGAGCTCGACGAAATCGCCTGGTATCGAGGCAATTCGGCGGAGCACGTGCACGAGGTCGGCGCCAAGCTACCCAACGCCTGGGGCCTGTACGACATGCTCGGCAATGTATGGGATTGGTGCTGGGACATTTACGACGCCGAGGTGTACGACTCATATCGGGTGCTGCGCGGGGGTGGGTGGTCCGACGAGAAGTGGAGCTGCCGGGCCTCGGTGCGACGGCGCAGCCATCCGACCTACCGGATCGATGATGTCGGCTTCCGGATAGCGCGTTCGATTCTCGTCTGAGCCCGCGCCTATCGCTTGCCGCTCGAGAACTTCGGCAACTTGCGCTTGCCACGCCCGTCCAGTGCGCGCATCAGTCCGGTCACCGCTCGCAACCGCGCTCGCGAGGCCGGGTACCACGCCAGCTCGCGCCTCATCGCCGGCCCGCGCGGCACCGTAATCGCTTGCTGGCGACAGTATTTCCGGATTCCGGCGGCACCACCCCACCGCGTGCCGACCCCGGAATCCTTCCAACCGCCCATCGGCAGCGCGAAGCTGAACAGATTCGCGAAGGCATCGTTGATATTGACCGCACCGGCTTCCAGTCGACGCGCCACCCGCTCGCCACGCTTGCGGTCTCCGGTCCACACCGTCGCCGAGAGTCCGTAGAGCGAATCATTGGCCAGGCGCACCGCCTCGTCCTCGTCGGCGACCTTCAGTACCGGAATGGTCGGGCCGAATGTCTCCTCGCTGATGCACGCCATCGAATGGTCCACATCCACCAGCACCGTCGGTTCGAAGAAGGTGCCGGCCCCGGTCGCCTTGCCGCCGACGGTGACCCGCGCGCCCGCGGCCACGGCCTGTTCGACGTGACGGGCCACGATATCGCGCTGCGCCTCGGTTGCCATCGCTCCGATATCGAAGCCGAATCCGCGCCGGTCGTGCCCCTGCCGCAGCGTGCGCACCTGTTCGGTCAGACTGGTCACGAACTCCTCGTACACCGGCGCCTCGACATACACCCGCTCGATCGACACACAGACCTGCCCGGAATTGAACAACCCGCCATAGGCGATGCCCGCCGCCGCCCGCTCTATATCGGCATCGGCGAGCACGATCGCCGGATCCTTACCGCCGAGTTCCAGGCTGTACGGGGTCAGGGTCGCGCCACAGGCGGCGGCGATCGCCTTACCGGTCTTGGTCGAGCCGGTGAACTGCACATAATCGACCGCCTCGACGACCGCGCGTCCGGTGTCCGCGCGCCAGCGCGACCGCACTCAACGGCGTGACCTCCGACGGCTTGACCAGCACCGCGGCACCGGCCATCAGGGCGGGCAGCGCATCGAAGCACACGTTGAGTAGCGGAAAGTTCCACGGCGTAATGATCCCGACGACCGGATGCGGTCGATAGGTCTTGACCAGGCGCTTGGTCCGGCCGAGCGGACTGTGCGGAGCCGGATGCTCGTCGCGCAGGAATTTCGCGGCATTGCGCGCCCAGTATTTGATCAGATTGACCGCGGCGGGCACCTCGATCTCCGCGTCGTAGCGGGTCTTGCCGGTTTCGGACTGGACCACATCGGTGAGCTCGTCGGAATTATCGAGTAGCCAATCCTGCATCCGGAACAACCATTCGGCGCGTTTTTCCGGACCGATCGCTTCCCATTCCGGCTGGAACAGGCGCAATTCGCGCACCGTCGCGGCCACCGCCGCACTCGATTCATCGGGCACCCGGCCGGTGACGCTGCCGTCGGCGGGATTGCGTACCTCGATCTCGACCTGCTGTTGCGCCGTGCTCATCCGGCTCACCTCCTACGCTGTCCCACCCTCCAGCGTGGCATTTCCGTCGGCGTGGTGCTGGGTGTTCCGATTTTCCTGCGATGGGGACGAAAGGATTGATACGTTCCGCCAAGAGCAAGACGGGATCGGCTTCGACGAGGATGCAGTTCAGTGTTCGATCGGGATCTACTGCGTAGTACCTCCAGCGTGCATGTGCTGATGCGATTGGCACAGGAACGCGGCATGTCGCCGCAGGACTGTCTCGAGGGCACGAAACTGGTGCCCGAGGCGGTGCGCGATCCCGACGCCGAGATCACGGCCCGCCAAGAGGTGCGCGTAGTGCGGAATCTGCTCGCGCGATTCGGCGCTGAACCCGGATTGGGTGTCGAGGCCGGGGACCGCTATCACTTATCGCTGTACGGGCCGTGGGGGCTGGCGCTGCTGAGCAGTCGCACGGTGCGTGAGGTGATCGAGGTTTCGTTGCGTTATGTCGATCTGGCCTTCGCATTCGGCGGGTTGACCTTCGAAGAGGGGCCGACCGAGTCGCGGCTCATCTTCGACGATTCGCAGATTCCGGAGGATGTGCGCACCTTCCTGACCGAGCGCGTCATCGCCGGCATCCAGTCCATCGGCCGGGAGCGGTTCTCCGCCGGGGTGCCCGCCACCCGGATCAGCTTCCGCCATCGGGCTCCGGCGGATACGACGCGATACCGCGCCGTCTTCGGTGTCGAGCCGGAATTCGGCGCGGAGGTCAACGAATTGGCCTTCGACAGTGCCTATCTCGATGCCATGCCGCCCCAAGCCAACGAATGGGCGCGCGAGACATGCGAGCAGCTGTGCCGCGATCTGCTCACCGCGCGCCGAGCCCGCACCGGCGTCGCCGGTTCGGTGCGTGATCTGCTGGTTCACAATCCGGGCGAGATTCCGGACCAACTCGCCATCGCCGCAGCACTTTTCATGAGTCCGCGCACACTGTCTCGCCGCCTGCGCGAAGAGGGCACCTCCTTCCGCAGCCTCCTCGACGAAGTCCGGCAGATGATGTCGGAGGAACTGCTCAACCACACCGACATGACCACCGAACAGGTCGCCGCCCGCCTCGGCTACGCCGAGGCCGCATCCTTCATCCGCGCCTTCCGCCGCTGGCAAGGCTGCCCACCCCAGGAATTCCGAGCCCGCGGCACCCTCGTCGGAACCAGGTGAACCCTCGACCATGCGACTGGTGGCAAATGTCGAGAGAGCACTTGCGTCATGGCATTCTTGGCTGACCAGCGTTGGTTTGGATGATGGCGACTAGCCAGGGGGTCAGGCCGGGGGCGAGGGTGTCGTAGAACGTGGTGTAGCCCGGGTCGGTCAGGTAGGTACTGGCGATGCAGATGTGCATGGCGGGGGTGCAGTCGAAGTAGATGTCGATGGAGGCGCGGTGGCGTTCGGCGAGGGCGTTGGCTTCGTCGCTGCCGGGGAGCACTCCCGCGCGGTAGGCCGCGGCCAGATCGGCGTTGAGTGCGTCGACGGAATCGGCGATCTGTTGCCAGTCCTCGGCGGTTCGGTCCGCGGCGCGTTCGGCGTACTGGGCCCACTGCTCGGTGTCACCCCAGCGGTCGTGGGCCTGCGCGGTCCAGTCGGGTTGCCAGTGCTCGCCGAAGATCGCTCCCTGTTCAGCGGCGGAGAGCAGGATTCCGGACTCTCTGGCTTCGATGATGCGGTCCATGCCATCCACCATCTGTTGCAGGCGGACGGCGCGCTCGCGGAGTTCGTCGCGCTGCCGGCGCAGCGATGACGTCGCATCGGTGGCAGGCGCATCCAGAACCGTTTTGATCTCATCGAGAGGTACGCCCAGCTCACGGTAGATGAGTACGCGATGGATGCGGGCGAGGTCCGCGCTCGTGTAGAGCCGGTATCCGGCGTCGGTCCGCTCGGTCGGGCACACGAGCTCGATCGCATCCCAATGGTGGAGCGTGCGGATCGTGACGCCCATTCGCGCGGCGGCCGCACCGACGGTGAGACCGGCATCAGCCTGATCAGTCACACCGTCCAGTTTGACAGGAACGCTCATGCCGGCGGCTCTCCGATCCCGATGGACCGCAAATTCTCGGCCTCGGCACTGTTCGGATCGTAGGGTCGCGCCGCCGTCATGATCACCCGGGTGTTGTCCGGCGTGCGGATCTCGAGATCGACGGTACTCCACGGCATCGGACGTGGCCCCGACGTGCAACCGGGCAGCAGCTGCTCGCATGCGGCCGCGATCTCGTCGAGCTGGCTCAGCACGCAGGCGAAGCTCACGCTCAGCTCGGTTGCCGCCCCGGACTGGTCAGCGGATATGAGCAGGACATCCTGGAATGCCCAGCGCCTCAGATGGGTGAGTCGGCCGGGAATGGAGAACAGGTCGAAGAAGCCGAGTCCGCGCGTCCAGAAGTCCACCGACACGGCCAGATCGGCCGTCGGCACCGTGACGAACATCGGCATCCCGTAGATGCCGCGGAAAAGTTCCGGAGCCACGGCATCGAGGGCGGGTACGGGAACCGGACTGATATCGAATGCTGGGTAGGTTTCGTTCACCGCCACATCGTCGAGCCTGACGTAACGTCAGGGTCAAATCACAGCCCACTACAGTTGGCGCGGAAGCTATTCAGTGAAAGTCGCTACGCCACACGGAAGAACACGTAATCGAACAGGGCCAGAATCCGGTCGATGCCGAACTCGTCGGGTTGGTCGAGCACCAAGCGCGCCGCGGTGTGGATGGTGCCCTGTACGACCTGCGCCAACACATCCGGATCCACGCCATCGGCGTCGGGCTGCTCCGCCAGCCACAGTCCCAGTGCCTGCCGCAGCGGTGCACGCAATTCGTCACGAGCCGCGGCGACCCGTTCCCGCAGTCCCGGCGGCACACCGTCGATCGGGAAGTACACCAGTCGCCAGGTGTCGGGCATCGCGCAGACCTCGGTGAGAAGGTGCCCGAGCATCGCGGGCAGCTGTTCCGGTGCGGCGGAATCGAAGTCGGGTGTCGTGTCCGTATCGGTGACCGAGCGGGCCACCGCCGCCGCCATGCGGGCGGTCTCGCGTTCGATCAGCGCCTCGAGCAGTTCGTCACGGCTGCCGAAGGAGTCGTAGACGACCGGTCTGGTCACCCCGCCGCGCTCGGCAACGGCGGCAATACCGACGCTGGTGAACCCCGCTTCCGCCACAAGGCGCAATGCCGCGTCGAGTAGTTGCTCGCGTCGGTCCGCGGGCTGTAGGCGCTTGGCATACTTGCGTTTAGATGGTGGAGGTGTCGATTGCCTATGGGGCGCTGCTTGTTTCGCGTCGACCATCGCTACTGCTCCCCGACTCCGGCGGCCGCGACTGCCCGGCGTGCCACCCAACGCAATGTCTTGGATACTGCCGCACGCCGATGCGCGCCGTCCGCGGCGAGCACCAGTCGGGCGCCGGTCTCGCTCGCACTGATCACCGCGTGGCTCAACAACTCCTCGTCCATCTCCTGCTCGGTGCGCGCGGCGATCAGCGCGAGCACCGCTCGACCGCGCGCCCGCAAGGCCGCACGGCCGCGGTCGACTCGCTCGTGCGCGGTGTCGGGCAGCCCCTCGCCGGACATGAGCACGAAACGCCAGCTCTGCGGTGCGGCCGAGACGAGATCGAGAAAGATATCGACGGCATCGGCCGAGATGTCCGCCGCGACCGAGGCCAGGTCCGCGCCCTCCTGGAAGACCGCAGTCGCCTCGGCGGCCATGGCCAGTACCCGCTCTTCCTCGCGAACGAGCAGTGCGGCGAATAGTTCGTCCCGATTACTGAATTCGGCGTACAAGCCGGGGCGCGTGACGCCCGCCGCTCGCGCGATCGCATGCATACTGGCCCCGGCGTAGCCCTCGCGCACGATCAGATCCCGTGCCGCATCGAGAATGTCGTCGCGTCGTGTTGACAATTACCCTCCAACGTCGGCTGACGGACGCCTGTTTCAGATTGCTTCCAGCGAGGTCAGTGTACGCATTCGACTCGCGCCCGCCGCGGATTCGACTTTCCCAGCTCACGCGAATCTCGTACGGCCACAAGGGTGTGCGTCGAATTTCGTTCCGTAGCATTCGGTGCGGCCCTGTGGCAGCGGCTGCCGATGGCGTCGAGCACACAGGCTGACCGCGTTCACAGCCGCCGCCGGGTAGCACCCCCACCGTGTCGACGAACGTCACCTACACCCCGCCGTGAGTGACCGCATCCCGAGACAGTCGAATTGCGGCCGAATGCGCCGGGCGTGCTGGCGGCCGCAAGGCGCTGATACCGCCACCCGTGGCATGCTCGTCTTATAGGCGATTCCGACCGGAAGGCGGGTGCGATGCCCGGACCTGTGCCATGACCGAGACCGTGTGGTACGCGTCGTACGGCTCGAATATGCATCTGAGCCGCCTACGCTGCTACCTCGCCGGCGGTATCCCCGACGGCGGCGCGATCACGCTGCCCGGCTGCCGGCACGGGGCCGAACCGCTGCGTTCAGTACCGCTCATGCTCCCCGGCCTGCAATATTTCGCCACCGAATCCCTGACCTGGACCGGCGGCCGAGCCTTCTATGATCCCGACGCCGCCGGTGCAACCGCCGCCCGCGCCCACCTGGTCACCATCGATCAGTTCTGCGATATCGCCGCCCAGGAGATGTACCGAACCCCCGGCACGGACTTGGACCTGGGCGAGGCAATCACCCACGGTCGCTCGACGCTCGGTCCCGGCCGATACGAAACCCTGGTCTGTAGCGGCACTTTCGACGGACGTCCGGTCCTCACGATTACCGCGCCTTGGCGCTATACCGACCTTCCCGGCAACCCGCCGTCGGCCGCCTACATACGCCACCTCGCCGCAGGCCTCACCGAATCCCACGCCTGGACGATCGAAGAGATCGCCACCTATATCGCCACCCGCCCCGGAGCGGACCTCGGCTGGTCCGCCGACACCATCGCCACACTGCTGGATCTTCAGTCCACGTGAATGGCTGGGGACACGATCGCGCCGTTGCGAGTCGCGCGGCTCAGCCGCCGAGGATCGAGGCGGCGGCGGCCTCCAGGGCCGTCACCACCCCGGCCAGCGAGCCTATGCCGACCACCGACTTGGCGATGGCATGCAAGGGCAGGGATTGGCTCGGCGGAAATTCACTGTGCCGTACCGCAATTCGCCTGCACACGAGTACGGCGGGTGTAAGAATCACCTGATGAGCCTGGGTGCGGGCAATACGTTGCTCGAACGGGATATGGGGCACCTGCGAATACTGGTGGCCTCGCCGCTCGGTCGGGTCATCGAGCCGGTACTGAAACAAGCATTCGCTGGTTCGACCATCGCGGTGGCCGTGGATCGCCAGTCCGTGCGCCGCGAGGTCGCGCACCAAGTCCGCTTCGATGTGGTGATCACCGACGTGATCTGGAACGATCCGGCACTGGAGTACGGTTTCGATGGGCTGGATGTGCTGGACATGCTTGGTTCGGCGCAACACCACGCCGCAGTACTGATGGCGGCGCAGGGGCACAGCATGGAGCGCGACCATCTGGACGAAGCACTGCTGAGGTCTTCGGAATTGGCCGGTTTCTACTCGAAATCCGCTGGCATCCCGGCCCTTTTGGAGGCGATTCGCCCGGCGGCGACCGGACGACGGCCCCATCTCGAGCCGCCGCCGGCCGCGCCGCCACCGCTGTATCGGCTTTTCCAGGGACAGCGCGGTGAGACCGCCGCACGGCTGGCCGGAGCCATTGCCGCGGGCCGCGCCGCCGACGCCGTCTCACTGGCCAAGGCCGCGCGGGTCGGTCTCAATACCGCCAATAAGGTGGCCAGCGTCTATATCGGGCCGATCGTGCTCGAACGCTGCGAGCACGATCCCGACTTACCGCTGACCGCCAATGCGATCTACCGGTGGTGCGGCGTGCACTCCCATTACCTGCTCAGCTGGTGCCGCCGCAACGGTCATGCGGACGTGCTCACGACTGACGCACCGAGCAACAGTTCGTCCAGATCCATCCGATAGCGACCAGACCGGTCCGACCCTGCTTTCGCAGCAGCTCGATCCGGCCGGTCATCCGTTCTGCCCGACAGCGCATATTCCGTTGCTGTCCTTGGGACCCCGGCCCTTGCGAATGTTGTCCGCGATGCGCAGGATTTCGTCGACGATCAGGTCGGGTTCGGTGAACATGATGAGGTGACCCGAGCGCGCGGCCTCGACCAGTCGGCCGTTGGGGAAGGCGGCGGCGGTGCGGCGGTGGGCGACGGTCAGTGCGATTCGGGTGGACTTGTCGAGTCGCGGAAGCTTCGTGCCGGTGATGACGCTGACATCCAGGGCACCGAGTGCGTGCGGCTGGTCGCGCAGGGTTCGCAGGCCTGCGCTGAATTGGTCCTGTTCGGCGATCATGGTGCGCGCGGCGCGCGGAGTGAAATCCTCGGCGCGGTGGTCAGCGGCGATATCGGCGGGCTGTTTACCGCCGATCCGGCTGCCGAGCAGACGGTAGAGGCCGGAGCGGGCGAGCTTGGGCAACAGGACGCGGGTCATCGCGTACCGCTTTTGCGCCGACGGCAGAAAATACAGTTCGCAGTTCTCGTCACTCTGATCGACCAGCACGATGCCCTGGATGCGGGCCGGATCCGCGGTCGCGGCGACACGGACAACGGGTCCGCCCCAGCTGTGACCGACGAGAATCAAGGGACCATCCCCCAATTCCGCCAGCACAGCGGCGAGGTCGTCGGCCATCCGGGTGAGGGTGCGTGGGTTCGGATCGTCATCGCTGCGGCCGGTCCCGGCGCGGTCGTAGACAACGGCGCGCATACGCTCGGCCACCACTGGCTGCACCAAGCCCCAGATCGAGCGGGAAAAACCCATGCCCGATTCGAAAACAACGGTCGGCCCACCAGTTCCGCGCACCATATAGTGCAGTCGACGGCCATCGGATGTGGTCGCGAATGCGCTCGTACCGAAGGTGTGCTCCTGCCCAAGGGCCTGTTCTGTCACTGTGCCCGACCTACCTTCTCACTCGCCCGTCGAGCCGCGGTGGCCCGATAACAGGACTAGACAACTTCGGTCGGCGGCGCAACAGGCTCGATTTCTCCGCCGCGGACCGGAGCCTGCGGCGGAGGTGCGAAACCGGTTGGTATCAGCTCAGTTTCAGCGAACGACCGATGATTTCCTTCATGATCTCGGTGGTGCCGCCGTAGATGGTCTGCACGCGAGCATCCATGTAGGCCTTGGCGATCGGGTATTCCTTCATGTAGCCGTAGCCGCCGTGCAGCTGCAGGCAACGGTCGATGAGATCGAGCTGCTCCTCGGTGCTCCACCATTTGGCCATGGCGGCGTCCTCGACCGACAGCTTGTCCGCGTTGAGGTCCTCGATGAAACGGTCGACCAGGACACGGACGGCGGTGGTCTTGGTGGCCAATTCGGCCAGCACGAACCGAGTGTTCTGTAGGGCGCCGATCGGCTTGCCGAAGGCCTTGCGATCGCGCACGTACTGGATGGTCATCTCCAGGCAGGCTTCCATGGCCGCGGCCGCCATGACGGCGATCGACATGCGTTCCTGCGGCAGGTTGTTCATCAGATGGATGAAGCCCATGCCCTCGGTGCCGAGCAGATTCTTACCAGGGACGCGGACATCGGTGAAGCTCAACTCGGCGGTGTCCTGCGCCTTGAGACCGAGCTTGTCGAGGTTGCGGCCGCGTTCGAAGCCGGGCATGCCGCGCTCCACGACAAGCAGGCTGAAGCCCATCGCGCCCTTGTCCGGATCGGTCTGGGCGACCACGATGACGATATCGGAGTTGATGCCGTTGGTGATAAAGGTCTTGGCGCCGTTGAGGATCCAGTCGTCGCCGTCGCGGACCGCACGAGTCTTGATGCCCTGGAGGTCGGAGCCGGTGCCCGGTTCGGTCATCGCGATGGCGGTAATGATCTCGCCGGAACAGAAACCGGGCAACCAGCGCTGTTTCTGCTCATCGTTGGCGAGTTCGAGCAGATAAGGCGCGATCACATCGTTGTGCAGGGCGAAGCCGAGGCCGGAGTACTGGCCACGCACCGACTCCTCGGCCACGATCGCGTTGTAGCGGAAGTCCTTGACCCCACCGCCGCCGTACTCCTCCGGCATGGCCATGCCGAGGAATCCCTGTTTACCGGCCTCGAGCCAGACCTCGCGGTCGACAATGCCCTGCTCTTCCCACTTCGCGTGATTCGGCGCGACGTGCTGATCGAGAAACTTGCGGAACGACTCCCGGAACAGCTCGTGTTCGGGCTCGAACAGTGTGCGCTCCACGCCAACCTCCTAGTAACCCCACGGCCGGTCCACACCGACCCGTCGTTCCCCCATACGTTACCCGCAACAAGAACCCCCGTTCACTTCCCACCCCAAAACCCCACCACCAAGGACACGCGCAGCGGCAAGCATGCGCTCATGGAGATTCGCTCTCTGCCTTTGCGTCCAGTCGGGCGGGCATGTCGAGTCCCTGAGCGAGGACGGGCCAGGAGGGGCCTTCAGCGCGTCCTCCCAGTAGCCCTAGGAGTGGTGCCGGTGGGTTGGAAATCGTAGGCGGCAGGGATGCCGAGTTGGTTCAGGCGGGTCTGCAGGCTGTGTGTGCAATAGTTGGTCGCGGCTTCGAGTGCGCCGCCGGCGGCGACGTGATCGACGAAGCCGCCAACGGCGGGCAGGGCGTGCGGGCCGTTCGGTGTGTGCCACTGGCCGGGGATGCCGGTGCCGTCGGAGATGAACAGGTTCAGGCCGCGCAGTTGGTCGGCGTGCACGTACGGGTCATTGCCGGCCCACATAGGATTGCCTTGCGGCCCATCCATATTCGCCGGATCACCGCCGCCCGCGGCGACCACGGTGTTGACGAAGTCGTCGCCGATCGAGTCGGAAATCTGCGCGCAACCGCTGTCGGCGGCCACCGGTTCCTAGAGGCCCGGCACGGCGATGGACAGTTGCGGTACGGAGGTGCCGCTGCAGCCATTCGGCCAAGCTATGGAGAGTTACTGGCAAATAATTGAGAGCGGACTCAGAACAGACTGCGCAGTCGACCGAACAGGGTGCGGCCAGGATCACGATCGCGCTCGCTGAACAGGAACTTCAGTTCCTCCTCCAGCTCCTTGCGCACTACGTCACGCAATTCCACTGCGGCGGCGTGCTTATCGGTCGCATCGCGCCACGGCGTCGGGTCGATGGGCGCACCGGCGGAGAAATAGAAGCGCTCGGGGCGCGGGATGCCGGTCGGGCCGACGCCGCGAATCAGCGGCGGGGTCAGGTCCCGGTTCAAGCCCAGCGCCTCGACGGCCCAGCGCAGCGGACGCATGACCGGATGGTCGCCGTCGAAAACGATGTCGTAGGCGTCATCGACGCCGATCATCGCCACGGGCACGATCGGCGCACCCGCCTCGATCGCCATATGCGCGAAGCCGGAGCGTCCCTCCCACTTGAGGACGTACTTCTCGTTCTTGCGGCGCACCGCTTCTCGACCGCCACCCGGAAATACGATGACGGCCTCGCCGCGGGCCAACAGCGCCAAGCAGTTGCGACGGTTGCCGCGTACCGTGCCGAAGTGGTGCAGCAGCTGACGGATGCCGGGCACATTGATGAGCACATTCTCGGCCAGGCCGCGGATCAGTCGCCCACGCCTGCGCAGCACCTCGGGCAGCAACAGTGGAGCGTCGATACCGCCCATCAGATTATGGTTGCCGACCAGCAGCACCGGCCCCTGCGCCGGAATGTTCTCCAGACCGTAGAACCGCGGACTCGTCCACGCACGCAACGGCGCGAGTAGGGTGTCGAGCACCCGAATATCGGTATCGGTGAGCGAAACCGACAGTGGCGCACCGTCACTCAGCACGGGGGCGGCAAGGGACGAATCACCGGACTGCCGATCACCCGAATCGGCCGCACCGGAGTGGTCATGCGACATTTAACCCTCCTGATGTCGATTCGATGACGATAGCGCAACGAATTCGCCTGTGTCGCACCGGATGTGCCGAGCATCGACTACCGACCGCCCGGTTCGCGAATGCGTCGGACCGCCTACGGCGCGCGGTAACCGCGATCAGCGATTGCCCGCCGGTTCTTACGGCCCACGAGTCGAGGACACATCGGCGCACACTCCGATCAACGGCATCGGGCGCGGCGGCGGACGCCCTCGTTCGCTCGAAGTGACCGTCGATAACGACTCGACGGCCGCGCGTGACCACAGCCCATTATGCGGACCCATCGGCTTCGGGCGAACCGGTGCCGCTCGTCTCGGACGATCCGCCGGCATGCGCGTACTGCGACAGCGCCGCCGCCAGCGCGTGCGGAACGCGGGCATGCACCCGAGTGCCGCCCTCTTCGTGCTCGGAGCTGGTAATGCGACCGTCCGCATGGATGCGGGCGAGCAGATCGCCACGGGTGTAGGGCAGCAGCACACTGATTTCGACATCGAGACCGCCGAGCACCTCGGCGAGACGCTCGCGCAGTTCGGTGATGCCGGTGCCGCTGTGCGCCGAGACGTAGGAGGCGTCGGGCAGCATCCCGCGCAGTCGAGTGAGCTCGACCGGGTCGACCGCATCGATCTTGTTGACCACCAACAGTTCCGGCGGCGCCGATGCCCCCGATTGCTTGATCACATCGGTGATCACCTCGCGGACCGCCTTGATCTGCTCGGCGGGCAGCGCGTCCGAACCGTCGACGACGTGCAGCAACAGGTCCGCGCCGGTCACCTCCTCCAGGGTGGACCGGAAGGCTTCGACCAGCTGGGTCGGCAAATGCCGCACGAATCCGACGGTATCGGTGAAGACGACCTCGCGGCCGTCGTCCAGTTCAGCGCGGCGGGTGGTCGGATCGAGGGTCGCGAACAGTGCGTCCTGGACCAGCAGACCCGCACCGGTCAGCGCGTTCATCAGGCTGGATTTGCCCGCATTGGTGTATCCGACGATGGCGACCGACGGGATACCGCTGGAGGTGCGACGCGCCCGTTTGGTATCGCGTGCGGTCTTCATTTCGCGAATCTCACGGCGCAACTTGGCCATTCGCTCGCGAATGCGACGACGGTCGGTTTCGATCTTGGTCTCCCCGGGACCACGCAAACCCACACCGCCGCCGTTGCCGCCCGCGCGACCACCGGCCTGCCGCGACATGGACTCACCCCAACCGCGCAGTCGCGGCAGCATATATTCCATCTGGGCCAGCGATACCTGAGCCTTACCCTCGCTGGAGGTGGCGTGCTGGGCGAAGATATCCAGGATCAGTGCGGTTCGGTCGATCACCTTGACCTTGACGACCTTCTCCAGCGCGGTCAGCTGCGCCGGGGTCAGTTCACCGTCGCAGATCACGGTATCGGCACCGGTTTCCAGTACCACGGCCCGCAGCTCGTCGGCCTTGCCGGAACCGATATAGGTGGCCGGATCCGGCTTGTCACGACGCTGGATCAGTCCCTCGAGCACCTCAGAACCCGCGGTTTCGGCGAGTGCGGCCAGTTCGGCCATGCTCGCCTCGGCCTGTGTGGCGGTGCCAGTGGTCCAGACCCCGACCAGCACGACCCGCTCCAGTCGCAGCTGCCGGTACTCGACCTCGGTGATATCGGTGAGCTCGGTGGATAGACCCGCGACACGCCGCAGCGAGGAACGCTCGTCGAGCTGCATCTCGCCGACTGTCGGGTCGGCGGTCCACCCGGACCGCCGCATCCGCGCGGCGTGCTCGGCGACTACATCGCCGGTGTCTTCCGTCGTGTCCTCGACGGCCTCGACGTGGTCGTTGTCGTCGGCGGCCGGAGTGAATTCATAAGTCTTCGATTTCGTCATACACCATCCATGCTGCCACGAGTGCCGACCGATGCGCATTCGGTTATTCCTGGACACGGCCGAGCCGGGTCATCATGTCGTCGCGCCGACGACGACTCTCAGCTCCCTGAAAGCGACAACCACCAGTCTTCGGCGATCCGCCCGGTCGCGACGAGCACCGACGGTCCGCGCAACCAGGCCACACCCTCGGCGAGGCGGACGCTGACCTCACCCCCGAGCACACGCACACGAACCTCGCCGGTATCGGTGGCGATGTGGAAACCATCTGCGGCCAAGGCGGCCGCCGCAGCGGCGACGGTCCCGGTTCCGCAGGAACGGGTTTCGCCGACGCCGCGTTCGTAGACGCGCATATCGACCGCACCCTCTTCCAGTCCGGTCAGAATCTCGACGTTCACGCCCTGTGGGAACAGGTCCGGGTCGAAACCGGGTGCGACGGTGAGATCGAGTTTGGCGAGCGCGTCTGCCGACATACTGGCATCGACGCAGGCCAGGTGCGGATTGCCGACATCGATGCCGATGCCGGGTAGCGCCCAGCCACCGATGGTCGCGGTCGAGGAACCGAGCTCCCGAACAATGCCCATCCCCACGGTGACCTCGCCATTGGCGGGGCCTCCGGAATGCACCGTGACCGGACGCGCCCCTGCGCGACTGCCGACGACGTACTCCGTTCTCGATTCGAGCCCCTTCGCCGCCAGGTAGTGCGCGAAAACCCGCACCCCGTTGCCGCACATCTCGGCGATCGAGCCGTCGGCATTGCGGTAGTCCATGAACCAGTCGGTTTCGGCGATGTCCTGGGGAATCTCGGTGAGCACACCCGCGTCCCGCAGCGCACCCGCGCGCGCCACCCGCAGCACGCCGTCCGCGCCGAGTCCGCGGCGACGATCACACAGCGCGGCGACCCGGTCCGGCGTCAGGTCCAGCCGAACCTCCGGATCGGGCAGCACCACGAAATCGTTCTCGGTGCCGTGGCCCTTGGTGAATTCGATATCCGACACGTCGCGCATTCTCCCTGCTTATCGTCCTCGAACCAACGTACGGCGCTGCCGCGAAATTTCGTACAACGCGACCGCGGCGGCCGAGGGCGCACCGAGCGAGCTGGCGGTTCCACCCATCGGGATATAGACCATATCGTCACAGGCCGCCTGCCAGGCCGCGCTCATGCCGCTGGTCTCATTACCGACGACGAGAATCGTCGCCTCGGCGAAGTCGTAGTCGAAGACCGCGTCCGCGCCGTTCTCATCGGTGCCGACAACGCGGGTCGAGATGCCGCGCTGGATCTGCCGGTCACGGAATTCGAGCACCTGCGCGGGCCCGGCGGCGCGCAAGACCGGCATGGCGAACAGCGAACCGGTGGATGCGCGCACCGCCTGCGGGTCGTATTGGTCGGCACCGTGACCGGTCACAATGATTCCACTGGCACCGAACGCGTCGGCGGAGCGGATGAGCGTACCGAGATTGCCCGGCGAGTTGGGCCGATCGAAAACCACCACGACAGGGGGTGCGCCATCACCGGGTTCGCCGGGTTCGAAGGTGTCGAGCTCGGGTTGTCTGGAAATCGCGACGGCTACCAATTCCGGTATGGCGCTGGACTTTTCGCCGAGTTCGGCCATCAGCTCCGGCACCAGACCGACCTGGGGCACGCCGCTGGTCTCCAGCAGTTCGCGGGCCCAACCCGACAGCTCCGGCGCGCCGAGACGATAGAGCATCGTCTCCAACGGCCAGTCGTTGACGATCGCCTGGGTGATCGGGCGCACGCCCTGCACGAGGAAGCGGCCGTCGCGGTGCCGCTTTGTCCGGTTGTTCAGGTACGCCTGCCACACCTGGACCGAGGCATTGCGGGTACTCACACGACGTGTCACTGCGGGATCCGTTCCTTCTCGAGCAGGGACAACGCGGTCGCGACCAGATCGGGATCGGCGCCGTCCACCCACCGCACCCTGGGATCGCGGCGGAACCACGAGCGCTGCCGGCGGACATAGCGTCGGGTGCCGATCAGGGTGCGTTCCTGCGCGTGGTTCAGGTCGTATTCGTTGTCCAGATACGACAGGACTTGTGCGTAGCCGATCGCCCGGCGCGCCGTAACACCCTCGCGCAGACCCATATCGATCAGTCCGCGCACCTCGTCGACCAAACCACCCTCGAACATCAGCGCGGTGCGGCGTTCGATGCGCTCGTCGAGTTCGGCGGTATCGCGGTCCACACCGATGATCACGGTGTTCCAGCGCGGTTTTCCGATAACGGGTGCCGAGGCCGCGAACGGGCGGCCGGTGAGTTCGACGACTTCGAGCGCGCGCACCATGCGACGGCCATCGGTCGCCAGGATGGTCGCGGCGGCAGCCGGATCGGCCGCTTTCAATGCCTCGTGCACCGCACCGACACCGCGCTCGGCAAGCAATGCCTCCCAGCGCGCGCGCACCGTCGGATCGGTGGCCGGAAATTCCCAATCATCGAGTAGCGCTTGGACATACATCATCGAACCGCCGACGATGATCGGCGTGCGGCCACGCGCCATGATCTCGCGCACATCGACGCTGGCCGCGGCCTGATACGCGGCAACGGTAGCGGTTTCGGTCACCGCGAGGACATCGAGCTGGTGGTGCGGGATATCCCGACGTTCGGCCGGCCGGAGTTTCGCGGTGCCGACATCCATACCGCGATAGAGTTGCATCGCGTCGATATTCACGATTTCGCCGCCGAGTCGCTCGGCAAGGTCGAGAGCGAGATCGGATTTGCCGGTGGCGGTGGGACCGACGACGGCGATCGGTGTCAGCACCGATCACCTCCCGATGCGCGCCAGACGCTCACCTGATATCCGACGCCGAAAGGGGCGTCGCGGTACAAGGTTTCGACAGATGGTGCGACCGGATCCGCGGCGAACAGTCCGGCAAGCACCTGAAAGGCCGCGCGACCGGACAGCACCAGTTCGGCGCACAAGCCCGGATCCAGGGCGAGCAGTGCCGCGGTATCGCCTTCGGCCAGTGCACGGTCCAGTTCGCGCTGTACGTCGGCGGCGCGCTCGTCGAGGTATCCCGGAGCCTTCAGTGTCAGCGTCGCCGCGCCGTCCGCGACGACGAGCACGCCGGCCTGCTCGGGCGAATCGTCCAGGGCGGTACGCAACTGCGCGCCGATCCTGGCGCACTCGTCAGCGGGGGTGTTGGCGGCGACGAGGGTTGTCGCGGCCACCGCATCCGGTGCGACCTGACCACGCAACCACCCGGCGATCAGGGCGGGCAGCGGCTGCTGCGGATCCGCCGCGGCGGGGGTGTGTCGCGATCGCGACAGTGCGTCCGCCGAAAGCCCGACCTGCACGTCCGCGCCGAAACCGCGGAAGGTGCCGGCCGCGTCCGGTCCGAGGACCTGCGCTGCCGAGCCCACACCGACGACGGTCCAGTGCCGAGTCGTCGCGGCCAACGCGCCGACAGCGGTGAGTGCGGCCGCCCGCAACATCGCACTCGCGTCATCGGAATCCGACCCGGCCGCGTGCGCGAGGGTGCCGCAGAGTTCGGGCACCAGGATCGGCGGCGACGGGACCAGAGCCGCAATGGAGAACACGCCGTAACCGTAGTCGTTCGCCGAATGCGCGATCGACAGCACCACCGCGGCTCCGCAACGTCGGGGTTCGAGTGTCTCTGCCGCAAACTCGGCCGAGATTGATAGTGTTCGAGGTGCTACAACCCAGGTCATCACGGGTTGATTTCCCTGGGAATCATCAGTCGGAGGGCATTGATCGATGGTTTACAGGGCTCGGACCGGGTTCAATGGAGTGAGCTAGGGCGTAACCAGGCAGCCGTGACGCGCGGCAGGGACGAGGAGCAATGAGCGAGAGCAACGGAACGGCGAAAGCGACCCCCGGCAGCGCGCCGCGCCCCTCGGATTCCCCGAAGGCCGCCGTGCCTAAACCATCCGCCGCCCCGAAACCAGCCGCGACCCCCAAACCGGGCGGGTCGGCGGCCCACCCCAAGCCACATGCGGTCAAACCGGCCCCGGGTCCGGCCGCACAGCAGCATCCGCATCCCGTCGTCGTCCCGACCGTCAGCGATCCGAGTGCGTGGGGTCGCGTCGATGACGACGGCACCGCGTGGGTGAAGACCGCCGAGGGCGAGCGCATCGTCGGCTCCTGGCAGGCCGGTGACGCCGCCGAGGGCTTGGCGCATTTCGGCCGTCGGTTCGACGATCTGGCCACCGAGGTGGCGCTGCTCGAGGCCCGTCTGGCCGCCGGGGCTGATGCCCGCAAGACCAAAGCGGCCGCGGTCGCCATTGCCGAATCGCTGCCCACTGCGTCGGTCATCGGCGATGTCGAGGGACTGGCGCGGCGACTACAGGCCATCGCCGAACACTCCGAAGAGGCGGCCGCGCACGCCAAGGAGGAGAAGGAAAAGGCCAGGCACGAGCACACCGAGCGCAAGGAAGCGCTGTGTGCCGAGGCGGAGAAGATCGCCACCGAATCCACACAGTGGAAGGCCGCTGGCGATCGGCTGCGCCAAATTCTGGACGAATGGAAGTCCATCCGCGGGGTGGACCGCAAGGTCGACGACGCACTGTGGAAGCGCTACTCCAAGGCACGCGAGGCGTTCAACCGTCGCCGCGGCGCACACTTCGCCGAACTCGATCGCGAACGCGCGGCCGCCAAGTCGCGCAAGGAAGAACTCTGCGTGCGCGCCGAGGAATTGTCCGGCTCCACCGACTGGGTCGGCACGGCCGGTGTGTTCCGCGATCTGCTCGCCGAATGGAAGGCGGCGGGGCGGGCGCCACGCGAGGCGGACGAGGCCCTGTGGCGGCGTTTCAAGAGCGCCCAGGACGTCTTCTTCGCCGCACGCAATGCCGCCGTCTCCGAGCGCGACGCCGAATTCGAGCACAACGCGGCCGCCAAGGAAGAACTGCTGCGTGCCTACCAGCACATCGATCCGGCCACCGGTCTGGACGCCGCCCGCGCCGCGCTGCGCGAACTCCAGGACAAATGGGACACGATCGGCAAGGTCCCGCGCGAACGCATCCAGGAACTCGAAGGCAAACTCCGCACCATCGAAAAGCGCGTTCGTGACGCGGTCGACGCCCAATGGCGCCGCACCGATCCAGAGGCCATGGCCCGCGCCGCCCAATTCCGTGAACGCGTCGCTCAATTCGAGGAGCAAGCCGCCAAAGCAACCGCGGCAGGCAATAAGCGCGATGCGGAGAAGGCGCTCGAGCAGGCCAAACAGTGGCGCGAGTGGGCCGAGGCCGCGGAAGGTGCGGTCAGCAACCGCTGATCCGGTAGCGCCGGGCGCGCTGATGCGAACGGCATCGGCGCAAGCGATTCGTCATCACACAAGGTTTTCGTCATGAAATCCGGTAGGGATCAGCCGTTTCGGCTAGGGACATGCCGTGTCCAGTCCGCCCGCTGGGCGGTGGCAGGACACCGTCGGCGACCCCAGGTCCGCCGTCGACCAGGATCGGTTCCAGGCGGGCGTGGTCGATGAACCATTCCAGGTGTCGCAGGTTGGGCACCGCCGCGGTGATCGGTGCGTGCAGCGCCGGTGCACAGTGTGCCGAGACGTCCAAGCCATGGGCGGCGGCGAGGGCGGCGCATTCGAAGAATCCGCTGTAGCCGCCGCATCGGGTCACGTCGAGTTGCAGGCAATCCACGCCGCCGATGAGCTGCGCGGCGTCATAGCGGGTGTAGATGTATTCACCGGCGGCCACATCGGAGCGCACCGCGTCGCGCACTCGCCGCATCCCGGCTGGGTCGTCGCTGGTGACCGGTTCCTCGAACCAAATCACACCGAGCCGGTCGAGCTCGGCGCCGACACTGCGCGCCTGCCCGACCGTATACCCACCATTGGCGTCGACCATCAGGCGAGCGCGCCCGCCCAGCAGGTCGGTGGCCTTCGCGACACGTGCGAGATCGCGGTCGGTCGCGCAGCCCCGATCCTGACCGATCTTGATCTTCACGAGAGAACACCCCGCCGCGAGCCAATCCGCGATCTGCTCGGCGAGTTCGCCGTCCGCGAGACTGGTGAAGCCGCCCGACCCGTACACCGGGGTGGCCGGCCGCGCGGAACCGAAGAGTTCCGACAGCGGCACTCGCAACAGTCTGGCCTCGAGATCCCACAGCGCGATGTCGACCGCACTCAACGCATGCGCCACCACCGCTGTGGTGCCGATATTGCGGCAAGCGCGCCGCAGGGCCGTGCGGCAGCCGGGAATGTCCAACGGTGAGCGTCCCCGCAGAACGGGCGCCAGATCGTGCGTGATGACCGCGGCGGCCGCGGGGCTGCTGTAGGTCCAGCCGAGCCCGTGTTCACCGCTCGCGGTCAGGTCGACCGCGACGGCTGTCGTGGCGTCCCAAGTCAGAGTGCCGTCCGCCTCGGGCTCGGGTGTCGGGAACTTGTACGCGGTGACCGCCACCGGTTCCTCGATCCGCACATCCCCGGCGATCATGCGAGGCCGCCGGCGGTGGCGCCTGAGAGCAGTTCGGCAGCGGGTCGTGGTAGGGCGGCGGGGACAAGGTGGCGGATCGGGGTGCGGCGGCTTGCGTAATTCGCCACGGCCACACGCGGTGCCGAGGCAGGCCGCGCAGTATTTCCGCTGGGGTGAGCCGGTGCGCCGTCACGGGCGGCCGACAGCCGCAGCCTCACCAACCGTCCAGCGGCGGCGAGGCCGGGCTGGTTTGCGTAGTGGTTGAGCGCGCCGACGAGATCGGGCAGGACCCGACGCTCGGTCGGCGCATGCAACATCCTCGCCCGGCTGGCACCCGGAATATCCGTACCCCACACGACGAATGCTGTCATTGCCTCTGGGAGTACCCGGGCGGTCCTAGCTCTGAACCGCGCCCGTACCAGGCGCCCGGCCTGGCATTCGGCCGGTTCGGCTCATTCGGCTCATTCCGAGGAACATCGAGCCCAGGCCGAGCAGTACCGCGACCGCGCCGGCGACGACGTTGCTCCAGATCGTCGATGCGGTATCGACGTTCCCGCTCACCACCCAGGGAGCGATGATCGTCCATACACCGATCAGTGGAGCGGCCCAGACGATCCCGTGGGTCCGGCCGTACACCGAAGCGAATCCGACGGCCAGCATAGCCAGGGCGATCCCGACGATGAGGTTGTTCCCGGTCAAGGTCGTGAACCCGTTGAATCCGACAACCCAGGGCGAGATAGCGATATAGAGCCCGGTCAGGAACATCAGGCCGGCGACCGCTTGAGCGGCCGGCGCCTCCGAGGCGAGCTCATATTTCTCATGCTTGGCCCGCAACTCCAGGATGTCGGGATGCCGGCTCATGCTCATGGCCTCACTGGTCATGTCCTTCACCACCCTTCAGACGCAGTGCGTGAATAGAGACTGTCGAGCGGAGACGGCCCACAGCCATGACCGCTCGGCCTATGCTGCGCTCTGTGATAATATCATGACATGATATATGAGTCCATGTCGGTGGCCGATCACCTCAGTGACGAGGAGTATTCGAGGCTGCTGGCGTTCCGGGCCGGGCTCCGCCGCTTCATGCATTGGAGCGAACGGCGAGCAGCCGACGTGGGACTCACTGCCACCCAGCATCAACTGCTGCTGGCAATTCGAGGCCATTCCCATCCAGCGGGCCCCAGCATCGGAGAAATCGCCGAATATTTGTGCACCCGGCACCACAGTGTGGTGCAACTCATCGATCGGACCGAGCAACTCGGCCTCGTCGCGCGCAATCGGGAGGAGGGCAAGGACCGCCGCGTCGTCCGTCTCGCACTGACCGAAGCGGGTCGGACACTCCTCGCACGACTCAGCGCGACCCATCTGGAAGAACTTCGGCGACTGGCTCCCCTCGTCGACGCGCTGGTCGACCCCACCGCCATGCCAGCCTCGGATGAAGCCTGTCCGGTTCGGTCGTAGTCTCGGCGCCCTGTTGCGGTCGAATGAACAGGGGCCTGTCCGCCCATGATCGGCCGTCACTGCCCGCCGCCGAGCGGGTGTCTTCCCAATTCCAGCAGCATCGATCCGGCTCACGCTGTCGCGCAACCGCAGTGACCTCTGGACAATGGTCGATCACCAAATGCCCATTCGCACTACGGTTTCGGCGATGTCGTCGCGAAAGTGCGGGCTCAGGGTAGGTCAGGAGTCGCCGGTGAGGCGGCGGCGGTCGCGTTCCTCGGCGGCGGCTGCGGCGGTGCGGCGCTGCTCCTCCGCGGCGAGTTGCAGCGCGGTACGGCTCCAGACGACGCGGATCCAATGGAAGGTCAGCACGACGATGGCAATGACGCCGAGGACGAGGCCGACACCGGGGCCCGCGCCGTGGTAGTTACCGAGGCCTGGGGTCTGGCGGTGCCAGATCGAGAAGACGCCGAACACGCTGCCGATCGCGGAACCGGCGACCGCGACCCAGGCGAGCACCCAGCGACGGGTCATCAGCGCGAGCAGCGAGAAGCCGATGCCGAAGACGACGGCGAACCAGACGAAGATCCGCGACGGCAGACCGATGTGCTCGGCACGTGCGGCATCGGTACCGAGCAACACATCGAACCCGCGCGCGCCGCCCGCATGCGACAGCACGAGTGAAAACAGCAGCAGGAAAACGGCACCGGCGACCACCATCGCGCGCACCCCCGGATCGATCTCCCCCGCAATGCGCCGCTCGACGGCATCGAGATCGTCCTTGAACTGCTCGAAGCCATTACTGCTCTCGACCGAGTTCACTGCGCCCTCGTCTCCTTCGGCTGATCCCTGCCCGGCTGCCATACCCGCATCCACTGTGCCATCACCGCCCTCATCCCCCGCAACCACCCCACTACGTTCGGTAGTACTTGCCGCTCCTGCCCCCGAATCCGGATCAGGCGCACTGCCGACGGACGCATCGGACGCACGACCGGACTCGAGATCCGCCCCCTCGGCAGCACGCACCGGACGATCCCCTTCGGCACCAGTCGAACCCGACTCGGACGACGCTCCAGACGCACCGGGTGTGAGACCCGCTCCCCCAGCACGCGTCAGGTCATCGTCACCCGGCCGAGTGTTCATGCGCCGCAGCCTGTTGAGCAGCCAGAGGCGACCGGCTCGGTGCTGGGGGCGCCGATGCGTGGAAGGCCGAGGCCGACCCCGATGGGGTCGGTTTTGGGTGTGATGCCACGTTCGTGGGCGTCCCCGGCACGGGTGCGGCGGTGGGTTTTGATGGTCGCGTCAGCGATCAGATGGTGCGGGGCCGCATCGGTGATATCGACGGTGATGATGTCGCCGGGGCGGATCTTTTCCGCAGCGCCTTCGGGACGGAAGTGCACGAGTCGGCCGTCGCGGGCGCGGCCGCTCATCCGGGCGGTCGCCGCGTTTTTCTTGCCAGCACCCTCGGCGACCAGCAATTCGACCTCGGTGCCGATGAGCGCCTTATTCGCGTCCAGGGAGATCTCCTCCTGCAGCGCGATCAGCCGTTCGTAGCGCTCCTGCACTACCGCCTTCGGCAACTGATGGGGCATCTCCGCGGCGGGCGTGCCCGGCCGCTTGGAGTACTGGAAGGTGTAGGCGCTGGTGAACCGCGCCTGCCGGACCACATCCAGGGTCTCCTGGAAGTCTTCCTCGGTCTCGCCGGGGAAGCCGACAATGATGTCGGTGGTGATCGCGGCATGCGGCATCGCGGCCCGCACCTTCTCGATGATGCCGAGGTAGCGCGCCTTGCGGTAGGACCGGCGCATCGCCTTCAGCACCCGATCCGAACCGGACTGCAGCGGCATATGCAGTTGCGGGCAGATATTCGACGTCTCGGCCATCGCCTCGATCACGTCATCGGTGAATTCGGCCGGATGTGGCGAGGTGAAGCGCACCCGCTCCAGCCCATCGATGCGACCGGCCGCGCGCAGCAGTTTCGCGAAGGCACCTCGATCGCGTGCCTCGTCGGGATCGGCGAAGGACGCACCGTAGGAGTTCACGTTCTGCCCGAGCAGCGTGACTTCCAGCACGCCCTGATCGACCAGCGCCCGCACCTCGGCGAGCACGTCACCCGGACGGCGATCGACCTCTTTGCCGCGCAGCGACGGCACGATGCAGAACGTGCAGGTGTTATTGCAGCCGACCGAGATCGAAACCCAACCGGCATAAGCGGATTCACGCTTGGCGGGCAGACTCGACGGAAACGCCTCTAGCGATTCCAGAATCTCCACCTGTGCCTCGGCATTGTGTCGCGCGCGCTCGAGCAGCACCGGCAGCGATCCGATGTTGTGTGTGCCGAACACCACATCCACCCAGGGCGCCTTGCGCACGACGGTATCGCGGTCCTTCTGCGCCAGACAGCCGCCGACGGCGATCTGCATGCCCGGCCGGTCGGCCTTGATCGGGGCGAGGTGGCCGAGGGTGCCGTAGAGCTTGTTGTCGGCGTTCTCGCGCACCGCGCAGGTATTGAAGACGACGAGGTCGGCCGTCGCGCCGGGCGCGGCCTTCACATAACCCGCATCCTCGAGCAGGCCCGACAAGCGTTCGGAATCGTGCACGTTCATCTGGCAACCGAAGGTGCGGACCTCGTAACTGCGTGCACCGTCCGCGGCCGCAGGGGCGGGAGACAGCACTGCCTGTCCGATCGAATCCACCCGTCCAGGGTACGGGGGTGGGCAATGCGGGTTTTCAGCGCATCGGCGCAGGCTCCGGGCCCAGGCCGGGGGCATCGGAAGAGTTACGGCGCTGTGTCGTATCGGCGCGGCGTCACGGTGTGTCGCCGAAACCCGGGCAAATCGCCGTTTTCCGCTTAAGGTCTTGGACCATGACCGACGACGCCACCGCACCCGACACAATCGGGTTGGCCAAAACCGGGGCAGCTAGTTCTGATGAGGGCAGTACCGCCACAAGCGCGCCGATGATTTCGATGCGCGATGTGCAAAAGCACTTCGGTGACCTGCATGTACTGCGCGATATCAACCTCGAAGTCCCCAAGGGGCAGGTTGTTATCGTTCTGGGCCCCTCGGGGTCCGGGAAGTCGACGCTGTGCCGCACCATCAACCGACTCGAGCCGATCGACTCCGGCGATATCGCCATCGACGGGGTGCCACTGCCCGCCGAGGGCCGCGCGCTTGCCGCACTGCGCGCCGATGTCGGCATGGTGTTCCAATCATTCAACCTCTTCGCGCACAAGACGATCGTCGAGAACGTGATGCTCGCGCCGCTGAAGGTTCGCAAGGTGAAAAAGGAGAACGCCCGCAAGCGCGCGATGGAGTTGCTCGAGCGCGTCGGGATCGCCAATCAGGCCGATAAGTATCCGGCGCAACTGTCCGGCGGCCAGCAGCAGCGCGTCGCGATCGCCCGCGCGCTGGCGATGAGCCCGAAGGTGATGCTGTTCGACGAGCCGACTTCGGCGCTGGACCCGGAGATGGTCAACGAGGTGCTCGACGTCATGGTGTCGTTGGCCAAGGAGGGGATGACGATGCTGGTCGTCACCCACGAGATGGGCTTCGCGCGCAAGGCGGGTAATCGGGTGCTGTTCATGGCGGACGGGTCGATCGTCGAGGACGACACACCCGAGGTGTTCTTCACCGCGCCGAAGTCCGACCGTGCCAAGGATTTCCTCGGCAAGATTCTGAGCCACTGAACCGAGTAATCACCGCAGCCGTAAGACCTCGGCCACCGAAATCACCAGAGGGAGAAGGAACACGATGAGGATCAACCGTTCGCTTCGACTCGGCATCGGGGCGCTCGCCCTGACGCTGGCCGCAACAACCGCCGCCTGTGGCGGTGGTAGCGACAAGTCCGCACTCGACAACGCCAAGGACGGAAAGCTCACCGTCGGAATCAAATTCGACCAGCCGGGCCTGGGCCTGCGCAATAAGGACGGCTCCTACAGCGGCTTCGACGTGGAGGTCGCCAAGTACGTCGCGGGCAAGCTCGGTGTGAAACCGGAGAACATCACGTTCAAGGAGTCCCCGTCCGGTCAGCGCGAGACGCTGATCGAGAACGGTCAGGTCGACTACATCGTCGCCACCTACTCGATCAACGACGCGCGTAAGCAGAAGGTCGATTTCGCCGGACCGTATTATGTTGCGGGCCAGTCGCTTTTGGTGAAGGCCGACAACAACGGCATCAACGGGCCCGATGATCTGAAGGGTAAGAAGGTCTGCTCGGTGAAGGGCTCCACCCCGGCCCAGAACATCGAGAAGAACTACCCCGCCACGCAGCTGCAGACCAACGACACCTACTCGCTGTGCCTCGAGGGCCTGCAGGCCGGTTCGTACGACGCGGTGACCACCGACGACATCATCCTGGCCGGTTACGCCGCGCAGAGCACGGGCACGTTCAAGGTGGTCGGCAAGCCGTTCACCACGGAGAACTACGGCATCGGCCTGAAGAAGGGCGATAAAGAGCTGCGCGACAAGGTCAATGACGCGATCGAGGCGATGATCGCCGATGGGTCCTGGAAAAAGGCCTTCGACTCCACGGTCGGCGCCTCCGGCTACCAGGCGCCCACACCGCCGACGGTGAACCGGTACTGAGATTCGCGATCGGGTGGTCCGCACGGGCCACCCGATCACTTGGCTACGAGCAACCTGTACATCGCGCGCGGAAGGATGATCTCCGGCCGCCGCACAATCCGATCGGAGGGACGCGACCACCGTGTTCGACCTGATCTCGAGGTATGACGTCCTCGGCGCCTTCTGGGTGACCATCAAACTGACCGCGTCGTCGGCGGTCCTGGCCCTGATCCTGGGCACATTCGTCGCCGCGATGCGCGTGTCCCCCGTGCCGGTCGCCCGTTTTCTCGGCGCCGCCTACGTCACCATCTTCCGCAATACCCCACTGACGCTCATCATCGTGTTCTGCTCGCTCGGCCTCTACTCCACCATGGGCTGGAAGCTCGCACCGGAGGGTCCGAACTCACTGGCGCAGAACAACTTCCGCTACGCAGTACTCGGACTCAGCATCTACACGGCGGCATTCGTGTGCGAGTCGTTGCGTTCCGGTATCAACACGGTGCCGATGGGCCAGTCCGAGGCGGGCCGCTCACTGGGCTTCACCTTCACCCAGAACCTACGAATCGTGGTATTGCCGCAGGCATTCCGCTCGGTTATCGCCCCGCTGGGCAGCGTGCTGATCGCGCTTACCAAGAACTCCACGATCGCCTCGGCGATCGGTGTCGCCGAGGCCGCGACCCTGATGGCCAAGATGAACGAGAACGAGGCCGCGCTGATCACCATCGGCTTCATATTCGCACTCGGCTTCGTGATCCTGACCCTGCCGACCGGCCTGCTGTTCGGCTGGCTGGCCAAGCGATTCGAGGTGGCTCGGTGAGTGCTTCGGTTCTTTTCGACGCGCCGGGGCCCCGCGCGCGCGTTCGAAACCAAATCTATTCCGTCATCGCGATTGTCGCGGTGCTGGCACTCGGCTGGGTGTTCTATCGCGGATTCGCCGATAAGGGACAATTCACCGCCGAGAAGTGGAAGCCGTTCATCGAGGCAGACGTCTGGAAGACCTATCTGCTGCCCGGTCTGCGCGGCACCCTCGTCGCGGCGCTGATGTCCATCGTTTTCGCGCTCGTGATCGGCATGGTCTTCGGCATCCTGCGCCTGTCGGATCATCGGGTGGTGCGCTGGGTGGCCGGCGCGATCGTCGAGGTGGCCCGGGCCATTCCGGTGCTGATCCTGATGATCTTCCTGTTCTACGTCTTCTCCGACTACAAGGTGTTCAAGGTCGATCAGCTCGCGCTATGGGCCGTGGTGATCGCGTTGACCGTCTACAACGGTTCGGTCATCGCCGAAATCGTGCGCGCGGGCATCAAATCGCTGCCGAAGGGACAGACCGAGGCCGCGGTGGCGCTGGGTCTACGCAAGGGACAGCTGATGCGGTTGATCCTGCTGCCGCAGGCGATTACCGCGATGCTGCCCGCATTGATCTCGCAAATGGTTGTGGCGCTGAAGGATTCGGCGCTCGGTTACCAGATCACCTACCTCGAGATCGTGCGTCAGGGCTCGCAACTCGGTGCGGCCGAACGCAATACGGTGCCCGCACTGATGGTCGTCGCCGTGGTGATGATTCTGCTGAACAGCACATTGACTTTCGTGGCCAATAAGCTGGAGCAGCGGTTGCGCTCGCGCAAGCGGACCAAGGGTGCGGCTGTCGTGGCGGCCGACTCGATTCTGACCGATGCGACTCCAGGGATGGATATCACGCAGAAGTCCTGAGTCCGGCCGAGTCCGAGCGCTGCGCTTCTCGAATCCCGCCATTGCCAGATTTCGCGGAAAGTGCACGCTCGGACCCCATTTTCGGGCCGACTCGGTTTTCGTTGCTGCTTGTCACGACCACAATTCGGTAATCGGGCTGTGCGGCTGCCAAGGGGTTCGGCATGTGCGCGAAGTTGTCGATGCGCGTCGATGCGTGGCTGATGATCAGGACAACGGCACGGTGCTACCGAGTTCTTCGCTCTCGGAGTGGAGCGCGGAGGTGAAAGTTTCCGCGCGCGGGCTGGATTCGGAGCAGTAGGTGGCCGCTGCCACCGCGGTGGCTGCGCGGACGAACGCGGCCACGGCGGGTGATTGGCAGTTTTGCGGCCAGGCTATCGCGAGGGTCGTTGGTTTCAGGTCGGTGACGGGGCGATAGGCGATGCCGGGGCGAGGGTGGCGGCGGGCGACCGAGGAGGGCGGGAACCAGATGCTGTTGCCGAGTTCGACCAGGTTGAAGATCTGCGCCAGATCCCGGATGAGACGCGGGGTTTCCGAAGGTGGCACGAGGCCGTCGCGGTCGGCCGGAATTCCGTCTGGCAGCGTTCGACCGGCCAGGTCGGCCAGGCAGAGGGTTGCCCGGGCGGCGAGCGGATCGGATGCGGCCAGCGCGACCAGGCGGGGTTCGGTGAGCAGCGGTTCGACGTCCAGACCCCGGTCGTCGTACGGGGTGGACACGAGGGCGACATCCGCACGGCCCTGTAGCAGGGCCGGGACTTGCTCGCCCCGACCACCCAATATCAACTCGACCGGAACTGCGACTTCCTCGAGGTGGTATGTCTCGAGAATCTTTGGCAGGAGTCCGGCGTCGTAGTCGGCTTTGAGCGCGAGCCGTAGACCCGGCGCGGGCCGGCCGACGTGGCGGACGCGCTGAGCGGCCGCCGCGACGGCATCGAGTGCGGTCCGTGCGTCGCGGAGCAAGGTCGCGCCGGGCGGGGTGAGCACGACATGTCGGGTGGTGCGCTCGAAAAGTTGAACGCCCAGTTGACGTTCCAGTTCCCGAATCGCCCGGGACAGGGGTGGTTGCGCCATCCCCAGTCGCTCGGCCGCGCGTCCGAAGTGCAGTTCCTCCGCGACGGCCACGAAGTATCGGAGTTGCCGAACCTCCAGATCACTCATATCCCCACGGTATCAACGCTTATCCAATCGGTCCTTCAGGTTCGGTGCCACGCCGACTTGACTGGCCAGTGCCACATCACTCGAGCAGAGGTCGTCATGATCGTTGTTACCGCCCCTACCGGCAATATCGGCCGTCAGGTCCTCCCGCATCTCCTCGCCAGCGATGTCCCGGTCCGCGTCATCGCGCGTGATCCCGCACGCCTGCCCACCGAAATCCGCGAACGCGTCGAAGTCGTCCTAGGTTCGCACGGGGATATCGATGTCGTCACCAAGGCATTCGCCGGTGCCGATGCCGTATTCTGGCTGCTTCCGCCGAATCGGCAGACCACCAGTCTCGACGCGGCCTTTCTGGATTTCACCCGGCCCGCGTGCGAGGCGTTCACGAGCCAGGGCATCCAGCGCGTCGTCGGAGTTTCCGGCCTTGGGCGCGGGGCCGCGTCGGTTGGAAACGCCGGACTGGTCACGGCATCACTGGCGATGGATGATCTGATCGCGAGCACCGGCGTGAACTACCGTGCGCTGACGATGCCTTCGTTCATGGACAATTTCCTCTGGCAGGTCCAGGTAATCAAGAGCCAGGGCATGTTCTTCGCACCGCTGTCCCCCGATCTGAAACGCCCCACCTGCGCGACCCGCGATATCGCCGCCGTGGCCGCCGAACTGCTGCTCGACGACTCGTGGAGCGGATACGACAGCGTCCCCGTACTCGGCCCGGAAGACCTGTCCAACAACGACATGGCGCGAATCATGTCCGAAGTGCTGGGCCGCCCGATCCGGTTCCAACAAGTCTCCGGGGAAGCCTACAAAGCCGCAATGCTCGAATCCGGAATGTCTGAGGCAGTGGCCCAGGGCATGTACGACATGCTGGAGGCAAAGGAGAACGGCCTCGACAACACCGAACCGCGTACCCCCCGATCCACAACCCCCACCACCTTCCGCCAATGGTGCGAAGAAGTTCTCGCCCCGGCCTTCACCTCTAACAACTGAGGCCAGTCCGCAGCCCTACCTGCCGCCTTGTTCACCACGACACATGCGCGGTCGCACGCGCGCCTCGAGCAAGAGCCATGTGGGCGACCAAGGCCGCACGCGGGCGGGGCGGGCTGCCAGAGCTCAGTCGGGATCCGGCGTGTCGGACTGGGCCTGTGCGAGTTCGGCTTTCACGACGGTGAAGGCGGTGGATTGGTTGTAGCCGCGGCGCGCGAGCATGGCGACGAGGCGGCGGATTGTTTTGTCGCGGTCCAGGTTTGTGGGCATGGTGCGTAGTTTGCGGCGGACCAGTTCGGTGGCGCGTTGTTCCTCGTCGTCGGGGGTGATGGCGTCGAGGGCGGAGGCTGCGTCGGACTTGGATACGCCTTTGCGGCGAAGTTCTTGGGCGAGGGCTTGTTTGCCCTTGCCGGAGAAGGTGTGACGCGAGTGGACCCACTGCTCGGCGAAGGCTGCGTCGTCGATCAGGCCGACCTCGGTGAAGCGGTCAAGGGCGCGTTCGGTGATCTCGGGGGTAAAGCCCTTGGCGGCGAGACGCTGTGCTAGTTCGGCACGGCTGCGGGCGCGGACGGCGAGCAGGCGAAGACACGCCTCCTTTGCCTGCTCGACCGTCCCGCCTTGGGGACTGCGCTCCGCACGGGACCGCGGATCATCCCCGCGTACACGGGGGACAGCGGTACCTGTTTGTCGCGCACCCTCCTCGGATCCGGCCGCCACCGGATCCGCCCATCGGCCTTCAGAAATCTGGAAGTCAGCCGAGTGGGAGTCGTTGCGCCGGAACTCGTTCCGACGCCCGCGACCGCGCCGGGACCCGGTCGAACGCGCCCGCTGCGGATCGGGCGCGTTCGACCGAGTTCCCATGATGTCCGAATCGGCCAAACCACCTTCGGCCAACCGGACCCGCCTATCCCCCTGCCCTCTCCCCCGAAAACCCACTCCCCTCGAATCTCCCTCAGACCATCGCCCTGGCCCCGCACCGAACTCATCCGACCGGAAATCCGCAGCCTCCGAACCGAACTCGGTCAACCGAGGACCAGCATCCACCGAGTCACCCTCGGGCTTCCTGGCCCGACCTACTTCGGACTCACCCGAATGAAATTGGTCGGCGTCTGAGCCACCGTCGGACCATCCGCCGCGTCCGAGCTCCGGCGCCGTCGATTGGAAACCATCGGCCTGCAAGTCGATCTCGGACCGCCGACCACGGCTCCACTCGAAACCACCGGTCCGCGGCCCAGCGCCCGCTGAATCAACCGCGGAGTGCCGGACACGTCCGGACTCGGACTCGCTCGGCCGGAGACCGGCGGCCTCCGAATCGTTCTGTGACCATCGCACCCGATCCGGTTCGGACTCCTCTGAGCCGGAACCGGTGGAGGTTGGGATGGGTGGGCGGCCTGAGGCGGACAGTAGTTCGTTCAGGCGGCGACGGGCCTCGGTTACCGGGTCCGGGCGCGTTGTATCGGGTGCGGGCCGGGTGGGATGCGGGGCTGGGCGCCGAGGGGTCATCGGATCAGAAGTCGGCGGGGACCTCAGTGGCCGCGCCCTCGGCGGTCACATCGGCGCCGATGCCGAGCTTCTCCTTGATCTTCTTCTCGATCTCGTCGCGGACGTCGGTGTTCTCCAGCAGGAACTTGCGGGCGTTCTCTTTGCCTTGGCCGAGCTGGTCGCCCTCGTAGGTGTACCAGGAGCCGGACTTGCGGATGAAGCCCTGCTCGACACCCATATCGATGAGCGAGCCCTCCTTGGAGATGCCCTGGCCGTAGAGGATGTCGAATTCGGCCTGCTTGAACGGCGGCGAGACCTTGTTCTTCACGACCTTCACGCGGGTACGGTTGCCGACCGCATCGCTGCCGTCCTTGAGCGTCTCGATGCGGCGCACATCCAAGCGCACCGAGGCATAGAACTTCAGCGCTTTACCACCGGTCGTGGTCTCGGGCGAACCGAACATCACGCCGATCTTCTCGCGCAGCTGGTTGATGAAGATGGCGGTGGTGCCGGAGTTGTTCAGCGCACCGGTCATCTTGCGCAGCGCCTGGCTCATCAAGCGCGCCTGCAGACCGACGTGGCTGTCACCCATCTCGCCCTCGATTTCGGCACGCGGTACCAGCGCGGCGACCGAGTCGATGACGATGATGTCGATCGCGCCCGAACGCACCAGCATGTCGGCGATTTCCAGCGCCTGCTCACCGGTATCGGGCTGGGAGACGAGCAGTGCGTCGGTGTCGACGCCCAGCTTGCGCGCATAATCGGGATCGAGCGCGTGCTCGGCGTCGATGAAGGCAGCCACGCCGCCCGCGGCTTGGGCATTGGCCACCGCGTGCAGTGCGACGGTCGTCTTACCCGAGGACTCCGGACCGTAGACCTCGACGATGCGGCCGCGCGGCAGACCGCCGATGCCGAGCGCAACGTCCAGGGCGATGGATCCGGTCGGGATCACCGAAATGGGCTGGCGCGCCTCCTCACCGAGACGCATGACCGCGCCCTTGCCGAAGCTCTTCTCGACCTGAGCCAGCGCCAGCTCGAGCGCCTTATCACGGTCGTACGCCTGTGGTGCCATATCCTGATCCCCTTTTCGCCGGGTAAGTCTCGTTCGTGGTTGGCGCCCACATTAGAGGGCGGCACCGACAAGTTCTGATGACCAGCCTAGACGAACAGGTGTTCGAGTCAAGCGACGCGCCCGACAACACGCGCCCCGAACTTTCCGACCTGGCAACCGCCGCGCTACGGCCGATCGCAGCCCCTTTTCCGAGCGCTGAACCCCTCCTCACCGCACCAGCGAAATCCGATCGCTGTCCAGCAACGTCTGCGCCTGCTTGTACACCCGCAACGCGGGCGTCACCTCCACATCCGCGATCCCATCGAGCGCACCCAGCCGCTGCGTGACATACCGGTAGAGGTGCGCGGTATCGCGACACATCAGCGACGCCATCAGATTGGTCGGTCCGGTGGTCGCGGCAATGAAGACGATCTCCGGGTGGGTTGCCATCGCGGTGCCCACCGCCTCGAGATCCGCCGGCCGCGTGCGCAGCCATAGCGCCGCCCGCACCGCGTACCCCATCCGTTCGATCGCGAAATCGAGATCGAAGTACAGCACCCGGGATTCGACGAGTTCGGCCATGCGACGCGCTACTCTCGTTGCGGTCCAACCGATTTCGGCGGCGATCTGGGCGTAGGGCGCGCGGCCGTCGCGGCCGAGCAGCGCCAGCATCGCCTCGTCCTGCGCCGAAAGTTCCACCGGCGCTTCCGGTCCCGTATCGGCCCGCCACGGCGGCCGCGGACCGAGTTCGCGCAGTTGCGCCGCGGTGAACAGGTGACCGAAATGCGGCCACTCCTCATCGAGCGGGAAGCGGTGGATCACCTCGTGGGCGGTCAGCCCGATCACCTGACTGGCCTGGGGCAAGGTCTGCATCAGCAGCTTGTCGCGCCGCTCGACCGAGCGCGGCCTGCTCACGCACGTCACCTCGGATCCGGTGGACAGCAGTGTGACCCAGCTCAGATCCGGAAAGCGAGCCAGCGATTCGGCCAGCCGGGCCGCCTTGTCCGGGGTCGATCGGAGCCGGATCACCCAGCGCGCATGCCCGAGCGGCACCGCGTTGACCTGCCCCGATACATGCAGAATGCCGCGTTGCCGCAGCGATCGGTAGCGCCGCGCCACCGTCTGCTCCGACACCCCCAGAATCGCGCCGAGCTTGGCGAACGGGATGCGCGCATCGGTCACCAAGGCGTGCAGGATCTGCTTGTCGAGGACATCGAGTATGGAGGAATCCACGCCATCTTCGGATTGCACAGGAGGAATCTAACGCACATCGCCGCGCGACTATGTGGATATCAACGCCTGCCCCACTCTGGGTGTCGATATCATTCGAATCGCCTCGGAGGCTCCCGTGAGGAAATGGCTGCCCTTATTCGCCGCGTGCCTTGGCACGCTGATGCTGCTCATCGACGTCACCATCGTCAATGTCGCGCTTCCCGACATCGCCGCCGATCTCGGCACCGGTCTGTCCGGACTGCAGTGGGTCATGGACGGATATGCGCTCGCGCTGGCCGCGCTGCTGCTGATGCTCGGTTCGTTGGCCGACCGGGTCGGTGCGAAACGCGCCTATCTCGCCGGACTCGTCGTCTTCGCGCTCGCCTCGCTGATCTGCGGGATCGCCGACACCTCGGCGAGTCTCATTGCGGCGCGGGCACTACAGGGTATCGGCGGGGCCGCGATGTTCGCGACCACCCTATCGCTGCTGCACTCCACCTATACCGGCCGTGATCGCGGTGTCGCCTTCGGCGTCTGGGGCGCGGTATCGGGTGCCGCGGCTGGAATCGGTGTCGTGCTAGGCGGTGTGCTCACCGAGGCGCTGTCGTGGCGTTGGATCTTTTTCGTAAATCTGCCGATCGCGGTATTGGCGATCGTATTGACCGCCATTGTTTTCCAGCCGTCGGTGCGGCAGGCGGATCGGGCCATCGATGTGCCGGGCATGCTCGCGTTCGCGACTGCGGCGACATCGGTCACCTACGGTGTCATCCGCGGCGGTGAACACGGCTGGTCCGATGGGCATACACTGCTCGCCCTGGCACTCGGTGCGGTCGCACTGTTGGCCTTCGCATTCCTCGAATCCCGCAGTGCTGCGGCGATGTTCCCGCTGGCCCTGCTCGGTAATCGCAATTTCGGCGCCACCCTTGTCTCCGCGTCCGGACAGACGTTCGCGGCCTTCGCCGCCACGCCCCTTATTTCGCTCTGGCTGCAGCAGCAGTTGCATATGTCGCCCATGCGCGCCGGATTGGCCATGCTGCCGATGGCCGCGACGGCGTTCGTGGTCGCCGGCGCATTCGGCAAACTGCTGCACGATGTTTCACCGAAATGGACGATCGGCGCCGGTCTGGTGCTGGTCGGTATCGGCACCGGGCTGATGACCATCATCGATACCGAATCATCCTGGGCAGCATTGGTTCCCGGATTCGTGGTGATCGGCGCCGGAATCGGCATCAACGCGCCTGCCCTTGTCGCGGTGGGGATGGCCGCGGTGCCGCCGCACCAGGGCGGGATCGCCGCGGGCGCGGTGAATACCGCGCGGCAGCTCGGCCTCGCACTCGGAGTCGCAGTGCTGGGCACCGTATTCCGCGAAGTCGCCGATGACACACGACCAATGACATTGTCGCGGTTCGTCGACGGGTTGGACGCGGCGTTCAGCATCGCGGCCGCAATCGGAATCGTATTCGGCATGCTCGCATTCGGCCTGTTCCATCGTCAGCGCCAACTTACCGACGTCCCAACCCAGCCCGAGACCGTCGTCGCCTGAGCATCGACCCCGCACACCAACCGGGCACCGCGTACACGCGATGCCCGGTCAGGAGACGGATTGCCCCGGTACTACCGATTACCGCTGCGGCAGAACAGATTCGTCACCCTGCGGGCGCGGGCCGAGGATGCGGCGGTCGGATTCGTCGATGCGGACATCGTTGATGCTCGCTTCGCGTCGCGACATCAGACCGTCCGGGGTGAACTCCCACTGCTCGTTGCCGTAACTGCGCCACCACTGGCCGGATTCATCATGCCATTCGTACTGAAAGCGGACCGCGATGCGGTTGTCTTCGAAGGCCCAGAGATCTTTGCGGAGTGCGTACCCGTTTTCGATGGACCACTTTCGGGTGAGGAATTCGACGATGGCCGCGCGTCCGGTGAAGAACTCGGCGCGGTTGCGCCACACCGAATCCTCGGTGTACGCGGCGGCGACGCGCTCGGGATCCCTGGTGTTCCAGGCATTCTCGGCGGCGCGCACCTTGGCCTTGGCGGATTCCAGGTCGAACGGCGGCAGCGGAGGTCGCATGGCAATTCCCTTCTCGGGTATGAGGTCATGGGTTGACTGGGGAGAGTTCGGCCGGGCCCCAGCGGAGCGGGCCCGGGCCAGGGAGCTCGACCACTTCCGTAATGGTGAAGTCGATCGAGCACTGAGCTCCGGCAGTGAAGGTTTCGGGTGCCCAGGACAATTCGGCGGTTCCGGTGAGGTGAAGGGTTGCGCCCGTGGCCCAGTCCTGGATCAGGATGCCGCAGCGTGGGTTCACCGCGATATTTCCGAGTGTCATGAACATCGAATTGCCCTGATAGTCCGGCCATCTCAGCCGAGTCGGTGAAAGCACCTGCAGGAATCCGGGATTTCCGCCGCGATGGGAGGCATCGGCATTGCCGTCGGTATCCGCTGTGGCGACGAAGAAGGCATCCGCCGCGCCGATCAGTCCACGCTGTCGCGCATCGAGTTCCGTGCCATGCAGGGGTGCCGGTAGGTCTATATCGGGGCGATACGATTCGATCTGCCTGCGCGAGATGTACTTCGGACAGTTCGAATACACCTGATCGACGGTAATCAGCAGGCCCGCCTGTTTTGGCGTCGCAGATCCGTTGACGCGCATTCGCCTTCGCCGCTGCGGCTGCAGCGCAATCATGCCGATCCGGGCAGGACGAGTCAGCGCTTCGTGCAGTGGATCTCCGGCGACCGGAAAAGCATCGATCGCGATCGTCTCGCCATCGATGACACGCACGAACCCCGGCGATCCGACCAACGACCCTGCCCACACCCTTCCCGCGAGGTCCGCAGCCCCGAGCACCACCATCGGCTGCTCCGCCAGAAACCCGGCTGCGATATCCGGGATGTCGGCGCGAATCATCCGCCCCACCCGGTCGGCGATATGCGCCTGGCCCATTCGCCGCTGCACGGCGATCTCGCCCGAATGGAAGTGGCTCATCAGGATCCTCCTGACGTGTTCGACGTGTTCCGGCTCAGAAGAATCCACAGGTCGGAGCGGCACCGCTGGGCGCGGGAGCGTGTTCGGCGCCCGTGGGTGCGTAGACCTCGAGGCGGATGCCGTCGGGATCGGTGAAGAAGATGCCGCCCGAGGCGACGCCCTCGCCGTGCGCGACCACACCATTGTGGGCAAAACTCACCGCGAGTTCCCGCAGCAGCGCCTCGATCGTGCGCACCTGTTCGACGGTGTCGACCTGGAACGAAAGATGGTGCAGGCCAGGGGTTTCAGTGGAGAACGCGCCATTGGACTGCTGCCAGAGGGTCAGCACGAGCTTGCCATTGGCACCCAGGAAAGCCCAACGCTTGTCGTCGTCGGTACTGGCAGCGAGCTGCTCGAACCCGAATGCGCGCCGATAGAAGTCCACTGATCGGTTCAGGTCGGAGACATTCAGGCCGACGTGTCCGGTGACCAACTCGGGCGCGATAGCTGTCGTCATCGTGATCCTCCTGGAATTTTTAACTGGTCAAGTTAATTTGACCAGTTAGAACTTAGGCGATGGGGCTGCGTCCGTCAACCTTTAAAATCGGTTTAGATAGTTAGAACGGTGGTGGTTGCCCTGGAGACGACGGGGAGATCGTTACCCTCAGGTATGCCCGATCCACGCCCCCACCTCGGTGAACCGCTGGCACTCGACCTGCTGAACACTCGGTGGAACCAGGACGGACCGCGGGATCTGCTCATCGATGTCACCGGTCTGGGCATCTGGCTCGCCACGGCGGGACTCGATGATCGCGCGAAGACGGATGAGCGGACCCTGCAAGCGGTACTCACCGCTCGCGCCGCCATCTACGACGTGGTGAAACATGCCTCGCACACCGCGCTCAACGAAGTACTCGGCCACGGCCGGATCCGACGCCTCCTGACCGATACCGGACCCGCCGACATCGTCGACGTACCCGAAACCACTTGGCTCCCAGCCTGGCTCGCCGCCGATAACCTGCTGCGGCTACTGGCCGAGGCACCCGACCGGATCCGCCAATGCGCCCATCCGGACTGTGTGCTGTTCTTCTACGACACCTCGAAAAACGGCACCCGCCGATGGCATTCGATGGCGACCTGCGGCAATCGAACCAAGGCCGCGCGCCACTACGCGAAAAAGGGCTGAGCTCAGAAGAGTTCGTCGAGCAGTCGGTAGTAGTCCAGTCGCCGTCGGTCCGGCTCGGCGAGCCCGTAGGCAGCATAGAACGCGCGCAATTCGTCGGCACCGAAATCCTCGAGCAGATCGCGCCGAGCCAGGGCCAGGTCGCGGTATCGATCCGCGACACCCAAGCCGCCGACGTCGATCAGCAGACCACCGACAAGCACATTGGCCGGGGTGAAATCACCGTGCGCGACAACCAGATCCTCCGCCAGCGGACGTTCGGCGAGCAGGCGTTGGTAGATCTGTTCCGGCGTCAGCCCTCGGTGGTCGTCGTCGAAGTCGTCGACATCGACCAAACCCTCCAGCACCCGGCGCCGCGCCTGCGCCAGCATTACATCCAACCGGCCGTCGAACGGGCATTCGGCGACGGGAATGTCATGCAGACGCCGCAGCAGTGCGCCCATGACCGCGCCCACCGATTCCGTCGGCTCGGCGGCCAGGCTCGGCAGACCCGCGTCGGTGAGCACCAAGACGTCCTCTTCGAACACGGCAATGTCCGGTAGTTGAATCCCCTTGCCCCGCAACCAATTCAGTCGCACAAATTCAGCGGCGGCCTGCGGGCCCCGCTTGACCCAGTAGGCATCATCGACATGCGCGACACCGCCGCTCATCCCCTCGTGTTCCCGCGACCACGCGGGATCGTCACCCAGCACTGCGGCAACCTTCGGCGGCAAGGTCGTGGGCAGATCGTCGAGAAGGTCGAGGGCGGTACGCGTGGATTCGATCAGCTCGGTATCCCCCTCGACGACGCGCAGTTTCAACGCCTCGGTGAGCCGAGCCCTGGCCTCGGACAGTCTGCCCTGTTCGGCGAGGGCCTTGCCCAGGTGCTGCAGCGCGAACGAAAGCACCTCGGAATCGGTGGCTCGGTCCACGGCTCGGCGATACAGCGTTTCGGCGGTGACGGTGTCACCCCCGTAGTGGTAGACATCGCCGAGGTTGATCCAGACCGACATCCGGCGATAGTCACTATCGGCGAGTTCAAGAGCGCGATCGAGATGATCGAGGGCCTCGGCGTAGCGGCCGAGGAGCATCAGCTCGATGCCGAGCTTGCGGAATTCGGCGAAGTCGACCGGCCGCGCCGCGGCAACGCGCGCGGCCAATTCCTCATGATCGGTGGGGATCATGCGCAGCCGCTCGTCGAAGCGGTAACCGTGGTCGGTCACCGCCACGCCTCGCCAGCGCTCGGCTCCGCCGCGACCGGCGGTGCGGTGTATATCGCGGCCTCCCTGCGCTCGGTCACCAGCGTGATCTCGGTACGTCGAAGTCGGCGCAGAGCGCACGCCACACATCACGCGGGTCGATACCCGCTTCGATGGCGGCAGCCCCCGTTCGTCCACCCAGCGCCGGGATCGTGTGGTCCTCGAGCAGCGCATCGCCGCGGGCCACACCGAATTCGGTGTGCAACAGCTCCTGGAACTCCGTCAACCGCACCGTATTCAAGATACTCGCGCCCATGCGGCCGTTCACTCCGGCCGCTCGATCTGCGCGCGGTGTCGGCTCGGAAATGGCACAGCAGGCCACTAGTGGGTCCGCACGCTGAGCACGCCGTGACAGATACGAATGGGGTCGGCGACGTCCGCGATGCCCGCGGCTGCCCGTTGCGCCGCGGCCCGGTAACCGGGCGTGTTGAGCAGGTCGAGCACCGCGGAGCGCACCGCGTCGGCGGTCAGCGGGCGAACCAGGATCGAACTGCCTTGGCGGGCAGCACGATTGGCCAGTTCCCACTGGTCGCCGCCACCGGGAACCGTCACTATCGGCACACCCGCGAGCAGAGATTTCGCCAGCAGACCGTGGCCGCCGCCACCGACCACGACCGAAGCATGAGTAAGCAGTTCGTCTTGGCGGCCGAGTCCGGCGGTTGCCCATGGCGGCAGATCGGCGGGCGGGGTGTCGAGCATGGAAACGGCCACCCGGGCACCCGCTCCGTCCAGTGCGGTCAGCACGGTTTCGACCATGCCCGCGACACCGGTGTGCGCGGTCGACGGCGCCACCATCACCAGCGGCTCGTCGCCGGACGGTGGTTGCAGGATTTTCGGAGTCGGCTCCCACAGCAGCGGGCCGACGACGTGGGTGTGCTCGGGCCAGTCGGGGCGCGACACCTCGAGCGCGGGCAGGGTAGCGATCAGGCGGGCCGCCGGCCCCGGGTCGGCGGCGGGCAGTCCGACGCTTTCACGGGCCTGCTCGCGTTGACGCAGACCATTGCGAATGGCGCGGGCGGTCATGGTGCGCAACATGCCGTCACGTAGGCGGCCACGCACCCCCTCCCCCGGCGCGAGGCCACTGCCGATGGGCGGCAACGCCTTCGACGGTAGATACAGCGGATGCGGCGATAGTTCAACCCACGGCACACCGAGTCGCTCGGCAGCCATCCCGCCACCGGCGGTCAGCACATCCGACACCACGAGCTCGGGCAGCATCGCGCTCAAATCGGGCAGGATTTCGGTCGAAATGTGGGCCGCACGTTCATGTATGCGCTGTCCGGCATCACTGTCGTCGTCGACCGTGCGCGGCGCGAGCCCCTTGAGTCTGCGCACCGCGATACCCGCCCGCTTGGCCGCGTCGAACCAACGCGGTCCGGTGAACAGCACCGGATCGTCACCGGCGGCCAGGAACCGTTCGCACAGCGCCAGCGCCGGAAACGCATGGCCGGGATCCGGCCCGGCAACAACGGCAATACGCATGCGGCCAGCCTGCCACATCGATCTCGGAACTCGGTGCGACGCCGATCGGGTTTGGGCCAGCACCCAATGCGCCCCGTGGAAGGTGCCTCGAAATCCCGTTCGAAGCCAACTGCGGACGACATGCTGATCAGACCATTCACCTGGAGAGATGGGGCGCAGTATCCGTCGCCACCGTCGACGAATTGCTGAACCTGCTGAGCGGATGCGCCGACATCGGGAATATGCCCGACGCAGCGGCGACCCCGTCGAGACCTGGCGCCCAGTGATGCAAACAATCACCGGCACCCACTGAACCCAACCGATTTCAACACTTCCCCACCCATCCGTTACCCTTGCTCAGCAACACCGGTCCGGGTGGCGGAATGGCAGACGCGCTAGCTTGAGGTGCTAGTGCCCTTTATCGGGCGTGGGGGTTCAAGTCCCCCTCCGGACACCAGTGCTAACCCCACAGGGGGTGGCACCAACGATTGCGAGTTGCTGTTGGTGCTTGTAGCGCACTTGTAGATCCAGTGCTCGATACAGTTGCAGCTTGTCGACTGGGTCTCCTGCTGTGAGGACGGCGCGGACGTCGCCGAGCGAGTCGATCAACTTGCGGATTTCGGTGTCGGTGAGCCGCTGGATTTTGGGCAGGCTCTTCAACTCGGCTTCGGCTGCCGCTTTGTCTGCTTGTGCCGTGTTCATAGCCGCGACGAGGGCTTGTGGATCGACTCCGACCTCGATGGCGGCGAGGTGGCGCGCGAGTCGAGCTTCGGCGTCGGTGACGCGTTGTCGAAGCATCCGTCGATGGGTGTCGGTGTCATCGGTATCGTGGGCGGCCACGAGGGCCGCGATGGTGTTGTCGCGGTGTCGGCGGTCGAAAAGGCTCGCCAGCCAGCCATCGGTTGACCAGTGATTCCATGCTCTGACCTGCACCGATATGTGGCACATCTGCCGGAAATCGACTCTGCGGCACCCTCGGGAATGTTTGCTGGCGGGGGTGATCGACGGTGATCACACCCGTCATCCCGCCCCAGTCACCGCTGCAGGAACTCATCCACGGCCCCCTGTCCACGACCGCGACGCGTGTCGCCAACAGTGAAGTCGTCTACGGGATGTGCACCGTCGGGGAAGCCGGACGCGTCATCGACAAGCACGCCTACGCGGCCCTGGACTGGCGGCCGGGAACTCGCCTGGAGTTGAGCTGCCTGGATGCGGGTGTGCTGCTGGCCCGCCCGGCCGCGGATGGGCCGGTCCTTGTCACCGCGGGCGGATTCTTCCGTATCCCGTATCGGCTGCGGCGCCGGGTGAGCCTGTTCATCGGAGACCGTGCCCTGCTGATAGGGCACCGCACCCGCAACCAGTTGCTGATCCATCCGCCCGCCGCGCTCGACGAGTTGTGTGCCGCGAGCCTGCGCGTCCTCGAGGCGGCGCGGCGATGACGACACTGACTCAGCCTGCGGCGAACGCCGAGACCATTGCCGCCGCGCGAGTGCTGCTGACCCAGATGGGTATCTCTCCCGCCGATCTCATCACCACCGGTGCGGCGGTGCCGACCTTCGGCGAGGTCATCCCCAAGGTGAAAGCGCGGTTGTCGGCGGGCACGCTGCGCACCTACAACACACACTCTCGCAGATAGCCCCAGGACACGTTGTCCCCGTAGTGATCTTGACGGTCACCGCCCGGATGTCAAGACTCGGTCCATGGACCTCAAAACGAACCGCTCAGCCTACCTGAGTCCTCCCCACGACGGAAGGCAGCCGACAGGCGAGGAGCTACCCCTGACTCGGCACTCCCGTCACCACGGGCCCAACAAGCCCAGATACACACCGCAACAACATCTCCCGACCCTACCCACCACATTGCGCCTAATCCGAGATCACCTGCGACTATCCCGCGTCACCGCTCATGCACGGCACGGGATCAGCCCCTCCTATCTCAGCCAAATCGAGCGCGGCGAACGCACCCCATCCATCGAGACACTCGAAATGATCATCGCCGGTTACAAACTCACACCGGTGCTGGCGCGTCACCTATGGGACCTACGGACTCCCGCACAGGATCTCCCGGCAGTGGAGAACCTTCGTCAGTGCGTGAACGAGAATGTCGGACTCATGGCCTACCTCCATGACCTCGAAGTACGGGGAGTACTCGCGGCCTACGTGGATCCAATGTGGAATGTACTGGCCTGCAACGGATTATTCTGGTCACTCACACCTGACCTCAATGAAACCAAGTGCATCCCGGCATGGCTGTTCAGCCCGATCGCCCGGACCGTCCTCCTCCAATGGCGCAGCGAAGCCGCCTACTCCGTCGCCACCATCAAAGGCGCTCTCGCACGCTACCGCGGCAGCGAACAAGCACATGCCCTCATACGACGGCTTCACTCCGACAAGGACTTTCAAGAATTGTGGTCCGGCACCATCGACGTCGCCTACGGCCGTGACACCAACCACCTCCTGCACGCGCGTAACCCCGCGACCGAAGAACTGGGCAGCTACCGCCTCTGCGTGGCGGACGTGACACAAAATCAGCACGTTCAGCTGATCACCGCGATCCGGACTCGCTACTCCGGCCCCAAGTTCTCCCAACCACACTGAAGGAGCCGGCGGCAAGCTCGCTGACCGGGCTCACCCGTCGACGGAACGTATTCAAGGGACTGTTGTGACGCTCCTGCGCGGGGCGGGAATCCTGCCTGCCTGCTGGGCCATCTCGGGAGAGGCTGTGCACGAAAGTTGACAGTCAAGACCATGGTCGGTCCCATGTGCTGAGTCCCGCGGGATCAGTGCGTCTCCTCGGCCACCGCAGCCGCAGCGGGCAGCGGCGAAGGCTTCGAGGAGTCGTTGCGTTCCAGGCATCGTGGGTGTAGACCGGCATATCCGGAGTCCGGCAATTGCTGCAGGCCGGAGTCGACGACGTCGTCGGCACCCTCATGGACGAGAACATCAGGCCGCCGGCGCCGCCCACGGCCGGCGACTCTATGAAGCCGAACCGGCGGCGACGGTCGGCGAACTCGGCAGGCAGGTGACCCGGCGCACCACACTCTACGACGTCCTCCTCGACCCACCCCACGCTTTGCGGCCCACGCTGCTCGCCCGACAACCGAGATGGCATTCGGCATGAAAACAGCAGGCCAAGATGGCCTCGTCGGCATCAGTTCCGGCGTCACCCCGGGCTCGGCTTCATCGGCATGGCTTTCCTCTGGACAGTCGTCCGCGTTTCGCCCGCTCCGAGGACGCGTACAGAGTGGCCGGATCACACGGGCGGCGTGGGGTGATCTCGCCGATCGTTCAAAGGGATGACCCAGTCCGACACCTTCAACCGTGTGCGGGTCGGCTCCGCTCGGCGACCCAGGCGGCGATCTGGGCGCGGGAGGTGAATCCGAGTTTGGTCAGGATGTGTTCGACGTGTCCCTCAGCGGTGCGCAGCGAGATGACCAGGCGGGTGGCGATGGCCCTGTTGGTCAGGCCGTCGGCGACGAGGTCGGCAACCTCCTGCTCCCGTCTGGTCAGCTTCGCCGGATCAGCAGCCGCGGCCCTTGGTTGCTCTCCTAGGGCGTAGTCGGTCGCGGCGTCGAGATCGAGTGCGGCGCCTTCGCGGTAGGCGGCCTCGAAGGATCGCTGGCCGAGCGTGCGACGGACGGCTCGCTCGCAGTCCTCATGGTGGACCGCCAGGCCCGCAAACAGTATGGAAGAGCCGCCAATCGCCTGAGATAGTGCCTGCGCGGCGCCCAGCAACACCGAGGCGCGTCGCGCGCTGCCCTCGGCGCCGACGACCCAAGCCAGACCTTCCAGGGCTATCGCGGCCATGAGCAGGTCTTTCTGTTGTCTGGCCAGCTGCAACTCCTGCCGCAGCAACTGTAGCGCACGGTCGCGATCACCCTGGCGCCACGCGGCAATCGCCGCCCCCCACAAGGCATATGATCGATGTGCGGATTCGCCGTGGGATTCGATGATCGCGAGGGCCTTCTCGAAGTACGAGAGAGCTGCTGCGCTGTCCTCCCGGAATGTGTGCACCCATCCGAGCCCGAGCAGGGCCCAGACCTGCCCGTAGACCTCGCCTTGTGCAGTGAACGTCTCGAGGGCCGCCTCCGTGGGAGCGCGGGCGCGCGCAGAGTCAGCGATGCGGACCGCGTGCAGACCTTGGGTGAGGTTCACGAACGCGTGCACGATCGGATGCTCGGTCTGTTCGGCGAGCGCCTGCGCCTGCCTGACCAGTGCGGATGCCGCGGGGAGATCGTCCTGGGATTCGGTCACCAGGCTGGCTCGCCACAGTGCCTTGGCGCGTGCCGGCGTGGCAGTGGCGGGTGCGCCGGCGAGGGCGCGGTCGAGCCAGTGCCGAGCCTCACCGAGCTGGCTTCGGGAGAACCAGAACAGTTGCAGGGCTGCCGCGAACGACAACGCGGCGTCGGATCCTGCTCGGGTGTCGGTCAAGCAGAAGTCCAATGCCTCGCGCAGGTTCGGTTGTTCGCGGTCGAGGCGGGCGATCCAGTCGAGCTGGCGGGGACTGATCCAATCGGCCTCGGCGTCCTCGGCGAGCTGCCGATACCAGTCCAGGTGCCGGCGCCGCAATTCCAGGTATTCGCCGGCTTCGTCGAGTTTGTCGCGGCCGTAGTCACGGACCGTCTCGAGCAGCCGGAACCGCACCACCGACTCCGACTCCTCGCGATTCAGGATGGACTTTTCGACCAGGGCGGTGAGCACATCGAGCAGATCCTGTGCTCCGAGGTCGCCTCGACACACCTGTTCGGCGGCGTCGAGTTCGAAACTGCCGGCGAATACCGACAGCTGGGCCCACACCTGCTGTTCGGCCGGGGTGCACAGCGAGTGACTCCAGTCGATGCACCACTGCAGGGTCTGCTGGCGGCTCGGCGCGCTGCGGCTGCCGCGGGTGAGCAGCGCGTACCGGTCGGTGAGCCGTTGCAGGATCTGTTCGGGTGACAGTGCTGGCAGCCGGGCTGCCGCCAACTCGATGGCCAGCGGCAGCCCGTCGAGGTGGCGGCAGATCTCGGCCACCGCGGCGAGGTTGTCCTTGGTGAGCGCAAAGCCGGGCACCGCGGCGGCGGCTCGTTCGACGAACAGGCTGACCGCGTCGTAGCGGGGCGCACCCCGCAGCGACGGTTCCCGATCTGGATCGGGAACCGTCAGCGGCCGCACCCGCAGTACGGATTCCCCGCCGATGCCCAGCGGCTCGCGGCTGGTGGCGAGGATCCGCAGCCCCGGGCACGCCCGCAGCAGAGTCTCGGCAACCTTCGCTGCCGCATCCACGATTTGTTCGCAATTGTCGAGCACCAGCAGCAACTGCTTTGGCGCCAGATATTCGATCAGCACATCGAGCACCGACTGTCCCCGCGGACGCAACCCCACAGCGGCAGCGATCACCCCCGGCAGCAGGCCACCATCGTGCAGCTCGCTGAGCTCGACCAACCACACCCCGTCAGTGAAGTCGCGTCGCGCACCGGTCGCGACCCGCAACGCCAGCCGGGTTTTGCCCACCCCACCGATCCCGGTCAACGTCACCAGCCGCGAGCTCGCCAGCAGGCTCTTGGCCTCGGTCAATTCGGCGCGGCGGCCGACGAAGCTCGTCAGCTCTAGAGGAAGAGACGCCTGTGCGCTGACCCGCGAACCAGACGGTGCGGGCCCCCGAACCGGCGAGCGGCCGGTGGCAAGTGGAATCAATGGAATCGGGGTTCTGTCTGGCTGCTCGGCACCCGTTGTGATCCGCACCGCCATCTCATCGACCGGCCACCCGCGCTCGACCTGCAGTTGCTGCAACTGCTCGCCGAAGGCCGCCGCGGCGGGCCGCTGCTCGGGAGCGCGGGCCATGGCATGTTCGATTGCGGTCGAGATCTCTTCGTCGATGCTGTGCTCGCGCAGATTCGGCGTCGGCTGCGTGGTGATCCGCAGAAACTGGGCCACCATCTGCTCCCCGCTGCGTCGCTCGAACGCCGCATGCCCGGTCAACGCGGCGAACAAGGTAGCGCCCAGACCATAGACATCGGCCGCCGCGGTCGGCTGTTCTCCCGCCAGCACCTCCGGTGCGGTGAACGCCGGCGAACCCGTTATCGTGCCCGTGGCGGTACGAAATCCGTCGGCGATACGCGCGATCCCGAAATCGGTCAGTGCCGGCTCACCGTAATCGGTGATCAGGATGTTGGCGGGCTTGACATCCCGATGCACGATGCCGAGCCGGTGCGCGGTCTCCAGCGCCCCGGCAACCTTCACCCCCACTTGCAACGACTCCTGCACCGACAGCGGACCGTAACGACGGATTCGGGCGTCGAGGGAATCCTGCGGATAGTAGGGCATCACCAGATAGGGCAGACCGGATGCGGTGGTGCCGACCTGCAGTACTGCCACGATGTTCGGGTGCCCGGTCAGCCGGCCCATCGCCCGCTGCTCCCGAACAAACCGTTCCCGGTTGCCCTCCGCGAGGTCGGCGGTCAGAACCTTGACCGCCACAGTCCGATCCAAGGCCGTCTGGGAGCACCGATACACCACGCCGAAGCCGCCGCGACCGATCTCCTCGGCGTCGGCGAATCCAGCTTCCGCCAGCTCCACCGGGACCGTGGAGATCACCTCGCGCTGAGTCTTGAACGAGTCGATTTCACCCATATACAGGTCCTGCTCGATGGTGTACCTCAGCATATAGCGCCAGACCAGTGCAGTGGCGTCGCCGTTGGCCCCCGTATCTGCAGCCAACTGAGGGTCTGTCCTGACCTGCAATATTTTGTGGCAGGCGTGTCGGCAAGAGTGCTAGCTGGTGGGGTCGATTCCCGCGGTCGGGCGGGTGTGTTGGCGGGTGGTGGCCGATGATCCCGCTGTTGGCTTTTCCGCAGGTGCCGTTGGCGAAGTTGATCCATGGTCCGGCACCGGCCGACCCGCTCGTTCGGGTGCCCGACCGCGATCTCGTCTATGGCGTGTCGGCGGTGGGTGATAGGGGTCGGATCGCGGCCAAAGCGCTCGTATTCGACCAGGCACGAAAGCATCTCGGTGATCTGATGGACGCGTTGAGTGATGCTCGCGGCCAGGAACTTGACCGGCGCCTGCGCGTACTCATGCCAGATTCGTTGCAGCGGCACTGGAGTACCAAGAGCGAACGTTGTACTGCAAGATTCGAGCCACGACAGACTCAATGTTCGGCCGCGAGATCAGCCGGCATCCGGACTATCCGCGTGCACGTGAACTGCTCAATACAAGCATGCGCGGGATCGCCCTGACATACGCCTTCGATCGAAAAGACGCCGCCGAACGACCCGCATCTCGTGCAGTGGACGGCCCTCGCCCTCGTCGACCGCTGAAGCCATTGTTGACCGGGCGAGGCGGCCGGATTCGGCTCCCGCTATCCGGTCAGGTCGCGCCCGCGTGCGACGCGAGCGATACTCCACAGTTGTACTTCGTTCGCGCCCTCGTAGATCTCGCCGATTTTGCTGTCACGCCAGATCGCCTCGAGCGGATTGACTCGCCCATCGTCGGACAGACTGCGGATGAAGCCATACCCGCCATGAACCTGAATAGCATCTACGAGCTACATCGACGGCGACTCGACTGCCCGTAAAACGGCGTCTCCAGTTATTGATCCCGATTTATGTCGGCCGCCCGGCCGTCAATTCCATGTCGCCCGATCGCCGAGGATCCTGCGGATCGAGTACGTGACCATCCCACGTACTGCGTTCGCAGTACGTGGGATGGCCTGCGCACAGACGATGCCGATTACCGGGCCGTCGAAGGAGCATGGCGGCATGGCGAAATTCCTGTACCGACTCGGTCGGTTCGCGTTCGAGAAGCGGCGGGTGGTCCTGCTGCTGTGGTTGGGGGTTATGGCGGCTGTGGTGGCGGGGGCGGTGAATGCGCCTACTCCGCCGCCGGATTCGTTCTCCATTCCGGGGACCGAATCTCAGCAGGCGTTCGACCTGCTCGGCGAACGTTTCCCGGGTACAAAGTCCGATGGCGCGCAAGCACGGATCGTCTTCGTGGCGCCCGAGGGCCAGCAGATCGGGTCGGAGGTGAACAAGGCGGCGGTCGAGAAGATCGTCTCGGACGTAGCGGGGGGCGCGCAGGTGAAGGGCGTGCTCGATCCGTTCCAGACCGGAGCGGTCAGTAGAGACGGCCGGACCGCCTATGCAACCGTGAGTTACGGGGCGACCAGTGACAACCTCACCGACTCCACCAAGACAGCGCTGACGAACGCGGCCGACACCGGCAAGGCCGCCGGAGTGGCCGTGGAGATCGGTGGGTCCGCGCTGCAGGCCAAGCCCGAAATGGGCGGTGCGACCGAGGTTATCGGCATCGCCATCGCGGCCGTTGTCCTGATGATCACCTTCGGTGCGTTCGCGGCCGCCGGGCTACCGTTGCTCACCGCGCTGATCGGGATCGGTGTCGGTATCGCCGCGATCGTGGCGATCGGGTTGTCTACCACGACAACGACTCTGGCCATGATGCTCGGGCTCGCGGTCGGCATCGACTACGCGTTGTTCATCGTCTCCCGGTACCGGACCGAACGCGCCGAGGGCCACAGTGCGGAGGAGGCGGCCGGCCGGGCCGTCGGAACGGCTGGATCCGCGGTGGTTTTCGCCGGGCTCACTGTGGTGATCGCGTTGGCCGGACTGGCGGTGGTGGGGATTCCGGCGCTGACCAAGATGGGTCTGGCCGCGGCGGGCACCGTTGCCATTGCCGTCACCATCGCGCTGACGCTGCTGCCCGCGTTGCTCGGGTTCTTCCAGCGGGCGGTGATGCCGCGGGCCTTCCGCAAGGCGCAGGCCACTGCCGCTCAGGCATCGAACGCGCGAGATATGCTGGCGGCCGACCCGATTCAGGACGATAAACCCAACATGGGCATGCGCTGGGCCGCATTCATCATCCGCCGCCCGGTGGCGGTGCTCCTCATCGGCTTGGTCGGCATGGGTGCGCTGGCCCTGCCGGTGAAGAGCCTCGAACTCGGCATGCCGGGTGACGAATCGCAGCCGACCTCAACGACCCAGCGCCGCGCCTACGATGCACTGGCCGCCGGCTTCGGCCCCGGCTTCAATGGCCCACTCACTATCGCGATGGATGTCAAGGGCGTAGCCGACCCGAAGGCCGCGGTCGAGCAGGCGAGCCGGACGCTCGCGGCGACCGAAGGGGTTGTCTCGGTCTCGCCGGCGATGTTCAATCAGGCCGGTGACGCCGCCATGCTCACCGTGGTGCCCGCCACGGGTCCGTCGTCGACCACGACGAAGGATCTCGTGCACGAATTGCGCGGTGCGGCAAGCGATCTGAAGGTCACTACCGGTGCGACCATGCTGGTCACCGGTGCGACCGCCATGAATATCGACGTCTCGCAGAAGATGGCCGACGCGCTGCTGCCCTATCTCGCGGTGGTGGCAGGATTGGCCATCCTGTTGCTGATGGTCGTGTTCCGTTCGATCGCGGTCCCGGTCAAGGCGGCACTGGGCTTCCTGCTCTCAGTGGGCGCGGCCTTCGGCGTGATCGTCGCGGTATTCCAGTGGGGCTGGCTCGCCGACCTCATCGGAGTCCAGCAGACCGGACCAGTGATGAGCATGATGCCGATCTTCCTGATCGGCGTGGTATTCGGACTCGCAATGGACTACGAGGTCTTCCTGGTCACCCGGATGCGAGAGGCCTTCGCCCACGGACAGAGCGCGCAGGACGCCATCGTCACCGGATTCCGGCACAGCGCGCGAGTGGTGGTGGCCGCGGCGGCCATCATGATCGCGGTGTTCGGCGGTTTCATCGGCGGCGGCGAACCCATGGTCAAGATGATGGGCTTGGGACTGGCGGCGGCGGTCTTCTTCGACGCCTTCATCGTCCGGATGACGCTGGTCCCGGCCGTGCTCGCACTTCTCGGCAACAAGGCGTGGTGGCTGCCGCGCTGGCTGGCCAAAATCCTGCCGAATGTAGATGTGGAGGGCGAGAGCTTGAACCGCGCCCCGGCCGCCGAACCGGTCCAGGAACTCGAATCCGCCCGCGCCTGAGTGGAAAGGCATCGGTAGGCCGCCCTGGACAGGCGGCCTACCGGTCGCTTCGGGACCCGCCGATTAGGGTGCACTGAGACTGAGGAGGAAAATGGCCACGGAATGGTCGCAGTGGCCGCGCCGGCACAGTCGCGCCGTCGACGTGGTCATCGCCGTGCTGCTGTGTGCTTTCGCCACCTATGCGAGCAGGTTGGCCGATCATGGTCCTGCGGAGGGGCCGGTAGTTGTCCGGTCGGCGTCGCTGGCAGTGTTCGGTTTGTCGGCGCTGGCCTCGCTCGCGTTGCTGTGGCGGCGGCGGTTTCCGCGCACGGTACTTGTCGTTACCACCATCTGTGGGGTCGTGATCGGCGCGCTGGGTTTCGAGATTTCGGTATTCACTACGGGGGCGGCGTTCGTCGCCGCGTATTCTCTGGGGCTCTGGTCGCCGGATCTGTACACCGCCAAGGTCGCGCCGGTGATCTCCGGCGCGGTGTTGCTGGTTACCTCCCTCTTTCACAATTTCGTGCCGGTGGTGACCGGTGGGCGCGTCACGCTGGTCGCGGCGGCGCTGGTGGCGGGCGCGTTCGCCGAAGCGGGGCGCAGCCGGCGAAACTATCTGGCAGCCTTGCACGCGCGCGCCCAACTGGCCGAACGCACCCGCGAGGAGGAGGCCCGGCAGCGGGTCGGTGAGGAGCGGCTGCGGATCGCCCGCGAACTGCACGATATCGTCGCCCACCACATGGCCCTGGCACACGCTCAAGCCTCCACCGCCGCATATCTTTTGCGTAGTCAGCCGGATCAGGCGCAGGAGATGCTCGATCAGTTGGCGGGCACCACCTCCGCGGCGTTGCGGGAACTGAAGGCCACCGTGGGGCTATTGCGGGACGATGGCTCCGACGCGCCGCTGGAACCGACGCCGGGACTGGCCCAATTGCCCGATCTGCTCACGTCTTTCGAGCGGACCGGCCTCACCTTGTCGCTATCGATCACCGGGGCGCCGCGGCCGCTCTCCCCGGGCGCGGACCTGACCGCGTACAGAATCATCCAGGAGGCCCTCACCAACGTCACCAAGCATGCCGGCAGCGCGGCCGCGACCGTGCGGCTGGTTTATTCGCGGCTGCTGCTGACGATCAGCGTGACCGACGGCGGCGGTCCGGCGGCCGAATACGGTGGCGGCGAACCGGATTGGGATGGCAACATCTCAGAACACCAGGGCTACGGGCTGATCGGTATGAACGAGCGCGCCGTCTCGGTCGGCGGGCAGCTGCACGCGGGGCGCAGGCCCGACGGCGGGTTCGAAGTCACCACGGAATTGCCCCTCGAACCGCCACCCCTCGAACCGCCGAAAACCCCCGACCGCGAGGACAAGACATGACCATCCGGGTACTGCTGGCCGATGATCAAGCCCTGCTCGCCGGTACCTTCCGGCTGCTGATCGATTCGGCCGAGGACATGGAGGTGGTCGGCATCGCGGCAAACGGGCGCGAGGCAGTTGAACTGGCACGGTCGGCGCAACCGGACGTGGTGGTCATGGACATCCGCATGCCCGGCGTGGACGGCCTCGCCGCGACCCAGGAGATCTGCGCCGACCCGGCACTGCACGGCACCCGCGTGCTGATCCTCACCACCTTCGAACTCGATGAGTACGTGGCACAGGCCCTGCGCGCGGGCGCCAGCGGGTTCCTCGGCAAAGACGTCGGCCCGGAAGAACTTCTGCGTTCCATCCGTGCCGTCTCCGCCGGTGACGCGCTGCTGTCGCCCACCGCGACCCGCACCCTGATCGCCCGCTACCTCGCCCGCCCCGAAAGCCGTGTCAGCGCAGCCGAATCCCTCGAGATCCTCACCGCCCGCGAACGCGAAGTCGTCGCCATGGTCGCGCAGGGCCTGTCCAATGAGGAGATCGCCCAGAAGATGTACGTCAGCCCGCTGACCGTGCGCACCCACGTCCAGCGGGCCATGTCGAAAGTGAGCGTGCAGAACCGAGCCCAACTCGTTGTCATCGCCTTCCAATCCGGACTGGTGCGCATCGAGCCCCCACGGCAAAACGGCACCGGTACACGCCAATAGCCTCCGCCGTAACGGATCCAGGCGCTCAATTGTGCAGACGCAATCGGGCGCCTGTGTTCCACGCCTGAGCACCGCCCGCTGGACACGTTCTCTGCGAACCGCCGGGGCTGGCCATTCCCTATCTCGACGATGCTCAGCGTAACGAGTTCGCGGAGCTGTATCTCGACCTACTGGCCCGATCCTGTCCGCCGCGCATGACACCCTACGCGTCGATTTCGAGGTGCGCATTGCGGAACTCCAATGCTGCCGTCGAATATCCCTGTGCGGCAGGAGATTACGGCACCCGGATGGTGGAAGGAGGATTCGGCGGCAGCATCATCGCCGTGTTCGACGCCGACCGCACCGAATAGTTCTCCACCGCCATCTCCGACGGCTACCGACGACCCGGCGGCGCTTCGCCGCGAACATTCGTCGCGTTGGCGTCCGATTGTGCGCACCGCATCGCCTGACTGCGCGGACGCGGCCCGGTCCCAGTGGTAGTCGCGCAAGAGCATTCAGTGATCAGTTCATCCGGCGTATTGCGCCCTCCGACCGGAGGTCGGCGATGGTGGGGTAGCCGTCGATGGCCATGAGCAGGTCGGCCTCGGCGAGGATCGACCTGATGTGGTGGACTACGCCGTCTTCGCCGCCCAGGGCGAGGGCGTAGGCGTAGGACCGGCCGATGCCGACGGCGGTGGCTCCCAGTGCCAGGGCCTTGACGACGTCGGTGCCGCTGCGTACCCCGGAGTCGAACAGCACCGGTGTGCCGTCGGCCGCGGCTACGACATCCGGCAGGGTCTCCAGTGCGGGCAGTCCGCCATTGGCTTGTCGCCCACCGTGATTGGAGCAGTAGATGCAGTCGGCTCCGAGGTCGATCGCCTTACGAACATCGTCGGGGTGATTGATGCCCTTGAGCACGACTGGCAAGCTCGTGGCCTCACGGATCCACTGCAGGTCCTCCCATGACAGCGAATAGCCGAACTGGCTCGCCCACTCCGCAGCGGCGGCCGAGACATCGTCTTCGGGTTTGGCGGCCAGCCGCCGAAGGAAGTTTTCGTCGGTGAAGTAGTTGGCCAGGCAGTATCCGCGCAGCTGCGGGAAGTTCGCTCGGTTCAAATCCCGTGGCCGCCAGCCGGTGACCCAGGTGTCGAGCGTGACGACGAGGGCCTGGTATCCGGCGGCCTCGGCGCGGTGGATCAGGCTGAGCGCGAGGTCGCGATCCTTCGGCGTGTACAGCTGGAAGAACCCGGGGGTGTTGCCCAGCGCGGGACCCAATTGCTCCATCGGGTCGGTGGACAGCGTGGACTGCACCACCGGCACACCGGTGCGGGCTGCGGCGCGTGCCACATGCAGATCGCCGTGGAAATCCTGGGCGCAGAGGCCGATGACACCAATGGGAACGGTGAACAATGGTGTGGGAAGGTGCATTCCGAACAGTTCGATCGACAGGTCGCGTTCATATTTGCCGTTGAACATGCGGGGGATGAGCCCCCATTTCTCGAACGCCGCGATGTTCGCCCGTTGGGTGTATTCGTTGCCGCAGCCACCCGCCACGTAGGACAGAATCCACTCCGGCAGCATCTCGGCCGCCCGGTGCTCGAGGGTCTGAAAGTCGACGGGATAGCGCGGGAGGATCCCCTCGGTCCCCGCCCGGTAGATCTCGAGCTGGAAGTCACCGTATTGCTGTACCACCTGTGGTGTCCTTGTCTGCCGCTTCTTCTGGGAACTCAGCGACGTCGAGTGGCTGCGGGCGCGAGCATGATCGAAGCTGCCAAGCTCACGCCGAAACCAGGCGTCGGAGCACGAGCGGCTCGGCCAGAAGCTCCTCCAGTGCCTTCGCGGCGCGCACGAAGTGTGGAGTCGTGAGATGCGTCTCGAGGGCCTCGTCGTCTGCCCATTCCTCCACCGCCACCCACCGGGTGGGGTCGTTCGGATTCACGTACATGCGGTAGGACACGCACCCGGGCTCGGCGGCCGAAGGCGCTGCGATCTCCTCCAGCGCCGCGCGCAGGCGGTCCTCCATACCGGGGATAGCGCGAAATTCGGCGACAACGTGCAGGCTCATGGGTAAAGGTTCTCCAGTCTTGTCTAGTGTGGGATAAATGAAAGAGGTACTGCTGGACGCTACGGTCGTCTCAGCTACTGATGTCCGCGCCCAGGGCGCGAGCGAATTCGGTAGCGGCGGCCAAGAATTCGTGCGCGAGTTCCCGCTCGTCGACGAAGGTGAGTTTCCGATCTTCGACCAAGACGCGACCGTCGGCGATAACCATGTCGACGTCCCCGCTACCTCCCGCCATCAGAAACGATTGGAGCGGGCGGCGCATGCCGCGGTAACGGAAGTCGTTGATCGGCACGGTGATCAGGTCGGCCTTCTTGTCCACGGAGAGCGATCCGATTTCCGCCGCCCAACCGAGCGCTTCGGCGCCACGCAGTGTGGCCATGGAGAGCGCCCGCATCGGGGTGACCACAGTCGAATCGCCTGCGGCCTCGTTGTACGCGAGCCAGCCCATCCGCATCGCTTCGGGCATGCCGCCCACCGGAAGTGGACCACCATCGGTGCTCAACGAGACAGGCGCTTTCGCATTCAGCAGGCGAAGTATCTGCTTCGTCGAGGTGATCACATTCTCGCCTGTCGCCCCGTATCGCTGTGGCGAGTGTGTGATGTGCACACCGGCGTCGAGTAGCCAACCGAGCTCGTCGTCATCGGCGAATGCGGTGTGTGCGGAGATGATTCGAGGCGACAGCAGTCCCAGCCGATGCCATCGTTCGATGGAACGACAACCGAACACTTCGCGGGACGTGTGACTCTCGGTGTCCAATGCCGCGATATGCGTGGCGATCGGGGTATCGAATCGCCTGGCCAGTTCATCCACGCCGAGCATCAGCTCGTCGCTCGCAGATATGTGGGTCAGGATCGATGGCATTGCCCGCAAAAGCCCCGACTCATGGCGGTTGTAGCGTTCGAGCACGACGCTGGTCTGAGACAGCACCTCCGCGGTGTCCTGAGTGCGGACGAACGTGCTCTCCCCCGGTGTACACACGCCGTCGACTCCGTAGGCGGTCACGACAGCCCGAATACCCGTTTCCAATACCGCCGCAGCGAGCGCATCCGGCCGATTGATGGAGCCGAAGTCGCCGACCGTGGTTGTGCCCGAACGAAGTTGGGAGGTCAACGATTCGAGTGCGGCGAGCCGCGCGAGTTCCGGCGGCATCGCGGCTGTCACGGCACGGAATCCGTCGAAGATGACGCTGACGGCCCCCATATCCGCTCCCGAACGGGCTCGGGCCGTCACCCGAATCATCGCTTCCCACGGTCATTCCCGCGTGAGCGCGCAGTGCCGATGCTTCGTGCCAATGGTCATTGATCAAGCCGGGCAACACCATTCGATCGCGTGCGTCGATGCGGCGGGTGTGGCCGTCCGTTGGCACCGGCAGGGTCCGCTCGATGTCATCGACTTCGGCGGAGGTTCCCACAGCGAGGATGGTCGCTTCACCCACGAGCACGGAGCCGTTAGCGATGACCGGACGCTGAGGATCCGCCGTATATACGAAGGCGGCATCGATACGGAGCCGGGCATAGCGATCAGGGAGGGGAGAAATCAGTGAACTCATATCGGCGAACACGAATATTCCTCCTTTCCGTTCTTCCAGAGGTCTAGAACTCTGATGAATATTCGCCGGAATTACTTGTCGCTACGCGCACAGCCTCTTGGTCGAATGCGAACCTCGGTGCGATCAACCCAGATCATCGAGGGCCAGCACGATTTCGCCGCGAATCGCCTCGCCCAATCCTTGCAACGGAGCAGGCAGCTTGGGATTCGTCACCAAGCCCAGAATCTCGGCGACCACGGAGACGACTCGAAGGCTGCCGTAGGCGCGGAACAATTGCCAGAACCGCTCGAATCGATGGGACAGCTCGAGTGCCGTGTCGGCGTCGCCGGACTGGGCGGCCCTGGTGAGCGCCACACAGGGCGCGGGTAGTACGCCAGCGAGCACGCTATACCAGACCTCGCAACCAGCGTTGAGGCCGCGCGCGGCGAATTCGTCGCCGCTGACACCGATGGTGACCTCCGCAGGAATTCGCGCGCGCAGCGATGCCACTCGGGTGGCCGCCTCGATCGGATCGAGTGGCACACCGGGAATCTTGATGGACCGGACATTCGGCAGGTTCGCGATGCGGGAATGCAATTCGTCGCTGAAGCTGAAGTGTGTGGTGGCGGGATTGTCGTAGACGCACAAGGGCACCGAGAGATCCCGAGTGACCTCCTCGAACAGTGTGTACACCTCGTCAGAAGTCAGCTGCTGGTAGGAAACCGGCGCAAGCAGAACCCCCGCCGCACCCGCGTTCTGAGCGTCCTGCGCGCAAGCGTGGACATCGCGTGTCCGCAGCGCGCCGATTCCGATAATCACCGGCGTACCTCCGGCCGCGTCGACAGCCAATTCGGCGACTCGTCTTCGTTCCTGCCGATCGAGGTACATGTAGCTGCCCGTGGACCCCAGGGCGCCGATCGAATCCACTCCGGCCTCGGACAGCCGTTCGACGAGCCCCCGAAACGCCTTCTCGTCCACGCCGGACTCCGTGAACGGAGTCAGTGGGAACGCCGACAATCCAGTGAACATCTCTGACCACTCCCACCTTGTCACGGCACCGGTGCCGAATATCTGAACTATACGTCATTAAACTATACGATGAGTTCATCTTGCATCGCTCAGGCGGGTACCGGCGCAGCTGCACCAACGAGCGGTCCAGCGCGTTCCGGTGGCGGCGGCACCAACGACGTGGCCAGTGCGGCGAGGACAGCGACGACCGCGAACACGTAGAACGCGGTCGTCCCACCCGCGCCCGCGCCAACCAGAAAGCCGCCGATCACCGGACCCGCGATGCCACCAAGCCTGCCGAACCCGGCGCACCACGCCACTCCCGCGGCCCGCGCCCGCGTCGGGTAGTAATTCGAGACCATTCCGTAGATGAGCACCTGAGTGCCGATCGTGCCGATACCCGCCAGCGCGATAATTCCCAGCAGCGCCACGAACGGCAGCTTCAGCGGAAAGAGTGCGAGCGAGAGCGCGGCAACCAGAAAGGTCACCACCACAACCGATTTCGCTCCGACCCGATCGGCCCAACCGGAGGCGAACAGACCGCCCACGACCGCTCCGAGATTGAGAACCAGCAGAAACGTGAGCGAGTAGCTCTTACCGTAGCCATTGTCCGACATGATCTTCGGCAGCCAGGTGTTGAGTCCGTAGGTCAGCAGCAGTCCGGCGAAGCTCATAGTGCCCAGCACCAGCGTCGGCCATGCGAACGATCGACTCGCCAGCGCGGCGAACCCCACCGAGTTCCCGCCGGCGGGCACGGCCTCCTCCGATACCAGCGGCAATCCGATGCGGTGCGCCACGGCGCGGGCCCGGCCGTCACGCCCGCGCGCTTGCAGCCATTTCACCGATTCGGGAAGTTTGGCGACGGCCACCGGAACCACCAGCACGATGGGCAGCACACCGATCCAGAACAGGCCACGCCACCCGACGGCGTCTTCCAGAAAGATCGTCACCAGCGATGCCAGCACCCCGCCGACCGGCACCCCGCTGTACACGATCGCGTTGTAGCGGTTGCCGCGACCGGCGGGCGCGAACTCCGCCACGAGCGGACCCACCGTAGCCACCAGTGCACCGACGCCGATGCCGGTCGCGAAACGACCGACCGCGAAGGCCGACACCGACGTGGTCATGGCTGTCGCCCCCATACAGAGCGAGAACCAGGCCAAGTTGATCAACATGATCTTGCGGCGGCCGATCCAGTCGCCGAGACTTCCCGCGACGAGCGCGCCGACAAGCACTCCGACCAATGCGTAACTGCCCAGGGTTCCCGCGTGTGCCGGATCGAGTGGACCCAGTTGCGAGGAGTCGGCGAGCAGGATGGGCAGCACCGCACCGTAGATCACCAGGTCATAGCCGTCGAAGGCAAGAGTGATGGCCGACAGCGCGACGACCCAGGAGACTGTGCGCCGGCGTCGGCGCTCCAGTTCGGATTCAGACATAAGACAACTCCACGCGGGCAATGAGAATGAAGAGGAAGAGGGAGCGGATGGCCGCGAACCCCTCGGGGACGACAGCACGAGTGCTGTCGATCGTGACAGTGTGTGACGGCGATCACCCTAGGCAATTGCCCAGTCCCGACCCGGACCTCCATTGATCACTCAGCCGTATCACTACGCAAAGCAAGTTCGTGAACTATAAGTTTTAAATTCGAACGCTCCGTTCATTACCCTGTCGGGTGCATATGATTGCCGACCCATCCCGCTTTGTCCACCCAACGCGAGCCGTTGACACGCCCGATCCGCACAGATAGCATCGCCGACCATCAGATCCCTTGGCTGCGAGCTGCTCTCGGTTCCGACGGGTCGTTTCCCCGACCTATTCCTGTCACCGGTCACCACACGTCGTCGGCGCGTCACCTCGCGTCGGCCGAGCCGAACAAGGAATAGCATTGCGCGCGTCTCGATTTCGAGCGATTGCTCTGTCCCGACCACGTTCGAGTATCCGATTCCGGGTACTCGCGATCGCCGTGGTACCGAGTATCGTCCTGCTGGCCACCGGCGGCCTGGTGGCGATTTCGCTGGCGACGACAGCCCAGTCGGCCCGCGCTTGGGCTGAATACCAGCGTGAGATCACCGATCCGAACCTGAACTTCATCACCGCGGTCCAGGGCGAGCGGACCACCAGCCTGCTGACGTTGGCCGGATCCGGGTCGGCCGCAGCGGAATTGGCGCCGCGGCGCGCTCGAACAGATACCGCGATAGGCGAGCTGAACCGGGCGATCGCGGGATTGCGGGACATCGACCCCGATTCCGTCGCGCAGGCCAGCGCGAACTTCGCGGACTTGTCACAGCAGATCAGACTCGTGCGGCAATCGGTCGACACGAGGAGTACCGACGCCACACAGATCGACGGCTTCTATTCGAAGCTGGTGGCGATCGTCTCGAGCGGACTCGAGGAGAGTGCGACCCGTAACGCCTCCAGCCACGAGAACGTCGCGCAGGAGTTCACCATGGCCGACTTGGTTCAGGTCGCGGATCTCCATTCGCGGGCAACGGGTTTGGCGGCCTTCGTGGCGGTCCACGGTGACGCGGAATCCGCCGCGAAGCGCGCGATCACCGCACTCGACGGCGCGTTCGCCGCACAGCTGACGACGGTGCTGCCCCAGCTACCGCAGCGCTCCGCGGAGACCTACCGAGCCCTGTCCGGCGGCCGACCATGGCAGCTCGCTGCCCTCGGACGCCACAATCTGGCGGAGGACGGCACGCTGTCGATGCAGTACGACGAGTGGTCCACCGCAGCGCAATCCGTCGATGCCGGATTGCTGGAGCTGCTGCGCCAATTCAGCGCTCATACCTTCGACGCCTCGGATTCCACCGCGACGAAGTCGCTGACGCGTTCGATCGGCGGCGGAACGATTCTGGCGGTCATGACACTGGCGGCCCTGGTCGTGGCCGCTGTCCTGGCGAACCGGCTCATCGCTCGGCTCCGCAATCTTCGCGCCCGCAGTCTCGAACTCGCCGAGGAGACGCTGCCGGCGCTGCTGGAGCGGATTCACAATGGCGACGAGATCGATATCGACGCCGAGACAGCGGATTTCGACACCCGACGGGATGAGATCGGCCAAGTTTCCGCGGCTTTCCTCACCGCGCAACGCGCCGCTATAGAGGCCGCTGTCGGAGAAGCTCGCACCCGGGCGGGATTCAACCGGGTCTTTCTCGATATCGCCAACCGCAATCAAACGGTCGTCCGTCGACAGCTGCAAATCCTGGACACCGCCGAATCGAAGCAGAACGACGCGGAACAGCTCCAGTACCTGTTCGACCTCGATCATCTGACCACACGTGCACGCCGAAACGCCGAGAACCTGCTCATCCTCGGTGGCGGCGAGGCAGCTCGCCGGTGGCGGCAGCCCGTCTCGCTCGAGGAGATCGTCCGCAGTGCGGTGTCGGAAACCGAACATTTGGCCCGGGTCGGCGGTGTCCGGGTGCCGCAAGTGTGGGTCGAGGGCAAGGCCGTCGCGGACCTCGTACACCTGTTGGCCGAGCTCATCGACAATGCGACCGGCTTTTCGCCGCCGGACGCCGCGGTGTCGGTGTACGGCAATTTCGTCGGGCGCGGCGTCGCGATCGAGATCGAGGATCAGGGCCTCGGCATTCGCTTCGAGGAGCGCGAACGACTCAACGAACTGCTGCGCAACCCGCCCGAGTTCCACGAGATGGCATTGGCGGGCAGGCGAAATCTCGGGCTGTTCGTGGTGGGACGCCTGGCGCGCAGACAGGAGGTGGGCGTCAACTTGCAAGAGTCCGCGTACGGCGGCGTCAAGGCGATTGTCCTGATACCCGATGAATTGCTCCAGCAACCTCCCGGTGACTCCCTCGCCGCCGAGACGCCTCGGCTCCCTTCGGCTGGGCGACGCCGCGACCGTACCGAACCGATGCCGCCGCCGGGCCGCACGCGGGGCACGTCGATCGACAGCGAACCGTCGGCCAGCCCGATTCTGGTCACCACCGGTCGCGCACCGCTTCCGACACGGCAGCGCCAGACGCACCTGAAGCGGGAGCTGCGCGACACAGATAAGGTCGCGGGCCCGAGTTCCGGTGAAACACAACGTAATCCGGATGCCGCGCGCGGCGCGATGATGTCCTTCCAGCGCGGTACCCGCCAAGGTCGCGGTTCCATTCCCGATTCCATCGACTGAAACGAGCAACCAGAATATGAATGACGAAACTCCCACCCGGCTCTCGTCACGTGGATTGGATTGGCTGCTCGACGGGCTGGTCGATCGCATCCCGGGCACCGAGAGCGCGATCGTGCTGTCCGCGGACGGCCTCCCGCTGGCGGCATCGCGAGCATTGGACCGTGAGCAGACAGAACATTTGGCGGCAATGGCCTCGGCCCTGTTCAGCCTGGGTCGCGGGGTCGGCAGCCGATTCGGGAAAGGCGCCCTCCAGCAAACGGTGATCGAGCTCGAACAAGGCTACTTGGTAGTCACCGCCGCCGGTTACGGCGCATGTCTGGCGCTGCTCGCGGAAACGAACGCCGATCTCGGCATGATCGCCTACGAGATGAACGTGATCGTAGGTCAGGTCCGCGATCAGCTGTCGGCCGAATCGCGTATGCCCTCACCAGGCAGTTCCGGGGAGTACCCGTACCGCCCATGAACAACTACGACAGCGATTTCCGGCCGGAGTACGAGGATGATCCGGGTCCGCTCATCAGACCGTTCGCCGTCACCCGCGGCAGAGCCGGTTCCGGCACACATAACCTCGATATCCTCACGCTGGTCGTCGCCATCGGCTCCGACACCGACACCGACGCCGTGACGCTAGAGCGGGAGTACAGCGCGATCGTGCGCATGTGCCAGGGTCGGCCATTGTCCATCGCGGAGATCGCCGCTCATCTCAATCTGCTCGTCGCCGCGGTCAAAGTACTCGTCGGCGATCTGATCAACTCGGGGTACGTCATTGTCAGATCGCCTGTGGCAACAGGTAATCGCCCCGACTCCCGACTACTCCAGGCGGTGCTCGATGGTGTTCGCAAACTCTGATTCCTACGCCTCGCCCGGGCTGCGGTCGCTCCAAGCGGTAAAGCTGTTGATAGCCGGTGGTTTCGGCGCGGGAAAGACCACCATGGTCGGAGCCGTCAGTGAAATCGTGCCGCTGCGGACCGAGGAGCAGATCACCGAACTCAGCATCGGCGTCGATGATCTGGTGGGCGTCGAACACAAGACAACCACCACTGTCGCACTGGATTTCGGCCGGATCACCATCGATTCGAGCCTGGTCCTGTACCTTTTCGGCACCCCGGGACAGGATCGGTTCTGGTTCATGTGGGACGAGCTCACCAATGGCGCGCTCGGTGCGGTGGTCCTCGCCGACACCCGCCGATTGGAAGACTGCTTCGCGCCGGTGGACTACTTCGAATCCCGCGGGGTGCCGTTCCTGGTCGCCGTCAATTGTTTCGACAGCGCGGATGTCTACTACGAGGACGAGATCCGCGTCGCGCTCGATCTGCCCACCGATGTGCCGGTGGTGCTGTGCGATGCCCGGGCCCGGGCATCGGTCAAGAGTGTTCTGATTTGCCTGCTGGAATACATCATGTCGGCCGATGTGTGACAGGCGGCGACCCTCCCAGCGACTACGCGACCGACTATCGCGTGCATACATTTCTTTACTATGCGTATATAGTTCTTACTAGTAGTCAACATCCGGTGCCCCGATCGGGCACCTGTCACAGGAGGCGCCATGACGACTTCCAGCACGTGGGCGGCCAGGGCCCTACTGGCCCGCCGCACGGCGACACTGGGCCCGCACTCACCCCTCTTCTACGAGGAGCCGGTGCATCTGGTGTCCGGTCAGGGCGTGTGGTTGACGGCGGCCGACGGCACCTCCTACCTCGACGCCTATAACAACGTCCCGCACGTGGGGCATTGCAATCCCGTTGTGGTGCGGGCACTTTCGGAGCAGGCTGGCCGTCTCAACGTGAATACGCGCTACCTGTCGGAACTCACCGTCGAATACGCGGAACTGCTGCTGGCCACCTTCGCGCCGCATTTGGACAAGGTGTTCTTCGGCAATAGCGGATCCGAAGCCAATGAGCTGGCACTGCGCATCGCGCGCCAGCACACGGGCAATACCGGCGTGCTGGTCTCGGACTTCTGCTACCACGGCAATACCACCAGCCTCGCGGTATCGACCACCGGCCTCCAGGTCAAGGAACCGCTCGGCGAGCACGTGCGAGCCCTGCGCGTTCCGGATCTCGACAGCGATCCGCGACCGGAGCAGCAGGTGCTCGCGGACGCGCTGGGCCAGGCCGCCGGCGCGGTGGCGTCGCTACAGGCCTCGGGCCACGGCGTCTCGGCGTTCCTGTTCGACCCCTTGTTCTCCACCGAAGGGCTGCTGCGGGTGCCCGCGGGGTATGTCGAGGGCGTCGCCGCCCTCGTGCGCGCGGCGGGTGGCCTCGTTATCGCCGATGAGGTGCAGTCGGGATTCGGGCGTTCCGGGATTCAGATGTGGGGCCACGAGTTGTACCGGCTCACACCGGAACTGGTGACACTCGGCAAGCCGATGGGCAACGGCCATCCGCTCGGCGCCGTCATCACCACCTCCGAGTTGCTGGAGGAATTCGGTTCGGCGAACCTCTATTTCAACACCTTCGCGGGCAACCCCGTATCAGCCGCCGTGGGTATGGCGGTGCTGCGGGAGATGGGTGACCGCGAGTTGCAACGCAGCGCCTTGGATATCGGCTCTCGCGCCCGCGAGGTGCTGGGCAAACTCGCCGATGCATCGCCCTACGTCCGGAACGTCCGGGGTACCGGCATGTTCTTCGGCCTCGAATTCGTTGATGGACAAGGGAATCCGGCGACTCAGCAAACCAAATGGGTGGTCGAGGACATGCGCCGCCGCGGCGTTCTGATCAGCAAGATCGGCGTCCACGAGAACGTGCTCAAGGTCCGGCCGCCGTTGGTCTTCGAGCACGAGCACTTGGATCTGCTCGTCGACCGGCTCGCCGAGAGCCTCGAGGCACTGGAAGCCGCCCATCCGGTACCAGGGAGTCCCGTGCGGGCGGAAACGACCACGGTGCCCGCGCGATTGCCGGAATCGTTGCGGACCGGGCTGTTCATCGATGGCAAATGGCAGTCGGCGACAAGCACTTTCGATGACCACGACCCCTCCAGCGGTCAGCTCCTGACTCGCGTTGGCGCGGCCGACGCCACCGATGTCGATCGGGCGGTACGCGCGGCGCGCACCGCATTCAACGACAGCTGGGGTTCGGTCTCGGGAGCCGAGCGGGGTGCGCTGCTGTACCGGCTCGCGGACCTGATCGAACGTGACGCCGCGATTCTGGCAGAATTGGAGTCGCTCGATATCGGCAAACCGATCGGTCAACCGACGGCCCTGGATCTGCCGAACACGATCGCGACCTTCCGCCACTTCGCCGGTTGGGCCGACAAGATTCACGGCGATTCGATTCCGACCGCCGGCTATATGGGCCGCCCGACGCACTCGTACACCATTCGCGAGCCGATCGGCGTTGTCGCCGCGATCATTCCGTGGAATACGCCCCTCATGATCGCCGGGTGGAAACTCGCGCCCGCACTCGCGGCGGGGAACACCCTGGTGGTCAAGCCCGCGGAGGATGCTCCGCTCTCGATTCTTTATCTGGGCCGACTCATCGAGGAGGCGGGCTTCCCACCGGGGGTTGTCAATATCGTTCCCGGCCTGGGTGATGTTGCGGGGGCGGCGCTCGTGCGGCACCGCGACGTCGACAAGGTCAGCTTCACCGGATCTCCGCGGGTCGGGCAGGACATCCAGCGGACCGCCGCGGAGACCTTCAAACGGGTCACCCTGGAGCTGGGTGGTAAGAGCCCGCAGATCGTGCTCGCCGACGCCGACGTCGACGCCGCGGTCCAGGGCATCGCCATGGGACTGTTCTTCAATCAGGGCGAGGTATGTGCCGCGGGCACCCGCATTCTGGTGCACCGATCGCTCTACGACCGGGTTGTCGCGGCACTGGGTGAGGCCGCCCGCTCGCAGATACCCGGTGCGCCCTTCGATCTCGCCACGACGATCGGCCCGCTGGTCAACCGCCGCCAGCAGGAAACCGTCCTCGCCTACATCGAGAAGGGCAAGGCCGAAGGCGCGCGACTGGTTGCCGGCGGCGGCCGCGTGAATCGAGCCGGATTCTTCGTGGAGCCAACAGTTTTCGCGGATGTGAGCAATGACAGCACGATCGCGCGCGAGGAGATCTTCGGTCCGGTCGGCGCGGTCATGCCGTTCGACGATGTCGACGAGGCGATCCGGATGGCCAATGACACCGAATACGGTCTGGCCGCCACCATCTGGACGCGGGATGTCACCCTCGCGCACACTCTCGCACGCAAGGTGCGCGCCGGTGCGGTGTGGGTCAATGGCTGGGCCGCGATCGACCCCGCGCTGCCGTGGGGCGGCATGAAGACCAGTGGCATCGGACGGGAACTGGGATGGAGCGGGATTCTCGCCAATACCGAGGAGAAGAGCGTCACCGTAGTGCTGTGAAGACCGCTGTGCGGGGTCGGCGGGCAGACCGCCGACCCCGCACGGGCCGGGCAGAGCACTCGAGTAAGGCTGTATTGTCCGAATGGTAAACAGCCGACCGTTCCGTGAAGAAGGAGAACTCGCTTGCCCCCGAAGGGGAAATCCGATGGCGCGCCCGCACCGCTGTCGCTGCGTGAACGCAATCGGCTGCGTACCAGGCAGGAATTGCTCGACGCCGCGTTGGAGGTCTTCGCCGAGGACGGGTACGGCTCCGCGACGGTCGAGGCCATCGCCGCGCGGGCGGGCGCCTCGAAGGTGACGCTGTATTCCTACTTTCCGCAGGGCCGCGAGGAGCTTTTCCGGGAGTTGTACGAGCAGATCAACAACGAGCTGATCGAGCGGGTGACCGAGATCTACGCCACCGACGGCCACTTCGGCGCACGGATCCTGGCGTCGACCGAAGCCCTGGTGAACATTGCCGAGCGGCCGCTGATCGGTCGCTTCTACTCCATCGACGATCCCGCGCTGGACTCCGCCCTCAATCCCGTTCGCGGACATGCCTCCCGGGTAACGGCCGACCTGATCGCGAAAGACCTTGCCGCCGCACAGGAGCTTCGGTCGCTCAGGACGACCGCACCGCCCGCGGCCATCGCTAAATTGTTCGTCGGCGCGATGACATCGGCACTCTCCGAGGTCGCCAAGGAACGAGCAACGTCGCGAGATATCCTGCATGCGATGGAAGCCCTGGTCAGCGCCCTGTAACTCCCAATATGAGATCCGCGGCCCGCTCGCCGACCATGATCGACGGCGCATTGGTGTTCCCGGAGGGAACCGTCGGCATGATCGACGCGTCGGCAACTCGCAGACCCGCCACACCGAAGACCCGAAGGTCTGTTCCCACAACAGCGTCGGGGTCCGCCGCGGAGCCCATCTTGCAGGTGCCGACCTGATGGTGGTAAGTGCCCGCGGTCCGGCGCACGAACTCGCGCAGATCATCGCGGGTCCTGGCATCCGGACCGGGCGCGAGCTCACCCCTGCGCCACGGCGCGAAGGCTTCGGAGGCGCCGATCTCGCGGCAGATCTGCACGGCGTCGACCATCGCTTCCAGGTCGTACGGATCGGCGAGGATATTGGGGTCGGCCAGTGGCTGCTCGTACGGGTCCGACGATGCGAGCCGCAGGGTCCCTCGGGATTTCGGCGCGACGATGCCGGGCGCGATCGTGTATCCGTTGTCCGGCACCGGATAGCCGTCGGCCGGATAGGGAATGTGCATGAACAGCGGTTGCAGATCGGGGGCCGCGCCGGTCCAGCCATCGCTGCGGGCGTACAGCTGCGCTTCGAGCAGGTTGTTCGCGCCCGCGGCGAGTGGCTGTTTCGATTCGTAGACATTGCTGAGCAATACATGGTCGTGCAGGTTCTCGCCGACGCCCGGCAGATCCACCACGACATCGACACCGACCGACGCCAGATGAGCGCTGGGGCCGATACCACTGAGCAGCAATGTTTTCGGTGATCCGATTGCCCCGCCGCTGAGCACGACCTCCGCGTCGGCATACGCACGGACCAACTCCGCACCCTCGCCGGAGAATTCGATGCCAACCGCCCGCCCGTTCTCCACGACCACTCGATGCACCAGCGCACCGGTGGTCACCGTCAGCCGCGGATGGTCGAGGATCGGTCCCACGAAACTCTTCCACGCGCTCATGCGCTCGCCCCCGCGCGTCGTGGTCTGGGTGTACCCGACCCCCACCATCTCGTCGGCGTTGAAATCCTCGATCAGCTTGTGCCCGTTGCGCATTGCCGCGTCCACGAAGGCCGCCGCGAGCGGGTGGGGCGTCCCGATCCGCGAGACGGGCAATGGGCCGTCACCACCATGGTGTTCGGTCGCGCCGAGTTCGTGCGACTCCGATCTCTTGAACAGCGGCAGGACATTCGCCCAGGACCAGCTCTGATCACCCGTCTCGCGCGCCCACTCGTCGTAGTCGCTCGCGTGACCGCGGATATAGATCATCCCGTTCATCGAACTGCTGCCGCCCAGGACCTTGCCCCTGGGCCAGAAGATCCGGCGATCGGCGGCGTGCCGCTGCGGAGTCGTGAACAGGCCCCAGTCGTGCGCACCACCGAGCAGCACAGGCCAACCCTGTGGCGAGTGGATCGCCGGGTCGCTGTCCACCGCCCCGGCCTCGATGACGTGCACGCTGTGCCCCGCGTCGAGCAATCGCCTGACTACGACACTCCCCGCCGATCCGGCGCCCACCACGATGTAATCGCTGCTTCGCCTTTGTTCACTCACATTTATCTCCAACGACCCTCGTACCGTGGCTGCCGTCACAATCATGGAGTGAGTGCAGAAGAAAGCGATTGTGTGAGAGCGAACGATATTTGGTCTATTCGCGCACTACTCGCCCGCTTATCGGCTGCGGTTGGGCAACACGTGGTCGAATTCCGCGAGCACCTGCCGAAGGAAGACCCGAGTTGTAGCGGACTCCGTTGCGCTGTAGATCGTTTCGATTACGGGCAGGAAGTGTCGGCCACTGTCGACGACCACGCGCACCAGCCCTTGTTCGGCGCAACGGCGTATTACCGGTTCCAGCAGCTCCGTGGCCCGCAGCATCTGTCCGCTCGCGGACAGGCAGCATCCGTACAGCAGCTCGGCATTCACCAGCGCGCGCGGCCGGTGCTGTGCGGCAATGCCTCGCACCAGGTCCTGCGCGCGACGGCAGGCCTGCTCCACCGCCGACGGTGACCCGTCGGCGAGCAGCAGGCGGATCGCTGAATCATGGGCGAGTTCGGCGGTGATGCGCTGCGGCGCGTCGGCCGGAGCGTCGTACGGCGCAAGATGGTCGAGCACGGATTTGTCGTCGTCCGACATCGGCGCACCCAACCGAACACGCTCGTTCACCATCCGGGCAGCGAGTCGCGGCAGGGACCGGTCGGTCGCGATCTTGGTGCCCTCCTCGAGCCATCCGAGCGCGGTCTCGCGATCGCCGCGCACCGCGGCCAGGCGCGCCCCGGTGCCGTAGGTCGCCAGCAGGAATTCCACCGCACCGCCCTCCGGGCGCAATCCGGCCGCCAGCAGTTCCTCGGCCTCGATGAATTGGCCCTTTTCGTACAGCAATTCGCCGAGCATCGAACTCGCCAGCCGAGTGGCGTCCGACTGCCCGCCCGTCTCCAGGGCCAGGCGCAACGCACTCCGTAAGTACGACTCGGCAGCGGCGATATCGAACTGCTGGAAGGCGGCCGCGCCCGCGATGCAGTCGCAGTACAGGATGCCGTAGGGCCCCTGGGAACTTTCGCGATAGGGTTCGACCCATCGGTGCCAGCGGCGGACTTCGTCGAAGTCGAACCGGTACAGCGCCGATATCATCGCGGTCACCGCCACCGCGTGGGCCAGGAACGGCCGGATCGGCCCGCTGGTTGCCGCGAGCACCGACTCCGAAATCGACGCCGGTCGATCCACGACCAATGCGGCGGCAGTGCGGGTCAGGTCCACTTCCAGCCGAGCCGCCGCCGATTCCGCACTCTCGGGCGCGGTCGCGAGGGCCGCGGCGGCGCGATCGAGCGCGGCGGAGGCATCGGCCGGGCGGCGCAGCGAAATGCTCGCCCACGCGATATGTACCTGCACCATGGGATTCCGCGTCGTGAGCGAGCCCGGCAGCTTGGCCACGAGCCCGAGGAAGGTCGCATTGCGCGCCTGTTCGATCAGGTCTTCGGCCCGCGTCTCGACCAGGGTGACGGCTCGGTCCGGCGCACCGGCGGCGAGTGCGTGGTCGACCGCTTCGGCGAGCTGATCGTGCTCGGCGAACCACTCCGACGCCCGCAGATGCAACTCTTCCAACAGGCCGGGATGGCGGCGAATCAGCCTGCCGCGCAGGAACTCCGCGAACAGCGCGTGGTACCGGAACCACCGCATATCGTCATCGATACCGCGCAGGAACAGATCTCGTTGCCGCACCTCTTCGAGCATTTCCTGACCGGAATCCACTCCGGCCAGCAGCTCGGCGAGCTCGCCACAGACGCGATCCGGAACCGCCGTCCGCATAATGAAGTCGAGTATGTGGGGTTCGAGCGTATCGATCACGTTCTCCATCAGGTATTCGCCGATGGCGTGATGCCGCCCGGAGATCTGGCCGATACGCGCGCCGGGATCGTCGTGCCCGCGCAATGACAGCGAGGCCAATTGCAGTGCGGCAGCCCAGCCTTCGGTCGAGGCGCGCAGCCGCTCGATCTCCGCGTCCGCCAAGGACAGCCCGTTGGCTCCGGTGAGGAAGGCGGCGGTTTCCGCCGTGTCGAATCGCAGTCCGGTCTCGTCGATTTCGACGAGTTCGTCGCGCACTCGCATGCGCCCCAGCGGCAATCCCCTGCGGCTGCGGCTGGTGACGATCAAGCGCAGGTGATGGCAGCCGTGATCGAGCAGGAATTCCATCGCCGCGAGGGTGGCCGGGCTCGTGACCCGATGCCAGTCGTCGATGACGAGGGCGACCGGCTCGGCGCCGTCGTGCACGGCGTCGATGAGGGTGGCCAGCACCTGCCGTACGGCATCACTGGAGTGTTCTTCGAGGATGCGCGCCAGATCCCCCACCACCGCGGGGTGCGCCCGGCGTATCGCCTCGACGACATGCGACAGGAACCATACGACATTGTCGTCGTCCGGATCGACACTCAGCCATGCGACCCGTATCCCTTGCGCGGCAAGGATATTCTCCCATTCTGCGGCCAGGGTACTCTTGCCGAATCCGGCCGGGCCGTGGATGAGCACGAGCCGTCGTGTGCGTCCTTCACGCAGCACGTCGAGCAGATGATGCCGTGGCACCGGCACACGCACCGTGGTGGGCGGGCGGTACCTGGTAGCGGGCGTGGGCGACACCGCGAGCCGCGGGGACCCCACCGGTGCGGGCGAGGGGAGCTGCGGCCCAACGGTTTCGGCTTCTCCGGCCAAGGCCATCGAGTCCACCGTCAGCCCGCACGAGAACTGAATATTGCGCAACCGGTCGCCGAATTCGCGGACGGAGGCGGGCCGATCCGCGGGGTCCTGTGCCATCGCGGCTTCGATCGCGGCGCACAGTTGTGCGGGCGCCTCGCCCCCGCGCAGGTCCGGCACGGGTTCTGAGGTGATGCGGACGAATTGCGCGACCAGTGATTCATCCCGCCGCCGTTCGAAGGCCGCGTGCCCGGTCAACAGGCTGAACAGCGTCGCACCCAGCCCGTACAGGTCGGCGATCGCGCTCGGTTCACTGCCTCGGAGCACCTCCGGGGCGGTGAAGGCGGGGGTTCCCGCCACGAATCCGTCGCCGGTCCGGAAGGCCCCGCCGAAGCGCGCGATACCGAAGTCGGCGAGCTGCGGCTCGCCGTAATCGGACAGCAGGATGTTGGCGGGGTTGACATCCCGGTGCACAATGCCGACGGCATGCGCGGTCGCCAGCGCACCGGCGATCTTCACTCCGACCGCGAGCACGTCCCGCCAGGGCAGCGGGCCCTTCTCGCGAATCCGGGAATGCAGCGACCCGCATGCGTGGAACGGCATTACCAGGAAGGGCAAACCGGTGGCGGTGACGTTCGCGTGCAACACCTGGACGATGTGCGGATGACCGGAGAACCGGCCTAGCGCCCGCTGCTCGCGCAGGAACCGGGCCGACTCCTCGGGACCGCCGCTCGCATCGAGCACCTTCACCGCCACGGTGCGCTCGAGCGCGTGCTCGACACAGCGGTACACGACCCCGAAACCACCGCGGCCGATCTCCCGCGCATCATCGAAGCCCGCCGCGGACAGTTCCGCGACGATGTCTTCGATACCGACCTCACGCTGCGTCCGGTCGAGGTCCCGATCGACCATCGCTCAGTTCACCGCGCCGCAGCCGTTCATACGCCCTACCTCTCGACGCTGGAAAGGGCCCCGACTGCTCGATCGTAGCCGGATGCGAAGGCATCGGGTGCGCGCAACATACTGTTGCGGTATTTGCGCGGCGGAATTCCGTATTCCTCCTTGAAGATTTTCGAGAAGTGGGAGGAATCGACCAGTCCGTGCCGGGCGCAAATGGCGCCGATGCTCAAGTGCGCCAGCCGGGTATCGGACAGGTCGTGGCAGCATTTCGCCAAACGCCGCCGCCGAATCCAGCCGGCGACCGTCGCACCGTCCTCCTCGAAAAGGCGTTGCAGATAGCGGGGCGAGATGTGATGGCGCTCAGCGATCAACCTGGTATTCAGATCGATATTGCTCAGATGCGCCTCGATGAACGACTTCGCACTCGCCAGCAGCACCTCACCGGAATGCCGCTGATCGCCGGATCCCTCGTTCTCCAGGACCGCGGATGCCAAATCGAAGACAGCGCTCTCGAGCATCGGCGAATCCCGCAGCTTCTCATCGATCAGACTCCGCCGCAGCCCGGACAGAAACGGCGAGACCACACCGCCGATCCCCCGCTCACCGCAAATCGAACGGGCCACGCCGCCGGCCAGATCTCGTTCTCCGACACGGAGTTCCGCGCGGGGAAACATCACGACGAAGCTGGTGAAGGGGCCGTCGAATTCGAGTCGGTACGGCTTGGCGGTGTCGTAGATCGCGAAATCGCCGGGCATGAGTACGCCCTCGTGCCCGTCCTGGCGAATGACGCCCCGCCCCGCCACCTGCATCGCGATCTTGACCCATCCCGGATCGGACCGGCGGATGGTCACCTCGGTGCGACTGACCACGACCCCGCCGCCGGAGACCTCACTGAGCTGGACGCTACCGATAGTGCGTGAGAGCAACTCTCCCGCGAATACCGTATTCGCGGGCGAAGCGGCGAGCGCCGCCTCGAGCGGGATGAATGTGTCCGATATGGCCGCACGCCACGGATCGAACGTCAAGGTTCGGGACATCGCACACCTCAGGGCCGCCGGTTGTCGATCAGCCGCTTGGCCTTGCCGATGGAACGCTCCAGCGCCCCAGGGACGAGTACCTCCACGTCGACCGTGACGCCGATCCGGTTCTTGATCTGACCGCGCAACGCCGCCGCGGCGGCAATACGCTCATCGGCGAGGATATCGGGTCGCGTCTCAACCCGGACGGTCAGCGTATCCATGCGGGCCGGTCGGTCCAGTACGCATTCGAACTGAGGAGCCAGGGCGGGCACAGTCAGGATGAGCTCCTCGATCTGGGTCGGAAAGAGGTTGACCCCGCGCAGAATGATCATGTCGTCGCTGCGGCCGGTGATCTTCTGCATTCGCCGCATCGACCGCGCGGTACCGGGCAACAGGCGGGTCAGATCACGGGTGCGATAGCGAATGACCGGCATCGCCTCTTTGGTCAGCGACGTGAAGACGAGTTCGCCTTCCTCTCCGTCGGGCAAGACCTCACCGGTTTCCGGGTCGATGATCTCCGGGTAGAAGTGGTCTTCCCAAATGTGCAGTCCGTCTTTGGTTTCGACGCATTCCATGGCCACGCCCGGGCCGATGACCTCGGACAGTCCGTAGATGTCGACCGCGTCGATCGCCATCTGCTGTTCCAGCTCGGTGCGCATTTGCTCGGTCCACGGTTCGGCGCCGAAAACGCCCACGCGCAAGGAGGTTTCCGTCGGATCGATGCCTTTGCTGATCATGGCGTCGAGGATGGTCAGCATGTAGGACGGCGTCACCATGATGGCGTCCGGGCGGAAATCCTGGATCAATTGCACTTGCCGGTCGGTCATACCGCCGGACATCGGAATCACGGTGCAGCCGAGCCGTTCCGCACCGTAGTGCGCGCCCAGACCGCCGGTGAACAGGCCGTATCCGTAAGCGACATGCACGGTGTCGGTCGGACGCACGCCGCCCGCACGCAGACTCCGCGCGATCAGGTCGGCCCAATTGTTCAGGTCGTTCGCGGTGTATCCGACGACGGTCGGCTGCCCGGTGGTACCGGAGGAGGCATGCACCCGCGACACTTGGTCACGCGGGACGGCCAGCATGCCGAAGGGGTAATTCGCGCGCAGGTCCGCTTTCGCGGTGAACGGGAATTTCGCCAGGTCCGAAAGATCCACCAGATCCGACGGGTGCACGCCCGCCTCGTCGAAAGCCTTGCGGTAATGCGCGACATTGTCGTAGGCATGGTGAATTGACCATTTCAGCCGTTCCAGCTGCACGGCCGATATCTCGTCGCGGGAGGCGAATTCGATATCCGCGCGGGGTGTTTGCGGGGAAGCGGGGGCAACGCTGCTCATCATGGCTCCGGGGTGGATCAAGCGTCGAAGTCGATGGTGACCGACTCGCCGAGTGGATACGTTTGACACGTCAGGACGAAACCTTCGGAAATCTCGGTTTCCTCCAGGGCGTAATTGCGGCGCATATCGACCTCACCGCGGGTGACCTTGGCACGGCAGGTGCCGCATACGCCCCCTTTGCAGGCGAACGGCAAGTCGGAGCGAATCTGCTCGGCCGCGTCGAGGATGTTCACCTCGCGCGGCAATTGCCCGGTGGTACTGCGTCCGTCGAGGGTGATGGTGACGGTGCTGGTCGGACCGGTGATACCGGGCTCTCGGCGGGTCTGGAGCGCGGGCGGCGCGTCCTCGACGAAGAACAGTTCGAAGTGAATGCGCTTGTTGTCGATGCCGAATTCCGTCAGGACCGTCCGCGCGTCGGTCACCATGCCGAACGGTCCGCAGAGCCAGACATCGTCGATATCGTCGATGGGCACGATCGCGGTCAGGATGGCACGCAGCCGTTCGGCATCGAGCCGCCCGGTGAACAATTCGACATCCCGGGGTTCGCGGGACAGCACATTGATGACGTCGAGTCGCGGCCCGAACCGGTCCTTCAGATCGGCGATCTCGTCGGCGAACATGACCGACCGCACACGCCGATTCCCATACAGCAGAACGACTTCCGCATCCGAATGCGCCAGCAGCGACGCGGCGATCGACAGCATCGGCGTGATACCCGAACCCGCCGCGATCAGCAGGTGCCGCCCCCCGGCGGCCGGGTCCGCGGCGAAGGTACCGGTGGGCCCTTGCACCTCGATGCGATCACCCGCCTTGACCTCGTTGACGAGCCAGGTCGAGAACAGACCGCCGGGCACCTCACGGACGCCTACGCGCGGTGCGGAACCCGCCGGCGCGCAGATCGAATACGAGCGGCGGTGCTCCACACCGTCCACGGCGCGCCGCAGGGTCAGCGACTGCCCGGGATCGAAGGTGAACTCCTCGGCGAGATAATCGGGGATCTCGAAGGTGACCGCGACCGCGTCGTCGCAGAGTTGCTCGACATCCGCCACGACCAGTGACCGGAACGGCCGATTGCGGGCCGTCGCGCGCGGCCGGTCGCCGCGGACAGGTGCACTCATGTCAGATTTCCTTCACATGATCGAACGGTTCGAGGCAGGACCGGCAGCGGTACTGGGCCTTGCACAGGGTCGCGCCGAATTCGGACACCACTTGCGTTTCGGCGGATCCGCAGTTGGGGCAGGTCAATTCGCGCGGCCGGACCGTGAGGGTCAGGGGGATTGGTCCCGTCCCCCGTCGCGGCGCGGGGCCTGGCAGGGAATAGCCGGATTCCCGCAGCTTGCGCCGACCGTCCTCGGTGATCCAATCACTGCTCCACGCGGGTGACAGGCTCGTATCCACGCGCACCTCCCGATACCCGTGCCGCCGCAGGGTGCCGGTGATGTCGTCGCGCATGGTCGCGATCGCCGGGCAGCCGGAGTACGTGGGTGTGATGGTGACGACCACGCTGTCGGCGGTGACCTCGACCGCGCGCACGATGCCGAGATCGGCGAGGGTCAGCAACGGCATCTCCGGATCGAGGACCGACTCGGCCAGGACCCGCGCATCCGCCCGCGCCGTGGCCACGGTCACCACTTCCCTTCCGGGTATTCCCGTGCCACACATTGCATCTCGGTCAGCAACGGCCCCAGCGCCTCGGTGTGCACACCGTGTCGACCCGAGCGGCCGCCGACCGAACCGATAGAACGGCCCTGTGGCGCGACCAGTTCCGCGGCGTGCAGCACCTGTTCGAGCACCTGGTCGAACTCCTCGCGCAGCGTACGCGGGTCGACGCCGACCCCCACCGCGGCCAAGGCCAGCTCGTCCGTCGTCGGGATGAACAGCTCCGGCACGAAAGGCCAGACGAATTCCATCGCCTCGGCCATCCGCCGCCGCGACTCGTCGATGCCGCAGCCGAGCACGACCGCCCAGCGGGCCGCGTAGTCACGGTGATAGGTCAGCTCCTTGACGCCCTTGCGCGCTACCGCCGCCAGCACCGGATCCCGCGAATCGCGCAGCCGGTCGAACAGCGCCAGACGCCATGTGGAGAAGACGAGCGATCGGACGATGGTGCGGGCGAAGTCGCCGTTGTCGACCTCGACCAGACGCACACACCGGAACCGGTTCTCCGGCCGGAAGAACGCCAGCGCGTCCTCGGGCGGAACCGGTGAGGTATCCGAAATGTAGGGAACGACAGCGGGATCCGCGGCAGCGGCCCGGGCCAGCAGCAGCCGGGCCTGGCCGAGCAGGTCCAAACCGATGTTCTGGAGCGCGACCTCTTCCTCCAATTCGGGTGCGCGCGTATTCCATTCGGCGAGGCGCTGCGCCGAGATCAGAGCGTCGTCACCCAGCATCAGGCAGTAGCGGGCCAGCGCGGCGGCATCGACGTCCGCGGGGACCGTGGTGTCGACACCCTCGAGCGGGTCGTCGAAACTGGTTCCGAACGCCCACTGTCCGTCGCCGTCGCCCTCGATGAGACCGCTGAAGGCATTGTCGTGATCGATCATGATGTGCGCCTTCACATGTGCGGGACGTCGTCGGGGATGTCGTAGAAGGTCGGATGCCGGTAAACCTTGTCGCCACTGGGCGCGAAGAACGGATCCTTCTCCGAGGGGCTGGAGGCGACGATCGACGCCGACGGCACCACCCAGATGCTGACGCCCTCATTGCGGCGGGTGTACACGTCGCGGGCGTGCCGCAGTGCCATCTCGTCGTCGGCGGCGTGCAAGGAACCGACATGGACATGGTTGAGGCCGCGCTTGCCGCGCACGAAAACCTCGTAGAGGGGCCATTGCGCGCGCACGCGCACCGGCTCTGCGGCGGAGTGTGTTTGGGTCATCGGTTCGCGCTCTCTCGTTCCCGTGCCGCGAAGGCCATCGCGGCCTCGCGCACCCAGGCGCCGTTCTCGTGTGCGGTGCGGCGGTTGGTGATTCGTTCGACGCTGCAGGGGCCGTTGCCACCGATGACATCGGTGAACTCCCGCCAGTCCGGTTCGCCGAAATCGTGGGCGTTACGTTGCTCGTTCCACACCAGATCCGGATCGGGCAGTGTCACGCCCAGCGCCCGCGCCTGCGGCACACTCATATCGACGAATCGTTGGCGCAGTTCGTCATTGGTGTGCCGCTTCACGCGCCACGCCATGGACTGTTCGGTATTGGGTGACTGGTCGTCGGGGGGACCGAACATCATCAGCGCGGGCCACCACCAGCGGTCGACCGATTCCTGAACCATGGCGCGCTGCGCTTCGGTGCCGCCCATCATGGTCATCAGCAGTTCGTAGCCCTGGCGCTGATGGAAGGACTCTTCCTTGCACACCCGGATCATGGCGCGGGCGTAGGGCCCGAAACTGCTGCGGCACAAGGGAACCTGATTGCAGATCGCGGCACCGTCGACCAGCCAGCCGATGACGCCGACATCGGCGTAGGTGAGGGTCGGGTAGTTGAAGATCGAGGAGTACTTCTGCTTGCCCTCGATCAGCTTCTCGGTCAGATCGGCCCGGTCCGCGCCCAGGGTCTCGGCCGCCGAGTACAGATACAGGCCGTGGCCCGCCTCGTCCTGCACCTTGGCCATCAGAATCGCCTTGCGGCGCAAGGATGGTGCGCGGGTCAGCCAGTTCCCCTCCGGCTGCATGCCGATGATCTCGGAATGCGCGTGCTGGGCGATCTGGCGGATCAGTGTTCTGCGGTAACCGTCGGGCATCCAATCCCGGGGCTCGATGCGCTGGTCGCGCGCGATCGTCTCCTCGAAACCTTCCTGCAGCGCTGTCGCGGGGGTGTCCGTGGACATATCGCTTCTCCTTTGCATCGACCTCACCGGCCTTCGAAGACCGGAGGTGACTTGGTCAGAAACGCCTCGACCGCCGCGCTGTGGTCTCGGGTGGCGCCGAGCGCTTCCTGGGCGGCCTGCTCTCGTTCGAGGGCATCGGCCAAGCCCGCAGCGTCCGTCCGCAGTAGCCGCTTGAGGTGTCGGTAGGCCTCGGTGGGCCCTTGTGCGAGGGACCGGGCGAGCTCGCGGGCGGTGGCCTCGACCTCCTCGTCATCGACCACGCGGTGGACGAGACCCCAGGTGAGCGCCTCGGTCGCGGTGAATCGGTCGCCCAGGAGCATCAGGCCCACCGCGCGGCTGTAGCCGAGGGCATGCACCATGGCATGGCTGAGTCCGGAGTCGCTGGCGAGGCCGATACCGGTGAACGCGGTCGCGAACTTGGCTCCCGCGCCCACCACCCGGATATCGCCGGTCAATGCGATGCCGAGTCCTGCGCCGACACAGGCCCCGCGAATGGCCACGACCACCGGCACCTGAATTTCAGTCAGCGCCTTGATGAGCGGGTTGTAATGCACGCCAACGGTTTCCATTGCCGTGCTGGGATCCGCTCGCAGGCCCTCGACGTGTTCGGCCAGATCCTGGCCGACACAGAAGTTCGTGCCCTGCGCGGCGAGCAGTACCGCACGCACCGCAGGATCGGCGGCGACGGCGTCCACCGCGGCGAGGAAGGCCTGCTTGGTCGGTACATCCAGCGCATTGGAGGCCGTCGGCCGCGCCAAGGTAATGGTGGCCAGGCCGTCGGCGATCGTAGTGCCGACGGTGCTGTGGGTGACGGTCACGAGGTGCCTCCTGCGCGTTCGGTGTCCCAGGCGAAAAAGCCCTGGCCGGTCTTGCGTCCCAGTTCGCCGCGGGCGACCTTGTCGCGCAGCAGTCGGGGCGGTTCGAAGCGCGGGCTGAGGGTGGCGGCGAGGTGTTCGGCAATGGCGAGCCGCACGTCGAGGCCCACCAGATCGGTTGAGCGCAGGGGACCCATCGGGTGGCGGTAGCCGAGTTCCATGGCGCGGTCGATGGCGTCGGCGTCCGCGACGCCCTCCTCGAGCATGCGGATCGCTTCCAATCCGAGACAGACGCCGAGGCGGCTGGTAGCGAACCCCGGCGAGTCGTTCACGAGTACTTCGCACTTGTTCAGGGCGGCGACCCAACCTCGCACTCGCTTGACCACCTCGGGGGATGTCGACTCCGCCCGCACGATCTCCACCAGCACCGACGCCGGGACCGGATTGAAGAAGTGCATGCCGAGGAAGCGGGCCGGATCCTGTAGGGCCGCACCGAGTTCCGCGATCGACAGGGAGCTCGTGTTGCTGGCGATCACGGCCTGGGAGCCGACGGCCTTGTCGACGGCGGTCAGCACCTCGAGCTTCAGCGCCGGATTCTCGGGAACCGCTTCGACCACCAGGTCGAGATCGGCGGGCAGCTCCGTGGGTGCGGCGACGGTGACGACCCGGGCAAGGACGTCGTCCACCCGGGCACCACCCAGCTTGCCCCGCTCGTCGGCGCGCCGCAGACCGGTGGCGACGCGGCCGAGTGCCGCTGCCTGATCGGCCGCCTCCGCGATGATCACCGTGCTGCCGAGCGTCGCGAATACCTGCGCGATGCCCGCGCCCATGCGCCCGCCGCCTACTACGGCGACCCGGGCGGGTATCTGTGGTCGAATCATGCCTTCTTCTCCAGGAATGCGGTCATGCGGGCGTGTTTGTCCTCGGTCTCGAAGAGCACCGCCTGCGCTATGTCGTCGGCGAACGGGTGAAAGCCGGGGGCGTCGATGATCGTTTTCGTCAGGCGCAGCGCCAGCGGCGCGGATGCCGAGATGCGATCGAGCAGTCGGTGCGCGGCCGCTACGTGCGCTCCTGGCTCGGTGACCTCGATGACCAGCCCGGCGGTGTGCGCGGCGTTCGCGTCGAGAACGCGGCCCCCGAGCAGCACCTGTTTGGCGACCGAGACACCGACCAGCACCGGGAGCCGGTAGCTCGCACCCGCGGCGGCCATAATGCCCAGCCCCGGCTCGGGGTTGCCGAATCTCGCAGTGGCAGTAGCGATTCGAATGTCGCAGGCGTACGCCAGTTCAGCGCCGCCGCCCAACGCGTAACCGCTCACCGCGGCCACCGTCGGCAGCGGCAATCGGCCGATGCGGTCGAAGAGATTGCGGTTGATACCCGCCAGGGCGTCGTCTCGGGTCCGCGCCCGCAGCTGCCCGATATCCGCTCCCCCGGCGAAATGCTCGCCTCGTCCGGTCAGCAGCAGCAGCTTCGGTGTCCGCTCCAGGTGGGCGCAGACATCGTGGAGTTCCTCGATCATCTCGGCATTGATCGCGTTGCGTTGCGCGGCGCGGTCGAGGGTGACGACGAGTCGGTCGTCGAGCTCCTCGACCTGCAAGGCGGTGTAGCCGGTCATGTCCGCAATTATTAACCGAACATTCGGTAAGTTTCAAGCCTCCGGAGCGAGCTTGTGTATCCCGGCGCACGTATGGGTCAAGATGGACGGATGACAACGGCACGCACGGCCCCTCGCACCGGACGACCCGGTAGACCCGGGTACGACCTCGACTCCCTGCTGGCCGTGGCGGTCAAGGTGTTCAACGACAAGGGCTACGACGGCACCAGCATGGAAGCCCTCGCCAGTCGGCTCGGCATTACCAAATCGGCTATCTACCACCATGTTTCCGGCAAGTCGGAGCTGCTGGAATTGGCCCTGTCGCGGGCCCTCAACGGCCTGTTCGCCGCGACCACCGAGGAGCGCGCCATCATCGGCCGCTCCATCGACCGCCTCGAATACGTCGTTCGCCGCAGCGTCGAGGTGCTGATCACCGAACTGCCCTACGTGACCCTGCTGCTACGCGTGCGGGGAAATACCGCGGTCGAGAAGCGCGCACTGGCCCGCCGCCGCGAATTCGACGCCTTCGTCAGCGATCTTGTCCAGGCCGCCGTCACCGAGGGCGACCTGCGGGAGGGGATCGACCCGGCACTGGCCAGCCGCCTGATCTGGGGGATGATCAACTCCATCGTGGAGTGGTACCGCCCGCGCGGCGGCAATTCGGTCGACCAGATCGCCGACACCGTCGTCACCATCGTGTTCACCGGCCTGCGCAATGCCGGTGCGAGCGACGCCTGACGCTCCCCCCCAGGCAGGCCCCCCTTGACACGCACCAGCCTCTGCCGGATCGTAATTACCAACCGAATGTTCAGTTACGATTGGAGAGTTGATGAGCGAGCTGCTACCCAGCTATGTAGGAGGGCGCTGGTACACCGCGCCCGATGAGGGCACACCACTGTTCAGCGCCGTGGACGGCAGCGAAGTCGCTCGCATCTCGGCGACGGGGCTCGACGTCGGCCATATGGTCGACTACGCCCGGACTGTTGGCGGGCCGGCGCTCGCGCGGCTGACCTTCCACGAACGCGCCGCCGCGCTGAAGGCGCTCGGATCGGCGCTGATGGGCGGTAAGGAGGAGTTCTACGCGCTCTCGGCCGCCACCGGTGCGACGGCGCGCGACTCCGCGGTCGATATCGACGGCGGTATCGGCACCGTATTGAGCTACGCGAGCAAGACCCGCCGCGAATTGCCCAATGACACCGTCTATCTCGACGGTCCGGTCGAACGGTTGGGCAAGAAGGGCACCTTCTTCGGCCAGCACATCTACACGTCGCGCCGGGGTGTGGCCGTGCAGATCAACGCCTTCAACTTTCCTGTATGGGGCTTCCTCGAGAAGCTGGCTCCCGCCTTCATCGCGGGCGTGCCGTCGATTATCAAACCGGCCAGCCAGACCGCCTACCTGACCGAACTCGTCGTGCGCCGGATCATCGAATCCGGACTGCTGCCCGAGGGCTCGGTGCAACTGCTGTGCGGCAGCGCCCAGGGCCTGCTCGACCACCTGTCCGGCCAGGATTCGGTGGCCTTCACCGGCTCCGCCGATACCGCGGCCCTCCTGCGCGCACACCCCACCGTCGTCTCCGAGGGCGTGCACTTCAATGCGGAGGCCGATTCGCTGAACGCGTCGATCCTGGGCCCCGATGTGACCGTCGACAGCCTCGAGTTCGAGCTGTACATCAAGCAGCTCACCTACGAGATGACCGCCAAGGCCGGGCAGAAGTGCACGGCCATCCGCCGGGCGCTCGTGCCCGAGGCACTCGTCGACCAGGTCGTGGCGGCCACCGCGGCGCGGCTGTCGAAGGTGGTTGTCGGCGCGCCCGGCGCGGAGGGCGTCACCATGGGCGCGTTGGCCGGGCTCGATCAGCGCGAAGAGGTCCGCAACGCGGTCCGCGGCCTGACCAAGTCGGCGCGCATCGTCTTCGGTGACCCCGACACCGTCGAGGTCGTCGGCGCGGACGCCACCACCGGCGCATTCCTTTCCCCGATCCTGCTGCGCGCCGACCGAGACGCCGCCGAACCGCACGAGATCGAGGCGTTCGGCCCGGTGAGCACCATTATCGGCTACCGCGACACCGCTGACGCTGTCGAACTGGCTGCGCGCGGCAAGGGCAGTCTCGTCGCCTCCGTGGTCACCGCGAACACGGCGGTCGCCGGGGAGCTCATCCTCGGCATCGCGGCGTATCACGGCCGGATCCTCGTGCTGAACAACGAGGACGCCAAGGAGTCGACCGGACACGGTTCGCCGCTGCCCGTGCTGGTGCACGGCGGCCCGGGACGGGCGGGCGGCGGTGAGGAACTCGGCGGCATCCGCGGTGTCCTGCACCAAATGCAGCGCACCGCCGTCCAGGGATCGCCGAATGTGCTGACCGCGGTCGGGCGACGCTGGGTGACCGGCGCGGAGCGGCTCACGGGTGAGGTGCACCCCTTCCGGAAGAACCTCGCCGAGCTGCGCTTGGGCGATACGATCGTCGGCGGCCCGCGTCGGGTGACCTTGGACGATATCGCTCACTTCGCGGAATTCACCGGGGACACCTTCTACGCGCACACCGACCCCGCAGCCGCGGCCGCCAATCCGCTGTTCGGCGGGATCGTCGCTCACGGGTACCTGGTCGTCTCGCTGGCCGCCGGATTGTTCGTCGACCCCGCGCCGGGACCGGTGCTCGCCAATTTCGGCGTGGACAACCTGCGGTTCCTGACCCCGGTGAAGGCCGACGATGAGCTGACGGTCACCCTCACCGCCAAACAGATCACTCCGCGCAACAGCGCCGACTACGGCGAGGTCCGCTGGGACGCCACGGTCACCAACCAAGACGAGCAGTCCGTCGCCACCTATGACGTGCTGACCCTCGTCGCCAAACCCCAGGGAGAATCCGCATGAGCTACCAGATCGCCGTCTGCTACGGAAAGCCGGTCGACCTCAACGCATTCGACGAGCACTACCGCACAACGCATATTCCGCTCGCGAACCAGATACCCGGTCTGACGGGATACACCTTCGCGAAGTGCCAGTCGCTCGACGGCTCCGAACCCGCCTACTACGCCGTCGCCCAATTGCAGTTCGACAGCGAAGCGGATGTACAGAAGGCATTGGCCTCTGCCGAGATGCGGGCGGCGGGCAAAGACGTGCGCAACTTCGCCTCCGGCGGCGTGACCATGTACATCCAGGACGTCGAATCCGTTCGCGCCTAACCGATTCCGGCCGCGCCCGACGAGAAAACAGAGAACCGCGGATGACCGCGATCGACTCGAATCCATTCGAACTCGCCCGCCAGATGTTCGCCGACGATGTCGCCTCCCGCGCGGCGGGTGTCGAGATCGTCGAAATAGGCACCGGACATGCCACGGCGACAATGACCGTGACCGAAACAATGGTCAACGGCCATGGGATCACGCACGGCGGGTACGTATTCCTTTTGGCGGATACGACATTCGCCCTCGCCTGCAACAGCCACGGGGAACGCGCCGTGGGCGCCCGGGCCGATATCCGCTACATTCTGCCGACCCGACGTGGGGAAACCCTCACCGCCATCGCGGAGGAGCGTATTCGCTTCGGCCGCAACGGAATCTACGACGTCACCGTGGTAGACGAGGAGCACCGGGTGATCGCCGAATTTCGCGGTGACAGCCGAGTGATTTCGATCCATTAGGCCGAACCAGCTCCTCCTCTGCTCCTGTCTTCGCCGAGCGCGCGACCGTTCGCATTCGCACTAGGGACTGTGCGCGCAGCGACAAGTAATTCCGGCGGATATTCACCAGAGTTATGACCCAGGTCACCGCGTGTGGCCTGGCTCATACCCGGCCACCGGACCGGCCCAGCCGCCCGGCGAAGACAGGAGCACCATGAACACATCGCCCGAGCCGACGATCGTCTCGGCCCTGCCCGAGGGCACCCCGACTTCACTGTTCATCGACGGCAAGTGGCGCGAGGCCACCGACGGCGGGACCTTCACCGATATCAACCCCGCCACCGGGGCCGAGCTCGAGGTGCTGGCCGCCGCCGGCGCCGCGGATGTCGACCAGGCGGTCGCCGCGGCCCGAGCCCAGCTCGACGGCGAATGGGGCGCACTACCCGGGGCGGCCCGGGGTCGAATCCTCAACAAGGTCGCCGATCTTATCGAGCGCGACACCGACATCCTGGCCCGGCTCGAGGCCCTCGATGTCGGCAAGCCGATCGGTCAGCCCACCATGCTCGATATCCCCAATGCCGTGGCGACCTTCCGGCATTTCGCGGGCTGGGCCGACAAGGTGAACGGCAGCGTCATTCCCACGGCTGGATACATGGGCCGGCCGACGCACTCGTTCACCGTGCGCGAGCCGATCGGCGTCATCGGCGCGATCGTGCCCTGGAATACGCCGCTGATGATCGCCGCCTGGAAGCTCGCCCCAGCGCTCGCCACTGGCAACACCCTCGTCGTGAAGCCGCCGGAAGACGCGCCGCTGTCGATCCTGTACCTGGCCAAGCTGCTCCAGGAGGCCGGACTGCCCGACGGCGTCGTGAATGTCGTCCCCGGGCTGGGCACGGTGGCCGGTGACGCACTGGTTCGCCACCGCGACGTCGACAAGATCAGCTTCACCGGTAGCCCGCAGGTCGGCCGGATGATCTCCCAGCGCGCCGCCGACACCTTCAAACGCGTCACCCTCGAACTGGGCGGCAAGTCCCCGCAGATCATCCTGGCCGACGCCGATGTCGAGGCCGCGATCAACGGCACCGCCATGGGCCTGTTCTTCAACCAGGGTGAAGTCTGCGCGGCGGGCACCCGCGTGCTGGTGCATCGGTCGCTGTACGCCCAGGTGGTGGACGGACTCGCCGCGGCGGCGTCGGCCCAGGTGGTCGGCGATCCGCTCGACCCGGAGACCACCATGGGCGCACTGGTCAACGCCAAGCAGCTCGAAACGGTGCTCGGCTACATCCAGAAGGGCCGCCAAGACGGCGCTCGCCTCGTCGCGGGCGGCGCGCGTGCAGGAAGCACGGGCTATTTCGTCCAGCCGACGATCTTCGCCGACGCCACGAACGATATGACCATCGCCCGCGAGGAGATCTTCGGCCCGGTCGGCACCGTGATCCCGTTCGATGACGCCGATGAGGCCATCCGCCTCGCCAACGACACCGATTACGGTCTCGCCGCGAGCATTTGGACCCGCGATGTCTCCTACGCCCACACCCTCGCACGCAAGGTGCGCGCGGGCGCGGTATGGGTCAACGGCTGGGCCGCGATCGACCCGGCACTGCCGTGGGGAGGCATGAAGACCAGCGGTATCGGTCGCGAACTCGGCTGGGCTGGCATCGAAGCCAACACCGAGGAAAAAGTGGTCACGATCGTGCTGTGATGCACTGGAGCCCGCCAATTCAATGAACGAATCGTTCAATTACTGAACGTAAACGTTTACTATCTAGTTACATGTTTCATATATTTGCTGATAGTTCGCGAACTATTCTGATCGTGAAGCTAGTCACCCCACCGAAAGTAGACTCTCATGTCCTCCTACCCCGGAACGACCGACCCGCACCAGCTGTCGGTCCTTTTTGTCGAGTACTTCGACGCCGGCAATGTCGACGGTCTGGCATCGCTGTACGAGGACGACGCGATCCTCGTCGGCCCGGACGGCACCACGTCCGACGAACCCGACACCCGCCGCAAGGCGTTCGAACAGCTCTGCGCGCTGGGCGCCAAAGTCGAGGTCATCAACAAGACGTTGCTCGTCCTCCGGGATGCAGCACTATCCCACGGACACTTGCGCCTCGAGGCCGAAGGCCTGCCGACGATGGAAATCCGCACGGCCGAGATCCTGCGGCGACAGACCGACGGCACCTGGAAATACAGCATCGACAATGCCATCGGCTCCGCGATTCTCGACTGAGAGCCCCCCGGGTGATCTCGCCCGCATCGCAAAGCTGTTCATCTCATCCAACGAAAGTGAATCTCATGTCCCCCTACCCCGGCACCACCGACCCGCACCAGCTCACGGTCCTTTTCATCGACTACTTCGAAGCCGGCGATATCGACGGGCTGCTGTCGCTGTACGAGGACGACGCGATTCTCATCGGTCCGGATGGCACGAGGGCCGACGAGCCCGACTCCCGCCGCAAGAGTTTCGAACAGCTCTTCGCGTTGAACACCAAGGTCGAGGTCATCAACAAGACACTGCTGGTCCTCCGGGACGAGGCACTGTCCCACGGGCACTTGCGCCTCGAGGCCGAAGGGCTACCAACGACGGAAATTCGCACGGCGGAGATCTTCCGATGCCAGACCGATGGCACCTGGAAGGTCAGTATCGACAACGCCATCGGCTCAGCGATTCTCGGCTGAGAGCGGTCATGTCAGAGATCAGAACCTCCACCCGGGTCCCGAGCCTGGTCCAGCGCGGCCTGGACCGCGCCGCCGCCGCACTGCTGAAACTCCCGTCCGCCGACAGCGGATACACGGTCACCGCCGACATTCCGGTGGAGACCCGGGACGGCACGACGCTGCTCGTCGATCACTACGCGCCGACGGGAGCCGCTCTCGGGACGATTCTGGTGCGCTCACCCTACGGGCGCAATCAGATGCAGACCGCCCTCTACACCAGGCCCTACGCCGCGCGCGGGTACCATGTCGTCCTGGCCCGGTGCCGCGGTACCTTCGGTTCCGGCGGGGCGTGGGAACCCATGATCAACGAGATCGACGACGGCGCCGACACTGTCGCCTGGCTGCGGCGGCAGCCGTGGTTCGGCGGCCGATTCGCCACACTCGGCGTGTCGTACCTCGGCTTCACTCAGTGGGCCCTACTACAGGATCCACCGCCCGAACTCGTCACGGCGATCGTTCAAGTCGGCCCGCATGACTTCGCGCGCGCCGCATACAACGGTGGCGCTTTCACACTCAATGACATGCTCGGTTGGTGGGACGCCGTGGCCCATCAGGAAGAGATGGGTCTGTTGCGCGGGGCGATATACCTGAGCGGCATGTCGAAACGCATCGAAGGCCCGCTCCGTACGCTGCCCGTCGTCGAATGCGGCAGGGATCTGCTCGGCGAGAAGGGCGACTGGTTCCGCAAGTGGATCAGCGAACGCGATCTCACGGCCGGGCATTGGCCGAAAACGCGACTCGCGGATTCGCTCGACCGTGTCCAGGTTCCGGTATTGATCCACACCGGGTGGCAGGACATCTTCTTCCAGCAGTCGCTGGAGCAGTACCAGCACCTGCGGCAGCGTGGTGTCGACGTGGCCATGACGGTCGGCCCCTGGGAGCATCTCGACATCGAGGGCAAGGCCGCTCCGATGCTGATGGCCGAGAACTTCGATTGGCTCGCAACGCATTTCGGCGGCACAGCGGTGCGGCGATCCGCACCGGTCAAGGTGTTCGTGACGGGTGCGGAGGAGTGGCGAGACGATTCGGCTTGGCCTCCGGAGACGATGCCCGAGACTCTGTACCCGCAGCCCGGCGGCACGCTGGGCGATCAGGTCTGCAAGTCACCGGCATTGACATCGTTCACCTATGACCCAACCGATCCCACACCGAGTATCGGCGGTCGCCTGATGTCCTCCCTGGGCGGGTACAAGGATGACAGCGAACTCGCACGGCGGCAGGACACTCTGGCTTTCACCGGCCCGGCCTTGGCACACGCGGTCGAGATCGCCGGAACCCCGGTGGTTCAGCTCGCCCACGGCAGCGACAACCCCCACGCCGATATCTTCGTTCGATTGTCCGATATCGACCCCGAGGGCCGATCGACGAATGTCAGCGAGGGCTTCGTCCGCCTGGATCCCGCCGCGAACGGCACCGACGTGCGGCTGGATCTGGATGCGGTCGCGCACCGATTCGCGGCCGGGCACCGAATCAGCCTCGTCATCGCGGGTGGCTCGTATCCACGCTGGGAGCGCAATCTCGGCACCGGGGCGGATCCCGCTCACTCCACCGAGACGGCGCCGTCGAATCGAACCATCGATCTCACGCGCTCGCAGCTCGTGCTCCCGGTCGTTTCCTGAGCATGAAACGGCCGGGCCGTCCGCTCGTACGCCTTCGCTTCCCGCCCTCGACGCGTGTCGGAAAGTAATGTTGTTCTCGTGGACACCACGAAGCGGCACGGTAGGCGGCGTCCCCAGGCGGACGGGGCGGCAAGTCCCGACGGTAAGCCGCTCACGCTGAGGGAACGCAATCGACTTCGCACGCGCCGCGTGCTGCTCGACGCGGCCCTCGAGGTCTTCGCCGAATCCGGTTTCGGCGCCGCGACGGTGGAGACCATCGCGGCGCGGGCCGGCGCGTCGAAGGTCACGGTGTACTCGTATTTCCCGCAGGGCAGGGAAGAGCTGTTCCGCGAGCTGTACACAGAGGTCACCGACGAGCTGGTCGACCATGTGCGCAAGGTGTACGACTCCGAAGGCACCTTGGCCGATCGCATTCTCGCGGTGACGAAGGGCCTGCTGGCGATCGCGCAGCGACCGCTGGTCGGGCGCTTCTACTCGATCAGCGATCCTGCGCTCGACGAGGCGCTGCGCCCAGTTCAGGGGGTCGCGTCCGGGACCATTGTCGATTTGATCGCCAGTGATATCGGCCGGGCGCAGCAATCGGGCGAGGTTCGGACGACGGCATCGCCGACGGCGGTCGCGGGCTTGCTCGTCGGGGCCATGCGGGCAGCGCTGGCTGACGTCGCCTACGAGAAGATGACCGCCGCCGATGTGCTGGAGGCGATGGCGGCCTTGGCAGAAGGGCTGTGAAGTCCTGCTGCCAAGGCGTCGCTGCGACCCAACTGTTACGCACCGGTAAAAGTCTGAACTAACGGTAAACTTTACTGCCCATCAGTATTGACTGAGGACGGCCTGCATGCGTAGGTTTCAGAACAGGACAGCCATTACGTGAGCTTCCGATCAACGCTCAGGTCCTGTCACAGGCCGTAGAGAGAGGGCACAGGCACCATGCTTTCCGACATCGAGTCGGCGATCCGAGTCGCACGCCGAGCTCTGGATAATTACGCTGCGGCCACCCAAGCTGTTATTACCTTCGTTAAATTCCGTGAGAACTATGTTTTTCGGGTGGACACACCGGACGGCAGTCACGCACTCCGAATCCATAGAGCCGGATATCGCAGCGATGACGAGATCATCGAGGAATTGGAGCTACTGACCGCCCTCAAAACCGCAGGCGTCGCGGTACCGCATGTTCGCACCTGCACCAATGGCGACCGGCTCTGTTTGATCCCCGACGATGACGGTGATCTGCACCAGGTGGACATGCTGGTCTGGGTCGAGGAAACTACCCCACTGGGCGATATCGGCCTCGCCTTTACCGGAGAAGCAACGGTGGACGAAGACGAGTTCCGCACCCTCGGCGCACTGATCGGCGGATTCCACAATGCGGTGGAATCCCTCGAACCGGCAACAGCCTCGATACGTGCGCGGTGGGACGCGCACGGCTTGGTCGGCGACCGTCCCGTCTGGGGCGACGCACTGCAGGCGTTCGGCGACGACCTGCGCGGACGTCAGATCGTCGAGGAGGCCATCCCCCGCCTGCTCGCCACCATTGACGCGTACGGCCGCCTGCCTGGGCGATATGGATTGATCCATGCCGACTTCACGCCGGAGAATGTACTCGTCGGCACGGACGGTATGACAATTATCGACTTCGACGACAGTGGCGAAGGATATTATCTGTTCGATCTCGCCACCGCATTCTTCTTCTACCAGCCACATCCACGAGCCGATGCGATTCTGGAAGCACTGTGCGAGGGGTACAACAGCATTCGCCCACTCGATGAATCCGATCACGCGGTGCTGCGGCCGATGCTGCTCGCCCGAGGTCTCACTTATCTGGGCTGGGCAGCTGATCGCCCCACCGAGGAGATCTCGGAATTCATTTTCGAGAGTATCCGTCCACTGGTGGTCGACCTCGCCGATGAATTTCTCCGCCAACCAGTAGCGCGGTAGCGCTACCGATACTTTTCAGGGCCGGACCGGAATCCCAATCAAGGGGCCGTGTCCGGCCCTGCGCATATCCACATTGATTAATTGAAGAACGATTATCAATGTGCCCGTCACATCAATCAATCATCCGAGGAAGCGAATACGATGAGTCAACCCTCAACCGCCGTACCCGTGAACGCCGTCTACACCGACGCCGAGGTACTGGTCAGCTCGGGCCAGACCGCCGAGGCCATCTTCATCAAGGACGGCCGAGTCGCCGCGATCGGGTCCAACGACGAGGTCCTCGCGGCCGCGGGCCCCGACGTCGAGCGGAAGAGCTTGGATGGCAGGACCGTTATCCCGGGCCTGGTGGACGCGCACCCACATCTCATGCATTTCACCGCCTTCAAGGCGAGCAGCCTCGACCTCACCGATGCCAAGAGCCACGATGACATCGTGGGGTCCATTCAGGAACTCGCCGCGCAGACCCCGGCGGGAGAATGGATCCAGACCTCACCGGTCGGCGAACCGCACTACTTCGCCCGCCGCTCGGAACGGGACCTCGCCGAGGGCGAACTGCCCGACCGGCACGTGCTCGACCACGCCACCAGCACCCACCCGATCCTCATCCGATCCTGGGCACCCCGCATGCCCAACGTCATCGCACTCAACACCCTCGGACTCGAGCAGCTCGGGATCGACGCCTCCACACCCGATCGAGTGTCCGATGTCTTCATCGAAAAGGACAGCGACGGCAACCCGACGGGCATCCTGCGCGGCACCGTCATCGGCTACTACAACCGGGACTCCTTCTTCCTCGAGCTGGAGAAGAAGATGCCGCCGATCATCTACCCCGAACGGGTGCTCCCGGCGATGATCGGCTCGATGGCCGAATACAACGCCATGGGCATCACCACCATCTACGAGGGCCATTCGATGCAGTTCGAGCTGATCGAGGCCTACGGCGCCTTGCGTGCACAGGGTCTGCTCACCCTGCGTGTGCAAGCCGCCCCCGAACTCGAGGAGATCGCGTTCGCGGCCGATTCACTGACACTCGAGGAGATCCGCGCGAACCTCGAACGGGCGCTGGCGATGCGCAGCCGCGAGGACGACTGGTTCCGCGTGGACGGCATCACCGCGACGATCAGCGGCCCCTTCGGCCCCGGTTTCGGTCTCGTCGATGCCGGATACCTCGATGCGTACGGCCGCACCACCACCGGCAGACGGATGGTCTCCGTCGAGAAGACGCGCCTGTTCTACGAATTCTGTGCCGAGCACGGCCTGCGGCTCAATGTGCTGTCGCTTACCCCCGATGAGCATGAGGAAAATCTCGCCCTCACCCGGCAGATGATGGCCAAATACAACCTGGACAGCGTCCCCTGGGTGGTGCAGCACGGCATCCTGATCAGCCCCGAGCACATCCGGCAGTTCGCGGAACTCGGCTTCAGCATGACCGCAAGCCTGAGCTTCACCTTCGGCAAGGGCGACATGATCGCCGACCGAATGGGCGAGGACAAACTGGAACTGCTCAACCCGCTACGCCACCTCATCGACTCGGGTATGCCGCTGGCCGCCTCCATGGACTGGGGCCCGACCAACCCGTTCGAGCAGATGCAGCTCGCCGTCACCCACCGTCTTACGCCCAGCGGTCGGTCGAATGCCGGTCCCGCCCAGGTCATTACACGCGCAGAAGCCTTCGACATGTGGACCTCGGGTGGCTCGGATGTGCTGGGCTGGAACGGAATCGGCCGCCTGACCCCCGGCAGCTACGCCGACCTCGCGATCCTCGACCGCAACCCCATCACCTGCGACATCGATGCCCTGCCCGCTACTCGAGTCCTGCGGACCATCGTCGGCGGACGGATCGTGCACGACATTCTCCACTGAACCTCCCCGCCGGTTTCCCGCGGTGGCCGTGGGACGAAGTACAGACCCATGGCCACCGCCAGCGACAAAAGGTCCGCGCGAGTTCCGCTGGCCGAGTGATGCACGTTTCGTGTGTTCGACCTCCGGAAACGCTGCGACGCCCAGCGCTTCGGCAGCCGGCGCGGTCGCGGCTGTCTAGCCGGTCGCTATCGCGTCCGTAGCCCAGTATTTGTCTCGGACAACGCGTTTGAGCAACTTGCCAGTCGTGCCTCGGGGTAGCGCGTCGGCGAAATCGATCCTTTTGGGGACTTCGAACTTCGCGAGCCGCGTCCGCGCCAACGCGATCAAGTCCGCGCGCAGACCGTCACGGTCGGTGTTGTCGCCGTGCGGGACGACGACGGCGCAGACGGCCTCGCCCCAGCGTTCGTCGGGGATGCCGAAGACGCAGACCTCGTGCACCGATTCGTGGTCGGCCAGGACGTTCTCCACCACCACCGGGTAGACATTGTAGGAACCGGTGATGATCATGAAGTTCTTGCGGTCGACGATGCGCAGATATCCCTGCTGATCGAGCATGCCGAGGTCACCGGTGACCAGCCAGCCTTCTCTGAGTGCGGCGGCGGTTTCCTCGGGCCGATTGTGGTAACCGGCCATCAGGGTCGCGCCACGCACACAGATGTTGCCGGTCTGCCCCCGCAGCACCGGTCGAAGGTCATCGTCGAGTATTCGCACCTCGCAGTGCAGTGTGGGGCGACCACTCGAGGTGAGGATCTCGGGTTGTCCGCTGAGAGCCTTCTGGTGGTCTTCCCAGCTCAGGATGGCGTAACAGCCGAGGGTGCCTTCCGTGGAGCCGTACCACTGCTGCATCTCACAGCCGAGCGCTTCGGTAGCTTGGCGCACCAGTGCAGGCGTGGCGGGCGCGGTGCCGTATACCACCAGCCTGAGACTCGAAATGTCCCGCGCCATCGCATCGAGTTCGCTCAGGATATCGAGCACCATGGTCGGCACCCAGCCCACGGTGGTGATGCGCTCGGAAGCGATAAGGTCCAGCGCAGCTGGGGCGGAGAACTTGCGTTGGATGACAACCCGCGAACCGTTGACCAGGTTCCGAGTCATCCAGAGCACCGGGACTCCCGCGGCCGGAAGGCAGTGCAGGAACACATCATCGGGGCGGGCACCGGTCTGGAACCAGCTCTTCACCAGTGACTCGATCACTCCGGCCTGACGCCAGAGCGCACCCTTGGGCAACCCGGTCGTCCCGGTCGTGTACGACAAGGCGATGATGTCATCGTCATTCAGTTCGGGAAGTACCGGTTCTCCCGAATGGTCCGACAGCGTCTGCTCGTAATCGCGGCCCCGCTGATGTGACCCGAAACCGATCACCACCAGGTCTGCGACGGTCGATTCGAGCCGGTCGAAGGTTTGCTCGCAGTCGCCGCCCTCGACAATCAGCACACGAGCGCCACTGTCGGAGAGCAGGTGCTGAACTTCGCCAGCGGAATAGCGCGGATTGATGCCGACGCGGACCGCACCGATCAGCGAGCAGGCGTACCACAGTTCGACGACCTCGTGGGAGTCGAAGGACATCGAGGCCACCACATCGCCCTTGCCGATGCCGAGCCCCTGCAACGCCGCGGCGAGACGGCGACTGCGCGCGGCGACATCCCCCCAGCTCAGCCGGGCAGTCTCGGACACATACGCGATACGTTCGGGCCACACAGCCTCGTTCCGCATCAGATAGTCACGCACTAACATTCGATATCTCCTCGTGCGCCGTCTTCGACGTGCGGCCGTTCCGGGGTGCGCCGGGTGTAGTCGGAATACATTGAGCTGGTACCGAGAGGAACAGACCTAGTGCGCGGGCGCCGCATCGAGTGCGGAGTCGGCCGCGCGCCCGGTCTGATCATTCTTAGTTCGCCGCGCCACCAACAGCGTGAACTCGCCGGTGAAGACGTCTTTGCCGTGCTGGTTACGGGCGGTCATCTCGATGGTCACCGACCCGTTGGTGTCGCGCGCTTTGACGCTGACGACCTTGCCGAGCGGTGTGATCGTGTCGCCGAAGAACACTGGCGCCGAGAACCTGAAGTTGTTCATGGCCACCACCGCTTCCACCCGAACGTCGAGGTGCGTCAGCCGCTGCGCGAGTTGGCCGATGGTGAGGGCGAAGGTGAACGGCCCGTGCGCGACCCGGGCCCCGAATGGAGTCTGCTTGGCGGCGACGTCGTTCATGTGCAGGTGGTAGAAGTCGCCGACTATACCGGCATACGCCACGACGTGCGCCTCGGTGACGGTGATCGAGCTGCCCTCGAGTTCGTACCCGATGGCGAGATCCTCGAAGAATATGGGACTGGAGCCGATCATGGGCATGGTTTCCTTTCAATGGGTAACTGGTGTATCGGTATGAGGTCAGCGGTGCGATTGGATCTCGGGACCCGCAGCCACGACCAGTGGCGAATATCGCCCGTTGTCACCACGATCCCTGCGGGATCGCTCGGCGCACCGACTGCATTTCCGCCAGTAGTACCTCGAGGTGAGCGGTGTGCTGTCCGCGCCGCCCGCCGGTGGGCCCGGGCTCGGCGAGTGGTGGGACGGTGAGCATCGCCCGGCGCAACACCTCGCCGACGACGTCGAGCCACCCCGGACGCAGGGAGGCGGGGTCCAGGCCGAAGTGGTCGTCGAGGTCGTCACCGGCGAACATTTCAGCGGTGAACGGCCACAACCTAGTAAGCGCGTCAGCTGTGCGAGTGTGACTTTCCCGGGTGCCGTCGCCGAGCCGGATCACCCACTGCGCGGCGTGGTCGCGGTGATAGGTCACTTCCTTGACCCCGCGACCGGCGACGCCCGCGATCGTCTCGTCGGGGTGGTCGACCAGAGCCTGATAGCGGGCCAGCTGGAAGGTGGAGAACAACAACTGCCGGATCATGGTTTGCGCGTAATCGCCATTGGGTTGTTCGACGAGCAGGAGATTGCCGAACGCGGTGCTGTCGCGAGAGTAGGCCAGTTCGTCCTCATCACCGGCTCGGGAGAGCAGAGCACGAGCCTGTCCGAGCAGGTCGAGCGCGATATTGGCCACCGCGAGCTCTTCTTCGAGTTCGGGGGCCTGAGTGATCCAGAAGCCGAGTTGCTGGCTCAGCACCAAGGCGTCGTCACCTAGGCGCAGCGCGTAGGCGGCGACCGTCATGCGGCCGCACCCGCGGTGCGGTGTTTGTCGGCATAGGCCAGCGCGGCCTCACGCACCCAGGCCCCGTCGTGGTGGGCGGCTCGGCGATTCGCCATGCGGCTCTGCCCGCAGGGTCCGCCATCGGTCATTACCGATCGGAAATCCTCCCAATCCAACTCACCGAAGGTGTAGTGCCCGGTTGCCGGGTCGAAGCGCAATTCGGGATCGGGCACGGTCAGTCCGAGGTACTCGACCTGCGGGACGGCTTGGTCGACGAAACGCTGCCGCAACTCGTCGTTGCTGAAACGTTTGATCTTCCACGCCATCGACTGCTTGCTGTGCGAAGACTCGCTGTCGGGCGGACCGAAGAGCTGCAATGACGGCCACCACCAGCGGTTGACCGCGTCTTGGACCTGGGCGCGCTGTTCGTCGGTTCCGCGCATCATGGCACGTACGAGGTCGAAGCCTTGGCGCTGATGGAAACTCTCCTCTTTGCAGACCCGCACCATGGCTCGTGCGTATGGCCCATAGGAGCAGCGGCTCAACGGCACTTGATTCACGATCGCGGCGCCATCGCCCAACCAGCCCATGACTCCGACATCTGCCCAGGTCGGCATCGGATAGTTGAAGATCGTCGAGTACTTCTGCTTCCCGTCGAGCAGCAACTGAATCAATTCACTGCGGCTCATCCCCAGGGTTTCCGCCGCCGAATACAGATAGGCGCCGTGACCGGCCTCGTCTTGCACCTTCGCGATCAGGATCGCTTTGCGGTGCAGTGACGGTGCGCGCGAGATCCATTCACCCTCCGGTTGCATACCGATTATCTCCGAATGGGCGTGCTGCGCAATTTGGCGCACGAGTGTCGCACGGTAGCCCTCGGGCATCCAATCGCGGGGCTCGATCGATTCGTCGCGGCTGATCCGCGCCTCGAAGTCGGCCACGGCATCGTCAGGCGGTGCCTTGGCTGGTGACTCCGTCATAAGGCGGCTCCTCACTGAACGTTCGGTTAGTTATTACGCTAGGGGTGTGAGTTCGCACCTGTCAAGAGACGACCCGTGGCGGCGCACCGGGTATCGCGCCGACAGCAACAGATCCCATGGTCGTGTTCTAGCGTTGACGGCATGACAGCGGTCAGTGGTGCAACACCGGATCCTTCGGCAGCGGGCCGTTCGACTGTTCCGCGCGGCCCGAAGTCGGCGAGCGGTCGGAAATGGGATCCGGACTCATTGACTGATCTTGCCCTGCAGGTTTTCCTCGAACGCGGCTACAACGCGACATCCATGGAGGATCTCGCCCGCGCCGCGGGCACCCACAAGTCCAACTTCTACCACCACTTCCCCGGCGGCAAGAAGGAGCTGCTCCAGCGCGGTTTGGACCGTGGCCTCGGCGGACTGGCCGGCGTGTTCGAGGAGCCGGCCGCCAACGAGGGACCGGCGCTCGACCGCTTGCAGTACGTACTGCGCCGTGCGATCGAGGTCGAGTTCGACATGTTGCCGGAGGTTGCGTTGCTGCTGCGGGTACGCGGCAGCGGTGAGGTGGAGCGATGGGCACTGGATCGCCGACGTGACTTGACCAAGCGCCTTACGGCGATCGTGGAGGATGCGATCGCGGAGGGCGGAATCCGTGACGATCTCGACGCTCACCTGCTCGCACGCCTACTGCTCGGGATCGAGACGTCCATGACCGATTGGCTGCGCCGCGACGGCCCGCTCGATGCCGCCACCATCGCCCGGATGACGCTGGCCCTCGCATTCGAGGGCCTCACCCCTCGCTCCTGACCATTCAGTCACGCCCACAGGCCAAGTCCCGGTTGGCCACGACCGAAGTCTTGACAGCGCCTTCACCCAGCACCTACGGTCTTCCTCACCGAACGTTCAGTCAGGTTGGACAGCTTCCTCGAATTCCACGATCTTCGATGTCGATTCAAATGACGAATCGCACAATTTGCTATCCGGGCGACCGCCACTTCCTTTTATGGCGGCGATAATCCCCATTGCCGAATTATCAATCCGAGATAGCCGAAGCGAATGAACTAAAAGGCTCGCCCACCTGGATTCCCTCGAGCTCCTGCGCTCATTCACAAATTCCATTCATCAGCCATTGGTAGCTATCGCGACCAAAGCCAACCATGAGCAGACCGCCGCCCGGTATTGCGCACCCAGAAAGAAGTCAATGCCATGATTCAACCCTCAACCGCCGCACCGGTGAACACCGTCTACACCGACGCCGATATACTGGTCAGCTCCGGCCAGACCGCCGAGGCCATCCTGATCAAGGACGGCCGGGTCGCCGCGATCGGGTCCAACGACGAGGTCCTCGCGGCCGCGGGCCCCGACATCGAGCGACAGAGCCTGGACGGCACGACGGTCATCCCCGGCTTGGTGGACACCCATCCTCATCTCATGCACATCACGGCGTTCAAGGCGAGCAGCCTCGACCTCACCGATGCCAAGAGCCACGATGACATCGTCGCGACGATTGCCGACCTCGCCGCACACACCCCACCGGGGGAATGGATCCAGACCTCACCGGTCGGCGAACCGCACTACTTCCTCCGCCGCTCGTCCCTGGATCTCGCCGAGGGCGAACTGCCCGACCGGCACGTGCTCGACCACGCCACCAGCACCCACCCGATCCTCATCCGAGCCTGGGCACCCCGCATGCCCAACGTCATCGCACTCAACACCCTCGGACTCGAGCAGCTCGGGATCGACGCCTCCACGCCCGATCGAGTGTCCGATGTCTTCATCGAAAAGGACAGCGACGGCAACCCGACGGGCATCCTGCGCGGCAGCGTCATCGCGTACTACAACGAGGACTCCTTCTTCAAGGAGCTCGAGAAGAAGATGCCGCCGATCATCTACCCCGAACGAGTGTTCCCGGCGATGATCGGCTCGATGGCCGAATACAACGCCATGGGCATCACCACCATCTACGAGGGCCATGCGATGGGTTTCGCATTGATCGAGGCCTACGGCGCACTCCGCGCGCAGGAGCTGCTGACTCTGCGCGTACTAGCCGCACCGGAATTCGACGAAAACGCATTCGGTGGCGAAACACGCTCACTCGAGGAGGTTCGAGAGACCCTCGAGCGAGCGCTGGCGATGCGCAGCCTCGACGACGACTGGTTCCGCGTGGACGGCATCACCGCGACGATCACCGGCCCCTTCGGCCCCGGAATCGGCCGCATGGACGCCGGATACCGAGACGCGTACGGCCGCACCACCACCGGCGTGCGGAAGGTCTCCGTCGAGAAGACACGCCTGTTCTACGAGTTCTGCGCCGAGCATGGACTGCGCCTCAACGTCCTGTCACTGACCCCCGACGAGCACGAGGAAAACCTGGCACTCACCCGCGAGATGATGGCCAAACACAACCTGACGAGCGTGCCCTGGATAGTGCAGCACGGCATCCTGATCAGCCCCGAGCACATCCGGCAGTTCGCGGAACTCGGCTTCAGCATGACCGCAAGCCTGAGCTTCACCTTCGGCAAGGGCGACATGATCGCCGACCGAATGGGCGAGGACAAACTGGAACTGCTCAACCCGCTACGCCACCTCATCGACTCGGGTATGCCGCTGGCCGCCTCCATGGACTGGGGCCCGACCAACCCGTTCGAACAGATGCAACTCGCCGTCACCCACCGCTTCTCGCCGCCGAGCGACCGTTGCAACGCCGGGCCCGGCCAGGTCATCAGCCGTGCGGAAGCTTTCGACATGTGGACCTCCGGCGGCTCTGACGTACTCGGCTGGAACGGAATCGGCCGCCTGACCCCCGGCAGCTACGCCGACCTCGCGATCCTCGACCGCAACCCCATCACCTGCGACATCGACGCCCTGCCCGCTACCCAAGTCCTGCGGACCATCGTCGGCGGACGGATCGTGCACGACATCCTGCACTGAACCGACGCCGAGATTCCCACGGTTGTTTACTAAATGTAAATTTCCATAACTATCCACGTGTTTTACTTACGCATCGTTCATTTTGGTCGTAGTGTTGCCGCTACCCACCTGACCCAACCCTCTCCAGGAGCACCATGATCACCCTCGGCATTACCGGCCGGAACGTTCTTGTCGCCGGCGGCACCTCAGGCATCGGCTTGGCCGTTGCCGAAGGCGCGGCCGGCGAGGGAGCCGGGGTCGGCATCATCGGCCGATCGCCGGAACGCCTGCAAAACGCCCTCACGTCCCTGCGTACCGCACACCCTGGCGCGAAGGTCGTCGGCGCGACAGCCGACGTCTCGGACGAAGCGTCGCTCAACGCCGCCATCGAACAGATCACCGCGGAACTCGGCGGCCTCGATCATGTCGTCAGTAGTGCGGGCATCGCCGGACTACTGGGACAAGAGGTCGACGAGGTAGCGGCGGACGAGTTCCTGGACGTGCAGCGTGTCAACGTCCTCGGCCCCTTCCTCACCGCCAAGGCCGTCCTGCCCCACCTCAAGAAGGGAACGGCCCCGACGTTCACGCTGATCGGCAGCGATTCCGGATTCGTGGCAGTTCCCGGCATGCTCGCCTACAACGCGTCCAAGGGCGCGATCGTGCAATTCACCCGGGCTTTGTCGGTGGAACTGCATGCGCCGCACGGCATTCGAGTGAACAGCGTCTGCCCCTCTATCGTCGACACACCGCTGGCGCGAGAAGCGATGGAGATCGAGTCTTTCGAGGGGGTCGACTACCCGGTGAGCACCGCCGAGCACATCGCGTGGCTGGTGTTGAGCTTGATGTCGCCCAATTCTATTGCGGTGAACGGTGTTTCACTCGTCGCCGACTACGGCTTCCACGCCCGATCGAACTTTCCGGCGTGACCCGGGCAGCCAGAGAACCGATGGGAAACAAGAACCATGAGTACTGAACTGTGGCGCTGGTCCGCCGAACAGACCGCACGCGGGATTCGCGACGGGGAGATCTCCTCGACCGAGGCCGTGACGTCCGCCCTTGCCCGGTTGGAGGCGACGAACGCGGTGTCGAACGCCTTCGGCGAGGTGCTGGAGAACGCTCTCGATCTGGCCAAGACCGCCGACGCGGCGGTCGCCCGGGGCGATCGGCTCGGACCGCTGCACGGCGTCCCGACCGCCATCAAGCTCAATACCGATATCGAGGGGCTCCCGACACCGGACGGCGTCGAGGCGTATCGCGGCAACATCGCGACCGAGTCGGCACCGGTGGTGGTGAATCTTCGTGCGGCGGGCGCGATTCCGATCGGGCGCACGAACTGTCCGCCGTTCTCGTTCATGTGGTCGAGCACCAGTGACGGCTTCGGTGTCACCCGCAACCCGTGGGACGCTTCGGTGACTCCGGGCGGCTCCAGCGGTGGCGCGGCGGCCGCGCTGGCCACCGGCGTGGTGAGCATCGCGCACGGCAATGACATCGCGGGTTCGATTCGCTACCCGGCCGCGGTCTGCGGTGTGGTCGGTCTGCGGCCCACGGTGGGACGGGTGCCGCTGTGGCATCCGGCGCCCGGCACCGGCATGCTGTTGGCCTTCCAGCATTTCGGGGTCGAGGGCCCGATGGGGCGGACGGTCGCCGATGTCCGTCTCGGCCTGCGGGCGATGCAGGGCGGGGACGTCCGTGATCCGGTGTGGATACCGGCGCAGGACCTTCCCGACGCGGGCCCGGTGCGCGTCGCGGTCGTCACCGATCCCGGCGAGCACGCACTCGCCGGACGCGGACTGCCGCAAACGGATTCGGCGGTGCGGACCGCGGGCGATTGGCTCACCGCCGCCGGGTACGAGGTGGAAGAGGTGGCGCTGCAGGCCCTGGGTGAAGCCGCGACCCTGTGGTGGAAGCTAACGTATACCGAATTGCGGGCCTTCGGGGTTTTCGCCGAGGTCGAACGTGTCGGCGACGCCGGAATCCGGGCCTTCATGGACTACAGCGATGTAGCGGTCGTAGAGGCGTTCGGGACCGTCGCGCTGGAGGACTACCTCGCGACTCAAGCCCGACTCTCGCTGCTGCGGCGCCAGATCTCGGAGTTCATGGATCGCTACCCGCTGCTGTTGCTGCCACTGTCCGGCGAACCGCCCTTCCCGCTCGGTGACGACACGCAGTCGGCCGCCCGGGTGCACGAACTCATCCGGCATCAGTGGCCGAATACCGCCCTCCCGGCACTCGGGCTGCCGGGGCTCAGCCTACCGGTGGTGCCGACATCGGGCGCGCCGCTGGGAATTCAGCTGGCGGGCAGGGCATTTCACGAGGATGCCCTGCTGCGAGCGGGCGAAGTCATCGAAAGCCGATCGAAGATCATCACCCCGATCGATCCCCGCAAGCCCTGACGAGACATAACGACGGGCCGCTACCGCACGTGACTGACCACACCGGTCGAGCGCGCGCGGTGGCGGCCTTCGCCGTCCTGGCGGCGCGCGGTCCGCCGGACAAGTTCCTCTAGTGAAAGCCAGCAGCACAATGCCCGAAAACATGAACACCACGGCCGAACCCGCCGAACCCGGCGTCGTGGCGACCGGAAACCTTCGTCAGACCCTGGGGACGTGGAATGTCATTTTGATGGTGATCGCCGCCGCGGCGCCGATGGCGGCGGTGATCGGCATCGTGCCGGTCGCGTTCGGCCTCGGCAACGGGGCGGGTGTACCGGTCACCTTTGTCGGCGTCACCCTCGTACTCGCACTGTTCTCCGTCGGCTACTCGGCGATGAGCCGACGGATCGTGTCGACAGGAGCCTTTTATTCGTATGTGGTGCAAGGGCTCGGCGGCATAATCGGGCTCGGCGCGGCATTCATCGCGGTCGTGTCCTACATCGTGTTCATCTCCGGCGCGGTCGGCTATGTCGCGTACTTCAGCCGCACGGCGGTCATCCAGGTCGCCGGGTGGGACGGGTCGTGGGTGCTGTATGCCGTTATCGGCGGACTGGTCGTCGCGGTCTTGGGGTACCGACGGATCGATTTCAGTTCGAAGGTCATCGCCGTCCTGCTCGCCGGTGAGTTCGCGATCCTGTTGTGCCTGGTGGTCAGCGTCATCATCCATCTCGGATGGCAGGCTTTTCCGATCGGTTCGTTCTCCACCGGTGCGGCGACATCGGGCACGCCGGGGATCGCCGTCATGCTCGCTTTCACCTGTTTCATCGGATTCGAGTCCGCCGCACTGTATTCCGAGGAAACCCGCGATCCACGACGCACCGTCGCCCGCGCGACCTTCGGGTCGGTGGCGGTGATCGGCGGCTTCTATATCCTCACCTCCTGGGTGACGGTCGGAGCCGTAGGAGCCGACCACATCGTCGACACGGCCACCCAGTCGACCGGCACCATGTACTTCGATCTGACCGCGGCCTATCTCGCGCCGTGGGTCGCCGATGTGATGGCGGTGCTGATGGCGACCAGCCTGTTCGCGACGACGCTCTCGATTCACAATGTCGCGAGCCGGTACCTGTTCGCCCTGGGCCGCCAGCATTGCCTGCCGCGATCCCTCGGCCGCGTGCACGGCCGGCACGGCAGCCCGCATCTCGCGAGCGCCGTGGTTTCAACCGTCACCGCGGTGATCGTATTAGCTTGTGCGGCAATGTCTATCGATCCACTGGTCGGACTGGGAACCGTGGGGATCGGCTTCGGCACCGTCGGGATCATCGCCCTGCAATGTCTCGCGAGCCTCGCCGTCTTCGGCTATTTCCGTCGAGTGAAGAGCACCCCCGGTTTCGCCACGGTCGTCGCTCCCCTAGTGGCGTTCGCGGGCCTCGGTTTCGCCCTCTACCTCGCGGTCGAGAAGTTCGAATTGCTCAGTGGCGCAACCAATGCGTTCGTGAATGCGCTTCCGACACTGCTCCTGGTCACCTTCGCCGCCGGAGCCTGCTACGCGACGTGGCTGCGAACCAAACGTCGAGCGCATTACCTGCGGATCACAGAGCTCATGACCACCACTCCGCAGAGCTGATCCGGCACCACCCCACACGCGAGCGGTGCGCTGCCCGACGGTAGTTCGGGCAGCGCACCGCTCGGCGTTTCAGCTCCTGGGCTCAGCCGACCTCGACAGCGGAGAGCGGGATGGGCTGGAAGATCGCGGGCTCCTCCTCGGGCAGGATCGCGGTCGGGCCGTACAGCCAGTCCACGAACGAGTAGTCGTAGGTGTCGCGGTCCACCAGCAACCTATTGCGCCGCAGGCGCGCGATCCCGTCGAGATGCCACAGTTCACCCCAGGCGCGCGAGGTGTTCAGGACGCGGCGGCAGTGTTCGGAGCGCACGGCTTCGTACGCCGCGAGGACGGCCGTCCAGTCGACCGAGCCGTCCGCCCGTTTCCGCCGGGCGACGTGCTCCCCCAGCACCCAGCCGTCCTCGATCGCCATAATGGCTCCCTGCGCGATGTACTGCAGGGGCGGATGCGCCGCATCGCCCAGCAGGGCGACGCGGCCGCGGACCCATGTCATGATCGGGTCGCGGTCGAACATCCGCCACCACTTGTCCCGCCACATGAACGGAAGGCCTTGCCGCACGGTCGAACACGTGTGCGCGAAGGCGGTATCCAGTTCATCCGGGGAGCCCCAGTCGTCGGCGCCGGCCAGCGCCTTCGGGGATTCGAAGACGGCGACCTGGTTGAGCAGTTCGCCGCCGCGCAGGCCGTAGTGGACGAAGTGGCAGCGCGGCCCGACATAGACCACGACCTCGGAGAGGTCGATATCGCGGACGGTGGCCTGTGCTATCGGGACGGTTCCGCGGTACGCCACATAGGCCGAATCGACGGGCTCGTCGTCGACGAATTGTGCGCGGGCGACCGAATGCAGTCCGTCGGCCGCGATCACGAGATCCGCCTGTTCGGTCCGCCCGTCGGCGAGCCGCACCCGCTCTCCGGCGGCGGTGTTCTCGTAAGCGACCACCGTGTGGTCCGTCACCAGGTCGACACCGGCGCGTTGGCAGGCACGCAGCAGCAGACCGTGCAAGTCGCTGCGATGGATCACCAGATAGGGAAAGCCGTAACGCCGCTCCAAATCGGTCAGGTCGAGCCGCGTCAGCTCGCTGCCGTCGACCGCGTCCCGCATGATCATGTTCGCCGGTAGCACGCCGAGGCTCTTCGCCTCGTCGAGCAATCCGTAATCATCCAGGATACGAGTGCAATTCGGAGCGAGCTGAATACCCGCGCCGATTTCGCCGAACGCCGCCGCCTGTTCGAGCACCCGGACGCGCAATCCCTGGTGGGAGAGGGAGTATGCAGCCGCGAGACCGCCGATCCCGCCCCCGACAATGATCACGTCCTGCTTCAGGTCACCCATCTGGGCCAAATCCTTTCTGCCTGGCCTCATTCGGCCGTACACGTCAGAGCCACGGCCCCAGGGCCGGGGCGTGGGAGAAGCCGCAGGGTCGGCCCGTCAGGTACGCGGCCACCTCTGCGAGCGGCCCCGAGATCCTCGTAGCGGAGCCGTCACCCGGGAGTTCCCAGGATCTGTCCACATCGGTGGCCACCAGCAGGAGCGCGGGACCGGATCCCGCGGACCGTTTGGCGACAGCGTCGTCGCACAGGGCCGCCAAATAACCGGCGGGCAGGTCGGCGAAGGTGACGCCGAGCGCGAGGCCGCTCGACAGGTCGACCGCGTGCACCCAGACTTCCCGCGCACGCATCCACGGAATCTCCGTCGCGGCAACGGTACGGCCCTGCGCGGTAACCACTTTCGCCGCCCAGTCGGCGGGCTCGAGGTCGGCCATCGCCGCATCGAGCCGCTCGGCAGACGAGCACAGCCATGCGGTGAGCTCGGTGTCCGGCAACCGAGTGCCCGCCTCGATCCCCGCCGCCCGTTCTTCCGGCGACGCGTACATCGGCGTCCGTTCGCCGGTCGCGGCCCAACGCAGGAGATTGCCCAGCGCCTCAGCATTGGCCGCCACATGGGCGGCCACGTGTTTGCGGGTCCAGCCCGGCAGCGGAGTGTCTGCGGCATAGTCGAATTCGCCGAGCTCTATCACGTTGAGCAGGACCTTGGTGCCATGACGCATCCAGTCGAGCCCGTCTTGGAAACCGCGTGCCACTAGGACTCCTCGACGATCTTGTTGGTGCACGCGCCCACACCTTCGATCTCGGTGACCAGGGTCTCGCCGCCGACCAGGTAGACCTTCGGGTCGCGGGCGTGCCCGACTCCCGCGGGTGTGCCGGTGGCGATGAGGTCCCCGGGATTGAGGCGAATGATGGTGGAGGCGTACCGCACGAGTTCGACCGGATCGAACAGCAGGGTGCCGGTGTTGTCCTCCTGCATGATTCGGCCGTCGACGATCGTGCGCACCCGCAATGCGGGGCGCACCCCACCGACCTCGTCGGGAGTGACCAGATACGGCCCGACCGGGGTCGAGGAGTCCCAGATCTTGCCCTGTGTCCATTCGATGGTGCGAAACTGCCAGTCCCGCACGGAGATATCGTTCATCACGGTGAATCCCGCGATCGCTGCGGCGGCTTCCGGCTCGGTCGCCCGGCGAACCGGCTGACCGATCACGACGACGAGCTCGACTTCCCAGTCCAGCGCGCGGGTTTCCTGGGGTTTGCCGATCGGGTCGTTGGCACCGGCAAGCGTATCGGCGAATTTCGGGAACAGCGTGGGGTATTCGGGAAGTTCCCGGCCCATTTCCTTGATGTGGTTCGTGTAGTTGTGGCCTACGCAGAGAACCTTCGACGGGTTCGGCACCAGCGGTGCGAAATCGGCTCCGTCGACGGCATAGGTCGGGCCCGTTGCCGCACCGGCCCGTGTCGCCCACTCCGCGTGGGCCAGGAACGCGCCGAGGTCTGGAGCGCCGAGGTCGACCAGCCTGTCGTTCTCAAGCTTGACGGCGCGCGTTCCGTCGGTGGTGCGAATTGTGGCCAGCCTCATCGAGTTACCTCTTTCCGGTCGAGCTGGAGTGCCTCGAAGATCGGGGAGTCGGAGAAACGGAACAGGTCCAGGGCCCCGGAGTCGGAGTCGGTGGCGCTCGCCTCGGACTTGACGGAGAAGGGCGCCCAGGACGGGACGACGAAGAGGTCTCCGCGAGTCACCGACCAGGTCGTGTCTCCTACGGTCACGGTGCCCGCGCCGTCGAAGACCTGGTAGACCGATGAACCCGTCTCGCGCACCGGTGCGGTGTCGATGCCGCGCACCACCCGGTGGAATTCGGTTCGCATGGTGGGCAGGGCATCTCGGCCGTCGGCGGGGTTGGTGTAGCGGACCGCGGCATGTCCCGGCTCGACGGTGCCGCCGTGCCCTTCCCGCTCGAGAGCGAGCTGGTCGGCGAGAGCGCGATCGGTGAATTCCCACTTGTAGGCGAGCAGTGGGCTGCCAGCGGTGAGATGCTGGGCGGCGACGGGCCGCAGCCCCGGGTGCCCCCACAGTCGCTCGGAGCGGGAACGCCGCGGAGTGTCGCGTTCCTCCGCGCTGATCTGGTCGCGGCCGAACTCGAAGAACTGTGTCTCGGTGAGGTATTGGAAGGGTATGTCGAGGCCGTCGATCCACGCCATCGGCTCGGCGGTCGCGTTGTGGTGAGCGTGCCAGTTCCATCCGGCCTGGGGCAGGAAGTCGCCGCGGTTCATCGGGACCGGGTCGCCGCCGACGACCGTCCACACACCGGACCCTTCCACGACGAACCGGAAGGCGTGCTGGGTATGGCGGTGCTCGGGGGCGTCTTCACCCGGCAGCAGGTACTGGATGGCGGCCCACAATGTCGGTGTCGCGAAGGGGCGCCCGCCCAGCGCGGGATTCGCCAGTGCGATAGCGCGGCGCTCACCGCCACGGCCCACGGGAACCAGGTCCCCCGCCTGCTCGGCGAGCTTGCGCAGGGCCTCCCACTTCCACAGATGTGGAACTGCCTGTGACCGCGGGTACGCGGGCATGAGATCGCCGATCTGGGTCCACAACGGGACCAGGAGTTCCTCCTCGAAGCCGCGATAGAGCCGCTCGAGGTCAGGGGGCACATCAGGTTGGTCCGGTGCGGCCACTGCCTGTAGGCGAACCGGGGAGTCGTCAACACTCATGCGACTACGGTGACATTGTTCCTCTCAACAGAACATAAGATTCTGATTGGCAGAATAGGTAAGCCGACGTCATCCGGGAACCGCTCAGGCTCGCCGCTGGGCAGCGGTCGGCGTCGGGTCGGCGGCAAACTTGTCGACCAGCTCCAAACCACGCTCCGCCCAAGCGATCTCGGTACGAGCGCGCTCGATCAAGCCGTCGTACGCGAAGGCTTTGAACGCGATGATCCGTTCATGCTGCTCCGGAGGAGAGCTGGCCAGCCGAGCCGCCAGCGTGGGGTTGGTCCGGTCGAGTATGGCGGCCCGGACAGCCGACCACTGTTCGATCTGTTCCCGGTGGAACTCGATGTGCCGTTCCATATGCTCGCGTGCGGATTCCGGCCGCGCCCATTCCAGATACGCGGCCCTGAGCCGGTGGGTATCGCGCTCCCGCTGGTACACCCCCGGATCATTGATCCAGTCACGAAACTGGCGAACACCCTCGTCGGTGATTCGATACTCCCGCTTGACGCGTCGCCCTCCTGCGGGCAACTCGGTGGCCTCGACCAGGCCCTCCTCCTCCATGTTCCGCAGCTGCGGGTAGATCTGCGAGTCCGGTGCGTACCAGACGAATCCCACCGACGTACCGAACTGCTTCGCGATGTCGTACGCGCTCAGCGGTCGCGCGGTGAGCAGGGCGAGGAGGGCGTAACGCAGGCTCATGACTCCATTCTCACGATCGAGGTCGACATTGTCGTCACCGGCCGCGTTCGAGGCATGGCCCGCGTGTCCTGGCTGATCCGATCAGGGAATGTCGACGGTCAGCACGGCACGAGAGCCGACTTTGCTCGGATCGAGGACCGCACGGGACACGCACGCGCACATCTTGGGCGATGCCTTCTTCTGCTCGTCACTGAAGAAGACATCACGGTGGTCGATCCGGCCCTCGACACGCACGACCCGAATTTGGCACAGTCCACATTCGCCCTTGCGGCAATCCGAGATCACTTTCGCGCCAACGTCTTCCAGCGCTTCGAGCAGGGATCGCCCGCGCCCGACCGTCGTCTCGATACCCAACGCGGGAAGGCAGACGACGAACTCCTCGGGTTCGTACCACCCGCTGTTCCCGAATGTCTCGTACCGCAGATCCGCGGCGGGCAGGCCCGGTTGTGCCATCGTCGCCGAACGGCGTCCATGAGCCGGATCGGCCCGCACATATACAACTCCGTCGGCCAGTCCGCGGCGATCTCGTCGACGAGCGCCCCCGCGTCGAGGGATGTGCCTTCGTCGTCGACGTGGACCCGGATATCGCCGCCGTGAATTTCGGTGAGCTCGTCGAGATAGGCCATCCGATCGCGGCTACGGCCGACGTACACGAGCGTGTACCGCGCTTTCACCCGATGCAGCACCCGTGCCATCTCGGCGATGGCGGTAATGCCGATTCCACCGGCCAGCAGGACGTATCGAGGTGCGCCGATACGTAGTGGAAAGTTCTGGAGTGGCTGGGTCATTCGCAGTTCGTCCCCCGGCTGGAGGATGTGCATGAAACGTGACCCGCCAAGTGAGTCCGGTGCCAGGTTGACGCTGATCACCAGTTCGCTCCCGTCGGGGCTGGCGCTCACCACCGAATACGATCGGATATCGCTGCGACCCTCGGCCTGAATGACCACATCGATGTGGGATCCCGGTGGTGCGGCACCAGGCTTTTCGGTGCGCACCACAATCCGCTGGATGCCCGTGGCGACCAGCACGGCTTCGATGACGCGACCCGTCTGCCAGATCACTTGTGCGTTCGCGGCCATGGCGTCCTACTTCCCACTCGCCACGGACATGAGCTGTTCGGCCTCGAGCATTCGCTCGATGAGCCGTCGCACCCACATGCCGCCGAGATCGATATTGAGACTGTAGAACTCGTAATCGGGATTGGCGTCGATGGCCGCCTGCTGAGCCACGAGCATGTCCTTGTCCTGACGGAACACCCGCGCGACGCCATCGCGGAGCTGGGTGGTGATGAGCTGACTGCCGAGGCAATAGTCGCGCATGAATGCCCAGAAGTAGTTCGACGTCCGGTCGGTCTCCGGGCTGATCGTATTCATGACAAAGCCGTTGACACCCTGGCTCCGATCGTCTTCCGGCGCACCGGTTCCGGCCTTGGCGACACCGACGTCGATACAGATGGTGGACGGCGCCTGGAAGCGGATGATCTGCCAGCGGTCGACTTTGCCCTCGAAGCCGGGGAACTTGTCGCGCATGTTCTTGCGCCAGAAGGGGGGTGGCTCGATATCGAGCATCCACCTGGCGACCGTTACCATGCGGTCGTCGTGGGTGACCTCGAAATCCGACTCGCTGAGCTCGGCCTGGCCGATACTCCCGGCGTGGACGAATTCCTCGTGGGTCAGGTCCATCAGATTGTCGAGAACCAGCTGGTAGTTGGCCTTGACGGGAATCGTGGAACCATCACCGGCCCAGTCCGGGAGTTCATGTGATGCATATCGGGCACGGTGTCAGGAGTAGCGAGGGTGGGATCACCGAGCCAGACCCACAGAAACCGGTGCCGCTCGATCACCGGAAACGACGGCACCATGGCGCTCGGATTGATCGCGCTCTGCGCGGGCATGTAGGTGCACCGGCCCGCGGAGCTGTACCGCAGACCGTGATACGGGCACTGCACCTCGTCGGAGCCCACTCGCTTGCCCATCGACAGGGGCGCAAGCCGGTGCCAGCAGGCGTCGGCGAGCGCGACAGGGCGTCCATCGCCGGTCCGATACAGCACGAGCGGACGACCGGCGACCCTGCGCGACCAGAGTTCGCGTTGACCTCGTGATCCCAGGCCGCGACGTACCAAGCGTTGAGAGGATGTCCGAGCACCTTGTTCACGGTCGAGTTCTTGATATCTGTGACCGTCATGGCTCCTCCAGTTGGCGACTCAGAGGGAAATACCTATGGAGATAGGCATTGAATGTGACACGCACCATACCTCTGTAGAGAGGTATTGCATAGGGTGTTCGGCGACGTTCCCGGAACACCCTGTGCCACAGCCGCTTCCATGAGCAAGTGGACCTCCGGGGAGGGCTAGGTCAACTGGACACCCTTCTGTTCGAGTTCCGTTTCGAGATCAGCCGCGGCCGCCGCGAGACCGGTTGCCCACTCCGGGATCCGCAGCCGGTCATAGCGGGCGGTCGGCATCGCGATGGATATCGCCAGCCGCGCGCCCGGGAGGGTGCGGCCGAGTGCCGTCAGGCCGGTCTCCGTGCGCTGATTGTTGATCGCGAATCCGTTCCGCCGCACTTTCCTCAGGTCGCGGCGCAGCACCGCCACATCGACTCCGGTGTCGGCGTAGCGCCGTTCGATATCGGCGTCCGGCAATGCGGCGAGCATGGCCTGCCCTCCTGAGGCCAGGTGGGCGGGCAGCACCCGCCCTTCACGGTCGCCGACTCGAAGTACGGCGTCGCATTCCGCCGAGGCGACAAACCGGACCTCGGTCCCCGCGAGCATCATCAAATGCACTGTCTCACCGCATCGGTCCATCAGCCGCCGCAGCACCGGCAGTGCAACCTCGCGAAGTCTCGCCACCGGCACCCCGGGATCGGCGGGCCGCAGGACCGCACCCGCGATGTAACGGCGCTCGTCATCCTGTTCAGCGAAATCGCGGTAGACCAACATCGCGAGCAGTCGATGGGCCGTCGACCGGGCGACCCCGAGCCGCTCCGCCACCTCCGCGACCCGCATCGGCCCCTCCTGTTGCAGCATCACCGCGAGCCGCAGCGCGTGGTCGACCGATTCGATACTGTACGCAGGTTTGTTCTTCACAATAGAATTCTATATTCCATGCAGAAGAATCTTCGAAAGTCGCTCATTCAATAAAAATGTGCGCGTCCAGTCGATCCCGGGTAGCCGATGCTGAGTGGACATTCCACCGATCCCGTAACCGATTCGGCCGAATGTCTTTCGGCGCAATTGATTTCGACCCACGAGGAGTTTCCATGCGCGAGAGTGCGGTCGAACCCCTGCACGGCGGCGTCCATCCCCCGCTGGACAGCCCCGCTTACCAAATCCACCGCTCTCCGGCATCCGAAACTGCCGTTGGCGCTGTCGCCGCACACGCTCACCGAGAGCAGCGGACCGGCGTTGGGCAACGGTCTCGTCCGACCCGTAGGTTTCACGCGCTGATCGACCTACCGCGGTGCGACTTCCGGCAGCGCACCCGACACGACGCGCCCACCGACGAGCGTGGCGATCACCTGGGTCCCGGGCAGGTCCTCGATCGGGCACTCCACCGGATCACGATCGAGCAGCACCACGTCCGCGTAACTGCCCGGACGCAGATCGCCGATGCCTTCCCACTCCAGCACCTCCGAGGCCTTGCGCCCCCACATGGCGTACGCTTCCTGACGCGTAACCACTTGCGCCGGACCATCATTGCGCTCCGGGCCCTTGCCGAGTTCGTGGGTCACCGACAGCGCCATGCAGTCCCAGGGGTTCTTCGGGCCCCAATCGGTGCTGGCCGCGACCGGAATCCCGGCGTCGACCATCCGACGGAACGGGTTCCAATCGGCGAGCAGATCGGCGCCCATGCGCTCCCGAACGACCGGGCCGTCGCCGGTGGTGGCGCCCGGAGCGACCGTGATCCGGAAGCCGTGATCGGCGTAGCGCTCGGCCTGTTCCTCGGCGAGAAAAAACGAGTGCTGGAAGATCCAATGTTCGGAGCCGTCGATCACGCCGTCGTCACGAAGCTTGTCGAGGTATCCAAGGATGAAATCATGCTCACCGAGCCCACCGCCACAGAAGTTGACCCGCAGCCCGCGCTCGGCCGCGGCGCGAATCGCCTTCTCGAGCAGTGGCTGCGGAATGACCCAGTGTCCGGTGCACGAGTGGCCCTTGTAGTCGACATAGGGCTGGCGCATCACCATGTGCCCGTTGGGAATCGGGCCCGTGGCCGTCAATGTCACGCCGCGCACGCGCAACATCTCACCGTAGTCGCCTTGAATCGCTTCGGCTGTCGCCAGATCCTCGAGCAGTTGCGCCTCGTCCGGCACCTGGATGTCGATGGTCGTCGCGCTGCCGAGCAGGTCGATGGAGGCGAGCACCCGCAGGTTCAGCGCCCCCGCCCGGTTCATGCCGATGTACGCCCCGATCAGCTGCGCGTCCATGGAGTGCGCTTCGTAGATCGTCGTCACGCCGAGGGCATGCTGCCCCTGGATCGCACTGGCCAATCCCGCGGGCACCAACGGTGGCTGGATGTACGGAATCTGGGTCCAGATGCTGCGCCAGAACTGATCCTGGGTGTGGTTGTAGTAATTGTTCACCGATCCCGAAAGCCGACCGGTGGGCTCACCCGAGCCGTCCTTCTCGACGATGACACCGCCCTCATTGTCGGGCGTATCCCGATCGATTCCCAGCAAAGCGAGTGCGGCGGAATTGAATACGGCGATATTCGGGGTCTCCGGCGCCCATGCCTGGACCATGACCGGATGGTCGGTCGTGGCCTCGTCCAGGACCGACGCATCGGGCAGTCGCCCCTCCGTGAGATCACGCCACGAGCGCCGCACGAAGTAGTGCTCCTCGCCTACCGGCGTGGTCATGATCCACTCACCGGCCGGTGTCGACGCCGCCCGCTCCCGAACCGCCGCCACGATATCCGGCCACGACCCGGCGTTCTTGATATCCACCAACGGCGCTTCGAACAGGCCGTAGTGCAGGGCGTGCGGATGGGCGTCGATCAGCCCGGGCACGACGAGGAGGCCATTCACGTCGATCACGCGCGCGCCGGGACACCGGCTCAGCACATCTTCCCGTTCGCCGACCGCCACCACCCGGCGGTCCCGGACCCCCAGTGCCGCCACGGTGGTGTTCTCGTCGACGCGCACCCGGCCGCCGACGAAAACCACACTCTCGAATTCATTGCTCATAGCACCGATACAACAGTTGCGGCACCGGTCGCGTCCATCGGTAGGATTACCCATACCCGGCTTGTCGAACATGTGCCACCGATCGGCCCCGGAATATAAGGAAACAGAGCGATGCTGGGTCTGAAAGATATTGGTTTTGCAGCGGAATTGGGATCGACCATTGTGGCCGGCACGCCGTCGGACACATTGACGGCCCTGGCTTCGTATATGCGCGCCGATATGGCGCAGCTGGACGTATGGGACGGTTTCCGCGCCACGTCGATTTCAACGATCGGGGTCTCGCCGACTATCGCCACACTTGTCTGCGACAAACTTCCGGTAGATGAAGTTTTCGGACGCTATCTATTCAGCTCGGGCACGGCGTGCCTCGCCACGGATTTCGGCTTCCGCGAATCCAGCTATTACCGTGAACATTTCGAAGCCGTGGGAATCATCGACGGTGTGTCGATGGCGCTGGCGACCCCGCAGGGATCGGTCGTCGGGCTGCTCCACTTGGCGAGCGCAGAGGCCGCGCATTTCGATGAACACCACCGCCAGCTGCTCGACGCGCTGACTCCCGCGCTGGCTCAGGCCGTGACGCGGCCGTCGGCCGGTGTACCGATACCTCCGGGGTACTCCGTCTCTCGCGTACGCGGCGACGCGGTCGAATCTGTCGCGTACCGGCCCGCCGCCACCGTCACTTCGGACCCTGTTGTCCTCGAGATCGCACGGCGCTTCGGCCGCCAAGAGGTGCGAACCCTTCGATTCCTGTGGCGGATGCCGGACGGCTGGTCCGATGTGCAGCTCGTCCGCGAGGACGGACCGGACGAGGCGGTAATAGTTGCCTGTCGCCGCACCGTGCTCCCTTGGCAGTTGACGCCCCGCGAGCTGGAGGTGCTGACGGCGCTGACGACCGGTGCGACGAACCGCCGGATCGCCAGCATGATGGGCATCAGCGAGCGAACCGTCATGACGCACGTCGAACGGATCTTGCAGAAACTGAACGTCCCGTGCCGCACCACCGCCGCCGTGCGGGCGGTCCGTGACGGAACCGTATTGCCCAGCAGCGATCCCAACTCCCCCACCTTCATCGAACGGATTGTGGGAGTCGCACCGAACTGACGCCCCGAGCCGCGGGCGTCACCCCGGGCCTGGTTCGCCTCGTCGTCGGAGTCAAGGCTATACTTGCCGACCTGCGTGTCGAATTCGCTTCAGCAGCAGCCTGATTCAGGTTTGGCGGACCCCGCGCAGTGAGTGGAGACTGTGCGGGGTACGTCGAGGGCGGGGTTGCGGTCGAAGAATCCGGCCGGTTTGAGAAAGAAGCCGGTGTAGTCGACCGGCATGATCGGCCAGTCCTCCGGGCGCGGGAAGTGCGTGAGGCCGAAGGTGTGCCAGATGACCAGGTCTTCGGTGTCGATATCCCGGTCCGCCGCGACATACGCGGGCAATCCCGCACCACCCGCGTGCTGGTTGACGAAATCGCCTGCGGCATAACGCTCCGCCGGGTCGAATCGAGTCACCCAGAGGTTCTTGGTCGCGAACGCGGCGCGCCGGGCGATCGGGGAATCATCGGCGGCGAGCAGAGTTTCCTTGCCCTCCGGGTACAGGACATAGCCAACGGGGCCGCCGAGACGATTGGTCACCTCGGGATTGACGATATGCCAGGCGCGCCCGATACGGTTGTCGGCCATGCGCTGAGCCTGTGATTCCCGGGCCAGTACGGTGCGCCGCTGGGTGAAGGCGTTGCCGTGCGGATTGTCCGGGCCGATAGGAACCCGTTGGGATTCCACTTCTTCCACCCGGTTGCGGTGCCCGTCGATCATCATATCCAGCCGCGCGCTGAACAGGTGCTGGTGGTACGGAGCACCGAGTCCGGGCGCGAGTTCGGAGGCATACGGGTAGCCGGGGCCGGGATAGGCGGAGGTGAAGACGATGCCGGTGGCCTTGACTTCGAATTCGATGGCGCCGTCGAGGTAGAGGTACCAGAAGAATCCGTAGTCGTAATTGCCGATCGTAGTGAAGAACGATATCACCAGGCGCCGCTGTCGGCGCACCTCGTGCGAACCGGTCCACAGGTCGGTGTGCTTCCACAGCACTCCGAAATCCTCCTCGTGCATGCAGATCGCGTTGTGCAGGGTGCGTGGCCGACCCGTTTCGTCGGCGACTATCACATCGAAGTAGGTGATGTCACCGATGCAGTCGCAGCCCAGTTCGAGCGCGTTGGCGTACCGGCCGACCAGGTATTCTCCGGTGTCGAAGTAGTTCTGCCAGGACCGCACGGGCGACGGATCGCCATAGGGCACAACCATCTCCGCGATGGACGCCCGGTGAATGATCGGCCGCACCCGGTCGCCGTCGCGAAATCCGATCTGGTGCAACACCAGTCCCTCGCGCGCGTCGAATCCGACTCGCAGCGACCACTTCTCCCACTCCACGAGGTTGCCGTCCACCGTGAAGCTGGGACCCTGCGGCTGGGTGATCTCGATAGGCCGCTGGGTCGTGCGCGGCGGCCCGGTCACGGCGGGATCGTCGAAATTGCCCGCCTCCTCCGGGACGGCCACCGGACCGGTGTCGATGACCCGCAGCACTTCCCGAGCCATCACATCGACGAAGGCGACCAGGCCGTCGACCGGATGGGCCCAGGCGTGATCCTTCTCGTGGCGCTGATGAAATGCCAGCCCGCGCAGAATCCGGCGACCCTGCTCCCCTGGGTAATCGAAGACACCGGCCGACAGCGGCGCGACGCGCACCTGCGCCACGTCGAGCCCGCGCGCCGCCAATGCGTCGAGCCATGCGGGGTGTACCGCGAGAATGCTCTCGACCAGTTCGAATTCCTCGTCGAGCACGGGCAATTGGCCGTCGGCCACCGCGTCGAGTGTGCGGCGGGCGACCACCTTTCCGGTTGTCAGCGACACCACCAGATCTAGGGCGGCGGGCCGGTCCACATCGTGCAACATGACCCGGAATCGGCGCTCGGTCGCAGCCTCGCCGACACCGTTGTAAAGCGTGTATTTATCCGGTTCCTCGAGCCCGACGTAGACGAAACATGTTGTCTCCCCGACCAATCCGGCGGCGTCGACAATCGACCGCACTTGGGCGATCTCTCCGGCGGTCGGCAGCGCGAGCGGATGGTCCACACCCTGCGGTGTACGGGTCGGCATCAGTAGCTCCTTCTCGGCCCAGCGAATGTGAGAAGTCTTCGCTATTGGTGCGCCGAACTCTTGTCGTTGCGCGCACGGAATCTTGCTCGTATGCGAACGAGCGCAGCGCCCGACAGACCCGCCCCGCTGCGGCTGGCGCGGGACAGGTCGATCGGCGATCGTGGTTCGAGTTCAGACGCCGGGCACAGTCGTCTCAACGCCCACGATGTCCAGGGGGAAGGGAATCGAGTTCACAAACTCCGACAGCGTGGCATTGAACGCGTCGGGCCGCTCCATGCTCGGGGTGTGACCGGCCTTGGCAATGACCGTCAGCCGAGACTGGGGCAGGTTCTCGGCCAATTCGGTGCCGAGCACACCACGGTCGAACACGTCTTCCGCGCCGACCACGACCAGTGCCGGGACACTCACGCGGCGGGCGTTGTCGGTGTAGTCGGGTCGCATGGCGCGCCCGCGCAGTGCGGCGGCGGCCCCGGCCGGGCGGCCGGCGGCCATCATCTCGCGCGCGCGGTCCGCGACCGCCGGTCGTTCCCGCACACTGCGCTCGCTCAACACCATCGGGAGGAATTCCTCCGCGTAGTCCCGTACGCCCTCGTGCTCCAGCCGGTTCGCCAGGGCCAGCCGTGCGGTCCGGCCCTGGTCGGGATCGAGGCCCGCGAAGGTGTCGGACAGGACAACGGCCGCAACCTTCCCCGGACGCCGGTCGGCGAAGTCCAGCACGACCTGACCGCCCATCGAGTAACCGATCAGTACCGCTGAGTCGACCGAGCAGGCGTCCAATACCGCGGCTACGGCTCGTGCCTGGACGGCCATCAGCACAATGTTCGAGTCGGTTGCGCTATCGCCGAAACCGACCATATCGACGCAGATCACCCGGTACCCCAGGGGGACGAAGTGGTCGATCTGGGGCTGCCACATCCGCTTGTCGAACAGGAAGCCGTGGATGAACACCAGGGCGGGGCCGGTTCCGTGGTCGGAGAATCCGACGGGACCGAACTCGGTGGTGAGAATCGACATGGTCTGTCTCCGGTCTCGCGTCAGATCTTGGACGGGTGCGTCGCCAGTGGCGTGACCTTGATGGTCATGTACCCGAACAACGGGAGCCCGGAGAGGATGTCGTGCAATTCATCGGTCGAGTCGACGTCGAAGATCGAGTAGTTCGAGTACTCCCCCACGATCCGCCACAGCTGCGGCCATTTTCCGGCGTGCTGCAATTGCTGGCTGTACGCCTTTTCCCTGGCGACGATCTCGGCGCGGGAGTCGGCGGGAAGGTCGTGCGGAAGGTGCACGTCCATCCGTACATGGAAGAGCATGGGTGGGTCTCCTCGAGCGAAAAGTGTTCGGGCGCTGGAAATCTCAGGCGGGATCGAGAACGAAGCCGTAGGCGACGGTCTGGCCGCCATCCGCTGCCGGTCGCGGGTCGAGCATGAGTTCAGGCTTGACCGCCGAGGCGATGTCGTCGTCATTGTGCTGGTCGCCAGGGAAGTACAGCTGCGCAGTGAGCAGTTCGTGGCCGGGGGCGGACACCTTCACGTGCAGGTGCGCGGGCCGCCACGCGTGCCAACCGGCGGCGGCGATCAGCTTGCCGCACGCGCCGTCGGTCGGAATCTGGTACGGCGCGGGGCGCATGGTGTGGATATCGAAGCGGCCCTCGGTATCGGTGGTGAAGATTCCGCGCAGATTCCACTCGGGCAGGCCGGGAGCGAACTGGGAGTACAGGCCGTCGGAATCGGCGTGCCACAGTTCGATCTTCGCCCCGTCGAGCACGGTGCCATCGGTCGAGGTGACCCGGCCCGTCCACACCAGAGGAATGCCGGATTCGTTGTCGCGCATGGGAACCGAACCGCTGGAGCCGAGCTCGGGCGCGCCCGGAACATAGTAGGGGCCTTCGATGGTGCCCTTGCTGCCGTGCCTGTGTTCGGTGGCGACCTGCTCGACCACGTGCTCCACCCACACATCGAGGAACAGCGGCCACTCGCCGTCCTGACCGACACCGATCAGCCACGCCTTGACCGCGTTGTATTCGGCGTAGGTGAGCTTGTGCTTGCGGATCGTGCCGTACACCGCATCGAGTACCTCGCGGGCGAGCAGATCCACCCGCTCCTGCGAGGTGCCGGTCCCGGCAATGGTCTTGTCGTTCTTGAAGCGCTCGGTGGCGCGGGCTCCCGAGTCGGCGGCCGTCGCGGCGGCGGTAGTGCTGGCGTTCATCGGATTCTCCTTTGATTCCTTGCCGTATTCAGTTGTGGGGCTGAATGTTTCAGTGGTCTTGCCGGTAGCGGGCGAGCTTGTCGGGGTCGATGTCGACCCCGAGTCCCGCGCCGGGGCGGATGGTGAGTTCACCGCCGCGGATATCGAGGGGCTCGGTGAGCAGGTCGTCGCTCATATCCAGGAAGTTCGACAGCTCACCGGCCCGGCGCGCGGTGAGCTGGTATGCGGCGCCGAAGGCGACCGAGCACATCGAACCGAGCTGACCGTCGATCTGATTACCCATGACGATTTCGAGGCCGAGTCCTTCGGCGAGGTGGTGAACGCGTTGGGAGACAGTGAATCCGGTGCGCGCGGTCTTGATGCTGATGGCGGTGGCGGAACCACTGAGCACCTCGCGGGTCACATCCGCCGGTGTGGGCACCGATTCGTCGGCGATGAACGGGATATCGAGCTGCGATACCAGCCATCGGCGTCCCAGTACGTCATCGGCCGGGCACAGTTCCTCGGCGAAGAGCAGATTCAGGTCCGCCATCCGCTTCATGGCCACCGCCGACTCGGAAGCGGTCCATCCGCGGTTGCCGTCGATGTACAGCTCGATGCTGTCGCCGAGAGATTCGCGCAGAGCGCGCGCCACCGCGATATCCAAATCGACGGGCCGCCGACCGACCTTCACCTTGAAAGTCGTGATGCCGTGGCGGTCGCGCATCTTCTCCGCTTCGGCCACCATCGCGGCGGGCTCGTCGAAGCCGAGCATGTGCGACACCCGCATGCGGTCGGTGAAACCGCCCAGCAGCTCGGTGACCTGGAGGTCGAGGCTGCGGCCGAGCGCATCCCACACGGCCATGTCGATGGCGGACTTGGCGACCGGGTTGCCGACGGTGCGGGACAGGCGGGCGTGGATGGCTTCGCGCTGGAGCAGGCTCAGGCCGACCAGTTGCGGTGCGAAGATTGTGCGAATCACGGCGATAACCCCGTCCTGGGTTTCGCCGTAGGTGAAGGGGCGGGGCGGCGCCTCCGCGATACCGACGATCCCGTCGTCGGTGTGCACGCGCACCAGCACGTGCTCGGCGATATGGACTTCGCCGGAGGCGAACTTCAGCGGTTTGCGATACGGGATGGCGAACGGGATCGCCTCCACACGCGTGATTTTCATGGCTGGGCCTCCACGGGTTGTTCGTCGGTTGTGAGGTCACCGGCCAGGGCATCCAGCACCGAGACGAGCACCGACGATTCGGCGTCCCGTCGCCATGCCAAGGCCAGTTCGACCGTCTCGGCATCGGCCAGTTCGCGGAAGACGACGCCCGGCAGCGACAGCACTCGAGTCGAGGCCGGAACGACCGCGACCCCGAGACCGCCCGCCACCAGGGCGAGCATGACCGCCGAACCGTGTGCATCGCGGGTCGCATCAGGGGTGAATCCGGCGGCGCGGCAGCTGCGCATGACCGCCGCGTTGATGACCGAACCGCGCCCCGCGTAAGTGATGAGGTTCTCCGCGCGCAGATCGGCCATGGCGATCACCGGTTCCACGGCCAACCGGTGATCGACCGGTAATGCGAGGACCAGAGGTTCGACCTCGAGCACCCGAAGATCGAGCCCGTCGCCCGAGAGCGGCGGCCGGAGCACTCCGAGGTCGAGGCTGCCCGCGCACAGCCGGTCGCACTGCTCGGTGGTGAGCAGATCGGATTCGATTTCCAGTGCGACACTGGGCAATTCGCGTTGCAGCCGACGGGCTATCCGCGGCAGGTGCGACAGCGCGGCTGTGCCCGTGACGCCGAGGCGAATCATGCCCAGATGACCATCGGCGATACGGCGGACACCGCGCACGCCGTCCTCGACGGTGTCGAGGACCCGGCGAGCCTCGCCGAGCAGGAACTCCCCGGCGGGTGTCAGCGCGACCTGCCGGGTGGTCCTGGTGAACAGCGCGGCACCGAGCTCGGCTTCCAGCTGCCGTATGGACTGGGACAACGCGGGCTGGGCCATGTGCAGGCGCTCGGCGGCCTTGCCGAAATGTTTGGTGTCGGCGACGGTCGCGAAATAGCGCAGATGACGTAGCTCCATGTGCGAGCTCTCCTTTCGCTTTCGCCGCGACCGATGGGTATTGAGTCACGGTAGATATGAATATTGAGTCGTAACAAATACTATTTTCGAGTCTATTGATACGAGCAGCCAATCAATAGCACCCTAGGTCGACACTGGGCATTCACCCGGGGTGACTGGCGTCACACCCTGTCACGATCGACAGAACATGCCACCGCGGGTAGGGGCCGATTTCCGGCCCGACGGCACCGCCGGAGGCAGTCGTCGAGGCCGTTGGAGGACCCATGACCAGTACGTTCGATCATCTGAGCCGCGTGCTCGCCGACGCGGTTGTCGATGACCGGGAAGCCGGCATCTTCCGTGCGAACCGGCGGATCTTCACCGACGAGGAGATCTTCGAACTCGAGATGAAGTACATCTTCGAGGGCAACTGGGTGTATCTGGCCCATGAGAGCCAGATTCCGGATCCGGGCGACTACCTCACCACCTACATCGGGCGGCAGCCGGTGGTGATCACGCGGGACAAGGACGGGCAACTGCACTGCATGATCAATGCCTGCGCGCATCGCGGGGCGATGATCTGCCGCCGCAAGACCGATAATCGAATGACCCTGACCTGTCCGTTCCACGGCTGGACTTTCCGCAACGACGGCACGCTGCTCAAGGTCAAGGACCCCGAGGACGCGGGATATCCGGAGTCGTTCAACAAGAATGGTTCGCACAATCTGACCAAGGTCGCCCGTTTCGAGAGCTACCGAGGATTCCTGTTCGGCAGCCTGAACCCCGATGTCGTGAGTCTCGCCGAGCACCTCGGCGACACCACCGCGGTCATGGACATGCTCATCGATCAGTCACCGGAGGGCCTGGAGGTAGTGCGCGGGTCCTCGACCTACACCTTCGACGGGAACTGGAAAGTCCAGGCGGAGAACGGCGCCGACGGCTATCACGTGACCGCGACCCACTGGAACTACGCGGCCACCACCTCCCGCCGCAACACCGGTGCGTCCAAGAACGACACCAAGACCCTCGACGCGGGCCAGTGGGGCAAATCCGGCGGCGGCTACTGGTCCTTCCCGCACGGACATCTGTGCCTGTGGACCTGGGCGGGCAACCCGCAGGACCGGCCGCTGTGGCCGCGACTCGACGAGCTCAAGGCCCAATTCGGCGAAGCGCGCGGCGATTTCATGGTCAAGGGCTCGCGCAACCTGCTGCTGTATCCCAACGTGTACGTGATGGATCAGTTCAGCACCCAGATCCGCCACCTGCGCCCGATCGCACCGGACAAGACGGAGGTCACGATCTACTGCATCGCGCCCAAGGGTGAGAGCGCCGAAGCTCGCGCCTGGCGGATCCGGCAGTACGAGGACTTCTTCAACGCCTCCGGTATGGCCACCCCGGACGACCTGGAGGAATTCCGGTCCTGCCAGCTCACCTTCCGCGCCGGTGCGGCGCCCTGGAACGATATGAGCCGCGGCGCCGAACACTGGCTCACCGGCCCCGACCCGGTCGCCGAATCACTCGGTATGCACGGCGTCATCTCCGCCGGTGTGAAGAACGAGGACGAGGGGCTCTTCCCGGTGCAACACGGATACTGGCTGACCCGGATGCACGAGGGCCTCGAGCGCGAGCAGGCCCGATCGGCCGACTCGTCCGACCCCGACCGCGCCGACGTCTGAGGAGCACCATCCATGACCGCCATCACCGAGTCCACCGGCTCGAAGCTCATCACCCACAACGACATCGAGCAGTTCCTCTACCGTGAGGCCCGCTACCTCGACGACCGCGAATTCGAGAAGTGGTTGGAGTGCTACGCCGACGACGTCGTCTACTGGATGCCGTCCTGGGGTGACGACGACCTGCTGACCGAGGACCCACAGACCGATATCTCGCTCATCTACTACCCCAACAAGGGCGGCCTGGAGGACCGGGTCTTCCGCATCCGCACCGAACGCTCGTCGGCCACCTCGATCCCGGAGCCACGGACCAGCCACAACATCACCAATGTCGAGGTGATCGAGCGCCGCGGAGATCTCGTGGATGTCCGATTCAATTGGCACACCATGTATTTCCGGTACAAGACCGTCGACCCGTACTACGGGACCTCGTTCTACACGATCGACTTCTCCGGTGCCGCTCCGCTGATCCGCCGCAAGACCGTGGTGCTCAAGAACGACTACATCCACCATGTCGTCGACGTCTACCACTTCTGAGAGCCCCCGAGAGAGCCTGTTATGACTCACCGGATCGCCTTGTCCTTCGAGGACGGCGTCACCCGCTTCATCACCTGCGCCGCGGACCAGACCGTGGCCGACGCCTCGTACCGGGCGCGCATCAACATTCCCCTGGACTGCCGCGACGGCGCCTGCGGCACCTGCAAGGCGTTCTGCGAGTCCGGCGCCTACGACGGTGGCACCTATATCGATGACGCGCTGACCGCGGACGAGGCCACCGCCGGTTACGTGCTGCCGTGCAGTATGAAACCGAAATCCGATCTCGTACTGCAGATTCGCAGTACATCGGCGGTGGCCAAGACGCAATCCGCGACCTACACCGGATCCATCACCGGACTGGACCGGTTGTCTCCGACGACCGTCGCCCTGACCGTGGAGATCGCCGATCGCGACAAGCTCGCGTTCCTGCCGGGCCAGTACGTGAATATCGCGGTGCCCGGCACGGACGAGAGCCGGTCCTACTCGTTCAGCAATGCTCCGGATGACAAGAGCCTGACCTTTCTGATCAAGCTCACGCCCGGCGGCGTGATGAGCGAGTACCTCACCGAGCGGGCAGCGGTGTCCGATGAACTCAGCTTCACCGGCCCCAACGGCAGCTTCTTTCTGCGCGAGAGCGAGAGCCCGGTGCTGTTGCTGGCCGGGGGTACCGGGCTCGCCCCGATCCTCGCGATCCTGCGCACCATGGAAGCGTCCGGCTCGACGCGGCCCGCGCATCTGATCTACGGCGTCTCCACCGACGACGATCTCGTCGAGATGGACACCATTGCCGAATTGGGTTCGCGGCTGGCGGGATTCACGTGGGGCTACTGTGTCGCCGACCCGGCCAGTACGGCTCCGGACAAGGGATACGTCACCAGTCTGATCCGGGACGAGCACCTGTACGGCGGCGATGCCGTGGTCTATCTGTGCGGTCCTCCCGCGATGGTCGAATCGGTGCGGAAGGACTTCACCGCTCGCGGTATCGATCCGGCCGGATTCTATTTCGAGAAGTTCGCCCTGTCGGGCGCGGCAAGCCCGGCCGAGGTAACCGAACCGGCCACGGTCGCCCAGGTCGCACCGGCTGCGGCGAAAACGATTGTGCCACAGCCAATCCTGGTCACCGAACCCGCGAGCTTGGTGACAGAGCCGACCGCCATGGGGAGCGACGGTCAGGCGATCGCGGGTCAGCGGATCTTCGAGGCCGGACTCCACGAGTCGCTCGCCGCGGATGTACGTTCGCCGGAGGACTCGACCGCCATCCGGGCGATCGCGGGTCAGATCATGTGGTCCGCGGGAAATGGCGTGCGCGACATGGATTCCGGCGAGCCATTGCTGCCGACCGGGTCCGCCCGCGAGATCGCGGGACAGCCGATCTGGCCCACCTTGGACTCTCGCATGCCGCGGGCGCGACGGCCGCGATTCATCAGCCCCGGTCGATTCGACGGCAAGGTCGTCCTGGTGACCGGCGCCGCGCAGGGCATCGGTGAGCACACGGCGCGAAGGATCAGCGCCGAGGGCGGCACGGTGGTCCTCGTCGATCGATCGGACATGGTGCACCAGGTGGCCGACGACCTCACCCGGGACGGCCAGAAGGCGGTCTCGGTCATCGCCGACCTCGAGACGTGGGAAGGCGCGCAGCACATGGTGTCTCGTGCTGTGGAGCGATACGGCCGCATCGACGCGCTGATCAACAATGTCGGTGGCGCCATCTGGTTCAAACCGTTCACCGAATTCTCCGCGACCCAGATTCAGGCCGAGATCACCCGGTCGCTCATGACGACACTGTTCTCTTGCCGCGCGACGCTGCCCGCCATGGCGGCCCATGGCAGTGGCGTCATCGTCAATGTCTCCTCCGCCGCCACCCGTGGCGTGCACCGCATCCCGTACTCCGCGGCGAAGGGCGGAATCAACGCGCTGACCGCATCCCTCGCCCTCGAGTACGCCGATACCGGTATTCGTGTGGTCGCGACCGCCCCGGGCGGGACCGAGGCGCCCCCGCGACGGATTTCGCGGGGCGGGTCGCCGCTGGAGACGGACCAGGAACGGACCTGGTTCCAAGCGCACATCGACCAGACACTCGACTCCAGCCTGATGAAGCGCTACGGCACCCTCGACGAGCAAGCCGCCGCGATTACCTTCCTGGCCTCGGACGAGGCGTCCTACATCACCGGCACCGTCCTACCGGTCGCCGGTGGGGACCTGGGCTGATTCGGCCCACCAGGCCGTACCGCGCACGCATGGCGCGGTACGGTCCGGTCGGTCGTGGCGGTGCGCGGGATGCTCGCCGAAGCCCCAGCGCGAGGATTACGGTGACGGAGTGACTGGAACGGGCCCGTCGGTGGTGCACCCGGTCGCCCTGGCGAACCTGGTGGATCGCGTACGCCAGGTCGACTCCCTGGGTTCGGGCTTCATGCTGGTTACCGGACGGTCCGGGACCGGGAAGACCGTGCTGCTGCGGACGCTGGCCGATACACACGAGGGCCCGGTGCTGTGGTCAACCGCCGCGTCGTGGGAACGGGACTACTCATATGGGGTGCTGCGGCAACTGATCCCGGGATCGGTGCCCGCAGGAGATCCGGTCGAGGTAGCCGCTGACATCGCGCGACAACTGGCCGCCACATCGAAGGACACCACCCTGGCGATCATCGATGACGCGCACTGGGCCGATGCGCCGACCCTCCAGGCGCTGTCCTCGATCATCCGACACCATACCGACGCACGCGTGCTCGTCGTCGCGGCGACGGTCGCCGGGGACCCGAGTGTTCCACCCTCCACTTTCGATCTCCTGCAACGGGTGTCGGCGAGCATTGTCCCACTGAAGCCACTCACCGCGGCGGAGGTGATTCGTCTCGCCGCGCGGCGCGGCATCGCCCTGCATCCGTCGATGGCGGAGCGCTTGTGCCGCCATACCGGTGGGGTCGCCCGCGAGATCGACCAGTTGCTGTCCGAGGTGCCGCCGAAGGTGTGGTCGGACTTCGATCCCGATCTCCCGGCCCCGGCCGCCATTGCCGCCCGGGTCCGCGAATCGCTCGGTCGTTGTTCGCCGACAACCCGCCGAATCGTCGAATCGACGGCCGTTCTCGGACCCCAGACGCCCTTGCGGGATGTCGCGGCGCTGGCCGTGGTCGACGACCGCCTGCTCGACGCGGTCGACGAAGCGGTCTCCGCGGAGCTGGTGGAGCTCGGATCCCATGGCCTGACAGCGATCGGCCCGGTGAATCCTATGGTCAGGGCAGCCGTCCTCGCCGATATGGGCCCGGCCGCGACGGCGGCCCTGCGGCGTCGCGCGGCCGACTTGACCGAGGATCCGGTGCGGCGGCTTCGCCTACTGGTGGCCGCCGCGCCGATCCCGGACTCCGGACTCGCCGACCGCCTCGACGCTTTGGCGGCCTCGGCCGCGTCCGAAGGCGCGTGGGGAACTGCCGCGTCACTGTTGCGGGATGCGGGCCGACTCACCGACGAACGGCTGCTCCGCGAAATACGCCTCACCCGAGCCGTCGACGCGCTGGTCGGCGCGGGCGATGTCTTCGATGCCACCGCGCTGATTCCCGAGGTGGAGAGTCTGCGCGAAACTCCGCTCCGCAATGCCGTTCTGGGCTATCTGGCGATTGTCCGAGGGCGTCCCGCGGAGGCGGAGATACGGCTCGCCCGCGCATGGGAGCTGGTCAATGCCGAACGCGACCCGGACGCCGCGGCGGCGATTTGCCAGAGGTACGTGCTCCACGCGCTGTGCCGCTGCCGCCCGAGCGAACTCGTGGCGTGGGCGGACAGAACGGCGGGGTTGGTCGCGGCGGGCAGCCCGGCCGCCCTCGAGGCGGCGGCGATCCGGGGACTCGGCCTGGCTTACGGCCACACCGAGGAGGCACGGCGGTCCTATGCCGAACTTTCCGAACGGGTTCGGACCGGGGCGCAGGTGCAGCGCATCGTCATGGGACGCGGCTGGCACCATCTGCTTGCCGATGAATTCGACGATGCCCGGGCAGACCTCGAAAGTTCCATTCCGACAACGTTTCTCGGCGGCTCGACACGAATATCGCTATGGGCCGGAGCCTGGCTGGCCCGGGTCCAGTTCCTCACCGGCGATTGGGACGACGCGCTGCGCACCGTGCACGAGTCCGTGCAACTGGTCGATCGCACCGGAATCGTCCTACCGGATCCGCTCCTGCACTGGACGGCCGCGGCCATACATTCCTCGCGCGGCGATTGGACCGAGGCCCGAAATGCCCTGCGGCGCGCTGATTCCGGCCCACAGGACTACGAAATCATGCGTGTTGCTTCCTATCTCGCGCATGCGCACTGGGCGGAGGCCAGCGTGGACCCGGCGGGTGTCTTGCGCGCGCTGCGCCCGATGACCCAGGCCTGGGCAGCGGGCGAGGTTGACGACCCGGGCCAGTGGCCGTGGGCCGATATGTACACGAATGCCCTTGTCGCCGTGGGCAGATACGACGACGCCGACCGCTTCCTGACCCGGCACGAACGCCGCGCCGCCGATCTCGGACGCCGCGCGGCGCAGGCCCGATTGAGCGCCGCGCGGGGCCATCTCCTCGGCGCCCGAGGCGAACTGGATCGCGCCCGTCACGCGTTCGACACCGCCCTCGAGCAGCTCGAGGGGCTACCTCTGCGCTACGACCGGGCAAGGGTGAGCTTCACCTATGGCCAAATTCTGCGGCGCGCCGGAAAACGCCGGGAAGCCGACACGGAACTCTCGGTCGCCCGCGATCTCTTCGCCGCCTTGGACGCCCGGACCTACGTCACCCGCTGCGACCGTGAGCTGAAAGCGGGCGGCGTCAATATCCGCCGGGCCGACCGAACGGACAGCCAACTGACCCCGCAGGAGAAGGCCGTCGCGCAATTGGTGGCCCGGGGCCTGCCCAATCGGGAAGTCGCGGCCGAACTCTTCATATCCGCCAAGACCGTGCAGTACCACCTGACAAATATCTACGCCAAGCTGGGCATTCGCTCCCGAGGAGAGTTGGCGGCATCGCACGGCGACGGCTGATCGAGCATTCCTAGTCCCGCAGGGCGGACCACGCCGCATTGAGCGAGGCTCGCAGTGTCTCGGCCTGGCGGCGCTCAGCTCGAGGAAAATCGCCGTTGGTGTTCAAGGAGAACCCACTGCGCCTGCTCGGCCTGCGAAGCCAGATCCGATAACGAGTCGCTGAATCACCTCTACCGCACGGACGAGGTGAGGCTCGGTGCGGTCGGCGCGATGGGCGACCGCGAGTTCCACCGTGGTGGCGGGCCCGGTCAGCGGCCGGTAGGTGACGCCTTCGAGGGTCAGCGCCGTGACAGCCTCAGGGACTATCGCGGCGCCGAGTCCACCGGCGACCAAGGTGACCAGGGTCGAGGTCTCGCCAACCTCGTGCCGGATGCGCGGTTCGATTCCCGCATCACGAAACAAGCGCAGGACCACGTCGAACATCACCGAGCGGCGGTCGGCGGCATGGATGATCAGGTCGACATCACGGAGGTCGGTCGGCCGCACCCGTCGGCGACGCGCGAGCGCGTGCCCCGCGGGAAGAGCGGCCACCAGGCGGTCCTGCCGCAATGGAGTGACGGTGAGCGAGGAGTCCGCGACCGGCGGGCGCAGCAGCGCCACATCGATATCGCCGGTGCGCAGGGCTTCGACCTGGTCGGGAGCCAGCATTTCGCCGCGGAAGGAGAAGTCCACGCCGGGTAGTTCGGTGGACAGTCCGCGCGACAGCGTCGGGAGCAGGCTGTAGGTCACCGAGCCCACACAGCCGATGGCAAGGTGCCCGATCGCGCCCGCCGCCACCCGCCGGGCGTGGTGCGCCGCGGCATCGACATCGGCGAGGATGGCGCGGGCATCGGCCAGGTACGTGGCCCCGGCCTCGGTCAGTTCGACCCGCCGGGTCGTGCGGTGCAGCAATTCGACGCCCACGTCCGCCTCCAGCTGTCGAATCTGCTGCGAGAGCGGTGGCTGGGCAATGTGCAATCGTTCGGCGGCCCGTCCGAAGTGTCGTTCCTCGGCGACGGCGACGAAGTAGCGCAGATGCCGGAGTTCCATCGCGAGTCCTATATCTATGAGGTCTCAATTAGGGAGGATATAGATATTTCACCTTAACAACCGGAGCATCTAGCGTCATCACCATGAGCGCTTTCCTGTATGCCGCGGTGCGAACTCCGTTCGGCCGCTTCAATGGCGCACTGGCGGAGGTCCGGCCCGATGACCTCGCCGCCGGTGTCATCTCCGCGGTGCTCGCCGAGACACCCGGCCTCGACCCGGCCGCGATCGATGAGGTGGTCTACGGCAATGCCAATGGCGCGGGCGAGGAGAACCGCAATGTCGGCCGGATGGCCGCGCTGCTGGCGGGACTGCCCACCTCGGTGCCCGGCACCACCGTCAACCGCCTGTGCGGTTCCAGCCTGGACGCGGCCATGATCGGCTCCCGGCAGATCGAGACCGGCGACGCGGACATCGTGCTCACCGGTGGCGTCGAGTCGATGACGCGGGCCCCGTGGGTGGTCCCGAAACCCGGCCGTGCGTATCCCGCCGGAGACGCTGCGCTCGTTTCCACCACGCTCGGCTGGCGGCTGGTCAATCCACGCATGCCCGCGGAGTGGACGGTCAGCCTCGGCGCGGCCAATGAACAGCTCGCCGAGAAGTTCGACATCGACCGAAAACGCCAGGACGAGTTCGCGGTTCGCTCGCACCGGCTCGCCGCCGCCGCCTGGGACGAGGGCTTCTACGACACTCTGGTCGCACCCGTCGCCGGGCTGACCCGAGACGAGGGCATCCGGCCCGATACGTCGGTGGACGCGCTGGCCCGGCTGCGGCCGAGCTTCGGCGCGAACGGCTCCATCACCGCGGGCAACGCATCACCGCTCAGCGATGGCGCGTCGGCCGTTCTCCTGGGGAGCGCGGCCGCGGCGGACCGGATCGGCCGGGATCCGCTGGCACGCATCGCGGGCCGCGGCGTATTCGCACTCGATCCGCAGGCCTTCGGATACGCACCCGTCGAGGCCGCCAACCAGGCGCTGCGGCGAGCTGGCATCACCTGGGATCAGGTGGGCGCGGTCGAACTCAACGAGGCCTTCGCGGTGCAGTCCCTCGCCTGCGTCGACGCGTGGGGAATCGATCCCGAGATCGTGAACGTCCGGGGCGGCGCGATCGCCCTCGGTCATCCGCTCGGCGCGAGCGGCGGTCGCCTACTCGGCACCCTGGCCGCGGTGCTGCGCGAACGTAAACAACGCTGGGGCGTCGCCGCGCTCTGCATCGGCGTCGGCCAGGCGCTGGCCGTCGTATTGGAGAACACGGAGACCGAGAAATGAGCCGGACCCAGGTACTGGACACCGTCGACGAGGCGGTCGCCGGAATCGAAGACGGCGCAACGGTTCTCGTCGGCGGATTCGGTTTCGCCGGAATGCCGTTCGACCTCATCGACGGGCTCATCCGCCAGGGCGCGAAGGATCTGACCATCGTCTCGAACAACGCGGGCAACGGCGAGGTCGGGCTGGCCGCCCTATTGCAGGCAGGTCGGGTCCGGAAAGTGATCTGCTCCTTCCCACGACAGACCGACTCCTACGTCTTCGACGCGCTGTACCGCGCGGGCGAGGTCGAACTCGAGGTCGTCCCGCAGGGCAATCTCGCCGAACGCATGCGCGCCGCAGGCGCCGGAATCGGTGGCTTCTTCTGCCCGACCGGGGTCGGCACGCCGCTGGCCGAGGGCAAGGAGACCCGCGAAATCGACGGGCGCACATACACTCTCGAATATCCGATCAAGGGTGACGTCGCACTGATCAGCGCCCATCGCGCCGACACCCTTGGCAACCTCGTCTACCACAAGACCGCCCGCAATTTCGGCCCCGTCATGGCCACCGCCGCCACCACGACAATCGTCCAGGTCGGCGGGATCGTGCCGGTCGGCACCCTCGATCCCGAGGTGGTCGTCACCCCAGGAATATACGTCGACCGGGTGGTCCGGGCCGACGCCCGCCAGTACACGGTGCAAGGAGCGCGCTGATGCCACTCACTCCCGACGAACTCGCCGCCGTCATCGCCCGTGATATCCCCGCCGGGGCCTACGTCAATCTCGGCATAGGCCAGCCCACCAAGATCGCCGACCACCTGTCGCCGGAGTCCGGCATCGTGCTGCACACCGAGAACGGCATGCTCGGCATGGGTCCCGCGGCGGTCGGCGACGAGGTCGACCCCGACCTCACCAATGCGGGCAAGGTCCCGGTCACCGAACTGCCCGGCGCCGCGTATTTCCATCACGCCGACTCGTTCGCCATGATGCGCGGCGGACACCTCGACGTGTGTGTCCTTGGGGCCCTTCAGGTCTCGACGAGGGGCGACCTGGCGAACTGGCACACGGGTGCACCCGATGCCATCCCGGCGGTCGGCGGGGCCATGGATCTGGCGATCGGCGCCGAACGGGTCTTCGTGATGATGACACTCCGTGACAAGCAAGGGCGTTCCAAACTCGTCACGGAGTGCACCTATCCACTGACCGGGGTCGCCTGCGTCAGCCGGGTGTACACCGACGTCGCGGTCTTCGACGTCGGGCCCGCGGGCGCCACGGTGCGCGAGACCTTCGGGATCTCGATCGACGACCTGCGCCACATGGTCGGCGTACCGCTGACCGTCTCCGAGTCGCTGCCCGCGAACGCCTGACCATCGGCCGGGGCACTCACGGCGATGGTGTGATGCGTCCGGTCACGGTGCCGAATCCGATGCGTGTCCCCGACGGTCCCGGGGCGCTCGCCGAAATCGCTACGGTGTCACCATCTTCGAGGAAGGTGCGGGTCTGGTCGCCGAGGGTGACGGGTTCCTTTCCGCCCCAGGTCAATTCGATGAACGCTCCACGCTGGTTTTTGTCCGGACCGGAGATCGTGCCGGAGGCGAACATATCGCCGGTTCGGGCCGACGCGCCATTGACCGTGCAGTGGGCGAGCATCTGCGCCGGGGACCAGTACATAGTGCGGTACGGGGGGCGCGACACTTCGTGGCCGTTCCATTCGACAGTCAGCTCGATATCGAGCGCCCAGGACCGAGACTCACGCAGATAAGGGAGCGGTTCGGGAACCTGCTCCGGCGTAGCGATCCGGGCTTCTTCGAGTGCGAGCAGCGGTACCACCCATGGGGAGATCGACGTGGCGAAGCTCTTGCCGAGATTGGGGCCGAGCGGGACGTACTCCCACGCCTGGATATCGCGGGCCGACCAGTCGTTGACGATGCAGACCCCGAAGACGTGGTTCTCGAAATCGTCGGTGCCGATGGGGGTTTCGGAGGGAACTCCGACGACGAACCCCATCTCCGCTTCGATGTCCAGTCGAAGGCTCGGTCCGAAGTCGGGCGTGGGCCGGTCGGGCGCTTTGCGCTGGCCCCGGGGCCGGGTGATGTCGGTTCCGGAGACGACGATGGTTCCCGCGCGCCCGTGGTAACCGACGGGCAGGTGCTTCCAATTCGGCAGCAGCGGTTCGGAATCGGGCCGGAACAGGCGGCCGAGGTTGGTCGCGTGATGTTCGGAGGCGTAGAAGTCGACATAGTCCGCGACCTCGAACGGCAGGTGCAGTGACACCGTGTCGAGGGGATGCATCGCGTCGGCGGGCACCGCGTCGGTCTCGATCAACTCGACGATCCGCGCGCGTGCCTCGATCCACCAGGCCCGCCCGCGGGCCATGAACGCGTTCAGCGTGGGTTGCGCGAATACGCTGTCGCCCAAGGATTTCGAAAGATCGACCACCGCGTCACCGACACGTACGCCGACCGCCTTCTCGCTTCCGGGGACCGAGAAAATGCCGTAGGGCAGATTGTTGATCCCGAATTCGGAACCGTCCGGAACGACTATCGCGGTCATGACGCCACCTCTCCCCTACCCGCCCAGGTCCACGCATAGCCGGGGTCTTCGCACGCCAGCGCGCCTTCGCCCAGTTCCAGCGGACGGAAGGTATCGATCATGACAGCCAGTTCGTCGAAGAATTCGACGCCGATGCTGCGGTCGTACGCTCCCGGCTGCGGCCCGTGGGCGTGGCCGCCGGGATGGACGGACACCGATCCCTGAACGATGCCCGCGCCCTTGCGCGCCTCGTAATCGCCGCCGACGTAGAACATGACCTCGTCCGAGTCGACGTTGGAATGGTAGTAGGGCACCGGGATCGACAGCGGGTGGTAGTCCACCTTCCGGGGTACGAAGTTACAGATCACGAAGTTGTCGCCTTCGAACACCTGATGCGCGGGCGGTGGTTGATGGACCCGTCCCGTAATCGGCTCGTAGTCACGGATATTGAAGGTATGTGGGTAGAGGCATCCGTCCCAGCCGACCACATCGAACGGGTGGGCGGCGTAAACGAATCGGGTACCGACGAGACCGTCAGAGTTCCGGTGTTTGACCAAGACCTCGACGTCGGTGCCGGTACGGATCAACGGTTCCGACGGACCATGCAGATCGCGTTCACAGTACGGTGCGTGCTCCAGGAGCTGCCCGTACTTCGACAGGTATCGCTTCGGCGGGGCGATATGGCCGCTCGCCTCCATCGCGTAGGCGCGCACCGGACCGTCGGGGAGCCAACGATGTGTGGTCGCCCGCGGAATCAGAACGTAGTCGCCCTGCGCGACCGACAGTGCGCCGAACACCGTTTCCACGGTGGCCGAACCGGATTCGATGTACACCATCTCGTCGCCGACGCTATTGCGGTACAGCGGTGACGCCGCGGCCGCGGCGACGTAGGAAATGCGGATGTCGGCATTGCCGAGGATCAGCCTGCGGCCGGTGACCGCGTCCGTTCCGGCAATGACCTCTTCCTGAAACAGGCTGTGCAACTTCAGGTGTCGCGGCGCGAGTGGGTGATTGGGCGTAGTGCGCTGGTCGGGGATGTGCCACACGGTCGCATCGACGATCGCCGACGGGATGTGGCGGTGATAGAGCAGCGAGGAATCGGACGAGAACCCTTCTTCGCCCATCAATTCCTCGAAATACAGCTCGCCGTCGGGGGCGCGGTGTTGGGTGTGTCGTTTCGGCGGAATGTCGCCGAGTTGCCGGTAGTAGGCCACGGGTGCTCCTCGGGGCGCGGTCTTGACGGGCGGATGTGACGCACCTTACCGTGAAATGTGCGCTCAACGAAACAACATGTGCGTTATTAGTAACTACCCAGCTAGAAGGCCGGAGATTCGTATGCATGCCATTCCAGGGGACCCTACGGCGCACTCCGAACCTGCTCCCGGTCGCTGCCCGATCGCACGTGTGCCAACCTCACCGACGGGCTGCCCGGTCTCACCGCCCGCGGCGAGCTTCGACCCCTTCGGCGACCGCTATCAGCAGGATCCGCCCGAGTCGTTGCGCTGGTCCCGCGACGAGGAACCCATCTTCTACAGCCCGGAGATCGGCTACTGGGTCGTTACGCGCTACGACGACGTCAAGGCGATCTTCCGCGACAACATCCGCTACTCGCCGTCGATCGCCCTCGAGAAGATCACCCCGACGTCAGACGAGGCGAATGCCGTGCTGGCGCAATACGACTACGGCATGTCGCGAACCCTCGTGAATGAGGACGAGCCCGCGCATATGCCACGGCGGCGGGTATTGATGGAGCCCTTCACACCCGCCGAACTGGCCCACCACGAACCCATGGTCCGGCGTCTGACGCGCGAGTACGTCGACCGCTTCATCGACACCGGGCAGGTCGATCTGGTCGACGAGATGCTCTGGCAGATCCCACTGACGGTCGCCCTGCACTTTCTGGGTGTGCCGGAAGAGGATATGGACACCCTGCGCAAGTACTCCATCGCTCACACGGTGAACACCTGGGGCCGGCCCGCGCCCGAGGAACAGGTCGCCGTCGCGCACGCGGTAGGCAACTTCTGGCAGTTCGCGGGGACCGTACTCGAGAAGATGCGGCAGGACCCGGAGGGGCACGGCTGGATGCGCTACGGCATCCGCAAGCAGCGGGAACATCCGGAGGTAGTCACCGACTCCTACCTGCACTCGATGATGATGGCCGGGATCGTGGCCGCGCACGAGACCACGGCCAACGCCGCCGCCAACGCGTTACGTCTCTTGCTCGAACACCGGGAGGTCTGGCAGGAGATCTGCGACGATCCGAACCTCATTCCCAATGCGGTCGAGGAATGCCTGCGCCACACGGGCTCGGTGGCCTCATGGCGGCGGCTCGTCACCGCCGATACCGAACTCGGGGGCGTATTCATTCCCGAGGGAGCGAAGTTGCTCATCGTCAATTCCTCGGCCAATCACGACGAGCGGCATTTCGAGCGGCCCGACGATTTCGATATCCGTCGCGAGAATGCCAGTGACCACCTCACTTTCGGGTACGGCAGCCATCAGTGCATGGGGAAGAACCTGGCGCGCATGGAGATGCAGATTTTCCTGGAGGAGTTGACCCGGCGGCTGCCGCATATGCGACTCGTTCCGGATCAGAAGTTCACGTATCTCCCCAACACCTCGTTCCGGGGCCCGAATCATGTGTGGGTGCAATGGGATCCGGCAGCGAACCCGGAACGCACCGACGCGACGATCCTGCGCGGGAATCATCCGGTGCGGATCGGCGAGCCGTCGAAGAAGGCCCTCGCCCGGACGCTGATCGTCACCGCGCTCGATGAGGTCGGCGACGGTATTCGCGGTGTCACTCTCGCCGATCCGACCGGGCGTCCGGTACCGGCATGGACGGCGGGCGCACATATCGATATCGAGTGCGGGACGCTGTCCCGTCAGTACTCGCTGTGCGGTGATCCACGAGACCGCTCCGCATTGCAGATAGCGGTACTGAAGGAGTCGGACAGCCGCGGCGGGTCACGGTGGGTGCACGAGACGCTGCGGGTGGGCGACGCGGTACGAGTGCGCGGGCCGCGCAACCATTTCGCGTTGGACCCCACGGCATCTCGATACATCTTCGTGGCCGGAGGCATCGGCATCACTCCGGTTATCGCGATGGCCGACCAGGTCAAGGCACAGGGCGGCGAGTACCGCATTCACTACGCCGGGCGTTCGCGCGCCACCATGGCATTTCTCGACCGCCTTGCCCGCGACCACGGCGAGCATCTCGTCCCGCATCCGAGTGACGAAGGCGAGAACGCGCGCATGGATCTATCGGCGTTGTTCGGAGAACCCCAGGCGGGCACACAAATCTATTCGTGTGGCCCGCGGCGACTTCTCGACGCACTCGCCGAGGCCACGGCCGACTGGCCCGAGGATGCCCTGCATGTCGAACATTTCACCTCGACGCTCGAAAAGCTCGACCCCGACAAGGAACATGCCTTCGATGTGGTGCTGGAGGATTCGAGTATCACCGTGCCGGTCGCCGCGGATCAGACTGTGCTGCAAGCATTGCGGGCCGCCAATATCGATGTGCAGAGCGATTGCGAGGAAGGGATCTGCGGCTCGTGCGAGGTGCCGGTTCTCGAAGGCTCACTGGACCATCGCGACCTCGTGCTCACCCACACCGAGCGAGCCGCCGGGAAATCCATGATGACCTGTTGCTCACGCGCCTGCGACTCCTCCATAACGCTCGCGCTGTAGCCTCGATGCCTGGGAGCCGCTGCGGCGGCGGTGATCCGAGCTGTTGACCGAGGAGGTCCGATGAGCGCGCTGCAAACCCTCGACCGTGGGGTACGGGTGCTCGAGCTCGTATCGCTGCGCCCGCGCGGCATCACCATCGCCGAACTGGCCAAGGAACTCGACGCCCATCGGGCGATCTGCTATCGCATCGTCACGACCCTCGAAGAACACGCGCTGGTGACCCGACTTCCCGACGGGCGCATTCGGCTCGGGCCGGGCCTGGCCGTCCTCGCCTCCCGGTTCGCGCCGCAGTTCCAGGAAGAGGCCGGACCGGTGCTGGACGACTTGGCCGCGCGCACGGGTGCCACCGCGTTCCTCTCGACGGCCCACGGCGACGACTGCGTGGTGACCATGGTCGCCTCACCCCCCGGTTCGGCGATTCACGTCGGATACCGAGTGGGGCTTCGGCATCCGCTCAATCGCGGCGCCGCCGGTCTCGCCATCCTGGCTCTGCGCCCGGAGAGCGCTCGCGATGCGGCCGCGGTCCAGCGGGCCCGCCGCGAGGGCGTCATCGTCACCCGCGGCGAACTCGAAGCCGGCGCCGTCGGAATCGCCGCCGGCGTCGTGCTGCCAACGGAAGTCGCCCGCGGCACCGGCATCGAATGCAGCGTCGGCGTCGTCGCGATCGACGGTTTGGACACCGACATGGCGGCGGAACCGGTCCGCAGCGCCGCACGAAAGCTCGCCGAGATCCTCACAGCAGCCGATTCGGCATAGGCGAACCGGCCACACCGGGGCGAGGTATTCGGGACCACCACCAGACGATTCATGCGTTGTTGACCCAATCTGCCTCAACGCTTGTGCGCTAAGTGATATGACATGTTCGATAATCGTAATACCACTGGTCGCAGCCGTGAGCATGTCGCGACTAAGTGGACATAGACCAGGAGGCGAACCATGCCCGACGGGAAGACGAACAGCACCGCGACGAGAACAATCGGCCGGGGGCCACATCCGGTGATGGTCCTACACGGGTGGCTCGGCTCCAGCGGGGCATGGGAGTCGGTTATCCCGCACCTCGACGGTGACCAATTCCGCTACGCCTTCCCAGATTTCCGTGGTTACGGTGCGCGCCGGTCCGAACCCGGCGAGCACACGCTGGCCGAGGCCGCCGCCGATGTGCTGACCGTGGCCGACAGCCTGGGCTGGGACCGATTCTCGATCGTCGGGCACTCGATGGGAGGAACCGTGATGCAGCGCGTGCTCGCCGATGCCCCCGACCGCGTCCGCGCCCTGCTCGGGATCTCGCCCGTACCGGCCGGTGGCGTCGCGTTCGACGACGAAACGCGGACGGTCTTCAGCGGCGCTGCCGACGACCCCGATCTGCGCCGCGCGATCATCGATCTCACCACCGGAAATCGTCTGACCGGGACCTGGCTCGACGCGATGACCAGGCACTCGGTCGAGAACTCGGATCGGCGAGCGTTCGCGGATTATCTGCTGGCCTGGGCCGGGACCGACTTCCACCGCGAGATCGAGGGCAATCCAGTGCCCATCAAAATCATTGCGGGAGAACATGACCCGGCGCTCGGTGCGGCGACCATACACGCCACCTTCGAACAGTGGTACCCGGCGTGCGACCTCGAGGTACTGGCGGGCGTCGGTCATTACGCGATGGACGAGGCACCGGTGGCGCTCGCCACCGCGATGGAGACATTCCTGCGCGCGCACTGAGGCCCGCGGGCACAGGGCCCTGCACGCCGAACTACAGAACGGCGACCCAGGTCAGTTGCGCACCGCACCAGCAGAACGACGATCGCGGCGACCACGGCCAGCACGATCGCGGCGATGCCGTAGACGAGCCGATGAGTGCGCAGTACGGGGAGGTAGTGGTCGACGGAGAGGCGGCCGGGACCGGCGAGGGCGAGAGCGGCGGCGGCCAGGGCGAGGGTCGATTCGTATTCGAAACCCTTGGGGGCGAAGAAGGAACCGGTGCCGTGGACCGCGATGGCGTTGATCAGGACGCCCAGCACGGCGGCCGCCGCCAGCGGAGTGAGTAGGCCGAGTGCCAGACCGAGGCCGCCGAGTGTTTCGCTGAGACCGGCGACCACCGCCATGGCGTCGCCTGCGGGATAGCCACTGGCGCTGAAGAATTGGCCGGTGCCGGAGATGCCGCCACCGCCGAACCAGCCGAAGAGTTTTTGGGTGCCGTGGGCGGCGACGGTCAGGCCGATCGCCAGGCGCAATACCAGCAATCCGGCGTCATAGCCGAGCTGGCTGGAGGCCTGTGCCGCAGGGGTGGTGGTGGTACTCATAGAACTCCTTGTGGGGGTGTGTAATTCAGCCGAGCTGGATGGAGCGTTTGGCCAGGCCGTGCCAGAAGCCGTCGACGATGGTGCGTTGGGTGTCGAGGTCGACTTGACGCTCGCGGCCGCTCCGGGCTGGCCCGGAGTGCTGATCGTCGCCTCGAACCCGGTGGATCCGCTGGTCACCGCGTTACAACGCGCGCCGAGGGTGACGAACAGCGGGGCGAAGTGAGGCCATCGGCGAGGTCGGTCAGCTGTGTCGGGGTGAGGACGTCGATGAGCAGGTCGCGAACGAGGGTGACGTGTCCCGGGGCCGCTTCCTCGAGGGTGCGGCGGCCCTTGTCGGTCAGGGTGGCGGTCACGCCGCGGCTGTCGCCGGGGACGGTGCCGCGGCGGACCAGCCCGGCCTTCTCCATGCAAGACGTGCCAGACCGGGGGCTGGACCACGGTGCTTATGTGCCGCTGGTGGAGACGTATGGACGTCGGGCAATGGCATCTCTTCGATGGCGCGCGCCATCGCGTCCGACAGTGGCGAGATCTGGCCGGCGTCAATGGTGCTCGCCGGGGAGTACGGCATCAACGACACGGCCATCGGTGTGCCGGTCCGACTCGCTCGGACGGGTGCGGCAGAGGTGCTCGACTGGCCGCTACCCGAGCGCGACCGGAACGCGATGCACGAAGCCGCCGGGTACGTGGACGACGCACTCGCCCAGGTCGGCGCTGACCAACTTCGCTGAACCCCAAGACAACCCGATCGACAAGGACACAGACGTGACACAGCAATACGGTGACTTCCAGCTCGAGATCTACCGCGCCGGGACCAAGGGGCACCTCCCGCGCTATCCGGTGGACTTTCACACCCTCGAACACCGGGCGGCCGAGATGCTGCCGGAGTGGATTCCGTCCTACGTGGCGGGTGGCTGCGGCAACGAATACACCCAACGGGCGAACATCGCAGCGTTCGAGAAGTGGGGGCTCATCCCCCGCATGTTCAACGGCAAGTATGAACGCGACCTGTCGATCGACCTGTTCGGAATGCACCTTCCCACACCATTGTTCACCGTGCCGATCGGTGTCATCGGCATCTGCGCCCAGGATTTCCACGGCGATCTGCATGTGGCACGCGCGGCAGCCCGCACCGGTGTGCCGGTGGTGCAGTCCACGCTGTCCACCGATCCGATGGAGCTGTTGGGTCCGGCGCTGGGCAACACCCCCGGGTTCTTCCAGCTGTACACGCCGAAGGATCGCGACCTCGCGCTCAGCCTGATCCACCGCGCCGAGGCCGCCGGATACCAGGCCCTCGTCGTCACGCTCGACACCTGGGTCACCGGCTGGCGGCCACGGGATTTGAACCGAGCGAACTTCCCGCAGCTGCGCGGATACTGCCTGGCCAACTACTTCACCGACGAAAACTTCCTTCGGCGGCTGGCCGCCAAACCCGAAGACGATGTCTCGGCCGCCGCTGCGGAGTGGGCGAGCCAGTTCGGCTATTCGCTGTCATGGGAGGACCTGCAGTGGATCCGTGAGGCCACGAGCTTGCCAGTCGTGCTCAAGGGCATCAATCACCCCGACGATGTTCGTAAGGCGATCGACCTCGGAGCCGACTGCATCTACTGCTCCAATCACGGTGGGCGACAAGCCAATGGCGGACTGCCCGCACTGGAGACCCTGCCGGATGTCGTAGCCGCGGCCGACGGCACACCGGTGCTGTTCGACTCCGGGGTACGCAGCGGCACCGACGTCGTCAAGGCCCTGGCACTGGGAGCCACCGCCGTCGGCATCGGCCGGTCCTACGCCTACGCCCTCGCCCTGGGCGGCGAAGACGGCGTAGTCCACCACATCAGGTCGATCCTCGCCGAGGCCGACCTGCTCATGGCCATCGACGGCTACCCCACCATCGCCGACCTCCGGTCGGAGGGCGCTATCCGCCGCGTGCACTGAGCACAGGCGGTCGGCATTACGTCGCGCCGCCCAGTCGTGCCCGGATGTCTTCGCGGAGGGCCTTTTTGTCGATCTTGCCGACCTTGGTGGTGGGCATCGTGTCGACCAGTACCAGGCGCTCGGGCATTTTGAACCGGGCCACGCCCGCACTGTTCATGACGGCGATCACATCGTCCAGAGACACCGAATGCCCTTGTGTCACAGTGACATACAGGCACAGACGCTCACCCAGCACCGGATCGGGCATGGCGATCGCGGCGGCCATCTCGACCCCGTCGACCTGGTAGGAGAAATTCTCGATCTCCTCGGCGGAGATCTTCTCGCCGCCGCGGTTGATCATGTCCTTGTCGCGTCCCGCGACGATCAGGTTGCCGTCCGGGCGGCGCACCACGATATCGCCGCTGCCGTACTAGCCATCAGGGGTGAAGGCGCGCGCATTGTGTTCCGTCGCACGGAAATACCCGCGCGGCGTGTAGGGCCCACGGGTCAGTAGCGCGCCCGGGGTGCCGTCGGGCACGGGGGTGCCGTGCTCGTCGACCACCAGGAGCTCGTCGGCGGGACTGACGGGACGGCCCTGGGTATTGAGAATGATCTCCGGTTCGTCGTCGAGGCGGGTCATGTTGATCAGCCCCTCGGCCATGCCGAATACCTGTTGCAGCCGCGCGCCCAGCACCGGTTCGACTCGCGCGGCCAGTTCGTCCGGCATGCGGGAGCCGCCCACCTGGAGGGCGCGGAGGGTGTTGCCGCGCAAGGCGTGGTATTCGCGCTGGTACTCGATCCAGCTCTGCGCGACTGCGGGCACGACCGCGGCCACCGTCACACCCTCGGCGTCGATGGTGCGCAGCGCGCGTTCGGCGGCGGGGCTGGGCAGCATCACCGCACGGCCACCGACGAACAGTGCTCCCAGAACGCCGGGACAGGCCAGCGGGAAATTGTGACTACTCGGCAGCGTGCCCAGATACACAGTGCTGGAATCGAATTCGGAGACCTCGTTGCAGCACAGCACGTTGTAGGCGTAGTCATCATGGGTCCGCACGATCAGCTTCGGCAGGCCGGTGGTGCCGCCGGAGAGCAGCAGGCAGGCCACGTCGGAGCCGCCGGGCTCGTAGTCGGCCTCGGCGAAACGAGCGACGGTTTCCAGACTCGCGGCGAGGCTGCGCTCTGGCGCGTATTCGATTGGACCGGAAGACAAGTCGCCGTGCACGAGCACCGATCGGATGCTGGGCACTGCGGCGGACACCTGCTGAGCGACCTGCCGCAGATCGGTGTCGCGGTCGTTATCGGCGACCACGATCGCTACCGCTTCCGACAGCGCAGCCAGATGGGTGAGCTCATGCTTGCGGTGCGCGGGCAGCGCCATTACCGGGACGACGCCGATGCGCAGACAGCCCAACGTCAACGCGACGAATTCCCAGCCGTTGGGCAGTTGCAGCACAATCCGGTCGCCGGGCCCGATCCCCAGATCGAGCAGGGCCTGCGCCCCCGCCCCGGCGCGGTTCCACAGCTGTCGACAGGTGAGCCGGGTGGTCCCGTCGATAATGGCCACGTCGTTCGTGTGGCGGGCCACCTGTTCGGCGATATAGGTGGTCAACGACCTGCCCTGCCAGTATCCGGCCTTGCGATACCGGTCGGCGACATCCTCGGGCCAGGGCACGACACCGTCGATGGACACCGGCGTCCGCGCCTGCCTGCCACCCTCGATGGCGTCGCTGTGCGCTGCCTTCATGAGAGCTCTCCTTCGAGCACGAGAGACGCGGGCCGCGCGACAATGACCGCGTCGAGGGCGACCAGTCCGGCCGCGGTGAGGCGCAGCGGGTTGATCTCGAGGTCCCCGATCTCGGGGTGATCGGTGCGGTAGGCCGTGAGTGCGAGTGCGATACGGGCGAATTCGGTCCGGTCGAGCACCGGCCCGCCGCGCCAACCATCGAGCAGCGGCGCGCATTGCAGGTCGTCCAGCATGGCGGCGGCGCCCGCAGGGGTGAGGTGGTGACCGCGGATCGCGACATCACCGATCGCCTCCGCGGCCGTGCCGCCGAGCCCGGCGACCACGATCAGGCCGAACACTGGGTCGCGCCGGACACCGAGGAACAGGTCGACTCCCGGTGCGGCCATGGACTCGACCAGATAGGCCGGGGCGCCAACGACATCGAGCGCATGCAGCGCTTGATCGAGTTCCTCGGCGGTGCGCACATTCAGATGGACGCCGCCGATCTCGGTTTTGTGCAGTACCGCGGGATCGAGGATCTTGACCGCCACCGGCGTCGGCAGCTCCCCGAGCGCACGGTGCGCGGCGGCGCGATCGGCGCACGCTCGCCGCGGCGGAGTCGCGATGCCGAGCAGGTCCAGCAGATCCTTCGCGGCGGCCTCGTCGGCGGGTAGCGCGATCGACGGCGCGTCGACCGGGTCCCGGTCCCCGTCGGCGATGTTCAGATACCGGGCCTTCGCGTCGAGGACGAGCGCCCGGATCGCAGTACCGACCGCGCTGGGGCCGGGTAGCACCGGGATATCGAGTTCGTCTGCCGCACTGGCTATTTCACTGACCGCAGTGGCCGGACCTCCGACACCGAGCAGTACGGGCAAGCGCCCGCTGATACCGGAACGGTGGACGGCATCGGCCAGGTCGACGGCGTCTGGTTCGGCGAGCGCGTACACCGCCAGGGCATCGATTCCGGGATCTGCGGCGGTCGCGGCGAGCACCTCGGCGAAGCCGGGGCCGGGGCGGCCGGTGTCGACGGGATTGGCCTGGAAGGTCATCGGCGGCAGTAGTTCACCGAGGCGGGCCTGGGTTCCCGACGTCAGTGCCGGTACCGGGATCCCATATGCCAGTAGGTGATCCAACAGCGTCAGGCCGGGACCGGCCTGTGCGGTGACCACGCCGATGCCGGGGTTGGCGCGCGCGGGCAGCCGGGTCCGGCTCAGCGCGGCGAGGGCGTCGACGAGTTCGGTTTCCGAATCCACCACGACCGCACCGGCTTGCGCCAGCAGTGCCCGCGTGGTCCGCCAAGACGTCGCCAGCGCACCGGTGTGCGAAGCGGCGAAGGCCGACACGTCGCTACGCCCGACCACGATCGCCACGATCGGCTTGGTCGCGCTGACCGTCCGCACCGCCGACAACAGCGCTTCGCCCTCCTCGACGGATTCGATGTGCAGGCCGATGGCCGAGATCTCCGGATCGCCGCTCAGATGGGTGAGCACGTCGACCGTGCTCACATCCACGCAATTGCCCAGTCCCACACCGAATCCCACGCCGACCCCGCGTTCGGACAGCAGGAATGACAGGGGCGTGGTTCATACCACCGCTGGCCGCGACCACGGCGATGGAACCGGGGCGCAGCTCCAAGACGGTCGGCACGAAGCTCACCGTGGTGGCGCCGGGCCGGAAGAATCCGGAGGTATTCGGGCCCAACACCCGAATGCCGGTGGTGGCAACAATTTTCGCCACCTGCTCCTGCAAGCCGACTCCGTCGCCGCCGATCTCGGCGAAGCCGCCCGAGCAGATCACGGCGGCACCGACGCCGCACTCGGCGGCATCGCTCAACGTGTCCGGTGTCGCCGCTGCCGGAACGCACAGCACCGCAAGGTCGATGGCGTCCGCGTGGGCATCGGTGGCGGCGCGCAGCGTGGGGAGGAAACCGTCGCCGTCGACCTTGGGGTTGATGCCGTATACCGCATGCGCGGCGTCGCGGCGGACCGCGTCCAGCATCACCGCGCCGAGCTTGCCGGGCGTTTCCGACGCCCCGATGACGGCGATCGAATACGGTCGGAACAACCGATCGAGCCTAGGACGAACCTCGGGCAAGTCCTCGGAATTCATGGCCGGACGGTTCATCGCGAGACCTCCGCGTCGGCCCGGACATCGGCAGCGGCCGGTTCGAACGCAACGGCGTCGGCTCGACCGGACAGGACAAGTGTTGCGGCGCAGTCGCGTTCATCGACGGCGCGCCGGGCCCGCACCGCAGTGGGCTGCTCGATGAGGACGGTCGCCATGCCGTGACGCAGCCGCGCATACTCCGAGCACAGTGCACGTGACAGGGCGGTGCCGCGGCGCACCACGACGGCGTCCGGCCGTCGCGCGCATACCTCATCGAGCTGGCCGCGAACGGCGGCGGCGAGTGTGGTGCCGTCGGTGTCCGGTGCGTCCACCAGAGGTAGCGCGTATGCGTCGGCCGAGGCGGTCAGTACCGTGACGTCATCGCCGAACCGAAGCTGGTCGGCATCATGGTCGAGTACTCGCAACAGCCGTGACCGCAGCATGCTGTCCCCTACGCGCAGGGGCGTATCAATCGGTGTCGCACCGTATTTCGCGTACCAGGCCGATTCGGTCTCGGCCACGAATCGCGGATCGCGCATCCGGATCTTCTCGGCCGAGATGGCGCGGCTGAAGAAGTGGAATCCGAACTGCCATGGCTCGAAGGCCCGGTAGTACTCGCCGAAGTGGTCCCACCAGGACAGGCTCGGCAGCGAAGAGTTCTGGATCTTGGCGACCTGCGGGAGCCGCGCGCGCTCGAGGCGTTCCAACGCCGCGACCAGGTCGCCGGGGTCTTTGGCCACCTCCATGGCCAGCACCGCGGCATCCTCCATCGCCATCTTGGTGCCCGAGCCCACCGAGAAATGCGCGGTGTGCACGGCGTCGCCGAGCAGCACCACCGGCGTGCCGTTCGCGGTCCGGGCATGCCAGCGCCTTGTGCGGCGGGTACGAAAGTTGGACCAGCGCGAATTATTGGCGACCAGCGAGTGCCCGTCGATCTGCTCCTTGAACAGGTTTTCGAGGTACTGCTGGGTGACCAGATCCGACGTACCCGGCGCGGCCGCGGTGTCGAACCCATCTAAACCCGCACGACGCCACGTAGATTCGGCGGCCTCCACGATAAAGGTGCTCAGGCCGGACCCGATCGGATAGCCGTGCACGGCGAAATTGCCGTGTTCGGACCGCTCGTGCAGAAAGGTCAGTCCGTCGAACTGATAGGTGGTGCCGAACCAGATGAATTTGACCGCCGCCGTATCCACCGAATGCCCGAGCTCATCCAGGAATCGCTGCCGCACCGCGGAATTCGTGCCATCGGCGGCGACGATCAGGTCGTACTCGCCGCGGGCATCGAGCTCGTCGACGGTCACTGCCGCCGAAAAGTACAGCCGGGCACCGAGTTGGGTCGCACGGCGTCGCAGCGCATCGAGCAGTACGCGCCGATGCACCGCCGACATCCCATTGCCGCCCGCCGCCACGGCGGCGCCCTTCAGATGCACCGCGATCGCGTCCCAACGTCGGCCGTGCTCGGCCAGGGTGTCCCGCAGTACCGGGTCGACCGCGTCGACGTTGTCCAGTGTCGCGTCGGAGAACACCACCCCGAAGCCGAAAACATCCTCGGCGCTGTTGCGTTCGAACATGTCGATGACCGTGCCCGGCAACGCGTGCGCCAGCGCGATCGCGGCGAACAGCCCGCCGGGCCCGCCGCCGATACAGGCGACACGCAACGATCGTGGCGGGGTGTGCTGGGGATCTGGGAGTGACATCGCGGTCGGCCCCTTTGGTGACTATGACCCGGATCTCGGGTGAACTGCCGAAAGTATGTGACAGCGGCATCCGGCGAGTCAACATTGAAGTTACATGTCAGCCGGTTCCTCGGCCACGAGGGAGGCGATGAAGGATTCGGCGGGCGCGCGCAGAATGTCGTGACACTCCGTGAAAACCGCGTGCGCGTCGCGGCCGCGCCATCCGGCGGGCAGCAGCATCTCGGGCAGGTCAGGATCACGGAAGGGATAGCGCCGGTAGTGCTGAATCAGCCGCATCCGCTCGATCAGTGCGGTTGCGCCGTCCCGCTCGCGACGGAACCGGGCCAACCGCGGCCGGTATTCGTCGAGGAAGCCCTGGTAGTCGGCGCCGAGTTCCCGCAGATCCCAACAGCGCTCCGCGATCAGCCGATCACTGGCGAGTCCGGCGCTGGTACTGCGCAGAAATTGGAGGTGTCGCTCGTCGTCGCCAGCGAGCATCTCGCGCAGCTGCTTCTCCCGGTCATGCGGCGAGAACCACACCGGCCCACCATAATTGCCGAAACCCCACCAGGTCAGCGCCTTGTCGATGCGCTTGCGCTGGTCTCGGTCCAACGCCGAGTCATCGACGAGAGCCTGGACCCACCCGCGCTCCCATTCGTCGAAATGCCGATCGAAAATGCGAGTGCGGCCGTCGTCGAGCAGCCGCCAACTCTTGTCGTTGAGCAGGTAGCTGACCTCGCGCCCGGACTTCTCCGAGTCGAACCAGCTCTCCTTGCGCAGCCGGGTCATCACCACCCGAACCGTGGCCGGTTCGACACCGAAAACTCCCATCAGAGCGGTGAGCGCACCAAGCTTGGCGGCCCCGCCGGTGTAGCGGAAGTACTCGCCGTAGAGGTCGAACACCAGAGCGCGCGGTCTCACCCCACTCCTCCTGCCTCGCATCCAGAGATATGTATCAAAACTATTGACATAGTACCTCATTATGTCACATAGTGACTGAGCTCACAGAGGGCGTCGTCAACCAATCGAGGCGACGTGTCGTCTGCACCGAGATCCAGTAGACCGGCCCCCGGCCGCCCGTATCTTCCCACCGCACCCTCCGGTCGTTCACCACAAAGAGGAGACAGCGATGTCCCACACCTTCGTCCTCGTGCACGGTGCCTGCCACGGCGGGTGGACTTGGCGCCCGGTCGCCGAATTCCTGCGCGCCAACGGCCACGCCGTGTACACACCCACGCTGCCCGGCCTGAACCCCGAAGATCAGCGCGCCGATGTGCACCTGTCCGACACGGTCGACTACCTGGTCGACTACCTCGAGCGGACCGACCTGACAGACATCGTCCTGGTCGGCCACAGCTGGGGCGGCTTCCCGGTGTCGGGCGCGTCGGCTCGCCTCGCCACCCGCATCGCCCGGCTGGTGTACTGGAGCGCTTTCGTCCCGCACAGCGGCGAATCCCTGATCGATCTGTGCCCGCCCCCCTACGGCGAGATGTTCCGCGCCTCCGCGGCGGCCTCGAGCGACAACTCCGTCATGTTCCCATTCGAGGCCTTCAGCGCCGGATTCATGCAGGACGCGTCGCGCGAAACCCAGCGCCTCTTTTACCCATTGCTGGAGCGTCAGCCTTTCCACACCATGAACGAATCCCTCGACCTGGACGAATGGGCCCGCCTGCAACTGCCGTCGACCTACATCCTCTCCAAGGATGACCTCGCGCTGCCCCCGGGTGAATTCGCCTGGGCCCCACGCTTTCCCGAGCGCCTGCTCCACGCCCCGCTTCTCTACACCCCGGGCAGCCACGAATCACAGCTCACCCAGCCCGAAGCCTTGGCCGACACCCTCATTCAGGCGGCGAACGGATAACTCCTCCGCAGGAACCGAGGCATATCGCGCCACCGTCAACCGCACCGGTGGCACCTAAGCGTGCCCGAATGCGACGGCCCTCAATTGCTGTGCAACGCAGAGTGTTTCGCGGTGACGACAGTAATTGTCCGTTCGGTTGGACACGTATCTTTACGTATTGACAGCACCATGAACGATCAGTAAATCTAATACGCGTCGCGTCGCGCCGCCCGACCGCCAATTCCGCAACAGCGAGCCGCGATGCCGGGGAGAGCGACCAGACGGCGCCATCGCTTGCAACATGAAGCTTCCAGCTGAGAACACGCGTCAAGGAGTGACCGGATGAATGACTTGCCGAGGATTGACGGACCGAAAGACGTCGCATATACCGGCGGCGAGGTGCTCATGGAAGCCCGCGATGCGTCGGCCTCGGCGATCCTGGTCCGCGACGGGAAGATCGCGGCGGTCGGCTCGGACGACGAGATCCGCAGCGCGGCAGGCCGGGCCGTAGAAGTACACGACCTCGACGGCGCGACGGTGAGTCCGGGCCTGATCGACTCACACCCACATCTCATGCACCTCTCGCTCTTCAAGGCGCCGCTGGTCGACATCACGGGTGCCGGGAGTCACGACGACATCGTGGCGGCGCTCCGGACGCGAGCGGCAACCACGCCGGCGGGCGAGTGGATCTGCACCACACCGGTAGGAGAGCCGCAGTACTTCGTCCGTCGCTCGTATCGGGACCTGGCCGAGGGGACACTCCCGGACCGACATACCTTGGACCGTGGCACCGATACCCACCCGGTGATGATCCAAGCGTGGGCGCCGACGACTCCGAACGTGTGCGCGGTGAACTCCGCGGCGCTGCGGGCACTCGGGATCGACCGCACCACACCGGACCGCGTATCGAACGTCTGGATCGAAAAGGACGCCGGCGGCGAGCCCACCGGGATCCTGCGCGGCAGCGTCAATGCCTACTACAACGATGACCCCTTCTTTCTCGAGCTGATCGGCCGGATGCCTCCGCTGATGAGGCCCGAGTTGGCCGTCCAGGCCACCGTCCAGGGCATGGCCGAGCACAACGCGCGGGGCATCACAACGATCTTCGAGGCCCACGCCATGGAGCCCGCGATGGTCGATCTCTACCGCGCGCTGCGTGCCCAAGACCTACTGACCCTGCGCGTCCAGACGTCCTACGAACTGGAGGGCAACGCGCTCCCGGAACTTCAGCCCAAGTCGATGGCGGAGATCCACGCGACCCTCGAGACCGCGCTGGCGGGTCGGGAGCTCGAGGATGACTGGCTGCGTATCGACGGCGTGACCACCTGCGCCTGGGGCCCCGCCGGGTGTGGGCGGCTCTGGTGGCCGGAGGGCTACACCGGACCGTGGGGCGAGCGGACCACCGGCAACCGGGCGACCAGCGCCGAGAAGATCGCGTTCGCGGTCGACTTCTGCGCGCGGACCGGGCTGCGGCTGAACGCGCTCGCACTCAGCCCCGCCGAGCACGACGAGTACATCGCCCTGACCGAGGAGGCCATGCGCCGATACGGCCTCGACCGCACCGGCTGGCTCATCGAGCACGGCTACTTCTTGCGCGAGGACCAGCCCAAGCGATACGCCGACTTGGGCTTCGACATGACCATCTCCATCGGGCACACCTTCGGCAAGGGCGACATGCTGGCGGAACGAATCGGGCCAGACGCCCTGCCGCTACTGAACCCCCTGCGGACGCTACTCGACGCCGGACTCAATGTCGGAGCCTGTATGGATTGGGGACCCGACAACCCGTTCGAAGCGATGCGAATGGCCTTGACACACCAGATGTTTCCCAGCGGCCGCTTCAACAACGGTCCGGCACAGGTGATCTCGCGCGCCGAAGCGTTCCAGATGTGGACGACGGGCGGGGCGAAAGCCCTCGGCTGGGACGGCATCGGGACCCTGCGGGTGGGCGCACACGCCGATCTCGCTGTGCTGGACCGCAATCCGATCACCTGCGATATCGACTCGCTCCCGGAGACCCAGGTGCTGCGCACCACGGTGGGCGGTCGGGTCGTCCACGACAGCGGCGCACTGGCCTCCACCGGCAGCGTCGCAGCGCCCCCGACGTCCTAGCTCGAACACACCCACAGCCACCACAGAGAGGGCCCCGCCGTGAAAACAACCGAGTATGCCGCGTGTGACGCGACCGAGCTGGCAGATCTCATCGCCAAGGGAGAGGTGAGCGCCGCCGAGGTCTACCGTTGTGCGACGGAGGCCATCTCCACGGTCAACGAGAAATTGAACGTTGTGACCGCGGGCCCGTTCGAATCCCCACTGGAGTACGACGCCACCGGTCCGCTCGGCGGCGCACCCTTCGCGATCAAGGATCTCTTTTGTCACGCGGCGGGCGTCCCGACCCGGATGGGCAGCCGGATGACCGGACCCGACGGCGTGACCTTCCCGCACGACACCGAGTTGATGTCGCGGTTCCGCCGCGCCGGCCTGGCCACCGCAGCGGTGACGACCACGCCCGAGTTCGGGCTCAACTCCAACTGCGAGGCCGTGGTGTACGGCACCAGCCGCAACCCCTGGGACGTGACCCGCTCGACGGGGGGATCGAGCGGCGGATCCTCGGCGCTGGTGGCCGCCGGGGCGGTGCCCATCGCGCACGCCAACGACGCGGCCGGTTCGATCCGGATCCCGGCCGCCTACAACGGACTGGTCGGGCTGAAGCCGACCCGCGGCCGCGTCTCGATGGGTCCTGACGCCCAGGAAGCGTTGGGCGGGCTCGGGATCGAGTTCGCGGTGTCTCGCACGGTCCGGGACACCGCCCTGCTCCTCGACGCGGTGAGTGGGTACGTGCCCGGCGATAAGTACCGGATCCAAGAACCCGCGGCCCCGTATGTATCGAAACTGGCGCGAGATCCGAAGCCGCTGCGTATCGCCGTCTGCACCTCCTCGTGGTCACACCAGGAGGTCGACCCCGAGGTCGCGGCGGCCGTCGAAGCAGCGGCCCAGCTGCTGACCGACCTCGGGCATCACGTGGAGATCGACGCGCCTCGATACGACTTCGATCGGCATGTGGCCGCTCAGCGGGTCGTCTGGGCCGCGTCCGCGGCCGAGAACGTCCTCGGCCTGCAATCGTTGACCGGCGTGACACCGGACGAGTCCAGCCTCGAGCGTTCGATCCTGGCGGCCTTCGAGTACGGCCGGACGGTGACCGCCGTCGAGCTGGGCGCCGCCCACGCCGCCTTCAACCAGATCTCGCGCGCGACGGCACCGTTCTTCGAGGACTACCACATTCTGGTCACCCCTACGACGAACACTCCGGCCCAGCCGCTGGGGTACCAGAACGCGAACGATCCGGCGCTGGACTTCGACGCGTGGTCGCTGAAGGTGCTGAACGACATCTCGTTCACCCCGCTGTTCAACACCACAGGCCAGCCCGCCCTGTCACTCCCCCTCGGCGAGACCGCCGGCGGCCTTCCGATCGGGGTCCAGTTCGTCGGGCGGATGTGCGCCGAGGATGTGCTCCTCGCGCTCGCCGGGCAGATCGAGCGCACCGCCGACTGGTCGCACCGTCGCCCCACCGTCCACATCACCGCCTGACGCTCGCAGAACGATCGACCCGCGCCTGAGTTCGAAGGCGCGGTCGGCCTGGCGGCATACGACATCAGACGCCGGACGCGCAGGAGGCTGCCGTGGCAGGCAACGCACGTGAGCCCTCCACTGAGTGGAGTGCGATGGCTGCGCTCGCCGCGCTCCGCGATGCAGCATTCCTGTGTCGGCCATGTGCCCGCCACAAATAGAGCCGTCTCATCCCCCCGACAACCCTCGCACCCCCGCTCAAGGAGCTAGTAATGCCGGTCACCACCACTCGAACCCTCTTCTTCGGAGGGCCGGTTCTGACACAGAACGAACGCCGCGAAACCCACGAGGCGATCGTTCTGGAGGGGAACCGGGTACTGGGCACCGGCTCGCTCGACGACATGACGTCGCTCGGCGGCGCCACTGCACGGCGTATCGATGTCGACGGCGCCTGCGTCATGCCGGGAATCCTCGACTCGCACCCGCACTTCCTGCACACCGGCGCGCAGGACGTCTGGTCGGTCAACCTGTATGACGCGCGTGACCACGCCGATATCGTCGCTCGCATCCGCGCCCACGTCGCCCACGTACCCGCCGGCCAATGGGTCCAGGGCACCCCCGTCGGTGAACCCAACTACCTGGTCCGCCGCTCCTACAAGGACCTCGCCGAAGGCAAGCTGCCCGACCGACGCGTGCTCGACACCGCCGCCCCCGACCACCCGTTCATCATCTTCGCCCTCGCCCCGGTAATCCCCAACGTGGTCGCGATGAACTCCAAGGCTTTGCAGGTGCTCGGGATCAACCGCGACACCCCCGACCGGGTCAGTGACGTCTGGATCGAGAAAGACGAGGACGGCGAACCCACCGGCATTCTCACCGGCTCGGTCGTCAACTACTACAACCCGGACCGATTCTGGCGTGAGCAGATCCAAGGCAAGATCATGTCCGTCCCGCCGCCGGACGAGCTGTGGTCCGAGGGCGGCCTGCTGGGCCAGGCCCGCGCGCACCGTTGGGGCACCACCGCCGCCTACGAGTGCCACGCCATGGATCTGGCGCACCTGCTGGGATACAAGCGCCTGCGCGACGACAACCGGTTGGCGATGCGGGTGGTGGCATCCCTGGAATTGGCCACCGCGCCATGGGATTTCGGCGCCAGCCTCACCGACGAGCGTATTCGCACGAACCTGGCGCACGCGTCGCTGCTGCAATCCACCGGCGATGAGATATTGCAATTCAACGGTGCGACCTTCGGCCTCGACGGACCGACCTGGGCCGGCCTGATGCGCATGGAGAAGCCCTACAAGGACCCGTACGGGCGCCCCACCACCGGCCACGAGTTCAACACGAAGAAGATGCAGCGCGAGGTCATTCACTACTGCCTGGAGAACGGGATCCGGCTGAATCTCATTCAGGCGGGCCTGTTCGACCACAACCAGTTCCTCGAGATCGTCGACGCCGACGGTCTCGCCGACGCGGTGCGCGCGAGCGACTGGGTGACCCAGCACAATATGGTGATCGAGCCGGACACCATCCGCCGCTACGCCGACCTGAAGCTGAACAGCTCCATCAGCATGAGCTTCCGCTGGGGCAAGGGCGACATGTACCGCGAGCGCATGGGCGACGAGATCATGGATCTGGTCGTCCCGGTGGGCAGCCAGTTCGCATCCGGCGCCACCATCTCGCTCGGCCAGGACTGGTCGCCCTTCAGCCCGTTCGAGCACATGAAGCTCGCACAGACCGGCGAACTGGCGCTGTCGGACTTCCCGAACGACCCCGCCACGCACACCATCACCGCACAACAGGCGCTGGACGGCTGGACGGTCAACACGGCCCGGCTCATGCAATGGGAGGGCATCGGCGCGCTGCGGCCCGGATTCCAGGCCGACATCGCCATCGTCGATCACAACCCGCTGACCGCCGACCTGGACAACCTGGCCGCGACCGAGGTGCTGCGCACCATATTCGACGGCCGTGACGTCTACGACACCGGTGTGCTGCCGCGCATCGACGAGGCCCCGCTGCCCGAACGCCACCCGAACATGGCCCGCTGAACGGTTCCGAGCACATATCGTGAGAGAGAAACGATCTCACCTCGCACCGTGAGTAAACCGGGTGAGACCGCTTCTCCCCCAATGAAAAATGCTGGTGTCGGCCCCAGCGGGATTCGCGTCGGAGCGAACCACAGATCGCACTCGCTTGATCACCCGGCCGATACCCGAGGAAGTCGGCCGGGTCTTGGGGACGTAGTGCGGCCCCAACCCGGCGACCTTCTTGCGGAACCACGATCTTCTTGCGGAACCACGACGGCGACCCGACCTGTGACGGAAGGACGACGTCGCCGGCGACGCGCAGCATCTGCGTGTCGGGTTCGGGGATCGCTCTGGTGACGAGGAATTTCATGCGCTGATCACCCATTCGAACGCGCGCGCTTCGGATCGGGCGCCTTGGGCGGCCTTCGAGCGGTTCGGCTCGCCGAGGTCGGCGAGCAGAAGTTCTGCGGCACGAACGATTTCGCTGAATTTCGGCGGGGTGAGCCAGTTCGGGCGCAGCGCGAACAGCAGGTCCTCAGTGGCGGTGTTGCCGCTGGCGCCCGGCGCGAACGGGCATCCGCCCAGCCCGCCGAGCGCACCATCGACCATGGTGGCTCCGGCGTCGATGGCCGCCCGGGTGTTCGCCACGCCCAGGCCCCAGGTGTCGTGACCGTGGTAGACGACCGCGCGGCCGGGCGCCGCGCCGAGGACCCACCGGACGAGCTGCTCGACCTGGTCGGGGACGGCCTGGCCGAGGGTATCGCACAGGACGACGGTGGTGGTCGCCTCTGCCCGCGGGTCGGTCACCAGTTCCAGCACGCGGTCCGGATCGATCACGCCCCGATACGGGCAGGTGAACGCGGTCGCTAGAGTCAACTGCAACTGTCCGCCCACTGCGGCGACGCGATCTACGGCTTCGGGCAGGGCCGCCATGCTGGCCTCCGTGCTGCGCCCGACGTTGGCCAGGTTGTGATCGTCGCTGACCGACAGGCAGTATTCGAAGTTGCGGGCGCCAGCGTCGATCGCGCGCGCGATGCCGCGCGGTGTCGCCGCCCAGATCCAGCAGTGTTGCAGTTCGTCGGCGGTCAGCGCGGCGATCACCTCGAGCGTGTTGGCCATCGGCGGCACTCGGTCCGGGCGGGCCATGGCGCCGATCTCGACCGCGTCGACTCCCCATCCGAGCAGCAACCGGGTGAGTTCGACCTTCTTCTCGGTGTCGAGCAGCTTCCCGGTGAGTTGCAGGCCATCGCGCAGCGTAACGTCTCTGAGTTGAGTGGCAGGTGTCATCGGACGAGCTCCTTCGGGTCGGCGGCGCCGTCGCCCAGCGCAGCAAGTACTTCGGTGGTGTGGGCGCCGAGTTCGGGCCCGACGCAACGGATCCGGCGCGGCCGGGTGCCGAGATGCGGGACGATCCCGGGGAAAGCCACGTCACTGATCGTCTCGGTGCCGGTTGAGACGTCCATCCGCTGGATCATCCCGCGGGCGAGGAACTGCTCATCGGCCGCGATATCGGGGGCGGTATTGATCGGCCCGGCGGGTACGTCGGCGGCATCGAGCGCACGCAGAGCGTCGGCGGCGGTCAGGGTCGAGGTCCAGGCGCCGATCGCGGCATCGAGTTCCTCGCGTGCCTGCCAGCGTTGGGCATTGGTGCCGAGCCGATCGTCATCGGCGAGGTCGGGCCGGCCGATCGTGGTCATGAACCTGCGGTAGATCGAGTCGCCGTTGCCGGCGATGACGATCCAGCGGTCATCGCCGCACAGGTACGCGTTCGAGGGCGCGATGCCCTCCATTCGGCCTCCCGAGCGAGTTCGGGTGACGTGGTAGGCGTCGTATTCGGGAACCAGCGATTCCATCATCGAGAAGATCGCCTCGGTGAGGGCGACATCTACCGTGCGGTCAGCGGGCGCGGTCGTGCGCTGTTCGGCGCGGTCGCGCTCTCGCTGAAACAGCGCCAGCATCGCACCGAACGCCGCATAGAGTCCCGCGATCGAGTCCCCGATCGAGACGCCGGTGCGTGACGGAGTACGGTCGGGATCTCCGGTCAGCCCCCGTAACCCCGCGATCGCCTCGGCGACGGCGGCGAAACCCGGTTGGGTACAGCGTGGACCGGTCTGCCCGAAGGCGGACACACGCACGAAGATCAGTTCGGGGTTGTCGGCACCGAGTACGTCGGGGCCGAGACCCCATCGTTCGAGGGTGCCGGGACGGAAGTTCTCCAGCACGATGTCGCACGAGCGGGCCAACTCCCGCACCGCCTGCTGTCCCTGTTGGGTCCTGAGATCCAGCACTACCGACTTCTTGTGACGGTTGATCGTGTGGAACAGCATCGAGGTCGTGCCGGAGTACAGCCGCCAATTGCGCAGTTCGTCGCCGGTATGCGGCCGTTCGACCTTGATCACCTCGGCCCCGAAGTCCGCCAGCAGCCGACCGGCCGTCGGTGCGGCGATGTAGTTACCGAGCTCGAGTACCCGCACACCATCGAGCGGCTCGCGGCCTGGGTTGTCCACGTGATCTCCTCCGGGGTTCGCGCCGTTCGTAACTGGACTAGTCATAACCACATAGTGCATTCATACCCACATTGTGGCAAGTGGGGCTTCTCAAATCGAGCAAGTAGAGCTACAGTCATGTCGCCGAACTCACATTGTGAGTTTCAACTCGCTAAGTAGGCGAGCTGTTGTTCCCGGATCGAAAGGGCGTGTCATGAACCCGTCACCGGCTGTCGCCATAGAGATATCGAATTCTGTTGGGGCGCAACTAGATCGATTGCCCGTTGGGGCAGTGCATCGCAAGGTTATCGTCGCCGTCGGGCTTGGCCTGTTCTTCGAGATGTACGAGATCTTCCTGTCCAGCACTATCAGCACCACCCTGAAGACCGAGTTCGGTCTGCATGGGACCGAGTTGAAGCTGCTGCTGGCCTCGTCCTTCGTCGGGATGTTCGTCGGCGCCGCCGCATTCGGGCGGCTGGCCGACCGGATCGGGCGCCGACGTGCGTTCCTGATCAACCTGATCTGGTTCTCGGCCTGGTCGCTGATCGGCGCATTCGCCACCGATCCGACCTTCTTGGTGATCGCGCGCTTCTTTGCCGGCGTCGGCGTGGGCGCGGAATACCCCGTGGCGGACTCCTACCTCTCCGACGTCCTCCCGAAGGAGCGGCGAGGGCGCCTCGCGTCGTACGCCTACACCTGCTCGTATCTGGCCGTGCCCTTTGTCGGGTTCCTCGCGCTTTGGCTGAACGTGCGCTCACCGCTGGGCATCGCGGGCTGGCGCTGGCTGTTGGCTTTGGGCGCCGTCGGAGCACTGATCGTGCTGATGCTGCGGCGAGGTCTGCCGGAGTCGCCACGGTGGCTGGCCGGCATGGGCAGGATCGAGGAAGCGCAGCAGACATTGAACACCTTCGCCGCCGGCTCGGGCGTCGTGGCGGCGCCGATCGACGAGCAGGCCCAGGAGGCCCCCACACCGCAGCGCAGCGGCAGCCAACTGTTCCGCCTCCGGCGTGCCCCGTACCGCCGCCGGCTGGCGATGCTGGGTGTGTTCCACCTGTTCCAGACCTTCGGCTACTACGGATTCGGGACGCTGGCCGCCCTGGTGCTGGTCAATCGGGGATACAACGTCACGTCGTCGATGCTGTTCACGGCGCTGTCGTTCATCGGATACCCGGTCGGCTCCGCGCTTGCCATCCCACTGCTGGCCCGCATCGAACGGAAATTCCTGGTAGCCGGATCGGTAGTGGCGATCGCCGCGTTCGGCTTGGGCTTCGCGACGGTCTCGTCAGTGCCGCTGATCATCGCCCTCGGCTTCCTGACCACTGCGACCAGCAATATCTTCTCCAACGTCTATCACGTCTATCAGGCGGAAATCTTCCCGACCACGGTGCGAGCCACCGCAGTCGGCTGGACCTATTCGCTCTCACGATTGACCAGCGGCGCACTGCCGTTCGTGCTGATTCCCGTGCTCGACGACCACGGCGCTACCGCGATGTTCGCGGTGGTGGGCGCGGCGCTGGCAATCGTAGTGATCGCGGTGCTCACACTGGGTCCGCGGACCTCGCGCCGCAGCCTGGAGGAGATCAACCCAGCATGAATATTCTGATCCAGGGCGGGCAGCGATCGGTCACACCGCGGTGATCGAGCTGGCGCAAGCGTCCGGACTGCGTCATCACACCCCGACACCGGAGAACTGTGGTGCCGCCGGCGGTCTCCATGCGGCACTGGACGCCACCTACGCATCCGGCGTCGACCGTGTCGCCAACTACCTCGGTCTGGATGGACACCTGCTGTGGGCGACATCCGCGCCATCGCAGTGGCGGGACGAATCACCTTGTCCGCCGGGGAAATTCGCGACCTCGACCTTCTGGCCGCGACCAGCGCGGAACACTCGGCAGGCTCGGCGACCGCTGCGCGGGCGCACATACACGCCGCCATGTCACGGAGGCAGCCACCGCCGCGATTACGAATCTATCCGCGGGCCACACGCCAGTCTGAGGTCAGAACGGTAGTCGGCCGCCGAGCATCCGCGTCGCCTGCTCGGCGGCGCGGACCACCTCTTCCGCGCATTCCCGACATCGCTCGTCGGTTAGCCGAAATGTGGGACCGCTGATCATCAACGCCCCCAGCACCCGCGCCCGCGAATCGAACACCGGCGCCGCCACCCCCGACGCTCCCTCATCACGCTCTCCCGCCGTGATCGCGAAACCCGCACGCCGAGTGTCCTCCACCACCGCCCGCAACACCTCGGGGTCGGTGATTGTAGCGTCGGTGAACCCGGGAAGACCCTCGGCGAGAACCTCTTTCAGCGCTGTATCGTCCCAAGCCAGCAACACCCGCCCCGCCGAACCGACATGCAGTGGCACAATCTTGCCGACATGCATTTCGCGACGGATCGCGTGATATGTCTCTGCCAGCGCGACGCAGACGCGAAACACGCCTTCCCTGCGAAAGAAGCACGCGGTCTCGCCGGTCTGGTCACGCAGCGCCTCCAAGGCCGGCGTCACCGCATCCAGCACATCCAACCCGGCCGTCGCCGGCGACGCCCAATAAGCCATGCGCACCCCGATCCGAACCCGGTCACCGACCCGGTCCAGAAATTCCTCAGCGACCAGATTGGCCACCAGCCGCTGCACCGTCGACGTGGGATACCCCGTCCTCGCCCGGATCTCAGCCAACGTCAACTCCGGCTCGGCCAACGTGAACGCGTCGAGAATCCCACGGATCTTCGACAACACCAGCAACGGCTTGATACCAGCCGACAGCGCGCGGGAATTACGCACCGACGGCACCAATTCGGGCATGTTCGCGGATTCGGTCACAATCTCATTCTTGTTCACTGCATATCGCCATGAACAACCGTCCCACTTTCCATCAAGCCCATCCCACCAACCGGCTGGCCGCCGACGGCTTTCGCGGTGGCCGTTCCCCGACTAGGACGAGGCCGCGGACAAGCCGGTTGGCGACTATCACGAGGCGCAGGTCGGTGGGCTGATAGCGCATGTTGCAGTGCACCGGTTTCGCTCCGGGAGTGGGATGCGTTCGAGGTCGACGTTGCGTTCCACCAGTACCAGCGGGCTGCCCGTCAGTTGTGGTCGTTCTGTGCCCAGTCTGGAGCGCAGGTGGAAGCCACCGCGCACCTGATTCAGTGCATGGCTGATGACGGCGAGGCTATCGATTGGTGGCAGCGCGGTATTCCGGCCCGGGCCCGGCGTATCGAGGATTCGAACGCCTGATCCAGCCGGTCCCCCGGGGCGAATGCGGCTCCCCGTCCACGGGCTGGGCGGGGAGGTCAGGCGGCTGCCGGAGTTCGGTAATGCTGCTGGGATTTCGGCATGGCATTGAGGACGGCGCAGCGGCGGCGGACGAGGCAGATAAAATATAGTCCAATCGAGGGCGTACTCGCCGCGCCCTCGGCGTCGCAGGTATGCCAGCCGAGCGCAGCGAGACCGCTTGTCGTCAGCTCTGAACCGGACTGTCCAGCGAGCAGTTGCTGCGACCGAGACCGCACGTATTCGGTGGCCGTGCATGACATCCGCTCGCGAGCACGAGTTGCTGACCGCCGCGCCGACCCTCGCGATCGATATTGCATCGGAGTCCAAACCGGCGGCTTTGATTTGGCGTGTGGTCCAAGCGCGGGGTCGACCGGCGCGGGTTGACTCGGTGGGGTGAGCATCAACCTCCTCCGCTACTCCACAGAATCGGACGCCACATGCTGCAGCACCCGCTCGCGGCGAGCGGGTGCTGCCGCTGCCCGGCGCCTTCCCGACGCCCACTGAGGTGCTTCGGGAAGGCGCCGCAGTTGCTCGACGCGTGCTGGCAGAATCCGCCGATCCCAGCATTGAGTTGGCAAGCGCCACTCCGCTAAACCCACTCCCCGGAGCGGAAGACCAACTGCCAGGGCACGAACTACCGAGCGCACATGGCCGAGACCGGAATGGCCACTTGGACCGGATCGTCGACTACCGGGAAGCACGCCGCATGGGGGTGTGCCGCTAACGGGCCACTGCGTGAAGGTTGCATCAGCGCTGTTTCCGCAGGTCGATTCGTGTGTTTAGCGCGTGTGTCCCCCTCCGGACACAGACAGCACTTCACGATACCCGGCCTACCTGCGGTTATGTATGTAGAGCGGATGACGTGTCGGGCAAAATCGACGCAAAACCGCCGGTAGGGCTTGCGGGGGTTCAATTCGGGTTCCGCTGAGAGAATCCTAAGAAACCAGCGCGTCGCGCCAGCGAATCATGGACCGTGACATCACGGATGTCTTTCCAGCGCTTGATCTGGTGGGAGCCTTTTCCGGTCGTCAGATGCATGGTCTGCAGCATCCAGATGCTGCAACTGATGAGGCAGTGGGTGTGAATATTGTTGTGGTCACACCTGATAACGTGTTGACGTTGAACGAGGGTGTTTGCGGCACGGCTGATGCCCGGAGAGAAATGTTGCTCACGTGCGCACTGGTGATTTCCGGCATTTCGATGACGCGGTGTTGTCGGCGGCTCGGGTCGAACGCGTCACCCTGCAGCGCCTCGTGCCGGAACTGCCGCAGCGCACCGGCGGTGCAGGTTCTCGCGCTGCTGGGATAGGCAACCACCATGATCATGTGGAGGTCGCCGTGGTGGCGATGCACGCGGTGATCGATCACGCGGCCGCCGACGGGATGGAGTTTCTACAAGGACTTCAACGCATTGTCGCAGCGGCGGCGCCGACAAACGCCGGCGCGGTCGGCCCCGGAGTGGCGGCACTGCGATGCGGGTGATGTTCGTAGCGACACCGCTGATCGGGCATCTGTTCCCGATGATGCCTCTTGCTATGCATCTGCGTGCGGAGGGGCACCGGGTACTGGTAGCAACCGGCGGCGATGCCGCGACGGCGGTTTCCGCCGATGTCCCGGTTGTCGACGTCGCACCGCGCATCGGACACATCCGAGCCGTCGCGCGGGGATTGGGCTTGCACCCCGTCCTCGCACTGCGATCCGCGGCGGGAATGGCCGACGCTCGCGGCGGCGCCCACGTGTTCGCCGTCACCAACAAACCGATGCTCGACAGGCTCATTCGAGTGGCGGGCCGATTCGCCCCCGACATCGTGGTACACGAACCCTTCGCGTCGGCCGCAGCCATCGCCGCGGCCCACCTCGGCGTCCCCACAGTGCTGCACAATATCGCGCTGGACGACGGCACCGTGATTCGCCGGGAACTGTTGCGGCTGCTCGGCGGTGCCGACCTTCCCGCGAGCACGGCCACCCTATCGATCGCGCCGCCCAGCATCGTCTCCGTCCCGGGTTGGCCCCTGCGATACATCCCGTATTCGACACCGGGCGCAGCCACGCCACCATTCCTCCTCGACTCCCCCCGCCGACCACGCATCGTCGTAACCCGAAGCACCATGCTCGGCGACGGCCCCGACCCGATGCTCCGATCGGTGCTACGGGCCGCGCCCGACGTCGACGCCGATATCGTTATCGTCCGCCCAAACCGAACAGTCATGCGCGCCACCAACCTTCCCGACAACGTCCGAACTGTCGGGTGGATCGCGCTACACGCCGTGCTCCCGACCTGCACCGCCATGGTCAACCACGGCGGCGCCGGCTCGGTATTAGCGGCTCTGCGCGCCGGAATCCCACAGCTGGCGACCCCCGCCCCAGGCGACCGCAGGTGGAACGCGGTATCGGTGCAGCGCCGCGGAGCAGGTATCGCGGTGCCGGGAAGAACGATCACCGCGGCGCACCTGCACACCTTGATCACCGACGCGCGCCTCGCCGACGCTGCCCGCGCCGTCGCGGCCGAGGTGGCCACCATGCCTGCCATCGACGAGGTCGCAGCCCAAGTCCTCGCATTGGGCAACCACCGACCGCCCCTCCGACACTCCTGACCGACGACCGGAGGAACCCCGACAGGCGATTTGGGCGCAACTGGGGGCGGTGCCGGAGATGCCGCGAACTTCCCACCGATCGCTGACGATCGGACTGGATGCTCAACCTGGGCAGTCGATCCTGATCCGCGGTGGCACCTCCTCGATCGGCATGACCACCGTGGTACTGGCCAAACAACGCGGCATTATTTCAAGCCGCCCTGTAAACCGTCCCCGTCATCTACCGCGCGATGAGTTCTCCAGCCTGTGTTGACGCTCCGCGATCAGCTTGCGCTCCGTGTAGTTGCTGCGCTGCGGCGAGCGTTACTGCTGGTAATCGGGTTTCGGGTAGGCACCTCGACCGTTTCGGACCAATAGATTAATTAGACCCCGCTGTCCCGGCTGGCATATCTAGGCGATTCTCGGTGATGGCGCACGTACATTCCTATTGCGTTCTGCACTGTTTGTACCATGATGTCGACCGCGTCGCGCTCGCTGGCGGTGCTGTTTCTATAAACAGCGCTGCCTTTCAATGAGCGTTCAGCTTCGATAAAATCAGACACACGAGATTCGATCATATCAGCCACTTCATCGAACGCCGCTTCGAGTGACAGATTTTTCTCTGCCCGAACGACGTGTATCAAGTTCACTTCACCGGCCGCGTCTTCCTTGTGATACGACGCCATGTCGTTCACCCAGGCTGCGATATCGACCCAACTTTCACGAAAATCACACATTTCGCCACTATCGTACAGCATGTCTGATAATTCGATCCGGAGCATGAATTCGACTATATCCAGAAAGAGGTACATGGCGACCGTATTTCGACGCATCGAAATATACTCCTGGCGACCAGGGACGTACCCCTCTCGCCGGTTTTCGAGTTCGATCCCCATGGCCAGAATGCAATCGAGAAAGTTTAGCCGTATTCGTCTCCGCCAGCTGTGCGATTGCCTGGGGTACATCCGCTGCAGACATTTGGCGAGCGTGGTTTCGAGTCCGGGGACGGCTGTTTCAACCTGCGCTGTTTCGAGTATGCGATCGAAGCGAGAAATATCGCTTTGGAGAGCTTCCAATGAGTCGTATTCATCGAATCCAATTCGATCGTCCAACAAGAAGCTCCATTCGCCAACTATCGTCAGTATGACCAGGTCATCGGGATCGGCGTCCGGAAATATCTGACACGCGACTCTTGCACAGTCTACTCCGCGCAACCGTTCTTCTTCTGTAGTGGTGAGCGGCCCCAACCATTCCGTGCGCAATGACCTCGCTTTATCGTCGACCTGCTCCCAGAAGGGGCTGATGCGAGAACCCTCGATATAGGTATCCTCGAACTGTAGGTTCGGGACTTTGGCTGCCCAATCCGTGCTCATAAATATCTCCAACTAATCAATTGACGGTGGTGAGATGTCTACCGAGAGGTCTATCGCAGCTGCGTGTCCAATTTTTTATCGCCGTCGTCGACGGTTCCGAATTTTCGCTCTCGTCGCTGATACTCGTGAATTGCATCCAACAGGTGATCAACGGTGAAATCCGGCCAGAGAGCAGGTGTGAACACCAGTTCGCTGTAAGCGAGCTGCCAGAGCAGGAAGTTAGAGATCCTGCTCTCTCCTGATGTCCGGATCACGAGATCCGGATCGGGCATATCCGGCGCGTACAGGTATCGACTCACCAGCTCGCTATTCAGATCCGCAGCATCCACGCCGTTCTCGATTATTTTGCGGATCGCATCGACGATTTCATCGCGGCCACTGTAATTATATGCGATGGTCAATGTCATTCCGGAGTTGTGCTTTGTCGTCGATGTCGCATAGTCGATCGCCCTGCGTAGAGCGCGCGGTATGCGCATTTCCGCGCGCCCGATCCATCGGATCCGTATGTTATGCCGACCGCAATCGTCGAGCAACCGGTAGATGGCTCGTTCGAGCGTACTTGCAATGAATCTGACCTCGATCTCGGGACGCTGCCAATTCTCCGCGGAGAAGGCGTATACCGTGAACCATTCGATTCCCAGATCAGATGCGCTTATTATGAGATCGTGAATTACTCGTGCACCGTGGTTGTGCCCGCCGATACGGGAGCCGTTGCGCAGCTGTGCCCATCTCCCATTTCCATCCGGAATACAGGCGACATGCCGGGGCATATTAGCGGGGTCGAGAGGTGATCTACTCTGCATCGTAAGCTCCGTGTCGAATCAGGGTGTCGATACGAATGCGCCCGGCACACTCACCGGCTCTGCGCGTGTTTGCCAGTGCTCAGGGGACGCTGGAGGTGGTTCGGGCGCGGATGTGGAAGGCGGATAATGGCACGGTGCAGAACCCGACGAACCGCAGCAGCTGGCCCGAGATCGAGGATTGCGGGGCCAGTGAAAAGCTGGCGGTCGTCATGTAGGGCGACGTGCCCGCCGATAGTTGTCTGCATGGTGTCGCCCTCCGGGAGGCCAGTCAGCGGCAGGATTTGTAGACTCGTTGTATCCGGACAGCGCCGCGAGCCGGTGCAGTCCGTGGTTACCGCGGCGACCGCATGGTGTCCGCGATAGGTCGGCAGCGCGGATAGCGCCAGCTCGCATCAGCGGTCACAACTGATCTCCCGCCGAAGCCCGGTGCCGTTGCGACACAGCGGAATTCGTCGACCGCGCGTACGATCGCCGACGGCCGGTACATCACCGCCTGCCCACTGCGCGTAATGACCTTGCCGTGCGAGCAACCTGGGCCCGGGCGCTGCGTTTTGGTGTCGACGGCGATCATCGGTCACCGGCCGGAACCGGAGTGAATACTCCCGTGGTCAGCCGTAACAACGGATCAGTAACTGCCAAAAGTGGATTCATCAATATCACAACCGACCTTGGTTCTCATGGCAAGCGACTGTCACGGTGGCCCGGCTCCGCTGCACCTGGCAGGTCGGCGGTCGAAAAGCCGTCTGTCGATGATCTTACTAATCCGTCCGTCGGGATGTCCCAGGTCTCGCGGATTCGGGGTATGGGCGGTAATCCGTTGTCCGCGAATCAGTCCCGGCATCTACTGCTACAACGGCGAAGGCTGCATCTCTGATGACATGATCGCTCAGTTGGTACTCCAGTGATCCTGCTCAGCGCTGGACACGAGACGACCGCGAACATGATCGCCTCGAGCACGGTCGCGCTGATGGAGGACCGGACCAGGCGGCGATCCTGCGCGATGCCAAGGACCCCTTCGCGCACGGTGCGACGGAAGGCGATATCCCTTTCTCCGGCATTTGATTCAGCGGATGCCGGGCGTGCGCGGATCCGGACCGAGGCAGACTTGGACGACGCAGCCCGGCGGGTTATCCGCTAATGGTGGTGCCAATGGGTAGTTCAGGCAGCTGAGGACATCGCAGCCCGGATATGCCGCGGGCCCGACACCGAAGACCGCGATCAGCAGATTCGTATCCACGTACTCGCCCGGATCCTCGCGTGGCGGCGGTTCGACATACGGACCGGGATCGGGCACCGGATGGTCGGGGAATGCCGCGAACAATCGGCGGAAGAATTCGTGCGGCAGCTCCGTGGTGTTCTGCAGGGCCTCCGCAATGCCCTGGTTGCTGACATTTCCGAACACTCCGGTCCACACCACCGTCAAATCCAGACTCGGCACGATGAAAACGTTCTGCATGCCGAGTCCGACCATGAAGTACATGTCGGCGGGCTGGAAGCCGGAGTTCTCGGAGCATCCGAGGCCGACCCAGAACAGGTAGCCGAAGCACTTGTTCGCGGGTGACGGCTGGCGTGCCATGCGCAGATAGGTCTCGGAGACGAGTTGCCGTGTGCCCCAGCGCCCATCGTTGCTCACCAGCAGGCGGGGGTCACCATCGAAGGCATCGGCACCGTGCGGGACGACGCCGCGACACACGCGCGAATTCCGCAGCAGTCGCATATCTTTCGCGGAAATCCGAGACCACCGATCGCATCTGGTTGGACTCCGGCGGCCACTGCGGTGGTTCGCCAAGGCTGAAGTAGTACGCGGCATACCGGCAGGTAATGAGCAGAGGTCCCACGTTTGCACAGAATTAACGTGTAGTGCACACGATCGCGGCCGACGGCGCCTCGCCGACCACTAGGCTCAATGACACGTCTTCGACACGGAGGTCGGCGTCACCGCAAGAGCGGAGCGGCTCGAACGGTTCCCATCGCCCACAGATATCGACAGACCATAAATGTGGCGCGGCACCATCGCCGCCGATTGAGCTGAATCGGCAGTCTGTCCTGAAACCCAGCGACAACGCGGAGACCCCATGTCCCATGCCGACCTGAAACCCGCCCGCCACCTCGACGTCCGCATCATGACACCGGGCCAAATAGCCTCCGGCACATCCGCTGAACCAGCGATACCATCGCAAAGAATTCCGCTATCGGGTGAGAACGGACCATCCCGGCAACTCAGTTCGCTCGACGTCCTACTGCTCGATGCCGAGTCACCCACCATGCTGCTCCACGTCGGGTCGGTCACACTGTTGGAACCACCCACCGCAGGTCGCGCACTGGACATCACCGTACTGCGGCGGTTGATTGCGAGCCGACTGCACCTGGTCGCACCCCTGAGGTGGCGACTGCGCACCGTCCCGCTCGGGCTGGACCTCCCCTATTGGGAAGACAGCGACACCATCGACCTCGGATATCACGTACGCGATACACGCCTCCCCGAAGGTTCGACCGATACGGCGCTGGCCGATCTCGCCGCACGTCTGCATGCGCAGCCGCTCGACCGAGATCGACCACTATGGGAATGCCACCTGGTCTCGGGATTGACCGACGGCCGCCAAGCCATCTACACCAAGGTCCACCACGCCCTGATCGATGGCGTGTCGGGGGCCGAGGTCATGGCCGCGCTCTTCGATATCGTGCCCGACTCCCAGCCCGCACCGCCACCGCCCGACGGTCTGCGTTTGGGTCGAACGCCCAATCCCGCCGAAATAATCGGCCGGGGCATCGCACACACGATGACCCGCCAAACTGATCGGATGCGCCTGCCCCTGCGCCTGGGACCGATGCTGCCGAACGCACTCGCCGACATGCGCAAAGCCAATCCCACGCTGGCGAGCAACCGCCCCAACGGCACCGACCGGTCCTTCGCCTTCGTCTCGCTCTCACTCGACACTGTCAAACAGGTCAAGAACAGCTTCGGCGGCACCGTCAATGACGTGGTAATGACTTTGTGCACCACCGCATTTCGCCGCTGGCTACACGACCACGACACGCTGGCCGCCGACCCGGCCGTGGCCGCGATCCCGGTATCGGTGCGCACCCCGGAGCAACTCGGCACCGCGGGCAACCAGTTCTCCATCATGCTGTGCGAACTACCGATCGGCGAACCCGACCCACAACATCGCATGAAACTCACCCATGCCGCCATGCTGGCTGCCAAGGACCACTTCCACGCCACCCCACCGGCCCTGCTGCACTACGCCACCGCGGCCCTACCGCAGATCCTGCACGGCCTGGCCACCCGCCTACTTCTGCGCGTCGCCGCCCCCGCACTGCCCCTGGCCAACATGGTCATTTCCAACGTGCCCGGACCGCAGATACCGTTGTACGCCGCAGGAATTCGGGTGGCCGGGAGCTACCCCATCTCCGTACTCACCGACCTGTCCGGCCCACTCAACATCACCGTCATGTCCTACAACGGCCACCTCGACTTCGGCATCCTCGCCAGCACCGACACCATCCCGGACGTCTGGAACATCGCCACCTACCTACAAGAGGCACTCACCGAACTAGTTCAATAGTCGCCCACCCGCACAGTGAAATCGCCGCTAGGCGTGGCAGTCCCGGCTTCGCTGCGCGGTCGCCCGGTTCCGCTCCAGCGCGGTGTGCAGCAGGTCGAGCGCGTGGTCGACGTCGGTCGCGGCGATGGCCCCGTATCCGACGATAAGGCCGTCGGGACCGTCGCTCATGCGATACCGGGAGATCGGGAAGATGCCGACGCCGTCCGCCCGCGCGTGCGCCGCGACGGCAGCCGCGTCGACACCGGGCTGGGTCCACGCCGACACGTGCAGGCCCACCGCCGACGGAATGACCGTCAGCAAGTCAGCGAAGCGCGTGGTCAACAGTTCGACTATCCGGTCGTGGCGGGCCTGGTACTCCCGGCGCATCCGCCGAATGTGTTTGGCCAGCATCCCTTCTTCGATGAAGCCGAGAAGCGCGGCCTGCGCTGGCTGCGGCGAATGCCAGTCGGTCACGTACTTCGCGGCGCGCAATGCCGCGAAGAGCGGTGCGGGAGCGGCGACGAAACCGATCCGCAGCACCGGAAGCATGACCTTGGAGAACGTTCCCACGTAGATGACCCGGCCTGCGGGGTCGATGCTGTGCAGCGGCTCGAGCGGACGGCCACCGTATCGGAACTCGGTGTCGTAGTCGTCCTCGATCACCACCACATCGCGGCTACTCGCCCACTCCAGCAGCGCCTGCCTGCGCTGGGCCGACATCGGCATGCCGAGCGGAAACTGATGCGACGGGGTGACGTATACGATCCGCGTGTGATCGGGCAGCAGGTCGACCCGCATGCCCTCCGAGTCCACGTCGACCCCCACGACGTCGGCCCCGAGGCTGCGAAACAGCTCCCGCACAAGCGGATAGCACGGATTCTCGATCGCCACGCAGTCGCCCGGCCGCAGCAGCACCCGCCCCACCAGGTCCAGCGCCTGCTGGATGCCCTGCGTGATGATGATGTTGTCCGCGGTCACCTGCACGGCCCGCGAGACCCCGATGTGCCGGGCGATGGCCGCTCGCAGCGTGGGCAGCCCCGCCGGATCGATGGGCATTCCGGTGCCGATCGATGATGCCCGCAACGCCTGCGAGGTCAACCGCCGCCACGCCTCATACGGAAACAACCGCACGTCCGGGATGCCGGGCCGTAGGTCGTACGGCGGCGCGTCGGTGAAGAAGCCGGGCGTGGGCACCTTGATGTCCACCCACGACGGCGACGGGTGGACCACCGCGACCGATGTGGGAACGGCCGGGCGACGCCGCTGCCGCGCGACCATAGCGCGCACGAAAATGCCTGCACCGACCCGGCTTTCGGCCAGACCGTCGGCGACCAGTCGGTCGTAGGCGCCGGTCACGGTATTGCGCGACACCGCCAGCCTGCGCGCCAGTTCCCGGGAAGGCGGCAACGGCTGGCCCGGCGCCAGCCGCCCGTCCAGCACGGCGTCCTTGATCTGCCGGTATATCTGCCCGCCGAGGTCCCCGCGACCGGTGAGGCTCACATGCAAGTCCACAGCCGGCCTCAGCGGTGGGCCGACGATGGAACAGGGGCAGGGCCGGTAGCCCGCCAAGCCTGCCCGGCGTCACCCGGGGCAACCGAAAGTGCCGCGATCACAGGTGAATCCAGCCGAGCATGCCTGAGAGTAATCAGGCACGCACGGGCGACGCAACTTCTCCGCTATACCGACGACGCCGGATGCGAAACTCGACGATTCCCTAACGCCGCGGGTGGCGCGAGCCACCCGTCACCATCGGTGATCGCGGAGTAGACCCAGGTCCACGAGAGACCGCGGGTACCAGATACGGAGCCACGCTGCCCAACTTCTCACAGGTTTCCTCGAATTCCCGGTCCGGCCGCGACTGGGCCACGATACCGGCGCCCGCTCGCAGCCACGCCGCGTCCTGGTCCTGGTACACCGCCCGCAACACCAGGGTCGCCTCCAGTGCGCCGCGTTCCGAAAGTGTCACCACTGCACCGGAATACAGTCCGCGGGCAGCGTCGTGGCGGAACACGGCGTCGACACCCGCCCGCTTCGGAATGCCGGACGCCGTGACCGCCGGGAACAACGCGTCCAGCGCATCCCACCGGGTCCGGTGCCGGGCGAGCCTGCCGCGCACCGTGGAGGCCAGATGCTGGACGCTGCCGCGCTCGCGGACCGCCATGAAGTCTGTCACCGCCGCGGAACCCGGTTCGGCGATGGAGGCGATCTCAGTGAACGACGTTCGCACCGACACGGCGTGTTCCACGATCTCCTTCGGGTCCGACTCCAGCTCATTGCGGGCGGCCAGGTCTGCCGCGACGCCCTGCCCCAGCGCCCGGGTACCCGCCAGCGGTTCGGTGGTGACGACACCCTCGTCGTCGACCGACGCCACCAACTCCGGGCTGAATCCAGCTGCGGCCAGCCCACCGAGCCGCAGCAGGAACGACCGGGCGGGTGTGTTGTGTGCCCGGCCCAGGCGGTAACTGGCAGGCAGGTCGACCAGGAAGGGCAGCTCGACCCGGCGAGACAGGATCACCTTCTGGTAGTCGCCCGCGGCGATCTCCGCGACAGCCGTCGAGACCCGTGCACGGTAGCCGCTGACGTCCGTGCGCACGTCGACCGGATGCGGTGTCGGCAGCGGCTCGGCCGGTGAGCGCAGCAGTTGCTCGATCACCTCGACGTCGGCGGCGGCCGCGCCGTCGACGGTGACCTCCGATTCGGTGACGGTCACCTCGATTCGCGGAATGATCATGTGTGCCAAGCTGGTTCGCTCGGTGATGTGCCGTTGCGCGCCGAACGCATCGGCGCAGAACTCGAAGGCGATCCAGCCGTAGGCGGTGCCCGAGGCTCCTGCGCCGCAGGCCACCCGCAGCGAGTCGAACCCTCGCTCCAGCGCGTCTACGGCTCTGCCGGTCCAGCGTTCGCGAGTGGACCCTCCGGCTGCGCTCACCCGCAGCTCATCGGTGTCCATCTCGACCCGGCCGAGCGGGTCGGCGGCGAACACCCATCGACCGGGCCGCTCATAGACGACGTAGTCACCGAAGCGGCCGGAGCCGGCCAACCGCGACACCGCGGTCACGGGATCGACCGCACTTGTTATTCGGACGGATTCCGGGGTGGTCACATGGTTCTCCATCTTCAGGAATTCGGGTCCGCACCGAGCATGCGGTCGACGAGTTCGCGGACGTTCGCCAGTGATGTCAGCGAAGCGACCTCGGTCTCCGGAATCGCTATGCGGTAGCGCTCCTCGATGCGTGTCGCGAGCTCGAGTTCGAGCAGCGAATCGACGTTCCATTCGTCGACGAAGTTTGTGTGGTCACCGATTTCGGTGGCGGGCACTTCCAACACGCGCGCCACCAATTGCCGCAGGTCCTCCGGGTCCACCCGGTCGGGGATGCTTGGGGTCATCGTTGCTCCAGGTCGAACTCGCGGTTTCCGACGCTGCGTCCGACCGGAACGGATGCCGCCGCACGCGGTGCGCGCAGGTGTAGGGTCATGACCTCGCCGCCGTGCTGATCGCCACAGGTGGCGTACACCGGGTTCCGGTCGCCGCCGTCGAACTGCGCCACCGCCACCACGCACTGGAGCACTCCGAGCGCCCCCGAGCACTCCCCGAGCCGTCGGGTCAGATCCAGGATCCGAATCGGCGAACCGAATTCCGGCGACACATCCGCCGCTGTCAGCCACAATCGCGGCGGCCGGGCCGCCGTGCGGATGGCGGCGACCACCTGATCGACACCGTCGCTGTGGTAACCACCGCCGACCAACGCCCGGACGATTGCCTGCCGATTCGCCGCGTGCGCTTCCGATTCGAGGACCACCGCTGCGGCTCCGTCGAGGACCCGCCGACCCGGTCCGAACAAGCTGCGCACCGGTCCGGTGTCCGGTTCGACCCCGACGACGACCGCAGCGTCGGCCCGGCCCGCCCCGATGAGCGTCGCGGCCCACAACAGCGCGTCCAACCCGCTGGTCCGCCCGCTGCACAAGGTGAGATTCGGTCCGCGCAGCCCGTGCCGGATCGCGATCCAGCCGGCGATGGCATTGGACGACACATGCGGCAGACCCAGCGGACTGAGTGCGGCGCTGGACTGGTCGGCGATCCGGTCGGTGAACTCGCAGACGCTGTCGAGGTTGCCGAAGTTGGAGCTGACCACGGTGGCTGTCGTCGTGTCCGCGCGATCGGTCGAGTCGGTGGCCAGGCTCGCGTCGGCGAGCGCCTGCTCAACCGCACGAAGCGCCAGTCGCGACGCACGGTCCTTGTGTCGCAGGTGCCGTCCCGTGAGGTCGGGTGCCGGTCCGGCTCCCGGTTCGACCGGATCGGTCGACAGCAGATCGGCAGCGGTCTGCAAGCCCGTGACGGCGAGGCCGACTCCGGTTACCACCGTCGCCCGGGTCGTCATCGCGTCCCCTTCCCGATGACGGCGACCGCATTGATGCCACCGAAACCGAACGCGTCGATCTGCGCGACGGCCGGGTCCGCGCGCACGACGTCGCGAGCCAGATGCAGCCCGGCCGCCTCGGCGATCGGATCGGTGAGACCCAGAATCGGTGGCACCAGCCCGCGACGCATGGCGATGGCCGCGACGATCAGACTCAGCAGCCCGGACCCGCCGAGCGTGTGGCCGGTCATCGACTTGATCGCGGTCATCACCGGCGTCGATGCGGGCCCGCCGAACACGTCGGTCAGCACGGACGCCTCGACGGCATCGTTGAGTTGTGTTCCGCTGCCGTGCAACATCACCAGATCTACATCGGCGGCGTCGATGCGGGCCCGTTCGTGGGCGTCGGCGATGACATCGCGGATGCTCTCCCGGTCCGGCGCCGTGGCATGGCGGGCGTCGCAGTTCATGCCGACACCGAGCAGGCGTGCGTGTGGTGCGGTGTCGGTCCCGGCCCGGCGCACGACGACTGCCACCGCGCCTTCGCCCATGATCATGCCCGCGCGTGCGGCGTCGAACGGACGCAGCGCCTGCGGCGTCCTGGTCTGAACGCGGTCGATGGTGCCGAACGCGCTCTCGGTGATCGAGTCGGTGCCCGCGACCACCACGGTCTCGGCGAGGCCCAGTTCGATCATGTCGGTCGCCATTCCCAGCGCATACAGCGACGCCGCACAGGCACAGGCAACGGTGTGCACACGTCCGACCTGGGGAAGGTCCCGCAAGGCGGCAGAGAAGTCGAGTCGATCGGGATCGAGCACATCCCCGGTCCTTCCGCCGGTTTCGCGCCACCAGAGTTCGGCGGACCGCTGTTCCCGCAGGGTGGTTCCGACCACCACCGGATACCGCTCGGCAGCCGCCGCGAGGCCCGCGTCGGCCAGCGCCGCCTCGATCACGGCGCGCAGCCACTCGGTAGCGCGGAACGGCCGGTCGCCCTCTGCCGTGCGGTCATCGACCTCGTACGCGTGGCATGTCCGGTATTTCGCAGCGTCGAACGCCCGCAGCTTCGAGATCCCGCTCCGCCGTGCGCACAGCGACTCGAAGATCGCGTCGGGCGTCTCCCCGACGGACGCGACCGCCGCCATCCCGGTGACATCCCAGGCCATCAGTTCGCTCCGATCGCCCGGAGCCGGTTTCGCGCGAGCTTGCCGGTCCACGTCGTCGGCAGGGCATCGACCAACTCGATGCGGCCGGGACGCTTGAACGACGCGAGTTCGGCACGCAGACATGCGATGACAGCGCGACGGACGGTACCGGGCTCTCGGTCACTGTCCGCGACGACAAAAAGCAGCGCCTCCTGCAGCCCGTGGCCGTCCGACACCCCGACCACGGCGCAATCGCGGACGCCTGCGACAGCGCGGACGACACCCTCGATCTCGGCAGGCGCCACCTTGTAGCCGCCGAGATTTAGAAAGTCGTCGGCTCGTCCGACATAGTGGATCGGACCGCCGCGGGCGCGCCGGACAATGTCGCCGGTGTACGCGCCGCCGTCGGCGAAGGTTTCCCGCGTCGCCTCCGCCCGGTCGAGATACCCGGCCGCGACGGATGGGCCCGCGATGTGCAGGCGGCCTTGCACCTCGTCACCGTCGAGAATCTCGCCGTCCTGGTCGCGCACCGTGACCCGCACCCCGGGAACGGGCACACCGATGGTGCCGGGACCCGGTTCGGCGGGTGTCGTTGCCAACATGATGTACAGCGCTTCGGTCGTCCCGAGACTGTTCACCAGCGGAACCCCGAGTCGCCGCATGACCCGTTCGCTCAGGTCCGCAGGCAGCGCTTCGCCCGCCGAGACCGCCAGGCGCAGCCTGCTGTCGGGGTCCTCGAACGATTCGGCCAGCGCGGCGTAGAGGCGCGGCACCGAGAACAGCACGGTCGGACGGTGGCGGCGCAGCGCGCTCGCGACGACCTGGGCGTCCACCCCGCCGTTCAGCAGCACGGTCGTCGCACCCGCGCGCAGCGGCAATAACAGGGAATTGCCGAACCCGTACGCGAACGAGAGTTTGGCCGTCGACAGCACGGTGTCGCTGGGTGCCAGCGCGGCTATCCGGCCGAACCCGGAGGGCACCCACTGCAGCGCGCTGGCCCGATGCGCGACACCCTTCGGCACGCCGGTGCTGCCGGAGGTGTACTGCACCAAGGCTTCCTGATCGGGAAGCCACTGCTGCTGCGGCGGCAGCGCGGCCCGCGCGCCGGAGCGCCGTTGCCGCAATACCGACTCGCGGATGTGGTCCCCGTCGAGCTGCCCGATATCCGGCAGCACCGCGGCAACTCTGTTGCGACGTGTCCCGGGGACGTCGACGTATCCGAACTTCACCCCGGCGTCGGCCGCGATGAACCCGATCTCCTTGTCCGACAGCGCCGGATTCACCGGGACCGCTGCGCAGCCGTGCCACCACAGCCCGAGCACCGCCACGACCGTGGCAACCGAGTCGTCCGCCAACACCATGGCCCGGCTGCCCGGCACGACTCCATTGTCGGAAAGCAGATTCGCGAATGCGCCCGCAGCCCGGAACAGCTCTGTGTAACCGATCTCACCGAGATCGGAATCGATATAGGCGGGCGCGTCTTTTCCGGGCGAATCGAGGTGCCTTCCGACGAAGAATTCGACGAGGTTCACCGGCGCACCCCACCCGAGCCCTCGACGACCGCCAACGCGTCGCCAAGTGAATCCAGGCGTGCGATCGAACCGTCCGAAAGCGTAACCGAGAATTCGCGTTCTATACGGGCGAGTATTTCGGCCTTTTCCAGCGAGGAAGCGCCCAGGTCCTCGTAGAAATGCGCCCGCAGGTCGACAGCATCGACGTTCATCTCGAGCACTTCGGCCGTAATGGCGCGAAGCCTGTCACAATTACTGCCGCCGTACCACTGTTCGGGTCCCACCATATTTCTATCCTGACAATTATTCTTTCCATCACGGGCGAGGTACTCGGAATACGGTCGTGCACCGGATCGGACGGCGTTGTTTCCCGGTCGGACAAGAATTCGCCCACCCGGTCCGCTATTTCTTTCCTCGTACGGATGCACCATATATTTCCGAACCTGCAAGGAAAAGTGCCAATATCGACGAACCGCAGTGGTCCAGTCGCGTCCCGAATGACCGCGAGGGGCCGCGGTTGGCGGCATCGGATGCGCCATCGCGAACGAACTCACACGGTCCGGCTCGCACGTCGTCGTCGGGGATATCGACCGCGACGCGGTCGCCCGTGCGGGTACCGAGCAGACTCAGGTCCCCGCGCACCATCTCGATGTCACCGATCCCCTGTCGTTCAAGGCCTTCCTCGACAAGGTCGAATCCACGATCGGCCCCATCGATGTGTTGATCAACCATGCCGGTCGGACGGTTCACCGAGGAGTCCGATGAGATCACTCGCCGCATCCTCGGCATCAACGTCTATGGCGTCATGCTCGGCACGAAACTGGTCCTGCCTCGTATGCTTGCGCGCGGACACGGTCATATCGTGAACATCGCCTCATTGGCCGGCGAGAACCCGACTCCGGGCTTGGCGACCTATTGCGCGAGCAAGCAGGCGGTGCTCGGATTCACCGAGGCGATGCGGCTGGAACACCGGGACAGCGGGATTCGATTCTCGGCGGTCCTGCCGACCTTCACCCGCACCGAGCTCATCGCGGGGACACGGGCTCCGCTGGGCTTGCTGGCCGATCCAGAGGACGTCGCCGCGGCTGTGACCGCGCTCATCGCACGTCCGCGACGACCCGTCACGGTGACCCGCGCAGCGGGTGCCCTGGCTACCTTCAACAAACTCACCCCCGCCCCCTCGGCGAGTACATCGCCAGGCGGCTCGGCGTGCACACCACCTTCGTCGACCGCGTCGACCGCGAGGCCCGCCGCGTCTACGACGACCGGCTGCGTAATTCCTGATCCCGAAACGCGCTCTGCCGGTTCCTCTCTGAAAGGCCCACTGCCATGGCGGATTTCGACCGCGCCGAACTCGACGCCCGGGCCAATCGGCTGGCCGATCACCTCGCTTCCATCGGTGCGCACACCGACGCCTGAAATCCCATGATCCGGTGTTCGACGCTCTGGTTGCCGGCATCGTGCACGAGCGCTGGGGCCAGCAGGGGCGCCGCGGTGGTCTCCATCGCGGGCGATGGGCCGCTGGACCTTCGGCGCGCTGACCGCCCACGCGCTTAGCCACCTCACCGGCTGCAAGGTGCCTCGCACCATCTGGGTCGCCGAAACCATCACCCGCTCTCCCCGCGGCAAACCCGACTACCGGTGGACCAAAGCTATGCCGCCAAGCACATCCCGGACCACCGGGGCGGATGAAGAGAGGATCGGTAGCGAATCGCCTGACAGGGCATCGGGCCCACGTCAATTGTCCTGGTCATGAGACTACAGTAGTATCCAGACACATGTCCGAACTCGCATCTACCGGCATCGAAGCAACTCGGCGGCGTCTCACGGAGAAGCAGGCCGACACCGTCGAGCGCCTGACCGCGGCGGCAGTCGATGTGTTGTCCCGGGAAGGATACTCCGGCACAACGATACGACTGGTCGCCGCCGCTGCGGGTGTCGGTACAGCCACCGCCTACACGTATTTCTCCTCGAAGGAACATCTGGTCTCGGAGGTGTACTGGCGCCGCCTGATCGCCGCTCCACCACTGGAGACTCGTGACGACGACCCGGCCACACGCGTGGTCGCGGTCCTGCGTCAGATTTCCATGTTGGTGGCCAACGAACCAGCATTGGCGAGCGCGGTCAGCAATGCCCTGCTCGGCGATGATCCCGACGTACAGCACCTGCGGATACGCATTGGGAGGGAGATTCGCAGCCGACTCGCCGATGCGCTCGGATCGAAAGACTCCGAACGTCTTTCGATGCTGGAATTGCTCTACGCCGGCGCGCTGTTGCAGGCAGGCATGGGACTGCTCTCTTACGAAGAGGTCGCCGACCTCCTGGAAATCTCCACGCGGCGCCTGCTGGCCGATCCGGGCGCTGGCAACTGATCGTCGACGACGGCGACGATCCTTCGTGCATCCGGCTCGTCGTGTTCGAGTGCTCCACGCGACGACGTTGATATATGCCCGGCCGAACCGCTGTCCGGTGCGGTTGCCGGCGTCAGGTCTCGATGCCCTACTCGCGCCTGGCGCCGGAGGGTCGACCGCATGCCGCGGCAACGACCATAGGATCACCTGCTGCGCCGCGCAGCTTCGGCGCCTCGGATCTCTCTTCGTCTCCTTACCGGCTCGAGCAGCGTGCCGCCTGAAATACGCTGCGGCGCAAGCCGACATCGCCCTCGTCTCCCGTGACTCCTCGGACATGCGCAATGCAACGGCACATTCCGCGACGATGCGGCCGTCCTACGCGGTGCGAATCGCACAGGTACTGCTGACCCACAGCATTCGCAGCTGCGCAGTGGGCGGACTTCGCGAACAACTGCCCATCGCTTCCCCCGGCCGACGAAATCAGCGCGCTGGCAGTCGTCAGCGAGCGTCAGTGGTGACACCGGCCTGGCAAAACACCGGAAGCCTTGTCGCACCGCGCTAACCATAGTACTGTCCGGACACATGTCCACCATCTGTCTGGACAGGTATCCCGGGAAGGATTTCCAATGACGCTGGTCAAGCCGCAGCGAGTGTCCGGAGGCGAGGACGAGCACGGGCACCTGGAGGAGTTCCGCACCGATCCGATCGCGCTGATGCGGCGAGTTCGCGCCGAATGCGGAGATGTCGGCTCATTCGTGCTCGCCGGGCGCGATGTGGTCCTGCTGTCAGGCGCCGAGGCCAACGAATTCTTCTTCCGCGCCAGCGACGAGGACCTCGATCAGGGCGCGGCATACCCGTTCATGAAGCCGATCTTCGGCGAGGGCGTCGTCTTCGACGCTCCACCCGAACGACGCAAAGAGATGCTGCACAATTCGGCCCTGCGTGCCGACCACATGCGCGGGCACGCCGTCACCATCGCGCGCGAAGTGGACCAGATGCTGGCTCAGTGGGACGACGAGGGCGAGATCGATCTGCTCGAATTCTTCGCCGAGCTGACCATCTACACCTCCTCGTCCTGCCTGATCGGGGTGAAGTTCCGCAATCAGCTCGACTCCCGCTTCGCACATCTCTATCACGAACTCGAGCAGGGCACCGATGCCTTGGCCTACGTCGATCCCTACGCGCCGATCGAGAGCTTCCGCCGCCGCGACGAAGCCCGCGTCAAGCTCGTCGAACTCGTGCAGGCGATCATGGATCAGCGCGCGGCGAACCCACCGACAGGCAAGGACGACCGCGATATGCTCGACGTCCTGATCTCGGTGCAGGACGAGAACGGGTCGCCGCGGTTCTCCGCCAGCGAAATCACCGGCATCTTCATCTCCATGATGTTCGCCGGCCACCACACCACCTCCGGCACCGCGGCCTGGACGATCATCGAGCTGTTGCGCCACCCGGAAACATTGGCGAGCGTCGTCACCGAGCTCGACGAGCTGTACTCGGACGGTTCGGAGGTCAGCCACAATGCGCTGCGCCAGATTCCGAATCTCGAGGCGGCGCTGAAGGAGGCGCTGCGCCTGCATCCGCCGCTGATCATCCTGATGCGCATCGCCCGCGACGAATTCGAGGTGTGTGGCAACCGGATCGCGCCGGGCGACATGGTGGCCGCGACTCCGGCGATCTCCAACCGGATCCCGGAGGACTTCCCGGATCCGGACACCTTCGATCCGAGCCGCTACCTCGATCCTCGGCAAGAGGACACCATCAATCGCTGGACCTGGATCCCTTTCGGCGCGGGTCGTCATCGCTGCGTCGGGGCGCCGTTCGCGCTCATGCAGCTCAAGGCGATCTTCTCGATTCTGTTGCGGGACTGGGAGTTCGAACTGGCACAGCCGTCGGACACCTATCGCAATGATCACTCCAAGATGGTGGTGCAGCTGCAGCAGCCATGCCGTGTCCGCTACCGCCGCCGGCGGCGGTGAGTCCCGCGCATTTCGGTCCACGAAGACGTCGGCCTTTCAGGAGGAAGCTGTGTCAGCGCCGTCCATTCCCCCCGGATTCGATTTCACCGATCCAGCGCTCTGGGAAACCCGCAATCCCGTCCAGGAATTCGCCGAGTTGCGCCGCACCGCGCCGGTGTGGTGGAACCCGCAGACCGATGCGCAGTCCGGAGGCGTCCGCGACGGCGGCTACTGGGTGGTCACCAAACACGAGGACATTAAAGAGATCTCGCACAATCCGGCGCTGTTCTCCTCACAGCAGAAAGGCTCCATCATCCGGCTGCCCGGGCAGATCACCATCGAGCAGATCGAACTCACCAGCGCACTGCTGGTCAACGTGGATCCGCCGAAGCACTCCAAGATCCGGCGCATCATCTCCAAAGGCTTCAGTCCGCGCGCCGTCGAGGGGTTGCGCGCACATTGCCGAACTCGATCCGCAGCGGATAGGTCGGCCCGCCTACGCCGGACCCGGGCACGGGCAGCTGGCTGGAAGTCGCATCCGGTGGCGGTGAAAACCACACTGACACAGGCGATTGCGTGCATGCCGAGGTGGCGTATCCCGCGTCCTGGTGTTCTCATCGCGCACTCGCCGCCGCCAGGAGCGCGGGCAGGGCAGGCACCGTCACCGCACCGCCGTCCAACCTCTGGCACTGCTGCCCGGTGATCGTCTGCACGGCTGCGCAGACACGATCGGTATTCCGCCTGCGTGAACAACGGGTGTCAGCGGCTGGGTCAGCTGACCGTCCGTGGCCGCGAAACGCTTCATGTACCGCTCGATGACGGCGCGCGGAGTGCCTGCTGGTGACGCCGAGCGCCTGCTCGATCACCAGCACCAGGCCGGTCCGCGGCAAGCAGCACCGAGGCCGCCTCCGGTGCCGGTGTCACTCCTGCGCGCCGGTGTTGATGCCTGTCGCGTTCTGCGCGAAACCGTTGGGCGGGAGGGAATTACCGACACCGGCGGCGTCGAGGAGTGTGGTGGCGGTGGCCACGGCAAGGCCGTGGAGGTGGTGGGCTTGGACGACCGATCGGGCGCTGGCCCCGTCGAAAACGAGGGTCAGTTGCCGGGCGAGCAGGGCGGGGTCGGGTGCGCCGCCGCGCTCGGCCTCGTATTGGAAAAACGAGGTGAGGCCGTCCTTGTGTCGGCGAGCGACCAGACTGCCCGGATGTTCGGGTGATTTGAGTTGCACCGCCGCCGCGACGTAGGGGCAGCCGCGAAAATCTTGCGCCGGTTCCAGGTATTCCAACCGTTCGAAGACGTGCAAGATCCGCTCGCGCGCCGACCCGACATCGCCGGCCGGTAGCAGGGCGGCCTGATAGTCGGGCGCGATCCGTTCCAGACTCGCGGCCACCAGCTCGTCTTTACTGTTGAACAGCTGGTACATCGAGCGCTTGGACACCCCCGCCGCTTTACACAGCGCGTCGACGCCGATGTGGACGCCCTGTTGCTGGAATAGCTGCGCGGCGGCGTCGAGCAACCGGTCGCGGGTGGAGGCGGTAAGTGCCGCCGGTGGTGTCGGGTCGGGCATAGATCTCAGATTAGCCTTCCACTTGCATTTTGGAAACCGATCTGTTTTCGTTGAGGAAACAGATCGGTTTCCACAGGGAGTTCAACCTATGACCAGCATCAAAAATTCGGTAGCACTCGTCACCGGCGGCAGCCGGGGCATCGGCAAGGCACTGGTGGAACAGCTCTACGCCCGCGGCGCCGCCAAGGTCTACGCCACCGCCCGCGACCCGCGGACCATCACCCATCCGGATGCGGTCCCCCTCGCGTTGGAGCTCACCGATCCGGATGCCGCCGCGGCGCTGGCCGAGCAGGCACCCGACGTGACGATCCTGATCAACAATGCCGGGACCGCGCTCGGCTCGTCGTTCCTCGACTCCCCGATCACCGACATCCGCCGCGAGTTCGACATCAACTTCTTCGGAGCGCTGCACGTCACCCGCGCCCTTGCCCCGATTCTGGAAAGCAACGGCGGCGGCCACATCCTGACCATTCACTCGGCGTTGTCGTGGATCGCGGTTCCGGGCACCGATGCCTACGGCGCGTCCAAGGCGGCACTGTGGTCACAGACCAACGCGCTGCGCCTCGCGCTTCGGCCGCGCGGTATCGGGGTCACCGGGCTGCATGTCGGCTACGTCGACACCGATCTGGCCGCAGGGGTCGACGCCCCCAAGACCTCCCCGCACAGCGTCGCGACCCAAGCCCTCGACGGCATCGAGACCGACGCCCTCGAAGTCATCGCCGACGACCTCACACGACAGGTCAAGGCCGGGCTCGCCGCCGACCCGGCGATCCTCTACCCCCAAGTCGTCGCGAACAGCTAGTCGGCTCGGAGCCCCGCCATCTCCGGTGGCGCACGAATCTCGTGACAGCAGAGCGAAACCCCCACATTCAGGAGCTCACAATGATCACGTCACGCCCCATAGCCCTCGTCACCGGCGCATCCTCAGGTATCGGAAAGTCAGCCGCCCTTGCGCTGGTCGACGCGGGATTCCAGGTAATCGGAACCGGCCGCGACACCAGCGCATTGACCCCGCCCGACGGGGTGATCTTCCTCGACCTCGAGGTCACCAGTGACGAATCGGTCGCCACCCTCGTCGCGAAGGTGGTCGCGCAGTTCGGCCGGATCGACATCCTGGTCAACAATGCGGGCATCGGCTCGGCGGGCGCGGCCGAGGAAAGCTCGGTGGCGCAGGCCCGAAAGGTCTTCGATATCAACGTCTTCGGCGTCATTCGAATGACGAACGCGGTCCTTCCGCATATGCGCGCCCGCGGTAGCGGACGCATTGTCAACATCTCCTCCATCGTCGGATTGATGCCGCAGCCCTATATGGCCGTCTACGCCGCGTCCAAGCACGCGATCGAGGGCTATACCGAATCACTCGACCACGAGGTACGCGAATACGGCGTCCGGGCGTTGCTCATCGAACCGGCGTGGACCAGTACCGCTTTCGACGCGAACAGTGTGCTGCCCGACCAGCCCTTGGACGTTTATGCCACGCACCGACTGGTCTTCGAGGAGTACATGGCCGAGGCGGTCAAGGCGGGCGACGATCCCGCCCTTGTCGCCAAGGCGATCGTCACCGCGGCCACCGACACCAAGCCGAAACTGCGCTACCCCGTCGGCCAGACCGCTCGCGTCGCCACCATGCGCCGCCTCGTGCCCACCCGCATGTTCGACCAACAGCTGCGCAAACTCAACCGGCTCCCCGCCTGACACTTCCACCACAACAGAAAGCGACGCTCGCCATGAGCACCTATCTGTCGGACACCGCCGAGAACCTGACCGTGAACGCCGCGTCCGCCACATTCACCTATCGGCGCATCGGCCCCCGCGGCGGTATCCCCCTGATCCTGCTGAACCGCGTTCGCGCGACCATCGACTGGTGGGACCCCCAGCTACTGGACTACCTGGCCGCCGAGCATGACGTGATCGTGTTCGACGACATCGGCGTCGGCTACACCACCGGTGAACCCCGTGACTCCGTCGCCGGGTTCGCCGACGGCGCAATCGAATTCATCGAAGCACTCGGCCTGACCCAGGTCGATCTGCTCGGCTGGACCCTGGGCGGCACCGTAGCTCAGCAGGTGGCACTGCGGCGGCCCGACCTGGTCCGCAAGCTGGTGCTGGCGGCAAGCAATCCCGGCGGTCAGGTGCCGGGCGCACCCGGTCCGAACCAGAATGTGATGGCCACCATGACCAAGCCGGAGGTCACCGGCGACGACTTGGTGTACCTGTTCTTCCCCGAGACCGACACAGGGCGCGTCGCCGGGCACGAATACCTCGCCAGAGTCGCCACCCGGGTAGCCACCGGCGGGCCCGCCGTGTCCGAGGCAGCGGGCAAGGGCCAGATCACCGCGATCGTAAAAAACATGTCGATCCCGTTCGAGCAGGTGGCTACCGACCTGCAACGCCTCGACCGGCCAGTCCTGTACGCCACCGGCCTGCGCGACATCATGACACCGGCCGTGGTGTCCTACACCGCCGCCACACTGCTTGCCACCGTCCTCGTCGGTGCCTTCGACGGCCTGAAGACGACCGTCGAAACAGCCAGCGACGACACCCGCACCGCCGATCAACGGCTCGCGGCCGGCGGCGCCCTTCTGCTGGCGATGATGCAGTCGGCCGTCCTGTCACGCTGATCGGCTTCGACAGTCCGCTGGAATGGCTTCTTCCCTTCGGTGACCGATTGTCCGACAAGGCATCCAGCTGGACGGCATGACGCCACATGCCGCTGCGCGTGATCGGCGTGCCGATCGGCGTGGAAGGTCCCTTGACAGGCCTATTGTCATTGGACTGTTTGGTGATAGTTTTTCTGTATGGTCGGCTAGATCTCATACTTGCTGCGCATCGAGGGAGATGTCGTGTTAAGGGCCGGAAACATCACCGCTGCAAGGGTTTGCGGGGGAATTCTCGGTACTCTCGCGTGTCTGGTCGGAGTGAGCACCGCGCACGCCGACGATGGAACTGGCCCGTTACTGGTCGGTGACACAGCGTATTTCGCTATGGGCGGTTGGAACTGCTCGATCGGCGCGGACGGCACAGTGGGCTGCGACCTCGCAGTCCCGGCCCCGTCCATGAATGTGTTGTATGCCGGAATGCAGGTGTCGGTGCCGAATGCGGCGGCCATCATCATCGACTCGACCATGTGGCCGGCACATCCTCAATGGAACTCCAACGGCAGTCACACTGTGCCAGGCGGAAACCCGCCGCTACCGCGCATCGCATCCGCGAATTACCGCGACCCACAGTATTCGATCACTTATGCCGGAGCGAATTGCCAAATCACCTATCTAGGTGCGGCAGTGTGCACATCGATGGGGCATGGGTTCAGCCAATGGGGACCAGTGCCGCAAGGCTACTGATCCCCACGAATCGCTGGCTACCGATACCAGATACCGGAATCCCAAGCACCGTAGTCCCACACGTTGAAATCGTAGCGACCATGCGCACCACCGAACAGATAGCCCCACCATCCAGCCGAGGTGTCGCAGATCTGGTCGTCGTGGTTGCACACCGTCAGCACCGGAAAGTCACCGAACCAGTCGTCGACACCGGCCAGTGGATAACCGACGATCCCACTACCGGGCGTCGACGACAGCCCACCCCAACCAGGCCCGGGGGCGCGCTTGGGATCCGACAGCAGAATAGCGTTGGCATTACCGACATCCTGATGGGCGGTGACCCACGCGTGGACGATGCCCGCGCCCTCACTGTGCCCGATCAACCTGATGTGGTCGTACGGACATTCGCTGCGATGCAGCCAGAACAAGCGGTCGAGTTCGTTCAATCCCGACATCGGGTCGAGCGAATTGTAGCCGACAGGTTGATCCACAAAGGGGACGAACACCGACGAGGTGTTGTCGCCGAGACCGCCGATACCAATAGCCCAGTCGCCAATACAGTTGTCGGCGTGCGCCTTCGGTCCCATCTCGTTTGTGAAGGAAAGGATGATAGCCAACAGTAATGCGGCGAAGAGCGCCGTTGCTCTACGCATGGTCGTACTTCTTAATTTATCGTGCCTCCGGGTCCAGCCCGGCTTGTATCTGGGGTACCCAGAAGTTGCTCGCGTTCTTGGTTTCTGGCGAAATAGTTATACAGGCCATCGATATATTGGCCGTAACGCAATGTCGGAGGCCATGATCCGCAAGGGAGATCCGCCGCCCGAGCGATACATTCCCCGTTACCCGCGCTTTTCGATGGTCGAGCATCGCGAGGCATGACTGCGGGGAACCATTGTCGCGGTGGACTTTTGGGATGAAGTATCCCCGAAGTGGCCGCTGACCAGATTTTCCGGCAACTCATCCAGGCCGGCGAATCCGGGACAGCGCGGACGAAAAATTCAACGCCGCCGTCCGCGACCGCAAACTGGACACCTCACGATCCCCGACTTCGATGACAGACGGTCCGGACGCCGGGCGGTTACCAGACGATCCTCGATCAGCTGGTTGGGGTTTCGATGAAACTCAGGGGCTGCATGGCGGTTCCGGACGGCCTTGCCTGCCTCCACGCACCGCCCACGCTGTGTCAACCGCGGCCGGAACCGGACTACTGGCGATTTCCGCCGTTCAATCACGCTCCGTCACAAGGGAATTGGAGAATCTCAGCGATACCGTCCAATCCATCGGGTCCCAGAGCATTTTTCGATGCCCTCTATTCCGCACTAGCCCCACGTCCGCTCTCGGTGACCGGCACCACAATGCTGGACCGCATCCGCCACGACATGGTCTACGGCTGATCCGGGTTCACGCATGATCGCCATCGTGTCGGTTACCGCGGCGGTCGCGCCCTCCGCGAATACTCGGTGCCGAAGCGCGGTGGTGATCGCCTCGTCCGGAATTGTGGTGCAGGAGTGTCGCGGCGAGCGCGAGCGTGGCAGCGACCGCGATGATCACCGCGGCGAGGGTGAACGCGGTGGCGAAGGAATCCCCGATGACCGGCACAACGATCAGCGGACCGATCACTTGGCCGACTGCGTACACCGCGGTAAGCGACGCTGCCGCGCGGGTCACCGATAGTTGATGCCCGAAATCGATGGCAAGCACAACCGCACCCATGAACGTCGCGCCGAAGGCCAGCGCCGCGACCACTGCCGCGGCAAGACTGCCCGATATCGCCGCGCTGGCGGTACCAACGGCTTGCACCATCAGGGCGGCCGTGAGCGCAGGCCCGGTGCTGATCCGGCGCGCGATCGCATGCCAGCCCACAGTCGCAGGAACCGCTGCCAACCCGACTATCGTCCACACAACCGCCCCAGCCACCGAAGACCCGCGATGGCCCGCCACCGCGGCGACGAGGAACGTTCCTACGATGATGTAGCCGACGCCCTCGACGAAGTAGCAGGCGAGCAAGAACCGCCATACCCGTCGTACAGCTGGCGCGGTTTCGGCACGGCTTTCTGCGAGGGCGGCGTCGGAGTCGATGCCGAGTTCGGTGTCGGTGTTGCCCTTTTCGCCGCGGATGTCCAGTAACCAGGCTGGCACCAGCAGCAGCGCGGTCAACAGTGCCGAGCCGAGCCATAAGCCCTGCCATGTCAGGTGGGGCGCGGCGAGCAGGGTGTACACACCGGTGGTGGCGATTCCGGCGCCGACCCCGGCGAATGCCACGCCTAGGGAGGCGCCCTCGTCTCGATGGTGGGCCACCGTGGCCGCGCACGCGATGAAGATCGCCGCGCTGGCCGCGCCGGCGACGCACCGTAGCCCGGTTTGCGCCGCGACCTGTGCGGTAGTTGCCATGGCCGCCTCGCTGGCGATCAGCACGACCGACCACACCAGGAAGGTGCTGCGCCGGCTCAGGTGCGGCATCCGCGTCAGCAGCAGCGCTCCTGCCAGGTAGCCGGCGTAATTGCCGGTCGCGATCACCGCGCCGTCGCCGGCGCTCAGGCCCGCCGAGGCGGTCATGATCGGGAGTAACGGGGTGAACACGAACCGGCCCACACCCATCGCCGCGGCGAGTCCGGCCGCAGCCGCCACACTCACGCGCCGACCACGCAGCGGCGAGATCCGGGCGCTCGGCACGCGCTCACTGATCAGCTGATCATTCACACGAGGAACCGTACGAGCCGAACAGATCAGTGTGAAATGCCCGCTAGGCATGATGTATACGCTGAACGCATGGATCTGTAAGTGCGCCACCCGACCTGGTTCGTCACGTGGGCGAGCACCACGATCGAACCGGCACTTTTCTCGACACCAACGGGTCCTGAATGCGAACATGGCCGGTCCGGAACCCGGACCGGCATCACCGCGCACGCATTCGAGATCTCCTCAGCCCGGCGGCCGCACCTGAACGATCACCCCGGCCATGAGGAGTGCGCGGCGTAGGATCCATCTCAGGGCTTGTCGAAAGGCGAGGTCGGGATGCATGAAATGGCTATTACCCAGTACCTTGTCGACGCCGTCTGTGCGCAGGCGCAAGGACGCTCGGTGCACAACGTGACGGTCGAGGTCGGCGCGCTGTGCGCTGTCGTGCCCGAGTCCATGCAGTTCTGTTTCGAGCTTGCCACCGAGGGGACGATCGCCCAGGGAGCGCGACTGGACCTGCGCGTTGTCGAGGGGACGGCGCATTGTCGGAGCTGCGGGACGGAGTTTCCGCTGCCGAACCTCATAGTGCTGTGCCGTTGCGGCAGCGCCGATGTCGAGATCACTGCGGGGCGGGAACTTCGAATCGTATCGATGGAGGTGAGTGAGCGATGTGCGCAACCTGCGGATGCGAGGGCGACGGGGTCGCTGTGATCACCGTCGGACACCAGGACCACGATCACCCGCACGATCACGGCGGCCATGAACATGGTTCCGGGCATGAACACGAGCATTCCCACGAGCACCCTCTGACCACACTGACCCTCGAACAGAAGGTGCTCGCCAAGAACGACGAGCTCGCCGCGGCGAACCGTGCACGATTGCGCGAACGCGGGATTTTGGCACTGAATATGACCAGTTCGCCGGGGGCGGGGAAAACGACCCTGATCGAGCGAACCATTCGCGAGCTCGAATCCGTTCCGGTGGCCGTCATCGAGGGCGATCAGGCCACCGTGCTCGACGCGCGGCGCATCGAGGCAACCGGATGCAAAGTCGTACAGGTGAATACCGGCGCGGGCTGCCATCTCGACGCGGATATGATGCGGCGCGCTCTCGACGCACTGGAACCGGCGCCGGGCAGCCTGCTGTTCGTGGAGAATGTGGGCAATCTGGTCTGTCCGGCATTGTTCGATCTCGGCGAGGCGGGCAAGGTCGTGATCATTTCGGTCACCGAGGGCACCGACAAACCGTTGAAATACCCGCACATGTTTGCCGCGGCGGAACTCGTGCTGATCAATAAGACCGATCTGCTGCCCTATGTTGACTTCGATTCCGCGCGATGCGTGGAATACGCGCTGTCGGTGAATCCGAACGTAAATATTCTTCCGGTATCGGCGACCACCGGCGATGGACTAGCCCTCTGGTACGACTGGCTCAATGCCCAGCTAACCGTCGGCACCCCGATACCTTGAAAGCAGTCGGCTACCAGACCTAGACTCATGTGATCAGAGTCACACGCGGACCAGTCGGCGTAGCTGACCGATAGCGGTGTCCGCGTGCCCCCGCTGCGGAAGGTGGCAGTCCGATGCCAACTCAGGAAGCAGTAAAAGCCGAAGACACCCTGATCCACGTCCTCTGGATCAACGCCGGACTCAGCTGTGACGGCGATTCGGTGGCCCTCACCGCCGCCACCCAGCCGAGCATCGAAGAGATCGCACTCGGATCACTCCCCGGATTACCGAAGATTGCCGTGCATTGGCCGCTGATCGATTTCGAATGCGGTCCGAACGGCGGCGCGGACGATTTTCTGGAGTGGTTCTTCAAAGGAGAGCGGGGCGAACTGGATCCGTTCGTTCTGGTCGTCGAGGGGTCGATCCCCAATGAGCAGTTGCACGACGAGGGTTACTGGTGCGGCTTCGGCAATAATCCTGCGACCGGTCAGCCGATAACGACGAGCGAATGGCTCGATCGACTGGCGCCCAAGGCGACCGCGGTGATCGCCGCAGGCACTTGCGCGACGTACGGCGGTATCCACGCCATGGCGGGAAATCCGACCGGCGCGATGGGTGTCCCGGACTATCTCGGCTGGGATTGGCAGAGCAAAGCGGGCATACCGATCGTGTGCGTGCCCGGCTGCCCGATCCAGCCGGACAATCTGTCCGAGACCATTACCTACCTGCTCTACATGGCCACGGGCCAAGCCCCGATGATCCCGCTCGACGATGCGTTGCGCCCGAAGTGGTTGTTCGGCGCCACCGTGCACGAAGGGTGCGACCGAGCGGGCTACTACGAACAGGGCGATTTCGCCGAAGAGTACGGATCGCCGAAATGCATTGTGAAACTGGGCTGTTGGGGTCCGGTCGTCAAGTGCAACGTACCCAAGCGCGGTTGGGTCAATGGCGTTGGCGGGTGCCCGAACGTTGGTGGCATCTGCATCGGCTGCACGATGCCGGGCTTCCCGGACAAGTTCATGCCGTTCATGGACGAACCACCGGGCGGCAAGATCTCCTCGACCGCTTCCGGGCTGTACGGGTCGGTGATCCGCAGCCTTCGCCACATCACCGGCCGCACCGTCGACAAGGAACCGCGCTGGCGGCACAAGGGCGGGAAGCTCGAAACCGGCGCGACCCGTACCTGGTAGGGAGACATTTCGATGACAGAGATCATTCCCGATCCGTCGCTTCGCAAGATCGAACCCGACTCCCTGGTGGAGATGGCCTGGGATCCGATCACACGCATCGTCGGCAGCCTGGGCATCTACACCAAGATCGACTTCAACCAGCGGCAGGTCGTCGAGTGCCACAGCACTTCGTCGATCTTCCGGGGCTATTCGATTTTCATGAAGGGCAAGGACCCCCGCGACGCGCACTTCATCACCAGCCGCATCTGCGGCATCTGCGGCGACAACCACGCGACCTGTTCGTGTTACTGCCAGAACATGGCCTACGGGGTCAAACCACCAGCCATCGCCGAGTGGATTGTCAACCTCGGCGAGGCCGCCGAGTACATGTTCGACCACAACATTTTCCAGGAGAACCTGGTCGGGGTGGACTTCTGCGAGAAGATGGTCGCCGAGACCAATCCGGGTGTGCTCGAACGCGCCGAGCGCTCCGAGGCGCCGCACGCCGGTGACCACGGCTATCGCACAGTCGCCGACATCATGCGAGCGCTCAATCCGTTCACCGGCGAGTTCTACCGGGAAGCGCTCCAGGTCAGTCGGTACACCCGCGAAATGTTCTCCCTGATGGAGGGCAGGCACGTGCACCCGTCGACGCTGTATCCCGGTGGGGTCGGCACGGTCGCGACGATTCAGCTGATGACCGACTACATGTCGCGGCTGATGCGGTATGTGGAGTTCATGAAGAAGGTCGTGCCGATGCACGACGACCTGTTCGACTTCTTCTACGAGGCGCTACCGGGTTACGAGCAGGTGGGTATGCGCCGCACACTGCTCGGCTGCTGGGGATCGTTCCAGGATCCCGCGGTATGCAACTTCGACTACAAGGATATGGAGCAGTGGGGTCGGCGGATGTTCGTGAGCCCCGGCATCGTGGTGGACGGGAAGCTGATCACCACCTCGCTGGTCGATATCAATCTCGGCATCCGGATCCTGTTGGGCAGTTCGTATTACGAGGACTGGACCGATCAGGAAATGTTCGTCACGACCGACCCGCTCGGAAATCCGGTCGACCGGCGCCACCCGTGGAATCAGCACACCAACCCGAAACCGCAGAAGCGCGACCTGGACGACAAGTACAGCTGGGTGATGTCCCCGCGCTGGTTCGATGGCAAAGACCATCTCGCACTCGACACCGGCGGCGGCCCGCTCGCTCGCCTGTGGGTGACGGCGCTGGCCGGGCTGGTGGACATCGGCTACGTCAAATCCACCGGATCCAGCGTGCAGATCAACCTACCCAAGACCGCGTTGAAGGGTCCGGCCACCCTGGAATGGAAGATTCCGACGCACGGCAGCAACACGATCGAACGCGACCGTGCGCGAACCTACTTCCAGGCCTATGCGGCAGCGTGCGCATTGCACTTCGCCGAGCAGGCGCTCCAGGAAATCCGGGCGGGTCATACCAAGACCTGGGAACACTTCGAGGTGCCCGACGAGGGCATCGGGTGTGGTTTCACCGAGGCGGTGCGCGGGGTGCTGTCGCACCACATGGTCATCCGGGACGGCAAGATCGCCAACTACCACCCGTATCCGCCGACGCCGTGGAACGCCAATCCGCGTGATTCCTTCGGTACGCCGGGGCCATACGAGGACGCGGTACAGGGGCAGCCGATCTTCGAGGAGAACGACCGGGAGCACTTCAAAGGCATCGACATCATGCGCACGGTGCGCAGCTTCGATCCGTGCCTGCCCTGTGGGGTGCACATGTATCTGGGCAATGGCCTAACCCTGGACAAGGTGCATTCACCCACGCAGACGCTCATCGCGGAATGACAGGTCGGGTCGACGACGGGAGGCACAGCGTGGATGGTCGCCGGCAGCAGCGAGCCGGACCAACCGAGGACAACCAGTGGCGGGGCGCGGGTGATCGGATCGACACCCTGCTGGATGCCTGTTCGGCAGGCGGCCCGGTGGCGCGCGAGCGCGCCGAGCGTCTCCTGCGCGAGGTCGTCGACCTCTATGGCGCGGCACTCGGCCGGATGACGGCCGCGCTCGACGACCGGATCGTCGAGGAGTTGACCAGCGACGATCTGGTCGCGAGCCTGCTGCTTGTGCACGGCCTGCACCCGCACGACGTCCGAACGAGGGTGGCGGCGGCGCTGGAGAGCGTCCGCCCCTATCTGGGTTCGCACGGCGGCGATGTGACGCTCATCGAGGTCGCCGACGGTGTCGTGCGGCTCGAACTGTCGGGTAGCTGCCGCACCTGCCCTTCGTCGTCGGTGACATTGGAACTGGCGGTAGAGGACGCGGTGCGCGCGGCCGCACCGGAAGTCGATGCGATCGAGGTGGTCGCCGCGGCGGCGGCGCAACCAGGGGTGATACCGACCGAAGCGCTGTTCGCGCGGGTGCACACCGGTGATCCGCCCGCGGGCAGCTGGATCCCGGTACCGGAGCTCGCGGACTTGGCGGCAGGCGAGGTCGGCGGATTCACGGTGGCCGACGTGCCGGTGTTGGCCTGCAGGGTCGGCGCGGACCTGTTCGTCTATCGCGACCGCTGCGCGGCCTGCGGACGTTCGATGGCGGGGGCCGCGCTGCACCGAAGAATGGGGGCCCCGGCCGACTCCGCGGTGCTGCGCTGTCCGAGGTGCCTGGCCCATTTCGACGTGGTGCACGCCGGGACGCGACTGGACGGCGAGGGACATCTGGAGCCGCTGCCAGTGCTGGTGCGGTCCGGTGAGATCTCGGTGGCGGTGCCCGCGGAGGTCCGCGGATGAACCCGGGCCTGGGCGCACTGCGTCGTATCGCGACCGATCCGCCGCCGCCCGCGGTGGCCGGAGAGCGATGCGAAATGTGCGCCGAACCCGTCGGTGCACAGCACCGGCATGTGGTGGACATCGAAGGCAGGCAGCTGATGTGCGTATGCGTGGGCTGCTATCTGCTGTTCACCGATCAGCATGCCGCGATGCGCTACCGGGCGGTGCCCGACCACTACGTCTCCTTCCCTGACTGTGTGATCGGTCAGAGTGAATGGGACGCCCTCGACATCCCGGTCGGCCTGGCGTTCTTCTTCGTCAATTCGGCGCTCGGACGCACTGTCGCGTTCTATCCGGGACCGGCAGGTGCCACCGAATCCGAACTGCCGCTGCGGGATTGGCGGGCGATGCTGGATCGTCATCCCGAGCTCGACCGGCTCGCGCCCGATGTCGAGGCTCTGCTCATCCGGATGCCCGAGCGCGGCGGTCCCGGCGCGGTCCTGCTGCTGCCGATCGATGCGTGCTACGAGTTCGTCGGACGGATGCGGATGCTGTGGCGCGGATTCGACGGCGGCCAGGAGGCCAGGGACTACATCGCGGAATTCTTCACCACGATGTCGGCTCGAGCCCGGCCGGAGGTGGCGTGATGAGTCCGGCCTATGCGATGACCTTCGCGGTGCTCGAGGTGCGGCCCGAACCGTACGCGGTCACCCCGAATCTGTCGGCGCGCATCGGCATCGCCGCGCTGGCCGAGGAGCCGGTGCACGCGATCGCGCTGCGCGCCCAGGTGCGCATCGAACCCTTCCGGCGCGGCTACTCCGATGCCGAGGGCGCGGGACTGCTGGACCTTTTCGGCCCGCGCGAACGCTGGCACGAAACACAGAAGTCGTTCACCTGGATGCACTGCGCCACCATGGTGCCCGGCTTTTCCGGCGGCGCCGAAGTGGAACTGCCGATGCCGTGCACCTACGACTTCGAGGTCACCGGATCGAAGTACCTGCACGCCTTGCGCGAGGGCACCGTGCCCCTGATCTTCCTCTTCAGCGGCACCGTATTCATCAGAGGGGAAACGGGTTTCGCGGTGCAGCAGGTGCCATGGGACCGCGAGGACAAATTCGACATGCCGGTCGCCGTATGGCGCGATCTCATGGACACGCATTATCCGAACTCGGGCTGGGTGCGGTTGTGCAGGGAGAATGTGGAAGCACTTGCCGCCTACAAGTCCTCGCACGGACTGCTCGGATTCGACGACGCCATCGCAAAACTTCTCACCGAGGAGTCCGCGCCGTGAACGCCGCCATGACCCGCGCCCGCGCCGTCGCCGATGCCGTGCTGTATGAGGGGTACCTGCTGTATCCGTACCGGTCGGACGCCCGAAAGAACCAGTCCCGCTGGCAGTTCGGTGTGCTCGGCCCGCCCGGCGCGGCCGCGGCCGGATACGGTGAGGACGACTCGCTTGCCGCCGAATGTCTTGTCCGCGCGTCCCGTGCCGCGCGGATCACGCTCACCGCGCGGTTCCTGCAATTGCAGCGCCGAACAGTCGAACTGGACGGGACCGCGCGCGCCGAACTGATCGTCGACGGTCATCGATGGGTCAGCTGGGACGAGGCCACCGAATGCGAAATCCCTTGCGGCCCTTGGTCATTAGCGGATACCATGATGCCGATCGAAGTACCTGGCCGGCAGGCGGTCGACCCGATTCCGGGAGCGATGGCGGGCACGGTGGTGCGCACCCGAGCACCGATCGAGGGCACACTCGAATTGACCGTCGCCCCCGAGGGCGACTATCGACGTCTCGGAATACGGCTGCGCAACAGCGGCGGTGCGGCCACCAGCTCGGACGACGCAACCGCCCGCTCCATGCTCGGCGCCCACCTGATCGCCGAACTCGACGGCGCAGAATTCATCTCGCTCCTCGATCCCGAACCCGGCGCCGAGACGGCGGTCGCACACTGCACCCAGCACCGCTGTTTCCCGGTGTTGGCCGGTCCGCCCGGCCACAACGGCGTTGTCCTGGTATCGCCGATCATCCTCTACGACCATCCCGAAATCGCCGAGCAGAGCGCGGGGCAGCTGTACGACTCCACCGAGATCGATGAAATCCTCACCCTGCGCGTGATGACGCTCACCGATGACGAGAAGGAACGGGCCCGCGCCACCGACCCGAGAGCCGCCGAAATCATCGACCGCTGCGATCGCATGACCCCCGAGGCCATGCACGACCTGCACGGGCTGTGGCGCGAGCCGGCGCCGCGCCTGGTGCCCGAGGTGCCGGAGGGCATGAGCTGGTGGGATCCCGCAGCCGATGGTGCGGTGCGGCCGGACTCCGACGCGGTTCCGATCGCCGGGGTACTGGTACGCAAGGGCAGCCGGGTTCGGCTGCGCCCGACACGACGCGCCGACGCACACGACCTGTTCTACGAGGGCAGGGCGGCGCGCGTCACCTCGGTGCACGCCGACGTCGACGGCGAAACGCATATCGGCGTGGTCATCGACGACGATCCGGCGGCCGATCTGCACGAATGGTACGGGCGCTACCTGTATTTCGCTCCCGATGAGCTCGAACCGATTGTCAACGGCGATGAGTGAAAGGAATACGGTCATGCAAGCAGTCGGCGTGGTCTCCACCGCGGTGGTAGGCGTCATTGTCGTGGTCGGCGCGTATCTCGGCATACGGTCGATCCCCGACCTCCGGCGTTATCTGAAGATTCGTCACATGTGAGATGGGCACGCGCGTGCTCGTTGCCGGGATCGGCAATATCTTCCTCGGCGACGATGGATTCGGCCCCGAGGTGGTCCGTCGGCTACCCACGGCGTCGGCGCAGGACCAGCGGATCGTCGACTACGGCATCCGCGGACTGCACTTGGCCTTCGACCTGCTCGACGGGTGGGATGCGCTGGTACTGGTGGACGCCCTGCCGAATACCGGAGAGCCCGGCCGCGTGCAGATCATGCGCGCCGAACCCGAGTCGGATGCGACGACGCCCATGGACGGGCACGCGATGAATCCGGAAGCGGTCTTCGCCGCGGTGCGCGCGCTCGGCGGTGTCGTGCCACCGACCGTCGTCGTCGGTTGTCAGGTCGATTCGGTGGCCGAGGGGATCGGTCTCAGCGCCGCCGTCGCCGCGGCCGTCGACCCTGCCGCAGCCGCGGTCGCGCGCGTCGCGGCGCAATTGTGCGCTGGACAGGAGGTGTGACCATGTGCCTTGGCATACCAGGGCGGGTCGTGGAGATTCCGGACGGCTACCACGGGCAGATCGCGGTGGTCGAGGTGTCCGGTGCGAAGCGCAAGGTCAATATCGGTCTGCTCGACGCGGATCAGCCCGCCGCGCCAGGTGATTGGGTGATCATCCACATGGGATTCGTCATCGAGAAGACCGACGCGGCTGGTGCGGAGCGGGCGATGGCCGGGCTGCGCCTGCTGGGCAGTGGAGAACAGCCATGAGCGTCGACCGCGTTCGCAGGCGCCTACTCGTGCGCGGGGTGGTGCAGGGCGTCGGATTCCGGCCGTTCGTCTACACCACGGCCGTCGAGCTCGCACTGACCGGCCGTGTCGCCAACGACAGCGACGGCGTCGTTATCGAGATCGAGGGCGCCGAGGCATCGGTGCGCGAGTTCATTCGCCGGGTGCACGACTCCCCGCCACCGCTGGCCGCCATCGACTCGGTCGAGCAGTCCGCGGTCGAAATCCGCGGCGGCACCGGGTTCCTGATCGGCGACACCCTGCGCGGCGGCGCCGGACGCACCCTGGTCTCACCCGATGTGGCGATCTGCACGGACTGCGCGCGCGAACTGCGCGATCCCGCCGACCGCCGCTACCGTCACCCCTTCGTCAACTGCACCAATTGCGGTCCACGATTCACCATCATCGCCGGGCTGCCCTACGACCGCGAGCGCACGTCCATGGCCGATTTCGCCATGTGCGCGCGCTGCGCCCGCGAATACGCCGACCCTGCCGATCGCAGGTTCCACGCCCAGCCCGTCGCCTGTCCGCACTGCGGGCCCACCCTGTCCTACACCGGGCCGGGCGATCCGGCCTCGCCGATCATCGCGGCGCGCGAATTACTTTGTGCCGGAGGCATTCTCGCCGTCAAAGGCATTGGCGGCTACCACCTCGCCTGCGACGCGGACAACGAAACGGCCGTGGCCGAATTGCGTCGCCGTAAGCGGCGCGGCGACAAGCCGTTCGCGGTCATGGTCGCCGACCTGGACACCGCCGCGCGGATCGTGACCATCGATCCCACCGGCGCGGCCGTGCTGAGCGGTCCGCAGCGGCCGATCGTCCTGCTGCCGCGCGGCGCACGGCCAGTTGCCGCTGCGGTCGCCCCCGGCAACCCCGACCTCGGAGTCATGCTCGCATACACCCCCTTGCATCTGCTGTTGTTCGGCCTGCCCGGTGACCCGCCCGGCCCGGACGTGCTGGTGATGACCTCCGGCAATCTCGGCGGTGAACCGATCTGCTACGACGACGCCGATGCCCGCACCCGCCTCGTCGGGCTTGCCGACGCCTGGCTCAGCCACAACCGGCGCATTCTCGTCCCGTGCGACGATTCGGTGGTGCGCGTCGTGGACGGCGCCGAGCTGCCGGTGCGCCGCTCCCGCGGCTACGCGCCGCTGCCGCTGGCGCTGCCGATCCCGGTTCCTCCGACGCTGGCGGTCGGCGCCGACCTCAAGAACACCTGCGCCGTCGCCGACGGACGCTACGCCTGGCTCAGTCAGCACATCGGCGATATGGACGATCTGGCCACCCTGCAGGCATTCGATACGGCGCGATCACATCTGGAGGAACTCACCTGCGTGCACCCGACCCAACTCGCCGCCGACGCCCACCCCGGCTACCGTTCGACCGCGTGGGCCCGTGCGCACGCGGCCGATCGACCGGTGCACACGGTGCAACACCATCACGCGCATCTGGCCGCGGTGATGGGCGAGCACGGCCTCGATGCGAACCAGACGGTCCTCGGCATCGCCTTCGACGGCACCGGCTACGGACCCGACGGCGCGGTCTGGGGCGGTGAGGTGCTCGTCGCCGGATACAAGGGCTACCGGCGCATGGCGCACCTGTCCTATGTGCCCTTGGCGGGCGGCGACCTCAGCGTCCGCAAGCCCTATCGGATGGCGCTGTCGCATTTGCGCGCCGCGGGCATCGAATGGTCCCCCGGCATCGCCTCGGTCGACACCTGCCCCGACGCCGAACGGGCCGTGCTCGCACATCAATTCGACACCGGACTCGGCTGCGCGCCGACCTCGAGCATGGGCAGGCTGTTCGACGCGGTCGCCTCCCTGACCGGAGTGCGGCACATCGTCGACTACGAGGCGCAGGCCGCGATCGAACTCGAAGGTCTGGCCCGCGGCGCCGATGCCGCGGCGGGTCGGTACCGGTTCGCCTGGCACGACGGCGATCCCGCTCGGATCGATCCTGCCCCGGTACTCGCCGACGTCGTCGCCGACGCCGCGGTAGGCATACCGCCCGCGGTCATCGGCGCCCGATTCCACGCCGCGGTCGCCGACCTCGTGCACGACGCGGCTCGGCGATTCGCCGCGCCCGAGTCGGTGATCGCACTGTCGGGCGGCGTGTTCCAGAACGCGCTGTTGTTGTCGAGCTGTACCCGTCTGCTTCGGCACGACGGATTCCGTGTCATCAGTCATCGCAGACTGCCACCGAACGACGGCGGGGTCGCGTTCGGTCAGCTCCTGGTAGCCGGTGCGGTGTGAGTGAAGGAGACGAGCGATGTGTCTTGCGGTTCCAGGAAAGGTGCTCAGCGTCAACGAACGCGACGGCACGCTGATGTCGGAAGTCGACTTCGGCGGCGTCCACAAAGACGTGTGCCTGCAATACATCCCGGACGTGGCGGTCGGCGATTACGTCGTGGTGCACGTCGGGTTCGCGATCCAACGACTGGATGAAGAATCCGCGTTGCGGACGCTGGCCGAGTTCGAACATCTCGGCGTACTGAAGGAGGAGTTCGGCGACGGTTTCGCGATCGCGGCGAAGCAGGCCGGTCTCGACAACCCCGAAGCCCCGCGGCCCGGGGCGAGCAATTCCGACGCATCCGCAGCGGGCGCGACCGTCGACGACCAGGAGGCGAAGTCATGAAATACCTGGACGAATTCAGCAATCCCGAGCTTGCACGGCACCTGCTCGACCGTATCCGCGCCACCACGAGCAAGCGGTGGGCGATCATGGAAGTGTGTGGCGGACAGACACATTCGATCATCCGCCACGGCATCGACCAGCTGTTACCGGATCAGATCGAGATGATCCACGGGCCGGGTTGCCCGGTATGCGTCACACCGCTGGAAGTGATCGACAAGGCACTCGAGATCGCCGCACGGCCGGGTGTGATCTTCTGCTCCTTCGGCGACATGCTGCGGGTACCCGGCAGCCGCAAGGATCTGTTCCGGGTCAAGAGCGAAGGCGGGGACGTGCGGGTGGTCTACTCGCCACTGGATGCGCTGGCACTGGCCAAGAACAATCCGGATCGGCAGGTAGTGTTCTTCGGCATCGGATTCGAGACCACCGCACCAGCCAACGCGATGACGGTGTACCAGGCCCGACGGCTCGGCATCGAGAATTTCTCCCTGCTGGTCTCCCATGTCCTCGTCCCGCCCGCCATCGCGGCGATCATGGAGTCGCCAAGCTGCCGAGTCCAGGGATTCCTGGCCGCCGGACATGTCTGCACGGTGATGGGCACCGGCGAATACCCGCCGCTGGCCGAGAAATACAAGGTCCCGATGGTGGTCACCGGATTCGAACCGCTGGATATCCTCGAGGGCATCCGGCGCACCGTGCTCCAGCTCGAACAGGGACGCCACGAGGTCGAGAACGCCTATCCACGCGCGGTGGCCGCAGCCGGGAATCCAGCGGCCAAGGCGATGCTCGAGGACGTCTTCGAGGTCACCGACCGGGCGTGGCGCGGTATCGGCGTAATCCCCCGCAGCGGGTGGCGGCTGTCGCCGCGTTATCGGGAGTATGACGCCGAACATCGTTTCTCTGTCGGGGATATGCACACCGCGGAGTCTTCGGTATGTCGTTCCGGTGAGGTGCTCCAAGGTTTGATCAAACCGCACGAGTGCGCCGCGTTCGGCACGACGTGCACTCCGCGAAACCCGTTGGGGGCCACAATGGTTTCCTCCGAAGGCGCGTGTGCCGCGTACTACCTGTACCGGCGCCTCGATCTCCCCGCGGAGGCCGCCCATGCCTGAAACCAACGGCAGCGGGGCAGCCACATCGCCCCCGGTCGACATCGACGGCTGGGTTTGCCCCATGCCGCTGCGCGACGCGCCCAATATCGTGATGGGGCACGGCGGCGGCGGTGCGATGTCGGGCGAGCTGATCGAGCACCTGTTCCTGCCCGCGTTCGGCGCGGCCGCCGACACCGAACTCGGCGATTCGGCGGTGCTGACCCTCGACAATGTGCGGCTGGCGTTCTCCACCGATTCGTTCGTGGTCAAGCCGCTGGTGTTTCCCGGCGGCTCGATCGGTGACCTCGCCGTGAACGGCACCGTGAACGATCTGGCGATGTCCGGTGCCCGACCGATGGCGCTGTCCACCGCGTTCATCCTCGAAGAGGGCACCGCGCTGGCCGAGATCGCCCGCATAGCCGAAGCCGTCGGCACCGCCGCGCTCGCGGCCGAGGTCCGGCTTGTCACCGGCGATACCAAGGTCGTCGACGCCGGGCACGGCGATGGCATCTTCATCAATACCGCGGGCATCGGACTGGTGCCAGCAGGCGTCGACATCCGTCCCCAGCGGGCCAGACCCGGCGATATCGTGCTGGTCAGCGGTGAGATCGGACTGCACGGTATCGCGGTGCTGAGCTGCCGGGAGGGCCTCGAGTTCGGCACGACCCTGTGCAGCGATACCGCACCGCTGCACGGTTTGGTCGCGGCGATGCTCGCCACCGGCGCGGATGTGCACGTGATGCGCGATCCCACGCGCGGCGGAATGGCCGCCTCACTCAACGAGATCGCCCGCGCCGCGAGCGTCGGCGTCGAACTCGACGAACGGGCGATTCCGGTGCCCGTCGGGGTGCGCGATGCCTGCGGGTTGCTCGGTCTCGACCCGCTGTATGTCGCCAATGAAGGCAAACTCGTCGCGTTCGTACCCGCCGCGGACGCCGACCGCGTCCTCGACGCCATGCGTGCGCATCCGCTCGGCGCCCGCGCGACGATCGTGGGTCATTGCGTTGCCGAGCATCCGGGAATGGTGGTGGCCCGCACCGCCCTCGGCGGTACCCGTGTCGTCGACCTACCCGCAGGAGAACAACTTCCGCGAATATGTTGAACACGGCGGGTGGTCCGCCGAACGAGTGGGAAAGATGGGACCGTGGGGATGGCGACAATCACCACGAGGCTGCGAGATACCTGGGCCGGACTCGACGGCGGACAGCGTCGCAGCATCCTCGGCATGGCAGCAACGATCGTCACACTGCACATCGTGGGATGGGGGACGCTGCTATCGCTGGTCGTACCGGACGGCTACGAGGTGGACGGCGCGATATTCGGCGTCGGGCTCGGCGTCACCGCCTACACGCTGGGTATGAGACACGCCTTCGACGCCGACCATATCGCGGCGATCGACAACACCACCCGAAAACTCGTGGCGGACAAGCAAAAACCGCTCGCGGTCGGCTTCTGGTTCTCCTTGGGCCACTCCACCGTCGTCTTCGTTCTCGTCGGGCTGCTGGCCCTCGGAGTTACCGCGTTGGCGCGGAACCTGCAAGACGAGGACTCGCGATTGCAGCGGTGGACCGGGGTGTTCGGGACATCGGTCTCGGGCACCTTCCTGATCCTCATCGGACTGCTGAACCTCACCGCGCTGATCGGGATCTGGCAAGTCTTGCGCGCTATGCGACGCGGCGGCTACAGCGAAGAGCAACTCGAGCGCGCACTGGACTCCCGTGGCCTGCTCAACCGGGTCCTGGCGCCGGTCGTGCGCGCGGTGCGCAAGCCGTGGCAGATGTATCCGGTAGGGGTGTTGTTCGGGCTCGGATTCGACACCGTCACCGAGGTGGGTCTGCTGGTGATCGCCGCAGGCGCGGCCGCCACCGGGCTGCCCTGGTACGCGATTCTCGTTCTGCCCGTTCTGTTCTCGGCGGGCATGTCGCTGTTCGACGCGCTGGACGGCGCGTTCATGAACTACGCCTACGGCTGGGCTTTCGCCGGTCCGATCCGCAAGATCTACTACAACATCGTGGTCACCGGGCTCTCGGTCGCGGTGGCGCTGCTGATCGGTGTCCAGGAGCTCATCTCCATCCTCACCGAGAAACTCGATGTCACCAATGGGGTGCTCGCCTGGATCGGCGGCCTGGACCTCGCCACGATGGGGTTCATCATCGTCGGCCTCTTCGCGTTCACCTGGGCCGCCGCATTCGCGATCTGGCATTACGGCGACATCGAAAGCCGTTGGAGCGCGACGCTATCGGAGGAATCGACCTGATGGACGGTGTGGAGATGTTCGCGCGCTACGCGTACGCGCCCAACCACCTCGGCTACTGCGGGCCCGAGCACACCGCGGCCCTGCGTGAACGCGATGGCGAGCGGGTGCGCGTCCTGGCGCGCGGCTTCTCCGGCGCATGGCCCTACCTACGGGCGATGTCGCGCATGACCGGCATTGCCGACCCGCTCGATGAGCGACTGGTCGCATCCTATTGGCTGGGTGGAGGCATCGGCGCCGAGCTGGACGGCCCCGAGTTCCTTGCCGAATTGCTGCGACTGATCGCCCCGATCGCGGGTGTGTACTGGTCCCATCTGGGGCCCGACCTCGCCCCGGAAGCGGCCGCGAACCACAGCTTCCACGTCTTCGGTGTCTACCCGTGGACCAGGCTGCTGGCCGCCATCGGCGGCGACCAGCCCTTGGAAATCCTCGACAACTGCCGCATCACCGCCGCGACAGTATTCGATCGCCACCGCGACGACCTCACTGTCGAGACCCGCCGGTTGCGCTGGGACGGCGCACACCTGGCACTGTCGGAGACGATACGGCGCACCATCCCGGTGTGGACCGACGGCTACGCCGCGCTCCCGGATGCGGCGCCAGGGGACGATATCGCGCTGCACTGGGGACAGCCGTGCGGGCAGTTGACGGCGGAGCAAGTCGACGATCTGATCAACAGCACACAACGGCAACTGCGCGTGACGAATCGACGTTTAGCGGCAGTCCCCCACTGATGTTCGTAGCGCCGTGAGTATGCGAGCTCTCAGATCAGCTCTTGTTCAGTGTGGTCACGACGAGTTCGATCGATCGGCCACCGCATGAGAACCCCACTGGCACAACCTATATCGAGTAGCGAATGACCACTCAGTGGAGCAGGAGATCCTTGTAGGCCTCGAGGATGCCGCGGATGGATGGCGTCACGAGCAGCTCTCCGTCCAGGGGTGCCCATACGTAATCCGCGTGGGCGGACAAGACGATCGGGCTGGTGGCCGCCACTTCAACGGCGAAATGCAAGCGCCGCACCGGCTTTCCGGCCGGCGACAGGTAGTCGAAATCGCCGATGTGGTGGCCGATGCCGGTGACGGTCAGTCCGGTCTCTTCACGGACGCCGCGAATCAGTGCGGCGGAGACCGATTCGCCCGGCTCCACGGTGGCACCCGGAAGCTTGCGGGTGAGTGGGAGCGGCCCTGTGCTGTGGGCCTCCAGTAGCAGAACTTCCCCACCTCGGTCGATGATCGCACCGACGCGCAGGCCGACCCCATCACGTTCGCCGCGCGGAAGCGCCTCATCGAACATCGACACCGACATCGGCGGACTCACCAGCCTTCGGTCGTGCGGACGCGCCGCATTCGGGTGAAAGCAATCATCCCAATATTAACCTGCAGGCCTGCCGCACGACAGCAGGCATCAGAGGTGCGTTCGCGCAATTGATTTCGCCCGGTTGCACGCCGAGGAAGAGAACCGCGCCCCCGGTTTTCAACCAGATCGGTTCAAGTCTTGAACGCACTGGTTTCACTCCGACCTGACGCCATGCGGGGGTTCGCACTACCGCTGTGCGGAACTTCGGCCTACGACGATGTCCCGCTTCGCCTCGACCGCCGCGCCAAGCCTGTGGATCGGCGACCGGCCCTCGCACCCGCGCGCTGCGGACGACGAATCCGTCGAACACAACGCTGGTCGATCCAGCGGTTGTTGGCGATCTCGAGCCGGTGCGGCGGCCCCTCGATATCGCCCGGTCCGGAACCCACACTCACTTCGATCGAATACAGCGAATATTGGCTGCCGCTTGTCGGTAGCTCGATATTGTCTGCTTCTGTATCGTCATGGCTGCACTTACCGTCGGGTGAGGGGCGTTTCGACGCGAACGGCCGCGCAGCGAATGGTGCCGGGAGGGTTCGAAGTAGTTCGTTTGGGTCCACGAAGTGTTGTCGCACAACGGTAGCTCGGAATGAACGACGGAGAGGGGCGTAGGTGGCAACAGCTGCGCAATTACGAGCAGTGCTGGCGGTATTGCAGGCCGACGTAGAACCGCTTCCGGGCTGGTCGGCCGATCCGCCCGTCGACCGCGCCGAACTAGCGGGTCGGCTACACGGCTTGATCAGTAGTGAGCTGCGGGACTTGGTAATCCAAGCGCCGCTTGAGCAGTACATGGGCCCCTGGTCGATGGCCGCGACCGCGGAGCAAGACGCCGTGGGCGATGTATCGGCGCAGGCACAGTTCGACGCGCGGTGGCTGCGTCACAACATCGCCACACTCGCCTCCCGAAATGCCCCGACTCCCGTGCCAGCGCTATTGGCTGCCGCGGTTCAGGCCGTGGATGCCGCGACGACTTTGCTCGCGCTGGCCCGCGATCCCCGCGGGGAGGGCAGCCAGGCGGCGTGGCAGGCGGTCATCGATGACCTCGCGATCGCATTCCATCTGGTCAACGACGAACACGCGGCCGTCACGCAGCCGATCCGCTGACGGTGGCATCGGATAAGCACCGGTTCCGGGCGCACGATCGACCGACCGGAACCGGTGACGATGTCAGTCGCCGTCGGGGATGTCGGTATAACGCTGCAGGTACAGTTGCTCGCCCAGCTTCTCGATCAGGTCGAGTTCGGTCTCCAGGTAATCGACGTGCGATTCCTCATCCTCGAGGATGGACTCGAAGATGCGCGCGGAGGTGACATCACCGCGCGAGCGCATCAGCTCGATACCGCCGCGCAGCCGATCCACCGCCTCCATCTCGATCTTCAGATCCGCCCGCAGCTGTTCGGGGACGGTCTGGCCGATGCGCAGCGGGTTCAGCTTCTGATAGTTGGGCAGACCCTCCAGAAAGAGGATGCGATCAGTCAGCACCTCCGCATGCTTCATCTCATCGATGGACTCGTGGCGGGTGTGTTTGGCGAGTTTCGTGAAACCCCAGTTCTCCTGCATTTTGGCGTGCAGGAAGTACTGATTGATGGCCGTAAGTTCCGCTGTCAGCTGCTCATTGAGCACTGAGATGATTTCCTTATCGCCTTCCATGAATGTGATCGTGTCACAGCTCACAACCGGCGAATCGGTAAGGACGGCCTATCGTGTCGGGCTATGCCGCGGGCACCTCGACGGCTTGGGCAGGGGCCGCGCAGGCCCGGCCGACCAGCTCCGAAAGGCGGCGCGTGCAGCTACCGCAGCCGGGCTTCCAACCGCACGCCTTTTTGACCTGCGCGGTCGAGCTGGCGCCTGCGGCGACACAGCTGTGCACATCCGATTCGGAGACGGCGTTGCAGATACAGACGTACACGGATGCCTCATTGTGCGAGCGGGACACTTCACGAGGTTAGCCTCATCTAAAGAGGTAAGCCTCCCCTAATGTATAGCACCCTCATGCCGATTCTTGTCAATAGCCTCTCGGCACTATTCGAGACCCGTCATGAGCCACCCCTTGCCTGACGCGGCGGACGAGTCGGGCTCGCCCGAAGAGGACGCGCAGTTGCTGTATCGACGCATCGGACAGTTCTGGCGCCATGCTCATCGAGGGCATCGGACGCGGAATCGAGGAGATCTTTCACCGGCGGCCGAGGAAGGATAGGCGTCGGCCGGCCCTTGCTACGGCAGGAACCGGCCTTGGATGTGGTGCGGGACTACATGCCCATCATGGAACGCAGAAAGTTCACTGCCATCCAGAACATATCCATCATCATGACGATCTCACCTTCTTCGCTACCAGCCCTCATAACCCGCCATACCCAGCGACATGACAGTTACGCAAAGACTCACCAGGTCGACCGGCGCGCGGAGTCCCCTGCGCACGCCGTCACGAAGGGACGGGCACGGCCGAAAGCCGGGTCCGGGCCGTCTCGTACTCCTCGATGAGGCGTTCGATGACGGCAGCCGCCGGGCGCACCGCGTCGACGCAACCGATGCCATGACCGGCACCCCACACATCACGCCACGCCTTCGCATCCTTCGCACTGCCACCGGCGAAATTCATTGCCGCGGAGTCGGATCCGGGTAGGGCGTCGGGGTCGAGGCCGGCGGCGATGATGCTGCCACGCAGGTAGTTGCCGTGCACGCCGGTGAAGAGGTTGCTGTAAACGATGTCCGAGGCGGTCGAATCGACGATCATCTGTTTGTAGTCGGGCGCCGCGTTCGCCTCGTCGGTGGCGATGAACGTCGACCCGATATAGGCGAAGTCGGCTCCCGCCGCCTGGGCGGCCAATACCGAGTTGCCATGTGCGATCGATCCGGACAGGACCAGCGGTCCATCGAACCAACTCCGGATCTCCTGGATCAGGGCGAACGGCGACTGGGTTCCGGCATGACCGCCCGCGCCCGCTGCCACGGCGATGAGTCCATCCGCGCCTTTGTCGACGGCCTTGCGGGCGAAGGCATTGTTGATCACATCGTGCAGCACGATGCCGCCGTAGGCGTGGATGCGGTCATTGACCTCCGGCCGAGCACCGAGCGAGGTGATCACGATGGGGACGCGGAATTCCTCGACCACTGCGAGATCGTGGTCGAGCCGGTCGTTGGTCTTGTGCACGATCAGGTTCACGGCATACGGCGCACTCGGGGTGTCCGGATGTTCGGCATCGAATTCGGCCAGCGCCTCGGTGATCCGGGTAAGCCAGTGTCGGAGTTCGGATTCCGGGCGCGCATTGAGTGAGGGGAACGATCCGACTATGCCCGCGGTCGACTGGGCGATCACCAATTCCGGATTCGACACGATGAACATCGGGGACGCGATTACGGGCAGACGCAGTCGGTCACACAGAACGGGCGGCACGCTCATGGAATCTCCTCGAACACGGCCGGTAGTTGGGAATGCATTGCTCGGGGCGGCCGCGATAGAAATCAGGATACTTTATTACCCCAGGGGACTGCTGATGCTGTACCGATTCCCGAATATCCGCGGGTTCCAGCACGTGTAGCGCGCGGCAATGCTCACATCAGTGAATATCCGCCGTCGACCGTAATCGTGGCGCCCGTGACGTAGGCCGAGGATTCGGCGGCCAGGAACAGATAGATGCCGGGCAAGTCGGCGGGAGTTCCCCAACGCCGGAGGGCGGTATGGCCGACGATATCGTTCTCGCGCTCGGCATCGCGGTGCCAGTGCGCTCCCATCCCGGTGTCGAACCAGCCGAGCGCCACCGCATTGACGGTGATCGCACGCGGTCCGAGTTCCTGTGCCAAAGCCTGGACAAGTGCATGGGAACCGCTCTTGGAGGCCGCGTATGCGGACAGTCCGGCACGCGGCCGCTGACCGATGACCGAACCCGTGACGATGATCCGGCCGCCCTCCCCCATCACCGCCGCTGCCGCACGCGCGCCGAGGAAGGTCCCGGTCAGGTTCACGTCGATGATGTCGCGCCAGACGGCGGGCTTGGTCTGCGTCACCTCCGAAACCTCTGGTGACACACCCGCATTGCAGATCCACACGTCGACGCCGCCGAAGCGTTCGACCATGCGTTCGGCGACGGTGTCGTTGAACTCGTCGTCACGGACATCACCCGCGCACACCAAAGGCTCACCCCGCAGGGAGTCGGCCACTTCGCGCAGCGCGTTTTCCGATCGCGCGACCACTCCCAGTTGCGCCCCCGCGGCATCGAAGGCGGTCGCGAGCACCCGCCCCAGGCCGCGTCCGGCGCCGGTAATGACTACGCGTCGCCCCGATACGTCGGCATGCCCCATACCCATTGCATCTCACCGTCCATCCACCGATAAATTCTTCGACCGGTCGGTACACTCAACCGTGAACGTAGCACATCAACGGAGGCATCGAATAGTGAGCAGCAATCCAGCACCCGCAAAGGTCGGGCTCGAGCCACACCCCGTCGACGAGCGACTGGCCATCCTGCGCATCGAGCGCCATCCGGTGAACGCACTCGACCAGGAGATGTGGGATCTGCTCGAAACCGCAGCGGCGGAACTGCACAGCAGCACCATCTATCGGGCGGTCGTGATCACCGGCGGCGAACACTTCGCGGCCGGTGCCGACGTGAAGGAGATGCTCGGCCTGTCCCCAGCGGCGTTCGGTCGACGAAACCGCGTGCTGCAACACGCCTTCCATGCCCTGGCGACGGCTCCGCAGATCACGATCGCGGCGATCAACGGCTACGCGCTGGGCGGCGGCTGCGAGCTGGCACTGGCCGCCGACTTCCGCATCGCCGGTCGCGGGGCGGTCCTCGGCCTGCCCGAGATCACGCTCGGGATCATGCCCGGCTCCGGCGGAACGCAACGCCTTTCGCGGACTATCGGAATAGCCGGCGCGAAGGATCTGATCCTCACCGGACGCCTGGTGCGCGCGGAGGATGCCTTGCGCATCGGCCTCATCGACCAACTACTCGACGACGCCGATGTGTTCGACGACGCCGTAGCGCGAGGCCTCTCCTACGCCCGCGGCCCGCTCGCACTCAGGTACGCCAAACAGGCGATCAATGACGGCTTCGGCATGTCGCTCGAGGACGGGCTGGCACTGGAGGCCGACCTGATCACCCGATGCTTCGCCAGCGCGGACGGACAGCACGGCCTGCGCAGCTTCGTCGAGGACGGCCCGCGCAAGGCAACCTTCCAGGGTCGCTGACTTTCATTGTATGTACTGACCGATTGGTCTAAAATACGGTGACCGGGGCCACCGATCGACAATGGAGTACGACAGGAGTCGCGAATGAGTGAGTTGAGTTTCGAGGGCCGCGTTGCGGTGGTTACCGGCGCGGGTCGCGGCATCGGGCGAGCCCACGCCCGGCTCCTGGCCGAACGCGGAGCCAGTGTCGTCGTGAACGACCTCGGCGGATCGATCGAGGGCGAAGGCGCCGACACCACACCGGCCCAGGCGGTTGTCGACGGCATCATCGCGGCGGGCGGTTCGGCCGTGGCCGACGGCAACGACGTCTCGGCACCGGCCGGAGCCCAGGCGATCATCGACACTGCGGTGGACCGGTTCGGCCGCATCGATATTCTGATCAACAACGCGGGGATCGTCAGGTACGCGGGCCTGCCCGATGTCGAACTGGACAATGTCGAGCGGCACCTCGCCGTGCATCTGCTCGGCTCGTTCAACACCATGAAGGCCGCGTGGCCGCATTTCCTGAATCAGAGCTATGGCCGGGTCGTGCTGACCACCTCGAGCGGCATCTTCGGCATGGACGTCAACCTGCCGTACGCGACGGCGAAGGCGGGCCTCATCGGCCTGGCGCGCAGCGCGAAGCTGGCGGGTGAACCGCACGGGATCAAGGTGAATCTGCTTGCGCCCGCGGCCTATACCCGCATGGCCGGTGGCGATCCCGATAGCGACGAGAATGCCGCGGCTGCCGCAGCGGTCATGCCATCGGAGTCGGTGGCTCCGATGGCCGCCTTCCTGGCGCACGAAAACTGTCCGGTCAACGGCGAGATCTACACTGCGGGGGCGGGCCGCTTCGCGCGGCTGTTCCTGGCTTCGACCGAAGGGTACCTGGCCCCGGGCCCGGCCACGATCGAGGAAGTCGCCTCGCACTGGGCGACGATCAATGACGAGACCGACTACTACGTGCCGACGGACCTGATGAATTGGTCCGCCACATTCCTGAAGCATCAGTTCGCTCAGATGACACAGAGCTAGGCAGCAGCCCGTCGCTTGGCGCACCCTATAGGCAAGCGACGGGCTTGCTCGCTAGTGATCGAGCCCCTTCGCGAGCAGCACACCGAGCACGGAACGGCCGTGCGCCAGTTCGGCTTCGGCCGCCGACTCGTCGACCCGCTCGACCAGGATTCCATTCGAAAAGATCTCGCAATAGAAGCGAGCGAGCTCGTCCACCTTCAGATCCGCGCGCCGACCCACCCACTGATAGGTGTAGTTGTGCAGGTTCAGGTACGCGAGTGTGGCGAGCTCCAGATCCCGCACCCGGAGCTGGCCTTGACGATGCCCGTCGGCGAGCACCTCGCGGATCTGCGATTCGAAACGCTGGCGCTTGGCCCGGAATCGAGTGCGGTATTCACCCTGCAGTTGGTGGTGCTCGTGCAGAAAGACCCACACATGATCTTGTCGGTGCACGATCTGGCGCAGTAGCGATTCCGAGAGCAATCGCAGCCGGGTCTGGAAACCGATATCCAGCCGGACGATCGCCGAAGCCTCGGTGAGCAGCGGATCCATTACGCGGTCGTGGATCTCGGCCAGCAACTCTTCCTTGGAACCGATGTAGTAGTACAGCGCGCCGCGGGCCAGTCCGGCGGCGGTGCCGATATCGGCGACCCCGGTGCTCGCATAGCCGTTCTTCGAGAAGAGCTCGACTGCCACATCCACCACTTGCTCCCGCTTGCGGTGGTAGCGGGCGGTTTTCGCGCGTTCGGTACGCATGGTGGGCATCGCGGCGCTCCCTTCCATCGAACGAAAACAGTTCGGTGCAGGTCAGGCTTCGCGCCTCACCCGCACCGAACCGAACCCTGGATTCCGGCGGCCCGCGTCAGACGGTCGCGACCGGGGTCAGCGGGCTGCCCATCGTGCCGGGCAGGCGCAGTGGCGGCGCAGTCAGCAGGAAGCGGCTGCGCTGATGTTCGCGTAGCCAGGTCGCCAATTCCTCGGTGTACCACAGTTCACCGAGCGGGATGCCGAGCTTGAACAGGCACAGGTTGTGGATCGGCAGCAACGTGTGCGGGGTCTCGCTGTCCGGTGCCCAGCCCTCGACCGCGTAGTTGTCCGAGACGAGCGCCGAGATCTGCGATTCGGCGATCCACTCCAACAGCGACTCATCCGTCGCATCGAGGTAGGGATACATGGCCTGGATCTCTGGGCCCGGATTCTTCTCCCAGGCGAGAACCTGGGTGGCGAACCCGGTGTGCAGCAGCAACATGTCGCCCGGTTCCACGACGACATTGTCCTTCGCCATGATGTCCTCGAGCATCTTCAAATCGACCGGCTGCCAGTCGCTCCCGAGGTGCGACACGTCGATCAGGACGCCGCGGCCCTGCATGCCGTGCGCGGCCATGTGCTCGCAGCCGAGGTGCTTGGCGAAGGAGACACTTCCGCTGCCGTCACCCTTGGCGTCCTGCTGCGGACCGACGATATCGGTCCCGGGGCGAAAACCGTTGTAGTACACCGGTTCCGCGACACCGTCACCGTCCGCGTCGAACAATGCGCCCTGATGCGCCAGCGAGTCCCACTGCGTCGAATACTGCAGCCAGAGCGTCACGACATCGTCGCTCCACAGATCGATGAAGCTCGGGGCGATCTTGTCACGCGCGACGACGTTGTAGAAGGTGTCCTGGTTGTGCGCCAGATCCTCGGTGGGTCGCAGGATCGGCGGATACCGCCGCTGGTTCAGCGCGGTACCGCCCGGATAGTCCAGCGGTAGGCTCAGGCTGAAGGTGATGCCGTGTTCGACCTCGCGCACCCCCTGCAGAACCTTCTCCGGGGTGAGCAGGTTGACCCGCCCCAACTCATCGTCGTCGCCGAAATCGCCCCAGTTCGAGCCGGGCGGGCGTTGCTTCCACCGTTTGGTCACGGGTTGCTCCTATCTCTCACATCACGTAGGTGGTCTTGCGGTGCTGGAACCGCCATGCGCCGTCATCGCGACGCAGGGTGTCCTCGTAGCGGCCCGCGATCAGCACGGCCCAACCCGATGCGCCGCGCTGCAGGAAGACCAGGTCGCTGTTGGCGGTCGCCGCATCCTCGGACCAGGAGGTGATGACGGTGTTGGCCACCAGGTGCCGCTGCGGTTGGGTCGGCAGCAATCCGGCATAGACCTGACGGATGGCTTCGTGGCCCTCGAAGGTGCCGACGCCCATGATCTCGCTGACACCATCCGGGCTGAACAGCGCGACGATATCGTCGGTTCGCCCGTCGTCGAGCGCATGCGCGTATGCGGCGATGGCGGTGTGGACCCCGTGCGCGACCTGCGCTTGGGTGGACTCGCTCATTGATTCTCCAAAGATGTTCTGCTTCTGGCGGATTCGGCGCTGCTAGGTCAGGTATGTCGTCTTGCGGTGCTGGAACAGCCAGGCGCCGTCGCTGTGCCGCAGCGTGTCCTCATATCGACCGACGACCTGCACCGCCCACCCCGTCTCACCGCGTTGGAAAAACGCCACGTCACTGACGGCCGTCGCCTCGTCCGCGCTCACCGCGGTGATCAAGGTGTTGGCCACGAGGTGACGCTGCGGCGCCGTCGGTGCCCAGCCTTCGAATGCCGCCCGCAATGCGTCGTGACCGCTGATCGGGTCCATGCCCGGAATCTCTAGCACCCCGTCGGACGCGTACAGGGCCACGATTTCATCGGCCTGCCCCGCGTCCTGCGCCTGGGTATGGGCGCCGATCGCCGCACGGACACCGGCCGCGATCCCGGCTTCGTTGGATTCGCTCATTTTCTCTCCATCGTTGAACGCAAATTGTCTGCTCGATCGCTATTACGCGGCCGCTTCCTCGACTTTGGACAAGATGAATGCCGAGTAATCGTTCGCGGCGAGTTCGGCGATCAGTCGCTGCAGGTTGGGCCGCCCGGTCGGATTCAGCAGCTGCTTGACCGCCTTGCCGGGAATGTTCGACCCGAAGAAATAGCTGCTCTCCAAGAACAGCGATCCGCTGCCGTTCACCGTTTCGGTCCACTCCGCCTCCGCGGCGGGGTCCACCTCGATCACTTCGTAACCGTTGTCGCGCGCGTGGACCAGCGCCCCGATGACGCAGTCCACCTGGTCACCGGCGTAGCGCGGATTGTTGCCGAGTGCGCCGTGCGGTCCGCCGGGGAAGAAGAAGTTCGGGAAACCCGCCGTCGCGACGCCCAGGTAGGTGTTGGGCCCTTCCGCCCAATAGTCCTCGAGCGCAAGACCATTGCGGCCGCGGACGCCGAGCCGATTGAGCGCACCGGTACCGAAGTCGTAGCCGGTCGCCCAGATGATGATGTCGAACCCACGCAGGCCTTCGGCCGTCTCGATTCCGGTCTCGGTAATACGGATGATCGGAGTCTGTTTGAGCGCGACGAGCGAAACGTTCGGTTTGTTGTAGGCCTCGAAGTAGCCGGTCACGAAGGGTGGACGCCGACCGGCGTAGATGTGGTCCTGCGGGATGAGCTTCTCGGCGGTCTCGGGATCGGTGACGATGCCGCGAATCTTGTTCGCGATGAATTCGCAGAATTCCTTATTCACTTCGGGGTTGGTCGTGAAGTCGATGTAGTTTTCGGTCAACTTCGTGAAACCCGGGCTGTTCCACATCTTTTCGAAGAAGGCCTGCCGCTGTTCGGCCGTATCGTCGGTGGAAAAGCGGCTGGGCAGGTCATGCAGGAATCCGCTCGGCGAGGTGTTCAGCGTCTCGCGGATGCGTTCGAAGTCGGCCTTGATCTCGGCCCGTTCCTGCGGGGTGAGCGGCGCGTTGTTCAGCGGCGTGCACCAGTCCGGAGTCCGCTGGTACACCGTCAACGCGGCGACCTGGTCGGCGATGGCCGGAACGATCTGCACGCCACTGGATCCGGTGCCGATGATGGCGACGCGCTTGCCGGTGAAATCGACCGGGGTCTTGGGCCAGCGGCCGGTGTGATGCTGTTGGCCGCCGAAGCTCTCGCATCCGGGCACCTCCGGGATGAACGGCACCGAGAGCACGCCGGTCGCGGCGATGAGGAAGCGCGCGTGATGCTCGGCGCCGTCGTCGGTGCGCACCGTCCATATCCCGGCCGACTCGTCGAATTCCGCGGCGATCACCCGAGCGCCGAATCGAATGTGGCGGCGCAGATCGAATCGGTCGACCACGAAGTTGAAATAGCGTTCGTTCTCCGGCTGGCCGGTGAACCGCTCCGACCACTCCCACTCTTCCCACAGTTCCTTGGAGAACAGGTAGCCGTAGGTGTAGCTCTCGGAATCGAAACGCGCCTCGGGATAGCGGTTCCAGTACCAGGTCCCGCCGACGCCGTCGCCCGCCTCGAGCAGTTCGACCGTGAAGCCCTCCTCGCGGGCGCGGTACAGCTGATAGATGCCCGTCACGCCCGCGCCGACCACCAGGACGTCGACGGCGTCGGACGTCGTACCAGCGGCGTTCGCCGATCCACTCATACGTTCTCCAATTCTCGAATGGGTCGCCTGCTGTACGACGCCAAAGATGTTTCGACCGGTCGGTCTATGACGTTGGTCACGAGACTAGAGGCGAATCCGAGCGGAATCAACAGCCTCGCCAGCATTGATTGTACCGACCGATTGTTCTAAGATTGCAGGCAACCTGTAGCACCACAGAATGCGATGGGAGTCGCTGATGACAACCAAGGACACCGACTTGCGCACCGAGGGTCTCGCGGTGATGCGCGCGGCCCTACCCGGCGTCTTTCCCGAGGGCGATATCGACCTGCGTGACGGCCAGATCGGCGAGGACCTCGTCGAGATCGGTCTGGTCAGCGTCTGGGCCCAGCTGTGGGGCCGGGAGGGGCTCACGCCACGCGATCGCAGCCTGGTCACCCTCGGCATCCTGATCGCACTCGGAGCCGAGAACGAATTCGGCCACCATGTCCGAATCGGCTTGACCAACGGACTTACCAAGGACGAGATCGCCGAGGTCATCTACCACTCCAGCGGCTATGCCGGATTCCCGCGCGCGACCGCGGCACGTACCGCCGCCCGGGCCGCGCTGGGTGAATAGCCCAGCCCGGCAACCGATTTCGACGCAAAGGAACGAAAATGTCACTTGCAGGCAAAATCGCCGTCGTCACCGGCGGCGGTAGCGGGATCGGCAAGTCCATCGCGACGGTACTCGCGGCCAAAGGCGCCGCGGTCGCGATCTGGGATCTGAACCTCGAAAACGCCGAGAAGACCGCCGCCGCGATCCGCGAGGCGACCGGTACAGCCATCGCGGTGGCGGGCGACGCGGCGAATGCCGACGCCATCGCCGAGTCGGCAGCCCGCACCCACGCCGAACTCGGACCCGTCACCGTGCTGGTCAACAATGCCGGAATCACCACATACGAGCCCTTCACGAGCTTGGCCGAGGAATCTTGGGATCGGATGATCGGGATCAATCTCAAGGGTCCCTTCCTGGTCACGAAGGCGTTGATCCCCGACATGCTCGCGGCCGGATGGGGCCGGATCATCAATATCTCCTCATCATCCGCGCAGACCGGAGCCCCGGGCATGGCCCACTACGCGGCATCCAAGGGCGGCGTGATCGGCCTGACCAAGGCGCTGGCGGTCGAGTTCATCGAACAGGGAATTACGGTCAACCACGTTCCGCCCGGATTCATCGACACCCCGCTGACCCGCCAGACCATCGATGTGGAAGCGGCGGCGGCGCATATGCCGATGAAGCGGGCCGGGCAGCCGGAGGACATCGGCCACGCGGTCGCCTACCTCGCCTCCGACGAAGCCGGTTACGTCACGGGACAGACGCTCAGCGTGAACGGCGGACGCTACCTGTTCTGACAGCTGGATCCGCCGATGAAGCCGGTTCGCGGCCCCCTCCTGCTGGGAGTGCTCGACACTCCTGCTCGCCGGCAAGGGCGCCATGGTGGTTCCCGAATGGCGTGGACCTGTCGGCGAATCCGGCCGACGAGGGGCAACTGACAACGCGACGTGCCCGGAGTGGCCGCGCTCCGGGCATGCGAGCGCGGGTCAGACGCCCTCGGAAACCTCCGCGAGCTTCTTGGACTTGCCGAAGCCGACGATATCGGCGAGGGTGCCGCCCAGGATGGCCGCGATCGTCGTCGGGAATCCCTTCGAAATTCTCGGCAATGCATTCGGCGCTGCCGCGGAAAGTTCCCTCGGCGTGCGGGTAATCGTTGCCCCACATGATCGTCGACAACCCGGTGATGTGGCGGGCCTTGACCGCGGTCGGGTCATCGGCGAACTGGACGTGGATCTGGCGCTGTACGTGTTCACTCGGCTTCAGCGGCCATGGCCATTTGGCATTGATGCTGAACAGCCGTCCCATGGTCGGCTGATCCTTCGGTGAGCGGGTGTCGTCCCAGAAACCGAGCCACCAGTCCGGGTCCTGTCCGGTGCCCGACCGCCACGAGCGGTCCACCACGCCCAGGTACGAGACGAGCCGGCCCGCGCTGTACTCGACCAGGTCGAAGTGCAGATTCGGAATGCGTTCACACGCGACCGCCGACCAGATCGGCGATGATGCCCGGTGGAATCGCCGAGGCGGTATTGCCGACGCGCATGGTCCGGCCCGCCACCATGTCATCGGTGAGCTGCCCCTTGCCCATATTGACCGCCATCATCAGCGCCTTGACGGTGACCGCTGTCTGCGAGGTTCCTCCTTGACCGAACCCTGCCGGTGGCGACATGAAAGAACACCGGCATGCCGTTGGCCTGCGCGGCCGCCCGGATCGGGTCGTAATACCGCGACCAGTGCAGCACCGGCGGAAGCTCCGGCAGCAGGATGGTCCCGAGTCCGGCGCGAGCACAGCATTCGATCTCGGCGACCGCTTCCGGAACATCGGTGACGGGGATGGCGGCGGTCGGGCGCATCCGGTCCTTGTATAGGAGCGCTCGACAATGGAACCGTTGTAGACGCACGCGTGCGCCATCGACAACTCGTGGTCGTCGGTGAACAGCACGAACAGCGACAGAGTCGGGAAGATGACGGCGGCATCGACGCCGTCGAATGAGGATACTGTTCGCTACCAGGCAACAGGCAGTTCGTAGATGCCGTAGGCGAGCGAATCACCCTTGAACCGCAGCTGATCGAAGTCGACGCCCAGCCGCAGCGTCGGGATACGGCGGTAGAGGGTGCCGAATACGACCTCGAGTTCGATGCGCGCGAGCTGCTGGCCGATGCACTGGTGCGGGCCCCAGCCGAACGCGTGATGATGACGCGCCTCGCGCTGCAGATCGAGCTTCTCAGGCTCGGGGAAGGCCTTCGGGTCGAAGTTGGCCGCGGGCAACGAACTGATGATGCCCTCCCCCGCTCGGATCCTGCGGCCTTCGACCTCGATATCTTCGGTGGCGATGCGCCGCTGCAGCAGATGCGGGATGGTCAGATAGCGCAGCAGTTCCTCGACCGCGCCCGCGATGACCTTCTTATCCTCGGTTTCGCGCAGCAGCGCCAGCTGATCCGGATTCTGCAGCAGTAGCGCGGTCGCGAGCGTGATCATATTCGCGCTGGTCTCGTGACCGGCGATGAGCATGATCATGCTCATGATGGTGGCGCCGGGCATATCCAGCTCGCCCGCCTTGACCCGGGTCGCGAGGTCGGAGACCACGTCCTCTTCAGGGTTTTCCATCTTGGCCACGATCAGCTTGCCGAGATAAGCGCCGAGCGCCGCATTCGAGGCGTTGTTCTCCTCGGGGGTCACCTCCCGACCATTGGTGATCTTGGCGTGTTCCTCGAAGAAGTCGTGATCCTCATACGGCACACCGAGCAGCTCACAGATCATCAGCGACGGCAGCGGCAGCGAGAGCGCCTCCACCAGATCGGTCGGATTCGGGCCAGCCAGCATCTTATCGATGAGTTCGTCGGTTACCCACTGGATCGCCGGTCGAACCTTCTCCATCCGCCCGCGGGTGAACGAGTTCGTCAGCATCCGGCGCAACCGCGCATGCTCGGCGCCGTCGGTGTCGAACAGCGTCTTGGGCCGGTCGTGGATCGTCTCCGCGATGGCCGGGGTCATATACGGGAATCCGGGTAGATGGTCGTTGGCGCTGACCCGCGGATCGGCCATGACCTGTCGCTGAGCGGCATGCGAGGCGATGAGCCATGGAGTCCGGCCATCCCAGGTGCGGACCCGCGACAGCGGCAGACCGGCGGTGTGCAGTTCGCGCAATTCCGGCGGCGGAAGGAAGGGGCACTTGGCATCTCGCGGCGTCGGGTACTCGGGGATATCCACGGTCTCGGCCATTATCGGCTCTCCTTGGGTCGACATTTCATTCCTCGATGGAGATCGCCATCGCGGGACAGACGGCCGCCGCCTGACGGACGTCCTCGGCCTGTTCGGCCGACGGGTGTTCGTTCAGCAGCACCACGATGCCGTCCTCGTCGCGCTGGTCGAACACCTCGGCAGCGGCGGCGACACATTGTCCGGCCGCGACGCACTTGTCTTCGTCGATGACGACCTTCATCGGGTATCTCCTGGTCTTTCGGTGAATTGGACTGGGGCTGAAGGCAATCAGGGCGCAGCGCTGGTGGCCGCCGGACTCGCGAGCGCATCGACGATGTCCTGTCGGCGCAGGCGAGTCTGTTTGGGCATATTCCAGCCGAGGACGCCGGTGACGACACCCGCATCGCGGTAGCGCGCGACGAACCTTCCGCCCGCCGGGTCACCGTCGACGATGTCTACCTCGGCGCCGATGGGAAGCCTGCCGTGCACTTGGACCTTCACGTCGAATTGATCGGTCCAGAAGTAGGGCACCGGCACGTATGGCTGGTCCTCCCCCATGATCACCCCCGCGACGGCCGCGGCCTGCTCGGTGGCATTGGTCCGGTTCTCCAGGCGGATCAACTCGCCGAACAGCTCGTGATGCCACCGCGCAAGATCACCGACGGCGTAGATTCCCTCGGCGGCGCGGCAGCGGGAATCGCAGACCACACCGTTATCCAGCCGCAGCCCACTGTCTTTCAGCCACTCGGTCGCCGGGGCCGCGCCGATCGCGACCACCACCACATCGGCGGGCAGCACCTCGCCGGTGCCGAGCCGCACGCCGGTAACCCGGCCGTCCACGCCGTCCAGGCCGATGACGCCGGTGCCGAGCCGCAGTCGCACACCGCGCTCGGTGTGCAAGTCCGCCAACAGTTTCGACACCATGGGCCCGACCTGCAAACCCATGGGGGCCGGCTGCGGGCCGGTCATGGTCACGTCCAGCCCGAGCGTACGTGCGGTGGCAGCGATTTCGGCACCGAGGACGCCCTCGCCGACGACGACCAATCGCGAGCCGATCAGTAGATCCGCCCTAAGCGCCAGTGCGTCGTCGAGTGTGCGCAATACGTGCACCCCGGTCAGGCCGTCCTGGCCGGGCAAGGTGCGCGCACGCACTCCCGTCGCAAGTACGACCGCCTCCGCCCGCAATTCGTGCCCGGTAGCAGTGCGCACGGTCCGGGTCGTCGGATCCAACCCCGTCGCCGCGGCCCCGAGTACGAATTCGGCATCCAACGCCGCCAGCACCTCCTGCTTGCGCAGCGCGGCCCGGTCCGGCTCCCACACACCAGAAAGCACCTGCTTGGACAGCGGCGGCCGATCGTAGGGCGCATGCGGCTCATCGCCGAGCACTGTTATCGCGCCATGAAAACCCTTGCGCCGCAGTGATTCGACCGTCGACAGTCCGGCCGCCGACGCACCGACCACCAGCACACCGTCCGGCGCGGTCACGCGACTACCTCGCGAACAAACCTCATCTGCGACTCCGTTCGACTGCCTCGTGCCAGGCAACAATCGAATGTTAGACCTATCGGTCGGTACAATCAATACCAGCAGTACCGGTCGCTCGGCCATGAGTGGCCGAGCCCGACAAAGAGTGAACCTATTTCTCGGCCGCGACCTGAACAGCGGCATACGCGCCGCCGTCGACGAGCAGGTCGATGCCATTGAGGAAGCTGGCTTGGTCGGACAGCGCGAAGGCGACTACGGCGGCCACCTCACCCGATTTGCCCATCCGCCGCAGCGGCGTGCCCTCGACCAGCCTGGCCATGATCGGATGCTTCTCGGCTTCCTGTTTGCCCTGCGGAGTCGCGATAATGCCGGGCGATACCGAACAAATGCGCGCACCGGCCGGACCGAGGCGCAGCGCCTCCTGCCGAACGAACCTGTGCACACCGCGCTTGGCCCAACTGTAGGCGATGCCGGTGTTCTCGATGGATCCGCCGAGCGTCTCGCGCAAGCGCTCCAGGAACTTCTCGTCGAGCGGCTCGTCCAGAATCGCCAATGCGGCGGGGTCGGGAACGCTGGGATCGAGCAGCGGCGACATGGACGCGAAGCACACCAGCGCCGTGCCGGTCGTGGCGAGCGGCCGTAGCGCCTCGACCAGCCGAGCCGTGCCGATCAGGTCGACTTCGAAGATCCGGCGCCAATCCCCCATGCTCGGTGAGATGCCCGCCGCGTGCGCGACCGCACGCAGTGTGCCGAGTTCGCTTGTGCGCGCTGCGAGTCGGGCCAACCCGTCGACGTCGGTGATGTCGAGGACGAACGGTTCGACGCTCGCGCGCCCGGCCTGGTCCAGTTCCTCGGCCGCCGCGGTCACCGTCGCCTCGTCCCGGTCGACGAGCAGCAGCACGTCCACCATGTCCACCATGCGCTGCGCACATGAATTGCCCATGCCCCGGCCCGCACCGGTCGCGATGCCTACTGTCGTCATCCGATCCTCCTGTTGTCGGCCGCGGGCCCCGCCTGGCAGCCCGAGAGTGCGAAGTACGCCACGCAGGTAACCAGCTTCATCGAAACCGATGTCGTCGTCGAGAAATTAAGAGAATGATATTCTCCAGTCTGACACGGAAGTTCTCTACCCCAACGATGCCGACGACGACAAGCCGGGGCGAGGAAGCGCGCTCCCGAATGGATGGTGTACCTGGCTACACCATGGCCGACTCATCGGGCGGCCACCCGGTGGCGGTACTCGACCGAGGTGCAGCCCGCGAAGGCGTGGAAGGCGCGACTGAAGGCACCGCGCTACCGAAGCAGACCGACATGGCGACCTCGAGGATGTTCACGCCCGCCTGCACCAGTGCGACCATGTCCCGAATCAGCCTGGCCTGCACCAAACCCCACCAGCTCATGCCGGTGACCGTATCCGCCGGATATCGGCGCCGACTCCGGACGGGCGCCAAATCGGGGTTTGCGCATAGCTTTTGGTTTTCCGGCCGGTGTGTCGTGCGGAGAGTCGATGTGCGACCGCATCGAAGGTATGCGCGAACTCCCGTCCGTCATTCGGATCCGATCTGCGGTGGGGTGGGGGGGGTGGCATTGCTGTTGCTGGGGTGCGTCTTTTGTGTCGGTTTACCGGGGTTTGCCCCAGAATCGGTGTCGGCGTGTCGAATCGGGGTGGACGCGTCCGGCTACGACCAGTGCGTCGAAGGCGGCGTGCGCGGGCGCAGTCGTGTTCGCGGTGCAGTTGCATCGCCGCATGGGCATCGGCGAGAGTGAACGGCTCCTCTGGCAGGCCGCACGTCCACGCCTTCGGCCATTCGACCGGGCGCAATCGGCAGTGACGTTTGGTGGGTCGGTCGCGGCGCGGCTGGTTCATCGGCCACACGCGACCCGCCCGACCATCGCGAACGCACAGCACACGACTACCACTAGGACGCTGTGCACAATCTGCCATGCACCAATGCCGATTACCTCTCGCCGCCGTTGCGGCGGGAAGTCGGCGGCAGTGCCAGTTGGGCAAGCCCGTCCAGCACTTGCCGCAATGTCAGGAGTTCGGGTGCGCCCTCGGCGAGGGCACGGTCGATGGTGTCGACAGGGAAGTCGATTCCGCGCTTTCGGCGGGCTCAGCTTCGATGGCACGATCCGGCCGTGCCACACGAGTGTGTAGGACGCGACCCGCTTCCACGCGCACCGCTGGATGCGGCACGCACGGTGCCGCCGCAACTTTGCGTTGGCCAACTCGACCTCGGCGCAGCCACAGAGATATTCGGCGCGGTGAGCAGAACGTCTGGGTTCATCACGACGCCCCCATCCCGACGCCGGGCACGCGGGCCGGCGTTCGTCTTCACGCCCAGCGAATGGAATGCCTTCACCATGAGCATCACGGACGGAGAATTCGCCCTCGCCTGAGCCCCCCCGGCACCACAACGTTCCTATCCTGACGAGCCCAACGTCACGATGGGTCCGCCCGCTGATCTCAACCCCGGTCAATCCGAGTTCGCGCATAGCTTCTGGTTTTCAGAGCGGCGTGTGGCGCGGAGAGTCGTTGTGCGACGGCGTCAAAGGTGTGCGGGAGGACGTCGCCTCCGCCCGCCGCTGACCGGTAGGGGACCTCCATGGACATAGAGGGTGTAGTCGGGGCCTGACGCCGGCCGTCAACTGCGAGAGGCAACGAGTGTCGCCCGGATTCTCGAGCCTTAGGTGCCACCCGGTCCTCGGGGCCGGTGATCCTCCGGTGGCGTTCGGCCTGTCAGGCGCGGTCGTGGAGAGTGACCTGGTAGCCGTCGGGGTCGGCGAAGGTGAAAGTCCGACCGAAGGGGCCGTCGATCGGTGCGGAGACGATGGTGTGACCGTCGGCGACCAGTGCATCGTGAATGGCCTGGACGTCTGTGGCGTGCAGCCAGATCGCGGCACCGATGCCGGGCTGCGCAACGGAGGCGAGATCGGTGCCGGGAACGATGTCGCGGAGTGCGAACGCGATCGGCTTGGTCTCGAAAACGACGGCGTGCGGAGGTCCGGTCTGTGAGCGGACGAGGCCGAGGTACTGCTCGTAGAACGCCTGCGAAGCGGCGAGGTCGCGCGCTTGGAGCGAGATGAAGTCGGGGCCGGTGGCGGGCATGATGATGCTCCTTCTCTTCGTGTCAGTCTTCTGACACGGCTCAATCTATGTCAGAATGCTGACATGAGTCAAGACCGAGACGGTGCCGGCGTCGACCTGGAGACGTCACTGGGCTACCTGCTGAAAGAGGCGTCGAGCGCCCTGCGTGCAGCCATGGAGGAGGTGCTGCGGCCGCTCGGGATGAGCGTGACGCACTATTCCTGCCTCGAGCTGCTGGCTCAACGACCGGGCTTGTCGAACTCCGAGCTCGCGCGGGGCGCGTTCGTGACACGGCAGACGATGAACGTGCTGCTCCAGGCCCTGGAACGAGACGGCTACGTGACCAGGCCCGCGGAGGCACCCGTCGGGAAGGTTCTTCCCACGCGGCTCACGCCTCGCGGCCGACGGAGCCTCGAGAAGGCGACCGTAGCGGTCCGGTCCGTCGAGGTCAGATTGCTGGCGGGGATGACCGAGACCGAGCAGGCAGACGCGTTCCGGATCCTGCGGAGCATGATCCATTCCCTGCGCGATGGCAACGACGGTGCATAGCTCGTTCCCCGGCGCACGTCTCGCCGCGCCCGGATAGGAGTGCAGACGAGCATGAAAAACCGTGCGGACCGACCTCGGAAACCGACAGACCTCGACTACACCCTCTTCCGCGCAGAGCCGACATAGCGACGGCCGTGTAAGCGAATCACGCGGTCCCGTCGCGCAATACGCGCTTGAGTACCTTCCCGGAAGGGGTTCTCGGCAAGGTGTCGATGCATTCGATCTCCGCGGGCACTTTGTATTTCGCCAAGCGGGTGCGACAGAAATCCCTGAGCGCCTCGGCGTCGAAGTGGCTACCGGGACGCAGCACCACGAATGCCTTCGGCACCTCGCCCCAGCGCGGGTGGGGTATGCCGACCACCGCCGCCTCGACGACATCCGGATTCTCGTAGAGCACCCGCTCGACCTCCGGGGTGGCGATATTCTCCCCACCCGAGACGATCATGTCCTTCTTGCGGTCCTCGATGTAGAGGTAGCCGTCTTCATCGAGGCGGCCGATATCGCCGGTGTGGAACCATCCGTTGCGCAGGGCCGAGCGGGTGGCTGCCTCGTCACGCCAGTAGCCCGACGTCACCTTGGGCCCGCGAATGACGATCTCACCGAGTTGCCCGGCCGGAACACGAATATCACGCTCGTCGACAATGGCGACCTCGACATCGGCCACCGGCCGCCCGACCGAGCCGACCTTCGATCGCATGTGCTCGGCATCGTTGACGGTATCGCCGGAGACGGTTTCGGTCAGACCGTACGCGTCGGCGAACCAGACACCCGTAAACGCATCGGCGATCCGGTCGAGCAAGGGAATCGGCATCTTCTCGCCACCGCCGGTGATGAAGCGAATCGATGAGGTGTCGCGATCGACGATATCGGGCAGTTGCAGTAGGGCATTCATCATCGACGGCGCCAGCCAGACATTGGTCGGGCGCAGCCGTTCGATCGCGTCGATGACCGCGGCGGCATCGAAACGGCGGATCAGACTGAGCCGCCCACCCGCATGGAAGGTGGCCAGACCCGGCAGATCCATTCCGCCTACGTGGTAGAGCGGGCCGCACACCAGGGTGTTGTCCGCGGGGGTCAGCGAGAATTCGAGGATATGCGCGAGATTCTTCCAGGTCAGGTTCTGGTGGGAGATCATTACGCCCTTCGGGCGCGAGGTCGTGCCCGAGGTGTACATAAGTCGTTGCAGCGCATCGGCTTCCACATCGGCCACGTCCGTCGTCCGGCCGACATTCGCTCCGACCAGCGCGTCGTATTCCAGCCATGACGAATCAGGTGCGGCATCGAGCGTCACGCGGTGGCGCAGCTGCGGCAAGGAAGGGGCCAACGCGTCGATGCCCGTGGTGAACTCGGACTCCGTCACGATGGCACCGGCATTCGAATGCTCGATAATGTACTGCCATTCCGCCGGGGACAACCGATAGTTGAGCGGCATGATCGCGGCGCCGATGTGATTGGCGGCGAGCATGGTTTCGACGAATTCGGTGCGGTTGTACAGCAGCACGGCGACGATATCGCCCGGTGCGACTCCCAGCTCACGCAGTGCGAGGGCCAGCGCGTGCACTCGGGTGCGCAGCTCGGCGTAGGTCAGGGCCCGATCGCCTTCGGACAGTGCGATTTCGGCTGCGTATTGTTGCGCGTTCCGGTCGAATACGGCGGCGAAGTTGAACATTCACGGGCCTTCGCTGTGAAGAGGAAGCTGGAAGTTTTCTGTACCGGTCAGACTAATCAACTGCGGTGCGGCAGACAACCATGTGCGGCGGTTCCGCCACATCACGGCAATGAGTAGCCGCCGTCGACAACAAGGGAATGCCCGGTGACCCACCGCGATTCATCGCTGGCGAGATAGACGACCGCGCCGGTGATGTCGGCGGGCGCACCGAATCCGAGCGGATGCTTGGCCTCGATCGCATTCATCGCTTCGGCGGGCAGGCCCTCGTGCACGGCCGTCGGAAACGTGCCGGGACAGACCGCGTTGACCCGAATTCCCTCCTTGGCGTATTCGAGTGCCGCGACGCGGGTCAGGTGGATCACCCCGGCCTTCGAGGCGCAGTAGGGCGCGGCATGCGCCCAAGCGGTCAGCCCGCTGACGGAGGCGATATTGACGATGGAGACATTCGCCTTCTTGCGCAGTGCACGGGCAACCGCGCGGATGCCATGGAAGGTGCCGGTCAAGTTGACCGACATCGTGCGCTGCCAGTCCTCGGTGGACAGATGGTGGATGCGGGCGTTCGGCGACACGATGCCCGCGGTGTTCACCAACACATCGACGGTGCCGCTGCGCTCGACGGCGGAGCGGATGAGCGCGTCGAATTCGTCACCGTCGGCGACGTCCAGCCGTTCGGTTGCCACGGAAATTCCCTTGGTGCGCAAGGTATCCGCCAGCCACGCCATGGCATCGACATCGAGATCGGCGAGCACGAGATCGCGAACCCCCTCCTCGGCGCAGCGCAGCGCGACCGCCGAGCCGAGCGCGCCACCCGCGCCGGTTACCACCGCGGTCTTGCCTTCGAGCCTCGAACCCATGTCGGCCTCCCGTGTCGGGGACGGTGAATTAATTAGAACACTCGGTATACAAAACTAAAACTGCAATTCTGTCAAGGTCTCCCCTGCCGACCTTGGAAACGCCGAACGCCGCATCGGACAACACACGGTTGTCGAACGCGGCGTTTCGGATCGATCAGATGCCAGGCGCTAAGTCGCCACTGTCTGCGCCTCGACCTGCGCCTCCAGCGCCTCGAGATCACATTCGCCGTCGGCGAAACCGTTGAAGAGCGTGTGGCAGTAGGACTTCGACAGGAATTTCGCATCCCACCGCTTATCCGGATCGAGCCACTGATAGGTGCGGTTGTGCATATTGAGAAATTGCAGCATGGCCAAGGTCGGATCGGCCTTGCGCAGCGATCCGTCGGCCATCGCGTCGACCAGTAAGGACCGCACGACATTCTCGACTTCTTTGCGCTTCTCGAGCATGCGCGAAAGATTCTCGCCGGTCAGTTGGCGATAGTCGTGTTCGTACACCCAGATATGATCCAGGCGCTCGAATATGACATTCAGCAATTCCTCGGACAACAACCGAAGTTTGACCAGCGGCGCGGCATCCAACTCCTGGATGCGCGCGGCGACGACCAACAATGGGTCGAGCACTCTGCCCTGGATTTCAACGAGCAGATTTTCTTTGGAGCCGATGTAGTAGTACAGCGCACCCTTGGCCAGGCCGACCGTGTCGCCGATCTCGATGATCCCGGTCGCGGCATATCCCTTTTTCGCGAATAGCGCCGCGGCCGTATCGATGATTTCCTGCCGCTTGACCTCGTAGGCAGGTCCGTGTCCTGGTGGTCGAGCCATTTCATCCCTCCCGCGGTCGCGTGCGAACCGAGTATACGCAGAGTGAACGGTCGGTAGAAACTACCGTGTCGGTGTCGGTCACGGATGGGCGTCCAGGGATTCGCGAATCGCGGCCTCGATGCGCGCCTGGTCCGGCAGCCAGAGCTGCTCCAGCGCCGGGGTGTACGGCGCAGGTGTCGGACCGGCCGTCACTCGGATCACCGGCGCGTCCAAGTACCAGAATCCCTCGCGGACCGCGCGGGCGGCCAGTTCGGCGCCGACTCCGAATTCACCGACGGCCTGATGGACAACCACCAGTCGATTCGTCTTGCGCAATGAGGTCAGGACGGTATCGAAGTCCAGCGGACTGATGGTCCGCAGATCGATGACCTCGACCTCGATGCCTTCGGCGGACAGGCGGTCGGCGACGGCAAGGCAGTCGTACATCATCTTCGAATACGAAACCACGGTCGCGTCGACGCCAGATCGTCGCACGATCGCCTTGCCAAGGGGCACAAGGTGATCCGCGGACGGCTCGGGCCCCTTCTTGCCGTACAGCAGGCGGTTCTCGATGAAGATCACCGGATTGGGGTCCTGGATCGCGGCGCGCAACAAGCCATAGGTATCGGCCGGAGTCGACGGCATCACCACCGTCAGCCCGGGGATATGCGCGAGCAGACCCTCCAGACTCTGAGAATGCTGACTGCCGGACGATTTGCCCGCACCGAACTGGGTGCGTACCACCAGGGGCATGGTCACCGCACCGCCGGTCATGAATCGCAATTTGGCCGCCTGGTTCATCAATTGATCCAGGCAGACGCCGATGAAGTCGAAGTACATCAGTTCGACGACCGGGCGGTAGCCCGCCATCGCCGCACCCACCGCTGTCCCCATGATCGCGCTTTCGGAAATCGGGGTGTCACGGACGCGGCCGGGGTATTTCTCGGCCAGACCGCGCGTCAATCCGTAGACATTCCCACCCTTTCCGACATCGATGCCCGCCAGGAACACGGTCGGATCGTCCGCGAGCTCCCGATTCAACGCATTGGTGATCGCATGCATGATCTTGAGCGATCCGCCGGTCGGTGTGGCCGGTTCCGGTATGTCGGCACGTGGTGTGGTGACAAAATCACCGACCGTCTCGGCGGCGGGGTACGGCGCGGCGGTGGCCTGCTCGATAGCGTGCTCGATCACGGCGTCGACCTCGCGCTCGACGACGCCCAGTTGCTCGGCCATCCCGCGCCCGCGCATGGTGTCACCGAGCAGTACCAGCGGATCGCGCTTCTTCCATTCGGCGAGTTCTTCGGCGTCCCGGTAGCTTTCGGGATCGCCCTCGTAGTGCCCGTGCCAGCGGTAGGTGGTGGCCTCGACGATCATCGGGCCCGCACCGGCACGCAGCCGAGCAACGAGCTCGCGCTGTAGTGCCGCGACCTGCACGACATCATTGCCGTCCACCCCGTGGTATTCGACGCCATAGCCCGCCGCGCGCTCGCGCAGGGTCGCCCGGTGCTGGTCGGCCGCCGCGGAGAATTCGGAGTAGCCGTTGTTCTCGCAGAAGAAGATGACGGGCAGGTCCCACACCGCTGCCAGGTTGACCGATTCGTGGAAGACGCCCTGCGCGATGGCGCCGTCGCCGAAAAATGCGACGACCACGCCGCCGCTACGGTGCAGTTGGGCGGCGGTACCGGCACCCACAGCGATCGGGAGACCGGCGCCCACGATGCCGTTCGCGCCGAAGATTCCCTTGCGCGGATCCGCGATGTGCATGGAGCCACCGCGCCCCTTACATGTTCCGGTCTCCTTGCCCATGAGCTCGGCGAACATGCCGTCGACATCGAGGCCCTTGGCGATGCAGTGGCCATGGCCGCGATGGGTCGAAGTCACCACATCCCGGTCGTCCAGTGGCCAGCAGGCGCCGACCGCCGATGCCTCCTGGCCGATGGACAGATGCAGGAAACCCGGTATCCGGCTGTCACGGTAGAGCCGGGCGGCGTGCTCTTCGAACCGCCGAATCGTCAGCATTCTCCGGTACAGCTCGGTCAGCGTCGCGGCATTCCCCAAGTCCGTTGTCCGCGAATTGGATTCAGTCATTGTCATGGATTTCTCACCGATCGGTCGACGGCCTCGCGCTCGGTGCGACTGTTGACGTGCGGCACCGACTGTCAATATTATACCGAGTGTTCGAAAAAACAAGAGTCGCTGTTGCGACCAGATGACAGGACGGACTCGCAATGGATCTAGACCTGCCAGCCGAGGCGATCGAGCTACAGAAGCTGTGCCGTGACTTCGCCGAACGCGAGATCGAGCCGTACGCCGAGTCCTGGTCGGAGCAGGAACGATTCCCGTCCGAGGTCTTCTTGAAAATGGGCGAGCTGGACCTGACCGGGTTGCTCGTCGCCCCGGAGTATGGCGGCACCGATGCCGGGTTCGTCTCCTATGTGGCCGCCATGGAAATGATCGGCGCGGCGGATCAGTCGCTGGCCGCCTGCTGGAACGCCCACTCCACCATCGCCTCACTGCCCCTGGCCACCTTCGGCACCGAGGAGCAGAAGGCCACATGGCTGACACCGCTCGCGCAGGGCACCCATATCGGCGCCTTCGGACTGACGGAACCCACCGCGGGCTCGGATGCGGCCGGAATCCGGACCACCGCTCGGCGTGACGGTGCCGGATGGCTCATCAACGGCACCAAAATGTTCATCACCAATGCGGGCACCGCGATCAGCCTCGGTGTCACGATTCTCGCGGTGACCGGTACCGACGATGACGGAAACAGAAGGTACGGAACGTTTTTCGTACCGACCGGCACACCGGGCTACACCGTCGGCCATCCGATGAAGAAGCTGGGCTGGCATGCGATGGATTCGCGGGAGCTGATCTTCGACGATTGCTGGATCCCGGACGAGAACCTGATCGGCGACGAGGGCAACGGCTTGCGGCAGTTCCTGGATGTGCTCGACGGCGGCCGTATCAGCGTCGCCGCACTGGCGCTGTCGCTGGCCCAAGAGGCGCTCGATCTCGCGGCCACCCATGCGTCCCAGCGCGAGCAGTTCGGCAAGCCCCTCTCGGCTTTTCAGGCGGTACAGCACAAGCTCGCCGATATGGCGACCGAGGTCGAAGCGGCACGCGCGCTCGTCTATCGCGCCGCATGGCTCGCCGACGAGGGCAGGCCGTTCGGTCAGGCGGCGGCCATGGCCAAGTTGTACGCCTCCGAGGTGGCCAATCGGGCGGCCAGCGCCAGCGTCCAGATCCACGGCGGCTATGGCTATATGCGCGAGTCGAAGATCTCGCGCTTCTATGCCGATGCCAAGATCCTCGAAATCGGCGAGGGCACCAACGAGATTCAGCGCAATGTGATCGCACGGTATGTGGTGCGCTCGGCCCGAGCATGAATGCGGTGGGTGGGCAGCCGACCACTGCCCACCCACCCGGTCAGAAAGTCGGCAGCTGGGGGCGCTTCTTGACGTAACCTCCGGCATCGACGCGCATCTGCATGCCGGTCACCCACCGGGATTCCTCGGAAATCAGAAAAAGCACGGCGTCGGCGATGTCCTCGGGTTCGACGTAGGGGTTGCCCATGCCGGTGGTCGCGGGGAAGGAGACCAAGGCATCCTCGCGCGTCGGACTCGCCAGATCGGGCCGGAACGAGCGGTACATGAGCTCGTTGTTGAGCATGTCGGTATTGACGTTCGTCGGGTGCACCGCATTGGCCCTGATCTGCCGGGATGCGAGCACGGTCGCGAGATCGTGGATGAAGGCGGCGACGGTGCGCTTGGCAAAGGAGTAACCGAGTCCGCCGGGACCGTTGGCGGGGTTGTCGACGCTCGCCGGAATCAGTGCGGCGAGCGATCCGGTCGCGACGATCGAGGCCCCCGCCTTCAAATGCGGCAGGGCGGCCTCGACGGCGTGGACGACGCCGTTGAAATCTACGGTGATGGCATCGATGAAGGCCAGTGCACTGTCCTGCGGACCCAACGGGGCGATACCGGCTTGTGCGACAACGCCATCGAGCCTGCCGAGCTCGGCAACCCCCTCGGCCACGGCGGCCTTCAATGCGGCCGGGTCGCGCACATCGGCCTTACGGGCGACGATGCGCCGCCCGAGCTTGTCCACCAGGCGGGCGGTTTCGTCGAGATCGTCCTGACTCGCCAGCGCGTAACCGTTGGTGGGGATGTTCTCGCACAGATCGACGGCGATGATGTCGGCGCCCTCCTCCGCGAGCCGCAGCGCGTGTGCGCGCCCCTGACCGCGGGCGGCTCCGGTGATGAAGACGACTTTGTCCTGTACTCGACCCATTGTGGGTTTCCTTCCATCGACTCTCGCGGCGCGGCGGGACGCTCGAATGCGGGCGCGGATCCACTCCGGCGCTGCCGTGGACACGGCGCGGCCGCACGATCCCGGCGAGCTGGTGCCACGAGCATAGTGAGTTCGACTGCAAATGGGTAGACTGAATATTGCTTGATTAGTCGACGGATGCACAGTTTCCGCTGAGTGAGAAGTAATCAGGTGTACACAATAAGCGGAGTGATATAGAGTTTGTGTGCCAGCACACAGCTGGCTTCGGCTCTGCGCTGCGTATGTCGAGGGCGGAGCAAGCCCCATTTGCGGGACTGCTCCGGCGCGCCGCGATCTGGACGAGGGAGCACAACGATGCCATTGCAGCCATGGATGAAGCTGCTGTCGACCGATGACCACCTGATCGAGCCGCCACGGCTGTGGGTGGACCGGTTGCCCGCGAAGTACCGGGAGGCCGGTCCGCGGATCGTGGAGCAGGCTCGGGAGGGCTATGCCGCACCCGCGGAGGTGTGGACCTACGAGGGCCGCGTGTATCCCTACATCGGGCTGAATGCCGTCGCGGGTAAGAATCCCGAGGAGTTCGGCACCGAGCCGACCCGCTACGACGAGATGATCCCGGGCTGCTATGACCCGAAGGCCAGGCTGCGCGATATGGACCTCGACGGCGTCTGGGGCGCGCTGTGCTTCCCCTCCTTCCCGCGCTTCGCGGGCACGGTATTCCTGGAGAGCCAGGACAAGGAACTCGCGCTGCTGTCCGTGCGGGCGTGGAACGACTTCGTGCTCGACGAGTGGTGCGCGGCCGGTCCGGCCGACCGCCTGATTCCGCTGAGCATTCTGCCGCTGTGGGATGTGCACGCCTGTGTCGCGGAGATCCACCGGGTCGCCGCCAAGGGCTCGAAGGCGATCTCCTTCCCGGAGAATCCGGCGCCGCTGGGGTTGCCGTCGTTCTACAGCGACTATTGGGACCCGATGTTCTCCGCGCTCGAGGAGACCGATATGCCGCTGTGCCTGCACTTCGGCACCTCGGGCAAACCGCCGAAGACCTCCGAGGAGGCCCCGTTCGCGGTGACCATCTCGCTGTTCGGCTGCAACTCCATGTTCGCCACCGCGGACCTGTTGTTCTCGCCGGTATTCCATCGGCACCCCAAGCTGAAGGTCGGTTTGTCCGAAGGCGGAATCGGCTGGATGCCGTATCTGCTGGAGCGCATGGACGGCACGTGGGAGCGGCATCGCTTCTACCAGAACATCAATCAGGACATTCGGCCCTCGGAGCTGTTCAAGAAGCACTTCCACGGCTGCTTCATCGATGACCGGTTCGGCATCGAGGTGCGCCACCACATCGGCGTCGAGCGCATCACCTGGGAATGCGATTACCCGCACTCCGACTCGTACTGGCCCAAGAGCCGTGCCTACGCGGCCGACGTACTGGCCGAGGTACCGGACGACGAGGTGCACCAGATGGTCGAACTGAACACCCGTCGGCTCTACAACATCCCGGCATGAGCGATCGGGTCTGGAGCCGGCAGCGCAGCGTAGCCACGCACGGCCCCGAGCATGCCGCAGGAGGTACCGCATGAGCCGCAAGCCCGAGTCCGAGCGCTCCGACTGGACGGAACTGGATCTGCTGACCCGCGAGCAGGCCTACGGCCGCCTGCAGGAGGAGATCTACGAGGTCGAGGCGCGGCTGCCCGAACTCGGTGCGGCCGACGCCGCCGAGCGTGAGTTGCTCGAAACCCGGCTGCGCGCGCTGCGCGAGGCCGCCGCCGATCTGCTCGGCCGCTGACCCATCACGTCGGTCAGCGGCACGGAAAGCATTGCACAACAAAGGAACTGAGGTTGGTATGGGGCGTGTAGCGGGCAAAGTCGCACTCATCACCGGAGCTGGGCGCGGCCAGGGCCGCTCGCATGCGGTGCGGCTGGCGGAAGAGGGGGCCGCCGTCGTGATCACCGATGTCTGCCAGGAGATCAGCAAGGCGCTGCCCTATCCGCTGGCGACGAAGGAACAGCTCGAGGAGACCGCGAAGCTGGTCGAGGCCGTGGGCGGGCGGTGCGTCGTAGTCCAGGCCGACGTGCGCTCGTTCAGCGATATGCGGGCCGCGGTGGACGCGGCGACGGCCGAATTCGGTCACCTCGACACGATTGTCGCCAATGCCGGGGTGATGAGTGCCGGTCGCGCCTGGGAATTGTCCGAGGAGGAGTGGGACGTCACCATGGACGTCAACCTCAAGGGCGTATGGAATACCGTGCGTGCCGCGGTACCCGGCATGATCGCCGCCGATGCGGGCGGCTCGATCATCATTACCAGCTCGGCCGCGGGTATCCGGGGCCATGTGCCCTACGCCCACTATGTGGCGAGCAAGCACGGTGTGGTCGGCCTGATGAAGGCGTTGTCCAATGAGCTTGCCAAGCACCGGATTCGGGTGAACACCGTGCATCCCACCGGCGTCAGCGACACCGGCATCACGGTAGGCGTGCCGATGGAGGAACTGAAGGAACGCGAGCCACTGTTCGCGCTGGCCGCGATGAATACGCTGCACACCCACGTCGAGCCGCGGGATATCTCGAATGCCGTGCTGTTCCTCGCTTCCGACGAAGCGCGGTATGTGACGGGACTGCAATTCACCGTCGACGCGGGTTCGACCACCAAGCCATGAGCGAGCGAACAACCGACACAGCCACTTTCGTGGTCATGACGGAGCCGAGCGGCAGCGCGGCGCGGTCATGACTGCGGTCCCGACGATCGGATTCCTGGGGCGACGGCGCGTCAGGTGGTGCGCGCCTATGCCGAGCCCGTCATCACGGCGGGCGCACGCGCCGACGGCGATGTTGGTGACGGAACTGCAGACCATCGCCTACGCCGGGCCGATGAATCTCGGCGAAATCTCTACTCTCGAGAACGGAGTTGTTCGATGAAGATCACGATCGACAGTTCGCTGTGTTCCGGACACGCCCGGTGCGCGGCCGCGGCCCCGGAGCTGTTCGAACTCGATGACGACGGCTACGCCCTGCCTTTCGAAGGCGAAGTGCCCGCGGATCTGGAGAATGCGGCGCGCGAGGGTGAGATGGCCTGTCCGGAGCGCGCGATCACCATCGAGTAACACCGTTCATCCCCCAACAGCCCGAACTCAACGCCTCATCGAGAACCTGCCGCAGGTCTCTGGGCGGGGCGCTCGTGCTCGACCACCCCGCCGCTAGGCGTTATTGAGGTAGGCGAGTACCGCAAGCACCCGGCGATGTCCGCTATCTGTCGTCGGCAGCCCGAGTTTGTGGAAGACATTGCCGATGTGCTTGCTGACCGCGCGTTCGGTGACAACGAGTGTTTCCGCGATCGTGGCGTTGTCGTGCCCGGCCGCCATCAATTCGAGTACTTCGCGCTCCCGTGGCGTCAGCGAGTCCAGGGGTGAATTCCGGCGGCGGGTGAGCAGTTGACTCACCACCTCGGGGTCGAGCGCGGTGCCGCCGCCCGCGACCCGCTCCAGTGCCTCCAGGAATTCGTCGACCCGACCCACCCGATCCTTGAGCAGATAGCCGACACCGCTGGCTCCGCCGCCGAGCAATTCGGCGGCATAGGACTCCTCGACGTACTGTGAGAGCACGAGCACCGGCAATCCAGGCAACTCCTTGCGTGCGGCCAGCGCAGCCCGCAGACCCTCGTCCCGGAAGGCCGGCGGCAGCCGGACATCGAGCACCGCGATATCCGGACGGTGAGTGAGCAATGCGGGCACAATCTCCGGTCCGCTGCCCACCACGGCGACGACCTCGTGTCCGGCCGAGGTCAGCAATAGGACGAGCCCTTCCCGTAGCAGGGCGTTGTCCTCGGCCATCACCACGCGCACGGCAAATCCACCTCGATTTCGGTCGGACCCCCGACGGGGCTGGTCACAGTAAAGGTCCCATCGAGTGCGGCGACCCGACGTTGCATGCCGAGCACACCGGACCCCTCGGAACCGTTGCCCCGCAACATATCCTCGACTCCACCCTTACCTTCGTCACGCACGACCACGCGTAATCGGTTGGGTATCCGCATGATTCGCACATCGGCTCGCTCGGACCCGCTGTGCTTGGCCGCATTGGTCAATGCCTCGGCGACGACGAAGTAGGCCGCCGCCTCCACCGCCGCCGGCGCGCGCGGGCCCCTCGACACTTCGTCCACGTCTACGGTGACGTCCAGACCACTGTCGGCCGCGAGTGCCAGGATGGCGCCGGCGAGGCCGCGGTCGGTGAGGATCGGGGGGTGGATCACGCGCACGATGTGGCGCAGTTCGGTCAGCGCCTCTTCGGTGAGTTGCTGTGCATCGTCGAGCAGTTTGCGCGCGTTCGCGGGATCGCGGTCCATGGCACGTTTCGCCAGACCGATCCGCATGGACAGCGATACCAGCCGTGCCTGCGTGCCATCGTGCAGATCACGTTCGATCCGGCGTAATTCGGCGCCGTGTGCGGCGATCGCACTGGCACGGGTCTGCGTCAGCTCGTCGACCCGTGCCACGAGCCATGCCTTGGGCGGAGGTCGCAGCAGTGACCGCGACCAATGGGCATCCAGATCGGCGAGTCGACCGATCAACGGCAGTACCAACGCTTTTCGACCGAGCACACCGCACCACACACCGTCGATGGGCAACCCGATCAGCCACAGCGGTATCGCCAGATAGGCCAGGGCGCCGTAGCAGTAATACGCCAGCATCCAGCGCAGGTCGGCGAGCGTCGTCGGGTCGCGCACGACCGCGCGCAGGCTTTGTCGCAGCGGGCCGCTGATCGGCGAATACGCCTCGGGGACGGTGCGGCCGGTCCAAGCCGCTACCTGGCGCCGCTTGCTGCCCGCGAACTGGCGCACCAGCTGAACCGTCACCGGCACCATCCCGATGCCGACCAGCGACAGCGCACCGACCAGCGTCAGCAACAGCATGGCAATGAACAGGTACGAGCCGAAGGCCAGCGCCGCGGCATTGGCCAGCTGCGCGGTTGCCCGCGCCGCCCCTCGCACCGTTTTACGCATGTGACCAGGCTATGCGACGCGATGCCCGCTGACGGTGTAGCGCGGTACCGCCGAGGGGTGTAGCCAGGTACACCCCGACTTCGGGACCGCACTACCTCGTTGCGACGAGCCGGAGACGGAATCGTTTACGCCAGACGTTAACCGGCTCCGATCTCGAAGGAATCACCATGAAGTCCGTTCAGACGCTGCTCTCCGCGAAGCCAACCCTCTGGTTCCTGTTCCTGTTCAATCTCGCCATCGCGCTGGCGGTCGGCTTCGAACCGGTGGCCGAGGGCCTCGGGTTCGAGGGTATCCAGCAGATCGTCATTTGCCTCGCCATGGCCCTGGTCTCGATGGGTGCGGGCGCCGCCCTGCTGCGCAGGCGCCTGCAGCTCGTCTGACCCGACCACCAGAGCTACGAAAGAGAGTCAGCCATGTATGTACCCGACAGCATAGCGGTGGTCGGCGCCGCCGCGGCCGGACTGTCCACCGCGGAAGCCTTGCTGCGCAATGGATATCAGGGCAGCATCACCATCCTCGGCGCCGAACCCGAACTGCCCTACGACCGACCACCGCTGTCCAAGCAGATTCTGGCGGGCGCATGGGAGCCCGAGAAGGCCCAACTGCGCCCCACGACACATCTGGCCGCGATGCCGATCGATCTGGTCCTCGGCGAGACCGCGGTCGCCCTCGACCCGGTGAACCATATCGTGCACGCCGAATCCGGACTGGCCGTGCAGGCCGACGCCGTCGTGATCGCCACGGGGGTGCACGCCCGCACACTGCCCGGCGCGGACGGCCTCGCCGGTGTACACGTGCTGCGTAATCTCGCGGACGCGGTCGTCTTGCGCGCGGATCTGCTGCGTGCCAACCGGCTCGTGGTCGTCGGCGAAGGCGTACTCGGCTCCGAAATCGCTGCCACCGCAAGGGCTATGGGCCTGGACGTCACCGTGGTCGGCCAGCTGTCGGCGCCGATGGCCGGACAGCTCGGCCCGGTGATCGCACCCCTGCTCGGCGATCTGCACACCGAACAGGGGGTGCGGTTGCGGCTCGGCACCGGAGTCGGCGGATTCATCAATGACGGCGGCCGGGTCAGTGGCGTATTGCTGGACACCGGTGAGGAGCTGCCCGCCGATGTCGTCGCGGTCGCGGTCGGCGCGGTCCCGGCGACCGAATGGCTGATCGACAGCGGACTGACGCTGGACAACGGCGTGGTGTGCGACTCCTATTGCCGTGTGGCCGAGGGTGTTTACGCCGCGGGCGATGTCGCCCGCTGGTATGACGACCACGTGGGTGGCCTGATCCGGATGGAGAACCGCACCAACGCCACCGAACAGGCCGCCGTGGTCGCCGCCAATCTGCTCGGCGCCGAACAGCGCTACACCCCGATCCCCTACTTCTGGACCGATCAGTTCGATACCAAAATCCAGGTCCACGGCACCCTCCCGACCGGAGCGGAGGTCGAGATCGTGGACGGTTCCACCGACACGCGCAGGTTCGTCGCCCGCTACACCCTCGACGGCCGAGTCACCGGCGTCGTCGGCTGGAACATGCCCAAACAGACCCGCCTGCGCAGGCAGGAAATCGTCGACGCCCGGTCGGTCGCGACCAGTCGGGCCTGACAAACGTCGGCACCAACAAACAAGGAGCTTCCCCATGAAAGTCACCATCGACGAAGACAAGTGCGTCGCCTGCGGACAGTGCGTCGCCGTCGCCCCCGATGTCTTCGACCAGCGCGACGAGGACGGCATCGTCATCCTGCTCGACGCGATCCCGCCCGAGGAACTGGCCGCCGACGTCCGAGAGGCCGCCGCGGTCTGCCCAGCACTGGTCATCACCATCCAGGAATAACCGTCCGCGAAAGGAAACCCGGCGGTGAATGCGATCGCCGATATCGTGGCATCCCGCGCCGACGCCCGCACGGCCTGACGGCTTCGCCTCTCAGCCAGCAGTCATATCGAGGACAATCTTTCCGGTGGTGCGGCGTTCGGCCACATCGGTCAACGCGGTAGTGATATCGGCGAGCGGATGGACCTGGGAGACGAGCGGACGCATCCCGTCTCGAACCATCGCGGCGAGCGCGCGATCACCCGATGCCACAGCGTCTTTGGCGTACTGGCGCAACATCCGGATCTCGAAGCCCCGCACGGTGGCTTCTTTGAGCAATACGAGATTCAATGGAATGCTGGGAATCTTCCCGTCGGCGTACCCGACCGTGACGAACCGGCCACCACGCCGCAGTCCACGCAATGCGGCCTCCGAGTAGTCGCCACCCACCGGATCGATCACCAGGTGAACACCTTCGCCGCCGGTGACTTCGCGCAATCGCTTCTTCAGATCCTCACGGACATAATCGATTCCGGTCTCAGCACCGAGCTTGCGCGCGACCACCAGCCGATCCTCGCTCGACGCGGCGGCGATGACGTGCAGCCCCAACCGGGTACCGACATCGACCGCGGCCGAACCGACTCCGCCCGCCGCGCCGAGTACCACCGCCCACTCCCCCGCTTTCCCCTCGCCGATGGTGACCAGCGAGTGGTAGGCGGTGGCGTAGGTGACGTGGAACGCGGCGGCGTGCACCATATCGAGACCGTCCGGAATCGGGCGCAACCCCGTGGCGGGCACCACGATCTGTTCGGCGAACGCACCGGTCAGCGCGGCTCCGGTCACCGGCGAACCCACCGGCGGGCCGGTTACCCCTGACCCCAAAGCCATGACGACACCGGCGAATTCACTGCCCGGTGTGAAGGGCAGCGGCGCCGATACCTGATATCGGTTCGCGATGACCAGCACGTCCGGGTAGTTGACCGCTGCGGCATGCACCCGGATCAGCAATTCGCCGGGGCCGGGCTGGGGATCATCGAGCTCGACGACCGAGAGTCCAGCGGGCGCACCGTATTCGGTGCAGCGCGCCGCCCTCATCGGGTCCGCCCAACCGACGGCATCGCCGGATCGCGCGGCAGGCCGAGCACCTGTTCGGCGATCGTATTGCGTTGGATCTCAGCGGTTCCCGCACCGATCGTCGAAGCACGGGTGCGCAGAAAGCCCCACACCCAGCGGCCGCGCTGGACGGCGTGCGGGTCGCGCCGACCGAGCACACCGTAGGCGCCGAGCATATCCACGGCGAACTCGTGCAGGTCCTGTTCGAAGGTCACGATGAACAATCGCGATGTCGATGATGCGGGCCCCGGCTCGCCCTTGGCCATGATGTCGGCGATCGTGCGCATGCCGGTCAGCCGCATGATCGACACCCGAATCTCGAAGTCCGCCAACTGATCACGCACCAGCGGATCCGCGGTCGCCCCCCGCTCACGCGCCAACTCGATCAGCTCGTCGAGTACGCGCCGGTACATAGCGGCCTGATTCATCGCCCCGGCCGCCCGCTCATGCCCCAGGCTGGTGCGCACCAGCGGCCACCCGCCGTTCTCCGTGCCGATTCGGTTGCCGACCGGCACCCGCACATCGCTGAAGAAGATCTCGCAGAAGTGTGCGTCGCCGGTCAGATCACGCAGCGGTCGCACGTTCACGCCGGGTGCGTGCGCATCGATGAGCAGATAGCTGATCCCCTCCTGCCGCGATCCCGGCGGGCCGGTGCGGACCAGGGTGAAGATGATGTCGGCGATATCGGCCGCGCTGTTCCACACCTTCTGCCCGTTGACCACATACTCCGCGTCGGGATCGTCGGGACCGCCGCCGTCGAGCCGCGCCGAGGTGCGCAGCGCGGGCAGATCCGATCCGGCGCCCGGCTCGGAATACCCCTGCGCCCAAACCATATCGCCGCGCAGCATGGGCACCAGGAAGCGCTGCTTCTGCTCGGCCGTGCCGTATTTGATGATCGTCGGTGCGGCGATGCCCAGACCGGTCCCCAGCGGGCCCGGCACCCGAGCCCGCGCGTATTCCTCCTGGTAGATCACCTGCCGACCGAAGCTCAGGCCCATCCCACCGTATTCGCGCGGCCAGCTCGGACCGGCGTATCCGGCGTCGAAAAGCGTTGCCAGCCAGCCTTTCTGCCAGACCAGCCGCTCGGCCGGATCCTTGGGCCGACGACCGGGATGATGTTCGGTCAGGAACGCCCGCAGACGCGCCCGGAACTGCTCATCGGTCTCGACCTGCTCCTCGCTGAACGTGAGAGTCACCTGGCTCCTCCATGGTTGCGATCGATGCGGCGCTCAGCGCGGGGCCATACGGATGGCGCCGTCGAGCCGGATGGTCTGGCCGTTGAGGTAGGGGTTTTCCAACATCTCGATGGCGAGGCGGGCGTAGTCATCACCGTCACCGAGACGCTTGGGATGCGGCACGGTGGCGGCCAGGCTTTCGCGGATGTCCTCGCGCAGCCGGGCGAGCATGGGCGTGTCCATGATGCCCGGCGCGATGGTGTTCACCCGGATCTGCCAGCTGGCCAGATCCCGAGCCGCGACCAAGGTGATGCCGTGCACGCCCGCCTTGGATGCGGTGTAGGAGGTCTGTCCGATCTGGCCGTCGAATGCGGCGACCGATGCGGTGAGGACGATGGAACCGCGATCGCCGTCGACGATCTCGTTCGCCGCCATGCGGGCGGCGGCCAAGCGCAGCACGTTGTAGGTGCCGATCAGGTTGATCCGCACGACCTCGGCGAAGGTCGCGAGTTCGCCCGGGGTGCGGTCGCGGTCGATGATCCGGACCCGGTCGCCGCCGCGGCCGGCGCAATGCACGACGAAACGCAGCGGACCGATCTTCTCGGCGGCAGCGAGGGCGGCGGAGATTTCGGCCTCATCGGTCACATCCGCGCGAACGAACTGTGCCGCGTCGCCGAGTTCGGCGACGGCCTTGGCGCCCTGCTCCTCGGAGATGTCGGCGAGGACGACGCGGCCGCCGCGGTCGATGATCCGACGCGCGGTGGCCAGGCCGAGCCCGGAGGCGCCACCGGTGACCAGTGCCGAGGAACCGTCGATGTGCATACCAAACTCCTTATAAGCCGAGGGATTTACTGATGATGGTCTTCATGACCTCGCTGGTGCCGCCGTAGATGCGGCTCACCCGGGCGTCGGCGTAGAGCCGTGCGATGGGTGATTCGAGGATGTAGCCGTAGCCGCCGTGCAGTTGCAGGCAGCGGTCGACCACCCGGCCCTGCATCTCGGTGCAGAACAGCTTGGTCTTGGCCGCGTCGACGGGACTCGATTCGCCCGCGACCAATGCCGTAATGGCCGCGTCGAGCATGGTCTGGGCAGCCTCGACTTCGGCGGCGATAGCCGCGAGTTCGAACTTGGTGTTCTGGAAGTGCGCGACCGGCTTACCGAATACCGTCCGGTCCCGCACGTAGGTGATGGTCATCTCGAGCGCGGCCCTGGCCTGCGCGACCGCGCCGACCGAGATGGCCAGCCGCTCCTGGGCCAGATTGCGGCCGAGGTAGGAGAACGCCTCGCCTTGCGCGCCGAGCAGATTGGCCACCGGGACACGCACATCAGCGAAAGACAGCTCGACGGTGTCCTGCACGGTGAGACCGAGTTTGTCGAGTTTGCGCCCGACGGTGAAGCCCGGCATGCCCTTCTCCACCACCAGCAGCGAAAGACCCGCGCGGCGATTGTCCCGATCGGTGCTGGTCCGCGCGACGACGATGACCAGGTCGGCGTGGTAGCCGCCGGTAATGAAGGTCTTGGCTCCGTTGAGAATGTAGTGGTCGCCGTCGCGAACCGCCTTGGTCGCGACGCCCGCCAGATCCGAGCCGGTTCCCGGTTCGCTCATCGCGATCGCGGTATAGAGCGCGCCCGAGGCCAGGCCCGGGAACCAGCGGGACCGTTGGGCGTCGTCGGCTAGGCCGAGGAAGTACGGGACGACGATGTCGAGGTGGGTGCGCAGGCCGCCGAGCGTGACGCCCGCCCGCGCGCACTCCTCCTGCAGCACCACGTTGTAGCGGTAGTCGTCCTGACCGCCGCCGCCGAATTCCTCCGGAACGGCGGTACCGATGATGCCGAGCTTGCCCAGCGAGGTGAACAGTTCACGGGGCACCAGGCCCGCCTCGCGCCACTGCTCGTACTCCGGGACCACCTCGCGGGCGAGGTAATCGCGAACCAGGAGGCGGAAGTCCTCATGGTCCTGGGTGAACAGCGTCCGGCGCATCCGGTTACCTCCTCGTAGCGAGCGCGTCGCCAGGGCCCCCCAGGGCCGCCGCGACGAATTCAGTATACGCATTCATTCGGAAAATTAGCCAAATTAAGTATACTGTTCTGAATCGAGGGGCCCGAGAGCGGCGCCGATCGACGGCCAGTGCGCGAAGGAGAAGATGTGTCGGACGAAGTGCTTGTGGAGCGCCGTGGCGCGGTCCAGGTCATAACGATCAATCGCCCGACGGCGAAGAACGCGCTCAATGCCGGGGTCGCGGCCGGGGTGGCCGCCGCGGTCGATGAGCTCGACCAGTCGGACGAGTTATGGGCGGGCGTGCTCACCGGCGCCGGCGGGACGTTCTCGTCCGGCATGGATTTGAAGGCGTGGCTGCGCGGGGAGAGTCCCGCGATCGAGGGCCGCGGCCTCTGCGGGATCACGATGACGCCGCCGCGCAAACCGCTGATCGCGGCGGTCGAGGGTTGGGCCGTGGCCGGTGGCTTCGAACTGCTGCTGGCCTGCGATCTCGTGGTCGCGGCCCGCACCGCGCGCGTCGGTGTGCCCGAGGTGAAGCGGTCGCTGGTCGCGCGTGGCGGCGCCGCACTGCTGCTGCCGCGGCGGGTGCCGTTCGCTATCGCATTGGAGTTGTTGCTGACCGGTGATCCGATCGGCGCCGAGCGGGCGGCCGAGATCGGCCTGGTCAACCGGCTCACCGAGGAGGGCGGCGCGCTCGACGGCGCGTTAGCGCTCGCCGAAACGATCACGGCGAATGGACCTTTGGCTGTCGCGGCGACCAAAGAGATCGCCCGTTCCAGCGCCGACTGGACCCTCGAGGAGGGCTGGGCCAAGCAGGTCGACATCGCGCAGCCGGTGTTCTCCTCCGCCGACGCCGTCGAAGGTGCCACCGCCTTTGCGGAAAAGAGGGCACCGATCTGGAAAGGTCGCTGATGTCCGGCGGACCGCTGGCGGGCTGCCGGGTGGTCGAGCTCGGCGGCATCGGCCCCGGCCCGTTCGCCGGGATGTTTCTCGCCGACCTCGGCGCCGAGGTGGTCCGGGTGGATCGACCGGAGCGCGCCGATGAGCCGGACGCGAGCGGCCCGACCAATGTGACCGATCGCGGGAAGCGGTCGGTGGTGCTCGATCTCAAGCACCCGTCGGGCCCGGCCGCGCTGCTCGACCTGATCGAGCGTGCCGACGTCTTGATCGAAGGATTTCGCCCCGGCGTCACCGAGCGCCTCGGTATCGGGCCGCACGAATGCCTGGCTCGCAACCCCCGGCTGGTGTACGGCCGGATGACCGGATGGGGTCAGGATGGCCCGCTGGCCGCCGCGGCCGGGCACGATATCGGATATATCGCCCTCACGGGCGCGCTGAGTGCGATCGGATCAGCGGGCGGACCACCGCAGATCCCACTCAATCTGGTCGGTGATTTCGGAGGCGGCGGTTGCTATCTGGTGATCGGGGTGCTCGCCGCGCTGTATGCCGTCGAGCGAACCGGCCGCGGCCAAGTCGTCGATGCGGCGATCGTGGATGGCACCGCGCATCTGCTCGCGAGCACCTTCGCCAAACTCGCGCGCGGCGCGTGGACCGACGAGCGCGGAGTCAACCAACTCGACGGTGGTTGGCCGTTCTATTCCGTCTACGAGACCAAAGACGGTCGGCACATGGCGGTCGGTGCGCTGGAAGCGAAGTTCTACCGGCAGCTGATCGAACTGCTCGACCTCGACATCGATCCCGCACAACAGCACGACCGCTCGACCTGGCCGAAGCTGCGAAATATGTTGGCCGAACGATTCGCCGAACGCACCCGCGACGAATGGGCCCAGTCGTTCGAAGGGACCGACGCCTGCGTCGCGCCCGTACTCGGTCTCACCGAGGCGGCAGCGCATCCGCATCTGGCCGCGCGCGGGAGTGTGATCACTCGAGACGGTGTGGTCCAACCCGCTGCGGCGCCGCGGTTTTCGGCCACCCCGGCGCGACCAGGCGCTACCGCACCGACCATCGGCGCCGACACCCGCGCGGTATTCCAGGATTGGGGCATCGGCAGCGGCGACGAGCTCGTCCACAGCGGTGCCGCCAAGCAGGCAACCAACACCACACCCGGTCGCCACCGTGCCGACCCACAGGACTGAGGAGGTCCATCATGAGAGACGCCGTCATCGTCGATGCGGTCCGCACCCCGATCGGTAAACGCAACGGCACCCTGGGGCCGGTGCACGCGGCCGATCTGTCCGCGAAGGTACTCAATGCGCTGGTGGAGCGCACCGGAATCGATCCCGCCATCGTGGACGATGTGGTCTGGGGCTGTGTTACCCAGATCGGCGACCAGTCGAGCAATATCGGGCGGTTCGCGGTACTCGCGGCAGGGTGGCCCGAACATGTACCCGGTGTGACGATCAACCGGGCCTGTGGTTCCAGCCAGCAGGCCATCGACTCCGCGGCGCACGCCGTCATGGCCGGGCAATACGACCTCGTGGTCGCCGGTGGTGTGGAGACGATGACCCGGGTTCCGCTCGGCTCGCACCGGACCACGGGACAGCCTTACGGTCCCGCGGTGCTGGCCCGCTATGACAACTTCGAGTTCAACCAGGGCATCGGTGCCGAGTTGATGGTCGAACGGTGGGGCTTCACCCGAACCCAACTCGACGAGTTCGCTGCGCAATCGCATGCCAAGGCGGCCGCGGCGATCGACGACGGTGTGTTCGACGACCACATCGTGCCGATCGAGGTCGACGGCACCGAATTCACCGTGGACGAAGGACTGCGCCGGGGCACCACGGCGGAGAAGTTGGCCGGGCTGAAGCCGTCGTTCAAGCCCGACGGCACGATCCACGCGGGCAATTCGTCCCAGATCGCCGACGGTGCGGCCGCGCTGCTCATCACGACCAGCGAACGGGCCCGCGAACTCGGGCTCACCCCGATCGCGCGCTACCACTGCGGCGCGGTGAGCGGCGCCGACCCGATCCTGATGCTGACCGGGCCTATCCCGGCGACGGAGAAGGTGCTGCGCAAGGCCGGACTGTCCATCGACGATATCGGTGCGTTCGAGGTCAACGAGGCCTTCGCGCCGGTGCCGCTGGCTTGGCTCGCCGAAACCGGCGCCGATGCCGAAAGGCTCAATCCGCTCGGCGGCGCGATCGGTGTCGGCCACCCGCTGGGTGGTTCGGGTGCCATTCTGATGACGCGGCTGCTGGCCCAGCTGCGACGCGAGAACCTGCGGTACGGATTGCAGACCATGTGTGAGGGCGGCGGCACCGCCAACGCGACCATTATCGAACTGCTGCACTGAAATTCGAGGATTCCGACATCATGACTTCCGCCCCGGATCGTCCGCTTCCGCAAACGACACTCGCGAGCGCGGAGTTCTGGCGATCCGGTGCCGACGGCGTGCTCAGGATTTCGCACTGCGCCGACTGCGGGCGGTTCTTCCATCCGCCGATGCCGATATGCCCGACCTGCCGCGGGCGCGCGGTGTCGCTCGCACCGACTTCCGGGAAGGCGGTGGTCGTCGGGTTCAGTGTGAACCATCAGACCTGGTTGCCGAAGTTCCCGCCGCCGTATGTGGTTGCGGTCGTCGCGCTCGCCGAGGACGATCGGGCGCGACTGACCACGAATATCGTGGGGTGTGAGCCGGACGACGTGCACATCGGGATGCGGGTGCGTGTGCGTTTCGAACAGGTCGAGGATGTACACCTTCCGCTGTTCGAGCCGGACCCGAAAACCGAAGCGGCCGAAGGTCCCGGGCCGCTGCCCGAGCCGCGCGAGGTACGAAATGCGCTGCGGCCCATGGCTTCCACGCGCAAGTACGAGGACAAGGTCGCACTCACCGGAGTCGGGCAATCACAAGTGGGTCGACGGCTCATGGTCGACCCGATCTCGCTGACCGTCGACGCTTGCCTGGCCGCGGTGGCGGACGCCGGGCTCGACCTGAGCGAGATCGATGGACTGTCCACCTATCCGGGAGCGGTCCCCGGCGGGATGAGCGAAGGCGGCATCACCGCCCTGACCGAAGCATTGCAACTGACTCCGACCTGGGTCAACGGCGCACGCGAGGTGCCGGGGCAGATCGGCTCCATCACCGCCGCCATGCTCGCGGTCACGGCCGGGCTGTGTCGGCATGTGCTGTGCTTCCGCACGGTATGGGAGTCCTCGCACAGTACGCTGCTGCGGTCGGGCGAATGGCATCCCGACGGCGGACGCGCGAGCGGGATGATGGAGTTCCGGGCCCCATTCGGGGCCATGTCGGCCGCGCAGTGGATCGGCTGCAACGCCTCGCACTACCTGCACCGGTACGGTGTCGGACGCGAAGCGCTCGGCGCCATCGCGGTCACCACACGCGCGGGCGCGGTCCGCAACCCGGAGGCCCTCTACCGCGACCCGCTCACCATCGACGACTACTTCGATGCCCGCATGGTGACCACGCCCTTCGGGCTCTACGACTGCGATGTGCCGTGCGACGGCGCGATCGCGGTCGTGGTCTCGGCGATCGAAACCGCCGACGACCGCCCGCACCCGCCGGTACTGGTCGAGGCCGTCGGCACCGCGATCCTGGAGCGGCTCAGCTGGGACCAGGACACCCTCACCCACACCCCACAGTCCCGCGGCCCGTCGGCCCACCTCTGGACCCGCACCGACATGACCCCCGCCGACGTCGACGTCGCCCTCCTCTACGACGGCTTCACCTTCAACGCCCTGTCCTGGATCGAGGGGCTCGGCTTCTGCGGCCCTGGCGAGGCAACCGATTTCATCGCAGGCGGCAAAACCATCGCCCTCGACGGCCCCCTCCCCGTGAACCCGCACGGCGGACAACTCTCGGCCGGTCGGCTGCACGGCTACGGCTTCGTCCGCGAGGCGATGCTGCAACTGCGCGGTGATGCCCACGGCCGTCAGGTCGACGACGCACGAGTCGCGGTGGTAACCGCGGGAGGCGGTGTCCCTTCTGGGGCAATGCTTTTGAAACGGGCGTAGGCACCCGATCACCGCAGCGTCGAAGCTACGCCCGATCCTCGTAGGCCTTCATCAGTTCGCGGCGCAGGATTTTGCCGCTGGGGAGACGAGGCACCGCCTCGAAGGAGATCGATGTCGGGCATTTGTAGTGGGCGAGGTTTTCGCGACAGTAGGCGATCAGGGTTGCGGCGAACTCCGGGCCTGGGGTGGCTGGGCCGTGCGCATGTGAGTGGGGCCCCCGAGCCGCCCATGACGATCGCGGGCTTATCCGCCAGCTCCGCCACCAGCGTTGTGAGCCGCATCGCTCGCTCCTGATTGTTCGATTCCGATGTCCCGGTTCAGTTTCGAGTCACGTACTTGTCACGACCTGAGCACAGGGCGACCGACCAGGCGAACCCGACGCACCCTGATGCTATTAGAGTATCCTGAATCCTATCCAGGATCGGCAGGCCCGCCGTGGCGTCCTACCGGAACGCCGAGACAGGTGTCCAACGGGGTCGGCGTGGTGAGTCGTTCGACCAGCCGCTGCCACCCGTCAGCCAATTGATGTCGCGCGGCGGCGGCATCCGCCGCGGTCGCGGTATGCAGATAGAGCAGGACGGGGGCCTCCAGGGCCGCGGTCAGCTGGATGGCGAGGACATCGGTGTCGGGAATGTCGACGGGTGCCTGGTTCAGCAGCATGCGGATGTGAAATTGGGAGATGGTGGCCGCACCGACGGGGATCGGCTGGTTGGCGTCCAGGGATGCGCGGGCGATCGCGATGTGGTCGAACAGGAAATCCAGGCGGGCGCGGCCGAAGGCGATCAAGCGCTGAATCGGGTCGGCGCCGGGGCCCAGCGGCGGCGGGCCCGACAGCACCGATTGCTGGAAGGCTTTTTCGTCCTCGTCCATCAGCGCGTGGAAGATGCCCGCCCTGGTCCGGAATCGGCGGAATACCGTGCCCTTGCCGAGTCCGGCACGTTCGGCCAGTCCGTCCATGGTCACTTTTTCGACGCCGATTTCGTCGACCAACTGCCGTGCGACATCCAGCAGACGTCGTCGATTGCGTGCGGCATCACCGCGTTCGTTGCGCGGCAGACCCAGGTGTAGGGCGGTCGGTTCCACGAGTTCCAAGGTACCGTCGGGAATGAAAGCGGGGTAAAGTCCGTTTTCGATTCTGTTCGCGTTTGCCCGCTCACCGCCTCCGGTCGAGCGATTGACTAGGAGTTCTCGATGAACGTCTTCCTCTGGATCCTGCAGGGCCTGTTGGCCGTGGTCTTGGTGGCCGCCGGCGCGACCAAACTGGCCCAGCCGCGCGAGAAACTCGCCGACAAAATGTCCTGGGTCGAAAGCTTCACCGATCAGCAGGTCAAGGCGATCGGCGCGGTCGAAGTGATCGGCGGGCTCGGCCTCGTGCTGCCCGCGCTCACCGGAATCGTCCCGATACTGACCCCGATCGCCGCGGTCGGCGCCGCGATCATCATGATCGGCGCCGCCCTGACGCATGCGCGCCGGAGCGAGTGGGCCGAAATCGCGCCCAGCGTGGTGCTATTCGTACTCGCCGTCGTGATCGCGTGGGGCCGCTTCGGTCCTTACTCGTTCTGATGCCGCATGTGCGCGGCCGCCCGCGCCGGACGGCGAGCGGCCGTGTGCTACCTATCGCGGCTCCATCGCGCGCGGAACGACGACCGTCATCACCGGGATTCTCGGGGTAACCCCAGTCCCCGCTCCGCAACTTGGGTTCGCAGGATCTCGTTCGCGCCACCGGCGATGGTGTAGGCGCGCGAATACAGGTGCGCGTCCTGCCACCAGCCCGCCGCCACCGCATCCGGGTCGGCCTCGGTCAGTAGCGCCTCGGTGCCCTGCAGCCGCATCCCGAATTCGACCAGGTCGTAATTGAGGTCGCTGAAGAAGATCTTGCCGATCCCAGCGTCGGCGGGCCGTTCGGTGTGGTGCAGCATCCGGGACTGTGCGAGGCCGACCATTGCCGCGTTCACGTAGACCCGCGTGGCGAGCTCACCGATCGCCTGCCGCGTCGCCGAATCCTCGAGTGCGGGCCTGCCGCCGACCGAGGTCGCCCCGGCCAGTCGCAATAGATCGTCGAGCGCGGCGAACAACTCCACTCCACGCGCGGCCACGCCGGAACGCTCGTGCCCGAGGCTGCTCATCGCCACCCGCCAGCCGTCGTCCACCCGGCCGATCACATTCGCGACCGGAATCCGGACACCGTCGAGGAATACCTCGTTGAAGTCGGTGGTTCCGGTGATCTCGCGCAGCGGCCGGATGTCGACGCCCGGACTGCGCATATCGAGCGCAAATGCGGTGATGCCCTTGTGTTTCGGCGCATCACGGTCGGTGCGCGCGAGCAGATATCCCATATCCGCGTGCTGGCCGTTGGTGGTCCAGACCTTCTGGCCGTCGATGACGAATACGGCGTCATCGCCTTCCCCCTCGAGCCGCGCGCGCGTCTGCAATGCCGCCAGGTCACTGCCCGCCCCCGGCTCACTGAACAACTGGCACCACACGTCTTCGCAGGTGCGGATGCGGGGCAGAAAGCGCGCACGCTGCTCATCGGTGCCGAATTCGATCAGCGCGGCCGAGGCGAGCGCGGCCGCGCCGATGGGCTGCCAGGTGCGAGCGCGGGTGATCTCTTCGACGACAATGAACGGTTCGAGCGGATGCGCGTCGGGCCGACCGCCGTATTCGGCGGGCCAGTTGATGCCGAGGAAGCCCGCGTCGAACAGCTTGGCGGTCCACTCGCGGATCGCGGGCATGAGTTCCGGCTCGGGCGCGCGCACACCGGTGTGGGTCTTGATTCCGGGCGCGTGCTCGGCGACGAATGCCCGCACCTTCTTTCGGAACGCTTCGAGCTCCGGCGTGGACTCCAGCTGCATCGCTACCTACTCCTCATCGTCGCGCCACACACCCCACGATGGGGCCACTCTAACCCACGGTTCAACCACGGATTCGCGCCATTCTCCGCGATACACCTTGATCACGCATTAAAAAGAGTATACTCCTTTTTAACGAAAGGATCTGCGATGCGCACTACCCCCGAGGACGAGCAGGTAGCGGCGGACCGCCCGCTCACCGGCCGCCGCGCCGTGGTGACCGGTGCGGCCACCGGGATCGGCGCCGCGGCCGTTGCCGCGTTCCTCGGTGCCGGTGCCGATGTCGTCGGCCTCTTCCATCACACACCCCCGCCGGATGAATTGAAGGGGCGCTGCGACTGGTTGTCGTGCGATGCGCGCGATCGCACTTCCGTCGCCGCCGCCTTCGAATCGGCCACCGCGATCCTCGGCGGACTCGATATCCTGCTGAGTGCGGCGGGCCTCTGGCAGGCCAGCACCCCCGAGACGCTGACCGACGACGAGTTCGATTTCGTACTGGACGCCAACCTTCGGACCACAATCCTCACCAATCAGGCGGCGTTCGAGCGCATGCGCGACACCGGCGGTCGAATCATCAATCTCGGTTCGGGCGAAGCGATTCGCGGAAATCCGCTCGCGCCGCACTATGCGGCGGCCAAGGCCGGTGTGCAGGCATGGACCCGGTCCGCGGCGGCGGCATGGGGAAAGTTCGATGTCACGGTGAACGCACTCGCACCTGCGGTCGAGACGCCGGGCACCGAACGGTTTCGGGAGCATCTCGGCCCCGCGGGTTCGGCCGCGCTCGCCGAACGCCTGCGCGAGACCATCCCACTGCGTGGTGAACTCGGTGATCCGTACGCCGACCTCGGGCCCGTTATGGTGTTCCTGGCCGGACCGGGGTCACGCTATATGACCGGCCAGTTGATCGCGGTCAGCGGTGGATTGCAGATGCTGGGCGCTTGATCCGGTGAGTGAGTGACAAACAGTGGCCCTAATCCCGTCATTCACCACTTCCCCCCGCACGTCGCACGCGCTTTTGGCCAACCGGCCAGTAGACTGAGGATCCGCAAAATCCGCATTGAGGAGTTGGCCCATAGTGACTGCCGTCGACGTCGAGCCCGCCGACAGCGAGCAGGACTCCGACCTCACCACCGTCGAGACCGGCGCACCGGTCGGCAAACTCGCGGCCCAGATAGCCCATCGTATCGAGGCGGATGTCATGCGCCGCGGTTGGCCGGTCGGCGAATCCCTGGGATCCGAGGTGGACCTGCGCGAACGCTTCGGGGTCAGCCGGGCGGTGCTGCGCGAGGCGGTGCGGCTGGTCGAACATCATCAGGTCGCCAAGATGCGGCGCGGCCCCAATGGGGGCCTGTTCGTCTGCGCTCCCGATGCGGGGCCGGCGACGCGAGCCATGGTGATCTACCTCGAATACGTCGGCACCAGCGTGTCGGATCTACTGCAGGCCCGGCTGCTGCTCGAACCGATCGCGGCGGGGCTTGCCGCGGAGCGGATCACCGAGGACGGAATCGATACTCTGCGCACGGCACTCGAACACGAACTCCGCCACGCCGAGGCGCCCGAGGTTCAGTCGCAGGATCCGTTGCATCCGATGCTCGGTGCATTGTCCGGAAATCCGGTGCTGCATTTGTTCATCGATGTACTGACCCGCCTCACCGGTCGATATGCGCATACTTCACGCCGGCTCTCGAAGGCCGAGATACTGAGCTCCAAAGAGACTTCACGTATCGCGCATCGGGCCATCATCGAGGCCGTCATCGATGGCGACGGCGCGCGAGCCCAGACGGATCTGACCGCACACCTGGAGTCGGTGGCCGCCTGGATCGAAAAGCATCGGGTGCGTCGCGGGCAGCGGGTCGCTGGCAATGTGATCGAACCCGAAATGGTCGAGGGGCCAAGGGCCAAGCTGGCCGAGGTGGTCGCCGCCAGGATTCATGACGATATCGCCGCGCGCGGCTGGCAGGTCGGCATGGTGCTCGGCTCGGAGACCGATATGCTCGCCCGCTACGAGATCAGCCGTGCGGTGCTGCGCGAGGCCGTCCGACTGCTCGAATACCACGCGGTCGCCCAGATGCGCCGCGGGCCGGGCGGTGGACTGGTCGTCACCGAACCCGAACCGCAAGCCAGTATCGACACGATGGCGCTGTTCTTGGAATACGAGGGCGTCACCGCAGACGATCTGCGAATCGTCCGCAATGCCATCGAACTCGGCATCGTCGCCCGGGTGACCGCGCGCTACGCCGACGGCGACAACGAAGTGGCGCAACGTCTTTCGGCAGCAGTCCGGTGGCCGACCGAGGGTCCGGCCGACGACCCGCGCAAGGCCGACCTCTTCCACACCGAACTGGCCGATTTGGCTGGGAATCCGGTGCTTTCGCTGTTCCTGTCGATTATCACCGAGCTTTTCCGCCGCCACGCGGCCGGACACGATCAGCCCCTCCCCGGTGACACCGCCGCTGCGGAGGTCGAGCACGTACACCAGCTCATCCTCGACGCGATCGTCCAGGGTGATGCCGGAATCGCCCGGCACCGCATGCGCCGCCACCTCGACGCCCTCGCCCCCTGGTGGCACTGACCCTCCTTGCCACACGGCGGTGTCAGGCCGCCAACTCGGCATGATGTGATGGTGCAGCGCACGGATTCGCGCGCCACGCACGATCTCGCCGGGCAAACTCGCGCGCGTCACGCCAGAACATGCGCGGCATGGCACCGAAACTCGTCCGTGCCACTGGGTGCTTCGGCGATCGGGAGCCGGGGGGCGGTCAGCCGGTGACGCTGAACCGGGCCAGTTCGTGGGACACCATGCCGTCCAGATCAGGGGTGGGGGGCGTGGGGAGTTCGACGGGGTGAGCTCGCGTCGGGAGCAGCACTACGGCGGTGCCGGGGGTGGTGATCTCACCTCGCTGGTTCTCGCAGCGCACCTCCAGGTGAATCTCGTTGCGCCCGTCGGCCTGTCGCTTGTCGACGACGGTGCCGCGCACCCAGGTGGTATCGCCGATGTAATTGAATTTGCGGTGTTCGCAGCGCAGTTTCCACAGCCAGCCGTCGTCGCCGATCCAGTCGGTGAGCAGATGACACAGCCACGTCTCGCGCATGCCGCCGTAGTCATAGGAGTTCGGCAGGCCGAGCTCCTGTGCCCGCGCGGGCTCCCAGTGCAGGCGCTGCACGGTATCCGGAATGTTCAAACCGTTGGCCGGGTACAGCCCCGGAGCCTTGCGCCGGATATTCGCGGCGATCTTGAATGCGCCCGGCGGGGTGAGCTGCATACCCCAGCCCAGATGCCAGACGACCACATCGGTGGTGGTCAGCGGCCCCTTCACCTTGGGTTGCACCACCTCGCCGATCGCCACGTCCTCCCAGTAGCGTGGTTCGCCGCCGCGCCTGGTCTCGGCCGCGTACGCCGCGTCGATCTCGGCGAGTTGCGCTGACGTATAAGGGGTTTGCTCCAGCTTCTCCTTGGCCCGCTTACTCGAGGTGTGCCGCTCGGCATTGATCCACGTACCGCGCCGCACCGCGTGCATCTCACCGGACCCGTTGGTGTACAGGTAATCCTGGGTGACGTGCGCGGTGCGGCCGCCGAAACTGCTGCGCTTGGGCTGCACGCCAACCTGTGTCTGCAGGACCCGGCTGCGGTCACCCAGGCGCAGCGGCTGCCACCACTCGAATTCCATTACGGCCTGATAGGACCCCAGTCCGGCGAAGGGGTCGCCCTTCAGCAGCGCCTTGGTCTCGGCGTCCGGCTTCGGTGCGGCATCCTCGCCCATCGTGTACAGGAAGGTGGGTGGCGCGATGAGCGAACCCCAGCGGGTGCGTTGCGCGTATTCCGGGTCGCAGTACAGCGGATTGTCGTCGCCGTAGCCGAATGCGAAGTGGCGCACACCATCCCAGGTCACCTGGTAGTTGTGCGGCGGATTGCGCTGCGGATTCGGTATGCCGAGGCGGCGGCGAGACCGCTCGATCGCCTGGTCGGTCAGCACGCCGAACTGTTCGGCGGACTTGCCCTCGGTGCTCGTCACAGATCCTCCTCGATCCTTACGGTCAGGCCGTCGTGCGTTCGGCGAGTCGGGCTCGCACGATATCCAGCAGTTCCACGCGGCTCACCTTGCTCGACGGTGTACGCGGCAATTCGTCGAGCACGACGATGTGCGCGGGCACCTCGTAGGGCATCAGCTGAGTACGGCAGAGCGCGACGAGTTCGGCGACCGCGGGCGGCGTGCGTCCGGGTTCGATCTCGACGGCCGCCACCGGCACCGCGCCGAGCCGCGCATCCGGCAGTCCGGCCACCGCCGCTTCCCGCACCGCGTCGTGCGCTTCGAGCACGCGTTGGACCGTCTCCGGCTGCACCTTGAAGCCGCCGCGAATGATGGCGTCATCGGCGCGGCCCTCGATCCACAGGAAGCCGTCCTCGTCGATTCGGGCCAGATCACTGGTGCGCACCCACACCGCGGCACCCTGCGCGGTCTGCTCGGTGCGGACCTCGAGCCGTCCGGTCTTCCCGGTCGGCAGTTCGATGCCGTTCTCGTCGGTCACGCGCAGCTCGACCCCGTCCAAAGCGCGCCCGGTACTGCCGACCTTGCGGTCCCACCACTGCTCGTGCATCGGCAGTGTCCATCCGGCGACGGCACCGGCGAATTCGGTTGCGCCATAGGTCATCAGGACGCGCAGACCGTATTTCTGAAAGAACGCGTCGGCGAGTTCGGGCGGACAAGGCGCGGTGCCGGAGGTAACCACCTGCAGACTCGCCAACCGCTGCTTCGGCACATCTGCCTCCAGCACGGTGCGCAGGGCCGCGGGCACCAAACTCACCGCCCGCAACTGGTGGCGTTCCACCGCGCGCAGCCAGGGCTCCAGAGCGAATTTGGGCATGAGGATCATGCGACGCCCGGTGGCCAAACAGGCCAGCGCCCGCCACAGCCCGCCGATATGCACCAGCGGCGCGGATACGAGTGCCGCCGATCGTGTGAGCAGCCGACCCGGCTTCGGCGTCTGTCCACCCGAAACGAGGGCGTGGTCGAGCTGTCCGACGCGTAGGTGCACCCGCTTCGGTGGACCGGTCGTGCCGGAGGTGAGCATTTCGACGGCGACGCCGGGATTGGTCGGGGCGTCAGGGGCGGTGGTACCACCCGTCGGACGCAACGCACCGTCGGTGCCGAGTTCCATGGCGAGACCGTGCGCGGTCACCGCGGCGAGTACGCCCGCACGGGCGAGCGCTTCGGACCCGGCGATAACGATCGGGAGCTCGCAGCGGGCGACATCGGCCGCGAGCCGGGCGGCAGGCTGCAGCGGACTGAGCATCACTACACAGCGCCCGGAGGCGATCACCGCGGCGACCACCGCCACATGTTCGGGCCGGTTCTCCAGCACCACACCGACACGGGCATCTGCGTGCAGTCCTGCGGAATCGAGGGCACCGTCGACGGTTCGCGCGGTCTGTTGGACCATTCCCCAGGTCCACCAGCGCTCCTCGTGCTCGATCGCCTCGGCATCGGCGGGCGCCTCGGCCAGCAACAGGGACAGCCGGTCGCGAATTCCCATGTGATCAGCCCTTCGGAAGGCCGAGCACCTGCTCGGCGAGAACGTCGGTCGGGTGTTCGACTCCGCGCGAGAGCGCCGCATCGGGCCGTCGCTCGGACCACTCCGTCTGCGCGGAGATCGAGTCCACGAGCTCACCACTCGAATAAGAGTACACTGATTTATTAATTCGAACAGACACCCGAGAAGCCTGATAGATCACACCCGCGGCATGAAGGTGCCCGATGTTCGCACCAGATTTCCAATCTTCCAGCCAATTCCAGCGAGCGAACGAACCGCGTCGCCAGTAGGGAGGGCGGCGGACCTGATGCCCACCTTGGCCTAGCCGACCTATTTCAGGACACCGATACCCCGACCGTGCGGAATCAACGGATCCCACACCCGCCGCCGACATCGTTACAGGGCCGAGCGGATCCCCGGCGGCTCTACACCGGATCACTGGCAGCGGTTACGCGCGAACCCGCCGCCCCACCCCGATGCCTCCGCGCGGTCGGCGCCAGCAGCTCGAACTCGGCAGACAGCGACCTTCGGTTACGCGGATCGCCTTGCGCCGCGCCGCCCAGCGGCACGAACTGCTCGTGCCCCAAACGAGGTCGAGCGGTTCGACCTCAGCGCGCGCGAACTCATCTGCCCCAATCCAACTACTTCTGGTACTCAGGATCGGTCTCGAAATCCCACACCGGTGCATCCGAGTGACGCCTGCGGGCCCCGCCGCTGCCGCAGTCGGTCCACGCGGTGCCAGGAAACCGTTCTGAACCAAGACCATGGATCTCGGCGACACCGTGCCGCCATGTCCGCGTGTACGCGGCCTGGCCCGCCACCCCGACGCTGCATTCCAGGCGTGATGCTGCGCCTGACAGGACCACGGCGCCCTCCGCACGCGAGTCGCCGGAAGCCTTGGCAGAGTGCGGATTCGGGGCCGGGCCAGCGCCGTCGACATCTCCTAGTCCGGCCGCTCAGATTCCGACGAGTTCGGCCAACCGCGCCCGATGCGAAGCCGGGCCGCCGAAAAGCTGCTCGGATGACTTCGCGCGCTTCAGATACAGGTGCGCGTCATGCTCCCAGGTGTATCCGATGCCACCGTGGATCTGGATGTTTTCCTTGGCCGCATGGGTACCGGTCGCTGAGCAGTACGCGGCCGCCAATGCGGCTGCCGTCGGCAGTTCGGTCGAACCGGCGGCCGCCACGGTCGCGGCATGGTATGCGGCCGAGCGTGCGGCCTCGACCTCGACCAGCATGTCGGCACACTTGTGCTTGATGGCCTGGAACGAGCCGATCGGCCGGTCGAACTGAACCCGGATCTTGGCGTATTCGACCGCGGCGTCCAGACATGCCTGCGCGACACCAACCTGCTCGGCGGCCAGCGCGACGACCGCGAGATCGACAATCCCCTGCAGGTACGCCTCCGCATCCGCAGGCGGGCTGATCCGTTGCCCCACAGCGTCGTTCAGGTCGATCCTGGCCAGTCGACGGGTCGGATCCAGCGTCTCCAATCGGGTTCTGGTCACCCCGGGCACGGTTGCGTCCACGGCGAACAGTCCGAGTCCGGCCTCGTCGACCGCCACCACGAGCAGCAGATCGGCTAGGTCACCGTCGACGACGAACATTTTGGTGCCGGACAGCGTCCAGGCCTTTTCCGCCCTCGTCGCCACAGTGGTGACATCCGCGAGCCGCCACGAGCCGCTTTCCTCGGCCAGCGCCAGAGTCGCGGTCAGCGAGCCGTCGGCGATGGCGGGCAGCCAGCGTGTCTTGGCCGAGTCGTCACCGCAGGTTGCCAGCGCTTGGCCGCCCAAGGCGACCGTCGCGAAATACGGTGATGGCAGCAGCGCTCGCCCCATCTCCTCGAGCACGATGCCCAACTCGACCGGGCCGCCGCCGGAACCTCCGTACTCCTCTGGCAATGCCAGGCCGTGCAAGCCGAGTTGCTCGGCCATCTGCTTCCATACCGCGGGATCGTGGCCCGGTTCGGTTTCCATCCAGTGCCGCACCGCCGCACTCGGGGATTTGTCCGCCAGGAAACGGCGCACGGTAGCGCGGAGTTCTTCCTGCTCCGCCGTGAACGAAAAAGCCATCACTGCGCCAACTTCGAACGCAGGTAGACATCGAAATCCGGCATCCGCGACCGGTCGACGATCTCGAGCCGCACACCCGAAGGCGCCAGGTGATAGGCGAAGATCGACGGCTCGCCGTCGACCACCGCGCAGGCCTCCAAGGCGAATCCCGCCGCCTCGAGCCGCTTCGAAGTGGTCGCGACGTCGTCGCAGAAGTAACCGAGATGGTGCGTCGCGACGTGCGGCGGCGCCGCCGTCCACGGTGTCCCGGGAATCTCCTGCACCAGTTCGATGTGCGGAGCGTCGAGCGAATAGGTGAAGCTCAGCCGCATCACCCGCTCGCCGTCGGCCAGCCGGACCGGCACTTCGGCGGTTTGCGTCGCGGTCCACCGGTAGCCCGCGAGCTCGGTCATCCGCACTTTCCATTCCTCGATATCCGGCACCACTATCCCGGTGTGATAGAGATCCGCGGCGCGGAGTATTTGTGTCACAGGGGAATCCGTCACCGCGATCACCACTCCAAGCGCAGTGACTGGATGCCGTACATGTTGCCGTGCTGGGACAGCTCCTGTCCGGGCACGATCCGATATTCCGGAATCCGCTTGTGCCACTGCTCGACCGCCACATTCAGCTCCAGGCGCGCCAGATGCGAGCCCAAGCAGCGGTGCGGGCCGGAGCCGAATGCGATGTGATTGGTGGCGGTGCGGTGTAGATCCACCTCCAGTGGATTCTCGAACCGCTCGGGATCGCGATTGGTGACCGCCAGCGGCAGCATCACCATCTCGCCCGCCTTGACCGGGCAGCCACCGATCTCGGTGTCGCGCATCGCTTTCCGGGCGGGCACCACGAACGAGTAGACGCGCAGGATCTCCTCTACGCTCGTCGCGATCAGCGACGGGTCGGCGATGATCGCCTCGCGCTGCTCCGGATGGGTGGCGAAGTGATAGAGGGCCCAGCCGATGGAGATCGGGACCGTATCGAAGCCCGCCTGGAACAGCAGAATGCAGAACGCGTGCATATCCGCATCGCTGATCGGCTCGCCATCGATCTGGTAATTCATTGCCCGCGAGAGCAGATCGTCACGCGGGGCCTCGCGCCGCAGCGCGATCTGCTCGTCGAAGTAATCCGAAACGGCCCGCATCGCGGCAAGTTGTCGGGACCCTTCCGGATCCTCGTCGTAGGTCAGGTGCAGCATGTCGTGCACCCAGTCCAGGAAGATGGGCAGATCCGCCTCGGGCAGGCCGACCAACCGCACGAAGATAATGGTCGGGAACCGGCGGGCGAATTCGTCGAGGACATCGCCACTGCCGCTGTCCTTCAGTTGATCGATCAACCCGATCGCGACCTGCCGGATCTCCGCCTCACGGGCGGCGATTGTCTTCGGGGAGAAGTCGTTACCGAGCAGTCGCCGCCATTTCGTGTGCACGGGCGGATCCAGCATCTCCGGAATCCAGAGGAATCGAGGATTCGGCTCCAGTGCGGTCACCGAGGTGTTCGAGTAGGTGCGCCAGTCCTGCAGCGCCTCCTGCACCGCCCGGCCGTCGGTGACGACCCAGTACCCCCGCGCGATGGTGCTCCGGAATCCGGAATGCGTGCGGGCGATTTCATCCCATCGCAGCTGATGACTCAGGACCGGACCGCCGAGCCGGTTGTCGAAGTGATACGCGGGGACACCCTCATAGGTGCCCTCGGGCTCGAGCGCGATGCTCATCGCTGATCCTCTCTGGAAGGCCGCCGCGCCGGGCGCTGTATTCGCGTCTCCGCGGGCCGGTGGGTGTTACAGCCGCACCCGTGCCGCGTCGCGGCCTCGTAGTACGTCACGCGCATGCCGTGACGCCGGCATGCCTCGACTCGTTGTGCTGGTCCAATATACCGGCCAACCCTAATTCCGTAACCTCTTTTGTGATATACCGACGGATTTTTGCCCGTCGCGCCCTGAAACAACTCACAATTAGCAGCCTATTTGACAGCCAGCGCCAGTCGGGGCGCTATCCCATGGGGTGGACATTCAGCTGACGAGGAGAGGTTCCCTCGGCATGCCTGCCGGTTATGTGACCGCGCCGTCGATCTTGAGCGCGATCAGCTCCTCCTCGGTGAGACCGAGCTCGAGCAGGATTTCGTCGGTATGTTCGGCGAATTGCGGTGCCCGCGTGAGGGTTACCGGCGTCTCGTCGAACTGGACCGGGTTGGCGACCAGTTCACGGTCGACGCCGTCGGCGTCGACCACCGCAACGATCAGATCGTTGGCACGCAGCGACGGATCCTGACCGACCTCCCACGCGTTCTGCACCGCCGCCCATTGCCCTTCCCCGCTGCCGAGAATCTCGACCCACTCGTCGAACGAACGCGCCGCGATGATCTCGGCGACGAGCTCGGCGGCCTGCGCAGCATTGGCCATCAGCTTCTCGGTGCTGTCGAAGCGGTCGTCGGCGGCCAATTCCTCGCGACCGGCCAGCCTGCAGAATTCGGGCCAGTACCGGCCGGGTTGCAGCATCGACAATTCGAGCCACCGCTGGTCCGCAGTGCGGTATGCCCCGATGAGCGGATTCGTGGCCGAACCGTGCCGCGGCGGCGTATTCACCGGCAGCGGACCACCGTTCATCAATGCGAGATTCACCGTGAACTGCGTCGCCCAAGCGCCGACGCCGAGCAGCGAGACGTCAACGACCGACGGTTCCCCAGTCATCTTGCGCGAGTAGAGCGCGGCCGCGATACCACCGGCGATGGTCATGCCACCGATCGAATCGCCGTAGGCGCCCGCGGGCATCCGCGTCATGCGGTCGGCGCCTGGCGGCGTTACCCCGGCCGCGCTGCCGCCGCGCGCCCAGAAGGCGGTGCTGTCGTAGCCGCCCTTGGTCGCCTCCGCGCCGCGCACACCGAACCCACTGCCCCGCACATAGATGATGTCCGGATTGATCGCGCGCACGTCCTCGACATCGATCCCCAGTTTCGCCCGCGCCTGCGGCAGGAAGTTCGTCAGGAATACGTCACTGGTGCGGATCAACTCCTCCAGCACCCGGCGCGCGGACGGCTTCTCCAGCGCCAGACCGACACTGCGTTTACCTCGGTTCGGCCCCTCCATAATCGGGAAGAACGACGATCCGGCACTGTTCGCCTCATACCCGAGCACCCGGACCAGTCCGCGCTGGGCATCGCCGCGTTCCGCGTGCTCGACCTTGATCACGTCGGCGCCCCAGTCCGCGAGTACCGCACCCGCCGCCGGGACGAAGGTGAACTGCGCGACCTCGAGTACGCGCACGCCCTGCATCGGTTTGTGCATCGAACCAGCTCCTCTAAGCGTCGGTAATTGAAGAAGAGTATCCGCTATTCAATGGACATCACAAGGTTGTCCGGCGTCAGACCGCATCGACCACCCCATGGTTCGGTGGCACTATCCAGGCCACGAGATGCTCGACATCCGCGGCCGTCGGCACCCGCTCGGTCCACAGGAACTGCTCCATGACGGCGAAGATCGCACAGGCGGCGACCATGGCGTCACGCTCCGGATCCGGGCTCCCAGCCGCACGGAGCGGGCCCGCGAGCAGCTCGGCGATCCGGCGACGCAGCTCGACTCCGCCGAAGGCCGAACGCCCGTCACGGGAGGTATTGCGCAGCACAGCCCGGGTCGTCGCGGCCACCTCCTGGTCGACCGCCTGCCGGAAAACCACCTGGACACAGGCCCTGACCTGGTCGACCGGGTCGGTATATCGAGCACATCGGCGACGGATATGACCAATCAACCGCCGGGCTCCGTCGTCGGCGATCGCGGCCATGAGATCGTCCTTGCTCCGGAAGGCACGATAGAAGGCGTCATTGGAAACCCTTGCCCGGCGCACGATCTCGACGATTCGCGGATTCCCGTTCGGATCATCGCGCATCAGCTCCATGCCCGCGTCGAGCAGGCGGCGCACCTCGTCCCGTGCGATCGCATAGCGATCCCCCGTTCGCCGCCGCACCGCCCGCGCCACCAGGGATTCGCCATCGACCGGGCCGTCCTCGACGTGTGGACTCGTCATATAAAAGAGTGTACTGTTCGAATACCGATTCACCAGAATCGTTTTCTTGCACGGTGGTATGGCGTTCTGTCGAACGGAGTGGGCATGGCCGAGGGGTCACAGGTGGTTGGACCGCGAATCGGCATTGCCGATCCCGCCGATATCGCGCGGCGCGCCGCCGCGGCGATCGGCCGTCCACTGCACGAGCTGACCCAGCTGACCGGCGGCACTTCCAGCCTTACCTACTCGGCCGTGACCGACGAGCGCGTTCGCGTCGTGGTCAAGGTCGCCCCGCCGGGTCTCGAACCGGTCCGGAATCGGGATGTGCTGCGCCAAGCCCGCGCACTCACCGCACTCGCCGAGGTGCGCGATGTAGCCGTGCCGACGGTGCTCGGTTCCGACCTCGGCGCACCGCCGGAGATCCCGCCGCTGTTCGTCATGTCCTTCGCGGACGGCGAAGGTTACGAACCCCGCCATATCGCGCTCGAACGTCGCCCCGCTCCGAACGAGGTGCACGCACGGGCCGCAGGGGCCGCCCGCATGCTGGCGGCCCTGCACACCGTCGGGCCCGCGGAATTGGGGATCGACGAACCCGCGGTCACCCTCGACACCGAGGTCGAGCGGTGGCAGCGGGCCTTCGCCACCTGCGAACCGGACGCGAAGCTCGACGAAGTCAAGTGCCGGACTCTGCTCACCGCGGCGATTCCGAAGCCACTGCCGCCCGCACTCCTGCACGGCGACTGGCGGCTGGGCAATATGCAATGCGTCGGGACCGAGATCCGGGCGGTGATCGACTGGGAGATCTGGTCGGTCGGCGATCCGCGCCTGGACCTGGCGTGGCTGCGACTGATGTCCGATCCCGCCCATCCGACGGCGATCGCGCCCGCGGCCCCGACACTCGAACCCGAAGAACTGCTCGCCGTGTACGAAATGGCGACCGGCACACCGGTCGCCGATCTCGGCTGGTTCGACGCCCTGGTCCGCTACAAACAGGCCGCCGCCTCCGCGCTGCTGGTCAAGAACGCCGTACGCCGCGGCCAGGTCACCGAGCGAGTGGAACGGATGCGCCACGGCATCCCGCCATTGCTCATGGCCGCCCGCACCTACCTCACCCACTGATCCCTTTCGGAGGACAGATGCTGGATTTCACGATCGAACCCGAGTTCCAGGCCAAGCTGGACTGGGCCGCCGAGTTCGTGCGCAAGGAGGTCGAGCCGCTGGACCTGCTGTTCCCGCACGGCGGCGACCCGTACGACACCGGCAATGAAAAGGCTCGTGCGATCCTGCGGCCGTTGCAGGAGCAGGTCCGGGCGCAGGGCCTGTGGGCCTGTCACCTCGGCCCCGAACTGGGCGGGCCGGGCTACGGTCAGGTCAAACTCGCCTATCTCAACGAGATACTCGGCCGGTCCTATTGGGCGCCAACGGTTTTCGGCACCGCCGCACCGGACACCGGTAACGCCGAGATCCTGGCCATGTTCGGCACCGAGGAGCAGAAGGCCCGTTATCTGCAGCCGCTGCTCGACGGCGAGATCGTCTCCACCTTCTCGATGACCGAACCACAGGCGGGCGCGGACCCGAAGGAGTTCGTCTGCCGCGCCTGGCGTGACGGGGACGAATGGGTGATCGACGGCGAGAAGTGGTTCTCCTCCAATGCCAGGTACGCGTCATTCCTCATCGTCATGGCCGTCACCGATCCGGACGCACCGCCGCACGCCCGCATGTCGATGCTGATCGTGCCCGCCGAGACGCCCGGCATCGAAATCAAGCGCAATGTCGGCACCATGGATGAGCGCGACGCCCTCGACGAGGGCATCCACGGCTACATCCGCTACCACCAGGTCCGGGTTCCGCTCGACGCCATGCTCGGCGCACCCGGCGAGGGCTTCGAGGTGGGCCAGGCGCGTCTCGGCGGCGGCCGCGTCCACCACGCCATGCGCACGGTGGGCAAATGCACCCGCGCCTTCGACATGATGTGCGAGCGCGCGCTCTCGCGGCGCACCCAGGGCACTCTGCTCGCCGATAAGCAGGCCGTGCAGCAGTTCATCGCGGACTCCTGGATCGAGTTGCAGCAGTACCGATTACTGGTGCTCAACACCGCCTGGATCATCGATACCCAGCCGCACGGCGCCGCCCGCACACAGATCGCGATGTGCAAGGTCGCCATGGCCAAGGTGCTGCACGACATCATCCAGCGCGCGCTGCACCTGCACGGCTCGCTCGGCACCACCAATGAACTGCCGCTGGCCAAGTGGTGGATGGCCGCACCGAATCTCGCCCTGGCCGATGGCCCGACCGAGGTGCACCGCACCACGGTCGCCAAGCAGATGCTGAAGAAGTACCAGCCCACCGAGGGGCTGTTCCCCAGCGAGCACATTCCGCCGAAGCTAGAGGATGCGCGAAAGCGCTACGCGCACATCATCAATGACGACAGCCTGAGCGGTGGGGTGAACGCATGACGGCGGGGCTGTTCGACCTGTCCGGCAAGGTCGCGCTGGTCACCGGCGGCAGCCGCGGCCTCGGCCTGGAAATGGTGCGCGCCTTCGCCACCGCGGGCGCGGATGTGGTGATCACCAGCCGCAAACTCGAGGCCTGCGAGGCGGCCGCCGAGGAGGTTCGCGATTTGGGGCGGCGCGCCCTGCCGTTCGCCGCGCACGTCGGTCACTGGGACGATCTCGGCCGACTCACCGACGCGGCGTACGCGGAGTTCGGCAAGGTCGACATCCTGGTCAACAATGCGGGTATGTCGCCGCTGGCGCCGTCCTCGGAGGAGACCAGTGAAGAGCTGTTCGACAAGGTGATCGGGGTCAATTTCAAGGGCCCGTTCCGGCTCGCCTCACTGATCGGGCGGCGGATGGCCGACGGCGACGGCGGCTCGATCATCAATATCTCCTCCTCGGGGGCGTTGCTGCCGCAACCGCGATTCGGCCCTTACGCCGGGGCCAAGGCCGCACTTAATGTGCTGACCACCGTCTTCGCACAGGAGTACGGCCCGAAGGTGCGGGTGAACACCATCTCGGCGGGCCCGTTCCTCACCGATATCTCCAAGGCCTGGGCGGAGGAGAAACGACACACCATCCGCAGTGCGCTCGGCAGGCCGGGTAAGCCGGAGGAGATCATCAGCACCGCGCTGTACCTCGCCAGCGATGCCTCCAGCTACACCACCGACGCACTGATTCGGGTGGACGGCGGGCTGTACTGAGCGCTGATCCGATTGCCGGACAGCGGAATAAATACTTCCGGTGGCGAATAGCTTCGCTCTCGGACCGAAAGGTGATCACATGCCAGTGACCGAAATAGATGCGCACACCGCGCTGGTCGTCGTCGACCTACAGGATGCGGTGGTAGCGCTGCCAACCGTGCACTCCGCGAAGTCGATTGTCGAGCAGTCGAGCCGGCTGGCCGACGCGTTCCGGAAGCGCAACCTCCCGGTCGTACTCGTCACCGCGGCCGGTGTCGCACCCGGCCGTACCGACGCGAGCCGCGGCGGCGGGGCGGGCCGACAGTCCGGCGGTGCGGCCGCTAGTTCGGCGGCCGAGGCGATCGCACTGCTGTCCGAGTTGGGCCCGCGCCCGGGTGATCACACCGTGATCAAACGGGTCTGGGGCGCGTTCCACGATCCCCTGCTCGCGGCGTGGCTGCGCGAGCGCGACGTCACCCAGGTCGTGATTACCGGTATCGCCACCAGCATGGGCGTCGAATCGACCGCGCGTGGCGCGCACGAATACGGCTTCAGCGTCACGATCGCCACCGACGCGGTGACCGATCTGGATCAGGAAGATCACGACTACGTGCTGCGCAAGGTGTTTCCCAAGATCGCGGAAACCGGCACCACCGACGAGATACTCGCCCTCCTCGACAGGTCCACGATCAGCGGATGAATCTCGCCGAGACGGCGGCCTGGACCAACCTCCGGACCCACCAGGGCGACCTGCGCAAAACCCCGCTGCGCGAATTGTTCAGCCGGGAGTACCGGCACGCCCGAAAGTAACCGACGGATCCACCGCACGGACAGCGGTCTTCGCTGCCTACGTCGCACCAGGATGCCCGACAGGATCCGGGCGACGGCGACGCTGGCGGCCGCGATAGCGAAAGCCACGGAATACGCAGTTGCCGAGGGCATTTCGAGACCCTCGACCCGCATTGTGAACGCGGCGACCGACATCGACGTTCCGGGGGTGCCTCACCGCGTTCGCGCTATCGGCGCGCCCGATCCATATCGCCCGTCTAGATCGGCGGTATCAGCCCAGCAGTTCCATCGCCTCGTCCAGCAGCAGCGGGAGGGCGGGCAGCATGCGTTGGTGCATGTCGTTCCACTGGCCGGACTTGCGGCCGCGTTTGATCAGCAAGGCGGTCGCGGCGGACTCCTTGTATTTGGTGAGCGCCTCGAACCACGGCAGTTCCCGCAGGGCGGCGCCGCGCGCCTCCTGGTAGGCGTCGACCAGTTCGACCTTGCCCGGTATTCCGGTCGGCTCATCGGATACCGATGCGGGATGCGCGGCCTCGTACCCTTTCGTCGATACGATCGGCGGACCATATGTGCCGGCTCGCGTTTCAGCGACAGGCTCACGACGTCGTAGCTGCGCCTCCACACAAGGCTCTGAGCGAGAAGGTGTTTCGCGACTGCGGTCGGCGCGGTGGCGATCAGATTGCAGGTGCCCTACGAGCGGATGCGCATCTCGGCGAGAGTGTTGCGTGCGTCCGGCCGGTCGAACCGCACCCATGCGACGGCCCCCTCGACCGTGGCGTCGTGCGATACCGGTCCCGGATGGCTGATACTCACCCGGCGGTCGGCTGACGATCGGCCGTCAGCGCCGCGACGATATCCCGGCGTACCAGCTTGCCGGTCACGGTGCGCGGCAGTTCCGGCCAGTAGGTGATGCGATCGGGAGTCTTGGAGCCGCGCAACGTCTTTCGCACCTGTGCGCGCAGTTGCTCGGCATCGACGTCCACCCCGCTGCGCGGCACGACAACGGCCTCGATCCGCTGACCCCACTCCTCGTCGACCACACCGACGACCACCGCGTCGAGCACGTCGGGATGCCGCAGTAGGACATCCTCGATCTCGGCGGGCGCGATATTCTCCGCACCGCGGATGATGGTGTCGTCGATGCGGCCCTCGATATAGAGATAGCCGTCGGCATCCAGGCGGCCGTGGTCACGGGTGTTGAAGTAACCGCGTTCGTCGACCGAGGCACCGTGCCCGGCGTATTCACCCGAAACCTGCTCGCCACGCACCCAGATCTGGCCCGGCACCTCCGGTGCGGCGGGCGCACCGGATTCGGTACGAACCTCGAGCTCGATACCGGGCACCGGCCGACCGGCCGAACCGATGCGGGCGCGCACCGCGGGATCATCGCTGGCGACGGCCGCGCGATGCTCCTCGGGCCCGAGCACCGAGATCGTGGACGAGGTCTCCGTCAGCCCATAGGCATTGACGAAATCGACATGCGGCCACTCGCGCAGCGCGGTCTCGATCACCCGTACCGGCATCTTGGCACCGCCGTAAGCGAGCCCACGCAACGACGGCACCGAGCGGTCCAGCCCGTCACCGTCCATGATCCGGGCGAGCATGGTCGGCACGACCATCGCATTCGTTATCCGCTGCCCGCGCACGAGTTCGAGCCACTGCCGCGGTGTGAACTGTTCGAGGGTGAGCACCCGACGCCCGGCATACAGGTTCGTCACAACATTCGACACGGCCGCGATGTGGTACGGCGGCACGCTCATCAGCGCGGCCTCGTCGGCGTCCGCGCCCGCGAATTCCACCGTGCCGAGCACATACGACACCAAGTTGTGGTGCCGCAGCACCACACCCTTCGGCGCGGATGTCGTGCCGCTCGTATAGATCAATACCGCCGGTGTTTCCGGAGCCGCCGCAACCTCGTCATGGTCGCCACCGGCATCGGCCGCGGTAGCCATCCACTCTTCGGGACTGCGCACCGACAGCCCCGCCCGACGCAATGCCTCGGCCTGTTCAGGATCTGCGATACCAAGTGCGCGTGGGTGATTCGCCAACAACGCGTCCAGTTGCTCCGCACCGAGGCGGTAGTTCACCGGCACCAACGGCACACCCGCCTTGGCCGCCGCGAACAGCGCCACCGGGAAGGCCGGACCGTTGACGGCGAGGTAGACGATCGCGTCGGCACCGGCCGCACGAACTATCCGCGCACCACCGGCGGCAAGTTCACGCAGCCGAACCGGAGTCAGTCCATCGTCGGTCCGCCCGACCACGATTCGGTCGCCGAAACCGTCGGCCGCCATATCCAACAGCATCGCTATGTTCATCGATGCGCTCTTCAGTCCGAGGCTGGCAGCGGCTTGGCGTTCTTGAGCGGCAGCGCGACGCCGTTCACCGCCAGCGTGCCCTGACCCGCCTTGGTGCAGAGCAATTCCACACCGAGTTCCTCATCGGCATAGCGCTTGCCGAGCTGCGAACCGCCGAGCTGTTCGGGATCCGCGGTACCGGCGGGGACGCCGTCAGGACCCTTCGGATCGACCATGGCCGCACCACCGCAGGTGATCTCCAGATCGACCTGCGGAGCGCGCACCACAATGACCGTCGTCGTGTCTACCGTGCTGGCGAGCGTCTGCCCCACGCGTGGCTTCATCGCAACTTCCTCCGTGGATCTCGTCGTGCATCTGGCCTCGACCGCCGGCGTGACGAACACATCCGAACGACCGAGACCAGAGAAGAGTATACGACTTACGTAACATCCGCAGCAGCCCGAGGAGTCGGGCGGCCTGCCGCTATTGCTTGTGTACCAGATATTAAGCGGTTCGATTCGAACCGCGACCAGCACGCACTCCAACGTGGTAGGTAGGACAATTTGTTACACTCTAATCCGACCGCTCTCCGGAGCGCCGCATTCAGCCGACCCACGAACATCGGAGTTTCCGGATGGAGCTGAAAACCGTCCTGTTCGACCTGACCGATCACGTCGCGACGATCACCCTGAACCGACCGGAAGCGATGAACAGCTTCAACCAGGAGATGCTCGAGGACTTCGACCGCATCTGGCAGCGGGTGAAGGCCGATGACGATATCCGTGTCGTCGTGCTGCGCGGTGCGGGCGAGCGCGCATTCTGCACCGGTATGGACGTCAAGCAGGGCGTCGACCGCCATGCCAATGTCTGGTCGCAGACCGATCCCGGCGAGAAGTTGTCGCCGAAGCTCAATCAGGTGTGGAAACCGCTGGTCTGCGCGGTGCACGGAATGGCGGCCGGGGGCGCGTTCTACTGGCTGAACGAGGCCGACATCATCATCTGCGCAGAGGATGCGAGCTTCTTCGACCCGCATGTCAGCTATGGGCTGACCGCGGCGCTGGAACCGATCGGGCTCGCGCGCCGCATTCCGCTGGGTGAGACGTTGCGCATCGCGCTGCTCGGCCTGGACGAGCGCCTGTCCCCCGAGCGCGCCATGCAGATCGGCCTGGTCAGCGAGATACTGCCGCGCGATCAACTCTGGGATCGCGCCGACGAGATCGCCCGCATCATCGCCGCCAAACCACCCGCTGCCATCCAGGGCACGGTCCGGGCGATCTGGGAGTCGCTCGACACCGGCCGCACCCAGGCACTGCGCACCGGCCTGTCCTACACCCAGATCGGAAACCCCATCGGCAAGGCCGAAGTCGATCGCGCAGCGGTGCCGCGCAGCAAATGGACGCTGCGCTGACGCGCATCCATCACCGATCACAGAAGTCCAAGAGGAGAATTCGATGAAGTTCGGCATGCCGTGGCCCGGCCGCGACGTCGGGAGGGAGGCCGAGCAGGCCGGTGCGCAGGCCTTCTGCACCGGAGACTTCGTCGACCACGACGCCTACCTGACCGTGGCCGAGATCGTCGCCAATACCGAACGCGCACTGGTCGGTCCGGCCATCGCCTACGCCTTCGCGCGTACCCCGTACGCGCACGCCACCGCGCTGCGTCAACTGCACCGCCAGGCGCCCGGCCGATTGTTCCTCGGCCTCGGCACCGCCGCATTCCGGATCAACCGCGACTGGTTCGGCGTCCCCGCCGATCGTCCCGTGGACCGGATCGCCGAGGCCATCGATGTGGTGCGCGCCTGGCTGCATGCGGAAAACGGCGAAAAGATCCAGTACGCCGGGGAGTTCTACTCGATCGACGCCGATGTCCGGGCTCCGGTGCTCGGCCGCCTCGATATCCCGGTGCTGCTCGCCGGATTCAACAGCCGGATGGCCGCCACCGCGGGCCGAGTCGGCGACGGTGTGATCGGCCACGGCTTGTTCACCCGCGCCTGGTGGAACGACATCGTGCGCCCTGCGGTCGACCGCGGCGCGGCCGATAGTGGTCGGAGCCCACTCGAACACGGTTGGATCATCACCGCCATCGATGACAACGCACCGGAACGCGCCGTCGCCGACGCGAAGCGGATGATCGCCTTCTACCTCACGGTGAAGACCTACGACCCCTACGTCGCCCATCACGGTTGGGAAAGCCATGTCGCACAACTGCGTTCGGCATTCCGGGCGGGCGATGCCGACGGCATGGTCAAGGCGGTCACCGACGAAATGCTCGCCGAGATCGCGCTGTGCGGGACAACCGCCGACGCCCGTGCGGCCCTCGCGCGCCGCGCCGACGCACTGCCCCGCGATGTCGGCTACTTCGCCCCACCGTCGTATCTGGTGAGTCCCAAACGTCGTGCGGCATATGCTCATTCCAGCCTCGCCCTGATCGGCACCACACCCTGAGAAAGGACGGCCGCGTTCGCACGCGGCCGCCCTCGACTCGATCAGTGCGCCAATGCCGGAGCCTGGGCATCCTGCGCGACAGGTGCCGGAAGTTGCTCGATCTTACGGGGCAGCAGCACGGCGAGCAGCGCGCCGATGGCGCAGGCCACCGCGCCGATCAGGAACGCGACCTGGAATCCCTTATCCGTGTAAAGCACCGCGCCATGGGTCATTTCGAGTGGGATCGGTGCGGCATACGAATTGTTCAACACGGTGAACGCCACCACCGGCAAGACCGCAGCGATGACACTCTGCGCGGCACCCGCGACACTCGCCGTACTGGCTTGCAACTGCGGCGGAACCGCCTCGATCAAGAGATTCGGAACCGATGCGTAGCCCAGCCCCATACCGGTGCCCGCCATACCCGCGAACACGAGCAGCAGCGCCTTGTCGTCATGCTTTGCCGCGATGAGCACGAACGCGAGCGCGAACAGCAGCAGGCCGGCGATCATCAGCAACCGCGGCCGAACATTGCGGCCGACCAGAATGCCGACCACCACACCGCCGACCACGACCATGCCGCCGATGGGTGCCTGGAAGACCGCGAATCCCTTTGCGCTGACACCGAATCCGTAGCCCAGTCCGACTGCGGCGGGCGTCATCACCATCATCGGCAGCAGAATCGTGATGAGCGCGCTGCAGCCGTAGCACATGCCAGAGCCGATGGAGATCAGCAGGACCGGCCGCCTGCGCACCACATCCAGATCGAGCAGCGGGTCGCGCACGATTCCGGCCGACACCAACCAGGCCACCACCAAGAGGGCGCCGCCGACGAGGTACGCGAGCGTCGAGCCGTTCGTCCAGCCCCAGCTGGGACCGAAGCTGACCGCGACGAGTATGCCCGCGATACCGAACCCGAGCAGCAGCGCACCGGCGAAGTCGATCCGCGACCGCACCCGCACGGTGGATTCGCCAGTGGTGAGCGAGATCAGGGTGCCGAAGACCGCGAGCCCGATCACGAACAACCAGAAGATGCTGCGGAAACCGTAGTCGTCGAGCAGCCAGCCGGTGATGAACGGAGCCGGTATCGCGATGAGTCCCAAGCCACTGGTGGTAACGCTGACCGCCAGCGCGACCGTCTTCTTCGGGAACACATCCCGAATCAGCGAGTAGGCCAGGAAGACACACGGCGTGAGCACCCCCATCAACGCCCGGCCGGCGATCAGCATCGCGTAGCTGGTCGCGACCGCGGAGACCAGTGAGCCGAGCACCGAGACGGCGACGCAGGCCAGCAGGATCTTCCGCTTGCCGTACATATCGGCCAGCTTGCCGAGCAACGGACCCGTCACAGCCCCGACCAGCAGGAATGCCGTCAGCAGCCAGGCACCCTGAGTCGTCTGGAAGTGCACGGAGATTTCCGGCACCGCCATAGACACCATCATGTAGCTGAGGGTCAGTATCTCGAGCGTCAGCACGACCGAGGCCAGAGAGAGCACCAGCCGCGGCGTCCATGACTGTGCGGCATCGGGCGTCCGTGCGACATCGGGCGATTCGTCGAATTGCATTGTAGGGCTCATAGAACGAGTCCTTTCGGGGGCTGCCACGGAGCTCTCGTTTCCGACTCGCACCGAGCAATCGAGCCGTGGCTTTGGTTTGGTGATCGCGTTCGCCCTGCTCGGAGTGGGGCGAAGACGTACGCGACAGCACACCCCTGTGCGGCGGGTCACACAATCACACTTTCCACTCAGCGGCAATTGGACAATCGACTCAGCCAGTTCGGCTATTCAGTACACTTTTAAGACGCGGCGTGCGGGCGGCAGCGCAGGTGAGCCTGCCCAGAAGTCCGACGCAGATCCGGCAATCAGGAGACCGAACATGACCACGGCGTACTCGTTCTCGACGCAGCTCTACATCGACGGGCACCGCACCGACGGCGAATCGGACGAGCTCATCAATGTGCGCAATCCCGCGACGGAGGACACGATCGCCTACGTCCCGCAGGCCTCGATCCCGGATGTGCGTCGCGCGATCACGGCCGCGCGCAAGGCATTCGACGAAGGTCCATGGCCGCGGATGAAGCCCGCCGAGCGGGCCGCGGTGCTGCTGCGCATGGCCGAGGAAATGGAGCGCCGCCTGCCCGAACTCGTCGACGTCAATATCGCCGAGGCGGGTTCGGTCCGCTCGTTGGCCGAAACCCTGCAGACTCGGGTGCCGGTTGCCCATCTGCGCGATATGGCCGAACGCGTCATGCCGACCTTCGCGTGGGAGCGCCCGATGGAACCCACGATCGCGCCGGGTATCGGCATCTCCCAGGGGCAGATCCGGCGCGAGGGCTTCGGGGTCTGTGCGCTGATCGCGGCCTACAACTTCCCGTTCTTCCTCAGCATGATGAAGGTGATCCCTGCGCTTGCCGCCGGATGCACCGCCGCCCTGAAGCCCGCGCCGACCACCCCGCTGGAATCCCTGCTCATCGGTGACTTCGCCGATGCCGCCGGTCTGCCACCTGGCGTGCTGAATATCGTGACCGGCGATATCGACGCGGGTCGGGAGCTGACCACCAATCCGATGGTGGACCTGGTCAGCTTCACTGGATCGGACACCGTCGGACGGATGGTCTACACGCAGGCCGCGAGCTCGATCAAGAAGGTTGTGCTCGAGCTCGGCGGCAAGTCCGCCAATATTGTCCGCGCCGATGCCGACCTCGACGGTGCGGTCCGCTCCGCACTCATGGGCATGACGGTGCACGCGGGCCAGGGTTGCTCGATTCTGACCCGCACGATCGTGCACGAATCCGTCCACGACGAACTGGTCGCGCGGCTGCGCGTCGCCCTCGCCGGTGTTCGGGTCGGCGATCCAGCCCACGAATCCACCACGATGGGGCCGTTGATCACCGCGGCGCAGCGTGAGAAGGTCGAAAAGCTGATCCGTGTCGGCGAGGAGGAGGGTGCGCGGATCGTCGCCGGTGGCGGACGCCCGACCGGTCTGGACAAGGGCTACTTCGTAGAGCCGACTCTCTTCATCGATGTCGACAATTCGATGACAATCGCCCAGACCGAGTTCTTCGGCCCGGTGGGCGTCGTGATTCCGTTCCGCACCGACGACGAGGCGGTCCGCATCGCGAACGACAGCCCCTACGGTTTGGCTGGGGCCGTCTGGAGCGCCGACACCAAGGCCGCCTACGACATCGCGGCGCGCGTGCGCGCGGGCGCCGTAGCGATCAACGGCGGCAGTGCGGGGGTCAACCCGCGCTCGCCGTTCGGCGGATATAAGCAGAGCGGAATCGGCCGGGAATGGGGCGAATTCGGGCTGGACGAATTCCTGCAGACCAAGGCCATCAGCTGGGCCGCCCGCTGATCGGCCGGGCAGTGTCGGCGCCTGTTACGCTCCGCCGTGGAGCCACTGGCGTAGGGGGCGCGGACACGAAAGAACCGGCATGAACGCAGAGGTAGCCGCGGCGGTCAGCGAACTGCTGCCAACACTGGCCGAACGGTCGGCGCGGGTCGACGAGTCCGGTGAGATACCGGCCGAGACGATGACCGATCTGATCGGTACCGGCATCTTCCGGCTGCTGCGGCCGAAGTCCCAGGGCGGGCTGGAGGCCGATCCCCTGGACTTCTACGACGCGGTCCGTGCGGTCGCCACCGCATGCGGTTCGACCGGGTGGGTGACGTCGGTACTCGGCCTGACCCCTTGGCATGTGGCGCTTTTCGACGAGCGCGCGCAACGTGATGTGTGGTCGGACGATCCGGACGCATTGATCTGCTCGTCCTACGCACCGGTCGGCAGATTCGTTCCGGTCGCCGGAGGTTACGAAGTCTCGGGCCAGTGGCGATTCGCCAGCGGTTGTGCGCACTCGTCGTGGGCGCTGCTCGGCGGCACCATCGTGGCCGAGAACGGCCAGCCGGTGGATATGGTCAGCGGGCTGGTGCCCTGCATCGACTATCGGATGTCGAAGGTGTGGGATGCGGCCGGACTGCGCGGCGCGGGCAGCGACGATCTGTACGCCGAGCGGATTTTCGTTCCGGAACACCGGGTAACGCGGTTCTACGACATCGCACGGCTGGAGAGCCCGGGACATAAGGCGAATCCCGGCCCGCTCTACCGGATGCCATACGGAACCATGTACACCTACGCGAACAGCTCACCCATGGTCGGCATGGCACAGGGCTGCCTCGATGTCTTTCTGAGCCGGATGCGCGACAGTAACCGGCTCAGTTTCGGTGGCGGCAGTATCACCGCGGATCAGCCGACCGCGGCCGCGCGGGCCAGCGCGGAAATCGACGCGGCCATTCTGCAGATGAGCCGGAGCCTTCGCGATTTGTACGCGTGCGTTTGTGCACGACAGGAGATTCCGCTGGAGCTGCGGTTGCGCGCGCGTCGTGATCAGGCGTGTGGCGCCGAACGCGCGTTGACCTCGATCGATCTGGTGTTCGCGGCGACCGGTGGGATGCTGCTGCGCCGTCGCAATCCGATCGAGCGCGCCTGGCGTGACGCACATATCGCGGGCATTCACGCATCCAACGATGTCGGCACGGCGTTGACGCTCTACGGGCGCGGGACATTCGGATTGCCGGTCGACGACATGTTGGTGTGAGTCCGAATCCGGACCCGGTCACCACCAGCCGACGAGACGATCCATCAGCAGCGTCGCACTGGCGAGGTAGTCGCCGTACCCGCCGCGGAAGAAGAGCAGCGGTGTTCGCACCGACTCGATGTTCAGATCGCTGACCCGACCGACGACCAGATAGTGGTCACCGATTTCCACCACGTTTTCGAGCTTGCAGTCGACCCATGCCACGATGCCGTCCAGCACCGGATTGCCCAGCGGTGACGGTGTCCAGACCACGCCCTCGAAACGGTCAGATCCGCGAGCCGACAATCGGCGTGACGTCGGCTCCTGGTTGCCCGCGAGCGCGTTGGCGCAGAAGCCGCCCGCCTCCTGGATCATCGCCAGCGTCGATGAGGATCGGTTCACCAGAAAAGACACCAATGGCGGCTCTAGCGAAACCGAGGTGAAGGTGCCGACGATCAACCCGTGTGGACGACCGTCGGATGCCGTGGTGGTAATCGCGACAACACTCGTCGGAAAATGTCCCAGCACGTCGCGGAAGCGCCTGGCGCCCATCGACACCGGATCCGGAAGCGGACTCATAGGGGTCCTCACCTCTCTTGCGGAAGGATCGAGCCGACGGCCCACTCCGAACGCAAGTTTGGTCAGGAAACCGGGTGGACCTGGGGCTCTTTCCGCTCAGCGGAAAGCGGTCCGGATAGGCGCGGGGACCTCAGAACCACTCGCCACGTTCGCCGAGCGCGACGATTCGTCCGACGGTCTCGGTGAGTGCCGGGAGCTGCGGCTCATCCCGCACCACGACTGGTTCGAAGCGCGCCGAATGTTTGCGCGCGGTGTCGCCCATCAGCTTTTCCGATATCGCGTGCGCGGTATTGGCGACCAGCGGTGCCAGCCGCTCGAGCGGTGCTCGCACATCGCCGACGAGCGAAACCCCGCCGACCGGCCCCTTGGGACCGCGCACGGCCGCACCGACACAGGCGATGTGCTGGAAGCATTCGCCGCGCTCGAAAGCCAGACCGCGACGCGCACGAATGCGAATCAACTCTTGGTGCAGGACCTCGAGATCACCGATGCTGTGCGTGGTCCGCTTGACCAGGACATCGCGGTACAGATCGTCGATCTGTTCCGGCGACAGCCACGCCAGCATGCTCTTTCCGACGGCCGTGCAGTGCGCGGGGACCCTGCCGCCGACGACGGACGGCACCTGGACGGCGGCCTTGCCACCGAACTTGTCCAGGTAGTATGCCTCGGCGCCGTCCAGCACGGCCAAGTGCACTACCATTTCGGTGCGCACCGACAGGTTGTGCAGGAGTGGGAACGCGGCGGTGCGCAATGCACCGTGTCCCTCTTCCCGGCCGCCGAACCCGAGCGCCCGTTGACCGAGGCCGTAGTCCCGACCGTTGCGCTCGAGCCACCGCAGCCGAACCAGCTGTTCCAGGATGCGATGGGTCGTCGAGCGCGGCAGATTGGTGCGTCCGGCAACATCCTCGAGCGAGAGCCGGATTTGCGGGCCACCGAACGAATCCATGATCAGTGTCATCCGCTCCACCATCGACGGTGGCGCCTCGTGCCGTTCGGAGGTGGCGACCGCATTGTCATTCACCACTGAGGCCATTGGCCAGCCTCCTTCTTGGAGCTCGAACCTCAGGCGCGAGTGTAGCGAAAGAGAGCCGCTGTGTAATGGTGATATCGGAATTAAGTTTCCTCTTTAGGGGCTATATCGCCGATGTCGATCGGTCCGCCGCAGGCCGCGCCGAGCAGACCCGAGAAATCTACGCCGGAATCGGTCAATGCGGCTCGGCAGGCGGCGACGTCCTTATGCAGAAAAGGTGCGACCGCGGCGGCGAAGGATTCCGATCCGCCACGGTTGGCGATATAGCGTCCAGCCGTCGTACCGCCACTGCTCACCGCGAGCGCCTCGAGCATTACGTCTTCGTCTATGCCCACCCCGCGGCCCAGAGTCAGGCCTTGCAGGGTGAGCTGTGAGACCGCGGCGAAGAGCAGGTTGTTGATCAACTTCATCCGCAGCGCCGACCCCCTCCCACCGGTTTCGATGACCGTTCCCGCATAGCACTCGACGACCCGTCGCGCGATCGCGACGTTTTCCGGCGTGCCACCGAGGAAGACCACCAGCTCACCCGCGCGCACCGCCTCCGGTGTGCCACTGAACGTCGCGTCCACGAGCGCGGCCCGTCCGGTCGGCGCGAACCGGTCCAGACTGTCCAGCACCTCCGGCGTCCCTGTGGTGTGCGACAGCAGTACCGTGCCCTCGCCCATCGCGCCGACGACCTCGGGCAGCAGCGTGGATATCTGATCGTCGCCGAACAGGCAGCTGACGACGACATCCGCGGCCGCGATATCCCGGGCCCGATCGACGGGCTCCGCTCCGAGTGCCCCCAGCCGGTCCTGAACCTCCGGCCGCCGCGCGTACAGCCGGACCCGGTGCCCCGCCGCCAGTAATCGCTCCACCATCGCCGCACCGATCCGGCCGGCGCCGATGAATCCGATCGTCGGTGCCGTCATGATCGGCTCCTTCGCTGCCGCACGATGTCGAGCAGTTCCATCCTGCTCACCTTGCTCGATGGCGTGCGTGGTAGCTGGTCCAGGACCACCACGTGCACCGGTACCTCGTACGGCAGCAGGTGAGCGCGACAGAGTTCGACGAGTTCGTCGCTGTCGGGAGGTATGAGTCCGGGTTCGGTTTCGATCGCGGCCACGGGTACGTGTCCGAGGCGGGCGTCGGGCAGTCCGGCCACCGCGGCCTCACGCACCGCCGCATGTGTCTCCAGAACTCGCTTGACGGTCTCGGGCTGGACTTTGAAGCCGCCGCGGATGATGGCGTCGTCCGCACGACCGACAATCCAGAGGAAGCCGTCGACATCGATCCGCGCCAGATCGCTGGTCTGGACCCACTTGCCCGCACCCGCCGCGGTCTGCGCGGTGCGGACCTCGAGCCGCCCGGTCGTCCAACCGCCGAGTTCGGCGCCGTCCTCGCCGGTCACCCGCAACTCGACGCCCGGGAAGGCGCGACCGGCGCTGCCCGCCTTCAGGTCCCACCACTGTTCGTGCAGCGGCAGCGTCCAACCCGCCACCGCGCCCGCGAATTCGGTGGCACCGTAGGTCATCAGCACTGGGATGCCGTAGGTGCGAAAGAACGAGTCCGCCAACTCTTTCGGGCATGGCGCTGTCCCGGAGGTGACGACCTGTAGGCTCGCCAGCCGCGCCCGCGACACTCCGGAATCGAGCACCGCCCGCAATGCCGCGGGCACCAGACTCACGGCCCGCAACCGATGCCGCTCCACGGCGCTGACCCATGGTTCCAGGACGAACTTGGGCATGAGAATCATCCGCCGACCGGTGGCCAGGCACGCCAGTGCCCGCCACAGGCCGCCGATGTGCACCAGCGGCGCGTTCACCAGTACCGCGGAGGTGGAAAGCAATCGGTCGTCCCGGGCCGTCTGCCCGCCGGAAGTCAGTGCCTGATCCAACTGCTCGGTCCGTAGATGCACGCGCTTCGGCGCGCCGGTCGTCCCCGAGGTGAGCATTTCCACCACGGTCCCCGGATTCGTCACGGCGGACGCGCGGATCGTGCCGCTCACGCGTCGCACCGAACCGTCGTCCCGCAGTTCCAGGGCGAAACCGGCCGTCGTCGCGGCATCGAGTACGCCGTCGCGGGCCAGCAGCACCGATCCGCACACAACCGCGGGCAGGTCACAGGCGATGATGTCGGCGGCCAGCCGCGGCGCCGGTAGCAGCGGAGCGAGGAGTACGACGCATCGACCGGTCGCGATCAGCGCGGCGACAACCGCGACATGTTCCGGCCGGTTCTCCAGGACCACGCCGACTCGGGATCCCGCGCCCAAACCGGCGGATTCCAGTGCATCCACGACCGAGCGCGCGGTGGTCTGGATCCGACCCCAGGTCCACCAAGTCTCCTCGTGCTCGATCGCTTCGGCATCGGCGGGAGCCTCGGCGAGCAGTCGGTTCAGCCGGTCACGAATTCCCACGTGGTAATGCCTTTCGTATCGGGTGCCGAGCCGTGGTTCACCATTCGAGGCGCAAGGACATCAGGCCATACATGTTTCCGGTCTGCTCGAGCTGCTGTCCGGGCGCGATCCGGTACTCCGGTATCCGCTTGTGCCACTCCTCCATCGCCACATTCAGCTCCAGTCGAGCTAGGTGCGAACCCAAGCAGCGGTGCGGTCCCGAACCGAAGGCGATGTGGTTGTTCGTGGCGCGCCGCAGATCCACCTCGAGCGGATTGTCGAACCGCTCGGCATCCCGGTTGCTCACCGCGAGCGGCAGCATCACCATGTCGCCGGACTTCACCGGACAGCCGCCGATCTCGGTATCCCGTGTCGCCTTTCGTGCCGGAATGACGAACGAATAGACACGGAGGACTTCCTCGACGCCATTGGCGATCAGCGACGGGTCGGCCACGATGGCCGCGCGATCCTCATGATGCGCGGCGAAGTGGTACATGGCCCAGCCGATGGCGATGGGGACCGTATCGAAACCGGCCTGGAACATCAGAATGCAGAACGCGTGCATATCGGCGTCGCTGAGTAGCTCGCCATCGATGCGCCAGCTCATCATGCGCGACAGCAGATCATCGCGCGGGGCGTCGCGGCGCAGCGCGATCTGCTCTTCGAAATAGGCCGACGCAGCAGTCATCGCGGCAAGCTGGCGACGGTGGTCGGGATCCTCGGCGTGCGGCAGGTGCAGCATCTCGTGGACCCATTCCAGGAATTGGTCCAGATCCTGCTCGGGCAGTCCCATAAGCCGCATGAAGATCAGGGTCGGGAACCGGCGCGCGAATTCGTCGAGAACGTCCGCGGCACCCTTCGGCAGCAGCCGGTCGATCATATCCGCCGCGATCTTGCGGATCTCCGGCTCGCGGGCGGCGACCCACTTGGGCCCGAACTCGCTGCCCAATAGCCGTCGCCACTTGGTGTGCAGCGGTGGATCCAGCATCTCCGGAATCCACAGGAATTTCGGATTCGGCTCGAGCACCGTCACCGAGGTGCTGGAGAACGTCCGCCAGTCCTGTAGCGCCTCTTGGATCGCCTGGCCGTCCGTAATGACCCAATAACCCTGTGCGACAGTGCTTCTGAATGCGGAGTGGGTGCTGGCGAGTCGGTCCCACTGCTCGTGATGGCTCAGCAGCGGGCCCGATAGTCGGTTGTCGAAGTAGTAGGCGGGCACACCCTCGTGGGCGCCTCGGGACTCGAGCGTCATGATTTTCCTCTCGTTGGTCACAATCCGGCCGACGGCGTGGTCGACAGGAACGCGCCGCCCGGACCGACATCGAGGGCCTCGCCGTACCACGTCTGCCCCCACTGCGATTCGGGGATCGAACGCCACAGATCCGGCGTCCCCAGGTTCAGGCCACCGGCGTGGGCAATCTGCGGGCCGGGATCGTAGTCGTGCGAACCAGCCATACGAGCTCTCCTTCGAGTCGGAATGTCCTGCTGGCTGGCAAGTTTGAGCGGGAAACCGGGCAGCGCACGCCGGACTTTCCGAACACTGGGACGCGCTGGCTCCCGACGAGCCACCGTGGACCGCTCTCCCACCGCGACCGGCGCCATCCCGCTCAGCGGAATCCCGCACTCGACCCGACATCGCAGGTCGCACACTCATCCGACATCCGAATTCCCGTGAACCAGGTCACCCCACCGGCCATATCGCGTCGCGACCGGCTGCGGCAGATCAGCGAAACACCGCGGTGCACGAAGGGCTCGGCGGCGTCAGCCTGCGTCGCCACGCAAGGGACCGGAGCGCCTCGATTCGACAAGGAGAACGCAATGCCCGCTGACGAGGAAACCTACGACGTCGTGGTCGTGGGGTCCGGAGGAGGTGGCCTGATCGCCGCCTATACGGCCGCCGCGCGCGGGCTGCGCACACTGCTGCTGGAAAAGTCCTCGCTGATCGGCGGTACCACCGCGTATTCCGGTGCGGGACTGTGGTTTCCGGGCAGCGCCCCGATCGCGCGCGCGGGCATCGAAGATGATCCCGAGGCCGCCCGCACCTACCTGCGCGACGTTGTCGCCGACAACTCGCGCGAACCGCTGCAGGATGCCTATCTGCGGACCGCGCCCCAGCTGATCGACGACCTCGAGCAGAACCCGCTGTTCGGGCCCTTCACCTACCAGCCCGTGCCCGAATACTTCTACGGGCGTCCCGGATCCACCGCCACCGGGCGAACCATATTCCCGCAGGAAATCTCGGTAGCCGAACTCGAGGAACTCGCCCCGCTCATCCGGCGCTCCGTCCCGGAAGAACGCTGGGGTATCGACGAAGGGCCGGTGCTAGTCGGCGGCCGCGCGCTGATCGGCCGGGCGCTGAAAGCCTTCCTGGCAACGGGCAACGGCTCCTACCTGCTCGAAACCGCCATGACCGACCTCGTTGTCGAGGACGACCGGGTCACCGGTGTGGTGGCGGTCAGCGGCGGCCAGCGCCGTACATTCCGCGCCACCCGCGGCGTGATCCTGGCGGCGGGCGGCTTCGAACACAACCGTGAGATGCGCGAGCAGTATTCGCCCGTGCCGCTCACCGGCGAATGGTCCCACGGCGCGCCGGGCAACACCGGTGACGCGATCCTGGCCGGTCGCGCGATCGGCGCGGCCACCGACCTGCTCGATGAGGCCTGGTACGTCCCGGGGGTGGTGCAGCCCGACGGTCGGCCCGTCTTCCATACCGGCACCCGCGGCGGGATCTGGGTCAATGCCGAGGGCGAGCGCTTCATGAACGAGACGCAGCCCTACGATCGCGCCGGGCACGAAATGGCCCGGCTGCAACTCGAAACCGGCGTTACGCACAGCACCGCGCACTGGGTCTTCGACCACCGGCAGCTCGAGCGTGACGGCTTCGGGGGCGATCCGGAGCAGCCGGTGCGTCCGGAGTGGTTCGCATCGGGCGCCTTGCGCCGCGCCGACACTCTCGAAGAATTGGCCGATCTGATCGGCGTGCCGCCGGAGAAACTGCGCAAGTCGATCGAGGAGTTCAACGGCTATGCGAAATCCGGTGTCGACGAGCGTTTCCATCGCGGCGAGGCGCCGTGGGACCAGATGTTCCAGTACATCGTCGGTTACCCGGCCGATCCCCGGCAGAACTACATCGTGCCGCTGGCGACCGACCTGCCCAACCCGCTGCTCATCCCCGTCGACACCGCGCCCTACTACGCGGCCACCGTCGTGCTGTCCGATATCGGAACCAAGGGCGGTCTCGTGACCGACGAGCACGCCCGCGTACTCCGCTCGGACGCGACGCCGATCGAAGGTCTCTACGCGACCGGCAACACCATGGCGGCCATGTCGGGCGGCGCGTACCCCGGCGCCGGAACACCGATCGGTTCGAGCCTCGTCTTCGCCTATCTCGCCGCACTCGACCTCGCCGGTAATACCCAATTGCCCTGAGCCACAGCGCATTGCGATAAGGAGTCGGAAATGGCACCAATACCCGCACCCGTGCAGGCGACCTTGTCGGGAAGGTCGTTCCTCTCGGCCACCCTCGACAGCGTGCATCGTTGCCCGGCCCGATCCGACTATATCGACCTGCGTTTTTCGACCTCGGCGGGATTCTGGCAGTGGTGCTTCCCCGAACCGCCGGGAAGCCGGCGCGCCGACCAGAGGGGGGCCGTACCGCTCGCGCTGACGTTCGGGCGGTACGGCGCCCAGGCCCATCTCGTTCGAGACGACGAGCTCGGGCCCGCACTGCCGAGTTCCGCGGCGCTGCCGCTGATTCTCGGCAACACCTACATCCTGATCGAACGCCGACTCATAACTGCTGACACGGGTGCCGCAACCGCCTGACTACCATCGAATATTTACTCGAGCGCCGGTATGCAGGCGTCTGGGGAGGGCGATCGCATGAGCGTCGACAGCTGCTCGCCAAAGCGTTCACCGGTCGCCGGATCAAGCATGCGTTCGGCCGCGGTAATGGATGCGGTGCACATCGATTTGTCCAGGTGTGCAGCGTGGCCGTGGGACTGCCTCACACGGGCACAACGCCGACCCGCTGCGCCAGCCGACCGAGATCACCGGTCGTGAGATCGCGCCGCGCGGTGCGCATCATGTGCCCGACGAGCTCCCGCACTGGAGACATAGTGCGGACATGCTGGGGCGCAGCGTGTTCGGCCCGCAGCAGTGCGTACAGCGAATCCCGGTAGTTCTTCTGCATGGCGTGCGCCTTGCCGATCTCTACGAAGTATTGCGCGCGCCGCCCCTCGTTCGGCAGATCAACAGGGGAAAGGCTCGGCGCGAGGGCGAGTACCTGACCGGGCTCGCGGCGTTCCATCGCGGCCGACATGCGCCACAGCTGGACGTTCGCCGGGACGAACGAATCGTTGTGTGCCACAGATGTATTCTGTTCGGCTCCGGCCAGCCTGTCCGCCTGTTCGGCTGCCTCCACGAGATGAGGTTCCGGGTCGCCGCCCATTGTCGCGGCCACCATTGATGCCTGAAGGTGCAGCATCCCGTACGTCTCGATCTCGCCGACCGTGCGCACATCGGCCGCGATCTTCTCGGCGGTGTCCATCGTCGTGGCTAATGCGGCAGGCAGCGCACCGGGACGCGACAGCATGATCTGACCTTGACTGAACGCAGCCGCAGCGAGCGGGGCTGGTGCACCGACATGTTCGGCTGCCCGTTCGGCCTCCTGTGCCGCAGTCCAGGCCAGAGCATGATAGCCGCGCGCCCGCAGCGCCGATGCGACGCCGTAGGCCACGACTCCTAATACGTCCCATGCCCTTTCGGCGTTCGCGCTATCGGTATCGCGAACATGCCGGTAGGCGTCGGTCAGCATCGGTGCGAGCATCGGCCCGAGCGCTACGTAATCGCAGTCATTGCGGAGCTTGGTCGCCGTGCGCGTGAGCGCTGCCAGCTCGTCCAGAGTGCACGGCGGTCGGGTATCGGTCACGTTGCCCCGTGCCCACAGCACCGTTTCCAGTTCCGGCACTGCCGCGTGGAAACCGGCCGTTGACGGGTCGAGCCGGTCTTGCTCGTGACCGGTCAGGTCGCCGATGGTGGCCCCCAGCGCGGAGGCCAGGGCCAGCAGCGTGCGGCGGGAGTCGATCGGCCGTAGTCCTGCCTCGTACTTCGCGATCACGGATCGGCTGATCCCGACCCGGTCGGCGAGCACCTGTTGCGTGATGCCCCTCCGGGCGCGAATCTGGCGCACCCGCTGACCGATGTAGGTACCCGGTTCGTCGATCATGTGCGCTCCCTGCGCTTTCCCTGTCGCGTGTCCACGCTTCATCAAGGCACATGATACGTGCGTTGTCCCTGTTTACCTCGTTTGTTCCATCACGGAACAGAGTTCGGTGCCTGCGTTGCAAAGCTCCAGTGCAAGCCCCGCCGCCGGGTGTCGGTTTGCCTCGGCGGTGGGTGCACACCAACCGGACAGCGGAAGGCGCAGGGGAATGGAAGCGCTCGCGTGGTTAGACCCGACATCACCGACGTCGGAATGGGACGAGGCCCAGATCCGCCGTCTGGCACGGCGATTGGGCTACGTGCTGCACTGGGCCGACGCGGGCTCGGCGCTCGGTCTGGTCGAACAGGCTGCCGGGCTAGGCGTCGACGTGGTGCTGTTGCCGTCCTCGGCGCACCTGGACGCGCAAACCCTGAATCGACTGATGGGGTTTGCCGACGTCGAATGCGCTTGCCCGCGTGAGTCTTTCGCACGCTGGACAGCGCTCGGCGGGGTGCACCGATGATCGCGCTCGGGTGGGCCGTCGTGTTCGGTCTGCCGTTCCCCGCACTGGATTACGACGCACCGCTCACTGTCGGTCCTGACATCCACACGCTGCTGCAAGTGCTCGACGGCCTCACCGCTGCCGATGCTGACGCTCGTGCGTTGGGTGCCCAACTCGCCCATAAACCGTGGAGGAGGTGATGCGCCCCAGAGGCGCGCTTCATGACAGCACGTTCCACATCACCTCGCCCCGACGAGGACGACGTTCATCTGTCGGTCCACTTGCACGATGTGCGAATGGATTTCGCTGCCTGTCTGACAGCGGCATTGCTGTTCGTGAAGGACTGGCGCATATACCACTATCACGACGCCGTAGCCATCATCCCAGGCGACACCGACGGCCTACCCCGCCTCCCGAATGAACGCCTGTACCTCGAGCCGTGAACGCCATCGGACCTTCATCAGCGCCTCAGCGCTCCTGCACGAGATCATTCCTACGGTGGCGCGTATAACGGTTTGTGCCAAAATCGACTGGGCGGGCAATGGATCCGGCCGCGTCTGTCGAGTCGGGGGACGAACCAGGGGGAAAGTGCGATCGCTGCAGGTCCAAGCTGATGATGGAACCGTGCTGCACGTCGGTGTCACCGGACATGGCCCAGATGTCGTCGTTTTGTCCGGTGGACCGGGCTGCGTTCACTATCTCGAAGACGACTTGTTGGCACCTCGTGGGATGCGGGCGTGGTTCCCGGAGCCAAGGGGTGTCGGACGCTCGGCGGGCGGGCCGCACGAGCTGGCTCAGGCGGTCGCCGATATCGAGGCGGTGCGGCGTGGTCAAGGCATCGGGCACTGGGGAGCGCTCGGGCATTCCTGGGGTTCGGATCTAGCGGTGCGTTACGCACTGGATCATCCCGATCGAGTCAGATACGTCGTCGGCGTCGCCGGGCACGGGTTGCACAAGGACCGGACCTGGTCTCAGGCATACGAGTCGGCCCGGCATCGGGAAGCCGATCTCGAAATCGCCTGGGAACCAGACGTTCACACCGCACTGAGCGCGTCATTCGTGCAGTGGATCCACGAACCCGACCTGTTGCGACGATTGGCCGACACCGACGTAGCCATGACGTTCGTCGCCCCGCAGCACGACATCCGCCCGTCCTGGCCGCTGCGACAACTCGCAACCTTGATCCCGAACGGCAAGTTCGAGGAAGTCCCCGGAGTCGACCACAACCTGTGGGCCACCGATCCGGAGGTGTGGGCCGACCTCGTCACCAGACTGTGCATTCAACCGAATATCACCCAGGATTCATCGCGCCAGACGGGCAGTGCTCGCCATTAGAGGGAGCTGGATCAGGTAGAAGGCGTAGAAGATGCTACCCAGCCATACCGTGCGCGTAGGTGCGTTGAGACCGCGAATTCGTGCAGATCTCGGGCGGCGAGAGTGGCCACGACCGCGGTTCGGTCAGTCCGAGGCCGGGAGGGGCCTGGCTTCCTTGAGCACCAATACTTCGTCATCAATGGCAGGAACACCGGGACCCGGCTTGGTGCACAGCAATTCGACTGTTGCATCGGCGTTGGTGTAACGCTTGCCGATAGCGGTGCCGCCGTTGGAGGTGCCGGAGGTGGTGCCGTTCTTCTCTGCGGCGGAAAGAACTGCCGCGACGCCGCCGATGGTGAGATCGATCGGGGTTGTGGGGACTTTTACGACGATCAGTTCTGTCGAGTCGACTGCACTGTAGATGCGGGTACCGGGTTTCAGGGATAGGGGCATGGGGTTGTACCTCTCTAACGGGCGCTCAGGTCTTCGAGGACGACTCTGCGGAGAAGTTTTCCGGTGTCGGTGTGCGGCAGAGAGTTTCGGAAGACGATTGTTTCCGGGGTTTTCGAGCCGCGCAGGCGGGATCGAACAAGGGTGCGTAGTTCTTCGTCGGTCGCGACGGCGCCTGCGCGCAGGACTACTGCGGCGGCGAGGGTTTGGCCCCATTCGTCACTCGGGGGGCCGACTACGCAGGCCTGGGCTACTGCTGGGTGGGACAGGAGGACTTCTTCGATCTCGGCGGGGGCGATGTTTTCACCGCCTCGGATGATTGTGTCGTCGGCTCTGCCCTCGATGAATAGGTAGCCGTCGGGGTCCACATGGCCTTTGTCGCGGGTGCAGAACCAGCCTTCGGCGTCGAGCAGGCTGCCGGTGGCGTATTCGCCGGAGATTTGTTCGCCGCGTAGGAAGATGATGCCCGATTTGCCCGGTGGTAGTGCGTGGCCGTCGTCGTCGCGGACCTCGATCTCGATCGTGGGCAGCACTTGTCCGGCCGAGGACAGGCGGGCTCGGATCAGCGGGTCGTCGGAGAGCAGGGCGGCTCGGTGGTCTTCGGGGCCGAGGATGGCGATTGTCGATGCGGTTTCGGTCAAGCCGTAGGCATTGACGAAACCGACGTCCGAGAAGCGCGTAAGGGCCTCGCGCAGTATGCGTTCGGATACCTTCGCACCGCCGTATGACAGGGAGCGCAACGTCGGGAGGTTCGCGCCGTCGGGCCCTATCGCGTCCACGATGCGCGCCAGCATCGTCGGGACCACCATCGCATTGGTCACGGCTTCGGCGCGGACCGTGTCGAGCCAGACCGATGGATCGAAGGCGCGTAGGTACACCAGGCGTCGCCCGGCGAACAGATTCGACAGCATGTTGGCGACGCCTGCGACGTGGTAGGGCGGTACTGAAACCAGTACTGCCTCTTCGGGATCGGCGCTGCCGAATTCGACAGTACTGAGCAGGTAGGCCATGAGGTGGCGGTGCCGGAGTAGTGCCGACTTCGGGGCGGCCGTCGTGCCGCTGGTGTACAGCACGACCGCAACGGCGTCGTCGTCGAACTGCGGCTCCAGGGGTGGCACGTCGGTGGGCACAGCGGCCAGCCAGTCGTCGAAGACGTGTGCCCGCGCCGTCACTCGCGGCGCGGTCGCCGCATCCGCCAGCACGAGAGCGTCGGGTTGCCGCTCGATCAAACTGTTCAGTTGAGCGTCGTCCAACCGGTAGTTCACCGGCACGAACGGCACCCCCGCGCACGCCGCCGCCAAGAGAGCGACCGGCAGTAGCGGGTGGTTCTCCCCCGCATACACAAGCGCGGGAGAATCGCGCAGCGTCGCCGCCCCGGCCCTCGCCAGCGCACCGAGTTCCGCCCCGGCCACTCGCCGGTCGGCGTCGCCCAACAGGACACGGTCGGCGAAGCCCGACTCGATCATCTCGACCATCGCTGAGAGATGCACGTCTTCAACAACTTCCGGAATCGAGGGCGGTGATGGATCGGTACGGGACGAGCCGGTCGCTGATGCCTCGTGCAGCGAAGGCGGGTCCGAAACCTGGCATTCCGGCATGCTTTCGGCCCGCCACCGTACCCCCGCGATCGAAAGCCTGCCGAAATGACGAGGGTCGGTGCCGCACAGGCGTTTCCAAACGAGGCACTAGGACACCCCGGCATCCGACGAGGCGTGATCCGCTGCGACATAACCGAATACCGCCGACGCGGCGATACTCGCTCCCGCTCCGAGATACTTGCGTCCCATTACGGAGGCAGTGCAATTGCCCGTCGCATAAAGCCCGGGAATCGGCTCGTAATCTGTATTCAATACCCGGGAGAACTCATCACAAAGCAGTCCACCGCTGGTACCGATATCTCCGGGGTACAGCGCGGCCGCATAGAACGGCCCCTTCTCGATCGGGCCCAGGCTCGGGTTCGGCCGATGAGTGCGATCGCCATAGAATCGCTCGTGGTCGCCCTCGCCGCGATGGAAGTCCTCATCGACGCCGTTTTCGGCGAACAGATTGAACCGGTCGATCGTCTCTCGGAGCGTGTCGGCGGGGATATCGCATTGGCGCGCAAGGTCTTCCAGAGTGTGAGCGCGCTTCAGCGTACCGCCGATGATCAACTGCTTAGGCGTGAAGCCCGCGGGTGCCATCCCGAACGGATAGCGCGACCGGTGGCGCGAATCGATGATCAGCCAGGATGGAATCGCCGCACCGTTCTCGCGGTGCCGCGCGTACATCTGCTGTCCAGCCTCCTGATACGAGCACGCCTCGTTGAAATATCGAAGGCCCTTCGCATCGACGATGAGCGAGCCCGGCTTGCACCGCTCGGACAGACACATGCCGGGGGTGCCGTCGGGCATGATCCACGAGGGCATCCACCACGCCTCGTCCAGCATGTCGGTCGCGGCTCCGAGACCCTCCGCGATCCGGATCGCCTCCCCGGTATCCCCCGGATTGGCCGAGGTCCAGTCGGCACCGACCGGCAGCCCGTCCGAATGCTCCTTACGCATCGCCTCGTTGCGGGCGAAACCGCCAGCGGCGAGCAAGATTCCGTCCCGGGCACGCACGCGCACATCCCGGCCCTCGCGATGGATGACGGCACCGACGACCCGGCCGTTCTCGACCACGAGATCCGTGAGCGCGGACTCGGTCCAGATCGGCACCTCGCGCCGCAGCAGCGCGTCGACCAACCGGGCGATCAATCCCGCGCCATTGGCCGCCAACTTCTGTCCCCGAATGAGTCCGCCGACGGTGCGCCGTCCGACCCTGGCGATGGTTGCCATGCCGATTCGCGTGCGCATCAACGACATCGGCGCCGCTTCCACGGTGTAGATCACCATGCTGCCAGCGAAGCCGGGCCGGATCCGATCGCACCACGCCCCGAGTTTCTTCTTGTCGAAGATCTCCGGTTCGATTGATCTGCCCCGGGCGGATCCGCCTTCGATGCCCCGAACTCCGGCGTAGTAGTCGCTATATCCCTCGCAGCGCCGAAATTTCAGGCCCTCGGATTCGAGGAACGCGACCATCTCGATTCCGGAATTGACATAGGTCAGTCTCCGAGCCGGAGACGACGCCGGGCCCGCATCACCGACAACGGAGTCGAAATAGGCCAAGGCGGTGTCGAGCGAATCGGACACGCCCCCGCGCTGCATCAGCGGATTGTTGGGCAGCCACATCACACCGCCCGACATGCAGGTCGATCCGCCGAGCAGGTCGGACTTCTCCACGACGAGAACATCTTTGCCGAGGGCATGGGCACGCAGCGCGCCAACGACCCCGGCGCCGCTGCCGACGACCAGGAAGTCGGTCGTATGGTCCCAGTCGTTCATCACTTTCCCCTACCCATTGCGGGCGCCCGCCCGATGACACCGTCGTCTTCCAGTGCGGCGATCTCTGACGCAGTGAGTCCGAGTCCCGCCAGCACTTCCTGGTTGTGCTCCCCCAACAAGGGCGCGTGGCGCGTATGCCAGCGTTCGGGACCGTCCGACAGCGTGAACGGCACCGTGCTGTGCCGCACCGTCGGGTTCACCGGATGCTCGACGTACTCGTAGAAGCCACGCGACTCGAGTTGCGGCAGTTCGGCGACGCGATGCGGTTGCATGACTTTGCCCACCGGAACGCCTGCGTCCCAAAGGATTTGGACGATCTCTCCTGCACTGCGCTGCCCACACCAAGTGGCGAGGTTCTTGTCGATGAGGTCGTGCTGCTCGCGACGCCCACTGGCAGTGGACAGCGCCAACTCCATCGCCCAGTCGGGCCGACCGAGCGCATCGCACAAAGCCGACCATTGCTCATCGCTGGCCACCGCGACGGCGACCCAGGAGTCGTTGCCGCCGTATTCGTCGGTATCGGCGGTCCGGTAGAGGTTTTGCGGTGCCGCTTCCGGTCCCCGATTACCGTCGCGCACAAGCAGTTGCCCGTATGCGGAGTGCTCGATCACCTGTTCGGCAGCGACATTCATCGCGGCATCCACCATCGCCGCCTCGACGAGCATGCCATCGCCGGTACGCCGCCGATGTTCCAGTGCGAGCAGGAGCGCATTCAGGGCGTGCAGACCGGCATTCGGATCGCCGATCGAGAACGGCTCGACCGGGTTCTGGTCGGGATGGCCGGTCAACCAGGTGAGTCCGGACGCATCCTCGATGATGTAGGCGAAGGCCGGGTTGTCCCGCCACGGCCCGTCGAGGCCGAATCCCGGCATCCGGAGCATGATCGCGTCGGGGCGCAGCGCGCGCACCTTCTCGTAGTCGAGCCCGATCTGCTCGAGCACCCGCGGGGTGTAGTTCTCGACGATCACATCGCAACTCTGGATCAGCCGGTGCAGCACCTCGAGTCCGCGCTCGCTCCGGAAGTCCAGTGTGACGCTCTTCTTATTCGTGTTCAGGCTCGAGAAGATCGGCGAGCGTTCCCACCACTGTTCCTCGCTGAGCGGGACACCGGCGATGAGCCGGGTTCCGTCGGGGCGGGTGGTCGACTCGACGTGGATCACTTCGGCACCGAGCATGGCGAGCAAGTGTGTGCAGGACGGACCGGCCCAGAAGGCGGTCATGTCCAGCACGCGAAGTCCGTTGAAGGGCAATGCTTTCGCCGTATCGGTGGCCGTCGTCTGCCGAGCGGCCGGGGGTGTGGTGGAATATCGTTCCCCGTGCTCGTCGAGGCGCGGGGCGGGCCTGGGTGCGCGCGGTGGTTCGGACCCCAGGCGGTACGGCGGGGCGGGTTGGATGTAGCTGTCGCGGGGGTTGGCCACGAACGACCCGCGCGCCCGGTAATGCTCCATCTCCGCGATGTTCTCGCCATTGGCTACCAATGAATTCGGAATTCTGAAAGCCGTTGCCAGCTCACGGATTTCCTCGACAGTGTGGTCGGCAAACCACGGGGCGATCTCACTTGCCAGATCGCCCGCCCGCCCACTGATCGAAAACGGTGCGCTCTCGTCGATCCACTCCGGGTGGCCGACCATCGCGCACAGGTCGAACCACTGCTGGGCGGTCCCGCATCCGACGGCCACCATGCCGTCCTTGGCGCTGGCCACCCCGGGCACCATGAGCGCTCGTCCCGGCCGCATCAGCCGTCCGAGCGCCTCGAAGAAGGTAACGGAATAGTAAGTGAGACTGAGGATCTGGGTCTCCAGCATGGACAGGTCGACCAGCGCGCCCACGCCGGTGTCGAGGGTCCGTGCCCGCGACGCCAAGGTGCCGGCGGCGGCATATGCCCCGGCAACCCATTCGCCGATTCGGCCTCCAACGTGGACCGGGGCACGGTCGGGAGCGCCGCGGCCGAGCCCGATGATCCCGCCCGACCACGCCTGCAGAGTGAACTCGGTCGCCGGTCGGTCCTGCCAGGGACCATGCAGACCGAATGGGGTGATCGAGGTGACCGTCAGATGGGGATGGCGGTGGTGGATGGCTTCCGGCGTAAACGACGGATGCTCCGCCACCCGCGACCCGCGACTCCACACCACGGCGTCCGCCCCAGCCAACAATCGGTCCACGAAGTCGATCTCACCGGCGTCGTTCGGATCGGCGACGACACTGTGCTTGGAGCACGCGAGGAAACCGAACAGCGCACCGTCGGAACCCGACGGGATTTCGGCGTGCGAGGCCGACCAGCTCCGTAACCGATCGCCCTCGGGCGCTTCGACTTTGACGACCTCGGCACCAGCATCGGCCAGCAGCTTCGTACAGTAGGCCCCGGCGATTCCGCTGGAGAAATCGACGACCACATAACCATCGAGCGGTTCCACGAGCTAGTCCTTCCGCTCCCGAGCGCGCTTGCTCAGCCGCCATTCCGGCGGGAATTTGCTGTCGTTGTCCTTGACCGCGTTATTGATTCCGCGATTCATGGCCTGGTCGAACATCATGTCGTCGGTGTCGGGTGCCGCGAAGCCGCCGACCGTCTCGAAGAGTCCGCTGATCATGCTGCCCAGATATTCGCCCTGGTACTGCTTCATGAACTCGAAGAAGGACTTCTGCATGAACACGGTGTCCGTGGGCCGGTTGCTGGCACAGGCCTGTGCGTACTTGTCCACTTCCGCTTCCAGCTGGTCCCGCGGGACGACACTGTTGAGGAAGTTGCACTGGTACATTTCCGCGGCGGTGAACGCCCGCCCGGTGAACACCATTTCCTGGAATTTGCGCAGGCCCATGGTCTGCGCCCACCACCACATGCGTGGCGCCCACCCGACATAGCGGAAGGCCGGATGGCCGAATAGCGCGTCGTCGGAGGAGATCACCAGATCGGCGTCGGCGGCCTGGTAGAAGTGCCACCCGTAGCAGTAGCCCTTCACCTCCAGGATGCTGATCTTCTTGAAATCCTGGAGACTGCGAATTCCGGAGTGGGAGTTGGCATACCACGAGCTAAGCGTGGCGCCGTGCCGGAACGAATTCTGCGGCGGATAGGTGACTTCGTCCGCGCCGATACGGAATTCGGCGAGCTTGGGCCCCTGATCGGGGTTGGTGTGCGCCGCCATGAACTCCGGCAGGTCGGCACCGGTGCCGAGATCATCGCCCTCGCCACGGATTACGAGTACCTTCACGTCGTCGTCGACACTGGCGCGGTGCAACAGATCGGCATAGCGCACCCGAGCGGCGATGGTCGGCGCATTGAGGTGGTCGGGCCGATTGAACGTGATCGTCGCGATCTTGGTCTTGGGATCCTTCTCGTAGAGGATGATTTCCTCCGCGGAAGGCGCGGGCTCACTCATTCGCCGCTCCGATCGCGATGCCCGCGTTGCTGTTCCACGACGGGCCGGAGGTCAGCACCTCGGGGCCATCGGCGGTGATCAGCACCATCTCCCGCCCGAAGACCGCACCGATACCCTGCTCCCAGACATAACCGGTTACGGCGAGCACCATCCCGGGTTCCAGATACTCCGCGGCAGCGGTTGCCGGAAGTTGCGGCGATACCACGGGTGCGTCGAATCCCAGCCCCAGCGCATGGGCCACCGGCAGCGGCGGCAGCGGTTCGCCCGCGGCTTCGTAAGCACTCAGGAATTCGCTGGCGAGTCGACCCGGCCGACAGGCACCGAGCAGGCGCGACCAGAGCTGATCCCACCGCTCGTAGAGCGCGGTTGTGCCGTCTTTCGGCGCCCACGTCGGCCAGGTCCGGCCGATCTGGGCGATGTAACCGTTGCCGATGACTCCCGCGGAGAACGCAACCAGGTCACCGGCCTGCGCACGCCGATCACCCGGCGCACGCCGCCACGGGTGATCCGCTGCGGTCACCCATGCGGCGTCCTGAGTGGCCGGGGTACTCATGCCCCCGGCCGCCATAGCCTGCAGCATGACTCCGGTCAGGGTCTTCTCGGTGACCCCGGGCCGCAGTTCGGCGACCGCCGCCGCCAGGCCCGCTTCCGCGATGCGGATCGAATCCCGAAGCACCACAATTTCTTCGGAAGTCTTGATCCGCCGGGCGGCCCGCATAGCCTGTTCGCCGTCTACCAACTCCGCCTGTGGGAATGCCATCGGCAGGAACTGGGAGAACAGCGGGGACAGGGCATCGGTGCCCACCCGCCTGGCGGTGGCGGCACCGCCGATCTGGCGCAGCACCCCCACGAGGTTGAGCGGATTCCACATGATTCCGTACAGGTTCTCGTGCGGAATGTCCTCGGGAACGCCTTCGTCCCAAGTGCTCAACAAGTGAATGTCGCCGGTTTCGCGGACGAGGACGCATCCGGGACCGAACGGCCTGGTCCCAGCGGTCCACAGCTGCGGTGTACCGGTGACATAGCGAATATTGGCCTGCCTGCCCAGTACGAGCAGGTCGAGGTCGTGGGCTTCCATCTGGGCCAGCACGCGCGCCCGTCGCCCGAGACGGAGTGCGCGTTCGTCGGCCAGGATTTCAGTTGCCATAGGGGGCGTAGGTGTAGTCGGTCAACGGAATGAAGCCTTCCTCGGTGATCACGATGATCTCCTCGCTGCGATAGCCCCCGGTGCCGTCCTCCCACACCACCGGTTCCAGCACCACCACCGTTCCCGGTGCGAGGACGAAGTTCTTGTCGAAGTCTTCGCCCAGGTCAGTGCCGATCATGGGCATCTCGGCGGGGCCGACGCCGATACCGTGCCCCAGATAGAAGTGGGGCAGCCAGGGCTTTTCGCCGCCGTTGGCGTCGATGGCCGCCCTGGCCAGGTCATTCAGCGAGGCTCCTGCGCGAGTCACCGCGAGCACCGCGTCCAAGATCGCCCGCCATCTGGTGAATTGCGCCTGCTGCCGCGGGGTGGGGTCCTGGCCAACGACCCAGGTTCGGCCGAAGTCGGAGCAGTAGCCGCCGTAGCTGATGCTCACGTCGGTCCACAGCACATCGCCGCGTGCCAGCTCCCGTTCGGTTGTCAGCAAGGGCAGCGCAAGATCGTCGTGGACGGTCCAGACGCCTGCTTGCTTGCTTTCCGGCATGACCTGCCAGATGGGGTCGAGGATATTGGCGGTGGCGCCGAGCTCGAACGCCCGCCGCACGAATGCCGCCGAGAGGTCGATCTGGCGGATTCCGGGTGCCAGCGCCGCCTGGACATCGACCATCGCGGTGTCGGTAATCCGGCAGGCAGTGCGAATACAGGCCAGCTCGTCCTGGGTCTTGACCAATTTGGCCGCGCTGAGCACCAGGGCCGCGTCGGTGGGCGGACCGGACCGGAACAATCTCTGCTCCGCGCGCCGCATCGCTCCGGTGGATTGGTCCACGGCCATCCGTGCCCCGCTGGGGACGAGCTCGGCCAGGATCCGCGCGAAATCGGTTACGCCTTCATCGAATTCGAGATAGACCGGGCCGTGAACATAACCCGCGGGCAGCTCGGTTTCGGTGGCCGCGCCCTCACGGAAGGGCAGGAACAGGTGCGGCCACTCGTCATCGACCAGAACCACCGCGACCGGGCACTCGATATGCGACAAACCGGCGTCGCCGAGCGGCCAGCTCGCTCCGGTCGCGTACATGACGGATTGATCTTCGAGCAGAACCAGCGCATCCACGCCCTGCTCCGCCATCGCCGCCCGTAACCGAGCTCCGGTTTCGCGCCGCATGCGGGCGCGATCCGGTTCGTCCGGAATCCGGATCGACGTCCCTACCGCTGTCGGAGAATTAGTCATTCGATACCCAGGAACTTCTTGATATTGCCGCTGACGATTTGTGCTGCCTTTTCCGGGCCGACCGCGTCGATTACCAGCTGCAGCGACTTCTCCGAATAGCCGAAAGTGCTTTCGTTGTGCGGATAGTCGGTGGACCACATCACATTGTCCACGCCGATCTGGTCGATCAACTGCAAGCCGAGCGGATCCACCATGAACGCTGCGCTCATGTGCTTGTTCCAGTAGTAGCGGACGTCGTGCTTCAGTTTCGGCTCGCACATATGCAGGTAGGACGCGTACAGATGTTCGCCGTCCTGCAGTGCCGACGGAACCCAGGAAATCCCGCCCTCGAACCAGCCGATCCGAAGTTTCGGATGCCGGTCCAGAATGCCGGAGAAGATGTACCTGGCAAACATCTCCCGGAAGGAGTCGACATTGACCATCATCCCGACCACGAGGGTATTGAACTCGCAGGGAGCCTTGAGCCCGGTCTCCCCGATGTGATGGGAAATGGGCACGCCCGCGGCTTCGATCTCGTCCCACACCGGGTCCATCGCCGTACTGGCGTAGTCGATCTGGTTGCCGTCGGCGTCCGTACCCGGGTTGAGTGGCAGCAGGAAAGTCTTGAGCCCCAATGACTTCAGCTCTTCCAGGGTCCGACGCGTACCGGCCGGATCCCACCAGTTGATCAGCCCCGCGGCGTAGAACCGCCCCTTGGAGCGCTCCTGCAGGCCCGCCATGTACTGGTTGTAGATCCGGAACAAGCGCTCGCGCATTTCCTTGTCGGAATGGAAGAACAGCGCCAAGACGGCGTTCGGAAACGCCAGTTCCTTGTAAACGCCGTCTTCGGCAAGCTGCTGAATACGGGCCTCGAGATTGCCGCTGGCCGCGCCGACTAGGTCGTCGTACTGCATCAGGACGGCACTGAATTCGGGCGGCAAGAACGAATGTCCGGCCGCGCCGACCTGATAGGCACCTTCCTCATACCAGATCCGCGGCGCCTGAGCCTTCAGCTCCTCGGGAAGGTACTGGAAGAAAATATCGTCCGAGAGCGAGATGTGATTGTCGGCTGAGAACACCTCCGTCCCCGGGGGCAGACCCACGTCACCTGTGGCGTGACCTTGCCGGTCCTTCGGCGCGCCGTAGCCCTCGGGTGGATATAACGAGACGTTCTTCGTCGGGCTTGACATCACTTGCCTCCATGCATTTCTTGTCGGAATTGGTCACCACTCGACCGGCAGCTCATAGACCCCGAAGGCCAGCCGGTCGTGCTTGAAGTCGATCTGATCGATGGTCGTCGCCAGCCGCAGCGTCGGAATGCGGCGGAACAGTGTCTGGAAGACGATCTGCAGCTCCGCGCGGGCGAGCTGCTGGCCGACGCACTGATGCCGCCCGTGTCCGAATGCCATGTTCTGATTGGCATTCGCGCGGTCGGCATCCAGCCGGCCCGGTTCGGGGAAGGTGTTCGGATCCCAGTTCGCCGGGGCCAGGTCGATAATGATGCCCTCGTCGGCGCGGATCACCTCGCCACCGATCTCGATGTCCGCCATGGCAACTCGCCGCTGCCCGGTATGGATAATGCTGAGATACCGCAGCAGTTCCTCGATGGCATTGGCGAGTACCTTCGGATCGTCGGTGTCGCGGATGACCGCCAGTTGTTCGGGATGCTCGAGCAAGGCGAGCACACCGAGACCGATCATGTTCGAGGTGGTCTCGTGGCCCGCGACCAACAGGCCGACGCCCTGCATCGCGGCCTCCCACTTATCGATCTCACCGGCCTTGACCCGCTCCGCCAGATCCGACACCGCGTCCTCGGCCGGATTCTCGGCCTTGACCTCGGTCAGCTCCGCCAGATAGTTGAGCAGGCCGAGGACGTTCTGCTGCGACTCCTCCGCGGTGGTGTATCGACCCAGTCCGACATCGCTGTGACGCTGGAAGAATTCGTGGTCGGCGTAGGGCACGCCAAGCAGTTCACTGATGACCAGCGACGGCATCGGCAGGGCCAGCGCCGCGACGATATCGGCCGGTCGCGGACCAGCGAGTATGGCGTCGATATGTTCGTCGGTGATCTTCTGGATCACCGGCCGTAATGCCTCGACCCGCTTGAGCGCGAAGGGTTTCGTCAGCATGCGCCGGTACCGGGCGTGTTCGTCCAGGTCCCGGTTGAACACCGACGCGGGACGCGAGTGCGACATCGCCTTCATGCCCTCGTTCCAGTGCGGGAATCCGGGACGGCGATCGTCGACGCTGACCCGCGGGTCATAGAACAGCGACCGCGCTTCGGTATATCCGGTGACTACCCACGGCTCGCTGCCGTCCCAGATCCGTACTCTGCTGAGCGGTTTCGCGGCGGCCATATCGAGCAGCTGAGGTGGCGGCGCGAAGGGGCAGCGCATCGAGCGCTCCATCGGATATTGGGGCACGGCGGCGTCGGTCGCGGTTCCGATCGGTGTTTCGGACATGGGTCTCCGTCATTCCTCGATATGGATGGCGCGCGCGGGGCAGGCCGCTGCTGCCTGATGGACGTCGTCGGCCCGGTCTGGTGCCGGATGTTCGTTCAGCAATACGACGACGCCGTCCTCGTCGCGTTGGTCGAATACGTCGCCCGCGTACAGCGCGCACTGACCGTTGGCGAGGCATTTGTCTTGGTCGACAATCACTTTCATCGAGGGTCCTTGACCTGGCTCTTCATGCCCGCGACGGTGCCACCGTCGACTGGCAGGATCGTGCCCGTCACATACGCCGACCGGTCGCTGCCGAAATACAGCGCGGCCTCGGCGACATCGCGAGCTTCGCCGTCTCGCCGCAGCGGTTTGGTATTTCGCATGATCTCGCGGGCGGCGCCGACAAATCTTTCGGCTTCCTCCGCACTCATGTTCGCGACGGCCGAGGCGAGCAGGGATGTCGGAATGTTTCCGGGTGCGATGCAATTGATTCGGATATCGGCGGCGGCGAATTCCATCGCGGCCGATTTGGTGAAATGTATTACCGCCGCCTTGGATGCGCGATACGACATCACGCTGGCACCCGCCTGAATACCGCCGATCGAAGAGACATTGATGATCGAGCCGCCCCCGTTGGCAACCATATGGCGTGCCGCTTCCCGCGTTCCCGCCATCGCACCGAGCAGGTTGACACCGAGCACCTGATGGAAATCGGCGAGATCGTCGTCGAGGAATCCGGCATGCATCGCACCGGAAATGCCCGCGTTGTTGACCATGATGTCGAGACCACCGAATCGCTCGACGGCGGTGGCGACCAGCTGGGTGACCTGCTCGGGATCCGCGACATCGGTCTTGGTGAAGATGACGTCCGCGCCGAGGCGTACGGCCAGTTGTTCACCGCCATCCGAATCCCGGTCGGCGATGACGACCTGGGCGCCTTCGGCCGCGAACAGCTCGACAATGGCCGCACCGATTCCAGCCGCACCGCCGGTAACGATGGCGACTTTGCCAGCTAATTCATTCACCACAGCGTGTATGCCTTTCATCGACGGCCGAATGAGCATCGGCGACCCGCTGCCGCCCGATACTCGGCGTGTGATACGAAAAATCTTGGACAACAACGGATCCCATGCAGACTGGTCGAGTTTCACCAGGCGCTGCGCTCATGGCCGATGCTATTGACCGCACGAATTTCGCGGGTCGCCGTCTCACTCAGTAGAAAACCGAGTTACCGACCCGTATCGCGACGATCAGCAGCTGGCCGGAGCGCCGCCCTGCAACTTCAGCAGACCGCAGAAGGTCGCCGCGGCGACCTTCCACTTCCCGTCGACGCTGATGGCCTTGCCCGCCTGATTCGGCAGGGCCGGGTTGCCGTTGATCAGGACGGTGTAGGTGACCGAGGCATGCGTGCTGTCGTCGAGTTTCACAGTGGACACCGTTGCCGTGGAACCGGCGGCCATCGGACTGCTCGCCTGCGCCGCGAGCGTCGCGGCGAAGGTCGAACCGTTCTCCACGAGACCGGCTTTCGTGTCGGCGGGGGTCTTGCCGTCGAAGAATGCGACGAAGACGTCGGTGATTTCCTTGACCGCCGGGTCGTTCGAATCGGCCTGCGCGGACGTGGCCTGCGCCGCCGGGGCGCTCGTCGCCGTCGTGGTGGTGCTGGCGGAGTCGTCGTTCGAGCTGGAACAACCGATGACAGTCGCCGAAACCACTGCCATGGCCCCGGCGGTGGCCAGTACACGGCGAACGAACAGATGGGTCATGGTGCGTCCTTGTGAAGGGGGTGTGTTGGGAGACACATGAAAGCCCTCGATGACGCATCGCATATCCGTTGTTCCGCTCAGCGGGCAAAGCGCGCTCGTAGCTCATCGGCGCGACACCGCTGAGGGCGACAACCACTACCGCCGCGCCCCGGTCTCGACCGCATCAGCAAAGGTCGCCGCACGGATATGCACGAATTTCCGGTGAGTAGGACGAATGCGCGGACGACAGATGCGACCTCATATCGTCCGCCGCCAAGAGCCGCCTCATGTGACTCCCATCTCATCGTTTCTCCCCCTGGAGCGTTCTATGTCCGCTACCACCACTCCTCCACCGGATGAAGTCGACGTCGCCGTCGACACCGGTCGGCTCGAGAACGCCTCGCGACTTCGCATCTACGCGGTGCTCGCGCTCATCGTGCTGATGACCGAGGTCGTCCCCGTGCAGTACACGATGATCACCCCGGCACTGCACGATATGAGCGCCACCTTCCCCGACGTCGGGGCCAACATCAACTGGGTGGTCATCTTGATCGGCCTGGTCGGTGCCTCCGCGACACCGCTGCTGGGCAAGATGAGCGACATCTGGGGCAAGAAGCGGTTGTTCGTGGCGTGCGGCGTGCTGTTCGTCGTCGGCTCGTTGATCGATGCGGTCACCGACAGCTGGACGCTGTTCCTGATCGGACGTGGTCTGCAGGCGTTCGCCGTCGCCAGCCAGTTCATTGCCTTCGGCCTGATCCGGGATCTGATGCCGCGGCGGTTCGTGGCGACCGCGCTCGGCTTCGTCGGCGCCGGGATCGGTATTGCCGCTGCGATAGCACCGGTGATCGGCGGTGTGATGCTCGACCACTTCTCCTGGCGGTCGTTGTTTTGGGGTCTGGGCGGTTTCACCGCCGTGATGACGCTGCTGGTCGTGCTCGTGGTCCCGGAATCGAAGCTGCGGGTACGCGATCGGATCGATCCCCTCGGCGCGGTGCTGCTGTCCGCCGGTACGCTGCTGGTTCTGCTCTACCTGGACAACGGCCAAAGCTGGGGTTGGGGCCGCGCGACCAGCGTCGCCTGGCTGGTTGGCGGACTGCTGCTGCTGGCACTTTTCTTCGTGGTGGAAACCCGGGTGAGCCGCCCGATGGTCGACCTGCGGTTGTTGTTGAACCCCAAGGTCAGCATGGTGCTGCTGATGTCCTTCTTCGGTGTCGGCATCATCGCGATACAGCCGCTGACGCTGGCGTACATGACCCAGACCCCGAATGCCGACGGGCTGCGCGACCAGGTCGCACAGGGTGTCGTGGCCAAAGCCCATGAGATGACCGGAGCCACGCTCCCGGTCGACATGGTGAAGGTGGTCCTCGATCCCAGCTACAGCTACGGCAACGGCTTCACCATGTTGCAGTATGCGCTGCACGTCGGACTCTGGGCCGGGCTCGTCGCCGTCATCGCCGGCCCACTCGGCGGCTGGCTGGCGCACCGATACGGCGCCCGCATTCCGGCGATCCTCGGCTTCGCCGTCAACGTGGTCGCGGGCCTCGGCTACCTCCTGGTCGACTACAGCTGGGCCACCTATTCGGTGTTCTACGCGCTGTCCGGGATCGGGTTCGGCTTCTTCTACGCCGCCGTGGCCAATCTCGTCGTCGACGCGGTACCACAGGAACAGCAAGGCATCAGTACCGGCATGCTCGGTGTCACCATCAACCTCGGCACGTCGGTCTCCCTCGCGGTTGTCACTGCCTTGCTCAACAACAACCCGATCAAGGCGAGCATCGACGTCATGGGCAACCACGCCGTCCAGCCGATACCGCAGGTGTTCGGCGACAGCGGCTACACCCAGACTTTCTGGCTAGCACTGGGCACCGCTGTGGTCGCACTGGTCCTGGCGGTGATGCTGCGGCATGGCCGAGCAGCGGCGCGTGGCGGCGCCGACTACGCCGAATAACCCACTCCCGCAACACCCGATCCCCCGCCGACGGCCGTCACCCATCGAGCCCACGTCCGGTCGGCGGGCCAGACCTCCCGCGGATGTCGTCACCCCCTGCACCCACCGACATCCGCGGGAGGTCCCTCGAACCCCCTGCGCGCGAACCCACTGCCGCGGGCCAGCTTTCCTCCTCTCAACGTCCCGCGGGATTCGCCGCGGGAGCTCGCCAGACACCCCGCGCGCGAAACCCACTGCCGCGCGGGCCGGTATTCCTTGCTCTCAACATCCCCGCGGGGTTCCGATCCGATCCCCGCGGTCAGGAGGTCGATCAAACATGTCCGCATTCACGCGCCGGTCGTTTCTCGGTGGCGCAGCCGGTGCCGCAGTCGCATTGGCGGGTACGGGAATTGCCGCCGGTAGCAGCGGTATCGCGACAAATATGAGAAGTGTCCCGCTCGTCCGCGAAGACCATCGGGTCATCGTGATCGGGACGGGATTCGGCGGCGGCGTCACCGCGCTGCGCCTAGCCCAGGCCGGAGTTCCGGTCTTGATGCTGGAGCGCGGATTACGCTGGCCGACAGGCCCGAACGCGGAGACGTTCCCGCATGCCACGTCGCCGGATAAGCGCATTCTCTGGTACGAGTCCGCGCCGGAGCTGTTCGGTAAGCCGGTGGGGTTCGACCCCTACGCCGGACTCCTCGAGACGGTGTCAGGTGACAATATGACAGCGCTGTGCGCGGCCGGTGTCGGCGGCGGATCGCTTGTGTACCAAGGCATGTCGCTGCAGCCATCGCAGGCTGCATTCGCCACGCAGTTCCCGGACGGCTTGGATTGGCCGACAATGAACCGGGTCCACTATCCGCGCGTCGCGCAGATGTTGCAGCTCGCGGTCGCCCCAGACGAACTGATCGCCAGTCCGAACTATCAGGCCGTCCGGGTCTTCGAACAGCATGTACGCAAGGCCGGTTTGCCGGTGTCGAAGATTCCGATGCCGATCGACTGGAATTACGCGCTCGCCGAACTACGTGGCGAGATGAAGCCCTCCTATACCAACGGTGACGGTGCGCTCGGCGTGAACAACGGCGGAAAACACTCCGTCGACGTCACCTATATCGCCGCGGCGGAGGCGACCGGCAAGGTGCAGGTCGAAATACTCCACCACGTCACCGCGGTCGAACGCGCCAAGGACGGACGGTGGACCGTCTACGTCGACCGGACCGACTCCTCCGGCACGGTGCTGGAGAACAAGATCCTCACCGCGGGCACGCTGGTCATGGCCGCCGGAAGCCTCAACACCACCAAACTGCTGGTGCGAGCCAAAGCGAAGGGAACAATCCCGGACCTGCCGGACGCGCTCGGCGCCGGGTGGGGCACCAATGCCGACCGCATCTACACCTGGACCTGTCTGGACAGCGATCTCGGCTACCCCCAAGGCGGACCGGTCGTCTACGGCAGCCTGAACTGGGACGATCCCACGAAAGCGGCCACGGTCATCCAGGCATCGATCCCACCGGCGGGCATAGATGCGCGCACCACCATGCTCGTCGGCTACGGCGTCAGCAATGCACGCGGACGCTTCGTCTACGACTCGGGCAAGGACGAGGCCGTGCTGCACTGGCCCAAAGAAGGGGACGCGGTAATCCAGAACGGCACCATCGGTCCGCTGGTACAGAAGATCGCCGGCCCAGCAAGCGCTCTCGTCGATACCAACCTGGCGGTCCCGTCCACCTGGCACGCGCTCGGCGGTGCGAATATGGGCCCGGTCTGCGATCTGGAAGGCCGCGTACACGGGCAGCGCGGACTCTATGTGCTCGACGGTGCGCTGATCCCGGGCAACAGCGCTGCCTGCAACCCATCGATGACCATCGCCGCCGTCGCCGAACGCGCACTCGACCACATCGTGGCGCAAGACGTCGGTTCCATCATCTGACCACCCTTCGGCGGGGTCACCCCTGAGCCGGCGACCCCGCCGATTCACTAGTGGACGCGCCCGTTGCGCACCGAAGAGAGCGCGTCGAAAGCTTCATCGAGCAACTCCGCCAGATCGAGTTCGCCATTCGACGCCGACCAGCGCTCGACGGCGATATTCAGGCAACTCGTCGCGGCGGCGACCTTGATCTCCACCGCGATGGGGACAGGTCCCGACACGCCCGCCCGCTCGGCCAGCGCCGCGGTGAGGGCGGGTCGCCAACTGTGCTGTTTTTCCAACTGCCGCCCGGACAACTCCGGAGTGTCGAAGATGAGTCGCGTCATGGCGAGCGCGGCAACCGGGTCCTCCAGATAGAACTCGGTGACCCCGGCCAATGCCCGGCGCAGCGCCGTCCAGTCGTCCTCTTCGGCGGGCCGGGCACGTAGCGCGTCCGCGAACCGGTCGGCGTGGGCGTCGAAGGCGCTCAGCACCGCCTCCTCCTTGCTGCCGAAATAGCGCAGGAGAGTGCTGCGGGATACCCCGGCAGCTGCGGCCATGTCATCCACGGTGACATTGTGGAATCCCCGCTCACGGGTCAGTTCGTAGGCGACCTGTGCCAGGTCGGCTCGCACTGCGGCACGGGCGATCAATCTCGTGCGCTTGGTTCCGCTCATGGGCATGACGCTACCCTTTGCAATTTCGTGACATAACTGAGCACTGCGAGCTACTCTGACACTCAGTCTCAGTATTGAGGCAAAGTCTCTACTCGCGCCCGCGCGCGGAACTGCCAAGAAAGCAAGGTGCCAACGTGTCGGATTTCTTCGTCGTATCGGGCGATACGCACATCATCGAGCCGGTCGACCTGTTCAAAACCCGGCTGCCCAAACATCTTCGAGACCGCGCCCTCTGGGAGGAGGAGTTCACCCTCGACGAACCGATCGTGGCGGGCGGGCACACCGAGTTCAAGAAGCTGCACACCGTCGGGTTCGACGGTTGGACCATCTCCAAGTACCGCCAGCTCGGCGGGCGAACACCGGACGGCGAGCCGGAGAACATCATCCGGGATATGGATCTCGACGGCGTCGACGCCTCGGTGATGTTCCCGAACCTGTCGCTGTTCGTCCTGTTCACCGATGACCATGAACTGTCGATGGCGCACGCTCGGGCGTGGAACGACTACCTCGTCGAACGGTATCTCCCGCATAAGGATCGGATGCGCCCGACGGCGGCGATCCCGCTCACCGACATTCCGGATGCGGTCGCCGAGATCGAGCGATGTGCGCGCATGGGGTTGGGCGCCCTGCTACTGCCGGAGATCCCACCGCTGCCCTATTGGTCGCGGGAGTACGACCCGGTGTGGGCGGCCGCGCAGGCGCACGGGTTGCCGGTGTTCTTCCACGTCGCCACCGGCGGGGTGATGGTCAAGGAGTCGGTGTCGGAAACGGCGACCACCGTCAAGGGCCTGATGACGGCCATGAATATGGGCAAGGGACAACTCACCGACGATATGGTCGCGGGCCGGACCATGGGCGGCGGGAACACCGCATCGGCCAGCCCGCAGGGCATCATCGCATCCCTTATCGGTGGCGGTGTCTGTGAACGATTCCCTGACCTGCACTTCAACCTGACCGAGTTCGGGGCCGGTTGGCTGGTCTCGTTCATGGGCATGATGGACAAATCCTGGCGGACCGGTATCGGCCAGGACGCCGATTGGTGGCTCGGGTTCTGGGACGACACCCGCCCGCCGAACGACCAGCCGACCATGGGGCGACTGTTCGCCATCAACGGGAAATGGCCCTACCCGCTCGCGCCAAGCGAATACCTCCAGCGCCAGATCCATGTGCAGTTCGCCGACGATCCGGTGGCCGTCAAGGCCCGCCACATCACCGGAATGTCGACCGTGATCTGGGGCAACGACTACCCACACGCGGAAGGCACCTTCCGCAGCAGCAAGGAATGCATCGACTTCAACTTCGACGGGGTTCCCGATGACGAGCGCGCGGTCATCCTGGGCGGCACCCTGGCCGATGTCGTCGGCTTCGACAAGACCGTGAAGAAGGCACCCGCCAACGTCGCCTGACCGGATCAGCGCCCCCGCCACTGCGGTGGGCGCTTTTCCAGGAATGCGGCAACACCTTCTTTCAAGTCTTCGCTGCGCATTACCCCGATGGCATTGCGTTTCCCTTCGCGATAGATCCGAACACCTCGTGTGTGAACCGGCAACGCCCGAGAAGGGCGCTGTCAGACCGTCAGGACCAGTGCCGACCCCATGCCGCCGCCCGCGCACATCGCCGCGACCGCCGTACCGCCACCGCGGCGGCGCAACTCGTGGGCAAGGGTCACCACCATTCGGGTGCCGGTGGTCGCGATCGGATGCCCGAGGCTGCAACCGCTGCCGAACGGATTGACCTGCTCGGGATCCAGACCCAACTCCCGCACGGCCGCCACGGTCACAGACGCGAAGGCCTCGTTGATCTCGAACAGATCGACATCGCCGATGCCGATCCCGGCCCGGTCCAACGCCTTTCGGATCGCATCGATCGGTGCCAGGCCCGTGCGCACCGGATCGACGCCGACGCTGGCCCACGACCGCACCGTGGCCAGCGGTGCGAGCCCGTGTTCGGCTGCCAGTTCGGAACTGGCGACGACCACCGCGGCCGCACCGTCGTTCAATCCGCTGGAGTTACCGGCGGTGATCGAGAAACCCTCGATCTCCGGGTGCAGCGGCTTCAGCGCCGCGAGTTTCGCCATGCTGGAACCTCGGCGCGGATGTTCATCGACGTCGAAGACCGATACCCCGCCGTCCCGATCGGTGACCTTGACCGGGACGATCTCGTCGAGGAACCGGCCTGCATCGATCGCCGCGACGGCCCGCTCGTGCGACCCGAGAGCCCAACCGTCCATCTCCTCCCGGGACACCCCCGCCAGCCGCGCGGTATTCCAGCCGACGAGCATCGCCATATCGTTGTTCGGCGCTTCGGGCGTCGACACGTGCGATGGCGAACTCCATGGGTCCTGCCAGTCGTCGGTACCGGGAATCCGCCGCCGTGCGACGGGCGCCGTCGAGAACGACTGTGTCCCACCGGCAATCACCGCACGATCCATCCCGGCCAGCACGCTCCCCGCGGCGGTCGCCACACTGGCCAATCCGGAGGCGCAGTGGCGGTTGTGCGCCAAGCCGGGAACATGGGTGAGTCCCGCCTCGATCGCGGCATACCTGGCGATATCGCCGCCGCCGGCGATGGATTCGCCGAGTACGACGTCATCGATCAGGTCCGGCGGCAGGCCGCTGCGTTGCGCCGCCTCCCGGACAACGACGGTGGCGAGATCGAAGGCGCTGGTATCGCGCAGGGTGCCCTTGCGGGCGGTGCCGATGGCGGTACGGCAGGCGGAGAGCAAAACGGCATCAGTCATATAATTCGTTGTACTCTATTAGCGCGCGGCCTGAAAGATCCGAGGCGAAAAGCGTGGTGGATCTCGACTCGAGATGTAAAAAAGGATACCTTCGCAATGACGTTTATGTCTTCGGCATCGGGTGGTGACTGATGAACTTCGAGCTCAGCGACGAGCAGACGATGTTGTGCGCTGCCTCACGCGACCTACTGTCGGACCGGGCGCCGATCGAGACGTTACGGACCTGGATGGAACGCGACGAAGACGTCGACCCGCAGCTGTGGCGGCTCACCGCCGAGCTCGGCTGGCCCGGCCTGGCGCTACCCGAGGAGTACGGCGGTGCGGGCCAGGGCCTGGTCGAGCTCACACTGGTCGCGGAGGAGATCGGGCGCGGGCTCGGACGCGGCCCGTTCATCTCGACCGCGGTCGTCGGGACCGCGATCGCTGCCGCTGGTTCGCCCGCACTGCGGACCGAGGTGCTGCCCGCGCTCGCCGAGGGATCAAGCTGGGCCACTTGGGCTTTCGCGGAACCGCGGGCGCCGTGGACCCTAGACGGAGTGCACGCCGAGGCCCGGGGCGACGGGGACGGGTTCATCCTCGATGGGGTCAAGACCGCGGTCCAGGATGCGGGCGGTGCCCGCTGGCTGCTGGTCACCGCGCGGCACGAAGGCGTTCCGACATCATTTCTCGTCGACCGGGACAGCGCCGGGGTCACCGTGCGGCGTCAGCAGGTCCTGGATCTGACGCGCGCGTTCTACGAGGTCCGGCTCGAGCAAGTGCACGTTCCGGCCGAGCGCCGACTCGAGGTCGGAGCCGCCGAGGTGCAATGGCTGCTCGACTGCGCCTCGGTGCTGCGCTGTGCCGATGCCCTCGGGGTCATGGCGCGCATGCTGGAACTCACCGTCGAATACACCGGGGCCCGCGTGCAGTTCGGGCGGCCGATCGGCACCTTCCAGGCCGTAAAGCACGCGTGCGCCGATATGGCGACGTTCGTGCACGCCGCCCGTGCGGCGACCTACTACGCGGCGATGGCCGCCGATGCCCATGACGCCACGCGCGCCGCATGCGTCGCCGCCTCCTATACCTCCTCCGCCGCCGGGGAGGTCACGGCCCGCGCCCTGCAATTACACGGTGGTATCGGCTTCACCTGGGAGCACGACCTGCATCTCTACCTGCGCCGAGCCGAGACCGACGCTGTGCTCTACGGCGGCGTCACTGTCCATCGGGACCGGCTGTGCACCCTGCTGCAACAGTCTCCCGCATCCGTCTGAGCGAGAAGGAATTTCATGGAAATCAAGGGCAAGAAGGTCGTCGTATTCGGCGGCGCCTCCGGCATGGGCCGGGCCAGTGCCGAACTGTTGGCGGCGCGCGGCGCCGATGTCGCGGTGCTGGACCGCCCGGGTACGGCGGGCGCCGAGGTCGCCGCCGCACTCGGCGCCGGCTTCCACCCCGTCGACATAACCGACTTCGCGGCGACCGAGCAGGCACTCGCCGACGCGGTGGATGCCCTTGGTGGACTGCATGTCTCGATCACCACGGCGGGCGGCGGCAAAGCCAAGCGCACGCTCGGCAAGGAAGGTCCACACGACCTCGAGACCTTCCGTCAGGTGCTCGACCTCAACGCCGTCGCGACCTTCAACATCAGCAGGCTCGCCGCGGCGCATATGAGCCGCAACGAACCGGAGGATCCCGAGGAGACCGGCGAACGCGGCGTCATCATCAACACCTCGTCGATCGCGGCCTTCGAAGGCCAGATCGGTCAGGTCGCCTATAGCGCAGCCAAGGCCGCCATCGCGGGTATGTGCCTCACCATGGCCCGCGATCTCGGCTCCCTCGGCATTCGGGTGCTCGCTATCGCGCCCAGCCTGTTCGACACCGGTATAACCGTCAAAATCCCGGACGAGATGCGGGCGCAATTGGTCAAGGACGCCGCCTTCCCCAAACGGCTCGGCCGTCCGGATGAGTACGCCAAACTCGCCCTCGCCATCATCGACAACCCCATGCTCAACGGCCAGTGCCTGCGCTTGGACGCGGGCCAGCGCTTCGCCCCGAGGTGATCACAGTTACGAACGCGAAAGTTCAAGTCGGGCATCGCATTACGGTGCCCTGGTCGAAGGAGAGACGCGATGTCCGAACATGATGGCAAGATCGCGGTCATCACCGGAGGTGGCCGCGGCTTCGGTAAGGCATTCGGCACCGCATTGTCGGAACTGGGCGCGCACGTCGTGCTCGCCGATATCGACGGCGAGGTCGCCGCATCCGCCGCCGCCGAGCTGGCCGCGCAGGGCCGCGGCGCGACCGGCGTGGCCTGCGATGTCGCCGACGAGGACGGCGTCGCGGCGATGATCGATGCCGTCACCGAACGCCACGGAGGTATCGACATCCTGGTCAACAATGCGGGCCTGCACGCCGCCTACAACCGGCCGTTCACCGAACTGGGCCTGGCGAAGGTCCGGCGGGTATTCGATGTCAATGTCATGGGCGTGATCAACTGCACGCTCGCGGCGCACAAGGCCATGACCGGGCGCGAAGGTGCCTCGATCGTGAATATCTCGTCGTCGGCGGCATACGGCAACCGAACCGTCTACGGCGTCTCCAAACTCGCCGTGCGCGGCCTGACCATGTCCTTCGCCCGCGAATTCGCCCCCGACGGCATCCGCGTCAACGCGATCGCACCTGGTTTGATCTTCACCGAGACCATTCGGGCCGAACTCGCTCGTGACGAGGCCGAGCGCGTCATGGGTCAGCAGATTCTCCAGCGTGCGGGCGAGGAACGCGACATCGTCGAGGCACTGCTCTATCTGGTCTCGTCGAAGGCGTCCTTCGTCACCGGTGAAACACTCCGTGTGACAGGCGGTTTCGCACTCTCCGTCTAGCCGAATTACGCTGCGCAGCAACGACTGCGGCCGGGTCTCGCAATGAGAATTGCGAGACCCGGCCGCAGTTTCGGTCAGCACCCCACCCAACGCTCGTCGATGAATCGGCCCCCTAAAGGCGCCACCAGAGCTACGCGGTCGCGGGCTCCGCCTCGACGGCGTCCTTCGCAGCGAGTTCGGCTTCCTCGCCCTTGATCGCCTTCAGCAGTACCACCGGCGTGGCAACCTTCCAGACGAGATAGGCGATCGCTGGAATACCCTGGGCCAGAATGCCATTCCACGCGAACGGGCCGGTCTTGTTCAGGAAGACGAAGGCGCCCGAGATGAGCAGCACACCCAGCAGCATGCTCAGGTGCGCGTACCAGCGCGGGAAAATCGGCTTGGCGCGCTGGTCGAAGTAGGAAGCGAATCCGATCGACCAAACCTGCAGCACGAAAATACAGGCGTTGCCCACATACATCAGCCAGAAGATGTCGGTCATCGCGGACAGGACATCGGGGGAATGGCTTTCCGGCCGATATGCGGCGGCGGCCAGAATCGCCAAGGGGTAGAAGAAGCCGGTCGGCGCGACGACGCCGGTGGTCAGCTGGACCATCGACAGCCAGCCCCAGCCGCCTTCGACCCGCCTCATCTGCATGCTGGTCGCGACGACGTACGGATATTCGAATGGCACGGTCAGCACCATGATGGCCACACACACCAGAATCCCGTGCTGATGCTCGACCAGGAAGTCACGAATCTCATTCGCGGACATCGTCGGACTCATGGGCGAGAGCAAGTCGCCGACACCGTAGGCGACGAGCATCAGTACGAGAACCAGGAATCCGCTCCACGCTGACCAGCGCTGCAATCTGAAATAGACTGATTTTTTCAACGGATCTCCTTCGATCTCTGTACTCATCGCGATCAATTCCGTCCCCTGAGGACGAAAGCTCCCCCAGTGTGATGACCCGCACATTCGACTGGCGGCGAACTTCCGCAGAGCGGGACGGCCGAACCGCCGCTGCGACGGCCACGGCAGGTAATCCCGTTCAGCGGCAGCCGCGTGCGAATCCGAGGTGTGCGGCTGGAGTACGCGGTGCTCGAGGCGCAGGATTACCGCATGGACAACGATGTAGCCGAGGCGGTACGCGGGCTGCTGCCGGAATTGGCCGAACGCGCGGCCCAGGTCGACGTGACCGGCGAAATTCCGGAACAGACGATGAGGGACCTGATAGCCACCGGGGTCTTTCGGCTGCTGCAACCGAAATGGAGCGGCGGTATGGAGGCCGATCCGAATCAGTTCTACGACGTGGTCCGAATGATCGCGGGCACCTGCGGCTCCACCGGGTGGGTGACCTCGGTACTCGGAGTCGTTCCGTGGCATATGGCGCTTTTCGACGAACGCGCACAACGCGAGGTGTGGTCCGATAACCCGAATGCGCTGATCTGTCCGTCCTATGCGCCGGTCGGCCGGTTGACGCCGGTCGAAGGCGGCTATGAACTCAGTGGACATTGGCGCTTCGCATCCGGCAGCGCGCATGCGTCATGGGCAGTACTCGGCGGCACTGTTTACGCGGACAACGGTGATCCGGTGGATATCGTGTCCGCGCTGGTACCGCGCGCGGACTACCGCATCGATAGGGTGTGGGACGCCGTCGGCCTGCGCGGCACGGGCAGCCATGATCTGCACATCGATCGAATTTTCGTCCCGGTCTATCGAACGACGCGCAATTACGACGTCACTCATCGCCGTGGTCCTGGCCAGAAACTGAATACCGGCCCGCTGTATCGCATGCCGTTCGGCACGATGTACAGCTATTCGGTCACCGCGCCGATGATCGGCCTGGCCGAAGGCTGTCTGGAGAAATTCCTCACGCGCATGCGCAATCTCAACCGACCGAGTTTCGGCGGCGGCGGTCTCAGCACGGACCGATCCGTGCAGATCGCCGTCGCACGAGCCGAATCCGATGTCGACGCCGCCGTCCTGCAGCTGCACCGGAACCTGACCGACCTCTACGAGCGGGCGCGCCGCCGCGAAGACATTTCGATGGAGCTACGGCTGCGCGGCCGCCGGGACCAGGTGTGCGGCACCGAGCGCGCGATCACCGCGATCGATCTGGTTTTCCAGGCCGCGGGCGGTATGTCGCGACGTCGCGGCAATCCGATCGAACGGGCCTGGCGGGACGCGCATACGGGCAGCATCCACGCCGGTAACGATGTCGAATCGTCACTGGCGCTGTGCGGCCGCGGCTCGTTCGGGTTGTACGTCGATGAGATGCTGGTCTGAACAGACGGCGACCCCCATGGCCTGCCCTGCCATCGGGGTCGCCGAATTGCGCACTGTTACACCGGGCTAGGTGACTACCATCCGACGAGGCGGTCCAATACCAGCGGTGCGCTGGCGAGATAGTCGCCGTACCCGCCGCGGAAGAACAGCAGCGGGGTACGCACCGACTCCACCCGCAGTTCGTGCACCTGCCCGACGACCAGGACGTGGTCACCGATTTCGACGATCTGGGCAACGGTGCAGTCCACCCACGCGACAACACCGTCCAATACCGGATTGCCCAATGCCGACGACTGCCACGGCACGCCCTCGAACCGGTCGCGTCCTCTGGACGCCATGCGCCGCGACACGTGTTCCTGGTTGCCCGCCAACGCATTTGCGCAGAACCGGCCGGTCTCGCGGATGCGTTGCAGGGTCATGGAAGACGTGTCCACCAGGAACGACACCAGGGGCGGGTCGAGCGAAACGGAGGTGAACGTCCCGACGATGAACCCGTGCGGGCGCTGATCGTCGTCGAGAGTGGTGATCGCGACCACGCTCGTGGGGAAATGGCCGAGCACATCCCGGAAGTGGCGCGCATTGATCGCCACGACCGTCTCCTGCGTCGATCGGATCTTGCTCATAACAGTCCGTCCTCCTGACTACCTACGTCAGACCATCACGATCATCGACGGCGGCAGCTCGAGCCCCATCTTGACCAAGGCATTCGCGTGGTAGGCCGTGCCAGGAACGTGGATCATGTGCTGCAGTGCCATATGCGCGTCGCGCCAGTACCGCTGGATCGGGTTGCTGCGCCGACCCGCGTTTCCACCTGAGCGCGCGAAGATTTCGTCCAGTGCCGACACCGCCCGCCAGGCGCAGCGGACCTGATTGCGCCGGATATCCGACCGGTCCTCGAGTGTGATCGGCTTTCCGGCCTCCACCTGGTCGTAGAGCCGACTGACGCCCTCGATCAACTGAATCCGCGACGCCTGGATCTCCGAAGCCGCCTCGCCCGCGGCGTAGAGCGTGTATGGATCGTCGCGCACTTGGACACCGGTCACGGCGACCCGTTCGCGCTGTTGGGCCAGGTGAATGGCCAGTCCGCCCTCGCAGATCCCGATGACAGCGGCGGTGAGCCCGAGCGGGAACATGGTGGTGAAGGGCAGCTTGTACACCGTGTCGGTGAGCCCGCGCTTCTCCGCCGCCGCACCCTGCATGATCTCGTCCTGGACGATCACCCGGTGGTCGGGCAGGAACGCCCCCTCGATCACGACGTCCTTACTGCCGGTGCCGCACAGGCCGACCACGTCCCAGGAATCGTCGATGATCTTGTAGTCCGCGCGGGGAACGACCACGTGCAGCACGGTCGGCGGTCCGGCGGGCTTGCCGGTGCCGTCACCGAGCAGTGCGCCGAGGAAGACCCAGTCGCAGTGATCGGTGCCCGAGGAGAACGGCCAGCGCCCGGTGAGCCGGTAGCCGCCCTCGACCGGATCGGCGACACCCATCGGCATATAGGGCGAGGCGATCCAGGTGTCCGGGTTCTCGCCCCAAACCTCTTGCGGCAGACGGGGATCCATCTGCGCCATCTCCCAGGGATGAACGCCGACGACGCCGCACACCCACCCCGCGGCGGGGTCGTGCTGCGCGACCGCCATCACGGCTTCGGCGAAGTCGCGCGGGTGCGCTTCATAACCACCGAACTCCTTGGGCTGCAGCAGCCGGATCACGCCGGCCGAACGCAGCAGTTCCGCGGTCTTATCGCTCAGCTTGCCGAGCTTCTCGTTCTCCTCGGCGAGTGCGGCCAGTTCCGGCCCCAGCTCCTCGACACGTTGGACTACTTCGTGTGCCACGACGCACACCTCCTACTTACTGGGAAACTACAGGTGCCGCCGCGACGGCCACCGAAAGTGCCGATCTGGCGAGGGGATTCGCTCATTGTGATTCCTTGGTCCATCCGGTCACCACGGACTTTCCGCTCACTGGAAAGACGCATGGTGCACCGGAGTCGGACGGACTATGCGGCGGACGGTTCGCGGGTGAGGAATTCGATCGCCACCCGCTCGAAATCGGGCTTGCGCTCGATCTGCACCCAATGCCCGCAGCGGGCGAAGGTGTGCAGTTCGACATCGGGCAGCCAGCGGTTCGCGAAGTGCGCCTGGTCGTAGGGCAGCATCCGGTCGTCGCGGCCCCACAGCATCAGCGTCGGAGTCGTGACGGTGGCGGCCTTGGTCCACAACGGCGTATACGTCTGACGCAGCTTCGGATCGAACATCGAACCGAAGATCGCCTTCATCCGGTCGATCACGCCCTCGGCGGCGGCATTGCGCATGCGTTCGTCGACGAGTTCGTCGGTGATCAGCGCGGGGTTGAACACCATCGCCTTGATCCAGGCGATCATCCGGTCGCGGGTGGGATCGCCGAGGAATTCGAACAGTCGCTGAAAGCCCTCGCTCGGGTCGGCCTGGAAGATGCCGACCGAAAGTCCGCCGGAGCCCATGATGGCCATCCGGCGCACCCGTTCGGGATGTAGGGCGGCCAATTCCGCCACCACCGCCCCGCCCATGGAGTTGCCGATGAACACCGCGGACTCGATGCCCAGGTGATCCATCAACCGCGCGATCCACTTCGCGGCGACCACCGGGTAGATCTCGTCGAGTTCGGGCAGCGCGCTACCGCCGAAGCCCGGCAGATCGGGCGCGATCACCCGGAACTGTTCGCCGAAGACGGGCAGATTGTGCTGGAAGTTCGACCAGGCACTGACACCGGGCCCCGAACCGTGCAACAGGATCAGCGGCTCGCCCTCGCCCACTTCGTGGTAAGCGAACTCGAGCCCTTCGACGTCCTTCTTCACCAGGGTCGAGTCATAGGTAAGCGCCGTCACGGCTTCAGTCCGGCCGATGGTGTCGTGGACAGGAATGCGCCGCCCGGGCCCACGTCGAGTGCCTCTCCGTACCACGTCTGGCCGTACTGCAGCTCCGGAATCTTCCACTCGATCGCTTGCCAGTCCGGATCGAAGATGTGATATCCGCCGGAGTAGAGCTCGATGCGGTGGCCGGAGCCCGGATCGTGAATGTAGAGGTACATGGCCTGACCGATGCCGTGTTTGCCCGGACCATGCCCGTAATCGATGTCGAGATCACGGATCTCGTCCGCCGCCCGCAGGATGTCGTGGTAATTCTCGATATTGAAGGCGATGTGGTGGAACGCGCCGTTCTTCTCCTCGCCGTTCACGCCGATCGCGATGTCGTGCACCTGGGGTGTGACCGACAGCCACGACGCCATCAGTGTCTCCGGGAACTGCGGAATCATGGCGAACTCACGACGCTTGAACCCGAGCGCGTTCTGCAGCCATGCCTCGGCGCCGTTGACCGTGCTGGGGCTGCATTGCACATTCAGGTGGTCGAGGCGGCGCACGCCGAAGCCACGTCGGCGCGAGCTGTTGCTCGGCAGCTTCGAGCGCAGCGACTCGGGCGCGATCGGCTTGTCGATGTCGTAGTAGAGCTCGAACGGATGCTCACTGCCCGGCACCAAGAACCGGATCGCCTCGCCCCGGCCGGTTTCGTGACCCGCGGGCAGCACGACCGTCTCGATCTCCTGCTGCTCGAGCTGCTTGTGGAACAGCTCGACATCCTGCTTGCGCTGGACCCGGAAGCTGTAGGTGTTCACCCGGGCCTCGGCCTGCTGGGTCAACACGAGCGAGTGGTGCACGAGCTCCTGGTAACCGCGCAGGTAGGCCACACCATCGGCCTGCGCGACGACCTCCATGCCGAGCAGGTCGCGGAAGAACCCCAGCGAACGCTCCAGGTCCGGCGTGCCGAGATTGATGCCACCGGCATGGGCGATCTGCGGGCCGGGATCGTAGTCGTGGGAAAGAGTCATGCAAGCTCTCCTTGAAATCGATTGACGGCCAGGAACGCTAATTCGTGTGGCGCGCGCCACCAGGAGAATTTCCGCCCACCGGGAGCCGCGCGGTCGCCCTGGTCGGAGGAGGCACTGCTTCCGCACAGCGGAAACCGATCCCGGCCCGATTGCCACAGCCCCCACACTCGGGAGGTCCACACCCCAGGTGACCCAGGTCACTGGGCGGGGCGATGGCAGGAGATTCGCGGTCCGGAAGCAAGGAGACAGTTATGCCCGCTGACGAGGAAACCTACGACGTCGTGGTCGTCGGGTCCGGAGGAGGGCTGGTCGGCGCCTACGCCGCCGCATCTCGTGGCCTGCGCACACTCGTCATCGAGAAGACCGACCGCTTCGGCGGCACAACCGCCTATTCCGGTGCGGGACTGTGGTTTCCGGGCAGTGCCCCACTGCGCCGCGCGGGCATCGAGAACGATGTCGAAACGGTGCGCGGCTACCTCCGCGCGATCGTCGACGACCCGTCCCGCGAAGCCAGGCAGGATGCCTACCTGCACACCGGGCCGATACTGATCGACGAACTCGAGCAGAACCCGCGGTTCGGGTCCTTCTTCTACCAGCCGGTGCCCGACTACTTCGCGGAGAAGCCGGGCGCGACGGCCGCGGGCAACACCATCTTCCCGGCCGAGATCGAGGCCGCCGAGCTCGGTGATCTCGCCCCGCTGATCCGCGACCAGCTGCCCATCGAGATCTGGGGCGGAGAGCCGGCGTCCGTGCTCACCGGCGGCCGCGCCCTCATAGCGCGAACGCTGAAAGCGTTCCTGGAGACCGGGAATGGCTCCTACAAGCTCGAGACCGCGCTCGAGAGCCTGATCGTCGAGGGCGACCGAGTGGTCGGCGTGGAGGCGGTCAGCAAGGGCGAGCGGGTCCGGATTCGCGCTACCCGCGGCGTCATCCTCGCCGCCGGCGGATTCGAGCGCAATCGCGAGCTGCGCGAGAAGCACAAGGTCGCCCCGTACCACGGTGACTGGTCCGATGGCGCGCCTGGGAACACCGGCGACGCGCTGCAGGCTGCCGTCGCGATCGGAGCGGCCACCGAGTTGCTGGACCAAGCGTGGTACATCCCGGGTCTCGTGCAACCCGGCGGACGACCGGTCTTCCACACCGGTAGCCGCAGCGGCATCTGGGTCAACAGCGCGGGCGAGCGCTTCATGAACGAACTGCTGCCCTACGACCGGGCCGGGCGCGAGATGCTGCGCCTGCACAAAGAGACCGGCGTCGCGCACACTCCGTGCCACTGGATCTTCGATCAGCGCCACATCGACCGGGACAGCTTCGGTGGCGACCCGGCCGTGCCGCCCCGCCCGGAGTGGTTCGAATCGGGTGCGCTGCGCAAGGCCGACACCATCGAGGAGTTGGCCGATCTCATCGCCGTGCCCGCCGAGAACCTCCGTAAGTCGATCGAGGAGTTCAATTCCTATGCCGACAAGGGGGTCGACGAGAAGTTCCACCGTGGCGAGACCGCCTGGGACCAGATGACCCAGTACGTCATCGGGTTCCCCGCCGGACCCGTGATGAACTACGTGCAGCCCCTCGACAACGGCTACCCGAACCCGCTCGTGGCGCCGATCGACACTCCGCCCTACTACACCGCCACCATCGCACTCGCCGACATCGGCACCAAGGGTGGTGTGAAGACCGACGAGCACGCTCGCGTGCTGCGCGAGGACGGCGAGCCGATCGCGGGCCTGTACGCGAGCGGTAACACGATGGCCGCCATGTCCGGCCGGGTGTACCCGGGCGCCGGGACACCGGTCGGGTCGTCTCTCGTCTTCTCCTACCTCGCGGCACTCGACCTCGCGGGCGCCGCCGAATGACAGGCTCGATACCCGAGATTGCTCGAGCACGAGCAATATTCAGTAGCCTGAGGCTCGGCCGGAAGCATCCATTTCCGGCTGAGCCCAGGAGCGCCCGGCGGCGAGTAACAGCCGGGAGGCAGATCAGTATCCTCTTTGTTCCAAAAAGTTCTCTGTACCGATCTGTATAAATTTCGGCGATTTCCGCCGATCCGGCGCCTTCGCATGCTTAGACTGGCCGCTGAAGTACGAGTCCGGCCAAGTTAGGAGGCGCGGAGATGACCTCGATGTTGAGGATCAGTGAAGCTGCCGACGCCGCAGAGCAGTCTGCGTTATCCCCCTCGCTCGTGGAACGCATGACACTGATCATGGAATCGTTCGGGGGCGCCCAGACGCGCCTCACGCTCGAGGAGGTCAGCGGCCGCACCAACATACCCCGGTCCTCGACCCACCGCATCCTGAAACATCTCGTTCAACTGCGCTGGCTCGAGCGCGACGGCAGGGAGTACGGCCTCGGATCCCTCGCATTGGGTCTCGGTGGTAGAGAAGACGGCCACAACGCATTGCGCGCCGCGGCATTCCCCCTGCTGCACGCGCTGGCGGTGCGCACCGAGATGGTCGTGCACTTGGCCGTATTGGATGGCACCGAGGTCTACTACCTGGACAAGTTCGGCGGTCGGGCCGCGGTCGAGATTCCATCGCGGGTCGGTGGCCGCGCTCCCGCGCACTGCACGGCCATCGGCAAAAGCATGCTCGCCTGGTTGTCACCCGAGCGGGTCGACAAACAATTCAAGGGCGCGATCCCGCGGCGAACCGCCCGAAGCATCAGCGATATCGGCATTCTGCACCAGGAATTGAGCCGGATCCGGGCGCGCAACGGCCTGGCCTTCGAGCGCGGCGAATGTTATTCGCATATCGCCTGTGTCGGTGCGGCGGTGCGCGGTCCGGACGGGCCGATCGGCGCGATATCCATCGTCTGCGACGCCCAGGCCGCACTCGAACGACTGGCGCCATTGGTCGCCAATTCCGCGCATGGGATTTCCGAGAAGTTGTTCGGCGTCACGCCGCAGCCGGACCGACCACGCCATATACCGCCCACCCCACGGATCGCCCTGCCCAGCGAAGCGCTCGGCGAGCTGGTCGCCATGGGTGAGCGGGGCGCGTGGTTCTGAGCTGGCGAACAGCCCCGCACCACCATCGGTGCGGGGCCGTCGAATTCCCTTATTCTGCTTGCATTTTCGGCCGCCAACTCACGGCGAGCAGAATCGCCGCGCCGCCGACGCCACCGATTACCGCGATGGCCAGTCCGAGACCACCGTCGAGCGTCGTGTCGATGCCGAACGCGCTATCGAGCGAGGCCTTACCCGGCCCGATGGCCGCGATACAACCGGCTACCACAGCGAGCATCAGCACATACTCGTAGCCATCCTTGAATACGAAGAAGCCGTTCTTCCGATGCGCGATGACCGCGGCCACCGCCATGCTGCCGACGATGAACGCCGCCGCGGGCGCGGTGAGCAGCCCGGCCGCGAAGGCGATTCCGGCCGCCAACTCCCCGGCACCGCTCAATGTCGCATGCACCCGGGGCGGCCGCAGTCCCATCGAGGCGAACCAGCCCGCCGTACCGGCCACACCACCCGGGCCGAACAGGTGGTTACAGCCGTGCGCGGCCATGGTCAGCCCGACCACCAGCCGGAGTACCAGGATCGCGGCATCGATCATCGTCATGCGAAAAGAGACTCCTCATTGTCGGGATCCGGCTATGAGGTCCACAGCCGCGCACAGGGCAGCGGAAGCAGCCCCTCGTCGAGCTCGGTATCAATGTCGACGTCCACGCCCAATCCGCGCACGGCCGCAGCGAAACACTCGGCGGCCTCCCGCGCCGCGCGATACTGCAGCGTGGGGTGCCCGTGAAAACGCACTCGGATGCGGCAATCGTCACCACACGGGCGAGACCGGCGCGGCGAAATCGGGTGCCATTCGGGCTGGCATACGAGCGCCGTCAGTGAATTGTGTCGAGCCATTGTCGTGTCCTCGCCGTGCAACACATCGATGTGTCCACTCCTCGCACCGCGATAACCGGCGAATGAGTGACAGCCAGATTCAGTGCACTCAATATAGCCTCTGCGGCCAACCCGAGATAGGCGAGTGTAATCCACGCCACAAACCTCTTCCGCCGGCTACTGCCGACCGGAACCGGCGGGCAGCAACTGCGTCAGAAATGTCAGCGGCGTCCGGCGCAGCGCCGGATCGGTACCGATGAGCGCGACGACGGCAGGCTCGATGGCAGTTCCGGCATCAGCCGCCAACCGGGGTAGGCCGAGTTCAGCGCACTGCGCCAATACCGGATCCAGCACCGCGACAGCCTCTTCCACACGGCCCGCGCTTGCCAGGCAGCACGCCAACAGCAGTCGCGCCTCCACTAGCGCCCGCGGGCGGCGCTGGTGTTCGAGGCCACGCACCAACCGCTCGGCCAGCACAGTGGCGGTTTCGATGCTTCCGGCCGAGCGATCCGCCAATAGCAGCCGGATCGCCGAATCCCACTGGATTTCCGAGGTCAGCATGGTGATCCCGTCGCCTTCGGCGCGGTAGGGCTCCAGTCGCTCGAGTGCGGCGACCTCGTCCGCGGCGATGGGCAGGCCGAGGCGGATCCGTTCGTTGACAATGCGCGCGGCCAACCGGGGCAGCGCGAGATTGTGCGCCATCTTCGCCCCCTCGGCAAGCCGCTCCCGCGCCGCTGCAAGATCGCCACGCAGTGCCGCGATTCGCGCGCCGACGCCATAGGTCGCCGACATGAATTCGACGGCACCACCTTCGGGCCCCGCCTTGACGCTCTCGTCTAGTAGCTCCTTGGCCTCGTCGATTTCGCCCCGCCAATAACACAGCGCACCGAGCAAGGCGCCCGTCATACGCGTGATGTAGGAATAGCGGCCGGTCTCCAGTGCCAGCGCCCGAGCGGTTTCCAGATGCGCCTGCGCCGCCGCGATATCGAGTTGTTCGAAGGCAGCCACACCGGTCAAGCCGTAGCTGTGCAGCAAGCCGGTCGGTCCCTTGACCCGGGCCCGATGCGGCGCCACCCACCGCTGCCACCGGTACACCTCGTCGAAGTCGAACCGATAGAGGGCGGCCGCCGATCCAACGCCCGCCGCGATGGTCGCGATGAACGGGTTGACCTCCGTCTCGAGCCGATGCGCGACGAGCTCCGGCATTTCCGCGACTCGGTCGGAGGTGAGTCGGCACGCGGCACGCGCCAGCGCGGCCTCGACATGGAGATCGGTGATGTCGTCCGCATCCGGCTGACCGGCACCCAGCACCGCGTCGGCCCGGTCCAACGCCGCCTCGGCAGGCACCGGCCGCTGCAGCGAGATATTCGCCCATGCCACGAACAGTTGTAGACGCGCACTCGATACCGCGACCGCGGTCGGCAGTTTCGCGACCAGCCCGAGCAGCGTGGCCGTGCGGGCACTCTCGAGCAGTTCCGTCGCGCGATCCTCGATCAATCGCAGCGCACCCACCGAATCATGGGCGGCCAGTGCATGATCCACCGCATCATTCAACATCGCGTGATCGGCGAACCAGTCGGCCGCGATGCGATGCAGCCGCAGGCATCGGTCGGGATCCTGTTCGGCGAGCCTGCGACGCAGGAAGTCGCCGAACATACGGTGATAGCGGAACCACTCGAATTCGCCGCCGATATTGTCCGGGAAGTCGACATTGCGCAGGAACAGATCTCGGGCCTTGACCTGCTGCAACAGCTGCGCAGCCGCAGGGCCCGACAGCGCTTCGGCCAGTCCGGCACAGATTTTTTCGGTGATCGAGGTCGCCAGCAGAAAGTCGAGCAGCTCCGGATCCAGCGTATCGAGCACGTTTTCTACGAGGTATTCGCCGATCGCCTGATTTCGGCCAGAGAGTTGATCGATGAATCCGGCGGGGTCACGGCTACCGCGCAGCGATAGCGAGGCGAGTTGTAATGCCGCGATCCAGCCCTCGGTCGAGTCGAGCAGTTCGGCGACCTGCGATCGGTCCAGCCTCAGCCGATTGATGTCGAGCAAGAACGCCGCCGACTCGGCATCGTCGAATCGCAGGTCGTCGGAATCTATTTCGACCAGTTCGTCGCCGACCCGCATCCGGCTGAGCGGCAATCCCGCCCGCGTTCGGCCGGTGACGATCACTCGCAGGTGATGGCATCCGTTATCCAGCAGGAATTCCATGGCGGCGCGGGTACCGGCATCGGTGACCAGGTTCCAGTCATCGATGACGACGGCGATCGGCGCACCGCTGTCGTGCACTTCATCGATGAGCGATGCCAGCACGTAGCGAGTGGCATCGCTGGAACGCTCCTCCAGCATTGTCACCAGCCCGCCGGCCAGATCCGGGCGCGCTCGGCGAATCGCCTCGACCAAATGGGCGAGGAACCAGACGACATTGTTGTCGTCGTGGTCGATCGTCAACCAGCCGACCGACATCCCTTGTGCGGTAAGCACATCGCGCCACTGCGCGGCCAGCGTGCTCTTGCCGAAGCCCGGCGGCGCGTGGATGAGCAGTAGTCGACGATTGCCGCCCTCCCGCAGTTTGCGCAGCAGTCGCGGCCGGTCCACCAGGGGACGGGCCGAGGTCGGCGGGCGATATTTGGTCGACGGGACCGGCGGTGGCGCCGTGGTGCGCGGGCCGGTTCCGCGCTGTGCGGGAACCATTATCGGACCGGACCGCGGCTGCTGCGCGTCCGCGGGCACCGCCATGGCGTCCACATCGAGTCCGCTATGGCGTTGGACATCGCGCAGCAGATATCCGAATTCGACTGCCGTACGCGGTCTTCGATCCGGATCGGTGGCCATCGCCGCTTCGATCGCGGCGCGGAGTTCGGCGGGAACATCGACTTCGCCCAGGTCGGGCCCAGGAGTCGAGGTGACTCGGACGAAATGCGCGAGCACGGCCTCACCAGTGCGGCGTTCGACGGCCGCGTGCCCGGTCAGCAGGGTGAACAATGTGGCGCCGAGGCTGTAGATGTCCGCAGCCGCGCTCGGCGGGGTGCCCCGCAGCACCTCGGGTGCGATGAATGCCGGTGTGCCGGTGATGCGTCCGTCGGAGGTTTCGAATCCACCGCCGATATGCGCGATGCCGAAGTCCGCCAGTTGCGGCTCTCCGTAGTCGGTCACCAGGATGTTCGCGGGCTTCACATCACGGTGCAATGTGCCCGCCGCATGCGCCGCGGCCAGCGCCCCGGCGATCTTCACCCCGATCGACAGCAACTCCTGCCACGGCAGCGGGCCCGTCGCGCGCAATCGCGCATCCAGCGAACCGCGCGAATGGAACGGCATGACGATGAACGGGCGGCCGTCGGCGGTCACATCGACCTGGTGGACCGCAACGATATTGGGGTGTCCCGAGAGTCGGCCTAGCGCGTGCTGCTCGCGGACGAAGCGCTCGCGTTCGTCACCGGTGATCTCCGAGGTCAGCACCTTGACCGCGACGGTGCGATCGAGCGAGCGCTCCAGACACCGGTAGACGACCCCGAAACCCCCTCGGCCGATCTCCTCGGCATCCTCGAATCCGGCGGCGGTCAGTTCCGCGATGATCCCGAACTGGATATCTCGCTGAGTGCGGTCGTTCTCGGAGTCGGACATGGCGAATCGGCTAATCGACCGGCGTCGACGTGTGCGAACCCCCCGAAGCCGCAATGTCGGAACATACGATCACCTCTCGAGGCTGAACTGCCGACCCCGACCTGCCGATCATAGTCGTGAAAGCCGAGCTCGGGTCAGGTTGGCGAGGCTGTCTCGGGATTACGGAAAGCGGTTACCGACGCGAAGACCGGGCATACTCGAGGTCATCCCGCTCACCGGGATCCAACCGAGCCCGCTGGTGGGCATCGCTACGTTCGATATTCGTCACAAACTGACGAATATCGGATTTAAGGGCGTGCGGAACAGGGCACTGCGCCCGAGTCCGACTTGGGGATCGCTGACGTACTGGTCGAAGAGGTCTCTATCGAGGGTATGTGCGGCGTCTACTGGCCCGAATACACCAGCCCACCGGCCACGATGGTCGCCGATACGAGCTCCGCATCGAGGTGGTGCGCGGCCTGATCCGGCGGCACCGACAGCAATGTCAGGTCAGCGACCGCGCCTGGTGTGATCCGGCGCGGTGTCGCCGGGGTGTCGGGTGCGCCGAAGAACAGTGACAGCGCTGCGGGGAGCGACACTCCTTCCGCGGCATGGAATTCCGGCGGGCGATGTACCGCGGCACGCAGTACCGACCACGGATCGGGCGCACCGAATGGCGCATCGGATCCGGCTGCGACCCCTACCCCGGCATCGAGCAGCGAACGCAGACGCCAGAGATCCGGCAGGTCCTCGGCGGGCACCTCGGCGCGGTACTGCTCGGCTCGTTCGACCACGAAATGTGGTTGGGTGACGACCGAAATACGCTGTCCACGTAGCCAATCCAGGGATTCGTGCGGGATAACCGCGCCGTGTTCGATCCGGTCCCCCGCGCGCACACCGGCCGAATCCAGTGCGGCCATGGTCAAGATGAACTGCACCCGCGTGACGCAGTGCACCGCGACTGGCCGGCCTGCCGCATGAATCGCGCGCAGCCGGTCGGCGAATTCATCGAAGGCAGGCAGATCGAAATCATCGAGCACGATCTTGGTTGGGCCCAACGTGAAACGTGCGCCGTCGGGCTCGGACACTTCGGGAGGAGCCATGCAGTGCACGCGCTGGATGATCCGCCCGGCGTCGACCGTCTCGGCCAATTGGTCGATATCGGCCTGTGCGAGTCCCGGGGTCGCGTCGGTGAATCCGGTGATGCCCATTGCCGCCGCGGCCACGCTGACGGCGACCAGATCCGTTGTGCGCGATCCGATTCGTTCCCCTAGCCAGGAGTCCAGTCGGCGCAATCGCCCGGTCGGCCGACCGGTCTCGTCGCGTTCCACACCCGGTGCGTCATTGCTGTCCAGTCCGACCAGGTCGCACGCCATCGAGTTGAGCTGCCACAGCACACCTGTGCGGTGCTGTACGCGCACCGGACGGTGCGGGACTATCCGGTCCAGCACCGCACGGTCGAGGGGTCCGGCTACCGACTCGTGGTATCCGGTGCCGCGAATCCACTTGCCCGGCTGCAGGTTTCGATCAATCTCGCGTAGTCGCGCCGCAAGCTCCGTTACGGTGCGCACCTGCGGCGGACCCAGTGGAACAGATTCGTAGGTCGCCGCGAGTGAACGCAGGTGGATGTGGTGGTCGTGCAGTCCGGGCAGCAACCAGCCACCGGCTGCGTTGATCTCGTCCTCACCCGGCAGGCGAACCAATCCGGTTGCGCATTCGACGATGACACCGCCGCGAGTGCGCACGTCCATCCGACCGGAATCGAATACCTCGGCGTCACGAATCAGCATGGAGAACAACATATTTCGTTCATGTCCCGGCACCCAGCCGCGGTACCCGCGGACGCAGCACCCGTTGCGAACGACCGTATCGCGGGCACTCGACAACCCAATCCGCGCCATCGGCGCGCACTCGATGCGGTCCATGGGCGAGTGCGGGGGCTGCGGCGAAGGCGGCGGCGGCGGCCCGCATGGACAGATCGATCAGCTGTCCCCCGCCACCCAGAACAGCGCAGCACACCGCAAGGGCGGCACAGATTCCAGTAAGTGGATCAGCGATGGCGTCGCCGCAGAACACCGGCTCAGCCCCGTCCCAGCCGACCAGCCCGCCCGCCACCGCCGCGTCATCGCCGAATGCCACCCGCATCGGCTCGGCGCGACCATATCCGGTCACGCTCAGCCAGACCTGCCCGTCGCGATGCACGCGATCCCCGGGAGCGAGCCCCAGTTGTGCCAGCGCCCGCGGCCGAGATGCCTCGATCACCACATCCGCGGTCGACACCAGCTCGCGCAGCATTTCCCGCCCTTCCGGCGTATGGAAGTCGAGGGCGATCTGTTCGTGCCCGCCGTGGAGCCAATCGAAGAAGCGCGGATCACCACGACGTGCGCCATCCGGTCGTCGGGTGCTCTCCACCTTGATCACCCGCGCCCCAGCGCGCCCGAGCAGGTGCGCACACAGCGGCCCAGCCCACATCGAGGACAGGTCAACGACCATCGCCCCGTTCAGCCGTGCTCCGACGACCGGTTCGGCGATCCGACTTGTCCGCCAAGGGCATTGGGGACCCGGCGTCTCCGACGATGTGGCCGATGGCCCCACGACACGGCGTACCGCATCATCGGGCGAATCAGTGGCAGACGGAGCGTCCGCAGGCGGGGCGGCCGCAGGCGGAGCGTCCGCAGGCGGGGCGGCGGCAGGCGCATCGTCACGCAGCGCAGCGGCAGGAGAGGCGGCGGGGGCCAGTGGACCAGCGGGGTAACCGGCGGCGGGGTACGAGTCGATGGGTAGCGCGGCGGCGGGAACGCCGAGTAGCTGTGCTCGGTCGGCGAGGTCGGTTGCGGTCCACTCACGGGCAGCTGTGGTGAGTGTTTCCCAGGGATCGTCGGACATCGAATCCACGCCCAGGATCGCGGGTATCGAGTCGATATCGTCTTGGCGGCTCAAGGTGATCGCGCACCAGCCGTCCGAGGTTCGCAGTAAGCGACCGGCGCCACCTGCTGATCGCTGACCGCCGCGGCGAAGGTTCAGGAATGCGGCTCGGCCGGTCAGGAGCAGTCCTGGGTCGGCTCGGACTTCGGAGCCGAGCTGTGCGGTGATTCGTGCCAGTGCCTCGGTGGTTTCGAGGAGCAGTCCGTATGCCGCGGCGGGCGAGAGGACGGGGGCGCGGTCGGGGTGTCCGGTCAGGTCCATGGCGCCGGATGCGGCCCAGCCGAGCCCCGCGCATTCCGGCTGCGTTCCGAGCGGGCGCGGCAGAACACGCGACAGAACATCGGGCGGGCACAGCGAGTGCACCCAATCCCGCAGCACCGCCGTCGTAGCCGAGGTACTCGTTTGCGATCACCTCCTCGTCTGTTCGACGGCATCGACCATGCCCCACTCCAGCGCGGCGGCCGCCGCCAAGCGCTGTTCGGTCAGCATCAACCAGGCGGCGCGCCAGCGACCGATCCGCCGCGGCACGCTGACGGTACCGCCCGCTCCCGGCACCAGGCCCATTCGCACTTCCGGGAATGCGAAGTAGGTATCGGGGGCGGCGATCACCGTGCCCGCGAAGGCGGCGACCTCCGCGCCCGCACCGATGCAGGCACCGTGGGCCCGCACCGTGACCCGATCCCGGATGCGGTCGATGATCCGCCATGGCGCCCGGTCCAGCCGGACCATATACGCGGCCACCAGATCCGTCGCGGTACCGAATTCGTCCAGATCACCGCCGCTGCTGAAAACCGGTCCCGCCCCGTTGATTTCGACCGCGGTGAGCGTGGGATCGAGGTCGGCCAGCCGCACCGCCTCCAGCAGATCCTCACGCAGCCGCATGCTGAGTGCATTGCGGCGCTGCGGGTGATCGAGCGTGATCGTCAGGCGATCTTCGCCGCGGTATGTCCGGACCAATGGATGCGATGGCGGTTCGAGCGTGCGCGGCGCGCCACGCTCGACCAGCCATCGCTCGAATTCGGTACCGCCGAGGAGCATCGAGTACACCGCCGCCTCCGCCGCCAGCGCGGGAACGGTCGGCAATCTCACCGTCTGGCGCAGCAGCTGCCCACAGGTAACGGCCGCGCGCGGCGAACGCCGCACCGCCGCACGCAGCAGATCGAGCGCGGCATCGACATCGTCCACCACAACGGCCTGCGGCAGCGAACTCGCGGTGGCGTCCGTCGCGATGGTGAGCGTCGCCGCCTCCAGCAGCGGTGCAAGGCCCGGTGTCACAGGCCCGCGCAGCAGCCCGATCACAAGCGGTAGCGCCTGATTCATCCGTTCGGCGGTCCGGGCGATTCGGTCCGGTGTTTCCGTGCCGAATACGTCCAACGGCACCACCGCCATGGGCGCGGCCGGAGTTCCGTCCGCGGTGAGTTCCACCGCGAACTCGTCGAACAGATCGATCCCCGGATGCGGCATAGCTAAAAACTACAGCGTGTCTCCCAACCCCATGAGGGCTGGTGAACACCGCCCTTTCAGGGGCGTAAGGACCAGTTTCGCCCCCACCCGAATGTGTGAGTCAGCGCCGACCCATCTGCGGACGGCGGCAAAATGCGTCGATACTCCATTGATGGATGGCCGGAACCGCCCGGAAAGAGTATACCTAATCTGGTTAGATTAGCTCAGATCCGATCTCGACCCGGAAGGCCGACAATGCCCGACCAGCCCGATGTCCTCGTGGAACGAACCGACGCGATCGTGCGGCTGACCTTCAACCGCCCCGAACGGCTCAACGCCCTCAACACCGACATGATGAACGAGGCCGCGGCGGTCATCGAGAAACTCGGCGACGATTCGACTGTTCGGGTATTCGTGCTGACCGGCAACGGGCGGGCCTTCAGTTCGGGAGCGGATCTTTCCAACTCGGCCAGCAACGGTCCACAGGTCGCGACCCTCGATGCGGCGAACCGATTGATCCGCGCCCTGCGCGCAGCACCACAACCCGTGCTCGCCGCGATCAACGGCCCTGCCGTCGGCGTCGGCTGCTCACTGGCCTTGGCCGCGGATATCACCGTCGCCCGCGAATCCGCCTATCTCCTGCTCGCCTTCGCCAATATCGGCCTGATGCCCGATGGCGGCGCTACCGCTCTGGTCCCGAATCTGATCGGATATGCCCGCGCCGCCCGCATGGCCATGCTGGCCGAGCGCATTCCCGCACCGGCGGCGGCCGAATGGGGCCTGATCGGCCAGTTCGTGCCCGATGACGACTACGATGCCGAAATCGCAAGGCTGACAACCAAGCTCGCCGATGGGCCGACGGCGGCATTTACCCGCACCAAGCGCGCGTTCAATGCGATGGCCCTCGCCCAACTGGAGCAGGCACTCGATCTGGAGCGCGAAGGCCAGTCCGCTCTCTTCGAGACCGCTGATGTCGCCGAGGGCATCGCGGCATTCAAAGCCAAACGCGCGCCGGGTTTCATCGGCCGCTGATTACCGAGAGGACGATGCGATCACCATCCAGCCTTTCCTCGCGGTGCAGTACTGGTCCGGTCAGCCGATCACCATGAACGGAGCGAGGGAAGCGACGACCGCCGACCCGATGCCGACCGGCGCTGGACTGGTCGGTGCCACCGCCCGAGGGATATACGGCCGAGGATCTCGATCGCCTGCCCGATTTGCCGCTCGCCCACTTCTCCGTCGATACCACCGGGCCACACTGACCGCGCCGTGCCGGACGTGAGCGGGGCAGGCCATCGAGCACCCACCATCAACCCGTTCAGGCGAACTCCGAGATCGCTCTCGCCAGCGGTCCTCGTCGCCGTCGGCTACCGCTGACCATGAAGAGGCAGCGCGGAGAAGACGTGGTCGCGCCACAGACTTCGGGAGGTTTCCTCCGGATAGGGGGCGACCGAAGGGTGCACATCGAGGATGTGGGTCAGACGCTGCTCGGGATCGTAAGCGGCCCAACCAGGTTCGCCCGTCCTGGCGAACCCGCTCCACCGCGCACGGATATAGGCCGACAGTTCCCGCGCTTCGGCCGACGGTTCGGGACCGAGAAGCAACGGGCCGAGCTGGGCACCGAAGGCGGCGAACAACAGCGGTCCGTCGAGGCCATGGCAGGCGCGCAGGACGCCGCCGTTTCCGGGTGCGGGCCAGGTCAGTTCGTACATATAGGCTCGGCCACCGGCTGCGGCCTGGGCATCGGCCAAGTGCAGCGCGGGCATCCGGAACAGCCAGTCCGTCTGAACCAGTTCGAACAGTTCTTCCGGTCCGGCGCAGGGGAATGCCGTACGGTACGCGTCCGCGCCGTCGGATCCCGGGCCGAACACCTGCAGCGCATCCGCTGCCTGCGTGTCATCGATCGTGCCGAGTTGGCCGCCGAGGGCGAGGAACAGGCGGAATTCGTCCCGGTTGTGCCCGATGACCACCGTGACGTCGCGGGCGGAGCCGCCAGCGAGCGCTTGCCACGGCGCCTTCGGCAGTACGTCGCCGTCGACCACGGGCGAGAACGCGGTAATAGTGTGGGCCACCGCACCCCATCGCTCGTACTGCCGCATCGATGCGCCGACCTCGGCTCCCGCGTCGGTCAACTGCCTTGGATCCACACCCGACAGGTCCGCCACCGTCGGTCGCAGGCCGATGTGCGCGGCGATGGCCCTCGCGATATCGGTGCCGAGCTCATCCGAGAAAAAAGTGCCCGGCATGCTCTGCAGGATCGCTCGCCGGAACAGTCCGGCGGCCTTCGGCATCGCGAGCAGCGCCGCGATGGACCCGGCCCCAGCGGATTCCCCGCAGACGGTGACCTGATCGGGATTCCCGCCGAACGCGGTGATGTTCTCCCGCACCCACTCGAGGGCGGCGACTTGGTCGAGCAGACCGCGGTTGGCTGGTGCGCCGTCGATGCGCGCGAAGCCCTCGATACCGACCCGGTAGTTCAGCGTGACGACAACGAGGTCGCCGTCCCGTGCGATGTGTTGCGCGTCGTAGCCGGGACTGCCGGAGAAACCGAGCTTGTATGCGCCGCCGTAGATCCAGACCAGCACCGGCCGACGTGCAGCCGGATCGGGGTCGGGTGTCCAGACGTTCACTGTGAGCCAGTCGTCGCCCTCCGGCAGCGCGACAGTGCCGGACCGGTTGCCGAACGAGGTTTCCTGCGGCGGCGGTGGGCCGAATTCGAAGGCGTCCCGCGCACCGTCCCACTTCGCGACCGGCTGCGGGGCCGCGAATCGCGCGGCACCGATCGGGGGTTGCGCGAAAGGGATCCCACGGAAGACGACCACGTCGTGCTCCCGTCGACCACGGACCGAACCCGCGGCGGTGCGCACTGTGGGCTCGGCGTGTTCGGACGGTCGCGCCGTAACTTCGGTCATTCACAGTCCTTGTCGATCGGGCGGGAGAATAGCTCTCGAATTGGAGAATGCTATTTCGCAGGTCGATGGCCCACCAGCGTCGTTTCCGTCCAGCGGGAGCACACCGCGGCTCACTCGTAGGTGACGACCACTTTTTCCGCCGCGCCCGGGGTGAGGGCCAATTCGAAGGCCTTCCGCACGTCGGAGAAGGGCACCTGGTGACTGATGAGCCGGGCGAAGCGGTCGGCGTGCTCGGCGATTTCGGGAGTCACTTCGAAGATCTCGGAGGGATAGCCCTGAGAGCCGATGATGGTCATCTCGTTGCGCAGGATGGCACCCAGGTCGATCGGTTCGGGTCGCTTGTGCACGGCGACGGTAACCAGCTTGGCACCCCACTTGCCGTTGGCGAGTGCGGTATTGACGACAGCGGCGACGCCGGCCGCATCGATGTAGATGTCGGTGTCGGGGCGCGGTGCGCCGAGGGCATTGCGACCGTGACCGTGCAGTTCACCGAGACGGGCAGCGACATCCTCGGTGGCGGAGTTGATGACCGCGTCGGCCCCGACCGCGAGGGCGGTGTCGAGCCGCGAGGCGATCACGTCAGCGACGACGACGTGCTCGACACCGCGCAGCTTCAGCCAGATCACCGCGCCCAGCCCGATCGGGCCCGCACCGAAGACGATCGCCTTATCTCCAGGCTCGGCCTCGGAGCGGTTCACCGCATGCCGCGATACGGCCATCGGCTCATTGAGCGCGGACACGGTGAAGGGCACGGAATCCGGCACGATGGCGACGCTGGAACCGACCTCGGCATTCTCGATGAGCAGATATTCGCTCATACCGCCCAGCGGTCCGCCGCAACCGATGATGCCCGACGGGGCGGCCTGCGGATTGACCACGACGTGATCACCCACTCGCAGTCCGGTGACGTCCGCGCCGACCTCGACGATCTCGCCTGCGGGTTCGTGGCCGAGCACCACCGGCCGCATCTGGTCCGGCGTCAGAGCCTCGGCCTTGACTTGCGGCCCGAGCACCTTCGGCATACCGCCCATATGCACGAAAGTCGCGTCGGTGCCGCAGATTCCGCACGCCCGGATCCGCACCAGCACATCCGCGGGGCCGGGCGTCGGGAGCTGCTGCTCGACCACCGTAACCGCGCCCGGTGTGCTGGTCTGAACCGACTTCATCGTTGCCATGCTGGCTGTCCTCTCTGGATATCGGCTCGGTGCGAGGCCGACGGGTTCGTTGAGATCAACAATGCGGTCGCCGCAGGAGGGAGCCCAGGGAGTGAGGTCCCGAAATGATGGTGTACCTGGATACACCACCACCCCGTAGCTCGAGTCGATCGCTGGGCGAGCACTTTTCGGATTCAGTCGTCGGTCTCGGTGACAGACCGGAACCGATCTACCGACCCGACCCGACCCGCGAGCCGCCGCACCGACGAGTTCGCGGAGGCCGGGAACGACGACACCCCTGGTCTCGAAGAACCAACGCGCGGTCGCGGCACCGGCGGGGCGATCACCGGAGCACAGCCGGTGATCGCCCCGCTGGGGCAACTGCATGAGCGATTACGAATGGGCCGGAGCCGCAGGAGCATCGGTGGCGTGCTGAGCCTGCAGCTGGTTGTACTTCTGTGTTCCGGCAGCGAGACCGACCGGGATGGCCAGGGCGAGACCGCCGACCGTGGCTCCGAAGCCGCCCACCGCGACCGCACCGATCAGGCAGGTCGCCGCGAGCGCGGGGACCGTCAGCGTGCCCGCCGACATGAGCGTCATCAGGGTACCGCCGGTCGCCATGCCGAACGGACAGCCCACCACCGCGCCGATCACCGAACCCACCGCGGAACCCACCGCGAAGGCGGCACCCATATGCGGATTCGCAGCCTCGACAGCCTGGTTGAAGTTCGACATGGGGTCACCCGCGACCGGCGCCGCGGCCGAGGTGACCGGAAGCGTCGCAGGTGCGGTGCTCGAGTCGGGGGCAGCCGGTGCCGCAGTGGCGTCGTCCTGAATGGGAGCTCCGGCGACCGTCCGGCCCGTGGCATCACGAACATCGAATTGGCCCTGTTGCATGACTACAGTGCCGAACGGCGTACTGAGCACCGACTTTCCGGTGGCGAGGTCGTCGCTGAAATGCACGCCGGGTGCTACATCCGTGGTGACGGATTGATTCTGCTTGGCATCGACGGCAACCGCGGTATCCGCGTCGGCGCGCGCGGTACCGGCGGCGATCGCGACCGCTGCCGCGGTCAAGGTGGTGACGGCCACGCCACGAGTCTTGAGGTTCATTGTCATATCTCCTGGGTCGGGTGTAGCTACTGGGCCGAATCGGGATTCGGGATCTCTTGCGCGATCAGCCCCTTGGAACGCAGCGAGTTGTATTGCTGGCCAAGGGCATTGCTCATCGCGGGTGAGCCGGTGACGATGCTGCCGACGGTCCCGCCCAGGAAGCCGAGGGTGCTCGCACCGATGATGCAGCCGCCGACGATCCCTACCGGTGTCAATACGGCCGTCGGGAGCGTGAGGGCCCCGCCGGTCACCGCACCCAACGGGCACCCGACCAGCACGCCGATCGTCGTCCCGACCACCCGGCCGGCCGTGGAATCGTTGGCGAAGGCGCCAGTGATCGAGGTGAACGCGTTCAGGTACTCCTGCCCGGGATCTGTGGGCGCCGCACCGGGCTGCTGCTGGGAACTATCGACTACCGCGGCGGTGGATGGGGTAGTGGCCTGGTCCGGTTCGGCGGTTGCGGTTCCGGCGCAAATCGTGCTGGCCACAATCGCGACGGCCGCCCATCCGGCCGCCTTGGGTATCTGATGCATGTTGCTGCCTCACTGATATTCGAGCTGGAAAAAGAGAGAATCACGATCTCACAAAAAGAGAATGCCAAGGCGACCAAGGGCGCGGCCAAGGAATAGAAAGGCGTCATGCCCGCATGCAAGATCGGCATGGCTATGCACCACTGGGTACGGACGGGCTGATACACGTCGGCTGAGGCGGTTCACAACTTCTGCCCCTCAGCGGTTCTGCCGGTGAACGGCCACCGCGGCGAGGTTCCTCATGCGGGATAACTTCCTTCTTCACTGCGCGAATCTCTCTCTCCATACGGAGAATGTCATTCTTACAACGGATGCGGGCAGCCAGAGGGGTTTTGCGAATATTGGCGACTACTGCTGTCCGGGCAGCAAGGTGAGGAATAGTGCGCGCGCCTCGGCGCACAACCGGTCGCCGTCGTGCAGGGTCGCGCCCAAGAAGATCTTGCGCCCCTCCTGCCGCTCGACCCTGGCACGAAGGGTCAGCTCCGTGTCGAGCGGGGTAATGGATCGGTAGTCGACGGTCAGTGATGCGGTGCGGATCGCCGCCCCCGAATAGGCGACCCCACTCATGCCGAGCACGGTATCGAAGGCGAGCCCGATATAACCGCCGTGCACCGCCGAATTGCCGCCGAGATGGAACCGGCGGAAGGTAATTCGAGCCGACACACCGTCGCGATCGGAGCGATCGACGACGAACGGCGGCAGGGTGATGTTGCCGTTCGCGGGCAGGTCGGGTCGAACCCAACCGGGCACCGACCACTCGTCGACCAGGACAGTGTCCAACAGGCCGTTGAGTTCCTTCAGCGCGGTGATGGTCTCCAACGCCACGTCATCGGAGGGGCAGGCCAGTCGAACACGGTCCATCAGTCCCCGAACCTGCTCGATGAACTCGCCGTAGTGCGGACCGCCACGGGAGATATCGGGCGTGCGATCCACCGACCGAGACCTCGCCGGCCGAAACCCACCTTCGTGGTGCTCCTCGGTGGGCAACGGCTCCGGGCTCTCATTCATGAGAATTACATTATCGTCCGGTGCCGCGGCACTACGGACCGCAGCCGCCGTACTACCGTGCGGCGGCGCCGTCGTTGGTTATCACTGTCCCGTTCAGCCGGTCACCCAGCTGCGCGAGATCGTAGGACTGTCTGGCCAGCCAGAAGCGTAAGAATCCGGTCAGCGAATAGCGCAGGAACAGCGCCGATCCCACCACGCTCGCGGCCACGCCGCCGATTGCGAGGGTTATCGCATCACGTTGTGCCAGGGGATCTTTGGTGCCGTGCGACATGAAGTAGGCCACCAGAGCCAGCACCAGGCCGAGCACCATGAGGGTCACCCCGGTGCGCAACCACAACACCGCCCGCCCGGCCGCCGGATCGGGAATCTTGGCCGCACTGAGTTCGCGGACAAAGCGGTCCGCACGTGTTTCGGTCATTCGGAACTTCCTAAATAGAGGGCCGCCAGTTCGTCGCGGATACCGCTGTCGGGGTGGCCATGTTTCTCGATGCGACCGCGCACGAGCACGGCCGCGTAGTCGGCGAAATCCAGCACCGCCGCGGCGAACTGCTCGACGACCAGGACTGCCACGCCCTGACGGGCGATTTCCGCGACCTGCTCGTAAAGCTGGCCGACCACCAACGGCGCCAAGCCCATCGACAGCTCGTCGAGCATGAGTACCGCCGGATCGGTGGCCAGGCCCCGGGCCAGGGCGAGCATCTGCTGTTCGCCGCCGGACATGGTGCCCGCCGTCTGATCGGCCCGCTTCCCCAGAATCGGGAATCGGGTGAAGGCGATCTCCTGGATCTCCTCCCGTGAGCGGCCCGTAAAGGTCATCATCAGCAGGTTGTCGCGCACCGACAGATTGGGAAAGACACCGCGTCCCTCCGGGATCAGGCAGACCCCGGCCCTGGCCAGGTCGCGCGGGTGGGCACCGGTCATATCCCGGCCACCCAACCGCAGTTGACCGGACGCGACCGGATGGACACCGGCGGCGACCTGCAGTGTGGTGGTCTTGCCCGCGCCGTTCGGCCCGAGCAGAGCGACCACCTGGCCCGCGACGACGCTCAGATCAATGCCGTGCAGCACCGTGATCGCGTCATAGGCTGCGCGCACCTCGTGCAGTTCCAATAGCGGGGCGACGGCTGGATGCGTTGTCGCCGTGATTGTTTCGATGCTGTCCACCGTCATGCCGCCCCCAGATAGGCCGCGAGCACGGTGTCGTCGCGCCGGATCACTTCGGGTGGTCCGGAGGCGATGACCTTACCGAGGTCGAGCACGTAGACCTCGTCACAGACATTCATGACCAACCCCATATCGTGTTCGACCAGCAGCACCGCCGTGCCGTCGGCGGCCAGCGAACGCAGTAGCGCCGCGAATCGTTCGGTCTCGGCGTGGTCCTGACCGGCGGCGGGTTCATCGAGCAGGATGAGCTCGGGGCGCGCGGCCAACGCCCGGCCAACCTCGATCAGTCGGCCGGTCCCCGTCGGTAGCGCGTCGGCACTGCTGTCGGCGACTTCGCGCAGATCCAACCGCTCGATGATCTCGTCGACGATCCGCGCGCCGTGCCGCCGCTGCGGTCCGAGTTCCGCGGCGACCAGCAGATTGTCACGAACGCTCAACCGGCCGAACAGTTCCAGACGCTGGAAGGTGCGAGCCATCCCGAGCCGGGCACGGCGGGCCGTGCCGAGCCGGGTGACATCGCGTCCATTGATCAGTACGCGCCCCGATGCCGGTTTGCGCAGACCGCAGATCACATCGAATAACGTGCTCTTACCGGCGCCGTTCGGACCGATCAAACCCGTGACACGACCGGCTTCGGCCACCAACCCAGCGCCGTCCAGCGCGCGGTGGCCGCCGAAGATGACGCTCACATCGTCAACTCGCAGCAGCGGTGGCACGACTCAGCACCTCCTCGTCCTGGTTACGCCATGGCCGCCGAATCCCCCACCATTCGAGCGGCACTTCGGGTTCGGTGGGCACGCGCCGCTGCCTCGCGATCCAGACGCGGGCGCCGATGACCACGAGCACCAGGCCGAAGAAGAAATGCCAGCCGGTGATCACATCAACAAGTCGCAGCACCCACAACAGCACCGAGCAGACCAGCAGCACCGGCAGCACTACGCGATCGCGGAACATCGGCAGCCATTCCTGCCGCATGGTGGCAATCGCACCCTGACCGAGCATGCCGCCCGCGAAGGCGATACCGCCCAGTGATGGCAGCACCTGCGACAGGTTCAGCAGCGAGGGCCACAGCACCGGAATCACCAGTAGCGGACCGGCATACGCGACGCCGGTGAAGAAGCCGCTGCCGACCGCACCGAGACCGGCGATCACGACAATCAGGAAGATCGGCAACCCGGACACCAGGTTGAAGTGGTCGGAGGTGACCGCACGCAACTGCATGCCGTAGAGCGCACCGCCGAGCCCGGCGATCGCCGCCGAAAGTGCGAACACCAGCACCTTCGCCATCAGCAGATTGCCGCCGAGGGTCGCGTAGGCGGCCTCGCTGTCGCGCATCGCGATCAACCGCCGCCCGAACCGGCTGCGCCGCAACATCGCTATCGCGAAGCTCGCCGCCGCGAGGCATACCGCCGCGAATACGGTCACCTGGGCCGTGCCGTCGAGATGCAGGCCGAACAGTCGTGGACCGGCCAGATTCAGCGAGCCCTGTTCGAAGAAGGTGATCTTCACGCCGAATATATGCACGGTCGGCAAGGTGAAAACCCACCGGTCCAGGACGACGGAGAAGGCCACCGTCGCCAGGGCCAGGTAGACCCCGGACAGCCGCAGCGCGGGCAATGCGATCACCGCACCAACCGCCCCGGCGACCGCCATTGCCAGCGGCAATGCCCACCACTGTCCGTCCGCGCCGTACTGGGCATAGATGACCGCGCCGATCCCGGCGATGCTGAGCTGGCACAGCGAGATCTGCCCGGCGTATCCGGCCAGCGGCACGAACGATAACCCGATCACGCCGAAGGCGAAGATCTGCCCGTAGGTGATCAGATCGGCCTCACCCAACACGGTGGCCAGCAGAATGCCCAGCGCCACGACCACCGCCGCGAAGGCGGCCGATCCCGAAACCGTCGGCAGCGGAATCGGACTGAGCCGCCGATCCCGGCCGCGCAGCCGTCCGTGCGGGAACAGCAGCAGCGCGATGAACAACAGCAGCGCGGGCGCGGCCAGCCGCAGACCCGGCAGATATTCGTTCTGCGGCAGATAGCCGGTGAGGTAGCTCTCCAGACAGCCGACCACGATCGCGCCGAGGAATGTCATCGGCAGGCTGCGCAACCGGCCGAAGATCGCCGCGGTGTAGGCGCTGACGATCAGCAGCGAGAGCTGGGGCGCATCGAGCGCGACGGTCGGCGCCACCAGGATGCCGCCGATCGCCGCCAACTCGATACCCAGAATCCACGCCACTCGGTTCGCCCGCCGCGGGTCGGCGCCGGTCAAACCGACGAGTGCGCGATCGTCGACCGTGGCCCTCATCTCCGCCCCGGTCCTGGTGCGGTACAACAGGAGCCGCAGGCCAACGGCCACCGCGATCGCGACCATCATCGTCAATGCCTGATGCCAGGTGAGAGTGATGACGCCGAAATGCAACGGCCGCTGTTCGGCGAAGAACTTCGGCAGGGTGCGGGCCGTGTTGGGGTCCCACACCCATTGGGCGAGCAGGATCAGACCACTCAGTAGGGCAATGGTCATCACCAACTTCTCCGCATCACCGAGGCCCTGGGTAGGGGCCAACGCCCACGCGAAGACCAAGCCGAATAGCGGCGCGAATACCAGCAGTACCGCGGCGATCGCCAACGGCGCCGGCACGCCCCAGCCGATATGCAACTGCCAGTACACGAACGCCGACACCATGCCCGCCGCACCGTGCGCGAAATTGAATACGCCGGTGGTGGTGTAGGTGAGCACCAGGCCGCTGCCGATGATCGCGTAGATCGCCGCGGTGCTCAGCCCGACGATGCCGAAGGCGAGGAATTGCTCCATTGCCGAACGACTCCGCTACTTGACGTCGTTCATGCTGAGGCCGACATCGGCGAGGGTCAGGCCCTTGCCGTAGTCGTTCTTGTACACGTAGGCGTTCATATCGCAGCGGTAAGGGCCATTATTGGGCTTGAATTCCGCGGGCTGCTGCCAGCCCTGCGGTGTTGCCCGCACGATGTTGTAGCACTTCGGCAGTGCTCCCCCGGTCGGCCGCACATCCGCTGGTGCCTGCAGACCGCCCGCGGTCCACGCCGTCTCCCTGGTTGCGGCGTCGTACACGCACTTGCGGGTCAACTGGTCACCGCAGCCCGCCGCCGATTTGGCGAAAAGCAGCCACGCGGAGAACGCGCGCAGTACCGGGTAGGTGACGTCCTTGCCGGGGGCGTACTTGGCGAACAGGTCCTTCACCAGCTTGACGGTCGGTACCGTCGCGCCCGCCTCGACCGGCGCGATGCCGGCGAGATCGGCGAAATTATTCTGTCCCGCAAGGGACTTGCCACCCAGCTCCAGGAACTGCGAGTTGTAGGCGTTGCTGTTGGCGTCGATCCAGTCCAGCTTGTAGTCCATCCCGGTCAGCACATCCTCGAGCTTGGCCAGGCTGCGGAAATCGCCGAGGAAGAGCAGTCCCTTGACGCCCTTGCTCTTGATCGACTGCGCGTACGGTGTCCAGTCCGCGACGCCGGTGGCCGGATAGAGCTCGTTGTAGACGACCGACGCGTTCATCGCGGTCATCGATTCCTGGAATTTGGGCACCATCACCTTGGTCGACGGCGAATCGCCGGTGATGATGCCGACCGCACCAGCGGAGGCCGGATAGGTGGTGATCAGCCACTGGTGGTAGCCGGTGTAGGGGTTGTACGGGCGGGATGCCGACGCACCGGACCCGGAAGCCTGCAGGTCGGACCCGGTGTTCTTGACGTCGACTACCTGCGCCGGGAAGTCCGGCAGCAGGCACTTCAACCGATCCTCGGTGCCGAGCGAATCCAGCGCGGCGCCGCCACCGACCAGCGCGAAGTCCTCGCGGCAGGCCTCGATCATGCGCTGACGGACCTCTCTGAGCTTCGCATCGCGCACGGTGGCCACCAGCTTGCGCCCGCCGATACCGCCGGCCGCATTGCACCAGGAGGTGAAAACGTTCGCCGCATCGACGAATTCGGTGTTCTTGGTGAACCCGACGTCACTGAAGACACCGACCTCGAGCTCGCCCGCGGTCACGCCCTGCGCGGGCGAACTCGATGGCTTGCCGCCCTGGCAGACATTCTTCAGATCACCGAAGTCGCCCGACGCAGTCGAGCTGGTGGTGTTGGTGCCCTCGACTTCCTCACCACCACGACTACAGCCGGCCGCCAGCAGCGCGGCTGCCAGCAGAGCAACGAATATTCGCTGCGATTTCACGTTTCCTCCTCTATGGACGCCGCCGCATCGATCCGAGATCGATCGAGCCGAGTCCGTGTTCTACATCGAGCGGCGCCCTACCGGATCTGGCGCTCTCGCCGCTGGGAAAGCAGCTTTCCATATTAGGAGAATTAAGGTCACTGTTTCGGGAAATGTGGTCTACGACGACCTTCCGCAGCCGCACCACCGAGCCGATCCGAGGTGGCCGTCAGCACCAACGATTGCCACCGACCACGAATGAGAATAAGATTCTCCCAAATAGCGAAGGAGGATTTCATGTCGGCACAAACTCCGCTGCCGTATCCGCTGTTCGACGCGGACAACCACCTGTACGAGACCAAAGAAGCACTGACCCGCTATCTGCCAAAGCGGTACGAGGGCATCATCCAGTACGTCGAGGTCAACGGCCGGACCAAGATCGCGGTGCGGGGCCAGATCAGCCAGTACATCCCCAATCCCACCTTCGAGGTGGTCGCGCGTCCGGGCGCGATGGAGGACTACTTCAAGAACGGCAACCCGGAGGGCAAGAGCCGCCGAGAGATCTTCGGCAAGCCGATGAAGGCCATCGACGCCTTCCGCGAACCCGGACCGCGCCTGGCGCTGATGGACGAGCTGAAGGTCGACCGCAGCCTGATGTTCCCCACGCTGGCCAGCCTGGTAGAGGAGCGCCTGCGCGATGATCCGGACGCCATCCACGCCATCGTGCACGCATTGAACCAGTGGATGCACGAGACGTGGTCGTTCAACTACAAGGACCGAATCTTCGCGGTTCCGGTGATCACCCTGCCGATCGTCGAGGAGGCCATCAAGGAACTGGAGTGGGTGGTCGAGCACGGCGCCAAGGCCATTCTGATCCGCCCCGCTCCGGTGCCAGGCTTCCGCGGTCCGCGCTCGTTCGCGCTGCCGGAATTCGATCCGTTCTGGAAGCGGGTGCTCGAGCTGGGCGTCGCGGTGACCATGCACACCTCCGACAGCGGCTACGCCCGCTACACCAAGGAATGGGACGGCGCCGACGCCGAGATGCTGCCCTTCGTCACCAATGCCTTCAGCATGGTCAACGAATGGCGTCCCGTGGAGGACGCCGTGACCTCGTTGCTGACTCACGGTGCGCTGCTGCGGCATCCGGATCTGAAGGTCGCCATCATCGAAAGTGGTGCTGCCTGGTTGGGCCCGCTGATGCACAAACTGTCCGAAACCTTCAAGAAGGCACCCGAAGGCTTCGGCATGCAGAACCCGGTCGAGACCATCAAGAACCAGATCTTCGTCAGCCCCTTCTACGAGGAGGGCGTATCCGACCTGATCGATCTCATCGGCGTTGATCGGGTGCTGTTCGGGTCCGACTACCCGCACCCCGAAGGCCTCGCCCAGCCCACCCATTTCGCCGATATGCTCACCCATCTGCCGGTCGAGGATCAGGCCAAGATCATGGGCGGCAACCTGGCGGGTCTGCTCGGCGTATGAGGCTGCTGGGCAGATGAATTGGGAGACCATCCCGCAGATGGTGCTGTCCGCGGCCGACCGCTTCGGTGCGGCCGAAGCGGTCGTCGACGGACCGCTCCGGTTGAGCTTCACCGAACTCGCCGACCGGGTCCGCCGGGCCGCGGGCGCCTTCGCGAACGCCGGAGTCGAATCCGGTGACCGGGTGGCCATCTGGGCGCCCAATTCCGCCGAGTGGATCACCGCGGCGTTCGGTCTGCTGAGCGCGGGCGGCGTGCTCGTGCCGGTCAACACCCGGTTCAAGGCCGAGGAGGCCGACGATATCGTGCGCCGCAGTGGCGCGAAATTGCTACTGGTCCAGCAGGGTTTCCTCGGCATGGACTACGCGCGGGCGGGCGGTGTGCCGGTGATCGACGTGAAGTCGGAGTTCCTGTCCAGCGGTGCGCCGTTCGAACGTCGGGTTCGTGGCACGGATATCGCCGACATCATCTACACCTCGGGCACAACCGGAAAGCCCAAGGGAGTCATGATGAATCACCTGCAGACCCTGCGGCTGTATGCGGAATGGTGCGAGCTGGCCGATCTGCGGGAGGGCGACCGCTATCTGATCGTCAATCCGTTCTTCCACACCTTCGGATACAAGGCCGGGATCATCGCGTCGCTCATTCGCGGCGCGACCATCCTGCCGGTCCCGGTCTTCGATGTCGATCGGGTGCTCGAGCTGGTCGAGCGCGAGCGGGTGACGATGCTACCCGGTCCGCCGACCCTCTATCACTCGCTGTTGCAGGCCAAGGACCGATACGACCTGTCGTCGCTGCGGGCGGCGGTCACCGGGGCCGCCGATATTCCGATCGAACTGATCCGCAGGGTGCACGAGGAGCTGCCGTTCCGATCCATCATGACCGGATATGGGCTCACCGAGGCGGGTACCGCGACGGCGTCGCGCCCCGGCGACACCATCGAGCAGATCGCGACGACCGTCGGGACCGCCTGCGATGGCGTCGAGGTGCGCATCGCCGATGACGAGGAGGTGCTCGTCCGCGGATACTCCGTCATGCAGGGCTACCTCGATGATCCGGAGGCGACCGCCGCGGCGATCGACTCCGAAGGTTGGCTGCACACCGGCGATCTCGGCAGTCTCGACTCCGCCGGTCGGCTGCGGATCATCGGCCGCAAGAAGGACATGTTCATCGTCGGCGGCTTCAATGCCTATCCGGCGGAGATCGAAGGTGTTCTGCTGGAGCATCCGGCGGTCGCTCAGGTTGCTGTGATCGGTGTTCCCGATGAGCGGCTCGGGCAGGTCGGCAAGGCGTTCGTGGTGACCACCGGCTCCGTCTCGGAACAAGAACTGATCAGCTGGGCCAAGACGCGCATGGCGGGTTACAAGGTTCCGCGCTTCGTGGATTTCCGGGAAGCGTTGCCGTTGAACGCCACCGGGAAGGTGATGAAGGATCAGCTGCGCTAGACGCGCGGCATCTCCCGGATGACCGTCGCGCCGAATTCCGCCAAAGTCCGCGGTGCGGCGAAATCGGTGAACCACACATAGAACCGCTCGACGCCACGCTCGACGAGATCGCCGAAGTGCGCGACGAGTTGCGCGGCGTCACCGGCTACCAGGCCCTCGCCCATGTGACCGAATCGCCGACTGCTTTGCGCACGGACTTCCCCGGCATCCCGGTTATGGCCGACGAATCCGACCATCTGCTGGATGGATACCCGCGCCGATCCGATCTCGGGCAACAGTTCCGCCAACCGATTCAGTTGCGGCGCAGGCAGATTCCACCAGGCCGCATAGCCGCGAACCAAGTCCAGCATGGGTGCGCTGGTGCCGCCTATGACAATAGGAATCGGTGTGCTCGGCGGTGGAACCTGCACCGGTCCCTCGGTATCCGGTGCGCCCCAATACTGGTGCAGCAGTTCCAGACTGCGCCGCAGCCGATCGCGGCGTGCGGCCGCCCGTTCCCGGGTAATCTCGAATCCCGCCAGCTCGTGCGGCACCGAACCGGCACCGAGGCCGAGTTCGAATCGGCCGCCCGAGGCCTCCTGCAGTGTCACCGCCTGCTTGGCGAGCACCGCCGGATGTCGGAACGAGTCGCATAAGACCAGATGTCCGATCCGCAGCCGCTCGGTCCGCGCGGCCACCCATGCGGCTACCGTCATCGCCTCCCACAGGGGCAACTGTTCAGCGCCGGGCGCGACCAGATGGTCGATGAAGGCGATGCCGTCGAACCCGCTGGCCTCGGCCACGCGAGCCCGTTCCACGATGTCCTCGACGCGCAGCTTGATCTGTGGCAAGAACAAAAACCACTCGGGCACTGGATTGATCACAGCGCGAGCCCACCATCGACGGCGACGGTCGCACCGGTCATCGCGCTGCTGTCCGGCCCGGCCAGAAAGGCCAGGACACTTGCGATCTCGCCCGGGTCGAGCAACCGACCGATCGGCTGCTGGCCAGCGAAACCCGTCGGATCGGGCATTCGGTACAGGCGTGCAATCTCGGCCAGCAGCGCGGTATCGGCGGAGCCCGGACTCACCGTGTTCGCGGTCACCCCGGTGCCGCCGAGTTCCGCGCCGAGTGCCCGAATCAACCCTGTCACACCGGCTTTCGCCGCACAGTAGACCGCGAGCTGGGGCAGACCCTTGGTCGCGGCGGCGGAGGCGACGGCCAGGAACCGCCCCGATCGCGGTGCGGGTCGGGCCAGCAGTGCCGGTACGGCCGCCCGCGCCAGGTTCACGACCCCGCCCAGGCAGACATCCAGCACCGCGCGCTCCTGCTCGATCGGCATCTCCCACAGCGGAACTCCACCGGCGATTACCCCGGCCGCCGCGACCACCGCATCCAGCCCGCCCCAGGTGCCCACCGCCTCGGCCACCGCGGCCTCTAGCGTCGACGGCTCGCGTACGTCGGCGATAAACGGTCGCACCGCGCCGACCCGGTTCACTCGACTGCTCGCCTCGGTCGCCACCGCGACGAGTTCGCGTTTGCTGCCCATCGGATAGGGCAGCGCGGGATCATCGGTCGCCAGATCCACCGCGAGCACCGACCAGCCGCGAGACGCCAGTTCCAGTACGATTGCCGCACCGATCCCCCGCGCCGCACCGGTGACCAGCGCGACTCGCCGATGCTCCGAACGCGAAGTCACGCCGACCTCCGAACAGCCCGGTATTCGGCAACTGGTCGCCGCCGATGCGAAGAGTCCTGCGACAGCTTCGACGCGACTATACGGTCGACCCCAGCCAGCGCCGAATCACCATATTCCTCGGTATATTCCGCATACGCCGTGCTGACCTGCTGGCTACGCGGTTCGGTGAACAGTTCCGAGTTCCGCCAGATGGGTTCGAATCCGCCTGCGGCACGGATGTTTCCGGTGTGGAACTGGTTGTTGTCAGTGCACGAGTAGACATCGCCCAACGGATCGATCACACACATCACCCGCTCCGAGTTCGACCCTTGCGGCGATTCACCGTAGCCGGACCGGTAGAAGAACGCTCCGGTCAGCACATCCCCGTCGTGCTGGCACAGCCAGTCATCGAGCATCCGCCGCTGGTCCGCCGCCGGGTGCAATTCGTCCGAGACGCGGCCAGTTGGCCGGGCCAGCCGAAGTCGCGCACCGAACATATCGGCAATTGCCTTGAAAGCATCGAGCTGACCTGCATTTTGGCTGGTCACCGTGACGGACAGCTCGAATCCATAGACGCCCGACGAGGCAAGCAACTCCATCGCACGCACCGCCGCCCGGTACGCCCCGGCGCCGCGCATCGCATCGTTGACCGCCTCGGTTGCGCCATCGAGGCAGATCCGTACATCGATGTGGCTGTTCCCGGCGATCCGCCGCGCGGCATGGGGCGTGAGCCGAATTCCGTTGGTGGAGAACGTCACTCCGAGGTGCTTGGCGGTGGCATAGTCGACCAGTTCCCAGAAGTCGGGGCGCACGGTGGGCTCGCCGCCACCGATATCGACACGGCAGATCCGCATCCGCTCGAATTCGTCGATCAGTGCCTTGCATTCGGCGGTGCTGAGCTCGCGCGGATCGCGTCCACGTGTGCTGGACGAGCAGTGGATGCAGCACAGATCGCGGGCGTGGGTCATCTCCCAGGTCAGGTCGATCGGCGCTGCGGTGGTGTTGTCGATCATGGAGACTCCCGCGTCATGGTTTGCGCTACCAACTCAGGTGGAAATGTAATTCTCCTTATACGATAATTACATTCTGACGTGGAAACAAGGATGCTGGGCCGCGCAATCCCGTTGCCGTCTGGCGACAGCTTCCTCGCCGATGGCGGTAGTGGTTCAGCAGCAGGCAGGGATTGCACGCGACTTGGACAGCTCATCGTTCGATATCCGGTGGGAATTTGTCGACCGCGCCCGCAGGCGGGGTGTATGGTCGACCTCACAGCGAGAGTGGCATTCTCTGAAATGAAGACTGGCCATCTCTGCGCTTGTCGAGATCGGGGTGGAGGCGCACCCCCGGCGTTCCCACGAACAGCGAGGAGTCACGTGAACATCGACGACATGATTCTGGTGAGCATCGACGACCACGTCGTCGAGCCGCTCGATATGTTCGACGGGCGGGTACCGAAGAAGTGGGCCGATCTGGCGCCGAAGGTGATCGCCGATGACAAGGGCATCGACCGCTGGGTCTACCGGGGGAAACCGACGGGTGTCACCGGGCTCAACGCGGTCGTTTCCTGGCCCGCGGAGGAGTGGGGGTATGACCCGGCCGGTTACGCCGAAATGCGGCCAGGCGTCTACGACATCCACGCCCGCGTACGGGATATGGACGCCAACGGCATCCTGGCCTCGATGTGCTTCCCCACCTTCGCCGGATTCAGTGCCGGTCACCTGAGTCACTTCAAGGACGAGATCACCGTCGCGATGATCCAGGCATACAACGACTGGCATCTCGAAGGCTGGTGCGAGGTCTACCCGGGCCGGTTCATCCCGAACGCCATTCTGCCGCTGTGGGATCCGCAGCTGGCCATCGCCGAGATCCATCGCGTCGCCGCCAAAGGCTTCCGCGGCGTCACAATGGCGGAACTGCCGCACCTGCAGGGCAGCCCCAGCTATTTCGACGAGGACTTCTGGGGACCCGTCTTCGGGGCGCTGAACGAAACCGGGCTGGTCATGAACCTGCATATCGGCACCGGATTCGGAGCCCTCAAGCTGGCGCCGGACGCGCCGATCGACAATCTGATGTGCCTGGCGCCGACGGTCTCCCAGATCACCGTCCAGGATCTGCTGTGGGGGCCCGCATTTCGCTCCTACCCCAATCTGAAGGTGGCGCTGTCGGAAGGGGGCATCGGCTGGATACCGTTCTTCCTGGATCGCTCCGATCGCCATTACACCAACCAGCGGTGGTTGCGGCGTGACTTCGGCGGCAAGCTGCCGAGCGAGGTCTTCCGCGAGCACGTGATCGCCTGCTATGTCACCGACCCGACCGCTCTCACCTATCGGGATGCGGTCGGGATGGACATCATCGCCTGGGAATGCGACTACCCGCACTCGGACTCGCTGTGGCCCGACGCACCCGAATTCGTGCTGCAGGAATTGAACGCCGCCCACGCCGACGACACCGATATCAACAAGATCACCTGGCAGAACGCCTGCCGTTTCCTGAATTTCGATCCGTTCGAGCACATTCCGCAGGAGCAGGCCACCGTCGGCGCGCTGCGGGCGAATGCCGCGGGTTGGGATATATCGACGAAGTCACGCAAGCAGTACGCCGAAGCCTATGCCCAGCAGGCACACTGATCGAGGAACGATATGAAGTTGATGGTTTTCTCCCGCCCACAGCCCGGCCGGGACGAGGAATACAACACCTGGTATCGCGATGTCCACGTTCCCGAGATGCTCGCGATCAATGGCGTGCAATCCTGTACGCGCCATCGCCTCCGGACCACCGGGGATCAGCCGGTGGAATATCTGGCCGTCTATGACATCGAGGGCGATATCGACATCGTGATGAAGGAGCTGATGACCCGGTCCAAGGACGGCCGGATGCGGCTCAGTCCGTCGATCGATCCCGCCAATACTCGGATGACGATCTGGGAGCCGATCTGACCGCAGCGGCAAGGCAATCGGTGCTCGTGGAGTAAGCGTCAGAATCCGAGATCCGCGAGCAAGCGCTCGCTTTCGGTCCAGAGGCGGGCGGCCGCGACATCGTCGAGGGCGACGGGGGCCGGTGTTTCCACCGTCTTCCGGTAGAAGTAGCGCCCACCGTCTCGACCGCCCTCGGGATCGGTTGCCAGCCACACCAGAGTCTCGGCCGGTTCGTCCGGTGGCACGGTATCGGCGGCGGCCATATGGGCTTGCATCGCTGTATCACCGTGTGCGGCGAAATTACTGGCGACGACACCCGGGTGCATGGCCTGCGCGACGATGCCATCGGAGGCCGCTCGACGCGCAAGTTCGCGAGTGAACAGGATATTGGCGAGTTTTGCGCGGCAGTAGGCCGCCGCCGGGTGAAAGTCGTTCAGGCCCTGCGGATCCGTCCAATCGAAGCCCTCGGTCGCGCGGTGCGCACTCGACGATACGGCGAGCACGCGCACCGATCCGGGCGGCAGGACCGCCGCGCTCTTTCGCAGCAGCGGCATCAGTTCCCTGGTGAGCAGGAACGGGGCGAGGTGGTTGGTCGCGAAGGTAGCCTCAGTGCCTTCGGCGGTGATGATCCGCCGATCCCGTACGCCACCCGCGTTATTGATCAGGACAGTCAAACGCTCCGTACGGCTCGCGATCTCGGCGGCCACATGTGCCACCTCCGTCATCGAAGTGAAGTCGGCGCGCACCATGTCGAAACTGCCGCCGTCGCGCACGGCGGCCATGATCCGCGTTCGCGCGGCCGCACAACGCTGTCGATCGCGACCGACACCGATCACCTGCCAGCCGCGTGCCACCAGCTTTTCGGCGGTCGATGCACCGATGCCGGAACTGGCTCCGGTGACGACCGCGACCGGACGGTCTGCCTCGAATGTCAAAATCGTTGCCTCTCAGATAATTTCAGCGTGGACGCAGGCCATCCAGCAGGAGACCGACGGTGAAGTGGACCCGCTCGTCCAGCTGTTCGGGAGTGGGTGGGCGACCGGCCACAATGGAGCGCACCTGGCCACCCACAACCATGCTCATGAAGGCGCGGGCGGCCTGATCGGAGTTGGTCGGCGCGATCGCCCCGGCGGCGATCGCGCGATCGAGGACGCCCGCGACGAAGTCGACCACCGGCCCGGCGCTCAGTTCGTAGTTGGCGACGAAGATCTCCGGGAAGCGATAGCTCTCGGTATTGATAACGCGTTGCAGGCGTAGCCCATTCGGCGTCATCACCTGGTCGATCCGCAGCCGGGCGACCGCGGTCAGCGTCTCGGCCAGATCGCCGGTGTCGAAGCCAGCGAGCACATCCGCTGGCACGACCTGTCGCTCGATGGCGCGCCGGACCGCGGCGAGGAATAGCGATGCCTTTTCGGGATAGCGGGCGTAGACGGTGCGTTTGGTCATCTGCACGCGACCGGCGATCATCTCTATGGTAGCCAGCTCGTAGCCGTGCTCCAGGAACAGATCCAATGCGGTATCGAGCAATTCCTCGTGCCGCGCCTCGGCCTGTGCCCGGGTGGGCCGCCCGGCCGCGCGCCGAATCGGCGGACCGACCTCCGTCATCCCCGCCTCCTCCGAATTGCCGCTTGCGTCATCGCGCCTCCGATCGCTAATAATGATACGCATGAGTTGCCATTTTTCCAGCGGGCAACGTCACCGGGAAGGACTCGCCCGTGAGCTCAGCCATCGAAACCCTGACACGGCTGGCCGATGCCACCGACCGCTTCGACCACTCCGCCGCCGACCTGCGCGAAACACAGGTGGCGGCACTCGACGAAAAATTCCGGCAGTACCATGATCGAATCAAGCTGCTGGGGCACCGCGCGCGGGAGGCCGGTATCACCGAGATCCGCGACCTCGCGGATATGGTCCCGCTACTGTTCCCGCACTCGGTCTACAAGAGCTATCCGGAAGGCTTTCTGATCGAGCAGAAGTGGGATCGGCTCGGCAAGTGGCTCGGCACCGTATCGCCCTATCCCATCAGCCACATCGAGACCTCGGACATCGCCGACATCGACGATTGGATCGCCCGGCTGCAGGCCGCGGGGCACTACGTCTCCTGTTCCAGTGGAACAACAGGCAAGTCCGCCATGCTGCTCGCCTCGGAGCGGGATATGGCATGGTCGCGCAAGGATACGGTCAATGTCTTCTCCTGGGGTTCGGGTGTGCGGCCCGCGCAGGACCGGCGGATGGTCGGCGTCGCCGCGACCGCGTCCGTCCCGAAGAACGCCGTCATCGCCGCGGCTCAGCAGGCGGCGTTCGGTGATCCGGCCAAAGAGCGTTTCCGCCTGCCCATTCCACCGATCACCGTCGGGTCGCTGACCACAATGGTGGTGCTGCGCAAGAAGATCGCCGACGGCACCGCCCGGCCAGAGGAACTCGCCGATTTCGACCGGACCTCTCGACAGCGGCAGGAGGCGCTCGACAAGGCGATGATCGCCGGGGCCGAGGCGCTCGTGCGTTATCGCACGGACAAGCTCTACATCTCGGGCATGTGGAATGCGCTCTACCAGGTGGCGGCGATCGTTCGGGATATGGGCTACTCCGCCCCGGACTTCCACCCCGACAACTGCCTCTACGTCGGCGGCGGGCTCAAGCGGGCCCAGTTGCCGCCGGACTACCAGCAATTCGTCCACCAGACCTTCAATATCCCGCCCGACCGAGACTTCCAGAACTATTCGATGCAAGAACTGAATTCCGGAATGCCCAAGTGCCGCAAGGGCGATCGGTATCACATACCCCCATGGATCGTGCCCTTCATCCTCGATGAAGACGGTGCGAACCCGTTGCCGCACGAATCCGGCGAAATCGAAGGCCGGGCCGCATTTTTCGACCTCTCGCTGGACGGACGCTGGGGTGGAATCATCACCGGCGACAAGATCGCACTCGACCTCGACCCCTGCGCCTGTCGCAACAAGGGGCCGTCGGTCCGCAATGACATCGTCCGCTACGCCGATATCAAAGGCGACGACAAAATCGGCTGCGCCGGAACCGTCGACGCGTATGTGCGGGGGCTTTCATGACCATCGCGGACACCGTCGCTGCCGCGCCGTTTTTCCTGCGCGGCGAAGTGCTCGAGGGCAACGACGTCACGCACCGATCGCGCGATCTGGGCGTCACCTTCGCGACACCGCGCATCCCCATGGACCGTGCGGTGCATCCACGCGGCGCGGTGCCGCCGCTGCTGAACGTTCCACTCGCGGAGATCATCGATTTCCTCGTCGAGACCGGTCGACGGCTGCGCGCACCCGAAAACCCGTTCGTGCGTGACTGTATCGACCGGATGTCGGCCACCCATGTGCTGCCGCGCACCGTGTTGCGGGCACAGGTCATGGGTGCGGCGGGTTATCTCGACAAGCGGCTGCTCGAAACCGTGGTCGAACAGAATTTTCCGGACCCGCGGGCGTTGGACGAGTGGATTCCCAAGCGCGACTTCACCGGCCGCCAGAGTTTCGTGCGGGCATTCGCACCCCGATTGATCCATGTGCTGCCCGGCAACTCCCCCGGCGTCGCGGTGAAATCCATAGCCCATGGCGCACTGGTCAAGGCGGTCAATCTGTTCAAGATGTCCTCGAGTGATCCGTTCACCACGGTGGCGATACTGCGGACCATGGCCGACATCGATCCCGACCACGCCATTGTGCGGTCGATGTCCGCGCTCTATTGGCGCGGCGGCGACAATACGGTCGAGCGGGTGCTGTATCGGCCGCAGTATTTCGACAAGATCGTCGCCTGGGGTGGCGGTGATGCGATCGATAATGTGATCAAATACCTCGGGCCGGGCTTCCAATTGGTGTCCTTCGACCCGAAGACCTCGATCTCAATGGTCGGCCGGGAGGCCTTCGCCTCGGACGAGGCGCTCGACCGCGCCGCCGAACTCGCCGCCGCCGATGTGATGGTCCTCAACCAGGAGGCTTGTGTCGCAAGCCGTTTCGTCTATGTCGAGGCCGATCAGGACGACGCCGACCGCTTCTGCGCACGCCTGCACGCCTACATCGTCGACAAGGCGGCCGGATCCGGCGATTCCCGACCGCTCGATATCGACCTGCGCGAGCAGATCGACACCCTGACAATGCTCGACGACGAGTTCCGGGTCTGGGGCCGTACCGACGGCACGGGACTGGTGATCCGTTCCGATGAACCGGTGGACTTCCACCCGATCAACAAGACCGCCAATGTGGTTCGCGTGGACAGCCTCGATGCGGCGATGGGATACGTCAATGTGGCAACGCAGACGGTCGGCTTCTTTCCATTCGACCGGATGGCCGACTACCGCGACCGGCTGGCCAGCGGCGGCGCACAGCGCATCGTCCGCCTCGGCGAAGCCGGACCGAGCACCATCGGCAATCCACACGACGCCATGTATCCACTGCACCGTTTCGTGCACTGGATGGCACATGAAGACGGAATCGCACCGGACTAGTGCCACGTCCCGATAGCTTCTGCCGCATCGAGCCCCGGTTGGGACGGTTCGGTCGAACGCAGTCGGATGGTGGTCGCCCAACTCCGCATCAACCGCCATCACTTCGCTGGGCGAGCAGCCGGAGTCGGTCGCGCAGCAAGATCTGGACGAGGGACTAGCTGGCCCGATCTTTCTTTGCGGCGAGGTCGCGGGCGACGTCGGGTAGCCGCACGGCCACCCGGACCTGGAAAGTCAGCGAGCGGGTCGCCAACACCATCGCCGCGCCCAGCGTCGCGGCCCGCCGCACCGCGACGGCATGTGCGCCGACCGGACCCCACCACCAACTCCAGCCGCAGCCGTGCACTGCGAGAATGCGGGCGGTGCTGGTGAAGTCCATGGCCTCGAGTCCGACGGCATCGACGAACAGCCCGCTCAGCGCAATGGATCCGAACAGCACCGGCGGCGATACCCCGTCACAGACCACGTGCACTGTTCCGGTGGGACCGACACACCGCGCGGCCCATTCCAATACGGCACGACGACTTTTCGTGCTGCCCGAAACCAGCGCGACGGCTTCCGACCCGGCCGTCAAGCGCCGGGCCCTTCCAGGATCGTCACCGCCGACACCGCCGTCGGCCCACCGAGGTTGTGCGCCAAACCGATCCGCGCACCGTCGACCTGATTGACCGCTGCGCCGCGCAGCTGCTCGAACAACTCGACGCATTGGGCGACGCCGGTCGCTCCCGGTGGATGTCCCTTGGCCTTCAGTCCGCCGCTCGGATTCACCGGCAGCGCGCCGCCGACCTCGGTGACCCCGCTCTCGATCAGTTTCGCTGCCCCGAATCGGTCGGCGAAGCCGAGATCTTCGTAACTGATCAGTTCGATACCGGTGAAGAAGTCGTGTACCTCGGCGACATCGACATCGGCGGGCGTCAGCCCCGCCATCGCGAAGGCCGCCTCGGCGGCGCGCACGGTGGCGGGGAACGTCGTCATATCCCGCTTGTGCTGGTGCATCACCGAATCCAGGCCGAGGCCGACGCCGCGGATCCACACCGGGCGATCGGTGTAGCGGCCGACCACATCGGCCGCGGCGAGCACCAGCGCCGCCGCACCATCGCTTTGTGGTGCGCAGTCGTAGCGTCCGAACGGTCCGGCGACGATCGGCGCCGCCAGCGCCTGTTCCAGACTGATCTCGAAGCGTAAGCGGGCCTTGGGATTACGCACACCGTGCCGGTGGTTCTTCACCGCGACCATGGCCAAATGTTCTCTGGTCGCCGGCGATTCGTGCAGATATCGGGCTACGTGCAGCGCGAATCCGACGGGCGCGATCAGGCCGAGGGGGTAATCCCAGGCCATATCGCGCGCCATCGGCTCCCATTCCCACAGCATGTCCTTGTGCGCCGTTTCGCGGAGTTTGTCCGCACCGACCACCAAGGCGACGTCGAACGCACCGGAGGCGATACCGAACAGGGCATTGCGCACCGCGTCATTACCTGTCGCACAGGAGTTTTCGACGCGGGTCACCGGCAAATCCGGCAGGCCGAGCGCATCAGCCACAATCCCGGCGGGGAAGCCGTCGGTATTCCCCATCGCACCGAACCAGGCCGCCTGCAGGTCTGAGGTGACCAAGCCCTTATCGATGCTAGCGGCACATTCGGCGAATGCCATCGGCACCAGATCCTTGACGCCGAGTGCGAAATGTTCGGCGAACGGCGTCATGCCCGCACCGACAATGGCGACTTCCCTCATAGTGCGACCTCCGGTTCGAATGCGTATCCGTAATCGGGTACCCCCGACCGCACGGCGACCCGGCGCAGCACCATGCGGCCGCGGTCCCCGATCACCACAGTGCCGGGATCGGTGCCGGTCACCTTCGCCAGCGCCCGCACCCCGACACCGTCGAGTTCGACGATCACCAGGGTGTACGGACTTTTCAGACCCGGCACCGGCAATGCGACGGTGGCCTCGGTGTACACCGTGCCGGTGCGCGGCAGCGGCACCAGGGTGTAGTCGGTACTCAGACCGCCGTCCGCGGCGACCCGATAGCGCGGCGGGAAGTCCAGATCGTCACTGCCGGAGTGCTTTCCGGCCTCCCAGCGCACCTTCGCCTCGAATGCGCGCTCATAGGCGGCCAGCGAGATCGGAATCTCGGAACCGGGCCACAGCTCACCTTCGGGCAGGTCTCTGGCCGTCGACTCCCGCCGGTGCAGCACCGCCGTACCAGCGGCCACCGTAATACCGGACAGACTGGCCTGCTCTACCCCAACCAGCAAACCCGTACTGCCCCATTCGGCCATGGCCGCCAAGGCGAACAGCCCCGCGCTGGCGCCCACCGTCGGCAGTGACGGCGGGCTGCCGAGGCACAGCGCGGCCGCCTGTTTATCGTCGACGCCGGCCACCGCCACCGGCGTGTCCAACCAGGCCGCCGCCAGCGATGCCATTAGGCCGCGCTTGTGCAGCAGTCGCGGATCACCGTAATCGTGCACGGCCCCAACGGTATTGCGGGTACGCACCGGTAGGCTGCGCGTCACCCGTGCGGCGGTGCGCACCTGCAGGCCGTGATCGGAGATCAATGCGGCGGCCGCGCCCGCGGGCTCGGTATCGACCCCGATGATCAGCGTGCGTGGCCGGGCGGAACTGAGCGAGTCGAGGGTGGCGGGCGCGCCGCCGAGCCGCTCGATCACCTCCAGTTCCGGATCCAAACCCAGCCCCGCCAGCAGGACCGCGGCATTACTGCTTTCCACCAGCGGCAGATCGCGACTGACCACGACCACCCGTTCCACCGGACCGGCATCGTGCAGCGCGGCACGACCGGCCTCCACGGCCAGGGTGATCGCGTCCTCGTCGTCACCGAGCACCCGGTGGCGCTGGCTGCCCCAGCACGGCAGGTAGGTCCCTATCGAAGCGATGAAGGTCATGGGTTACTCCAGCGAATTACGTGATCGCGCCCGCGGTTTTGAGCGCGATGATGCGGTCCCAGTCCAGGCCCAGTTCGAGCAGGACCTCATCGGTCTGGGCGGCGAATTCCGGACAGGGACGCAAGTCGGGCGCGGTGAGATCGAATTGCACCGGATTCGAAACCAGTTGCAGTTCACCGGCTTTGCGGACGTATTCGTTCGCCTGGACCTGCGGATCGTCGATGGCCTGTAGTGCGTCCTGCACCGGGGCCCACGGACCGGACAGGGTCGCGAAACGCTCGGTCCACTCGGCGAGCGTGCGGGTGGCGAATACCTCGCGCAGAATATCCACGGCCACAGCCGTATTGGTCGCGATAGCCGCGGCATCGGCGAACCGTGGATCGTCGGCCAGTTCCGGCCGGTCGATGTGACGACATACGTCGGTCCAGAACTTGCCGGGCTGCAACATGACCAGCGACAAGTACCGACCGTCCTTGGTCGCGTACAACCCCGACAGAGGATTCGACGGCGAACCGTGTGATCCGGTCGGAAACGCCCGCAGCGGCTCACCCATATACGCCGAGAGCGCGATGGTGTGCCCCATCGACCACAGCCCGCTGCTCAGCAGCGACACATCCACGATCGACGGCTCACCCGTGCGCTCCCGCTTCAGCAGCGCCGCGGCGATGCCACCGGCCAGATTGGTTCCCGAGATGGTGTCGCCGAACGCCGGCCCCGGCGGGGGAATGAGTCCGTCGATATTGGGCGGGGTGATGGTCGCGGCGACACTGCCACGGCACCAGTAGGCGGTCATGTCGTAGCCGCCCTTATCGGCCTCCGCGCCGCGCGGGCCGAGACCACTGCCGCGGGCGTAGATGATCGCCGGGTTCACCGCGCGAATGTCGTCGACGTCGATACCGAACTTGCTTCGGTGCTGCGGCAGAAAACTGGTCAGGAATACGTCCGCGGTCTTGGCAAGGTCGTGGATCACCGCCCGGCCTTCCGGCACCGACATATCGATCCCGATACTGCGCTTGCCCCGATTGGCATGTTCCACATTCGGATTGGGGTCGCCCTCGACCTTGAAGGTGGCGATCTGACGCAGGCCGCGCTGCGGGTCACCGGTGACCGCGTGCTCGACCTTGATCACATCCGCGCCCCAGTCGGAGAGCACAGCGCCCGCGGACGGCACGAACCCGTACATCGCGACCTCGAGGACGCGGATACCGTCGAGTGGCCCGCTCATGCCGCCACCTCGCTAGCGCTCGGCGCCGCCACGAGCGGTCGCCCGGCTGTGTTGATTGTTCGCTCGCTCCGCTCGCTCATGCCGCCACCTCGCTAGCGCTCGGCGCCGCCACGAGCGGTCGCCCGGCTGTGTTGATTGTTCGCTCGCTCATACCGCCACCGCCGCGAAGGTCTTGGTCTCCAGGAATTCGGTCAATCCGTCGACCCCCATCTCCCGGCCGATGCCGGACTGTTTGTATCCGCCGAAGGGCGCGTCGGCGGCGAAGTAGTTGCCGCCGTTGATGCTCATGGTGCCGGTGCGGATGCGCCGCGCCACTACCAGCGCCCGCTCCTCATCGGCGCTGAATACGCCGCCGGACAGGCCGTAGATGGAGTTGTTCGCGATTCGTACGGCATCGTCGTCGTCCTCGTAGGGGATCACCGCGAGCACGGGCCCGAAGACCTCCTCCTGGGCGATTTCGCTGTCCGGATCGACGCCAGCCAGCAGTGTCGGCTGATAGAAGAAGCCCGGGTCGACCTTCTCGCCACCGGTGACCAATTTCGCGCCCGCCGCCACCGCACGCTGCACCAGACCGTCGACCTTGTCCCGCTGGCGTTCACTGATCAATGGGCCCATATAGGTTTTCGGATCGCTCGGATCGCCGTAGCGGACGTGGGCGAAGTTCTGCGCGACCATCTCGACAATCGCGTCGTGGTCCTTGCTCGGCACCAGCAGCCGGGAGGTCAGCGCGCAGCCCTGGCCCGCGTGGCTGACAATGCTGAACGCCGCGAACTGCGCCGCCGTCCGGTAGTCGGCATCGTCGAGCAGGATCGCCGCCGACTTCCCGCCGAGCTCCAGGAACACCCGCTTCAGCGTTGCGCTCGCGGCGGCCATGATCTTGCGTCCCACCGGCGTCGAACCGGTGAAGGTGACCACGTCGACATCGGGATGCGTCGTCATCCGTTCGCCGACAGCGACATCCGAGGAGGTGAGCACATTGACCACACCGGCGGGAATATCGGTGTGGCGCGCGATGATCTCACCGAGCGCCAAAGTAGCCAGCGGCGTATCCGGTGCGCCCTTGAGCACCAGCGTGCATCCAGCGGCGAGCGCGGGCGCGAGTTTCGCCAAGGCGAGCTGGTGCGGATAGTTGTAGGCCGCGATGGCGGCCACCACGCCCGCGGCCTCCTTCTCGACCCAGCGCCGATGGCGCTGACCGCGGAATTCGATGTCGGCGAGCTCCTCGGTGAAGGAGAACTTCGGCAGCAGCTCGGCGTAGTAGCGGACGATCTCGAAGGGGATCTCGAGCTGATTACCGTGCGTGAGCTGCCTTGTCGCGCCGACCTCCGCGATCGTCAGCGCCCGCAGTTCTTCGACGTTATCGCGAAACGCCTGGTAGAGCTGTTCGAGGCAGTGCGCGCGGAATGTGGCGTCGGTGGCCCAAGTTGTGGTGTCGAAGGCCCGCCGGGCCGCGGCGATGGCCGCGTCCGTCTCGGTGAGCCCCGCCTCCGGCGCGTACCCGTACACCTCGCCCGTCGCCGGATTGAGCGAGGCGAGGGTGCGCCCGGTCTCGATCAACTGTCCGTCGACGAGCAGCCGCCGAGCCGGAACTTCCGGCGGGGCGGCCACTTGTTCTTGCACTGACATCCGGTCTCCTCGGCTGCACAACGGAAACTTCATTCTCTCTATTGGAGAATCATACGTTCAATGTTTGCGCGACTGTAGCAACATTCCGAAATGGGCAACACCCCGACGCGCGCGGATGACATCGACGTTCAGATGCCGATTCCCGGCATCACCCGGGAAGTCTTGCGCACACGACGAGCGCGAGAGTACGGTTCTCAGCATTCGGAAGGGAGATTCTTGCGTGAAAACCGCTGTGGTCACCGGAGGCGCCTCGGGCATCGGCCTCGGCATCGTCGAGCGCCTGCGCGCTGACGGCCTGAACGTCGCCACCCTCGACCTCACCCCGGCCGCCGAGGACGATTTCGCCTATCAGGCCGATGTGACGAAACCGGACGAGATCGCCGCGGCCCTGACCGATGTGCGCACCAAACTGGGTCCGATCACCGTGCTGGTCAATGCCGCCGGAATCGAGAAGTACCGCCGCTTCCACAACCTCACCTTCCAGGAGTGGCAGCACATCATCGATGTCAACCTGCACGGCGTATTCCACACCGTCCAGGCCGTACTGCCGGATATGACGGCCGCGAACTGGGGTCGCATCGTCAATATCTCTTCCTCGAGCACCCACTCCGGTCAGCCGTTCATGGCGGCGTACGTGGCGGCCAAGTCCGGACTCAACGGCCTCACCAAATCCCTTGCGCTGGAACTGGGGCCATACGGGATCACGGTCAACGCGGTCCCGCCGGGCTTCATCGATACCCCCATGCTGCGCCGCTCCGAGGAGAAACAGCTGCTCGGCGGAACCATCGAGGACCACATCCAACGCACTCCGGTGCGCCGGGTCGGGCGACCCGCCGATATCGCCGCCGCGTGCTCGTTCCTGATTTCCGAGGATGCGGGCTACATCACCGGGCAGATCCTCGGCGTCAACGGAGGCCGCAATACCTGAACCCGTCCGTGCCGGGCACAGGCCGTGCCGCGCAGAAGTAGTAGGACCGAAAGGAAAACCCGTGGGACGTGTGCAGGGCAAAGTCGCCTTCGTCACCGGAGCCGCGCGAGGCCAGGGCCGCAGCCACGCGGTAAAACTTGCCGAAGAGGGTGCCGACATCATCGCGGTCGATATCTGCCGTGATATCGAGAGCATCCAATACTCGCTATCACGCCCGGAGGATCTGGAGGAGACGACCCGTCTCGTCGAGAAGACCGGACGGCGCATCATCGCCGAACAGGCCGACGTGCGCGACCGACCGCAACTCGCCGCGGTTCTCGAGCGCGGTATCGCCGAATTCGGCCATCTCGACATCGTCGTCGCCCAGGCGGGCATCGCCGGCATGAAGGGCGAGCCGCGGTGGCAGGCCTGGACCGATGTCATCGATACCAACCTGCTCGGTGTCATCAACGCCGTACAGGCGGCGCTGCCGCATCTGGGCGCGGGCGCATCGATCATCGCCACCGGTTCGACCGCGGCGCTGATGGACTTTTCGAAGGTAGATCAGCCGGGCAAGGATCCGGGCGGTGTCGCCTATATGGTCGCCAAACGCCTTCTGTCGCAATATATCCACGAGATCGCCACCCATTTGGCGCCGAGCAGTATTCGGGCCAATGTCGTACACCCGACCAATTGCGACACGCCCATGCTGCACAGCGAGCCGATGTACCGGTCGTTCCGCCCGGATCTCGAACACCCGACCCGCGCCGACGCCGAACCCGCCTTCTTCGTACAGCAGGCCATGCCGGTCCCCTACGTCGAGCCGGAGGAGATCAGCAACGCGGTGTTGTTCCTTGCCTCCGACGAGTCCCGTTTCATCACCGGCACCCAGCTGCGCGTCGATGCCGGCGGCTATCTGAAGTGGTACGACTACCGCGTCTGAAGGGAAGAAATACCGTGAAGGTTCGAGTCGATGTCGAGCGCTGTCAGGGGCACACGCTGTGCGCGATGATCGCCCCGAAGGTGTTCGAGCTCAGTGAAATCGACGGACATTCGTCACCGGTCAGCGAAGACGTTCCCGCCGATCAGCAGGACAACGTGCGCGAGGCCGTCCGGTCCTGCCCCGAGCGGGCGATCTCCAGCACCGAATAGAGGAACCGCCGATGACCGATATCGCATCCGATGCCGAGCGCAGACGGCCGGAATTTCATTTCGATCGACACACTCCGCAATATCGCGAACAGTTCGTCGACATCACCCAGCAGATGCACAGCAAGTGCCCGGTGGCCTGGACCGAAACCTACGGCGGCCATTGGGTGGCCGCGGGCAACCGCGAAGTGTTCGAACTGGCCCGCTGCCCGCACATCTCCAATGACAACGACCCCACCGGGGAACGCCGTGGCTACAAGGGGATTTCCATTCCGACCCCGGAACGCGGCCAGGGCATTCGCGCCGGCATCCTGGAAATGGACCCGCCCGAACAGCGGGAACTGCGCTCGGCGCTGAATCCGTATCTGTCCCCCGCCGCGGTGCAGCGTTGGATTCCGTTCGTCGACGAAATCGTGCGCGCCAGCATCGACGAGCACATCGAAAGCGGCGCCATCGATTTCGTCGACGAGTTGGCCAATATCGTGCCCGCCGTGCTGACCCTCGCGATGCTGGGCATCCCGCTGGACAAGTGGACCATCTACAACGAACCGGCGCACGCCTCGGTGTACACCCCACCCGATTCACCGGACACTGCGCGCATCGCCGAAATGCACCGCGCCATGGGCCTGGATCTGCTGACGAATTACTTAGAGGTCAAACAGAATCCACGCCCTGGCATGCTGAACGCGGTCGCCGAGTCCACCCTGAACGGCGAGCCGATCTCCGATATGGACGCGCTCGGCATGCTCAGCCTCATTATCGGCGGCGGCTTCGACACCACCACCGCACTCACCGCGCACGCGCTGGAATGGCTGTCGGAGAATCCGGATCAGCGCGAATTGCTCAGTCGGGAACGCGATCTCATCCTGGATTCGGCGACCGAGGAGTTCCTGCGCTACTTCACCCCAGCACCGGGTGACGGTCGCACCTTCGCCCAGGATTGCGAGGTCGCGGGCACGCGGTTCGCCGAAGGTGAGCGGCTGTGGCTGTCCTGGGCGATGGCCAACCGGGATCCCGAGGTGTTCGACAACCCCAATGAGATCGATATGGAGCGGCGGGGCAATCGGCACTACAGTTTCGGCCTCGGCGTGCACCGCTGCATCGGCTCCAATATGGCGCGCATGGTGTTCAAGAGAATGCTGCTCGCGGTGCTGGACCGGATGCCGGACTATCGTTGCGATCCCGCGGACGCCGTACATTACGACACCATCGGCGTCATCCAGGGCATGCGGCATCTGCCGGCCAGCTTCACTCCCGGACCGCGGCTCGGCGCTGGACTGGACGAAACCCTGGCGAAACTGCAGCGCGTCTGCGATGAACAGCGGCTGGCCGAACCGGTCACCGTGCGCAAGGGCGACGCCCAGATCTGACGACACAGCGAGGAGGCGATATGGGCGAAGCATCGGGACGTCCGCTGCCATTGCTCACCCTCGAAAACGAGTTCTTCTGGACCTCGGGGAGCGATGGCACGCTGCGCATACAGGAATGTGAATCCTGTGCGGCACTGATCCATCCACCGCAGCCGGTGTGCCGGTACTGCCGTGGACACCAGATGGGAGTGCGTGAAGTCTCCGGCTTCGCCACACTCGCGGGCTTCACCGTCAACCACCGTTTCGGGGTGCCGGGACTGCCCGCGCCCTATGTAGTGGCGCAGGTCGCGATCGAGGAGGATCCGCGAGTTCGGCTCACCACCAATGTGATCGATTGCGATCCGGACGACCTGGTCCTCGGCATGCGATTGGAAGTGGTCTTCCACGAGGACGACGATGTCTGGCTGCCGCTGTTCCGGCCCGTCGAAACGCAACCGGAACCGGCCCCGCTGCCCGTGGACGATATCGCGCCACAAGAGTTCTGGCGGCATGTGCGGCCCATGGTGCGGCCGGAGAAGTTCGAGGACCGGGTCGCACTCACCGGCATCGGTAGGTCACCGATCGGGCGGCGGCTGCAGGTCCCACCGCTGCGGCTGACGATCCAGGCCTGCGAAAGCGCGATCGCCGACGCCGGGCTGACGATGGACGATATCGACGGCCTGTCGACCTATCCCGGCGGCGGCAATATGGGTGGATTCAGCGAGGGCGGTGTCACCGCTCTGGAGTCCGCCCTGGGCATCCGGCCGACCTGGTACAACGGCGGGATCGAAACCTTCGGCCCCGGTGGGGCGGTCATCGCGGCCATGCTCGCGGTCGCGGGCGGGCTGGCCCGGCATGTGCTGTGTTTCCGCACCCTGTGGGAAGCCACCTTCAACGACTTGCTGCGCACGGGCAAGATCAAGCCCTCCGGTGGGCGCACACCCGGCTGGATGGCCCCCTTCGGCGCCACCTCGGCGGCGCATACCCTGGCGCAGAATGCCCAACGGCATTTCCACCGCTATGGCACCACTCGCGAAACCCTCGGCTGGATCGCACTGAATCAGCGCGCCAATGCCGAACTCGAGCCGACCGCGATCTACCGAGATCCGTTGACCATGCGGGACTATCTCGAGGCGCGCACGATCACCACCCCGTTCGGCCTCTACGACTGCGATGTGCCCTGTGACGGCGCGATCGCCGTCATCGTCTCCAGTGTGGAGGCGGCGCGCGATCTGGCCGAACCACCGGTTCTGGTGGAGGCGGTCGGCACTCAGATCATCGAGCGGATCGAATGGGATCAGAGCACCCTCACCCACGAACCACAGGTGCTCGGTCCGGCCGCGCACCTGTGGACCCGAACCACGTTGCGCCCCACCGACGTCGACATCGCCGAACTGTACGACGGCTTCACCTTCAACTGTCTGTCCTGGCTGGAGGCACTCGGCTTCTGCGGTATCGGCGAGGCCAAGGACTTCCTCGACGGCGGTAAGAACATCGCCCGCGACGGTCTGCTGCCGCTGAATACCCATGGTGGCCAGCTCTCACACGGCCGCACCCACGGCATGGGCCTGCTGTACGAGGCGATTGCGCAGTTGCGCGGTGAAGCCGGTGCGCGGCAGGTTGCTGATGCCCGCGTTGGTGTGGTGTCCAGCGGCGGGCTCACGCCCGGTGGGGTAATGCTGCTGCGGAGCGATTCATGACGATTACCGAATCCGATTTCTCACTGCTGACCGGAGACGAACCGATTCCGGTGGTGACCGAGGTCGACGGCATCCCGATGTCGGGCTTGTTGGCCGAGGCGCAGGCGCCACGGGCGGTGCTGCTCGCCCTGCACGGCGGGGCCACCACCTCGGCGTATTTCGACTGCCCTGATCATCCGCGACTGTCACTGCTGCGGTTGGCCGCCGCGGCCGGATACACCGTGTTGGCCCTGGACCGGCCGGGATACGGCAGCTCGCATACACATGCGGACGAACTCGCCGACCCACAGCGCCGTGTCGATCTGATGTACGCGGCGGCCGAGCAGCATATCGGGTCGCGGCCCCGCGGCGCGGGCACCTTCTTGCTCGCCCATTCCGCGGGTAGTGAACTGGCGCTGCGGATGGCGGCCGACGAGCGCGGACGCGGATTGCTCGGCCTCGAATTGGCCGGGACCGGGCTGGAACATCAGCAGGAGGCCTACGACATCCTGTGGGGACCGGATCCGCACGGGAAACGGCGCTTGCGTCGCGACGGCGTACCGGGCGGCGTCACCGAACTGCTGTGGTATCCGGCCCGGCTGTACCCGCCCGAGTTGGTCGGCGGTGCGCGGATCGGGTCGTATGGTCCACGCTACGAAGGGAATTCGGTCGAGGACTGGCCGACGGTCACCTTTCCCACACTTGCCGCCGAGGTGCGGATTCCGGTGCGGTTCACCGTCGGTGACCACGAACGGGTGTGGCGCAACGATCCGGAGGCACTCGCCGCGGTCGCCGCCCGGTTCACCGCCGCGCCGCGGGTTGTGCTCAATATCCAGCCCAACAGCGGCCACAACCTCAGCATGGGACATACGGCCGCCGCCTACCACTTCGGCGTGCTGGCCTTCGTCGAAGAAACCGCCGTCGCCCGCGGGCTCGGCGAATTCTCCGGCCCGGCAATACAATTCAATGGCACCACACAGGAGGCGAACTGATGGACGTCGTCGACGTGGCCGTGGCACTCGTGCGACTCGTCGTGGGCGGCACCATGATCGCCCACGGAGTCAATCACTGGGTGGGCGGCGGCAAGATCGCGGGCACCGCGCGCTGGTTCAGCGGCCTCGGACTGCGCGGGGGCACCCTGCAGGCGTGGCTCAGCGTCGTCACTGAAATCGGTGCGGGCGTGTTGTTGATCGTCGGGCTGCTCACCCCGCTGGCGTGTGCGGCGGTTATCTCGGTAATGACGGTCGCTGGCTTGCTCGCACACCGCACCAACGGATTCTTCGTCTTCGAAGAGGGTTACGAGTATGTGCTCGTGCTCGCGGTTGTTTCGCTGGCGCTGGCGCTGCTCGGCCCTGGGTGGCTGTCCGTCGATCACGCCGCCGATATCGAGATAACGGGCTGGGCCGGTGGCGGCATCGCCCTCGGTGTCGGCTTGGTCGCCACCGCGGGTCTGCTCGCCGTGTTCTGGCGGCCCGAAGCGAAAGGCGACGTGTGATGCGGGTCGGATTCATCGGACTCGGCAGCCAAGGCGGGCCGATGGCGCGCCGGATCGTCGAATCCGGATACGAGACAACATTGTGGGCTCGGCGTCCTGCTTCGCTAGAGCCGTTCGCCGATACGGCGGCGAAGGTCGCCGCATCACCCGCGGAACTCGCCGCCGCGAGCGATCTCGTCTGCCTCTGTGTGGTCGGCGACGCCGATGTCCGCGAGGTCGTCACCGGTACCGATGGCGTGCTGGCGGGTCTGTCCGCGGGCGCGATCCTCGCCGTGCACAGTACGGTGCATCCGGACACCTGCCGCGATCTCGCCGATATCACGGTGGCCCAGGGGGTTTCGATCATCGACGCACCGGTCAGCGGTGGCGGCGCGGCGGCCGCCGACGGCCGATTGCTGGTGATGGTCGGCGGCTCGACCGATATCGTCGAACGGGCTCGCCCGGTATTCGAAACCTACGCCGAACCCGTAGTCCATCTGGGCCCGCTCGGCGCGGGACAGACTGCCAAACTACTCAACAACCTGCTGTTCACCGCGAATCTCGCCACGGCGGCAAGCACTCTCGCACTGGGGAGGGCAGTCGGTCTCGATCCGATCCGCCTCGGCGAAGTGATCTCGCACGGCACCGCCGACAGCTTCGCCCTCGGTCGTATCGTCTCGGCGGGCGGCACTCTGGACCGGCTCGCCGCACATGCCGGGCCGCTACTGCGCAAAGATGTCGGGCTGATCGCGAATCTGGCCGCCGTCGCGGGCGCCGAACCCGGCATCGTGCTCGACGCCGCCGACGCGACCCTCGCGATGATCGACCACCCACGCTGATGCGCGTCGGATTCATCGGCGCCGGGCGGATGGGGCGTCCCATGGTGGAGCGGCTGGTTCGCGCCGGACATGAGGTGCGCGCGCTCGGCCGGTCGCTCGAAGCGCGCCAGGCCCTTACCGAGATCGGCGCGCACGCGGTGTCCGCCCACGCGGCCGTCGGGACCAATGCCGATCTGGTCATCGTGTGCGTTTTCACCGATGAACAGGTTCGGGCGGTATGTCTCGGCACACCGCTGCTGGCCGCCATGCCATCCGGGTCGACTCTCGTCCTGCACACCACCGGCAGTCCGCACACGACCGCGGCCATTGCCGCCGAAGCCGTTGCCTCACATGGCATCCAGCTGCTCGATGCCCCAGTCAGCGGCGGACCACCCGATATCGCGTCCGGACGGCTCACCCTATTCGTCGGTGGCCCAGCGGAGACCGTGGACCGGATCCGGCCTGTGCTGGCTGCTTACGGGGACCCGATTCTGCATGTCGGTCCGCTCGGTGCAGGACAATGCGTCAAGTTGGTCAACAATGCCGTATTCGCCGCACAGCTCGGAATACTCACCGCGGCGGTGGATCTCGGAAAACAGCTCGGCGTCGCGGAGACCACCCTGTTGGCCGCGCTGCCGCACGGAAGTGCGGCGAGTCGCGCGCTGGCCGGTGTCGCGGGTCGGGGTTCGGTAGCCGAATTCAGCGCATCGGTAGGCGAATTCGTCGGTAAGGATGTCGCCGCGGTCCGGTCGATCGCCGCCGAGCTCGGCACCGATCTCGGCCTGCTCGACACTGCCATCGGCCAGCGGCACTGACACCACATCCGCCGCGCGCCCCGAGCCTGTCGAGCGCATGCGTGCCGCCCCCGCAACGCGGCTCCGGGTTCATCGCAAAGCCAGATAATGGGATCGACACGCGCGAGCCGCCGCAGCGGTGGCCGACAACCGCATCATTCGGCACTTCGGTGCGACCACATATGCGGCGGCGCCCCAACCTGCTGCCGGTGCAGGTTCGAGGGCGCCGTTCGCACGCGCCACGCTGCGCGATTGTGCTATCAGACCCGTGCTGGGACTTCCGCTTCGGCCGGGTCGGCCGGCTCGACGGCCAGCGCACGACGAACCGGAATCGCCATGGCGACCAAGGCCGCCAAAACTGATACGCCACAGCCGATCATGAACGCGACCCGGAAGCCGTTCTCGGTGGGGATACTGTGACCGCCGACGGTGACGGTCAGCTGGGCGAGCACCGCGCCGACCACGGCCGCGGAGACCGAAGTGCCGATCGAGCGCATCAGAGTGTTGAACCCATTGGCGGCAGCGGTTTCCGACTGCGGCACCGCACCCATGATCAGGGCGGGCATGGCGCCGTAGGCGAAACCGACACCCGAGCTGCAGACGATGTTCACGATCAGCAGACCCCAGGTGCTGCCCATCAGAACCTGGGCGGAGCCGTAGCCGATGGCCATGACGACGGCACCGACGACAAGGGTGAACTTCGGACCGCGCAATGCCGAGAGCTTCGCGCCGACCGGGGAGATGAGCATCATCATGATTCCGGCGGGTGCCATCCACAGACCCATCGCCATCATCGACTGACCGAGACCGTAGCCGAGTGAGCTGGGCAGCTGCATCAACTGCGGGACACTCAACTGCAACGCGTACATGCCGACGCCGATGGCGACCGTCGCGAGATTGGTGACCAGCACCTGCGGGCGCGCGGTGACCCGCAGGTCGACCAGCGGCTCGACGCTACGCAGCTCCCACCAACCCCACACCAGCAGCAGCGCTGAGGCCGCGACGAACAGACCGAGAATGCTGCCGCTCGTCCAACCCCACGTCGCCCCCTTGGACACCGCGAGCAACAGCGACACCAGACCGCCGCCGAGCAGCACCGCACCGAGGCCATCGAAGCGACCCGACGGTCCTTCGGCAATACCCTCCGGAACGACCACGGTGATCAGCGCGGTGGCAATCGCGACCAACGCCGCCGCGGCCCAGAACAGCACCCGCCAGTTGCTGTACTCGGTGACCGCGGCCGCCAACGGCAGACCGAGCGCACCACCGATACCGAGCGAGGAGCTGATCAGCGCGATGGCCGAGCCGAGTCGCTCGGGCGGCAGCACGTCCCGCAGCAGCGCGACGGCCAGCGGGATGGTGCCGAAGCCGAGGCCCTGCAGGCCGCGGCCGATGATCATCGGCACCAATGAACCCGCCATGGCACAGACCACCGAGCCGACGATGAGCGGCACCGTCGAGGCGATCACCATCCGGCGCTTACCGAACATATCGCCCAGGCGACCGGCGACCGGGGTGGCGACCGCACCCACCAGCAGCGTGACCGTGACCACCCAGGATGTATTGGCCGCCGAGGAATTCAGAATCTGCGGCAACTCGCCGAGCAATGGCACCACGAGCGTCTGCATCAGCGACGCGACGATGCCGGTATAGGCCAGCACCGCCAGGATGGCGCCCGGCCGAACGGCGGAATCAGGCTTGTCCACGCAAATCTCCCTCGGACTCACAACTTTTAGCGTGTATCGTACACTATATGTGTATCATGCATTCAACGTGAACAATACACGCATTGTGTGTGATGCACATCTCCGAGGAAGGAAGGCATGGACAAGCGCATACAACTGATCGAGTTCGAGACCTTGCTACTCGGCCACTACCGGCTGAGCCCGCAGCACCGGCGCACCGACGACCAGCTCGAGCGCAGCTCGTATCTACTGTTGAGCCGACTGCGAATCCAGGGCCCGATGTCGCTACGCCAGCTCAGTGACGCACTGGGACTGGATGTTTCAACGCTCCATCGGCAGACGGCGACACTGCTGCGCACCGGACTTGTCGAACGCATCCCCGACCCCGACGGCGGTATCGCGCGCAAGTTCCGCGTCACCACAGCCGGCGGTGAGCGCCTCGACCAGGAGCGCGCTGCCATCATCGACGTACTGGCAGCGGTAACCCAGGATTGGACCGCCGAGGACCGCGCCGAATTCGCCCACTACCTAGCCCGCTTCAACAGCGACATCGAGCGCCTACACGGCCGGACCTGGCGCGCCCCAACTCGAGCCCCCAGCGATCAAGATCAGGTGGAAACCATGGCGGCATCGGCCGAGTAGGACCCCCACCAGCTCCACTTGATCTTGATCGCCGCGCGGCGAGTAGATGCGCGCCGGGTAGGTCGGTCAGTTGATCAACGTGTTGTGGCCTTGCCAGTATTGGGCGCGTAGGTGGCGTTTGTAGAGTTTGCCGCTGGGGTCACGTGGCAATTCGGTGACGAAGTCGACCGTGCGCGGGCATTTGTAGGCGGCTAGTTCCGCGCGGCAGTAGGCGATCAGCTCAGCCGCGAGTTCGGCACCGGCTGTGGGCGGATCGACTACTTGGACAACGGCTTTCACGGCCTCGCCCATTTCCTCGTCCGGTACGCCGAGCACGGCGACATCAGCGACCGCGGGGTGCGCGGCGAGGACGTTCTCGGCCTCTTGCGGGTAGATATTGACGCCGCCGGAGATGATCATGTGCGCTTGTCGATCGGTCAGATACAGGTAGCCGTCGGCATCGCGATAGCCCAAATCACCGAGGGTGCGCCACCCCTTCGGATGGGTCACCGACGCGGTTTTCGCTGCGTCGTGGTGGTATTCGAACGGCCGTCCCCCACCGAAATACACCACCCCGACTCGGCCGACCGGCAACTCCTCGCCATCCGTGCCGACAATGTGACACTCCTGCGCCGGTCTGCCCACCGAACCCGGATGTGCCTGCCACTCCTCGGCACTGATGTAGGTGTTGCCGACATCCTCGGTTCCCGAGTAGTACTCGCCGATGATCGGTCCCCACCACTGCAACATCTGCCGCTTCACCGGCACCGGGCACGGCGCCGCCGAATGCACCACATCCACCAGACTGGAGAAGTCATAGCGTTCGCGTTCAGCCTTCGGCAGTCGCAGCAGGCGCACGAACATGGTCGGCACCATCTGCGTGTGGGTGACCCGATAACGCTCGATCAGCTCCAGACATTGCCGAGGGTCGAAGCGTTCCATCACGATCACGGTCGCGCCGATTCGCTGCCACGACATCGAGAACACCAGCGGCGCACCGTGATACAGCGGTGCGGGCGACAGATACACCGCATCATCGCTGGCACCGCTCACCAGCAGGCCTCGCGCGATCTGCACCGGCGCCGAATCGGGATCGCCGAGCGGAGCGGCGGGCAGCGGTTTGCGAACACCCTTGGGCTGCCCGGTCGTTCCCGAGGAGTACAGCATCTCCCGGCCCTCGCATTCGTCGGAGCCGAGCGGCTGCGGCGATGTCGCCGTCAGCACATCCTGGTACTGCTCGAAACCGACCAGCTGCCCCACCGCCACGATCCGGACCGGGATGGCGGACAGGTCGAGCTCGGCCACCACCTCGGCCATGGACTCGCTGGTCACCAGCGCGGTGGCGCCGCAATCGTCCAGGATGTACTGCACCTCACCGGCTTTCAGATGCCGGTTGATCGCGGTGTAGTACAAACCGCAGCGCTGCGCCGCCCATGCGATCTCGAGAAATGGGCGATTGTTCTCCATGAGAATCGCGATGTGGTCGCCGACCGCCAGCCCGCGCGCACGCAGGGCCCTGGCGAACCGGATGGACCGCTGCTCCAGCTGCGCATAGGTCACCACCGCACCGCTGGAAGCCATCACGATCGCCGGGCGATCCGGTGCCCGACCGGCGTGCCAACCGGGCGTCATCGGTGCCGCAGTGCTCCGCACACCGATGTCGGACGCCACGGGATCACCCGGCTCGGCAATATGATTCTCGGCCATGGAATAACGCTCTTCTTCGAGATGCCGGTCAGCTGACCGCGTCGCGCCGATCAACTCGCGGTGATGGCATGCTCCGGGCAGGCCGACACCGCCACCAGGACGGCACCGGCGAAGTCGGCCGGAACGTCGGGAGTCTGCACCTCGGCGTAGCCGTCATCGTTGAGGGTGAACACCTCCGGGCACAACGACAAGCACACACCGTGTCCGCGGCAGCGGTCGGAATCGACCGAGACCTTCATCGGGTACCACCCTCCGCGATATCGAATTCCAGATGCAGCGCGGTCAGCCCGCGCAGAACAAAGGTCGGCACGTACACGTACTCGCGCGCGTCGGCGGCGCCGTGCACCGCTTCGTCGATGCGGATATCGGTCGTGCGGTCCAGCAGCCGCTCGATGGCCACCCGGCCCTCGGCCCTGGCCAGCGGCGCGCCCGGGCAGGTGTGGATGCCACGGCCGAAGGCGATGTGGGTCCGGGCATTCGAGCGTTCGGGATCGAAGGTGGAAGGGTCGTCGAAGCGGCGCGGATCGCGGTTGGCGCCGCTGTTCACGACCATGAGGGTGCTACCGGCGGGCACGTCGACCCCGCCGACGCTCACCGGCACCCGTGACAAGCGGAAGTCACCCTTGACCGGGCTCTCCATGCGCAGTACCTCCTCGAGGAAATTCGGTATGCGCGAACGGTCCTCGCGCAGCCACCGCTGCAGTTCGGGCTTTTCGGCGAGTAGTTTCAGCGCGGCGCTGAGCAGTCGAACGGTCGTCTCCTGACCGGCCGAGAACAGGTTCGCGGCCACCCGAACGACATCGAGCACCGTGGGTTCCGAGCCATCCGGGAACATCGTGGCCGCCATGCTGCCGAGCACATCACCGCGCGGTTCGCGGCGACGGTCCTCGATGTAGTCGGCGAACTTGCCGTAGAGGAATTCGATCGGGTTGTGGTGCATGGATTCGCCCTTGGTGCTACCGAGAGTCGAGCCCTCCCGGTGCGGGTCGCGCTGCAATGCCTGTAGGAAGTCCTCCTGGTCGGCTTCGGGCACACCGAGCAGATCGGCGATGACGTACAGCGTGAACGGACCGGCGAAGTCGCGGATGAAGTCGCCGCGACCGGGTGCGAGGTAGCTGTCGAGCATCCGGTCCGCGAGCGCCCACATCGCGTCCTCGTTCTCCTTGAGGCGCTTGGGGGTGATCAGCCGCATCAGCAGTCCGCGGTGCTGAGTGTGGACCGGCGGGTCCAGGGTAGGCAGCTGGTCGCTGAACGGCAGTTTGTCGCGGTGCTCGGCGATCAGCGCATCGATATCGCCCTCCAGCGGCACCGGGAAACCGGGGAACGGGCCGGTCACCGAGGTGCAGGAGGAGAAGTGCTCGGTGTCGTTGAGCACCTCGAGCGCCTCGTCGTAGCCGGTCACCATGTACACACCGTGGTGGTTCTCGCGCGCCACCGGGCACCGCGCGCGCATGGCGTCGAAGTACGGATACGGATCCGCTATGAGCTCCCGCCCGAGAAAGAAATCCATCTCCTCGAAGTCGTTCACCACTGATGGCTCCCTTCGCCACCGCGCGCTCCCGCGACCTACCGATCCGGCACGCGAGAATGCTACTCTCAATAACTGTTGAATCCGATTCTCACATCGGTACGGGAGACCGTCAAATAGGAGACGGCGACGCGCGGTTTCCGACCAGCGCATCTCAGCCCGGTGAGCAGGTACTCAGCGGTGATTCGGAGGACCGAAATTCATGAGTGTCGAACCGACCGGCGATCAGCGGTTGTTCCAGACGACGACCCGCGAGTTCCTCGACCGCACCGTCCCGATCGAAACGATCCGCGAACTGGCTTATACCACAACGGGTTTCGACGACCAGTGGTGGCGCCGGGGTGCGGCATTGGGTTGGACGGTGATGCTGGTGCCCGAAAGTCTCGGCGGCGGCTCGGTTTCCGGCCAGCCGATGACCGAACTCGCGCTGGTGGCCGCGGAGTTCGGTCGCACTTGCGCCCCCGGCCCATTGATCCCCACCAGCGCCGTACTCGCCGGACTGGCGGCCGCGGGCGATCGGTTCGCCGAGGTGATCGCCGAGATCGTCAGTGGCGGCACCATCGCCGCTTGGGCACTCTACGAGCCCGGCCACGGTTTGGACCTCAGTGCACCTGGCACCCGCGCCGAGCCCGACGGCACCGGCTACCGGCTCACCGGACTGAAGGACCGCGTCGAAGCCGGTGACCGCGCCGACCTGTTCCTCGTCACCGCACACGGCCCGGACGGGCCCATCCAGCTTCTGGTGCGCGCCGATACCCCCGGCGTCACGGTCACCCCGACATGGACGCTCGACATCGTGCGTCGTACCGCCCGGGTCGAGTTCGCGAAGGTCTTCATCGATGCCGAGGCCGTGGTCCACAAGGGCGAAACCGCCAGTACGGCAACGAAATCGCAACTACACGTCGCCGCCGCACTGGCCGCGGCGGAATCGGTCGGGGCCACCCGGCGCGCCTTCGACACGACCATGACCTGGATGTTCGACCGCTACACCTTCGGCCGCCCACTGGCCTCCTATCAGGCACTCAAACATCGCATGGCCGATAACAAGACCTGGTTGGAGGCCTGCCACGCGACCGCCCGCGCGGCAGCGGTTGCCATCGACGAAAACCCCACCACGGCAGCCGAATTAGTCAGCGTCGCCAAAGCGTATATCGGTACGAAAGCGCCGGTGATCGTCCAGGACTGCGTGCAGATCCACGGCGGCATCGGCGTCACCTGGGAACACGACCTGCATCTGTTCCTACGCCGCGTCACCTATGGTCGAGCCCTGTACGGCACCCCGCAGGAACATCACCGCCGCATCACCGACCTACTCGTCCGGGGCGCCGCATGAGCACCGATCTAGAACCAGTCGACAGCTTCCGCGACCGCGCCCGCCGCTGGCTGAAGGAGAACCTCCCGCCCGCAACAGAGACCTACGCCGGCGCGGACCACGACGGGGTGTGGAATCGCGCGCGCGAACTGCAGCGCATCCTCTTCGACGGCGGCTTCGCCGGTATCTGTTTCCCGAAAGCGTATGGCGGCCAAGGACTCACCCCCGCCCACCAGCAGGCTTTCACCGAGGCGTCGCTCGGCTACGAAATGCCGCTGGTGCTGAATGTGCCGACGCTCGCGATCTGCGCGGCTACCCTGCTCGAGTTGGGCACCGCGGAGCAGAAGCGCGCACATCTGCCAGCGGTGCTGCGCGGCGAAGAAATTCTGGCCCAGTTCCTGTCCGAACCGCGCGGCGGCTCGGATCTGGCGGGGCTGACCACCCGCGCCGATCGCGACGGTGCGGAGTGGATTCTCAACGGCTCCAAGATCTGGAGTTCGGGCGCCTATGCCGCCGACTACGGGCTGTGCCTGGCCCGCACCGACTGGGATGTGCCGAAACACAACGGGCTAACGTTATTCCTGGTCCCGGTCGCCACGCCGGGGGTCACCATTCAGCGGATCAAACAGGTCACCGGATCGACCGAGTTCTGCCAGGAGTTCTTCGATGATGTCCAGCTACCCGCCGAGGCTGTGATCGGCGAGGTCGGCGGCGGCTGGGCGGCGGCGTCGCGGCTGCTGAATCACGAAAGGGCCGCCATGGGTGGCACCTCGCCGTACACCAGCGGCCAGCGCCCGCATCTCGGCGCGGAAGCAACCACACTTGTCGACCTGGCGCGCGCGATAGGTCAACTAGATGATCCGCGGGTGCGTGAGGATATCGGGGCGGCCAGGGCCATGATCGTGGTCCGCAATCAGCTCATCGCCCATGTATCCCATGCCATCGGCACCGGTGCGCTGCCGCCTGCGGCCGGATCCATCGTCCGCCTGTTCAGTGCCGAAAATGCCCTGCTGCAAACCGATTCCGCCGTGACGATCGCGGGCGCGGCGGCGGTGACCGGCGATCCGGATGGTCCTGGCATCGGCCAAGTCGGCATCGACTATCTGTTCCGCAATGCCTGGAGCCTCGCGGGCGGCAGCACCGAAATGGCCCGCAATATCATCAGCGAACGTGTACTCGGTATGCCGCGCGAATCCGCCGCCGACCGTGACGTGCCGTTCAACAAGGTCGAACGGGGTCGATGAGTGATGGGTTGGTTCGAACAACGCGGCGGGCTCGACGGCACCGTCGCCGTGATCACCGGTGGCGCGGGCGGTCTCGGGCAGGCGATCGTGCGGGATCTGGTCGCCAATGGTGTCCGACCCGCGGTCCTCGATCTCGATGCCGAAGCCGCCGAGGCCCTGCGGCACGCCATCGCCGACCACGACGCCCTGGTGCAGGTCGGTGACGCCCGCGATCCCGATACGCTGACGGCGCTGTTCGCCGCCGTCGACGAGCGCTGGGGACGGCTCGACACACTTGTCAATGTGGTCGGCGGCACCTTCCGTGCGCCTTTCACCGACACCACGCCGAAGGGTTGGGACGCGTTGCTGCGCACCAATCTGCTGCATGTCTTCCACGCCTGCGCACTAGCGGTGCCGCGGATGCGGGCCGGTGGCCGCGGTGGCAGCATCGTCAATATCACCACCATCGAAGCGCACCGTGCCGCACCGGGTTTCGCGGTCTACGCCGCCGCGAAAGCGGCCGTCGAACAGTTCGGCCGCACCCTCGCCGTCGAACTCGCACCGGACGGGATACGGGTCAACAATGTGGCCCCGGACTTCGTGCCGACGCCGAACCTGGCCAGGTTCTCACATGGCGACGGTGCCATGTCCGATCCGGCGGGGGCTCGGGTCGCCATCCCACTGGGGCGGCCCGGTCAGGCCACCGATGTCTCGAATTGCGTGGTCTTCCTCGCCTCGGCCCTTTCGGCCTACCTCACCGGCACCACCCTGCACCCCGACGGTGGCACCTCGGCATCGGCGGGCTGGTTCAACTGGCCGGAAACCGGTTGGGCAAATTACGCTCCGCTGCGCTATCTCCAGAGTTGATCCGGGTGATCGCGCGCAGGCAGAAGGCGGTCGTGCGATCGATATCGGCGGCGGTGGGCTCCACCCGGCGCCAGAGGAAATCGGTCAGACTGCCGACGGTCGCGTGTGCGACGAGCCCGGCGTCGAATTCCGGGTCCTGGCTGCCCATGTCGGCGAATGCGCGGTACAGCAGTGTGGCGAGCCGACCGCTCGGCGTGGGCGAGCCGGCATCGATATCCGGGGCCGATCCACCGGCATTCCACAGCACCGCCCTGGTCAACGTCGCCGTGGCATCGGCCGCCTGGGACAGCACCGCCTCGACCCAGCGGCGTACCTGGTCCTCCGGCGTATCGGCCGTGCCCATGCGCCGGGCGGCATAGCGCACCAGACGCTCGGCGCCATCCTCGATCAGGGCGGAGATGAGTGCGTCCTTCGATGGAAAGTGCCGGTAGAAGGCATCATTGGATAGACCGGCGGCCGCGACGATATCGGCTACGCGTGGTCGCGACGCGGTTCCGCTGGCGCGAATGACAGCCAGCGCGGCATCGAGCAGGCGGCGCACCTCATCGGCATAGGTCGCCTCGCGCTTGGCGAGCGCCCGCGCTGCGATGCGGCCCACCACATCCACCTCGGGACGTGCAAGGCTATTCTCACTCACAAGAAGAGTATTCTCGGAATTAGGAGTCGGCGCAAATGCCCGAGCGTGTCCTCACCCTGCAAGGGGCGACGAACTTCCGCGATCTCGGCGGCTATCCGACCGTCGACGGCGGATACACGCGCTGGGGAATGGTCTATCGGTCCGACGCTCCGCACCGGCTCAGCCTCGAGGATCTCGCCATCGTCGAGCGCCTCGGACTGCTGGTCGCCTACGACCTGCGCACCGACGAAGAGCGCGACCGCTCCCCCTCGGCGCTGCCCGCGGCCGTGCGTCGGATACCGCTCACCATCGGCGGCACCGCAGCCCACACCCGGGCCAATGCCGAGCTGATCCGCACCCGACCCGCGGAAATTCCCGATGACTTCCTCGCCGAAATGTACCGCCGTATGGTCGATTTCGACGCCGAGATATTCGGGCGGATCCTCACCGACTTAGCCGATGCGCAAGGTACACCAGCCCTCATCCATTGCACCGCGGGTAAGGATCGCACCGGTGTCGCTGCCGCATTACTGCTGGCAGCGCTCGGCGTCGACGAGACGACAATTCTCGACGACTACGAACTCAGTGCCATCCACTTCACCGAGCGGCGCCTGCCCCGCCTGCTCGCCCGCCTGCCCGAAGATGTCGACCCCGCGCGCTACCGCGCGGTGTTCGGTGCGCCCCGCCTGGCGATGGCCGCCATGTTCACCGCACTTCGGAAGAAACACGGGAGTATCGAGGGCTACCTGCGTACCCGGGCCGGATTATCGCCCTCGACTCTCACCTCGCTGCGCGAACGGTTGGTCGAGCAATCATGACTTCGCCTGGTACCCCGCCACGAAATCGGCGGCCTGCTTGTGCAGGTGCCGCAAGAGGATCTCCTGGTCATTGAGCGGGAACTCGGCGATCACTCGTGATTCGAGCATGGTCTGGGTGGCCTCGAGGGTATTGCAGTCCTGCAGGCCGAATTCCTTGAACGTGAGGGCGGCCAGTTCCTGTCGCAACCGATCGGTGGCATTGCGCGCCGGGGCGAAATAACAGGTGCCCTCGAAGATGTGCTTGTTGTAGGCGGTCGGCCAGTAGTGATACGTCAGGTACCAGCCCGGTGCCCACACGACGACCATGAAATTCGGGAAGAAGACGTAGGAGTCCAGCCCCCAGGCCCGGTGCCGGGCCGGATTCAGGCCGGGTGGCCGATTGTCCAGCGCGGGGATGTCCGGGCGATCCCAGGGGCCGAAATTGCCGCTGCGCAATGCCCTTTCGATCGGCTTGACCATATTCAGATCCTTGGGCGGGGCCATCCCACCCCACGAGGACACCATGCCGTGCGGCCCGTCCAGTTCGTAGTGCAGCGCCTCGAAGCCGACGTTCGACAGCTTCTGCGACTCCCCGGACACGTACTGCTTCGCATGCAGGATCGGTGCGTGATAGAACTCGGCGAAGGCGTCGATATAGAGCTTCCAATTGCTACCGACCTCGGCCCGATACTTGTACACCTCGGTCATCTCCGTGAACGGATAGCCCGCCAGCCCCGCGGCGAACTTGCCGAGATAGTCGTTCAGCGGCGCGGCCTCGTCATCGAGGTTGACGAAGATGAAGCCCTCCCATTCTTCGCAGCGCACCGACTTCAGGCCGAACCGATCCTTGTCGAAATCGAAGAACTCCTGCTCCTGCTGCACGAAGGTGGCCTCGCCCGCGAGGTTGTAGCGCCAGGCGTGGTACTTGCACGTGAACTGTCGGCAGGTACCGGCAGTCTCCTGGCCCGGATAGTCGTCCCAGACCAGCTTGTTGCCGCGATGGCGGCAGATATTGTGGAATGCGCGGATCCGCTGGTCATTGTCCTTGACGATGATCAGCGAGGTGTTCACCACCGCAAGCTCTTTGGTGAAGTAGCTACCCGTGCGCGACAACTGTTCCACCCGGCCGACATTCAGCCAGGTCCGCGCGAAGATCGCCGCGCGTTCGAGCTCGTAGTGCTCCGGCGAGATCGAATCCTCGAATGCCACCAGTCCCGTGCCCAGCTCTGGATAGTGCTCCGTCCACGACCCTTCCGCGGGCTTCGCGAAATGCGGCATCTGCAGCTCCCGTCCTATCGAATACCGCGACCAATGGGCCGCTGACACGTGTGAATGCTAGTCGTTCGTAAAGTGGATTGCTAGTCGTTCGTATAGCAGCACACTAGCCGTTCGTAAAGTAAGGTCCTTGCCGATCGTCAAGTACAGTCGTATGCACCACGGTGAGCTCAGCGGAAGGAAGGCATGACCACGGCAGATGTTGTCGCGCGTGAAGCCGACAGTCGGCAGCGCCTGATCGACGCGGCGGTGGCACTTTTCATCCGCCACAGTTTTGCCGGAACCTCGCTGCAAATGATCGCCGACGAGCTGGGCTTCACCAAGGCCGCGATCTACTATCACTTCCGCACCCGCGAGCAACTACTCCTCGCCGTGTTACAGCCACTGCTGCAACAACTCCGGTCGGTGATCGAGACCGCCGAACAGCAGCGCACCGCCCGCGCCCGCGCCGAGTCGATGCTGAACGGTTACGCCGAACTCGTCGCGGCGAGCCGATCGATCGCCGCCGTCGTCACCACCGATCCCAGCGTCATTCGCGTGGTGCGTGAGCAAGCAGACTGGCGCGAAGTGATCGACCGCCCTGTCGCGCTATTGGCAGAACCCACCTCAGGACCGGCGGGTGTCATCGCGGCAACCGCGGTGCTGACCGGTCTGGCTGGCGCCGCGTCCAGCGCACCGAACAACATCGACCAGCAGACTCTGCACCAACAGCTGCTCGACATCGGCCGCCGGATACTGGGACTGCGTAGACCGCGAAACCCGTGACGCGGCAGCGTGTTCGGAGGGAGCAAGCCACCTCAGACCGCTGGATTATTCCGTCGGATTCCCTCCGCCTCGATAAAATCCTTGCGCCGGAAGGGATCTGAGCGCGCCTCGGCTGTGCTGCGCCCGGCGGTGTTCGACAATGCTGTGGGACTGCCGTACCGGCCGCCGGACAGTGAGCGCTGCCGTTCGCCACTGGCGAACTGACCAGGATTCGACGGGGTGCGGCCTATTCCGGTGCCTCGAACCCCCCGATTTCCTGCTCGAGCAGTTCGGCCAACCGCAGCGGGGTGCGGTCCTCGAACATCGGACCGATGAGTTGCACGCCCACCGGCAGGCCCTCGGGGGATCGCCCCGCCGGTATGGCGGTGGCGGGCAGTCCGGGCATGGTCGCCAGACCCGCCCAGACGGGCTGGTCGATGTACGGGTACTCGACACCATCGATGTCGATCCGACGTTCCCCAGGGTTGTGGTCGTGTGGGAACGCGGGAGTCGGGGTGATCGGACACACCACGGCATCGAACTCGGTGAAGAGTTGCCGCCAGCCCTGGCGGTGCAGTTCGCGGCGGAGGTTCGCCTCGATCCAGTCGCGGTGGCTCGAGACCATGCCGCGCAGCCGCGCAGCGTCGAGACCGCGGTCGTCGGTGCTCAGCCCAGCAGCACGGGTCACCAGCTGCTCGTATGCCTCGGCAGGAAAACGTGCGGCGAAGTTCGAAAACATCAAGTGTGCGTAGACCGTCGCGGCTTCGGTCAGGTCGGGTAGTAGCGGACTGTGCGGTTCGACGCGGGCGCCGCCGTCGACGAGCGCGTCGGTGACTCGGTTCAGCGCGGCCCGCACCGCGGACCCGGTCGGAATGAGCGGATGGTCGTCGAGGACCAGGACACGGAACTCGGAGAGCCGCTCATGGCGCGCGGGCGGCAGCGTCAAGTCGTAGGCGACGCCGAGCGTCAGCGGGTCCGGCCCGGCCATCACATCCAGCAGCAATGTGAGGTCGCGGGCGGTGCGCGCCATCGGACCGCAGACGCCGAGGTCGCCCTCGGACGGCAGCGCTGGTGCGGGCGGGGGGACCATACCGCGACTCGCGACCAGCCCGAATGTCGGCTTATGCGCGTAGACCCCGCAGAAATGCGCCGGATTGCGCAGTGAACCCGCGAGGTCGGAGCCGATGGACAGCGCGCCGAATCCCGATGCCAGCGCCGCCGCTGATCCGCCGGAGGATCCGCCCGACGTGCGACCGTGATCCCACGGGTTATTGGTGGTGCCGTAGATCTCGTTGAAGCTCTGCCAATCTTGCAGCATGAACGGCACATTCGTCTTGCCGAGAATCACCGCGCCCGCGGCCTTCAACCGCGACACCGCCACCGCGTCCTCAGCGGGCAGATAGTTCGCAAACTGCGGCATCCCCCAGGTCGTGGGCAGCCCTGCCATGTTGTAGGACTCTTTGACCGTCACCGGAATACCGAGCAGCGGCCGGTCCTCGCCGTGAGCACGCGCCTCGTCAGCATCACGCGCGGCGGCACGCGCCCGTTCGAAGTCCGGCACACAGATCGCATTGATCGCCTTGTCGTGCCGCTCGATCCGCGCGATCGCCTCCTCGGTCAATTCCGCCGAGGTCACTTCACCGGCACGCAACGCGGCCGCGAGCTGTTCGGCCGACCGAAAACTCCACTCCATTGAACCGACCCTACCGGCCCGGCGCATATCTGGTAGGCACCCCGAGTTGAGTGTGTTCATTTGCGAATTGCATAGTGGTACTTGAGTTTCCGCAGACTGCTCAGGCGCCTGGTCGCTGCGCCGTGCGGAGGGGAATAAACGCTCGACGGCGGAGACGATCGCGACCGGGTGTGCCGCGTCTCGGCGACCGCGCTCGAGTCGGCCAGCGAAGTTCTCGCGGGCGCTCCACTCTCCGTGCGGGCCGCCCGGAAAACGGTGAGCGACGCGCTCCCATCCGGTAGACGGAGGACGGCTCGGCGGCACACCGGCGTCGGCAGCGGCTTCTGAACAGATCAATCCAGACCAAGGTCGAGCTGATTTCAGCTGATGGTCACGTCGAGTGGATCGGCGACGTCGACTGCTACCGCATCGCCCCGGGCTCGAAGGGACATGCTCTCCCGGACGTAGGTGCCATCGGTGGTTGAGTCGGAGCATCTCGATCGATGTCACGGGGCCATCGTCTTGCACCATGCGCACGATCCAGTAGTGCGGGATGCTCAACCGCGCGTACTCCGCTCGCTTCTCTACCAAGTCGGCTGTGACCGTGTTGGGAGACACCACTTCGACAACCAAAAGCGTGTCCGATGCCATCGGCTTGGTCTTCCATCTGCCACGGGGCGCATCGATGCAGCGGTAGACGATCGCATCGGGCCGCTTGTAATGGAAGGGCACCTCGGAAACCAGCATGTCGAGTTCGCCGCTTGCCCGCATGCATGGCGCCTCGCTGGGACGCTTGGACACCGCCTCGCGCAGTGCTCCCTTGATGTTGTCGCTGATCGCCACATGGTTCGGCGACGGGGATTCACGGTGCACGATCATGCCGTCACGGATTTCCACGGTCCGAGCTACGTCTTCGGGCATGTCCAGGTACATGGCCATATCGACAACCGGGATCGGTTTACGTAGCCACGACCAGTCGACAGCCTCACTCATGCCGCAAGCTAGCGTCACCGCAGGTCCACAGATCCCCACATAACGTTGCCCGAGGCCGTACGGGCTGTCGTCGGCGATACGAACGACTTCGTTCTGGTCATCCTAGGGGCGATACCGACTGGCGAGAATGATATTCTCAAATTGAGAAGGAGAACTATACGTAGCTCTCGCCGTCGTTGCGTCCGGTACGACCTAGGCCACCGCCCCGCGGCGATTCGACGAAATACCGCTTGGACGTGGTATTCATCGTCGGCGCCTACGCAGTGGTGGCTATGGCATTGCCTTCGTTCGGCGTCGAGCCCGAAATCGAGCTGCTTCCATATCTTCCGAGCGGCCACTGAGTGAGAGCCATATGCTGAGCAGCGATATGCGGGCAGGCATCGCGGCACCTGCATGGACACAGGCGGAACTACAGCGCCTGATGGATGTCCAGCCGCGCGCCGTTGGCAGATACCTGGCCCCGGCCCACGGTCCGACGGCCCGCGATGTAGTCGAAGCCGGACAAATGCTCGGCGACGCGGTAGTGGCAGCAGCCAAACATGTGCCGCATCAGCGCGTTACCTCGGCATCGATGATCTTCTCGCGCGCGGCCGCGCATACAGCTCCGCTCGATATCGAGGTCGATGCGCTGCGGTCCGGGCGCACCTTCACCACCGCGCAGGTCACCATTCGCCAGCACGATGCGCCGCGCTGCGCGGGGATCGTGCTGCTCGATGCGGGCGCGCCCGACCTGATCCGCTCGGCGGCCCCGATGCCCCGGGTAGACCCGCCTGCCCGGCTGCGCCCACTCGCGATTCCGGGCACCGAGGTGGACGGTCGCGATATGCGGGTGGTCGACGACGCTTACGACCCGGATCCGAATCGGGTCGGCCCGCCGGAGTTGTTCGTCTGGACGCGATTCCGCGACGCACCGGAGCAGGACTACCTGCATGCCGCGCTGCTGACCCAGTCCAGTACCCATTGGACGGTGGCCGCCGCGCTGCGCCCGCACGCGGGTTTCGGTGAAGCGATGGCGCATCGGTCGATCTCGACCGGAATCACCATGGCCACCATCACCTTCCACGACGATGTCGACGTGACGCGGTGGCTGCTATACGCCACCCGCGTCACCTACGCCGGGCGCGGCCACGCCCAGAGCGAAGGCCGGGTTCATACCGAAGACGGGACCGTAGTCGCCTCATACAGCGTGCACGCGATGGTGCGCGGCCTCGAACCACGCGCCGCGACCACCGATACCCTGCTCTGACCCACAGGAGAACTCGTGGAGCCATCGGGCTATATCGATCGGCCGGATTATCGTGTCGATATCCGGCGCATCCGCAATCTGGTGCGTGTCACCCACGGCGACCGGATAGTCGCCGAGTCGATCGCGAGTCTACTTGTCGCGGAACAGGATCACGGCATCGTGTGCTATCTGCCCGCATCCGATGTGCGCGTCGACCTGCTCGTCCCCCATGAGCAGACCTCGCGCTGTCCGTTCAAGGGCACGGCGCGCTACTGGCGTCCGTCCGATGGCCCGGATCCGATCGCCTGGGAATACGCCGAGCCCTATCCGGAGGTCGCGATATTGAGCGGACACATCGGTTTCTATCAGGATCGAGTCCGCGTCGAGGTCGGCGTAGCGACCCCTGCGGTCATCCAGTAAGTCCTTGGCCGTGGCTCATTCGCTCCATCGGGAGTGGGGCACGAGGCCGAGGTTCGGGTCGGCGGCCGCTTTGCTGATGAGCGTCGAGGTCCGTACCGCTCCCGCAGCAGCTCGACTCACTCGGTCTGCCGCTGCAGCACAGGCGAGGCTAGTCGGGTTCGGCCGCCTGAGGAGAACTCGTGGTGGCGGTGGGTGGGGTTCGGCCACGGCGCCGCCCCGGAGCCAATAGGCCGATGGCAACTGCGGCGACCAAGGTCAGTGCGCCGAGGATCGCCGCTGCTTGGCGGACGCCGTGGACGAATGCGGCCTTGGCCGCGTCGGCGAGGGGTTGCGCTTGCGGGCCCAGATGCTCGGCCACGGCCAGTGCGCCGACGAGTGAGCCGGAGATCGGACCGCGTATCTGTTGCGGGAGCATCGGCAGGATCGTCGCGATCTGGTGACCGTAGCCCGCGGCGAGAATGCTTCCGGCCAAGGCTATTCCGATCGCGGCGCCGACCTCGCGCGATACGTCGTTCACGGCTGCCGCGACGCCGTGCTGGTCGGCAGGTACACCCGCCGTGATCGCGGTCGTGGCAGGTGCCGCCGACAGGCTGATGCCTAGACTGACGATCAGCAGCGGCCAGACGACATCGAAATAGGTGCCATCAACCGACAAGCGGGCGACCGCCAGGAGCCCGACGCCCAGCAGTGCGAGGCCGCAGAAGGTTTGCAGCCGCAAGCCGAATCGTTCGGCGAGCCACGGCGAGATCGGCGATATGGTCACGAACGGAATCATCATCGGCGCCATGGCCAGCGCCGAGATGAGCGGACGGTAGCCGAGAATCAATTGCAGGAACTGCACGACGAGCATGAACATGCCGAACGAAACCAGGAATTGAATGGCGACGGAGGCGGTCCCGGTGCCGAATCGACGGTCGGCGAAGAGCCGGACGTCGAGCAGCGGCGCCGCCATCCGCAATTCGATCAGCGCGAACGCTCCGATCGATAGGAGGCCGCCGATGGCGGCACCGATCACCAGCGGATGCGACCAGCCGAGCTGAGGCGTCTCGGTCGCCGCCGCCACGATCAGGCCGACGCCGATTGCCGAAGTCAGTGTGCCCCACGGGTCGAAACCGGGCCGTGCCGATGCGATGGATTCGGGGATGACGCATCCGGTGACGGCAAGCAGCGTGCTGGATGCGCTCATCGCCGCCATGATCGAAAGCCAGGTCCAGAACTGCAACAGCACACCGGACACGAGGATTCCGCCCACCGCGCCCATACCCACGGAACCGGCCCACATCCCGACGGCGACGCCGCGCCTGCTCTCCGGCAATCCGGCGGTGAGCAGCGACAGCGTCGACGGCATCACCAGCGCGGCGCCGACCCCGGCCGCCGAACGAGCCGCGATAAGCCATATCGGACCGTCCAACAGCAGCGGCACAGCGGAGAAGAGCGCGAACACCCCCAGACCGGTGAGCAGCATCCTGCGGCGTCCGTACCGGTCCCCTAATGCGCCGCCGGGCAACACCAGACAGGCCAGCGCGAGGGTGTAGCCATCGACGATCCAGGTCAGCTGCTGCTGGGTAGCGCCGGTCGCCGCGGCAATCTCGGGCAATGCGGTGTAGAGCGCGGCCATCGACGCGACGATAAGCGCCACCGCCGCACAGGACAGCATCAGCGCCCACCGCTGGATGACGGACAACCGTGTCGCGGTGGAGTCCATGGCCTGCCCTACTTCAGCATCATGCCGCCGTCGACCGGTAATGCCACCCCGGTGATATAACGGGCGTCCTCGGAAGCAAGGAACAGCACCGCGTTGCTGATATCTTCCGGTTCCACCCAGGCGATCGGCAGCACGTGGAACATCTGCGCGACCGGGATGAAGTCGTCGACGGTCGGATTCTCCAGATCCGGTCGGAACATGCGGAAGGTGGGCTCGTTCAGCAGCATCGGCGTCGCCACGTTCGTAGGGCAGATCGCGTTCACGCGAATGCTCTTGTCTCCCAACTCCATTGCCAGCGAGCGCATGATGCCGATGACACCGTGCTTGGCAGCGGCGTAATGGCCGATGTTCGGGACGGCGCGCAGGCCGCCGATCGAGCTGGTGAGCACGATCGACCCGCCGCGACCGCCCGCGACGATATGCGGCACCGAGACCCGGGTGGTCATCCAGACACCGGTCATATTGACGTCGATCATGTCGCGCCAGGTCTGTTCGCTCATCTTGTCCATCGCATCGCCATCGCTGGCCAACCCGGCATTGGCCACCACGATGTCGAGGCGACCGAGTTGCGCGACACCGTCATCGACCACGGCCTGCATGGTCTCCAGATCGCGCACATCGGCCTCGACGGCGATGATGCGCCTGCCGGTAGCCTCGACAAGCGCGACCGTTTCGGCCAGGTCGTCCGGTGTCGACATCGGAATGGTGACACCGTCGAGCTGCTTACAGACATCGACGGCGATGATGTCGGCGCCTTCCTGCGCCAGTTTCACGGCATGACTGCGACCTTGGCCGCGTGCGGCACCCGTGATGAAGGCGACCTTGCCCTCTACTCGTCCGGTCATCGGTATCACTCCCTGGATTCATGGCCGCCGGCCCGGTGCCGACGGCGCAGCAACAGCAGAACTGTCAGCAGCACGGCGGCGAGGGTGACCGCGCCGTAGCGAGCCGCACCGCTCATTCCGCTGGCGGCGAGCAGATCGATCGGTGCGGCGGGCACACGAGGCTCGGCGACACCCCCTGATTCGGCACTGTGCCCAACTTGCCCATCAGCCGAAGCGGATTCGGGCTCGCTGGGTTTCCCCGCGGTGATCTCGGCCGCGAGATTGGTGGCGAACGTTGCGATGAGCGTGCCGGCGACCTCGGCGAGCGCGCCTCGGCCGAATTGGGCCGGTTTACCCGTGACGGCGAGGTCGGTGTCGACGAAAACCTCTGTCACGCCATCGGATTCGACGAGTCGGCAGGTAATCGTCGCCTTCGCGGTGCCGTTGCCGCGTGCCTCTCGCCCGCCGCCTTCGAGGACCGCGATCCCGGCCGCCTCGTCCTGAGAGGCGATCTTGATGGTGCCGGTATAGGACAGGGTGACGGGACCGAGTTTGACCTTGATCTTGCCGCTGTAGTCGTCGCCGTCGCGCCCGGTGATGGTCGCTCCGGGAACGCAGGGGGCGATCCGCTCGAGGTCGAGCAGCACCCGCCAGGCTTGTGCGGCGGGGGCGGGAATGCTGAAGGTGTTCTCGAACTTCATGCGGACTCCTTCGCGATCGATTCCGCGGCCGCACGAACGGCTTTCACAATCCCCTGATACCCCGTGCACCGACAGACATTGCCGGACAATGCCTCTCGGATCTCGTCATCGGATGGATCTGGGCTTTCCTGCAGGAATGCGGTCACGCTGGTGATGAATCCCGGTGTACAGAAACCACATTGGAGTCCGTGACAGTCACGGAAAGCGGCCTGCACCGGGGACAGGCGGCCGTCCGGCGATGCGATCCCCTCCACGGTCGTCACCTCCGCGCCGTCGGCCTGCACAGCCAGGACCAGGCAGCCACGCACCGCCTGCCCGTCCAGCAATACCGTGCACGCACCGCACACCCCGTGCTCGCAGCCCAGGTGGGTTCCGGTCAGCCCGCATATTTCGCGCAGGTAGTCGGCCAGCGTCAGCCGAGGTGGCACCCGATGGCGCCGGCCCCGCCCGTTGACCCGCACCTCGATATCGATCTCAGTCATCGCTCGCCTCCTCAACGGCGCGGCGCCAAGCGCGCGCCACCATCACCGCCCCGACCCGTTTGCGGTAGTCGGCCGTGCCGTGCAGATCGGACGCCACCGCGTCCAACGGTTCCGTTGCGGCATGACCGACCTCGTCGGGAGCGACTTCGGCGATGTCGCGGCCGATCAGTTCCGCCTCGAGGGCGGTGGCCCTACTCGGGGTGGGTCCGAGTCCGAAAAGACCGATACCGCACCGGTCTATGTGGGAATCGGCGTCGAGGCCGACGGCCACGGCAGCGCCCGCCAACGCGAAATCGCCGCTGCGGCGGGCGAATTCCTCGATCGCGAAACCACACCGGCCGTGCCACGCCGGAAAGACGATCCCGGTCAGCAGTTCGTCGGCGGCCAGTTCGGTGCTCCACATGCCGGTGAAGAAATCCGACGCGGACAAGGTGCGACGCCCACGCGGCGACTCCGCCTCGAAGCGCGCGTCGAGCACCAGCGCCACCGCCGGATATTCGGCCGCGGCATCGGCGTGCGCGATCGAGCCGCCTATCGTGCCGCGGTTACGGATCTGGGCATGACCGATCAGCGGGGTGGCCCGGGCCAGCAGCGGCACCGCTCGGTTGATCTCCGCGGACCGGCCGACCGTGGTGTGGGTGGTGCCCGCCCCGACCCACACCGATTCCCCGCGCGGCTCGATACCGCACAGTCGATCGATACGACGCACGTCGACCAGATGCTCGGGGACCGCCAACCGCAAGGCCAGCATCGGCACCAGACTCTGTCCACCGGCGATGAGCTTCGCATCGTCACCGAGTTCGGCGAGCAGCTCGACGGCCGCCATGGCGGAGATCGGCGCGTGATATTCGAACGGCGCGGGTTTCATGCCGACACCGTCCCGGTTACCTCGGCGCGCGCCCGGTCGACCAGTGCCACAATCGCCGTGGGCGACAGCGGCAGTTGGCCGACCTCCACACCGAACGGTGCCAGGGCATCGACCACGGCATTGATCACGGCGGGCGCGGACCCGATCGCGCCGCCCTCGCCGACCCCCTTGAAACCGCCCGGACCGGGACTCGGTGTCTCGACATGTCCGACCTCGATGACCGGCACCTCGGTCGCGGTTGGCAGCAGGTAGTCCATGAAGGTTGTGCTGATCGGATTCCCGCTGTCGTCATAGGCGAGGTGCTCGTACAGCGCGCCGCCGATGCCCTGGACGGTGCCGCCGAAGATCTGGCCCTCCACCACATCCGGGTTGATCATCGGCCCGCAGTCCTCGCTGACGATGTAGCGCAGCAATGTCACCGCACCTGTTTCTATATCGACCTCGCAGGTGCACACATGGGTCGCGTTGGCCCAAATCATCATGTGCGGCGTCCGATATCGGCCGCTGGCCTCCAAGCCCGCGGGCACTCCCGGCGGCAGGTCGTATCCGTTGAAATAGGCGATGTCGGCTATCTCGGCCAGCGTCATCGCCGCATCGGGCACGCCACGGACCCGCGCCTGTCCGCGCGTCAACTCCACATCCTCGATGGGCACGCCCAGTTTGTGGGCGGCGATCGCCACCATCCGCTCACGCAGTACGGCGGCCGTCTCCGCGATCGCGCCCGCCAGCATGGAACCCGACCGGCTGCCGCCGGTGCCGCCGCCGAACGGTGCCAGTGCGGTATCGCCTTGAATCGTGTGGACATCGGCGAGGTCCACACCGAGCGCATCGGCGGTCAGCTGAACGACGGTGGTCTCCAGACTGTTTCCCGACGATCCGCCCGACACATACACATTGACCTTCCCGGAGGGTTCGATCCGAATGGTCGCGCCTTCGGTGCTGTGCAGCGGCGTACCGCCGGTGGTCGGTTCGAGGTAGGTACAGGTGCCGACCCCGAGATAGCGTCCATCGGCCCGGGCGCGCCGCTGCTGATCGCGGAAGGCGTCGTAGTCGAGCATGGCCAGTGCCTGCTCGAACGTCTCGGACGGCGACACATCGGAATACGGCATGCCATTGGGGTTGAACATCGGAAATTCGTCCTGGCGCAACATATTGCGTCGTCTCAGCGCCACCGGATCCATCCCCATCCGGCGCGCCGCGGTATCCAACAGCACCTCGCGGGCCACCGACTCGAACTGCCAGGGACCGCGATAGGCGACACGTCCCACGGTGTTCGAATACATAAGCCGCACATCGAAAGTCGCGGCAGGAACCCGGTACGGACCCGGGAACAGCATGCCGACCGGGATGGCGGCTGTCAGCGGTGACGGCGTCGGATACGCGCCGACATTCTGCACGTAGTCGATGGCGGCGGCGAGAATGGTGCCGTCGGCATCGAAGGCCATGCTGACATCGCCGTGCTCGTGCCGGGCCATACCGCCCGCCATCAGGTTTTCCTGCCGATCCTCGATCCATTTCAGCGCCACCGGCAGCTTGCGGGCGGCCAGCACGATGCAGACGTCCTCCCGCAATGGCGCGGCCTTGAGCCCGAAGCCGCCGCCCGTATCGCGCATGATGACCCGCACCGAATGTTCGGCGATGCCAAGCAGTCGCGCGCAGAAGCCGCGGATCTCGTGCGGCACCTGGGTGGATGCCCAGACCGTCAGCTCCCCGCTGGGAGCCCACCATTGCGCGATCAAGCCCCGCGTCTCTATCGGCACCGGCGCGTACGCCTGTTGAAAGATCTGCTGCCGCACCACATATGCGGCGGAATCGAAGATCGGGTCGAGCTCTGCCGCGGGACGACCGCTCAGCGCGCCGGCTAGGTTGCCCGGGCACTGCGCATGCACCAGTTCGGTGGTTTCGTGTGCCGTGCGGTAGTCGACGACCGGCTCGAGCGGTTCGTAATCGACGACCACCAACTCGACCGCATCCTCGGCCACATACCGATCGAGGGCGACCACCAGGGCGACCGGATCGCCGACGAACCGCACCTCGTCCTCGGCCAGCGGCGGCCGCGGCACCGGCGGCAGTCCGGGGGCGTCCAGCGAGTACGAGAACTCGTGCACTTCCGGATTCAGGTCGGCCGCCGTGAACACGGCATACACTCCGTCGAGCGCCGCGGCCCCCGCGGTATCGATGCCGACGATGCGACCACGCGGGATCGGACTTCGCACGAAGCAGGCGTGCAGCATGCCCGGCCGATGCACATCGTCGACGAAACTGCCCGCGCCGGTCACCAACCGGAGGTCTTCGACCCTGGGGACCCGGGTGCCGACGAATCCGGCCGGCGGCGCTTCGGTCACCTGACGAATCCCGATATCTGTCATCAGGCGGGCCTCCCATTCACTGTGCGGAGCGTTTCCGCCACCACCGGGTAAATGGTGTCGGGAAGCGCTCTCCCGGAAGAAATATGCACTACGGCAACGAAATTCTGAAAACAGGGAAAAAGGGCAACGCAATCCGTTCGAATCACCGCGACCCGACACCCCTCGGAGCCGCTCATCGCTGCTGATGAATTGTCTAGCACCGCATCTATAACGGTGTCAAGAGCGCAATATGTCTTGACTGAAAATTACGATCTCTTGTCGGGCACTTATGATTCTTTCACCTGCACCTGCCGTCGCGCAATGTTGTCGAGAGGGTCGAGCATGCGGGAACTGACCGCGTCATTACTGCGCTGGCACGCGACCGATACGCAATACGCGATCGCGACCGTCATCGGGGCGACCGGAAGCGCTTCCCGACCGGGCCTCACCGACACCGAGCTGGCTCGCCCGCACTCGCCTACCGGCCTGTGAGCGATCGGACCTCGGGCGAGGCCGCCGTCGCCATCGCAGCCGAAATCGTCGCGGTCCATCGCGGCGGATCGCCCCGAACCGCCGCACGCCACCGATCGGCCGATCCATCCTGCCGAAAGCGTTCCATCGCGACAGTAACACGGTTACTATGATAACCGTGTTACAGTTCTCGAGTGAGTCGGACAGCAGTACGGATTCCGTCGAAGAAGATCATCGAAACCGTGCTCGCACTGCTGCAGACCGACGGCTACGACGCCGTTCAACTGCGCGAGGTAGCGCGGCGCGCCCACGTATCCCTCGCGACCGTGTACAAGCTGTTTCCCACCCGGGACGCGTTGATCATCGCCGCGGTCCACGAGTGGATGGCCACCAACACCTATCCCGACATCGCACCGCCCACCCCCGAGGAATCGATCGCCGACGGCGTGATTCGCGTGCTGCGACATGTGTTCGAGCCGTGGGAGCGGAATCCAACGATGCTCGAGGCGTTCCACCGGGCCCACTCGGCTCCGGGCGGGGCGCGTCTGAGCGTCGACGGGTTCGCCGCGGTCCTGCCGGTAGCCGGACAGATCCTCGACGGTGCCGATCCCGAGTACCTCGAGGACATCGGACTGATACTGACCAACGTGATCTACGCCCTGATCGCGCGGGTCGCCGACAAGACCCTCGACATCGACGAGATCCTGCCGATACTCGAGCGCACCGTGCGGCGCCTCACCGCGGACAACACGGATCAGGACCGGGCCGTTCGCGAGCGGCGCAGCGACACCGACCAGCGGCAGCCATTAGTACTGGATCCATCGATCACCGCACCTTTCGTACGAGAACGACCCCGGGACGCCGACGCGTCGGCGCAGGACGACGCCGCCCATCGACCGAACGCGGGCTAGCAGGTCCCGAGCACAGCCCCACCGTCGGCCGGGTCACCGCGACACCGCAGCCGGGCCACAACGGGGGGTGGTATTTCTGATCGGAAATCCGGTCGTTCAACAGAAATAGAATTGAGTTATACGGGTGACCGAAATTTTCGGTTCCCTAATACGAGGCACCCTCCGATTATGATGCGGTGAAGGTGCATTCCAGCGCGCCGAAAAAAGGAATCGACAGCCGAGAAAATATTCGCTCGCGCCTATTGACCCGACCTTCGACTACGCGCACAATCATCGGCGTAGCAAATCGGATCGGAAAATCGGATTCGATTTCGAGCAGCTTTCTCCGCATGCGCTGCCCCATAATCCCACGAAAGTGATTTCGCGATCGATGTTGATCCCGCACACTCCCGCGCCCGCCGAACCGGAGCTACCTCACAATGCGGCGGTGGCCAATGGAATTGTGACAATTCGCTTGGACGGTGCCGCGACGTCACAGCCCCGCCGAGCCGGCGAGACCGTGCTCGAAACCGCACGCCGGGCCGGGCTGACACCACCGTCTTCCTGCGAGGCGGGTAACTGCGGAACCTGCATGGCCACCCTCGTCGATGGGCGGGTCGTGATGAAGGTGAACGACGCGCTGACCGACGACGACGTCGCGGCCGGCTACATCCTCACCTGCCAGGCCGTTCCCCAGACCACCTTGATCACTGTGGAATACCCATGACCTCCCGACCCAGGAGCCGACGATGACCGATTTCGACACCATCGACTACTTCACCGATCCGGCACTCGTGCCCGATCCCTATCCGTATTACGACCATCTACGCGCCAAGTGCCCGGTGACCCGGGAGCCGCACTACGACGTCCTCGCGGTGACCGGATACGAGGAGGTCTCCGAGATACTGCGGGACGCCGAGACGTTCTCCTCGTGCATCGCGGTGGGCGGCCCGTTCCCGCCACTGCCGTTCCAGCCCGAAGGCGAAGACATCAGCGCGCAGATCGAGCAGCATCGCACCCAGCTGCCCATGTACGAGCACATGGTCACGATGGATCCGCCGCAGCACACCTATGCCAGGTCGGTGCTGAACCGACTGCTGACACCGGCACGGCTGAAGGAGAACGAGGAGTTCATGTGGCGGTTGGCCGACCGTCAGCTCGACGAATTCCTGGCCAACGGCCGCTCCGAATTCGTCGCCGAGTACGCGAAACCATTCTCGCTCTTGGTGATCGCCGATCTGCTCGGTGTTCCAGAGCAGGACCACCAGGAGTTCCGGACCGTGCTCGGCGCTGACCGACCCGGCAGCCAGGTCGGTTCGCTGGACAAGGTAGCGATGGGCATCAATCCCTTGGAGTGGCTCGACGAGAAGTTCAGTGCCTACATCAGCGATCGGCGGCGCGAGCCGCGCGATGATGTGCTGACCTCGCTGGCGCTGGCGAAATATCCGGATGGGTCGACCCCCGAGGTCCTCGATGTGGTCCGTTCGGCGACGTTCGTCTTCGCCGCGGGTCAGGAGACGACCGCCAAACTGCTCGCGGCCGCCGTGCGCGTCCTCGGTGACGATCCGGAACTGCAGCGGACGCTGCGCGCGGATCGCAGCCGCATCCCGGTATTCATCGAGGAAACGTTGCGCATGCACGCGCCGGTCAAGAGCGGTTTCCGGCTCGCCCGTCGGAACACCGAGGTCGGCGGGGTAGATGTACCGGCCGGATCCACCCTCATGGTCTGCCCCGGCGCGGCCAACCGCGACCCGAAACGGTTCGAGAACCCGCACGAGTTCCGCTTGGATCGCGCGAACTTCCGCGAGCACATGGCCTTCGGACGTGGTGTGCACTCCTGCCCGGGCGGTCCGCTGGCCCGGGTGGAAGGTCGGGTCTCGCTCGAACACATTCTCGACCGAATGCTGGACATCACGATAGATGCGGACGAGCACGGTCCCGCGGACGACCGCAGTTACCGCTACGAGCCCACCTACATCCTGCGTGGACTCACCGATCTGCATATCCGATTCACGCCACGAGACGCATCCGCGCCGCGACAGTGAGTGGGTTTCGTGTCGATCATGTTCGAACCCGACGGCCGAGGTCCCTCCTCGGTTCGCCTGCTGCTGACCGGTCTCTGTTGCGCGGTCGTCATCGCGGCGGCCGCCACCGTGATGGTCGCGAATTCCCGTGGGGCACTGCGCAAAACCGTGACGGTGACCGCCGTCATGGCGAATGTGGGCGACGGGCTGCCTACCAAGTCGGATGTGAAATTCCAAGGGCTTCGCGTCGGGTCGGTGACGGCGGTGACCCCGGCCTCCGAAACCGGTATGAACGACGTTCGCATCGAGCTGAGTCCGCACTTCGCGCAGACGATTCCGGCCACGGTGACCGCGCGGGTGGTGCCGAGCAACGTATTCGCGGTGCCCTCGGTACAACTCGTCTACAACGGTGCGGCACCGGCGCTGACTTCGGGAGCCCGGATCAGCCAGGATCACAGCCTGGCGACCGTGCGCCTGCAGACCTCGCTGGACCAGCTGCGGCGGATCATCGCCGCGGTCGGCCGCGACGAAACCGACAATGCGGTGGGCATGTTGGCGACCCTCGCCGAAGCCACCGAGGGGCGCGGCGCGGGCATCGAGAATGCGGCGGCACGGCTGCGGGAGATCGTCGTCGAACTGGACAAGGTCGTCTCTGTCGATGCGGCGCCATCCACACTCGACTCGCTCTCGGCCGCGATGCGTGAACTCCATTCGGCCGCACCGGATCTACTCGACGCGATGCACCACGCGATAGTGCCGCTGCAGACGGTCGCAGAGCAGCGCGCGAAACTCACCGCGCTGCTGTCCGGTGGCCTGCACACGCTCGGGACCGTCGGCAGCGCATTCGACAACAACACCGACAAGATCATCGATATCACCACGCACATGTCACCGGCCCTCGGCGCACTCGGTGACGGCGCGAGCAAGTTTCCACAGATCAGTGTTTCGCTCACGCGCATGATCGCCCGATTCGACGAGTTGTGGAATCCGCAGACCCAACGGATCAACGCACGCGTCATCCTGCAGCTGACACCCAACCGGCAGTACACCTCGGCGGACTGCCCCCGATACGGCGAGCTGGCCGGTCCCAACTGCGCGAGCGCTCCGGCGACACCCGCCCCGGCCGATGGCTTGCCGCCCGGCTTCGATCCGCGCCGCTTCCAACCACCGGACTCCCTGCTGAGCAGCGACATCGGGCCGGTCGGCAGTGCCGCCGAACAGCAGCGGATCGCCGAAATCCTCGGCGGCGAACCGAATGCGGCCGCGGACATCCTGTTCGGTCCGCTGGCCCGCGGCGCCACTGTGTCGATCATGCCGGACCCGAACGGAGGCACGCGATGAGCTACCGCGGTTCACTGCTCGTGCTGATCGTCTTCGTGATCAGTTCGGCACTGCTCAGCTGGTCGGTCGCCGTCACCCTCGAACGCGGCATCAGCGGCGAGACCACCAGATATTCCGCACTGTTCACCAACGTATCCGGCCTACGCGTCGGCGATGACGTGCGGATGGCCGGGGTGCGGGTCGGCCGGGTCGAATCGGTCGAGTTGGCGGGCGCGCTCGCGCGGGTCGGTTTCCGTGTCCACAGTGATCAGGTACTCACTGGGAACACCACCGTATCGGTGACCTATCAGAACCTGATCGGTCAGCGCTATCTCGGTGTGGCCATGGGCAACCACGGCGACCCCACCGCACTGAAACCGGGCGCCGAAATCCCCGTTGACCACACCGAGCCGTCGTTCGATATCTCCAAGCTGCTCAACGGTTTCGAGCCATTGTTCGGCACACTGGACCGGAACGCGGTCGACAACATCACCGGCGCTCTGATCAAGGCGTTGCAGGGCGACAACGGCTCGGTCACCACGCTGATCGCCGAGACGACCCGGCTGGCGGAATCGTTCGCCGGGCCGGACGAGGTGCTCGGCCAGGTCATCTCGAACCTCGCAACCATCGTGGGCAACCTCGCCCAGCAGAGCGGAAATCTGACCACGGTGATCGACCGGACGCGCACCGTTTTCCAAGGCCTGCAACAGAATCGGCAGGCATTGTTCGATTCCGTGGATCGGATCGCGACGGTTGTCGCCCGCGCGTCGGAGATCGTAACTGCCGACCAGCCCACCCTCGTCGACTTCCTGAATCGGGAACCGGGATTCGCACAGCATTTCTTGGACAACAAGGCCAAGTTCGAGTACCTCGGCTACAACTTGCCGTTCGTCCTGAAAGGGCTGGCCCGCATATCGCAGGCGGGCGGCTACATCGACGCCTACATCTGCGATGTGACCCTGTCGCTCGTCCCAGGTCTGACGCCGGTGATTCCGCAAATAGTCGACGCGGTGACCCCCGGCGGGGTAGCCCAACACACCTCCAAGTGCAGGTAGTTCACATGCGTACACCGTGGAATCTCGACGGCCACAAGCGAATCCCGCGTCGGCAACTCGAAGACCTCAACAGACCATGGCTCGGATTCACCGCGATCGCCCTGCTGGTCGTCGCCGTCGTCGCCGCACTGGCCGTCAACTCGCTCGATATCGGTGAGCGAAGCCTGGAGGCGGACTTCGCCCAGGCCGCGCAGCTCGGAGCGGGCGATCAGGTGACGGTTGCGGGGGTGCCGGTCGGCCATGTGGTCGGCCTGCGCTTGGCGGGCGACCATGTGACGGCAACGCTGAGCATCGCCGACAATGTGGCGCTCGGCCCAGCCACGACCGCGACGATCAAACTCACCACCTTGCTCGGCAATCGGTACGTGGAACTGGCGCCGGCCGGCTCCGGTGCACTGCCTAATGATCGAATTCCCTTGGCGCAGACCAATGTCCCCTACGATCTACAGTCAGCACTTGCCGATGCCACGACCACCCTCGACCAGGTCGATGCCGATAAGGTCGGGCAGGCGCTCACTGAACTGTCCACCCAACTGCACGGGTTACCGCAGCTGATTCCATCGGTGATGCAGAACGTCACGACGCTGTCCGGTGTGATCGCCGAACGTCGCGGACAGATCGGCACACTGCTGACCAGCACCAGCCAACTCACCACGGTCATCGAGAACCAGCGGACCGGGCTCGGCGTGCTGGTCGACGAGGGCCGCGACCTGCTGCGGGAGGTCGCGGCCAAGCGGCAGGCCATCGCCGCCCTCATCGCGGCGACCAGCAATGTGGTGCGAACGCTGCAGCCGATCGTCGTGGACGACCAACCGGAAATTCAATCCCTGCTCGATAATCTCGGCCAGTTGGTGCAGATGCTCAGTCGGCACGACGATCTGCTGCGCAACATATTGCAAATCCTTCCGGTGCCCTGGCGCAGCTGGGCGGACGCAACCGGCTCCGGCACCGAACTGGATGGGAACGCGTCCTCGGGAGCGTTCGTCGACTCCTTCATGTGCGCGCTGGTCGCCCGCGCGAAGGCCCAGCTGCCGCCCTACTCGGAGGACTGTCGATGAGATCGTTACCCCGTCCCATCAAGCTGGTTCTCATGCTCGCGGCCACCGCGCTGATCGTCGGTGCGGCCAGCGCTCCGCTTTCCCTGCTGAAGCGCGAAACTAACACCCTCACAGCGCATTTCGACAGCGCCTCCGGGGTCTTCGTCGGAAACCCGGTGGACGTGCTCGGCATGCGGATCGGCAAGGTGACCAGTGTCGCGCAACGCGGCTCATACGTCGAGGTGACGATGAATGTGGATGCCTCCGTACGGATTCCGGCCGATGTCACGGCGGTGACCGTTTCGGATTCGGTGCTGACCGACCGGCACATCGAACTCACTCCGGTCTACCGCGACGGACCGACACTGCCCAAGGGTGCGACGTTAGGTACCGATCGGACCAAGACCCCGGTCGAATTCGACAGTCTGCTCGCGATGGCGGACAGGCTGTCCACCGCACTGCAGGGCGACGGGCAGGGGCACGGCCCGATCGCCGATGCGGTCGATGTCGGCGCGGCGGTGGCGACCGATAACGGCGACCAGATCAAGACCGCGCTGGACCAACTGTCCCGAGCGCTGCGTATGGGCGACGATCACGGCGCCGCCACCAAGAACGCGATAACGACCCTGGTGCGGAACCTGGACACGCTGACCGCCGCGGCCGCGAACAACGACCAGACGATTCGCGAGTTCGGCGCCGGGGTCCGTCAGCTGAGCGACCTACTCGCCGAACAAAACCTCGGCACCGGCGACACCGGCGCAAAGCTGAACGAAATCATCACCCGGACAACCGATCTCATGCAGCGCAACCGCGGCACGCTGGCCGGTACGGCGAGCGGAGCGAACGTCATCTTCCAGAGTCTGTCGGATTACAACCGCAACGTCGCGGAATTCATGGACCTGTTCCCGCTGGTCGTCGACAACGCCTATGCCGTGATCGAGCCGAATGTGGGCGCGGGTCGGGTGCATGTGAATGTGGACAAGGTCGCCCTGGACGGACAAATGGTGAAGCAGGTGTGCAACCTGCTCGACCTGAAACAGCTCGGCTGCAACACCGGGAAGATGTCGGATATGGGGCCGGACTTCGGCATCGTGGCCATGCTGGCCGGAATCGCGGGTTTGCCGAAATGACCACGAGGAAAACAACATTCACCGTTGCCGCCGTCATGTTGCTGTCCACGGCACCGGCGAGCGGGTGTTCGGTCGGACTGGACCGGATACCGCTGCCCGCCCCATCGGTCGGCCCGCACAGCTTCGCGCTGACGGCCACCTTCGCCAATGCGCTCAATCTCCCGACCAAGGCCAAGGTGAAGGTCGACGGCGCCGATGTCGGGGAGGTCGAGTCCATGACGGCCCGCGATTACGCCGCCATCGTCACGTTGCGGATCCGATCCGAGGTCGTGCTCCCGGCGGGCACAACCGCCGAATTGCGTTCGGCCACACCGCTCGGCGATGTGTTCGTCGCGCTCGATCCGCCACCGAATCCGTCTCCCGGCGCTGGTGCGCTGCACGATGGTGACAGCATTGCGCAATCGTCGACCTCGGCGGCGGCCACCATCGAGGAGGTGCTCACGCGGGCGGCATTGCTGGTCAACGGCGGCGTGATTCGCGATCTGACGAAGGTGATCAACGGTCTCGGCGCCGAATTCGGCGGGCGCGGCGACCGCATGGGTGAGCTGATCGCCCAGACGACCGCCTTGGTCCAGACCCTCTCGGCGCGGTCGGACCAGATCCGGGCGGTAGTGCACGACACCGCCGCGCTCACCGCCACCCTGGCCGCGCAACAGTCGGTGGTGAACGACGCGGTCGCCGCCGCGGGCCCGGCGCTGGATGTCGTGGCGGCCAGCACGCAGAACATCGTGGATATCGCCGCCCAGTTGAATCGGATCGCCGGTCAGCTCATGAAGTTTCCCTCGATCAACGGCACCGGAAGGCGCAGCCTGATCACCGATATCAACAATCTCGCCGCGGGACTGAACACCGCCGCGACCGATCCGAATGCCAACCTCGACTGGCTGAATTACACCATGGCCATTGTCGGTGGCAAGGTGGGAAACTCCAGCGCCGCCACCGTCGACGCCGATATTTTTCAGATTGCGCTCGGCGCGGTGCCCGACCCGAACTTCCCGGGCAATCCGGAAGCCCGGATGCCCGACCAGACCGACTGGGCCAACTTCGCCGGTTCGTTGGCGTACACGTTGGGCCGGTTGTACGGCCGAGTGATCGGGCCGGGACGATGAAGCACCCCGAACCGAATCGGCCCTTCGAGGTTCGCCTGGAGTCGGCGGCGAGCGCGGCGCTCGCGATCACCGACCGGTTGGCTCGTCATCGGCTGGTCGTCTCCTTGATCGCCCTGGGGGCCACGCTGATAGTCGGCGCAACATATGTCGTATTCGGTTCACTCGAGCTGAACCCGCTCGCCTCGACCTATCAGATCCGGGTCCGCCTGGCCCAATCCGGTGGTCTGCTGCCCGACCGGGATGTGACGGTGCGGGGTGTCCGTGTCGGGCGGGTGTCTTCGGTCGATCTCGTGGACGGTCAAGTGGTCGCGGTCGCCTCGATCGAGGCAGGCACCAAGATCCCGACCGACAGTACGGTCCGGGTGGCCGGCCTGTCACCGGCCGGTGAGCAATACCTGGATTTCGTGCCCGCCACCTCCAGTGGCCCGTATCTCGCGGGCGGCGCGGTCATCGGCGCCGACCGCACCACGGTGCCGGTGCAACTGGCCCAACTGCTCGGCGACCTCAACGGCACCATCGCCCAACTCGATCCCGACAAACTCCAGGCGATCGTGCACGAATTGGGCGCGGGTTCGGCGGCGCCGGAAAAGCTGGCGGCGATCATCGATGGCGGCGCCTTCATGATCACCACCCTGGGTGCGGTACTTCCGCAGACGGTCAGCCTGCTGCGCCATAGCGAGGTGGTGCTCGGCACCGCACGCGACCTCGGACCTGGCCTCGCGATTACCGCCGCCGATCTCGAGCACACGCTCGCCGGGGTGAATTCGATGACGGGCGGGTTCCAAACCCTCCTCGACGCCGCGCCGGAGATGCTGCGGACCATGGACCAGATCATCGCCGACAACTCCCCGACCATGGTCCAACTGCTCGGGAATCTCGCGACCGTTGCCCAGATGTCCTACGTTCACGTACCCGCCATAAACAATCTGTTCTTCCCGACAAGCCGGGCCGGTTCGGCCGCAGACGCATTGGGCACCGCATTCCACGACGGCGCGATCTGGGCGATCGCCAACATCTATCCGCGAAAGCAGTGCGACTACAACCTTCCTCGCCTGCCCATGACCGTCGCCGACCATCCCGAACCCTACTTGTACGCCTACTGCACCGACCCGGATCCGACGCTCGTGCCGCGCGGAGCCCGCAATGCACCACGGCCCCCCGGCGATGACACCGCGCACCCGCCGCCCGGAGTCGATCCGCTGGCGACCGCCGATCCGACACCGCAGGGCCCGCTGTCGATCCCGGCACCTTATGGCGGTGCACCCGTTCCGGCATATGTGCCGCCGAAGTAGCAAATAACAACGAAGGCCAGGAGTTTCGATGAAGCAACCAGTGCTGGAGACGGAAACCTCTACCGAGACAACCGATTCTGAGTCGGTGGCCGAAGACTCGATCGTGCATGAGCAGGCCGCACAGCCATCCTGGCGGCGTTGGGTACCTCGCGCCGCGGTCGGCGCCATCGCCGTCGTCGGGGTATCGGCATCGGTGGTCGCGGGCATTCTCGGCTGGAAAATGCACGATCGCGATGCGGTCGATGTCGCGGCCCGGCAGGCCGCGACCACCGCGCAGAACTACGCGATCACCTTGACCAGCATTGATTCTCAGCACATCGAACAGAATTTCGCGGCCGTGCTCAGCGGTGCGACCGGTGAATTCAAAGACACCTACACCCAGTCGAGTAACCAGCTGAAGACGCTGCTAGTCCAGAACAACGCGGTGAGCAAGGGCAAAGTGGTGGGCTCCAGTATCAAGTCGGCGACCAAGGACCGCGTCGAGGTAATGCTGTTCGTCGATCAGGAGGTCACCAACTCGGTGAGCCCCGACCCGCGGATCGACCGCAGCCGCATGGTCATGACCATGGAACGAGTCGGCGACAGCTGGCTGGCCAGCAAAGTGGAACTGGTGTGATGTGATCGATCAATCATCCGCACCGTCGGTCACGCGGATAAGGAACTGGGGACGCGGCTATCTGAACCGTCATCCCGTCGCCTCGCTGGATACGGTAGGCGCCCAGTTCATTCTGGGTGTGCGCGCCGTGCAGTATCTCGTAATCGACATCGTCACAGGCCGTTTCGCATTCAAGGAGTTCGTGCGACAGGCCGCTTTCATGATCAAGACTTCCTACCTGCCGACCGTCGCGGTGGCATTGCCCATCAGCGCGACCCTCTCGATTCAATTCGGGCTCATCGCGGGTCAGGTCGGCGCGACCTCGCTGGCCGGTGCGGCAAGCGGTCTCGCGGTCATCCGCCAAGCCGCACCCGTGGTTACGGCGATGCTGTTGGCCGCGGCGGTCGGCTCGGCGATCTGCGCCGACCTCGGCTCACGCACCATCCGAGAAGAGATCGACGCACTCGAGGTGATGGGCGTTTCGGTGCTGCGGAAGCTGGTGGTGCCGCGGGTGGCCGCCGGGGTGCTGGTCGCGGTTGGACTGACGGGGTTGAGCGCCTTCGTCGGATTCCTCGCCGGATATATGTTCAATGTCTATGTCCAGGGCGGTACGCCCGGCAGCTTCATCGCCACCTTCTCCTCGTTCGCGCGCATCGGCGATATGTATCTTGCGGTGGTCAAGGCGGTGGTGTTCGGCCTCATCGTGACCGTCGTCTCGTGCCAGAAGGGATTGAGCACCAAGGGCGGTCCCGGCGGGGTGGCGAATTCGGTCAATGCCACCGTGGTGGCCTCGATCGTGCTGCTCATGGTGGTGAACGTGGGCTTCACCCAGATGTACACGATGCTCTTCCCACGGCAGGCGCTCTGAGATGGCCGCGCCGTACTATCCGCTGCACATCAGGCAGGTGCTCCGCGTTGCGGACGCACCGCTGCGCGGGGCAATGCGCCTCGGGCATATGGCCATATTCTTCCTGCGCGCGCTCACCGGCATTCCCATCGTGCTGCGTCACTACCGCAGGGAATTACTGCGTCTGATCTCCGATATCACTTGGGGCAACGGGTCACTCATCGTCGGCGGCGGTACGGCGGGCATCATTGTCGTGCTCGGCGCGAGCGGTGGCGCGCTGGTGGGGATCGAGGGCTACAGCGCACTGAAATTGCTGGGCATCGGCCCGGCGACGGGTTTGGTCTCGGCGACCGCGTCGACCCGCGAACTGGCCCCGATCATGGCCTCGATCGCCTTCGCATCACAGGCGGGCTGCAGATTCACCGCCCAACTCGGTGCCATGCGCATTGCCGAGGAGATCGACGCGATGGAAACACTCGCCATCCGGTCCATCCCCTACCTGGTGACGACGCGGCTCATGGCCTCGGTGGCCGCCATAGTCCCGCTCTATCTCGTCTGTCTGGCAATGAATTTCGTCGCGGTCGAGTTCGCCATCGGCGTCGCGGGCAGCCAATCACCCGGCACCTACGACCACTACTTCCGCATGGTGCTCAGCGCGACCGATGTCGTGTACTCGCTGGCGAAGGCCGTCGTCTTCGTCGTGATCACCACGACCATCCAGTGCTACTTCGGCTACTACTCCGCGGGCGGTCCGGTGGGCGTCGGTATCGCCGCCGGTCGCGCGATGCGCGCCAGCATCACCGTGATGATCTGCGTCAATCTGCTGATGACGCTGGCATTGTGGGGCTTCGACTCCGGAGCACGAATCAGCGGTTGACCACATGACGCGCCGAGACCGCCACCCGCGGCCGGATCACGGGCGGCAACCCGGCGTGGCTACCGAATGTCCGAGTGCGCCCAGCAGCGAGACAGTCCCGATTCCGCCGACCGATCGACCAGCTCCACCCGGAACCCGTTGGCGCCGCGCAGAAATGCGAAAAACAGCCGCCCGGCGTCCGCGGCCCTGGTGGCCTCGATGAGGTATCCGTGGCTCTCGAGTTCGACGACGTCGGCGGCCACGTCATCGGACCAGTACCCGATGTGATGGATTCCGGCGTCGCGCACCGGTTCCCACAGCGTGCCCGCCACGCTGCGGACGACCTCCAGTCGCGGCACGGTCGTCGAGTATCGGCATTTCAACTCCAGGACGGCTTCGCGGTCGGGCAGCCGCACCGCGACGGGGCCGCCGACTTCGGGTCCCCACTCGCTGCCGAGCACGGCGGACAGCGTCGCCAAGGTGGCCTCGAAGTCCACCGCCACGATTCCGATGTGGAACTGATCCTCGGCCCTCATGAGGCGACCACCACGGAAAGAATTGCATTCTTCATCATGAGAAGGATATTCTCACCAGACGAGAGGAGTTGCAATGGCGTGGGATTTCGAGACCGATCCGGAGTACCAGAAGAGGTTGGATTGGGCAGATGAGTTCGTGCGCGCGGAGGTCGAACCGCTCGACCTCGTTTGGGAGCACGAGCAGTTCGTGCCGCTGGACGGCGCGCGGCGCAAGGCGATCCAGCCGCTCAAGGAGGAGGTGCGGCGACAGGGCCTGTGGGCCACGCATCTGGGACCGGATTTGGGCGGCCAAGGCTACGGACAGCTGAAACTCGCGCTGCTCAACGAGATTCTGGGCCGTTCCTCGTGGGCGCCGATAGTATTCGGCTGCCAGGCGCCCGATACCGGCAATGCCGAGATCATCGCCCACTATGGAACACCCGATCAGAAGCAGCGCTACCTGCAGCCGCTGCTCGATGGTGAGCTGTTCTCCAGCTATTCGATGACCGAACCGCAGGCCGGTGCCGATCCGACCCGGTTCGAGACCCGGGCGGTGCGCGACGGTGACGACTGGATCATCAACGGCTGGAAGTTCTTCTCCTCCAACGCGAGAACAGCTTCCTTTCTGATCGTCATGGCCGTGACGAATACGGAGGTGACTCCGTACCAGGGCATGTCGATGTTCCTGGTGCCCACCGACACCCCCGGTATCAAAATCGTCCGCAACGTCGGCCTCTACGGCGAGCCGATGAACGACGGCAGCCACGCCCTCATCCATTACGAAAACGTGCGTGTGCCTGCCGAATCCCTGCTCGGCGGTGAAGGCAAAGCCTTCGTCATCGCGCAGACCCGTCTCGGTGGCGGCCGCATCCACCATGCGATGCGCACCATCGGGCTCGCGCAGAAGGCCATCGACATGATGTGCGAGCGGGCACTGTCGCGTACCACCGCGGACAGCCGGTTGGCCGATAAGCAGTTCGTCCAGGGCTATATCGCCGATTCCTACGCCCAACTGGCCCAGTTCCGACTGTTCGTACTGCACACCGCTTGGAAGATCGACAAGTACAACGACTACAAGAAGGTCCGCAAGGACATTGCCACGGCAAAGATCGTGATGCCGACGGTGCTGCACGATATCGCGTGGCGCGCAATGCAAGTGCACGGCGCATTGGGCACCACCAACGAGATGCCGTTCTTCCGGATGATCCACGGAGCCGGTGTCATGGGGCTGGCCGACGGGCCGACCGAAGTGCACAAGACCACCGTGGCCAAGCAGGTACTGCGCGACTACCAGCCCACCGAAGGCATGTGGCCCACCGAATGGATTCCCGGAAAGCAGGAAGCCGCCCGGGCGAAGTTCGCCGAATATCTCGAGCACGAAGTAGGCAACCAGTGAGTATCGATACCACCCGGCTCGCCGATTGGATGGATGGCCAGGGCCTGCCCGGTAAGAGCGAACCCCTGGAAACCCGGTTCCTGTCCGGCGGCACCCAGAACGAGATCTATCAGATCCGCCGCGGCGAACACCTCAGCGTCCTGCGCATCCCACCCGCCGAGGCGCCCGCCGACCGGGACGCGGGCATCTTGCGCGAGTGGCGGATCATCGAGGCCCTCGACGGCACCGATGTCCCGCATACCGCCGCCATCGGAGTCTGCACCGACTCCTCGATACTCGGCCGCACCTTCTACCTGATGGGCTTCGTCGAGGGCTGGTCGCCGATGGACCATCGCGGCGTCTGGCCGGAGCCGTTCGACTCCGACCTGCAGGCGCGGGCCGGACTCGGCTATCAGCTGGCCGAGGGAATCGCGTTGCTGTCCAAGGTGGATTGGCAGGCGAAGGGCCTGCACGATCTCGGCCGTCCGGACGGGTACCACGAGCGACAAGTGTCGCGGTGGCTGAGCTTCTACGACAAGATCGATGGCGCGCGCACGCTCGACGGCATGGATGTGGCCACCGAATGGCTGCGCACCCACCGCCCGCTCGACTACATCCCGGGCCTGATGCACGGCGACTACCAATTCGCCAATGTGATGTTCCACCACGGCGGACCGGCGCGGCTGGCGGCGCTGGTGGACTGGGAGATGGGTACCGTCGGCGATCCGAAACTCGATCTGGGCTGGATGCTGCAGGGGTGGCCGGCGGACACCAGCGACCCGGCCGTGGCCGACAAGGGCTACGCCAATATGCAGTACATGCCCTCGCGTGAGCAGATGCTCGCGCACTACGCGCAGGTGTCCGGGCGTCAAGTCGACGATATCGACTACTACCTGATCCTGGCCAAGTGGAAGCTGGCCATCGTGCTCGAGCGCGGTTTCCAACGCGCCAAGGGCGATATCAAGCTGTCGGCGTTCGGCCCGATCGTGGTCGACACCATGCGCGCCGCGGCCGAATTGGCCGAGAGTACGGAGTACAAGTCATGAGCGAGCGAACAATCAACACAGCCGACCTGTCGGTCATGACGGAGCCGAGCGCCTACGAGATGCGGTCATGAGCGAGGCGGAATTCGTACTCGACCGGCACGGCCCGGTCATGATAGTCCGGCTCAACCGTCCGGATGCGCGAAATGCGTTGACCGGCACTATGATGCACGGAATCGGCGCGGCGATCATCGCGGCCGAGGCCGATCCGCTGGTGCGGGCCGTCGTGCTCACCGGCGCCGGCGATCGCGCCTTCTGCTCGGGGATGGACCTGCGCGCCTTCGCCAGTGGCGAAGACTTCGTCAGCGGCGCGGAAGCCGAGGCCTACGCTCGACTGGCCAAGGGACAGGTGAGCGTCCCGGTGATCGGCGCGGCCAATGGCAGCGCCGTCGGCGGTGGACTGGAACTACTGCTCGGCTGCGATGTGATCGTGGCCTCCGCGGCGGCGAAGTTCGGCTTCCCCGAGGTCAAGCGCGGACTCTTCGCGGCCGGCGGCGGTACCTTCATCGGCACCCGGATCCCCCTCGGCATCGCACTCGAGCTGCTACTGACCGGTGATCTCGTCGACGCCGAACGCGCCGAACGGATCGGGCTGGTGAATGCAGTGGCCGAACCGGATGCCGTGTTCTCGACCGCACTGGCCATGGCCGAGCGCATCGCCGCCAATGCCCCGCTCGGACTGGCCGCCGCGAAAGAGCTGGCCCACCTATCTATTTCGGATTTCGCCGCAGCCAACGAACGGCTCGGCGAATGGCAGGCACTGGTATTCGGCAGCGACGACGCCAAGGAGGGGGCCCGCGCCTTCACCGAGAAGCGCGCGCCGAATTGGCGAGGCCGGTGATATGCGCGCGGTGATCTGCCCGGCCTATGGGCCGCCGGAGGTCGTGCGCATCGAAGACCGTCCGGCGCCCGCACTCGAATCGGGACAGGTTCGAGTGCGGGTCGGCGCCGCGGCGGTCAACTTCCCGGATGTGCTGCTGATCGCGGGCGAATACCAGATCAAGGTGCCGACACCGTTCGTGCCGGGCAGTGAATTCGCCGGTACGGTAGCCGAAACCGCCGATGACATCACCGAATTCGCCATCGGAGACCGGGTCACCGGCACCGGAATCGTCGGGGCGTTCGCGGAAGAGGTCACCGTGCCCGCCGCCGGACTCGGCCGCATCCCCGACGGAGTCGACGACCATTGTGCCGCTGCGTTCGGTGTCGCCTACCGCACGGCGTATCACACACTGCGGTCGGTAGCCCGGGTTCAGCCCGGAGACCGGCTGCTCGTGCTAGGGGCCGGTGGCGGAGTTGGGCTCGCGGCGGTACAGCTCGGGGTTCATTTGGGTGCCGAGGTCACTGCGGTCGCGTCCTCCGCCGAAAAGCTGAGTGCCGCAGCTGCTTACGGTGCCACCGGGCTGATCGACTACACCAGCGGTGACCTGCGCGCGGCACTGAAGCAAGCACTGCCCGACGGTGCCCATGCCGTCATCGACCCGGTCGGTGGGCGACTGTCGGAGCCCGCGCTGCGGTCGCTGCGCCGCGGCGGGCGATTCGTCACCATTGGCTTCGCCTCCGGCGAGATACCGCGGATTCCGCTGAATCTGGTGCTGGTCAAGGGAATTCACCTACTCGGCTTTCAATTCCAAGACCTCGAACCGGCCGAATTCCGCCGCAACGAGGAGGAACTGCGAGAACTGTTGACCACCGGCCGCGTGCTCCCGCACATCAGCGCGGTGTATCCACTCACCGAGGCCGCCGCAGCACTACGACAGGTCGCCGATGGGCGGGCCATCGGCAAAATTCTGCTCGGCACGAACGCATCGTCCGAGCCAGCGAAAACCTATTGACCACAACCCGAACCACGCTGACCAGATCGACGATGTGATCGAGTCGCAGCGGAGATGGTGCTGCGTCGCACGTCCGCGCATGACGTACCATCGTGGTGCGATATCTGCGCCGAAGCCGCCGTACCCGTGGGCAAGGGCGCCTATGCGATGAACTCGTCGATGGAATCGGCCTCGACGGCGCGCTCGAACCAGATAGGCATCTGGTCAAGGTCGGCACAAGTTGCAATACGGGCACGCATATCCTCGGGTACCACGAACTCACGCAGTTCCAAGATTCGCAAGATGGATTGGGCCCAACATTTGGCCGCAGCTTTAGCGCTGCTTTCAGCACGGCCCGCAATGCGGATTGCCTGCCACCACTCGGAACGGAAGAACCACATGGGGGGCATTGTCATCAACAACCTCCTGAGCGGTCGGTGCGCCCTACGTGAAGAGGTCCTCGGTGGTGTCAGCCTCGAGGGCGCGATCGAACCAGGCACCCAGCTGGTCGAGATCCGTGCAGGCAGCTATTCGATCGCGTGCGTCGTCGGGTACCGCGATCCCACGCAGTTCCAACAGCCGCAAGATAGATTTGGCCTCGCCTTTGGCCTCGCCTTTGGCCTCACCTTTGGCCTCACCTTCAGCACGGACTTCTTCCCAGAACTCGGAACGGAAGAACGAGGTATCCACGGTCATCAACTGCCTCCAGGTCTGTCCGGCCGGGCCTTTGCCCAATCCGAGTGCGGTGAGTTCGGCAAAGATCACGCGATCGGGTTTATCGATACCGCGCAGTGCGGTGGCCAGCGTGCTCATTATGTCACCAATGACGGAATCGTCGGCGGCGTGTGTGATTGCCGAGAGCGTCGCCAACGGAATGTCTTTGATGGCTGTCTCCAGGTCGACCACTGCGGGGACATTGTCCGGGCCGAACACCAGGGGGTGAACGGTGAGGCTGGTCTGGAATCGCCGGAATAGCTCGCGACTCGCCGGGGTGTCGTCCCGTGTTCGTTCTCGGCGATTCCACGGGACGCACAACTACCCTGCGGCTCAATGCATTTCAGCGCCACTCAGCCAACGGGAAGAAGATCTGCCGCCAGGCGATCCTGAGTTTCACTGCAGCGGAAGATCTCCACGTCCTCGAGCACGTCGACCGGTTGTCCCAGCGCCGCCAATGCCCGCGCCTTGAAGGCGCACGCGGCTACGCTCAGCCGGTGCTGCACTCCCTCTGTCCGGCAGTCGAGTTCGCTCGGACAGGCGGCACCCCAGACCGTCACCTCGAACGACCGATCCTCGATATTCCGCAGCACCCCTTGGCGGACCCGCGGATCCGATTCGAAAACCTTTGCGGCAATGGCCATTCCGTTCGGCCATACGCCCGCATCCGATAGCGATGACAGCGAACTCTCCAGGTCCAGCACGGTCGCCCCGAGGATGCGCAGCGGTCGAATATCGGTGGGGTCGCCCACGCAGACGGTCACCTCCCACCCGGCCATCGCCCGATCGAACAGCCAGCCACCTGAGTACCGCACCACATCGGCGACATCGGGGGCGATCACCGCCAGCCGATATCTCAGCGGGTGCTTGCGGGCATGAGCTCGCGCTCGAGCGAGCGGACGTACTCCGTGAAGACCCGGTTCAGTGGTATCGAGGGGTCGAGCAGCCATGAGGTTTCCATCCCGTTCAGAAATGCGACTATCTCCACAGCCTTGACGGCAGGGTCCAAATCGGTGCGGTACCGGCCCGCGCGCTGGCCGCGTCGGATGCCGCCGGCAATGGTGGCGACGGCGGCTCGGTACCGACCGAGCAGGCGATCGTGCAGCGGCGCATCCGGATCGAGATTCTCGACGAGCAGCACGGTGAACATGCCGACCAGATCCGGCGAGCGCCGGAACCGGTCGACGACGTTTTCGAGCTGCTCGATCAGATCGCGTCGGCGGTCGGTGTGAAGTTCGTCATCGGTGTCGCGAGCCTCGAGTACCGCATGCAGCAGCTGCTCCTTGGACTCGAAGTGATGGAGCACCCCAGCCGTACTGACCCCGGCCTCCCGCGCGATCCGCGCCAGCGTCGTATTACGCCAGCCGTTGCGCGTGAGCAGTCGCTGTGCGACGGCGAGAATCTGCAGCTTGCGGTGCTCGCCTTTGGCCAGCAATGTCTCATATGGCCGCGGGCTACCGGTTTCCGGATCGGACACCGAACTCCTTCGTTCGATCAACCTACTGAAGCCACAGTAGGTTGGTTTCGAGACTGTGACAAGGGTCTCAGGCCGCCCGATTTTCGCGCTGGATCACAGCCCGATTGATTTGGCTATGATCATTTTCATCACCTCACTGGTACCGGCATAAATGCGAGCGACACGCGCATCGGCGTAGAGCCGGGCGATGGGATATTCCGTCATGTAGCCGTAACCACCGAACAGTTGTAAGCAGCGATCCACCACCCGCGCCTGCACTTCGGTGCAGAACAGCTTGACCCGCGCGGCATCGGCACCCGAGAGCTGCCCCTCGACCAATTCCAGCACCGCCCGATCGACCATGGTCTGAGCCGCCTCCACCTCCGTCGACAGCGCGGCCAGCTCGAATTTCGTGTTCTGGTACGCCGCCACCGGCTGGCCGAAAACCTTGCGCTGGCGCACATATTCGATGGTCGCGGCGATCGCGGACCTGGCCTGCGCCACTGAGCCAACGGCCACCGTGATCCGCTCCTGCGCGAGATTGTGGCCGAGATAGGCGAAGGCCTGTCCCTCGGCACCGAGCCGGTTCGCCACCGGGACACGCACAGTGTCGAAGGCCAGCTCCACCGTGTCCTGCACCTTGCAGCCCAGCTTGTCCAGGACCCGGCCCTTGGTGAATCCGGTTCGGCCGCTTTCCACCACGATCAGGCTCAGGCCCGCGCGCCGGTTGTCCGGATCGGACGAGGTGCGGGCCACCACGATCACCAGGTCCGCGAGCAGACCACCGGTGATGAATGTCTTTGCGCCGTTGAGTATGTACTCCTCGCCATCGCGAACCGCCGTGGTCCGCACACCGGCCAGATCCGAGCCGGTGCCCGGCTCGGTCATGGCGATCGCGGTCAGCAGCTTGCCGCTGGCCAGACCCGGAAACCAGCGATCGCGCTGTTCGGCATCGGCGTACTCCAAGAAGTAGGGCAGGATCACGTCGATCTGGGTGCGGACGGTACTGAGCGTGACGAGCGCGCGGTAGGCCTCCTCCTGCAGCACGGCATTGAACCGATAGTCCGGTACGCCACCGCCCCCGTACTCCTCCGGAATCGCGGTGCCGAGTAAGCCGAGTTCGCCCATCCGCTCGAAGATTTCGCGCGGCATCTGTCCGGCCCGCTCCCAATCCGGGTAGTGCGGCACCACCTCCTTATCGATGAATTCGCGGGCCAGCTGCCGGAACGCCTCGTGGTCTCGGGTGAAAATGTCTCGGCGCACGGTCGGCTCCTTCAGTGCACGAGTTCGACGACGGTGGCGTTGGCGGTGCCGCCGCCCTCACACATGGTCTGCAGGCCGTAGCGAATTCCGTTGTCGCGCATATGGTGGATCATTCGGGTCATCAATACGGCTCCGGAGCCGCCGAGCGGGTGGCCCAAGGCGATCGCGCCGCCCAGCGGATTGAGCAGCTCAGGGTCGGCGCCGGTTTCGGCCAGCCAGGCCAGCGGGACCGGCGCGAATGCCTCGTTCACCTCGAAGACACCAACCTCCGACAGACCGATACCCGCCTTGCGCAATACCTTCTCGGTGGCCGGAATCGGAGCGGTCAGCATGAGCACCGGATCGGCACCGGCGACCGCACCGGCCCGATACCGCACCAGCGGCGTCAGCCCCAGCTCGCGCGCCTTTTCCGCAGTCGTCACCAACAGCGCGGCGGCGCCGTCGGAGATCTGCGACGAGTTACCGGCATGGATGACGCCATCGGCTTGGAAGGCGGGTTTCAACCCGGCCAGTTTCTCGACCCTGCTGCCTGGTCGGATGCCCTCGTCTGCGATCACTGTCCCGGAATCGGTTGCGACGGCCACGATCTGCTCCTCGAACGCGCCGCGGTTCCGCGCGGCGGCGGCCCGTTCGTGCGAGAGCACCGAGAACTCATCGAGCCGGGTGCGGTCGAAACCCCATTTCTGCGCGATCAATTCGGCGGAGATGCCTTGGTTGAACGAGAAATCGTCATAGCGCGCAATAGCTTTGGGACCATACGGCATGCCGTCGGCGCGCGCGGCGCCCAGCGGCACCCGACTCATCACCTCGACGCCGCCCGCGACCACGACCTCCTGCGCACCGGAGGCCACCGCCTGCGCGGCGAAATCCAGGGCCTGCTGGCTGGATCCGCAGGCCCGGTTCACCGTGGTGCCCGGGATGGTTTCCGGCCAGCCCGCGGCGAGCACCGCGTAGCGCCCGATATTGCTGGACTGATCGCCGACTTGGGAGACACAACCCCAGATGACGTCATCGATGACCGCCGGGTCGATGCCCGCGCGGCCCGCCAGGGCATTGAGCACAATTGCTGACAAATCGGCCGGATGCGTACCCGACAATCCGCCATTGCGTTTGCCGACCGCGGTCCGCACCGCTGCGGCGATCACTACCTCACGCATCTGCTGTACTCCCCTTTTCGGACCGGTCCGCGCCGCGGATCGGTGGTCTGTGCACGGTCCAGCGACCGTCGAACTGCGGTTCCCGCTTCTCGGCGAAGGCCGCGAATGCCTCCGGGGCGTCCGCGGTGGCGAAATTGAGGCCCTGGGCGGCGGCCTCCCCGGCGAGTGCCTCGCGCAAGGTGTGATCGGCATTGAGCAGTGCCTTGGTCTGGGCAAGGGCCACCGGTGGGCCTGCCGCCAGCCGCGTGGCCAGATCGGTGACGTAAGTGTCGATTTCGTGCGCAGGCACCACCCACGTCACCAGATTCAAGTCTCGCGCCTGTTCGGCATCAATCATCTCGCCCAGCAATGCCAACCGCTTGGCCTGTTGCAGCCCAACCAGTTTCGGTAGTAACCAGGAAGAACCACCCAGATCCAGCGATAGCCCGCGACGGGCGAAGATCTGTGAGAAACGGGACTCTGGCGTGGCCACCACCAAATCGCAGCCGAGCGCCAGATTCCATCCACCGCCGACGGCGACACCGGTCACCTTCGCGACCGTCGGCAATGGCAGTTCGTGCAGTAGCAACGCCACATCGGTCAACGCGCGCATGCGATACACCGGATGCGCGTTATCGGGCACCGAAATGTCCGCGCCGGAACAGAACGCGCCACCGGCCCCGGTGAGCACCAGCGCTCGCACAGTGCGATCGGCCGCGGCCGCCCGCAGCGCATCCGCCAGCGCGTGCCACAGTTCGGCATCGATCGCATTCTTGCGATGTGGCCGGTTCAGGATCAAGGTTCGTACGCCGTCACGATCCTCGGTCAGCAGCGACCTCATCATCCCCGCTCCGCGGGTTGCCGATAGGCCGGGCCGATCGCACCCGCCGCCCGGAGCTCATCGATTTCCGCGCTACCGCAGCCGATTTCGGACAGCACCGCGTCGGTGTGCTCACCCAGACCGGGGACCGCACCCATCGGCGGGTCGAAACCGTCGACAATGGCCGGTGGCAGCAGCGACGGGATCGGACCGGAGGGGGTATCGATAGTGCGCCAGCGATCGCGGGCCGACAATTGCGGGTGCGCGATGACCTCGCTGGGCAGGTTGTAGCGCGAGTTGCCGATTCCAGCCGCGTCCGCGAGCTGCTGAATATGTGCGAGATCGTGTCGGGCGCACCAGGATCCGATGGCCTGATCGAGAATGTCGCGCCGTTGACAACGGTCCGGATTGGTGCGCAGGCCCGCGTCGTCGGCCAGGTCGGGGCGGTCGATGATGTCGCGGGCCAACCGCTGCCACTCCCGATCGTTGGTGGTGCCGAGCACCACGGTCTGCCCGTCCGCGGTGCGGTAGGCGCCGTAGGGTGCGACCGCCGCGGAGCTCATCCCCAGCGGTTGCATATCGATGCCGGAGTGCCGGGCATAGGTGAGGTGATAGCCCATGACATCGGCCATGGTGTCGAACAGGCTGACCGCGATCGTCGCGCCCGCATCGGATGCCCGACGCTGACGTCCGCACATCGATGCCAGAATCGACAGCGCCGCATACTGTCCCGTGATGACATCGGCCATCGGCGGGCCCGGTTTCGCCGGGGCATCCGGATATCCGGTGACCGAGCACACTCCCGATTCGGCCTGCACGAGCAGGTCGTAGGCGCGTTTGTGGGACAGCGGTCCGCCCGAACCGAATCCGTCGATCGATACCGCGATCAGCTCTGGGTGCCGCGCGGCCAGATCCGCCGGTGCCAGACCGAGCCGGTCGGTCGCACCAGGCGCCAAATTCGACACCAGAACCTCGGCCCGATCCAGCAGGCGATGCAGAATCGCGACGCCCGCAGGCGTTTTCAGATCCAGCGTCACCGATTCCTTGCCGCGGTTGACCCAGACGAAATGCGCGGCCTGTCCCTCGACCACATCGTCGTAATACCGGGCGAAGTCGCCGCCGTCCGGATTTTCGATCTTGATCACCCGGGCACCGAAATCGGCGAGTGTGCGGGTGCACATCGGCGCCGACACCGCCTGTTCCAGGGTGACGACGGTAATCCCCGCCAACGGTCCCGCCTGCGCCGTACCCGGCATCACATCACCATGCCGCCGTCCACCGGCAGCACCTGCCCGGTGACGAACGAGGCGGCATCGGAGGCGAGGAAGACGAAGGCGCCGGCCACCTCCGCCGGATCGGCCCAGCGCCGCAAGGGAATTCGATTCAGCATCTGCGCCGCGAACTTGTCGCCGGTGCGAATGGTTTCGGTCATCGGCGTGGCCGCCAGCGGGGCGAGCGCATTCACCAGGATGTTCTTGCGCGCCAATTCGCGAGCCAGGGATTTGGTGATGCCGATGATGGCCGCCTTGGCCGCGGAGTAATTGACCTGCCCCAGCGTGCCGACCAATCCGGCCGATGAGGTGACGTTGATGATGCGCCCGGTGCCGTCGGTCGGCAGGTACGGTAAGGCCGCCTGCGAGCAGTTGAAGGTGCCCAGCGTGTGGATCTCGAACAGTCGCCGCATCGAGTCGACGCTGGTATCGGCGAACATGTGCGGATCGGTGACCCCGGCATTGTTCACCACGATATGCAGGGTGCCACCGGCTAATTCGGCCGCCTTGGCCGCGGCGGCATCGGCGGCCGCCCGATCGGACACATCGAGGGCGAAACTCGCCGCACTGCCACCGTTTCCGGTGATCTTCTCGGCGACGGCCGCGGCCGCATCCGCGTCGACATCGGTGACCAGCACCGCGGCCCCCTGCGCCGCGAGAGCCTGCGCCACCGCGGAGCCGATGCCGCCTGCCGCGCCGGTGACCATCGCGGCCCGCCCGGTCAGCTCGAAAAGTCCGTTCTTGGCTGCCATTCGGTAATTTCCTGCCTCTGCTAATAGCTTCTGGGTAGGCCCAGCGTGTGGGAGCCCAGGTAGTTCAGAATCATTTCCTGGCTGATCGGGGCGATCCGCATGACGCGGGCCTCCCGGAAATAGCGGGCCACGTTGTATTCCTCGGCGTAACCCATGCCGCCGTGGGTCTGCAGTGCCCGGTCGGCCGCGGTGAATCCCGCATCGGCGCATAGGTATTTGGCGGTATTGGCCTCGCGTCCGCACGGCTGTCCGTTGTCGTAGAGCCAGGTTGCCTTGCGCAGCACCAACTCCGCGGCATCCAGGTGGGCCAGCGAATCGGCCAGCGGGAATTGGATGCCCTGATTCATGCCGATCGGTCTGCCGAATACCACCCGCTCCTTGGCGTATTTCGTGGCCCGGTCGAGCGCGACCCTGCCGAGCCCGAGTGCCTCGGCGGCGATCAGCATGCGCTCGGGATTCAGGCCGTCGAGCAGATAGCTGAATCCCTTGCCCTCCTCCCCCACTCGATCCTCAACCGGGATGTGTAGTCCGTCGATGAACACCTCGTTGGAGGTGACGGCATTGCGCCCCATCTTCGCGATCGGCCGGATATCGACGTGCGCGCGATCGAGGTCGGTGAGGAACAGCGTCATGCCGTCGGTCTTCTTGGTGACCTCGTCATAGCGCTGGGTCCGGGTCAGCAGCAGGATCTTCTCCGACTCCATCGCTTTGGAGATCCACACCTTGCGACCATTGACGACATAGTGGTCGCCATCGCGACGCGCGAAGGTGGTGATGTGGGTGGTGTCCAGACCCGCGCCGGGTTCGGTGACGCCGAAGCAGACGTGCAGATCACCGCTGGCGATGCGCGGCAGCGTCCGCTGTTTCAACTCCGCGGACCCGTGTACGACCACCGGATGCATGCCGAAGATCGACATATGAATCGAGCTCGCGGCATTCATACCGCCGCCCGATCGTGACACCTCCTCGGCCAGCAGCGTGGCCTCGGTGATGCCCAACCCGTGTCCTCCGTATTCCTCGGGGATGGTGATGCCCAGCCAGCCGCCCTCGGCGATGGCGTTGTAGAACTCCGTCGGGAATTCGTGCGCCTGATCCTTTTCCATCCAGTACTGGTCGTCGAACTTGCGGCACAGTTCGGCGACCGTGCCGCGAATCAGCTGCTGATCCTCGGTGAGTTCGAAATTCATGCCTCCGACGTTCGTGTCGTCGTGCACGGGGCAACCCCTTTCAGTCGGAGGCAGGCAGCGCTTTGGCGGCCTTCAGTGTCATCGCGGCCCCATTGCAGGTCAGCTCGCCGGTGCCGGAACTGGTGCACAGCAGTTCAACGGTCTCCGCGGCGTCGACATAGCGCTTCCCGATCAAGGTGACCGCATCCGCCCCAGCTGATTTCGCGGGCGGGGCAGCGGCCGCGGGAACCATCGGCGCGCCACCGCACGCGATGTCCGGCCGAGCGTCGGCCGGGGCGCGGACCACCACCACCCGCGTGCCGCATACGGTGCTGGCGAACTGTTCACCGGGACGAATCGGCGCCGTCATGGGTGAGACTCCTTTCCACTCGGGCTGACCTCTCCAGCCATAACGCTCTCTCTATCTGAAAACTATATTCTCAATATAGGAGAATCAACATCTGATCGGAAATAGGCATGACTGAACAGCGACGAGCACGGGCCATCGCGATGACCGCCACCGAACGCGACACCTTCCTGCAGAACCAGCCGATCTGCCGGGTCGCCACCATCGGCCCCGGCGGACATCCGCATACGAGCCCCCTGTGGTTCGCTTGGGACGGCACGGCCTTATGGCTCAACTCGCTGGTGCGCAGCCAGCGATGGACCGATATCACCCGCGATCCACGGATCAGCGCGATCGTCGATGACGGTGGCACCGACTTCCTGCAGTTGTGCGGCGTCGAACTGCGCGGACGCGTCGAAGTGGTCGGCGAAACGCCGCGCACCGGCGCACCGGTCGAGGACCTCACCGAACCGGAGCGGCTGTTCGCCGACAAGTACATGGGCGGGCGGCCATTTCGCTACGACGGCCGCCACGGCTGGCTGCGACTGACGCCGGACCACATCATCAGCTGGGATTTCGCCCGGTTACCACGCCGACGTTGACTATCGCAGACGTCCATGGAAATCTAGTCTTCAGTTTTGGAGAATCTGATTCTCATGAGAGGAGGACAGGCGTGCGTCTGCCGCCGTTGCCCGCGGACCAATGGGACGATCGGACCCGCGATGCCTTCAAGACGCTGCTGCCGCGCGCGATCCGCAATGCGGAAGGAGCGGGCCCAGCGATGGGGCCACTGGCCCGGCACCCCGATCTGACCGAGGCCTACCTCGGATTCAGCGTCTACCTGCTGTTCCGGTCCACACTGCCGCCCCGGGTGCGCGAGTTGACGATTCTGCGGGTCGCCCACCGGCGCGGCTGCGCCTACGAGTGGGCTCATCATCTGCAGTTCGGCCAGGAGGCCGGACTGACCCTCGACGAGATCGAGGCCGTCACCCGCGGTGAGGCCGCCGACGACTTCGACCGCCTCGTCCTCACCGCCGTCGACGAACTCGACGACAAATCCGAACTGTCCGACCAGACCTGGGCGGCACTTGCCGAACGACTCGATGAAAAGCAGCGCATGGACCTGGTTTTCACGGTCGGCGGCTACATCCTGCTGGCCATCGCGCTCAACACCTTCGGCGTACAGCCCGACCCTGAAAGGTAATCCCTTGCCATACTTCACCAAACCGACGGCGGGCAGCTGGACGGAAAACTATCCCGAACTCGGCACCGAGGTCGTCGACTTCACCGACTCGACCGATCCCCAGTTCTACAAGGACGAGCAGGAAGCCATCTTCAAAAAGAGCTGGCTCAATGTCGGCCGGGTCGAGCGGTTGCCCCGTGTCGGCAGCTATTTCACCAGGGAGCTGGCCTGCGTCAACGCTTCGCTGATCATCGTCAAGGACCACGATCAGCAGGTGCGGGCCTACTACAACATCTGCAGGCACCGCGGCAACAAACTGGTCTGGGACGACTTCCCCGGCGAGGAGACCGCCGGGAGCTGCCGACAGTTCACCTGCAAATATCACGCCTGGCGATACACCCTCGAGGGCGAGGCCACCTTCGTCCAGCAGGAGAAGGAGTTCTTCGACCTCGACAAGAGCAAGTTCGGGCTCAAGGCCGTGCGCTGCGAGGTGTGGGAGGGCTTCATCTTCGTCAACCTCGACGACAACGCCCAGCCATTGGAGGGATATCTCGGTGCATGGGCGAAAGGCCTGGAGGGCTACCCCTTCCACGAGATGACCGAGGTCTACAGCTACAAGGCCGAGATCGGCAGCAACTGGAAACTGTTCATCGATGCCTTCGCCGAGTTCTACCACGCGCCGGTGCTGCATATGAAGCAGGCGGTCAAGGACGAGGCCGATAAGCTGCTCAATGTCGGCTTCGAGGCACTGCACTACGAGTGCTGGACCCCGCATTCGATGGTGTCCTCGTGGGGCGGTATGGCCCCGCCGAAGGACATCAATATGGTCAAGCCGATCGAACGGGAACTGCGCAGCGGCCTGTTCGGTCCGTGGGAGCGGCCCGATATCGAGGGCCTGGATCCGCTGCCGTCAGGTGTCAATCCCGCGGGCCACAAGGCCTGGGGCGTCGACGAATTCGAGGTCTTCCCCAACTTCGGCATCCTGATCTGGGCGCCGGGTTGGTATCTGACCTACCACTACTGGCCGACCGCGGTGAACAAGCACATCTTCGAGGCGAATCTGTACTTCGTGCCGTCGAAGAGCGCGCGGGAACGCCTCGGCAAGGAGCTGGCGGCGGTCACATTCAAGGAATACGCGCTGCAGGACGCCAACACCCTCGAAGCGACCCAGACCATGCTCGAGACCGGTGTGATCACCGAATTCCCGCTCAACGACCAGGAGGTGCTGCTGCGCCACCTGCACCTCACCGTCCAGAAGATCGTCAAGGAGTACCGCGATGCCCGAAACAACTGAGAAGGCGCTGCCCGCCGAATTCGCCGACCTGGACCGGTTTTCGGGCTGGATCCTGGCCACCGAGCCCGAGCGTTACGCCAAGCGGCTGGCCTCCTCGATGGCGGAGATGCAGGACCTGTACGACACCGTCTTCCCGCGCCTGCAGGCGGCGCTGGACTACTGCGACAAGTTCGAGTTGTCCGAGCTGCCAGATGATGCCCGGCACCTGTTCCACCTGCTGCAGTCGCTGGTGATGGTGTCTTTCCCGATCGAGGTGTGGAAGCAACCGCGAGTGCCCGACTCCGGCGCCGCCTACCTCGACGTCATCAAGGAGCCGGTGGTCTAACCCATGCTGACACTGAAGGCGGCCGGTCTACTCGATATCGACACCGGCGAGATAATCCGACCCGGCATCGTTCGCATCGACGGCGATCGGATCGTCGGCGTCGGCGCGAGCACGGACGACACCGACGAGATCATCGATCTCGGTGACGTCGTGCTACTGCCCGGCCTGATGGATATGGAGGTCAACCTCCTCATGGGCGGTCGCGGCGAGACCGGCCTGGCCTCCAGTGTGAAAGACGATCCGGCACTGCGCATGCTGCGTGCGGTGGGCAATGCCCGCCGCACGCTGCGGGCCGGGTTCACCACCGTGCGCAATCTCGGACTGTTCGTGAAGACCGGCGGCTACCTGCTGGATGTCGCGCTCGGCAAGGCGATCGACGCGGGCTGGATCGAGGGCCCGCGCGTCGTCCCGGCAGGACATGCGATCACCCCCACCGGCGGCCACCTGGATCCGACCATGTTCTCCGCCTTCGCGCCCGACGTGCTGAAGCTGACCCTCGAGGAGGGCATCGCCAATGGCGTCGACGAGGTGCGCAAGGCGGTGCGATACCAGATCAAGCACGGCGCGCAGCTGATCAAGATCTGTGTCTCCGGTGGCGTCATGTCGCTCACCGGAGCCCCTGGGGCACAACACTATTCGGATGAGGAGCTGCGCGCGATCGTCGACGAGGCGCACCGGCGCGGGCTCAAGGTCGCCGCGCACACGCACGGGGCGGAGGCGGTCAAACATGCCGTCGAGGCCGGAATCGACTGCATCGAGCACGGATTCCTCATCGACGACGAGGCGATCAAGATGATGGTGGCGGCGGGCACCTGGTTGGTGCCGACCACCCGGCTCGCCGATGCGATGGATGTGTCCAAGGCGGACCCGGCCTTGCAGGCCAAGGCGGCCGAGATGTTCCCGAAGGCGCGCACGTCGGTGCGAGCGGCCTACGAGGCCGGGGTGAAGATCGCCGTCGGCACCGATGCACCAGCGATTCCGCACGGCCGCAATGCCGACGAATTGGTGGCATTGGTCGAACGCGGCCTCAGCCCGATCGATGTGCTGCGGGCGGCCACCGTGCGCGCGGCCGAATTGATCGATGTCACCGACCGTGGACGGCTGGCCGAGGGACAACTGGCCGACATCATCGCCGTGCCGGGAGATCCGGTGCGCGATATCACCGTCACCCAGAACGTGCGGTTCGTCATGAAAGGCGGCAAGGTCCATGTCCAGAAATGATGATCTGCTGGAGATCCAGCAGCTGCTGGCCCGCTACGCGGTGACGATCACCAAGGGCGATATCGATGGCCTGCTCGCGGTATTCACCCCCGACGGCACCTACAGCGCATTCGGTGACACCTACACCCTCGACCTGTTCCCGGATCTGGTCGCGGCCGCGCCGAAGGGGCTTTTCCTCACCGGCACACCGGTTCTCGATATAGATGGCGACACGGCCGCTGGCACCCAGACGCTGTGCTTCATCGACCACAGCACTCACGATATGCGCATCGGCTACTACACCGACAGCATCGTGCGGACCGCGGACGGGTGGCGGCTGAAAACGCGCCGAATGACCTTCATCCGCCGCAGCGGTGTGCACGATTCGGGTATCCCACACGCCTTCGAGAACACACGCGGATGACCATGGACGTGTCCGAATTCCGGTCCGGCGTGCGGGCCTGGCTGGACGAGCACGATCTGTCCCCCGGTCCGGATCATTCGCTGGACGGTCAGGTCGCGCAATTGGCCCGCGTGCGTCGAGCCCTCTTCGACGCGGACTGGATGCGCTACGGCTGGCCCGCCGCGGTCGGTGGTCTCGGCGGGCCCGCCATGCTCCGCGCGATACTCGGTGAGGAGGTCGCCACCCGTGACCTGGCCGAGCCCGGACTCTATTCGATGGTCGAAGTGCTTGCGCCCACGATGATTTCGTATGCGGGCCCGGAGTTGGCGGCGGAAATGGTGCCGTTGCTGCTTTCGGGGCGTGAGCAGTGGTGTCAGGGCTTCTCGGAGCCGGGCTCGGGCAGCGACCTCGCCTCGCTGACAACGAAAGCCGTCGCGCGCGGCGCTGATTGGGTGGTCAACGGCCAGAAGGTGTGGACCAGCCTCGCCCAGTATTCGGCGCGCTGTGTACTGCTGGCCCGTACCGCCCCCGGGCACGACGGGATCACCGCGTTCTTCCTCGATATGGACTCCCCCGGTATCACCGTACGTCCGCTGCGCACCATGCACGGCGTCGACGAATTCGCCGAGGTGTATTTCGACGATGTCGTGGTGCCCGGCGACCGCATGCTCGGGCGGCCCGGTGATGGCTGGCGGGTCGCGATGGATCTGCTCCCGCATGAGCGCTCCACCTGCTTCTGGCACCGGGGCGCTTATCTTTTCACCCGGCTCGATCGATTGGCGGCGGCGGCCACGGTGGTCGACGATGCCGACCTCGGTGCCGCTTATCTGGCATTGCATACGTTGCGCTGCCGCTCCCGGCTGACCCAGCAGCGACTGGCGGCCGGTGCGCACCTCGGACCGGAAACCTCGATCGACAAGGTGCTGCTGGCGAGCGCCGAACAGCAACTGTTCGACACCATTCGCGACGTGCTGCCCGGCTCGGTAGAGCTGACCGATCCCGAATTACGCACCGAATTCCTCTATTCGCGCGCGGCCACCATCTACGGCGGCACGGCCGAGATCCAGCGCAATATCATCGCGCGCCGTCTGCTCGACCTGGGCAAGGAGTAAGCCGTGACCAGCATCGATACCGATACTGCCGAGCTCGAGCTGCTCACCGACACACTGCGAAAGACGATGACGGCGACGTCGGGTCAGCAGCTCGATCGGGCGCTGACCGACCTCGGTTGGCCCGACCTGCTCACCGAAATACCGGACGTAGCAATACCTTTGGTGTTCCGCCTGTTGGGCGAGACCGGCGCTCACGCGCCGCTGCTCAACGACGTCATCGCCCACGCCACCGGTAAGCCGCTCGGCGCCACGCACCCGCTGCCATTCGCGGGCGGGACGTGGGTGGTCTGGGAACGCACCGATCACCCCGGCACCACAGTGGACGAGGAACTCCCCCTGCACCCGGTACGAACCGGAAACGCTGTCGGAGTGGCGGCCGGTCGTCGCGCCCTGGCCTGGTGGATGCTCGGCAGTAGCCGCGCGATGCTGGCGCTGGCTCGCCGACATGCTCTGGACCGCAAGCAATTCGGGCGCCCAGTCGCATCATTCCAAGCGATCCGACACCGCCTCGCCGAGACGCTGGTCGCCATCGAAGGCGCCGAGGCCACACTCACGGCCGCCAACGACGACTTCGGCGCCCTGCTGGCCAAAGCCGCAGCCGGACGCGCGGCGCTGATCGCGGCTCGACACTGTCAGCAGACGCTCGGCGGTATCGGCTTCACCGCCGAACACGACCTACAGCGGCATATCCGCCGCGTGCTGATCCTGGACGGATTGTTCGGCAGCACAAGGGAACTCACCCGTGAGGCGGGCACCCGTATCCGCACCTCCGGCGCGGCACCGCGCCTGGTTCATCTGTAAACCAATCCCCCGAGGCACCTGCCATGAAATTCGCTCCAACCGCGATCGGCTATCTCCGCAGCGATGTATCCGGAATACGGCAAGGGTGGGACGAAACCCAGATCCGGAGCCTAGCCGGGCGCCTCGGCTACAACCTCACCAAAACCGTTGCCTTCAGCGCCAAGACCGACAATCCGGTGACGCAACTTGTCGCGCTGGCCCGGAAGATGAACGCGGACGCGGTAATCGCGCCCGACCTGATCCATTTCGGCGGTGTGATACCTCGCGAACTGGACCAGGTCACGGCCGTGATCACCGTCGTATCGGAAACTGTCCGAACGAATACGGAGGAGTCTCAGATCGGGCTTGCTCGGTGGTGACGCGGGTTTTCGCGCTGCCGAATCCTTGCGACGCCGCTGCGCATCTCCACCACGAAGTCGGCAGGGCGATAGCGCCCTGCCGATTCTTGGGATAATCGTCGCCGACAACCCGCACCAATCCCTGCCCCTTGACCCGCACAAGCTTGCCCGTTCTCCGCAGCGCGCGGCCCGCCAGGTCGATATCCGACCACAACAATCCGAGGGCCTGACTACGACGTAAACCGGTACCGGCGAGCAGTGTCACCCAGTCGGCGAGGTCGGCACTTTCGCGTGGACACGTTAACCGCTCCGGTGTCGGCCTTCTCGTTCCCGCTCGGAGCGTTCGCGTTCGCGCTTCTGGTGTATTGAGTGTTCCCGTTCCGATTCGGCGTGCATGCCCGCGTGGTCAACGTCGATCATCTTGGGTGGGTCGTCGCTGTTGAGCCCCAGAATGCCCATGATCTCCCGCGACAGCCCAGCCTCTTTCGCTGCTGCTCTAGCGTTGTTGCGTTCCTGTATAGCGCGCGTCAGGGCGTTTTCATGTTCGTGCTGCGGCGTTCGTTGCGGTATGGGTGGTGGCGTCGGGGGTTCTTGCCCGCGTGGGGGTTTCAGCTCGAGGGCTATGTCTTTGCGTTCGTTGTCTCGCTCTTGCCTCAGTACGGCTAGCACTTGTTCTTTCTGTGGGTCGCTGAGGTAGCCGCCGAGGCGATCGACCATCTCCCGCGCTTGCGCTTCCTCACGCTCGCGCACCTCCCTCGCTTTCGGTGTAGGTTCGGGGCGTTCGCTGGCGACAGCGGGCGGTTTCGTCTTATCCCGCTCGCTTTCTCTGGCGTGCGGGTCCAGGGGTTCTCGTTCAAGCGCTTCGCTCTTCGCCGGGTTCTCCCGTTCCCGCTGCTGAGGTTCCTTCTTCTGGGCCGGTTGCACGTGTAATCGCGCTTCCCGTGCTGCCTGTTCGCGCGCCTCCCGCTGTCGCTCCTTTTGGAGGCGTGCTTGCTCGCCGACGCTAGGCAATTCGAGTTGCGGACTCGGCTCCCGTTCCAAGCCCCGCGCCCAAATCTCGCGGGCGTCGCACCGCGAAATGATCTGATGCGTGAACTTGTCGGGGTAGTCTCGGGCCAATCCGTCGATCAGTTCCCGCACTTCTTTCGATTTCGGTTCACCCTCAACGGTTCTCAGTACCAGATGGTCGACAATGCCACGCTCGAGCAGGAATCGGTCCTTCTCCAGTTCCTTTCTGTCGTTGTCGCCGGTCATCGATCCGGATTTATCCTCGACTCCGCGAACGTGACCCTTGTCGTCGACTCTTTCCTTGTCGTAGCGGCGGTAACCTTCCGGAGTCCAATATTGGCGAGACTGCGGCGGCTTGTCGTAGCCGTTCTCTCGGTCGCGGAAGAATCTGTCTGTGCCGTTCTCCCAGATTCGTCCTCGGTCGTTGTTCCTGAAGTCTTCGCGGTCTCTGTCGTAGCCGTCGCCAGGCATGGCGGTATCCACCCCCGAATATGGGACTTTCTCAGGAGAGGAGGGTTGGGCCGCCGCTAGTCACATATCGGTCAGTGACGTTCGGCTCGCTCCTCTGCGTACCGGTCGGCGAACTCCCGCAGCATTCCTGCGGTGCGGGAAAAGTTGCCACCGGCAACGTCTTTCATCAAACCCCACGCGGTATCGGCCTCCGCATCAGCGAATCCGTATTGCAGCGCGGGATTTACGTGGTCGTAGAACGAATATTCACGGCCGAACCATGGGGCATCGATCCATTCCGCTCCGGTGAACTCGATGAAGCATTCACCGAGAAAGCAAATGAACGCGTCTGCTATATCGGCGTTCTCGGGAGCCATCGCGGTAGCCAGATCCGGAAACAGCTCAGCGACAACACCATCGAGCTGGGTCAACTCCGGCGCGCCCTCTGGCCATGGCTTTGCCGGAATGGCGCGCAGTCCGGCGCGATCCAGAAACTTCCGGACCTGCTCTTTGCGCCGGGCCGGCTCAACCCATTTACCCCATTCGGTCTGCTCGACCGGAACGCCGAGATCCAAACCGAACTGCTCGTCACTGCCCACGATGATTCCTCCGCTTCCGTCGCTTCTCGTTCTCGACCCGGTCAAATTCCGTTGACGCTCTGGCATGTCGGAAACCGCAGGGCAGTGTCTCATCTCACGGACCAAGGTAGAGCCGCTCGCACGGAAGCCGCTGGTAACCGCTGGTGTCGCCGAGGTGGATCGTTACGGCATCGGCGTAATGCCGCGCCTGGTACTCGTGCACGAAGATCAACGCGGCGGTGAGGCAAGCCACGAAGTCGAACCGCGCACCGTGCAGGAACACCGACAAATGCACGTCCGGATCACCCGGTAACGGGGAAGCCCGCTCACTCATGATCCGGCTTCCGTCTTTCGGTGCTCGCGCAGGCCACGAACTTGGTCGGCGTGATCAGGTCACACACCACAGTGATAGCCCGCACACGGCTGTTGAAGTGGGCCGTGCTTGGCGCGATGACCGCCGCCGCGCCTCTGCGGTGGGCTGTCACGACAATGAGCGTGGTCGGCATGAACGTGTCATCGCCGATGGTGACCAGCTCGGTCAGGGTGTAGCCGCGTCGCTGCGCCAACTCGGCGATCACGCGTTCATCCCGCAACCGATGCGGACCGGTCACATCGAGCGAGAGAACGCCGATTGCTTTGGACGCCAGGGGATTTGGGTTCATAACTGCTTCACCTTCGCGTATGATCGCGCTCAATGTCATTGACGACCCGCACGCCGATCCACGCACACGGCAACGGCGGCATCATGGCCATGACGCCGTCATGGTCGCCGATCTTCCAGTTGATCAGCGGGGCCATGGTCACGCAGAACCGGGACGGACACTGAACCGACGGCAATTCGCCAGTCTTGCTGTTAGTACTGCCGATACCGCACATCGACAGCTTGATCCACGGCCCGCAACCACACTCAGACATGAGCGGCCCACCGCCTAACCGGCCGATACTGTGCCGAGCAAGCGCGGATCGCGTCGACCACCACAAGCCCAGACGGCCGGAACATGCATCGGGGCGGTTCGATCCAGCGCCGGAACTGCGCGGCGTGGTCGGCGGGCGACGGTAACGCCACGGTCCCGCCTGTTCGTACTACCGACACGTTCAGCCGGAACATTTCGGCGAACAGGCGCACGTCATCGGGGATGTCCGGCCGCACCAAGTACGCCCAGCGGTTCGAGCGCGGATGCGACAGAATCGGACCAATGTCCGAACCACGCTGCTGCATATTGGTTTTCACGGCTTGGCCGAGATGGGCGGGGAGCACCATCGCCCACACGTGTTCGGCCTTCATGACGATGCGGCCCAGGTGCGGCGGATCGACATTCGCGGGCAGATCACACACCCGCCGGTAGAAGTGGCAGCGCGATACCGGAGTATCGCCAAAAGGGATGTGGTCCATGGGTTCTAGGCCCTTTGGTCAGGTTGGTCAGTACGGGTTTGCTCGGGTTGCCACTCGCGCAGGGCGTCTAGGTACCGATCGAGAACGTCGGCAGGGACATCAACAGCGAGCGCGGCAGGCGGGCCTACGAGCGGCGTGCGATGCGGTAGTTCTGGGTTCAACGTCGTGCCCCCTCAGTACGGCGACGGCTAAGGTGCGCCCGGCCCCTGAAACAAACTCCCTGATGAAAGGGAAGAAGAGTTGTCTCTCCGGGCGCACATCTAGCTGACCATGGGAAGTACCGGGAGAAATACGGGTTGGCATCCACACTGCGTTCACAAACGCTAGATTCGACGGCATGGACGGTCCCGCCGTTATCGTCGGCGCGCAGCTCCGAGCGGCCCGCGAAGCCGCTGGGGTATCTCTGGCTACGCTGGCCGCTCAGATCCCCTACAGCAAGTCCGCGCTCTTCTACTACGAGACCGGAAAGCGCTCACTGACACCCGATGTCATAGCGTGGTACGAAAGGCGTTTTGGTGGCATCCAAGACCCGGTAGCAACCTTGCTCAACCTCGGAAGGGCTGATGTGGAACGGCGCTCTTTTCTACGTGTCGGGTACTCCACAGCTATCAGCGCGTCCGTGCTACTTCCCGGATGGCTCGACGGGGCAGCGTCAATCGGACCGAGAAAAGACGCGGCCCTCCGTCATGTGGGCCAAGCCGACGTAACCGCAGTGCGAGACGTGATGTCGCTGTTCTCCCAGATCGACCAACGGCTCGGAGGTGGTCATGGACGAACGGCTGTTGCCCAATATCTGACCAACGAGGTAACCAGCTATCTGAACGGCTCCTTCGCCAGCGAAGCTGTGCGACGTGAAATGTTCACAGCGGCCGGCGAATTGGCGTATCTGGCTGGGTGGATGGCGTTCGACAACGACGAACACGCAGTGGCACAGCGCTACTTCACCACCGCGACAAAACTTTCCGTCGAAGCAAACGATGGCCCACTGACGGGGCACGTGCTGCGGGCCATGGCACACCAAGCCGTCGACCTCGGCCACCCCCAACAAGGGCTCCAACTCGCCGAAGCATCAGTGAGCGGCAACCGCTACCGAGCCGCTTGCCCACGTGAGCGCGCGCTCCTGAAGGTTGTGCACGCCAAAGCATTGAGCGCAGCCGGTCAGAAAGCCGAGTCCGCAAAAGCCCTGCTCCAAGCCGAGCGCGACCTCACAGCCGCTACCGACTCCGATCATGAGCCCGCTCGGGTCTTCTTCTTCTCCGAAGCGAGCCTTGCTCACGAAACCGCTTGCGCACTACGCGATTCGGGCGACCTGGCCGGTGCCGCCGACCAATTCCAGCTCAGCGTCCGCAAACGCAAAGCCTCGACGTTCACCCGAACCCACGCGGTAACCCTTGGCTACCTCGGCACCGTGCAGGCCCGCAGTGGCGAACTCGAGCAGGCATGCACCACATGGACATCCGCGCTCAACGCAATGGACGGCGTCCAGTCAGGTCGCACCCGCAAGATTGCCCGCGACATACGCGCAACGGTGGCGCCGTATCGACAGGTCGCGGGAGTCAGCGAGATCGATCAGCGCGCTGCAGACTATCTAGCCGCCAGCTGAATGTAGGACAGAGGTCAAATGGCAGACGAAGTGTTCGAAGTTACGCCGATCGCCCACGTGGTCGGCGGTCGTCGCGAACCCACAGATGATCACTGGGGAGGTACCGAGGCGATCATCCGCATAGATGACCCGCGGTTCACCGAAGAGTCCGTTCAGGGGTTGGACGCGTTCAGCCACCTCGAAATCGTCTTCCGGTTCCACTTGACCGATCCAACTGACCTGCACTTCGGTGCACGCAGCGCCCGCGACAACCCCGCATGGCCGAAGGTCGGCATCTTTGGCCACCGCAATATGCGACGGATCAACTGGCTCGGGGTGTCGCGTACTCGACTGCTCCGCGTAGACGGCTTGGATCTGCACGTAGCCGAGTTGGACGCGGTGGACGGAACACCTGTGCTGGATATCAAGCCGTGGTTCGCGGAGTTCGGGCCGCGTGGACAGATTCACCAGGCTCCGTGGTCAACCGAGATGCTCAAAGACTATTTCTAGACGGGGCAAAGCAATAACCCTGACGTCCCCACAGTGACGGTACGCCGGTCTCTGCACGTGCTGAGTCCCCGTCGTGCCGGATTCGGTAACCCAACTCCGGTAGCCCCGCCAGCGTGCAGCCCGGAAAGCGTCGCGGATGGAGCAGGCTATTGCCGTTCGGTCACCGTCGCGATGACCGGGAACTTGGTGTTGAGGGTCAGCGCGGAGATCGGTGTGAGGTCCGGGTTGTCGATGGTCAGCTCGAACCGGCTGACTATGGTCGAGAGCGCCAGCTGCATCTCCATCATCGCGAATGCGTTGCCGATGCAGAGGTGTCCGCCCGCGCCGAAGGGCAGCCACAAGTTCCGGTCACGGCCGGCGACCGCGTCGGCGGCGAAGCGGTCCGGGTCGAAGGTGTCGGGCCGGTCCCAACACTCGGGGTTTCGATGCGCGTGGTAGAAGCTGTACATCAGCGGAGTGCCTGCCGGAATGTGGTAGCCCCCGATCTCATCGTCCTCGGCGGCGCGCCGCTGCCCCATCCATGCCGGCGGTTTGAGCCGCAACACCTCCTCGAGTACCTGCTTGCTGTAGGGCAGCGTGGGCAGGTCGGCCAGGGTGGCATGCCTGCCGGTCAAGGCGCTGTCAACGTCATCGCGCAGCCGCTGGCGGACCTCCGGATGCAGTTGCAACAGCAGTATGGCCGACGTCAACGCCGAGGAGCTGGTCTCGTGACCGGCGAAGAGCATGGTGACGACCTCGTCACGCAGTTCCAGGTCGGTGAGTTTCTCGTTGGTATCGGCGTCCGTGGAGTTGATGAGCATAGACAGCAGCCCACCGCTGCCGGAGTCGCGCAAGTCGTCGATCACCTTGTAGACAATGGCATCCATTTCGGCGATCCCGCGCCAGAAACGGCGATGGCTGGGCGTCGGAAACTTCAAGGGAACCAAGGGCATTCGCACGAACTTCCCCAACTCGGCGTTCACCTTCTGCGTCGCGCGGGCGAAGCCGGTGACCTCCGGGCCGTTGGGATCCAATCCGAACAGCGCCCGCACCACGATCCGCAGCGTGAGGTGGCTCATCTGCTCACCGATATCGACCGTCCGTCCGGCGCGGGCGTGTTCGGCCCATTCGTCACACATGGAGTCGATCTCGGCCACCATGATCTCGCTCAGCGCACTGATCTTCTTGTGGTGGAAGGCCGGTTGGACGAGGCGCCGGTTGCGTCTCCACCGGTTGTGGTCGGCGATGGTCGCCAGCCCTCGCCCCACGAACGGCTCGATAATGTCGTACATCTGGGTCTCGCGGGTGAAGTTCGCCATGCGTTCCTGCAAGACGTACTTGATGTGGTGGGGATGGGTGATCCCGACCATGCTCCCGTTGATCAGTTGGAACCGAAAGACGTCACCGTGGTGGGTCATGGAGTCGGAGAGGAACGAGATCGGGTCGACGACAAAATGTTTGGTATTCCGGAGGCGGCCGGCGACCATCGGGGGCAGGCCGCTGACTGTGGAGGTGGAAGACATGACAAATAGTAGAACCGATCTCCTCGGAACCCGGCTGATTTTCAGTGGTTTTGACTGGAGGCCAACTCCCGCAACAGGTCCCGGCTGGCAAAGCCGCTGGCGTTCTCATCGCACGCGAAGGTGGCGCTGTCGTAACCGATTCCGATGGCGGCCCCGCACAGCCTGACTGCGGCAGGTACCATCGCGGCGAGCCCGGCCATTGCTCCGCTCTTGCTCGATCTGATAGCAAGCGTCTGGTAGCAACGCCACCAGATCGGCAAGCGAGAGATCGTTCTCGCCGCCGAGTGCTCGCCGCCTCGGTTGTCTGCCGATTCGACACCGCTACCATCCGCATTCGGCGAAAAGCCATTCCGCCACAACCAGAATCAGCTCCCAGGTCGCCGTCACGCGCACACGCCGCAGTCGACCTACTGCATCTTTTGCTTCATCTCGTCCAGATACGCCAGAATCGGCAGCCCGGCGTGGCTGAGGGCATTGCCGTGACCGGTCTGGTGCACGTCGAAGACGGACTGGATGGCGGCGTAGAAGCCCTGGACGTCCAGCGTTTGATTCACCGCGCGCTTGGCCTGACGCAGTCCGAACGGCGGCATTTTGGCGATCTGGGTGGCCAGCGCGGTGGTCTGCGCATCCAACTCGGTGCGCGGCACCACCTTGTTCACCATGCCGACCTGCTCGGCCTCGCGCGCGGTGACCGGGCGCCCGGTGAACAGGATCTCCTTGGCCTTGCGGGGCCCCAATTCCCAAGTGTGCCCATGATATTCGACGCCGCCGATACCCATCAGTACGACCGGATCGGAGAAGAGGGCGTCCTCGGCGGCGACGATCAGGTCGCACGGCCAGCACAGCAGCAGTCCACCGGAGATACAGCGGCCCTGCACCGCGGCGATGGAGGGTTTCGGCACATTTCGCCAGCGCAGCGAATATTCCAGATAGCGGCGCGATTCGACGTTGTAGATCATGTCCAGGGTGATCTTGTCCGGAAGCGGCCCGCCCGAGCGCAGATCATGACCGGAGGAGAAATGCTTGCCTTCGGCCCGCAAAACGATCACCGACACATCGTCATCGGCCGCCGCCCGCGCCCAGGCCGCATCGAGTTCGTCCAGCAGTTCACCGTTTTGGGCGTTCGCGACCTCGGGACGATTCAGGGTGATGGTCGCGATCTTATCGGCGACGGCGTACAGGATGTGCATGGCGAACTCCGCTACCTGGGCAGTCCGAGCACCCGCTCGGCGACGATATTGCGCTGAATTTCGGAAGTGCCGCCGGCAATGGTTCCGGCGAAGCTGCGGACATACCGCTCGAACCAACTGCTGATGAAATTGTCGTTGTTCAGCGGGTTGAACGGCGCGGTCATCGCCGGATGGATCAGGCCCTCGGCCCCCTGCGCGGACAGCGCCTGTTCCGCACCGTTCTGCACCGCCTCCGAACCGAGCAGTTTCAGCACCGACAGCGCGGCCACATCCTGTTGACCTCGCGCCTCGCGCGCCAGCGCCGCCGAACCGAGCAACCGCAGTGCCTGGGCATCCATGACCAGCGTCGCGTAACGGTCGCGATCGATGACGGTGCGCGGATGGAAGTCCTCGATCAGCTCCTGCAGCCGGTCGGCGAAACTGAGCCACAGCAGGGTGCGCTCATGTCCGAGCGAACCATTGGCCACGCCCCAGCCGCCGTGCAGCGGGCCGACCAGATTTTCCGCGGGCACCCGGACGTCGGAGAAGAACACCTCGTTGAAGTCCAGATCGTGCGGCCCACAGATGGAGGCGAACGGTCGCCGGGTTACGCCCGGAGTGTCGGTGGGGATCAGCAGCACGCTGATTCCCTTGTGCTTGGGCGCATCCGGATCGGTGCGCACGAAGGTGAGCAGTACGTCGGCGTCGTGCGCGCCGGAGGTCCATACCTTCTGCCCGTTGACCACGAAATAATCGCCGTCGCGCACGGCCCGGGTGCGCAGCCCGGCCAGGTCCGAGCCCGCACCCGGTTCGCTCATGCCGAGCGCCGCGGTGATCTCGGCACGCAAAATCCTTACCGCCCACTGCTTCTTCTGCTCCGCGCTGCCGAACGACAATAGCGAGGCGGCGATGATGCCGAGCCCCTGCGGATTGAAGCTGTGATAAATGCGCCGCTTGGACAGCTCCTCCAAATGCACGTACTGCTGCAGGATTCCGGCATTGCGGCCGCCGAATTCCGGTGCGTTGCCGGGCAGCAACCAGCCGTGGTCGAACTGCAGCCGCTGCCATTCCCGTGCCCAGGGCGGAACCTCCGCACTGGATATCGGGCGATCCTGGGCGGCCACCGCCTCATCGGGCATGAATTCGGTGAGGAAGGCGATGAATTCGGCCCGGAACTCCTCGACCTCGGTATCAAAAGTCAGACGCACGGTACTCCTCGGCGATCAGCGCCCGGTGCTCGGCCGCGCCGCCGAGCAGCAGCTCACCGGCTTTGGCCCGCTTGAGCGCGAACTGCAGGTCGTTTTCCCAGGTAAAGCTCATGGCGCCGAATAACTGCATGCCCCGACCGAATACCTGCGACTGGCATTCACCCGCCGCGGCCTTGGCCATCGACGCCGCCAGCCGCCGCCGCGGATCGTTCTCCCGGATCGTCATCGCCGCGAAATACGCGAGGGCGCGGGCTCTTTCGATCGCGATATGCATATCGGCCGCCTTGTGTTTGACCGCCTGGAACGAGCCGATCGGCACGCCGAACTGCTGTCGGGTGCGCACATGTTCGAGCACCATGTCCAATACCCGTCGACATGCGCCGACCATGGTCAGCGCCAGTCCCGTCATGGCCAGGTGGCGTGCGGGGTTCGGATCGACACGCAGGTAGCGATCGTCGGTCACCCGCACATCGGCAAAGCTCACCTCTGCCAGGTGCAGTACCGGATCGAACACGGTCGCCCGCCGCACGGTCACGTCGGCGGCGGGCACCACGAAGACGCCGGCCTCGGTCACCACAGCCAACTGCCGCGCGCGATCGCCGTCGAGCACATGACGCGCGGTGCCGCTCAGCAGCCAGCCATCCCGGTCACGCACTGCCGACACCCCGTCGTACACCGCGGCACCCGGTTCCCCTGAACGTACGAAATCCGGTGCGAGAGGGGTGAATTGGGTCATGGTAGCGAGATAGGGGGTCGGGTCGGTGGCCCGACCCAACTCCTCGAGCACGATTGCCAGTTCCACCGCGTCGGCCGGGTCGGTCAGCTCCGTCCATCCCAGTTCGACATAGGTGCGCCACAGCCCCTCCGAATCCGCGCCCTTATCGGCCACCTCGCGGATCAGCGTCGGCGGGCACTGCTTGGCGACCACCTCACGGACGGTTTGCTGCCACAGCAGTTGATCGGAGTCGAACTCCAAAAGCATCCGGCCTGCCTCCTTGTCACTCCGACACACTCGTATCCGAGAATAACATTCTCGGATACGGAAAGTAATAGTCTCATCTTTGTTCACTGACACTGCGTCCAGCCAACACGGAGACACCACGTTCTCCGGTACAGTGCATCCATGTTCTCTCTATATGACCGAGGACCGGAGCGCCGGTGACCAGCCCGAGCGAAGAGCCAGCCTGGAAGCAGCGCGCCGTCGAGCGCTCGTTACGAACCGCGAAACTGCGCGCCGAACAGCGCGTTCAGCGTTTCCTCGACGCGGCGCAGGCCATCATCACCGAGAAGGGCAGCACCGACTTCACTGTGCAGGAAGTCGTCGATCGTTCACGTCAATCGCTGCGGAGCTTCTATCTGCAGTTCGACGGCAAGCACGAACTACTCCTCGCCCTTTTCGAAGACGCGCTCGTGCGCACCGCCGACCAACTGCGCGCCGCCGCCGACGCCAAGGCCGACCCGCTGGAGCGACTGCGAGTCACCGTCGAGTTGCTGTTCGAGTTGTCCCGGCCCGATCCGGCCGCACAGCGCCCGCTGTTCACCGACTTCGCGCCACAGCTGCTCGTCACCCATCCGGCGCAGGTCAAGGTCGCGCACGCACCGCTGCTCACGCTGTTCACCGAGCTGATGGAGCAGGCCAAAGACGCCGATCAGCTGCGTTCGGACGCGAATCCGCGACGGACCGGGGCGATGGTCATGCAGACGGTCATGTTCATCGCACAGTCCACCGGTGGCACCGATGAGGAGACCGTGCATCCGATCACCGCGACCGAGGTCTGGAACTTCTGCGCGCACGGCTTCACCAAGGAGTGAGAATATCGTTCTCAGCGAGAGAGAGTTTCACTTACACTCGGGAGTATGCCCGACCTCTGGAATGATCTTCTCGGCTGTCTCGACCTGACCGCTCGGCAGTCCCTCGACGACGAATCCGTCTTCGAGGGACGCAATCAGCAGCTCGAGTACTATCGCGTCTTCGGTGGGCAATTACTCGGCCAGTTCATCCGCGCGGCCGATCTGACGTGTCCAGACAAATCGGTCAAGTCACTGCACGCACTGTTCCCGCGCGAGGGCAGGACCGATGAGCCGATCCGCTATCGGGTGCGCCGGCATCACGAGGGCCGCTCCTTCGCCACCGTGACCATCGTCGCCGAGCAGAGCTACGGGGTCGTGGCCACCGCATCGGTATCGCTGCACACGGAGGCGGCGGGGCCGGAGCATCAGAGCGTGCCCGCCGTGCCCGCGCTGCTGAGTGCCGAGCACAAGGTGACGTGGGACTTGCTGCCCTGGGAAACCCGGTCCGCGGTCGATCTCGACGACACCGCCTCCGCCCCATCCGAATTCGAGTTCTGGATGCGCACACCGGATGTCGATACGCGACTGGCCGCGGCGATCACCGCCTACGCGACCGATCTGAACCTCATCGGCACGGCGCTGCGGCCGATCGAGGGTGTGTGCCAGCGCGGTAACGGCACCGCATTCCATTCGGCGGTGACCTCGCACAGCATCTGGTTCCATCGACCGTTCCGTACCGACGAGTGGCTGCTGCTGCGTCAGCACAGCCCGCTCATGGCGGGCAGCCGCTGTTTCGGCCGCGGCGATGTGCTGACCGAGAACGGTCGATTGGTCGCCTCGTACGCGCAGGAAGCCATGGTGCGCTTCCCCTCCGAGGTCGGGTGAAGAAGTGGTCGTGAATCGAATGGTGATCGACAGATCTGCCGAGGAAAACCGCAAGCACCGGGTGGCGCAGTGGGCCACCGGCACCATCGGCGCGCGCGCTCTGCGCGGTGTGGTCGAACATCCGCGGATGGAGTTGGTCGGCCTGTTCGTGCACAGCGCGGACAAGGTGGCAATGCGATCCCCTCGGTGTGCGCCGCCGAGCCCGGGATTCGGTCGACGCTCGACTTACCGCATATCGCGGCCGTACTCGGCTGAGCCGTTGTCGTGCTCCGTGATATCTATTGCGGCAGTCGCTAGTTCGCGCGCCAGGCGACCGGCGATGCCACATTGTGGCCCTGCTCGGCTGAGTACCTCGTGGCCGCACTCGGCTGGGCGGTAGTCGAGCCCATGCGAATTATTGCCGCGGTCCCTAGTTCGCGCGCCAAGCGACCGGCGATGCCACATTGTGGCCCTGCTCGGCTGAGTACCTCGTGGCCGCACTCGGCTGAGCGGTAGTCGAGCCCACGCGTTTTATTACCGCAGTGGATAGTTCGCGGACAGGCAACAGTGATTGTGCGCATCGCGGTCACGCTCGGCTGAGCACATCACAGCTGCACACGGCTGATCCGTTGTCGGGCGCCCGTGATATCTGTTGCTGCAGTGACTAATTCGGCAAACCGGGCACAGTGATGCCTGCACATTGCGCTGCGGTCAACGAGCAGTGGTGGCGGCCCGCACGTGTTGCAGCAGTGGCTATTCGCGGTCAGGCGGCGGTGATGTCGGCCAGCAGCGAGTCCACCCGTGCCCTCGCTCGGGCGGCCACGCCGTCGCCGGGAGCCACGTGGACACGGCCCGCTTCGATCGCGGCGAGCGCGGACTCGGCGACCTCACGCGGGGATAGGATTCCGCCGCGGGTGGCAGCGAGGCTGCGCATCGACGGGGTCGCGCCCGCCGGTAGTTCGATCGCGCCAAGCGCGGCGGAGTTCTGCCCGAGCGGCGTGTCGACCAGTCCCGGGCACAGCACGGTCGCGCCAAGCCCGGGGGCTGCCTCCTCGAGCTCGAGGTCGAGCGTTTCGGTCAGACCGACTACCGCGTGCATAGTGCCGGTGTAGGGCGTGCGACCGGGCAGCGGTGCCAGGCCGCCGGAGGAGGCGGTGTTGAGGAAATGCCCAGTGCCCTGGGCGATGAGCAACGGCGCGAATGCCTTGACGCCGTGGACGACACCGAGAATCTTGACCCCGATCATTCGCTGCCAGGTGGCCGCGTCCTGCTCCCACAGCGGCGCGGCCGGGCACACCACACCGGCGTTATTGCAGACCAGATCCACCCGGCCGTAGGCATCCATGGTGCGCTCGGCCAGCGCGCGCACCGACGTCTCATCGCTCACATCGGCCACCACGGCCGTGACCTCGGCGTCGCGCAATGCTGCCGCCGCCGCGATCAGGCCGTCCTCACGGATATCGGAGATGACCAGCCGTACGCCGCGCGCGGCGAGCGCCTCGGCCAGGCCGTAGCCGATGCCGCTCGCACCGCCGGTGATCACGGCGACCTGTCCCTCACGTATCAGCATCGGGCTACTCCTCCTTGCCGGGTGGGGTCGAAACGCTGTCAGAGGCTGAGAACCGATGCCGCCGCGGTACCGGGTGCCCCATAGACCTGGGCATAGCCGACTCGGGGATTACCCGGCACTTGACGCTCGCCCGCCTGGCCGCGCAATTGCAGCACCAGTTCGTAGACCTGCCGGATACCGGAGGCGCCGATGGGCTCGCCATTGGCGATGAGGCCGCCATCGGTGTTCACCGGCAGGCGTCCGCCGATCTCGGTCGCGCCCTCGGCGAGCAACTTCTCCTGGTCGCCGTCGGCGCAGAAACCGTTCTCGGCCATATGGATCACCTCCGCGCCCGCGTCGGTGTCCTGGAGTTGGATCACGTCGACATCCTCGGGCCCGATTCCGGCCGCCTCGAAGGCGGCTCTGGATGCGTACACCGTGGGCGAGACGTCCTCATCGATCGCCGCCCAGGTGCTGTGCACCTCGTACGCGCCGTAGCGCCGCGTGCGGATCGCGGTCGAGCGCAGGTATACCGGATTGCTGGTGTAGCGGTGCGCGATATCTCCGCGGCACATGATCACGGCCGCGGCACCCTCGTCGGGCGAGCAGAACATGAACTGCGTCAACGGATAGTTCAGCATCGTCGAGTTCAGGATCTGGTCTTCCGGAATCGGCTTGCGCCGGAAGGCGTTCGGATTGAGCGCGCCATTGCGGAAATTCTTGGCGGCGACCTTGGCCAGGGTGCGCTGGGAGATGCCGTGCTCGTGGATGTAGCGGTTCGCCTTGATCCCGAAGAACTGGGTGGTGACGAACTGTCCGTTCTCCGCATACCAAGCGGGCAACCCGAGCTTGGCCGGATCGTCGGTGAACGCGCCGCGGGGATGTTTGTCCATGCCGACCGCGATGCCGATGTCGTATCGTCCGGACCGGATCGCCTCCGCGGTCTGTTCGATCGAACTCGCCGCGGTGGCACAGGCATTGAACACATTGGTGAACGGGATTCCGGTGAGCCCGACGAGCCGGGTCACGGCATCGGGATTGCTGACCTCATAACTGCCGCCGAAGCCGAACTGGATGTCCTTCCATTCGACACCGGCGTCGGTGAGCGCCAATTGGATTGCGTCGGCGCCCATTTCGATGGCCGACTTGGCGAAGCGGCCGAACGGGTGCAGGCCGACGCCGATAATGGCAACGTCGTTCATGTCATTTCTCCTCGGTAGCCGTACGTCAGGCCGGTGCGAAAGCGACAGTGACGACGTCGTTTCCGTCGTCGTCGACATACAGGGGGACGAAGGCCAGCTCGACATCCATCCCGAAGCGCAGCTCGGCCGGATCGGCCACGGTTAGCCGGGCCTCCACCCGCACATCATCGCCCAGTTGGACCAGACCGATCCCGAACGGCTCGAAGTTCTCGGCCGACTCCTTGCCCGCGTACGGCAGTTTGGGGACGAAGCCCTGGGTGGTCCAGGCCACGAGCGTGCCGCGTCGGGGCAGCAGCCGTTCGGACATATCCGGGCCGCTGCACCTGGGGCAGCGCGGTTGTCGGGGCCAGGTGACCGCGCTGCATGCGGCGCAGCGGCTGCCGATCAACTGCGGGTTCTGCGCCGGCCACGTCGAGACATCGGGCGCGAGAGCCTTTGCCATGCCGTCCTCCATCAGGTGGAAATGTCATTCTCATTAGATGTATACGCTATTTCCGGCGAAATGCGAACCAGTCGCTCCGCCGCGGTGTAGGCGTCCAGCCGTCCGGCCGCGACCGAGCCCGCCAATGCCGCCAACGCCGGATCGGTCCGCAAGCGGGTCTGTGCCAGCGACAGGATCTGCGCGCGTGCCCGCGCGGTCCGCCGGGCGAGAGTGTCGGCGCGGTGGTGCGCGTCGATCGCGGCCACCAGCTCGGTGATCCCGACGCCCTTGGCTGCGACCAGGGCGAGGATCGGGGCGGCCGACTCCTGATGCAGGTCCCGTACCGTCTGGTCGGCGCCTTCCCGGTCGGCCTTGTTGACGACCAGGATGTCGGCGACCTCGAGCAGACCCGCTTTCGCGGCCTGAATCGCGTCTCCCGCACCGGGATTCAGAATCACCAGGGTGGGGTCGGCGATCGCGGCGATCTCGATTTCGGACTGCCCGACACCGACGGTTTCGAGCAGGATCAGCTCATGGCCGAGCGCGCCGAGCAATTGGATGGCGGCGGGCACCGCGGCCGCGAGACCGCCCAGGTGTCCGCGCGTGGCCACCGAGCGGATCAGCACATCGGGATCATTGATGTGCTGCGCCATCCGAATTCGATCACCGAGCAACGCACCGCCGCTGTACGGCGAGGACGGATCGACCGCGAGCACCGCCACCCGCAGGCCCTGCTCGCGGTAGGCGGCGACCAGCGCCGCAATCGTGGTCGACTTCCCCGCGCCCGGCGGCCCGGTGACTCCGATGACCCGAACCGGGACCGCGTCGAGCAATGCGAGCACCTCGGCGCGCTGTGGTCCCTCGACCGCGCTCAGCAACCGCCCCGCCGCCCGCACCGATCCGGCCCGCGCGGCGGCGATGAGCTCCGCAATAGTGCCCACGTGCTAGGGGGCCGGAACCTCGATGACGGTGGCCGATCCCATCCCGCCACCCGCGCACAGTGCCGCGATTCCGAAACCGCCACCACGACGACGCAATTCGTGCACCAGTGTGACGATCATCCTGGCGCCGGTTGCGGCGACCGGATGGCCGAGCGAGCAGCCGCTGCCGCTGAAGTTGACTCGATCGGGATCGATATCGAGCGCCTTGGTCGCCGCGATCGGCACCGAGGCGAACGCCTCGTTGATCTCGTACAGACTCACCTGCGACAGCGAAATACCGGCCCGCGCGACGGCCTTGGTGATCGCCTCGATCGGTGCCAGCCCGGTGTCGTGCGGATCGACGCCGACCGAGGCCCACCCGCGGATGATGCCGAGTGCGGGCAATCCGAGCCGGTCACTGGCAATGGCCAAGGCCGCGGCACCGTCATTGGAGCCTGACGCATTGCCCGCGGTGATGCTGAAGCCCTCGATCTCCGGGTGCAGCACCTTCAATCCGGCCAGCTTTTCCAGACTGGTGTCCCTGCGCGGGTGCTCATCGACCGCGAACAGTCCGTGCGGAGTGTCGATCGGCACGATCTCCTCCTCGAGCCGGCCCTCGTCGATGGCGGCGATGGCATTGCGGTGCGAGCGCAACGCCCACGCATCCATCTCCGCGCGCGAGATTCCGGACGCCACCGCCGTGTTCCACCCGACCGTGATCGACATGTCCAGGCAGGGCGCGTCCGGCCGGTCCGGATGGCTCGGCGCGACCCACGGGTCGATCCATTCGTCCGCGCCGACCCGGAAACGTACACGCGGCGAGGTGGATTCGGAATTCACGCCACCGGCGATGACGAGTTCGTCCATCCCCGCACGGATACCGGCGGCCGCGGTCTGCACGGCGGCCATGCCCGCTGCGCAGTGCCGGTTGTGCGCCACACCGGCGACATTGGTCAGTCCAGCGGTGATCGCCGCGTGCCGAGCCAGTACGCCGCCGCCGTAGCGGCCCTCGCCGAGAACGACGTCATCGATACGTGCCGGGTCGAGCCCATCGGCGGCCGCGGCCACCACATGCTTGGCCAGGTCGAAGGCATTGGTATCGCGCAGCGTGCCCTTGCGGGCGGTTCCGATCGGAGCGCGCAGGGCGGACACGATGACAGCTTCAGGCATTGGTGTTCTCCATTTCGGTGACGAGGTTGCGGCGCAGCAGTTTTCCGGTTTCGGTCTTGGGCAGTTCGCGGCGGAACACGATGGTGTCGGGCGTCTTGGACGACCGCAGCCGTGTGCGGACCCACTGTTTGATCTCCTCCGGCTCGCCGACTCCGACGAGCACCGCGACCAGGCGCTGCCCCCACTCCGGATCCGGCACCCCGATCACCGCGGCTTCGGTGATACCCGGATATTCCAGCAGCACGTCCTCGATCTCGGCGGGTGCGATGTTCTCGCCGCCGCGGATGATGGTGTCGTCGGCGCGTCCCTCGATGAACAGATAGCCATCGGCGTCTAGGCGGCCCAGATCCCTTGTGGGAAACCAACCTTCGTCATCGAGCGCGCTGCGGGCGCCGTATTCACCGGAGATCTGCTCGCCGCGCACGAATACCAGCCCGACCTCCCCCGCCATGGCCGGCTCACCCGATTCCGCGCGGATCTGGATCTCGATCCCGGGTAGCGGCTGCCCCACCGAGCCGAGTCGATCGCGGGCGGCCGGATCGTCGGAGCCGAAGGCCGCGCGGTGATCGTCGGGTCCGAGTACCGCGATCGAGGATGCGGTCTCGGTGAGTCCGTACGCATTGACGAAGCCGGTATCCGGGAACACCCGCAGCGCGTGCTCGAGCACCGGGCGCGGCGTGCGCGAGCCGCCGTAGGCGAGGCTCGCCAGCGTCGGGACACCCGCGTCAGCGCCGTCGACGGCTGCGACGATGCGCGCCAACATGGTCGGCACCAGCATGGCGTGGGTGATTCGTTCGCGCCGAACGGTTTCCAGCCAGCCGGACGCGTCGAACGCGGCGAGATAGACCACGCGGCGGCCGGAGTAGAGATTCGACAGCAGATTTGTCAGGCCCGCGATGTGATAGGGCGGCACCGATACCAGCGCCGCATCCGTCTCTTCCGCGGCGCCGAACTCGACCGTGTTCAGCAGGTAGGCCATCAGATGCCGATGCCGCAGCAGCGCCGCCTTCGGTGCGGAGGTGGTGCCGCTGGTGTAGATGATCGCGGCGACCGCATCGCCATCCCATGGCACCTCGAGTTCAGCCACATCGTCGCCCTCCTGAACCAAGGCGTCGAGGTCCTCGGGCCGCAACACCAGCGCCCCCGGATGACGATCCAGCAACGTGGCCAACTGCTGTTCGCCGAGTCGATAGTTCAGCGGCACGAATGGCACCCCGGCCAGCGCCGCTCCGAAGAGCGCGACCGGATAGGCCAGGTGATTCGCCCCCAGAAACAGCACCGCGGGGTGCCGCTGGAACCGGACGGCCGCGCGACGCGCATTGCCGAGCAGGGCGGCGGCGGTCAGCGAGCGATCGCCGACCGTGATCACGGTCCGATCGCCCGCCGATGCGGCCATGTCTAGGATCATGCTGATATTCATGAGAACATTATTCTCTCCATAGGAGAGTGTTAGTTGCAAGAGAGGATTGCGATATGCAGATCAGTGGGAGCGCTGCCATCGTCGTCGGCGGCACCGGTGGACTCGGCGAGGCCACCGTGCGTCGCCTGCACGCCGCCGGAGCGAAGGTGGTGGTCGCCGATGTCGCCGACGACAAGGGCAAGGAACTCGAGAAAGAACTCGGCATCCGCTACGTGCACACCGACGCGACCAGTGAGGAGGCGATGCTCGCCGCCATTGCCGAGGCGGAATCCCTTGGACCGCTCCGCATTTCGGTCGACACCCACGGTGGCCCGGCCACCGGTGGCCGCCTGGTGGGCAAGGACGGGTCGCCACTGGCACTCGACGGTTTCCGCACCACCATCGAGTTCTATCTGACCGCAGTATTCAATGTGCTGCGCCTGTCGGCCGCGGCCATCGCCAAAACGGAGGCGCTGGACGAGGGCGCCCGCGGCGTCATCGTGAACACCGCCTCGATCGCGGGGTACGAGGGCCAGATCGGCCAGCTCCCCTACTCGGCGGCCAAGGGGGGCGTCATCGGCATGACTCTGGTGGCGGCCCGTGACCTGTCCCCGCTCGGCATCCGGGTGGTCACCATCGCACCGGGCACGGTCAATACGCCCGCCTACGGCAAGGCCGCCGACCAGTTGGAGGGCTACTGGGGACCCCAGGTGCCCTTCCCCAAGCGGATGGGCCGCTCGGTCGAATACGCACAGTTGGCTCAGTCGATCATCGAGAACGACTACCTCAACGGTGAGATCATCCGACTCGACGGCGCGCTGCGCTTCCCACCGAAATGAACGGGCGACCGTACCCCGGTTCGGGCGAAACACTCAGCGGCAAGGTCGCATTCGTCGCCGGCGCCAGTCGCGGCATCGGCGCGGCGATAGCCGCCGGACTGGCCGGTGCCGGTGCGGCGGTGGCCGTCGCCGCGCGCTCGGAAACCGAGGGCAAGCTGCCGGGCACCATCGGATCGGTCGCCGACCGGATCACTGCCGCGGGCGGAACGGCACTGCCCGTGGTGTGCGATGTCACCAACGAGGAGTCGGTCGAAAACGCGGTGGCCACAACGGTTTCCGAATTCGGCGGCATCGATATCCTGGTCGCCAACGCGGGCGTGATGTGGTTGGGCCCGATCGAGACCACACCACTCGAGCGCTGGCAGCTGTGCATGAATGTCAATCTGACCGGCGTCTTCCTCACGACCAAGGCCGTCATACCGCATCTGAAAGCCCGCGGCCGTGGCTCACTCATCGCGATCACCACCACCGGCGTGGATATGATCCGCGGCGCCAATGCGTACTGGGTATCCAAGGCCGCCGTCGAACGCCTCTATCTCGGCCTGGCCGCGGAACTGAAGGACGACAACATCGCGGTCAACTGCCTGAGCCCGACCCGGGTCGTACTGACCGAAGGCTGGCAAGCCGGCGGCGGTGGCCAGGAAATTCCACCGAACATGGTCGAGCCACCGGAAACGATCGCCCGTGCCGCCGTGCTGTTGGCGGGCGAGGATGCGGCCGGGATCACCGGCACGGTGCAGCGCTCGGAAGTGCTGATCCCGAGGGGATGATCGGCGCGGGAAGCCCCGAAGACGGGCGGTCTTCGGGGCTCTCCGGTCACCATCGGCCCAGGTGGCCGAGATACATGCTGACAGCCGACAGATAGGCGAAGCATCGGCGCCATGGCCCATATGGCATGAACCGCGCCAAACGCATGATGTGCCCCAGATATATGCGTTGAACCCACGATGCAGTCGATCCGGATCGGCAGGCCCCCTTCGGGCGAATGTCGGCGGCGCGGGCGTGCGTAGCGCTCATTCGTAGTCGACGGTGATGGAGTCCGTGTCGGGTACGGCCTGGCAAGTGAGGACATACCCCTCGGCGAGTTCGTCGTCGGTCAGGGCGTCGTTGCGCCGCAGGGTGGCATGGCCTTTCGTCACCTTGGCCATGCAGGTGGCGCAGTTACCGGCTTCGCAGGAGAACGGGGGCGTGAGACCGGCGCGGCGGGCGCTGTCGAGTAGTGTTTCGCCGTCCTTGCGTGGAACCGATTTCTTCTTGCCGTTGAGGATGATCGTCACGGTGTTGTCAGTGGTCGCGCCAGGGGTGACGGTGGGCGTTTCGACGGTCCCGACGCGGGTTGTGGCCGTGGGGGTTTCGACGGCTCCGGGCAGCACCGGAGCCGGTGCGCCGAATCGCTCGCTGAACACCAGCCCCGGTCCGAGCACCGCACTCTCGACCATCTCCATGAAGGCCTCGGGTCCGCAGACATAACTGTCGCCGCTGCCGTCCCCTCCGACGAAATCGCGGATCGCGTCGGGAGTCAGGAAGCCCACGTCGGCATCGAGGTGACGGATCACCTCGAGCCGCCCCGGATAGCGGTCGACCAACTCCGCGAGCACGGCCTCGAAGATCACCGACTCGCGATCGCGATCAGCGCAGAGCAGCCGCACCCTCCTAGAGGTGCTCGCCAGCGCGCTTTTGGCCAGCGACAGGATCGGCGTGATGCCGCTGCCGCCGCTGAAACCGAGCAGCGGTACTTCGGTGGGTCGTAAGCAGAATCGGCCTGCCGCCCTGGTCAGCTCCAATTCGTCGCCCTCGACCACATTGTCGTGCAGCCAGTTCGAGACCTGTCCGCCGGGCACCCGCTTGACCGTGGTCATCAGTTCACGGTCGGTTTCCGGCGCACTCGACATCGAGTAGGAGCGGAACAGGTCCTTACCGTCCACGTGTACTCGGAACGTGCAGAACTGCCCGGATTGATAAGCGATCGGCCCGTCATGGGGGGCGAGCACGTACGTGCGCGCGTCGGCGCTCTCTTTAACGATCCGCGTTACGGTCGCGCGCTGGAACAACGGGGGTCTCGCCATGAACTGCCTCCTCCTGGTATTAAGATTCTAGTACAAAGAGAATTGTATTCTCTCCAACGAGACGGGATCTTCTCAAATGGGGTCGAACGACAGCCACCGCGGTGCCGCCCCTGCCGCGACCGTGCGCACCGAACCGGTCGCACTGGCCTTCGAGTACCGCGAATACACGCACGGGCAGCTCGACCGGCTGGCCGCTGGTCTGGCCGTGGAATTGGCAGGGCGGGGTGTGCGCGCCGGGCATCGCGTCGCGCTGATGTCGTCGAACCGGCCGGAATTCGTCGTCGCCGTGCTGGCGACGTGGCAGTTGGGCGCTACACCGGTCCTGATCAGTCCGGCCTGGAAACGTGCCGAGGTCGAATATGCGCTGGCGCTGACCGAACCGGTGTACGGACTGGGCGATTCGCCGATATTGGCCGAGCTGCTGCCGACCCGTCACCTCGATGACCCGATCACCCCGCTGACGCGCACGTTCGGGCGACCCGATCCGGAATCCGACGCGGTGCTCGTATTCAGTTCGGGCACTACCGGATTGCCGAAGGCGGTGCGGCACACCCACGCCTCGCTCGCCGCGGCGGTGCGGCAGTGGACCCAGGTGCTGGAGTTGAACTCTTACGACCGCTTGCAGATCGTCACGCCGCCCTCGCACATCCTGGGGCTGCTCAATATCGTGACCGTCTTGGCAGCGGGCGCCTGGATGCGGCTGCACCGGCGCTTCGATCTGGAACGGATGCTGCAGTGCATCGCCGAGGACCGGATCACCATCGAAATGGCCGTCGCGCCCATCGCTTTGGCAATGGCCGCGCATCCCGAGCTCGAGTCCTATGACCTGTCCTCGCTGCGCCACATCATGTGGGGTGCGACGCCGGTCACCGCCGCAGTCGCCGAAACCGTCACCGCCCGAACCGGTGTCGGTTGGCTGCCCGCATACGGAACCACCGAGCTGCCGGTCATCGCGTGCAGTCCGATCGGGGATGTGCGGTACGACAGCGTTGGAAAAGCAGCGCCGGACGTGCAACTGCGGGTGGTGTCGACGGCGACCGGGGAACCTTTGGGTCCAGGTGAGATCGGTGAAATCCAGGCGCGGTCGCCGTCGCTGATGGCCGGTTATCTACCGGCCGAGGCGACCGGCGACGCCTTCGACGACGGCTGGTACCGGACCGGTGATATCGGCCGAATCGACGCCGAAGGCTGGGTCCAGCTGACCGACCGATCCAAGGAAATGATCAAGGTCCGCGGCTTCCAGGTGGCACCCGCCGAAATCGAGGCCGTGCTGCACGGACATCCCGCGGTGGGCGACTGCGCGGTGTTCGGCATCGCCGACGCCGCCGACGGGGAGGCGATCGTGGCGGCAGTCACCCGCACCGCGACCGTCACCGCCGACGAACTCATCGCACTGGTCGGCGACCGGCTGGCCGGATACAAGCGACCGCGCCGCGTGGTTTTCGTCCCCGAAATCCCGCGCCTGCCCTCCGGCAAGGTGTTGCGCCGAATTCTCAAGGAGCAGTATGGACGTTCGTCTCACGAGTGAACAACGACAGTTGCGCGACGCCGCCGCGAAATTAGCCGATGACCTCGGCCCCCGTTCGGTGCTCGACCTCGACGACGCGGCGCGGGTGACCCGGCTGGAGAAGGCGGTCGACCAGACCGGCTGGCGGGCGCTGCGTTCGGACGGCGCCTCCGGAGTCGAGGTGGCGATCGTGGCCGAGGAGTTCGGGCGCGGTTTGGTCGATGTGCCGTTCCTGGGGCCGGTCCTGGCAGACCATCTGCGCGGCCCGGCCGACGACGATCACCGCTGGACCATGGCGGTGACGGGCCGGGCGATCGACGCGCACAGCGCCGACCGCGCGCTGGTGATCGACGACGGCCAACTGCTTGTCGGCCGCGTCGGTGCCGAACTGCCCGGTGCCGATCTCACCAGGGTCGATGCGGAACTCACCGGTCGATTCGACGTCCTCGGCGAACTGTCCGCCGAGCACGTGGCTCAGTGGCAGGCATTGGCGCTGGTGGCAACCACCGCGGATCTGGTGGGCGTCGCCCGCGGCGCACAGTCCCTAGCCGTCGAATACGCGAAAGTCCGTGCGCAGTACGGCAATACAATCGGCTCGTATCAAGCGGTGGCACACCTGCTCGCCGAGAGCCAGGCCCTGATCGAGGGATCGATCAGCGTCGCACGCCACGCGGCTTGGTCGGTCGACGAACTGCCACATGCCGAGTCGATGCGGGCGGCGCGGATCGCGAAGCTGTATTGCGCGCGGGCCGCGCGGACGGTGTGCGAGACCGCGATTCAAGTGCACGGCGGCATCGGCAATACCTGGGAGTGCCTGGCGCACGTCTACCTGCGTCGGGCCCTGACCTCGACCGAATTGTTCCCCGTCAGCCTGGAGGAGATCGACCTTGGACTTTCGTGACGCACCGCAGGAGGCCGAATTCCGGGCCCGCCTGCGCGCCTGGCTGGCCGAGGTGGCCGGGACCTTTCCGACCTCGGGTGATGAATATTGGGCGCGGCAGGGCGAATGGCACCAGGCGCTCTACGCGGCCGGATTCTTCGGACTGTCGTGGCCGCGAGAATTCGGTGGCCACGACCTCTCGCCGATCTACGACGTCATCCTGGACGAGGAGTTGGCGATCGCGGGCGCGCCACCGCGGCCCAGCCTCGGTTATCTGGTCGCTGGCCTCGGACGGCACGCGAGCAAGGAACTGCGGCAACGGTTCCTGCCCGGCATGATCAACGGCACCGAGCGCTGGTGCCAGGGCTTCAGCGAGCCAGGGGCCGGTTCGGATCTGGCCGCGCTGACGACCACCGCGACGCGCGAGGGCGATCACTACGTGGTCAACGGCCACAAGATCTGGACCAGCTATTCCGATGTCGCCGACTGGTGCCTGCTGTTGGCGCGTACCGATCCGAATGCGCCACGGCACAAAGGTATTTCGGCCTTCATCATCTCGATGGAGCAACCGGGTGTGCGGCAGCGGCCACTGCGGATGATCAGCGGGGTGACCCGGGAATTCGGTCAGGTGGAATTCGACGGGGCTATCGTGCCCGCGGATCAACTGGTCGGTGCGCCCGGTGCGGGCTGGCAGCTGGCGATGACGGTCGTCGGACATGAACGCGAGCCGTCCACTTTGGGATTCGCGGCGCGATACGGAAAGCTGGTGCGCCAGTTGGCCGCTCGTGTCGAGGGCAAGGCGCCCGAGGAACTCGCCTGGGCGGCGGTGCAGACCGAGATGCTGCGCCTGCACGTGCGGCGCCGGCTCTCCGAACAACTCGACGGCGTCACCCACGGGCCCGACGGGTCGCTGGACAAGCTGCTCATGACCTGGGTCGACCAGTCGGTAGGCCATGCGGCGCTGGCCGTCGGCGGTACTCGCGATCCGGAACTGCTCGGGTCCTACTTCTACAGCCGCGCACAGAGCGTCATGGGCGGCACCTCGCAGATACAGAAGAACATCATCGCCGCGCGCATCCTGGGATTGGGAGTTCGAAATGTATGAGATGCCAGCCGAAATCGATGTCCGCGCCGAAGGACCGGTCCGAATCATCACGCTGAACCGGCCCGATGCCCTCAACGCCGTCAACGATCCGCTGCACAACGGGTTGGCCCGCTTGTGGCCGCGGCTCAGCGCGGACCCGCAGGCGCGCGTAGCCGTGCTGACCGGCGCCGGCCGGGCCTTCTCCGCGGGCGGCGATTTCACCTACCTCGAAGAACTCAGCCGCGACAGTGCGCTGCGCACGAAGACCATCGCCGACGGCCGCGACATCGTGCTCGGCATGGCCCGCTGCCGGATCCCGGTGATCGCCGCGGTCAACGGCCCGGCAGTTGGTCTCGGCTGCAGCCTTGTCGCGTTGAGCGATATGGTCTACATCGCCGAAACCGCGTATCTGGCCGATCCGCACGTGCAGGTCGGTTTGGTCGCCGCCGACGGTGGCCCGCTCACCTGGCCACTACACACGAGTCTGCTGCTGGCCAAGGAATACGCGATCACCGGTGCGCGCATCCCCGCCGCGAGAGCACGTGAGATGGGCCTGGTCAACCACGTCGTCGAAGATCCCGTCGCGGAGGCGATGGCATGTGCTCAGCGGATGCTCGAACTTCCGCAGCAGGCAGTGGAAAGCACTAAGCGCGTGCTCAACCTGCAACTAGAGCGGGCCGTGCTGGCAACGCTCGACTACGCCCTGGCGGCCGAGGATCTGACGTTCCAGAGTGCGGACTTCCGTGCCAATATCGCCAAATTGACCGCCAAGCGCTGAATATGCGAGCCTCCGACGACTCGCTGCTCGGGACTTCCCTCCCCCAGCCCCGCGCCGCCTCGAACACACTTGGCGACCAACGAAACCGCGCGGCGCACCTTTTCAGGTGCCGCGCACGAATTTGCCGGTCGAAAGCATGCGTGGCGCGCGAATCGGTGCGCGGCAGCAGCAACCTTCAGGCTGCGACCTCTTGGGCTATGGCGGAGGCGAAGGCGTCTACGTCGGGGGCGGTGGTGTCGAATGAGCACATCCAGCGGACTTCGCCGGTGCGTTCGTCCCAGGTGTGGAAGCGGAACCGTTTCTGCAGGCGCTCGGTGACTTCCGGGGGCAGTATGGCGAAGACGGCGTTGGCCTGGACCGGCCGTACGATCTCGACGCCGGGCACCCGGGCGACGGCCGTTGCCAGCCGGGCCGCCATCGCGTTGGCGTGCCGGGCGTTGCGCAGCCACAGGTCGCCCTCCAGCAGGGCGACGAGCTGGGCCGACACGTACCGCATCTTGGAGGCCAGCTGCATCGACGCCTTACGCAGGTACGTCATGCCGCGCACCGCGTCCGGGTTCAGCACCACGATCGCCTCGCCGAGCATCAAGCCATTCTTGGTGCCGCCGAACGACAGCACGTCCACCCCGGCGTCGGTGGTGAACGCGCGCAGCGGCAGGTCGAGAGCGGCGGCCGCGTTGGCCAGCCGGGCGCCGTCCACGTGCACGAGCATGTCGCGCTCGCGCGCCAGCGCGCCGATCGCGGCGATCTCGCCGGGTGTGTAGAGGGTGCCGAGCTCGGTGCTCTGGGTGATCGAGACGACTTTCGGCTGGGCGTGGTGCTCCTCGCCGAAGCCCCATGCGTACCGGTCGAGCAGCTCCGGCGTCAGCTTGCCGTCGGAGGTGGATACCGGAATCAGTTTGAGCCCGGCCACCTTCTCAGGTGCGCCGCACTCGTCCAGGTTGATGTGTGCGGACTCCGGGCAGATCACCGCGCTCCACCGGTCGCACATCGCCTGCAGCCCAACTACATTGGCGCCACTGCCGTTGAACACCGGATAGACATCGGCACGCTCGCCGAAATGGCCCTTGACCAGCTCGCGCAGTCGAACAGTGTGGACGTCCGCGCCGTAGGCAGGTTGGTGGCCCTCGTTGGCGGCGGCCAGCGCCGCCATGATGGCCGGGTGCACGGAGGCGTTGTTGTCACTGGCGAAACCACGCAGCGGCTCGGACTCGGGAAAGGTGTCGCTCACTGATCCTCTTCCGTCAGCAGTGGGAAGGCGCCGTTCTCATCGTGAACCTCGCGGCCGGTGAGTGGCGGGTTGAACACGCAGACCGCGCGGAACCGGGTGTGGGCGCGCAGAGTGTGATGCTGGTGTGCGTCGACCAAGTACATCACCCCGGGCTCGAGACGATGCTCTGCACCGGTCTCGTCGTCGACCAGTTCGCCCCGCCCCTCGATGACGTAGACGGCCTCGACGTGGTTGGCGTACCACATCTTGATCTCGGCACCCGCGTCCACCACGGTGTCGTTCAAGGAGAACCCGACCTTCTCCTGGGCGAGCACCAAGCGACGGCTGCTCCATGTGGGGCCCTTCACTTCTCGTGCGGTGCCCATGATCTCTTTCAGTGAACGGACGATCATGGAGTACGTTCCTTTGTCTCGCGCGTTTCTTGCGAACATTAAGATCATGGCTGCTGGCTCGACATCCGCGATAGTGGCAGAAATGCCCCCCACCAACAAGATCGCGCCATGTGTACAGCGGACTTTCCGGCCAGCAATGCCAGGTTCGAGCGCCGAGTGTCCGATGCTCGGGCGCGGTGAACACGTCTCGATAGCGGCTAGGATCGACTCCCATTTCTGGCGGACGATGTAGAGGGCGAGGTCGACTGCGGCTCCCGCGCCGGTCGCGAGCCGCTCGAGCGCCATGATTCGGTGCTGGCGGCGTCGCCGCCAGCACCGAACTACCCAATCACCGGACCGCCCAGTGCATTCGCAGTACTAGGCCGGGCAGTTGTGGTAGGCGGTGAGGAGCCAGCGCTCGTCTCGGCGGATCAGCGTCCAGGTGGCCATGACCCAGCGGTCGGCGGGTGGCTCGGTTTCGCCTGCCATCAGGACGGCGCTGCGGCTGACCACGATGGCGGTGTCGGGGGTGGGGAAACGGACGAGTTGGGGCTCGTCCACGGTTTTCGAGCCGCGCAGCGGGCCGGCGAAACCTGCGGCCATGCGGTCTCGGACGGCGTCGCGGCCGGAGTTGAAGACGCCGCGCAGGATGGAGGTGGCGTCGGGGTCGTAGTCGGCGAAGAAGGCATCGGCGTCATTGGCCGCCCAGGCACGGTAGAGGTTGTTCAGCACGTCGAGGACGGCCTCGCGGTCGGTGCGCATCGCGGTGTCGGTCATGGTTTCCTCCTGAGGTCATGGCCGCGGTGAACGGCTCATGAGTACCTACCGGCGGGCCGTGCCCGATTCATCGCGCGCGGTGTAGAAAAGTTCGGTGGGGCGTTTTCGAGGAGCTGAGGGCATGGCGGACGTGGATTTCGCGGCGGGCACCGACCGGTATCGGCGGGAGTTGCTCGCACATTGCTATCGCATGCTCGGGTCGGTGCAGGACGCCGAGGATCTGGTGCAGGAGACGCTGTTGCGAGCCTGGCGGGCACGAGCGGACTACGACGAGAACCGGGCTGGCATGCGGACCTGGCTGTACCGGATCGCCACCAATGCCTGCCTGACCGCGCTGGAGCAGCGCGGGCGCAGGCCGATGCCCTCCGGCCTCGGCAACGCACCGGGTGACGATCCCCGCGAGGCACTGGTCCACGGCGGGGAAACCCCTTGGCTGCAGCCGATTCCGGACTCCATGCTGGTCGATCCATCGGAAGCCGCACTGGCGCAGGGAAGTCTGCGACTGGCGCTGGTCGCGGCCATGCAGCTGTTGCCCGCGCGCCAGCGGGCGGTACTGGTGCTACGGGAGGCGCTCGACTGGCCCACAGCGCAGGTGGCGCAGGCGCTGGACATGACACCGGCGGCAGTCAACAGCGCGTTGCAGCGGGCACGGAAGGCGCTGAACCAGAATGGAATTCGAGAGGACGAAGTCACCGAGAGAGCGGAGCAGCGGGCCGTCCTGGACAGCTACGTCACCGCCTTCCGGAACGCCGACCTGGCCGGGCTGGAGAAACTGCTGGCCGACGACGTGATCATGGAAATGCCGCCCATGCTCAATTGGTACCGCGGCCGCGAAGGTTACATCGGATTCATGGCCCGCGTCTTCGACACCCGCGGCACCGATTGGCAATTGGTGCCGGTCGGGGCCAACGGCGGACCCGCCTTGGCGGCCTACGTCCGCGACGCCGACAGCGGCTACATGCTGCACACCTTGCAGGTCTTCACCATTGGCGGCGGCCGCATCACGCATATGGTCGCCTACCAGGTCGAGGAGGTATTCCAACTCTTCGACCTGCCACCGCGATTGCCCTGAGCCGCAGTCGGTTCCACCGGGCCGGTCCGCGGAACCCGCTCGTGGGCGAATTCAGCTCGGCCACGCCGGATTCGTCGGATTCGGAAAGTCGCGATCATCCAGTCGATCGCCGCGTCGTGGTCGCTCTCAGGCATCGCCCACGTCGCATACCTCGGCTTGCCGACGAAGCGGTGCGACCCTTGCCCATCTCCGGTCACACAGTGTTCCCTGCCAGGTAAGGGCATTACGATCCCGAACGCCTACAACTTGTGCTCACCGAGCCTGGGCGGCGGTCAACGAGGCAGGGTCAGCGCGATGACTAGGAGGCCGAGCCGGATGCGATGTCGTCGGCCAGCGGGGCGATAGCGCCGATGATCTGTTCCACCAGCACCGGCGGCACCCCGGCGACGGTCAGCGCATCGGTCAGATGTCCGGCCACGAGGGTGAAATGGTGCATCGTGATGCCACGGCCCTGATGCACCTGCTTCATCGGGGCGCCGGTGTAGGGGCCCGGGCCGCCGAGCGCGGCGGAGAAGAACTCGACCTGACGGCCCTTCAACCGAGACATATTCGTACCGGTGAAGAACGGCGCCAGCTGCTCGTCGGCGAGGACACGGACATAGAAGTCCTCGACTACCGCCTCGAGCGCCTCCTGACCCCCGATCTGCTCATAGATTGTGCCGGGCTCGGCGACCGTGGCCGCGCCGGACTTGGACTTGAACCATGACATGATTTCCATGTATTCAGAACAGCACCGGTCGGTTTCCGTCGCGTTAGTCGGCGGTCGCAGCCCGTTTTCCATTAGTGGCCGATACATTTCACGGAACTCACAGCAGGCTGCCGCAGCTGTGAGCAATATTTCGAACCTGACTCATCCCGCCCTTCGGGCACGCCGAGCCCAGCGGCACGACTACTGCTCGTGCTGCCCGAGAACGGGCGGCGGCCTGTATCGCGGCTGGTATCCGGCTATCCGGATCGGACTGCGGATCAACCGGAAATCGCCTACCGTGACTACGGTTTCGGGGGTAGCGGCCAATGCCTCGGGCAGGGTCCGTACGGCCGCCGCCGGAATGCCGAGCGGCCGCAGGCGAGATTCCCAGCTGGATGCGGTATCAGTGGCCAGGGCCGCGGCTACCGCGGCGAGCACGTCGTCGCGATGCGCCGCCCGCTCGGCCATCGTCCGGAATCCGTCGATACCGGCCTCGGCGGCGAAGGCCTTCCAGAAACCGTCGTGGGTGATGAACAGCGCAAGATGGCCGTTTGCGGTCGGAAACAGCTGCGCTGGAACGTAATACGAATGTGCGCCGCACTTTCGGCGTTGCGGTTGTTTGCCGTCGTTGAGATAGGCCGAGGCATGGTAGTTCAGCTGCGAGAGCATCACCTCGTACAGCGAGACATCCACCTGCCCGCCCCGACCGGAGACGATCTGAGCGAGCAAACCGAGCGCGGCGGTAAGACCGGTCGAGTTGTCGGCCGAGGAATACCCAGGCAGCGTGGGCGGTCCCTCCGGATCGCCCGTCATCGCCGCAATGCCGACGGCCGCCTGGATCACGTAATCGAAGGCGGGGTCGTCACCACCGTCCAAGCCGAATCCCGTGATCGCCACGCACACGATTCGTTCGTTGAATTGCCGCAGCGAGTCGTAGGTCAGGCCGAGGCGACGAATCGCCGACGGCTTCAAATTCACCAGCAGCGCATGGGATTGCGCGACGAGTTCGGCCAGTCGACGCTGTCCGGCGGTGCTGGCCAATTCGAGTCGGATACTGCGCTTGCCGCGGTTGAGGCTGGCGAAATAGGAGTCGCCGACCTGGCGTGAGATCTCCCCGGTCGACGGTTCGATCTTGGTCACCTCGGCACCGAGATCGGCGAGCATCATGGTGGCGTAGGGACCGGCGAGCATGGTGCCGACCTCGAGTATTCGGATCCCCGTCAACGGCCCGGCCGCCGCGATGGACACCGGCTGGCTCACGATCGCGCCTCGCTGAGGCTCGCTCACCGCAATTCCTTCGCCAGTTCGGCGATCATCGCCCGGGTTCGACGCTTGGAGGCGATGAGTTCGTCGCGGGTGTCGCCGATGGGCAGCAACCGCACCGACAGATCCGTGGCACCGGCGTCGGCGAAGCGCCGCAGTCCCGCCGCGATCGCCTGTTCGTCGCCCGCGACGCAGATGTCACCGATATCGCGCGCCGAACCTTGATCCAGCAGCCGCTGGTAGTTGGGCGAGACCTCGGCTTCGCCGAGAATCCGGTTGGCGCGCGCCTTCGCCTCGTCGACTTCCGACGGCGCACACAGGCACACCGGTAGCCCGGCGATGATGCGTGGGGCGGGCCGTCCGGCGTCGGCGGCGGCCTTGGTGATTTTCGGGACGACATGATCGGCCACCGCGCGCTCGTCGGCCATCCACAGAATGGTGCCGTCGGCCTGTTCCCCGGCGATGCGCAGCATGACCGGCCCGAGTGCGGCGATCAGCACCGGCACCGGCGCTACCGGACCGAGATCGAGTGGATTGTGCACGGTGAAGCTGTCGTTTTCGATATCGACCTGGCCGGGTCCACGCAGACCGGCATTCAGCACGTCCAGATAGTCGCGGGTGTAGGCCGCCGGTTTGGCATAGGGCAGCCCGAGCATGTCCTGCACGATCCAGTGATGCGAGGGACCGACACCGAGCGCGAGCCGACCCCCGGCTGCGGCTTGCGCCGAAAGCGCCTGGCGGGCAAGAGCGATCGGATGCTGCGCCTGCAATGGCACGACCGCTGTGCCCAATTCGATGCGGGTGGTCTTCATACCCATCAGCGCGATGGTGATCAGCGCGTCGAAATCGGTGGGTATCTGCGGAATCCATGCGGTGTCCAGTCCCGCGGTTTCGGCCCATTCGATGTCATCGAGCATCCTGGCGAGCTTGCGCGCGGAGTCCCCCTTCTCCGGCCCGATCATCACTCCGATTCGCACGATTCCTCCAGTTTCCAAGCTCTTTCAGACGACGGCTATCGCTCAGGATTACGACGGTGTCGTGGTTTCGGTCTCGGGGACGGCAGTCGGCGGAGCCGACGGGGTGGGTAAGCACTCGGGGACGGCAGTCGGCGGAGCCGACGGGGTGGGTAAGCACTCGGGGACGGCAGTCGGCGGAGCCGACGGGGTGGGTAAGCACAGCGCGCGGACCTCGGTGACCAGCGTCTCCAGCGGGGTACCGGTCGGAAAGACCGCGGCCGCACCGGCTTCCAGCAGACGCGGCACATCCGCCTGCGGAATGGTGCCACCGACCACCACCGCGATATCCCCGGCACCGGCGGCCCGCAGCGCGTCCACGACGCGCGTCGTCATCGACACATGCGCGCCGGACAGGATGCTCAAACCGACCACGGCGACGTCTTCCTGCAACGCGATCGACACGATGTCCTCCACGCGCTGCCGAATTCCGGTGTAGATGACCTCGAATCCGGCATCGCGCAGCGTGCGAGCGACGATCTTGGCGCCGCGGTCGTGGCCGTCCAACCCCGGCTTGGCGACCAGTACGCGCGCGGGCATCAGAACACCACCGGCTGCTGGAATTCGCCCCATACCGATTTCAGTGCGGCGGTCATCTCGCCGACCGTGCAGTACGCGTTGGCGCAGTCGATCAGGTTGTGCATCAGATTTCCGTCTCCTTCGGCGGCATGCGACAAAGCGGTGAGACAAGCGCGCACCGCGGCCGGATCACGTTCGGCCTTCACTCGAGCCAGGCGTTTCAGCTGCAATTCCCGGCCTTTGGCGTCGAGTTCGTAGGTGCCGATATCGGGCGCGGGTTCGTCGGAGACGAATCGATTCATCCCAACCACCGGACGCGAACCCGATTCGACCTCCTGATGCAGCCGGTAGGCCTCGTCGGCGATCAACCCCTGCAGATAACCGTCTTCGATGCAGCGCACCATGCCGCCGTGCCGCTCCAGATCGGTCATGATCTCGACGATGCGCTCCTCGGTGGCGTCGGTGAGCGCCTCGACGAAGTAGGAGCCGCCCAGCGGATCGGCCACCCGCGTCACACCGGTCTCGTAGGCGAGGATCTGCTGGGTGCGCAACGCCAGCGTCGCCGACTCCTCACTGGGCAACGCGAACGGCTCGTCCCACGCCGCGGTGAACATCGACTGCACCCCACCGAGTACCGAGGCCATCGACTCGTAGGCGACCCGCACCAGATTGTTCTGCGCCTGCGGCGCATACAACGACGCGCCGCCGGCGACACAGCCGAACCGGAACATCGACGCCTTGTCCGTACTCGCGCCGTAGCGCTCGCGCACCAGCGTGGCCCAACGACGCCGACCCGCACGGTATTTCGCGATCTCCTCGAAGAAATCGCCATGGGTGTAGAAGAAGAACGAAATCTGCGGTGCGAATTGATCGATCGTCATCCGGCCGCGTTCCACCACGGTGTCGCAATAGGTCACGCCGTCGGCGAGGGTGAAGGCCATCTCCTGCACCGCGGTCGCCCCGGCATCGCGAAAGTGCGCGCCCGCCACCGAGATCGCGTTGAATCGCGGCGCCTCGGCCGCGCAGAACTCGATGGTGTCGGCGATCAATCGCAGCGACGGTTCCGGTGGCCAGATCCAGGTGCCGCGCGAGGCGTACTCCTTGAGGATGTCGTTCTGGATGGTGCCGGTGAGCTTTTCCCGCGGCACCCCCTTTTTCTCCGCGGCCGCCACGTAGAACGCCAACAGGATCGCCGCGGTGCCGTTGATGGTGAAGCTGGTGCTGATCTTGTCCAGCGGGATGCCGTCGAAGAGCACCTCGGCGTCGGCGAGCGTGTCGACGGCGACGCCGACCCGCCCGACCTCCTCACTCACCTCCGGGTCGTCGGAGTCGTAGCCGCATTGAGTCGGCAGATCCAATGCCACCGACAGTCCGGTACCGCCCTGGTCGAGCAGATACCGATAGCGCCGGTTGGATTCCTCGGCGGTGCCGAACCCCGAGTACTGCCGGAACGTCCACAACCGACCCCGGTAGCCGGAGGCGAAGTTGCCACGCGTGAAGGGATATGTGCCCGGCTGGGGCGGATCGGCACGCCGGTCGTCCGGTCCGTAGACCGGTTCGAGCGGGATACCGGACGAGGTCTGCACTTGGTCGTTCATCAGTGAATACGCTACTTGCCAAAAAAGAGAATGCCAATACCATCTGAAGCGAGTGAGTTCTCACAATCTGTTCACCGAGGAGCACGATGCCCGAACAGCACCGACCGTTGACCGACCGCACGATGGTGATTTCCGGCGCCAGCCGCGGTATCGGACTGGCCATCGCGGTCGCCGCCGCCCAGCGCGGCGCCAACGTGGTGCTGCTGGCCAAGACGGCCGAACCGCATCCACGACTGCCCGGCACCGTCTACACCGCGGCGGCCGCAATCGAGGCCGCGGGCGGCAAGGCGGCCGCAGTGGTGGGTGACGTGCGCCGCGAGGAGGATGTGCAACGGGTCGTTGGCACCGCGTTGGAACAGTTCGGCGGCATTGATATCTGCGTGAACAATGCCAGCGCCATCGCGACCGAACCGACCGAGCGGTTGGCGCCCAAGACGTTCGATCTGATGATGGACATCAATATCCGCGGCACCTTCCTGCTGACCCACTCCTGTGTGCCGCACCTACGCAACTCGGCCAACCCACATGTGTTGACCATCGCGCCGCCGGTGAATATGAACCCGCGGTGGCTCGGCGCGCACCCGGTCTACACCCTGTCGAAGTACGGAATGACACTGCTCTCGCAGGGCTGGGCTGTCGAATTCGCCGAGGCCGCAATCGCTTTCAACTGTCTGTGGCCGCAGACCTTCATTGCCACTTCCGCGGTGGCCAACCTCGACGACGGTACGAATCAACTCGCGTCCGCGCGAAGCCCGGAGATCATGGCCGATGCCGCGGTGGAGATCGTGTCCCAGCCCGCGCGGGATATCACCGGCAACTGCTTCATCGACGCCGAGGCGTTGATGCGATTCGGCGGGGTGCGGGACCTGTCTCGCTACGGCGGCGGCGCGCACCCGACACCTGATCTGTTCCTCGACTGATTCGCCGAAAGGATTGCCGGATATGACAATCGATCCCGATCAACGGTCGCGCTACGAGACCGGGTTACAGATCCGCCGCGAGGTCGTCGGCGCTGAGTACGTCGACCGGGCGCTGGCCACCGCCACCGAATTCTCCGAGCCGCTGCAGGATCTGGTGACCGAATACTGTTGGGGCGCGGTGTGGACCCGCCCCGGCCTGGACCGCCGGTACCGGTCGATGATCACTGTGGCAATGCTGACCGCGCTGAACCGTTCCACGGAATTCGCCACCCATGTGCGGGCCGCTTTGACCAATGGCGTCACCCCAGATGAGATCCGGGAGGTGCTGCTACACGCGACGGTCTATGCCGGCGTCCCGGCCGGAGTCGAGGCCTTCCGAATCGCCGGACCGATTCTCGAGGAGCACGCCGATGCCTGAACGTGGACACATCGCCTTCCTCGGCCTCGGCACCATGGGCGCGCGAATGTCACGGCGGTTGGTAGCAGCGGGTTTCGATGTGGTCGGATTCGATCCGTCGCACACCGCACGCGAGAGCTTGGCGGCTGTCGGCGGACGGGTCGCGACCAGCGCCACCGCGGCCGCCGCCGGAGCCACGCACCTGATTCTCATGCTGCCCACTTCCGCCGTCGTCGAATCCGTACTCGGCGACGAACAGGTGCTGACCGCCCTGGGTCCCGACGCGATCGTGATCGATATGAGCTCCTCCGAACCGGAGTCGACGCAGCGGCTGGCGGCGGCGCTGGCCGAGCGTCGGATCACGTTGGTCGACGCGCCGGTATCCGGCGGTGTGCGCGGGGCGAAGGACGGTACCCTGACCATCATGGTCGGGGGCCCGAAAGACACTATCGCTCACATTGATTCGGTGCTGGCACCGCTGGGCAGTTTGCGCCACATAGGTGCATCGGGGGCCGGTCATGCCGTCAAGGCGATCAATAATCTGCTGGCCGCGGTCAACCTGCTCGCCGCCGCCGAGGGCGTCGCGGCCGGACGCCGTTTCGGCCTGGACCCCGCCGTGATCATCGAGACCATCAATTCCGCAAGCGGCCGCAGTGCCGCGACCGAACTCAAGTTCCCGCAGGCGATTCTGCCGAAAACCTACGATTCCGGATTCGCACTCGGACTCATGCTCAAGGACATGCGCATCGCCACCGAACTGGCGGCTTCGCTCGGTATATCGGCCGCACTCGGTGAGCGCGCCGTCGAGCTGTGGACGCGCGCCGCGGCCGACCTGGGACCGAGCGCCGACCAAACCGATATCGCGCGCTGGGCGGACGCGCAGTCCGCGCAACATTAAGGCCCATCCATGAATACGCCCATCCGATTCTCGGTCGTCGACGTGCTGCACTACTTCGGCAAATGCCCGCGCTGTGGGTATCCGGCCAGCGCGTCGGCGATGATCCAGACCTTCGCCGACGGCGCCACCGAATCGCAACTCGTCGCCACGTGCGGGCAGCCGTGCGGGTGGAGCGGCCCGGTGGCGTTGACCACGATGACCGACGCCCGCTCCCATTGATTCGAATTCACCACGGTTGCGCGGTGGTCGGCGCGGCAATGACCGCGTTCTCCGCCGCCAGCACCGCCGTCGGGATCACGACGATGGCGCGAACGCCGCCGTAGTCGGATTCGGTCAGACGCACCGAGATACCGTGCCGAATCCCCAACCGCGCCACCACGAACAGCCCGAGCCGAGAATCCGCCGACAGTGTCGCGACGCTGAAACCCGGTGGGTCGGCGAGCATTTCGTTGGCGCGTTCGAGTTCCGAATCCGACATGCCCATGCCCTGATCGCTGATCACCACGACAACGCCCGTGTCGATCAGGGTGCCGCTGACATCCACGCGCGACTGCGGCGGCGAGAACGCGGTCGCATTGTCGACAAGTTCGGCCAGTAGATGGATGAGATCGGCTACCACCGCACCGTTGACGAATACCGACGGCAGCCCGGCGTTGGCATACACCCGGGTGTATTGAACGGTTTCGGCGATCGCGGCGCGGACGAGATCGCCGAGTGCGACCGGACGTCGCCACTGTCGGCCAGGGCGGCCGCCACCGAGGATGATCAGATTCTCGGCATTGCGACGTCCTCGGGTGGCGAGATGGTCGAGCTGGAACAGTGTTTCCAGCAGTGCCGGATCCTCCTGTCGTCGCTCGGCCGCGTCGAGAATCTCCAGCTGTCGGTGCACGACGATCTGGCTGCGATGGGCGATATTGCTGAATACCGCGCGCACACCCTCGCGGGTATTCGCCTCGGTGACCGCGACCGCGACCGCGGCGCCGTGCGCCCGATTGAATGCCTGTGCGACCTGACCTATCTCGTCGGTACCGAAATCCAATTGTGCGGCTTCGGTTTTCGGGTCGATCCGCACACCGTCGTTCAGGCGACGCAAGGTTTGCGGCAACCGAACCTCCGCCACCGCAAGCGTTTCCGAGCGCAAGCGTTTCAGGCGTCCGATCAGCTGGTTGGCCAGCCACAGCGATAACAGGAACGCCAGCACAGCGACCGTACTCACGACACTCGCGACCAGCAACGAGTCGCGCGCGTGCCGGGCACCCGCGTCGGCGGCGTGCTGTTGGCCCTGTTTGGCGTGCCCCACCCACAGAGTCACCAACCGCTGGCTCACCTCGTCCGCGGCCGCGCGCCACTGCGCGACGCTGATCGGCAACCGCGGTGCACTTGTCGACCGCACCTCGACAATGGCGTTTTCCACCGCGCTGACCTGCTGCCAGGCCGGCGAAGCGGTGAGGTCCGCAGCGCGTTGCGCGTGGGCGGCGTCGAGTTCGGTTGCCAATCGCGCCATCTCGACGTGGTAGTAACTCACCAGGTTGCGGTATTCGGCGGACAGGTTCGGCGGCAGGCCCCGCGGGCGGACGGCCGCCGCGGTCAGCGCGCTGGCGCGCGACATGGATTCGACCACGTGCAACAGCTCGAGATTGCGGGTGAGTTCGGAGCCGGTGGCCGCGTCCGGAGCGAATTGTCCGATCGTCGCCGATCCCTCGTCCATGCCGTCCAATAGTCGGCAGTAAAAGTCGTAGGTGTCGGCGACCGGAAGCCGACCGGCGTCGATCGCACTGCGCAGCTCCGGTAACCGAGTCTTCAACTCTTCGAAGGCCGCCACCACGTTCCCCATCGCGCTGCCGCCAACGCGTTGGAATTCGACTTCGGTGGCTGCCAGCGTATTCAGCGCGCTATCGAACCGCATCCTCGCAGCGACCAACGCACCGGGATCGACGACCTCACCGGCCAGCTGCGATACCGACAGCAGTCGCTCCTGTTGCACGGCGAGGACCAATTCGCGTGTCGGGGTGAGATGACTGTCCAGCGTGCGAGCGAAGTCCTCCGCGTGCCGCGCGTCATTGAACAGATAGACCGAGGTACCCACCCCGAGGCAGATCAGTAGCAGGCTGGGCACCAGCGCAATAACAAGGATCCTCGTCCGGATGCCGCGGAACCGAGCCTTCAACACCGCGATAATATAGCTTACATTTTAGAGAATTACATTCTCGAACGGATGGCAGCCAGCACGGTGTCGCGCAGTTCCGGGCGGCAGATGAGTAGATCAGGCAGGTAGGGGTCGGGGCGGTTGTAGCGCAGCGGTGTGCCGTCGAGGCGCGAGACGTGCAGTCCGGCCGCCGCCGCGACGGCGACCGGGGCGCACGAATCCCATTCGTATTGACCGCCGGAATGGGCGTAGACATCGGCGGTCCCGCGCACGACGGCCATCGCCTTGGCGCCGGCCGACCCCATCGGCACCGGCGTCGCCGACAGTTCGGCCATCAGATGCGCGACGTTCTCGGAGAGCCGACTCCGCGATACGGCCACCCGGATGGGACCGGATTGCGGCGCTAGCAGCGCGGGCGGTTGCCCGGTGTGTAGGACCAGTCCCGCAGCGGGCAGTGCCACCGCCCCGACCACGGCTCGGCCGTCGACCGCGAGGGCGACATGCACGGCCCAGTCCACACGCGGCGGTTCGCCGTATTCCCGTGTGCCGTCGAGCGGGTCGATGATCCACACCCGGGACCGTTCGATGCGGCTCGGGTCGTCCGGACTTTCCTCCGACAGCACGATGTCCTCGGGACGCGCCTCCCGCAGCCGGTCCAGCAGCAGGGTATTGGACTTCCGGTCGCCGACCGCGCCGCCTTCGGAGCGGATATCGAGCAGGAGTTCGCCTGCTTCCTCGGCCAGCACCGCTGCCAGCGTGTGATCGTCCATTACTTCCCTACTGTCCGATGGCGGGATCGAGTATGCCTGCCTGTCGCAGGCGCTCGATGACCTTATCGGCCAGCGTCTCGGGGGTTTACGCACCGCTGGCATCCAGGTGCGAGCGGCGTCTCATACGGTGAGTCGATTCCAGTGAAGTTGAGCAGTTCGCCGCAACGAGCCTTGGCATACAAGCCTTTTCGGTCGCGGGCTGCTACGCCAACGGATATCGTTCGCCCGCCGCAGCATGCCCGCGGCGACAGGGTCCGGGGTGAAGCGATCGGCGAGGATGAACGCGCACATACGCGCTGACCACATCGGGCAGCTGGCATGCGACGTTCTCGGCCGAGCAGCGCTGGGACCCGAACGGCGGGGAGCAGCTTGCCGGTGCACAGCGCTGAAGAGTACGGTTCTCATTTACCGGAAATGTGATTCTTGGCCTGCGCGGTCCTTTCCGGTCGCGAGCACTCGCACGCCTCGACCCCGCCGCGCGCAGGGCACAGGGAGGACCACCCACCGATGCGATTCATCCTGCATTACCCAGAGACCACCGGCTACGACGGTGACATGCTCGACGTCGGCGCACTGCGCGATGTGGCGATCGCGGCCGAAAGGTCCGGCTTCGACGGTTTGTCTTTGAGTGAGCATCCAATTCCGGGCGCTCGATGGCTGGCTTCCGGCGGACATCAGACGCTTGATCCGTTCGTCGCGCTCGGCTACGTCGCCGGTGTGACCGAACGCCTGCGACTGATCACCTATCTCGCGGTCCTGCCATACCGCAATCCGTTCCTGCTGGCCAAAGCCGCGGCAACGCTGGACAAGCTGTCGGATGGACGGGCGATCATCGGTCTCGGCACGGGCTATCAGAAGAGTGAATTCCACGCTCTCGGAGTCGATTTCGATGAGCGCAACGCACTATTCGACGAAGCGCTGGACGTGCTGGCGCTGCATTGGAGCGGCGAGCCGTTCAGCTACCAGGGTCGCCATTTCAGCGCCCGTGATGTGATCGCCCGGCCGCGGCCGGTGCAGAATCCGATCCCGATCTGGATCGGTGGCAATTCGAAGCTGAGCCGCCGTCGGGTCGCCGCGCGCGCCCAGGGCTGGATCCCGATGACCGGCGGCGCGGAGCTGAGCAGCACGGCGCGCACACCGGAACTCGGCACACTCGACCAGCTCGCCGCCAAGATGGCCGAGGTGCGATCGGCGGCACAGGAGGCAGACCGAAGCGAGCACATCGATCTGGTCTACTCCTATCCGGACGCGACCATCGGCACCCCGGCGGTCGATGCCGACCGGCACCGCGAGGCATTCGCGGCATTGGCCAAGGCCGGCGTCGACTGGGTCGTCGTCTCCTGCCGCACGCGCGAGGCCGCCGCGACCTTCGACTTCATCGCCGAATTCGGCGCGACGTACACGAGCGCTCCCGGTTCTTAGGCGATCAGCGCGGCCGGTTCAGCACCTTATCCGCCGCCGCCCAGTGCTCGTCCGAAACCCACAGGTGCGCAAAGGCATTCACAGCCTCCGCGGCGGAAACCCCGGACAACACCCGCTTGATCTCACCCGCGGAGGGGTTGGCCAGCGACCGAGCCAGCGCCAGCCACCCCTCCTCGAACGACGCACGAGGCAGCACCCGGTCCACCAGGCCGAGGCGTTCGGCGTCGGCGGCGTCGAGCACAGTGCCCGAACCCGCGAGCAGCAGCGCTCGGCTGCGACCGACCAATGCGCTCAACCGCTCGGCACCACCCCATGCGGGCATGATTGCCAGCGCAACCTGGTTGAATGCGATCTTGATGTCGTCGGCGGCGACCCGGATATCCGCGGCGACCGCGACTTCGGCGCCACCACCGAAGGCGTGGCCGTTCATCGCGGCGATCACCGGCGCCGGGAAGGCCGCGAGGCGATCACAGATGCCCCGCATCCGCCAGGCCATCTCTTCGGCGGCTTCCAGGGTACGAATCGCGCCGAGCTGCTTGAGATCTCCGCCCGAGACGAACGCCTTGTCGCCGGCGCCACGGATGACCAGCGCGCGAGCCCCCTCTGCCGCATCGAGCGCCTTCTCGAGCTGCTCCATCGTCTCCGGCGCGATGGCATTGCGCGCCTGCGGGCGGTCGATGGTGACGACCGCAAGCCCGTCGCTCAGCTCGAGCTCCACCATGTCAGTTCTCCAATTCAGATATTGGTATTCTACTTTCTGGAGAATAGTATATTCGGAGCGGCAGCCCCCGACACTCATCCCATAACCACCCGACAGCGCCGCGGGTGTGGCCGACTCGTGCCCGCGCGCCGGGTACTTGGAGTCCATATGCGCACAATCCCCGCCGAACTGGTCGAACGCTACGAAGCCGAAGGGTGGTGGACCCGCGATTCGCTCGGCGACCTGCTTGCCCGCGGTCTGGCCGCCGCCCCCGATGCCCGGTTCCGCGTGCATTCGGCGGTCCGGCCCTATACCGGAACCTTCCGTGATGTGGAACTGGTCGCCCGCCGACTGGCCAGGGGGTTGCACAAGCGGGGTGTCGGTCCCGGTGATGTGGTGTCCTTCCAGCTGCCCAACTGGATGGAGGCCGCGGCAACCTTCTGGGCCGCAACCTTTCTCGGCGCGACCGTGGTTCCTATCGTGCATATCTACGGACCTCGAGAGGTCGGCTACATCCTGGGGGCGGTACGTCCGCGCGTCTTCGTCACCACCGACCGATTCGGTTCGATCGACTACGACCCGGCCGTCTACGCGGATGTGCCGATCGTCGGCGTCGTAGGCCGCACCTTCGACAATCTGCTCGATGAGGACCCGTTCGCCGGGGTCGTCGAGGTCGACCCCGCCGGTCCAGCGCTGATCGCCTTCACCTCCGGCACTACCCGCGCACCCAAGGGCGTAATCCACAGTCATCAAACGCTCGGCTGCGAGACCCGCCAGCTGGCCGAGCACTACCCGGCCGATCTCGGTCCGCAGATCACCGCCGCGCCGGTCGGCCATTTCATCGGCATGCTCAATGCCTTCCTCATTCCGATCCGGGACGGCATCGCGGTCAACCTGGTCGACACCTGGAATCCGGAACAGATCCTGACCCTGATGACCACCTACGGCATCACCGTCGCGGGCGGCGTGCCCTACTACCTCACCAGCCTGGTCGATCATCCCGACTTCACCGCCGAACATCTGCTGCACATGAAGTACGCGGGCATGGGCGGCGCATCGGTGCCGAGCTCGGTCACCGAGCGGCTGACCGAACTCGGCCTCATCGTCTATCGCTCCTACGGCAGCACCGAACACCCCTCGATCACCGCCTCCGATTGCACTGCCCCGGAGCCCAAGCGGCTATATACCGACGGCGATCCGCAGCCCGGCGTCGAGATCCGGATCATCGAGGACGGCGAAATCCTCAGTCGCGGACCGGATCTGTGTCTCGGCTACACCGATGAGGCGCTCACCGCGAAGGTTTTCGACGAGGAAGGCTGGTATCACACCGGGGATATCGGCGTACTCGACGAGGACGGGTTCCTCACCATTACCGATCGCACCTCCGACCTGATCATTCGCGGCGGTGAGAACATCAGCGCCCTCGAGGTCGAGGAAGTCCTGCTGACCATGCCTGTGGTCGCCGAGGCCGTTGCTGTAGCGGCGCCGGACCCCCGGCTCGGCGAGCATGTGGCCGCCGTGGTGCGACTGCATCCGGGTTCGAACGCCCCGACGCTGGCGGATCTACAAGCGCATTTCGCCGAGGCGGGCTTGGCCAAGCAGAAATGGCCGGAGCAGCTCCTGGTCGTCGAGGACTTTCCGCGCACCCCGAGCGGCAAGGTGCAGAAGTACCGGATCAGGCAGCGTCTTCGTGAGGCGTGATCAGCGGCTGATGGTGGAATGCCGCGGCCAGGGACGGCCATGGTAGCGCTCGATATCGGTATTGAACCGTTCGAGATAGGCCGCGAAGGCGGCGACATCGTCGGGCGACCAGTCGGCCATGATGTTGTCCAGATCGCGGACGCTCTTCGTGCGGTCGGAGTCGAGTTGGCGACCGCCCTCGGCGGTGATGCGGAACAGTCGAGCCATGCCGCCCTCGGGGTCCGGGATCCGTTCGATCAGACCCGCGCGCATCATCGCGGCGGTTTGCCGACGCAGCGTGGACGCTTCCAATCCCAGCGCCTCGCTGAGCTGACCGATGGACATCGGACCTTCGCCGTGCAGTCGATTGAGCAGGGTGTAGGCACTGCGTTCCATGCGACTGGCACCGCGCCGAGACGCCAGGCTGTACCGGCCGAGCAGCATGGTCTCGAACTCGATCAAATGCGTGGGCTTGTCCATCCCGACCCTTCTGCCGATATGCGCGTCGCCTATGACGCATGTGTATCACACACGACGTGCGCTACACCCTTGAATGTGCGCCCTACACGTGACATGTATTATACACGCTATGTCCGTCGAAAGGCGCGCCTCGGGTGGTGAAGGTCAGGAGGTGGGCTGGCTCAGGTCGTAGACCGTGCTGCCGCCGACCGTGATGGCGGTGTAGTGCGCCTTGACCCATGCGGTGATTTCGGTTGCGCTGCTATTGGATCCGCCGCCCGGGCCTGCGCCCATACCGCCGCCCGCGATGAAGTAGGCGATATCGCCATTGGCGATATACTGCTGGAATTGCGCCAGCGTCGGCGAATTGTCGCTGCCGGTGAAACCGCCGATCGCCATAATCGAAGCGCCGGTGGACAATTCGAGTCCACTCGCCGACATCGAACCCACCGCCGCAGCGGCCCAGCGGGTGTCGGTTTTGCGCACCAACTCCTGTAGTGCGGTGTTGGACGAATTCGAGCCGCCCGTCCCTGCGGCGTCTCGTTCGGCGGTCGCGTCGGCCCCTGCCTGCTCGGCACCGGCCCGTGCTGCGGCACCCGTTTGCTCGGCACCCGCTTGTCCAGCTACCGCGCCATCGAATGACGGTGCACCGGTTCCTGATTCGCCGGAACCATTAGGGGCCGCTCCCCCTCCGCCCATACCCATCCCCTTACCCGCAATGGCCGGGCCGGAGGTCGGAATGGAACCGGAATGCGCGGTCGCCGCGGTCTCGATCGCGTACGCGGTGGTCCCCGCGAGGCCGAACAGCAGCCCGGCGATGGCAACGACTGCCGTAAACCTGCCGAGTTGGTGTGCGCCCACGGCGACGACGGCGGCGACCACGATCGAACCGATCAGCACGATCCAGCGCAGCGCCGAGTACCAGTCGGGTGTGCGGTCGAGCAGGATGAAATTCCAGATGCCGGTCGAGGCGGACATCGCCGCGAGTGCGATACGCGCCGTGACGAATTGGCGGTCGCGCCACAACTCGACCACCGCGATACCGATCAGCGCCGCGATCGCCGGAGCGAGGGCGACGGTGTAGTACGGGTGCATGGTGCCCTGCATATAGCTGAAGACGACACCGGTGGCGAGCAGCCAACCGCCCCACAGCACCAAGCCCGCGCGCGTGCGTCCGGTCCGCGGGGTGCGACGGGTGAACCACAGACCAGCCACCAGACCGATCAAGGCAGCGGGTAGCAGCCAGGAAATTTCGGTGCCCATCGAGGCTCCGAACAATCGGGTGATCCCGGTGCTGCCGCCGAAGCCGGTGTTGCCACCACCACCATTGCCCTCACCGCCGAGAACACGACCGAGACCGTTGTAGCCGAGAGCGAGGTCGAGCAGGCTGTTGTCGGTCGAGCCGCCGATGTAGGGGCGTGAGTCAGCGGGCCACAGGCTGACCAGGGCGACGAACCAGCCACCCGAAATCACCATTGCCACGAAGGCGGCGAGGAGCTTGGCCATGCGACGCCAGAAACCGATCGGTGCGGCGACCAGGAACACCAGTCCGAGTGCGGGCAGCACCAGGAAGGCCTGCATCATCTTGGTGAGGAAGCCGAATCCCACTGCCGCACCGGCCAATACGAGCCAGCGTCCACTACCGTGCTCGGTCGCGCGGACCGTGCAGTAGGCCGCGAGGACGAGCAACAGCACCAGCAGTGCGTCCGGGTTGTTGAACCGGAACATCAGTGCCGCAACGGGTGTCAGGGCGAGCGCGGTGCCCGCGAGCAATCCGGCGGCCGTGCCGGTCCAGCGGCGTACCGCGGCATATACCAAGCCGACCGATGCGACTCCCATCAGGGCTTGGGGCAGCAGCATGGAAAACGAACTGAAGCCGAGCAGCCTGCCGGACAAGCCCATGACCCACAGCGATGCGGGTGGTTTGTCGACAGTGATGGCGTTGCCCGAATCCAGCGAACCGAACAGCAGCGCCTTCCAGCTCTGCGTGCCCGCCTGCACCGCGGCGGCGTAGAAGTCGTTGGCCCAGCCGCTGGCAGCGAGATTCCAGATGTACAGCAGTGCCGTCGCTATGAGCAGCATGGCGAGCGGTACCCGCCGCGCCAGCGAGCCGCGCCCGGCTGGCCGCGCATCCAGTGGCTCGACGGCCGGGGCGGCTGGAGCTTCCAGCAATGTCGTTGTCATGCTTCGATCGTCGCGGCCGGAGGTAGTTGCAGGCTCTGCCGTAACTGTGAGTTCGCTGTGTGGCGCAGCACTCAGGTCGCGGCTGTGGCACCAGGCAGGCGCACGGTGAATTCGGTGCGGCCGGGCGCACTCTCGACGCAGATATCGCCGCCGTGTGCCTTGACGACAGCCGCGACTATCGCCAGCCCGAGACCGGTGCTGCCCGCTCGTCGGGAGCGCGACGAGTCACCGCGGGCGAAACGCTGAAAGACCAGCGGCTGCGAGGCTTCCGGGATGCCGGGTCCGTCGTCGGTGACGCGCCACACGGCTCCCCCGTCGCCATTGGATTCCAGCGTCGTGAGCACCGTGGTGCTGGGACCGGTGTGGACGCGCGCGTTGGTCAGCAGATTGGCGAGCACCTGATGCAACCGGGCCGCGTCACCCGTCGTCACGACCGGCTCGTTGGGCAACTCCAGATCCCAGCGGTGTTCGGGGCCGGCGATATGCGCGTCGCTCACCGCGTCCACCGTGAGCTGAGTCAGATCCACCGACTCGTGTTCGAGCCCACGTCCGGAATCCAACCGCGCGAGCAACAGCATGTCCTCGACAAGACCGGTCATGCGCCGGGATTCGGAGTCGACGCGGCCCATGGCATAGGCCACCTCGCCGGGCACCTCCGCCCGTTTGCGTTGTGCCAGTTCGGCATAGCCGCGAATAGCGGCCAGCGGTGTGCGCAGCTCGTGACTGGCATCGGCGAGGAATTGCCGGACCCGGGTCTCGCTGTCGTGCCGCGCCGACAACGCACTGGTGATGTGATCGAGCATCCGGTTCACCGCCGAACCGAGCTGACCGACCTCGGTGCGCGGATCGGCATCCGCGGCCGGAACCCGAACGGGCAGTACGACTTCGCCGCGATCCAGTTCCAGATCGGCCACCCGCACGGCCGTCGCGGCGACTCGATCCAGGGGCGCGAGCGCGTGCCGGATGAGCCAGATGCCGACCGTGATCGCGATGATCGACACGATCGCCGTGACGATCCCCAGGATCAGCAAGACGCGCAGCAGGGTGGCCTCGACAGCGGTCAACGGCATACCGGTGACAACGATCTCACCCGACCACGCCGCATCCGCGACCACCCGATAGCGGCCCTGACCGTCGAGCGCGAGGTCGACCGGCTTCCCGTTGGCCGGTACTGCGGCGAGCTGCTGTTGTGCGGTATGCGAGAGCGGACGCTGCGTGCCGTCGGCACCGATCCGGCCCGCCTTGGTGACACTGCTCGTCGTCGACGACCAGCACGCTGATGGGGCTGCCGTCGGCGCGGCACATGACTACTCGTTCGGCCGGGCCGTTCCCGACGCTCATCGCGGACATCGTCCTACCATGACCGCGGACGCTAGGCGGTAGCTGTGCCGAATCTGTGTGTCAGCTGTGAGCCCATACCCAGCCGATCCAGAACTCGCGCATGGCCGACTCCAAGACAGGCGGGCCACGGTTCGGATCCGAGTATTCATCCGGTCCGCACCGCAAGGAGCACCGTGAGTCATCCCACGCAACAGCCGCCAACGGAACCCGACAGGGTCTGGGGCGCACCAGAGCCCGTGCAGACGGGCACCTGGTCCACCAAGAAGACCCTTGCCGCGGTCAATGAGCGGCAGCCCCAGCCAGGCAAGCGGCAGCCCGAGCCAGGCAAGCGGCAGCCCCAGCCGAGCAGGCGGCGGGCCCGCCAGTTGGGCGATGGTACGTCCGGAGCGGGCAGGGGCGGTCGGCGGAGCCGAAGCGGCAACCGGTCGGTTCACAGCTGGCACTTAAGTTCCGCCAACGATGGTCAAATGTTGGGCCTCAACGATTCTCGGGGTCGGCGCGGACAAGCGGCCGACGGTTTCGGATCTGATCCGACAACAGGAGGAATGCAGATGAGTTTCACATCGAAGCTGGCAGTGACCGCGGCGGCCGGTGCCGTCGCGCTCGGCATGCTCGGCATCGGAGCCGGTGCGGCGAGCGCCGACGGACAACAGGAACCGGTGCCCGGACAGCAGTGCCAGCCTCCTGGCGATCACCCGCAGGGCCCACCTCCCGGCGACCACCCGGACGGCCCGCCCCCCGGCGACCACCCGGACGGCCCGCCCCCCGGCGACCACCAGGGCCCGCCCCCCGGTGACCACCAGGGCCCGCCGCCCGGCGACCACCCGCAAGGCCCGCCACCGCAGTGCCAGTCCGGCCAGTAATCCCCTGCGCCCCAACACACCCCGATGACATAAGCGCGGCGATGGACTCAACAGCCCACCGCCGCGCCTTCATCGGCACCGGCGAGTAGTCGCGACGAATCATCCGCCCACCGAAATCCCGCGACCGCCGACCCCGCAGCGGCAACCCCCGATCAAGATCACGTGGCACTGGTGGCGTTGGTTCTCGACCGATGCCGCCGCAGATTCCACCTGATCTTGATCGCGGGAGGTTTAGGGTGTGTCGAAGGCCTTGTGGATCATGGCATTTCGAGTTGTGGGAGTGAAGTATGATGGCTCGGGCGGTCGCTCGGAGTCGCAGGCGGCTGTATCGAAGTCTTGTGCCAATCGACCGAGGTGGCGGATATGGGTCTGAGCGGTAAGCGGTTCCTGGATGTGGCCGGGAGCAGGGATACGGCCGTGACGGTGCTGGCATCGATTACCGCGTTGTACTACCTGATCGTGGCGGTCACCAACTGTATCGACACCGATACCAATCGGCGCGGTGTGCAAGCGGTGCTGTCGATGCAGGCCACGATTCACCACTCCGGTACCGACTGGCATGCCATCACCAACAGCACGGTCATCCTTATCGCCTACATACTTATCGTTACCTGGGAGTATCTGACCGGCTTCGTGCTGCTCGCGGGTGCAGCGACCGGCTGGTGGGCGCTGTTCGGCCGGAACTCGGCCAGATCCGCACTCGCAGCGAAGTTGTCGAGTCTCGGCTGGACCATGGCCGTGCTGCTGTTCGCGGGCGGCTTCCTCACCATCGGCGGCGAGTGGTTCCGGATGTGGGCCAACAAACAGGTGAACGCCACGTCAGCGGCGCTGCAGAACTTCCTCATCGCCGCCATCGGACTCATCCTCGTGCACATGTCGAGCCGATCCGAAACCCGAGAGCAGCCGTAGCAGAAGACGTTTCGTCCAGGGCGTGCGGCATTTCGGCGAGAGCGTGCGGAGCACCTCAACCAGAGTAGGGGTAGCGGCGCATCCACTTGGTCATGATCCATTTTTCGCCGGCGAGGACCGGCGCTCCGGCATGCTTTGTCCCCGGGTCGAGCTGTCCCAGGTTATTGAAGTATCGGAAATAGACCGCATGGCCTTTACGCGGGAGAACCGAAATGCCTGCTTCCGGAAAGACGGTGTCACCGCCGCCTTCGACGTCGTTGAGGTAGACCACGAGAGTCGCCGTCCGCTGGCCGCCGCGAGTGAGATGAGCGGCATGGCCTGGTTGATCCGGCGGAAAGTAATCGAAATGGGAACGGTACTCGCCGCCGACCCCGTACCGCAGAATTTGCAATCCTTCACCGTTCTCCAATGGCCAGTTCATCAGAGCGGAGATCCGCCGATCGAGTCGGTCGATCAAAGGGGTCTCGGACAACTGAAAAGAGGTGCTTTCGCTGGAGCGATTCGTAACTATCTCCGGACGCCCGGTTTCGGGGTCGACGATCGTGGACCGCTGCAATTTATCTCGAGACAGCTCGATCACTTGATCACATTCCTCGGCGGAGAGCACATTGCCGAACAGGATCAACTGCGGCCGTTCCACCCGCAATACCGAGTAGATCGCGCGGTCGTGCGCGTGAATAATTCGCTCGGGCGAAACGGGGCACGTGTCGTACGCGTAGCCTGAGGATGCCGGAACCTCTCCCGCCAGCAAACCGTGCACTGCCGCCGAGGCCACTTCCCTGTCGAAACCGCCCCTGATCATTGATTCGATTACCGACTCGACCGAACAACCTCGTGCGAGATTTTCCGCTAACCAGTTCCGCCACGAAGCATCCATTGTCATCGTCATATGGACAGAGTTTATGCGTCGATACCAGCGGCCCACTTTTCACTGCTGGGAATCAAGTAACACCGTTGCCGCCGAAATTCGCGCCGGGCGCACGCAAGGAAATCGGTGAGATCCCTCAGCGGCTCAGCACGGTGGTGTCGAAGAAATGCCTAGAGGCCCGGTACATATGCCTGCCCATTTCGATCGGACGACCGGAATCATCGAAGGCGACTCGCTGCATGGTCAGCAATGGCGCGTTGGTGCGCTCATCCAGCAGCTGCGCCTCGGCCCGGGTGGCACCGCGCGCACCGATCCGCTGACGCGCGAGTGCGATGTGAATTCCCTTGGACCGCAGGCATTCATAGAATCCGTGTAGTTCGAGCTGGTCGGGGGCGGGCGCGAATTCGGCGGGCACGTAGTTGGTCATGACGGCCAGCGGCTCACTTCCGGCTCGGCGCAGCCTGCGGAAGGTGACGAAGCGGGCGTCCTCGGGCACACCGAGTTCCTTGGCGATATCGGGGTCCGGAGCGCCGAGCTGGTAGTCGAGCAATTCGGTGGTCGGCTGCTGGCCCGCGGTGAGCAGGTCGTCGTACAGACTGGTCAATTCGACCGGGCGATACACCTGATTCTGCACCACCTGGGTGCCCACCCCGCGCCTACGCATCAAGAGTCCTTTTTCGACCAGCGCCTGGATCGCCTGTCGCGTGGTCGGCCGTGACAGTCTGAGCCGTTTGGCCAGGTCCAGCTCATTTTCGAGGCGGTCCCCCGGAGCGAGCCGACCTTCCAGGATGGCATTCTCGATACCTTGTGCCAGTTGGAAATACAGCGGGATGGGGCTCGTGCGGTCGATCGCGATATCCAGTGGCACTGGCATCGTCGGCTCCTCGGGGCGAGCGGGACGCAGGTCAACGTCCATTTCTAGGCACAATAGTAAGCCTATTGTCTGTACAACAGTATGTCCTGACAAAGTCTTGACAAGTAGATACGACGGGCGCACAGTCTGGATACGCGGCGATGCCCGTCCCCTCGGACCCTGGAGTCAGCCTGTGAACGCTCAATTCGAGGTCGTGTCGACCGGCAGGGTCGGTGTCGATATCTATCCGCTCCAGTCCGGTGTGGGTCTGGAAGATGTCGAAACCTTCGGAAAGTTCCTCGGTGGCAGTGCCGCCAATGTGGCCGTCGCGGCGGCGCGGCTCGGGCGGCGCACCGCGCTGTGGTCCGGAGTCGGCGACGATCCCTTCGGCCGATATGTGCGCCGCGAATTGGTCCGGCTCGGTGTATCGGACGCCCTCGTGCAGACCAGCGATGGCCTGCCGACCCCGGTAACGTTCTGCGAGATCTTCCCGCCGGACGATTTCCCCCTGTACTTCTATCGCAAGCCGAGCGCACCGGACCTGCAGATAACCGGCGGCCAAGTAGATCCCGACATCATCCGGGAGGCGGGCGTGTACTGGTCGACGGTCACCGGCTTGTCCCAAGAACCCTCTCGTGCAGCGCATTTCGATGCTTGGTCGATCCGGGAACGGCGGCCGCTGACCGTACTCGATCTGGACTACCGGCCGATGTTCTGGGCCGATGAGAACCAGGCCCGCGCACAGGTACGCGAGGCCCTGACCCAGGTGACGGTGGCGGTCGGCAATCGCGAGGAGTGTCGCATCGCCGTCGACGAGACCGATCCGCATCGCGCCGCCGACGCGCTATTGGATCTGGGTGTCGAACTGGCCATCGTCAAACAGGGCCCGGACGGGGTGCTCGGCAAGTCCCGCCACGAATCGGTCGTGGTGCCACCGGCCACCGTCGAGGTGGTCAACGGCCTCGGCGCGGGCGATGCCTTCGGCGGCAGCCTGTGTCACGGTCTGCTGGCCGGTTGGGATCTGGAGACCATCCTGCGCCGCGCCAATGCCGCCGGTGCGATCGTGGCCGCCCGGCTCGAATGCTCCACCGCCATGCCGACCAGCGACGAAATCGATGATCTCGTCGCGCTGTCACTGACCGGAGAGGCCCAGAAATGAAGGGAGCACCGCGCAGCGATTCGATGAGAGGTGGCCGTGCGGCGGGCGAGGGCGAATCAATCTCGGCCCCGGCGAGCGTGCGGTCCTATGCCGAGCTGACCGAGTTGCGTGCGGCCGATCCCGGCGCCATCGCCAGAGCTTTCGCGACGCGTACCCGGCGGGGTCTGGTGCGCCGCGACGGGCGGCTGATGATCATCGCCGCCGATCATCCGGCCCGTGGCGCGCTGTCGGCATCCGGCAACCCCTATGCCATGAACAGCCGCAAGGAACTGCTGGACCGGCTGGTCACGGCATTGGCTCGGCCGGGCGTGGACGGCGTGCTGGGCACCGCGGACATCCTCGAGGATCTACTGCTGCTCGGCGCACTCGAGGACAAGGTCGTCTTCAGCTCGATGAACCGCGGTGGTATCGCGGGTGCGGATTTCGAGCTCGACGACCGGATGACCGGATATACCGCGCGGGCCACTGCCGCGGCCGGGCTCAACGGCGCGAAAATGCTCAACCGGTTCGATCTCACCGATCCGGGCACGCTGTCGATGATGACCGCGAGTGCCGCGGCCATCGATGATCTCGCCGCGCTCGGTTTGACCGCATTGCTCGAGCCGTTCATATCGCACCGGCCGGATGGGCCGGGGACCGCGGTGGTCAACGATCTGTCGCCGGATGCGGTCATCAAGAGCGTGCATCTGGCGCAGGGATTGGGCTCCACCTCGGCGTATACCTGGCTGAAGCTGCCCGTCGTCGAGGAGATGGAGCGAGTCATGGATGCCACCACGCTGCCTACCTTGCTGCTCGGCGGCGACCCACAGACCAGCCCGGACGAAACCTATGCGCGCTGGGCGAAAGCCCTTGCGCTGCCAGGCGTTCGGGGCCTGATCGTGGGTCGTGCACTGCTGTATCCGCCGGACGACAATGTCACGGATGCGGTGGATACGGCCGTTTCGCTGGTGCGGTGATCGCGATGCACAGCATGCATTACGTGCCCGCCGCCCGCACCTACCGTGCGCCGTACACGGTGGCGCTCACCCAGGAGGCGGCCGGGTGGAATCATGCCAGTCTGCACGTCATCGAGCTCGCGCCGGGACAGTCGCATCGCACGCACAGCCGTTCCGACGAGATCGTCGTGGTGCCGCTATCCGGTTCGTGCCTGGTGGCCAGCGCTGGCGAGCGGTACGAATTATCCGGGCGCAATAGCGTTTTCGACGGACCAACAGATTTCGCGTATATCGGACGGGACAGCTCCTACACCGTGACCAGCACCAGCGGTGGACGATTCGCGCTCGGCGGTGCCCGGGCGCAGCGGCAGCTGCCACTGCGCTACGTGCCCGCCGCCGATGTGGCGGTGGAGTTGCGCGGTGCGGGCAATTGCAGCCGTCAGGTACATAATTTCGCGACCGCGGACGCCTTCGAGGCCGACTCGATCATCGCTTGCGAGGTGATCACTCCCAGCGGTAACTGGTCGTCGTATCCGGCACACAAACACGATGAGCTCTCCGATACCGAGACTCCGCTCGAGGAGATCTACTACTTCGAATTCGCCCGTGGCGCAGACGATTCACCCGGATTCGGCTACCACCGGGTGTACGGGACTCCCGAGCGGCCGATCGATGTGCTCGAGGAGGTCCGCGACGGTGATGTAGTGCTGGTGCCGCACGGCTATCATGGACCATCCATCGCCGCACCCGGCTATCACATGTACTACCTGAACATCATGGCCGGTCCCGGACCGGAGCGGGCTTGGCGGATCAGCGACGACCCGGCGCAGACGTGGCTGCGCGGCGCCTGGACCGATATGGAAATCGATCCGCGCCTCCCGATGAACACCAGGAAGACTCGGCGGTGATCCGAATCTCGGCTTCCCACTGAATCTCCGGCTGGTTTCTCAGCATAGGGAACAGCCGTTGTCGGGGCGATGCCGGACAATCTCTTCTGGCTCCAAGTGGGCCCGCTTTCTTTGCACCCCAATGCTTTACGAGTCACAGCACCGAGTGGGGCCGCAACGACTGCGGAATCGACTCCAGCAGAGGAGATATCGTGACCAGCGAGCGGGACGCGCTCTCGGACAGATACCGCAAGTTCAGGGTCGAGAATTTCCCGCAAACCGATTTGGCCGGCTATCTGCCCGTCGACGGCATCGAAGTCAAATTTCTCGACGGATGCAATCGGTCGTGCATCTTCTGTGTGAACGAGGATTACATCGGGAAACGGTTGAATCCGTTGGACACCGGTCGCTTCGCGCAGTCGCTGTTCGACTGGATCGACTCGCCCACCGAGCCGGAGCGGCCCGAGGCGGTCTACGGCACCGGCGGCGAGCCACTGATGGCGCTGGATCTGGTCGAGGAAGTCTTCCGACCGCTCGGCGAACGCGGCATCACCACGCGCCTGGTGACCAATGGCACGTTGCTGGACCAGAAGCGGATCGCCCGACTTGTCGATATGAAGTTGTCCGGAGTGAAGGTCACCTACAACACCGCCGATGCCGCGCGACTGGCGGCCCTGATGAAGGGCTCGAAATCCGATGACGCCGAACGGATTCTGCGCAATATCCGGCTGGCCAAGGATGCCGGACTGTGGGTCTTCATCCGAATCGGGCTCGGCAAGCACAACTTCGACGAGGCACCACGGATCTATCGCATCATGCGCGAGATCGGCGTCGATGTCGTACAGATCAAGCCATGGATTCCGTCCGGACTCGCGGCGGCGAATCAGACCGAGCTGAGCCTGAGTCCCCCGGTGCTGTTCGATCGGTTCACCGGAATCATGGAAGAGCTGTACGAGGAAATCCAGCAGCCCGGGGGGCCCGAGGTGACCGTCTCCTGCTATCCACCCGCGCGGAATCTGGGCTTCACCGTCAAGGATTGCGCCAATGTGGCCAAGATCTACTGTGAGCCCTGCGGCCATGCGCTGGTGTGCAACTTCTCCGACGAATACCTCGGCAGCTGGTTTCCCGAGGACGGTGGGCTGCTCGCGTGCGTCCAACGCCGCCGGGAGTTGTATCCGAAGATCATGGACGCCAACGGTGTCGCATCGTGCCCCGCCCGGCTGAACTGGTCCTCCCCCACCGCGGTGGTCAACCCCGCGCCCGAGTGGAAACCCGCGTCACTATTGCCGCTCGCTGTCATCAATGCCGAATGAGTCCGCAGCGGATTTTGCTCCTTTCGCGTAAACCGCTGGTCGAGCGCCCACTGCACAAGTGGCTCGCGGAGGTGGTGACCGACACTGTTCTCATCACCGTGCCCGGGGCGTTGGCTGATATCGGAGCGGATGTTCGAGGCCGGTTTCGCGACTGCCGGACCGTAACGGATTACCAGTCGTGGTCCACGGAATGGACGGCCGAATGCGCGGCGCGCGAGCACCGAGTCGGACTCGTCGCCAGTTCCAGCGAGGACGATGTGCTGCGCAGCGCACGACTGCGGGGCCGGCTCGGATTACCCGGGCAGACAACGGAATCCGCGTGCGCCTACCGCGACAAGCTGATCATGAAGGATAGGGCGGCACGGGCCGGAGTGGAGGTCCCCGGGCGGCGAGCGATCGACCGGCCAACCGACCTGATGGAGTTCATCGAAGAGGTGGGACTTCCCGTCGTCGTGAAGCCGCGCCGCGGCGCCGCATCCATCGGGGTGCGCATCCTTCGCGACGGATCCGATGTCACCGCATTCCTGGCATCGGGCGAATTGCCCGCGGCCCCACAGCGTTCGGGCCGGTTGATCGCCGAGGAATACATAGACGGCGACTTCTTCCATGTGGATGGCGTAATAGCCGATGCGGCAGTCGTGCACTGCTGGCCGAGCCAGTACAACAGCGGCAATGCCGAAGCCGCACAGACAGGGTCCGAATTGTCCAGTGTGCTGCTTGCTGCGGATGACCCGAGAACTTTTGTGCTGCAGGAGTTTGCCGCCGATGTCCATCGCGCTCTGCCGACGCCTTCGTTTCCGGCGAGCTTCCATCTGGAGGCTTGGATACCTGCGCACGGAAGGCCGGTGCTGTGTGAGGTCGCCTCGCGGACCGGCGGTGCTCTTATTGCGCGAACCTATCGGGAAGCGTTCGGCGTGCATCTTTCCCGGGAGAATCTGCGCGGACAGTGTGGACTTGGCCTCGAACTGACGCATCAACCCGCCGCGCCTCGGCGCGCCGGTGGCTGGGTGCTCTTCCCACCCGGACACGGCCGATTCGAACCGCCAACCGCGTGCCCTGTTTCCGGAGCGGAGGTCGAATTGCACATGTCCGCAGGTACTTTCGCACAAGGACCGGAATACGCCGCGCACTCGGCGGCGGCGGTCGCGGTGCATGCCGACACCGCCGAACAGGTGCGCGAGCGGATCCGGGAGACGACGCGCTGGTGGGCCGAGGAGGCGCGGTGGCTGAATTGATCCGCGAGCGTCCGCACCGGGTGGCGGTGTTGTCGAAGAAGCCGTTGACCACGCATCGGTACGACCGCTGGCTATCGGGATTCCGGACAACACTTTTCGCCGAGGACACGCCCGCGAGTCGCACCTTTTTGTCCGGGGAACACCAATACGCGACCTGGCACCTCTTTCGCGATTGGAAACGCAACCGAGCTGTCGACCAAGCGGTCGCGGCTGAGCATGCCGAACAACCCTTCGATCGGATCATCGCGCTGAGCGAATGTGATCTCGTCCGTGCCGCCGAACTTCGCGATTACCTGGGTATTCCGGGGCAGATCCTGCCATCGGCCACCGCGTTCCGGAACAAGTCGGTCATGAAGTCGCTGGCAGGCCGAGCCGGGTTGCGCATTCCGGAGCACCGCCTCGTGGACTCGGTTGCCACCCTGATGGACTTCGCGGACCCCCACCCCGATGGTGTCGTGGTCAAACCGGTCGACGGATCGGGCTCGGTCGGCGTCATGGTGTTGCACGGCCGAACCGAGATCGAGGCCTGGGCACATACCCGCGCGCTGTCATCCGACGACCCCGCCGACTACCTCGTCGAAGAATGGGTTGCGACACCAATGCTTTCGGTGGACGGACTCATGCGAGCGGGTCGGGTCCAAGCCGTAATGGTCGGGACCTATACCCGGACCTGCCTGCATTCGCTGGTCGAATTGGAGCCGCATGGCATTCTGCTGCTCGACGCCCACGATCCGCGTGTCGCCTCGGCCCGCGATTACCTCGACCGGCTGCTGCGCGCACTGCCTGCCCCAGAGGAGACCATGAGTTTTCATTGCGAGCTCTTCGATCATCCCCGCCACGGCCCGATGCTCTGCGAGATCGCTTGCCGCACGGGCGGCGGCAATGTGAACCTGATCGCGCGCGAAGCTCTCGGTGTCGATCTGGACCAGGCTTCCTGTCTCGGGCAGGCCGGTATAGATGTGCCGGTGGAACGCACGATGCCCGAATCCGGTCGCTGCTACGGGGATATCGTCGTGCCGCGGTCTCCGCGATCACTGCCCGCTGGTCTGCGCTGCGATCTGCCCGGTGTTATTCGGTTCCACCGGGACGATCGTCCCGGACGCGCCGCGAAGGTGTCGGACTATGTGATCGATGCGCTGCTGGCGGACGATGACCATTCGGGGGTGCGCCGGGTGTACGACTCCGTCATCGAATGGCTGGACGAGCACATGTTGCCCGAGTCCGCGAATGGGCGGTGCTGACCCGCGATGGATCTCGGACTCGCCGGACGCGCCTATTACGTCACCGGTGGCAGCCGCGGCATCGGAGCAGCGGTGGCTGCGCTGCTGCTCGCCGAAGGGGCCGCTGTCGCGACCTGTGCCAGAGACACTGGGGCGCTGGAGCGGATGCGGGCCGCGCTACCACCTGAGCACACCGACCGGCTGCTGACACACACCGCCGACGTTCGGGATGCGATGGCCCTGGAACAGGCCGTCGGGCGGGCGCTCGAACAGTTCGGACGGCTCGACGGTGTGCTGGCCAATGCGGGCGCCGGGGTGCCCGGCGGTGTACTGACGACACCGGAATCGGAGTGGCACAACCAGTTCCAGATGAAAGTGGGATCGGTGCTGAACCTCGTTACCGCGGCGCTGCCCGCGCTGCGAGAGTCGGACGCTGGACGGGTGGTAGTCGTCAACGGTGTCACCGCGCACGCGCCCGAGCCGGGCATGGCTGCGGTCAGCGCGACGCGGGCCGCCGTGGCCAACCTGACCCGTTCGCTCGCCATTGAACTGGCGCCGTCCGGGGTTCTGGTCAATGCGATCAGCCTCGGTGCGATCGCGACCGACCGCCAGCACGCGCGATACCTCGCCTCCGGGACAGCCGAGCCCTTCGAGGACTGGTGCGCGTCCGAGGCGAGCCGAAGGGGGATACTGCTGGGGCGCTTCGGTACACCGCAGGACGTGGCTCCCGTTGCAGCACTGTTGCTTTCGCCGATCTGCTCCTATGTGACCGGCAGTTCCATCGATGTCTCGGGCGGTTCGGGTGGCCGTACCTGATTGGCAGATCGTCATTGCCAGGCACGGCCCGACCGAATGGTCACGAGCCGGGCGATTCAGCGGTCATACCGATATTCCACTGTCCGCGGAGGGGCGAACCCGGGCCGCCGATCTCGGCAGGGCACTGCGGCAACCGCTACCGGAACGCATCGTCAGCAGCGACCTGACCCGGGCACGACAGACTGCGGAAGCAATCGCCCTAGCCGCCGGGGTCGACCCGCGCCTGATTGCGATCAGCAGCAGGCTGCGCGAAGAATCGCTCGGATCATGGGAGGGCCGCACTCAGGGCCGAATCGCCAGCACCAACCCGGGCGGCTATGCCCGCTGGCTGGCTGGTGACATCGGTGCATTCGACGGTAGAGAAGGACTGGCGGCGGTGGCGCGGCGGGCTGTTCCCGTCGTGCTCGAGCAGTGCGCCGGGCGGCCGCGGAGCACCGGTCGGCTCATCGTGGTCACGCACGCGAATACGGCATTGGCACTCATAGGCGCACTCACCGAGATTCCGATTGTTCAATGGGCGGATCTGCCGTGCCCCGGACTTGCCCAAGCCATGGTCCTGTGGTGAGCGGGGCCGATCGGGCACTGGCCTGCGCAGTGCTGATCACCGCCTTCGGCAACGGTCTGTATCTCGCCGGTGCGGTGCTCTTTCTGACCCGTTCGGTCGGGCTGAGCGGCACCGACGTGGGAATCGGACTGACGATGGCGGGCGTGACCGGACTCGGCGCGGGGCCGGTGGTGGGTCACCTCGCCGATCGCTTCGGTGCGCGCGAGATCTATCTGGTCACGCTGACCGCCGAGGCGCTTGCCACAGGAAGTCTTGTCCTGGTGCACAGTTTCGCGGTTTTCGTGGTCGTCGCGGCCACGGTCGGCGTTGCCGAGCAGGGCAGTAGAGCCGTGCGAGGTGCGCTGATCGCACGGATCGGCGGGGATAGGCGAGCGCGGCTGCGTGGCTATCTGCGATCCGTCACCAATATCGGCGTGGCTTTGGGTGCCGCCGGTGCGGGTCTGGCCATCCGATCCGATACGCGCACAGCATATTCGGCGCTGATCCTTGTCGATGCCGCGAGTTTCCTGCTCACCGCGCTGGTAATCGCTCGGATTCCACGACAGTCGCCGCTGCCACGGCCCGAGCGCCGCACCGTGCGCCGCGGCCGGTTGGACCTGCCGTTCCTGGCCGTCACCGCGGTATACGGCGTGCTGTCGCTGCAGTATGCGGTGCTCACAGTGGCGCTGCCGCTGTGGATCGTCTCCCATACCCGCGCTCCGGCCTGGCTGATCTCACCGCTGCTGCTGACGAACACGCTACTTGTCGTCATGCTTCAGGTGCGAGCTGGCCGCCGCGTCGATTCCATCGCCGACGGGATTACGATCACCCGTCGGGCCGCTGTCCTGCTAGCGCTGAGCTGCCTGCTGTTCTGCGTAAGCGGTACCGGCTCGGCAGTATTCGCCGCTTCGGCGCTGACGCTCGCGGTGATAGTGCACACGTTGGGCGAAATATGCCACGCCGCAGGAGAATTCGAGCTCAGCTTCACCCTTGCGCCGGATCATGCACAAGGCCGCTATCAGGGAATCTTCGGCATGGGAACGGGAGTCTTCGTCGCCGCCGCCCCGGCTTTGCTCAGCGTGGTCTGCATTGATCGCGGGCCGGCCGGATGGGTTCTGCTCGGCGGCGTACTGCTGACCGCTGGACTCGGCATCGGGCCGATAGCGCGCTTCGCCCAGCGGCGCGCGGTACATCTGGTCGATGCGTGACATCGAGCAGTGCAACTGCGCTCCGTCCAGTCTGTCCGGCCGCGATGTGCAGCAAAACCGGGCCAGGTGATGCTCTGGCCTTCGCCATCCGAATCGAACCGATCGACAATTGTGGGTCGGCGGTCACTCTGTGAGTCCACTTCGACGGCCTCCCAACACGGGCTTGCTTCGCATAGGATTCGGTCGCGTACGCGCTCAGGGAGGGAGCCGATCATCATGTTCGATCTTTCGCGTTATCGAACGCTTACCGCCATCGGGCTGCTCATACTGCTTGCCACATCCGCCTGTGATACCCATGACGCGAGCTGGCCCGCATCGCCGAGCACCAACTCGTCGGCGGTGAGCCCGACCAGCACCACGCCGCACACCTTCGCCGATCTCGGAACTCACCCGTGCGGCGCCTTGGATGCCGCGGATTCCACCCGATTCGGGGTCACCGCCCCCGGCACCGAACAACCCGGCGCCGCTCGCGGATGCTTCTGGACAACCCCCACCACCGGATTCAGTTTCTACCCCCACCCCTCCTCCGATCTGACAACACCGCTGCCGCCCGTCCCGGGCGCGATTGCGATAACCGTCGCGGACCATCGGGCCGTCCAGATCCGCCAGTCCCTCCAGCAAGGCAAGGAGGCAGGCTGCACCATCACCGTCGCCACAACGACCGGCGGATCGTTCAACGTCGAGGTCGCAATCGCGGGCGCGGGCAGCGACACGGCACCCGTCGTCGACACCTGCGCGCTCGGAATCGACATCGCCACAGCAGTTCTCAGCCACTTGGCATAACCGCAGTCGCCGCTCACTCGGTGCGGAAGGTGGGTCGCCTGCAGAGCTCCCGAACCGGGTTCGACGCCGATGCCGAGCGCGTCTTCGCACTGGTGCGGCTGCGCCCCGGGCGCACCTCGACAAGTGGGATCGGCGATCGAAGACGCCCGGCACGTCGCATCCTTTTTCGATGGACGAATCCGACAACCCCCCAATACCCGTGCAGTTCTCGGCGCGCCTTGACCGTGGCCGCGTGGCCGATCAGGCGCGAATATGTAATCCGAAGCCCGTGCGGCCCTTGGCTTCCAGACCTTCACGCAGGCGCAGGGACGGCATTTCGTAGTCGCCGCCGTTCTGGGTGCGGAAGGCGATGGGGTCGGTCTGTTCGATCGACAGAAGGCGCTGCTCCCAGGCCTTGGCGGTGTCGGTGAAGTCTTCGGGCGAAAGGCGGTCCGTGCTGTAGGTCAGGAACGGGGGCAGCACGTCCATGCCGGGGTAGTAGAAGATGCCGTGCTGGATCGGGAAGAGGAGATCGTCGATGGGGCCGTTGATACCGCGGTCGGTGTAGTGCGATTCGCGGCCGCCGATCGTCACCGACAGCATGGCCCGCTTGCCCGCGAGGGTGCCCTCCCCGTAGCGGTCGCCGTAGCGGGTGTCGCTGTGTTCGCCGACGCCATAGGCGAAGTGGTAGGTGAAGACTCGGTCGACCCAGCCTTTGAGGATCGCGGGCATCGAGTACCACCACAGCGGGAATTGGAAGATCACGGTATCGGCCCAGAGCAGTTTCTCCTGCTCGGCCGCGATCTCGGCGGTGAGTGTGCCGGTATCGTACGCGCGGCCGGAGTCCGCGGCGACCCGCAGCGGGCCGCTCGTCCCGCCGAAATCGTCGGCGTCGACGGTCGCCTTCCATCGCATCGCGTACAGGTCGCTGACCTGCACCTCGTGCCCGGCCTCGCGCAGGGTGGTCACCGCGATGTCGGTGAGCGTGCCGTTGAGTGATTGCGGTTCGGGGTGGGCGTGAACGATGAGTGTCCGCATTTGCTGCTCCTTCGGATCGGATGTGTTCGATATTCGGCGTCTGTGCGGCCGCCGTTCAGGGACGCTTTTTCCATCGGACGGGACTTCCTGGTATCGGCAGGACCACCCTTGCCCCGCGAAATCGTGGCAATACTGGAGGGATGGACGAGCTCAGCGACTTCCTGCGCACGCGGCGGTCCCGGGTGGATCCCGGCTCCGTCGGCATTGCGACCGATTCGCGCCGTCGGGTGGCCGGATTGCGCCGGGAGGAGGTCGCGCATCTGTCCGGGGTAAGCGTCGACTATTACGTACGCCTGGAGCAGGGCCGCGCCCGGCAGCCATCCGCACAGGTCCTCGATGCGCTGGCCAGGGTGCTCGGCCTCGCCGAGGTGGAACGCGAGCATCTACACCGGCTGGCCCGCCGTCCACATCGCCCGGTGAAGCCGGTTCCGAATGTCCGCATTCGCCCCGAATTGCGGCGGGTGTTGGATCTGATCCCTGACGCACCCGCTTTCATCGTCGATCACCGCCTCGACGTAATGGCGGGCAACCGGCTCGCGGAACTGCTGTACGGACAGAGCCCCATGAAGGGCTTGAATATCGCCCGCCATATCTTCTTGGACGACTGCGGCGCCCGCTCGCTCTACGCCCAGTGGGAGGTCTGCACCCGCGATGTCGTCGGCCACCTGCGCCTCGCGGCGGGCAAGTATCCCGACGATCCGAAACTGTCGGCGCTGATCGGCGAACTCGCCGTACACAGCGACCGCTTCCGCAAGCTGTGGGCGCGCGCCGACGTCCGCTCCCGAACCCACGGCCGCAAGGCCTTCGTCCACCCCCTGGTCGGCACCCTGGACTTACATCAGGAGAACTTCGCGCTACCGGAGGAAACCGGCACCGAGCTCGTCGTCCTGTCCGCTGAACCGGGCAGCGAATCCCACGACAACCTGCGCCTGCTGGCCAGCCTCGGCGCCACGGACGCCGTCGCGCCCGACCGGCATATGACACAAAACTAGCCCCTCGGCGACCCACGGATCTTCGGGTTCCGCCAGATGATCTCGAGCGATGCGTGGCGACTGCTGTCCTACGCCGTCCCGGAATCCGAACGCGCCGCGCGACACCAGCTTCGGCGACGACTGTGCGGGATCGGCTGCGGCACCGTCTCGGGGGTTCTGCTCTGTGCGCGAGATGGCCGACCACATCTTCGACCGATGCGTCCCCGCTCTGGATATCGAGTAACTGACGCGAACACCAGCGAAAGGCGAAACGGGACTAGGACTAGGCTTCCATCGAAGGTGACAACGCCGAACGGAGAGGGCTGATATATGGCGTCCGCAACAGCATCCGCACAGATCGGGGTTACCGGCCTGGCGGTCATGGGTAGCAATATCGCCCGGAACTTCGCCAAGCACGGCTACACGGTGGCACTACACAACCGCAGCATCGCCAAGACCGACGCACTGCTTGCCGAACACGGCGGCGACGGCAACTTCGTGCGCACCGAAACGATCGAGGAGTTCGTCGCGGCGCTGGAGAAGCCGCGCCGGGTGCTGATCATGGTCAAGGCGGGGGATCCGACCGACGCCGTCATCGAGGAACTCGCCGGTGCGATGGAGCCCGGCGACATCATCATCGACGGCGGCAACGCCCTCTACACCGACACCATTCGCCGTGAGGCCGCCATGAAGGCGCGCGGGTTGAACTTCGTCGGCGCGGGCATCTCCGGTGGTGAAGAGGGCGCGCTCAACGGTCCGGCGATCATGCCGGGCGGGCCCAAGGAATCCTACGAATCCCTCGGCCCGCTGCTGGAATCCATTGCCGCGCAGGTGGACGGAACACCGTGCTGCACGCATATCGGCCCCGACGGCTCCGGACACTTCGTGAAGATGGTGCACAACGGCATCGAGTACGCCGATATGCAGCTGATCGGCGAGGCCTACCACCTGTTCCGCGACGCGCTCGGCTTCGACGCCAAGCAGATCGCCGATGTGTTCACGCAGTGGAACTCCGGCGAACTCGAGAGCTACCTCGTGGAGATCACCGCCGAGGTGCTCAACCAGGTGGACGCGAAGACCGGTCAGCCGCTGGTGGATGTGATCGTCGATGCGGCCGAGCAGAAGGGCACCGGTCGCTGGACCGTGAAGTCCGCGCTCGATCTGGGCATCCCGGTCACCGGCATCGCCGAGGCGGTCTTCGCGCGGGCACTGTCGGGCTCACGTGCGCAGCGCAAGGCCGCGGTCGGTCTCGCCGCTGGCAAGCTCGGCGAAAAGCCCACAGACGTCGCACAATTCACCGAGGACATCCGCCAGGCGCTCTACGCGTCGAAGATCGTCGCGTACGCCCAGGGTTTCGATCAGATCGCCGCGGGCAGCGCCGAATACAACTGGAACCTGCGTCCCGGCGACATGGCCACCATCTGGCGCGGCGGCTGCATCATCCGGGCCCGCTTCCTGAACCGGATCAAAGACGCCTACGACCAGAATCCGGAACTGCCGAGCCTGATCCTCGCGCCCTACTTCCGTGCGGCGATCGAGACGGCCATCGACAGTTGGCGACGCGTGGTCGCCACCGCCACCCTGCTCGGCATCCCGGTGCCCGCGTTCGCATCCTCGCTCTCCTACTACGACGCCCTGCGCGCCGAACGGCTGCCCGCCGCCCTCACCCAGGGTCAACGCGACTTCTTCGGCGCGCACACCTACGAGCGCATCGATGCGCCCGGCAAGTACCACACGCTGTGGAGCGGTGACCGCAGCGAGGTTTCGGCCGACTGATTCGTGCGCCGTCCCAGCTCTGGGAAGACCCCAAAATTAGGGGCCGGGTGAACCGCGCTCGCATGAGGAGGACTGTTTGGCGGACGTACCAAGCGAACCAGCCGCCGAACAGCGGCTCGCCGATGCGCTGAAAGCACTCGGACCGGCGGGCTGGCAGCAGGCGGATGCGGTATTCGCGGTCACGGTCGCGGGTGCGGTCGGGCAGCTCGCGTACTCCGTCGGCGACCAGGTTGTTCCGTTATCGCCTCCGGAGTCGGTCCTGGCTCTGGTTCGGGAAATCCGGGCGCTCGCGGCCCGTTCCAACGGCGGACCATGGTGGCGCATGCTGGTCGTACTGGCCGACTCCGGCGCGATCGATATCGATTACGACTACGGCGAGCAGCCGTTCCCGCCCGGGCAGCTGTTCGCTCCTGAGGCCTATCGCGCCGACCTCGAGGCGTATCCGCGCGCCGAGATACCGGTATGGTTGGGCGCCTACATCGGCCACGGCGACCGGCAACGGCGCACACCGCAGCAAGCCGCCGCCCAGGCGCGCGCCGATCGATCCGGTCAAGTATGGGCGACGCTGGCGGAATACGAATTCCCCCCGTTCCCACAGATGTGGGCACGCTGGGCGACGGTCGCCGCGGCATTCGTCGCCGCCCGGTCCGAGCACGGCCCGCGGATGGAGCCGTGGACGGGAGTGTTCGAAGGCGCGACATTGCACGGGTCGACGCTGCATGCGCTCCCAGCCGGACGGGCCGTGCTCTCGGGCGGGGTGTGGAACGCCCCCACCTTGAACGCGGTCTACAACGGCGGCGAGCCGATGCCGAATCTCTATGCGGGCGCCCCGGATTGGGTGGCCGATCCCGTGCTCGACCCGCGCGCCGCCTCGGGTCTGCTGTCGTTCTGCTACTGGTGGGAGTCCGGGCGCTGGTACCGCGGAGCGTCGCCGTCGGCGCAGGATTGCGCCGTCGCGGTGCCCGGGGTCTGGACCAGGGAAACGGTGACAGGAATCGTCGCCGATCTACTCGGTACGGAGCCGAATCCTGGTACTCGGGAAGCGATTCCCGCACTTCTGGCGGCGGCCGAGGCCGGACGGGTCACACGCCGGGAGCTGGTGGCTGTATTCGGCGAGGACGGCCGGTTCGATCTCGACGGTGCGCTCTACCAGTATTCGCTGGCCGGATTGGCGCCGCCGACACCGGAGCCGATACACGCCGCGGAGGCGATCTCCCGGGTACGTGATTACATCACCGGGCGCGTCCTGGACACCACGGGATATCCGCTCGAGCAGTTGGTCGCCGAGCGATTCAGCGTGGGGTGGATGGTGCATGTGCCGGTGCCCGCCGGGATGGTCGCGACCGATCGGGCGATCTTCTATCTCGGCGACGACGGTGTGCTCGAACAGTCGTCGTCGGCCGTCGATCCGCCGACGTATATCGCCGATTTCGAACGGCGATATACAGAGCGTCACGGCCGAGACCCGAAGGGGTAGTCATGGACCATTGGGAACGAGAGGGCCTGCGCGCGGCCAACTTCGGGATACGCAATCAGGTCGAGAACATCCTCGACGCACTCGCCGAGCAACGCGCCCACCAGGCCGAGGCCAAGCGGAAGTTGGATACCGCACGGTGCAGCGCTAGCTCGTCGGACGGCCTGGTGGAGGTGACCGTCGACAATTCGGGTGTCCTCATCGACGTGCGGTTCACCGCGAATGCCGCGCATAGTACCGCCGAACAGTTGGGCCGGTCGGTCACCGAGGCGGGGCGCGAGGCGGCCCGCCGCATGCGGGAGCAGGCCGCACAGATCCTGGACCCGGTTGCCGCGGGCGTTCGTACCATGCCCGACCTGCCCGATCTGGTACTCGGCGCGCCGAGCCTGCGCGGGTACGGCGAAGTCGAGCGGCGCGACGAATAACCCTTATCTATTCCCAGCACTGGGTATAGGTAAAGCCGCAGTAATATTTTTCGGCAGGCAAATCGCCTCCTCGGTTTCGCTGGTGAGGGTTGAAGGGTGACCGGGCATGGGCCAATCGTTGCGTATCGATCCCGACCGCATCCATGCGCTCGTCACCGAACTCGCCGCAGTCGCCGAATCCGCGCACCGCGATCTGGCCGAGCTGAAGGACGCCCTGGCTCGCGAGGGAAAACCATGGGGTGACGACGAGCCGGGACGAATGGTCGGCGATGTGTATGAGCCACAGGCGAAGAAGGGGCTCGAGGGGTACCAGAACCTGGTGGACAACCTGCGCGGGCTGAGCAAGGGTGTCAGCGAGGTCGCCGACGCACTCGACGAACAGGACCGCAGCGGCGGCCAACAGATCCGCTCCACCGGACCGAATCAGCCGGTGTCCGTCGCGCCGGAGACGACTTGGAACGGTACCAACGCCCCCCGAACCAGTTCGCCCACAACCGATTCCGGGTCGACCGTGGACAACGCAAACGCGACGCCGAGACAGTCCGGCGGTTCAACTCCCACCTCGGCCAACCAGCCGAGCTCAGCGCCGAGCGCCTACCCACAGCCGGAGACCACGGGCTACAACCCGATCGGCCAGCCCATACCTCTCGGTTCGCAGCCCGGGTACCCGGATTCGGGTACACCGTCGACCGAACCGGACGCCACGACCCAGCCCGCTGCGGAAAATTCGATCGAAGACGGCGCGAACGCCACTTCACCGCAGCTCGCTGACGATTCAGCCCCGACCATCCCCGGCGCGACGCCATCGACCGCCACGACGCCACCCAAGGCCGGCGACCCCACCGTCACCGACAGGCCTGCGGGCACACCATGGTCGAGAACACCCGGGGCGGCGTTCCCAGCGATACCGTCGGGCACCCCCTGGTCGGGAGCCCGTACAGGCGCGCGCCCATCGGTCTTCGCACCGCACCCGGGCGGCGTCGGCCCGACGCAGCCCGCCGATCAGAAGCGAGATGACAAGCCGCGCAAAAAGAAGCGCGGATCAGGGCTCGTCCGGGTGCCGACCGATGCGTCGGCGCTTGCCGCAGCGCGGGCGCTCGCCGATCGGCACGGACTGCGGCTCGTCGGCTTCGAGACCTCGGGTATCGGACCGGAGATGGTCACCCAACTGGCCGCGACCATCGACGACATTCTCGGTAAATATCCGTTCATCGAGCTCCACGGGATCGAGATCACCGACCTCGGCGACCGGATCTCCGAGGTGACCCGGAATCGCGGCGATGAGTCGGAGTCGGTGAGCACCGAGTCGTGGATCCTGCTCGACCGCGCGCTTGTCGCGAATCCCGCTCAGTTCAGCGAAAAGGTCCGCGCTGCAATACAATTCGAAAACTCTGTAGCCGGATCCGAGGAGCGACCGATGTATTCGACGATCGTCGGCGACCTCGGCCGGATCATCGCGGAGCAGGCGGGGCGGCCTGTCTGGCGGATGGCGCAGCGGTCCCTGATCACCGAATATCGGCGTATCGATGGCCCGTGGGGCAGCGGGGAAACTGTGGCGAGCATCGTCGGCGGCTTTCGGCGGTGGCGAGACCAATTGGGCGGCGGCAGCATCGTCGACGGTCGGTTCCAGCCGCGTGCGGCACTGGTTGCGGCATTCGCCGAAGTGGAACTGCGTGGCGACGACGCGTGCGGTCCGGCGCGGGTGCTGTATCGGTTGTTGGTGGAGGGCGCCAGAGGGCGGTCAACGCCCCGGTGAGTGTCACCATCCCACCACATTTCCCGGACTGGCTGACCCGCTGGGTGATCGGCCACTTCCCGGTCGGCAAACCCGAGGAGATCCGCGCCGCCGCCGAGGCCTGGGCACGCTCAGCTGAACATCTCAAAGTCACACTGGCGCACCTGGAACGACTCGCGCGCGAGGTTGCCTCGGCAATCGAGGGCGAGGCCGGCGAGGCGATTCAGAAACAGCTGAAGACCGAGGTCGCCAATACGCGCAGCCAAATCGAATTCGCCGACGGCATGGCCGGTATGCTCTACGACTCGGCCAACTCGATCGAACTCGAGCAGTACATCGTCATCGGTATCGGAGCGGTCCTGCTCGCCAACCTGCTCATCGACACCGCCGTACCGATGAAAGCCGCCAGCGACCGCATCGCCGCTGACGTCGCCGCCACCACCGCCCGTCGCGACACCCTCGCATTCCTGTTCCAACGCTCCGCCGCCTTCATGCAGCGATTCCCCCATATGGCGCTCGCCATTCGCGCGACCATCATGGGCGCGGTTTCCATGGGCGGGGTCGTCGCCGGTGCGCAATATGCCCAAATCGTCCAGGGCCACGGCAAACCCGGACGCCGCACCAGCATGGATTGGGGCCAGGTGGGGGTGGCGGCGGCCGCCGGTGGCGCCGGTGGCCTGGTCGGCTCGCTGGCGACCCGTGCCGTGCTGCCCGCGCTGACCCGTATCGGGGCCAACGCCGCGACACAACTGGGACGCTCGACGGGACGCGCCGTGGCAGTCGTGCTCGCCAGCGCCACCGGTGGAGCCGCGGGTGGGGCCGCCGGTGCGGTGACCATGTCAGCGCTCACGCAGAGCAAGCTGAAGCTCGCCCAGATGATATTGATGGGTGCCACTAGTGGTGCTGTCAGCGGTTTCGGCGCGGCGGTGCGTGCTACCCGAGCGATGAGCACCGCCCGGCCCCCCGAAGAGACGGTCCCCGATATCGGCCTCTCTCGCAGCGGCCGCGACGACAGCTGGCGCGACGGCCTCCCGGCCCGAGAGCCACATCGGGCCAGGCCGCACAGTAATGCCGATACACCCCGGCCCCACGAGGAAACCATCCCGGAGATCGGCGGGCGCCGCGACGACAGCGGGCGCGATGGGCTTCCGAAGCATGAGCCCTACTCGAACCGGCCGCACACCGCCGAGGACGGTCACGCACCCTGGCAGCCACCCAAGGAGACCATCGACACCATCGACGGGATCGGCAAGTCACTCGAGGGAGAATTCAGCAAACTCGATGAGGGCGGCACCCCGCCGCCTTCGGATCCCAACCAACCGCCATCGGGCGCACCCCAGACCCCACCCGCATCGCCGACATCCCCCGGTGGCACACCCGAACCCAGCCACGGCTGGAGTTCCTGGGATATGGCGCTGCAACAACTCACCGAGGGCAGCTTCGGAGCGGCACCGGCCGATCCCATGGCCGCTCCGGGCGGCTCGTCGTCGACCAACCTTCCCGGCACCGCCCAATTCCACAGCAGCCGACCCGATTCGCCGCAGATGGGCCTTGCCGGAACCATCCTCGCCGCCGAAGGGCAGCCCAACGCCACACCGGGATCGGTGATGACGATGAGCGCCAACCCTCACGCCGAGAACAACACTCACTTCGGCACCGCCAAGGATCTCGGCGGCACCGGAGGCGGAAATGGTCCGGGCATCACCGCGGGGCCACCTGCGTCACATGGGGGTTCGCCCATTGGAGGCGGACCGGGTCCGCACTCACACACACCTGGGCGCGGGCCCGGCGAACTGCCGCCCGACCCCGACGAGGCCAGCATCATGCACCTCGATTTCGACCCCGAGCCGGTCGGCAACGAGCCCGCCACTCCGGCCGGTACCCCGCCCGCGGCGACGCATACTGCTGGCGCCACGCCGGTCGAGCCGATGCCGGGCAACCGGCCAGGTTCGGCGCCGCCCACCTCGGCGGAGGCGAACGGCCCTATCGCACAACCTGGTCCAGCGGCTGGCACCAGCGGCGCACCAGCACAACCGACTCCGGCGCCGGCCGCGAGCCCACTGGCCAACGCACCCGCACCGCAGGCGAACACGCCCACACCCCACGCCACACCACAGGCCAATACACCGACACCGCACGTCAATACACCCGCACAACCCCACGCGAATCCGCAGGCCGCACAAGCTAATCCACCTCAACCACCCGCTAACTCACCGAACCCTCAGGCCACTCCACACGGCGCGCAAGCCAACTCGCCACAGCAACCGCACGCTGGAGCACCGATTGCCGGCGCGGCGGCGAACAACCTTGCAGCCCAGGCGATCCCACCTGCGGCATTGGCTGGCGCGGCGGCACTGAGCGGGCACGAGCCGTCGGATCCCCGCGCTGCCCAGGGACTCTCGGCACCCCAGCCCGCGATGTCCGGTGGGCAGCCCACCGACAACGACCGAAGTCCCAGCGATCCCAAGGAATTTCCGGACCAGGACGAGATCGGGACCGTCGTAAAACCCCCGATGCCCAGCTACGTCCCCGCGTTACCACAGGTCGACGAATACCCGAACAACGCACCCGACGAATACACCAAACCACCGGGCACGACTTACAACATTCCAGGCCAACCGGACGCACCAGATGGCCCACCCCCCAACGCGATTCCGATCGTCCCGCACCCGAGCACACCGGCGATTCCCGACACCGGATCCGCCATACCACTCACCGACCGACCACAGGTCCCGATCCCGGACACGGCTGTCCCCAGCGCACCCGCCGAAGAAAATCCGGACGGGCAGAAGCCACGCGTCCACGACTCCGAACCACCGCTGCCCCGGCACTCCAACGACCCGGCACCGCACCTGCCCGCCCAACCGGCCGACCGCCCCACCGAACTCAACCCACCTGCCCACTACGCCACCACACCGAACTCCGAAACACCGGGCGCCCCAATCGATCCCACTGGCGCGCCGCAACTCGACCGCCACAGCACCAACTACATCCCACCCCTCACCACCGAACCCACCCGAGGCGGTGTCCCCCCAACCGCGCCCGCGGGGCCCTTGCCACATCCGGTGGCTCCGGCACGCCCGGTCCCGATGATGGCCCAAGCCTCGGCCGTCAAGCCCAAGAAGCGCATACCGAAGACACCACCCGAACCGCCCAAGCCGACCGTCAAACCACCTGCGCCGGTTCCCATTCCAGTTCCCGAGCGCCGCAACCGCACCCAGCCGGCCACATCGCCGGTGCGCTCGACCGCGACCAAACAGTCGGCACGCACAACGGGACGCGACCTGGCAATCACCCTCGCCAGCCCCCCTCGTGCGATGACCGTGCCCGCGCTCAACCGAACCGAGCCGCGCGGCCGCAACCTCGCCGAGCAGATGATCAGCGGCGGACTCGCTACGGCGGTCCGCCCCACCGGAGCCACGGGCACACTGGTTCGCCCCCTCGAGGCGACTATTACCGAGCTCGAACGATCACTCGACGACAGCTCGAGCAACGGACTCCTGCCCGCACAGGAATCCGAATCGTCCGACCCGCGCACCACCGACTACGGATACAGACCCCGGCCACACGCGCAGACCATCGCCGAAATCGACGAACAGACCATTGCCGATATCGACGCGATCAGCCGTGCTCTCTTCCAGGAACTCGGCCTACCCGACAACGACGGCGACGCCCCATCAGCCTCGAACTCGACCCAAGCATCGCCCTCCCCGAGCAACGCGCCCGCGCCCGACCACGGCTGGAGCGCCTGGGACACGGCCCTGCGACAACTCACCGAGGGCACCTACGACGCACCCGCACCGACCGACCCCATCACGACATCGGCGAGCCCGTCATCAACCGATCTCCCAGGCACCACCCGATTCCGCAGCAGCCGCCGCGAAACGCAACAGCCAGGTCTCGCGGGAACCATCCTCGCCGCTGAAGGCCAACCCGGCACCGCTCTGGGATCTGCGCCCACAACGAGGACGTCCCCCCGAGCCGATACCGCCGCGACCACTGACCTCAGCGACACGAACAACGGAACCGACCTCGCGGCGGAGCCACTAGCCGCGCATGAAGCTGGCGAGCTACCGTCCGCCCCTTACGAAGCCACCCTCGTCGATCTCGACTTCTTCGACTCCGCGCCAGTTGTCGACGAGTCCGCCCGGCCGACGACCCCGCAAATCGGCCCACGCCAGTCCCCGAACTCCAATCCACCAGGCGTACAAGCCAACTCGCCGCAGCAGCCATACACCACACCATCCCCCGACACGGTACCGAGCAATCTCGACGCCCAGTTGAGCCCGCCGGCTGGCACCGTACCGCCGAGTGGGCCGACGGCGCTGGGCGGCGCGATGCCGCCGAGCGGGCATGGACCATCGAATTCCAATGCCACCTCGGGACCCTCCACACCGCCACCCGCGATGTCCGGCGTTCAGCCCACCGACAACGACCAAACCCCCAGCGACCCAGAAGAATTCCCCGACCGCATCGGCACCGTCGTCACACCCCCGATGCCCAGCTACGTCCCCGCACAACCACAGATCGACGAATACCCGAACAACGCACCCGACGAATACACCCAACCCCAGGGCACCACCTACAAAATCCCCGGCCAACCAGACACACCAAACGGCCCACCCCCCAACGCAATCCCGATCCTCCCACGCCCATCCACTCCGGTGGTGCCGGAAAGTCGACCTGCTGTCCCCCTCACCGACCGACCACAGGTCCCGATCCCGGACCACGCTGCACCCGGCGCACCCGCCGAAAACGATCAGGACGGGCAGAAACCCCGCGTACGCGACTCCGAACCACCCCTGCCCCGCCACGCCAACACCCCGGCACCACATCTACCCGCAACACCCGCCGACCGACCAACCGAACTCACCCCACCCGCCCACTACGCCACGGCACCGAACCCTGAAACACCCGGCGCCCCAACCGATCCCACCGTTACCCCGCAACTACACCCCGACAGCACCCAATACATCCCCGACTCCACCGTCCAACCGACCCGCGGCGGCGTCCCCCCGACCACTCTGGCCGGGCCGCTTCCAAAGCCAGTGGTCCCGGCACGCCCGGTCCCGATGGCTCAGGCCTCAGCCGACGACCCCAAGAAAGGCAAACGCAAACGGCAAACGTCACCCCTCGAAACACCACCACAGACGCCACCGGCACCACCTGCGCCGGCACCGACCCCGCCGCCACGCCCACAACCACGTAAGCGCAGCAGCCCGTCTAATCCCCGCGTCCTCGAACATTTCATCGTTCGCCGAGACGGCGAAGATACCGGCGTAGTAGGTGAAGAAGGAGAGCGAGTCCTACCCGCCGGCCGGGCCCGCGCGTGGGTGCGATCGCTGCCGCAGAAGTTCCCTTGGCTCACTGAGGATCTGGTCGATACCGCAGAGCTGCTGGTGTCGGAGACGGTGGCGAATTCACTACGCTGGACCGCGCACGAGGTCGCGGTCATCTTCACCATTACGGATACCGACGACGTCCGTAAGGTCCGGTTCACGGTCACCGACAAGAGCACAGTCGTCCCAGAAGGCACCGACATGCCCGACTGGGACGCCGAACGCGGCCGCGGCGGCCCGTTGGTAGATATGCTCTCGGCCGACCACGGAACCACTGTGCAGGACACCGGCAAATCCACCTGGTTCGAAATACATCAGCCGCACGGCGGCCCATCGGGCCTCGGCGTGCCGAGCGCCGCTCCGGATAACGACGACTCGGGTTCCGACTCAGCCACCCGACCGTCGCCGCCCGAGCCAACTCCGACAATCGATTCCGCGGCAACCGAAGACCGAGCTGCACCCGAACCCGGACAGTCCACTCGCCCCCAAGCATCAGCTGATCCCGGGTCCGTACCGGCCGGGTCCGCTACACCACTGGCTCCCCAATCCACCCCCGGGGACCCAACGCGGGCCCTGGCGAACGATCAGACCCCGGACACAGCCGACGCCGAACCGAAAGATTCGCGGTCGCCCGAAGAACAGCGGTTTGTCGAGTGGTATCGGGCCCGACTCGCCGATGAGTCGGAGTTGCCCAAACAGGGGCTGGCACAGTACATGGAAATGCACCACCTCGAAATGGGGCAGATACAGCGGTGGCTCGCAGGCGCGGGACTCGAGGCGAGCAGCACGGTGGAATCAGCCGGGGCGTTTCCAAGCACAGGGGATGCGGCGAAAACGGCATGGCTTTCGGACCTGCGACGCTATCTGGGTGTGCCCACCCAACAGATGGATGAATTGGTCTCCGCACCACCCGGCACATGGCATGCAGCCGAGCAGGGGGACTCGGAATTGGAAACAGCACAGGTGCGAGCCTTGCTGCGCCGGATTCCCGGTGCTCGGAAAAATTACCAAAACGTGGCACAACACTATCCAGCCCTACTTTCTCGATTCGGGACTTCGATATATCCGGAAGGATATTCCCGAATCGGCACGTACACTCGGTACCTTCGCGAATCGAACGGCCTGAGTCAGGCGCAATTCGCCGAGCGCATCAGAAAGTCGAAGAGCACTGTCGAAGTTTGGGAGCGCGGGACTCGATTGCCGCGAAAGAAGGACATAGATACCATTTTCGAAGAGCTGTATGTCCAATCCGATGTGACGATAGATGAGCTCGCCGAGAATTTCACGAACCTCCCAAAGTCATCGCCGGTATTCCCGAGCCCGGCGGCCACTGAGTCATTCGGCGAGTATCTGCGATACTTCCGACGGCTGAACAACCTCGATATATCGACCGCAGCCCGCTTCTTCGGCTTGTCCGCAGAAACCGCAACTTTCTATGAAGACGGTGCAACAAAGCCCGACGACCTCAAGATGCTGAAGGTCTACGACCATGCCCTGCACCGCGCGGGTCCGTGGAACGATTTGGCCCACGCGTGGGGATACTCCTATCGTATGGATCCGAGCGCTGAGACCTGGCCGAGCAGCGCCGATTACCGATCCGTGCATGAATGGTCGAAGGCGATACGGCTGCATCTGAGAATGTCTCAAGCGGAATTTGCCCCACATATCGGAAGAACCAGAAAAGGCGTCATCAAGACAGAGATTCGCAACCGGCCGGGCATAAAGTCTCTCCGAGAGCTTCGCGACAAGCTCGATATTCCGAACGACACACTCGTGGCAGCGCTGATACGCTTTTATTCCGACCTCGAACCATCCGAAGTGGATATGACTGCGGATCGCCAGTTCTGGGATTTGATCGCGACGCGGGTGGGGTCTGATGAAGAGAAGAGGCTGGCAAGTCGGATCGCTGCGGAATACGCTCGGGTAGCGGAGGCCGAAGCCCGCGCTTGGCGCGTCCCCGGTCATGATCACGGCGATCTCGTAAACGATGCCATATTGGCGATTACGGACGCAGCTCCCGCATTCTTACCGCTGGGGGCAGATTTCAAGTCTTTTGCAGAAGCACACGCTCGATTCACCATGATCAGAGCGTACTTCGACTGGAAGTATCCGAATAGAAGCAGACGAGAACAGGATCTGCTGATCAAAGTCGACGCGTATCGGAATAGGATTTACCGCGAAACCGGAGTAATGCCCGATGATGCTGAGGCCGCTGATCACCTGGATCTCGATGCTGCTGAGATCCGCTCGGCGCGCACGCTCTCTGGGCAACCAACGTCTTTGGATGCTCCGATCAATGACGAATCCGGGACAGACCATTACGATCTGGCCAGCGCCCAGCAATCTCCGACCCCTCGACCGAGGACTGCCGACGCCACCCTGGCGACGATCGACCAAAAAATCGCAAGCAGAGTCCGCGACGCGTTGGCGGACCTGCCGAACAGCGATACCGCCGAACGTCTGGTCGAACTCGTTTTCCTTCAGGGCGAATCGGTGGAGCAGGCCGTCGAAGAGTTGGACGTCGATATCGACGTCAACACCGCACGCGACATGCTCGCACAGGTCGGCAGCAAACTGCGAACAGCACTCGACCCGCCTGACTCAACGGACCAAGACGAGGCCGAACCGGACGGTCCCACCTTAGACGACACCCCCGGCCTCTCCCCGCCGAAGCGATCCGGTGGCGGTCCGCGCCCAGGCCCGGCCGCCGGTCCAGGTGCACGGCGCCACCACGCAGGAAGACCGCACCTGTCACTCCCCGGCGGGATCGCGCCTGCCGATTTCGAAATCCTGCGGCACCACCGCCCACGGACAAATGACCCAACAGGACCCAATGGACGCCGCGGGCGCCAGTCGGGCGCAAGGAACACCGCGCCCGACAGCACCACAGCACACCCCAGCGAAACGCCACCCGCGCACGATCCCGCGCCGAATCTCGTTTCCCCGCAAGAGCCCACGGCAGACACGTCGCGCGAGAATTTCGAACGCGAACCTCCGCGGGATCTGAGCGCGCAGTCCAAGGAAGCACACGCGGCACTCGACACACAAGGCGCCGAGTTGCGCGACCTCGGCTCGCTCGACCAGATCGCCGAGCAGCTGAGGCGGGATGGACTTCCCGGACAGACCGCGGTGGTGCTGGAACGCATCGATGGTGTGGACCACGCCAGGACGCTCGTCTACGACGGCCGCAGAGTCGTCGAGGTGCGCGATCCGGATACCGACGACGGCATGATTCACGAATTCGTTCCAGGGTCGAGTGCGGCGGAGCAGACGCGTGCACTGGTGTATTCGCCGGTGGCGGCGGCGGATCGGGTCGCGGCGGAACAGGCTTTGGGCAGGCTGCTCGGCCGACACGACTCGGACAGGTTCCCCGAGAACTTTCCCGACGGCATTCCCGACCGGCCCACCCGCGCGGCGATGGCACTGGACTTCGATCCGCCCCGCACCATCGACGGACCATTGCAGGAAAACGAATGGTCGGCCTTGGCGAAGCTGTATCCCAACGAGGTGTCGGGATCGCGGGGAGCGCCGCAATCGGCCCGCGTCGAGGCACGTGAGGTGTGGGGCGACAGATACTTCCCCCGGCAACCCGTTCCCGCATCCGAAACACCCGCCGAATACCTGGCTCGCCACGCGGATGACGCAATCGCCACGTACTCGAACACTTACAGCGCCAGCGAGAACGACGGCGTCCACGGATGGGTGGATCAGGAGGGTGTCCTCCTATTCCAGATCGGTGCGGCGGAGGGTACGCCCTCGGGCCAACAGATGTTCCGAGACTTGATGGCCGAGATCGGATCCCACGTGCGCGCGATCCGTGCTCCATGGTCGGTGGGCGATAGTTTCTCCGACAATATCGACACCTTCAACGCGTACAGACAGGACCTGGGGTTTTCTCCCGAGGATGCGGCACGCGGGACGTTCACCGGCAAGATGGCCGGTGACATGGGGTTCACCGACGTGACCGTCAATCACTTGATCGGTCCCGTCGGCGAACACCTCATCGTCGATGTGACGTTTTCCAGGCCCAACCACTCGCCCACGGCGGGGCCGGAGATCAGCGATGCGGCGCACACGAATCCCCGAGGCGTGCAGTCGGATCCACCGGCAAACAACGCGACACCCATTCCCGATACTCCGACCTCGCCGAATACCGCGGCAACCGAAGACCAACCGGGCGACGATGCGAACGAGGCACAGCGCCCGTCGGATCCGCTGCGCGATCAGTTGGCGGGTCAAGTGTTCGAGCACGCATCGGCCGCGGTGGCGCAGGCGGTCCAGCGCGGCGTCGTCGAGCTCGATCCGGACCAACAGCGGCAGCTGGCTCATGACATCACCGAGCAGACGCTGCTCATCGCTGCCGAATCCGGTACCACAACGGATATCAGTCACATACTCGCGATTACCGATGCCACTACCCAGTTTCTGCTCGAATACACTCAGCCCAGTCCCCCGCCCCGACCGACTGAGTCCGTCGAAGAGCGATCGACGGACCGGGCGGAGTTGCTGCTGGAAGTATTCCCGGCGGACTTGTCGGCCGAAGAGTTGACGGAGATCGCGCAAGGCATCGGCTGGCGCGACACCGTGAAATTGGCCTTGTGCCAGGCAATTCGGTCACGGCGAATTCCAGAGGGGACGCGCCTGCGCGCGGCCAAAGCAGTCGCCGAGCTGCTGGGTATGCCGCCGTCGAGTGTCGGAGCGGCCTACCAGGAGCTGGCCGCCGATGGTTATCTGGTGAGCCGCGGCAAGCTCGGCACCACGGTAACTCACGAAAACCAATGGCCGATCAACCCGGCACCGGACCCCCTGACCGCCCGGCAGCTGCTGGACAAACTCGCCGCAGAATCACCGCCCCAGACCGGGCGGCGCAACGGGCGCACTGCATTCAAACTGCAGTTGCGCCAGGCAATCCGGTCAGGCCGAATTGCCGAGCAGACACGCCTGCCTCCGGCCAAGACAGTCGCCGACAAAATCGGTCTGCCGCAATCGGCTCTGCCCCCGGTATATACGGAACTGGCCGCCGAAGGCTACGTCGTGACCAGCACCCACGGCACTACGGTGGCGAGCCACGATCAATGGCCCGAGGAGCAGATCTTCGAGCATGCCCTAGCGGCGGTGGCGCGAGCACTCGAACGCGGCATTGTCGAGCTCGATCCGGACCAACAGCAGCGGCTGGCTCACGACATCACCACGCAGACACTTGTCATCGCTGACGATGCCGATTTCACGATGGATATCGGTCGAGTACTCGCGACTGCCGATGCCACCACCCTGTTTCTGCTCGAAAACACTCGGACCAGTCCGCGCCAGCCCTCCGAAACTCCGCCGCCGCGGCCAACCGAGCTCGTCGAAGAGCAGTCGACGGACCGCGCGGACTTGCTGCTGGAAATATTCCCGGCGGACTCGTCGGCCGAAGAGCTGAGGCAGATCGCGCAAGGCATCGGCTGGCGCGACACCGTGAAATTGGCGTTAAGCCAGGCGATCCGGTCGGGCCGAATACGACCACTCACGCGGCTGCCAGCCGCCGATGTGGTCGCCACACAACTCGATTTGTCGTCGTCGACTGTGGAAGCGGCATACCAGGGACTAGTCATCGACGGCTATTGCGTAAGTAGCCACAGTCGCGGCACCACGGTAGCCGACCACAGCCAATGGCCAAGCGAGCCGGCACCCGACCCCGCTGTACCGCTGACCCCACAGCAGCTGCTGGACAAGCTCGCCGCGGAATCGCCGACCGAAGACCTGGCACAGACGGCACGACGCATCGGCTGGCGCGACGCAGTGAAAACGCTATTGCACCAGGCGATTCGGTCTGGCGGAATACCGAAAGACACGCGACTCCCCTCAGCCAAGGCACTCGCCGACTATCTCGGTCTATCGGACTCGACTCTGAGCGCGGCGTATAGAGCCCTGGCCGCCGAAGGCTGTGTCGTGAGCACCCCGCGCGGCACTACGGTGACGAATCACAACACCACAACCGCGTCGACAGCCGCCACCGACGGCCGCCACGCCGATCCAGGCCCTCGGCACCGCCATGCAGGCATGCCACGGCACCGCTTCACCGGCGGGATCGGACTCGACGAATTCGACCCGCACATGCGGTACCACCACAACTCAACAAACGGCCCAACAGGTGCCCACGGAGGCCGCGGGCGCCAATCGGGCGCGAGGAATCCCGAACCCAACGAACCCACGCCGACAGACACCCCCGCCAGCAGCCCCTCGGTTACTGCCACCGATGCGGCGGCAGGCCTGTCAGATGGCGTGGCAAGCGAGATCGGCGCTCAGGCGACCACCGCCGACCCCGCCGGCACCGCACCGGCGAACATGTCTGCGGGGCCACGGCCCGAGCCGGCAACGATGACCTTCGGCGAAGCACCAGCGCAACAGCCAAGCGATGCGTCCTCCGAGCGATCCGGCGCCCATGCCGCTCCGACCACAACCGCCCACGAGACCGGAACTCGCACGGAATACGACACCGTGCAGATTCCGTCAGGCATGTACAACTACAGGCCGGAAGCGGCCGCAACGCTGGTCTACACGGATGTGCATCCCACCGATGGGGGTTCGATCCATGACGAAAACGCGCCTTACACCACCGCACCGAAAGGTGATGTCTTTTTCCTGACGGCCACCTGCTACCGGACGATGCCATCGCGCCCAGGGACACATGCCCTGCTGTTGAACTCATTTCCCGATCCCGGGATACAACTGTTTTCATTCGGGCACTGGTTCATGAACCGCGGCCGGGATGTAAAAATCATCTTCGGCAGTCAGATGCTCGAAACGGCCTCAGCCGACCTGAAGTACGTTGCCCAGGGCCTATTCGAGATGGCCAAGCGCGGGGTACCGGTCGAATTCGATGACAGCATCCTGGGAGAGCTCTGGCGAAAGCAGAGCCCGGTCGGCGTACCAACCGCCGGTCTCCTGATCGATCACCGAGGCGAAAGCACCGGCCCGACAGTTCCCGGCGCTCACAGCATGTTCCCCGGAGCCACCGCCCAGTTCTGGATGTATGTCACGGCCACTATCGCGGCAGACGATTCGCTGTCGATCGTGTTCTCGATCAACCCGGTTCTCGGTAAGCCAGGCCGGATGACCTTGGTGCTTACCCGCGAAAATGGCGTAATCACAGCGAGATACACCGATATCGCCCTCGGCGAAGATGCCGAGCGAGTAGCCGCCGCGATCGACGAATTCCACACGAGGGTCGCGGATCCATGGTTGACCGCATCGGGTGCCACTTTTACCGGCAGCGATGCCCCCGCCGACAGCGCGACCGGCGATCCGGGCGCTGAACTGCAAGAACTGCGTACTCGCCGGGAAGCCGCACGGGCCGAACTGGCCGGGGTGCTGAGTGTCCCCGCGGAGCTGGTGCGAATGCGGTGGGTGCGGCAGGCGGTGACCATCGCCCAGCAGTGGATCCGAGGGCTGGATGAAACAGGCTGGGCTGCCGTGGCTTCGGCCGATGACCTGAAAGAACTCGTCGACTGGATGGCATTGCGTCTGCCCATTCTTCGCGACGCGGAAGCGGCGAATGCGGCGCAGGCCGACCAGTTGAGACAGCAGCAGCTCGCTGATCCGGGCGAGGAGCTCGATCGCGGACTGGGGAGCCGCCTAGGACTATCCGAACCCGGCCCGGCGGAAAACCCATCCGCCGACGATCCGCTGACGGAGCTACGCGCGCTGGCCGATGCGACGAACGACCCGGAGGTCCGGCAACTCGTCGAGGCGATCGAGAAATTCTTCGTCGCCGAGCACGCCGTTTCCACTTGGACCGAATCAACGCACACCGCAACAGCTTCCGGCGATCCCGCCGAGGCTTCCGACCAGCCCACAGTACCTGCGGAAAACAGCCTGGCCTACGACCTGCTGATGGCCCAGGTCGGCAACCTACTGATAGCACGGAACCTCGCCGCCAGGGTCCACGCTCGCGCCGCCGCTGAACAACCTGCGGTCGGAACCGAGGCCACCAACCAACGACTACTCGCGATCATCGACAACGTCGTGGCGCAACATCGGGCTGCCATGGCAGGGCTCGACGACGCGGTGAGCAACCGCCGCACCCGCCAAGACCCGGACCCGTTCGTCCTCTTCCACAACCTCCCTGACGATCAACAACCAGCCTCCGAAGAGCCGAATGAATCAGCGGCGCCGGATCCACAGGGCACCACCGAGCCCGCGGATCCGACATCCGGCAGTACTGCCAGCTCGCCGACGACCAGGCAAGACAGGCAGCTGGATACCCGCGAGCGTCTCGTTGCCCAGCGGGAACAGGCGCGGACGCACCGCGACGCGCTCGCCGAGCAACACCACATCGACCCGACGACCTTGGGACCGGGTTCCGAGGCGTTGCGCGCCATGCGCACCGCACCACATGAAACCAGCGACATCTCAGCGCAACCAGTCGCGGATATCGCGAACGACGACCGAGCGGACACATTTGGCGATGCCGCCATCGACTTGCCGAGCGCGCAGAGCGACGGTGATGCGGCTCCGCCAATAGTTGTTAAAAGTTTCAGCGACGCGGAATCAGCGGCTTCCGTCCGGCAAACACCATGGAACGGTCATCGCAAGCCCAGCAAGCCGACCCCCTGGACTGGCGGCAAAGGCGGTAATCCATCTGCCCGTCCTGCTAAGGCCGGCCCGCGGAGAGCAGCTAGGTTCGTCGAATTTCGGGCAGGGCTCTGTGCGACGCTGGCAGCCGTTATCAAGGCAACCGATCCGGTTCGAGCGCTTGCCGAGGCCACCGCCGAGCAGATTCTGAAGACCATCGACAGGCTTCCACTCGACCAGCGGACTGCCCTGCGGGGTCTGGATAGCGGGCGACTTTTCGCCGCGGAACCACAGTCTGATCCCGACGAAATCGACGACCTCGTAGTCGAAGCGGCTGACAACTTGGTCAAGGCGATCGTGAGTGCCGAACGCACTAAACTTGCCGCACTGACGCGAGCATTGGCGGAGGCGAATCCAGCACAGTTGCAGGAAGCGCTCGCCGAGCTCGGTTCTAGTCAGCAACGTATCGTCCTCAGCCTGTTCCGCGAGCGAATTCCGCCAGCCGACTTGGCCGTGGCAATGCGGCTCGACCAGTCGACGATCAAGATCATGGCGGAAGGTGCCATCCGAAGGATGGCCGGCTATCTTGCCGGAAAACTCGGGCCCGCGCAGACGCATTCCCAGGACTCCATCAGTGGTGAGAGCATCGTCCACGCGGGAAGCGAGTTGCTGGTCGATGTCTTGAACCGGTTGGAAGAGCTGTACACCTCTCAGACCCTGCTCCCCCGTGGTGTCGTACCACCCAGTGTCAGCCACAGGTTGACTCCCCGCCAGATCGAGATCCTTCGTCTGATGGCAAAGGGCATGACATACCCGGAAATCGCGGTGGCCATGGGGACTTCCAAGGTTGCGGTGAAGGCGCAGAAGATCGCTATCGTTCGAGAGTTCGGTGTCAGCGATCGAAACGAGATCGTCGAGATAGCGATACGCAGTGGCGTCATCGATGACGACTCCGATTCGCAGAACTCCGACAACGAGGCTCCGCGCGATAGAGCCCCTCAATCGATCAAGCAGTCCCCCGCCGAGTCGCGCCGACAGCCCACACCGGAGGAGCTATCCGCCTATCCAGGACTGTCTGGACGGCAGATCCAAGTGGTCGATTTGGCCGTGCAGGGTATGTCGAACCGAGCCATTGGTGAAAGGCTTGGAATCTCACCGCATTCCGTCGAGGACTGCCTGACGCGCGCGGGTCGCTCATTCGGCACCCGTGGTCGCGCCGCGACGGTTGCGGAGGCGAAACAGCGGATAAATGATGTCCGCAATGCCGGTCCTGGCGTAGCGAAGGACGCGACTCCCTCTATCGACGGCAATCCGCCTCGTTCCGCGCCCACGCAATCGGCCCATGAAACCGATTCGGCGGCAGGCAGTTCCGAGACGATCGCGCAGCCGGGGACCGCACAGCCCGCCGGTGGGCCCCCGGTCGACCAGCCCCCCGCCGCTATGGCCCTTCACCATCCCGGACTCAACTCCTTCGCCCCCGCACGACACCGCCTCGCAGGCCCGAACCGACCGAACGACCTTCTGAACCAGGGCGTGGGCCACATCGACAACGACGCGGTCTTCGGCGACCACGTGCCGTGGAACAAACCGGAACCACAGCACCCGCAACCGAACACTGACTCGCCCCCAACCGAGCCGACTCCAGCGCCCGACACCGACATGAGCACGCCAGAGATCGACAAGGCACCCCCCCGTTTTGGGTTGCCCACCGATGACATCGACGAAATCGTTACACCTGGCACACCACCCCTATCGGCCGGTGGGAAGCCGATTTCGAATGCGCCTTACGGTCCGGATGAAGTGCGGTCGCTGGTCACTTATGCTGCCCAACTCCCCCTACCGTTCGATATAAATACGGCATGCACGAAGAAGGCGGAAGCCATCCTGTCCGAATTTCTGAGAATCGGAGTGCATCGGAATGCCTTGGGGATAGCGCGATCATTCGTGCCGGATCTTTCGGCCGACGGGCTGGAGGAGGCATATCGCAGCAGTGCAGTCATGAAGAAGGATGCACGTACAACGGCCTCTTTTTCGGACCGAATCGCAGCAGGGGTTGGAATTGTTGACCTCAATGACCGCGTGGTCGAATTCGAGGGGGCACGCTTTGTCGGATGGAATATCGGTCCGGTCGAAGTGATCGTCGTCAGCGCGATGACCACTGATGACCAGATAACTACCGGCGAGCAATGGATGCTTCCAGCACCAGGCGATTATCACAATCCTTTTTACGATTCATTCGCCAACCACACAGCCGCTACGATCGAGATGGTCGACGCCAATGGACAGCTCACCACAATGGTCATCGACCCATCGTTCGAACCGACGCGGCCGATGCCACTGGCGGAGTGGAAAGACCGTCAAAACTACCCTGACGCGGTCGTACTCACAAGCAGCATGGCCGACCCCGCATGGACACCTTTCCATGTACGCAGAGAATTGATGTCGGACCGGCAACGTGACCGATACGAAACGATACTCGAACAGTACACAGATCTTTCCGATAACGAAATACTGTGGGTATTCTTCAATTTGCAGAGCGACGATCCGAGTCGCAGCGAAAATGCACTAGCCTGGCCATCACACAATCGTTACTCCGGTTATCTCGACCAGTACTCATACGCGTTGAACCTGCGGTCGACAATTCTTACCGGAAATAGTCTTGGAATTAGCACGGCCGACGATTCCGCCGCCGCCGTCATGGAGCGGCTCGCGCCGGTCTACAGTTATCAGAAGTGGCTCGAAGCAACCGAATATCCACAAGACCCCGCCGATACGCGGGCCTCGGTCGATCCCACCGGTGAGGCGTCGGCGCAACCTGATCCTGTGCCCCCGACCGGTGGAACCACAATCGACGAGCCTCCCGCCGAGATGGCCTTCCATCACCCAGGCCACAACCCCTTCGCCCCCGAGCGCCACCGCCTCGTCGGTCCGAAACCGCCGAAACACCTGCTGAACCAGGGTCTTGGACATATCACCAACGACGAGGTCCCAGGCGACCACGCGCCATGGAACGACCCGAAACAGTCGCACCGCGCGCCGACACCCGCGACCTCCGATCCCGCGCCCAACGCCTCCACGCAGTCCCAGCCCGAGAGCGACGAGGGGCGCTCCGAACTCGCCCCGCCCGATGTCGGGTCGGACGAGCTGGATCCCGCGACCAATCCCGTGCTCGCGGCGGTACTGGATCCGACCGAGGCGGACAAGCCGGCCGCGGACGGCGGCGCCGGAACGGACGACAGTCAGCCCGACCTACGGTCCGAAACACCTACAGCACCCGACAGTGACGAAACCGGCTCGACCACAGCGGACACCGCTGAGCCCACCGGCGATCAGTCAGCGGCGCCGCAGGTACGGGATAAGAACGACCACGACCCAGCCGACCACCGGCTGTGGGACAAACCCTCTGCCACGCCGCCCGGCGACAGCGAAGAACACCAGAAGACGCCGGTTACCCCTTCGGTAACCGAAACCACTTCATCGAGCACAACGGCCGGTGAAAAGGCCGCGCAGGTCCAATCCCCACAGCCGAACCAGTCTCGGCCGGTCGCCGGTGGCATCGACGGCATCCTCCGGCATTTACAGAAAGCCGTCACGGCCGCATATATGGAGGTTGAAGGCGTCGCGGAGTCCGACCCTATCGTCGAGGCGCTGACTCGAGCACCGACCGCGCAGTTCGGAGCACTTTTCCATGAACTCCGGCCGACCCAGCAGGCAGCTCTCCTCCTTCGCTACCGACGAGGACGGTCGGTAGCCGAGACTGCTCACATACTGAACACCGTGGCGGCACCCCCCAAGCCTCTGGGGGAGCTAGCGATGCGGACCTTGACGGCGGGCGCATTACGACGATTGGCCCGATCAGTGGCCGCCGAACACGGTGTGCTGGGTACGGACGACAAGCTGACCCCGAATGAAACCAAGATTCTCGAGCTGCTGGCGCAGGGATTGACAACCACGGAAATAGCCGAGCTAGTCGGAAGTTCTCCGAGAACCATAAACAATGTAACCGACGGAATTCTCATGAGGTTCGGTACGGCGAACCGGGTAGCAGCCGTGGTAGAGGGTATCCGCAGAGGAGTTCTGGACATCCTCGATCTGCCGGTGGCTAATCGTCAGAGTCCCATTGCACTGTCATCGAGCGAGATCACCGTATTGATCATGAACGCGAAGGGCATGACCGGCGAATCGATTGCGACGGCCTTGACAGAGTCATGGGGGCGGCAGGTCTCTCCAGGACAGGTAAAAGCCATCACGGACAGAATCGGTCGGGCTTTCGGTACTCGCGGTGGGGCAGGAATTATCGTACCGGTCGCGCTGCGAGAAGGAATCGTTGACTTCAATAGCTCCGAGTGGTCGAGTTGGGATGCGCCGGATAGCGCCGAAAAAGAACTGTCCGGCCGCGAAATCGATGTCTTGGAATTGCTCGCCAATGGCATGACGAATCCGATGATTGCGGACCGGCTACAAATATCTACGAACGTCGTCGAGACCTACCGAATCAGGATATACAGGAAGCTCGGGGTTTCGACTCGGGAAGATTTGAAGTCCGCTGCGCAACATAATGGCATCGAGATCAGCGATGTCCCGCAGTACCGCCGCCCCGTATTGAACGGTCGACAAGTCAGGTTGCTCAGCTTGGCGGCGAGAGGTATGACGCACGACGATATCGCCGCCGACCAGGGAATAACCGTCGGCGCCGTCAAAATCTCCTTTATCAGAATCCGCAAGAGACTCGATATCGCCGCTGGCGAGAACCTGGTGGAGGCAGCACTCAACAGAGGTATCGATCTCGGCGTCGAGCCGCCGACAGAAGCATCCGTCTCCGATGAGTCACCGACCGATGATCCGTCCGTACATTCGCGACCGGACTCGCCGACTCCCTCGGCGGAGCAGCGGTTCGTGGCGTGGTTCCAAGGACGAAAAGCAGGTCAGGGACAGAGCTTGGCCGACTACATGCAGATGCACCATTTGCTGCCTTCGCAGGTCAACCGGTGGCTCTCGCACGCGGGACTCGAATCGACCGAGCCATTCTCCGCACCGTCGGTGCAATTCCCCAGCCCCATCGTCGACAACCAGCCAGCAGTTTGGCTGGCCGCCGTGCGCCGGTATCTCGGCGTCTCCCCCGAACAGATGGACGAACTGATCGGGGCACCCACCGGAACCTGGCAATTGGCCCAACGCGGGCGGCGGGCGATCGAGATCACCTATATCCGTGCACTGCTACGCCGCGTACCGGGCGGCCGCGAGGTGTACCTGGCCGCCGCGCAACTCTACCCAGAACTACTGGCAGCGGACGGGCAGCCAGGCTACCCCGAGGGATATGAACATATCGGTAAATATTTCCAATTCCTCCACAATTACCATAACAGCGCAATCGAAGAATTCTTTCTGGAAACCAGCGGATTTTATGAACCCGAGACATATACGCAGGCAGGCGTTGCCACTCTGGGCTCAATCACCTCGGACGAGTATTCCCTTATCAAGCACGGAAAGGTCCACCCTCCGAAAGATACTGTTGACAGCTTGATGGCGGTAATACCACCGCCGCACGGCATTACAAGGGACGACCTTTCTGAATGCTATTCACACTTACCGCGAGAATCGTTGATATTCCCGGGCACAGCCGCCACCGAATCTTTCGGGGAGTATCTGAGGTACTTTCGGTCGATCAACAATCTGACGCGAGGGGAAGCCGCTGATATTTTCGACCTCGCAAGGGGCACCGTACATAGGCACCAGACCGGAGGAACTCAGCAGATCGAAGAGCTTCGGATGCTATATCTCTACGATCGTGTGCTGCACAAGGCGGGGCCCTGGAACGATCTCGCCAAGGCGTGGGGGTATGGCTATCGAATGAACCCGGAGGGGGAAACAGATCCCGACCCCGCTGAGTTTAAAACGATGTACGAGTGGATCCGAGCCGAACGCTTGTACCGTCGGATGACATTGACAGAGTTCGACACAGCGGTTGGCAGTACCGGGCTTTGGCAGAATATCGACTCAAAGGGATACACCCGACGCCTCCTCACCATACGGAAAATTCGCGATAAACTGGGCATCCCAAATGAAACGGTCATGGCCGTAATCACGACTTTATACCGGCGTCCAGATCTTCCCCCGGGCAATACCGATGATGACCAGCTCATATGGGATCTCATCGCGACACCCGTCGGATCACCGGAGGAGGCGGCGGCCCGCAATCTTCTCGTAGAAAAGTATTCTTGGATCGCGGCAGCCGCCGCAAACCGCTGGCGGAATGCGGACGAGTACGGCGACCTTGTACAACGCGGCGTTCAGGCGATCATTGTTGCTACGGGATACATCATTCCCGGAACCAGCTTCCCGAAGCTCGCCTGGTCTCATGTGAACTTCGATATGCGCGACGCTTATGTCGAGCGCCAGCAAGCGGATGCGAACAGGGAATCCCGCGACTTACTCCGCACGGTTACGTCGTATATCAATAACTATGTACGCGACAATCACCGAAATCCGGACAACGACGAGATAGCAGCGGCAACAAGTCTCACGATGGCCGAGGTCATCGAGGCAAGGGACATCCTGAGACGGGGAATGCAATCACTAGAACAACCGATAAATGCATCTGGAATCACCCTCGACGATCTACCGAGTCAGTCGATATTTGCCGGTAGTAACCCGCCGTCCTTCGGTAATCCGCACTTCGACGAGGACGACAATTCACAATTCGAGGAGTCCATCGCAGACGCGCTTGCGGACCTGCCCGAGTCCGCTCGCGCTGCGGAACTCGTAATGCTCCTACTCGTGGACGGCCGCCCAGTCAACGAAGTGGCGGAACGTCTGAAGATCGCACCACACCGGGTAGAGCGGCTGCGTGACCAGGCCATCGACCGGCTCCGAACGGCATTCGCGCACCGCCTGCGCATCCCTGACGGGACCGCGACGCCGCGGCATCAGACCGACGCCGCCGACGAGACTCACCCCGTCGGCGGACCTGCGACTCCGCAAGCGTCGCCGGCACAAGCTCCTCCGGGCGGCGGGCAGCCACCCCGGACTCCGACGGACACCTCGACAGACGCACCGCCGGTCGGTGCGGTGGACTTGCCAGCCGAACACAGCGAACCGCAGCCTGCAGCGGACGAAACCATGGCAACGTCGATCAGCGCCGGAACGCAAACGGCTCCGGGAACAGTCGAAGACCGGGGACCCGATGAGACGAACGACGACGATGAGCCCGACGATGGCACCGCCGCAACGCCATCGGACCCCGAATCGCCCACCGGCGGACCGAGCGGAACCGACGCATCGCCGCCGTCGGCGGAGGACGAAGCAGGCCCGGTCGAGCAAGCACCGGTCCATACAATCGACAGTGCACCCACCGCCACCGGCGCAATACGGCACGGTTCCGACAGTCCCGAATCGGCTCCGGAAGCGGCTGCGCGACAAGATAATTCGATGCCGGAACCTGGACACCCGGGCTCCGAGGCCGCGCAGCACAGCAAACGACCCGTTCGCACCGCAGCCCCGACCGGACCGGAATCCGATGTAGCAGCAGCGTGCATTGCCGAAGCCGGATGGGCGACCGAATCCATAACCGTGCGCACACATATGACCGATGCGGGAACGGAGATTCCGCCGAGAACCTGGGTGGACTCGAGAGCTGGGGCCCCGGAACCGTTCTCAGCATTTTACCGGAGTCCAGCCGGGATCGAGGAACAGGTCAGATTAAACATCGAATCCGGGGTCAGACTGGACCGTTACGAGTCGATCGGTCCGATCAATCCACATTTCAACTGCCATGGCTACACATTCTCGCGCAATGGCGAAGCGGGATTCATGACCGGAAGTACAGTCGATCTCATCTTGCGGGAAAACGGATTCCGTCAAGTCACCGATCCCAGCGATGTCACGCCCGGCGACATTGTGATATATCGAGGCGAAGATGGCGGAATAACACATTCGGGCGTCATCTCTCTAGTTACTCCAGATGACATTTTCGCGGACTCCAAACACGGCATACTCAATGTGACCAGGAATAGTGTCTACGAACCTGTTCGAATGTATGGCAGAAATATCGAGTTCTATCGCACCGATCGTCCGGATGGTAGATTCCTGACCCCGATCGACGGCATGAGCTTCCTAACGCCACAGTGGCCCCCCGATCCCTCTGACGAATCCGCGCTGGTCAACCCGCACGGCGAAGTCGCGGCCCACCCCGAGATGGACACGACACCGCCCGAGCCGGACACCACCTCACAGCGCCCCTCCCCAGGTCGCGGTCTCCCATTCGCGATCGGGGGCGCGGATGCATCCGATATGCCCCACAGCGGGCCCCAGTCCTCCGTCCCGGCTGTGCCGCTGTCACCGGAGGCCGCTGTCGATGCTCCCGAGGTTCGCGCTGACGAAACAGCCTCCAGCACAACGGAACCAGCGACCGACGGCACACACCCCGACCTGACCACGCTGTCGCATACTCCCATCCCGCGATCGTGTGTCGTCATGGTGGCGTCGCGGCTGCGCGAGGCTCTGCGTGTCCCCGAGCAGTTCCTCGGCACCGACTTCTTCGATCTGCCTCGGGATGTGCAGTGGGACGGCCTGCAATCGGCCGAGGTGGCGCTGTCGCTGGTGCTCGATGCAATGCGATCCGGAGTCGATGTCGCCGGTGCCGAATTCCTCGAGCGGGCCAGCGGCAAGGTTCACGACGGCTGGGTCCAGCGAAACTGGCGGACCGCCACCGACGAACAGCGGCTGCCGTACGAAGATCCCGGCTTCTCCGAGGAGCAGCGGGAACTGGATCGGGAGGTAGTGCGCGCGGCGGTCGACCTCGTCACAGTCGACCGGCCGATATCCCTCGGTCTGGATGCACAGGTGTCCGACCCGTTCGAGGACTGCGCCACTGCCGCTGAGGTCCGCGCGGTATTGACGCGCATGTATGGACTCCGGGTCCTCGGGTTCGACAACCCGGAATTCGGTGTCGAGTCGGCCAGAGAGTTCGCGCGGGCGGTGCATGCGATGTTGACCAAGTACCCTCACCTCGAATTACATCAGATCAAATTCGGATCTACCAAGCGAATATTCGCGGAAAGCGAAAATATCGCCGGGAGCGACGAAGGATATTCACCTTATACGCGATCGATTACGCTGAGCGAATCGATCATCAGCGACCCCGCATGGTTCAAAACCACCTGGGGATATATGGTGCGCGGCGGGAAGGCAGTCGGTTCGGTCGATAAACCGGAACGCGGACTGATCCTGCGCGAATTCGGCTATATCGTCGAGAACGCGGGCCGAATACGCGACGGCAATCGCGCAATTGGCGTATTGGTCGATCACTATCGAGTCACGAATAACGAATATTCCCCGATCGAAGGGTTCCGGGCATGGCGGGATGGTCAGTTCCGGGCCTACAGCAAGGATAAGAGCGGCGAGTTCGACATGGCCAACGCCAAGGCTGGATCCTTCGCGGCGATGGAGCACGATCCGGCCGACGCGACAATGCCGGAATCGATCCTCTATCACGCGTCGGTGCGCGCGGCCGCGGCGGAGGCCAACCTGCGGAATCAACGGCGCGCACTGGCGGCGGAATATCACCCCGTGCCCCCCGCCGAACAGGCGATCAAGAACGCGATGATCGCAACAGTGCGCGCGGAGCGTGGGGTCGAGATGATCGGTTTCGATAACCCCGGAATCAGGGCGCAGACCGTTCGCGAAATAATCGACGGCACTATTCATATGATCGCCAGGTTCCCAGCAATCGGCAAACCCGAGTTCCTGGTCATCCCGCTGCAGGAGGATACATTCGCCGACACGGTGCCGAGCAAGGCCATCGAATTCAACGAACAGTGGGCCACCGCGCCAGAGTTGCTACAGCGCCAGATGGCCGCGATGGTGGCCAACGGGAGTTGGCGGGCTGACCCCGATCGGGTGTGGTACTGCCTAACCATCCACGAGCTGACGCACCGGCTGCGCAAGATCATGGCGGGCAATACCGAGTCGGACATTTCCGCGAAACTGCGCGCACACTTCCCGGGAATTCCCGGAGCGACCGACGACGGTTTCCTGCATTTGCCGCCGGGCGAATTCAGCACTTACGGATCCACCACCACGAATTTCAAGCTCGAGGAAGTCGTGGCGGAAGCAACCGTCGCCGGTGAAGTCGACGGTCTGACGCCGACAGCAGGCGAACGCGTGGTGCACGACGCACTCGTCGAACAGGCCGCCGCCGAAGCCGCACGGCTCGGTCTCACAACCGAAGCACAGGTGGTCGACGAGACGGACGACGGTGACGACAGCGACAGCGACGGCGACGCCACGACGCCACAACGGGACCCGGAACCACCTCCAAACGCGCCGACAGGCGGGTCCGTCGCTCTGCAGCCACCAACAGCAGACCAACCCGCAACGCCGTCTGATCGCGAATCCGACGGCCACGCCAGCACTGCTACCGGACAACCGAAGGCACAACGCGCCATCTTCGTCGGCTACGGGAACGTCGGAGACCCCTGGGACGGCGGAGAAGTAAAGCTGGGGATGGGGCGCAACAAGCAAGTGCCCGGCCTCGCGCCGTTCCACGCCGACGGCGGTGGTGCGGCACGGCGACGTCGAACCGAAGACGCACCCGGAGCGGCAGGCCGCGCCGAGGTTCCCCCAGCCGCCGAATCAACGCACACCGCCGATGGAGAGCCGAGAACCACTGCGGAAGACACTTCACACGCACTACCGGCCGGCGCAAGGAATTCCGAACCCGACGGCACTGCAACGCACCCGAGCGGCGTGCCATCTACTGATCCGGCTGAGGCGGACTTGCTCGATGGCACAGTCGCTGGACAAGACGCCGAGCAGACTCCTGATTCCGGCCACCGCACTGATCGCGCCCAACCGACGACTTCAGGACCGCCCCTTTGGCAACGGGGCCGCTCGGCATCGGCCACCGGCAGCAGCCGAGCCGAGCATGATAACGACGATTCCGGCACCGCTGCGCCGCGGACCGAAACCGTGACGTTCAACCTGTTGTCGGAGTCCGAGGCACGTCGAATACTGTCCGCTCAGCGGCAATTGGACGAGTTCAAGCGCAATTCCGATGGTAGTGGACAACCCGGTCCCGTGCCGCGGGTGATTCGAGCCGGGGCACAGCCGGATGGCAATCGGGATGTGGTCGAGGAGTACCTCGCCAACGGATATGTCGCACATGGCACCTATCACCCGTTCGGAACGCTCGTACCGCAGTTCCCGCGCCGCCCCGGGGAAACGTGGATGGGACGGCCGATGCCACTCGCGTGGGCCACGAGTCGGTCCGATCGAGTGTTCTACTTCGCGTTGTGCGAGCGGCCCACTGTCGAAGGCGGTTCATGCACGCACTACTCGCCCGATGGATCACAGATGATCGTGAGCTACAGCCTGCCCGCGGGCACGCACGCAGTGCTGGCGGCTCCGGAAAACCGCGGGTACGTTCTCTTGTTCCGAGAGGAACTGTGGCGCAAAGCCACCGCACAGCAGGTCTACGTGACCGATCGCCCGCTCGTGCCGGAGGTCATCGTCGAAATAACCCCCGACGCATGGCGCGGCCCGTCCCTGACGGACCTTCCGGTCAAACCCGCTGTCAGACACGACCATCAACATTTCGGATACGAATTCGAGGACGAGGTACACGAATTCGAGGATTCTCCGGGAGGCAAGCACACCCTTTACACGCCGACGTCCACCCACGCGCCGAGGCTGGCACCCTGCGCTTACGGCATGCATGTGCGTATCCCCGTCGACCCCAACTGGACCCCGGATGTGGAATGGCAAAAGGATGCTCTATTCCCCCTAGGCGGTCAGCCGCAAACCCAACAGCGCCTGTGGCTGCCGGGAACCCCACCACCCGCCTGGCCGGCCAACCAAGCCGATTCACGCGGCCCGGCATCAGGCACTACCAGCCCCCCTCCACCGCAACCCGCTGGTGGCGTGCGCCAGACCGATGGACCGACCATGGGGACCGAAACCTTCGACCACGCAGGCCTGAACCCCTTCGACCCCGGCGCCGAACGCCATCGCCTCGCCGGTTCGAAATGGCCACGGGAAGCACTGAAACGAACGCTCGCCTTCCATACCGATCAGAACGACCACGACCCAGCCGACCACCGGCTGTGGGACGAACCCTCTGCCACGCCGCCCGGCGGCAGCGAAGAACACGCGAACAGCCAACCGGCCGCACACCATCGAGACGACCAGCCCGCTACCGGCAACGTGACGCCGGAGCAACTCAGGCAGTTGGTCGAAGAGCATGTCGCGCAAGGCCATCCGGAGCAGGCGGTCGACCTCATTCGTAAGCAGTTCGGCGCGGAGGTGTTCGAGCTTGCCGATCGGGTCGTCGGACGCTCATCGGCGCACGACATCGCCGACGAAGTATGCGCGACAGCGATCAAGCGGTTCTCCCAGATCAACAACGCCATGGGCATCGAGGAATGGGTAGTTACCATCGTCGCCGGAAACATTGTGGGACAGCATCGCCAAGCTGCCGCGATCTGGCACACGGTCCGGAATTTCGTCATCCGGGGCGCAGGGCTGGCGGAGTCCGATCCACTGATCCAGGTCTGGGCCGAGGCGTCTACCTCGGACGTCCGGCGCTGCCTCAACGCCCTTACAACCGATCGCAGGGGTCGCCTTGCTCGATTCGCATTGGCCGCGGCCGGTGAGAAATCGGTCGGGCCGATTCCGCCGAGCATGGTATGGGGCGCGGCCCGCGAATGGGCTGTCCGGGTTGCGGCCGCAGGAGGCATCCACGCGGAGCTACCCACTTCACCGCAGCCGCATAAAGAGTCCACTGATAAGGTCGAAAAACGCACGCCCACAATAGCTTCAGCCCCAGGCGAAGCGCCGGGGGCGCACCAGGACCGTATTCCGACGCAAGGGAACCTGACCGAACTCGAAACCGAAGTGCTCCGTATGGTCGCGGCGGGCTGGACCACCGCTGAGATCGCGGACGCTCACGAAATAGCCACCCGCGCCGTGTACTCCCACATCGAACGCATCCGGGGCAAGCTCGATACCCGTGGCGATCGGGCGGAGCTTGTCACAGAGGCCAAGCAAAGACACATCATCGGTGATGACGATCCGCCCGCTACGCCGAAGAAACCGCGCCCGGCTGAACCGCCGGTGGTCCATGAGGTACCCGCCGCGGAAATCGCGTCGGCGTTGGCCCGCAGCCTCATTCTCGACAGACTGCCGACGGTCGTGCGGGAAGCTTTGGACAACGATCGGCCCGCGTTGGAAGAGTGCATCGATGAGCTCACCGAGGCCCAGCGGGCCTGCCTCGATCACCGGTTCCGGCGCGAGGAGAGCCTCGAGATCACTGCGAAGGCGTTGGGCAGCAACGTAAGTGCGGTCAAGGTGATGCAACGGGCTGCCTTTCTCCGCCTTGCTCAATTGTTGGAAGCCGATGCGGGTAACGAGCCCTTGCAGGTGGTCGAGAATGCCTTGCTCCACGATCGAGCGGCATTCGACCAGCACTTCGCTGAACTCGGCGAAAAACAGCAGACGGCAATCGCGCTGCGGCTCATACAGAACCAACCGAAGCGTGAGGTCGCACGGATACTAGGTCCAGACCACAGAAACACCTACTACAAGGCCATACAGCGACTTGCCGCACTACTGCTCGGTGACGCCGAGCCACGCAGGCAGACCGCCACGTCGATCAGCGCCGGGACGCAAACGGCTTCGGGAACAGTCGAAGACCGGGGACCCGATGAGACGAACGACGACGACGATGAGCCCGACGATGGCACCGCCGTAACGCCATCGGACCCCGAATCGCCCACCGGCGGACCGAGTGGAACCGACGCAGCGCGGCCATCGGCGGAGGACGAAGCAGGCCCGGTCGAGCAAGCACCGGTCTATACAACCGACAGTGCTCCCACCGCCACCGACGCAATACGGCACGGTTCCGACAGTCCCGAATCGGCTCCGGAAGCGGCTGCGCGACAAGATAATTCGATGGCGGAACCTGGACAGCCGGCCTCCGAGGCCGCGCAGCACAGCCAACGACCCGTTCGCACGGCAGCCCCGACCGCCATGGGGATCCCTCCGACGACCGACCCGCAGGACACGCGTCTCCGGCACCCTCCGGCGCCGCCCGGCAGCGGATCGCCGCACGAAATAGCAGCTCCGCGGGGCCGGCAATCCGAGACGGAGGGGACAGCACCGATATCACCGGGACGAACACAACACCTCGCAACAAATCGCACTGACCGCGATCCGCTCGCCCCCACACACTTCCGCGCCGCCGGCTGGAACCGTCGGGCCCGCCGCATGAACACGATCCTGGCCGTCCAACGCAACAACATCGCGGACGACCCCGTAAACGGGGTTCGCAATAGGCAGCCCCACACAACCGGCGAAGGCTGGCCTCGGGGCGCCGGCGAACCCCTACCACCGGACACCGGTGCGCAACAGGCTGTGCCGCATCGACCTCCACCCGAACCGACAGGCGCGGTGGTGGTGCACGATGTGGACGAATTCGACGAGCTGGCCGATCTGGAGCCTGGACGCCCCAACGGCGAGCTTTCCGGCGTCGTCTTCGCGGTCGGCACAGCGACGACCGTGTCGGCGACACTTTCGGTCCGGACTGGCTCCGACGGGCGTCCGCTGACGTCACTGTCCCTGCACACGGTCGAAACACCCGCGTGGCACGACGAGGTGGAAGAAGCCCTCGAGTTGCCCTACCTCCAACTACGGGCCGGCGACGTGACAGCGGAATGCCGCATCAGATATGTCGTCCACCACGACGGGTCGATCGATGCGTACGTCATGTACAACCACCCTGCCTTGCCCGGCAACGATTTCCGCCTGATACGCGGAGCAATCGACACTGCTCTCCTCGAGCGCAGCTCCAGCGCGGAACTCTTGATCACCGAAAGCTACGAGGCGGACGCCGCCACGGCCGCACGCGTTGTCACGCGGGTGACGTCGCGACACGCGTATTGGCGACGGATGGAGAGTGGCTGGCGAGCCGACCTGACGATCGGACAAACCGTTTCCTCGCGCGCCGCTCGGATGCGTGACGGCGAGAACGCGGCGGATTGGCTGGTCGACCGGCTGAGCGAATTCGGATGGGGCACCGCGGCAGGAGTGTCGCGTGCGGCCTCCGCGCTCGGCGCGGTGGTTCTGGAGCCGCTGCAGCACAGCGACACGGAGGTACAGATCACCGTGGCAGTCACCGGACCACACGATCCGGTGCGGGTGGAAATGGTCGAGGCCGCTGACCGGGGCCCGCAGCTGACCGGATCGATCGACGTCGACGACAGCGGCACATACGTTCTCGACGATACGGCGCAACGGGTCACCTGGTTCGAGGTTCGGACCGCGCCACCCGCACCGCCCGGTGGCGGCGGTGGCAATGGCGACGAACCACCGCCGCCACCGACCGACGTAACACCAGCCGCACCGTCGAACGACATTGGCGCCCAGCCACTTCCGGAAGCGCCAGCCGCACCGGACACGACTGACGATGCAACCACCACCGATCCGGGTGCACAGCACGACGAAGACACCGACCAGCCGAACCACGGACCAACCAGCGCCCAGCTGACGATCATGGATCCCGGCGCGGAGAACGTCGCGCCCGGACCCGAGTATTGGCGCCCCGTGCAGGACGCGATCAAGCGAGTGGTGGCGATCGACCCTGAGGGATTCGAATACCTGCTGAAGATGCCGATGCCCCGAGACGGGGCACCATTCGGGGCCGATTGGGTCAGCAATCGGCGGGACTGGTTCCACGCACTGTTCAAGGAAGACATCGACAGATTGCGGGACGTGGAGCTCACCGAGAAGGATCTCCTGGAGCTTGCCCGGTTCATCCAGCGCTTCCCCGTGTACATGACGCTTGCGCTGATCAACGTGACCGGCTCGTCGGTCGATCAACTTGTCCATGAGCACAAGATCGACTGGCGCACATTGTTCTTCACGCAGGTGAAGATCACGAGGGACAGCGAGACCATCCCGGTCTGGAAGTTCCGGACCAAGCCGGTAGGCGCCCCCGAAGAGGCCAGCCGCCGGGATTCCACCGACGAGACAAGGTGGCAGAGCTGGCAGCGCGCCACCTCGAACGATGAACTCCCGCAAGTGCTGCTGATCGCGGCCGGCATCATGCAGTACTTCTCCGGCAGGCCGATGCTGGACGACGACATCGAGCTGATGGACGACGCACGCGCGCGGGGGGTGATCACCGATGACGAGTACGCGTTCTGGATCCAGCACCTGAAGGACGACCTCTGGTCCGCAGGGTTCTACCCGGGATGCCGCTGGCTAGAGGCACAGAGCGACGAATACCTGCGGGCTCGGGTCGACTGCGCGTTCATCTGGTCGAGAATCGGTTCTCGCCCGGCTGAGGAATACCTGATGGCGGTGACCGACAAGTACCTGCTGAGCACCGTCCAGCGGGAAAGCACGGAGATCGTGTTGGGCACCGCGAACGACATCGTCGAAAGCATCGCCGGTCTGCTTCCCGGACGATCCGGGCAGATGCTCCTGGCGACGGGACAGCACATCTTCGGGGGCATCACCGGCAGGATCGCAGGCGCAGTACGCGCCGCGACAGGTTGGGCGGCCGACCACGTCTACCCGGCGCCGCGGACGGACGCCGAGCCCGAGTCGACATCCGCACCCAGACGAGCGACCGACAATGCCGCCGCCAAGCCTGCGTCAGACGCGGACTCCCCGCCGCGCAAAGGCAAACCCGCACACCCCCAGGGACTCCTCGACCCCGACAACCCGCTCGGCGACGGCGGCAACGTCCTCGACGACGGCCCCGGATTCGGACGAGCACGCGGACGTCACCGAATAGAACAGCAATGGGCACCCCACGCCGACGGCGGCGGCTTCGCCAAGGGCGCGCAACCCGAACCACCACCTCCGGCAGCGTCTGACACCCCGGAACCAGCCACCCAACACACCACTGCGGGAGGCGCCGGCGCATTGCCACCCATCAAGGAGACAGTGTTCAACGAGGTACTGGCTATCGTCGGCGACAAGAAGGTCGCGAACGACATCACCGCGCAGGCCGTCGCTCGGGCCGGTGCGGAAGATCCGGTATCGACGCTAACGGCCGCCAAGGAGCTGGCGGTGGAGCAATTACGGTTCGCACTGTTCCGCCAGCAAATGATGCTTCGCATCGCACCCTTCAGCTCGGCTCAGGCTGAGTTCACGATCCGTGCGCTGTTCCAGGCGAGCAGATCGGAGATGGAGCGTTGCCTGGACGCTCTCGACTCCGACGAACGCGATCTCCTCGTAAGAAGTTTCTGGGACGGAAATCGCGGCGCGAAAATTACTACCGACGTGGAGCCCCGCACCATTCGCCGGCTGGCAATGCTGCTCGCCGCCGAAAGGCCGAACACCAGCAATGCCGACACCGACGCCGACCGATCTGATTCGCCGGACGATCCCCGGGAGGAAACCATGCCCGGCCACCTCGCTATCGAGGAATGCCGGTATCTCGGTGGAACCGCCGGCGTGGACATGCCCGACGATATGGTCAGCGCTCTGCTGAACTCGGCATTGGTCGACCTCGCTGCGGCCCATTCCGGAAATTACAACTGGAATATCCGCGTCGGTAAATTCATGATCCGAATACCCAACCCGGATTCCGACGATCTGGACACAAAGGTGGAGCCCGAATGGCAGATACTGGAAAGGCTGGCCCGACACGGGATACCGGATGTGCCACGAGTTTTCAAGGTAATCGACGGCGTCGTCCTGCCCGATGGCCGCCGTGTCGACGGGGTCCAAATCCAGGGGTTCGTCGACGGTGCCGAGCGGGTTGCCGATATGGGCGATATACCGGTCGATGAAATCGTCGCCGACCTCGAGGAATTCTTCCGTCGAATGCGCGCGATCCCGGTGACATCGGGAGCTCCGACCACCGATGATCCGCAGGGTCGGCTACGTGACCCCGGCGAGTTCATCCGCGAACTGGTCGCCGAAAGGACCAAGAAATACGAGCAGGCGATGGCGGAATTCGGCGACAACTTCGCCAAGGTCGAAATTCCAGCGGACCCATTCGCACCAGTTGTCGCAATGTCATGGACGTTTGACCCGACCCGGTATCGAGTCCTCCACGTCGACCCGCACTTCGGTAATGTGCTGTTCCGGATCGCCGATCGCCGGATTATTCTGCTGGACTGGGAGCTGTCCAGGGAGGGAGACCCAGCCTATGATTGGGCTCGCCTCGACCTACTCGAAGGGGTCGGGCCATCCGGCGGGTATGTCTATCATGCATTGGAGCAGATCAGCAGAGTTATCAACGATATGATCCGGCTGACTCGCGTGGCCAGATTCGGACTTCTCACCCCTGACCAAATCCAATTCGTAAAGACGAAATTAGTGCAGGCTTTCGGCGTCGCCAGATCGGAGTGGGGCTTTCCCACCGCACTGCATAGCCACACGATCTTCGATGCGCTCCGGGTCGGCAATCCGCACCCAGCGCGAGCGACGGGTGTCGGCGGGCCAGCGCCGACAGGCAACGGCGAATCACTGGAACCTGCCGGGGTCCTCTCGGGTGCGCATCATTCGACGCCAGGATCCGGAGCGCGCCTACGCACGGCCGCGGTATCGCTCCCCCCGTCGACCGTTACCGCGAATGTGGCTCCCCCGCACCCTTCGCCCGTCCAGCTCCCGACTTCCGAGCTGATCGGGCTGAGCTGGGGCGGCCTCTTCGACGAACTGAACAGCGCTTCCGATGACGACGTTCGTTCCTTCATGGTCGATATGCACGCCAGGGTCACCTCCCACGTGGCGGCCTTCCGCCGCGGCGAGACGCCGCCGATCGAGGAGTTGATCGGCGCGACAAGAGCACTGAACGTGGCGATAAACGAGGTGCGTGAGCGGATGCGCGACGCGGCACCTGCGGGACCGGTGACCGACTATTCGACGCTATTCGCCCTAGCGCGAGACATCGAGGTCCGCACCCCGGTTTTGCGCGAGATATCCGCCGCCACCATCGCGGTGTTCGACAGCGTGGGAATCTTGGCCGACTCCGCCGATGGACTCGCGGACGCCGACTGGCAGGCGCAGTTCCTCGGCCGCGCAGCGTACTACGCGGAGCGGGCCGTTCGGCTCACACCGTGGGCGAAAGAGATATCGGTGCCTCCGAATGCCGAGCCTTCCACAGAGGAGCGCGGTCCCGCCGAATCCGCTGCCAAATACCTGAAACTCAATCCAAGGCCGGACGTCTTGGAGGGGTGGTCCGAATATATCGATGATTTGCTGCTCGAGCGGCTGGAACATGAATTCGACACAACCTTGCTCGATGCCTTGCGGTCCATGCCGCACCGGGATGCAACATTCTCGAATATCCAGGAAGGCCCGGATGATGCGTTCGCTTCGGCAGCAGCCGACTACCTGTCGGATTTGCTGACAGCCGCGCGGTACTACCTGACTCGCGCGTACGACCCCGGCAATGGACTGGACCTTCTGCGACGAATCACAGACGTGTTGCGCGCAGTCGACGCTCGACTCTCGCCTGGGCAAGTAGTGCGAGACGTTCGTCGCGAGATACGCCAGCTGCATCTCGAGCTCACAGATCTCCATGAGGACACCGTGCACTACCGCCGTGACGCAATGCGCGAGCTCGCGGCCGGAAAAATCGGACGTCACACCGTTCTCGTCGAGGAGTTGGACGAGACGCTCGCATTGCTCCGCCGTATGGCGGATCCCGCGACCGAAACCGCCCAGGGCACCCCCGCGCCCGGTGCCGCAGCTCGGCAGCAGAAGCCGACCTCAACGAAGCCGCGTGGAGCTGGCGGCGCTACCCCGCCCGGACCGGTGGTCCCCTTCCATGAGTTCGACGTACGCGACGCGCTTGATCTGCCCGCCCGACGCAGACCTCGCCGACCGCGCATGGGTCGGCCTGGATTCGCCGGAATTCCCGACGGCGGAGTCGCTTTCCACCACAACCCCGATGACGGCCAGCAGTGGGGCCCGACTGCACCGCCGGCACAACCGCCAGCTCATGCAGTCCCCGGCGAGGACGCACGCGCGGACCAACCCGATCAATCGAAAACGGTCATCGCTGCGCCAGAGTTGGCACCTGAGTTGGGCCGGGCGCTCGAGACCGCCGAGAACGAGGCGGCGCAGGTGGCTGCGGAAGGGCTGCGGCTGGCTCGGAAGCTCGGGATGAAAACCGAGCACGCCCACCGGGCGGAGGTCGAGGGCGTCGAGCAGGTGATCCTGGATCTGCAGGCCAGGCAGCGTCGGCGGTTCGATGCCGCTTTGCGGGGGCTTGTGGTCGACGGATTCGCGACGCTGGTGCTGCGCGACGAGGAGTTGGTGCCCAAGGCGGCCGAGCATTTCGAATTGCTGAAACCGCATATCAAGAACGCCCGGAATTACGTGCACGAGGTACGGACCGCGTTGGCGGTGCTGGCCGCCAGGGATGTGCTTACGGCTTTGGGGGCGGAACCGATTCTGGATGATGACGGTCACCGGATCGAGGGGTTCGGTTTAGTGCCTGGCCAGGGCATCGTGGTCGCATCGCCGCTACTCGGTCAACAGAACCTGGCAGACGAGCTGATACCGGGGCTACGGGAACGAATGGCAGAGGAAGGGATCCCGATCGAATACCTTCAGGTATTGATCGATGATAGTGCCCAGCTGACCGTGGAAGCGATATCCGGCGAACACACTGAGCCGGAGTCGGCGATGCAGTACTACGTCGACCGTCCGGACTCCCGTGAGGCCGACCGGGAAGCCAAGGCATGGCTGAACGACCTCGCCGATGAGCGATCGTTCGCCGAGAAGTTGGCCGAAGCGCAAGCCTGGGGTGAGGTCGCACGAATCCGTCTGGAGACTAGAGATCATCACACCTCGTCGGCATCGGTCTACTTGATCATCTACCGGAATGGTTATCGGGCGGTCCTGAAGAAGGTCCGAGAAAAGGACCACGCCGATGCCGAGCAATTGGGTGCGCGGACACTCCGCGATGTCGGAACGCGGGCTCCGGAGGTGCTGCGCCTCGACGACCTCACGCTGATGGTGGAATATGTGCCGGGGATTCCGGCGAACAAGCTGTTCTGGCACGGGAAAGACGGGTGGCGCGAGCATTTCCCGACACCCGCGGCAATGCGCCAAGGTTTGGGCGACATGCTGATCCGCCCATTGGATCGCCATGAGGGCGGCAATTGGCTGCTCGCGCACGGATTCCACATAGTGCCGATCGATAACAGCAACGCATACCAGGCGGAGTGGCCGCAACCGAAGGGGTTCAGCGATCATTTCTGGGCGATCAAGAACGGCTTGGCCACATACATCAAGCATCATCTTCCGAGCTCGGAACTGAATGACATCCGCGAGCGAATCCGTGCTTCGGAGTCCGAGTACGGCGATCTCCGCCGCTGGGATTGGTACTCGGGTGTGAGCCGGATCTTCGAGCAGATAGTCGCGAACGCGGAAGACGCGGTGCCGCCCACTCGCGAACCCATCGATGTGCTGCGGCTTCTCGAACAGCTTCGCGACGATCTGGCCGACCGGTTCGGCCTGCCATATCCACACGACACACGGACACCACGCGAATGGCGTCGCGCGGTCGCCGAGCTGCGACAGACGTACACCGATAATTCCGACCCGGAAATGCTCGGCTATGTAGACACTTTGGACGGGCTGGTCAAACTGCACCTGCACGCCCAGATAAAGGAGGTTAGCGCCGAGGATCTCGACGGCACCTGGGAAACCGAGGAGCCGATCGACGATACCCGGGTCGAATTGGTCGACGCGTACTTGGAAGGCCTGTCGCTGCGACTCGAGGATTTGGCGCAAGGCGCGCACTACCCCGATGCCAATGGCGAGACCGACGCGCAATGGCAGACCCGCTTCGACCGCGAAATCCAAAGTGCGACAACCGAATCACTGCTAGACGATGCTCCCGCCGGACCGGTGCCAGACCAGTCGCGCGAGAACCGTCAGGGGCCGGCAACCAACCCCGAGCGGCCGCGGGGCACCACAGGCGCCCCCGGACTCGGCGACCCCCAAGGACCAGAGCTGCATTTCGACGGCCGCATCGACCCCGCGGCGCTCGACCTTCCTGCCCCGAAACATCCCAGACGACTCGCCCGCGGACACCTCAACCCGGTAATCAACGCCATCGGCCCCAACCCCGAGGGACACGCATTCGGCCCACCTGGACAACAGCGCAAACCACCGACACCACCAGAGGACGCACCCACGGGCCGGAGCGTCGCACAAGGCCCAGATGACATCGTTCCGCCGAGCGAGCCCGAGCAAATCGGCACCGAAGCGGCGAGTCCCTCAGCCCAGCGACCGCACGAGTCCGCCGATACGGCGGAAGAGCCGACCCACCCCGATGCGCTGACCATGCGGATTGTGCTCGAAGAAGCTGTGCCGCACCAGGACTCGGAAGAATCGGATGCGGCGACGGTCGAGACCGCCGCGCAGCCGTCGACCGGATCCAATTCCGCGGCGCAACCAGACATCGACAAAGCCGCAAACCCGCGGTCCGAGCCCGATGACTCTGAATCAGCACCCACCGAAACCGCGCGGGAACGGATCGGATTGCCCGCCGACGCGGATCCGATGCCATCAGCGGCCGACCGGAACGTCGACGTCGAGCATAATCTCGCATTTCTCGCCCGCCACCACGACCACTTCCCGGTCGAATACACCACCGACCCCGGACTCGTGTATATCCCCGATCCTGGTCACCCGCCGACCGAAATACTTACGACCGGCATCACGCCGAGAGGCGAAGGGCCCCTCACCACATACCGCGATATCGACCAAGCCCGCCGCTGGTCCGTTACGGGACGCGTCTACGTCGCACGCCCCGAGGCCGGATTCCTGCGCGCCGACCCCGACCGATCCGTCCAACTCATCGGTGGAATCACTGGATCGCGGATCCTCGGCTACTACCACTTCGGGCCGGAGGTACCGCTCACCCGCCCAGACGGATTCGCCACTCCCGCCCACCACGCCGGCGACTGGATCCCCAATACCGTGCGCGGCGACGCGGCCCCGCCGCCCTTGCCAATAGACAATTCCGCGGACTCGCCCATCGATGTCCCCGAACCGACACCGGTCACCGACCGGACGATCGACGACAACCAACCAGCAGCGGAACTCGATTTCGACGGACCGCTCTACATTGCAGCGCCACCAGTCGATCTCGAAGGTCCGCTATATATCGCGGATACCGAGAAAACAGCGCAGTCGAAAACCAGTAATGAGCAGGTCGTTGGAAACCGACATCCGTCGGACTCCGAAGACGGCGTCGGCGACGACCCGGATTCGGCGAGCCTTGTCGTTACTCTCGAGCCGGTCTTTGCCGAGTATCCGATCTTGCGGGACCTGTTGCTTTCGGCCGAGGATTACCGGTCGCTCGGTAGCGATGAAGGCGAGGTGATGCCGAGAGATGTGGCCTCGGCGCTGCGCGACGCCGCGGTGCGACTCGGCCGTAAGGTGACCACTGGTCACTCCAACGACATCTACCTGCTGGGTGAATTCGCTATCCGCATTCCGCGGGCAGGCACGGCCCAACTCGACTTCGTGCTCTGGCCGAAGGAGTACCGGACGTTGCAGGCGATCGCACAGCACGCGCCGCGCCTCCGGCGGCGGACACCGCAGGTACTACACGCGGAAGTCGATGACCGGGACAATCTCATCTTCGAGATTCAACGGCGAATAGACGGCACACCGGTTCGTGACCTTCGCGAAGACGAGGTAATGAATACGATCTACTCGATAGCCGGGGAGCTGGCGCAGGTGCCCGTGCCACAGGATTTACTTCCACTCCCTGACGGTTATCCCGAATCCGGCGACTCGGTGGGGTTCTTCCGGATGCTGATGGACCACTTCGAGCAGCTGTATCAACGGTACCGAGCGATCCCGGCGTACCGGGCCGTGTTCGACGAGCTCGACCTTCCGGAGTCGCTGACCGCTGGGTTGGAGTCGGAACTGCCCTACATTCGCTCCCAGCCATTCCGCATCCTGCACGGAGATATCACACAGGCAAATGTGTTGCAGACGCCGCTCGGCGTGATGCTGGTGGACTTCGGCTTGGCCATGTACGGCCCACCGGATTTCGAAGCGGCGATCATGCGGCATCGCAGTCCTGGCACCGTGCACGCATTCGAGCGCCTCCCGTCTCATCTGGTCCCCTATTTCCACCTTTTGGACCGAGTGCGCGTTCTGCACGACACGATCCGCCTTACGGACGAAGCGGCCGCACCCGACCCCGACCCCGACCCCGGCAAGACCTTCGAACTCGCCTGGAACGTGTCCCGAGCATTTGCCATGGCAGCCCGGGGGTGGCCCAACCACCCAGTGCTGCCGGCGCATGATCGGGTTCTCGACGTCGCCTTTGCTGCTCGGGTGCGGGAACCCGACGACGAGCTCGACGAACCGCTCTACGTGGATCAGACTGTCTCCCTCCTTCGCGGGATGAGCAATCCGCCGGTGCAGGCTCCGCCGACCGACCCATCCGAGCCCGTTAACGGCGGCTCCGGAACACTCCCCGGTCACAACGCCGCCGTTCCCAAGCCCTTCCAGCACCCCGGGGACAACCCATTCGCCCCCGAACGCCACCGCCTGGTCGGTCTTAATCGGCCGCGGCAACTCGCGAACCAGTTCCTGGCTTTCCACCACAATGACGATGTTCCCGGTGACGCCGTGCACTGGGACGAACCACACCGGCAAGTCCCGCAACAGCCGAACGAAAATGCCTCGGGCGCAAGGGAACCCGGCCAAGACCGCGAACCAGCAGCGGCACCACCACCGTCCGTCGAACCCACCGCGAGCGCGGTGGAGCACGTTCCGTCAGCACCCCCCAGCGCACCGTCGCCGCATGCTCATGAACAGTTCGTCGTCCGCGACGCTAGCGATATACCCGAGAACCAGGACCAACGAGTAAGTGCCGCCTATCCGGCACGCGACCAACTATTGCGGTTGCTCGGTGAAAAGTTCACCTGGCTCACCGACGAGCAGGTCGCGGCGGCGAACGTACTGTTCACCCAGCTGGTGGTGAAAGCGAGACAGCAACCGAATAGCCGGATCGAGGCCGTCGTGACGGCGACGGACGCGCAGGACATTCGCAAAACGCGCATCGAGGTGGTCACTATCACCGCGCCGGACAGCGCCGAGACGCCGTCTGAACACCAGCCCACCGTGGCGCTCAGAGCCCTCTCCGATGACCATGGCACCGATTACTCTGACAGCGGTATTCGGCACTCCGCCTGGTTCGAACTCCATCACCAGTTGGAAACCGGCCCTGAAGAACCACCGCCGCCAGGTGCCCGGATCGCGAGAAATCCGCGCTCCGGCAGCCCCGAGGAGGATGTGGTATCCGGCGTGCTCGTCGTCGATTCGCGGGCGTCCCAGCCGGAAACCCGTGGGCGTCCGCTCAGCATCAACGGGGTTGTCGTCAGCGCGGAGTACCGATCCGGTGTGCTGATTCTGCACGCCTCCGAAACGATGCGACAGCGGAACCTCGAAGAAGGGCCCCGGCATTCGAGACTGATCACCATCGATACCGGAACCGGTGATCCTCCGGTCGACTGCCGGATCGAGTACGCACTCGACCCGTACGGGAACGCCCATGCATGGATCCGGTTTTACAGTTCGGATAGCACCGATCTCAGCTTCGAGTACACCGCCCCTCCGCAGGCCGACGACATTTCGAAGATGATCGATGCTGCCCTGCACACCCGCTTCCCCACCAAAATGATCGCGGTACACGACTGGCAGCCTCCGTCTGGTTCAGGTTCATATCGGTACATCAGGCCGAGAGCACACACGCTGCAGCCGACCGAGAGCACCCCCGCCCCGGTCGAGTCGGCGCACAGCGCCGCTGTACGAACTGACGCTCCTACCGACATCACTCGCCCGAGCGATCTCACTCTGGAACAGTTCAACACTGCGTGGAGGCGCGCGGCATTCGCAGCGAAATGGTTGGCGACGCATCAACTGTTCGAACGGCATCGTCTTCATAGACTCTCCTGGCCAGCAGGAACGTCCGGCGCGGCGACGATGGATCTGACCTGGTTGTACGCAGTTCCCGACATTGTGCGGACCGATCCTGCTGTCGAGCCGCTGCTACAGGCATTCTGGACCCTCTTTCCGATGGATGATGGGCCACTTTCCGTAGGGCGGGTACGGGTGGCGAACAGCGCCCGTTATCCGGCGATCTTCGAGATGTGGCCCGACGAATACGCCATGCATCTGCAGTACGGGTCCCCGCTCGGAGCATCCGCGGCAACCGTGCGCCGTGTCGCTGCGGATAATGTCAGCCTCGCGCGCCTGGAAGTTCTGGCCGCGGCCGCGGAAGGCCCGCTACTCGCGCAGACGCTTCGTCGGTTGGCCATCGAACTGGCGCAATTCCCGGCCGACCCCGGCCCGATCTTCGAAGGTTTGCACGATGAAGACCGAACCGCATGGATATGGCCGACGCAACCGCATTTCAGCTTCGAACAGCGCAGATCTGGGGGCCTCGAGCCGATCCATTTCCCGGTGCCCGAAGAACTTATAACCACAACCGCTGCGGCACCTGCCGCGCGGCCGATGGGACCGGTGCCCGGCGCACCGGCACCCGACACATCCACAACCCGCCGATCGGTACGCTTCACGCCCAACGATCTGGCAAGAATAATTGGCCGACGACGCCCAACCAGCACGCCGAGCACGCCTACCGAATCCCTGCACCACATGGTATTTCAACAGGTGAAGGCGGTCGTAGGCTCCGTCGAAGCGGCCGAGGACATCACCACGGAGGCGATCGCGGAGCACGGGAACAACGACCATGAAGTAGTTATCGCCCACGCCCGCAATCGCGCGGTCGAACACGTTCGGTTCGAACTCTTCCGGCAGTCCATGCTGCGCGCATTGGTCGAATTCGTGAAGGTCGACCCCGCCGACCCCTTGGCTCGCGCGCTAGCTCCCGGACGGACCAGGCACGATGTCGAACGCGGTCTCGAGGCCCTTCCCGATGTCGAGCGCGATTACCTCATGGCCCGGTTCTGGAATGGTTCGACACGTACCGAGACAGCCAACCGGATGCGGCTCGACGAGCCACCACGGCAGTTGGAACGCCGTGCACTCCGCCGACTGGCGGCGGCGGTCGCAGTCGATACCGATGACGACGCGCATGCGAGCGGTCCGGTACCAGAAGCCGAGCGTCCGATACCCGGCCTGAGTACCAACGATCGATACAAGCCGATCGGCGGAACAATAGGCGAAGCCATGCCAGAGGAAATAGCCAAGGCACTTCTCGAGAGAGGACTTCATAGGCTGGCATCGGCTATGAAGGGGAGTAAGAACGCTAATGTTCCCGTCGGCTTCATCGATGGAAAGCCACAGTTCATGGTGCGCTTTCCCACGGCCGCTGCGGATGATCTGGATAAGACGAAGCTCGTCGAATGGCGCGTCTATCGGAAGTTCGCTGAGGCAAATGAGCCCTCAGTGCCACGCGTATACCGGGTGTTCCACAACGTCGAAATGCCCGACGGGAGCCGGGTCGATGAAGTCGTCCTCATGGAATACCTGCACTCCGAACAACTCGCGGATTCAATTGAACATGGGGGTCTGACAGACGAACTGATCAACGAGGTGATCGAACTTTTCGATACTCTCCACCGGCAGACATTCCTGGGGATCGGGGACCGCCGGAAATTCATCGAGGAACTCGTCGCCGAGGAAATGTCCAATATCCGGGCAGCGCTCCCCGAAATCGCCGATTGCTTCACGGCGCTGGGGATTCCGGAAAAGCCCTTCGAACCGGTACTGCGTTGGATCCATTCGGGCGTCATGTCGTCTGAAATTCACGCGCCGTTCGCCGTCGTACATCTCGACGCGCACTTTCGGAACCTGCTCCGCATCCTGAGTGGTGCACGAGCCGGGAAAGTGGTCGCGGTGGACTGGGAGCTGGCCAGGCCGGGTGACCGTGTCATCGACTTCGTCCGCATGTATCACCTGACCGGGGCCGGACCGGCCACGCAGCGCTTGCGGCAGAAGACATCGGCTTCGCCGAACGTGTGGGATGTATATTTCCTTTTCTTCGAAATCCAGCGAATCGTTCACGATCTCATCCGCCTGCGGCGGGCAGCGAAATACGGTCAACTCACCGCGGAGCAGATCCGCTTCGTCGGCAAAGAATTGCGAAGTGCCTTTGCGACCGCCAGACCAACATGGGCCCATGCCTCAGATATGCCCAGCACACAGATCTTCGACGCCCTTGGTGCTTCGATTCCGCCCGCGCAGTGGAGCCCGCCCGGCGACCTGTCCACGGTATCGCCCCAAGGCCGCGACGCCGACGCGGCAGAAACCCCCCGCGCGCTGCCATCGCGAGGCGAGATCGCAATGCCGGACCTCACCACAGCCACATTCGACGAACTCGAGGAGTGGGCCTTTGCGCTGCCCTTCCATGAGGCTCGGCTGCTGATGACCGAGACACGGGAAGAGGTCACTGCACACCTGGCGGCATTCCATCGTGGCGACCCACCACCGATCGCGGAGTTGACCGGCGCGGCGCGGAGACTGAACGCACTTACCATTGCGCTGGCACGCGAACTCGAAAAGCAATTCGTCGACCCGGGCCAACTCGGGCTCGACCCGGGAATGTTCAACAACGAAACTCTGTCCGAGATGTTGTTCATGCTCGCCGGCTGGAAGCCCGTCGCCTATGAAATGTGGCTCAGCGCGGGCCTGGTACTCGACAGCGTCGGCACCGTACAGAGGCCGCGATCCAGGCCGCACCCACTACACCACCTCCCGGTGCCGTTCTGGGAAATTCATCGCAATCTGGAACAGATTGTCGAAGCCGCGCACGAGGCCAGGGAAGTCGTTTCCGCCCGCAGTGTCAGCCGGGACGACCCCCGCCGTGAGCGTTTGATCGCAAACTTCGAGCAGACAGTGCAGCGATTCGCGGAATTGTCCGGTCCGCGGGTTCAGACCCGTTACGAATCGGCCGATATCAGCTTGCAGGTGCATTCGCAGGGAAGCTTTCCGCCCGAACTTGTAGATATCTTTGCTACGCTGCGCGAGCGAGCCGAGACATACAGTAACGTAACCATATACTGTACACAGGATGATAAAGCGTTCGCCGCCGTAGCCGAACCCTACCTGTGGAGCCTAATCCTCGCGGGAATGTACGTCACGAATCAAACAAGCCGCTACACCTCCGGACTCCACTATTTCGGTCAGGCTGCCGACGTACTCGACGAGATCGCGCGTCGCTTTCCCGTGCACTGGGCACCACAAACGGCCGCGCGCGAAATCCGCCTTTTGCACAACGAACTCAGCACACTCCATCGCGACCTGCCCGCCGGCCTGCGCGGACAGCAAATGAGTGAGGCCGTTGCCGAGCGTCTCATCTACCGCGCGGACGCTGACGAAGCGCTTCAGGAGACCCTGCGCCTGCTCCGCCGTGAGGCGGATACAACCCCGGCGGGATGAATTACACCAACTCCGCGGTCGAGATCGAACTCGTACGCACGGCATGAGGATGTTCATACCAATTCCGGTGCCACCGAATAGCCGAACTGCGGTCTGCCGTTGGATCGGGTCCATGTGACTCACCAGCGGGGCGGTGGTCGCCGGAGCAAGCCGACTCGCCGGCCGCAGCGACTTCCGCTGGCCGGAACTCGGCGTCACACCTCCCACCGGGATTGAACGTGGCCAACTTCTTCGAGGATTTCCACTGACAGGGCGTTACCGCTCCGTGAGCGAGCGAGCACCGGATCCGCGCTATCGCGATGCTTCCGGTGGTGGGGAACGGCGGTGTGCCGGAATGACTTCGGTCCAGAAGTCGTGGCGGACGGCATCCCATAGTTTCGCGAGTTTCGGCAGGCGTTCGCGGGCCTGGACGAGATCCGGATAGTCGTCTGGCGCGAATGCGACGATCGAGGTCGAGTCGGATAATTTGTGTACGAACATGATTGCGATCTCGTGACGATGATTCAGCCGCCATATCGCTTGCAGGCCGTCGTATTCGGTTCGGTAGATTTCATCCATTCCGGCGTCGGCGGCGGTTATCGCCGGACATCCCGGGCGGCGAGGGGTAGGAATCGGTGAGCGCGTCGAGCACGTCCAGCAGCGTCGCGAGATCGGGTCCGAACCATACCGGCTGTTCGTTGCCGATCGGTTCGAATGGCAAGCCGCGAGACGCGGCGCGTTCACGCGGGCTCATCGCCGGGGGGACGAGCGCGCCCGCGCGCACCAGACACCTGAGAGCCGCGGACTTCGTCGGACAGGTGACGGCGCGGCATGTGATGTGCTGCTGCATGATTCGATGTGACTCGGCGACGGTGAGCGCATGGTCGGGGTGCGCGTGGTCCGGGGTGATGCTGCTGAGCATGGCGCGCGCCCATGTCACCGGCGGGCAGACCGTTTCGAGGTCGCAGGTTTCGCAGACGCGGGCGGGGGTGTTGTCCACACTGGCCAGGTCGTAGACGATCAGGGCGGCGGCGCGTACACCGGTGGCGATCGTGAGGCCGTAGCCGATCGGGTCGGTGTCCGGATGCTCTGGTGGACGGACCGTATAGAGGTAGTGGTACCCCAGTTGTTCTGCGTGGCGGTGGATCTCGGCCGCATGTCGCGGCGCGGCCAGGCCGGACACGCCGGTCCGGACCAGGCCGACCGCCTTGGGTTTGCGCGCGTCATCCTCGTCCGGACGAGCACGGACGTAGGTTGTATTCGGCTGTCCCGCTTGTATGTTCGTCATCGTCGCGAACCTTCGTATTGGTGGTCGATGGTGGCGGTCGACCAGTGGGATCGGCCGACCGCCACGACTAGGACACACCGCCCGCGGGCGTCTCGGAAGGCGGAAACGGGAACCACTGTCAATCGGCGAAAAAGCCCAGCGCAAAGCCGAAGTTTGTGGGAGGGTCTTCCCGATTCTGGAGCACATGTCGGCTCGAAATATGGGGGTAATTCATTGGTGGACAGCGATAGCAGCATCACTCGTCGTCAGCTCGGGCGATTGCTGCGCGAAGCACGTGACGCGATCGGATTGACGCTGGAGGATGCCGCACGGCTGATGGAGTGGAGTAAGAGCACCCTTCAGCGGTACGAGAAGGGGCAGAACCAGAAGATCCGGATGCGTGAGCTCGACGGGATGATCGATATCTATCGCATCGATCCCGAACGCGCGGAAGGGCTTCGGGGGTTGGCGAAACAGGCGGCGGAGAAGTCGTGGTGGCATGAGTTCGGGGATCTGATTCCTGCGAACTTCAGTGTTTACATGGGCTTGGAGTCCGCTGCCACGAGACTGACCAGCTACCAGCCAGACCTGGTTCCTGGCCTGTTGCAGACTCCTGAGTACGCCCGAATCCTCATGGCGAGCGCCCTCCCGAATGTCCCTCGAGAAGAGATCGAGCGGCGCGTCGAACTGAAGATGCGCCGACAGAATCTCGTCACCCGCAACACCAGGCCCGCCACGCTCACTGTGATTCTCGGTGAGGCCGTGCTGCGCCGCGTGGTAGGCGGCCCGTCGATCATGGCGAAGCAGCTAAAGAAGTTGGCAGACGCCAGCACCCTGCCTAATGTCAACTTGTATGTGCTGCCGTTCTCGGCGGGCTACCCCACGGGTGACCAGATCGGACCGTTCATGATTCTCGAGTTCCCTATGGACAGTCGAGGAGAGCCGATCGAGCCGACGATCGCTTACGCCGAGAATTACACCGGCGACATGTATTCGGAGAAAGTAGGTATCGTGCAGCGGTACACGCAGGCGCACCAAAAGCTCCGAGCAGCAGCACTGGATGAGGTCGCCAGCAGGGCGCTGCTGCGCAAGATAGCGAGGGAGTATGAGCGTGAACGTTGACCTGTCTGGAGCGCGGTGGTTCAAGAGCAGCCGCAGCGGAGCGACCAAGGAATGTGTGGAAGTTGCCTTCCTCGGTAACGGCATCGTCGGCGTCCGCGACTCCAAGAACCCAACCGGTCCGGCCCTGGCCTTCACCCCGAACGAATGGGACGCCTTCACCGCACGCGTGCAAGACGGAGAATTCAACGGCAACGCCTGATCGCCTATGCCCGAACGGCAAGGAGTACCAGCCGTGAACATTGATCTGTCCGAAGCTCACTGGTTCAAGAGCAGCCGCAGCGGAGGTACCAAGGAATGTGTGGAGGTCGCCTTCCTCGACACCGGCATCATCGGCGTCCGCGACTCCAAAAACCCAACCGGCCCCGCCCTGACCTTCACCCCAACCGAATGGGACGCCTTCACCGCAGACATCCAAGCTGGAGCCTTCAACCGCCCTGCCTAACAAACAGCCAGGAACCCAGGTGGAGCAACCATGCGGCCGCTCCCCGAATATGTTTCGGGGAGCGGCCGTCGTAGGTGACTCGCGGGCCGGGCAGTGATCATGGGCAAGCCGACTCCTCGGACGCTGCGACTTCCCCGGGTCGAAACTGGACGTCAATCGGCGAATTCGACCGCTACCATTGCGGCATGTCCCTGCCGCGTATCGAGCGTCCGGATCTCCCCGAGCACATGACCTGGGAGGAACTGGAGCGACTCCCCGAGGAGATCGCCCAGCAGATCGAGTTGTGGAATGGACGCGTGGTATGGGTGCGGCGCGGCCCTGCGGAACATCAGACCTTCTCGAACCTGTTTTGGAACGGCTTGCGCAGCTGCGCCCGGAAGGACATGTCAGACCACACAGAGCACTGCTGGCAGGTAACGACTGAGACAAACGTCTTCCTCGGCCGCAATGGCAAGTCCGATTTCCTGACACCGGACTTCCTCGTCCACCGGTGCCTTGGATCCCCGTACCAGGATCTTAGAAGTGCTGACGTCGTGTTGGTCGGGGAGGTCCTGTCCCCGTCCAACACGCAAACCGATATCGAGGCGAAGAAAGGCCGCTACGCGGGCTCCGGCATTCCGTGGTACTGGGAAGTGACCTTGGACCGTGAATACAGCGCCATCGCGACAGTCCGCGCCTACGGCCTCGACATCGGGCACGCGCAATTGCCGGATGGTGTTCACCCACTGCGCCTGGCCAACTACATCCTCGCTGGCGAATGGACCCACGAGAACCCCGACGGCATCGCCATCGACTTCCCGTTCCCCATAGCCATCCCCTGGACCGAACTCGAATACTGACCAAGTCCAAGATCACCATGTGCTGTGGGCGGCTGATATCGTCGTTCGCCGCCACCAGCACATGGTGATCTTGGTCAGCGCAGGGAACCGTGCAGTCGGGTACTCATCGCATCGGGAAGGCTGATCGTTATCCGGTTCAGCCCTCCAATCATGCGAGTGGGTGACGAGTTTTTCATGCCGTTTCCGACGCCACCGGATGGCCGAATCGGCGGCCGGTGAGGGTGGCGGGGAGTGGGCCGCGGCGTGGGGTGCCGGAGAGGTCGTAGAAGGTCGCGCTGGCTGAGCCGGTGAATTCGTCGCCACGCACGGTCAGGTCGAAGCGCACGATTCCCTTCTGCACCGACGAGGGATCCGCGCGGTCGACGGTGAATTCGAGGAACGCACCCGAGACCGTTGCGCCGTTGGCGTTCCAGGTACCCATCCCGTTGCTGTCACTGGTGGCGCGATTTCCGTGATCCGGATTCGATTGCGCCATGGTGCCATCCGCGTGGAAGGTCATGACGTGGTAGCGAAACGGTGCGCCGTCGGCCACTACCTCCCAGACCCCGACGATGCTCATCCGCACAGTCCGGCGAGCAGTTCGATGCCTGGTTCGATCCGATGTTCGGGCACGGTGGCGAAGCTCAGCCGGATCGCGTTGCGGGGTGCGTCGGGGGCCGCGAAGAACGCGGATCCCGGCAGGAATGCGACTCCCCTGTTCAGCGCTGGGGCAACCAACATGTCGGCGTCGAAATCCGCTGGGCCCTCGACCCATACGAACATTCCGCCATCGGGTTCGGTCCAACTGAATCCGGGCGGGAAGTACTTTCCCAATGCGGTCACTACCGTATTAAGTTTCGCCGCATAAGATTTCACGAGCACACTCAGATGCTCGGATCCCACTGGCGTGCCGAGGAATTCGGCGGCGATCGCCTGGTTGAAGGCGGAGGTCTGCATATCGATGCCCTGTTTCAGGGCCAGTACGGGCTCGAGCAGGTCATCCGGCAGCACCGTAATGCCGATCCGCAATGCCGGGGCAAGAGTTTTCGACAGCGAGGTGATGTAAGCGGTGCGGTCCGGGGCGAAGGACCACAGCGGCGGCAATGACTCACCGCGATACCGCAGGTCGGTGTACACATCGTCTTCCACGACCAAGGCGTCGTGCCGGGTGATCACCTCGGCGACCTGCGCACGCCGTGCCGTGGACATGGTCCGTCCGGTCGGGTTCTGGAAAGTCGGCAAGAGATATACGAACGCCGGATCCTGTTGTGCCAATGCGCTATCCAATGCTTCCGGCAGAATGCCGTCCGCATCGGAGGCCACCTCGACCACCAGCGCGCCGTGGCTGCGGAACACCTTCACGGCAGGACCGTAGGTCGGGGTCTCCACGAGCACCACCGCGCCGGGATACAACAGCGCCATGCAGATGTTGTGCAATGCCCCGGATCCGCCCGTTGCGATATGCACCCGTTCGGGCGAACATCCGATTCCTCTGCCGGACAACAGTATTCGTGCCTGCTCGAGCAACGGCGGGAAACCCTGGGTGAGTCCGTACTGCAACGCGGTATTCCCGTACTTCGCGATCGCGGCCGCAGCCAAGGACGACACCAGCTCACCCGGCAGCAGTGCCGGGTCCGGTGCACCGACCGCGAACGAGACCACATCCGGTCGGCGCGCCAATGTCGCGAACGCGTCGTCGATCGGCCCGCTGCGCATGGCCGCTTCCCGGCCGAACGCGACACCCGTGCTCACGCCTCCACCTCGCTGGCGCTCGGCTCCGGCACGAGCACGCTCGTGGCTGTGTTGTTTGTTCGCTCGCTGCGCTCACTCATACCCGAGCCAGCTCCCGCCGCAGTCGCGCGGCGATCTCGACTGCCGCGGCGTCGAATTCCGGCGTCAGCACGAGGTCATCGCTGAACAGCGGATCGGTACGCACATCCACCGCCACCAAACCGTCGGTGTCGCTGAGATTCACCGCCACATGCACCACCCCCTCCGGGATGTACAGGAATTCGCCCGGTCCGTGCACGTACGGCTCCAATTCCGGACCGATCAGGGTTACCGCCCGTCCGGTCACGCAGAACACGATGGTTTCGCTGCGCTGGTGCAGATGCGCCCGCGCCACCTTCCCCGGCGCCATATTCACCATCGCCGCCGAAATCCCTTCGGCACCACAGGTATCCCTGGTTATGCAGGGCAGCAGATGCTGCTCCTGCGGTCCGACCACTTCCGCGACGTCGGCTGCGGCAACCACGCGCACGGCCTTGGCAATACTTCCCATTCGGCAATCCCAGACATCATTGTATTGGACATGAATACTCGATTTCACGACTTAGCACGCAGCTGGTCGAGCTCCGCGCGGAGTTCGGCGATCTCGTTGTGCAGAGCCTGAATACAAACCAGCGCGACACCGCTGGCATCGACGTTGTAGATCTTCTTATCGCTGTCCCCGAAACCGAAGGCAGCACGAAAGTCCTGTGCCATCGGACCCAGGTGTCGAACATCCGGCGATTCCCATTCGTAGCGCCAAGTGCTGATCGGCAACCGCACGACTTCGGCGAGGATTTCGTAGCCATTCACGGCTCGCTCATGTCCCGGTTCATCCGCTGGTCCGGACGGGATCTGCGGGGCCGGCGCCCGATGGCGCCGACCCCAAGGTAGACCGAACACGTTCAGCGATCCCACACCACCGCGACGCGGTCACGCTTTATCGCTCGATCGCTTTCGATGGTCGCGCTGGCGACGCCTGCCGCTACCGTGGCCAGGCCGGTACTGGCGGCGGCCACAATTGCGATTCGTGCCAGCACAGCCGCGTGCGTGGTCATCGCGCTGATCTTCTTCATCCGATGTTTCCTTTCTCTCGAGGTCCCAGCCTTCGGCTGCGGATCCACGTATCTGTGCTCACTCGCGTCTATTCGGGCACTCGCCGGAACGGGTTGTCGAATTGGCCACCGGACATGTCGAGGTACCGCTCGTGAAACAGCGTCTGCATTGACGGAAACGCCCTCTTCGCCAAATCGGCGGAGCGAAGTGAATTTTCGCCTACGCGCGACCGACGGAACTGCAGGCCATTCCCATTCATGGAGACTCATGCAACTGGACTTCGAATCGACAGTTGATGTACCGTTGGATATCGGCACAATAGAAGTTGCCAGGTTCGCGCCGCTAGACGGTGCGGCTGCCGGTGGAGGGCGAAGCCATAGGACGCCAATGGATGACTCCTCTACTCGGCGAGCTTCGATCGCGCTGTATTCGACCGAGAGTTCTCGGCAATCGAACGCTATGGCACCTCTCCACCGGGAACATCCGCCGCACCGGACAGAAATATCCGCACTATACGTTCGCCGCATCGCCCGTGGTGCCTCCTCGGTTCGAGCTCGCCGACCGGCGCGACGGCCGGATGATGTACTGCTGGGCGATACATCGCCCACGGATACGGATATTCCCGCCCGACATGGCGGATGATCCGACACCCCGACTGGCCTAATGTCCGAAATGCGACCGCCCGACCATTCGGATTCGGCCGGGCACAGAGCATTCGAACGCAGAGGGATCGGGTATGCGAGTGATCGTGGTCGACGGCAACGACAACGCGGGCGACGCACTGGTGCACAAGCTGCGCCTGCGTGGGCATCACGTCGATCGCAAACGTCGGGGTTCGGACCTGCTGGTTACCCATCACCGCTATCACGCGGTCATCCTCGACCTCGACCTGCCGGATATGTCCGGGCTCGCGGCGCTGCGCAAGCTGCGCGAGGTCAGCTCGGTGCCGGTGGTGGTGCTCACCGCGGATACCGACGAGCGTTCGGTGGTGCGCGCATTGCGCAGCGGCGCCGACGATTACCTCGTGAAGCCACCTCGCGTGGCCGAGTTGGCCGCTCGGCTGTACGCGATTACGCGACGCCTTCCCGTCGCCACGAACCTCGAACCGACAAAAGTGGTCGTAGCGGGCGATGTTCGGGTGGATCTGGAGGCCGATACCGTCGAGGTCGCCGGGCATGAGGTGCAGCTGACGCGGGTAGAGTTCGCGGTATTGCGGGCGCTGCTCGAGCAGCCCGGTGCTGCGGTCAGCCGTCAGCAGCTGCTGGATCGGATTTGGGGCGACGCGTTCGTCGCTGTGTCGCATTCGCTGTACGTGCATGTCAATGCACTGCGCACCAAGTTGAACCGTCCGGGGTTGATCACGACCATTCATAGCTATGGTTATCGATGGAATCCGGTTGCGGCCGTGGTTAATTCGGCAGACGAGTCGATGGCACTGAGCGCCCTTGCAGGTCGCACCGCCTGACGGGTCGCGTATCGGTGATCGCCACCGCCGCGGCATCCGACGCAATCCACGCAACCGTCCTCGGATCGGCGTTCGCCACCACCTCTCATCGGACTCGATACCCGAGCACTCGCGGCCAGGGTGATCGCAAACCGCGGCACCACACTCGGTCACGTGATCAATCACCGGATCGGCAGTTCCAATCATCGCGTCGTCAGCCACAGCCTGACCGAACCTCCACGTCCGCGACGGTAACCGCAGGCCCGACCGGACTACCACGTCCGCGATCACAACCGTCGTGGCATCAGACGTGATCATGACACCGGCGATTCCCACCGTCGCGGCATCGAGGTGGCCGCGAGTACCGCACCGGTGAGAAGCAGTGCGCCGCAGATCAACAGCGCAATTCGGAAGCCGCTGCCGAATGCCGCGGTATCGGCGATCCTCGCGCCGGAAATGCCGGCCAGCCCCGGCAGCGCGGCAACCGCGAGCAACTGCGCGGTGCGGGCGACCGCATTGTTCACTCCGGAGGCGATCCCGGAATCCGTTGCGGACACGGCGGCGAACACCGCACCCGTCAGCGGAGCCACGAAGACAGCCAACCCTATCCCTAGCACGACGGTCCCCGGGAATACCGCACTGAAATAACTCGCGCGCGAGCCGATCCCGCTCAGCAGAACCGCACCGCACCCGGCGAGCGCAGGTCCGAGGATCATCGGAATGCGTGCACCGTGCCGCTGTGCCCACCGACCGGCCGATGCGGACGACACCAGCATGATCCCGGTAATCGGCACCGTCGCCGCGCCCGCCGCCAGCGGCGAATACCCTGCCACCACCTGCAATTCCAGCGGCAGCAGGAAATAGACACCACCGAGACCCGCGTATACAGCAGCGGTCACCAGATTGGCCGCGGTGAATACCCGCGAGGAGAACAGTGCGGGCGGCAGCAGCGGATGATCACCGCGCAGCTGTATCCACGCGAATATCGCGAGCAGTGCCACGCCGAGCAGCGACATCCACCCACGGGCACCGATGAACCCATAGGTCAGCGCACCCAGTCCGGCCACGGCGGTCGCCGCACCCGGGAGGTCGAGCGGCCGCGCATCGGGATCTCGCGATTCCGGAAGATAGCGCACCGATACGACAGCCACGGCTACGGCGAAGGGCACGTTGATGAGAAAAACCGAGCGCCACCCGGCCAATTCGGTGAGCCAGCCGCCCACGATCGGTCCAACCGCCTCGATGACGCCGATGAGCCCCGCCCACAAGCCGATCGCGGCACCGTGGTCGCGACGATCGATCGATGACGAAATCAATGCCAGGCTCCCGGGCGTGATGAACGCACCCGCGATACCCTGCACCACCCGCGCCGCGACGAGCATTTCCATCGAGGTCGCGACACTGCACAACAGCGATGCCAACGCGAAACCGACACTGCCCCAGATGAATACCGTCCGTCGCCCCAGCCGGTCCCCCAGCGCCCCGCCGACCAGTATCAGCGATGCCAACGCCAGGGTATAGCCACCGACCACCCACTGCAGATCGGCAACATCATCGCCGAGACTCGAACCGATCCGCGGCACAGCGATATTGACGACCGCCGCATCGAGCACCACCACCGCCGAACCGAGTACCGCCGCCGTGACAACCCAGCCTCCGGTGACCGAACGCAGCCGCGGTGGTGCGGGCGCGACCCGATTCGGTGCGACGAGGTCGCTCATCCTCTGTTGGCGAGAACCAGCGCGAACCGATCGTCCGGATCGGTCCACGATTGCTGCACCTGGAAGCCGGAAGTTTCCAGCTCCCGCCGAAATTCGGTCAGCCGGAACTTCGCCGAGATTTCGGTGCGCATCTGTTCTCCCGCCGCGAAGTCGACGACGAGATCCAGCTCGGCGACCGTGACCGACATGTCAGCCGTGGCCTCCAGCCGCATTTCGATCCACTCGTTTTCCGGATCCCATACCGCTATATGCGCGAAGCGGTCCGGCTCGAAATCCGCGCCGAGCCGCTGGTTCACCACCTGCAGGATGTTGCGGTTGAACTCGGCTGTCACACCCTCGGCATCGTCGTACGCGGGAACCATGAGGGCGGGATCGATCACCAATCCGACTCCGAGCAGGAGCTGTTCGCCCGGCTCGGTCACCTCGTGGACGCAACGGTAGAAATCCGCGCGTTCCTCGGGGACCAGATTGCCCAGTGTGCCCCCGAGTAGTGCGATGAGCCGTCGGTCGCCGCGCGGCAGTGTGTGCAGCATGCTGGTGAAGTCGCTGACCACTCCGTGCACCGCGAGCTCCGGGTACTCCTCGCGGATCCAGGTCACGGCGGCGCGCAGTGCGGATTCGGAAACATCCTGCGGCAGATAGGATTTCAGTTCTCCATGTGCCCGCAATGCGGTCAACAGCAGACGTGTCTTCTCCGATGAACCCGAGCCGAGTTCGATCAATTCCCCGGCCTCGGCCGCCGCCGATGCGATCGCATCGGCCGAGTCGCGAAGTAGTGTTCGCTCGGTGCGGGTGGGGTAGTACTCGGGCAGCTCGGTAATAGCTTCGAACAGCTTGCTGCCCTGCGCGTCGTAGAACCATTTGGACGGCAGCCACTTCCGACTCCCGGTCAGCCCCCGGAGAACATCGGCACGCAATGCGGCCGCGAGATCGTCCTCGGTGAGTTGGATATCGATACTGACGTGAGGCCGCACTGGCTTACTCCGATCGATGCTGAATCGCCAGGATCACGTGTGGAGTACAAACCTCGCGGTCCACTTCTCCGACAATGGAATTGTTGACGCAGCGACCAGGCTCCCGCCAACCGGCGATTCGCACATTTACATCGGCTTAAGTATTGGTCGCCCTCACCCCATACACTGCGATCAATGCCGAGTCCGGCGAGGTTCACGGCCATCTTCTGGTGCACGCCCGGGCCTCAGTCCCGAACGCGCAGCACGGTATTGCGCGGGCCGCGCATCGGTTCGCTGCCGACGGTCGCGACACGGGGCCGCCGCGACATGCATTCCCGGCGCAAATGGACGGATCATCACCATGCATTGGTGTTGTCGCCTCTCGGGGCCGATACCGCCCAGAACGTACGGTGGCCGCTTGACCAGCGGTACTGTTGTGCGAGCGGTGGGGCTTTTGGGCACGACGATGGGGTGGGAGGATCTGGGTATGGAGGTGTCAGGGGATTCGTTCGGGCGGCGGCAGCCGACGAGTCACGAACGGATGACGGGCCTGCCCTGGGACGCGTCGTACCAGGATGGGCCTGCGCCGTGGGATGTGGGCGGCCCGCAGCAGGCGATAGTGCGACTGGCTGCTCAGGGCGGGTTCGCGGGATCGGTGCTCGATGCGGGGTGTGGCAGCGGAGAGAACGCGCTGTACATTGCGGCGCTGGGGTTTTCGGTGCTCGGCGTCGATGTGGCGGAAACGGCGTTGGCAACGGCGCGGTCGAAGGCTGTCGCGCGTCGGATAGACGTGGAATTCGTCGCCGCCGACGCGCTGCGGTTGGACTGTTTGGGGCGCAAGTTCGACACCGTGCTGGACTGCGGACTGTTCCACACCTTCGACGGGGAGGAGCGGCGAGCGTATCTGGAGAGTCTGGCGACGGTGACCGAGCACGGCGGCACGCTGTATGTGTTGTGCTTTAGTGATGAAGGGCCCGATACCGGCCCTCACCCCGTCAGCCGGGAGGAGCTGACATCGGCGCTCGATTCGAGCAATGGGTGGAAGGTGGTCACGATCGAACCGGATCGGCTCGACACGAGATACCACGACGACGGTGCACCTGCTTGGCTCGCGACTGTCGAACGGGCCTAGTTCCACAGTCCGAGGTCGTGATCTCGACGGAGTGGCGGCAATGAAGTTCCGCCAGCGGACTGCCCGGTCTCCAGCTATCACCGTTCGGTCACTTTGGCGATGACCGGGTACTTGGGTTGAGGGTGAGGCTGGACATCGCGATGAAGATGCGGTAGCGACCGATCTCGTCGTCCTCGACGGCGTGATGTTGTCCCATCCATGCTGGTCGCTGTAGCCGCGATAAACCGATCACGTCGACGTCCGCACTGCGAGTATCGAACCGCGAAGGCCGACGCTGTCAGGGGTGCGTTCCCGATAGGGCGGCAGCAATGTCGCGGCGCGATCCGACGCCGAGCTTCGCCAGGATATTGGACACATGGGACTGAATCGTCCTGCGCGACAGGAACATCTGGGCCGCGATATCGGAATTCGAGAAGCCTTCGGCCACCAAGGCGGCTACCTTACGTTCGGTATCGGTCAAGGCGGCCCGTCCAGACTTGGGGCGGTTGCGGGGTCCGCGGACGCCACGGCGAATTCCATACGGGCGCATGCGCGCGACCGCGCGGGCGGTATCCCAAGAAGCGCCGAGGCCAGTGTAGAGCTCGACCGCGGCATCCAAGGCGCCGCGCGCATCGGAGCCACGACCGTCTGCGGCGAACAATAAGGCGGCGTTCTCATACGCCTGCGCCTCATAGAGCGGTCGTCCCGCCTTTCGGAAGTCCGCGGCGGCGCCGCGCAGGATCGCGGGGTCACGCTCGGCGACGCCGCGACACAGCAACGCGGTACCGGTGCGGGCAGCCGTGGGTTGCCGCCGGGCCATCTCAGCCGATGCCACCACCACCGAACGCGCCGCCTTCTCGTCACCCACATCGACGGCGAGCCGCGCGATATCCGGGAAGATGTAGTACAGCGTGGGTGCGGTCAGGCCACCCACGAGCCGTTGCTGCGCATCGACGAGAAGATCCAGTGCGCCGCGCGGGTCACCGTGGGTCTCGAGCATCAGGGCCTTGATCCACGGATAGAACTGGCCGTTACCGTTGCTGCCCAGTTGGTCGTCGGGTACGGGGACGGTGTCCGGATCCGGTAGGAAGGTGCCGCGGTGGATGCCGATCAGCGCGGACAGGCCCTGCAGGATCGGGGTGTAGCCGAAGGCGTCGGGCACCGACTGACCCGAAGCGCATTCCATGAGCGCATCGTCCCAGCGTCCGTTCAATACATAGAGCCGCGCCTTGGCGACCACACTGGCACCCAGATAGATACCGTGGATGCGGCGACTGTGTCCGATCGCCTTGTGCAGCACCGCTTCCGCGTCGTCGAGTCGATCGAGCTCGATCAAGCAGTGGGCGTAGAGAATGTAGGGATCGAATTGGTAGGAACCGAATCCGCTCTCGGAGACGGCCAGGATGCGACTACTCAGTTCCAGTGCTTCGTCGAGATAGCCCTGGGTGTAGCGCACAGCTCCCACGGTCAGCAGTCCGTATCCGGTCACGAGCGGATTCTCGATGGCATCCCCGATAGCCAGCGCCTGCGCACCCGCCGCCTCCGCGGCGTCGATCCGGCCGAGGAAGACATTGTTCAAGCCACTCAACCCGTGGAACCGCCCCGCATCCGCATCCGTGAGATTCGATGCGGCCAGTGTCTTTTCGGCAACGGCGACGACTTCGCGCAGATCACCGCGCGCGTGGCAGGCCTGCATCAGCAACCACCGTAGTTCGATATCGTCCTCCGGACGATTCAGCAGCGCGGTGCGCACGAGGGCCTCGGCCTCGGCCGCGCGACCGTTCCACAGCAGTGCTTGGGCGTGCAGCCGCAGCAGTACCGGACGCATGCCGAATTCCGCGGTGTCTGCCGCGCGCCGCAACAGCTGCACCGCGATCTCGGGTGCGCGCACGATCAGCTTGTCGGCCACCGCGACCAACCAGTCGAGCGTCGGCTTGTCGAGCTCGTTCTCCCCCGCCAACAGGTAGTACGCGATCCGCTCGATGGGTGCGTCGGTGGCCAAGAGGATCTGCCCGGCCCGGCGCAGCAATCCGGCGCGCAGCGAATCCGGTAGCTGATCGGCCAGCACCTGACGGATCAGGTCGTGCCGAAAGACCAGTTCGGAGTCGGCGCGGGTGAGCAGCCCACCGTCGGTCGCCTCGGTGACCACCTTCCAGATTTCCAGGATCGGACTGTCCAGCACCGCAGCGAGTTCCGCGACATACACGGTCGGACCGAGTGCGGCGGCCATCGGCAGCACCTGCCGTGCCGACCGTGACAGGAATTCCAGCCGCTGCGCGATCGCCCCGGCCAGCGATGCGGAGGGACCATCGGCCAGCTCGGTTGGGTCGGCGGTATCGGCAACCACCGTAATCGCCTCATCACGCAGGAGCGAAGCCACCAATTCGGTGATGTAGAGCGGATTTCCGCCCGCACCGACCACCTGCCGCATCAGGCCGGGACCGGGCGCCGCACCGACCATATGCCGAACCAGTTCCGCCGCAGCCGGTTCCGGCAGCGCGCCGAGCCGAATCGTCGGCGCGCGGCGTTCCAACAGTTCCGCCGTCAACGCGACCAACCCGGTGTTCCGGGGCAGCGGCCGAGTCGCCAGCACCAATAGCAATGGCACATCGCCGACGACGCCGCAGAGCCGGTTCAGCACCGCCAGACTTTGCCGATCCGCCCAGTGCACATCGTCGATGATCAATGCGACCGGACCGGAGGCACACCAGGTATCGATCTGATCGAGGATCGCCTCGGTGATCGCGAACTCGTGCGTCGCCGCACCGTCACCGGCTCGATCCCCACTGCGCAGCAGCGCACGCACGGGATCGGATCCGCGATCACTGTCCAGCCAGGAACATACGGCCGCGAACGGCACCTGCCGCTGCAATTCCTTCGCGGCTCCCCGACGCACACTCAGACCGTCGGCCGCGAGTCCGGCAACTGCCGCATCGAGTAGCGCGGTCTTGCCGATTCCGGGTTCGCCCTCGACGAGCATCACCGTCCCCTGTCCCTCGGCGGCGCGCCGACCTATCGACACCACACGCTCGACCTCGGCATCGCGACCAACGAATACGGAGGTAAGGGGACCCTGCACGCAGGCGATCCTAGGCGTCCGCGCGCTGTTACGCAGAATGCACATCCCCCGCTCAGCGCAATATTCGGGCATTGGATGCGGATATTCCCACCCGCTATGACGGATGTTCCCGGCGCGGGGCTGCCATAGGGTCGGCGATTGCGGCCGCCCATGACCCTGGTTCCGGCTGTTACAGCGCGTCCGATCGGCCGCCGAGCAGAGGAGAAACCGTTGCAGTCCGAGGCAGCTACCAGGCACCCAGCACTCGCGGTTGTGCGTGGAATCACCCGGATCGGTGGTCATCTCGCGCGGGAAGCGGTCACCCACCCACAGGCCATGCGTGCGGCCGATGTGCCGGTGACCGGTCGAGAATTGACCACCGACTGGTTGACCGCCGTGCTGTGCTACGACCATCGGGGGGCGGTGGTCGAGGCCTTCGAAATCGGCGATAACAGCAGCGGCACCTCGACACGGTGGAAACTCACCGTCAGCTACAACGAGATCGGCCAGGTCGCGGGCCTACCGGAAAACCTGTTCGCCAAGACGACAGCGGGTTTCAAACAGCGGCTGACCCTCGACCTGGCCGGTATCCTGCACGGTGAACCAGGCTTCTTCAAACATCTGCGGCCCAACCTCGAAATCGAGGCGCCACGCGGCTATCACAGCGCGGTCAACAGCCGCTCGGGACGCTCGATCTCGCTGCTCGAGGACATCGTCAGCACCAAGGGCGCCAGCTTCTGCACCCCGGCCACCGCCATCTCACGCGAGCAGATCGAGGATCTGCTGCGCACCATGGCTACCTGGCACGCCCGCTACTGGGACGACGAAGGACTGCGGCTGCACACGTGGCTCAAGGCGCCGCGCTCGCATTTCGCCAACCTCGACCGGTTGATCGGCATGTCCACACGGTCGCGGGTCGGGGCTCGGCGCGCGGCCTCGGTAATTCCCGAAGCACTTCCCGCCCAGCATGATCGGCTGTACCGCGCGCTGGAACGTTCCCTCGAGATCGCCAGCACCGGACCGCAGACCTTCCTGCACGGCGACAGCCACATCGGCAACACCTATGTCACCGCAGCGGGCCGGATGGGTTTCACCGACTGGCAGGTTGTGCTGCGCGGCAGCTGGGCCTACGACTTTGCATATGTCGTCGCCTCCGGTCTGGACGTGGCCGACCGGCGGGCCTGGGAACGCGAGCTCCTCACGGTATACCTGGAACGCCTGGCGGCCTGCGGCACCGCAGCGCCCGACTTCGACACGGCCTGGCTGGCCTACCGCCAGCAGGCCTTATACCCGTACTTCATCTGGCTCTCGACCATCGGCCACAGCGCCATCCAGCCGAAGTACCAGCCCGATGAGATCTGCCTCGGCATCATCGAGCGCACGGCGACGGCCGTTGTCGATCTCGATGCCGCCGGCGCTGTCGAGGCGGCCGGATGAACGGACGGGAGGTAGCCGGTGCGGATTGTCAGTAATCGTTGCCGCACTGTCGAATACACGGTGACGACAGCGAGCCCGTGCGCCATTCATATCGAACCGTCGGTCATCGGGGCACGCAGATGCTTCCACGACTGCCTGTTGGTGACGATCGGGGTGGACCGCGGCGATCGGGCACTGACGGGCACCGCCGTGCAGTTGGTGCGCCGCATCGTCACCGAATCCGATGCCGGACCGATCGTCGTCGAAGGCTTCGCATGTCTGCCCCGGCCCGACGAAAGAGACAGCACGCCATCGGGATTCGATGTGCTGGATGAACTCGCCGAAGCTCTCGACGTGCTCACCGAGGTGACCGAGCGGCTCGAGGAACACGGTGATCAGGTGCATCTGATGCCGTTCGGCTGGTACAAGAATTGCCGTGTCGACCCGCTCGACGGGATCGGCACGCAGCACATGATCCATATGTCGGCACTCGACAACCGACCGTGCGAGCCGGTGCTGCGGTGGCCCGGCCCGCGCTCGCAGTTCCTGGCGCATTCGGCGCTGGCCGCACAGGTAAGGAAGGTTTGCGTCACCCCCGAGCTTGGTCGACGCTGAACACCGAGCATGAAGATCTTCAGTAGTCGTTGCCGCACATTCGAATACATCGTCACGACCGCAAGTCCGGCTGCCGTCGATCTGGAATCGGCGGCGATCGGCGTGCCCAACACTTTCTCCGACTGTCTACTGCTCATGGTCGGCGTGGAGCGCGGCGATTCGACCTCGGCGAAGGCGGCCGCGAAGATCGTGCGACGGATCGCGGCCAAGACGGATGCATCGCATATCGTCATCAATGGGTTCTCCCATTTGGCAACCCCCGGTGAACGATCCGATGTCCCCACGGCTTTGCACGTGCTCACGAATCTCGCCGACTCTCTTCAGGCTCGCGGTGCATGCGTCCATCTCATGCCGTTCGGCTGGAACAAGCGCTGGCAGGCCGATGTCCTCGACGGCGAGTGGGAACAGCGGGTCGTGCACCTGCCTTCCTGAAGCGGGATTGTCCCCGCTCCTGAGAAGGAGCCTGGTACGGCGCCCACTACTCTGCGTGCGTGGTCGAATCCACTTGCCGCACAGGCGTTCGAATCAGCATGCGCCGAACCTCCACCTGAGCCCTCGAATCTGAAAAAATACGAATCTAATAACGTCTCACTATTGATTGTGCCGCTGAATAGCGGCACAATAGATCTCAGGACAACCTGCATCCCCGGCACACCCACTTACCGACCAAGTCCGGGCTCGGCGGGACGAAGGAGATATCGGTAACCATGAACCTCAAGTCGAAGAAGGTCGTCATAGCTGGTGTGGTCGCCGGCGCACTGGTGATCACGCCCGCCGCGATGGCAATTCAGTCGACCATCGCGGCCCCCGGTAACCACAGCAACAGCAATGGCGGCGGCGCTCGAGGCGGCGGGTACAGCAACAGCAACTCGGGTAACCGCCGCGTCGCCGACCAGGACCACGCCGCCTCCGGCAACAACTCGAGCCGGGGCACGTACGAAAGTGGCGGCGACGGCGGACGCTGGGTCTGGGTGCCCGCTGAGGGCAGCCGCTGACCGACTCCCCCTGCGGCTCTTCATTATACGAATGCGACCGTCGCTCCTTTCGGAGCGGCGGTCGTACTCGTATGCGCACCGCCCCGATCGACCGCCTCGGCGTTCACATTATCCACGCGCAACCGCAAATCGCGATCTCGCACTCAATTGCGTTCCACCAGCGACCAATTGATGCCCACACAGCTCAATGCCCTTCCGGGCGGCGCTGTGCGGACTTGCACGGCCGCCCGAAAGGGCATTGGCTATAAGAGGTTTCGCGGTTGACCACTCAGGTCAAGTTGCCGTCGACGCACAGACTCGACGACCGCCACGATGGTCCCGGCCGATTCGCGGCCATATCGAAGGTCCACTCCGAAACCGGTCCGGCCGCACGCCAATACAGCCCGCCGCGACCATCCGCAACGGCTTCGTAGATATCTTCGCGTCCCTCGATCAGCTGACTGCCGACGCAGTAGTCCATATAGTCGGTGCCCGGCTGCTGGGCGCCCGGGCTGAACTTGCCCGCGGGGTTGCCGTTGGTGCCGGGGTTGTACACGCTGCTGCGACCTGGAGCGTAGCCCTCACGGTTCCAGCGCGCGAAGCCGAAGAAATCGGACTGGCACCGGAACATCCAGCCGCCCGCCGCGATCGCAACGCCCTGCGGCACCGCCTGACCGGCCCACAGGCAGCGCACGCCGATATCGGCATTGGCCGCGGGCGTCTCGGTGCCGATACCGAATCCGCCGATTCCCGCCGCGATCGCCGCAAGCAATGACAGTGCTCGGATCTTATTGCGTCCCTTGGTATTACGTGCCCGATCGGGACATTCCGTAGGTCTAGTGGTGCCGCGCAGTTCGCTGACGTTGACCATCGACGTCTCCTTCATCATTGTCTCGCCCACCGGCCGACGTCGATACGGACCGACAGGAGCTGCTGTTCCCGCTGCCTAATGTAACGCTATTTAACGGCACGTTAGGTTGAGTATCACCACACGTGGGAACGTTGAACGAAGAAAGACCAGGCCGAGGACATGCGGCACCCAAAAATCGGCCGCAAGCCAGATTAGAAAATGGGTCTCGACGCGTCAGGCGTCGGGCAGCGCCTCGGTCAGTTCGCTGTCCTGCTCGAGATACCTTGCGACAAATCGGTTCACGAGTTCGGCGGTCGCCTGCCCCGGGCGGATCCGAGTCTCGGCCACTCGGTCCGCGAGTACCGCCTTATCCGCGGGCGTGCGTTCGGAGTTCTGATATGGCTCCCACGCCGACCGATGGAACAGATCCACGAAACGGCGGGCGATCCGGTCGCAGTCGGCGCGCAACCGCTCCAATTCGCCGAGCAGGGCATCGCCCGGCATGCCCGCGCCCTCCAACTGATCGAGGATGCGGATCAGCTGTGGATCGGCAATGCGATAAGTCGCGGCGTCGACCGGTTCGTACAGCCCCGCCGAGACCACGCGGGCCAATCCGTGGGGCACGTCGCGATAGCGCTGCTCGAGATCGGTGGCCGCGATCGTATCGCCAGAGGGCGGCGCGGTGGACTGCGGGGCGCCAGGCTCCGCGACGCCGAGGATGTCGCCGAGATCGTCACCGCGATCCCACGCCTCGAGCAACTCCCTGATCCCGTTGAGTTTGATCCCTCGGTCCAACAGACGACTGATCGTCTGCACCCGATTGAGGTGATCCGGTCCATAGAAACCGGTGCGGCCCTTCACCTGTGGTGGGGGCAGGATGCCGCGCTCGGCGTAAACGCGCAGGCTGCGCACGGTCGTACCGGCCTCGCGCGCCAGCTCGTCGATCGTGTACTCCACGTCCCCTGCCATATGTCTAGGAAACCACACAGAAACATTACTCACAGGTAAGCATACGTCAGTGATGTCGGGCACCTATGGTCAGCAAGGGCGTCGTCAACCCCCAATGACACCCCCTAACTATTCCCGCCCTTGGCAATTCGTTCCACCGACGCATAGATGGCGGGGCTTATCCTTCGGATATGACCGAGGCGCAGGCTTCTCGAATTACCGTGACGCAACGGGAACGGGCGCTGGAACAGCTGTCGCACCATCTCGGCACCGGGCGATTGAGCCTGACCGAGTTCGACGAACGCAGCGCCATTGCCGCGGCGGCGACCACCAAAGGACAATTGGCGGAATTATTCGTCGACCTGCCGGGCACCACGCCGCTCGCGCCGCCCGCACCCACCCGCGGTAATGCGCTGCAGCGACTGCGGACAATCGCCGCGGTGGTCTCGATCGTCGCGGTCGTGCTCGCGGTCGCCACCGGCAACTGGCTGTGGCTGCTGGCGGGCACCGGAACCATCGTCGCGTTCGTGGTGCAGCAGCTGCGCTGAGCTCCGTCGGCCTCGCCGATTGATACCCCGAGCTACCAGCGGGTGCGTGGCCGAACGGAATTAGCCAGATCGACCAGCCGGTAGCGGTGCCAGCGATCCGGCGCGGTTCTGGCCAGGGCACGCAGGCTGGTTTCCAATCCCTGCCGCAGTCCCGCCGAGGTGACCGGGAAGCCGAGGATCGTCCGATTCGGATTCCGTGGCCGGCCGCCGACCCGCAGCCACTCCAGGGCCGCACCGACCACGATGACCTGCAATTGCAGTGTTCGCGCATCGTCGGGCAGCGCCTCCAACCGCCCCGCCGCCGAACAGATATCTTCCTCGGTGATATCGGCGATCGGCCGCGAGACCAGCAGCAGACAGCCCGTCGTATGCGCGACGCTGTGATGCCGGGATGCGGCGGGTACCTGTTCGAGCACCTCGACAGCCTCGAGCAATTCGCCGTCGGCGGCGAGCCGACGGGCCAGGCCGAAGGCCGCGCTGACCACGCCATGGTTGGTCCGCCATACCGCACGGTAGTGCTCGGCCGCGGCGCGGTGCCAGCGATCGGATTCGCCCGGATCGTCCAGATGCTGCAACACCAGCTCCGCGGTAGCGGCGAGGGCGAGTTCCGGTCCGATCTCTCCGGGCAGCATCCCGTGCACGGTCTCGAAATGCTCCCAGGCGCGCTCGTAATGGCCGTCGAGGAGCGCGGCGACACCGACGTACCACTCGATGCGCCAGTCCGCGCCGTAGTCGGGCCGCAGATCGGCGAGCAGTTGGCAGGCCGGAACGGTTTCTCCGAGATCCAGATAGGCGCGGACCGCGGTCAGCGGCCCCTCCAGGTCGAAAGATTCGGGGGCGACGATCGTGCCCGAGCGAATGCGTTCGTGTGCCCGGCGCAGCGCGTCCAAGGCGTGCCGCGGTTCGCCGTGCAGCAGCGAGGACAGCAGTTCGGCACTGGGATCCTCGCTATCGATCAACGGCGTCGGCAGGGCCGCGACGACATCGCGGGCTTCGAGCACCGGCATGCGGGCCATACCGTCGACGATGCCGTCAGTCTGGCCGATGAGCGTATCGATGCCGAAATCGTCTCGCATGGAGCTCAATTCGACCGAAGGCTGCGGATGTTCGAGGCCGGTATCGATCGCGAGCACCATGCGCAACGCACCGGCGAGCTGACAGTACATCGAATACGCGGATGGGAAGCGCCGCTCCGGCTCCGGATCGGTGGCGCGCAGCAGCAGCCGGTACAAACACGGATAGCGCGCCAGTAGCGGCTCCTCATCCGGTTCGGGTATGCCGCCGAGAAAGTGTCCATCGCGGTCGCGCGGCAGATCCAGGGCAAGCGCCGCAAGGGTCCGGCCGACGGTGTAGATATCCGAAACCACGGTCGGCCCGGTCTCGGTGATCTCCGGCGCCTGATAGCCGGGCGTGCCGTAGATGCTGCCGTAGGAGTCCATCGCGGCGACCGCACCCAAGTCGATCAGCTTGACCTCGTGCTCGCTGACCATGATGTTGTCGGGCTTCAGATCGTTGTACGCCAACCCGAAGGAATGCAGGTAGTCCAGCGCCGGCAGGATTTCCATGATGTAGGCGATGGCCTCGACGACCGGAATGCGCTCCTCGCCGCGCAAATCGAGCATCTTTTTCAGCGATTGTCCACCGACGTATTCCATGACGATGTAACCGTCCGGAATATCGCGGGCAGACCTATGTTTGACGAAGTTGTAAATCTTGACCACACCGGGGTGGGCCACCTCGGAAAGGAATTGCCGCTCGGCAAGCGCGACCACATGCGCCTCGAAGTCCAGCGGATTCTGCAAACCCTTCAGCACGACCCAGCGATCGCTGACATTGCGGTCGACCGCGAGATAAATCCAACCGAGTCCACCGTGGGCCAGCGATCCCTGCACCTCGTATTGATCGGCGACGAGTTCGCCGCGCTGCAGCGGGGGCCGGAAGTTGAACGGCGAGCTACAACGGCCGCATTCGCCGGTCACCGCGCCCGGCTCGGTGGCGGTGCGGCGACCGACCGGTTCCTGACATTTCCAACAGAACCGCTTGAGTTCGGGCACTTCCGGATCGTCGAGGATGGCAGCGCGCGGATCGACCGGCGCCACCCGCGGCATCGGTACCAGGCCCGCGCCGAGCCGACGCACACTCGGCCGGGAACGGCCGCTGCGGCCGGAGACCGGCTCGTCGAGTTCGAGGGCCTCCTCGGCACCGGTCAGCGGATCGCGCACCGGCATGGTATCGCCGGGGTCCGCGGGCGCGGAGATCCGTTGCGACGGAGGGCGTTCCATGGTGCTCGGCCCCGACCATGGATGCTGTCGGCGTTGTGACGGTTCGAGTTTCGACATGCCACGGGTAGCCCAGGGATGTGGCGTCCGTCGCGGAACCTCGGTACCGCGCATCCGCCGGTTCGCCCACGGGTGCGGCAGCGGATTCTCGGAGGCGCTGGGTTGTTCCGGCATGGGAACCTTTCGAGCCCGGTGAATAGGGGACCCATTCTCTTCCGCCTTCCGCCACCGCGCGCCTGCCTTATTCCCTCCTATGGGAATAGCTCCGCCCCGGACATGTTGTCCGGGGCGGAGCTTCGGATTTACTCCTCCTCGTCGGGCTTGTCCAGGACGACCACCGCCTCGCCCTCGCGCTTGCGCGGCGGCCGCTCGGCCAGCACCGGGAACTGACCGGTGATGCCCTCGCGTTCCTGAGCGACCTGCAGCACCCGCCCGCGGGCCAGGAACCACCCGCCGACGAAGGCCGGAACCACGATCAGGAACATGGCGATCACGGCACCGCGCTGCTCGATTTCGTGGCTGCATGCCATCAGCACGATCACCGCGACCAGGAATGCCAGTGTGGCGTAGCTGGTGTAGGGCGCACCGATCAGTCGGAACGACGGACGCTTCGCCAGCCCCTTCTTCGACCAACGGAACAGCTGCAACTGGCAGATCACGATCGCACCCCAGGCCGCGATGGTGCCCAGCGCGGACATATTCAGCACGATCTCGAATGCCTTGTCCGGCACCATCGCATTGAGCCCGACACCGACCAGCGCGATCGCACCGGTGGCGAGAATGCCGACGTAAGGCACACCGCCATTGGACATCCGCGAGGCGATCTTGGGTGCACTGCCGTTCATCGACATCGAGCGCAGGATGCGGCCGGTCGAGTACAGACCCGCGTTGAGGCTGGAGAAGGCCGCGGTCAGCACCACCAGGTTCATGATCGAACCCGCGCCGTTGACACCGAGCTTGGAGAAGAAGGTGACGAACGGGCTCTCACCGGACTTGAAGACGACATAGGGCAGCAGCAGGCCGAGCAGCACCAGCGAACCGACGTAGAACAGCGCGATGCGGGCGATGACCGAATTGATGGCCCGCGGCATGATCTTTTCCGGGTTCTCCGCCTCACCGGCCGCAGTACCGATCAATTCCACTGCGGCGTAGGCGAATACGACGCCAGTGGTGACGGTGACCAGGGGCAGCAGACCGGTCGGGAACAGGCCGCCGTTATCGGAGAGCACGGTGAAACCGGTGGCCTGGCCGTCGACCTTGAATCGGCCCGCCAGGAAGATGGTGCCGACGATCAGGAAGGCGACGAGTGCGATGACCTTGATCAGCGCGGCCCAGAACTCCAGCTCACCGAACCATTTCACCGAGATCAGGTTGATGCTGACCACGATGGCCAGCGCCACCAGCGCGATCAACCACTGCGGTATCGCCTCGGTGGCTCCCCAGAAATGGACATAGGTGGCGATCGCGGTGATGTCTACGATGCCGGTCATGCACCAGTGGAAGAAGTACATCCAACCGACCGCGAAAGCCAGCTTCTCGCCGTAGAACTCACGCGCGTAGGAGACGAACGATCCGGAGGACGGACGATGCAGCACCAGCTCGCCCAGCGCCCGCAGGATGAAGAATACGAAGATGCCGCAGACCGCGTACACGATGAACAGTCCGGGACCGGCCGTGTGCAACCGACCACCCGCACCAAGGAACAGTCCGGTCCCGATCGCGCCCCCGATCGCGATCATCTGCAGCTGGCGCGGGCGCAACGCCTTGTGATAGCCCGCATCCTCAGCATGCAGAGCATCCGCGGGCGCCGGCACTTCCGCGGAGTGTTGAACGGTTGTCATGGTGAAGCCTTTCACGTGACGGCGATCATATCGCTGCTTAATGTAACGCTATTCAACGGCACGTTCAATAGCGAGTCAAGACTTGTAACCGCGTGGAAATGTTGAGGACCCGCTCTACCCGCCGTGACCTCGGCATTAGTTGATCGTACCGCTGAACATCGGTACGCTGGAGACGTTTACGGCTGATGGAGCGCGAGCATGGCATGGTTCGAACGGGAGTTCATCGCGGTCCCTGAGGACCGCAAGAATCAACTGGTCTACAAGTGGCCGGATGTCAACATCCGTCGCTACAGCCGTGCCACCGTCAATGCCGACGAGATCGCCCTATTCGTCAAGTCCGGGCAGGTCGTGGCCGCGATGGGGCCTGGTCGGCATCGGATCGATGCCGATGAGCTGCCGGTCCTCGGCGCGCTCGTGGATACGCTGACCGGCAACAACTTCTACCGCGCCGAACTGTATTTCGTCTCCACCCGCGAGTTTCCCGGCGTCAAGTTCGGCGGCCGCCTGGCCGATATCGCCGACCCGGTCAGCGAACAAGTCGTAACACTGCGGGTCTTCGGGGAATTCGCACTGTCGGTGCGAGATCCGGCCGAACTGGTCACCTCACTGGCGGGCACTACCGATCTGAGTGTCCCGGCGACGGTGGAGTCCTGGAGCTCGGACCTTCTGCTCAAGTCCATGAAAGTCGCTGTTACACAGGGTATTTCCCGGGGCGACTGGCCGGTGCTCGGCTTGTCCGGACAGTTGGAGCCGATCGAGGCCGCTGTTGTGCGCCAGACCAACCTGACGCTCTACGAGTACGGCCTGCGCATCCCGCGCCTGGGCAACTTCGATATCACCTTGGCGCCCGAAGATGCCGACCGCATCAAGCGACTTGCCAAGGATGTCACCTATATTCGACTGGCTGGCGACTTCCAACGTTATGCGGCAGGCGAAATGGCACTTGGCGCGGGCCAAAGCTTCGCGAACGGTCATGCCCACGGCGGTGACGGATTCCTCGGCGCCGCACTGGGTTTGAACGCCATCCAACAAAGTGCCCCGAGCAATCCGTGGCAACGCCCGGCGACTCCGGCTGCCCCACAAGCGCTTACGACCCCCACGCAGCCGGTATGCGCCAACTGCGGAACCGACAACCCCGCAAACGCCCGATTCTGCATGAACTGCGGTGACCCACTCGCCCCCCGCCCACGTCACTGCACCGAATGCGGCGCGGATCTAACCGCCACAGCCAAGTTCTGTGGCAACTGCGGCACCTCCGCCACAACCTGACCGCACTCCCCCAGTCTCCGCCCTGGCCCCGCCATCAGCTCCTGACGCCCGCCATCTGAAGCTGTCGCATATCTTCGACGCTGGCGCACATCGACTCTCCGCGTGACACACCGGTGCTAAAACTCGACGCTCTGTGCAGGCGTGGGATCGACAGGTTGGGGGCGGTGCACGTCCGAGGGTGGGCGCGAAACCCCGTCGCCTCGGCGAACACCGGGATCCAGTGCGGAGGTGTGGATCCCGATGTTCGCCGGAACGACGGGGGCAGTAGTTCGCCGATTGCCCCGCGGGTCTCGGATGTCCACCGAGACCGCGGGGCACAACCGTGCTAGTTCGAAACCGGTGCTGCCGCGGCGGATTCGCCGCTGCTGACCATGCTGCGTACCTGTCGTGCGGCGACCGAGAGGGTTGCCAGGTCGTGGGTGCCCGCGGCGAAGATCTCGCCGAGTGAGGCACCCGCGCGAGCCAGACGGGGGCGGTTGACCGACTCCCATTCGGCGATCTTGTCGGCGGTACTCTCGTTCGGTTCGGATGCGGTGATCACGTCCAGGGTGAGCGAGCGCAGCGAATCGTAGAGATCGTCTCGGACCGCGAGCCGGGCCAGGGTACGCCACCGGTCGTCGCGAACCAGGTTGCTCACGGCGGTCAGCAAACGCTCGATCTGGAAGTGATCGTCGAGTGCGTAGTAGAGCTCGGCCACCTCCTGTGCATCGCGCTCGGCGATATCGGCCACATCGAGGATGTCCAACAGCGGGAACAGGTGGATGAGCCGGTACACCTCCTCGGCCAATTCCGCGGGCGCACCCCACTCGACGGCCGCGCGCGCATTCGTCGCCAGATCCTCGGCGTGCGCCGCGGGGAGCCGGGCAGGCTGCATGTGGGCTGCGAGCTGGCGGACACCGTCGCGGTAGCGGGCGATATCGGCGCCGATGGCGATCGGTTGCGGACGGCTGGTCAGCAGCCAGCGGGATACGCGATCGAGGGTGCGCCTGGTCTCCCGCTCGAGTGCGTTGCGGGCCGCCGCCGGCATCGGCGTGGTCCGAATGCGTTGCCAGAGCGTGTGCAGATCGAAGATCTGCGTAGCGACGGTGAAGGCGCGCACCGAGTCGTCAGTGCTCGCACCGGACTCCTCCGCCAGACGGAACGCATAGGTGATGCCGCCATGGTCCACCATGTCGTTGACCACCATCGTGGCCACGATCTGACGGCGCAGTGGATGCCTGCCGATCGCGTCGGCGAACCGTACCCGCAGCGGCTCCGGAAAGTACGACCGGAGCACGGCCTCGAAGGCCGCGTTGTCGGGTAGATCCCCGGCCAGCAAATCGTCCTTGAGCGAAAGCTTCACATGCGCGAGCAGATTCGCCAGTTCCGGAGAGGTGAGCCCACGCCCTTCCGCTATCCGCTTTTTCAACTCGACGTCCGAGGGCAGTGCCTCGAGCCGCCGGTCCACACCGCGCCGGAGTTCCAGGTCGGCAATCAGCCTGCGGTGCACGCCGGCCAAGGGCACCGACTGGGCGCGCGAAAGGCCCATCCGGAAGTTCTGCGAAATATTGTCGCGCAGTACAAGTTCGGCGACCTCATCGGTCATCGCTGCGAGCAATTCGGTGCGATCGGCCGCAGCGAGCTCGCCGCTGGAGATGACCGCGTCGAGCAGGACCTTGATATTGACCTCGTGGTCGGAGCAATCGACTCCCGCGGAGTTGTCCAGGGCGTCGGTGTTCATCCGGCCACCGTTCGCGCAGTATTCGATTCGGCCCAGCGCGGTCGCCCCGAGGTTGCCGCCCTCGCCGATCACTTTGGCGCGCAACTGGTTCGCGTCCACACGCACCGCGTCGTTGGACTTGTCACCGGCATCGGCATTCGTCTCGGTGGAGGCCTTGATGTAGGTGCCGATGCCACCGTTCCAGAACAGATCCACCGGCGCGAGCAGAATCGCCCGGATCATCTCCGGCGGAGACAGAGTGGTCACACTCGGATCCAAGTCCAGCGCCTCGCGCACCTGCGGGCTGACCGGAACGGCCTTGGCGGATCGATCATAGACACCGCCGCCCGCGCTGATCAGCGACTTGTCGTAGTCGGCCCAGGACGAGCGCGGCAGTGTGAACATCCGCTGCCGCTCCCGGAACGACTTCGCGGCATCAGGATTCGGATCCAGGAAGATGTGCCGGTGATCGAAGGCGGCCACCAAGCGGATGTGCTCGGACAGCAGCATGCCGTTGCCGAACACGTCACCACTCATATCGCCGACTCCGGCAACGGTGAAATCTGTTGTCTGCGTGTCGATGTCCATCTCGGCGAAATGCCGTTTGACGCTCTCCCACGCACCCTTGGCGGTAATGCCCATCGCCTTGTGGTCGTAGCCGACCGAACCACCCGAGGCAAAGGCGTCACCCAACCAGAAACCATATTGGCGCGCAACATCATTGGCGATATCGGAGAAGGTGGCCGTGCCCTTGTCGGCGGCGACGACGAGGTAGGTGTCGTCACCGTCGCGGCGTACCACCCGCTCCGGCGGCAGCACCTCGCCGGAGACGTGGTCGATGTTGTCGGTGACGTCCAGCAGACCGGAGATGAAGGTGCGGTAGCACGCGATGCCCTCGGTCAACTGCGCCTGCCGATCCGCCGTCGGATCACCGGTAGCTGTCGGCGGCTGCTTGACCACGAAACCGCCCTTGGCGCCCACCGGCACGATGACCGCGTTCTTCACCGCCTGCGCCTTCACCAAGCCCAGGATTTCGGTGCGGAAGTCCTCCAGACGGTCGGACCAGCGCAATCCGCCTCGTGCCACCGGACCGAACCTCAGATGCACGCCCTCGACCCGCGGCGAGTACACGAAGATCTCGAATTGCGGGCGCGGCCGCGGTAATTCGGCGATGGCGTGCGGATCGAATTTGAACGACAGGTACTCGGGTACGTTGCCGTCACTGTCGCGGCGGTAGTAGTTGGTGCGCAACGTCGCGGTGATCAGACCGAGTACGGCGCGCAGGATGCGGTCGGTGTCGAGGCTCACGACCGCATCGATCTCGGCCTGCAGTCGTTCGGCGATGCCTGCGGCCCGCGCCGATGCCACCGCCCCGACACCCTCGGGATCGAAGTATGCGTCGAAAAGTTCGGTGAACAACCGAGCCATCGTCGGTTGTGCCAACAGAACCCTGGAGATGTTGCCCTGGGTGTAGGCGAACCCCGCCTGCTGCAGATATTTCGCGTAGGCACGCAGTATGGAGATCTGCCGCCAGTGCAATCCGGCGCGCAACACCAGTTCGTTCAGTCCGTCGACTTCGGCACTGCCGTTCCACATCGCCGCGAAGGCTTCCGGGAAATATTGCCGCACACCGCCTGCGACCGACGATTCGTCGGCGGAGCGGGTGAGATCGACCTCCAGATCCGCATCGATCGCGGTGCCGAGCAATGCCGCCGGGACACGCAACCCGAAATCGTAGATCCACTTGTGGGTACTATCCGGCAGGGTGATGCGGTGCGGCCGTTCGTCGACCACCTCCACCCCGAGGCTTTGCAGTACCGGAAGCACTCGGCTCAGTGAGACACCCTCGCCCGCGACATAGAGTGTGAAACGCCACTCCCCCGAGGGTGATTCGGCATTCCGATACAGATTCGTATCGATGGTGCCGTCGGCGAGACGGTCGAGCCGCTGCAAATCGACCAGCGCATGCTCCGGCTCGTACTCCTGCTGGTAGCCGACCGGGAAGGCGCTCGCGTAGGCATTGGCGACCTTCGACGAGATCGCCGGTACACCGCTCGCGGCCGCCACCAAGCGGTCGGCCCAACTCCGGGTGGTCGCGAAAAGCAGCTCCTGGATGCGCTCGCGATTGGATTCGGAGATATCGGCAGGCTCCGCGTCGGGACCGCGATGCACGGTGAAATACACCACGGCCAATTCGGATTCGCTGGCCCTCGCTGAGTACGCGACCTGCTCACCGTCGAATTCGGCGCGCAGGATCTCCTCCATGCGCAGCCGGACCTCGGTCGAGTACCGATCGCGGGGCAGGTAAACCAGGCAGTAGACCGCACCGCTGCGTCCGTCGCGCCGGATGAACAGCCGAACCTGCCTGCGCAGCCCCAAATTCATGACCGCGGAGACGGTTTCGAACAGCCGCCGGGCGTCGGTGGAGAACAGTTCGACCCTCGGGAAAGACTGCATCATCTCCAGCATCGCCTGCCCGGAGAACGAATTCAGTTCGAAGCCAGCCCATTCGATGACCTGGTGGACGCGGCGGGAGATAACGGGGATATCGAGAATGTTCTCGTGCAGACCGGTCACGGTGAAGGTGCCGACGAAAACGTGCTCGCCCTGCACGGCGCCGACGCCGGTACCGCCACTGCCATAATCGGCGACGCTGACGAAGTACAGCTCACCCGATCCGGGGATCAGCGAATCCACCGATCCGTTGGCCAGCCGCAGGACCGGTCGAGTGTTGCCGAGGACGGGGACATCGAGATCGACGTTCGAACCGTTCCAGAGCACGCCGAGGCCGGTGCCCGGCACCTGCTGCGGTTCGTTACCTGCATCGGTGCGGCCGGTGCGGTAATACCCGTACCCGAGCACGGTGAAATGTCCATCGGCCAACCAGCGCAACAATTTCGCGCATTCGGGCACTTCCGGGTCGTCTGATCGGTGCGCGATGTGGTCGAGCCGTCCCGCCAACGCGACCATCGCGTTGGCCATGCCCGGCGTATCGTCGACAACCTTGCGCAGCACCCGCAGCAGCGCGGGCAGCTCTTGATCGATCCGGTCCAGCAGTGCGGCGCCGACGCTCGGCGCCAGTTGCACATGGATCCACGATTCGGTGACGGTTTGGCTGCCATTCGCCGGTACGGTGTCGGGCTCCTTGGCGGCGATCGCCCGCAGCCGCCCGCGTCGGTCCCGCGCGATATCGAAGACCGGGTGGACGACCTCGGTCACCGCGGCGCCGAGGCGGCGCAGCGCGGTGGTCACCGAATCGACCAGCAGCGGCATATCGTCATTGACGATCTGGATTGCCGCACCCAATCCGCTGCCGTCGTCGGGGCGATACACCCGGGTGATGGCCGCGCCGGGCAGCCGGATCGCCGCCAGTTCCAAGTGGTTTCGGAAGATCTGTTCGGCCCGATCGGTGATCGTCGGCGCGGTGGCGCCCGGCTGAATCCATCGGAAGTAGGCCGCCTCCAGATCGGTCGGATCGTCGCGGAACCGTTTGAATGAAATCGTCTGCTGGGTGGTTGCCACCATCGACTCGTGCCTTCCCGAGATCTGAGCCCGTAACCGTACGGTTCCCATACATTACATGATTTGATGTGCCGTTGTATAGCGGCACGTTGAATGCGTAACCTAAGTCGAAAGAGATCAGCACTGGTCAAGCGCCCAGACCGACCGGAATCCGGTCGGTCACGGGGTTAGACCGGCGCGCGCCATGAAGGTCTGCGCCGCAGCCCGCCCGTTGAACGAACCGGTCTCGACCCGAAGCCCGACAAGGGTATTCGCATACCGCAGGGTTGCCGTCGGGCTGATCGCGATGAAGACGACACCGTCGGCCAGGACGGTTCCGCCGGCCGTGCGCCAGTTGCGCACGGTATCGGCCCGGCGCTGCGGCGGATCCAATGCCACCGAGAGGGTCAAATCCTTGCCGCCGGTGATTCCACCGGCGAGCAACGGGTCGGCCGCCGGAACGACACAGTTCTCGGTCGTTGAATCGACGCGCTGACAGGAAGCGGCCGCACGCAATTGGCCAGGCAGCGCCTGCTCGATTCCCATATCGGGCATCGAGGCCAGCGGCGTCGAACACGAACGGACGACCGTGAAGCCGAGCCCGACCACCGTGGCCACTACGGCGGCGATAGCGGCACCCCACTGCCAGCGCGGATACTGTTGCGCAGCAAGCTTTTCCGCGCCCGCCACGGCATTCTCCGCGCCCGCCACCACACTCTCGGTGGCCGCCGCGGCCCGCTCGGCGCCCGCCACCACCCGCTCTACCTGCTCTGGATGCCCGGTCAGGCTGGATAGTCGGTGCACCGCGGGCAGCGGCGCACCGCAGTGCCCGCACTGCGCTGGATTACCGGCATTGCGGTGTGAGCAGTATTGGCAGACCAACTCGGCTACTGACATGACAGCGGCCTCAATGCCCGGTGATCACGATGGAGGAAATCGCGGTCGTATTGATCGTCGGATCACCCTTCGATTCCTGAACCGTCAATACGACCTTGGTCGCCTGCACGGGTACCTCGAACTTGGTAACGACCAGGGTGCGCTGATCCAGGGTCTGTTGGGTATAGCTCGTCTTGTTCGGATCGTCGAACGTATACCTGACGCGGCTGGCGGTCCGGTATTTCGTCCATTGGTCCACACCGTCGCTGCCGACGCTGTCCCAGCCTGGGACGATGCCGATCGAATCGATCTGATAGGTCTTACCGAGGTCGATGGTCAGCACCTGCCCGTCGACCTTGTACGCGCGCACACATGACCAGGCCTTGCCCTGTTGCCCGCCGAAGGCATCCATGCCAGGGGTGCTGCCCGGCGGGCAGTTGGCGGTGGCGGATTTCGGCGTAATCGTTCCGGAAGCGGGCGTGGACGATTCCGGCTTCGACGTCGGGGCCGCCGCGGTCGGCGACGGAGTGATAACCGCTATCCGGTCCGGCGCCTGCGAATCGTCCTTCCCGCCGGTGGAAACCAGCGCGATGATCAGCAGAAGGGCCAGGACGCCGCAGACCGCCAACGCGACCTTGGGATTCTTGAGCTTCTTCGCCAGCAGAGCGATCTGCTCCGCGGTATCGGGCCCGCGCTTCTTCGGCGGACTGGAGGTGGACCGCGCCGGCTCTTCGGGCGGTGGCGGCTTGGCCGAGACATCGGAGTAGTCCGCTGAAAAGTCCATTGCCGGTGCGGCATTCGACTGCTGCCCGTTCAGCAGCGCGATGATCCGCTCACTGGCCTTCGGCCCATCGGAGGACCGCCGCGGCGGCGGATCCGTGTCGGGCAGCGCGCCCTGGGCCGAACCAGCCGACATCGCGGCACTAGAAAATGGATCACCGCCGAAACCGGATTCCTCGAATGCTGGATCGTCGACGAGGGGGCCACTCAGCACAGACCCGGTACCCGGATCGTTTTCTCCGAAGGACGGATCCGAAAGCAGTGCCTCCAGGACCGCGCCTCGATGGCGGAGAAACACATCTCCCGGATCCTCGGCAGCCATGGTCCGGATCGTATCCAGACCGGCCCGCACCTCGGCGCGCCGTTATTCCCGCTGGCGGGAATAACGCAATCAGCGTTTCTTCTGCTCGGTGACGAAATGTTCCGGCGGCACATCGAATACCCGTGCCAGAGCAATAATCAGATCGAGCCGGGGTACCGCGTCTCCATGAATGAGCCGGTACAGACCCGACTGGGAGACCGGAACATCCGGGTACGCCTGTTCCAAATGCTGAGCAAGCGAATAGAGCGTCAAAGACCGCGTCGAACCATCCTCGGTCGATACCACCGATTCCGCGATCAATTCCGACAGCCGACTCGAGAAGATCGCTACCGCGGCCTGTCTCGGGGTCAGTGCCTCCCCGTTATCCTCCTGCACAAATTCGCCGTCATTCGGCTGGGAGTCCACAACCACGCTGATAGACACTACCTGTCTCCCATCAGCTCATGCGCCGGACGTCGGGCTCTGGCGTGGCACCATTGCCACCCGCGGTGATCGCGGGTTGTTCGGCGGCGGAATCGAAATAGCGGGTTTCACCGCGCGGCTCGATCAAATCGACGCGCACGGTCCGCATCGGAATGCTGACATCGACCGCGGTCGCGCTGACCTGATTTATCGCCAGATCGACCGACCGCCGCCGCGGCCCACCGGGCTCACTGATGGTGACGGTGGTGTGCGCGGTCGATACCTGCGGCGGCAGATTGTCGAAGACCGTGATTGTAGCCGAAGATGGTGGTGAACCCGAACCGACTTGTCCCGCGGTGGCGGTCGCGGCACCGGCCGCCGGAGCCAGCCGCAGCGATTCCGGATCACCGACCGCGGCGACCAACTGCCACCAGCGGTGCGGACGCACCGAATGGACTTCGACATCCGCGCCGACCACCATGGCACGCAACACGATCTGCTGTGCCACCGGCAGATCGGCGTGCACATCGATGGTGCGCCGGCGCGGGTTGTAGCGAGCCGGGTCGAACAGCGGTAGCGCCAAGGTATGTCGGGGCTGACCGCTGATGGAACCGAGAATCTGGCCATTGGGACCGATCGCGATGGTGAGATCCGCAAGGAGCTCGTCGGGGGCGATATCGCGGCCCGATTCATCGGAGGGCACCGCACGGATCGACGTTCCGGTCGGCATGGTGGCCAGCAATGCGATGGCCTGCCGACCGGTCAAACGACGCAGATAATCCGGTGGCTCGGTCGTGACCGGTGGGCCGACATACCGTGCGAGTGCCCGCGGCCCGGTCGTGGCATCGGTGAGGCTGACGACCAATGTGGTCCGGCCGCGGTTCCACGACCAGCAATCGTCCATGCCGGCGCCGTCCATCCGCGTCCAGTCGATCAAGAAACTGGTCACACAGCGACCCGGCACCGAGGACTCCATACAGGTCCACGTCTCACGCAGATCGCCGAGTTCGACGCCTGCATGCAGGACCCTGGTGGCCTCCTGCATCGCCGCCGCAGGCAGTGCGTGCGCGGCGATACCTCGTTCTCGCAATCGGCCCGCGATGCGGTGCGCCGCGGTGGCCAGCGCTCTCGGCGCGACCATCGCGACCAGTCCGCGGCGCTGCAGCAGATCCAGATTCCGTTCCATGTCCAGCCGGACGACCAACCACGTGAGACGATGGCCGACGACCGGATGGGAGCCGATCAGCTGGTCGTAGAGCATGCTGTAGTTGCCCGTCGGACGAACCCGCTGACCGGTGGTCACGATATCGATATCGACCGCCAGACCGAATTGATCGAGCAGACCTATCAGGGCGTCGACGGGGACGGTGTCCTCGGTGTAGATGGATTTCTCCGCGATGACAGTTGGCAGGTCGAGGTTGGGCGCGAGTTGGATCATCGCCGTGAGCACAGTGCCTTCGGAGCGAATGCCGCAGACGCCGGCGGCGACCTGGATGTCCTCCACATTCACCGGACCGGCGAGCGCTTCGGCTCTGGTGGCCCGGCCGAACCGGTAATCGATCCAGTCGAGCAGCCATCTGCTGGTCGTACGGCCGTTCACCTGGACCGCCACGGTTACCAGCAGCACGGTGATCACCGCCGCGCTTGCCCAGATCGGGGTGTGCGTCCACAGCGCGGTGACCACCAGGCTGCCACCGATCACGGCTACGGCGAACGGACCACGTTCGACACCGCCCACCCGAACACTCGGAAGGCTCACCGCCGCCTCCGGACCGCGGAATTCGCATAGGTGGCGCCGACACCTAGCAGCACCGCGGCGATGATGACAACGGCGGCCGCGAACGGCGGACGACGATCCTTGGCGCGCGGCGGATCCGGCATCGCCAGTACCGATGACCGGTACAGTCCGATCGGCGGCTTCGGCGCGGTGCGATAGCTGAGAGCGGTGAGCGGGTCGATTACACCGGCGCCGACGAAGTTATCGATGCCACGAGCGGGCGCGTGCGCGCTGGCGGTCAGGCGGGCCATGATCTCGGCCGGGGTTTCGTTGGGGAATCGGGAGCGCAGCAAGGCGGCCACCCCGCTGACGTAAGCGGCGGCGAACGACGCGCCGGCGACCGGCACCAGTTTGCCGGGTTCACCGACACCATTGATCAGACCGGTGCCACCGGGACCGAGCGATTCGATCGCGGTACCTGGTGCGCCGACGGAAACCCACGGCCCCGACAGCGAATCGAGCATCGTGGCGCCAGTGGCGGTCGTGAAGCCTACCGTCAGCACGTCCGTACCGAACCAGCCCGGCGCGGCAACGTTCTTGACATCGCGCCAGTTCCTCGGGTCACTCGGCCGGGTCGGATCGATATCCGGATTCTGATCACAGCCGGCGCCGACATTGCCGGCACCCGCGACGATCAGCGCGCCCCGCACGTGTACGGCGTAGCCGATCGCCACCGACAGTATCGACTGATCCACCGCGAGTCCTACCGGAACACAGACCGGCAGTGACACCGTGATCACTCCCGCACCCAGATTCGCCGCATGCACGATCGCCCGGGACAGCGTCCGGATATCCATCGAGAGCCGTTCCGCCGCATCGCCACTCGAGCGCTCTGCGCTGAAGGCGCCGGAGCGGTACCGGATCGATATGATCCGGGCGTCCGGGGCGACCCCGGTGAATCCGTCCGTGGGATCGGATGCGGCGCCGATGATTCCGGCGACAAGGGTGCCATGCGCATCGCAGTCGGACAGACCATCGCCACCTGCTGCGACGTAGTCACCGCCGCCGACGAGGCCGGGCAGGCGGCCATTGGGCGTGACACCGGTATCGAGCACCGCGACGGTCACCCCGGCACCCCGGCTCAGTGCACGGGCATTCGGCAGATCCAGTGCAATCTCCGACGGCGGCGTGCGCGCCAGATCGCTGTCCTTCAGTACGCCGGTCGCCAAGCAGCCCTTGTCCTGTTTCGTCGGCGACTCCGGGCCGGGTGGGTCATCCGCAGGCGAGCCGATGACGACCTGCGGCGGTTCCACCGCCAATGCTGGTGCGGCGGAGGCGATCAGCGCGAATCCGGCCAGCACCGCGATCGCGGTTGTGCCGATTCGCATCAGATCGCCCGCATCGCGGTATAGATGCCCATGATCCAGCAGGCGATGATCGGAATCACCAGAATGAGCGCGTACTCGATCAGATCGATGATCCGCCGGGTGACCGGCGAGAGCCGCCGCCCCGGCAATTGCACTGCCGCGACACATGCCGCAACCGCCGCCAGGCCGATCATAAGGACGACGACCAGCCGCGCCGGCGCCGTTTCGTACGCAGTGACCAGCACGAAGCCGACACCCACAACGGTCACCGCCGACGCTACGACGAGCGCGATGGCCTGCACCCGGTCCGGGAACCAGCGTGCGCGCAGCGCCAACAGACCCGCAACGGCCGCGCCGAGCACGATTTCCCGAATACCCCCGGGGCTCACCGCGGCCGACAGCACGGCCGCGCCCGCCAAGAGTGCCGAGGTTGCGGCGATGAGCCCGCGCAGACTCGTTACCGCCAGACGGGCACGGCCTTCGATACCGGCCCCGGCCTGTTCCCGCTGCCGTTCGATGTCCTCAGCGGAATCGAGTTCGGCGTCATCGCGCGCGGATTCAGCGTCGAAGATGTCGGTCAACGTGGCAGGATTGACCTCGTTGCCGGGGTCCGGCAGATCCGGGGGCCGAATCCGGGCCACGACGACGGCAAGGCGCGGCGCGGCAGTGAGCAGCACGAGTCCGAGAAGTGCCGCGCCACCACATATCTGGCGCACCGACAGATCCAGATAGGTCAACGGAATCGCGGCGGCGGCCACGGTCGCGCCGAGCACGGTGACCGCCATCAGTGTGGCGATCCCGAGCTTGGTCACGCGCATTATGGCCGCGGCAGCGACGGCAGCGACAACTGATCCGGCGGCCAGATTGGCCGCGGCGAACGGACCCGGCTCACCGTAGGCCGGCGGCACCAGCATCGCGCCGCCGGCGAATAAGAGCGGAATCGAGGACAATGCCAACCCGAGGCAGATCCGCGGCGCGAAGTTGCGCTGCCGCGCTTGCATGGCGCCGCCCCAGCACACCGCGCCGAGCAGCAGCGCGGGCAATGCGTACCACCAGATCGACCCGGATTCGGTCCACGCCACTGACAACATCGCAGCGATGGCGAGGGCGCCGACACCCAGTGTGCTCAGGCCGACGACCGCGGCAGTGTCCGAGTCGAATTCGGCGAACTCGCGCTCGTTGATAAGCGCCAGCGCGTCGGTGATGTCCTCCACGACCGGCGTGAAGACCTCCGCGGATTCGACCGCGGCCAACATCAGCACAGTGCCGTCGACGACATCGTGGTCGGCGAGGCTGCGCCAGCGCGGCATCGGCGCCTCGCCCGGTCGAGCCAGGCTCCACTGTCCGGTCGGCGGGGTGAAATCGACTGTTTCGTCATCGATGGCGTTGGCCAGTACGACGAGCAGGTCATCGATGAACGTCTCGATGGTGAACTTGGTCGGCACCACGACGTCGACCTGGTAGCTGGAGACCAGGACCGCCATCCGAGCGCGCGCCACCTCGGCGGATGCCGCGGGCGCCGCGCCCGGTGGCGAAGCAACGGCAGTACTCATCGCCACCCTCCGGTGGCCCGGCCGCCGCTGGCGCCACCCAGATAGTTCGGGAATCCATCGGCAAGCCCGGCAGCGAGCTCTTCGAAGGCGAGCAGGGTTTCCTTGTCCACTAGGCGCAGATCGATTTCGCCGCCCTCGGCCAAGTGGTCGTCGAAGGGAAGGATGCAGGTCGGGCGCTGTCCGGTAGCGAAAAGCTTCTCGATCGCCGCGACGTCGACGACCGGCTTCGACGGCTGCTGATGCACGATCGAAACGACCGATTTCGCGATCAGATGCTGCATACCGTGCGAACTCAGCCAATTCAACGTGGCTACCGCACCCTTCACGCCACCGACGGTGGGTGGGGTGACCACCACGACGGCGTCACTGGTCTTCAGCACGCTCAGCGTCACCGAATCCAGCACGCCCGTACCGCAATCGACGAGCAGAAGATTGAAGTGGCGGCGCAGAACCTCGACGGCCGTGGCGTATTCGTGCCCCGAAAGGGCCTCGTTGGCCTCGATGGTCCACGGCGAGGCAACGGTGGCGAGATCGGCCGAGTTGATCGACATGAACGATTGCACCGTCGAGAATGCCTCCAGATTCGACGCCTGCGCCAGATCACGCAGCGTCAGGCCGTACGGGTGCGGAGCCGTACGGGTCGGCAGATCGCCGAAGTCCGGATTCGCGTCGATGGCGACGACCCGGTCCGGGCGAAGCGCCGCGAAGGTCGAACCCAGCGTCGCGGCGGTGGTGGTGCGGCCGACGCCGCCCTTCACGCTGATCACCGCGATCTGGTACGGGGTATTGAGCTGGGTCCGGATTCGGGCGCGCCGGTCCTCGGCGCGCTGCTCGGCGGGTGAGAGGCCGAGCCGGAATCCGACCTTGTTCAGCGCGCCCCGCACACCCGTGCTGGACTGCAGCTTGGCCCGATTGGCCGCCGAGATATCGGCCAACAGGTCCATCGAGGTCAGTGCCGCGGGCAGCACCTCGACCTGCGGTGTCGCCGTGCGGTCGATGCGATCGGGCACCCAGCTCGCCTGCGCGGGTTGCCATGGTGTCTCGGTGGTTTCGGCGCTGGGTCGGGCATTACTACTCGGAGTGTTCGCCGAACCTGATGCGGTCTGTGTGATTCGAGCGGTGGTGGGCTCAGCCCCGGCGTTGGCCGACCACATCTCGGGCGGCGAAGAGGCGGCCGCGTAGGTCTCGCGTACCGGATCTGCTGTCGGCGCAGCCACATTCGGCGCGGCTGTATGCGGCGCAGCGGCCTCCGGGGCGGTCGTGCGCTGCGGTGGCACCGCAGCATCGGTATTCGCCGCAGACTGTGGTATCGACTGACCGGGCGCACCGATCACCGGCTCGCTATAGCCGGATTGTGGGCGTGTGGGGACGCTACCGGTCGCCGGGCCGCTCTCCGGCTCCTCGGCCGCCTGCATGAAAAAGGCGTCATAGCCGCCCTTGTGTCGGACGGACTCGGCCGGATGACCATTCGTACTCGGCGCTCGGCTCATATCTGTCGTCCTCTCGAAAAACCCACTACCACCGGAAGCCGATGCGCCGCGACAAGTCCGACGTACCGATCACCCGACCCGACTGGTATCGAACCAACTTCGGCTCGGTAATAGCTCGACCAGTGCTCCGATGGCGGCATGCAAGGCGGCGTCGTCACCCGGAGCGTAGGTCGATCGGACTTCCCCGTCCATCGCCACACTCGGGGTCACAATCACCCGTCCCGAAAGTGTATCCAGCACACCGACACCGACGCGCGGCCGATGCTCGCTACCGTCCCGGTGCTCGATCATCACCACCTCCGCACGCCGCACAACCTCATCGACAATGCGACTGAGCACACCCGCAGTATGCGGCTGCGCGCCCAACTCGAGCAAAGCCTGCCGACACTCCTCCCGATCATCGGGTACTTCGCCGAATTCCGCCTGCGAAGCGGTCACCGGCTCGAAACGCAGTGCCGGACAGGGGCCCAACGCCGCAGCCAGTGCAGCGGAGACGGCGTCCAGCTGACGTCCCTCCTGGAACACCTGCTGAATGACGACTTCGTCATCATGTCGCACCGCAAGGACATGCGTATCGCCCTGCCGGACCAGCGACAGCCGCAGCATGCCCTGCCGTTTACCGTCCGGGCCGAAATCCAGCACCCGCGCAACCAGTTCCACATCCGGTCGGTACAGACACTGCAGCCAGTTCTCGACTACCGGGTGCACCCGATCGCCGTCGATGATGCCCGCTTCCGCGAGATCCCGCGCGACTACCGAGCGCACCCGGTCCAGATCGTCGAGTTTGTAGACATTCGGCAGCAATGCCAATACCGGAGGATAGGAGTCGATGCCCGCCATGTCTTGCAACAGCAGCGCGGCATCGACATTCAGGTCGACCGCGATCGGATCGGTCTCCACTGCCTACCGTTACGCCTTGATCGCGCCGAAACGGTTTCCTTGGACGATATCGACCTGGTTCATGGTTCCACCGCTGTTCATGTGCTGGGACATGACGGAGTTCAGCTGCTTGACCTGGCCGTCGTAGGCGGTGATCTTGCTGTCGAAGGTACTCATGATGCCTTGGTATCCCTCTGCGGCAGAACCCTGGAATTCCTGCATCAGCAAATTGTACAGAGCGCGCAGATTCTCCGTGTTGGTCTGCATCGCGGCAACAAGGGAGCCGATGTTGCCGGTGGCCGCCTCCGCAGCGCTGTAATTGAAGTGAATAGGTCCGCTCATCGTAATTGCCTTTCTAGAACCTAGTTTATTTACTCAGTGCCACGTGTTGAAGTCGACCTTCGATGCTCCGGCGTTATAAGCCGCCTGCCCCGTCGCGCCCATGAAGTTGTGGTCGCCACCCGCACCCACGAAGCCGTCGGCGTTGCCGCTGTGGCTGACCTGCGACGCCGCGTCCAAGTCATGGGCGTCGATCTTGACATGGGCATCGTTCAACGCGTCGATGATCTCCTGCAGCGTGCCACCCAGAGATTTGCCCGCGTTGTACGCGTTGGACAGTGCTGTCTGAGCCGCCCGACCGGTCAGACTGCTGGGCGGTACCGCTGCCGCCAGCTCGTCCTGGGCACTCCAGAGACCGTTCATATGGCCCTCGAGCTCACCGAGGCAAGCGGCCGAATTAGCGGCACCCGTCTTCAGTTTCTCGGGGTCGACATGAGTGAAAGTAGCCATTGTTGTTCCTCTCCATCAACTGGATTCGACCTCGGCGATTTACCTCGGAAGAACTGGGGTATTCGAATCCGCATCGTCGTCGGATCGCTCGATGACTCCGACCAGAACGTCCTGATCAGTATCCGATTCCTCCGGACGATCGGTGTATTCGATGACACCGATCACCGGAGGCTTCTCCAGTACCGGGACTTCGAACTGCTCGCCCGGCACGAAAACCTTGCCCGGCTTGCGTTCCTCGTCGCGGCGACGCCGCCGCATTCGAGCATTGGCCGCGACCACCCGGCGCGGTGGGCCACCGCGGGTCGCGGGTCCGGCCGACACCGGATTCGAGGTGGGACCGAAGCTGGCACCGGGTGCACGCAGCCAGCTCGACGGCATGCGGAATCCGGTCGAGGCGCCCGGCATCGAACCGAGTCCACCACGCATCATGTTGATGGCGACGAGACTGCCCACCCCACCATTCAGGCCAGCCAGTGTCGGTGAGTTCTGCGATGCGCCGTACAACCACTGATCCGACGCTCCGGAGTCGAAGCCGTTCGCACTCGAATCACCGGGCAGCGAACTGGGATCCGGCGCGAATTGCTGCGGGTCGGTGGGGGTAGCCGAGTCCGTCGGATCGGTGGGCTGTGTGGGCAAGTCTTTACCGCCGGACCCGTTGTCACCGCCGCCGTTCGAACCATTGTCGCCACCGCCGTTGGTGTCACCGTCGCCATTCGACCCGATTTGCCGCGTCGACGAGGTAGTTTCGGTCGTCCCGGTACGAGTGTCGGTCGGTCGGTAAGACGTCGGGTCGTCATAGGTCGCCAAGTCCATGGTCGGGCCCGGATCGCCACCGGCCACGATCGGCGGCGCCACGACCGGCGTCGGCAGCGCGGCCAGTGTGGGCAGGAGTGCGCCGGCATAGCCCAGCATCACATCGACCGCGGCGGCCCTGACCAACAGCAATTCCGCCTCGGCCTCGCCGACCACGAGCGCGGCTGCCCCGAAAACCCCACTCCCGAGGGCTGCGGCCGATTCCCGCGCCCGAACTGTCTCGCACCACGCCGCGACAGCCGTCATGGCTTTGTGAGCCCCGGAGTAAATGGTGACTACTTTGTTCGCGATGTCAGCGGTCCGCTCCGCAACTTCCGCCTGCTCACGCAGCCAGTTCGCGTGGTTGCGAAACGCCGCCTGCGCCTGATCGGCGGATAATCCCCCCCACGCTCCGCCCATTTGGCCCATCGAGCCATCGGTATTGGCCGCAGCCGCACGCAATTGCTTGGCCATCGCGTCATACGCGCGTGCCGTGGCCGTCGTCGACGCGGATCCGTCACCCGTGAGCAACGGATAAATTATTGCTTCCGGCGCCAATGCACCGAATATGAGACCAAGCGGCATGTCATCAACCTTCGCTCGGGCTTTTCGCGACTACTTGTCGAATACCACTCCATTGCGGACAACGTGCGCTCCGTAATGCTCATCGTTGACGGTGTAGGAGATATCTATCTCAGGCAAAGTGACCGCGCCACGGGCTCCCTGAAAAGCCCCGTCTACCGTTGCAGGGAAGAACGATATCGCGTGAGCGCCGAAGAAGGCAGGGATGAACGGGCTGATGTCGTCGTGACCAGGCTGCATCGGCACGGAAGCCGGAGCCTTTGAGTGGAGCATCAGCATCAGATCGTCAGCACTGATACCAAGGCGTGCGGCAATGACCGGGAGTTCCCCCGGAACAAAATCGAGGTTCATGGCAGTCTCCTAACGACTGGTGCCAGTTGCCGACAAGTGGCACATCAAGACCGTTCCGTCATAGAGAACGCTATGCCATTCCCAACTATGGGAATGGCGGTCGGCCGAGCCGCTCTACCCATTGCTGAGCTGGGACAAACCACCACGGATCTACTCCTCCGGTGGTACCCAAGCGGACTGAACGAGATCCTTGCGGGAGTGCAGGGGCTCCACAAAGATGCCGCGCCCGACCGGCTGCTTCGTCGGCTTCACATCCCCGATGAGAATGCCGTCCAGCTTCGAGCCGTCCATGATGAGGCCCGACGAGTTGAGGTTCTTCATCTGACCGAGCACGTTGTCATACATCGCGGTATCGGCCTGAGCGATGTTTCGCGCGACGATCACGTGCAAGCCAGTGTCGCGACCGTCGATGATGATGTCCTTCAACGGTTCCAGCGGATTGCGCAGACCACGCTGGGCGACCATGTGATAGTCGTCGATCACCACGAAGATCTCCGGACCGCTCCACCATGAGCGTTCCTTGAGCTGCTGGGAAGTAACCCCGTCCGGCGGACGGCGGCCACGCATCTTTTCCGCGAACGGCGGCAGCCCCTCGAGCAGGTCGCGCTCGCTGGTCAGGAAGCCGATCGACTGCTCCTCCGGGATGGCATCCATATGCTGACGGCGGTAGTCGATGAGCAGTACCCGGGCTTGATCCTTGGTGAACTGCCTGCGGATCGACTCGAGCAGTGCGGCCAACACCGTCGACTTGCCCGAGCCGGATGCCCCCAGGACGATGAAGTGCGTTGATACGCCGAAATCGACTGCGGCGGGCTGCAAATCGGATTCGCGAATACCGAACGGCACTACAAGTCGATGGGCCGGGCTCGCCGGGCCCGGACGGCCGGCCATGATCTCGTCCAAGGTGATCTGCGGAGGCAGCAGCTTCACCCCTGGCGCTCGGCGGCCTTGGTAGGTCTGGTGCAGCTGCTCGATCGCGGCGGCCAGACCCGCACCCGCCGAGTCCGCCGCACTATTGCCATCGATGCGCGGCAGTGCGGTCAGCATGTGCAGCGCGTCGTTGGATATACAGCGGCCGGGGCGATCCGGAGGGATCGCGGCGACAACATTACGCTGCCCGAGGAATACCGTGTCGGTCAAGTCACCCAGGCGCATTTCCAGCCGGGTCTGCAACAGATCCTTGATGGCCGGACGAATCGCCGCCCACCTGGAGCTGCTGACCACCAAATGGATTCCATAGTTCAAACCCTGCAGCGCGATCGACTCCATGACCGGCAGGTACTCGTCGAAATACGGTCCGGTGACGGCGAACCCGACATCCCAGCCATCGACGACCAGGAAGACATCGCCGTGCTCGTCACCTCGCGCGGTGAGTTCCGCCGACTCCCGAGGTAGGCCGCGGCGGCGGCGGAATTCACGCATCGAGTCGATGCCGAGTTCGGCGAACAGCGCCTGCCGACTGGCGATGAGATTGGTGACCAGAGCGAAGGTTCGGCGGATCCGGTCACCGTCTCGGCCCGAGGCCACCGAGCCGACATGCGGCACATTGCGCACACTCGACAGGCCACCGGAGAAGTCGAGGCAGTAGAACTGCACCTGTTCCGGGGTATGGGTCAGTGCGGCGGCCATGATCAGCGTCTGCAACGCGGTCGATTTACCGGACTGAGGACCACCGACGACGGCAACATGCCCCCCGGCCGCGGACAGATCGACAGACCACACGTCCTGGCGTTGCAGGCGCGGCTTGTCCACGATCGCCAGCGGCAGCTGCAGTGCGCCCGCTGTGACCGCGGGAAGCAGCTTGTCCAGGGTCGGCGGCACCGTCAGCGGCGGCAGCCACATCTTGTGCGCCGGTGTGCCGAAACCGCCCAGCTGTTGCAGCACCGTCTCCATCACGGTCAACGGCTCACTGTCCGTTGTCTGCGACGGCTGCACAACAGGTTCGGGCTCGATGGCCGCAGGGCGCACATCGATGATATGGGCCGTGGTGAATTGCTGTGGCGGCCGATAGCCACCGCCGGGTCGCCTGGCACGTTGGGCACTGGATGCCGAGACCTGGGCTGGGGCGACATACGGTGCGCCGACATATGCGGCCTGGAATCGCTGCAAATCACCCGAGCCGACTCGCAGATAACCCGAACCCGGCTTCTTCGGCAGGTGATAGGCGTCCGCGGTACCGATGGCGTCGCGGGAGTCAGCGGTCTGGTTGGTGCGCAACGCAATTCGGTAGGACAAGTGCGCCTCCAGCTCACCCATCCGGTTGGCGGGCACCTTCTGTGAGGCCAGTAACAGGTGGATGCGCAACGAACGACCCAACCGGCCGATCGCGACAAACAGTTTGGAGAAATTCGGATGCTGTTCGAGCAGTTCGGCGAACTCGTCGAGGATGATCAACAGCGTGGGCAGCGGTGCGAGCTGCGCGCCCTGTTCACGGGCCCGCTCGTAATCGGCGACGCTGGCGAAGTTGCCCGCATCGCGCAAAATCCTTTGCCGCCGGCCCATTTCGCCGTTGATCACGTCTTCCATACGAGTGACGAGATCGGCCTCTTCTTCCATGTTGGTGACCACGGCCGTTACATGGTGCAGCCGGTCGAACCCGAGGAAGGTCGCACCACCCTTGAAGTCGACCAGCAGCAGGTTCAGCTGATCCGGGGTATGCGTCGCCACTGCCGAAAGCACGAGGGTGCGAAGGAATTCCGACTTTCCGGAACCGGTGGCACCGATGCACATGCCGTGCGGGCCCATGCCCTCCTCGGCCGATTCCTTGATATCGAGATAGACCGCGCCACCGGCCGGATCGTGGCCGAAGGGAATATTCAGCCGGGATCGGTCCGAGTCACGGCGGTGCGGCCACTGCTGCTCGACCCGGATGGCGCCCGGATCGGTTATGCCGACCAGTTCCTCCCACGACGTGCCGCCGCTGGCCTGATCCGCGACCACGGCCTCGACGACGGTGGACAGCCGATAGGGGGAGATATTGCGGGCCAACGCCTTCGCCGTCGCCACCGACATCGCGTCGGCGGCTCCGACCCGCCGCAGGCCGCGCGGGGTCACCTCGTGCAGCGCCCGATCGGGCCCGACGGTGAACTTCAGGGCTCGCGGCAAGGTCTGCTCGGTCCGACCCAGCCGCAGCCAGGTGCAACCATCGATACCGGAGATGTCCCGATCGGTGGCAGGAGCGCTGTCATCGACGATCAGCAGATAATGCTTTCGATCCAGCGTCGGCTCGGAATTGGCGGAGAACGGACCACGATTGAGTCCGGCCAGCGCCTTGGCACGCAACTCCGAAACGCTGCGATACACCATACGACTCGGCCCGATCGCGTCCGTATCGGTGGGATGTTGGGTGTGCGGCAGCCATTTCAGCCACGACCATTCCGGTGCGTCCGGATTCGACAGCACCGCGGCGACCGCGACCTGATCCGGGCCGTGCAGTACGACGACCTCGGCGACCATCGCCCGCACCAGCGCGGCCACCGCGTCGTGATCGCCATCGACACTGATCTGCGGAGCCGAGAGCAGATTGATCGCGACCGGCATACCCCCGACAGTCGAATACGCCTTCGCGAATCGGGTCACCTCGACGACGCCGACCGGGTCCAGATCGGAGGTGGGCGCGGCCTCGGGCACAATGACCCGAACCTGGTTGGCGATCCGGCCCCGCCCAATACGTACCCGCAGGAACTGGGGACTGGCAACCTGGACTTCCCACATCCGTTTGCCACCGATCAACGCGGCGATTTCGGCCGGACCGGGATGGGTGTAGCGCAAATAGTTATGTAGTTCCGTCTCCGCGGCGTGCACGGTCTTGCGGTTATCGGTGACGCTGCGCAGATAGTCCTTGCGTTCCTCGTTCAGACTCGCCGCACCGCCGGCACCGCCTCCGGAGAACGCACCGCCCATCATCCCGCCCATGGAAACCAGCATCATGATCGGGAACATCAACATCATCGGCGACATCTGCCCGCCGCTGCGGAACATCATCACCATCATCCCGACCATGGCCGACACCATGACCACCGGCATGATCATCTTCAGCCGCGACGGCGGCACCGGTTTGGGCAGTTCGGTCGGCGGCTGCAACCGCAATTCGGTCACCGCGGGGGCTTTCGGTCCACGCACCATCCGAGCGGGCCGAACGAATCGGCGGGTAGCTGTCACGAGGTGCCGCCCGGAAGACCGATGACGGCCTTATTCGTCGGGATGCCGTCGTGTTGGAGCCGGGCATCATTCTTCGACAAGGTGGGACCGACCGCGAACAGCGACACAATGGACCACGGTGCGGGCACCGGGGTCCGCAGTCCCAGCGACGTCAAGGTCGAATCCGGGGCGGAGTTGGACTCCACAACGGCAGCGATGCCGTACCGAACGCCGCTGTCGGAGATCCAGAACAACGACTCCCGCCGAGGCGATCCCGGATCCGCGCCGGTCACCTGGACGAAGCGTCCGGTGGTCCGCGGCAGATACGCGGCGTCGGCGGTGGTGCCACGTGAACCGGTGGCCGTCACCAGGCCCACGGTTCGGGTCTGCTCGTCGACCTGCAATGGCAGTTGCCGTCCCACCAGCAACTCGGTCGAAGCATTCTGATCGGTGCCCGCGCGCCACCAGTGATAGCAGGTCACCCCCAGTCGCATCGGATCGACGACATGCACCGGCCGAATCGGATAGGCAGCCGTCCCCGGCCACGCACCCGGACGCAGATTCGCCGCGATGACATCCGGCCCGACCGTCCTTGTCGACACCGAACCGTGCGAGTCGGCATTGCGGATGATCGACGCCAGCACCGAATTGATCTGCACCACACCGGATTCCGAAACCAGATAGTAGAATGCGCCGCGATCCGGCGCCGACACCGTGAGCACCGAACCGACCGGCACGCTCAGCCCCGAGGACAATGTCACGATATTCCCCGCACCGGGCACATCGGGCACACGCAGCGGCGGGACCTCGGGTATGGCGGAGATGAAACCCTTGGATGCCGAGACCACGGTAGAGGTCGGGTCGATGCCAAGGGCCAGGATCACCGCCGAATTACTCAGATCTATCGACGCGCGAACGATGCCCTGCTGTGGATCGGAGTACACCAGCCAGGTGGTGGTGTCATCGCGCAATAGCCGGGCCTCGTCAGCGCCCAAACCGCGGATCGCATCGCCATCGACGGTCAGCGGACCGCCGATCGCGGTCGTCAACACCGGCGACAAAGCGACGGTGGGCAATCCGGTCTGCGGATTGACCGGCGCCGCCGCACCGACCTTCGCGGTATCGCATACCGTCCACGACGAATTCCGGTCCCCATTGTCCGCGATCACCCCGGGCGCGCCGGGAATACCGACCCATGGCCCGCGCGGATACTTGGCCAACTCATCGCGCGAGACCGGTACCGGATTTTCCGCCGAACCGGCGATGAGTCGGGCCGAGGTCAGATTCAGCGCTGGATACAATCGACCGCCGACCTTCACATACAGCGCCCCGGTGTCCTTCTCCGCGATGATCTTCGAGTCCCCCACCTTCTTGGCGGGTTTGAAGAATCCCAGGACGGCCGCGCCAGCGATCACCAAGCAGGCCAACGCGATACCGATCGACAGCGCGGTGGAGCGACCACGCTGCGGATCATCGATCATCGAGGCGTCCCGGCGAACCAGCGCATGCTCGATCCGGCGCAGCAGAAACCGCCAACCCGATATCTGGTGCTTGGTCACCACCCGGAAGCGCGCCATGCGGATCAGCCCGTCGCGGCCGGCGCCAAGCCCGCGAGCGCGGCACTGATGTCCGAGGAGTCGATGGTCATCAACTCCTCATTGGTCATCGAAAGCACATCCGCGTTGTCCCTGGTGAAGCGGTAGTCCCGCTCGGCTTCGGCGGCCTCGACCACATTGCGGACGAAACGGCCGTTGCCCGCCAGGTCGATGAGCCGCCTGCCGTTCTTGCTCTGCCCGGAGAGTTGCTCACACCGCACCCGCAGTACGTCTTTGGCGTCGCCGGACAGGATCGAGTCCTTCTTGTGCGCAATATGATCGGCGATCCGCACCAATTCGTCGGCGTCATAGCTGGAGAAGCGGATGCGCTTGGTGAAACGCGAGGCGAGACCGTCGTTGGAGGCCAGGAACCGATCGATCTGGTCCTCGTACCCCGCGATGATCACGACCAATTTGTCACGGTCGTTCTCCATGCGAGCCAGCAGGGTGTCGACGGCTTCCTTACCGAATGCGTCACCGCCGGACAGCCCCTCCTGAATCAGGGTGTATGCCTCATCGATGAACAGCACGCCACCAAGCGCGGAATCGATCAGCGCGTTCGTCTTCGGCGCGGTGTGGCCGAGGTGGGTGCCGACCATATCGTTACGCGATACCTCGATGACGTCGGCATTCTCGACGACGCCGAGCCCGGCGAAGATCTTGGCGATAACACGGGCGATGGTCGTCTTACCGGTACCGGGCGGACCGGAGAAGATCAGATGCTGCGATCGGGAATCCACGGCCAGACCGCGCTTGGCCCGCACCTGATCCATCAGCACACCCGACTTGAGCCGGTCGACCTGCTCCTTGACCGAGTCCATGCCGATCTGCGCCCGCAACAGATCGGAGGCCTCCTCCAGCAGTGACTCGCGTGCGAGTCGCGCCGCGGATGCGGCAACCTCGGACGGGTCGTCACCGGACTTCGGATCCCACTGATTCGTGCGCGAGGCGATGACCTCGGCAGTGGTGACCTCGAGTCGATAAGACTTGTCCCGCACCGCACGCTGCCATTCGGGACGGTCCGGCCACAGCGCGGACCCCTGCAGACCCTTGAGGATCTTGTCGGCGGCATCGTGTTCGCCGTCGTGGCGCAGCAGCATCCCGAGCAGGAAATGCGCATCCGCCCAGATGTAGGACAGGTTGCCGGACTGACTGTCCTCGACGATGCGCTGCGCGCGCGGCAGGGCCTCGCCGAATCGACCCAGATGCGCCAGCGCCTGTGCCGTCATCAGCTCGGCGGCGATATCCAACAGCCCATCGTCGAGCGCTGGCTTGGCATTGCGAGCGGCGAGCACATCCAGCCACTGTTTGGTGCGGAAATACAGCGACATCCGCACGAAGTCGGCGACATCGTCGCGTGGCACTTCGGCGAGAATGGCCGCGGCTTCCTGCCATTCGCCACCGTCGGCATAAGAGCATGCCTGGGCGATGGCGATCTGATCCCGATCCGCCATGGCGACGCGCAGTCCGAAGACGCCGATCTCGACCTGACACCACAGCGCACGATCGACCAGACCGGCGCGTTGCTGATCCCGGTACAGGTTGTGCACCGATCGGTACGCACCATAGATCACCTCGGAGGTGACTTCACCAGCCATGGCGCGGCCCAACCAGGCATCGCACATATCCGGATCCAGGTCGGTGGCGGCGCGGAAGGCAGCCGCCGCCTGCTGTTCATTTCGCACGCCCCCGGCGACGAGCGCCAGACTTTGCACACCTGTGTAGAACGCGTCCTCGGCCGCAGACAACTCGGGACTTCCCTTCCGACGATCCTCGTGGACCGAAGATAGCCATTTCAGCCCCGGTCAGGGGCCTGGAACTATTCCCAAGATTGGGGAGACGGCATCGTTACCTAACGACCGAATCTATGCGCACATTTTTATCGGCTCAATGTTGAATGTACCGTTATTTAGCGGTATATTAGAGATGGGTCGACGGTCCCTCATCCCGAAGACCCAGCCCCTCCAGTGATGGTTGGTAGCCGTGATCCGGCAAGCTGGCCATCGGCTGGCACACGGCGGATCGTCACCCCAAAACCCGGCGATCTGTCCGGCGGCGGCCGACAGTACCCACACACCGTCGGCCGCCGCTCTCCGTTTCGGCGGCTTGTTCACCGATCACCGTCTTCGCGGTGCCGGATCGTAGGTACAGTGACGGCCAATTCGCTCGAGGTGGCCTCCGATTTCCGAGCGAACTTCGACCACGGCGTTTCTCGCGGCTTGCGTGCCGTCGTGGCCCGCCGGTCCAAGGATTGGAATGCCTTGGCGGGTACTGTTTTCGAGAAGGCTGCGCGTTGTTCCGATGCCCGGACCGCGTGCGCCCACGGTGTCACGAAGCCACGCGAACGGCTCGGGCCGAGCGGGAGCTGCATGCGGGGGCCGACTCGACTGCTTTGGATATCACCGGAGTCGGTCACCGGCATGTCTTCGCCCGGGGCCGCGTCAGGGAGCTGAGGTTCAGCGGGGAACGTGCCGGACATCGGCGGTTCAGCGGGAACCGCGCCGGGCGTCCGCGGTTCAGCGGGAACCGCGCCAGACATCGGCAGTTCGGCAGGAACCGCGCCAGACATCGGCGATTCAGCAGGAACCGCGCCAGACATCGGCAGTTCAGCGGGAACCGCGCCAGACATCGGCGATTCAGCGGGAACCGCGCCAGACATCGGCAGTTCAGCGGGAACCGCGCCAGACATCGGCAGTTCAGCAGGAACCGCGCCAGACATCGGCGATTCAGCAGGAACCGCGCCAGACATCGGCAGTTCAGCAGGAACCGCGCCAGACATCGGCGATTCAGCAGGAACCGCGCCAGACATCGGCAGTTCAGCAGGAACCGCGCCAGACATCGGCAGTGGCGGTTCAGCCGACGCCGCGCCCCACAATTCAGCAGCGACCACGTCAGGAAGTTGCAATTCGGCGGGCACCGCACCAGACACCCGCGGTCCAGCAGCGACCGCGTCAGAAAGCTGCCCTTCGGCAGGCACCGCACCAGACACCCGCGAATGGTCGGGCGCCGGATCAGACCTCCGCGATTCAGCAGAAGGCGCGCCGGGCATGCGCGACTCGTCGACCCGTCCGGCGGGCGATGTCCTGACCGACGGTGCGCCGGTGAACAACTTGTCGGCGCCGCGTCCGAGCGGTTCGACAGCCCTGCCGATCACCTCGATGACCAGGTAACCGATCAGGGCCCGTTCCATCTGCGCGCACAGTCGCCGCGCTGCCGCGACGAGGAGCGGTCCGGCGATCCGGGCCGAGGGTGTGGCCGTCATGGCCGCGTAAGTCATTGCCAGCGCGGCGAGTTCGGTCAGGACCACTGCCTTCGTCACGGTAATGACGTAGGCCACCGCATCCAGTGCCTTCGCGATGACCGCGCATACCCGATCGAGTTCGACCTGATGGTCGCCATCGGAGGCGGCCCATGTCGCGACCAGGCGCTCGTACGCTGCGAGAGCATCTCCGCTCTCATCGACCCCAAGCCCTCGCGTATTCGCGGCGAAGGTGCGCACCTTGACCGCGAGGCCACGCACATCACCTTCGTCGATATCCGGGTATCGAACTCCACAGCAGTCGAGGAACTCCGCGACCTCCGGCGGAATATCCACCGCCACTACAGCACCCGCACCACGATGGCGTCGTTGGACATGCGCGACCATTTCACGGTCGAACCAGAGTACGGCGCCTCGATGACCATGCCGTTGCCCGCGGCCAACTGGACATGCTCCGGCCCCCGCGCACTGAACGAACTTGCGGGGAATACCAGGTCGCCCGGTCGCACCTCCGCCGCGGAAACCTGGACGCCGCTGTAGATCTGGTCATAGGTCGTCCGTGGCAGAACCACACGACCGTCGGAGGCCTGCGCGATCGCGTACTGGGTCAGACCGGAGCAGTCGAAGCCACCGCCGGACGGTCCACCGGCGCCACCGCCGCCCCAGATGTACGGGGTGCCGAGCCATTCGCTGGCCATGGCGACGGCCTTACTGCCCGCGGTTCCATCCGATGGCACCCGAGGTCGGCTGCGTCGACCGTTCGACAGGACCGCGGATCGCGAACGAGCCCGCCGACGACGACGCGGCGTCGAACTCGCGGCTTTTCGGCGGGACAATTCCGGCATACTCGGCGGCATGATCTGCGCCGCCCGCTGACGCGCCGCCGCGACATCGGTATCGACCTGCTTGGCCGCCTTGGCGATGGTCGTATGCGCCGCTTCGAGCAGGGCCGGCCCGCTGAACCTGGTATCACCGACCGACGCGATCGCCTGGATACGCGACTGCAGATCGGCGATCTGATTGGTCAACCGATTCCGTCCGACGACAGTGCCGTCCCCGGCCTCGCCCACGGTCTTGTTCACGACACCGTCTTTGCCCGCATGGGATTCAACGATCGTCGATTGGATGCCGCGTGCGTCGGTGTAGCGGGCGACGCCGGATCCACCGTGCGCACTCAGGTCAGCGTTCATCGATTGGGCAATGCTCGCCGCGGCCGCCGGATCCGGTTGCCCGTTGCCGTACAGCCCGAGCAGGGCGTGCAGGACCTCATTGAGGTCGCCCGTCAATGCCGGCGACATTCGACCGACTCGCTCTCGCTCATCACCGACCGCCTCTCAGGACCTGCTCGCCAAATGCATTGCCGGTTGGCACCGGACACCCCGAATGTCGGGTGCTGACAACGACTATGCGGCAATTTCGCGAATGATTCATCTTCCCAGCGGCGGGAAGACACGACAATGGGAACAACTTCTGGGAGGCGGTGGCGAGAATATGGCGGGCGAAGTGGCGGGTACCGCGGCCGAGACATGGCAAACACTGTTCGGCTCACCCACCGCTGGCAATTCCGCCGAGACCGGGGCCTCATACGGTGGGCAACCAGGTGGTCTCTTCGGCCGACCGCCCGGTGGTCCCCCCGCTCAGCCGCCTGGCGCGCCACCCGGACAGCCGCCAACGGACGGATCCGGCCCACCACCCGGCGGTCCGCCTAGCGCACCACCCGGTCAACCGCCAGCTGACCGGTCCACCCCACCAATCGATGCCACATTGGTCGGCACACCGCCTGGCTCTGGCACCACTGCGGCGAGCAAGGCCAAAACCGGCCACTACTGGACAGTGGAACTGAAGCCGCCTCCAGGCGCGTCGGCGGGTTTGAAGGCATTCATCGCGATGGCCGAGGAAGCCATCCAAACCGCCGTCGATCTGCTAGGACGGGGCACTCCCGAGCTGCCGCCGAACGTCGACGATCTGCTGCGACCGGTGATCTACGAGAGCATCGGCGACAGCCTGATGAAGGAGCAGTACCAGGCAGCCTTGGCGAAGGTCCAATCCCGACAGACCGCACTGCTGACCTACGACACCAAGGTCATGAAAACCTCGATCGTGGTCGCCGCGGGCAGTGATGAGACGTTGCGAGCCATCAAAGCGATCGTGGCCGAACTCCAGGCGAAGCTGAAGGCCGCCGGAAGCGGAAAACTCAAACCCGCTCAGGAAGTGGCCCTCATGAAACTGGTCGCCGAGGCGATAGACCTCGTATACGACAAGGTCGAGGCGGTCTACCAGCTGAACAGCGATATGGCTGGTGACGGCAAGCAGGGCTCGGACGGCAGCGGGCCCGCCAGCGGCAGCGGCCAGTCCGGCGCGGGCGGTTCGGGTGGCGGCGGCGACGGCGGGCTCGGGCAATTGGTGTCGATGCTCGGAATGCTGCCGATGATGGCGATGCCGTTGATATCGCAGTTGCCGGAACTACTGAAACAGCAGGACAAAGACAAAGACAAGGACAAAGACGCGGCACAAGACGGCGCCCAGCCCGGCGAGGGCCAGCCGCAAGCGGCAGCGCCCGGCGCAGCGCCGGGCAGTCCCGCACCTGCGGCGGCGGCACCCAGTGCAGGCCAACCCGCCCCGGCCGCACCGGCCGCGACGGCAAGCGCGAGTACGCCTGGATCAGCCACGCCGGTGTCGAATATGTCCCCGGTGTCGGCTCGCGCCAATGTCCGACGCGCGGTGAATCGGAACGGAACGGCTGCGACCGATACCGATACCCACGAAACGCAGGAGAACGATCCCGAGGACGAGGGCACCGTGGATTCGCCTGTGGTACAGGCGTAATCGAAGGTCTATTCGTTCCGCATCGCCAGACGACATCGTCTGCCGAGTCGTGGCGACGGCCGAATTGATCCGGCGCGAAACTGATTCCATCCGCAGGGGCGCACACTTCGGCGGCTAGCGGCGGCAAATACCGATCGGCGCCGGACCAGCTCCCGCTTCGGGCCACCGTGCGTAGCCCGCACGGTGTCATAAGAGCGACCGGCGTGCCAAGTCAGATCGGCGACGCGGGCCGCGACGTGGGCTGTCACCTAGGCGACTCGCGCCCGAACAGCCGTTGTCCTCTATGACTCGAGGGCAACACGATGCCGCATCAGACCACTAGCGCGGAACCCTCCCGCACGAGCTGTTCGCGCAGCAGAGCCGACGTCGCCCCGAACAGCTGCGGTCGTCAATGACTCGAGGCGACCACGACGGCGCATCAGACCGCTAGCGCGCAAACCGCGCGCGAGCTGTTTCCATAGTTTGGACCGACTTGCGCCCCAAAAGCCGTGGTCCCCTGTGGTTCAGGGGACCACGGCGGCGTATCAGATCGTCGGCGCGGTAACCGCAGGCGGAGCTGTCGGTGCTGCCGGTGCTGCGGTGACACCGGGCGCGCTCGGCGTCGGGGGCGTTTGCGGCTGCTGTGCGGAGTTGTCCAGATCGGCGCCACTCGGGTGGAAGAACCCTTGGAACTCGCCGTAACCGCCGGTGCCGCCGTCGGGTGGGTTGTTCGGGTCCAACGGCACGAGCTGGCCGTTGACGATGACCTCCAGCCCCGAAGGTTCCACCACGACGATCGCACTCCGATTCGCCCACTGCACCACGTCACCGGTCTGCAGATGCGCACTGTCGACCGAAACCCATGGACTGCCCGCGGACGGCTGTCCGGTCGTGCCCGCATAGGCCGACCTGGCATCGCTGCCGTTCGGATTGTTGAGCTCCTTGTTCACGGCCTGCGAGACCGCCGAGGACACCTTCTGCGTCGTGCCGTCGGGCAGCTTCATATCGACCATCGACCGACCACCGGCGCCCACCGGCGGCGGGGTCGCGCTGGCGTCTGCCTGGACGACATTGGTCGGCTGGTTCGAGGCGACGGCCGGCTGGGCCTGGGCCTGGGCCTGCGCCGCAGCCTGCTGCTCTTCCTCCCTGCGCCGCCGACGCCGCTCCTCGCGCTCCTCTTCCTCGCGCTGCTTCTGGTCGTCCTGACCGTTGTTCCCCATCATCTGCTGCATCATCTGCGACATCATCATCGGCAGCATCATCGAGCTCATATCCATACCGCCGGATCCCGAAGAACCGCCGCCACCGCTGTTGTATCCGGCCTGGGTCGCCTGGTTGCCGCTGGATCCGTTCGCGCTGTTCTCGAGCGCGCTGATCGCCGAATTGATCGCCGACATGATGCCGCTGTTCGAGCCGGAGGCATCCGTGCCCGTGGTGCCGTCGGTCGTGCCATCGGTGGTCGAAGTCGAACCGTCGCCGAGCAGATCGTCGTAGGTGTTGCTGTAGTCGGCTTCGGTTGGGGTCGGCGTGGGAGTCGGCGTCGGGGTGGGAGTGGGAGTGGGAGTGGGCGTGGGAGTCGGGGTGGGAGTCGGGGTCGGGGTGGGAGTAGGCGTCGGGGTGGTCTCGTCGGCTAGTTTATTTAACTTCTGTTCCGCCGCCGAATATTTCTTATCCCATTCTGCGGTAACCGTTTCGATATGGGCGACGTAGTATTGCATTTCGGCCTGGGGGGTCAAGATATACTTACCGTAACTGGGACTGCCTTCGTTTGTGTCCTTTTTGTAGAAGGGGATCGCCATATCTGAAGTTGGACCCCCCCCATAGTGTCCACCATAGATCGTGTCACCATCCTTCCTGACACCAAATTCATCGCTCTCAGGGTCGTACTGAAGGAACTCGTTGAGTTTTACCACCAGCCCCGTAAGTTCTTTGAAGGCGTCGGAGCCCGTTCTCTGCGAGTCGTATGTGAGATCCGAAACTACTGCATGGTTTTCGGTGTATTCATCCCGATGAAATTTCAGCCGCCTCTCCGCGTCAGCGGCCTGTTCCCGAATGTCCGACCAGCCGCTCGCAGTATCGGGATCCGTACCCTTGAGCATGTCACCGAAGTCGGGGTTGGCCTTCGTATGACCGCTACCGAGGGTGTCGAGATCCCACTGCATCGTCCACTCGGTGTCCTCGATCTTGCTTTTCAGCGCCGGACTGTAGCCCTTCGGCAACCAGAGATCTACGACATATGCGTGTTTCGCCCCGTCAGAGTCTTCTCCGCCGTAACCGTCCTGAAAATCCGAATCTTTGACCTCCTCCTTATCCGCCGCCTCGTTATTCTTGGCTGTGACGACGTCGGTCGTATCGCCGGTTTCGAGTGCGTTGCGGATCTGCCTGTATCGTTCGTTATCGCCGACCAAGCCCTGGTCATCTATTTCGTGGACGAGCCTCGTTAATAAATTCGCAGAGCCGGGAGCGTACTTACCGCCGTGGTCATCTATGAGTTTTTGCACAGCCGCGTTGAAGTCGGGGCCACTCAATCCGTTCAGCGCTTCCAACGACTTCTTGGCCTCGCCGTCGTCTGACATTTCATTATCAAACCATCCGCCGCCACTGTCGTTGTAGCCAGATATCTGGTCGACAGCAGCATTTACCTCTTTGTCGCCCATCAGACTCTCCTTTGCTCACTGGAGCCCTCGAACCCCGCCGGACGTCTCAGTAATTCGGCCATGGACGGTGGGGCCCCGCCAAGGACAGTCGAACCGACGCTGATGGAATTGACGCTGGGGACACCTGGTCCGACACTGCGAGCAGCCCGAACGCCCGGAACCGCCACGCTCGTTCCTGCTGTCTGCACGGCGGCCACCTGCGTTGCCCCCGGGAGCAACGGGTGCTCAACGATCTGGCCGTACGTGTAGAACGCATCGCGCAGAGTCTGCCGGTCGGGTTCGCCCGCGGCGAGCAACAGCAGCAATTCATCGGCACGGCGCTGGAAAACCATGGCGCGCAGGGCCTCCGTACCGGATGAACCCGGGTGCATGCCACCAACCGGAACGTAGGACACGTCCACCCGCTGCGACCGCACTGCCGCTGCGGTCATGTCATCGGTGGCGCGGATCTGGTCCCACCAGTTCGGCGGGATGGGCTGTCCGGCGTTCAGTACGTCGAGGATCCGCTGCCGCCGGGCGCTGCGGATGGTGGCATCCCCGTCGATATCGAAGATAGTGCGGACCCGCGCGTCCGCGGCTCGCGCCAGCTCGAGACACGTGGCCCTGATTTGGGTGTCGGGTACCGTCGCCGCTTGATTCAGCAACTCGTCCGAACCGGCCAGCGCGAGCCGATCGACCAGTCCGGCGCCGGGCGCGGTGAAGTCGATGGCGGACTCCTCGGCGGCGACCCATTCGTCGAAAGCGCAATCGTCGCCGACCGCCGCGCGCACGCCGTCGGAGATTGCCGCGGATGACACTAGGGCGCTGATCCGAGCCTTCTTGCGTCGGCCGACCAGCAAGCCGAACTCGGCGAGCATTCGGGCCGGGTCGGTGGTCCCTTCCAATGCCGCGAAGGCCATCCGCCCCTCGGTACGCAGGATCGAGTCCCACCGCCATGGGAGGACGACCTCCAACGGCAGGAACAAACCCGGAGGCAGCCAGCCACGCCCCTCAGTGGAGGTCAGCAGCACGATGGGCCCGCCAGGTGACCGCCCCACCGCCACCGCCCATTCCACACCGAGCGCCGAATCACGCACGGCGGCAAGGACCGCGCCGAGCAGCGTGCGGGCGAGCGCCAAGTCTTCGTCAACCCGTTCACCGACGAGCAACGATGGTAGCGTCCGCCTGTTGTCGGCCGTGTGGACCGCCGCTGCGAACGGGCCCGCCCGCAGCGGTGCGGGGGGCCGGGCAGTTGTGCCCGCACCACTGGGAGCGGCCGATGTCGGATAGGGGCCTGTCGCCAGTGGTGCGGGCATCGCGGCCATGCTTGCGTCGACCGCCGACGCTATGGGTATGCCAGCGGCGCCGCGCTCCGGGATACCGACCGCAGGCGGGGTGGTCCCGGCCCGCGCGGTGTCGGATGTCGGTGCTGCCGACGCGGCGGGGGACAGAGGAGCCTGATCGAAGCGGACTGGCCCGTCTGGCATGCCAGGGACGCCGGGCGTGGTTACCGCGGTTTGCCACGGTTGGGCACCATTCACCGTCGGCGTGTCCGGCCCGGTATTTACCCGCGCCGCGGGGTCGGTTGGCGCGCCGGGCGCCGGATCGCCCGGCGAGGCTCCCTGGCCGTTACCACCCGACTGGTGGTGGCCGTTACCACCCGACTGGTGGTGGCCGTTACCGCCCGACTGGTGGCCGTTACCACCCGACTGGGCGATGTCATGGGCGCTGGAATGATCGCCGTCTTCGAGCGCCTGTGCCGCCGCGAGCAATTCGTCTCGCGTTCGCTCATGATTTTCGGCGAGACGTTCGGCCTTGTTGTGACGATCGTCGTAGTAGTCCACCAGAGCCGCGTGCATCGGGGCCGCGATCGTGCCGTATGTATCTTCGTACTCGTCGAGCCAGGCCTGCGGGATCTCACCCCACGCCCGAAGTTTTGCCGCGGCCAAATCGTGCTGTGCGGCGATTCTGCGCAGCTCGTCCGGATCGACACTCATGTAATCGGGCATGCTCGACTGATTCCTCCCGCCGACTATCTCAGATTCATTGTTCTGCCTTCCCAAAATTGGGGGGCTGCCAGTCCGGCCCGGGCCTGGCCCGCCATTCCCGCATGACCTCCGCGAGCGGTCGCGGCAGATTGGCGGGGTCGCTCATGACGATCTGGTACTGCAGCCGCGCATCCTCGGCGCTTTCGGCAATGGCGACTACGATTTCGTCGGCCAATTCTCGATTGCCGAACCGGCCGCAGGTTCCTGGCGCCAGATACAGGTCCCGCAACCGTCCCATCGCATCGACCTCGGGAATGACCAAACCGCTCGGGGACGGGCGGCGCGCCACGATCGCGTCCGCCCGTTCGCGCATGTCGGCGATGCGGTTGCGCAACTCCCGCCGCATGGCGCGGCCCGCACGCACATCTGGGTGACTTTCTCTCATAGGTCCTCCAGGATGCGCCACGCGTGGCCGAGCATTATTCCCGACAATGGGAAGAGACCATACTGCGGTTTGAATCGGCTCTCCGGACGGCGACGAGGCCATCAAGTTTCCGAGAGGTACCCACCCATCGACGACTTCACCACCGACTTCGGCGGTCTACGGCACGCCGTGCCGTGGGCTGTGCACCGGATGCCCGCCGCGTTTCCCGCCGCACTACTCGGCTCCGGTCGGCCATTGACGCTACGCGGTGCGGGGCATTCCTGTGATGGGCAGACCGTCACCGACGGTGAACTGCTCGTCACCTATGCACCGGACACCGCGGTCGCGCAAGTGCGGAACCTCCGCGATGGCCTGATCGAGGTGCCCGCCGGGATAAGCTGGTACGGCTTGGAGCGATACTTGAGCCGCCACGGCAGAGCCGTGCCCGTGCTAACCGACTACCTGCACACGTCGGTGGGCGGCACCCTCTCGGTCGGCGGTGTCGGGATCGACTCGGTACGGTACGGCATGCAAGTCGACAACGTGGAGCGGATCCAGCTGATCGACGGAACAGGAACCAGCCGATGGTGCTCGCGTGCCGATCATCCGGAGCTGTTCCGATTCGCGCTCGGCGGGCTCGGCACAGTCGGGCTGATAGAACGGGCGGTGCTGCGCACCGTGCCGATCTGCCGCGACACACATGTGCACCGCACACACCACGCCACACTGACCGAGCTCGCCGAGCACACCGAACGAATCGCACAGCACGACGACGTCGACATCTACTCCGCGTTCGTGCGCCGTGGCAGGATCTCATCCATCACCGGCTGGCGCGGGAACGGTCTGCGGCGATGCCGGGAGGAGAACTGCAGGATCGTGTCCGATCGGCCATTCATGGGGGCGGGTCGCGCCCGAAAGAAGAACGCCCAGTTCTCCGATCAGGTTCAGCTGTGGACCGACTACATCGTGCCTGCGCGGCAGCTCGCATCGATGCTCGCGACCGTCGAAGTACTACGGCACCGCGCTCCGCTGAACAATGTCTTGACGATGTTGTACATCCTGATCGTGCGCCGCCCTCCCGACGCGACCTCGTTCGCTTTCGCCCCCGCCGGCAATGCCCCCGTTTCGATCGGTTTGGGCGTGTACACCTCGATCGAGCGCGATGCAGCCACCACCACCGCTGCTATCCGCCGCCTGTTTCGTGACCTGCTGGAACGCTGTTGCGAGCTGGGCGGGCGTCCTTATCTTTATGGCGTCAACGACCTCGACGGCTCGCTGGCCCGGCAACTCTACGGAACAGACCTGTATCGGCTTGGCGAGCTGCGCTCCGCGCACCAACTGGAACACGTCAACGCCCACCTCCCGATCGCGAGAGCCGCCCTGCCCAGATGGTGATGACTGAAGCTGCCGGAAAATTCCTGATCGACCTGGCCGAGCGGTTGACGCTGCGTAATGACGCGGCACCCATCCGCGCCATGATGGAACGTGCGTGTGGCGGACAGCTGGACGCACTAAGGCCGGATGGACGCCGAGCCAGCACGTTGACCAGCTCCGGTGTTCCTTTTGAAGTCAGTGTGACCGGTCGCCGCGGGAAGCTGACGCCCGCGCTTCGCTACGTCACCGAGACGGCGACACAGGAGACGGCGTTCAGCTCTCGTGTCGCCGCTCAACTCGCCGCGATCCGGGATCTCGTCGCATGGTTGCCGAACGGAGATGAGGCGGTCGCCGAAACGCTGCGATCCTTCGTCGCGACACTGTATCCCGATCCCACGAAAGTCCCGGCGGGGCATCGCTTCGCCACCTGGATCGGGATTGTCCATCACGCCGCGGCGCCACATCATGCGGCCACTCTCAAAATATACGGCGATCTGACAATCGCCCCGGGAGCACTGGACCGGTTGTCCAGTGCATGGCCCGGCTTCGCTGGATTGGCGTGCGTACCCGACCATGAGAAGCTCATCAAGCCTGCTGGTGTCGCGATCGAGGTGGACCTGCACGGCAATGTGACCCACAAGATCTACCTGAGGGCCCGGAACAACGACGTCGGCGTGCCGATGAAACTGGTCCGCTACTTCGGCGATCCGGCGTGGGAAGTGCTATCCGAACTGGTCCGGTGTGGCGTCGACGCGGCGGAACTCCACCAAAATGTCTTTGAAATCAGCGCGGCACGAAGTACGGGCGAAACTACCTTCGCTTTTTACTGGGCCGCAAAGCGACGCGACGACCTGACCGGGCTGGTCGGCGAACTCGCCGCCCGGCACCACGGCACCACCCATGGCGTCGACGCCATGGCCCGTGCAGCAGAGTCGTTCGGGGCGACCTGGCGTTACACCGGAGTCGGGCTAGGTTTTTCCCCCGACTACGGCATCGACAAACTCAACGTCTACGGCACGCCCACCTGGAGTGCCGCCTAGCGAGTGGCCGGACGTCCAGGACGGTGACTGCACGCTGTCGAACTTCCGCGTGCAGTCATCGTCCTATGACCTCACTGCCGATCCGGCGCCACGACAGGCGACGGCGAGGTCGGCGCGACCACGGCGCCCGTCGGCGGCCCGGCCGTAACCGGAGCGCTGACTGCGGGAGCACTGACCGCTGGCCCGGTGACAGCGGCCCCTGCCGGGCGGGAAACCCGCTCATCCTCGGCAACCGACACCGCGGCCGGAACCTCCACGAACTGCGGATGTTCCACGATTTGCTCGTGTGCGTAGATCGCGTCGCGCAGGTTCTGCCGCTCCACCTCCTCGGCCAGCAACAACACCAGCTCGTTGCACCGACGCTCGAAGATCATGTCGCGCAGAGCGGAAGACTCGGTGTCGATCCGCAAGTCGCCGAGTCCTACTCGGCCCACATCGACCCGGCGCGACATCATCGACGCGGCCAACAGATCGTCGGCATCGCGCAGTTCGTCCCACAGCTGCCGGGATACGCTCTGCCCCGCCACAACGCTCGCCAGGATCCGCTCGCGCAACTGTCGCGCTCCGGCGGCATCGGCACTGGCGGCTACCGATCGGCCGACCCGGGTATGCGCATCCGTCGCCAATTGCACGCAGCGCTCGCGGACCTGCTGATCCGACACGGTCGCAACGGATTGCAGCGCGGTCGGGGAACCGACCAGACCGAGCCGGTCCGCGGTATCAGGGGTGAACTCGCGCAAGTCGACGTCATAGGTCGGGCCGACGAGTCCTGCCATCGCCACTTCGCTCAGCTGTGTGCGCAGACCGGGATCGATCGGGCCGGAGGAGACCAGCGCCGACAGGCTCGCATTCGCCTTCGGCCCCCAGGCCAGGCCGAACTCGACCAGTACCCGAGCCGGATCCGACACACTTTCCCAGGATGAGGTGCCCGCATCGGGCCCGAGTACTTCATCCCACAACCAGGGCGTCGAGACTTCGCGTGGCAAGTAGAGCTTGGCGGGCAGCCAGCCGCGGCCCTCGTTCGAGGTGATGAATACACCAGCACCGGCCGGACCGCGCATCACCGCGACCGCCCAGGCCATGCCCACCGGCGAATCGACAGCGGCGAGCACACTGCTGAGCAGGGTCCTGGCCAGCACCAAATCGTCGTTCACCGCGTTGCCCACCACGTAGGCCGGTTCGGCCTCCTTATCCTTCGCGGCAGCCACGGCCGACGCGAAGGGTGTGCCCGCCGGCACCGGCACCGGCATCGGGCTGGCATCGCCCGTCGCGGTGGCCCCGGTTGGTGGCTGACCCGAACCGCGGTCGTCCGCCGAACCGGCGTACACCGGTCCCACGCCCGGTCCGGAGCCGAGTGGCCCGCCCGATACCGACGGTGACGTGGTTCCGGCTCCAGCTGTTACGCCGGATGTACCCGTTGGAGTCGTCTGATCCGGGTGCGAAATCGCGCCCGGCGAACTGGAGGGGCCGCCGGGCCCGCCCGGCGCCGCGCTCGTCGGCGTCGAACCATTCGATGCCGCAGGGGCCATCGGGTTGTCGGTCGACGTGGGGCCTCCGCCCGGTCCGCTACCCGGTCCGCCGCCGGGCCCACCCCCGGGGCCGCCGGGTGACGGGGTGTGCTGAGTATTCGGGTCCACGCCGTTGGACGTCGGCTCACTGTGCGGGTCCCCGAGGCTTTGACCGATCGTGCGAAGGTTCGACGCCATTTCGTGGTCGGCGTTCTCATAGGAATCGGCCGAATCCCGAAGCGACTTCGCGGTGTTGAAGTGCTCCTGCGCCAGCGCCTTACCGGCGCGTTCACGGGCGCCGTAGTACTTCACCAACGCTTGGCGAACGGGATCCGCGATCGTTCCATAGGTCGACTGGAAGCTCGCCAGCCACGCGTGCGGAGGCTCCGCCCACGCAAGAGTATCGCGCCCGACCTGCTCATGCTGCTGCGCCAACTGACGCAGCACCGCGGGGTCGATATTCGTGCTGGGTTCCGGCATTCTTCGATCAGACCCTTTCCTGCCACCGTTCTCAACATTGTCGATCCTTCCCACTGACGGGAAATACCGACTGAACTCCCGCTGCGGGAAGCTGGACGCGCGCGATTGATGGCGGACCGCGAATCCCCCGAACGGATGCCGAGCCTGGTCCGCCGACAGCGATGAACGAGGTGGGAGCCGTAATGGATCAATGGGAGCTCGAAAGCCTGCGATCGGCGAACAACGGTATGCGAAATCAGATCGACTACGCCATGGATATCTACGAGAAACAGCAGGCCCAGCTAGCCGAGATCCAGCAGCAACTGGATGCACTGCGGGTACAGGCCAGTTCATCCGATCAGTTGGCCGAGGTGACTGTGGACAGTGCCGGAGTGGTCACCGACGTGCGCTTGACCGCACAGGCGATGCGCGCCAAGCCGGAAAATGTGGGGCGGGCGATTGTCGAGGCCGCACAGGCGGCGGCGCGTGCGGCACGCTCGCAACATGACGCGCTGATCGCCCCGATCGTCGATATCGCCGAGCTCATGCCCGATCTGCCCGATCTGGTACCCGGGTCGCCGAGCTGGCGCGATGCTCGGGAATCCGCCGAGAACGACGGTCCGCGCGCAGGCTGAGTACTCCCATCATTGGGAAGGCACGATGGGGCGCGTGAGAATTGTCCGCAGGGATGCGTGAGGAGTCCGCGTGGCACAGTCGTTGGAAGTCGATGAGGAGCGACTTCGTGCACTGGTGCCGGAATTCGAGGATATCGGCGCAGACGCGCAGCGCGTGCTCGATCAGTTGAAGGCAGCGCTCGAGCGCGAAGGCGAACCGTGGGGCAAGGACACTCCGGGCCAGGCGTTCGCCGAGACCTATGTGCCGGATCGGGACAAAGGAATCGCGAGCCTGGCGAAGACGGTCGCGAGCCTGCGCGAAGAGGGCAAGGTCGTCAGCGACCTCGTCGAAAGCTTCGATCGCCAGGATCGCGAATCCGCTCGCTCGATCGGCGACGCCGGTGACCAGTCACCGCCCACCAGTCAGAACGTCACCCCGCCCGCACCCACCGATCCCTATTCGCAGAGTCAGCAGACTCCGATCACCACAAGCGACACGCCCGATGCAGCACAATCGCCGACCCGATCCCAACCCGATCCGGGCTATCAGTCCGCTCCGACTTCGACTCCAGCACCGAGTACCTCGGGTAGCCCGCAGCCCGGCCCCGCCTCCACCGCACCGACCATCCCGGGCAGCCCGAACGGAAACGACACGCCCAACATGGGCAGCCCATTCGACAGCGCCGGGGCGCCGAATGCACGCGACGCATCCGGTTCCCCACCGGAATCGACTCCCACGACGAGCAATTCGGCGCCGACCGCTGCCCGACCAACCGTCGACGTTCCAGCCGCCGATCGCAAGCAGCCGAATACACCGTGGTCGAGAGGTACGGCCGGTACCGGTTTTACACCGGATACTCCCGCGCCGAAGGCGGCCGCCGCCGGGACTGCGCAGACGTCGGCACCGAGTGACGCCGGACCCCGGGTATCGGCCCCGTCGAGTACGCCGCCGCGGATGTCCACGCCGTACCTGCCCGACCAGCACCAGCAGCAAGCCCGTCCGGCACCGAAGGCAGCGGGCAAGGCCTTCGGCGCCGAAGGAAAATCCGCCGCACGCCATCCGTGGGCGGCCGATGGCATGGGTGTTGGTGAAAACGCACTGCTGGCACGGAAATTGGCCGAGCGACACGATCTCGAGCTGGTCGGCTTCGACGATCCGAGCGTCGACGGGTACACGATCCGAGAGATCGCGGCCGCACTGGACGACGTGCTCACTCAGTACCCGTATGTCGATCTGCGGCAGATAGCGATCGCCGAATCCGCCGACGCGGCCACCCGACTGGAATGGGACTGGGTCGCCGGGGCCGCCGGCCCTGAGCCGTTCACCCGTCGCATCGTGCTCGATACCGTGGTCGCCCGTAGCCCCGCGGTGTTCGCCGAATATATCCGCAGCGCAACACATTCCGGAAAACTCGCGCGCGGGTCGGACCGGCGGCCGGTGTATTCGACGATGGTCCGTGAACTCGGGCACGCGCTCGATGTCGCGGGTAGTTTCCGCGCCAGACAGGCAGCTCAGGACGCGCTGATCGCCGAGTTCACCCGCACCCGAGGCACCGCACCGCGCGATAACCCCACCAGCGCGTCGAGTTCGGAATACGAGCAATGGCGCGCCCAGCTGAGCGGCTACGGATTCCACAACGGTAATTTCGACCCCGGGATGGCGATGGCGGACGCGTTCACCGAGGTACAGATCAACGGCTCCGAGGCAGCGCCGCCCGCAAAGGTTTTGCACCGCTTACTGATCGATACCGCACGGAAAACGGCAACGCCGTGAAGTTCGGCGGTGGACACACCGCCGACGCGCGGCACAGCACCTTCGAGACCGAACTGTCGGCGGCGACCGGCGGTCGGCCTCTCCGAATGCACGTGGGGTTGGGACCGGATACCGACTCGGCACTGATCACGATTGCCCTGGCCCATCCCGACATCACCGACGACATGATCGCGACGGCACGTCGGGCATTCCTCACGGAGTCGGCGGTCACCGATATCGATTCCGCGTTTCCGGAACTGCCCGAGGAACAAATCGATCTACCAGGTGCGGCGCTGTGACACTGACGCTGCCAGCGTTCTTTCCGAAGTGGCTGGTCGAAGCCTTGGCGGGGTATTGGCCGGATTGCGACGAGGACGCCCTGCGCCGCGAGGGTGACCACTGGGCGGCGGGCGGCGACAGCTGCAGCACACTCGCCAAGCGGCATGATGCGGCGTCTGCCGCGGAAAAGGCCGCCCTCAACGGCTACAGCGCCGACACGAAGGCGACCAGGAATGTGCAGCTCGGCGATGATCTACGCAACCAGTCCGAGTACTGCAACTATATGGCCGAGCAGTGCTATCAGAAGGCCAACGACTGCGAGTTCATGAAACTGCAGGTGATCGGCACCGGAATCGCGCTGCTGACGCAGCTGGCGGTGGACGCGATGCTGTCCGCACCGGGAGTCGTGAAGGCGGCTGAGGACAGGGCGGCCGCCGAAGCGTCGTGGGCCGCGAGCGCCAGACGGTACTTCGGCAGGATCAAGAAGGTCGGGCTGGACTGTGCCACCAAGCGCAGAGGTCTGCCGCTGGCCAAGGCCACCGCCATCGGTGCCGCACTCGGCGCCGGTACCGGCGCGGCCGTCAACGCCGGTGCCCAGTTCTATCAGAAGGAGGTATTGCACCACCGCGACAAGATGGAATGGGACCTGGTGCAAGACGCCGCGATCATCGGCGGCGTCGGTGGTGGCATCGGAGCGCGATTCGCCTCGCGCGTGGCTCCCCGGATCAACAAGTTCCTCGGCAGGGTGGCAGGGAAGTCCGATTCCAATGTCGTGCGCTACGGCGCGCATGTCACCGCGGGGGTGCTGATCGGCGGTGTGGGCGGTGTCGCGGGCGCGGTAGCCGGTGCGGGCGCGGGAATACTCGTCACCGGACATATCCCGGATGCCAAGGAGATGCGAACCGCGGTACTCCAGGGTTTCGTCGGCGGCTTCGTCGGTTCGGCGACCATTTTCGCCCGGCCCTTGCCACCGCGGGTCGTGCGGTCTACTAACCGGACATCGACATCATCGAGTTCCACCTCCACCACGCCTCCGAGCACCACACCGTCAGGCGGTAGTGGACCGCACCCGGGCACGACACCGCCCGCCACGACACCACCGGCCACCCCGCCTGGTACCACACCACCTGCCCCTCCTCCTGGTACCACTCCACCGACCACACCTCCGGGCACGACACCACCCGGGCCCCCGGGGGGCACACCACCTCCTCACACGCCACCACCACGGGGCGCAACACCACCGGCCGCGCCTGGCACGCCGCCAGCAACACCAGGCGCGCCGCCAGCAACACCAGGCACAACACCACCGCCAACCACAGGCCCCGACGGAACCCCACGGGTCACACCACCACCACATGTCGCCCCACCGGCGACACCACCGGGCACCGTCCCACCACAACCCGGTACCTCCGGGCCACACCCCGGCGGCACCGATGGTTCGGGCGGCACGACAAGCAGCAGACCAGCCAAACCGTCGACCGACGAACCCGAGCCGCTTTCCCCAGGCACCGGCGAACCGCCGCCAGAAGCGATCCCACGACCGGACCACACCGAAGGCGAGGGAGGGCCAGCCGAGCCACAGCCGACGGCGCGACCCCACACCGAAGAAACCGCGCCCCCCGAGGGCGACAAACTCGTCTGGCCACCGCGTGCGCCCGACCACGAAGCAACTCCACCACCCGACCACACCGAAGGCGAGGGCGGACCAGCCGAGCCACAGCCGACGGCGCGACCCCACACCGAAGAAACCGCGCCCCCCGAGGGCGACAAACTCGTCTGGCCACCGCGTGCGCCCGACCACGAAGCAACTCCACCACCCGAACACACACCGGGCACACGGGAGCCGGGCGACCCGCCGCGTACAGCAGAACCCGTGCCACCAGCGCACGATCCGGAAGTCGGGTCCCAGCGTGCACGTGACGAAGAGACAACACCGCCACCGGACCACCAAACCCAAGGCGATGGGGATCCGCAGCGAACCCCGCCGCTCGACGAGGAAACACCGCCCGCTGCGGGCGAATCGACCCGTGAATTGTGGCCAGCGGGACATCCGGATGGTGACGTATTCGAATATGCCGTGCGGAAATACCCGGAAGTATTGGACCACCCGCGCACACTAGAAGAATTGCATCGCGCTCTGCGTTCGGAGATGTCGTTCGAGGATTTCCATCAAGCGGTACGTCCCGATCTGTCTCCCGAGGAGTTCGCGCAACTGGTGCGCCCGGATATGTCGTTCGAGGAATTGCATCAGGCCATACGGCCCGACATGCCGTTAACGGAATTCGTCTACAGCATGGACCCGGATATTTCTTTCGATGGGCTCATGGCAGTGCGGGACCTCTCGTATCAGGTACATGGACTGGAAGCACCGCCGCTATCTCGCGAGAACCTCGAACAGTTTATACAAAAGATTTGGGCAGAGCAGGACCTTATCGGAGTTCGGAACGACGTCTACGTCAAATATCATGTCTCTCCCGAGCACCATTCCGTTTCCAATCCGGCCGCCTATATCCACGAATTGGCACGCATTCTCGACCACCGCGCACCGGATAGTCGGGTAGCGACCATACAACACGGACGGGGGCCCGAGAAGGTTCTCACCCCCGAGAACGCTCGCGACGTGGACCCATGGGATATCGGATTTCTCTTCTACCACCGTATGGAGGCTGATCCCGCTGGCGTCGGCTATCGCGTATATGTGAATGCACAAGGCGATTCGACACCGGCTCTCATGCGTGGGATCGTGGACGAGATAGTCGACCGTCCCGATCAATTCCCCGGCGTCTACGCGGCGAAAGTCGGCGGCCCCCGCAGAATGAGCACGGACAGTCTCGTCGTCTATGTGAGCGAAATATCGGACGCCTACCGCGTCGTCGCCTGGCTGCAAGAATATCAGACACAACACCCTGATACCTTTCTCTGGGATGTCCCCGCCATGACGCAGCAGGTGATGGAGGGCGTGGGCATCGGCGCCGAACCACTGCAAGAGCGCAGCAGCTTCGGCGGGATACGCGCGGACGCGATCTTCGATGCGTTGCAATCGGTCCGCGAGAACGGCGGCGATTACGCGGACTTCCGCGATGCGGTCCTGGACCGCCTTTCGAGGTACTGGGTGGATCCCGAGCTGCCACACCAGAATGTCACTCTATGATCGACGGGGCTGCATATGGGAGGACGTTGAAATGACCGATCAGTGGCGGCTCGATGCCGCCCGCGACATTGTCACCGACTACCTGCGCGGGGACATAGATCCGGACCGAAACCCGGATATGTTCGACGACGACATCGTGTACTTCGCGATCGCCCGCCTAGACCGCCACGACACCAACTGGTTATTAGCTCAGGTCGCGAATCCGCAATGGCCGCACAAAATACGGGCCGATATCGCGGGTATGATGCCCGGACATTACGCCGAAGGCCAAGCGGCACTCGGGGCAGACGACCACTGATGGACCATTGGCACTACGAACAGCAACGAGCACAGCTCGCCGAAATTCGGGATGAGTTGTCCGCCATAAGCGCCAAGGCCAGTTCGCGCGATGGTTCGGTCGAAGTAACCGTCGATCAGTCCGGCATCGTCACCGATGTGCGCTTGGAGCCGCGCGCGCTGCGTGGTGCGGCCGCAGATCTCGGCCGAGCCGTCACCGAAGCGGCCAGGGAGGCCGCGCGGCTGGCACACCAAAAGGTCACAGAGACCATTGGCCCGATCGAGGATATTGTCGGCCGCATGCCCGAGCCGGAGGATCTGCTACCAGGTGCGCCCAGCCTGCGGGAACCGGACGTCGTCGAGCAGCCAGCTCCGGTCGCCTACGAAGACGATGAGTACGACGACTACTACGACTGACGCGTAGGTCCCGTGCTGATCGTCGGTCGCCGAGCCGTCGTGGTCGGAGCGGGTGCGCGTGGCGCGTCCACGAACAATGGATGATCGAAGATCTGTCCGTGAGCGTAGGTCGCATCGCGCAAGCGCTGTCGATCCGGCTCGTCGACGAGCATCAGCACCAGTTCGTCACAGCGCCGCTCGAATACCATCGCCCGCAGCAGCATCGCCTCCGTCGCCGACCGTCCGTCGGTGTCGGATCGCAACTCCCCCAAGGCCACTCGGGAGACGTCGGCTCGACGCGACAGCATGGATGCGGCGAGCAGATCGTCGGCGTCACGCAGTTCCTCCCACCAGTCGCCGGGCACCTCCCGGCGCTGCCGGATCGCCTCCAGGATCCGTTGCCGCAGGCGCGGTAAGCCAAGTGAGTCGGGCGCGCCCACCTGTCCCACGCGCCGATGCGCATCCCAGGCGAGGTCGATACAGCGCGATCCGATCCCCTGCGCCGGCACCTTTCCAACCCGCTCCAGTAGTTGCTGCGCGGCTACCAGACCGAGCCGATCCGACAAGCCCGCCGCCGCCGCGCTCATATCCATTGCCGTCGAAGCGGATACCTGCCCCTCCATCGGTACCTCACGCAGTTGAGCGCGCATACCCGGATCGATCGCCTGCGAAGATACGATCGCCGTCACCTTGGCACCTGTCCGGCGTCCCCATGCCGCGCCGAACTCGGCAAGCACTCGCGCTGGATCGGAAACACCTTCCCATGCGTGGTCCGCTACCTCCCACATCCAAGGCGTGGAAATCTCACGGGGAAGATAGAGGCCCGCAGGTAGCCAGCTGCGGCCCTCGTTCGAGACGACGAACGCGTTGATTCCGCCGGAATGCCGCATGATCGACACCGCCCACTCCAGGCCGATCACCGACGAATCCACCACGGCCAGTACACCGCCCAGCAATGTCCGGGCCAGAACGAGATCACCGTCGACGCGCTCACCGAGTATGAAGGTCGGAGCGGCGGCGGCCACCATCGCACCACCGACGACATCGCGAATCAGTTCGTCGCTGCCGCCGGTGTCCGGCTGCCCGTCTCCGGCCTGCGGACCGCGCTGCGGCGAACCCGATTTCGCGGCGGGGGTGGCCGCGCTCGGCACCGGCGCGGTAGGACCGGCGGATACCTTCGGGACCAGCGAGGACCCCGATCCGCGCGAATCGACCTGTGGGGCTTTTGCTTCCATCCCGGGCCGCGACTGCGCTGCCGGAGACTGCGTCGAGGTTTGAGGCGAGGACTGCGCTGACACCGGCGGCGCCGAGGCTGGCTGCGCGGATATGGCAGTCGAACCGGCCGCGGGTGGCAGGATCGGCGGCATCATCGGCGGCATCTGCCCTGGTGAGTTGGTCGACGCCGCCTCCCGTGCGATCTCGCCTGAGTCGGCGCCGCGACCGGAATCGGTTGCGGCTGACCGGGTTTCCTGATGCTGCTGGGAATCGGTGGTATCGCCTGCCGTCTCGCCATACGCGCTGGAGTCGGATTGCCCCTGCAATTCACCGGAGCCGGTCGTCGACGGCGCGCGCGACGGGACGCCGGTTGTGGAAGCACTTGGATCGCCACCATCTGGCTGCACCGTCGGCGCATAGCCGGTGGTGACACCCGGCGTCGAGGTCGGTGCCGAAACCGCGGGCGGCATCCCCGGGGCGGTCGGCGCGTCCGTCGGGGTTCCCTGCGATGGCGAATCGACGGGAAGATCCGTCGGCCTATTCCCAGGCAAGCCATGATGCTCGAACGGATCCCCCACCGGCACATCGAATTTCGGGCCGAGGCCTAGCGGGGCCGGGAACTGGTGATGCGGTCCGGAGGTAGGGTGGCCGACGTCGTGCTGCTGGCCGGGCGGGTGCTGATGCGCGGGCCGGTTTTCCCGCTGTCCGTCCGGTCGATGGGGACCCCCGGAGTTCGCTGGCCCCGGATGCCATAGCGCACCCTCGAGGCGCTCCAGACTCGGCAAGATCGTCGGTCCGATCGAAGTCTGCGCGGCCCGTGCCACATCGTCGACCTCCTCCTGAGCCTCGGCGATGATCCGTTTGACGCGGCGGTCCAAGGCAGCCAACTTGGCCTCACGTTCGGCCTCAGTATCGGATTCGTCGCTTTGGGCGGCCTGCTGCGCACGACGAATCTTGGCGGTAGCATCCTCGACGATATCGAGGATCCGGTTTCGGGTGCGATAGACCAGATCGGAAAAAAACCCGAAGATTTCGGCAGCGGCGTCCAGCGCGTCAGCGAAGGCCTGCGGGTTACCCCGCTGCTTCAGCATATTTTGTTTTATTGGTTCGAGTCCCTCGCTGGCACGGACTCGATTATCGAAGTCATGGCGGGCTTGTTCGGCGCCGAGCGTATCCAGCGCCGCGGCGCCGTCACGCGAGGTGGTTTCCAGCGCGCTCCAGTCGCCGGGCGGCACCTCCGGCCATTTGTCCCGGACTATCTGCTCCCAATACGGACTTTCGTGCTCCGGCGCCATCCGATGATCACAACGAGTCGTAGTGGCGGACGTCCGTCCCGCCCGCCACATCCGCGTCGGCGAGGACATTCGTCGTGCTCACCGTCCCGGCGTGGGTAATCCGCGCACCATGGTTACTGGCCGCGACAGCTTGATCGAACGCCGTCACAATCTCCTGCCGGTGCGCGTCGAGCGAACGGTCGAGTGCCGATTCGGGCCGATGGTGCAGGACCAGATCCGAGACAGTCCCGGAAACCTGACCCGAGACCGTTTCGATGGCTCCGGCGAATCTGCCTGCCGCAGCGTTCACTTCGTGCGGTTCGTCTATATCCAGCATGTCGCCATCCCGTCTGCGAGAGGTTGTTTCGGTTCAGCTGGTGGTGCCGAATTCGGCATTCACCATGGCGCGGAAGGAGGCCTCGGTGGGCAGATCGAACGAGTCGATCGTGTAGGGACGCGTGCCCTTGTACTCCATTTCGGCACGCAGTCCGACCCGGGACTTCAGATGTGCCAGGCGCGCGAGCTTCAGAATCTCCGCGGCCAACCAGGCATCGCCGTTGTCACGAGCGTCGTCGGTGATGTGCAGACCGACGATCTCACCGTCGCGATCGCAGGCGACGCCGCAGGTGTGGTCGGGATTGAACACTTCATAGACCATGCTCCGCCAGTCGGGAGCCGGTGCCCCTTCGTCCACATCGAATTCGTCCGGATCTGTCTCGGTCAACGGGATCCCTCCTAAAGTCTTTCGGCAGGTTGACGATTCGACGGTGCACTACGCACGGACAGATCCTCATCGGATGCGTCCAATCGCGCGGCGAGCGCGGTCCACGCGGCATCGTCGATGCTCATGATCTGGCGCAGTTGCCAGAATCGAGCGCCGAGATACATCTCGGCGGTTCCATCCGGGGCGACATCGAGATGATCGGGTCCCTCATTGGTCGGATTGAGCGTAACCGTCGTGATCGGCGGGCGCCCGTCGTCGATATTCATGATCGTCGCGCCGCCGCCGGGGATGAAGCTCTGGCGGCAGCGCGGACTGTTTCCGATCGCGATATCGGCACTATTGGTGGTCACCGTGATCTCGGAGTTGAGCAGCAATTGCACCGCCCAGGCCCGAGCCGCGAGCTCCGGTCGATCGGCATTGATGGCAATGGTCAATGCGGTCGCCAGGTCGACGACAAGTAATGCCTCGGCGGTGGTGACACCCACGATGACCAACCGCTTGGCGCTGCCGACCGGGTAGGGCAGATCGTCGGCGCCGAGGGTCACCACGTCTGAGCCGGCGCCCGCACCGGTCGAAGGATGGGCGACGACGGTTCCGGTCGCGACGTCGATGGTGTACGCGGCCACCAGACTCGGCATCCGTTCGGCGACCCCGGCCAACCGAACCAGGCCCTCGTCGTGCAGCCACCGCACGGTATCGGCAACGGTGACCGCGCCGGGTTCGGTCATGACGGCACCGCACCTGCTGTCGCCGAGGGCGACCCGGACGGACCGGAGGGCCCTTTCGGCCCGTAAGAACCGGTCGACTCGAACGGCTCAGGCGGCGGCACAGATTCCATCACGCTCTGGTACTGCCGTGCCGCGTCAGCGCTGCTTTCTCGAATGGCCGCCATGATTTCGGTGACCAGTTCCTGATTGGTGAGGCGGTCCACGGTGCCCGGCGCCAGAAACAGATCCGTCAGTCGGCCCATCGCATCCACCTCGGGGATGATCGCACCGCTGGGCGAGGGCCGACGCGCTCGGATACCGTCGATCCGCTCACGCATATCGGCGATTCGATGCCGCAACTCGCGGGCGGCGTCGAGGGCGGCCTGTACATCGGGGTGGATATCACTCACACGGAACCTCCGGATTGAGTCGGGCCTTGGCCCGGCGACGGCGTCGGCGGTGTTACGGTCGGGGCGATTGTCGGCCGTTCCCCGATGACCTGTTCGGTATGGGGGGTGTCGTCGACGTACATCAATCGGTCGGGATGCCAGGCGACCACCCGATTGCGTTCGTTGCCATTGCCACCGGCACCGCCCATACCGGGAGACATCGGCATGTACGGCATCATCCCGGACCCGGCACCGGCACCGCGCGCGGCGGCCGCGCCGCCCGACGCCCCCGACGACAATCCCTCGATAACCGGTGTTCTCGGCATTCCGACCGCGGTGTTCGATGCCCCACCCGCGGTCGCGACGATCGGCATCGCGCCCACCGAGACCGAGGTTGTCGCGCCGGAGATGTCCGGTATTCCAGCGCCGGAGATCGCGCTGCCCGCACCTCCGGAACCGAGCGACCCTAGGCTGCTGGGGATGCCGAGGTCGTCGTATCCATAGTCGCTGTACTCGTCATCGAGGCCGGTGTCAGAGATGTCCTGGTTCTGGGCCATGCCGGCAGCGGAGGACATGGCGCTCATCATTGCCGGCAGCATCTGGGACAGCATGCTGGTGTCGCTGCCACTGCCACCGCTGCCCTTGCCGCTGCCGCCGGTGTCGCTCGTTCCGCCCTCGGCGGGAAGCTTCGAGTTGACGGTCGTGGTGTATCCGGTGATCGCCTCAGCCGAGCGGGCGTTCTGCTCCTGGAATTCGGCGAGCGCCTCCGAGAGCGCCAACTCGTTTTTCGACTTCATCGCGGCCAGTAACCGTTTGCGGGCCGCGATGATCTCCTCGGGTGTCGGATGTTTGGCCTTCGCGACGGTGAACGCATTGCTGTAGGCATCGACATTGTCGGCCAGCGCGCCCAATCCGGCACCGAGTTGCCCCAGCCAATTCCGATGCTCGGTGAGGTGCTCGGCCACGGTGGTGCCGACCGGCGTCCAATTCTGCATCAGCGTGGCCGCACCGTCGACGCCTTCGGTGGCGGCGACGTGGAAACCGCCGGTGTACTTGCGGATATCGGCCGCGAAACTGGTCGCCGGGCCAGGACCTGGGCCGGTGTGCAACTGCTTTGCGAACGTGAGCGGGTCGACGGATCCTGTAGCCGCGGGCAAGGTGAAGGTCGGTGGTTGCCGGAGACCGAATTCCTGCACATCGCTAACCGGATTGGCGGTGATCTCGCCGCCGCTGCCATTGATAACGCGCGCGCCCTCATCATCGGTGGTGGTGTAATCGGTTGCCGCGCTGCCGATGTGGTGCGCGTGGCGCTGGACCTCGTTGAGCACCCCGAGCACGCCATTGAACAGCGACGCGGCTTGGGCGTTGAGCCGTGGTACATGCGCCCCGGAGATCGGGTCGGCACCCGCTGGCCGCACCCAGCCGTTCGGCAATTCGGCTCCGGTGTCACGCGCCAGCGCGGCCAGCTTCGCGGCCACATCGACGAGTTGCGCCGGGTCGACATTCAGCGGCATTGCCTCCTCCTCTCACCATCCGGCTCACGATCACGCCGGAGCAGCCACCGCGGGCATGGCCGCACCCGCCGATGGATCGCCGGTGACCGGCATACCCGACATCTTGCCTTGATCGTGGTCCTCCGGCGCGGTCGCGTCGATACCGTTCGGATGGCTGAATCCGACGAATTGGCCGAATTCCCCAGCACTATCGGACATTTCCGTCGGAGTGAACTGCTTGAGCTGGCCGTTGACCACGACTTCCAGTGTGCCCCCGTCATCGGCGGGGAAGGCCACCACGATGGCGGTGCGCGCGTCCCAGACCGCGACATCGCCGGTCATCAACTGATACGGATCGACCGCGGTGCCGATCTGCTTCTTGTCCGACCACTTCGCCGGGGTCTTCGCGTATGCCGCCTGGGCATCGGTGCCGCTGGCGTTGCCGAACGCCGCATCCAAAGCCTGTGCGACAGTGGCGGATACCTTCTGAGTCCGACCGTCCGGGAAGGTGTACACGACAGTTCCGTCGGAGTTCGGTGTGCGGCCCGGCATACCTGTCGTCGGCTGCGTGGACGACGAATTCGCCGGGGGCGCGGTATTCGTCGCGGGTGCCGGCGTGCTGGTCACGGGCTGCTGCACGGCAGGTTGGGCAGGTGCGACGGCTGCGGGGACAGCGCGGAGTTGGTCCTCGTACGGGTCGTATTCGCCACGCCGGCTGTTGAGGTCGGTGTCGGCTTGACCGCGGTTCATCATCTGCGCCATCATCATCGGCAGCATCGAACTCATCATGTCCATACCAGAATTCGCCGGTGAAGCGGCGGCCGCATCCGGCACCGATGCCGGTGTAGCGGTGCTGGGATTCGCGGCGGCGCTGTTGTTGAGGTCGTCGAGCGCCTGCTGCACCTTGTCGTCGAGCGAGTTACCGGTCGGCGTGGTTCCGGTGTCGACGCCGGGCGTGGTCGGATTGAGGTCGTCCAGCCCGGGGACCACGGAACCATCGTCGACGGGTGTGACCGGGGGAGGGTCGGTACCCGGCGTCGTCGGAGTCGTCGGCACTTGCGGGACGTCAGCCGGATCGAGCAACTTCTTCTTCAGATCCGCGTTCTCCTGCTGGAGCTTCTTGATCTGCTCTTCCAGCTCCTTGAGCTTGGCGGTCTCCTTACCGGCGTCGCCCGCAGTGTCCGCGTTAGCGCTGCTCGCCTTGTCGAAAGCGGTTGCGACAGCCTGGATCGCGTCGTTGCAGTACTCGTAGATGTGCTGATCTTCCTTGACCCCAGGCTTGGGCACGGTCGGCGCAGCCGCGTTGATCATGTCGATTCCGTCATTGACAGCTTGCTGAGCAGCCTTGGAGATGGCCGCCGTTTTCTGAGCCAGCGGCACGATCACCTTGGCCGAATCATTGATTTCGCCCGCAGCCTGCTGCAGGCTGGCCGCGGTGACCGCGTAATTCTTGAAATTGGCCAGACCTGAATCGGTGACCTGCTTGGGCGGTTCCATCGTCGGTGGATCGTCCGTCGAGCCCTTGCCGCAGCTATTGAAGTAGCCGCGGAACTTCCCAGGCAAGGTTGTGTACCACTGTATTGTGGTATCAAGCGGCACATACTCTGGTGCCACTTCCTTGATGCGCGCGGGATCAGGCATCAGCATCGGGTGCGGTTCCACGGAGCTACTCCTGGGCCGGATGCGTTAGTTGATGATCTTGACGGGGAGTTCCCCCACGGTGCCCGCGCTTGGCTGATCGTATTCTCGCCAAGCCTTTCCTCCGTATGCCGTGGCCGCTGCCGCGGTCAGGGTACCCAAGCCCATATTTTTCATCGGCGCTTTCAAGGCGGTCATGCGGACCCCGCTGTACATCCCCCTGGTGCTGCTATTGATAAACACAGTTCCAACATTTTTGAAGCTCTGGCCCAGCGCTTTCGCGCCGCCTTTTAGCAAGGCGCCCTTGGCGGCACCGCCGACCATTCCCCCAGGAATGGCGCCGAGGGCACCATTGACCAGGGCGGCCTCCATGACGTCCTCCCACCCTTTACCCTCGAACCCCGCGATTGCACCACCGACAACTCCGCCAACAAGCGCGCCACCGACCGGCCCACCAAACGCGAAGCCCACGCCGGTCGCCACGCCGGAGAGGACGTCCTTCCATCCGAGACCGAACATGTGATCACCTATCCGCTGTCGAGTGCGCGCCTACCCGCGATAGACCGTTGACGACCGTGCATGGAACTTCTATCGACTCCCTCATTGTTGAGGATTCCCAAGGGTGGGAACCTGCCGTCCGCATCGCACGAGTCAGGATGATGGCGGTAGGACATGCACTGACGTGCACGAATTGCCATGGCCACCACGTTGTTCCGGTGCGCCGGGATATCGACACAGGAGGAAGTACCGGATGCACCTCCACAACCTGCCGCTCGGGCGTCCGGCACGGCCGGTCACCCGCGCCCGCGTGCGGCGGGCATGCGGAGGTGCGCGGTGACGAGCGCCGAAGCGGAAATCGCCGTCGAGGATCCGGCCGATGGTGAGAATGCTGAGTCGGCGCCATCCGCTCCGGTAACCCCTTGGTCCAACCAGCGGCGACGCACGAATCCGACCGCACCCGGCTCAACGCCGGCGCCGGGCCAGAACGGCCCGGCACCGGCGAACCAGGGGAACAGTGCCGCGCCGCCGGGAACGGCTACCCAAGGCGCGAATTCCGGTGCCCCGAGTGCTGGTTCGGGGGCTGGCCAGGCCGGTTCCACGGGCGCGGTGACGCCTCCAGCGAGCACAACTCAGCCCCCTCCGGTTGGCACGGCACAGCCCGCTCCGGCCGGAGAGGCGGCGCCGAATCAGGCTCAGGTTGCGCCCGCTGAGCCTGCGCCGCCTTTGGTGGATCCGGATGCGGTGGCGGCGTTGGCGCCGGCGGCGTTGTCGGCGGGGGCGATGGCGTTGGGTGTGTTGCCGATGCTGGCCTCGGCGTTGGCCGGATTGGGGTCCGGTGGCGGCAGCGGCAGTGGCGGTGGATCGGGTACGGGTACCGGTGCTGATGGTGGTGGGGCGGATGGGTCCGAGGGTGGGTTGTCGCCGGAGGCGCAGAAGGCGTTGCAGGCGTTGAAGTTACTCGCCGCTGTTTATGGTGACGGCAAAACCGATGACCCCGAAGTCAAACAACTGCGGCAGCAGTTGGGGATCAACGGGACCGGTTCGGGGGCGACCGCGATCAAGGCGCGGCAGTTGTTCCAGAAAAACGCCGCGACCGCGTTCAACAACCTCGACAACCAATTGGCTTCCTACATCACCGGTTTGGCCGGTAACCACAAGGTCGACAAGAAAGCGGTCACCGCGCTGATCCGTGAGGTCAACGTCGCGTTGGCCGAACTCGGCCCTCAGGCCTACACCAAGGCCGGACGCCAAAAGGTCCACCAGATCCTGACCAGCGCACTACAAAAAGCCAGCCAAATCGTCACCGGCAGCAACGCCAGCGCCAACGCTACTGCCAATGCGATCAATCGGCTGACCAATCAATACCTGTACAACATCGCCGGGAAAAAATACGCGGGTGGCGGCACCAGTGGCCAGATGCCCGGCGGCACAGTCGGTGACTGGATCAAGCAGGCACTGCAGGTGCTGCAGCAGGCGGGCGTGGACATCAGCGCGATCGATCCGCAGGACATCGCGCTCATTATCCAAGAAGAATCCAGCGGCAATCCCAATGCCGTCAACAACGACGACATCAATGCCCGTAGGGGTACACCATCGACCGGGCTCATGCAGATCATCGGCCCAAACTTCAATCATTACGCCGTGCCCGGGCACACGAACATCTATAATCCGGTCGACAATATCGTCGCCGGGGTCCGTTACGCGATAGGCCGATACGGCTCGGTCAGCAATGTGCCGGGCGTGAAGGCCGTGCGTGCCGGTCGACCGTACGAGCCCTACTGATGCCACCATCGCAGCGGGATACACCGGATCCGAGCCTCGACAACGCACACGAGGCCCGGCCCGGCACAACGACCTCCGCGCCGCGTCGGAACCCGCCACGGCGCAGTCAGACCCGGACACCGCCCGGAACTCCCGCCGCGATCGCACAGCCACCCGCCGCAACCGCGGCCACACGCGGGCCGACCGGAACGCCTATCGCCGAATCCGGTACCACCTCAGCCGGATCGCCCGCCGTCGCTCGCCCCGACGCACTCGCCGGATTCGGTTCGAGCGCGCCATACGCCGCGGCGGCACTCGGTGCGCTGGCATCCATGGCCGCACAGTACGGCAATACCAACCCCACCGCCGATACCGGCCAGCCGTATGCACCGCCCGCGCTCGGGTCCGGACAACCGACCTCATGGCCCGGCGAATCGGGCGACCGGTACGCGGCGAATAATCTCGACACCGCACGACGCGGACAATCGACACAATCATTGAACGCCGAACTCGGCCGTCTGCTCGGCGGTGCCGCGGAGAGCACGATCCAAGGCCGAGCGGCCATCGATGGCATTATCGCCGAAGTGAATACGGCAATGACCGCACTCGGCGGTGTCGCCGACACCACTGCGGGCCGTCAGATGCTGATCACCACACTCAGCAATGCCCTACAGCGTGCAGGCGCTGTGCTCGGACAGGGACAGTCCACAGCCGCGATCACCGCGGATAAGGTTGCCGCACTAGCCGACCGGTTCCTGCAGAACGCGCGCCCGACCCGGCAACCACCACGGCGATCCCAGCCGAGCACCGGCGGATCCAGTGCGCGTCCGCCGCGTACGCGACCGTCCGGTCGTCAGGGTCAGTGGATCAACGATGCCTTGCGCGTCCTGGCGGCCAACGGCTACGACACCCGGCACATCGATCCGGCCGATATCGCCGCGATCATCCAGCACGAATCTGCGGGCGATCCGAATGCGATCAATCTCTGGGACAGCAATGCCGCCAAGGGAACTCCGTCCAAGGGCCTGATGCAGACCATCGATCCCACATTCAACGCCTATGCGCTGCCGGGGCACCGCGACATCTGGAATCCGGTCGACAACATCATCGCCGGTGTGCGGTACGCCATCTCCCGCTACGGTTCGGTCAGCAATGTGCCCGGTATCGAGGCGATGCGCAATGGCGGGCACTACGTCGGTTACTGAGCCGGGATACGCCGATCTCGACAGCCGACGGCTACGACCACCGGGTGGCGTGATAGCTACTCGGCAGTTTGCTCACTTTGACGACATCTCCGGTGTGCGGCGCTTGGACACATTGGCCGTTCCCGATGTACATCATGACGTGGCCAGGATTTCCGTTATTGAACTGGTCACCGGGGAAGATCAGGTCGCCGGGGCGGATATCGGCCGGGTTTATCTTCTGCAGCTGCTTGTACTGGTCGGCGGCAACGCGTGGGATCTTGACGCCCGCCTGCGCGGCCGCATATTGCATGAGTGACGAGCAGTCCCAGGAGTTCGGACCGTTGGCGCCGAAGACGTACGGATCGCCGAGTTGAGCCATCGCGGCCTGAATCGCCTTCTGCGCAGCCGCGGTCGTGCCGGTGGCTGCGGCGCCTGTGTATTTTTTTCCGGCGATGTTGTAGAGGTATTGGTTGGTCAGCCCGTTGATCGCGTTGGCGGTGTCGGTGGCGCTGGCGTTGCTGCCGGTGACGATTTGGCTGGCTTTTTGTAGTGCGCTGGTCAGGATCTGGTGGACCTTTTGGCGTCCGGCCTTGGTGTAGGCCTGAGGGCCGAGTTCGGCCAACGCGACGTTGACCTCACGGATCAGCGCGGTGACCGCTTTCTTGTCGACCTTGTGGTTACCGGCCAAACCGGTGATGTAGGAAGCCAATTGGTTGTCGAGGTTGTTGAACGCGGTCGCGGCGTTTTTCTGGAACAACTGCCGCGCCTTGATCGCGGTCGCCCCCGAACCGGTCCCGTTGATCCCCAACTGCTGCCGCAGTTGTTTGACTTCGGGGTCATCGGTTTTGCCGTCACCATAAACAGCGGCGAGTAACTTCAACGCCTGCAACGCCTTCTGCGCCTCCGGCGACAACCCACCCTCGGACCCATCCGCCCCACCACCATCAGCACCGGTACCCGTACCCGATCCACCGCCACTGCCGCTGCCGCCACCGGACCCCAATCCGGCCAACGCCGAGGCCAGCATCGGCAACACACCCAACGCCATCGCCCCCGCCGACAACGCCGCCGGCGCCAACGCCGCCACCGCATCCGGATCCACCAAAGGCGGCGCAGGCTCAGCAGGCGCAACCTGAGCCTGCGGCTGCGCAGCGGGCGGCTGACCCGGCTGACCCGCCGACTGATCAGGTGGCGCGACAATATTCCCCTGCGGCACCGCCGCCGAACCCGGACCGGACCCGCCCTGCCCCGCTTGCCCCTGCGGTGCAGCGGGCGCGCCATTCTGCGCTGGTGCCGGTGAAGAACCGTTCTGCCCAGGCGACGTACCGGTTCCGGGATTCGCCGGACCCGTGCCGGTCCGCGGTTTGGTCTTGTGCTCTTGCTTTCCCGACCACGGCGTTACCGGACCGGATGGTGAATCCCCCTCGTCGCCAGCACCTTCGGTCTGCTCATCGACAACTTCGACCTGATAATCCGCAGGCCAGACCTCGGCGCTGGTCACGACCCACCCCCTAGCACTCGCTTGATGCGCACGTCGCGGCCGGTCGGCATCGACTGCTCGACGAACCGTCCAGAGTACGGATCATAAGTCATGACTTGTGTTGCGCCGAGAGCGATTCCGGTCCGAGTAGGCGCGTTGCTGCGGTAGTCCCAGAAAACCAGATCACCCTCCGACACCGCGGCGGGATCGACCCGCTGTCCGCATGCGGCCTGGGCCGCGATGGTTTTCGGAAGCACGATCACCGCTTTTCCGATACTCGACGATTGCCCGCATCCGACCGCCGCCGATCCCGGCTGCGCCGACGTACCCCTCGCGGGCGGTGTCACCGGTTCGGTGTCGTCCGGTGGTTGCGTCGTCGCATCGCAACGCCCGGTCACCGCAGCGGCCGAGGCCTGATAGATCACATCCCGCGTCAACCCTGCCGCGCTCGATGGGCCACTCGGCGCACCGTCGGCACTTCCCGACGATGCTTTCAGTGCATGATTGATGGCCAGTTCCCGGGCACAGTCACCGAGCAATCCGCTCATGGTCGTCTGCAGCGGCGGAAGTTGATACGGCGCGGTGTGGATCGCGCTTGCGCAGGCGCGCTGCCAGTCCGAAGCTGTCGTATCATCCGGTGCCACAGTCAATTCCGCGTACGGGTTGGCGGTAGGTGCGGTCGAGGGCGCGGCGCCCGTCCCAGAACTGGACGCAGCGGTCGTGCGGGGTGGGGAGGTCTCGGTCTGCGACGGGTCCGGGCCCACCGCGCTGTCGCACTGATAGTGCAGGTCGGCCGAGATGGCCGACGTCGTGCCGCCGACCACGAGCACCATGATGACGAGAAGCGTGCCGAGGCCGGACACCGCCGCCAGCAACAACCACGCCCAGGCGGGAACCATGGCGAGGAAAATGAGCCGACCGATCATCGAATACCTCTCCGCACAGGACGAACGACTTTATCTTCCCAAAGCACAGACCTAATTTCCCAGCAGCCTGTCGACTGCTCCCAATGTCTGTGCCCAGCGCGGATGGGCGTCATTTGTTCCGCGTGGTGTCACTGTATTGGACAAATCCGTGGTTCGACCCGAGCCCAAATGTTCCGATCGGACGGCGTCGTAGACTGTATCCCGGAGATTGCGGATTGCTTCCGGATCAGCGACGTTACGAACGAGCGCTTCTGTGGCATTCTGCGCGTTTCTGGCATGCTCGTTCATAATCCATTGCTTCATACGCTCCGCCTCCCGCACACCGACATGAGCGCTCTGCAATCTGAGGTCGTTGCCGGTCAAGGGACCCGTAGGCACAGTCCCGTTTATCACATTATTCAACGCCCTCATCTTCGCTGCCGCTTCATCCGGATCATCACGAATGTCACCAAAAGTACCTCGACTGTGGTCACCAGCATATTCTCGGACGAAATCCAACTGCGGATGACCCAATGGGTTGTCTTCGTCCAGGGCGACGCCGCCCGCCCTGACTCTGCGGAATTCCCGGGCCGCCTGCTGCAGAGTCCCGAAATTGGCCGCGACCTCGTCGGCACTGCCATCGCCTCTGATCAGCAGGCGTGCTGAATTCTGGGTATGCCGCAAAGCAGCAGCCAAGAACGCCAGGTCGCGGTCCTGGAGCGGTTCGTTACCAGCGGCCTGGGCGATAGTTGCCCGCGAGCGCGACGCAAGCCGCGCCCTTTCCTCATTTCTCGCACCGGCGCCGATCATGGCCCCGAATGAATCGGCCGCAGTGCCGCCGACATCGATAACGCCTTGCACGGCTGCGGCATTGCCCAAGACCGAGTCCAGACCACCATATTCGGCAGCTTCAAGTCCGGCGTTGGACGCAAAGAGTTCCCGGTTCATATACGACTGCGCATACCAGCCGTACCGCCCACCGAACCGGTCGTCCCCGACCCACACGCCTCCCTGCGCCTCCGTCATTGCCCTCTTCAGCCTGGATTGCGGGTGGAACGATCCGGGAATCCCCATCATCATCCATTCGGTCAGCGGCGAGTTGGCAATCGTGCTCGCACCACCCATCAGGGCCATCATCCCCATGCCCGACATCTTGTGGCTCGCGCCGAATTGCCCCATCCCCAAGGCCGTCCCGCCACCGCCACCACCACCCGAGCCGGCTCTGGCGCCACCGTTCTGAATGGCCAGCGCAAAACGGTTGGCAATCCAGTCGTTGCCCTTCTCCAGACCCGCATTGAGGCGCTTCAACTGTAAGATCGCGACGATTTCCACTATCGCCACGATGACGAACACGGACATGACCTGGCCGCGCGCCTGCTTGAATAGATCGCCGAGAAAAAGCTCATAGACGCCGAGGAATATGACGAACACGGCCATGCGCGCGGCAGAGACGAATCCGTGCACGACACACCGAATGGTGAACGTTTGCGTCGGCCCGTATACGAATCCGCCCGCGGCGAATCCGAATATCGTCATGAATCCGTAGTAGATCGAATCGAGCGCGGCCCAGATGACCTTGATGGCCAGGTATGCGCCGAAAAGCAATAGCACCGTGCCGGACAACAGCAGTAGGATTCCGGCGCCGATTTGACCGACGCTCGGGTTATCGGCCGCCGAATAGGCGGCGCTGTCCCCGCAGGACTTCATCCCGTTCTTGACCCGGTCCTCGTCACCGGCCATGACACCGGCCGACCACGCTGCCCGGCAGGACGCCCGGTCGTCGACTACATGCCCGAAGTTCCACACCTGCAACGGACTTCGGGCGAAATTGTCCGCCATGTCCGCCTGCATCGTCTGGATCAACTGGTTCGGATTCGGATTGCTATTGCCGTTCAAACCGGCCGCCACCGAAATCCCCAGATTCCGACCCTGCGCCAGCAGTCCGTCCGGCGCCAGCACCTCAGCAAGCGGCTCGGCCAAGAAGAGCGGCCCGAGTATCGCCACCCCCACCATCATCACAACCTGCATCGAGGCCTTGGAGAAATAGCCGCGCACAATGAAAACGCCAACCGGGATCCCGCCGATCGCCACAAAAGTCACCAACATGATCGGTGTCGCGATCTGCCCCGACAGACTGTGCGCAACACCCTCCAGCGGCTTGCTGACGACAGTCAGCCATCCGAAGTCCAGGGTATCGGTGGGCAGCCAGATCGCGGTGACCGTAATGACAAGCCAGATGGCGAACAGCACGATGATCAGGAACGACATTACGAGGTTTCCCGGATTCAACACACCGCCGCGATTGGTGGCGAACAGGTAACTCGAAAGTTCCACACCCGAGGAATCTTTGACGCGCATCCAGCTCAGCGCACTATTAGGCGCGGACACTGTCCCCGTGCTGGTTTCCGCCGTGGCCAGCACCGCCATGATGCCCGGACAGAGAAACAGCACGATAAGAGCGATAATCGTCCAGGTGGTCCAGCGCCGACGGCGCGTCGCGCCGATCCACTTACGACATCGCCGGAATATCGCCGACGGTCGCCATCGAACCGGATCGAATAACTCCGATTCTTCCGCCATTCCGAAGTCGGATAATCCTCGTCGATCAACCCGACCGGTACCGAATCTCACCGGACTGCCTGTCTCTCCGCAGCAGCGATGCGCGCGGCCCCGCTGGAAGTCGGCGTGCTGGTAATCGCCGCGGCGCGATCGATCCGGGCCGGTCCGAGTACCTTGCCACGGCCGATTCGGTTCAGCGCGTCACGCATGAACATCTCACCCCGGCGTTCCTCGGGCACCTGACGGCCGGTGCCGACCGGCGGAGAGGTCTCCTCACGCAAGACCTGTAGCAGAAACGGCGCCTCCTCCAGATCGACGCCGAGCCATTCCAAACTATTGCGCGCCAAGGTCTCATCGCGCTGACGGAAAACGAACCGATTCGGGATGAGATTGTGCGCCGCGCCCTGGAAGTCGGTAGCCGGATCGTGCGAAGCCAAGCCGATCGCAGCCAAATGCTTACGGCCATCCCGGCTGAAGTCCGAGGTGACCGCGGATCCGACCTGGGTCTGTGTGAAATGGTGCGCCTCGTCACCCACCAGCAGCCCGAACCTGCCGTTATCGGTGAGGAATGCCTCTCGGGCAGCGACACCGACAAGTTCGTACAGTGCGGTTCCGAGTCGTTTCGTCAACGGCAAGCGGTTGTACAGGTGCGGGGTGGTGAGCTCTTCCGCTGTCGGCAGCGCCAGCTGGTGGCTGCGGATGACCGTGGCGGCGGCATTGAGCCGCAATGGTTTCAGCGCCGGATCGAATAGCACCGGCACGCGCTCGACAATCGTGCCGAGGCGCGCGGCCAAGTCGGCGTATTCCTCCTGATTGCCCGGCTGATCACGCAGTCGCCGCACGACATGGAACAAATCCAGCAGACTGCGGATGCCGTGTTCGGCAATGCCGCGAGCGGTCAGCAGATTGCTCGCGGCGGCACCCGCGCCCGATGTCGGCGACAGATCCAGCAGCGGGAGGATCGAATCGAGCGCACGCTCGCCGGCGATTCTGGGTTCGAACATGCGCAGCGGGTCGAGCGACACCGTCGGATTCGCCAAGTCGATGACGACGGCATTATCGATCGCCGCAGCGAAATGCGCCCATTCCCCGACCTGACTGCGGTCGATGGCCAGGAATTGCCCACCCATATCGTGCACTAGCGCCGCCATGAGCTTCAGGAAATAGGATTTGCCCGACCCGAGTTCACCGGTGACCGCGAACGAAGCCGACAGATCGTGCAGTGCGGCCTCCATGATGCCGAAGTGAATCGGCTCGTATTGACCGGATAAAAGGTTGATCCCGATCACCGGACCACTGTCGTCCCCGATTTGGCTGGTGATGAACGGGACGAAACCTGCCCACATATCCGAAGGCACAATATGCGCGAAATCGTCGTATGCGCGCCGCGGTGGACTGCCGGGCACAAGCATCGACCACAGATCGACCTGGGTGCCGAGCGGGGCCGTCATATCGACCTGGAATCGTTTGTAGCGGCGTTTGAGGGTATTGACCGCATCCATCGTGACATCACGCGAGGGACCGCCGATGGCGATGACGGTCGTGAAGGACACCTCCGACTCACCGCCGTTGACCTCGAAATGCTGGTTGTATTCACCCAGCATCTGCGCCTTCGAGGTCAGCGTGTTCTGCGCGAACGACACCTCCTGGTCGCGCTGATCCATCTGCTCACCGAGTCGGCGCAGACTCAGCTCGTTGTTCTTGAGCACCTGGTCCGCGGGCTTGGTCGAAACCCGCATCCCCCAGTCGACCGTGACGTCCCCGAGGCCCTCGAGCACATTCAGGAATTCGCTGCCCCCGGGAAATCGCATGCCCGCGTACGGGAAGGAATGCGGAGTGAGCATCGCTTGATAGGACGGGCGATACTCGTAATCCGGTTGAACGACCTTGATCACGGGAACGAACGATGGCCGAATCCGCCGGTTGCTGTCGGCTTGGGCGCCCTCGTCCAGCGCTGCGGAAGAGAACACCGCCGCCGTCGCGTCGTCCAACGCTCCCACTCGGGTCGGTGCCACCGGATCGCCCGCGGCGCCGCGCGACAGGTAGTGCTCCCACAACCACTGGAAAAGCGCGGCGGGCACCGGAACCGGATCGAAATCGCCGCCGATCCGCGACAGGATCTCGTTCGCCTTATCGTCGTAGGCATCCAGGTCCGCGCGTGAGATGGCGGTCGCATCGATCGTGGTGGTGCTGCCACGCCACATCCGCGACAGCGCCGAAATACCGGAGTTCGCCGTGCCAACCGGGATTGTCAGCAGGAAGATCCGGGTCTGCGGTGCGATCGCACGAACTCGCTCATACGAGGCGACCACCTCGTCTGCGTACTCCTCGCATTCGTCGAGATCGACGCCCTCCACCATTTTGGTCAACACATCGATCGTATTCAGCCGTGCCTGGATACCGAGCAGCAGTGAACCACTCGGCAAGCTGTTGATCAGCGCATGGTGCGCCATCTTCACGTCGTATTTGTCACTCGCCTTGCGCAATCCGTAGCCGAGCGGATTGATGAAGTAAGTCGCGGTGACCAGACCCGAGTGAGTGAATTGCAGATTTCCGCGGATCGCGGCGGTGGGCTGTAGATCTCGTCCGAACGCCATTCAGCGGCTCCCTTCCGATGCTGGGCCACCGTTGCCGTTGATCCAGTTGCGCAGATCCGTCCCACTGCCGCCGACACCGATCACATCGAGCAACCGGATATCGGATTTCGCGCTGTCCACTGCCTCTGTCGGACGATCCGGCAGGACTAGGACGACGGACTCTTCGATGAACATGGTGTGGCGCGCCGAATCGGCGTTGACCGGCATACCCGATGCCGACACCGGCTTGCGGGAGACGATCAGCCGCCCCACCCACAGCGCCCGAGAAGTCATCCGCACGCCGGTATACGGCACCAGACCGATGGCGAAGACGACCCCGATCGTGAGCACCAGCCCCACCAGGAAGGTGACCGCCGGATTGACCGGGAATATCATCGCGCATACCGAGGTGATCACCATCAACACCACCGCTCCCGCGACCTGCGGCAGCGTATACGGCCCGAAGGGCAGCTTCTGCCCGTTCTGGGCCTTGCCGATCATGGTGGGAACCCGCTTGATCGGCGTGAAGACCTTGATCACCTGTTGACTCATCGATAGCCACCGATGGGGTGATCGGGGACCACGATGTTGGAGTCGGTGCGCGCGTAGTTGACCAGCGTCGGGAGTATCCAGAACAGGACCGCGGCCAGCAGCGCCGATCCGGCGACGGCGAGGATCTTCGCGGGCGAGAGCTTGGATTTGGCCGCCTCGGATATCAGCACACCCATGCTCAGGATGGTGATCAGGATCAGGCCCGCCCAGCGGACGAAGATCAAGATGTTGTACAGGATGGCGCTCAAATTACCCACGGCCGTGCCTCTTTCGTATCAGTTCTGGGTAGCCCGCGGAATCTGCACCGTCGTCGACGGCAGCGACGTCGTCGAGCTTGGCGGCGCACTTGCGCGCGAGTTCTGCTGGTCGGCGATAACGGCAGGCGGGTTGGTCATCGCCGGTACGGCATCGACCGACTGCACCTGCCATTGGCCACCATCGCGGACCATGGTCAGCGGATAGGCGAGCGTCGCGACCGCCCCGCCGTCGGCCTTGGGATTGACGGTGACGAGCACCTGCGCGCTCGAACGCGCGGTACCACAACTGTTGTCGTCCGAGGTAACCGCGACGGTCTCCACGGCGGTGAACGGGGCCGGGCGCAGCGCGGCGATCCCCGCGTCCAGGGTGACGTAGCGGCCTACATCGCCACTACCCGTCAGATACGTGCTCAGAAAGCCCGAAGCCACTTGAGCGAGCGGCGTATCGGCCGTGCACGGCGAGGAGTACGCCTGCGCCAGATCAGCGCCACGGCTGGGCGGTTCGATCAGCGCGGGCAGCGCGAGCGCCCGCAGTCGACCGTTGAGCACCGATACGCCGACTCGATAGAACTGGCGGGTGTCCGCGCCGGTGCTGTTGCTGCTGTTGGTGGCGGAGGTACCGGTAGTGCTGCTGCTGGCGGTCGGGGCGGATTTACTACCCACCCGCACCGATACGGTCACCGACCAGACCTCGAGCGTGTCGAAGCTCCCGACGCGCGATACGTACACAACAGCGGGCTCCGACACCTGCCTGGCCGTCGAGGGCAGCGTGATCTGCTGCGCACTGGCTCCGACATATTCGCCGAGCCGATCCTGTTGTCCGGCAACCGAACTCAGGTAAGTAACAATGAACTGTTGGGCGAAAGAGCCCGCCAATTGCGCACGGCCGATGGTCGCGGGCGTCGCACTGTCGGACGGCGGCGGCGGATCCGAGGCGAAGAAATCGAGGATCGCATGCCCGCCACCGAGTACGGCCAGCACTGCTAGCACGGCGACGATCACATTGTCGCGACGGCGGCGTGCGACCATTCGGCGAAGTAATTCATCGCCCGAATCCGTCGATCTGCCAACCATTGTCCGCACTCCCGAAATGGTAGAGAGCACCATCATTTCCAGCCCCCTCATGGTTCCCAGCAGTGGGGACAGCGGGTCAGTACACAGGACTACGTTTCAAGCGATGTGCGAGCCGATACTGCAGCTGATCGTCGTACCCGATCGGCGCCTGCCCCTGTGGGGTTTCCAGCGCGTTGCGCCCGGATTCCAGCATCGGCATGTCATCGGCGACGCGCACGAGCTGGGCGATCGCGAGTTGCCGACTCGGATAACCCGGATATGGGTACAGCAGCAGCGATGTCGGAGTGTAGCCGCCACCGTAGTTGAGGGCTCGCACCGTGACACCCGCGGTATCACCGGACTGCAACCGGTCACTCAGCGCCATCAAACGCACGCGGTCGTCCGGATGGAAGACGTCCACCGGCCGGAACAGATAGTCCCATCGAATCCAGGGAGCCGGATCGGTGAGCCAATGCGAGATGCTGGCGCGTTCGGTCTGGACGATCGCGAGGTGAGTTCCGGCCCGTCGGTGGGCTTCACGCAATCCGACCCGTTCCAGCGTCGGCCACTCCGACGGCTCATTGTCCGAGGTGACATCTTCGATCAACAGCCACGCGCCCTGTGTGCGAGCGTCGTCGCGGGCCCGGATACTGATCCGCCACCGGCCCGGCCGCTCCGGACCGTCGGTCACCGTGACCTCGAACTGAAGCTTGTCACCGGCCTTCGGGCTGTAGAGCAGATCCAGGACCTCAGCGTGTCGATTGAAGGCCGAGATCCGATGGAACAACTCCGCGATCGACATCACCGGCACATGCTGCTCGGGCGAATTGCCCGTCAGCCGGGTCGCACCGATGGGTTGCTGAATCGTCTGGGTATTGAGGTCCCAGATCGCACCCACCGCGGCCTGTAATTCCGGACAGGTCGCCGCGGCGGAGCCCATCCACAAACGGACCGCGTGCACATCGCCACCCGGCCCGAACACCGGACGTATCCGCAGCGCGTGCGGACCCGAACCGGTTGCGAGCGTCAGATCCACGTCCTCGGCTTCGTCGCGCGCCGCCCGGATCGCATCGATCAGGCTCCGGGTCTTGAGGCTGTCGTAGAGCGCCGGAGTCCGCGCCATTACCCGCTGGAGCACTCGCTGCCAGTCGGCGAATCCACGCGGTGCGTCTCCGACAGATGCCACCGACATCCCCTCGGGCGTCAACGTCTCGATCGTTATCCAAGGATTTACTGCGCCACTTGTCATCGCACTGCCCGTACCAACCGTTCGTCGGAAACCGCCACCTGTGTGTGACACGGATAATGTACCGCTATCTAACGGCTCGTTCAACAGGTTTGCGGATGTCGACATCAGTTGCAGTCTGCATGACGTGACCGGCTGACGTTCCCCGAGCGGCCGTTTCTTAACGTCCGCTTAAGAACGCATGTGCACGCGTCAGAGTTCCCGCAGCTCAGGGCAGTTCGCCGAGATGTGGCGAATCACAGCACAAGGCCTGAGACCAGCGACGAACGCACTGGTCTCAGGCGCAATTCCCATGCCCGCAACCGCGACGGGGCTAGCCCTCTCCGGCCGTCAACGCCAACACGCCCGCACCAGCCAGTACCCCCACCGCGCCGAGTTCCGATGGCACGACCCGCAATCCGGTCAGATAGCCGAGCCGGGCGTGCGTGGCGACCGCAGCGCCGAGCGCTTTCCACAGGGAAGTGCCTGGTGCCGCCAGCGTGCCACCGAGGACGACCAAGTCCAGGTCGAGCAATGCGGCTACCGAGGCGATCGCGCGGCCGAGCGCCGTCCCGGCGCGGGTGAGCGCGGCATCGGCGAGTTCGTCACCCGCACTCGCCTGACCGACCAGGTCGTCGACCGAGGTGCCCTGCCAACCTTGCGCGCGTGCCCATTTCACCGCGGAGACTCCGCCGGCGACCGCCTCCAGACAGCCACGTCCCCCGCATTCGCAGAGCTCATCGAAGCCTGGCACCAGCACATGGCCGAGGTTGCCCGCGTTTCCGGTCCGACCGACCACCACGAAACCACCAACCATGACCCCGGCGCCGATCCGGTCCGAGACCATAACCGCAAGCGCGTCGAGCACGTCGTTCATCGCACCGAAGTTGCGCTCGGCCAGGCCAAGGCACACGCCGTCGAGCGCCAACTGGACGATGGCGTTCGGAAACAGTCTTTGCACTGCCGCCACAATCCCGAAACCCGTCCCCCACTCGGCGATACCGGGCGGTGCGACCACACCAGCGGCCATATCGAGCGGGCCGACGGAACCGATTCCGACCCGGGTCACATCCTCGCCACCCGCGGCCTCGAGTAGCAGGTCACGGCAGCTGTCCCAGGCCGCGCGGGCCGGGATCGAGACCCGCCGGATCTCGTCCTCGCCGACATTGTCGGCCACCCGACTCACCGCGAAACCGCCCGGCCCGATCTCCAGAGCCAACATCGTCATGAGTTACACACCGCCAGAATGAAGTCCGTCGTGAACAGGACGAAGCATAAGTCAGTGCGCGCCGGTTCCGGTCGGTTCCAGTCTGCGACCGAGCACAATGTGACGGCGCGGGGCCGCAGGAGCGGGTTCGGCGGGCGCCGGGCGCGAGCCGGTTCGAATGATCCGAAGCGGCCGCTTGTGGTCGATCGGGGTGATGCGATGACGGTCCAGGTCCGAAACGACCTTCCCCGCGCTGTCATAGGGCACCCCGGCCCAGATCATCGCGCGGGGGCCGGTGCCGCGCTCGATGAGCGTCTGCGCCAACTGTTCACATTTCGCGAAGACCGGGCAGCTCTCACAGATTCGCATCGCTGCACGCCAGGAGTCCGGAGTGCCGACGTCCAGGTCCCAGTCGTCGGGCCCGTCCGCGCAGGGCGGGCGATGGGCCGACCCGCTGGGAAGCGTCGAAACCTTTGCTGTCACAACGGTTTCCACGACGAGGGAAGATTGCGTGATGCTCATAGCCGTCTCCGGGGTGCCGAGGGCGCGCCAACTCCGTTGTGCGGGCCCATTGGTCGGGCGATCATCAGGGCTGCTCAACAGTCCCCGGGAGGGCCAGCATGTACTGGTCTACGCACGTTAACCCACGATCGGCCAACTCGGCAATCGGTTCTGCCGCTACTTAACGGCACGTTGACCAACATGTGATCCTGGCGTATCGTTAGTTAACGGTACATTTGTTCGCGGGCCATCCGCTAAGGGGCGAATTGTGGTTTCCTATGGATATGGCTGTTGAGTCCGAGTACACGATCGACGAGCTAGCGCGGGCGGCTGACACCACCGTGCGAAGCGTCCGCGTGTACCACGAACGAGGACTCCTCCCCTCCCCCGATGTCCGGGGGCGCATCGGCTATTACGGGTCGGATCACCTCAACAGACTGCAGACGATTAGTCGTCTGCTCAGTCGGGGCATGAAGTTGAACGGGATTCGGGAACTGCTCGAGGCCTGGGATCGTGGCGACGGATTGGCGGAGGTGCTCGGCGTCAACGATCAGCCGATCTCCGAGCCGACGACGGTCGCCGCGCCTGGCTCCCCTCGTGCGCAGCGCAAGCAAGCACCCCCGGAACTTCCGGAATACGTGCAGCAGGCACTCGCCGCCAGTGGCGATCCGCACGAGGCCTACCGGGTGACCAATCCGCGCTGCGGTGACCTGACCACCCGACTCGTCGATGCGGGTATTCCCGCACGCGACGCCTTCGAACTGATCGAGCGACTCAGAGCGGACTGCAATCAGATCGCCGATCAATATGCGACCCAACTGTTCTACTTCCTGGCGGGCCAGGTCTACGAACAGTCCGGGCGCACACCGAAGGACCGCGCAAAACTCGAATCGGAGTTGGCCATCGCCCGGCTGATCGCCACGCGCGCGACGTCGGAGTTGATCGATCAGGCCTTCGCCAGACATTCCGAACTGCCGCCGGCCTGATATCGAATCACGCCCAAAACAATTCGATGTGCTGTCGGTAACAATCGCCCGGATCCATACGAATTCAATACGAATCACCCTGAGCCCAATGGGTTTTCGGTGTTCTACCAACGATTACGTTTGTATGCGTGATCGGGCGATCGGATAACCTCGTTGGTACACGACTCATATCGGGCAATTTCGACCGCCTGAATGCGTTGTCGGACTTGGAGTTCTGGGACACCGCGCGGTGGCGGCCGCGCGCGGTGCTGCGTCGATGCGGGTATTGGGTCGGCGCGTCTCGGCTGCGCAGAATAACGGCCCGGCTGCTGCTCGGCGTATTCCTGCTTTTCATTGTTCCCATGACAATCGGCGCGGTGGCGACGGCACAGACGGGAACCGTGACTGCCGGCTCGTCGACGATTGATGGCGTCGGCTGGATGAATGTCCGGGATTCGCATGGAGTTCCGCTGGCGAATTATGTCTTCGCCACGGATCACGGCAGTATTCTCCATCCCGGAAATGCCGCGTTGTCCTCCGCGCTCGATCTGGAATTCGCGGGGTTCATGGCCACCGAGGTCACCGGAATCTGGGTGATCGAGTACGTGGTGAGCTTTCGCTGGCTCGACCTGATCGCAGACCCGCTGACCCGGGTCGCCGACACGCTCGCCGGACAAGTCGGCACGCCCGTCATCCTTCTGCTCGCGGTGACCATCGGCGCAGTACCTGTGGGCTGGTTCATCGTTCGCGGATACTTCTCCAAGGCCACGCTTCAGGTCGTGACGATGATCGGTGTCGCCTTGTTCAGCGTGCCCTACCTGGCACATCCGATGGCCGATGTGCTGTCCTCGGACGGATTGCTCGCACAGGGACGTGACGTCGGGGTGGCGGTAGCCGCGGGCCTCAACGGTCAATCGAACCCGAGCCCGAACGTGGTCGTCGATTCGATCGAGGGCACGCTCGCCGACAACTTCGTGCGTTATCCGTTGCAGGTGTGGAACTTCGGCCATGTCGTGGACGACTCACCGGCGTGCCGAGCGGCATGGTCGGACGGGGTGTTGGCCGGTAGTGACGACAAGGTCACCGCCGGTCTGAAACGTTGCGGCGATGTCGCGGCGTACACCAAGAGCCAGAATCCCAATGCGGGCCAGATCTGCACCGGCCTGCTGTTGCTGGTTTTCGCCGCCGTCCTGCTGATGTTCGGCGTGTATTTGTCCGGAAAGATCGTGGTGGCCGCGGCGGAGGCGATCTATCACGCGTTCATGGCCATTTTCGGCTTCGCCGCAGGCGGATACGTCTATGGACCGAGCCAGACCTTCTTGCTGCGTAATCTGGTGGATGCCTTCGTATCGGCGGGCAAGATGATCGCGTTCACCGTATATCTCGGCATCTACGCACTGGTCCTCGGCGATGTCTTCAAACAGACGCAGGGCCACGGCATCGCGGTGATCTTCATCGGTGGATCGTTCATGATCATCGGAATTGTCCTGCTACGCCGAATCAGCCGCGGCCTTGCCGCCGCTCCCTCCCGGATAGCTGGTCGGATCAGTGGTGTGCTCGCGACCGGACATGCGGCCCAAGCCGGTGGTGGCAGTGGCGGAGGAGGCGCCATGATGGGAGCGGGCGGCAGTATGTCCGGAACCCAGCGCCTGGTCACCGGACTCGCGGCGCTCAACACAACGAACGCCTCGCCGGTGACCGAATACCTCATGGGCCGCAGACGAGCACCGTTGAGTTCACGCGCCGGGATGCGGCAACGAGCCGAGCTGGCGAATATGCGGATGGCGGTCGAAGCGGATCGTTTCGGCTGGATCCGCAACTACTACCGAACCCGCGAGCAGATCATCGACTCCGCCAGGTCCGCCGCGGCGACGTATGGGCACACACCGATGGGTGCCGCCGTCGCGATTGATCGAGTGGTCGACCGCGGCGCCAGCCTCGGTGACGCCGAAGCGGCTTTGTTCAGCGCAGGATTCACAGACAAGGAAATGCGCACCAACGCCATCAAGGCCTACAACTACCGCACCAGTTGGGGGCCGAATATGTGGGACGGGGACAAGCATGTCGGGCAAGCGATTGCCTCGCTCGGTGTGCTCAAGTTGGGCGAGACACCGGCCAATGTCGCGCTGTTCAAGCGGACCGCGCATCGGCTCGCGGAACGTCGCTTCGCCGATCCGGATCTGCAGTTCAGCAGCTTCACCGCGCCCGAGCAACAGTTCCTGCGCGATTACTTCAACAACCCCACGGAGCCGGTCATCCATGCCATTCGGGATGTCGTGTCGGGCACCGGGAATTCGTTGCCAAGCCTGACCGGCACCGTAACCAGGGAGCGCGCGGCATTGATGAACAGATTCATCAATGTGCACCTGAGCCGGGAGTACCTAGCGGCCGCCGAAGCCGAAAACTTCGCGGCGGCATCGGGAATCCTGCAGAAGATGGCACTGCCCGAATACTGGACGGGCAGCAGTACCCTCACACCGTCCAAGGCCATTCCAACCTTCTAGCCCACGTCAACGCTCGAACGCAACCGCAATGCGGTTGCAACTGGATGGTAATCGTTAACGAGGTCATGACCGCTAACAATCCCATTCGGCACCGACGCCACCGTTTTCCCGGACAGCCTCTCACCCGACACAGATGTGGCGCCATGCCACTGTGGTCAGCCAGTTCGACGTCGGTCATCCTGCCAGGAGGATGGTGGTCAGAAACTGGGGGCGGCGGCCGTCGGGGCCCAGGACGAACGGAGCTTGCCAGTGCGCAGGATCCCTGCCATACCTTCGGCCGATGTGTAGTGGTACACGATGCGCGCTGGCTGCGGGCCAGCGCCCATAGTGGGCGAGCCCGCGTGCTCGATGCTCGGTTCCCACTCGAAATCCTGATTCAATGCGCGCATCGCCGCGCCCTGTGCGTCGGATGAGCGGAGGGCCTCGGCGGGGTCCCATGCGTGTTTCGCTATGCGGCGGATTCTTCCGGCCATCGAAGCGCTGCCGCGCTCCAACGCGCTGCTGATGTCGTCGACGAGTCGCGCCATCAGCTTCGCGATCGGTGACGTCATCGCGACCTGGCGAACCGGACGGTCATCCGGTTCGCGCAGGCGCAGGTGAGACCGCGACCGAAGGCAGCCGTCGGATGCCTTCGCAGTGGCGCACAGCTAACCGACGCCCCAACCGTGCGAAAAACGTAATTACCCATCATGCAATCATAATTGTGCAAATACTTGCCTCTGCAAATAGAATTGCAGTCATGCCGAGGAACAGGCTCAGCGAGCTCCTTCGCAGGATCACCCGGCGAGTGGCCGAGGAAGATGGAGAGGAAGCGGCACGGGCCGCCGAGAAGACTCCTCGCGGTGCCGGCCGGACGTTGAAAGGTATAGGCCGAGGGGAGGATACGGCCGATATCGAGAGTGGGCGACGGGTCCGGCAGGCGCGCGCCGAAGCCGCGACGGACCGCCGGGACGCGGAACTACCGTCGTTGGTAAGACGTGCGGAACCCGACCATGTCATCGCATTCGCTCGCGTGCGAGCGACGCGGAAGAGACAGTGGTGGCACACACCGGCCCCCTCCGAACAATCAGCCACAGGGTGGGTGCATCCCCTCCTGATCCGCATCACTCACGGAATCCCCTATGCAGTGCGGGACCGAGCGATGGAGATGCGGATGTGGCTATAGAAATACCGCACGAAGTCGCGCTCTTTCTCAATTTCTGCGGCGTTCAGTATCCGGATATCAATGAAGACGACGTACGTATGCTCGGACACCAAGTGCAGAACTTGGCCGCCAACGTCCGGAACACTCATGAATCCGCAACCGGGGTCATCAAGGACATGGGATCGGTCTATTCCGGACATTCATACGAACAACTACTCGCGACCTGGGGGCGGATGAGTGCGACGCATATGGCTGGCCTCGACGCGGCGTGCAAGGTCGTGGCGACGACATTGGATATCGCGGCAGACGCGATCGCCGTGGTCAAAGTCGCAGTGCTGGCCGAACTTGCCGCTCTGGCGATGAGCTACGCCGCGATCATCGCCACGCCCGCCGGACCTACCGCCGGACCCGCCCTCGCGGCGGCGGCACGGCGGATATGCGATCAAATGGAACAGAATCTCTTGGGTTACCTCGTCGCCGAGGTGATGGGCAAGGCCATCGAACCGCTCGAACACACCGTCGACAGAATGATCAACGGCATCGCCTATGACGCGGCCAGCCATCTCCTGGGGGCGCCGCCGCCTAGTAATTCATCTCTCCCACCGCTACATATCGAGCCCGACGAGGTCAGACAGTACGCCAAAGTGCTCGACGACCACGCCGATGAGATCATGCGGCACGTCGCCGACTTCGATGACAAGGTGGCGATGCTGGATTTCACCACCGGCGTACCCGGCGGCATCGACGGTCCCAGTACTCCGACGGCGCCGACCGCCCTGCCGCGGATAGGTGCCGATCCTGGTATGTCGCCCGCTCCGAAGGCTCCGATGGAGGTGCCGCGCGGGATCGCCGACCGCCGGTCGACAGAGCCCTCGGAGCTCGGCGGCAGACATTCGCCCGCCCATCTTCCTACCCCCGACCGCGACAGCCACAGCGGCGCCGACATGCCCGAGCGCCGATATCCCAACGCCCCGCAGCGGGAAGCGTCTGCGACGGTAAAAGATTCGCGGATCTCCTACGACAGTCATCCGGACTCACCGAGCCTGGTGGCCGCTGACAAAGGGGCCTCCACCGCAGACGGTGCCGCAGCGAACTCGCCTCCGGTCCAGGCCGAGCACACGCCCACCCGCCTCGGTGGCACAGCGCCGCACGGAACCACCGAAATCCCGGCCGAACACGCGACTGCCCGCCCCGACGGTCCGGCCGACCGAATCACTGTCTCCGCGCCCCTCGGTGCCGAAGGCCGTTCTCACCTCGGCGCGAGTGTCGATCGTCGCGAACACGAGCTCGCTGCCGAACTGATCACATCCGATGGGCGACCCGGACCATCTGCGCAGCAGCCCGCCGCACCGCACGGCCCTTCGCCATCAACTACCCCATGGGCGCGTTCCGGACCGGCACCCACACAAAGCGCAACTCCTTCGAAATCGCTGCTGTCCAGCACTTCTCGGTCACCGACGGCTCGCTCGGTCGAGCGGAGTCCACTAGTAACGCCTTGGTCGAAGACGAGACGAACCCCAGACCGCCCAGCCAGGGCTTTCGCGCCGAATGACACAGCCCCCACCCGCCGTCGCGGCGACCGGCCACTCGAATCGGATCCGGAAACCACGAACGACATCCGTGCTACCGATGCCACGCCGGGTCCACTACCACCAAGTGCGGTGAGTCCCACTATCTACGCACCGGAAAACGCCGACCAGCGGCGCTGAGGCGTCGAGTCTGGTTGAGGATGCGCATCCGCCTGACCGACCTACTCGAAGTCGTTGGCGCTTTCTGGTTGGAGCCGGCGATGATTGGTGGGTGAACGTCACCACCTCGGATGGCGGTTCCTGGCGAATCGGAACGGTGGCGGAAGCCTCATGGATCATGGATGGCACATCGGCCGGCCTGACCATCAGCTCCGCGATCCCGCCGATCTTCGACAGGCACCCACGATTGTCGTGCCGGAGGACGACGACGCGGCCTGGGAAGCGCTGGACCGAGCGCTGGTGTCGGTCTTGCGCGTTGAGTCGGCGAACCAGCGTTGGTGGTTGGGATACCTGCGTTCTCAGCCCACTCCGAACAATTGCGCCGCCATGCGGCGGCTGGGCTTTCCATTCGGCAACTGGGGTAATCGACCCACGATGCGGAGCTGGCCCGGGATCTGATGGTCGGCCAAGTGCGCGTGGCAGTGGGGGTTGCGCCACAATAGCGTCGGCGACTCGGTCGAAGCGAGGATCGGCGCGACCACCACCCGAGGCCTGGCCAGTGTAAAAATCTGCTGTTTCTCCCGTGCGTTCAGTCGCAGATCCACGGCCGCGAATACCCGCCGATATTCCAGACGGCCGACATTACGGCCACGAATGCAGGCGAATTCGGTAGCTCGGCGACTACCACGTCACCCGCGCCGACGTCATTCTTCTGCAAACACCGTGCGACGATCTCGGCCCACGCCTCGAGCTGACCGAATGATAAGAGCGGATCCGCGTCGGCGGAAACAAGAAACAGCCGATCGCGGGCATCCATCAATTGTCCTTACGATGGCGCAAGATGGTATCCCACTCCCGTTGCGGAATTCTGGATTCCGCAACCGGGAGTGGGGTCACGAACGGCACCCATCGCAGGTCGCGGCGGTTATCCCCGGCACCTCCCGGCAAGGGGGAACAAGAGGTGAGCAATGGAACCCGAAGGACCGCGCGACCAACGCCTTTCCGCATCGTGACGCCTCCAGCACCACATCGAGGTCCAATTCTCAGCGATGCCAGGTGCGCAACAGTACAGCCACAAAGTGGTCGCTTGCACAATCCCCGTTCCCAATTTTGGGAACGCGACTTACGCTGCACTGTCTGAGATCAACCGGAGGGCGAATGTCTGATCAGTACGAGCCGGTCGGCCGCAAAAGGGATGCGGCCGCAACGCGACTCGCCATATTGGCGGCAGCACAAGAACTGTTCGCCGAACGCGGCTACGAGCGCGCCACCGTGCGAGAGATAGCCGCACGGGCCGGGGTAAATCAGGCCCTCCTGTTCCGGTACTTCGGCAATAAGGACGAGCTCACCGAATTGGTGGCGCAGCGTCGCGAGCAGCCGACCGACGATCTGCTCGGCGCATTGGTCGCCGCACGCGATGACGAGGACCGGCTCAGCGAGCAGGAGTTGGTCAACCTGGGTATCGGCTTGCTCATCGCAGGCCACGAGACCACGGCCAACCAGATCGCGAACTTCACCTATGTGCTACTCACCGAGCGAGAACACTGGGAATTGCTTTGTAGCAGGCCGGAACTCGTCCCGAGCGCGGTGGAGGAACTACTGCGCTACGTCCAATTGGGTTCGGGTGGTTCCTTTCCCAGAATTGCCACCGAGGACGTCGAACTGGGTGGTGTCGAAATCCGCTCCGGTGAGTCGGTGTTCGTCAATACCCAGGCGGCCAACCGGGACGAAACCGTCTTCGCAGACCCCGAAGAACTGGACCTGACCCGAGAACGCAACCCGCACATGGCCTTCGGACACGGCGCGCACCACTGCCTCGGTGCGCAATTGGCCAGGGTAGAGCTGCAAGTAGCGCTCAGCTCACTGCTGCAACGGTTCCCCACCCTGCACCTCGCCGTACCGGCCGACGAGGTGCCGTGGAAGTCCGGCCTGCTGGTTCGCGGTCCGAAGGCCCTGCCGGTGGCATGGTAGGCATGTTCGATCTTGCGCCGAAGTGGTAGAGCGTCCGTCGAGCCGAGTCGAATGGGTCCTGCACACGACAGCTGACCGGACAGTGAGTCGTTACTGCGACTGTCCGAGGGCGGCGGCGACTTCGCGGTACGACTCTCGCAGGAGGTCGCAGTAATCATCCAGGTCGGGGACGATCGCCGGATCGCATGCCACCGATACGGTGAAGCTGTCGCCAGCGCCGACGAACGAATGTGCCACACCGATTTCCGGATACACCGGCGGCAGCATGCCCGCGAAGCGAAATGGCTTGCCCGACAATGACCATTCGGCGGTCGGCTCGCACCTGATACTGGTCAGGATCGTGTGCGCGTGCGCAGGAGCGTCCGGATCGGCGGGCCCGAACGTACCGAATCGCGCCCGGTAGGTGCGGCTCGACAGTAGGTCGATGAGTGCGAGACGGTTGAGTTCCGTGCGGCTCGACGCCGAATGGCGGCGCGCCCGGAGCGTGGCGTCGATCGCCCGCGCACGAGCCGCGAGGTCGGGTTCCGCCGCTGCCAGGGCGACAGCATCGGCACCGACACGATTGACACCCATTACCGGCGCGTCGGGAACCGCGACGGTCACCAATACCGCGAGATCGTCGGGACAGCTACCGTCGCGCTTTTCGAGATAGCGCTGCAATGCGTGCGATATCGCCGTCAGCCCGACCGACGTCACCGTAACCCCCTGCGCACGGACGAGGCTCAGCTCCAACGGAATCGTCCGCATGGCGCGTCCCGGCCCGATCCGGCGGTTGAGCCGGGTGGAGGAAACCGGTGGAACATTCGGCCCGCTGTCGTCGTTTTCGCGGGCGATCCGGCGCATCTCACGTCGGACGCGGACATTGAAACGCAGCGCCTGCAACGGCCAGCGCAGCGCACCCGCCACGGCGGCGAGCGCGGGGCGCGGGCGCTGCGTGGTCGGGCCTTGCCCCTCGATCCGCAACGGCACCGTGGCGAACAACGCCTCCGACAGCGATGTCATGGCCGGACCCGCCATCAGCGCATGACTGACATGCATCAGCACAACGGTGCCCACGCCACTCAGCGTCGGGATACCGGTGACGTTCGGAAATACGTGGAGCTGCCAGGCCATGACCCGAGCGTCCAGCGGCTGCTCGAGAATGCGCCCGATCTCGTCCTGGCACTGTGCCCAATTCAATTGTGCCGCAGCATGAGCGACGATGTGGCTGTCGATCGGACTGTCGTCGACCACCCAGAACGGGTGCCCGAGCCCTCCGGGCACCTCCTGGATCCGACGGCGCAGCGGTTCGAGCAGTTCGGCTCGTTCGCCGATGTGGTCGGCGATATCGGCAGCGGTCAGCGGCGCGTCACCATTGTCGAATACCCACCACATCGGCCAGTCGGTGACCCGGCCGGAGCGGGCCAAGTAGTAATAGGCGGCGTCATTGGCCACCAGTTGTGCTTCGTACATCATGCTGCTCTCGTCGATCCGATTGCTGCACTATGCCATCGGTCAGTGGCCATCACGTCTGCCGGAATCGAAATCGGGTGTCGGCGCTCCCGATCCAAGTCCCGGGTCTCCGGCCGATTCCCCGTGTACCCGGCCATTCCCCGGGTCCCTCGTCGCCCTCCCCGGGGTCCCTGGCCGCCCTCCCCGGGCCCCGGCCAATTCCCCGGGTTCCTGGCCGCGTCCCTGGGGTTCCGGCCGCCTCCCCAAGTCCCAGCCGCGTCCCCGGGAGTCCTGGCCGCGTCCCCGAGTCTCGGCCGCCTCCCCGAGTCTCTGGCCGCCTCTCCGGAGCCCCGGCACGTCCAGAGTCCCGGCCGCCTCCCCGAGCCCCGGCCACGTCCCCGGCCATGTCTTCGGGGCTCTATAGCCGCCTGCCCGACTCCCGTCCACCGCCCCGAACCCGTCCGCATTCAGCAGCGGACCCGGCGCTTCTCAGCTACGCGACGCTTTCGGCAGCAGGGAGCGCCAACCGCGTCCACCGCCCCCGGATGCCGGGGTGCTCACCGCGGACAGTGCGGCGAATTCATCGTCGGTGAGTGTGATGGTGGCGGCGGCCGTGTTCTCCTCGAGATGCGCCACGCTGGACGTGCCGGGAATGGGCAGGATGACCGGCGAGCGGCGAAGCAGCCAGGCGAGCGCGAGTTGGGACGGGCTGGCATCCTCACGCGTGAGCGAATCCAGCGGACCACCCGGGCGGGCGAGATCGCCGGTGGCCATGGGGAACCACGGGATGAAGGCGATGTTGTTCGCCTCGGCATATTCGAGTACGTCCTCCGCACTGCGGTTGGCGAGGTTGTACTGGTTCTGCACCGAGACGATATCGGCGATCTTGCGCGCCTTGTCCAGCTGAGCGACGGTGACCTCGGACAGGCCGATATGCCGGATCTTGCCCTCTTGTTGCAGCGACGCCAGCTCACCGAGCTGGTCGGCGAGCGGCACCTGTGGGTCGATCCGGTGCAGCTGGAACACATCGATGCGGTCGACGCCGAGATGACGCAGGCTCAATTCCAGCTGCTGGCGCAGGTACTCGGGGCGACCGATCGGCACCCATTCACCGGGACGGGGCCGGGCCAGCCCGGCTTTGGTCGCGATGACCAGGTCGTCCGGATACGGGTGCAGGGCCTGGCGGATGAGCGTTTCGCTGACGAACGGACCGTAGGAGTCCGCGGTATCGATGAGGGTGATACCGAGCTCGACGGCACGACGCAGCACCCGCACGGCCTCGTCCGGGTCCTTCGGGTCGCCCCATACACCGTCACCGGTCAGCTGCATCGCACCGTAGCCCAGGCGCGTGACCGGTAGGTCACCACCGAGGGCGAAGGTGCCCGAGGCGGCGGCGGGACGAGACTGGGTTTCGGCGGACATGAGTTCCTCTCTACAGCTGGACGTCGCTCGGGGCGGGGAAGAAACCCGCATCGATGAAGGCCCTGACATAGGCGTCCAAGGCCTCGGCATCGATGGGTGGACAGTGGATACCGTACTGCGCCAACTCGAGTCGGGTATTGGTGTCCTCGACCGCGGCCGCGGCCCCGCCGTAGTTGCCGCTGACCAAGGCGGCACGCACCAGCGAATCGTCGCCGGTCGCATCGCGCGCCGCCGCTTCCTCGGCCAGTTTGGTCGCGATCTCCTCGATGGATGCGATCTCGATTGGAATCCCGTTCCTGCGCAGGGATTCGAAGATATCGCCGATCGCCACCGGCCGGTTGTTCACCAGGTGATAGGCCGCGCCGACCGGCGGCTGATCCGCCAGCGCGACGATGGCGCCCACCACATAGTTCACCGGCACCAGCGACATGGTGGCATCGCCGATATCCGGGGCGAGGCCGAGAATGGCGGCCGCCCGGATCATGTTCCAGAACGAGTCGTCGACACTGTTCACGCCGAGTCGCGGATCACCGGACACGGTGCCGGGACGGTAGATGCTGACCGGCACACCGCGCTCACCGGCCTGGCGGATCAGTTGTTCGGCGACCCATTTACTTGCCACATAACCGTTTCCGGATACCTCGCCGACCGGCACTCGAGCATCCTCACGGGCGACGAAATCCGGTGCGGGCGCATTCGGAATCACCGCGTTGACCGTGGAGACGAAGTGCACCGGTTTGATCCGCCCGGTGGTCGCCAGCCGCAGCACCTCACGGGTGCCCGACACATTGGCGGCGCGCAACCGCGTGTACGGCTCGATGTGATTGACGCGGGCTCCATTGTGGTAGATCGTGTCGATCTGCTGCGCGAGCCGAGCCCAGTCGGACTGATCGAGTCCGAGTCCGGGCGCGGCCAGATCGCCAGCGACAGCGACGATTCGCCCCTGATAGGCATCGTCCCAGATCCGGTACAGCTGCATGGCGTCGCGAATCCGCTTGTAGGCCCGCTCGTTATCGTCGCCGCGCACCAAGCACCAGACCGTAGCATCGGTGCCGGACAACAGTTCCCGGAGCAGGTGCACACCGACGAATCCGGTCGCGCCGGTGAGCAGTACGTCGCGCTGTGCCTCGGCACTTGCCGGTGCGAGACCCACCCCATCGATCTCCGGTTCGAGCACTGCGTCAGTGGTGATCGTCGCGATGTCGGTGCCCGGGACCACGGCCGCGGGCTCCTCCGGATTGTCGAGGCGGGTGGCCAGACCGCGCACGGTGGGCGTGGTGAACAGCGCCGCCATCGGCACGTCGATGCCGAGGCGGGTGGTCAGCGCCCGCTGCAAGGTGAAGGCGAGTAGCGAAGTACCGCCGAGATCGAAGAAATCGTCCTCGGCTCCGGCCCGAGCAATGCCGAGTACTTCGGCGAAAACCTCGGCTACGGCGCGCTCGGTGTCGGTGGCCGGTGCCACGAATTCGCGGGCGCGCAGTACCGGCCGCGGCAGCGCGGCCCGATCCAGTTTGCCACTGCTGTTCACCGGGAAGGATTCGAGCACCATGATGGCCGAAGGCACCATATAGCCCGGAAGCACGTGTGCCAGCGATTCGCGCAGGACATCGGCATCGAGCTCGGTTACGGGCACCACGTAGGCGACCAACTGATCCCCGGTCTCCGACTTCGCCACCACCACCACGGCCTGGGCGACGGACGGATCCGCCAGCAGCGCGGCCTCGATCTCCCCCAGCTCGACCCGGTGGCCACGAATCTTCGCCTGGAAGTCCGTACGTCCCAGATATTCCAGTACGCCGTCGGCACGGCGGCGCACGAGGTCACCGGTCCGGTACATCCGGGCACCGGCCGGGCCGTACGGGTCGGCGACGAACCGATCCGAGGTCAGGTCGGCACGGCCGAGGTAGCCGCGCGCCAATTGGCTTCCCGCCAAATACAATTCGCCGACGACACCGGCGGGTACGAGATGCAGCCGGGAATCCAGCACATAGGTACGGGTATTCCACAGCGATACACCGATCGGCACCGTCAATCGGTCATCGATGGAGGCGGGGCGATACGTCACCGATACCGCCGCCTCGGTGGGACCGTACAGGTTGTGCAGTCCGGCATCCGACAGCGCGGCGAAATCGGCGACGGTGTTGGGCGGCAAGGCCTCACCGATGACGAACACCGCACGCAGCGAGGCCAATTGCTCCACCCGGGCAGCGGCCAGGAAGACCTGCAGTACCGACGGAACGAAATCGGTGACCGTCACCCGGTGGGTGGCGATCAGCTCGGCGATATAGCCCGGATCGCGCTGTCCGTGCGGTGCGGCGAGCACCAGTTGCGCGCCGACCCACAGCGGAGCGAAATAGCCCCACAGCGATACGTCGAAGGTCGTCGCCGTCTTCTGTAGATACACATCCTCGGGACCGAACCCGTACTGGTCCACCATCCATTCGATCTGGTTGGTGATCGCGCCGTGCGAGACCATGACGCCCTTGGGGCGACCGGTCGAGCCGGAGGTGAACAGCACGTACGCGGGATGATCGGCGTGCAGCGGCGCACGCAACTCACCGAAGGTGATCGGCTCGCCGGAGTATTCCGACAGATCCAGCGCGTCGATATCGATGACAGGAACTCCGGTGACGGGTACCGAATTGCCATCGGTCGTCAGTACACAGACCGGCTCGGCCGTCGCCACCATGTACCCGATCCGGTCGGCCGGGTGGTCGAGGTCCAGCGGCAGGTACGCACCGCCCGCGGTCAGCACCGCATACATCGCGGCGACCAGCTGCGGTGAACGCGGTATCGCCAGCGCCACAACGGATTCGGGGCCGACGCCCTGGGCGATCAGGTACCTGGCGATGCGGTTGACGCGCTCGTCGAATTCCCGATAGGTCCAGGCGGTCTCGTCGTGCACGACGGCCACCGCATCCGGTGTCGTCGCTGCGGCACGGCGGTAGCCGGTGAGCAGGTAATCCGCCGATACCGGGTGCGCCGTTTCGGCCGCATCCGAGAGCAGCGCGGCCCGTTCGGTCGCCTCGGTCAGATCGATTTCGCCCACCACCACACCCGGATCACCCGCGATGGCGGTGAGCAGGCGCGCGAACCGGTCCACGAAACCCTGCACGGTGGCGGGGTCGAACATATCGGCGGCGTAGGTGACCATGCCGCCGATACCCAGCGGCGTGCCCGCCTCATCGTAGGAGTCGCCGATGTACCAGTGCAGATCGAACTGCGATACCTCGACACCGATATCCAAACTCGCGACGGTCAGCCCCGGCAGTTCCAGTGCGACCCGGTCCAGGTTCTGGAACGACAGCCCCACCTGGTAGAGCGGATGCCGCGAGGGCGAGCGCACCGGGTTCAGCACAGTGACCAAGCGCTCGAACGGCACATCCGAGTTCGCGAACGCCTGCAGATCGGTCTCGCGCTGCCGGGCGAGCAGGTCCGCGAAAGGCGCGCCGCCGTCGTATCGGGTTCGGAATACCAGGGTATTGATGAACATACCGATGAGGTCGTCGAGCACGGCGTCACCGCGTCCGGCCATCGGCGTACCGATGGCGATATCGTTGGTCCCGGACAGCCGCGCCAGCAGCACAGCGAGCGCGGTGTGCACCACCATGAACACCGTGACACCCTGCGCACGCGCCAATTCGGCCAGCGCGCTGTGGGTTTCGGCATCGATCCGCACCGACACCTGGCCACCGGCGTAGGAACGCACCAGCGGCCGTGGCCGATCCGAGGGCAGGTCGAGCTGCTCGGGCAATCCGGCCAATTCCTGCTGCCAATACCCGATCTGCTTGGCCGCCAACGATTCCGGATCGTCCTCGGCACCGAGCAGTTCGCGCTGCCAGATGCTGTAGTCGGCGTACTGCACCGGCAGCGGAGCCCAATTCGGCGACTGTCCGGCGCTGCGTGCCACATACGCGGTCATCAGATCACGGGCCAGCGGGCCGATCGACGAACCGTCACCCGCGATGTGGTGCACCACCATCGCCAGCACGTATTCGCGACCGTTCGCGCCCTCGCCGAGGTCGAACAGGCTGACCCGGACCGGCACCTCGACGGTCAGATCGAAGGCGGTCCTGGCCAACACGGCCACCGCGTCCACGATTTCGGCCGGGTCGATGCGCTGCACCAGCATCGGCGGGATCGCCTGCGCCGCAGGCAGGATCACCTGTACCGGGCCCGCATCGATGGGCGGATATACCGTGCGCAGAATCTCGTGACGGGTCACCACATCCCCGATCGCCGCCCGCAGCGCCTGCGTATCGACGGCACCGGTCAGGCGCACCGCCATCGGCACGTTGTAAGCCAACGAGGACGTATCCAGGCGGTTGAGGAACCACATGGCCTGCTGCGCCGCCGAGAGCGGAATCCGCTCCGGCCGCGGACCCGCGACCAACTCGGGACGGTCGCTTCCGGCCTCGTTCTCACTCAACCTGGCCGCGAGCGCGGACACCGTCGACGCCTCGAACAGCAGGCGCACCGGCACCCGGGTATCGGATGCGGCACCCAGCCGCGCCGCCAGCCGGGTGGCGATCAGCGAGTTGCCACCCAATTCGAAGAAGTCGTCGTCGGCACCGACCGGTGTCGACGGCGCGAGCAATTCGGTGAATACGCTCGCCACCAGCTCTTCCCAACGCCCGGACGGCGCACGGTAGGCCCTGGTGTGCAGCACCGGCGCGGGCAGGGCGGCACGGTCGAGTTTGCCGACCGGAGTCAGCGGAATCTCGTCGAGCACCATGACGGTGGTCGGCACCATGTGCGCGGGCAGGCTGTTCGCAGCGAATGCGGTGAGCTCGTCGGCATCGGCCGTCGCACCGGCGGCGGCATGCACATAGGAAACGAGAATTGTTGCACCGCTGGCGATTTCGTGACCGATGGTGACCGCGAAGTCAACGGTTTCGTGCGCCGCGAGCACGGCGTCGATTTCGCCGAGTTCGATGCGGAAGCCGCGGACCTTGACCTGGAAGTCGTTGCGACCCAGATATTCCAGCGCACCGTCGACCGTCCGGCGGACCAGATCGCCGGTCCGGTACAGCCTGGCACCGTCCCGATCGAATGGATTGGCCACGAACCGGGCGGCGGTCAGCGCGGGGCGCTCATGGTATCCGCGGGCCACCTGCGCACCCGTGATGTAGAGCTCGCCGACGGCACGGTCCGGCACCGGCGAGAGCCGCTCGTCGAGTACATACTCGGTAATGGCGCGGATCGGCCCGCCGATGGTGACGGTCTCCCCTGGCACCAGCGGCGCGCTGATATTGGTCATGATCGTGGTCTCGGTCGGCCCGTACCCGTTGTAGAACTCACGGGTACGCCGCCCGGCGATCGGAATCGTCCAACGCCGCACCAGCTCCGGCGGGCAGGCCTCGCCTCCGGCGATGACGACGCGGAGCTTGTCCAGGCCCGCCGGGTCGACGGACGCCAGCGCCGCGGGCGTGATGAACGCATGCGTCACCCGCTCCCGGCGCAGCAGCGCGGCCAGCTCGTCGCCGCCGTAGACCGTCGGCGCGGCCACCACCATGGTCGCGGCGCCACCCACGGCCAACAGCAACTCGAGCACCGATGCGTCGAACGACGGCGATGCGAAATGCAGTGTGCGCGAACTGCTCGTCACCCGGTAGCGCTCGCGCTGTTCGGCGCAGAAACTCGACAAACCGGCCTGCGTGACGACCACGCCCTTGGGCTTACCGGTCGATCCGGAGGTGTAGATGACATAGGCCGGATGCCCCGCGCGCAACGGCCGCGACCGATCCGCATCCGTCACCGGATCAGCGCTGTAGTCGTCGAGTCGCCGATCGATATCGTCGGCATCGATGGTCAGCCACTGCACCTCGTCGGGCAGGTCGGGACCGACCTCGGTGACCGTAAGTCCCAGCGCCGCATGCGAATCGGCGATCATGTGCCGGACCCGTTCGACGGGATAGTTCGGATCCACCGGGACGAATCCGGCGCCGGCCTTGGCGATCGCCCACACCGCGAGCACGGACTCCGGCGAACGCGGAATACCGATCGCGACCAGGTCCTCCGGACCGATGCCACGGTCGATCAGCAGTCGAGCCAACCTGCTCGAGCGCTCGTCGAGGTCGACGTACTCCCATTCTGCCAGCTGCTCGGTGGCATCGGCGAAGATCACCGCGACACCATCCGGATTGGTGTCAACGGCATCGGCCAACAGCTGCGGCAGCAGCGTGGTCTGTTCGGCCGGTGCTGGTTCGGCGGTCCGTACGGGCGCGGCCAGCGCCCGGTCCCTTTCCGCCTCATCGAGGATGTCGATGGCACCCACGATCACCTGCGCATCGGCGGCGACAGCGGCGAGGATCCGCTCGAGTCGGCGGCCGAGGCCCGCAATGGTCGCTTCCTCGAAAAGGTCTGTCGCATAGGCGAAGCCGATGACCAGTTCGCCCGGCTTGCCATCGTCGTGCTGGCGCGCCTCGACGATCACCTGCAGGTCGAATTTCGCGACGATCTCACCGGTATCGACGGCCGAGACCGTCAGCCCGGGCAATTCCAGTGTCGGCTGCTCGATGTTCTGGAACGACAGCATCACCTGGAACAGCGGATTAGCCGAGACGGCCCGGGCGGGCAGTACCTCCTCGACCACCCGCTCGAATGGGATCTCCGCATTGGCGAAGGCGGACAGGTCGGTCTCGCGAACCTGCTCGACGAATGCCGCGAACGAAGCGTCGCGATCGACATCGGTGCGCAGGGTCAGCGTATTGACGAACATGCCGACCAGATCGTCCAGTTCGGCCGAACCACGACCCGCGATCGGCGTGCCGATCGCGATATCCGAGCCGCCGGACAGCCGCGCAAGCAGTGCGGCCAGTGCGGCGTGTACGACCATGAACAACGACGAATTGTGCTGGCGCGCAAGGCTGGCCAGACCGGCGTGCACCTGCGCGGGTACGGCGATTTCGGTCGCCGCACCGCGCATCGACGCCTGCGCCGGACGCGGACGGTCCAGCGGCAGCCGCGCGGTTTCGCTCACACCGGCCAGCTGCCGCCGCCAGTACGCCAATTGCTGTGCGGCTATGGAGTTCTCGTCGTCCTCGGTACCGATGACCGCGTGCTGCCAGAGCGCGAAATCGGCGTACTGCACTGGCAGCGGAGCCCAACCCGGGGCGATCCCCGCCGTGCGCGCGAGATAGGCGGTCGCCAGATCCCGAGCCAGCGGTGCCAGCGAGACACCATCCGCGGAAATGTGGTGCGTGACGAGGACGAGCAGATGCTCGTCGCTGGCTGGGTCGGAGAACAACCGGATGCGCACGGGCGGGTGCTCGGTGACATCGAATCCGGCGGACAACAGCGCCGCGACCCGATCCGGGTCCGCGGTCGCTTCGACCTCCAGCCCGTTCGGCAGCGTTTCGGCCACGGACATGATGTCCTGGCGCGGCGTCGCGTCCGGACCGTCGACCGGGAAGCGCGTGCGCAGCGCCTCGTGCCGCTCCAATACATCGGCGACGGCCGCGCGCAGTGCTGGCACGTCCAGAGTGCCCGTGAGCCGGATGGCGAAGGGCAGGTTGTAGGACGGGGATTCGGTATCGACCTGGTTGAGTACCCACATCCGATGCTGCGCCAATGACAGCGGGATGCGCTGCGGGCGCACTGCCCGCGTCAACGGCGGCCGATCCGCATGCTCGGAATCCGGCACGATACGCCCAGCCAGGTGGGCGACCACCGGTGCGTCGAACAGCATGCGCACCGGCACCCGCGCGCCCAACGCCGCACTCAGCCGGGCCACGACCTGGGTGGCGACCAGTGAGTTGCCGCCCAGGGTGAAGAAGTCGTCGTCGGCGCCGACCCGGTCCACACCGAGCACCTCCGCGAACACGCCAGCGACGATTTCTTCGAGCGGAGTGGACGGCGCGCGGAATTCCCGGCCCGCCAGGGTCGGCCGCGGCAGCGCCTTGCGGTCCAGCTTGCCCGCGGTACTGAGCGGGAACTCGCCCAGCTCCACGATCGTGACCGGAACCATGTACGGAGGCAGTGTGCCCGCCAGCGCGGCGCGCAGCGGCTCCACCTCGAGGTGCGCGCCGGGCACCGGGACCGCGTAGGCCACCAGCTGGTCACCGAGTTCGGTGGGAACCACCAGGACTGCCGCCTGGTTCACCGACGGCTGCGCCAGCAGTGCCGCCTCGATATCGCCGAGTTCGATGCGCTGTCCGCGCAGCTTCACCTGGAAGTCGGTGCGGCCCAGGTATTTCAGGACACTGGGTGCGCTCCAGGCCACCAGGTCGCCGGTCCGGTACATCCGCTCGCCGGTTCCGAAGGGGTTGGCCACGAACCGTTCGGCGGTCAGATCCGCGCGCCCGAGATAGCTGCGGGCTAGCTGATCACCGGCGAGGTAGAGCTCACCGGTAACCCCGGCGGGCACCGGCCGCAGGCGGGAATCCAGCACGTACAGGCGGCTGTTCCATACCGGCGAGCCGATCGGCAGACCGCCCTGATCGTCGGCGGTCGCGAGCCAGGTCGTGACGGCGACCGCGGTCTCGGTCGGCCCGTACACATTGAGCACCGACGCGTCACACACCGCGCGGACCGCGGCCACGGTCTCCGCGGGCAGCAGCTCGCCACCGACGATGATGTGCCGCAGTGTCGGAATGGCACCGGCGGGCGTGTGGGCGGCGAACACCGCGAGCATCGACGGCACGAAGTCGGTGACGGTAACCTGCTGCGCCGCAATGGTTTCGGCGATATAGGTGGCATCGCGATGGCCGTCGGGGGTGGCCATCAGCAGTTTGGCGCCAAGTCGCAGCGGAATGAAGTAGCCCCACATCGAGGCGTCGAAGGTGAAGGCGGCCTTCTGCAGGTACACATCATCGGCATGCAGCGGATACCGGGACTGCATCCAGGCCAGATGGTTACCGATGGCCCGGTGCGAAACCGCGACGCCCTTGGGCCGTCCGGTGGAGCCGGAGGTGAACAGCACATACGCCAGGCTCTCCGGGCGCACCGGTCGCAGCAGCTCCCCGGCCTCCAGCGGGGTACCGGCGACTCCGTCCAGATCCGCGGTATCGATGTGCAGCAATGGAATTCCGTCCGGCACCGGAACGGCGTCCGCGGTCGTGGTGAGCACGCACACCGGCCGCGCCGCGGTCAGCACGTGCTCGACGCGCTCGGCCGGATGATCCGGGTCCACGGGTACGTATGCACCACCCGCGGTGAGCACCGCGTACATGCCGACGACCAGATCCAGCGAGCGCCGGACCGCGAGACCGACCAGCGATTCCGCGCCCACTCCCTGCGAGATCAGCAGGCGGGCAAGGCGATTCACCCGGTCGTCGAGTTCCCCGTAGGTGAGCTCCGCGCCCTCGTAGGCCACCGCGACCCGATCCGGATGCGCCAGCACCGCGCGGCGGTAGCCGTCCAGCAGCAGCTCGGGTTCGACCGTATGACCGGTATCGTTCCAGCCCAGCAGAATTCGATCCCGCTCGGCGTCGGACAGCATGATATCGATATCGCCGACCTGGGCCGCGGGATCGCCGACCAGCGCGTCGAGTACCCGGGCCAGCCGCGCGGCAAGGGTGTCCACCGCGTCAGCGGTGAACCCGCCACCGGCATACCGCCACGTCAGCTCGATCGTCGACGTCGCGACCGCTACCAGTGTCAGCGGGTAGTGCGCACCGTCCTCCATACCGACGGCGGTCACCGACATGCCGTCGATGGAATCGGCGGCGGCGATCGCATCCCGGTCGATCGGGTAGGACTCGAAGACCAGCAAGGTGTCGAATTGCGCTCCGGCACCGGCGATCCGCTGGATATCGGTTAGCCCCACATAGTGGTGGTCGAGCAGACCGGCCTGCTCGCGCTGCAGCGTCCGCAGGAACTCGGCGACCGCCAACCGGCCGTCGACCCGCACACGCACCGGAAGCGTATTGATGAACAAACCGACCATCGACTCCACGCCGGACAACTCGGCCGGACGTCCGGACACCGTGGTGCCGAACACCACGTCGTCGCGACCGGTGAACCGCCCGAGCAGAATGCCCAACGCCGCCTGCAGCACGGTGTTCACCGTGACGCCGAGTTCGGCCGCCAGCTCCGAAATCCGGCGGGTGCGCTCGGTGTCGATCTCGGTGACCACCTTGCCGTTGCCATGGCCGCCGACCGTCCGCGTTTGCGGGGCGAGCAGCGTCGGCTCCGTCACACCGGACAGCGCCTGTTCCCACACCCGCAGCGACGCCTCCCGATCCCGACCGGCCAGCCAGCTCAGGAAGGTGCGGTAGGACGGCACCCGCGGTAGCGCGGACCGATCGCCCCGGGTCGCGTAGAGCACCAGCACATCGCGCATCAGCAGCGGCATCGACCAGCCGTCGAGCAAGATGTGATGGGTGGTGATCACCAGATGCCACTGATCGGTGCGATACAGGGTGAATCGCATCAGCGGCGGGGCCGACATATCGAAGCCGGTCTCGCGCTCAACAGCCACCTGCCGCCGCAGTTCCGCCAGCCGCTCCGATTCGGGCAGATGCGTCAGATCCACTGTCCGCCATGGTGCTTCGACCCGATCCAGGACCACCTGTACGGCGTGTCCGTCGGCGCCGGTGACGAATGCGGTGCGCAGATTCGGATAGCGGTCCAAGATGGCCTGGGCCGCCGCCCGCAGTCGATCGGCATCCACGATGCCGCCCAAATCGACCGTCGCCTGGGAGGTGTAGACGTCGATACTGGACTCGGCGAGTTGTGCGTGGAACAGCAGACCGGACTGCAGCGGCGAGAGCGGCCATACATCCGACAGTGCCGGGTAATTCCGTTCCCACACTTCGATATCCGACTGGCTGACCGTGACCAGCGGCAGATCGGATGGCGTCATCCCACCGGCATCCGGATGCCGCGCATGCTCGGCCAGTGCGTGCAGCGCCGCGACCCACAGATCGGCGAACTCCTGTGCCCTTTCCCGCGACAACATTCCGCGCGGGAAGGCGAACGACGCACCGAGTTGTGGTCCGTCCGCGCCGTCGGTGACGATCGCGTTGATGTCGATCACGCCGTTGGCGGGCATATCCGGATCCATCTCGGCATCCAGCTGACCCAGATCCCCGACCGGTACCCACCCCAAGGCACCGAGTCCCTCCGGAATCTTCCCCGTCGACACCCGACCCAAGTAGTTGAAGCTGACCTGGGGGGCACCGCTCAGTTCGGCGGCGGTCTCCGGGTTCAGGTAGCGCAGCAGGCCGTAGCCCAGGCCCTTGTCGGGGACCGCGAGCAGCTGCTCCTTCACCGATTTCACGATGGTGCCCAAGGCTTTTCCACCCGCGAAGGCCTCGGCGATATCGGCGCCGGCGAGATCGAGCCGGACCGGGAAGGCGCTGGTGAACCAGCCGACCGTCCGCGACAGATCCGCACCGGGGACCAGCCCCTCTTCGCGGCCGTGGCCTTCCAGCTTGACCAGCGCGGTACCGCCCGCACTCTCGCCACGCCACTTGCTCACCGCCAGCGCCAGCGCCGAGAGCAGGCCGTCGTTGACACCACCGTGATACCGGCCCGGGATCGCGGTCAGCAGCGCATCGGTCACCTCGGCGGGCACCGTCACCTCGACGCGATCGACGGTGCCGAAGGTGTCCACCGCGGGATCGAACGCGCGGGCACCGAACAGCGGATCCTCGGTATCGGAAACCTGTTGCCAGAACGGCAGTTCCGCGACTCGGACCGGATCCTGCGCCGCATCGCGCAAGGCGTGCGCCCAGCGCCGCATCGAGGTTCCGTTGGCGGGCAGCGCCACCGGCTGCCCCGCCACCAGCTGCGACCAGGCCATCGCGAGATCCGGAATCAGAATCCGCCAGGACACTCCGTCGACCACGATGTGGTGCGCGACGACCAGCAAGACATCACGACGGCGGCCGCCCTGTGGGAAGGCGAACCAGACGAACTGCGCCATCACCGCATTCGCCGGATCGAGTCGGCCCAGCGCCGCGTCGTACTCGACACTCGCCCGCCGCGACAACTCCGCATCGTCGATATCGTCGGGCACCTCTACCCGATGCACCAGCGCGTCGACGTCGATCGCGCCCGGCTCCAAGACTTCGAAGGTCCGAGGGTTGTCCGAGGTCGCTTCGCGCAACCGAGCGCGCAGCATGTCGTGGTGGTCGAAGACGGCGCCGAGGGTCGCGGCCAGGGTCTCCCGGTCGATATCGTCGGGCAGCCGCAGCGCCATCGTCTGCGAGAACCGCTGATACGACGAGTCGCTGGGGAGCATCGCCGCCATGATCGGCAGCAACGGCAGTTCGCCGACCCCGCCACCGGGCAGTTCCGCCAGCAGCTGCTGCTCCACCGCGTCGGCCGAGGTGGCGATCTCGGCCAAGGCCGCGACCGTGCGATGTTCGAAAACCTCCGCGGCGGTGAAGACCACACCGCGTGCCTTGGCGCGCGAGACCAATTGGATCGACAGGATCGAATCGCCGCCCAATGCGAAGAACGAGTCGTCGCGACCGATGCGCTCGACCCCGAGCAGTTCGGCGAATACCTCGGCGATGATCTCCTCGACCGGCGTCTCCGCCGCACGGAACTCGCGGGGAGCGAAGACCGGCTCGGGCAGTGCCGCCCGGTCCAGCTTGCCGACCGGGGTCAACGGGATCTCGTCCAGCACCACGAAGGCGGCCGGAATCATGTATGCGGGCAGTGACTCGCCGAGGAATTCGCCGAGCGCCTCGGTGTCCACCGCGGCCCCCGCCTTCGGCAGCACATAGGCCACCAGCGCGGTCGCACCCGAGGGCAGCGTCTTGCCGAGGGTCGCCGCGAAGTCGATATCCGGGTGACCGGTGAGCGCGTTGTCGATCTCGCCGAGTTCAATGCGGAAGCCGCGAATCTTCACCTGGAAGTCGGAGCGACCCAGGTACTCGATGACGCCGCTCTCTTCGGTGCGCCGCACCAGATCGCCGGTGCGATACAGCCGCGCGCCCGGCGTGCCGATATCGGCGCCGAATGGGCTGGCCACGAAGCGCTCGGCGGACAGGCCCGGCCGACCGAGATAGCCCTGCGCCAAGGCGGGACCCGACAGATACAGTTCGCCGATCACCCCGGCGGGCACCGGGCGCAACCGGGCATCCAGGATGAAGGCACCGATACCCGCGATGGCCGTACCGATTGTGATCGGCTCACCCGGTGCCAGCGGCGGTGTGCTGGTGGCGAGAATCGTCGCTTCGGTGGGCCCGTAGCCGTTGTGGAACGCACGCTCGCCAGCCCAGCGGCCGACCAGCTCCGGTCCGAACTTGTCACCGGCCACCACGACAACTCGCAGCTCGTCCAGGCCGTCCGGGTCCACCGATTCCAAGGCGGCCGGGGTGATGAGCATGTGGGTGACGCGCTCGCGGCGCAGCAGATCCGAGAGTTCGGCGCCACCGAATACCGACGGCGGCGCGATCACCAATGTCGCACCGGAGGAAAAGGTCAGCAGGAGTTCGAGCACCGAAACGTCGAAGTTGGGCGAGCAGACATGCAGGACCCGCGACTCCCCGGTAACCGCATACTGTTCGCGCTGCGCGGCGACCAGTCCGGCCAAGCCGCCGTGCGTGACAACGACGCCCTTGGGCCGTCCGGTCGATCCCGAGGTGTAGATGACATAGGCGGGGTGGCGTTCGTCGAGTCGACGGACCCGGTCGGTGTAGGAGATCGGATGAGCCGGGCGTTCGGCGATGCGCCCAGCGTGTACCGGATCGTCGAGGTCGATCCAGTCCACAGTCGTGCCGAGCACCGGCCGGTGTGCCGCAGTGGTAAGCCCGAGGACGGCACCGGAATCGGAGAGGATGTGCGCGATCCGGTCAGCCGGATAGCCGGGGTCCACTGGCACGTACGCGGCGCCGGTTTTCGCGATCGCCCACACGGCCAGCACGGATTCGATGCTGCGCGTGATACCGATGGCCACCACATCGCCCGCGCCGACCCCGTGTTCGATGAGTTCGCGCGCCAAGCGCGAGGACAACTCGTCGAGTTCGCGATAGGTCAGTTGCTTGCCGTCGGACGGATCGCCCGAAGGGTTGAACCGGATGGCGACGGCGTCGGCGGCGGACTCCACAGCGGCTGCGAGCAAATTCCCGAACAGCAGACCGACTCGGCGACGACTACCGCGTGCGGAACGACGATCCCTTGCCATTTCCGGTATTACACCTCTCACCTATTGCGCGCCTAAAGACCACACCCGCATAATGGAACGCACGTACTTCACTAACGGACCGCTCTGCTGCCGCGAGTCAAGCGTTCGAGTTTACAAGAGCGAACTCGTCCCATATCCCCATGCGCGGGAATCTGTTACGACATTCGCCCGAGAAGCGCGATCGACTTCACAACACGGCCTCCAACAGCCTAGGTGACGGTCGGCCACCACGTTTCCGCACCAGATCGCAACCCCCGAATCAGTAGTCGCTCGCTATCACAGCAATAGCCCCGACCACCTGCGATCGATCCAGCCAGAACCAGTGGGCGTGATCTGCGCGACATTTTCGCGAAAGCGGACTCGGCTACGACAGTAGAGGTGACTTCGATCACAGCGGTCAGCCGAAGTGGTAGAGCTCGAAGCCGACCGCGCGCGCGGCCGGAAATCCGGGCTTCGGGGCGGTCGCCATGTCGACGACCGCGCGCACCTGGTCCGCGACCGGCTCGGAGCTGAGCACCTCGAGGTAGCGGCGGTGCTCGGCCAATGACGCGGCGGCTTGTTCGATGGTGTCGGTGACGTCGACGGCGTGCGTGGCGCTCGGCCCGACCACCGCGGCCAGCCGGGGCGACCACGGAGTTTCGGTGAGCTCCGGAAAGATCCACTCGTTGCCCGCATCGGATATGGCATCGAGGGCGGCGCGGCCGACCGCGCGATGGTCGGCGCTGTTGACGTAGCCCGGAGCCCAGCTGTCGCCGAAATTGAACAGCACCACGAATTCCGGACGATGACGGCGAATCGCGGCGGCCAGGTCTCGGCGCAGCGCCAAGGTTTGCTCGACGCGGCCGTCCGGATAACCGAGGAATTCCACCTCGTGTACCCCGACCACTTTGGCGGCGGCGATCTCCTCGGACTCGCGCAGCGGTCCTGCCTCGGTGGGGGCCATGCCCGCGATCCCGGCCTCGCCGGAGGTCACCAGGACGTAGCGAATGTCCTTGCCCTGTCCCGTCCAGCGCGCCACCGCGGCGGCCGCACCGTATTCGATATCGTCCGGATGCGCCACGATGACGAGACCGCGCTGCCAATCCTCGGGAACCTGCTCCACACAGGTCATTCAAGCAGATGTTCGAACGCGGGTGGGCCGTGCGCTCCGCACGGCCCACCTCTGGCGAAACCGCGACGCCCGAGTCCCGGCGGGCCCCGCAGTTGGCCGCTACAGCTTGCTCACGGAGGAGTTGTCCGACCCCGCGACCGCCTTGTACAGCAGGTACAACCCGAAGACGACCGCGCTGATCACCAGAATCGGAAACAGCCCCTTGATCAACGCACCGATGATGGCGAGCGCGATCCACACGACCGCTACGACACCGATGATTTTCCACAACATGCCAGCCTCCAGAAGATCTCGGGCGAACCGTCATCCGACGATCCGACACCTCGATGCTGACAGCCGGGCGCTGATAAATCACCAGCTCAGCACCAATATCCGGGTGAAGATCAGGGTTCACCCTGAGCTCTGCTCAGCATCCTGACAGCCCGTCCCGATTTCCGAATTCGCCAAGTGCGACAACGGAAAACGTCGAAGTTGTCGGCTCCGCGCACCTGCGCCACTATTGGCTGACCGCTCGCATGTATTTCGAACCTTAAGGAACCATCCATGACCAGGTACGCACACTATGTCGGCAGTCTTCCAGCGGACCTGATGACAGGCGATCAAGCTGTCCTGCAATGGTTTGCCGATCGCACGGCAGGCTCGCCGGTTACCGCTTTGCCATGCGATCTCGACCCCGACTGGATCATCGACTACCTGCGGACACGCAAGCAGCATTCCGATGTCTTCGAGATCGTCGAGGAAGGCGGGTTCGCCGACTACAGCGACTTCCCCAGCTACGGCCTCCGGTCAGGCCGCAAGCTGGAAACACAGCATGTTTCGATGGACCGGGTCGAGCGCATCGATGCGGTAGTGGCGGCCTTCGAGTCATTGCAGCGCGAACGACCGGAATTGGCCGAGACAAGAGTTCAGATAAGCCTGCCGAATCCACTCGATCTCGCAATGTTTACATTCGCGGGCGCAGCCGTATCCGGTGGACTGCCGGTCGGAAAGGCATTGCGGCACTCCGATCTCACGGTTGCCGCGTTGCGGCAGCTGCCCGTGTTCGCCGAAGCGATGGTGCAGGAGGTATCGGAGGTAGTCGCTCGTCACGGCGACCGGATCAGCTGGCAGCTGGAGTCCCCGCTCGCACTGTTGAGCATGGTCAAAGCGACACAACTGGGTTCGCGGTGGGCGCTGGCCCCGCTGGTGGCGCGTCAGCTCGCCAGCGTCCTCGGACGGCTGCACGAGATCGGTGCGGAAACCACCGTGCACCTGTGCTACGGCGACTATCAGCACAAGAGCCTGCTGGCCCCACGCAGTCTGGCTCCCGCGGTCGGTTTGCTCAATCGCACTGCGCGACTACTGGATAGGCAGGGCACGCCACTGCCCCCGGTCCATATTCCGTGTGCGTACGGCGCCGAGCCCGCACCACTCGAGCCGCGCTTCTACGCTCCCTTGCGATCACTGGCGACCGACTGGCCAGTGATCGCAGGCGTGGTTTCGGCGGATTCTGTCGAGAACAGCGACCGAGCGCGTGCGCTTTTCGAGCAGGCGTTGGGTCGTCATGCCTTCGGCGTGGCCACCGCATGCGGTCTCGGACGATGCACCCCCGAGGTCGCCCGAATCGCCGCCGAGGCCACGGTCGCGGTGGCACGCGACGACGAGCAGACACCCGACTGAGGCACGTCGATCAGCTGACGCGGGTGCCCACTTGACAGTTCGCACCCGCGTTGCTGGCACCTGCCGTCGGCAAATGGCTTCCACCCCAGCGCAATCCGGATATTGCTCGCCGCTCGGAGCTCGCCAACCGCAGAAGTCAACTTTGCGAACGCCTCGCGCGGACCTGATTTGGGCTTTACTCTGAATTTGCCGACAGAGCGGGGTGATGCCAAGCGACAGCGAACAGCCTCGCCTGTCACGCCCAGGCGATTCCCTCCGATCGCGGCGCACGGTCTCGACGAAAAGCGCTGCGCTGATATGCATTCGCGGACACCGCGCGGCCGCATCCGATACCCGCCCAGGCGTGCTCTGTGAGGGCGGGCCGGCACAAAGGTCCGATTCGGGGTATCGGCTACCCTTCAGACACCGGTTACCACCGATTGTCTGGGAACTCCAAATCGACTCCGGCGGTTGATGATTCGACTGTTGCCGCTACAATCTGACGAGGGCGTCGCCACGGATGGCTAACGGACGGCGACGCCTCGGTCCGGGTTGATCCACCACCGTGGGACCGGAGTTGGTTCGGTTGCCGATGTGGACGCACAGTCCGTGTCGGTGTCCGCTGTTCCAAGGAGTGTGCAATGGCGAACGATCCGCATGTCCTCGTTGTCGGTGGCGGCCCAGCGGGGTCGACAACCGCAGCTCTGCTGGCTCGAGCAGGAATCCGCGTGACGCTTCTGGAACGAGATACGTTCCCGCGGTATCACATTGGCGAGTCGATGCTCGCATCGTGCCTGTCGACCCTGCGCCTTTCCGGCGCGTTCGACAAGGTCGCGGCGCATGGCTTCCAGATCAAACGGGGCGGCTATTTCCAGTGGCAGAATGATAACTGGCTGTTGGACTGGTCCCAGCTCGTCGATGCCGAAGCCTGGTCCTACCAGGTCGAGCGCGACGCATTCGACGATATCCTGTTGCGCAATGCCGCCGACCAAGGCGCGTTGGTGATCGAGAACGCCAATGTCGAGAACGTGATTTTCGATGGTGACCGCCCGGTAGCCGTGGAATGGACCGGCCCCGGCGCCAACGGCACCCAGACCACCGAGTTCGATTTTCTCGTCGACGCATCGGGACGATACGGCCTGCTGGCCAAGCGACGCTTCAACATGCGTCGGCAGCATCCCGCCTTCCGCAATGTCGCGGTCTGGTCGTATTGGGAAGGCGCGCACCTGCACCCGGACAGCCCGGAAGGCGCGATCAACGTCGTGTCCACACCCGAGGGCGGCTGGTTCTGGCACATCCCGCTGTCCAATGACCGGTTCAGCGTCGGCTACGTCGTTTCGGCCCGAAAGGCGGGCGAGCGACTACGCGAGCAGGGTCGAGATGACTACTACCTCAATACGATTCGTGACAGCAAGGCCATGAGCGCATTGCTCGAAGGCGCGAAGCAGGTCGCCGAAGTCAAAGCCGAGCAGGACTATTCCTATGTGTCGGACCGGTTCTCCGGTCCGGGCTACGCCCTTGTCGGTGACTCCGCGGCCTTCCTCGATCCGCTGCTGTCCACCGGCGTGCATCTGGCGACCTACGGCGGGCTCGTCGCCGCGGCCGCGATCGCGACCACCCTGCGTGGCGAAATGAGCGAGGCCGACGCGATGGCCTTCTACGAGCACACTGCCCGACGGGCCTACTCACGGTTCCTCGTACTGGTCTCGCGCATGTACGAGCAGTACATCGGTTCCGACGAATACTTCTCGCACGCGGACAAACTCACCGAGACGCACGACGGTGACACTCCGGAGGTGTCGTTCACCCGGATCATGGCCGGGCTCACCGATGTGGACGAATCCTCGGGACAGCAAGGGCGCACGCCAACCGACACAATCGCCTCCGAACTCAGCGAGACCGAAAAACTGCACGCGGAATCGGCCAACCTCGAGTACATGGGTCACTTGGATATGTCGGTCGTCTGGGACCACTGGCGTGACCCGCTGGCGGATACGGTGCTCGACGATGTGCGAATTACCACCGAACCGGTACTCGGCCTGACCACGCGGCCCCGCGACGCTGCGGAGGTCGCGGCCATCGCACGTCCGGTGCTGCCACCGAATGTGGCGGACGTCCCCGTGCTCTAGTTCCGGCCTTCGTGAAAACCACAGCGCGAAGTCGGACACTATGACTATCACGCGCTCCGACCCCGAGCCGCCGGGCGATTTCCCGGTCGGCGGTTCGGGTTCCCGGACAGCCACACAGCAGATCGCGCAATTCGGTCATCCAGTCACCCGGATGCTGCTGGCCAGCGACGGCTTCACCCAGCCAAGACTCGAGGCCATACTCGGCACGGATCTCCAGATACGGGTGCTGCGTCAGGATGAACTCGCTGCCGAGCAGTTGCCCCCTGCCGTCGCCGAGGCACTGCGGTTGGCCGGCCCCGACCGTGTCATCGTCCGGCGCTCATGTCTGATCAATGCCGATATGGTGACCGCATCGGTCAACTATGTCGTCGCGGTGAGCGGCCCCGCGGCCGCGGCCGGCGCCGACGATGTGCACGTGCCGATCGGGCGCGGCTTGATCTCGCGGGGTGTGTCCCAGCGACGGCATGTGCTCCGGGCGGGCCTCACGCGATGGCCCGATGGTCGCCTCTGCGCGGCGAAGGCGTATGTCATCATGCTCGGAGATCAGAGACCGCTGTGCTATATCCGCGAGGTATTCAATCCCAGCGTCGTGCCACCGGAACATGCTCCCATCTCGGATGAGGATCTGAGTTGGGCCGATGAGCCGGAATACCCCCGATCACGAGCGACCGAGCCCTCGACGGCAGGCCCGAGTGGCTGCGATACCGAATCGCCGCACACCGACGGGCCGTGTTCGCGAGCGCTGCCGGAACTGATCCATCCACGCGAATGTGACTCGCTCACTGCTGATTTGGCCGCTGCGGCGCGCGGACGCGCCTTCGCTGTACATCTCGGCGCCCGAGCCCACGGTGCCCTCGATATCGCGGCATTGCCCGCCCGCCGTGCGCTGGCGATCAGTGCTGCCGCCGTGCTGAACCACGGCCTCGATTTGCCGATCGTGACCATCGGCCAATTGCGATATGACAGCGAAACATGCCGAATACCCACCGATTTCGACACCATGGCCGCTGACCGGAAATACCGTTGGGCCGCGGCACAGCTCGAATATTGGCGCCTCGCGAACCCGCCTATCGCACTCTGCGCGCAGATGCTGCGCGGCGCCGCGGACCGCTACCCGCCGTCGGTGGTACGCGATCTGCTGGTCGAGGTCGCCTCGATGCTCCCGATCGCGGCAAGCGCACCCTCAGGCTCCCGCGAACTGTACAGTTCTATTGCACCCCTGCATATCTCGCGCACGGTCCGGTCATGCGAGGCGGATGCGACTCGGCCTCAGCAGCCCCGGCAAGAGTGGGACCGTTCGACCCAGCTGCTGTGGATCGGCGACCGAAGCCACGAATTCACCTCCCAACACTTGTCTTTCGCCGCTCAGGTACGCAACCCGCTGGCGGTAACCCTCGCACCGACCGCGACGCCGGACGATGTCGAATTCCTGTGCCGGTACCTGAATCCCACGCGTCGGCCCGGTCGGCTCACGCTTATCCCGGCGCTATCCGGCACCCGGACCGCCGCCGCGCTTCCCGCGTTGTTCGAGGCGGCTACCCGGTGCGCTACCCCGGTGGGCTGGATGTGCGATCCGATGCATGCCGACGATCCGGCCGCTGCGATCCACGCCTACGTCAACGCCTGCCGGACCACCGGCACCGCACCGGCTGGGCTGCACGTCGACACTGAACCCCGAAGTCACCTCGACACCGGGCTCGATGCCGGACGGGCATTGCACTGTGTCATCACCACACTGAGCGCGATGTGGGCAAGTTGATCGCAGGCAGCCCGTCGAACCGCCAGGGAGAAGTAAGTGCCAAGTAGTCAAATCGTCGTGGTCCTCATGGATCTCGCCCTCATCATGGCGGCGGCTCGGATCTTGGGATGGCTGGCCGAACGCGTCGGCCAGCCCGCGGTCATCGGGGAGATCACCGCCGGAATACTCGCGGGCCCGACGGTGCTGGGGCCGCATTTGTCGGACATGTTGTTCCCGCACGAGGTCCGCTCGTATCTGACCCTGCTCGCCAATGTCGGCGTCGCCGTATTCATGTTCGTCGCCGGGCTCGAACTCGACCGCGGCGTATTCGCGGGCAGCCGACGGTCTATCCCGGCGGTATCGGTGGCCGCCTACGCCGTGCCATTCATCTTGGGCTGCGGCATCGCCGCGACCGCGCTCGCGCGCCACCGCAGCGGCGACCTACCCAGCTTCACGCTGTTCATCGGCTGTGCGCTCGCGGTGACCGCCTTCCCGGTACTCGCCCGGATCCTGCAGGACCGTGGGCTGACACGCACCGGAATCGGTCAGCTCAGCCTCGCCTGTGCGGCGCTGGTCGATATCTTCGCCTGGACGGCACTGGCCGTCGTGCTGGCCGTCGCGCACCCTGGCATGGGCAGTCAGTGGCGACTGGCGCTGCTGGTGCCGGTTGTGGTGGTGACGTGGTGGATCGTGCGCCCGACATTGGCGCGAATCGCCGCCGCGGGCACTGAGCAGACAATGATCGTGATCGGTGTCGGCGGCGCGCTGTTGCTCGGCGCGATAACCGAATGGATCGGACTGCATTTGATATTCGGCGCGTTCGCCTTCGGCGTGGTGTTCCCGCGCGCTCGACGCGAAGCAGTCGAATCCGGTGCCCGGATTCTGAGCTTGGTGCTGCTGCCCGGATTCTTCGTCGTGGCCGGACTCGCGGTCGACCTCGGGGCGATCGATCGGGCCGCCATCGGCGAGTTGGTCGTGATCATGGTGGTGGCCGTCGCGGGGAAGCTCGGCAGTGTTTATTTGGCCGGGCGACTGACCGGTCTGACATCGCGATCGGCAGCGGCATTGGCAGCGTTGCTCAACACTCGTGGCTTGACCGAACTCGTCATACTCAATGTCGGCCTCAGCACCGGACTCATTGGCCCACAATTGTATTCGATACTGGTCGTAATGGCGTTGGTGACAACGGCGATGACGGCGCCACTACTGCGGCTGATCGGTGTCCACGAAACGTCACGGGGCGATTCAGCCGCGTCGGTCAACCGGTTGCCCGTGGGCGGTGCGGTTGAATAGTCGTCGACGACACGCTCGAGCCAACCGGGTCGCAAGCAGGTTCCCCGGGCGTCGCGGACTGCGCGTTGCTATGTTGCTAGCGTGGGCGAGTCGCCAGGTTCCGGAAAGGTCCTAGGAAGGGTGTGTCGTTTCGAACGCTCGACGACGCACCGCTGACCCTTACTCGAGGAACCTGCCCGCGCTCATTGATTCAGTCTTTGTCGAATTCTGTTCCACCGTTTGGAGTAACGTCTTTGACCACACCGCACACCCCCACGTCCGATCCGCACACCGGCACGACCGGAGTTTGCCCAGTTCAGCACGGATCATCGACCATAACCGGCGAGCGGATTCCGCTGTACACCCCGGAGTTCGTCGCCGATCCGCACCACGCCTACGAGGAGATGCGGCGCAAGTACGGCACGCTGGTTCCGATCGAGTTGGCCCCCGGAGTGCCGGCCACCCTCGTGATCGGCTACGCGACCGCGGTGCGAATCCTCAACGACCCCACCCACTTCCCCGCCGACCCGCGCATCTGGCAGAAGACCGTCCCCGAGGACTGCCCGGTACGGCCGATGATGGCCTGGCTCCCGGCCGCACGGAACAACGACGGGCCTACCCACATCCGCTATCGGGAACCCTCCATCGCGAGCATCGACGGAATCGATGTGCACGGACTGCCCGCGATCATCGAGCAGATCGCGATCCCGCTGATCAATACCTTCTGCAAGGCTGGAAACGCCAATTTGGTGACCCAGTACGCGTTTCCGCTCGTTCTCGGTGTCCTGAACCAAATAGTCGGCTGCCCACCCGATATCGGGCAGCGTGTCGCGAACGGCATGGCAGCGCGCTTCGACACGGTCCGCAGCGCTCAGGGCATGGTCATGCTCAAAGAGGCACTACTGGAGCTGATCCAGCTCAAACGCGAACACCCCGGCGACGACGTCACCTCACGGCTGACACACCACCCCGTCGCCCTGGATGACATGGAAATCTTCGCGCAGCTGATGAGCTTCTACGGCGCGGGATTCGAAGCGCAGCGCAATCTGATCACCAACGCGCTGCTGCTGATGATCACCGACGACCGGTTCAAGTGCGCGGATGTCCTCGGACGGAACCTGTCCACGATCACCGCGATCGACGAGGTTCTGTTCAACGACCCGCCCATGGCGAACTTCTGCACGACCTATCCGCGCCAGCCGATCATGGTCGACGATATCTGGTTGCCCGCGGACCAACCGGTCGTCATCAGCCTCACCGGCTGCAATAACGACCCGGCGATCCGCGGCGACGACGACGCCGACGGACGACGCCTCGGCAACCGCTCACACCTGGCGTGGAGCGCCGGCCCCCACGCCTGTCCGGCCAAAGGCGTTGCGTACCTGACGGTTCAGTACGCCATCGATCAGCTCTTCGACGCACTGCCCGATATCCAGCTCGGGGTGCCCGCGGATCAGCTGATCTGGCGGCCCGGCCCCTTCCATCGCGCGATGGCGGCATTCCCCGTCGTTTTCACACCGTCCGCGCCGATGAAACTCATGTAGATGTCGGCCGACAGCGGGCCGAGATCGTCGATGGTCGGCGATCTCGGCCCCTGGCCCGGGATCTCAGGCAGGCGGAAACTCCGGGAACGGAGCGGACTTCGGGAAGACGACCGGCAGCGCGGTCAACGCGCGGTGGAACGGCCCGGTGCGCCAGCCGAGTTCGGCGGCCGGGCCGGCCAACTCGATTTCGGGCAGGGCATCGAGCAGTTGGTCGATCGCATCCTGGGCGATCAGATAGGCGGCATCCTGTGCCGGGCACATGTGTGGTCCGGCACTGAAGGCCAGATGTGAGCGATTGCCGTCACGTTCGACCCCGTCGACCGCATTGATGGTGGGATCGCTGTTGCAGGCGGCCATGCTGATGACGACCGGCTGGTGAGCGGGCAACCACACGCCATTGAGCAGAATCGGTTGACGGGGATAGGAAATGCAGTAGTTCGCCAACGGCGGGTCGGTGAACAGCACTTCGTCCAGCGCATCGCGGGTCGACAGACTACCGCTGTGCATGCCCGCGGCGAATCGATCGTCGGTCAACATCAGTCGCAACGCATTGCCGATGAGATGGACCAGCGGTTCGACCCCGATCGCGTAATGCGTCACCAACTGCTGGACTACCTCTTCATCGGTCAAACCGCTCGGGTGACGCATCAACCGGGTCGTGATGTCGTCACCGGGCTCCTCCCGCTTGCGATCGACGTGCAGCCGCAGCGCCTCGTGCAGCATGCGCTCCCCCGCACCGACCTCGACCCCGGCATCGAACATGGCATCCATTGCCGCCGCGATCCGCGCGCCGATATCGGAGTCGACTCCCAGCATGGTGTTCACCGCGGTGAATACCAGCGGAAGAACATAGCGTTGCAACACATCAGCGTGTCCGTCGGCACAGAATTTGTTGATCAGCGGGATCGCGATCTGCTCGATCACAGCGTGCATGCCGAGCAGATCGACGTCATTGATCGCCGCGCTGGTGGACTCGCGATAGCGCTTGTGTTCCTGCCCGTCGGTGCGCAGGGCGTTCTCCCGCCGCTTCATCATGCCCAGTACCGGGCAGTCGGCCGGGATGTTTCGCTCCCAAGTCCGCGGATCCGCCGGGAAGTGGTCGGGATCGGTCAGAATGCGGACCGCGGTGTAGTAGCCGATCACCAGCGTGGCCGGTACGCCCGGGGCGAGATCCACGGGCACGAGCGAACCGAACTTCTTGCGCATCTGTCCGTAGGCCCGGTGCGGGTCGGCGGCGAATTCAGGGGTGTAGATCACGATGCGCGGCCCGGCACCGAATCCCGGTGAGCCACCGACCGAGGAGCGTGATTCCGGTGGGTTATGCGTGTGCGTTGCCACAGATGAACTCCGAACTTTTGAAAACTAAAGAACCTTGACAATCGAGCAGACCCAGCACTGGCCTCAGTTATGTCAGAGCAGCGAGCTTCGGCAGGTTGATGACAACGGAATGACGAACAAACTGCTCGCACGGCTTCAGTCGTGCCGATCTGCCCCACGTTGGGCAGCCCGTGTGGTGCGGGTCATGGTTACCTGCCGGTGCCCATGATCCAAATCCGTTGCCCCAGACCAGTTCTTGAGTGTCCGCCGTCATGATAGCCACCGCCCATGAGACGCGCAGCCCCAACGTCGGTTCGAGCAATCATTCGCCCGGGCTCAGCAGATCGGGGCCACGCCCGCGCGCGTCATTCGGCTCGCCGGTTGCGACGTACAGCAACCTTGCGGACCACGGTCAGGACGGTGACCACCATGATCGTCACCAGCTCCAGCAGGTTCCAGGCAATCGGATTCTCCGGAGCGGATTCGGCCGCCGCGGGCAGTGGTCGATGCGGGGTGGTGCGGATCGGCGTTTCCGGAGCGGTCGCGAGTGCCGGTGCGGCGGCGGTGAATTCCGGTGGGGGCGCTGGTGCGGGCGAAGCGGGTACCGGTGGCGCGGGCGGCGGGCCGAGCTGGAGGGGGATGCCGGGTACGGCTGGTTCGGGGGCCGGAAGTAGGAGCAGACAGGTCAGCAGTGCACTGCCGGTCGTCGCGCTGCCGACCACGACACTACCGAGCCCGGATCCGCTCGAACCGAGCGAACCGGTGCCGATCAAACCGGAGCCGGTTATGCCGCTGCCCGACATCAGACCGAGCAGTATTGTCGCGCTGCCGATTACGGCACTGCCCGTGCAGGCGGATTGGACGCTGCCGGGGTCGAGGCCGAGCGTCTCACCCGCTCCGGCCGTCGCATACGCGCGCCCGCCAGCGGGTAGGGCATCGGCTCCGATATCGACGGCCGCTGTGCCGGTCGTCGTGCTGCCCTGCTTCACATTGCTCGACATCGCTGTCCCCGGAGCCGCACTGCCGGTGGCGACACCCCTGGGTTCCAGAGCCAAGACGCCGCCGTAGACGCTACTCCCGGAATCCGCTGCGGCACTTCCGGTCCCGGTCGCGTCGAGGGCAGCACTCCCGGTGGCGATATCACCGATGACCGACCACTCGGGCCCAGTCGGATCGGCGGTCGCGGGCCCTCCCACGAATAACGGCACCGCTGCCGCCACCGCCACCGCGGCCCTTCGTCTTTGCACAACAAACGCCATGTCGCCGATATCCCATCCGTCGCAGCTCCGCAGGTCTCGAGCCGACCCGTCAGGTGATGTGCTCGTAGCGGGACATGGCGTATTCGAATGCGTCCTTCGAGACACTGTTTCCACCGGAGAACGGTCGGTCGAGGTTGTAGATCGCCAGCACCGTCGTGCCGACGACGATGCCGAGCAGCGCGGTCATCAGCAGACTGCGCCTGGTGACCTCCACCCCCGACAGCACTGCGGAACACAACAGCAGTACAGTGCCGAACCACAAAGCCGCGTAAAGGAATACGGGCATCTGGTAACTCGCGTCCATGGCCCGGTCCTGGCGCGCCTCGGCAGCCGCGTCGAGGCTGGCCATCGCGCTCGTGCGCAGATCCATGACGTCCGGATCGGTGCTATTGATCGACTCCACGGCATCTCGCAGACTGTCGAAGGTGTCCTGCGTTGGCTGACTCAGCCGCCGGTCCGCCTGCATAACCGGCCACTCCCGGGTGAGGACCTGATCGGTGTAATCCCGCACCAGGCCCTGGATCTGGCGATGTTCCCGATCCGGCATCGAATGTGCGGTCCAATATGTGTCCACCAGGGCCTTGGCCTCGGCAACGGTGTGATTGTGCGCGTTGTCGTACTCCTGCCAGCAGATCACCACCACGAAGGCGACCACCGCCAGAAACAGCGTGTTGATCAATTCCAGTACGAGGGACCCGGAGGCTTCCTCCTCGGTCGACACCCACGAATCCGGCCGCAGTCGATCTCCGATCACGAAGATGGCCACCGCGATGATCGCCGCAAGGACGGGCACGATGAATATCAACAGCATATGGCGACGCACCTCCCGAAACACACCGACCAGATCTGCGCCGCTGCTGCTCACCGAGGGCGACCAGCAGCGGCGTCGATCAACTGTTATTCGGTGCCGAGACCCGGATGGATGGTGTCCCAATACATTCCGCGTGTCGCGGACGACGGTGTCGCGGGAAGGTGCTGCTGCTCAGGGCATATCGATGATCTCGACCCAGTTGGGATCACGACCGATGCCGAGGTGGTCGCCAGCGGCCAGCACGCCGGTACTCGCGTCGATCGTGTAGCGGGTTATCGCATTGGACTTCTCGCCCGCCACTATCAGATAGCGGCCTCGGGGATCGATGGCGAACCCACGGGGTTGGGTCTCGGTCGGCGTGGACCCGATCGGCGTCAATGCGCCGGTGGTGTCGGCCACCCGGAATCCCTTGATTGTGCTGGAGGTTCGCTCGGCGACATAGAGATAGCGCCCGTCGGGCGTGATGTGCAGATCCGAGGTGGCGGGTGCGCCGCCCGCGAAATCGGCTGGCAGCACCGAATCGGAGTGCTGCAGGGTCAGTGTGCCGTAGTCGGGGTCGAAACGGTAGGTGTTGACCGTCCCGTCCAGTTCGTTGGTGGCGTAGACATAGCGGCCGTTCGGATGGAAGAGCAAGTGCCGTGGACCCGCGCCCGGTTCGGTTGCGACGGAAGCCGGTTCGTTCGGCGTCAATCGTCCGGTGCTCTCGTCGAAGCGGTACTGCAGAATGACATCACCGCCGAGTGCGGCCGCGAGCACATACCGATTGGACGGATCGGCGACGATCGAATGGGCATGCGGCGGTGTCGCGATCACCTGCAGCGGCTCCGCCGAAATCCGACCCGATGGATCTATCGCGTTCACGGAGATCTTGTCCCCGGTATAGGAGGCAGCGAGCAAGTAGCGTCCGGTTCGGTCCGTCGAGAGATAGGCCATATTGTCCGGGAGAGCAACCGTCGGTGTTGGTCGCAATTTCCCTGTCGCGGAGTCGATTCCGAATGTGGCAACCGAATACGGGGCCGATCGCAGCGATGCGTACAGAATGCGGTGGTCGCGGCTTGTTGTCAGCGGCATTACCTTACCCGACACCGAAACCGTATCCACTGGAGTAATCGCACCGGTGACATTGTCGAGCCGGAGCACGGAAATCTCGGCACTGTCGGCATTCGATACGTACACGATCGTCGTGGGAGCGGCGGGACGGTCCGCGGTGCATCCGGCAAGCGCCGCCGCGAGCAGGATTCCGGCGCTACCGAATGCGCTGCCATATCTGATGGTCATGGGACACTTCCGATTTCGGATCAGGCGTCGAATTCGATACGTCGGATGGTGCCCATACCGATCAGGGCGACGACGGCGAGCAACCCGTGTGCCGATACGAACCACAGCGCGGTATTGAACGAACCGGTCGAAGAAACCAGATAGCCGATGACGATCGGGGTGACAATGCCCGCGATATTGCCGAAGGCATTCATGGTGGAACTCACGAAGCTGACCGCCTGCGTCGGCGCGATATCGGTGGTTATCGCCCAGCCGAGGGAACCGATGCCCTTGCCGAAGAATGCCACAGTCAAGATCGCCACGATCACGGTGGTGCTGTCGCTGAAGTTGGACAGCGCGATAAGTGTGGCGAGCAACATGCCCGCGGCCGCCGGGATTTTGCGCGCCGCCGTCAGCGATCGTCCGCGACGCAACAGGGCATCGGACAGAATCCCGCCCACCAGGCCGCCGATGAAGGCCGCCAATGCCGGCAGTGCGGCGACGAATCCAACGTGCACCAGCGACAGGCCGCGGCCCTTGTTCAGATAGATCGGGAACCAGGTGATGAAGAAATAGGTCAGCGCGTTGACCGCATACTGGAAGACATAGACGCCCCACAGCGGCCGGGTGGAGAAGACGCGCACGAGCATGCGCCGATCGAGTCGCTTGCGCTGAGTCGCGTTCTCGCCCTTGGTCGTATCGAGGTCGACCAGCGCGCCACCGGCGACGATCGCATCGAGTTCGGCCGGGGTGACGCGGCGGTGTGCGCGCGGCGTATACAGCCAGCGCCACCAGAACACCGCCAAACCGAAGCCGAGCACGCCGAGCAGTACGAATACCCAGCGCCAGCCGAATTGATTGGTGACCCAGGCCATCACCGGGGCGAACATCACAGTCGCGAAATACTGCGCCGAATTGAAAACCGCTGTCGCCCGGCCACGTTCAGCGGTCGGGAACCACATGGTCGACACCCGCGCATTGCCCGGAAATGCCGGGGATTCGAATACGCCGAGCAGCAATCGCAACCCGAATACGATCGACAATGCGACCAGCACCGGGGTGGTGATCAGACCGACGAGGCTGGTGGCCGCGGTGACCAGTGTCCACAATGCCAGGCTCGCCGCGTAGACGCGCCGTGCACCGAACTTGTCCAGCAGCATCCCGCCGGGTAATTGCGCGACGACATAGGCCCAGCTGAATGCCGAGAAGATGTAGCCGAGCTGGACGGTGGAAAATCCGAGATCCGACCGGACCGCGCTGCCAGTGATCGACAGGCTGCTGCGATCGGCGTAATTGACGGCGGTGATGATGAACAACAGCCCGAGCACCAGATAGCGCGTGGGAATGCGACGCTCCGGCCGCTGTTCGGTGGGTGCCGCCATGGCGCGGGCGCCGCCATCGGCGGGCATGGTCTCACGTTTCAACATCACTGTCCTCCTGTGACCGGCCGGTGTGCGCCGGATCACCCTGCAATGGGTGTGAAAGGAGGCTAAAGGGCCGAAGCGATACCCGTCGAACACCAATTCGGTATTGAGCGATACCCAAACGAGCGGGTGCGGGTCGGACCCCACCCAGCCTGATCTGATGCCATTCGAGTATCGGTCGATTTCGAAACAGTGTTGGACCGGCATCGGGCGCCGGACCTAATCTCCAAGAAATCAGCAATTTCCGTTGCCAGGAGGATATCCGTGTCGCAGCTTTCCGCCGAGGAATTGGGACCCGCGCTAGGGCGCGGATTGCTCTCGTTCCCGGTCACCCATTTCGACGCCGAACTGAACTTCGACGAGCGGGCCTATCGGGATCACATCGGCTGGCTGTCCCGTTATGAGGTCGCTGGCCTGTTCGCGGCCGGCGGCACGGGTGAAGGCTTCGCCCTGACCGGTGCGGAGATCGATCGCGTGGTGCGCGCCGCCGTAGCCGAGACCGGTGGCCGGGTCCCGGTCATCGCGCCCGCGACAGCGGGCACCAGGATGGCGGTGGAACAGGCGCGCGCGGCCGAGTCGGCTGGCGCGGACGGAATCCTGCTGCTGCCTCCTTATCTTGTGGAAGCCTCGCCGGACGGCTTGGTCGAACATGTGGCCCAGGTGTGTGCCGCGACCTCGCTCGGGGTGATCTTCTACAGCCGCGCCAATGCCGCCTGCGATGATGTGACGGTCGCCCGGATGGCCGAGCGCAGTCCGAACCTCATCGGTTTCAAGGACGGAGTCGGCAATATCGAGTCGATGACGAGGATCTACGCCAGGATGGGCGACCGGCTGACCTACATCGGCGGCCTGCCTACCGCGGAAACCTTCGCACTCCCCTACACCGAAATGGGTGTGACCACCTATTCCTCGGCCATCTTCAATTTCGCCCCCGAGTTCGCGCTCGACTTCTATCACGCGGTCCGCGCCCGCGATCGCGCGACCGTCTACACGCACCTGCGCGATTTCGTCATCCCGTACCTCGACATCCGCGACCGCCGACCCGGCTACGCGGTATCGATCATCAAGGCCGGTCTCACCGCGGTCGGCAGACCATCCAGTCGGGTCCGCCCGCCGCTCACCGACCTGACCGAGGCCGAACTCGCGGAGCTGACCACCCTCGTGAAGACGATCGCCTGACCCCGAAGGAACACACCATGGATTCACCCATCCTCGACCGGATCACCAACGTCAAGATCTCCTCGGTCACCGTGCCCCTGCCCACCGGGATCAGCGATGCGAAGGTGCTGACCGGTCGGCAGAAACCCATGACCGAAGTCGCCGTGCTCTTCGCCGAGATCACCACTGAGGCCGGACTCGAAGGCATCGGCATCAGTTACTCCAAACGCGCGGGCGGGCCGGGACAGTTCGCACATGCCCGCGAGATCGCGCCCGCGCTACTCGGTGAGGACCCCAGCGATATCGCCAAGATCTGGGACAAGCTCATGTGGGCGGGTGCATCGGTCGGTCGCAGCGGGCTGTCAGTGCAGGCGATCGCCGCTTTCGACGTCGCTTTGTGGGATCTGAAGGCCAAGCGCGCCGGGTTGCCGCTGGCCAAACTGCTAGGTGCCCACCGTGATTCGGTGCGCTGCTACAACACCTCGGGCGGGTTCCTGCACGCACCGATCGAAGAAGTCCTCGACCGTGCAACCGAATCACTGGAACACGGCATCGGCGGTATCAAGATCAAGGTCGGACACCCCGACCACGCGGTGGATCTGGCTCGCCTCACGGCGGTGCACGAGAAGCTCGGCGACCGAGTGCCATTGATGGTCGATGCCAACCAGCAGTGGGACCGCCCCACCGCCCGCCGCATGTGCCGAGCCTTCGAACCGTTCGGGTTGGTATGGATCGAAGAACCCCTCGATGCCTATGACTTCGACGGGCACGCCCAACTCGGCGCCACCCTCGACACCGCCATCGCCACCGGCGAAATGCTCACCAGCGTCGCCGAACACACCCAACTCATCGCCGCGCACGGCGCGGACATCGTGCAACCGGACGCACCGCGCGTCGGCGGCATCACCCAATTCCTGAAGATAATGGCGCTCGCCGACAGTCAAAACCTGCAACTGGCACCACATTTCGCGATGGAAATCCACATCCACCTCGCCGCCGCCTACCCCCGCGAGCCCTGGGTCGAACACTTCGAATGGTTCGACCCACTCTTCAACGAACGCCTCGCCATCACCGACGGCCGCATGCACCTGTCATCGCGCCCCGGCCTCGGCATCACCATCAGCGACCAAGCCCGCGCCTGGACCGTCGCCGAACACACCGTTCACTCCTGAAACCCAGTTGATCGCCATGCGCTCCTGGCAGCATTCGCCGCCAGCAGCGCATGGTGATCACCCGTCGAATTCGGGCGCTTCAGGTGATCGGGCGACCGATGGCTTCGCCGGCGGCGAAGACGTTGACATAGTCGCGGAAGTGGGCGATCTGGCCGCCGCTAACGGTGAGGACGACGATATTGGGAAGCAGGAAAGGGCCGGTCGCGGAACTCGTTCCGACCACTTCCTGCTCGACGATTATCGTGTTCGGATCGGCAGTGTCGTGTATCGCGAGTGTGCGATAGGACTCGTATTTCAACGGGCTGACAGTCCAGTTCGCGACCATGAAGTCGACGATCTCCTGCCGTCCCACCAACCGTGCGGGCACACCCGGTCTGGTGAACGGGAACTCGTGCACCGCTTCCACCGCATAGAGACCGGTCATACCTTCGGCGGACTGCTCGATGGCAGCCTGCCGAAAGCGCTGCAGTATCTCGCGGGCGTCGACTTCGTTCCCGGGCCGAACCATACTGCGACTCTACTGCGTCAGTTCCAGTTGTCGATCTTCACATCATGCGGATCGGGCGCGCCTTTTCCGGTCTCCAGCAACGACTTCAGGCTCAACAGGAAAACCGCCCACTTGGTGCTGCAGTGATGCATGAATTCCACCGGCTCCTGCCAACCTTCGTGCTTGAAGAGCACGACGGCGTAGTCGTCGACCTGGTCGAGGTTCCAGTCGACGTGGGTGCCGACCCATTCTTCGGGGCCCTCGACGGCCTCCCAGCGCACGCGCTTGCCGGGGTCGAGCTCGACGACTTTCATATCGAATCCGCCGGCGTCGAAACGGAATTGGAGAACGCCGCCGATGTCATTGCCTTTGCCCTCGGTATTGGTCGCCCACCAACCGGCGAGCCCCTCGACCGTTGTCAGGGCCGTATAGACCTCGGGCGTCGACGCTTTGATTGCGACTCGATGCAGGATATCCACCATTTCGAATCCTCTTTCCAGTGTTGGATTTTCACTTCTGCTGATCTTTTGTGCGCTGAATCGCCTCGGCGATCCGCTTGATGCGCCGCAGCCGGGCATCCCATGCCGCCCCGACGGAGGACAACTGCGCGACCGCGCGGGCAAGTTGTGCCTCATCCACCCGATACCTCCGTTCCCGCCCCGCGGGGGTGGCGTGCACCAGACCGACGCGGTCGAGCACGCCCAGATGTTTCGCGATGGCCTGCCGTGTCACTGGCAGTTGCTCACTGAGGCTGGTGGCCGTGCCATCCCCGGCCGCCAGAAGCAGGTCGAGCATTCGCCGACGGGTCGGATCCCCGACCGCGGACCACAGGTCGTCGTCGACGATGGTAGTCACCGGGTCGACACCAATCGCGCGATGTACTCTCCGAGCTGCGGAACGAACCTGTCCCACCCGGAGGCGTGGTCTTGATAGGTCTCTTCCAACTTCGCAGCCTCCCAGCCCATCTCGCGGAACCCGGTCTCGGTGAGCCGAATCCTGGTGCCCGCGCCCGACGGGGTGAGCTCGAAGGTGACCAACAGCGAGTCGGCGAGGTCGGTGGACCCCTCCGGATAGCACCAGCGGAACGAGAACAGCCGGGGCCGCTCGACGGTCAGCACGGTTATCGGGGCGACATGTTCTCGGTCGCCGAAGACGAGCTCACCGACCGCGCCGGGAGTTACCTGGAAGTCGGCCGCGTCGGACCACCATTCCGAGATGTGTTCCGGGCTGCTGACCACCTCGAAGACCACCTCTGGTGAGGCGTCGACGTGGATCTCGCGTTCGATGCTGCCGTACTCCATACTCTTCCCTCCATACGCAATGATTGGTTGCACATCACGCTAGCCCACCATCCACAATCACGCAACCATCGGTTGCATGTCGGTCGACCGGGGCTCGGACAGCAGAACACCTCGACACTCCCATCACACGTGGTCAGCCGAGGCTTCGCCGGTGCCTCGCACCATCACCCGCGTTTAGTATCCGGGCGGCTCTGCCCATGCGGGGGTGCGCGGCGAGCAGGTGACGAGCATCCGATGCTGGGCAGCGCCCGCAGAGGTCGGGGATATTCGGCGAGTAGCGCCAGGTTGGCGGCGAAGTGCAGCCGCAGCCGGGCATGGAGTCTGACTCTCCGTCGATAATGAACGCCTGACGAGCTGCGCTGCGGCGGAAGTACCATCACTCGCCCTCGCCTCGGCAACTGTCGCAGGAGACAATCTCACCCCGCCCAGGTAACTACCGCAGAAGCACTATCGCGCCGCGACTACGGCAGAGGCAGTATCGTCCCGCCCCGAGCTCAGTCGCTAGATCGCCTGCGGAGGAAGGGAAGTGGGGGCGTGCTGATCCGCGATCTCGGTAAGTGCCTGTGCCCACCCGTCTAGCCGATCGGCGGCATCGCGCAGGTCGGCGACGATGGTGTCGAAGTTGTGCTGCAGCACGGCACTTTCGGGAACCGCGAGAATCCGCCCCGCCGCGGCGACCACCTGTTCGTATTCGGCGACCCCGCTATCGAGGCGGCCGAGTGCGAATTGCATATTCTCGGTGAGGCCAACGGCGACGACGGATTTCGAACGCCCCATGGCGCCGAGTGCTTGTTCCATCGCGGTGATATCGGCGGCCAGCGCATGCAGCGCGGCCGCGCCCGAGCCCGCGGTTTCGATCATGTCGGCGAGTTCATCCTCGGGCAATCGGTTCGAGCGGGCGATCTGCGTACCGAGGCCGTGTAGCGCCTTTTCTGCCCGAACCAAGCGAGAAATCGGTCCGCGCGCAGAGGACCACGGGGGTGGCTGCTTACGCGGTATGAAGGCAGCCTGCGGCAGCGGCGCGCGGCGTAATCGAAGGTAGCGGCGGGCACTCAGCGCGGTTCCGGTGACCAGCGCCACCGCTCCCCCGCCAACCACCACCACAGCCCATACCGGTGCCGAAATCACCACCAGCCCAACGGTTCCCGCAGTAGTGAGACCGCCGACCGTGCCGAGTTGGAAGCTGCGGCGGCGGACCCGACGGCGCTTACGCAATTCCCGCTCGCGCGGATCCGCCCAGCGCCGCACCGCCACCAGTGCATGTTCACCGACCTCGCGCAGACTGTCGGGCAGACTCCCCGGCTGAGGTGCGAGCACCGCCTGTGCGCGCACGAGCGCGGCACCGCGACGACGACGTTCGAGAGATCCCTTCGGGCTCATCGGTCTCCTTCAGGGCAAGCACTCGGCGCGACCCGCGGTGGCCGGACAGGCAGGGCCTGAGCATGACCGACGGCCGACCCGCCAGGTACCCGTGCCTTGTCTTCCACCGAACCAGTCCTCGCCGAACTGTATTTATTTCGAACTACGCGCCTACTGCTGCGCGGTCTGACCCTTGTTCATCTGCGGTTGCGCCGGATTCGCCTGCGCCGCGGCCGGATTGATAGCGGTCGCGCCACCCGCGGGCAGCGCGTCGCCGCGCATCGAGGCACGGATCTGCTCCAGCTTGCTGTGTCCGGCCATCTGGACGCTGGCCTGCTGCACCTCGAGCATCCGGCCCTGCACCGAATTGCCGGCGAGTTCGGCGGCACCCAGCGCGTTGGCATAGCGGCGCTCGATCTTCTCTCGCACGGCATCCAGGCTCGGCGTGGTACCCGGCGCGGACAGCGTCGAATCCATCCGCTGCAGCGATGCCGAGACCTGCTCCTGCATCTTGGCCTGCTCCAGCTGGCTGAGCAGCTTGGTGCGCTCGGCGACCTTCTGCTGCAACAGCATCGCGTTCTGCTCGACCGCCTTCTTGGCCTGCGCGGCCGCCTGCAGCGACTGGTCGTGCAATACCTTGAGGTCCTCGACAGCCTGCTCGGCGGTGACCAACTGCGCGGCGAATGCCTCGGCGGCGTTCGTGTACTGGATCGCCTTCTCGGTATCACCCGCCGCGGCGGCCTGATCGGCCAGCATGACGGCCTGGCGCGTATTGGCATTGAGCTTCTCGACATCGTCGAGCTGACGGTTCAGCTTCATCTCCAGCTGACGCTGGTTGCCGATCACCGATGCGGCCTGCTGCGAGAGGGCCTGATGCTGGCGCTGAGCTTCCTCGATAGCCTGCTGAATCTGGACCTTCGGATCCGCATGCTCTTCGATCTTCGAATCGAAGAGGGCCATCAGGTATTTCCAGGCCTTGACGAACGGATTAGCCATCGATTGATCCCGCCTCCATAAGATGCGCCGCGCTTTACCGCGACTCTAGTGCGCGACCGTCACGCACCCGATATGTGCCTATCCTCCACCATGTGGCACCCGGGCCGGGCGAACCCGGCCCTATCGACGCCTAGTACAGAATCTATCCGCTTTCGGCACAGGTTCGCAGCGTCGGCCGCGGACGCCATCTCTCGTCCAGCGATCAGTTGCTTTTCACCAGGACCAGCATGTCCGCCTTGGGCGCCGGAATGACGATCCGGGTCTCCTCGGCGATCTGTGGCCGGGGTCCGGCCACCGACATCGTGGCGGTCGCGGGCTCCGGCGCGGCCTCGGCGGGTTCGACCGCGGCGGTCCGCTCCGTCTCCGGTGCGTCGGCGGTCTGGGCGGGCGCGTCAGCAGGCAGGCCGTCGGCACCGGCCATGATCGTGCTCACATCCCAGAGCACCCGCGACAGTGGGACATCCAGGGCCGCGCAGATGGCGGCGAGCAGTTCGCTGGAGGCCTCTTTGCGGCCCCGCTCGACCTCGGACAGATATCCCAGGCTCACGCGCGCCGAGGTGGAGACCTCACGCAGGGTCCGGCTCTGGGCGAGACGAGCACGCCGCAAACTGTCCCCGATCGCCTCTCGCAGCAGCGTCATGTCGTTCTCCTTAGCTTCCAGTAACCGGGTCCGCGAGCGCCTACCAGCGCTGCGCACGCCGTCCTTTCTGGCACAACGTCGAGCAGGGGCTGGTTGGTTCCCACAGTGCCAAACCAGATGCCGAGGCACCTGGCCAGCTGACCCTTTCGAGCGACCCGCAAGCAGTCGCTAGCGGCCGCCTCCCACGATACGACGCAACTCCCGCACCGCGCTGTGCGTAGCGCCGATTCGGATCGCCCACCGGTCACCGTCCAGTTTCAGCCGCATGACCTCGGTATGGCCGGGCCCGGCCAAGCCGAGGAAGACCGTGCCGACGGCATGCCCACCCTGGGATTCGGGTCCGGCGACGCCGGTCAATCCGATTCCCCAGTCCGCACCGCAGCGCAGCCGAGCACCAACTGCCAATTCTTCTGCGGTGCTCGCGGCCACCGGCCCTTCGGTCGCGAGCACTTCGTCACTGACACCGGCGAGGCTGTGTTTGAGTTCCGTCGCGTAGACGACCAGCCCGCCGCGCAGCACCGCACTCGCACCGGGCACCCCGGCGATGGTCGCCGCGAGCAGGCCCGCGGTCAACGATTCCGCGGTCGCCACGGTCTGCCGGGCGGCACCGAGTTCGCGCACCAATTCGATGACAGGCGCTCCGGTTGTCAGCGGATCGGTCATGCGCCGCGTGCCCGGCCCGGACCTCCCGCGAGCCACACTCGCGCCGCCTGCCCCAGGTAGTCGAGGCCGGTGATGACCGTCAGCGCGACGGCCACGTACATCAGCGCCATACCGGCGGTGGCGAATCCGCCGTGCAGCGGCAACAGCAGAACCGCGATCGCGACGGACTGCACAAGCGTCTTCAACTTGCCGCCGCGTCCGGCCGGAATCACCCCGCGCCGCACCACCACCAACCGCAGCAGCGTGATCCCGATCTCACGACCGCAGATGACCAGGGTGATCCACCAGGCCAGATCGCCGAGCATGGAAAGTCCGATCACGGCTGAACCGATCAGCGCCTTATCCGCGATCGGATCGGCCAGTTTGCCGAAATCGGTGACCAGACCGTATTTGCGCGCCAATTGCCCGTCGAAGCGATCGGTGATGGCGGCGATGCCGAACAAAGCGGCGGCCGCGATCCGCCAGCCGGTCTGATGACCGCCGCCCACGAACAGCGCGAGCACGAACAGCGGAACCAGCGCGATGCGCAGCATGGTCAATACATTCGCGATATTCATCAGCGGGACGACCGGATCGGCCTGGGCGGGCGCGAATCCGGCACGGACCGCAGGTTCGACCCAGCGTCGATCGATCTCTTCGGGCTGCACGCTCACGCCTCCGCCTCGCTTGCGCTCGGCTCCGGCGCGTGCGTGCACGGCTGTGACATGGCTCGCTCGCTACGCTCCCTCACGGCCTCCGCCACGCTGGCGCTCGGCTCCGGCGCGTGCGTCACAGCCTCTGCCACGCTGGCGCTCGGCTCCGGCGCGTGCGTCACAGCCTCTGCCACGCTGGCGCTCGGCTCCGGCGCGTGCGTCACAGCCTCTGCCACGCTGGCGCTCGGACCGGCCGCGCGGCCGACAACACCCGCCGCTACGAGGCTCGGACGCATGCCGAGGCGATGCGGTGAGCGGAGCGGGTGGATGTGCGGCACACGTTCAGAGTATCGGTAACCGGGCCGACTACTGTGCACCCCATGACCTCTCGGGGACCATTAGGTGGTTCGACTAGCGACGCGTATCCGGGCGCGGCACCTGCCGCGAATAACTCCGTTCCTGTCGTGCGACGCGCCCGAACCTCCGATGTGCCCCAGATCAAGGCCCTCGTCGATGAATACGCCGGTCGGATTCTGCTGGAGAAGAACCTGGTCACGCTCTATGAGGCGGTGCAGGAATTCTGGGTGGCCGAACTCGACGGCCGGGTGGTGGGCTGCGGCGCGCTGCATGTGCTGTGGGCCGATCTCGGCGAGGTGCGCACCGTCGCGGTGCATCCCGATGTCAAGGGGCATGGTGTCGGACGGCTCATCGTGGAGCGGCTGGTCGCGGTGGCCAGGGAACTCGAACTGGGACGGCTGTTCGTACTCACCTTCGAAGTGGACTTCTTCGGCAGGCACGGGTTCGTGGAAATCGACGGCACACCGGTGACCGCGGAGGTGTACGCGGAGATGTGCCGGACCTTCGATCCCGGCGTCGCCGAATTCCTCGACCTCAGCTATGTGAAACCGAACACGCTCGGCAATACTCGAATGCTGCTGAACCTCTGACAAGAACGGATCGATCGTGCCCATCTTCGCCGTGCACTACACCTATTCCGACGCGACCGTCGAGGCGCGCGACACCGTCCGCCCGGAACATCGGGCCTGGCTCAACGGTCTGGTCGATGCGGGTTCACTGCTGACCAGCGGCCCTTACCCGGACGGATCCGGCGCCCTGCTGCTGTTCCAGGTCGCGGATGAGGCGACGCTCGAGGAACTGCTGCCGCAGGATCCGTTTGCCCGCGAGAATCTCATCGATGACGTGCGCGCGGTCGAGTGGCTGCCGGTGATGGGCGCATTCGCTTCCTGATCGATCCGGCCGCCGCGTGTCAGCGCTCGACACTCGGCGGTCAGCAAACTTGCGGCGACACGCCGCGCCAGGTGCGGGCGAATCCGTGCCCGCCGACGCAGACTCCCCCGTATGCGCATATCCGTCGCGATTTTCGCGTCGATGTCGGTCGCAGGCCTCGCACTCACCACCTGCTCGACGGCCACCGATTTCGACAACACGGCAAACTTGGCTGCCGGGGATCGCCCCCTGCTACGACCAGGGCTGGTCGACGAGTCGCACTATCGCGCCACCGACGGCTACTACTTCCGGACGGCCGACGGCGGCATCGCCTGCGGCTTCCTCGATGAGCCGTTCGGACAGCCGAAACGACCGGTCGGCTGCCAGGGCACCACTCAACCAACCCCGCCGACGATGCAGGCCTGCTGGAGTAGCGACCCGAGTGCGGCCGCCCTCGCCGTCGGCGAAAGCGCCGGATATCTCTGTGTGAACCGGGGCTTCTTCGTCGCAACCCCCTCCAGCGGGGACGCCGATTGGCCGGTGCTGCCGGTCGGGTCGAGCCTGAGCGTGTACGGCTTCACCTGCCGGGCCCAACGCGTCGGGGTGACCTGCCGCAATGACGCGACCGGACGCGGCTTCGAGATCGCGCCCGACTACAACCGGGTCTTCTAATCCCCGATCCGGCCCTCGGCGGACCGGGTCGCACCACGGGTTTTGATCAGGCTCGCCACGGTCGCGATGAGCAGAATCCCGATGATCACGCTCAGCGAGAGCGGCGTGGAAATGTCCGGTACCTGGACGTGCCGACCACCATTGACGAAAGGCAGGGTGTTCTCGTGCAATGCGTGCAGTACCAGTTTGACGCCGATGAACGCGAGGATCGCCGAAAGGCCATAGGACAGGTAGACCAGGCGATCCAGCAGGCCGCCGATGAGGAAATACAACTGCCGTAAACCCATGAGCGCGAAGGCATTCGCCGTGAACACGATGTAGGGCTGCTCGGTCAGACCGTAGATCGCGGGGATGGAGTCCAGCGCGAACAGCAGATCCGCGAAGCCGATTGCCAACAGCGCCAACAACAATGGCGTAACCACCCGCCGACCGTCGATCCGGGTGAGCAGTTTATCGCCGTCGTATTCATCGGTGGTCGGGAGCACCCGCTTGGCCAGCGCCACGATGCGACTGTCGCGCTTCTCCTCCCGCTCGATCTCGTGCCCGCTCTCGCGCAACAGTTTCACGGCCGTGTAGACCAGGAACAGGCCGAACAGATAGAACACCCAGCTGAACGCACTGATCGCGGCCGCACCGACGGCAATGAACACCCCGCGCATGACCAGCGCCAGCACAATGCCGATCAGCAGCACCTTCTGCTGGTAGATCCGTGGCACGGCGAAGCTCGACATGATGATGACGAAGATGAACAGGTTGTCGACCGAGAGGGCTTTCTCGGTGACGAAGCCCGCGTAGTACTCGCCCCCGAAGGTCGAGCCCCACTTCACGGCGACGAAACCACCGAATACCAGGGCCAATCCGATGTAGATCGCCGACCAGATGCCGGATTCCTTGAAGCTCGGATCATGTGGTGTGCGGACGTGGGCGAAGAAATCGAAGACGAACAGACCCAGGATCACCGCGATCGTCAGGGTCCACTCGAGTGCGGTTACGTGCATGCGGGCTCCGGGGCGGCAGGGCGTCTCATAACAGCAATCATGCCCGATTTGTCCGATCTGTCGAGCTAGCGGAGGAATTGCTGACCATAATCACATGCGGGTCCGGCGACCGCGGTGTCACCCTCACGATCTCGTCTTCACCGGAATCGGCGCGCTGTGCTGGATTCCGAGCATGGACCGTTGGGCGCGAACAGTCGCTGGCCTACTTCGGTCGGGCGGACGGGTTATCTCTGCGCAAAAGACATCCGATGCTGTGGGCCATGGACGAAACCCGCACCGACCGACCGACTGTCGGCTACCCTCACTTCGAAACGCCCGAGCCCACTGTCTTTTCGTCTGGAACGACTTATGTCGAGACCGATACGGAATTCACGCAGATCGTGACGCACCAGTGGAACCACGGACTCGGTAACGTGGTGACCGCACTTCTCGATCACGGCATGACGATCACTGGACTGGTGGAGCACCGCAGCGTTCCGTGGGAGGCATTGCCCGGACAGATGGCGCGGCAGTCGAATAGTGAGTGGCGACTCAGGGAGCATCCGGAACGCCTTCCGCGGACTTACACACTGCAGGCTCGCCGACAACTCGCCGGCGCGGAATAAATGGGTTCCTCATCGCGTCTTTCGGTGTTAGCGTTATCGGCACCGCTAGCGACTGCTTGCGAGTCGCTCGAAAGAATCAGTAATCGATCGGTTATCGGAACCACGAAAGGCAAAGGCAATGGCCAGCATCCAGGACCAGGGACTACGCTCCCTCGCCGGTGCCTGGCAATTGCGTTCGGGCACCCGACGGCCGATGTCGCAGCTGCGCACGACCTGGCTGTTGATGTCGCAGCTGCGACAGGCGAGTATCCGGAGCCGCCCCTGAGGTCTCGATTCGAGAAGGCCTGAACAGGGGCCGCTCCAGGCGGAATACTCGCCACGGAGCGGCCCTTTTTCTTGTCCAGCGGATGTAGCTCAACTGGAAGAGCAACGATCTCCAACGTCGTGGGCTGGGGGTTCGAGTCCCTCCATCCGTGCTGACAACTTCATAGTGAAGATACAGCAGTAGGCATTTCGTATTACGTGTTTGAACAGCCCTGCTGCATACCGGTTTTGAGCGCCTGTAGCTCAGTGGCGAGAGCTGACTTTTTCGAGCGGCCTGCCAACAGTCGCTAGCAATGTCCTCCGACGGCGCAGGTGGGTTGTTCGATCTTCCCACAGGCACCAAAACCATTCCCTCGTAGCCCAATTGGCAGAGGCACCGGACTTAGAATCCGGTTGATGCGAGTTCGAATCTCGCCGAGGGAACCAATCCGCGCGGTTTGCGTGGATCGGCGCTCGTAGCTCAACGGATGGAGCACCTGTTTACGAATCCTGGCACTCCAGCGCAGACCGAACAAAGCTCATTCAGGTCGCCCCGGGGCTCTCATAAGGCCTTGCCGCGTGGTTCGATTCCACGATGAGCTACCACGTCACACTTGTCCGGCTCCAGTCGCGCGGCAACCAGCCATGTTCGCGGGTAGTTTGTCGAGTCTGTGTCTGATCGGTATACAGATACCCTTCCGACCAGATATAGCGGGTGCCACCCCAGCGCGCCGCGGCGGCCACATCCGGAAAGAATCCGCACCCTTGGGAATTCGCGCTCGTATTGCACAACACCGGTATGCCGCTGATGGCCTCGTACGCCGAAAGGATCCGGGCGGTCGGGCTCTTTGCCACGGCATCGATCGTCTGCACCCGCGCGGTACCGTCCACCTGCACGGCTGGAATGCGGTCGGCCCACTCCGGGCGGATGCGATGCTCGAAGGTCACGTACGGATCGCTGCCGCCGGGCCCGAACACCTCCGCCGCCCGTTCCGCCAGGCACACTGCCGCCACCGACCGGTCGGCGGCTCGGCGCTTGATGCCGTTGAGCCGGTCCCGCATTGCCGAATCCGTTGCGGGCGCGAGGATGCTGCGGTTGCCGAGGGCGCGCGGTCCGAGCTCCGCGCGACCCGAGAGCACCACTACCGGCTCATCCTTCCGGTGCAGTAACTCCGCCACTCCCCGCTCGTCACAGAGCTGTCTGCGCCAGTTGTCCGGCACGCCGCATATCCTGACTCGTGGACCGGAGTAGACACCCCACCGCAGCGCGGGATTGCGCCCCTTCCGGAACATCTCGCAGCACGCGGCACCGATAGCCGCGCCGGAGTCGTCGGGAAACGGCGGAATCCAGACCTCCTCGAAAATCCCGCGCAGCCGCGAGTTCCATTTGATATCGAGGGCGCTTTCCCCAGTCACCACGACCCTGGATGGCAATGAAGAATCCTCGCGCACAAGCGAACTCAACGACAAGTGCTCCGCTCGATCCCGGAAAGCGGCGACCGGACGGACCCTTCGTGCCGCCACGACCACATGATAGAGCCGCACAACAGCTCGACCGTCCCCGACCAGGACGAGCGCATCCTCCCCGCGTGCCGCGAACGGACTCGTGCAATATCCGCCCAAGATGTGCTGGTCCACATGATGATAGCTGACGTACTCCTGCGCAGCGGAACCGAATCCGTGACTGCGAAAGCGGTGCCGCGCCAGCGGTATGGTGCGCCCGGGTCGATCCTGATACGGCGCGATCGTGAGTTCGAAGGGCCGGCCACCGACCAATGTCGCAACGCGCGTGGGCTCGGTCGAATCCGTCTCCAGCGCAGAGCCGTCCACCACGAACCGGTCGATATCAGCGGGCGTCAATCCCTCCGACCGCAAGATCTCGGCGACCTGATCGAGATCGCCCAGCGTCCGGTGCCGCCTGCCGTTGTCCAGCTTCTCCAGCTCGACGCCGAACACCAGCCGGTCGTCCTCGATAACCGCGACCCCACCATCGTGCGACACTCTGATTCCACAGATCATCACGCGGCACCACTGTACCGACACAACGCCCACCCACCGGCGGTGAGAATATTTGCCGCCGAGTCGGTTTCAGTCCTCCGGGCTGTCCGGCTCCGCGTCCCCACCGCCGCGGATCGTCCACAGCAGCCCCTCGAGTTCATCGGGCTTGATGAGCACATCGCGTGCCTTCGACCCCTCGCTGGGGCCGACGACTCCGCGTGTTTCCATCAGATCCATCAGGCGACCGGCCTTGGCGAAGCCGACGCGCAGCTTGCGCTGCAGCATGGAGGTCGAGCCGAATTGTGAAGTGACGACCAGTTCCACGGCCTGGAGGAACACATCCAGATCGTCGCCGATATCGGGGTCGACATCCTTCTTCTCACCAGCCTTGGCGGCGGTGACGCCCTCCTGATATTCGGGTTCGGCCTGGTTCTTGGTGAAGTCGACGACCGCGTGGATCTCCTCATCGGAGATGAACGCACCCTGCAGTCGGGTGGGCTTGTTCGCGCCCATCGGCAGGAACAGTCCATCACCCATACCGATCAGCTTCTCCGCGCCCGGCTGATCCAGAATGACTCGCGAATCCGTCAATGACGAAGTGGCGAAGGCCAACCGGGACGGCACATTGGTCTTGATCAGACCGGTGACCACGTCCACCGACGGGCGCTGTGTCGCGAGCACCAAGTGAATGCCGGCGGCGCGGGCCTTTTGGGTGATGCGCACAATCGCGTCCTCGACATCTCGCGGCGCGGTCATCATGAGGTCGGCGAGCTCGTCGACAATGGCGAGAATGTACGGATATGGCCGGTAGACCCGTTCGCTGCCCAGCGGCGCGGTAATGGCACCCGACTTGACCTTCTTGTTGAAGTCGTCGATATGGCGCACCTTATTGGCCTGCATGTCCTGGTAGCGCTGTTCCATCTCCTCCACCAGCCAGGCGAGCGCGGCGGCGGCCTTCTTCGGCTGGGTGATGATGGGGGTGATGAGATGCGGAATGCCCTCGTACGGGGTGAGTTCCACCATCTTGGGGTCGATGAGGATCATCCGGATCTCGTCCGGAGTCGAGCGTGCCAGCAGCGATACCAGCATCGAGTTCACGAAGCTCGACTTACCGGAACCGGTCGAACCCGCGACAAGCAGATGTGGCATTTTCGCGAGATTCGCCGAGACGAAATCGCCCTCGATATTCTTGCCGAGGCCGATCACCAACGGGTGGTGGTCATTTCGGGTCGAGGGCGCCTTGAGCACATCGGCCAAACGCACCAGTTCGCGATCGGAGTTGGGCACCTCGATACCGACGGCGGACTTACCGGGAATCGGGGCAAGCAGCCGAACATTCTCGGTGGCGACGGCATAGGCGATATTGCGGGCGAGCGCGGTGATCTTCTCGACCTTCACCCCCGGACCGAGTTCCACCTCGTAGCGCGTAACCGTCGGGCCGCGCACGAAACCGGTAACCGCCGCGTCGATTTTGAACTGCACCAGCACCTCGGTGATCGCCTCGATCATCGATTCATTGGCGGCACTTCGCTTCTTGGGCGGTTCGCCGTCGGTGAGCAGCGTCAGCGGCGGCAGGGTGTAATCACCCTCGACCTCACGATCGGCGATGAACTCCAGCTGCTTGGGCGGCGGCGGGGTCTGGTCCTCGACCTTCGGGGCGCGCTTCTTCGGCTTCGGCTTCTCTTCGGGCGCCGCCTCTGTCGCAATCGGTTTCGCATCGCGCAGGGGCGGTTCGCCGATGATCCCGGTGACCGCATCGGAACCGCCGAATTCGTCGGGCGGGTAGTTCTCTTCGGGAGTGCGACCACGTCGCTTCGACCTGGTACCGCGATGCAGCGGGAACCCGTCGGCATCGTAATTGGCCGGATCGAATTCGGATTCGCCATCGTAGTCACCGTATTCGTCGCCGCCGCTGCCGGTGCCGAAATACTCGCGCAACCGCTGCGGTACCTCACGCACGGTGGTTCCGGTTACCAGGAGCACACCGAAAACGATGGCCAGCAACAGAATCGGCACCGAAAGCCAGGCCGTGAGGCCGTTGGTGAGCGGTCCGCCGACCACGAATCCGACGAAACCCGCTGCGCGCGATCGCCCGTGCGCATCGGTCGGTGCTCCCGCCGCGATATGCCACAGACCCAGGATCGGCAATCCGATCAGCAGTCCGCCGAGTACCAGTCGCGGCCGGATCTCCGGTCGTGCCTCGGTTCGCATCAGGACAATGGCGATTCCGGTGGCCACGAATGGCAGTCCGGCCGAAGCCGATCCGGCGATAGCGCGAATCGCCTCCTCGACCCAGTGCCCGATCGGCCCGCCCGCCGAGAGCCATACCGCGGCCGCGATCACCGCGCTGAGGGCGATGAGGGCCAGTGCGACGCCATCGCGACGATGGCCGTGTTCGATTTCACCCGCCCGACTCACGGCCCTGGTGGTGGCACCGAGACCGCGCGCGAGCATATTCCAGCCGCTGCTGATGCCACGGCTGATGACCGCGAGCGGTGCGGTATTCGACTTGCGACGGACCGGGCGGCGCACCGGTGCGGTGCGGCCGCGCGGTGCGGGCGAGCGGCGTTGAGCGGTGCTGCGAGCCTGACCCGAACGAGATGCCGCCGTGGTCCTCCCCCGGGCCGATCCCGCCCGCGCACGAGTGGTCGTGGAGCTGCGGGACTTACCTGCCATGGACTCAGGCTAGTCGCAAACGCCCCATCCAGACCATCAACCACACAGGTAACCGTCCCGCCTCCCCGAACCTTCCGCCGACGCAAGTGCCTCGACAAGCTCGTACCGGACCGCATGTGAAGTGCTAGAGGGCTTTTGGACGTACCCGACGAGTTACCCATGTGCACACCAAATCAGTCGTCGCGAATCAGTCATCGTGTATGGCGTGTCGACTGAGCAATCCCGCCCCCGAACAGGATTACAATGACCGATCCAACTGCAGCACCACCTGCACATCGGCCGGATCACCCGCGGTTTCGATCCGGACCTCATCGCGGCCGAAGGCGTGCAGCAGCAGTTCCGAGGGCTTGCCGGTCAGCGTCACCTGTGCCGTTCCCGGCTTCGTATGCACCACGGCCCGCCTGCCGTCGGGAGTGGCCAGTTCGACGGTGACCGGCGCTTTGCGATAGGCCATCCGCCCCATGCGACGCAGGCCCGACCACAGCTTGTCCTCATCGGCGGCGGGCAGGTCACGCGGCTCCCAGCCGGGTGCCCCGCGACGCACGTCCTCGTGATGGACGAACATTTCGGTCAGATTGACGACGGCATCGAGCGGTTTGAGCGGCGACCACCACGGCGGACCGGAGCGCACATCCGCCAGCAGTTCCGGAAAGGGCCGCCGCGCCGCCTTGGTCTGCACCGACTCCAGATATCCGGCGAACGGTTTCAGCATGATGCCGGGGGAAGCGTCCGGGCGGCGTTCCCGAACTACCAAGTGCGCGGCCAGATCTCGCACCGTCCAGCCGCCGCACAGTGTGGGCGCGTCCGGCCCCGCCGTGGACATCGTGTCCACCAGTGCCCGACGTTCCCGTTGCGCCATGCTCATCTGCCGAACATATCGGATGCTGAGTCAGCGCGGCAGTCCCGCATCCGACAGGTGCACCGAGGTACCTCCGAAGATCGGGGCGGTATTTCCAGAAAACACAGTCGGCACGCACCCCGGTAATGCGGAAAAACCGCCGGATAGCAATGGCACCCGGCGGTTCGGGTAGATGTCAGACGCCGATGACCGTCGGCACGATCATCGGGCGGCGGCGATAGGTCTCGGCCACCCAGCGACCGACCACCCGCCGCACGCTCTGCGCGATGCGATGGGTCTCGGTCACACCCTCACCCGCCAGTCGCAGCAGCTCGATCTCGACGAGTTCCGCGGCATCGACGAGTGCGCTCGGATCGTCGGAGAACCCGCGCCCACTCACCTCGGGCGTGCTGACCGCCTTACCCGTGGTCGAATCGACCGCGAGGGTGATCGAGATGAACCCGCCCTCCCCGAGGACGAGCCGATCCGAGAGCGTCGATTCACCGACATCGCCGACCGAGAGTCCGTCGACATAGACATGTCCGACCGGCACCCGCCCGACGATCGAGGCGATCCCGTCGACCAGGTCCACCACGACGCCGTCCTCGGCGAGCACCACTCGATCCTCGGCCACACCGGTCGCCACGGCCAGCGCCGCATTGGCGCGCAGATGCCGCCACTCGCCGTGCACCGGCATCGCATTGGTGGGTCGCACCGCGTTGTACAGGTAGAGCAATTCACCCGCGGACGCGTGCCCGGAGACGTGCACTTTCGCATTCTGCTGGGTGATCACCGTGGCGCCGAGTCGCGATAGACCGTTGACCACCGCGAATACCGAATTCTCATTGCCCGGAATCAGCGAGGAGGCCAACACCACGAGGTCGTCGGCGCGGATATTGATCTGGCGGTGTTCACCGCGCGCCATCCGCGACAGCGCCGATAGTGGTTCGCCCTGCGAGCCGGTCGAGATGAGCACCAGCCGATCACCCGGCAGGGTCGCGGCGACATCGAGATCGACGACCACTCCGTCGGGCACCGTCAGATAGCCCAGTTCCTGTGCGATCTCCATATTGCGCACCATCGAGCGGCCGACGAAGCACACGCGGCGCCCGTACTTCTGCGCGACATCGACCACCTGCTGAATGCGATGCACATGGCTGGCGAACGAGGCGACGATCACCCGATGCCTGGCCTTACCGATTACCGTATCCAGTACACCGCCGATTTCGCGTTCCGGCGTGACGAAACCCGGCACCTCGGCATTGGTGGAGTCCACCAGGAACAGATCGACGCCCTCGTCACCGAGGCGGGAGAATCCGGCCAGGTCGGTGAGGCGACCGTCCAGGGGCAGCTGATCGAGTTTGATATCGCCGGTGTGCAGTACGACACCCGCGGGCGTGCGGATGGCAACGGCAATGGCATCGGGAATCGAGTGGTTGACCGCGAAGTACTCACAGCCGAACGGGCCGTGCGTGGTGTGCTGGCCCTCGATCACCTCGACGAGCTTGGGACGCTGCCGGTGCTCGCGGCATTTCGCGGCCACCAGCGCGAGGGTGAATTTCGAACCGACCACCGGGATATCGGCGCGCAGGCGCAGCAGGAACGGCACCGCGCCGATGTGATCCTCGTGGCCGTGGGTGAGCACGATGGCTTCGACATCATCCATCCGGTCCTCGATGGGCCGGAAGTCGGGCAGAATCAGGTCGACACCGGGCTGCTGGTCCTCCGGGAAGAGCACGCCGCAGTCGACGATGAGCAGTTTGCCGCCGTATTCGAAAACGGTCATATTACGGCCGATTTCGCCGATGCCGCCGAGAGCGAATACGCGCAGACCGTTCTTGGGCAGCTTCGGCGGGGTACCCAGTCGATCGGCTGCTGGCCGCTCCACGGGGGCCGCCACGGGTTGCTCACCGCGTCCGCGTCCGCGCGGCTGACGGCCGCGCGCCGCTCGGCGGGGCTGCTCGGCCGGGGCCTTCAGCGCGGCCTTTTTCGCGGGAGCCTGCTCCGGCGTGGTATCGGACTGCGAGAGATCACCGACGTCGGACTGCGCAGCCTGATCGGACCTTTCGGTGCTGGTCGGTGGCCGTTCCGCGGCTGGTTCGGGTGCGCCCGCGGGGCGGCTCGCGGTCCGGCGGGGGCGACGGCCTGCTGCTTCAGTCATGACTGCACCTCACTACTGGTCGGTTCGATCATGTCTGACAAAGCGTTGATTCTGATTCGCTCACTCCTCATGAAAGCACCCCTGCCAGCCGGAGGTCGGCGGCGAGGGCATCGAGTTGTTCGGTGGTCGGCATCAATTGCGGCAGGCGCGGTTCGCCGGCATCCACACCGAGCAGACGGAGCCCGCCCTTGCTCATCGCGACGCCGCCCAGTCGCGACATCGCGGCGTTCAACGGCAACATGGCCGCATTGATCTCCCGGGCACGTACCACGTCACCGGCGGTGTAGGCATCGAGCAGGGCACGCAGCCGCTCGGGTACGAGATGTCCGATGACACTGATGAATCCGATCGCGCCGACCGACAGCCACGGCAGATTCAGCGCATCGTCACCGGAGTAGAAGGCCAGATCGGTATTGGCGATGAGATCCGCACCCGCGTTCAGATCGCCCTTGGCATCCTTGACCGCGACAATGCGCGGATGTTCAGCGAGTCTGCGAATGGTGTCGCTGGCAATGGGAACCACCGAGCGCGGCGGAATGTCGTAGAGGGTCACCGGCAGGTCGGTGGCATCGGCGACGGCGGTGAAATGCGCGATCAGGCCGTCCTGGGAGGGACGGGAGTAGTACGGCGTCACCACGAGCAGGCCGTGCCCGCCCGCACGTTGGGCATTGCGGGCGAGTTCGATCGAATGCGCGGTGTCATAGGTGCCCGCGCCCGCGATCACGGTCGCGCGCGTACCGACGGCATCGACGACGGCGCGCAGCAGATCCGCCTTCTCCGATTCGGTGGTGGTCGGCGATTCCCCGGTGGTACCGGAAATCGCCAGCAAATCGACGCCGCGGTCGACCAGGCGGGCAGCGAGCGCGACGCCGGCATCGATATTCAGCTTGCCGTCGGCACCGAAGGGGGTGACCATCGCGACACCTACTGTGCCGGACGCGCGCAGCCGCGCTGAATTTGCGGTGCTCGCCGGCCCTCCGTGGTTACGCATGCTGCCGCCTCCAGGCCTGAGGCTCACACCGCGGTGTAGGCGTCGATTCACCGTTCGTCATGGTCAGAAAGGTTACCCGCTCGCGGCAACAGCCTCGACACCCTCATAGCCGAACGGCCTGCCACGGCAAGTGATTCACCTCCCAGAATTCGATCATGATGTCAAATTACTCCTTGTATGGCGTCAGTAATGGCGTCACACTGATGTCATGGATTTGAACAAATACACCGCCAGGCTACGCGAGGACCTGATCGCGGCTGCCGCACTCGGTGATGAAAAGACCCAGGCCACCGCAGCCGCACTCGCCGCAGCCACCGAGAGTTCGGCGCGATTGGCGCTGCTCGCCGCGTTATCGGACCTGGCCGCGGAAGTCAGCACCGAGCTCGGCGACCGGACAGTTCACGTCTCGGTGGATGGCACCGACGCCACCGTGGATGTCCGAAAGAATCCAGCGGCGGACAGCGAGCATCCGACGATCGAGGAGATGACCGGCGACATCAGCCGGGTCACGCTGCGGATGGTCGAGCAGTTGAAGGCCAAGGCCGAGGAGGCCGCCGCCGCCAGCGGAGTCTCCTTGAACTCCTGGCTTTCGAATGCCGTCAGCGGTGCACTGCGCGACCAGATGCGCGGTTACGGCGGCCCCAAGCGCGACATGTGAAGGCAGGCGAGCCGGCACCACGACAGAGACACCTTCGAAAGTTGGAAAGTTAGCGAGAAGTTGACAGTAGCGGTGCAAGATCGCCGCGCTCGCCGATGACCACCTCGTCCAGTTCGAGCCAGTCCGCCATTTCACGCAGGGCGTCCGTCAGTGCCGCGGCGGTTTCCGGCGTGCGGTGACCCGGCTCGGCGAATGCACCCGGGACCAACAGCCTGCCCGATGCGCGCTCGGCGCGCAGGTCGACACGTCCGACCAGTTGTCCGTTCAATAGGAACGGGAATACGTAATACCCGTGTACCCGTTTGGGTTCCGGTGTGTAGATCTCGATCCGGTAGTGGAAGTCGAAGATCCGCTCGGTGCGGCTCCGGAAGAAAATGAGCGGATCGAAGGGGCACAGCAAGGCCGCACCCCCGATCCGGCGCGGCGTGGCGGCACCGGCGCGCAGATAGGCGGGTTTACCCCAGCCCGACACCTCCACCGGTTCCAGCTCCCCGGCATCGACCAGCTCCGCGATGGCCGGTTCGGTCTGGGAGCGGTGCAGGCGGTAATAGTCGCGCAGGTCGGTCTCGGTTGCGACGCCGAGTGCGGTGCTCGCGCGCAGGACCAATTCCCGCACGGCCTCGGTCTCGGATACGTTGCGCGCCAATATCTCCGGCGGAATCACCCGCTCGGCCAGATCGTAGTGGCGGGCGAATCCGACCCGCTTGTCGACCGAGAGCGCACCTGCGGCGAAGAGCGCCTCGCAGATCATCTTGGTATCGCTGAGATTCCACCACGAGCCCTTCGGGCGCGGCTTGTCGAGCTCGAGGTGACGTTCCACCTCACCGGCGGTGGATGCGCCGACCTCGGTGATGATGTCGAGAATGTCCTTGCCGAGGGTGGGGTTGCGTTCGGTCACCCGGCGCATACCGCTCCAGCGCCCGTGTTCGTATTTCCGCATTCGCCAGCGCATGAGCGGCCAATCCTCGACCGGGATCAGCGCGGCCTCGTGCGCCCAATATTCGACCAGTCGGCGCGGGCGACGCACACCATTGCTCCAGGCAGCCTCGTCCAACACCGACCGGTCGTAACCACCGATCCGGCTGAAGACCGGCGCATAGTGCGCGCGCACCACTGCCGATACCGAATCCAATTGCAGCAGTTGGGTTCTGCCGAGTACGTCGAGAATCGTCCGCCGCGTCGGCGCAGCCGGTTTCCACCGCCCGAAACCCTGCGCGGCCAGCGCCGTCCGACGCGCCGCGGCCGCACTCATGGTCCGCATGCGCACGACAATGCCATGGGGGTACGACAGTTTCAGGAGTGCATGCGACTGTCTGCCGGAAGGGTGCGAGAAACGGTCCACCGTTACGTCGAGACCGAGACCGCGCCTGCGGTGTCGATCTCGGTCCGCCGATCCCGGTCGGGTGCGTTCGCGAGCACCGTGGCAAGCACCCGTCGGCCCATCGGCAATACCCGCACGGTCACCGAACCGGCATTGGCCGCATCCAATTCCCTGGTCGCCGATTCGATCACCTGTTGGCGCACCCATTTCGGTACACCGGCGAATCCACCGTCGTCGAGCAGCACCACCTCGACCCCGCGCGAGCGCGCACCACGCGCGGCACTGCTCAACGCGTCGGTCACCAATTGCGGAGCGCGCAGACCATCGCGAAGTTCGGCCTCGAGCAGCCTGCACTCTTCGCGTTCGCCCGCGGTGAGTTCCGCGCCTTCGGCGATGCGTTCCAAAATCGGGCGGGCCACCTTGTCGAGCCGAGCCAGTTGCCGATCTCGCTCGCCGTTCTGCGCGGCCATGGTCGCCTCGGCGGCCGCGCGCATGGTCGCCTCCTCGCGCAGCAGCCGCAGCGAGCGCTGCATCGGCCGCATGACCGCGGCACCGATGGAGACCCCGGCCACCGTGGCAATCGGCACGATGGATCCGACCACCACCCGCAGACCGTTCGTCGCACCCACCACCGCGATCACCGCCGCGATGCCCGCGACACCACACCACGCCACTCCCAATCGGCCGCGCACCACCAGCACCGCGAGCACATAGGACGACGCGAAGGCGGTCCAGACCTGCTTGGACAGGCCGTGGTCGATACTCACGGTGGTCAGCGCCGCCGCGATCGGACCGGCCGCGGCCACCGCGATGGCCGCGGGCAGCGGCAGCGGATCGACCGGAATCACCAGGACCAGCACTCCGGCACCGGCTACCAAGACCAGCGCGGTCGCGGCCAGAAGCAGCGGAGACTCGGCGAAGTTGCGCACCATGTACAGCAGGATCGTGGCCTCGAAGATGACCAGGAAGAGCCAGGCCGAGCGGTCCCGCAGCCCGAGCAGATCGCGCAGGCCGAATTCGTTATCGGTATCAGCCATCGCCACCCCAGACCAGGGTCACCGTGGTCCCCTCCCCCGGTTGGGATTCCACGAATCCCGCGCCACCGGCCAGCTGACGCATCCGGCCGAGGATGCTGACCGAGACGCCGAGACGATCGGCGGGCACCCGGTCCAGATCGAAACCCGCGCCGTCATCACGGAATACGACACGGATACCACCCGCACTGATCGTCACCGTGACGGTGCGCTGTACGGTGCGGCCCGCAACGGTGGCGTGGCGCAGACTATTTCGCGCCGCCTCGGCCAGGGCTGCGGCGATGGTGCCCGCCGCATGCACCGGCAGGCGCAGGTCATCGAGTCCGGCCCAGCGGCGCGCGGTGAATCGGATGCCCGGATTCACCGCGTAGATCGCCGAGCGCAGGAAGCCGATCGCCGATTGTGCGTCCAGTCGGTCGGGTTCGGTATTGGTGCCGCGACACTCGTCCAGTTGTTCCAGCGTGCGTTCGGCCTGACTGCGCAGCACCGGCGATTCGGCACCCGCGCGCGAGGCGTCGAGCAAGGTCGACAGCACCGCGTCGTGGATCAATGCCGCGAAGCGGGCACGCTCACGATCCCGGGCCGCGGCGCCGGCCACGGCGGCCGCGCGTCGGCTCGCGATCACCGATTCCCGGTCCACCCGCGCCGCCGCCGCGAGCGCGAAGATGCAGCACCACAGGAATAGTGCGCACAGGCCAGCGGCCCTGGCGAAATCGCCGATGAGGGACCAGCTCGTCGTGCTGGGCACCGCATACCGGTTCCCCAGTGCCGCGGTGGCCGCGGCGACCAGGAGATAGCCGGTGGCCAGCGCGGGACGCCAGGCCAATACGGCTGCCAGCACGCCGAGCGCGAGTACCCGATACATCCACACCGAGGTGGTGTCGGTCAACGGCACGGCATAGATGAACGGGATGGTCGCAAGCGCCGCAAGATAACTCACCGCCGCCGCCGCTGCCACCACACGAATCGCCCTGCGGCCCATGGTGAACGAGACGACCGCGAGCACCGGGAACCAGCCGAGCGCCACACCGACCACCAGGCTCGCCCACGGGCCGGAGACGAATTTGGCCTGGTCGGCGATATCGGGTAGCTCGACGATCGCGACGATCACACCGGCGATGCCGACGGCCAGACCCATGCGGCGCAGAATGCGATCCGAGGCCGCTTCGACAATCTTCTCCCTGGACACCGCGGTCCGCCCACGGCGCCATCGACGGGCCCGGAACGGGTCGACGGCGCTCGCAGTGGTGGTGGAGGTGTCCAGTGCGCTGGACGCGGTCATACCCGCGCCTCGTTGGCGCTCGGTTCCGGTATGCCCGCGATTGCGGGGGTGGTCATGGTCGCTCGCTCATGCGCGCGGATGGCGCTCAGGGACCGGTAGCCATCCGTCCTCCACCGCCCGCTTGTAGAGGTCGGTCTTGGTGGGCGCCGGACGACCCGCATCGGCGTACTTCTGCCGGATGCGCCCCAGATAGTCGTTGACGGTCTGCTCGGACAGGCCCGTCAGCCGCGCGACGCGGGAGGCCTTCTCACCGGAGGCGTAGAGGGTGAGCACCTCTTCCTGGCGCGGGCTCAGACCAACGTCGGACAGCTGCGGATCGCCATCGATCGCGGCGGCCCAGTCGGTGGTCACCACCTGCTCACCCGAGGCGGCCCGACGCACCGCCGCGACCACCGTCGGCACATCCTCGGATTTACGCACCACGCCGAGTACCCCGGCCTTCGCCGCGGCGCGCACCAGGAATGCGTTATCCGCAGCGGTGAATACCAGGACCTCGACGCCGCGGGCGCGCAGCGCGCGCACATTGTCCTCGGGCGAGGATCCGTCTGCCAGTCGCAAATCGAGAACGACCAGATCCAGCGGGGCGCTATTCGCCGCCGCCGCCAGCAGTTCCGGTACGGTCCCCGCGGTCAGCACCAAATCGAGATCGGGTTCCGGTGCCAGCATCGCGGCAAGCCCTATCGCCACCGATTCGTGATCTTCGACCAGCCCGATCCGGCGCGGTGCTGTTTCGCCCCCTTCGGCCCACATCACCTCGATACTCCGTTCCCGAGCAAACTCGTCCACATCCCCTCCACTACAACGTCACCTCGTAGTATGCACGGACCCGCGGGATACCAGTCAGACACCAAAATTCGGGGGACGGGCGCATTTACCCCATGAGCTGCGCCGCGACGGTCGCGCCGAGCTCCCAGCACTGCTGGATGTCCTGTTTACCTGGCGCTCCCATCACGATGACCGGCGCGGCAACCTGCTCCCAGCCGAGTCCGGTGGTCACGTTTCGCACGCCGCGCTCCGCGCCTTCGGTGCCCTCATTGCCGTGCAGATAGAAGCCGAACGGCCGACCGCGCGTCGAGTCCAGGCACGGGTAATAGAACGTATCGAACGCATGCTTGAGCGCGCCGGACATATAACCGAGATTCGCCGGGCTACCGAGCAGATAACCATCGGCTGATAGCACGTCGCTCGCGGTAACCGCCAGAGCTGCCCTGCGCTCGACCGCCACCCCTTCGATCTCCGGATCCGTCGCCCCCGCGACAACCGCCTCGAACATGGCCTGCATATGCGGCGACGGAGTGTGATGAATGATCAGCAGCCGAGGCACATCCAGCAGCGTACTGCCGACCTGGAATTCGAATGAATTCAAGGGCCCTGGGCTATTGACTAGTGACAAACTAGGAGGAAAATAGAGGTTTACACCAGATAACCAGAAAGTGCCGAAGAGGTCGGCGGAGACGTCCGAAGACATCGGAGGGCTTTCAAGGATCTGGCCAGGCCCCCGGCAAGCCAGTCGAATATCGGAGCTGTCAGCGACGACTGAAACTCACGGATTCGATGGAGACTACCGGGGACTGTTCTATATTGGGGGTCTTTTGCTCCAGGGGTCGGGTTCTTCGAGGGGCTGTTCTCGAGCGCGGGTTCGATGTCCAAAGGCGGATCAGGGGGTCTGGTCCAGTTTTTCCAGGGCCACTGCGCGGCGCATGGTTTCGCGGGCTCGGGTGCGGTCGCCGGCGTAGTCGTAGGCGCGGGCTAGACGGTAGGAGACGCGCCAGTTGTCCGGGTCGGCATCCCATTCCTGTTTGACCTTGTTGAAGAGTTCGTCTGCGGCGGCGCGTTCGATGCGGCCGGAGGGGCGACGGGGGAGGTTCGAAGTGTCGAGTTCCAGACCCTCGTCGTGGATTCGGCGGGCGAGGTGTTGGTGGGCCAAGGCGGCGCGGAGGGTGGCGACGACTATCCAGACGCCGAGCAGCGGCAGGATAAGGACGCCGATCCCGATGACAGCGGCGGCGATGTCGCCGGAACCGATGAGGCTGAGTGCGATGCGGCCGAGCAGCAGGAAGTAGAAGCCGAGGACGACGACCAAGACCGCGATGAATGCGACGAGCTTGCGGACGTCCCTGCCGCGCGCACCGCCGCCCGAGTCGGTGTCCGAGCCTTGGTCCTCCGGCTGGACCGGTTCCGGTGTCATAGATCCAGGAACGGGTCGAGCCCGACGGTCAGGCCGGGGCGATTGGCGATCTCGCGGACGCCGAGCAGTACGCCGGGGGCGAAGGAGGATCGGTCGATGGAATCGTGGCGGATGGTGAGGGTTTCGCCCTGGGTGCCGAAGAGCACCTCCTGATGTGCGACGAGTCCGGCTAGACGCACCGAATGCACCCGCACGCCATCGACATCGGCGCCGCGGGCGCCCTCGAGTTCCTGGGTGGTGGCATCGGGGCCGCGGCCGACTCCGGCCTTGTTCCGCGCGGCGGCGATCAGGCCCGCGGTGCGATATGCGGTGCCCGAGGGTGCGTCGACCTTGTTCGGATGATGCAGCTCGACGACCTCGACAGAATCGAAGAACCGCGCCGCCTGCTCGGCGAAGCGCATGGACAGCACCGCGCCGATGGCGAAGTTCGGTGCGATGAGCACACCGGTCTCCGGTCGCCCGGCCAACCAGCCGCGCACCTCGTCCAGGCGGGCCTCATCGAATCCGGTAGTCCCGACCACCGCATGAATTCCGCGTTCCACCAGGAACTTCAGATTCCCCATCACAACATCGGGGTTGGTGAAGTCGACGACCACCTGGGTGCCCGACTCGGTGAACGACTCGAGCGAATCGTCCTTGTCGACGGTCGCGACCAACTCCAGATCGCCGGCCGCCTGCACCGCCGCACAGATCGCCTGACCGACTTTCCCCCGCGCACCGAGCACTCCGACCCGAATGGTCACCGCACCTCCTAATTCCATCAACGACTCCGCCAGCCTATCGACCCGCTCCCCTCCCGGTCCGCTGACCTCCGGTGATCGACGCGAGCGCTCAGGCTCCGGCCATGTTCTCGGCCATTCTTTCCAGGAGGCGAACGGTCTCGACGTACTGATCGTCGGTGATCCCGTCGAGCATGGCGCGGCGGCGCTTACCGATCAGCGTGAAGGCTTGATTGTGGGTGGTGTGGCCCACCTCGGTGAGGGCTAGGGTGTCCGAATCGTCGGTGATGTCACCGCGATCCACCAGCTGCGCGAGTTGGACGCCCCACTGCGAAGGGTCTTTCCAAAAAGGGGCGAGACCGTCGCGGACATCCGAAGCGCAGCGGGGACCTTCGGCGAGTGAGTGCAGGATCTGCCAGTGGCGGCGGGTCAGGCCGGAGGCGGCCAGATCATCTTCGAAGCGGGCGTCGATCCTGCGGTCGAGTTCCTTCAGCCAGTAGCCGATCGGACGTTGCGCTGCCATCGTTCCTCCAAAGCATGTAGAATTACAATTACATGTAATATGACATGAAAGTAGACCGGATGGAAGAGCACGATGCGGTCACCGCGGCCGTCGAGGCGGCGATGGTGCGGATTCGGCGGCGCCAGACCCGTGGGGCACTGGGCAGTGATTCGCCTGTGCCGATCGCGGTATTCCGGGTGCTGGACGCCGTAGCCGGTGCGAATGCCGACACTGTCGGAACCCTGGCCCCGGCCTTGGGCGTCGATCAGCCACGAGCGAGTCGCCTTGTCGCCCAGGCGGTGTCATCCGGTCACCTCGAGCGGGTGGCGGATCAGCAGGACGGCAGGCGAGCTGTCTTGCGACTTACTCCCGCAGGACACACCGTCGTCACAGCGGCACGCGACGGCCGCCGCGCCACCATGGCGGCCGCGATGTCGGACTGGACAGACCGCGAGCGCATTGAATTCGCCCGTCTTCTAGAACGATTCGTCGACGCTCTCGACACCGGGCACCCGTGATTACCGCACAGCACCGCGCTAGTAGGAATCGCCTCGGTTCACGGAGACGAGGATGTCAATCGAACACAATCACCTGCCGCAGCGCATGCCCGGCGGCAAGCTCATCCATGGCGTGGTTGATTTCGTCCAACCCGACGTGCGAAGACACCAGCTTCTCGACGGGCAATCGACCCTCGCGCCACATGCGGACGTACTCCGGAATATCCCGAGATGGCACCGCCGAGCCAAGATAGCTGCCGATGATGGTGCGCCCCTGAGCGACCAACGCGAGGGGCGAAATACTCGCGCGTGCGTCGGGGGCGGGCAATCCGACAGTGACGGTCGTACCGCCGGGCCCTGTTGCGGCCACAGCCGTTTCGAAGGCACGAACATTGCCCGCGGCCTCGACCACGACATCGGCCTGAATGCCGCGTTCCGCGAGTTCGGCCGGAGTGTACGCGGCACTCACACCGAGTTCCCTTGCGAGAGCGAGCTTTTCCGGCACAGTATCGACAGCGATCACCTCGTGCTCACCGAGCGACACCGCGACGAGCACCGCCGCCATACCCACGCCGCCGAGCCCCACGACCATAATCCGGTCGGCCACACCGGGTTTCGCGGAGTTGAGCAGCGCACCACCACCGGTGAGCACCGCGCAGCCCAGTACCGCGGCGACCTCCGGCGGCACATCGGCATCGACCGGAACCACTGATCGACGATCGACGACAGCATGCGTCGCAAAGGCGGACACGCCGAGGTGATGGTGCACCTCCGCGCCCTCCCGATGCAGCCGCCGCCCGCCGTTCAATAGCTCCCCCGCATTATTGGCGACACTGCCCGGCCCGCACGGCGTGCGGCCGTCACTCGCACAGCCCGCGCACTCCCCGCAGCGCGGCAGGAAGGTCATCACCACGCGCTGCCCCACCGCGACGTCACTGTCACCGGGTCCGATCGCTTCGATGATTCCCGCGGCTTCGTGTCCGAGCAGCATCGGCACTGGTCGCACCCGGTTTCCGTCGACCACCGATAGATCGGAATGACACAGCCCGGCAGCCTCGATCCGCACCAGCAACTCACCCGGACCCGGCTCCCCCAGGTCCAGCTCGCAGACGGTGATCGGCGCCGACTCGGCGAACGGGGTGCGCGCTGCGATCCGCTCCAGGACCGCCCCTCGAATCTTCATTCCACCGACGCTACCGCGCGCCGTCACAGACAGACCACCATGGCCCGCATCACTCGGGGCTGGCACTATGGAGCCCGATTGGCTAACCTCGACGCCCGTGACGGTGCTCCCGTAGGCCGCCTTGTACCGAGCCCGGGGTCGGGACCGTCACGATACAAGGAGAAATCCCCTGTCAGTACAGTTCAATCACACCATTGTCGGGTGTCGCGACAATAGGGTGTCCGCCGAATTCTGGTCGGACATCCTGGGTTTGGAACCAGGAAAGGAATGGGGCCCGTTCATCCCGTTGCCAACGGGTAATGGCGTCACCTTCGACTTCGCGAACGTGCCACCGCACATCACCGAAATCCAGCCCCAGCACTACGCATTTCTCATCTCCGAGGCCGAGTTCGATGCGGCCTACGCCAAGATCCAGCGCTACAAACTGGAGCATTGGGCCGACCCCCGGCAACAGGGCGTCAACGAGATCAACCACAACGATGGCGGTCGCGGCGTCTATTTCCTCGACCCCAGTGGTCACTTCATGGAACTGATCACCGTCCCCTACGGTGGCTGGCCGACATAACCATCACACCGTGGCGGTCGGCGGCCAAGGATTCGGCTTGACGCTCGTTGGTTTACGGGTGGGCGCGTCATCCCAGTCGAAATGCGTGCCCACCCACGCCTTCGGCCGATCGAAATGGATGTCGTGGGCGGCAAAACGCGTGCCGACGAACGAGATATCGCCGAAGAAGTCGCCCTCGGTGAAGTCGACCGTGCGTCCGCCGAGCACCGTCCGCGGGAATCTGACACCACCATGGAACTCGGCCTGCGAGAAGTTCGTTTCGCGCGTGCCACGGTTGCGTAGTCGATGCTGCGCGCCGATCTTCGCCTCGTCGAAGGCGGTGAGCGTGGCGTAGAACTGTGCTGCCTCGAATGTCGTACGGGGACTTGCGAATTCGGCGCGGTCGAAAGCGATGTGCGCGCCGTCCAGGACGGCGCGCTCGAACGAGGTGAACTCCGCCCGGAACTTCGCGTCCTGGAAGGAGGTTCGAGGGCCGAGGAAGCGAGCTCCGGCGAATGTCGTGCGTGGGCCGATGAAACCGACGCCCTCGAACGACACCGCGCCTTCGAAGGCAACACCGGCGAATGTGGTCCCGAATCCGGCTAATTCGGCCTTCTCGACACGATTCGAACCGAACTCCGCCCGGTCGAACGACACCGGACCGTCCCGGAAGGTCGCATCGCGGAACGTGACATGCTGACCCACAAACAGTGCTCGCTCGAACATGGTCTTATCGCTGAAGACCGCGCGTGCGAACGACGTGTGCCTACCCGCGAAGACGGCGTACCGGAAGTCGGCCTTCTCGATGACCGCGCCGTTGAAGGTGAAGTCACACGCCGACCAGGAGACATCCGCGGACCGCTTCAGATGGTCGGCGATCACCTTGACAATAGTCCGGCGCACCTCCCCATCGCTCTGCCGGAACTGGAAGACCCGTTCGACCTTCGTTCCCGCCTCGTCGGCCGATTCGACCCGCGAGACAAGGTGATCGGATCCACCGGCCGGGTCATAGGGCAGCCGCAAATACCCACACAACACATCGATGCACTGCTGCCTGCGAGTCGGTGCCGAGAACTCATCGGCCACCCCCGCCATCGCATACACTCCGGCGATCCGAACAGCCGGATCCGCATCCCCCAGCTGCCGCGCCGCCGCCCCGAACAGCTCCGCGAATCGCCCGCGCTCCAGATCCCGCTGCCGCCGATACGCCACCACCAGCGCGACCGCTCCACCAACCCCGGCGGCCACCGATAGCGCGATCTTGGTGAGATCCAACTGATTCGGCGTCTCGGACTCAGCGCCCAACAGCCACCACAGCAACCACCAGGTCAACCCGACGATCACCAATCCACCGACAACCGCACCCAACACCGCGAACAACAGTGCCGCGCGGTGTAGAGGGTTACCCATCCGTCCCCCCATCGCATCACCGCATGTTGACATCCTCGCCTCCGTAGACGGAGGCGATTCCTACTAGACCGTTGCCGTCTGTCGGTGGGTTCCTGCTTCACCGCGCAGCGCCGGAACGGGTTCCGGTCTTACCCGCACTCCACAAGCGATACGAAAGGTGTACCGCAACTGCACATCTCACACGGTACAGCTGGTTTGGCCCGAAGCGCGCCGTTATCAGTGGTGAAGCAATGCACCGAGGGACAAAACCGCCTGCTCTCGGGAACGCTCGAGCCTCCCGCACGCCTTCACCCGCGCCCTGAAAGGGCCAGCACAGCCCACATCCAGGTGGCCGGGTTGTTGTCACTCGCCGACCACCGGACAAGCTCGGCTACCCCTGCACCCCTTGCGTTTTCGATTCCTGATTCCGACGCAGCCCCAGCCCTGCCGCGACCAGGCAGGCGAATGCGACCGCACCGACGAACCACGGGAACACCTCGCTCAGCCCCCATTCGGTGGCCGCCCATCCGGCGAGAATGGTCGGCAACGCCATGGCCGAGTAGGCGAGCAGGTAGTAGGCCGACATGGTCTCGCCCCGCTTGTGCTGCGGCACAACCTCGGACAGATGCCGCAGCGAACCGCCGAAGCCGAGTCCGAAGGTCGCGCCGAGCAACACTCCGGCCAGCAGCACCACGACCCAGTTGCCGGTGTGCAATGCGGGCACCGTGAGGACCAGTGCCACCGCCATGCCGGTATCGCCGCCGATTGCCGCGCGCCGCGCCGGAATTCCGGTCGCGAACAGCTGCGCCGTGGCACCGGCGACGGCGGTCGAGGCGACGACAGCGCCACCGAAGACCAGATTGTGGATGCCGGTCTCGGCCGAGGCGAGCGAGGGATACAGCGACAGCAGTACGCCGAGCACCGACCAAGCCGCCATCACGCCCAGCGCCGAGAACCAGAAGTCACCGCGAATCTCCTGCGGCACCGCCGGTTTCGCGATCGTGATGCGTCCGGCGATGCGAGCAGTGTGCGGTTCCCGCAGGGCGATGACACCGACGCCGATGAGCAGGCACACCACCGTGATGACGACATACGGCGTGCGCAGCGGATGCGGTGCGTATTGCGCCAGCAATGCTGAACCCAGAATCGCCACGGCCATACCGACATTGAAAGCAACGCCGCTGAGCTGACCAGTCCGCGCACCGTGCTTGGGCCGCAGATCCAATAGTGCCGCGGCACCGGCGACCACCGTCGAGCCGACCGCTAATCCGTGCAGCGCCCGCGCCACCAGCAGCATCGCGACATTGTCGGCCAACAGGAACACCACGAGCCCGATGATCATGGTGGCGAACGCGCCGAGCAGGACCGGCTTGCGACCGACCACATCGGAGATGCGCCCCGAGACCAGCACCGCGGCCAACGCCGCGAATGCGTAGACCGCGAAGACGAAGGTGGTCGTCAGCGGCGTGAAATGCCATTGCTTCTGGTACATGCCGTACAGCGGCGCGGGTACCCCGGACACGCCGAGCGCCACCCCGCTCGCCGCCAGAATCAGCGCGTATGCCCAGCGCTGCGAGGTCTGCTGGTCGGCCGCCACCGTCATTGTCGCTGCCATCGGAACCCCGATCAGGTAAGTTTGATGATGATCGAACTTCAAACGACGATACAGCCGGTACGATGGTCATCAAACCACTGTGAGGTAGATCATGACCGAAACCAAGGAATCGGCCACCGAGGCGACGCCGGTCGCCCCGTTACCCGCCGTGCTCGGCGCTTTACAGGATCCCGTGCGGCTGGAGATGGTGCGCCGGCTGAGCAATGCGGGTACCGCCGTGCGCTGCGGTGCGCTCTACGAGGTGATCAACAAGTCGACCGCCACCCACCACTTCAAGATTCTGCGCGAAGCCGGTGTCATCGAGCGACTGATTATCGACGGACAGACCTGCCAGCGCCTGCGCTCCGAGGATCTCGACCATGCCCTACCCGGCCTGCTGCCTTCGATCGTCGAGGCAGCGAACCGCGCCCACAGCGACTGAGCTGACCCGCAAGGTGTCGGCAGCACCGGCGCGGTGTGGCCACCACGTCTATCTCAGCTCTCGACCAATCGCCGTATCGCGGCGGGCAAATCCCGGGTGCGCCGATACGGTCCGGCCACCGAGGCGGCGAACGGCCGCGCCAGCAGGGTGCGGGCGATCGCGGAAACCTCCTCGGTGGTTACCGCATCGATGCGGGCCAGCGTCTCGGAGACGCTGCGATGGTTGCCGTAACTCAGTTCGCTGCGACCGATCCGGTTCATCCGCGATGCCGAATCCTCCAAGCCGAGCACCAACCCACCGCGCAACGAACCCTTCGCCCGCGCGCACTCGGCGTCGGTAATGCCGTTGGCCGTAATCTCTTCCAGCACCCCGCGCGCCAGTGTCGCCACCTTGCCGAGATTTTCGGGCTGACAGCCGATGTACACCGAGAACGCGCCGGTATCGGCGAAGGTGTCCACGCTGGAGTACACCGAGTACGCCAGCCCGCGTTCCTCCCGAATGCGTTGGAACAGGCGTGAACTCAGACCACCGCCGACCACGGTATTGAGCACGGACAACGGCCAGCGCCGCTCCCCCTCGTGCCGCCCGAACGCCCGCACACCGAAGGCCAGATGTGCCTGTTCGCTGTCGCGGTGGCTCCACTGCAGCGCTGGTGCGCTGTGCGGCCGAAAGCGGCCCTCGCGGCGGGGCGCTGGCTCGGCGGTCAGGTCGAGCCGCGGCGCGAATGCGCGATGCACCAATTCCACGGTGTGTTCGTGCTCCACATTGCCCGCGACCGCGACAACCATCCGGTCCGGCCGGTAGCGGCGCAGATGGAAGCTGCGCAACTGGTTGGCGTTCATCGCCTCGATGGTTTCGATGGAGCCGATGACCGGACGCCCGATCGGATGATCACCGAAGAGCGCGGATAGGAATGCGTCGCCGACCAGATCCTCCGGATCGTCGTCGCGCATGGCGATCTCCTCGAGCACCACCTGCCGCTCGACATCCACATCCTCGGCTCGGCACAAGCCGTTGAGTACTACATCGGAGACCATATCGACGGCCAGCGACAGATCCTCGTCGAGGACGTGGGCGTAGTAGCAGGTCTGCTCCTTCGCGGTGAACGCGTTGAGCTCACCGCCGACCGCGTCCATCGCCTGCGCGATATCCAACGCCGAACGCGTCGGCGTCGCCTTGAACAGCAGGTGTTCCAGGAAATGCGCGGCACCAGCGACGGTCGGGCCCTCATCGCGCGATCCGACGCCCACCCAGACCCCGATCGATGCCGAACGCACGCCGGGCACATGTTCGGTGACCACGCGCAGCCCGCCGGGTAATACGGTGCGCCGTACCCCCGCCTCGGTGCCCCGCATCTGGTCCATCCGCAGCTCCAGAGACGAACCCCCCTGCTCGCCGCGGAGCAGAGGGGTTGCCGTCTTCTTCTTCGTCACAGAGACAAGTACTACTCGGTCTCCGCCTGGCCCGCATCAGCGGTTTCGGCCGCCGCGGGCTCGTCGGCGTTCTCGTCGACCGGCACCAGCGAAATCTTGCCGCGGTTGTCGATATCGGCGATCTCCACGCGCAGCTTGTCGCCGACGTTCACCACATCCTCGACCTTGGCCACGCGCTTGCCGTTGCCCAGCTTGGAGATGTGCACCAGACCGTCGCGGCCGGGAAGCAGCGAAACGAACGCGCCGAAGGCGGTGGTCTTGACGACCGTGCCGAGGAAGCGCTCGCCGACCTTGGGCAGCTGCGGGTTGGCGATGGCGTTGATCTGGTCGATCGCCGCCTGCGCCGCCGGACCGTTGGTCGCACCGACGTAGACAGTGCCGTCGTCCTCGATGGAGATATTGGCGCCGGTCTCCTCGGTGATCTGGTTGATCACCTTGCCCTTCGGGCCGATGACCTCACCGATCTTGTCGACCGGGATCTTGATCGCGGTGACGCGCGGAGCGTAAGGGCTCATCTCATCCGGGGTGGCGATGGCCTCGGCCATGACCTCCAGGATGGTGGTGCGGGCATCGTGGGCCTGGCTCAGCGCACCGGCCAACACCTGCGAGGGGATGCCGTCCAGCTTGGTGTCCAACTGCAGCGCGGTGACGAAGTCCGGGGTGCCCGCGACCTTGAAGTCCATGTCGCCGAAGGCATCCTCGGCACCGAGGATGTCGGTCAGTGCGACGTAGCGGACCTCTTCCTCACCGTTGTCGTTCTTGACGGTGTCCGACACCAGGCCCATGGCGATGCCGGCGACCGGCGCCTTCAGCGGCACACCGGCGTTCAGCAGCGACAGGGTCGAGGCGCAGACCGAGCCCATCGAGGTGGAACCGTTGGAGCCCAACGCTTCCGAGACCTGACGGATGGCGTACGGGAACTCCTCCTGGCTCGGCAGCACCGGGATGAGCGCCCGCTCGGCCAGCGCGCCGTGGCCGATCTCGCGACGCTTCGGCGAACCGACCCGACCGGTCTCACCGGTGGAGAACGGCGGGAAGTTGTAGTGGTGCATGTAGCGCTTGGAGGTCTCCGGGCCGAGCGAGTCGACCTGCTGTGCCATCTTCACCATATCGAGGGTGGTGACGCCCATGATCTGGGTCTCGCCACGCTCGAACAGCGCCGAACCGTGCGCCCGCGGGATCACGGCGACCTCAGCGGACAGTGCACGGATATCGGCCAGCCCGCGACCGTCGATGCGGAAGCCATCGGACAGGATGCGCTGGCGCACCAGCTTCTTGGTGACCGACCGGAAAGCGGCGCCCAGTTCCTTCTCGCGACCGGTGAAGTCGTCGGCGAGCCGGTCCAGCACGGCGAGCTTGATCTCATCGATCCTCGCCTCGCGCTCCTGCTTGTCGGCAATGCTCAGCGCCTCGCCCAGCTCACGCTTGGCGGTGCCCTCGACGGCCTCGTAGACATCGGCCTCGTACGGCGGGAAGAGCGGGAACTCCTCGGTGGGCTTGGCCGCCAGCGAGGCCAGGTCCTGCTGCGCCTTGCACAGGCGGGCAATGAACGGCTTGGCGGCCTCGAGGCCCTGCGCCACCACGGCCTCGGTCGGCGCCTGCGCGCCGCCCTCGATCAGTTCGATGACCTTATCCGTGGCCTCGGCCTCGACCATCATGATGGCCACGTCACCGGATTCGACGACCCGGCCGGCGACGACCATGTCGAAGACCGCGCCCTCGAGCTGCTCGACGGTCGGGAAGGCGACCCACTGGCCGTCGATCAGCGCGACGCGCACGCCGCCGACCGGACCGGAGAACGGCAGGCCCGAGATCTGAGTGGACGCGGATGCGGCGTTGATGGCCACGACGTCGTACAGATCGTTCGGGTCCAGGCTCAGCACGGTGACGACGACCTGGATCTCGTTACGCAGGCCGTCGACGAAGGACGGACGCAGCGGACGGTCGATCAGGCGGCAGGTCAGGATCGCATCGGTGGACGGGCGGCCCTCCCGGCGGAAGAACGAACCCGGGATGCGACCCGCGGCATACATGCGCTCTTCGACATCGACCGTCAGCGGGAAGAAGTCGAACTGATCCTTGGGGTGCTTACCCGCGGTGGTCGCGGACAGCAGCATGTTCTCGTCGTCGAGGTAGGCGACGACCGAACCGGCGGCCTGGCGGGCCAGACGGCCGGTCTCGAAGCGGACGGTGCGGGTTCCGAAGGTGCCGTTATCGATCAGCGCGACGGATTCGAATACACCGGGTTCGACCTCGATGGCCGAAGATGTAGTTGTTTCAGACATTTTTCTGCTCTCAACCTCTCGTCTTCGCTGGATCGAGCGCCGAGTAGGCGCGATCCAGCTGTCGTCAGCCGTACCGGATCCGGACGCGCGGCAACCCTCCTGGCTGCGACGCGCACACCCGGCCGGATCCCCTTGGAAACGGCGACGCGGAGGCGGTCATCGATCGAAGCCCGCCGGCGACTGCGCGCCTGCCGGGAGGCCACTACCGAAGACCGACGCCACGCGGGCGGGTGCATACGGCTGTGCAATGTTGTCGTGCAAACGGGGTGTGAATACCCCTCATACACATATAGCCAACGGGGAGATTGTACGTCTCCCCGTTGGCCACCTGATCGACCGCCTCGGGTAAGCAGCGTGTCGAGACCATCCATTCCCGACCCCGCCGCCGCGAAGCGAAGCTTACGAGCGACGTTCGCGGCCGAGCGCCCGAAGCGCTATGCGACGAAGTCGTGATTCTCGGTCACTCGGCTGCCAGCCACTAGGCGGCCGCGAACACGCGGCGCCGCAGCGCTGCAAGAAATTACCTCCGCAGACCCAGGCGCTCGATCAGCGAACGGTAGCGCTGGATGTCCTTGTCGGCGAGGTACTTCGACAGGCGCTTGCGACGACCGATCAGCGCCATCAGGCCGTGGCGGGTGTGGTGGTCGTGCTTGTGCTTCTTCAGGTGCTCGGTGATGTCGGCGATCCGCTTGGACAGCAGCGCGATCTGCGCCTCCGGGGAACCGGTGTCCTTCTCGTGCACGCCGTACTCGGCGAGAATGGCCGACTTCTGCTCGGTGGTCAGCGCCATGGGGCATCCACTCCTATTTCTCAGTTCCGCGCTCGAGGATTCCGGTTACCCGGCCGGGTGCCGCCGCGGACCGCAGCAAACCCGAGGATCCACCCTACCCGACGCCCTCGCGTCAACCGAATCCGGTCAGGAGTCGGCGGCGGCGGTGAGGACCTTGCGCGTGTTCTCGACGTCGCGGTCCATCGCCTCGAGGAGTTCGTCGATGGAATCGAATTTGCGCATGCCGCGCAGGTGCTCGACGAAATCGACCGCGACGTGCTGGCCGTAGAGGTCGGCTTCACCGTCGAGTACGTAGGCCTCGACGGTGCGGGCGCGCCCGGAGAAGGTGGGGTTGGTGCCGATGGAGATCGCGGCCATCGCACGCTCCCCCGGTGTCACGGTGCCGATGGTCGGACCGGGACCGAGCACGGTGAACCAGCCCGCGTAGACGCCGTCGGCCGGAATGGCGGCATACATGGGCGGCGCGATATTCGCGGTCGGGAAGCCGAGCTCGCGGCCGCGGCCGTCGCCGTGCACGACCACACCCTCGACCCGGTGCGGACGGCCGAGGGCCTCGGCGGCCGCGGCCATATCGCCCGCGTCGACGCAGGCGCGGATGTATGTGGAGGAGAAGGTGACCGCGTGCTCGCCGAGGAGTTTCACGCCGTCGACCTCGAACCCGAAGCGCCCACCCAGCTCACGCATGGTCTCGATGGTGCCCGTGGCCTTCTTACCGAAGGTGAAGTTGTCACCGACCACGACCTCGGTCACATGGAGCCGCTCGACCAGCAGATCGTGTACGTAGCGAGCCGGGGTCAGCTTCATGAATTCTTGGGTGAAGGGCATCACGCAGAACACATCAACGCCCAATTCCTCGGCCAGTTCCGCGCGCCGGGTAAGCGTGGTCAGCTGCGCCGGATGCGAGCCGGGGCGCACTACTTCCATCGGGTGCGGATCGAAGGTCATCAACACTGCCGGAACTCCCCGTGCGGCAGCGGACTTCACGGCCCGGCTGATCAGCTGCGCATGACCGCGATGCACACCGTCGAATACGCCGATCGTGAGTACGCACCGCCCCCAGTCCGCGGGTACGTCATCGAGGCTTCGCCATCTCTGCACAGTCCGCAGCCTACGCAAAATGCGGGGCGAACAGTATTCGGAGGTGTCCATCCACACTCCGGTATCGAGCTCCGTGTGTACATGGGGTGAATTGCTGGTTCAGACGGGTGACGACGTGGCTACCGCAAGCCGAACCCGGCGTCGCTCCCGAGGTGCCATTGGCGAACGCGCATTATGTCGAGATACACGGCGAACTGGATATCGCGGTGCTCCTCGCAGCCCGAGCTACCTTGCCGCCGAACTCGGCGGAACACCGCCCGCCCGCATCGTTGCGCTCAGCGGGGCCGACCGCGCAACGGCGAACCCGAGAGCGGCCCCGACCAGCCGAAACCGACGGATCGGCGAGCCGGATCGGCGCTGTCGGACAACGGCACCGAGTGTTCAAGTGGCTGAATGTGTGAATCCCGAGTCCTATGCATAAGCTCGAAGATGTGCCCGGTAAACGAGACATCGCAACCCGACGCGAGCTGGCCGACACCGCAGCGCAGCCGACCGAGACCACAGGCCCCCACGGCAGCACCGCGACGATTGCGCCGGAGCTCACCTCGGTCGCCCAGGACTATTTGAAAGTGATCTGGACCGCTCAGGAGTGGTCGCAGGAAAAGGTCTCGACTAAATTGCTCGCCGAACGAATCGGCGTCTCGGCTTCCACCGTCTCGGAGGCAGTTCGTAAGCTCGCCGATCAAGGCCTGGTCGAACACGCTCGGTACGGTTCCATCACGCTCACCGAACACGGGCGCCGCGCCGCTGTCGCCATGGTGCGCAGACATCGGCTGATCGAGACATTCCTCGTCAATGAACTCGGCTACGGCTGGGATGAGGTGCACGATGAGGCCGAGGTGCTCGAGCACGCGGTTTCGGAGTTACTGATGGCGCGGATCGACGCGAAACTCGGCTATCCGGACCGGGATCCGCACGGTGATCCCATTCCCTCGGTCGACGGTGCGGTGCCGACACCGCCCGCCCGCCAGCTCAGCGATTTCCACGCGGGCGAATCCGGCCATGTCGCACGAATTTCCGATTCCGATCCGGATATGCTGCGCTACTTCGATTCGGTCAGCATCGCCCTCGATACGCCGATCGTCGTGGTGGAGCGCCGAGACTTCGCGGGCACCATAGCCATTCGCATCGGGGACCGCACCATCGATCTCGGCCGCCCCGCCGCCGAGGCCATCTGGCTCAGCGACTGACTCGCGTGCCGGTGGTGACGAGTCGTCACCACCGCACGCCGCCGCGGCCACCGCGTCCGCGGCAAGAACATCCTCCGATACCCCTATCGCAGCGCCGTGCCCCGGAGTTACCACAGGTCAAGGCCTCTGGAAACCGCGCGCACAGCCTTGCCCACCACTTTTTCCGCACCTGTTGACGCACAACCACTACCTACCTCGCATCGGGCACACCCTCGCGAGCTGGGCCGTCGATATGCGATACCTACCGGAGCCGCTCAGCCAGCGGCGGGCACGGTTTCGGTGGTGACGTGAGTGCGCCTTTCGTGGCTGGCGGCGAGCCAGAAGAAGATCGGTGGCATGGCGAATTCTATTGCGGTGAGGACGATTTGGAACCAGTGCGGCCAGCCGTAGACAGCGACCGAGATCAAGCGGGCGATGCCGCTCAGTAGAAAGATTCCAGCGAGCCAGCGCACCGCGAGTGTCGAGATCGGGACTTGGCGGGCGGCCCAGATCCAGGCGAGGCCATAGCCGACGAAGATGCCACCGAAGAAGCGGGTCTGACTATCGGCGGTCACGCCGGAGGAGCCCATATCGGGGATGCCGTCGATACCGGCGGCCATGTGGAAGATGCCGATCCCCACGATGACAATGCCCATCGCCATGGACAGCCATTTGAGTGCCGAGGTCATGAATTCCTCCCTTCAGTAGTAGACGTATGTCTACTAAGGCCGACCCTACGACGCTTAGTAGACATACGTCAACTAAGCTTACGAAGGTGACTCGCCGCCGCCTCGCCCCAGACGAACGCCGCCGCCTGCTACTGGACGCGGGCGCGAAACTGTTCGCCGAACGCGCCTACGATGCGGTGCTGATGGAGGATGTCGCGGCGGCGGCCGGCGTTTCGCGCGCCCTGCTCTACCGTCACTTCCCGACCAAACGCGACCTCTTCGCGGGCGTCTACCAACTGGCCGCTGATCGCCTGCTGGTCGCCACGAAACTCGATACCGAAACCCCGCTGCCCGAACAACTCGCGGCCGGACTCGACGAGCACTTCGACTATTTCGAGGCCAACGCCAATACCGTGGTGGCCGCCAATCGCCTGCTCGCGGGCGATCCGACCATCCAGGCGATCATCTCGGGTGAACTCGGCGAACTCCGGGCCCGTCTGCTCGACGCCATGGGCGTCGAAGGCCATATCCGGGAGCTCACCTCATCGGTGCTGATGGGTTGGCTGACCTTCGTCCGGGTGCTATCGGTCGATTGGCTGGAAAACCGTACCTGCACCCGCGCCGAACTGCGCGACATCTGCGTCGGCGCGCTCCTCGGTGCGCTGGAACCGCTCGGCGCGGTTAGAAATTCGATGGACGCACGACCATGACCGAGGCCGCGCGCTTACCGCTTTCCTGCAATAGCGCGATCGCGCGCCCGGACGGGTCGATGGCGGCGTAGACGCCGGGGATGCCGACCGGCTCGAGCCAGCGACCGTTGCGCAGATCGTCGGCCTGTTTGTCATCGATATCGCGGTGCGGGAATGCGGTTCGGATGGCGTCGTCGACATTCAGGCTCAACGGCGCGTCCTCGGATTCGGCCAATTCGTCGAGGGTTCTGGCGTGTTCGAGGGTGAACGGGCCGACCCTGGTGCGACGCAACGCGGTCAGATGACCACCGACACCGAGTCCGGCGCCCAGATCGCGCGCCAAGGCACGAATGTAGGTCCCGGACGAGCATTCCACGACCACGTCCAGGTCGACGAACTCCGAAACATCCCGGCGGGCGACGATATCGAAGCGCGAGACGGTAACCGGGCGAGCGGCGAGCCGCACCTCTTCACCGGCCCGATGCCGGGCATAGGCGCGTTCGCCGTTCACCTTGATCGCACTGACCGTCGCGGGCACCTGTTCGATATCGCCGGTCAATTTCGCGGTGTGCGAAGCGATTTCGGCGTCGGCGAGATGAGTGGCCGATGCGGTCGAGAGCACTTCGCCCTCGGCATCGTCGGTAGTGGTGGCCTGGCCGAGCCGGATGGTCGCGGTGTAGGCCTTGGTCGTCAGGGTGAGCAGGCCGAGCAGTTTGGTGGCGCGCTCGACGCCGAGCACCAGTACACCGGTGGCCATCGGATCGAGTGTCCCCGCGTGCCCCACCTTTTTGGTGCGCAATAGTTTTCGACATCTCGCGACGACGTCGTGGCTGGTCCAGCCGCCGTCCTTGTCGACGATCAGCAGACCGCCGAGTGCATCGATCCGTGGATCGGCCATCAGCCGTGCACGATCGCGGTCAGGATGAGTCCGTCGCCGATCATCCAGCGGCCGTCGAAGGAAATCAGTGGAGCGCCACCGTCGGTGACCTGCCCGGGCACCAGGATCTGACTGTGAAAGGTGCCCGAACCCGCGCCGTCGGAGCTCTCATCGATGGTGAAGGTGATGTGGGCGTCCTCGAAGCCGAGCCAGCGCGCGGTCAATGGCCACCACGCCTTGTAGGTGGCCTCCTTCGCGCAGAACAGCAAGCGGTCCAGGTGCAGGCCGGACCCATCGACCCGCGCCAACCAGTCCCGCTCGGGCGGCAGGCTCACCGAATCGAGCACGCCCTCGGGGAGGGTGCCGTGCGGTTCGGCGTCGATGCCGATCGATCGGAACCGCAGCTTGTGGCCCAGGGCCGCCGCCCGGTAACCATCACAGTGCGTCAGGCTGCCGACGATGCCGCGCGGCCACACCGGCGCACCCCGTTCGCCCTTGCCGATCGCGACCGGAGCCTCACCCAGTTCCGCCAACGCCAGCCGGGCGCAGTGCCGAGCGCCGATGAAGTCGCGGCGACGCTTTTCCACCGACTTCTCGATGAGATGCGCTTCGGCCGGATGCGGCTGCAGATCCTCCGGGTACGCCAAGAGCTCTGCCGAAGCCACGCCAGCGGGAAGAATTTTCTCGATCAGCTCCTCCGCCTCCCCGAACCTTCAGGCCGAACTCGTGTGCCGCCATGCGAGCGGCGTCCGGCGGTCAGAGGGCAGATGAGTGTGCCCGTACCCGACGAGTTACCCATGTACACACCAAATCAGTAGTTGTGCTGCGAATCAAATTGCTGCCGTCATGCTGGACAGCGTCAGACGCCGCGGCGGCGCTCGGCTTTGGCACGCATCTCGGCGGCCGCGGCCTCCATCTCGGGTGTCACCTTGAAATGGCCGCCCCATTTGTTCAGCGAGCCCGGCGGGTAATCCGGCGTCGGGAGGATTTGACGCAGCAACTGGTCGGGCAGTCCACGGCGCTGCCATTCGCGGGGGTAACCGAGCGACACCTCTTCGAAGCGCACGCCGTCATAGTAGGAGGTGCGTGGGATGTGCAGGTGGCCGTAGACCGAGCAGACGACGTTGTAGCTGGTATGCCAGTCGGCGGTCAGATCGGTGCCGCACCAGAGCGCGAATTCCGGATACCACAGCACCTCGGTGGGCTGGCGGACCAGCGGGAAATGATTGATCATCACGATCGGCGTCTCGGGTGGCAGTGCGTCCAGCTTCCGCTTGGTGACCTGGACGCGGGCGTGGCACCAGGCGTCCCGGGTCAGGTACGGATCCGGAGCGAGCAGAAACTCGTCAGTGGCCACCACATTGCGTTCCCGGGCCAGGGCGAGCCCCTCGGCCTTCGTTTTGGTGCCCTTGGGCAGGAACGAATAGTCGTAGAGCAGGAACATCGGAACCAGCGTCACCTGACCGCCGTACTGCTCGGACCCCGCGCCGGTCCACACCGGGAAAGGATCCTCCGGTGTGATGACATCGAGATCCCGGCAGATCGAAACCAGGTAGTCGTAGCGCGCGACACCGTGCATCTGCACTGGATCCTTCGCCGTGGTCCACAATTCGTGGTTGCCCGGAACCCAGATCACCTTGGCGAAGCGGCCGCGCAACAGCTCCAGCGCCCAGCGGATGTCGTCGGACTTCTCCCCGACGTCCCCGGCCACGATGAGCCAGTCCTCGGGCGAATCCGCCCGAATCTGCTCGACGACCGGACGATTCCCCTGGTGCCCGACGTGAATGTCGCTCACCGCCATCAACTTGGGTATCACCCCACCTACATTGGCATATCCGCGCGCGTTGCCGCCGTTCGGCTCGATGATCATGGCGCTAACGGCCGCGTTCGTACGGCCGGTCCGGGGCCTCGATCCGCTGGTAGGCGGCGACGACGAGGGTGGGCGTGTGATCCGGGTTGCGAATCCGGAATCACGCCAATGGACGGCGCGGACCGCACGCGGCATTATCGAGGTCCCGACGGTCCGGCCGCGGATTCACTGCATCTCGGGATCCACGGCACGCAGACCGACCGCCGTTATCCGAGCCAGTGGATCCGCGCCGTCGGTGCGAAACCTGCGGCGACCGTGAGGTTTCCGTTCGGTTCGCGGCGGCAGGATGCGATGGCGATGTGACACGGTCGCGGTATATCGGGTGGGATCCGGACACCGCCGTCGATTTCGTACCGCATATTGGTGACCTTCCAGGAGCGGGCCTTGGGATCGTCCGGGTTGATCGGTGGTTGGTCGGGCCGCACGACGGCCATGACCTCGGTGACACCGATCGGCCACATGAAGACCAGTAGCCCCGCCTGTTCGGCGAGTCCAGTCACTGCCGGGATGCCACTCGGGGTCGGATCGTCCTGCGGCTGTTCATGTCCGCCTTGTGGCTTCGCGACCGGAGCGGTATCGGATCGCGTGGTCTCCGAGTACCTGCCCGCGACCGCGGCGGCCACTGCGTACACCGGCTGCCCCGCGGCTGGTGCACCACCGTCCTCGAGCTCGGTCGCCTGTGTGCGGCCGACCACGCGCCACGACCCGTCCGGCTGCAACCTGGTCACTCGGTAGGCGACGTTATCCGTCGATGTCGGCGACCACGCTACGAGCACCGACCCATTCGCCAACCGGGTGGCCTCGACCCGCTGCGGAGCCTCGAGCGGCGACTCCGCGAGCGCGGTGACCGCACCCCCGTGATCGGCGCAGATCTCGACCACGGCGAGCAGTCCGCGCATCCTGGCATCGGTTGGGCCGGACTGTGCCTCGGCGAAGAGCCGGTCCGCTTCGGCAATCGCGTACCGGGCTTCGGCGAGCAACTGGTCGATACTCGGCACTTGGTTCGGCGGCAGCAGATCGGAGGCGGTGCGGCGCACCTTTTCCAGCTGCGCAAGCGCCTCGAAATACCGCTTTGCCGCGCAGGCGGCCATCGCATCGCGCCAGTGGGCCTTGGCCTCGTTCAGTACCCGGTCGACCTCATCGGATACCGAACGAATCGGCGTGAGCCCTTCCCCATCGGGGCCGGCCAGCCGGTGCGCCTCCTCGACATGCCGCGCGGCCTCCTGTGGACGTGCCCCGCGCAGTGCCGCCCGAGCAGCCCTGAGCGGTGCCTCCCAGAGTCTGGGGGCAGGAGGTGAGGATATGGGTTGCGGCGGTGCGGTCGGCGGCGAATTCTCGACTCGCGCACCGAGTTCCGCGGCGATCTCGGTGAGCACCCGAGTAGCTTCGGACCGCTCGAGACCCAACCGCATCGCCTCGTCGAGCAGGTATTGGAAGTCGTCGCCGACGAGTTCGTCCTCGACCAGCACCGCCGCCCTGACCTGCGGCCGCAATTCCTCGGCGACATCCTCGGCCACCGACCGCAGATATTCCCGCAGCGTCGCCTCGTCCGATTCGAGTACATCCTGGATATGAATCAGTAACTCGTCCAAGACAACTCGGATGCGTCCAGGCGGCAGCTCGCGCGACCGAGCACGCAAAGCCTCGGCGCGCAATCGAATCTCCTGGGTCTGACCGGCTTTCGCCGGATCCACCCGCAGCAGCGCGAACAGCGTGGGCGTGGGTTCACCGTCGATGAGCCGTTCCCATTCGCTGAGCAGCTGCCGAACCTGTTGTCTGCGTTGGTCGGTGAGCACACCGACGGGCATCGGAGCGTCCTCGATCACCCGATGCCTGCGCAATCGAGTCGCGACCTCGGTGGCACTGAGTCCGCCCATCGCGCCGATCTCCTCCAGCCCGGACACCTTCCCGGCCGGAACCCCACCGTGCCGCTGCACCAATCGGGAGATCGCCGCGTCGAGCATCTCGTAGCGGTCCGCATCCCGCCGCTCGCGCATCTCCCGAATCCGCCCCGCTTCCACGCGACGTGCTGCCGAATCGAACAGCACCCGAGACAGCACTGGATGCGCTGCCACGAGCAGACCCACGAGCACCCGGTATTTCGGATGGTCGCGCTGGCGCTGCCAGAAACCCCAGACCTCCTCGACCCGCACGGCGATCTCGGCATCGCTGAGCGAGTCCACCTCGTCCAGCGGAATGTCGTAGAGCTCGAACGGATCCGACTCCCCGGGCCCGCCGCGGCGCTCGACATCGGCGAGTACCCGCTTGCGATAGTCGTTCGGGTTGAACGCCTCCATGGTCCCGGCTCAGCTGTCGCGGCGGCGGGTGCGCTGGACCTGATCGAGTTCGCGCGCGACATCCGCTTGCGACAGAGTCGCACCGGTCTGCGCGGTCAAGACCAGCGGAATATCGGCGTCGACGTGATGGCAGGTGACGCGCAGGACGCCGTCGAAACCCATCTCGAAGGTCACCCGCACCTCGCTGCCCTCGGGATAGCCCGCGGGAATGCCGCGAATGCGTCCTTCCACCAGCACCTTCGTATCCTCGGGTCGCGCCGATGCCGCCTGGCCCTGCTGTTCGACGATGGTCAGCGCGATTTCGTCCTGATCCGCACGCACGGTGCCGAAGGAGCGACGAACTTTGACCGGCAGGGTCGAGTTGCGATGCACCAACCAGGTTGCCGCTAGCCCGTACTGGTAGTCCAGTGCGAGCACGCCGAAACCGCGCGAAACGACGGTATCGACCTGGATTTCGAGCATCCGACGCACCAGCCCGACCGGGTGCCCGAAGGAGGCGGCGACGCGGGCGATCGATTGGTCCAGATCGGCCGGTGCCGCGTCCTCGATCTGCGCACCGTCGCGCAGTCGGCCGCGCGTGGTGAGGTCGGCGAGGACCAGACGTTCCAGCTCCAGCTTTTCGCCGTAGAGTGCCGCGCCGCGTGCCACCGATAGGTCGGGATCGCGCAGTTCACCAGCGAGATCGAACTCCTTACGCAATTCGCGCTCCACCATCGGCATGCGCGAGGACCCGCCGACGAGCAGCAGGCGGTCGACGGATGCGACGCCGCGCTTGCTCGCCGCAGCCAGGCAGTCGCGGGTCAGGTCGATGGTGCGGCGCATGAGTGATGCGGTCATCGCGTCGACTTCATCGCGCGTCAGCGGGATCACCGCGCGAGCACCGTCGTGCGCGATCACCACATCGGTGCGCTCGGCATCGGTCAACTCGCGTTTGGCACGTTCGGCGGCCAGCACCAACATCTGCGAACCCGCCGAATCATCGAGCGGGTCTTCGGCATCCGGATTCGCCTCGCAGAACTTCTGCGAAAGATACAGCGCGATGCGTTCATCCCAGTCCGCGCCGCCGAGTTGGTGATCACCCTCGACCGCGAGCACCGAAATGCGGCGGTCTGCGAGTTCGATAACGGTGGCGTCGAAGGTGCCGCCGCCCAGGTCGTAGACGAGCACCGTCTCGCGCGGGCCCGGCTTGCCGACTCCCGCACTGCCGTCGAGTCTGCCGAACCCGTAGGAGAGCGCCGCAGCGATGGGTTCGGAGAGCACACCGGCGACATCGAAGCCCGCATACGTGCCCGCATGGATGGTCGCGCGCCGCTCCTCGTCGCCGAAGTAGGCGGGCACGGTGATCACCGCGCGTTTCACCAGCTCGCCACCGCTGAATTCGGCATCGGCGGCGAGGCTCTTCAGGATCAGCGCCGAAACCGCAGGCGCGGACCACGTCTGACCGTGCGCGGCGAAACGCCAATCCGTATCGCCCATCCGCCGCTTCACCAGCGCGCACACATGCTCCGGATCGAGTCGGGCCTGCCGCCGCGCGCCCTCACCCACCAGATGATCGAACGCCGACGCGAACAAGACGACCGAAGGCACCGTCGCCTCACCGTTCAGACCGATCATGACTTCGGGCCGACCATCGGCGTCCATCCGCGCGATCGCCGAATTCGTCGTACCAAGGTCGATGCCGTAGACCCCCATGAGACGCGATGGTAGCAGCCACCTCCGACACCACCCCGGTTCCCGACACTGGATCCCGCTACCGCCCAGAACAATCGATGCGCCCCCACGAACTCGCGTTAAAGTGCGAGCATGACCGACCCCGCCGAGCCGCTCGCCCACTTGGCGGAACGCATCGAAGACCTCACCCGGGTAGTCGCCCGCCAAGCCACCACCATCGATCGCCTCGCAGACGAGGCCAAGGCCCGCGATCGCCGCGACCGCGCTGGCGCCGACCTCCCGCTTGTCCTGGAGCTCTTCGCCATCCACACCGACACCACCGCCTGCGCCGGCACCGCCGAATCCGCGCGCGAGCGTGCGGCATTCGAAGCGATCGTCACTCGCATCGAACGGCTCATCGTCGGCCGCGGCGCCACACTGGTCAACCCACAGCCTGGCGACGCCTTCGACTCGCTCACCATGGAAGCGGCGGACGTCGCCGATACCGACGATCCCGCCCTCGATCGCACGGTGGCATCCGTCGTCCAAACCGGCCTGACCATCTCCGGACGCTCGATCCGCCCGGCAGGCGTGATCGTCCGCAAACACCACTGACCACGCGCCGCCCCACCGCAGACACGGTCGCCTGACAGGAGCAATCGTGCGCCCATACGACCGATGACCTTCCGCCCGCCGGGCGAACACCCCTTCAGAAGTGGCAGTCACAGACGCAACTGTCGACCCACAGCACGCCAGTTCACCCGGCAGGCGTGATCGTCCGCAAACACCACTGACCACGCGCCGCCCCACCGCAGACACGGTCGCCTGACGGACCAGTCGTCCGCCCATACGACCGATGACCTTCCTCCCGCCGCACACGAGTACGCCCTTCAGGAGCGGGAGTCCACGGACGCGACTGTCGACCCGCCGCACACCGCACGCACGTTCACCCGGCAGGCGTGATCGTCCGCGGACACCGCTGAGGACTGCCGCCTGCCGAGCACGAATTCGCCCCCGAAACTCTGTGCCGCATGGAAGGTGCGCTAACTAAGCCTGGACGCGCGGGATCTCCGTACCAATTCGAGCCCAGCGGCCGGATTCTGCGCGCCAGACCACGGCGATCAGGCGTAGCAGCATAAAGGCCACTAGGCCGGTCCAGATGCCTGCTATGCCCCAGTTGAAGACGAGGGAGAGCCAGATGGCGGGAAGGAACCCGAGGAGGGCGGCCCCGAGGGTGGTATTGCGGAGGTAGGCGGCGTCGCCCGCGCCGAGCAGGACGCCGTCGAGAGCGAAGACAATGCCTGCGATCGGGATGATGGCGACGAAGAACCACCAGGCGACGTTGGTGCGGTCGAGCACGGCCGGATCGTCGGTGAAGAGTTCGGGGATGACGACGGCGCCTGCCGCGAAAGCCGCCGCCAGCACCACAGCGAATCCGCCCGACCAGCGGGTTATCCGGCGCGCAAGTCCGCGCGCACCAGTGACGTCACCCGCGCCCAGTGCCGCACCGACCAGCGTTTGGGCGGCGATCGCGAGCGAATCCAGGGTCAGGGCAAGGAAATTCCAAAGCTGTAGGACCAGCTGATGTGCGGCCACTGATGCGGCACCGAATCTGGAGGCGACAGCCGCAGCTGACACGAAGCTGGCTTGGAAAGCGAGGCTGCGGGCGATCAGATCGCGACCGAGAACCAATTGCGCCCGCATCACCGACCAGTGCGGCGCCAGCGGAACATGTGCGCGCAGCAGCGCGGTCAGGAAGAGCCCGGCCGTCACGGACTGTCCCGCCGCATTCGCGACCGCCGAACCCGCCAACTCCAGCCGCGGCGCACCCAGTAACCCGTGCACGAGCGTCGGGCACAACACCCCCGAAACCAGCAGTCCCGCAACAACGAACAGCAGCGGCCGACGCGTCTCCTGCACCCCGCGCAACCACCCGTTACCCGCCATCGCGATCAGAATCAGCGGCACCCCGAACAACGCGATCCGCACCCAGACCAACGCCTGCCCCGCAATATCCCCACCACCGGCGATCACATTCGTCAGCGGAACCGCAATCGCCTGCCCCACAACAAGAATCAGCGTCCCGACGATCACGGCAACCCAGGTCGCCTGCACCCCTTCCACGATCGCACCGCGCTCATCCCCCGCTCCGTGCCGCCGCGCCGCCCGCGCTGTTGTCCCATACGACAGGAACGTCAGCTGCGAACCGACCTGCGCCAGAATCAATCCGCCGACCGCGAGCCCGGCCAATGCCAATGCCCCGAGCCGCCCCACCACGGCCAGATCGAATAGCAGATAGATGGGCTCTGCCACCAGCACACCCAAGGTCGGCAAAGCGAGTCCGAGAATCCGTCGCGGCCCCACCGCACGGGTCGGATCCAACCCATCCCCGACCTCCGAGGCAGTCGCGACCATTGGATTCACCGGATCGATGCCCGTCGTGCGCGATGAATCCGGTCGTGTCTCACCCATTGACTCGATACCGCCGAAGTCGGCGAGCACAAGATCTGCCGGGTCCTGTCATACGCACACCACAATGCGGTCGAAAGGCAACTCCGCGCCTGGCGCGCTGCCACCCCTCTGCCGGAAACAGCGCTGAAGAATCGCGCACCTCTGTCCGACCTGCCAACCCACGACCGATACTCACCCGAGCTCGGCCAACAAAGCCGCTACGACCGACTCAGAGGTGCCGTTGGTGGTGTACCCCGCCGCGAACCGATGTCCGCCACCGCCCAAAGACGTTGCGACAGAAGCAACATCGACACCATCCTGCGCCCCCGGCACACTATCGCGCGAGCGCAGCGAAACCGTCCACCGATCCGGAATCGTGCGCGATTCCTTGAACACCGCGGCGACCCCGGCCTCGGAGGTGGTGCGGACGATGTCGACCACACTCTCCACCTCTTCCGAGCGCACTCCATCGACATCCTCGCGCCGCACAATGGCATACACCAGCCCGGTCCCACCGCCAGCCTGCGGCTCCAGCCGGGCCGAGCCGAGCACCCGCGACAGCATCGGCAACCAGCCGAACGGATGCGTATCCATCAGCGAGCGCGTGATTTCGGCACCGTCGATGCCGGTGGCCAACAGCCGTTCGGCCAGGTGATGGGTGCCGGGCCGCACCCAGCGGAAGGATCCGGTATCGGTGACCAGTCCGGCGTAGAGGCAATGTGCCACTTCGGCATCGATCGGCTCCTGCCAGGTATCGAGCAGCCGCGCGATCAGACTGGTCGTCGATTCCGCACTCGCATCGATCACATTGATCGTCCCGAACCGGGTATTGGAGCGATGATGATCCAACACCAAAGTCGTTGCGGCCCCGGCTAATCGATCACCGAGTGAACCCAGCCGACCGGCACTGCCACAGTCGACCGACACCACCAGATCCACCTCGGCGGGTACATCCGCGGGCGGCACCAGATGCCGCACACCGGGCAGCGTTCGCATCGTGGCGGGCAGTTCGGCGGGTTCGGCGAACGACACCCATACCGGGATACCGCGCCGATGCAGAACCAATGCCAGTGCCAGCCCGCTGCCGATGGTGTCGGCATCGGGCTGCACGTGACACAGGATGGTCACCGAACGGGCCGCGCTCAATGCGGCAACGGCCGGTCCGAAATCGACCGGATCGACAGCGACCCCCCTACCCGGGTCGACGGGCATCGTCGTCATGGTCTACCGCACGTCACTCGTCGGATTCGCGTTCGACCTTGTACGGGTCGGCATCGCCGGCGTGGGTGGCGGTGGCCGCCACCTTCGCGACCGCGTCGTCGGCGGCCCGCGCCCTGGCTAGTAGCTCTTCCATATCCCGTGCCGCGTCGGGCACCTTGTCCAGCACGAACGCCAATGTCGGGGTGAATTTCACGCCGGTGCCCGCGCCCACTTTCGAGCGCAGCACACCCTTCGCCTTCTCCAGACCGGCGGCCGCGGCCGCGTAATCCGGTTCCACGTCGAGGGTTTCGCCCATCACCGTGTAGTACACCGTCGCCTCGCGTAGATCGCCGGTGACCTTCGCATCGGTAATGGTCACGAAATTCAGACGCGGATCCTTCACCTCGTACTCGATCGCGGTCGCCACGATCGCGGAAATCCGCTTGGCGAGTCGGCGTGCCCTGGCTTGATCCACCATGGCTGAACCCTCCTCACTTGCTAACTCAGTCTTCGGGTCCGAAGATCCTGCGGCGCACTGCCAGCAACTCTAACTCCGGACGAGCCGCGACGTGCCGCTCACATTTGTCGAGTACCTCGGTCAAGTGATCCATACCGGAACTGACCATGGCGACTCCGAGCAATGAGCGACGGTAGCGGTCTTGTTCCCCACCCTCGGCGGCACTCACGCCGAAGCGCTGCAATTCGGCCAGCACGGGCCGGATCACCGAACGCTTCTGCTTCAGCGAGTGCACGTCTCCGAGCAGGACATCGAACTCCAGTGCACCCAGGTACACCCAAGCCTCCTGTATCGGCGCCTACGAAAAGATTGTCTCGGTGGTCCGGCCCAGCGTTGACGGCCGGACCGGACCACCGATGAACAAATCAGTCGCGCGGCTTCTCGCGCAGCTCGTAGGCCTCGATCACGTCGCCTTCCTTGATGTCGTTGTAGGTCAACGTCATACCGCATTCGAAGCCCTCGCGGACCTCGGTGACGTCGTCCTTCTCCCGCTTCAAGGTGGAGATCGTGACCGTCTCGGCGACTACCATGTTGTCGCGGAGCAGGCGCGCCTTGGCGTTGCGCTTGACCGAACCCGAGGTGACCATGCAGCCGGCGATATTGCCGACCTTGGACGAACGGAAGATCGCGCGGATCTCCGCCCGGCCCAGCTCGACCTCTTCGTAGATCGGCTTGAGCATGCCCTTGAGGGCCTTCTCGATTTCGTCGATGGCCTGGTAGATCACCGAGTAGTACCGGATGTCCACACCTTCGCGGTTGGCCAGCTCGGTCGCCTTGCCCTCGGCCCGGACGTTGAACCCGATGATGATCGCGTTCGACGCCGACGCCAGGTTGACGTTGGTCTCGGTGACGCCACCGACACCGCGGTCGATGACCCGCAAGCGCACCTCGTCGTCGATCTCGATACCGAGCAGCGCCTCCTCGAGGGCCTCGACGGTACCGGAGTTGTCGCCCTTGAGGATCAGGTTGAGCTCCGAAGTCTCCTTCAGCGCGGCATCCAGGTCTTCCAGGCTGATCCGCTTGCGGCTGCGCGCGGCCAGTGCATTGCGCTTACGCGCATTGCGGCGGTCGGCGATCTGGCGAGCGATCCGGTCCTCGTCGACGACGAGCAGGTTGTCACCGGCACCCGGCACCGACGTGAAGCCGATGACCTGGACCGGCCGCGACGGCAGCGCAGCGACGACATCGTCGCCGTGCTCGTCGACCATGCGGCGGACGCGACCGTAGGCGTCACCCGCCACGATCGAATCACCGACGCGCAGCGTGCCGCGCTGGATGAGCACGGTCGCCACCGGGCCTCGGCCGCGGTCGAGGTGCGCTTCGATGGCGACACCCTGTGCGTCCATGTCCGGGTTGGCCCGCAGATCCAGCGCCGCGTCCGCGGTCAGCAGGACCGCCTCGAGCAGTTGCTCGATATTTGTCCCCTGCTTGGCGGAGATGTCGACGAACATGGTGTCGCCACCGTATTCCTCGGCAACCAGGTTGTATTCGGTCAGCTGCTGCCGGATCTTGTCCGGGTTCGCACCTTCCTTGTCGATCTTGTTGACCGCGACCACGATCGGCACGTCGGCCGCCTGGGCGTGGTTGATGGCCTCCACTGTCTGCGGCATGACGCCGTCGTCGGCGGCGACCACCAGAATCGCGATATCGGTGGCCTTGGCACCACGGGCACGCATGGCGGTGAACGCCTCGTGACCCGGGGTGTCGATGAAGGTGATGAGTCGGTCGTTATCGCCCAGATGGGTGAGCACCTGGTAGGCGCCGATGTGCTGGGTGATGCCACCGGCCTCGCCCTCACGGACGTTGGCCTTACGGATGGTGTCGAGCAGTCGGGTTTTACCGTGGTCGACGTGACCCATGACGGTCACCACCGGCGGGCGCTGTTCGAGGTCTTCCTCGCCGCCCTCGTCCTCACCGTAGGTCAGGTCGAACGATTCCAGCAGCTCGCGGTCCTCGTCCTCGGGGCTGACCACGTGCACGACGTAGTTCATCTCGCTGCCGAGCAGCTCGAGGGTCTCGTCGTTCACCGACTGGGTCGCGGTGACCATCTCACCGAGGTTGAACAGGGCTTGCACCAAGGCGGCCGGGTTCGCATCGATCTTCTCCGCGAAGTCCGACAGCGAGGCACCGCGGGCGAGACGGATGATCTCGCCGTTACCGCGCGGCAGCCGCACGCCACCGATGGCGGGGGCTTGCATGCTTTCGTACTCGGCGCGCTTCGCCCGCTTCGACTTACGGCCACGACGCGGGGCGCCGCCGGGACGACCGAACGCACCGGCCGCACCGCCACGGCCACCGGGACCACCCGGACGACCGCCGCCACCGCCACCGGGACGACCGCGGAAACCACCGGCCGCGGGAGCACCGGCACCTGCACCGGGCGCACCCGTGCCGCCGCCGCCACCACCGCCGCCGCGGTAGCCACCGCCACCGCCGCCACCGGGACGGCCGCCGCCACCACCCGGGCCACCGCCCGGACGACCCGGACGGCCCGCACCGGCACCGCCCGGACCCGGACGGGCCGAACGCGCGGGCATCGCACCCGGATTCGGGCGCGGCGGCATCGAGCCGGGGCTCGGACGCGGCCCACCGGGACGCGGACCGCCCTGGCCCGGAGCCGGCCGGGTACCGCCCTGAGCGCCACCACCCGGACGCGGACCGGCCTGGGCCGGACCCGGACGCGGACCCTGGCCGGGACCTGGACGCGGTCCACCCTGGCTGGAGGCAGGACGCGGCGCGGGACGCTCCCGATCGGGCGCGGAAGAGAAGGGGTTGTTGCCGACGCGCGGGGTCTTCGGCCCCGGCTTCGGACCCGGACCGCCGGGACGCGGACCACCGTGCGCCGGAGCACCGGAACGCTGCTGCTGACCGGGACGTGCGCCACCCGGGGTCGGGCGCGGTCCGCTCGGCGCCGGAGCGCTGGGTGTCGAAGCGCTCGGTGCCGGGGCGGCCTTCGCGGCCGGAGCCGCCGGGGTCTCCTGGACCGGAGCGGTTTCCCGGGCGGGCGGCTTGGCCGGACCGGGACGCGCGGCCGGGCCGGGCCGGGCACCGTCGGACGGACGCGCGGCCGGAGCCGCGGTCTCACGAGCGGCCGGAGCCGCCGGGGACGCCGCCTGCGCGGGGGACGGGGTACGTGGACCCGGACGCGGACCGCCACCTGTGGCGGGCTTCGCGGCCGGAGTGGATGCCGGGCCGGGACGAGCCCCGGACTTCGCGGTGCCGTTCGACGGGGCGGACTTCCCCGCGACCGACTCGCGCAGCCGACGTGCGACGGGTGCTTCCACCGTCGAGGACGCCGACTTCACGAACTCGCCCTGCTCCTTGAGCGTTGCGAGTAGTTCTTTGCTCGTGACACCGAGTTCTTTGGCCAACTCGTGCACGCGGGCCTTGCCTGCCACTGCTCTCCTCACTGAGAGGTCGAGCAGTGCCTCCGCCTAGGGAAGGCGGGCCCGCACGACCTCGGGTTATCTCCGATGGACGTTCATCGTTGGTGCTTCACGGTGTGCTCATGAGTGCTCGTGCCTGTTCTCGAGGTACTTCTCCAGGGCTGAGATATCCAGTTGTCCGGACACTCGTAGTGCTCTGCCGAATGCTCGGCGTCGTTCTGCGGTGCGTAAACAAACCGAAACGGGGTGCAGCCAGGCACCCCGTCCGGGAAGTCTGCGCCACGGATCGGGGACTATCGCAACAACTTCGGAACCGTCACCGGTCTCACAGTCCTGCGCCACGATCCGCAACAGATCGACGGCCAACTCGCGCTTTCGGCATCCGATACACGTCCGCACCGGAGCCGCTCGACGTCGGTGCGCCGGGACTTGCTCGGTGGTGCGTTCGAACAAAGAAACCGAAGGCTCGGGCTGAACCTGACACCACTCTACCGCTGTCCCGCTCGGAACACCGAACCCCGCCCCCGTCGAAGTTACGAACCTGTCATCCGGCGGGCTCGATCGGCGGGGATCGATCAACTCCGATGCGCCTCCGTCCGCACACTGCCGCTGCCCGCATCCGGGGTGGCATCGCTGCGAATATCGATCCGCCAACCGGTCAGGCGGGCCGCCAACCTGGCGTTCTGCCCTTCCTTGCCGATCGCGAGCGAAAGCTGGAAGTCGGGGACGACCACGCGCGCGGCGCGGGCTTCTGGATCCACGATCGTGACCGATACAACTTTCGAAGGCGAGAGCGCATTCCCGACGAAGGTCGCCGGATCATCCGCGTAATCGATGATGTCGATCTTCTCCCCCGCCAATTCGCTCATCACGTTGCGCACGCGCTGACCCATCGGGCCGATGCACGCCCCCTTGGCATTGACGCCGGGCACGGTGGTGCGCACCGCGATCTTGGAGCGGTGTCCGGCCTCGCGGGCGACCGCGACGATCTCCACCGAACCATCGGCGATCTCGGGCACCTCGAGTGCGAACAGTCGGCGCACCAGATTCGGATGGGTGCGCGACAGGGTGATCTGCGGGCCGCGCGGGCCGCGGGAGACACCGACGACGTAGCACTTGATGCGGTCGCCGTGCTCATAGCTTTCGCCGGGCACCTGCTCGGCGGGCGGGATCAGTCCCTCGGTGCCGTGCAGTTCGCTGCCGATGCGCACCACGACGGTGCCGCGGGCATTGGCGCGGGCATCGCGCTGCACCACACCGCCCACGATGTCGCCCTCGTGGGTGGAGAATTCGCCGAAGGATTTCTCGTTCTCGGCATCGCGCAACCGCTGCAGCACCACCTGGCGCGCGGTGGTCGCCGCGATCCGGCCGAAACCCTCTGGGGTGTCGTCCCATTCGGAGATGACATTGCCGTCGACGTCGAGTTCGCGCGCCATCACTCGGACCACGCCGGTCTTCTGGTTGATATCGATGCGCGCGTTGGGCTGGTGGCCCTCGGTATGGCGGTAGGCCGTGAGCAGTGCCGACTCGATCGCGGAGATCACGGTCTCGATCGAGATCCCTTTATCGGCGACAATCGCGCGCAGGGCTTCGATTTCGATGTTCATTCCACGATCCCTTCGGTCGGCGAATCGGACGCTTCTACTGATTCGGTTGGTACATCGGTTGTTCCTCGGACATCGGCGGTGGGATCCACCGCTTCCTCTTGGCCCGGCCGCGGACGACCGGGCGCGACTCCGCCCGCGAGTTCCAGTTCCCGCGCGCCGGGCGGATTGAATTCCACCTGGACGACGGCCTCGGCGATATCGGCCAGCGGAATCGTCACCCGGTGCGGCTTGTTCTTCCCGCCGAGCACCAGCGCCACCGTGTCATCGGTGAGGACGCCGACCCTGGCCTCGAACTTGTCCGATGACTTCGGATCCGGCGACGGGGCGCCGGTGCGTAGTTTGATCCGCACCTTGCGGCCCTGGGCGCGACGCCAGTGGCGGTCGGCGGTGAGCGGGCGGTCGATGCCAGGGCTGGTCACCTCGAGCAGATAGGGCGTCTCGCCGAAATCGCCGGCATTGTCGAGGGCCTCGGAGAGTTCGGTGCTCAGTCCGGCAATGGTGTCGAGATCGGAAACGGCATCGCTGTCGACAATCACCTTCACCCGAGCCTGGGCATCCACATGCTTGCCCACCGTCGAGATCTCGACACCCTCGAGGTCGAATCCTCGGCGCTCGACGAGTCCAGCAACGAGCTGGCTCACCCTTTCCTCAGTCGGCATGGGCATGTGGGGCGGCTCCTGGTTCAGTTGTCAGACGGCGGGAAAATTCTCTACCGAAGATCTAGCGTAACGCGCCTCGAGAGTGTAAAGGACCAACGGCCTCGAGCAAGTTTCCTGGCCACGCGCCCGCGACACGGCGCCGGGGTGTCACGCCGACCGCACGGCAGACGCTCGGTCGGCCGTGCCAGGCGAATCTGGCACGATAGTGCCGTGCCAATCCGCCTCCCCGCCCCGCCGCGCGCCGGGTGCACTTCCGGCATCCCCAACGACCGGCAACAATCCCAGCACGGCAGCGCCGGCGTCGTCGACCGCCGCACCGCATTGCGGCTTGCCGGCGGCACGACCGCGGGTGTGCTAGCAGTCGGTGCGGTGGCCGGATGTACGGATAAGACGGTATATCAGCCCGATCCGCTTGCCGCACAAGAGATCCTGGCGCGTGCGGACGCCGCGGCCGCGACGGCGGCAATTGCGGTGACGCCGCAGCGACATGCGGAATTGACCGTGATCGCGGACCAGCGCACCGCACACGCGGATGCGCTGCGTGCCGAAATCAACCGTGTGATCGGCGTTTACAGTGACGGCACCACGCCGACGCACCGAACCCGCGACGTCACCCCGCCCCCTTCCGGCACTTCCCCTGCCGCATCGGGCGCATCCGCATCGTCCACCACACCGCCGAGTATCGACGAGTTGCGCACTCGGCTGGCCAAGTCGCAGCAGTCCGCTGGTGATCTCGCCCGCACCCAATCCGGTTATCGTGCAGGGCTATTGGCCTCGATCAGCGCGTCATGCGCGGCGCAGGCGGGGGTGTTGCTGGCATGATTCGTGCCGAACACCATGCTCGGTTCGAAGCCGGGCACGCGAATACGACCGACTCCGCACGCCGCACAGTGCGCACGATACAACTCCCCCAGCCAGAGATGAGCGCATGACCGAAGCCGGACGCCAAGCCCTGCTCGACTATATGGGCGCGAAGACAACCGACCCCGCATGCCGAGCGGTGGCACCTTCCATGCGCGCGGCCGACCATACCCAGACAGGGATGCGGGCATGACCGAAGCCGAACGCCAAGCCCTGCTCGATGCGTTGCGGGCCGAGTACGCCGCGGTGTACGCCTTCGGCTTGATCGCGGCCTACGCCTCCGCCGAGCGAACCCGCTTGGTCGCACAAGACACCGCCGCCCACCGTGCCCGCCGCGATGCCACCATCGATGCGTTGAAGGCAGCCGGAGTCACGGTGCCGGCGCCGGACGCGGCCTACACCACACCGTTCCCGGTGAACGATCCGATCCCGGCTGCGAAGTTGGCCGTCACGGTGGAAACCGACACCGCCGTCGCCTGGCGCGCGGTCGTCGAGAACGGAAGTTCCGAATCGCTGCGCCGGACAGGGGTTGACGCCCTCACCGAATGCGCCCTGCGCCTGGCCACTTGGCAAGCCATCCTCGGCGCCAACCCACCCACGGTCGCCTTCCCAGGCAAGACCTAACCGCCCGCCACGCACGTCTTTCGCACGCCGCGCACGTCAGCGAGTTCGTGCGCGGCGCGCCAGTTCGTGCGCGGCGCGCCGGTTCGTGCCCAGCACACCAGTTCATGCGTGGCGCACTGGTTCGCGCCCAGCACACCACTTCGCGCCCGGCACACCAGTTCGCGCCCGGCACACCAGTTCATGCGCGGCGCACCAGTGCGCGCCCGGCGCAACAGCTCGCGCCCAGCACAACAGCTCGCGCCCAGCACAACAGCTCGCGCCCAGCACAACAGCTCATGCGCGGCGCACCAGTGCGTGGGGCGGCGCAACAGCTCGCGCGAAGCGCGCCGGCTCGCGCGCGCCGCGCCGGCTCGCGCCCAGCACACCAGTTCATGCGCCCGGCGCCGGTTCGCGCCCAGCACACCAGCTCGCGCCCAGCACAACAGTTCATGCGCGGCGCACCAGTTCATGCGCGGCGCACCAGTGCGTGGAGCGGCGCGCCAGTTCGCGCCCGGCGCAACAGCTCGCACCCGGCACACCAGTTCGCACCCGGCGCAACAGCTCGCACCCGGCACACCAGTTCGCACCCGGCGCAACAGCTCGCACCCGGCACACCAGTTCGCGCCCGGCGCAACAGCTCGCACCCGGGCACACCGGCTCGCACCCGGCACACCGGTTCATGCGCAAGCACGCACGCTCGCGCGGCACGCCAAGCCATGCGCTCCGGCGGCCAACCTGCACGGCGCCCAAACCTCGAGCGACGTGTCAACTGTGCGAGGTGGCGGCTGGTACGAGTGACTACGCCCGCATTTCGTAAGCGCCGTCATAGGCGGCGACTTCGGTCCAGACGCGGTCGAAGCGGGGGCGGTCGGTGACCGGAGGGCGGAGGGCGGAGGCGGCCCAGGCCTGTTGGTCGGGAGTGGCCGACGGCTTGCCGTAGAGCGTGGTGGCGTGGCCGTTGAAGTCGCGGATCTGGAAGTCGAAGATCTGCTCGACGATGTCGCGGTCCAGGCCGGTGATGGCGGCCTGCTCCAGAATCAGCTGGCCATAGACGACCAGGGAGAACAGGTGGCCGATGGTCAGCATGAAGTCCAGGTCCTTCTGCTGGTCGGCATCGGGAGCAGCCGTGGTCAGCAGGGCGCGCAGCGCTTGGGCCTGTTCGTAGAAGCGTGCGACATTCGGCAGGTCGGCGTGCTTTTCGTATACCGGGGTCCAGTCGGCGAACTGCACCTTGCCCGCGCCACGGGCCGGGCCCTGCCGGAAGAAGAACTCGTCGTCGGCCGCATCGAGGCGGGTGCCGATCTCCGGGTAGTCCTTCGGATTGAACAGGTAGTTCGGCATGAACTTCAAGATCTGCCCGACATTGACGTGCACCGTGCCCTCGAGCCGGGGCAGCGTGCCGATATAGCGCGCGACCTGCGCGAAGTAGGTGTTCTTCTCGAATCCCTTGGCGGCCAGCACATCGAGCAGCAGCGTCATGACGGTCTCGCCCTCGGAGGTCACCTTGGACTTGGTCATCGGGTTGAACAGCAGGTAGCGGCGGTCCTCGAGGCTGGCGCTGCGGAAATAGTCGACAGCGCGGTCGCTGAACAGCTTCATCGCGACGATTCGCGCATACGCATCCACGAAGTTGGTACGCACATGCGGGAATTCGGTGACGGGCTGGCCGTAGAGAATACGGTTGTTGGAGTGCGTGATGGCCTCGTAGAACGAGTGCTCGACCATGCCGATGCTGCCGTGGCACAGGTTGAACTTACCGACATTGACGGTGTTCAGCGCCGCAGAGAAGGCCTCAGGCCCGGTGGACAGAATGTCGGCGGCGGTCACCGGGTAGTCGTGCAGCGCGAAGGTGCTGACATAGAGCTGACCGTGGATGACATTGTCGATGAGCTCGTAGTTTTCGTGGCGGCTGTCAGCGGCGAACCACACGTATCCATCCGCGCCCTCGACATCAGCGCGGCGGGAGAACACCGACACCATCGATGCGACATTGCCGTTGCCGATGTAGTACTTGACGCCATTGGCGCGGAACAGGATTCCGGCCTCGGCATCCGCGCTCCCCGGTTCGGTCGGCGTCAGGATCAGATCGGTGTTGTAGATGTCGGCGCCGTGGTCGCGCTCGGACAGACCGAATGCCATCACCTGACCGTCGGCGAGATCGGCGGCCGCGCGCTTCTTGGCGTCCTCGTTCCCGCTCTGCCAGATCGGACCGAGACCCAGGATGGTGACCTGCTCGGCGTACCAGTACGCCAGACCGTAGAAGCCGAAGATCTCCGACAGCGCCGCATTGCGCGCACCGTCCCACCGCCTGTTCGCATCACCGTCGGCGTAGGCGGCGGGAGTCAGGAAGGTCGCGAACAGGCGCTCCTTCTTGACGAACTCGAGGAAATCCGACACCCACACCGCATCCGCGTCATCGGCGAGCAGCTGCCGTTTGCCCCGCGACTCGAACCACTCGATGGTTGCCCTGAGCAGCCGCCGCGTCTCGGCATCGAACTGCTTCGGGTCATAGCGGGTGGGGTTGAACAACAACGCGTCGGTGCTCGTCATGCCGCTAACTTACCAGCGGGTAACAGCAGCCAGGAGGGGGTCTGGGATTAACACGCGACACGAATCGTGCCTACGGAACCGTAGGTCCGCGCGAAGACGGGAAGCCCGGTCGACCGGACTCGGTCGACCGGGCTTCCCTATCGCTTATCGAAGTGAAGCTACTGTCCGCCGCGGACCTGCGCGAGCACCGATTCGACCACCGAATCGGCCGGGACCTCGTTGGATTCACCGGTGAAGCGGTCGCGGATTTCGACCTTGCCCTCGGCCCAGCCGCGGCCGACGACCACGACCAGCGGGACGCCGATCAGCTCGGAATCCTTGAACTTCACACCCGGCGAGGCCTTGCGGTCGTCGAGGACGACTTCGAGTCCGGCTGAATCCAGCAGCGCCGCAACCTGTTCGCCGCCCGCACGCGAGGAGTCGTCCTTATTCGCGATCACCACATGCACGTCGAACGGTGCGACCTCACGCGGCCAGCGCAGCCCCTTCTCGTCGTGCTGCTGTTCGGCGATCACCGCGACCATGCGGGAGACGCCGATGCCGTAGGAGCCCATGGTGAGCCGCACCGGCTTGCCGTTCTCGCCGAGCACATCGACCTCGAACGCGTCGGTGTACTTATTCCCCAGCTGGAAGATGTGGCCGATCTCGATGCCGCGCGCGGACACCAGGACACCGCGCCCGTCGGGTGAGGGGTCGCCGTCACGCACCTCGGCGGCCTCGATGGTGCCGTCGGGGGTGAAATCGCGGCCCGCGACCAAGCCGACGACGTGCTTGCCCGGCTCGTCGGCGCCGGTGATCCAGCTGGTTCCGGTGCCGATGCGTGGATCGGCCAAGTAGCGAACACCGTTGGCCTGCAATGCCTTCGGGCCGATGTAACCCTTGACCAGAAACGGGTTGGCGGCGAAATCGGCCTCGGTGAGCAGTTCCACCTCGGCGGGTTCGACCGCGGCGGCGAGGCGCTTGTCGTCGACCTCACGGTCGCCCGGAACACCGATGCCGAGCAGTTCGGTCTTACCGTCCGGGTGGCGCAGCTTGACCATGATGTTCTTCAGGGTGTCGGCCGCGGTGACGGGGCTCGCGGAGATGCCCGCATTGTTTGCCCAGTCCACCAGCGTCGCGATGGTCGGGGTGTTCGGGGTGTCGTGTACTACGGCCGCGGGCAGGCCATCGATGGGTTGCGGCTCGGCAGCGGGCGTGACCACCGCTTCTACATTCGCCGCATAGCCAGACTCCCGGCACACCACATAGGTGTCCTCGCCGACCGGACTGTCCGCGAGGAATTCCTCCGACGCGCTGCCGCCCATCGCACCGGAGGTGGCCGCGACGATGACGTACTTGACATCGAGCCGGTTGAAGATGCGCTGATAGGCCTCGCGGTGCGCGTTGTAGCTGGCCGCGAGTCCGTCCTCGTCGAGATCGAAGGAATAGGAATCCTTCATGATGAATTCGCGCCCGCGCAGGATGCCCGCGCGAGGGCGCTCCTCATCGCGGTACTTGGTCTGGATCTGATACAGCGTGACCGGGAGATCCTTGTACGAGTTGTATTCACCCTTCACGGTGAGCGCGAACAGCTCCTCGTGCGTGGGCCCGAGCAGATAGTCCGCACCCTTGCGGTCCTGCAGCCGAAACAGGCCGTCGCCGTATTCGGTCCACCGTTTGGTGGTCTCGTACGGCTCGCGCGGCAGCAGCGCGGGCAGCGAGATCTCCTGCGCGCCGATGGCGTTCATCTCTTCCCGCACGACCTGTTCGACCCGCCGCAGCACCCGCAGGCCCAGCGGCAGCCACGAGTACACGCCAGGTGCGATGCGCCGCACATATCCGGCGCGGACGAGGAGTTTGTGACTGGGCACCTCGGCGTCGGCGGGATCGTCGCGCAGGGTACGCAGGAACAGGTGGGAGAGGCGGGTGATCACGGAACGACAGGGTAGTCGCTGGCCGGACAATGTCTGCAAGGCATTACCGTATCCGCTCGTGCTGGTGCTGCTGCCTCCTTCCGAAACCAAGTCCGATGGCGGATCCGACGCGCCGCTGGAGCTGGATTCGCTGGCGATGCCGCAGCTCACGACGGTGCGCGACCGCCTCATCGACGAGGTCGTCAAGCTGGCCGCCGACCCGGACGCCTCGCGTGCGGTGCTCGGGCTCGGCAAGGGGGCTGATACCGAGATAGTGCGCAATGCGACGCTACGTACCTCCGCCACCCGGCCCGCACTGGAGCGCTACACCGGCGTGCTCTACGACGCCCTGAATGCCCGCTCGTTCACCAAGGTCCAACGCGCCAAGGCCTACGCCCGCCTCGGCATCGGCTCCGCACTGTTCGGGGCTGTCCGCGCCGATGACCTCATTCCCGCCTACCGGCTCTCCGGCGGTTCCAAACTTCCCGGCCTACCGACGCTTTCCGCCATCTGGCGCGATGTCCTGCCCGACGCCCTGGTCGCCGAGGCTGCCGGTGAACTCGTCATCGACCTGCGCTCGGGCACCTACCAGCAGCTCGGCCGCGTTCCGGATGCCATCACAGCCAATGTTCTCACCGAACACCCGGACGGTTCCCGAACCGTGGTGAGCCACTTCAACAAACACCACAAGGGCCTCCTCGCCCGTGCGCTAGTCCTTACTCGCGCCGACCCCACCGATATCCGCGCCGTAGCCCGCGTCGCCACCAAGTCCGGCCTGCGCACCGAAATCGCCTCCGCCACCGAACTCCTCATCATCACCAGCTGACATACGCCTTGCGACACAGATGACCGTCGCTGGCACAGGACCAGTGCACGTCGCATACCTGTCGCGAAGCCTGGTGCCGAATGTGCCCCCGGGCGGCTGTTCCCTGACATCAACGCCATACTCGGGGGATCAAACACTTCCGGCTCAGCATGACTGCGCGCCAGGCCGTCGAAATAGGGGCATGACCTGTGGCACGGTTGAATCCGCGACAATTCGGCAACAGGAGTCCGATCCGCTGCGTGGATACCGTCGGAGCGGGAAAATCGGTGTGTTCGTCCGGGACGTCGTTTGAGACTTGATGCGCACAGGTCGCGCAACAGGCTCCGCGCCGTGTGTGCGAAGTGCGCTGGCGATGCGTAGGTGCTCACGGATACCGGTGGTTACCTCGGTCATCCGCGCTCGGTGGGACGCCAGGTGCCGGCGCGGCGGATGCGGTGGGCGAAGGCAGCGGCCTGGGCCAGTCGGGTCAGCCAACGGTCCGGGGTGTCCAGGTCGGGCCAGGTCCAGCGGACGACCGCCCAACCGAGGGCGCGCAGGGCGTCCTCGCGGAGCTTTTCGGCGATCACGATGGATTCGGGCGAGCCCGGGCGGGAGTTGTTGTGGTACTTGATCATTCCATCGAATTCGCCGATCACACCCAGTGCCGGGAACAGGAAGTCGACTCGGGCGACGAATCCGCCGTTGATATCCAGAATGGTCGGCTGGAGTTCCGGTGTCGGCAGTCCAGCGGTGCACAAGACGACCCGGCTTCGCGATTCGCCGGGGCTCTCGGCGCGGCCGTCGAGGAAATCGATGACGCGGCGCGCGGCCGGGCAGCCCGGGCGTCCGCGAGCCCGCAGCAGTTGTTCCGCTAGTTCGGCACGGCTGGTGCGCCCGAGACGCAGTGCGCCGTCCCCCACCACGACAGCCTGTTCGAACGGCACCGTTCTGGCCAGGTCGACGATCGTGCGCGCCACCGTCGTCACTCGCAGATCGCCGATCTGCACGACCTCGTCCGGCTCGATGGACGCGGCGTGCATCATGACCCGACTACCCTTGCGCGCCCCGGTTCTTCGATCGCGGGTCAAATGAACGCGTGCCAACGGAATCGACCACACGGGCAGACCATGCACGACAGCCGCGGAGACATGGCTGACGACGGCAGCCGAACTGGAGCCCGCGGCGACAGCACCGGTGAGCACCAGATGCCTTTGTTCAGTAGTCAGTTCACCGATATCGGCGGCACTCAGGTACTGCCCCCGACACATCCGCCGCCAAGGTCGCCTGCCCAGCTCACGTCCGGTGAATCCGGCTTTCAGCGCATTGCGCCGGGAAATTGTTCGAGGTACGTCCACGCCACGATGTTCTCGACCAACTCCACCCAGCCGAAAGCCCCAATCTACGGATTGTGGACAACTCGCGCCCTGTGCATAACCGAACCCCCAAGGCGCACACACTGGGCGCGAGCGCAAGCGAGCCCGAATGACAGCAGTTGGCGCAGACCCGGTGAGCGTCGCACATAAGTTGCGACCTATGTGCGACGTTCACTGGATATGCGACACCGCCCGCGCCGGGCGACGGAAGTTCGGCGTGGCGCTCAGCGCTGCGCCGCGGCTAACGCGGTGCGGATCTTTTCGGCGGGGGCGGGGGCGGCGGGGTGGTCCCAGAAGGGGAGGGCTTCGGCGTAGGGGTTGCCGTAGACGGGGGTGTTCACCTGCGAGCGCCAGCTTTCGGCCAGGGAGCCAGCGTCGACCGTGTCGTAACCGAGGGTGTCGAGTAGTTCGGTGGCGGCCTTTTTCGCGTCCGTGTCATCGCCTGCGATGGGGAGGGCCGAGCGGTCGGGGGCGCCGGAAGTGCGGGCGAGGGCGGCCAAATGGGGATAGAAGATGTTGTTGAAGGCCTTGACGACCTTCGATGTCGGCAAGTGGCGCTGCAGCAGTTCGCTGCTGGTGGTGGTGCCGTCCTCCAGTTCGGGGAAGGTGCCGTCGCGGTCCGGGTAGTAGTTGTTGGTGTCGATGACGACCTTGCCCGCCAGCGGCTCCACCGGAACCTGCCGATAGTTCTTCAACGGTACGGTGACCACGACTATGTCACCCGCTGCGGCCGCCTCCGCGGCGGTGGCGGCACGTGCCCGTGGCCCGAGCTCGGCCACCAGCTCCGCCAGCGTCTCCGGCCCGCGTGAGTTACTGACGACGACATCGAGTCCGGCCGCGACCGCCAACCGGGCCAGCGTGCCGCCGATATTCCCGCTACCGATCAATCCAAGCGTTGTCATGCCCGGTCCCAACCGAGACGGCACCACGATTGTTCCCACACCCGCTCGCTGAAATCCATGTGGTCGCTGCCAGTTTTCCGACCCGGGCTGTTCTGCCGGTCGTCGGCGGCACGCTCGGGGCACTGGCGGGGGCGAACACCAAGGCGACACCACGACCGTTCCCGCCCGCCGAAATCCACGTGGCCACTGACCAATTTCCCGACCCGCCCCTTCTGCCGGTCGTCGGCGGCACGCTCAGACACTGGCGGGTGCGGATGCCGAGCCCGCAGTGGTGATCGAGTGGCTGCCGCGGCCGCGCCGCCGACTCTTCACCGGGACGCTCGACCTTGTCGGGCGACGGGTCCGTCGACGGTGGCGTCGCGGCCGCTTACGGACACCGGCTCAGCGTGCCGGTGCCGTGTGCCTCGCAGTGTCGATGTCGCGAGTGCCACCCGGATGACCTGCTGCTTCGAGAGCCCGTTCGGCGCGGTCTGCCCCGTCGGGGTTGAGCGCGCTGCCGCGAATGACGCAGTCGGGCACGGGCGATCCGGTCCCACGCGCGAAAACTCGGATGCGCGGTAAATGTTCGGTCTGTAGTGTATGGCGAGCGGCGGGGGGAAATCCGAAATGCAGGGCCGCACAAGGAATGTGACGGCGTCGAGGGGCGCACGGGGAGGTAATCGATGACGAAGTTGAATCAGATCATCGCAGTCGAGAAGGGCGTCAAGAGCGGTGCGCTGCGCGAATTGGCGCAGACCCAGAGTCAACTGCAGAAGCCGGGGCTGCTGTCCGGTATCGCACGCACCTATCAGCCGAAAGATGAAGAGGGCGAACAGCTTCCACCGGAGTCGACACGGGTGCAGGTGAAGTCCGAGGAGGTGTTGCGTCAGACGGCCGCGACGCTCACCCGGCTGTTCGATGTGACGGCGACCAAGGACTGGGCGAACTGCGAGGCCAAGGCCGATGTACGCGTCGACGAGGAAACCCTGCTGGCCGCCGTACCGGTGTCGTACCTGCTGTTCCTGGAGAAGCAACTGGCCGACCTGCACACCTTCGTCAAGAAGCTGCCGGTGCTCGACGCCGCCGAGGCCTGGGCGTTCGACGATTCGTCCGACACCTGGCGCACCGACGCCGTGCGCACCATCCGCACCAAGAAGGTGCCGCGCAACCACGTCAAGGCCGAGGCGACCGAGAAGCATCCGGCGCAAGTCGAGGTGTACTACGAGGACATCGCGATCGGCTACTGGACCACGGTGAAGTTCTCCGGTGCGCTGCCGGCTCGCCGGGTCAACGAGTTGGCCGAGCGCATCGAAAAGCTTCAGCAGGCAGTGAAATTCGCCCGCGAGGAGGCCAATGGGAGCCAGGTCACCGACCGCAAGACCGGTGATGTGATCTTCCGCTACCTCTTCCGCTGAACCGGTCGGGGGCGCACAACCACCCCGACCCCACATACTCCCCCGCCGCGTGCGGGGGAAGCGCAAGAGCGCAAACTCAAACTGAAGATAAGCCTGAAGACACGGTGACAGTGCGGGTTCGAATCCCGCTCCGGGCACAGGTCCGGATAGCCCAATTCGGTAGAGGCAGCCCGAATCTCAGACTCTCGCTCCAGATTGAGCATTCGCCGCCGAACACCCCATCATGAGGAGAGGACATAAATCGCGACGAGATATGGGTTCAAATCCCGTTCTTCCAGCCACAATGGAAGATGGTCTAATCGTATGACACGTCGTAATGAGTTTGATCCGATCCCACCGATCCGGTGCGCGAATTTGGGTGGCACCAAGGAACCCGAGGGCAGGCTACGCCCTCGGGTTCCCTTGCCTCCCCGAATATTCGGGCCAAACGCTTCCGAGCGTCCGACAGCCCGTACCCGTCCTGCGTCAGAGCGTGGTTTGGACGCACTCCACGAATTACCCGTGTCGTCCCGAGACCAGTCGGCGCTCTCGGCGTAGTGCGCAGGATCGCTAGATGGTGTTCCCGTCGGCGACAGCCAATGCGCGATCGAGGATGTCCAGTCCCTCTTTGGCTTCGGCCTCGTCGATGATGCACGGTGGAACGACGTGGATTCGGTTGAAGTTGACGAAGAGCAGCAAGCCCGCCGCTTTGGCGGCGGCGATCGTTTCGTTCATGGCCGTGCTGGTGCCGCCGTACGGTGCGAGCGGTTCGCGAGTTCGCTTGTCGCGCACCAGTTCCAGTGCCCAGAAAACTCCGGTTCCGCGCACCTCACCGATGCTGGGATGGCGTTCGGCGAGCTCGCGCAGGCCGGGTCCGAGGACGCGGGTACCGATATCGGCGGCGTTCTCCACGATTCGCTCGTCCCGCATCGCAGTAATGGTCGCGACCGCGGCTGCCGTCGCGAGCGGATGACCCGAGTAGGTCAGTCCGCCCGGATACGGACAATCGTCGAAAGTCGCCGCGACGGCTGGGCTGATCGCGACGCCGCCGAGCGGAACATAACCGGAATTCACGCCCTTGGCGAAGGTCAACAGATCGGGGACAACACCCTCGAAGTGCGCTATGGCGAACCACTTTCCGGCGCGTCCGAACCCCGACATCACTTCATCGGCGATGAAGACGATGCCGTATTTATCGCATAGCGCCCGGACACCCGCCATATACCCGAGCGGTGGAACCATGATTCCCGCTGTGCCAGGAATGGATTCGAGCACGATCGCCGCGATAGTTTCCGGCCCCTCGAACACAATGGTCTGTTCGAGGTGCGCCAAAGCCCGTTCGGCTTCCTCGTTTTCGGTGCTCGCATGGAATTGCGAGCGGTACAGAAATGGACCGAAGAAGTGGACTACGCCGCTATTGCCGTGATCGTTGGGCCAACGCCGCGGATCGCCGGTGAGATTGATCGCCGTATCGGTGCCGCCGTGATATGAGCGGTAGCGCGAAAGCACCTTGTAGCGGCCGGTATGCAAGCGCGCCAGCCGAACCGCATGTTCGACGGCATCGGCGCCGCCATTGGTGAAGAAGATCTTGTCGAGCTCGCCCGGTGTCCGCTCGGCGATCAGCCGGGCGGCCTCGGAGCGGGCATCGTTGACGTGCTGCGGTGCGATGGTACACAACTTGGCGGCCTGCTCCTGCACCGCGGCAACGACTTTCGGATGTTGGTGGCCGATATTGGTGTTCACCAACTGTGAGGAGAAATCGAGCAGACGATTGCCGTCGCCGTCCCATACGTAGCATCCCTGAGCCGCGGTGATGGTCATGGGCGTGCGCTGCGCCTGCGCGGACCACGAGTGGAATACGTGGCGGCGGTCGAGTTCGTAGGCACGGTCGACGGCCTGCCGGTTGAGTTCGGGCGCCGATCCATTCGGCAAGGTCATCGAATTCTCCTGCGAGCTATTTGTTCTGGGGGAATCCGAGTTCGAGTCCGCCGTGGCTGGGATCGAGCCAACGCGTCGTGACGGCCTTGCCCCGCGTGAAGAAGTGCACGCCCTCGATGCCGTGCGCATGCGAATCACCGAACAGCGAGTTCTTCCAGCCACCGAAGCTGTAGTAGGCCATCGGAACCGGAATTGGCACATTGATGCCGACCATGCCGACCTCCACCTCATTGTGGAAGCGCCGGGCCGCGCCGCCGTCATTGGTGAAGATGGCGGTTCCGTTGCCGTAGGGATTGGCATTGACGAGTTCCAGCGCGTCGTCATAGCCGTCGACGCGCACGACCGATAGGACCGGCCCGAAGATTTCGTCGGTGTAGACGCTCATATCGGTGGCCACATGATCGAGAACCGTCGGCCCGAGCCAGAATCCATCCGCTTCGCCATCGGCCTGTACGCCGCGGCCGTCGAGAACGACACTGGCACCGGCTGTTTCGCCCGCATCGATGTAGGCGGCGACTCGATCGCGATGCTCACGGGTCACCAACGGGCCCATATCGGTATCGCGGGAGCCGTCACCGGTCCTGATGGTCTCGGCCCGCTCGATGATCTTGGTGACGAGTTCGTCTCCGACCGCACCGACCGCCAGCACCACACTGATGGCCATGCAACGCTCCCCCGCGGAGCCGAATCCGGCATTCACCGCGGCATCGGCGGCCAGATCCAGATCGGCATCGGGCAGCACCACCATGTGGTTCTTGGCCCCGCCGAGCGCCTGCACGCGCTTACCGCTGGCAGTGCCGCGCTGATAGACGTACTTCGCGATGGGTGTGGAGCCGACGAACGACACGGCCTTGATAGAGGGATTGTCGAGCAGTTCGTCGACGGCGACCTTATCGCCCTGCAGCACATTGAAAACCCCTGCGGGCAAACCGGCTTCGTGCCACAGCTCGGCGAGCCACAGCGATGACGACGGGTCCTTCTCACTCGGCTTGAGCACCACGGTATTCCCGGCCGCGATCGCGATCGGGAAGAACCACATCGGCACCATTGCCGGAAAATTGAACGGCGATATCACCGCGACCGGTCCCAACGGCTGGCGAATCGAGAAGATATCCACTTTCGTCGAGGCGTTTTCGGTGAATCCGCCTTTGAGCAAATGTGGGATACCGCAGGCGAATTCGACCACCTCCAAGCCGCGGTTCACCTCGCCGAGCGCATCGGAGTGCACCTTGCCGTGTTCGGCGGTGATGAGCTCGGCGAGTTCTTCTTTGCGCTCGTTGAGCAGTTCGCGGAAGCGGAACAGGATCTGCGTACGACGCGCCAGCGAGGTGTCACGCCAGTCCGGGAATGCCGCCTTGGCCGACGCGATCACCGCCCTGGCATCCTCGACACCGGCCAATGCGACCTGCCCGGTCACCACCCCGGTCGCCGGATTCGTCACCGGCGCGGTCGCGGAGTTCGTGCCCGCGAAGGGTTTGCCGTCGAGCCAGTGCGCGATTGTCTGCATATCTCCTCGATTCGCTCCGATGGTGTCGTGGTTCCGACTCTGCACCATCGAGACCGGATTTCAGCCCGACGTTCTGTATTCGATATCGGATTTCCTATTACGATTCGTCGGATGCTGCTGTCTGTCGCCGATGTGCTGACGATGCCGGTCGTGCGCGCGGGCGAACCGGAGGTCGTCGGTGCGGCTGCGCTGGATCGGCCGGTGCGGTGGGTGCACGTCAGCGACCTGCCGGATGTCGCCGAATTGCTGGTCGGCGGGGAGCTGATGCTGACCACCGGCTTGGCATTGACCGGAAGTGACGAGTCGACGGTCGCGTATCTGAATTCGCTGGCCACCGCTGGGGTGGCCGGACTGGTCATCGAACTCGGCGCGGCCGTGCCGCAGATGCCGCCGATCGTCACCGAGACATCCGACGCACTGGGACTCCCGGTCATAGCACTACATCGTGTCACTCGCTTCGTCGAAATCACCGAGGCCGTGCATCGGGTGATCGTGGCCGACCAATACGCCGAACTCGAATTCGCGCGCACCGTACACGAGACGTTCACCGAGCTCAGCGTGCGCCGCGCCGCGCTGGCCGAAATCGTCGAAACGGCGGCGAACATGCTCGATTCCTCGGTCGTACTGGAGGATCTGGCGCACCGGGTGCTGGCCATGACCGCCCGGCACACCAGCACCTCGGCGATTCTGCAGGACTGGGAGACCACCTCGCGACTGCTGCCGCAGGGCTGGGATGTGGTGCAGGTCGGCCCGCATACCCAGCGCTGGGGTCGGCTGATCCTGCGTTCGAGCCGGGTCGCGACGCCGCGCGCCCGCATGGTGCTCGAGCGTGCCGGACAAACACTGACGCTGCACCGGATGATCGAGAAGGATCGCTTCGGCTTATATCGTCAGGCGCAGACCGGACTCATCGACGATATGGTCAACGGCCGCGTCCTCGACGAACGCGATGCGCAGGCCAGGGCCGCGGCGCTGGGGCTGTTGACCCGGCGCGTGCAGTATGTTCCGCTCACGATCGACGTTGCCGTCCTTGCCGAATCCGATCAGGTCGCCAGGCAACGCCGCAGCGCGGGCGTGCTCGACGCGGTCACCCACGGCCTCGGACTGTCGAAGGCCACCGCCTTGACCGCGCCCGAACACGGCGACAGGGTCGCCATGCTGCTCGCGATCGCGCGCAGCGCCGACCTCGACGACACGCTGCGCACCGTCTGCTCGGCGATCATCGCCGAAGTGCGACGCGTGGATGGGGTGCGCCGGGCGGTCATAGGCGTTGGCGCGCAAGCAGGTTCGTTACTGGACACCGCGCGCGAATTGGCGCATGCGGCGCACATCGCCGAGGTCGCGTTATCGCTGGAGTCATCGGCGTCGGATCGCCCGCGACCGTTCTATCGCAGCGGCGATATCCGCCTGCGCGGACTGCTCTCGCTGATCCGCGATGAACCGGGTGTGCAGAGCTTCGCCGAAACGGAACTGAGTGCGTTGCTGCGCTACGACATTCGGCATGCCACCGATCTGACGCGCACATTGCGACAATTCCTAGACCTCGCTGGTAATAAGACCGAGCTCGCCAAGCGGCTCAATATCAGCCGACCGACCCTTTATGACCGGCTCGCCCGCATCGAGCGGATTCTCGATGTCGACCTCGAGGACGGCGAATCGCGCACCTCACTACATACCGCACTACTCATCCGCGATCTGACCGCCGACTCGAACTCCAGGACCGACAAGTGATTTCGATCGGATCGGGAATGTTCCCGCCTCGGCGAGCGTTTCACCAAGCCATGACAGCTGTGCTCTCCGAGGAATTGAAGAAGTACCTGGACGAGTCGAAGGTCTTCGCGACCGCGGCCACGAACGGACCGAACGGACAACCGCACCTGACCGTCATCTGGCTCGAGCGCGATGGCGACGAGCTGCTGTTCTCCACGACGGTGGATCGGCAGCAGGGCAAGAACCTGGCCCGTGATCCGCGGATCACGGTGATGATCAATCCGCCGGACAACCCTTACGTGTACGCGGAGATTCGCGGCATCGCCACGATCACCCCCGATCCGGACAGGGCACTGCCGGACAAGCTGTCGCACCGCTACAACGGGATGCCCTACGCCGAATTCAACCCCGCCTCTGTCAACGACGGACCCCGCGTGATCGTCCGGGTGACCCCACGCAAGGTCGCCGGTCGCCTATGAGCTCGCCGGGCGGGGTTCAGCCCTGCCCGGCCTCTTCGCGCGCATGCTGTGCCTGGCCGACCTCGGCCGCCGTATAGCGCAGCGTCAGTGCCACCAGGCCGACCAGCAGTGCGCCGATGGCGGTGACGAAAAGTACCAGCGTGTAACCACTTCCGAGGGCATCCAGCTCGGCGGGCGTCATATCGGTGGGCTTACCCATCCGCCCGCCGTGCGACACTGTGCGGGAGGCCGCGACCGGCGCGAGCAGACCGATCGCGAAGGGTGTGCCGAGGTTCATGAACATCTGGCCGACCGCCGAGAGCGGGCCGATATTCTTCGGCCCGACACCGACCAATACGCACAGCGGGACGATCACCACGGCTACCCCGATGCCGAAGCCGATCATGATGAACAGCCCCAACAGCGTCGGCCAGTACGGCACGCCCCGTTCGAGCGTCGAGCCGAACAGCAGCCCGACGACGAGCAGCGCCGCGGCACCGCTCAACAACCAACGCGGCGCGACCGTCATCGCCAGCTGCGAAGCCGTGGCGGTGCCCATACCAGCACCGATGGTGAATGGGACGAACGCGACCCCGGCGACCAGCGGGCTGTATCCGACGACATTCTGCACGAACAGACCCGCGAAATAGGTTGTCGCGGCCAACACTCCGCTGGCCAGGAAGATGGCGCCGAAGGTGGCGACCCGATCGCGCTTATCGAAGAGCGACCAGGGCAGTAGCGGGTTCTCCACCCACCGTTCGGCGAGGACGAAGACGATCAACAACACCAGACCGACGGCAATGGAACCGATGATGACCGGACTGTCCCAGCCGAATTCGGGCCCTTCGGTCGCGCCGAAGACCAGGGACGCACACGCGAGGGTGCCGAGTACGGCCCCGCGCACGTCCAGGGATAGTCGGTGGTGGGTGGTGTCGCGCAGCCGCAGCACCGCACCCGAGAGAATCAGCGCACCGATCGGCACATTGATGAGGAAGATCCAGCGCCAGCTCGCCTCGGTGAGCGCGCCGCCGACCACCAGTCCGCCGACCGAGCCGATCGCCATCATCGATCCGAAGATCGCGATCGCCTGGTTGCGTACCCGGCCGGGCGCGAAAGTGGTCGCGACCAGGGCGAGTGCGGTCGGGGCCGCGAGTGCGGCGCCGGTGCCCTGGATCGCGCGCGCCGCGATCAGCATGCCCGCGTTCTGCGCGAGACCGCACAGCAGCGACGCCAGTGTGAACAGCGCGACGCCAACGATGAACATGCGTTTGCGCCCGAACGAGTCGCCGATCCGGCCGCCGAGCAACATCAAACCCGCGAACGGCAGACCGTATGCGGTGACCATCCAGGCACTACCGGAACTCGATAATGCCAGTTCGTCCTGTAGACGGGGCAAGGCCAAAATCACCACGGTGCCGTCGAGCACGACCATCAATTGCAGCCCGCTCAGCACCAGAATCGCCAGGCCGAAGGCCCGCCGCGTCACCGGATACGGCATCGTAGCGGGATTGTCTGGCACAGTCAGCCACTGTAGTCAGAGCGACGGATGACAGGTAGCGGCCCCGTCCGCGGCACCACCGGCATGGAGCCGGTACGCTGCGACTCCTCTTGCGCGTGCTGTGCCTCGGCCAGTTGTCTCGGCGTATAGCGCAGAGTCAGCGCGATGAAGCCAGCCAGCACCGCGGCCAGCGAGCAGACCGCGAGCACCAGCGTGTATCCGCTGCCGAGAGCGACGATCTCGGCCTCGTTCATATCGGCCGCCTTGCCGGTGCGCCCGCCCATCGACATGGTGCGTGATGCCGCGATGGGAGTGAGTAGACCGATGAAGACCGGAGTCGCCAGGTTCATGAACATCTGCCCCACCGCGGACAGTGGGCCGATATCGGAGGCTGGCACGCCGACGAGCACGCACAGCGGCGCCAGCACCATTGCCACGCCGACACCGAAGCCGATCACGATCAACAGCGGCAGCAGAGTGGTCAGGTAATTCACGCCTCCGTCGAGCTGCGAGCCGACCAGCAGTCCGGCGGACAGCACGAATGCCGCGCCGCATACCAACCAGCGCGGTGCGACGAACAGCGCCGCCTTGGAGGCCACCGCGCCGCCGATGCCGATGCCGATGGTGAACGGGATCGATGCGATACCCGCCACCAGCGGTCCGTAGCCAAGCACATTCTGCAGGAACTGCGCGACGAAGAAGGTCATCGCGCCGAGTACGCCACCGGCCAGGAAGATCAGTAGGAAGGTGGTGACCCGATCGCGGCTGTCGAACAGCGACCACGGCAGCAGCGGATCATCGACAGTGCGCTCCACGACCACGAAAACGATCAGCAGCGCCGCGCCCGCCACCAGCGCACCTATTACGGCCGGACTACCCCACCCCAACTCCGGCCCCTCGGTCGCGCCGAACACTATCGACGCGCAGGCCAGGGTGCCGAGGACCGCGCCCTTGATATCGAGTGCGGATCGGTGGTGTTCGGTGTCGGCGAGTTGGGACAGCGCACCGAGGATGATCAGCACGCCGATGGGCACATTGATCAGGAAGATCCACCGCCAGGACAGCTGGGTCAGCGCACCGCCGACCACCAGACCGCCGACCGAGCCGATACCGACCATCGAGCCGACGATCGCAATGGCCTGATTGCGCGCCCTACCTGGCGCAAAAGTGGTCGCGACCAGTGCGAATGCCGTCGGCGCCGCAATCGCCGCGCCTGCACCCTGCACGGCGCGGGCCGCGATCAACATGGCCTGACTCTGCGCCAATCCGCACATCAGCGAGGCGATCGTGAACATGCCGACGCCCACGATCAGCATGCGTTTGCGACCGAACGCATCCCCGAGTCGCCCGCCGAGCAGCATCAGCCCCGCGAAGGTCAGACCGTAGGAGGTGACCGTCCACGCGCCGCCCGCGCTGGTCATGCCCATTTCCTCTTGCAGTCGAGGCAGGGCGAAGATGACCACGGTGCCGTCGAGAACAACCATCAGCTGCAGCCCGCTCAGCACGAGAATGGCGAGCCCGAAGGCCCGCTGCGTCACCGGGTACTGCGTCTTCGCAGGGGGATTATCGAGCACGGTGAGCCACTGTAATTGATCCGGAACCCACGTCTCCGCTCCCGCGGCCGCGATTCATCTTGTCATAGCCAAAGTCACTGGGCGGTTGTGAAACCCTCCAGTTGCGGCAGCCGATCGGCTGTGCCATCGAATATCGCGGCCCGGATGCTGCAACGATGAAGCCGGAACGAACCGAGGTGAGCTCATCGAACAGCATCGACGCGATGATTCGTCGATCCGAGGATGCGTTATCCGGCAGCGGAGTTGGCCTGCGGTTCGGCGGCATCGGCGGAGAAGCCCGCAGTGGGCCCGATCACAACGATCGCGGGTGGGCGGATAGCTTCGTCGCGGACGCGAGCGGCGACAGTGCCGAGGTCGGCGCGCAGGATACGTTGGGTACGCAGGGTGCCCTCCTGGATCACCGTCGCCGGGGTATCGGCAGGCCGGCCGCCCTCGATGAGGGCCGTCGCGAATTGTTCGATGCGCTCGACGGCCATCATGAGCACGATGGTGCCGCGCAGGCGGGCCAGCGCGGGCCAGTCGACGAGGGAGTCCGGATGATCGGGTGCGACATGGCCGCTGACCACCACGAATTCATGGGTGACGCCGCGATGGGTCACCGGAATGCCCGCGGCGGCGGGCACGGAGATCGGACTGGTGATGCCGGGGACCACGGTCACCGGGATGCCCGCTTCGACGCAGGCCTCGAGTTCCTCATAGCCGCGCCCGAATACATACGGGTCGCCGCCCTTGAGCCGCACCACGAATTTGCCCGACTTGGCGCCCTCGATCAGCGCGGAATTGATCGCCTCCTGCGCCATCGCCCGTCCGTAGGGAATCTTGGCCGCATCGATCACCTCGACGTCCGGACCGAGTTCGGCGAGTAGTTCCGGCGGTGCGAGCCGGTCGGCGACAACGAGATTCGCGCGGGCCAGCAGGCGGCGGCCGCGCACCGTGATCAGATCCGGATCACCGGGACCGCCGCCGACCAGCGCGACACCCGGAGTGATCGGCGTCGAATCATCGTTCACCACACCTGATTGCAGCGCCTCGAGCAGTGCATTGCGCACCGCCGCGGATCGCCGATGCTGTCCACCGGCCAGCACGCCGAGCGTCAGGCCGTCGTGGCGCGCGGTCGCCGGAGTTACCGCCGTGCCCAGTCTGGCCACATCGGCGCGCACGCAGAAGATCCGTCGCTGGGTGGCCTCCTCGACAACGGCCGCATTGGTCTCGGGTTCATTGGTGCATGCGATCGCGTACCAGGCACCGTCCAGATCGCCGTCGACGTAGGCGCGCAATGTCAGTGTGAGTTGCCCCGATGTAGCCATCCCCTCCACGGCCGGGGTGACTTCGCGACTGACGACGTGCACGTCCGCCCCGGAGGCGATCAACAACCCGAGCCTGCGCTGCGCCACCGTCCCGCCGCCGACCACGACGACGCGTCGTCCATTGAGATCGAGCCCGACCAGGTAGTTCGGATCACTCGCGGGACGGTCGGCCGGATTGATTTCCGGCTGGTCATCGGTAGGTACTGACGTGTTCGGCACAATGTTCGAGCCTACGTCCTGCATGCACGCGCCCGGCAATCACCCGCCTCGGTCGGCCTCCCTATACTTCGGCCCATGAATCGCTGGGGGTCGGGCGGCGTGATCGGATGGCTCGGGACGGCTTCGGCCGAACCGACTTGCACCGACACGCACTGGAGCAACCAGACCGGCAGGGTGGAGCCATGACACAGCCGGAGCAACTGCTCGAGGTGGCTTACGCGGAGGCACTGCGCGGCCGGGCCGAAGGCGGGATTCCGATCGGCGCGGCCCTGTTCGCGGCCGACGGCACCCTGCTCGGGCGCGGGCACAATCGGCGGGTGCAGTCCGGTGATCCCAGCATGCACGCCGAAACCGATGCGTTCCGCAATGCGGGTCGCCGTCGCGACTACGGCTCGACCATCATGGTGACCACCCTGTCACCGTGCTGGTACTGCAGCGGTCTGGTGCGCCAGTTCGGGATCGGCGCGGTGATCATCGGGGAAGCGCAGACCTTCCGCGGCGGACAGGACTGGCTGGCCGAGCACGGCGTTGTGGTGACCGTGCTCGACGACCGGCGCTGCATCGACCTGATGACCGAATTCATCGCGGATGAACCGCTGCTCTGGAACGAAGATATCGGGGTAGCCGGGGATTGATGTCGGACAAGGGGTTCAGCGGAAGTATGGATAGTCCTGCACCCAGTTGAACCCACGGCCGCGCAGCGGGAAGCTGTTCGGATCGACATGCAGCAAGGTGATGGTCACCGGCCGGCCGTTCAACTGCCCGCTGAGCGTCAGACGGTCGGGCGCTGGCTGTTCGAAGGTGAAGTCGGCGATGTGGGTGGGTTGCGCGTCCGGCCGCTCCGGCGGTGCGGATATCGAGATCTTGTGGGCGGCGGTATCCACAGTGGGAACGGCGGGTACAAGGCTGCCGTCCATCTTCTGGTAGGTCATTCCCGGCACATCGAAAACAACACGCTGCCAACGAGTTCGATCAGTGGTCAGCGGCGGCACCGGTACACCGTCCTGGGTGAATTCCGATACCGTCCAGATCCCGTACAGCGGCGGCTTCGGGCTGCCACCGCCGCCCTCGTTCCAGTACTTCAGGCCGGTGTGCACGAAACCCGATGCCATCCACACCGCCAGGACGACTTGCAGAGCGATCGCGATCCGGCGAGTTCGGTTGCCGCGGAATGGATCCGGCTGCGTGGCGGGTTCGGACGGCCGATTCAGCACCAGCACATTCGCCAACCGCCGCGCCTGCGGTGCGAGCAGCACCATGCTCAGCAGCATGAGGTGGAAGGCCAGGATCTTGACCGGCACGTCGAAGGTCATATTGAGCACGAACACCTGCGCCAGGCTCACCAGGCTCAGCATGGCGCCGACCGTCGCGGTCCTCGGCAGAAACAGCAGCAGTCCGCCGAGCAGTTCAGCGCAGCCGAGCAGAATTTCGTAGGGGGGTGAACTTCCGACCTGATTCCACAGCACCGAAGCGGGGCTGAATGCACCGTAGGGCTGCAGCAGTTCGGCCAGCGTCGGCTCCGGCATCTGCGTCGGAATCGCCTTGGCGAATCCGTAGAGCAGCATCTGCCCGCCCAGGCACATCCGGATGAGGAGCAGGAACCAGGCCTGTAGCCGCCGATAGTTCGGTCTGCGCCGGTCCAGCGCTGTCCAGGCGAGGGTCGCCACCGCGGCGGCGATCAGTACGCAGAAGACGAATGTCCAGATGAAGTATTGATCGCCGCTGCCCGAATCCTCGCGCAGCACGACATCGGTATCGAAGAACAGTCGTCCGGCCGGTTCGATTATCGGACGCAAGGCGCGAAATTCCCAGAGCACCGCATCGTCGGGCAGCGATTCGGCGAGCAACCCGGCGAAGGCGAACGGAATCTGGGTGAACAGTAGACAGAACAGGCCGAAATAGACGAAGGAGAACCGAAACGCGATCCTGGTCAACGGATTCCACCGGGCCGTCGGCTCGGGCGGTGTGACGCTGTCTTCCCGATCGAGAACCGCTGTACCGGCCGCGCTCACGACTGCGCCTCGCCGACGCTCGATTCCGTCGTGCGCGAAGACACCCTGCGCCGATGGTTCACTCGCAAGCGCTCGCTCACGCCAGTCCCTCCCTCTCACGACTCCAGGTCAACCGACGGTATCGGCGCGGGAACTCGACCGCTTCCAGGAAAACCCCGATTCCCACCCCCACCTGTCGGCGTACGCGACTCCGCCCGAAGTATGACCTCCACCTGGTGCAGCGGATTGTCAATACCGAATATCACCTAGTGAGGGTCGCTCGATTTCTTCGAATTTCTGCGGTAAGCACCGACTAGAACGCGTTACAGTTTCCGCAGGCACATCCGTCAGGAGGACAAAGAATGGCCGACGATCCCGATCCCACCGCGCGACGGCAGCTGACCGTCAGCGCGCGGGACCTCGACACCTTCGCCGAGGACCTGTCCCGGTGGCTGGGCGGCAAGGTCCACGCGGACCACCCGCCCAGGATTTCGGCGCTGTCGCGGCCGCAGGGGGCGGGTATGTCGAGTCCGACGGTGCTGTTCGATGCGCAATGGAGTGTGGACGGGCGCGCCGACGGCGGTTCGTTCGTGGCCAGGATGACACCGGAGGCCGATTCCTTCCCGGTCTTCGAAAACTACGACCTGGAGCTGCAGTACCAGATCATGGCCGGGGTCGCGGCCGCCGCTGCGGTGCCCGTCCCCGAACTGTGCTGGCTGGAAACCGACGACAAACCGCTCGGCACAAAGTTTTTCGTGATGCGCCGGATCGAGGGTCGGGTGCCTTCGGACAATCCGCCGTATGTGTTCATCGGCTGGCTATTCGACGCGAGTCCCGAGCAGCGGGCCGAACTGACCGCGAAGACCGTCGAGGTCATTGCGAAGGTACACGAAATCCCGGATCCGGCACAGCGATTCCCGATGCTGGACGGTCCGGGGCAAGCGCTGCGCCGACATGTCGAGTGGCACCGCAACTGGTACCGCTGGGCATTGGCCGATGACGGCTATTCGATTCCCCTGATCGAGCGGACCTTCGACTGGCTCGACGCGCACTGGCCCGCCGATCCCGGTCCGGACGTGCTGAGTTGGGGCGATTCGCGACCGGGCAACATCCTGTACGACGGCTTCACCCCGGTCGGTGTACTCGATTGGGAGATGGCCGGGCTCGGCCCGCGCGAACTGGATATCGCCTGGGTGATCTTCATTCACCGCTTCTTCCAGGACCTTGCCACCCGCTTCGACCAGCCCGGACTGCCGGACTTCCTGCGCCGCGCCGATGTCGTCGCGAAATACGAAGAGCTCACCGGATATTCGGTTCGCGACCTCGACTTCTACATCGTGTACGCCGCGCTGCGGCACGCGATTGTGATGGCCAGGGTCAAGCGTCGGATGATCCACTTCGGCGAGGACACCGACACCCCGGACCGCGACGACTACGTGATGCACCGAGCAAGCCTCGAGGCGCTGCTCGACGGAACCTACGAATGGGATTGACGATGCCTTCCCCCCTCGACGAATACCCGATCCACCAAACCCACCTGTCCATGTCCCGAGTCGCCAGCAGCGACCGGAACTTCTACGACAGAAACTATTTCAATGGTCACGACCGCGACGGCGGCACCTTCTTCGTCACCGGCGGCGGGGTGTATCCGAACCTCGGGGTGATCGACGCATATGCCTGCGTCCGGCGCGGTGATATCCAGCGCGCGGTCCGCTTCTCCGACGCGCTCGGCGATCGCGGCGTCGACCTGCGCGTCGGCGGCTACCGCATCGAGGTGCAGGAGCCCCTGCAGCGGATCCGAGTGATCTGCGAGCACGATGACCTCGGCTTCGACCTCACCTGGCACGGATCGTTCCCCGCCGTCGAGGAACAACCGCATCTGATCCTCAACGGCAACCGCCCGATCATCCAGGCGACCCGGTTCGCACAGGTCGGCTCCTGGGAGGGGACGCTGCACGTCGACGGCGCCGACCTCACGGTCGACCCGGCCGTCTGGATGGGCACGAGGGATCGCTCCTGGGGCATCCGCCCGGTCGGCGAACCCGAGCCGCCGGGCCGGGCCGCCGCCGAACCGTCCGGCGGATTCTGGTGGATGTACGTGCCGCTGCGCTTCGACGATTTCGCCATCGTGCTGATCCTGCAGGAGGAGCCCGACGGCAAGCGCACCCTCAACGACGCCGTGCGCATCTTCCCCGACGGCCGCACCGAACAGCTTGGCTGGCCGCGCTATCACATCGAATACCGGTCCGGCACACGTCATCCCATCGGAGCCCGGCTGGAACTGACCACCCCCGACGGTAAGCCGGTCGAGGTCGAGGTCCGGACCGTCACCAATATCCCGCTGCACGTCGGCTGCGGCTACGGCGGGGATCCGGACTGGTTGCACGGTCGATGGATGGGGCGCGACTGGACCTCGAGCAGCAGTTACGACCTCAGCGATCCGGCCATCGCGGGGCGCATTCCGTTCGGGGTCATCGACCATGTCGCGCACGCACGTTGCGGGGATTCCGAGGGGTGGGGCCTGTTCGAACACGGGAGTCTCGGGCGCCACGATCCAACCGGGTTCGCAGACTGGGGTTCGGTCGCGCCGTAGGGTTTTCGGTGGGCGCGTGCTCGTACGTGCCCACCCGCGCCCGTAGCGACAATGACACAGCGTGCGGGGCCGAAGGGCACAACGGTTTCAGCTCGTCGGGCGAGCCAGTTCGGGACGTTTCAGGTAGTCGGTCAGCCCGATCACATTCCCCCACGGATCGCAAACCTCTACGCTCCAACCGGTTCCGACCTCGAACGGCGCGCTGACCACCTGCACGCCGCGCCCTTCGAGCTCGGCCGTCGCCACCAACGCATCCGGCACTTCCAACCACAGCCGCATTCCGGACAGCCCGGCCTCCCCCGCCCGCGGATCCACGCGAGCCATCACACCGGCCACCTCACCCCCGATATCGAATACCGCAATCCCCTGCTCCGGCAGCGTGAACTTCACCGCCAGACCCAGGACGGCACCGTAGAACGACACCGCGGCATCCAGGTCACCGACCGGAACCAGCACATTGTCGATACCTCGGATCTCCATCAGCCCACTAAACCACGCCGGTGCACGGGATCGGCGCGGATTCGATCGGCTTCCCCCGGTTGAGAAATGTCATGCTGGCGGGCGCGCCGGATGCCTGGCACGATGCCGCAACCGGCGAAACATCCTGCTGAACAGGATGATTCGCCGGAAGCTTTGTCTGGTCGCAGACGCGACCGATCGTCCATACCCGTGCCAACGGGTCGGCACCGCCCGAGGGGTCATCATGACAAGTCTTCCCGCATTCCCCGCAGCCGACGAAAGCCCGCTCGACACCTGCATCCGGCTACAGCAGACCGCTCCGGTGGTCGAAGTGGAATTCCCGGGCGGTGTGCCCGCGTATTTGGCCTTGACGCACAAAGCCGTTGCGGAGATCCTCGCCGGTGACAACAAGACCTTCGCCAGAGACCCGAAGCATTGGCCCGCGCTCTACGACGGCTCGATCCCCGAGGACTGGCCGCTGCGCGCCATCGTCCAAGGCGACCACCTGGCGACGAAGGATGGCGAGGATCACCGTCGGTTGCGTGGTCTGGTCAGCAAGGGGTTCACGCCTCGGCGCGTGCAGGCGATGGAGCCACGCGTCCAGGAGATCATCGATGGACTGCTGGACGAGGTGATCGCGGCGGGCGACGGGGTGGACCTGGTGCCCAACTTCACCGACGCACTGCCGATGGCGGTCATCGCCGAATTGTTCGGCGTTGCCGAAGCGGACCGGCCACGGCTGCGGAAATGGACCTCCACCCTGTTGGCGCACACCACCCCGCCCGAGGTGGCATTCGCGACCCAGAACGAACTCGGGGCATTCCTGCACGAACTGGTGCAGCGCAAGCAGCAGGAACCCGGCGACGACCTGACCTCGGATCTGGTGCAGGCACGCGATGCGGGTGATCGGCTCACCACCGATGAATTGGTCGGCGTGCTCTGGCTGATGCTGATCGCCGGTCACGAGACCACAGTGCATTTGCTCGGTCACGCCGTTGTCGCACTGCATCGGAATCCCGATCAGCTCGCCTTGGCCAAGGCCGAAGATCGTTGGGCCGACGTGGTCGAGGAGACGTTGCGGTACCGCCACTCGGTCATGATGACCAGCTACCGGTTCACGCTGACCGATGTGACGATCGCGGGTGTGCCCATTCCCAAGGGGAGCGCGGTCGGTGTGGTCTATCAGGCGACCGGAATCGATCCGGAGCAGTACGGCGAGACCGCGAACCAATTCGACCTCACCCGCGAGCAGACCGGACATCTCGGCTTCGGGCACGGACCGCGCTACTGCATCGGTGCACCGCTGGCCCGACTGGAGAGCCGACTCGCCCTCGCTTCGCTCTACGGACGACTGCCTGACCTGCGGCTGACCATCGCCCCGGACGAGATTCCCTACTCGCCGTCGTTCTTCACCGTCGGCCCGTTGTCGCTGCCGATCGAATTGGGAAAGGTGTCCTGACTCTCGTTACGGCAGTGGTGATCAGCGGCTGCGATCACTATTCCGTCGACGGTCCGCTTGGGTATTACAAGCGGACCGTCGGCGGCCAGTAGCGCGGCGGCCTCGGCGACGCTGGCGGTGCCGAGAGCGTCCTGGGTGCGTGAGGAGGGATTCGGTACCTCGACCCGTGCGAGTTCGGCCGCGGTGAAGGTGCGGATCGAGACGCCGAGGCGGTCGGCGGCAGCACCGAGTTCCTCGACACGTCGATCGATGGTCGCGAGACAGGCAATAGGCCTGTCGCCCAGTACTTCTCGCAGCGCATCGAGAATTCGTTCGCTCGATGTGCCGGGTCGAAATCCGAGGCCAACTGCCAATTCGGGTGCACGCGGATAGCCCGCTGGCGCTGCCTTGGCATCGAACGGCGGCGCCACCGGGCCGTGCGGATCTGCTCCCCGGTCGAGCTGAGCCGCAAGCGAGTCAGGCCGTAACACCGGTGCCGCGGGACCCGGCCCAGGGCTCTCAGGCGGTTGCACGGATACGGGCGTAGTCGGCCGCTGCCGCAACGAAACGACATGTTGCTCTGGGGTTTCCGGCCGGATGGGTGTGCAGGTAGGAGGCGTGAACGTGGTGGATGAGAGCGCCCTCGCGGATGCGTTCACCTGCGGTATGCCAACCCCAGGCGGGAGTGTCAGTGCCGGTTGTGACGATGCGGGTGCGGTGGAATTCGTGGCCGCGTACCCGTTCTCCCGTGCGCCACAGGGCGGAATCGGCCAGTGCCACGGCATCTCGATAGCCGAGGGTCAGGCGGGGGCCGAATTCAGCTGTCGCATCGACCACACCGGCCATCGGATGGCCATCCAGCGAGCGGCAGAGATACAGCAGTCCGGCACATTCGGCATGCACCGGAAGGCCCATTCCGGCCTGCTCGGCGACCTGCGCCAACAGCCGATCATTGGCCGCCAATGCCGCCGCATGCTCCTCTGGAAACCCACCGGGTAGTACCAGAGCGGCTGTCCCCGTGGGAAGTTCGTCGCGCATCGGGTCGAAGACCACAACCCGTGCGCCCGCGGCCTCCAGCAGTTCCCTATGCTCGGCATACCCGAACGTGAACGCAGGGCCGCCAGCCATCGCGATCACGGGATCGAGCCAAGCCCCGGTGGCCGCACCCTGGCCGCGTGTGGATGTCGGCGTCGCACGACTCGCGCGTGCTGCGACTGCACTCGCCGCCGCACCGCCTCGCGCAGCAGGCCCGACGGCAGTGCCATTGGGAGCCTGGGCATTCGAATGACTCGCGGCAAGCGCGCTGGTCACGTCTACAGCGGTCGTTTCGTCTACGCTCGGCGCGGCCGCAGCGTTCGAGTCTTCGGATTCGCGGATCGCGGTTACCGGATCCCAGGCTGGGGCGGTTGTGGTCGAGCGGGCGAGGCGGGCGACGGTGGGAAGGTCGACGTGGGCGGCCACGAGCTCGGTCATCGCTTCGACGGCGGCGGTGGCGGCGTGGCCGTGTTCGACGGCGGGGATGAGGCCGAGATGGCGGGACGGAACCTCGAGTTCGGCCATTCGTGGTAGTGATCCGAGGACCGGGAGGCCGACTCGGTCGCAGGCGGCACGTAGTACCTGGTCGTGGCGTTCGCTGCCGACTCGGTTCAGGATGACGCCGCCCAGGCGGATCGCGGTATCGAAGGTAGCGAAACCGTGCAGGAGGGCGGCAAGGCTCTGACTGTGGCCGCGCGCATCGACCACCAAAATCACTGGGGCACCCAGTATTCCAGCTACCTGTGCGGTGGAGCCCTCGGCGATCGGTGCGGCATGGTTCGCATCGATGCGGCCGTCGAACAGGCCCATCACGCCCTCGACCACAGCCAGATCACACCCTTCGGCACCGTGGCGGTACAGCGGGACAACACGTTCCGCACCGACGAGCACCGGATCGAGATTGCGACCGGGCCGCCCCGCCGCCAGCCCGTGATATCCCGGATCGATGTAGTCCGGGCCCACCTTGAACGGCGCCACCCGATGTCCCGCCCGCCGCAGCGCCCCGATCAAACCGGTCGCCAACGTCGTCTTCCCACTGCCCGAAGCGGGCGCGGCGATCACCACCGCCGGAACCTGTCCTGTGCTCACGACAGGTTCCGGTAGATCGAGTGATGCACTGGTGCAGGCAAACGTCGAGTGCCGCCCCCTACCAACGCCTTCCCGAGCGGTGAGGTCACCATTCGATGCCTCGTTGGCCTTTGCGACCCGCGTCCATGGGGTGTTTGACTTTCGTCATTTCGGTGACGAGGTCGGCGGCACTCAGGAGTGCCGGGGGGGCATCGCGGCCGGTGATGACCACGTGTTGGTTGCCGGGGCGGTCGCGGAGGGTTTCGACGACCTCGTCGACATCGACCCAACCCCATTTGAGCGGGTAAGTGAATTCGTCGAGGACGTAGAAGCGGTGCTGTTCGGTCTGAAGCCTGCGCGCGATCTCGCGCCAACCGGCCAGTGCAGCGGCAGCGTGGTCCTCATCGGTGCCCTGTTTACGGGTCCACGACCATCCCTCGCCCATCTTGTGCCATTCAACCGGCCCGCCGACACCGGTCTCCTCGTGCAGACGACCGAGCGTACGAAAAGCCGCCTCTTCCCCCACCTTCCACTTGGCACTCTTGACGAACTGGAATACCGCAATATCGAAGCCCTGATTCCATGCGCGCAACGCCATCCCGAACGCAGCCGTCGACTTCCCCTTGCCCGGCCCGGTATGCACCGCAACCACCGGCAGATTCCGCCGCTGCCGCGTCGTCAGCCCATCATCCGGAACCGTCTCCGGCACACCCTTAGGCATCGAAACTCCTTGATAGCCCATTGATCAGAACGTCCACAACGCCCGCCACGATCATGCGGCTCGCGTCGAGCCGGGGCGGCCGGACCCGGCGCGGACGACGGCGGCGACCGAGTCACCGGTCAGTTCGGCCAGTTGGAGGTAACCGGCACGAAGGGTACGGGCCAGGTCGGCGGCGAGGCCGAGGCGGATCATGCCGCGTTCACAGTCCACGACCATCGAGGTGATGGCCTCGGCGGCAAGCAGGTTCGCGGCGGCGCGGGCGCGCGGCACCGGATCGACGCCGCCGGTGGCGCGGCCGTCGGTGAGCAGGACCAGCATCGGGCGGCGGCGCGGATCGCGGACGCGCTCGCGGTGCACGACCTCGCGGGCCTTCAAAAGACCTGCGGCGAGCGGAGTTTTGCCGCCGGTGCGGATACCGGACAGGCGTCGCACCGCGATATCCACCGAGGAGGTCGGTGGCAAGACGAGTTCGGCTTCTCGACCGCGCACAGTGATCACGGCGACCTTGTCCCGCCGCTGGTAGGCATCGCGCAGCAAAGCGACGACCGCGCCGGTAACCGCCGAGAGACGGTCGCGCGCTGCCATGGATCCCGAGGCATCGACCACGAACACCACCAGGTTGCCTTCGCGCCCTTCGCGATACGCACCGCGCAGATCATCGGCGGCCAACTTCAACGGTCCTTCGGCTCGGCCGCGGGCATGCTGGTGCGGTGCGGCGGCGAATACGGTGCCGAGCAGATGCAGGCCGCCGGAAGTATCGGTACTGGAGCGCACCATGCGTCCCTGCCTGGTCTGCGCGCGCGAGCGGCGGCCCGCCGCGCCCTCGCCGACGCCCAGTACTTCCCAACGAGGCGGTGTCACAACGGATGTCGCCGGTGCGCCGATACGACCCTCGCGCGCGGACGGTGACTGCCCGCCGCCCGGCGCATCCGGACCGCCGTTGTCGGGGTCAGGAGCGCCTGAACCGCCGTTGCCGGGACCGCCGTCTGGATCATCTTCTGGGCCTCGATCATCCGGGCCAAAATTGCTGGGACCACCGTCCGGATCGTCCGCCTTGTTCAACGCACTATCCGAACCGCCATCGGCGCCGGCGTCATCGGCACCGCTGGGGCCACTGTCCAGACCACGCGAACCACCATCGTCCGAACGACCGCCGTCCAGATCCCCGCCCTGCTCCAATTCCGCACGCTCACTGGGCTTTTCCGCCTCTTCCCCCGCAGCACGCATCGCCTCGTCCAGCTGCGCTTCACTGATCCCCGGCTCATCGAACGGATCCCGCCGCCGTCGATGCGGCAGCGCCAACTCGGCCGCAACCCGCACATCCGCCTCGGCCACGGCATCCGCCCCACGCCAGGCCGCATGAGCAGTCGCGGTCCTGGCCACCACCAGATCGGCTCGCATCCCGTCCACATCGAATGACGCACACAGCGCGGCGATTCGCCGCAACTCCACATCATCGAGGGCGACGGATGCGACCCGCTCGCGGGCGGTCAGAATCCGTTCGGCCACCTCCCGGTCGGCCGCGGCATAGCGCGCGGCGAATCCGGCCGGGTCCGCCTCGTAGTCCAGCCGACGCCGCACCACCGACATCCGCACGTCCACATTCCGTGAGGCCGCGACATCGACGGTGAGCCCGAATCGGTCGAGTAGCTGCGGGCGCAGCTCACCCTCCTCGGGATTCATGGTGCCGACCAGCACGAACCGTGCCGGATGCGAATGCGAAACCCCATCACGCTCGATATGCACCCGACCCATCGCGGCGGCATCGAGCAGCACGTCCACCAGGTGGTCGTGCAGCAGATTCACCTCGTCGACATAGAGCACGCCGTGATGCGCGGCCGCCAACAGTCCGGGCCGGAACGCATGCTCACCATCGCGCAACACGCGCTCCAGATCCAAAGAACCGACCACCCGGTCTTCAGTGGCCCCCACCGGCAACTCGACCAGCCGAGCGGGCCGGGCACCCGTCTCATCGACAATGGGCGGCAGCAATTGCGCAAGCGCCCGCACCACGGTCGATTTCGCGGTCCCTTTCTCCCCGCGCACCAATACGCCGCCGATCCCGGGATGCACCGCACACAGGATCAATGCCAGCTGCAACCGCTCCTGCCCCACCACCGCCGAGAACGGAAAGCCCGCGTCACCATCGGCACCGGGACGCGTCCCGGTCAGCGAAGGGGTATGCGGCGCGTTTTCGGTTCGGGGCAATGACACGCCCCAAACTCTATTCGCGCCGCCGAACAGCGCCCTCCACCGCCCCGCAACTGGGCGACGTCTCGCATACCCAGCGACAACCTCGCACAAGCCACGCCCTATCTAGCCACGACCTATGCGACCGCTCGAAGAGCGCCGGTGCTCAGCCCTTACGCATGGGCAGGTGCATGATGCCGTCTTCTTCGAACTCGTCGCCATCGGGCTTGAAGCCGAATTTCGCGTACATGTCGACCAGATAGGTCTGGGCACTCAGGCGCACGGTCGCCGAACCCGCCTCGGCGAGCGCGGCCTGCACCAGCCGGGTGGTGTAGCCGTGCCCGCGCGCCGGAGGCGAGGTGCACAACCGGCCGATACGGAACGACTTCACACCGTTCTCGTGCTCCTCGGTCAGCCGCAGCGTCGAGATGATCTCGCCCTCGTCATCGAGCCAGAAATGGCGCGTCTCCGGCAGCAGGTCGAGGCCGTCCAACTCCGGGTACGCGCACTTCTGCTCGACGACAAAGACTTCCACGCGAAGCTTCAACAGCTGATAAAGGGTGGCGGTGTCGAGATCGAGCGCCCAGGACCGTTTGAGTGCAACCGTTGACATCATCGCGTCTTGCTATCACAACTGCGCGTTCGGCGCGACCGCTGTGTCCAATTTGCGATGTCGCGGGGCCCTGCGTGTTCACGCGAACCACCGCTTCCCGGCCCGTCGCTCAGCACCGCGCGGTGCCCGATTCGCGATGTTCACGGGCCCTGCGTGGTTACGCGAACTACCGCCTCCGGACCCCGCCGCTCACACCGCGGTGTGCTTTCGCGTGTTGTCCGACACACCGTTCAGGTTCAGCGTTTTAGTCGACCAATCCCAGACTTCCTGGAACAGCGCCTGGTTCTCCGAGAGCTTCACGCCGAGCGAAGGCACCATTTCCTTCAGCTTGGGCGACCAATCGGCGTACTCACTCGGGAAGCAGCGCTGCAGCACGTCGATCATGGCGCTCACACACGTCGACGCGCCGGGCGACGCGCCGAGCAGACCCGCAATGGTGCCGTCTTCGGCGGCGATAACCGCCGTGCCGAACTCGAGCACACCGCCCGCGCCCTTGCGCCGGATGACCTGTACGCGCTGCCCCGCGGTGATCAGCTCCCAGTCGTGCCCATCCGCGCGCGGAATGAACTCCTCCAGTGTGGCCACCTTGCCCGCCTCGGACTTGAGCAGCTCGCTGATCAGGTACTTGGTCAGGCCGAGTTCGGTGACGCCGACGCCGAGCAGGGAGAAGATATTGTTCGGCTTGACCGACTTGAACAGATCGGTGTTCTTACCATCCTTGAGGAACTTCGGCGTCCATCCGGCGTACGGGCCGAACAGCAGGCCGGGACGACCCTTGATAATGCGAGTGTCCAAGTGCGGCACCGACATCGGCGGCGCGCCGACGGCCGCCTTGCCGTAGACCTTGGCCTCGTGCTTGTAGATCAGATCCGGGTTGGTGCAGCGGATGAACTGACCACTGATCGGGAAGCCACCGAAACCCTTGGCCTCCTTGATGCCCGCCTTCTGCAGCAGCGGCAGCGCACCGCCACCGGCGCCGACGAAGACGAATTTGCTGATGAGCGTTCGGGTTTGGCGAGTACGCAGGTTGCGCACCCTGACCAGCCAGGAACCGTCGGACTGCTTGGTCAGATTGCGCACCTCGTTACCGAAGGCAAGATCGACACCGGAGCGGCCGAGGTAGGCAAGCAGTTCGCTGGTGAGCGAACCGAAGTCGATATCGGTACCCTCGTTGGTCCAGTTCAGCGCGATCGGATCGGAGAAGTCGCGACCCCTGGCCATCAGCGGCAGCCGCTTGGCGAATTCGTCGGGGCTGTCGATGTATTCCATCGTCGAGAACAGCGGATGCCGCGACAACGCCTCGTACCGCTTTCGCAGGTAGTCGACGTTGTCCGCACCGTGCACGAAGCTGACGTGCGGGATGGGGTTGATGAAGGCGGAGGGATCGCCGAGGATGCCGTTCTCCACGCCATAGGACCAGAACTGGCGCGAGACCTGGAACCGCTCATTGATATCGATGGCCTTGCTGATATCGACCGAACCGTCCGGATTCTGCGGGCTGTAGTTCAGCTCGCACAGTGCGGAGTGTCCGGTGCCCGCATTGTTCCACGGATCGCTGCTCTCAGCGGCGGCCGCGTCCAGCCGCTCGAATAGAGAGATCGACCATTCCGGCTGCAGCTGCCGAAGCAGTGCGCCGAGAGTGGCACTCATGATGCCGGCACCGATGAGTACTACATCGGTCTTTTCAGTCATGGCAGCGTTCGGCACGGGTAGATCGACTTCCTTGTCCTTCTGCGCACGCCCACCCCCACGGTGGGCCTGCTGGGCACGGGCGCTATGTGGTTGTTGCGAGTCCTGCGTGACTCGGCGGGGTGTAGGTTACCCGCCGTTCACCTAGCCCAATTGTGCACCTCACCTGTTCGAAGCCCGGCAACGAACCTGACGAATGTGACGTAGATTCCTTCCGGGCTTCGATCTTCGAAACGGCGCTGACGTCGCCTACATTGATCGTTGTGACGAATGAAGCCTCGCTCAGCGTGTCCGATATCACCGCTCTGGCGGCCGAGCGGTGGCAGCCCGATGTCCTCGGCGCGGGCTACGAACAGCGCACGCTGCCGCTCGGCCCGGACCCCGATGGTGAGGGTGAGGCCGTGGCGACCCTCGTTCGCTACACCCCCGACACCGGGGCCGCCGCGACCGAGCCCGCGGTGCTGTACGTACACGGTTTCACCGACTATTTCTTCCAGCAGCATCTGGCCGAACACTTCGCCGGGCGCGGGCATCGCTTCTACGCGCTGGATCTGCGCAAGTGTGGTCGTTCGCTGCGCGACGGCCAGACGCCGCACTACGTCACCGATCTGGCGCTCTACGACGCCGAACTGAACGAGTCGCTGCGCATCGTCCAGGAAGAGGCGGGCGATAACGTGCTGCTGGTCGCGCATTCGACCGGCGGACTCATCGTGCCGCTCTGGCTGGACCGGCTCAACAAGACCAAGGGCACGGCCGAATCGGGAATCGTCGGTCTGGTGCTCAACAGTCCCTGGTTCGACCTGCAGGGCCCCACGTACTACCGGACCATCGGCACCCCGGCGATCAAGTTGCTCGGCCGGTTCCGGTCGATGTTCGAACTACCCGGCGCCAAGATCAGCTCCTACGGCGACAGCCTGCACTACAGCGTCGCGGGCGAATGGCATTACAACCTGGATTGGAAACCGCTGGCGGGCTTCCCGGTCCGCTTGGGCTGGTTACGTGCAATCCGCAATGGGCATGCCAAGCTGCAGTCGGGCCTGTCGGTCGGCGTGCCCGCGTTGATTCTGCGTTCGCGCATCACGAAATTCGCGCGCAGATACGGTCCGGCCGTCGATGTGGCGGATGCGGTGCTCGATGTGCGCCAGATTCAGCGCTGGTCGGGCTGTCTGGGTGATCGGACCAATATCGTCCCGATCGACGGCGCGCGCCACGATGTCTTCCTGTCCTCGGCCGAACCGCTGGCCAAGGCCTTCGCCGAACTCGACAGCTGGCTGGACTGGTTGGCTGACCATTTCGAGCGACCTGCAAGCAGTCGCTAGCGGCCCATTTCGAGCGACCTGCAAGCAGTCACTAGCGGCCCATTTCGAGCGACCTGCAAGCAGTCACTAGCGGCCCATTTCGAGCGACCTGCAAGCAGTCACTAGCGGCCTTCCGCAAGAAGACCGCCGGTTCACCAGAGGCTGGTGCGTAGCACGATCTCGGTGGCCAATTCGTGGTCGGCCTCTGTCGCCACATTGTCGACGTCGATCTCCACCACCCGGAACTCGCCGTAGACGTAACGACCGGAGGCATCGGCGACCGAACGCGGCATGTTCTTGGTGACCAGCACGGTGGCGGCGACCTCTACCGGCCGACACGTCGGGTCCGCGACGGTGCCATCGGCTGCTGGTATCGCGGGATGCCCACGATCGGCGACGACAAGGCTGATGAACCGGCCGAAACCACCCGCGCAGACCTGCCAGCCAAGCTGCGCGCCCGCGCCGCGTCCGGCGACATTCACCCAGGGGATGCCGAGTTCGTCGAGGATGGCGTGCACACCCGCCGGATCCAGGTCCGCTACCGATTCCACCGCGATGGTGCGCAGGTCCGAGGTGTGCAGACGCGCGCACACCTGATCGTAGACGTCGACCGGATCACCGGCATCGGGCAACAGCAGCACGCTGTGCCGAGACTCCGGGCCGTCGACCCGTACGGTCCATGACTGGTCACCGACCGTGATCCGCCGAGATTTCATGCCGGAGTACGGTACACGCCCGACTTGAACGGGACCGCGTGTCAGTTACCCGCGAGTCAGGAATATAAGCATTTCGATTGTTGTCCGCGCTGGTCAGAGCGGGATGCTGCCGATTCCCAGACCGGAGACGATGGCGGGCAGATCGGCAGGTGCGCCGTCGTTGAGCAGACGTTCGATGGTGGCGATATCGAGGTGCCGTTCGATCAAGTCGGCGAGTAGGTCCAGTTGGGACGAGCGGATCGCGGCTACCGAGGTATCGTCGGCGACGACGAAACCGTGCCGCCCGGCGTGGGCGGCGACCTCGCGGAGCCAGGAGCGACGGAACTCATCCGATTCCAATAAACCGTGCAGGTGAGTGCCCCAGATCGCACCGCGCACCGTGCCCTCGGGTTTACTGTCCAGCTCGAGCCAGGTCGGATCGCCGCTGCGCTCGACACGACCATGGTGAATCTCGTAGCCGCGCACGGGAATTCCATTACCTCGTCCGGTGCTGCGCCGCAACACCTTCGGATCGGCGAATTCGATCTCCAGATCGAGCAGACCCAACCCCGCGACCGTCCCCACTTCCGATTCCACTCGGTCGACGATGCGACTGCCGAGCATCTGATAGCCGCCGCAGATGCCGAGGATCGGCCGACCTACCGCGGACCTTGCCTGCAGCGCGTCAGCAATTCCGGTGCGCCGCAACCACTCCAGATCCGAGACGGTTGCCTTGCTGCCCGGCAGGACCACCAGATCGGCATCGGCAAGCCGGGACGGGTCGCTCACCCAGCGCACCGCTACACCGGGCTCACAGGCCAGCGCTTCGACATCGGTGGAATTGGAGATGCGCGGCAGCCGGATGGCGGCGACCCTGAGCCATTCGGTGCCGCGCGGCGGACTGGGGCGACCGACCGGTGCGTCGGCGATGGTGCCGAGCGAGTCCTCCGCGTCGATCCACAGTTCGTCCGCGTAGGGGATGACACCGAGGGTCGGGCGTCCGGTGAGCTCGGTGAGCCGGTCGAGGCCGGGTCGCAGCAACGCGACGTCGCCGCGGAACTTGTTGACAATGAAGCCGGAGATCAGTTGCTGGTCTTCGGGTTCCAGTACCGCAACGGTGCCGAACAGGTGCGCGAGCACGCCGCCGCGGTCGATATCACCGACAACGAGCACCGGTAGTCGTGCCGCCCGCGCAAGACCCATATTCGCCAGATCGGTGGCGCGCAAGTTGATTTCGGCGGGCGAACCGGCGCCCTCGCAGATCACCACATCGAATTCGGTGCGCAGCGAATCCAGTTCGGTGGCAACGACTTCCCGTAGATCCTGGCGATGCTGGAAGTAGTCGCGCGCGCCGACGGTGCCGATTGCCTTGCCGCGCACCACGAGTTGGGAGCGTCGGTCGCTGCCGGGTTTGAGCAGGACCGGGTTGAACCGCACACTCGGCTCGAGCCCACACGCCACCGCCTGCAGTGCCTGCGCGCGACCGATCTCGCCGCCGTCGAGGGCGACCACCGAGTTGTTGGACATGTTCTGCGCCTTGAACGGCGCGACTCGTATTCCCCGCCGGGCCAACATCCGGCAAAGTCCGGCCACCACAACGCTTTTCCCGGCGTCGGAGGTGGTCCCAGCGATCAGCAATGCGCCCTTCAACGTGCCGGCTCCGTCAGCGGAGGGCCGTCACGACCCAACAGCGCGAGCCTCGAACCGCCCGACCCACCCCTCACGGCAAAGTGAGAATTTCGGCGCCTATGTCCGTCACGACCCAACAGCGCGAGCCTCGAACCGCCCGACCCACCCCTCACGGCAAGGTGAGAATTTCGGCGCCTGTGTCCGTCACGACCAGTGTGTGCTCGAATTGCGCGGTCCACTTGCGGTCCTTGGTGACGACGGTCCAGCCGTCGTCCCAGATCTCGTAGTCGATACCGCCGAGGTTGATCATCGGCTCGATGGTGAAGGTCATGCCGGGCTCGATGACCGATTCGATGGCGGGCTGGTCGTAGTGCAGGATGACCAGACCGCTGTGGAAGGTCGGGCCGACGCCGTGCCCGGTGAAATCGCGCACGACGCCGTAGCCGAATCGGTTGGCGTAGGACTCGATGACGCGCCCGATCACATTGAGTGCCCGGCCCGGCCGGACTGCCTTGATAGCCCGCATGGTCGCCTCGTGCGTGCGCTCGACGAGTAGCCGCACCTCTTCGTCGACATCACCGGCCAGGAAGGTCTTATTGGTGTCGCCGTGCACGCCGTCGATATACGCGGTCACATCGATGTTGACGATGTCACCGTCCTGGATCACCGTCGAATCCGGAATGCCGTGGCAGATCACCTCGTTCAGGGAGGTGCAGCACGACTTCGGAAAACCCTTGTAGCCCAAGGTCGATGGGTATGCGCCGTGGTCGCACATGTACTCGTGCGCGATCCGGTCCAGCTCATCGGTGGTGACACCGGGCGCGACAGCCTTGCCCGCCTCTTCGAGTGCCTGCGCCGCGATCTTGCCCGCGATCCGCATCTTGTCGATGGTCTCGGCCGTCTGCACCCAGGGTTCGCTGCCTTCGTTCACGGTCTTCTTCCACGCATACTCCGGACGCACGATCGAGCGCGGAACCTCACGGGTGGGCGAGAGCGTGCCGGGAACAAGCGGCTGGCGGGTACGCACTGACATGGAACAAGACTATCCGCACCGGTCAGCGTGCACTGTCCGTGCCCGCGCGCGAACGCGCGGTCAGCAGAAGGAATAGTTCCGGACCACGGTCCGTTTAGTCTAGTGGTTGACATAGAAACTACACATGAACAGGACTCGAGCTGTGGAACTGGGACTCACGACTTTCGCGGAGCTGTACCCGGTCGGCGACCGATCGGCGCCAACCGCGGCCGAACGGCTGCGCGAGGTGGTCGACGAGGCGGTCGCCACCGAGCGCGCCGGACTCGATGTCTATGGAGTCGGCGAACATCACCGCAAGGATTTCGCGGCATCCGCGCCCGCGGTGGTGCTGGCGGCGATCGCGGCTCGGACCGAGCGCATTCAGCTGACCAGCGCGGTAAGCGTGCTGAGCTCCGATGATCCGGTACGGGTGTACCAGGATTTCGCCACGCTGGACGGACTCTCGAACGGTCGCGCCGAGCTGATGGCCGGGCGCGGTTCGTTCACCGAGAGCTTTCCGCTGTTCGGCTACGACCTGAGCGACTACGACGAGCTGTTCGAGGAGAAGCTGGCGCTGCTACTGCACATTCGCGCGGACGAACCGGTGACCTGGAACGGCAGATTCCGTGCCGCGCTGCGCGATGCGGTGATCTACCCGCGCACCGACAACCGGCCGCTGCCGGTCTGGATCGCGGTGGGTGGCAGTCCGGAATCCGTGGTTCGCGCCGGACTGCTCGGCTTACCGTTGGCGATCGCGATCATCGGCGGTCAGCCGGCACGCTTCAAGCCGCTGGTGGACCTGTACCACCGCGCGCTCGAAGAGGGCGGCCGCGAGAAGCAGCCAGTGGCCGTGCACGCGCACGGCTATATCGCCGATACCGACGAACAGGCCGTCGCCGATTTCTATGAGCCGTATGCCGCGGCGATGAGCACCATTGGGCGCGAACGCGGCTGGGGTCCGATGACCCGCGCACAGTTCGACGCACTGCGCTCCCAGAGCGGTTCTCTCTTCGTCGGCACGCCGGACTACGTCGCCGAAAAGATCACCGATATCCGCGACACCCTCGGCTTGGACCGCTTCATGCTGCACACCAGCGTCGGCACGCTGCCGCACGAAACGGTGCTGCACAACATCGAATTGCTCGGGGCGAAGGTCGCACCTCAGGTGCGCTGACGCACCCTTACGAGGTCAGCCCGTTCTGCTGGTGTCGGTTTGCGGTGTCGGCAGCGCGGTGAGAATTCCCGAATCGGCTCGCGCGCAGGCGTAGCAGTGGTCCGTGGCTTCCGACGCCTGCGCGACTGCGAGTGCAACGGTCTCGGCGGATGCGGTATTCGATTCGCCGCGAGTACTTGTCCGCTGTCGGCGGTGACACTGGTCGCGTTGGTCGTGCTCGGTCGGCTGCGGGCTCGCTCCGTACTGCGCTGAGCGCCATACGATGGCCCCATGTCAGCACTGCCCCTGATCTTTACCGCGGGCTGGGCGAGCGGGGTCAATGCCTATGCGGTGGTCCTGCTGCTCGGGCTATTCGGCGTGACCGGTCTCTCCGATGACGTGCCCGAGGCGCTGCAGCGCACCGATGTGCTGATCGCGGCCGGTGTGTTGTTCCTCATCGAGGCCGTCGCGGATAAGGTCCCCTATCTCGACAGCTTCTGGGATGCGGTGCATACCATCGTGCGCCCGGCATCGGGTGCGGTCGTCGCGGCACTGCTCGCAGGCCAGGACGGATCGCTACCCCAACTGGCGGCCGGCGCGGTCGGCGCAACCACTGCCCTGGCAAGCCATCTCGTGAAGGCCGGAACACGGATGGCGATCAATACCTCGCCGGAGCCCGCTAGCAATATCGTGATGAGTCTCGTCGAGGATCTGACCGTTGGCGGCATCGTCACCATCGCGATCTTCCACCCCGTCGTGGCGGCCATCTGCGCGGGCACACTGCTGGTGATCGGCCTGATCCTGGTGTATCTACTGGCGAGCCGGATCCGCCGCTACCGCATTCGCCGCAGACAGCGCCGCGAGGCCAAGCGCGCGGCCGCGGTCTAGGCGGGTTTGCGCCACACCAGCGAGTAGCGCCAAAAGACCAACCGCCGCACCCGCGCACCGGGCAGAATCGTCGCGACCCGCGCCCGCACCTGCCGCGTCGTCAGTGGCGGATCGAGCACAACCGGCATGACATCATGGGTCGCCTCGACCGCATACCAACTGCCCCGCCCGCGCGCCCGAAGAATCCGAAACACGATGCCGAACAATCGATGCCCGATTACCGCCGTCAACTCGACGGGCAATTCCCGAAGCAGATCGGGCCGGGGCAATGCCACAGCGGCGAGCACGCCGCCCGGCCGCACTGCGCGCGCCAACACCGGCAGCACCTCGTCGAGCGGCACATGGTGCAACGTGCTGATCGAGACGATCGCGTCATAGGCATCACCGGCCAGCGGCTCCGTCAGCACATCCCCGAGAATGCAGCGGACATTGTCCGGCGTCGCCCGCTTCGCGGCATCGATCATCACCGGTGACCGATCGATCGCATCGACGTGCTCGGCCCGCCGCGCAAGTTCTCCCGCGAATGCCCCAGCCCCACAACCAACGTCCAACACCCGAGTACACGGGGCGGGCAGCTGCCGCATGAGAAACCGTTGGTAGTAGGTGTTATGGCTCCAATTGAGCTTGCTCATCGAGAACAGCTTGCCACGCGTGTGTCGAAAGGTCCTCCGCGCCGGAGTTATGTTCCGATCGCGGCGGAATTGCGTTGCAGGGCAGAGGATATCGATCGGCCCGCTACCGCGCGGCGGGGTGATCGACACTGACCTGGCACGAACTCGGATGGTCCGGGTGCCATTCTTCGATCACACCATTGGAGACAGTATGACCGAGTCGGTCATCCAGCTGCCCACCGCTGGAGAAACGGTTCTCGAAACCTATGAGCGAATCGCTCGACGGGGGCCACTTGTTCCGATCGAGTTGACCGGCGGCGTCGCGGCCTGGAGCGCGGTGAGCTACCAGGCGGTGAGCGAGGTCCTCGCGGGTGACGGCACGATCTTCAGCAAGAACGCCCAGAAGTGCCCGGCGCTGCACGACGGCACCATTCCGGCGGATTGGCCGATGCGCGCATTGACCGATATCGACCATATGCTGAACAAGGACGGCGAGGACCATCGGCGGTTACGCAAGACGATCAGCGCCGCATTCACACCAGCTCGGGTGGCCGGGCTAGAGCCCCGGATTCATCAGATCGTCAACGAAATCATCGATGACTTCGCCGACGAACAGGGCGAATTCGACCTCGTCCCGCGATTCACCACCCCGTTCCCCGTGCGGGTGATCTGTGAACTGTTCGGTGTGGAGAAGGCGGACCGGGGCCGAATCCGGGACTGGTCCACCACGATCGTGTCGCACACCAGCACCATTGAGCAGATGCAGACGGCGATGGGGGAGATGATCGCATTCTTCACCGAGCTCATCGAGGGTAAACGGCGCGAGCCGGGCGACGACCTCACCTCCGCCTTGATTGCGGCCAACACCGACAATCTGACCACCGACGAGCTGGTCAACATGCTGTGGCTGGTGATCGTGGCCGGACACGAGACAACCGTCCACCTGCTGGCCAACGCGATCATCGCGCTCACTGAGAACCCCCGGCAACTGGACAAGGCCCTCACCCAGGACCGCTGGGCGGATGTGGTCGAGGAGGCACTGCGATATCGGTCGCCGGTGTACAGCGCCAATCTCCGTTATGCCCAGCAGGATGTCACCATCGCGGGCGTCGACCTGCCGAAGGGGGCGATCGTCATCTGGTACGGCGGTGTCGGGCGGGATCCGCAGCACTACCCGAATGCCGATGTCTTCGACATCGATCATGATCACCGCGGTCAGCTGGCCTTCGGGCGCGGTCCGCATATCTGCCTCGGCGCTCCGCTGGCCCGGTTGGAAGCGCGTATCGCGCTGTCCACGCTGTTCAACCGCTTCCCGCTGTTACATCTGACGCAGGACTCGGCGTCACTTCCGGTCAGCCCGCAAATCCTTACCGCGGGCCCGCTGACGCTGCCGGTGCGGTTGTATCCATCCGAATGACCGCCGGTGTCGGCTGGTCGAGGGTCTCGGCCAGCCGGCGTTTGCGGAATTCCCTCGGAGTTTCGCCGTATCGCGTCTTGAACGCGGCGGAAAACCAGGTAACGGTGAATCCGCTGCGCGCGGCGATCTCACCGATTGTCAGTGTCGTGCCCGGGTTTTCGAGCATGGCGCGCGCCGCACGCAATGATTCATCCTGGCGCACTTCACGATACGTGGTTCCGGCGTGCTCGAGCGCGGTGCGCAACTGCCGTGGCGACCAGCTCAGCGCCCGCGCCACCGCGGCCAGCCGCAGATCGGCGACCCCGATATTGTCGCGCACATACCGGCGCACCGCCTCGGCCGTCTCGGCCAGATGCGCCCGCTGCGGGCTGCGATCACCAACGGCCATCATGCACAGCAGTTCGGTGGTCCGGTCGCAGACCGCATTGAATTGCCGACCGGTGAGCCGGGATCGTTCGGCGTGGGTTTCGCGGATCATGGTCCGGGCGATGCGGCCGAGTCCGGATTCGAGGTCGAACACCGGTCGGCGGGTACCCAGCGGTGCTATCGCGTGGTCGACGTCGGTGCGTGGGATCTGGAAGCCGAATGCCATCGAGCTGGGCACCCACAATCGCAGCAGCTGGTCCAATCCCGTCAGTACCGCCTGTCCCGGTGCGACACAAGTTATTTCGCGATCATCGGCGACACTGAACGAGCCGCGCTCCGGGATCACCAGCCAGTAGAAATCCTCGGCAGGCATCCGGCGGATGTGTGACGGCGTGCGGAAGGCCTGTCGGTCCCCCGGCTGATCCCAGCGCAGCAGGCTGTAGCTCGTCGTGTGCTGCGTGATCAGCGTGACCTGCCACTGGTTGCGATCTCGGTACCGGTGGTCCATCGGAACGATGCTGTTGGCCACGGCGGTCCATTCATCGACGCCGGTCACGTGCAGTTCGTCGCATCTCATATCGACACTCCGATCACCTCAACGAATAACGATATCCGCTCCGCTGAACAAAAGGTCGGCGGGACGGATTCGAGGCGACTGTCCCGGCGACACCAGTTGCGCGTGCGGTGCCCGGCTGTGCAGTTCGCGCAGAAAGACTTCCACCGCTAGCTGGGCCAATTGCCTTCCAGGACAGATGTGCCTACCGAATCCGAAGGTGAGTGGAGCTTTTCCGGTGCTGTCCAAGCCCAATGGATCAGCGAAGGCCATGGGATCGCGATTGGCGGCGGCCATCAGTACCAGCACCGGTCCTCGCGGGAGCGTTGTACCGCTTCGCAAAGCGATGGGACGCACGACATACCGTTTCCATCCCACCAGCCCGGGGTCGAGCTGCAGTATCTTGGCCGCGACGCGGGTGACACCAGCTGGTTCGCCGAGCAGCTTCCACCACTGCCGATCCGGTTCGCCGAGCAGCCGCAGCAGGCCCTGCTGGATGGTGCCGCTGATGGTATGCACACCAGCCGCCAGCGAATTCGCGACCGCGGAGACGGCCACTCTGGGCGGAATACCAGCCGCACGTAGGTGCCGGGGAAACCCCGTGACGTGCTGTCGGCTGTGCGCCACCGCCATGCCGCTGACCGTGAATAGCCGGCCGAGTGCGCCGACCGCGTCGGCCAACTCGCGTCCGCGCATCCACCGACCGAGCAGCCCCGACTGCGCACCGCTCCAATCCGCCACCGCGGACCAATCCCGTGGTGGCAGACCGACAGTTTCGCCGATGATGCGGCTGGCGTAGGTGATCGACATCGCGGTCACGTCGAGCGGTTCGGTTGCCGCCGCTGGTAGCGACTGACGGAAATGCTCGGCGAGCGACTCGGCCCGCTCGGATCGCGTGTGCGCAGGCACCGTGAAGTATCCGGTCGGACCAGCCATGGCGGCCCACACCCGCTGGTGCAGGGCATCGTTGGTCAGGTCCGCCGTAGCCTTCGCGGGCAGCGGGAGCAGGTGCCGACAAAGATGACCAACGGCACGCGGATTCACGGCAATGCGCCCGAAACCCACCAGCGGTTGTAATGATCGCGCATTCGAGATCTCCGGGGCGCTGGCTTCCAGCAGTTCTCGTACATCGTCGTAGCGCCACACCATGCGCAGCCCGGAATCATGGTCATAGCTGGGTTCGGGCCACGCATGCAGCCGCCGGTACCGCTCGTCACGTTCGGAATAGCTCAGCTGATTGGGAGTCAGTTGCGCGAAGGGAAATTCCGCTGCCATGCCGTCCGCCTGTCGCTCGATCGATGCAGCGAATATCCTGCCTGACAGGCGAAGTCGCGTATTCACGGCACACCGCAAAACACAAGTTCTCTGCCCCGAAACATAATCGGCACCGAATCAGAGTTCGCCGACGGTAGTGATCGGGCCGCAGGTGCCGCGCCACGTTGACATCGGTCCGGCCTCCGGACTACGCATGAGTCATGCACAACGACCGGCGAATCTGATCGTGGGCACGCTCCTGGCGTTGGTTTCCGCGTTGAGCTACGGGCTGTCGGATTTCGTGGGCGGGGTCGTATCACGGCGCGTCGGATTCGGACGTGTTGCCTTGTTCGGCCAGCTCGGCGGGTTCGTCGGGACCGCGATCGTTGCGCCGTTCGTCTCCCACGGGGTGCCGCAGCCGACGGATCTGGGCTGGGGAGCGCTGTCCGGCGTGGGTACCGGTATCGCGATGACCTTCCTGTTCCGCGGAATCAGCCGCGGGGCAATGTCGGTGGTCGTCCCGGTCAGCGCCGTCGGCGGTGTCGCGCTGCCGGTTCTCATCGGAACGGTCGTGCTCGGTGAACATCCGACAGCATTGGCGTGGGCCGGGATCGTGCTCGCGCTGCCCGCCCTCTGGCTCGTCGCGGGCGGCAGCACCGGCAGCGGTCCGATTGCCGGTGCGGCCATCGGTGACGGACTGATCGCCGGTCTCGGCATCGCCGTGCAGTATCTGGCGCTGGCACAAGCCGCGCCCGAGGCCGGGATCTGGCCGGTGACGGCGGGCCGGGCCGCGGCCGTCGTCCTCGTCGCCCTGCTCGCATGGCAGCTGGCATCCGAATTCGCGGATACCGCACCAGCCCAACGACATCGGGACGACCTCTTGGCCGCATGTTCAGGCATCCTTGCCGCCGTAGCGCTGGTGTCCTATCTCTTCGCGGCCCGGACCCAATATCTTGCCGTGGCAGTCGTGCTGTCTTCGCTCTATCCCGTAGTCCCGGTAATTCTGGGTGTGTCCGCGCTGCGGGAGCGACTGCGCGCAAGCCAGATCATCGGCTTGGCGGCCGCATTGATCGCCAGCACTGTCATCGCCACTTCCTGATAGTGACCACAGGTCTCAATACGGAAGCCTGCTCAAAACAGCTGTGGCAGCATGAGGAACTCGGCGGTGAGCGCAAGGACGGACAGGATGATTCCGGTAACCGCCAACCCCTTGGCGCGGTGGCGCCCAGTGCAGCCGACGATCCCGAGGACGAGTCCGGGCATCGCGAACGGGAGGCCGATCAGCGGTCGCACGCCGGTCAGGTCGATCGGCAGGAACGGGAGTACGCAACCAACGATGCCGAGTGCCACCGACGCTAGCGCGAACCATGGTCTCTGCCGCCGATCATCCGTCGGTGGGCCGCCTCGCCATCCAGGATCGTTGGTATGCACCCACACTTGTTGTTGCTGATAAGGATTCGGCCCCGACGGCGGAATGGGCGCGGAGTATCCGGCGTTCGGGCCGGGATTCGCCGCGCCCGGATGCCAGGCGGGGGTGGTCGGTTCCGGCGGCGGACTGTACGACATCGGTAACCCTCACTCACGAAATCCCCGAGAACGGCCTGCAATCGTCTGCGAGCCACGATAGCCCCATACCGAGCGTTCGGGCCGGTGCGGATGTGCTCGGTCGAGCTGTCTCTACCGGCAATGTGAAAAGGGTTCCGTTCCAGGGGCGCTACACATATATTCGAATGCGCGTTCGAAGCGAGGTGTGTAACCTCGGTCCCGCCCGTTCGGCGCTATCCGATGCATCGGACCTATTCTCACAGCACGATCTGAACAGTGGCGCGATAGTAGGGGGAAATCGAGGTGGTACAGGCGACGAAACTGTTGCGGGATATCGAAGCGTTGCCGGCGCCCGAGCGACAGCGTGCGATCGCGGCGGGGGCATTGCGTTTGGTGGGGACGCCCGAGCTCGGGCAGCTGCTCGCCGACCTGTCGGAGCGTGGGTACTACGAGCGGGTCATCGCGATTCGCATGGCCGCGATCATCGCCGACCATGCGCATCTGCTGGTCGAACTCGATTCGGGCGGACCGGAATTCGGCACGCGAGCGATCGTCGGGCTGGTGCGGACGGGTGTCGAGCCCGAGGTGCTGATCGAGTGGCTGCCGCGGATGTCACGGCGGATACGGCGAGCCATGTATCGGGCCCTCGGCTACGGTCAGCGGTCCGAACTGGCCGATCCCCTGCTTCCGGAGGTGCGACGCTGGTTCGGCGATGCCGAGGCCGCGCGAGTACTGCCGAATTGCTCAGCTCCGGTGGTCGCCAAGTATTTGCCCGAACTCGATTACGCGGTCGTGAACTGGGCAGCATTGGGCCGCAGGCATATCGACGCGGTCCTCGACCATGTCGAAGGATTGGCCGCGGAAGCGGGCGAGTCGGATTGGCCGAATCTGTGGCGGTGGATCGCGGCCGGAGCCGTCCCGGCCGCACAGCGCCACCCGGATCGGCTGCTCGCCCTGGCTACCCGAGCAGTCCGGTACACCTCGATCCATGAACTGAGTTCGGCGGCCGGACAACTCGCCCGGCACGACGCGCTCCGGGTCGTCGAGCTGATTCTCGATCCAACCGGGAACGGCACCGGCCTGAGTGGCACCGCCCTGTGGCGGGCGCTGAGCGGACTTCCCGACGATCGGCTGGTGGCACTGGGCACGGTCTACTCCGAATACCAGCGCGATCGGTTTCTGCGCGCCCTTGCGCCGCACCGCCGCACCGTCGTGGTGCGACAGGTCTTCGCCCGGCCCGGTGTCGATCCGGACCAAGTCCCGATGACCGCGCTCGATGCCCTACCACACCAGGAACGTACGACCCTCGCGCGCGAGCTCCTGGACCGGCCCGGCGGGTCCGATGTGCGCGCGGTCCGCGAACGGTTGACGGCTCGCCTGCCCTGGGACCAAGCCGAACCGGTACTGGCCGAGGCGATTCGACGCCCGACCACGGATGAGCGGGCGCAGGCATACCCGCTGTTCATCACAGCGGCCGCGGGCACCCGCGATCCAGCGACCGTCGCCACCATGCTCGAATCCCTGCGCCGCCTGCGCAATGAGCAGGACCCGGTGCGCTACACCGCGCTGCAGGCGATCAACCACCTTCCGCCCTCACTGCTGCGCACCGAACACCTCACTGCCCTGGAACAACTCGGCACCGATGCACTGCAGGCGCGCGACTGCTCGTACCCGACCAGGACCACCATCTCCGGACTGGCACGAACTCTGCTACGACGCGGCGTCGAAATCGACGACCCATCGTTCACCGACTCCGCACTGCGCCTGATCGAAAGCCTTGCGACCCACGCGATTTTCCCCGATCTCGACGACCTGGACCGATCACTGCCGCATGGCACGGAACACCGGGTCTTCGCGGCGCTGCGCCGACGAATCGACAATGACGCCGCCCGCGACGAATGGCGCCTGCCCCTCGATCTGGCCGATGGTCTGAACAAGCGCGCTTGGAAGATTCCTGCCCTGCAACAACTGCTGATCCGCGCATGCGGAGCTCGCGACGACCAGGTGGTCCGGCGGGCGGTGCGGCTGGCACTGAGCAATCCGATCACTCGCGACCGGACCCTCATCACCCTGCTGAACCGGGACCGCTCACTGATCACGCTCGACATCGTGCAGCGGTTGATCGCGACCCGCCGCACCGATCTGCTCGATTCGCTCCTCGGCTCCGCGACGCCCGGACGCTTCGCATCGCCGAAAGTGCGCTTGGTGCCCGATTTCTACTCCGGATTCGACCGCTGGACCCCACGGCAGGTCGAATCGTATGCCCGACTGCTGACCAGCCACTTCGAGTCGAAGAAGTCATCGCAATACGAGAGGGTACGGGCGGTAAGGATTTTGGGTCGGCTGCCGGGCAGCGCGGACCGCCTCGCGGAATACACCGAGCACCCCGATCTACCGATCGTCGAGGCGGCACTCACCGCATTGGGACGCAGTGACCAACCAGAGGCGGCGATCGAGCTGCTGGCCCGCCATGTCGATACCGATCGTGCGCGTGTCGCGGTGAGCAGCATCGCGACCTGCGCCAAAAGCCTCGGCCCCCATCAGGTCGCAAGCGCTGTCGCACCACTCATCGACTCCCCCAAGATCACCGCTCGCAAGGAAGGCGTCCGGCTGCTCGCCGAACTGCACACCCCCGATGCGATGGATGTGATCCAGACGCTGTGGACGCAGCCGGATCAGCACCGCGATGTTCGTCGCGCCGTAGTCTTCGCCTGCCGCTGGCTATTGGACACCGACCCCGCCTGGCGGATATTCGCCGATGCCGCAGCCGATCCGACGGTCGCGGATGAAATCTTGAACTTGCGACCGGAACTGCTACCAATCGTCCAGCGCCACCGCACGGCCGAGCTTATCCGGCGGATAGCGGGCGGCACCGACAGTCGACTCGCCACCCGGGCAATCCCGGTACTGCACCGCTGGAGCCGCTGGAGTCCGCCCGATACGGCGATAATGCTGGCGCACCGCATCTGCGACCTCGATGAACTCGGGCTGTGGTTACCTGCCGCGCAAGCGCTCGTCGACACCATCGCTACCGCCGCAGATGATTCGGCGCTGACGACCGTAGTCGATCGGCTACTCGCAGCGGGCGATCGCGTCATTCCCGGACGTGACCTACCCGCCCTTCAGCGCCTGGTCGGGCTGACCACCACCCTCGGCGCGGCCGCCAAACGCTCCGATGCGGCCAGGTCCGCGGCCGGCACGCTCGCCGATCGGTTGTCGATCGAGCCGTTCTGGCGCGCAGCGGCCATCGATCTGTATTTGGCCCAAATCCGCTGGACAGAAAGCAAACCGACCGCGCGGTTGATTCAGCAATCGGGTGCACTCGCGACCGGCGCGCTGGTCGACCATCCCGCGCAACGACTGAAGGCAACCTTGCCGAGCGCGCTGCGCACCGCGCGGCCGGAGACAATGCTCGCCATCGCGGACGCGCTATCCCGTAGCGACGAATTGGCCAGCCTGCTTGCCGCGGTGACGCTGACCCAGCAGTGCGGGAATCGCTTCGGGTGGTCGACACCGTGGGTCGATCTGCTCGCCACACTGCGCGCACACGACACGATCGATATTCGCGTTGCGGCGGCAGCGGTCTGGATGGTTACCGAATGAGTTCGCACACTGTTGAATTCGCCAGCGGAGGCGAATTCGCGGCGGGCGTGCCGCGCCAGTCGACCACGCGGCACGCCGGGCAGGGCGCCCCGTTGCGCCCGCCGTCACTGTGCCGGCGACGTGAGCTTCCGGGTCGGGCCATTGGTCGGATAACGAGGACCCGGGACGTCGCCAATTGAGCAGTAACGCTGTCGGGGCAGTGTCACTATTGCAGACGATGGTCGCCGTCAGGACTTCATTGTTCGGGCAAACGGCGGCGGCCACCGGCCACGTCGGTTACCAGATCAGTGTAGCCGTCAACGAGTTCCGCCAAGTGGTACCAGTGTTTATGGGTATTGTCGCTGCGCGCACCATCGACATCGATAGCGGTGTTGGCATCTACCCAGCTGCGCGCCATCCGATCCACCACCGCGCCGAGGCTCTCGGTATGTAGCGAGGCACCATTGCGGTGCTGCGGGATCTCCTGCGCAATCCACTCATTGATATCGTCGACGAGCTCACTGCGACGGCAATCGATTTCGGCCACGAGGTTCATATCCTGAATCTCGGCACGGCGTGCGTGCAGTTCGGCGAGAGCGTGTGCGGAACGCAGTAATTCACGATCTTGAAAACGTCGTCCCTGGAATGCGCACAATATCTGCGGAGCGGTCGGCAGCACCCCCACCGTAGGCGCGCTCATCGCCGTACTCCGAATTCACCCGACACCAACGCGCTTTGTACCAACATGATTGGCTCTCGATTCGGTAATCCCGGTCATCGGATCGGTTCTTCACAACTAGCGTAGCTGGATCATGCTCTTACAAATGCAAGAACGCAAGAGTGCGTTCTCATTGCTGCGGTCACGACCCGATCACCGAGTAGCGAGTCCACACACAGCTGCTGACAACGACTTTCACGCTCGATACTCGCCGGGCGCTGAACCGGTGGCCAAGAGTTTGCCACATCATCGCGTGGTGCGTGGGCAGTATGCGATCGCCGCCTACGGCCCGAGAGTCGCGAGATAACTAGTCATCCCACCCGCTGGACACGAAGATCGTCTCCCATGTTGGTTGCGCCAGCTTCGGGTGACGCAGCCGCAGGATCTCGCGGGGCAGTGTGCCCAGGGGCGCCTTGTTCGGATCGGCGACGGTCTGCGCCTCGATGGCCGCGGTGGGCACGCATACCACCCAGTCGCGGATACGGGCGGTGCACCCGATCGGCGTATCCCGGCGGCAAATCGGCCGGGCCGGCCGCGATGTCGATCCCGATGCCCGACACCGCGATCCAGAGTTCCGCCGGAGGCCGACGCCGGTAGACCGGCGACTCGCTCAGCCCGGTGGTATGCGCGGCGATCCCGTCCCACACGACATCACTCGCCCATCGGTGAGGCCGCAGTCCTCGAGGAACTTTGCGGCGAAATCCGCGCCGTCCATTTCGAATCGCTGCGCACCGTTGGCTATTTCGGCAAGGCCGATATCGCGCAGCACACAAATCAGGAACATCAGTTCTTCGTCGTAGTCCGTGCCGGGGCGCATACCGGCCTGCTCGGCGAGCGCGCGCCCGAAAAGAAAACCGCGCACACTGTGATTGCGTAGCGGTGTCGCCAGCTCCCGCGTGACCAATTCCGCTGCGGTGCGAGCCAGCACAGTCGTGGGTAAGGAAAGCGAATTTGGTTGCGCCGCAGCGGGTCACGACCACAGCAGCGCGGCACCGACCAACCCGACTCCGAGGACAGTGCGGCGTGAAATGGGCATGGGTCACTCCTGATCTATTCGTGCAGTGCTGAATTCGAAAAGATTTCGCTACAGCGTGTGAAAGCGGTGTCGATATCGGTGGGCGTTATGCCGAGTAATTTCGAGAAGATGCGCCGCATCGTCTCCTCGGAACCGAAGCCGCAGTGCCGCGCAATGGTGGCCACCCCATCGGTTGAGGATTCGAGCAATGCCTGGGCAGCCGCCACCCGCACCTGCTCGACATACCGGCCCGGCGATATCCCGATCTCTTTGGTGAACAACCGCGTCAGATGACGTTCACTGAGTGCGGCGCGTTCGGCCATGGCGCCAGACTGTGGTCGCCCCCCTGGATCCGCGACCACGGTGTCGCCCCCCTCGACGCAGTCCGGCGGCGGCCGGCGTTCCGATGCTGTTGCGGACGCCGAACTGGGATTGCTCACCGGGTCTGCGCAGGAACACCACCAGATGTTCGGCAAGTGCGCGCGCCAATTCGGCGCCGGGGTGGCCCTCCCGAGCGGCGCGCCCACATCCGTGCACACCGCGCGTCCGTCCGGCGAGGCGAACCTGATCCGATGTCCGGCCCAGTGCAGTACCTGCACCGGCCCGGCCACATCGAGCAGCACACCATCCGAAACCGCCACCACGATGTCGCCGCGCTCCGCCGAACCCATGCACCCAGTCTCGAGTAGGCGGGCGCCGCGACGACAAGGACGAGCACCCCACAGATCCGGCCATCGACCGCGATCTGCCGCTAGGAGGCGTATCGCACCGAAAACTCCGAACTTCGTTACTGCAAATGGCGGTAGTCTCTCACCACGCTGCGATTGCATATTTGCGGTGTGTGGCGGGCACCTACTACAGACATGTACGCAAGAGTGCTATCGGGTGCGCCGGGCGAAAGGGTTGTCATGGCAGGCAAGCGCACAGTCCTCACCGCGGGTTTGCGGCGGCTATCGGTACTACTGACCGAGATGCGCGAACACGCGGGACTCAGCAAAGAGGATGTCAGCGGCAAGACCGGCATCAATATCACCACGCTTTACCGCATCGAGACAGCGCAGGCGCGCCCGCAGCGGCGCACGCTGATGGCGCTGCTGGATCTCTACGACGTCACCGAACAGCAGCGCACCGATGCGCTCGAGCTCCTCTCGGACGCGCTCAAACCCGGCATGTCCCGCCCGTACGAGGCGACGCTGACCGAGGTACACGCGGCCTATATCAACTTCGAGTCCGAGGCGCTCTCGGCTCGGCACTACCAAACCTCCTATATCCCAGGGCTATTACAGACCTCTGAGTACGCCGGGGCGGTCATAGACACCAATATGCCCAAGCTGGACAGCGATACGGTGTCGCACAATGTGCGGGCGCGGATGGATCGGGCCATGCACCTCACCAAACCGGATCCATTAGAGCTGTGGGTGGTACTCGATGAGGCGGCGATCCGGCGGATGGTCGGTGGCCCCGATGTCATGAAGGCACAGCTGAAGCGGCTGCTCGACGATTCGCAGATGAAAAACGTCATCCTGCAGATACTTCCGTTCAGCGCGGGGGTGCATCCGGGCATGGCCGGATCCTTCACGCTGCTGGACTTCAAGGATCCGGCCGATCCGGAGCTGGTGTACGTCGAGGGCATCGCGGGCGATCAACTGATCGAGGGCCATCCTCAGATCCGCCGCTTCGGCATTATTTTCGACCAGTTGCGCGCCATGGCGCTCAGCCCGCGCGACTCCATGGCGCTGATCGACAAGGCCGCCAAAGAGATGAGCTGATCAGCTGCGGCTGGCCCGCCGATAGCCGACCGCCGCGGGAATCGAGAAGACGACGAGCCCACCGACACACCAGGCGATGGTGGCCAATAGCGAATCACGCACCGGGCCACCCAGGGATAGTCCACGCATGGCGTCGATGGCGTAGGACATCGGCTGATGTCGCACGATCGGCCTGGCCCACGCCGGGTAGGCGAACAGCGGCACGAACCCGGTACTGAAGAACATCAGCAGCGACGAGCCGAGCGAAACCGCCTCCACCAGTGCGGCTTTCGCACTAAACACCGCCACTGCGGTGACCAAGGTGGCGAAGGCGATACCGTACAGCAGCGGCACACCGAACAGCGCGATACCAGCGAGCAGCCCCTGATGGAATCGGAAGCCGAGCGCCACCCCCACCGCGTACATCACCGCGGTGCACAGCAGGATCCGGATCCCCTCCGCAACGATGCGCGCGGTGATTCCGGATGCGCGGTGCACCGGAAGCACCCAGAAGCGGGCCAACAGACCCTCGTCGCGCTCGCGTCCGAGGGTGATGGCGCCGGCCACTGAACCGGACATCACGCCGACCAGCGCCACCATCGGCACCGAACCGTAGAGCGCATTCTCGCCGGTGACGGATGAAATCTGTTGTCCGAGAACGGTATTGAATACGAAAAGCAGCAGCCCGGGAAAGACGAGCGACTGCACGACGGTCAACGGGTCACGCCACCAGCGCACCAAGAGCCGCTTGGTCTGGATCATCGTCTGCGGGATCAGCAAACGCCATGTCTCGGTCCGACCGGTGACCTTGGGCAACGCCGGAGGATCCAGTACTCGAGTCATGACGACCTCCGTATCGAAATGAATACCGCTCCGACGCCGAACACCACGACGGTGCCGAGCGCCCAGGCCAGCGCGGGCCCGAAGATCGACCAGCCGACCACCCCCGCGTGACCCGATGGGTCACCGGCCAGTGCCCGCAGCCCATACACGTATTGCGAGACCGGCTGGTTGCGTGCGAAACCCTGGATCCAGCTCGGGAATTGGCGGGCCGGCGCGAATCCGGTCGAGACCATGCCGAGGATCAACTGCGGCAGGATGAGCGCCTGGGTAGTCGCCTCTGGACTCTTGGTCACGCTGCCCAGCAGATCCGCGCCCAGGCACAGCGCCAGTGCTATCAGCATCGCGAACCCGATGAAACCGGCTGTATCCCACCAGCTTCCATAGAAGCGGAAGCCGATCACATGGGCGCACACCAGAGCCGCGGTCAGCGAGACCGCGGCACGGTACATCGCGGCCGTGACCCGCGCCGCGAGCGGGACCGCCGAAACCATCGCCATCGATCCGAACCGCGTATTGAGCCCGTCCTTGGCATCGGAGGCCGCCCGGAACGCGGCCGTGATGGCGCAGAAGGCGACCGCCTGCATGACGATCATGGGCGTGAGGAACTGGGCATAGCTGCTCAGTCCGTGCCCCTTAACAGTCATGACGAAATTCAGCGGCACATAGAAGCCGACGGTGAAGACCGTTGGCGCCAGCAGTGCGGTGATCAGCTCACCGTTGCGCCAGGACGGCCGGACCAGGCGACAGGTCAGCGCCCACCATTGCGCCACCGTCGCCCTACGCGGCGGTGGCGCGTCCACCAGCCGCTCGCTGCTCAGGCGGCGGGTTTCCCCGGCGCCACGTTCCTGCTGGACGGTGCTCGATACCGCGTCGCTACCGATGCTCATCTGCACGCTCCCATCCTGCGCGTCAACCGTGCTCGTCGGTGGGGAACCGGCTGTTCTCAGCATGTCGCACACAACCGGAGCCGGTACTGCTTTCCGCACACTTCGCCTACGTACCGCATGGTCGATCTCGCTCGCTCTCGTCCCCTGCCCACCGAAATCGGGCGCATCGCCGTCGTACCGGCGATTCAGTCGCCGTCCAATCTCGCCGCACCGTCGAGATTTCGATACCACCCCTGGGTGTCGCCACGGCGACTCCGAGGGGGCGCCGAATCCCACCAAGGTGTCTGCCAGCTCGAGAACAGCGTCGCTGAGGTGCGCGAATTAGGTAGCGTGGCTATCGGTTTCGACGGAATGTCCGATTCGCGAGGTGACTACCACGCACGGGGTGAGTAATGTATGCCCCGATGACCAGCATGGAAGCCCGATTCCGTGAAGCAGCGCGGACCGTACCCCTCCCCAGTCCTTGGAATCTGTCCGCCTACCTCGCAAGTGTCGCCGCGCACCGTGGTCGTTCCATCTCACTGCAGGCGATCCCCGCGGCCGCGCTCGCGGATGTCGGGTGTCGTGGCAGCGGACTCTGGGTGGCGCGCGGTCACGACGACATCATCGTCTACGACGCCTCCGCCACCGAGCGCAATGCGGATCACATCATCCTGCACGAGATCGGCCACATGCTGTTCGGGCACGGCAAGCAAGGTAGGGAGGCAGGCGAGCCGATCACACCATCGCTGGCCGCACTGCTGTCGTCCATCTCACCGTCGTCCATCAAGCACGTACTCGGCCGCGAGCATTTCGGCGCCGACCGCGAACGGGAAGCGGAGGTCTTCGCCGATATGACGATGGTCTACGCCACCCTGCCGCGTCGCCCGGCGCGTTCGTTCCGACTCTTCGGACGCGGCCGCTAGCCCCCAGGCAGTCGGCGGGCGCCATCACATAGTCCGTCGACGAGATCCTGATAGCTATCGGCCAGTTCGTTGAGCTGCACCCACGCCTCATAGAAGACGGCCTCCGGCGCCGCGGACAGCGGCACGAAGGCCTCCGTGGCCAGCCTGGCCAGCCGATCCACCAGCTGTCCGACGGTTTCGGAGTGCAACTGTGCCTGCGAGCTCGGCACCGGTATCACCAGCGCCACCCACAGATCTATCGACCGCACCAGTTGGTCGCGCCGCCGATCCAGCTTGGCCATCTCGCACACCGGCGTTCGCTCGCGAATTTCGTGTAGCTGCGCCAATTCCCCGGCCGCCTCCAAGATCGGATGATCCTCGTGCGGTAGTCCCCGGCATGCGGCCAGCAACATATCCCGCTCCGGAACGATCCGGTTGTTTTCGACATTCCTCATCTGGGCCTCCCGCTGACGTCGGAACGCGCCACCGTCGGCGAACCTCCCGACCAGCAACGCCGCTTCCGCCCCGCACGACCACACGCGACGCCTTCGATTATCGACCCAGATCCGCGCTCGCGAGCCGAATCGGCGATATCAATTTGTTACAGACACGAGCGTTCGCGGCAAATACGCAGTAACCCAGGCTATGGTCCGGACGGGAACGCCTCGACTAGGCCAGTATGTCCGGGGTCAGGCCGTCCGCGAGATAGTCCGCGCCGCCGACATAGAGCGTGCGACCGGATTCGATTGCGGCACTCGCGGCCTCGCCGACGACGGCGGCGAACTCCTCGATGGTCGGCAGCGCACCGTGATCACGGCGAGCCGAAACCGCCTCGGGATTACGGCGTTCCAGTAGGCGGACAATGATCGTGCCATCGATCATATCGCCGGACACCACATTCAGCCCGATGCCGCGTTCGGCCAGCTCCGGAATCATTGCGAGCAAGGCATCTTCACCCGCACGCTTGCTCGCGGCGATCGGCTCATAGTCCGCTGGCACGGGTTTGCGGCCGTGGAAGTGGGCTTGATGACTGGTCACGAAGACGATCCGGCCGCCGGGTGGCAGGTGCGGCAAGGCTGCTAGCACCAACCGGACCTGCGCGTCACGGTTCAATGCCATTGCGTAATCCGGCGCGGTATTGCGCTCGAGACCGCCGGATGCATTGAGCACCAACACATCCAGCCGACCGAATTCCGCCACCACATCGGCGATAAGCGCCGCGGCGGCATCCGCGTCCGCGATATCCGCACCGGCGATCGAGGCACTGCCACCGACCGCACCGATCTCATCGGCGATCATCTGGGCACGCTTGCGCTTCTCCCGATAGTTGATGATCACGTGATCACCACCGGCCGCCAGCACTTTCGCCGTCTCGGCCCCTATCCCCCGCGACGCGCCGGTGATCAGCACAATCCGTCGTTCCGTCGAGTCGCCCACCAGCTACCTCTCGCTCACCCACAGCAACGCTTCTAATTTAGAATCACTATGGTAGTTCGAAATGAGAAGTGCAAATGGAGCCAAGCCGTCGCGCGGGCGAAACGACCCGGCGCACGCACCCGTGCTGGCCACCATGGAGCTCATCGGCCAACGCTGGATCCTGCGCGTCCTGTGGGAATTGGAACCGGGCCGCCTCGGCTTCCTCGAACTGCGCCGCCGCATGGGCAACTGCTCGTCGAGCATGCTCTCGACCCGCCTGCAACACCTGCAGACCGCAGGCGTGATCATCAAGAACGCGGACAAAACCTACGAACTCACCCCAGCGGGCCTCGAACTCACCGCAGCGCTACAACCACTCTGGAGCTGGTCCGAACGTTGGAGCCCGCCAACCCCGGATGCCGTGTAGTGCATACGACGAAGGCGGTCCCCGACCGGGAACCGCCTTCGCCTACGTAAGGGTTACTTCAAGCGGAGCTTGCCGAACAGACCTTCCTTCTCGTCATCCGGTCCCGCGGTGAAGTACAGCGAATCGGCGTCGCCGAGACTCTCGCCATTGCCGAACATCAGTGCCCACAGACCTTCGATCTCGACCGGCTGGCCCTTCTCATCGCGCAGGTAGTCGACGAACTTGCCGGTGGCGTCGTCGTAGGCGAGCACATGGCCGAGGCCACCGAAGTTGCCGACCAGCAACTTGCCGCTGAGCGGACCGAAGTTCGCCGGAGCCACCGCGACACCCCACGGCGCATTGAGGCGACCGTTATCGTCGAGGACGCGGACCAACTTGCCGTTGCCGTCGAATTCCGCGACCTTGCCCTTGGCGGGCTTGCCCTTGGCGTCCTTCTCCTGGTCCTTGTCGAGCGAATCCTCTTCGGCCTTGTCGAACTTCGACGCGTCCTGCTCATCGGGCTTGGTGTCGGCGTAGGAGACGAATACGCGGCTGCCGATGGTGGTCACGTTGAACGGCGCGGGATCGCCCGGCTTGGCCTTCTTGCCCTTCTCCGGTGCGGCCGCATCGATCTGATCGCCGGTGGCGAAGGGGTTGGCGAAGCCGACGGTCGGGATCAGCTGCCAGTCCTTGTCGAACGTGCGGATCTGCGGGTTCTCGCCGAAGTCGGCGGCGAGCAATTTGTCACCGGACGGGGTGAGCGCGATGCCGAAGAACGCCATGCCCTCGGATTCGCCGTCGAAGACCAGATTCGCCGGACCGTCGTGCCGGATGATCGCACCCTCTGGCCCCTGCTCGGTCCAGGCCGAAATCTTGCCGGAGTCGGTGGCGAAGATGAACCGCGAGGAACCGGTCAGCGGTACCAGCGCACCGTCGACATCCACCGGCTGGTCACGCACCACGAACAGATCGGAGGTGATGGGAGCGCCATTGAAGACGACACCGGTGGTCTTGCCGATGCTCTTATCCGAGGTGTCGGCATCCGCGCCCGGAATCGTGACGATCTTCAGCGGATCCTGGAACAGCTTCTGCACCTTGGGATCCGCGGACGCGCTGACATCGCCGACGAATTGAAAGGACTTGCCGCCCGCGCCAATCCAGAAATGCCCGCCCGCCCCCTTGGGGCGATCGGCCAGTCCCCACGCGTTCACCATGTCAGGAAAGGTGTACTGCGCCTTGTATTCGGCATTGTTGGCGGCGAGGTTGGTCTGCGCGTAATGATTGCCGTCGAGGGCGGCCACTTCATCGTTCGACGACTTCGAATCCGAGCATGCCGCGGCCACGACCAGGGCAGCGCCGAGCACCGATGCGCGCAGCAGACCGTTGCGGGTCCGCGACCGCCGGGCACCGTTGCGGCGCGTTTCACTAAGGCGTGCGTTCAACTTCTTCATCCTTTCCAGCCACTCGCAACCCTCATTTGGCGATTAGGCGACGCTAACCTTAGCTTGATGGAATTTCGACGGTATCGGAACACCCCGGATCCGACAGGTTTAAGCTGTCGCGCGTGGTCGCCCCCCAACCTTCCGTCGCCCCCCATCCGGATATCGCTCCGCTCGCTCCATTGCTCGGCATATGGCGCGGACCAGGGCACGGTGAGTACCCGACCATCGAGTCATTCGACTATGTCGAGGAAATCAAGTTCGGCCACCTCGGCCGACCGTTCCTGACCTACCGGCAGCGCACCCGCGCCGCCGACGGCAGCCGGCCGATGCATGCGGAAACCGGGTATCTGCGTTGTCCGCGTCCGGATCATGTCGAGCTGATCCTGGCCCACCCGACCGGCATCACCGAGATCTGTGAGGGGAGCCTCACCGTTGTCGACGGCGAACTGCGGATGGAATTCGAATCGACCAGCATCGGCCGCAGCAGCACCGCGAAAATGGTAACCGCCCTCGGCCGTTCGATCGTATTGACCGGCGACACCATCGAATACACCTTGCGCATGGCTGCGGTAGGCGAACCACTGACCCACCACTTAGCGGCGACCCTGAACCGCGCCTGACGAATCGCGTCGATGCGGCCCGGTTACATCGTCACATCGCTCAACCGTATGCATGTAGAGCGCGCCAAGGAGTTGCCCGAGCATGCTCGACAGCGTCACCACAGGCATCGGCCGCATCCGCAGTTCGGCACGTGTACTGCGCGCCGACGGATGTGGTGACGAATCCGCGCAGGGTATGCGCATCGGGTCAGTCGCGCATCGGGTCAGTCGCGCGTCGGGTCCGGATGCCAAGGGACGTGGATTCGCCCTTCGGTCTCCGCGGCAGCCGCAGCCGAGTGCAGCTGATATGGCGTGATACCGCCCGCCTCCCAAGCCCCCACAGAGCCTGCGGCGACAGCCTCGGGTGCCTTCGCGGTCAACCCGATCTCGTTGCGCACCACCGCGATCGGGCGATCAGCCAGCGTGAACCAGTCCAGGTCCAGAAAATCGTGGCTGCCGTGGGTGAGCGCGCCGCGGCGCATGGCATCGCCCAGACGCGTCGCCATGCCGGCGGTGCTCAGATGTCCTTGGTTGGCTTCGAATAATCCGGCTCCGGCATGCAGGTAGCCGGTCTCGAAGAGCGAAATCACCATGGCGAGCAGGCTGAACGCGCGCGGATCGTCATTGGCGCGCGCCATGAAGGCGAATACCTCGATCTCGTTCTCCAGCGTGGTGCCATATCCAGCGAGCACATGCACCCAGTCGTGCTGGGCGAGCAGCGGCGGCGCGGAACCCGGCAGGCCCGGGGTGACGAAACCGCGGTCGGCATAGAAATCCGCGACGCCGCGCCCGAGCGTGCCGACGGGCAACTCGCGCAGGGTGGCCCAGCGCGCGGCCAAGGCCGGATCGTCGCTGACCTGTCCCCAGGACGAATCCAGACTTTCGGTATGCAGTGCGGTCAACCGGCTCGGGTCCAACCCGCCGAGATAACCGTTGCGGTCGAAGTCGACCGCCGCGAGTTCGATCGCGCCCTCGGCGTACTTCTGTGCCACCGCGATCATGTCGTCGTCGACCTCGAGCGCGTCGGCGAACTCCCGCAGCTTGGTCGCGACGGCAGGCGGCAACGGCCGCACCACCAGCGCGGACAGCAGCATGGTCTGCACGATTCGCTCCCGGAAGATCCGGTTGCGCCGGGCCAGCCCGACCGCGAAGGTCTCGGCATCGACGGGCGGCAGCGTGTCGAGCTCGACTCGATGTCCGGTCATCGACAGGAACAGCGACGGGATCAGCAACTGCTGCAGCGGAGTCAGCCCGTCCGCATCGGACGCCGCGGCGACCACACCGCTGGCCAGCAGCGCCACTTCAGCCGCATCGGGCGGGGTCAGCAGTACATCATCCATCCGGTCAACTCCAACAAGATCGCCGACGATATCCACCGCGGCGGCGGACGATCCCATTATCGATCCGAATTCGATACGGCGCGCAGTCATTTCGCCGACGGCGTAGTCGTTGCGGGCACGGCGCGCCATCAGTGCGTATGCTGAATCCCATCGCGTGACCTTCCGTCGGTGAAACAGCCGTGGGGCAGCGGCGGCCCGGAAGCGGATTGCGTTCGGAGGGAATCTCGTGGCCTCTGCGGGCTCGAATCGACCGGCGCTCGACCTTCGAGTGCTCGGACCGGTGCGCCTGCTGGTCGACGATCAGGCGATAGCGTTGCCCGGCGCCAAACTGCGCGCGCTGCTGGCCATGCTCGTCATCAACCGCCGCAATGCCGTTGCGAAAACCACACTGGCGAACAGCATCTGGGAAGAGGAGATGCCGAATCGCTCCGTCGACGGCCTCTACGCCTACGTCTCGAATCTGCGCACGATTCTGCGTTCGGCCGGGGTGGACGACAGGTCAGTCCTGCGCACCGTGCACGCCGGATACCTCCTCGATATCGCCGAGGACCAATGCGATGTCGGTCGGTTCGAGCGGGCCAGGACCCAGGGCTCGCTGGCCTTCACCACCGGCGATCTGGAAACCGCGGCCGAATGTTTCGCCGACGCGCTCGCGCAGTGGAGCGGTGAGACGGTCGCCGGATTGCGTGGCCTGCGATTCGCCGACAATTTCGCCACCGACATGGACGAACGCCGGTTGAATGCTATTGCCGACCGCCTCGATGCGGATATAGCGTGTGGTCGCGAGGGCGCGGTCCTTGGCGAACTGACCGCATTGACCGCCGAACACGCTGTGAACGAACGACTCTGGCGACTGTTCATCTCCGCGCTCTACCGCGCGGGCCGCCAGGCCGACGCACTCGCCGCCTGTTTGCGCATCCGCCGCAACCTCGCCGACGAGCAGGGCATCGATCCGGATCCGCGCACCCTGGCGCTGGAGCAGGCGATCCGCAGCCAGCAGGCACTGCCGACGGTCTCCTCCTCACCCGGGGCGACCAAGCGGGATCTGCCCGATCTGCTGCGGCAGGCCTGGCTGCGGGTTGGTGATGGGGAGGCGATCGCCATACCGGCGACCGGGCTGCGGATCGGCCGCGAGTGGGATAACGACATCGTGCTCGACGATGCCCGGGTCAGCCGCAAGCACGCGCGCATCGTGCCGCGCGATAACCGGATCTTCATTCGGGATCGGGATTCGGCCAATGGCGTCTACGTCAACGGTGTGCCGATCGGCGCCGATACCGCACTCGCGGACGGTGATGTCATCCGAATCGGTTCCACCACACTGCGTTACGAGATGCCCGATCGGGGCACGCCGCCGGAGGCGACCAGTCGCACCAACTCCAGGCGGGTTCAGTAGCCCGCGGGCAGGGCGGCGAGCATATCCCGCGTCACCGTGACCGCATGATCCGAACTGCCGCCCTTGACCAGCAATGTCGCGAAGGCCAGATCCCCGCGATAGCCGACGAACCATGAATGCGAGCCGCCGTCGACCTCGGCCTCTCCGGTCTTGCCGTACACCTCGCCCTGGTCGGCAATGCGTTCGGCGGTTCCGCCGGTGACCACCTTGCGCATCATCATGCGCAAGCCGTCGATTACCTCCGCACCGATGGCCGGACGGTCGCCCTTGATCTCGGTGGTCCGTCCGGCGATCAGATACGGTACCGGAGCGGACCCGTGCGCGACGGTCGCGGCGAGCACCGCCATTGCGAACGGACTCACCACCACCTTGCCCTGGCCGATACCGTCCTCGGTGCGCTGGATCATATCGTCGGACGGTGGCACCGAACCCGACTCGGTCGGCAGGCCCGGAACCGTATATGACTGTCCCACACCGAGTTTCGCGGCAGTATCGTGCAGCGCGTCGCCGGGCAGTTCACTGGCCAACTTCGCGAATGCGGTATTGCAGGATCGCTCATAGGCGGTGGCCATCGGAACGTCACCGAGTTGGAAGAGATTGTAGTTCGGAATTGTCCTCTCCCCTACCACAATTCGGCTCGGGCATGGCAAAAACGTTTCGGGCGTCGCCTTTCCGAGTGACATGGCCGCTGCCGCGGTCACCGTCTTGAAGACCGAGCCCGGCGGGTACTGGCCGATGGTGGCCACCGGACCGTCGCGGTCGGCCGCCCTGTTCTGTGCGACAGCCAGAATCGCGCCGGTCGAGGGCCGCAGCACCACCATCATGGTCTGTTCCTCGCGGCCGTTGACGGCCCGCTGTGCCGAGTTCTGCACATTGCGATCGATACTGAGCGAGAACGACGGTGCGGGTTGTGAGGGTACTTCGGTGAGTACGTCGGTATCAGCACCGTTGGCGTTCATGGTGATAACGCTCCAACCCGCCTTGCCGTCCACCTCCGCGATGACCGTCTTGCGAACCTGGGCGAGCAGATCGGGTGCGAAATCCCGGTCGGTAGCGACCAAATCCCACTGTTGGGTCAGCGTGACCCCGGGCAGGCCGATGAGGTCGGCACTGACCTGGTCGTACTCGTACTCGCTCAACAGCGCGACGGTGTACTCGCCCTTGGCGGCGCGCGCCGCATTCAGGATCGACCCGGGGGTGAGCCGCTGGTCGAAGCGGTTCAGCGCCGCCGCGAGCGAGTTCGCGGTGTAACCCGGATCCGGGGCGGAGGCCACGGTGAACGCGATCCGAGATACCTTGCCCGGAACCAGTACATCGCTGCCGGACTGCTCGTTCACTCTGGCGCGCGGGGCGGGATTGGCGCGCAGTGCCATGGTCTGGGTATCGCCGAGTTTGGGATGGATATCGGAGGAGCTCCAGCGCACCATCCAGCGGCCGTCACTGCGGCCCATCTGCAATTGGCCGGTGTATTTCCAGATCCGGTCCTTGGGCAGATGCCACTCGTAGGTGTAGTCGACGGTCGCGGTATCGCCGGTGACCCTGGCCGCCCCGGTATGCGCGGTCAGTTTCTCGGCCTGCAACTCGCCCCAAGTCGAACGCAGTGCGGAGGTTGCCTTCTCGGGTTGACTGGTGAGTTCGGCCGCGGCATCGATGTCGTGGGCGGCGACGGCGGCCAAGAAGGTATCGGCCGCGGGCACCGGTCCCTGCGGGCTGGCCGAGCAGCCGGATCCCACCGCCGCGAATGCCGCGACGGCCAGCGTAATGAGCATGCGAGTCGACATCGGGACCGATCGTATAGTCAACGCCGGGCAAACGGCTGTGGCACACCGATGTTCGGCGCAGCGTTCAGTCGAGCAGAACGGTCGCGAAGGTGGCGATCTGCCGGAACCCGACTCGGCTGTAGGCCCGGCGGGCGATGTTGTTGTAGTCGTTCACATACAAACTGGCGGTGCGGCCCGAGGCCACCACCGCATTCGCCACAGCAGCCGTACCGCGGGTGCCGAGACCAGCGCCGCGCCGTTCGGGATGTACCCACACGCCCTGGATCTGTCCGGTACGCCGGGACAGCGATCCGACCTCGGCCTTGAACACCACTTCGCCGTCCTCGAAACGCGCCCAGGCGCGGCCGGATTCGATCAGGCTCTGGATCCGGCGGCGATAGCCGCGGCCACCGTCGCCCGCGCGCGGATCGATGCCGACCTCCTCGATGAACATGGCGATGGCCGCGAGGAGATAACGCTCCAACTCATCCGGCCGGACTCGGCGAACCTGGGTATCGGCGGTGGCCAGCGCGGGCTGGCCGAGGGCTAGTAGCGGCTGCGCACCGCGCAGCTCGCGTTCGGGTCCCCAATGCGCGGACAACATCTCCCACAGCGGCAGCGTCAGTTCCTGACGGCCGACCACCGACGAACACACCCGCGGCCACCGCACCGCCCGCGCGGCGAAGGCGCGCAACGCATCCTCATCACCGCGCAGGGGCACCAGATTCGCACCGGAGAAGCACAGCGAGTCCGACGGACCACCCCGACTCCACAGTTCGCTGTGCCCGACGCCGGTATCCAAACCGAATTCCTGTAACCGCGCCGCCACCATGCACGAGGCGATCGGATCACTATCCAGCACCCGCAACACCTGTGCCAGATCCCGGTTCGCGAGCTGACGCGCGGGGGCATCCTTGGCCCGTCGCGCCGGCTCCAGCAGACTCCGCACATCGACAGCCTGCCACGAATCGGGCGACTCTGGTACGGCTACTCGGGAACTGCTGCTACCCGACGGTGACGACGGGTTCGCCCGCGTCGGCCGTCTCGCCCATTTCCTCGGCGATGCGCATGGCCTCTTCGATCAAGGTCTCCACGATCTGCGCCTCCGGCACGGTCTTGATGACCTGGCCCTTCACGAAGATCTGGCCCTTGCCGTTGCCCGAGGCGACACCGAGGTCGGCCTCGCGCGCCTCACCCGGACCGTTCACCACACAGCCCATCACCGCAACGCGCAGCGGCACCGCCATGCCCTCGAGACCTGCGCTCACCTCATTGGCCAAGGTGTACACATCGACCTGGGCGCGGCCGCAGGACGGACAGGAGACGATCTCGAGCTTGCGCGGGCGCAGGTTCAGCGACTGCAGGATCTGCCCGCCGACCTTGACCTCCTCGGCCGGCGGCGCGGACAGCGACACCCGAATCGTGTCACCGATGCCCTCGGACAGCAGCGCACCGAATGCGACAGCGGACTTGATGGTGCCCTGGAACGCCGGACCGGCCTCCGTCACACCCAGATGCAGCGGGTAATCCGACTGTGCGGCCAATTGGCGGTAGGCCTCGACCATAACCACCGGATCGTTGTGCTTGACCGAGATCTTGATATCGCCGAAACCGTGCTCCTCGAACAGGCTCGCCTCCCACAGCGCCGATTCGACCAGCGCCTCCGGGGTCGCCTTGCCGTACTTCTCCAACATCCGCTTATCCAGCGAACCGGCATTCACGCCGATGCGAATCGGGATGCCAGCCGCCCCAGCGGCCTTGGCCACTTCGCCGACCCGACCGTCGAATTCCTTGATATTGCCCGGGTTTACGCGCACCGCGGCACAACCCGCATCGATGGCGGCGAAGATATAACGCGGCTGAAAATGGATATCCGCGATCACCGGGATCTGGCTCTTGCGCGCGATGGTCGCCAATGCGTCGGCGTCCTCCTGGCGCGGGCAGGCGACGCGCACGATATCGCAGCCCGAGGCCGTCAGTTCGGCGATCTGCTGCAGGGTGGCGTTGACGTCATGGGTCTTGGTGGTGGTCATCGACTGCACGGAAATCGGGTGCTCGCTGCCGACGCCCACATTGCCCACCATCAATTGGCGGGTCTTGCGGCGAGGCGCGAGAACGGCCGCGGGTGCGGTCGGCATCCCCAATCCGATTGTGCTGGTCACTTTCGGCTGCCTACTTTCGTGCGTACTTTTTCGGGCCGTTCGCCTACCGAGCTTAGCCGCGTGCCGCGGCTGCTCACCCTGTGAGGGCCGTGACATGGGTCATGACACACAGATGCCCCGAATTGCCAGCAATCCGGCGTGCGCGGTAGTTATCGCGGCACAACCGCGACAGGTTAGCGCGTCAGCGGAACAACTGGATCGGATTCACAATGTCGGCGACCAGCGTCAGCACCATATACGCACCGCCGATCACCACTGCGACGTAGGTCACCGGAAGCAGTTTCAGATAGTCGACCGGACCGCCCGGCGCCAGCCCCTTCCAGCCGCGGACGGTATTGCGGATCTTCTCGTAGAGCACCACCGCGATATGCCCGCCGTCCAGCGGCAGCAGCGGCAACAGGTTGAAGGCGCCGAGGAAGAAGTTCAGGCTGGCCAGAACCAGGATGAACACGCCCCACAGGCCGCGCTCCGCGGTCTCACCACCGATCTTGCTCGCGCCGTAGACACTGACCGGAGTCTCCGGATCGCGCTCACCACCGGTCACCGCGGTCCACAGCGCGGAAACCTTCTGCGGCATCTGAGCCAGCGACTCGACCGTGCGCACGAACATCTGCCCGGTGTACGCACCCGCGGCCGGAATCGCGGCCAGCGCGTTGTACTTCAGCGGTTCGTAGTACTCCGAACCGACGCCGACCGCACTGACCTCGCGGCTCGGACCGCCATCCTCGGGATAGCGCGTGACGCGTTCCGGAGTGACCTCGATGGTCTTGGGCTTACCGTCGCGCTCGATGGTGTAGGTGAACGGACCGGTCTGCTTCTGGGTTTCGGCGGTGAACTGCGGCCAGCTCGTTACCTTGACGCCGTTGACGGCCTTGACCACGTCACCACGCTGCATGCCGGCCCGCTGCGCTGGACCGGTGCCCTGGCAGTCGGCAAGTGACTTGTCCGGATTCTGCTGGGCGACACATTTCATCGCGCCGATGGTGGTGGCCGGCGGCTGGTCGAAGCGCGGCAGGCCCCAGCCGATCGCGAGCACGACCAGCAGCAGGAAGCCGAGCACGAAGTTCATCGCGATCCCGCCGAACATCACGACCAGGCGCTTCCAGGTCTCCTGGCGGTACATGGCGCGGTCGAGATCCTCGGGTGCGAGTTCGTCCAATGCGGTCATGCCCGCGATATCGCAGAAGCCGCCGAGCGGGAGCGCCTTGAGGCCGTATTCGGTTTCACCGCGCTGGAACGAGAAAATCTTCGGACCGAAGCCGATGAAATAGCGTCGCACCTTCATGCCGGTGGACTGGGCAGCCCACATATGCCCGCATTCGTGCAGTGCGATCGATATCGTGATGCCGAGGGCGAACAGAACGAACCCCAACGCGAACACCATTTGCTGTACAGCCCTCCTGCGTTGCGCAGCTCGCCTCAAATGAAGTGCGGCCGCCCGCAGCGGCCGCGATTACCCGCACAGGCGCGTCCGTCCGCGCCGCGAGCACCCCGACCACAGTAACCGGACGCCGACAAACCCTCTCCGGTAAGTCTGCCAGGCCGCCGTCCTACGGCGCGCCCTATACGGTTCGATCGGCGGTGACGAGCGTTCGCGCGTAGTCGCGGGCCCAGGTGTCGGCGGCGAGTACGTCTTGCAAAGTCTCCGGTTCGGCGCGCCACCGATCGGCTGCCTCGACCGCGCGGGCGACCGTGCGCACGATAGCCGGGAAACGAATTGACCCGTCCAGGAAGGCTTGCACCGCAACCTCATTCGCCGCGTTGTAGACCGCGGTGACGCTGCCGCCAGCGGTGCCAGCCTGCCTGGCCAGCTCGACCGCCGGGAATACCGCATTGTCCACCGGCTCGAAATCCCAGGTCGACGCGGTGCTGAAGTCGCAGGCGGCGGCCGCGCCGGGCACACGGTCGGGCCAGCCGAGGGCCAGTGCGATCGGCAGCTTCATATCCGGCGGGCTGGCCTGGGCCAACGTGGAGCCGTCTTTGAAGGTGACCATGGAGTGCACGATCGACTGCGGATGCACCGTGACATCGATCCGGTCGTAGGGCACCCCGAACAGCAGATGCGTCTCGATCAGTTCGAGGCCCTTGTTCACCAGCGAGGCCGAATTCAGCGTATTCATCAGACCCATCGACCAGGTCGGATGCGCCTTCGCCTCGGATGGATTCACCGATTCCAGCATTTCGGTGCTCCAGCCACGGAACGGACCGCCGGACGCGGTCAGCACCAGCCGGTCCACCTCATCGGCCCGACCGCCACGCAGGCACTGGGCGAGCGCGGAATGTTCGGAGTCGACCGGCACAATCTGGCCGGGTGCGGCGGCGCGCGTCACCAGCGAGCCGCCCGCGACGAGGGATTCCTTATTCGCCAGCGCCAGCCGCGTGCCCGATTGCAGCGTCGCAAGGGTCGGCTCCAGACCGAGCGAACCGACCAATGCGTTGAGTACGACATCAGCCTCGGTGCGGCGCACCAGTTCGGTGACCGCGCCGGGACCGCTCAGTGCCAGATCGAGTCGGGTGCCCGCGGCCGGATCGGCGACCGCGACATTGCGGGTCCCAGTGGCGGCTATCTGCGCCGCGAGCAGCTCGGTATTGCCGCCGCGCGCGGCCAAGCCGACCACCTCGAACTTGTCGGGGTTGGCGGCAATCACCTCGAGCGCCTGGGTACCGATGGAACCGGTGCTGCCGAGCAGAAGGACTCTCACGATGTCGGACACGGCCCCATTGTGGCAGCGGGCCTGGCGACGCGCCCGCAGGCGGTAGCCCACGTAACCACAGAGGGCACCGCCCGCCGATCGAACACGGCCCTGCTGGCTACGACGAGCAGTCGTATGCCACGATATCGACAGCAACGCCCACACCGAGCTAAGGAGCGATCGTGGCCGCCACGGAACTCGAACCCACCAGTGACCGCGCAATCGTCACCCACGTGGATACCGCCGAGGTTCCGTCCGCCGAATGGGGCTGGAGCGGGGAATCGCGCCGCACCTTCCGCGTCGCGGGCTGGATCGTCTGCGTAATCCTGGTGGCCATGACGATCGGCAACCACAAGGGCCACATCGAGGACGTGTTCCTGGTTGGTTTCGCGGCCGCGATCGCGGGCATCTTGATCCGCGACTCGATCCTGCGCCGCAAGCCTCGGTAGTCCGCACCGAAAGATATCGACTCGCTCGGGGATCCGCCCGCCTAACGCCCTCGTCGCTTGGCGGGCTTTTTCTTGGCTCCGGTGTTCTTGACCACGTGTTTTGTCGAGCGTTTTGCGGTGCTCTTCTTCGGCTCGGCCTTCTTGCGCTGAGCCTGGGTGCGTGAGCTGCGTTCCGAGCGGCCACGCACGATACCGACGAAGTCCTCGACCAGGTCGGTGGTCTGCGCGAGTGGCCAGGCCAGGGCGATTTCGGTATCCGGGACGCCCATCATCGTCCGGTAGACGAGGTCGCGGCGGGCGTAAAGACGGGCAATGGAATGCGGGACGATGGCGATGCCGACACCGGCCGCGACCAATTCGATGGTGCTCGCGATCGCATCGATATCGCTCGAGTCCTGGATTCGTTCGCCATCCAGATCGCCCATGCCCACCTGTTCGAACAGCGACAAGGTGTGATCCTTGGGCAGCACGACGACAGGAAGCTCCCGGTAGAGCGGAATCGCGTTGAGACCTTCGCGATCGATGGGTAGCCGGACGAAGCAAGCGTCGACGCGCCCGTCGCGCAGCGCGGCGAGTTGTTCGCCCATCGGGACCGCGATCACCTCGAGCCGGGTGTCCGGAAACCGCTCAGCCCAGATCCGCGTCCATTTGGAGACCGTGACGCCAGGTACGAAGCCGACCCGCAGTGCCACATCCTCCGGGGCCACCGGTTCGGGCTCTTCTTCGGCGCGCGTGATGATGTCCCTGGCATCGTGCAGCAACTGCTGTCCGGCCTCGGTCAACTGCGTCGGTTGCGCACCGGGCACAAAAAGTTTGGTCCCGAGTTCCTGCTCCAAGTCGATCACCGTGTGACTCAACTTCTGCCGCGAAATGTGCAGCGATTTCGCCGCGCGGGCGAAATGCAGTTCCTCGGCAACCGCGACAAACCAGCGCAAGCGGGTCACGTCGATGGACTCGGGGTTCATTCGTATCAGGGTATTGCCATGGGGGCTGTCGACCAGCGAGGCGGGTGGTCTGAGGGTGGCACTGGGCCGGATAGTCTGTACCGGTGAGCCCGGATAAGAAACCGCAGACCATGAAGCCGCTTACCGCGGCGAACAAGCTCGGCATCTACCTTCCGGCGACGCCCGAGGAATTCCGCAACTCCCCGATCTCGCGCGCCGAACTCGAACAGTTGCGCACCAACCCTCCGGCCTGGCTGACCGAACTGCGCAAGACCGGCCCCTTCCCCCGCGATATCGTCGCCCGCAAACTCGGAGTTTCCAATACCGGCCTGGCCCGCGCCGAAGTCTCCGATGCGATGAACGCCGAGGAAATCGCCGCGCTACTCGCCGACCCACCAGAATGGCTGATCCGCGAGCGCGAGAACTACGCCGCGGTGCGTGAGGAAAACGAGCGCATCAAAACCCAACAGGCCGAACGCCGCGCCGCGGCCAACCGGCCCGCCAAGAACCGCACCTAGTGCAGGCCCGGCTGCGCGCCGAGCGCAGTCGAAAGATGGCCCGGCACGCCGTCCGACACCGCAATTCGACTGCGCTCGACGGGATGGCGCCGAACCCCGACCATTGATGCAGCCGCACCCGCCGGGTGCGGCTGCATTTCGGCGGAAGTGGTTATGTCGCCCCGGGTTTCGTGGTGACAAGTTGACAGGTTCCGTCGGTGCACGAGCGCTGCAATCGGCCGCGGGAGAGAGTCTGGAGCAGGCCGATCGCCCAGCAGGTCGGGCAGCCGCGCAATGCGACGAGGCCGACCGGTAGCAGCAGCAGGCTAACGAGGCCGACCGCTGGCATCAGGGCGAAGGAACCGATTACAGCGCCGAACCCGATTGCGCCACGGGTCAAATGGCGTGATAGCGACGCACTGGCGAACTCATGCCCGCCGGTCGCCCGACCATCACCCCGCACGGAATCGCTACGCGATACTTTCCGCATTGCCGACCTCCAAACTCTGCTGCACCGCCGCACGCGCCCTATGCAGCCGTGATTTCATCGCCGCGGTGCTCAGGCCCAGCAGATCCGCGACCATTCGACCGCTGTACCCCTGCACATCCCGCATGATCAGCACCCGCCGCTGATCGCCGGGCAGTGCCGCGATCGCCGCGGCCACCCGCTCGGCCTCCAGGCGATTGATCGCCTCCTCCTCCGCCGACGCGATGGTCGATTGGGGAATCGGCTCGGCCCGACGCATATGCCACCGCAGTTGACGCAGACATTCATTGCGCACAATCCGAAACATCCACGAGGCCAACGCACCTGATGCCCGCAGTGTCCCGATCTTGCGATACAGAATGATCAACGCTTCCTGCGCCGCATCCTCGGCATCCTCCGGCGACGCGCACAGCGAATACGCGAATCGACGCACATGCGGATGCGATCCGGACACCAGCGTGGTGATCGACTCGATATCACCCGCCCGCGCCGCGGCGACGAGATGTTCGTCGGGCCAGCACACTTCGGTCATCGCGACCGGCTCCACCGTCGAAGCACGGTGATACTGCACGCGCAAATGAGCAGTGCCCCAACAACAATCGCGGCAATGATCACGACATACCTCCCGATCTCGTGCCGGCCGTGTTGCCGACACAAGTATGAGAGGTGTAAACCCACACAAAGGATTCACCGCGATCCAGCGGCGCAGTTCGATCCACACGGACAAACGACCAGACGTTGTTACGATGTGTCGAAGGACATCTAGGAGGTGCGGTGGCTGAGGCCGATCGGGCACCGGCGGGCGTCGATCCATCCAAGCCGAACGCAGCTCGGGTGTACAACTTCCTGCTCGGCGGTAAGGACAATTACACGGTGGACCAGCGCGTCGCCGAGCGCATGCTCGCGGTCGCGCCGGACACCAAGACGACGGCTTGGTTCAGTCGCAAATTCCTGCTCAGAGCTGTGGAAGACGCGGCCGAGGCCGGAATTCGGCAGTTCATCGACATCGGTGCCGGTATCCCATTCTCGCCCAATGTGCACGAGATAGCACAGAAGATCGACCCAACGGCCCGCGTGGTGATGATCGACTACGACCCGGTCGTGCACGTGCACACGCATGCGCTGTTGTCCGGCGCATCCGGTGTCACATCGATACTCGGTGATATCCGCCGTACGGACGAGATCATCGAGAAGGCGAAGTCCGAGGGACATATCGACTTCGACGAGCCGGTCGCGATCCTGATCGTCGGCGTGCTGCACTACGTGATGGACGATGAGCATCCGGCGGATATCATCGCGCGCTTGCGCGATGAAATGGCGCCGGGAAGCATGCTGGCCTTCACCCACGGATCCGTCCACACGCAGCCGGACTTCGTAGCGCGGTCGACCGGAGACACTGACGGGAGTTCGGCACAGGTGCAATTTCGGACACCGGAAATGGTGGCCGCCTACCTGGACGGTTTCGAAGTGGTCGAGCCCGGTCTGGTGCCGGTGCAGGAATGGCTCGACGACGACCTGCCGAGCACCCAGTTGGTGATCCTGGGCGGAATCGGCCGCAAGCCCTAGGTCGCGGCGAGCGTATCGGCGCGTGCCGCGAGCGCGTCGGCGATCGGACGCGGACGGCGACCGAGTCCACACGCACTCGCGACACCGTCCACCGGTCTGCCCAGAGCCTTCTCGATCAACCGTAAGGTCTCGCCCTGCTCTGCCACCGTGGGAGTGTCGTGGACGAATCCCGCATAGAAATTCGTGCCTGCTCGGAGGGACAGGTCCGCGAGGGGTGCGTAGAACGCCGGATCCGCCGACGGCGGGATATCGCCCGCCGCGAGCGGACCATGCAGATAGGTCAGCGGACGATCCGAAGGCCATTGCCGGACAACGGAATTAGCCAGCTCCACAAAGGGGCGCAGATCACGCATGCGGACCCGGGACTTGTTGCGCATGCTGCCGACGCACAGATGCACGCCGAATCTCGTTCCCGCAGGGGCGGATTCGGCCAGTGTGGCAATCCCCTCGGCAAGGCGCAATGTCGCTTCCACCCGCTGGTGCAACGGTTGCGTCTTCGCCATGATCACCATTTCGGCGGTGGCCTCCAATTGCACGACCACGTCGGTACCGACCAGTTCGTGGATGGCCGCGATATGGCGGACGGTCGCGTCCCGGAATGCCTTGCGGTGCGACCTGACTCCGGATATGCCCATGGCGATGAACGCCAGGGTCAAATCGGTCGGCATCCCGATCTGCAGGGTCAATTCGGGCAGCTCGCGCGCCGCGCGTAACTCCCGAAATATCGGAAGCGCCTCCTCGGCCTCGGCGAGATAACCGAGGTCCATCATGTCGCCGGTCAGCTCGCGACCGGAGGGGACGCGATGAATGGTGCGTTCTCTACTCGACCGCCACGTACCCGACTTCTTCACTTCCAACGCGCCCTGCGCCACCAGATCCTCGATGATCGGCTGAATGTAGAACTCATAGCGGCGCGTTTCCCCAGTAGGGAGCGTGCGTAACCGCGTTCCCGCGGCATCGAGCATCGCACGCATAGCGTCTTCCGTACTCGTCCCCGGAAAGCTGCCCACGAAATGCACACCGCGCGAACCCATGCTGTGCATCGTAGATCGCATCTCCGCCACGCAACCCCATAGCTACGGATCTTCGTGTGCGGTATGGTGATTCGCCAGAAGATGGCGCGGCGCAAGATATTTCCCATTCGGAGGGAACGCGGTGACGAACAAGCTCTACGCCCGAATGCTGGTGGCCGCCACCGCGGCGGCGACAATGCTCGGTGTGGTACCGGGGGCGGCCGGTGCCGATCCGGCGGCCGCACCCGACCGTTGTCAGGAGATCTCCTTCCCAGTACCGCAGGGGAGCTTGGGCGCGACGCTGTGCCTGCCGGATCGGCCGACCGACACCGTCATGGTGCTGATGGCGGGCTCCAATTACAACCACACCTACTGGGACTTCCCTTACGCGCCAGAGACTTACAACTTCCGGCGCGCGATGAACGCCGCGGGCTACGCGACGCTGGTAGCCGATCGACTCGGTAACGGCTCGAGCACCCGCCCGCCGAGCATGTCACTGACCGCGACCGCGACGGCGGAAGCCCTGCACAACATCGTGCAGGGCCTGCGCCACGGACTCGCGGGGGCACAACCGTTCGGCAAGGTCGTCACCGCTGGTCATTCGCTGAGTTCGGGCACCTCGGTCATGGAGGCCACCACTTATCACGATGTCGACGGTGTGCTGCTCACCGGATATTCGCACACCCTGAGCGTGCCGGACGTCCTCGGTGTGATCAGCACCTACTACCAGGCGGTGCGGGATCCCGTATTCGCCAGCCGGGGATACGATTCGGGCTATCTGGTGACCCGGCCGGGCACCCGGGCCGCTGATTTCTTCGGACCGGATAATTTCGATCCACAGGTGCTCGCGATCGACGAAGCGACCAAGGAAACCTTCTCGCTGACCGAATATCCCGACGGGCTCACCTCCACGCTGCCCGGAATGTCGAGTTCGATCACCGCTCCGGTCATGCTGGTCAATGGCAGTGTGGACCGGCTGTCATGCGGACCCGCCTATTCGATCTGCGCCGATAGCGCGACCCTGCAGGCCGCGGAGGCGGCGTTTTTCAGTCCGGCCGCGCGGTTGCGCACGTTCGTGCTGCCCGGCAGTGGACATTCGGTGAATCTCGCACGCAACACCGCGCAGTATCAGACCGCCGTCATCGACTGGATGAAGTCGGTCGTCGGATAACTCGACCGCTCGCGGTGGTCGATGTGCCGCGATCACAACAAGCTGTCCTGCGGCAGGTATGGACGCACGACCGCGGCCGCGCGACCTTGTGCCCCGGGATCGCACCGGTAACGCACCAGCTGACCTTCGGTGAGTGCGCGATAGCCCGGCACATCGATATGGCTGTACTCGACGAACACCGGCCACTGCCGGACACCATCGGGTTCGATGAAGCCGAACCCACGCTGTTCGTCGAACCAGGCCACCGTACCTGTCAGCCATACCGAGGTCGGATCGATAACGCTGCTCATCGTAGCCTCCGCGAGGTCGGATCGGCGATACCCCCGCATGCGGCCTACCCGCGAATGCCACTGGCAAACACCGCTTTTCGGGACGCGAAAACGCCACACATCAACCCGATTAGTCGGCTCGATCCGGGGTAGGTCGCAGATGTGGTCCGAACCGGGGCCGCAGATAGTTCCCACTACCGAAAAGGAGTGCCGATCATGGCAGATCCGAAGAACCCCGGGCAGTTCGGTAATCGCAAGGACACCCAGGAGCAGGCCAGCAAGGGCGGAAAGGCCAGCACCGGCAGCTTCGGCCAGGAAAACGCCGCAGACCCGCACGAGGCCGGTCGTAAGGGCGCACAGGCGCAGCCGACGGCGGCCAAGCAGAAGGGCGGCCAGCACAGCCACAGTGGCAGCTAGCTCCACCTGTCGAACGGGCCTCGGTCATCTCGATCCGGGGCCCGTTCGCATGCGTCGAATATCATCGGCGAACCTGGGTAAGCGCCCGACATGGTCACCTTCGGATATTTTTTAGCCAGCGAACAGTTCGGGCCGAAAGAACTCGTCGAGCAGGCCAAACGCGCCGAACAGGCTGGGTTCGAACGGCTGTGGATCTCCGACCATTTCCATCCCTGGAATGACGCCGAGGGCCACAGTCCCTTCGTGTGGGGCACCATCGGGGCGCTCTCGGAGGCAACCGACCTGCCGATTACCACGGCGGTCACCTGCCCCACCGTCCGCATCCATCCCGTAATCATCGCGCAGGCCGCCGCGACCGCCGCCGTCCAACTCGGCGGCAACTTCGTTCTCGGCGTCGGCAGCGGGGAAGCGCTCAACGAGCACATTCTCGGCGATCCGTGGCCATCGCCCACCGTCCGGCTCGAAATGCTGGAGGAAGCGGTCCAGCTGATTCGGCGACTGCACCGCGGCGGTAACGTCAACCACCGCGGCGAGTACTACACCGTGCAGGACGCCAGAATCTATACGCTGCCCGATGCTCCGGTGCCGATCTACATCTCCGGATTCGGCCCGCAGGCAACGCAATTGGCGGCGCGGATCGGCGACGGCTTCTGCACCGTACTGCCCGATGCCGATGCGGTCGACACCTTCCGCACCGCGAGCGGCGGCGCGAAACCGGTACAGGCGGGCGCCAAGGTCAGCTGGTCCCGCGACGAGGAGTCGGGCCTGGACGCCGCGCACCGCCTCTGGGCCAATGAGCTACTGCCGGGCCAGCTTTCCCAAACACTGCCGCGCCCACGCGATTTCGAGGACGCGATGATCCTGATCGATCGCGAATCCACCCGTGACCACTTCGCCACCGGGCCCGATCCGGAGCGCCATATCCGCCAACTTCGGCAGTACCTCGATGCCGGTGTCGACGAACTGTACGTCCAACAGATCGGGCCCGATCTGGATGGCTTCTTCACCGCTTGGGAGAAGGAGATCCAGCCCGCCCTGAGCTGACCGAGACCGCTAGGCCGGTACCGCGACGGTCGCCCGGTTCCAGACTCGGTGCCGGGCAACCGCATTCGCGAAAGCCTCGATGAAGTCCTCGGTCACGCCCGCACCGCTCGCGTTCGTGGTGAAAACACCCGCTAGCGTGTCGTGATCGGTATCGGATACGACACCGGCGACTCGCAGCAGCGTGACACCGTCGCCGAAGCCGCCGATCGCTTTGACGTGTTTGAACGCCTCCAGCACGAAGTGCACCGCCGCGCCATTGCCCGCCAGCGTGTCGGCGGATCGCTTTCCACCCGCGACCAGCACCGCGTCGTAGAGCACCGAAGCAACGGTCGCCAGCGAACGGTCCACCGCCAGGGTTTCGCCGTCACTGCCGTCACCGCCCAACGTACCGGCATGCGGCGCGAGCACTTCGGGGATCGCGCCACGCTCGGTCAACCACGAGTTGATGCGGCGTACACCGAGTGTGTCCACACCGTCGGCGGCCAGGATCGCGATCTTACGGGTCGCGATGGTGTCGGTGACCGTATTCAGTTGCGACAGTGCGGGAGATACCATCGCGTCCCGATCATTCGAGTCCGGTTGCGGTACCGGCATACCCAGCTCACCCGCGACCCGCTCGGCCAGCTCTGGTTCGATCTGCACCAGATGTTCGAGCACCCTGGCCCGGATGGCCACCCGCTCCACCTTCCCGAGCTCGAAGGCGAAGGCGGCGACGATGTGATCGGCCTCCGGCGGTGACATGCTGCGCCAGAACATTCGTGGCTGGCGGTAGTATTCCCGAAAACTGCTGGCGCGCTGTCGAATAGCTGAACCGGTGAGAGGCTCGGCGTAGTGCCGGAACATTTCGGTGTCCGCCAATGCCGGACAACCCCCACCGATGGTGTTCTTGGTATACGCGGCCTCGCCCTGCGGGATGGCGTGTTGGCCGAAGCCGTCCTGCTGGTGATTGCGCACATCCGCGACCGGCCGGTTGATCGGCAACTGGGCGAAATTCGGCCCGCCCAAACGGATCAGCTGCGTGTCGAGGTAGGAGAAGTTACGCAACTGCAGCAGCGGATCACCGGTGAAATCGATGCCGGGCACCAGATTGGCGGTGTGGAAGGCCACCTGCTCGGTCTCGGCGAAGAAGTTGTCCGGATTGCGATCCAGCACCATACGCCCCACCGGCTGCACCGGAACCTGCTCCTCCGGAATGATTTTCGTCGCATCGAGGAGGTCGAAGTCGAAGCCGAATTCATTCTCGTCCGAGACCAGCTGCACGCCCAGCTCCCACTCCGGATACTGGCCTGCCGCGATGCAGTCCCACAGATCGCGTCGGTTGAAGTCGGGATCACGTCCGGCGATCTGCTGACATTCGTCCCACACCAACGAGTGCACGCCCAGTTTCGGTGTCCAGTGGAACTTCACGAAGGTGCCTCGACCTTCGCTGTTGACGAGCCGGAAGGTGTGCACGCCGAAGCCCTGCATCATGCGATAGCTGCGCGGCAGTGCCCGGTCCGACATCAGCCACATGATCGCATGCAGCGTCTCCGGTTGCTGCGCGACGAAGTCCCACAGGGTGTCGTGCGCGGAGGCGGCCTGCGGAATCTCGTTGTGTGGCTCGGGTTTCACCGCATGTACGAAGTCCGGGAATTTGATTCCATCCTGGATGAAGAACACCGGGAAGTTATTGCCGACCAGATCGTAATTGCCCTGGGCGGTATAGAACTTCGTCGCGAAACCACGCACATCGCGCACGGTATCGGCGGATCCGCGCGAACCAGCGACGGTCGAAAATCGCACGAACACCGGCGTTTCCACACTCGAATCAGTGAGGAATCGGGCGGTGGTGAATTGGCCGAGCCAGCCGTCGTAGGGCCGGAAGTGTCCGTAGGCACCCGCACCTCTGGCATGGACCACCCGCTCGGGAATCCGCTCGTGATCGAAGTGGGTGATCTTCTCTCTGGCATGGAAATCGGCGAGCAGCGTCGATCCGCGCTCCCCCACTTTCAGGGCGTCATCGGTGCTGTCCACCCGTACACCCTGCTGTGTGGTCAGCTTCCCCTGTTCGCGATCCACCCGGTATCGATCCAGCTGGCGCTGCTTCTCGTTCGATGCGCCGTTTTTGTTCGTCGCGTCGGTCACGCCGCTCACCCCTCGGTCTTGCGGCGCCAATCGCGCACCGCGTCGCGAATCCGGTCGAAGAGCGCCAGTGGCGGTCCGGCAACGATATTCACCAGTGCCGACTCGCCCGCCTCCGGATGCGGCCGGGTCGGGGCGACGGCCTCGGCGACCCGCACGACATCGGCGAGCACCGCACTCTCACTGGCTGAGAGCTCTTGGCGCAGCTGGTCGAATTCCTCCTTCTCCTCCAGATCGGCATGTTCGATTACCGATTCGGCGAAGGAGCGGAACTTCGTATCGAAGTCCTTGTGCTGCACGCCCAGGTCGTAGAGCTCGGCCAGCACGCGCTTGGCCTCTTGCTCTTCGTGCAACCTGTCATCGACAACGCTGGCGGACACCGATGCGCGCCGTGATGCCGGATGCACCACTTCCTCTTCGGCGCTCTCGTGCACGGCCAGCGCCCGGACCAACTCCTCGAACGGCTCGCGCTTGGCCGCACCCTGCGCAAGCTGTACTTTTTCGATCAGGCCCTTGATCAGTTCGTGCTGTGCCAGCAAGAGCGTGACGACGTCTTCCTTCTGACCGGTGGCCATTGCGTACCTCCTCGATTGGGGACGGAGCCACCGCGGCTCCTCTCGTCCGCGCATACCCGCAAGCCGCACAGTCACACCTGAGGCCGGGGCAGTGCGGACGAGTTGGAGCCGAGTCGATTCGCAGGTCGGGTCAGTCCGTCGACACCGCCTCTACCACGCCGCCGGTATCGGCATTGCCGAGCGCGACGGCCACATCGGCCTGCGCCACAATGCCCACCAACTGGTCGCCGTCGAGCACCGGCACCCGGCGGATCTGATGCACCGACATCACATTGAGCACCTCATCGGCATCGGTACTCGCCTGCACCGTGATCGGTGTGCCCTCGGCCAGTTCTCCGGCCTTGACGCCGAGTGGATCCTTGTTCTCGGCGAGCACCTTCACCACGATGTCGCGGTCGGTGAGCATGCCCTTGAGCCGATTGTCCTCACCGCAGATCGGCAACGCGCCCACACTCAGCTGTTTCATCAGCTTGGCGGCCTCGAGCACCGAATCGCTGGATCGCACACACTGCACGCCCTCGGTCATGAGTTCACGCGCGGTTGTCATGGTTGTCCTCCTATTCATCTTCATCGCAAGCAGAGTCGGATTCGCGGTACCCGTCGAGATGCCCGATACACCCCTGATTGATCCCCAACATCCGGGGTATCCGCTTGAACACGACGATCCATCCGAACGGAGAGGACGCCATGTTTCCTGGATCCGACCAGCCCGAATCCGACCGGCTGCGCTCCGACTTCCCGGACCGCGCACGCAACACCAGAAACCACGCGGGCGAATTGATCGCCGACACCCACAACTGGCCCGGCGTCATCCTGGTACTGCTCGGCGTAGTCGCCGCCGCCCTTACCCTCACCGCCGCAGGCTATGGATTCGCCGGTTGGGCCATCATCGCAGGCATCGCCGCGGTCGTCTGCCTGATCTGCGGCGGCGGACTCATCGTTGCCGAACACCGCCGAGTCAAGGCCGACGAGGGCCGCGAACTGCTCGAGCCGGGCGGCCACTGACCCGCACCGCATGGATGCACGCTCGAGTTCGCGGATGGTGCTGCCCACGAGTCCGCCCGCCAGCACGTCCAAGCCCTTTTCGGCATCCGCGCCCAGGTTCTCCATCAGCAGGATCGCCTCGGCTACCAGGGCGTAGGTGCCGCCGACGACAAGCTGGTTGGCGGCCTTGACCGCTCAGTTGCGACGATCGGCTCAGTGATTGCGACCCAGTTGGCGGAGGCCGCCGGAGGTCGGACCCCTACACCAGCTCCGGCAACGCGCGCAGCTGGATCACGATGTCGGCCAATTCGACCGACCGCAGCGATCCGCACCGACCAAGTGCCTCCCTCATCTCGGGGTCCTCGCCCCGGACGAGCTAACCTTCGGCAGCGAGTTGCCCACAGGCGGCGGCGATTTCCTGGCCCCGCGTATCGCGCACCGTACACGGAACGCCCTGGGCGTTGACGCGCCGAACGAATTCCTGCTCAACGGGTTTCGGGCTGGCATCCCACTTGCTGCCCGGCGTCGGGTTCAGTGGGATGACATTGACGTGCACCCGGGAGCCAAGGGCCTTGTGCAGCTTGGCGCCGAGCATATCCGCGCGCCACGGCTGGTCATTGATATCGCGGATCAGCGCATATTCGATGGACACCCGACGGCCGCTCTTGTCGGCGTAGTAGCGAGCGGCATCGAGCACCTCGGCGACGGCCCAGCGGTTGTTCACCGGCACCAGGGTGTCACGCAGTTCGTCATCGGGCGTGTGCAGCGACACCGCGAGAGTGACCGAGAGGTCCTCGTCGGCGAGCTTGCGAATGGCCGGAGCCAAGCCGACGGTGGACACGACCACGTTGCGTTGAGAAATACCGAAGCCATCGGGCGCGGGTGAAGTAATGCGGCGAACCGCGGCGACCACCCGCTTGTAGTTGGCCAGCGGCTCGCCCATACCCATGAAGACGATATTGGACAGGCGGCCCGGACCGCCCGACACCTCGCCATCGCGCATGGCCGCGGCCGCGGCACGGACCTGGTCGACAATTTCCGCCGTAGAAAGGTTGCGGTTGAGGCCGCCCTGGCCGGTGGCGCAGAACGGGCACGCCATACCGCAGCCTGCCTGGCTGGAAATACACAGCGTGGCGCGGTCCGGATAGCGCATCAGCACGCTCTCGAGTAGGGTGCCATCGCCGGCGCGCCACAGGGTCTTTCGTGTCTCGCCGCCATCGCACGCGACATGCTTGACCACCGACATCAGCGGCGGAAACAGCGCCGCGCCGATCTTTTCGCGCACCGCGGCGGGCAGGTCGGTCATCTGCTCCGGATCGGCTTGCAGACGGCCGTAATACTGGCGCGCGATCTGATCGGCACGGAACTTCGGCAGACCGAGTTCCTCGACCGCGACCTTGCGCCCGTCGGCATCGAGGTCGGCGAGGTGCCGCGGCGGCATGCCACGGCGCGGAGCATCGAAGACGAGGGGCAGCGAAACGGTCATAGTCCTTCCAGTGTCCCATCCTGGGTGTGCGGACCGGACCGAAGGTGACGATCACGACGCCCGACGCGACGAAGGTCACGTCCGATCGACTCGGTGAGCGGCCTCGTGCATCGACATAACGACATACCGGTCACCGCGTAGAAATGCGTGCACCAGCGATAGCGATCGGTAATGATCGAAGTATGACCAGTCACGCCGAGTCGTCCGAGCCGGAGCGCACCGAAGATGTCGCACCTGCGTCGACCGGGCGTGAGACGGTCGAGCCGACCGACCGTCGGACGGTGGAGCCGACCGGTCGCAAGTCGCTGGGAAAGAGCCGGACCGGTGACACCTGGGTCGCCCTGGTCGCCGCGACGCTGATCGGGATCGTGCTGCTGATCTTCATCCTGCAGAACCTCGAACAACAACGGGTGGATCTGTTCTTCTGGAGCTTCTCCCTACCGGTCGGCATCCTGGTGCTGCTGTCGGTGATCGCGGGCGCGCTGGTGATGGCACTGGTCGGCGGGGTGCGGATCATTCAGCTGCGGCGGGCGGCCAAGCGATAGTACGCGGTTCGCCCGCACCACCCATTCGTCGATTCCGCGGGATCCGCGGATTCAGCTCGAGAATGGACGCTGACTCAGATCAAAGTGGACAGCACCAACCAGGACACGAAGGCCGACGGCAGCATCGAATCGAGGCGGTCCATGATGCCGCCGTGGCCGGGCAGCAAAGTGCCCATATCCTTGATGCCCAATTCCCGCTTGACCTGGGATTCGATCAGATCACCCACGGTCGCGACCAATACCAGGCCGACGCCGAGTACCACGCCGATCATCGAATTGGCTTCCAACAGCAGGGTGACCGTGAGCAGGCCGCCGATCACGCTGAACACCAGCGAACCGCAGAAGCCCTCCCAGGACTTCTTCGGACTGATCGCGGGCACCATCGGATGCCTCCCGAACAGCACACCCGCGACGTAGCCGCCGACATCGGAGCAGACCACCAGAATCATGAAGGTCAGCACCCGCAGATTGCCGTCGGGCTCGAGCAGCAGCAGCGTCGCGAACGACGCGAGCAGCGGGATCCAGGCCAGGGTGAAGATCGTGATCGCGGTGTCGCGCAAGAAGTTTCGCGGCGCCGTCTGCAAGCCGTGATCGAAAAGACGCCACACCATACAGATCAGCGTGGTCGCGGCGAAGGCGCCCGCCACACCGCTGGCACCCCACGGCCAGCCGAGCCAGAACACCGCTTGACCACCAACGATGAGCGGAATCCGCGGGACCAGGACATCCGCCTCCCGCAGCCGCTTGGCGACCTCCCAGGTGGCCACACCGACTCCCGCGGCCGCGACGCCGATGAATACCTTCGGTACGAACAGCAGAATCGCGATGAGCGACAGACCGAGGCCGAAGCCGACGGCCAAAGCGGCGGGCAGATTGCGGCCGGCGCGCGAGGCGGGGGCTGGTGGTTCCGCCGAGTTCTCTTGTTGGACGGCGGGATTCACTGAGGCGGTCGAATATTCGGAGATCGCGGATGTGTCGCTTTCGGAGCCGGGCGTCGCCGGTTCCCAGGTCGAGGGGCCATCGGTGGCGGTTTCTGGAGTCGCGGGGCTGTTGGCCGCGGATCCGGGTGTCGCGGGGCTGTTAGCCGCGGATCCGGGTGTCGCGGAGCTGTTAGCCGCGGATCCGGGTGTCGCGGAGCTGTTAGCCGCGGATCCGGGTGTCGCGGAGCTGTTAGCCGCGGATCCGGGTGTCGCGGAGCTGTTAGCCGCGGATCCGGGTGTCGCGGAGCTGTTAGCCGCGGATCCGGGTGTCGCGGAGCTGTTAGCCGCGGATCCGGGTGTCGCGGGCCCATCGGCAGCGGATCCAGAAGTGGCAGACCCATCGGCCGCACGCCCAAGGGCGGCGGGCCCATCGCCCGCACGCCCAGGGGTCGCAGGCCCATCGGCAGCGGATCCAGAAGTCGCAGGCCCACCGGCCGCACGCCCAAGGGCCGCGGGCTCGTCGACCGCACGCCCAGGTGTCGTAGGCCCACCGGCCGCACGCCCAGGGGTCGCGGGCCCATCGGCCGCACGTCCAGGTGTCACAGGCCCAACGGCCGCGAGGCCGGGAGTCGTCGGTCCCGAGGGTACGGCAGTCGCGTCTCCCGGAGTCGCGGGCCGACCGGTCGAGGCCACAGGCGTCGAGGATCCCCAGCGCTCAGCCTCGGACGACGCGGAGTCGGTACGCACGGGTTCGGGAGGTGCGGCTTCGGGAATCGCGGCGTCGACCGCGCGCCCGTCCGTCGCATCAACTGTGCCGTTGCCCGGCCTCGGCTCCTCGGCCGCACCGGTCGCGGCGGCGTTCTCGGCCACGATTGTCCCGTCGCTCAACTCGTCGTTCCGTTCGTCCCCCGCCCGGGCGGGCCCGCAAGATCCGGCCTCGGACCTCAGACCTCGAGCAGTTCAGCTTCCTTGTGCTTGACCAGTTCATCGACCTGGCCGACATATTTCGCGGTGGTCTTGTCGAGCTCCTTTTCGGCGCGCCCGACCTCGTCCTCACCCGCCTCGCCATCCTTCTGGATCCGCGACAGTTCGTCCATGGCCTTGCGGCGGACATTTCGAATCGAGACCTTGGCGTCCTCGCCCTTGCCCTTGGCCTGCTTGGCCAGTTCACGGCGGCGCTCCTCGGTGAGCTGCGGGACCGAGATCCGAATGATGTCACCGTTGTTGGTCGGGTTGACACCGAGATCGGAATTGCGGATCGCGGTTTCGATCGCGCCGAGCGTCGACTGCTCGTACGGCTTGATCACCACCATCCGCGGCTCGGGCACGGAAATGCTGGACACCTGGGTAATCGGGGTCGGCGAACCGTAGTAGTCGATGACAATCCGTTGGAACATCCCCGGATTCGCCCGACCGGTACGGATGGAACCGAGGTCGTCCTTCGCCACCGAGACGGCCTTCTCCATCTTCTCCTCGGCGTCGAAGAGCGCTTCTTCAATCACGACCGTTTCCTCCACAGCGTCGTCATCGTCATGATCCGCGGGCGCGGGGTCAGGACCGAACCAATGTGCCGATCTTCTCACCGGCGACCGCACGGGCGATATTGCCCTTCGTCAACAAATTGAACACCAGCATGGGCATCTGGTTGTCCATACACAGGCTGAAGGCCGTCGCGTCGGCGACCTTCAGGTCACGCTCGATGACCTCTTTATGCGTGATTTCGGTGTACATGGTCGCGCTCTCGTCGACCCGGGGGTCCGCGGTGAAGACCCCGTCGACGGCCTTGGCCATCAGCACTACATCGGCGTCGATCTCCAGTGCGCGCTGGGCGGCGGTGGTGTCGGTGGAGAAGTAGGGCATGCCCATGCCCGCGCCGAAGATGACAACGCGGCCCTTTTCCAAATGCCGCTTGGCGCGCAGCGGCAGATAAGGTTCGGCCACCTGGCCCATGGTGATCGCGGTCTGCACACGGGTGTCGACGCCCTGCTGTTGCAGAAAGTCTTGCAGCGCAAGGCTGTTCATCACGGTGCCGAGCATGCCCATATAGTCCGAACGGGCGCGTTCCATACCGCGCTCCTCGAGTTCGGCGCCGCGGAAGAAGTTACCGCCGCCGATCACCACGGCCACCTGAACACCGCTGGAGACCACCTCGGCGATCTGCTCGGCGACCGTCTGCACCACATCGGGGTCGAGCCCGACCTTGCCGCCGCCGAACATCTCCCCACCCAATTTGAGGAGCACCCGGCGATATCCTGGGCGGTCCGTCCCGGGGTCGGTCATGGGTGTTCGTCTCCTTCGGCGATAGATTTCGGTCTGTCGACACAGCACGTGGGCCGGATGGCAACGCGGAAGCTCAATACGGAGCGCCCTTATCCTGCCCTACTCGGATTCGATGTGGGTAGAAGACCCCCTCGGACGCAACGAACTCGCCCGGTCAGGCTGAGAAATTGCGGATGAACGGATAACGTCCGGACAGCCGAAACCCCCCGTACACCGTATCCGGAGCACGAGGGGTTCACGGGCGTTATCAGGCCTGGCCGACCTCGAAGCGGGCGAAGCGGGTCACGGTGACACCGGCCTCGTCCAGCAGCGCCTTGACGGTCTTCTTCGAATCGGTGACCGACGCCTGCTCCAGCAGAACGACATCCTTGAAGAAGCCGTTGACGCGGCCCTCGGTGATCTTCGGCAACGCGGCCTCGGGCTTACCCTCTTCCTTGGCGGTCTGCTCGGCGATGCGGCGCTCGTTCTCCACCACGTCGGCCGGTACCTCCTCGCGGGTCAGGTACTTGGCCTTGAGCGCGGCGACCTGCATGCCGACCGCACGCGCGGCCTCGGCGGCGGCGTCACCCTCGCCCTGGTACTCGACCAGCACGCCGACGGCCGGCGGCAGATCGGTGGCCCGCTTGTGCAGGTAGACGGCGACGGGGCCGTCGAAGGACGCGACCCGACGCAGCTCGAGCTTCTCGCCGATCTTGGCGGCCAGCGCCTGCAGTACATCGTCGGCGGTCTGGCCGCCCAGGTCCAGCGCCTTGAGGGCGTCGAGGTCGGCCGGCTTGGCGGCCGCGGCGGCGGTCACGATCTTGTCCGCCAGACCCTGGAATTCGGCGTTCTTGGCGACGAAGTCGGTCTCGGAGTTGATCTCGATCAGCACGCCGTCCTTGGCGGCGACGAGACCCTCAGCCGTGGCGCGCTCGGCACGCTTGCCGACATCCTTGGCACCCTTGATGCGCAGCACCTCGACGGCCTTGTCGAAATCGCCGTCGGTCTCGACCAGCGCATTCTTGCAGTCCATCATCCCGGAGCCGGTGAGCTCCCGCAGCCGCTTCACGTCAGCGGCGGTGTATGTCGCCATGGGTGGCGATCCTCCTGTGTGTTGTTTCGGGTGGTAACACCACCTTGCCGACCGCTCCTGTTCAGGAGAGGTCGGCAAGGTGAACAGACGCTCGGCGATGATGGCGATGGGCTGGAGGCGGTGGCCTGCGTAACCACGCAGGCCACCGCCGCCATCGCCATCAAGCACTGCGACGATCAGGCGTCGGCCGGGGTGGCGGGGGCCTCGGCGGCAGCCTCGGCCTCGCTCGCGGCGGGGGCGGCCTGCGCGAGCAGCTCCTGCTCCCACTCGGCGAGCGGCTCGCCCGCACCGGCTTCCGGCTTCTCGTCACCGGAGGAGATACCGGCCCGCGCCTGCACACCCTCGGCCACCGCGGAGGCGACGACCTTGGTCAGCAGAGCGGCGGAACGGATCGCGTCGTCGTTACCCGGGATCGGGTAGTCGACCAGATCGGGATCGCAGTTGGTGTCCAGGATCGCGATGACCGGGATGTTCAGCTTGCGCGCCTCGCCGACGGCGATGTGCTCCTTGTTGGTGTCGACGACCCAGATGGCCGAGGGCACCTTGGCCATATCGCGGATACCGCCGAGGGTGCGCTCCAGCTTGTTCATCTCACGCGTGAGCATGAGGATTTCCTTCTTGGTGCGACCCTCGAAGCCACCGGTCTGCTCCATCGCCTCGAGTTCCTTGAGGCGCTGCAGGCGCTTGTGCACGGTGGAGAAGTTGGTGAGCATGCCACCCAGCCAACGCTGGTTGACGTAGGGCATTCCGACGCGAGTCGCCTCGGCCGCGATCGACTCCTGGGCCTGCTTCTTGGTGCCGACGAAGAGGACGGTGCCACCGTGGGCGACGGTCTCCTTGACGAACTCGTAGGCCTTGTCGATGTAGGTCAGCGTCTGCTGCAGGTCGATGATGTAGATGCCGTTGCGGTCGGTGAAGATGAACCGCTTCATCTTCGGGTTCCAGCGCCGGGTCTGGTGTCCGAAGTGTGCGCCGCTGTCGAGCAGCTGCTTCATTGTTACGACAGCCATGGTGGGCGTATCTCTCTTTCGTTGCCGGTTGCCGCGGCGAATCGGTGATCCGCCGCCCTGGCGCCTCCGAATCATCGGACCCGATCGCGAGGATCAGGACCAGCCGATGATTCCCTGCTCCGCATGCACTGCCGAGTCACGAAGTCGAGCTCCGGTTCGAACAGCGCCGTTACGAACAAGCACGGGGTGGCGCGCGAAGTCGGTCCGTGCATGCACAGACCGCTCGACCAGTCTACGGGCTGAGGGGTCAGTTTCTAAATCGCCCTGTCATGGATCGAAACGAGTCATCTCCACAACCGAGCAAATTGTCCACACTCGCCGAAGCCGGGGCCCGCGGGCGCCGTGCGCGGCCGACGCTTGAAGCATGAATCGCATAGCAATCTCGATAACCATGCTCATCCCACCGCTGTTCCTGCTGTCACTGCTTCTGGCGCAGCCGGTTTCGGCAGCACCATCGAACGGCGCTGCTACTGCGGTGCTGCCTTGGGGTTCTCTGGCAACCGCTGGGCTTGATGGCGGTTTCCTGGGAATGGAGGTCGTGATCGGGGACCGCACGGGTTCGGCATGTCCGGCGGGTGGCGGACTGGCTCGGGTGCCGGATCCGCTTCGGGTTGCGCCGCTCGTTGTGAATGTCGCGCCTAGCGTGCTGGGTTCGAGAATCACGCCGGGTCCAGCCCGGGTGGATATCGCGCCCGGTGCGCTTGGCGTAAATGTCACGCCTGACTCGCAGCCGGTAAACGTCGCGCCGGATGCAGCCCGGGGCAACATCGCACCCGACGTACTCCGCGCGGACCGCACACCCGACATGCTCGATGTGGGTAGTGCATTCGACATGCGTTCGGCAGGCGGGGCGCAGACGCAGATCTTCGACGACGGTGCAACGCCGCTCACCATCGATATCGCGCGTGGGGGCGGTACCGGGTCGGCGAGTTCCTTGCCGCGGGTTCTCTGCGATCTGCTGTCGCGGCTGCTGAGTTCGGTTGAGCAGGCTCCGCTCCCGCTGACGCGCTGATCTCGGATGAATCGCCTCGGCAGGGTCGGGGGTATCTATCATCGGCGACTGATTTCGATCGTCCTCGGGATCATCGCTCTGCTCGGACTCGTTGCGGAGCAGTCTGTTTCGGCTGCTCCACACGAAGAGTTCGGCTGGCCGATGCAACCGCGACCTGCGGTCGAGCGGCAATTCGACAGACCGGCGCAGGACTGGCTACCCGGGCATCGCGGGGTCGATCTGGCAGGTGCACCTGGGCAGGCGGTTTTCGCGGCCGGTGCGGGAATCGTGGTCTTCGCGGGAAGGGTCGCGGGCAAACCAGTTGTGTCGATCGACCACCCCGGCGGTCTTCGAACGACATACGAGCCGGTACAAGCCGAGGTCTCGGTGGGCCTACGAGTTGCACGTGGAGCGCGAATCGGCACCTTGGAGGCAGGACACGAAGGTTGCGGGGCGGCGGCGTGCCTGCATTGGGGTGCGAGACGAGACGAGAGTGGGCACAGCCGCCGTGCGTACATCGATCCACTGGGACTACTGCACTCCACTCCCCTGCGACTCAAGCCGGTGACTTGACTTCCGCCCCCGCACTCGAGGAACCGCTTCCGCCCCAGCGGGAGATCTCCACGCTACGGACATCTGATCCACCCGGCCGAGTAGCAGGTTCGGCGGGCACACTTCCGTCGTGGCGGCTCCCGGACGAGGATCGGGTTATGGGATATGCGCTCGGAGATCCGCCGTTCACCTATACCGAGGTCGGCGCGACGAAGGAGGTGCTTCCTGCGGGCTATCACCGGTTTCGGCTGCGCCGCCGCATCGGATCCGGGCGGGCGCTGTTCGAGCGCGCGGGTGCGGAGATCCTGACGTATCGAATGCAGAAGGGCACCGGCATCTTTCGGGAGGCAGACACGCCGACCGCGGAGCCGGGGACGCGGCTGACGGTGCGGTTGGGCCTTGGACCGGTCGGTATCACGGCACCGTGCCGGGTCGTGTACGTCCTCGACGAACCCGACCGGCGCGGCTTTGCCTACGGCACGCTGCCCGGACATCCGGAGATCGGCGAGGAACTATTCGCTGTCGAATACGACCCGACCGATGATGCCGTCTATGGCCTGGTGACGGCCTTCTCCCGGCCCGGGGCCTGGTACGTCCGGCTCGGCGGACCCGTGGTACGAGCCATTCAGCGGATCATCGCCGGAAAGTACATCGATACGCTCCCGATCTCCGCCTGAGGATCCGCAAACGACCGGCTCAGGACAGCGGATTCCATTGCAGCATGACCGAATTCGCCGCACGCAATTCCACTGCGCACCTGGCTCAGCGCACCGCGGCATGCCGATGCGCGAGATCCACGCCAGGCAGCGCGATTTGCCTGGATGGGGCGGGCAGCACGGAAGCGGAGCGACGATGAATCACTCGGCCGCCATCCAGGCGTCGCGTTCCAACCCCCGCATGTGCAAGAGCGTGCGGCGTCGGGTACCGCGTGCGGCGATGAACGCTCAGCCACCACCCGGACATCACCCCCCCAAATCCACACACGCACAACAGCATTCGGTCACAGGTACCGCCTGCGACGACAAACGCTCAGCCACCACCCAAGCGTCACGCTCCATCCCCGCATGCACAACAGCGTTCGGCGTCAGATACCGCATACGACGACGCGCTCAGCCACCATCCAGACGTCACCCCCCAATCCCCACACGCACAACAACCTTCGACGTCAGATACCGCATACGACGACGCGCTCAGCCACCACCCAGACGTCACCCCCCAATCCCCACACGCACAACAACCTTCGACGTCAGATACCGCATACGACGATCAATTGCTCAGGCGCCACCCAAGCCTCACTCCCTATGTCGGCACGCTCGAGAGGGCCTCGTCGGGTACTAGAGCTGTGCCTCGAGTGCGGCAGCTTCGGCGCGCAACAGGTCGCCGTGATCGGAGCGTCCGAGAGTGTCGTATTCGGCGGCGGCTTGCTGGCGGTCGGCGATTTCGGCACGGACGATCTGTTCGATATCGGCCTCAGTGAGATCGCGGCGGCGAGCTTCGGCGGCACCGAGTCCGACCGCGCTGGTCTCGATGGCACCGGCCGCGATGTCCGCGGTATCGATGGCTTCGGCGTTATCGATGGCGCCGAGGGCTGAGCGCAGTCCGGAGATCGCGGTGCGGTCGCGGGTCTTCATCGCAGCAGACAGGGCGATGCGGAGGCGCTCGCGCAGAGGTACGGAATTGTCGATGGCATCCGTGGACATGGTCGCCGACCATACGTGCCGGGACCTCGCAGGTCGAGCGGTTTAGTCGATCAGCACACGAAGTCGCGGCACAATCTCACGGGGTGACGATGGCGAAGTTCGGATCCGGCGCGTCGATTACACCGACCAGCACGTTCAGCCCGCTGGGATTCCCGGCAATGGCGATATCGCCCGCGGCGACCAGTGCGCCGAGATTTCCGCCTATCAACAAGGCCCGAATCAGAATCGCCCGCGTCAAGGTGAAAGACGCGTCCGGATCGGGTAAGTCGGCGCCGTCGGGCTTGTCGTAGTGGACCATCAGGCCGTTGCGCAGTTCGAGGCGGTAGGTGCGTTTTTCGTCGGTAACGTGCCAGTCGATCACCACGCGCAGATTCCACGCCTTCGGTCCGTTGATGCGCAGCGCGATCGCATCGAAGATCTGCTCGATGGTCAGCGCCTCGACCATCGTGGGCGCATTCGTCGTCGGCGTGCCGAACGAGCCGTTGCGCAGCTCATATGCTCCGCTGAGGTAGAAGTTGCGCCAGGTGGCGTTCTCCGCGCCATAGCCGAGTTGCTCGAAGGTGTTGGCCTGCAATGTTTTCGCCGCCTCGTTGGCCGGGTCGGCGAAGATGACGTAGTTGACAACCTGCGCGACCCACCGGTAGTCGCCCGCGTCGTAGGCGGTTTGCGCCTTGCGCAGCACCTCCTCGGCACCGCCCATGAATTCCACATGGCGCCGCGCGGATTCGACCGGCGGATGCTCCCACAGATGCGCCGGATTACCGTCGAACCACCCCATGTACCGCTGGTAGATGGCCTTGACATTGTGGCTGACCGAGCCGTAATACCCGTGCGTATGCCACGCATCGGCGATCGCCGGTGGCAGCTCCATCATCTCGGCGATCTCAGCACCCAAATAGCCCTGATTGAGCCTGCGCACCGTCTGATCGTGCAGGTAGCCGTACAGGTCTCGTTGCAGCGAAAGGTATTCCACCAGCCGCTCGGTTCCCCAGGTCGGCCAGTGATGTGAGGCGAAGACCACGTCAGAATTACGGGCGAACAGATTGATCGACTCGGTCAAATATTTGGCCCACACGCGCGGGTCACGCACCAGCGCGCCACGCAGTGTCAGCAGGTTGTGCATTGTGTGCGTCGCGTTTTCGGCCATGCACAGCGCGCGCATATCGGGGAAGTAGAAGTTCATCTCGGCGGGCGCCTCGGTGCCCGGGGTGAGCTGGAAGACGATCCGGATCCCGTCGATCGTTTCTTCCTGACCAGTGCTGGTGATATCCACCGTCGGCGGAATCAAGGTGATCGTGCCGAGCGAGGTGGTCTGTCCGAGACCCGCGCCGACTTGGCCCTTCGGCCCGCGTGGCAGCGCGGCGCCGTACATATAGGCAGATCGACGTCCCATCGCCGTTCCCACATAGATGTTTTCGGCAACCGCGTGTTCGAGGAATCCGGCCGGTGCGAGCACCGGGCAGCGGTCTGCCGCAACGTCGTCGACCGTTGTCACACCCATCGCACCGCCGAAATGGTCGGCGTGCGAATGGGTGTAGATCAATGCGGTCACCGGTCGATCGCCCCGGTGCGCGCGATACAGCGCCAAGCCCGCCGCAGCGGTCTCCGCCGAGATCAGTGGATCGATCACGAGCACGCCGGTGCCGCCCTCGATCAGCGTCATATTCGACAGGTCGAGCCCGCGGATCTGGTAGATACCGGCCGCGACCTCGTACAGCCCCTGCTTGACAACCAGACCGGACTGCCGCCACAGGCTCGGATTGACCGACGCTGGGCAGCTTCCCTGCAGAAACCCGTAGGAGTCGTTGTCCCACACCAACTTTCCATCGGAGGCGCGAACCTCTCCGGGCTCGAGTGCCGCTATGAAGCCGCGGTCCGCATCCGCGAGATCGGCCGTATCAGTGGGCAGTGCGCCACGCGCTCGTTGCTGCTCGGCGACAATGAATTCGCTCGGCTCAGTCGCAGTGCTCATATCCATCCTCCTGTGGTTGTCCGCCGAACATGTCCGGCCCGCAACGCATTAGGGCCGTGGATCCGTAAAACCTATTGCGGCCGCGACGCATGCGACGGCCAGCACCGCCAGCGCTGTCGCGGCAATGGCTCCCCCGCCACGGCCGTAGCGTCCCTGATGCAAGGCGCGATTGCGTGAAAAAGACAGGACAGCAACGACCGCCATGGTGATCGCCGCGCCGGTCGGTGCGAGGGCGACCGCGCGCCACCCCTGCATCGCGGAATGATTGAGGAAAAGCGCCGCGACGACCATCGCGGCAACGGCGGTGCGCCGCCACGCCAATGCGGTGCGTTCGGCGGCCAAACTCCTGGCATTCATCGGAACAACACCACCACGCACGCGAATACCGACACCACGGCGATACCCGCCGACAGAATCGGCACCATGATCGTCTCGGGTAGCGGTTCACCGCTTCGCATGGCCCGACCGACGCGCCGCCAATGCCCGTACGCACCGACCGCGATGATCACGGCGAGCACGATGCAGCTCATCGCGAGCGTGCGGCGCAATCCCGACATCCGCAACGGCTGCACCAGTGTGTGCACCGCGACACCGCCCGCGAGCAGACCGAGCGAGGTGCGCATCCAGGCCAGAAAGGTGCGTTCGTTTGCGAGGGTGAAGCGATAGTCGATCTCGTCTTCCCCGTCCTCGGATTCCTCGGCGGGGTTGGGGAGGGTCATGCCGCCTCGGCTCGGACTGCGCCATGGTCGTCGTCGGAATTCACGGGCACCTCTCCATCGCTGGTCGGTTTCCTGCCGCATACGAACGCTCCGCTACGTCAGGTTAACTACCGGCATGGTCATCGTCCACGAAGATCACTCCTGCGGGTGCAGCGCCCCCGGTCAGACGGGTATGGCGTCGTGAAAGGTCATCGCGAGCCGATCAACAGTGGAGGCCATGAGTGCACGCTTGGGTAATCCGAGGGAGCGCAATTCGTCGGCCCAGGCGTGCTCGCCGAGGGACAGTTCGGCGCCACCGGGCCGCGCGCGCATGCCGGACGGCTCCATCTGCCACGGCGTGCAGCGGGTGATCCCGTCGATATGGGAGTACGCATCGAAGGAGGAGCCGCTGCGGCGCTGGGGAACCGCGAGCCCAGGGCGGATGGCGAGGTCGACGATCAACACTCCGTTCTGACGCAGTACCCCACGTCGCACGCTGCCCTCGTGCTGTGCGCCGAAATCGGCGATTTCCTTCGGGAAACCCCAGATACCTCGGCCCGCGGCCAAGGTGAATTCACCGTCGACGGGAAGGCGATGGATGAAGACACCCGCGCCACCGGTGGAAAGCGCGCGCAGATCACCGAGCGCGCTGGTGTGCCCAGCGGTGTGGTGCCGGACCATGAACGACACACCGAACTCGTTGTACGGCCCGAGGTCGCCGTCGACGTAATCGACGAAAACGAGCGTGCACATCGCGCGACCGCCCGGCAGCCGGAGGATCTGCAGGCCGGAATAGTCGATGAGTCGCTGGGCGGCGGCCGCCGATACCGCGTAGGTCGCCATGAAGGCACGCGCAAGCCGAATCCGCACCGGCATCCGCACTTCCTTGCCCAGCACGGTATGTGTACTCATCGGCCCGACCCCGAGACAGCAGTGCGGCACGCACCGAACCTGTCGACAAATCGTGCGGTGTTCACGAACCCTCCAAACTAGAACTCGTGTCAGAATAGCTGTCATTTCGTCATTGCTACAGCACTTACTGCCATGAGAACGCGTTTCACAATTTCACCGGGCCCACGGGAGAGCCGCATCGAGTTCGCACACCACTGGTGGGCTGCGTACACCCGCACAGCGAGGTGCGGCCGCAGCAAGCGGAGGAGCGACTTCAGCCGATCGCGCCAGGAGACACCTTCGCCCCGATCATGGCGGTCGTACGCATTCCCGTCCGCCGCTCCGGTGGGCACTCAGGAACCGGAGCAAGCTTGGTCGCGATTCTGCCCGCGCAATAAGGCCAACGCACCAACCAGAGGCTCCAGTCCGATGATCGTCCACCGATCGTATCGGCAGCCACGCACGGCTCGGCCGATGATTCCGGCCCGGACAGCGCGCCTCGCCCCGACCGGGCGCCGGTCCTCCTCCGCCCTTCTGCGGCCCGTCAGGCGCGGGGGTGAGCTTGATCATGGACCTTCTTCAGGCGCTCGATGGAGACATGAGTGTAGAGCTGGGTGGTCGCCATACTGGCGTGGCCGAGAAGTTCTTGTACTACGCGCAGGTCCGCACCCCCCTCGAGCAGATGGGTTGCGGCCGAATGCCGCAGGCCGTGCGGGCCCAAATCCGGTGCGCCCGGAATTGCCGAAACGACCTCGTGGACAACCGTTCTGGCCTGTCGCTGGTCGAGCCGTTTACCGCGACGGCCGAGCAGTAGGGCGCGCCCGGAGTCCGCTGTCACGAGTGCGGGGCGACCGTACTGCAGCCAATTCGCGATCGCCTCGTCGGCTGGTACTCCAAAGGGCACCGAGCGCTCCTTATTGCCCTTACCGATAACGCGGACCAGCCGCCGTTCCCGATCGATATCGTCGAGATCCAGACCGCACAACTCGCTGACCCGAATTCCTGTCGAGTACAGCAACTCCACAATCAGCCGATCCCGCAATGCCATCGGATCGCGTTGCACCGCACCCGATTCCGCAGCATCCATAGCCGCGACAGCCTGCTGCGTACCGAGTACCGCGGGCAACGCCCGATGCGCCTTCGGCGACCCGAGCCGCAACCCCGGATCGATCGCTAGCCGCCCAATGCTGGTCAACCACGCGGTGAACGTCCTCGCCGAGGATGCCCGCCGCGCCATGGTCGTCCGCGCCGCCCCACCGGCCGACTGCGCCGCCAACCACGACCGCAACAATGCCAAATCCACTTCCCGCACCGCCGAATCCGCCGATCGCGCGACCAAATGCCCCAACAACGACCGCGCATCCCCCACATACGCCCGTGCCGTATGCACCGACCGATTCCGCCCGAGCCGCAAATGCCGCTCATACTCCGCCAGCAACGCCTCGAGATCCTCCGGCAACTCCATCCCCCTACCGTCACCGCCCCCAACCCCACTTGGCAAGTAAGCACGCCGCGACACCGTAGGTTTACCGCCGTAGACACGGTCTGCCACGTCACCGCCTCGCCCCATCGTGGCGAAGCACCGGTTTCCAGACGCAATCTTCCTCGCCATGAAAGGACCATTTCCCACACGGCATGGACGTGGGTCTGCGCGCTGCGGAGCCAGGCCGATCATCTAGCGCCCGTTCGCTGGATTCGAGGTTCGGTGCCCGACGTACGATCCGCCTCCCGGACGGGCACAGTTACTCGTCACGGGCGAGCACACACCTCGTGCCGCGCGGTACGAGCACCTCGCCGCGCAGGTGCAGGCACTCCCGGGCGTAGCGCGCGCAGCGATCGGGTCGGCGCCTGAATCCTTCATCGGCTCTGACGATTTGCGGTTCGGTGCCAGCCGTTTTCGTCCATACCTACTAGGCCGGCGAGTTCGAGTGCGGGGAGGATGGCACGGACGATGGAGAGGTCCAGGCCGGAGTCTTCGGCGATGGCGCGGGGTTGGCGGGAGCCGATTCCGGGGAGGGCGGCGTAGACCGAGGCTTCCTCGCCTTTCAATCGGTCGCTGGGGTCGGACGACTGGGTGGTTGGAAGTGATAGACGTAGTGGCCCTGCTTCATCGATGACCTCTTCGGCGCGGGTGACCAGCAGGGCCTCGCCTTCGCGGATCATGCGGTGGCAGCCTGCCGATGACGCGGCGGTGACCGGACCGGGGATGGCGAGGGCGGGACGGCCGAGGCGGCGGGCCCATTTGACGGTATTTCGAGCGCCGCTGCGTAGTCCCGCTTCTACGACGAGGACGCCGTCCGCCAGCGCGGCGATCAGGCGATTGCGGGCCAGGAACTGGTTCTTGTGGGCAACGGTACCCGGCGGATATTCGCTGATTACCAAACCGGTTTCGGCGATCTCGGCCAAGAGTCGCTCGTGCTGGGCGGGATAGGGGCGATCGACGCCGCAGGCAAGGACGGCGATCGTCGGAGCGCCGATGGCTAGCGCGCAGCGATGTGCCATACCGTCGATACCGAAGGCGGCTCCGGACACGATTGTCCAGCCCTGTGCGGCCAGGTCCCCGACGATCTCGCCGGTGACATGCTCGCCGTATCCGCTGCTGCAGCGCGCCCCGACTACGGCGATCGCCTGCTCGCTCGACTCCAACAACGATCGCGGCCCACGCACCCATAGCGCCAACGGCGCCGCCCCGTCACGATCGCGTCCGGGCTCTAGTTGGCGGAGTCCGAGCATTCGCCAGGCCGGCCACTCCGGATCATCCGGAGTCACCAACCGACCACCCAAGTGCTCGATCAGCTCGAGATCCCTTGCCGCACAATCGATCTCCCTTCGTTTAGCGGTCGCACCGAGCAACGGCTCCGGCAGCTCACACTCCCGTACCGCCCGCGCCGCCTCCACCACCCCCACCGATTCGATCAACGATGACAGCGCCGCACACGGCCCCTGAACCACCCGAGACAAATACGCCCAAGCCAACCGCCGCTCATCAACATCCCCACGGGGAACCGCCAACTCCGATCCGCTCGAAACCCAACCATCGAGATCCACTACCCCATGCCCCGGACGAGGCGTGCTGCCAGTCCGGCCACAGCCCGGCGCATCCACCCTGCTGACCACCAATGCGACCGGATACGTATCACTTTCCAGCGAGGCATGCGCGGTTCTCGTTGCCGCAGCGCCATTCGCTGAGGCAATAGATCCGCCGTCCGCTACGCGATCCGAGGCAACGTCCGAATCACCTGGGGCACACGGGCTGTCGCCCCCCAGCGGACCTGTGGTAGGAGCACTGCCACAGGCAACGGCAGCTCGGCAATCCGAGGTGGCCATCGACTCGATCGCACACCTGGCGGTGGCGGACGCACCGCCCGCCGCAGTCTCCGGGCTTCCGGGCGCAACGACCGCTCGCGTCGCACGAGACCCGCTGCCCACCGAGGTGCGCGTGGTACCGGCCGCAGGACGGTCGCCACACGCCGTCGATGCTGCACAATTGGAGACATCGCCCGTCGGCTCGCCCGGACACCCAGCGGCAGCAGGGCAGCTCGCTGCCGTCGCCGCGAGATCCGAAGCGGTCGCACCGATGTGCGCTGTGCCTGCGTACCCCGAGGCGTTTGCACCGCTGCGGATGTCTGACGCAACACACCTCATAATCTCACCGTCGATCAGGCGCTCGGCTCCAGTTGCCCCGCTCATTGGGAACCCCGTTGACGGAAGTTCAACGCGGCCAGTACGTCTTGGGCGCTGGGTTGGTCGGCGTTGCGGAGGTCGCAGATGGTCCAGGCGACGCGGAGCGCGCGGTCGGCGCCGCGGGCAGAGAGACGGCCCAGACGGAGGGCGGCTTCGATGGGGGCGGTTGCTTCGTGGGGAAGTCGGAAACGTTGGCGCAGAATGTGGCCGGGGACTTCGGCGTTGGTTGACCAGCCGTAGTCCTCCCAACGCTGTACTGCGGTTTGCCGTGCGGCCGCGACTCGACGGCGCACGACCTCGCTGCTTTCGGCTTCCTCGGCGGCGAACGATGCTCCCGAGTGGCCGTGCATTTGAACCCAGATGTCTATGCGATCCATCAACGGCCCGGACAATTTGCCGAGGTATCGGCGGCGCGCGAGCGGGGCGCAGATGCAGTCGACATCGCGGGCGGGGGCACATGGGCAGGGATTCGCGGCCAAGACCAGTTGGAAACGGGCCGGATAGCGAGCCACACCGTCACGGCGCGCGATGCGAACTTCGCCCTCTTCCAGGGGAGTTCGCATCGCATCCAGGACCTTGGTCCCTATCTCCGCACATTCATCGAGGAACAGAACCCCGCGATGAGCACGGCTGACGGCACCCGGGCGTGCGGTCCCCGATCCACCGCCGACCATGGCGCTGGCCGAGGTCGAGTGATGAGGAGCGACGAAGGGCGGCATGGTGATCAGCGGAGCGTCGTCGGAGAGCGCACCCGCGACCGAATGGATGGCCGTCACCTCGAGCGCTTCGGATTCGGTTAGTGGCGGCAGCAGGCCCGGAAGACGTTGCGCCAGCATGGTTTTACCGATTCCGGGCGGCCCCGTGAGCAGCAGGTGGTGTCCGCCGGCCGCGGCGACCTCCAATGCCCACCGGGCCTCATCCTGACCAACCACGTCGCTCAGATCGCCGCCGCAGCGCACCGTGTCGGGCAGCATGCCATTGGGCTCTACCAGACCGCCCTCACCGCGCAGCCACGCGACGACGGTGCGCAAGCTCGTGGCACCGAAAACCTCGATGCCATCGACGAGACCGGCTTCGGCCAGTGCGGATTCCGGCACGATTACCCGCGTCCAACCCGCATTGCGTGCCGCGAGCACCGCGGGCAGGATGCCGCGCACCCGGCGGACACGCCCGTCCAGTGCCAATTCCCCTAGCAGCACGGTCTTTCCGAGCCGATCGGAGGGGACCGCGCCGGCCGCGTCCAGCACCGCGATCGCGAGCGCAAGATCGTAAACGCTGCCGATTTTGGGCAGTGTCGCCGGGGACAGTGCCAGGATCACGCGCCCATCCGGCCACTTCTCCCCGATATTCGCCACCGCGGAGCGCACCCGGTCACGGGATTCCTGCAGTGCGGTATCGGGCAGGCCGACCAGGTGCACCGAGGGCAGGCCCTGCCCGATATCCGCCTCGATTTCGACCAGCTGGCCGTCCACCCCGTTCACCGCGACCGAATACGCCACCCCCAGCGCCATCAGAACACCGCTTTCAGATGATCGATCACCGGTCGGTGGCCGCGGTGCAGCAGCACCGAAATCACGTCGAAGCGGATATCGCGCCACCGACCGTCCTGTTCGGACAGCCATACCAGCGCCAGCCGCCTGATCCGCTGCTGCTTATCGAAGGTGACCGCCTCGGCGGGCGTGCCGAACTTCGTTCCGGTTCGCGTTTTGACCTCGACGAAGGCAGTCACGCGCCCGTCCCGGGCGATCAGATCCAGTTCGCCGTACTTGCACCGCCAATTCCTGCTGATGATCTCCATCCCGGCGGCCTGCAGGAATCGGGCCGCCAGTTCTTCCCCTTGTGCGCCGAGCGCCTGGTTTTCTGCCACCGGCTCAGCGTGCCCGGACCACGCCCACGGCCGACAACGGCGACCAGCGCGAACAGAAAACCTGTGGATACCGGCTCAGCTGTGGACAACCCAGGCATCCAGCACTCGTACTCCACCTACTTGTCGGTGCCCAATGCTATTGGGGCGAGCACCCACCGGCGGATCGGAGCGCCTATTCGGGCAACCGCAGATCCGGCTTCTCCAGCTCCTCGATATTCACGTCCTTGAACGTGATCACCCGAACATGCTTCACGAAGCGCGCGGGCCGATACATATCCCACACCCACGCATCACTCATGCGCACCTCGAAGTAGACCTCACCGTCGGCGTTCTGCGGCCGCAATTCGACGGAGTTGGCCAGATAGAAGCGGCGCTCGGTCTCCACCACGTACGAGAACTGACCGACGATGTCCTTGTACTCCCGGTATAGCGAGAGCTCCATCTCGGTTTCGTATTTCTCCAGGTCCTCGGCACTCATCGGGTGGGACGTCCTCCTTCTCGCCGCACTGCGTCTGCTGACATCATCATCGCGCATGCGCCGCGTCGGTAGCCACTCGGCTATCCGGTTCGACGCCCTCCAGCAAAACCTCATCGGCCAGTTCCGCGTCGGCGTACTCCGCCGCGGCTACCGGTCGCAACCCCGCTGCCAGCCGCACATTGCGCCAGGATCGCCGGTGCTCACTGCTCGGTCCGAGCCGCTCGAGCGCGGCCGTGTGCTCGGGCGTGTTGTAACCCTTGTGCGCGGCGAATCCATAGCCGGGGAACCGCTCGTCCAGCTCGACCATCATTCGGTCCCTGGTCACCTTGGCCAGGATGCTAGCCGCCGCGATACAAGCCGCAGTCGCGTCTCCGCCGATGACCGGCAGCGACGGCACCGGAATTCCGGGCACCCGGAATCCGTCGGTCAGCACATACCCTGGTGCCTGCCCGAGTCCGGCGATCGCGCGGCGCATGCCCTCGATATTGGCGACATGGATGCCGATCGAATCGATCTCCCAGGCCGGGATGACGACGACCTTCCAGGCCAGCGCCAACCGGGTGATAACCGGGTACAGCTCCTCGCGCATAGATTCGGTGAGCTTCTTGGAATCGTCGAGTCCGGCCAGCCGGTCGTAGGCCTTGGGAGCAAGCAGACAGGCGGCAACGACCAGCGGTCCCGCACAGGGGCCGCGCCCGGCCTCATCGACACCGGCGACCGGGCCGAGCCCGCTGCGGATCAGCGCGGCCTCCAGCGTGCGCAATCCACCGGCTCGACGCATCACGACACGCGGCGGCCACCCGTTGCCCGGAGTCGCGCCATTAGCCCTAGCCACTCGATCGTGCCCCACCATCCAATTATCCTGCGGCTCGCACTGATCAGTTCGTCTGGGGATCCTGTGTTTTCACCGGACCGATCCGGGTGGGCGGCCAGATCTTGAAGACCGTCTTGCCACGCACATTGTCGATCGGGACGGTGCCCTGCAGGTTATCGCTGACGTGGGCGCGTGAATCGGCGGACTGGTTGCGGTTGTCGCCCATCACCCACAGGTTGCCCTCGGGCACCTTGACCGGGCCGAATACCCGCCCCGCCGGGTAGGTCGCGTTCTGCTGACCTGGGTACCACGGGTAGTCGTTCAGGGCGTACGGCTCGTCCAAGGGCTTGCCGTCCACCATGACCCGCCCCTGCGCGTCACAGCACTGCACGGTCTGGCCACCGACGGCGATCACCCGCTTCACCAGATCGTTCTCATCCGGCGGCACGAGTCCGAAGAAAGAGAAGAAGTTCTGCACGCCGCGCACGACGACATTGCTGGACCGGATCGACTGGTAGCGGGTGTTCCAGGAGGGCGGGCCGACGAACACCACGACATCACCGGGCTGCGGCTCGCCCCAGTAGTAGCTCGGCTTCTCCACGTAGATGCGGTCGCCGATGAGCAACGTCTCTTCCATCGACTGGGACGGAATGACGTACGGGCGCCCAACGAAACTGACCATTAGTGCCGCGATTACCGCGGCGATGACAATGAGGACCGGCAGTTCTTGCCAGAAGGGGCGCTGCTTGCGCTTGGAGCGTCGTGAGCGGCGGCTCACGCCCTCGTCGTCCGAATCGGACACCGTCATCGACCCACTTTCGTCTGCCACGCCGAACAGATTAGCCCGGCACCGGAACGGACGTCCGATGCCGGGCTAGCTGAAGAACTTTCGTGCCGAGCGGTGCCGCTAGTAGGTCAGCGCTTTTCCTTGATCTTGGCGGCCTTGCCGCGCAGATCGCGCAGGTAGTACAGCTTGGCACGGCGGACATCACCGCGGGTCACGACATCGATGTGGTCGATGTTGGGGCTGTGCACCGGGAAGGTGCGCTCCACGCCGACACCGAACGACACCTTGCGGACGGTGAAGGTCTCGCGGATGCCACCACCCTGACGCCGGATCACGACGCCCTTGAAGACCTGGATGCGCTCCTTCGAGCCTTCGATGACCTTCACGTGCACGTTGAGCGTGTCGCCCGGACGGAAGTCGGGGACGTCGCTGCGCAGCGACTTTTCGTCGACGAAGTCAAGGGTGTTCATTTCATCCTTCTGATGTTTGCGCGAGCAGAGGACCCTGGCGGCACTGGCGTGCTCGACCGGTTCATACTCCGAATAAGGGGTGCTCCGTGGGCCGAATGCACCCAGGGCAACCTGTGCATTGTGCCAGATCGGCGGGTCGCGGGAAAAATCGGGCCCCGCTCACCCGATGGCCGCGCGGTGCACCGCGGCCGCGAGACGGCATGACGGATTTCCCGTGACCGATTCCTCTCCCATCAAACCGCAAGTGGTCTGGTCGGGCGCAGGGCCCACGATGCGAGGAGGAGCCCGGCCAAACCCAGCGGCCCGAGCCAGGCCTTCGGCTCGTCGCCGACGAGCGATATGGGAGGCGTCAGCGCAGCCGGAACAGCAAGCGGTGCTGGCGGATTCGGTCCATGCACCAGCGCATTCTCGTGAACGCGAGACACGGTGCAGTTGCGCTGGGAAGGCGCAACGATCAGTCGCGATGGGAGTGGTCGGACACGGCGGGCAGGTGCCAATGGGCGGGGGCGGGGGGTGCGGGGACGACGGTGCGGGCCAATTCGGCTTCGGCGGCCTCGCGGACGTGGACGACGTCGGGTTTTCCGGCAACGAGGTCTTGTACGAAGATCTTCGCGCGGATCATTGGGCGTCGGTACCGACGTTCGCGGACGATCGCCCGATACATGAGCCGCCGCCTGCCTGGATAACGCCAACGAGCCCACGGTGCGCCCGGTCGGCTCAGGCGGAATGCGCCGACTACGAGTAGGGGCAGGAAGAACATGCCGAACAGCCCGGTCCAGATCTTGCCCTTCGCGATAACGATTGCCGCCAGCCCGAGATTCACCACGGCGAACAGGACGATGAAGGTGCGGACTCCGGCGCTGGCATCGCGACGGAAGTCATTGATATCCAGCAACCACAGCGGATGGAATCCGAGCAGCAGTAGTCCGGTCACCGCGAGCGCGACGAAGACCGCGTCCACCGAGGTGCGGCCCTGCTCCTCCCAGTACACATCGCGCAGATAGAAGATCAGCGCGAATTCGTCGAGGGTCAGGGCCGCGCCGACACCGAAGACGGCGGCGAGCAGGCTCGCGGTGAGTGTAGTGGCACTCGCGTACATGGTGACCATCCCGATGCCGGACAGCAGCACCAGGATGACCCCGAACACCATGTGGTGGATGTGCACACCACCGGAGCGCAAATTACCGGGCCACCAGCGGACCTGCTTGCGGATCAACCGCACGCTGAGCCGGATCAGCAGGAAGCCGACAATGAACCCGAGGAGGAAACACAGCAGCGGAAGGCGGCCGTGCCCGATCACATCGTCTTCGAGCCACCGTCGCATGGCCTCCTACAAACCTCCGCCCGTATCGCCCTTACTGCCCGAACCCGGCCCGCCGCAGCGCATCCGCCATCGAACCGCTCGGTGCGGGCGCGTTGCGCCGCTGGTTGCCCTGGTTGCGGCCCTGATTCTGCTGTCGGCCCTGGCCCTGCTGCCTGCCCTGACCATTCTGCCGCTGTCCCCCACGATCCTGCCCGCTCCGACCGCCTTGGCCACGACCGCGGCCACCGTCGCCTTTGGCCGCTACGCCCGGCTCATCGTCCAACCGCAGCGACAGCCCGATGCGCTGACGTGCGACATCGACCTCGAGCACCTTCACCTTGACGACATCACCGGACTTCACGACCTCGCGCGGATCCTTGACGAAGTTGTGCGACATGGCCGAGACGTGCACGAGGCCGTCCTGGTGCACGCCGACATCGACGAAGGCACCGAATGCGGCCACATTGGTGACTACCCCCTCGAGCACCATGCCCGGCCGCAGATCCGCGACCTTCTCCACGCCCGCCGCGAATTCGGCCGTCTTGAATTCCGGACGCGGGTCGCGGCCCGGCTTCTCGAGTTCGGAGATGATGTCGGTGACGGTAGGGATACCGAACTTCTCATCGGTGAAATCGGCGGGCCGCAGCGCGCGCAAGGTGGTGGTGTTGCCGATCAGTTCCGACATGCCGCGCCCGGTCGATTCCAGGATGCGCCGCACCACCGGATAGGCCTCGGGGTGCACGGCGGAGGTATCGAGCGGATCGTCGCCGCCGCGGATGCGCAGGAAGCCCGCGCACTGTTCGAAGGCCTTGGGACCCAGGCGCGGCACGTCGAGCAGCGCGGTGCGGCTGCGGAACGGGCCGTGCTGATCACGGTGCGACACAATGCTTTCGGCGATCGAATTGGCGATACCGGAAACCCGCGACAGCAGCGGCACCGATGCGGTGTTCACATCGACACCGACCGCGTTCACCGCATCCTCCACCACCGCGCCCAGCGAGCGGGCCAGCAGGGTTTCGGAGACATCGTGCTGATACTGACCGACGCCGATGGACTTCGGGTCGATCTTCACCAGCTCGGCCAGCGGGTCCTGCAGACGACGGGCGATGGAAACCGCGCCGCGCAGCGAGACGTCCATATCCGGTAGTTCCTGCGAGGCATACGCCGATGCGGAGTACACCGACGCGCCTGCCTCGGAGACCACGATCTTGGTCGGCTTGTGCTCCGGAATCCGGGAAATAAGTTCGGCGGCAAGGGCATCGGTCTCGCGCGAGGCGGTGCCGTTGCCGATGGCGATGAGTTCGACGCCGAAGCGGGCGACCAACGCGCCGAGTACTGCGAGGGATTTCTCGGTCTGGCCCTGCGGTTTGTGCGGGTAGATGACCTCGGTCGCGACCACCTTGCCGGTGGCGTCGACGACAGCGACCTTCACGCCGGTACGGTAGCCCGGGTCCAGCCCCATGGTGGTGCGGGTACCCGCGGGAGCGGCCAGCAGCAGGTCGCGCAGGTTCGCGGCGAAAACGTCGACGGCGTCCTTCTCGGCGGCCTGACGCAACCGCATGCGGGTGTCGATACCAAGGCTCACTTGCAGTTTCGTGCGCCACGCCCAGCGCACCGTATCCAGCAACCAGGTATCGGCGGCCCGGCCGCGATCGGCGATATCGAACTTCACCGCGATGCGGCCCTCGTAGACCGAGCGCTCGCCGGGCGCCAACTCCTCGGTGTCGGGCTCGAGCTGCAGCTGCAGGATCTCTTCCTTCTCTCCGCGCAGCAGCGCGAGGATCCGGTGCGAGGGCAGCTTGGTGAACGGCTCGCTGAACTCGAAGTAGTCGGCGAACTTAGCGCCCGCCTCCTCCTTGCCCGGCCGCACGCTCGAGCTGACCTGGCCGCGGTTCCACATCAGCTCACGCAGTTCGCCGACCAGATCGGCGTCCTCGGCGAAACGCTCGACCAGAATGGCGCGGGCACCGTCGAGCTGTTCGGCGGTGTACTGGGCGGGATCGGTGGTCGGATCGCCGATCAGCGCATCGGCGACGGGTTCGTGACCGGCCTCGCGGGCGATCTGCGCCTTGGTGCGCCGCTTCGGCTTGTACGGCAGGTAGATGTCCTCGAGGCGGGCCTTGGTCTCGGCGGTCATCAGCTGCCCGAGCAGCGCGTCATCGAGTTTGCCCTGGCCCTTGATGGATTCGATGATCGTGCCGCGGCGCTCGTCGAGTTCGCGCAGGTAGGTCAGGCGCTCGTCGAGCTGGCGGAGCTGGGCGTCATCGAGGCCACCGGTGACCTCTTTTCGGTACCGCGCGATGAAGGGCACCGTGGAACCCGCATCCAGCAGCTCGACGGCGGCCCGGACCTGGGTCTCGCGCACGCCGAGCTCATCGGCGATGCGCCGGCCCACGCTGGCCAGAGCTGTGGTCGCGGCCGGTGTGGCGGCGGTCGTGTCGGTGTTCGTCGCTGAACTGGCGATCTCGGGCGCTGTCGTCACGCCCGAGACACTACCGTTGTCGCCTGACAAGCGGCCCACGCCCAGGTAAACCGGGTTGCGGATGACCGAATTGCGCGGTGTCAGCACTGGTCCGGAGCATCGGATGAGACCCGGACTTATTCTTCCCGCCCCCGGGGACTGCTGCCGGTCGTGCGGTGCTCGACGACTTCGTCGCGAACCGGCAGTCGAGCTCGTTCCGACGTCCCCGACATGTGCTCACAAGATGTCGTCGCGGTCCGAAGACACGAGCAGTTCCGCAGCCAGGTCGCGCATTTCGGCTTTGCGGATCTTCCCGGTCACGGTCATCGGAAATTCGTCGACGATGTGCACATAGCGCGGGATCTTGAAGTGGGCGAGCTTGCCGGCGCAGAAGGCGCGGACCGCGTCGGCGTTCAATGGTGTTGTGCCGTCCTTCATTCGGATCCAGGCCATCAGCTCCTCGCCGTACTTCGGGTCGGGGACACCGATCACCTGGGCGTCGAGGATGTCCGGATGGGTGTAGAGGAATTCTTCGATCTCGCGCGGGTAGATGTTCTCACCGCCGCGGATCACCATGTCCTTGATCCGGCCGGTGATGGCGAGGTATCCGTCGTCATCCATGACGCCGATATCGCCGGTGTGCATCCAGCGGGCGGCATCTATGGCCTCGGCGGTCTTCTCGGGTTCGGACCAGTAGCCGAGCATGACCGAGTAACCGCGGGTGCACAGTTCCCCGGGTTCACCGCGCGGCACGGTCAAACCAGTTGCGGGGTCGACGATTTTGACCTCGAGATGGGGGCCGACCCGGCCGACCGTCGCGGTGCGGCGGTCGATGCCGTCATCGCGGCGGGTCTGGGTCGATACGGGGGAGGTTTCGGTCATGCCGTAGCAGATGCACACCTCGCGCATGCCCATGCGATCGATCACCCGCTTCATCACCTCGACCGGGCAGGGCGATCCGGCCATGATGCCGGTGCGCAGGCTGGACAGGTCGACGTCCTTACCCGAATCCAGTTCCGCGAGTAGCGCGATGAACATCGTCGGTACGCCGTAGAGTGAGGTACACCGCTCCGCCGCGACCGCATCCAGGGTTGCGATCGGATCGAATGCGGGAGCCGGAATCACCACGGCCGCACCGTGACTGGTGCTCGCCAGGTTGCCCATAACCATGCCGAAGCAATGGTAGAACGGGACCGGCACGCAGATCCGGTCCTGTTCGGTATAGCCGCAGAGTTCGCCGACAAAGTAGCCGTTGTTCAGGATGTTGTGGTGGCTCAACGTCGCGCCCTTGGGAAAACCCGTTGTGCCGGAGGTGTATTGGATATTGATCGGGTCGTCCATCGACAGTGTCGCGGCGATCGCCGTCAGTCGTTCGGCATCGATAGCGGTCTGTGCCACCGCATCCCATTCAGGGGAGCCGAGTACCAGAACTTGCTCCAGGCCAGGACAATTCGGGCGGACCTGCTCGATCATGGCGACGTAGTTCGATGTCTTGAATTCCGGCGCGGCGATCAGCGTGCGCACCCCGGCTTGGCGCAGCACGTATTCCAGTTCGCTGGTGCGGTAGGCCGGATTGATATTGACCAGAATCGCACCGAGTTTCGCGGTCGCATACTGGGTGAGGAACCATTCGGCGCAGTTCGGAGCCCAAATACCGACCCGGTCACCCTTGACGATACCGCGCTCGGCCAATCCTGTGGCAAGTTGGTCGACCGCGGCCGCGAGTTCGCGATAGGTCCAGCGGCGGCCGGATGAGCAGTCCACCAACGCTTCCCGGTCCGCATAGGCTGCGGCCATGCGGTCGAAGTCATCGCCGATGGTATCGCCGAGGAGCGGGGTTTCCGCGCTGCCAGATGCGTAACTTGCGGGTGCGGACATCACCGAACCCCCTGCTGTCGCAATATGAACCGCTGCACCTTGCCGCTGGGCGTCTTGGGTAAAGCGTTCACGAAATGCACCTTTCGTGGATACGCGTGTGCGGCGAATTTGCGTTTCACCAGAGTCTGCAATTCCGTCTCGAGTTCGGCGCTACCTTCGAAACCGTTGCGCAACACCACAAATGCTTCGAGCACCTCACCACGTAATTCGTCGGGCATGCCGACCACCGCGGCCTCGACCACCCGCTCATCCAGCACCAGCACGCTTTCTACCTCGAACGGACCGATGCGGTACCCGGCCATGATGATGACATCGTCGTCGCGGGCGGAGAAGTGGAAGAAACCGTCCGCATCCTGGGATCCGGCATCCCCGGTCAGATACCAGCGCCCGTCGGCGGTGTAGCGCTGCGCAGTGCGCTCCGGAGCGTCGAGGTAGCCGAGGAACCACAGCAGCGGGCTGTGTTCGGTATCGATCGCGACTCGGCCCAGTTCACCGATTGGCGCTTCGACGTCTGCATCGTCGGCGAGCACCGCGCAATGCCAACCCGGCATTGTCCGCCCCATCGAGCCCGCGGGAGCCTCTACTCGCAGCGCGTCGTGCCAGGAATTGCAGATGAGCATGCCGTGCTCGGTCTGCCCGTAGTGGTCGCGCACCGCCACGCCGAGGGTTTCGACCGACCAAGTCACCACATCCGGAGTCAGCGGTTCGCCCGCGGACGAGGCCCGCCGCAACTGAAGATCGGTAGGGGCGCAGGCGCTGTCGGCCCGCAACGCACGGTAGACCGTCGGCGCGGCGGTGAAGTTGGTGACGCCGAATCGCTCGAGAACTTGCCAGGTCAGCGGCGCGGAGAAGGCGGCATGCAGCAGCAGGCTGCGGATACCGGAGGCCAGCGGACTCAGAATCGCCCAGTACAGTCCGTACGCCCAACCCGGATCCGCCGCATTCCAATAGACGTCGTCTGGGCGCACTTCCAGTGAAAACTCTTGATAGGCATGAAATGCCGCGAGCGCTCGCACCGGAATCGGCACCCCCTTCGGCGTACCCGTCGTGCCACTGGTGAACAACTGCACCAACAGCCCGTCCCCGCCGACGGCCACGGCAGCCGCTCGCGGGTCGTCCACGGAGTGCGTGGCAAGCAGATCCGCGAAACGCAGTGGGGGCATCGGCGCAGTGGTCGCCTGAGTGGAACTCGCATCGGGCACCTGCACGCGAGCGGATTCCGGACCATCCCCGGCAATGACGACGCGCCATGGCGGATCAGCCGGGATGTCGTCACTCGGTACCAGCTTTGTCGCCTGATCGATGTCGGCGATGACGATCGTCGCGCCGCTCGCGGCCAGTCGGAAGGCGATGGCGGGTGCGGCGAAAGCGGTGAACAGCGGGACATGGACCGCGCCGCGCCGCCAGATGCCGAGCAGCGCGACCACCAGGTCGGCGGATTTCGACATGAGCGTGGCGACACGGTCGCCGGGTTGGACGCCGAGGTCGGCCAGGGCGACGGCGCAGCGCTGGGAGCGTTCGCGAAGTTCACCGTAGGTCAGGTCCGTCGAGGTCAGGTCGGCGTCGACAATGGTGAACGCGACCCGATCGGCCGGGTGCCGGTCGCACAGCATATCCGCCGCGCTGATATCGGGTCCGTCGTAGGTCTGCAGTAGCTCGCGCACGCGCGCGTTCAGGTCCACGGTCATCTCGCCTCTCCTCATCGGTGATCCACGCCACCTCGATCTCCAATAGGATGTGGGTCACATCACGTTCGGCACTACCCCCGAAAAGGGGTGAGTCTTTTGACCCACACCACCGCGCTGCTGCGCCCGCGCGACGGCGATGCGCTGCGCGCCGAGATCCGCTGGGTGGCGAATAAGGCGGGCGTGCCGGTGGTTTTCGGCGGCGAAGTGCACGACGACGCGCTGCTGCTCACCGAATTCGTCGGCACCGTCACCAATGGCCTGCGCGGACTGACCGTGCTGCGCACCTCCGGGCTGGGCGGACGGGTCATGGATATGCGCCGTCCCGCCTCGGTCGCCGACTACCGCAGCGCCTCCGATATCACCCACCACTACGACGGCCCGGTCTCCGGCGAACGCATCCGCTCGGTGCTCGCGGTGCCCGTGGTAGTCGACGATCGCTCGCGCGCGGTGCTGTACGCCGCAAACCGCGGCGGCACCCCGCTCGGCGATCGCACCGCCGACCTGGTCGTCGCGGCCAGCCGACGCCTGGCCACCGAGATCACCATCCGTGACGAGGTGGACCGTCGCCTGCGCCTGCTGGAAATGACCACTCCCGCGCCCGAGACCGCACCCGCGGTCGCCGAGGAACTGCGTGAGATCAATGCCGAACTGCGCGGTGCGGCACGCTCGGCCGAGGACGCGCGCCTACGCGAGCGCCTGCACTCGGTGTGCGAACGCCTCACCCGACTCCTGGTCGGCGACCCGCCCGAGGATGCCCCGCGCCTGTCCCGTCGGGAACTAGACGTGCTGTCCCAGATCGCGCTCGGTTGCACCAATCACGAAGCCGCCCATCGCCTTTCGCTCTCCCCGGAAACAGTCAAAAGCTATCTGCGCAACGCGATGACCAAACTCGACGCGCACTCCCGCCACGAGGCTGTCGTCACCGCCCGCCGCCTCGGCCTGCTGCCCTGACCAGCGAGCTCCCGCGCACGAATTCGCACGCCGCGCACGGAATCTCGGGCGATTCGATGCGCGGCGTGCGAATCTGTGCGCGACATGATGACCGAACCTCGTCAGCGCCCGCCGGTGCAGACGCCTTCGGGGGTGTACTGGCATGGGCGCTCGTTGCGGCCTTTGTATTGCCCGTGGTTGCTGCTGCGGCCGCGCTGACCTGCGCTGTTGCGGCTACGGCCAGCATCGGGCTCATGCGTGTCCCGATCGGCGGCGACTCTGGCTTCGACGATTTCGGGCGCGGCTAGGTCCGATAGGACCATCATCGCGCCACCGATCAGAGTCGAGACCACCGCTCGACGCACCGTCCCGAAGCGAGCCGCTGTCACCATAGCCACCTACCGTTCGCCGTTGATTAATGTGCCGTTAACTAACGATACATTCGATAGGGCGTCGAGTCTGTAGTTTTATTCCTCGAGCAGATCCGGACGCCGTTCGCGGGTCCGTGCAAGCGACTGTTCACGCCGCCACGCGGCGACCTTCGCATGATCACCGGACAGCAAGATGGGCGGCACTTCGAGGCCGCGCCAGGAGACGGGGCGCGTATAGCTCGGCCCCTCGAGCAGTCCGTCGGAGAACGAATCCTCTTGGTGGGATTGCTGATTGCCGAGTACGCCAGGAAGTAGGCGGACTACGGCTTCAGCCATGACAAGGACTGCGGCTTCCCCGCCTATGAGGACGTAATCGCCGATGCTGACCTCTTCGACACGTACCCGGCGGGCGGCATCGTCGAAGACGCGTTGATCGATACCTTCATAACGACCGCAAGCGAATACCAGGTGTTTTTCGGTCGCCCAACGTTGCGCGGTGGCCTGGGTGAAGGGCACGCCGGCGGGCGTCGGCACCACGAGCAGGGCATCGTCGGGACATACCTCGTCGAGGGCATCGCCCCAGACCGTCGGCTTCATGACCATTCCAGGGCCGCCGCCGTAGGGCGAATCATCGACGGATTTGTGCACGTCGTGGGTCCAGCGCCGCAGATCGTGCACGGCCACCGAGATCAGGCCCTTGTCGATGGCCTTGCCCAGCAATGCCGTTCGCAGCGGCTCCAGATACTCCGGAAATATCGTGACGACATCGAGTTTCATGCTGTCCTCTTTTCCGGCGATTCGCTACTCCGGATCGAGCAGACCCTCGGGCGGATCGATGACGACCAGCTGATCCGCAAGCGACACCGTCGGCACGATCGCGGTGACGAACGGGATGAGGATTTCCCTGCCGTCATCGGCGGCGCGCACCGAAAGCAGTTCTCCCGCGGCCGAATGCAGCACTTCGGTAACCCTGCCGACAACGGTGCCATCGGTGAGCTGGACGGTCAGGCCTTCCAACTCGTGGTCGTAGAACTCGTCCGGATCCTGCGAAGGCGGCAGCTCCGCACTGTCCACGACGAACAGCGTGCCGCGCAGCGCATCGGCGGCGGTGCGGTCGGAGATCCCGACGAGTTGCATGAGGAGTCGGCCCGAATGTTCTCGGGCCGACTCCACGGTGAACTCACCGACTTCGTTGGATCGCGCCGCTCGCCCGCGCAGCCGCACACCGGGTGCGAAACGCGCGTCGGGATCGTCGGTGCGTACCTCGACCACCAGTTCGCCGTGCACACCGTGCGATTTGGCGACCCGGCCCACGACGAGTTCCATTAAGCGTCGGTATCGACCACGTCGACCCGGATGCCCCGGCCGCCGATGCCGGCGACCAGGGTGCGCAGCGCGGTCGCGGTACGACCACCGCGACCGATCACCTTGCCCAGATCATCGGGGTTGACGTGCACCTCGACGGTGCGTCCGCGGCGGCCGGTGATCAGCTCGACCCGGACGTCATCCGGATTGGCGACAATGCCGCGAACCAGATGTTCCACGGCATCGGCGACGACTGCCGACATTATTCGGCAGCCTCGGTCTCGGCGGCCTCGTCCTTCTTGGCGGCCTTCTTCTTGGGGGTGACGGCCTCGGCGACCGGCTCGTTATCGGCGGCGGCCAGCGCGGCGTTGAACAGGTCCAGCTTGGACGTCTTCGCCGGCTTCACCTTGAGGGTGCCCTCGGCGCCCGGCAGGCCCTTGAACTTCTGCCAGTCGCCGGTGATCTCCAGCAGCCGCTGCACTGCCTCGGTCGGCTGCGCGCCGACACCCAGCCAGTACTGCACGCGCTCGGAGTTGATCTCGATCAGCGACGGCTCTTCCTTCGGGTGGTACTTGCCGACGTTCTCGATGGCACGGCCGTCACGACGGGTGCGAGCATCGGCGATGACCACGCGGTACTGCGGGTTGCGGATCTTGCCGAGACGGGTGAGCTTGATGCGAACAGCCATGTGCTGATCTGCCTTTCAGTGGTTGGTCACGGCGCAATTCAGCGACCCGCACGGTCTGCGAGCCCGGTTTTGCGCTTGGAGTGTGTGACCGCCGCGCGGTGCGTAACCGGAGACGGGCTGACACTTGTCCAGGAAGGACGATGGTCCATTCTGCCAGACCGGTCCCCCGCTCCTGAAATCGCGTCGTCCGGAAACGATCGACCGCCTGCCTCGGATAATCACAACATGGGGATCTTCAGGAGTCGGCGTCGGCGCAAGCGGGGCGTGGTTGCCGAGACAGCCGCCGACGTCGGCGGTGACGCGACCATGGAATTGCTGACGCCTGGTCTCGCGCGCGCCACTGTCGGCGGTATTCGCAGCGTGATCGGGGTGATCGCGAACCTGCTGAGCTGACGATCACGTGGTTCGTAGCGCAGCAGCACGACCCCGGCCCGGAATGTACGGCGTCGACCCGGCGCACCCTAGCGCAGATCTGCCGTTTCGACGGTGATCGGAACGGGTCCGGGAGCCACGACCGTCTCGCCCGCCGCGGCGTATACCTCCTGGCGGTATCCGCTCTCACCGAGCCGATAGCCCCAGAAGCGTGCTGGCTTGTCCTCGGGCAACTCCACAACCCAAAGATACGGAACACGTGCGGCCGCGTATCCGGCGATCTTTGTATCCCGCTCCTCACGGGTATTACCCGGAGACCACACCTCGACGGCAAGCACTAGGTCCTCGGGCGCGAAGCTGGAGTGGTTGAAATCGACATTCACCACAGCGATATCGGGAATGATCCCAGTACGGAAAGCCGTGCTGATCCGCACAGCCACCGCTGGCAGTACATTCAAATCCGTACGTCCCGCAGCCCGTAGCGCGTCGCGCAACACAATCGCCAATTCCAACGACGCATACTGATGCGGACCGCCGGGCGCTGGCGTCATGTGGAGGTACCCCAGAATGAGTTCGAGTCGAGATCCATCGGACGGCTGCTCTTCGGCCAGCCAGTCTTCCACAGTCATTGGCCCCAGGGGATGAATCATCGCAACCTCGGCGCTCATCGTCATATCCGTCCGATCTCCGTCGCCCGCGACCGTTATCAGTCAACTTTAACCTGAGCATCGCTTTAGCGTGAGCGCCCAATCCTGAGCACGATTCGCGGGATGCCCGGGATTCGGCCAGGAAATGGGCGCTCAGGTCAACCGCTCAGCGGACCAGCGGGGCGAGCGTGCGACCGGCGAGATCCACCGCACCCGGCTCGTGGCCGTTTGTCACCATGTTGACGATGAGGCCCTGCACACCTTGGTCGAGGACCCTGGTCTGCAGTTGCTCGGCGACGTCGGCCGGGCTGCCGACGAACTGGCGGTCGGCGATGGTCTGCTTGCGCTCGTCCTCCGAGAGCGTGGACAGGTCGACGCCGATGCCGCGCAGCAAATCCTGCTGTTGTTTGCGTGCACGGTCGCCGTCTTCGTCGATCATCAGGAAACAGAGGTAGCTGATCTCCAAAGTGCTCGGATCACGGTCGTTTTCGGCACAGCGCTGGTGCAGTGCCTCGATCTTGCGGGGCAGCTCGGAGGCGTTGCAGATGATGTTTATGTGGTCGGCGAAGCGGGCGGCTAGTGCGAAGGTCTTCTTCTCGCCGCCACCACCGAGCAGGATCGGCAAGTCGTTGCGCAGCCGCGGCTCGTTCATGGCGTTTTCGGTGTGGTACCACTTGCCGTCGAAGGTCGAGTGCTCACCACGCAGCATGGGCGTAATGATCCGCAGCGCCTCGTCGAGCCGCTGGAAGCGCTCGGTGAAGGTGCCGAATTCGAACCCGTAGGACTGATGTTCGAGCTCGAACCAACCGGCGCCGATGCCGAGCACGGCCCGTCCGCCGCTCACCAGATCCATGGTGGTGACGGTCTTGGCGAGCAGTGCGGGATTGCGATAGGTGTTGCCGGTTACCAACGCCGACAACTGAATTCGTTCGGTAGACGCGGCGATTCCGGACAGCGTGGTGTAGGCCTCCAGCATCGGCTCACTCGGCTCACCGAGACCGGGCAGCTGATAGAAGTGATCCATCACGAAGACCGTGTCGAAACCCGCGGATTCGGCCTCCCTGGCCTGCGCGACCACGGTCGGAAAGAGTTCGCTGACGGGCTGGCCGTAACTGAAGTTGGGCATCTGGTAGCCGAGGCGAATGGTCATAACCCGACCCTACGCGCGCACCGCCCCGCCCTCCCGATCTTGGCCACATCAATGCCCTGACCTGGGAGTCGGTCGCACACCGACCTCGCATGAGCGCTAGCCTGCGCGCGCTGCGGTTGGTCAGCGGTGGCCGGTTACGGGATTGTGGGTTTTAACGAGGCGCCCGCGCAGGATGACGTACTGCGGCTCGGCGAGCGCGGCCGGATTGATGCGCGGATCTTCCTGGTAGACAACGAAATCCGCCGGCGCGCCGGCCTCGATGCCCGGTCGGCCGAGCCAGGTGCGGGCATTCCAGGAGGCCGCGCCGAGCGCGTCGTGTTTCGACAACCCCGCTCCGGACAGCGCGGCGATTTCGTCGGCAATGCGACCGTGCCGGATGGAGCCGCCCGCATCGGTGCCCGCGAAAATCGGAACGCCCGCATCGTGCGCATTGGCGACCGTGCGCCGGACGCGTGCGTGCAGATCGCGCATATGTGCGGCATAGATGGGGAATTTGCCTGCGCTGTCGGCGATTTCGGGGAAGGTGTCGATATTGATCAGCGTCGGGACCAGCGCGGTGCCGTGTTCGACCATCAACTCGATGGTCTCGTCGGTGAGGCCGGTGCCGTGTTCGAGGCAATCGATGCCCGCGTTGATCAGGCCGGGCAGCGCGTCCTCGCCGAAGACGTGCGCCGTCACCCGTGCGCCATTGGCGTGCGCGGCGTCGATCGCCTCCTTCAGGATCGCATCGCTCCACAGCGGTCGCAGATCGCCCACCGATCGGTCGATCCAGTCGCCGACGATCTTCACCCAGCCGTCGCCGAATCGCGCCTGTTCGGCGACGATCTCCGGCAGATCACGCTCATCGTCGAGTTCGATACCGAGTTCCCGGATATACCGCCGTGGCCGGGCGATATGGCGGCCCGCACGGATGATCCGGGGCAGCTCCTCATGCTCGTCGATGAAGCGCGTATCGATGGGTGAGCCCGCATCGCGCAGCAGCAACGCCCCCGCGTCCCGCTCGGTCTCGGCCTGGGCAATAGCCCCCGCGCGCTCCTCGTGTCCCCCGCCGTACCGGATCCCGACGTGACAGTGCGCATCGACGAGGCCGGGCACGATCCACCCTGTGCCGCATAATGTTTCGGCCCCCACGACGGGCTCGAAGGACACCAGCCCATCGTGTACCCACAGGTCACGCATCTCGTCATCAGGGAGAACCACACCCCGCAGATGCACAGCAACCTCCTCGACCCTCATCGGCACCGTCCAACCTACTGCCCACGCCCCTTGACGATCACCCGGCCCGCTCACTCCGGCAACGGCTCCCAGCCGATGTCAATCCGGGCCTGCCGCGTTCGAACCCGGCACCCGTTGTAGACGGTGCCCGATTCCAAGACCGGGTGCCAGTTCGAGCGCACATAGCCCCACGCACACCGGCAACCACTCCCGACTGGCGTTAGTCAGCCGGGCACCCAACGCGCGGAGGGCGCCCGGTTCAAAGCATGGAATCAGCGCGGCACGGCGGACGGCTGGTTGCCTTGCGCTGCAACGACACCGCGAAAGTTGGCGATGCCTACTTCTTGGGGAAGTTCAGCTTGGACAGGTCGAAACCCTCGAGGCCGGGGGGCAACTGGTCCAGTCCGGCGGGCATACCGGACAGATCCGGCATTCCGGCGGGCATACCGGGCATACCGGGGAACCCTCCGCGCATCTTGGGTGGCGTCGGTCCGCGCCCACCCTTCTTGCCCTTCTTGCCCTTCTTCGTATTGCCGCGGCGCGAACCTGGCAGGCCCATCTGGCGGCCCATCATCGCCATCATCTTCTTCGCCTCGAAGAAGCGGTCGACGAGTTGGTTGACCTCGGAGACCTGTACGCCGGAGCCGTTGGCGATGCGCAGCCGCCGAGATGCGTTGATGATCTTCGGGTTCGCGCGTTCGGCCGGGGTCATACCGCGGATGATCGCCTGCACCCGGTCGAGCTGTTTATCGTCGACCTGGGCCAGCACATCCTTCATCTGGCCCGCACCGGGCAGCATGCCGAGCAGATTGCCGATGGGTCCCATCTTGCGGATGGCGAGCATCTGGTCGAGGAAGTCCTCGAGCGTCATCTCGCCGCTGCCGATCTTGCGGGCGGCTTCCTCGGCCTGCTGCTGGTCGTAGACCTGTTCGGCCTGCTCGATGAGGCTCAGTACGTCACCCATGCCGAGGATGCGCGAGGCCATCCGGTCGGGATGGAAGACGTCGAAGTCCTCGAGCTTCTCACCGGTGGAGGCGAACATGATCGGTGAGCCGGTCACATTCCGGACCGACAGCGCCGCACCACCGCGAGCGTCACCGTCGAGCTTGGTGAGAACGACACCGGTGAAGCCGACGCCGTCGCGGAAGGCCTCCGCGGTATTGACCGCGTCCTGACCGATCATCGCGTCGAGCACGAACAGCGTCTCGTCGGGCTTGACCGCATCGCGAATGCCAGCGGCTTGCGCCATCAGCTCGGCGTCGATACCGAGGCGACCGGCGGTGTCGACGATGACGACGTCATATTGCTTGCTGCGCGCCTCCTCGACACCGGCCTCGGCCACCGCGACCGGGTCGGCCGCCGAAATGCCGAGCGGATTCTCGCCGCGGCCGATGGAGGTGCCGGGATGCGGCGCGAAAACGGGCGCGCCCGCGCGCTCACCGACCACCTGGAGCTGGGTGACCGCGCCGGGGCGCTGCAGGTCACAGGCCACCAGCAGCGGCTGATGGCCCTGCCCCTTCAGCCATTTCGCGAGCTTGCCCGCAAGGGTGGTCTTACCGGAACCCTGCAGACCGGCGAGCATGATCACCGTCGGCGGATTCTTGGCGAGGGTCAGCCTGCGGGTTTCGCCGCCGAGGATGCCGACGAGCTCCTCGTTGACGATCTTGACTACCTGCTGGGCCGGATTAAGAGCGGCGGAAACCTCCGCACCCTTGGCCCGCTCTTTGATCTTCGCGATGAAACCGCGCACCACGGGCAACGCGACGTCGGCTTCGAGCAGGGCGAGGCGGATCTCACGACAGGTAGCGTCGATGTCGGCCGGTGACAGACGCCCCTTACCGCGAAGATCCTTGAGGGCACCGGTAAGCCGGTCGGACAGGGATTCGAACACCGATCGCGCTCCTGATCTCGTGGGACGTCACTTGATACCCCAGGGTAATGGGACTGCCCACATGTGTGCGCAAGCGGTGCTCGGTTAATCCAACGCGCGGCGGCGCGGTCTTGTGGTCTTGCGGTAGTCGTGGTTCTCCTGAGCAACCATGAAAACCGCCTCTCGACCGGTGAGACCGAGCTCGAGGGCCAGGTCGTCGAGCATGACCCAGTCCGGACCCGTCGGCACATCGTGGGTGGCAACGGTGGTGGCAATCGTCATAGCGGTCACAGCTTGCTGTCCGGACAGTGTCCGGCCGGGCAGCCACGAGACCACCCACCGATCACCGCCGACGCAGCGCGCCATATGCGTGGTTTCGTCACTCGTCATCATCGACGCGGAAACGACTTCAATTGCCACCGACCTGCTCCCCTCGTGCTCGCGATAGCCAGACGCTCTGATCGTAGGGTGCGGCGGGCCCGCCGCATACGCTTTCAGCAAATCATGCGCAAATGTCAATCATCCTGGTCAGGAGACCGAATGCCACCGGGTGGGCCGACTCCCTCCGGGGGTTTGGGGGCGGGCCGCGGGACCACGCCCAGAACCGCCTTTTCGATGGTTTCGCGCCGTTCCGGAATGTCGACGCCGAGGTCGAGGCCGAAGGCGTCGACCACCGCGGAACCCATGGTCACCACCTTGGCCCAGCGCACATCGGCACCGCATTCGGCAAACGCCGCGGCCAACCGGCTGAGCAGGCCGATCCGGTCCTCGGCACGCAATTCGAGGACAACCTGGCCCGGGGTCGATGTCGCCGACCAGATCACCCGGGGCTGCGCCTGCGCGTACTGGCTCGGGCCAGCCCCGGTCGCCTCGCGCTCCCGCTTCGCCAGCAACGCGGACAGATCCAGATCGCCCGCGGTCGCGCGGATCAGTTCCTGTCGCAGCAATCCGCCGTCCGGCGGATCGCCGAACTTCGGGGAGACCACGAAAGTATTGATGGCCGAGGAACCTTCGCCGCCAACGATCGCCGAGAGCACCCGCAGCGAATGCAGCGCCAACACCCCGGCGGCATCCGACAGCAGTCCCGGCGTATCCGGTGCGATCACCGTGACCGTGTAGGTGTACTTGCCCTCGCCGGGCCGCAGATCGACGTGTACGCCGCCCGCGGCGGCCTTCGCCAGCAGTTCCGGTGCGATCGGTGCCGGCTCGGGCAACTGATCTCCCGCCATGACCAGGCGGCAGCGGCGCACGAGTTCCCCGATCAGCGATGCCTTCCAATCGCCCCACACGCCGGGGCCGGTGGCCAGCGAATCGGCCTCGGCCAAGGTATGCAGCAATTCGAGTAGTTGCACATCGCCGCCGAGTGCATCGACGACGAATTGCACGGTATCGGGATCGGCCAGATCGCGCCGAGTCGCGGTGTCGGGCAATAACAGATGGTGGCGCACGATGGCGCTGAGCGTCCGCACATCCGATGGCCACAGGCCGAGACGCCGTCCGATATGGGTGGCCAGTTCGGCGCCGACAATGCTGTGGTCACCGGCGCGGCCCTTGCCGATATCGTGCAGCAGCGCACCCAGCATCAGCAGGTCGGGACGGGCGACGCGAGTGCTCAACGCGCTCGCGTATGCGACCGCCTCCATCAGGTGCCGGTCCACGGTCCAGGTGTGCAGGGCATCGCGTGGCGGCAGGTCGCGCACCGCTCCCCATTCGGGAAGCAGCCTGCCCCACAAGCCCGTTCGGTCCAGCGCCTCGACCGCATCAATGACGCCGCGACCCGCTCCGAGCAGGATCAACAGGTCGTTGACCGCATCCTTGGGCCAGGGTTCGCGCAGTTCCGGCGCATCCTCGGAGAGTCGATTCAGCGTGGTCGCGGACATCGGCAGCCCGGTCTGCGCCGACGCCGCGGCCACCCGCAGGATCAGTCCGGGATCGCGCTGCGGCCGCGCGTCCCGCGCCAAAACGACCTCCCCCGCGTGTTCGACCACCCCCTCATCGAGTGGTCGACGAACCGGCATGCGCCGCAGTCGCGCGAGGCCACGACGCGGTAGCGCATTGGCGGCGGTACGAAGACCGACATCGACGGAATAACTCACCGTCCGCGCCGAATCGCTCAGTGTGCGAGCCAGATCGAAACGGTCACCGATGCGCAGGGCCGCGCCGATCTCGTCGGCATCCTGGGCTCGCAGTTGGTCGCGGGCCCGGCCCGCCACCCGATGCAGCTCCGTGCGAACATCCAGCAAACGGCGCCGCGCCTGCTTCAGACCACCGCCGGGCACATCCGGTCCCAGCCCCGGCATGGCATCGGTCAGCTGCGCGATGGCCAGTGCGTCGAGCAGTTGGATATCGCGCAACCCGCCGCGCCCGTTCTTCAGATCGGGTTCAGCGCGATGGGCGATCGCACCGCTGCGCTGCCATCTGGTCTCGGCCTGTTCGATCAATTCGTCGAAGCGCGATCGAATTCCGGTCCGCCACTCCCGCCGGACCCCGCCGATCAGCAGATTGCTCAACTCCATATCGCCGACGATGTGCCTGGCCTCGAGCATGCCGAGGGCCGCGATGAGATCGTCGGAGGCCACCCGCAATGCCTGCGGCACGGTGCGCACGCTGTGGTCCAGCTTGATATGCGCATCCCACAGGGGATACCAGAGCTGATCGGCCACCTCGGCCACCCGCGTGGGATCGACGTCATCGTGCAGCAGCACCAGATCCAGATCGGAGTACGGCAGCATCTCCTTGCGACCGAGCCCGCCGACGGCGACCACGGCCAGACCGCTGTCGTGGCCGATGCCGAGCTCGGCGCCCTTGGTGCTCAGCCAGAGTTCGAACAGATCGACCAGCGCCGAACGCAGGGATTCCGCGTCCAGCCGCGGATTACGGGGCAGTCCGCCCTCGAGCAATTGATTGCGTGCCCTGACCAGGTCGGTCGCGCCATTGGAGACGTTCGTGCCGGCATCCCCGGATACCTGTCTGCCGTCTTGCTCGTGACTACCCACAAACCCACCGTCCATCCAAATGCGTACGGCCCCGCCCCGACCGGGCTATCCGGTGGGAGCGGGGCCGCCGCTCGATTTCGATTTTCCGATCAGAGAGCGTCGGTACCGCGTTCGCCCGTCCGTACTCGGATGATCGACTCCACCGGGGTCACCCAGACCTTGCCGTCACCGATCTTGCCGGTGCGGGAAGCCTCGACGATCACTTCGACGACCTTGTCGACGGAGGCATCGTCCACGACAACCTCGACCCGAACCTTCGGCACGAAATCCACCGAGTACTCCGCGCCGCGGTAGACCTCGGTGTGCCCCTTCTGGCGGCCGTAGCCCTGTACCTCGCTGACGGTCATGCCCAGCACACCAGCCTGCTCGAGCCCGGATTTGACGTCCTCGAGAGTGAACGGTTTGACGATTGCGGTGATCAGTTTCATGTCGTCATGCCTCCTTGACGGCGGTACGTGCCGTGCCACCCACAGCAGCGAAATCGTATGCCGTTTCAGCGTGCTCGGACTCGTCCATGCCCACCGACTCGGCTTCCTCGCTGGCGCGCAGCCCAATGGTGAACTTCACGATATAGGCAATGATCAGGCTCGCGATGAAGGAGAACGCAAGTACCGCACCGGCACCGATGGCCTGACGCCACAGTTGGTCGAACCCGCCGCCGTAGAACAGGCCGGTCTTGCCAGCGCCCGCCTCCGGAGCGGCGACCAGACCCACCATCAGGGTGCCGATGACGCCGCCGACGAGGTGCACGCCCACCACATCGAGTGAGTCGTCGAAGCCGAACTTGAACTTCAGGCCGACCGCCAGCGCACAGAGCGCACCCGCCACGAAGCCGATCACCAGGGCGCCGACCACGTTGACCGAGGAGCACGACGGGGTGATCGCGACCAGACCGGCCACCACACCCGAGGCCGCACCCAGCGAGGTGGGCTTGCCATCGCGGATCTTCTCCACCAGCAGCCAGGCCAGCATCGCCGCGCAGGTCGCGAGGGTGGTGGTGATGAAGGTCGAACCGGCCAGACCACCGGAGGAAACCGCGGAACCGGCGTTGAAGCCGAACCAGCCGAACCACAGCAGACCCGCGCCCAGCATCACGAACGGCAGATTGTGCGGCCGGAACGGGGTCTTCGGCCAGCCCTTGCGCTTGCCGAGCACCAGCACCAGGGCCAGGCCCGCCGCACCGGCGTTGATATGGACCGCGGTACCACCGGCGAAGTCGACCGCGAGCAGTTTGTTCGCGATCCAGCCGCCTTCGTGCACGACATTGCCGTCGGTGTCCTTGACGTCGAAGTCGAAGACCCAGTGCGCGACCGGGAAGTACACGACAGTCGCCCAGATACCGGCGAACAGCAGCCAGGAGCCGAACTTCAGGCGGTCGGCGACCGCACCCGAGATGAGGGCAACGGTGATGATCGCGAACATCAACTGGAACGCGACGAACACGGTCGCGGGGATCGTGCCCGCGAGCGGGATGTTCACTGCCGCAGTGGTGACAGCGCCGCTCGCGTCCTTGACCTCGGCAACCGAATTGCCGCCGATCAGACCCTTGAGTCCGAAGAACTGCGCCGGATCGCCGATCACGCCGAACTTGTTGTCACCGAACGCGGTCGAGTATCCGTATAGCGACCACAGCACGCCGACCAAGCCCATGGCACTGATGCTCATCATGATCATGTTGAGCACGTTCTTGGAACGGACCATGCCGCCATAGAAAAACGCCAGGCCGGGCGTCATCAACAACACGAGCGCTGAACTGGCCAGCATCCATGCGGTGTCACCGGTGTCCGGTGCACCGGTAAGGGGAAAAGCCACCTTAATGTCCTCCTCATCTCGGGCCCAGCCGACTCCGGCAATTGGACCTGCACAGAAGGGTCCTCATTCGGTGTTTCATCCGTGATGATGCCGTGTTTCGCCTAAGTGAACGCGTGGGGCAGTTGTGTTGCTACGACGTTTCCTGGCGTACACAGAGGTTTCATCGCCGGTGTGCGATCCAGGTCGGAGCAAACCGACAGCTGTTTCCGAGAGGCAGGATCGAGGCGCGAAACTAGCCGAGCAACGCGTCCACGAAGGCGCCGGGTTCGAAGGGCGCCAGGTCGTCGGCCCCCTCGCCGAGGCCGACCAGTTTCACCGGAACACCGAGTTCGTGCTGCACCTGGAAGACGATGCCGCCCTTGGCAGTTCCGTCCAGCTTGGTGAGCACGACGCCGGTGATATCGACGACGTCCGCGAAGACCCGCGCCTGCATGAGGCCGTTCTGCCCGACGGTGGCATCCAGGACGAGCAGGACCTCGTCGACGGCGGCCTTCTTCTCTACAACGCGCTTGACCTTGCCGAGCTCGTCCATCAGCCCGGTCTTGGTGTGCAGCCGGCCGGCCGTATCGATCATGACGACATCGACGCCGCGCTCGATACCCGCACTGACCGCATCGAACGCGACCGCGGCCGGATCCGCGCCCTCCTTGCCGCGAACCGTATCCGCACCGACCCGCTCACCCCAGGTCTGTAACTGGTCGGCGGCGGCGGCCCGGAAGGTGTCGGCGGCGCCGAGCAGGACCCGGCGGCCGTCGGCGACCAGTACGCGGGCGAGTTTGCCGGTCGTGGTGGTCTTGCCGGTGCCGTTGACGCCGACGACCAGCAGGATCGACGGGTGATCGTCGTGCGGGAGCGCACGCACCGAGCGGTCGAGTTCGGGACGTAGCGCCTCGATCAATACCTCGCGCAGTACGGCGCGGGCCTGTTCGGTATTGCGGACGCTGCGTGCGGCCATCTCCTCGCGCAACCGCTCCACCACCGCCGTGGTGCTCGCGGTGCCCAGATCGGCGAGGACCAGGGTGTCCTCTACCTCTTCCCAGGAATCGTCGTCGAGGTCGCCGCCGCCGAGCAGACCGAGCAGGCTTTTGCCGACGGCGTTCTGCGAGCGGGACAAGCGGCCGCGCAGGCGAACCAGGCGGCCCGCGATCGGCTCGATTTCCTCGAGGGCGGGCGTGGTCGCCGCGTCGGCGGCGCGAGGTTCGCGGGCCGTTTCTACGGAGGTTTTGTCGGGAGTGGGCGGGGTGGTGTCCGCAGGAGGAGCCGGTTTTGTGTCCGTTGGCGCGGCGGTGTCCGTTGGCGCGGCGGTGTCCCTCGGCGCGGCGGTGTCGGTCGACGCGGCGGTGTCCGTTGGCGCAGCAGTCTCCGTCGGCGCAGCAGTCTCCGTCGGCGCAGCAGTCTCCGTCGGCGCGGCGGTGTCGGTCGGCGCGGCGGTTCCTGGGGCCGCGGAGGTGGCGGTGTCCGCACGCGGGGCGCCATCGGTGCTGGTGGGCGGGGCGGTTCCGGGTTCGGCGGTTACCTCGTCCAAATCGACCGCGGTGTCCGAATCGACCGTGGCCGTTGCGGATTCGGCCGGCGTGCCCGCGGAATCGGTTTCGACCGGTGCGGACTCCGCGGTTTCGACATCGCCCTCGGGCAGCGGCACATTGGTAATGCCACGCTTCGGCGCGTCACGTGGAATCGCCGCGTCGTCGCCGATATGGGGTTGCCCCTCGGTATCGGTTCGTTCGATCGGTGCGGGCTCCGGGCGTGTCGCGGTGGCCATGCCGCCCTGACTGAAGTTGAAGCCACCGGAGGCCGCGTATCCACCCGACCGGTCGGTCACTTCTTTGTCGGCGACGGGTGGCGTCAGAGTGACGCGTCGGCGCTTGTACAGGATGAATCCAGCGACAAACGCCACCACCAGCAAGGCGGCGACAACGGCGATCAGGATCCAGGCTTCGGAACTCACGCCGACCATCCTTGCAGAACCGGATCCTTCGCCTTACCACAGCGTCCTGGACCCGACACACAACCCCCGAGATTTCTTGTCCTGCGGAACTTCTCGCGAAGGGACAATAGTATCGGCGACGTGACCGATCGAAACGTGCTTGGGGGGCCGCTGGAAGAGTGCGGCACCGATCCTCTCACCGGCTTCTACCGGGATGGCTGCTGCAGTACCGGGCCGGAGGATCTGGGCAGCCATACCGTGTGCACCGTCGTCACGGCTGAATTTCTCGAACACCAGGCGTCCATAGGCAACGATCTGAGTACGCCGCGTCCGGAGAACAACTTCCCGGGCCTGCAGCCGGGAGACCGGTGGTGTGTGGTGGCCGTGCGCTGGTTGCACGCCCACGAGGATGGTGTTGCCGCGCCCGTGGTGCTGGCGGCCACCCATGAAAACGCCCTGGAAGTGATCTCGATGGACATCTTGCGCAAATACGCCGTCGACGTACCGGATGATGTGAGCGATCTGCTCTAGCCCCGTCGCCGACCGATGCCAATAGCCACGTCCGGCCCCGGGCAGTCGGTCGCTGGGCCGATTCGGTGGTGTTATCGCCGCGAGGCTGCCTCGGTGAGCGCCGCGCGGGTAGTTCGTTGACGGTGCGCCTTCTGACGGCAGGCCGCCGAGCAGTATCGGGCCGGGCGGCCGGTGCCGGTGGGACGGATTTCGGTACCGCATATCGGACAGTGCGGAGTTTCGTTACGAGGACCCGTTTCGTTACGAGGCTTGGGCTCGGAATCAGGTTTCGTTACGGGGTTCGCGCGCATCGCATCGAGCATGATCGCGACCGCCTTGATCATCGGCCGGCCGGGGCGCTGACGTCGTTGGATCGCGACGCATCCCGTGAAAAGGTCCAGTACATCGCCGATTTCGATATCGGCACGGACCGCACCCTGGCGCTGCGCGGCGGTCAGCAGCGCGCCGAGCGCATGATGGAAGCGGTCGCCCGCGCTGCGTAGCAGCGCCTTCGGCCAGCCGTCATCGGACTGGACCATATCGCAGAGCGCCTGGCTGCGTGGGGACGAGATGACCACCTCGGTGCAGATCGCGAAGAATGCGGCACCGGGATCCGGCGCGTCGAGATATTCGGCGGCCAGTGTCGCGAGCCGGTCGACGCGCTGTTGCATAACCGCTTCCAGCAGATCGGTTTTCGTGGGGAAATGCCGATAGACGGTGCCCGCGCCCACCCCGGCCCTGCGGGCGACCTCGGCCAGTGAGACCGAGATGCCCTGTTCGGCGAAGGCACGCTGCGCGGCGGCCAGCACCAGCGCGCGATTGCGGCGGGCATCGGCCCGCGCGGGGCCCGCGGCAGGCGCCGGAGCGGACAGCGAAGCAGACATTTCGTTACGGCCTTCCGTTTCCTGGACCTGGCCAAGCGGGCGATCGCACCCATATCGTCCAAATACGGGTTATCCGACCCGATTGTATCGAGCAGAGAAGGCGAGTATGTCCCTTCAGCAGAACCCAATCCTGGTCACCGGCGCAACCGGCAAGCAGGGCGGCGCGACCGCGCGCCGACTGCTGGCCGACGGTATCGCGGTGCGCGCGCTGGTCCGGGATCCACAGGCCCCCGCGGCCCGTGCATTGGCCGATGCCGGCGCCGAATTGGTGACCGGTGACTTCGACACTCCCGCAACACTCGACGCGGCCGTTGCCGGAGCGCGTGGCGTATTTCTGGTGCCCCCTGCCGCTTTCGGTCCGAATGGTTGGAATGCGGAGTTGGAAGCTACCCGGGGCCTCGCGGTGATCGACGCGGCCAAACGTGCGAGCGTCGACCAGATCGTATTCACCGGTGTCGCTTCGATGACCGATGAGGCCGCCTGGGGCCAGGCCGGAAAGGGCAGTATCGAGGAGGCCACCGCGGCCAGCGGTCTGCGCTATACCTTGTTGCGTCCGGTGCGCTTCATGGAGAACTATGTCCTGCGTGGCAGTCCGGTGGACGGCATTGTCGACGGCGTGCAAAAGCATCTGTTCCCGGCGGACAAGCCGGTGCAGATGATCGCGATCGACGATATCGCGGCCTTCGCCGCACTCGCCTTCGCTGACCCGGATCGTTTCCACGGCCGAACCCTCGAATTGGCCGGTGACGCACTCACTCCCGTCGCAGCCCTGGCCGCGATCACCCGAGCCACCGGATATCCGGTGCGCTACCACGAGGTCACCGAGGCCGAAGCCGATGCCCTCGGCGAACAGATCGGCAACACCTGGCGGCTGCTGCACGAATCCGGCGGCGGCTGGCACGCGGACATCCCCGCGCTCCGGGAGATCTACCCGGCCCTCAATACCCTCGAATCCTGGCTCGACACAACCGGTGCCGCCCAGATCAAGGCCCAACAGGACCGCGACCGGCTCGCCGCCGCACACTGACCCACGTCGTCGGGATCCGCACTGGGCGCGCAGATGCGGATCCCGAGGACGAGTGCGCTATGGCAGTCAGGTCGAAAAGGCGACGATCACAAGGGGTTCGTCAGCTGGCCGCGCCGACCGGAGCCAGGTTCTCCCCGCGAAGCCGCTGACTGATCACCTGCGTGATGCCGTCACCGCGCATGCTGACGCCGTAGAGGGCGTCGGCGATCTCCATGGTCGGCTTCTGGTGGGTGATGACGATCAGCTGACTCTTCTCGCGCAGCTGCTCGAACAGACCGATGAGGCGGCGCAGATTGGTGTCGTCCAGCGCGGCCTCGACCTCGTCCATCACGTAGAACGGTGAGGGGCGGGCGCGGAAGATGGCCACCAGCAGGGCAACCGCGGTAAGCGACTTTTCGCCACCGGACAGCAGCGACAGTCGTTTGACCTTCTTGCCGGGCGGACGCGCCTCCACCTCGATACCGGTGGTCAGCATGTCCGATGGATCGGTGAGCACCAGCCTGCCCTCGCCGCCCGGAAACAGTTTCGCGAAGACGCCGACGAATTCGCGCTCGACATCCTCGTACGCCTCGGTGAACACCTGCAGGATGCGCGCATCGACTTCCGCGACCACATCCAGCAGATCCTTGCGCGCACTCTTGACATCCTCCAGCTGAGTGGCGAGGAAGTTGTAGCGCTCCTCGAGCGCCGCGAATTCTTCCAGCGCAAGAGGATTCACCTTGCCGAGGGTGGCAAGGTCCTTCTCGGCACGCTTGGCGCGGCGCTCCTGGGACTTGCGGTCGAACGGCATCGGTGCGGGCGCGGTCACCTGTTCGCCGCGCTCCTTGGCCTGTTCGTACTCCTGCCATTCCAGATCCGATGGCGGCATCGGCACATCCGGACCGTATTCGGCGATCAAGTCGGCCAGTGCGATGCCGAACTGTTCGGCGATGGTCGCCTCGATCTGCTCGATGCGCAGCGCCGCTTGGGCTTTGGCGACCTCGTCGCGGTGCACGGCGTCGGTGAGTTGGGCCAGTTGGGTGGTCAGCGCGCGGACCCGCTCCTTGATCTGTTCGACCTGGGTGGCACATTCGGTGCGGCGGCGCACCAGTTCGTCGCGGCGCGCACCGGCCTGCGCCACAACGGATTCCAGTTCGGCGGCGACCTTGGCACCGGATTCGGCAACCGCGGCGGCGACTTCGGCGGCCTGCTTGCGCGCGGCCTGTGCACGTTCGGCGCGAGCCCTGGTCTCACGTTCGGCACGTGCCGCCCGGCGCAACGAATCCGCTTTGCCGCGAACCGATTCCGCGCGTTCCTCGGCGGTGCGCACGGTCAGGCGAGCCTCCACTTCCATGGATCGTGCCTCGGCCAATGCGGCGGCGGCTTCCTCCCGGTCGCGTCCGGCGGATTCGGTGCCCGCCGCGCCCATGCCGTCGTCGTCGACCTCGGATTCGAGTTCGGTACGACGCAGCCGTTCTTCGAGATCGGCCAGCGCCGACAGCGCCTCTTCCCTACCCGACTCGGTTTCCGCGCGCTGGCCGGTGAGCCGGTCGATATCGGCTTGGGCGGTGCGCGCCACCTCACCGAGCCTCCCCAGACGGTCGTAGATCACGACCAGGGCCTGATCGGATTCATGCAGTGCGAGCAGTGCCTGGTCGACGGCATCCTTGCGGTCGGTTTGTTCCGCCAATGCACCGGACAGGGCCGCCTCCAGCTCCTCGGCCCGGCGTTGGGCGGCGACCAGATCGGCCTTGGCGGTATCGATATCGGCCTGGATTTCCAGCTGACTCGGTGCGCGATCGGATCCGCCGAGCACCCACCCGGTTCCGGTGAGATCACCGTCGCGGGTGACCACGCGCAGTTCCGGCCGAGCGCGGACCAATTCGGTGGCGGCGGCGAGATCGTCGACCACGGCGACACCGGCGGTCAGCGCGGTAATGGCGCCGCGCACGTTGTCGGGTGCGTCGACCACGTCGGCCAGCCAGCGCGCCCCGCCGGGCAGTACGCCATCGGAGGTGATCGGCGCAGCCGCGGCATCGAAGACGAGCGCGGCGCGGCCGCCATCGGCCTGCTTCAGCGCCCGGACCGCGGCGTGTGCGGAATCTCCGGTATCGGCGGCAACGGCGTCGGCGAGCGGGCCGAGGGTCGCGGCGACCGCGGCCTCGAAACCGCCGTGCACCCGAATCAGCCCGGAGAGCGGCCCGAGCAGGCCCTGTGCCCGATTCTCGACCAGCCAGGCCGCGCCGTCCCTGCGCGCCAAACCCATGCCCAACGCTTCGATGCGGGCGCTCAGCGAGGCCACCCGCTTGCTGGCGTCGCGATCCTGTTCGCGCAGTTCAGTGACGCGCTGATCGGCGAGTTCGAGGGCCTGCACCGCGTGCTCGTGCTGGGCGTCCAGACCGGCTTCACCGGCCTCGAGTTCCCCGAGTTCGCCCTGGACCGTTTCGAATTCGGCCTGGGCTGCCGCACCGCGCTGGCGGGCCTCGCCGATCGCGACGGTGAGCCGGGTGATCTCCGCATCCACCGACTGCGATCGGGTGCGCAGGTTTTCGACCTGGCCGGACAACCGCGCCAGACCCTCACGACGGTCCGCGATAGCGCGCACCGCGGCCAGATGTGCCTGCTCGGCAGCCTTGGCGGCCTGCTCGCGTTCGGCGAGTGCCTCGCGCGCGGCCTCCAGGGTTTCGGCGGCGATTTCGACGGCCTCGCGCAGTTCGGCCTCCTCGGCCTCCACGCGTTCGGCCTCGGCCTCGAGCTGCTCCGGATCGCGACCGCTGCCGACGGGTATTTCGGTGTGCAGGTTGCGGGCTCGGTCGCCCGCGATGCGGATGGTGGCGTTGACCCGCTCGGCCAGCGCGGACAGCTGGAACCAGATCTGCGCGGCGGCCTCGGCGCTCGGGGTCAGCCGGGACAGCTGGAATTCCTGCTGTGCGAGTGCGGCATTGGCGGCATCGAGTTCGGTCTGCACCGTGATCTGCTGTTCGCGCGCGTACGCTTCTTTGCTCTGCTGACTTTCCAGCTCGTTGCGCCGGGTGACCAGGTCGTCGGCGGCCAGCCGCAGTCGCGCGTCGCGCAGATCGGCCTGTACCGTCTGGGCGCGCCGGGCAACCTCGGCCTGTCTGCCGAGCGGTTTGAGCTGACGGCGCAGCTCGGTGGTGAGGTCGGTGAGGCGGGCCAGATTGGCCTGCATCGCCTCCAGCTTGCGGACCGCCTTCTCCTTGCGCTTGCGGTGCTTGAGCACACCGGCGGCCTCTTCGACGAAGGCGCGGCGGTCCTCGGGACGCGATTCCAGAATCGCCGAGAGTTGCCCCTGCCCAACGATGACGTGCATTTCCCGGCCGATGCCGGAGTCGCTGAGCAGTTCCTGCACATCCATCAAGCGGCACGAGCTGCCGTTTATCTCGTATTCGCCCGCGCCGTCACGGAACATGCGCCGGGTGATGGAAACCTCGGCGTAGTCGATCGGCAGCGCACCGTCGGAGTTGTCGATGGTCAGCGTGACCTCAGCGCGGCCGAGCGGCGCGCGTCCGGAAGTACCGGCGAAAATGACATCCTGCATCTTGCCGCCGCGCAGCGCCTTCGCACCCTGCTCGCCCATTACCCAGGTGAGTGCGTCGACGACATTGGATTTACCGGAACCGTTCGGGCCGACCACACAGGTGATGCCCGGCTCGAAACGCAAGGTCGTCGCGGACGCGAAGGACTTGAACCCCTTCAACGTCAGACTCTTCAGGTGCAAGTTCGACGACCCTTCCCTGCGCGGTTGTCGGACAATTGGTCGTCCCGTCGGGGCGACCAGCCATGGTATCCGTCTGGCATCGGTTACCCCGTAAGCGGGCGGACACCCTGCGTAGGTTATCGACTCCGCATCCGATGTCCCGCATTTCGGTGTGCTCCACATTTGCTGGCCGCGTGTCAGTTTCGCACCTCTTGTCGGCCTTCGCACCTCAGGCGTTCCGCGTGTGGCGAGGGCGGCGGGCGTGCAGCGATCTCGGCGAGCGAGTCCGGTACGAGCATCAGCAACCGCTTGGCTTCCAGGATGATTCACATCGATGAGCCCTTTGGTGCTGAGCCCGGTGTTCTCCCTGGCCACGCGGTTGGGGATGCGGGCGGAGCAGCCGATGCGAGCCGCGCGATATCACTCGTCTTCCTCGACTCGGCGGGCACCCCGACTCCCCGGACTGACCGGTTTGTCCTTGCGGTATCGCCGGCGTGCCGGGGCGCATACGATCCTGTCTGATTCGCCAGCGGACCGTTAGTTGGAGTGCACAGCATGTCATCGGACAAGACCAGCACCGCGCTCGGTCTGATCCGTCATCCGACGGCGCTGCGGCTGACGCGCATCGCGACGTTGGTCGCGGGGAGCCTGGTGTTTCTGTATGCGTGTGAGGTCAGTCGGAAAAACGATCTGTCCGATGTCTGGGGCCAAGTCGCCTTCGCCGCCGTACTCGCGCTTACCGGTCTCACGACGGCCTGGTTCGAGATAAAGGCCGCCGACCACGCCGCCACCCGCGCCCGCACCGACATCCGCGGTTTCCTCATCGAATCCGACGCCATATCGGTGCGAGCTCGTATCACCCGCTCCGGTGATCTGGTCTTCCACGGCCACGACTCCAGCGGTACCCACCCGGCCTACGAATGGGACTGGGCCTTCCGCGCCACCACCTTCCCCGCCATTCGCGCCGCCCTCGGCGGTGGCCGCGGTGACCTGCTCGACCTCCTGGAACACGCGGTTCCAGAGCTGGATCCCCGAGACCGGTACGACCCGGGCGCCTGGCTGCACAACCAAGGCATCGTTGCCGCCTTCCGGGAACGCGGCGAGACCTCCGACCGCATTACCCGGGAGCTGCCGGTGGTCGATCCCGAGGCCCTCCAACGCGATCATCCGACCGCGTCGTCCCGCGAATCCACTGGGGCACACCAGCTAGCGACTAAGCGCCGCAATACACCCGACCACGTGGACCCGCCTCGGCCCAGCCGATCAGGCCGCCGCGACCCATCATCCGACCAAGACCCTCCACCGCCCACCCGCCGCAGGGCCGCCGCATCCCAACGCTCCCAAGATCCTCGGAACCCAGCCGAACGCTCCGACGAACCGTCGACCCGACGCCGCGACCAGCCGTCGAATACCCGCCGAAGAACGAACGATCGGCGGGAGGCACAGTCGGAGGCTCATGCGGGCATAAGACCGAGTGACGGCTGGGACGCACCAGCGGGCGATCGTTGGGACACACCACCGAGCAGCCAGTGGGACAACCACCAAAGCCCCCAACACGGCACAACACCGAGCAATCACTGGAACACCTCACTGAACGACCATCGGGGCGACGCATCGAGCGATCAGTGGAACGCACCGCCAAGCGACCAGTGGGACGATCCATCAGCACGCCGTATCAGGCGATCGCGTGCATCCCGATACGAATCATCGGCCGATGACAGGGTGGAGCCATCGTCCGCCCGCCGTAGCGCAGCACCGACCGAACACCACGGTCAGCCACCTTACGAACCACACATACCCACGTACACCCACCATGTAGCCGGTGTGGATCCCCGTCAGTCCGAGCCTTCGAGTGAGAGCTGGGACGAACCGTCCCCAAGTCGGGGCAGACCCAACCGACGCCGCACCGAGTCGCCCCGGGACGAACCAGGCGCACCAACACAGGACCGCCGCGGCAACTCGGCGGACCCGCGCCGGTCGGAGCCGTCTAGCGATCGCCGGGAAGAACCACCCGCCACCCGGTACGGCGAACAACAGAACTACCGCCAGCCGACCGGCATGCTCCGGGACGAAAGTTCCGGTGCACACCGCCACCTGCTATCCGGCGTACACCCCGGCGAACCACATCAGCCGAACCGGGGAGAACAACAGGCGCAGCGGCGAAACGAGCAATCCGGTCGGCGTCACCGCAGGTCATAGGCTGCACACCGCGTAGCCGAGCGCACTGAGGTGGCAACGCCCGAACTCCGCCGAGCACGACCACTTCCTCCGCACAAGGGTTGACATTCCACATTGGAGGGTGCATTCTGATTTCACATTCCAATGTGGAATATGGATCTAGTCGTTAGGAACTGGACATGGAAATCTCGCCTGGTACTCGGGCCTCCGATGCGGAGCGCGAGAAGGTTGTGCGGCTGCTCGGACGACATATGGCCGACGGGCGAATCGACCTCGCCGAATACGATCAGCGCGTCGCCCGCGTCTATGAGACCGGCGTTCGCGACGATCTGCAGCTCGTGCTCTCGGATCTGCCGAAATTGCCGAAAGAGTCTGCCGTGCAAAAGAATTCGATGAGCCGCTTCCCGATCTGGCAGCAGATCGAGGGTACTTCATGGCTCGGAGTGAGTGTCCTGGTGCTCACCATCTGGGCCGCGATCTCGCTCAGTGTCGGCGAATTCACCTACCCATGGCCGATTTGGGTCATCGGCCCGTGGGGCGCCGTCCTCGCCTTCCGCATGCTGACCGGTTTCGAATCGGGCCGCTTCGGACGACACACTCACTGACAACCAGTCAGGTCGCGGCGAGCATCTCGAAGGTGTTGGCACGCATTGGGTTTGCGTATTGATCTCTGGTGGTACTACGGAATCGTGAGGGCTTCAAGGTATTTGGCCTCGCTCGTGAGTGCGCTGGTGGCCGGTTTCGCAATTTCTGTCATATCCGTTCCCCCTGCGGTGGCGGCGCCGCACGTGGTTGGCGAGACACCGCTGGACGGTTCGGTCTCGCAAGTCGACGTGTATTCCCCCGCGATGGACCGGGTGGTGAGCAACAGGGTGATTCGAGCCGCGGGCGGTCCCGCGCCGACGCTGTATCTACTCACCGGGATCGGTGGCGGCACCGATGGCATTTCGTGGTGGGACGATACCGATGTCCGGCAGTTCTTCGCTGATAAACATGTCAACGTGGTGCTGCCGATCGGCGGCGCCTACAGCATGTACACCGACTGGATCAGCGACGATCCGGCAGTCGGCCGGAACCGCTGGCAGAGCTATCTCTCGCGAGAACTCCCTGCCGTTATGGATACCCGGCTCGGCAGCACCGGACGCAATGCGATCGCAGGTGTGTCGATGAGTGCGGGGTCAGCGGTGGATCTGGCGATCCAGGCGCGCGATGTGTACAGCGCGGTGGCGGCCTACAGCGGATGTCCGTGGACGTCGGATGCGCTCGGGGTGGCGATGGTCAGCGCGCAGGTGATCCGCGGCGGCGCGAATCCGGTGAATATGTGGGGTGAGCTGGGCCAAGGGATTTGGCGAACGCACGACGCGTTCGCCAATGCGAGTGCGTTGGCGGGCAAGACGATCTACCTTTCGGCCGCCACCGGCACCCCAGGCGCGATCGATGAAGGCGGACTCGGCTTCCCGCCCATCGAGGCCATCGCCAGCTCCTGCACGGATGCGTTCGCGGACCGGCTCAGCGAGCTCGGACTCCCCGCCATCCATGTCAACCGCCCCGAGGGCTCACACACCTGGGGCCAGTTCGAAACCGACCTCCACGATTCCTGGCCACACCTGGCCCGAGCCCTCGGCGCATGACCGTGCCAGACCCGTCGCGCCGATAGTCCAAAGCCGCCGACGCGCGCATGCTCGGCGGCTGCTATGCCCGCCCGCAATCTCGCGAGCTGCTCCGCGCACGGATTCACCTCTCGCGCACATTCCGCCCGGTGAATCGGTACGTGGCGCCGGAGAACGCGACCGCGGGCGCGAAAGAGCACGCGGTCCGCGGCGCGAAGTTGTCGCGCGGCCAGGGCGTGACACTACGGTGGGGTGACATGGATACCGTCGCCGTGCCGGACTTGGTCGACGTCGCGCCTGCGCGCAGGGTTGGGGCGGGGCGGGTTGTGCTCGGGGTGGCCGCGTGTCTCGTGGTGGTGCAGTTGGCAGTTCGCGGGTGGGTGGCGGGGAGCGGGTTTTTCTATTGGGATGATCTGATTTTGGTGGGGCGGGCGGGAAGTTATTCGCTGTGGTCCGCGGATTTGCTGTTGTACAACCATGACGGGCATTTCATGCCGTTGGCGTTTGCTACGGCTTGGGTGGTTACCAGGGTTGCCCCGTTGACGTGGGCAGGGCCGCTGGTATCGCTGGTGGTGCTGCAGTTGGTGGCGTCGGTGGCGGTGGTACGGATGCTGGTCGTGCTCGCCGGGGTCCGCTGGGCGATTCTCGTGCCGTTGGGGTTCTATCTGTTCTGCCCGCTGACGCTGCCCGCATACGCATGGTGGGCCGCCGCGCTCAATGCGCTGCCGCTGCAATTCGCGCTCGCCTGGGTGATCGGTGATGCGGTGCGGCTGGTTGAGACAGGGCGGCGGCGATATGCGGTATCGGCGGTCGTGGTGCTTGGGGTGGCGCTGCTGTTTTTCGAGAAGTCGGTGATCGTTCCGTTTGCGGCATTCGCCGTAGTCGTGCTCGTTCGGCACGTCGACGGTCTCGGATCCGCGCTGCGCGTGGTGGCGCGGCGTGGGGTGGCGCTGTGGACTGGCTCCGGTGTGGTGATCGCCTGTTGGCTTGCCGCATATCTGACGGTGGTGGACGTTTCGGCGGTGCAGACCAGCCCGGCGGAGTTGCGTGACTTATTGCCCGACGCAACGTCATTGGGGATTGTGCCAACGCTGTTCGGCGGACCGTGGAGTTGGGAGCGCTGGCTCCCGTCGACGCCGTGGGCGGATCCGCCAGGCTGGGCGGTGGTGTCGGCGTGGGTCGCGTTGTGTGCGCTCGTATTGCTTTCCATGCGTGCCCGGATTCGTGTGGGGCCGGTATGGCTGACAGCGGCGGTATATGTACTCGTCGCACAACTGCCGGTCGCCTTGGCCCGCAGCGGACCGAATACCGCAGGCGAACTGATGCAGTCCCTGCGCTATTTCGCCGATATCGCAGTGGTTTCGACCGCAGCGGGTGCACTGATATTGCGTGCTCAACCGCGCGACCATGCTCCGGATTCGCTTCCTGATACGCACGCCGCTGAAATGCTTCCCGGCTTTCGCGATCTCGCGCGTGGGCAGCGCCCCAGAGATCGTGATGCTGGTTCGCGTCGCCGCGCCCCCGTTGGACAAGGCCGCGTTCGTGCGCTGTTCGCGGGTACACGCGGCCACGCTGCCGCGGTGCTTCCCGACTCGCGATGCGATGCGACCACCCCGAAGGACCACACTCCTGGGCGGCTCGCAGATTCGCGTCGACAGCTCCCCGCGATACATGGCCGTGCTCGTGCGCTGTTCGCGGTCGGCGGCCGGATGACCAGGTGGATTCCCGGAATGGGTAGTCGCATACCGGTATTCGTGCCTGGTCCGCGGGTCACTGCGGTATTGGGGGCGGTGTTTCTGGTGAGCAGTCTCTGGTCTACTGCGGCGTTTGTGAAGTCTTGGCGGATTAATCCGACCAAGACGTATGTGACGAATGTGAAGGCGGCGTTGGCGGGGGCGGATGCGGTGCCGCTGCTGGAGCAGGAGGTGCCGTGGGATGTGTTGAATCCGACGGCCTATCCGCAGAATCTGGTCAGTCGGGTGCTTGCGCCGGTCGCTGAGCCGAATACGTTTGCTGATTCGACACCGCGGCTGCGGATGATTACCGATAGTGGAGAGATCGTGGCGGCGGCGGTTTGGTGGAATCGCAGTGTTCTGCCTGGACCCGAGGGTGGCTGTGGGTATCGGATTCGGGGCCCGCAGCCGAGCGATATTCCGCTGGACGGGCCGATGCTCGAACATGAATGGACTGTGCAGCTCAACTATCTGGCAAATGAAGATGGACGGATTACCGTCTCTTTCGAACACGGCGAGCCCGTGGGCGCGCCGGTTCGCGAAGGGTTGAACACGGTCTACGTTCGAGTGGTCGGGAGCGGTTCCATGCTCCGAATCAGTCCTCGCACCACAGGACTCGACCTCTGTCTCGGGGTCGGGCCGGTAGGAGTCGCCTCCTACGACAACTGACCTCCGGGACCGCCCCCCCAGGATCTACAGAATGGCGAAGGCGACAACCAGGCCGAGCGCGAAATGCGCGGCGGCCACCACGAGAACCTCGGTGGTGTAGACATCGGATGCCAACGCCGCGCCGATATCGATGCCGAGTGCGCGCTCGATGACCCGCACCGAAATCACCTGCGCGATAATGCCGACCAGCCCATAGACGCTGGCCGCGATGAGCCCCTCGGAAAGCTTGCCCGCCGAAGCGTAGGTCGCCAGGACAACGATGAAGGCCATGCTGACCATGCCCGCGGCCGTGACGATGATGGCATTGGGCTTACCCGCGGCGACCAGCGCACGCAGCTTGCCGGGTGTGGTCAGATCGATGGCGTAGAAGCCGACGAGCATGAGGGCCAAGCCGACAATGGCGTAGCAGACGATGGCTCCAACGCCGGTGCCGAGCGAGTTCCAGTAACCCGATTCGAGGGCAACTGCGGTCATCGTGATCCTTCCGAGGTGAGGTCGCGTAGTTACTGCGTAATGCGGTGCGGGACAAAGGCCGAGCCGTCGTCGGTGATCAATCCGGCGGTTTCGCGGATCCCGAGTCCGGCCGCGTTGTCGCCGACGATCCAGGCGCCCAGGACCGGGCGCATATCGTCGAATTCCGGTAGCGGGTCGAGCAATTGATAGACGAAGCCCTCTTCGCCGTACACGCCGCCGGTGGCCGTCTCCAGGCCCGCGCCGACAATGGTCATATTCGCGCCCTCGCGCCCGAGCTTCGGCTTGCGAATGTACTCGGTGAGCTCATTGGGCTGATCGAGATAGGCCGGCAACAGATTCGGGTGCCCTGGATACATCTCCCACAGGATCGCGAGTATCGCCTTATTGCTCAGCAGGGTCTTCCACAGCGGCTCGACCCACATGGTCTGCGGCAGGCGCGCGACCACGCGTTTACCGAAATCGTCGTCGAGCACCCATTCCCACGGATAGAGCTTGAAAATCGCATCGATCGACCCCTCGGCCAGATCGACGAAACGCTCCAGCTCGCTATCGAATCCGACCTCCTCGATCGGTAAAGCGATGGTGTCGAATCCGGCCTCTGCCGCGGTCTCCTGCATATACGCGGTGGTGACATTGTCCTCACCGGTGGCGTCCGCACCGGACCAGGTGAAATGCAGTTGTGCAGACGGCAGGATGTCGCGCAGCTCGGTCCAGCGCTCGACCAGCTTCTCGTGCAGGGAATTCCACTGATCGCCGTCGGGATAGAGCGCGGTGAGCCAGTGCCACTGCACAATTGCCGCCTCCAACAGCGAGGTCGGCGTATCGGCATTGTACTCCAACAGCTTCGCCGGGCGGCGCGCGTCATAGCGCAGATCGAAGCGTCCATAGACATACGGGTCGTTACGCTTCCAGGATTCGGCGATCGGTCCCCAACTCCATTCGGGCAGACCGAAATCCTTGTACCGCTCGGTGAGCACGACATGCTCGACGGCTTTCAGACACATCGAATGCAGCAGTTCGACGTCGGCCTCCAACGCGAGGATTTCCGACATCTCGAACTCGTAGTGCACCGATTCATCCCAGTACGGCCGGGGCAGACCGCTCGCATCCCGGCCGGGCGAGCCGTAGACCAGGCCTTGGCCTTCGATGATCTGCTGCCAGCCGGGCCGCGGTGTAGCGCGCACGCGTCGCATTACGAACCTCCGCCGCTCTTGCTGCTGGTCCCGAGACCGCCGCGGGTGACGGTGCTGCCGCTCTTGGTCGAGATCTGAGTACCCTTGGGCTGCACGGTGGTTCCACCGGACGGCGGTTTGCCGACGGTGTTGTTGCCGCCGTAGTAGTAGCGGTACTGGTGCCCGTTGTAGATGAAGATCCCGTTGCTGCCGGTGTACGCGCCGGTCGTCCCGGAGCCGACGGCGGTCGAGGCGACCTCGCAGTCGTCGTCGGGCGCGGTGACCTCCTGACCGTTTTGATCGATCACGGTGCAATAGGCGGTCACCTGATCGGGTTTGGTGAGCGCGCGATATGCGAGATAACCGCCCCCGACCAAACCCGCGACACCGACAATGGCGACACCGCCGATGAGCACGCGCTTGCGAGTGCGCTTCTTTTGCTCGGCGGCGGCCGTCGCGGCCCGCTGTGCCTCCTCGGCGTGCTTACGTGCCTTGTCACGCGCCCGCGCCTCCGCCACCGTCGGCGGACGCGGCTGGGTGATACCGGGCTCTTGCCGCTGGATACTGCCTCTTTGCGGCGGGCTACTGAACCGCCGCGGCTCGGCGCCAGGCTGAACCGGCCCGTCGCCCGGCGAACCAGCCCCGCCGCCCTGCGAACCAGAGCCGCCGCCCGCCGCGTCAGACCCAGGACTTGCAGAACCAGACTCGGCACCTTCCGAGCGGGCCCCACTCCCCGGTGAAAACGGTTGCGATGGCGTGCTTTCAAACTCCGCATACCCGCCGGACTCGGGCACGTCGGGCGTCGACGACCCCGGCTCCGGATCGGGCTGAGTCCGCCCCGCGTCGTCTCCCGCTCCCGGACCTGCCGTACTCAACGATCACATCGCTCGGTCGTCGAAACCACTACCGCTCCTCGAATCCGGACAAATCTCCCCGCGCGGGCTCCCAGCTTTCCACAACGAGGTCGACCCGACCAGGAGTATCTCCGGAACGAAGAAGATCCAGCAACATTTCGCATGCGGGTCGCGGCCCTTCTGCCACCACGTGCACCCGACCGTCGCGGGCGTTGGTGGCGTGTCCGACCAGGCCGAGTGCCAATGCCCGCGAGCGCGTCCACCAGCGGAAGCCGACGCCCTGCACGTAGCCGTGCACCCATGCGCTGAGCCGAACCGATTCCGGCATCACGCGTCGGTGGCGTCGATATCGAATGTCAGTGTGACCTTCGCACCGGCCTTGAGCGTCCGGCCGACGGTGCAGACCTTGTCGATGGCGCGCTGCACGGTGACCAGCAGTCGCTCGCGTGCCTGCTCGTCCAATTCGCTGAGGTCCAGCTCGAACACCTCGTCGAGCTGCGGGTACACCTCGTTCTCACGGTCGGCGTCGCCGGAGACTCGAATTGTCGCGTCGAAGGTATCGCCGAGCTTGCGCGAGAGCGGGAAGTCCGCGCTCAATCCGGAGCAGCCCGCCAGCGCGATTTTCAGCAGTTCACCCGGGGTGAACGCTCCGGGCACGCCCTGCGATGCGATCAATACCTCGGCACCGCGCGAGCTGCGACCGGTGTACGCCCTCGTCCCTGTGCGCTCGACCCACAGGGTGGTCGGCTCGGTCGTCGTCACGGATGCGGGGGTCTGGTCAGCCATGGTCTGATCCTGCCATTCTCGAAACGGAACACTCACCCCCGCCAACGCCACGCGAGCGCGAGCCCTTCCGCGAATGGCCACTCGAGCCGGTGATCTGCGAGACATCACTCCTGGAAGCGGTACCCCATTCCGGCCTCGGTCAGCAGATGCTTCGGATTCGACGGGTCGACCTCGAGTTTGCGCCGCAATTGTGCGAGATACACCCGCAGATAATGCGTTTCAGTGGCATACGACGGCCCCCATACCTCACGCAGCAGCTCGCGCCGCCCGACGAGTTTGCCGCGATTGCGCACCAACATCTCGAGCATGCCCCACTCCGTCGGGGTCAGGTGCACCGGATCACCGTTCCTGGTGACCTGCTTCGCGCTCAGGTCCACGGTGAACGAGGACGTCACCACCACCGGGTCGACGGTATCGGTATCGGTCGCGCCGCGCCGTACCGCGGCCCGCAGCCGAGCGAGCAGCTCGTCCATGCCGAACGGCTTGGTGACATAGTCGTCCGCGCCCGCATCCAGCGCCTCCACCTTGTCGGTCGAATCGGTACGCGCCGAGAGCACGATCACCGGGGCCACGGACCAGCCGCGCAGTCCGGCCAATACCTCGATGCCGTCCATATCGGGCAGGCCAAGATCCAGGATGACCACATCGGGATGCTTATCGGCCGCGGCGCGCAAGGCCGCCGCACCAGTGCCCGCGGTGATCACCTCATAGCCGCGCACCGACAAATTGATGCGCAGTGCGCGCACGATCTGCGGTTCGTCATCGACCACAAGGACCTTGGTCGACGGCGCTTCCTTCTTCTTGTCGGTCATCACGACTCCCTGTGCGGTCCGCGGTGTCGTTGTGCTCATCATCAGCTGCTCACCTCGGTTTCATCCGCGGGCAGGTCAACGATCATCGTCAATCCTCCGCCCGGTGTCGGTTCGGCGTGCACGGTGCCGCCCATCGCCTCGACGAAGCCGCGCACCACGGACAGGCCGAGCCCGACGCCCGTGGTGTTGTCGCGATCGCCGAGCCGCTGGAACGGCTCGAATAGTTGCTCCTCGGTGCCCGGCGGAACGCCGGGACCGACATCGACCACGGCGATCGACACCCAGTCGCCACCGCGTTCCGCGGTGACCCGAACGGGTGTATCACGCGTTGAATGCCGCAGCGCATTGTCGATCAGATTGGCCAGCACCCGTTCGAGCAGGCCACTGTCCGCCCGCACCGAAACCTCGCCGACCTCCACCTTCACCCGATCCATTGCCGCACGCCGGAGTCCGCGCGCACCCATCCCGACGCTCACCAGCGCCTGGTGCACCACCTCGTCCATGTACACCCGTCGGAACTGCGGCTGCACCACACCGACCGCCAGCCGCGACGAGTCGAGCAGATTGCCGACCAGTGCGGTCAGCTGATCCACCGATTCCTCGATGGTTTCCAGCAATTCGACGGTGTCCTCGGGCGAGAACTCGATGTCGTCACTGCGCAGGCTGGAAACCGCGGCCTTGGCCCCGGCCAACGGTGTGCGCAGATCGTGACTCACCGCGGACAGCAGCGCCCGGCGCAACCGGTCTGCCTCGAGCAGTGCCGCGGCGGCGCTGGCCTCCTCGGCCAATCGGGACTGGCGAACCAGCCCGGCCGCCTGGTTGGCGACCGCGTTGAGCACCGGGCGGTCGGTCGCGGCCAGCGGTCGTCCGGCCAACAGCAGCCAACTCGTCGCGTCGCCCGCCTGAATCGCGGTTTCGGCCTCCGACGCCCGCTGCGGCGGATTTGTGCCGACCGCCGCGATCACCTCGTCACCGCACTGCATGCTGACCGCGCGCAGCCCGTAGGTCTCGCGCACCTGTTCCAGCAGCTTGGGCAGATCCGCTCCGTGCAGCACGGCACCGGCGAACAGGGTCAGTAATTCGGCCTGCTGTGAGGCCCGACGCGCCTGCCTGGTCTGTTTGGCGGCCACGTCCACCAGCGCGGCGACCGCCACCGCGACGATCAGCAATACCACCACCGTGACGAAACTGTCCGGTTCGGCGATGGTCAGGCTGTAGCGCGGATCGACGAAGAACCAGTTCAACAACATGCCCGACAGCAGCGCCGAAAGTGCCGCCGGCACAACGCCACCCAGCAGCGCCACTGCGACGACGCCGATGAAGAACACCGCGCTCAGCCCGCCGAGCTGCAGATACCCGTCCAGAAAGGCGGAACAGACGGCCGAGACCGCCACCGGCACGAGCACCGCCGCGAGCCAGGCGCGGATCGGCTGGCGCGGCACCAGCGAATGGCGGCGCAGCCCACGGTTGGCCTCCTCGTGGGTAACCATGTGCACATCGATCTTGCCGGATGCCTGCACCACGGCGGAGCCGATTCCCTCGTCGAGCATCCGCGCCCAGCGCGAGCGCCGGGACGTGCCGAGCACCAGCTGGGTCGCGTTCACCTCGCGGGCGAATTCCAGCAGCGTATTCGGCACATCGTCACCGGTGACCGTATGCAGCGAGGCATCCAGACTCGCCGCGAATTCGCGCAGCCGCGTCAGCCGTTCCGTCGATACCCCGGCAAGTCCGTCGCCTCGCACCACATGCAACAGGACCAGGTCGGCACTGGATTTGCTGGCGATGCGACTGGCCCGGCGCACCACGGTCTCCGATTCGGGGCCGCCGGTCACCGCGACGACGACACGTTCGCGCGCCTCCCACAGCTCGGTGATCTTGTGGTCGGCCCGGTATTTCGCCAATGCGGCGTCGACCTGGTCGGCCAGCCACAGCAGCGCCAATTCGCGCAGGGCGGTGAGATTGCCGGGTCGGAAGTAGTTGCGCAGCGCCGCGTCGACCTTGTCGGCGGCGTACACGTTGCCGTGAGAGAGCCTGCGCCGCAAGGCCTCCGGCGTGATGTCGACCAGTTCGACCTGGTCGGCGCTGCGCACCACGGCGTCGGGCACGGTTTCCTTCTGCTGGATGCCGGTGATCTGCTCGACCACATCATTGAGGCTCTCCAGATGCTGCACATTGACCGTCGAGATCACATCGATGCCCGCGGCCAGCAAATCCTCGACGTCCTGCCAGCGCTTGGCGTGTGCGCTACCGGGCGCGTTGGTGTGGGCGAGTTCGTCGACCAGCACCACCGCCGGTGCGCGGCGCAGCACCGCTTCGACATCGAGTTCGGGCAGCGTCGTGCCGCGATAGGCCACCATGCGCGGTGGAATCCGCTCGATGCCCGCCAGTAGTTCCGTGGTCTTGGCGCGGCCGTGTGTCTCCACTACCGCGGCTACCACGTCGCGGCCACGTTCGAGCCGGCGATGGGCCTCGCCCAACATGGCGTAGGTCTTACCGACCCCCGGTGCCGCACCGAGGTAGATGCGCAGTTGGCCGCGTTTCACTCGTCTATCATCGCGCGATACGGCGTTTCGCCGAAGATCCGTACCCGTTCGGTCGTGATATCCGAATCCCGCCCCATCGTCGCCAGTGCGCGGATGATCAGCGCGCAACAAATGAATCCGATGATCACCGCGACCGTGACAGCCGACATGACGATCCTTTCACCGAAACAATAGGAACCCGGTCGGGCTGGAATCCCCCGCACGCCGGACGATGAATTTCTACTCCCGTATCGGCGGCCTATCTGGATCTTTACGGTGTGTTGACGGGTTGGCCGCCTACCTTGACGGCATCCTTTCACCGCCCGCACCACCGCGTAAACGAAGCGTCAATGCTCGTCCAAGGGGCGATAAGGAGCCGTAAACGGGCTCCGCACCAGCTCGAACGACCGCTTGACTCACCCTGTCGCGCTCCATGCGGGGAGCGCCAATGGAGGTTGTGTAAATGTCTGTCGTGGTGTTCACGGTGCTCACCGTGGCGATCTTCGCGCTGCTGGGCCTGATCCAGCGGGGGGTGGAGAAGCTGTGATCGCGAACCTGATCGGTTTGATTCTCGCCGTTCTCGTCGCTGTCTACATGGTCGCGGCACTGCTTTTCCCCGAGAGGTTCTAGGTGAACACGACCACAGCGGGGATCGCCCTCCTGGCGTCCCTGATCATCGCGCTCGCCTTGGTCCATGTGCCGCTCGGCGACTACATGTTCCGGGTCTACAACGCCAAGAAACACTCCCGCGCCGAGCGGGTGATCTACAAGGCCATCGGCGTGCAGCCCGAGGTCGAGCAGACCTGGGGCGTGTATGCCCGCAGTGTGCTGGCGTTCTCCGCGGTCAGCGTCCTCTTCCTGTTTTTCTTCCAGCTGATCCAGGGCAAGCTGCCGCTGCACCTGAACGATCCGGGCACCGAGATGACACCGGCGCTGGCCTGGAACACCGCGATCAGCTTCGTGACGAATACGAACTGGCAGAACTACTCCGGCGAATCGACACAGGGGCACCTTGTGCAGATGGCCGGTCTCGCGGTGCAGAACTTCGTCTCGGCGGCCGTCGGTATCGCGGTGGCGGTCGCACTGGTGCGCGGCTTCGCGCGCCGCCACACCGGCGATCTCGGCAACTTCTGGGTGGATCTGGTCCGCGGCACCATTCGCATCCTGCTGCCGTTCGCATTCATCTTCGCGATCGTGCTCATCGCCGGCGGCGCGATTCAGAACTTCCATCTGCACGATCAGGTCGCGCAGACGCTGAACGGCACCGAGCAGACCATCACCGGCGGCCCCGTGGCCAGCCAGGAAGTCATCAAAGAGCTCGGCACCAATGGTGGCGGCTTCTACAACGCGAACTCCGCACACCCCTTCGAGAACCCGACCACCTGGACCAACTGGCTCGAGATCTTCCTGCTGCTGGTGATCAGCTTCGCACTGCCGCGCACCTTCGGTCGCATGGTCGGCAGCAAGAAGCAGGGCTACGCCATTGTGGCGGTGATGGGCACGATCGCGCTGATCAGCGTGACCTTGCAGAACTTCTTCCAGCTGCAGCACCACGGGACCGTGCCCACCGCGATCGGCGCGTCCATGGAGGGCATCGAAACACGCTTCGGCGTCGCAGATTCCGCCACCTTCGCCACCGCGACCACGCTGACCTCGACCGGTGCCGTCGACTCCTTCCACGACTCGTACACCAGCCTCGGCGGCCTGATGACGATGTTCAACATGCAGCTCGGTGAAGTCGCACCCGGCGGTACCGGTTCGGGTCTCTACGGCATGCTCATTCTCGCGGTGATCACCGTCTTCGTCGCGGGTCTCATGGTCGGCCGCACACCGGAATACCTCGGCAAGAAGATCACGCCGCGCGAAATCAAGCTCGCCGCTTCGTACTTCCTGATCAGCCCGCTCATCGTGCTCGTAGGTACAGCGGCCGCGATGGCAATGCCCGGACAACGCGCGGGCATGCTCAACTCCGGGCCACACGGGCTCTCGGAAGTGTTGTATGCCTTCACCTCCGCCGCCAACAACAACGGCTCCGCATTCGCGGGTCTGAGCGGCAATACCGAGTGGTACAACACCGCCCTCGGCCTGGCTATGGTGTTCGGCCGCTTCCTGCCGATGATCTTCGTGCTCGCGCTGGCCGGTTCGCTCGCCCAGCAGGGGCAGACCCCCGAGTCGATCGGCACATTGCCGACACACCGGCCGCAGTTCGTCGGCATGGTCGTCGGCGTCACCGTGATCCTGGTCGCGTTGACCTTCCTGCCCGCACTCGCACTCGGGCCGCTCGCTGAAGGAATCCACTGAAATGACCAGTCCCACTACCGAAGTGACCACTGCCGACATCTCCGACGCGGCGAGGAAACAGGCCGAGCACAAAGGTGGCCGCGTCCCGCGTGGCGCACTCGACCCGAAGATGCTCTTGACCTCCCTACCCGATGCCGCACGCAAGCTCGACCCGCGCACCATGTGGCGCAACCCGGTGATGTTCATCGTCGAGATCGGGGCCATCTGGTCTTCGATCCTCGCGATCGCCGATCCCTCGTTCTTCGCGTGGGCGATCGTGGTGTGGCTGTGGCTCACCGTGATCTTCGCCAACCTTGCCGAAGCGGTCGCCGAGGGCCGCGGTAAGGCTCAGGCCGATACGCTGCGCAAAGCCAAGACCGACACGATGGCTCGTCGACTGGTCGAATGGTCGCCCGGCGCGCGAGTCGTCGAGGAGAGTGTCGCCGCGCCCGCGCTCCAGCGCGGCGACTATGTCGTCGTAGAGGCAGGGCAGATCATCCCCGGCGACGGCGATGTCGTGGAAGGCATTGCCTCGGTGGACGAGTCGGCCATCACCGGTGAATCCGCCCCGGTCATCCGGGAATCCGGCGGTGACCGATCGGCCGTGACCGGTGGCACCACCGTGCTCTCGGACCGGATCGTCGTCAAGATCACCCAGGAACCGGGCGCGAGCTTCATCGACAAGATGATCGCCCTCGTCGAAGGCGCGAGTCGGCAGAAGACGCCGAACGAGATCGCGCTGAACATCCTGCTCGCCTCGCTCACGATCATCTTCGTGTTCGCGGTGGTCACCCTGCAGCCGCTGGCGATCTTCGCCAAATCCAATAACCCTGGCGTGGCCGATACATCGGCACTCGACCTGCACGGGGTGACCGGAATCGTGATGGTTTCGCTGCTGGTCTGCCTGATCCCGACCACCATCGGCGCCCTGCTTTCGGCAATCGGTATCGCGGGTATGGACCGCCTGGTGCAGCGCAATGTGCTTGCCATGTCCGGCCGCGCCGTCGAGGCCGCAGGCGATGTCAACACCCTGCTGCTGGACAAGACCGGCACCATCACCCTCGGTAACCGCCAAGCCGCGGAATTCGTTCCGGTGCCTGGCGTTGCGGCCGACGAATTGGCCGATACCGCGCAGCTGTCCAGCTTGGCCGACGAGACCCCCGAGGGCCGCTCCATCGTCGTGTACGCCAAGCAGGCGTTCAATAAGCGCGAGCGCACACCGGGCGAGCTGACCGGCGCGACCTGGGTGGAGTTCACCGCGCAGACCCGGATGTCGGGCGTGGACTTGGCCAGGGGTCATCAGCTGCGCAAAGGCGCCGCCAGCGCCGTCGTCGAATGGGTCCGCGCACAAGGTGGCGATGTACCGAACGAGATCGGCGTGATCGTGGACGGCGTCTCCGCATCCGGCGGCACACCACTGGTCGTAGGTGAGGTCAACGACGGCAAGGCCCGGGTACTCGGTGTCATCCACCTGAAAGACGTTGTGAAGCAGGGCATGCGGGAGCGTTTCGACGAGATGCGCCGCATGGGCATCCGCACTGTCATGATCACCGGCGATAACCCGTTGACCGCCAAGGCGATCGCCGATGAGGCCGGTGTGGACGACTTCCTCGCCGAGGCGACGCCCGAGGACAAGCTGGCCCTGATCAAGAAGGAACAGGATGGCGGTCGACTGGTCGCGATGACCGGTGACGGCACCAACGACGCTCCCGCACTCGCCCAGGCCGACGTGGGTGTCGCGATGAACACCGGCACCTCGGCGGCCAAGGAAGCCGGGAACATGGTCGATCTGGACTCGGATCCGACCAAGCTCATCGAGATCGTCGAAATCGGCAAGCAACTGCTCATCACCCGCGGTGCCCTGACCACCTTCTCGATCGCCAACGACATCGCCAAATACTTCGCGATCCTGCCCGCGTTGTTCATCACACTGTTCCCCGGCCTCGACGCCCTCAACATCATGCGACTGGCCAGCCCACAGTCAGCGATCCTGTCGGCGGTCATCTTCAACGCACTGGTGATCATCGCGTTGATCCCGTTGGCACTGCGGGGCGTGAACTACACGCCTACCAATGCGTCGAAACTGTTGAGCCGCAACCTGACGATCTACGGTCTCGGCGGCATTGTCGCACCGTTCATCGGCATCAAGCTCATCGACCTGCTCGTCCAACTCCTCCCCGGGATGTCCTGATATGCGTATGTCAACTTGGTTCCGGCAGCATCTGGCCGCGCTACGCGCGCTGCTTGTGCTTACCGCGATCACCGGAATCGTCTATCCGCTGGGGGTTTTCGCGGTTGCGCAGCTGCCCGGTCTGCACGATAAGGCGGAAGGTTCGCTGATCGAGTCCGACGGCAAGGTCGTCGGCAGCGGCATCATCGGGCAATCGTTCACCGATAAGGACGGCAATGCGCTGGTGCAGTACTTCCAGAGCCGTCCGTCGGCAGCGGGCGACGGCTATAACCCGCTGGCCACCGCTGCTTCCAATCTCGGCCCGGAGAGCATCGTCGACACGATCGACGCGGATCCTGCGAATGTGACGTTGAGCCTGCTGTCCACCGTATGCGCGCGCAGCAAGGCGGTCGGCGACCGGGAGGGGGTCGACGGCAGCCGTCCGTTCTGCACGAAGGATGGCGTCGGCGCGGTGCTTTCGGTGATCGGGCCGCGCGACGCCGACGGTGAGGTCTCGCATCCGGTGCAGGTGGTAAGCGTCAACCAGGCGTGCCCGGCCGAACCGTTCCGGTCCACCTACAAGGGCGTAACGGTTGAATGCGCCGAGCCAGGTGAGGACTATTCGGTCGGCCGGATCGTCCCGATCATCGGCGATGCCTCGAAAGACACCCCGGTGCCGACCGATGCGGTCACCGCCAGCGGCAGTGGTCTGGACCCGCACATATCGCCGGAGTACGCGGCCATTCAGGTGGCGCGAATCGCGAAGGCCCGCAATATCTCCGAAGATCAGGTACGCGGTCTTGTCGATGCGCACACCGACGGCCGCACCCTCGGCTTCCTCGGTGAACCGCGCGTCAATGTGGTCGAGCTGAACCTCGATCTCGACACGCAGTACCCGTTCCGAGGCCAGTGACCCGAGCGCTCATTCCTGGACGGCCTCCGCCGAATCCGCAGGAATGCCCCAGGAATGGGCGCTCGGCCGATTTCGTTCAGGTGTCCTCGACGCGGGCGAAGCAATACGCCGATGCGGCGAGATACTGGTGGCAGTCCGGACCATGGCCCGCATGCGTACTGCAGATGAAACGCGCAAGGTCGAGATCGAGATCCATGGGCTCGGCACTGCAATCACGGTGCTGAGTGCTCCACAGATCCCGGCGATCCAGTGATGTCTGCATTGTGCACCTCCAGCCTGTTGGTATTCAGTGGAGAAGCAAACCAATGTCCTTGCGGTGATGGACTACCCGATTCAGCGCCGTTCATCGCGTGATCTGCCAATCATCGGGCAGCCGCGCCGTGGTGACCTGATCTCCCTCGGCCTCGAGATCCACCGTCGCCGAACCCAACCGCAGCTCACTCAGTGTGACCGTGCCCCACTGCGGCGGCAGCTGCGGTCTGACAGTGAGGCTGCGCGACGGCGCGGCTGGCTCGAGTCCGAGGAAGGAGCGCACCAGCAATAGCGGTGCCGCGCTGGCCCACGCCTGCGGTGAGCAGGAGGTGGGATACGGGACCGGTGCCGCGAACTGATCGCGCGGGAATCCGCAGAACAGCTCGGGCAGCCGACCACCGAAAGATGTTGCCGCATCCAATAATCCGCCCGCCAGCCGGGTAGCGAGCTCGACCGCGCCCGGCACCTGCCGGTAGCGCAGCAAGCCCGCGACGGCGATCGCGGTATCGTGCGGCCAGACCGATCCACAGTGATAGCTCATCGGGTTGTAGGCGCCCATCGACGAGGCGAGTGTGCGCAGCCCGAAGCCGGTATCCATTTCGGGTCCGGATAGGCGCCGAACCATTTCGGCGGCGTGCTCGTCATTGGCGATGCCGGTCCAAAGACAATGCGCCACATTGCTTGTCAACGCATCGACCTGCCGTTTGCGGCCGTCGAGTGCGACGGCGTACCACCCCTGTTGCGGCAGCCAGAACTGTTCGGCGAATTTGCCGCGTAGTTCGGCGGCACGCTCGCGCAGCCGGGTCGCGGCGCGCTGATCGTCGAAGGCCTCGGCCAACTCCGCGCGGGACAGCAGTGCGGCATACGCATAACCCTGCACTTCGCATAGCGCGATCGGCGCCTCAGCGAGATGCCCTGCGGCATCGTTGATTCCGTCGAAACTGTCCTTCCAACCCTGGTTGACCAGGCCGCGATCGGTGGCGCGGCGATATTCGATGAAACCGTCGCCGTCGCGATCGCCGTAATCGGTGATCCACCGTACCGCGGCGTCGGCGGCGGGCAGCAGGTCCTCGATCGCCTCCGGATCCGCACCCCACCGATGACATTCCGCGAGCAACATGATGAAAAGCGGTGTGGCGTCGGCGGTTCCGTAATAGGTATGGCCACCGAGCACATGCCCGCTGGCTGGGCCACGCCGCATCTCGTGCATGATCCGTCCTGGCTCCTCCTCGGTGAGCGGATCGACGCACTGACCTTGCGCCTCGGCCAACTGCTGCAGTGTGCCCAACGCGAGATCCACTTCCAAAGGAAGCGCCATCCACGCGGTGAGCAAACTGTCGCGGCCGAACAGGGTCATGAACCACGGCGCACCCGCGGCAACGAACGGACGGCCCTCGCCGGATTCGTCGTGAATCTGCAAGGCGCCCAGGTCGCTTTCCGAGCGGCGGAGCACCTGGGTGAGCACCGGATCCGCGGCAGTAATTTTCGTCGCGGTGTGTCGCCATGCCGCCATCTTGCGGCTCGGTGCGCTGAGCCCGTGGTGTTCGCCCGGCGCCAATGGCGCCTGGACACGCTGATTGCCGACGGTCGGCTGGGCCACGATCTCGGTCTGCCAGCGTTCGCCGGGTAGCACGACCACCCGCCAGAGCAGGGTGCCGGGCAGCACAGCGGGCTCGACGGTCGCCGAGACCGTGAGCCCGCGCATCCGATCGGTGCGGTCGTGCAGTAGTAACTCGCCTTCGGCCACAGTCACTTCGGCGCGGCCGTGCGCCACACGGCCCTCCTTGACCGCGAACAGATCAACGAAATCCGCGTCGACATGCAGCTCCAAGGTGGCCGCGGTGGCCTCGCGGCCCATATTCTCCAGGGTCAGAATCTCGTGCATGCCATCGGCGATGAGACGTTCGCGCACCACGAGCAGGGTGCTGTCGGCCTGTCCTGCCTGCGGTGGCCGGCGCAGCACGAATCTGGCGGCGAACGCCTCCGGGCTGAGTACCGATAGTGATTCGGCGGGTTTGCCATCCACCAGCAGTTCCCAGCGGGAGATGACGCGGGCGTCGCGGAAGAACAATCCGTGCGGGTGCCCCGGTTCGACATCACCGAGCCGATTCGACAGGCAGAAGGTTCCGCCCTCGACCAAGGTCACCGAACTGCCGCAACCGCCGAGACCGGTCGGCTCACCGGAATTCAGCGGTGCGGGATTCGACGCGACGCCTGCGTCTGCGGTCATACGCGTTCGCTGGCGGGAATACGAACCGGCACCGTCTCATCGAGTAGCAGTGCCGCGCGCGCAAGACGCCGCGAACGCAGGAGCTGGTGATAGACCTGCTCGTAGCCGCGCCCCAGCGTGCCAGCGCCGAAGTTGGCCTCGACGTGCGCACGGCACGCGGCCGGATCCAGCTGGCTCGCTTCGGCAATCGCCGCGGGCAGTTCGGACGGATCATCACAGATCCGGCCGGTCACGCCATCGACGACGACCTCGGCAACGGCGCCGCCGCGGAGCGCGACAACCGGTGTGCCGCAGACCATCGCCTCGATCATCACCATGCCGAACGGCTCTTCCCAGTCGATCGGGAACAGCAGGCAGCGCGCATTCGCGAGCAGTTTGCGCTTGGCCTGCGCATCCGCGAGTCCGAAAAGGTGATCACGCTCGGTGATCAGCGGGCGCACTTTTTTCTCGAAATACGCCCGCTCGGCGGCCTCACTGCATTTGCCAGCGAGCACCAGCGGAATACCGGCCGCGTGCGCGGCCTCTAATGCCAGATGCGTGCCCTTGGTCGCGGTGAATCGGCCGAGAAACAGCGCGTAGTCGCCTTTTTCGGTTTGATACGGCCACTGGTCGACCTGCAGTGCATTGTGCACGCGACCGACCCAATTCAGATCGGGCGCCAATTCGCGCTGCCGGTCACTGATGGCGACCAGCGATACTTCCTGGCCCAATTCACGGTAGTAGTGGTAGCAGTCGCCCTCGTCGACCGGGCCGTGCACGGTCACCACGGTTGGCAAGCCCAGTCCCATATACGCCGGGGCATTCAGTGGTCCGGCAAAGGTGTGGTCGTGCACCAGATCCACGCCGGAGGTGGCGGCGACCTGTTCGATCGCCCTTCGCACCTTCAGAGCGTGCACGACCTCGGGAAACGGCTCACCGAGCCGTTCGGGTAATGCGCGATCCCACACCGGAACGAATTTCGCCGTGGTACCGGGTTCACCGGCGCCGAACAATGTCACGTCGTGCCCGCGTGCGACCAATGCGTCGACCAAATCGGCGACTACGGCCTCGACTCCGCCATAGGCCTTCGGCGGTACGTCGAAGTATGGCGGAACAACCATCGCAATGCGGAATCGTTCACCGACGTGATCGGTAGACAGCAAATCCGAAGCGGCAATGGGCGCCGAATTCGGCGCGATTAGACCTGCGCTCATGACCATCCTTCCAGGGACAACCTTGTGCACATCCACCCAGCACTTCGGTGCACTGGGCGCCGAACGTGTTGGCCGCCGCGGCGGAGGTGGAGACTGGAGCCTGCACCGCCGTCCATGAAGGCTTGGTTGGCCTGGTCACGCCGTTTGGCGTAAACAGGGGGGCCGCCAATAGACGTACCTTATTTCTGGTTGCTCAAACCACGCAGTCGGTCTGAAATCTCAGCCTTTGGGATGAAATAGGCCATTATCCGGCCTTGCCAAGCGGGCTTACCAGACTATTGATACCGGCTAGCGAAAGAATCCGGTACTCGATTGCCCTTCCGACTCGTTATACGCATACATATAATATGCGCATGTTCGATCCCATCACCCTTGCTGTCGGGGCCGCAATCGCCGGTGCCGGCTGGGCCGTCGGTCGGTTCGGCAGGCGCTCGCCCGCTGGAACCGCGGTAGCCCGGTGCGGCTGTGGCCACGACCTGTCGCTGCACGATCCAGAGGCGGGCACCTGCCATGCCGAGCTGGTCCGCAAGACCTACGGCGGGCCCGTATGGGTGCAGTGCGGTTGCCGACGCTACACCGGTCCGGTCCCGGTCGAGGACTACTTCAGCAGACCGATCATGCCCTCGTCCGAATGACTCACGACTCGGCCGCCGAGGCGGGCTGCATGCGCAGCGGCACCCCGATCCGGTTCCACAGGTTGATCATCGCGGTGACCGCGACCAGACCGGCCCGCGCACCCTCGTCGAAGTTCTTCTCCACCTCGGCCCAGATCTCATCACTGACACCGTTTTCACCGAGTCTGGTGACCGCCTCCGCGTAGGCGAGGGCGGCTCGTTCGGCCTCGGTGAACTTCACCGACTCACGCCAGGCATTGAGGTAGTAGATCCGCTGTTCGGTCTCGCCCGCCATCCGCGCGTCGGTGGTGTGCATATCGATGCAGAACAGGCAGCCGTTCATCTGGGAAACGCGGATCTTCACCAGTTCCCGCACCGTCGAATCCAGTGGTCCGCGCCGGATTGCCTGCTCGGCGGCGTACCAGGCCTGGTAGATCTCCGGCGCCGCCTCGGCGAGCTTCATACGTGACATGGGTCGTCCTCTCTCGAAATTGCTTACCCGAGTGGGACGAGATAGCCGCGACATTTGTGACAACGTCACGAAGACGGCAGGCAGCGGGCCCGATCGGGAAGCTCACCGCACGGCTCGTTGCCGTGCTCGCGCAGCACATCCTTGCCGGTCAGGTCGGTCAAGAAGTGCAGGAAGCTCGCGCCTAGCGAATCGCCGGGGAGTTCGCCGTAACTGTAGGCGTATTCGACGCCCCAGAAGGGATAGCTGCGGTTGACGGCAGCGTCACGACCCGGCGTTACGCCATTGATGGTGAGGGGCGTGGCTCCCGCCTTCACCGCCTCGGAGGACTCGCTGTAGCCGATCGCACCCGGGATATCGCTGACTGCCCTGTGCATGTCTTTGGTGACCTGCACATCACAATATCTGGCCGTCGCGGGTGCGCCATCCTTGATCGCGACGCAGCTGACATGCGGCCTATCCGGCTGCGGACCGCCGAGCACCCTGCGCTCCAGCGTATTTCGAGTGCCCGATCCCGGGATCCGATTGACGAGCACGACCGGCAGATCGGCACCGCCGACATCGCGCCAGTTGGTGATCCGGCCCTGATACAGATCCTGGATCTGGCCGACCGACAGGTTGGTGACACCGACATCTCTGTGCACGATCATGGTGAACAGCGACAGCGCCAACGGGCGGTGCAGCAGCGGATGGTAGCCATCACCTTTTGGCCCGTCGCTGATCGTGATCAGATCGGATTCGTCCTTGCCCTCCTCGGCGAGCCGGTCGAGACCACGTTCGGTGCCCTCGAAGCCGAAGGTGAATTCCGCTCCGGTGCAACGCTTCCCATACTGAGCGGCCGCATCGCGAATGACCGGTTCGAAAGCGGAGGAGCCAACTACGGTGAGTTTTCCTGCGGCACAATCCAATGGCGTCGGATCGGGGGCGAGCACGGAGACCAGGAGCTGGACGATGATCACCGCGACCAGGAAGGCCGTGAGCGCCACCATCACTCGCGAAATGCCGGTGCGACTCTGGGTTTCGATGATCCGTCCACCCTTGATACCGCCGCTCAGCACCGGATCCGGATACTCTCCCGTACCCTCCGACCGTTGCAGGATGGCCAGGATCTTGTAGTGATCGCCGCGATTGAGCGGCACTCTCGGCAGATCGATGGCACCGATATGCCCGACCGTATCCTCGCGAACCGCGATACCCGAATCACGGCCCAGCGAATCAGCCAGGCCCTGTTCGCTCAACTCGGTCACCGCCATACCGATGACCCGCCGCTGTGAAAAGTTCAGGTGCAGGCCGATTCGGCCCGCCTCCGGCGCTTGGTAGTCATGCGTGTCGATCGGTGTCGCGCCGCTGTTTTCGATGCGGACCAGCACCACCGACAGATCCTTCAGCGGCGGACTCACACCGTCTTGCGCCGGGCGCAGCTGCGGCAGCACACCGGGAAAGACCGATTCGATCTCACCGGTGACCGGCGTATCCATCTGGACCCGATAGCCGAGTTCCTTACGTCCGACGAAGACGAACTCCCACAGAAACGCGGCGATCGGCACCGCGATACCGATGAGTCCGAGCACGATTTCGATCGGAAAGCCGCCCACCGCCACCCCCAAAAGATCTCTGTATCAACCAATTCTCGAATGTCATCGGGCATCCTCCCAGATCCCCGCACGAGTGTTCGGCAACAGTTAACCCGATGCTCAGCTGCGTCTGCCGAAATCACCTCCGGACAGTTCGGCCCGCTCGCGCCGAAGCGACGCTCAAACCACGTCCCCCGCGGCCGATCGCGTCCAGGCGAGCAGCTTCTCCGCTGGCCAGGTGTTGATAACCCGTTCCACCGCAACCTCATTCGCGACGGCGCGCTCGCAGCCGTAACCCAGCCAGTCCAACTGACCAGGGGCATGCGCATCGGTATCGATCGAAAAATAGCACCCCATCTCGACCGCCATCCGCAACAGTCGCGACGGCGGATCGAGCCGTTCGGGACGGCTGTTGATCTCCACCGCCGTCCCGTAACTCCGGCACGCTTCGAAGACGAGTTCGGCATCGAAACTCGACTCCGGCCGCAGACCGCGCTGCCCCGCGATCAGTCTGCCGGTGCAGTGGCCGAGCACATCCACATTCGGATTCGCGACCGCGTACACCATGCGCTTGGTCATGGTCTCGCTGCCGGCACGCAGATGCGAATGTACGCTGGCGACAACGATATCGAGTTCGGCGAGCAGATCGCTCTGCTGATCCAAGGTCCCGTCATCGAGGATGTCCACCTCGATGCCGGTAAGAATTCGGAATGGCGCGACTCGTTCGTTCAGCTCCGCGACCACATCCAACTGCCGCCGCAACCGGTCGGCCGAAAGTCCATTGGCGACGGTCAACCGCGGCGAATGATCGGTCAGCGCACAGTATTCGTGCCCGAGCGCGGCCGCGATGCCCATCATCTCCGCGATCGGACTGCCGCCGTCGGACCAGTCGGAGTGGGTGTGCAGATCACCGCGCAACTGGGACCGCATCGGCCTGCCCGGCGCCCCGATCGGCTGCGCGGCGTTGCGTAGTTCGCTCAAATAGTCCGGTACCGCACCGGAATACGCTTGCTCGATCACGGCGGCGGTCTTCGGTCCGATCCCCGCGAGTTCTTGCCACGTGTGCGCCGCGCGATGGGTCGCCCGCTCGTCCTCGGACAGCTGCGCAACGATGTCGGCGGCCCGACGATACGCCTTCACCCGATGCGTTTGCGCCCGTGCGCGTTCCAGCCAGAAGCCGATCTCGCGCAGCGCCTCCACCGGACCCGGCGCATTTCCCGGATCCGTAGCGACACGCGAATCGCCTTCCGCCACAGGAGTTATCGAATCCGGCTGTACTTCACGAAGGCGACGCCGTCCTCGAACACCCGGCTGGTGATCACCCGGAAGCGGGCCGCCTCGGGCAGGCGCGGACCGGAACCGAACAGCGAACGGCCACGGCCGAGCACTACCGGATACAGCTTCAGGAAGATCTGGTCGATCTCCGGCAGCAACACCTGCGCCAATTCCCCGCCGCCACACAGCCAGATCCCGAGTCCATTGTCCCGCTTCAACTCTCGCACGGTGGCGAGCGGATCGCCCGAGATGAGCTCAACCGACGGATCCGGGCTCTCGGGCAGCGTCGTCGATACGACGAATTGACGCAGATGCGAATACGGGCTGGAGGTTCCGGTCCGCACGCCGAAATCGTGAGTCTTGCGACCCATCAGCACGGTGTCGAAGTAGCGGTTGCGCTGATCGATGCCGAGGGACTCGCGCACTTTCGTCGGCAGGGTCTCGGGGTACTGCGCGGTGATCGCCGGGCCGTGATCGCCACCTACCGGGAAGAAGTCGACCGACCCCTCCTCGGTGGCGATGAACCCGTCGATAGTCGAAGCGACGTAGTAGGTGAGCTTGCGCATAAGTCCTTCCTCCACGGCCGGTCGGCTTCGGCGGAACCGCCTAAAAGAACGGTAGCTCGCCAACTCTAACGGCGACGGGGCTTCGGTTGGCAGCGCGGGCAGGAGTAGGAAGAACGATTCATGAACTTTTCCCGCAGGATGGGTGCACCGCAGCGACGGCAGGGTTCGTCCTCACGACCGTAGACCGCGAGCGAACGTTCGAAGTAGCCGGATTCGCCGTTGACATTGACATATAACGCGTCGAACGAGGTGCCACCGGCCGCGAGCGCCTCTTCCATCACCACACCGACCGCCGTGAGCAGCGTGCGCACGGCGGGTCTGGTCAGACCGGATGCGAGCCGGTTGCCGTGGATCTCGGCCCGCCACAGCGATTCGTCGGCATAAATATTGCCGACGCCGGAGATCACGGTCTGATCCAGCAGCACCCGCTTGATCTCGGTTTGTTTGGCGCGCACCACGGCCACCACGGCCTCGGGGTCGTAGCGCGGGTCGAGCGGATCCCGGGCGATATGCGCGACGGGCTCTGGCACGAAGGTGCCGTCGACCTCGACCAGCGGTGCGAGCGCCCAGCCGCCGAATGTGCGTTGATCGACGAAGCGCAATTGCGTGCCGTCGTCGAGGGTCGCGAGGATATGCGCGTGCTTCTCCACCGGAGCATCGGCGGGCCGAATCAGCATCTGCCCGCTCATGCCGAGATGGACGACCAGGGAGGTATCCGGATCGTCGAAGGTGAGCCACAGATATTTGCCACGTCGCTCGGCCGCGACAACCCGCAGCCCCTTCAGCCGGGCCGTCAGATCGTCCGCACCCTCGAGATGACGGCGCACCGACCTGGGATGGGTCACTGCGACGGATTCGACGACCCGCCCGACAACATGTGCGGCCAGTCCGCGCCGGACCACCTCGACCTCGGGTAGCTCTGGCATGAGGACTCCTAATCGACATGAGGAGGTGGACCGCACTGCCAACCACCGCGCGCGAGCCTTACCAGCATCGTTCGCGGCCCGTCTCGCGTCCGAGTGCCCGAAGCGCATGCGACGAAGTCGCGAGTCTCGGCCGTTCGCACGCGAGACACCAGGGGGCCGTGCACACGCAGCGCCGCAGGCACCGCAAATCAGATGCTGTCGGTCAGCGCCTGATAGGCGGCGCCCGCGGCCTTCTGCTCGGCTTCCTTCTTGGAGCGGCCGACGCCCTGACCGTACGGACGACCGCCGATCACAGTGGTCGCGGTGAATTCCTTATCGTGGTCGGGGCCCGTCGAGGTGATCTCATAGCTGGGCACACCGAGGCCACGTTCGGCAGTGAGCTCCTGCAGACTGGTCTTCCAGTCGAGTCCGGCGCCCATCCGGGGGCCGCGCTCGAGCAGGTCGGCGAACAGGCGCAGCACCACCTCGCGCGCGGTATCGATACCGTGCTCGAGATGGACCGCGCCGAGCAGCGACTCCATGCCATCGGCGAGAATGCTCGGCTTATCCCGGCCGCCGGTGAGCTCTTCGCCCTTACCGAGCAGCAGATGCACGCCGAGGCCGCCCTCGCCGAGCCCGCGCGCCACCTCGGCGAGCGCGTGCATATTCACCACGCTCGCCCGCAGCTTGGCCAGTTCGCCCTCGGACTTGTCCGGGTGCTCGTGGTAGAGCCGCTCGGTGATACTCAGGCCGAGGACCGAGTCGCCGAGGAATTCCAGACGCTCGTTGGTCGGCAGCCCGCCGTTCTCATACGCATACGACCGGTGCGTCAGCGCCAGTCGCAGCAGATCGGCCCGCACGTCGACGCCGAGCGCCGCGAGCAGGCTCGCATGTTCTCCGGACGCGCCGGGTTCGTCCTTGCTGGCGGTCACGTCTATACGACAGGTCGAACGATCAGACAGCAGCGGTGACCTGGCGGCCCTTGTAGGTGCCGCAGGAGGGGCACGCGATATGCGGCAGCGTCTTCTCGCCGCAGGCGCGGTTCGGGCACGTGATCAGGGTCGGCGCGGTGGCCTTCCACTGGCTGCGCCGCGACCTGGTGTTGGAACGGGACATCCGGCGCTTGGGAACGGCCACGACTACTTCTCCTCTTGTCCTATTGCTTGCCGGTACGGCAGCACTGTCTCGGTCTTAATGGTCTGTGTTGGTTGCACCCGAATCGGGGCTGCCATTGCCGGGCGACTCGGCGGCGAACTTCGCCAATCCGGCCCAGCGAGGGTCAAGTATCTCATGCCCATGGCCGGAACCCGCAATCGCCATCCGGACACCGCATTCTGGGCACAGGCCCGCGCAGTCCGGAGTGCACAGCGGCTGCAGCGGGAGTTCGAGTCCGATCGCGTCGGTGATCACCAGTTCCAGGTCGATCTTGTCGTCGACGATGCGGTAGATCTCGTTGTCCTCGGTGGTCTGCTCGGTCGCACTGTCCGGGTAGGCGAACAGTTCGGTGAGCTGAATTTCCACGGTGTCGGTGAACGGTTCCAGGCAGCGCGCGCACTCCCCCGCCGTCGGCGCGGCGACCGTTCCGGTGACGAGCACACCCTCGGACACCGCTTGCAGTCGCAGATCGAGATTCACTTCGGCGCCCACCGGAATGGCGATCAGGTCCAGCCCGACCCGCTCGTCGGCGGTGACGACGCGATGCAGTTCCTTCATCGTGCCGGGGCGACGGCCCAGGCTGATGACATCCAGCACGAATCCGGCGTCCGGCGCGCGACGCGAGGCCGAACGATGGCGCGAATCGGGACCGGAACGGGCGGACATCACGAACTCACTTCACATTCGAGGGGAAATGGGCAACCACTCCACAATACGCGAGGGCAAGGCCAGCGCCCAAACTGTCAGCGGCGGTAGTCGGCCGTGTAGTCGGGAGCGCCCGCACCGGAGCGCAGTTGGTGACGTCCGCCGCGCACGGTCCGCAGGGTGGAATTAAGGGTCTCCTCGAAGTCGGCGAGCCTGCTGTCGACATAGTGGTCGCATTCGTCGCGCATCCGGTCGGCCTCTTCGTTCGCGCGGTCGATCAATCTGGCTGATTCGGCATGTGCGGCACGCACCACTTCGGTCTGCGCGACCAAGCGATCGCGCTCGACCACGCCCTCGGCGACCGAACGGTCATAGGAGTCCTTACCCGCCTCGATCATCCGCTCGGATTCGATACGGGCGCGACCGGTGACGGCCTCGAATTCGGCATTGCCGTCGGCGACGATGCGGTCGGCCTCGGCCTGCGCGGTATTCACCAGGTGCTCGGCATGTGCGCTGGCCTCGGCGACCATGCGATCGGCGTGGGCCTTGGCGTCGGCGAGAATGCGGTCGGCTTCCTCGCGGGCCGATCCAATGGTCTGGTCAGCCTGGTCATTGGCGGTGGTCACGGTCTTCTCGGCGGCGGCGCGAGCGTCGGAGACGATCTTGTCGCGATGATCGAGCACATCCTGGGCATCGTCGAGTTCGCCGGGCAACGCATCGCGCACGTCGTCGAGCAGTTCGAGCACGTCCCCGCGCGGCACGATGCAGCTGCGGGTCGGCGGGATGCCGCGCGCTTCTTCGACGATGGCGACCAACTCGTCGAGGGCTTCGAATACGCGATACATGCTCCTACCCCACTCTCCTGCAGACCTACGGCGAAACTCTCCGCCGTCAGCCCAGTGTGCCCCTCGTCACGGCTCCTGCCGAGTCACCCACCGGTGTGTCGTGTAGGTGTCTCGTACGCCACAAAAACAAGTGGAGGATATGCCTCCACTTGGTGCTACATTTATCCATGAAGGTCGAAAAACAAGATCTTCTTAAGCGGATCGCAGGCCCTGACCGGGACTGTGGAGATAGAGGAGGCCGACCGGGCGGATTGCGATAACCATCGCGGTTGTCCGTACCGAAGGCTCGTGTGGGATCGGAAAGACAATGACCGTACTGGAACTACCGCGGACGGCGGTTCTGCCGACAAGCAGTCTGTACACGCCGTGGGTGGGACCGTACCCGGTGCTGCAGTCGGCGACTGCAGCTCGGTTCGCCCAGTTGATGCAGTATCTGCGTGGCGACCGCGCGCTCGCTCAGCTGATCCGCTTCGCCTTGGTCGGCGGTTCCAGCAATGTCGCCTATGTCCTGCTGTTCTTCGCGATGCACGGCGTCGGCCCCCTGGTCGCCAATATCGCGGGCTCGGTCGTGAGCACCGTGATCGCCAACGAAATGCACCGTCAACTCACCTTCCACGCGGCGGGGCGGGTCGGCTGGTTCACCGCACAGTGGGAGGGTGGTGGGCTCGCGCTGGTCGGACTCGGGATCACCACCGCCGCACTCGCCGCGCTCGAGGTGTGGATGCCTGGTATGGGCGGTACGTTCCAGGCCGCGGCCATTCTGGCCATCACCGCTGCGGTGGGCGGTATGCGCTTCCTCGCCCTGCGCGGGTTGGTCTTCTGAGCTTTTATCACGAGTCCGCCCCGGTTCTTCGGAACCGGGGCGGATTTCGTTGGGGCGTTCAGCCTTTGCGTTCCGCGAGGCGATCGAGCAGGCGCTTGTGGACGGCGGCCGGAAGCATATCGGTGACATCGCCGCCGTAGGTCGCCACTTCCTTGACCAGTGAGCTGGACAGGAAGCTGAAGGCCGGGTTGGGGGCGATGAAGAAGGTGTCGACGCCGCTGAGCTTCTTGTTCATCTGCGCCATCTGCAGTTCGTAGCCGAAGTCGGTAGCATCGCGCAGACCCTTGACGATCGCGCCGATGCCCTCCTGCTTGGCGAAATCCACCAGCAGCCCCTGCCAGGAATCCACCCGGACATTGGGCAGGTGCGCGGTGGCCTCGCGCAGCATCTCCATGCGCTCCTCGACGCTGAACATCCCCTGTTTCTTGGGATTGATCATGACGGTCACCACGACCTCGTCGAACTGGGCTGCGGCCCGCGCGAAGACGTCGATATGTCCATTGGTCACCGGGTCGAACGAGCCCGGGCACAACGCTTCTGCCATGGACAGACGGTATCAGGAGGCCGGATCGTGGCCTCGAATGCCGCGATGGCGGAGTTACTCCGGGGCGAACTCGGCTAGTTCGATGCGGGTTTCGCCGTACTTGCGCGGCTTGGCGGGGATATAGCCTGCGGGCCAGACGATCTCGGGTGAGCGGATGGAACGCTCGACTACGACGAGGGCGTCCGGTGCCATCCAGTCGTGTTCGGCGAGGGCGCGTAGGTCGGCGGTGACCGTCGCGGTGTCGACGTCGTAGGGCGGATCGGAGAAGACCACGTCGTACTTTCCCGCGCCGCCGCCCGCCAGGACGGTGGCGACGGAGCCGATGCGGAGTTCGGCACCCGGCAGACCGAGGTCGGCGATATTGCCGCGCACGATGGCGGCGGCCTTGCGGTCGAACTCGATGAGTAGGGCGTGGGTGGCGCCGCGGGAGAGGGCCTCCAGGCCCAGTGCACCGGACCCGGCGTAGAGGTCGAGTACACGGAGGCCGTCGAAATCGATGCGGGCGTCGAGGGCGCTGAACAGGGCCTCGCGCACCCGATCGGAGGTGGGGCGGGTGCCCGCGGGCGGGACGCGTAGCCGGCGCCCGCCCGCGGTACCCGCGACGATCCGGGTCATTCGGCCGCGGACTCGCGCACCGTGAGTTCGACCAGCAGGTCACCGCCTTCGACCTGCTGTACCTTGCCGATCGCGACGCGCCCGACGATGCCCCCGCGCGGCGCGGTGATCGCTGCCTCCATCTTCATCGCCTCGATGGTGCCGACGGTATCGCCCGCCGCGATCGAATCGCCTTCGGACACGGCAAGTGTCACCACACCGGCGAACGGGGCAGCGATATGGCTCTGGTTGTTCTTATCAGCCTTCTCAGCGGCCGGGATATCGCTGGCGATGGATCGGTCGCGCACGGCCACCGGGCGCAGTTGGCCGTTCATGATGCACATGACCGTGCGCATACCGCGCTCATCGGGTTCGGAGATGGCCTCCAGTCCGATGAGCAGGGTGACGCCCTTCTCCAATTGCACACGGTGTTCCTCACCGCGGCGCAATCCGTAGAAGAACTGGTTTGCCGACAGGCCCATGGTGTCGCCGTACTTTTCCCGGTGGGCGAGGAATTCGGCGGTTGGGCCGGGGAACAGCAGCCGGTTGAGCGTGGCGCGGCGCTCTTCGGAGGAACCGGCGAGTCCGGCTTCGTCCGCCGGGGTCAGCGCGGTCTCCGGCTTGGCCGCGCCGCGCCCGGCCAACGCCCGACTGCGGAACGGCTCAGGCCAGCCGCCCGCCGGATTGCCGAGTTCGCCACGCAGGAAACCGATTACCGAATCCGGAATGTCGTAGCGGCCCGGATCGGCGGCGAAACTTTCGATGTCGACACCGGTGCCGACCAGTGCGAGCGCGAGGTCACCGACCACCTTCGAGGACGGAGTGACCTTGACCAGACGGCCCAGCAGTCGGTCTGCCGCAGCGTATTTCGCCTCGACCTCTTCGAAGCGGTCACCGAGACCGAGCGCGATGGCTTGCTGACGCAGATTCGACAGCTGACCGCCCGGAATCTCGTGGGTGTAGACCCGGCCGGTCGGCGCGGGCAGCCCGGATTCGAAGGGCGCGTATACCTTTCGCAGCGCCTCCCAGTACGGCTCCAGATCACAGACGTTCTGCAGGTTGAGACCGGTGTCGTATTCGCTGTGCGCCGCGGCCGCCACGATCGCGGAAAGCGCTGGCTGAGAAGTAGTTCCGGCCATGGCGGCACTCGCACCGTCGACCGCGTCCGCACCGGCCTGCCAGGCGGCGAGGTAGGTGGCCAGCTGACCGCCTGGAGTGTCGTGGGTGTGCACGTGCACCGGCAGGTCGAAGTTGCTGCGCAGCGCGGAAACCAGGGTCGCGGCAGCCGGGGCGCGCAACAGACCCGCCATATCCTTGATGGCCAGCACATGCGCACCCGCGTCGACGATCTGCTCGGCGAGCTTGAGATAGTAGTCGAGGGTGTAGAGGTTTTCGTCCGGGTTGGACAGATCGCCGGTATAGCTCATCGCGACTTCCGCGATGGCCGTACCGGTTTCGCGCACCGCATCGATGGCCGGGCGCATCTGATCGACATTGTTGAGCGCGTCGAAGATACGGAAGATGTCGATACCGGTGTCGGTCGCCTCCTGCACGAACGCGCGCGTCACCTGCTCCGGGTACGGCGTGTAACCGACCGTATTCCGTCCGCGCAGCAGCATCTGCAGACAGATATTCGGTACCGCCTCGCGCAGTGCCGCCAGCCGCTCCCACGGGTCCTCGAACAGGAAGCGCAGCGCCACATCGTAAGTCGCGCCGCCCCAAGCCTCGACGGACAGCAGCTCCGGTGTCAGACGCGCGACATGTCCGGCGACACCGAGCAGACCATTGGTGCGCACCCGAGTGGCCAGCAGCGACTGATGCGCATCACGGAAGGTGGTATCGGTGACCCCGACGGCCTTCTGCTCACGCAGCGCCTGCGCGAAGCCTTCGGGGCCCAAGCGCAGCAGCCGCTGACGGGAACCGTCCGGCGGCGGCACGCTCAGATCGATGGCGGGCAGTTTGTCGTGCGGATACACCGTCGTCGGACGCTCACCGTGCGGCTTGTTGACGGTGATATCGGCGAGGTAGTTGAGGATCTTGGTGCCGCGGTCGGCTGAACCGCGCAGGGTCAGCAACTGCCGGCGTTCATCGATGAACGAGGTGGTGACCCGGCCCGCCCTGAAGTCCGGATCATCCAGCACCGCGAGCAGGAACCCGATATTGGTGGTGACGCCGCGGATGCGGAATTCCGCGAGCGCACGGCTGGCGCGCGCCACCGCGGCGGGCAGATCGCGGCCGCGGCAGGTGAGCTTGACCAGCATCGAGTCGAAGTAGGCGCCGATTTCCGCGCCCAGGTTCGCGCCGCCATCGAGACGAATACCCGCGCCGCCGGGGGTGCGGTAAGCGGTGATGCGGCCGGTGTCGGGGCGGAACCCGTTGGCCGGATCCTCGGTGGTGATCCGGCACTGCAGGGCCGCACCGCGAATGGCGACCTTGTCCTGGCTCAGGCCGAGCTGCTCGAGGCTCTCCCCCGCAGCGATGCGCAGCTGGGACTGCACCAGATCGACATCGGTGATCTCCTCGGTCACCGTGTGCTCGACCTGGATACGCGGGTTCATCTCGATGAAGACGTGGTTGCCGCGCTCGTCGAGCAGGAATTCGACAGTGCCCGCGCAGCTGTAGCCGATCTGGCGAGCGAAGGCCACCGCATCGTTGCAAATGCGCTCGCGCAGTGCGGGATCCAGATTCGGGGCGGGCGCGAGCTCGATTACCTTCTGATGGCGGCGCTGCACCGAACAGTCCCGCTCGAACAGGTGCATGACATTGCCGTGCTGATCGGCCAGGATCTGCACCTCGATGTGGCGCGGGTTGACCACGGCCTGTTCCAGAAAGACGGTCGGGTCACCGAAGGCCGACTCCGCCTCGCGGGACGCGGCCTCGATCGATTCGCGCAACTGTGCCGGATCGGCGACCCGGCGCATACCGCGCCCACCGCCGCCCGCGACGGCCTTCACGAAGATCGGATATTCCAGGTCCTCGGATGCGGCCAGCAGTTCGTCCACATCGGCGGAAGGGGCGCTGGAGCGCAGCACCGGCAGCCCCGCCGCTCGTGCCGCCTCGATCGCGCGGGCCTTGTTACCAGCCAGTTCGAGCACTTCGGCCGATGGACCGATGAAAGTGATGCCCGCGCGGGCGCAGGCCGCCGCGAGGTCCGGGTTCTCCGACAGGAAGCCATAACCGGGGTAAATGGCGTCGGCACCCGCGGACTTGGCCGCCTCGATGATCGCCTCGATCGACAGGTACGCCCGGACCGGGTGCCCCTGTTCGCCGATCTGGTAGGACTCCGCGGCCTTCAACCGGTGGACCGAGTTGCGATCCTCGTACGGGAAGACCGCAACCGTCCCGATGCCGAGTTCGTAGGCCGCTCGGAAGGCGCGGATGGCGATCTCGCCACGGTTGGCAACCAAGACTTTCGAGAACATTGAACTAAGGTACCCGTCCCGGAATCGTGGACTGACAGGGAAGTCACTTTCGCAGGAATCTTCACAACCGGTCCTAGCATGCTTGCGAAGTTGTGTTCATACCGCTGACACATAGCTGTGTTATTTGGCCGCGGCTTCGCCGCGGCGTGTTCGCGGCCCCCTGTGTCTCGCGTCCGAGCCGTCGAGACTCGCGCCTCCGGCGCATGCGCTTCGACGGCTCGAACGCGAGACGGACCGCGAACGATCGCTCGCAAGACTCGCTCCGTTGCGGTTGCTGGTAGCAGGGCATTCAGCACCCACTGCACGCATACCAGATGGTTGTGTCCCGCGCCTGCGAGTACATGCGCTCCAACGACACGAACGCGAGACGGACCGCGAACGGTCGCGCAAGCATCTCGCTCCGTGGTAGACGCCAGTGCTTACTGGCGCACGCAAAAGGGATGGCTGAACAGACTATGCTGGTCGACGCAGCTGGTTCGCCGTGCGTAGACGAGATGGAGCCCCGTCGTCGCGTTACGGAGTCGAGTTCGCGGATCGGGTAGCCGGTGCGCGGATGAGAGGGAACCCGGTGAGAATCCGGGACTGTCCCGCAGCGGTATGCAGGAACGACCGCCGTCATCAGCACTGGGCAAGCCGTAGCGACTTCGGTCAGCCCGGGAAGCGACGGCCAGTAGGTGAGCCCCGTACGGGGTCGGCCAGAAGGCCCGTGCCCGCAAGTCCGAAGACCTGCCAGCCGTGTCGGATACGCCGTATCCGGCGGCCACCGCCTCGTGGATTGGGCGCGCGGATCTCTGGTGTGATTGTCGGGCTCCGTCGGTGCACCGGCACGTCACTCGGTCTCCGCTAGCTCGTAGGGCGATGGTCTTCGATCTCAGCACTGGAGAAATTCGTGACTGTTACACATAACCCGTTCACCGCGACGGTTCTCGGTCTCCCGCGGGTGGGGCCGCACCGTGAGCTCAAGCGCGCCACCGAGTCCTACTGGGCCGGGCGAATCGACGCGGCGCGACTGCACGCGATCGCCGCTGACCTGCGCCGCGATCAGCTGACCGAATTGCACAGCGCCGGACTGGATTCCATCCCAGTCGGCACCTTTTCCTATTACGACCAGGTGCTCGATACCGCCGTGCTGCTCGGCGCGCTGCCGCCCCGGGTCGCCGGTATCGCCGATCCGCTGGATCGCTATTTCGCGGCGGCACGCGGCACCGACACCGTCGAGCCGCTGGAAATGACCAAGTGGTTCGATACCAACTACCACTATCTGGTGCCGGAAATCGGTCCGGAGACGGTGTTCTCGCTGCAGCCATCGAAGGTGCTCGATGAGTTGCGGGAGGCGCTCGCACTGGGGGTGCCCGCGCGCCCGGTGGTGGTCGGGCCTATCACCTTCCTGAAGCTGGCCAAGGCGACAGGCGGTGCGGCACTGGATCGCCTCGATGAGCTGGTGCCGCTCTATCGGGAGCTGTTGCGGCTGCTGGCCGTGGCGGGCGCGGAGTGGGTGCAGCTCGACGAACCCATCTTGGTCACCGATCTGAGCGCTGACGAGTTGGAACTCGTACGGCGCAGCTACGCCGAGCTGTCCCGCGCGACGGATCGTCCCGCACTGCTCGTTGCCACCTACTTCGGCAGGCCGGGTGCGGCGTTGAGCGCCTTGGCCGAGACCGAAATCGAAGGTATCGCAGTGGATTTCACGGCTGAAGTCCCCGATATGGTGCCCGAGCTGATGGACAAACTGCTGGTGGCGGGTGTGGTCGACGGACGTAATGTCTGGCGGGCCGATCTGGACAGTGCTTTGGCGACGCTCGGCACGCTGGTGGGATGTGCGAAATCCATTGCGGTGTCGAGTTCCTGCTCGTTGCTGCATGTGCCTTACACCTTGGCGAGCGAAACCGGCCTCGACCAACGGCTGCGTTCGTGGCTGGCGTTCGGCACGGAGAAGGTCGCGGAGGTGCGGTCACTCGCGACCGGACTGCGCGCGGGGCCCGAGGCGATCCGGGATGAATTGGCAACGGTCCGTGCCGCTCTCGCGACTAGGGGCACCGATCCTCGTTCGAACAATTCGCAGGTGCGGGCGCGGCTGGCCACGCTGGGTCCCGAGGCAACTCGACGGGCTCCCGCGGACCAGCGGCGGACGTTGCAGGCCGAGCGGCTGGGGCTGCCATCGCTGCCGACGACGACCATCGGCTCATATCCACAGACCTCGACGATCCGACTGGCGCGTGCGGCACTGCGCAAGGGCGAGATCGACCAGGCCGAGTACGTGCGACGGATGCGGTCCGAAATCGCGGATGTCATTGCGCTACAAGAGAAACTCGGCCTGGACGTGCTGGTGCACGGCGAGCCGGAGCGCAATGACATGGTGCAGTACTTCGCCGAGCAGCTCGACGGATTCGCCGCCACCGAGGCGGGTTGGGTGCAGTCCTACGGCACCCGTTGCGTGCGGCCGCCGATTCTGTTCGGGGATGTGGCGCGGCCCGCGCCGATGACGGTGGATTGGATAAGCTACGCGCAATCGTTGACCGATAAGCCGGTCAAGGGCATGCTGACCGGCCCGGTGACGATTCTGGCTTGGTCGTTCGTGCGCGATGACCAACCATTGGCGGATTCGGCACGTCAGGTGGCGTTGGCGATCCGGGACGAGACGCTCGATCTGCAGGCCGCGGGCATTCGGATCATCCAGGTCGACGAGCCCGCACTGCGGGAGCTGCTGCCGCTGCGTGTGGCTGATCAGGGCGAGTACCTGGATTGGTCGGTCGAAGCGTTTCGGTTGGCAACCTCCGGGGTGTCGGATGCCACTCAGATCCACACCCATCTCTGCTATTCGGAATTCGGTGAGGTCATCGATGCGATCGCCGGATTGGATGCCGATGTGACCTCGATCGAGGCGGCGCGCTCGCATATGGAGGTGCTCGACGATTTGACTGCCGCTGGCTTCGATCTCGGTGTCGGACCGGGGGTGTACGACATCCACTCACCCCGGGTGCCGAGTGTGGAGGAGATCACCGCCGCCCTGCGTGCCGCACTGAAGGCCGTTCCCGCCGAACGACTTTGGGTCAATCCGGACTGCGGATTGAAGACGCGTGGGCCGGTCGAGGTGGAGGCGTCGTTGCGCAATCTCGTCACAGCCGCGGCCGCGGTGCGCTAGCCGGATAGTGCGCTCGCCCTCTCGAAACGGGAGGGCGGGCGCGCTCGCCAGGGTTCGCGCCCGTCCCGCTGTTGGCCCAACGGTGTCCACGCCGAACTCGACAGTGGCCAGGTCGTCCTATGCGAACACCCGACCGCGCGATCGACCACATCCGCACACGACCACGCCGCCCGATAGCGCGGTGTGGTCGCCGCGCTATCGGGCTGCCTGTCAATGAGATTCGGTCCCGGGGAACGGCCGGAGCCGACGGCGCGGCGTGTACCGCTCACAATTCTCACCGTTGCGCACCATCGGCCGCATGCGCGACCGCGCGCTCACTCCCCGCCGCCAAACCGTATGACATCCCGAGCAACGATCCATGCGTAACCCCTCCTCATACGTCGCCATCGATATCACCCCCGATGTCCTATTCGACGCAGGGGCGACCGATTCGGTTCCGCCGTTTCCTCGGTTATCGGTCCGCGGGCTCGTTTCCGAAGGCGCGGTTGATGGCGGCCATATCGAAATAGTCGCGCCAGGCAGTGATGGCGCCGTTGGCGACTTCGAAGACGCCCACGACCGGCAGCGGCGTGTCTTTGCCGAGGCCGCGCAGGATATCGGTGCGTTCGTTCATGACGATATTCCCGGCGGCAACCTGGTGGTGGACGTCGAATTCAATGGATTCGAAGGTGTTGAGGAACCCGGCGATGAAATCGCGGATAGCGGCGCGGCCGTTGATGGGTTCCATCGGAATGTTGTGGTAGACGGCGTCTTCGGCGAAGAAGGCACTGATCCGGTCCGGGTCGGGATCGGCCCAGCTACGGCACATGGCGGTGACGATTTCGTCGGGGCTCGGCATTGAAGTTCGCTCGCTTCCTTGTGCCGATGCGATCGGGCACATCGGTCGATTCGATCGCACCGATTACACCAAACAATCGCTTGGTTGCGCCAGGATCAGCCCGCGATCAGCAGTTCGCGTTGCGGTACTCCGACATATTCGGATAGCGGGCGGATCAGGGCATTAGCGGCGGACTGCTCGATGATGTGGGCGGTCCAGCCGGTGATGCGACTCAGTACGAAGATCGGCGTGAACATCTCGATATCGAAGCCCATCAGGTAGTAGGCGGGTCCGGCCGGGAAGTCGAGGTTGGGGTTGATGCCGGTGGCCTCGGCCATGGCCTGCTCCAATGCGGTGTACATGCGCGACCAGCGCTGCCCGCCGGTCACCTGCACGACTTGGTCCAGGGCTGCTCGCATAGTCGGCACCCGCGAGTCGCCGTTGGTGTACACGCGATGTCCGAACCCCATCACCTTCTGTTTGCCGGACAACTTGGCGCGCAACCACTCCGCAGCACGTTCGGGCTCGCCGATTTCGAGCATCGCGCGCATGACAGCCTCATTCGCACCGCCGTGCAGTGGCCCCTTGAGCGCACCGATCGCGGCGGTGATCGCGCTGTACATATCCGATCCGGTCGAGGTGACCACCCGCGCGGCGAAGGTAGAGGCGTTGAAACTGTGCTCCGCGTACAGGATCAGTGAAGTCTCGAAAGCACGCACGACGCGCGGATCCGGCATTTTGTCGAAGCACATGTTCAGAAAATTCTCGGCGAAACCAAGATGGGAGTGTGGCGCAATAGGTTCCAGTCCACGACGGCGGCGCATGTCAGTGGCGACAACTGCGGGCAGCACCGCGGCAAGCCGCAGCGCCTTCGCCAACGATGCCCGATCACCCTGTGCGGCATCGAGTTCCGCATCCTCCGCGCCGAGATAGCTGACCACGGTCCGGACCACATCCATCGGATGACAGTTCTGCGGCATCGTCTGAATGAGCGACAGTATCGACCGATCGATGCGCCGCTGTGCGCGTTCACGTTGACACAGCAGTTGGAGTTGGGCGGCATCGGGAAGTTCGCCGTACCACAGCAGATATGCGACCTCCTCGAAGCTGCAGTGCCGCGCCAGATCCTGCACGGCATAGCCGCGATAGGTCAGCGAATTCGTCTCGGGTACAACCTTGGAGATGGTGGTGGTATCGACCACCACCCCGGCCAAACCCTTTTTGATCTCAGTCATCGTTTACTCACTCACGGTGAAATCGAAGATTCCGGAATCGAAGTCGTTGTACTGCTGATAGTCGAGCAATTCGTAGAGCCGCGCCCGGTGCTGCATCTGCCCTACCAGCCCGGATTGTGTTCCGGTGGCTGCGATTTCACGCAGGCCGCGCTCGACAGCGAACATCGCCAGGCGCAGCGTGGTTACCGGATAGATGACGGCGTTGTAGCCGAGATCCGCCAACGTGCGAGCCGACAGCAACTCCGACTTGCCGAACTCGGTCATATTCGCGAGCAACGGAATATCCACTGCCGCACGGAACTTCGCGAATTCGGAGGCATCGGCCAGTGCCTCGGTGAAGATGAGGTCGGCCCCCTCGTCGGCATAGGCCCTTGCGCGATCGATCGCCGCGGCCAGCCCCCGCGTCTCCCGCGCATCGGTACGCGCGCAGACGATGAAATTGGGGTCGCGTCGGGCCGAGACCGCGGCACGCACACGACGGACCATCTCATCGACCGGGACCACGGCCTTGCCGTCGAGATGACCACAGCGCTTCGGATTCACCTGATCCTCGATATGGCACCCCGCCAGTCCAGCATCCTCCAACAGTGTCACCGTGCGTGCCGCATTCATCGGCTCGCCGAAGCCGGTATCGGCATCGATCAGCACCGGCAGGTCGGTTACTCGCGCGATCTGCTGTCCCCGCGCAGCCACCTCGGTGAGGGTGGTCAGGCCGATATCCGGCAGTGCGAGTTCGGCCGATACCACCGCGCCGGAGACGTAGACGCCGTCGAAGCCGAGTTCCTGAATCAGCTTGGCCACCAGAGGGTTGAATGCTCCCGGCCAGCGCTGGATTTGTCCGGAGACCAACCCGGCGCGCAGCGCCAGGCGCTTATCGGCCGGGCTCGTGGCAGCGGCGAGCAGTCCTGTCACCGCGGCCACCGTCCTAGGCTGAGCCCATGAGTGCAGCATCGCGCAGCGAATCCACGAGGAATGGGCCCGAGGATCGTCCCCTGCGCTATCGACTGATCACCGGCGTCGACGACGCCGCCTTCTGCGAACGGATCAGTGGTTTGCTCGACCGGGGCTACCTGCTGCACGGATCGCCGGCCGTCACCTTCAACGGCACCGATGTGATCGCCGCGCAGGCGCTGATCTGGGGCGGGGAGTAGGACCGACATCAGAAGATCCCCTCGCGCACCTGCGGTGCCCGCTCGATAACCTCGGGCGACACGGTGAACGTCAGCTGATCCAGTTCGCCAGGGGCCAACTCCGCTGTGCGCTGCGCCGCGTCGAGGAACCGGTCCTGCTCCGCAGGATCGATCACGCCCTCGGCCAGCGAGCGGAACTTAGCGATGTACTGCTCGCGCGCGAACGGCCGCGCGCCCAGCGGATGCGCATCCGCGACGGCGAGTTCATCGCCAATCGTCTCGCCGCTGTTCAGCGTCACCACCGCCCGGGCCCCGAAGGCCTTCTCGTTCGGGTCGGTGGCGTGATAACGGCGCGTCCATTCCGGATCCTCGACCGTCGAGATCTTGCGCCACAGCGCGACAGTATCCGCCCGACGTGCGCGCTCGGGTGCGTAGGACCGCTCGTGATGCCAGCCGCCGTCCTGTAGCGCGACCGCGAATATATAAGGAACGGAATGGTCGAGAGTCTCGCGGCTGGCGTGCGGGTCGAACTTCTGCGGATCACCGGAACCGGTGCCGATGACCACGTGCGTGTGGTGGCTGGTATGCAGCACGATGGTGGCGATCTGATCGAGATCACCGATGCGCGCGCGCATCCGACGTGCGAGATCGATGGGCGCTTGGCTCTGATATTCGGCCGAATGCTCTTTGGTGTAGCTGTCGAGGATCGCCCGCTTCGCCTCACCCGGGCCCGGCAACGGCACTTGATATTCGGCGTCCGGCCCACCGAGCAGCCAGGCGATGACACCGTCCGCACCCTCCCAGATCGGTGCGGGTGCACCCTCGCCGCGCATGGCCCGGTCGACCGCCTCGACCGCCATCTTCCCAGCGAATGCCGGGGCATACGCCTTCCAACTCGAGATCTCGCCCTTGCGGGATTGGCGGGTGGCGGTGGTGGTGTGTAACGCCTGCCCGATCGCCTGATAGATCGTCTCGGTCCGCAGGCCCAGCAAGGTCCCGATGCCCGCAGCGGCCGATGGGCCCAAATGTGCGACGTGATCGATCTTGTGCTCGTGCAGGCAGATTCCACGCGCCAGGTCGATCTGGATCTCGTAACCGGTGGCCAGGCCACGGATCAGCGCGGCGCCACTGCGACCGGTGTGCTGGGCGACGGCGAGGATCGGCGGAATATTGTCGCCCGGATGCGAGTACTCGGCGGCGAGGAAGGTGTCGTGAAAGTCCAGCTCACGCACCGCGACGCCATTCGCCCACGCGGCCCACTCCGGCGAGACCCGGCGTGGCGCGCCGAAGACGATGGCGCCCGACCGGCCGGGTCGCGGTGCATACGGCTGTGCGAGTGCCTGCGCCCGCGCATTCATCACCGGGCGACGGACCAGGGCGGCCGCCGCGACGGCGGCATTGTCGATGATCCGATTCACGATCATCGCGCTGACTTCGGCGGTCACCTCGACCGGATCGACGGCGACCTCGGCAATTCTGGTGGCCAAATGTTCTGTGCGTGGAAAGGCCGCGGCGGCGGCGCGAGCGCGTACGATGTGGGTCTTCATCCATCCTCCGGTTCCAGGCGGGCCAGCGGCTCTTCTTCGCACGCTACGCAGGATTGAACTTCGGCAAAATCCCTTGCAAAAGCAGATTTCTGCGGGCGAGAATCCTTCATTTTGCGATGATTGCGAATTGCGAGGGCTACCATCTTGCGGTGCGCAAGATGTACGCGGGCGCCCGACTGAGACGGTTGCGCGAGGAACGGCGGATGACCCAGGCGGCACTGGCGAAATCCCTGGATCTATCGCCCAGCTACCTCAATCAGCTCGAGCGCGATCAGCGACCGCTCACCATTCCGGTGCTGCTGAAGCTCAACTCCACCTTCGACCTCGACGTGCAATTTTTCGCCGCCGACTCCGATGCCCGGCTGGTCTCGGATCTGCACGAGGTACTGGTGGATGCGGCGGGCGGTGACAGCGCGCCACTGACAGAGGTGGAAGAGCTGGCGACGCGACTTCCGGAGGTTTCTCGAATCGTCGTCGCGATGCATCGGCGATTGCGCGCCGCGACCGATCAACTCGATCTGCTCTCCGCACGGGTGGCCGCTCCTGCTGGCGCACCCGGCGTGCCCATGCCGTATGAGGATGTGCGGGATTTCTTCTACGACCACCACAATCACATCGCGCAACTCGATCATGCGGCCGAACAGCTCTTCGAGGAGTGCGGTCTCAGTATCGGGTCGCTCGATCGGCAACTCGCCAGGGTGGCCGAGGAGCGCGCGGGAGTCACCGTGCTGGTGCGCGGCGACGGCGCGGATCCGTCCATCCCGAAACGGCATTACGATCCGGACAGCCGCACGCTGACGCTGGCGCGGCGATTGCGTCCCGGACAGCGCGCATTTCAAATCGCCACTACCCTCGGTTTTCTGCTGTTCGGCAAGGATTTGGATGCCGTACTGGCCGAAACACCGTCGCTCACCGGCGAATCCAAGACATTGGCGCGGATCGGATTGGCCAATTACTTCGCGGGCGCACTGGTCCTGCCGTACGGCCGCTTTCTGCGGTCGGCGGAGGAACTGCGCTACGACGTCGATCTGCTCAGCCTGCGTTTCGAGGTCGGCTTCGAAACCATCTGCCACCGGTTGAGCACCTTGCAGCGGCAGGGACAGCGCGGCGTTCCGTTCTTTCTGGTCCGCACCGACCGAGCGGGCAATATCTCGAAACGCCAGTCCGCCACGGCCTTCCATTTCTCCCGGGTCGGCGGTAGCTGTCCGCTGTGGGTGGTGCACGAGGCCTTCGCCAATCCCGGCCGCATCCTCACCCAGATGGCGGCTATGCCGGACGGTCGCCGGTACCTCTGGATCGCGCGCACCGCACTGGCGGGCCCCCACGGATTCGGCACCGCGACAAAGGACTTCGCGATAGGCCTGGGTTGCGATATCGAATACGCCGACAGATTGGTGTACTCGAACGGACTACAACTCGATAGTCCGGCCGCGGCGGTGCCGATCGGCGCGGGCTGCAAGGTCTGCGAGCGCCCCTCCTGCCCGCAGCGCGCCTTCCCTCAAATCGGCAGCCCCCTCGCAGTCACCGAATACACCAGCACCGATCTCCCCTACCCCCGAGTCCTGCGCTAGCCGGGCAATTCATAGCCATGCAGGCAAACGCCGAGAGGGCCGCTTCACCAGCGCGTTCTCGATCAAGACTTCGCCAGGTACTCCAGGCGTTCGGCGTCTACGGCGGCGTGCATCATGGTGGCCAGGCCCGGGTGGCGGCGCAGGCCAGGATCGGATTCGACTACCTGGCGGGCGAGGTCTTGGGCGGCGGTGATGACTTCGAGGTCGTCGAGTAGGGAGAGCAGGCGCAGGGAGCGGGCGGTGCCGGATTGGGCGGCGCCGAGGACGTCGCCTTCGCGGCGTTGCCGCAGGTCGAGTACGGCGAGTTCGAAGCCGTCGGTGGTCGCGGCGACGGCGTCGAGGCGCGCCATGGCGGTGCCGGTGGGGCCCGCGTCGGTGATCAGCAGGCACAGGCCAGGATGCTTGCCGCGACCGATGCGGCCGCGCAACTGATGTAGCTGACTGACACCGAAGCGGTCCGCGTCCACGATGACCATGACGGTCGCATTCGGGACGTCGACGCCGACCTCGACGACCGTGGTGCAGACGAGCACGTCGATGTCGCCGTCATTGAATGCGCGCATGACCTGGTCTTTTTCATCGGTCGGGAGCCTGCCGTGCAGCAGGCCGACGCGCACGCTCGCGAGCGGACCGGTGCGCAGCATGTCGAAGACCTCGAGCGCGGCGGCCGTGGTGGGACCTTCCTTCTCCTCGGCCTTACCGGACTTCTTGCCGTTGCGGCCCTTACCATTCTCCTCGTCGTCGCCGATGCGCGAGCACACCACATAGGCCTGCCGTCCAGCGCCGACCTCCTCGAGGATGCGCTCCCAGGCGCGGTCGACCCAGTTCGGATGCTGTTTGCGCGGCACCACCTTCGACACGATCGGCGAGCGGCCGCGGGGCAGCTGGGTGAGGGTCGAGGTCTCCAGATCGCCGAGGGTGGTCATGGCGATGGTGCGGGGGATCGGGGTCGCGGTCATCACAAGTAGATGCGGGCTGGTACCGGCTTTCGCCTTGGCGCGCAACGCATCCCGCTGTTCCACACCGAACCGATGCTGTTCGTCGACGATCACCATGCCGAGATCGAAGAACTCCACCGCGTCCTGGATGAGCGCATGGGTGCCGATCACGATGCCCGCCTCGCCGGTGACCGCATCCAGTAGCGCGGCCTTCTTCGCCGCCGCCGACATCGAGCCGGTCACCAGCACCACCTTTGTCGCGTTGTCGGCGGCGCCGAGTTCACCCGCGGTGCCGAGATCGCCGAGCATCGTTCGCAGTGACCGATAGTGTTGGGCGGCAAGAACTTCCGTCGGTGCGAGCAGTGCGCATTGCTGACCTGCGTCGACCACCTGGAGCATGGCGTGCAGTGCGACGATGGTCTTGCCCGAACCCACTTCGCCCTGCAATAGCCGGTGCATCGGATGGCTGCGTGCGAGATCGTCGGAGATCTCCGCGATCACCTTTTGCTGTCCATCGGTCAGTTCGAAGGGCAGGCGGGTATCGAAAGCGGCTGCGATACCGTCGGATCGGGGGGGACACGGCCGGGCCGTCCGCGCCTCCGCATCGTGTCGCCGCTCGGCGAGCACCAGTTGCAACGCCAGCGCCTCATCGAAACGCAAACGCTGCCTGGCCTGTTCGATATCGGACTTGCGTTCGGGCAGGTGGATCAGGCGCAGCGCGTCCGAGATCTTCAGCAGCCCGCGGTCCTCGCGCAGGTCACTTGGCAGTGGATCGTCGATCGGATCGAGTTGGTCGAGCACCTGCCGGACACAGGCGAGCAGATCCCAGCTCTGCACCTTGGCGGTCGCGGGATACACCGGAATGTATTCACGTTCGAAGAACGAGACATCCACTCCGCCTTTACCTTTCGCGCTCTGCGCCAATCCGCGCAAGGCGCCGCCGCCACGCACCGAGGTGAGGCTCTCGATCGAGTCCTCTTCCTTCTCGGGCAGGATCAGATAATCGGGATGTGCGAGGTTCCAGCGGTCCGGGCGCCACCAGTGCACGGTGCCCGACATCATGGCCCGGACCCCTTCGCGGACAAGGTAACTCACCTTGTCGCCGTTGAAGAAGGTGATATCGATCGGGGCGACCGAACCGGTGTCGAGGGCGACCTTGAGCAGTCGGCCCCTGCGGTTCTTCATCGGGCGCAGTTCGGTTTTCGTCACCCTGCCGATGACGGTGATGTGCGCACCCTCCTCGGGCTGCTCCTGGGTGAGCGGCTGCCCCTGAGTGGCATAGCGTAATGGGTAGTGCCGCAACAGATCCTCGACGGTGTGCATGTCGAAGGCATCGGCAAGGGGCTCGGCCGCCTTCACGCCGAGCAGGTGGTCCAGCCGGTCGCTGAGTGTCGCCATACTCCTATTCCACCCCTATCTGCACCAGATCCGCCTGCTGCCCACCGGAATACACGCTCACCTCGACGCCGGGGAAGCCGTTCGCGATATGCGCGGCCAGTTCGTCCGCGAGTTCGGCCGGGGCGCCCACCCCCATGAGCAGGGTGACCAGCTCACCGCCGAAGGCGAGCATCCGGTCGAGCAGGGTCCGTCCCGCGCTCGGCGCATCCCGATCGATCACCACGACATCATGACCGACCAGCCCCAGCCCATCACCGGCCTCGCAGGTGCCGACCATGGTGAGCGCTCGCCCGGTGGCGGCACGCAATGATCCCCAGCGCGTCGCGGCCGCCGCCTCCGACATCGCGAACGCATCGTCCACCGCGATCCGCCCGCAATCGTGCACCGCGAGCGCCGCCAATCCCTGCACCATCGACCCGCTCGGCAACAACAACACGTCCCGATGCGCGTCACGAGCCGCAACGCCGACCGCAACCAGCTCGTGCGCGGGCAGCGCGCCGTTCGGCAGCACCAACACCTCCCGGTTCGGCAGCTGTCGAATCGCGGCAAGCAGTGCCGCACTGGTCACCGGCCCGTCACCGCCGAGCACCACCGCACCTCCGGCCTCGAACAGCGCCGCCGCGCCGTCCCCCGATGCGACAGCCAGGACGGCGCGGTCTGCGGGACCGTGGTGCCGGTCGGCGGCAGCAGGCGGGGACGCAGCCGCGCGTCCAACACGAACAGGCCGTACGGCAGCGTCAGTGCGATCCGCGGCCACCGCCGGGGCTGCGTCGGTGATGAAGCTTTCGATGCGGATGGCGCTGAGGGTGCCGGTGGCGATACCCGCTTCTACGGCGGCACCCGCATCGGCGCAGTGGACGTGCGCGGACCACGAGCCCGCGCCGTCGCCAACGACCACGACCGAGTCGCCGAGGTCGGCGAGGCGGTTGCGAAGGTGGGCGATTCGTTGGTCGTCGGTGTCGGAGAGGAGGTACATCACCTCGAAGTGAGGTTCGGCTCTGTTCAGGGATTCGGCGTCGGCTCGCCGAGCGGAATCAACCTGCGCGGCGGCGGTGCCACGATCAGCACCCGCCTGGGCACCAGCGAATAGGAATTCGCCGCGCCCGTATTCCGGCCGAGCGGGCGTCGCACCGAGGGTCACCACGACCAGACTGTCGAGCAGTACGACCAACCCGCGCGCGCCCGCATCGACCACCCCCGCCTCGCGCAGCACGCCGAGCTGGGCGGGTGTATCACCGAGCGCCTTGGCGGCACCGTCGGCCGCCGCGACCGCAACGTCGGCCACGGTGGACTGCGCGCAGGCCGCGGCGCATTCGGCTGCCCGCTCCAGGACGGTGAGGATGGTCCCTTCGACCGGCACACTCAGCGATTCCCGCACCAGCGCCGATGCCGTGGCCAGCGCGGCAGGCAACGTCTGCGCCGTCAGCGGCCCACCGCGCGCCGCCTCGGCAATCCCGCGCAGTACCTGCGACAGGATGATCCCGGAATTCCCGCGCGCCCCGAGCGTCGCTCCACGCGCCATCGCCGCGGCCACATCATGCGTCGAGAGCGATTCGAGATACCCCACCGCAGTTCCATCCTGCGGTGCTGCGCTGGAGCCGTTCCGCGAGCTCCCGCGCCCTGGGGATCCAGACAGACCGGGACGATCGATACCGTTCGTGGCGATGGCTCGGTCCGCGAACTTCCCTGGCGACGCCGCCGAGGGCTCCGATATCGCGGCACCGCCGAACACTCCCGCAACCGGTTTCGCGCCATTGCCGACCGCTGCGGCATTCGCCGCGTAACCACCGACCGCCCGGGCATCCGACACCGCGGCACCGCCGGACCGCTCGGCCTCCGCAGCAAAACCGGCAGCCGCAGAACTACCCGGCCGCTCGGATCCATGCGCCGAGATCACGGCGGCATCCGCGGTTTGCATCGCCGCTCGCATGGTGGCGAGCATGTTGGTACCGGTGTCCGCGTCGGCGATGGGGAATACGTTGAGGGCGTTGATCTCCTCGCGCCGCTGCTGCAGAACTTCGAGGCAGATTCGGCCCCAGCGCAGCAATGCCGTGCCGTTGAGTTCATTCGGACCGGCGACGGCAGGCAATCCAGCATCGGGGTCATCGCCCATCATGTCCCGCACTCCGGGCACCGCCACCTCTCTCCGCGATCGTTCACACCGCCATGCCACCCGCACCCAAGCGACTGCTGGCAGATCGCTCGAGGCTCTGCCACCGTTGGCCAGGTTAGCTGGCGACACCGACAGTCGATCGGCGACACCGATCCATTACCATCTGGTGTGCCCACGGGTCGGCATTCCATGACCCGGTTTTGTGGATCCGGACGCCGACAGCTACCCTTGCAGGGTTGCCTAGCGCGGCCGAGAGGGTTCGCGCTGGCTGACGTAAGTCGGCAGGGCATTAAGACATTGTTTCCGGACATGCTGCCGACGTGCGGCAGTCCCCACATGACATGAAGGAGTTCGCGACTATGGCTGCCGTCTGCGACGTCTGCGCCAAGGGCCCCGGCTTCGGGAAGTCGGTCTCGCACTCGCACCGGCGTACCAACCGTCGTTGGAACCCGAACATCCAGACCGTGCGCGCACAGGTCGCGCCGGGCAATACCCGCCGCATGAACGTGTGCACCTCCTGCCTGAAGGCGGGCAAGGTCGTTCGCGGCTGATTCCCCAGAGACCGACATACGCCCCGACACCATCAGGTGCTCGGGGCGTAGTCATCCACGGCCCCTGGTCATCGACGACCTCCCTCGACAACGATGGTCTGCATGACCCAGCCCGCCTGGCGCATAGCCCCGCTCACCACCGAATACGTCCACAGCCTGGCCGAATGCCATATCGCCTGCTGGCGTGAGGCCTATCGTGGCCTGGTCCCCGACCACATTCTGGATGCGTTCGAGGTCGAACGCCGTGCGGAGCAATGGGAACGCATCCGGGTCCGCAATCCGGGCAGCGTATATGTCGCGCTCGTCGACGACGAAGTGATCGGCTTCTCGTGTGCGAGCCCGTCACGCGACGAATCCCCGGTCACCCCAACCGAACTCAATGCCCTCTACGTCCGCGCCACCTGGTACGGCACCGGCGTCGCCCACGACCTCATCCGCGCCGCCGTCCCACCCGACATCCCGTGCTCGCTCTGGGTCTTCGAGAAGAACCCCCGCGCCCAGGCCTTTTACCGCAAACACGGGTTCGAACTCGACGGCACCAGCCGCATCGAGGCCTTCACCCCCGCCGTCGAAGTCCGCATGGTGCGTCGCTGACCGGGAGTCGGCTCGAGGCGGGGAGCTAATGTGCTGGCCATGACTTCCACGCACACCGAGTACGTCACCGTCGTCGACGGCGTCCTACAAATCACCATCTCGACCGCCGCGAACGGCACTTCGCTGGACTTCGCGGGTATCAACGCGGGCACCGAGGCGCTGCGGTCCGCGAGCCGCGAGATCGGGGCCGTGCTGTTGACGGGCGCCGGACCGAACTTCTCCGCGGGTGGCAATGTGCGCGGCTTCGCGGCAGCCGAGGATCGCGCCGGTCATATCTACGGCCTCGCGACCGATCTGCACGAATTCGTGCGCGCTCTCGACGAGACCATCGTGCCCGTCGTCGCCGGGGTGCAGGGTTGGGCCGCCGGGGCCGGGATGAGTCTGGTGTGCGTGGCGGATATCGCGATCGGCGGTCCCAGTACCAAGGTGCGCCCGGCGTATCCGGGCATCGCGCTGAGCCCGGACGGCGGCATGTCCTGGACGCTGCCGCGGATCGTCGGCGCCGGACGCGCCCGCGAAATTCTGCTCACCGATGCGATTCTCGACGCCGAAACGGCAGTGCGTCTCGGCATCCTGAGCCGACTCGTCGATGACGAGCAGGTGCGCGCCGAGGCACTGAATGTGGCCCGAGCCCTCGCCGCCGGACCGCGATCGGCCTATGCGAGCATCAAATCGCTACTGGCACGGTCGAATTCGTCGACGCTGAGCGATCAGCTCGACTACGAGCGCGACGCCATCAGTGCCGCGGCGAACAGCCCGGCCGGGCGCGAGGGCGTGGATGCCTTCGTCGAAAAGCGCAAGCCCGACTACCGGAATCGGTAGTTAATCGCGCACTTGGAGCACGAATTTCGCGACCGCGTCGGTGAACGAATCATTGTCGTCGCCGGCCGCGGTATGCGCCGCGCCGCCGATCTCGACCAGCTGCGCATGCGGCACCAGAGCCTGGAATTCCGCAGCACCTTCCGGCGTCACCACGTCGGACTGCATGCCGCGCACCAGCAGCACGGGAATGGTGAGGGCCCGCGCGGCTGCCTCCAACTGCTGCACCATTTCGCTCGCGTCCTCGACGCGGTCGCCGAGCATATCCGGATCCCAATGCCAGTACCAGCGACCGTCGCGCTGTCGCAGATTGCGGAGCAGCCCATCGGTGTTCTTGGGCCTGGGCCGATGCGGCATATATTCGGCGACCGCGTCAGCGGCTTGCTCGAGGCTGTCGAAGCCGTCGCGATGTTTGCCGAGGAAGTCGATCACCCGCGCGACACCGGCGGGTTCGGGACGGGCGACGATATCGACGAGCACCAGAGCGGTGATCGCGGCGCCGCCCGGATCCGCGGTGGTGAGCAAGCCGGTCATCCCACCCATACTCGCGCCGACCACGACGGCGGGGGCGGCCAACTGTTCGAGGACCGCGACGAGGTCCGCGACCATCGTGGCGCGCCGGTAGTCGGCGTTCGGCGACCACGCGCTGTCGCCGTGGCCGCGCGCGTCCAGTGTGACGACCCGCATCCCAGCGGCGGCCAGCTTCGCACCGGTCTGCTTCCACGAGTGTCTGGTCTGACCGCCACCGTGCAGAAACAGGACGAGCGGGCCGTCCGCCGGGCCGAACTGGTCGGCGGCCAGCTCGATCCCATCCGAACCGCGCAGTCGCAGCCGGATCGGATCGAGAAGGTTGTTCGCATTACTCACGATCCGAGGATCGCACAGTTACCGCTGGGGCTCATGCGAGCCCCGGTCAATGGGACCTCAGCAGTCCCACTTGCCCTGCGCGCTGATGGTGTTCTGCAGCAGGCACGCGACCTTGGCATTCACCGAGGACGAGATGGTCGAGGAGCCATTGGAGGTGAATTCCTCGCCGACCGGAGCGGCGGTCTTCGGCGCGGAGGTCTCCGTGGCGGGCTCGAGCGGCAACCCGGCCGCATTCGCCGCCGCACTGCCGCCGGCCAGGGCCGCGCACAGGGCCAGCGTGGCGGTGGTACCGCGCAGTGCGCCGCGAACGGTCTTGTTCTGCATGAAATCGTGCTCCTCTACTGTTTTTTAACCTCGACGCCCGGGATCTAGGGCAGGCGCCAGTCAACAGGCTCGGCACCCAATTCGTCGAGTAGTTCATTCACTCGTGAGAAGGGTCGCGAACCAAAAAAGCCGCGCGAGGCCGACAGGGGCGACGGGTGCACGGATTCGATATAGGGCACCTCGGCCGCGGTGAGCTGCGGTTTCAGTGTCTGCGCGTCACGACCCCACAGGATCGCTACCAGCGGTTCGTCCCGGGCCACCAGCGCGCGAATCGCCTGGTCGGTCACCGCTTCCCAGCCTTTGCCGCGGTGCGAGGCGGGCTGGCCCGGCGAAACCGTCAGAACTCGGTTCAGCAGCAGCACGCCCTGATCCGACCACGGGCTCAGGTCGCCGTTGGACGGGGTTTGGTAGCCGAGGTCCTTGCTGTATTCGGCGAAGATATTGGCCAGGCTGCGCGGCACCGGCGAAACATCCGGGGCGACAGAGAAACTCAGGCCCATCGGATGTCCCGGCGTGGGATACGGATCCTGGCCGACGATCAATACGCGTACCGCATCGAACGGACGTTGGAAGGCGCGCAGCACATTGTCACCGGCCGGTAGATAACCGCGCCCCGCCGCATTCTCCGCGCGCAGGAATTCGCCCATCGCCGAGATCTGTGCCGCAACCGGTTCGAGAGCCTTCGCCCAACCCGGATCCATGATTTCCGTCAGTGGTTTCGCGCCCATGACCGCACAACCTATCGTGGCTCGGGCGCGGATGCCGAGTCCACCCCGCTGAACGATTCCCAGCCCCCTTTGCCCGGCTGCCGCGCCCCGTCGACGGTGACGCCGTGACCTGCCAGCACGCGTCCGATCGGCACCCAACCGGGCGGCAGATCCCGCTGCGCGGGCCAGGTTCCGACAAAGGCGTGATCCTCACCGCCGGTCAGAATCCATTGCGTCGCATCGGCATCCAGACCGCGCGCGATTGTCGCTAGAGCGGGATCGCGCAATGATTTCGAGTGGACGTCGATGGCGACTCCGGATGCCTCGGCGATATGCCCCAGATCCGCGAGCAATCCGTCCGAGATATCGGTGAGCGCGGTCGGTATCGCGGGCAACTCGGTGGGAGATCCAATAATCCCTTCGGACCCGAACTCTGTCGCATTCGTCTGGTCCGATACCCCGATGTGCTCCGAGCCGAGCACTCCTTGCGCCGGTGCCGCGCCCGAGTTATCCACTCCCGCAGCGAAATCGGCGACCACGGCCAGCACGGCGGAATAGGGCGGCTGTGGGACCCGATGGGCCGCGAGAGCTTCGGCGAAGAGTTCGTCTGCCGGATCGAATCCGCCGGTCAGCACTGCCAACCCGGCCGCGGACCAGCCGAGGCGACCAACCAGCGCGACCGTATCCCCCACGCGCGCACCCGCTCTGGTGATCGGCGCGCGGCCGTCCAAATCGCCGAAGGCGGTGACCGAGATGACCAACTGCGGGCTTTGCACGACATCGCCGCCCGCGATGGAGCCGCCCGCGCGGTCCGCCTCGGCCCACATCCCGTCGGTGAGCCCGTCCACCAGCTCCAGGGGCGTATCGGCCGGACAGCCGAAAGCCACGACGAACGCGGTCGGGACGGCTCCCATCGCGACCACATCGGCGGCGTTCTGTGCGATCGCCTTGCGCCCGATATCGCGCGGATCGGACCAGCCGAGCCGGAAATGTCGATCCTGGACCAGCATGTCGGTGGTGACCACGAACCGACCGTCCGGCGCGGCCACCACGGCGGCGTCGTCACCGGGGCCGAGCAGCACACCGGGCGCCTGCGCCCGTCCTGTGTTGATCCGCTCGATCAGTGCGAACTCCCCCAGCTCACGCACTGTCCTGGGCCGCGTGCTTTCGCTGATGACCTGGCCCCTTCCCGGCGTCGTGCTGGCTGAAATCGCCCCGAGGGTACCCTTTCCAGGGCAATCGAGTACTACCAGGCCGGTGCGCGGCACCCATCCCGCAGGTGACCGGACCGCACCAGCGCGAACAGGAAGGATCGGTGAGTATGTCGGCGGAGTCGTCGGACCGCGATTCGTCGGAGGCGGAGTCGTCGAAGGCCGAGCTGTCGAACGGGACGACCGATTCGGCTGCGGACAGCGCTGCCGATCGCCCCGGAGCCGAGAGCTCTTCCCCGGTCGCCGATGCCGAGCCCGCAGCAGCTTCAACCGATGCCGCGGACGCCGAGCCCGCCGACTCCACAACAGCCTCAGCCCCGGCCAACAACGCCGAGCCCACCGAGCCCGCGAAAACCTCAGCCATTGCCACCGAAGCCGCCGATGCCGAGCCCGCAGCGGCCCCAGCCGGTCATGCCGATGCCGAGCCCGCCGACTCCGCAACAGCCTCAGCCAGTGACGCTGATGCCGAGCCCGCGAGCGCTGAATCCGCAACCGAACCCGGCGGCTACCCGCCCGCGCTCATCGCGACCGCAGTCGCACTCCCGGTCGTGCTGGTCGTCGCCGTTCTGGTCGCCGCGGTGCTGGCCCACCGCGCGCCGACCGAACGTGAACCCCTGGTCCTCGGACCAGTGCCGGCACCCGCCGCCGACGGACCCGCGTGCACCGCCCTGCTGCCCGAGCTGCCCGTCGATCTCGGCGACTACTCCAAATCCACGCTGGTGGAACCGGCTCCCCCCGCGACGCGGGCCTGGCAGCGCAAGGACGGCGGCGACGCCATCGTATTGCGCTGCGGTTTGGAACGACCGTTGGAGTTCAACCGCGCATCGCCCTTGCAGATCGTCAATGGCGTGCAATGGTTCGAGGTCCGCGATGCGGCCGCCAAGGCCAGCACCTGGTTCGCCGTCGACCGCGAAACCTATATCGCACTGACCGTCCCCGACGGCTCCGGTCCCACTCCGCTGCAAGGGGTTTCGGACACGATCACCGCGAAACTCCCCACCCGGCCCATCGATCCCGGACCGCTGCCGAACTGACCAACCACACCTCCCGCCCATCCGCACCAACCTGCCGCCGCGTCCGGACTGCTCGTCGAGTGCAGTCGAATGGTGGTCGCCCACACCGGATTCGACCGCCAAATCACTACGCTCGGCGAGTAGTCCGGACGCGGTTCTAGCGCAACCCCGTACCCCGTGCGAGCGCGGTCTCGATCAGCGTGGAAACCAAGGCCCGGTAGTCGATTCCGGTCGCCTCCCACATCCGCGGATACATGGAAATCGAGGTGAATCCGGGCATTGTATTGATCTCATTGATCACCGGGCCGTCCGCCGTGACGAAGAAGTCCACCCGCGCCAACCCTTGGCAGTCGAGCGCTTTGAATGCCCGCACCGCGAGTTCCCTGACACTGTCGCAGACATCGTCGTCCAGCTTCGCCGGAACGTCGAATTCGCAGACATCGTCGAGGTATTTGGTGTCGAAGTCGTAGAACTCCGGCACCGTGGCATCGGCCTCGGGCATCCGGATTTCGGCGACCACGCTGGCCGCCACCCGCCCGTCCGGGAATTCCAGCACGCCGCATTCGACCTCGCGTCCGACAATGCCCGCTTCCACGATCACCTTCGGATCGTGTTCGCGCGCCGTCGCGATAGCCGCGTCCAACGCACTCCAATCGGTGACCTTGGTGATACCGATCGAGGAACCACCACGGGCCGGTTTGACGAACACCGGTAGGCCCAGCAGCGCCCGATCGTCCGCGTCGAGCGTGTCGGTCCCACGCCGCAGCACCACCTGCCGCCCGACCGGCAGCCCCTCCGCGGCGAGTAGCTTCTTGGTGAATTCCTTATCCATGCCCGCCGCGCTGGCCAGCACGCCGGGCCCGACATAGGGCACCCCCGCTAGCTCGAGCATGCCCTGCAGCGTGCCGTCCTCGCCGAACGGGCCGTGCAGGATGGGGAACACCACGTCCACCGATCCGAGCGCCGCACTCGGGTCATCGAGCGCGACCAGTGAGCCGGACCGGCTCGGATCGGCAGCCAGCGTCAACGCGGTGCCGCTGCTGTCGACCGCGGGCAGCGCATCGTCCTTGAACCCGAGCGCCGCCACCTCGGAACCACCGAGCACCCAGGCACCGTCACGGGTGATGCCGATGGGCACGGCCTCGTACTTTTCCGGATCGAGGTTGCGCAGCACGCTGCCAGCCGACACACACGAGACGGCGTGCTCGTTACTGCGCCCGCCGAACACCACAGCAACCCTGATCCGGTTCGTCATGCACCGAACCGTACCCGTTATGGATGCCGAACCAACCTCGCGCCCGGATTCGCCCCTACTCCGGTTTGATCCGCCGACCCAGCAGATTGCCGACCGCGTCGCGCACCGAAAGGCCCTCATGGCACACCTGGTGCACCGAGGTGGTGAGTGGCATCTCGACATCGTGCGCGGCGGCGAGCGCACGAACCGATGTGCACGACTTCACACCCTCGGCGACCTGACCATGGGTGGCCTCCTGGGCCGCTTCCATGGACCCGCCCGCCCCGAGCACGTGCCCGAACGATCGGTTGCGCGATAGCGGCGAAGTGCAGGTGGCGACCAGATCGCCGACCCCGGCCAACCCCGCCAAGGTGACCGGCTCCGCGCCGAGTGCGACCCCGAGTCGGATGATCTCGGCCAGCCCGCGCGTGATCAGGCTTGCTATCGAGTTGTCGCCCAACCCCATCCCCGAGGCGATGCCGCAGGCCAGCGCGATGACGTTCTTGCATGCGCCACCGATCTCGCAGCCGATCACATCGGTATTGGTGTAGGGCCGGAAGTAGCCGTTGGCGCACGCCTGCTGCAGCGATGCCGCACGGGCGGCATCGCTGCACGCGATCACGGTGGCCGCGGGTTGCTCGGCGGCGATCTCCTTGGCCAGATTCGGGCCGGACAGCACCGCGATGCGGCTCTCGTCGGCCCCGGTCACCGCACCGATGACCTGACTCATCCGCAGCAGCGTGCCGGTCTCGATGCCCTTGGCCAGGCTCAGCAGCGCGGCATCCGGTCCGATCGAGTCCCGCCACGTCTCGAGATTCGCGCGCAGTGATTGAGACGGAACCGCGAGCACGACGATATCGGCGCCGTCGAGCGCCTCTGTGTGATCGTGGGTCGCGGCCACGCTGGGTAGTTGCACATCGGGCAGATAGAACGGATTGCGATGTTCGGTGGCCAATGCCTTGGCCACCTCGGGCCGCCTGGCCCAGATCGTGACGTCGGTTCCCGCGTCCGCCAACACCTTCGCGAACGCGGTGCCCCATGATCCCGCGCCCAGCACTGCCGCCCTCGTCATCTGCCCAATATGCCATGGAACCACTCATGGAAGGATCAACACCATGCATGCGTTGCACGCCGTGATCGCGGTCAAGAGCCTCGATAGCGCCAAGAGCCGCCTGGCTGATCGGCTGCGCCCGGAACACCGGGCCCGGCTGGTGCTCGCCATGCTCGCCGACACCGTCTCCGCCGCCGTCGCGGTTGCGCGGATCGCATCGGTCACCGTGGTGACCCCGGATCCGGTCGTCGCCGAGCTGGCGCGCACGCTCGGCGTGGTGGTCCATCCCGAACCTCGGCGCGAGGTCATCGACGCGAGCGATCCGGACGGCCTGAATACCGCACTTACCGACGCGGCCACCGCATTGCGGCACCGGCACGGCCCGATCGAATTGTTGGCCCTGCAGGCGGATCTGCCCGCCGTGCGCCCACACGAACTCTCGGACATGCTGACCACCGCGCCGGTGGGCGTCCGCTCCGTCGTCGTCGATCACACGGGCAGCGGCACGGCCGCGCTGTTGGTCCGCGATACTGCCGCACCGCTGGATCCGCGTTTCGGCCCCGGCTCGGCGCATCGACATATCGCCGCGGGCGCGGTCGACCTGCCCGGTGACTGGCCCGGGTTGCGGCTCGACGTCGATACCGCCGACGATCTGGACCGCGCCGTCGAACTCGGCGCGGGCGATTCGACAGCTGCCGTCCTGCACGACATCGGTTGGCCGATTCACATTCACGAACGGGTACGCCGGGTGTGCTAGCCGGTCGCCACATCAGGCGTGATACACACGGCAATGATGCTGTCGGGCTGCACAGGGCCCGCTTCGTAAGGGATGATCGTTGTCGTGAGTGAGCGAAGCAAGCGATTCCGGAGCCAGCGTGCATCGCGCATGTCGCTGCCGCGTGCCAGCGAGGCGCCGGCATGAGCGATATCGAAACCGTCAAACAACAAGTGCTGCCGACCCCACTGCCCGCCGCGACACCGCCAGCCGAGGATGCCGCCGCACAGCGGTTGCCACGTGATCGCTACCTGAACCGCGAACTCAGTTGGCTCGACTTCAACACCCGGGTGCTCGCGCTTGCCGAGGATGCGTCGCTCCCGCTGTTGGAGCGCGCGAAATTCCTTGCGATCTTCGCCTCGAATCTGGACGAGTTCTATATGGTCCGCGTCGCCGGCCTCAAACGCCGTGCGGAGACCGGACTTTCGGTGCGTTCGGCCGACGGCCGTTCGCCCAGTGAACAATTGGAGCTGATCGCGGCACGCGCCCAGGAGATTGCGGACCGCCACGCCCGCGTCTTCCTCGACTCGGTTCTGCCCGCGCTGACCGCGGAGGGTATCGCGGTCATCGACTGGTCCGACCTGGACGACGATGAGCGCCAACGCCTCTCGGCCTACTTCCAGGATCAGGTCTTTCCGGTACTGACCCCGCTCGCGGTGGATCCGGCGCACCCGTTCCCCTACATCAGCGGCCTGAGTCTCAACCTCGCGGTGACGGTGAAGGATGCCTCCACCGGCGGTGAGCATTTCGCCCGCGTCAAGGTGCCCGACAATGTCGACCGCTTCATTCGCGTGCGGCGCACCGACTCCGCTTCCCCGGTCGCGGCCTTCCTACCGATGGAAGCACTGATCGCCGCGCACCTCGAGCTGCTGTTCCCGGGTATGAAGGTCGTCGAACACCACTCGTTCCGGATCACCCGCAATGCTGATTTCGAGGTCGACGAGGATCGCGACGAGGATCTGCTGCAGGCGCTGGAACGCGAACTCGCCCGTCGCCGCTTCGGTTCGCCGGTTCGACTAGAGGTCTCCGACGATATGACCGAGCACATGCTCGATCTGCTGTTGCGCGAACTCGAGGTCGATCCAGATGATGTGATTCAGGTGCCCGGGCTGCTGGACCTGTCTTGCCTGTGGCAGGTGTACGGCGTTGACCGGCCCAATCTCAAGGACGCACCGTATGTGCCCGCGACACCGCCCGCGTTCGGCGAGCGCGAAACCCCTCGCAATGTATTCCAGGCGCTGCGCGAGGGCGATGTGCTGGTGCACCACCCCTATGACTCGTTTTCCACCAGCGTGCAGCGTTTCATCGAACAGGCCGCCGCCGACCCGCAGGTGCTCGCGATCAAGCAGACCCTGTACCGCACCTCCGGTGACTCTCCGATCGTGAACGCGCTCATCGACGCGGCCGAGGCGGGTAAACAGGTCGTCGCACTGGTCGAAATCAAGGCCCGCTTCGACGAACAGGCCAACATCAAATGGGCCCGCGCGCTGGAGCAGGCCGGGGTGCATGTGGTCTACGGCCTCATCGGCCTCAAGACGCACTGCAAGACCTGCCTGGTGGTGCGCCGCGAGGGTTCGACCATCCGCCGCTACTGCCATATCGGCACCGGCAACTACAATCCGAAGACCGCGCGTCTGTACGAGGACGTCGGGTTGCTCACCGCCGCACCGGAAATCGGCGCCGATCTGACCGATCTCTTCAATTCACTGACCGGTTACTCGCGAAAGGCGAACTACCGCAACCTGCTTGTCGCACCGCAGGGTGTGCGCGCCGGAATCATCGAACGGATCCAGCGCGAGATCGAGCTGGCACAGCAGGGCATCCCGGCGCGAATCCGAATGAAGGCCAATGCAATTGTCGACGAGCAAGTCATCGACGCGCTCTACCGAGCTTCTCAGGCCGATGTACCGGTGCAGATCGTGGTGCGCGGCATCTGCGGTCTGCGGCCCGGTGTCGAGGGAATGAGCGAGAACATCGAGGTGCGCTCGATTCTGGGTCGATTCCTGGAGCATTCGCGGATCATGCACTTCCAGGCTCAGGACCAATACTGGATCGGCAGCGCCGACATGATGCACCGGAATCTGGATCGGCGTGTGGAAGTCATGGCGCAGGTGAAGGATCCGAAGCTGTGCGAGCAGTTGGGGTCGGTATTCGACTCGGCGTTGTATCCGACGACCCGCTGCTGGGTACTCCAAGCCGACGGGAGCTGGCATGCCTCGCCCGACGGTGCCGATCGCAACGGCATCGAAGTGCGAGACCACCAGGAATTCATGATGCGAGTGCGGAGACCGGATCAGCAGTGAGCAGTGCGACGGGATACGAAATGGACGGGGGACCGTTCTGGGATCCCCGGGTAACAGCCAACATTCACGCCGCGGGTGCGGTGCTGTGGCGCAGAGCGGCCGCTGAATCCAGCAGCATCGAGATCGCCGTGGTGCACCGCCCCAAGTACCAGGATTGGTCGCTGCCGAAAGGCAAACTCGATCCGGGCGAGACGCCGGTGCTCGCCGCCGTGCGTGAGGTCCGCGAGGAAACGGGCCTCGACTGCCGGCTCGGCCGCTACCTCGGGCATGTCACCTATCCAATTCCTGGTCACCGGAAACTCAAGCGGGTCGATTATTGGGCCGCGGAGGTTCGCGGCGGTGAATTCAGCGCCAATTCCGAGGTCGATGTGCTGTCGTGGCACACCTTGGACCGGGTGATGGACCAGTTGTCGTATCCGATGGACCGACAGGTGATGCGCGCCTTCACCCGGCTGCCTGCCGCCACCAGCACACTGCTTGTAGTGCGGCATGCCAAAGCGGGCAGCAGGCACCGATTCGACGGTCCGGACGAGCAGCGTCCGCTGGAGCGGGCCGGTCGGGCACAAGCCGACGCGTTGGTCCCGAATCTGCTGGCATTCGGTGCATCCGAGATATATTCGGCCGATCCGGAGCGCTGCGTCCAGACGGTGGAACCGCTGGCGGACAAGCTCGGCGCACCCATCAACATCGAACCGGATTTCTCCGAAACCGCTTATGCCGCAGCGCCGGACAAGGCTCGACAGCGCGCCGTGTCGCTTGTGTCGGATCGTGCGGTGCGCGTTCTGTGCAGTCAGGGCAAGGTAATTCCCGATCTGCTGCGGTGGTGGGCCGATCGGGACGGCATCACGCTGCCGTCCGCACGCAACCGCAAGGGCAGTGTGTGGGTGCTGTCGTTCGTCTCTGGTCGACTGGTCGCCGCCGACCACCTCGACCGGTCACTCTCGGACGCCATCGTCAAGTCCTGACGCCCTGCGGGGGAGCACAACCGTCATCCGGTCGCTTCTGCGGACCGAATCCAGACCTGGACAGCCGAAACGGCCCCGGGGCGAACCTCGGGGCCGTTTCGAGTCGGTTATGCCGGTGATTCCGCCTAGCGGAGCCGAATCACTCGGCGGCACTGCGCGTTCAGCGTCAGCGCGCGCGGCGAGCCGGAGCCTTCTTGGCCGCGGACTTCTTCGCGGGCGCCTTCTTCGCGACCGTCTTCTTGGCGGCAGTGGGGGTGGTCTTCTTGGCCGCGGTCGTCGACTTCTTGGCCGGGGTCGCCTTCTTGGCAGCGGTCTTCTTGGCGGGTGCCTTCTTCGCGGCCGTCTTGGTGGCAGTTGCCTTGCGCGCCGTCGTCTTTGCCGGGGCCTTCTTGGCCGCTGTCTTCTTCGCAGGCGCCTTGGTAGCGGTCGTCTTCTTGGCGGCGGTCTTCTTCGCCGCCGTCTTCTTTGCGGCCGCCTTCTTGGCTGCCACCGGTGCATTCGCGCCGCGCTTTACCGCAGGGCCGCTCGCGGTCAGCTTCTGCTTACCCGCAATAACGGCTTTGAACTGCGCGCCCGGACGGAACGCTGGCACCGAAGTGGGCTTCACCTTCACGGTTTCGCCGGTACGCGGGTTCCGCGCGACGCGAGCCGCACGCTTACGCTGTTCGAACACACCGAATCCGGTGATTGTGACGCTCTGACCCTTGTGCACCGCGCGCACGATGGTGTCGACCACATGCTCGACTGCCGCGGTGGCCGTGCGCCTGTCCGTACCCAACTTTTCGGTCAGAACGTCGATCAGTTCCGCCTTGTTCATTGAATCCTCCGCAGACTAATGGCCCGTCGTCGGACCGACTAGGTACCACGGTAAACCCACTTTGGGCAAGAGTCTATGTGCCACGCCAAAATTCATGTGGTTTAGCACACGTCCAGCTACCGCCCCAAGGCGAACTCAGCTATCGCTACCGGGTGATTACGCCTGCGAAATATGCGCTGGAAGGGTTGTGGGTTTCCAACTTGGCCTTGCCTTTTCGAACTCGCCGATGACGTCACTGCGCCGCAGTGTCAGCCCGATGTCGTCCAATCCTTCGAGCAGACGCCACCGCGTGTAGTCATCAATATCGAACGGCAACACGACGGTTCCGGCTGTCACCGTGCGCGCCTCGAGATCTACTACCAATTCGAGACCCGGCTGTTCCTCGAGCAACTTCCAGAGCATTTCGACATCGTTCTGTGACATCTGCGCGGCCAACACTCCGCCCTTACCCGCATTGCCGCGGAAGATGTCGGCGAAGCGCGCGGAGATGACGACGCGAAAGCCGTAGTCCGCCAGCGCCCATACGGCGTGTTCGCGGGAGGATCCTGTGCCGAAGTCCGGCCCTGCTACCAGGACACTGCCCCGGTTATACGGTTCGGTGTTCAGAATGAAGTCCGGATCCGATCTCCATGCTGCGAACAGTCCGTCTTCGAATCCCGTTCGCGTCACGCGCTTCAGGTAGACCGCCGGAATGATCTGATCGGTGTCGACATTGGATCGGCGCAGCGGCACTCCGATCCCCTTGTGCACGGTGAAGGCTTCCATTTGCTGATTCTCCTGGGTCATTAGACGATTTGCGCTGATCGTTTCGAGCGACCTGCAAGTAGTGGCTACGGCTCCCGTTTCGGGGACCTGCAAGCTGTCGCCAGCGGGTGGAACAACGAATCGGCGCGGACACAACGGCGTCCGCGCGCCGATCAGTCCAGATCCGCAGGCGAGGACAGGGTGCCGCGGACCGCCGTAGCGGCCGCTACGAGCGGGGAAACCAGGTGTGTACGGCCACCTTTGCCCTGCCGACCCTCGAAGTTACGGTTCGAAGTCGAAGCACAACGCTGCCCCGGCGCGAGCTGATCGGGATTCATTCCCAAGCACATCGAGCAGCCCGCCTGACGCCATTCGGCGCCCGCCGCGGTGAAAATCTCGCCCAGTCCTTCTTTTTCCGCCTGGGCGCGTACCCGCATAGAACCCGGTACAACCAACATTCGCACCCCATCGGCGACGCGGCGGCCCTTCAAAATCCCGGCCACCGCACGCAAATCCTCGATGCGCCCGTTGGTGCACGATCCGACGAATACGGTGTCGACCGATACATCACGAAGTGGAGTCCCCGGCTCCAAATCCATGTATCGCAACGCTTTCTCCGCGGACTCGCGCGCCGTCTCGTCGGTAATCCGCGCGGGATCGGGCACCTGCTCGCCCAGCGGCGCACCCTGCCCCGGGTTGGTGCCCCAGGTGACGAACGGAGTCAGCGAGGCGGCGTCTATGTGCACCTCGGCATCGAAAACGGCGCCCTCATCGGTCTTCAGCGCCTCCCAGGCGGCCACTGCGGCATTCCAGTCGGCTCCCTGCGGCGCGTGCGGGCGCCCTTTGAGGAATTCATAGGTGGTTTCGTCAGGAGCGATCATGCCGGCCCGCGCGCCCGCCTCGATCGACATGTTGCAGATCGTCATTCGCGCCTCCATGGACATGGCGCGAATGGCCTCGCCGCGATACTCGAGCACAAAGCCCTGACCGCCGCCGGTACCGATCTTGGCGATGACCGCCAGAATCAGGTCCTTACTCGTCACACCCGGCGGCAATTGGCCGTCCACGGTGATCGCCATGGTCTTGAACGGGCGCAGCGAGAGTGTCTGCGTGGCAAGGACGTGCTCGACCTCGCTGGTGCCGATGCCCATGGCCAGCGCGCCGAACGCGCCGTGCGTGGAAGTGTGGCTATCGCCGCACACCACTGTCATCCCCGGCTGAGTCAAACCCAATTGCGGCCCGACGACGTGCACGATGCCCTGATCCAGATCCCCCATCGGATGCAATCGCACACCGAATTCCGCGCAATTGCGGCGCAGCGTCTCGACCTGGGTGCGCGAAATAGGGTCCGCGATCGGCTTATCGATATCGATCGTCGGGACGTTGTGGTCCTCGGTCGCGATGGTGAGATCGGGGCGACGCACCGGACGACCCGCGGCGCGGAGTCCATCGAAGGCCTGCGGGCTGGTCACCTCGTGTACGAGGTGCAGATCGATGTAGATCAGATCCGGCTCCCGGGAGGCGCCCTCGCCCGCTCCGCGGGCGACGACATGCTGCTCCCACACCTTCTCGGCCAGTGTGCGGCGCTCGGCCATTCTCGATCACCTTTCCGACGAGCAACCGAGGTACGCGATCCGGGCTGAGCGCGCGCACGGCTGCACAAGTTTTTCGGCTGTTTCCGACGCGTCCGGAGCGAGCGGACCACAAAGTGGCTTTCTCAGTATCCGAGACGCTAATATCGTTCTATGAGACAGCATAGCGGTATCGGCGTCCTCGACAAAGCGGTGTCAGTGTTATATGCCGTCGCGGAGCACCCATGCGGTCTCAACGAACTATGCACCCGCACCGGCCTGCCCCGAGCCACCGCCCATCGCCTCGCCGTGGGGCTCGAAGTACACCGCCTGCTCGCCCGCGACAACAACGGCCTGTGGCGGCCCGGACCAGCACTCACCGAACTCGCCGCCGGGGCCACCGATCCACTGCACGAGGCTGCCGCGGCCATTCTCCCGCGTCTGCGTGAAATCACCGGCGAGAGCGTTCAGATCTACTGCCGAGACGGCAATGCGCGGGTCTGCGTCGCCGCCTTGGAACCGCCGGTCGGCCTGCGCGACACCGTGCCGATCGGGGCGCGACTGCCACTCACCGCGGGCTCGGCGGCGAAGGTGCTGGTCGCCTGGGCGGATACGGAACTGCAGCGCATCATCCTGGCCGATGCGGTATTCGGTGAGCGGGCACTGGCCGAGGTCCGCAAGCGCGGCTGGGCCCAGAGCGCCGCCGAGCGGGCCAGCGGTGTGGCCAGCGTCTCCGCACCGGTGCGCGATGCCGCGGGGCATGTCATCGCGGCCGTCTCGGTATCCGGACCGATCGATCGCATGGGCCGCAGACCAGGCGCACGCTGGGCGGCCGACCTGGTCGCCGCCGCGGACGCACTACACAAGCGACTGTAACGCGTTCTAGTTTCGAACCTTTAGAGTTGGTGCGCATGGGAGTAAACCAACGGGCGCAGATCGTCATGTCCGACGCCGAGATTTCCGAATTCCTGCAGCGCAGCCGCATCGCGACGCTGGCCACCATCGGCCCGAGCGGTGCACCGCACTTGACCGCGATGTGGTACGGCCTGATCGACGGCGAGATCTGGTTCGAGACCAAAGCCAAATCACAGAAAGCGGTGAACCTGCGCCGCGACCCGCGCGTAACGTGCATGGTCGAAGCAGGCCAGACCTACGACCAGTTGCGCGGCGTCTCCATCGAGGGGCACGCCGAGATCATCGATGATCCGGAAAAGCTCTTCGCCGTCGGCGTGAGCGTCTGGGAGCGCTACACCGGCCCCTACAGCGAAGAAGTCCGCCCACTCGTCGAGCAGATGCTCAACAAGCGCATAGCGGTCCGCGTGATCCCGGATCGCCTGCGCAGCTGGGACCACCGCAAACTCGGCCTCCCCCAACTCCCGGTGGGCGGCACCACCGCCCAACCCCTCGACTGATCGCGCCACGCGGGAAAAATCCGCCTGACACGCCACACCCGGCACAGTAGCGTCAATCGTGTTCGACCAGAATGGCAGCGCGGCGACGCCCCGTGGCGCGCCACCCGGCCGCGACGACGAGGAGCAGACATGGCGGAAGCGGAAAGTTCCAACGGCAAGGCGGCACCCAGCACCGAAGAGGTCAAACGCAAGTTCAAGGAAGCCCTGGAGCGCAAAAACCAGCACCACGCCAAATCGAACGAACACCTCGACGGCCGCTCCAAGGCATCCGCCGCCCACGGCAACGCCAGCCACAAACGAGAGTTCCGCCGCAAGAGCGGATAGGAACACCCCCAGAAGGCCCTTCAGCGAAACCGCTGGAGGGCCTTTTTCCTATCGTCAAACCCTCGAGCCACTCCCGCGGACCACCGCCACTCGGTCACGTGCTCGACAGCACGCCAATGAACCTGCACTCCAGCAGACGAAGCGCCCCAGCAACGAGGAACCATCGCCACATCCGCACAACACTCATCCCTGAGCTCATGCTCCGCAGCAAACTCCGACCCCACCGATGATCCAGCGCGAAGCCCTCCAGGCAGCCAGCTGGAAGCCCTCAGGAGGGAACCTGGGATCCCCCTCACAACACTGATGAACCAGTCGCCGCCACGACGAACGCACCCCAGCACCGCGGAAACAAGGCCACACCCACCCAACGGCACCCCTGACCTGCTATTCCGGGGCGAAGCCCCCGCCAGACTCAGGGTCCGGGGCGAAGCCCTCCGGATAAAACCTGGGATCCCCCTCACAACACTGATCGACCAGTCGCCGCCACGACAAACGCACCCCAGCACCGCGGAAACAAGGCCACACCCACCCAACGGCACCCCTGACCTGCTATTCCGGGGCGAAGCCCCCGCCAGACTCAGGGTCCGGGGCGAAGCCCTCCGGATAAAACCTGGGATCCCCCTCACAACACTGATCGACCAGTCGCCGCCACGACAAACGCACCCCAGCACCGCGGAAACAAGGCCACACCCACCCAACGGCACCCCTGACCTGCTATTCCGGGGCGAAGCCCCCGGCCAAACTCGGGGGTCCGGGGGCGAAGCCCTCCGGGTGGGGGTGTGGGGGTCTCACCCCCACAAACAATGCGAAGCAGAAAAGGCCCATGCTCTCCATGAGCATGGGCCTCCCATTCTGCGTAGCCCCGACGGGATTCGAACCCGCGCTACCGCCTTGAGAGGGCGGCGTCCTAGGCCGCTAGACGACGGGGCCAGGACTAGATCGCCCACATTTCAGTGGGTGATCTTTCCGGTTGATCTTTCGATCAGTGGAAGCTCGGTTAGCTTAGCCGACCGAAGCTCGGCGACCAAATCGCCGGATGCTGAACAACTTTCGGTCGCGCGCCGAGAGGAGAACAACATTTCCGCTGGGGTACCAGGACTCGAACCTAGAATGGCTGAACCAGAATCAGCTGTGTTGCCAATTACACCATACCCCAATGACCAGGACGTTCGACCTCGTGTCCGGCTGACCCGAGGCCTTGTTCCGAGCCGAGAAGTAGAGTACCAAACCGGATACGGTCTACTACAAATCGGCTGGTCAACGCCCTGTTTTTCGGTCAGAGCGGGAATTTCAGGCCGGCGCGGTCCACTCCCGCGCCGAACGCAGCCGTGCCAGACTCGTCTCGCGGCCGAGCAGCTCCAGTGATTCGTACAGCGGCGGGCTGATATGCGAACCCGTCACTGCCACTCGCACTGGTGCGAACGCCTTGCGCGGTTTGAGCCCCAGATCATCGATCAGCGAAGTTTTGAGCGCATCCTCGATAGCGGGGGTGGTCCAGGCCGTCAGCGGCTCCAGCGCGGCAATGGCGGCATCCAATACCGGCGTCGCTTCGGAACCGAGGTTCTTCGACCCCGCTGCCGGATCAATCGCGAACTGTTCCGCGGGCGCGAACAAGAAACTCAGCAGATCCCACGCGTCGGACAACACCACAATCCTGGTCTGTACCAGTTCGGCGGCCGCGGCGAACAACTTGTCGTCGATGTCGGCGCCGATGTGGCCGTGTTCGGTGAGGAACTCACGCAAGCGGTGCGTGAAATCACCCGGCTCCAGCAATCGGATGTGTTCGGCGTTGAGTGCGTCGGCCTTCTTCTGATCGAAACGGGCCGGATTCGAATTCACCGTCGAGATATCGAAGGCCGCTACCATCTCCGCCATCGAGAAAACATCGCGATCTTCCGCGATGCCCCAGCCGAGTAGCGCCAGGTAATTCAGCAAACCCTCCGGGATGAATCCCCGATCCCGATGGACGAACAGATTCGACTCCGGATCGCGCTTGGACAACTTCTTGTTGCCCTGGCCCATCACGAACGGCAGATGACCGAACTCCGGAGTGAACTCCGCGACGCCGATCCGGCGCATAGCCGCATACAGCGCGATTTGACGTGGAGTGGACGAGAGAATGTCCTCCCCGCGCAACACATGGGTGATCTTCATCAATGCGTCGTCGACCGGGTTAACCAGCGTATAGAGCGGATCGCCATTACCGCGAGTGAGTGCGAAATCGGGCACGGTACCCGCTTTGAAGGTGGTTTCACCGCGCACGAGATCGTGCCAGGTGATGTCTTCGTCGGGCATTCGGAGCCGGATTACCGCCGGGCGTCCGGCGGCACGATGGGCCGCGATCTCGTCGGGGGTGAGATCGCGGTCGTAGTTGTCGTAACCGAGTTTCGGATCGCGGCCCGCCGCGCGGTGGCGCTGCTCGACTTCTTCGGGCGTGGAGAAGGATTCATAGGCTTCACCGGCGGCCAGCAAATTCCGCACGACCTCCATATGCAGCTCGCGTCGCTGCGATTGCCGATAAGGCGCATAGGGCCCGCCGACCTCTGGCCCCTCGTCCCAGGTGAGGCCGAGCCAGCGCAGCGCGTCCAGGATGGCACCGTAGGATTCTTCGGAATCGCGTGCGGCATCGGTGTCTTCGATGCGGAAGACGAACTTCCCGCCGGTGTGGCGGGCGTACGCCCAATTGAACAGCGCCGTCCGGACCAGGCCGACATGCGGCGTTCCGGTCGGTGACGGGCAGAAGCGGACCCGTACTTCAGTCATGGCTCTCTTTCGACTAGCGCTTGGCGGCAACAGGATTGGTGAGGGTTCCGATGCCCTCGACGGTCACGGAGACGTTCTGCCCGGCCTGCAGCGGGCCGACGCCCTCCGGGGTGCCGGTGAGCAGCACATCGCCGGGCAGCAGCGTCATCACCGTGGTAACCCACTCGATGAACTTCGGAATATCGTGCAGCAGAAGCGAAGTGCGACTGCGCTGGCGGACCTCGCCGTCGACTTCGGTGACGATCTCCAGATCCGAAGGGTCCAGCGAGGTTTCGATCCACGGTCCGAGCGGGCAGAAAGTGTCGTAGCCTTTGCCTCGGGTCCACTGGCCGTCGTGCTTCTGCTGATCGCGCGCGGTCACATCGTTGGCGACGGTGTAGCCGAGCACCACATCGAGCGCGCGGGCTGCGGGCACATCCTTGCACGGGCGGCCGATGACGATTGCCAGCTCGCCCTCGTAGTCGACCTGGGATGAGCTGGGCGGCAATACGATCGACGCGTTCGGGCCGATGATCGAGGTGCTCGGCTTCATGAAGATCACCGGATCCGCCGGTGCGACCCCGCCCATTTCGGCCGCGTGCGCGGCGTAGTTCTTACCGATGCAGACCACCTTGCTGGCCAGAATCGGCGCGAGCAGGCGCACATCGGCCAGCGGCCAACTCCGCCCGGTGAATGTCGGAGTACCGAACGGATGTTCCGCGATCTCCTTGGCGACGCTCTCGCTCCCCTCCCCTTCGATGCTGACGAAAGCGACTCCATCGGGACTGGCGATTCGACCTAGACGCATGCACCGCAGTCTATCGACCACCCTCGACCTGCTCGAACGCGCCCGACCGAGCGGTCCGGAACCGTTCTGGGCGGCCGGTTCGACGGCCCGCGATCCGAGCCGTTCGACAGAACCACAGCGGAATCCACTTGCGCACTGGGTGTACGGTGAGACTCGACGTTCACACAATGAGAACTCATTCCCACATTTTGAGATTTCGAGGTGAGACCGGTGGCTACGACCGTGACGCAGATGCGCGACATGCGACGGTGGTCGATGCTCGGCCTCGGCGTATTCGCCCAGGCCTCCAGTGCCGTCTTCATCCACGGGGTGCCATTTCTCCTGCCCGCGCTGACGGCCGATGGCATGCCGCTGGCCACGGCGGGCCTGCTGGTGGCCATGCCGACCGTCGGGTTGGTGTGCACGCTGATCGCCTGGGGATATGTCGTCGACCGGATCGGTGAGCACAAGGTACTGGTCAGCGGGCCGCTGCTGATGTTCGGCGCGGGCATCGCGGCGGCTACCGTCTCCGATTACGTGCTGCTCGGCGCATTGCTGTTCCTGGGCGGGGTCGGCGCGGCGAGTACGAATGGCGCCAGCGGGCGGGTGATCGTCGGATGGTTCCCACCGCAGCGACGCGGATTGGCCATGGGAATTCGACAGACCGCCCAACCCATCGGTGTCGGAATCGGCGCGCTCAGCATTCCGGCTGTCGCGGCCGCGCACGGTGTCTCGGCGGCCATCCTGGTGCCCGCGGTGATGGCCGGGGTTGCCGCCCTTGGCTGTCTGATCGGAATCATCGATCCGCCACGGCCCGCGGGTGCCGCGGCGGACCGGGCCAGTCCTTATCTCGGCGATTCCACGCTGTGGCGCATCCATGCGGTGTCGGTGCTGCTGTGCATTCCCCAAGGGACCGTATGGACTTTCGCATTATTGTGGTTGCACAATGACGTTGGCTGGTCACTACCCGTAGCAGGTGCTCTGGTGACCGGAACCCAATTCCTCGGCGCCCTAGGGCGAATCGGCGCTGGCGCCTGGTCCGACCGCGTCGGCAGCCGACTGGGACCGCTGCGCGCCGTCGCCATCGCCGCCGTTATCTCGATGGGCGCTTTGGCATTTGCCGCATGGACGCAGGTGTGGTGGGCGGCTATTCCGCTACTGATCGCCGCGTCGGTCATCACGGTCTCCGATAACGGTTTGGCTTTCACTGCGGTCGCCGAGATCGCCGGACCGTTCTGGAGCGGACGTGGACTCGGTATCCAGAACACTGGTCAGAACCTCGCAATGGCCGCAATACCACCGGTTTTCGGCGCGTTGATCACGGCGAGCGGCTTCTCTGCCGCCTATCTGTTGGCCGCCGTGCTGGCGATGGCAGCGGTTCCACTGGTTCCTGTTCATCGACGAACGGACTAACGAGCCCTTAGGAATTCGCGCCCGTCACGGTTCGCCGCGGCGGGCGCGATGCATGTGCGCCAGACACTCGAGACAGCCTTCTCGCCCGAACCGGGACTCAAGCGTGAGCAGTGCGACTGGATCGAAGCCGACCCCGAAGGCTGGTCCGCCTGGATGCCTGAGCGGACGTCGCCGGACGACTCAGGAGTAGGCGTCACCGTCGAGAACCGAGAGATGGATTCGAACGTCTTCGTCCAATGGCACTGCCCCTCGGTCGGCCGGAAGCCTCCGGAATCAAGTTGTCCGCCGGTATCCGGATACTCCTCCGCTGCGGACTGCGACTCGGGATGGCTGCCGACACGTTGATGATGGACTATTGCTGGCGTACTCGCGAACCTCGCACGCCGATCGGGTCTGCTTGCCGGCACCGGCAAGATCACCTGCTCCACCCAGGATGTAAACCGAGGCTTGACAGGCTACCCGCATGTCAAGTCAGTCTTTACATATGTCCGATGAAAAGCAGCGCGTCGACCCGCAGGACGAGCGGGCGATGCTCGGAAAGTTGTTGTCCGCCAATGCGGAACTGGTCGTGGGCGTCCTACGTCCAGAGGAGGGCAAGGACAGCGTTCCGGTGCTCGCGGCGCTCACCGCGACCCGAAATCTCAGTCGACTCGTCGACGACATCCTGCACACCCTGGCCCGACAGGCCCGCGAAGAAGGCCACACCTGGGCCGAGATCGGCGACCTCCTCGGCACCTCCCGCCAAGCGGCCTTCCAACGCTTCAGCGGCCCGATGCCCCCGATGGGCCCGTTCCTCACACCCCCGACACCACCCGCTCCCCCGACACCACCCGCTCCCCCGACTCCGCAGGTTCCCCCGACTCCACCCGGATTCCCCGCCCCGCCAACTGGATTCCCCACTCCACCGCGCATACCCATGCCACCCGGCCCACCCCGGATGCCCAACCCACCCGACCTGCCGCACCACTGATCCCGCTACCCCGAATTCCCTTACAACAGAGGAGATAACCGCGCCCCACGCCTCCAATCCCATCCCCCACCCGCCCGACGCGCCGATCCCAACAGCACCGCCCTGCTGGCAGACGCCGCCGAATTCTTCAAAGCCACTCGGTTGGCCAACTCTCTCTCGGCCTGGCCGCACGCAATTAGGTTCGCTGCTTCCGCCGCCGCCCTGGCCCGCCTACGGTTGGCCGACCCGTCACTCAACTGGGTAACACCTCCGATGTTCGCTCCGGTACCGACAAGCCCACCGGCCGCGCCGAATTGGCCGCCACCTCCGCATGGCTGGGCAGCTCCTGGCTCAGCGAGCGCTCCTGTCGCGCAGCATCTTCCCGGCGGGTGGCCCGCACCACCGGTGCCGTCTACGAGTCGATTCGAGACACCGCCGTGGCGGGCGGCGGCGCACTGACCGAACACGAATAGTTCAGATGTCGATCAAGACGGCCGGATCGAAACTCACTCTGAACGGTGGATCGGCGCGGATCGCCGCACTGAATACGGCTCCTGCCGTCACCACTGGACGGGCGCGAAAGGCGCCGTCCGCGAGCAACATTCGGTGGATCCGGACCTCCGGATGATGCTCCACTATCCAGTATTGCGCAATGTCGATGGCCGCGTACTCGCGCACCTTCCTGACCCGATCGGTGCGTTCGCTGCCATCGCCCGGCGCGACGACCTCCACAGCGAGCAGCACCTGCGCACCGGAAACCAGTCTCGGTGTTTCGGCGACAACCGCAGCCCGCGCGACATCTCTCGGAAGCACCACGATATCGGGCTTGCGAATGCCGCTGGGCGTGTTGACTTCCCAACCACCACCGATGAATACATGCACCGCGGCCCCTCCGGCCGCGATATCGATGAGCCGCCCGAGTCGCTGCACCACGAAATCGTGACGCGCACCGCCCGCGACGGCGATCAACCAGCCGTCCTCGAGCTCGAAACCCTTACCGCCGTCCGACAAAGCACGCAGATCCACATCGGTATACGGTCCCCGACGCTCGGTCATCGGACTCCCTCACGTTCTTCCGAATCCGGAAGGCCCGCACTCGAACTCGCTCGAGCGCGGGCCCCGGACAGAACACCTCAGACCGCCGCGGCGATCCGATCTCCGATCTCGACGGTCGATGCCGCACCCGTGCGCGACGCGAGATCCTTGGCGACCGCCGCTTCGATGCGGGCGGCGCCTTCGGTATTTCCGAGATGGTTGAGCAGCAACGACACCGACAGAATCGCGGCGGTCGGATCGGCCTTGGACTGACCCGCGATATCGGGGGCACTGCCGTGGACCGGTTCGAACATGCTCGGATTGGTGCCGGAGGCATCGATATTGCCGCTGGCCGCCAGGCCGATACCACCGCTGACCGCGGCCGCGAGGTCGGTGATGATGTCGCCGAAGAGGTTGTCGGTGACGATCACATCGAAGCGGCCCGGATCGTTGACCATGTGGATGGTGGCGGCATCGATGTGCTGGTAGGCCGTCTGCACTTCCGGAAACTCCGCCGCGACCTCGTTCACCGTGCGCTGCCACAGCGAACCGGCGAAGGTCAGCACATTGTTCTTGTGCACCAAGGTGAGGTGCTTGCGCCGGGCCTGGGCCTTCGCGAAGGCGTAGCGGACGACACGCTCGATGCCGAAGCGGGTATTGGTGCTCACCTCGGTGGCGACCTCGTGCGGCGTCTGTACCCGGATCGCTCCGCCGGTGCCAGTGTAGGGGCCTTCGGTGCCCTCGCGCACGACCACGAAGTCGATATCCGGATTGCCCGCGAGCGGGCTGGTCACGCCCGGGTACAGCTTCGACGGACGCAGGTTCACATGGTGATCCAGCGCGAACCGGGTGCGCAGTAGCAGTCCGCGCTCGAGCACGCCGCTGGGCACCGATGGATCACCGATCGCACCGAGCAGGATCGCATCGTGCTGCTTCAACTCGGGCAGCACCGAATCCGGCAGAATCTCACCGGTCGCGTGATAGCGCCGGGCGCCCAGGTCGTATTGCGTCTTCTCAACCCCCGGCTGCACCACGTCTAGCACCTTGAGCGCCTCCGCGATCACCTCGGGCCCGATCCCATCCCCAGCAATAACAGCAAGCTTCATAACACCAATGCTCCGTTCAGTAATGCCAACCGCCACCGTACTTCGCCCCGCACACCTCAACGCTGCCGACGCCGCAGCGCACGTTTTCGCATGCCGCGCACTGTTTTCCGGCAATCACGTGCGCGGCGTGACAATTCGAGCACGGCACATGTGACGGCGCCGCGCACGGATAGGGGTGTGCGCGGCGCCGAGAGCGGTCAGAAGAGGTCGACTTGGACGATCTTGGCGGCGCCGACGGATTCGGCGATCGCGGCCTGGACGTCGGCGGGGACTTCGCGGGCCACACGGAGAACCACGGTCGCACCCTCCTTGTCGACATCCTGGCTCAACTGAGCGGCGAGGATGTCGATTTCGGCCGCACCGAGCTTGGTGCCGATCTTGCCCAGCGCGCCCGGCTTGTCGTCGTAGTTCAGCACGGCGAGGTTCAGGCCCTCGGCGCGCATGTCGTAGTTACGGCCGTTGATGTTGACGATCTTCTGTACCTGCTGCGGTTCGGTCAGCGTGCCAGCCACATTCAGGGTGCTGCCGTCGCCGAAGACGGCGCGCAGGTCGACGACGCTGCGGTGGCTCGGGCTCTCCGAAACCTTGGTGACCTCGGCGGTGATGCCGCGTTCCTTGGCCAGGGCGGGAGCGTTGACGAAGGTGACCTGGTCCTCGACCAGCGCGGAGAAGATGCCGCGCAGCGCCGAAAGCTCCAGCACCGCGACATCTTGGGCGGCCAGCTCGCCACGCACCTGCACCTCGACGCTGACCGGCAGCTCGTTGGACACCGCACCGAGCAGGTGCCCCTGCTTGCGCACGATCTCGAGCCACGGCGCGACCTCGTCGCCGACGGCGCCACCGGTGACGTTCACCGCGCCCGGCACGAACTCACCGGCCAGGGCAAGCAGTACGGACTTGGCGACGTCGGTGCCAGCGCGGTCCTGCGCCTCGGCGGTGGATGCACCCAGGTGCGGGGTCACCACGACCTGCGGCAGATCGAACAGCGGGCTGTCGGTGCACGGTTCGGTGTCGAATACATCCAGACCGGCGGCGCGCACGTGCCCGGACTTGATGGCGTCGGCGAGCGCCTGCTCATCGACCAGCCCACCGCGTGCGGCATTGACGATGATGACGCCCGGCTTGGTCTTGGCGATCGCTTCCTTGCCGATGATGCCCTTGGTCTCCGGCGTCTTCGGCAGGTGCACCGAGATCAGGTCGGCGCGCTCGAGCAGCTCGTCCAGGCTCAGCAGTTCGATACCGAGCTGGGCGGCGCGGGCCGGGGAGACGTAGGGGTCGTAGGCAATCACCTTGGTTTCGAAGGCGGCCAGACGCGCGGCGAACAGCTGGCCGATGCGACCGAGGCCGACCACACCGACGGTCTTGTCGAAGATCTCGACGCCGTTGAACTTGCTGCGCTGCCAGGTCCGCTCGCGCAGGGTGGAATCGGCGGCCGGGATCTGGCGGGCAGCGGCCAGGAGCAGCGTGACGGCGTGCTCGGCGGCGGTGTGAATGTTGGAAGTGGGCGCGTTGACCACCATGACGCCGCGCTCAGTAGCGGCGGGCACATCGACGTTGTCGAGGCCGACGCCGGCGCGGGCGACGATCTTCAGATTCTTCCCGGCCTCGAGCACCTCGGCGTCGACGGTGGTCGCCGAGCGGACGAGTAGCGCATCCGCCTCGGGCACCGCGGCCAGCAGCGCCGGACGGTCGGGGCCGTCGACCCAGCGGACCTCGACACCGTCACCGAGCGCGTCGACGGTCGACTGGGCGAGCTTGTCGGCGATCAGAACAACAGGACGGCCTGCTTGGCTCACTGTGGGGTACTCCTGGAAGGAAAGGGGTCGGCAATTACCGCGCACCAGCTTAGTTGGCCGGATTCTGCCGCGGCCTACCCCCCGGTAGGCGGGTGCCTCAACATGAAGGAAGGCCACGCACCATTAGCGCGAGGCCTTCCCTCGTCGCACGCCGTCACGGTGGCGGCGGCATCGGTCGAATCAGTCGACCGAGACAGCACTATCAGCCGCCGAAAGAACCCGTCCACAGGGTGTTGAGAATACCGTGCAGAGCAGCGCTACCGGTGGAGAACAGCCCGTTCAGGGCGGCGGAACCGGTGTCGATGATAACGGGGATCATGAAATTCCTCTTCGTCGAAACTAATCCAGTCGAACTGGCTGACACATGGCACATCGGAGCCCGGATAAACACGGTTACGAAATTCTGCCGAATTGTGACGCAGACTACATATCGCTTTGAATTGTGACCTGGACAACCGTCCAACGTGTCTCTGATCAGGCCATATCGGCATTAGCGCAGGTCGGACGCGCGTTTTCCAACTATAGTTAGCGCAGCAAAAGAAGATTTCTAAGAGAACTCTAAGAGAATGCTTTATTCAGCCTGAGATCTATCCGAGATAGGGCCCGCACGACCCCGGCAACATTCGGACCGACAGAGCGAATGGCCGCCATATCGCGAGCCAAAGGTATTAATCGGCGCGATACGCCAGATACGGACGCGCCAAGATCAACGCCAGAGCAAGCATGGCGCTACCGAAATACACCGGCAGCAGATGGATGAACGCGGTGTAGTGGACGAAGAAGTGGATCATCAGCGCGCTGGCCGAGCCCGCGACGGCCGCACCGAGCAGCGTCCACCACACCCACGCCTCGCCCTGTCGCCAGCCCCACAGCCCGAGCCCTATGATCGCCACCGCCGTCGCCATCAGCGCGCCGCCGAATCCGGCGCGGTCGTGGGCGATGAACGGGAGCAGGTGTGGGTTAGCCGCTTCCAGCGTGGCGGCATCGGTATGCATGAACCCCAGATCCGTCGGTACGAAGACGAAGGTGAGTCCGACGGTCGAGATGACAACGCCGCCGATGAATACGCCCACCCACATCCGTGCCGAGGTAGTCGCGGTCGTACCAGAGCAGTATCGGACCCGAAGTGATTGCCGCCGCGCCGATTCCGGCGACGATCAGGCCAATGCCGACCAGCAGGCCCCAACACCAGGCGGGCCAGCGGCGCGGGTCCAGCGGCACGTCGCGCAGCGTCGGTGGCGGTGGTGCGGTCGATTGCGCGGCCTCGATGACGCGGTTGAACCAGCTGGGTCCGGCCGCGATCAGCACCCCGGGGGTCGCGAGCACGATGGCGGCTGGATCGGCCAGGGCCGTCACCGCCGCGGCGGTATCGAGTTCGGTCAGGTAGTGCCGATCAACAGGTTCGCCGACGATGACCTGGTCAACGTGCGACTCCAGCGCCTCGCCCACCTCCGGATCGTCGACCAGCGCGATGACGCGGCAACGGCGATCCAGTGCGGCGGCACGCACGGCCGCGATATCGTCGCGGCCCACCGGCCCGACCTCGACGATGCCAGCGCCCTGCACCGGCAGCACCCGGATGGCGTCCCGCGCGACCTCGACCGGAACCCGTGCACCGAATCGCTCGGCCCATTCGGCGGGCAACTGCGGATGGTCGAAAACGCGCTCGATCGCCCGCCCGCCGCCCGGCAGTGCGATCACACCCGCCAGCAATCGCAGTGCCAGAAGTTGCGCGCGACGCTCCCCGAGCAAGGCATTCGCCATCGGGCGCAACGGGTGATAGGTCCAATCGGGCACAGCGCTCATCGTCACACATCGGGCGCGAATCAGCTGTCGCTTACCTGTCGCCTTGGCGGACAACGGATGTCATCGAGAGGCCGCTGGTCGGCCCGTCACACCTCGGCGACCGCGGCGGCGTAAGCGCGCGCCAACCGGTCGGTGGCAGTCGGGGCGTCCGGATCAAGGCGCGGAATCCCGAGGTGCGACTCGCGCAGTTCGTCCATGAACTCGGCCCACAGCTGCGGTCCACCCTCCTCGAGGAGTTCGGCGCGTACGCGCAGGTGCTTCGTCGTAGGGCGATGCCGGAGCCCCCATGCGCCCAACTGAGCCATGATCGGCACCAGTTGGATCGCGGGCTCGGTGAGCCGGTACTCGGCCTTCTGGCCGGGACGCGTGTCCTCGCGACTGAGCAGTCCGGCCGCGACCAGACGCTTGAGCCGGTCGGACAAAATGTTGGATGCGATCCCCTCCTCCGATCCGGCAAGCAGTTCACGGAAGTGGCGGCGATTGCCGAACATCACGTCACGCAGCACCAGCAGCGTCCACCGATCACCGATCACCTCGATGGTCGCGTTGATCGGGCAGCCCGAACGTCCCTCGTCACGCATGCGGCGCTCCTTCCGTCGATATTTCTGCTTGCATTCTACAACCAGTTGCATCTATGCTGTCCACAAGCGATTGCAAAATGCAAGCAGATCCGAAAGAGGGAATCATGGCCAGGTTGCGCGTACACAACATCGCGATCTCACTCGACGGCTACGTCGCCGGACCGAATCAGGGACCCGAGAACCCACTCGGCGAGGGTGGATTGCGGCTGCACGACTGGGTGTGGGCCACACGCTACGCACACCAGTGGGACGGCACCGATACCGGCGAGACGGGCATCGACAACGATTTCATGATCGCGGGCGATGCTGACATCGGCGCAACCATCATGGGGCGCAACATGTTCGGCCCGATCCGCGGTCCGTGGACCGATCACGAATGGAAGGGTTGGTGGGGCGACAACCCGCCCTACCACCACGACACCTTCGTGATGACCCATCACACGCGGCCGTCACTGCCGATGGAAGGTGGCACGACGTTCCATTTCGTGAACGAACCGCCGGAAGAGGTTCTGCGTCAAGCATTCAAGGCCGCGGACGGTCAGGATGTACGGCTCGCGGGCGGCTCGTCGGCGATCCGGCAATTCCTGCGCGCCGGTCTAGTGGACGAGATGCATCTCGCGGTCGTCCCGATTCTGCTCGGTGCGGGCGAGCGGCTCTACGAGGATCTCGGCACGCTGTCGGGCTATGAGATCAGTTCGGCGCACTCCCCCGCGGTCACCCATGTCACCTTCACCAAGAGCGCCTGAATTATCCCCTGAAACGACGAGAGGCCCGCACCCCCTGCCGGGTGCGAGCCTCCTAAGTCACGCTGAATCAGATAGCGCGGACGTCCTGGGCCTGCGGACCCTTCTGGCCCTGGCCGATCTCGAACTCCACGCGCTGGCCCTCTTCGAGGGACCGGAAACCCGAGCCGGAAACGGCCGAGTAATGCACGAAGACGTCAGGGCCGCCTCCGTCTTGAGCGATAAAGCCGAAGCCCTTCTCGCTGTTGAACCACTTCACACTGCCTTGAGCCATGTTCTTTACTTCTTACTTCCTGTTGATGAGCCGAGCAAATCACTTCGATGAGCCCGATCTCGCGATCAACAATGCCATCATCCGACGAATTCGGCCACATCCAGCAGCGGTAGTTGTGAGCAAATCGACGTTGGCGCAGCGATGTGGCCGCGAACGCAACATCGGTTGCGAAGGGCTGGCTACCCTGATCAACAGCGGACACGGAACATAGATCGGCCGGTCAGCGCACACTTTCGGCTACCCATGGGGCTCCGCTGAAATCCCAGCAACCACGCTCGTGACAGGCCGCGGACCGGACCTAAGAATTCGCAAAGAAAATGCATCAGTTCGGGCCCGAATGTGCACTAAGCGGTCGGTTTTCAGTTATGCGGCCGTGACCAAGTGTGCCACGCGGTCGTCATACGAGGAAATTTCGGGCCGCAGGCACGAACAGCTACTCCGCTGATTCGGCTCTGTTCAGGTAACGCAACTGCGCCGCTTTCGCCTCGTCGTAGGCCGCGCGGCCCGCCAGGTGCTCCGGCACACCGACCTCCCACCACGCGCCCGCATCGGTCCAAGCGGACGGCTGGGTGCGCACGACCACAACGGCCGGGCGGGACTCGCTCAGGGCCGCTGCCCTGGCCCGCGCGTACGCGCCGCGGAATTCGGTCAGATCCGCCGCGGTGAAGACTGCGCAGCCCAATGCTCTTGCGTGGCTGGCGAAGTCAGCGCGGGGCGGACGCACATGGTTGGTGCGGCAGTCGGCGTAGAAGTTGTTGAAGGGGTCGCCGCCGTGCCCCTCTTGGAGTCGGGCGATCACCGCGTAGCCGTCGTTATCACAGACCACCGCGACGAACCGGTGGCCAGCGAAGGCCGCGGAGAACAGCTCGGAGTTGAGCATCAGATAGGAGCCGTCGCCGAGCAATGTGGTGACCAGGCCGTGCACGTGCGCCATGGCCGCACCCCAAGCGCCCGCGAGTTCATAACCCATGCAGGAGAACCCATACTCGACGTCCATGGTCGGCACAGTGCCGGTGGCCCGCCATCCGCCGATCAGCTCGCTGGGCATACCGCCTGCCGCCGTCATGACGTAGTCGTCGGGCGCGCTCAATTCATTGACAACGCCCACGATTTGGGCGTAGGTCGGGATACCCGGTGTCGGGGCGCGCAGCTTGTCGACGTGGGTATCCCAGGTGGTTCGGAGTCCTTCCGCGTGCTCGGACCATTCGGCATCGACACGCCAATTCGTCAGTAGCGCAGCCAATTCCCGCACTGTCGCATCAGCATCACCCACAACGGCGAGTGCGCCGTGCTTCACGGCGTCGAATCGGGCCGTATTGACGGTGATCAGCCGGACGTCGGAAGCGAAGACGGTCCAGGAGGCGGTGGTGAAGTCCTGAAGTCGGGTGCCGATGGCCAACACCAGATCCGCCTGTGCGGCAGCGGCATTGGCCGATGCCGAGCCGGTAATGCCGAGCGGACCGGCATACAACTGGTGGTCGTGCGGTACGAGTGTGCGACCAGCGGTCGTCTCGGTGATCGGAATGCCATGCCGCTCAGCGAATTCGAGGACCAGCCGACCCGCTCCCGAGTAGCGCACGCCGCCGCCGAGGACCAGCAGTGGACGTCGCGCCGAGCGAAGTGCCCGTGCTGCCTCGGTCAGCGCCCGAGAGTCGGGGCGCGAACGCATGATTCGGTGTACGACCGGTTCGAAAAGCGCATCGGGAAAGTCATAGGTCTCGGCTTGGACGTCCTGTGGCAATGCCAAGGTCACCGGGCCGACATCGGCCGCATCGGTCAGCACCCTGGCCGCTTGCGGCAGCGTGGCAATCAGTTGTTCCGGTCGGGTGATGCGGTCGAAATATCGACTGACCGCCCGGAACGCGTCATTGACGGTGATGGTTGGGTCACCGAAGTGTTCGACCTGTTGCAGTACCGGATCCGGTGCCCGGTTGGTGAAGGTATCCCCCGGAAGCAACAGCAGTGGAAGGCGATTCGCATGTGCCACGCCGGCGGCGGTCACCATATTCAGCGCGCCGGGACCGATCGAAGACGTCGCGATTCCGACCTGGCGGCGATGAGTCGCCTTGGCCAAGCCGATGGCCGCCAACGCCATGCCCTGCTCCGTATGTCCACGCCAGACCGGGATTTCATCGCGACGCTCGGACAGCGCGGTGCCGAGGCCGAGCACATTGCCGTGCCCGAATATCGCGAAAACAGCTGGGAAGAGGGGTACTTCGCGACCATCGAAGGTCTCCGAATGCTGGGCGACCAGCCAGCCGACCAGTGCCTGCGCAGTTGTCAGCCTCACGGCGTCACCACGCGCTGCAATTCGTGCTGCAGTGCGTCCAATTCGGCGCCACCGGCCATTTGCCTGGTCAGCTCCGGCAGGTCGATCTCCGACTTCTCGTACGAGCCGAGCGTCGAACCGCGTTTGAGCAGTAGGAAGCGATCGCCGACCGGATAGGCGTGGTGTGGGTTGTGCGTGATGAGGACGACTCCTAGCCCGCGATCCCGGGCCTGCACAACGTACTTCAGTACGACACCGGCCTGTTTCACGCCGAGGGCGGCGGTCGGTTCGTCGAGGATGAGCACCTTGGCCCCGTAGTGCACCGCCCTGGCGATCGCGATGCACTGGCGTTGTCCGCCCGACAGCGTGCCGACCGGCTGTTCCATATCGCGGATCTCGATCCCCATATCCGCCAGCGCCTCTCGTGCGATATCGCGGCCCTTGCGCCGGTCGAGCAGTCGCAACGGACCGTAACCGACAGTCGGCTCGGAGCCGAGTACGAAGTTGCGCCAGACGCTCATCAGCGGCACCACGGCGAGATCCTGGTAGACGGTGGCGATGCCATGGTCCAAAGCCTCGCGGGGCGAGGACAACCGGGTCGGCTGGCCGTCCAACTTCAGTTCACCGCGGTCGTGCTGATGCACTCCGGCGAGCACCTTGATCAGGGTCGATTTGCCCGCACCGTTATCGCCGAGGATGCAGGTGACCTGGCCCGCATGCACCACGGTCGAGACCTCACGCAGGGCGACGACACCGCCATAGCTCTTGCCGATATCGATCGCTTCGATCAGGGCTGGCCCACCCGTCACCCGACCACCACCCTCCATCGAATCGCGGTGCGATGCTGTGTTCATCGGCGTACCCTTTCGGCTCGCTTCTTGAATATGTTGTTGACCAACACCGCGGCCAGCAGCAGCACGCCGAGGAACAGCATGAACCAGTCGCTGTCCCACCCCGCGAAAACGATGCCCTGCCGCGCCATGCCGAAGATCAGCGCACCGATCGCGGCGCCGATCGCCGAACCGAATCCACCGGTCAGCAGGCAGCCGCCGACCACGGCCGCGATGATGTAGTGCAGTTCCAGCCCGACGCCCTGATTCGCTTGCACGCTGGAGAACCGCAGGATGCTGCACGATCCGACAACCCATCCGGCGAAGGCGGTGGTCATGAAGAGCAGGATCTTGGTCCGATCGGCGGGGACGCCGACGGCCCGCGCGCTCGGCAGCGCACCGCCCACCGCGAAGATCCAGTTGCCGAACTTGGTGCGCACCAAGACAAGTGCGGCTATCGCGGTCAGCACCACCCACCAGACGACCGACGCCTGCAAGTGCGTATCACCTATATCCAATGTCGATGCGAAGACCCAGCCCGCCGAGTTGTATCCGGCGGCACTTCGAATGCCCGAGATCTGGACGGTTCCGGTGACCAGGCGGGTCACGCCGAGGTTGAGGCCTTGCAGCGCAAGGAAAGTGCCGAGGGTAACGATGAAGCTCGGTAACCCCGTTCGCATCACGAGCCAGCCGTTGAAGGCACCGACTGCGAGCGCGAACAGCAGTGAAATCAACAGCGCGAGCCAGATATTCCACCCTGCGTGCACCGCGAGTAATGCGGTGACCAGTGCGGTGGAAGCGGTCATGACCCCGGCCGAGAGGTCGAATTCGCCGCCGATCATCAACAGCGCGACCGCGACCGCCATGATGCCCAGCGTGGACGAATCGTCCAACCAGGTCGCGACACCCAGTGAACTGAGGAAGCGGTCGGTGATGATCGAGAAGAATACGAAGACCAATGCGGCGCCGAGCAATGCGCCTATCTCGGGGCGCACGACCATTCGCTGCAACAGCGACGGCCGGTCGGACGGTGCGCTCGGAGCGACCTCGGAAGCTTTTGTGGCAATAATCATTTCATCCACTCCCTCAGCGCATGCCCAGTGCCACACGGGCCGCGACGGCTTCGACGTTGTTCTTGTCGACGAAGGCGGGGCCCGTCTGCACCGGTGCGCCACCACCGACCGAGTTCAGATTCGTCCGATACAACTGCAGCAGCACGACAGGGAGATAGCCCTGCTCGTACTGCTGCTGGTCCACCGCGAACAGCAGCTTGCCGGCCCTGAGCGCCTCGACCACATCGGTATTCAGGTCGAAGGTCGCGACCGTCGCGGACGATTGTGATTCCTTCACCGCGTCCACCGCGCGGGCGGCGACCTGTGAATTCAGCGTCAGCACGGCGTCGATGGACCTGTCGGCCTGCAAAGCGCCTTTGATGCGGGACTGCGCGTCGGTGGGATTGTTGATATCCACCTGCAGCGTGGTGCCATTGCCGAAGGCCTTGGTCGCGCCGTCACAGCGCTGATTGGCACCGATATTGCCCGCCTCGTGGATGACGCACAGCAACTTCTTGCGGCCTGCTTCGGCGAGGCGCTTGCCCGCGGCCTGTCCGGCCAGCGTTTCGCTCTGTCCCACATGGCCGATCGCGCCGAACTCGGCGCTCTCGCTCTCGCCTGAATTGATGGTCACTACTGGAATACCTGCGGCAACCGCCTTTTCGATCGAGGGTCGCAGAGCTTCAGGGTTCGCCATTGATACGACGAGACCGTCCACGCCCTGCGCGACCGCGTTATCGACGAGTTCGGCCTGCTGACCCGGATCACCCGAGGAGTTGTATTCGACGCGGACACCGAGATCCTTGCCAGCGGCCTCCGCGCCGTTCTTGACGACATTCCAGAAGGCGTCGCCGGGGCTGCCGTGGGTCACCACCGCGACCGACCTCAATTTGCCTTGCGCGACCGGGGATTGGGTCGGCGCGGGAACGTCCGCACCCGGACCCGTACACGCGGCGAGGAGGGTGGCCGCGGCCAGCCACGGCAGCATGCGGCGGGATCGCCGCCACCACGCCGTGCCTATTTTCAGCGACATCGTCGTCATCACTTCCCATCTAGATTCGAACTGAGCCCAGCGCGGAAGCTATGCCCGCAAGGTGGATCAGACTGCGGGCGGCGTCGCGGCTCGGCAGTTCGGCCGAATCCTCCGGGCGCAATGCCGTGTCCTGTTCGATGACATACCAGCCGCGATAGCCCGCGGCCTGCACGCTGCGCACCAGGGCCTCGATGTCGATATCGCCGTCGCCGAGCGGGACGTAGATGCCGCGACGTACGGCCTCGCTGTATTCCATTGCGCCGCCGCGTACTCGGTCGGCGATGGCGTTGCGCACATCCTTGAGATGGATATGTCCGATTCGATCCGGATGGCGCTGTGCGAGGCGCACCGGATCGGTGCCGCCGATGAGCAAGTGGCCGGTATCCAGACAGAGGTCCAGGTCGGAATCGGCTAGGAGCCTGTCAACTTCGGCTTCACTCTCGACGTAGGTGCCGATGTGGGGATGCAGGGTGGTGCGCAATCCGAATTCGGCGGCGACATCCCGGACAGCGGAGGCGGTTTCGATCAGAGTCCGCCATTCGCTACCGGAAAGTATTGGGCGCGTGTCATATCCGGCGAGTCCGGTCGCGGCCGCGAGGATGATCACGTCGGCACCCGTCGCTGCGAATAGCGCGGCGTTCTCGCGGGCGGTCTCGATTGCCTGTTCCGGGTCGCTGTGCAGTGGGAGGGCGAGGAAGCCACCGACCGCGGTGATGCCGAAATCATTGAGTAGCGCGCACAATTCGGCTGGATGCCGCGGTAGGTAACCGGGTGGGCCGAGTTCCGTCGCGGAGATGCCGAGGGCGGACATCTCCGCGAGAACGGTCCGCGCGTCGAGCACATGACCCCAACCGGGGACTTCACAGACGCCCCACGAGATCGGTGCAGCGGCGATGCGTAGCGGATAGCGAGGTTGGGTCATCCGGGCTCTCCGACCTTCGGTGTCTGGCGCTATTGGAGCGCTCCAACTATGTAACGTAGGTCATAGTGTGTCAAGTACTGCATCGGTCGCTGTTTCATCGCCATTACCTGCGAAAATTCGTTCTTCCACGGCAAATAGCCGACGTTAGCCGTGGGGAAAATGTCGGATTAGAGCGCTCTATTGATAAGCGCTATCCGACCTTGTAACGTCCGACACTGCAGGAGCACGGTGGGATGCGGAACGGAGGCGAGATGGCGCGACCGACCATGGAGGACGTCGCCGCCCGTGCCGGGGTGTCCCGCGCGCTGGTCTCCCTTGTCATGCGCAACTCCCCCAAGGTCAGCGAACATCGTCGTCGCGCGGTGCTCGCGGCCGCGAAGGATCTCGGCTATCAGCCGCACATCATGGCGCGGTCGCTGGCCAGCCGGACCTCCAACATCATCGGCGTCATGGTCTCCGACCTGCGCAATGCGTTCTTCGCCGATGTCGTGGAGGGTATGGACGCGGCCGCGCAGGACGCGGGCCTGGAACTGGTCCTCAACACCGGACGCCGCAGTGCCGCGCGCGAGCGCACCGCGCTGGAGAGCCTGCTGTCCTTCCGCCCCGGCGGAATAATCTTGCTCTCACCCGTACTACCGGTGGCGGCCATTCGCGACGCCGCCGACAAGTGCCCGATCGTGCTCATCTCGCGCAGCTCGACCATTGCGGACGTCGATACCGTCAATGATGACGGTGAGATCGGCGCCGCACTGGCCGTGGATCATCTGGTCTCGCTCGGCCACCGCCGAATCGTGCATCTCGACGGCGGTGGGGCCTTCACCTCCGCCGCGCGCCGTCGCGGCTACCGTGCCGCGATGGCCCGAAAAGGGTTGGAGCCCATGATCATCGCCAGCGAGCACACCGACTCGGGAGGCATCACGGCGGTCCAGAAACTGCTGAATCTGTTCTCTCGGGATAACTTCCCCACCGCACTGGTGTGCGGCAACGACTTCAATGCCGTCGGCGCGATGTCGGCACTGGAAGAGGCCGGACTTTCGGTGCCGCACGATGTTTCGGTCGTCGGTTACGACAACACCTCATTGGCCGCACTGCGCCACGTTTCCCTTACCACCGTCGATCAGCCGCGAACTCAGATGGGCCGCTTGGCAATCGAGGCGTTGATCGAACGCCTCCGCGACGGCCGTACCGACCCAGTGCGCCGTCGCTTGGAACCCTCATTGGTCGTTCGCGCGACGACCGCAGCACCGCGCAACTGACGCTTTTCTATAGCCACCGCGTTTCACCAGGAGGAGAGCGGATGACATCAGCACACACCGTCACGCTGGGCCTGGCAGGCACCGGCCGGATCGGTACCTCCCATGCCGAAACACTCAAACACCTACCCGGCGTCGAGACCGTCATCGTCGCCGATGCCGACGCCGAACGCGCCCACGCCGCCGCCACCAAACTCGGCGTTCAAGCCGTCCCCGACATCGACACACTCTTCGCCGCCCCACTCGACGGCCTGATCATCGCCACCGCCACCGACTCCCACCCCGCACTCATCACCCGCGCTGTCGACGCGGGCATCCCCGTCTTCTGCGAAAAGCCGGTAGCCGCCGATATCCAAGGCACCCTCGACGTCATCACCCGCCTCGAAAACTCGACCGTCCCAGTCCAAATCGGCTTCCAACGCCGTTTCGACGCGGGCTACCGCGCCGCCCGAGCCGCCATCACCTCCGGTTCCCTCGGCTGGCTGCACAGCCTGCGGGCTACCACACTGGATCCGTCGCCCCCACCGGCCGAATACATTCCGCGTTCCGGAGGTTTGTTCCGCGACTGCGGGGTTCACGATTTCGACATAGTCCGCTGGGTAACCGGCCGCGAAGTAGTCGAGGTCTACGCCACCGGCACCAACCGAGGCGCCCAATTCTTCACCGCCGCTGGCGATGTAGACACCGCCGCAGTCCAGCTACGGCTGGACGACGACACCCTGGCAACAGTCTCACTCAGCCGCTACAACGGCGCGGGCTACGACGTCCGCCTGGAAGCGCTCGGCTCCCTCGGGAATGCTGTCGTTGGATTGGACGACCGAGCCCCTCTGACGTCTGTCGAACCCGACTACGTCCCTTCAGGTCTCCCCGCCTACCCCGGATTCATGGAACGGTTCCGTCGGGCATACACCGAGGAACTCGCCGCGTTCCTCTCCGTGGTATCCGGCGAACTCGCCAACCCCTGCACACCCACCGACGCACTCGAAGCGTTCTACATCGCCGAGGCATGCGAACTTTCCCGACACCAAAACCGACCAGTGCCCATAGCCGAAGTCCGCCGCTGACCCCGCCCCACACTGGGCTCCCGCCCAACTGGACCGACGATCACGGGGAATCCTTGGCGGCATCGCCCGAGTAGGGCCCCCACCAGTTCCCGGTGGTCTTGATCCGGCGAGTTAGAGGATTTCGGCGCCGGCATGCTGCACCGCCACCACCTGATTGGAATCCTCGTAGAGGATCTTCCCTGGCGCATCGGAATCCAACCGCACCCACCGCACGCCGTGCGCGTCAAGGATCGCGAGATATCCCTCCACCCGCTCGATCATCCCCACAGCCGCCGCCTTGAACCACGACGCCGCTCCTGGATGAACAGCACGGTTGTAAACCCCAGGGTCCACTTCACTCGGATCAACGAGATTCCCGTTGTACCAATCATTGTTGACCCGCCGAAACCGCTCCTGCTCCACCCGCCTCTCCCAAATCTCCACCCGCTTAATGACTTCCGGCGTCCTTCTCCTACTGCTAGGCGTAGCCAGCCTCGCCCTGGCCGCCTGGCAGCACAAACACACTGGCCGCTGACCGCCCTCCCCGTCATGCAGTAGTAGGCCCGGTTCGATCGAGTTCGTCGGCACCACTAACGCGGGTCGAGTATTACCAACACCCACTCCAGCCCAACCGCATCGGCTCGCCTGGTTATAGGGGGCGTAGGCGAACTATGGCGGTGCCTCGAGAAAGCGCAGCGCGGAGGTCGGCGGAGTTGACTGTGCCGTCGGGGTCCAGGTGGATCTTCGCGAAGCGACCGTGGGTTGGGTTTTGGGTAAGGATTTCGCGGTAGAGCGTGGCGGCTCGGGGTTCGTCGGTGATTACTTCGTGCGTGGCTTGGAGGTTGGTGCCGCGCAGGAGGATTCGGACGGGGGTGTTGGGGATGAGGTTGTGGCGCCAGGTGGCGGCGGTGCCGATCAGGAGGTGACCTTCGTATTCGGCGTAGCCGACGGGGTTGGCGTACTCGCGGCCGGTTTTGCGGCCGGAGACGGTGATGATGAGGAGCTTTTTGCTGAGTAGGGGGTGTAGTGGGGAGCGGAGGATGAAGCGGACGACGGTGTCGCCGATGCGTTGGATGCGGGATTGGGTGGTGGGGGTTTTGGTGCTGGTCATGGGATGGGCTCCGCTGGTCGGATAATTACTGAGTTGATACTCAGAAAATACGTCCGCGTGCGGCATACTGCAAGGGATTGACCGGTGCGGAGCGGAGGTTGCGGTGGTGACGGCTGCGGATGGTGCGCGGGGGCGGCGGGGGCGGCCTTCGACGGGGGTGCGGGAGTCGGTTGTGGTCACGGCGCAGGAGATCCTGTTGGAGGCGGGGGTGGCTCGGTTGTCCACGAAGGAGGTTGCGAAGCGGGCGGGAGTGGCCGAGTCGAGCATCTTCTATCACTTCGGGGATCGAATGGGGTTGTTGCAGGCGGTGATTCAGCGGCATTTGCGACCGGTCAAGGATGTGCTCGGGGAGGTCGAGGAGCGGCCCGAGTTGCGGGCGGGGCTGGTGGTACTTGTCGAGGCATTGGAGGAGTTCTTCTTGGATGCCATTCCGGTGATGGCCGCGGTGCAGTCGGATGTGGAGTTGCGCGCGAAGTTCGCGCAGCGCAGCCAGGAGTTGGATATCGGGCCGCACCGTGCGGTCGACGCGGTTGTCGCGCATCTGTCAATGCCGCATGCCGACCAGCGGGTGCCCGCCTCGGTGAATCTGCGGGCTGTCGCTGTGCTCTTGGTTGGTGCGGCGCATCAACGTGCGCTGCAACGTCAACTGAGCCCACCCGACGTGGTCGCGGCACTGCCGACACCGGAATCCGTCGTCGACACGGTTATGCCGATCCTCCGCTGACACCGTCATCACGCCAGATAACGGCGCGGTCGGCTCGGAGCTGTTGGGCCGGGTCCCTGGTCCGCCGCATACAACACGGCGGGGGCCGGGCGATGGATCGCGCGGTCCGCTCGTCGAACGGAGCCTTCAAGCCGGCAGCAGCCGACCGATCACCTCGGCGAGCTGTTTCACATTGCGGCATTCGTGCATGGTGATGAGGTCGGCATACACATGCGCGGCGGAGTCGCCGGTGGACCAGGAGCGGGCAGGTTCGGGGTTGAGCCAGTAAGCGTGTCTGGCTCGGTCCGCCATTGTTTGCAGAGCGGGCAGATTCGGGTCGGTGCGGTTCGTGCGGGCATCGCCGAGAATCAACAACGAGGTACGCGGGCCGAGGGCGTCGAGATAGTTGTCGACGAAACCTTGGAAGGCCTCGCCATAGTTGCTGCTGCCGAAGCGAGCGACATTGGAATCACGGACTATTCGAGCGGCCGCGCCAGCGGCAGGGGGTTCGCCGGGAGTGAAGAAACCGGTGATTTCGTCGCAGGTATCGATGAAGCCGAAGCTGCGGACCTTGCTGAATTGGTCTTGTAGCGCCTGGACGAGTTGCAGGGTGAATTCGGCGAAACCCGTTACGGAGCCGGATAAGTCGGCCAGCACGACGAGATCGGGGCGACCATGTTTGCGGGCGCGCAGGACCGGATCGATCGGCACACCCCCGGTCGCCATCGAGCGCCGCAGAGTTCGACGCATATCAATCTGGCCGCGAACCGCTTTGCGGCGACGAGCGGCAAGGCGGGTGGCGAGCTTGCGGGCCAAAGGGTTTACCAGGCGGCGCATTTCGGCGAGGTCTTGGGCGCGAGCACCGAGAAAGTCGACCTGGTCGGTACTGGATTCGACGCCACGGCGGGCGATGTACTCGGTGCCGCGGAGTTGGGCGGACCGCAGGCGCGCCTCGGTTTGGACGGCGGCGCGGAATTCGCGCAGGCGGCGGTCGGCTTCGATGGTGCGGACGGCGGTGTCGAGATCGGTGCCCATGCGCTCGACAATGCGGTCGGAAAGTTGTTCCGGCCGTAAGGATTTCATGGTCAGATAGGATGACCAGCCCGCGCCCGATGCGGTGGTGACCGGGCGCGAGGGCTCGCCGGTGCCGACGCCCCCGTAGCCGCCCAGTGTGGTGAGGGCCTGCCGGGCGAGTTCGGTGACGGCGGCGCGGTCTTCTCGAGCGAGTGCGTCCACTAAGCGGTCGCGCAGATCGTCGACGGAAGCCGAGGAAGTTGCCGGTTGCTCGGCAGTCAAGAAGTAGATGTCGAAGAGCTGGTCGAAGACGGCGCGCTGGCCGTTGCGTCGCAGAAGGCAGGCGGCCATGCCGGAGCGCAGGCGGTTCCGGTCGTGTAGACCGAGCGCGAGCATTGCCTCGGCGGCGTCGATGGTTTCGCTCGGGCCAGCAGAAATTCCGTGGTCGCGCAGCAATCCGACGAACTCGACCAGGCGATCGGTCATCGTGTCGATGGCCTGCTCAGAGCTGCGCCGCCCAGATGACGTCACCACTCGTCACCTCCGCCATCGACAGGCGCGGGCTTTGTCGGCTTTCCGCCCTCGTTGTGAGTGGACACAAAAAGGGCCGATACCGAGAAGTGTTGCGGCAGTCGATATACCGCCGCACCACATGTTCGATGCGCACAACGCTTCCCCACTGCACGCGCCGAGCCGAGACCGTCGGCGCATCGAACCACCTTGGCTGCCAGCCGTACCGCTTGCGTGGCTCCGCGATCGCCACCGGTTCCCGCAAGGGGCTCCGAGAAGCGCTGCGGCAGTTGATGGCCGACGCATGCCTGTTCGACGCATCGCATACCCCGCCGGTATCCGCATGCGGAGCAAGGAGGTTCGATCCGAGTGGAAACAGCCGCGATCATGACGGTCTGCGTTCGCTTGGATCGACCGCGGGAAGCTGGAGGCGATCGATGGCTATGCGGTGGTCGGCTTGGTATTTGAGTAGTACGCCGAGGGTGGATCGGACGATGGTGCCGGTGAGGTTTCGGGCACCCAGGGCTACGAGAGTTCTTGCCCAGTCGACGGTTTCGGCGATCGAGGGAGGTTTGCGGAGACTGAGTTCGCGCAGCGCGGCGACGGTTCGCACTACCGGCTCATCCAGGGTTCGGTCGAGCTCGGGGACCTTCATGCGGACGATCGCGCGCTCCAAATCCGCTGTCGGATAGTCGATGTGGAGGTAGAGGCAGCGGCGTTTCAACGCTTCGGAGAGGTCGCGGTTGGCGTTCGAGGTGATTAGGACGAAAGGCTTGCGGACGGCGGTCACGGTGCCGAGTTCGGGAATGCTGACCTGATAGTCACCCAGGACCTCGAGTAGTAGTCCCTCGAGTTCGATATCGGCCTTGTCGAGTTCGTCGATGAGCAGCACTGTCGGATGCGGATTCCGGATAGCCGCCAGTAGCGGACGCTGCAGCAGGAATTCTTCGGTGAAGACGTGGTCGCGGGTGCTGTCCCAGCCCTCGTTGTCCGTGGCGGTGATGCGCAGCAATTGCTTGGCGTGATTCCACTCGTAGAGCGCGCGAGCCTCATCGATGCCCTCGTAGCACTGCAGGCGTACGAGGTCGGAGGTGGTGGCGGTGGCGATCGCCTTGGCCAGCTCGGTCTTGCCGACACCCGCCGGACCCTCGATCAGCAGGGGCTTGCCCAGGTGGCCGGCGAGGAACACCGCGGTGGCGATGTCGGTGGAGGGCAGGTATCCGGCGTCGGTGAGCCGCCATGTCACCTCGTCGACCGAGCCAAAGAACTTACTCATCGGTAACAGTCTAGAACCAGCGGATTTCCGGTCCATCCCTGAGGCCGAGATCCACCGTCTGGGGGATTCGTCATACCAAAGGATGAATCTTCCTGAAATCGTGCTCGCACCATTGCCATTCGACCGGGTGCGGCCGACTGTGGACGTGCAAATCGTTGCGTCGCCGGGCTATCCGACGAGCAACGACGGCGTCTTCGCGGACGCGCAGATAGAAAGGATCCACGGTGTTCTCGAGAACGACTCCCCGCCGATTGACCCGGGTCGCCATGGCCGGCGCCCTCGCGGCGGTTCCATTGACCGCACTCGCCGTTCCCGCCTCGGCTGACCCGGCCACCAGCGAACCCGGCGTGACCGAGGTGCGGCACCCACACGACAACGATTGGGATTGCGACTGCCCCGGCTTCTTCGACGACTGGAACCACAGTCCCGGTCGTTGGGACGACTGCGATCTCCCCGGCCGCTGGAACGACCCATGGCGATTCCCCCGCCATCTGTTCCCCCGTGGGACCTTCGGCAGCAGCTGATCGAGGAACCCGGCCAACCCGAACAGCCCGATGAACCCCAACAACCAACACAACTAGCCCGTGTGCGGCCCCGGTGGGCCGGACCACCGCAATCGGCTCACGGCATCGGCACCCGGAAATGGTTGGGTTCGGCGTCCGCGGGCACATCACTGGCCTGCGTGAACCGCTCCACCTCGGCACGCAATTCGATGAGATGCCGCGCGTGCGCATCGAGCGCCTCATCTTCGGCGGAAACCGGAACCCATTGGCGCACCGGTCGCGCCTTACCGTTCTCATCGACGGCGACGACAACCGCGAGACCGTGCGCGGCGAGCGCCGGTTCATCGGAATGCGTATCCGTCGACGTCACATGCACGCTGACATGCATACTGCGCGGCCCGGTGTGAATCAGCCGTGCGCTCACCTCGACAATATGTCCGATGACAATCGGTCGGTAGAACCGGATCCCGCCGAAATACGACGTAATCACATGCTGCCCAACCCAATCGGCACCACAGATATACGCCGCCTCATCGATCCACTGCATGGTGCGGCCGCCGTGCACCTTACCGCCCCAATTGATATCCGAAGGCGCGGCCAGGAATCGCAAAATCGACCTCGGCGCCGTACCCGCCGCCGTGTACTGCTGCGCGGCCATGGCCTCCTCGATGCGCTTGCGAACCGAAACCCGCGCTCGCGCTTGCCGATGCCGCTCCAGTTCCAGAATCGACGTCGGATTCCATTGCGGCACTTCGACAGTCCGCCGATTGTCATCGATCGCGACGAAGATCGTCAGGCACTGCGCCGTCTGCACCGGCTTGCGTCGCGTGGGGTCGGTCGAATAGACGCTGACGAGAATATGCATGCTGGTGCGCCCGGTGTGCACGAGATTCGCATGCAGTTCGACCAGCTCACCGACGGCGATCGGACGGTCGAGATGAATATTGCCGACATAGGCGGTAACGCAGTAGCAACCGCTCCACTGAGCTGCCGCCGCATAGGCGACTTTGTCGATCCATTCGAGTAGCTTGCCGCCGTCGACCGAACCGGCGATGCCCGCATCGGCGGGTTTGACGAGAAAGCGGTGGATAGCCTCGGCTCGGCGACCGGCCGAAGCCGGACTCGGAACGGACCCGGGGACAAGGGTGCTGGATGAGATGCTCACGACTCACGATCTGTTCGATTGACAATGGTTCGACTCCGCTGTCCTCGCCCGACAATAGGCAACCGCACCGCTACGGGCGAGTAGTCAGCTCCGCCGATGTGGCGGTCACTGGACGTATCCGGCGGAGCGAGAGGAGATGCCGTCTGGTTCGGGTTTTGGTGTTGACGAGCTCGAGATCTCCGCCGTAGTGGGCCAGCACACGACGGTCCATGACCGCGCGCCAGATCGGCGGGACGATGGCCATCAGGATCATGCTTGCGTAGCCAGCAGGTAGCTGTGGCGCCTGCTCAGAGCTGCGCAGGGTCTGATAGCGCCGGCCCGGATTCGCATGGTGGTCGCTGTGACGTTGTAGGTGGAACAGGAATAGGTTCGTCACCAGACGGTCACTGTTCCAGCTGTCACGCGGGGAACAGCGCACGTAGTTGCCATTGGGACCACGCTGACGAAGCAGGCCGTAGTGCTCGACGTAGTTCACCGTCTCGAGCAGCCCCGCGCCGATCAGCGCCTGCAGTGCCAGAAATGGGATCACCGCAGGCCCGAAGACCAGGATCAGTGTGCCGAACAGCGCGACACTCATCGACCATGCCTGCAGCAGATGATTGTCCCAGCTGAACCACCGCTTTCCCCTGCGGGACAGGCGTTCGCGCTCCAAAGCGATGGCCGAGCGGAAGCCGCCGAACATACTGCGCGGCAGGAACTCCCACAGCGATTCGCCGAATCGGGCGCTGGCCGGATCTTCCGGCGTCGCGACGCGCACGTGATGGCCGCGGGTGTGCTCGACGAAAAAGTGCCCATATCCCGATTGCGCCAGCGCGATTTTCGCCAGCCACCGTTCGAGGCGCTCGACTCGATGGCCGAGTTCGTGGGCGGCGTTGATTCCGATGCCCGATACGAACCCGAGCGTCACGGCCAAACCCAGCTTGTCCGATACGCTCAGCGCCGGTCTGGCCCACAGGTATCCCGCGATGAGCAGGCCGACGAACTGTAGCGGCAGGAAAAGGTAAGTGCACCACCGGTAGTAGCGATCGTTGGACAAGGACTCGTAATCCTCGTCGCGCGGATTGCTCCCGTCGTTCCCTATCGCCCAGTCCAACAGCGGGATCACCACGAGCACAATGATCGGGCCGATCCACCAGAATATTTCGAGGCCCGTATGGACCACCAGTTGTGAGGGAAGTACCGAGCAGGTGGGAGCGATCAGTCCCAGTATCCACAGATACCGTTTGGGGTCGCGTCTTTGCGTATTTTCGAAGATCGACATAGGTGCCTCGAGCCTCCAACAGAACAACACTGACAGGGGGTGGGGCCGCCGAAATCCGTTGCGGTAAAACTGTCGCTCCAGAATAGCTGTGCCCGCGCCAACTGCCAGCGATCTGTCGAAATCAGCTTTCTGACCGGGAGTCTTGCCTTCAGTCGATGGGCGCATAATCGCCGCGCGCGTGGGTGCCGCGCTCAGAGATCGAACGCGGTACTCGATCAGCGTGCCCGGCGGCGGGTTTCGGCCCTGGAACCCGCCCGCCGGGTATTACGCACCGAAAATCACACTGCTACGGCAGCGCCGCGCAATTGGACGGGGCTGGCATGCCCGCCAACCGATCGGTCAACCACTGCTGCGAGGCCACCAGCGACGGGAAGAAGGCAATCACATGGGTGCCCACGAGTCCTGAGGAGGGCGGAATTTCGGCGTTCGCTTCCAACTGAACGGGCACTCCGCCACCACACCAACCGGCGGCCACTTCACGCACCGGCACAAATGGTGCTCCCTGGTCGTTCACGGCCGATGCGGCAAGTACCGGAACGGCCGGAGCTCGTGTGCCGAGACGCTGCTCGGCAAATGCCGACCGCAACGCCGGGGACCGATCGATAACGGCGGTAATCGGCTCGCCGCTGTTGGTCCACTCGGACGTGCGCAGATGCTCCTGGGCAAGTCCGGTCGGGACCGCGCATTTACCAAGGGATTCCTGCAGGATCGCCTTGCCGAGGTCATTCAGTTCAGCGTCGAGCACGGGCCGAGTCTCCGGGTAGTCGGCGGCAATGCCGTTGAGCGTCCAGGCGATTGCCGGTGCGAAATCGGCCCGGCCGTCGTTGTATCCGATGAAGTATTCGTCGTCCACCACCGGCCCACCGACGTAGGCGCCACGCACATTCAGATCGGGGGCGTAGCTCGATTGCAGTTCGGCGGCACCGGCAGAAGCCATACCGCCCTGCGAATACCCGTAGAGAATGACCGGCGTGCCGGGGTTGAGACCGGTGCCGGGCAACTGCAGGGCAGCGCGCGCGGAGTCCAGTACCGCGTAGGCTTGCGACTTCCGGTTGAGATAGTCGTGCACGTCGGGTGTGCCGAGGCCGTGATAGTCGGTCACCACTATCGCCACACCGCGGTTGAGCAGCGAACGGATTGCCACCAGGTCGTATTCGAAGATTATGTCCAACGGCGACGGATCGGCCTGGACAATCTGCGACATCAACCTCGAGGGCGCGCATTGATCGCCCTGTCCCTTGGTGCCGCCCGCGTACGCGATCAGCGGACGCTCGCCCGGGCCGGTCCACGGCACGCTCGGCTGCAGATACGTGCCCACCACCGCGGTGGGCGCGTCATGGGTATCACTGCTGACGTACATGAAGCGCGTCGCCGCCGCGGGGACGATTCCCGGCTGTCCGGGCGCCGACATCGCCAACGGCGCCGGTTCGGCGCGAACGATAGCGCCCCGCGCGTCCGGCAGTGACGGCGGCGGAAGGTAGAAATCACCGGCCTCCGCGACCGGTTGTTCCCCCGGCGGTTGCGTCCATGCGTATGGAGCGGTAGCCGTCCCGCCTCCGACCACAATCAGGGTTCCCGTCAAAGCTGCGGCCATTCCAAGTATTCGGCTGCGCACGATTTCGATCCTTCCTGCGATTTTGGGCGTACCCATGGCATCTAGATCGGATAGTGAGGGTATCTGCAGGAGAATCGGTTTTCCGTGAATCCCGACCAGAAACGCCGATCCGCGACGGCCGCGAACCCAGCTGAACACCGAGACGTGGGATTCCGAACTCCGCTCTTACGAGCTTCGGTCGAGGCCGATATTGCTCAGGTTCGCGGTAATTGCGCGCCCGCCGAAACCACAATGGCCCACCCCGACGCAATCGGGATGGGCCACTGTGGCGTTCGCGCGTATTACGCGGTTTCGGTGATCGGGCGGTCGACCCAGCTCATCAGGCCGCGCAGCTTGGCGCCGGTGACCTCGATCGGGTGCTCGGCGTTCGCCTTGCGCAGGGCCTCGAGCTCCTTATTGCCGCCCTCGACGTTGGCGACGAGGCGCTTGACGAAGGTGCCGTCCTGGATGTCGCGCAAAATGTCCTGCATGCGCTTCTTGGTATCGGCGTCGATAACCCGCGGACCCGACAGGTACCCACCGAATTCGGCGGTGTCGGACACCGAGTAGTTCATGCGGGCGATGCCGCCCTCGTACATCAGGTCGACGATGAGCTTGAGCTCGTGCAGCACCTCGAAGTACGCCATCTCCGGCGCGTAGCCCGCCTCGACCATGACCTCGAAACCGGTCTTGACCAGCTCTTCGGTACCACCGCAGAGCACGGCTTGCTCACCGAACAGGTCGGTCTCGGTCTCTTCCTTGAAGGTGGTCTTGATGACGCCGGCGCGGGTGCCGCCGATGCCCTTGGCGTAGGACAGCGCCAGCGCCTGGCCCTCGCCCTTCGGGTCCTGCTCGACCGCGATCAGCGCCGGAACGCCCTTGCCGTCGACGAACTGACGACGCACCAGGTGGCCAGGGCCCTTCGGCGCGACCATGCCGATGGTCACGTTGGCCGGGGGCTTGATCAGGCCGAAGTGGATGTTGAGGCCGTGGCCGAAGAACAGCGCGTCGCCGTCCTTCAGGTTGGGCTCGATGTCGTTGGTGAAGATCGACGCCTGGGCGGTGTCGGGGGCCAGCACCATGATCACGTCGGCCCACGCGGAAACCTCCGCCGGGGTGCCGACGGTCAGGCCCGCCTCTTCGGCCTTCGGCCGTGACTTCGAACCCTCAGCGAGGCCGACGCGGACCTCGACGCCGGAGTCGCGCAGGCTCAGCGAGTGCGCGTGCCCCTGGCTGCCGTAGCCGATGACAGCGACCTTGCGGCCCTGGATGATCGACAGGTCGGCGTCGTCGTCGTAGAACATCTCGACTGCCACTGTAGGTTCCCTTCGGATCATCCCCGCCTCGGCGGGGAACACCTGTTCGGCACAGGTGATGAGTTTGCAAAATTCGGATCAAATCGGGTCCCCCGCGTGCGCGGGGAGCGCGGCACGCCGACCGTCGATCGCAGCAAGACTAGCTGGTCGCCACGATCGAAGGATCAGCAGCTAGCCGACCAGCCCGCTTTCGGGCTGGTCGGAAGCACAGCGCCACAGCGGCGAGCGTCAGCGAGTCGCTGTGATGGATTTCGGCCCGCGGCCCACGGCCACCACACCGGACTGCACGATCTCCCGGACGCCATACGGCTCGAGCATCCGCAGCAGCGCGTCGAGCTTGGACCGGGTCCCGGTCGCCTCGACGGTGAGCGCGTCCGGCGAAACGTCGATCACCTTCGCCCGGAAGAGCGTTACGGCCTCGATGACCTGAGTCCGCACGCTGGCGTCCGCACGCACCTTCACCAGGATCAGTTCGCGGGCGACCGAGGTGTCGGCGTCCTGCTCGACGATCTTGATGACGTTGACCAGCTTGTTGAGCTGCTTGGTGACCTGCTCTAGCGGCAGATCCTCGACCGTGACGACGATGGTCATGCGCGAGATCTCCGGGATCTCGGTGCCGCCGACCGCCAACGATTCGATATTGAAGCCGCGGCGGGAGAACAGCGCCGCGACCCGTGCCAGCACGCCCGGCTTATCCTCGACCAGCACGCTGAGGGTGTGAGTCGTACTCACTGTTCGGTCCCCTTGTTCTTGTCGTGCGCCATCGCCTCGTGGATGACGGCGGGCTCGGCGGCCTGCTCGTCCTCGTCGAAGAGTGGGCGGATGCCGCGCGCGGCCATGATCTCGTCATTGCTGGTGCCCGCGGCGACCATGGGCCACACCTGGGCGTCCTTGCCGACGATGAAGTCGATCACCACGGGACGGTCGTTGATGGACTGCGCCTCGCGGATCGCGGCCTCCACGTCTTCCTCGCGCTCCACCCGGATGCCGTGGCAGCCGAGGGCTTCGGCGAGTTTGACGAAATCGGGGATGCGCAGGGTGTGCGTGCCCAGATCGGTGTTGGAGTATCGCTCCTGATAGAACAGGGTCTGCCACTGCCGGACCATACCGAGGTTGCCGTTGTTGATCAACGCGACCTTGATCGGCACGCCCTCGACGGCGCAGGTGGCCAACTCCTGGTTGGTCATCTGGAAGCAGCCGTCACCGTCGACCGCCCACACCTCTTTCTCCGGCACGCCCATCTTGGCGCCCATGGCCGCCGGTACGGCGTAGCCCATGGTGCCGAGACCACCGGAATTCAGCCAGGTGCGTGGCTTTTCGTATTTGATGAACTGCGCGGCCCACATCTGGTGCTGGCCGACGCCCGCACAGTAGACGGCGTCGGGTCCGGCGAGGCGGCCCAGCGCCTCGATGACGAATTCCGGCGATAGTGAGCCGTCGCTGGGTGTCGACCAGCCGAGCGGGTAGCTCTTGCGGATGCCGTCGAGGTACTGCCACCAGTCGGTGAGTTTCAGCTTCGGCGCGCCGGACGGGTCGCCCTTCAGCGTTTCGATCAGTTCGACGATCACCTCACGGCAATCGCCGACGATCGGAACGTCGGCGTGCCGATTCTTGCCGATCTCGGCTGGGTCGATATCGGCATGGATGATCTTGGCGTCGGGCGCGAAGGAGTCCAGCTGACCGGTGACGCGGTCATCGAAACGCGCGCCGAGGGTGATCAGCAGATCGGACTTCTGCAGGGCGGCGACCGCGCCAACGGTGCCGTGCATGCCCGGCATACCCATGTTGAGTTGGTGGCTGTCGGGGAACGCACCCCGTGCCATCAGCGTGGTGACCACCGGGATGCCGGTGAGCTCGGCCAGTTCCAGCAGCTGGGGCGAGGCGTCGGCCTTGATCACGCCGCCGCCGACATACAGCACCGGCTGTTTGGCCTCCAAGATCATCCGTGCGGCCTCGCGCACCTGCTTACCGTGCGGTTTGGTCACCGGGCGGTAGCCAGGCAGCCGCATCTCCGGGGGCCAGCTGAAGGTGGTCTGCGCCTGCAGCACGTCCTTGGGGATATCGACGAGCACCGCGCCGGGGCGTCCGGAGGAGGCCAGATAGAAGGCCTCCGCGATGATGCGCGGGATGTCGATGCCCTCGGTGATCAGGAAGTTGTGCTTGGTGACCGGCATGGTGATGCCGGAGATATCGGCTTCCTGGAAGGCGTCGGTGCCGATCAGTCCGCGCCCGACCTGACCGGTGATGGCGACGATCGGAACCGAGTCCATCTGCGCGTCGGCGATCGGCGTGACCAGGTTGGTCGCGCCCGGACCCGAGGTGGCCATGCAGACACCGACCTTGCCGGTGGCCTGCGCATAACCGGTCGCGGCGTGTCCTGCGCCCTGCTCGTGCCGGACGAGGACGTGACGGACCTTGGTGGAATCGAAGAGCGGGTCGTAGACCGGGAGAATCGCGCCGCCGGGAATGCCGAATACCGTGTCGACGCCGAGTTCCTCGAGGGAGCGGACGACGGACTGCGCGCCGGTGACCCGCTCGGGCGGGACCTGGCGGCGGTTCGCCGCGTTCGTCGGACCGCCAGCGGGCGCGGCCTGCTGATTCGCCGAAGGCGCCGGCCTGCGGGCCGAGGGCCCGGGCCGTGCGGTTGGTGCACTCACCGTCTTCGTTCCTAACTGCTCGTACTAGACCCCGGACAACTGTGCTTGCACGTGGTGCCTTGCGAAGCGGCCACATGCCAGGACTTTTGTCCCGAACACAAAAAAGCCCCCGACAGCGCATGGCTGTTCGAGGGTGGCGCGTCGCAACGCGAGCTGACGTATTCGACTCAGGTAGTCAGGCTCAACGCTGGACGCGCCGGCCGATTACGAGCAACTCGTTTCGATTCACGCGCATGACGGTATGTGTGCGCGAGTCGATCAGTCAAACAGGTCTCATTATGTGAGACCGAGCGGGTGCTCGAGTCCGTTCACCATGATGCGAGGATGGTGGTGTGTCATCACCGCATCAGTCCGTGCCACCGGCTAAATCGTCCCACACGTCCGAGGCGGGATCGGAGACGGGTAGTTCGCCGCAACCATCCGAGCCGAAGCAGACGGTGCAGGTCATCCGCATTACCCAGATGGCCCACCTCGGTGTGTTGGTACTGCTGTTCTGTGTCTTCTTCGCCTTCGTCGGCTGGCCGATCGGGCTGTGGTGGCTGCTGCTGCTCCCGGTCGCGGCAGCGGTGTGGATCGAACGCACGCGTACTACGGTGTCCGAAGATGGACTGGATCTGCGCACCGTTTTCGGTTCGCGGCACCTGGACTGGGGGCAGGTAGCGGGAGTCGCCATTCCGAAGCGCGGGTTCGTGCGCGCGCATCTCAGCGATGACACCGAGGTGAAGTTGCCCGCGGTGAGCTATGACCGGTTGCGGGATCTGATCCGCGCGTCCAACGGTCGGATTCCGGATCTGTTCGCGGCGGAGGCGGCGGCTCGGGAGTCGGAGTACGAGGCGCGCAAGGGTGCGGACGAGGCCAAGGTGACCAAGGCAGAAGCTGGGACGGAACCGTCCAAGACCGAAACCGGGACGAAAGCGACTAACGCCGAAGCCGAGTCGAAAGCACCCGAGACCGTAACCGGGACGAAAGCGACCACGGCCGAAGTTGAGTCGAGACCCAAGACCGAAACCGGGACGAACCCGCGCACAGCGGATGCCGGAGCGGTGGGGACCAGCGCCGATGCCGAGGCACCTTCCACCGACGGGCGCGACTCCGACACCCCAGCGCGCGACTCGCACTCGTAGCGGTTCACCGGTGATGGGGATAGCGGCCGTCGCCGGTAGGCTCGGCGCCGGATGCGCGATCCGGTGACCGCGTCGGACGGACAATCCCCGCACGCACCGGACCAGTCGATACCGACGGTGCCGGGACCGACACGACCGATGACACCGTCCGCGCCGACGACCACCCTCGCGGCGACACCATCCCGAACCGACCGATGGCGATCAGCGCCGTCGACCGCCGCGAAAAACCCGCCCACGCGCGGGAGTAACGTGGACGGTCGTTGATTTCGCTCGATGAGCGAAATCCGCGCAGTCGCACATCAGCCCCCGCGACCTCCCGAGGATCCACATGCCACCGCTTCGTTCACGCACAACCACCGTCGGCCGCAATGCCGCGGGCGCACGCGCACTCTGGCGCGCTACCGGTATGACCGACACCGACTTCGGTAAGCCGATCGTCGCCATCGCGAACTCCTACACGCAGTTCGTACCGGGCCACGTGCATCTGAAGAATGTCGGTGAGATCGTCGCGGACGCGGTGCGCGCCGCGGGCGGTGTACCGCGGGAATTCCACACCATCGCGGTCGACGACGGCATCGCGATGGGCCACGGCGGCATGCTCTACTCGTTGCCCTCGCGCGAAATCATCGCCGATTCGGTCGAATACATGGTGAACGCGCACACCGCCGATGCGCTGGTGTGCATCTCGAACTGCGACAAGATCACACCCGGCATGCTCAATGCCGCTATGCGCCTGAACATCCCGGCCGTCTTCGTTTCCGGCGGCCCGATGGAGGCCGGTAAGGCCGTGGTCGTCGGCGGTGTGGCACAGGCGCCGACCGATCTGATCACCGCGATCGCGGCCAGTGCCAATATGAATGTCAGCGAGGACGGCCTGTCCGAGGTCGAGCGCAGCGCGTGTCCGACCTGCGGCTCCTGCTCGGGCATGTTCACCGCGAATTCGATGAACTGCCTCACCGAGGCGCTCGGACTCGCCTTGCCCGGCAACGGATCCACGCTGGCCACCCATGCCGCCCGCCACGCCCTGTTCGAGAAGGCGGGCACGGTGATCGTCGATATCGCGAATCGCTGGTACCGCGAGGACGATGCGTCGGTGCTGCCGCGGAATGTGGCCAATGCCAAGGCCTTCCGCAATGCGATGGCACTGGACGTCGCGATGGGCGGTTCCACCAATACGGTGCTGCACACCCTGGCCGCCGCACAGGAGGGTGAGATCGACTTCGAGCTGAGCACCATCGACGAGATTTCTCGCAAAGTGCCGTGTCTGTCGAAGGTCTCCCCCAACTCCGACTACCACATGGAGGATGTGCACCGCGCCGGTGGCATTCCGGCGATCCTCGGCGAGCTGCGCCGCGCCGGACTGCTCGAGACCGACGTCACCACTGTGCACACCAAGAGCTTCGACGAATGGCTCGACACCTGGGATATCCGCTCCGGCAAGGCATCCGATGAGGCGCTGGAGCTGTTCCACGCCGCGCCCGGTGGCGTGCGCACCACCGAGCCCTTTTCCACGAGCAACCGCTGGTCCGCGCTCGACACCGACGCCGAGGGCGGCTGCATCCGCGACAAGGCGCACGCCTACACGGTCGAGGGCGGCCTGGTTGTCTTGCGCGGCAACATCGCCCCCGACGGCGCGATCCTGAAGACGGCGGGCATCGATGAGGAGCTGTTCTCCTTCCAGGGCCCGGCCGTCGTGGTCGAATCCCAGGAGGCGGCGGTCGCGGCGATCCTCGGCAAAAAGATCAAGCCGGGCGATGTGATCGTGGTTCGCTACGAGGGCCCCAAGGGCGGGCCAGGCATGCAGGAAATGTTGCACCCCACCGCATTCCTGAAGGGTGCGGGACTCGGCAAGCAGTGTGCACTGATCACCGACGGCCGCTTCTCCGGCGGCACCTCCGGCCTGTCGATCGGCCATATGTCGCCCGAGGCCGCAGCGGGTGGTGCCGTCGGACTCATCGAAGACGGCGACCAGATCCGCATCGACGTGGCAACTCGAACCCTCGAGGTGCTGGTCGACGACGCGATCCTGGCCGAGCGTCGCGCGAAAATGGATGCCTCCGAACGGCCTTGGCAGCCCCTCGATCGCGTCCGCCCGGTCACCACGGCCCTGCGCGCGTATGCCGCATTGGCCACCTCAGCCGATAAGGGCGCCGTTCGCCAGGTGCCCTAGTCCCGTCATGAACACCAACGGCGTCCCTCGTGACCACATGAGGGACGCCATTTCCGTTCCACCGCACCTCTGCGCGCCGGTGGATAACTGTCGGACGGTGTGACGGCGCCGGTGCGCCAGACGTGGCATGCCTTGTGCCTCACCAAACTTTGACCCGAAAGACGAACGGCGCCCTCCGATACTGAAGGGCGCCGGTTGTTTGGGGGCAGGTTAGTTGAAGGGCCCGATACCGGTTAGCGGGTCGCCGCCGTGGAGCCAGTACCAGGTGCCGATGGCGGCGGCGATGGCCAACATGAGGACTACGAAGGAGCCGTAGGCGGGACGGGTGGCCCAGCCGCGATTGCGGTCGAAGCAGAGGCGGCCGGGGCCGGTCAGGAGCAGGACCACGGCGGTGCCCGCGAGGATGGACTCCAATTCCACACCTTCCACACCGCTCTTGACCGAGGACTTGTATTGGAGGCCGGGGATCATGCCCTGCTTCCATAGCCACGCGTCGATGATCACCGCGAGCACCGCGCCCGCGGCGAGCGGGGTGGCCAGGCCCAGTACCAGCAGTGCGCCGCCGCCGACTTCACCGGCGATGACCAGGATGGTCGAGAGGGTCGCGTGATCCCAGCCACCCGCCGCCATCATGTCGCGGGTGCCGTCCAGCCCCGCTCCGTGGAACCAGCCGGTGAGCTTCTGCAGGCCGTGGTAGATGAAGGTGCCGCCGACGACGAGGCGCAGCACGAACAGGCCGAGATCGAGGGTGCCGCGGCGGGTGTCGCCATTGCGACGGCGCAGGGGACGGCTCGGCTCACCGGATGCGTTCGGGGCGGGTGGGATGCTGGCGTAGGCGTAGGCCGCGGCTTCGTTCGCCCTGGTCTGTTCACCGACCGAAGGGATCTCCGGATCGAGGCCGAGTTCCTCCTCGGTGCGCGGCACATCCTTGGTTAATTGTGGGCCGCTCGGCGCGGTATCGGAGGACATTCTGGGCAGCACGCCGGTGGGTGAATCATAGGGACTGGTCACGCCACGACCGGTGGACGACACCGCCGACTGCTCCTCCGTGGACGTTGCCGCGCCCTCGGTTTTGGGCATGGATGTGTCTTTGGGCTCTTCGGTCACGGTCGATACCCTATGCGGCCGCGCCTGCGCGCGTGCGGTCTCGACGCGACGGCGTGTCCGTTAATCGACCCGGAGCGGCACATCGGCCGCGGTTTCCGTAACGTTTGAACCATGAGTTTGGTTGTCGCGGGGCGTATCGCCCTGAGCTTGGCGCTCAGCACCGTCGCGCTGGTCGGCTGCGCTCGGTTCGACGATTCCGCCTCCAGCCCGTTCACACCCGAACCGACCTTCAACCCCGCCGAACCCAAATCGCCGCAGCAGAGCCCCTCGCAGCGCCCGCGTCCGACCGGACCGTGCATCGATCCGGACCCGAATGTGATCACGACCTGCCTGGATTCCACCGCGGGCATCATTGCCCTCGGCGAGGACGCGCTGGTCGCCGAGCGACGCACCGGCCGCATCTACAAGACTGTCGCGGTGGATCCGAGCGATCCGCAGTCGCCGCCGATCTTGGTCGGTCAGGTGGACGTGGACAGCTCAGGTGACGGCGGCATCTCCGACATCGCCCTCTCGCCGACCTACCGCGAGGACGGACTCATCTACGCCTACATCACCACCGGATCCGATAACCGGGTGGTGCGCATCGCGGAGAACGGCCCGCCGAAGGCCATCCTGACCGGAATTCCGAAGGGGTCGGTCGGCAATCATGGTGCGTTGGAATTCATTTCGCCGACCGAGCTGCTGGTGCTGACCGGCGATGCGGGCAATCCCGGTTTGGCCAGTGCGCCATCGTCGCTGGCGGGCAAGGTTTTGCGGATCAATTCGCCGTCGCCGGGAGCCAGTCCGGACGTCGTAGTGTCGGGCCTGGGCACGGCGGGCGATCTGTGCGACGACGGTAAGGACAGCGTCTGGATCACCGATCGCACGCCGACCGAGGATCGTCTGCAGCGCCTGGGCCGGGACGGATCGATCACCACCGCGTGGACCTGGCCGGATCGGCCTGGCGTCGGTGGCTGCGCGGCCGGACCCGATGTGGTGGCGATCGCGATGTCCGGGGCGAAGGCGCTGGCGATCGCGAATCCGGATGCGAACACCCATGCGATCACCGCGGCGCCGACGTTCACCGTGCAGGACAAGTACGGCAGGCTCGGCGGCGCGGCGGCCGGTGCGGACGGCACCATCTGGGCGACCACCGTCAATAATGACGATAATCACGGGCCATTCGACGATCGGGTGATCAAGATCCCGCCGCCGTCGCAGGGCACCGGGCCGGACTAACCGCGCCGATAGTGAAGTGGGCGGGTCCTCAGGGACCCGCCCACTTCAGTTCGGTAGTCGCCGGTGCGGAACTCAGGCGCAGGCTTCGAGCACCAGCTCGCGCACGCGAGCCGCATCGGCTTGGCCGCGCGTGGCCTTCATGACATCACCAACGATCTTGCCCGCCGCCTGCACCTTCCCCGAGCGGATCTTCTCGGCGATGTCGGGATTGGCCTCGAGCGCCTTGCGCACCTCCGCCTGCAGCGCGGTCTCGTCGCTGACCATGCCGAGGCCCTTGGTCTCCACGATCTTCGCCGGATCACCCTCGCCCGCCAGGACGAAATCCACGACCTGCTTGGCGACCTTATTGTTGACCGTCTTCGATTCCACAAGCTTGATCACCTCCGCTACCTGGGCGGGTGTGATCGGCAGCTCCTCCAGCGAAACCTCACGCTCCTTGGCCTTTTCGGTGAGGTAGGCAACCCACCACGAGCGCGCCTCGTTGACCGGTGCACCCGCATCGACGGTCGCGATGATCAGATCGAGTGCGCCCGCGTTCACCAGGTCGCGCATAACCTCATCGGACAGCCCCCAGTCGGACTGGATGCGCGCGCGACGCAGCCACGGGTACTCCGGGATGGTGCCGCGCAGCTGCTCAACCCAATCCTCAGCGGGCGCAACGGGTTCCAGGTCCGGCTCGGGGAAGTAGCGGTAGTCCTCGGCGGTTTCCTTGCGGCGACCGGGCGAGGTGGTGCCGTCGCTCTCGTGAAAGTGCCTGGTCTCCTGCACGATCGAACCGCCGTCGGCGAGGATGGCGGCCTGGCGGCGCATTTCGAAGCGAACGGCGACCTCGACGCTCTTGAGCGAGTTGACGTTCTTGGTCTCGGTGCGGGTGCCGAATTCCGTTGCACCGATGGGCATCAGCGAAACGTTGGCATCGCAGCGCAGCGAGCCCTGCTCCATTTTGACGTCGGAGACCTGCAGTGATTTCAGGACCTCACGCAGCGCGGTCACGTAGGCGCGCGCCACCTCCGGCGCGCGCTCCCCCGCACCGGTGATCGGCTTGGTGACGATCTCGATGAGCGGCACACCAGCCCGGTTGTAGTCCAGTAGCGAATGACTCGCGCCGTGGATGCGGCCGGTGGAGCCACCGATGTGGGTGGACTTGCCGGTGTCTTCCTCCATATGGGCGCGCTCGATCTCGACGCGGAAGGTGCTGCCGTCATCGAGCACCACATCGAGGTGGCCATTGGTGGCGATCGGCTCGTCGTACTGGCTGATCTGGTAGTTCTTCGGCTGGTCCGGGTAGAAGTAGTTCTTGCGCGCGAACCGGCCCCATGGGGTGATCGCGCAATTCAGGGCCAGCCCGATCCGGATCGCCGACTCCACGGCCTGCTCGTTCACCACCGGCAGCGAACCCGGCAGACCGAGGCACACCGGGCACACCTGGGTGTTCGGCTCCGCGCCGAATTCGGTCGGGCAACCGCAGAACATCTTGGTGGCTGTGTTCAGCTCGACGTGAACCTCCATGCCGAGCACCGGCTCGAACCGGTCGATGACATCGGCATAGTCCATCAAGTCGACGGTGGGTGCACTCATAGCGATCAGTCTATTGACCCGCCCACCGCCCCCGCCAAGCGGTCGCACCCGCCGTGCCTGTCGCGACCGCATCGGCCTGGTGACTGCTGAGCTGGCGCATAACCAGTGCGCGCCGCGCAGAAGGTGGAACTTCTGTGAGGCGCGCACTGGATGTGCGCTAGCGCTCTGGCCGGGCGGTTCGGTCAGCGGGGTCGGGCGTGTTGGGTGAGCCAGGTGGTGGTGTAGGTGAGGACATCGGGGGCGATGGTGGTTTCGATGCCGGTGTATTCGCTGGGGAGGCCGGAGTTGGCGGGTTGCATGAGGTGATTGAGGTCGGGGAAGACGTGGACGGTGGCATCCGGGTCGGCGGTTAGGCGGTCGCGCATCGGTTGTTCGTTCTGGGTGGCGAGGACCTGCTTGTCCTTGGTGCCGAAGAAGGCGAGGACCGGGATACGCAGGGCGGAGAGCGCGGGGGCCGGGTCGTAAGTGATGAAAGACGCCATATAGGTGGTGTTGTAAGCGTCGAGGGTTTCCGCGGAGGCGCGCTGGTCCGGCGGGAGGGATTCGTTGTGGCGGTTCGCGAGATCCCTGGCGGCCGCCAGGTCACCGGAGCGGATCAGGTTGGTCCAGTCGGTGATGTAGCTGACCTGATCATCGATTCGGGATTGCGGTGCGCCGGATGCGGTGAGCAGTGCGCGGTTTTGCTCGATGAGCACATCCCAACCCGGTACGGCGGGGCCAGCCATCAGAATCGCGAAGGCGACACCGCTGTCCGGGCGCGATGCCACCAGCGGGGCGAGGTAACCGCCCTCGCTGTGACCGAACAGTCCGACGCGAGCCGGATCGATATCCGGGCGGGCACGCAGGAAGCGCACACCGGAGGCCGCATCCTCGGCCAGATCGTTGTAGGTGGCGTCGTCGAGTTTGCCGCCGGTGCCGCCGACGCCGCGGTCATCGGTGCGCAGCACGGCGTAGCCCGCGCGGGTGTAGGTATCGGCCAGCAGCAGGAAAGGCTTGTGGCCCATGAGTTCTTCGTTGCGGTCCTGGGGGCCGCTGCCGGAGATCATCAGAATCGCCGGGAAGGGACCGTTGCCCTCGGGCAGGGTCAGCGTGCCCGCGATGGTGATATCACCGTTGCGGTAGGTGACGTCTTCGCAGCGGTAGGGGTACGGCGGTTTCGGCTCCTGCGGATGTCCGGACGCCCCGATCTTTCCTGGCTGGAGCGTCAACGGCAGGCTGTGGCCCGCTTGCCGGAACTCACCGCTGATCCGGTTGGCACCCTTGTCGAATTTGCCCTCGAACACGGGATCGCCCGCAGTGTTCGGAATCGCGAACGCCACCCGATCCGGTTCGGCGGAAACATCTTTCAGCTGTGCGCCGCTCACGCCTTGGGACGGGATGTCGATGGTGGCGCTGCCGTTATCGGCGAAACTCACCCCCACCGCCAACGGTGCGCCGGGCACCGGGATGGCCCCGTGCCAATCCCCGGCGAGCGACCGCGTCTCGCCTTTATCCGACGAACACCCCGCAACCAACGCAACGATCAGGACCAGAACCGAGACGAGCCATCGCCCAGTGCGCATGCCGCAACACTACCGATCCGCGCGGACATTTCGAACGAAACTCGGACGCGCACAACGGTCCGGTCCACACCAGCATTCCCGCCACTTCCCGGTACCACTGTCGCCCGCCTGCGCAGTCGTCCCGCCCGCCGATAGCAGTCATATGGTCGTTCTCTGATCTTGACCACCGGCCGATTCGACCATCCTGATACGGGCAGCCCGCACGGACGGAATGCGGGGCAATGCCGATGCCCATCACGCGTGTCGAACCGATGCGACAATCGCTTCCATTCGATCCAGGCAATCGCCGTTTCGGCGGCCCGAACGCTTCCAGCCGATAGCTGACGGTCAGGCCCCGCGGGCGTATCGGACCGCGGCGGCGATTGCGTCCATATCGAGTTCGAGGGTCGGGTCGTCTTCTTCGGCCTCTTGGAATTCCAGAATTGCGTCGGACACGCCGCCGCGGCGGGCGATGGCGAGAAGTTCACGGCGAACGTAGGCGCCGAGGGGGAGTTCGGCGGCGCGGGCGCGGCGGCCGAACATGCCGAGGGCATCGGCGGGCAGATCGTAGACCTGGATGAGGGTTACCGCGTCGGAGTCGAATTCCGGAGTCAGATCGCGGCCCTGGGCCTCCAGGAATTCCACGATCGTGTCCACGGAAGTTCGCCTGCGCGCCATCGCGATCAGTTCCTGACGGACCTGAGCCTCGATCGATATGCCCGCGATGCGAGCACGGCGGCGGAACACGGCAACAGCATCGGTGGGCAGGTCGGATACCTGGAGTTGAGCCACGACGACCAGACTAGCTGTGCGACAAGGAATTCGGCAGGTCTCGATTGTGCAACAACCGCCGGAATCAGCCGAAAAATGCCTCCGCTTCACGGTAACGCTCGGTGGGGACCCGCTTGAGCTGCTTGGTGGCCTCGGACAACGGAACCAATTCGATGGCAGTGCCGTGCAGAGCAACCATTTGGCCGAATCGTCCGGCATGCACCGCCTCGGCGGCGTGCAGACCGAAGCGGGTGGCCAGCACCCGGTCGTACGGGGTCGGGCTGCCGCCGCGTTGCACGTGACCGAGCACGGTGGTGCGGACCTCCTTGCCGATCCTGCGCTCGATTTCGGTGCCGAGTTGCTGCGCGACACCGGTGAACCGTTCGTGGCCGAATTCGTCGATACCACCCTCGCGCAGCGCGAATCCGGAATCGGGGGCCGGGTGCGCGCCCTCGGCGACCACGCAGATGAAGTGCTTATCGCCGCGCTGGAAGCGACGCTTGATCATCGAGCACACCTCGTCCACATCGAAGGGCTCCTCGGGTACCAGCGTGAGGTGTGCGCCCGCAGCCATGCCCGAGTTGATCGCGATCCAGCCCGCGTGGCGGCCCATCACCTCGACCAGCATGACGCGCTGATGCGATTCGGCGGTGGTGTGCAGCCGGTCGATGGCCTCGGAGGCGATGGACAGTGCCGTGTCGTGGCCGAAAGTGACGTCGGTGCAGTCGATGTCGTTATCGATGGTCTTCGGGACACCGACCACGGGGACGCCCTCATCGGACAGCCAGCTCGCGGCGGTGAGCGTGCCCTCACCGCCGATCGGGATCAGCGCCTCGATCCCGTTGTCGTCGAGGGTGCGTTTGATCTGGTCGAGTCCGGCACGCAGTTTGTCGGGGTTGGTGCGTGCGGTGCCGAGCATCGTGCCGCCCTTGGTGAGCAGGCGGTCGGTGCGATCGTCGTTCTGAATGGTGATTTTTCGGTCTTCGAGTAGTCCGCGCCAACCGTCCTGGAAGCCGATAATCGCGTCGCCGTAGCGTCCGTTCGCGGTGCGAACGACGGCACGGATGACCGCGTTCAGTCCTGGACAGTCGCCGCCTCCGGTCAAGACTCCGATGCGCATGGCGCATATCTTGCCCCGCTTCGCGCGATGACGTGGCCGCACCCCCGTGAACACCGGGTAACGGCTACGACTCAATACACGTAGACGATGGCGTTCTCCCCGCCGCTGCACGTCGCGAATTGATCACCGGCCGTGCAATTCATCTTGTAATCCCGATTGTTGATCGGGCTGTGCGCCATGACCGATCGATCGGTAATGGCGCTGTCACCGCCATTGGCATACGCCTTGCGCACCTCCTCGGCGAAGGCGCAACTGGTGACCGTGGTGCCGATCGCGGACGAGGTGAAGCGGCCGAGCGCCGGATACAACTGGGCGCAAGGTTTCGCACCGGCGGGCAGATGTGCGGGCATGGTGGTTGTCGGTTGGCCGGAATGCTCGGCGCTGTTGCGCACCTGCCAGCCGACAATGCCCCCGATCGCCACAATCACAAGCACCACGCCGATCCAGACGATTCGGATCGATCGACGCGCGGGCATGGGAGTCGGACCAGGCGGATACGGTGGGTCGGGTTGCGGCATCGGCATGCCGATGGTTCTCGACAATGACTCGGTCGTCGCATCATGCGGTGGAATATCGCGGCGCATCGGATCCGATGGGTGCCGGGGTACGAACGTCGGCTCCAGCCCGGTGACCTGCTGCGGTCCGCTGGTGGACTGTTGCCCGACATGCGATTGAGATCTATTCGACAGTGGGGAACCACTCCCTTGCGGCTGGAGACTCGCGTGCAGCCGGCCGCCCGCCCGCTGCGGCCCACTCGCCGACGGCGAACCACCCGACTGCTGCGAACCATCAGACTGCTGCCGACCAACTGCTTGCGGCGCCCCGCTTGCCTGCGGTGGACCACCCTCCCGCGGCGGACCGCCCGTCCAGGGCGGGCCACCCGACTGCTGCGGACCACCCGCCGACCGCGACCCATCCGGCTGCAGTGGACTATTTGCCCGTGGCGGGCCACCTGCATGCCGCGGACCACCCCACTGCTCACGCCCTGACTGCTGCGGCCCAACGGCCGACTGCGACGGACCTGACCGCTGCGACCCGCCTGCCTGCTCCAAACCACCGGCTGACTGCGACCCGCCCGACTGCGGTGGCCAGTTCGCCGACTGTGGACCGACCGGCGATTCCGGTCCGAAGGTCGGGAAGATGATGGTCGCTGGGGCGGGGGTGTGCTTGGCGATCTGGGCGGTGGGCAAGTCCGAGTTCGGGAGGGGCGATGTGCCCGACACAGCAGCTCTGGCTGCCGACGCGAGTGCACCGGCTGTTGGATAGCGATCGGCGGGTTCCTTGGCCATGCCTCGGGAGATGACCTCGTCCAGGGCGCCGGGTAGTCCGGCTCGTTTGGTGGTCGGGCGGGGTGGCGGGGTCGAGAGGTGGGCTCGGATGAGCGAACTCATTCCGTCGGGTGGGAAAGGCTGTGTGCCGGTGAGGCATTCGAACATTACGCAGGCGAGGGAGTAGACGTCGGCGGTACCGCTGATCGGGGCGGTGTCGAATCGTTCCGGCGCGATGTAGCTGTAGGAGCCGATGGCTTGGCCGGTCGCGGTCACGCTGGGGTCGCGCTCGGAACGGGCGATGCCGAAATCGGCGAGGTACGCGAAATCCGAAGGGGTGACCAGGATATTGGCGGGTTTGACGTCGCGATGAACCAGACCCTCGGCATGCGCGGCATCCAACGCGGCCGCGACCTGTTCGATAATGCCGACCGCGCGGGTGGGGCTCAGCGGGCCCTTGTCGCGCAGCACCGAGCGCAGATCACTGCCACGGACCAGCCGCATATCGATATAGAGCACACCGTCGATCTCGCCCCAGTCGTGGATCGGGATGACGTGCGGTTCGGCCAACCGCGCGGCGACCCGCGACTCGTACCGGAATCGCTGCTGGAACCGCGGATCACCGGCCAGCGCCATGGGCAGCAGTTTGACCGCGACCACCCGGTCCTTGACCGTGTCGTGCGCCTCGTAGACCTCCCCCATCCCGCCGCGGCCCAGCAGTGCACGCAATTCATAGGGTCCGAATCGCGTACCGGCCCGCGACTGCGTTTCGTCCACCCCGTTACCTCCACCTCGCCGAACCGCCGCACAGTCGTGGTCCTGCGATCTCACCCGTTAGTCGGGATTCTCGGGTGCCACTGTTACCCGGCCAAGTGTGCGCCCACGGGATCCCGTGGGCGCGGACTCGGATCAGGAACAGCTGCCGCCGGAGAGTTCGTCCAGATGCTGGGAGATCACCGTGGCGAGTTTGTCGAGGATGTTGATGCCGTCGGCGAAGGTGCCCGAATCGGGTTGAGTGGCGACGGCGACCGCGATCTGACCGCCCGGCCCCTGGATCAGACCGAATTGGCGGACGAGGTAGGAGCCGGAGGTGTCGGGCCCCCAACCGCCCTTGAATTCCGCGCCGGTGAGTTCGCCGAGGCCCCAGCGCTGACTCGACGTGATCTGCTCCATCAGGTCGATCACGCTCGAGCTCTCTTGCAGGCATGGCAGCCGGGAGGCGAACCGAACCTGTTCGGTGAGCGCCCAATCGGCCTGTCCGAATGCGGAGGCATCGGAGCGGGTCTTGGTGGCGGGCACCGTGGTCTTGGTATCGCCACCTTCGCGCAGCACGGCCTCGACCGCCTTGGCGGCGTCCTGAGCGGTGCCCAGGGACTGCCAGAGCGTATCGGCGGCGGCGTTATCGGACTGGGTGATCGCGGCTGTCGCCGCGTAATTCGAGGTCGCCGAACTCTTGCGTTGCGAAGCGATGACCAGCGGCACCTTCATCGTCGACCAGGCGGGTCCGGTGGTCCAATCGCCGAAGGTCACCATCTTCTCGCCGCCGACCGGCATGATCGCCATGCCGAGCTTCGCGTGCAGACTCAACTGCAGTTCCTGGAAACCGGCGGCCAGTGTGCCGGGCACCGTGATCGATAGGTGCTGCTGGTCGGTGTGCGCGGCGGCCGCGGTGATGCTGGGCTCCGCGGAATGCTTGTCCGCGTCGGAGCCGCAGCCGACCACCATGAGAAGTCCGGCCAGCGCGGTACCGCCGACCGCTTTGCGCAGGCGCCGGGATAGCTCAAAATACATACTTCGACACATTCTCGTTTCGAACTCGCCCAGGTTCCGATGTCAACACGGCATCCCGACACCGTACTTGGCATTGATACCGACCGCCCACCGCAACCGCGCCGACACCGCCGAACCTTGAACAGCGACAACGGCTTACAGCGAGGTCAACCGGCATGTACACCGTAATGTGCCCGCCGGGCGCCGCTGGTCGTGCACGACCGCGCGCTGCCGCCCTCATCCGCGAACTTCTTGTGTACATCGCTTCGCAACGTACTCGACAAATCCGGCACAGCCCATTTTTCCTGGTACCAGAGGTACTGCGCGTCATCAAGGGACGGGCGTGTCACCCTGGCGCGCAGCCTCGAAGGCGGCGCAGGATAGTTCGATGGAGCTGACTTCGGTACACATCGATAAACCGGACGATCTCAATGTCATCATCGGGCAGGCCCACTTCATCAAGACTGTCGAGGACCTGCACGAGACACTGGTCGGGATCGGTCCGCATCTGCGTTTCGGGTTGGCATTCGCCGAGGCATCCGGGCCGCGACTGATCCGAACCTCCGGCAATGACGAGGATCTAACCGAGCTCGCCACCAACAATGCCGTCGCGGTCGGCGCGGGACATTCGTTCATCGTATTCCTGCGTGAAGGTTATCCGGTAAATGTGCTCAATGCGATACGACAGGTTCCCGAAGTTTGTGGAATCTTCTGTGCCACGGCAAATCCGGTCGAGGTCCTGATTGCCGAAACCGAATTGGGGCGCGGAATTATCGGAATTGTCGACGGTGGTGCGCCACTCGGCGTCGAAGGATCCAGCGACAAAGAAGCCCGCAAACAGCTACTGCGGCAAATCGGCTACAAGCTGTAGCACCAGCGGGTCAATTCTGGGCGCGAGCAGTCCCGGGACACCCGATCACCCACGTATCGGTGGCGGTGGATTTCGAGAGCGGTCCGCCACCAATACATCCTCGGTCAATTGTCAGACGAGCGGGCAGTGGGTGCGGGTGTAGATGGTGGGCATGCATTCGTTGCAGTGGATGCAGGCCGAGCGGGTGGCTCGGTCGGCTTGGATTCGCAGCACGAGGTCTGGTTCACGCAGGAGTGCGCGGCCCATGGCTACGAATTCGAAACCCTCGGCCATTGCCGTGCGCATTGTGTCGAGGTCGGTGATGCCGCCCAATAGGATCAGAGGCATCGACAGTTCTTTACGGAACTCGCGGGCGCGTTCCAGTAAGTAGGCATCGCGGTACGGGTATTCGCGGAGGAAGGCACGGCCCATGAGGCGGAAGCCCCAGCGTGCCGGTGCTGGAAGGACTTTCGCGAATTCCTTGCGCGGGGCGTCGCCGTGGAACAGCAGCATCGGGTTGAGCAGTGAGCTGCCCGCGGTGAGTTCCAAGGCGTCCAGTGCGCCATCCGATTCCAGCCAGGTGGCCACCTGCAATGACGCCGGGAGCGAAAGTCCGCCGCGCACACCGTCTTCCATATTCAGTTTCGCGGTTACGGCCAAGCGGTCGCCGACCGCCTCCCGCACGGCCAGTGCGACCTCCCGGGCGAGTCGAGCGCGGTTGACCGGCGATCCACCGTATCGATCCTTGCGCCGGTTCAGCAGCGGGCTCAGGAACGAACTCACCAAATAGTTGTGGCCGAAATGGATTTCCACCGCATCGAAGCCCGCCTGCTCGGCCAGTCGCGCGGCATTCGCGTAATCGGCTATGACCGTCGCGATTTCGGACATGTCCGGAACATGCATCGGACGCATACCGAGTGGGCTGAACATTCGGCTCGGCGCCAGCGCGGGTGCGCGATTGGATGCGGCATTGGCCACCGGGCCCGCATGTCCGATCTGGGCGCTGGCCGCGGCACCTTCGGCATGCACGGCGTCGGTGAGTTCGCGCAGCCCCGCAACGGCTTCCGGGCGCATCCAGATCTGGTGCCGGTCGGTGCGGCCGCCCGGCGATATCGCGCAGTAGGCGACCGTCGTCATCCCCACACCGCCAGCTGCGATTTCCCGATGGAAGTCGATCAAGTCATCGGTGACCAGTGCGTCTGGTGTTCGCCCCTCGAAGGTGGCGGCCTTGATCACTCTGTTGCGCAAGGTGATCGGGCCGAGCTCAGTTGGTGCGAATACTTCGTTCATCATTTCTCTCCCGCCGCGGTCAGTCCGGCGACCACGAAATCGCGCAGTGTGCGCACCGCCTCGTCGGACAGTTCGCGCTCCCCGGTGCCGATGCCGCCGAACTGCACGATGATCAAGTCGAATGCCAATCCCCAGCGCCGCCGACTTTCGCGTTCACTCAGTTCCGGCAGCAAACCGACCCAGGCGTCCATGCGGAACCAGTGCCGACGCCACATCGTCGGGTGCCGACCGAGGACGAATTGGGCGAGCAGCCGCAGATGCAGCCGCCCGACGGGATCGGCCGCCAATCCGATGAACGGCCCGATCACCGCATCCACCAGCGTCGACACCGAGCCGTGGGCAGCCGTCACCTCGGTCAGTCGTTCGGCCCACAATGACCCGAGCCGATCCTCCAGCAGGGCCGCCACCAGCGCTTCCTTCGAGCCGAAGTGATAGTGCACGGCAGCGGGATTGGCCCCGGCTGCCGCGCAGATCGCTCGCACCGAGACATCGTCGTACCGCTCGGTCAGCAAGAGCCGCTCGGCCGCGAGCAAGAGCCGCTCACGTGTGCCCGCCGCGGCCGCCTGTTCCACCATGACCGTAGTCAACCACGTTCGCATCATCGATTCAATCACTGATTGAATCGATGATGGGCGAACTACGACAGGCTTAACATGGGAGCTATCTCTACAGCTCCACGCGAGGAGAAAAGACCAGCTCAGGACGGGAGCATGATGACCGAGCACGTCACCTACCGCAGAATCTATGAAGCACCGATTTCGTCGGACGGGACTCGCGTACTCGTCGATCGGGTCTGGCCACGCGGGATCCGCAAGGAGGACGCGCACCTGGACGAGTGGATGCGCGATATCGCACCGTCGACCGAACTGCGCAAGTGGTACGGACACCAGCCCGAGCGCTTCGCCGAATTCCGTCGCCGATATCTGGCCGAACTGCGCGATAACCAGCACCGCGCGGCCGTCGCGCAACTGCGCGAGATTGCCCGCGCACATCCGGTGACCTTATTGACCGCCACCCGCGACGTCGACCACAGCCAGGCCGCCGTTCTCGCGAAATGGATTGCGACAGAATCCAACTCGCCGGACTGATCCCTTAGCCGACGTTACGGGCGGTACCACGGTGAGCTGGCACACTCGTCGGATCCTCCGGCCACGCATGCTTCGGGTAGCGACCACGTAGATCACTGCGTACCTGCGGCCATCCGGTGCGCCAGAACGATGCCAGATCCGCGGTGATCGCGACCGGGCGTTGGGCGGGTGATAGCAGGTGCAGCACGATCGGCACTCGTCCAGCTGCCAGCGACGGTGTCTGCGTCCAGCCGAACACTTCCTGTACCTTGACCGCGAGCACCGGCGGGTCGGTCGAGTAATCGAGACGGATTCGGCTGCCCGAGGGCACCGGCAGGCGCTCCGGCGCGAGTTCGTCCATGCGCGCGGCATCCGGCCACGGCAGCAGGCGACGCAACGCCTGTCCCGCATCGATGCGGGCGAGGTCGGCGCGGCGGTGCGCGGTGGCGAGTTCGGGGCCGAGCCAGGTGTCGACATCGGCGAGCAGTGATTCGTCGTCGACCGGTGGCCAGGGCGCGCCGAGGGTGCGATGCAGGAAGTCGAGGCGCTGACGGAGGGCGATCGCGTCGGAATCCCAGTGCAGCAGAGCGAGTCCGATCGAGTTCAGCCCGCGTCGCACGGCCGCGCTGAGCAATTGGCGATCCGGATCGCGAATAGGACGCTCCGACAATACAATCGAACCCAGTCGTTCGATCCGCCTGGCGACCACGTCACCGTCGTCCCAATCCACCTCATCCGCGATCTCGAGCAGATTCGACGCCGCACGGCGGGCGAGCTTTTCGTCGGCGACCGCGGCCAACCGGATCAGCCCCTCGGAACGCCCCGGATCGCGTGTCGCCACCGCGACTGCCAGCCATTCCGCATCACCCAACCCGGAACCCGGCGGCAGGGTCACCGCCGTGCCCCCGGCCATCAAATAGCTTGTCGAGCCAGGACTGCGCCGCCGTGCCAGACGCTCGGGATGCGCAAGTGCGACGACGAAAGCCGGATCGTCGCCGCCGTCCGTCGCGTCGACCAACCGCGACAGGCGCTCGACTTCTCGCCGCCAGCGCGGCGGCCGCTCACGACGCAACGCGCGCAGACCGGCGACGAGATCGACACCGGGCACTAGGGTGTCATCGTCGAGGACCGCCACCAGTTCCGCGGCCGACCGGCTGCCGACCTCGGCGGCACCATCCAGTAGCGCTCGCGCCAATCGGGGATGCAATCCGACTCGCGCCATATGCCGCCCGCGCTCGGTGACCTCTCCTGATCCGGTCACAGCACCCAACGCGCGCACCACATCTCGGCCGGCAGCCAGTCCACCCTGCGGCGGCGCATCCCACCATGCGAGGCCGTGGCCATCGGGTGTGCCCCAGCAGGCGAGTTCCAATGCCAGACGCGTCAGATCGGCAGTACGAATCTCTGGCTCCGGGTAGGCGGGCAGCGTGCCGTTCTCGTACTCCGGCCAGCAGCGCCATACCTTTCCCGGCGCCTCACGTCCCGCGCGCCCAGCGCGCTGCTCGGCCACCGCGGCCGAAACCCGAACTGTCGCAAGGCCGGATAACCCGCGCCCCCGATCGATGCGCGGCACCCGAGCAAGCCCCGAATCGACCACGGCACGCACACCGGGCACCGTCAAACTGGACTCGGCCACCGCCGTGGACAACACCACGCGCCGCCGTGCACCGGGCCGCAATGCAGCATCCTGACCAGCAGCGGAAAGCCTGCCGTGCAACGGAACCAGATCAACCTCTACATCGGCCAGCAGATCCATGGTCCGGCGGATTTCGGCTGCTCCGGGTAGGAAGACCAGCACATCCCCGTCCACACCGGAGAGCGCCGCCCGAGTCGCACGGGCCACCTGCGCTTCGCCACGCTCCCTCGGCAACGGCGGAACGTACGCCGTCTGCACCGGATAGGCCCGCCCCCGCACTTGCACCACCGGCGCACTACCCAGTAGCGCCGAAAGACGATCGGCCGCAACGGTTGCCGACGTAGCAAGCACTCGTAGATCGGGCCGCAAACCGGCCCGCGCATCCAGCAGCAACGCCAAAAGCAGGTCCGCATCGAGATGGCGCTCATGACATTCGTCGAGGACAACGACATCCGCGCCCGCCAACTCGGGATCGCCCTGCAACCTGCGCACCAACAACCCGGATGTGACCACCTCGATCCGGGTCCGGGCACTCACCCGCCGATCTCCGCGGATCGAATATCCCACCGTCTCCCCCACCGGCTCACCCAACAACGCGGCCATCCGACCAGCTGCCGCCCGCGCCGCCAACCGCCGCGGCTCGGCCACCACAACCCGCCCGACCGTCGCCAACGCCAACGGCACCAACGTCGTCTTCCCGGTTCCCGCAGGCGCGACCAATACGGCGGTGCCACGCTCGGTCAATGTCGCGACGATGTGATCGAGCGCGCCGCGCACCGGCAGATCGGGAAGTTCGGGGAGTTTCATTGCCAACCAGTCTGCAGCCCGGCACAGAGAACCCGGTAATCCCCCGCGTGCTGGCAGCGCACGGCGACCTCTGCGTCCGCGTCCGGTCCACACCCTCCGAACGGTGGGACCGGAACCAACTGCGGGACGCGGCATCGCGCCAGATCAGCCGGAGACGCAAGGTCGCCTATCGATGCACACGCCTGCGAGGACCATATCCACCGCTCTGACGGCGTGTTTTGCCCTACTACCTCTGAAATACCTTGTGCAGCAACATTATCTGCGCTCGCAGCGGGGTTCGCTACGATGGAGATGTGCGGATCGGAGTAGGGCTCTCCACCGCGCCGGGAGCGTGGCAGGCAGGTGTGGAAGCCGCAGCGCACGCACGCGATCAGATCGCGGGCGAGTCGCCGTCGCTTGCTGTGCTGCTCGCATCACGAGCACATACCGACGATGCCAGGGCCGTACTCGCCGCGGTCCACGAGACGGTCCGGGTGCCCGCACTCGTCGGATGTGTGGCGCAGGCGATCGTAGCGGGCCGCCGTGAGATCGAGGACGAGCCCGCCGTGGTGGTATGGCTGGCATCCGGATTGCCCGCCGCCGAGACATTCCAGCTCGACTTCGTCCGCACGGCGACCGGAGGGCTACTCGCGGGCTACCGTTTCGACCAGGCCGCCCGCGACTTCCATCTGCTGCTGCCCGACCCGTTCTCGTTCCCGGCCGACATTCTGCTCGAGCACCTGAACACCGATCTGCCCGGCATCACCGTGATGGGCGGGCTCGTGAGCGGCGCGCGCGGGCCGGGCGGCTGCAGGCTGTTCCACGACCACGATGTGCTGACCTCCGGCGCGGTCGGTGTGCGACTTCCCGGACTGCACGGTGTTCCCATCGTGTCGCAGGGCTGCCGACCGATCGGCTATCCATATATCGTCACCGGCGCGCGTGGTGCGTTGATCACCGAATTAGGCGGCCGGCCGCCGATCGCGCGGTTGCGCGATATCGTCGAGATGCTGCCGTTCGACCAGCAGGAACTCGTGGCAAACGGGTTGCAGATCGGCATCGTGGTCGACGAGCATCTGGCCGTACCCGGGCAGGGCGATTTCCTCATCCGCGGCCTCATCGGTGCCGACCCGTCGAGCGGCGCGATCGAGATCGGCGAGCTCGTCGAGGTCGGCACGACCGTACAGTTCCAGGTCCGCGACGCGGTCGGGGCGGATGAAGATCTGCGTGCTGCCCTCGTCCGAGCGGGTTCGGAGCTGCCAGGACGTCCGGCGGGTGCGTTGCTGTTCACCTGCAACGGACGGGGTCGCCGGATGTTCGGGGTCGCCAACCACGACGCCGCCGCGATCGAGGACCTGCTCGACGGCATACCGCTGGCGGGCATCTTCGCCGCGGGCGAGATCGGCCCCATCGCCGGCCGCAATGCGTTGCACGGATTCACGGCATCGATGGCGGTATTCGTCGAATGAGCGTCGACCTGCGGGTCTATGCCGAGCTGAACGATTTCCTACGGCCCGACGAGCGGTACACGCTACTACGTCGACCGTTCCGTCCGCACCAGAGCGTGAAGGACGTCATCGAGGCGGCCGGCATCCCGCATACCGAGGTCGACCTAGTGCTGGTCAACGGCCAACCGGTGACCTTCGGCCAGCACCCGCGCAACGACGACCGGATTACCGCCTATCCCGTATTCGAAACCCTGGACATCGGCCGGGTCACCAGGGTGCGCCCACACCCACTGCGCGAGCCGCGCTTCCTCGCCGATGTCAATCTCGGCGGCCTCGCCAAGTTGATGAGGCTGATGGGCCTGGACGTGCACTGCCGATGGGACGCCGACGATGCCGCACTTGCCGAGCTGTCGGCGGCCGAGCACCGGATCCTGCTCACCCGCGACCGTGGACTGCTGAAGCGGCGGAACATAACTCATGGCGTCTACATCCGGTCGGACCGGCCGCTCGACCAGATCGTCGAGCTGATCCGACGGCTGGACCTCGCCGAACGCATGGTGCCGTTCACCCGGTGCCTGCGCTGCGGTGGCGCCGTCGTCGCCGTCGCCAAAGCCGAAGTCGAAGATCGACTCCAACCGCTCACCCGCCGCCATTGCGACACGTTTCGCCAGTGCCGCGACTGCGGGCGGATCTATTGGCAGGGCTCGCATCAGGTCCGGCTCAACGCAACGGTGGACGCGATCCGCACCAGCCTGAACCAATGCTGACCCCCGGGGCGAGCACGGCCCCGGATACCTGCTTATCGCCGCCCGGTCATGTACTCGCCCGCTCGTGCTGAGCACCGCCCGGAACTGCCGGTCATCGGCTCGGTCAATTGGTCGAAGGCACGTCAGCACGTGGCGGCCATGCGATGTCGTCGACGGCCAGCCAGGATTCGCCGACCACGGCCGTCGGTGTGACGCCGGTGAACGCGACGATATCGCGGTGCAGGTGGGATTGGTCGGCATAACCGCTGTCGGCCGCGACCCGGGCCGGGTCGATGCCTGCGGCGAGGCCGTGGACGGCTCGGTCGAAGCGGATCAGCGTCGCCGCTCGCTTGGGCGGCAAACCGACTTGCGCTTGGAACCGGGACCACAGTCGTTTGCGGCTCCAACCGACCTCGTCGGCCAACGTATCGATCCGGACCAGGCCGTGCCCGGCCCGGATCCGCCGCCAGGCCAGGACCACTTCCGGATCGGGTGCCGGTCCGGCGCCGCGGCGGCGCGCGAGCAGCGCCTCGACGAGCGCGAAACGCTCTGTCCACGAAGAGGTTTCGGCCAGCCGCTCGCGGATCCGTGCTGCCTCCCGGCCCCACAGGTCGTCCAGAAGTACAACAGCATCGGTCAATTCGGCGAGGGAGGCGCCCAGCACGGCACCCGCGATCAACGGTGACAACCGCACTTGCACGCATTCGATCTGCTCGCCACGCACGCGCCGCGTCCCGGCTCCGAGACCGGTGGCGAGGCTGCCCCGCCACTGTCCGGCGCTGTCATCCACGATGGGCGAACGCGCACCGAAGTCCAGCACAAGTGTCGCAGCGGGATGCGGAAGTGTCCGCTGGTCAACAGGATTCACCCCATGATCGCGGAATCCGGCCATGACGACGCCGGGTATCCGGCTGGGTCGCGACGGACAGACGACATCCCACACAGGTTCCGGCCGTGTGAAGCGCACCCCCACATGCTGGACGCTCGGGAACATTTGTTCAATACACTGTCCCCCACCAGGGGCGACAGTCGAAGGGTGATTTCACCTGTACTGGACAGCCATTCGTACACCCACCGGCACCGAGGAAAACACCGAAGGCACCGCTGCGTCGCCGCGGCGATTGTCGGCGCGATTGTCGTGCTGCTGCTGGGCAACTCGGTGGTGACCGCGCACCAGAGCGCCGCGGCCACCGACGAATCGACACTGACCGTCGACGGTCAGGACATCCATGTCAGCCAGGATGGACCCGCCGGCGCCCCCGTCCTGGTCCTGATCCACGGGCTCGCCGCATCCACCCACTGGTGGGACCGGCTGGTACCGCTGCTGACCGACTCCTACCAGGTCATCCGCATCGACCTGCTCGGACACGGCAGCTCGGCCAAACCCGATGGCGGCGACTACTCGATCCCGCAGCACGGCAACCGAGTCGCCGCGGTGCTGGAACAGCTCGGTATCCGGCACGCCATCGTTATCGGCCACTCCACCGGCGGCGCGGTCGCCACCTCCCTCGCCGAACAACACCCCGACCTGGTGACGGCGTTGGCGCTCATCGGCACCGGCCCCACCCTCGGCGACGACATTTCCGAAACTCCCGCCAGTCGGCTGCTCACGACTCCGGCAGTCGGGGAAGCGTTGTGGCGGTTACGCACCGACGGCCTGCTTCGTCAAACCATGACCAACGCCTTCGCCACCGACGATTTCCCGATCCCGCAGCAGTTCGTCGACGACCTGAGTGGCATGACTTACCACGCCCTGACCGCGACCGCGGCGGCCAGCAGCGACTATCTGAACCAGCGCACCCTTCCGGACCGGCTGACCGCCCTCGGCAAACCCCTGCTGGTGATCTTCGGTGAACAGGATCGCCGGTGGCGCTACTCCACCTCCACCGCCGCATACCGCACCGTTCCCGGCGCGACGGTGGTAACCGTGCCGGGGGTCGGCCACTCTCCCCTGGTCGAAGATCCCACCCGAACCGCCGAAATCCTGTTGTCCTTCACGGGCATCCAGATCTCCTGAGCCCGGACCGAGCGCCGTGATGGCAAGAACCGCGGCGCATCCGTCGATCAAGAATTCTCGTCAAGTAAGGAAACTGCTCATGCGGATTCTCATTTCCGGTGCCAGCGTCGCCGGTCCGGTGTTGGCGTATTGGCTCACCAGGCACGGCTTTTCGGTCACCGTTGTCGAGCGCGCGACAGCGCTGCGCAAAACCGGCGGCCACGCGGTCGATCTGTTCCGGCCCGCGATGGATATCTCGGAGAAGATGGGCGTGCTCCCGCGCGTCGAGAAGCGGGCCACCGGCACGAAACGGATGACCCTCTACCCGGAGGGCGCACGGCGTCCCGTCGGGGTGGACGTGGCCAAGATCTTCGGCGCCGCCTCCGACCGACACGTCGAGATCATGCGTGACGACCTGAGCGAGATCTACTACGACACCACCCGCGAGGACGTCGAGTATGTCTTCGGCGACTCGATCACCGCGATCTCACCCGAGGGCGAGGTGCGGTTCGAGAACGCCGCGCCGCGCCGCTTCGACCTCGTCGTCGGCGCGGACGGGCTGCACTCCAACGTGCGCCGCCTCGTCTTCGGCGACGAGTCCCGCTTCAGCGCCTTCATCGGGGCATATCTCGGGGTGCTGACCCTGCCCAACGGCTTCGGTCTAGACGGGGAGCTCCGCATGCACGTCGGTGTCGGCCGCACCGCCGGTATGTACGGCGCGCGGCACCTCGGCGAGGCGCGGGCGTTGTTCCTGTTCCGCAGCGAGCGCGAGCTCGATTACCACCACCGCGACGTGCCCCGGCAGAAGGAGTTGCTGCGCAATGCGTTCGGCGGCATGAACGCCGAGGTGGACCACTGGCTCGACGAGCTCGAACGCACCCCGGCGTTCTACTTCGACTCGATTACCCAGCTCCGTATGGACACCTGGTCGCGGGGGCGGGTGACGCTCGTCGGCGACGCGGGCTACTGTCCGGGCCCCGCCGTCGGCGGCAGCACCACCCTGGCCGTCGTCGGCGCGTACGTCCTGGCCGGGGAGCTGGCGCGGGCGGGCGGCGACCACGAGCGCGCCTTCCCTGCCTACGAGCGCGGGATCGCCGAGCATGTGCGCGGCAGCCACGCGGTCGCACTGAGCGCAGCGAAGACCCTGATCCCCACGTCCCGCCTCGGCGTGTCAGGACTGGTCCAGGCCACCCGCCTGATTTCCGCGCTGCCGGCAGGGCCGAGCCGCGCCTTCGTCCGCCTCGCCACCAGGAGCGCACGTCTCTACAACTCGATGACCGTCGAGGACTATCCGCCCTCACCGGTCGCGTCAGCAGGCCGGAGCGGGCGCGGATCGGAGTAAGGAGCGCTCAGCGTCCCGCAGCGGTGCGGCGACGACGCGCCATCGTCGGACCGTGCTTCGAGCGTTTCCACGAGGGCAGAGGCGATGAGGGCGACGGCGCGATCATCGTCGTGGGCCAGTTGCCGCAGGGTATCCAGCGCGATCGTTCCTGGCATCTCGGCGAGTGCCTGGGTCAGTCGTATCCGCACCGCCGAGTTCGCCGCGTGTGCGGTGAACTCGTCGACCAGTGCGCTCATGATCCGGTCCGCCCAGTCCGCGTCCCGCGCCAACGTTCCCAAGAGCTCGGCCGCCTCGACATCGTTCGGACCCTCGACCACAGTGCCGACGAGTCCGGGCACCGCCCGGGTCACGCCCCGCGCACCCAGTGCGAGGGCAGCATGTCTACGGACTGTCGCGTCCGCGTCCTCGAGCGCGTCCGTGAGCACCGCGGTCGCCTCGTCACCCGGTAGCTCGGCGAGCGCCAGGACCGCGCGCCGCCGGACGTCGACATCCGCCGAGACCATGCCGGATGCCACCCTCGCCACCCCGTCACCACCGGCCCGGGTGAGGGCCCACCGCAGGGCCCCGGCAACGTTCGGATCGGATTCGGTGAGAACCGCCTCGGCCAGCATCTCGGCGGGCACCGGCACATCGTCGGCCAATGCCAGGACGGCCTGCTGCCGCCGGGCCGCACTCTGCGAACCGAGTCCGTGCAGAAGCTCGACGATGCGCAAGACGTCTTGCCAGTCCGAGGGCTCGGCTGCATCAACCCTACGGAGGCGCTCGAGCAGTTCTCGCTCCCCGCTCAGTCGTTCTTCGGTCTTCCGGATGAGGTCGCCGACCAGTCCGGACGGGGTGAAGCCGGGGCCGTCGAGCGCGCGTCCGATCTGGCTCAGTGACAGTCCCAGGGAGCGCAGCCCCTCCACATGGAAAATCCGCCGGATGTCTTCGGGAGAGTACTCCCGGTAGCCACCCACGGTGCGGCCGGTCGGTCGTACCAGCCCGAGGGCGTCATAGTGCCTGAGCATCCGGGCGCTGACTCCCGAGCGGTGCGCCACCTCGCCGATCAGCACGCAGTTGTCTCCTGCCGGTCCAGCCCCAGCGCGACGACCCGTCTCGCCGCACCGATGGCGAGGTCGAATCCGGCATCCGGGTCACTCAGGAGCCTGTCGGTAGCGTTCGCGTGCGCACGCACCGTCGGGTCGTGACTTGCCATCGCCTTGCGCAGCACCGGCTCGATCACGTCACCGAGCGCGACCAGGGCACGGCTCAGACTCAGTTGTACCTCCCGGTCACCGCGGCCGAATTGGGTGGCCAGCTGCGTGGCCAGCCCGTGCTTCTCCGGGTCGGGCACGAGAACTACAGCAGCGCGCCATGCACTCCGCGCGACCTCGTCGTCGGCGTCCTGCAGCAATGACCGCGTGATTGCCGACCATGCGTCCCTGTCCCCGATCTTGGACAGCGTGTGCAGCGCTTGGCTGCGGGCCTGTGCACGTTCGGAACGAAGCTCCGCGCGCAGTTTCGGGACCGTGAGCTGCGACGGAAGACGAGTCAGGGCCCATGTGAGCATGTCGCGCACGAAGAAGTCCGGCTCGATCGCGCACCGTTCTACCAGTGCATCGACGAAACCGGGCTCGGGCCGCGTGCCGAGTGCCAGAGCCACCGCGAGCCGTGTCGACGAGTTCCCAGCCGCCAATGCGTCGAGCAGTCGCATGTCCCGGGGATTGCTGTGTGTCGAATTAATGGGGACCACCTCCGGCAGCCAGTGAAGGCCTTCACACAGTGACAATGTCAAGCGCGCGGGCGACATGTCGTGGATGTCGCTGTACGCCATCCACGACATTGGTCTGCCGGTGGGCACGCGATCCCTGGACGGTGCGGCCGACGCGGATAGCGTGGCGGCACGTTGGTGCGTTAGCAGCGGGGCGTCTCGGAGGTGCGTTATCGTCGGCTCCCTAGGGGATATGCCAGCTGCTCGAAGGCAGTCTGCCCTGACGTTCAGTACTGACCTGAAATGCGGAATCAGGGAGGAATTGTGGATATTACCGAGCTGATCCTCGATGACCACCATGAACAGCGGCGGCTGTTCGCGATCCTGGAGCAGATTGATCGCGCGGAGACCGGGGCGCTTTCCGCGATCTGGGACAGGCTGGCCGCCTTCCTCGAGCTGCACGCGCAGGCGGAGGAGGAGATCTTCTATCCCGCGCTGCTGCAGGCGGGTATCGCGGCCCGGCGCGCCGGCGGGGTGGAAGACGAGACACTCGACGCCATCCACGACCACAACCAGATCAGGGACGCGATCGCCGAAGTGGCGCATCATCAGGTCGGCACCGATGGCTGGTACGCGGCCGTCGCGGCGGCCAACGCGGCCAATAGCGATCACATGGCCGAGGAAGAACGCGAGGGCCTCACCGACTTCCGCCGCCTGGCCGGGCTGGCGCGTCGCCACCAACTGGCCGTCGCGTTCGCCGCCTACGAGGCGCGCAACTACGCCGGCGTCCAGCCCGTGGACAAGGATCCCGTCAGTTACATCCGCGAAGCGGAGAAGAAGCCGCGGACCGCTGCGAGCGGATCGCTGAGTGTCGGCACCCTGAAGCGGAACTGACCCGCAAGACCGGACGCTGATTACGACGGACGCACCCGACTAATCCGTGTTGAACAGCTTCTCCACTCGCCTGGCGAACAGTACGTCACCCTTGACACGCAGCTTGCCCGAAAGCATCGATTTCGTTCCCGACGCTTGCCCGGAGAGCAATCGCAGGAACAGCACATCGCCCAGCGTCAACGACACTGTCGGTTTGACCCCTGCCGGCGCCTTCGTCACGGTGCACGCACCGTTGCGAATGGTGACCAACCACTCGTCGGGAGTCTGTCCTACTCGCCACAGCACGGTGGCATCGACCCCGCGTGCCTCCTCGATACTCAATCGGTCCGGCATGCGCAGGAAGACGGTGTCGAGCATGGTGCTTCGTAACTCCGGATCAGCCAGCGCGGCGCGCAACTGCTCATCGGAGGTACTGGTGATGAGGTTCTTGAACTCACCCGGCGAGACTTGCGCGGGGTCGATCTCGGTGATGTCGTCCATCGGATTCCCTCCATCGGCCGCCGAATGGCTGCGGCGCGTTCGTTGTGATGTCGAGCTAGCTGCGCGGATCGGCGACATGGACGGTACGGTTGACGTCGCTGACCCGCACATCGAGCACGGATTGCGATGCGGGCTCCCCCTGACCGATGACCAGCCGCGTCGCGACCGGCTCGTGTCGGCCACCCACCTTGAACCACACGGTCAATGTGCCGTCCGTGATGACGCTCGGTACCACCTGCCCGATGTCGTGGGCGGCGACGAGTCCGGTGACGCGGAACGCATCGACGTCGCCCACCGTCTCCCTGGCCTCGGTCTGCACGGAAGTCATCGATGACAGTAGGTTCGCGACTCCTCGGTGCGGGTCGATCAGCGTGGTGGGCAACGGATTGGCCGCCCCGTTCTGCTGTGGCGGCGCCGGCGCGAATCGCCCGGAGGCGTCGCGGGTGTAGATGGTCGAGTCGATCTCGACGAAATCGAGGCGGGCATCCCCGAATGCCGACGGCACCACGAGCTGTCCTTTCGCTCGCGCGTCACCGTGACGGACCACATCGGCCGACATGGCCCGCACATTCACTCCGCTCAGGGGCGCGCCGCTGAGTTGCAAGGTGACGTGCGCGCTTGTCGTCGCACGCGCCGCCGCGGCGGCGTTGCGCAGTAACTGAGCGGGCCGTGGCAGACCGCCATCGGCGGTACACGCGGTGCCGCCGAGCAGCAGCATGGCGGCCGCAACGATGCCGATACCGGCGCGTCGGCCGGTCATCGGATCAGGTGGGCGGAGTTCGTTCGGCGCACCTTGCCCGACGGAGTCTTCGGTATCGACCCCGGACTGACAACGGCAACCGAGCGCGGTGTCGCCCCCACGCTGTCGCGGACGACGCGGGTCACCTCCCGTTGGATGCGTGCGACGTGCTTGTCGTCGTTCCAGTCGGCGGACTCGACGGCGACCGCGAAACCCTCGCGGATTTCCCCGGGTTCGAGTCGCACGGCGACAGTGTTGCCGCGTCGGACACCCGCCACCGTCGCGGCGGCGCGCTCGATGTCGGTGGGGAAAATATTGCGGCCGCCGACGATAATGGTGTCCTTCTTACGCCCACACACGACGATCTCCCCCGATTCGGTCAGGTAGCCGAGATCGCCGGTCGGCAACCATCCCTCGTCGTTTCGTGCTGAGCTGTAACCGTTTTCGGTGAAGTAGCCATCGGTGACCGCGGCACCGGAGATGAAGATCTCGCCGACCGTACGCGGCCCGACAGGTGCTCCGGTGTCGTCCAGCACCCGTGCCTCGACACCCGGCACCGGCGTACCGAGCGTCACGAACATCCGGGCGTCCGCATCGTCGGTCGGCTGCGCGTAACCCGCCGTCTCGATGGCGTCGGGTCGCACGGCATCGGTTCGCACACCGAGACCAACCGGACTGAACGACACCGCGAGCGTGGCCTCCGCCATACCGTACGCGGGCACCACCGCACCGGGGGAAAGGCCGAAGCGTGCTCCGGCCTCGATGAATCGCGCGATCGCTGTCGCATCGATCGGTTCGGCGCCGTTCAATGCGAACCGCATACTCGACAGGTCGAAGGCCCCGTCCGGAGCCAATTCCATTCGCCGTGCCGCGATCTCGTAGGCGAAGTTGGGCGCGGCGGTCATCGTGCCGCGATACCGCGTGATGAGATCCATCCATACCAGCGGTGCACGCAGGAAATGCGTCGGACTCACACACACGACCTCGACCCCGAACTGCAACGGCGTCGCCACGAAACCGACCATGCCCATGTCGTGGAACAGCGGAAGCCAGCTCACACCGATCTCGTTGGCCGGATCCATGTCGGCGCCCCGTGCGATGGCACGGCCGCTGGCGTACAGGTTGGCGTGGGTGATGGCGACGGCTTTCGGGGTACCGGTGGACCCCGAGGTCAGCTGAAGCAGCGCCAGGGTGTCATCCGGAACATCGGCAGGCTCCAACGGTGTCGACGCACCGAGCCGCGCGATCGACACACTCGGCACATCGTGCTCGGCGAGTATGGTCGCCGCGCTGTCGAAAGGGGTTCCGATCAACACCAGTTTGGCGTCGATGACATCGAGGGATCTGACCGTGTCACGCGCCCAGACGGTGAGATCGGTTCGGTGCGTCGGTTGATGCAGCATGGTGGCCGAGGCTCCGAGCAACCAGCAGGCCAGGACCGATACCACGACGTCCTCTGGTTCACCGGCGAGGATGGCGACCCGCGACCCCATGGACGCGCCCTGGTCGGTCAGCGACTGCGCGGCACATCGACTGTGCCGCAACAACTCCGACCACGTCTTGCGGCCCAGCGCATCGGGCTCGCCGTAGGAAAAGCCCCGGTCGGAGCTGCTGTTGGACAGTACGTCATCGATAAAGCGCGACATCTAAGCTCCTCGTGGTTGATCGACCGCGTGCAATAGCGTCGGTGGCGCGAGGCGCTCACGTAACCGGCGTCGCCATTGCTCATAACCGGGCTCGCCGGTACTGAACGATTGGGTGCTCGTCTCGTCGACAACCGCGACGACCGCATCGACATCGCGATCACAGAGCACTCGTGCCGCCGACACCGAGCATTCCGGTATGTACCCGGCATGTGCCCTGGCCTTGATGGCGAACGCGGCACCCTGCGCCATATCCGCGGCCGCGAGCCCGGCGCGTCGCTGCGCCGTTCGCACGTCGGACTCCGCGACTCCGCCGAGATAGGCGATGGCCGCGCCGATGCCGCTCCACAGGTCGGCTCGGCGGTGTGGGTCCATGCGGTCGATCCGGTCGGCGATCGCCGCCAAGTCCGCGTCGTTGACGAAGTACAACGCTCGTCCGACGCCCTGATCGACTGCGCGCAGGAAGTAGGAACTGTCCCCCTCCCACGAGTACGGCTTGGGCCGCCATTGCCTATCGATCCATCGTGCCGTGTGGAAAAACGCGCCGTCGAAACCGAATCCGTCGGCCGCCAGCCAGGTCAGCCGCGACAACACCGCATCCTCGCCGAGGTTCGGCGTGCACCGTCGCCACAGGAACCTCGGCAGGCGCGGCATCAACAGCCCATAGCCGACATAAGCCATATAGGCGTGTGGGGCGCCCGGGCCCTCGACGAATCGCCGGGCCAGATGTCGCCGCCGAAGGCCGATGAGGTCGCGGGTGACGAGCGCGGTCACCGCCCCTTCGTAGGCCAGGCTGCGATAGAACGGGTCGATATGGTCGAGGGCCGCTGCGAGGTCATCGATGTCGGCGATGTCTGCGCCCATCTCGAAACCCCGGATCACCGCTACGCCGACCTGTTCGAGCGTGTTGGTTATCGGCGCCGAGGTCGGGAAGCCGCGCCGCGCGAACAGTGCGTCGGCTCGGGTGGGCACGGGCAGTATTCGGCGAAGAACGCGAAGTGCTGGCACGTGGGAGCTCCTGCTGCGATCGAGTGGTGATTACGAACTGCGTCGGCGTAGCGTTACCGCGCCGGTGAGCAAGGAGGCCGCGGCGAAGGCCGCCACGACAGCCAGATCGATCCACATCGTGGTGGTCGGGTGTGGGTATGTACCGATTTCCGTGAGTCCCTGCGCGGCATAGCGCAACGGCACGACGTTGCTCAACCCCTGCAAGAAACCGCTCATCTGCTCCCGTGGCCAAACAAGACCGCAGAGCAGCAGCTGCGGAATCACCAACGCGGGCATGAACTGCATTGCCTGGAACTCCGACTGCGCGAACGCACTGGTCAACAGACCGGTCGACGAGCCGAGCACGGCCGTCGCGATGACGATCAGCAGCACTGCCGCGATGGACCCCTGCGATTCGAGCCCCAGGAACTGATAGGCGACCGTGGCCGCGACCGCGGCCTGCACCACGGCGACCGCGGCGAAGGCCAGTCCGTAGCCGAGCAGTAGATCCATCTTCGACAGTGGCGTGCTCATGAGTCGTTCCAACGTGCCGGTGGTGCGTTCACGCAGCATGGCGACGCTGGTGACCATGAACATCGACACATACGGGAAGATGCCGAGCAGCATCAATCCCAACTGGTCGAAGATGTCGGGACGACCGTTGAAGACGAAGCGCAGCAAGGTCAGCAGCACGCTCGGCACCACGAGCAGTAGCCCCACCGTGCGGCGGTCGTGGCGAATCTGGGTGAGCACACGCGCGGTGGTGTGCAACAGCATGTGGGCATTCACAGCGAAACCTCCGGCCGGGTCTCTTCGGAAACCTGATGAGTCGCAACGTAATTCACGGTGGTGGACGATCGTGCACCGTCGCCGGACTCGATCAGCCGCAGGAAAGCGCCCTCTAATGTGTCGGCTCCGGTTCGCCGCAGCAAGTCCGCGGGGTCGGAATCGGCGAGCACGCTGCCCTCCCGCATGAGCAGCAGGCGATCACAGCGTTCTGCCTCGTCCATCACGTGGCTGGACACCAACAACGTCGTGCCGCCATCGGCCAGGCTGTGAAAGGAAGCCCACAGGTCGCGGCGCAGCACCGGGTCGAGGCCGACGGTCGGCTCGTCGAGCACCAGCAGCTTGGGCCGAGCGATCAGCGCGCATGCCAGCGACACCCGTGCACGCTGTCCGCCGGAAAGCTTGGCGGCCAGCGTGTCTCGGTAGGTGAGCAGCCCGACGTCCTCGATGGCCCGATCCACCGACTCGGACTTCGCCCCGTACATCACCCCGAAATAGCGAACATTCTGCCGAACGGTCAGATCGTCGTAGATCGACGGCGACTGGGTCACGTAGCCGACGTCACGGCGCAGCCGCCGATGCCCGGCCGGTTGACCGAGCACGGTGATCGTGCCCGACGACAACTTCTGCACGCCGACGACGGTGCGCATCAGGGTGGTCTTGCCGCAGCCGCTTGGCCCGAGCAAACCGGTCACCGAGCCTTGGCCGACGGTGAACGAGATGTCGTCGAGGATCGTTTTCCGCCTCCTTCGCACAGTCACCGACCGGACGTCGATCGCACGCGACGACGAGTCGGCATCCGAGGAATTCATCGGGCCGATCACCTCACTTTCAGACAGTGGAAGGATGTGACACTGTGCGGGGCGGCCGAGTCGGGTCAGGTGATCCGGTAGAAGCGGTATTGCAGACCGAAGCCCTCGGTGAATCGGCCCTCACCGACGAAAAGCGTTTGGTTGATCCATTCGTAGTCGGGATCACCGGTCTCCAGGCGCGGCAGCACCCGGAAGTATTGGTCCTCGAATGCGGTGGGCACCCCGTCCGCGAACGCTGTCTGCACGGCATCGGTCATCTCGATCAGCCCATCGAATTGCGCGTAGATGATCGCACCGTCGTCGGTCTCGAATTGCGCGCGTACATCGGCGCGCGCCCACTGGTCGGTGCCGATCAGCACCCAGTCGCCACCGCCGGGCAGCACCCGCCCGTTGATGCGCTCACCCTCCAGCTTTCCCTCACCGACCTCGATGAACATGCGAATTCCGTGCGGGGTGTTGCCCACCATGCGAGGAGGATGCAGAGACGCGGTGACTTCACCTTCGAACTTCAATTCCATGGACTACTCCTCGGTGCGGAAAGGGTCGTTACGGCGCAGGACCAATGACGAGTTGTGGCCGCCGAATGCGAAGGAATTCGTCAGCACGGCAGCGATATCGGCCTCGGTCGATGCCGAGACGAACGACGCGCCCGTGCAGTCCTCGGCCACTCGGTCCAGATTGACCGACGGTGGGATCATCGATGTCTTGACGGCCAGGGCGGCGATGGCGGCCTCCAACGCGCCTCCCGCGCCGAGGAGGTGGCCGGTCATGGATTTGGTAGAAGCCACAACGGTTTTCGCGAGATCAGCACCGAAAACAGTACGCAACGCGGCCATTTCCGCGCGGTCGTTGAGAATCGTGCCCGTCCCATGTGCGTTGACGTAGTCCACATCGGTTGTCGTGATGCCCGCGTCGCGCAGCGCGATGCGAATCGCCCGGGCGGCACTGGAACCATCGGCCCTCGGTGCGGTCAGATGGTGGCTGTCATTGGTTTGACCGTAGCCCGCGATCTCGGCGTATATGGTCGCTCCCCGCGCGAGGGCACGATCCATATCCTCGAGAATCAGCACCGCCGCGCCCTCGCCCAGCACGAATCCGTCGCGGTCGGCGTCGAACGGGCGCGCGGCCTGCTCGGGACTGTCGTTGCGCCGCGACAATGCCCGCATGCTGGCGAAACCGGCCATGATTACCGGATTGACACAAGCTTCGGATCCACCGACAACGCACGCGTCGGCGTATCCGTCCCTGATCATCCGCATGCCCTGGCCGACGGCGTCGGCCGAGGACGCGCACGCACTGCTCGGCGTATAGCTCGGCCCGGCGAAATCGTGGCGTTGGGCCACCACCGAGGCGGCGACATTGGACATCGACACGGGGATGAAGGTCGGTGGAATCCGTTCACCGTCCGGGTCATTGCCAACGGTGGCGCGAATCGTGTCGGCCCCACCGAGTGCGCTGGCGATGATGACCGCGACGTCGCACGGATCGGCGCTGAGCTCGCCGGCGTCTTTGAGTGCCAGGTCGGAGGCTGCCATCGCGAGCTGACAGAAACGATCGAACCGGATGGCATCCCTGCGCTCCATCCAGTCCGTCGCTGCGAAATCATCGACCGTCGCGGCGATCCGAACCCGTTTGTTCGACACGTCGAACGTGGTGACGGGACCGACGCCTGAGCGGCCTTCGAGCAGGTTGTCCCACAGCACGCCGGGATAGTTTCCCACCGGCGACACCACACCGATCCCGGTGATGGCGACCCTGCGCCGGGCGGTCAGCGGGCGCGGCAGGCTCGGCGCGCTCATGACGATGTCGCATTCGGCTCGAGATCGAACAGGCGCTCCATCTTCATGGCGAGCTGCACGTTGCCCGCCACCCGCAGATCACCGCGCGACATCAATTCGACACCGCGCGTAGCACCGCAGGCCAGCGCGACGAACGCCGATGCGGGGGCGGTCAGTGTCGCCGCCGGTTGCGTGGCGAAGGCGCCCTTTTCGCCGATTGTGCAGCTGTCGGGGGTCAGCTCGACGTCGCGTTCGAGTTTGCCGTGCGAGCGCCGGGTCACGGCCCAGCGAATCACCGCACGCTCGGGCATACCGCCGCGATAGAACGTCGGCATCAAATCGAATGCCGCGACCAAACCCGCTGTGCCGGTGTCGGTTTCGAGATGGTCCGCGAGCCGCTGCGCGGAGATGCTCTCGATCGCGCGCTTGACCCGGCCCCGGTCATTGCTGAGCAGATCCGCCGCGAGCTGCGGATCGACGCCGGAGGTGTCGTCCTGGGAAATGTCGGTCATGCGGTCACCGCTTTCTCGCCGAGTATCGAGTTGAGGTATCGGGCCAACTCGCCGTGCGGATCCGCACCGGGCAATATCGCGCCGATGTGGCCGTCGGGACGCACGACGACCGCCGCCGCGTCGGACAAACCGAAGACCCCGATGGCGTCGTCGCGGAAATCGTGTAAGGCGTCCGGACGCGGTATCGGGGACACCGGCCATATCCGCAGCGGTATGTCACCGAGCACCGACGCCCACGCACCGAACGAGTCCTGCCACTCGGGCGCGGCTTCGACCGAAGTCAGCAGCGCGAAGGCCCCGTTGGTCAGATCGGCGACGGCTGTGCGCCGGCCATCCTCTTCCAGCCACACGTGCGGTGCGACGGCACCGACTAGCACGCTGGGGTGATAGTCGACCACGTCCGCGACAACCGGCTGCGGGTTGTCTTCGTCGGTGCGGTAGACGAATCCCCTTGCCTGACCGTAGAAGTCGAAATGCGGCCGTTGTCGTTCGATGTCGTCGGCCAGTGCGGCGGCATCGCTGATCTCGGGGCCCGATCCGTTTCCGGATCCGATCAGCGACCGTGCCGATGTGAAGAACTCGTCCATGGCAACGGCGTTGTGCACGCTGCGCTCGGCGTTGAAATCCGCGACGGGCCGCCGCTCGGCTTCGTAGGTGTTCAGCAGCCGCGGACTCGACCAGCCACGCAGCACACCGTGCAGCTTCCACGCGAGGTTGTGCGCGTCCTGGATGCCGGTATTCATGCCGAAGCCACCGGTCGGCGGGAAGCTGTGCGCCGCGTCGCCTGCCACGAACACCCGTTGGTGGACGTCACTCCACCGGTCGACGGCCGTCGTACCCAACGCCCACGTTCGAACCGACTCGATCGTGATGTCGATGTCGGCCGCGCCGATGGCCATTCGGACCAGGCGCTCGCACTCGCTTTTGTCGGGCATCGCCGATGGGTCGATGTCGATGCCGGTCAGCTCGAGCAGCCAGGTACCGCGCTGCGGCGAGACGGTGATGAGCACTCCCTGTATGTCATCGTTGATGACCCAGTACAGGGCGCTCTCCTTACCTGCGACCGCCGAGCCGAGATCGGCGGTGAAATGGATGTCCAACATCGTTCCGAGCGGTGCGCAGGCCTGGACTGTGATGCCGACGCGCTCACGCAACCGACCGTGAATTCCCTCGGCGAGGACCACGTAGGAAGCGCGTAGCGCGGAATTGTCCGCTCGGACCGCGCCGACCCCGTCGGGGTCGACGACCAGATCGGTGATCTCCACACCCGACTCGACGCTGACGGAGGGGTAGTTGCATAGCTCACGCAGCAAGAGCGTCTGCAACTCGTTCTGCGGACAGATCAGCGGCAGCACCGGACTCGCCGACACCGTCCGCATGAGTTTCTCGGCGTCTCCCACCATGTCGATCTCGCCGAGCTCGGCACCGACCAGGGTGGTGTGGAAACTGACCCGACCGGACGCCTCCAGACTGGTGCCGACCTCCTGCGCCGGACCCAGCAGCTCGAGGTCGCGCAGTATTTCCGCGGTACGAACATTGACCATCGTGGCCCGCGGATGCGTGGACGCACTCGATCGGCGTTCCACCAGGCGGGTGCGAATCCCCGCGCGGCCCAACAGATGTGCGGCGATCAGGCCGGTCGGACCACCACCGACGATCAATACTTCGCAATGGTCGACAGTCATGGTGACACCTCGTGTCCGCGCCGGGCCGGCACAGTGTCGTCGGCGACCGCGTACAGCGCGCGGTCGAGATAGCTCGTGATGGCGACGTCCACGCGCCGACGGAAGACGATGCGCAGCACCGTGGCCACCGGCAGGCCGAGTACGATCCCCGCACCCAGCGCACCGACGAAACCTGCCAGTGCTGATTTCTCGCCGAGACCACCCGGTTCGGTGTACCGGCGGATCAGTCGGGACGCGAACCGAAACGCCATGCCCGCCAACAGATCCGGACCGATCACCGCGGCATTCTCGCGGGCCGACTCGGCCTGCGCCAACACCTCGGGCAGCACCGCGGTGATCTGCTCCCCCGTATCCGCGCCGGCCTCGACCAATTGTCGTCCGAGCCTGCGCAGCCGTTGATGCTCGGCATCGGGCACACCAGCGGCACGCAGACCCAACGATGCCTCCCGCCGTCCCAACAGCAGCCACCGCAGGGTGGTGAACAACGACACGAGTTGGTTCGCGGTATCGGTCACCGCGATCACGCCGACCGGGCGAGCACCCGCGGCGGTCAGCATGCTGCGCATACTCACCGCCGCGGACACCCACATATTGCGGCAGGCGATGAACTGCACAACCGGCAGACCGGTCACCCGCTCGGGGTAGCGCCGCACCAACGATCGCATCGGGATCGATGGGTTCAGATACCACACCTGGTGCGCGATCAGCACCAAGTCCACGTCATCGCCGACTTGCCGACTGCCGTCTCCGACGGAGATATCCACGGTCGACTCGGCATCGGCGGCCTCCGCGAACACACCGAAGAAGCGACCGAGTGACCACGGAAACGGAAAGTCAGCGGAGGTGGTGACTTCGATCCACCGGACCTCGCTGCCCGCGGCAACGAGCGGCTCGAGAAAATGTTCGAGACACTCGCGCAGTTGCCCGGTCTGCGAGTACCAGTAGACGGCGATCACGGCGGGTTCAGCGCCGACCTCCCGCACGGGTAGATCCGCTGGCGCGGTACTCATGCGCTCGTGCCGCCGTCCACGGCCGTGAGGTGCATGTACGAAATCGCGAAACGGCCCGATTCCGGGACCATGCAGAGCATGGTGTCGCCCGGCGTGACGAGCTCTTCGCGCAGCATCTCGTCGAGGATCACGAAAATGCTTGCGCTACCGATGTTCCCGACGCGGGTGAGGTTGCTGTACCACACTTCCGGTCCCGGTCGTGGCACGTCGCGCCGCGACAACTCGCCGAGCACCATCGACTTCATACGCTCGCTCGAATAGTGCGCCGGAAGCCACTTCAAGGTGGTGGGGTCGAATTTGCCCGCGTTCAGGAGCCGCTCGTACTCGTCGATGCCGACCTTGACCAGATGCGGCAGCAGCGAGAGGCGCTGGCGGGCAACGAGAGTGCCCGCTACCGCGGCCTCGGTGGCGTCGGCGTAGTCCATCCAGGTCTTCTCGGCATCGTTGGACTCGCTGCCGAAATACATACATGCCTTCTCGGTATTGGCATACGAGGTCAGCGAAATCCAGTCGATGCGCAGGCTCACCCCGTTCGACCTCGGCTTGTCCTGTACGACCGCCGCTCCCGCGCCGTCGGAGAGCATATACCGCAGAAACGCGGTCTCCATGGGCAGCGAACCGTCTTCCGTCCGGCTCTCGAGTGCCTTGTATCGGCTGCTCTTGAAGCCACGGGAAGCGAACTCGCTGGCGACCGCGACGGCGGCCGACTTCTCCCCGATCGCGACCTGCAGGTAGGCGTTCTTCAGCGCCATCATTCCCGAGCTGCAGATGCCGTGCGCGGTGACGATTTCGCAGGGCGGATAGGCGAGGCGGCCATGGACCATACTCGCGTGACCCGGCCCCATCAGGTCCGGCAACGTCGTGGCGGCGGCGAGTAACTGCAGATCCTCGGCAGCGATCTCCGATCGTTCGACGGCGTCCTCCACCGCCCGAGCGGCCAATTCCGTATTCGAGAACACAGTTTGCTGTTCCCGATCCAAGGCGTAATAGCGTGTCTTGATTCCACTATTGGCGAGAATCGTGTCCCGAAGGTCGGAACTCGCGTTGCCCGCTTTGCCGATGAAATCTTCGATTTCGTCGTTTGTTACCGGATCGCCTGGTAGAAATCGGCCAGTGCTGGTGATATATGCGGTCACCGGAAACTCCAATGCTGTTGAATGTGTCGCTCAGTCCGTTATAGGGACTTCGCGCTGGATTCCTCCGAGCGTGACCGCACGGCATCGACGAGTTCTCCGAACGTCTTGATGCTTGCGATGCGCTCGTCATTCAGCGAAATCGTGTACTTGCGTTCCAGGATCTCCGCAATGCCAAGCAGCCCAAGCGAATCCAAGCCCACTTCCTCGAATGTCGCGGCGGGGTCTACCTTATCGACCTCGATGCTGTAGTGATTTTCCAGGTAGTCGGCAATATCGCCGTACACGTCCGTTTCGAGGCTCATCTGGATATCCCCTTCACTGTGCAGAACGGCCCTCGGGCCGGTTATTTGCAATGCACGTAGCGACAGCATTGTCGAACGCGGCGACAGCAATGTCGCGCTCTGGTCGACTTTCTTTTGGGCGCAGCACTCCCCGCCGCATCGTCACCGTATATACACACGACAAGCGCTTCAGGGTCCCCATCACCGGGCCCCGCCCGGCACTGCGCAAGTCGACTTGCGTACGACCATAATCGGGTCGGCCCGACTGCGCAACACGAGTTTCTGTAACTATAGAAATCTATAGTTAGATTGGGCGAAGACACATGCTCACGGGAGCGAAACCTGGTGGCAGCGAAGCGGATCCGCCGTATGGGTCCGGCGCCACCGCACATCCCCCGGGCTGTCGCGCGCGGATACCAACACCACGAGTGCTCGCCGAGAGCGCTACGGTCGTCGACTGCCGAGCGCCATCCATGGCCGAGCACCAGCCGACCGAACGATGGCGCAGAGCACCGGACGCGCCACGACAAGCTCGGCGACGACTTCCCCCAATACGTTCGGATCGACTTGCCCCGCAGTCGAATTCGAGACCACGATTTATCCGAATGCATCCGGCTCGATGCGCTCTCGGCTCCGGCCCATTGTGTGAAATCTCGATGGAATGCCAGCGGCGGGAACAATGCACTTGCGCCGTTATACTGCGAAAATGCCCGACAAGTTCAGCGTGCCCCAGGTCACCGACATACCGGACATCGTTACTTCCGTGCGCAACGCGGTGCTATCGGAAATCATGAACGGCACCCCGGTACACGCCGTGTCCGTCGCGGCCGTCGCACGGCTCGCCGGTATACACGAGACATCGGTATACCGACGGTGGAAGACGCGCGAACGTATGATCCTCGACGCGCTGACGACGCGCAGCGAGGCATCGCTGGTCGTACCCGACCACGGCTCGCTGCGCGAAGATCTGACCGATCTCATGAAACAGGCGTGTGATTACCTCGGCAGCCCGGTCGGACGTTCGCTTCTGCAAATGAGTGTCGCGGCGGCGGACAACCCGGCGGCGAGCGAGGCACGACGGCTGTATTTCGATACCCGCCTTCGGGCGATGGAGCCTGTCGTCGAGCGCGCGATCACCCGCGGTGAGGTGCAGTCCGGAATTGCCGCCATTGATGTGCTCGAGCCATTATTCGCCACGATCCAGATGCGAGTCGTCCTGACGGGTAGGCCGATAACGCCGGACCTTCCGGAAAAGCTGGTCAGCGTCGTGGTCGACGGAGTCCTTTCCGACAGTTGACCATGTCGCAGTGCCCGCGACCGCCACTATTGTTGCCGCGAACAGCACTTCCGACCATGGCCTCGACAGGGTCGAGCACGGGGACCCGGACGATGACAGTCTCACGACTCGGTCGTACCCACTGGACAGCTCTGTGGTGTCACCGAAGGCCGAGCGCTGCCGAACATCCTGCCCACGGGCCCCAACCCTGAGCGGCGAGTACCTGCTCGGCGACGACGATCTGCTGCTCACGGGTGGCCTTGTCGGCGGTCTGCGCATACGCGGCACCGCCATATGCGGCCCATGTGCCCGGCGAAAACTGCAGGCCGCCCTGAAACCCGTTGCCAGTGTTGATACTCCAATTACCGCCGGACTCACACGCGGCGAGGCTGTCCCATTGCTGATCGGTAGCGGCGGAAGCTTGGCCGATGTATGCCATGCCGGTCCCACCGATAATCGCACTGGTGGCGACGATCTTTTTGAGCGGGGTGCCCAGAACGCTCATATCGCAGTTCCTTTCGAGTCAGCAAACCTATACAGGTGTCCAAGCATGAAAGGTGATTACTGGATCTTCGAGCCCGTACGAGTGTGTGCTGGGGCGCGGCGAGCTCGAGTGAAAGTCCTCGATATCGTGTCCACATCGAAATACAAAACCCACGTCGTGCATGAACCCATTAGCAGCAGTAGGTTGCTCGAAAAGCGGCGGTGACCGACCAGTTGAATGGCGGTGTGCGCGTGATGATGCCGATTGCAGATCATGAAGCACGATGGCGTGTGATCACCTGGGACTGTCTGAAACCAACCAAAGGCCAACTTTTCGCGTTCCAGCGTTATACACGTCCGGTATCGCCGCCGTGCTGCGGGTTGAAAACCCCTCTACCAGCTGAAATATCGAACCTCACTGCCCCGGCTCCGGATGTCGACCCGGCTCCAGAAGGCCGGCACCGCACCACGCATCACAGTCTCGGAAACCGGCATAGGCCATAAAACCCCTCCAGCGGCAATAGATTGAACAACAAGTTCGGAAAATTATCCGAAACCCGCTGTAGGTCATGAAAATGCTTCAGCCGCAAGGGGTTCGAGAAAGAAAGTCGGAAATTGACAGGGTTGCACCGATTGCCTACGGTCCAATCGTCAATTCGTCACCGGTCGCATTCGAAGGTGATGACCACGCCCCCAACGTTGTCAAAATTCAGGCAGCAGTTGATAACCGCACGCAGGACATCGAGCGCCGCGTGGAGCAACTCGATCTCGCGATCAAACGTGCCCCGGGGGCGGCTGGACCTGGTCATCGCTCATTGCAACCCAGGATATGAAACGAAACAGTGCCGTACTAAACTAGCGACGGTGTATTCGGAGACGCAAGCACTTCACGTGGTCGACGATCATGCCCCCATTCCGCCGACTACAACCACCGGCGGAAAAGCATCTGGTTGGCGCCGACCGTTCGCTGTTCTGAAGGTCACGGGCGTTTCCGACTCCGATGTTCGACAGTCCTCACCCATCATGCGGCGTCGCCTGCCGATATCGTTGGCCGCCACGGCCACGCTCGTCGCTGCCGCCTGCGGGTCTGCCGCCGCCGATCCGGTGCTGCCGACCGTGCCGTTCGGCGGACTGACCTACACGGTGAACGTGGAGAAGCCGGGGGTGAGCGACGGGTATCTGTACTACACGGTCGGGGTAAGCGCGGCGGCGCTGGTGCCAGGGCTGGGGGCGGTGGCGCAGGCGCTGCCGGGCGGGAAGCCCGCGAATGTCATCGCCGACCGGTCCGGCAAGCCGATCCAGCGGTACGAACCGCCTGTGGGACAAGATGTTTCGAACTTCCGGACGCAGAAGTACCAGGGCCGCAAGGTGCTCACCTGGTGGCAGGGAAGCACCGTGGCCGGGCACGGTTCCGGTGTCGGGATCATCGCGGACGAGAACTTCAACGTGCTGACCACGGTCGATCCGGGTGGCGCTGGCGCGGATGTGCACGAGTTCCGGCTGACCCCGGACGGCCACGCGCTACTCACCTCCTACCCACAGGTCGATGCCGATCTGACCGCCATCGGAGGGCCGAAGAACGGCAAGATGTTCGACACCGTCGCGCTGGTGATGGATGTGGCCTCGGGCAAGGAGTTGTTCCGCTGGAGCGCGGCCGAGCATGTGCCGCTGGCCGATTCGCAGACCCCCGGCAAGCTGAACAGTGATGTGTACGACCCGTACCACATGAACTCGATCAGTCTCGATCCGTCCGGGAATCTGCTTGTGTCCCTGCGTAACACCGCCGCTGTGTACGACGTGGACCCGCGCACCGGGGATATCCGCTGGCAGCTGGGCGGCAAGCACCCGACCCTTGCCGCCGATCCTGGCGTCGAATTCGCCTTCCAACACGACGCCGAATTCACCGACGCCACCACGTTGCGGCTGTTCAACAACAACTCCGACGGCCCGGAATCCCGTGGTCACTCCAGCGTCGAATGGATCAACATCGACTTGGCCGCGAACCGTGCCACCCTGCTGCGCAACCAAGAACACCCGGAGGGCCTGGTCTCCTTCGCGATGGGCAATGCCGAAGCACTCCCCAACGGCAACACCCTGGTCTGCTGGGGCATGGCCCCCCATATCTCCGAATTCACTCCCACCGGCGACCTCGTCTACGACGCGACTCTCCCCTTCGGCACCTACCGCGCCTACCTCGACACCTTCCCCTCCTGATCGGCGAGGAAATCCTTTGGCGGCGAGCGCGAGTGGCCACTGCCGCATCGCTGTCGAGCGCATCGCCGATGCTTGCGGACACTCGGTCCGCTACTTCGAACTCGTCGGTGAACGGCGGGAAGTTCATTGGTGGACGGGTTCATCGCGCTCTCCTCTCCGGTGGATCACTGATATCGACGCCACCGGGGGGATCGATTTCATCGGTGACCGGCCAGAAAGCCCCCGCCACGCCCGCCATGCTCTGTCTTGGGATCACGGATCGGTGAGCCTCCCCGGCTCAGGGTCCGTGAGCCGGTCTCGGGCGTATTTCCGGAATGCGGCGACCAGGCGGCTGCGGTCGTCGCGGCGGGTGGCCAGCACAACGTGAGCCGGGTCGACGCCGTGCAGCGGGATCGCGGTTACGTCGGGACGCACCGCCAGGTGGTGGCCGGCGGCGATGGCGATGGCCTCACCGGCGGCGATGACTTCGAGATTGTCCTCGAGGGCGTCGATGATCGGGCCGTCGGGTGCGGGGCGGCCGTCGGGGCGGGGATCGATGCGCCAGTAGGCATTCCAGTCCGGGTTCGACTGCCGTAGTCGGGGCACGGGTTCGTCGGCGATGTCGTCGAGGGTGACGTATTCCCTGCCTGCCAACCGATGGTCCACCGGCATGAGCACGACGCGCGGTTCGTCGTAGAGGATGGTGACGTGTAGCCCCTCGGTGGGAAACGGCAGGCGGGAAACCAGTGCGTCCACCCGGTGGTCGAGCAGCGCGTCCGGGACGTCGGTTACCGACACATGCTGTGCGCGCACTTCGGCATCGGGATGGCGCTGGCGCATCTCGCGCACGACGGGGGTGATGATCAAGTTCCCGGTGTAGCCGATTGTGACGCGGTCGGAGCGGGCTGCGGCGCGGGTCTGCGTGACGACCCGGTCCGCGGTGCGCAGCAGCGCTTTCGCCTGCGGTAAGAACACCTCGCCGGCTTCGGTGAGTCGACTGCCCTGCGGGCCGCGATCCAGCAGCCGTACCCCGAGTTGCTGTTCGAGCCGGTGGATCTGGCGGCTCAACGACGGCTGCGTGAGGTGCAGCGCCTCGGCGGCACGACCGAAATGCCCGTGCTCGACGACGACCGTGAAACAGTGCACCAGCCGCCGTCACAATCCCTCGCCGGGCACAGAGAGGCAGTATGCGGGCATCCTCGGATTGGGCAACAGCGGGAAATGTGGCGGGATTATAGATCAGTCAACGCGGCGGCTTCTGGAGTTGGGCGAAAACGCGTAGAATTCCAGCAGGTCGGGACAGCATTTTGGAGTCCTATCATGACTGAGAGAAAGAATTCACACACGAAGTTCGCCCGGTTGGCGGCTGCCGCGGGTATAGCCGCAGTTGCGGCGACTCCGGTCGTCGCAGCCGCCGTGCAAGCGCCTACCGCGCACGCAACGACGTCCACGTCCGCAACCCAAGCTGTTGACAGCCCCGGTTGGGGCGGCGGCGGCGGTGGTTGGGGCGGCGGCGGTCACGGCGGCGGTTGGGGCGGCGGCGGTTGGGGCGGCGGCGGCTGGGGTCACGGCGGCGGCTGGGGTCACGGCGGCGGCTGGGGTCACGGCGGCGGCTGGGGCGGCGGCGGTTGGGGATGGAATCCCGGCTGGTGGAATTGGTGGAACCCCGGCTGGGGTGGCTGGGGCAGCTTCTAGCGCCGGTGACCGAGCCCGGACACGCACAGCGTGCCGGGCTCGGTCGCATCGAGTATCGATCATGTGGAGCCAGGATCGACCAGCCGGGCTGGAGCGTAGCGAGATGAAGATTGTGTGTATCGGCGGCGGGCCGGCCGGGTTGTACTTCGCGATTTCGATGAAGCGGCGCGACCCGGCCCATGACATCACGGTGATCGACCGCGATCCTCCCGGGTCCACCTATGGCTGGGGCGTCGTGTACTGGGACGACCTGCTCGACCTTCTGTATCGGAATGACCCCGACAGCGCCCAAGCGGTGCGTGCCGGATCGGTCCTATGGCGTGAACAGGCAATCCATGTGCACGACAACCAGACCGCGCATTTCGCGGGCTACGGGTTCAGCATGGGGCGCGCCGCATTGCTCGACGTACTTTCCCGACGGGCGAGCGACCTGGGCGTAGAGGTCGCGCACGGGCGAGAGGTCCACGATCTGTCCGGCTTCGACGACACTGATCTGATCGTCGCCTCCGACGGCGCGAACAGCCGGGTACGGCAACTGGGTAATCCGCATTTCGGCACGTCCGTCACACTCGGCGAGAATCGATATATCTGGCTGGGTACGGACAAGATCTTCACCCGATTCACCTTCGCCTTCGAACACACCTCGGCCGGCTGGATCTGGTTCCATGCCTACCCATCGGTCGCCGAGAAAATCAGCACCTGCATCGTCGAGTGCCAACCCCAGACTTGGCATACACTGGGATTCGATTCCCTGGACGACCTGGAGAACTTGCGTGTTCTGGAAAACATATTCACGCGCCCCCTCGACGGTCACTCATTGATCAGCAAGACCCGAGGCGAGTTCGCAAGGTGGAGCCGCTTTCCCGAGATAACCAACAAGACCTGGTACCACGACAACGTGGTGCTGCTCGGCGATGCGGCGCACACGACGCACTTCACCATCGGTTCGGGCACCCGGTTGGCAATCATCGACGCCGTCGTACTCGCACAGAACCTGTACGAGCATGCCGAGGTCGCCGACGCGCTGGAGAACTACGATGCCCAGCGGCGCGCCGCGCTGCGCCCGATCCAGGCCGCCGCCCGTACCAGCATGATCTGGTTCGAACACGCCGACCGGTATCTCGACCGCAGCGCTGTGCAGTTCGCCTATGCGATGGCGGCTCGGCACGGGGTACAAATGCCGTGGCGATACCAGCTACACCTGCTCACACAGGTACCCACTGTGCGCAAGATCCGGCGTGCCATCGACTCCGGACAGCGTTGTTGGCGGGCTGCCCGACGTGGAGAACTCGCGATGGCACTGCCCTCGCCACGCCGGTCGCCCGAGCCGATCCCGACCGATCAGTCGATGTTGTGATTCCCGCACAAGACGGGCACCGGCACAGGGCAGCAACTATTCAACTACTCGACCGGTCTGCCGCCGTGGAGCGACATAGAAACGCAGCGGTGTCGACGACGCGGTCCCAGCGGAACCGTTGCTGTGGGCTAATCGACCTCGTTCAAGTGCACGATGACGCTGACACGGCCCTTGTCATCGCGTCGGGCGACGGCGTGCCCGGACCGTTCGGTGCCGTCCAGCTTCAACGAGATGGGGCCACCCGCGCCGAGAAAGTTGCGCCACCACGTCTTCTGGTCTGGCATGCCGACCGGGATCGTGATCTCGTCGCCAGCGCGTCGAAAGCCCACCGGTGTACTGAAAGTGTTTCCGGAGCGTCGGCCGACATAGGTGATTTCGGTAATCGCCCGACCCACCCGAGGCCCGATCCATGGTGCCTTGGTCAACGCCATGACGCCCGCATTGAATCCGCGCGCAACAGGCCCCAGCACCGATTTGAACTCCACCGTATCTCCTGATCACCGAGCGGGTATGGAACACCAAACTAGCGGACCGCCGTGCGTTCGGCAGCGCCGCAACAACGGCACGACCTCACGAACCTAGAAATGCGCCGCAGTGAATCACACTGCGGCACTGATGTAATCGCCTAGTGGGAATGCGCCTCGGAGTCGGCACCCTCGGGTCCACCAGAACCGGTCGCCGCTGCTACACCTCGGCGTAGACGGTGTTCAGATCGACCAGATCGCGACGACGCACTGCGGGCAGGAAGTAGTCACTGAGATTGTCGGGGCCAGGGCCGTCCCCACCGAATAGCGCCAGGGGTAGCATAACGGAAAAATACAAAGTCATAAACCAGACTTTTGTCAGTCTGCCATAGGCCGGAAACGAACCGTCACCAGGCTGAATCACACACAGACCGAACAGCGCTTTCCCGACCGTCGTATGAAACGCTGCTTGCAGTATCACTCGATTGGCAAAAGAAGTCGTCAACCACGCGCCGAGCGCAGCGGCGCCGGCAAGCGGGATCACACCTTTACCAAAAATGACGACTGCAGCGGCGGCTCCGAAATGTAATGACCAGTCGATGACGAATGCACAGACTCGACGTAGCGTACGAGGCGATGGGTAACGGCGATCATCTTTACCACCGTGTCGCGACAGGCTGGTTTCTATATTTTCTGCACGCTTACGTCCTGCTGGCGCATCTCCTCTATGATAAGCGTATCGCAGATTTGCTCCGCCTGGTGTCGAGATGACCCCGCATTTGCGCGGATCACCTGCGAACCACACTACCGAAGAGCTATTATCGATCACCTTTCCTATTTGATGAACCCAACTGCTGACGATCAATTGTGAGATCCGAGCGCCGTTTGCGTCTTTCAGCTCAACCCACTCGTACCGGCCGTTGGTAACATGGCCGACTCGATATTCCAACCAGGGGTGCCGCAGCAATATCCGCCTTGTCCGTCGCCTGATCCACACCATGCACCCGCCGATAATCCCTGTGCAGAACAGTATTACCGAAACTATGCACCCGGGAGCGGACAGGCGGTGGCCCCAAGGGCTATTGCCAGGATCGCCCATACTTATGAAGATTACCAATGCCGGAATGCTGACGATCCCGACGGCCAGCGCCATCCACGGCAAAAGCGCGCCCTTTCGCAACGCGGCGCGTGTCGTTGGCCAGGATGCGGCCGTTGATGATGTTTCCACGATGAAAGCCCTCACAAGTCCAGCGACGAGGGGCGAGACGTCGACCGACGGTGCGCCCGGAATTCGATCGACTGTGCCATATCGACCATCATCTTTCGGAATTCCGAGCCATAGTCGACCGCTGCGGTCGATAACTCGACAGCAGCAAGGGCTGACCCGTCATTCGACGGCACTACCGCTTCGAGTTGGTACGTAGCCGTTGCGTTACTCACATACGGCCTCCCCGGAAGTTCCGGCGTTGGGAGCTCTGTCACTCGTTCAGCGAACATCATTGGCCGACCGTCCACCTCCACCATTTCGATATCATATGTTTCGCCGGATTCGGCCCTGGACTCGACCAGATTCGTTAAGGCCAAGCGTGGGTTGATCTTCTCTCCGCCGGTTTCATACACGCAAATCGTGATACATGATGTTATCGGGTTTCCGTCCGACGTCAGGTGCCGACCTATGCCACAATACCTCGCATCCCTGTGCACTAGTTCTGCAAAGAGCGTTGCCGCAGTGGGTAAGATAGCCTCAGCCATGGATTTCATGGTCGACGGACGCATTTCTCCAACGATCTCTTGGGCCACCCCTATCCGTCTCTCGATATCGGTCAGCGGCATTGCCATGAAGCCGTGCGGAATCCAGATATCTACCGTTGTCTCAGCCATTTCCTATGTTCCCAATGTTGAAGAGCCCGAGGCCAGCCTTCCCGGCCCGCGAGAACAGTTCGATACCAGCCGCCGAGGTCCCCGCCTCCAACCTGCTGGCCTGGCCGAAGTCTTCGAAGAAGCTGGTGAAGTCGCCCATGGATCGGCTCACGGCAGACGGCATCAGCGGAATCTTGTTGACAACATTCGGAACACCATCAATAAGTTTCGTTGCTATCCCCGGCGCTTGCGCTCCCTCAGTGAACGACCTGATAGCAGGCGCAAATTCTCCGAGTTCAGTAAATGCTTTGACACCCTTTACCGCCCCGCCAACGCCAGGTATGACACCTAGACTGTCGAGACCGACCGTCATCCCAATCTTCTCGAGTGCATCACTATTGAAATCCCCAGAAAAGACATCCTCGAGCGCGTCACGGACTTCGGGATCGAGGGCATCCATTGCGAGGACACCTACACCGGCGACGAGCGCGATACCCGCGAAGATCGCGTCGGCGGGCGGTGGTGTCACCAACGCGAGAAGGCCGGTAACAGCAGTTATTCCTGCCAAGACATCGTGGATCTGCTCTCGGTGATCGCTGATCCATTGGCCGATACCTTTTATCGCATCGGTAATGCGATCCCAGATGCTCTTATCGGGTGGGCTGGGCGCGAAATCCTTTGCGGCCGCGTCCAGTTCACTGGCGATCCGCCGAGCCGTGCTGTCGTGTGTGCTTTCGAGATCTCGCGCGCGGCGGATGATCGAATCGACATTCCCTTCCCAGGTGTTGACTGCTGCGACGGCGGCATTGACCTGTGCGGTGGCGGCATTGAGGCGTGTTTGCGCGGCTTGCAGCTCGACCGGATCGGTGAACGTCATACTGCCCAGACCCAAGTCTGTGTTCGACCGAGCTTGCTGCAATGTTTGAAGTGCACTGTTGTACTGCCCTTTGGCCTCGGCAGCTTCGGCTTCCAAGCCCTTGGCGGTGTCCTGGAAACCCACCAGATCCGTGTGCCATTCGGCAAGCAGGCCAACGGCCTTTTCGAGCGAGTTCTGTGCGTAGCCGAGGTCTTGGGCGAGCGTGGCATCGAAGTTGGCGCGGAAAGCGTCGCCGCCCTCACCCTGCCAGACGTTCTCGTTGCTGTTGCGCAGACTGTTCAACAGCTGGTTGGTCTCCTTCACCGCCTCCGCGGCTGTGCTGATCTGCCCGCGCAGCCCTGCGACGTCGTCAGGCGCGCCCGGAACCGGGTTGAAACCGAGGTAGGGGTACGAGTTCTGGCTCATGCGGTGACCGAGGTGCTCGGCTGTCCGTCGACGACGCTCGTGGCTTGCTCGACCACCTTGGCGAATGCCTGGTCGGTCTGTCGATACGCATCGAGACATTGCGCGACACCGTCCGCGGTTGCCTTGGCGGACTCGCCGATCCGCTCGATGCCGAACTTCCATCGTCGTTGGAAGCTGTCGACGGCGTCGTTGAGAGTCTTGGTCCCGATGTCGCCGTGGCCGCCCTCCTTCATCGCGTTCATCGCATCGTTGAGAACCTGCTCGGCGCCGCGGAGAGACTGAACTGTCTTACTCAACACATCGATGTCCACCTGCAGAAACCCGGTCAAGTCAACACTCTCCTTCACAAAAGTCATGTACATGCCGACCCAGGGTCTCGGGTCGCCGGTCCGTGCTGGGCGCTTCGGACAGTGGGACCTGAGTGCCGGTCGGCTCGAGGCACTTCTATCAGTAATGGACGCACCGTCTTTCGAAACGGTTCCATCGAGTGAACACTCCCGCCGCTACCTCTGTCACCGCGCGCTACGCACCTGAGTTGGGGCCGCCGGACTCCAGTTCAGCGTGCACTGGTTGCGCCACACCACCCTGACGTGGATCGAGCGGGAATTCGGCGTCGCCATCGCCTATACACGCTGGACCAGCAGAAGCACAGCACGCGCCCGTACGACGTTCACCTACGTCGCATCAGCATCGTCGAGATCGCGGAAGCACTCTCGGCACTCACCGGAGAGCCACACCCGCTATCTCGGGATCGTCGACGTCCACTGGGCCCGACATAGCGTGGACGCACAGGAGATGGAATGCGGGAATCCTATGGACACGAAGTCATTGCGTGTTCGCCGCGGTTGCTGTGTCAGTAGACGTAGACCACCGCATTTTCACCGCCGGTGCAGGTGACCAATTGTCCGTCTGCGACGCAGTTCATGGTGTAGCTGCGGCCGGTGACAGGGCTTGTCGCGACTACTGAGCGTGATGAGCGCGAGACGTTCGTGGCCGCGGATTCGGCGTAGGCCTTGCGGACGGCTTCCGCGAAACCGCAACTGGTGACCGATGATCCGGTGGCCGATTGGGTGAAGCTGCCGGAAATGGGTTGACCGTTGGTGCAGTTCGTCGCGCCGGCGGGCAGGGTGACCGTGGTGGGTGCGGCCTTGGTGGTCGAGGTCGACGGCGACGCGGTCGAACGGCCGGAGGTGCCGTTGGCGGCCGTCGTGGTCACCTGCGCACCCGCCTGCACAGTGGTATCCCCGGACTTGCCGGACCCGAGCACCTGCCAGCCGATGGCGCCGCCGACCGCGAGCACCACGATGACGAAGACGGTGACCATGATCGGCAACAGGACCGATCGATCCCGCCGATACGGATCCGCGGCGGGATCCTGTGCGTAGTAATCGTCTTCGTAGTCGGGCGCGGCATAGCCCTGCGGCGAATATTCGGCGGGTTGCGCCGATGACCGGTAGGGGTTGGGCGCCGCATGGGCCGGGCCGCGCGGCGGCTCGAACGGCGGTGTGCCGGAGAAGGGTTGCGGTAGCGGGACACGGCGGGTCTCCGGTGCGGACGAATCCTGTTGCGCGCCATAGTTTTCCGGATACCGGGCGGCGGAGTAATGCGACTCGGGATACCGCTGAGTCTGCTCGGCCTGCGACGCCTCCGAGTACTGCGGCTGGTCCGGATACCGCCGAGTCGGCGGATCACTCGGGTACCGCGGTAACGGCAAGTGCTGCGGGGACTCCGGCGGCGACTCCTCGTACAAATGCGCATCCGGAAACGGCCGCACCTGCCGGCCAACGCCGGGCGTCCCGGTCGGCGGTGCGGCGGGCGGCTGCGGCGGCAACGGCGTGAACTGCAGATCTGCGAGCGAGACCACCGTCGGCGCGGTTGGATGGATGACCGCGGGAATCGTTCCCGTCGACTCCGCGGGCGTCGTCGGACTGCGGTGCACCACAGCCTGATCCGAGGGTCCGCGAGAGGGGTCGGGCGGCCGCACGATCAAGGTCGGTGTATTCGCGGCGGGCGCGGTGGCGAGTGCGGCCCTGGCCGCGCGCGCCAGATCGGTCGCGGTCGGGAAGCGATCGGCGGCCTGCTTGGCCATGCCGCGGGCGATCACCTCGTCCATCGCCGCGGGAACCCCCGGCCGCCGCACGCTCGGTCGCGGCGGCGCCGCGGTGAGATGCGCCCGGATCAGCGCGCTCATGCTTCCGGCCGGAAACGGTGTCGCTCCGGTGAGGCATTCGTGCAGCACGCAGGCGAGGGAGTAGATATCGGCGCGACCGGTCACCGGTCCGGAATCGAACCGCTCCGGCGCCATATAGGTGTAGGAACCGATAGCCATGCCCGCCTGGGTCACCGCGCTGTCGCCCTCGGTGTGGGCAATGCCGAAGTCGACCAAGTAGGCGAAGTCCGCCTCGGTGATCAGGATGTTGGCCGGTTTCACATCGCGGTGCACGAGACCGTCGGCGTGCGCGGCATCCAGGCCCGCGGCTATCTGCTCGATGATGCCGATCGCGCGCTCGGCGCTCATCGGCCCCTGATCGCGCAGGATTTCGCGCAGGTCGGTGCCGGGCACCAGCCGCATATCGATGAACAGCACACCGTCGATCACGCCCCAGTCGTGAATCGGGATGATGTGCGGCTCGGCCAGCCGGGCGGCCGCCTGCGATTCGCGCCGGAAGCGCACCTGGTAGACCGGGTCCCTGGCGAGTTCATCGGACAGCAGTTTGACCGCGACCACGCGGTCCTTCACCGTGTCGTACGCCTCGTAGACCTCGCCCATACCCCCTTTGCCGAGCAGCGCTCTGAGCTCGTACGGCCCGAACCGACTGCCGACTCTCCATCCAGGTCCGTCCACCCCGTCATTCCTCCACATCCCGGGCAAAATCGCCCATCACCAGCTCCGGGTATGCGCGATCCGGCTGCCCGTCAACCCGTGGATTGTCCTGGTGCAACCACCCCGTGGTCAAACGCAAACACGATAGCGGCCGCACGGTCCCGCAGCTCCAGTTTGCCGAATATATGTCCGACATGGCTCTTGACGGTGACTTCCGAGATGCCGAGGTCGCGTGCGATCTCGGCATTGACGCGGCCGCGCCCGATCAATTCGAGCACCTCGTACTCGCGTGCCGTGAGTTCGGCGAGTCGGCTGTCGTCGCGGGTGACGGCGGGGCGAACCGTTCGATATGCCGAGAGCACGCGGCCGGTCACCGATGGGTCCAGCCACGCTCCGCCGACGGCGACCGTGCGGACCGCCCGGATGAGATCTTCGGCGGGTGAATCCTTGAGAATGAATCCGGCCGCCCCGGCGCGCAGCGCACCCGAGAGCAGTTGGTCGTCGTCGAAGGTGGTGAGCACCAGCACTGGTGGCGCACCGTCGCGGGCACGCAGCATGCGGGTCGCGTCGATGCCGCCGATACGCTTCATGCGCAAATCCATCAGTACGACATCGGGCCGGTTGGCCGCGATCGCGGCGGGCACCTCGTCGCCGTCGGCGCATTCGGTGACCACGAAACCGTCACGGCGGCGCAGAATGCGCCGCAGGCCGCCACGGACGAGTTCCTGATCGTCGACGACCAGCACGGTGACGGGCTCGCCACCGGCCCCAGCCCCTGCGGTCACGCGCCCTCCCCCACCGCACCGTCGCGCCGCATGTCACGCACGGCACTCGCGGCCCCGTGGATCACCTCGGGCAGACCGCACGACATCGACAAGGCCCGCGCGCCGCTCAGCGGGAATTCGGCTCGCACCGTCCAACCATCGTCGAAGGGGCCGGTCTTGATGCGGCCGCCGAGCAGTTCGGCGCGCTGGCGCATACCGGACAGTCCCATCCCGCCGCCGGGATCCGGCGGTAATCCCTTAGGCAGCGAGTTGTTCACGATGAGTCGGGCCACCGACGAGTCCACCTCCAATCGCACGGTCGCGGTCGCGCCGGGCGCATGTTTGATCACATTGGCCAGGGACTCCTGACCGATCCGATAGAGCGCGAGTCCGACCGCCGCGGATACCGCGGACAAATCCTCGGTACGGGTGTAGCGAACATCCAATCCGGCCCCGGCGAAATCGCCGACCAGGTCATCGATATCGCGGATACCGGGCTCCGGAACGAGTTTTGACGGCCGGGTATCGAGCAGGCCGATGGTGCGGCGGATATCGGCCATGGCCTGCCTGCCGAGTCGCTCGGCGTCGACCAGCGCGTCCACTGCTTCGTCCACGTCGCGGTCGGTCTGCAACGCGTGCCTAGCGGCGGTCAGATGCAACAGGGTGATGCTCAGCGAATGCGCGATGACATCGTGCACCTCGCGCGCGATTCGGCTGCGTTCCGCGTCGGCGGCGCGTTCGGCCCGGATTTGCTGGCTCTGGCGCTCCTGATAAAGAAATTTGCGCTGGTACTGCAGCATCACGCCGACCAGCCAGCCCAGAGCGATACCGACGATGTACATCTGGATGCCCTGCAACCGCTCACCGGTCACGCTCCACATCAAGTGACCGGCCGCGTCGAAGGCCGTCAACTCGAGCACCGCGATCACCGCGAACAATGCGCTGAAGCGTTTGCGCACGATGGCCGCGACCTCGCCGACCATCACCACCAGGATGAACGGCGAGAAGTCCGACGACACCGGCTGAGTGAGCATGATGGCCGTCGCGACCAGGCCGGAGACGGCGAGCAGGATCGGACTCGGCGCCACACCGAAGAAGCAGAACAGCGGCACCGAAACAAAGACCAGGATGAGCGCCAGAATCGGCAGCGCGGTCGGAAAATATTCGTGCCGCTGGATGACCGCGCCGACACCGACCACGAGCAGGGCAGCATCAGCGCTGATCATGACCGACGGCGGATAGTCGAACGGCAGCTCTTCGAGATTGCGGCGCAAGATCGCGACCGGGTTGCACACGAAGGCCACGAACCGATCCCGGACGCGCCCACTCTCGCGGAACGGTATCGCCGACTGGGCGCCCGCCGACGAGCCGATGGCGTGGGTCACATCCATCCTGTAAGGCTAACCGCCAGGTCGGGCCCGGTGCATCGTGCTCAGAGCGGGCCGCGGGCTCCTACCGCGGTAGGAGATCGATTCGCGTCCTGGCACGAAGACAGCGTATTTCGCCGTCCGTAGCCGGAGATCTACCGAACGCCGGAACAGCTAGCCGGCCCGGATGGCCCGGCCGTGGGGCGGGATTCGTTCGAACGTTTTCGTCAGCTGTTCGATCAATTCCGGGAGGTGGTTTCGGAGATAGAAGTGATCCCCCTGGTAAACGTGGGTTGTTACGGAACCGGTCGTCTGCTTATCCCATCCCGCCAGGTGCTCGGGCTTGCAGAGCGGGTCATCGTCGCCGGTGAACAGCACAACAGGGCAGTCGAGCGGAACAGATGCGGCAGTGTATTGATAACCGCGGTACATCGTGTAGTCGTAGCCCAAGGCCTGTGTGGCTCGTTCGAGCAGACTGGGTTCGTGCCTGATCTCCTGCGGTATGAAGGCCAACGCCTCCAGAGCCTCCGGACTCGGGTGACGGAAAAGGCGTTCCGACAGCTGGGCCATTCCTGGGCCGTCGGGTGCCGGTACGGCCGAAATCCCGAGCGTCACCGGAGTGATGGCGTGGCCGACCCACAGCGCACGAGCGGTCTCGAACGCCAGCAGGCTACCGCCGCTGTGCCCGAAGAATGCGAACGGACGACGATCCGGGTCCGCCGCGATCATTGCCGCGAGTTCTTCAGCCAGCGCGAACAGATCGCGCCGTGGTTCCTCCTCGGCCCTGTCTTCACGTCCAGGCAATTGGACGGCGTGCAACTCGACATGCTCGGGAAGCAGATCGCTCCACGGCAGGTAGGTCGATGCCGAACCTCCAGCGTGTGCGAAGCAGAACAACCGTGTCGCGGCGTCGGGCCGTGGCGCAAACGTCTTGAACCAGCGTCCGGCCGCGACGACGGTGTCGGTAGGAACGGCATGCGTCTGCTCATCGTCCGTCCCCGCCTCCAGATCGAGGCGTTCCAGGAGATAGTCGACCAGCTCGCCCGCACTGGGATGCGTCCACACGATGGTGGCGGGGATCTTCATCTGCAGGTCCGCTTCGAGCCGATTGCGCAACTGGAGCGCGGTCAGCGAGTCGAATCCGAGGTCGGACAGCATCGTCTTCGAGTCGACCGAGGCACTGCCGAGTCCGAGTATTGTCTGCATGCACACACCGAGGTAGCTCAGCGCGAGCCGGATCCGCTCATCGGGCGCGGCGGTCCGCAGCCGGGAGTTGATGCCGTCGTCGCTGCTCACGTCGGATTCCTCCGCCGCTCGCGCCGGCATGTCGGCGAAGAACCGAGATTCGGCCGCACCGGGAGAAGCGTGGAACCAGTGTTCGGGGTCGTAGATGAAGACGCCCGCGTTGGTCCGCTCGTGGTCGATCAGATCCGCCAGGCAGCGCAGACCCTCGGCGGTGCTGAACGCCGCGTACCCGTGCTGGCCCAGCTCCGTTGCCCGGCCGGCCTCTCCCCACACGCCCCAGTTGATGGCTTGTGCCGGCAACCCGCGCGCCCGTCGCCATCTGGCGAAAGAGTCGAGCCAATCGTTGGCGGCGGCATAGTTGCCCTGTCCCGGGCTGCCGAGAAGCGAAGCCACCGAGGAGAACAGCACGAACCAGTCGAGTGGTAGCTCACAGGTTGCCTCGTGCAACCGCCACGCGCCGGTCGCCTTCGGCCGCCATACCCGGTCGAGCCGGTCGGCACTCAGCTGGCTCAGAGCACTGTCATCGAGGACCGTCGCCGCGTGCAGTACCCCGGACAAACGCCGCCCGTCCGCCGTTGCCGCCGTGACGAGTTGTTCGGCGACACCAGGTTCGGCGATGTCGCCGCGGATGATCTCGATCTGCGTACCCGCCGCGCGAATGTCGGCCAGCACGGCGAGAGCCGATTCGGAAGGCGCCGATCTGCCATTGAGCACGATCCGGCCGGCACCGCGGTCGGCGAGCCAACGGGTGATTTCCAGGCCGAGCCCGCCGAGTCCGCCGGTGACTACGTAGCTCGCGCCTTCGCGCACGATCGGCGTGCTGCCCTCCGCAGCCGCGACCTCGATCTCGCCCTCTCGCGGAACCGTCAGGATCAGCTTGCCGATGTGCTTGGCAGCAGCCATGTATCGCAATGCGGTGGCCGCCTCGGTGAATGGAAATTCGGTACAGGTCGGCGGGTCGATACGACCGGCGGTGAACTCCCGCACCAGTTCGTTCAGCAGATCCCGGATCAGAGGCCGACGTTCTCGTCCGAGGACGGCCAGATCTACGGCGGCCACCGTGACGTTGCGGCGCAACGCCAGCAGTCCCAATTTGGCATTGGCGTAGATATCGCGTTTGCCGATCTCGAGGAATCGACCGCCGAGGTTCAGCACTTCCAGGCCCGCGAAGAGTGCGGGTCCGGATAGCGAATTCAGCACGACGTCCACTCCTTCGCCGCCGGTGGCAGCGAAGGTCTGGTCGACGAAGTCCAGTGAGCGGGAGTCCATCACGTGCTGCACGCCGAGTTCGCGGAGGTAGGAGCGCTTGCGATCGCTGCCCGCCGTGGCGAGTACTTCCGCACCGAGCGAGCGCGCGATGGCGATCGCGGCCAAGCCGACTCCACCAGTGCCCGCGTGGATGAGGATTCGCTCGCCGGCACCGAGGCGGGCGATCCGGGTCAGCGCGTACCAGGCGGTCAGGTAGGCGGCGGGCACACCGGCCGCCTGAATATCGGTCATCGCTTCGGGCACGGGAACAACAACTTCCGCGGGCATGGTGACAAAAGTGTCCGCCGTGCCGTCGTGGAACGCCATGACCCGATCGCCGACCCGCACGTGGTGCACTCCAGAACCGATATCGGTGACGACGCCGGCGCATTCCAGGCCGAGTCGGCCGGAGGTGCCGTGCAGGTCGGGGAACATGTCGAGCATGTGCATGACGTCGGCGAAATTCAGGCCGATGGCCGTGGTCCCGATCTCGACCTCACCGTGCCCCGGGGCGCGACGCGGTCGGGCGACTACGCCGATCGTGTCCAGATCACCCGGGCGAGCGATGTCGAGCGAGATCCGGTCACGACCGTACCGCTGGATCCGCTGTGGCCGTGTTCGCCAGGTTTCGTCGCTGATCCGAGCGTTGACCAGCCGAGCCGCCCAGCGTTGCCCGCCTCGCCATACGATCTCGTCGTCGGGACCGTCGGCGAACAGCTCGGCAACGAGATTGCGCAGGTCGCTTGTGCCCGGTTCCACGTCGATCAAGGTCGTGCGCAGACCGGGGTGCTCGCACATCGCCACCCGGCTCACACCGCGCAACCCAGCGTGCTCGAGGGTAGGCACCTCGTCTCCGGCGATCGCCTGCGCACCTCGGGTAATGATCCACAGCCGAGGTGTGCCGGTCTCGGACTCGGACAACAGCACGGTCAGATCGATCAGACGCATCACCTCGTCGCGGCACAAGTCCGCGATATCCGGCGCTGCTGAAGCCGATGAGGTCGCGAAGAAGACGACGTCCGTCACGGAGGTGAGCGCGCTCGTCACTGCTGGCGCGGGCGACGACGTACCCGACGCTCGGGCGTTCAGCTGTGTCGCGGTCGCTCCGGACGCGGTCAGTTCGGCAGACAGAGCCGCCGACAGTGGGTTGTCGTCGTCACCGAGCAGCAGCCATGTCCCGCGTGCACTGGTCGTCCCTTCCAGCGGCACAGATGTCCACCGGATCTCATGGAACAATCGCTCATGCCCGCGGGTGGGTGTCTTCCGCTCCATTGGCGCGAACCGCACGTTGGTTGCCTCGGCCAGCACGGAGCCGTCCGCCGCGAATATTCGCAGCTGACCGATCGCGCCGTCCGCCGAAGCCGAAACGAGTGCCGCCTCGCAATATGCTGCCGCACCGGTTGCGGCGTAGACCCGCAGTGATCCGACACCGACTGGGAACAGCATGCTGGTACCCGCACTGCCGGTGGCAGCGACTGCCGAGATGAGCAGAGTCTGCAGGCAGGCATCGAACAGGACCGGATGCAGGCTCACTTGGCCGGCGAGGGCACGGGCGGCGGGCGGCACAGCGACACGCGCGAGCATCCTCCCGTCCCCGGCGCGGCGCAGACTCTCCAGTCCGGCGAACGCTGGGCCATGGTGGTAGCCGTCCGCGCGAAGTTCCGCATAGCTGCCCTCGACGTCGATCTGCTCGGGATAGAGCGCATCCAGGGCAGCGGGATCGACCGGCTCGAAACCGATCCCCTGAGGCAGGTACCGCAACTCGGCGGTCGCGTGGGTGATCCACTCGTCGTCGCCATCACCCTTGCTGACCATCTCCACGATCGCGGTGTGATCGCCGCGTGGACTGAGCGAGGTGTGGAGCGTGGTGTGTTCGCGCACCGGCAGTAGCCGGACGAATCTGATGTCGGACAGCTGTACATGCTCTACGGCGCAGTCGAAGAATTCGATTCCGGCTGCCAGTGCCGTCTCGCAGTACACCGCGCCCGGCAGTACCGTGACGCCTTCGACTCGATGATCGGCCAGCCATGCTTGTGCCCCGGTACCCACGTCGACCTGCCACAGATGCCTGCGCCCGGCCTCGGGGACGACTGTGTGTATACCGAGCAGCGGTGGCCGAATCTCGTCCGCCAGCTGTCGCGCCGGGTGCGGCAGCGGCAGATCGATCCAGTGGCGGATCCTGTTCCATGTGGTCGCCGGCGCTGCGACGAGGGTTCCGTGCCCATGACGCTGGCCGAAGTCGATGGGAACACCCACGCGGTACAGACGGGCCAACTGGCCGGTGATGGTGCGCAGGTCGTCGTTGTCGCGGCGAATGGTATGCGTGACAACCGCGTCGCCGTCGATCTCCTGCAGCGTCTCACGCATCGCGTGCCCGACTATGGGGTGTACCGAGACTTCGAGGAATACGGCATGCCCATCCTCGGCGGCCGCCTGCACCGCATGGGCAAACCGGACCGGTTTGCGCAGATTGTCCGCCCAGTAAGCGCCGTCGAACAGCACGGTTTGCCGCGGATCGTCGGTGACGGTGGAGTAGAACGGCACAGTGGGCCGTTCAGGCCGGATATCGGAGAGCGCTCCGATCAGCTGAGGAGCGTAGGGGTCCAGATGCGGTCCGTGTGCCGCCACGTCGGACGCGACGAATCTGGCCATGAGCCCACGCTGCTGCCAGTCCTCGACAATCTGTCGCACCGGTTCCGGGCCGCCCGCGATCACGGTCGCACGCGGTGACGAGATGACCGCCACCGTAACGTCGGCGACCCGACGCAGTTCCTCCGCCACCTCCTGGTGCGGCAGGTCCACCGATGCCATGGCACCGGTGCCCGCCAATGGAACCAGCTGGGCGGCGCGGCGGCAGCTGACTCGCACGCCGTCCGGTATCGACAGGGCACCACAGACCACCGCGGCCGACACCTCGCCCATCGAATGCCCGAGTACCGCCGCCGGTCGCAGACCAAGGGACCGCCACACCGCGGCGAGCGCCACCTGGGTGGCGAACAGGGCGACCTGCACGCGGTCGATCTCGGTGACCACCGTCGGGGCGCCCAGCGTCTCGGTCACCGAGAAGCCGGCCTCCGCGGCTACTAGTGGCTCCAGTTCGGCGATCGTCGCGGCGAAGACCGGATCCTCGTCGAGCAGTCGACGTCCCATACCCGCCCACTGCGAACCCTGCCCGGAGAACACCCACACCGCCCCTTCGGCGGCGGCGGCGCGAACCGTGTCGTCGAGCGAATCGTCCTGGTCATCGCCCGCGGCGACTCGGTCCAGCCCGTCGATGAGCTCGTCCACGGACTCGGCAACCACACCCGTCCGAGACCGGTGATGCGAACGTCGTACCGCGAGCGTATGCACCACATCGCCCAGTTCGACCCCGTCGCGGTTGTCGGTGAGCCAGCGGGACAGCCGCGCGGCGGTCGCACCGAGCATCCCGGGCGCCGTCGCCGAGAGCGGCACCAAGACCGGACGCGGTGTGGAGTCGGTCGCCGTCTCGGCGGTGGACGGATCCGTGTACTGCTCCAGAACAATATGAGCGTTGGTGCCGCTGAATCCGAACGACGACACTGCTGCCAGCCGCGTCGGCGCGTCCACCGGCCACTCGGTCGGCTCGGTCGGCACGAAGAAGCGGGTGCCTTCCGGAGAGATTTTCGGATTCCACTGTTGGAAGTGCAGATTCGGCGGGATGACACCGTGCTGGAGCGCGAGGACGGCTTTGATGAAGCCCGCGATTCCCGAGGCCGATTCCAGATGGCCGATATTCGATTTCACCGAACCCAGCGCGCATCGTCCCGCGCCGTCGCCGTAGATCGGCGTCAGCGCGCGGAATTCGATCGGATCGCCGACCTGGGTCCCGGGGCCGTGGGTCTCCACCAGCCCCACCAGGCCGGGATCGATGCCCGCCTGTGCGACCGCGGCAGCGTAGACCATGCGCTGGGCATCTTCGGAAGGGTGAACGAGTCCCTGCGATCGTCCGTCCTGGTTGATCGCGGAGCCGCGAATGACCGCGAGCACCCGGTCACCGTCGCGTTGCGCGTCCGAAAGCCGTTTGAGGACAACGATTCCGACGCCCTCACTGCGCACCAGACCATCAGCGCGCGAGTCGAAAGCATGACAGCGCCCGGTGGGTGAGAACATCCCCCATTGCGTTCCGGAAAGCATGAACTCCGGGGTCAGCATGATGTTCGCACCACCGGCCAGCGCGAAATCGGCTTCCCCGGTTCGCAGGCTCTGAACGGCCAGATGGGTAGCGACCAGCGATGACGAGCAGGCGGTGTCGATGGCGACACAGGGGCCGTGCAACCCGAGAACATAAGAGACCCGCCCTGCCGCGGTGCAGTGCACATTTCCGATGGTCGCGGCATAGGCATCGATCGCGTCGTAGTGCGTGCCGAGGCGGACGGCGTTGTCCTGGCTCCACAGTCCGACGAACACACCACCCTGGGATCCCGCGACATCGCGTGGTGGGATGCCGGCGTGTTCCAGTGCTTCCCAAGAGGCCTCCAGCAGCAGCCGATGCTGCGGGTCCATCGACGCGGCCTCCGCGGGAGAGATACCGAAGAATGCGGCATCGAAGCCGGTGATGTCGTCGAGTGTGGCCGACCAACGAGTGTTGGAGCGGCCTCGCACTTCTCGATCCGGGTCGTAGAAGGCGTCGACGTCCCACCGGTCGAAGGGTCCCTCACGCACCGGGTCCCGCTTCTCGATGAGCAGCCGCCAAAGATCGTCCGGCGACTCGACCGAACCCGGCATGCGGCAGGCCATCCCAACGACCGCGATAGGTTCGTCCAGTCGCCGCGGCTCGTCCATCAGCAGATGTGCGATATCACCGATCACCATCGGCATTTCCTTTCAAACAACTACTCCGACTGGTACCGGCGCAACAAGGTGGGTTTCTCTACAGTGGTATGTTTCCGTGCCGCTTCGGATGCGATGGCTCGCGCTTGTCGTTCATGATGGAAAGTGCGGCTGCAATATTCCGCCGCGTCTCGGATGGCGCGATCACCGCATCGACATATCCGCGTTCGGCGGCTCGATAAGGCGTGCAATGGGTTTGGTCGTATTCGTCGATCAGCTTGCTGCGAAGAGCTTCGGGATCCGCTGCGTCGACGATTTGGTCGCGGTACAGAATATTTCCTGCGGCCGCGGCGCCCATCACCGCGATCTCGGCGGTCGGCCAGGCGAAGCAGATATCCGCGCGCAGGTGCTTGGAGCCCATGACAACGTACGCTCCGCCGTAAGCCTTACGAATAATCGTGGTGATCTTCGGAACCGTGGCCTCCGCGTAGGCGTACAGCAGTTTCGCACCACGTCGGATGATGCCATTCCATTCCTGGTCGGAGCCGGGCAGGAATCCGGGTACGTCGACCAGTGTGACGATCGGGATATTGAATGCGTCGCAGGTCCGCACGAATCTCGCGGCTTTTTCCGATGCGTCTATGTCCAGGCATCCGGCGGATTTCAGTGGCTGATTTGCCACGATCCCGACCGAAGTCCCGTTGATCCTGCCCAGGCCGCAGATGATGTTGGGTGCGAACAGTTGCTGTACTTCGAGGAAGTCGCCATCGTCCACGATGGCATCGACCACCGCATACATGTCATACGGCTGGTTCGCGGAGTCGGGGACCAGCGAATCCAGCGCGGACCCGGCCCGGCTCTTCCCCGCGGCATAGACGGGCGGGAGACTGTAGTTGTTGCCTGGTAGGTAGGACAACAGATCCCGCACATAATCGATCGCGTCTTCCTCGTCCTCGGCGAGATAGTGCGCATTGCCAGAACGAGAGTTGTGCACCTGAGCGCCGCCGAGTTCCTCGAGCCCCACCCGCTCGCCCACGGCGACGGCCAGTACATCGGGGCCGGTGACGAACATATGTGATGTCTTGTCCACCATCACGACGAAATCGGTGAGCGCCGGCGAGTACGCCGCGCCTCCAGCGCACGGGCCCATGATGATCGAAATCTGCGGAACGACACCCGACATGCTGACGTTCCGGAAAAAGATCTCACCGTAGAGCGCCTGCGCGATCACCCCCTCCTGGATTCGCCCACCGGCTCCATCGTTGATGCCCACCACCGGACAACCCGCCTTGGCGGCCAGATCGAGGATCTTGCAGATCTTTTCGCCATGCACCTTTCCGAGCGTGCCACCGAAGACGGTGAAGTCCTGGGCGAACACCACAAGCGGCCTGCCATCCACGGTGCCATGGCCGATGACCACGCCGTCGCCGTTCGGATGGTCGTCCACATCCGAATCGGTCGAATGGTTCCGTGCGAAGGCATCGAGTTCGACGAAGGAGCCAGGATCGAGCAAAAGCGCAATGCGTTCTCTGGCAGTCTTCTTGCCACGCGACCGTTGCCTGGCAAGTGCACGCGGCGTTCCAGGGGATCTGGACCGGGCTGTCAGATCGTGTAATCCCGCGAGCTTCGCCGCCGTTCCATACCAACCCGTGCCAGGCTCGGTCGTGTGCCTGTCCGCGATCGGATTGTTGGTCACCATGAACGACTTTCCGGGGTCAGAGATAGCGAGCAGCGAAGATTTTTCGCCATCGAATCGTGGGTCGCGACGGTATCGATCCGAGCCGATCCGGTCAAGCCCGCCGGGGCGTGCTGTATCAGGGCGGTCACCGCTGATCCGGTTGTCGGTCGGGCAGTGAATGCTGTGCACGTAGTGTCCTGTTCTGCGGATTCGGTGCTGTTGGTAGCGGCACGAGGATTGGGCCAGCTCCAGGTCGAGGTAGCGGCGGCCTTTCGAATTACCGAAAAATCTTTAACATCCGTTGACAAAGCACGCCGCGACCGCGACGACCCGACCACGCTCGCGTCTGCTCGATGTTGTTCACATCCGAGCTGATCGTCGCGTCCGACAACCCGGCGACGTCGCACAGCACGAACCCGGCCAGCACTCGGTCTCCAGCGCCACCAGGTCGGAGCCGGTGCATCGTGCTCAGAGCGGGCCGCGGCTCCTACCCCGGTAGGAGATCGATTCGCGTCCCTGGCACGAAGACACCGTATTTCGCCGTCCGTAGCGTGAGATCTACCAAATCACGGAAGGACATAGGCGATGTCCGATCATTTCGAACGGCCTGCGAACAATCGCTACGGCGAACATTTCGACGGACCGAACAGTCGCAATGGATGGGAAGATCATCACCGTCGAACCGAGATCGTGCACACCGTACTCACCCGCGCGGCGATCGATCCGGCAAGTCCCGACCTGTTCGCGGAGATCCCGGAACTGGACCGGTTGTTCGGCGGACCGGAGGGCCTCTTGCTCGCGTTGCGATATCGGTGGAATATCCATCTCGACGCGAAATTGGAGCAGGCACTGGTGCAGGGCCAATCCGCGGTGGAGGCCTATGTCGAACTCGCCGCCGAACAACCGGTCCTGCGCGCCGTGCTGGACGCGCAATATCGCCGCCGAGTTCGAGCAGCCGAGGCGATGGCGCGATAACGCGCGGTGCGACACTGTGGTGCGCCACAATCCAAGATCGGATAGTTGAGAAAGAGGGTGGGGACCGCCATGTCGGACCGGGCCATGCTGGAACTGACCGAGATCACCAAGGAATATCGGGTCGGCGACCAGACGGTGCGCGCACTGGACGGTATAAGCCTGCGCGTCGAGTCCGGTGAATTCACCTCGATCATCGGACCCTCCGGCTCGGGTAAGAGCACATTGCTGCATCTGCTCGGCGCACTCGATACCCCCGACTCCGGGTCGATCCGCTTCCAAGGCGAGGAGATCGGCAACCTCGATGACGAGCGGCAGTCCGAATTCCGCCGCCACCGTGTCGGTTTCATCTTCCAGTTCTTCAACCTGCTGCCGACCCTCACCGCCTGGGAGAATGTCGCGATCCCGAAGCTGTTGGACGGCACCGGATTACGTAAAGCCAAACCGCGCGCACTCGAACTGCTCGACCTGGTCGGGCTGAGCGATCGCGCCGCCCATCGGCCCGCCGAATTGTCCGGCGGTCAGATGCAGCGCGTCGCGGCGGCGCGGGCATTGATCATGGATCCGCCGCTGATCCTGGCCGATGAACCGACCGGCAACCTGGATTCCAAGACCGGTGCGTCCATCTTGAAACTGCTCGGCGACATCGCGGGCAACGGTAATTCAGTGGTTATGGTGACCCACGATATGGGCGCGGTCGAATATTGCGACCGGGTGATCACATTGCGCGACGGGCGAATCGGCGCCAATGACAAGGTCGATAACGCCACGCGGACAGTACGCGCATGATCGGCGCGGCATGGGATCGGCTGCGGCTGTTCAATATCGGTGAACTGCTCGCCCACCGCGGCCGCACCCTCATGTCACTGGCGGTGATGTCCATCTCGGCATCGCTGCTGGTCGCGGTGTTCAGCATTTCCGGTTCGGTCACCGGTTCGGTGGACCGGCTCACCCGCAGTCTCGGCGGCAAGGCGGTGCTGGAGGTCACCGGGATCACCGATGCGGGCTTCGATCAGCGGGAACTGCAACCGATCGCGACCACTCCCGGCGTCGTCAAGGCGGTGCCGATGCTGCGCGCGCAGGTCGGCTCCGGTGCCGATAAGGCGCTGCTGATCGGCGCGGACACCAGCATCACCGCACTCGGCAGCGATCTGGGCGGGCCGATGGCCGCGCAGGCGAGCAAGATGCTCACCGTGCCGAACGGTGTCCTGGTCGGGTCCGGGATGGGACGCGCCGAAGGGGAACAATTCCCGCTCGGCACCGGAACCGTCACCGTCGCAGCGGTTCTCGATAAAAAGACCTCGAAGCGACTCAATGGCGGCCACATCATCGCCGCCCCGCTCGGGCTCGCGCAGAAACTCACCGACCGCGTCGGGCGGCTGGACTCGATTCAGATCATCGCGGCCGACGGCACCGATGCCGACCGGTTGCGCGAGGCGCTGACCACGGTGGTCGACGGCCGCGCTGTGGTCGCCGATCCCGGACTGCGGACCGCACAAGCCGGTGGTGCCATCCAGATCGTGCGGTACTCGACGCTCATGGCCTCGGCGGCCGCCCTGATCGTTTCGGCCTTTCTGATCTACAACGCGATGAGTATGGCCGTCGCCCAACGCAGGCCGGTGCTGTCCATGCTGCGGGCGATCGGTGGCAAGCGCGGGCCGATGGTGCGTGATCTGCTGGTCGAGGCGGCGCTGCTCGGCGTGCTCGGCGGAGTCGGTGGCTCGGCGGTAGGGGCAGCCATGGGAGGCGTCACGATCGACAGACTTCCCACCGCCATCATGCAATCGGTGGAGGCACGCACCGAATACATGGTGCCCGGGTACGCGATTCCGGGGGCGATCGGCGCCTGTGTGGCGGCCAGTGTGCTGGCCGCCGCCATCGCGGCGCGGCAGGTGTACAAGGTCGAACCGATCGAGGCGCTGGCGCCGGTGGGAGTGGCGCGCACCGATACGACAAGTGCGGCGCTGCGCTGGACCTCGATCGTGCTGGGCGTCGGGCTGGTTGTCGGCGCGATTGTCATTGCCGAGGCGGATCTGGGACGCGTGTCACTTGCCTCGATCTCGATGTCGTTCGCCGGGGCGGTGACGCTGTGCTTCGCCGCCACCGGACCGATCGTGCGGGCCGCCGCGGCGATCGCCGGACGCTTCGGCGCACCGGGCACGCTCGGGGCCACCACCCTCGAACGGGCACCGCGGCGAGTGTGGGCCACCGCGATGACGGTGACGATCGGCGTAGCCGCCACCGTCGCGATGGGCGGGAGTTCGCGCAATATGGTCGATTCGGCAACCGCGTCCTTCGCGGGTTTCAGCGATACCGATCTGTTCGTCAGCACCAGCTCGATGGAGCAGTTCCCGACGGGGCCGTTGCTGCCCAATGGATTACGCGAGAAGATCGCCCAGGTGCCCGGAGTCGAGAAAGTCGGGCCAGCGCAGATGGCCTTCGCCACCCTCGGCACCGGGCGGGTGATGCTGCAGGGCTATCCGAGCGAGGCGGACGAATCCGAGACCGGCTCGGTGAGTCGAGAAGTCATGGCCCATTTTGCCACTGGAGCGGGGGTGGCGATCTCGCGGGATGTCGCGCGATCGCTCGGCGTCAGCACCGGGGCCGAACTGACCCTGCCCACCCCGACCGGCAACCACACCGTGCGGGTGCGGGACGTAATTCCCTACATCTCGGCCATCTCGGGTGTGGTCGTGATGAATCTCGACCAGATGCGCGCGTGGTACCAGCGACCGGGCGAAACCGTGCTAGCGGTGCATTTCCGACCGGGCGTGGACAAGTCCGCGGTGCAGGCTGCCGTGCGGCGCGTGGTGCCCACGGATATCCACGTCGACACCGGCGCGCAGGCGGTCGTCGCCATCTCCTCCAGCCTGCGGCAGGGCTCGGCGATCAGTTACGCCATCCTGTGGATCGTGGTGTTGGTGGCGACGGTGGCACTGCTGAACACCTTGATGCTCTCGGTCTTGGAACGCCGCCGCGAACTCGGCGTACTGCGCGCCATGGGCACCAGCCGCAAATTCCTGACACGCTCGGTGCTCGCCGAGGCAGTTGGCATCGGATTCATCGGCGCGGCAATAGGTCTCGCCGCCGGCGCGGCCATCCAATATCTGGCGACCGTCGCTGTCGGGCACGCCCTGACAATCGACATCACGTACGAGCCGAGCCCGATGCTGCTGGTGTACGGCACCGCCGCATTGGCATTGGCGCTGCTCGGATCGATTCCGCCAGCGTTGCGTGCGGCACGGATGCCGATCGTGGAGGCGCTGGCTGTCGACTGAGCCGGCTGGGTCGTAGATTCTTTCCGGAGGCCCGATAACTTACGCAATTCAGCTGTCCTGCAAGTTATTACAGCGGCGCTGCGTCCCACCATGCGGTTAGTGCGTCCTGGGCAGTTGGGGTCGGCGGGACGGTTTGTACCCCTCCAGCCGTGCCGTGGTTGCTCACGTACACCAGGAAATTCGCGCGGGCGGGGTCGGATTCGAAGCTCACCACCAGTTTGGCTGTCTGGTAGAAGGGCTGAAGTGGGCCCGGTGGGTCTTCTACGGTCCAGCGGTGCGTGTTGACCGGGATCCCGCTTTTCTTGCCGGCCGTCGCGACATTGGCGGGTAGGGCCTGGACCACGGCTCGGGCGTCGGCGGCGGAGGCGTATTCGAGGATGGTGTAGCTCATCTGGGTGGTGGTCTGGGTTTCGCGGTGGCATTCCCAGGCGGTGATCCAGGGACTGGATTTCAGGGATTCGTCCTCGATCCTCAGCGGTTCCCCGGCCGCCGATGCCATGCAGCGCGCGTCTTGATATGCCTCGCCGAAGTCTTCCTTGCCCTGTGGTGCCAGATTCGGAAACAGCCTGCGGCTCTTGGCAAGTGCATCGGATGCAGCGGCCGCCGTCGTGGCGGTAACCGGTGGCGGCACGGCGACATCGGACGGACCTTGCGACTCCCAGCCGACGACCACGAGCGTGCCCATTACCGTGATCACCGCGACCACGATGCCGACGGCGATCCAGCCGACCAGCACCGCCGTGCTCCGGCGGTGGTCCGGAGTCGATTGCGGGCCAATGGCATTCGGTGCGAAGGGGGACGGCGCGGCACCAGGCGGCGATTGCGTCGGCTGACCCGGTATCGGTGGTCCTTGCGTCGGCTGGCCCGGAATCGGCGAGCCCGGCCCAGCTGGGGCCTGCATCGGCTGGCCCGGTACCGCTGCGCCCTGCATCTGTTGACCCTGGACCGCCACGCCCTGCATCTGTTGCCCCGGCGCCGCTGGCCCCTGTGCGCCCTGCTGCGGCGGAACGGCCTGCTGCGGTGCCGCCGGATATGCCGCAGCTTGCGGCGCCCCCGGCTGAAGTGGAGCTGCCGGAAAGCCCACGGCTTGCGCCGATGGCCCCTGCGTCGCCGGTGCAGCCGGCTGCTGCGCAGGTGCCGCCGGGTAACCCGCTGCCTGCGGCGCCCCCTGTTGCGGTGCCGGTGGATAGGCCTGCGGCGCACCATATCCCGCAGGACCGACCGCCTGCGTGGACTGTACGAAGGCCGCCTGATCCGCGGGCGCACCGAATCCCGGTGCGGGCGGCGCGGAGCCAACGACCTGTCCCGGATACACCGGGGGAAAGCCGGGATTCACCTGCACGGTGGCGACCGGCGGCGCGGTCAATGCTTTGCGGGCCGCGGCGGCGAATTCGACACATGTCGCGAACCGATGCTCAGGACGTTTGGCCATCGCCTTGGCGAGCACCCCGTCCAGTGCGGGATTCAACCCCTGCCGTCGGGCCGCCAATGGCGCGGCGAGGTGTTGCAGATGGCCGCGGATGATGTCGTTCGGATCGGGGGCGTCGAATGGCGCCATGCCGGTGAACAGCCAGTACAGTGCGCACGCCAGCGAATATTGATCGGTACGGTTGTCCAGCTCGGCACCGGTCATCTGCTCCGGCGAGGCATAGGACAGGGTCGCGCTGAACATGCCGGTCTGGGTGAGGTGAGTGGAGTCCTCGCGCAACCGGGCGATGCCGAAGTCGGTCAGGAAGACCCGCTCGCCCTGCCCACCGCTGGGGCGAGCCAGCAGGAAGTTGGCGGGTTTCACATCCCGATGCAGCACGCCCATGCCGTGCGCGTAATCCAGGGCCGCGGCGACCCCCTCGATGATCTGCACCGCCCGCTCCGGCGGCAGCGTCATCGGATCGACGGTCGCCGCGTCGACGCCGTCGATGTACTGCATGGAAATCCAGAGCTGGTTGTCCTCGGAGCCGCGATCGTAGACGGCGACGATATTCGGATGGTCCAGATGCGCGGCCAGATCGGCCTCCCGCTCGAAGCGCGCACGTACCTCGGCGTCGGCGAACAGTTCCCGATTCAGCAGCTTCAGGGCCGTCTGCTTACCGAGTCGGGGGTGTCTTGCCAGGTATACCGAGCCCATCCCCCCTTGGCCGAGCAGCCGCTCCACGGTGAACCCGGCGAACACCTCACCGCTGTTCAGCAACGCGACCCCCTTCAGGTGACTGCGGCCCTCGGACATCGGTCGTCCAAACGCGTAAACAGAGTTGTGAGCCTACCGGGTAGCCCCTTGGCCACGCCGTTTCGAATTCTCCGGGAAAATCGGCGAAACTATCAACAGGGCGTCTTCACCGTGTCAGCCGCTGGCCCGACCCGGTGTTGATCGCGCGACGCCCGGTCACCGACCGGGCGGGTGTGACGAGGATGTTTTTCGCACCGCCGATGGAACAACGGGTGTCTGGTTGTGGCGGTGGGAAGAACGCGGCGGTGAGGTCTACAACAACGATGGTGAATTATCGGGTGGCGCTGCGCGGCGCGGCACTCACGGTTTTGGTCACACTCACCTCCTGTTCGCTCTTACCCAGCACGCACGACGCGCCCGCGGAGCCGGCGCTACCCGTCGAACGGCCCGGTTCCTGGCATCCCGGTTGGTCGATCTCGCGGCCCGATTCACTGGCCGCCGACTTCACCCAGCTACAGCCGAATCTGCTCGGGCAGGTCGGGATGGCGATCATGCCGGTCGGCGGTGGCCGGATGACCATCTTCGGCGACTGGACCAGCGGCATCGCCTGGTCCACCATCAAGGTGCCGCTGGCCATCGCGGCGCTGCGGCACGACCCGACCGGTGTCGTCGAATACGCGCACGAGGCGATCACCGTCTCGGATAACGATGCGGCCGAAGCGCTGTGGCAGTCGCTCGGTGACGGTGAAGAGGCCGCGCGGGCGGTCCAGGGGGTCCTCGACGAGGCCGGTGACGCGCTGACCAATGTGTACGGACCGAAGACAAATCTGGATTACAACGCATTCGGCGCGACCGAATGGACGCTGGCCAATCAGGTGCGTTTCGCCTCGCAGCTGCCGTGCCTGCCCGAATCCGCCACCGTGGTCGAGCTGATGGAACAGATCACGCCGGAGCAGCGCTGGGGGCTCGGCACCATCGAGGGCACCGAATTCAAGGGCGGCTGGGGGCCCGACGACGAAACCGGCGTCTACACGGTCCGCCAGTTCGGCATCGTGCCGACGCGATCGGGCGGTGTCGCGGTCGCGCTTGCGGCACAGGCGGAGTCGGGCACCTTCGAGGACGCGACCGAGCTGCTCGACCGGCTGGCCCGGCTGCTTTCGCGGCACCTCGACGATCTCAACGGCGGTAAGTGCCAACAGCAGCCGCGCTAGCCCGGAGTGACCAGACCGGATTCGTAGGCGAGCACAACGGCCTGCGCGCGGTCGCGCAGATTCAACTTCGAAAATACCTTGGATACATGGGTTTTCACGGTCTGCTCAGCGACGAACAGTGCGGTGGCGATCTCGGTATTGGACATACCTTTGGCGATCAACTCCAGTACCTCGCGTTCACGCGGCGTCAGTGACGCCAGCGCGGGTGTCGGCTTGACCCGGCTCGCGGTGCGGCGGCGGGTGACATCGGCGATCAAGCGGCGGGTGACCGTCGGGGCGAGCAGTGCCTGCCCGTCAGCGACCACGCGCACCGCACGCACCAACTCCTCGGCGGGCGCGTCCTTGAGCAGGAAGCCGCTGGCGCCGATGCTCAGCGCCTCGTAGACGTAATCGTCGATATCGAAGGTGGTCAGCATGAGCACCCGCACCGGCGGGTCGAAACCTGCGGCGAGGATGGCGCGTGCGGCGTCGAGTCCGTTCATCTCCGGCATGCGCACATCCATCAGCACCACATCCGGGCGCAGCCGCTTCGCCTCCGCGACTGCCACCTTCCCATCCGGCGCGTCACCGACCACGCTGATATCGGATTGGGCGGCGAGCAGGGCGCCGAAACCCTGGCGCACCATGGCTTGGTCGTCGGCGATCAGAACAGTAATTGACAGCTCGTCCGCCTCTCCGCGTATTCAGGCCATATCAGTCAGGCGCGTGATCGGTAGCCTTCAGGTCCTGCGGCTGGTGCAGCACCAGTTTTGGGCGTACCCGATGAGTTACCCATGCACTAACGAAATCAGTTGCCCGATAGGCAAAGAGTCACAATACAGATAGTCGCGCAGATGCCGGTATTCCGTTGTCGTGCCGATGGTCAGACGTCGTTGACAGCGCCCATTGCCGCAGGTGTCACCGGTCTGGGGCCCGGTCCCGGAGTCGAAGCGATCGGCAGCCGAGCCACGACCTCGAAACCGCCGTCCGCACGTGGGCCCGCCGATACCTCACCGCCGACCGCGAGCGCACGCGCCTGCATGCCCGCAATGCCGTGACCGCCGTTGCCGACCGGACGGGCGACGGTCGCACTCAGCGCATTGCCGACGCTCAACCGCAGCGCGTCGCCGCCAATCACGATCGATACCAGCACCGGCGCGCCCGGGGCATGCCGGGAGGCATTGGACAGTGATTCCTGGACGATCCGATACAGCGTGAGGCCGACCGAATCCGGCACCAGATCGAGCAGTCCATCGACAGTCCAGTCGATGCGCACACCGGCCCGGCGGGCACCCTCGAACAGGCCGAGCACATCGGCCGCCTTAGGTTGCGGCGCGTTTTCGGGCAGTTGGCCATCGCTGCGCAGTACGCCGAGCATGCCGCGGATCTCGTTCAATGCCTCGCGGGCGGTCGAGCCGATGGATTCGAATTCCGCGCGCGCGGCGGGACTCACACCCTCGACCCGATACGGCGCGGTCTGGGCCTGCACCACGACGAGAGACATGTGGTGGGCGACGACATCGTGCAGGTCACGGGCGATCCGGGCCTTCTCCTCGAGGATGGCGCGCCGGGCCCGCTCCAGATCGTTCTCCTCCTCCTGGGCCAGCAACTGTTGCCGCGACTGCACCAGCCAGCGCACCAGCATCGCGAACAGCACGACCGCGGCGAAGGCGATCGGCCAGGCCCATGCGGCGCCGGAGATATCGCCGTCGCTGGTCATCGTGGTGGCCAGCAGCAACGAGGTGGCACCCCAGGCGACCGCGACGATCGGGACCGCGGCCCGCAGGGCCACCGCGAACAGCAGCGCGAACAGACACAGGATGTGCACGACCTGGATCGGGATCTCATTGTCCGGCTGATTCGGGATGGCCAGCGCGATGAGCAGCGCCGAGCCCGCGGATATCGCCCACCCCAGGGCCGGGTTGAGCCGGATCAGCAGGATCGGGAACGCGGCGAGTGCGGCGATGAACGGCTGCACCGCGACCGGTACGTGATGGGTGAGGTGCAGTGTCGGCCATGCGACGGCGTAGAAGATCACCGCGAGCAGCACGGTGAACGCGTCGAACCACATCCGCGCGTTCATCCCCTTGATCCAGCTACGACGTTTTTCCCTCATGGCTACGACAGTAGGAAGCCGAGCGGTCGCGGTCCTCATACCCACGGGTGAATTCCGCTCCAGTACCGCAGTGGGAGGACTCGACCGCGCTCCCCCAGCGGCACGGGCCGGTAAACCGCTCTGCGGCGTGAGGTGGCGTAGCGAGATGGATTTCTAGCGTCGAGCACCATGAGCACACCGACCATCGATGCCGGCGCCCGAATCCAACCCATCGCCCAACGCTGTGCCGCATTGACCGCGGCCGCGCTGACCACCATCGCGGCCGCTCTCATGTTGGCGCCCGCCGCGAACGCCGCCACCGTCGAGCGACCGGTGGAGAATGCCTCGGCCGGCGCGGCGGTGGTCGAGCTGACCTCGGGTGGGCCGGGGTCCGTCGATGCGATTCCCGCCGATTTCGCGGAACGGTTCGGCTATCGCCCTGCTGTCGCCGACGGGCTGGTGGTGGATCCGAACGGAGAGTGTTCGTCGCCGGTGACATTGCCCAGCGAGTTCGAAAATGCTTGTAAGGCACACGATTTGGGTTATGACCTGCTGCGCTATGCGGACGCGCATGGTCAGCCACTCGGGGGTTGGGCCAGGCAGGCACTCGATGCGACGCTGGCCGTGCACATGCACGAGGCGTGCGCGGCTCGCGAGGACGGGTTTTCGCGGGCTCGGTGCGATGCGATGGCGAGTATCGCGAATACGTTCGTCGAACTGAATTCGCGCCGGCAGGACTATGGGGCGCCGGTTGTCGAACCCGGTTTCGGGGCGGGGGATTGCGGTTTCATCGTCGGTGGCGGTCTGGTCGCGCTCGGGGCGGCCGGGGTCCTGCCGTCGGTCAGGCGGCGGATCGCGGGTGCGCGGGATCGTCGTCGTGCTTCGGTACAAGTTTCGGATCGTGTAGGCGTTGTGGGGGTTCAGGCATGAGCACGTTGACCACGACCAGACCGGTGTCGGCCGGTGAGATATATGACACGGGTCGGTCGACTCGCCAGAGATACCACTGGAAGACGCTTACCACCAAAGGGTTTCATAGTGCTGTGCGGCCGCGGATCGGCACGACGCTCGCAGTCGGTCTCGGCACTACGATGTCGCTGGCACCCAGCCTACTTCCGCGCACATCGAGCGCCCAGGCCATGGTGACCGGGTTGCTCGTCGTTGTCGCGCTGGCCGTGGCGGGAGTTCTTCGATTTGCTGTGCGGCGCTTCGATATCAATGGACGGCCGGATCGCTTCCGTGCCCCATTGTTCGGTTTGACCACGGTCGCGGTTCTGGGCATGGTCGCGCACGCGACCCATTGGCAGAACCGGTTGCGGATGGCGATGGGTACGGCGCTGATCGGTCCGGATTACTGGCTGCGCTGGGGACTCGTATCCGTCGTTATCGTCGGTGTATTCGTCGCCATCGCGCGAGCGAGCGGGTTGTTCGTCCGGAAGTCGGGTTGGGCGCGCGGTATTGCGGTGTGCCTAGCCGCGGCGTCGGTGCTCTATCTCATCGGGGTACCCGCAGCCGTCGACTGGCGACGCAACGCCTATGCCGCCGCGAATGCGACGATCGATCCCGCACTGGTGCAACCTGTTTCGTATGCCCGATCCGGGAGCGCCGAATCCGCGATCAGCTGGACATCACTAGGTGCGGAGGGACGCAAGTTCGTCACCGGAGCGCCTGCCGGACCGATTCGGGTGTATGTCGGGCTCGATTCCGCACCGGATCTCGATTCCCGTGTGGCCCTTGCCATTCGAGAACTGGAACGGTCCGGCGGATTCGAACGGTCGAATATCGTGCTCGCGGTGCCGACCGGGTCCGGATGGATCGATGCGAATGCGGTTCGCGGATTCTACGAACGCTTCGGCGGTGATGTCGCCCTGGTCGGGATGCAGTACTCCTACGCACCCAGTTGGGTGAGCTTCGTCTTCGGGCGCGACGGTGCGGTCGCCTCTGCGCGAGCGCTGTTCAATGCCGTGGAGCGCCGCATAGGCACGCTCGATCACAAGCCCGAGCTCTACGTCTACGGGCAGAGCCTCGGCGCACTCGGCGGCAGCTCGATATTCGCCGACGACGCCGATCAGGACCACCGTACCTGCGCGACCCTCTGGGCGGGTCCGCCCGCCGGTCAGGTGCACCGGGCGGGCGCGACCGTATTGGCCAACAGCTCTGATCCGGTGGTGCACTGGTCGCCATCGCTACTGTGGCGCGCACCCGAACTCCGCGGGGTGCGAGTGGACGCCCCTGTGCCGCAATGGCTTCCGGTGATCAGCTTCCTGCAGACCAGCGCCGATCTGCTGGCCGCACTGAATGCGCCGCCGGGCCACGGCCACCGCTACGGCACCGATCAGGGCACCGCCATGGGCACATGTTGACCCGCGACTTCCCTGCTGAGAGGCTTGATCGGCTATAGAACTTGTTCTAATTTGCTAACCATGCCCTTTGTCATCGATGCCACCGTCGAGATCGACGCCCCCGCCGAACTGGTGTGGCAGGTGATCACCGACCTCCCCCGCTACGGCGAGTGGAACCCCTTCTGCATCGAATGCCGCAGCACCCTCGTCCCCGGCGAACCGATCGATATGCTGGTCGTACTCTCCGGCTCCACGCCGCGCCGCCAGCGCGAATGGATGATCTCGCACACCCCCGGCACCGAACTCAGCTACTCGATGAAGCCGGTCCCCCTCGGCGCCCTGCACAGCCTGCGCTCACACCGAGTCACTTCCCTCGGCCCCGACCGCACCCGCTACGAATCCCACTTCGAACTCGGCGGCTGGCTGCGCCCCGTTGTCGAGGCCGTCCTCGGCAAAAACCTGCGGCGCGGTTTCGCAGGCATGACCGAAGGCATCCAAAAGCAAGCCGAATCCCTGCGCGCCCACTAGCGGCCCCCTCGCAGGTACCGAACCGCCCGAATCCCCGGGCATAATCACACACTCACATAGACCTGCCGCCCGCCGCGCGGCGCCGCGATAAGAACTTGTGCGAAAAACTCGAGCGTCAAGTAAGCGGGGCCGCGATACCCGGGGATACCCGGGCTGTACGACATGCCCAGACGGCGCGCATACGACCGTGCGGGAGCATGTGCGTCGAGCTTTACAGGGACCACACTCGCGCGAACGCAGGAGTGTGTGGGTCGCTGAGCCGGGCTGCCGGGCTGGTCTGACCGCACTTGAACAAGCGCGGCCTGAGCGTGCGGGGCGGTTCGGCGGGTCACCGTCGAACCGTGCGACGCGCTCGTGCGAATATGTGCACGGGCGGGGATCGACGCTCGCCATTGCGGCGTCGAGGTTGATGCAGGAGCACCATCCGACGAGACGTGCGCGAGGGTCGGATGTCGATCGGGGCGGGGTGTGGTCAGAGTCTCTTCGGGGTAAGGGGGGAATGTGGATTCGGGCCGGGTGGTTGTGCGGACGGTCCGGTGAAACGGGCCAGACCGCAACAGAATGGATTTCGCGTGCGTACAGTTCGTGCCCTGATAACTATGCTGCTGTTCTTATTGCCCGCCGCCGTCGTCACCGCCAGCGCGACGCCACCGGAAAAATGCATTTGGACTACGGTCTGGTCGACCTCGGCGCATCGGCCGAGCAAGGCTGTCGTGACCAATTGGGCCGAGACCGGATTCGCGAATCAGACTGTGCGCCAGGTAGTTCGGGTCAGTGACGGCGGTCCGGCCATTCGGGTTCGGCTGACCAACCGCTACGGCACGACACCGCTCGCGGTCGCGGGCGCGACCATTGCCCGCAGCGCCGCCGATGGCGCGATCCGTCCGGAGACCCTACAGAACCTGACGGTCGGCCTCGCACCGTCGTTCCACATCGAACCGGGAGCCGATCTCGCGACCGATCCGGTCGCACTGCCGCTGGCGCCGTTGGAGTCGGTCACCATCACCCTGTACCTGGCCGAACCGACCGGCCCAGCCACCCAGCACGCCCAGTCCTTCGCCACCACCTACCGCGCCGCTGGCGACCACCGCGCCGACCCGACCGCCGCGGCCTTCACCGAGACCAGCCAATCCTGGTACTACCTGGCCGCAGTCGAGGTCGCCGATGTCGTGCCGCCACGCTCGGCGGTGGTCGCCTTCGGCGATTCGATCACCGACGGCGTCGGCTCCACCGGAAATGCCGACAACCGCTACCCGGATGAACTCGCCGAACGCCTGGCCGCGGCAGGCACCCCGCGCGCCGTGCTGAACGAGGGCATCGGCGGTAACCGCGTCACCGTCGACTCGAGCTGGCTCGGTGACAGCGCCCGGACCCGGTTTCGCCACGATGTGCTCGACCAGCCCGGCGTAGGCACCGTGATCATTCTGGAGGGCACCAATGACATCGGCCTCAGCTCGGGCCTGGCCGCACTGGACACCGTCGTCGATGTTTCCCCCGACCAGCTCATCACCACCTACCGTGACCTGATCCGCCAGGCCCGCGCCGCCGGACTCCGCGTCCTCGGCGCGACCATCCTGCCCTTCGGCGATTCGCCCTACTTCAACGCTGCCGCCGAAACCAAACGTCTCGCGGTCAACGAATGGATCCGCACCGCAGGCGAATACGACGCCATCGTCGACCTCGACGCCGCCCTCGCCGACCCGACCAACCCGCACCGGCTGGCCCCCGCCTACGACAGCGGCGACCATCTCCACCCCAATGACGCCGGGTACCGCACCATGGCCGCAACCATCAACCCCGCCGACATCCGCTAACCCACCTCGCGGGGCTGCGGAGGGCAGTCCAACCACGAGCACTCGGCGCGAGCCGAATCACCTTGATCCGCCTTTTCCAGGGCCAACCGCCGATGAGGCCGCCGGTCCTCGAACATCATCTCGCCTCCGCCGCACTCGGGCACCCACCTCCTTGTCCGGACTGATCTTCTCGCGCACGCGATCAACAGGTCAGGGCCCGAGGTGGGCCAGCGCGGCTTCGAGAGTGGCGTCGGCGAAGGAATCGGTCAGACCAGCAAGCCCCAGCGACCACCGGGATTGGATCGGGCCGAGCAGCAGATCGATGGCGAAGTCCGAATCGAGATCGGAGCGCAGCTGCCCGGCTCGGACAGCGGCAGTCAGCCGTTCGGCGATGGCGGCACGCTGTGGGAGCAGGAGTCGTTCGCGGTAGGCGTTGGCGAGTTCCCGATCCTGTTGTATCTCGATGTACATAGCGCGCAGGAATGCCTCGAAGCTCGGATCGGTGAGTTCGGCGATCGAACCCCGGAGCAGTTCGCGCAGGTCCGCGCGGATGTCGCCGGTATCGGGGAGGACGAGACCGTCTGGACCCGAATACAGTTCGAGCATCGCGTCGAAGACGACGGCACCCTTCGATGGCCACCAACGGTAGATCGTCTGCTTGCCGACCCCCGCGCGGGATGCGATGGCCTCGACGCTCAGCTTCGCGTAGGGCAACTCACGGATCAATTCGGTGGCGGCGCCGATAATCGCAGCGCGGGCACGTTCGCTGCGCCTGGCTGCGCTGGGAGTTTCGGGCATGACGAGACTGTACCAACGGCGAGACGAAGCGTCTCGTCTTGACAAGACGAGATTCGATTGACATGATCGCCAAACGAGACGGCGCGTCTCGTGACGAAAGGATCGACAGTGACCAGAACCTGGTTCATCACCGGCGCGAATCGCGGGCTCGGTCGGGCTTTCACACTCGCCGTCCTCGCCGGTGGCGACCGCGTTGTCGCGACCGCTCGCGACCCGCGATCGATGTCCGATATCGATGACGAACGCTTGACGGTGCTGCCCTTGGATGTTCGCGACCGCGACCGTGCGATCGCCACGGTGAACGAGGCATTCGCGGCCGCGGGCAGCATCGACGTGATTGTGAATAACGCCGGATACGGTTTGGTCGGTGCGGTCGAGGAACTGACCGAAGCCGAGATCCGCGCCCAGATGGATACCAATTTCTATGGCGCACTGTGGGTTTCACAGGCCGCGGTGCCGCACCTGCGCAAGCAGGGATCGGGACATATCGTGCAGATCTCGACAGTCGGCGCGGTCGGCAGCCTGCCGCTTTTCAGCATGTACAACGCCAGCAAGTGGGCGCTGGAGGGTTTCGGCGCGTCACTCGCGGATGAGTTGCGGCCTTTCGGAATTCACGTCACGCTGGCACAGCTCGGCGGTTTCGATACCGACTGGGCGAAGTCCAGCATGAAGTTCGCGACGGCGCTCCCGGCGTACGACGACCTGCGTACCGGCATCCTGGGCATGCCGAACTACCCGGACCCCACCGCCCCACCGCCGGAGACAGATATCGACGGCGAGTGGGTGGAAGCGCCTCCGGAAGTCGCTGCGACAGAACTGATCGCGCTGGTGAATATGCCGAACCCGCCGGTGCGCAAGGTAATCGGCCCTGGGGCACACCACATGGTCGCGATGGCATTGGACCAGCGGCGGCAGGACTACCTCAGCGATCCAGAGTTCGTCTGGCCCGCATAGGGATGCCCAGAGCGCCCATTCCCGTCGGGACCGAAACAGGGATGGGCGCTCAGGCCAGCACTTCTCAGGCGATCGGCCCGCGCGCGGCCTCGTACGCCGCACCGACGCGGTACAGCCGGTCATCGGCAAGCGCGGGAGCCATGATCTGCAGACCCACCGGCATCCCGTCGTCCTTGCTCAATCCGGACGGCACCGACATCGCCGGATGCCCAGCTAGATTCGTGGGCAGCGTGCACAGGTCGGACAGGTACATCGCCAGCGGATCGTCGACCTTCTCACCCAGCTTCCACGGGGTGAACGGGCTGGTTGGAGAGACCAGCACGTCGACCTGCTCGTAAGCCTTGTCGAAGTCACGGGCGATCAGCGTGCGCACCTTGAGCGCCTGACCGTAGTAGGCGTCGTAGTACCCGGCCGACAGCGCGTAGGTGCCGATCATGATGCGGCGCTTGACTTCCGGGCCGAATCCGGCGGCTCGGGTCGCGGCCATGACCTGTTCCGCGCTGTGGTTGCCGTCGTCGTCGACGCGCAACCCGTAACGCATGGCGTCGAAGCGGGCCAGATTCGAGGACACCTCGCTCGGCAGGATCAGGTAGTAGGAGGCGAGCGCGTATTCGAAGTGCGGACAAGACACTTCGACGACCTCGGCGCCCAAATCCTTCAGCACAGCCACCGCCGCATCGAAGGATGCGAGGACACCCGGCTGGTAGCTGTCGGAGTGCAGTTCCTTCACCACACCGACCTTCACGCCGCGTAGATCACCTGTCGCACCTTCGCGCGCGGCGGCGACCACCGGCGGCACCGGCACATTGCGGGAGGTGGAGTCGCGCGGGTCGTATCCGGCGACCACCTCGTGCAACAGCGCGGTGTCGAGCACGGTGCGCCCGCACGGTCCGCCCTGATCCAGTGAAGAGGCGCACGCGACCAGACCGAACCGGGACACAGTGCCGTAGGTCGGCTTGGTGCCGACCGTAGCGGTCACCGCGGCGGGCTGCCGAATCGAGCCGCCGGTATCGGTGCCGATCGCGAGCGGCGCCTGATGCGAAGCCAGCGCGGCCGCCGAACCCCCGCCCGAACCGCCGGGAATCCTCGTGGTATCCCACGGATTCCGGGTCGGGCCGAAGGCCGAGTTCTCGGTGGAGGAGCCCATCGCGAACTCGTCCATATTGGTCTTGCCGAGGATGGGAATGCCCGCGGCGCGCAACCGAGTGGTCAGCGTCGCGTCATAGGGTGCGACCCAGCCCTCGAGAATCTTCGAGGCACATGTGGTCGGCATATCCGTGGTCGTGAATACGTCCTTGAGCGCCAGCGGAACTCCGGCCAGCGGCGAGGCGGGCGCCGTACCCGCGGCGAGCGCGGCGTCCACCGCGGCGGCCGCGCTGAGCGCTTCGTTCCCGGCCACGTGCAGGAACGCGTGGTACTCGCCGTCGACGGCGGCGATCCGATCCAGATGTGCCTGGGTGACCTCCACCGAGGTCACCTCGCGGCCGTGGATCTTCGCCGCCAGTTCGGCGGCCGACAGCGCGGTCAGGTCGCGCCCACCCGTCGCCTGACCGCCACCCCCCACGGAATCACTGCGCGATGCTGAACTCATTCGCCCTCTCCCAGAATCTGCGGGACCAGGAACCGCTGGTCCTCGACCGCGGGCGCGCCCGAGAGCGCATCGTCCGGGGTGAGGCCCGGAATGACCTGATCCGGACGCGTCACATTGGTCGCCGGATTCGGCGACGCGGTCGCCGGAACATCGGCGGCGGCGACCTCGGAGATGGTCCGCACGTGACTCAAGATCGAATCCAACTGACCGGCGAACTGATCCAGTTCGGCTTCGGACAGGGCGAGCCTGGACAGCCGGGCGAGGTGTGCGACCTCGTCGCGGGAAATGGCGGGCACCGCGGACCCCTTTCGGCATGATTGAGCTTGGTGAACGGCCACCGAACAGCCTAGCGACTCCCCACTCCACAACTTTCACAGGAGCCGCGCAGGCAACGACACACCCCTGCGGCTAGCGTGACACGCCGCTTCCGCGCGAATTCGCGCTGTGGCATCCGTCACTGGACGCACTTCGAGTCGATAACCGGGACTTGTGGGTGTAAGTATTGCGAGACCCGGGTATTCGTTTCAGAGCCTCGGCCGCCAAGGAAAGGAACGCGCGTGTCTTACCTGCTCCGCGTGCAACTTCCGGATCGACCGGGAAGCCTCGGTGCGCTCGCGCTCGCACTCGGCTCCGTCGGCGCCGACATCCTCTCCCTTGACGTGGTCGAACGGGGTGCTGGGTACGCGGTCGACGATCTCGTGGTCGAGGTGCCACAGGGTGCGCTACCGGACACCTTGATCACCGCCGCCGAGTCCATCGGCGATGTGCACGTGGACTCCATTCGCCCGTATTCCGGGGTGCTCGATACCCATCGCGAACTCGAGTTGATCGATCAGGTCGCCAGTGCGCGCGACGATCGGCTGCAGGTGCTCGTCGACGGAGTGCCGCGGGTGCTGCGCGTCGGCTGGAGCACGATCATCGATATGGGGCCGCAGGGTGCCTATCGTCTCGTCGGCAGCCAGAGTGCGCCGCAGACGCAGGCTGGGTCGGCGCCGTGGATGCCGTTGGAGAAGCCTGCCGTTCTGGATCCCGAGGGCGACTGGGTGCCGCAGATCTGGCGCGATATGGACACCAAGCTGGCCGCGGCGCCGCTCGGAAACACCGGCAAGGTGCTGCTGCTCGGACGTCCCGGTGGGCCCGACTTCCGTCCGTCCGAGGTGGCACGGCTCGGTTATCTCGCGGGGATCGTCGCGACGGCACTGGGCTGAGGACGCCCGAATTCCGACCGCCGCGCCGGTCCTTGCGCGCTATCGGATTCAGGCGGGGATATCCAGCCGTAGCACCGACAGCCACTCGCCCGCATCGGTTTTCCAATCCCGTTCCGGCGCAGGGACGAAACCGAATCGGTCATACATCCGCCGAGCGTCGACCATGGCTGGCATCGTGGTAAGCAGTACGGCGGCAAAGGATTCCGCACGTGCGATCTCGATGACGGTGCGCACCAATGCTGTCCCCGCACCGAGCCCGCGCGCCGACTTCGCGACGGCGAGCATCCGGAATTCCAACTCACCCGGCCGGGCGATCTCGGCATACGGCGTGCCCGGCCGAGCCACCGCCAGCGAACCGACCACCCGATCATCGTGCACCGCGACCAGCACCTGCGCCGCACCCGCGCGATGGGTGATATCGGCGAGTTCGGTGACATACGGGCTGCCGGGACGCACATAGCCCTCGCCGACATAGACCTCGACCGTCAGGGCACCTACGGCGTCGTATTCGTCCGGGCGAGCGTCGCGAATGACGACTGCGGAGTCCTGCGCATCCATATCCGCATCCTCCCATCGCCCGAGCGACCGATTCACAACAACCCGGTCGGTCGACCGAACCGGTCAGGATCCGAGCCCAGGACGCGCACCCGGATGCGAGATCTGCCAGCGTTCCGGTTTCCCGGACGGGTAGACGACCGCGATGAGATCTCCGATGGCAGGCCAGTGGTCCACATCCCACACCAATCGGCCGTACACCACGGTGCCAGGAACCGAAGGGCCGGTGAGATTGCCGGTAATGGTCACGTATTGCTCGCCGGTCGCGTCGGGCCGCGGACTCACCCCGCTGACATACAGCGTCCCGCTCTCCGGATTCGTGAGCCGGACACCGTTGCGCCCACGCAGGTAGAGCATGACCATCGCCACCAGCGCGCCGACCATGATCACCAGCATCCCGAACTGCACCATGGCACCCATGCTATTGCTCCGGGAAGCCATATGTGGCGCTGCTCGGCACGGCGGCAACCGACGTCAGCGCAACACGCTCTACCAGCATCGCGACCTGCGCGCCGGCATCCACGCTCGGTCCAACTACACCTGGTACGACGCGACTGGGCACGGCGGCAATGAGTCCGATGCAAGCGCCCAGCAGCATCGCTGGCCACACCATGCCACCGCACTCGGTCCAGGCACGCGAACCGACGCGCCTCGAGGCGCGGGCAGCGACCGACGCCAGCACAGCACACTCACCGCCATCGCAAACTGCACCACGCGACGGCACTCGAACCGCGGCGCTGACAGCTCGGTGCGCTGGCGGCCGCCGCCACCGCTGAGCCTCATGCCCGTGCACTACAGCGAGGCGAGCTCGCTGGTGCCGTGTTCGGTGCGGCGGATCTGCCAGACGGCGGTGCGAGTGCGCTGTGAGCGACCGTTCGTCCGATCGATCAGCGACCGACTGTTCGTGGTGAAGATCAGTTGTGCGCCACGGGAATTGGTCTCCGGATTCTGGAACAGCTGGATCAGTCGGTCGGTCTCTTCGACCGGCAGATGTGCGCCGATATCGTCGATCGCGAGCACCCGGCCGGAGTCCAGTGCGTCGAGCATGGTCGGCAGCAAGCGCAGCATCGAGAGGGTGGCGGCGGATTCTTCGGTGATATCGAAGGCGGAGTCGATACCAGCGTGCACCAGTCCGAGGCCGACACCGCGACGCTCGACCATCCGGGTGTAGAGGGCATCGCGTGCCGCCTTCAGGTTGCTCAGCTCGCGCTCGAGCATGACCTCGGTGATGCCGTTGTCCCGCAGCAACTGATCAGCATGCGCGGGCGAGATCGCACACAGCTCCACTTGTTCGGCCGTCCCCGCGATATCGGCGTCGAGTTCGCGCAGATAATCCGCGTACATCGGGTCGGGCTCGGCGATCAGCAGATCGGTAATGCCGAGTTCGGCGGTGCGCAGCAGCATGAGCAGCCGCATCGCATGGTCCGGGGCGGCAGAGAGATGACTGCCGAGCCGATGCTCGACCGCCGTCGCATCCACCGCACCGTGCTGCACCTCCAGCATCGCCGAGAACCACCGATACGCGGGCACCAGCGCCTCGGCATACATCTGCCCGGCGAGACTGAGCAGCAACGCGTTCGGCCGCACCAGCGGTAACAATGCGGCAATGCCATAACGCGCGGCCTCGAACATCGGACCGATCTTGATCTGTTCGCCGTTGCGTTCGAACACGATTCGCTTGCGCGAGCGCGGATGCGTGTAGAGCCACTCGGCCGTCACATCCGCGTTGTCCAGCCGGAATCCATAGGTGTACGGCACGCCCTCCGCTACGAAGCTCGCCACGAATTCCGAGGGGCGATCGGGGAATCCGCGATGCGGCGCACGCACCGGTCCCGCATACGGATCCCAGCCGATCACCGAATTCAGCACCGCATCGCGCATTTGCCCCAGTGCATCGATCAGGCTTGTCTTGCCCGCGGCACTGGCACCGTGCACGGCCGTCACCGGAACCGCGACCGGTCCGCTCCCCCGGCTCAAACGCAAGTCCTGCCGTTCGGCCAGCGATCTGTGATTGGTCACCTGAAAACTGCGCAGCATCCCGACATCCTGTCGGTTCACCCACCCGACCGCGACACCGCACCCCGGGTCACGGGTCGGGATCGGCACTGCCGGCGGCGCTTCCGGCGGACAAATGCGCACGTCACGCGTTATCATGCAGGCGCCGCGGCTACCCGCTGGCATCTGCCGGAAATGTATTGATGAGGGATTCAACGATGGAACTGACGATTAGTCGTCTAGTGGCCCGCAGCTCCGTCGCGGCCGCGCTCGCACTGGGCCCGCTGGTCGTGCTCGGACCGCCGCAAGCCGCCGCCGAGGCGCCATGTCCGGACGGTACCGCCCGGATCTTCTTCCACGACGAGACCAATACCTGCCAGAGTGGCGGCACCTACAGCTTCGACGGCTCGCCCGCCCTTGTGAAGGTGTGCTCGGTCGGCAAGGTCCAGGTCATTGTCGATACCACCATCCAGAAAAGCCGGACCAAGACCAGGAACGCCCATCTCGATCTCAGCAACGGTCAGTGCGGCCGGATCGAGGTCGGCGGCCAACTCGACTCCACCGTGAGCATCAGTCCCTCCTAGCACCGGGACCGAACAGCAATGCGCTGTCGCCGAACTCGTGCCAGAGATATCCGGTATCGAGGGCGGTGGCATATGCGTCATGGACGGTGGCCGCGCCCGCGACCGCGAGAAGTAGATCCAGATGCGATGCGCCGGGAGCGTGCCAGCCGGTAATGATGCCGTCGACCACCCGGGCGAGGCGGCGCGGACCGAGGACCAGTTCGGTCCACCCTCGGGCCGGATGCACGACTCCGTGGTGATCGGCGCTGGTCTCCAACGCTCGCGTCACCGTGGTGCCGACCGCGATGATGCGGCCGCCCGCCGCCCTGGTGTCGTTCACCAGACGTGCGGTCGCCGACGGTACCGCGAACCGCTCCGGGCTCGGGGGTTCGCCGACCTCGGGTGAGGAGACGCCGGTGTGCAGAGTGATCGGCGCGATCGCGACGCCCGAGGTCACCAGATCGAGCACCAATCTCTGTGTGAAAGGACGTGCCGCACTGGGCATTTCGGCGCTGCCAGGAATTCGGCCGAACACCGTCGTGTAGTACGACGGCGACCAACGTTGCGGCACATACGAATAGGTGATCGGATAGCCGTGGTTCGCCAGCAGCCAGGTGGGGTCGGCGCTGAGTTCGACGATCCAGAGTCGGCGCGCACCCGGTAGCCAGGGTTCGCGCAGGGTTGCCGTGGCACCCTCCGGCAGCTGAATCTCATTGCCCGGGTGCAGGTCACCCGGATACGGTGTGCGTTCGCGGGTGCGCACCTCCAACACCCACAGGCCGTCGCAACCGCCGAAGGTATCCGGTGCACCACCGGCCCCGTCGACGGGTCCGTTGAGCCAGGTGGACAGATGCAGCGTGACCGGCATGCCGTTGAGGGTGCCATCGACCGCCGCGGCCACGGTCGACGAATTGTTCACCACCACAAGGTCACCCGCGTTCAGATGCCGTGGTAGTTCACGGAATATGTGGTGGCTGAGGCGCTCCGCGGCCACCAGCATCCGGACCTCGTCGCGGGCCAGGCCGCGCGCCTCCGGCGGAGCGGCGGCATTGCGCTCGGGCGGCAGGACATCGGCCCATTCATGCAACGCTGTCGTCATCTGCCGACCCCCGCGGCGAAATCAGCGGCGGTATAACGGCCGTTCTTGGGTCGCTGCTCGAGCAAACGCAGCAGCGCGGGCACGACGGTCTCGGGTTCGGGACGATCGGAGATATCGTCGTCGGGAAATGCCGCCTGATGCATTTCGGTGCGCATATCGCCGGGATCGAAGGCGTAGATCGACAGCTCCGGATGTTCGGCGGCCAGGATGGCGGTGAGCTGATCCAGGGCCGCCTTCGACGAGCCGTATCCGCCCCAATCCGGATACGGTTCGACACCCGCGTCGGAGCTGATATTCACCACGACACCATCCGGATCCAACAGCGGCAGTGCGAACTGCAGAACCGCCAGCGGCGCAATGACATTGGTTCGATACACCAGCTCGAGCTGATCGAGCGGATAGTTCGCCAGACGCGGCATCGGACTCGGCCCGAGGCTGCTGGCGTTGTTCACGAGCAGATCGAGGTGTCCGAACTCGCTCGAGACCTCGGCCAGTTCAGCACGATGCGCCGGATCGGTGATATCGCCCGGCACCGCGAGAAATGCTTCGCCGAGCTCGGAGCTCACCCCGGCGAGCCGGTCGACGCGGCGGGCGGTACCGATCACCCGCCAGCCGCGGCCGATGAGTGAACGCGCAAGAGCCAGACCGAATCCCGCCGAAGCACCGGTGACCAGAGCGGTAGAGCGGTGAGTCATATCGAATCTCCTGATAGTTACCTACCAGTCGATCCTCATACCTGAAGCCAGGTTCAGGTCAAGGCGTATTCGCCGACGGCATATCTACTCCTCGGCTTCGGCATCCTCGGCGGCCGTCTCCGGCGTCACCGCCGCCGGACCCTGCTCGAGCAGCTTGCGGAATCCGTCCTCGTCGAGGATCGGCACACCGAGTTCCTCCGCCTTGGCGGCCTTGGAGCCCGGCGAATCACCGATCACCACGAAGGCCGTCTTCTTCGAGACCGAACCCGCGGCCTTACCACCGCGCACCAGGATCGCCTCCTTGGCGCCGTCGCGGGAGAACCCCTCCAGCGACCCGGTTACCACGATCGATAGCCCCTCGAGGGTGCGCTCGATGGACGCATCGCGTTCATCGGCCATTCGCACACCCGCGGCACGCCATTTGTCGACGATCGCGCGATGCCAATCGACGGTGAACCATTCGGCGACCGCGGCGGCAATGGTCGGGCCGACGCCGTCGGCGGCGGCCAGTTCCTCGACCGCAGCGTCCTGGATCCGGTCGATACTGCCGAATTCCCTGGCCAACACCCGCGCCGCGGTGGGCCCCACATGCCGGATGGACAACCCGACCAGCACCCGCCACAGCGGCCGATTCTTGGCGGTCTGCAAATTCTCCAACAGTCGCTTGCCGTTGGCGGACAGACCACCGTTCTTATTGGCGAACAGCGTAGTGGTGAGCAGCCGCGCCTCGTCGAGGTCGAACAGATCGCCCTCGTCGGTGATCGCGCTCGATTTCAGCAGATCGTTGGCGGCCTCGTAGCCGAGCGATTCGATATCGAAAGCGCCGCGCCCGGCCACATGGAATACCCGCTCCCGCAGCTGCGCCGGGCAGAACTGTTGGTTGGGGCAGCGGATATCGGCATCGCCCTCCTTCTGCGGCGCCAGCTCGGTACCGCATTCCGGACAGTGCGTCGGCATGACGAATTCGCGCTCGTCACCGGTGCGTGCGTCGACCACCGGGCCGAGCACCTCCGGAATCACGTCACCGGCCTTGCGGATGGTAACGGTGTCGCCGATGAGCACGCCCTTGCGCTTCACCTCGGAGGCATTGTGCAGCGTGGCCATGGCGACCGTGGAGCCCGCGATGGATACCGGCTCCATCACCGCGAACGGGGTGACCCGGCCGGTGCGCCCGACATTCACCTCGATATTCAGTAGCTTGGTGGTGGCCTCTTCGGGCGGGTACTTGTAGGCGATGGCCCAGCGCGGGGCGCGCGAGGTCGAGCCGAGCCTACGCTGCAGCGCCATCTCGTCGACCTTGATCACCTGGCCGTCGATTTCGTGCTCGATATCGTGACGGTGCTCGCCCCAATAGTCGACGCGCTCGATCACCGCATCGATGCCCTGCACCAATGTGGTGTGTTCGGAGACCGGCAGACCCCATGCGGCCAGCGCGCGGTAGGCCTCGTGCTGTGAGGTCGGGGTATAGCCCTCGATGCGCCCGAATCCGTGGCAGATCATCCGGAGCCGACGCCGCGCGGTGACCGCCGGATCCTTCTGGCGTAGCGAACCCGCCGCGGTATTGCGCGGATTCGCATACGGCGGTTTACCCTCGGCCACGATCGCCGCATTGAGCGTCTCGAAATCCTCCAGCCGGAAGTAGACCTCACCACGCACCTCGAGCACGTCCGGGACCGGGAACTCCGCGGTCGCGGTCAGCTCGGTCGGAATGTCATCGATGGTGCGCGCATTGAGCGTGACGTCCTCACCGGTGCGTCCGTCGCCGCGGGTCGCGCCGCGCACCAGCCGCCCCTTCTCGTAGACCAGGTTCAGCGCGACACCGTCGATCTTCACCTCGCACAGATAGTGCAGATTCGACCCGGTTTCGGCCTCGACCCGGCTCGCCCAGGTGCGCAGCTCGTCGAAGTCGAAGACATTGTCCAGTGACAGCATTCGCTCGAGATGGTCCACAGCGGTGAAATCCGTCGCGAATCCGCCGCCGACCAGCTGCGTCGGCGAATCGGGCGTGCGCAGATCCGGATGGGCGTCCTCGAGCGCCTCCAGTTGCCGCAGCAGCTTGTCGAACTCACCGTCGGAGATGATGGGCGCGTCCCGCACGTAATACCGGAACTGGTGCTCCCGAACCTCGTCCGCAAGCCGCTGCCACTCCACCCGCTGCTCCGCCGTAGCCGGGTCCGCCGCAATGTCGCTGTCACTCACCCATCGCACATTAGTCGAGCCCACCGACAAGTCACCGTCACATTCCCGCACGTCGCGGCGGACTATCCGGGCGGCGGATCCGGTCCGAGGTGACGCTGCCCGTCGCTCGCACCGCCGCGAATCCGGAGGTCGACCATCGCTGTTTCGCACCCACGCGACGCGCGTGATCGGATCACCGTCCGCGGTGGCATCGGTCCGGGTGTCGATCAACCGCGCCGATCGACAACCTGGGATACCGCCTGGTCTTCGCGCGTTCGTACCGATGACGATCGCAACTCGAACGGCGGCAATACTGTCCGAGCGTCAGGAGAAGTCGAGCGATTCCGGCTCTTCGGCGTAGGCGCGCGCCACTTCGGTGGACAGGCGGAGGGCTTGGCGGGCCCATTCGAGGGGGGCACCGGCCAGGCCGCAAGCGGGGGCGACCAGGATCTGGGTGGCCAGCACGGAGCGACGCAGGCCGAGGCGGTCGATGAGGCGGACACCGGGCTCGGCGATATCGCGCCAGGTCGGGGGCTTGCCCGGCGGCGTCGTCGGAATCAGTCCGAGAGCCAATTGCTTTCCGGCGTCCAGTATTTCGCCGATATCGTCCAGAGCGCGGGTGGTGATGGTGGTGGTGTCGAAGCCGATGGCGGTGGCCGCGCTACCGCGCAGGAAGGAAAGGGCGGGCGCATCGGCGCAGGTGTGGACCAGGACAGGAACAGCCTGAGCGGTGATGACCGCATCCAAGACCGCCAGTGCCTCTGGTTCAGGGACCGCGCGCACCGTGTCCAGCACGCTGACGCCACGCAGGGAGCCGTTGAGGACATCGGTAAGTGACGGTTCATCCAGTTGCAGAACGACGTGCGCACCAAGGCGTTTGCGCACCTCGTCCACGTGCTGGGCAAGACCTTCGGCCAGAGATTCCGAAATATCGCGCACCGCACCGGAATCGGTGAGCACCCGGTGTCCGACGGGGAGTTCTAGTTGGGCCGCGAGGCTCAATGGCCCGGCGGCCTGCAGTTTGACCGTGCCCGCCGAACCCGATGTCGCCCAGGCCTGTTCGAGTGCGTCCAGATCCGACCTGAGCAGGTCGCGCGCACGCCGCGCGACCGCACCGGGCCTGGCCGCCAACCGATAACCTCGCGTGGTGGTGTCGAATCGCATATCCACCAGGAGTGCCGATACGCGGCCGATCATATCCGCACCGACACCGCGACCAGGCAATTCGACCAGATGCGGCAAATCGGGCAACTCACCGATGATGGTGGCCGCGGCCTCCCGCGGATCCGTACCCGGCCAGGACCCGACGGCGGTCGCGATGCCGCCCGAAATCCGCACCGGTTGCTTCGCTGGAATTTCGCGTGATTCCTTGGCGATTTCGCTCACGACAGCGCCTCGCTGCCGCTCGGCTCCATCGTGCGCGATTGCGCGCCGGGTCGATGGCTCACTCGCTGACGCTTGCTCACTGCGTTGCCCCTATGCGGGGTATGCACCCCATCGTGTGGTGGATCCCGGTCTGCGCCGGGACGAAGCGATCTCGCTTGCCGCGCCGCCCGATGTGGGCGTCGCTCACTGCCTTGTGCTCGCGCCCGCGCTACCCACAGATTCCGACGCATCACGCGCGGTGTCGGTGATGGTGCCGCTGCCGATCACCTGATCGCCCAACGCATCCTGGCGATACACCACGACGGCTTGGCCGCGGGCAACACCGGTCAGCGGCTCGCGCAGTCGCACGATGAGCCCGTCGCCGACCGCCTCGGCTACGGCCGGTGCGGTGCCGCCGTGCGCACGCACCTGCGCCACACACTCGATCGGCCCCTCGGGCGCCGCACCGGAAGTCCAGATGGCGCGCTCGGCCTGGACGGTCCACACCTGCAGATCCTCGGCCGAGCCGACGCGCACGGTGCCGGAGTCGGGATCGATCTCGGTGACATAGCGCGGCTTACCGTCGGCGGCCGGTCCGGGCAGTCCGAGACCCTTGCGCTGACCGATCGTAAACCCGTGCACACCTTCGTGATTCGCGAGCACCTGCCCGTCGGCATCGACGACCGCGCCGGGCCGGATGCCGATCTTCGCGCCGAGGAAGGCCCTGGTGTCACCGGAGGGGATGAAGCAGATGTCATGGCTGTCGGGCTTATTCGCCACCGCGAGCCCACGCTCGGCGGCTTCGGCGCGGATCTGCGGCTTCGGGGTGTCACCCACCGGGAACATGGCCCGCGACAACTGCTGTGCGGTCAGCACCGCGAGCACATAGGACTGGTCCTTGTCGGCGTCGACGGCACGACGCAGCACACCGTCCTCGAGCCGTGCGTAGTGGCCGGTGACCACGGCGTCGAAGCCGAGAGCCACCGCGCGATCGGCGAGGGCGGAGAACTTGATCTTCTCGTTGCAGCGCAGGCACGGGTTGGGTGTCTCACCGGCGGCATAGGCGGCGACGAAATCGTCGATCACGTCTTCCTTGAAACGGTCCGCGAAATCCCAGACATAGAAGGGAATTCCGAGCACGTCGGCGGCTCGCCGAGCGTCGCCCGCGTCCTCCTTCGAGCAGCAACCGCGCGAACCGGTGCGCAGAGTGCCCGGTGTCGCGGACAGCGCCAGGTGTACGCCGACCACCTCATGACCAGCGTCCACGGCTCGTGCCGCCGCCACGGCCGAATCCACACCACCACTCATCGCGGCGAGTACTCGCATCAGACACCTCCCTTCGCACCGGCCAGACCCGCGGCCATGGCCCTTTCCACAATCTGGGGCAAGACATTCAGCACCGCGTCCACATCGGCGCGAGTCGAGGTGTGCCCCAATGAAAATCGCAATGATCCGCGCGCCTGCCACGGTTGCACGCCCATGGCGATCAGCACATGACTCGGGGTGGCCACACCCGCATTGCAAGCAGACCCGGTAGAGCATTCGATCCCGGCCGCGTCCAGCAGCATCAGCAGCGAATCCCCTTCGCAGCCAGGGAAAGTGAAGTGCACATTGCCAGGCAAGCGTCGCTCACCGTCGGGACCGCTGAGCACCGCGTCCGGAACGGTATCGCGGATACCCGTGATCAATTCGTCCCGTAGCGCGATCAATTCCTTTGTACGCATCGGGAACTCGTTCACGGTGTAGTTCAGTGCCGTCGCCAGCCCGACGGCGGCGGCGGTATCCGAAGTCCCGGACCGCAGATCGCGCTCGTGCCCGCCGCCGTGCATCAGTGGCACACACGGTACCTGCCTGCCGAGCAGCAGCACGCCGACACCATGCGGGCCACCGACCTTGTGCCCGGCGAAACTCGCCGCCGAAAGCCCACTGGCCGCGAAATCGATCGGCAGCTGCGCGGCCGCCTGGATCGCGTCACTGTGCATCGGCACGCCGAATTCCTGTGCCACCGCGGCCAATTCGACGATCGGCGCGATAGTGCCGACCTCATTATTGGCCCACATGATGCTGACCAGCGCGACCTCGTCGACGTGTTCGGCCAGCGCCGCGCGCAGCGCCCGCGGCGACACCACACCGTCGGAGTCGACCGGCAGCCAAGTCACCTGCGCGCCATCGTGCTGCTCGAGCCACTCGACGGTATCGATGACGGCGTGATGTTCGGTCGAACCCGCGATAATCCTGGTGCGGCGCGGTTCGGCATCGCGCCGGGCCCAATAGATGCCCTTGATCGCCAGATTGTCGCTCTCGGTCCCGCCCGAGGTGAATATCACCTCTGACGGCCTGGCGCCCAGATCGGCGGCGATCGACTCGCGCGCCTCCTCCAGCATCCGCCGGGCCGCACGCCCGGAACCGTGCAGCGACGAGGCATTGCCTGTCATCGCGAGCGCGGCCGTCATCGCCTCGATCGCGGCAGGCACCATCGGAGTGGTCGCCGCATGATCGAGGTAGACCGTCCGGGGCGCCCCATGGACCGAACCCGCAAAAGCCGACTTCATGACCTACAAACCTTATCCCACCGTTGACCTGCATATCTCCGGGGTATCCCGCCACCGTCTACGATTCACCCACAACATGAAGCCGAGCCGGGCGCGACGGTATTCCCTCAACCCCAGCGCCGCCGATGTCCGGCGTCCGCTGCGGATGCCCCCGGCTGCGCCTCCTTGACCAGTCTGCCTCGCTGGTCGTATGGCAGCCCGCCTCGTCGTCACATGCGCCAGACCGGCAGCCCCGGCGTGCGATCGGCCCGGTCCGCGAGGGGATGCACGGTTGTTTCTGCTTACCGGTGTCGCCGTCCTACTGGAAGGCGACCTTCGAGAACGCGCCGATCAATCTCATCGACCTGGACACCGTCGAAGTTTGCCGATCTGGTGACCCGCATGGAAGAAGACCTCGATCTGACCGTCGTAGTGTTCCAGAGCGCCAACCCCGACTTCTTCATGGCGCACTTCGACCTCCTGTCCGAAATCGAGCGCGTGTACAGCACGGCAGTGGCGCCCGAGACTCGAGAATCCGGGCGACGTTTGGTGAGCCCGGTGTGATACCTATACCGTCCCGCGGCGGCCCCGTCGCCCGTAACGAGTGCGCACGCCGACGCGCGGCTGGCCGTATCCCGGCCTACCTCACTCCGACAGTGGCCGCGATCCTGACCCGACACGCACCAGCCGCCGCGGCGATGAACGCCGTCTAGGTCCGCAAGTTCGGACTGGACCTGGCCGACCCGCATGCCACAGCCCTGACATCGAAGCTAGTGAGCACAATCCCCGCACCGACGGGACCCGCACCGCTGGGTGGCCGTCAGGGCAACGACCAGAGCTTGGTCGTGGCCACGTAGAAGATGACGACCCAGGCCAGCATGACCGCGACGACGATGGCGATGCCGTGGAGGTTCGTTTTCGCCGCCGGGATATCCGGGGGCGGGCGCAGCCACCGCCGCAGCAGCCGATTCACGTAGTACGGCATCGTGACGTAGCTCATCACGAAACTGGACAGCAGGTTGCCGATCAGCAACCCCAGCCACAGCGGCATCTGCAAGGGTGCCAGAGCGAGGGTAAGCAGCACCACGGTCGGATAGAGGCCCACCCATACCGCGATTGCCGTCTTCGTATCCGACGGAGTCTCGTTGCCGTCCTCATCGAAGGCGAACCAGCTGCCGAACGAGTTATCGATGGTGCGCAACTCGAAATCGCTGAACTTCCTGCCCTCGGCGAGGAGTTCCTGACGCCGCTTCGAGGTGAGCCAGGTGGCCAGATTCGCCGCGGTGTCAAAACGATAGAGCGCCGTCCACTCGTCCTGCACACCCTCGATGGGACGGAAGAGCTCGGTGCCGCGGAAGCCTTCGAATTTCGCCTCCTCACGACTCATATCCGCTTGCCAAGCAAGGAAATCCGCGATGCTCTCGGGCGTCACACGATGGGTGACCACGACCGTCACGAGGGGATCTGCGGGTCGCGTGCCGCCGCTGATGACCTGCTGGGTGGCGGGGCCGTCGAAGTATTGTTGCCCGCTGTCCAAGAATTCCTGACGGGTTGGGCTGTTTATCCAATCCTGTAGATGACCCACGGAGTCGAAGCGGTAGACCACCACCCATTCGGGCTGCACCGCGGTGGGGGCGGCGATCTCGGCGCCGACGAATCCCGGATAGCCCGACGCCGCGGCGTTCAGGTCCTCCTGCCAGGACTTGAAGGCCTTCTCGAAACCCGGGCGCACCTTCTGGCCGATGATGACCGTCGCCGCGCTGTCGGTGAGCTTCCCGGCTCCCATCGCGGTCTCCTCACGGCTTTCGAGCCGGAACCGATATGAGACGCCGATAGATGCGCTCGGGTGTGAGCGGCAGCGCGCGGAATCGGATGCCCGTCGCGTCCTCTAGCGCATTGGCCAGCGCGGGCGCGACCGGGTTGATGCAGCACTCCGCAATACCCTTCGAGTGCATCGCACCGACGGAATCTGCGGAGTCCACCGTCAGTACTTCGGTGCGGGGAATATCGGCATAGGTCGGGATGCGGTAGTTGCGCAGGTTCGGGTTGACCATCGCCCCGCTTGCGTCGACGTGGAAGTTCTCGGTCAGCACGAAGCCGATGCCCTGTGCGACGCCGCCCTCGATCTGGCCCCGCACCTGCGCCGGGTTGATGAGGACTCCAGCGTCGGTGGCGTGCACGCTGTAGAGGATGCGGATCTCACCAGTTATCCGATGCACCGCGATCCGAAAGCCGTGCGTGTTGAAGATGACACTGCGCGGCGACCCGAAAGCCTTGCGCGCCTCGGTCAATCGGATGCCGCGGCGGCGCGCCACCTCGATTAGTTCCGACAGCGATACGTGGCTGTCACCGCAGATGACACCGTTGTCGTCCATAGCGCACGAAGCGATATCGACTCGCGCGTGTTCGGCCGCCAAGAACAGAATGCGATCGCGCAGAGCCTCCGCTGCTCGCAGCACGGCGTTCCCGGCGACGAAGAGACCCGCGCTGGCGAACGCGCCGGTGTCGAATCCCGTTCGGTCGGTATCGGATTGGATGAGCCGCACCCGTGACGGCGTCGTGCCGAGCCGGTCGGCGGCGATCTGCACGTGGGCGGTCGAGGTGCCCTCGCCGAATTCGACGGTACCGACGGCGAGTTCGTAGCTACCGTCGTCACCGAGGGTCAGCCAGGCCTCGGAGAGGTGGTCGGTCGGGGGCGCGGTCTCGTGCAGCGAGCTGGCGGTGCCGGTACCGATGAGCCAATCGATACTCGGGGGCGGCTCGACGGTGTTGCGCCGCAACGCGTCGTCGACGAGATCGATGCATTCGACGAGGCCGTCCTCGCGGAACATAACGTCGTCCGGACCGTCGTCGAATGCGACGAGAGCATCACCGGGACGCACGACATTGCGCCGCCGCAGCTCGAGCGGATCCATATCGAGCGCCACCGCCAGCTCGTGCATGGCCGACTCCATCGTGAAGGCGGGCTGGGTCATGCCGTAGCCGCGCAGCGCGCCACCCGGCACGTTGTTCGTATAGACGGAATATGCGTCGAACCTCTTGTTGGGACAGCGGTAGGTCGCGACGGCCGTCCCACCGGCGAACAGCGTCTCGCCGCCGTGGTTGCCATAGGCGCCGGTATTGGACACATTGCGGACCTGGATCGCGGTGAGCGTGCCGTCGGACCGTGCGCCCAGCTTCACCGTCAGCGACATCGGGTGCCGCGGTGAGGCTGTCGTGAACTCCTCCTCGCGCGTGAACTCGAAACAGACCGGCCGACCGGTATCCAACGTGGCCAAGGCAACCAAGTCCTCGGTGATGACCTCCTGCTTACCGCCGAACGCGCCGCCGACCCGCTTGCAGAACACGCGCAGCTGATCGGGACGCAGGTCGAACAGATAGCCGAGCTTGTTCTTGGCGATCGAGGGCGATTGTGAGCTGGTGCGTACATGCAGGCGACCGTCCTGCATCCACGCGATCGATCCGTGCGTCTCGAGATGCGCATGCTGCACGGGCGGCGAGTAGTAGGTGCCCTCATGGACAACATCGGCCTCGGCGAAACCCGCCTCGACATCACCGATATCCCCGTGGATCTCGAGCAGGATGTTGTGCTCGGGATCGCGCACGAACGGATCTTGGGAACCGTGCAATTGCGGAGCGCCGTCGGCCATGGCCGCTTCCGGATCGAAAACCGCGGGCAACACCTCGTACTCGACGACCACCTTGCGGCAGCCCTGCTCGGCAGCTCCCACGGTGTCGGCCAACACCGCGACCACGCGCTGACCGACGAAGCGCACCACGTCGTCGAGAATGTAGGTGTCGCTGGGATCGACGAGGTGATCGGTGTGAATCGCGGTCGTGAAGTGCTTGCGCGGCACGTCTTCCCAGCTGTAGACGCGATGCACGCCGGGAACCGCGAGCGCCGCGGTCTTATCGATCGACACGATGCGGGCATGAGCGTGCGGAGAGCGCAGCAGCTTCAGGTGCAACATGCCGTCGATCACGGTGTCCATGGTGAATTCGGCACTACCGGTCACCAGCTCGGTGCCCGCCGGAGCGCCGACGCTGGTCCCGACGACCCGGCCCGGCTGAGCGACTTCGATCTCGGCGACACCGTGCATCGCGTCTTCGATCGCCCGGTAGCCGGTGCAGCGGCAGAGGCTGCCCTTCAGCGCGCGCGAGAGGTCTTCCCGCTGGGCGTCGGTGAGCGCCACCGCGGTCATGATCATGCCAGCGGTGCAGAAGCCGCATTGGAAGCCGGGAGCGTCGCGGAACTGCCGCTGCATCGGGTGCATATCTTCGGGCGAACCGAGGCCCTCGATGGTGGTGACCGCACGTCCATCGGCACGGAACGCGGGCGTGATGCAGCTGTGCACGGGCGCACCGTCCAGCCATACCGTGCATGCGCCGCAATCGCCCGCGTCGCAACCCTTCTTGACACCGTGGAAGCCGAGCGAGCGCAGGAATGTGCGCAGGCATTGACCCGGATTCGGCTCGGCGTCGAAGGTCTTCGCGTTCACGGTGTACGTCACGGCCGACCGCCTTCGGTGAGTTCGACGCGGATCTCCTCGGCGAAGTACCTGGTCAGGTGGTGACGGTGCTCGGGGGTGCCGTTCGGGTCGCTGAACCACAGGTCTTCGGGGATGGCGTCGACGCGCTCGCGCAGCGTCTCGGCGTCGGGCATGGTGTCGAACGCCAAGCGCACCGGGCGAGTAGTGCCCGCGGTGATGGTGAGCTGCAGGTCCCGGGACTCCGGCGATTGGGTGGCGATCAGGAACAGCGTCGAGCGGCCAAGGCGCGTCAGGCTGAACCTCCGGTGCGTACACCGCTTGTGAAGTTCGGTCACCGGGATATCGATGCGGCGCAGGATCTCGCCGGGGCCGAGGACGTTTCGGTGGTCACCGATAACGAAGTCGGCCGCATCGACGGTGCGTTCGGATCCTTCGGTGGCCCACACGGTGTACGTGGCGTCCAGTGCGACCGTCAGCGTGATCATCGGCCCCGCCGGCAGCGACATGCAGATATTGCCGCCGACCGTCGCCGCATTCCAGACCTTGAACGAGGACAGAAACGCATCGCAGCACGTGGAGAACAGCGTCCCGGCGAGCCAATCACGTGGCGGCGCAAAAGCATTCAGCTCGCGGACGGTGCACGTCGCGCCGATCTCCAGTCCCGAGGGACTCGGCACCAGACTGTCCCAGCCGAGTGCGGTGATATCGACGAGACGGCGCAGTTCCGGCTGCTCGGTCGAGAACAACCACGTTCCCCCGGCCAGCCACGCATCGCCGTCGCGCCAGTCCGCGCCCGGTTGCTCGGAAGGACGCCGAACAATATCGGTGATCGTATTCAGATCCATAGCGCCGCTCCCGCTGCGAAGGTGCCGCCGATCGCCCGCCGAGTTCGCTCGATGAATCCGTGCACGGGCATCGCCGTTCTCGCCTTGGCTCAACGTACCCGACCCTCCGACGCCCCGGCCAGCAAACCCGCAGCCACCACGCTGCGGTCGCGGATCAACTCGTTCGCGAGCTGTGCTTCACCTGCCCGGGCGCGGCCGTGCCACAGGTCATGTCGGCATCGCCAGACGGGCGGATCAGTCTGTCGACACCGCGACCCGGTGTCCGGAGCCCCTGCGCCGGAACGGTCGCAACCGCCGCGACGGCCGTTGCGGCTGCGCATCGGCCGATTCCGGATCCTGCACCCGGGTCGCCGTCGCCTCGATCCAATCCGAGGCCTCGATGGCGCCGTGGCGCGACAGATCGGCACCGCGCACCGCTTGTTCACACCGATGAGCCAGATCACGACGATCGAGTCCGGGATACTCCACCGGTTCGAGCACCACCTCGGCCACCATGCCGCGCGAGCGCAGGACCCGCTTCGCCGAAGTGCCGAAGCTGTCGTCACCAACGAATCCGGGAATGGTCGACTGAGTGCCGTGTGCGTCCAGATACCGCAGCCGCACCGGCTGCACCGATGTTCCGGTGTCCACCGCCGCTTGGAAGAGCGCGGGCCGCATAGTGCCGTAGGCGCGGCCACACCAGGTGGTGCCCTCCGGGAAGACCGCGACTCGATCCCCCGCCGCCAGCCGCTCGCCCAGACGCGCCACCACACCGGGCAATTCGCGCAGCCGTTCGCGCTCGATCGGAATGACCCGCATCAGTTTGGCCAGTCCACCGAGTAACGGCCAGTCGACCATATCGGCGCGGGCCACGAAACCAAGTGGCTGCACCGCGGCCAGGACGACCACATCGGTCCAGCCGATATGTCCGGCCACGATCAGCAACCCGGCACCCGAATCGCCGAAGCGGGCATCGGCCGTATCCCCCGCATCGGCTCGGTTGTCGACAACGCGCAACCGAATCCCGAGACAGCTCAAAACAGTTCGCGCATACCGCCGCTGCAACTGTTCGCGCCGACCGCGCGGCGTCACGACATTGACAACCGGAAAGCTGACCAACAACCCGACCACACCGAATAGTCGGCCGATCACGCGTGCGGTGCCGATCTCGTCGACGGAATCGATACAGCCGGGCCCACACGGGCTCGACGGCATCCAGGAATGCGCGGTGCGCTGTGCGGGCGGCGCGTCGAACACCATCTGACTCACCGTCCCCCGTCGAGTGCATTGGCCGCGTCTTGTAATCGGTTGAGGTAGCGAGTGTTGATCGTGTCCAGGCCGAGCAGCGCGACGAAATCGGCGACCGCGAAGTCCGGATCGTGCGCGGGTTCACCGCAGATCTCCGCGCCCAGGCGCAGGTAGCCGCGCAGCAGCGGGGGCAGCTTCGGGCGCGCGGGCGGTGTCATCTCGTCCAGCGTCAGCCCGTCGACGACCACCGGGCGGTGCGGATGTACCCGCCGCTCGGGATCGGATCCGTGACGGCCGAGCAGCATATCGCGCACCCCGCGCACATTCACACCGACCGGATCGGCGGGCGTGTCCTGCATAGGCACCGATACGCAACCCATAACCCACTCGTATCCGGTGAGCTGGATGTAGTGCAGGATGCCCGCCCACATAAGGGTCAGCACCGAGCCGTTGCGGTGGTCGGGGACCACGCACGCACGGCCCATTTCCACGATCCGGTTTCCCTGCGGATCCAGTTGGGCCAGATCGAATTCGGTGGCCGTGTAGTAACCGCCCGCGGCAGTCACCTTGTCCGGCGGCAGCATTCGATAGCAGCCGACGAATTCCTCGGTCCGATCGTCGCGAACCAGCAGGTGATCGCAGTACTCGTCGAAACGGTCGGCGTCCAGACCCGTTCCGTTATCGGGAATGTGGAAGCCGGGCTCACTGGCGAACACGCCGTAGCGCAGGCGCTGCGCGGCCAGCCGGTGCTCCGAATCGGATGAGACGACCAGCGAATACCGAGACCGTTCCGCCCCGGAGTCCGTCGGTCGAGCCGGGGCTGTCAACACGGACGAAATAGTCATATCCGTGATGAAGCCAGCCCGAAACTGCGCAGGAGCAACCTCGAAGTGTCGCCGCGATGCCGGTTCGGTGAACGAGATGATGAGCTTGGCCGCCTCCCCGCGTCTTCAGGCCAGACTCAGGTGCGCCTCAGGAAATCAGTCGTTGCGGTGGCGACCACCCGAAGATGCGGGACCGCGTCGGATCACATCGACCCGACGCGATGTCGGAGTGGATCAAGCGGCATCGCGCTCCGGCAGACGTTCGGGCTCTCGGGCCGCGTCCACCTCGTCGAAACCGGGACGACCCGTGCCGATGAAGGCGACCAGCCACGAGGCCACGGCGGCGAAGCGGTTGCGGAACCCGACCAGGTAGAGCAGATGCACCGCGAGCCACATGGTCCAGGCGATGACGCCGCGGAAGGTGATGTGCTCGTTGAGTTTCACCACCGCGCTGAACCGGCTGATCACCGCCATGCTGCCCTTGTCCCAGTACTTGAACGGGGTGCCGGGGAGCTGCTTGCGGCGAATGATGTCGGCGGCGTGCCTGCCCTCCTGCATGGCGACCGGCGACTGGCCCGGATAGCCGTTGAGCGAGGTCATATCGCCGATCGCGTAGATATCGGCATGTCCGCCGACGGTCAGATCCGGGTTGATCAAAAGCCTTCCGGCCCGGTCGGTTTCGCAGCCGGTGGCTTCGGCCAGGATCCGCGCGAATCCGCCCGCCTGCACACCCGCCGACCAGACCACCGTCTCGGCAGCGATCCGGCGCTCATGGCCCTGCTTATCCTTGACGGTCACCTTGCCGTATTCGATATCGGTCACGAACGTGCCGAGCAGCACCTCGACGCCGCTCTTCGTCAGCGAGGCCTTCGCATATTCCGAGAGTCCACCGCCGAAGGGCGGCAGCACCTCGCCCGCACCCTCGACCAGGGTCACCGAAACCTCTTGGTGGTAATGCCGTTTCGCGAGTTCCTTCAGCTGACCGGCAACTTCGACACCGGTCGCGCCCGCGCCGACCACCACAAAGCTCAGCAGTCGCTTGCGGGTCTCCGCATCCGCGTCCTCGGCCTCGGCCTCGGTGAAGACACGTTCGATCTGTGCGCGCAGCAACTTCGCGTCGTCGATGGTCTTGAGCGAGAACGTCTTGTCCGCGAAGTCGTCGCGGCCGAAGTACGACTGCGAGGCGCCGGTGGCGGCGATCAGTGAGCCGTAGCGGATCTGGGTGCGCGCGCCGTCGTGCTCGTAGGTGAGCACCGCGTTGTCGGCGTCGATGGCGACGACCTTGCCGAGCCGGACATCGGCCTCTTTATGCCTACGCAGCACCGAGGCGATCGGCGGGGCGATCTCGTTCGAGGCCAGCACACCTGTCGCGACCTGGTAGAGCAACGGTTGGAAGAGATGCTCCGGAGTGCTCGAGATAAGAACGTAACTAATGCCCGATTTGGCCAACTGCTTAGCGGCGGCAAGCCCCCCGAATCCCGATCCAACGATGACAACATCTGCGTGTTCCATGACAGCCTCCTTCTCTCATTACCAACCGTCATTCGATCCGCAGATATTTCAGGTGTTCAGGCGCATAATAGATATGACTCTTATCTGGATTGCTCATGAATTGGAGATCAAGTGGAGCTTCGCCAGCTCACCTACTTCGTCGCGGTGTGCGAGGAGCTGAGTTTCAGCAGGGCCGCCGCCCGCTGCTACATCTCCCAATCGGCGATCAGCCATCAGATCGCCCGGCTGGAGCGTGACCTCGGCGTAACCCTGTTCGAGCGCTCTACCAGGGCCGTTGTGCCGACCGACGCGACCATGCGGCTACTTCCCCTGGCTAAACAGATGCTCAGTCTGGAGTCGGCCATCCGCGCCACCGTGCGCACCTCCGGTCACCGCATCCGGCTGGCCGCCAATATGTCCTTCGCCACCCGATCGCTGTCCGCGATCGCCGGGGCGCGCGCCGCGCATTCGGACGCGGAGATCGAATTCGTCATCAAACCGTTCCGGCAGCGGATCACCGCGGTAGCCGACGGCGACTGCGATCTCGCGCTAATCCGCGGCAGTGTCGACGAGCCGGGTCTGGCGGTCGAGATGCTGTGGATCGAGGACCTCGTCATCGCGACTTCCGCCGCCCATCCGCTGGCCCCGCGTGATCAGGTGACGCTGGCGGATCTGAGCCCGTATCCGCTGCTGCTCCCGCCCGAGCAGGAACAGGTCCTGCTGCACAATGTGATTCGGGCCGCCTTCGCCGATCTAGCCGCGGGCCCCACCTTCGGTCCACCGATTCCACCGGACCACACCGCGACCATGGAGCTGATCAATCGCCCGGACGCCTGGACCGTGCTCTACGCCGACAGTCCGACCGAGGGCCTGGTCGTCCTGCACCTCGCCGAGCACCGACTACGAATTCCGGTCTCCGCGGTCCTGCGCAGCGATGCGCGCCGCTCCCCGATCCTCACCACGCTGCTGGCGGGGCTGCACCGCCGCTAAAGGTTAGCCCGATTGGACGCGGACGCATGAAGACGCAAGTGGCCCCGGCTGTTACCCCTGGGCCACTCGAGCAACGTAGGCTTTCCAGCCCTTTGCGCCGTCAAGACTTTGGGTCAGCTGCGTAACAGTTCGCCGTTTGCGCCACAGTCGCGAGCCGACGTCAGGTCTCGCGGTCCAAGAAGCTCGGGTCTACGTTGATCGTTCCCGTCAGTCGCCAAGCGCCACGTTCGAATATCAGGTCACCGGACACGACAATCGGCTGCTTGCTCTGGTGTGCCCGGATCGCCCATTCGTAGTCGTCACCAGCCAACGGAACGTGCACTTTTCGGGGACGCCCGGGATATCACCAAGGCGGGTGACTACGGTGAATACGAAGCTGCCACGTTTGGTATGTCCGAGACGAATGTCATCTTCGAGGAAGTCGGTGACGGTGGCCGACCTTCTACCACGATGCGAGTGAGTTGGGTCGTCAGCGGTTGTGGCGGCGGCCTTCATCATCGCAAACAGGGCTTCCAGGGTGGTTTCGGCCTGTCGGAACGGGATTGTGCCGTCTGTCATTTCTTGGTCGAGTCGCACGAAAAACAGATCGGCACGTGCCGCAGCGATTTGTTCGGCCAGTTGCGCAGGATCCCAGTCATATATGGTGGCGAGAGCTTGGAGTGTGTCCCGGAAGCGCCCACGGAAATCGACGTAATCGGTGGCTAGAGGCAACATGATCCGGCCGAGGAGGCCGTCCTCACCCGGAAGTCGCCAAATCTCCTTGACATCTTGGTCGCGAGTCTCGAGCTGCCAGTCATGGGTCGCGAGGTACTGCGACACAGCTGGCGGCGATAGAGTGGACGCAATCTCGCCGAGGGTGTCGAGCGGAGCCCTTTTCACCACTGACCTCCTTCGCCGATTATCTGCATAATGCTCTGAAGCCCACCAACATCAAACAGGTTACTTCTGGGTAGGTGGACAGTCTTGCTGGCCTTATGATCCTCGATCTCACCAAGGTTGGCCGCATGTTCTCAGTACATGCGGCTTGAAATGGTTCACCAGCTTGAGGAACCGGTCACGCTCCAGCGACTATGCCAGATGGCTGGTTTTGAGTAGGTGATGCTGTGTCGTGCACTTGAGCTGCATCTCGAATTCTGGACAGTAGTACCGCTCGTACTCCGCAGACGCCACGATCGTGATGTCAACTCCGTCGTAGTCGGTTGCATGACTCTTGATCGAACAACCCGCAGCAGCAGCGACCATGCGGATGAAAGCAAGGCTGAACTGTTCCTGTCGAGCACTGGCCGCTAGGCCGCCACCCAGCGTCGACGATGCCGATTCCACTCGAAGGCCGCCATTGTCATCGACGTTGGTCATGCAAACCCCCCGTTGCCCCAGAACTCGCAGTCAGTCAGCGCCTTCGAACAGTAGCCCAAAATGGTTGCCAGTCCTATAGATTCGGCCGCCTCGCTGGCTCGATAACGGCGGCTTGCATCGGCGCGCTTGGTAGCTGAACTGCGACCGGTGCGCGATATTGCCGAGCGAACACACGGAGACGACGCCGAACACTTCCGGGTGCGGTTCGATGCACTGAGTCACATGGCATCCCGTCAGTAGGCGAGCGCTGTCCACGGAACATCGATCGGGAACGGGTGCGTGAATGACACTCGCTCCTCGCCGTCGTTAACCCATTCCCCGACGATCCGATACGCGGCTGGGTGCAGCGGGCTGATCCCGTCGGGTAGCTGCGCGTACCCGATCTCCAAGCCGTACGCACGGATAAATGCGATGGCGCTGACATCCGCTTTCAGAGTCACTTCCCAATACCACGGTATCCCGGCCTTCGCATACCGACTCTTCTTGGCCTCGATATCGGACGGGATATTGGACGGTGACAGCACTTCGCCTACCAGCACGGTATCGGCCGCGCGGACGTCCCGGTAAGCCCCACCAAGACAGCGGCGCACCAAGAAATCGGGGGTGAGGAAGTCGGACTTCCCGCTGTTCCCGAGAAAGACATTGGTTTCGAGATTGGCCACCCAGCAGCGTTCAGCGTCTGCCGCCATATCGTTGCGCGCGCACCGCTCGAGCTCATGAGTCAATCGGCGCATGAATATCTGATGTTCACCGGGACCTCGGCGTACCCACACCACACACCACACGCCCCTCCCACAGCTCGATCTGTTCCGCGATCTCGCCGGGTAGACGCTCCAGTTCCTCCCAAGTCATGTACTCAGGCAGGTCAGGACGCTCGAGGCGGGGCAGGGACATGCCGCAATGATAGCCCCGGAAAACCCCGTGGCCCCGGCCGTTTCCGGCCGGGGCCACTCGAACAGCGCTGAGCTATCAGCCCTTGTGCGCCTTCACAGCCTCGGTCAGCTGCGGGGCGACATTGAACAGGTCGCCGACGATGCCGTAGTCGGCGATCTCGAAGATCGGGGCCTCTTCGTCCTTGTTGACCGCGACGATGGTCTTCGAGGTCTGCATACCGGCGCGATGCTGGATGGCGCCGGAGATGCCGAGGGCGATGTAGAGCTGCGGGGAGACCGTCTTACCGGTCTGCCCGACCTGGAACTGGCCCGGATAGTAGCCGGAGTCGACCGCGGCCCGCGAGGCGCCGACGGCGGCGCCGAGCGAATCGGCCAGCGCCTCGACGACCGCGAATTTGTCGGCGGAACCGACACCGCGACCACCGGAGACGACGATGCTCGCCTCGGTGAGCTCCGGACGGTCGCCACCGACGATCGGCTCGCGCGAGGTCACCTTCACAACACCCTCTTCTTGTGCGGGTACCTCGACGGTCACCTTCTCACCCGCACCGGCCGAGGCGGTGGCCTCGACGGCGCCCGGGCGCACCGAGATCACCGGCACGTCGCCGGTGGCCTTGGCGTCGACGGTGAACGCGCCACCGAAGATGGAGTGCACGACCGAACCGTCGGACTTGACGTCGATGACATCGACGAGCAGGCCGGAGCCGATGCGCGCGGCGAGGCGGCCCGACACCTCCTTGCCCTCGGCGGTGGCGGCGACGATCACCGCGGCCGGGGAAATCGACTCGACCAGACCCGCGAGCACATCGACCTTCGGGGTGACGAGGAAGTTCTCGACATCGTCGGATTCGGCGATGTAGATCTTCGCGGCGCCCGCGGCGGCCAGCGCGTCGGCCAGCTTCTCACCGGTACCGGCCGGGCCGGTCACGACGGCGGCGGGCTCACCGAGTGTGCTCGCGGCGGTGAGCAGTTCGGTGCTGACCTTCTTGATCGCACCGTCGGCGTGCTCGACGAGCACAAGTACTTCTGCCATTTGTGTTCTCTCCTAAGCAGTCTCGGGCGGGATCAGATGATCTTCTGACCAACCAGGTACGCGGCGATCTTGGTACCGCCGTCGCCCTCGTCCGCGATCTTCTCGCCCGCGGTGCGCGGGGGCTTCGGGGTGGCCGCGGTGACGGCGGTGCCCGCGTTGGCGACACCGACGGTCGACGGGTCGACGCCCAGGTCGGCCAGCGTGAAGGTCTGCACTTCCTTCTTCTTCGCGGCCATGATGCCCTTGAAGGACGGGAAGCGCGGCTCGTTGATCTTCTCGGTGACACTGACGATGGCCGGGAGGGTGGCCTCCAGCTTGAACACACCCTCGTCGGTCTCGCGCTCGCCGGTGATCTTGTCACCGTCGACGGTCAGCTTGCGCAGATGCGTCAGCTGCGGCAGGCCCAGGTACTCGGCGATGATCGCGGGGACCGCACCGGAACGACCGTCGGTGGCCTCGTTGCCCGCGATGACCAGCTCGACACCCTCGACCTGGCCCAGCGCGCTGGCAAGCACCCAGGCGGTCTGCACGGCGTCGGAGCCGTGGATCGCCGGATCGTTGATGTGGATGGCCTTGTCGGCACCCATGGACAGCGCCTTGCGGATGGCCTCGGTGGCCCGGTCCGGACCCGCGGCCAGCACGGTGACCTCGCCGCCCTGGGCCTCCTTGATCAGCAGCGCTTCTTCGACGGCGCGCTCGTTGATCTCGTCGAGAACGGCGTCGGCGGCTTCGCGATCGAGGGTGAAATCACCGTCGGTCAGCTTGCGCTCGGACCAGGTGTCGGGAACCTGCTTGATGAGTACGACGATGTTCGGCATCGGTCTTCGTCGACCTCCTGTTCTTGGTTACACGTGTGTGGTGGTCGCACGAGCGGCGCCGTACGTCCTTGTTGGTAGCTCAGGGCGTGACACTACCCTACGTTAAGTTACTCATGGGTAACTTAGTTGCTTCTCTCTCACAACAGCGATCCTGGCGATAATGTGCGGCCGCCGTACCAGTAACGTCGGAGCGATGAGCGAGGCTGTGATCCCTGCCGCAGTGGGCACCACCCCGGGCATTACTCCCGAGTCGGCCTTGGAGCCGTTGCCGCTGACCGGCGAGCGGACCGTACCCGGCATCGCCGAGGAGAACTACTGGTTCCGTCGGCACGAGATCGTCTATGCGCGCCTGCTCGAGCGATGCGCCGGAAAGACGGTGCTGGAGGCCGGATCCGGTGAGGGTTACGGCGCGAACATGATCGCCGATGTGGCCACCAAAGTAATCGGTCTGGACTACGACACCAGTGCGGTCGAGCACGTGCGCGCGCGTTATCCGCGAGTGGAGATGATCCAAGGCAATCTCGCCGCGCTGCCGTTGGAGGACGAGACGGTCGATGTCGTGGTGAATTTTCAAGTGATCGAACACCTCTGGGACCAGGGGCAGTTCATCCGGGAGTGCCTGCGGGTGCTGCGTCCCGGCGGCGAACTGCTGATCAGCACGCCGAACCGGATCACCTTCTCCCCCGGGCGCGATACCCCGCTCAACCCGTTCCACACCCGTGAACTCAATGCCGACGAACTCACCGAACTGCTCGTCGACGCGGGTTTCCGAGTCACGCTCATGACCGGTGTGCACCACGGGCCGACGCTGAAGGCGCTGGATGCCAAACACGGTGGTTCGTTCATTGATGCACAGATCGAGCGCGCGCTGGCCGGACAGCCGTGGCCCGCTGAGCTGACCGCCGATGTCGCAGCGGTCGCCATCGATGATTTCGCACTGAGCACCGAGGACATCGATGCGAGCCTCGACCTGGTCGCCATCGCGGTGAAGCCTTGAGTAGACAAGAAGTTCCCGGCCAGTTCACCCTGGTCCTGCATTCCCACCTGCCCTGGCTGGCCCACCACGGCCGCTGGCCGGTCGGCGAGGAATGGCTCTACCAATCCTGGGCAGCCTCTTACCTTCCGGTCGTCGATGTACTGAGAACCCTTGCCGCGGAGGGCCATTCGCATCTGCTCAGCCTCGGCATCACACCGGTGCTCGCCGCCCAGCTCGATGATCCACATTGTCTTGCGGGCATGCATCATTGGCTCGGCAATTGGCAGCTGCGCGCCGACGAAGCCGCGATGGCGGGCAATATCGCGCTCGGCAGACACGAGCACCGGCTGGCCGCGGCAGCGCTCGCGGAATTCGAACTGCACTGGAGCCACGGCGCGGCGCCGGTGTGGCGGCAGCTGATCGACGCCGAGGCCATCGAACTGCTCGGCGGCCCGCTCGCGCACCCGTTTCAGCCCCTGCTGCACCCGCGGCTGCGCGCGTTCCAGCTCAGCGAGGGTCTGATCGATGCCAGACACCGTTGGGGTCACACCCCGACCGGCATCTGGGCACCCGAGTGCGGCTACACCCCCGACATGGAGACCGGATACTCGGCCGCCGGGGTGACACATTTCATGGTCGACGGGCCCGCATTGCGCGGCGATACCACCCTCGGCCGCCCGGTCCGGGAATCGGATGTGGTGGCCTTCGGGCGCGATCTGCAAGTGAGCTACCGGGTTTGGTCGCCCAAGTCCGGCTATCCGGGGCAGAGCGCCTACCGTGACTTTCATCACTATGACCATGCCACGGGTCTCAAGCCCGCCCGCGTCACCGGCAAAACGATCGCCGGCCCGGACAAGGCCCCGTACGACCCGGAACTGGCGGCCGCGGCCGTGGTTCGCGATGTCGACGATTTCGTGCGTACCGTGCGCGAACGACTGATCGACGAATCGGCGCGGATCGGACGTCCGGCCCTGGTCGTCGCCGCATTCGATACCGAGTTGTTCGGGCACTGGTGGCATGAGGGTCCGCAGTGGCTGGCCAAGGTGCTGCGGGCACTGCCCGAGGCTGGCGTCACGGTTGGCACCCTGGCCGATGCCAGGGCGCGTGGGTTCGTTGGCGAACCGGTCCCGCTGGCCGATTCGTCCTGGGGTTCGGGTAAGGATTGGCGAGTGTGGGCCGGTGACCAGGTCGAAGACCTGGTCGAACTGAACGACGATATAGTCCGGCTCACCCTCGATACGGTCGACAAAATGCGCGCCGCGGACGGCGGTCCAGCACTGCGCGACCCGGTCGCCGATCAACTGCTGCGCGAGGCCATCCTCACCGTGTCCAGCGACTGGGCATTCATGGTCAGCAAGGACTCCGCGGCCGGCTACGCACGCGACCGCGCGCACCGACACGCCCACGCCGTGCGGGAAATAGCGGCCGCCGTCGGCGCGGGCCAAGTCGCCAAAGCACACCAGTTGGCGGCAGGATGGGGGGCGGCCGACGGGTTCTTCCCGAGTTTGGACGCACGGCGGCTGGCGATCGCGGACCGAGACTCCGCCTGATAAGGACATTCATGAAGATCTTGATGGTGTCGTGGGAGTACCCACCGGTTGTGGTCGGTGGGTTGGGCCGCCATGTGCATCACCTGGCGGTCGAACTGGCCGCGGCCGGTCACGAAGTTGTCGTGCTCGCCCGCCGCCCCTCCGGCACCGACTCCGTGACCCACCCCACCCACTCCTTCATCGCCGATGGCGTGCTGGTGGTCGCGGTCGCGGAGGATCCGCCGTGTTTCGACTTCGGCGAGGACATGCTCGCCTGGACGCTGGCCATGGGCCACGCCATGGTGCGCGCGGGTGTCGCACTCGGCAAGCCCGGCATCGGCGACGGCTGGGTCCCGGATGTCGTGCACGCACACGATTGGCTGGTCGCGCATCCGGCGATCGCGCTGGCCGAGTACTACGACGTGCCGCTGGTGTCGACCATCCACGCCACCGAGGCAGGGCGGCACAGCGGGTGGGTCTCGGGTCGGGTCAATAAGCAGGTGCATTCGGTCGAGTGGTGGCTGGCCAATGAATCGGATGCCCTGATCACCTGCTCCACGTCCATGCAGGACGAGGTGGAGCGGCTCTACGGGCCCGAGCGGGTACCGATGACGGTGATCCGCAATGGAATCGATGTGGGCGCCTGGACTTTTCGGCCGCGCGCACCGCGTACCGGCCCGCCGCGTCTGCTCTACGTGGGTCGACTCGAGTACGAGAAGGGCGTGCAGGACGCGATCGCCGCGCTGCCACGCATCCGCCGCGCCCACCCCGGCACAACATTGACCGTCGCCGGTATCGGCACCCAGTTCGAATGGCTGCGCGAACGCACCCGGGTGCATCGGGTCGCGCGGGCGGTGACCTTCGCCGGTCAGCTCGATCACGAGGAACTGCTCGGCTGGTTGCACGGCGCCGATGCCATCGTGCTACCGAGCCGCTACGAACCCTTCGGAATCGTCGCACTCGAAGCCGCCGCCGCCGGTACTCCGCTGATCACCTCCACCGCTGGTGGTCTCGGCGAGGCCGTCATCGACGGCGTCACCGGCGCGTCGTTCGAACCGGCGGACGTGGACGGCATCGTCGATGCGGTGCGCGCCACCCTCGACGATCCGGCCGCCGCCCAGGACCGCGCCTATGCCGCCCGCGAACGCCTCACCGCCGACTTCGCCTGGGATGTCGTGGCCGCCGAAACCGCCCTGGTCTACTCCTCGGCCAAACGCCGCGTTCGCAACCCCCTCGGCCGCCCCACCATCATCGAACGCCCCCTCCCCGAGCGGGATCCGAAGTAGCGCTAGCTCTCCATCTTCTTGACGATCTTCTGGATGGTGAGCCACGTGCGGGTGGTGATCTCCTTGCTATAGGTCTTCTCCATCCAGGCCATGAAATTCGGGGTGCGCGGTTCGGTGTTGTCGATGACCGCGAGGACGACGCGGGCCGCCGCGTCGTAGCCGACGATCCGGACGCCGGGTTCGGAGTGTTCGCGCAGCTCTTCGGCAACGTTCGGCGGGGCCTGTTTGAGGAAGGTCGCGGTGAGGTAGGTGCCGCGACCGTGGGTCAGGCCCGGAAACGGATCAGTATCGAGCAGCTCGCGCAGTTCGTCGTAGGTGCGCACGATGGTGCCGCCCGGAATTCCGAGTTCGCTGTTCAGCGCGTCCTGGATGCGGGCTTCCAACTTCGCGATATCGGTGTCCGCGGTACGGAAGACCACATTCCCACTGGCCAATACCGTGGCGACCTTCTCGAATCCGAGTCCCTCGAACACCCCGCGCAGCTTCTCCCCCTTCATATTGGGGTTCGTCGGCATGATCCCGCGCAACAGCGCCGCGTACCTGTTCATGCCGTGACCGTACCGACTGGCACCGACGCACGACGTCCGAAAGAACACGAGCCCCGGGTCCAGTCCGGATCCCGGGGCCCGATGGTATTTATACCGACTGGGTGGCGCCGTTCTTCTTGCGCTCGATATCTTCCAGCGCGGCAATGTATTTGGCGCGCTCCTCGGCTCCGGCCTCCCAAGTCGCCTTGCGATTCTTGACAACCTTGGCGGGTGCCCCGACGGCAATGCTGTAGTCCGGAATCTCGCCCTTGACCACCGCGTGCGCGCCCAGCACACAGCCGCGGCCGACGCGGGTTTCGCGCAGCACGGTCACCTTGGCGGCGATCCAGGTGTCCGGGCCGATGCGGACCGGGCTCTTGACGATGCCCTGATCCTTGATCGGCATATTGATGTCGTCCATGCGGTGATCGAAGTCGCAGATGTAGCACCAGTCCGCGACCAGCGTGGATTCACCGATCTCGATATCGAGGTAGGTGTTGACCACATTGTCCTTGCCGAAGACGACCTTGTCGCCGATCCGCAGCGAACCCTCATGGCAGCGAATGGCGTTGCCGTCGCCGATATGCACCCAGCGTCCGATCTCCATCCGGCCCAGTTCAGGGGTCGCGTGGATTTCGACGCGCTTGCCGAGGAAGACCATGCCGCGCAGCACGATATGCGGATTGGCCGCCTTGAATTTGAACAGCCGGTAGTACCGCACCAGGTACCAAGGCGTGTACGCCTTGTTCGCGAGGACCCAGCGCAGCGAAGCCAGCGTCAGAAATCGCGCTTGCTGCGGATCCCGGCGGCGCGAGCCGCGCCACCGCGAGCGCAACGGTGCGCCCCACATGCTCGTCACGAACTCATCTCCTGTCGTGGTCCTTCCATGGCGACCGTCCCGGTCGCGACGGCTTAGAGCTTATCCGGTCGACAAACACCGCCGGGACCCGTACAACGTCGGCCGACCCTCCCGTACAGTGATCGCTGCGCCGCCGACGGCGGCGAACCTCCACGCGGGCAACCCGACTTGGGCGGTGCACGTATCCGGGGGGCGGACACGCTTTCGGTCACGTCCACGACGACAGGAGTGCAGCAGGTGCGAAGCGGCGGCGTACTGGCCAATCCGGCGCGCAGGCTGACCCTGTCCCGACTGGGTGCGGTGGCGGCCATCGGGGCCCTGATACTGACGGGCTGCGGTACCGATGTCGACGACATCACCGTCGGATCCGGCAAAGGCTGGACCACCGCGCACAACGGCGGCCGCAACAGTGGCGTCAGCCCGGTCACCGGCTCGCGGAAGCTCTCGCTGAGCTGGTCACGACCGGTCGGTGGGCCGATCGAGGAACCCTTGACGATCGGCCCGGACGGGCAAATGTTCCTCACCACGTCGGCCCCCAACAACTGCGCCATTCTCTCGCTGCAGATGCCGACCGGCCGCAAGCGCTTCTGCAACGCGCTGGGACCGAATGCGATCTCCGCGCCGTCGGTGGTCGACAGCGGGACCAATGTCTATGTCGGTGACGACAGCGGGGTCAATGCGTTCAACTCCATCGGACAGCCGCGTTGGCGGACTCCCGTTGCGGGCGTACCGGTTTCGGCGCAATTCACCGGTGACGGGAACATCCTGACGGTCACCCAGTCCGGTCAGATGGATGTGCTGAGCCGCCAGACCGGCGAGCGCGTCGTCGGCACCGCCCAACTGCTCGGCGACCCCGATTTCCTGGAGTATCCGGACCTCATCCGCCCCGCATCCGGTCAGGGTCTCGACGACTGCGCGGTCGGCGGGCCGCAGTGCCCGGTCGCCAATATCTCGCCGATCGAGGTGTCCAGCGGCCGCTTCTTCGTCACGTTGTGGAAGCCGGGCAAGCCGGTTGCCGCACTGGTCGCATTGCGCTACGCCGACAATAAGATTCAGCAGGAATGGAGCGCGGACCTGCTGACCGAGGGCAGCGCGACCAGTCCGACGCTGTCCGCCGACGGCCGCACCGTCTACGTCGGCGACAATTCCAAGCGCCTCATCGCGGTCGATGCCGCCGACGGCCGCACCAAATGGGTGCAGCCGCTGGATTGGGCTCCGCGCGGCGGCATTTCCGTCTCCAGCGACGGCCTGATCATCCCGGCGGGCGACGACGGCCACCTGCTCGCACTGCGCGATAAGGGCGACACCGCCGAAATCGCCTGGGAACGTAAGGATCTCACCCTGCGCGGCATCCCCGTCCAAACCGCGGGTGACACCGGCTACACGGCCGCCGCCATCGGCGATGGCATCAATCTGATCACCTTCGATACCAAAACCGGCACAACCGTCGACTCGGATGTCCTCCCGAACGCGAAGGGCACCACCACCGGCACCTCCATCGGCCCCAAGGGCGAGGTAGTCCTTGCTACCCGGATAGGCGAAGTCTTCACCTTCAAGCCCGAGCGGTAGGCGCTCTGGGTCGTCGAGAGCATGTGGCATTCTCGACGCCGGCGAGCGCGGGGAGGGGGCGTGTGCGAGTACGGTGTGGCGTGCGGTTGGGGTGCAGCGCGGTCCTGGGCCGTGATCACCATCGCTGGTCGCGGTGAACACCGAAGTGACCCCGCCCCCATTACATTCTCGACGCCATGGCCGGGCCGATAAGGCAACGGTGCTGTGGGGGCGGGCGCAGTTCTGGGGACTTGATCGTCACCGGTCTGCGTCGGGACGCGGGCGCCGACAGTGCATTCTCGGTGACGCAAGTGCATTCCCGGTGGGTGAGGCGCATTCCCGGGGGGTTAGGAGCAGAGGAAGGCGGCGGCGGTACGAGATAGGCGGGTGAGGATGAGGGTGTAGGGGGTGGTGCCGCGGAGCTTGAGGCGTTTGCGGAGGGTGTCGGGGTCTATGTCGAGGCCGCGGATACGGATTTCCAGGGGGCCACAGTTGCGGCGGGTCAGTTCTCGGCGGAGGGATTTTTCGCGGAATTCGAGGCGGTCGAGGATGCGGAAGCCGCGGACGCCTCGAGGGACGGTGTTGCCGGTCAGGTAGGCGATTTGCGGGTCCAGTTGCCAGAGACCGTGTTCAGCGGCGTAGTGGCGGACCAAGCCTGCGCGGACGATGGCGCCGTCGGGGTCGATGATCCACTCGCCGGGGGGCTGTTGCGGAATCTCATCGGGGGCGGCGTCGGTGTAGGTGGCGGATTCGCCACGGGAGGTGAGGACTGTCGCACGGCGGGTTGTGCCGGGGTCGCAAAGACCTGCCGACCACAGGCAGGCTTCGCGGACCGCGCCGTCGAGTGAGACGACCTCGATCTCGCCGGACCAGTTCAGGCGGTCGAAATCCAGTCCGGGAGCGCACTTTACGGCTAGGTCGCGGCCCGGATAAGCGGCAAGCAGATCCGGTAGCGGGGGTTGCAGTTTGGCCGGATCGTGGGTGCGGCGGCCGTCCGCGCGGCGGGCGGGATCGGCGATGACTACGGTGCCGGTACTGGTCGGGACAAGGGCATCGGCCTTGGCCAGCAGGACATTTCGGGATGCCGCGAGATTGTGTGCGGCCATGGACAGGCGCACGTCGTCGAGGTCGCTGCCGAGTACGGAAGGGCAGGTGCGGGCCAGCTCGGCGAGTTCCGCGCCGATCGAGCAGGTCACATCGTGTACGGCGCGTCCGGACAGGCGGGTGGCACGGTGGCGGGCGACCAGCGTCGGTGTCGCCTGTTGCAGCGAGTCATCGGTGAACAGCCATTGCCCGGTATCGACGAGTTTGGCCGCTGCACGACGGCGCAGGCGCACCGTTTCCACGAGAGCCCCCGACCGCTCGCCGAATTCGCGACGCACCCGTTCCAAATCGCGCAGGTGCGTCGCGGGTGTCAGCTCCAGCCGGTCCACCTCGGTCAGCGCGGCGGTACCCGCCGCACTGCCGAGAAAGACGACATCCTCGCGGCCGAAGCGGTAGCCCACTACTTGGCGGCGGCGCCCGGCTTCACGCCGGTGATCATGGCGTTGTAGAAGAACTGGCGCGGCACCACCCGGCGCATGACGTTCTCGTCCAACCAGCTCAGCCGCAGCCACGCGCGGTACATGGCCATCCGGTAGCCCATGGTGAGTTTCTCGTCCGGCACGGCCGCCTCGAAGGTGCGCACCGGCCAGCCCCACAGCGCCGCCGCGAATTCCTCGGTGCTCGCCTTGACGTCGGTCGCACCGGCACGCCGGGCCATGGCCTCCAGGTCGCTCGGATCGAAGGTGTGCAGGTCGACGACCGCCTCCAGCGCCGCGGCGCGCGAGGACTCGTCCAGTTCAGCTTGCGGACGCCGCCAACCCGACAGTGCGGGCAGCTTGGTCACGGTGGTGGTGGCCTTCCAGGTGATGCGGCCGAGCCAGCGAGCGTAGAAGTTGCCCGCGGTGGTCGGTTCACCGGCGAAGACGAAACGTCCGCCCGGCTTCAGCACACGCAGGCACTCCTTGAGCGCCAGTTCCACATCCGGGATGTGGTGCAGCACCGCGTGGCCGACGACGAGATCGAAGGTGTCGTCCTCGTACGGGATGGTCTCGGCATCGGCGACACGGCCGTCGACATCGAGCCCGAGGTTCTCGGCATTGCGCAGTGCGACCTTCACCATCCCCGGCGACAGGTCGGTGACCGAACCGGACTTCGCGATGCCGCCCTGCATGAGGTTCAGCAGGAAGAAACCGGTGCCACAGCCCAGTTCCAGCGCACGCTCGTACGGCAGCGGCGCCGGGCCGACCGCGGCGTCGAACCGGCCGCGGGCATAGTCGATACAGCGCTCGTCATAGGAAATCGACCATTTGTCGTCATAGGTCTCGGCTTCCCAGTCGTGATAGAGCACCTGGGCGAGCTTCGTATCCTTCAGCGCTGCTTCGACCTCGGCCTCGGTGGCATGCGGGTTCGGCGCCGGGTCATCGGGGTGGACCGTCATGGTGGGCAAGCCTAGCCAACCCCGCGCCGCACGTGTGCAGCGGACCAGTGAGTAGGACCCTGATTTCGGATTGCCATCACTTCCCCCGAGACTCGTTCTGGTTCTGATCCTGCCCGATGATCTACCCGCGCGTCGCCGACTACCCCGGATGCGGCCAGCAACCTGGGGCTCGAGCGGGGCTCACGATCATCGAGCGCCGCGGAAGTCACCCCACCCACCACCCAGGAACGTGTTCCTGTTTACACCCCACGTCGGCACTCGGCTCGCCCAATCCCGAGGCAACCGACCGCAGCACCGCAAAACCTGAGCTACCGGCCAGTAACGACAAACACGCCGAAGCGTCAGCCGGACGAAGCCGCCGATCGCACTTGACCGATGGAGTTCAGCGTCCGACGAACGTTGCCGAACCTGGGCCGTCGGCAAGGTAGGACTCTGTGCCGATGCGGCGGTCGTCGGTGGTGAAGAGGGTGGTCCATTCGGTGCGGGCGCGGTCCAGGCCGTGGGGGCCTGCCTCGAAGACGGACTTGGCGGCGGCGAGGGCTCGGGTCGGGGCGTCGGTGAATTGTCGGGCCCAGCGCAGGGCGGTGGTGTAGACGTCGTCGGGGGCGACGACTTCGTCGACCAGGCCGAGCGTGCGGGCCTCTTCGGCCTCGACGAAGCGGCCGGTGTAGACGAGATCTTTGGCGGGGCCGGGGCCGATCAGCAGGGACAGGCGGCGGATACCCGCGAGCGGGATGAGGCCCGCTTTGATTTGCGGCAGGCCGAGTTTGACATTGTCGCCGACGATGCGGCGGTCGGCGGAAAGGGCGAGTTCCAGACCGCCACCAAGGCAGTAGCCGCTGATCGCGGCGACGGTGGGCTGGGGCACCTTGGCAAGGCAGCCCAGTGCCACCTGCAGATCGGCGGCCATGGCTTCGGCTTGATCCGGGCCGAGCCCGGAGAGTTCGACGAGGTCATCGCCCGCGCAGAAGACCCGCTCATCGCCGTAGACAACCAATGCCGCTGCCCCGGGGTGCGCGGCGACAACCGCCGCCGCCTCGGCCACCTCCCGAACCAGCTGTGCGTTCAGCAAGTTCAGCGGCGGGCGGTCGATCCGGAGGACGGCAACGCCGCGGACGGCGGGATCCTCGGGCAACTCCAGGGTCACGAATTCGGCCATGGCAGGAAACCTACTGCCTCACGGACGCGCGGATCCCCGGAGCCTGCTGGTATCCGGCAATCCGGCGAAGTAGCGCTGGTTTTCCGGGAATTCGAGCACCTGCCGCCCGTTGTCACCGGTGAGCACCGGCATGATCGGTTCGATCACCCGGTCGACGGCCAGAATCTCCGCGGTGGAAGCGAATTCGGCAATGGCGTCGAGCTGCGACCAGGTCGGCGGCAACAGCACATCGCTGCCAGCGCGCCAACGCTCGAGCGCCTCCGCCGCGGTGCGCCATTGCACCTCTGCCGCCTCGGAGGTGGCACCGTCGGCGAGTTGTCCTTGCGGCAGGACCGCGACGAAGAACCGGGTGTCGTAGCGCCGCGGCTCGATCACCGGGGTGATCCAATTCGCCCACGGCCGCAGCAGATCCGCGCGCAGCACCAGCTTCTCCTCGGCGAGGAAGGCCGCGAGCGAGACCTCACGCCGCTCCAGCCGAGCACGGGCATCGTGGTAGCCGGTGGTATCGGAGACGATGGTTTCGCCGGTCGGCCCGGCCAGCAGCACACCGCATTCCTCGAAGGTTTCGCGTACGGCGGCCGCCACCAGCGCCTTGGCCCTCGGTTCGGTGGTGCCGAATTTCGCGGCCCACCAAGCGGGTTCGGGTCCGGCCCATTCGATATCGGCGGTGCCGTCGGACGGATCGACACCGCCGCCGGGGAAAACGGTCATACCGGCGGCGAAGGCCATCGCCCCGACCCGGCGCTGCAGGAATACCTCGGGACCAGTCGCACCGTCACGCACCAACATCACCGTCGACGCGTCCCTCAGCGACGGAATCGGCTGCTGCGCGTTCGTCTCGCTCATGACCGCGCCGCGCTGACATCCGGCGCCGTCATGCGCGATCGCGCTTTGTGCTGACGGCTCACTCGCTGACGCCCGCGCACGACCGCACCTCGCTCACGCTCGGCTCCGTCATGCGCGATTGCGCGCTCTGTTGCTGATTCACGCCCGCTCACTCTTGCACCCTAACGCGTGCTTGTTTTACGGCGTAATCCAGATCACTCGTATGCCGTCAGCGCGAACGGTGCCGCCCCAAACGACGCGCGCGTCGCGCGAAGTACCGACCGTCGACGCGATCCAGCGCGATCGACTGTCGGAACGCCTCGCTCAGGTTCTCAGCGGTCAGCACATCCGGCAGCAAACCCTGTGCGACGACCGCGCCCTCGTTCAGCAGCAGGCCATGGGTGAAGCCCGGCGGAATCTCCTCGACATGGTGGGTCACCAGGACCATGGCGGGGGAATCGGGATCCGATGCCAGATCGCCGAGACGTTCCACCAACTCCTCGCGACCGCCCAGATCGAGCCCGGCGGCGGGCTCGTCGAGCAACAGCAGCTCCGGATCGGTCATCATCGCGCGGGCGATCAGCACCCGCTTGCGCTCCCCCTCGGACAACGTTCCGTAGGTGCGATCGGAAAGATGTTCGGCTCCGAGACTTTCGAGCATATCGATGGCGCGGTCGGTATCGACATCGTCATAGCGCTCGCGCCAGCGGCCGAGGACCGCGTACCCGGCGGAGACCACCAGATCGCTGACCTTCTCCTCGCGCGGAATCCGGCTGGCCACCGCGGCCGAGGACCAGCCGATGCGCGGTCGTAGCTCGCTGACATCGGTTTTGCCGATGACTTCACCGAGCAAATGGGCAATGCCCGAGGTCGGATGCACTTCGGCGGCGGCCATGCGGAGCAGCGAGGTCTTGCCCGCGCCATTGGGTCCGAGGACCACCCAGCGTTCGTCGAGCTCGACCTGCCAGGTGACCGGGCCGACGAGGGTGTGACCCGAACGTCGGATGGTCACGTCGGTGAAATCAATGAGCAGATCGGGATCCGGTTGCGGCACGGGCTCCATCTTGGCCCAAATGCGCGCTGTTCGTACGACCGACCCATGCCGGTAGCCACGACGTGGCCATTCGGCCGCGAAGACAGGCCGCCACGGCCGGTGGGCGCACCGCTCGCGGCGGATTTTCAGGGGACTCATCGGTGCAGCCGAACATCGGCGCGACGATCATTGCCAGCGGGCAATCATGATTGTCCCGGTACCGCGATCACCGTTATCGAACCCGGCGCGACCTCGGTGAAACCGGCGTCCCGAACCGCGACGGCCTGTCCGCGAGACACCTGCTCGCACAGCGACGCCCACCGCTGCGGTCCGGATTCGCGCACCGCGCATCGGAACTCGCGCTGTGACCACCGCAGCGCCTCCTCCGCGGTAAGCGCACCGGCGAGCAACATGCTGGCGTGACCGACCTGCGCTGCGGCCTTGCCGAGCGTCATGCCGAGCTTCGCATTCACCCACAGCACCGGCAGGTCGGGATCGGCGGGTCCGGGATCGTCGTGTTCGAGATCGGTGCCATTGATCTGCAGCCGCCTGATCCGCGGGTCGACCGCACCGACCGGCCCCGGCACGAAGGCCCGCGCCTGCGCACCGTCCACCTCGACGGTCACCCCGTCGACCTCATCGGCGGCCAGCCACTGCGCACCGCGCGCCCGACGCGCCACCTTGCGGATCCGGGACCGCTTCCAGGCCAGGAACCGCTGCTCCCACACCCCCTCGGGTCCGACCCGTTCATCCAGGCACAGCGCCACCGTGGCCGCCGCAGCGGCCTCCAGCAGCGCACTGCGTCGCGGCGGATCGACCTTCGGAATGTGCAGCACCATCTGCATGGCCTGCACCAGGGCGGGATCCTCGGGATCGCCGAGACCGCCGTAACCGCGCGCCAGCTCCGCATGTCGAATACGGAAACCCTCGACACCCGTTGACAATTCGGGCTCCGCCGTACCACCGTCCCGGAATCCGGCGGTGCTCTCCGGGATACTCGACATCACTCCACCTCGATCGTCAACATGCTGCGCGGGCGCGACCTCTCACGGCAGGTCGCACTCGAGTGCAAGCTTCGTGAAGCCTGCCGAATTCCCGCGGGAGTCCTGTACGCCGAACCGTCTGGAGCGACTTCCAGCACCACATCCTCCGGAGATAATCGCCGGACGTGAGTCAGCTGCCGACGAGCGGCACGCGACGTATTCCGCCGTCGCGGGCATCGGCAGCCTCCACCTCGTCGCGGGTCACGCCGAGGATGAACAGGACGGCGTCCAAGTAGGGGTGCGAGAGAGCCGCATCGGCGACCTCGCGCAACGCCGGCTTCGCATTGAAGGCGACACCGAGCCCGGCCGCATTGAGCATGTCGATGTCGTTGGCACCGTCGCCGACCGCCACGGTCTGCTCCATCGGCACCCCCGCCTCCGCGGCGAACTTGCGCAGCGCAGTGGCCTTGAAGGCACGGTCGACGATTTCTCCGACCACCCGGCCGGTCAGCTTGCCGTCCACGACCTCGAGCGTATTGGCCTGCACGAAGTCCAATTCCAACTCGTGCGCGAGCGGTTCGATCACTTGCCGAAAGCCGCCCGACACCACACCGCAGCGGAATCCGATGCGGCGCAAGGTTCGGATGGTGGTGCGCGCGCCCGGCGTCAGCTCGATCCGCTCCGCGACCTCCTCGATCACCGATTCGTCCAGCCCCTCGAGGGTCGCGACCCGCTGACGCAGTGACTCGGCGAAGTCGATTTCGCCGCGCATGGCCGCCTCGGTGACCTCGCGGACCTGATCCTCCACCCCGGCGTGTGCGGCGAGCATCTCGATCACCTCGCCCTGGATCAGGGTCGAATCGACATCGAAGACGATCAGTCGCTTGCCCCGGCGGGCCAGTCCGGCCCGCTCCACCGCGACGTCCACCTGTTCGGCGACCGCGACCTCGGCCAGCGCCGTGCGCAGCCTCGCATCGGAATCCGGGCCGGTGTCGGTGGCGGTAACCATGAGTTCCATGCCGGTCACCGGATAGTCGGCAATGCCGCGAATGGTGTCGATATTGGCGCCGAGCGCGGCGAGCTGGCGGGAGACCGAACTGAATGCGCGCGCGGTCACCGGCGCGCCGAGGATGACCACCGCATGGGTGGACATCGGCTGCCTGCCGATCTGCGCGTCGACTTCGACATCGACATGCATACCGACGGTATTCATCGCCTCTTCGAGCTCGTCCTGCAGCGCCTCGGGATCACTCGGGCAGGTGACCAGCACGCCGAGGGTCAATCGGCCACGGATGACGACCTGCTCCACATCCAGCAGGCTCACGTAATGCCGCGACATCGCCGCGAGTAGCACGGAGGTCACACCGGGCCGGTCGGGCCCGGTGACGGTGGCGAGGACGGTGGTGTCGGCCAACTGAGGTGCTCCAAGTTAGTTGTTTGCCGGAGCTGTGCTGGACCCCGATGTCGCAACGCTCCGGTTGATGCTTCTCCCACAAATGAGTGTGCACCCACTGATACCAGCAGGTGCACAACTCATCGTGGTGACGCTACTGCGCCTAGTGCTTTGCCAGGGCGCCTTCGTGCACCTCGGTGGCATGTTTGCCCGAGCCCCAGCCGACATGTGCCTCGGCCCGCATCCGCTCCACCATGTGTGGGTAGTGCAGTTCGAAAGCGGGACGCTCGGAACGGATGCGCGGCAGTTCGTAGAAGTTGTGCCGCGGCGGCGGGCAGGTGGTGGCCCACTCCAGTGAGTTGCCGTAACCCCACGGATCATCCACCGTGACGACCTCGCCGTAACGGTAGCTCTTGAACACATTCCAGATGAACGGCAGCATCGACGCGCCCAGGATGAAGGCACCGATGGTGGAAATGGTGTTCAGCGTGGTGAACCCGTCACCGGGCAGGTAGTCGGCGTAGCGGCGCGGCATACCCTCGGCGCCCAACCAGTGCTGCACCAGGAAGGTGGTGTGGAAGCCGATGAAGGTGGTCCAGAAGTGCCACTTGCCCAGGCGCTCGTCCAGCATGCGTCCGGTGATCTTCGGGAACCAGAAGTAGATACCGGCGTAGGTGGCGAACACGATGGTGCCGAAGAGCACGTAGTGGAAGTGCGCGACGACGAAGTACGAGTCGGTGACGTGGAAGTCCAGGGGCGGGCTGGCCAGGATGACGCCGGACAGGCCGCCGAAGAGGAAGGTGACCAGGAAGCCGAGGGAGAACAGCATCGGCGTCTCGAAGGTGAGCTGGCCGCGCCACATGGTGCCGATCCAGTTGAAGAACTTCACACCGGTCGGGACGGCGATCAGGAAGGTCATGAACGAGAAGTACGGCAACAGCACCGCGCCGGTGGCGTACATGTGGTGCGCCCACACCGCGATCGACAGCGCCGCGATTCCCAGGGTCGCGTAGACCAGCGTCGTGTAACCGAAGATCGGCTTACGGGAGAAGACCGGGAAGATCTCCGAGACGATGCCGAAGAACGGCAGCGCGATGATGTACACCTCGGGGTGGCCGAAGAACCAGAACAGGTGCTGGTAGAGCAGAATGCCGCCGGTGGCCGGATCGTAGATGTGGCCACCGAGGTGGCGGTCGTAGGCCAAGCCGAACAGCGCGGCGGTCAGCAGCGGGAAGGCGAGCAGCACCAGGACGCTGGTGACGGCGATGTTCCAGGTGAAGATCGGCAGCCGGAACATGGTCATACCGGGGGCACGCAGGCAGACCACGGTGGTCAGCATGTTGACGCCACCGAGGATGGTGCCCAGACCGGAGACCGCAAGGCCGAGGATCCACAGGTCGGTGCCGACACCGGGCGAGTGCAGGATGTCGGTCAGCGGCACGTACGCCGTCCACCCGAAGTCCGCGGCGCCGCCGGGGGTGATGAAGCCCGCGGTCGCCATGGTCGCGCCGAATGCGTACAGCCAGTAGCTGAAGGCATTCAGTCGCGGGAAGGCGACGTCGGGTGCGCCGATCTGCAGCGGCAGCACGATATTGGCGAAACCGAACACGATCGCGGTCGCGTAGAACAGCAGCATGATCGTGCCGTGCATGGTGAACAGCTGGTTGAACTGCTCCGGAGACAGGAACTGCAGACCCGGCCGCGCCAGTTCACCACGCATCAGCAGGGCCATCAGACCACCGATGAGGAAGAACGCCATCGAGGTGGTCAGGTACATGACACCAAGGACCTTGGGGTCGGTGGTGGTGACCATCTTGACGATGAACGAGCCCTTCGGCCCGGTCCGAGCCGGATACGGCCGAGTCGCTTCCAACTGAGGGACTGGCTTTGGCTCTACGGCAGTCACTGATCCTCCTGAAAGGTGCCTTTAGGTCGCTCCGCAGGCTCCGCTGCTCGCATCCGCCCCACAACCGGGGACAGACGAGGAGTTCGCTTGCGCTCCTGAGATCGTAAACGGTGCTGTCGCGGCCATCCGCACGGGTCCTACTCTGCGTCGTATTTCACGCTGCGGGCAACTACGGCGACAATCTGCATTCGGCCGCAGCGCGTGCGATGACTTTCCCGACCCGCCGACGTCTCTATCGGTGACAGTGATCCACTCTCTCGGCAAGGAGACCTTTGATGAGTACAGCATCGCGTAGCGATTCGATCAGCGGCGGCGGTCGGGCAACGGGTGGGCCCGCCCCAAAGACCGGCGATCCCTGCTGGGTCGACGTCTACACCTCTGATCCAGACGGTGCCATTGCCTTCTACGGCGAGTTGTTCGGCTGGACCGCCGATCGCGCGGACGAGGAATTCGGCGGCTACATCACCTTCCGCAAGGACGGAAAGGCCGTCGCAGGTGGCATGGGCAAGAGCGAGGACGGAGTAGAGGGACCCGACCAATGGACGGTCTACCTCGCCTCGCGCGATGCCAAGGCCACCGCCGATGCGGCAGCTGAGCACGGCGGCGTGGTCGTCGTGCCACCCATGGATGTGGGCGACCTCGGCGCGATGGCCGTGCTCGGCGACGTCGGCGGCGCGGGCGTCGGTATCTGGCAGACCGGCACCTTCGGCGGTTTCGAGACCATCGGCATCGCCTCGGGCGGCACATGGAGCGACCACGTCGGCATCCCGTCCTGGTTCGAACTCCACACCCGTGATTACGCGCGCTCGCTCGACTTCTACCGCGAGGTCTTCGGCTGGAACGATACCTTCGCCATCTCCGACTCCCCGGAGTTCCGCTACACCACCATCCACGCCACCACCCCGATGCTCGGCGGTGTCATGGATGCCTCGGCATACCTGCCCAAGGGCGTACCGGCGGGTTGGAAGATCTACTTCGGCGCCGATGACGTCGACGCGGCCGTAGCCAAGGTCGTCGAGTTGGGCGGCACCGTGCTGGCCCAGCCGGAGGACACCCCCTACGGCCGGATCGCGCAGGTCGCCGACCCGACCGGGGCACGTTTCAGCATCGGCGGCAATACCAAGTAGCCGATCGACCGCACGGAATCCGCTGTAGAACAGCAGGATTCCGGGCGGTCCGCCGCTGTGGCGCGGACGCGGCATGCGCGCGGTGGTGGCCTTCGCGTCCCGGCACCCACACCACGCGGTACCCTCACCCGCATGCCGGTGAGCGCCCTTGTTCGCACCCGAAACCGCACAGACTTCCGCCGATACGACACCGCCAGGAATCACGCGGTCCGGCACGGGGGCACCGCGGTCGCCCTGCTCTGCGCCGCATTGCTGGTCGCGGGCTGCAGTCAGCAAGACGACGCCAGCTCGATCATTCGCACCACGACGAATATCGCGGGCGCGGGTGTAGTAGGCCTCGAGCGCGACACCTCGCAGGCCTGCCCGCTGCCGAGCGCACCCGATCCGTCGAACGGCAAGACCCGCACCGTCACCCACGCCGCGGGCACCTCGGAAGTGCCCGCGGATCCGCAGCGCGTCGTGGTGTTGTCCACCTCCGCCTTGGACGCCGCCTGTGCGGTCGGCCTGTGGGAACGGGTCGTCGGCGCGGTTCCGATCGACGGACCCCGCTCGCAGCCCATGTATCTCGGTTACGGCGTGCTGAAGATTCCCGCGGTCGGTTCGGCGGTACAGCCCGATCTCGGACAGATCGCCGCCCTGCATCCGGATCTGATCATCGGCGATATATCCAGTGGCCCAGGCGGTTTCGCCGCATTGCAGGCGATCGCGCCGACCGTTCTGGCCGATCCCGCCAGCGGCTGGCAGGCCGAATTCAACACGCTCGCGGCCGGTCTCGGGCGTCGCAATGCCGCGGCAACGGCATTGGAGAACTACCGCAACGAAGCACGCGAGACCGGTAATGCCCTGGGCGCCAGCCAGTCCCAAGCCTCGATGGTGCGCTTCACGGCCGATCAGGATCAGGTCCAAGGCAGCAATAGTTTCGCGGGACAGGTCCTCGCCGATGTGGGCGTGCAGCGGCCGACCGCGCAGCGCGGCACCTCATTCGAGGTGACCGAACAGGATCTGACCAAGGTCGAGGGCGACATCATCTACGTCATCTTCGCGGGCGAAACCGGTGAGCAGCACGGTAAGGCAGTGCTGCGCAGCGATGCGTGGAAGGATCTCAGCGCCTCCGCCGATAAGCGCGTTTTCGCCGTCGAAGACACCGTGTGGCACGGTAACGGACTCACCGCCGCCCGTGCACTACTCGCCGATCTGCGCAGCAGCTTGAACGGTTACGTCGACTGAATCTTTGGCCGCGGCTCCGCCGCGGCGTGTTCGCGGCCCCCTGGTGTCTCGCGTCCGAGCCGTCGAGACTCGCGACTTCGTCGCATGCGCTTCGACGGCTCGGACGCGAGACGGGCCGCGAACGGTCGCTCGTAAGACTCGCTCCGTTGTGGTTGGTGATGGCGGGGGTGTTCGGCACCTGATGCACGCATGTCGGAAGACGAGACTCGCGCCCGCGAACATGCAGATCAACAACTCGGAGCTGAAACAGGCCGCGCACCCCTCGCTCGCAAACCTCTCCGTTGTGGTCGGTGATAACGCAGCGGCCGGCACCTTACGCACGCATGCCAGAAGAGCCACACTCGCACCTACGGAACATACACATCAACGACTAGGACGCGAAAGGGGCCGCGAACGGGTCGCTCGCAAACCTCTCCGTTGTGGTCGGTGATAACGCAGCGGCCGGCACCTTACGCACGCATGGCGGAAGAGCGAGACTCGCGCCCGCGCCACGCGCACATCAACGACTCGGAGCCGAGACGGGCCACGCACTCCTCACTCGCAAAACCCACTCCGTTGTCATTGCGAATGGCTTGATCGGCCGGTCTTCCTCGCACACCTTGGGTATGGATTCGCACACCCTTGGAGTGCTCCTACCAGCGCTTGGGTAGCTGTCGCCAGCCCCTCCCAGCAGGGAGATTAGAGGTACACCGAGAAACAAGACGGAACCTTTGAGGGGATCGCAATGAGCACTCTGGTCGAAACGCCCGCCACTAACGTCATCCAGCTGCAGCCGCGCCTGCGCAACGCAGCCGAGCTCGAGCAGGCCGCGGTCCTCGGCAACTCGGGGAAGCTCGCCAACGTCGAGCTGGATCGTTGGGCGAACCGGCTGGCCCGAGTGCTGATCGCCCGTGGCGCCGCAGGGCACGCGCGGATTGCGCTGGCGATCGACCCGCAGATCGAAGCCACGGTTGCCACATCCGCGGTCGTCAAGCTCGGCGCGATTCCGGCATCAGTGGCTCAGGACGCGACCGCCGCCCCCGGTGCTCGCCTCGGCATCACCACCAAGGAACGCCGTCCCGAGCTCAGCGATGCCATCGACTGGCTGCTCTTGGACGACCGCTCGACGCTGCAGCGCTACCTGGTCAGCTCCGACGCCCCGATCACCGCCGCCGAGCGGCTGACCGAGCGGAAGTCCGCCTGACCCGTTACGCAGCCTGCGCGCCCGAACCCACGGAGTTCGGGCGCGCTGCGGCGCGTATGCCGGTCTCGGAGGCGGCACTGCGCAACCACATACGCCGCCGATCGAACACAGTGTTGTCAATACGCCTTCGGTCGGCTCGGCACCGGTCCAAAATGAACTTGCTACTACGCGACGGTCGGGACCAGCGGTGTACCACCGCTCCAGACGTCAGAACGCAGGTGTGCTTCTATGCAACAGCCATCGTCCTCGAACGGAAAAATAGGCACCGCACCGCCCAACAGCGCGTTTCCGCTGTCGGCAGCCCAGCGCGGCATCTGGTTCGCCCAGCACATAGCGGGTGATACGCCCATTTCAATCGCACAGTACGTCGAATTGGTCGGCGAACTCGACCTCGACGCGCTGGCGGAGGCCGCGCGCCGGACCGGACGGGAATTCGGTACCGGATATATCCGGCTGCTCGAAGTCGAGGGTCAGCCGTATCAGTACGTCGACGCGACCTTGCAAGACGAGCCCGTCGTCATCGATCTGCGGGACGAGCCCGATCCCGAGGCGGCGGCACATGCCTGGATGCGCGCGGAGTACGCCGCACCACTGGATCTCATGCGCGATCGACTGGTCGCGATGGCCATGCTGCGGGTCGCCGACGATCGCTGGTTCTGGTACTCGCGCATGCACCACATCGTGCTCGACGGAATGGGTGCGCTCGCACTGGTACAGCGCACCGGCGAGATCTACAATGCCGCCATCGAGGGCCGCGAGGCGCCGCCCGCCAAGGCCGAACCACTGCAGAAGATCGTCGAGGCCGATCTGGCCTACCGCGACTCGGACCGATTCGAGGCGGACCGCGAGTACTGGCGCGAGCATCTGGCGGGGATGGCCGACCCGGTCAATCTCGCGGGTCGCGAGGCCGATGTCGACGCGCCGCCGAGCCGGGTCTCGGGCGCACTGCCCGCCGCGACGGCCGAATTGCTCGATATCGTGGCGAAGGCGGCGGGCTCGAACACAGCGCCGACGATCGTCGCCGCCTTCGGCGCCTATCTCGCCGCGATGACCGGCGCGCCCGAAGTAGTACTGAGTCTCCCGGTTTCGGGACGCACCACGGCGGCGCTGCGCCGCTCCGGCGGCATGATCGCCAATGTCGTTCCGATGCGCCTGAGGTTGGCACCGACCACCACGGTCGGTGATGTGATCCGGGCAGCGCAGAGTGAGCTGACCGGGGCGCTGCGCAGGCAGCGTTATCGGCAGGAGGACATCGTCCGTGATCTCGGCTGGTCGATGGACGAGGCGTCGTCGTTCGGCCCGGCCGTGAATCTGATGATGGTAGACACCAGGATTCAGCTCGGCTCGGTCACCGGACGACTGCACGTGCTGACATCTGGGTTGATCGATGACGTGTTTTTCAACCTGTATCCAGGCGTCGGCGGCGAGAGCACCCACATCGATCTGCAGGGCAACGGGAACCTGTACAGCACCGATGAATTGGCGGCACACCATGCCCGCTTCTCGATGTTCCTGCAGGCGTTCCTGGCCGCCGGACCGGATGCGCCGCTGTGTACCGTCCAAGTCGTTTCCCCGGACGAGCAGGATCAGCTGGTGCCCGCGCGCGGACCCGAAGCCGTCGCACCGCGCACCCTCCCCGAAATCATCGCCGCCGGTGCCGCACTCGACCCGGAGGCTGTGGCGCTGCGCAGCGGCGATACCAGCATGACCTACCGTCAGGTCGACGAGTACACCAACCGCCTGGCCCGCGTCCTGATCGCGGCGGGCGCCGGACCCGAACGCACCGTTGCGATTTCGATTCCGCGCTCGGCCGAGTCCGTCCTCGCCACGCTCGCGGTGGCGAAATCCGGTGCGGCATTCGTGCCCATCGACCCGACCTATCCCGCCGACCGGATCGAGCATATGGTCGGCGACAGCGGTGTCGTCGCGGGCCTGACCGTGCATGCGGCGCGAAAGTCCCTGCCGGACCGCGTGCATTGGCTGCCGCTGGACGATGAAGCGACGGCCGAAACAGTGGAAGCACGGGATTCGGCGGCGATCACCGATGCCGACCGCCGCGCGCCGGTACACCTGGATCAGATCGCCTACATCATCTACACCTCCGGATCGACGGGACTGCCCAAGGGTGTGCTGGTGTCGCATCGCGGCCTGGCGAATTTGGTCACCGGTTCCGGCGCCGGATTCGGTGTCGGCGCCGATTCGGTAGTGGCACACGCGGTTTCGCCGAGTTTCGATATTTCCGTCGAGGAGATCCTGGTTACCCTCGCCGCGGGTGCGACGCTCGCGGTAGTGCCGCCGTCGGCGTACGCGGGCGAGGAAATGGCCGAGGTCCTGCGCGCGCACCGGGTCACCCATCTCAATGTCACCCCGACGGTGGTGGGCTCGCTGGACCCGGCGACGCTGCCGGATCTGCACACGATCGTCGTTGGTGGTGACGCGTGTCCGCCGGAGCTGGTGACCACCTGGGCCGGGCGGACGCTGTTGAACGGCTACGGGCCCACCGAAACCACCGTAACCGTGACCTTGAGCGGACCATTGTGCCCCGGCGCGCCGGTCACCATCGGCAGCATCGTTCTCGGTGTCACCGCTGTCGTGCTCGACCCGTGGTTGCGACCGGTGGCGCGCGGCGCGGTCGGTGAGCTGTATCTGGCCGGTGCGGGCGTTGCGCGCGGCTACCACCAGCGCAATGGGCTGACCGCCAGCCGTTTCGTCGCCAACCCGTACGCGCCGGGTGAGCGGATGTACCGCACCGGCGATCTCGTGCGGTGGACCGAGCACGACGAACTGGAGTACCAGGGCCGCAGCGACTTCCAGGTCAAGGTGCGCGGGTTCCGCATCGAACTCGGCGAGATCGATGCCGCGCTGCAACGGCAGCCCGATGTCGACTTCGCACTCACCATCGGTGCCGAGACTCCCGCCGGAGCGACCGCGCTGGTGGCATACGTGCTCGGCAAGCCAGGCACCGAGATTCACCCCGAGGCGCTGAAAGCCGCTGCCGGTGAGACGCTTCCGGCCTATATGGTCCCCTCGGTCATCATGGTGCTCGACAGCATTCCGTTGACACCGCTCGGCAAGGTGGACCGCAGGGCCCTGCCCGCACCCGATTTCAGCGTCCGAGCGGTTGCGAGCCGGGCGCCCTCGACGCCGCGCGAAGCCGCACTGGCGGATTTGTTCGCTGATGTCCTCGGACTGGAGACGGTCGGTGTCGACGAGAGCTTCTTCGCACTCGGCGGCGACAGTATCGTCTCCATCCAGTTGGTATCGCGCGCGAAGGCGGCTGGGATCGGCTTCAGCGCACGAGATGTGTTCGAGCGCAAGACCGTTGCCGCGCTGGCCGCGATCGCGACCGATGTGCGCGCGCAGACGATCACCGAACTGCCCGGCGGCGGGGTCGGCACCGTGGAGCTCACGCCGATCGTGCACGCCATGGTGGAGCAGGGACCGACCTGGAGCCGCTTCGGTCAGGCCGTCTTGATCGGTCTACCCGAGGGTTTCGGTCGCGACCAGCTCAGCGCGGCGGTCCAAGCTCTCATCGACCATCACGATGTGCTTCGCTCTTCACTGCGGCACACCGAACAAGGCTGGGAATGGATTGTCACCGAGCGTGATTCGATAACCGCCGATGACTTGATCGAGGTAGTCGCGGCCGACGCGGAGTCCGACGACAGCTACGAACGCGAGTTACAACACGCGGCGGATCTGCTCGACCCCGAGGCGGGTATCGTCGCGCGCTTCGTGCTGATCGAGCGGGCGGGCGCCGATCCACTGTGCTGGCTGGTGCTGCACCATCTGGTGACCGACGGTGTCTCCTGGCGAATCCTGCTGCCGGACCTGGCGATCGCGGCGGCGGGCGGCGCGCTCGCGCCCGTCGGCACCTCCTTCCGACGGTGGGCATACGGTCAAGCCGAACAGGCGCCCGAGCGGGCGGCCGAACTACCACTGTGGCAAGAGATGCTGGCTACCCCGGATCCGGCCATCGGCTCGGCGGCACTGGATCCCGCGGTCGACGTCGTGGCCACCATGGGCCAGTGCCGGACCATCGTCGACCCGGATATCGCGAACACCGTGGTGGCCACGTTGCCCGACCAATTCCATTGCGGTGCGGACGATGTGCTGCTCGCCGGACTCGCCCTCGCGGTGAGCCGCTGGCGCGATCGCACTACCGCGCTGCTCACCCTGGAAGGCCACGGCCGATCCGAGACGCTGCTGCTCGGCGCCGATATCGCCCGCACGGTCGGCTGGTTCACCAACATCTACCCGGTGGCCATCGATGTGACCGGTATCGATCTCGACGACGCGTTCGCCGGTGGCAGCGCGGCGGGCACCGCGATCAAGGCGGTCAAGGAACAGCTGCGCGCGGTACCGGATAAGGGCATCGGCTACGGCATGCTGCGCTATCAGCATCCGGAGTCCGCTGCCGCGCTCGCGGACGCGCCGATCCCGCAGCTCAGCTTCAACTATCTCGGCCGTGCGCTCACCGGCGGGCACGCGGGAGCGTGGCTGCCACAGCGTTTCGCGGCGACGCACAACGAATCGGCGCCACTGGCCGCGGTCGTCGATATCAATGCGGTGTTCACCGATGCCGGTCTGGAGGTCACCTGGGCCTACGCCTCGCGGCTGCTCGACGAGGCGGATGTCGGTCGACTCGCCGAGCTGTGGTCGCAGGCGCTGCGTGCGCTCGCGGTGCACGCCGACTCGCCGGACGCGGGCGGACGCACCCCGTCCGACTTCGAATTGGCCCCGGTGCGGCAACAGCAGATCGAGAGCTGGGAGCGCACCTACCCGAATCTCGTCGACGTCTGGCCACTTTCGCCGCTGCAGTACGGTCTGCTCTTCCACGCGCTCTACGACACCGATACCGCCGACGACTACACGGTCCAATCCATGCTCACCCTGGCGGGCACCGTGGATTCCGCCCGCTTGCGCGATGCGGCGCAGGCCCTGCTGGAACGGCACGAGAACCTGCGCGTCGCCTTCACCGAAACCGACGACGGTCCGCGCCAGCTCGTGCTCGCCGATGCCGAAATCCGCTGGCACGATATCGATCTCACCGATATCACCGACGCCGAGGAACGTGACCGCGAAGTCGACCGCCTCATCGCCGTCGATGCCCGCACCCGATTCGAACTCGACCGCCCACCCCTGATCCGCTTCACCCTCATCCGCACCGGGGCCGATATCTATCGGCTGGTCATGACCAATCATCATCTGCTGTTGGATGGCTGGTCGACGCCGCTGCTGGTGCGCGAGCTGCTGACGCTCTACGTCATGACGGGCGACACCTCCACACTGCCGCCCGCGCACTCCTACCGGGAGTTCCTGACGTGGCTCGATGAGCAGGACAACGAGGCCTCGCTCGCGGCCTGGACGCAAGCGCTGGCCGGCGTGGATACGCCGACGCGCGCGGTCCCGACACTGGCCGGGATCGAATCGACCGAGACCGGAATGATCTCTCGCGACCTGACCCGCGCCACGGTCGAGCGGCTCGAGACCACCGCACGCGAATCCGGCGCGACGGTGAATACGATGGTGCAGTCCGCATGGGCAATGCTGCTCGCCATGATGACCGGACGCACGGATGTGGTGTTCGGCGGCACCGTATCCGGTAGGCCACCAGAGCTGCCCGGTGTCGAAGAGATGGTCGGGCTGTTCATCAATACGCTGCCGGTACGGGTCCAACTCGATCCCGCGGAGAAGGTCGCCGACCTACTGACCCGCATCCAGGCCGAGCAGGCGCGCCTGCTGGACCACCAGCATGTGGGGCTGGCCGCTATCCACCGTGCCGTCGGCCTCGCCGAACTCTTCGACACGCTGACCGTATTCGAGTCGTATCCGATCGACCGGGAGGCGCTGTCGCAGGCGCTCGATATCGCGGGTATGCGGGTGCTCGATATCGAGGGCACCGACGCGACGCCCTACCCGTTGGGCCTCATGGTCATTCCGGTGCACGGCGAAGACGGGCACGACACGCTGCGCATCAGCCTGAAATTCATGGCCGACCAGCTCGATATCACCGCGGCACGACCACTGTTGGACCGCTTCATCCGGCTACTGACCCAACTCGCCGACAGCCCGAATGCCCTCGTCTCCCAACTGCGATACTGCGACGACGCCGAACTGGCCACCCTGCTGCCGGTGCGCGGCGCGGAATCGGTTCCGCCGCAGACACTTCCGGATATCCTGTCGGCGGGTGCGCGCGTCGATCCCGATGCCATCGCGATCACCGCGGGCGATCTCACCATGAGCTATGGCGAACTCGACGCCTGGTCCAACCGCTTCGCCCGGGTACTGCTCGGCCGCGGTGTCGGCCGGGAGATCTTCGTCATACTCGCACTCACCCGATCACTGGAATCCGTGGTGGCCGTCTGGGCGCTCGCCAAGTCCGGAGCGGCCTTCCTACCGCTGGATCCGAGCTATCCGGTGGAGCGGATCGAGCACATGCTCACCGATTCGAAGGCCCCGATCGGAGTGACCGTCACGGCGACCGGTGAGACACTGCCCGGCACCATCGACTGGCTGCTGCTCGACGACCTGAACACGATTCGACGAGTCATGCTCGTCTCCGACGCACCCATCACCGACGAAGAGCGCGGCGGCCCTATCAATATCGACCAGACCGCCTACCTGATCTACACCTCGGGCTCCACTGGTAAGCCCAAGGCAGTCCTGGTCAGCCATCGTGGCCTGGCGAATATGGCCACCGCACAACAAGAGGCCCTCGAACTCGGTCCCTCTACCAGTTCGCTCCAGGTCGCTTCGCCGAGTTTCGACGCATCGGTCATGGAGCTGCTGATGGCGCATTCGACGGGTGGCCGCTTGGTGGTAGCGCCACCGGATGTCTACGGCGGCAGCGATCTCGAACATCTGCTGCGCACCGAACGGGTCACCCATGCCGCGGTCACGCCGTCGGCGCTGTCCACCATGGAACCGAATGATCTGCCCGACCTACAGGTGCTCGGGATCGGGGGCGAGGCCGGCGCACCCGAACTGATCGACCGTTGGGCGGTCGGGCGGCGGATGGTGAATCTCTACGGCCCCACCGAATTCAGCGTCTGTGCGACCAACCCCGCCGAGCTGCTGCCGGGGAAGCCGATCACCATCGGCGGCCCGATCCGCGGCGCGTCCAATCTGGTGCTCGATACCTGGCTGCGACCGGTACCCATTGGCATCGTGGGTGAGCTGTACCTGGCCGGTCCCGCGCTGGCCCGTGGTTACTTCAATCGATTCGGAATGACCGCGGCGCGCTTCATCGCGAATCCGTATGGCGCGGCCGGAGAAAGGATGTATCGAACCGGCGATATGGTCCGATGGGTCATCGGATCCGACGACGCGCTGGAACTGGAGTACTTGGGCCGCAGCGACTTCCAGGTCAAGATCCGCGGGTTGCGCATCGAACTCGGCGAGATCGATGCCGTGCTCTCCCGTGACGAACAGGTCGAATACGCGGTGACCATCGGCCAGCCGGGACCGGCGGGGGCGACCGTACTGGTCTCCTATGTGCTGCCCACGGCGGGCACCGAATTGGACCCCGAGCGGCTGCGTGACCGAGTCGCGGCCGAACTGCCCGGCTATATGGTGCCCAGCCACGTCGTGGTGCTCGACGAGATCCCGCTCACCCCGGTCGGCAAGCTGGATCGCAAAGCCCTTCCGATGCCTGACTTCTCGGTAACGCAACGGCCGTATCTGGCCCCGCGCACACCCGTCGAACAGGCCGTCGCCCAGGTATTCGGCGATGTACTCGGCACTGAACAGGTGAGCGTCGACCACTCGTTCTTCGAACTCGGCGGCAACTCCCTCAGCGCCACCAAGGTCGTCTCACGGATCAATTCGACCCTCGGCTCGACCATCGCGCTGCGCGATCTGTTCGACGCGCCGACCGTCGCGCAACTGTCCGCGCGGGTGATCCCGGCGACCGACGGCAAACCGGGCCGGTTCGTTCTCGCCCCGCGGATCAGGCCGGACCGAGTTCCCTTGTCCCCGGCTCAGCAACGCATGTGGGTGCTCAATCGTCTCGATCCCACCTCGTCGGCGTACAACATCGCGGTCGCGCTGCGGCTCACCGGCCACCTGGATACCGACGCGATGCGCCGGGCCATGGCCGATGTGATCGGCAGGCACGAGAGTTTGCGCACGCTGTATCCCGTCGACGCAGAGGGACCACGTCAGGTGGTCGTCAGCGTGCAGGTGGCCGCGCCGCCCATGCCGGTGCTCGATACCGAAGACGGCGCCCCGCTGCGTGCGCGCATCAATGAGCTCGCCGGTACCGGATTCGATCTCGCCATCGAGCCGCCGGTGCGGGTGGGGCTGTTCCGGATCGTGGATCCGGTCGCTGCCGTATCGAGTTATTCCGCCAGCGACGCGCCGGGGGCGGCGGAGCAATCCGCCACCGTCGCGCCGGTCAGCTCGAGCCCGTCCGCTGGCGTCCCGCCGGTGTCATCGGGTGCCTCCGCAGGCCTGGCTCCGGTGTCTTCGAGCTACACCGCGACGGAGACCGCGGTATCGGATTCCGTCGGTGACGGATCGGCCGATGTGCACGTCGTTGTGCTCGTCGTACATCACATCAGCGCCGATGGCGCATCGATGGCGCCGCTGGCGGCCGATCTGGTCGCCGCCTACTCCGAGCGGGCCAGCGGGGCCGAGACCCACAGAGGGCCGCTCACGGTGCAATACGCCGACTTCGCCCTCTGGCATCGGGAACTGCTCGGCAGCGAGTCGGATCCGGAATCGCTGGCGGCCCGCCAGATCCGGTTCTGGATTGACACCCTCGCCGGTGCGCCGGATCTGCTGGAGCTGCCCGCGGACCGCCCGCGCCCCGCCGTGCAATCCATGCGCAGCGCCGACGTCGATTTCACCCTCGACGCGCCATTGCACCGTGCCATTGTCGAATTCGCGGCAGCGAACAATGTCAGCGTATTCATGGTCGTGCACGCCGCACTCGCGGTTCTGCTCGCGCGGCTCGGCGGCACCGACGACGTGGTGATCGGAACACCGGTCGCCGGTCGTGGCGCGGAGGCACTCGACCAACTCGTCGGCATGTTCGTCAATACGCTCGCGCTGCGCACGCCGGTCGATCCGGGGACCGGATTCCGCCAGTTCCTCGCCACCGTGCGAGCCGCCGATCTGGATGCGTTCAGCAATACCGATGTGCCCTTCGAGCGACTCGTCCAGGTACTGAACCCAACCCGATCGACCGCACACCACCCGGTATTCCAGGTGTCGCTGTCACTGCAGAACTTCGTCGAACCGGTCCTGGAACTGCCAGGGTTGCGATTCGAGGTAGAGGATTTCGATCGGGCTGCTTCACAATTCGACCTGACCCTCGATTTGCGCGAACGTTTCGGCGCCGCTGGCCCGGACGGTGTCGAGGGCGTAATGACCTATGCGAGAGATCTTTTCGATCCGAGCACGATCGCGACCTTCGCCGCGCGGTGGCGTCGCGTACTCGCCACGGTCGTCTCCGATATCGATGTACGTCTGGCCGATATCGATATCCTCGGCGAATCCGAACGCACACAGCTGGTTCCGGTACGTGGCCCGCGGACCGCGGGCACCACGACACTGGCCGAGGCACTCGCCGCATCCGCCACGTCGTACCCGGACCACCCGGCCGTGGTCGCTGATGGTCACACGACGACCTACCGAGAGCTCGACGCCCAGTCGAATCAGCTGGCCCGGCTGCTCCTCGAAGCGGATATCGGACCGGAAACCGTAGTGGCGCTCGGTCTCCCGCGCTCCGCCGAACTGCTCACCGGCATGTGGGCCGCCGCGAAAGTCGGCGCGGCCTTCCTGCCGGTCGATCCGAAACATCCGGTGGACCGCATCGATCACATGCTCACCGATTCCGGTGCGCGGATCGGGCTCACCCGCGCCGCCTATCGGCCACTACTGCCCGACAGCACCGAATGGCTCGTCCTCGACGACATCGCATTCAGCGCACGCTGGCGGGCGGCGAGTGATGCTGCCCTGTCACCGTATTCGATCCATCCCGACAATCCGGCCTGGATGATCTACACCTCCGGGTCGACCGGAACACCGAAGGGCGTCTCGGTCCCGCATCGCGGTATCGCCGATCTCATTGTCGCACAACGAGAATCGCTCGGTGTCGACGCCAACTCCCGGGTATTGCAAGTGGCCTCACCGAGTTTCGACGCATCGGTGTTCGAGGCGCTGATGGCATTCGGATCCGGCGGCGCGTCGGTGGTCGCCCCGCCGGAGGTCTTCGGCGGCAGCGCACTCGCCGAACTGATCGCCGCCGAATACGTGACGCATATGGTGATCACGCCATCGGCCTTGGCCACGATCGATCCCACCGAGGTTTCGAGCGTGCGGGTGCTCGCGGTGGCGGGCGAGGCAATCGGTGCCGAACTCGTCGAGCGCTGGTGCACCGACCGGACCATGGTGAACCTGTACGGTCCGACCGAATTCACCATCTGGGCAACGGGTTCGGCACCCCTGGTCGCGGATGCACCCGTTACCATCGGTGCGCCCATCCGCGGTGCCGCCGCATTGGTCCTCGACGATCGGCTGCACCCGGCGCCCATCGGCGTCGCGGGCGAGTTGTACCTCGCCGGCCCCGCACTGGCCCGCTGCTATCACGCCCGGCCGAGCCTGACCGCATCACGGTTCATCGCCAACCCCTTCAGCGAACCCGGCGAACTCATGTACCGCACCGGCGACCTGGTGCGCTGGACCCGCGCCGCAGGGCACTCCCTCGAACTCGAGTACATCGGCCGCACCGACTTCCAGGTCAAGGTGCGCGGCCAGCGCATCGAACTGGGTGAGATCGATGCGGTGCTCGGCCGCGCGGACGGGGTTGATTTCGCCGTGACGCTCGGCGTTCCCGGCCCCACCGGATCGACGGCGCTGGCGACATATCTCGTGCGCAAGCCCGGTGTCGAACTCGACATCGCGCAGGTACGCGCGGTCGCCGCCGATGCACTGCCCGCGTATATGGTGCCCGCCGCCTTCGTCGTCCTGGATGCCATCCCGCTCAACGCCGTCGGCAAACTCGACCGAAAGGCCCTGCCGGAACCCGAATTCGTCGTCGAGGAGACCGAATACCGCGCCCCCTCGACCGCGACCGAGCAGATCCTGGCACAGATCTACGCCGAACTTCTCGACCGTGACAAGGTCGGCGCCGATGATTCGTTCTTCGCGCTCGGCGGCGACAGCATTCTCGCGATCCAGCTGGTATCCCGCGCGAAGCTGCGCGGCATCCAGTGCACACCGCTGCAGCTTTTCGAACATCGCACCGTAGCCGCGCTCGCCGCCGCCGTCGCGGTCGTGCCGCTGGACGAACTGCCCGGCGGTGGTATCGGTGAACTCCCGCTCACCCCGAATGTGCGCGCCCTGGTGGAGCGCGGCGGTAACTTCGATCGCTGCGCGCGGGCCGCGGTGCTGGAACTTCCGGTCGGCATCGAACGCGGCCAACTGGTCACCACGCTCACCGCCGTGGTCGACCGGCACGACATGCTGCGCTCGCGGCTGTGGCAGGCCGAGGACGGCTGGCGGCTACGGGTCGACGAGCCCGGATCCGTCGATGTCGACGCGCTGGTGCACCGCATCGAATTCGATGCCGCCGCCGACCCGCTCGATCTGCGCGAATACGCCGTATCCGAATTGGATGCCGCGGCGGGCCGACTCAGTCCAGCGAAGGGCATTGTGCTGCAATGCGTCTGGCTCGACCCGGTCGGCGACGCCGGAGCCAGGACGAGATCGGGCCGATTGCTTGTGGTGGTGCACATGATCGCCATCGACAGCCCATCGTTGCGAATTCTGGTGCAGGACTCGATCGCCGCATGGGCACAGGTGTCGGTGGGGAATACACCCGTGCTAGCCGAGACCGGTACGTCGATGCGCCGGTGGTCGCACGCGCTGGTCGAGGACGCGCATGCCGACCGTCGTATCGCTGAACTCGACTATTGGCGCCACGTGCTCAGCGGTCCCGATCCGCTGGTCGGCTCCCGCCAACTCGATCCGGCGATCGATCAGACGCACACCCTGCGCACGGTCGGACTCGAGGTTTCCGAGGAGGTAACCGACGCGCTGCTCACCACCCTGCCCGGGCTACTGCACGGCACCGGCACCGATACCTTGCTCGCCACCCTGGCCCTGGCGCTGAATCGCTGGCGGGCGCGCCACCAGGTCGACGAACCGACGGCTCTGCTGCGCCTGAGAGCCGATGACAGACCGGGACAGGCGATTCCGGGCGCTGACCTGAGTCGGACTCTCGGCTGGATCACCCCTATCTATCCGGTTCGGCTGGATCTGACCGAGATCGATATCGATGACGCCTGCGCAGGTGGCCTCGCCATGGGTGCGGCACTGCGCGCGATCAAACATCAGTTGCTCGGTGTGCCGGACCATGGCATCGGCTTCGGCGCGCTGCGCTACCTCAATGATGCTGTAGCAGAACAACTTCCATCCCGGCCGCCCGGCCAGATCGGCTTCGAATTCCTGGATCGGCGCTCGGCCGACGACATTCCGGCCGGGCTCGAGGGGCTCGGCTGGTCGCCCACCGACGAATTCGGTGAGCTGCGCGCCGACGAGCACCCCGGTGTCCCGGTCACGGTCGCGATCGATGTGACCGCGTTCGTCATCGATGATCGGTTGCATGCGAATATCCGCTTCCCCGAAACACTGCTGAACCGCGCCGAGGTCGCCGAGTTGGCGACCGTGTGGTCCGATGTGCTCAGTGCGGCAGCCGATTTCGCGCAGACTCCTGCGGCGCAGCAGGCCGCCGCGGACGAAAAGGCGGCCCTGGCGGCGCAGGCGGCCGCACGCAAAACCGCCACCACGCCAACCGGACTCGGCCTCGACGTACTCCTGCCGATCCGACTCGGCGGCACCGAACCCGCACTGTTCTGCATCCACTCCTCGTCCGGAATGTCGTGGAGCTATCTGGGATTCGCGGAACGGCTCCGGCCCGGCCGCCCGATCTACGGTCTGCAAGCGCCGGATCTCGGTGGCGAACCGTCGGCGCGCTCCATCGAGGAGGCCGCCGACCGGTACATTCGCGAAATCCGAGCCGTCCAGCCGAACGGGCCATACCACCTGCTCGGGTGGTCCTTCGGCGGTCTCATCGCGCATGCGATGGCGGCGAAACTGCAGGCGGCGGGCGAAACTGTTGGCGTTGTCGCGCTCTTGGACAGCGACCACGCCGATATCGATAGCGACACTATCGAACGGCTCTCGGCGGGCGCGTTCGTCAATACCTTCGGCTCGATCTTCGGCATCGAGGACGTGCCCGCCGAAGCGAGCGCACAGGAGGCGGCCGACCTCATCAAAGCCCGGCTCGGCATGGAGGTCATCGATGCCGAGCTCATCGAGCGAATGGCCAATTCCTACAACGCGTCCGCGCGCACCCGCACCGGATATCGCCGTCCGATCTTTGACGGCGACCTGCTCTATTTCAGCGCCACTGTCGATACCTCCGATCTCGTCGGCCCGGACGGCTGGCGTCCATATACCACCGGCCGCGTCCTCAACCACGAGATAGACGTCACCCACAATGAACTAACCTCGCCGCACGCGCTCGCGATCATCGCGCGTGTGCTCGACGAGCATTTGACAGCTGCCGGCACCGACTGAATGCCGAATTCGAATCGACCGAATTATCGACCGCGGAATTCGGACGGCGCCTCGTGCCGTTTGCTATGACCGCCTGGCGTCATTCGACTCCCACGCGATCTGCGGAACGTAGGCGGCGGCATCACTCACAGCGCACGCACAGCCGGGCCCAATACCACCCATAGCACCCGTTCATAACGTCACCGTGGACAGCGCAATCTCCACAACGGAAGGACAATGCAGTGAGCGCACATCCCCGGCACGACGGCGCCGGCGAGGTCGACGAACACGATCTCGGCCTCGCCCACGACTTGAAGGTGATGTCGCGTCGCCGCGCCCTGTTCTTCTTCGGCGCGGCCGGGGCGGCGACCGTGACGACAGGCTGCGCGTCGGCGACGACTACCATCGCTACCTCCGCAACCACCACGACCACCAGCAGCAGCACTGGCACGGTTACCGCCGCACCGCAGGAGACCGCGGGCCCATATCCGGGCGACGGCTCCAACGGACCCAATGTGCTGATCCAATCCGGCGTCGTCCGATCCGATATCACCACCAGCTTCGGCGCGTATTCCGGTGTCGCACAGGGTGTTCCGATGACCCTGAAGTTGAAGTTGCAGGACTTGACCAAGAGCGGCGCTGCCGGCGCGGGCATGGCCGTCTACGTCTGGCATTGCGACCGTTCCGGTGAATATTCGCTCTACGGCAAGAGCATTACCGACCAGAACTATTTGCGTGGCGTGCAGATCGCGGATGCCAACGGCGAAGTGAGCTTCACCTCGATCTTCCCCGCTTGCTACTCCGGTCGCTGGCCTCATATCCACTTCGAGGTCTACGACTCGCTCGGTGCCGCCGTCGCGGGCGATGACGCCCGGCTCACCTCACAGATCGCACTGCCGCAGGACGTGTGCAGCACCGTCTTCACCGCCGACTCCGGATATTCACAGAGCATCAGCAACCTCTCCCAGATCTCACTCGCCTCGGACAATGTCTTCGGTGACGGCTGGGATGCCGAAATGGCCACGGTCACGCCGAGTTCGGGTATGACCGTTTCGATCACCGTTGGCGTGGCCGAGAAATCGCAGAACACCCAGTCCGGCAGCGGGGGCACGCCACCGGGACAGGGCGGTCCCGGTGGACAAGGCGGCCCCGGCGGTCAGGGCGGACCACCGCCGCGCACCAGATAGGCGAACAACTCGGCCCCCGACCCGCACTCGACGGATCGGGGGCCGCTCACGCGAAACCTATCGGATGACTGTGCTGTCGGCGCCGACTTGCCGCGCCAGCGCCCAGATGATCAGCACATCGAGCGCGATCATTACCAACGACCAGAACGGGTACATCGGCGCGAACAGGAAGTTGTCCAGGAGACTGACCGAGGCCATCACGATGCCCGCGAGATAACCCCAGGTCTGCCCGGTCACAATGCCGATACCCGCGATAATGATCAGCACCGCGATCACCAGGTGGACCCACCCCCAGGCCGAGACATTCACTTGGAAAACCTGATCCTCGGTCAAAACGAAGAAGTCGCGCTTGGCGATGGCCGCTATGGCGGCGAGCAGATGCAGCAGGCCGGTGATCAGAATCAATACGCCCGCGAAGATCGTCATGTCATTGAGCGCGGGTCCGGTCTTGGTCGGGCCGGGACTGGTCATAACACACCCTCCTTGGCGAAACGCGTGGTAACCGACGGCCACAACGTAACCCCGGACGTACCCGAAACGCCGCAGCGCGGCGGCGCGGGTCACCTACTGAGACTGATCTCCGGTTCGCGTTCGGCCGCAGAACGCGGCCGGGCCAGCGCACTCGGCCACCAGATCCGGTCGCCGATATCCAGGGTCAGGGCAGTGACCAGGATCGAACGCACGATCACGGTGTCGAGCAGCACGCCGACGGCGATCACAATGCCCATCTCGGCGAAGGTCACCACCGGCATGGTCGCGAATACCGCGAATGTGCCTGCCAGCACCAATCCGGCCGAGGTGATCACCCCGCCCGTTGCGGCCAGACCGATGAGCGCGCCCGCCTTGGTGCGATGTTTGATCGTCTCCTCTCGCACCCGCGACATCAGGAAGATGTTGTAGTCGATGCCGAGCGCCACCAGGAAGACGAAGGTCAACAGCGGCAGTCCGGCATCGGCGCCCCGGAAACCGGCCAGATCGAAGATCCAGCGGCTCAGCCCGAGCGCGGCGAAATAGGACAGCACCACGGTCGCCGTGAGCAGAATCGGCGCTGTCACCGCGCGCAGCAGCACCATCAGGATCACCATCACAATGGCGAGCACCACCGGCGCGATAATCCGATTGTCATGTGCCACAGCCCGTTTGATGTCCAGCACGACGGCGGTCTGGCCGCCCACCCTGGCCTGCGGATCCACCGTGCGCACGGCTGCTCGCACCCGGTCGATGGTGGCCTCGGCGGCACGACTGTCCGGCGGATCGGTGAGCGTGCCCTCCAGATAGGCCAGGTCATCCCTGACGATCGGTCGTGACGGCGCGGTAATTCCGGATGTCGATCCCAAAGCCGCGGCGACCGCGTCGATCCGCGCGGAGGAGGCGACGACCATTACCGGCTGACCGGTACCTGCCTCGAAATGCCGTTCCAGCACCTCGGTTCCGGTGACCGCGGCGGAGGAGCCGACGAAGGCGTCCTTATTCGCGATGCCCTCGGCCTCCAGCCCGCTGGCGCCGAGTGCGAATGCGCCCAGTGCCAGGGCGGTGCCGACCCAGACGGTGCGCGGCCGCCGGGCAATGGCGAATCCGACCCGCGCCCAGAGCCCGGATTCGGTCTCGTTGACGGTGCCGAAATTCGGATGCCGAGGCCAGAAGATCCACCGGCCGACGATCACCAGCAGCGCGGGCAGCAACGTCAACATCGCCAGCAGCGCCACCGTGATTCCGATGGCACAGACCGGACCGATGCCCTTGGTCGAGTTCATTTCCGCCAGCAGCAGGGCCAACATCGACACGATCACGGTGCAACCGCTGGCCAGCACCGCCGGTCCGGCACGGTGCAGTGCCACCGCCATCGCATCATGTTTGTCGGGATGGCGGCGCAGTTCCTCGCGATAGCGCGCGACCAGCAGTAGCGCATAGTCGGTGCCCGCACCGAAGACAAGGACGGTGAGAATGGCCTGGCTCTGCGCGTTGACGGTCAGGCCGACCTTGGTCGCGCCGAATACCGCGGCCTGTGATATCACCAGCGCGAATCCCACGGTGAGCAGCGGAAAAACCCACAGCATCGGACCATAGGTAAGCAGCAGGATGACGATGACGACCGCAGCGGCCGAATAGAGCAGCAGACCGTCGATCTCCTTGAATACCTCGCCGAATTCGGCCGCGTACCCGGCCGGCCCGGTGGCATAAAAGGACAATCCGTCGGGGCGCTCCCCCGCCGCGTCATCGACCGCGGCGACCACATTCGTCAGGCGGTTCCAGCCCTCCGATCCCATCGAGATCGGCACCAGAATTTCCAGCGCCTGACCATCGCCGGACTGAATCGGGCCGAGCACCTTATCGGGCACCACATGCTCGACCTGCCGGAACCGATTGGCATCGGCCCCGACGGCCAATCGATCGGCGGCCGTGATTCCGTCGCGGCGCTCGTAGACCAGCACAACAGGAACATCGTCGCTATTGCCGAATTTCTCGGCCAGCTTGAAGGCCTGGGTGGATTCGGCGCTGTCGGGCAGCCAGGTGACGTTGTCGTTCTTCTGTGCGCCGGTGAGCTTTCCGGCGAAGGTACCCAGTGCCAGCAGGGCGATGATCCAGACGCCGAGCACCACCCATTTGCTCCGGCGGCCGCTCGGTACACGCGCGAGTCGGCCGAGCAGACCGGACATATCCGGATCGGTCGGTGCGGACATCGGGCCCCCTCGGTTGCCGCAACTCGGTCGGACCGATGTTACTGCCGAGCCCCGACATCCGTGAGTGAAAATGTGACGCTGCGCCCACTTCGATGCGGCCGACCGGGCCCGGCGCACCATCGGTGGTCGCCCGGCAATCGCAGCAATCTGGGCAGCGACACCAGAACCACGCCACGAGCCTGCGACCGACCGGTCGGCAAACCGCGGGCGACCGCGATGACGGCTCCGGTATCGATGCACGGATTTCGCGCTGCGTGCCGCACAATAGGTGCCGCACGCGGTGGTCACCGGCGCATCTGCGCCATCACAAAAGACACCGCTGCGACACAAGGTGTTGTGCTGCACGGACCTGTCATCCCCAAGGAGTAGTGTTCTGGGTGAAGCAATTCCGTGACGGCAGCGTGCTCGGGAAGGGTGTGGAGGCAGGATGAAACTGATCGATCGGGTGTCGGCCATCAACTGGAATCGGGTGCCCGACGAGAAGGATGCCGAGGTCTGGGATCGCCTGACCGGCAACTTCTGGCTGCCCGAGAAGGTGCCGGTGTCCAATGACATTCCGTCCTGGAACACCCTCACCGCCGACGAGAAGCAACTGACGATGCGGGTCTTCACCGGCCTGACGCTGCTGGACACCATCCAGGGCACGGTCGGTGCGGTAAGCCTCATTCCGGACGCCGCGACTCCGCACGAGGAGGCGGTGCTCACCAATATCGCGTTCATGGAGTCGGTGCACGCCAAAAGCTACAGCTCGATCTTCTCCACGCTGTGCTCCACCCGCGAGATCGATGACGCGTTCCGCTGGTCGGAGGAGAACCGAAACCTGCAGCGCAAGGCCGAGATCGTGCTGGAGTACTACCGCGGCGACGATCCGCTCAAGCGCAAGGTGGCCTCCACCCTGCTGGAGAGCTTCCTGTTCTACTCCGGCTTCTACCTGCCGATGTACTGGTCCTCGCGGGCCAAGCTCACCAACACCGCCGATCTGATCCGCCTGATCATCCGGGATGAGGCCGTGCACGGCTACTACATCGGCTACAAGTACCAGAAGGGTCTGGAACTGCTCGGCCAGGCCGAACGCGACGACCTCAAGAACTACACCTTCGAGCTGCTGTTCGAGCTCTACGACAACGAGGTGGAATACACCCAGGACCTCTACGACGAGGTCGGTCTCACCGAGGACGTCAAGAAGTTCCTGCGCTACAACGCCAACAAGGCCCTGATGAACCTCGGCTACGAGGGCCTGTTCCCCAAGGACGAAACCGACGTCAACCCAGCCATCCTCTCGGCCCTGTCCCCGAACGCCGACGAGAACCACGACTTCTTCTCCGGCTCCGGCTCCAGCTACGTCATCGGCAAGGCCGTCAACACCGAAGACGAAGACTGGGAGTTCTGACACGAGCTGCTACCACGAAGCCCGGCCCGGCCAGCCGCTCGAGCCGGGTTTCGTGGATCCTGAACTACTTGTCGCCCTTGGGCTCCCGCAGAATCTGTAGGATCTGAGCAACATCGGACTTCAGCGTCCCACGTCGCCCGCGAAGGCCACGGCGCTTGCCGGTGACCGGGCCGGCCGGAAGCCGATCAGATGTCGCATACTGGGTCGATACGCCCATGAATTCGAGTTCGGATCTGGTCTCGGGCGCGTCGTCAACGGTGCGACGCAACAAACCATCGGGCAGCGCAAGTTTGTGGACCGTCCGCAATGCCTGCAAAAATTGGTTGGTCAGCGAACCACTGGTGTAGGGCAAGTCGTATTCGTCACACAGCGCACGTACCCGCACCGCGATCTCGGCATAGCGGTTACTCGGCAGGTCGGGAAACAGATGATGCTCGATCTGATAGCTGAGATTTCCTGACATGAACGCCAGCACCGGCCCCGCCTCAAAGTTGGCGGTGCCGAGTAGTTGCCGGAGATACCACTCACCACGGGTTTCGTTGTCGAACGCCTCGATAGTGAACTTCTCCGCACCGTCGGGGAAGTGCCCGCACATGATGACGATGAACGACCATAGGTTCCGCAGCAGCAGCGCGCTGGCATTGGCACCGAGCGTTTGTTTGAACGCTGGACCTGTCAGTGCCGGATAGAAGATGAAGTCTTTGCCGAGTTGACGGGCGATCTTTCGTGCGAACTCCCGGTTCGGCTTCGATAACAACCGTCGGCGCGATGTATGCGTGAACCGGCGTTCCAGCGCCCAGTCGTGCACCGAGATTGCCCACTCGAAAAGCGCCGCGACAACAAGGCTCGACACCGGTTGAAACAGGTGAACCGGACGCCACGGTTCGTCACGAGTCATTCGCATGACGACGAAGCTCAGATCCTCGTCCATGCCGACGACATTGGTGTATGTGTGATGGAAGTGGTTGTGCGACCGCTTCCAATGCGCCGACGGACCGACGAAATCCCACTCCCATGACTTGGAATGAATCTCCGGATCGTTCATCCAATCCCACTGACCGTGGCTTATATTGTGTCCGAGTTCCATCATTTCGATGATCTTCGCGAGAGCCAGCATCGCCGTGCCCACCAGCCATGCCGGCCGCCGTCGACTCGCGAACAACGTCAATCGCCCGCCCAACTCCAGCATCCGCTGTGCTCTGATCGCACGCAGAATATAATTGGAATCGCGTTCACCTCGTGACAATTCGATGTCTCGACGAATCGCGTCCAGTTTCGTGCAGAGGGCGTCGATATCTGCTTCGTTCAGATGGGAAAATGTCTTTATGTCCGTGATCGCCACGGGCATCCTTTCTAATGGAGCGTTCGCGTTATTGCCGCGCACCGAGCGCCACGGCATCGTCGGCCGGTAACACCGGCATCGGCTCACCGAGTACATCTGGATCGACGACGGCAAGGAGTTGGTCGGTGGTGCGGGTGTTGATCCACGTCGCCGCGATGTCGTAACCGTGGTCGAAGAGCTCCTCCGGTGAACGCGTCGGGGACCGCAGCGCCGACCCATATGGCAGTTCGGCGAAAATGGTTCGTGCGCAAAGGTTTTTGTCACGGAAAGGTCGTGTGCGGCGAGGGATCATCGGCAGTGACGAATGGGCCAATGGAAGAAGTAGCCCGCCGCGGCTGTAGTGCGGCTCAGGGCCGTAGAGGTCGAGGACGAGCGCGGGATGAGACTCGAACACCTCATACGGGACACGATGGTGTGTTCCGCCATCGAAGATGTGATCGAGCGCGGTGGCGGCAGGGAAGGCCCCCGGTATCCGTGTCGCCGCGACCAGCGCATCGGCGACGGGCATATCGGTCAAGCCCAGCTTCGGCAAATCCTGAGGAAGGAATAATGTGCCGTGCTCACCCGAGTAGACCGGAATGATCAACGAGGAAGCGATCCCCGACGGCTGCCGCCGAGCCACGTTCGGTTCGAGCACGAAATCAGCGAAGGTCCGATCGCCGACAACCGCATGTGCGAGTTCGCGTAGGCGAGCATCGGGGTAGAGCGTGCGTTTGGTCAACATCGCGTGAAAGCTTCGGTTGCCGACTACTTCGCTTGCCGGATGATCGACGGCGATCTGGCGCAGCTGCGTGCGACTCATTCCCAAAGCCGCGGCGGCGGCACCGATAGCCCCTCCGCTGACACCCAGTACGACTGGCTGAATAGGTGTCGCCCCTGTGACACCACGATCCGCCAGTATTTTCGCCCGCCTGGAATTCAAACTATCCACGGTGCCACTGACCATCCCCGCCATAAGAGCGAGGCTGCGTCCGGCGACACCGGCCAGAATGCGAACCGGCACCAGTTCCTCAATCAACAGACTATCCTTCTCGAAATCGAATCAGTTTGGATCACAAAGAATTTCGTAACGCAGGCGGTCATGCCAATCGACCCCGGCGATTGATCTCGCCGACGGCCACGAAATTCGATTGAAGGAGATCGCCCCCGATGGTCGCTCTATTATCGGCCGCCCGACCGAAATACTCGCTGCGCTTTCCGCAGTCGCCCACATCGGAAATCTATGATTCCAGCGTCATTTATTTTGATATATTCGCAACACTTTTCTACCGGTGGTTCAGCACCGCGTGCCGTGCGTGCAGGATCGGCGGATAATCAGGACCGTCGGCGCAGGACGGTGGCACCGAGGAAGCGGCAGACCTGCAAAGCCAGCGCGATATCGAGTTTGTCATGTGGGGCGGTGCCGGCGCGGGTGGCCTCGATCGCCTTGGTGATGCGGTATTTGACGGTATTGCGGTGCAGAGTGAGGATTTGGGCAGTGCGCACATGGCTTTCGCTGACGGTGTAGTAGGTGCTGAGGGTGCGGCGCAGAGTGGCTGCCTGATCGGTGTCGACCGCCAGTTCACCCAGGACTTCACGGACCCATGCGCGGGTGGAGTCCAGGTCCTTGGCGAGCAAGGAGACGACGGCGACACCGGGATCGCCGAAGCCGATGACCGTGTGCGAGGAATGGATCCCCGAAACACTGGCGACGAAGTATGCGGCAATGGCCTGTTGATGAGATCGGCGGAATCCGCCGAGTGCGTCTCCGGGCAGTCCGACCGTCAGTCGCACGCCGTCGGCGGGATCCACCATGGCGTGCAGTTCGGTGGTATCGATCACCGGGTGGCGGTGGCCGAACGGTAACCACGCCCACACTGTGTGGCGGTCGATGGCAGTGACCAGCGCCGGACCCTCGGCGCGCAGGCCACGGGCGAGCGTCCGCACCTGGGTGTCCAGGAGGTTCAGGGTGCTCGGTTGATCATGGCCGGAGCGCCACAGGATGAGAGCCAGATGGGTTTGGCCGAGCAGGTAGCCGGTCTCGGTCTCGAAGACACTTGTATCGACTGCGTCCGCGGACAGTACGGCATGCACAGTGGAGGAGTGCACGCTGCCGCGGGCGTTCATCCACCGGCTGCGCTCGGCCTCGTAGGCGTCCAAGACGTGCAGGGTGATCCAGTCGACGTAGGTGGAGACCAGCTCGGTGAGCCTCTTGACGACGGCGAGTGCGAGTGGCGCGGGCAGGTGGCGGCGATCGATCTCGTCGTGGCACAGACGCAGCAGGTCGTTCTGACCCATGTGATACGCACGTACCAGCGAATGGGGCGGAACTTCGCGCTGGGCGAGTCGTAATGCGTTTTCGACGGCCGCGGTGGCGGGCTGCAAATGGTCGACGGGAATATCGTTGGCCAAGATATGGATGACGGTGGTGAAGTTGCCGTGCACACTGGCCTCGAGCATTTCCTCCAATTGAGGGTCGTTGTCGAGGTGGTCGATTTCTCGCGCGATCATGGCGCTCATCGCCTGGGTGATCTCCCGTTCCCGCGACTTCAGTGTGCTTGCGATGTCCGCTATGACCGCGGCCGCATCGTCCATGGCCGAGACACGGGACAACTGGCGCTGATGGGGCGAGTTGGCAAAGGCGCTCATAGGCGCGCCCGCTGCGCGACTGGCGAACGATGGGTTGTCCGCCGATACTGCAATGCCGAACTTCGCTGGTTGGGGTGGATGACGGTCGGCAGCGTCAGCCAGTTGACCTTCAACATCGTGTCGGGGTATGCGGACAGCAGCGGCGAGCCATCGGGTCCGCCGCCGACGACGGCTGCGATCACGTCCGCCGAACCTCGGTGGTCGAGGATGCGGGGTCGTGCATCGCGGGCTCCTGCGGATCGGTCTGGTTGCGAACCGGGTCGGTATGCGAGTCCAACACCCACTCCATGTCGAATGGGATGGGGGCGTTGGGCAATCAGGATTGCTCGGCGACCGCGTCGGCGCCCCGGTAAGTCTCGATCGTTCCGAGTGCGGCGTCGATGAGCTTAATAGTGCCGGGACAGAAGTTCCCAGCCCTGGGAGTGCATGGCCAGGAAGCGGGGCGACCGACGGAAGATCTCCTGTGGTTGATCCCATATTCCTCCTCAGGAGACCGTGCCCACGAAAGTAATTCATGGAAAAGAAATTCGGACGGCGTCCGTGCCGTCGAGACGGCCACCTCGAGTGGAGCCACGCAGGCCCCGAACCGCTCGGTGAGCTCTCGCACGTCCCTGTCCGGGCATATACGGATCACCCGATTCGGAAGCGCGCCGCCGCGTGAAATGTTCAAAAGCCGCAGCCATGACCTCGACCATTTTCGACTTGCTATGGAGTACGAGGGTAATAAGCCTCTCCGAGGCCGGAAAGGTCCTGAGGGCACACACTTTCAGGCGGGCTTTGTGCTTTCTGCACATCCGCCGCCGGGATAGTGCGGTGTCGTCATGCCGAGTACGCGGTCCAACGTGCGTGTCGGTTGCGCTCGGGTCGGCGATGGCGCGGGGTCGGGGTGCAGAAGTAGCCCCAAGCTGTGGGGCCGGGTGCCACCAGAGCGGACTGAACACGCAGTCCCCGCCATCCGAAGACGACGGGAACCCGGTCGCCGCAACGTAATTCGGGTCAGATGCCGAGGACCAGTTTGGCGGTGGTGAAGTAGATGATGAGGCCCGTGGCGTCGACGAGGGTGGTGACCATCGGGGCCGAGACGACCGCCGGATCGATGCGGAATCGCTTGGCCAGCAAGGGCATGGTGCCGCCGATGGTCGCGGCCCAGCCGCAGATGATGACCAGGGTGATGCCGACGACCAGCGCCGTGCCCGGATCGACGAACAGCGCGCCGATGGCGACGCCCGCCGTGGCCAGCATGGTGCCAAGGACCAGGCCGACGCGGCATTCGCGCCAGATCACCTTGAACAGGTCGGAGCCGCGCACCTCGCCGACGGCGAGCGCGCGCACACATGCGGTTGCCGCCTGGGCACCGGCATTCCCGCCCGCGCCGATCAGCAGCGGTATGAACAACGCCAGGTGCGCCGCCTGCTGGAGGGTGCCCTCGAAGAAGTCGGTGACACTGACCGTCAGGGTGGCCGCGAACAGCAACAGCAGCAACCACAGCGCGCGGTAGCGGGCCAGCTGGAACACCTTGGCCGCCATGTAGTGGCCCTCCCACGGTGCCGAACCCGCCTGCTTGGCGACATCCTCACTGTCGGCGGCCTCGATGACCTCGACCGCGTCATCGATGGTGAGCAGTCCGACCAGCCGGTCCTCACTGTCGACGACCGGCAGATTGATGACATTGGTTTCGCGCATCAGCCGCGCCGCCTTCTCGGCGGAGTCGGTCGCACGCACGAATGTCGGCTCGGTCACGACCAGATCCGACACCATCGCATCGGGACGACTCAGTACCAGCTCACGCAATTCGACAATGCCGGTGAGTCGGCGGCCGGCGTCGACGACGGGCAGCGTGTATACCGTTTCGGCATTGATGCCCTTGATCCGCACCGTCTGCAGAGCGTCCGGCACGCTCAGATTGCGCGGCAACGCAACGACTTCCGGCGTCATGTACAGCCCGACCGAGCCCTCTGGATAGCCGAGCAGCGAAGCGGTCATCCGGCGTTCGCGCGCACTCAGTCCGGCCAGCACCTTCTTGGCGACTTTGGCCGGTGCCTCGCGCAGCATCCTGGCACGGTCGTCGGGATCCATCGCCTCGACCAGATCGCGGAAGCTCTGATCGCGCAGGCCCTCCAGAATCTGTTGCTGGTCAACGGGTTCGAGTTCCTCGAACACGGCGAGCGCCAGATCCTTGTCGAGCAGACGGAAGGCGATGCCCGCCTGGACGGCGTCCATGCGTGCGAGTTCGTCCGCTATGACATGCGGCTGCTGGTTGTCGAGCCAGTCGAGCGCGGCGTCGACACGATGGGTATCCACGATGTCCTGCAGGGATGCGGACAGCGTCGGACGTGCTTCGATGAGATCGGTCTGCGACATGGGGGGTCCTCAGCACACGGCGAGTAAGCGAGTGAATCGAAAACGAAGTCACACCGCGGGCACCAACCCCGGGACCGACTACTGCAGTACGGTTTTACGAAGGGGCGGCGCCGCGCGGCCTTCGACTGGGAGGTTCGCTGCGCATCGCAACCCCACCTCCTCAACGTTGCCACCACTGCGGATTACTCGAATGCGCCGCCGGATCGGACCGACCGCACAGCTTCCGGTTGAAGGATACATGCGGCGACGCGGGTGTTCACACTCGAATCGCGTAAAGACCGACGATATCTGGCTCGAATATGACCGGACCCACATCCGGTGTCAGGATGTCGAGGTGGCGCCGACGGCGATCTCGACATCGGGCCAGGTCGGCGTGTGCTCCACCCACTCTGGTACTGGCCCCTCCTGCACACCGAACAGATACAGATGCGGTACGAGATCGCGTAGGGCCTGATGCACCTCCAAGCGGTCGTCGATCATGTGCGTGATCCGCAATTCTGCGCAGTGCTTCGCCTTATCCGCCCTTGCCCGGCAGAACCGCACATTGCCCTTCGGCACGCCCGTCCGGTCGTAGAACTCGTGGTGGTCGAGCCACTGCAGGGTGCGCTCCTGAACCCGGGGCCCGCATTTCGAGATGACCCATGCCTGGCCCTCGAACCGACGCACCAACCGCGCCAATACCTCGAACGCGTCGGTACTCGGCGGTGATGCCAGTGCCTGCTCGATTCCCCCCGATAGAAATACGGTGTCCGCAGCGCCCGTCGCGAAGGCCGCACCCTGAATGACCCGGCCGAAGTCGATGCCGAGTCGCTGTTGTCTTTCTTTGTTCATCGACCTTCAGCATGACCCGGAGCGCACCGCGCCGCCAGCGAATCTTCCGGCCAGCGGGAGATTCGACGCAGACCGAGTCGAACTCTGCGCCAATCATGGCGAGCCCGCGAGGATCATGGCGGCTAGTTTTGAGTAAACACACGAAGGAGAGATCTGTGCGCTTCGGCATCTTCATTCCACAGGGGTGGCGGCTGGATTTGGTCGATATCGACCCGGCGGCGCAGTGGGGGGTGATGCGCGATCTCGCCCAGCGCGCGGATGCCGGAGATACCTGGGAATCGCTATGGGTGTACGACCACTTCCACACGGTGCCGGTGCCGACCGAGGAGGCGACGCACGAGGCGTGGACGCTGATGGCAGCGTTCGCGGCCACCACATCACGCATTCGGCTGGGGCAGATGTGTAGCGCGATCAGCTACCGCAATCCGGCATATCTGGCCAAAGTCGCCGCGACCACGGATCTGATCTCCGGCGGCCGGGTCGAGATGGGTATCGGCGGCGGCTGGTACGAACACGAATGGCGCGCTTACGGTTACGGGTTTCCGTCGGCGGGTGAGCGGCTCGGCCGGCTCGACGAGGGTGTGCAGATCTTCCGCCAAGCCTGGACCGAGGGCAAGGCCACACTGGACGGTAAGTACTACCAGGTCGATGGTGCGATCGTGAGGCCACTTCCATTGCAGAAGGGTGGTATTCCGATCTGGGTCGCGGGCGGTGGTGAGAAGAAGACGCTGCGAATCGCGGCAAAGTATGCCCAGTACACCAACTTCAGTGGCGCACCCGAGGAATTCACCCACAAATCCGAGATCCTGCGCGCGCACTGCGCCGAGGTGGGGACCGATTTCGATGCCATCGTGCGCTCCTCGAACTTCAACGCGGTCATTGGATCCACCGAAGCCGAAGTAGAGCAACGCCTTTCGGCCCTGCAGGCGCGCTTGGCCACGGTGATCAGCGACGACCAGGCCAAATCCTTCGTCGACGGCATGCTCCGGACCTCCCCTGCCGTAGGTACCCCGGAACAGCTCACCGAGCGCCTGTCCGCCGTCGGTGACCTCGGCCTCGGCTACGCCATCTTCAACTTTCCCGAAGCCGCCTACGACACCAGTGGAATCGACCTCTTCGAACGCGAAATAGCCCCAGCCCTGCGGTAACTGCTGAGGTCCGCAGGCCGCCGCGCCTGTGGACCTCGGACTTCCCACCACTGGGACCGCTGACACAATGATCGGCGACCAGCTCACGACACGATGACTCGGGAGATATCTGTGGCGCATGGCAATCCGGGCCGCTATGCAGACGCGCCGACGCCGCCTCCGGCTGCGCGGTCGCGGTTCGAACACGACCCGAACGGGTTACCGCGCTCTGTCGAACCGGTACGCAAACCCGAAGCGAAAAAATACGATTCGATGTCGCTGAACGCCGGTCGGCCGCGCCCCGACGGCACCATCGAAGAGCCGAGATGGCCGATGCTCATCGCCTTCGCCATCGATCTGCTGCTGCACGCGGCCATCGGCGGCGCTGTCTGGCTCACGATCACCAAATACTCCCCAGACCCCGAGCAGGCCATTCCGCTGGCCGTAACCGCCGCGGTCGCAACATCTTTCGCGCACCGCACATTCATCCAGCGCATAACCGGCACAACCCTCGGCAAGGCCTTCTTCGGCCTACGCCTGCGCTACCCCGACAACACCTTCCCCACCCTCTGGCAGTTGATCAAACTCTGGTGCGTAGGCACCTTCACCGTCGTAGTAACTCCCCTCCAACTCTTCGGCTGAGCCTTACGATGACCGGGCGCAACTGGGTCAGTAGGGTCGCTTCAAGCTGAAATAGGCCTGCGGCAATGGAAAATCCGTTGCCGCAGAGCCTCAAATCACAGCATGCAGGAGACGCAGCCCTCGACTTCGGTGCCCTCCAAGGCCATTTGGCGCAGACGGATGTAGTAGAGGGTTTTGATGCCCTTGCGCCAGGCGTAGATCTGGGCGCGGTTGAGGTCGCGGGTGGTGGCCGTGTCTTTGAAGAAGAGGGTCAGTGACAGGCCCTGGTCCACGTGTTGGGTGGCGGCGGCGTAGGTGTCGATGATCTTCTCGTAGCCGATTTCGTAGGCGTCTTCGTAGTACTCGAGGTTGTCGTTGGTGAGGTAGGGGGCCGGGTAGTAAACGCGGCCGATCTTGCCTTCCTTACGGATCTCGATCTTCGACGCCACCGGGTGGATCGAGCTGGTGGAGTGGTTGATGTAGGAGATCGAGCCGGTCGGCGGGACGGCCTGCAGGTTCTGGTTGTAGATGCCGTGCTCCATGACCGAGGCCTCGAGTTCACGCCAATCGTCCTGTGTGGGAATGTGCACGCCCGCATCGGCGAACAGCTGCGCGACCCGTTCGGTCTTCGGCTCCCACACCTGATCGGTGTACTTGTCGAAGTACTCACCGGAGGCGTACTTGGACTCGGGGAAGCCACCGAAGTAGGCGCCGCGCTCCTTCGCGATCACGTTCGAGGCCCGAATCGCGTGGTACACCACGGTATAGAAGTAGATATTGGTGAAGTCGATACCCTCTTCGGACCCGTAACGCACTCGCTCGCGAGCCAGGTACCCGTGCAGATTCATCTGGCCGAGGCCGATAGCGTGGGATTCGTTATTGCCCTGTTCGATCGAGGGCACCGAGTAGATGTGCGTCTGATCCGATACCGCGGTCAGCGCCCGGATCGCCACCTCGATGGTCCGCGCGAAATCGGGTGAATCCATCGTCTTGGCGATGTTCAACGAGCCGAGGTTGCAGGAAATGTCCTTGCCCACCTTGGCATAGGACAGATCGTCGTTGAACAGCGACGGCGTCGATACCTGCAGGATCTCCGAGCACAGATTCGAGTGGGTGATCTTGCCCGCGATCGGATTGGCCCGGTTCACCGTGTCCTCGAACATGATGTACGGGTAGCCGGATTCGAACTGCAGCTCGGCAATGGTCTGGAAGAACTCGCGCGCCTTGATCTTCGACTTGCGGATGCGCTTGTCGTCGACCATCTCGTAATACTTCTCGGTGACATTGATATCGGCGAATGGCACGCCGTAGATGCGCTCCACGTCGTAGGGCGAGAAGAGGTACATATCCTCGTTCTTCTTCGCCAGCTCGAAGGTGATGTCGGGGATCACCACCCCGAGAGACAGTGTCTTGATCCGGATCTTCTCGTCGGCGTTCTCCCGCTTGGTATCCAAGAACCGGTAGATGTCCGGGTGGTGCGCGTGCAAGTACACCGCGCCCGCCCCCTGGCGAGCGCCCAGCTGGTTGGCGTAGGAGAACGAATCCTCGAGCAGCTTCATGATCGGGATGACACCCGAGCTCTGGTTCTCGATCTTCTTGATCGGCGCACCGTGCTCACGAATATTGGTGAGCAGCAGGGCAACTCCGCCGCCGCGCTTGGACAGCTGCAGCGCCGAGTTGATGGAGCGTCCGATCGACTCCATATTGTCCTCGATGCGCAGCAGGAAGCAGGACACCGGCTCACCGCGCTGCTTCTTACCCGAGTTGAGGAAGGTCGGGGTGGCTGGCTGAAAGCGCCCGTCGATGATCTCGTCGACCAGCTTGCTCGCGAGCACCTCGTCACCGGCCGCCAACGTCAGCGCCACCATGCAAACCCGGTCCTCGAACCGCTCCAGGTAGCGCTTGCCGTCGAATGTCTTGAGCGTGTAGGAGGTGTAGTACTTGAACGCGCCGAGGAAGGTCGGGAACCGGAACTTCTTGGCGTAGGCCTGTTGGAACAGCGACTTGATGAACGCGCGGCTGTACTGCTCGAGAACCTCTGCCTCGTAATAGTTCTCGTCGACCAGGTAGTCCAGCTTCTCGTCCAGATTGTGGAAGAAGACGGTGTTCTGGTTGACGTGCTGCAGGAAGTACTGGTGCGCGGCCTCGCGGTCCTTGTCGAACTGAATCTTGCCGTCGGGGCCGTACAGGTTCAACATCGCGTTGAGGGCGTGGTAGTCCATGACCTCGCCCGTCTCGGCGGTACGGACCGGCGCCTGCTCTAAGCGGGCTGTCTTGCCGGTCGGTGCTGTCGTTGCTGTTGCCAAAACAATCCCAATCCCTCGCGGACGCGCTCGACGTCCTCAGCGGTTCCCATGAGTTCGAAGCGATACAGGTAGGGCACCCCGCACTTACGCGAGATCACCTCGCCCGCATAGCAATAGGTATCGCCGAAGTTCGTGTTTCCCGCCGCGACGACGCCGCACAGCAGCGCACGGTTGTGCGGATCGTTGAGGAACTTGGCGACCTGCCGCGGCACGAAATCCTTATCGGATCTATTTCCCCCCAGTACGTGCCGACCGCCCCCGTAGGTGGGGACGATCAGCACGTATGGTTCGTCTACGCGCAGCGAGTCAGCGGTGTGCAGTGGTATGCGAGTCGCCGGGAGTCCCAGCTTCTCGACGAAGCGGTGCGTATTCTCCGAGGCGCTGGAGAAGTAGACCAGCGCTGTCCCTGTAGACATGGCTACCTCCTCCCCCTTCCAACGGATACACCGGAAAGCTGAATACGATCAGGCAGCCACGGTCGCGAGCGACTTGATGCGGTCGGGCCGGAAGCCGGACCAGTGGTCCTCACCGGCGACGACGACCGGCGCCTGCAGATAACCCAGCGCCATGACGTAATCACGCGCCTCGTCGTTCTCGGAGATGTCGATGACTTCGTAGTCCACCCCGGCCTTGTCGAGCGCCTTGTAGGTGGCATTGCACTGGACGCAAGCGGGCTTGGTGTACACGGTGATGGTCATTGATGTCCCTCTCTCCTATGCCTGATCCACAGCCTGTGATCCGTATGCAGTGCTTGATCCGACGTACCTGCGCAAACTCCTGGAGCGGTAGCTGAAACCCCTGCTCAGCCGCTCGCGGCCGAAGCTGATCTCATCCCGTCTTCCAGTACGGAAGACACTACACCTAGTGGCCGACAGAGTCATAAAACACGACATGTTGCGAGTCACAACGATGAAATTCCCAAGCGGTAAGTACCTGGACGGTCGATTCGCAACCCGACACAACAGTGGCGCAGATCACAATTTCGTACCGTAGCGCCCTTTCAGCAAACTTATTTCGACGGACGAAAAAGGGCCGCCCCTACTCCCACGCATGGAGTCGGGGGCGGCCCTGCGGGCGGAACCTCGACGGTCAGGCGGACACCAGTTCGCCGGTCGCCTGAACCAGTTCGTGCACGGTCGCGCCGAGCTGCGTCAGCGCCTCGGCATCCTCGCGCGGATGCGATGCGGCGAACCGCTCACCGAAAGCGGCGAAGTGCAGGTGGGCGGTCTCGACAACCCGGGCGCCCGCGACACCAAGGGCCTTGACCACGTCGCCGTGCGCCCACTTGGCCGCATTCGGGCTGATCGAACCGCTCACCACCGCCACCGGCCGATCCTTGATCGCCCCGGCGCCGTACGGGCGCGAGGCCCAGTCGATGGCATTCTTCAGCACGGCGGGAATGCTGCCGTTGTATTCGGGGGTCACCAGGAGCAGGCCATCGGATGCGGCGACCGCGTCACGCAGTGCCTGCGCGGCGGCGGGTACGGAGCCGGGCACGTCGAGATCCTCGTTGTAGAACGGGATATCCCCAAGGCCCTCATAGATGGAGATCTCGACGCCGTCGGGGGCGGTCTGAGCCGCGGCCTCGGCGAGCCTGCGGTTGATCGAGGCGGCGCGAAGGCTGCCGACAAGGGTAAGGATGCGGGTCCGAGTCTCGGCTTCGCCGTCCGCCAAGGGCGCCGTGTTGTTGATTCGCTCGCTCATGGATGACTCCTGGTGTACTGAATGTGATGTCCGGTCTTTTGCCTACACTAACCGGACCATGGTCCGATTACATTCCCGGGAGAACCGCGAGAGGCCTGTGAGCTACAGCACATCCATGCCGGACGGAACGATGCCCGAGCGCCCGTTGCTCGGCATCGGTGCGCCCCTGCCCGGAAATCACGAACGCGCCGATGCCGCGCGAAACCGCCAGCTACTCCTGGACGCGGCGCAGGAGATCGTGCGCGAACAAGGCGTGGACAGCCTGACCATGGACGCGCTCGCCAAGCGCGCGGGCGTCGGCAAGGGCACCGTCTTCCGACGGTTCGGCAGCAGGTCGGGGCTGCTGCGCGCACTGTTGGACCACGCCGAGCGAAAGTTCCAGGAAGAGTTCATGTTCGGACCGCCACCGCTGGGGCCGGGCGCGGCGCCGGTGGAGCGACTGGTCGCCTTCGGCCGGGCCCGGCTACTCGATATCGAGGTCGCGGGCGAACTGCATCGCGCGGCGGAGATCGGCGAGGCGGGCGACCGATTTACCGGCCCGCCTTACGGACTGCTGCGCGCGCACGTGACGATGCTGCTGCGGCAGGCGCGCATCGACGGCGATGTGGTGCTGGTCGCCGATGGTCTGCTGGGTCTGCTCGGCGCCGCCTTGGTGATGCATCAAATGCATGTCCTTGGTTACGACCGCTGTCGGATCGGCGATAACTGGGAGGCGTTCGTTCGACGGGTTGTGATCTCGGCGCGGCCAGTAGAGTGATGCGTCATGGGGAACCTGCGTGAACAGATCATCGCCGAGTTGGGCGTCCAATCGAATATCGAACCGAAGCTCGAGGTGCGCCGCCGGGTCGATTTTCTCAAGGACTATCTGAGCGCAAGTCCCGCACGAGGTTTCGTACTCGGCATCAGCGGTGGTCAGGACAGCGCGCTGACCGGACGACTGTGCCAGCTCGCCATCGAGGAACTGCGTGCCGAGGGCGCGGATGCCGCGTTCATCGCGGTGCGACTGCCCTACGGTGTGCAGGCCGATGAGGCCGATGCGCGGATCGCGCTGCGGTTCATCCAGCCCGACCGCTGCGTGGTGGTGAATATCCGCCCCGGCGCCAATGCCGTTGCCGCCGAAGTGGCCTCGGCGATGAGCGTCGACAAACTGCGCGATTTCGTCCGCGGCAATATCAAGGCCCGCGAACGCATGGTGACCCAGTACGCCATCGCCGGGCAGGAAAATATGCTCGTCGTCGGCACTGATCACGCGGCCGAGGCGGTCACCGGTTTCTTCACCAAATTCGGCGACGGTGGCGTCGACATCACCCCGCTCACCGGCCTCACCAAGCGTCAGGGCGCGGCGCTGCTGCAGGAACTCGGCGCACCGTCGAGTATCTGGTCCAAGGTGCCGACCGCCGATCTCGAGGACGACCGCCCCGCCCTGCCGGACGAGGAGGCGCTCGGCCTGCGCTACAGCGAGATCGATGACTATCTGGAGGGTAAGGACGTCACCGCCGAGGTCGTCGAGAAGCTCGAAGCGATCTTCGTGAATACCAGGCACAAGCGCACCGTCCCGGTCACCCCGCTCGACACCTGGTGGCGCTGAGCCCCTTGCCGGCCGAACTCACGGCCTACTTCCGGTCCGCTTCCTCGATCAGCCTGCGGTGCAGTTCCTTGGTCATCTGGTGAATGGACTTCGTCAGCTCGAGATCGCTCTTGAGCTGTAACTCCTGTTCGGTGAAGTCGTGATCGGCCTTGATCTGCTGGAATTGCGCCTGCCGATTCTGACCGATCATCACGAAGGTCGACAGGAAGATCGCCTCCAGCGAGACCATCAATGTGAGCGTCGGCCACGGGCTCTGCTCCAACCACAGCATCCAGACCGCGAACAACACCGCGTGGATGTACACGAACTGCATCGACCCGGCAAATCTGGTGATCTGATCGGCAAGCCGCAGCTGCAAGTTGGCCGCTCGCATCTCCCGCTGTTTACGGACCGCAGGATGCAGCGACAACGTCGGCGGCTTGATCATAGGGTCGGCCTCCTCCAATGGAGCAACGAAATGCGTTGGCGCGCCGATGCTAACCCCGCCCCACAAACCCCACCGACGTAAGGCGAACGGTCGCGCCGAGCGCTCCCAGAGCCGCCACCTCGGTACCGGCGCAGGACCAACGCCGACGGTAGTCGAATGGTGGTTGAGCGGGGCCGCCGTATGACCATCGGCGGCAATGGTTGGGGAGCCGCACTGAAGGGTCGGGGTCAGCCGCCGGCGAAGGGGGGTAGGACGTCGACGCGCGGCGTCAGCGCGACCGACGGGTCACGGGTGAGTTCGTCGCCGACGAGGTAGGCGCAGACGGCGAGCATCTTGTCCAGGTCCGGACCGTAGGATTCGGCGAGGGTGGTGCGCAGGTCGGCGACGGTGGCGTCGGCTGGAAAGTCCAGGATTTCCCGGTCCTTGCCGACGACGTCGGCAATCGCGGCGAAGTAGCGGATCTCAACCACCGATGGCTCCCATCGTGCGTTCCGGCGGAACGAAATCCTCGGCATCGATCCCGTGTCCCGCCCATTTGTTCCACATGGCGCCGCGCCAGATGGCGGCGATCTCATCGTCGTCGGCACCCGTGCGCAGCGCTTGGCGCACATCGAATTCTTGATCGCTGAACAGACACGAGCGCAGCATGCCGTCGGCGGTGAGCCGGGTCCGGTCACAGGTATCGCAGAATTTGCGGGTCACCGTCGCGATGATGCCGACCGTGGCCGGGCCGCCGTCGACGAGCCATTTCTCCGCGGGAGCGGACGGATCCGACCGGCCGACCTCGGTCAGGGTGAACCGGGTGCCGAGCACGTCGAGCAATTCGGCCGCGGTCACCATATTCGCCCTGGCCCATTCATGATCGGCGTCCAGCGGCATCTCCTCGATGAACCGCAGTTCACAGCCCTCGTCCAGACACCAGCGCAGCAGATCCGGCGCACCGGCGAGAGTGTCGCGCATCAGGACGGCATTGATCTTCATCGGCGCCAGTCCGGCATCCCTGGCCGCACGAATGCCCGCGAAAACGGACTCGAGCCGATCACGGCGGGTCAGGCGGGCGAAGCCGAGCCGATCCACGGTATCCAGCGAGACATTCACCCGGCTCAGCCCCGCAGCCGCGAGACCGCGGACCCGATGGGCGAGTCCGACGCCATTGGTCGTCATGGACAGCGGGACCTCGGGCACCCGCTCATGACAGCCGGCAATGATCCGCTCGAGATCGCGACGCAGCAGTGGTTCACCGCCGGTGAACCTGACCTCACGCACCCCCAACTCCCGGACCGCGAGCGTGACGAGTCGCACAATCTCCTCGACGGTCAGCAGTTCATCCTGCGGGATCGCGGGCAGGCCCTCTTCGGGCATGCAGTAGGTACATCGCAGCGAACACTTCTCGGTGATCGATACGCGCAGATCGCGTGCGGTGCGCCCGAATCGATCAACCAGGTACGGCGTGTCGGGCCGCCCGTCGAGTGAGGGCAGCCTGGACCGCACGGCGGGAATCCCCATCTCGACCAGCGTCACCAGTCCATTATGACCGGTCCGCACGCTGTGGCCATGGGCGGACCGCACCATCTGGAGCTCACAAACCCCGAGTTCAGCAGGTGAGCGTTCGTGCGATACGACAAGAGAACTCGCTGCGGTAGGCGATTAGGCTGACCGTATGACCTCGCGTGCCGACACCTCCGGTGGCCACCGGCCGAGCCCGCCCGCCACCGCCCGGTCCGTCGACGCCTATCGGGACACCATCGAGGCGCTGCTGCGCCCGCTAGCCGCCCGTCTGGTCGAATCCGTCCCGGTGCCTGCGGCGTTGGGCCGGCAACTGGCCGACGACATCCACGCGCCGGTCGATCTTCCGGTGTTCCGTAACTCGGCGATGGATGGATATGCGGTGCGTGCCGAATCGGTGGTGGTCACGCCGGTGACACTGCCGCTGGTCGGGGTGGTCGCGGCGGGCGCGGCCGGGCAGACTCCGTTGCCGCACGGCGTCGCGATGAAGGTGATGACCGGTGCGCCGATCCCGCCCGGTGCCGATTGTGTGGTGCCGGTCGAGGATGCGCACAGCGATGGCGCGACGGTGACGGTCGAACGGGGCCGCACAGCGGGTGAGTTCGTGCGCGAACCCGGCACCGATGTGCGCACCGGCGAGCTACTGGCTCGCGCGGGCACCACGCTGGCCCCGCGTCACATTGCCGCACTGGCAGCGGTCGGGTTGCCTGATGTGCCGGTGTTCCAGCCGATTCGGGCGGCGGTCATCACCACCGGTGACGAATTGGTCACTGCCGGAACACCATTGCGCCCCGGCCAGATCTACAACTCCAATGGCATCGCCCTCGCGGCCGCGCTCAGCGCCAATGGCGTCAGGGTCGTCTCGGTGGCACACAGTACCGACAATCCAGCGAAGTTCCGCGCATTACTTTCCGCCGCAACGAAGTCCGCCGATATCGTCTTCACCTCCGGTGGGGTGTCCAAGGGCGATTTCGAGGTGGTCAAGGACGTATTGCGACCACTGGGCGGCGAATTCGGCTCGGTCGCGGTGCAACCCGGTGGGCCGCAAGGACTTACCGTCGTCAACGGCGTGCCGGTGCTGAGTTTTCCCGGGAATCCGGTGAGCACCATGGTGTCATTCGAGGTGTTCGCACGGCCGATACTGCGTCACATCGCGGGCCTGCCCGAGGTGGAGATCTACGAGGTGCCGCTGCGCAGTGCAGTGCGCTCCCCCGAGGGACGACGCCAATTCCTGCGCGGACAGCTGGTGCGCGAAGACGATGCGGCGCCCGGATTGCATCGCAGGCCGACTGCCGTCGAGGTCGTCTCCGGCCCGGGTTCGCATCTCATCGCGGGCATGGCCTGGGCGGATGTCCTGATCGACGTACCTGCCGAGGTCACCTCGCTGCCGGTCGGCGCGCCTGTGCGAGTGTGGTCGTTATGAGCGAGTTGTCCCATGTCGACCGGGAAGGTCGCGCCCGCATGGTCGATGTGAGCGCGAAATCCGACACCACTCGGATCGCCGTCGCGGCCGGTGAGCTGCAAACCACCGCCGAGGTGGTCGCACTGGTCCGGGCCGACGATATGCCGAAGGCCGATGTGCTCTCGACCGCGCGGATCGCCGGTATCGCCGGTGCGAAGAAGACCTCCGAACTCATTCCGCTGTGCCATCAACTGGCCTTGTCCTCGGTGCGGGTCGAATTCGGCTTCACCGAGGACACCATCACGATCGAGGCGAGCGCGAAGACCAAGGGCCCCACCGGTGTCGAGATGGAAGCACTCACCGCGGTGGCGGTGGCCGGACTCACGCTGCACGATATGGTCAAGGCGGTCGACCCGGCCGCGACGCTCAACGGCGTGCGGCTGCTCAGCAAAGAGGGCGGCAAACACGGACATTGGGAGCGGGCCGCCGAGCAGGAAGCCGTGGACATTCCGGCGATCGCCGACGAACCAGAGACCGAAACGGAAGACATTGCGCCCGAGGAGATCTCGGATCCCGATCAGCGCTCCGCGGTCGTCCTGGTCGCATCCACCGGCGCCGCATGCGGCACCCGGGTGGACACCACCGGTCCAGTACTCGCGGAGTGGCTTGGCGGACTCGGCTTCTCGGTGCGCGGCCCGCTGATCTACGCCGACGCCGAAATCGATATCGGCTTGGCCGATGCCCTGCGATTCGAACCGTCGCTGGTCATCAGCACCGGCGGCACCGGCGCCTCCCCCACCGATGCGACCCCCGAGGCCACGCTGGCCGTCCTGGATCGCGAATTACCTGGTGTCGCCGAGGCGATTCGACAACGCGGCACGGCGAAATTCCCACTTGCCGCGCTCGGTCGCGGGGTGGCCGGACTGGCGGGCCGATCGGTGGTGGTGAATCTGCCCGGCTCCCCCGGTGGTGTCAAAGACGGTATGGCGGTGCTCGAGCCGCTGCTGGATCATCTGCTCGCGCAAGTAGCCGGAGGCGGCAACCATGACAACAAGTGAATTCGCGACCGTAAGCCTGGCCGGTATCAGCACAGAACCTCTCGATCCGGCGGCGGTCGAGGCAGCGGTGACCGGACCCGAGCACGGCGCCGTTGTAGTTTTCACCGGCAAAGTGCGCAATCACGATGGCGGACAAGCGGTTTCCGCTTTGGAATACTCGGCGCATCCGGAAGCTGAACGGTTCCTGCGAAATTGCTGTGCGGAACTCGCCGAGCGCTCCGGACTCCCGGTCGCCGCTGTCCACCGAATCGGTCAGTTGACTATCGGCGATCTCGCGATCGTCGTCGCGGTCGCCGCCCCACACCGGGCCGAAGCCTTCACCGCCTGTGCGGAATTGGTGGATCGGATCAAGCACGAGGTGCCGATCTGGAAGCGCCAACTCTTCGCCGACGGCCTCTCGGAATGGGTCAACGCTTGCGGGTAAGGCCCGATTGTGTGTGCACAACAAGGTGTAACCGCCTGCCGTTGTTGCCCGAAACAGCACTGTGACGCGAATTCACTGACGATTCAATATGTGCGGGATAGCGTTCCCCCGCACGAGATAGGTCGATCGGCGGTAGGAGGGGCGCATTGGGAACCGATCAGGTGCTGCTGCACAGATTTGTCATCTCGCAGCTGACCGATGCGGGACTGGATCGAGATCGGCTGATCCGAGAGACCGGCCTACCCGAATGGACCATGGTCGGCGAGGACGTACACCTGCCGAGCCACACCTTCTCCCGACTCTGGGAACTGGGCGAACACGGGCTCGGCGATCCGAATGTCGCATTGCGTGTGGCCAGCCGCTACAAACTCAGCAGCCTCGGCCTCTACGACTATCTGTTCGCCACCGCGCCGACCCTCGGTGCGGGCCTGGCCACCTGCGGCCCGTATGTGGCCGCGGTGACCACCAATCACCGCTTCGACCTGGTCACCGAGAATGAGCACGAGGTCACGCTCTATCTGGACATGATCGATGGCCATGGTCGCGGCCGTGACCTCACCCAACTGTGGGGACTGACCGCGGTACTCAGCCGCGCGCGACGCGTGCTCCGCGATCCGCTGATTCCGCTGCGGGTGACGTTGCGGCAGCAGGCGCCGGACAAACTCGATACCTTCATCGAGGTATTCGGTACGGCCGCCATCGAATTCGACGCACCGGTCGATGCCATGACCTTCCTTGCCGCCGATATGGAACTGCCGCTGACCACCAGCGATCCGGTGCTGGCGACCGTGCTGCAGCCGCTCGCCGACGCACTGCCCCCACCGCCGACTTTGCCGACCGCATGGTCGGATCGAGTGGCGACCGCGCTGGCCGAGGCGATGGCCGAGGGTGCGGTATCGCTGGATCGGGTGGCCCGCCGGCTCGCCACCAGTCCACGGACGCTACAGCGTCGGCTGATGGAGGCGGGCACCACGTGGCGGATGGAATTGGAGCGGGCTCGGGATACTCGCCTCGCACAAGCGAGCGCGAATGGCGTCACCCTGAGTCGATCGCGTCAGGCCGAACTGCTCGGATATTCGGATGTGGGTTCGATGCGGCGGGCAGCACGCCGTCGATCCATGACCCAGCTCAGATACCGATCGGAACTGCCGGTCTGATCCGCCGCATCCCCCGTGCCGCATCCGGCGCACGGTCACTCGGGCTCGATCAGACCTTCAGGAAGGTCGCCGCGATCCGCCAGAAGGTCGAATCCTCAATGGCGCGAAAATCCCAGCTGTCGGCGATATCTCGGGATGCGGCGACGATGGCGGGCACATCGAAATCGTCGCGAGTCGCGGTGCCCTTGGCCTCCAACGCGGCGATCACGTACGCGGTGGCACTCTCCCAGGTCTCTGACACGGAACTCTCCAATCGGTCGTAGAGACAAAATACGGTCGATCACGGTTCTCGAACCGACACCGCACGCGCCACGTTCGCTCCGTTGCGCACATGCCGCGCGCGGCGGGACAATATTCAGTTCTATGTCCGTGCGATCGCCGCGCCAAGTACCGAACACGCCAGCTTCGAGCAGAACGCGCCAAACTTTTCGAGGGTCAGTGCGGGGTGTAGCGCCAGACGCCGAGCATGGCTTGCTGATCGAGCGGTTCGGCGGCGGTGTGCACGGTCTCGTGCAGCCGCGCGAGTGCCGCATCGGCGGGCAGACCGGCACCGATCAGCACCAAACGGGTCGTGCGCGATTCGCCGCGCGACCAGGAGTCCGGTTCGAAGACGATGTGGCGACCGACCATGTGTAGCACGAACTTTCGACGTTCGGCCGCGACCCCGAAGGCCGCGAATCCCTTGGCGCGGAACAGTCCGGGCGGCGGATCCTCGAGGAATTCGACCAGCCGGCGCGGATCCAATTCCCGCTCGCTGGTGAAGGACACGCTGGTGTAATCATCGTGCAGGTGCCGGTGCGGCCCGTAGCGACCGCTTGCAGGTCGTTCGAAAAGATCGGCATGGTCGTGGTGATCGTGGTCGTGGAGCAGTTCGTCGAAGCTCAATTGTTCGGCGACCCGCGGAACTTCCCGCAGCGGCTCGTCGAACAGCAGGCCCGGCTCGATGCGGCCATGGGTGGTCGCGTAAACCGGCACCTGCCCGATCAGCTCGGTGATCTCCTGCCGCAACCCGTCCAGCCGCTCCGACGACACCCGATCGGCTTTGTTGAGTACAACCAGATCCGCCAAGCGCAGATGGGTGGCGAGTTCCGGATGACGCTCACGACTGTCCGGGAACTGCGCGGCATCGACCACCTCGACCAAACCGCCGTAGCGGATGCGCGGGTTCTCGCTGCCCACCACCATCCGGATCAGATTGCGCGGTTCGGCAAGTCCGCTGGCCTCGACCACGATCACGTCCATCTTGGCGCGCGGCTGCGCAAGCCTGGTGAACAAGTCATCGAGTTCACCGACGTCTACCGCGCAGCAGACGCAACCGTTGCCGAGTGACACCATCGCGTCGACCTGCCCGGCCACCAGCATGGAATCGATATTGACGGCCCCGAAGTCGTTGACCACCACCCCGATCCGGGTGCCCCGGTTATTGCGCAGCAGATGGTTGAGCAGCGTTGTCTTCCCGGAGCCCAAGAACCCGGCGACTATGAGAACAGGAATCCGCTGAGCCACCCGGCCGAGTCTATTGGCAGCGCCTACGACGCTGCGTATTCGCGGCCGATGAATGTCGGCATCGCCTGCGATTCGATGAGGGGTCGTGGTCGGGCGGCGGGGGCCTCGCGTCCGAGCCGTCGAGACTCGCGCCTGCGGCGCATGTGCTTCGATGACTCGGACGCGAGACGGGCCACGAACGTCCCCGGTAAGACTCGCTCCGCAGTAGTTGCCCCAATGCGGGCCGCTCGCGACTATGTCCACAGTCGGGCTGCCGTGCTACTTGGTCGGGCCGAGCAGGGTGCTGGCCAAGGTGTAGGCGAAGTTGATCAGTTCCGAGGTGATCATGGTGTTGTCCAGGCCGAGGGACCTCGCCAACGGCAGCATCATTTGGATAATCGTGCCAACGAGTGCTGGCAGGGTGCCGGTCGTGCCCGGGACGGTCTGGCCCGGCGACAACTGGGAACCGGGTGTGTGGCCCGAACCGGGCGACTGTGGGGTGTTGGGGAGCCCGTAGCCCTGCGACTGCGGCGCGTTGGGCGAGAGCCCGTAGCGCTGCGACTGCGGTGCGTTGGGCGAGAGCCCGTAGCGCTGCGACTGCGGTGCGCCTGCTTGCGGAGCACTGGTGGAGTGCGCCGACCCCGGTGTCTGCGTGTCCGGCGAACTCGGCAGTTCTGCGTAGCCCGGTGCCTGTGCATATCCCTGCGGCGGGTTCAACGATGCGGGTGCGGTCGGCGCCGTCCCCGCGGTATTCGGCGCCGCTGCGGGTTCGGGAACGACCGAAGCCTGTGCTCCATCAGGAACTGCGGCGGGAGCCTGCGGAACCGCCTGTGCCTGCGGTGTATTCGATAGCGGAGCCGAGGCCGGCCGATCGCCCGACCCGGTCTGCGCCGGAATCGTGCCCAGTGCCGTCATCGCCTGCTGCGCGCCGAGCAGGAAGCCGACCAGGCCGGTCGTAATGGCCAGGGCGTGCTTGACTTGACCCTCGGGACTCTCCAGCAGTGCGGCGTCCTCGACATTGGCGCCATTGCCCATCTCGATGAATACATCGGGCACGGTGGTCATCGCAGGACCTGCTACATCCGCGCGGGTCTGCAAACCGTCCTGTGCGCCCGCATAATTCGCGGCCGGGAATCCGGCCTCCAGATACGCGTCACGCACCGCCTTGGTCGCCGTGAGACCCGGCCCGGACTGGGCCTGATCGGCCCTCGGATCCGGGATCGGCAGCTGCGGCACGATCAGATGGAAGCCGCGGTCCTGCGCCGGCGCGCTATCGGCGTGGATGCTCACCGCGACATCGGCGCCGGAGGCATTGGCGGCCTGCGCGCGTTCATCGACGCAGCCGCCCCATCCGGAGTCGTCCTGACGGCTGAGCACCACCTTGGCGCCTAGATCCTGCAGGGCGGCCCGAACCAGATCGGCTACCTTCCAGTTGATGGTGTGCTCGGGCACGCCGTTGATCGTGGTCATGCCGGTGGTCTGGCAATCCTTGGTACCGCCACGACCGTTGCCGACTTGCTTCGCCAAGTTCTCGGCGTGGTTGGGGCCCTGATGACCCGGGTCGAGGAATATCGTCTTGCCTGCGAGTTTCGTGGAGATATCCGGCGATGCCGGATCGGCGATCGCGGCGGGCGTCAGCCCCGACAGCGTGACCACCACGGCGGCCGTGACGGCGCCGCAGATACCGGTACTGATGATGCTTGGCTTCATGTGCGGTGTCGGTGCCCCGGGACGGGGCACCCCTCCCTTCCCACTAGTAACACCAAACCCAGTGGTTCACTCTGGCAACGCCAGCATCAGCAAAGCAAGCCCAGTTATCGAAATGTTATCGATGTATTCGCATGTATTCTCCCTGATCAGACGTCCAAACTGCTGCTCCCACCGCCCCGAGAAGGGGATTGCCAGCCGGATGCGGGCTCAGGCCCCTATCGGCAAACGGCGCAGAGACCGCAGGGCGTAGTGCACCCGGGTCTTGACCGTGCCGACCGGAACGCCGAAGTCATCGGCCACCTCTTGATAGGCCCGGTCCCGCAGGATCACCTCCACCACCGCCGCACGTTGCGAGTCGGGCAGCCGGGCGAGTAGATCGGCGACGAGCAGACCGTCGACGAGACGTTCGGCGAAGTCCGGATTCGCGAAGCGGACATCGCTGAGCTCGGTGATCTCGTCCCAGCCGGTATCCGCGGGCCGGGCGGCGCGGGCACGGGCGATATCGATCATGACGTTGCGTTCGATCGCGAGCAGCCAGGTGCGCACCGTGCCCTTGCGTTCATCGAACCCTGAGCACGAGCGCCAGGCTCGCAGCAACGTCTCCTGGACCGCGTGTTCGGCGATGCCGGAATCGCCGAGTCCGCGCATGGCGCGCCAATGCAGTAGCGCGCGATCCGCGGCTAGCACGGCGGCGAGCCCGTCGTCGGTACAGAGCCCAGCACATGCCACCCCGCAAGTCGACCGCCTGCCCGCGACATCGACCACCGGACAAATACCACTCATACAAGAGATATCGCCGAAATCCGGTCGAGTGGAATCACGCCCCAGCAGAATCTGGCGATTCCACCGAAATCGGCCACTGGGTCTGGTAGACCTTGGCCCCGGAGATACGGGGATCTCCGCAGGTCAGCCGCCAGTGGCGGCCAGAGCACAATTTCGAGGAGACAGCAGTATGCGTGCAAGCACGCTCGTGATCGCGGGGGCGATGGCGTCCACCGTGACACTGCTGGGCACCGGCACCGCGGCCGCCCAGCCCCGCAACACCATCACCGAGGACGGTGTCTATCTGGTCGGCGTCGATATCTTCCCCGGGGTTTGGGAGGGCCAAGGCACCTCTGACCCGGCCGTCGGCTGCGACTGGCGGCGGCTGCGCAAGGTCGAGGGCGATAACACCGATCAGCACTACATCATCAATAACGAGTTCACCAGGAACCGTCCGGTCCGCGCCGAGATCGCGCCGACCGATGTCGCGTTCAAGACCGTGAACTGCGGCGCTTGGCACATGCTGCCACCGAGTACCGGCTCATTCGGCGGCTGAGCCGAACGCCGCGGCAATATTGACTCGCGTTCAGTAACCGCTATGGTTCGCAATCATGACGCGGAGCAAGATCCTGATCACCGGCGCGAGCGCCGGACTCGGTGCGGCCATGGCGCGGGATTTCGCCGCAAAGGGCCGGAACTTGGCCCTGTGCGCCCGACGCCTGGACGCGCTCGAAGCCCTGTGCGAGGAACTCACCGCCGCGCACCCGGGGATTGCCGTCGCGGTCCGCGCGCTCGACGTCGATGATCATGCGGCCGTCCAACGGGTTTTCGCGGAATTGCGCGATGAACTCGGCGGATTGGATCGGGTGATCGTCAATGCGGGTATCGGCAAGGGCGCGCGGCTCGGTACCGGTCGCGCGGATGCCAATATCGCCACGGCTACCACAAATTTCGTGAGTGCCCTCGCCCAGATCGAGGCGGCATTGGAGATCTTTCGCGCTCAGAAGTCGGGGCACCTGGTGCTGGTGTCCTCGATGAGCGCGGTGCGCGGCCTGCCGGGCAAGAAGGCGGCCTACTCCGCGAGCAAGGCGGGCCTGGCCGCCCTCGGTGAGGCACTCACGGTCGAATTCGCGACTTCACCGATCGCGGTGACCACGCTGCTGCCGGGTTTCATCGCCACCGATATGGCGGCGCAGGCCGGTGACGCGCGCATGGTCGCGCCACTGGCGAAGGGTGTGGCGTCGATGGTGCGGGCGATCGAGCGGGAGCGGATTCGTGCCTGCGTGCCGGGGTGGCCGTGGCGACTCATCGATGTGGTGCTGCCACATCTGCCGCGCGCGGTCGTTGCCCGCATGAGCTGAAGCCAGTCGACGCGACAGCGATCGGCTCCGTCGACTTCCTGGCGCACGCCGGGCATCGCACTCGCGCCGAATAGTTGGCACCGCAGCGGCATTCGCGGCTGGAACCCGCCAGAACTCGGCGCGCGGGATTGCTGGACTGGAGCACATGTCCACAGTCCTTGCGCCCTCCCCCAGCACCGTCTCCCGGCCGCCGCTGATCCGGTGGCTCGCCGTCGTCGCGGTCATGCTCGGCATCTTCTCGATCGTGACCACCGAGATTCTGCCGATCGGCCTGCTGACCTCGATTGGAGCCGATTTCACGATCTCCGATGGCATGGCTGGGCTGATGATGACCCTGCCCGGGCTGCTGGCCGCGATCGCCGCGCCCATGGTGACCGTCGCGGCCGCCCGGATCGATCGCCGATTGCTGCTGTGCGGCTGCACGCTATTGCTGGTGATCGCCAATGCGGTGGCCGCGAGCGCGCCTGAGTTCTGGGTGGTGCTGGCTTCGCGCGTACTGATCGGGATCACCATCGGCGGCTACTGGTCGATCGCGGCCGGACTCGCCGCACGATTGGTGCCGCCGGAGTCGGTGCACCGGGCGACGGCGGTGATTTTCTCCTCCGTCCCGCTCGGCTCGGTGCTCGGCGTGCCCGTGGGCACCTTCATCGGGAATATCGCGGGCTGGCGGGCCGCGTTCGTGGTTTTGGGCGTGGTGTCCGGGGTGGTGCTGGTGCTGCTCGCGGGCGCATTGCCCGCGCTGCCCGCCGAGCAGGTTCTTCGCCTGACCGCACTGCGCGTCAGTCTAGGCCGCGCGGAAGTCCGAACCGCTTTGCTCGCAACGTTTTTCGTGGTGATCGCGCAGTTCGGCAGCTACACCTACGTCACGCCGTTCCTGGAGCAGGTCACCGACGTGAGCGCTGCCACGATCACGGTGCTGCTGCTGAGCTACGGTGTGGCGGGCATTGCCGGGAACTTCCTCGGCGGCACTCTGGTCGGTCGTCCCCGCCTCGCGCTCGGCTTCGCGGCGAGTGCGATGGCGGCCGCGATGCTACTGCTGCCGACGCTGGGTCGCTGGGAGTTCGGTGCGGTGGCACTGCTCATCGTCTGGGGTATCGGATACGGCGGTGTGCCGGTGGTACTGCAGACCTGGTTCGCCGTAGCGCAGCCCAATGCCCCCGAGGTGGCGTCGGTGCTGTTCACCGCCTCATTCCAGGCGACCTTCTGTGTCGGTGCGCTGGTCGGCGGACTGATCGTGGATCGGACCTCACCCGGGGCGGTACTGGTCTGCGGCGGCGCGACAGTGCTGCTCGTACTGCTCATTACCTCCGGAGTAGTCGACGCGCGGCGGGTCGATCAGGCAGGCTGACTCCATGATCGATGAGGTGGGCACCAAGCTCTTTCACCAGTCCATGCCGTTCACCGAGCGCCTCGGAGTCGAGGGGCTCGAACACGGTGCCGCATTGGTGCGCAGTCGGATCGCATGGGACGAATCACTATGCACGCTGGGCGGAGTAATGCACGGTGGGGTGCTGATGTCGCTCGCCGATGGGACCGCCGCGGTGTGTGCGTTCCTGAATCTGCCCGAAGGCAAGCAGGGCACCACGACCGTGGAGTCCAAGACGAATTTCCTGCGGGCCGTGCGCTCCGGCTATGCGACCGCGACGGCGCGACCGCTGCACGCGGGACGGTCGTTCATCGTGGTGGAAACCGAAATCCACGATGACGCAGACAAACTCGTCGCCAAGGTGACTCAGACCCAGGCCGTCCTCTGACGCCGAGCCCCAGGCTCACTTCACCGCCGAGCCCCGAGGCTCACTTCACCGCCGGAGCCCCGAGGCTCACTTCGCCATTGTGAACTGCATGACATCGAGGTGCCCGCTGCGGAAGTACTGGGCACATCCGGTGAGGTACTCGAGGTATCTGGCATAGACCTCCTCCGAGGCGATCCGCACCGCCTCATCGTGATGGTCCACCAGCGCGTCGGCCCACTGATCCAGCGTGCGCGCGTAATGCAGGCGCAGCGGCTGGATCTGTTCGGTGCCGAGTCCGGCCTGCCCGGCCAAGCGAGTGACCTCGGCGGGCTGGGGCAACTGTCCGCCGGGGAAGATCTCGCGCTTCACGAAGATGTGGAAAAGCGCGGCCTCCCGGGTCACCGGAATATTCATGCGACGCAGGTCGTTGAGGGTATGGCCGATGATCGTATGCAGCAGCATCCGGCCGTCGGGCGGGAGCATGTGGCTGCAGCATTCGAAGAATGCCGGGTACCGCTCGCGGCGGAAATGTTCGAACGCACCGATGCTGACAATCCGGTCCGCACCCCCGTCGAACTCCTCCCAGCCCTGCAGCCGAATCTCGACGCCTGCCACACCGCGCCGATCGATCTGCGAGCGGACGTGCTCGTACTGATTGCGGCTCAAGGTGAGTCCGACGACCTTCACCCCGTAGCGCTCGACCGCACGGAACATCGTCGCACCCCAACCGCATCCGATATCGAGCAGGGTCATCCCGGGCCGCAGATCCAATTTGCCGAGCGCGAGATCGATCTTGGCGAGTTGGGCCTGTTCGAGGGTCATATCGTCACGCTCGAAGTAGGCGCAACTGTAGGTCATCGACGGGTCGAGGAATAGTCGGTAGAAGTCGTCGGAGACGTCGTAGTGCGATTGGACTTGCCGGTAGAACGGTTCGAACTCGGCCATTGCAGCTCCTACCTTCCGTCGGTCTGGCCGGATATGGACTGATACGAGACACACCGCCGAGCCGTTCACATGGTCGGCTACCGATACGAAAATGTGGCCTGTTCCGGTTGCCATAGTCGGGCTGTGACCGTTGCGCAACAGCCGTTCGACGATGTACCCTCGGCCTTGTCCTTGTGGATGTTGGTATCCCGGCCGATCAGCGCCGGACCCCCACAAGATCTCTCAACTCCCCCACCACGATGGTAATCCACCTCGTTCCCGGAGCCTAGAGGGCATTTCACCGCAGCGACCCCGATCGCCGCTGCCTCATACGGCCGCTCGCCGTACCCACGCAAAGGAAAACCATGAAAGACAACGCATTTCCCGTACCACAAGACGGGGATACGGCGGCCGAGACCGCTGCGCACCCCGTCCGATCCGTCAGTGGCATCCTCGATATCACCGACAACCGCGCCGCCACCCTCCGGGTCGACGGCTACCTCCCCAGCCCGCACGACGTGCACGTGCCACCTCGACTCATTCGCGAATTCGGTTTGCGCCGTGGCGATTTCATCGTCGGCATCGCCGAACCCGCGCACAGCGGCAAACTCGACCCGTTGACCCGCATCGAATCGGTCAACGGACAGGACCCCAAGCGGCCACCGGCACGGCCCAATTTCGAGAATCTCGTCCCCATCTATCCCAATGAGCGGTTGCGTCTGGAGACCGAACCGCATGCCATGACCACCCGGATCACCGACTTGGTCATGCCCATCGGCAAAGGTCAGCGTGCACTCGTCGTCGCACCGCCCAAGGCGGGCAAAACCTCTGTGCTGCAAGCGATCGCGCACGGTATCGCGAAGAACCACCCGGAGTGCGAACTGATGCTCGTACTGGTCGGCGAACGGCCCGAGGAGGTTACGGATCTGGCCAGGTCGGTTGCCGCCGATGTCGCCGCCGCCACCTTCGACCAAACTCCGCGTGAGCAGATCGCGCTCGCCGAACTCGCCATCGAACATGCCAAGCGGCTGGCCGAAATGGGCCGAGATGTCGTCGTGCTGCTCGACTCACTGACTCGCCTCGCCCGCGCCTACAACAACGCCGCTCCGTCCTCCGGGCGGGTACTCTCCGGCGGCGTCGATGCCGCCGCGCTCGCGTCGCCGAAGAAATTCCTCGGCGCCGCACGCAATTTCGAGAACGGCGGCTCGCTCACCATTATCGCCACCGCGCTCGTGGAGACCGGTTCGCTGGCCGACACCGTGATCTTCGAGGAGTACAAGGGCACAGGAAATGCCGAGCTGAAACTGGATCGCACGACCGCGAGCCGCCGAGTCTTCCCGGCCATCGATATCGCACAATCCAGCACCCGCAAGGACGAATTGCTGCTCACCCCGGACGAATTAGCGGCGACGCACCTGTTGCGCCGCACGCTCGCCGCGGTGGACGGTCAGCAGAGCATCGACCTGCTGCTGGAGGGTCTGCGTCAGGCTCCGACCAATGCCCAATTCCTGGCCCAACTCGGTGCCAAGCGGCATTGATCCGCTTGACGCGCCTCTATTAAGGCTCCTTTAAGGCCCTGTCAAGCTCTCCGAGGAATATTTATTGCAGCCCGATCGGGCCTGTCTTCGGAGGGGGAGACAGGGCCGGTCGGGTTCTCGACGTATTCGGTTCGGGTTCAGCTCAATTCGGTGGCAAAGAGCTCGGCGGTGCGCTGCCACGAATCCTGCGCGGCGGCTTCGTCGTACGGTTCCCGGCCAGGGAAGAAGAAGGCGTGCTTCGCACCCGGGTAGACCACTGACTCGTGCCGCACACCGGCCTGATTCAAGGCCGCCTCGACTTGTTCACGCTGTTCGACATCGATGACATGATCGAGTTCGGCGAAAAACAGCAGCAGCCGGACATCCCCCTTGGCGATGTTCTCGGTCGCGGCCAGCAACGGCTCCGGCCTGCTCAACGCGGTGCCCGCGGTGGTCAGCCAGCCCGGGTAGAAGATCGCCGCGGCATCCAGGTCCAGTCGAGTGGCCGCGAAGTAGGCAAGGTGGCCGCCGAGGCTGAAGCCGAGCACACCGGTCTTGTCGGTGGCGCCGCCGTGCTCGCGGGCATAGGTGATCGCGGCCCGGAAGTCGGCCTCCACACCGTCGCGGGTGAGCTCGCCGAGCAGGCCGAAGGCGCGCGTCCGGTTCTCATCGGTCTCGGCCAGTCCCGCGACCGTTTCCGGACCGGAGCGGTGATAGACGTTCACCACGAAGGCCACAAAGCCGAGTTCGGCGACCCGATCGACAATCCGGCGCGCGTCCTCGGTGAGTCCCCACAGCTCGGCGCCGACCAGTACGGCCGGAAAGGCGCCGTCGCCTTCCGGACGGGCCAGATAGCCGGTCAGCGGTGAGCCGTCCACATCGAGGTCGAACTGCCGAGAAACGATCTTGTAGGTCATGGGATACAGCCTATGGCCGTGGGTGTTCCGCGGCACCCGATCATCGCACCGCGGTCTCGCGCCAGACGCGGGCGAGACCGAGCAGATGCCGGAGTTCGGCGTCGAAATCGTGTGCGGTCATGGGCTGCCGGGGGCTGGATCCGGCGGAGGCGGGAAGTTCGCCTGCCTTTCTGGCGCGCACCGCGTGCGCCAATCGGTATGCGTAATCGGTTATCTCCCAATCTGATTCGGACTGATGCTGCGGCTGCGCGGTCTCAGCGGGGAGGTAGGAACCGAGGTGCAGCAGTGCATCGCGGATTTCCACGGTCATGCGGAAGAGCCGGGTGACCGGATCCGCACCGTGGCGTGCGTCGGCGGGCAGCACGATCTCCGGGACCGCGCCGGTGAGGTCGCGCCACAGCGGTCGAAGTCGGCGACAGATTCGGCCGTCGCGATCCCAACCGGCGAGCGTCAGCAGCGCGCTGAGCAAGGGGATCGCGAGCAGGGTCACGTCGAGGGTCAGGCAGAGCACGAAATCCAGTTCTCCGCGCGGCAAGTGCGGACCGAGGTCGGGGCGTCCCGTCAGCAGCTGCGCGGTGGACAGCGCCTGACCGCTCAGGACGAAGCCGCCGCTGCTGCCGAGAATCCAGCAGACCACCTGCATCTTCGCGCTGAGGTCGCCGAGGCGCAGCTCGTGGATGCCCGAGAGCAGGAAGACGACCATATTGACCGCAAGCGGTGCGGCGTAGGCGATTCCGAATATCGCCGCGGGACCGTGGGCGCTCAGATCGACCGCTCGCCCGTGGTCCTGTGCCATCATCCCGGCGAACAGCATGACGATGGTGGCCGCCGCCGCGACGAAACCGCACCGACGCAGCCGCCGCCATACCGCGGCCGACTCGGTCTCGGCGAGAATGTATCGGGCTATGACGTATAGGTGCATGGTCGTCATCACCACGCATCCCAGTGCAAGGAGGTAGACCGGACTGGTGACGCTCGCTTGGGCGCATCGGTAGCACACCAGGGCGGCGATGCTCCAGAGCAGCATCCGATTGATGAGCTGATCGATGATCATGTCCCGCAACAACATCAGCCGACCCAGCGTGATGACGCCGACGTAGCCGAGTACCAGCCAGCCGAGTGTCGCGGGAATCAGTGATGACATCGATACCTCTCGGCCGCGGAACTCGTGCCCGTCGCAGAATACCGGCGCTATCGCGCTCCGACGCGCACCGCGAGCCGGACCCCAACCACACCGGGAAACTACCGCTGGCTGGTATCGAGATCGGAGCTGTCGCGGTGGGCCGCTATTTCCGGGTCGGAGCGGCTCGGCCGAGCCGACCGATGCCGTAGCAGTGGGCAGACACGACAATGTCGGCACCCGAATTCGGTATGCCGACATGTGTTTTGGGATCAGCTGAATAGGACGAGTCCTGCTGCGCCGAGGAATATGAACTGTACGACGGTGCGCAGCGGCAGCGGCATGGTCTTGATGCCGATATCCGCCCGGGCCGCACGGATATTCGCCGGGAACATCACGATCAGGAGCAGGATCAGGCCCACGGCGGCGAGTTTGGCGACGGGCGGAATCAAAAGGCCGATCGCACCGCCGATTTCGAGCAGGCCGGTGAAGGTCACCCAGCCCGCCGGATTGGGCAACCGCGGCGGAACCATGGCGATCAGTGCGCCGCGCTTCGGCTCGACGAAGTGCGCGCTCGAGGTGAGGGCGAACATCGCGGCCAGGCCGAGTGCGGCGGCGTGCGGCCAGGAGTCGAGCCAACCGAGGTTGCCGAGCCAGCCGATGAACCGAGCGAGTCCGGCGATGACGATGAGTACAACCAGCGGTGCCATCAGAGTCTCCTGTGGGTCGAACACCTAATCTTGACAGTGACTAGATTACGTTTGAGCGGGAACTTGTCAATGACTAGATTTTCGGTGACCATCGAGACATGGCGAAGAGCGGCTATCACCACGGCGATCTGCGGGCCACCATCCTGGCCGCGGCCGCCGACCAAATCGCGACCGATGGCGTCGACGCGGTTTCCCTGCGCGGGCTGGCACGCCGCGCCGATGTATCGCATGCGGCTCCCGCGCACCACTTCGGTGATCGCGCCGGACTACTGACCGCACTCGCCATCGAGGGTTTCGACCTGCTCGCCGCACAGCTGGCCGCGGCCGGACCGGACTTTCGCGAGGTCGCGGTCGCCTACACCCGCTTCGCCCGCGAACATCCTGGTCATTTCGATGTGATGTTCCGACGTGAGCTCCTGCACGCCGACGACGAGCGCTTGGTCGCCGCCCGCACCGCGGCGGGTACGGCGCTGCGTTCCGGAGTCTCGGTCATGCAGCCCGACAGCACCGTCGAGCAGCAACAAGCCACTCGCCTCGCCGCCTGGTCGCTGGTCCACGGCTTCGCGGCACTGTGGCGCGACGGGGCACTACAGGATTCGGCGGACAGTTCCGATCCGGAAACCCTGGCCCGCCGGATGATCGCCACCGTCCACTTCGAATGAATATGGCCCGTTGGCCTTTGGCCGTAAGTTCGTAGGCATGGACATCCATGCCTACCCCACCGAGGCGAACACACCGGTGGATCTCGCCGAGGCACAACGCCTCGCCGACCACTACCTGCCCGCCGATGACGGCATCATCAACCTGCTCACCGAATTCGACGCGGGCTTCACAGTCGTCGCCATCATCGCGCCAGCACCGGGTATCGACCCACACAAACCCCCACTCCCCCCGACCATCGGCGGTTCGGTCTGCGTCATCGACAAACCCACCGGCGCCATCTCCTACTGGCCCACCTACCCCACCGCCGCAGTCGCCGAACAGTACACACAGGCAATGCAATCCGGCCGCCTCATCATCGAAGACAGCTGGCCGGAAGACTCGCCCGAAGGCGACTGAACTGTCCCCCACCCATAATGTATGCCGCGCACGATTCAGCACGCCACGCACGGTTTTGCCCGGATATCCGTGCGCGGCGGGACAATTCGTGCGCAGCAACGGGCGGCGGTTCGGCGGTTGTTATTTGGCGGTCGAGTGCCTGATGGTTTCGCCACCCTTTGTGTGGTGTAGGCGGCCGAAGCGACTGTCGAGGAGATTCGCCATGGCGTCGGCGGCGCCGGTGTAAGCCTCTTCGACGGTGGCTGCGCGATGGGTTACGGCGACCGGTGGCTGACCCGATATCCGAGCCTCCACTACGCACTGCTTATCATCCGGCCCGCCTTTATCGGCGTTCAGATCGGTCAGGTGGACTTCGAGTCGGGTGAGCTGCTCACTGAAGCGGTCGAGTGTGGCAGAGAGCGTCGATTCCACACGCTCGGCCAGTGATGCGCCGCCGTGGATATTGCTGCCGGTGTTGACCTGGATCTGCACGAGCGTCTCCAATCCGATAGGTGTTTGCCTATGGTTACCGGCTCGCGGAGCGCGAACTCAGCAATCCATCGGCAATGCCGACACTACTCGCACAGGTGTGTGCTCAGCAGATCCCTGAGTTCAGGCGGGCTGCGCCGCGATCGGTGGCTTCAATTCCTGGGCATCGGGGACCACGGTGCCGCGCAACGAGGTTCCAGCGGTCTCGCGCAAGAAGGACCAAGCGACAAGTCCGATCAGGCTGGCGCCGACCATATACGCGGCCGGGAACAGCGACCAGCCGGTTGATTCGATCGCGGCCTCATTGACCAGCGGAGCGGTGCCGCCGAATGCGGCGGTGGAGATGTTGTAGCCGAGGGCGAAACCCGCATAGCGCACATGTGTCGGGAAGATCGCCGGGAAGGTCGAGCTGATGGTCGCCAGCTGCGGCACATACAGCAGGCCGAGCACGACGAATCCGGTGATGGCCCACCCAGTTCCCTGCCCCATCAACCAGTACATGGGCAGCGCGAGCACCGCGAGTCCGACCAGCGAGACCAGCCAGAGCGGGCGGCGGCCCACCCGGTCCGACAGCCTGCCGAAGAACGGCAGCACGATCATCATCGCGAACTGCCCGATCAGCATCATGGCGGTGGTGGTCGACTCGCCGACGCCGATGGTTTTCTGCAGGTAGGTCGGTTGATAGGTGAGCAGGGTGTAGTTCACCACGTTCAGGGCGACCACCAAGCCGATCAGGGTAAGGGTTTCGCGGCGATAGGTGGTCAGCACCTCCCACACGCCGCCCGGCGGGTGCGGCTTATCGGCCACCTCGGTGAATACCGGCGACTCGTCCAGATGTGAGCGCAGGTACCAGCCGATCAGGCCCAGCGGCACCGCGAACAGGAAAGGCAGGCGCCAACCCCAGTCGTGCATCGCATCCGAACCGAAGATCACCTGGCACAGCAGCACCACTGCCGAGCCGCCGACAAATCCGCCGAGGGTGCCGAATTCCAGGAAACTGCCGAGGAATCCGCGCCTGCGGTCGTTGGCGCATTCGGCCAGATATGTCGCGGCGCCGCCATATTCGCCACCGGTCGAGAACCCTTGCACGACGCGCAGGGAGATGAGCAGAACCGGTGCGAACCAACCGATCTGGGCATGGGTCGGGAGCAGACCGATGCATCCGGTCGCACCAGCCATCAACAGAATTGTGGTGGCCAGCACGGCTTTTCGGCCGAGTCGGTCACCGAGCGGTCCCCAGACCATGCCGCCCAGCGGGCGCAGCAGGAAGGAGATCGCGAAGCCGAGCATGGTGCCGAGGGTGCCGAGTTCACCCGGAAAGAATGCGTCGGTGAGGTAGGTGGCGGTCGCGGCATAGACGCCGTAGTCGAACCATTCGGTGGCATTACCCATCGCGGAGGCGGCGACCGATCGGCGTAGCGTCTTCTTCTCCGATTCGCGATCCGTCACGTGCGCCTCCTCACCAACCCCGGTCAGGGGCCTCGATTCGTTCGACCGGCCCGCTCCGGATTTTCCGAGTGCAGACCCGGAACTAACCGGTACCCACGTTCCAAACTGGGCAAACAAGCGGCGGGCCCGCTGAGCCGGTGACCGGCCCGCCGCCACCTGCGAGATCAGCGGCAAATGTGAGCATGGTCACAGTTGTCTTTCAGCGCGACGAATGCTGTTCGTTATCACCCGTCGCTGCGGGTGACTCCTGGGCGCGTCTCGCCGCCGAAACGAGCCGACAGCGGGTGTTGCGAACACCGCCACCGACATCCATGCGAACCGCTGAGAGAACTCATAGAAATCCAGTGTCTCCCGCACCCGGATACCCCGCCTCCCTCGCCAGGATGACCCGACACTCATCCGCGCGAGCGATGCCGATTCACAACGAGCGCGCGTCGATCATCCAGATCTGAATTCCGGACGGCCTGGCATTCTCACCGATCCGATCGATCAACCGGACCAGATCGGCGACATCGTCGTTCTTGGCAAGCAATTCGATGCGCAGCCCCGGATCGACATCGCTGACGAACTCTTGACCCCGATAGCGTTCGACTCGACTGGCGCGGTCGTCCACCCGGTAGATCTGGCACACCACCATCCGACGCACGCCGAACATGGCCAGCGCCTGCTTGATCTGATCGAAGAGGGCGGCAGGCAACACCAGCGTGATGAGCTTCGCATCGACGCCGTCACCTGGGCTCATCGGGTCATCGATGCCGTACCCGACACTGCCCCGGAGGTGGATGGTGGCATTCACATGGCCGCCTGGTTCCCGGGCGCCTCACCCGATGGTTGTCCGGCGCCGGCTTAGGCAGAGCGGGCGCAGCGGGGACCGACCCCACATGGGCGGATTTACAAAGGATCTCACGGCGCGAGCATGGTCGCGACACTGCTCGTGACATCCTTCGCCAGCGCGGCGTTCACCGGTGCGTGGTGACTGAGCAGTCGATACCACATCGCACCGAAGACGAAGTCGACGACGAGATCCAGCGGGACCGACGGGGTCAGTGTTCCGGCGTCGATACCGCGCTGGAACAGTTCACGTAGTGTCGCTCGTCGCGGGCCGATCACGCTGTCCTGCAATCGTTTGGACAGGGCCGGATCGCGCTGTGCGTCGGCCATCAAACCGACCAGCGCCTGACCCGTCACTTTCCGCGCGAGTTCGAATGTGGCCGTGAGCAGGCGCTCGACCGCGACGAGCACATCCACCGATTCGTCCGAAACCCGCAGTGCCGCATGTTCTTCGGCCAATCCGATCAGTGCCTCGATCAGGATGGAGGCCTTGTCGGGCCACCAGCGGTAGACCGTCTGTCGCCCGACGCCCGCCCCGTCCGCGATGGCCTTGATGGTCAGGTCTTGGTAGCCGTCCCGCTCGCAGAGCTGCAGCGCGGTGTGCAGGATGGCGCGCCTGGCGTCCTCACTGCGGGGTCGACCGCGGGTTCCTGTCATGCGCGTCACTTTACAAGACACTGTGCCTCGAATATATTAACGAGGCACGGTGGTTCGAAAATCATCGTGACTCGAACTTCAGGAGGATCTTGTGAGCGAGCGTCAGCGAGCGAACCATGTCACAGCGCGCGTTGCGCACGACGGAGCCGAGCGCCAGCGAGGCGCAGTCGTGAGCAACAAAGTCGTCATCGTTGGCGGAACCTCTGGAATCGGCCTGGCGACCGCTCGCCGACTCGCCGCACACGGCGCCCAGGTCGTCATCGCCGGACGCAACGAAGAACGACTCGCCGCGGCACTTGCCGACCTCGGCCCGCAGGTCACCGGCAAGGTCGTGGATGCGCGGGCCGAAAATGAACTGGCACAGCTGTTTTCGGAGGTCGGACCGGTCGACCATGTGGTGGTTACCGTGACCGGACCGTCCGGCACCACCCCGTTCCGCGAGCTGGGTCTGGACCATCTGCAAGCCCATGTCTCCGGCAAACTTGTGCCGCACGTCGCCACCATTCAGGCGGCGCTACCGCACCTCGCGCAGGACGGATCGATCACGCTGGTCTCCGCCGCGTCCGCGGGCGGCGCCATGCCGACAACCGCCGCACTGGCCGCCGTCAATGCCGGTGTCGAGGCCATCGTCCCTGTGCTCGCGGTCGAACTCGCACCTGTGCGCGTGAATGCCGTATCGCCGGGTGTGATCGACACCGAATGGTGGAGCTTCGTCCCCGAGGATGCCCGCGCCGAGGTGTTCGCCGGAATCGCGGCGCAGACTCCGGTCGGCCGGATCGGCAGCGCGGACGATATCGCGAAGGCCATCGAATTCCTCACCGACAACACCTTCACCACCGGCGTGGTGGTTCGGGTGGACGGCGGTGCTCGCCTCGGTTCCCCCAAATAACCCACCGCAGCCGGCCTTTTCGTCACGAGCGTGTTCGCGTGACGAAAAGCCGGGTGTGGTGATCAGTAAGCGATGAACAGAATTTCGTCCCGGGAATAGTCGTGCCCCGGGTGGTTCTCGGCCAGATGCGCCTTGGTCTTCTCGACCAGGTCATCCTCATCCGTCCCGACGATCCGTTCGCCGCAGGGGCAGTTCAGATTTCGCTTCATCAGCGGTCCTTCCTTCTCCCCCGTCAGTCTAAGCACGCGCCGTACACACGAGCCGCCGCATACCCCATCCGGGCCAGGCTGCGCACCGCCACGGCTCAACGCACGTGGATCTGCGCGCATGCTGCGGGCTTGTACCTCGTAAAAGATCACTCCAGGCGGGAATGGCGCGCACCGCGCCTACGGCGACGGCGCCCGCTTCGCGCGTCACTACCAACTCCACCCGGCACAACGCCAGCCAGTAGTGGTAGGCCCTCTCGTGTGGTTCGGCCGAGACGGACCCGCCTGATTCGTCGTCGCCTCGCGCGTCGATCGGTGGCGGCCGATACCCGACGAAACGGCCCATCGCGGCTCGGACAAATCCGACAACCTCGACCTCGGCACCGCGCTCGAAAGAGCGCAGAATGGGACCAGGAGGTCATGATGCAACTGCTAAAGGGCCTGCTCGGTGTGGTGTTGGGGATCGTGACGGCCGTGCTCGGCACGGTAGTCGGGATCCTCGCGGCCGTGGTCTGGCTCGTCGGCGCGGTGCTGTGCGTGACAGTGCTCCTCATTCCGCTGGGGCTCCCTGTCACACGGCTCGGCCGCCGCCTGTTCACGCTCGCCGGGCAGCTGATGCACCTTCCCTGAAGACGGTCCTCGGCTTATTCGACGCCGGACGCGCCGCCGAGCTTCCACGTGCCGCGACGGTCTTGGACGACCAGCACGGTGATCGGTTCCCTCCCACGCCGACCGCAACCTATTCGGTGTCCTGCGCGGACTGCTTCCCCCAGCCTTGGCTGGTGATGGCGTAGAAGATGGCGGTCAGCAGGTAGAGGATGAGGGCGGCTACGGGCCAGAGGAGACCTATGGCTATGCAGAGGGCGTAGATGAGGATGCCGGGGTAGGCGCGGGTGGTTTCGCGGCGGGCGAAGGCGGCGTCGTAGCCGGGTTCGAAGAGTTCGGGGTGATGGACAAGGCGCCACCACAACGGGGCCCAGGGGATGGTCATCACGACGCCCGCTATGCCGTAGACGGCGGCGGCCGCGGCCGCGTCGCGTTGTTCGCCGTGCACCACGTATTCGGCGAGAAGGCCGGTGGGGAACGGCAATACGGAGACACCGAGTAGCAGCATCAGGTTCCACCACCGGATCACGTGGTCGAGGTGGCGCAGGCGGCCGAAGAAGCTGTGGTGGTTCATCCAGATGATGCCGATGGTCAGGAATGAAGCCAGATATGCCACATACGACGGCCAAATGTGGCCGAGGGCTTCGAGCAGGTGGCCCGGTTCGTGCTCGGGTACCCGAATCTCGAGGATCAGCAGGGTGATTGCGATGGCCATCACGCCATCGCTGAATGCCTCCACCCGGGCGGTGCCCGATAATTGTGCGCTCGGGAGCTGTCCGTCGTCGACCATATGTGCAGGGTAACGCCGTAACGTTACCCATGCCCTTGCTATCGCTCTCGGCGTAGCGCCGCATTGAATCCGGCGCTACGCATACTCAATTCCCTTGATCCACTTGTGGATACGATCCGGGCGCGCTGCCGTCACTGCGGCTGAACACCGGGCGGAAGTCGCCGCCGCTGGTGTCGGCTTGGACCGACGACTCCGTCGCCAAGGCGTCGTGGCTGAACAGCCCGGGCGATCGCCCATCTTCCGTACTCATATCACGAGCCTCCCTCTGATCGGCGACCTATGGCGAACCCTGGCTTGCTGCTCAGCGGTCCGCCCGCATCAACCGTACCTTTACAACGGTGTGACGTACGCGCCGGAGATGCCACCGTCCACCAGGAACTGCGATGCGGTGATGAACGAGGCGTCGTCGCTGGCCAGAAATGCGACGGCCGCCGCGATTTCCTCCGGCTCGGCGAAACGCCCGACGGGGATGTGTACCAGACGGCGCGCGGCGCGCTCCGGATCCTTCGCGAACAGTTCCTGCAGCAGCGGCGTGTTCACCGGTCCGGGGCACAGCGCGTTGACCCGGATCCCATTGCGCGCGAACTGCACTCCGAGTTCACGGCTCATCGCGAGCACACCGCCCTTGGATGCGGTGTAGGAGATCTGCGAGGTCGCCGCACCCAGCACCGCGACGAACGACGCGGTATTGATCACCGAGCCCTTACCCCGTTCCAGCATGTGATTGATGGCGTACTTGCTGCACAGATACACCGAGGTCAGATTGACCTCCTGCACCCGACGCCAGGCTTCGATACCGGTGGTCAGGATCGAATCGTCTTCCGGCGGTGAGATGCCGGCATTGTTGAAGGCGATATCGAGTCCGCCATAAGTGTCGACGGCGGTCTGGAACATGGCCTCCACCTGGGCCTCGTCGGTGACGTCCACCTTGACGAACAAGCCGCCCACGGCACTGGCCGCGGCCTCGCCCGCGGCGGCATCGATATCGGCGACGACAACCTTGGCGCCTTCAGCCGCGAATCGGCGCACCGTGGCCAAGCCGATACCACTTCCGCCACCGGTGACGACGGCGACTCGATCCTGTAAGCGCTGCAACACATCTCCTTAACTAGGTGGCGATGAAGACGTTCTTGGTCTCGGTAAAGGCAAGTGCCGCATCGGGTCCGAGTTCGCGTCCGAGACCGGACTGTTTGAATCCACCGAACGGCGTCCAATACCGCACCGAGGAATGCGAATTCACCGACAGGTTCCCGGCCTCCACACCGCGTGCCACCCGCAGCGCCCGGCCCACATCATTGGTCCATATGGAGCCGGATAGGCCGTATTCGGTGTCATTGGCAATGCGAAGGGCATCGGCCTCGTCCTCGAACGGCACCACCGCGACCACCGGCCCGAACACTTCCTCGGTGAGCACCCGATCCGATGGCGTATCGGGAAGCACAACCGTTGGCGGATACCAGAATCCGGGTCCCTGCGGCTGTGTGCCGGTGAAGGCGACCTTGGTCGACGGATCGATGAACGATGCCACGCGGACGCGATGGGCGGCCGAAATAAGCGGCCCCATTTCGGTGGACTCATCGCCCGGATCACCGACCCGAACCCCGCGAACCGCCGGTTCCAGCAATTCCAAGAATCTGTCGAAAACACTGCGCTGCACCAGAATTCGCGATCGCGCACAGCAATCCTGTCCAGCATTGTCGAAAACGCCGTAGGGCGCGGTCGCGGCCGCGCGCTCCACATCGGCATCGGCGAACACGATATTCGCGCTCTTCCCACCGAGTTCGAGCGTCACCCGCTTCACATGACGCGCGCATCCGGCCATGATCTCCTTGCCCACCTCGGTGGACCCGGTGAACACCACCTTCCGGACAGCCGGATGGGTCACGAACCGCTGACCCACCACCGACCCTTTGCCGGGCAACACCTGGAAAACCCCTTCCGGCATACCGGCTTCGAGCGCGAGTTCACCCAACCGAACAGCGGTCAGCGGGGTCAGCTCGGCAGGCTTGAGCACCACGGTATTCCCGGCGGCAAGGGCAGGCCCGAATCCCCATGCCGCGATCGGCATCGGGAAGTTCCACGGCACGATCACCCCGACCACGCCGAGCGGTTCGTGGAAGGTGATATCCACCCCGCCCGCGACCGGAATCTGGTTGCCGAGCAGGCGTTCCGGAATCCCGGCGGCGAAATGCAGCACATCGCGGACATTGCCCGCCTCCCAGCGCGCATTGCCGATGGTGTGTCCGGCATTGGTGACCTCGAGCTGGGCCAGCTGCTCGATGTTCGCGTCGACGACGTCGGCGAATCGACGCAGCAGTCTAGCCCGATCGCCCGGCGCGACGGCGCGCCAATCGGCCCCGGCCCGCTGCGCCCGCTCGATGGCCGCATCGGTCTCGGCCGCGCTCACCAGCTCGAGTGTCGTGACGACCTGCTCGGTCGCCGGGTTGACCACCTGTGTTGTCATCACGAATTCCGCTCCTTTCGATAGTTGGCCGCCGCCTCGACCAGTGCTCGCATCAGCCGCGTATCGGTCGCATCCGCCTCCGGATGCCACTGCACACCCACCAGGAACGGACCGTCCGGCGACTCGGCCGCCTCGATCGTGCCGTCCGACGCATGCGCGGTCGCGACCAGGCCGTCGGCGAGGATGGCGACTGCTTGGTGATGGTGGCAATTCACCTTTACCTCGGGCCCGGCGATCGTGGCGACCAGGCTGTCGGGCACGGTCGTGACCCGGTTCGGGTGGAAGCCGCCCGGCGTACCGGAATGGTCGTCGTGGCCGAGCTGATCCGGCAGATGCTGGATCAGCGTGCCACCGAAGGCGACGTTGACCAGTTGCATGCCGCGACAGATCGCGAGAATCGGCACACCGGCCGCGCGCGCCAGGGCGAACAGCTCGAATTCGGAATCGTCGCGGTCGGCTCGGAGTGGTCCGAGGGCGCCGTCCGGTGGTGCACCGTAGCGGGCCGGATCGATATCGGCGCCGCCGGTCAGCACCAGCCCGTCGAGCCGATCCACCAGCTCCGCGCGCGCCACGCCGGTGGGTGGCAACAGCACCGGTATGCCGCCCGCGCGCTCGACCAGCTGCAGGTAATTGTGCGGCAGTACCGCACTCGGCACATCCCAGGCGCCGAATCGGGTCTGTTCCAGGTAGGTCGGCAGGCCGATGACCGGACGGATCTGCTCAGAGCCGTTCGAAACCACGGATTCGCTCCCAATCGGTGACCGCGGCGTCGAAGGCGTCCAGCTCGACCTGTGCCGCATTCCGGTAATGGTCGACCACGTCGTCGCCGAACGCTGTTCGTGCCACCTTGCTCTCGCCGAACAATTGCGCCGCTTCCCGCAGCGTACGCGGCACTCGCGGGCGCTGGGACCGGTAGGCATTGCCATGGAATTCCGGCTCGAGCGGGAGCGCGTGCTCGATACCGTGCAATCCGGCGGCAATGGTCGCGGCGACGGCCAGATACGGATTCACATCGCCGCCCGGAATCCGATTCTCCATCCGCAGGGACAGATCCTCACCCACCACGCGCAGCGCACAGGTCCGGTTGTCGCGTCCCCAGGCCAGTGCGGTCGGGGCGAAGCTTCCTGGCACGAATCGCTTGTAGGAGTTGATATTCGGTGCGAGCAGATAGGTGAATTCGCGCAGGCAATCCAGTTGTCCGGCGAGGAAATGCCGCATGAGCGCCGACGTGCCGTGTGCACCGTCGCCCGCGAACACCGCCGCGCCCGAATCACCGCGCAGGCTGATATGTATATGGCACGAATTACCCTCGCGCTCATTGTATTTCGCCATGAAACTGAGACTGCGCCCCTCCTGGGCGGCGATTTCCTTGGCGCCATTCTTGTAGATGCTGTGGTTGTCGCAGGTCACCAGCGCCTCGTCATAGCGGAAGGCGATTTCGTGCTGTCCTGGATTGCATTCCCCCTTCGCTGATTCGACATACAGTCCCGCACCGGCCATTTCATTGCGAATACGGCGCAGCAGCGGTTCGATGCGTGCGGTCCCGAGCATCGAATAGTCGACGTTGTACTGGTTCGCGGGCCGCAGATCGCGATAGCCGGAATTCCACGCGTCCTCATAGCTGTCGTCGAAGACCAGGAACTCGAGTTCGGTCCCGACATAAGCCCGCAGTCCGCGCTCGGCGAGCCGCGCCAATTGCGCCCGCAATATCTGCCGTGGCGAAACTGTCACCGGCGTGTGCGCCGGTTCCACGTGCTCCACATCACACAGCACCAGCGCGGTTCCCGGCTGCCACGGCACCAGCCGCAGGGTACTCAGATCCGGCCGCAGCACGAAGTCGCCATAACCGGTTTCCCAAGAAGAGATCGCGTACCCGTCGACCGTGGCCATATCGACATCGACCGCGAGCAGATAGTTGCACGCCTCGGTGGCATGCCCGATCACCTCGTCCAGAAAAAACCTGGCAGCACACCGCTTTCCCTGTAAACGGCCCTGCATATCGGTCATTGCTACCAGCACCGTGTCGATCTCCCCCGCCTCGACGAGCGCGCGCAACTGCACCAGCTCCAGCATCCCCGTACGCATCGACAACCCCTCTCGGCAGCAACTTTGCCAACGCTAGAGCAAAAGGGTCGAGTGCGTGTCCCGACACACAAAACCCAATGGTCGGTTGGCGTCGCGATTTGCAATTCGAACTCGTCGGCAACCACCTCAGCGGTGTCGCGGCCTATCGCGATGAACCGCCGTGGACCAGTGCGCAATGGCCTCGACATGCCGAGATCGGACGGATCGGATACGACCTGCTCGCGCGATGTTGGCTGACACCGGCGAAACAACTACTCGCCGACCCCGACGACCTGGCCCGACAGATCGGCCGAATGGTGAACGGCGCTGGACCGATCGACACGTCCAGTTCGTCGTAGTTGGTTCACGACAGCGCGGGGCGGCATATCCAGGGGCGGTGGCGGATCCGATGCTCGCCGACCTGCTGGACGAGACCCGCCACGCGGGTAGTGAGTACTGGCCAGCCGACCGAACCGCCTACGCCGCAAGTCGAAACATCGTAATGCCGACGCGTATGCGCCCGGCTCGCGATGTCAATGCGGCATGTCGTTTGCTGCCGAACGTTCAAGTACGAGCGGCGAGAACTCGGCCGCACTCAACGATGTGATCGAGGGTGTTGTCGATGTGCCGGACGCTCGTTCGCGGATTGATGGTGCACATCCGCAGGACGGTCTCGCCGCGCACCGCCGTGGTGGTGATCATGGCGAATCCGCCGTCCAGCACGGTGCGGGCCAGCTCGGCTTGGAAGGAGTCGAGTCCTGCGCCCGGCGCCACACCGGGCGGGCGATATCGGAAAGTGACGATCCCCAGCCCCGGCTCGCTGGCCGGTTCGAGGTCAGGGTGGTTGCCGATGCGTGTGGCCGCGTGCTCGGCCAGAGCAATTCCTTGGTCGACGGCGTCGCGGAAGGCGTTCGCGCCAAAGGTTTTCAGCGACAACCACAGTTTGAGCGCACGCAGACCGCGGGTCTGCTGCGGGCCGTAGTCGGACAGATTCGGTTCCCTGCCATCGGATTCGGCGACCGCGAGGTAGCCACTGTCGAGGAAGTGCCGGGCCATCGCGAAGGTTTCCGTCAACCGCTCGGGCTGCCGAAGTAGGACACATCCGAGTTCATAGGGCTGGAAGAGCCACTTATGGGGGTCCAAGGTAAGCGAATCAACACGATTGAGACCCGCCAGGGTGCGGCGACCGCGGGCGGTGGCGGCGGCCGCCGCACCCAACGCGCCGTCGGCGTGCAGCCACATCCCTTCACGACCGCATACGTCGGCGAGTTCCTCGATCGGATCCACGGCGCCGGTACTGGTGGTGCCGATCGTGGCGACGACCAGGAATGGATGCCATCCAGCAGCGCGGTCGGAACCGATACGCTCGGCCACTCGCGCCGGGTCCAGGCGGAGCCGGTCATCAGGCGGCAGGACCACGAGTTGGTCACGTTGCAGGCCGACGATGTGCAGGGCGCGGGCGATCGAGGGATGGGCTTGGGTCGAGCAGTAGGCGCGCGCTGTACTGAGATCGCCGCCGAGCAAGCTGTCACGCGCCGCGGTCAATGCCGTGAGGTTGGCGATCGAGCCGCCGGAGACGAACAGTCCGCCGAAACATGGTTCGAGACCGAGGAGTTCGCGCAGCCAACGCAGCGTGACCAACTCCAGTTGGGTGGGCCCGGAGCCGACCAGCCACGCCCCGGGGACCGACAAAAAGGCCGCCGCCAACGCGTCCGCGAGTACCGCCGGATAGTTGCCGGAGGTCGGCACGAAGCCGAAGCACCGCGGATGGTCGGAATGCATACCGGACGGCAAAGCGTCGCCGGCCAGCCGCTCCAACAACCCAACCAGGTCTTGGCCGTGTTCGGGGATCGGCTCATCCCAATTCTGTTCGAGGTCATCGCGAGACCGGCGGACGAGTACCGGCCCGAGCTCACCTTCGCTCATGCGCTCGATGATCAACTCGATCGCACGTCGGCCCGCCGCACGCATCTGGTCGACCGGCAGGGTCAGCGGTGGCGGGGTCAGCATGACGCTGCTTCGACGCAGGCTGACACGGCCCTCACCCAGTCGGACCCGGCCGCGGTGAGGTGCGGATGCGCCTGCAGGCCGGCGGCAGCTTCAGCGAGCTGGAGCAAGACGAGCTCGTCTCCCTCGGCTACCTCCACCCCGGGTTGGGCTTGCGCCCACAGCAATGCGTGACCGGCTGGAAGGTCTGCCAGGCAACGGTTTTCCGCTGACACGAGGGCACCGCCTGCCAGCCGATAAGTTCCAGATTCCGGCAGTGCGCCCAGCCGCCTGTCGCGCTCGGCGTGCACAACCAGCTGGCCGAGCATTGGCACCGGTGCGACGATGGTCTGCACCGGCAGCTCCGGCAGCAGACAGGCGAGCACATGCAGACCGAGGCACGGCAGCAGGTCTGCGCGCTGCTCGGCTGCTTGCACCAACGACACGACCGTCTGGAATCGGGGATTGATCTCGATGGCCAACGGCCGATTCCCATCCAGTACCATGTCCAAGCCGAAGACCCCGCGGTATCCGCGCAGACGAAGCTGATCACCCACCCGAGCCGCGGCCGTGCGGATGGCTTCGTAGGCGCCGTCGGGTAGATCGGCGGGGGCGATGAGCTGATTGCCGCAGTGGGCGCCCCAGACGGTGGTCAAGCCGGGGATGCCGACCAGCTGCTGCGACACCGCCGTCACGATCGTGGCGTTTCCGGCGACGCATGCGGTGACGGTTACCGAGGGGCCGTCCACGTACCGGCCCACTCGCAATTCCCTTGCGGCCCAGGCATCGAGACACTCCTGTAACTCGTCGTGATTCCGCGCGAAACGAGTGCCCCTGCCGATCAGATTGTTCTCGCGGCGTTGGACCACCACCGCCTCCCAGGCGTCGGGCCAGTACTGTCTCGCGCCGGCACGGTCGGCGGACGGCACCCGCACGAATTCCGGCGTTTCGATGTCGGCTTGCGCGAACAGGGTCAGGGCGTCGAGCTTGTCCGCCGCGAATGCCGACGCCGCCGGGTCGGGCGCCAGCAACGGCAAGGCTTTGGCCGCAGCCCATTCGATGGCCGTCGGACCATGTTCGGGGGCGAATGCCACGCACACCGCACGCCCGGCAGTCCCGGGAGCATCTTTGTCGGAATGCGAAAACGGTGAAACAGCGTGCAGCTCAGGCCCCCGTCCCGCACGGAGAGCAGGGCGCGCGGATGCGGCAAGGAAGGGTGAGCGGTCCAACCAGTAAATCTCGTCGACCACTGCTTCCAGCATGCCGATGCCCTGAGCCAGGCCTACCCCGTCGATCTTCGCGAATCGCTGTGGGATAAGCCCGGATTCGGCCATCCCCCGCCCGCCGGTTGCCTGGCTGATCGTCATGGCCCGTGACTCTATCCGAGCCGTTCGCGGGCTTTGGATCAGCGACGCAAGATGCACTCGGCGGACAGGGGTAGCGGTGGCTACGACTGCGACGGGACGTTGCTAATCTCACCGCCATGATGAACTCGAAATTTGCTCTGGCCCTGTCGGTTCCGATTCTCGCCAGCCTCGTCGGGATACCGCTCGCAGGACCAGCTAACGCCGATGACGTGTTGCTCACGTGCACCGAGAAAGGAACCGTCAACTGGCTCGGCGCCGGGATCGGCGACTCACCCGCAAAGGTCGGTTGGACCGATACGATCACATTCAGCAACTGCACTGGCCCGGCGATTGACCAGGGTTTGCCCTATCCCGTCAGTGAGACGGACGCCGGCACCGAGACCGCCAGTTGCAGTCAGCCGACCACCGACAACGAAAGCACAGGGACGATTGTCTGGTCCGACGGCACCACCACCGCAGTCAGCAGCGGAAGTTCCGAAATCGATGCCGACGGATCCCGTAGCGGCGAATTCCCAACGCTGATCAGTACCGGACCCTATAACGGCAAGACCGCCACCGACACTAACACTGTGACTCCCACAATCGGCTCCAGCATCGCGACCCCCTTCGGCCAACTGTGCCTCGGCGTGACCTCCGCGACGCTCGAGGGAACCTTCACGATCACCAAGTGAGTTTTGTTCACTTCGCCCGAGGCGTGCGGACGTGTGTCGGACGCCTCGGTGAACACTCGCCTCCCGACCCGGAGTCCGTTGTGCCGCTACCCATCCTTCCCCTGCTGCATCCTCGGGAACTTCCCGGTATGCGGGAACAGATTCTGGTCTCTGCGCCGAGCACCATCGGCTCCGATCTAGCGATGTGCCTTCGCCGGGCGATGGACGACGAGGAAGTGCCGCTACCCGATCTCCGGAATCTCCAACCACCGATCATGGCGAACAGCGACGAGTCTGCTTTACGGCTGGACACCACACAGGCTCGGTACGACGCATACTTCGGCGTCCGTAGAACTCGAGACCACGACGCCCTGGCCAAGGGCGTCCTCATCGCCTTCCACGGCGTGCTCGACAATCTACGGTCCGCCCGATCGAACCTCGCACCGGTGCAATGGCATCCGTTGGCTGCCGGAATACACAGCACGCTGAATTTCCTGCTGCCTGCCGACAGGCGCACCTGCTACCGACATTCGCCGCTGCCGCGCCCTCACCGCGCTGCTGATCCTGCCGGGCGCTGGCAAGTGGGACACCGTGCGTTTTTCGTCCTCACCCAATGCGTCATCATCGGATTACGCGGTTTTCTGGACGCTGCGGAACGTGCAGCATGGCGTGACGCGGTCACCGCGCTGGACTATGGCACCGCGATGCTTGCCGCATCCGAAGCGTGCCTGCGCTTCACCGCTGACTTCCATTCCGACGACTACCGCCGAACCGTGCGTCCCGCGATGCCACCGGAATTCACCGGACTCGCGTCCGCCGACCACGCCTGCCTCATCACATTGCTGCGAGCGGTAGGACCGACACTGGGGGCAATGCCCGCGGAGTTCTCGGAACACCGGGAGGCACTGCGGGCCACACTGCACTCCGTTTACCTTGCCCACCAAGGCATCTGCGCTCGATTCGACGGCGACCGCAGTCCGAGTCTGCGGATGGCTCCGCACAGCGCGGTACCGGCGACAGCTGTCCTGTCTCGCCTTGCCCGTTCGCGGTCTCGGCTTCTCGAACCGCAGATCACGCTATCCGGGCAGGAGGCGAGCCGCTTCGCGGCAGAGTAGATCCCACGCATCTGCCACATGGCGGTCTCGGGTGGAGATCGCGCCTATGGCCATTCGTAACGTGTATGTTCCCCGTAATTTAGTGTGGGACAGGTAGATCCGTCCGGTCGCATTGACCGCTTCGAGGAGTTGCCGGTTCACTTCATCCGGCCCGCGCAACCGGAAACACACCAGCGATAGCGGATGTGGTGCCATCAGCTCGAATCGACTATCGCCGGCAACCCATTCGGCGAACTGCTGCCCGAGCGCGACATGGTGCCGGATGTGCGCGCGAAGACCTTCACCGCCATACCAGCGGATGACCGACCAGAGCTTCAGGGCGCGGAACCGACGGCCCAACGGCACCCCCCAATCTCGGTAATCCACCACCGAGTGCGACTCGCTGGCCTGGTTGCGGAGATATTCCGGCAGCACGGACAAGGCACCGATCAGCGCGTCACGATCAGCTACATAGCAGGCGTCACAGTCGAATGTGGTGAGCAGCCATTTGTGCGGATTGGTGGCGTAAGAGTCCGCGTAGTCGTTGACGCCGTGATGAATCCAGCGCAGTTCGGGGCATATGGCGGCCACTCCGGCGTGTGCGGCGTCTACGTGCAGCCAGGCACCGAATTCCGTGCAGACAGATCCTATTTGTGGGACGGGATCGATAGCGCCGGTCGAGGTTGTACCGATTGTCGCCAGCACCATTGCGGGGGTATAACCCGCAGCAATATCGCGCTTCATCGCGTTCCGAAGTGCGTCCGGGTCCATCGAGAAGTCCGCGCGGGTGTCGACCGTTCGCAGCGCCGCGGCACCGAGCCCGGCGACGCGGGCCGCTTTCTCGCATGCCGAATGTCCTTCGGCGGATGTGTAGACGGTAAACCGACCGCTTGCCACACCGTCACGCGTCGCCCGTCCGTTCGAAGCCCGGTGCAGCGCGGCGAGCAGGGCCACCAGTATTGCACTGGAGGCGGTGTCCTGGATGACACCACCTCCGCTGCCGGTGGAAAGAAACCGATCGGACAACCCCAACAGTCCGGCCAGCCAATCGAGGACGTGCTGCTCCAGTTCGGTACATGCCGGGCCGGTCTGCCACATCATCCCCTGCACATTCAGTCCGGCAGTGAGCAATTCGGCCAGCACTGCCGGTCCTGAAGTATTGCTCGGGTAGTAGGCGAAGAAACTGGGATGTTGCCAGTGTGTGAGACCGGGCACCACAATCGTGTCCATATCTTCGAGCACCGCATAGAAATCTTCACCGTGCTCCGGCGCCCGGGCCGGTAGTTGCTCTCGCACCTGTCCCGGTTCCACCTGTGCGAGGACGGGTAAAGACTCCACTCGGTCCCAGTAGTCCGCAAGCCAATCCACCACCGCGCGACCGTATTCCCGAAACTCGTCCGCGGTCATATGCCTGGGCGCAGGATCGACGGCTTCCGGAGCCGGCGACCACTGAGCATCTCGCATATATCCGCCCTTCCTCGGTGTTGCGATGACAGTCACTGTACTTCCGGTGCGCGAGTTTCCCGACCGTGCGGCTTATGCCGTCGTGGTGGCAGCCGGGTATGCATCGGGATCGGGATTGCCGCTCAGATGGAACGACCTACCCCTATCCACCCCTATCGACAGTCATGCACGACGGCGACAACTACGGCGCAGCATCGTCGGGCCGAATTCGGCACGCGCGTGCTGATCTGCACAATCGATGGGACGCCCTTGAGCTACCTGGTCATTCGCAGGCATCGGGCAACTCGCCGAAGCCACCCCGAGAGCGGATTTCGGATATGCCATTGGTGGCAAGGTGATCGAACATGAAGACGATCCTGATAACGGGGGCCACCTCGGGCATCGGTCTGGAAGCCGCACAACAGCTCGCCGCGGGGGGCGATCGGCTGGTGTTGGTCGGCCGGAATCCGCAGAAGCTCGCCGCCAGCGCGGAATTGGTACGGGCCGCAGGGGCGGGATGGGTCGATACGCTGGAATGCGATATGGCATCGCGGTCCTCGGTGCGCCAACTCGCCAAGGCGGTCCAAGCCGCCTATGACCGCATCGATGTACTGGCGAACAACGCGGGCGGCTACCACCAGACGCGCACCGAAACCGAGGACGGTATCGAGGCAACCTTCGCCACCAACCATCTCGGTGGATTCCTGCTCACCGAACTGCTCATCGATCTGCTGGTGCGCAGCGCCCCCGCGCGCATTCTGTTCACCTCCTCGGTGATGCACTACGGCGCGACCCTCGATTTCGACGATCTCGGGTTCCGCGAAGGCTATTCGGGCGAAAAGGCCTACAGCCGGTCCAAATTGGCCAATGTGCTCTACGCCCGCGCACTGGCCGATCGGCTCGCGGGCACCGGCGTAACGGTCAATGCGTTCCATCCCGGCGCGGTCGCGACCGGTATCTGGAATTCGCTGCCGTGGTTCGGGCAACCGATTATCGCGCTCGGCAAGCGCCTATTCTTCATCACCGCGGCCGAGGGCGCCGCCGCGCTCACCTTCCTCGCGACCGATCCGAGTGTCGCGGAGGTGACCGGCGCCTATTTCCGTAAGACCCGAGAGCGCGAACCGTCGCGGCTGGCCCGCGATGATGCGCTGGCCCGCAGATTGTACGAGGTGAGCGCGAGTTTGGTCGGGCTGCCCGGATAAGGCGACCCACGACAGCGCCGTCGAACCTCCTGGCAACACAGGGAAATCACGCGACACAGAAAGCAGGGGTAATGCTGCGCACGCGTTTCGAGTCCATCGGCTCGTACACACCATCCACCGTCCGTTCCACCGAGGAGATCATCGCCGGACTCGCGGTACCGAGATCCCTTGATCTGGAACGGATTACCGGTATCAAGCATCGGCGGGTCTACGACTCCAGTGACGAGGGCTACGAATCCTCCTTCGATCTGGCACTGCGCGCCATCGAGGACTGCTTGGCGCACTCCGATTACGCCCCCGATGACATCGATGTGGTCGTCTCGGCCTCCATTACCCGCACCCGAGGTAAGGAGATCTTCTGCTACGCACCGTCTTTCGCGGTGATGCTGGGCAAGCAGATCGGCACGACGAAGGCCAGGCACTTCGATGTGTCGAATGCTTGCGCGGGCATGATGACCGGGGTGCTGGTGCTGGATCGGATGATCAAGGCCGGTGTGGTGCGCAATGGGCTGGTGGTCAGTGGCGAACAGATCACCCCGATCGCCGAAACGGCGGCGCGCGAGATCAACAAGCCATACGATCCGCAGTTCGCGGCGCTGACCGTCGGCGATGCGGCGGTCGCGGTGATGCTCGACGACCGCGGTGACGATGACGACGAAATCCACTACGTCGAACTGATGACCTCCGCCGACGGCGCCGAACACTGCATCGGCATGCCCAGCGACCAGGCCCCCGGAATCGCGCTCTACACCGATAACCGCGCGATGCAGAACGAGGGCCGCTATCTGCAGGCCATCAACCGCATGTCCACCTTCCTCGAGGAGACCGGGCGCACCTGGGAGAGCGAGAAGTTCGACTACTGGATCCACCACCAGTTCAGCGCACCCGCCATCGAGTACATCTCGCACCTCACCGAACGCCACTTCGGCACCCCGATGCCGCAGGCCCTGAATGTGTTGCACGACTTCGGCAATACCGCGTCGACCTCGCACTTCGTCGTCCTGCACGAACACCTGGCGCAGCAGAAGATCCCCAAAGGTTCCAAGGTGCTGATGATTCCGGAGGCATCCGGCATCGTCTCCGGACACCTCGCCGCCACCATCTCCCGTCTGGAGGCCTGACCCATGCCGACCACCATCCTCGCGGCCGCGATCAATGCCGATCTCGATACCGGCAGCTATTTCGAACTGGCGACCCGCGCGGCCACCTCCTGCCTCGAACAGGCAGGCGTCGCCCCGGAGCAGGTCGGAATGCTGATCAATGCCGGAGTCTTCCGCGATCAGAACATCTGTGAACCCGCGGTATCGGCGCTGATCCAGAAGCGCATCGGCATCGGCCTCGAATACACGCCCGGCCGGGTGCCCGCATTCTCCTTCGATCTGATGAACGGCGGGACGGGTCTACTACACGCGATCGCGACCGCCGAATGTTTTCTGGTCAGCGGCGAAGTGTCGTATGCGCTGCTGGTCGCCGGTGATACCCATCCGTCGACCGAACGTCATGTCGAGGGTTTCCCCTATAGCACCAGCGCCGCCGCGATCCTGCTCGCAACATCGAGCACCACCGGCGGATTCGGTGCGTTGCACACCACCGATACCGCGGGGCCCGCCGATCCGACCGCCTGGGTAGCGATGAGCGAGGTGGGCGCGAACGGCCGCTCGGCCATGAGCACCAAGGCCGGCGCCGACGATCCGGTCGAATTGGCCATGGTTGCCGTGCGCGATTGCCTGACCGCCGACGGATTGGACGTCGACGATTTCGCCGAGGGTCGCGCGGTGCTACTCGCACCGACCTGGACCCTCGCCTTCCGTGCCCGTCTGGCATCGGCGCTCGGGTTCACGCCGGAAGCGATCGTCGGGGTCGATCCTTCGGTGGACAATCCGTACTCCGCGGCTCCGGTGCACGCGTATGTGAGCGCGCGCGACAGCGGCGCCCTCGCCGCGGCACGCACGGTGCTGTTCCTGGCCGCCGATGACACCTCGGCCGCCTGTCTGGCCTACCACCAGCACGTACTCGCGCACGCCGGGAGTCAATGATACGAAAGGCATTGAAGCACCTCATATTACGTAGGTGTCATCAGTTGTCGTGACAGGATCGGGCGGGCGAATTAACCTGGGTTCACCGGCTGGATCATCGGGCGCGTGGACGCGTCCTTCCCGCTGCGACGATGCCGCATCCTCAGTGCACCCGAGCTGCTCGTTTTCGATGGTGCTCTCCCACAGTCGGGCTCACCACCTCGACGAAGGGCCTTGCGAGTATGTGTCAGCCTGTCCCGCCCCACAGCGACCACCCGGCGCACCGCGACCACTGGGCCGACTTCGCCAAATCCCGGGTCGGTCAGGCCATGGCCGTACTCGGCGCCGCGAGCACGGTCGGCCTGGTCGCCGAACTGCTGGAGGTGGACGAGGTCGCGGTGCGGGCCGTCGTTCGACAACTCGCCGAAACCGCGCGCTTCGAACATGCGCAGGTCGGTGCGCGGATTCTGCGCAATACCCCCGACGAGGTCCGGCGGCAATTGCACAGCCGGGCCGCGGAACTGCTGCACCATCGGGGTTTTCCGGCGAGCACCGTCGCCGACCATTTGGTCGACGCCGGTGCCGCCGGGTACCCGTGGGCGGTCGAGGTACTGCGCACCGCCGCCGAGGATGCGATAACCAATGACCAGATCGAACCCGCGGTCGATCGGTTGGAGTTGGCCTATCGCGCCACCCGGGATGCGGGCGAGCGGGCCACCATCGCGATCCGGCTGGTTTGCCTGGAATGGCGGATCAACCCGTCGACCCGTTCGCGCCAGTTCACCCGATTGAAGGCCGCGCTGCGCGCGGGCCGGGTACCGCATGATGAGTTGCCCGCCGCCGTCATGTATCTGCTCTGGCACGGCCAGGTGCAGCAGGCCGATTACGCACTCGGTCGGCTCAACAGCGGTAAGCCCGATGCGGCGACGCCGGAGATCGACTTCTTGCGCGCCTGGTTGCGATACTCCTATCCCCCACACGTCCAACGTCATCCGCGACTGTTCGCGGCCCCGGCCCGGCCGCCCAAGGTGCGCGCCGACCAACATTCACCGCATCGCCACGGCGCGGATTTGCTCACCGGCCTATTCACCCATCCGCTCGACGAGATCGCCACGCTCGCGCAGCGATTGCTCACCAGTCACCGCCTCACCTCGACCACCATCGAAACCCTGGTCGCGGCCGTGCGATGTCTCATCTACAGCAATCGGCTCGATACCGCGGCTGCCTGGTGCGAATCGCTGCTCGCCGAGGCCGATGCCCGCCGCGCCCCGACCTGGCAGTCGATCTTCGCTGGACTGCGCGCGGAAACCATGCTGCGCAAGGGCAATATTCACGGGGCGATCAGTGATGCGGCGCTGGCGCTGAATTACGTGCCCGCCGAACACCTCGGACTCTGGATCGGCACGCCGATCGCCGCGATGGTGCACGCACTGACGATCGCCGGTCGGCATGCCGAGGCCGCAGCCCAACTCGAAAGGCCGGTGCCCCGAACGATTTTCGAATCTCGCTTCGGACTGCCGTATCTGCAAGCACAGGGCCACCATCAACTCGCGGTCGGCCGCGCCGACGAAGCATTGCGCAGTTTCCGCCGCTGCGGCTATCTCATGAACTGCTGGAATATGGACTTCCCCTGGCTGGTGCCGTGGCGCAATGACATTGCGGCCGCGCATCTCGCAGTCGGCGAGTATCGACAGGCACAGGAATTCGCGGCCAGACATCTGGAGCTGCTCGGGGCCGCCGACCGGCACCGCTCCGGTGGCGTCGCACTCCGGCTGCTCGCCACCGCCGGCGATCGCTATCAGGCCTTCCGCTTCCTTCGTGAGTCCGCCGCGATCGCCCGCACCGGCGGTGACGATGTCGAATTGGCCACAGCCCTGGGCGAACTCGGCAAGGCACACCGTGCTGTCGGCGACCACGAGCGATCCCGCACGCTGATCCGCGATGCGGCGCGCATCGCCGAAACCTGCGGCGCAGAGGTGCTGTTGCGTGATCTGCTCGACGGCAAACCCCACACCGCGACGCAGCCGACCCAACCGATGCCCGCACTGCGCCGGATTCCGGGCGAGCTAGCGACGTTGAGTCCCGCCGAGCGACGGGTGGCGGAGTTAGCGGCCAGCGGCAAGGCCAATCGCGAAATCGCAGCCGAACTCGCCATCACCACCAGCACCGTCGAACAACATCTCACCCGCGTCTATCGAAAACTCGGGGTGGCTCGGCGCAGTGAGCTGTACTTCGTCCTATCGATCGGTCCGGCTGATACCGCGGTCTCGGCCACCGGGTAGCGGCCTACGATGCCGCCACGAGTGTGTGCCCGTCTCGCCGGGACTCCGCCTTGGCGACGATTACCGGCGCGAGCAGACCGGCGGCGAGCAGGATCAGCCCCGCGACATACCAGCCCGCGACCCCGATGCCGATGCACAACCACGTCAGCAAGGCCGGGCCGAGCGCATCGGCCAACCGCAGTCCGGTGCCGAATACCCCGAGGTATTCACCGATGGCCTCCGGTGGCGCCAAGGCATTGGATACCTCGAAACCGCCTGCCGTCTGCCACAATTCACCGACGCTCAAAACCGCCGCACCGCTGGCGAGGGTGAGCACAGCGAGCCAGCCCGACTGGCCTTCTGCCGCCGCCAGCACAATGCAGGCCAGCAGGAAGGCCCATCCGGCGCGTCGGAGCGCGGCACCGCCCGCGCGAGCGGTCGCGACGTTGCGGCTCGCGCGGACCTGGAAGAACACCACGATGACGATATTGAGCATGTCGATCGCCGCGATCGACCAGCGCGGAGCCGTCGTCGCACCGATGATCCACAGCGGAATCGCGACCGACTGAATCCGGTACTGCAGCGACAACACCCCATCCAATACGGTGAGCGCCAGATACGGCCGATCACGCAATACCGCCCAGCGTTGTCCGCCCGCTCCGGGTTCCAGCGCAACCGGCCCCAATGCGGGTAGCCGCCCGACCAGTAGCGCGGCCCCGGCGACGCAGCCAGCACCGATGACAATGGCCGCATGATAGAAATTCGCCGAATCCCACTGCACGGCAACCGCGGAAAGGCCGATGCCGATGGCTATGCCCACATTCAGAATCGAGCGGATGTAGGCCCGGAATTCGTTGGCCCGTTCGGTGACGACGCGGTTGATGATTGTCGAGATCATCAGCTGCACACAGGTCTGTGCGGCGGCCGTGGCCGGTATGACGACCAGATACCAGGCGAATTCACCGACGGTGAGGAAGCCGAGGGTGCCACAGGCCGCGAAGATCAGACTGACCCGCAGCACACCAAGCGGACCGCGTCGATCCGACAACTTCCCGGCCAGTATCGAGACGACGATGGATACGGCCCCCGCGACGCTGAGGCCGATACCGACCCGCATCGGCGAAATGTGCACGATTCGCGTGAAATAGAGGACAACGGTGGACAGATAGATCCCGCTGAAAACGGCGGAGGCCGCGGTGATCAGCGTCAGTACGCGCTGTGGGCCGACCGGCGGCAGGGCAGCGAAGAACCGGGACACGATCCGATCCCGCGATTCAGGCGACAGCGGGGTCGACGGCCGGGTCGACGGCCGGATCGTAAGCCACACAATCCATCCGGAACCCCGCCGCAGTGCGTCGCAAGGAGTCGATGACCTCCACCGTCGAGTTGCCCCGGAAGCGGAAGGCGGCACCGATTTCGGCATAGCCGAACGTCTGAGTGATGGTCGTGCCCGGCTCCGGGACCGAGACATGGTATGGCGCATGCTGCTGCGGGACGTGCAGCTGGACGTCCACCACGGTGCACGGTGGGGTCACCTGCGGATGGATCAGCAACTCACCGACCACGGATGCATCGGTCAGTGGGTCGGCAGCCGGAATTCGGCCCAGTTGGATATCGACCGCCGCACCGAGCAGGTCGTAGCCGTGCACTTCCCGCCACATATGGGTGGTTTCGCCACCCGTGGCCCGCGCGGCCACTTCGAGGAACTGGATACGCGGTGCGGCGCCGTCGCGACCGAGGAAGAATTCGAGGTGGAAAACCGTCGGCACGTCGGCGCTCAGCGCGCCCAGCACAGCCTCGACGAAGTTCGTCAGCGCCGCCAGCAATTCCGGCTCGTCGAGCTCTACGTAACCGAGAGTTGTGCCGCCATTGGCGAATTCGAGACAGTTGCCGAGATATTGCGAGGCCCGCCACGGACCGAGTGCGCTGCCGGTCCACACGCCGTCGACGGCGCCGACCTCATCCGGGCAGAAACTTTGTACCAGAAAGGGTTCCGCGCTCAGGTCGGGCAGTGTCGCGCAGTCATCGATGGAATTGAGCCGGATAACGTCCTTGCTTCCGGCACCGAGACGGGGTTTGACGATGAGCGGAAAGCCGTGCACCGCAGCGAAATCGGTGATCGACTCGATATCGCCGACATGGGTGAAGGCCGGTGTCGGCACCCCAGCGGTGGCGACAATCGCACCCATCACCAATTTGTCGCGAAACGGGAGAACATAGTCCGGACTGTCACCCGCGATACCGAACTCCCGCCGCAATCGAGCCGCAGTCAGCAAATCGAATTCATGCAGCGCGACAATACGGTCCGGCGTACCGAATCGAGCCGCCAACATGTGCACGGCCTCGGCCGCGTTGTCCATATCCTCGAGTAATTCGACGGCGGCGGCCGCATGCCTCGGTATTCCGTCGATCAGATCCCTCGCGCAAACGTAGGTGACGGCATTGGCATTGTGGTCGATACGCTCGAGGTAGGGGACGTCGACGCCGCGCACTCGATGAATCACGGTCACATGTGGGGGCACTGGTTCCTCCGCTGACAACTATCTCACCAGATCCACTGAGGACCCGTACCGTCAGGAGTGGATCGTTCTCTCCGACAACGGAATTGTGCGCCGCGCCCGCCGGTGGCGCCTGTTCGGAGACGGCTATTTAGAATCCCTTAACAGAACGCTCGAGTTCGCCGCGGGCGGCGCGGTTACCGAGCTATCGGCAACCCACGGGCTACATTCGATCTCACTCATCCGAGTTCTGGACAATTCCGCTGGCCGAAGGAAGTGAGTGGATCGCCGTGGTAATGAGCGAGGGATCACCGACCAGTCGCGAAGCATTGGTCGAACTGGATGTCTTTCCGCCGGAGCAACACCGCCGCTGGACCGTTCTGCTGCGGCTGCTATTGGCCATACCCCAGCTGATTGTGCTCTGGTTCCTGAGCGTCGCCGCCTTCGTGGTGATCGTCTGCGGCTGGTTCGCCGCGCTGGTGCTCGGCCGATTGCCCGAGTGGTGCGGTGAATTCCTGCGCGGATATTACGGCTACACCGTGCGGGTGCACGGCTATGTCATGTTGCTGGTCGACGACTACCCGCCGTTCGCCTGGCACGCACCGGACTATCCGATCCGCCTGCTGTTCCCCGCGCCCACGCCGTTGAACCGACTCGCGGTGCTGTTCCGGCTCATCCTGGCCTTCCCGATCCTGGTGCTGTCGGGATGGTTCACCACCGGGTGGGGGATCATCTCGTTCATTCTGTGGCTGATCGTCCTGATCACCGGACGGATGCCGCATGCGATCTTCGAGGCCACTTCGGCGGTGCTGCGCACCGAAATGCGAGTGTCCGCCTACGCGTACCTGCTGACCCCGACATACCTGAAAGGCGTTTTCGGCGATAGGCAGGCGCCCCCACCCGGTCCGGTATATATCGGATCGCCGAGCGGTCCGATGGGTGGAGCCGGTCGGGTGACAGGTGGGCCGGAAGCTGCGCAGTCGCCGACCCGCCCGCTTGTGCTCTCCGGCGGCGGCCGGGCGCTGCTGATCGTCATGCTCATCGTCGGCATTCTCGGCAGCTTCGGCGAAACCTCCATGGGCTGGAGCGATGATGACGATAGGGATGCGATCTCCGGTTCACAGCTCGCCCGGTCGGTCGCCATCGACTTCACCGACCAGACCGGGCACACCCCGCAGCACGTTCATTGCCCCGATTCCCTCGACGCCGATATCGGCGCGACAGAGGTCTGCACGGTGACAGATAACGGGATGGAGTTCCGGGCCCTGGTGACTGTCGACGCGATCACCGACGGGGCGGCACACTTCCGCACCGTCATCGATCACTGAAAAGCTAACTCTGCCTGCGGGCTCGGGCCCGGCGCTTGCCCTCGTGCATCGCCTGGACCCGGGCCACCGGGATGGTATGGCCCTCCTCGATGAGATCGGCGGGCAAGGCCTGCGGCGCGGGCATCTCCTGCGCCCACGGATCCTGATCACCCAACTGCTTCGGTGCGGTGCGTACAGTGAAATCCCCCGGGCTGATGTCGGCGAGCTGGGCCCATTCGATCGGGAAGGACACCGGTACCCCCGGACGCACGCGCGGACTGTAGGCCGCGACCACCGTCGCACCGCCTGCGCGCGTCGAATCGAGAAACACCTTCCCCGCCCGGTCCTCACGGATGAATGCGGTGGTGGCCAGATCCGGGTCGATCCGTTCGGCCCTCGCCGCGATCGCCCGGGTGGCGGCGGCGACATCCTCGATCGGGATGCGCGGCTGGATCGGTACGAAGATGTGCACGCCCTTTGCACCGCTGGTTTTCACCGCGCCAGCGAGTCCGTCATCGGACAGCGCCTGCTTGATCAACTCGGCGGCCAGTACGACCTGCCGAAAGTCGCCGCCCTCGGGCGGATCGAGATCCAGGATCAGGTGGGTCGGCCCCGCGGTGTGGTCGGCAAGCAGCAGCGTCGGGTGATATTCGACCGCGCGCTGATTGCCGAACCACACCAGCGTGCGCACGTCATCACAGAGGGCGTAGGTCACTTGGCGTTTGGACGTCTCGGCCCACACTGTCACCCGGCGCACCCACTCCGGTGTGTACTTCGGCAGATTCTTCTGCATGAACGGTTCCTGGCCCGGCCGGATGCGCACCACCGAAAGCGGACGGTCACGCAATTGCCCGACCAGCCGATCACCGACGAATTCGAGATAGTCGATCAAATCACGCTTCGTCGCCTCGGCGCCATCGAACAGCGGTGCGTCGAGATTGGTCAGCTCGACACCCGCACGAACCTCTTCCGCGCTCATCGGGCAACCATGCCCCGCCGAACCGCGCACGGTCAACCTTCGATGCTCGCGGGTCGCCAACCGTCCGCTCGCGAGGCTTGCGGCTGCGCGTCGCGAACGCCGATTCGGCGTCCGAGCCAGGGCAGACAACGAGTCGTTCGCCGGCCCGATTCGCCTCGCCAACATCAGGATTCGGCGGCGCGGGGGTAGCCGAAGACGATGAAGGCGAGTGCGCAGGCGGCCGCTGAGGTCAGCAAGGACCAGCCGATGCCTGGGGTGACGAGTGCGCCCATGATTGCGACGCCGAGGGTCGCGCCGACTTGGCGGACGGCGTTGAGCAGGCCGCCTACCGCGCCCGCAGCACCCGGTGGTGCCACATTGACAATGGCGGTGACCAGCGCTGGAAGGGCGAAGGCGACACCGAATCCCGACAGCAGCAGGCCGACCGCCAGGACCGGATAGGCGAGCCCCGCGAATACCGCCGCGGCAAGCACCACACCGCCCGCGCTCAGCAGGGCGAGTCCGGTCAGGATCGGGCGACGCGGTCCGACACGGGCCACGAGTTTGCCCGCGAGCGGCGGGATGATCGCGAACGGTACGGTCAGCGGGAGGAAAGCGAGCCCGGTCTGCAGTGGATTCAGCTGTCGCTGCAGCAGCAATGGCAGGACGAACAATGCCCCGGTGAGCGCGAAATTCACCGCGGCACCTACCAGCAACCCCGCCCGCACCCGGCCCGTGCGCAACAGGTCGCGATTCAATACCGGTGCGGCACTGCGTCGTTCGAGAAATGCGAAAATACCTACCGTGAGTACCGCGCCGCCGAGCGAGCACGCCGTATGCTCCCACGACTGCGCGCCCGCCGCGATCAACGTGTCCGTGCACAGCGCCAGCGCGACGGCCGCGGTCGACTGCGCCGCCCAGTCGATGCGGCGATCACCGCGCCCGCAGGTCACCGCGGATCCCATACTCAGCCCCAACACGACCACCGCGATCGGGACGTTGACCAGGAATATCGACCGCCAACCGGCCAGCCCGACCAGTGCGCCACCAACGATCGGCCCGGCCGCGACCGCCGCGCCACTGATCGCCGCCCACGTCGAAATCGCCCGTGCGCGTCGACCCGGATCCGGGTACAGCTGGGTGATCATCGCCATTGATGCCGGCACGCATGCCGCCGCCGTGACGCCCAACAGCACCCGTAACGCGACCAGCACCCACAGATTCGGGGCGAATGCGCTCAGCAGCGAGATCAACCCGAAAGCCGCTGTGCCGAAGCGGAATACCCGATGTGCACCATGGCGATCGGCGACCGCGCCCGCCGAGAGCAGGAGTGCGGCGAAGGCGACGGTATAGCCGGTGGTCGCCCATTGCAGTCCGGCGACCGAGGTGTGCAGGGACGCCGCTAGATCCGGCTCGGCGACCGAAAGCACCGTCATATCCAACAGCACCATGAAGTATCCGAGTGATATCCCCAGCAATGCCCTGGTTGATGCGGACGTACTCGCCCGCGATTGCAGAATGCTCATCCGGTTGCGACAGCTCCTCGGCTCGGTGATGACGCGATCGACTCTTCTCGAACGGGCACGTCGGCTCTACCGGCCGAGGCGCATACCGCATTCGGAATATCCGAATGCTGCGGCGCTGTTGGCCAGGCCATGGAGTTACGTCAGCTGCGGACCTTCGAGGCCGTTGTGCGCCACCGCACAGTTACCGACGCCGCGGTCGCGCTCGAGCTCGCGCCGTCATCGGTGTCCCAGCAGATCCGCACGCTCGAAACCGCACTCGGGGTGACACTTTTCGTACGCGATCCCAAGGGCATGCGGCTCACCCCCGCGGGTCAGCGGCTGACCGGATGGGCGCGGCGACTACTCGAACAGGCCGAACAGGCAACGCGCGACGTAAGGCAGGAACGGCCCGTCCTGCGACTCGGCGCGTTGGAAACCCTCGCAGGTGCCTATGTGCCGCAGGTGCTGGCGCGGCTGGCCGAACGACGGCCCGATATCGAGGTCGAGGTGCGCTCGGATCGAGCCCGCGACGGACTGCTCGCCGACGTGGTCTGCGGCGACCTCGATGCGGCATTGCTGCTTGATTCCGGTGGCGCCGTGGGTGATCTGGGTTTCCCGGCTCCCGCCGAACCGCTGGCGTTCCTCGACCTGGATCCGGTGCCGCTGGCCCTGGTAGCCGCGCCGACGCATCCGCTGACAGCGCGGTCCGGCTTGACGCCCGCCGACCTCATCGATGAACGGCTGCTCGTCAATGTGCCCGAATGCTCGTTCTGGATGGCCGGCGAGAAGGCACTCGGCTCGGGTCCGCGGCGCATCAAGGCCGGTGCGGTTCCGGTCATGCGGGCCTGGACCGAACACGGACTCGGCATATCCCTGCTGCCGGAATTCGCGGTCGCCGACGGCCTCGCGCACGGCACGCTGGTCCGCTTGGACTTTCCGATGCCCGAGCTGAGTCTGCGGCTGGTGTGGCGGGCCGATCAGGAATCGCTGCCCGGGATGCGCGAGGTCCTCTACGCGGCCGCGCGGCCCTGATTTCGGCGTTCCCCGCAAACCGGCCGCAATACCCGCGCCACTGGTTAGGCTGACATAGAAGACGCAGGTCCCGACATCGGAGGTCGACCGAGAGGAGTCAGGCGATGAGCGCGCAGCGGTTGGCGACCACGCACATGGCGCTACACGGCGATCTGACCGGCATTGTCGGCAAACACCTCATCTACGCCTACGAGAACGGCTGGAAATACGAGTTGTACGTGCGCGATGAGCAGACGATCGAATCGCGAAGTCTGATGGGGCCGATGTTCGGGCGCTGGGCCAAGAATCAGGCGGCGAAACTGGTCCAGCTAAGCGACGATATGTACAAAATCGCCTGGGTGGAGGCGACCGGAACCACCACCGTGCTCATCGTCTGGCTCGGCGACCGTCGGGTGCACACCACGATCTCCTACCCGCAATGGATGCTCGACTATCCCGACTGCACCCTCACCTGCTACGAGGAGAATCTCGACGCGATCATCGCCGAGCGCGACCGGGGACCGACCTATCCATTGACCCTGGTCTCCGCATCCGGACGCATTACCTTCCTGGAATCCCGGGATCTCGACGACGACACCGTGATCGACTGTCCGCCGCACAAACTACCGCCGTGGTACGCCACGCGCACCAACTGAGTGCGTCAGGCGAGGTACACCGGAAATACGGCCAGGTCGAAGTCGTGGGCATCGCTGCTGCGCACCGCGATATCGCGGTGCGCAGCACCGCGATATCGCGAAACCTCCAGTCATCAAGCGGTTTCGGTTTTCCGAACGAGCGGAATCACCCGATAGGAGGAGGGGACATCTCATTGCGGAGGTTGGTCGACGCTCGGCGTCCGACATCGGGCTGATTCGCCCGCAATCGGGTGGGTACCGCTGTGTCGAGGAGGTAAGCGCATGACTCGTCCCGTGCCACCGAATCCGAGCCCCATCCCGCCGATGCCGATCCCAGAGCCGGTACCACCGACACCGATCCCGGATCCGGTACCACCGAAACCCGGCCCCGAACCGGTGCCCGAGCCCGAACCGCATCCGGGGCCGGAACCGATCCCAGGTCCGGCACCACAACCGATTCCACCGAAGCCTGGTCCGGACTCGGTGCCCGGTCCTGAGCCGGTACCCGGCCCCTCACCGGATCCGGCACCGCCCGTGCCCGGTCCTGAGCCAGTGCCCGGCCCCTCACCGGATCCGATACCGCCCGTGCCCGGTCCCGTACCGCACCCCGAGCCGGTACCACCGCCGGCCCCCGGCCCGACGCCGGAGCCGCCGATGCCCGATCCACGGCCGAGTCCGGATCCGATGCGACCGCCCCCGATCCCGAATCCCGGCGGTCCGGTCGATCCGATGGATCCGGCGCTGCCGGAGCCGCGGTAGCGCTCAGATCAGCGCGGCGACTGCTCGAGGTGCGGCCAACCATTCACGAATAGTGTTGCGCATCAGTGTTTTTCGCTTACATTCGCAGTAGGCCGTGACACCGTAGCCATTGATGCCCGCGCCACGGCACAATGCGACCGCGCGTGGCAGGTGCTGGTATTGGGTGACGATGATCGCGCGATCGACACCGAACACGTTCTTCGCCCGCTCACATGTCGCCCGGGTCGACAACCCTTCGCCATCGCAGCGCACAACCGCCGGATCGACGCCGTGGTCCGCGAGATAGCTTGTCATCGACGCGATTTCGTCGCCGGATGTGCCCGCCGCATCACCGGACACCAGGATCTCGCGCACCTTTCCGGCCCGCAGCAGTTCGATCGCGACATCGAGTCGTCCACGCAGATAGGCCATCGGCGCGCCATCGGGCCCGACCTTCGCGCCCGGCACGATCACCACCGGAACCGTCGGCGCGGCCGCGGGTCCGCAGCGATATCCGGCCGACACCAGCCACAATCGGAGATTTGCACCCGCGACGACCAGCGCCGCTGCGGCCGCCAGTCCGACGCCCAGCCGAAGCGTTGTCTTCCGGTCGGTTATGAGCTGCACCCGCCCGACGATACTGGCCCCGCACTAAGCGATGCGCACACCGCTGTCGAGATCGCCGTCGAGCAGGGCGATACCCAAAGTGGTTGCCTGATGCCGCATCGCATTGCGGTGCCGCCAGCTCTCGATGAGCCCCGCCTCGCGCAGTATCGATGCGTGTTCACTGGCCGTCGCGGGTGAAATGCCCAGTCGGCGAGCGAGTTCGGTCGTGGTACAGCCCTCGGCGATCTCCTGGAGCGCGGCGGCTCGCGTCCGACCGAGCAGCGCCGTCAGCGCCTCGTTGGCCGCGCGGGGACCCCACGCCCAGGCGAAATCGGCGATATCGCGCAGCACCGGAACCACCAGCGTCATCGGCGCGTCCTTATCGGTGGTGGACTTCAGCAGCTTCGGTCCGGGCCAGATGAACAGCGAGGGAATGATGATCAGGCCGCGCCCGTCGAGATATTCGTCGTGGCATTCGCTCGGGGTGAGCACTTCGAGGGCGGGCGCGCGCCACCGCGCGAAGGGCGCCAGTCCGGCGAAGAACCGTTCGACGCCCTCGGTGGCGATTGTGCGCGCCATCCGCTCGGCCGCCACCTCCAGATACGACTGCACATGCGCCCACCGACCGGCAAATGCCACCGCGTGGAATGCCTCGACGGCGAGCGCGACATCGTGGCGGGCGGCGCTGTCGCGGTCGGACAGATTTCGCGTCCAGGCCGGGAGCGGATGGTCGGTCAGCGCCCGCTGGCGACCCGCGTGCTCCACCTCCCGGCGGAGTTCGTCACGAGAGGCCAGATGCAATGCCTCGATCCCCGCCGACATCGACCGCGCGCCACGGGTCGGTGTGATCAGGTCGACGAAGTGATGCACGCCGGGGAAGATATCCGCGAGCACGCCGAAGTTGTCCGGCATCGCGCGCCGCACCTGTCCGCGCCAACCGTCGTACAACGTCGCGTCGGTGCGTTGTACCACCCGGGTGGCCAGCATTGTCTCGCCCATCGCGCCGAGCGGCGCTCCGATCCGGATGCGCGTCAGATCCTCGATTGTGCAATAGATCCGCTTCATAGGCTGCCCCGCATCGTGATACCGAGGTACCTCACGGTACCCGCGATCACCGCGGTCCTCGCAGCATTACCGCGAGGACCGGATCCATCCTAAGGATCTGATCGGTAGCCGACGGCGGGGCCGTCCAACGAAACCAGCTCGGCCGCCACCGATTCCGCCACCCGACTACGTTCGGCCATCTCAGCACCAGACCTACTGGCCGCGCCGATACCTCGTTCACCATCTTCGACTCCCGAATCCGCACTGTTCAGCAGCCTAGGAATCAGCGGGCGCTACCCCCACTATGTTTCGGCCGTGGCCTAAACACCGTCGAGCAGGGTGACATCACCAGTCGTCAACTCGTTATAGCCGATGGGCATGGCGGCTCGGATTGTGGGCAGCCGGTCTAGGTGAACAGCACTCGAACCTCGCCGTGGCGACATCGGATCGCGATCGGTTTGCTCACCGTCGCGTGGGCGGCAGGGTGCGGCTCCTCGGAGGAGAGCGCCCCGCCTACGTGGTCCGGCCCCGCGCCGATACCCACCGTCACCATCACCATCGAACACCAGAACTACAGCGGCACTCCCCCGATCACGCCGGGTGCGGCGCTCACGGTGGTCAACCACGATTCGGTGAAACACAGCATCACCAGCAAGCGTCCCGGCCTCTTCGATCGGGAGATCGGCCCGGGCCAGAGCATCACTTTCACCGCGCCCGATGAAGTCGGGTCGCACCCCTTCTATTGCCGATATCACGCCAACATGGATGGTGCATTGAGCGTCCGGAAGGCCATTTCGCCGTGACGCCTACACGCAGTACTGGCAGGTCCCACTGGCAGGCAGCTGGATGAAGCATTGGCCGCACACTGCCGCGCGGGCAGGTTCCGGCTTGGCCTCCTGCGTGGTGGTGCTCGCCGAACGGCGGCCCGCGACCTTGGGTGTTAGCGGCGGAGCGGTCGGCTCGGCGGGCATGGTGGCGCCGTGGTGCTCGTAGCACTGCCACCTGGCGTAGGAGGCGTGCAACTCGAGGTCCTTCGGAATCGGCAGCCCGGCCAATTCCAGCACGTACTTGTAGGTGTCGCCGACGGTGTGGTTCTCCTGCACGCATAGCGAGGTCAGCGGCGGCTCGCCCGCCTTGTGGCAACGTCGCGCGACCTTGCGCAGAATCGCCGCCATCCACATCCGCGTCGGCGCACCCGTGTGCACCCCCGACGCTTCCTGCACCCGGCCGGCCAACTCATCCACAGTGATGAAGTTCCCGTACCTCGTGGCGATCTCCGACAGCTCCGCATGTGCCGCGAAGGCCCATGCCACCGTCGCCTCCCGCAACGTCACCGGGACGCCGTCACCTGCCCGCCATGCCCCCGCCGTCGTGGATACCGCACTCTTGATCACCCGCTCAAGTTATCGCGCCGCCCCGCGGCCGGCCGAATGCCCCCGCAATCCGGGGCCTGATCAAGATCACCTGGCAGCGCACTCGATGATGATCTTGATACTAGCTTCCTAGAATGCTAGCATCGCGTCGTGGGTGACGAGGATGTGAAGCAGTTCAACGTGTATTTGCCGGTGGGTTTGATCAAGCAGGTCAAGTTCCGGGCTATCGAGTCCGGGATGTCGCTGTCGACATTGGTCGCGGAGGCGCTGCGCGGATACCTCGACGACACCCACGATCAGCAACCGTGAACGCGAGAAGGAGAGACGATATGACGACGCAGGGCATCGAAGGCGTATTCGTCGAAACGCACAATTGGGGCAAGTCGGCGCGGTTCTTTCAGGCGCTCGGCTTCGAACCCGAATTCACCACCGACCACAACTCCGGACTGTTCCGCAATGGCGATGGTCCCTATGTCTTCATCGCCGAGGTCCCGCGCAGTCAGACCCCACAGACACAGCTCGTGCTCACGGTCACCGAACCGGATGCGTTCCGGCCGAGCGGTGACATCGAGGTGGTCACGCCGTTCGAGGAAACCCATTACGGGACAAAGGAAATGACGGTGCGTGACCCCGATGGCCGGCTGTGGAGTCTGCAGGTCGGAAAGGTCGGCTGACTCATGCCACAGGTCATCGGTCCCGAGAGCACGGCGGAGCGCGTGGCGCTGTGGCGGGCCTTGCATGTCGAGATCGATCCGGCGCCGCATGTGCTCGAAGACGAGATCGGGCTGCGACTGATCGACCCCGACGCCGGATGGCGCGCCCGAGCGGATATGGATCCCGAGACGACGAGCCTGTCACGAGCGTGCGTCGTGGCGCGCGCCCGTTTCGTCGAGGACTTGGTGGTCGAGCAGGCAGCGCGCGGTGTCGATCAGTACGTCATCCTCGGGGCGGGACTCGACACATTTGCTCAGCGTCGATCCGAAATCGCTTCCGGTCTAACCGTATTCGAGGTAGATCAGCCCGGGCCGCAAGCGTGGAAGCGGCAGCGGTTGGACGAACTCGGCTTCGGGATTCCACAGTGGCTACGGCTGGTTCCGGTCGATTTCGAGGCCGAATCGTGGTGGGACCGGCTCATTTCGGCGGGTTTCGACCCGTCACGTCCCGCGGTCGTCGCCGAAACCGGTGTCTCGATGTACCTCACCCGCGAAGCGAATATCCAGACGCTGCAGCGGATCTCGACCCTCGCATCCGGCTCCACCTTGGCCATGACCTTCCAACTGCCGCTGGACCTACTGAGTGTCGAGGAACGCGCGATACGCCAGGCCGTCGAGAATGCCGCACGAGCAAGTGGAGTGCCATTCCTCAGCCTCTTCAGGCCCGATGAATTGATCGAGCTGGCCGAGGCAGCGGGTTTCGTCTCGGCGCAACACATTTCGACATCCACCCTGACACAGCGCTACTTCGCCGACCGAACGGACGGCCTCCGGCCCCCGAGCGCGGAGCAGTTCCTGGTCGCGACGACTTGACGACCCCCGCGGCGCGCCGATTCCGCGCCACCGCCTCGACGACGTCCGATTCATCGACTTTCCACCGGGCTGGAGTATCCGCGGCATCGCAGACACCCTGTTCCCGAGCGCCGAACTGTCATCGAGGTCGCCAACCGTCGAATCCGCACGCCCACGACTCCGAAACCCTTTGGGGCCAACCCTTCAGCCTCGGCTGAACTCATCGCGCGAGATCTGCCGTTGGTGTCAGCTCTGTTCCGCGCGAACGGTCATGGGATGACGCGAAAACTGGTACCGTCGCACGGCATAACGTCGGCATGACCACCATCCAACGCTGGGGGTAATGATGCGTTCGATCCGATCCGTGACTGCTTTCTCCGTCGCCGCGATGACCGTAGCGGCCGTAACCGCCACGGCCGCACCAGCTTCCGCGGACTCGAGCGGCGGCAAGTTCGCGACGATCTACTCGCTGACAACCGGCCCGTGCGTCGCGATCGTCGACTCGTCGGTCAACGGCAACGCCTACCCGGGCATGGCCGCCTTCACCGTCACCGCCCAGATGATCGGCGTCGGCGCCTGCTCACTCGACATCACTCTGCACTACCGCAATGTCGACACCGGCGAAACCGGTAGCTTCACCGCACATGCCAATGGCCCCGGATACTGGGGCAACAGCGGCTACTCGGCCCTGTTCAGCCCCGGCCACGACAACTTTGTCGGCACCGTCACACTCAACGCGGCCCACTTCCCGGAGTCGGGCGAAGTCAAGTTCACCAACCACCCGTACCAGGGTTAGCGGGGCAGTTGTCGGCATTGGACGCCGCAGCGGTCCGTACCGGTGAGTTTCCTTCAAGCTGAGGCCATCTCGAATATCCGATGGGTGTGCGCGGGTGGAGATTCCAGGCGTGCCGCATGCTCGACTGCGTTTGATCCTGTTGCCGGCCTCGCTGCTCGGTCGAGTCGTCTGGTCACCGGGTCCGGCAGCGGGGAGGCGATTCCGCCCGCGCGGGGCGAGATCGAGCGCGGTTGTCAGAAGGTGCCCGCGCGTACGGCGGTCGCGGCCAGCGTGGTGTAGTCCATCGTGAAGGATCCGCCCAGCGAGTCGATGGCGCTGCCGGTCGCGTCCAGTATCTCGACCAGCTGATCGGGACGGAGCCGGGTGAGGCCGCCTGTGGTGGGGAGCAGCTCCAGCCATTGCTCGCGGGTATAGGACTGCTGCCAGTCGAATCGCCACTGTTCGGGATCTCCGAATTGTTCGGTCTCGCGGATCCGGTCGGCGAATTTTCCGTAGCCGGCCTCGTAGAGTTCCAGGGGACGTCGAGCTGGTTGGCCGCTGAGCGGGGAGTCCGGTGCCACGCGCCGGTAGGCGGCGGCGAACGGTTCTGCCACCTCGGCGGGTGGCTCGTACACGTGACCGAAGATCGCCAGTCGTCCCCCTGGACGCAGCACGCCGGCCGCCTTCGCGGCACCGGCAACTGGATCCACCCAATGCCACGACTGAGCGGCGATGACCGCATCGAACATCCGGTCGCCCGGCTCCCACGCCTCGAAGGTTGCCACCTCGACCCGCAGGCCGCGGGCTCGCGCGAAGTCGGCCATTCGCGCATCGGGTTCGATGCCGAGCACCGTGCACCCCGCGGACTGGAACTGGCGGGCCGCGAGGCCGGTACCGCAGCCGACGTCGAGCACGTCCGACCCGGGGATCCCGGCGAGGATACGCGCCACCAATGCGTCGGGGTAGGCGGGTCTGGCCTGGTCATAGCGCTGTGCGTCCACGCCGAACGACGTGGCCATGCGCTGGGACTCCCCCGGATGCGCTGAGGGCGGTTCTGGTTGCTCTCGCGATAGTATGGGCATGCGCCCACATTAGTGGGCACATGCCCACTGCGCAACGACTGCGGTGAATCGACGTACGAAAGGATCTGCGAGTGCCGACCGGAGTGCACCTACACGCTGCGCGACAGCAACTGTTCGACGCCGCCGAACGCGTGCTGCTGCGCGACGGGCCGAACGGACTGACCAGCCGGGCCGTCACCGACGAGGCGCGCTGCGCCAAAGGCGTTCTGCATCGGCACTTCACCGACTTCGACGCCTTCCTCACCGACCTCGTGCTCGACCGGGCCGCCCAGCTCGAGGCACAGGCGAATGCGTTGCATGCCACTGCCGGCACCGGCACGGTGGCCGCCAACCTGACCGGCGCGCTGACCGTGCTATTCGGACCGGTTCCGGTGGCGATCATCCCGCTCATCACCTTCCGCGACGAGGTGCGCGCTCGACTACGGAGAGCGCGCACCGGCGGCGGCATAGCGATCCTCGCCGAGGCGACGACCGCGATCTCCACTTACCTGACCGCCGAGCGCGAATTCGGCCGCATCGCCGCCGACGCCGACATCGACTCGCTCACTCTCTCCCTCGTCGGCGGCGGGCATCTGTTGTTCACAGACCGCGATTCCGGCCCGCCGACCACAGCAGCGATCGACAAATTCGTGACATCGGTCATCTCCGATGCCGTGCAACGACGACCGGCCTGAGCAACCACCAGCGTCGACAACAGTTGCCAACCAACTTGCCGATCACCGGCCGGCGACGATCTCGCGCTTCGGCTGGCCTCGGCGGCCGATCTCGCCCGTTACACCGGGACTTCTCGCGTCCACCGCACTTGTCGATAAGCGTCTGGAGAAGAAACTGATCCGCCCGGCATGCAGCTGTGGGCGAGACCTGCCGCGGCCCGAACATTCTGCAGAGCGGGTAGCTATGGCGTGCTCTGGTTGAGAATCGGGACGGAGGGTCTACATGGGCAAATTCGGGCGTCGTCATCCGCCTGAAGTGCGGTGTCGATGGGCGGGCCGCACCAGCGGCGGGCACCATCAGGCCGCGCGCTCACTATCGGCACGGCGGTGGCACAGTGAACCAGAGGCGGGACCGAGCGAAGAGGAACAGACCATGAACGGACGTACCCCCAGCCAGTGGGAAGAGCTCACTGCCGCGGACCCTGCGCACTCGACATGGTATGTGGAACGGTTCCGAGCGATGGCGGCCGAAGGCACCGATATTGTCGGGGAGGCGCGACTGGTCGACGCGATGCTCGACCGCGGTAGCCGAGTCCTGGATGCGGGGTGCGGTCCAGGGCGTGTGGGTGCCTATCTGCACCGAGCTGGCCACGTCGTGGTCGGCGTCGATGTCGACCCGGTGTTGATCGCCGCGGCGGAACAGGACTATCCCGGTCCGACCTGGATAGTCGGTGATCTCGCCGAACTGGACTTGCCGGGCCGAGGAGTCGCCGGCGACTTCGATGTCATCGTGTGCGCGGGCAACGTGATGACATTTCTGGCGCCCTCCACCCGGCGGGCGGTGCTGGCCGGGTTCGCCCGCCATCTCGCCCCAGCCGGTCGGGTGGTTGTGGGCTTCGGCGCCGGCCGCGGTTACGAGTTCCCGCAGTTCCTGGCCGACGCCGAGGACGCCGGACTTACGGTGGACCTGCGGCTATCGACCTGGGATCTACGTCCATTTACCGACGAGTCCGACTTTCTAGTGGCGGTGCTCTCGCGCGCAGAGTGAAGCCTGCCCAGCCCCGAGGGACCCCCGAACCCGATTGGGCTCTGCTCATTCCACTGCGACCGCCGAAATGCGATGGCAGAATCGTCAGGCGCTCAGGTCTGGGCGCACCGGGCAAGTGACACTCCACTGCATAGTCGCAGCGCTGATTTCGGCGGATGAGAGAGTAGCGGACCTCGCTTGTGTTACAGGTACAGCTCAGGAGGGTCGTCGATTTCGATGCCTGCCTGGCGTGCCCGGGTAACCATTTTCCGGTCCCACTCCCGATGCGCTCGCAGCGCCATCCGGAATTCGCCCATTTGTTCGGACATCCGTTGGGTTTCGGAGATGGCGAGGTCGCTCAGCACCTTGGCGGCGTCAGCTTTCGTCTTGGTCATGGTGGCGTCGACATCGCCTCGTTTGAACCATGCGGTGACCGCGGCTGACAGCGCTGAGGAACTGGCGAGCAGCACGAGTATGGAGAACAGGGATGAGGACGCGAGCGTGCTCACGAGGCGGTCCTCCTGGCTCGGATCACGCGCAGCGTCTTCAGATCCTGCAAAACCTGTCGGCGCTTCCACAGGAACGCGACACCCAACGCGATGGGCAGTGGACCGCCAAGGACCGTGGCCGCACTGATGGTTTGCTGATGGATCTGCATCATCAGCAGTTGCGTGCCGAAGGCGAACAGTGACCAGCCCTGCGCCCCCAAACCGATCTGCTCGATCAGATAACCCCATACCCGCCGGGCGAACACGCCGACAAGGGTCATCAGACAACCGCTCAGCGTCAGCCCCAGCCACAGTACCCGCAATCCCGGCGGCAGTGTCGCGACAGCGGAGTTCGGAGGCGAACCGTAGAAACATTGCAGCAAGGCCGAAATGCCGAACACAGCGCAGAGGACCACCTCGAACGGGTCGTGGCGGGCAGGCGACTTCGGGCTTCTCATACAGCTTCACCGCCACCAGGAGGACGGCCCGGATCGTCCCTGCTGCGTGTGGATTCGACTGCCGGAATGTCCAGCACCGCGGCGAGGATCACACCGGAGGCAGGGACAGTTTCGTAGCCGCTGTGGTTTCCTCGGTCGCGAATCGGGCGGACCTGATTGCCTGCCGCCCGCCGGACACGTGCGATCACGATCGCATCGGTCCGCGCGTGCTGCCGGCACCCGAAATACTTCCACAGCCAATCGATTTCGTTCGGCGAGCCGATCGGCAACCGGTCAGCGCGGCTTGGGGACGTTCCGACGATAGGTCCTGAGGTCGGAGAAGGCGACGCGATGATAGGCATGATGCTTGCCTCCTCGTTGCTGCGTTCGATCGTTGCTCCGCATCCAGGGGCACCGACTCCTGCCGAAAGCTCCGGCTCTTTCATTAACACTCCTGGACCGGTTGCCGGGCAACGCATCTGCTGATCCGCTTTCGTCCGGTTTCGCACAAATGTTGCCAAGCACCCGGACCACCTATCCGCGTCCCACACCCATGCTCACTGCTTCGCAACCGACCGCGCTTCCATCGTCCCGACGTCATGTCGACAGCAACCCGCCGGTATTCGGTACTGTCGATCCCCGGCTCGGGCGGCGATCGACGCGCTACACCTGTTGCGGACTCATCGTCCGGCTGATCAGCGCCGGCGCAGGGGATTACACGTCACCGCGCCAGCTTCGCTGGCCGGCAGCACATTCGGAAAGCGAACCAAAGCGGATCACGAGATATCTTGCGCGAGTGGCAGTTCAGGGGTTACTGGATATTGCCGCGCCATGGCAAGAGTCGGCCGAACCCAGCGCAGAGCTACCGGACCGCACCATTGGAATCCGGCGGAGCCGAGCCTCGATCGTCCTTCCCGGACGGGCGCACGAGACTCGGCTCCGACCCCATACGGTTCCCGGCGCGGCTCGGCAGTGCGGCAAACCGAGAACCAACCGGATGGTATTCAACGGCTCCGCCATTCCCCAGCAGTGGGAAAGCGCCCACCGAACCCCGGGCTCAGCACTCCCTCGGTATGCCCTGACGGACGAGCCCCGCTGAGAAGTAGACAACCTCCCGGCCGACTGCGTCTAGGACGGTCCGTCACGCCCGAGCAGGCGACTGAGCAGGAAAAGGCTATGCGACCGGCGATGCCCTGCCGCTTCGCGAGCAGTCCTCCCCCGTAGCAAAGCAATCGTGCTGGCCTTCCGACACATGCGGGCTTGGGGTCGGCCGCCGCCGTCCTCGCCCATGCCTCACACTATGGACACGATCGGGCAGTGATGCACTCGAGTCCGACCGACGAGGGGTGTACTCATGACCAGGGATCCGGGCGGCCGGCCGAGATGCCTACACCGCGATCGACTGGCTGTTGTGGTTGTTCTCGTGCTGTTCGGCGGAAGCATGTGGTCGGTGTCCGCCGGTCCCGGTGCTGGCCGGCACCAGCACCCTCTCGGCACGGCGGCACAGCGGATGTCCGTCCCCCCCAATCGGATCAGCCTGCGGGGCTGGAAGCTGACCATCCCGGAGAAGGACAAGAGCGGCCATGCCGCTGTTATCGAGCCTGCCGCCGTCGCGCCGCCGTGGCTTACCGGGGGCCCGGACGGCAGTCTCACTTTCTGGGCGCCGGTTCGAGGCGCCACCACGCCGCATTCCGAGCACGCCCGTACCGAGCTGGATAGCTCGAGCAACTTCTCGGCCGGGACCAGCGGCCCGCACACGCTGAAGGTCGCATCCGCGGTCCTTCAGGTGCCGACGGGTACCAAGGACATCATCCTCGGCCAGATACACGGGGCGGGCGCCATCAGCTCGGTGCCCTACGTGATGCTGCATTACCGGGCCGGCACCATCGAAGTGGTAGCTCGGCAGCAGCAGAGCGGCTCGCAGACACTGTCTTTCCCGCTGCTCACCGGGGTGCCGATGAACCAGCGATTCGACTTCGCTATCAGCGACATCGGCAATGGCACCATGGTGTTCCGCGCGACGTACGGCACCGACACAAAGCAAGCAACTGCTCTGGTACCACAGGACTTTCACGATGCGACGGTCCGCTTCCAGGTCGGCGATTATCAGCAGGGGCACGAATCAGGCGACGCCGAAGACGGCGGCCGGGTGACCATCTACCAGATCAGTGAGCTGACCACCACGCCGTGAAACATCACTGCGGCCGTTGCGCAGCCGGTGCGGCTCTGGCTGAATTCTGTCCATGGATCGGATACCGGTGGAACTCGGCACCATTCAAGAGACTCTGCTCATCACCCTCGCGGGCCGCGCACGGGAGTCGGTGAAGCGCAAGCCGATTCTGGTCGACCCGAAAGCCGGCGACATCATGGCCGCTCTGGACAATCCGCCCAAGAAGCTGACCAGGGGTGCCGGGCCCGACCCCAGCGTGCTGCGCACTGCCATCGTCGACACCTGGGTGCGGGAATTCCTGGCCACGCATCCAGACGGGACCGTCGTTGAAATCGGCACCGGCCTCAACGCCCGCTTCGACCGCGTCGACAACGGACACGTGCACTGGCTGGACCTGGACCTGCCGGATACCATCGCGCTGCGCCGGCACTTCTTCACCGACACCGAGCGTCGCCGCATGCTGGTCGCCTCAGTACTCGACGACAGCTGGTACGACACCGTCTCCGCGCAGCCCGGGCCGTACTGTTTTGTCGCCGAAGGAGTGCTGGTCTACCTGCCCGAGGCGGACGTACGCCGGGCCCTGGACAACCTCGCCGCACGCTTCCCGCACGCCACGGTCATCCTCGATTACTACAGCCCTGGCATGCTGCGGTTCCAGAACCGGGCGGCCGACAAGGGCGCGATGGACGCGCGCTGGGCCTGGACCGGCGGAGAACCGGAGTCGTTCGCCGCACAAGGCTTGCGGGTCACCGATGCCCGCTCGATCACCGACCCCCCGCCCGCGCTCCGCAGTACTCTGCCGCGCAGTTACCGGCTGTCGCTGCCAGTGCTGCATCGCGTGCTGCCCAAGGGTTTCGGACTGGCGAAGTTCCACACGGACCGAGCGCGGTAGCGGCCAGCACCCTGCCACAATGGCGAAGTCCTTGTGGCCGTGGAATCAGGACTACACGCGACCGGGCTCCGCCCAGCTTCGGCGTCTTACCGCCCAGCCCGTACGCCGGGGCCGCCCCGCCGTGTACTGGATCCGGTCATGGCTCAGGGGCTCTGATGGGACGCCGCCTCGGAGTGGTGGCCTCCTCGTCCCTGGGGTCGCAGCGGCGGGTGGCGAGGGTGGCGAGGTAGAGGGCGGCGAGGACGACCCCGCAGCCGCCGAGCTGCAGCAGCGTTGGGCGCTCGTCCAGGATGACGGCGCCCAGGAGCACTGAACCGACCGGCTGGAGCAGCAGCAGCGCCGCTCCCATCGACGCGGAGAGGCGAGGCAGCGCGCTCGCGATGAGCAGGTAGCTCGCCACCTGCCCGGTCACGGCGATGGCGAACAGCCAGCCCAACGCCGACCAGCCCGGGAGCGGGTCCAAGCCGTGCCACAGCGGCCCGACGACCAGCGCCACGACGCCGGAGGCAGCCGCCGACTCGGTGACGGGCACGACGACATGGTCGTCGTCGCTCGCCTCGCGCAGCAGGAACAAGAAGCCTGCGTAACACAGGGCCGCCGCCGCGGCGAATATCACGCCCTGGGTCGGGTTCTTCCCGGAGCCGCCACCCACTACGCCGCCGGCCAGCGCCACCCCAGCGAGCATGACGGGCACCATCGCGGCGAACGCGGCCGTCGGGCGCTCCCGGAGGAAGATCCATCCGAGGATGGGGACCAGGACCACCTGGGCGTTCACGACCACAGTTGCGATTCCGGCGCCGCTGTCGGCGATCGCCTGGTTCCACAGCAGGACGTCACCCGCCAGGAGAACCCCTGCGGCAACGGCCATCCAGCGTGAGCGCGGCGGCCGGGCGGACGCGGTCCGAGCCTCGGAGAGCGCCATCGGAATCAGCAGCGGCATCGACAGGAGGCTGCGGAATAAGGTCACCGTTCCGGTCGAGACGTGCGTGAGAGGCACGAAGACGGACGACAGGGCAACACAGACGGCGCCCGCCAGCATGGTGGGTACCGGCATCAGCGTGGCGACCTTGTTGAGGAGATCGACGCCCGATCCGGACCCGCGTCGCGCGGTGTCCGCGTGGTCCGGCCTTGCGACGTCATCGCGCCGGTCGAGCATCTCACGCCCCTTCCATAGTTGGGTTCGTCTAGGCACGCTCTTGCCTTACCCAGGTGCTGGCCGAGCTACCCGGCGCGGGTGAGTGTCGGATGACCGGTCCCAAACCGCTGGGCACAGTTTTCGGCTTTCTGTTAAGCAGTTCTCCTCCGTTGCCAAGAACTAGGCACGATGACCCTGGAACACAAAAGGCCCGGGGGCTGGAGCCTCGCCCGGTCGGAAGGTCTCGCAATCACGGAGGCGGCGGCGATCTGGGTCGCGTACTCCACCGCCTACGGCGCGCTCATCGAGAAGGCGAGGATGCGGCCCGGCGACGACGTCCTCATCCCTGCCGCGTCCGGCGGTGTCGGCCGCGCGGCAATGCAGATCGCCAATCAGATCGGCGCCGTGCCCATCGCCATCACTCGGCCCACACCCTTCCCGACCAGCACGCCGCTCACGATCTTCAGCTACCGGAGCTTCGAGCACACCCTCGACACCGTCGTGGTGAAGCGCATGGCGGCGTTCCTGAACGCCGGTGTACGCCTCGGTGCACTACGACCCGCCATCGACAAGGTGTTCGCCATCGACGACGTCGTCGACGCCCACCGCCACCTCGAGAAGGGCCTCACGCCGGCAAGATCGTCGTTACGGTCTCGCAACGGACCAGAAAGAGCCGGCCAACAGGTGGTGGCTGTTCTGATCAGCGCTGGGGTGAGTGTGCCATGGCCTGCGGCGCTGACTCTCCTGCCGCCATAATCACGGACCGACTTTAATGTCCCATGGCTTCATTGCCATGCACGCAGCAGATCTTCTGGTCCCCAATGCTCCGCCAGCGGCAGGTCACCGTCGATCCCGGAGCGCGAGACCGCCACCAGCGGCGTATCGAATTGCGTGCCAGGAACAGCTAGGACGCTGCGGGCGAGGGCGTCATAATCGTGGCGATCGAACGGCCGATCCCCGAGCCATTTGATCGACCCGACGAAGTGCACTGCGCCGGCGACGGGGTCGCGGTCGGCACCGACCAAGTCGAGTTCCGGGTTGTTCTGCCGGTTCCACCAGCCACCTACCGCTTCGGTTTCGGGCCAGTGGGCGTCGGGCAACAACCGCCGCAGCGATTCCCTGATCACCGGTTCTACTGCGCGACCGCGCCAGGTCGTCCACGAACGCTCGATCCGCTCCAGCGCCAGATCTCCCCGGCCGCGTTCGATAAGCGGAATTCCGCGTTCCAGGAAGGCCAGCCAGAATCTCATGTATGAGTCCGCGATGCGGTAGCGCTTATTCTTGCTGTCCGGCTTCGTCGACAGCGGCAGATCCGCAGCCACTATCCGCTTAGCCTGCAAGGTGTTCAGGAGCGGTGTCAGGGTTCCGGCCGGCAATACACCGGTGCTGCCCGCAGCGGCGGCAATGGCGCTGAAGGTGCGCTCGCCGCTGCCGATCGCCTCGAGCACGGCCCGTGAACGAGACGCCTCGGGAAACTCGCCCAGCAGCGACAGTTCACCCGCCACAAGCAACGGCGACAGCGGATTCGCCGTGGCATCACGGAGGAAACCCACACGGCTCATGCCCGCCCGCCAGGACCGCACGATCTCCGGGAACCCACCGGTTATCAACAGCGCGTCCACCGCCTCGGCCGCTGGCAGTTCGGTCATGGCCTGCACATCCGCCAGATGCAGCGGCGCAACAGTCATCTTCGTCGCCCGTCCGAAGAAGGGACGATCGTGCGACTGCAACGCCTCCATCACCGAGATATCGCTGCCCACCAAAACCAGCAGCAGCGGCTTGGCCGAAAGGTGCCGATCCCACACCGTCTGCAGCGCTCCTTCGAACTCGGAGTCCTGTTCGACCAGCCATGGCACCTCGTCGATAACCACGATGCTCGCGGCATCGTCCGGTAAAGCGATGGCCAATATCCGCAACGCCTGGTTCCAATCCGCCGCCGACATCCCCACGACCAGTTCTGCCCCCGGCAACGGCGAATGAGCCAAAGCACCGACAAAGTCCTCGCGCTCCGTGACGGGATTACGCCCTCGCGTCGCCTGAAAAACGACATATGGGAGACCGGAGCGGTCGCAGAACTCTTGAACCAGACGCGACTTCCCCACCCGCCGCCGCCCGGTCATGATCACGGCACGCGCCCGCGTCGCACCGGTCCCGTCGGTCACCAACTCCAGCTGCCGCCCCAGCAAGTCGAGATCCGACGCGCGCCCCTTGAACTCCACCGACCACCTCCTACGCTAGACCAGCACAATCATACATAGATTCAATCTAAGTAAGATATGAACTATGCAATTTACTGCCTAAGCTTGTGAGAGACCGCCGCAGCGATTCGGCCTCGTTTTTGCATGCCAGTGAGTTTGTTTTGTGTCGTGTCTTGGTTCGAAGTTCCCTCGGCAAGGCGGTGTGAGGAACTCCCCTCGGGACCGAACTGCATGGCCTCCCCAACCGGGCTACCAACGCACGCCTACAACAGATACTCGCCCCTCGATGACCCGCTCGTCGGAACATCAAGTCGACCGGCAGCAACGCAGCCTCCCGGCCGACTGCGTCCAAGACGGTCCGTGACGCCCGAGCAAGCGACTGAGCAGGGAAAAAGACTATGCGACCGGCGATGTCCGTGCCGCTTCGCGAGCAGTCCTCCCCCGTAGGCACCCGACGTCGACGTCACATCGATGACGAAAGAGTGGGCAACCGGCGCCGGCTCGAGTCTGTGCCCATACCCGCGAACCGCCACCAAACGACACGCAACCTGCACCGGAGTTGCCTCGAACGCTCGGTACTGCCACTTCGGGGTGTTCGCAGGAGCGTGGACACGATCTCGGCTGCACCGATGACTTTCGTGTGGCTCCGACGTCGATACCTCTGGATACACCGACAGCGGTGGGTCAGAGCAGGAACAAACGATCCGGACAGTGATCCGGACGGGCGAGCAGGAGGCGCAATAATGAGCGGTACCAGGGTGTTGGTGGCAGGGGCGAGCATCGCGGGGCCCGCGCTGGCCCACTGGCTGCGCCGACGGGGGGCCGAGGTGACCGTGGTGGAGCGGGCCCCCGAACTGCGTCCCGGTGGACAGGCGGTGGACGCGCGTGGGGTTGCCAAGGAGGTCATCCAGCGCATGGGGCTCGACGCGGCGGTGCGCGCGGCCTGCACCGAGACCGCTGGCGCGTACACCGTGGACGTGGACGGGAAAGTGCTGGAGACCTACCGCGCGGACGACGACGGCGGCGACGGATACATCTCGGAAATCGAGATCCTGCGCGGGGACCTGTCCCGGGTGCTCCACGACGACACCCGCGACGGTGTCGAGTACATCTTCGGCGACTGGATCGCCGAGCTCACCCAGGACGCGGACGGTGTCGACGTGGCGTTCGCGGGCGGCGACCGGCGACGCTTCGACCTAGTGGTCGGTGCGGACGGGCTGCACTCGGCGCTGCGAGCGATGGTCTTCGGGCCGCGCGAGCGGTTCGTCCGTCACCTCGGGCTCGTGCTGGCTTTCTACAGTGTGCCCAACGAGTTCGGGCTGGACCGCTGGCTGATCGACTACCAGGAGTCCGGGCGCTCCGCCGGGCTGCGGCCCATCCAGGACGCCACCCGGGCGATGGCCATGTTCTCCTTCTCCTCGGCGGACCTCGATGTCGACTACCGCGACGTCGCGGCGCAGAAGCGACTGCTGCGGGAGCGGATGGCCGGCATGGGCTGGTTGACCCCGGACATCCTCACGCACCTGGACGACACCCCGGACTTCTACCTCGACCAGGTCGCCCAGGTGGTGATGGACCGCTGGTCGAGCGGGCGGGTGGGGCTGCTCGGGGACGCGGCGTTCAGCTCGTCGCCAATGTCCGGGGCGGGCACCGGGCTGGCCTTGGTCGGCGCCTACATACTGGCCGGAGAGCTGGCCGCCGCCGAGTGGGACCCGGAAGCCGGGTTCGCCGGCTACGAGCGGCGGATGCGCTCGTTCGTCGAGGCCAACCAGGAGATCGGCCGGTTGCACGCGCGCAGCCGCGCCGTCCCCGGGCCGGACGCCGAGCCGAGCATGGATTTCGAAAGCGAATGGTTCACCGAACTGATCGATCGTGCGATCAACGGCGTGGAGCTGCCCGACTACGCAGGGGTGCCGGACTCCGGGGCCACGGCCGGACCGCTGATCACCTCGTCGGCCAGGCCGTAGGCGTCACTTAACGTGTCCCTCGGTAGGCCACCGCCGGGCCTACGCGCGCAATCCGACGGTTGGCGAGAAATGAAGTGGACCTGACGGACCAGTATACGAGCTGCGCGGTGCTGGTAGACGGGCCGGACATCATGACCCGCGCGGTCGGCGCCCGGCAAGCCGGTCAACGGTGAGATCCGATGAACAGACGATGACCTTTACAGAATAGGTCCGAAATGGGACATTATCTGTCATGACCGAGAGTGACTTCGTCAGTCTGGAAGCCGCAGCAACCGTGCTCGGCATTTCCGTTCGGCACGTTCGTCGCCTCGTGAATTCTGGAAGCTTGACCCAAGTCGCCCGTGGAGTGCTCGAAAGTGACTCCGTGGATCGCTACCTGATGTCGCAGCGCCAGGGTCGAACTCGCTCGTGGGCCGAGCATACGGCGTGGGGAGCGATCGCAGTCCTGTCCGGAGGAGAGGCCGACTGGCTCGGCCCGACCCAGATCTCGCGGGTCCGACGTACGCTCCGAGAACTGGCCGACCCGAGTGAACTGGTTTCACGGGTCCGTGACCGCGCGCGCGTGCGAACATTCACAGCCCACCGCGCCGCGCTGCCTCGGCTTCGCGCAACTGTCTTGCGCCCCAATATGAACGCTCTCGGCATCGTCGACAGCGGTGAAGACCGAATCGACGGCTACATCGCCGCTCGAGAACTCGACAACGTGATTCGGACTCTTGGGCTCCGGACCGAGCCCTCCGGTGACATCACCCTGCGTGTCACAGGATTCGACTTCGACCAGGTCGGCAAGCTCGTTTCCACCAGCGCCGTCGTCGCGGCGCTCGACGCCGCAACGGCACTCGATCCGCGCATCCGGGGGGTCGGACAACGCGCTCTCACCGAGATGCTGGAGACATACCGATGAGCGAGCAACCACGGCGACCGACAATCGACATCGCTTCCCTGCCCGGTGGCTGGCCACAACCGTGGCCCAATGTCGCCGAACTGGCCGACACGCTCCCGCGTGACAATGGGACTCTGGTCGGCGGGCTCATGACCCAGCTGCACACAATCCGTCACGGTGTCGGCATCGTCAGCCCGACCAACGACGTCGACATCGTGCTGCACATCGAGACCCAGCGTGGCATTCCGGCCGCCTCGGCGACCGCACTCGAAAGCCTCGGTTATCGACTGCAGCCATCCATCGACCCACGCAATAACACCGCACACCGGTTCGTTCGAGGAACCACGACCGTCGACCTCGTCGCGGGTACCCCGACAGAGGAACACGTCGACGTCCTGGTCTCCGATCATCCGGCGCCCAGGGTCGTCGAACGACTCCGCGGCCGCGAAATGGTTCGCATCGAAGGTGGTACCCAAGCACTGCGCCGAACCATCAACGCACGCATCGAGATAGCAGCAGGGGTAGTCGCCGACATCTCCGTGCCGCGCCCATTCGGTGCCGTGATCCTCAAAGCAGCGGCTTACACGACGGATTCCCGAGATCGGGACCGGCACCTTTACGACGCCGCCGCGCTGGCATGCATCGAGGATCCGTTCACGGAACGTGCAGACTTCGCCGGCTCCGACCGACGCCGGATCGCCATGCTGGCCACCCATCTCGTACCCGAACACTCCGCGTGGCGCGCGCTGCCACGCCAGCATCGAACTCAGGGCGAGACCGCCTTGGCTATCTTGGCCAACCAGGACCCGGCGCTGGGGCTTTGATCGAAACCAGAAGGCACGCACCGGGCGATCAGCCGGGCACATCCGGTTCGCTTGCCGAAGGCTTTGCCAGCCGGCCGAGCAGGTGTGGCAGAGCCAACCACTACGCGGTTTAGATGCTGTTGCACAACAAAATATCCGCAGGCCTTCTCGCCTGCGGATCATTCTGGGTGGACCTTGGGGGACCTTACTCGAACACGAACACGCAGGTAGAAGCCCTGGAAGCCCTGATTAAGAAGCTGCCCGACACCACGACAACCACCCAGCCACCTGCGGAACGGCCCGCTCCCCGGCGGGCACGGCAACTCGACGCCGACCAAGTCGCGGAACTGATCACCGGATACCAGACCGGATCCACCGTGTACGAACTCGCCGCCCGATTCGGTATCGAACGCCGCACGGTCAGCAATATCCTCCACCGGCACCATGTACCCATGCGCCGCCGCAGCCTGTCCCCCGACCAGGTCCAGACCGCCGCCCACCTCTACCAGCTCGGCTGGTCACTCACCCGAGTCGGACAACACCTCGGCGTAGCCCACACCACCATCCTGACCGCACTCCGCCAACACGGAATACCCACCCGAGACACCCACGGAAGACCTCGGTAACGGACGCATGACCATGTCATCCATCCGAGCAACCGCAAGGGGCCCGCCTCGGGATCGATCCGGCTTCTTCATGCTCCGCGCCTATCCCGGGTCGTCATCGAAGTGCCCGAACAATGCGTGCAGATCTTCCGCAACCCAAGGCTCAGAGGGGAACATGAGCCGGTGAGGCAGTTGGCGGACTTCGCCATACTGGGAGGCGCCGAGCGGGTTGTGGGAGCGTGAGCGTGGACTGGAGCACGATCGGCAATGAGAAGTTCGACACGATCGTGGAGACGCTTCTGGCCCGCCTATGGCGCGGAATCGGCGATTTCATCGCCCCGGACGGCCGCGGTGGAGACAGCGGGATCTGACCTGTCCCCAGTGACAACATCCACCTGTACCTCAGTCTCAACTCCAAGGTCACCGGGTTCGATCGGTGATAACTGGCATGTGGGGCTGGTGAGGTCGCGTATTCAACTGTCGCGGGATCGGTCCGGTTTCCAGCCTTTTGGTGATCGAGGCGTGGGCTGGCGGCTCGATTCCGGGAATCGGTTGCCAGGCGCGGAGAACGAAGAGCACGCTCCACACCCACGCGGCCTTCGATGACACAGGGCACTCCGTGGCATCGCGGTGCCATGACCATCGAGGTTCGCCAGCCTTCGGTCTTCGAGGATGCCCGCACCCTGATCGGCCCCATGAGACCCGACGCCAACGTCTGCAGGTGCCTGAGCTACCGGATCTCATCCAAGCTCAACAACAAGCACCGCGGACCGCCGCGCGGCGAGTACGTCGCCGAGCTGTCCCGCGCGGATCCCCACCCGGGGTGGTCGCCTACTGACTGTTGAGCCGACAGCAGAACGCAACCATGCGCTGATCTCGCCTGACAAACACATCGTCGACTGGACGCGAGCACGTAGTCAGCTACCCGTGACCATCATCACAAATAACCCGATGCTTGATAGAGCCGTGGCGAACAGAACATCCGACGCAGTACATCGGTGAGGAGAAATCATGTCCGCGAAAACGCAATACCGCGACTACAGGGCATCGAAACCGACAAATCGTGTGGGGATCCAACCGCCGCCACTGGATTCGAGTATCGACGATCCATACGCGAAGCTGACAAGTCGCGCCAGCCTGCCCGCGCTCAAGCCACGTCCGCGCACCGCGCGGGTAACGCGCATCGGCGTCGTGCCCGACGATGAACAGGCAGACCCGGATGGCGCGGTCCTGCCTGTGCGGGCTTCGTCGCCCAACCTGCTGTTCCCACCGAACGGAGGCGTGACCGACACAAACGTAGTCTTCCATGGGGGTTCTATCGCGCCGGGAGTTCCCGTGGAATTGGTGTTCTGGGGTGGTGCTTGGGACAACGTCAAAGCCAACAGTGCACTTCGCGCGCAACTTATTGCAGCATGTAGCGGCCTGATCGCGGGGCCGTACTTCAGCGCGCTCAAGGAATACGGTATTGCTCGCCCCACGTACGGGGGCGATCACGCTGACATCGCCGGATCCTCCATCAAGCTTCGACGACGGTGGCGTGGGCGACGCGTTGTGGAACATGATCGACAACAACGTCTTTCCGGAGCCGGACAACTCCGGCGGCCGGAATGCCTACTGCTTGTTCATGCCGCCCGGAACCAGCTACTCGCCTGGCGGCGCTTTGGGTGCGCACAGTCACCCGACCGATTTCGACTTCCCTTTCGACATCGACACTTCGTGGGTCGCGTGGGTCGGGTTCGCCGACATCAACACAATGACCCGCAGTTTCGGCCACGAAATGGCAGAGACGTGCACCGACCCCGAGAGCGATGCGTGGTACGTCGACTCCGATGGAAGCGAGATCGGCGACATGTGCAATACACGCCGAGCGTTTGTTCGGGGCGTGTATGTCGAGGGCCACTGGTCACGGCGGCGCAATGCGTGCGTGATTCCGCAGAGCACCGCTGCGATCGTCACTCCGGTGGCGCAGATGTCCGATCAACTGGACCTGTTCGTCGTCGGCAATGACGGACGTGTCTACACCTCGTGGTGGCACGAGGGCTCGGACTGGTCCGGAATCAACGACAACTGGCGCTCCATCGGAGGATTCTTCCCATCGCCAAGCACCGATTAGGTGGACCGGCGGCCCTAGCGACCGTGAACATGTCGCTGAGCCTCAGCCGCGCTGGTCTTCTGACCAGTGGCGCGAAAAGTCGCGCTAAGCGTTTCGGCTGGTGATTCCCGGCTCAGGGGTCGTGATTGATCATGACGACGGCTCGGGGAGCAGTGGAACAGTGGTTGGCGTTAAGCATTGACCGACGTCATGGATGCCGTTGACGGCAGGCGTTCCCGCCGGTTACCCGTGCTTGTCCGGTTCGGCGTCGGCGAAGGCGCGGTATCCGCCGAGATCTCGGGCTGGGCGAGGACGTCGCCGCGGTGTACGACTCGGACCGGACCCGGGGCCAACATTGGATGCTGATCCGCCGGCGTAGCGAGGTCGTGTCGGACATTCAGCAAGACCGCCGTCGTCGTCATCACCGCGAAGTCCGCCGGGCGCAAGGTCTTCGGCCTCGCCACCGCCGATGTCCGTCTCGCTTGACCTCTTGCGCGTCAGTCCGGCAGCCAGTGCAGCTCGTGTGCCAGGGTTTTGGCGACAGCACGGATGCGGCGGTGTAGTGGTGACTGCTCGCGCGGGAGGACCAGGTGGATCGTCAAGGTGGGTGCGCCCCGCAGCGGTCGCCAGGTGAGACCGGCCGTTTGTGTCGTGACCGCGGCTTCACCGGCCGGGGCGAGGGTGAGCCCGTCGTGTAGGTCGCGCTGAGACATGTCGAAAGAGACTGCGGGCGTGTGGAATCGGGGGGTCGGCCGGGTGTCGCGGAACAGTGCGGACAGCTGATCGTGGATCACGGGGTTGGCCGCACGGTCGGGGAGTCGCAGCGGATACGCGGCCGCATCGGCGATCTCGATCTCCGGATGTTCGGCCAGCGGATGATGCTGCGCCAATTGGACCCCGACGCGCATGCGCCGCAGCAGGAACCGGCGTACGCCACGACCCGGCTGTTCACCGCGGGTGATCCCCGCATCGATGCGGCCGTCGGCGACCGCGGGGGAGATCTCCGGTGTCGCCATCGGGACCGCGCCGACCTCGAGTCCCGGGCTGCTGCGAATGAGCCTTTCCACCAGGGCCGGTGCCGTCTCGGCCCCCGCGCTGAGGCTGTATCCGATGCGCAGCGTGCTGAGCACCACATCATCGGTCAGCGACAAACACCCTGAGACGGCCGGTGGTCCGGTAGTCGTCACCCGCGCTGCGGGTTTCATCGGCTCGCACGTGGTCGAGGCATATCTTGCCGAGCGCCGTGAGGTGATCGGGATCGACCGTCGCAGCGTGACCGACGACCTGGTCGCTGCGGCCAATCTAGGCACCGTCGTAGCGAACCCACTGCTTCGGCTGCATCAGGCGGAGTTGTCCACCGCTGAGCTCGAGCCGCTGCTGGCCGGCGCCGACACCGTGATCCATCTCGCCGCGTTGCCTGGAGTGCGGGACTCGTGGGCTCCGGTGTTCCCCTGAATACTCGGCATCCAATATCGTTGCCACGCAACGTCTTCTGGTCGCGGCCGAATCGGTCGGGGTGCGCCGGTTCGTGTTGGCGTCGTCGTCGAGTGTGTACGGCAACACCGACCGACCTAGCCGTGAGGACGACCCACCGTTGCCGCTCTCGCCCTACGGGGTGACCAAACTCGCGGCGGAGAACCCGTGCCGGGTGCACACCGAACGTCGCGACACCACGATGACGACGGTCATCCTGCGCTATTTCACGGTATACGGGCCGCGACAGCGGCCCGGGATGGCGATCTCCAAGGTGCTGTCGGCAGCGTTGACCGGGGAGCGGCTGCCGATGTACGGCAGCGGAGATCAGCGCCGCGAATTCACCTACGTCGCCGATATCGTCGATGCCACCGTCGCTGCCGCGGTCGCGCCGGACTCCGTCGATGGTGTCGTGTTGAATGGGGCTGGGCGCGAGTGTGTCTCGCTGCTGGATGTGATTCGGTTGGCGGTGGAGATCACCGGAAACGAAGTCCCGATGATCGAGAAGCCGGTCCAGGCCGGGGATGTCGAGGTGAGCCACGCTGACCACACCCTCGCCCAGCAGGTGCTCGCGTATCGACCGAAAGTCGGTCTGCGCGAAGGGATTACCCGTCAGGCGCGCTGGATGGCAGACCATGTCGGTGTCGCGCTGTCGCTGGAGTCGATGGTGGTCATCCGATGATCACGTTGACCAGCGATTCGGCGACCGGGCTGTTCGCCGATGCGTGCCGTGCGGTCACCGCGATTGGTGACACGGTCAGTCCTCGGGGGATGGCGACAATGGAGGTGTTGGGTGCTCATCTGTGCTTGACCCAGCCGCGGCGCCGTTTCGTCGACGCCCCGCCGGTGCGGGTGCCCAATCCCGCGTTCGCGGTCGCCGAGTGCCATTCGACAAGAGCCGCATCTTCCCCTACACATACCGCTCCTACGCTCAACGCCACGCCGACGCGGGCGTTCAGGTTGATGTTCTGCGCGAGCTCATGGACCACCTGCACCTAGTGACATCGCAGAGCGCATCGGTGAAGACCGTCGCCGCGCTGCGGTCGACACCGTCACCGCGCTGAGCTTCGACCGGCACGGCAACCGGATCTGGCGTGACGCACGCATGCGGCTGGAATCCGAACGCGCCCGCCACGCCGTCGGCGAGGTCGCCGTCCCCTACGGCACCTGCACCGAACCGACCAACGTCCAAGCAGGCGGCGGAGCCTGTCCGGTCTGGTCCGCTGCGCGGGCTGCGACCACTTCCGCACCAACATCGCATACCTGCCCGACCTGCAGGCATACCTTGATGATCTGCTGCGCACCCGGGAACGACTGGCCGCCACCCTCGACAGCGTCGACGACTGGGCTCGTGCTGATGCCACCCCGACCCAGGAGGAGATCACCCGTATCCGGCGGCTGATCAACCGGATCAAAAGCGACATCGCCGACCTCGACGAAACCGAACAAGCCCAGATCGACGACGCGGTCACCATCGTGCGCCGTCACCGCGCCACCCACAGCATCCCACTGGGCATGCCGATCCTCACCACCGCGCCCGCATCACCGACCACCCCCGCCTCGGAGACCAGCGCATGACCACCACCCCACCGAAATCCTCACACGTGCAACGCATCACGAGCACTCGGCCGAGGCGCATGGCCGCCGCGACGACTCAATTCGCCGACGCCAACGCGTCCTGGCCGGGCTCGACCGGGCCGCGGCCGACGGCCAGCAGATCAGCGCGTCCGCGATCGCGCGCGCCACCGGAGTCGACCGCACCTTCCTCTACCGGCACCGCGACCGCCTGGAGAAAATCCATGCGCTGCAAACAGATCCAGCGATCAGTAACGACACCGGGCCTGCGGTCACCCGCGCCTCGCTGCAGGCGGACCTGCTCGCCGCCCACGAACGAGCCGCCCGGCTCAACACCCGAATCCAGCACCTCGAGAAACGCTTGTCCGAAGCCCTCGGCGAACAGACCTGGCGCGAATCTGGGCTCGGCACACCCACCGACATCGACGCCCTCCACCAGCGCATCAACCAGCTCGAACAACACAACCTCGACCTGCAGCAACAACTCGACGAACGCGACGACGACCTCGCCGCAGCTCGCGCCACCAACCGCGAACTCATGGCCCGACTCAACACATCAACCCGCCCCCTGGTGAAACGCACGTTAGTCCACCCCGTTGCCTCATCCAACATCGCCCAGAACCATCGGCGTTTCACGGGTGGCCAGTGGCTGATGATTCACCGCGACAGACGTGCCGGACGTCGACGACGAGCGCGTCCGGCGTCACGGCCATTTACCAGGCCCAACCGGTGAAAACCGCTCGATAAGCGGCTACCGCGCACTCGAGTCGACTGAAGCTAGCTCGGGAGCTCGGCATTTCGGGCCCCGCAGCCCAATGAGCAACGGACCTAGAACATATGTCCATAGTTAGCGTGGCCAGCTGGGCGAACTCAGTCCCGGCCCCGATCGTGAGCAAGCGGATTCGGCTCTGGTTCATCCGCCACGATCCAGCGACCGGTTGCCGGGACCGCACACAGGACGAGAATCAGCAGGCTCACGATGATCGGAATGATCAAGAAGGTGAAACCTCTGTTGAAGAGCTGTGCAACGCTCACAATCAGTGCCACCCCTGACGCGAGGATCAACAGGAAACGACCCGTTTTCATGTACGCCAGCAGAAGGAATCCGCCGACCCACCAGGCCAGCCCGATGACGACGGCGACGATCCCCATGAGGATCAGGTCTGTGTACCCGCCGATCTCGACTGACGATTCGCGGGCTTCATCTTCGATTCCGACGACCGTGTAGAGAACCCACATGATTCCGGCGATTCCGGTGATTGGACCGAGGATCAGCGCGGTGATGGCAGCGGTGACGGCGGTCGCGCCGTGCGGGGGCGGCGTCGGTAACTCCGGTTGATCGTGCGGATCTTTCACACTCGTTCCCCTCGCCGTTTCGCTCGAACCTACCTCGCCGTGCCGGAAGCGGGCGATGCAGTGTTTTCAGGTGTCTTGACCAGCACGACGACATGGCCCATCGGCTGACCCGCTGGTGATTCCACTGAAGCCCAGAGAAACGCGCTGCATTCGGCATGAGCGGTGTGCGCCGCGAGGCGCTTGTGCGCCGTGAGGCGCTAGGGATCGAAGGAGGGTGGAAGACCTTCTCGCTGGGTTGTCGCAGCAGCCCGGTAGAAGCGGAGCGCAGTCCGACCCGGGAGACGCCGGTGAGGGCGGGAAGCAGCGCTGACAAAGCCGGGACGGTTCGGCACTGCCAGACGGACCGGGTTCGGCAAGCAAGATCGGACGGTATACGAGAGAAACCAGTGGTAAAGCTTCGTAAGCGAGGCACCGGCTCAAATCTGGTGGATATGGGCCGGGATGCAGTGCACGACAACCCTTGTGGTGGTCGACTCCGTAGCCGGCTAAGCGTGCCGGTGAGGAGGTCACGGTGAAAGCCTGCGGCGTAACTGTGACGATGCTGCCGGAGCAAAGCTGGGTGCCAAGCCGATCGATCGATCCTTAGTGAACACGGGAACCATCCGAAACCGTTCCCGCAGTGCGGAATCCATCCGCAGGGCGGGATAGGCCCGTCGTCGGCCGAAGGTCTCGGGTGGGGCGTAGGCCCCGGTGCGACACGAGGTCGCACGTAGTGAGTGAACACATCAATGGAGGTTCGATGTCGAAGATGTAGTTTCCAAGCCAGTGCTCATGGCTTGTCTCCGACCTCGGCGTGCGTCGCGGGTGACTGCGGGGTGCGGAGCATCGAGGTGAAGGCCCAAGGGTTCTCGTTCCATCCGGGGATTACAGGCCAGGAGAAGACCGGACGGGCGAACGCGCAGTGAATCCTCGATGACGTCTCGTCACCGTCACCTCCGCCGATGGGATGTTGCAGCGGGGGAACAGGACTGGTCGCTGGGAAGCGGCGGGTGCCGCGAAGGTTCGAGGCCCTAGCGGGAGAGCACCACCGTCCCGGGATGAAGAGGGCGCCCACCCCGGTCGTGTCTCACACGTGCGGAACGTGGAAACCCCGGCTGAGGTCCGGACAGCGAAAGCTGCTTGCAGCCAACGTTGTTCGGTAAGCCGACCGTGAGGAAGGCCCAATCCCTCAGTGGGAACAAGATGGTCCAACAAGCGAATGCCGGTGCGTCGAAAGGCGACAGGAAACCCGGAGACCGGTAGCCGACTCCTCCGTCGGTGTCTTTGGGATAACTGGCCGGATACGGGCGATGCCCGGGCCCGCAAGGGTGCTGACGTGGACCAGGTGAGCTGTTGAATGCTCCGATACCGGAGCGCCGGAACCGAAGGGCAAGTTGGACACTGATGACGGAAAACACGCTGCCGAGTTCGACGGCGTCCGTCGATGTGAACGGACCGGAGGACGTGCTGGACTGGGACGCCATCGACTGGCGGGCTCAGGAGGATCACGTACGGCGTCTGCGGCAGCGGATCTTCAAGGCGACACGGGATCAGGACCTGAAGAAGGTCCGTAATTTGCAGAAGCTGATGCTGCGCAGCCGCGCCAACACGCTGGTCAGCGTGCGGCAGGTCACGCAGCGCAACGCCGGCCGCAAGACGGCGGGCGTCGACGGGCAGGTCGCATTGACCTCCCCAGCCAGGGCCGAGCTGGTGACGGGACTGCATGCGTCGTCACGGCCGTGGCAGGCGCGTCCTGTCAAGCGGGTGTACATACCGAAGGCCAATGGCAAACTCCGCGGTCTCGGGATACCGGTGATTGCCGACCGCGTGCAGCAAGCACGGGTCCGCAATGCACTGGAGCCCGAGTGGGAAGCCCGGTTCGAGCCACGCTCATATGGTTTCCGGCCGGGCCGGAGTTGTCACGACGCGATGGAGGCCCTCTTCAAAGCAGCGTGCGGGCGCAAGGCTCGCAAACTGTGGGCCTCGGACGCGGATTTGACCGCAGCGTTCGACAAAATCGACCACCATAACCTGATGACAATGCTGGGAAATTTTCCCGCGAGGGGAATGATCCAGCAGTGGCTGAAAACGGGAGTAGTCGACAAAGGACGATTCGCACCGACCGAGGACGGTGTTTCGCAGGGCGGTGTGATAAGTCCACTGCTATTGAATGTTGCATTGCACGGGCTGGAGGGGGCCGCCGGAGTCCGCTATTATCTGACCGGTAATTATGCCGGGCAGAGCAAGCCGGGCTCGCCGATGCTGGTACGTTACGCCGACGATATGGTCGCCCTGTGTCACTCGCGTGAGCAGGCCGAACAGGTCAAGGCGCAGCTGGCCGAATGGCTAGCACCCCGAGGGTTGGCCTTCAATGAGGAAAAGACGAGAATCGTCCACCTCGACGAGGGCATAGAATTCTTGGGATTCAGCGTTCGCCGGTATTCCGGCAAGCTGCTGATCAAACCCAGCACAACGGCGGTGAGACGGTTCCGGAAACGGCTGCGCACCGAGATGAGATCTCTTCGTGGCTCCAATGCTGCTGGGGTTCTGCGCGCGATCAACCCGATCGTGCGAGGGTGGGCGGCCTATTACCGAGGGGTGGTATCCACGCGGGAATTCTCCCGGTTGGATGCATACATGTGGCGGCTCACCTTCCGGTGGGCACGCTACAGTCACCCCAAGAAATCGAGGTGGTGGGTGGTGGACCGCTACTTCGGTCAATTCAATAAAGCCAGTCAGAACCGGTGGGTGTTCGGGGACCGCGTCAGCGGTCTCTATCTCTACAAGTTCGCCTGGACGAAAATCGTCCGGCATGTGATGGTCAAGGGCACGGCGTCTCCGGACGATCCGGACCTGGCCCAGTACTGGGCAGACCGTCGCCGCAGACTGACGACCCCGCTCGGGCGGCAGACGCTGAGGCTGCTACACCAACAGCACGGACGCTGCCCTATGTGCGGGGACTTCCTCCTGCACGCCGACCACCAGCCCCGCTCTCCCGACGAATGGGAGCAGTGGATACGCACGACCCGCCACGTGATCCGCAAACGCTACATCGCGGTCGCTGTCGGGTCCGGGGGACCGGACGAAACCCAACTCCGTCTCGCACACGCTCACTGCCTCCGAAAGGCAAGCACGGCAATCACTTCTGCACACCCGTGAGCCCTCGCGGCTTGCTTGAGCCGGATGCCCGGAAACGGGCCCGTCCGGTTCTGAGGGGGGATCGGCGGGGCGACCCGCCGGTCCTACCCGATTAGTAGGCGCCGGAGTCATGCCCGGCCAGGGAGGACGGGGAAGCCGTCCGCAGGGCGAAGGACGACAGGTGATCGGACACCACAGGAACTGGGAGGTATGCGAAATGCAGAGCGCCGCAACGGTGCTGGGTGTCCTCCGTGATCGCGGCAGCAAGGGGCTGCCGCTGGATGAGTTGTATCGACAGTTGTTCAATCCGCAGTTGTATCTGGTGGCCTACGGACGCATCTAGGCCAACACCGGAGCGATGACACCCGGGGTCACCACAGAAACCGTGGACGGCATGTCGCTGAACCGGATTCACCGCATCATCGATGCGGTGCGCCACGAACGCTACCGATTCAACCCCGCCCGGCGAGTCTGGATTCCCAAACGCAACGGGAAACTACGCCCACTCGGACTGCCGACCTGGTCGGACAAACTGCTCGGTGAAGTGATCCGCCTGCTATTGGAGGCGTATTACGAGCCGCAGTTCTCCGACCGGTCCCACGGGTTCCGTCCCGGCAGGGGTTGCCACACCGCGTTGAGCGAGGTGGCCGACACCTGGACCGGGACAACCTGGTTCGTCGAGGGAGACGTCTCCGACTGCTTCGGATCGCTGGATCATCAAGTGCTGCTGGCGATTTTGGCGGAGAAGATCCACGACAACCGGTTTCTGCGGCTGACGCGCAACATGCTCGAGGCTGGATACCTGGAAGAGTGGACATGGAACGCCACCGTGTCGGGTGCCCCGCAAGGTGGGGTGGTTACGCCCCCAACGCAGTTGGCAATGTTCGCCCTCCTGGTCGGTGTTGCCGGTCGAGGGGGTGCCGTTGCTGGCGCGTTCGCGGATGGGGATGCGGTGGCGGATGGTGATCTTTTCGGGTCCGATGAGGACGTCTTTGACCAGCAGTTTCAGCACGCGGCGACGTTCGTCGACGGTCGCGGTTTCGGCGTTGTTGTTGAGCTGGGCGAGGAAGCCTTGCAGGTCGGCGGCAAGGGCGAGGTAGGCGTCGCGGTCGGCGAGTTGGGCGTCGAGGGCGTCGATCTGGTTGCGCAGGCCGGTTTCGCGGGCGCGTAGGTCGGGCATGCGGGCGCGCAGCTCGTCGATGGTGATCAGTTGTTCGCCGAACGCTTCGATCATCGCGGCGATGCCCGAACGCGCTTTGGCCAGTGCGGTTTCGAGCCGTTTGCGTTGAGCGACAACGGGATCGGATGTTTTCGCGGTTTGCAGGCGTTTGTCGATCTCGGTGTGGATCAGTTGTGGGTCGGCCAGCAGGGCGGTGATGTGGTCCCAGACGACGGTGTCGAGGTAGTCCGCGCGGACGGGTTTGTTGTCACAGGCCCGGCCGCCTTCGTAGCGGTAGTTGTCCGAGCCCAGGCACCGGTAGTAGTAGATCTTCTTGTTCGTGGTGCGGGTGGGGGTGCGGTAATAGCCGTATCCGCAGGCAGCGCAGGCCGAAATACCTTGCAGCAGTGATGGTTCGGTGCGGCCTCGCCCTGAGGAGCGTTTGTTGTCGGCCAACCGCTGGGCCACGCGGTCGAAGGTCTCGACGGTCACGATCGCCGGGACCGGGATCTCGATCCACTCCTCGCGCGGGCGGTCCACGGTTTTCGACGGTTTCGGCACCGAACGGCCCTGCAGACCCCAGCGACCAGATCCCGCAACCGCTCCAACGCGGGCCGGACCAGTGTGGCGCCGGAGTGCCCGTCGTCGGCGAATACCCACTGCTCAGGCACCTCGAGCCCCGGCGTGCGCCTGCAGTGCCGCGATCTGGGAGGCGATCGTCTCGTTGCGCTTCTGCCGGGCCGAGGACACCCGGGCGTAGATCACCGCGCTGCTCACGTGGTGGCAGTCCTTCCTGAGCCCGCCTAATGCGGGCGCGTCGTTGCGGAACCAACGTCTCGTAGACCGATCCGGTAGCACCCCCGATGCATTGGTCGATGCAATGGCACGCGCCGGGTTCGAGTTGAACGACGATGAGCAAGCACACCCCGGCATCCCCGGAAACCTCACGCTCGCTGAGCAACTCACCGGCGTCCGGGTCACGGCCGAACTCCTCGACAACGCCACCTACAGCGCCGGAATCGTCCAGCTACCCCCCGTCGACCACTCGGCCTATTACTCGAAACGCGCGGACCTCTCTGGGCCGATTGCCACATTCGACCTATCACCGGGGCGTAGATCGAAAACGGTGTCCAACGTCCTCAGGGTTCGTTTCCCGCATGTCTAAATCGTTTGTGCCGCAAGATGTCCGGCCGTGGCGACGAGTTGTGCTGCGGGGGACGGCGTGTCGACCCCAGTGTTGATGAAGCTGTCGGGGCATACCTCGGTGCGCAGCCTCGCCAAGTACGCGAGGGTCTCCGACGAGGGGCTGCGACGGTATCAAGCCGACAGCGACCCTGCGGCCAGAGGCTGACCGGGTCGCTGATCCCGATGCGGCCCGCCGGTTATCCCCTGGTTCGTGCGTCGCTGATCAACTATTCCATGGGCCAGTCACCCAGGACCCATCCACTCGATCACAGACTGCCCCGGCTGAGCGGGCTCGAGTTCGCCCATCGGGCCGAGGACAATTGGCCCGGCATTGCTGGAGCCACCCGCACGGGCGTCCTCGGCGAATTCCTGCAAGCTCTTCGGCCTGCCGTCGTCGATGACGGGTTCCTCCAGGCTGACGTCATAGTCATCGTCGACCAACTGCTCGGGCGGGATTGATTGATCGTCTGTCAACTGAGCCAGTTTCTTCTCATTCCTGCCATCAGCCATCGAAGGCAGCTCCGACTGTGTGAGAAGCGCGCCCGCAGCAATGGCCAAGGTAGCCATCGCGGCACCTCTGAACAGATTTTTCATACTGTGACCAACCTATGAGCGACTTCGAAATCCACTGCGGTTGTAATGAATTGAACCTCTATGGCGAATGCCAGCATACAGCCGGCCGGTCCCCCGGCAAGTCGCTTCCCTCACCTTCGAAAACAGTGCCTACCGTGCCTTCTCGGCCAACTGGACCCACGCGCCGGCTACGGGCCGCAAATCAGCCCACTCGCCTATGCTGTGCTCCCCGGCCCACACCTATTCGACTCTGCCACCGCAGCCCACACAGCGCTGCTCGACTACCACTGATTATTTGGAGACACAACCAAATCAGCCAGCTGGCCTGAGCTCGTCGAACTTCTCGCGTAGGGTCGGACCAAGGCGATCGAGGACATCATAGCCGGGGCCGGAAGGCCATGGCAGGTGCATGAGGAAGGACGTGCCGATAGCGGCCCTGACCTCACCGCCGAGCGGGGCCTTCTCGAACTCGGTGGACAGGAAGTGGATCAGTCCTTGCCAGTTGAGGTCTTTGAACTCGCCGTCCTCGCCGAGAAATGCGGAAACCACTGCGGGAGTTACATAGATACCGAGGAATACGTGGGTGAGCGGCCCGCCGTCGTTCTCGATATGGCACTCGAGGTCCTCGGCCAACTGAGGGAAGCGCTCGGCGATCCTGGACATGAAAGCGGATGCGTTATCAGCGTCGTCGTACATGGACAGTGGAGCTCCTTGCTCTCGGGCCACACCATCACGATAACCCGCGTTTATAGAACGAAACTTCTTGATTGCCTTGCTCGTCGACGGTGCGTGAGCGAGTTGGACGCGCGGCGGTTGTCGCCTGTCGCGCAGGAGCTGGTGCGGCTGCGGTGGCGGCTGCGCTGGAGTCGCCTGACCATGTCAAGCAGGCCAGCGAGTTCCTGACCTGGCTGAACGGGCAAGACCTCTCGCTGCGAAACGAATACCAATCTCCGGAAAGCTTTTCGAACCGTCGAGCACTGTGGCTTCTCGTCGACACACAGCACCCGGGCCCGCTCGGGCGGATTGTGGAGCAGGCCAACGACATCCGCGACCCTCCATAAACAACGGATCGGTCGAGATCTTGAAACCATCGCTCAGGTGCGGTTTCAGCTCGAACCGCCGCCAGATCTGCCCAATCGTCGATTTCGACAGCCCGGTCCGTTCAGCCACCGACGAACGCGACCAGCGCGTGGCATCGAACGGCACCTGCCACGTCAATTCGACCCTGCACCTGATCCAGCAGGACGGCGACTGGCGCGGCTCGTCGGCCATGCCAGCCCCCCGTACTCGACGAACCAGCACCGCCACTTGGCCCCCTCGGTGGCGACACCCCCAACTGGGCTGCGACATGGTTATTGAACGCGCCCGGCTCGGCGCAGCGCCAGTACGGTCCGGCACCGCAACGCATACGCCTCCGTCGGCGTCTCCGCCCGCGCGCCCGCCACCAAATCCCGCCCCTGAGCCTCGGTCACCGCCAACTCGGTCGACTTACGGCGGTGGGTGACTGGGGCGATGCCGGCGTAGGCGGCGAGGTGTCCGGCAGTGGCGAAGGCCGAGCCGTCGCCGACTTCGAGCAGGATGCGGGCGCCGGTCCTGACTCCGACGCCGGGCATCGAGGTCAGGACCTTGGAAAGAGGGTGGTCATCGAGCATCCTCTCGATATCTGCGGCAAGCGTTTGTCGTTGCATCAGAGTGGTTTTCAGTGAGTCTGCGAGTTTGGGGAGCACGATCTCCGCGGAGCGCGCGCCGGGAACGGTGACGGTTTGCTGTGGCAGCGCGGCCAGGATTTCCTCGACGAGGCGAGTACCCATGCGTGAGGCGTGCCTGACTGCGATGGCGGTGAGTTTGCGGCGTCCGGCGGCTTGGATACCGACTGGGCCGCCGCAGCGGGACAGGATCTCGAGTACTGGCGGGGTGGGCGGTGCGTGGGCCCAGGACGCGTTCGAGGGCGGGATGGATGCTGGTGAGCAGGCCGCGGATGCGGTTGATGGTGCGAGTCGCCTCCCCGGCGAGGTCGTCGTCGAAGCCGACCAGCACACCGAGTTCGGTCAGGGCTTCGTCGCCGGTGTCGACCCGGCGCAGCGCATGGGGCATGGTGCGTGCAGCGTCGGCGATGATGAACGCGTCGCGGGCATCGGTTTTGGCTTGCCCGGGGTAGAGGTCGGCGATGCGTCGCATCGCCAGGCCGGGCAGGTAGGCGACGTCGTGGCCGCAGGCGCGGGCGACGGTGACTGGCAGGGCGCCGATGGTGTTGGGCTGGTCGACCACGATCAGTAGTGGGCCGCGGGTGGCGAGTCGATCGAAGACCGCGCGCAGTTTGGTCTCGTCGTTCGGTAATGCTTTGTCGTACAACCGGTTTTCCGGTCGGATCGAGCCCGACCGCATGATGTTCGCCCTTGCCAACGCCAACGCCGCAGTACACGGCATACGCCTGTGCCAATCGTCGTTCCTTCGTCGCGTCGAACCCGCACGGCCGCCGATCTGGCGTCAACGCCCGGCACCCACGTTACGAAGAGATCTGCGTTCGGCCCTGTCCCTATCAGCGGTCCGTCGACGCCACCAGAACCCGGCGACACCACCCCCCCGGATCATGCGAAAGACAGGGGCAAGACGTCATACCGGGCCTGGCGACCGTGGCCCTGGTTGCAGGGCCACGAAGAAGGTAACGGGGGAGGTGACCGCGCTCGCCGCAACCGGCCATGCGGGTCATTTGGAAGAGCACCCTGTTTGGGGCGTCTCACGTTCGTACCGCTTCGCCGAAGGGTGGGCAGGCATCGCCTACCTGTTTCCATTGCCATCGCGCACGCGCGCGGTCAACATAGCCGTCAAAGCATCCTTACCGGAGAGCGTCCGCTCATCCCCGACCCCGTACGCAGCGAAACTGCCGGTCGGACTTTACACTTCGAGCGTCCCCGGACTCTGCGGATGCCGCTGTCGCTCAGGCAGAGGGACAGGCTGGGGCGGCACAATCCCCTTGGGGACAGCCGGAAACTGCGGCACCAGCGGTGGGATCTCCTGGAGGCCCAATTCCGTCTGCGCATGGATGACGACAGCGTAGGCTTGCTTAAGCGTTCGCTCGACGGTGACGGCAAGCCTGTATTCGGCATACGACGCAAGACCACCACTGGCAGAAGGACGTTCGGTGTAGGAGGCAGGCACCGTTTGATCCAGATTGGTCGCGGCCGACATCTCCTGCAATCGATAAACCAGGTGCTGGAGTTGTCGCAGGGCCGCCGAACCAACAGTGGCGGCTCGTTGCGCGATAGTGACGGCCGTACCGTCGGCGCCATGCCACACCGTCTGACGACCTTGTAGAACATTCTGAGATGTCGAATACGATCCGGCGGCGAATCCGACCAGACCAGCGGCCTCGGCGACAGCAAGTAAGGGCAGAGCCACGGGCGGACCCTTGGGCGGGGATACCGCGTATTCCGGGGTACCCAGCGTATCGGCCAGATCCTGGAAAACGTCTCGGGCTTCGACTATATAGTCGGCCAGGGCTTTCGATGCCCGGGGTGGCGGGTCGAGCGGCACCTGCCACCCCTTGTGCTCCGGCTTGGGTGGGGTAGGCGCCGGTCCCGGGGACGGCGCTGGCGTGGGATCGGCTGCCTCCTCCAACATGTTGATCTCCATCAAGCTATTTGTTGCGGACTGTCGAGGTCCAGGTTCTCAGCACCCCCGAACCGGCACCAGGGAACTCCCAGCAATGGAGGACCGTACTGGTGACATCGCGTAATCATTCGTGAGTTCCATTCGTCAGTTGGTGGTGACCAGCCAGGCGTCTCTGCACAGCCGACGCCGTCGCCCAGCCCCCGGCAAGGCTGACGCGAATCATGGGGGTTGAGACTCACCCGGGAGAAAAGTCACGCTAAGTGGTTCTGTTTGTGGACGCTGGATCCGAGACCTCGTCAGCGATGAGGCCGCAGGGTCGGCGGCCCTGCGAGTGATGCCAGATGCTCTACGACCTCGATCAGCGGCCTGCAGGTGTTGATTTCCACGGTCGCCACCGAGCGCAACAGCGGCTCGTTTCGGCGGTATCGGCCGCGATTCGATCGCGTTCTGTGGGAGCTTTCCCGAACGGATTGGTCTGCCGGTGCGCGACGCGGTCGAGTATCACGTGCACCGGTGCGGTGAGTAGCACGATTTCGTCGAATCGAGGATAGAACTCGACCTGGTTGCTCACCGTTCCGCCGATGAACAAGGGTTGGCCGGAGCGTTCGTGGTCTGTGATCAGCAGGTCGATTCGCGCTTGGTGCCACTGTGGCTCCGGGGCGCGGCCATCGGAACCAGGGACATTTTCGGTCCAGTCTCCGTAATCGGTATCCACCACCACCGGGCCTGACTCGTGATCAACTGAGTGAACCGATCGGCAATATGCTCAACCACAATCTGCTCGAGGAACTGACCCGATCGGCCACTCTGGTGCCGCGCGACCTTGACATCCTCGATTAGCCCGCCCGTGGCCGACGCGGATGTCGGCTGTGGTGAACGCGCAGGCTAGAAGCGGTAGCGAAATACGACGGTGCCTCGCCGGGACAAGGCGGTACTGCGCGCCGCGAGGCGGCTCCACAGTCGCATGGGCAGCGTTTGGCCGGCGTTTTCGGGGACTCGGGTGAGGAAGATCTCCTCGATCAGTGTCAGGCCAGGAGCCCATTGTTCGGGTGCGTGGGGGTCGTCGAAACCAGGGTTGACCATTCCATCGGCGGCGGATCCGGCGCCGAGGTAACCTTTCGCCGCTTTGACAGCGAATGTGGTGTAGGCATTGAACGCCAGTTCCCCACTGGGGAAATGATCGACGAGGTGGTTCAGCATCGATACGAAACCGTCTTGGGGGAGGAACGGCACCAGGCCGTCGGCGACGATCACGGCTGGTCGGTCACTGGGGAGGTCGTCCAGCCAGTGTGGTTCGGTCAGGTCCGCGCTGATGCTGTGGACGTCGGTGCGCTGAGGCACCACCTGCTGCCGGAGATCGATGACCTCGGGGAAGTCGATACCGTACCAGCCTGCAGTGGAGGGTGGGTTGACGCGGAATATCCTGGTGTCCAGTCCAACCCCCAGATCCAGCACAACCGCGTCCGGGTGGTGGGAGATGAATCGCTGCACCACTTCGTCGAGTTTCTTGGCCCGTACCGCGACATCGAAGATCAGGGTCCTCGGGTCGAAGACCTTGCTCATTGCGCCGAATTTGGGGAGATCGGCGACGTCGTACCCGGTCTTGCGGATGACCTCGTCGGCCATGGCGTCGCCGAGGAAGGGGTGTGACAGGCGGCTGTCGATAGCCCTGCTGCCGAGCGTGATGAACACGCTCTGCTGTGCCGGGGTGAGGTTCGGAAGCGTAATACCCATGTGTGTCAGTTCTCCTTCTGTTGTGACGGACGCGCAGCAGTCCACGAGTCCATAGCGGTCTGCGTAAGCGTGTCGTCGGTGTAGATCCGTCGCGTGAACAGCTCGGCCATCGGCATCGAGATTCGCGAGCACATCGGGACCGAACCGTTCACTGCCCAGGGCGCGCGCCAGGGGTGGCGGCATGGTCAGCACGGCGAGGCCGATGAGGATGTTCAGCACCGCCAGTGCCCGTGGGTCCGACGAGGGGCGCATGGTGCCGGCGGCGGCTTCGGCTCTGACGATCGCTTCGGACTCCTCGACCATGGTGTCGACGAAAGTGCCGGCGGTGGGTGCGTCGTCGTGGATCGCGCGGACCATGCACTGCACATAGAGCGCGTATTCATCGGGATCCGACAGGTAGACCCCGAGCAGGTCCTGTCGCGCGGGGGGACTGCCCGTGGCCCGTGTCCGTTCGACGAGAACGGCGGCTTCATCAACCGGTCACCAAACCTCCCATTGAACAATGTTCGCAGTTGCAGGATAGATGTTTGCTAACACGGTTCGCAACTACCGGGTAGTGGCATGCTGACTGCATGACACCCACGACTTCGTCGACCTCGTTGTTGTGGTTGCGAGGCGACGATCCCAAACCGGGGCCGCGTCGCACCTACACCCTGGACCAACTCGCGGACGCGTGTGTCCGGATCGCCGACACGGAGGGGCTGCACGCACTATCGATGCGTCGCATCGCGGACGACCTCGGGACCGCCGCGGCCTCTCTCTATCGGTATGTCGACGGTAAAGACGACCTACTCGCGCTAATGGTGAACCACGTCGCCGCGGAATACGACTACACGGCCTTGACCGGGAACGTGTGCACCGACGTCTTCGTCATGCTGGACCAGGCACGGGCGTTGCTTCGACGGCACCTATGGTTGAGGGAGGGTTTAGGCGAAGTCGCTTCGTTGAACCTCGGTCCGAATTCGATGCGATACCTCGACCACATGGTCGGCGCCTTGGCCCAGGCGGAACTCGACGCCAGCGCGATTATGATGGGCAGCAGCCTACTGTCGGGTTGGGTACACAACTTCGCCAAGCTGGAAGCAGCGGGGTTTTCCGTCTCCACCGCGGGCGAGTCCGAACACATTCCGACAATGCTGCCCCATGGTGACTACCCACATCTGACCGCGCTGTTCGCCACTGCCGAGTCAGCGACCGCACCAGTAGACAATGATGCGATGTTCCGGGCGGGCATCGAAGCATTACTGTTCGGCATCATCCCGGGCAGTGGTCGACCGAACGCGGGCTAGGGCGCAGCTGTTCCGCTCTTGCATCTCCGGAACGTGATCGCGCGGGTGATCGATCGCGCTGGGCGCCACCATAGCTCGTGTGCCAGAGGATTCGCGTACGCGTCTGCCAAGAGAATTGCGGTTAGGGCCGTCGCCACGTTCACAGAAGGCGTCGATGTGCGCAAAAGCGCGAGGGCCGACGCCCGACCCGGTGGAGCACCATGTGCGGGAGCTGCTGGACACATGCCGAGGATCGGTCGCCAACAGAGCGGTGAGGATGGCAAGTTGCGGGTGGCACTCACATGGTTATGGTCGTGGGCGCCGATGGCTGTGCAACGACCGGCCTGGTGAACCAGCCCGCGTAGGTCAGCAGCAGGCCGATCACGGCCATGACGCCGAAGAATATGCGGGCCACGAGCGTCGCGGTCGGCGAGAGCAGGGTGTCGTCGACGCCTGACTGGATTGCTTTGGGGTTGGCGACCAGGAGGAATCCCCGTACGGCAACGAACCAGCCGAACAGCGACACGGTGACCGCAAGTGGTCCGCGCCAACTCCGGTGACCGCCGATGATGACCAGCCCTCCGGCAAGCATCAGGGCGCCGAGGAAGAAAACCATTACGGGCTGACCGAACAGGTCGTTGATAAGGCCTTCCAGCGCGGGTAGGCGGATCGCGTAGACGGTGGTGAAGGTTGCGACGTAGGGCCCGATGACGCGGGCGAACGCCCGACTACGTTCCTGCGCTTCGATTCTGGCGGTTGGCACGTTATTACTCCTTCTATCCAATCCGACCGGGGGCTATTGACTGCCCGAAACGGGGGGTTGCAGATGCGCGTCGGGCTGGTATCCGACCTGGCGGAGCACCGCACGTAAGAACTGCTCGACTTCGTCGCCCGTGCTGGTGTCCGGCCGGGTGGCCAGGTGCTGCCAGACCGCGCCGGTGAGCAGATCCAGCAGAATGTCCACATCGGTGTCGGCGGGCAGCTGCCCGCGCTCCCGGGCCTGCTCGAACACCTCCTTGCGCGCCTGGTCACGATGCTGACCGAACAGGTCGCGGTAGGCACGAGCGAGCTCGGGATAGTCATCGCTCGCGTCGTAGAGGCGACGCAAGAGACGGCGTTGACGCGGGTCGGTGAGGACATATGCCCAACCGACCAGCAAGTGTTCGATGTCGCGGATCTCCGGCGTTCGCGGAGGGTCTCCGTAGGCGGCCTCAACCGCGGCGATCAACAGCCGAGTCTTGTCCGGGAACCGCCGATACACGGTTGCCCGGGTAACTCCCGCACGCCGGGCGACCAGCTCGACGCTGGTCGCCTCCGCGCCGCGTTCGATCAACAGCTCCAGCGCGGCGTTCAGGATAGCGACATCGGCTTCCCTACTCCGAGGTCGGCCAGGAGCGCGGTCATCGACACTCACAGGTTTTACAATACAGATATGATCCGTATTGTAAAGCCGCGGTCGGGGCGCCCTCGGATCAGTGGGCACCAGGCCGGTGTCGATGGTGGCGAAGACGGAGTCGGCCAGGGATCGCACACCTGCGGCGGGGATTTCGCCGGTAGCAACGAACGTGGCCAGGCCCTGCATGACGCAGCGCATGGTGAGCATGATCGCATCCACCGAGGGCCCCCGTATCGCACCCACACGCCATGCATCCGCGATTGCTCCCGCGAAGGTGTCGCGCACCGAACCACGCACCACGGCCAACTCCGGGTGGGCGTCTCCGTCGGTGATCATTCCGCCGAACATCAGCTGGGACAGGGCAGGCTCGGCCGCCACGAACTCCAGGTAGCGGTGGCCGATAGCGTGCAGCCGTGACAGCTGGTCATCGAACTCGATGGCGGACAAGGCTTTGCCCAGCTCAACGAACCCCTGAGTCATCACAGCGGCGAGCAGCGCCTCCTTGTCCGCGAAGTGCCGGTAAGGCGCCGCTGCGGACACTCCCGCCTGTGTCGCGGCTGCCCGAAGCGTCAGCCCCGCGACGCCTTCGTCCTGCACAAGTGCGCGTCCGGCATCGACCAGCGCCCGTCGCAGGTCGCCATGGTGATAGGCCTTGCGCTTCGATGTTGACATCCTTTACATGATCTTCCGTGATGTGAACAATGACAACTTTCTTCCAGCAAAGGCGAGCCATGTCCTACCGCATCCACAACGTGCATCAGCGAGTGCTTTCGACAACTCCCGAAAACTTATGGGCGACATTGACATTGCTCGGCACGGACAATGACCCGCTATACCCACCGGAGTGGGGTTGGGTACGCTTTCCCGACGGTCTGCACTTCAGCGGCAGGATGGTCCAGCACAACGGTGTAAGCCCGATCACCTACCGCATTACAGAAGTCGAGCCACCGCGACGGCTGTGGTTCGGCGGAATCCCCGGCATCAACGGAAACCACGGATACGTCCTGGAGCCCGTCGACGGAGGCACTCGGATCAGCCACGTGCTGTCGGCCGAGCCATCGATCATCCCGTACCTCCTGTGGACAGCGGCGTTGCACCACAGCCACGACGCTATCAGCGAGCGCATCTTCGACAACCTCGAGTTCCTCATCACCGGTGCGATTGCCGATCCACACCGCCCCGGATCGGGTGCGCGAATCATGAAACGACTGCTCGGGAACCGGTCCACGAAAGTCGCTCCGCCTCAGCGCCTCCATCACGTGGAACCCCCGACTCAGCCGCATGCTTAGCCGATTCGGGCCTCCAGCGTCGCAGCAGGAGCGATGGTCAAGCACCGTCGGATAGTTGCGAACGGTGTTAGCGAACAAGTATCGTTGCGAACACTGTTCGCAATCGGAGGTCTTGATGAGCTGTTGTCGACGCTCCACGGTTGTCACGGGAGGAGCCGATTCCACCCGCCTGGCCGTGCCCGCAGAGGTGCTCAGCCGCCGTGTCGTGATCGACCCGCTCGGGCCCGAGTTCATGCGAATGTCCGAATTGACCTGGTGGCCACTGGGCCGCAGGTGCTCTGGACCGGGTTCACCTGGTCCACGACCTCTGGGTGGGCATCCACGAGGTCGTGGATTCGTGGTGTCGGCTTTCGTTGCCGACGTGGGAGTCGGCGTTGACGGCCCTTGCCGAGTGGCGCCCCAGCATGCTCAACCAACAGATTCCGGCATGGGTTCGCGCCTCGCGGCGGCGGACCAGGACCGTGTGGTTCATCGTCTCGGCCTTCGTTCTGGTTGTTTTGCCCGGCTTACACGGCGCGGTCGCGTGGCGCAAACCGATACCGTGACAGACGAATTGTCGATGGCCGACTGCAGCCTCTCGTCGCCGAGAAGTGTGACGAGATGAGTGACAGTAACGGCGAGTTCGGGCTTTTCGGCGGCCGTGCTCACCCACGCGGTATCGAAATCACTGCTCCCGTATCGATCGACAAATAGGACGCGGACGACGATGGCGATCTGGATACGACGGATGCGGTTTCGGCGGCCACCCGCCGTGGTTCTGCCGCGAGGATGTGGTCGGAAGCTGGTACGGACGGCGAGAGGACCTCGAGGCAGGCGTAGGTGCTCGTTGGTATTGGAGCCGGAGGAGTTCTGGGATCCGGACCGGTGGCGGCCGAGTGCCGTGGCAGGACGCTGCGTCGGATGGATCAATTCCGGCCGACGTCGGCGTCGGGTGGTCTGGATCTTGATTGCTGTTGTTGCGTTGCTGGCTATACCAGGGATCCTCGATGGAATGGCACTCGGGCAGCCTGGGACTGGGGGCGGTGGCGGTGGCGGCATCGACGTACTCGATTGGATGGATATCCGGGACTCCCAGGGTGTGCCGGCGACGAGGTATCAGATCTCGACAGATGATGGAGGCCTTTTTCACCCGGGCGACACGGTGAGATCTGCCGTGCTCAATTTCGAGGTCCAGATCTGGCTGTTTCTGCAGATTCCCGCGTGCGAGTTCGTGGGCTTTTCGGCTGCTTACGAATGGTTGGCCCCCTTTCATCGCGCTTTGACCGGTGTTGCAGAGAGTCTTACCAGGCAGATTGCCACACCGCAGGTGCTTATCACTGCGGCAGCGATAGGCTCATTTATTGTTGCAGTGTTCGTTGTGCGGGGCTATTTTGCTCGGGCTGCGACGCAAGTATCTTTCATGCTGCTGGTGGCAGTGCTGGCTCCGGTCCTTCTTGCGGAGCCTCTGGCGGAAGTGCTGGCGCCGAACGGTCTCCTGGCTCAAGGGCGTGATCTCGGCATCTCGGTGGCGGCCGGTCTCCATGGTGATGCTGATCCGAATCCGGCCGATCAGGTGGAAGTCATGCAGGCTGGTTTGGTCGACAACCTGCTGCGACATCCGCTGCAGGTGTTGAATTTCGGTCACGTCGTCGATCGGTCGCCGGCCTGCCGTGATGCTTGGTCGACCACGGTTCTCTCGGGCAATGATTCCAACATCAGGGAAGCAATGCGTAACTGTGGCGACTCGACTGCTTATGAGAGGGCTTCCAACCCGACCTGGGGACAGGTCGGGTCCGGTTTGGTGATCATTTTTCTGTCCCCGCTTGCATCGCTGGTATTGATAATGATTTCATTCATGATTATCAGAGACGGCTGCTATGCTATCTATCACGGTTTCATGACAATCTTTGGTTTCGCTGCAGGCGGATTCATTTACGGACCGACACAAACGTTCCTGATAAGGAACATCGTGGATGCGTTTATAGCTACCGGCCGAATGGCCGCATACACCATATTCCTGGGCGTATACACACTTTTTCTCAACAATATGTTTCTGCAGGCAGGCAGCTAGGTGATGGAAATATTGTTCCTTTGCGCTGTCGTGAACGTGGTCGCAATCTTCCAGGTCCGCAACCTGAGTAAGGCAATGCGCGGTGGTAGTGACTGGATCGCCAACCGGCTCGGGCTCGCGGCGCAGGGTTCCTCGAGCCCAGGTCATGGTGGTGGAGGCGGTTCTCGCGCCTTGGGGATGGGCGTGGTCGGTGCTGCCCACTCCATGCCGGCCCATGTACTTGCCGGGTTCGCTGCGGCGAGTACAGTCAACAGTTCGCCCATCGCCGAATGGCTTTTCGGCGGGCGTGGTCGGCCGCTGAGCTCCGATGCGAAACGGCGGCGCAGGGTGGAGAAGAAGCAGCTGTCGGGGTGGGATGAAATAGCCGCCGAGTGGGCCAATTCGTATCAGAATATTCGGCAGTTCAATAATGCTGGTCTCCATGCATTTCGTAACCCGGATCATTTCGCTGCGAATATCGGCCGTATTGTCGGGCACCGCAATGTCCGGTCGGTAATCGGCCGAGGCGGTGTTAATACGGCGAGGGAAGCAGCCGCGATCATCGAAGCCGTGATCGAGGACGGTGGTGGGTCGATAGAAAGAGTTCGCGGCGCTATGATTGCCGCAGGGTTCACCGATGAGAGAATAATGTACGAGGCCGCCGCGGCTCGCAACCACGTCGACAAAAGTGCCAAGCGTGAGCCATGGCAGAACGATGATTTGTCGATGCATATGGCTGCGTTACGGAACTTTCAAGACGATCGGACTGAGTTCAATCTCGCCGAGGTCGAGACCTCGGCGCTGAGGTTACGCAATAGATACCGCGGGGGTGTTAATTTCGATGATCCGGAACATGAGCGGCTTGCTCGGCATTACTTCGAGAATCCCACTCCTGGTTCATGGCAGCAACTCCGAGATATAGCGGATGGCAGGGACAGCTCAGACAATAGCGTGCCAGCGAATGCCCGTGTACCGATCGATTTGGGTACCGGACCGGTGACTGTGAACAGAGACGAGGCGCAGCGCATTACCACTTGGGTCGGCAATCAGCACGCACGGCAAATTGTGGAGTCGCTCGACAAGGTCATGGACTTGCCCGAGGGCGAGTTGCATTCGCAACGAGCCGACCGTCTGATCGCAGACCTACGGTGGCACAGTGTCCGCGCGAGCAACGACGATGTCCGGGCTGCCGGGCTGCACAGGAATCCGTGGAGCTCGCCACCCCCGCGGCCGTCCAGCCGGACACCGTGACAGCAGAAGGCTCGAATGCCGAAGACGGGCTGTAGCCGTCGTCAATCAATCCCATCACCTAGTGTCCCGCACCGGGAATTCGTTGAAGATATGAGGCGAGTCGTTCGAGGATCTCGTCAGCGGTTTTGGTCCAGGTGAACGGTTTCGGGTTCTCGTTCCAGCGGGCGATCCAGTCGCGGATGTCACGTTCGAGAGCCTGGATCGATCGGTGGGCGCTGCGGCGCAGTTTCTTGTCGGTCAGCAACCCGAACCAGCGTTCCACCTGGTTCAACCACGACGAGTAGGTCGGGGTGAAGTGCATATGGAAACGGGGATGCGCCGCAAGCCATTTCACGATCACGGGCGTCTTGTGGGTGGAGTAGTTGTCGCAGATCAGGTGGACGTCCAACTCGGCGGGGATCTGCTTGTCGAGCGTGATGAGGAATTTCTTGAACTCGGCCGCGCGGTGGCGGCGGTGGATCTGGCCGATCACCTGCCCGTTGGCGATGTTCAGCGCGGCGAACAAGGTGGTGATGCCGTGGCGGATGTAGTCGTGGGTACGGCGCTCGGGCATGCCGGGCATCATCGGCAGCACCGGTGCCGACCGGTCCAGGGCCTGGATCTGCGACTTCTCGTCCACACACAGCACCAGTGCCTTCTCCGGCGGGTTCAGATACAACCCGACCACATCACGCACCTTGTCCACGAACTGCGGATCGTTGGAGAGTTTGAATTCATCGACCCGATGCGGCTGCAAACCGAACGCCCGCCAGATCCGGCCCACCGTCGACTTCGATAATCCGCTCTCAGTAGCCATCGACGCCCGCGACCAGTGCGTGGCATCAGCAGGCTGCCGCTCCAGCGTCGCCACGAGCACCACCTCCACCTGCTCATCGGTGATCGTGCGCGGCCCGCCCGGCCGCGGCTCGTCGACCAACCCTTCCATACCCCGCGCTACGAACCGGTTGCGCCACTTACCCACCGTCTGCGGCCAGATCCCCAGCTCCGCGGCCACCTCTTTGTTGGATTTCCTGCCGCGCAACCCAATACGATGCGACAACGCTGTGCCAGCGCCTGCGACGACTTCGCTCGCCGCGCCCACCGCTCCAGCGTCTGCCGCTCCTCGTCGGTCAACACCACCTCGGCCACCGGCCGACCCGTCCGCGCCACCAGGCGAGCCTACAACCCACTTAATCAATGAATTCCCGGTGCGGGACACCAGAAAGGGCATTCGATGATCGGTCGTCTCCTGGCACTCCTCGTGCTCCCGGTCTGGGCGTGGGTGGTGCTGGCGGTCACCACCGGCCTCTTCGGCGTGATCGTTGTCCTGGTGCTCATCGTCGGAGGCGCGACGTCGCCATTCGCCGGAACCCGGCTCGGATTCGCCAAATGACGACGATGAGCACTTGAGCGCGTCCGGCCGATTCGGGCCTCCGGCTGTGCGGCGGGAGTGAAGGTCGAGCGCCTCGAATATTTGCGAACGATGTTAGCAAACAGGTATCGTCGGATTGCGAATGATGTTCACAATCGGACGCCTTGGTGGGTCCTGGTGCAGATTCCGGACTACTTCCCGAGTGGCTGAGGGGCATGGTGATGGCACACTTTCCGGCCGGGGACCCGGCTGCGATGGGGCGGAGCGCTGATGGCTGGTCGGACTCGTCGAATGAGGTTGCCGCAGTGGCGAATCGCCTCGAGACTGCGGCAGACAAGGCCCTCGCCGAGTTCATGAACAACGGTCCCGACTCGCCTGACACACTGTGTGAGGCCGACGCCACCGAGCTCCAGGAAATGTACGCCGAGCGTCGAAACCTGCTCGACGCCGATTACGAGCGGGTGCGCACCGAACAGGACAACGGCGGACAGATCGCACTGCCTCCGAATTCACCTGGCCAGCGACCGGGTTCGCTGCCCGGGTTGACGCCGGAGCGCGACTACGGGTGGCCCGCCTGGGCTCAGACGATGAGCATGATCACGGGCACGACCACCGCATCGCACGACGACGGATCGGGCGGGCCGACGTCGCCGATCAATCAGGTCGCCCCTGGCGCGTCCGGACCAGGGGGCGCTGACGTGATGACCATCGCGCAACAGGGCGTCCCGGCGCCCAGCCCACACATCACCGTAAGCAGGGCACGCCCCACGATGACATGCGGGATTCGAAACCTCGGGTATCGAGGAACACTGCCCGCGAGATCGCGGCGGCCGTCGACGACATGCTCAGGAAGTATCCATTTCTCGACCTCTGCGGGATCGAGAGGGCCGATCTCGACGGCACGGTGTCCCGCGTAGTGCGGGATCGCCCGGTCGACGATGCACGCACCGCGGCATGGATTGTGCTCGACCGAATCTCGACGGCCAACAGCACCGTTGCCGAGACGATTCGCACTGCAACCGAATTCAGACAACCGGCGGCGGATTCATCGAATGAGCGACCGATGTATTCGACCGTTGTGCGCGAGCTCGGCCAGATTCTGGAGAAAGCGGCCGGTCCCTGCATTCGGCAGCTGGCACAGCGCGCCCCGATCACCGAATACCACCGCGTCAGCGGGCCGTGGGCCCGGAACAACATCCTGGCAGGTGTCGTCCGTGGGTATCGGAAGTGGTGCGCCCAGCTGAGTGGCCGGAGCTTCATCGGCAATCGTTTCGAGGCCCGCATCGTGGGCGGCTACCGGCGGTGGCGAGACCAGTTGGGCGGCAACAGCATCGTCGACGGCCGGTTCCGGCCGCACGCGGCGTTGGTTGCGGCATTCGCCGAGGTGGAGTTGCGTGGCGACGATGCGTGTGACCCGAAGCGGTTACTGTATCGGTTGCTGGCGGAGGGCAAGAGGGCGGTCGACGCGCTCAGTGAGTGACGTGATCCCGTCCCATTTCCCGGACTGGCTGGCCCGCTGGACAATCGGCCACATCCCCAAGGCGGATCGCCATGCCATCCGTGCCGCCGCCGATGCCTGGGCACGCTCGGCCGAACACCTCACCACTGTTACCCTGCCGCACCTCGAACGACTCAAACAGCTGGCGGCCGAGGCGATCCAGGGTGAGGCGGGCGATGCGATCCAGCGACAGCTGAAAACCGAGATCGCCAACACGCGCAATCAAATCGAGTTCGCCGACGGCATGGCCACGCTGCTCTTCGACTTCGCCAACGCGGTAGAACTCGAGCTGTACATCGTGATCGGTATCGCGGCGGTCCTACTCGCCAACCTGCTCATCGATGCCGCCGTACCGATGAAAGCCGCCAGCGACCGCGTCGCCGCCGATATCGCGGCCACCGCCGCCCGCCGCGACACCCTCACCTTCCTATTCCAACGCATCGCCGCCTTCGCGGAGCGATTCCCCAAACTGGCACTCGCCATTCGCGCAGCCATCGTCGGCGCGGTCTCCATGGGCGGCGTCGTCGCCGGTGCCCAAGCCGTCCAAATCGCCCAGGGCCACGGCAAAGCCGGACGCCGCACCAACATGGATGGGCACCAAGTCCGGGTAGCGGTGACCGCCGGTTTCGCCGGTGGCCTGTTCGGCTCGCTGGCAACCCGCGCGGCGCTACCCGCACTCACCCGCATTGCGGCTAACGCCGCGACACAGGTGGGCCACACGACCGGACGCGCCGTAGTCGTCATGCTCGCCAGCGCCTCCGGCGGAGCCGCGGGTGGCGCCGCCGCTGCGACGGTCACCGGCGGAAACGTCGCCGAGACGATGATGATGGGGGTCGGCAGTGGCATCATCGGCGGCCTCGGCACGGCGATACGCGTCACGCGAGCCATGAGTATCGCCCGACCCCCGGAGGGGACCGTCCCCGAGATCGGCCGGTCGCGCTCCGATAGCTGGCGCGAGGATCTGCCGGTCCGATCAGCACCCGACTGGGCCAGACCGCACAGCAGCGCCGACACGCCTCGGCCACGCGAGGAGACCATCCCCGAGATCGGCGGATCCCGGGACGACAGCCCGCGTGACGGACTGCCGGTCCGCGAAACCAACCGCGAAGGCCAAGCGCCCTGGGAGCCGCCCAAGAAGACCGTTGCCGATATCAACGAACTCGGCAAGTTACGCGATGACGAGAGCGGCGGGTCATTAGAAGATGCCTTCCGCAAACTCGATGAGGGCGGCACTTCGCGGCCTCCGGATACCGACCAACCGTCATCGGGCACGCCACAAGATCCCTCCGCGTCGCCGACCTCCCCCGGAAGCACACCTGAACCAAGCCACGGCTGGCGCGATTGGAATAAAGGCCTGCAAGAACTCATCGCGGGCAACGCCGGATCCGCACCGACCGAACACACGGCCGCACCGGGACGCTCGTCGTCGACCGGCGATCCCAGCACCGCCCAATACCACAGGGGCCAACCGGATTCTCCGCAGATGAGCCTGGCCGGAACTGTCGTCGCCGCCGACGGCCAGCCCACCGCCACACCGGGATCGGCGCCGACGATACCTGCCAACACCCATGCCGAGAACAACACCCACGTCGGCACCGCCAAAGATCTCAGCGGCATCGGCGGCAGCAATGGACCGGACGTCACGGCGGGACCGCCTGTCTCACACGGGGATTCGCCTTCCCGAGGCGGATCGGGCCCGCGACCGTCCGCCACCGGGGAAGGGCCCGGTAAACCACCGTCCGACGAGGAGATCCTCCTCGACCTCGATTTCTTCGACTACGAGCCGGTTCCCAACGAACCCGTCACACCGACCGGCAACTCCCCCACGGCGACGCCACACGCCGCAGGCACCGCACCGGTCGAACCAGTGCCGGGCAGCGGGACCGGCCCGACGCCGCCTGCCACCCCAACGGAGGCGAAGAGCCCAACCGCGCAGGCGGGTACAACGCCTGGTCCCGCCAGCCCACCGGCAACACCCACTCCCACACCTGGCCCCCACACACCACACGCCACACCACAAGCAAACACACCCCAACAACCCCACACCAACCCACAGGCCGCACAAGCGGGCGCACCGGCCGGTCCCGGCGGCGCACCGGCAACACCCACTCCCACACCCGGAGCCAACACGCCCCACGCGACACCACAAAGCAACACACCTCAACCTCAGGCCACGCCGAAAAGCGCACACGCCAATTCGCCACAGCAGCCACACACCGCCACACCGATCGTCGATGCGGCTGCGAACAACCTTGCAGCCCAAGTGATCCCACCAACAGCACTGGCCGGCGCAGCAGCACTGAGCGGACATCAGCCATCGAACCCCGATGCCGCTACTGGACTCTCGACACCACTACCCGCAACGTCCGGCGGGCAACTCATCACCGAAACCGATCATCCCGACACCGCAGCCGAAGGGTCGACCAAACCACTCGGGGCGCCGAGAAGTGACCCAGCTACCGACAGCGATGAACCCAACGCCGCCCCAGAGGAGTTCCCCACCCCACCGGGCACCACTTGGACCGATCCCCGGGATCACAACGTGCAGACCAACCCCGCGGAGCACAACGTATGGCAAGACCCCCGCAACCACAACGTGCAGAAGACCCCGGCAGGTGACTACGTCACCATTCCCGGCGTCACCTACCCACTCGATAACGAGGTACCCGACCGCGCCATACCCATAATCCCGCACACACCGTCGCTCACCCCGATCGACCTACCCGCCGATTCCGCCCGCTTCACCCCCGCGCCCCAGAACCCCGACGGCAACACCGCCAACCCGACGCCGACACGCCCCCCTGAAGTCACACCGCTGCCCCGTGATTCAGCCACACACCCAACCCACCAGGACGCTGTCCCCGAAAAACCCGACACACCCATCCTCCAGACCAAGTACGCCCTCGAACCGAATCCGGAAGCCCCCGGCGCTCCGCAGAAACCCGCTGGTCCGCAACTGAACCCGCACAGCCTCGAATACAACCCCCGAGAAAGCGGCGTTCCCGCCATCGGCGGAGTACCACACCTACAACCCACCGCATCGCCTCGAAAACCAGTGGAACGCAAGCATCTGACCACCCGAGCCCAAGCAACGATGGGCGACGATCCCAACCAGCAGAAGCGCAAGAAACGCAAACCTCTCGAGAAGACACCACCCCCACCCCCGCCGCCCCAGTCGTCACAAGAGAACGCGGCGGCTCCCGCCGCGCCGACACCGGGGCCTCCCACCCCCACGCAGTCAAAAGCACACGCCACGGCCGACCGAGCCGTTCGCACGGTACTGCGAGAGTGGCCGCATACCGAACAGGTCGATACCGCCGCGGCGATCGCGGCGGCGTTGGTACTGCAGGCGCTCACCCGGCCTGATTTCGATCCCAGCAGGGATCGCGATCCGCGCGTATCGGCGTCGATTCATGGGGCGCCGGGCAATCGGTGGGCTCTGGTCGAGGTATCAGACGGTAACGGCGACATGCCTACACGCTCCCAAGACGGCAAACCTGGGTCGCCTGCCATCGACTCGATGATCGAGAAAACAGAGGCGTCGGGCTACGAGTTGCCGCAGAGTGCGGGAAAGACGGTGTGGTTCAAGCTCTTCGAGGCAGCGGGCGACGATGATCCATCGCAGGCGATGCCCGACCCGGATGTCGACCTGAATTTCACTCCGGGCACCGTCAAGCGGGGGGCCTCGCAAGCCCGGCGCGAGGTCCGCAACCTGCTGCGGCAAGCCGGGTTGCCGGACGAGCGAGTCGACGCTGTGGAGTCGGTGGTCTCGGACGCAATGCAGAACGTTGCTCGACACGTGCCCGACTCGGATGCACGAGTACGGGTTTGGCGAACCGGGCGGGTCGAGATCGGCGACAACAGCCAGAATTTGCCACGGCCGCAGGAAGACAGTGGTACCGACGCGTTCTCCGATGAGGAAGCCGATGAGTGGGCATTGGGCGCGTTGTTGCCCGGCACCCACGGCCGCTTCTTCCGTGAGATGGTGGGCCAGCTTGCCAACACATGGGGCGTCAACCTGGAACGCGCTGGGGGCAAGACGATTTGGTTCGACTTCGGGACGACGGGTCCTGCCGACGTCGACGAAAACCATTCCACGTCGCCCCCCGAGCCGGGTGTTCCCACGGGTGCGGTGCTCGCCGCACAACCCGTTACCTCGTCCGAAGCGCAACCGTCGCCGTCCGAGCCTGCTCGATCGCCGGAAGAACATGCAACGGCCCCCCATGGACGCCGGGGTCACCAATCGGGCGGACCGAACCCCGAACCTGATGGCACTGCAGCGAACCCCAGCGGTGCGTCCTCTGCCGAAGAATCGACAGAACCGACAGTTCCCCCTGCCATCCAGGAGTTGCTGGACCAGCTCGACAACACCGGCGACGCGGCGGACACACAGGCCCTCGTTATCGAGCAATACAAGGGCTATCTCCGTGCCCGAGAACGCTCGATCTATCAGGAGTTCTTGAACAACAGGAAGACCGACCTGGCGAACAAGGGCACCTCAGCGCAAGCCGCCGAATCCCTCGCCGAACAGCAGGCAGACGAATTCATCCAGACCGACCGTGCGCGACAGCGAATCACACAGGACGCCATCCGGAACACCCTGCAGTGGGTGCAGAACGCCAAGATTCCCCTGCTACCCGATGACGCAACGGCATCGCCCTCGAACAGGGATACGGCACACCCGGACACAGAACCGACAGTCGAGACCAGTGCGCCACTGCCCCAGACGCTCCGAACAATCCTGGCCGAAATCGACAGCGCCGGAGCCGATCCGGTCGCTACCGAACAGGCCAAGAACCTGGTACGTGAGCGTTACGAAGAACATCTGCGGGTTCGGCAGGCGAGTGCTCATCGTCGGTACATGGAACAGCGGACAGCCGCTCTGCTGGGGAAGGGTGTTCCGGCGGCGGATGCCGAACGGCGAGCCCGCCAGGACGCCGACGTTTTCATACGGTCCAGAAAGGCGCAACGGGCGGTCGATAGCGTCACCGTGAACAACGCGAAGCAATGGGTCGACAAGGTTCAGAAAAGCGCCGAACGTGCGAACTCCAACTTCGTCGACTGGCTTGCGCGGTTGTACCGCGAAGCCCACGGTATTCCATCCGAGCCCGTGGCCGGGCTGACCAGCGCGCAACGCGCCGTCCTCGACTTGATGGACAGCGTGCGTGATCAGCTGACAGCGGCTGAAACAAGGCTCGCCGCATTGCTGAAGCAACATCGGGACCTCCAGGCCAATGGCGCACATCACTGGCAGACGGCTTTCAAGGCACACCGCTCAGCACTGACCGAACTATCCCTCCACTATTCCGAAGGTAAGGCAGCTGACGGACAGCCGGTCACATCGCAGACGGACACCAGCGATGTGAGTGGACATGGCACTTCGGTTCGCGGGTTGCTCGGTGAGATCCAACTGGCCGAGCAGTTCGATCAAATCGACGCCGTGTGCCTACGGGCCGAGGTCGCGATGCCGATGGGTCCGCGGATCGATGCGGAAATCGATGTTGTCACCGATGGCAACCGGGTCTGGCGCGAAGCGAAGACCAACACCATCGATGGGCAAGCAAGCAAGAAAGCGGAATTCGAGGCCCAGGCTCGTAGGCAGCTCCACATTACGCACATTAATCGCGCGTACTGGGTCGACGGTGCTCCGCCACAGATCAAGTGGCACTTCATGAATGGTGTCCGTCCGAGCATGAAGGCCAGATTGGAGGCCATCCGAATAGAAGACGAAGCCGGCCGGACCATACCCGATCACCGTATCGAGGTAATCGACGATTCCGCAGAATGGCGCACCGAAAGCAGCGTCGAGGCCACCGACGAAGTCCCACCCCCGGCAGAACCCGAGCAGCCGATCGAAGTCCGGTCGGGGACGGCCGATGAGCCACCAGGGCCGGCGGTACCCGGCGCGGAGCGAGGACAACCGTTCGATGGATGGATCTCCGTACCGGATTACTCGGTAGACGATTATCCCGAGTATATCGAACCGGTATTTTCCGGCTATAACCATGACCACGATCGGGTCATGGAATTCACTATAAACCAGGTCCACATCGTACCGTTGCGTTCTCGTGATCGTCGCATATTGGGCCCTTTGTTTCCTTCGCGGCCGCATGATATCGAGGTATTCACGGCATGGGCTCGGAGGGCGCGTGAATCCGCCTATTATGAATACTTTCCGATCTGGCCCACCTGGGATGTAGAGACGCAGACGGAAAATCATGGACATGAGGGATTAGATCCCATACCGGAACCTGTTGGATGGTACGATCCAGATGATCCGAGCGAGCCGATTCTCACTGTCGCGCACGGGTCGTTTTTGGATTATTCGATCGAGGTCTGGAACCCGGAGGTCGAACGGTACGAGCCTGTGACTGTCGTCGGACAGACATTCGGTCAGCTACTTGAGGCCAGCGAGATTTTCCAGACCGCATACCGGCAGAGCCACCCGGGTAGTCCCCTCCTGGTGATGTCTTGCCTCACCGCGCTCGACTCACACGGGTCTCCGCATGCCAATCTGGCAAGGTATCTGCATGAGCAGGCGGGTATCGAAGCAGATGTGTGGAGCCCGATAGGTTCTCCACATCTCCGCACTGACGGTTCCGTCAGAATTTGGATCGAGTTTGCCGAGGACGGCGCAATGGTCCCGCCATACAGAGTCGCTCGCGCGCCACTCTGTCCGCCTCCGGAATCGGGAGGGAAGGTCTCTTCACCCGATGACACGATAGGCGATTCGCTCGTGACCAGCACGGATGACACAATCGATGAATCGGACGATGCGGAAATTCCGCTCTACGGCTCGCTTCGTGATCGATACATAGAATTCTCCAGCGATCAGGTGAATATTGCTCCGATATATTCTCATGACGGTCGAGTGACAGGGATAGCGCTGACGTCTCAGCTGGGAGATATCGAGAAGATTCGGGCCTGGGGGCGAAATGCACACAGATCGGCCCACCGAGAATTCTGGCCGGTATTCCCCGCGCCGGATGGCGCGACTCGGGTACCTGATGTGGCGCCGGAGTGGCGGCGCGGTGCCCATCCCGAGCCTGCCGAATGGTATGTCCGAGGCTCAACACCGGAGCCGATATTAATCGCGGTACGCGGGAGAGAGACGACATACACAGTTGACGTCCGGAACCCCGAAACCGGGCAGTACGAGGCCGTCGATATAGACGGAATCGTGCTCGGCCGCTTGGTCGAAGCCAGCGATCACTTCCATACCGCGTATCGAGAGCATCAGGGCAGCCCTTTGTTACAGGTGCCTCTCGATGAGGGCGGATTGCATCCCGATGCCCATCAGCTGCTGGCGAATTATCTGCATCGCCGCGGTTTCGAAGCTGACGTGTGGGCGGCTCGGAACAGGATGGACCTCGATGCCGACAGCGGTACCCTCGACGTGCGTACCGAGGTTGCCGAAGACGGCACGACAGTCTCGCCGTTCATGGTTACACGAGCGCCACGTGCGATGCCGACCCCCTGGTCCCGCAAAAACGGTGGCAACCGGGACCCCCACGAGCGCATACCGGATGTCGACCAGCCCGGTGCGGTAGATCGACCGGTCGATCGCGGGGGCCGGAAAGTGAGTACACACCATCCTGCCGCCCACCAGGCAGACCTCGACAAAGCTCCGAAAGTCGATGAAGCTCTAGACTTCCCCCGCCACCGCCGGGAAGCCGAGCCACGGGTGGCGAACCCAGGCCGAGGTGTCCCGGTACAGGCATTCGTGTTCGCCCGGGACCCCGACGGCCAGAATTGGGGCGACGTATCCCCCGATGTCGGCCGTCACGACTCTGCTGACAGCATGGAAACGCCTCCCGACGTCACTCCACCGCAGACCACAGCATCATCAACGCCGACCGGTCCTGTCGAGTCCCGGTTCCGTGACGCAGCCGACAAGATCGATCGATCCGGCTGGTCCCTAGATGCGCGGGAGGCGGGCAAGCGCCTCGTGCGGTTGTTGTTCGATCTCACCAAGGTCGAACAAGAGAAGGTGCAACCAACAGAAGACGATTTCGGCCCGTTACTGACGGTCGATGTGTCGCAGCGGGCGTCGTTGAAGGCGGATTCTGTGCCAGGGAACCCGCTCAACGCATTCAGCCTGGTAGTGCGGGAGTTTGTGTACCGGCAGGACGTGCTGCGGTCGTGGATAGATGACATGTTCGGCCGCGGTTCGGCTGGTGACTACCAGATGGTCGTGGGGGCAGTACTGGAAGAGCTGGCTGCCCAGCTCGACGCGACCGGCGCGGGCTGGTTGCAGATCACGATGTCTCAGGACTCCACCGGTGACTGCGAGTTGTCCGCCGAGTTCGGCAGGCACGGAGTGGGTGCAACCGCCAAGCTGGAGCTGGAGCTGGAAGTGCCCGAGGGCGGTGGGTTGGCCGATGCGAAGCTGACCCTCACGACGTGGGTCGATTCGGAGCAGGATCCGGACAGCGTGATAGCCGGCGTGTCGCGGGTGGTTCGGGAGCTGGCGGCAGGTTGGCTGACGGACCGTAGCGATGTCGCGAGGGATGCGACGGAGCGGTTGGTCCGAGCGGAGGCAGCCGGACGTGACGGCCCGGCTGCGGCATTCGGGCTTCGGATCACTGCTCAATGGAAGCCGACTGCTCGACGCGAGCGGTCTGGCCAGCTCAACTTAGTCATCTGCGACGTGCGGGGAAGGCCGACACCTCGTGGTGGCATCGTCTTCGACGACATGGCCGTAACCATCGCCGATGACGACACCGTCGACACGGTGGTGGCGGAGGTATGTCGGCGGACGCGTGCCGATATGGCGTGGTACTGGACCAACTCGCACCAGCTCGACGCTGCCGAAGCGGAGGTGGCGTGGCACGTGCGCAGGGCTATGGCCGGGATTCGGCTGGATCGAGTCCGCCGGTTCGATCCGAGGGTGACCGAAGACCCGAATACGAAAATCCGGACTGTCACTGTGCGCTCCGAGCGCTCCGGAGACTCGCAGGCGGCGGTCGGACTCGATCTGCATTGGTATACCGAGGCTGAGTCGGTCGATGTCGGCGGCACGTTCGGTGCGACGGATCAACATGCGTATGCGGAGTGGGTTGTCTACGCGAGCGCGGATGAAGATCCGGTTGTGGTCCTGCGGCGCACCGACGAGCCGGTCCTGCAAGCGTTGGGTGACAGGCCGAGCGTGAAGGTCCGGGCACAAAAGCTCGTCGGGGCGCTGATCGACATGGAGCTGGTGGAGCCGGGTCGGCCAGGTATCGTCCGGGTGGCCGTCATAGGGGACGAAGTTCGGGTGGTGGTGGCCCACGGGGATCCGGCTACCTCTGTGGCGGGGCGGCGAGTCCAGGATCTGCTCGGTCCGGGAGGCGCCACCAGGGTGGCAGTCATGTCCTGGAGCAACGGCGGCACGATCATCGTGGCTGCGTTCAACCTGCCCCCGTCCGCCAACGTCCAAGGCGACCATGGTGGGTCAGCCAGGCGACCACGTCAGTCGACTCGGCTCGACCCCCGCGGCACTGCCACCAGAATCAATACTGTGCTGGGCGAACAACCGGTGCCGGACTCGAGTGCACCGACAGGTGCGCTGGACCTCCGGAATGTCGACGCTGTTCGAGCGTCCATCGATGCGTTGCTCAGTCAACATCCGTCGACCGGGCAGGGAACGGCCGCACGCGACTCCGGCCAGGCTACGGGTGAGCCCGAGGTTCGGCGGACTGCCGAGACTGCGTTGGCGCCACCGGTACTCGCGAACCCACCTGTGCACCCTGCCGGGGACGACGCGGAACCCGTTCGAAGACCAGAGCGCGTGCCCAGCCTCCCCGCCATGGGTGGAGGCGCTGTCCCGCCGCCCGATACCCGCCTCAATGATCGTCCACTGGACGATTGGAAGAGCGTGAAACACCAGATGCGGGAGCAGTTTCGCGAACTCGACCTCGTTCGTAGGGACGGTGGCGGAGCCGCCCGAGCACCGGGGCCAGGACCCGCACCTGGGCATCCGGAGCGCGCCGCGCCGGAACGTCTGGAGCAGCACACCGACGACACCGCCGACCGGTCCCTCGACACGGCCGACCGCAACCCCACCCTTGGCACTACTGCGGAAGCGGCCGACCCCCCTGGACCGCAGGCAGGACTGGGTTTCGGGCAGAAGCCCTGGCTGGGCTTCCATCATCCTGAAGACCCACTGCACCGCGAATCGGGTGAGGGCCCGACACCGGGACGACCACCCCAGCCCGCAAGGGCCGCCGATAACGCGCCTGGCGTCGCGCAGCTCCGAGCAGCCGTCGATACCGAAATGCTGGAGTTGGTGCGTGATGCGGTGGCAGCCGAACACACTGCCGCGGATCCGCGCAAGACGGACGCACCCACAGATTCGACGCGTGGCCGGAGACTGAACGGCATGCGCACCTGGCTGAACCGGTTGCGCACCGTGATCAATCAACGGGATACGGAGGTCACGCCGGAGGAACTCCGGGAACTCTGGTTGCTCGTCCACCTACTGCATGCCGCGATCGAGTGGCTGGCATTCGGCGGCGCGAACGACGCCACCGTTACGGCGCGCGTGCGACAGGCTTACGTTGGTGATCAGGATGTGGTGGCCGAGGATGCGGTGAACCGCTGCCGCGCGGCCGACGACCGTATCCGCGCGCTCACATACGCCTTGGATACCAACCCGCCGAGCGGCACGCCCGATCCCGGAGCGGCTGCGCCACCTGGCACGGTACCCGAGCCCGAGCAAGCGGTGCGGCACGACCCAGGCCCACGATCCACCCCCGGACTCGACCCCGCTGCGAAGCATTCTCGCCCGGTCCGCCCGCAAACCGATATTCCGCGAGAACGCCTGGACGCATATGTCCAGCTCGGGGAACTGCGGCCCGGGACGCCCGAACATGAGCGGCTGGCCGCCGAGATAGCTCGACTCGACGCCCTGGCCCACGACCAGCTCAGACTGGATCTGGCCGTGATCAGCCTGGAGCATCAGCTGACCGCCCCCGACCTCACCTCGGCGGCCGTGGCCGAACTGACTCATCGGCTCGACCAGTTGCGTCCCGAACTCGAGCAGGCCAACCATGCACTCGCCCCCGGCCACACCGGTACGGCAGCCCTGCGCGGAACACCTCCTCATGCGCGTGCCCACACGGCCGTGCAACCAGACGAGGCACGACTGGCGTTGCAGGTGGTCAACGATCTCTACGGACGACATGTCGTGACCGTCCCCACCGGTGTGCGGGACGGGCTCGGATATATCGACAATTCCAAACGCGACATCGCGCAGGCGGTGGGCGAGGACAACCTGCATCGACTCATCGCGTGGACCGAGGCTTTCGACCTCGTCGACCAGATGCCCAACGGTGCGACCGCGCTGGTGCGAATCCTGTGGAGAGCCCACAACGACACGGTGCTGGTACTGACCAAGGACAGCGGCGGCCCGGTCATCTCGATCAGCCCCACCGTGGCTCAAAGGCTGCCAGTCGAGCGGTCCACGGACACAAAACAAATGGACCCGTTCATCCGTAAAGTCTGGGTCGCCCTGTTCGACGAGAACGGTGCGCTGATACCACCGCCAAAGTCGAACCCAGGCGGCGGCGTTCCTCCGTCAACCGGACCAAACGCACCGGGCCCGCACCCGCAGCAATCTCCTGCGCCTGGCGTGGCCCCAGCGCCCCCGGCCGATGCTGTGGGGCCTGCCCTTCCAGATGGCTTGAACCACGATGCATCCAATCCTCCGGCCAGGTGGACGCCGACGCCGTCGAGCAACCACCAGCTGACGACCAGCCCCGCCCAGAAGTCTGCCGTCAACCAACCCCTGAGGACGCCGTGGAGCCGACAATCGGCTTCGACCAGGCCGACACAAGGCACGCCGCCGGCGTCGTCGACGACGGCTCGAGCCGGAGCCGACAGCGGGCTGGAGAAGCAGCAACCGAGGGGCGCGGCCGACCAATCGATCGAGCCCGCCAACGGCGGGCTGCCCCCCGGAGTATTCACCCGACCACCCGCCACCACGACCAGCCGCTCGACCGCGAAATCCGGAGGCGGTGCGCCAACCCCCGACGACGTTATCGACACAATCGATGCGGCGCTCGACCAACCCGCACGCACCGATCTGGATTCTCTTCAAGTCGACGATCCGGTCGCCACGGACCGCGAGAAGCCTGTGGCATCGGAACCGGCCAGTACTCCACACACACCGTCCACACCCCAACCGCGGAGTGACTCACTATCGCCGGACACCGGTCCGAGGCGCGTGCCGATGGGGTATATCGGTTCGCAAGCCGACGCCTTGGACATCACCCGCGAGCGCCTGGAACGCAATGAGGGTGCTGAGGTGCGCGTGGGGACGGCTAGAGAGAAGTTTCTGGGCGGCGAATACCTGGGCTACATGACCTCGCGCGATGGTGTACCGCGCGTCGGGGCATCCGCCTCCGGGCCCTCCGCGAACAAACCGCAGCGGCCGGGCGGGACCAACCCGGCCGCGGACCGAACCGCCGACAGCGAAACCCACCACGAACCCGCACAGCAGACCACCAGCATCACAGCAGACCAACACACACAACCCGAACCCGACGGCGCCGACCGAGAAGGATGGGCGGTTGAACGCAGCGAGCAGGTAGAGGCCACCGAGGACAGTGCGATGCCCTCGGTTGGCGGTGACCGGGAGTGGGGTCGTCCTTCGGGGACGAAGGAGGACCTTGATCGGGCAGGTGCGGACCTGGCGGAGCTGCTCGGGATCGATCGAGGATCGTTGCAGTCATCACATTTGCTCAGGTCGGCTCTTGACGCAATATGGCGCCGGTTGCACGGCCGGGATGATGCAGCGCTGAATCATGTTGCCAGTGAAGAGAAGCTGTCGAAGCTCAAGGATTGGATCGCCAGCTGGATGGCCAATCAAGCCGTCATCGATGCTCCGGGCATCACCGTGGCTCGAGAATTAGCATCCTTACGGCGAAGAGCTGGCCTACTAGCGCAGCTGCCCGAAATCCTTGGTTTGCCGAAGTCCTCTGCGGGGGTGCCATCGCGCGAAGACCCATCGGCTGAGTTGCGGCGTCTTAGTGCGCAGGCAACCGAAGCTTCGGATTTCGCAGATCTTGTTGCCGCGATCGAACGATTCTTGCATCTGGAGTGCCGAGTCGGATGGGACGCTAGTCGGTACACGACCAGCGCCGATGTCGGGGCTGCATTCAGCGAAAACACGCGCATGTTTGTCTTAGGATTCGAGAGTCTTGATCTCGTCCAAGCCCGCGAATTCGCGGAGACCGTTCACGAGTTGCATGACCTCTTTCCTATTCATCTGCAGGGAATCGATGCAGTTCTCGATGACAAAGATGGCGTGCGCGCTGTCGCGGAACCAATAATTCTCGACAATGGGGCAGTCGGCGTCTATCGAATCACGTTGATGATTGGTAGAACCGCAGGCTCGACGATCCCCCCAGGAGACATACGCACTGCGGTCGCCAGAGGATTCGGCGATGCAATGATGATCGCGGGCCGTTGGCGGGCCGGAAAGCATGCGATAGGCGAACTGGAGAAGCTGCACCAGCGGACACATAAAGATAAATCACTGGATGGATTCAATACCTGGCTGCATGAGCAGTTCGATGACTTTATGTTCTTCGGCGGAGACCTGCTCTTGCTGAAAGAAGCGCTGCGAGTATCCTTCGCGAGGGTTTACCAAGGTGAGCCGGAGGCAACTACCGGACAGAAAGTATTGTATCAACTATTGATCGATCAAGCCAAGGAATGGAAGGATCGAAGCGACCTCGCTTTCCGGGATCCGTCAACCCCTGCAGAGACAGAGCAGCTCCAGAAGAAGATAACGAAAATCAATGAGCTGAAGTCCAAGCTAGGGATCGAAGCTCATGGACTGGTCATGGTAGATGTCGATGCCGAAACGGTTGAAGAGATTATCGATGAGGTTCTCTTTAATCATGAACATATCGGTCTGGACAACGTCGGACTCGCTGAAATTCGCATCCGACCGGAGGGTAGCGAAAGTAGATACGGCTCGACATGGCTGACACTTAATGGTGCACGCTTGGATGTAAGTGAAAAGTGGACAATCAGTCGATATATGAAATATGTCAGTAACCTTAAGGACATAATCGATGGATGGACTGTAGGGTCGCGCGATGAGGCGATGCCGAACACCATTGGACACGAGATGGGGCATGTCGTCCAGGGTTTTCCTGCTGGACACAGCCAGATGGAGTGGGATGAGAAGAAAAGCAAGGACTGGCTGGCGGTCTTTCTCGAGATTATCGAACTATTCGAACATGACAACCCAACAAGGGGTCAAGACTGGGCTCTAGACCAGTTCAAACCCTGGCTAGAGCGCGAAATTGGCAAATACATTTACGACGCAGACGGAAATCTCGATCTCGCTGAAATATTCGCCGAAGGCTACAATGCCGTGCGATGGTTCGGTGACCACGCAAAAGAAGTGCCAAAAATTCTACGTAACCACCTGGTGAAGGAGGCCCACCGGGAAGCCGGGCGACGGCGTGGCAGAACCTCCAGTCCGACACATGCTCCGGCCGCACCACCACCCCAACCGGAAGCCGACCCCTCCCTACCCGCCGGGCCGATACCCCACCGGAAGCCGCTGGCTGGTGCGCCTCCGACGCCAGACCAGATCACAGACGTACTGGGGGGTATCGACAAGCGCCGAGTACGAGGCCTGGACCTGGATCTGGCCATCGCAGCCGACCCTGGTGGGTGGCACCCTGAGCGACTCAACGTCTTCGGGAAAGGGGATGCAGCGCACCCGAAAAAGCCGAAAGCAACCTCCGGCACGCCGGAACCCGCATCCCGCCCTGTCGGAGAGCCGAATTATCCTGTCCCACAGGGTGATACGGGTAGGCGGGACGACAAGCCCGAGCCTACGCCTGATTCTCTGGAGATATCCGCCGCGGCGAATGATTCCCGTATCGAGCCAAACGGATCCGAGCTGTCCAGAGAAACTGAGCCGTCGGACGACAGCAAAGAAGCTAAAACGACCGAATCAGTGCTGAGCGTGATTCGCGCCAAGCGCGCTTTCGGCATACGCCTCGCCACCGAGGAACTCCACACGGGCGGAATGGTACTGGCGGAAACGGCGATGGGCCTTTACTTGGCGGCCGAGGCCGGACCTGTGGCGTTGGGTGCCAGTACCCTGATCATCCGCGTGCTACCGGTCGTCGGCGCACCGATTGTGGGATATATGGCCGACAACAGCTCGCGCAGGAAGGGAATGTGGAAAGCTCTGGGCATAGGCTCGGCAGGAGCAGGGCTCGCGATTCTCGCCGTGGCAGCTAACAATTCATACACCGTCCCCGGGCTCGTCGGAGCAACAGTGCTGGAAGTAGTCTCAAACCAGCTCTATAGGGCAATGATGTTCCGGTACCTCGAAGATGAGGCCGGCGACGCCGCGCAACAAAGTCTGGAACGCTTCCATAACGTCGTGGGGGGCGCCGTCACAAACTCGGCACAATTTCTCGGACCCGTGACGTTGGCACTCGGCTCTGCCGTCCCCTCGGTCATCAATCTCGGGACGAACATCGTCAGCATGGTGAGCCTACCGCTGGTGCCGGACACCACGACCGCGCCGAAAACTTCGGAATCGGAAAGTACCTGGAAAAGATTCAACAAATCGATCCGTGAAGGCGTACACACGATCCAGGACAATCCTCTGCTTCGACGCATAAACACCAACGGCGGTCTCACCTGGCTCTTCCTAGGTGCGCAAACGACGCAGCTCACGTGGCTGATCGCCGAATCCGGCCTTTCATATGGGCAGATGGGAGTGGCGGCGGCGATCCCTCTTGTCGGGCTCAATCTCTCGAACGGGATACTCATCAACCAGTTGGCTGGCGAGCGGGCGCAAGCAGTCAGAATCAGCAGGCTACTCACCGCCAAGTTGATCGCCGCGGGAGGGGTGGCCGGCGCGATGGCAACGACCTCCGACCCTTGGGTGACCTCGCTATTGCTTGCAGGCGCCTGGATGGTCTTCAGTCCGAGCAACGTGGCTATAAACATCCACGTGACCGCGACGGTCCCTAAGCAACTGAGGGGACGTGTTCGTTCCCTCCGCGGCATGACACAAGGGGCAACAGCAGGGCTGAGCAGCTTAGGCGCCGCCGGCGCAATCGAGGCATGGGGACCCGAGCCCACAGCCATAGGTATGGCCGCGGTGTTCGGCTCCATCGCGTTCGTGTCCGTCATCCGCCGAATCTTCGGAGAAGATAAGGCACTGCAGGACCCGACTGTCGCCGCCCGCGCCCGGAAGCTGCTCGACGGCATCAACCAAACAGCCGAAGTCGTGCGGGCACTCGGCCTCAACGAACCCAAGCCCAAACCATGGCAGAAGAAGTGGCCTCACGTCCGAGACGCCATCGCCACCCAACTCGTCAAAATCCACCTCGACCCCGACAACCTCTTAGGTGAAGTCAGAAAAAGTGTGGAGACAGATAGCGAAATCGACACTGCCGTCGTGTTTTTCATCGTCGGCGATCGCATCCTCCGCTTTGTCGTCACCGATACCGGCACCGATGGCCAGAGCATCGTCTTCGATACCACCATCACCAACCCTGACCCCGGTAATCCCCGCGTCCGTATCAGCAGCGAATGGCAACAACCCGACATATCCAACATCGAAGACGCCGAAGCATTCGTCTGGTACTGCACCCGCACCGACGGCAACCTCACCAGCCGACAACCCCAGCAACCCAACCAACCAACCCCACGCAAAAAAGGAACACCCCGAAACCCACCCACCGATACCAATAGCGATCGCAACCCAGGAAAGCCTCGGTGGAAATGGCCGTTCGGGCGACAACAAGCCGATCCAGCCTCCGCTGGACAGCACATCGAAGTGCACGTCACCGAGGACGGAGCCACCTCGGAAAACAGGGGCGAGACGCCCCGGAGCGGCGTGCGGCCCCTAGCTCAGCGGACTGACTCAGCAATCGCGGTCGACCGCACGGCCAAGACAACCGCACCGGAGCAGCACGCTCCGGCTATCTCAAAGCGCACCGTAATCGAGATGGCAGAGATCTCCACCGATAGGCAGACAGTTCACCGCGATGCCGCAGATTTCGGCGAGCCGCCGTCGGCAAGGGATCCAGGTTCTCCGTCCGCCGCCACGGCGCCGGATTCATATCAGCCTTCGACGCGTGGGCCGGGAGCGATGCCGGTCGACTCGGCGGGCGCCATAGACACCGAGCGGGGGGCTGTGGATGGCGTCGATCCGGGGCGCGGCGAGCCGAATGGACCTGCCCCGCAGGGGGATGTGGGGAGGTGGCTCGACCCAGCCATTATCGACTTGGAGCGGGCAGATGGCCGCGCTGCGCAGCAAGCGATGGCCGATGGCCGCATCACCTCCGTCGAGTTGGTGCAGGGACGGCTATGGCGTATCCAGGCGGTGGACAAGGAGGGCCCCCGTCTGAATGCAATCCGGTGCCTTAATCCGGCTGCGGTGGAGGATGCGAGGCTGCTGGATGAGGAGCGTCAGCGCGGTCATGTGCGCGGGCCGTTCCATGGGTTGACCGTAGTTGTCAAAGACGTCTACAACGTGGCAGGGATGCCCACCACGGCAGGTGCGCTGGCACTGGCCTACTCGTTTCCTGTTGACGATGCCTTTGTGATCCGGCGGCTGCGGCTGGCTGGTGCGGTGATTCTCGGCAAGTCCAATATGTCGGAGCTCAGTAACTACATCGCGAACGATCCGCCGAGCGGCGACAGCGCACTCGGCGGGCCAGTATCCAACGCGTATGGCTCGCACCTGGACCCTCGCGGATCCAGCACCGGGTCGGCGGTGGTGGTAGCGGCCGGGGAAGCCGACGCGGCCTTGAGCGTCGAGACGGGGGGTTCGACCATCGCCCCGTCGATAGCCAACTCGATTGTTGGCGTCGATTTGACCGTCGGTCTGGCGAGCCGAAACGGGATAATGACGCTCTCCGACGTCCGGGACTCCCCCGGGGTGATGGCTCGCACGGTGTACGACGCTTCGGCGCTGGTCACGGTGATAGCGGGGATAGACCCGGAGGATCCCGCCACCGAAGCGAGCGCCGGCGTGGTCGGCACCGACTACACCGCCGGGCTATCCATAGATGGGTTGCGCGGTAAGCGAATCGGGGTGGTCCACCTGATCGGGGTGGACGACGAAACCATGAACGATTACTTGATGGGCGCGTCGACCGGCAATGTGTCCGCCGCATTCGCAAATGCGCAGGCCGTCCTCATAGCCCAGGGCGCGACCTTGGTCGAGGCCACGATAGACAGCACCAATATTAAATGGGCACCGGACACTATGCCTTACGAAGTCAAGAAGAGCTTGAATCGGTATTTCGACCAACTGCCCGCCAACGCACCCGTGAAGTCGCAGGACGACCTCGTCCGATTCAACATCGCCCACGCCGAGGACGGCGCGATCAAGCATGGGCAAGAACTGCTGATCAAGTCCAACAACGTCAACCTGGACGATCCAGTAGTACGCGAGGAGAACGAGAGAAACTGTGCTACCGACAACGCGACCGCGCGAGGTGTTATCGACTCCGCACTCGCCGCGAACCAACTGGACGCATTGCTATTCATCCAGATCGCGTCATGCATAGTCGCCCCCCGATCCGGATACCCGCAGGTGGCGGTGCCCATCGGATACGACCCGGACAACAATCAGCCGTTCGGAATGGTCCTGGTCGGCACCGCGTTCTCGGAGGCCACGCTACTCGCTTGCGCCCACGCCTACCTGGAGGCGGCACAAGTGCGGCGCCCACCGTCCGAGATCAGCCCCTCTTTTTACACCACGCCACCGCACACCGACTCGGGCGACGGTGACCCAGCAACTCGCACCCAGGAGAAACCATCGACACGGACTCGGCCCGATCACGTTGTTCCGCCTCCTCCCACGGTGTCTCCCGCAGCGGACCTGACGAGCTCCGGTGATCGAACCGAATCGTCGCCGACGCACACAGGCGCCGATACCGCTTTGCCGGCATCGCATACGCCTCCCGCCGCCGGCGAAACCGATTCGGCTGCAAGGAACTCCGAGGCCACGGCCGTCTTCGACGCGAAACCGACTGTTGTCGGCGGGGGCCCATCGGATGGCGGCGTGTCGCCGCCAAGCTCTACGGAAGCGAAACGACCAGGCATCCAGCGAAACACGCCCCTCGGCCAGTTCGATGTCGTGCGGTCAGAGCCGACCGATCCGGCTACCAGGCAACCTGCGCCGACTCCCTGGCACAAAGCTGAGGCGGCCGGCGCCATACCGGCTAGCGCCCACGACGCGACATCCGCGTCGCCAACGACAGAGCGGGAAGAGGCGACAACAACCACCACCGCGGCCGACGCTAGCTCAGCACCGGAACAGCCGAAGGCACCCGGACAGGGGAATGGTCGACCCCCATTCGAAATATCTGAGGAAGAGGCCCAGAGATTGTGTGATCAGGTCCGGGATCGGGAACCGGATATCGAGGGGGGCACCACCAGTGAGATTTATCTGGTTCACACGAGCTCAGGCCTCGCTGTGATGAGATTAGGAAAAGAACCACCAAAGGTAAATTTCCTGAAGAAATGGATGCCTGAAAACACAGCCAGGGAACGTGCGCGGGCAGGCGGAGTCAGAGCGCCGAAGACACTATATAACGGGATTGATGGCTCTACTGGCCGGGAGTTCACAATCATGCAATACATTCCCGGCTAAATGCCAACTTTCAATGGTTCCGACTTGCCTGATTGGTTCTTTGATCTGCTGGATCAAGTACAGTTGACATCAACTCTACCCCTGCCTCCAGGAATGAAAGAAATAGATATTCCAGAATGGCAGCGGCAAATGATCGAGCATGCCGATGAGCAGTATCACAACCTGCCACAGCATTTGCTTTCGAAGCTCCGTAACATCGTCAGACCGTTGTCAAATTATATTCAGCCAGACCTTAGTCGTTCAGGCGAACAAACTGGCTTCAACCACAACGACGTCTATCGACCCAACCTGGTGCTCTATCGAAACGAAGTATGGACCCTCGATTGGGACCTGGCCGGACCTAGTGATCCACTCTGGAACGTACAATTCTTCTTTGAGCGTGCGATAGTGAGTTTGCCGGATGAGGCAGACCGAGCTCGTGCTGCTGCAATATGGATCGAGCGGATATCGTATGAGAATCCTGCCGTCGATATCAAAGCAGTCTTTACCACGTACGGCCGTTTCGAAGCTTGGCGAAAAATAATGCTGCATTTCGAGCAGATGCTGGAAAGCATTGCTACGGAACCGAGCCGCTTCGAGTATTGGGCCGACTGCTACCATGAGTGGTTGTCTATACTTTCCGCGCCTCGGCCGAGCATTTCACGGGAAGAATTGAGCGCGCAGTTCCGCAGATGGGCGAATGAGCACTGAATAATCAGAAACTATAGCTGTCGCTGCACGGAACAGTTCGGCCGGGTGCGAGGTTGAGGTTGCGTCGAATGCCCGTGCGCGCACGTATCCGCCACGAGACAACAGGGCCGCCGTCGCGGCATATCCCCGGCGATCCAACCAGTGACCTCCTCTCGGCGCCGACACGACGGACGCGGTCACTGCGAGCCAGACCCGTCCGCGCGCAAACTTGACCACCAGCCGATGCAACGCCTTTGGCCAGCCCGCACGCCGTTATTCCGTACAGCTTGACCTCGCGGCCCAATTCGTCGTCCTGCGGTCCGTTCACCGCCCCGGACAGAGTTCGCGACGGCTCAGCTCGGTTCGGATTCGACGTCGGCGAGTAACTCGGTTGCCATGTCAGCTCGGTGGCCGGGCGGTCGTAGTCCCGCGGGTCTGCTCTGCTCAGCGGCCCGGTGACCGGATAGCCGGGTGCCGCAGGTGTAGCCCCGGCTCCCGGCTCCTGTGGACTTCGCGCTGCCACAGCAGGTCGACGATCCGCGACACACCGGCGGTGAGATGCCGCCGATAGGTGCTGAACGGCAGACTCAGTACCTCGGCGGCCCGCTCCTGTGTGACTGCCGGTCGCAGGTACGTTCGGTCGATCGCCCGAAACAGCTTGACGTCGCGTGGATCTTCGCGAAGCGTCTCCGCCGCCTGGCGAACTATCCCGGCCAATGCGGTTGCGGCGGATGTGGCACCGCTTTGATTCCGCACCTGCCGGGTGCGAAGCAGTGGATTCTGTGCCAGCTTGTCGATCCGGTGCAGGTCACGAAGCGCTTGACGCACCGCCTCGCGAAATTCCGGCCGCGACCACGTGATTGCCGGAACGGGATGGGCCACCGGCGATGTCGACGGGTCGTAGCCGCTGACCTCTCGTTCGGCCAGCAGATCGAGCCAGGCTTCCAAGCCGTGCCGGCAGTCGCGGGCGACCACCTGGTAGTGCCGGTCGCCCACTCGATAGTCGGCTTCCGGCGCACGGTGATAATCGATATAGGAAAACAGTGGCGACAACGGATCCACGTTCTCGTAACCGCCGAGAAAATCCCACCGCACATGGGGGTTGGCCAGACTGCGTTGCAGGTAGCCGACGGTGATGACGGTGAACGACGGTGCAGGCTGTTGGTAGAGATCGCGATCCATGAAGAAGCGGCTCGCGAGAACCTCCTCACCCGGCTGGGGCGGGCCGTGCCGCTGGGCGTACTCCCACATCGCGTACGCACCGGGGTCGGTGGACAGGTCCGCCGCGGTGGCCTCGTGCAGGCGCAGCCGGGCCCCGAACCCGAGGGGTGGTCCGCCGTGGCCGCGAACGATAACGAAGGCATGCGGCTACCGGTCCAGCCAATATGCCACCAGCTCGGCGGATTCCGGTCCTTGCCACCGCTGCGTCATGTCCAGCAGCGCCTCGCGATCACCCGGTGCCAGTGCGTCGGGATAATGCCGGCCGTGGCTCGACCAGTCCATGAAGGCGCGGATAGGCGGATGAACACGCTGAAGAAAGACCAGATCGGCGACCGCCTGCTGCTGTGCCCTTCCGGCGTCGTGCCTTATGTGCCCGAGAACATGTCGGCGCACCTTGCGGTGCATGGCCGTGTAGCTCGCCTGATCACGCCACTGCAGGTCCGCGTCGATGACGTCGCGGGCCAGTTCGTGCGGGGATACCCCCGTCTCGCCCTCCTCGACGAAAGACAACCTGCGCAGCCAGCTGAAAAGCTCACCGGCATCGTCGCCACCGAGGACCGCGCGCAGGATCTCTTCGGTGGTGACTCTCGTGTGGGCGCAGACCTCCAGCGCCCTCCGATGCCGCGGGCTCGGTACGGCCGCAATGATGCGCTCCAGCAGAACCCGCACTACGTCGGGTGTGTCACGCAGGTCGACCTCGGTGATCGCTCGATGATCCTGGTCGTGCTGCCGGATCACATCTACCAGCAGGGACAGCGCCAACGGATGCCCATGTGTGGCAGCCAGCACCTGGTCGTGCAGGGTTTCGGGAACCTTCTCGACGCGCAGATACGAGCGCGCTTGCGCCGGCGACAGATTTCGTAGCGGGACCGATCGAAGGGATTCGCGCCATCCGGGATCGGAGGTCCATTCCGGTGACGGCGGATTTCGGCTTGCAATGACGACCAGCGCGGTGCCGGGCAGTTCGGGCAGAAACCGTTCACGGACCCATTCGTCGATCGGCGCCAGCGAGTCGTAGGTGTCCAGTAACAGGACGTGGCGCGGCCCGCGTGTCAACGCATCGATCGGCGAATCCCCCTGCTCGAGCTCGAGTGACGCGCCGAGTGCGGACAGGAATGCCACCGGCGACGGCTCCACGCTTTGGGCATCCACTCGAACCGCCACTGCCCCGGCCGCCTCGGCGATCTCTCCCCACACGCGCAACAGCGCCGTCTTACCCACACCGCCCGCTCCGTGGACGAAAATGGCCGAGAACAAGGGACTCTCGGTGGTCAGTGCGGCGCGGAACAACGCCGTCTCGGCGGTCCGGCCGACGAACCGCTGCCTCCGGACCTGCTGTATCCGGTCCGCGATACGGGACACGCCTCCAGGCTAGCGGGCCGCTCACAATGAGCAGGAAGTGATCTGGCACATGAACATTCGGCCGAGTCATCGTGTGCTGCACATGCGACCGCTCATCGGGTCGCCCGACATCGGAGCGTGACCATGACCTCTCGGCCCGCCGACGCCACGCCCACCGCAGCCGAGCTTCCTCCTGGCCCGCCGCTGCCGTCCGCCGTGCAGACCGCCCTGGCCTGGCGACGGCGGCAACCGTTCCTCGACGCCTGCCAGCACCGCTACGGTAACTGCTTCACACTGCGGATCGCCCCGTTCGGGACGATCGTCCTGGTTTCCGAGCCATCCGCCATCGAACAGGTGCTTACCGGCGATCCCGCAGTCTTCCGCGCTGGTGAGTTCAACGCCGCCGCGGGGCTCGGCCTCATCCTCGGCCGCGATGCCCTCGGTCTTCGGGACGGGGACGAACATCGCCGCCTGAAGCGGTTGCTGTCGCCGTCGTTTCGAGCGAGATCAGTGGCCGAATACGCGGAGATGATCGAGGAGGTCACTGCAAAAGAGCTGCGCCAGTGGCCGATTCGACAGCCGTTCGCCCTGCGCCCGCACATGCAGGTGATTGCCCGAGACGTCATCGTGGATGTCCTCTTCGGCGCGGCCGAACCGGCACGGCTGTCCGAATTGCGAGAAGTATTGCCCGCCCTCGCCGAGGCGAACCCTCTGCTTCTCGTGCCAGGGCTCCGCCGGGTGGGTCCGCTGCGGCGGTTCCGAGGTCACCTGGACCGGGCGGACAAGCCGATTCTCGCGGAAATTGCACGGCGCCGCCGGGCATCGACCATGGACGAGCACACCGACGTGCTGTCGGCACTACTCGACTCCCCTGAGGGAAACGCATCGACCGACCGGCAGCTGCGTGATGAGGTGGTGGACCTGTTTCTGGGCGGATACGTGCCGACCGCCGATGCCTTGTCGTGGATGTTCGAACGGATTCTGCACGAACCCGGTGCGCTGGCCCGGGTGCGTTCGGCGGTGCACGCGGGCGACGATGGCTACCTCGACGCGGTCGCTCATGAGGTACTACGTCAGCGCCCACCACTGTTCGCCGCGGGTCGCAGACTGGCCGAGCCGGTCGAACTCGCCGGATACCTGCTGCCAGCAGGAATTTCGGTGGCCGCGGTGGCCGGCCTCGTACACAACTCCAGTCAGTGGCATGACCAACCGGGCGACTTCCGGCCCGAACGCTTCCTCAGCGGGCCACTCCGACGCCACACCTGGATACCGTTCGGCGGCGGACAGCGCCGATGCATCGGCGAAGGACTCGTCCTCGCCGAGATGACGGCGGTGCTCCGCACCGTATTCACCCATCTGGACCTCGCTCCGGCCGACCCTGAACCGGAACGGGCGATACCCCACAACATTTCACTGATGCCGGGCAAAGGCGCACGGGCCGTAGTGCGTCACCGCTGGACCGCCGCAGGGCACCAGTGACGACATGTTCCGGAGCCGCCCATGGCTGAGTGGACCGACACGCACGAGCAGGCCGTGTCGGCGTTTGCCGCTGGCCGGCGCCATCGGAATCCGCACGCCTGGAATCATCTACCGGTCGACGACATCGAATTGCTGCAGCCGCTACTTCGCAACGTCCAGGTGCAGCGCCTCGCAGCCCAGGCGGGTGGCTTCGTCCTTGACTGCACAAAGCGAACGGCATTCGCCCCCCTGGGTTGTTCCGCAGAATTCAGAGTCCTGACGGTTCCGATGACAGCCAGTCGGCGTGCCTGCAGCGCAGCCGATCGCGTTCGTCGGTCGTGGCCAGGATGACATCGGCGCCACCGTCGTAGGGATGGTGCAGTCGCTGCAATGCGGTGTCGGCGATCAGCAGCCCGACGGTGACCTCGTCGGCGGCGGCACGCAGCAGTTCGTCGAGACAACCACGCTCCCAAGGTTTCTCACTGACGTACAGGTGCCAGTACCAAAGGGCGTCAGGATCCGGATCCTCGAGGACGGATGTCCAGTACCGGGCTCCCGGGTGCAAGTGGGCGCCCGTGTGGGAACGCCCTGACACAGACGAGGTTTCGGACCCGTCCGCCGTGATGACGTAGATGTCCTTGCCGCCGAAGAGTCCATCCAGCACAGTGTTGTAGCGGTTCAGCACTATCGCGTACTCGTCCGTGCTGTCAGCGTATCGCTTGGACTCCGGCAGGCTGTGAAAACGTACCCACCGATCCGGATAGGCCATTTTCAGCGCATCGGCGATCGGTGGGCATGCGGGCCAGCGCTCTTCCCAGCGGCGCAGCAGGTCCTTCTCGTACACCCAGTTACGGTATACCACCTGATCTTTCACGCCCACGACCTCCACAACGTCCAGGCCCCCGTACCGGACATCACCTACGACCATTCCCGCGAAATCGGCCTTCTTCGGCGCCATCGAGGTCGACATCGACGTCGAAACTGAACTGACCCGGCGCCTAGGCTTTTCCAGGCACTCGGCGGTGGGCGGCCCTGACCACTAGACGGTATGAAGGCCCACTGAGTTTGGGGGCCGGAGGCCTCGATTCTGCAAAACCGCGTGGGTTGCCGGGTGAAACTCACTTCGGTAGAGCCACATTTGCAGGTCAGGAGGGCCTCCGGTGAGTATCGAGCGTACGAGTGTCGGGCTGGATGTGCACGCGTTATCGGTGGTGGCGTGTGCCATCGACAACGAGACCGGGCAGCTGAAGCGGCAGCGGTTGTGCCCGGATCCGGGACAGATCCTGGCGTGGTTGGCCGGGCTGGCGGGCCCGGTCCGAGTGGTTTACGAGGCCGGGCCGACCGGCTTCGGCCTGTACCGGGCGTTGACCGCGGCCGGGATCGCCACTGTCGTGGCCGCACCGTCGAAACTGCAACGCCCGGCCGGGGACCGGATCAAGACCGACGCCCGCGATGCCCTGCATCTGGCGCGGCTACTGCGGCTGGGTGAGATCGTGGCGGTGGCGGTGCCGACCGTGGCCCAGGAAGCCGCTCGTGATCTGGTCCGTGCCCGCGAGGACGCGCGCGGTGATCTGATGCGGGCCCGGCATCGATTGTCGAAACTGCTTCTGCGGCAAGGGATCGTGTATTCCGGTGGGTCCGCGTGGACCGGGGCGCATGATCTGTGGTTGCGTGGGCAGCGCTTCGACCAGGCCGCGTTGCAGACCGCGTTCGACACCGACTACGAGGCGATGACGCTGACCAAGACCCGCCGCGACCGGCTCGATGCCGCCATCACCGCGATGGCCGCCGCCAGCGACTACACCCCGATGGTCCACCGGTTGGGGTGTCTGCGCGGGATCTCGACCCTGACCGGGTTCGCCCTCGCGGTGGAGATCGGGAACTGGGATCGGTTCACCGGCAAGACCATCGGCGCCTATCTAGGCCTGGTCCCCACCGAATATTCCTCCGGCGCCACCCGCACGCAAGGATCGATCACCAAGACCGGCAACACCCACGCCCGGCGTCTACTGGTCGAGGCCGCCTGGCACCACCGCCGCTCCTACCGCAACCCGACTGCCACCATGGGCGCACGATGGGCGCTGGCCCCGGCCGCGGCCCGCGTGCGCGGCCACGCCGGCAACCACCGACTGCACCACCGGTGGGAGCAGTTCACCGCCCACCACAAACGCCCCGTGATCGCCAACGTCGCCGTCGCCCGTGAACTCGCCGGCTGGTGCTGGTCACTGGCCATCCTCGATGACGGCTGACGCCGTCCCCGAGACCGCGGCCAGGCGAGTCAACCCTCGAGTCGGCGTGCGGGACGATCCGCGACACAGCTATGGGCAGCAACGCTTTTCGCGTCGCGATGCCCGACTCTAGACCAGCGGCACCGTCCCCATCGAACAGTCGTCCTGCGGTAACCAACCCGCGCATATCAGTCTGACCACGCCGTCGCCAACCACGACACGACCCGAGACAAACCCCGCCCGACCGCAATCGAGTAGGAGGGCCGGGTTGCCCGGCCCTCCTCTCACACCACCGGACATGCGGGCCCGCATCCGGCGGTTCGTCAAGCCGTTGTTCTGAGCCGGCGCCAGGTTCCTTGCATTCCCAGCAGGCCGAGGTCGTCCCAGTAGGACTTGGTCAGCGATCGTTGGAGGATGGCCGACCCGGCGATGCGCCAGTAACCTTTGCTGCTGGCAGCCCATTCCCGCGAGGTGCGGTCACCGATGCCGAGCTGGCGCAGGTTCCGGCGTTTGGCCGAGTAGCGTTTCCATTCCTTCCAGCGGATCTGCCGCATCCGGCGATAAAGCCACTTGTCCAGCTCGCGTAACCGGTGTGACAGATCGGCGAGCCGGAAGTAGGCCATCCATCCCGTGATGAACTGGTTGAGCCTGTCGATTCTGCAGAACATCGACACACTCCACCGCCGAGAAGTCAACTCCCGGATCCGCATCTTCAAGCGTGCTATCGCTTTCGGATCGACCCGGATCTTGACCCCGGATCGGGAGAAGTAGAACCCGAATCCCAGCAACGTCGCCTCGCGCGCGTGCCGGACCGAGGACTTCTCCTGGTTCACCAGGAGTTTCAATCGCCGCTCGACCACATCGGTGACCGAGCCCAATACCCTGCCAGCAGCCCGTTTGCTACGCACGAAAACACGAATGTCATCGGCGTAGCGCACGAACCTGTGACCGCGTGCGGCCAACTCGGCGTCTAGATCATCGAGCATGATGTTCGACAAGATCGGTGATAGCGGCGACCCCTGCGGGGTCCCTTCCACCGTCGGGAGTTTGACCCCCTCGACCATCACCCCGGCCTCCAGAAACGCCCGGATCAGCCGCAACAGCTTGCGGTCATCAACCTTGCGTGCCACCCGCGCCATCAACGCATCGAACTGCACCCGGTCGAAGAACCGGTCCAGATCGACATCCACGACCCACCGCAATCCAGCATCAACCGACCGCCGCGCCGACCGCACCGCCTGATGAGCGGACCGGCCGGGACGGAACCCGAAACTGAACTGCGAAAACCCCGGATCGAAGATCGGCGTCAGGATCTGCGCGATCGCCTGCTGGATCAACCGATCCAGCACAGTGGGCACCCCCAACAACCGTTGTCCGCCCCCGGGCTTGGGAATCACCACCCGGCGGACAGGCGAGGGCTCAAAGGTGCCCGCGTCCAACGCCTCCCGGACACCCGCCCAGTGCTCGCGCAACCACGGCCGCAACGCCTCCGTGGTCACACCGTCCACACCAGACGCGCCCCGATTGGCTTCGACACGCCTCAACGCCCGCGACAGGTTCTCCGGTGAAAGCAACCGCTCCCACAACGAGATCTCCAGCCCCGGGAGAACATCCTCCTCGGCATGCGCCGACCGGCCGCTACGCTCCACCGTGGTACTCACCGGGATTCACCGGCCCCTCCCACCATGGGCCCGCGTTCACGCGGGATGGCTGCGATCATCGCGACCAGCACGAGCAATACCAATTCCTCTGTCCCACTTCACGTTCGGTCCTTCCCGGCTGATTGTCCGTTCCCCTCACCGGTACTACGACCTCTGCTGACTTCTGCCCGGTCAGTCACGACCTCACGACCACGACCGTCGGCGCGGCGACCACGTCAAGCACAACCGACACCCGAACAGACCTCCCCGGTTAAGAACAGTCACTTTCCCCCTGCCGCCGCCGCGTCTACCTGACGATCCTGTCGATGATGACGGGCTTCACCTTCCGTGGCAGGCTCACCCAGATCCATCCGGCCTCATACGCGATTCGTGTTCCACGGTGCAGGGTTTCGCCTCCGGCTTCCTTCAGACCCCGCCTCACGACGACGCCCTTGCCTCCGGCTCGGAGTTAGCATCACCTCTTCCTCCAGGGGACTCACACCCCCAAGCAACTGCCCATGCCGGGCAAACCACGAAAGCGGTCCCGGCAACCGACGTTACCGGGACCGCTTTCACCTGCCACTTGACAGAACAGGCCTACATATCAGGTGTGGGAGAGCCGGACGTTGGTGACACCTTCCCGAAGGCGTGAGGCCGGTGGCTGACCGCCTGCTCCTGAGTGTGGTCGGTGATAGTTGAGTGGATGTTCCAGACGGCGATGGCTGCTGATCGGTCATCCTCGCTGGTGAAATCCCACGGGCGGTGGTCTTCCCTGGCTTGCGGTTGGTGTCGCCGTTGGGATCGATGAAGCGACGGTGATCGAGTCCGAGCGGTGAGCCATGACCGCACGTCCGTTCGTGTGATGGCGGGTGTCACGATGCGGTCAGGCGGTCGCGGTGCGTCGCACACAGTTCCCAGATGATGGTGCGCGTGCGTTCGTCCAGGACAGCATCGGGCCACGGGGTCGGGGTGGCCTTGGTGTTGAAGTAGGTGCCGCTGGTATTGCGGACCTCAGGACTGGACGCGAGGTGAACGCTGGACCATGTGGCCTTGAGCAATGCCTTGTGGCCGAAGACGAGCGGCATAGCGAGCCGCAGCAGCGGCACGATCGGACGCGCCAGTGGCGGGTAAGTGTCGATGGTGAGGTCCTTGTTCATCGAGGTGTAGGCGTGTCCGGGGTAGGCCACGTTCAGCGTTACCGGCGTGCCGTCGAGTTCCTGGGCGAAGCGGTAGCTCATCGCCATCTGGGCCAGCTTGGTCTGGTTGTAGAACGACAGGCCGACGTAGGACTTCTCGCCCTGGAGGTTGTCGAGGTCGATGCTTCCTTTCGGAATGCCGCCGGTGATGTTGATGACCCGAGCGGCACCCGAGGCCGTCAACGCGGGCATCAGCCAGTGCGTGAGGCAGAACGGCGCTACTACGTTGACCGCGAACGCCGTCTCGAGGCCGTCCTCGGTGACCTGGCGATGAGATCTGGTCGCTCCTGCGTTATTGATCAGGACGTCGACGCTGTTGGTCCGGTTGCTGACTTCTTCCGCGAGGCGCTTCACGTCGTTGAGCCGGGACATGTCGGCCGTGATCGCCTCGACACTCTTGTTCCCGCTGGAGCCGCGGAGCTCCTCTACTGCGGCATCGGCGCGGTTCTTGTCGCGCCCGACGAGGACGACGCTTGCGCCTCGGTCGGCTAGCTGCCGCGCGGTCTCCTTCCCGATCCCGCCTGTGCTTCCAGTCACCAGCACGGTCTTGCCTTCCATCGTCACCACTCCACTCAGTTCAACCGATGTCACTTGGTGACACTATAGTCACTAAGTGTAGGAAAGTAGTCTGGGTGCATGAGTGAAGTACTGCGGGAACGGACGCGGCGAGCCGTGCGGGCGGAGATCGCGGAGGTCGCCATCGACCTGTTCACCCGCCAGGGCTTCGAGAACACGACCGTTGATCAGATCGCCAGCGCAGCAGGAATGACCAAGCGCAGCTTCTTCCGGTACTTCCCGACCAAGGAAGATGTCGTCTTCGATGGCGTGGACCTCACGGGCGAGGACGTGGTTGCCGACATCGCCGCCCGACCGACAGATGAGGCTCCCTGGGACTCGCTACATCACGTACTCCGGACCAGGCAGGACGAGATCCACGCCAGTGAACAGGTCCTCACGACTCTGCGGCTCATCGAGGCCACACCTGCCCTGGTCGGACGACTCCACCAACGACGAGCAGAATGGCGACGGCGAGTCAGCGACGCGTTGAAGACCCGACCAGGTGCTGAGATCGACGCGTACACGGCGGACCTACTCACCAACGCCGCAACCGCTGTCCTCGATGCCGTGTCCAGCCACTGGGTGCGATCAGGCGGGGAAGCGGATCGCCCGACTCTCCTCGACCAAGGATTCCTCCACGTCCGCGTGGCTCCCGACGCTCGAGATGGCTGACCGACTACCAGGTTCCTTGCCTACTCGCCGCTGACAACGTCCCGTCCCGCAACAACTAGGAGTGCTGCGCGTGCCTCACCGTGATCGCGACACCGAGGCGAGCGCCGACGTGGGCGGCATCGACTACACCACCGGGCTATCCATAGGCGGGTTACGCGGCAAGCGAATCGAGAGGGTCCACCTGATCGGGGTGGACGACAAAACCATGATCGATTGATTACTTGATGGGCGCGTCGACCGACAATGCATGGGCGGGTCGATGGTCAGATCGGCTTGGATAACCACGTGTTGAGCCGATGATCGTAATCGGGGGCAACACGCAGACTCCGCCCCGGTGTCCGGGTCAGCCACCCGAGCTCGAGGAAACGGTCGGTGAGCGCCGCGGGCAGTGCCCCGGCCAGATGTGGTCGTCGCTGTGTCCAGTCCACACAGATCCGCGCGAACACCCGCCGGGTGCTATTCAACGCCTGTAGATCAATTCCCAACCTTTCGGCCAGCTGCCGCCCGACCGGCGTGAGCTGGTGGTCTCGGTCATCGACCAACCGCAGGGCGGCAACGGCCAGCAAACGGTCGCGTAGCTCAACTCCGCGGCGACCAGCGAGATGGTCGTAGCAGGTTCTGGCCTCGATGAGAGTCCTGGCAGCACGATCGGTGCGCAGCGAACGTACCGCTGTCGCCGGGGCCAACTGTGCCAGGGCTTCGATTACAGCGGCGACCTGTGGTCCGGCCAGCTCATGGTAACGGTGTCTGCCTTGCGTACGCACCGCCACCAGACCCCCCTCGACCAACCGTCGCAGATGAGCGGTCGCAGTCGCGGGCTGCACTCCGGCTCGGCGGGCGAGCTCACCCGCCGGCAATGCGTGCCCCTCGGCCAGCGCGGCAAGGATGGCGACCCGGGTCTGATCGCCGATCAGTGCCGCCACGGGCGCGAGATCGCGATCAAGCATCCACTGTCCGTCCGGTTCACCCGTCATGCCGCCACCGTGCCACAACCACGATTAGCTCCGGACCAAAACGTTGCTGACCTACCGTCACACCGTCACAACCATCATCACAGAAGGGGCCGGACGGCCATGACCGAGTCGACAACGACCGCCGAGCAGATCGAGCACATCTTCACCGCCTGGGATGATGCGCTGGGCGCCAAGGACCTCGATGCCGCAATGGCGCTCTATCAGCCCGACGCGACCTTGGAAAGTCCGTTGGTCCGCCATTTTCTGGGCACCGAGGAGGGGGTGGTTCGCGGCCGAGACAACCTACGGCGATTCGTGGACAAGGTGTTCGCCCACCAACCCGCTGAACGACGCCGGTACCGCGTCGGCTTCTTGACCGATGGAGACCGCCTCACCTGGGAGTACCCCCGTGAGTCCCCGGACGGTGACCAAATGGACATCGTGGAAGTGATGGAGATCCGGGACGGGCTCATTGCCCACCACCGCGTCTACTGGGGTTGGGTGAGCGTCGGAATGCTCACAAAGGGACAACACTTGAAGTAATCAGATATCGGCGAGGTAGTGGGCGCCAGCGGCGAAACTCTGTGGCGCCCACGACCATCCAAAACACACCAGAAGCGTAGAAGGCACGCGCCGTCAGACTCGGCCGCCACCGCGCTCCTCTGTACGCAGCTGATACAACACACCCCTGCCCAACACCGTATATCGTCGCCGACAGCGGCTGGGCAACACCGAATCTGTTGAGGTCAGAGGCTGTCGGCGGTCAGAAGCTCCAGCGGCCGATCGTGGCAAGCCGACGCAACCCCGGAACGTACCGAGTCATCGCGAATTGCAGTCGTACACTGCGGGAAAATCCGGAACTCTGCTGTGGGTCGTACCAGTCGGAGGCGGCGAGGCACTCGGTCGTGTGGTAGCCGAGTTGATCGAGTTCGGTTGGGTCGTCGATGCCCCAGTGCAATGTCGAACCGGTGTTGCGGGTGATCGGTGTGGCCTTCTGCAGCTTGACGCCGAGCTTGCTGAGCATGTCGGCGATCAGCTCGCCCGACGCGAACTTACGGGCGAGCTGATCGCAGTAGTTCACCGCCTACTGCCGGCTTCAGGTACACGAGCAGCCCTTCGGCCACCATGAGCGCGGGGCGATCGCAGGGGATGCGGTCGAGCCAGGAGAGGTCGGTGATCGGCGTGCCGATGAGATGACAGTTGGCACGCCGCGGATAGATACGGGTACGCAGGTCGATCACCTCCGGATAGTCGATGTCGAACCACTGCACCGACGGTGGCGGGTCGAGCCGGAAGACCCGGCTGTCCATACCGCAGCCCAGGTGCAGCACGATAGCGTCGGGGTGGTCGTGCAGATACTGCGCGGCCCAGTCGTCGATGACCTTCGCGCGGGCTGCGATCCCCTCAGCGGAAGCCACTGTGACACCGAGTCTTTCGAAGTCGTAGTCGATGTGCTCAACAGCGTCCTCAGCAGCTTGATCGCCCAGGATCGGGTTCGCCAGCCGGTTGTCGAGCACCTTGCTGTAGAGCGTGGCGAGCATGGTCGCCTTCTCCTCGGAGAAAGTAACCCCTTCCATCAGAACCCTCCTCGAAACATCGGGGACAGACCCGAACTTGTTGTCGGACAAAGCTTTTCAGCACAGAAACCAGATTCCGTTGGGCGCCCGGCGGTCCTGATGCGATCTCGACGGCAATACGGTGCAGCCGCCTCGCCGGATGTGCTCCCACCACACAGCTCGATGTGCCGGGGTCGGCAACAGCCCACCAAGACCTCCGATTGTGAACAATATTCGCAATTCGCACCATTCGTGTTTGCTAACAACGTTCGCAACTATTCGTGGACGCTCGACCTTCGCCCCCGCCACGCCGCCGGATGCCCGAATCGGCCGCACAGGTGGCCGAGCCCAGGCTTCACGCGGTCGAGACCCGAGGCGGAGCGAGTTTCGCGGACCGGTTCCCGAGCAGTCGTTTCATGATTCGCGCACCCGATCGGGGACGGTATGGATCGGCGATCGTGCCGGTGACGAGGAGCTCGAGGTTGTCGAAGATGCGCTCACTGATGGCGTCGTGGCTGTGCCGCAACGCCACCATCCACAGGAGGTACGGGATGATCGATGGCTCGGCCGACAGCACGTGGCTGATCCGAGTGCCTCCGTCGACGGGCTCCAGGTCATATCCGTGACTTCCGTCGAGGCCGGGAATTCCGCCGAACCACAGCCGCCGCGGTGGCTCGACTTCCGTGATGCGGTAGCCGATCGGGCCGGCACCGTTGTACTGAACCATCCTGGCACCCGAGTGCAGACCGTCGGGAAAGCGCACCCAGCCCCACTCCGGCGGGTAGAGCGGATCGCTATCCGTGCCGAGCAATGTCAATGTGGCCCATACATTTTCGGGAGTTGCCGGAAGCACTCGCCAGTGCAGGTTGCGGATGCGGTGGGACATGACTCACCTTTGCCGGAAGAAAGTTGTCATTGTTCATATCTGACGAGAAGATAATGTGAACGATGTCAACATCGAAAGAAAGAGTACATCTCCATCAGCGCACAGGCCGCGTTACCGAGCCGCGCATGGCGGTCGGCCGCATAGTCGGGATCGACTTTCGCCCGCTCGAGATCGGTCTCGACAGAGCCGTAGTGACCGTCGCGTAGCTTGTGCACCGCTTCCGGATCATCACCGGAAATATTGCTCATATCGACGAACCCTTCCTCCTCGAAAGATAACTAACGGCAGCGTTCTCACACCGCATCCATGACCGAACCAACCGACCGTCTCGCTCGGCCGGAATCAGAAGCCTTCACCGGACCCAGACCCGGCATCGCCCGATTCGTCCGAATCCGCCACGGCACCACTCCCCCGGGAGCGCCGACCTGACCGACGAACATGGTGGATCCTCAAGGGGTAGGGGACGGGGATGGTCAGGGTGCCGGGCCGACCGCGAGCACGGCCCGCACGGCGCCGCGGAGGTATTCCCGCGCATGGGGATCGGCGAGCCGCTCGCGGCGCAGCAGTACGGCGGTGGGCAGGTCGACCAGGCACAGGGTGATCGCGTCGACGGCGCGGCGGTGGCCGCGCTGCCACAGGTGTTGCGACAGCCGGGTCATCAGCTCGATCAGCATCTCGTCGGTCGCGGCGAGTTCGGCGGCGACACTCTCGGGCAGCTCGCCCAGCAACTCCTCACGCCGCACGGCGAGCAGCAGCCGCAACGAGTCCAGATGCCGCTCGGCGAAGATCGCGGGCGCCTCGGCGGCCGCGACCACGGCTTCGACCTCGTCATGGCTGCCGAGCGCCGTCTAACCAGCGTGGTTTGCAGGTCGAGGAAGCGGCGCGCGGCACGTAACCAGGTGCGCCCGAGCAGTTCAGCGCGCGACCCGAAGGTGTGGTAGATCGCGCCGTTGGAGATGCCGGTGGCAGCGGCGACCGCACGCGCGGTGACCGCGGCGGGGCCGCCGCGGACGGCCAGTGATTCCGCTGCGTCGAGCACGGTGTCGGGGCCGTGCATCCGGGGGCGGGGCACGCCGTCACTATAACAGAGCACTTGCTCTGTTTCAGGGCGCGACAACGGCATCTGCGGCCAGGTAGTCGACTCGACGGCGATTTCGTGCCGCCGCACAGCGTCGAGCGCGCTCTCCCGAATCGCTCCCATAATCTCGGCCACCAACTCCTGGCGAGCCATGCTCACGATCGTCCCGGGAGCGATATACAGGTCGGCGAGCCGACCGACCCCCATCCACTTCCGGGATCACCCTGGAGGTGCGCGAAGGCCACCGAGCACGGATCTTGCCGATCCGTTCCTCCACGTCATCGACGGCATAACCCAGTGCCCGGCTCGACCCCAGCGCAGCTGCCGTCTCGGGATGCATCATGCCGGCCTCACTTTCCATATTGCGCCTTCGCCCGAGCCACCGCCCGGGTCCGCCGCGCCGTAGACGGCAGAATCGGACGCTTCCGAGGTCGGGCCGGAGCGGACATTGCCCCTGTTCATTGCGCATCCGCTCGTACTCGGCGTCGAGCAGGCCCCGGCGCTCGCGCCCATTGCAAACATCGTCCGCAGATGCAGAATATACATCTGCTAACAACGTTCGCAACTATCTGATGATGGCGTGGTCCTGGAACCCGCTGACGTGCGTAGTGGATGCGGTGGGACATGAACTCGCTTCCATCGAAGAATGTTATCTTCGTTAACATCTGACTGGAAGGTAATGTAAATGATGTCAACATCGAAGCGCAAGGCCTACCACCATGGAGACCTGCGCCGGGCCTTGGTCGATGCCGGACGCGCACTGGTACAGGAGGATGGAGTCGCGGGGCTGACGCTGCGCGCGGCCGCGACGCGGGCGGGAGTGTCCGCAGCGGCGCCCTACCGGCACTTCGCCGACAAGGAGGCACTGCTCGCCGCTGTGATGACTCAGGGGTTCGCAGAGTTGGCGCAAGCCCTCTCGGCCATCGAGGTCGATGACCCGCTGCCACGGCTGCACGCCATCGGCCACCGCTACCTGGAGTTCGTGGCCGCCGAGCCCGCCCTGTCCCAGCTGATGTTCGGCGGAACGGTCACCGATGGCGACGCCCACCCAGAGTTGGCCGCGGTGCGTGGTTCGGTGGGCGACACCTTCGCAGGAGCATTCGGGGACGCATGGCGTGCGGGTGCGATCTGTGGACCTTCAGTGGATGCGATCATGCTCACGATGCGCTGCGTCATGCAGGGCTTGGCCACGTTCATCGCGACTGGTGAAATCCCCGCCGCACGTGTGCGATCCCTGGCCGACTCCGTCTTCACTACCATCGATACCGGCCTAGTGCCACGCTGATCCGAGGCGGCCGGACCGCATCTTCTTCGGCGTCTTGGCTGTGATCGGCCTGCTGCTGACCTATGCAGGCTGGTTCACCAGGCCGGTCGCCGCGCAGCCATCAGCGCCCACGACCATGACTACGGGAGTGCCACCCACAACTCGCCATCGCCCAGCAGCGCAATCCACCACCCGCGCGATCACTTTCCGGAGACGCGAGCACAGCAAGAGCGGAACGGCGTGCCCTAGCCCGCGCTCGGCCGACCACCGCCTGGGACGATACCGAACAGCAGTGCTTCGATGCCCGCTCGGAACAGCGCATCATTGTCGACCGGTGCAGTCGCGGACCCGGCAGTGGCGAGCAGCGCGGTTAGATGCAGATAGTTACCGTGGGCCAGCATAGTCGGAATGTTGTCGGATTCACCCATGGTGGGAGTGGAAAACCCCGCCGCTTCCAGCCCGGCGAAGTTGCGAACCCACGCCCCCAGCAGGGCGACACCCATCATAGTCGCGTTGGCGCCGAGCCACGCTTGGGCCAAGGCGCCGGCCATGTGGTCGAAGAATCGCATCGAATTCGGACCGGGGCTCAACGAAACGGCCTCCCCTAAGCTAAGCCCTCCCACAGCCATGGGTGCCGTCGATGCAACGCCCGCGCCTGGTCCAGCATGACGAAGACATCGGTGCGCACGTTCCCGGTCAGGGGCGGGTAGTCGTATTCCGCGGCGACGCGGTTCACCATGAGCGAAAGTAAGTCGTTCTTGCCGTCGACGTACCGATAGAGCGAAGCCGCGGCGGTCCCGAGGTCATCCGCAATGCGACGCATCGATAGCGCGGGCAGCCCCTCCGCGTCGGCGAGCCGGACGCACATGTCCGCGAGCTGGTCCAGGGTGTAGGTGCGACGCGACCCCGGTTTGGGATCGTCGCCTCGCAACCACAATGAGGTCGAGGAAGCCGTGGGTGTCATGCCACTACTGGAGTGTTGCGAACCATGTTAGCAAACATCTATGCTGCAATTGCGAACGTTGTTCACAATTAACGGGAGGTTTGGTGACCGTCATTGAAGCCGCGGCGCTGACCAGGCGATATAGCTCAGGCGCCGCAATGGACGGAGTGGATCTGCGGATGCTGGCCAGGTCCATACCTGCTCGGACTGAACAGTTCGAGCGAGACCCACCGTGCGCATACTGGCACCACGTGTCGCACGTCAGCGTCCATATTTCCGACCGGGGTCGATGCAGGGTTACGGCGGTTTCGTCGCGTTCGCCATTGCCGGGGAAGTGGTGCGTCGCATCACCGGGCAGTAGATTCAGAATATTTTTGAGGAACGCATCCGAGAGCCAGATCACTCTAATCGCGCGTCGGGACAACCGGCAGGACCGACCGATGTTCACTTTTTGATGCGATAAACGACGCACATGTCGAGGTCTTCGACACCATTCGAAAATCCGGTGGCGATGTTTCCACGGCACCGCAATCGCCATTTCTAGGCCTGAATGAATCGTGAAGATCTGCAGACAGGCTCCACTTCGATCACTCGAATGGAGTTGACTGGAGTGGTAGTGATCGAATCATACAACCGCACCAGGCTGGTGAGGAAAACGCTACCTGACCTCACTGCAGCCAACGCTGATAAACGGGAGTCGAGTGTCGCCATGACACCAGAGTCACACGAAGGAATGATGGAGCGAGCAGCGGCCCTCGCGTCGAGCTTCTTCCCCGCAGGTAACGAGAGCACACTGCGCCAATACTCGGAAGCATGGATAGACATCGGCGAACGCTTGGAGGCCATGGCGCAAATTCATGTAAATATCTATCATCAGTATTCTGCCCGGAACTCCTCCGGCCGGACCGACAGGTCGATCGCCCAGCTGAACATCCGATTATTCGCAGATCTACACCGTCAGGTCCTCTACTGCTACGGCATGGCGGCGCACCTGGACAAGATTTCCGACCTAATCGAGCTGGGAAAACTTGAGATCACCGCTATCGCTTCGGCCCTGATAGCCGATCTTGATTCGGACATGTCGACACTTCCAGCAGGCCATAGCACGAATTCCAAGCCAGACCTCGCAACCGCAGAACAAGCAATGCGGAGGATAGCGAGACGCACACAGCAACAGGTCGATGAACTTCCTCCCCCGACCGTGGGCACCCTCGAAAAAATGTAGATTCCGCAGAAGTCGAACTACCTCCGGCACCATAAGAACGGCCGACCGCGTGACCACCCGTTCGACCATTGACAGCCCGATGTTGCGTGAGGCCTCGCGTGTCCGGCGGTGAAGTACTCATGCGCTCCTGGGTCAAGTGATATACGGCGTTGACAGCCGGTTGGGCACCGAGATGTAGCAAAGACCGATCCTGTGATGTGCAGGTCGGGGTTCTACCTTGCATTTGAGCTTCGAAGATCTGAATAGGTTCGCGCAGCGCGGGCCCGTCGACCTCCAGGCTCGATGCCGAGCTCACGGGATCTCGAAATCTGAATTACTCCAGGTAATTACGAGTCCGGAAAAGATTTCTGCGTAGATATTCGCACGACTGGGGGCCGTGGTGGTCCACAATCCGTGGAAGGTAATCGGCCTGTGGGTGCTGCTCGCCATCGCGGTGGTGGCTTCGGCGCCGGAACTCAAATCAACGACCGATCAATCCGTTTTCCTGCCTTCGTATTATGAGTCAATCCAGGCGTTGGAGATGCTGCAGGAGGCGTTTCCGCAGAGCTCCGCGCCAGCGGCGATCATCGTGTTCGCCCGGCACGACGGGGCGCCGCTGACCGAAGGCGATTCGGCCTCGGTCGTCGCGATCGGCACCGAACTGCTCGGCGAACAGATCAAGGACGTCACCGCGATCCAGTCAACGCCGCCGTTGGAGAACCGGCTGATCCAGATCATTGCCGTGCAGACGACCAAGGTGACCAATCCGAACGACACCACGCAGAGTGACGCGGTCAAGGCGCTGCGCGGAACTGAAAGAGCGCGTGGCGGGCACGGACCTGAAGGCGGGTATGACCGGTCAGGCGGCTCAGGTGCTGGACCAGCAGGAATCCAGCGAAAAGGGCATGGCGATCATCGGCGGCGCCACCATCGTGCTGATTCTGGTGCTGCTGCTGGTCATCTTCCGCAGCCCGGTGATCGCACTGCTGCCGATCGTCGTGATCGGCGCGATCTCCAGCATGGTCAATGGGATGATCGCCATGGTGGCCAAGGCATTCGACTTGCAGATCGACGCCTCGATCAGCGCGATCCTGCTGGTCGTGCTGTTCGGCGTCGGCACCGACTACATCCTGTTTTTGATGTTCCGCTACCGCGAGCGGCTGCGTGCGGGCGAAGATCCGAAGACCGCCATGGTCAGTGCCGTCACCCGCGTCGGTGAGGCCATCACCTCCGCGGTGGGCGTCAGCTTCGATTCACGTTCACCAGAACCTCCCACTAACCATGAACAAAGTTTGAACGAACGTTTGCCAACGGTGTTCGCAACTCTGAGTGGTGGCATGCTGACTGACATGACATCCGCTGCTTCCTCGACCTCGTTGTGGTTGCGAGGCGACAACCCCAAACCGGGGCCGCGCCCCGCCTACACCCTGGACCAGCTCGCTGACGTGGGTGTCCGGCTCGCCGACTTAGACGGGCTGCGCGCGTTATCGATGCGCCGCATCGCGGACGAACTCGGCACCGCCGCGGCCTCGCTCTATCGGTACGTCGACGGCAAGAACGACCTGATCGCGCTCATGGTTGACCACGTCGCCGCGGAATACGACTACCCACCCCTGACCGGGAACGTGCGCACCGATGTCTTCGCCATGCTGGACCAGGCGCGGGCGTTGCATCAACGGCACCCATGGTTGAGGGAGGGCTTAGGGGAGGTCGCTTCGTTGTCGTCGAACCTCGGTCCGAATTCGATACGATTCCTCGACCGTATGGTCGGCGCCTTGGCCTCGGCGGGACTCGACGCCAACGCGACCATGATGGGTGTCAGCCTCCTGTCGGGGTGGGTGCGCACCTTCACCGGGATAGAAGCAGCGGGGTTTTCCGCCCCCGTCATGGATGCGTCCGACCACCCTCCGGCAATGCTGGCCCACGGCGACTACCCCCATCTGACCAGGCTGCTTGCCACCGCCGAGTCCGAGACCGCACCAGTCGACAATGATGCCGTGTTCCGGGCCGGCGTCGAAGCACTGCTGTTCGGCATCGTGCGATGAGGTCCGCACACGGTGCTCCGCGCATGGTAGCCATTGCACCTCAACCGAATAGTGTTCGTCGCCCGAGGGCGTGATCAGCGCTTATGGCGGCGGCAGGGGAGCGTTTGCGTTCCAGGCGGCGTTACGCAGGTTGTGCGCAATCGCTTCCCCGTCGGCATCGAGCGTCATCATTACCCCTGCCGATCAGGACTCTTCGGCCGCGCGTATCGGCGCGGCCGCAGCCGCGGAGTCGCCGCCGGGGATCAGCGCACCGCCCGTCACGGTCTTGTTCTGCCTCTGCTCTGCAACCGCTTCGATGCCGTGCGCGTGGTCGAACCCGGTGAACGCGCCGAACTCCGCTCGTCGCCGGTTCAGATCATGATCGGCGAGACGCCTCATCTCGACTTGCCGTGCGATCATCGGCAGCATCGTCACCGGCGGCATCGTCACCGGCAGCATCGTCACCGGCAGCATCGTCACCGACGGCACGTCCAGACCCGGTCCCGTGAACGACCCGGCCTCGGCCCCGACCACACCCGTCCCCGACATGGCTCCGGCCCGGCGCTCGGCATCTGGCGCCGCGCCTGTACGCCCGGCGAAATGGTCCTCTCGCACACCGGGTTCCGGGCCGATCGGTGTCGCCGCATTCACCCGATCGGCCACACTGTTCGTTGCGCGCGTCTGACCAGGCCTTCCACTATTTCCTTGTGTCACTGGTATTACCTTCTTGTTTGATTCACGGAGTAGAGGAATAGATCCGCGATTGCGGCGACTCCACGCCATGTCCTTCGATTCGTCGAAGTCGGCCAGTGCTGTGCCGCCGGCGTCAGGTCGCGGGCACCGCAGCTACCGACGCCGTGGTAGCGGCCGACGCATCCGCGGGCGACGAAGCCGGGGCGGCCGAATCCGGCGCGGGAGTGGTGACCTCGATGCCGCGCGGGTGGCGGAATCCGGCGAACGCGCCGAAGTCTCCTGCGCTGTCGGACATTTCCGCGGCGAACGGCCGCAGCTGCCCGTTGACGACGACCTCCGGCGTGCCGCTCTCGAAGGAACCGAAAACCACAACGATCGCGGAATGATCCTTCTCCCACGTAGCGACATCGCCGGTCATCAACTGGTACGGGTCGACCGGATCGATCTGCTTGTTGTCCGACCACTTCGCCGGTGTATTCGCGTACGCGGCTTTCGCATCGGTACCGCTCGCGTTGCCGAAAGCCGCATCCAATGCCTGAGCAACCACGGCGGAAACCCACTGTCTCTCCCCCTCCGGGAACGAGTAGTACCTATCCCCACTCCCGTCCTGCGCGGGCGTCCGCGTCGGCAGCGCACTCTGCGCGGACGTGACATTCGGCCCGGCACCCGGCCCGATCGGCTGGCTGTGATTCGGCACCGCGCCAGCGGGGGGTTGGCTCCCTGGCGTCGCCACAGGAGCTGCGGTGACCGCTGGAATCGGCGACGGCGCGACTGCTTCGTCGTCGCGGGGGAGCCTGTCCGGATCCGGCTCGTTGCGCACGCCGGGTTGCATGCTGTTGGCCAGTGCTGGGATCATCCAAGGGTTAATCCCCGTTGTCTGGTCGTCTCGGGAGCCCATCGCCGAGCCAATAGGCGTCGCCGCTGGAGCCGCCGGTCCAGCGACCGCTTCTTGCGGATCCAGACCCACATCGCTCCGATACGGCGACGCACCAGGATCTTCCGTCAGGTCCGGATCCAGTGACTGGTTCGAATCCAGCGGCAGGCGTGGATCCATCGGAGGACTCGGGTCGTACGGGATGCCCGGGTCAAACGGCATACCGGGCTGTTTCGGCACGCCCAGATCCTTTGGATCCAGCTCCCCGGGCCGCGGGTCGCCCTCATCCCCGACCTGCTGCTTCAGCTTTTTCACCTGCTGCGCCAGCGTTTCCGACTGCTGCGTCAGCTTCTCCACCTGCTGCGCCAGCTTCTCGATCTCGTCTGCTTCTTTCTTCTGGCCCTTCACTGCGTCGGCCATGATCGCATTCAAGTTGTCGATCGTCTTGGTGATTTCATTCATGCAGTACTCATCGTGACTCACACCGTCCGGAGGCCACTCACTTATGGCCGCGTTGTGATCCTCGATGAATTTTGACGTCCATACTCTCACTTCCTTGGAATACCCAGCTGACCTGCGTATCCGGTCCGGCACATCGCCGTACGCCTCCACGAGTTTGACCCCCGTCATCCGGAGCTTCTCTTGCTTAACTTCATAATTCTCGATACCACTGAACTGTTTGTCGCCCTCAATGTCCAGCTCCGGCGGCTTCAGATCCGGCGCTTCCTCCGGGGACTCCTCACCCGTACTCAAATAATGATCACGCAGGCTCACAGCGAGCCCCCGCGGTCCCTCGTAATAATTTTGGACCGACGGGGAGAGATCAATTTTATCCGGGTCGGGCATAAACAATCGCGGCAATTTATCAGGCCATGGCGCCGACATCGTCTTCCATCGCTCACGCAGTCGGATTCACTGAGACGAGAGGAACAGGACCACGTTTCTCCTGGTCATGGAAAAATGGTGCCACAAAGTGGTTACCCAACGCGCTACCCGCGCCCGTGGCAAACGCGCCTCGTACGGGGTGGGCCACAGCGCCACGACCATACTTGGCCGCAGCAGCGCCTCTGGCTACACTCTTTCGGAACCGGCCCCCCTCTGTACTCACGTCCACTCCACGCAAGCCGTTCTTGATACCTTTGGCATTGTCTGCGAACCCCCGAATTCCCTGGCGCAACCCTCGAGCGACTCCACCAGCCGCGGCATCCGCCGCTACGGTCCCGGCGCGACCAGCAAATGCTCCCCCGGGGATTGCGCCAGTCGCGGCATCAACTACAGCGGTTTCGAACGCGTCATCCAAACTCTTGCCCTGACTCATGGCAATCGCTCCGCCTACGAGGCCACTCGCGACCGCGCCGCCGACCGGCCCGGCCGCACTTCCAATGAGACCTGCTGTTGCAACCAATCCATCCTTCCAATCCATACCAAAAATCCCCATGGTTTCCCTTTCTTGTCGGAGAAATATCTTTGGGAATTCACCAGCCGCATTCGACCAGAAACCTGAACTAGGGCCGGATCGTCGATCTCCGCGTCCGGCCGCTCGACGAGATTTGTATCGACGATTCCGGCCGGTCAGATCTGCGGTGGCCCAACCGGCGGCGGACCGACAGGCTGCTTCGGTGCGGCCACGGTCGGCGGAGCTGCCGCCGCGAGTGCGGGGTCGCCACCGGCGGCGCTATCCAGGCCGGTCGGGTGGATGTAGCCCGTGCAAAGCCCGTACTTTTCCTCCAGCGGAGGTTTGCCGGGATCAAAGGGAATGAGCTGACCGTTGTCCAAGACAAATAATTGGTTCGATTCCTTGACAATCAGCGCGTTATGTCTCTCCCACTGAATAATATCGCCCGTATTAAACGCTTGCGGGTCACGACTATTGATCACTGCGGGCGGATGATCCGCTGACAACTCACCCGCAGTTCCCCGGTACGCGGACATCGCATCGATGGCGGTGTTCTGCACCTGCTTCTGCAAAGCCTCCGCCACCGGCTGCGACGCCTTCACGGTATTCTCGCCGATTTGGACATCCACCATCGCGCCCGGTGTCGTCACCGGCGGCGGAGAACCCACATAGGCTGGCGCCACCACGCCGGGAGGAGCTGTCTGGGCCGCGGGATTCGTTGTGGCCGTCTGGGCTGCGCGGTTCCGCTCCCGTTCTCGTTGCCGGTCCTCACGCGATTCCCTGTCTTCGTAGCCCCTGTCATCGCCGGGAACCCGGTTCTGGTTGAGAGCGTTCATCGCCATCATCTGCCCTATTTGCCCCATAGCATCGCCACTGCTATTCGTGGGTTGCTGCGGGGCGCTGGGCGCAACGGTCGATCCGGTTCCGGCATCCTGCATCGCCGTCCGGATCAGAGAACGGAGGTCTGTGCCCGACGGGGTATCGCCGCTAGTGCTGTCCGCAATTGGCTGGGTACCGGTCGGGGAATCCGTGCTGTCCGTAGGTTCCAGGCCGAGATTGTCCAATGTGGGGTTCGAATCCGGACTCGGGAACATGTCTTGTTGCGTGGGAGTAGTCTGCGTCGGCGGCGGAGTGTAGGAGGGAGGGATGATGGTCGTTGGGGTAGGGGTGGTTTTTGTGGCGGGCTTTTCTTCTTCCTTCTTCTCCGGCTTCCCTTCCTTCTTCTCCGGCTTCCCTTCCCTCTTCTCCGGCTTCTCCACCTCACTCTTCTCGGGCCTCTTCTCGCTGGGGTACCCCGGAAAATCCCCACCCCTTTTTGCGCGTTCCTCAGCCTGTTTCGCGTAGTCGGCGACGTCTTTCGTGCAGTCCAGGACCACTTGCTTGAGGATGGGATAGATAGGCCATTCTTCGACAATGTTCTGGATACCGAACTCGCGGGTTTGCTTCCCCGACTCCAGCCTGACGTTATTTTTGAGGATTTTCCAGATATCCTCACGGGCTTCTTGAACCGTATCATACATACGCTTGAAGACCCGGAAATTCTCTTTGGTGAGTTCTTGGTCCTCTTGCTGGAACTTCGAATCCTTTTCGTCCCACGCCGCCGCCAGGGCGCCGAAATGGTCTGCGGCCGCTTCATATGCCTCTACGGCCTCGCCCTTAGCCCCCGATTTGGCGACCGGCCCGTCTTGAAGCTTCTTGATAAGATCGTCTTCCAGTTTGCCATTCCAGAAGCTACTTTTCGACTGTAAAGCCACCGGCTTCCTCTTATGCCCCATCTGGTAAGCTAAATAGGCAAGCCGATCGTTCACTACACTTATGACGTCCTTCAGTTCGCTCGACGCCTTGCCAGGGGGGACATCGATCCTCAGCCGGAAGTCGGGATCTTCGCCGGTGTCGCCCGCTTCCGGATCGCGAGTGGAGTATGTGTCGCCCGCTTTCGGATCGCGAGTAAAGCTCTTTACGTAGTTTCGGTAGGCGACCAGTTCGAGATTTGGCTTTTCGTCGGCCCAGAGAACATTTTTAGCGTCTGTGCCTAGGTTACCCTTCCACTTATTACCTAAGGCATGCTTGACCCCAACCATAGCGCCATCGTTCGTAAGAGCGAACTGTCGCACCCTCTGGTCGGCATCATCATCGGTGTCCCACTCGTCATAATGATCGTTGTACCCACCCCCTCGTCTTTTTTTGTCGTCAGGATTCGCCGACCATAGCTCGTCGCCAGCATCATTGTGGGCCTCGAGCCTGTACTCGCTACCGTCTTTTTTGGTTTCGAATACGATTTTGCTGGCGTCTCCGCGATTGTATATTGTCTTGCTATCTCCGGTCGGGACGAAAACCTTGACTACGTCGCCGTTCTTGAGCCCGAACCGGTAGTTGCCGTCCGGCGATTCAACCCAGTCGCCTTCATTGAGGCTATCGCCTGGGTTGAGGACCTTGACGACCTTTGAGTCAGCCATTAGAACACCCTTTGATCACATGCGTCGCGCCGAACTGTTCGCGAGTCCCCGCCGCCACCCCGAGTCCTTCTACCGAGATACTCACGGACACTAGAGCCTCACATCTCCGGTGCCGTCCGCCGAATCCCCGCGCTACCCGCGCTATCGGCTTCCTCGAGACCACCCGCTGTCGTATGTGATTCGTCGCTCACACTTTGATAACCTTCTGCCACCGAGGTCCAACCGCCTGAACGAGCACTCAGGTGCGGCACGGCATACCCCACTAGAAATGCGTGGGCCGCGTAGCCCTTTTCCAAATAAAAGTTGGCCACATAGTCCGGATCGTTCTTCGCCCGCTCATGATAGACGGGAGCCATACCGTTGTTTATGTCGCGTAGTCGACGCCAATCGTCTGGATCTTGATTTAATTCAGTGCCCATATCGACAGACTCTCTCCATTTCGATCAACTTCGCCATCGGCCGAAGAAAACTTCACCGAACTCGAGTCAGGACTGCGGCCACGGCATCTTCGGCCACGTCGCCTCCCGGATGGCAAGTTCATGTTGCCGCACGGCATCTAAGGTGCTTTCCCGAATCGCCGTCATGATGTCGTCCACCAGCTCCTGCCTGTTCGCACAGTTCGCGGCCGTCCCGTCGGCGATGTATAGATCGGTGAGTCTGCCCATCCCATCCACTTCGGGAATCACCCGGGAGCTGGGCGAGGGGCGCCGGGCGCGGATCCGGTCGATCCGTTCCGTGAGATCATCGATGGCATGCGCCAGGGCTCGGCCGGATTCCAGCGCCGATTCCGTATATGGGTGCATCATGACGGCGCGGTCCCTTCGGTTGGTTGTTCTTTCACCATCACGGGTTCCTTCTTTTCACGTCGATGGATTCGAGTCGGTTGCGCCGAGGGTTTGGACCTGACGAACGCTTCCCATCCACCACCGAAAGCAAGGCCCTTTAGTTTGTCCCGGTGGAAAATGTTGCCGTCGTCGGTGACGAACCTATGATTCTTCGCTGGCGTATCCTCGGCATCACGGACACTCATCCAATCGAGCATGTCTATGTTGGCGCCACTACTCGTTGAGGTCCCGGTCTGTCCGTGAGCGATCACATCGAAGATTCCCGGGATAGCGAGAAACGCCGCAGCAGTAAAACCGATCCTCGAACCGTCCGGTCCGGGAAAGGCGTGGAATCGACCGGCGGGCACCCGCAGAGTCACCCGGTCCACCACGGTGCGGTGGGCTTCGATGTCGTTCACCAGAACCTCCAGCCAACCGTGAACAGCGTTCGCAGTCGCGAGCGTACACTTCTGCTAACGATGTTCGCAACTATGGTGGCACGCCAGCTGCCGATGACGCCCACTCCCCTGGCTTCGCCGTTGGCTACCAACGACGATCCCGAACCGGGATCGCACCCCGCCTACACCCAGGTGGCCGTGGCGGTAACGGTGAAGTCGTCACCCGAAAGAGCTGACCTGCCCAAACTCGCCACCTCCGGATCGACCGGTGAAGTCGCCCCGAGCTGCCGGAATCAGTATTGAATATGAATACGGATTCAACTACTATTCCGCGCAATTGAGAAGTAGCTCAACGAGGAGGTCTCCCGATGGTGCAGGTAGAGAGTGTTCGCGGCCCAGTGCCGGTGGACGAACTCGGCACGGTGCTGATGCATGAGCATGTGTTCGTGCTCAGCGAAGAGATTCGCCGCAACTACCCTGACTTGTGGGATGAGGAGCAGCGGGTCGCGGACGCGATCGAACGTTTGCGCGCGCTGAAGGCCCGGGGCGTGGATACGATCGTCGACCCGACAGTCCTCGGGTTGGGGCGGGACATCGAGCGTGTGGCTCGCATCAATGCCGGGGTGGACCTCAACATCATCGCCGCCACCGGCTTGTACACCTACAACGACGTGCCACTCTTCTTCCGGCTGCACGGGCCCGGCACAATGCTCGACGGTGACGAGCCCATGGTCGATATGTTCGTCAAAGACATCACCGTGGGCATCGGAGGCACGTCGATCAAGGCAGCGTTCCTGAAGTGCGCGATCGAAGAGGAACTGACCCCTGGTGTCGAGCGAGTACTCCTCGCCGTCGCGGAGGCGCACAAGCGCACCGGGGTACCGATCACCGTGCACAGTTCGCCAGCGCACCGGACCGGGCTGATCGCCCAGGACGTGCTCCGGTGGGAAGGTGTCGATCTGGGCCGGGTGGTGATCGGGCACAGCGGCGACACCGCCGATCTGGACTACCTACACGAGGTGATCGACAACGGTTCCTATGTAGGGATGGACCGATTCGGGCTGGACATCCTGCTCCCGGATGACCAGCGCATCGCCTCTGTCGCCAAACTTGCGGCCGAGGGGCTTTCCGACCGGATGGTGCTCGCGCAGGATGCCTCCTGCCATATCGACTGGCTCCCACCTGGTGTACGGGAACAGGTTGCGCCGAACTGGCATTACACCCACATTCACGATGCGGTGCTGCCCGCGCTGCGTGATGCCGGAGTCACCGAGCAACAGTTGACGACCATGCTCGTGGACAACCCACGCCGCTACTTCAGCATGGGCAAGGAGGGGTGAGCGCGATGAGCACCGACCGGATGATCATCCTGCGGCGAAGCGCGGAGAATCCGTTCCCCATCCACGGTGTCCACCGTGATGGGAAGGGGGTCGCACAGTACGAGGGCTTGCCGGAATCGCTGGTGGCGCTGCTGCGGCAGCAAGCCGAATCAACCCCGGATGCCGAGGCGGTCGTCGAGGTCGACGGGCCTCGATTGAGCTACCGGCAACTCTACGAGCGGGCATCCCAGGTCTCGGGCGGCCTGCGAGCGGAGGGGCTGAAAGCAGGTGACCGGGTGGCATTGCGGTACCCCGCCGGGATTCGCTGGGTACTGGCCTTCTGGGGCACGCTGATGGCCGGCGGGATTCCGGTTGCCGTTAACACGCGCTTCGCCATACCAGAGATCGCCTATGTATTAGATGACGCCGGTGTGGCGGTCGACCTCGATGAGAGCGCTCCACTACCCGAGGGCGATCCGCATGTCGCCGAACCGCAGCGTGATGATGTCGCCGCGATCTTCTACACCTCGGGCACCACCGGCAGGCCCAAGGGAGTGCCGACCACACACCGCGCATTTCTCAGCAACGCCGAAACCGCGATCCGATGCTTCGAGCTGCCTCGCGATATCGGGGCCGGATTGCGGACGCTGATCTCGGTGCCGCTGTTCCACGTGACCGGCTGCAACTCCCAGCTTCTTGTCGCAACCGCGCTCGGTGGCACGTCGGTCATCATGCCGAACCGCGATCTGGCTCGCATGCTCGAGGTCATCGTGGAGGAGCGGATCTCCTTCCTGGTCACGGTTCCCGCGATCTACGCCCTCCTGCTCCAGCACCCAGCGTTCGATACCACCGATCTCCGGTCGGTGCGCCACGTCGGTTACGGCGGCGCGCCGATCACCTCGGCGCTTGTCCGAAAGCTGCAGTACGCGTTCCCGGACGCAGTGGTCTTCAATGGATATGGAACGACCGAAACCGCCTCGCTGCTCGCGGTACTACCGAATGCGGACGCGGCCGACCATGCCGATTCGGTCGGATACGCGGCGCCGGTGGTGGACTTGGCTATCGATCCGGTCTACGGGCCATATCACGGCGAGCTCCTGGCCAGAGGACCCAACATCACGACCGGCTATTGGAACCAGCCCGACGCCACAGCCGCAACCTTCACCGACGGATGGGTACACACCGGCGACATCGTCACCGTCGACCAGACCGGGCGCGTCACCATCGTCGACCGGGCCACGGACATGATCAACCGGGGTGGCGAAAACATCTCCAGCCTGGAGGTCGAACAGGTGCTCGGCAGTGCACCAGGAGTGACCGAAGCCGCAGTGATCGGTGTACCCGACGAGGTGATGGGCGAAAAGGTCGGAGCAATCCTGGTCGCCGGGGCCGATGGCATCGATATCGATGCGGTCATCAGCTACACCGCCTCCCGTTTGGCCGACTACAAGATCCCGCAGTACGTTCAGGTGATGCACGCACCATTGCCACGGAACCCGGCGGGCAAGCTCCTCAAGGCACAACTGCGTGAGAGTGTCGTCTGGACCGATCCGCTCCGATGACCACGGACGCCGAGCTGGACCGTCCGGGCGACCCGATCGGTATGGCCGCCCGGGATCTGTTCCACACCCGCGGCTACGTCGGTACCCACATCAAGGACATCGCACGAGAAGCCAGCGTGTCGGTGTCCACCTTCTACGCCAGGTTCGGCTCCAAAGAGCAGGCATATCGCTCGGTAATGGGTGCTGAGCCGCCGCTCGGCGACCCCGCGGAACAAATCCTTACCGGCCGAGCGCAACGCACCAGGGAAGCACTGATAGCCGCCGCTCGTGAATGCATCGAGCGGGACGGCTACCAGGCCGCCAGAATCACCGACATCGCCGACCTGGCCGGGGTCGCAGTCGGATCGTTCTATACCTACTTTCCCTCCAAACTGGAGGTCTTCACCGAGATAATCCACCGAGCCGTGACCGAGTTACGCCAGCTCGCGCCCGAACCACTCGACAAGTCCATCACTGACGACACAGATGTGCGTGAGCGAATCCACGAGCGGATACGACGCGCGATCGAACACTATATCGATGGCTACTCCCGCTACGCGGCAATCGTGCTCAGAATCGACGAAGCCGTCGGCGCCCACCCGGAGCTGATCCCGATGCGGCTCGGCGGACATCGCGGATTCGCGCAGCGCATCGAACGCAGCCTGCGTCACTGGCAGGAACTCGGAATCATCGACCCGGAACTCGACCCCGAGCACGCCGCACACGCCCTGGCCGCTATGGTCGGCCACGCCAGCCGGATCTGGATCACCTACGGCGAACCACACGACCGGGACACGGCTATCGCCACGTTGACCCGACTGTGGGTCAACGGAATCGGTTTGGCCCAGCCGGAATAGTCTCGCCCGCTGATGAGAGTCAAGCGGTATTGCAATCTATTCGGTCTCTGCACGAATTCGATCGGCTGTAACGAGAAGGATTGTCCGGCAGCGGATCCCGAGACCGCCGGGCCAGCTGTCGGCCACGCTGGCGACAATCCAGCATGCGCTCCGAAGCCGCGTTCGCCCACCTCGTCGGGATCGCATAGATCGACACGGCGGTCAATGTCGCCCGCTGATGTTTGGACCGACCGGGCCAGCTACCCGGTCTGTGTGATCGCCTACTGGATCCGCCGATGAGGCTGCCGCCGAATATCAGAGTCGCGTTATGCCGCGGCGTATCCGGTGAATTCGTGCGCGGTCACGGTGACCATGCGGCCACCCATTGCCTTCACCGCCGAGCGAAGGTTGGGCCTACCGCTGGGCGGTAACGGCATCGACCAAGCAGTCGAACCGTGGGGGTCGAGGAACATCTTTGAGAAATCCGGCGCTTAAGGATCGGATTCGGCGAACGGGGTTGGCCGGTAGGTGATTTCATGTCGCGGTGACGGATGAGGGTTACGGCCGGTTCGGGTCGTATTCACGGGTTGAGCTGGAGAGATTTTTCTATCTCGATGATGAAGACCGGCGACTGATCGCGGCCCGCCGCCGTGACTACAACCGCCTTGGATTCGCGCTCCAGATGGTCACGGTCCGTCACTTGGGGATGTTCCTGGCCGATCCCCTCGACGTGCCGGCGGAGGTGGTCGCCTACGTCGCCGAGCAGCTCGATATCGCCGATCCGGCGTGCGTGAAGAGCTATGTGGACCGGGAGAAGACCAAGCTCGAACACGCCTGGGAGATCCAGCGGGAGTACGGCCTGGTGGCGTTCGCCGAGGTCGAGGCGGAGTTGTCAGCGTGGATCGCGGACCAGTCGTGGATGACCGGCGACGGACCGAAAGCGATCTCCGACGGCGCGGTGGCGTGGCTGCGGGAACGCCAAGCGCTGCTGCCGGGAATCACGACACTGGAACGTCTGGTCGGAGAAGGCCGTAAGACGGCTGATCGGCGGCTGTCGGCTCAGCTCACGCAACGGCTACCGGCGACGGCGAAGACAGCTCTGCGTGCATTGCTGAGCTCGCCTGTCAATGGCAAGGTGCGGATCAGCGAGCTGGAGCGGCTGCGCAAGGGCGTGTTCCGGCCCACCTCCAAGGGCATGGTCACCGCGGTGGCCCGGTTGTCGGACCTGCTCGGGATCGGTGTCGATCTGGACGTGACGCGGGTGCCGCCGCGTCGCCTGATCGGGTTAGCGACCTACGGGTTGTCGAGCAAGGCGGCGCAGCTGCGGCGGCTGGAGCCGCCCGAGTATCGACTGGCGGTGTTGGTGGCGACGGTGAAGGTGCTGATCGGGCGGGCCACCGATGACGTTCTCAAGTTGTTCGACCTGCTGATGGTCACCGACCTGTACTCCAAGGCCGAACGCGAATCCAAGGGTGAGAAGCTGCGCCGCTACCCGCGGGTGTCGCGGCACGCGGGCAAGCTCGCTGGCGCGGTGAAGGTGCTGCTGGAGATGACGGAGGTGGGACCGGAGCTGAGTTTGGAGATGATCTGGGACCACATCGAGAACGCCGTCACCAAGAGCGAGCTGCGCAGGGCGGTGGCCGCGATCAACGAGCTCGTGCCGGTCGACGACGCCGAGTTGAGCGGGCAGCGGCTCGAGGAGCTGGCCGGGCGGCTGGCGACAGTGCGCACGTTCCTGCCGCCGATGATGAGGGTCGTCGAGTTCGGCGCGAGTACCGAGGGCGCGGCGGTGCTGGCGGCGACGAAAACCCTTGGTGAGTTGGTGACCACGAAAACGAAACTGTCCGCGACCTGGCTCGATGCCCGCAAAGTCGATCACGACCTGATCGGCGGGGCGTGGAAACGCCTCGTCTACCGGGACGGCCGCCCACCAGAGACGGTGGACCGCGCCGCCTACACGTTGTGCCTGCTGGAGCAGTTCCACCGCCATCTCAAACAGCGCAACATCTTCGCGCCACATTCCTCGCGGTGGCGCGACCCGCGCGCCCAGCTGCTGTCGGGCGTGGCGTGGGAACGGACCCGCGAGGTGGGCATGAACGCGCTGAACCTGCCGACGGACCCGGCGGCGCTGCTGGCCGATCACGCCGCCGCGGTGGACACCGCCTATCGGCAGGTCGCCGCCCGACTGGACGGCGACGGCCCTGCCAGCGTCGACGAGGACGGCAAGCTGCACCTGGCCGCGCTCGAGGCAGTGCCGGATCCGCCATCGCTGACCGAGCTGCGCCGGCGCGTCGAGCGGATGCTGCCGGAAGTCGATCTGCCGGAGATGGTCCTGGAGGTGATGTCGTGGGTGCCCGGGTTCACCGAGGCGTTCGTCCACGCCTCCGGCAACGACGCCCGCGTCGCCGACCTCGGATTGTCGGTGGCGGCCGTGCTCTGCGGGCATGCCATGAACGTGGGTTTCAAACCGGTGACCAGCCCTGGCGTGCCCGCGCTGACCCGGGACCGGCTCCATCACGTCGACCAGCACTATGTGCGGTTGGAGACGATGAGCACCGCCAACGTCGCGCTGATCGAGGCGCAGGCGCGGGTGCCGTTGGCGCGGACCTAGGGCGGCGGTTGCTGGCGTCGGTCGATGGCATTCGGTTCGTCACTCCGATCCGCACGATCCACGCACGACCGAGCCCACGATTCTTCGGCCGCCGGCGAGGCATCACCTGGTTGAACATGCTCAACGATCAGGCCGCCGGCCTGGCCGCGAAGGTCGTGTCCGGGACGCCACGTGACTCGCTGCACATTGTCGACGTGTTGCAGAGCCAGCACGGCGGGCGCGTGCCCGAGTCGGTCATCACCGACACCGGATCGTATTCCGACATCGTCTTCGGTCTCCTGCATTTGACCGGCTATCAATATCGGCCGCAGTTGGCGAATCTTCCCGATCAGCGGCTGTGGCGGTTCGACATCCGCACCGACTACGGGCCGCTGGAACAGGCCGCCCGCGGCCGTATCGACGTCGACAAGATCACCACACATTGGGAGGACATGTGCCGGGTCGCGGTGTCGATCCACTCCGGCGAGGTCTCAGGCCACGACGTCACCCGCATGATCTCCCGCGATGGGCACCCGACCCCGCTCGGGGAGGCCATCGCGCAGTACGGGCGGATCTTCAAGACCCTCCACATCCTGCGCCTGGCCGACGACGAACCCTACCGGCGCGAAGGCAAGGCCCAGGCCAACCTGACCGAGGGCCGCCACGACCTGGCACGCGGCTCTACCACGGCCGCAAGGGCGAGATGGTGCGCGCCTACTACGAGGGCATGGAAGACCAGCTCTCAGCACTCGGGCTGGTGCTCAACTGCCTCGTGCTATGGAACACCGTCTACAGCGACCGCGCCCTGGAACAGCTTCGCGCACAAGGCTATCCGGTCCGCGAGCAGGACGCCGCCCGGTTGTCGGCGTTCATCCGCGGCCACATCGGCATCGACGGGCACTACGCCTTCCACCTGCCCGACCTCGACGGAACCCACCGGCCGCTGCGCGATCCCGATGCCCGCGACGATGAATGAGCCGCGTGTCGGTAGCCATGGCGACACTGGTCTAGACAGGCAAGGCAATCATCCAGCCGAAACCACCATCCAGCCCGGAGAAGGTGACGTGCACTGCGGCTGCCCCCCCATTGCCTCATGGACAGCTCTGAACTTGCAAAGCTGGTCGCCCACGAACTGCGGAAAGTTGGCCTGCCGTTCCTGGACCGCGAACCGAAGCGCGACGAAGGAGGAATTGCGCTCGGCGCGGGATTCGACGACACACCTCACGTCTCGGTGGCGTGGGTTGTCTCCGGAGACCTTAATGACGAAGCACAGCAGTCGATGGAGAGTTTGCTCTCGCCGTCCGAGTATCGCCGGCCTGTGCAGGAACGACTGGATGAACTGTTCTCATCCTCCTCGCGCTATGGCTACCGCGATCAAGTCCGCCGCATCATGGCCACTGCGATCCACGAGATCCTCCTGTCAGGAGGGTTCGATGCTCGGGTGAGGATGGACGACACCCATCCCGGGATGACTGTGGACGTGTTCGACCCGGCCGAACCCAGCAAAACACGCGGTCCCCGCTGAACGTTTGATTGCCATAACAGCTTCGCCCTGCGTGAGACGACGACCCCCAATGAGGGTTCTGGACTGGTGAGGACTCGTTCGGAAACAACGGATACGGCGTCATCGCATTTCAGGGGTATGGGCTGGCTCAGTGACGTCGGTTGGCGCGCCGGGGCCGAGGAGGCTGGTGAGCCGGCGCATGGCCTTGGGGGGGATGGTTCGAAGTAGCGGCGCAGGTTCTCAGGTTTGCGGTGCCGGGATTTGGCTATGAGTTCGAGGAGGCTCGCCCCGGACTGGCCGGGGCGGGTGAGCCGGGAATGGTGCAGGTCGTGGAGGTCCCACCACCCGTTCGGCCGGTGCGGATAGCGATGTCGCTGCACCCAGCGATGGGAGCAAGGCACAATCACGGCATATCGGGGGGCGGATTCATAGTGCCGCGAACTCACTGGGCGGTGTCGACCCCCAGCCGAAGGCGTGGCTCCCGCTCCAGACAGATTGAATGTGAAAGGACTGCGGCGTGCGGGAAGTGGCGAGCCACCGTATCGATGAGTGGCGAATGGCCTACGCGCTGGACGGAATTTCCGAGCGCACAAGGATCCACTGGGAGCACTGGTACGACGGCCCGACTCTCGGGATTCTGCAGGAAATGTGCGACACGCTCCTCGACCACCTCGCCGCGCGCATCGCGCAGGACCCCGAGCTGTGTTCGCCTCCTTCGGCCGTAGTCCTGCGCACTGCAGCGGAGTGCGCTCTCGGGGCTTTGAGCTATGGCGCGTCCCCCAACGGCGACCAAGAGGTGCCTCTCCCGCTCATCGGCGAGACGTTCAGTAGTGAGGTAGCCGGCTACGATCCTCCTGTCGACCAGGCGCCGACCGCACGAACCTGGCGGCAAGTGTTCTCATTGTGCCTGATCAGCGGCCCATGGGAGCGAGACCGAGCGATCGGCGGGCTGCTGCGCGTCGACTTTGCGCCCACGATCCGTGAGGGAGTGCCGTACTCGCCGCTGGAATCGCAGTCGGATCCAGCGGATATCGCGGAGATGGACGCGTTGTGCAGCTACCTGGTCGGGCCGTGGCGATCGAACTATTCCGAGTCCGGGCTGGTTCTGTGCAAGCCCGACGCGGACGAGCGCGCCGAGGCAGCACGACAGTTGGACGCAGTCGGTCCACTGACATCGGATCAGCAGCTGCTCCGGACACTGCTGGACGACGACCGGTCGACCTTTGAAGACGCATTGACCACCCGTCTCACTCGGTATCGCGATAACGCAGCAATCGACGCGCCTCCACGAACCCTGTTGCCGTTCGGCACGATCTCGCTGGTCAAGCTCGCCACCCAGGTTCACGGGTGGGAGTTGGGCATCCGATCCGACTACCTACCGGCGGGCCTACTGCACGGCGAATACAGCCTTCCCACGGAGCCGGAGGTCGAGGAAGATCTCTGCGAAAAGTGACGTTAGGGATTTATTGTTGGTGCCATCCCATATTTGACGTGCTCGTATGCCCTCGGCGCTGCCGACCTTGCTCATCGGCCAGCCCCGAACGAACCCCGACAGGATCAGCGGCCCGACCTGCGACGCGCGGCCGGATCGCTGTCTGCCTGATAGCGCCGTAGCCCTTCGTCGGACACCCTCGCGTATTTCGCAAGGCTGCGCACCGAGGTATGCCCCGACAACTTCATCAACACCGGCGTCGACGCGCCTTCCTCGGCCGCGTGGGTCAACCGGGAATGCCGCAGCTGGTGCAGCGTGTACGGGCCGTCATCGAAGCGCTCGGTGTGGGCCTCGAACAGCTCCGCGGCGCGACGGTAGGACAACCGCGCCCGCCCGGTCACCAGGTCCACATCGTTGGTCGCCGCCGCTGGGCGGGCCTTGCGGTCGGTTAGGAATAACGGACCGCTCCGGCGGCCGGTCAGCATCCGAGGCAACAACCGGGCAGTGCCGGTCTGCCATGCGATGACCTCGCGTGCCCCGCCCTTGCGCGTCACCACCGCGCACCGACTCACCGTATCGAGATCGGGCACATCCAGCATCAACACCTCCTCGACGCGAGCCGAGGACTCGTAGAGCAGGTGCCACAACACTCGATCCCGCAGCGCCGCATCCGATCCCAAGATCTCCGCGACCCGATCCCGGCTCAGCGCCTTGCTGGTGTCCGGAGGCGCGGGCCGCGCCCGCAACCGCACCAGTGGATCACCGGCCAGCCAGTCCTGCTCTCGCCAATACCCGCACGCCGATACCAGCGCGGTCAACCGGATGTTGAACGTCTTCGCCGACTTGCCACCCCACACGAACATGAACCAGCCACTAACCCGATCCGGCTGCGCATCCAACAGAGCCACATTTGTGTCCGCCCCGAAATCGGCCACCAACCGATCCAACGCCGCCGCGTAGGTCGCCCGGGTGTTGGGCACCGTGATCGTGGCCAGGTAGATCCGTACCGCGTCGGCCAATCGCACACCACTCACCGCCGTCGGCAGCACCCGGACTCGCCCCATTCGACCGACCTCCCACGCACTACCGCACATAGTTTCCTGAGCCGCCCCCGCTCGAACGGTGTATAGCGCCAGGACGACTCCGAGGTTACCGCACATAGTGTGCGGCTATGCGCGGTAACCGCTAAGCGCCGGATTTCTCAGCGATGTTCTCGACCCCCTATCCGGCGTCGATCGCGTGCACGGTGCTGCCGTCGGTCAGGATGAGGTGGGTTGCGTCGGTTATGCCGTCAAAGCGTGAATAGCGTGACGTGTTCGCGAACGGCGTCGGCTGCTGCCAGATTCGGTGTCCGTCAGTGAGATCGAGACCGGCCAGCTCTGATCCATCGAGCGATCGGACGATCACAGTGTTGCGCACTACTCCTGCTATCGCGCTCTTGCGTCCAGTGTGGTCGTCGATGCCGATCTGCGCATTGGTCCAGAGGAGTCGGCCCGTGGTTCGCTCGTAGGCACTCTCCCCGGTGAGGATCGGCGGCGGCGTCGCGGTCGCAGTCGGATACCAGTCGAAGACGGAGCTGGGGTTGCTGACCTCAATAATCGGGTGGCCATTGCGATCGAGAAGCGTGACCCTTCCCGCGCTCCAGCCGCGGCCGATCACCTGCGAAGCGACAATGCCGCCGTCGAACGTATGGCCAACGGGGCCGGTGAACAGCAACTCGCCGGTGCGCAGATCGTAGACGCGAACGTCCTGGTCGTGCCCGTCCTGGAAGTAGTCCTGCGTGATCCTGGGTCTGACCGGGTCGCCGGGAACGGGCGTCGGATACGTCCGCCGCCAGGTGGCGTCGATAGCGGAAACGTTCCCTCGCGTGACGACGGCGGTCATCCAGTCCGCGGTTCGGCCGGCTACCGAAACCACGCCGTCCCGCACCGCCACGTCCATGACCTCGAAGTCCGTCGCATGGTCTGCGAGTACCGCGCCCGTGGCGGCTTCGATGATCAACACCCGATTCGTGCCGTGGCAGGCGATCTTTCCGTCGAATACCTGCTCACGGCAGCCGAGGAGTTCGCCGACATCGGTCGTCCATCGCAGCTGGCCGGTGTCCGGATCGATGCCGTGCATCCGCACCGGTCCGACGGTCAGTCCAGCACTTTCGCCCGGCCCCCCGCCCGCCGGGCACCGCGGTTGCCGCGATGATTACCGTCCCGGCGTCCATCGGCGAGCCGTAGCCGTAGTAGCGGTGCAGGTTCTGCGGCGCGCTCAGCAAGACCGCACCAGGCTCGTCGGACAAGTCAGCAGCACGCAATGTCCACTGAGGCACCGGAGTGGCCGACGAGATCCTAGGGCAGACCGGCTATGACCTCTGTAAGTTTCCCGGGCTGAGCCCCAAGATGAGCAAGGTCTTCGACATCGCGGTAAGGGCAAAGAGATTGGACGAGGTGGTGCGCCTGTTCGTCGCCGACCACCCCGATGCGGTCGTACTGGATCTGGGCGCCGGCTCGGACAGCAGAATAATGCGCGTCGACCCACCGTCCACTGTCGGCTGGTACGACATCGACTTCACCGAGGTCGTCGCCGTCCGGCAACAGGTGCTGCCAGAGCAGATCAGCGCCCACAGCCTCGGCGCTGACCTGACCGATCCGAACTGGCTGGACGACGTCCCCAACGACCGGCCAGCCGTCATCGTCGCCGACGGCCTGGTCGGGTTTTGACTCAGGAAGCCTTTGTGTCCCTGCTGAACCGGCTCACCGGTCACTTCCCCAGCCGTGAGCTGGCGTTCAACCACTACACCACCTACGCCGTCCGGGCGGTCAAGCGTATGCGCAGCACCGCCGCGATCGCCGGCGGGGTGGTCAATCCCGGCTTCAATGATCCCCACGCACCAGAACAGTGGGGTGCGCGCCTGAGTCTGGTCGAGGAGATTTTCCTCACCCGAGCACCTGAGGTTGCCAAGGGCCCACTGCTCGCCCGGCTAGGGATTCAATTGATCGGTCGCAGCGCGGCCTTGTCCCGGATCATTGGCACGGTAGTGCTCTGCTACAGCTTCTAGCCTTGATCCATGGATCGGGGTGTGCCCTGGTTCGCACTTCTTCGGCGCGCGGACCTGTGTGTTTCAGGTAGGGGTAGCCGCTGTCGGCCCAGCTTTTCTGCTGCGTTCCTCTGGTCGGGCTACTTGGCGGGATGGTCAGGCAATCGCGGTGGCCGGTGGTGAGTATCCGATGGTGTTGTGCTACCAACGGGAGTCCCGGACTGTGAATCGCTCCCCGGGAGTTGGACTGAGAAATTCGGTTCTGATTCCCACTCATCCATCCGATCAAAGCCCACTCAACGGTCTAATGTGGTCCCGCTGTGGATGGTTGATGGTCGTGAGGGTGTACTTGTCGCACAATGGTGGCGATGAAGTGTCGGCTTATGGTTCGGGGGGCGTAGCGGAAGGCGATGGTGGTGGCGCGATTGATGGTGCCTGGAACTATAATTGCTCGTCCGCGTTGGTAGCCGCGCCAGCCGATTCGAGCGACGGTGTCGGCGCTCATCCAGGACATGCGGGGCAGGCCGCTCGCATCGACGCCCGCCGCATCCTGTAATTCGGTCCGGGTGTACCCGGGACAGAGGCAGCTCACCCGGACACCGAAGGGTTTGACTTCGTGATGGACCGATTCGCTGAGGGTGATCAGCGCCGCCTTGCTGGCGCTGTATGCGGCCAGACCCGGGCTTGCTTGTAGTCCGGCGGTGGAAGCGATGTTGAGCACGCCGCCGCTGCCCTGCTCCACCAGCTGCGGTAATAGGGCACGCATCAGGCGCATCGGGACGGCGGTATGTAACGTCAATTGTGCTACCGCCCGGTCGATTTCACTGTTGGCGAAGAAGGTGTAGTCGGTGACGCCGGCATTGTTGACCAGGTGCTGGATGGGCTCGGCCCGACTTCGCAACCGATCCTCCACCCGCCGCACATCGCTGTCGTCCTGCAGATCGGCGACGAGGACCTCGATGTTCGTTCCCGCGTCCTGCAGCTGTTCGGCCAGCTCGTCGAGCCGGTCGGTGCGCCGGGCGACCCCGATCAGGTCGTGGCCGCTGCTGGCGAGCATCCGGGCGAACGCCGACCCGATTCCGCTGCTGGCTCCCGTTATCAGGACCCCGCCTCGCCGTGTTGTTTCCACGTGTACCACCACTAGCGACAGTCCTCTCTGTGCCGTAGTCGCGAATCGCCGGTCAGAAGCTCCAGCGCCCGATCGTGGCAAGCCGGCGCAACCCCGGAATGTAGCGGGTCATCGCGAATTGCAGTCGTACACTGCGGGAAAATCCGGACTTCTGCCCCTCGGGCGTCCGTGGGTCGTACCAGTCGGAGGCGGCGAGGCACTCGGTCGTGTGGTAGCCGAGTTGATCGAGTTCGGTTGGGTCGTCGATGCCCCAGTGCAATGTCGAACCGGTGTTGCGGGTGATCGGTGTGGCCTTCTGCAGCTTGACGCCGAGCTTGCTGAGCATGTCGGCGATCAGCTCGCCCGACGAGAACTTGCGGGCGAGCTGATCGCAGTAGTTCACCGCCTGCTTCCGGCTTCAGGTACACGAGCAGCCCTTCGGCCACCATGAGCGCGGGGCGGTCGGAGGGGATGCGGTCGAGCCAGGAGAGGTCGGTGATCGGCGTGCCGATGAGATGACAGTTGGCACGCCGCGGATAGATACGGGTACGCAGGTCGATCACCTCCGGATAGTCGATGTCGAACCACTGCACCGACGGTGGCGGGTCGAGCCGGAAGACTCGGCTGTCCATACCGCAGCCCAGGTGCAGCACGATAGCGTCGGGGTGGTCGTGCAGATACTGCGCGGCCCAGTCGTCGATGACCTTCGCGCGGGCTGCGATCCCCTCAGCGGAAGCCACTGTGACACCGAGTCTTTCGAAGTCGTAGTCGATGTGCTCAACAGCGTCCTCGGCAGCTTGATCGCCCAGGATCGGGTTCGCCAGCCGGTTGTCGAGCACCTTGCTGTAGAGCGTGGCGAGCATGGTCGCCTTCTCCTCGGAGAAAGTAACCCTTTCCATCAGAACCCTCCTCGAAACATCGGGACAGACCCGAACTTGTTGTCGGACAAAGCTTTTCAGCACATAACCAGATGTAGTCAGTGTAATGTGTTGCCGCCATGGCCTATTCACACGACTACTCGGCGGCGTGTCGCACTCGGCGGATATAGCCGCTCTCCCGAAGCGCGGTCCGGTCAGGATTGCCGCGGGAGCGCTGCCAATCCCGCCAGCGCGAACAGTGCGGCTCCACCGCCGATAAGAGTTGCGCCGGAGGCGGTGACACCGCCGCGGCGGCCGAGCACCACTGCGACGGCGTCCCCCGCGTCCGCGAGCGCGCCGAGTCGCAGCCCGGTATTGCGAACCACCGGATCGGAGCTCAGGGTCGCCAATGCCAGTGCGACATCCCGAATACCGAACATTCGGGCAATGGTGCCACCGTCGGTGTCGGGCACCGCAATACCGAGCGATCGGCGAGCTAGCACCGGCCTCCCGAATGTGGACAGGCCGATAGCAAGTCGCGCGATACCCAGTCCGCGGGCAATCAGGAAACGGTGCGTCATAGCAACTCCTTCAGCAATCAGCGGCGGATCAGCAAGTGGGCCCAACCCCGAACGCCATCGGGACAACGGGTCGACAACCCACCGGCTGACGCTCTCCCGCCAGAGTGTATACCTTCAGTATCGTAGATACTGGGGGTATCGAACCTTACTATTAGTATCGTGAGTGATGTCAAGCCCCAACGCCTGGACTACGTCGAGCAGACCCGCCAAGCACTCGTCGAGGCGGCCGAGCGACTGTTCGCCGAGAACGGCTACCACCGGACCTCACTGGACGCGGTCGGCGCCGCGGCGAGATTCACCAAAGGCGCGGTATACCGACACTTCAAGGACAAGCAATCGCTGTTCGAAGCCGTGTTCGTACGGGTCCAAACCGACACAGCGACCACCCTGCTCGCGGACACCCCTGCGGCTGGCGATGCCTGGCAGTGGGGTCTGGACGCGGTCGCGAAGTATCTGCAGGCATGCACCCAGACGCGATACCGACGCATCGTCCTCGAAGAAGGCCCAGCGGTCCTCGGCTGGTCGAGGTGGCGCGAACTGGACCAGCAATACGCCGGCCGCCTCCTGGAACAGGTCCTCATCGAGCTGATGAACAAGCAGGTCCTGCCACACTATCCAGCCCACCTGCTCGCACGCCTATGCTGCGCGCTCATCGGCGAAGCCGCACTCACCATCGCTGACACCGACACCCCCGACACGATCCGAGAACAAACTCTGGCCATCCTCACCAAACTGCTGACAGGCCTACGGGCGCCGTAGCAATGCGTCGGGGTCGCTGCCGATCTTCGACGGCTCCGCCTCTCGCCCGTTATCTTCTTCGCAGCCCTTGAACGAGGGCTACGGTCGCCAGGCCCGGTATGACTTCTTGCCCCTGTCGTTCGCATGATCCGGGGGGTGGTGTCGCCGGGACCTGGTGGCGTCGGTGGACCGCTGATAGGGACAGGGCCGAGGGTAGGTCTCTTCATAACGTGGGTGCCGGGCGTTGACGCCAGATCGGCGACCGTGCCGGTTTCGACGCGATGAGGAACTGCGAAGTGGCACAGGCGTATGCCGTGTTCTGCGGCGTTGACGTAGGTAAGGGCGAACATCACGCGGTCGGTCTCGACACCGGCGGCAAGCGGCTGTTCGACAAGGCGCTACCGAACGACGAGGCCCGGCTACGAGCAGTGTTCGATCGTCTCGCCGAACGAGGGGCACTGCTGATCGTGGTCGACCAGCCCAACACCATCGGCGCCCTACCGGTCACCGTCGCTCGCGCGTGCGGTCACGACGTGGCGTATCTGCCCGGCCTGTCGATGCGCCGCATCGCCGATCTGTATCCAGGACAAGCCAAGACCGATGCCCGTGACGCCTACATCATCGCCGACGCCGCCCGCACGATGCCGCACACGTTGCGCCGCGTCGACACCGGCGACGAAGCACTGACCGAACTCGGTGTGCTGGTCGGATTCGATGACGACCTGGCCGGGGAGGCGACTCGCACCAGCAACCGCATCCGCGGCCTGCTCACCAGCGTCCACCCCGCCCTCGAACGCGTCCTCGGGCCCCGCGTCGCCCATCCGGCGGTCTTGGAGATCCTGTCGCGCTGCGGCGGGCCAGCCGGAATCACGGCGGCCGGACGGCGCAAACTCACCGCCATCGCGGTCAAACACGCTCCACGAATGGGCGCTCGACTGGTCGATGAAATCCTTGCCGCGATACCCGCGCAGTCGGTTCACCGTCCCCGGCTCCAAAGCCGCTGAGGTCGTGCTGCCCAAACTCGCCGACTCACTGAAAACCATTCTGCTGCAACGAAAATTGGTCGCCGACGATATCGAGAGGATGCTCGACGACCACCCTCTTTCCAAGGTCCTGACCTCGATGCCCGGCGTCGGAGTCAGGACCGGAGCCCGCATCCTGCTCGAAGTCGGCGACGGCTCCGCGTTCGCCTCCGCCGCACACCTCGCCGCCTACGCCGGCATCGCCCCGGTCACTCACCGCTCCGGCAGCTCCATCCGCGGCGAACACCCCGCCAGATCAGGCAACCACAAACTCAAACGCGCCTTGTTCCTGTCCGTCTTCGCCGCGCTCCACGACCCAGCCAGCCGCGCCTACACGCGAAAACGCGACGAAGGCAAGAAACACAACGCCGCCCTCATCTGCCTGGCTCGCCGCCGCTGCGATGTCCTCTACGCCATGCTCAAACCAAACAGCCCTACCGGAATTCGCGACATGCCACCGCCTGAGCTGCCACACCACCGGCAGGGATCACACGCCCAGATCCTCGGCACTTCGGGCTCTGGCCGGCGCGCCACGCTGCCACCAATCGATGGTGTCGCCGTCATCGGCCATCCGCGCAATCAGGTGCGCGGCCGATTCCACCTGTGAACCGGACTGGGCACAGAACGACCACAGCTGCCGGGCCGCTCGATGGAACCGATGGATCGCCGCGTCGACCTCGAACGCGTCTTGCTCGCCCGCACGGAACCGATCCACCGCCCGACCGACGTGCTCGATCAGCACACCGAGCTGCGCCTCGTGATACGCAGCCACCGACGCACGGGCAGCCTGCCGTTCAGCCTTCCTCGCCACCCAAATCACGCTACCGACCACCGGCTTCGCCCAACACCGTCACCAGTCACAACATCGACCCCGCGACTTGACAACAACCATAGGGACACCCCCAATCTGCCGACCACCAGCAGACCTCCCAGGAACCAGGGATCTGACACTTGCGCGACAACTGAACATGTGTTTAATGTACTAAACATGCGTTTAAGAGAGCAACCGTACCGGAAGGATCCGCCTGCGGATCTCAACACTCGGGCCCGTATCCGGGATGCCGCGATCGTCGTATTCGGCGAGGAGGGGTTCGGGGTCGGTGTTCGAGCGATCGCGAAGGCGGCGGGTGTGTCACCCGGGTTGGTGAATCATCACTTCGGGTCCAAGGATGGACTTCGAGCGGCGTGCGACGAGCATGTTCGTTCGCTCATCCGGACAGCGAAGACCGAGTACGTGCTGGAGCCTTCGCCGACTGCGACGCTGCAAGCGCTCACGGAGATCGAGGAGTACGCGCCACTCATTGCCTACTTGATGCGGACCTTTCAGACGGGCGGCGCCCTTCTGGTGACGTGGTTCGAGCAGATGGTGGCCGACGTCGAGGCGTATCTGGCGATCGGCATCGAGGCTGGGACCTTGCGCTCACCAACGGATCTCAAGGCGACGGCCCGCTATCTGGCGACCCAGAGCGGCGGTGGGTTCTTCTTCTTCCTGCAACTGCACGAGGCTAGCCACGACGGGGAGCTCGATTATCGAAAGGCGCTTCGCGAGTTCGCCGACCAGATGATGCTGCCAGCGGTCGAGATGAGCACGCACGGTCTGTTCACCGATTCGACGGTGCTGGATGCCCTGCTCGCCGAACGGTGAACCCAATTCTCACATGCAAATATTGATCCTCAGTCTCTCAAGGAGATTCGATGTCATCGGCAATTGTCGTCCGCGACCTGCGCAAGCATTTCGGACAAGTACACGCTCTCGACGGTCTCGACCTCGAAGTCGTCGAGGGGGAAGTACACGGCTTCCTGGGTCCTAACGGGGCGGGCAAGTCGACCACTATCCGTATTCTGCTGGGCATCCTGGCCCGCACCTCGGGCGAGGTGCGTGTACTCGGCCGTGATCCGTGGGCCGACGCGGTTGGTCTGCACAGCGAGATCGCTTATGTTCCGGGTGATGTCACGCTGTGGCCGACGCTGTCCGGCGGTGAGACGATCGATCTGCTGGCCCGCATGCGCGGCGGCCTGGATCACGATCGTCGCGAGGAGTTGATCGAGCGGTTCGAGCTGGATCCGCGCAAGAAGGCCCGCACCTATTCCAAGGGCAACCGGCAGAAGGTCGCCCTGGTGTCGGCGTTTTCCTCGAACGCGAATCTGCTGATGCTCGACGAGCCCACCTCGGGGCTGGATCCGTTGATGGAACAGGTTTTCGGGGAATGCGTCCAGGAGGCCACTGATCGGGGGGTGACGGTGCTGCTGTCCAGCCACATCCTGTCCGAGGTAGAGACGCTGTGTGACCGCGTCACCATCATCCGTGCCGGCGCGACGGTGGAGAGCGGCACGCTCGCGTCGATGCGGCATCTGAGCCGCACCTCGATCAAGGCCGAAATGATCAGTGATCCGCGCAATCTCGGCCGGATCGCGGGAGTCGAAGACGTCAGCATCGATGACCACACCCTGCGCTGCCAGGTCGACAGCGAACATCTGGGTGAGTTGATCCGGATCCTCGGTGATGCCGGTGTGCGCAGCCTGGTCAGCCAGCCGCCGACGCTGGAAGAGCTGTTCCTGCGCCACTATTCGCTCGATGGCCACGACGCCGGCAGTAATGATTCGGGCCGTCACTACGCCGGGGCATCGAAATGACGACCGCCACCGCCACGCACCCGCACTACGGATTCGCCGAATCCACCCGCGGCGCCTCAGCTTTCGCCGGAACCCTGCAACTGCTACGGCTGTATCTGCGGCGCGACCGCATCGTGCTGCCGCTGTGGGTGCTGCTGCTGTCGGCCCCACTGGGCAGCGTCTACGTCAAGAGTGTCGACAAACTTGTCAACACCCCGGCCGATCTGGCCGACTTCGCGAACTCGATCCTGTCCAGCCCGGCGCAGTTGGCCATGTACGGACCGATCTACAACCTCACACTCGGTGCGGCGGGGGTATGGAAGGCCGGGCCGTTTCATGCGCTCATCGCGATCGCGACGATTCTCACCGTTATCCGCCACACTCGCGCGGAGGAGGAGACCGGACGCGAGGAACTGCTCGCCTCGACCCAGGTCGGGCGGTTCGCGAGCCTCACTGCCGCGCTGACGGTCGCTTGCGGAGGTGCGCTGGCCACCGGGCTGATCGGTGCTGCCAGCATCAAGGGCGCCGGGGTGCCCGGCAATGGTGCCCTCGCGTTCGGGCTCGCCGAGGCCGCCTCGGGCATCGTGTTCGCCGCCGTCGCTGCGGTGGCCGCGCAGCTCAGCGCCGGTGCCAGGACCGCGCGCGGTATCGCCTTCGCCGTGTTGGCGGTCACGTATACACTGCGCGCGATCGGTGACGCACGTGCCGGTGACGGTCCCACAAACGTGCTCACTTGGCTGTCACCGCTGGGCTGGTCGTTGCAGGTGCGGCCGTTCGCCGGCGACCACTGGTGGATTCTGCTGCTGCACGCGGCAACCACTGCGGTGCTGATCGTCGCGGCATATCTTCTGTTGTCCCGCCGCGATCTCGGGGCGGGGCTGATCGCCGAGCGGTCCGGCGCACCTGTGGCGGGTTCCACGCTGGCGGGGCCGCTCGGGCTCGCCTGGCGGATGCAGCGTGGCACGCTGGCGGCTTGGTGCGTGGGGCTCAGCTTGTACGCGCTGATGTTCGGCAGCGTGATCAACGGCATCGGAGACGAGCTGGGTTCCAATCAGACCATGCGCGACATCATCGCCCGGATGGGCGGCTCGCAGGTGCTCGAGGATTCGATGGTCACCATGGCATTTACCATGCTCGGCCTCGCGGCAGCCGCGTACTCGATTTCGGCTGCGCTGCGGTTGTATTCGGAAGAAACCGCCGATCGTGCCGAGGCCGTGCTCACCGGCGCCATCGGCCGGACCCGCTGGGCCGCTTCACATCTGGCATTCGCGCTCGGGGGACCGATAGTGCTGCTGTTGGTTTCGGGTTGCGTCGGTGGCCTCGCCTACGGCCTGGCGGCCCACGACGTCGGCGGCAAACTCCCACGCGTGCTCGGTGCGGCGATGGTGCAGCTTCCGGCTATCTGGCTGTTCACAGCGGCGACCGTTCTACTGTTCGGGCTGCTGCCCCGGTGGACACCAGTGGCGTGGGGCGTATTCATCGGCGGGCTCGCCCTGTTCCTGCTCGGATCCATCTCCGGTATGCCGCAATGGGTTCTGGACCTCGACCCATACAGTCACCTGCCGAAGCTGCCCGCGGCATCATTCACCGCCACCCCGGTGGTGATCCTGGTAGCGATTGCAGCAATGGCTATCACAGTGGGGCTTTTCGGCTTCCGTCGCCGCGACCTGCGCTGAGTGGTATCCCCGGGTGTGCTCTTGGAGCGTAGGCTCCAAGAGCACACTCCACCGGTGACAGCCATTCCGATCGGATAGTCGGCGATGTGGTCATATCAGAAATCCCTATCCTGGGTGATCGTGCTGCTGCAGCTGCGATTCACCGTATCGACGACTGGCCGACGGGATCCCTATCGACGCATCCCGATGTTGTTGTGCTGCATCAAGGATGTGACCTCGACAAAGGCGAGTTGCAACGTTCCGTCACGTAGCAAGAATCGGCCAATGGAAGTTAAGCGCACAATGAACTTTTCAAGGTGGTCATCCAGCAGAGGCAGCCCGAAAAGGAGGGGCTCGCCATGAATGCAGTATTCGTTGTCTGCGAGATGATTATTCTAATTGATATATTTATGACCGTCGTGTCATTAATAATCGGGTCAGTATGGTTGATCTCTCGACGTACCAGCCGCACTCAGGTCGCTCGATCTGAGAGGCGGTTGATCGACGTACCGATGCATTCTGGTGCGAGGGAGAATTGATTCGGGTGGTCGAGCGCGCCAGGGATGCTGCGATGGCCATCGGCGCATGGCAATGCGGGACACCTATTGCACTGGGCGACTCACGGTTCCAACGGAACGATGCCGAACAGTAGCGCTTCGATGCACGTTCGGAATGCTGTGTCGGTGTCGGGTGGGGTGGCGGATTCGAGGGTGGCGAATAGCGCGGTCAACTGTGGGTAGTCGCCGTGGGACAGCATCGCTGAGATGTGGTCGGCCATGTTTGCGCGCGCGGAGAGCCCGGCTTCTTCTTGTGCGGCGAGGGCGCGCACCCACCCTGTGAGCAGGCCGATGACCGTTAGCGTAGCGGTGGCGTCGAGGCCGGTCGGCGCCAATGCGCCGGCCATGTGGTCGAGATATCGCATGGTATGCGGGCAGAGGTTCGGCGATTCGACCTCCGGTGCCCGTGGGTGGCATCGATAAAGGGCGCGTAACTGTTCCAGGATGCCGATGATGTCGCGTTGCACATCTCCGGTGAGAGGCGGGTAGTCGATTTCCGCGGCGAGCCGTGCGATACCCAGTCCGTGGCCGATCGGGGTGCGGTGTGTCATGGCAACTCCTTCGGAAACTGGCATCAATTCAGCAATGCGCAATCCGGTAGTCTGCTAAATCACAAGGAGACCTTCAGTATCACAGATACTTAAGGTATCGAACCTTACTATGAGCATCGTGAGCAATGTCAAGCCTCAACGCCTGGACTACGTCGAGCAGACCCGCCAAGCGCTCGTCGACGCGGCCGAGCGGCTGTTCGCCGCGGCTACCACCGCACCTCACTGGACGCGGTCGGCGCCGCAGCCAGATTCACCAAAGGCGCGGTGTACCGGCACCCGCAACGGCACCAGCGCACGCGAACACTTCATCAGCACCGCACGCTGCCTCTACCGCTACGCCGAAGACAACAACTGGATCCACCCCACCCGAAACCCCGCCCGCCACCTAGCAATACCCACCCGACCACCATCACACCGACAGGCGATCTCCTCCCCGCTCCTCGCCCAGATCTGCCAAGTCGCCTCCCTCACCGGCAACGACCGCGAACTCGACGCCTAATACTGCGGCTACACATCGAAACGGCCTGCCGCCGCAACGGCGCCCTACACCTACGCCCCTGCGACCTCGACCCACACCACTGCCTAATCCGGCTGCGCGAAAAAGAAGGCATCGACCGGTGGCAACCCGTCTCCCCCACCCTCATGCGGCACCTACTGCACCACGCCGAACAACGCCACAGCCCGCCCGACGGACAGCTGCTGCGCTACCGCAACGGCAAACCCATCACGGCCCGCCGCTATGACCACCTCTGGACCCGCATCGGTGAACACCTGCCTTGGGTCGCAACCCAACACATCACCTCCCACTGGCTACGCCACACCACCCTCACCTGGGTCGAACACACCTTCGGCTACGCCACCGCCCGCACCTACGCCGGCCACCACACCCGAAAACCCACGGCACCACCGCCACCTACGTCAAAGCCGACCTCCACGAAATCACCGCCGCACTCGCAGCACTCACCCAAGAACCCCACCCACTACTCACCGCCGAACCCCAACCCCACCACCCATGACAACCACGGTGCCGGTCGCCCACAACACGCGACCGGCACCACAATGGACCACATTCCGATCAATGATTCCGCCCACGCCACAACCCATTTGAAGCAGACAACACACCGAAACCGAACCAATCGACACAACGCGACAACGGTCCCCCACTCAGCTACTTCCACTGAAGTACCGAAAACCATTACAACTCAACAGAATACAGATATTGCACCACAATCGGTGAACCTGTGCCATGCTCCAGCGAACCCAAATAGCCTCCACTTGAACACCAATCAGCGTCATCGATGACAGAGATTCGTGATCAAGTCCCCACCTGCACTCGTCTTTCCGACACATCCGCCAACTTCCACTCTCCGGGACTCGGCAGCAGCATCCGCCGCCGAACTGCGACTCGGCCAACGACCGAGCAACCATGGTCACCACTGCGAGCCAGAACCTTCTGCCCCGGGCACTCACCACTTGCCGTCAGGTAGGACAGTGGACGCATGACAACTCCGATCAACACCGTTACCCGGTGGGGCGAACTTGCGGTTCGTGGCCTCCGTCATGATCCGCCCGATGCCGGCAAGATCGCGAAGGTGCTCGTCGAACTCGCGCGAGAACAGATGGCCGACAAGCCACGGCGTCGTGACGAACGCACCGCGATCGGTGGCGAGAGTTCACCGCTGCCGCCCCTGGTGGCCCACCAGTCCACACCGCGGCGGGCACGACAACTCGATCAGGACCAAATCCAGATGCTGATACACGACTATGTCGCTGGCGCAACGACCTACGAACTGAGCAACCGATTCGGTGTCGACCGCCCCACCATCAGCGCCATCCTGCATCGCCACGACGTGCCGATGCGCCGACGCGGCCTGTCCCCCGACCAGACCGACGAGGCGATCCGCCTCTACCGTCTCGGTTGGTCCCTGGCACGAGTCGGGAAACACTTCGCCGTCGATCCGGCCACCGTGTTGAACCGCCTGCGCGAGCGTGGCGTCCGCACCCGCGACACACACGGGCGGGCTCGGTCCCGACATCAATCCATGATGACCAGGTGAGACCACACTCGCGACGAGCATGGCTCGCGGTCGCGGTAATGAAAGAGTGCCTTCCGACTTAATCAACACCGAGCCGGAACGAAGACACACCTTGGGGGGCCAACTAGAACAAGAAAACAGGCGCTGACCAGGCGATATGCGACACTCGATCGAAGCTGGTCTCATGGCTGAAAGATGGCAAAACCCCTGATCAACATCCCTATTCGTCTCTACTTGTGGAGCTAAGGGGACTCGAACCCCTGACCCCCACACTGCCAGTGTGGTGCGCTACCAGCTGCGCCATAGCCCCGAGTGGGTTGCCGTCGGGTTTCCCTGACTGCCTGAACGAAGTTACACCACTGGCGTGTCGGCGACCAAATCGCCTCGATTCAGGGGTGACGGAGGGGGCGTTTGTGATTCCTTACGAACTCTCCATAACGCTGGACATCGGACGCGATCGGTGTGCGACGATGCGCTGATGTCGGTCGCTGATCATCAGACGTTGCGGGTGCTGGAGGGTCGATACGTGCTGGAGCGCGCGGTATCGGACGGCGAGGTCGCCCGTGATGGCGAGGTGCTCGCGGTCGTGCGCGGCCCTGACGGCGGAGCTCGCATGCGACGCAAGGATGCGGCCGACGACGCTTGGGTGGCGCTGTGGAATGGCGACGAGGCGCACCCGCCGGACGCGACCGGCATGTTGGCTGCGATCGTGACACCGCTCGCCGCCGGCAATGTGCCGGTCTGGGTCGCGGCCAGCTTCGACGGCGACATCGTGCTGATCCCCGTTGATCAGGTGGACGAGGCGTCTGAGCTGCTGTGCCGGGCCGGCCACCGGGTGATTGGCTGAAGACTCCGAATGCGGCGCCCTCGACCGATTTTGTCACGGCGTGGTCTGCGTGCCTTCGCCCAGGATGGCGCGAAGCGCCGAGGTGCCGATCTGCAGTAGCTCGTCGCGGCGGCGCCCGGCCGCGGCCTGGACGGCGATGCCGTCCGAGATTGTGTGGATGAGTGCGGCCAGGGCGGCTGGTTCGTAGTGGGACGGCAGGTCGGTGGCCTGCTCGAGCCGTCTGCGCAGCGCCGCCTCGCCGGCTTTGCGTACCGCGACGGCGTCCTGGCGTGCAGCGTGCGCGTCGGGTCCGCAGGCTTGAACGGTCTTGACGCACAGGCAACCATGGGGCGTGCTTTCGCCTGCGGTCAGGTCGACGGCCCCGCGGATCAGCCGTTCGACGACCTCACGGCTGGTGGACGCGTCCAGCGCCTCGGCGGTGTAGGCGCCGGGGCCGTGGAGGTAGCGGGCGAGAACCTTGGCGAACAGTTCCTCTTTGTTACCGAAGGCGGCATAAAGGCTCGGCTTGTTGATGCCCATCGCGGCGGTCAGGTCGGTCAGTGAGGTGCCCTCGTAGCCGTTGCGCCAGAACACCTCCAGCGCGCGGTCGAGTGCGGTTTCCGCGTCGAATGAGCGGGGGCGTCCGCCGGGCATGCCGTCCTCCGTGCTCGCTCCAGTTTTTTACCTATCGGTACATTATCTCTTGCATGAGAGCTCTGCGCCACCTAGTTTCATACCGAAAGGTACACAACTAAGGAGCGCACATGATTCGAGTCGGAGTTGTCGGGGCAAGCGTTGGGCGGACAGCTCGCACCTGCCCGCGCTCGCAGCGCTCGAGGAGTTCGACGTGACCGCGGTCGCGACCACCAACCAGGCCAGCGCGGACCGGGCGGCCGCCACCCACGGCGCTCGGTACGCCTTCGCCGACGCAGGTGAACTCACCGCGCACCCCGAGGTCGACTTGGTCGTCGTCTCGATGAAGGCCTCCGGACATGCCGCCGTGATCAGGGCAGCACTCGACGCCGGCAAGCACGTCGTGTCCGAATGGCCGCTGGGCGTCGACGCCGACGAAGCGGGTGAACTGACCGAAGCCGCCACCGCCGCCGGAGTCGTTCATGCGGTCGTCCTCCAGGGCCATCACTCCCCGAGCGTCCGCTTCGCCGCAGACCTCCTGGCCGACGGTCGAATCGGCATGCTCGAATCGGTTTCACTGGTGGCGGAGGGCGCCCCCTGGGGCGGCAGTCGAATACCGCCGAACCTGGTGTTCGGCCTCGACCCTTCGGAGGGAACCAACATCCTGACCATCATGGCCGGTCACTTCCTGGCCACACTCGAACAAGTCGCGGGCTCACTGACCGAAGTCTCCGCACGGCTGCCCCGCACGCACGACCGTGTGCTCGTCGCCGGGACGGAGCGGACTGTGCCCAACGCCACGCCCAGTCACGTGCTGCTGCACGGAGTGCTGGCCAACGGCGCTACCGCTTCGGTCGCCGTACATGGCGGCAACGGGCCCGCCCGGGACGGGTTCCGCCTCGAGCTCGTCGGCAGCGACGCAACGTTGACCGCCACCCCAGCCCAGCCCGGGACGTTCATCCACTGGGGCGACTGGGATATCCGGATCGGCGACGAGGCCTTGGCCATGCCCGACACCTATCGCACCGTGCCCGCCAGCGTCCAGTCCGGCCCACCGGCCAACATTGCGGCCCTCTACCAGGAGGTCGCTCACGCCATTACCGAAGCCAGGCAACCGAATCCCAACTTCGAGACCGCCCTACGTCACCACCGGCTGCTAGCCGCCATCGAACGGTCCGCGGCCGATGGAATGGTCCAGGCCATCTCGTAATCGACACAGAGCACGGAATCGACCGATTCCGCCGCCCGCCTGACCACATCGGTGAGCTCTGATGTCGTTCTCGACCGGCCGATGTACCCGACACGCCCATCGGCTACCGAGGGGGTGACCGTGCGACGTCAACCTTCTGACCAGCTAGATGTATGAGGCCTGGACGTTGGTGACGCCGGCGTGGAGGCGGCTGGCTGGTGGCCGGTTCCCGGTGGCCGAGTGGGGTCGATGATAGTTGTAGTGGATGTTCCAGACACCGAGCGCCTCGCGGCGTTGGGGTTCGCTTGTCCATTCGCGGGCGTAGAGGAATTCTTCGGCCAGGATCCGGTTATAGCGTTCGACTTTGCCGTTGTGGCGGGGTGTATAGGGCGTAATCCGCTGATGGCGGGCACCGAGTAGGACTTTCGCGAAATCTTTTGCCCGGTAACAAGACCCGTTGTCCGTGACGATCCTTTCGATCCGGTCGATGCCGTGTGCGGCGAAGAACGCCCGCGCTCGGAACACGAAACCGATGGCGGTGGTGGCTTTCTCGTCGGGCAGCGCTTCGGTGTAGGCCAATCGTGAGTAGCCGTCGACCGCGGTGTGCAGGAACACGTATCCGGTGCGGGTCCCGTGGGTTTTGGCGCGGGCGACGGCCTTGGCGTGATCGGATCCTCTGCCGTGGGTTCGCCAGCCGCCGCCGTCGGGGATACGGCCGACTTTCTTGATGTCCACGTGAACCATGTGCCCTGGTCGGCGAGCGATGATTCGGCGTGGGGCTCGGTTGATTTCACCACCGGGGTCGAGGAACCGGCGCCGGTTCAACCCGAGCCGGGCCAAATGCCGACTCACGGTGCGCACCGACACCGACAAGCCTTCGATGGCCAGTTCGGAGGCGATACGCCGCGCCGACCATTTGCGTTCCCGCCGCATTTGCTCGATCCGCACGATAACTTCCGCGGTGGTCGCGGTGGGCTGGCGACGCGGCACCGAGGACCGGTCGAGTAAACCGAGTTCCCCGTACCGGCGAAATCGGTTGACCCACTTGCTTGCACACTGGCGCGAGATCCCCATCTCAGCGGCAACGTGAGCGATCGGGCGGCTCTGGCACCGCTGGACCAGTCGTCGCCGACCTTCGACCGACAAGGGAGCGTTAGCGTGCATCGGCGCGCACCTGCTCGACCGGGCTCGTGACGCGCCGACGCTGGCCCATCACAACGACACTCACCGCAACAGTGGTGAAGGCGGCGCTGCACCACAACGCCATGGTCGGGTGATCAGTGCGGTCGACGAGCAGACCCGCAGCGGCGGGGCCGAGAACGGCACCGATGTTGAACGCGGTGGTCGCCAGTGCACCGGCGATACGCGGAGCCACCGGCGTGGCAGTCTGCACGATCGTCGCGATCAGCGTCGAACCGATACCGAACGCGCCCGCACCCGCCACCACCGACATGACCAACACCCCGATCAACGCCTGCGCGGTCACCGCGGCCAGCAGCCAGACTCCGACGAGGACGACCGTTCCGACAAGGATGATCCGCCGCTGATGACGGTCGCTGTAACGACCGGTGACCATCACTCCGAGAAACGAGCCGACACCGAACAAGGCCAGCACCACCGGAACCCACCGATCACCACCGGCGATGCCGGTCGTGATGGTCCCCAGAAAGGTGAACCCAGCGAAGGTTGCCGCGTTGACCAGGACACCAGCCACGACGGCAATCAGAACCGGCCGCTGCCGCACCACCAGCCATTCGCGTCGCATCGACGGCGTCTGCCCGTCCGGCATATCGCCGTCGCGCACGTCACCACCGAGCATCATCCACACCGGCACCAGCGCTGCCGCGCTGATGACGGCAACGGCCCAGAACGCCGAACGCCAGCCCCAGACCTGCCCCAGCAACGTGCCCGCGGGAACACCGGCGATGCAGGCCACCGTCACCCCGGACACCACCACCGAACTCGCGCGCCCGAGCACCGCCGGACCCACCAACTGCGGCAACGCAGCCAGAACGATCGCCAAGAACCCAGCATTGGCGACCGCCGCGACAACGCGCGTCACCAGCAGCACCGCGAACCCGGGCGCCGCAGCACCAACGACATGCGCAGCACAGAACAACCCCAGAAACGCTGTCACCGAATACCGGACGGGCAACCGGCCCGCCAACATCACCATCACCGGCGCCCCCACCACCATGCCGGCCGCGAATAACGAGGTCAGCAAGCCAGCCGCACCGAGCGAGACCCCGACATCGGCTGCGATCTGCTCCAGCAGTCCCGACACCATGAACTCGGACGTGCCCTGCGCGAAAACCGCAGCAGCCAGCACAAACACCACAACGGGCATAAGAGAGAACTCCCCGGATACAAGGCGCCGCAGCCAAATCCACGACACCCGAGATGGATTGCAGAATCAGGCGAACCATCCACCCGACAGCAAGAAACCGACATCATCCGGCGCTGCGAGATACCAAACCGCACCAGTCGCTCAGCGACCAGTAGGGACCACGCTCACAACGCCGCCCAGCCCACAGGCCGAGCGGCTACCGTCTGGACGCCTCCGGAGAACTCACCCCGCCACCCTAACAACCCACCCGCATCAAACCGAAGCAACGACTACAACGTCATGACCCGCAACAGCTAGATCCTGTCGTCGTAAAGCGCGCACACGCCGCAAAACCCGATTTATGAGACTCGAACCGGGGCTGACCGGGATTCACAAATACCACAGCGGATAACAATTTCACCATCCACACCGAGACGGACCAGCCGCAGAACCGGACATACATCCCAGGATCCGGAGCTCAAACGCGATCCAGGTCACTATTTCGTAGTGATCCCGAACACATAACGTAACTATCACGAACGGTCGTATATATACATTTTTACGCATTCGAACTGGGTGAATGCCGATAATCCACAGTTTCGGTCGAGACAATTCGGACGTTATCTCAACGTGATCTGTCGCGAATTCTTCGCTAGCGTCGTCGTCGACAGCTCGGATCAATGCGACGAGCTCGAACTCGAACTGCTGAACGCCGGTAACCCTGCCCCGCGGTTTCGAGGATCCCCGACATCGCTGGGGGCAGGGACACGGCGGAAGTCCGCCGGGGCCGAGCGGGCGCAGCCAGGAATACACATGACTCAGAACCGCAAGTTCACCCGTGCCCTTGGAATCGCCGCCGTCGCCGGTGCCATCGCCGCCGTTCCGTTCGGACTGTCCACCGCCACCGCATCGGCATCCGGCCACAACTGGGACGCCGTCGCGCAGTGCGAAAGCGGTGGCAACTGGGGTATCAACACCGGTAACGGCTTCGCAGGCGGTCTGCAGTTCACGCAGAGCACCTGGTCGGCCAACGGCGGCTCGGGCAGCCCGGCCAACGCCAGCCGTGAGGAGCAGATCCGCGTCGCGGAGAACGTGCTCGCCACCCAGGGCCCGGGCGCTTGGCCCGTGTGCGGCGCTTACCTGTAAGCCCGGATAGACCTAGCGGGGTCCGTGCCATTGTGCACGGGCCCCGTTGTCGTCAGTACGATCAACGAAATCACCAGTGCCGGAATTATTTCCAGCAATCCGGCGCGCAACCGCCGTTCTATTCCGGCGAATATCCGCCCGATCTGGGAATCGAAAACCACTCTGCGGCGGCCGAATTCACAATCCCCACCCCATCTCGAGATACTTGCGGCGTCAACCAATAGTCCCACTCATCGGTACGGTCTATTCCAATTGCGCAAATCGAACGTTCTCATGGTCCGAAACAGCTGCGGGCAGTGATCCATCTCACTACCCTGTGTCCACCCGGCAAATCGCCCTGATCCATGCACGGCTCAGGTCCTTTACGAAATGCCGTGGCTAGAAAGGCATCTCGACCATGAGCTCGACCCAGATTGCGGACCCGCCGACCCTGCTCACGGGGCTGTGGCAACGCAAGCTACCGCACTATCCCGATACACCCGCCCGTTCCTGGTACCTGGCCGTCGTGGTCATCGCCTCGATCGCGCTCTACTACCAACTATTCGTCACCGGCGCCGTGGGAAATGAACTCATCGGCTACTTCGACCTGTCCTTCGCCTACTTCGTCTGGATCTTCATCATCGGCGCCGCCTTCGGCGCGGTGGCCTCGGTGCTCGCGGGCGTGCTGGATCGGTGGGGGCGGGCGAATATCGTCGCCTACGGCGTGGTGATCTGCTCGCTGCTGACCCTGTTCGCGGTGCCCGCGACGACCACCAAAGAGCAGTACCTGTTCGTGTACTGCCTGGTCAGCATTGTCGAGGGTGCGGTGCTTGTGGCCACACCGGCACTGATTCGCGACTTCTCCCCCCAACTGGACCGGGCATCGGCAATGGGCTTCTGGACACTGGGACCGGTCATCGGCGCACTGGTCACGACGCAGATCTCCACCCACACGCTCGACGCGCATCCGGATTGGCAGTACCACTATCGGCTGTGCGGTGTGATCAGCCTCGTCATCGCGGTGGTCGCGGTGATCGGATTGCGCGAACTGAGCCCACAACTGCGTGACCAGATCATGGTGACCTTGCGCGACCGTGCGCTGATCGAGGCCCGCGCCCGCGGTCTGGACGTCAAGGAACTCGAGCAGGGCGTGTGGCGACAGATGCTGCGCCCCAACATCATCGGCTCGGCGTTGGCGATCAGCCTGTTCCTCGCCTTCTTCTACACCATCGTGTCGTTCCTACCGGTGTATATGGCGACGAATTTCGGCTTCAGCCCGGCCAAGGCCAATGCGCTCGGCAACTGGTACTGGGCCGCCAATGCGATCGCCCTGGTGCTGGCCGGGATCGTGTCGGACAAACTGAAGGTGCGCAAGCCGTTCATGATCGTCGGCGCGCTCATCAGCATCGTCGGCATGTACCTGTTCATCGGCTACACCGATCATCCCGATACCGGTTACTACTCGTTCGCCGCGGTTTTCGTAGTGATCGCGGTCGGCACCGGCATTGCCTACTCCACCTGGATGGCGAGCTTCACCGAGACGGTCGAGGCCCGTAATCCGGCCGCTACCGCGGTGGGGCTCGCGGTGTGGGGCGGCACACTGCGCAGCGTTGTCACCGTGGTGCTATTCGGATTGCTGATCGTGGTGAACGCGGCCGGTCCGCTGGTCAATTATGGACCCCGGTTGTCGGAGATCGCGCACAAATACGCCCAGCAACTCGCGACCATCCAGACTGTCGGCACGGAAACCCTTGCGGCACTGCAGCACAACCCCGGTGATCAGGCCGCACAGATCACCGCGCTGACCAAACTGACCGGCGCGTCACCCGCCGATATCCAAACCACCGTCGGTCTCAACACCCGCTACCCACAGGAGTTGGCGACGCTGCAGGCCATTGATTCGGCGACATTGGCCGCGCTGACCACGAATCCGGCCGATGCCAACGCGGGTCTGGCGGCAGTCGGACAGGTCGCGAAGAAGTTCGGCATTCCGGTGGATCAGGCGATCGCGCGCCTGCAAGCCGTGCAGCAGATTCCGGCCGCCGACCTCGCGGTGGCGGCGACCGTCGGCCCCAAACTTGCGCAGGCGGCTACGCAGTTGCAGTCGGTCGGCACCATCCCGGCAGATGATCAGGCCTATCTGGCCGCGCACGCCACGGAAGTGCAGCAGGCGCAAGCCGATTCGCCGAAGCAGTGGGAACGCTGGTGGTGGATCTGCCTGGCGGCGCAGGTGGTGTTCCTACCGTTCGTCTTCCTGATGGCCGGACACTGGAGTCCGAAGAAGGCGGCCGCGCAGGCCAAGGCGCACGACGAGCTCGTCGAGCGCGAATTGGCCGAGATCGTGAAGGGTGAGCCGGAGCCCGAACCCGCCGGGTAGCTGGGTCGTGCCGGGCGGTACCACCGCCCGGCACAATTCACTTGGTCAGGTCGACGACCCATTCGTGGTTGTTGACGTCGACCTTGTTCTTTCCGTCGAAGACGGCTGGCGTGGCGACCTCCCCGTTGGCCTCGGTCAGCGCCGCGCGCGCCATGTGGGCGTGGATCTTGGCCGCGTCGAGTTTCGCGCCGGAGCTGATGCACTGCACCGCCTCCAGCGAGGCGCCCGATTCCTTGGCGACATTCGCGAGATCGTCATTGCTGAGGTCCGCGCCGCCTTCCTTCGGCTGCTTCGAGGTGAACAGCAGCGCGTGGAATTTCGAATACACCGGGCCCGAACCGTTATCGGCGACACATTCGTTCGCGGCGACCGCACGCGTCGAATAGTCCTCGCTCTTCGACTTCGGGTCGAGGAAGGTCACGAGGTGATATCGGACGGCGAGTTTGCCCTCGTCGGTCTGCTGCGCGATCTCCTGACCGTAGAGCCGCTCCAGCGCACCGCAGGACGGGCACAGCGGATCCTCGTACACATCGGTGGTCTTCGCCGCATCCGGGCGGCCGAGCAGAATCGTCCCGTTGTTCTGGTCCAGGGCCGCGCGGACATCCGTGCTGCGCACCGACCCGTATCCGTCATTGCGGATCGTGGCGTCGTCACGTCCCCATCGAAAAGCCAGGATCACGATCAACACGATGAGCGCGAGCGCCACGCCACCCAGGGCATATGTGGTCGCACTGGACATCGGCCGCGGCGTGTATTTCGATCCCGATTCGCTCACTCCGACCACTCTGCCCCAACCACACGCCAACGCGCGCGCGGGGTGCGTTCTTGACCGTCGATCACGGTGCATTCACGCAGGCAAACGTCGGGGGAGGCCTACAGGGTTACATAGTGATCAGACGTCCAGGTCAGCGGGAGGCGTAGTCGTTTCCTTGGGAGTCGGATGTGGGGGACTCGGCGCCGTGGGGGCCGTAGGTGGAGCCGGGCGGGGAGTCCACAGCGGTTTCCAGTTTCGATGCGACGCCTCGGCGGTGCAGTGGTTCCGGGACGAGTGCCCAGATCGCGGCTGCGATGGCGAGTAGTGCGCCGGTCAGTGCGAGGGCGAGGCCGTAGGAGAAGTGTTGGGCCACGGCGCCTACCGCGACCGGGCCGACGACGGTGCCGAGGTCGGCTGCCATCTGGAAGCCCGCGAGGACCGGGCCGCCGCGGGCCTTCGGTCCGATGACGTCCGCGACCGCGGCCTGTTGAGCGGGAGTGAACATGCCCGAGCCCAGCCCGGCGACGAATGAGGTCATCAGCAACCAGGGCAGGTTCGACGCGAGACCCAGTCCAGCGGTACCCGCCGCACAGATCAGCGATCCGGTGATCAGGAACGGTTTGCGTCCCAAGCGGTCGGAGAGCCTGCCGGACGCGAAAAGCACCGCCACATTGCCCGCGGCGAACACGGTCAGGGTGACACCTGCCATACCCGGTTTCTGATGCAGCACTTCGACAACGAGCAGCGGCACGAGCGCCATCCGCACCCCGAATACCGCAGCACCATTGGCGAAATTCGATAGCAGTACCGCCCGATACTCCGACCGGGCCAATCCCTCCCGGAACGACATCAGCCGCAACCCGCCCACCGGTTCCGGTGCGGCCAGGGTCGAATGCCGCAGATTCACATAGACCACCGCGGTCGCGAGCAGCAGCGCCGCCGCATAGATCAGGAACGGCGCCCGCAACCCGAGCCCGGCGAGCGCGCCGCCGACCAGCGGCCCGCTCACCGACCCGATCAGAAAACTCGTCGACCACAGCCCGGACACCCGCCCACGTTGCGCGGGCGGCGACATCCGGATCACCAGTGCCAGCGACGACACCGTGAACATGGTCGACCCGACCCCACCCGCCGACCGCAACACCAGCAGCTGCCAATAACTCTGCGCAAACGCACTGGCCCCCGTCGACACCGCGACGATCAACAAACCGCCGAGATACACCGACCGCTCCCCCAGCCGCTGTACCAATCGCCCACTGACCGGCGCGAACAGCAGCCGCATCAACGCAAACGCACTGACAATCGCCGAAGCCGCCGCAACCCCGACCCCGAACCCCCGCGCGAACTGCGGCAATACGGGCGCCACCAGACCGAACCCCACGGCGATAACAAACGACGCCCCGATCAGTACCCAGATCTCCACCGGCAAAGCCCTGGACGCCGACCCACCCGACGCCGCTGCCGTCCCCGCCGAAGCTCCCGAACCCAGCGACTCCGACGACCCCGCGGTCGATCTATCACTCACCGGACAGCGCCTGCCCCACCACTTCTTCCGCGGCCGCTTGGACCTGGGTCAGGTGTTCGGGGCCCTCGAAGGACTCCGCGTAGATCTTGTACTTGTCTTCGGTGCCGGAGGGGCGCGCGGCGAACCAGGCGTTTTCGGTGGTGACCTTCAGGCCGCCGAGGGGGGCGCCGTTGCCGCGGGCTCGAGTGAGGACCGCGGTGATCGGCTCACCGGCGATCTCCTTCGTGGTGATCATGTCCGGTGTCAACTTACCGAGGAGTGCTTTCTGTTCCGGGGTCGCGACGGCGTCGATGCGGGCATAGGCCGGACTGCCGTAGCGCTTCTCGAGTTCGACATAGCGGGCCGACGGGCTCTGGCCGGTGACGGCGGCGATCTCGGTGGCCAACAAGGCGAGCAGGATGCCGTCCTTATCGGTGGTCCACACCGTGCCGTCCATGCGCAAGAACGATGCGCCCGCACTTTCCTCACCGCCGAAAGCCAGACTGCCGCTGAACAATCCGGGTACGAAGAATTTGAAGCCGACCGGCACCTCGTACACATCGCGCCCGAGCACGCTGACCACTCGGTCGATCATCGACGAACTCACCGCCGTCTTGCCGATCTTGGTGAGCGCATCCCAACCCATCCGATTCGCGACCAGATATTCGATGGCGACCGCGAGAAAGTGGTTCGGATTCATCAGTCCGCCATCGGGTGTGACGATGCCGTGCCGATCCGCGTCGGCGTCGTTGCCGGTGGAGATGTCGTAATCGTCCTTGATCGCGATCAGCGAGGCCATCGCATAGCGCGAGGACGGATCCATCCGGATCTTGCCGTCGGAATCCAGTGTCATGAACCGCCAGGTCGGATCGACGAACGGGTTGACGACCTCGAGTTCGAGGTCGTAGCGCTGTCCGATCTCCTCCCAGTAGTCGACACTGGCTCCACCCATCGGATCGGCGCCGAGCCGGATCCCGGCACCACGAATGGCGTCCAGGTTCAACACATTCGGCAGATCCGCGATGTAGTGGTCGAGGTAGTCGTAGCGCTCGACGCAGTTCTCCAGCGCATGCCGCAGCGTGGTCCGCCGCACCCCGGCCAAGCCGCTGCGCAACAGTTCGTTGGCGCGGTTGGCAATGGCATCGGTGGCCTTGGTGTCGGCCGGACCGCCGTGCGGGGGGTTGTATTTGAAGCCGCCGTCGCGCGGCGGATTATGCGATGGCGTGACGACAATGCCATCGGCCTGATGCTTGGCCCCACCGCGGTTGTGGCGCAACACCGCATGACTCAGCGCGGGCGTGGGTGTGTAGCGATCGCGCGCGTCGATCATCGTGGTCACATCGTTGGCGGCCAGCACCTCGAGCGCGGTGGTCCAGGCGGGTTCGGACAACGCGTGGGTATCGCGGGCCAGATAGACCGGACCGGTAATCCCGCGGGTGGCACGGTATTCCACGATCGACTGGGTGATGGCCAGGATGTGCGCCTCGTTGAAGGCGGTGTCCAGACTCGAGCCCCGATGCCCCGAGGTGCCGAAGGCCACCTGCTGTGCGGGCTCGGCCGGATCGGGGATGCGGCTGTAGTAGGCCGTCACCAAACGCGCGACGTCCTCGAGGTCAGTGGGACGCGCGGGTCGCCCGGCTCGATCATGGGCCATGCTCGGGTCTCCCTTCCGTGTCGGCTGCGCCCGGCTCGTCATCAGAATCATGTCCACAACCACTGGGTCGTGGCCGCGGCGACGAACACCGCGGTCAAGCTGGTCACGACGCTGAGCACCACATTGCCCACCGCATAGGCGTAGGCGCCCTCGGCCACGAGCCTGATCGTCTCGTAGCCGAAGGTGCTGAATGTGGTCAGCGCACCGCAGAAACCTGTTCCCGCGGCGGCCAGCAGCCAGTGGTTCACGCCGGCGCCGATCAGTCCACCGAGCAACGCCGAACCGACAATGTTAACGGTCAATGTGCCCAGCGGCAGCAGAGATTCGAATCGCGCGGCCACCGAACGGTCGATGAGATACCGCGCCGGCGCACCGATCATGCCGCCGACCAGGACGAGCACCACCATCATCGGGCGACCCCCAGCGTCGGCTGCCAGACCTCGACTTCGGACAATGCGACATTCACCGCAACGAGTAGCTCGGAATTCTGTTCGACGAAGGCGCGCAACCGCTGGGCCTCGTCGATGATCATCACCAGCACGGGTAGGTGTTCGGCCAGATCGAGGATCCGACTGGTGTGGATGCGTGAGGACGACCCGTAACCCTCCACGCCGCGCCACACGCTGGCGCCGGCCAGCCCTGTGTCGCGGGCGCGCCGCACGATCTCGTGGTACAGGGGCCCGTGCCGCCACTTGTCGTCCTCGTCGAGCAGCACCGTCAGCCGCGCCGCCGACTGCCACTGTCCCGCCGCCGGACCAGTGCCCGTCGGTGAATCTTTCATCGCCTGACCCCCTTCCGTCGCGCTGTCCACTATTCAACTCGTCCGCCGTGCCGTACCAGTAGCCCACCGTGCCGAAAACATGCCGAGCACAACCGCCCCCAGTCCGGCCACCACTGTTCCCCCGAGATAGCCGAGTGCCTCGACCACGGCACCCGATTCGAGCAGTCTACGAACCTCGAGGCTATAGGTGGAAAAAGTGGTGAAGCCGCCGAGCACGCCGATACCGAGAAATGGGCGGAGCAGTCTGTGGGCTACCCACACCTCGGTGATCAGAACCATCAGAATTCCGATCGCAAAGCATCCCACGACATTGATCGTGAAGGTCGCCCAGGGGACCTGATGCGGTTGCGACGGCCACCACACGCCGATGCCATAGCGCGCCAGCGCGCCGAGACCACCGCCGAGCGAGATCACCACCAGCACCAACGGTTCGACGGCAGGGTTGCGGGCCCGCTGAGCCATGCGCTGACCTCCTGCCGAGCCGAATGTCACCGGCGCAATGCTAACGGGCGGGTCGGCCGAGCCGAACATCCGGGACGACGGGACGCACCATGAACAGCATCGTTCGTTGACACGGGGCGCTGAGCGCGTACGAATGCTGGGAATGTTCGGCCGAAGTTCCCGGCCATCCCTACGGACACAGGTCGGCAGCGATGACGGCGGCACCGAGGGCGAGATCCGAAACGCCTCGGAAGACGGCGAAAAATGGGCACCAGCAACTGTTCAGCATGGTGGCGGCTGGGGCCTTCGGCCCGGTGACGGCCGAGGCGATCGACGAAAACACAACGCCCGCATCGTCATTGATGCGGGCGCTGTGCTGTTCGAGCGGAACAGCTCAGTGCACGATTACCGGTTCACCTTCCGACGGAGCCGGAACCGCATTCGGCATCAGGAATCCGGTGATCACCGCACCGGCCACGAAAATCGCGGTGGCCCACCAGAAGCTGGTCGTGTAGCTCTCGATCTGGGCCTGCGCCACGGCCAGCGGACCCGGCGTACGCGATGACAGGTAGTCGGTCGCGGCCGAGGCTGCGATGGTGCTCAGCAGCGCCGTGCCGATCGAGCCGCCGACCTGCTGGCTCGTGTTGATCATCGCCGAGGCGACACCGGCATCCTCGTGGTGCACACCGGCCGTCGCGCCCTGGAAGGCGGTCGACATCGCGCCACCGAGACCGAGGCCCATCAGGACCAGGGCGGGCAGGATATTCGCGACATAGCTGCTGTCGAGGCTGATCTGGGTCAGCCATGCCATGCCGAGCGCGGCGACCAGAAAGCCACCGGCGACAACCATCTTCGGACCGACCTTCGGCAACAGCAGCGAGGGGACCGTGGTCGAGGAGACGACCATGCCCGCCACCATCGGCAGGAACGCCAGACCGGTCTTGATCGGCGAGTACCCCATGCTCAGCTGCATGTAGTAGGTCAGGAACAGGAAGATCGCGAACATTCCGATGCCCATGACGAACACTGTCAGGAACGAACCGCCGCGGGTGCGGTCCAGCACGATGCGCAGTGGCAACAGCGGATTCGCGACCCGGGTCTCGAGCGCCACGAACACCGCGAGCAGTGCCGCGCCGCCGATCAGGAAACCGAGGGTGACCGGGTTGCCCCAGCTGGTCGACTCGGCGTGCGAGAACCCGTAGACGATGCCGAACAGCGCGGCGGTCACCACGACGGTGCCCGGAATATCGAGCCGGGGCCGCTCCGTCACCACATGCTTGGCCAGCAGCAGCACCGCGCCGATCAGCGCGACCGCGGCGAAGCCGAGGTTCACGAACATCACCCAGCGCCACGATGCCCATTCGGTGAGCATGCCGCCGAGCAGCAGACCGATGGCACCACCGGCGCCGGCAACCGCACCGAATATGCCGAAGGCCTTGGCGCGCTCACTCGGTTCGGTGAAAGTGACCGTGAGCAGCGATAGGGCGGCGGGTGCCAGCAGCGCGCCGAAGACGCCCTGTCCGACGCGAGCCGCGACCAGCATCTCGAAGCTGGTGGCCGCGCCGCCGACCGCGGAGGCCACGGCGAATCCGATCAGGCCGATAATGAAGGTGTTACGCCGGCCGAACAGGTCACTGAGTCGGCCACCGAGCAGCAACAGGCTGCCGAAGGCAAGGGCGTAACCGGTGACGACCCACTGCCGATCGCCATCGCTGAAACCGAGGTCCTGTTGCGCTGCGGGCAGCGCGATATTCACGACGGTCGCGTCGAGCACAACCATGAGCTGAGCCACGCCGAGTACGGCGAGCACCCACCAGCGCAGGGCATGCGAGCCGCGGCGGCCCGAGTCGGTTTTCTCGGGGGCCAGTGCCCCACGGTCCAACGTGGTAGTCATGTGTCCCCTTTGTCTCGAAGCTTGATCCGGAGGTATTTCCTCCGCTTTCCGAGTTAAGCTAACACAATAACGGAGACAACTCCTCCACTTAATCCTGCTTATTGCTAGGATGTGACTGTGAATCCCGCCACTACCGTGCCTCCACCTCGGCGTCTACGCGCCGACGCTGCCCGCAATCAGCAGCGCATCGTCGAGGCAGCCCGCCAGCTCTTCGCCGATCACGGCTTGGAGATCACCCTCGATGACGTGGCCGAACGCGCCGGGGTCGGCGTCGGCACCGTCTACCGGCGCTTCGCCAATAAGAGGGAACTGATCGCCGAGGTCTTCGAACAGAATGTCGGCGAGTTCGCTGTCGCCGCCGAGACCGCGGCCAAGCACCCGGACCCCTGGTTGGGGCTGGTTCAGTTCTTCGAGTACGCCTGCACCCATCTCGCTACCAATCGCGGCTTCAGCGAGGTCATGCTCGAACTCGAGGAGGATCTGGAGCGCTTCGCCCAGCTGCGCGACCGGATCAAGCCGACCATCGCCGCGGTCATCGATCGCGCGCGTGAGGCCGGTGCTCTACAGCCCGATATCGAGCCATCGGACTTCTTCGCGCTGATCCACATGGTCGATGCACTGGCCGAGTTCTCCAAGCCGGTGAATCCGAATTCCTGGCAGCGCTATATGGCCATCGCACTCAACGGCGTACGCAGCGATGACACGCCACGCCGACCACTACCAGCACCCCCCTTGACGGACGAAGAAGTCGAACGGGCCAAGTCGTTCGCCTGCGCGGGCCGCAAGCGCTAGCGCAAAAACCGGACACATCTAGCGCCGGTTCGAGCCACCCCTTACAGTTGGACGCATGACCAATTCGTGGGGGAACTGGGCCGGGGATCAGCGGTGCGCGCCAGCTACCATCGCCACCCCGCGCGATACCGAAGAATTAGCCGAGATCATCGGCCGCGCCGCCACCACCGGACAGACCGTACGCGTCGCCGGTGCGGGTCATTCGTTCACCGATGCCGTACTCACCGACGGCATTCTGCTCGACCTCGCGAAGCTGAACCGCATCCTCGATGTGAATCGGGAGACCGGACGCGTTCGAGTCGAGGCGGGTATCACCCTCAATGCCGCGAGCCATGCGCTGCATCCGCTCGGCCTGGCCTTTCCCAATCTCGGCGATATCGACGTGCAGACCATCGCGGGCGCGACCGCCACGGCCACCCACGGCACCGGTGCGACACTGCAAAACCTTTCGGCCGCACTGCAATCCATCGAGCTGGTACTCGCCGATGGCAGCCGCGTCGAGTTGACCGAGGAATCCGATCCGGAGGGCTGGCGCGCGGCACGGGTCAGCATGGGGGCACTCGGCGTGATCAGCGCGGTCACCTTGCAGCTGGTGCCGTCGTTCGTGCTGGAGGGAATCGAGCGCCCGATTCCGGTCGAGGAGGTTCTAGCCGATCTGGACTCCCATGTCGACGGCAACCAGCATTTCGAGTTCTATATGTTCGGGCACAGCCCACTGGCGATGACCAAGCGCAACAACCCCGTCGACCTGCCGGAACAACCGCGCGGTAGGGCCGCGGACTGGTTCGCCGACATCCTGATGTCCAACTACGCCTTCGACGCGCTGTGCCGACTCGGCAAGCGCCAGCCCCGGCTGGTGCCGTGGATACATCGCGGCGCGGCCTATGCGGGCAGCTACCGCCGCCAGGTCGACCGCTCCTATCGAGTCTTCGCCTCACCTCGGCTTATTCGCTTCACCGAGATGGAATACGCGATCCCGCGCGAACATTCCGTAGCGGCCATTCGCGAGATCAAGAAACTCGCGATGCAGTTCGATACGCCGATGCCAATCGAGGTGCGCTGGGTTGCCCCCGATGACGCGTACCTCTCCCCCGCGAGCGGGCGCGACACCTGCTACATCGCCGTGCACCAGTACCGCGGCATGGACTTCGAACCGTATTTCCGCGCCTGCGAGGCAGTTTTCGACAAGTACAACGGCCGCCCGCACTGGGGCAAACGCCATTTCCAGACCGCCGAAACACTACGGCCGCGCTATCCGGACTGGGATCACTTCGCCGAGGTGCGCCGCCGCTTCGACCCAAAGGGCCGCTTCGCCAACGGCTACGTCGAGCGGGTACTCGGTTGTGTTTGATGGGGTGTTTTTGGCGGCGCGGGCGCCGCGGTGTTCGCGCGTAGGAGCATCTCGCTCCGTTGGGGTCGGTGATGGCGGGGGCGTCGGCACCTGGTGCGCGGTGCATGGTTGGGTCCTGCGGCTGCGTCGCGTGCGCTTGGACGGCTCGGACCGCCAACGGGTCGCCCGTAAGCATCTCGCTCCGTTGGGGCAGAGTCGCGCGTCAACTCGCCAGTACTAGTTCGGCGACCAAGCGCGGTAGCGTCAACTTGCCAGTATTTCGGCGGCCAAGCGTGGTAGGGCGGTGCCGATCGGCTCGCGGATGACCTCGGTGGCGATGCTGTCGTAGGGCGTCGGTTCGGCATTGACGATGACCAGATCCGCGCCGCTGTCGACCGCGATCGCGCACATCGATGCGGCGGGCTCGACCTGCAGCGAGGAACCCACGGCCAGGAAGATATCGCTGGACTCGGCGGTCAGCGCGGCCTTGGTCATGGTGCGGCGATCCATTTGCTGGCCGAACATGATGGTCGCGGATTTCAGAATTCCGCCGCATGCCGGACAGGGCGGATCCGCCTCGCCCGCCGCCACGCGAGCCAGGGTGGCGGCCATGCTCGTCTGGTATTCGCAACCGATACAGACGACTTCGAACATATTGCCGTGAATTTCGATCACCCGGCCCGGTGAGGATCCGGCGCGCTGATGCAGCCGGTCGATGTTCTGGGTGATGATCGTGATGGTGCGTCCGGCCCGTTCCAGATCGGCCAGCGCGGTGTGCGCGGCATTGGGTTGGGCCTGCCAGGCAGGATTGTCGCGGCGGGCCAGCCAGGAGCGTTTGCGCAGCTCCGGATCGGAGAGGTAGGCATCGTAGGTCGACAACAGTTCGGCGATGGGGTCTTTCGTCCACACGCCGCGGGGGCCGCGGAAATCGGGAATGCCGGAATCGGTGGAGATGCCCGCGCCGGTGAGCACACCGATCCGCCCATCCCGTTTGCGCCAGTCGGTCGTCACATTGATTCAGCCTAGGGGGCAGTGTCAGCGGCGCCCAGGACGATCGGTCGACAAGCCAAGGCTATGAGAGATTGCTACACTAAGTCTCTCAAGTTCTTGGATGGTCGATCAAAGGAGATCGCAATGACCGCCGTCGCAGCCGACGCCGATTCACGGACCGCACCGGAGCGCCGCCCGTTCGCACCGGGGACGCGCATGTGGGACGAGACCGGCTTGATCACCTTCTCCCTCACCGCTGGTTCGGCATTTCTGCTGCAGACCATGGAACCGACCATTGCCGCCGTCGTCGACGAACACTCCACCTTCCGCACCGATCCACTCGGACGCGCCGTGCGCAGCATCGGTTCGGTGATGATGTGGGTTTACGGCGGCGACGAGGCGATCGCGGAAGCGGATCGCCTGCGCAAGATGCATGCCTCGCTGAACACCACCTCCGCCGATGGTGTCCGACACAAGGCGCTGGCCTCCGGGCCGTGGGCCTGGGTGCTGCACACCGGCACCTTCGCCTTCACCGAGAATGCCGAATACTTCGCCCGCCGCCCGCTCACCCCGGACGAGAAGGAGGCGTACTACCAGGAGACGGTGCAGCTCATGCGCAATTTCGTGGTGCCGCCCAAGGAGATTCCGGCGAACTACACCGAATTCGAGAAGTTCTTCACCGATATGGTGGAAAACCACCTACAGGAGACCGGCACCGCGCACGACTACCTGCGGGTGATCCAGTCGGTAGCACCGCCCAAACAATTGCCGCGGGCACTGCACCCGGCCTGGAAGCGCATGGTCGCGCCGGTCGGTCGGCTGCAGTACTTCGTGACCGTCGGCACGACTCCGGAGGCGGCCCGGCGCAAGCTCGGCCTGACGTGGTCGGAGTCCGATGAGCGCAAGCTCGAGGCGTTGGGGTGGTTCATCGCCCGCGCGGTGCCGCTATTGCCGGAGCGGGTGCGCTACTTCCCGATCGCATACGAGGCGCGGCGGCTCGAGCGCGATCGCGCGCGGTTGCGCAAGGTGATCGATCTGCGTCCCATGTGACGCCTCGCGTGCGTGCACGGCCCGCGGTTGCCGCTCCGGCACCGCGGGCCGCGTCGTATCTAGGCAAAATGCCGAAATCCTGACCGACCGGTTTCTTCTTGACCGATATTCCGCGTACGGCAACAACTCTCGAGCGACGAGGCTCGAGATGCCTTGGCGGACAAAGTCGCCCCCCTCGTCGCGAAACATATTCCGCCCGTCCTGGTATACGTATCACGCACCCTCCGACGCAGACCAGGTGCAACCGTCCGACAATCCCGACATTGCGCCCAGCACCACGCACCAGCCTGAAAGGTATTCCCGCACATGGCTCACAAGCCCAGCGTGCTGTTCATCTGTGTCCACAATGCGGGCCGGTCGCAAATGGCGGCCGGATTCCTCGATGCGCTCGCCGGCGACCGCATCGATGTGCACTCCGCCGGGAGTGCGCCCGCCGACACCATCAATCCGGCCGCCGTCGCGGTCATGGCCGAACTCGATATCGATATCTCGGCCCATGCGCCGAAGCTGCTGACCGTGGACGCGGTCGCGATGTCCGATGTCGTCGTCACCATGGGCTGCGGCGACGTGTGCCCGTTCTTCCCCGGTATCAGCTATCGCGATTGGATGCTGCCGGATGCGACCGATGAGGACATCGCCATCGTGCGCTCGATCCGCGACCGGATCCGTATCCTGGTGGACAACCTCATCGCGGAACTGATCCCGGCCACAGCCTGCTGAGTCCGATTTATTCAAGACGCCCGCCGAAGTGCGGCATACGCTGCGGATATGACTCCACAACTCAATGTCATCGGCATTGTCGTCAGCGATATGGCCGCCTCGCTCGCCCTCTACCGCCGCCTGGGTCTCGAGTTCCCGGAGGCGGATGAGGGGCATATGGAGGCCACGCTGCCCGGCGGTATGCGCCTCACACTGGATACCGAGGCCGTGATCAAGTCGTTCCACTCCGACTGGCAGCCGCCGACGTCCGCGGGGCGACTCGGGCTGGCATTCCAATGCGCGGATCCCGCCGAGGTCGACGCGGTCTACAGCGAACTCATCGATGCCGGATACCGCGGCGAACTGAAGCCGTGGGACGCCTTCTGGGGCCAGCGGTACGCGACAATCTTGGATCCGGACGGCAATAGCGTCGACCTGTACGCCCCGATATCCGATTGAGCGGTCGCTATGAGCGGGTGAGCAACTGGCTCAACGGCATGCCTGCCAGTTCGCGCACGTCGCGCGCGAGGTGGGCCTGATCAGCGAATCCGGTACGAAACGCGGTGTCCGCGAGTGGCACTCCGCTACGCGCCACCGCGAGCGCCCGCTGCAGCCGCAGGATTCGCGCCAACGTCTTCGGTCCGTAGCCGAAGGCCGCGAGCGAGCGTCGATGCAACACTCGCGCACCCACCCCCACGGCCTCGGCCGTCGCGGCGACCGAACATCCGGCATTCAGCGCATCGACGATTCGCCGCAAGGCCGGGTCGGGCGGTTCGGTGTCGTAGGCCCGGCGCACCGCGATAGCTTCCAGTGCATCGGTCTGATCCGCTGCCGCGCCGACCTGTTCCGCGAGCCGCCGCGCCTTCGCCGCGGACCACAGATCCGCCAACTCCACCCGTTTATCCCGCAATTCGTGTGCGGGCACGCCGAGCAGAGCGGGCGCGCTCCCTGGTGCGAATCGAACCCCCACCCATCGAGTGCCCGCCGCACCATCGGCCATATATGCCCGGGTATCCGGTCCGGCCACCAGCAACCTGCCGTTACTCCAGAGCAGATCCATACATCCATCCGGCAACACCGGCAATGCCGTGGCCCCGGTGGCATTGGTATTCGTCCACACCACGGCACCCGGCAGCCGCGACGGCCGCTCCCGATATCCCGGCACTGCCTCTGCCACGAATCCGAGGCTACCCGTGCCCGAGTCGCGGAGGTCAGTAGTCGACCCGCCAGCCACCGCGGCTGCTCCTGCGGCACCGAGATCGGTCATCGATCGCCGATGAATTCCCGGCGGCCGGGTCGTCCTATCCAGCAGGCCGAACCAAGGAGGCACGTCGTATGCAGATCCGTTCACGCCTGTGCATGAGCGCCGATGGCTACATCACCACACCCAATGGGTGGCCGCCACAGGTCGTCGATCCGGCGTATGTACCCGGCGAAAGCCACGGCATTCCGGAATTCGTCGCGACCTGTGAGGCCGCGCTGATGGGGCACACCACCTTCGCGCCCGCGCTGACAAATGACCGCTGGCCGTGGCCGACACTGCAGGTGTTCGTGCTCGCATCGCAGCGTCCCGCGGGCACCCCCGACCACGTCACGGTGGACAGCGATCCGGCGCGCTTGCTCGAGCAGCTGCGCGCGGCCAATCGTGGCGGTGATGTCCATTTGATCGGCGGTCCGCGCACCATCGAAACCTTTCGCGCGATAGGCGCATTGGACAAACTCGAATTGGTCGTGCTGCCCTTCTTCGTCGGCGGCGGCATGCGCCTCACCGAAGCACTGGATATCGATACCGGGCTCACCCTCGAGAGTTCGCGTGCGCTGTCCGGCGGATCGGTGGAAATCGTCTACACCGTCGACAATCGCGGCGGCGTACCGCAGGCTCGGGCGGCGGGTTGGGCACCCGCGTCACAGCGATTCAGTGCGGAGTGAGGCCGCGCGGGACAACCCGGATCAGGTGATCGTCGCCCGGCGCGAGTTTCGACTCCGGATCCTTGCATCCAACGGTGACTTCAGCACCTGCGGGCGAGGAAAAGGTCCACAGCGTCATCCACTCTTTTCCGCCGATTGTTTCCTGTTTTTTCGTATTAGTGGAACGAAGGTCTTCGTTGCGGCCGGTGCTGTCGGTTACCGCACAGCGTAGGCTCACGCTCGCCGCGCCCCAATCGACGGGCACCCTGATATCCATTACGGCATCGGCGGGAATCGGCACTTTCTTGGTTTCCCCCAACGGAATCCGCACGCCGTCGGCCGGCTCCTCGTTTTCGATCGGCGTCGCACTCACCGAACTCGTCTCCGCAGGTACGGACGAACTCGACGCGGCCGTCGTGGACTTGTCATCGGAGCAGCCCGCCACGGCAACGGCAAGTGCGGCCGGCACCGTCATCCAGATCAGTTTCACAGGTCAACCTCTCTTCGACAGAGCATGACTACAACTTCACAGATGGACGCAGACTACATGGCGGGAAAATCGGCAATTTGTTCGCAAATAAGAGGACTCGACGGATATCTACCGCTGAATTATTGATCGACCCTGCGAGCCAAGATGATTCGATACTCCGGAGCAGATCGCCCGTTTGGAAAGCGCCCTCGCCGCGGCGCACGTCCGCTACGCCTCAGTGGGCTACCCGCCACGGCTTCACCATGCGCGACACCACGGGTCTTCGATCAGGCGCTCTGCGACCGCGACCTCACCGATCTGCTCGACCTCCCGCACCGGGCGCTCCCCAGCGCGTGAGGAGAGGGCAGGATGAGCAATGAGCAACCCGAGGACAGGAGTGCGAATGGAGCTGAGCTACGGCGATGTGAAGGCCGCTGCCGATCGGATCACCGGGCACGTGCGGCCGGTCGCCATCGCACCCGGGGACGCAACCGGTGAGCTATGGCTGGCGTTGGAATTCATGCAGCACACCGGTTCGTTCAAGGCCCGTGGCGCCCGGAACTTCATCCGGGCGCACCAGGACGACGCGACGCTGCCGGACGCGGGCGTGACCATCGCATCCGGCGGAAACGCCGGACTCGCGTGCGCGTGGGCGGCTCGCGAACAGGGGGTACCGGCGACTGTATTCCTGCCAGCCACCGCGCCGAAGGTGAAGGTCGAGCGACTGCGCGGCTACGGCGCGGATGTGCGCCTGGTCGGCACCGAATACGCGGACGCACTCGCCGCCTGTCGCGAATTCGCCGATACCAGTGGGGCTTTGCCCTCGCACGCCTACGACAACCCCTACATCGCGGCCGGCGCGGGCACCCTCATGGTGGAGCTCCACCATCTGCTCCCTCGGTTGGACACCGTTGTCGTCGCGGTCGGCGGCGGAGGTCTGTTCGCCGGGGTCGCCACGGCGGCGGACCACTACGGCGCCCGGACGATCGCGGTGGAACCGCAACGCTGTCGGGCGCTGCACGATGCGATCCAGGCCGGACGTATCGTCGACGCGTCGGTCGATTCGGTCGCCGCCGATTCCCTCGGCGCCCGCCGCGCCACCGAACTGGCACTCCACGCTGCGCAGAACTATGACGTGACGTCGGTGCTCGTCCTCGATGCCGACATCATCGCGGCCCGGATGGCCCTGTGGCAGGACCGCCGCCTGGCCGTGGAACACGCCGCCGCAACTGCTCTCGCGGCATTGACCACCAAGGCCTATCGACCCGAACCCGGCGAACGGGTCTGCGTCGTCCTGTGCGGCGCCAATACCGATCCGGCGGATCTGGCGCGATAAACGGTTTACGCTCGATATCGACTCGGATGGAGGCACCTCATGTCGGTCCAATCCCTGATGGTCCCGATCGGAACACCCGCTCCGGACTTCAGTCTGCCCGACCTCGACGGTCACCTGCACACCCGTGCCGACTACGCGGACGGGCCCGGGCTACTGGTCATCTTCGCCTGTAACCACTGCCCTTATGTGCGGCACCTCGAGGCGAAGCTCGGCGAGGTGCTCGGCACATTGACCATCCCGACGGTGGCGATCTGCACCAATGATGCCGATGCCTATCCGGATGACGCGCCGGAACATCTACGGGCACAAGCCGATCGCGCGGGGTGGAAGTTCCCCTACCTGATCGACGAAACACAGCAGGTCGGTCGAGATTTCCGGGCCGCATGCACGCCGGACTTCTTCCTCTACGACGCGCGACTCGAACTCGCATACCGTGGCGCCTTCGACGAATCCACCCCCGGCAACGGTAAACCGGTGACCGGCAACGAATTACGCGCCGCGGCCGAGGCGGTACGCACCGGAGCACCCGTGCCCGAGCCGCACCGGCCGAGCATGGGCTGCTCCATCAAATGGCGTGCCTAGGTGCCGATTACGGCATTCATGATGGTGCCCGCGCTGGTCGCGACGACGCCGCCGATCATGGCTCCCGCCACCATCTTCGGCGACTGCAGGCCACCACCGGACCACTTCTCCCAGGCGAACCGTCCGCCCGCGTAGGTGATGGCGGTAATGCCTGCCAGCAGGATGAACCAGGTGAAATAGCGCACCATCTGCAGGATCTTGTCCGCGAGGGGCGGCGCCTCCGGTGTCGGATTGCCGAGTTGGGCCAGGACTGCTCCATACGTGTCATGTGCCGCGGCGAGAATCATGCTCACAGTCGTACCCCTCTTCTGATATCGGCGACGCTGGTAAGCGTCTAGCCAGATAATAGCGGCTCGACTCGAGACGGATTGTGCACCAAGCAGATTCACCGAGATACCCGTCAGCTGGATTCCAAGGCGGGTTTGCGATCACGGCGCAGCATGTACAGTGCCATCGCCGAACCAGAGACCGTGAGCACGGCGGCGACCGAATATATCGAACGCAGACCCGGTCCGTCATCGATGGCCCAGCCGCCGATGCGGCCCGCGCATGCGGCGGCGAGTTGGAATCCGGAGGCATTGACCGCGACTGCCAGTGTGGGTGCTGCACCCGCCGCGGTCACGACGCGGGTCTGCATACCGGGAATGACCGCGAAGGCCAGCACGCCGAGCACGAAAATCGATGCCACCGTAATCAATTGAATTTCCGCGACGCCCCAGAGCAGCGCCAGCGTGCCCGCGAGAGCGACGAGCAGGCCCGCCAGCGATGGCATCAGCGCCTTATCGGCCAGCCGACCACCGAGATAATTGCCGAGCACCGCGCCCGCGCCGTACGTCAGCAGCAGCACGGGAACCACACCCGCCGCGAAACCGCTCACCTCGGTGAGCAGCGGGGTGAAGTACGTAAACACCATCACCACACCGACATTGCCGAGTGCGGTGAGCGCGATCGCCAATTGCACTCGACGGTCGGTGAATACGCGCAGCTCGCCGGACACCGATCCGCCCGACGGCGCAGGCATCGTCGGCAGGAAACGCAGCACGAGCAGTAGCGCGACGGCCGCGCACAATGCGACCGATACGAATGTCGCACGCCAGCCGAAAGATTGGCCGATGGCCGCGCCGATCGGGGTGCCGCCGACAATGCCCAGATTCATGCCGAGCGACACCTGCGCCACCGCGGACGCCTCCCGCCCGGGTTCGGCCGTCGAGACGACCGTTGCGATGGCGACGGCGAAAAACGTTGCCACCACGAGTCCTGCGGCGAATCTGGCCAGCAGCACGGTCGAATAGTCAGGCGCGAGAGCCGAACCCAGGTTCGCGACGACCGCGACCGCGACCAAACCGACCACGAGCGGTTTGCGCGGCAGCCGCGCCGTCGCCACGGTCACCACCGGGCCACCGACGATCATGCCCAGCGCATAGGCGCTCACCAGCAGACCCGCCGCGGGCACCGACACCGCGAGACCATCGGCCACCTCGGGCAGGATTCCGGCGATGACGAATTCCCCGGTGGTCAGGCTGAAGACCACCAGCATGAGCGCAAAGACAGCAGGGCGCATATATCCACTCCGGGTAGTTACAACTCAAATGATTTGAACTAGAACTATCACAGTTCGAAGCATGACACTAGACTCGGCTGCATGATGGAGCAGGCGTCACCGAATCTCACCGTCGATACCGAGATCGATCGGGATGTCTGCAAGCTGGTGCATCAGTTCACCCATCGCCTCGACGTGCATGTACGCCGCGTCGCCGAGACATTGGATATGACGCCGTCGCAGGTCATCGCCCTGCGCGAACTGTCGGATCCGATTACCGCACGCGAGTTGGCCGCCAGAATGTCGTGCGAACCGTCGAATGCGACCTTCGTGCTCGACCGCCTCGAACAGCAGGATCTCGTTCGGCGACAACCACATCCGACTGATCGCCGCGCCAAACAAATCGTGCTGACGGCGGCCGGGCAGCGGCGCCGCGCCGAGGCGCTCGACCTGCTCGGGGCGCGATCGCCACTGACCTCACTCACCGCTGCGCAGCAGCGCACCCTGCGCGATCTGCTGCAGGCAATGGTGAGCCCCGTTGTTTAACAATACGGCCGGACGTACTCTTTAGATATGACTACCGAGGACAAGCGCCTGCTGCGCGGGGCCCGCAGCCGCCAGCTCGTATTGCGTCATGCGGTCGACACCGCCTCCCTCGACGGTCTCGAGGGTTTGAGCTTCGGCAAGTTGGCGAGCGATACCGGGCTCAGCAAGGCGGGTGTGCAGACCCTGTTCAAGACCAAGGAGACGCTGCAACTAGCGGCGCTGGACTTCGCCCGCGATATGTTCGTCGATGCCGTCATCCAGCCCGCCCGCGCACAACCGCATGGAGTGGCCCGACTTCGCGCCCTGATCGAACACTGGATCGTCTATGCTCAGGCCCCGCTGTTCACGGGTGGCTGCTATCGGGTCGCGAATATGGCGGAGTTCGACAGTCGTCCCGGTCCGGTGCGCGATGCCCTCGTCCGCGATCAGCGCGACTGGATAGCGACCATCGCGCGCGAACTCCGGTATGCCGTCGATTCGGGCGAAATCGCTGATCTGGATATCGATCTCGCAGCCTTCCAGATCGACGCAGTCCTCTGCGCCGCCAATACCGCACTGCGACTCGGCGAATCCGATGCGGTGTCCAAGATCCGCCGAGTTGTCGAAAACCTTCTTATTCCGGCGACCTAGGGGCAGTCGGCGGTCTGTTGCAGCTCGATCCTGGTCCGGTCGTCGCTGAGGATGAGGGTGCCGTCGCCAGTGGTGGTCCATGTCGGTGCGAGGAGCAGGAATTCGGTGAGCCAGGAGTCCTGGTCGGCGAATTCCGGCGGGTAGGAAAGCACGGTGGAGAACGGGGATCTGGTTTTCAGAACACCGCTATCGGGATCCACCTCGAACATCACGGTATTTGCGCCCGCATGGGCGGATAGGCGGCGGGTTTCGTCGACGAACCACAGGGTGATCCAGGTGCCGCGGACCAGGAATCGTGGTCGGCCATTCTCGGTGACGGATGAGGAGACATAGCGGTGGCCCCAGAGATCGGCGTCTTGCATCGGTGGATCGGCCCTTACTCACAGCGTTCGACAGCTCATCTATCCTGGTGCGCCCGCCGAGTATGCAGGAACGGCCCGGTCCACTGAACGAACCGATCAGCGAAGATTCTTCTCGATTTCGCGGGCGGTATGTGCGACCAGGCCGGGCAGATTCGGCGGAAACTGTTGGGACAGGGAGATACAGCAGATCGCGGCCGCATCACACATGCCCGGTTGACGGATAGCCGCTGCGGCACAACATATCCCGGCGATGAGCTTGTGATGGTCGACGGAAACCATTCCCGCATCGACGATTCCGGAGCAGACACGCTGCCATTCCGCGGCCGAATAGCTCGGCGGCGGGACGGTGTTGTCGACGCGCCCCGCGAACAGCACCTGCGCCAACGCGGTGCGATAGACCAACTCCGGATCCACGGTGGTATTTACGAAAAACTCCGCGCCCTTGATCCCGGAGACCATCCGAACCTCACCCGCATCGAGAATGCACACCGCAACAGTCGAATTCGTCAATGCGGACAGTACCCGGGCCGGTCGTTGCGCGGCCCGGCGCAGGATCGGCGCGGCCTGCCAATGTCGCCCGAGCTCCGCCATGCGCTCGCCGACGAAATAACGCTGCTCTACCCGCTGCACGGCACCGAGCGCCACCAATTGTTCGGCCAGCCGATATGCGGTGGCCTTCGCCAATCCGGTGGTGCGGGCCAGTTGCGAGAGTCCACAGCCCTCGGGTGCCGCTGAAATGGCCTCCAGGATCTGGAAACCGGCATCGAGCACACCGCGGCCCGTGCCGTCCGTCGATGGACTACCGGCCATCGCGCCCGTCCTCCTCCTTGCCGCGGCTCCTATCGGTACACGGCAAGAGAAGATGGTACGCCGGTTGTCGTTCGCAACAAGGCGTTCCGGGACGGGGTCAGCTCACGTTGAGGACGACCTTGCCTGGGCCACGCCCCTTTTCGCTCTCCTCATGGGCGGCTGCGGCACGCTCGAGCAGGAAGGTCCGCGCCGGGCCGGGCAGCCGGAACGTACCGCTGGCGACCCGCTCGGCGACCTGGTGGAGCAGTTCGGTCGGCCGCTGGGCACCGGTACCGGCGAGGAAGGTGATGCCGAGATCGCTGGCGGCCGGGTCGGCGATCGTCACGATGCGGTCGGTGCCGCCACGCAATTCGATCGCGGCGGGCAGCACACCGTATCCGGCCGCATCGAAGACGGCGTCGATGCCGTTGGGCGCGAGTTCGCGCACGCGCTCGACCAGACCGGCACCGTAGGTGGTCGGGGTGGCGCCGATTTCGCGCACAATGTCCTGATTGGCCGCGGATGCGGTGCCGATTACGGTGGCTCCCTCGGCCGCTGCCAGTTGCGCCGCCATCGACCCCACCGCACCGGACGCACCGTTGATGAGCAGCGTGTCGCCCGACTGTATTTTCAGTGCCGCCAATGACTTCTCCGCCGCCGACACCGCGACCGGGAGCGATGCGGCATCCGGCCAGGACAATTCCTCGGGTTTCTTCGCGACGGCATTGCTGAGGGCGTATTCGGCGTACGCCGCGACAGCCCAGCCGAGTACCTCATCGCCAACCGCCACGCCGGTGACATCAGGACCGACCGCATCGATCACACCGGCGATCTCACCACCCGGATACTGCGGAAACGTCGGTTCGCCGAAAGATACTGCGCCGGAACGGATCTTCCAATCCACCGGATTCACCGCGGTGGTCCGCACCTCCACTCGGACCTGCCCAGGACCAGGTTCCGGGATCGGGATGTCGACGATCTGCAGTACGTCCGGACCGCCGAATTCGTAGAACGCAATCGCCCGCATCATTCCAGCCTACGGGTCACAGCGCGCGCTTACGGGTAGCGCCGCCGTATTTTCTCAGGATAGTCTCATCGAACACCTACCTCTGGTCTCAGAAGTGTTCCGTTCAATGGCCGGTGGCTGCCCCGCCCGGTTCCAGTCTCACCCGGGCGGTAGGCAGCGCCAAATCGGCAAGTATCCGAAACGACCTCGAACCGAATCGGCGGCCATCTCGTAACACCTACCACAACGAGCCGACAACGCCGAGGTCATGATGAGCGTCGAACATGTCAACCGTCGAACGATCGTCATCGGAGCAGGAGCCGCGGCAGTTGTCGCGGCCTGTTCGACGAGCGAAAGTCCCTCGAACCAAGCCACTCCCACTTCCACCGCAGCGCCGACGTCGTCGAGTTCGATCGCCGCCGAACCGCCGCCTTCCGCCGTCGAGATACAGGCCGGGCCGGAACCAGTGCCCGGCACCGCACTTATCCGTACCGCCGATGTCCCGATCGGTTCCGGCGTGCTACTCGGCGATACCGTCCTCACCCAACCGAGTCCTGGCGACTACCAGGCATTTTCGGTCATCTGCCCGCATGCGGGCTGTGCGGTCGCCACGATCAGCGCGGGCACCGTCAATTGCCCTTGCCACGGCAGTAGATTCAATCTCGACGGCTCCGTAGCCACAGGTCCGGCCACCCAACCGCTCGCCGCGCGCGCCATCTCGGTTCAGGGCGAATGGATCGTCGCGGGCGCGTTCGCACCGCTACCCGCCACTCGTCAACAGGTGCAGGAGCAACCCGCACCGGCGCCGCAGGTCGAGGAGGGCGCACCGGAGAACGCCATCGCCCGCGCCGCGGATGTGCCGGTCGGCTCCGGCGTCATCCTCGGTGACACTGTCGTGACCCAAGCGAATCCCGGTAATTACCAAGGCTTCTCGGTGATCTGTACACACCAGGGCTGTGCCCTCAACGAAATCGCGGGCGGCACCATCAATTGCCCTTGTCACGGTAGCAAATTCCATCTGGACGGATCCGTCGCCACCGGTCCGGCAAACGAACCGCTGTCACCCCGTGAGGTATCCCTACAGGGCGATTGGATCGTCGCCGGCGCACCGGCGACACCGCCAATGATCAAGCCGTGGTGGTGTGAAGTCCCGATTTTCGCCCCGGGTAGTGCGGGCTGCTGACTATTTCCGCCGCGCTGTGCGGGTCGCTCCGATGGAGGCCGCCACGACGCAGATGACGCCAGCCCATTGCGCCGCATGCATGATCTGGCCGAGGACGATCAGTCCGGCGAGTGCGGCGGCCGCCGGTTCCAGGCTCATCAGTACGCCGAAGACGCGCGGTGGGATGCGCCGCAGCGCTTCGAGTTCCACGGAATACGGCAGCACCGACGACAGCATCGCGACCGCGAAACCGGCGGCGAGGACCGACGGCTGGAACAGGGTCGCCCCCGCGTCGGCAATGCCGACCGGGACCATGAGCACACCGCCGAAGGCCATCGCGATGGCCAATCCCCCACCGCCGCTGGTCCGGTCACCGAGTGCGGCGCTCAGCAGAATGTAGCTCGCCCACAGGGCTCCCGCGGCCAGCGCGAACAGCACACCCGACCAGCCGACATCACCGCCCGCCTTGGTCAGCAGCAGCACGCCGCCGCCGGCGAGCACCGCCCACACGGGATCTGTCCATCGCCGTGAGCCCGCCAGCGCGACGGTGAGCGGCCCCAAGAATTCCAGGGTGACCGCCATACCCAGCGGAATCCGGTCGATGGCCTGATAGAAGCACAGATTCATGGAGGCGAGTACGGTGCCGTAGCCGAGCACGACCGGCAGCGCGCGCCGCTCGATTCGCAGCGAGGAGCGCCAGACGACCAACAGCACCACCCCGGCGAAGAACAGTCGCAGTGTGACCGCACCCGCGGCTCCGGTCGCAGTGAACAGCTGTTTGGCCAGTGCCGCACCGACCTGTACGCTGACGATCCCGATCAGCACCAATGCCGTCGGCGGCACCCCGCCGAGCCCGCGCGCGTGCACCGCACGCAGGGGCGCCAGCGGCCACGCCGACTTCGGATTCCGTTCGATATCGATCGCGACCACGCGGCACCTCCGTCCAAAAGCCCAGCATCCCAGAAACGGTCAGGCCGCCGGGCGGGGACCTGCCAGATCGACTAGATCGATGTCCTTCGGCGCGCAATCGCGTTCGCTCACCTGCGACTTCGCCCGCCTGCTGGCAACGAGGTACGCAACCACCAGCAACACGCTCAACCACACGTAGGTGTTCCCCCACAGGTGTTGCCAAGGCGTCCAAGCCAATTCGCGGCGATTATCGCCGGGCAACCAATTCTGCGGCCCGTAGACGAATGCCGCGGCGGTGAGCACGATTGCCACATACCAGCCGATCGCCCGACGGCGCGGCAGTGTGGTCGCGTAACAGACCATCGCGAACAGCGCGGGCGCGATCATCACCCAGTGGTGCGACCAGGAGATCGGCGAGACCAGCAGCGTAAAGACGGCATTGATGGACAGCGCGAGTGCGGGCACCTCGGCGGCGTGGCGCATGGCCGGGACCACCAGCGCGAGCAGCGCCGCACTCAGCAGCAGCCACAGCACGGTGAACAGCGGCTTCTCCACGCCGAAGCGGGCGAGCACAGCCTGGATCGACTGGTTGGTATGGAAGGAGGAGCCGCTGAGCCCGGAGACATTGCCGAGCCCGCCGAACCAGTAGTTGACCGATTCCTTGGGCAGGATCGCGAAGCTGAGCGCGGTCGCCACCGCACCGGTGATCGCGGCCGTGATCGCGGCGCGATAGTCCCGGCGCACCAGGAAGTAGAGCACGAACGCGGCCGGTGTCAGCTTGATCGCGGCGGCCACGCCGACCAGCATGCCGCGCCGCCACTTCGGCTTCGCGGTCAGCGCGTCGGCGACGACCAACACCATCAGCAGCAGATTGACCTGTCCGAAGTCCAGCGTGGACCGGACCGGTTCCAGCAACATGGCCAGCGGGGTCGCACAGCAGGTGGCGAGCAATGCGAGCTGCAATCCGCCGCGCTCGGGCCAGCGCCGCCGCGCGACCAGATAGAGCGTCACGGCCAGCGCTAGCGTCGAGGAGATGAAGAAGGTGAAGGCCGCGGCGTCCCATGGCAGCAGTGCGAACGGGCTCAGCACCAGCGCGGCGAACGGGGGATAGATGAACGGCAGGCCGATACCAATGGTGGTCTGCGGCAGCTGACCGTACATATCCGCGCCATCGCGCAGCGCCTCGATACCGAGCCGGTACACCTGCAGGTCGATGAACCCACCGGTGATCCGATGGAAGGGCCACAGCGGCGCCAGCAGGCACCAGGTGGCGAAGCCGACGAGCAGCACCGGCACCAGCCACACCGCGCGCCCGAATCGTCGGTTCACGGGCTTGGACCTATCTGGGGTGGTGACACTACTCATCCGCGGCGACTATACCGATCCGCCCGAACGCAGCCGAATCGGCGTTCGTGCTCATGGCAATCGGTCACGCCCCGAACAAGCTCAGCAGATCGTTCTTGCCGAACATGGCCGCCGCGGCCCGCGCGGACGGTGTCCCGGCATCCGGATCCGCACCGGCGTCGAGCAGGGCGCGCAGGATCTCGGTCTCGCCCTTGAAGACGGCACCGGCCAGCGGTGTCTGTCCTTTGTCATTGGCGCGGTTCGGGTCGGCATCGCGGGCCAGCAGCACTCGTACCACGTCCTGATGACCGTGGTAGGCGGCCAGCATGAGTAGCGTGTCGCCATGGTCGTTGGTGAGGTTCACCGGGACACCGGCATCGAGGTACGCCGTGAGCTGCTCGGTATCGCCGTGCCGAGCTAGATCGAAGATCTTGGTGGCGAGTTCGATCAGGTCCGCGTCCGTCTCGTCATTGCCCATCTGCCAGTCCTACCACTCGAGGTACGCCGGAGACGGCAGTTGTCACGGAATGATTCGGCCTGTCGCGGCCGATAACAGTTTCATAACTCGGCGATCGGGTACTCCCTGAACATGACAGTGACGCACAAGCGAATTCACCGGCGCGCCGGTGTCGATCGCGGAACCGCGCTGCTGGCCTCGGCAACCTGCCTGATTTTCGTGGCCGGCATCGCCACCATTACCCGTTCCTTCCCGACCAGCGCGGCGGCCGCCGGGTGCATCGCGGCCGGACTGGCCGTGACACTCGGCATTCTGCCGCACAGTCGTTAGCCGATCCACCAGAACTACGGCGGCGGGTCGGCAGGCCGATGCGTTGGCGGTCTTCGAACGGACCGGGGATCGACTCGGCGACGAACTCGGCATTGATCCGTCTTGTTATGTGGCTGGCGGTATTTCCGGCCGGTATAACACTCGATGCCGTCGACGATCTCGAGTTGCTCAGCGGTTTTGGTGACAAATCGTTGATCGAGCGAGGTGGCGAGGAATCAGTTATCAGAATCGGCTGGTACGGAAGGGGATTCGTGCACATTACCCGCGACGATCATGCCCAGTAGCGCGAGCGCGTGCTCATCGGCCGAATCCTGCTCGGCGTGATAGGCGATGAGGATCTGGCCCGGAGCACCGTTGACGGCAAAGGTTTCGTACGACAGCGTGAGATCGCCGACCAACGGGTTGCGAAAACGTTTGACGCCTGCGGTTTTCGCTCGCACGTCATGACGGGCCCACAGCCGCCGGAAATCCTCACTCTTCAGCGTCAACTCTCCGACCAGTTCGGTCAGGCGTGGATCGTCGAGATCGGTGCCCGCGGTGGCACGCAGACTGGCAACGGTATCGGCGGCAATGGTGGGCCAGTCGGCATAACACTCACGTGCCTGGGGGTCCAGAAAGATCGCCCGTACCATATTGACGCCCTTGGCCGAACAGGAATTTACCGCGGTGGCCAGTGGATTCGCGGCAAGCACATCCATATGTCGGCCCAGGACCAATGCGGGCGTATTCGGCCAGGAATCCATTAGGCGCAGCAGCCCGGGCGCAACCCGCTCGGGCCGTCGCGTTGCCCGCCTGCGCCGAGCCGTCGGCCGCGCCAACTCCCGCAGATGCGCGACCCCCTCCTCGTCCAACGCGAAGACCCGGGCCAATGCCGCGACAACCTGCTCGGACGGATGCTTATCGCGCCCCTGCTCCAGCCGCACATAGTAGTCCGCACTCATGCCCGCGAGCATGGCCACTTCCTCGCGACGCAGTCCGGCTACCCGCCGTTGCCCGCCGCCCGGAATCCCGAACTCCTCCGGACGCGCTAGTTCGCGGCGGGCGCGCAGGAATACGCCCAATCGGTTCTCGGAGTCCATGTACCCGAGGGTAGGACAACCCGGGCGGACCTGGGTGGCCCTGCGACTACCAGGAAGTCCGCAGCCTGGCGGGTGGCCGTGGCGGATACGAATGTGGTGTTCATGACAAATAACCTCGAAGGCCGCACCGCGGTCGTCACCGGCGCGTCCAGTGGTATCGGCGCCGCCACCGCCCGACAGCTCGCACACCATGGCGCACGGGTGGCCCTGCTCGGCCGCCGTAAGGATCGGATCGAAGAACTGGCCGCCGAGATCGGTGGACCGACCCTCGCGGTGGTCGCCGATGTGGTCGATCAGCGATCCGTGCGCGATGCCGCGGCGACGGTGCGCGCGGCATTCGGTCCGGTCGATCTGGTGGTCGCGAATGCGGGCGTCATGCTCGCCGCGCCGTTCGAAGCCGCGGACACCGACGAATGGGATCAAATGGTAGGCACCAACATCAACGGGTTGCTCTACACCGGAAGGGCTTTCATCGATGACCTGGTCGCCGCCGCACGCGACGGTCGTCGCGCGGATCTAGTCCATGTCGGCTCGATCGGTGGACACACCGTATTCCCCAACTACGGCGTGTACACCGCGACGAAGGCCGCGGTTGCCCACCTGACCCGCAATCTGCGCGCGGAATTCGGCCCGCGCGGTGTCCGGGTGAAGAATATCGAGCCCGGTTTCGTGGAAACCGAACTCGGCGCCGGTATGCGCGATGAAGAACAGCGCGTCGGGCTCACCCAATGGCGCAGCGAACTCGAAATCCTGCGTTCGGACGATATCGCCGATGCGATCGCCTACGCCGTCGCCGCACCGCCAAGGGTCAATGTGGCCGAGCTCATCGTCGTGCCGACCCAGCAGGGCTGAACGCGCTGCGGCGGACGCCCTCCCGTACGTCCGCCGCTCGGCGGCGCCAGCACGTTATGACAGCGCCGTCCACCCGTCCCACACCCGTGGGCCGATATCGCCACGCACACAGCCCAGGCGCAGATCCGCCTGCTCCTGGTACTCCGAATTCGCGGCCGCTGCCTGCGCGGCCATGGTGGCCATCCGGAACTCCCGGATATCGCGCAGCAGATAGAAGCCGTCCCAGCGCATCACATCACTGCCGTAGGCCCGGCAGTACTCGGCATACTGCGCATCGGTGATCCAGCCGAACGACGCGCATTCGATCGCCGCATGCACCAGATCCCATTCCGGCGGACCGAACGACAGCAGCCCGGTATCGAGCAGGATCACGCTGCCGTCCTCCGCGGCAACCACATTGCCGCTCCACGCCGAACCATGGATGACGGACGTCGACCGGTCGGCAGCGCGGCCCAGCGACCGCGCAGTTCCGCCAAATGCCTACGCATCCAGGATCTGTCGTCCGTGCTCATGGTGTGTGCGGCGTCGATGCGTTCATCGAGTCCGACGAAGGGCGCCACCTGTCCGATTTCCGTATCGGCCGGCGACGCGAGTCCGTGCAAACGTGTCAGCGCCGCGGCCACCTCCGCGGGTGTGCCCGCGCGGTGCCGCGGCAACTCATGCCAGAAGGTCACCGCGCGACCGTCCACCACTACCGGCTGGGGAATATCCGAAACCACTTGTGCCGCTATGATTCCGGCGGCCGCCAACCATCGGGCGACATCGACCGCACGCTTGGCGGCACCGTCCTGTCCGGGCGCAGCGATCCGCGCCAACACACCGCCGGGCAGCCGGTAGTCGATCTCCCCCGTCACTCGAAGTAGTTGGGCGTCTGTGGAATTGATGCCAACGCCCGCGCAGGCGACCCGCAGAATCGACCACGTACGGTTACCAAGCCGCATCGCGGTCATTTCCCCAGGGTTACGGTTCGAACTAGCGAATTGCATCGATTCACAACCAATCTGATGTATCAACACCGCGGCAGGCCAGGATGTCGCCCGTAGGGGCGCGGTGCCGGTCTGCGACCAGAGTCTTCGATTGAGGATCGAAGATTTTGTGGTCGTTGTCATCACGTCCACCACAAACGCGATCGTCGCGCCGGACAGCCGGGCCCTGATCGACGAACTCGGCGCTGAGCCGATCGACCTGCGATTCACGGGCTGCCCACCGCGAAATGATCAGGTGCTCGGACTCATAACCGTAGGCATTCTGATCGAGCTGGTGCATCTGCTGGCGGCGCAGCACAGATCCGAGGCTACGCCGACAGTGGTGGAAGCAGAACCCTGATCGCGGCGGAATCGAGGCGGCGGTCCGCTACTCGCAAGCGATTCCGTCGTTGTCGCGGTCGAGTTTCGAGCGATAGCCGGGATCGCCGCGGTGCAGTGGCGCCGCACCCGCAGCGCGAGCGGCATCGCAGTTGGGGTAGTAGACGTTCGCCGGAGCGGTAGTGGCGACGGGTTGTGGGACAACGGATCGCGGAACAGCCGCCGTAGTGGGCGGCGTGGCAGACGGTGCCGCTTCGTACCTTCGGCCCTAGCCGGTGTTCGGTTGCGGCCGACTGGGTTACGAAAGCCTTGGGTGTATGTGTCGCTATTCGCGCGAGCCGATCGTGAACGAGGCACTGCGGCCGCGTGCGTCCAGCCGCCCATCACCCCAGCTCGCGCTGCCATAGGCGTCGACTTCGATGGCGTACTCGCCGTCGGTCAATTCAGCGGGCAGTGGCACTGATGCCGACGGCCGTCGGTCCACGAGGTCGAGGTACATCCGCTGCGGATCATTATCCAGCGCCACCAGGAAGATTCGCGCGTACTCGAACTTCTTGCGGGCGGCCGATGCGTTGGCGGCCGACCACGAGATGTCGAGCGTTCGACGCGCCGTATCGGTGAAGTCGACGGTGACTCGCAACGTCGCATCCACCCCGGCCTGATACCGCACGGCTTCCTCCTCATGTGCCCGCTACGTCGCATTATCTTCCGGGCCCGATCGTCGGCGCGTAAATTCCAGCTCACGCGGTTTCCAGCATTGCGTTGACCGTCACGATCGTCGTCGCTGCCATCTGCTCGGCTCGGATCACAGCCACCGAGCACAGAATTCGACTGTCCCGCGAACAGCAAGCCCGAAGCCTCACGAATCATGGACATCATCCGCTGCAGACGATCTCAGCGCTGCCGCATTCGGTGTATGGCGCGGCGATAGGCAGCCGATTTCCCACGTGCCGACCAGATCACGCCGCGGACGCTCGCCAATGGCATCTGTCATCGACCGCTCGTCGTTGTTTCGGCGGAACTGCTCGTCGGGCTCGCGGTCGCTTTGCCCGGTAGGGCATCAGCACCGTAGAAGGTCGGCAGCATGCCTTTGACCAGCACAAGGGCGGATCCCTCACCCGAAGGAACCGTCGCGAGGTTCGTGGCGACCACGATGGTGATATCCGATGCCGGATCGTGGCCCATGAACGTCATGAACCCCGGTAGCTGACCGTCGTGGCCGATGAGGTGGGTACCGAAACGCACAATGCCGAGACCGTATCCCGCCTGGTCCGGATTCGCCGGATCGATCGGCGCGATGCTGTCCAACCGAATCTTCTGCATCTTCGCATCCAGCAGGCCACCGCCGACGAGTGCCTTCACATATGTCGCCATATCGTCCGCCGTCGAGATCGCACCACCAGCGGTCCACGCCCACGACACATTGATATTTGTTTGGTTGCCCGGTTTCAGGGTGCCTGCGACGGCCTCGGCTTGTTGCGCGGGAGGAAGCGCGTAGGTATCGATGGTGGAAACGTTGGTGCCGAAGGCATAGCCCTGGGGATGGGGCTCCGGAATCGAGGAGTCTGTTGGCGCGGGCAGTGATGTGTGCTTCAGACCCAATGGCTCGAAGATTCGCTGCTGAAAGCTCTCAGTGGCCGTCGTTTTCGTGAGCTTCTCGATGACCAGCCCGAGCAGGATGAAGTTGGTATTGCTGTACTCGAACTTTTCCCCGGGTTGGAAGTTCACCGGGTGCGCGAACGCGATGGCCAGCAATTCCTCGGGTGTCCACACCTTCTGCGGCTCGTTGTCGAGCGCGGCATCGAACTGCGGGTCGAACGTGTAACTGTATAGCCCGCTTCGCATTTCATTGAGCTGAGCTATCGTGATCCGATCACCGTTCGGCACGCCGGGCCAATACTTGTCGATGGGATCATCGAGCGAAAGCTTGCCTTCCTGCACCAACTGCAGGATGACCGTCGACGTCATCGTCTTGGTATTACTGCCGACCCGAAAGTAATCGTCAACAGCCATCGGCTCATTCGAGTCGATGGCTCGAGTACCGAATGCCGCGGTCCAATTGCCCTGCTTCGGCGATTTGACGATCACAACAGCGCCCGGAATGGCGTTGTCCTTCATCAACGTGGTTATCACCGGCAGAAGAGCGGCGGCATACGCGGGCTCGGGCGAAGTCGATCGCGAGGAAGTTCCGGTGGAGTCCGTCGATGTTGCGCAACCCGTGACGATCAACAGCCCGGCTGCAATGTACGCGGCGATACCCGTCCTGTGTCCCATAACGCTCCATTCGCGGTTTGCTGGAACGTGGCTATGTGGCGCGGTGCAACACTAACTCCGTGCGACGCGGTTTCGGGCGGGAATGCGGGGCTCCCTCAGCTCGGACTGGACATCCCGGGTCATCAGGTCGTAGCAACAGTTCACCCGTGAACGGCTTTCCCGGAATTCTCGGCGCGGCTTGCCTCAACGTGATCGACGTCTCAGGTACCGTGCGACAACCTACGCCGGGCCATGAGGGGCCCGGTCGGCACAGCGAAAGGCAGGGCAGGCATGATGGGCGGACTCTCGCGCGGCGCGGCCGGTGTGGCGCTGGCGGCGGCGTGTCTGACAGTACCGACAACCTTTGCACCCCAAGCGAATGCGGCGATCGCCCCGACCCTCTCGGTGGTGATGACCGGCCCGACACTCGGTACGACCAGTATCGCGTCGGTCGGCTGCGGACAGACTGCGCAGGCGCGGGTGCAGCGCCCCGATGGCACCCCGGTACAAAGCGGTGTTGTCGAATTCACCAGCCGCCTGCCCGGCCTCGGCGGCAACATCGTCGGAACCGTCCCGGTCTCCAACGGCACCGCGAGCATCCTCTGGATTCCGGATATCGCGGGCCAGCACATCGTCAGCGCCGTCTACTACGACGGCCTCCCCGACTACCAACCAGCAGCCGGGTACACCAATGTCACCGCGGTGAACCTCGGCGGAGTGTGCGTCTAGTCCCGAACGATCAACCGAAACGACAAAGGCCCGGTCCGTGCGGACCGGGCCTTTCGTGGAGCTGCCGGGAATCGAACCCGGGTCCTCCGCCGCGTCTTCAGGGCTTCTCCGTGTGCAGTTCGCTAGGTCTCTACTTGGATCTCCGGGTCTCGCGAACAAGCTCGGATGACGATCCCAGTCGCTGTTGGATGTCCCGTCCGACTCCGCGACCGAGCCGGACGGTAATTCCCTCTAGCTGATGCCAGTACCCGGGTCGAGGGACGAACCCGGACTGACAGAGACGCCTGCTACTTAGGCAGCGAGGGCGTACTCGCGCTGATTGGAATCGGCGCTTAATTGGTTGCAACGACGCTTACGGTGGTCTCTTGCCTGCACCGACACGCTTCCCCTAAATCTACGTACGCAGTCGAAACCGTTCAGCCCCGTACGTCCCGACACCTTGTCGGGCTAGTTACTTTAACACTCGGCCATGCCGCGTTCATTCCATTATCCATGCGGCGCGTATCACGCCTCCGACCTCCACGGATGCGGTCGCATCTGGGCTGTCCCCGGCCTGCTACGCGCGTCGGACCAAGATCAACGGGAAGCTATGACGGCACCGGCCCGGGACCGTTCCGCCATGAGTGCGCCTTGATCTTGGAGGGTGGCGAGTTCCGCTTCGCTGGGTGTGCGGACGGCGATCAGGCCGCCGCGATCAATCCAACCGACGCGAGCGCCAAAACCATCCCGAACTGCTGCTGTCGCCCGACCCGCTCCCCGAGTAGGGCCATCGCCAGCAGGACGGTCGCGGCCGGGTACAGCGCGCCGATCACGCTGACCAGCGAGAGCAGCGAACCGTGGAATGCATACAGCAGCGCGGCGTTCGCGATGGTGTCCAGCACCGCGATATAGGCCGCCAACCGCAATGGTTCACCGCGCAGCGGCCGCAACTCCCCCGCTGATAGCGCGATGAGCCAGACCATCGGACTCGCGGCGCCGCGTTGGGCCAGCAGCGGCCAGACCCCGGCGCTCGCCTGGGTTTCGTGCAGGCACACGAAGGCGAGGCCGAACGCCGCGCCCGAGCCGACGGTGAGCAGCGCGACTTTCCTGGTGAAGCGCAGCTCACGCCCACCGGTGATCTCCTCGGTGACGTCATCGGGCGACTCGCGGCTCACCAGATACACCGCGCCGAGTGCGAACACGATGCCGGCGATGGCGAGTGGACCCGGACGTTCGCCGATCAACAGACCGACCAGCACCGGAATTCCGGCAACCAACAGGGCGGTCAGCGGCGACACCACCGCCATCGGGCCGCCGGCCAGCGCGGCATAGAACCACCACACCGCGAAGCCGCTCGCGACACCCGCGGCCAGTCCCCACAGCATCGATGCGGTGTCCGGGGTTCCACCGACCAGTGGTAACAGCGCGAGGACGAATAGCGTCGACATCGGATAAGAGACGACAACGACGCGCAGCGCGGTCACCCGCCGTGACGCAACACCACCGAAAAAATCACTCACGCCGTAGCCGACCGCGGCCACCAGCGCCAGTAGAACAGCGGTCAACGCATGCCTTTGATCCGCCGCCCCAATTCCCGGGTGACCTCGCGCTCAGCGGTGCGTTTGGCCAGATCCTGTCGCTTGTCGTAGTCCTGCTTACCCTTGGCGAGCGCGAGTTCGACCTTGACCTTGCCGTCGGAGAAGTACATCGATAGCGGCACCAAAGTCTGGTTGCCCTCTCGCGACTTGCCCACCAGCCGCTCGATCTCGCGCTTGTGCAGCAGTAGCTTGCGCACCCGGCGCGGCGAATGGTTGGTCCAGGTGCCGTGGCTGAATTCCGGAATGTGCAGACCTCGCAGCCACACCTCGCCGTTGTCGACGGTCGCGAAGGCGTCCACCAGCGAGGCCTTACCCTCGCGCAGACTCTTGACCTCGGTACCGACCAGCGCGATCCCGGCCTCGTAGGTGTCCAGGATCGTGTAGTTGTGCCGCGCCCGGCGGTTGGTCGCGATGACCTTGCGCCCCTGTTCCTTCATAACGGTCAACCTTAAGTGACTCGGCAACCGAATTATTCCGCGCCTGTTGCTCTAGCCACCCGGCCGGACCGCGAGATACAGCAGGAGTACCGCGATGAAGGCCGCGACCAGCAAGACCGTGGTCATGCGTGGTATGCCGCGCGGGCGCGGCGGTAACGGCGGGGTGCGGCGCAGCCACACCGATTCCACCGCGGGGTCATGGGTGCCGCGCCGATGCGGCGGCGGATCACCAGGGTCCGTGGACGGCGAGCCGCCCAGGTCGGGCCCGTCGTCGGTGGGGCCATCACCGGAATGCATATCTTGCACGCTAGCCGCGAAACCGGTTCGACGCCGCGCAATTTCATTGCGATTCAGGCAATTCGGCGCGCAAATGCCTCACTGGCACCACCGATCACGAGATCGACTGTTAGCACCCTGCGGTCGATGGTGTGCACGCATTGCCCGATCACGCGTTGCTCACTTCTCCGGCCAATACCGCGAGTACTCCTTCGCCGTACTTGGCGAGTTTGTTCTCGCCGACACCGCCGACCGTCGCGAGCTCGGACAGGCTCACGGGCTTGCGCGCGGCGATCTCTCGGAGCGTCGCGTCGTGGAAGACGACGTAGGCGGGTACACCCTGTTCCTTGGCTGTCGTGGCCCGCCATTCGCGCAGCTTCTCGAAGACCGGCATGTCCGCGGAAGCCAGATCGGCAGCCACGGACTTGCCCTTGGCCGCTTTAGGTGTCTTAGCCGGTTTGACCGCACGCTCCGGTTCGCGGCGCAGAAGCACTTCCCGGCCATCGAACAACACCTCGTTGCTGGCCTCGGTGAGGATGAGCACACCGTAGTCGCCATGCACGGCGAGTAGTCCCTGTGCGAGCAATTGCCTTATGACACCGCGCCATTCGACATCGCGCAGATCGGTGCCGATGCCGAAGACCTTCAGCTCGTGGTGATCATGCTGCAGCACTTTGGGATTCGATTTGCCGAGCAAGATATCGACGATATGGCCGGCGCCGAAACTCTGTCCGCGTTCACGTTTCAGCCGCAGCACCGTCGAGAGCACCTTTTGTGCGGGCACGGTGCCGTCCCAAGTCTCCGGCGCGGTCAGGCAGGTATCGCAATTGCCGCACGACTGTCCCGACTGTCCGAAGTAGGCCAGTAGCTGAGTTCGCCTGCAGGACACCGTTTCACACAGCGCGAGCATGGCGTCCAGATGCAACTGCAATTGCCTGCGATGGGTAGCATCACCGTCGGAGGAGTCGATCATCTTGCGTTGCTGCACCACATCGGCGAGTCCGTAGACCATCCACGCGGTCGACGGCAGCCCGTCCCGTCCCGCACGCCCGGTCTCCTGATAGTAGCCCTCCACGGACTTGGGCAGATCGAGATGGGCGACGAAGCGAACGTCGGGTTTATCGATGCCCATGCCGAATGCGATCGTCGCGACCACTACGAGGCCGTCCTCGCGCAGGAACCGCGCCTGGTTGGCGGCGCGGGTGCGCGAATCCAAACCCGCGTGATACGGAACCGCCTCGACGCCGTTCTCGGTGAGGAAGGCCGCGGTCTTCTCCACGGAATTGCGCGAAAGGCAGTAGACGATCCCAGCGTCTCCGGCGTGCTCGGTGTTGATGAAGTCCAGCAGCTGCCGATCCGGCCGATTCTTGAGTTCGATCCGGTACTGGATATTGGGCCGGTCGAAGCTCGCCACGAAACGCCGGGCCGAGCCGAGGTCGAGGCGCTCGATGATCTCGTCGCGGGTCTTCGCCGTCGCGGTCGCGGTGAGCGCGATGCGCGGCACCTCCGGCCAGCGCTCGTGCAGCATCGACAGGCCCAGATAGTCGGGGCGGAAGTCGTGGCCCCATTGCGATACGCAGTGCGCCTCGTCGATGGCGAACAGCGCCACCTTGCCGCGATCCAGCAAAGCGGCGGTCGACTCCAGCCGCAGCCGCTCGGGCGCGAGATACAGCAGATCCAACTCCCCGGCGACGAACTGCGCCTCGACCATCCGCCGCTCATCCGGGAACTGCGTCGAATTCAGGAATCCGGCGCGCACGCCGAGTGCGCTGAGTGCGTCCACCTGATCCTGCATCAATGCGATCAGCGGGGACACCACCACGCCGACGCCCGGACGCACCAGCGCGGGCACCTGATAGCACAGCGACTTGCCCGCGCCGGTCGGCATGAGCACCAGCGCGTCCCCGCCACCGACCACATGCTCGACGATCTCCCGCTGATCACCGCGGAAGCTGTCATAGCCGAACACCCGGCGTAGAACCTCTTGTGCCGCACCGGATTCGGCGACCGGGGCGCCGTCGGTCAATACAGCCGCGAATGCATCGGGGTATTCCACGCGGCCCATCCTACGAGCGCGGTCGGACAACCGAACCCCTACATCGGCGCGGATCCCAGGTGACCGGCCGAGTTGTCCACATGTGGACAACCAATTTCGATCACCGCGCGGGGGTCCCCTGACGGCCTCGCACAAGCTACACCGAGGCCGTCAGCGCGAGTTGTCAGTCCCGGACGTAGTAACGCAACGTGCCGTAGGCGGTGATCGCGGCAAACACGATGCCGAGCGGCGCGATGGTCAGTGAGACCAGCGCGATGTCCTCACCCGCGAGATGCGGGAAGACATTGCTGTTGAACAGCGCACCGAGCCCACGATTCACCACCAACGGTTGCGCGAGGAACAACCCGACAACCGCCAGAATCGACCCGGCCAAGGCCGCGACCACCGCTTCCAGCAGGAATGGCAACTGGGTGTACCAGCGCGTCGCACCGACCATCCGCATGATGCCGACTTCCTCGCGGCGACTGAACGCCGCGATCTGCACCATATTCGCGATCAACAGCAGTGCCGCCAATGCCTGCAACGCCGCCAGCGCGAATGCCGCGTTCCGCAGGCCGTCGAACACCCCGACCAAGCGGTCCACGGTGTCCTTGTCGTTGAGGACGCTCTGGATCCCGTCCTTACCGTTGAACGTCTGGTAGATCCGCGGGTACTGATCGGCGTCGGTCATCTTCACGCGCAAGGACGCGGGCAGGCGGGTGTCCTTGATCATGTCCAGCATTTCGGGCTGGTCCTTGAAGGTCACCTCGGTGGCTTCCTTCATCGCCTCATCGCTGTTGACGAACTGCACCGACACCACACCATCGGTCTTCTTCAGATCCGACATCAGCTGCTGACACGGATTCAGCGAACAGTCCCGATCGCTCGCCGAAACCAGGTCGGTGAGGTAGAGCCGGATCTCGACCCGGTCCATGAAGTAGTTCTGGGTCTTATCCGCGATTCGCAGCGCGAGCAGACCGCCGCCGAGCATGGTCAGCGATACGGCGGTGGTCAGGATCATCGCGATGGTCATGGTGACATTGCGGCGCAGGCCGGTCAGGACCTCGTTGAACAGGAATCCAGCGCGCATTATCGACCTACCCCGTAGACGCCGATCGCGTCGTCGCGGATCAGCCGGCCCCGATCCAACTCCACCACTCGCTTACGCATCGCGTCGACGATGTGATTGTCGTGTGTGGCCATCACCACGGTGGTACCGATGCGGTTGATCCGCTCGAGCAGCAGCATGATGTCGCCGCTGGTGTCGGGATCGAGGTTGCCGGTCGGCTCATCGGCGAGCAGCACCAGCGGACGGTTCACGAAGGCCCGCGCGATCGCGACACGCTGCTGCTCGCCACCGGACAGTTCGTGTGGCAGCCGATCGGCCTTACCGCCGAGTCCCACCATATCGAGCACCTCGGGGACGGTCCGGTCGATGAACTGGCGCCGTTTGCCGATCACCTCCAGCGCGAACGCCACATTCTGGGCGACGGTCTTCTGCTGCAGCAGCCGGAAGTCCTGGAAAACGCAACCCATGCGCTGACGCAACTTCGGCACCTTCCGGCCGGGCAGCCGGTCGACCCGGAAGTCGGCGACCCGGATCTCGCCCGCGGTCGGGGCCTCTTCCTTGAGCAGCAGTCGCATGAAGGTCGACTTGCCCGAACCGGACGGGCCGATGATGAAGACGAATTCGCCCTTGCCCACATCGACGGTGACGTTGTCCAGCGCGGGTCGCGTCGAGGTCAGATACGACTTGGTCACGTTCCGCATAGCGATCACGGTTGGCCAGTGTAACCAGCAACCGGCGTGCAGCCACCAGCTACATCATGGTCAATGACCCGGCGTGGCCGTATTCATCACTACCGGAACGGTGTTGAGTTTTTCGGGCGATGTCACGATCGGTTGATCGGGTTTGACGAACAGGTACAACACGAACGTGGCGACCCATGATGCCATCAGGATCGCCGTGGATCTACGTGGTCTCACTGATTCCCTCCCGGCGCAATGCCGCGGCGACTCGCACCCGCAGCTCGCGACCGACCTCGAACTGCTTGCCCGGCAATGTTCGGGCAACCATTCGGATGTTCATCTGGTCCACTGTCAGATCTTCGACGCCCATCACGGAGGGCTCGTCGAGCAGCAGCGGCTTCAATCTGCGGTCCTCGTACGCCTTTGTACCGACCTCGTGCAGGATCTCGTTGATCCTGGTGATATCGACGCTGGCCGCAACCGGAACGTCGATCGCGGCGCGCGCCCAATCCTTCGACAGATTCGTCACCTTGACGATCTGGCCGTTGGGCACGGTGATCACCTCGCCGTCGGCATTGCGCAGTGTGGTGATCCGCAGCGTGACGTCCTCGACCGTACCCTCGGCCTGCTCCGCAGATCCAGTGACAGCGATGCGAACCACATCACCAAATCCGTACTGCCGCTCGGTAATCAGGAAAAACCCGGCAAGGATGTCCTGCACGATCCGCTGTGCGCCGAAGCCGAGCGCGGCACCGAGTACGGCCGCGGGCGCGACCAGACCGGTGACCGCGAAACCCATCCGCCGCAGCACTTCCATACCGACCAGCACATAGACGACGGTCAGCACCACCCAGGTGACAACCTGGGCCAAGGCATGCCGATGTTTAGCCGCCTCGGAACGCACGAGTGCGTCGCTGCTGCGGAAACCGGAGTCGATCCTGCGGGTGATCCGATCCCGAACAAAGGTGGCGAATCGGCTGAACAGCACCGCACCCATGATCAGTAGGACGATCTCTAGACCCGAGGACCGCAGCCAGGTGGTGAAGTCGGTGGAGGTGGAGAAGGCCTGGGGTACGTCCAACTAGCTCGCCTGCTCTCGCATTCGCCAACGAATTCCGGATTCGATGAAACCATCGATATCGCCGTCGAGCACGGCAGTCGGATTGTTGACTTCGTAGTTGGTGCGCAGATCCTTGACCATCTGGTACGGATGCAGCACGTAGGAACGCATCTGGTTCCCCCAGGACGCGCCCTCGTTGGTCTTGAGCGCATCCATTTCGGCGCGCTCCTCCTGCCGCTTGCGTTCCAGCAGTTTGGCCTGCAGCACTCGCATGGCCGAAATCTTGTTCTGCAGCTGGGATTTCTCGTTCTGACAAGTCACGACGATGCCGGTCGGGATATGTGTGAGCCGCACCGCTGAGTCGGTGGTGTTGACGCTCTGGCCACCGGGACCCGAGGAACGGTAGACGTCGACGCGGATCTCGCCCTCCGGAATTTCGATGTGGTCGGTGGTCTCGACCACAGGTAGCACCTCGACCTCGGCGAAGGAGGTCTGGCGGCGGCCCTGATTGTCGAACGGACTGATGCGAACGAGACGATGCGTGCCCATCTCCACCGAGAGGGTGCCATAGGCATACGGCGACTTCACCGCGAAGGTGGCGCTCTTGATGCCCGCCTCTTCGGCGTAGGAGGTGTCGTAGACCTCGACCGAGTACTTGTGCCGGTCCGCCCAGCGGATGTACATGCGCATCAGCATTTCCGCCCAGTCGGCGGCGTCCACACCACCCGCGCCGGAACGGATATTGACCAGCGCCTCACGCTTGTCGTACTCACCCGAGAGCAGCGTGCGGACTTCCATGGCCTCCATGTCGCTGTGCAGCATGGCCCGCTCGGCATCGGCATCAGCGAGCGCGGCCACCCTGGCCTCGCCCTCCTCTTCCTCGGACAATTCGTATAGCACCGACAGATCGTCGAGGCGCTGGCGCAGTTCCTCGACCCGGCGCAACTCGCTCTGCGCATGCGACAGCTCACTGGTGACCTGCTGCGCGTGCTCCTGGTTGTTCCACAGATCGGGATCGGCGGCCTGATGCTCGAGTTCATCGATCCGTCGACGCAGCTCCTCGACATCGAGGACCGACTCGACGGTCTTGAGCGTGGCGTCGAGTTCGGCGAGGTCAGCGGAGACGTCAGGATGCACGATGCTCAAGCCTACTGGGCGGGGTGAAGACGGTGAAACACGCGGTGGCGCGGGGGTGGCGTCCTCAGCCGGAGACGGCGCGCAGCCCACCTGGGCGACGACCGGCGAGGGAGTCGAGGGCGGCCGCGGTGGCGTCATCGGCGGGGAGGTAGACGATGAGCTGCTGGTCGTCGTCGGCGGATAGTTCGAGGGTTTCGTAGGTGAGGCGGAGGTTGCCTGCCGCGGGGTGGGCGAGGCGGGTGGTGCCGGTGGCGGCGGCGAGGCTGGGCACGGATTCGACGCGGCGAGTGAACTCGGCACCGGCGGCGACGGTGAGTTCGTCGGCCAGGGCGGCGATGTGTGGGTCGCTGCGGAACGGGCCCTGTTTCAATGCGGCTACCAGTTCGTCGGCGATGTGGTCCCAGTCTTGATAGGCGGTCCGGGCCCGAGGGTCGGTGAACGCGAACAGGGCGAGATTGGCGTGGTGTTCGTTATCGAGCAGTCCGATCGGCGCCATCAGGCGTTCGTATCCCTCGGTCCAGGCGAGCACTTCGCGCAGTCGGTTGACGACCAGCGCGGGCGCGGGTTCCAAGTGATCGAGGATGGCGCGGACCGCCGGACGTACTTCGCGCGGCGGTTGCGCACCGCCCATGCAGCTGAATCCCGGATCGGCGCCCTTGGTGAGACGGTGCAGGTGGATGCGTTCGTTCGGCGTCAAGGCGAGGGCGTCGGCGAGTGCGGACAGCACCGGCGGTGAGGGGCGGCGGTCGCGCCCCTGCTCGAGGCGTGTGATGTATTCCACGCTCACACCCGCGAGAGTTGCCAGTTCAGCACGACGCAGGCCGGGGGTTCGGCGGCGCGGCCCGGTGGGCAGGCCGACCTCGGCCGGAGTCACCGCCTCGCGGCGGGTGCGCAGGAACAGGCCCAACTCGTTGTCGCTCACGACTGCGCCTCGCTGCCGGTCGGTTTCGTCGTTCGCAACGGCGCAGTGTGGTGATGGCTCACTCGCGGATGCTCGTTCACACCTCGACGGTACAAGCGCGGCCGGCGCCGAAGGTGTCCCTGCCACTACCACTCTTCGCGCGGTCTTCCTGATGGTGCCACCGGGCAGCAGATTGGGACTCGAACGATTTCGAGATCGAAGGAGAACACCATGTCCTTGAAGCTCGCGGTAATCATCGGCAGCGTCCGGGAGGGACGCTTCGCGCCGACCGTGGCCAACTGGTTCGTCGAGGAGGCCGCCCGGCACGGCCGATTCGAGATCGACCTGATCGATCTGGCCGAGGCCGAGCTGCCATTGGCTCTGCCCGCCGTTCCCCCGGCGATGAACCCCGATCCGGAACGCCCGGCCGGGATGACCGACCTCAGCAGGCGGCTCGGTGACGCTGACGCTTTCGTCATCCTGACCCCCGACTACAACCGCAGCTACCCGGCCGCACTGAAGGCCGCCATCGATTGGCACTTCACCCAATGGGACAGCAAGGCAATCGGTTTCGTCGGCTACAGCGGCGGGAGCGGCGGCCTGCTCGCCATCGAGCACCTGCGCCAGGTCTTCAACGAGCTCAACGCACACACCGTCCGCAACTACGTCAGCTTCCCTCGCTACTACCTGCTCTTCGATGCCGACGGCAAACTCCTCGACCCGACCGAACCCGCCGCAGCCGCCCAGGCCATGCTCGACCAACTCCACTGGTGGGCGAGTGCCCTCGCCGCCGCTCGCTCGGTCCCGGCCGCCGCATAACTCGCGGCTGCCTCGCACAAGGTGCGACGTCTGCGAGGTGGGCACTGCTTATGCGGCAGCAGGGATGCGTCCGACGCACAGAGGGTGGGCGATAGGGTTCGGGGGTGGCTGATTACTCCTCTGATCTCGAACTTGCGCTGCGGTTGGCCGATGAGGCCGATGGGATTACCCGTGCGCGGTTCGGGGCGTTGGATTTGCGGGTCGATTCGAAGCCGGATCTGACACCGGTGTCGGATGCGGATCTGGCGGTGGAGAAGGCGATACGCCAGGTCCTCGGGCAGGAGCGCCCCAACGACTCGGTGCTCGGGGAAGAGTTCGGTGGTGACGTCGAGTTCAGCGGGCGGCAGTGGGTGATCGATCCGATCGATGGCACCAAGAACTTCGTGCGGCGGGTGCCGATTTGGGCGACGCTGATTTCGCTGCTCGAGGACGGCGTTCCAGTGGTCGGCGTGGTGAGTGCGCCCGCCTTGGCGCGGCGCTGGTGGGCGGCGGCCGGTTCCGGAGCCTGGGCCATCGTCGATTCCGATGCGCCGAAACCGATTTCGGTCTCCGCGGTCGGTGAGCTCGGCTCGGCGAGCCTGGCCTTCTCCAGCCTGTCCGGCTGGCGCGAGCGCGGCCTGCGCGAGAAGTTCCTCGACCTCACCGATGCGGTATGGCGGGTCCGTGGTTACGGCGACTTCTTCACCTACTGCCTGCTCGCCGAGGGCGCGGTCGATATCGCCACCGAACCCGAAGTCTCCCTGTGGGACCTGGCTGCCCTCGACATCCTCGTCCGCGAAGCAGGGGGCCGCTTCACCTCCCTCTCAGGCACTCCCGGCCCGCACGGGGGCGACGCCATCGCCACCAACTCCCTGCTCCACGACGCTGTCCTCACCCGATTGAACTGAGCCTCGAGAACGCGGTCGCGTTCGGGCACAGTCCTTTCTATCGCCTCGGATCGGCCGGGGTCAGGTCGATGCCCGCGGGCGGACGTAGTCGACGCAGGGTTCCATCCATGCTCGTGACGAACAGTGCCCACCCGTCACCGTCGCGAGCGATCCGCACGGAGGTGGCGCCGTCGGGTGGGTTGCGGATCGGGCCGGGTTTGATCAGGCCGGTAATGATCGTGCAGCCCCGGCCGGTGGCCGGGTCGATCTGGTACACCGCGCCCTGGATGTGGTCGGCCACGAAGAGTTGGTCCGCGCGGGTCGCTTCCATATCGTCGAACAGCGCGACCAGATCGGGAGCACCGGCGACGACCGTCGCGTTATCGGGATCGTCGAGTGCTACACGGAAGACGCGCAGGGTCATATTGTCGGTGTAGATCGACTTGCCGTCGGGGGCGAGCGCCAGTCCATTGGTCCATGGCAGGTTGGACCAGGTCTTCGTGTACTCCCCCGTCGACGGCCGATACCGCGAGATGCCGGTCGGCGGACCGGTGATGCCGATGGTGGCGAATACCAGGTCACCGTCGGGCAATTCGAGCAGTCCGTTCGGACCGTTCAACTCGGTGAGCAGAATCGTCACCATACCGGTGTCTATGTCGTAGCGCCGCAGAGTGCCCGGCGCCTCCGCCACACCGTCGCCTGTGACGAAGTACACGGACCGCCCGACGACCCGCACACCGGCCGGATGGTCCAGACCGGTAACCAACTTCTCGAACTTGCCCGCCGCATCGATATGGGCCAGGTACCCGTCGAGGATGCCGGTGACATAGAAACCGCCGGACCCGTCGGTATCGAGATTCTCCAGATTGCCGACCCCGCTGACGATCGTCGAAACGTCCCACCCGTCCGCGCACGATCCGGACGGTGTCTTCGCCTCGGCCGTCCCCACGGACAAGATGCCCGCTGTAATCGCCGCCGTCAGCAACGTTGCGCTCAGTCGCCGACTCCGCGGCCGTCTTGCCATGCGGCACAACCTAACAGCCGTGCTGGAATGTTGCCCGGGACGGACAACCCGCCCCGGGCGACCCGTCTCACGGAACGAACAGCGTCGCGATCATATTCAGGACCCCGGAGACGAACTGATCGACAATGCGAAGAACCATGGCATCTCCTTACTCGTACAGCGGGATTCAGCCTCGACGAAAACACACGGCCGAGCACTGGGGACGGCACCTACGTAGATAGGCGTCCAACTTTGTTCGTTGCCGTCGGGCCCGTGGATGGCTGCAATCGGACAGCTCAGCTCAGATGTTTCGCCGCGGGCCATATCCCGGACAGGGGTACGCGCGGTTCACGGCAGATGAACAGCGGTTTGCCCTGTTCGTCGTTGGCGATGCCGAGACCGTTGTCGATGTGACCGGCGGGCTCGACTTCGGCGAAGTACCGGATGAGGCGGTCACGATCGAGGCCGACGACGATCACCGCGGTGGCCGTGTCGCTGGGCGGACCCCACCACCAGTAGGAGTTGTGACCGCTGTGCGGAGTCGGCAATCCGTATTCGCCGCCGAAGTGTTCGATCGCGCCCGCCTCGCCGTAGTTGTCGGTAAGGATGGCGATATCGGGTCCGAGCGTGGCGCGTACCTCGGCTATTCGGCGCACGAACTGCGGCCAGCCGATGGTTTCGCCCGCGTCGTAGTTGATCGCGAGGACTGGCGAATCTTTCAGCAGCGCCACCGGTAATACGGGAAGGAACAGCACCGCCGAGACGATCGCATTCACCGCGATCATCGAACCCACCGCCGCCCAACGGATTGGCCGACTACCCAACCAGGCGGCGACCGGTACCGCACCCGCGGCCACCAGGATCGGATACATCCCGCCCAGGTAGTACGCCTTACCGCCGCTGACGAGGAACACCACGAACAGCGCCGCATAGGCGACCGGAAACGCACGCCGACTCCGATCGCGCCACAGCCGCCATAGCCCCAATACCCACAGCGGTACCAGCAGTGGACCCATCAACCCGAATTGCGACAACACGAACATCATCGGCGAATCCGAGGTTCCGGAAGATCCGCCCGCGATCGCTCGACTCATCTCCCACTGCGGCCAGCCATTACGCCACTGCCACACCAGATATGGCAGCCAGATCACCATCGCCACCCCGACCGCCATCGGAAAGTATCTGGTGGCGAATATCTTTCGTGGGCCGAGGATAACCAGTGCGAGCACCAGCGCCACGACCGGAAAGATCAGCAGCGCCTTGTTCTGCAACCCGATCCCGACAACAAGCCCCACCCCGAGCCACAATCGAACCTGCCCCGGCCTACCGACACTCGAGCGCTCATCCGGCCCCACCCGACCACCTACACCCTCACGGTCATCCGCCGCGACGCGACCATTCGCGACCTCACGCCCATCAGGCGCACCCCGAGCTCCCGTACCCACGGGCCCAACTGGCCCACCCCGACCACCTACACCCTCACGCCCATCCGCCGCGACGCGACCATTCGCGACCTCACGCTCATCCGGCGCGCCCTGTGCTCCCATATCCACGGGCCCAACTGGCCCAACCCGATCAATCGCGCGCTCCTGCTCACCCGGCCCCACCCGACGCGCACCATCGCGCTCATCCGCTGCGGAACGACCACCGGAATCCGCGCGTCCACGCCCACCGTCGCACGCATCCGACGGCGCAGGACTGCCCCCGCCCGCACAACCGTCCGCCTCGGCGCCCCACGCGAGTCGCTCAGCACCTCCCTCCGCGCCTCGCAACAACGCCAGCACCAGCAGACAAACCAATACCCACGCCGCTATATCGAACGACGCGGTACTCAGCAGATGACCGATCCCCATCACCATCGCCGCACTCGCGACGGCAAGCGACGCCAACAGCTGCGCTCCGCGCCCACCGCCGAGCTCGCGCGCCATCAAGCCCGCGGCAACGACGACGAATGTCGCGGCCGCGACCGATGGAAGCCGCAGCAGCAGTAACGAATCGGCATCGATTGCCGACATCGCGCGGGCCAGTAGCGGAGTCAATGGCGGCTGATCCGGGTAGCCCCAATCCGCATGCCGGGCCGCCGCCAGAAAGTACAGCTCGTCCCGGTGATAGCCGTAGCGCGGGGCGTATGCGGTGAGTAGCGCGGCGAACAGCACAGCGACGACACACAGCGGTCGTCCCACGACTCTGGGCACTTGTCCAGCCTGACACAGTTCGGCAGCGTATGCTGCACCTCGACGCACTTCTTACTCTGGAGTAAGATAGCCTTACTCAGGAGTAAGATAGCTGGGAAAAGACCTCACCCACCCACCCGAGAAAAACAGGTGATGATGAGCACTCGAGACAGCGCAACGACGCGACGTCCAGACACGTCCGCGGTCGGCCTGAACCACCCCAAGCGGGACTGGATGGGCGCGGCAATGCGGGTGATGACGACCATTACCGGGTCGGAGCTCGCCGAGAAGTACAACCTGCGCAAGCCGATCGAGCGAGTCACCTACGAAGGCACCAAGACCGGTTTCCGCACCCTCGGTGCCGCGACTCGCGCATTCGGCAAGGTCGCCGGCGGCGGTGCGCCGAAACGCCTGGCGGACAACGAATCCAAGCACAAGGACTTCTTCGATCTGACCCCGAGCGACGAGCAGCAGATGATCGTCGAGACGGTGCAGGAATTCGCCGCCGAGATCCTGCGCCCGGCCGCCTACGAGGCCGACAACTCCGCGAAGGCCCCGCGCGATCTGCTCGATCGCGCCGCCGAACTCGGCATCACCCTGATCAACGTGCCCGAGGAACTGGAAGGCGCGGCCGCCGAGCGCGGCGCGGTCGCCAACTCGCTGGTCGCCGAGGCGCTCGCGCATGGCGATATGGGGCTGGCCCTGCCGATTCTCGCACCGAGCGGTGTCGCAGTCGCCCTGTCCCAGTGGGGCACCGACGCACAGCAGCAGACCTACCTGCCCGCCTTCACCGGTGAGAACGTGCCACAGGCCTCGGTCGTGATCAGCGAGCCGCGAGCACTGTTCGACCCGTTCGCCCTGCAGACCAAGGCCACCCGTGCCCCGAGCGGTTACCGCCTGAACGGCGTGAAGAGCCTGGTCCCGGCCGCCGGTGATGCCGAACTATTCATCGTGGCCGCCGAACTCGACGGCCGCCCCGCGTTGTTCATCGTGCCGTCGGACAGCAAAGGTCTGGTCATCGAGGCCGATCCGAGCATGGGTCTGCGCGCCGCCGGGCTCGGTCGCCTGCTGCTCAACGATGTCGCGGTCGGCGCCGACGCCATCCTCGGCGACGGCGATGCCACCACCCGCGCCGAGGAGTACGCCGACGCGGTGCGCTTGGCCCGCCTCGGCTGGGCCTCGCTGGCCATCGGCACCGGACAGGCCGTGCTCGACTACGTAATTCCGTATGTGAACGAGCGTGAGGCATTCGGCGAGCCGATCTCGCACCGCCAGGCGGTCGCGTTCATGGTCGCGAACATGGCGATCGAACTGGACGGCCTGCGCTTGGTGACCCTGCGGGGTGCCGCACGGGCGGAACAGGGCCTTTCCTACGCCCGCGAGGCGGCACTGGCCCGCAAGCTGGCCACCGACAAGGGCATGCAGATCGGCCTCGACGGCGTGCAGCTACTCGGCGGCCACGGCTTCACCAAGGAACACCCGGTCGAGCGCTGGTACCGCGATCTGCGGGCCATCGGCGTCGCCGAAGGTGTCGTGCTCGTCTGACCGGCCGGTTCCTTATTTCCAGGAGACATCACCATGATCAATCTCGAACTCCCCAAGAAGCTGCGGGCCAGCGCCAACCAGGCCCATCAGGTCGCCCAGGAAATCTTCCGGCCGATCTCGCGCAAGTATGACCTCGCCGAGCACGAGTACCCGGTCGAGTTGGACACCATGGCCGCCATGGTCGAGGGCCTCGCCGACTCCGGCACCCAGAAGATCGGCGGTGCGGCCGGCGGTCGTTCCGATACCGACGAGCACGCCACCGAACTGCTCGGAAACTCCAACGGCGGCAATATGTCCGCGCTGCTGAACGCGCTCGAAACCTCCTGGGGCGACGTCGGCTTGATGCTGTCGATCCCCTACCAGGGTCTGGGGAATGCGGCCATCGCCGCCGTGGCCACCGATGAGCAGCTCGAGCGCTTCGGCAAGGTGTGGGCCTCAATGGCCATCACCGAACCGTCCTTCGGTTCCGACTCCGCCGCCGTCACCACCACCGCCGTACTCGATGGCGACGAATGGGTTCTCAACGGCGAGAAGATCTTCGTGACCGCGGGTCAGCGCTCCACCCACATCGTGGTGTGGGCCTCGGTGGACCGCAGCCTGGGCCGCGCGGCGATCAAGTCGTTCGTCGTACCGCGCGATGCTCCCGGGCTTTCGGTGGCCCGGCTCGAGCACAAGCTCGGCATCAAGGCTTCCGATACCGCCGTACTGCTGTTGCAGGACTGCCGGATTCCGAAGGACAACATCCTCGGCAGCCCGGAAGTCAACGTGGAAAAGGGTTTTGCCGGGGTCATGCAGACCTTCGACAACACCCGTCCCCTCGTGGCCGCGATGGCGGTCGGTGTCGCGCGGGCGGCGCTCGAGGAGTTGCGCGCCATCCTGAAGGATGCGGGCATCGAGCCGTCCTACGACATCCCGGCCAATAATCAGCCGGCGGCCGCCGCCGAATTCCTGCGGATGGAAGCCGATTACGAGGCCGCGTACCTGCTGTCGCTGCGCGCCGCGTGGATGGCCGACAACAAGAAGCCGAACTCCTTGGAAGCCTCGATGTCCAAGGCCAAGGCAGGCCGCACCGGCACCGACATCACCCTCAAGGCAGTCGAACTGGCTGGCACCATTGGCTACTCGCAGCGCACACTGCTCGAAAAGTGGGGCCGTGACTCCAAGATTCTGGATATCTTCGAAGGCACCCAGCAGATCCAGCAGCTCATCGTGGCACGCCGCATTCTCGGAAAGACCAGCGCCGAGCTGAAGTGATGCTGACCTAGCAAGTGCTAGAAGGGAAACCGGTGCGAACGACGCGCACCGGTTTTCCTATTTTCTCGGTCGTGGTGGACGCTATGGCGCCGACACGCCTCCCTCCGCGATCGCGGCCACGGAGGGTTCGAGGCACCCGCCGTAACCGGTGAAGTAGCGCACGGTATCTTGGCGAGCTGATCAGCGGACGAATTCCATCGAGCAGTACCAAGATTCCCAACAGGAGACTGGTTATGCACAGGCTGGGTTTGATACGTCGCTTCACCGCCGCCCTCGCGGCTACCACCGCATTCGTCGCCGTATTCGCCGGTCATGCCGTGGCGGCACCGACGACGATCGACTGGAATGCGGCCACACAGCAGTTGCGCAAGGCCGCCATCGGCAATGCCGCCGCCGAACAGGCAGTTGACCGGCTACTGGCATCCGGGCAGGTCGCCACCCAGGTGGCCCTGCCCGCACAGCCGTTCCAGATCCCGGCGCAATCCGATATCGGACGCGGTAACGGTCCGGGCGTCTACGGGTCCGGCGTCGCCCTCGGTTACGACGGGTTGCGATTCGGATTCTTCGGCGGACCCGGCATGATCGCGCCGGATCAGACCGGGGCAAAGCTCCAGGTCCTGTGGATCAATCTGGCCAATGGCCGCAGCGGTACCGAGGTGCTCTCCGAGCACACTGACGCCACCGTCGACACCACCATCCGCACCCGCCCGATCGACACCGGAGCCGGCGTCATCGTCGGCGCGGTCTACGGCACCCTGTGGCACCGCTGGCCCGTCCCGGTCAGCGACGCCCACCCCGACGGTTTCGAGTACAAACTCGCAACCATCTCGGTTCCGTCATTCGGCTCTATCTACAACTGACCGTCCGACACGTGAGCCCGGCACGGATCAACCGTGCCGGGCTTATGCGTCACATCAGCCAATGCTGAGCCATTGCCAGCAATTATCCGACTCCGTAAATTTGCGCTCGTGAGCGTGGATGACCGACTAGCAAAACTCGAACGCCGACTCGCGGCCATGGATCTGATCAACGGCAGCGGGCAAGCGAGTGGATCCGCCCCGCAAGGAGGGTGGGCGCTGCGGCGGCTTCATGAGGAGTTTGCGAATGCGGACCAGCCCAATGGTGGAGTGATGTTCGCTGGTTCTGGCTCACTACCCAGCGCGGAACCGTTCGACTGGCAGGTCCAGTTCAGTACCGATGACCTCGTCGGCTACAACTGGGACGATGCCGCTGAATGCCTCGCTGCCCTTGGCAGTCCGGTCCGTCTGCGCATCCTTCGGGAGATCGTTCTCGGCAGCAGAACCGCCGCCGAACTCACCGACCTCGACGAAGTGGGCAGCTCCGGCCAGATCTACCACCACCTGCGCCAACTCGCCGCCACCGGCTGGCTCCACACGGTCGGCGACAACCGCTTCGAGGTCCCCCCGAACCGCGTCGTTCCCCTACTCGTCGCGCTGGCCACCGCGCGGAGGTGATCGAGATCAGGTGAACTGATGGCGGGAGTTTCTCGCGGTTCGCCGCCATGGTTTCCGCGTGATCATCTGTCCAGCCCGCACGTCGGCGGGTGTGATGTGGGTCATAGCGCTGATACGGTTGGTGGGACATGACGGTGGTTCAGATCGCTGGGGCGAGTGCCGACGCGAGTTGCTGTAGAGGTGGTCGACGATGAAGTTGGCGCATGCGCTGGAGGTTGTGAAGGCATTCGGGGTGCTGCGGGCGCGCGGGGTCAGCGATCCCACGAAGCCGTTGGAAGCCTTGCGAACCGTGAAGGAATCGCAGGTCTATGGGCCGCAGGCGACCTTGATCCGGCATTCGGCTCGAGTGGCGCCCAACGCCCCCGCGCTGGTTGACGAGCGTGGCGAACTGACCTACCGGCAACTCGACGAGCAGTCGACCGCCGTCGCGCGCGGGCTGCGACAGGCGAATCTGACCGAAGGGTCGGTGATCGGTGTGCTGGCCCGCGACCATCGCGGCCTGATCTTGGCCATGGCCGCGGCAGGCAAGCTCGGCGTGCGAGTCGCGCTGATGAATACCGGCTTCGCCAAACCGCAGTTCGCCGAGGTCTGCGAGCGCGAGAAGGTCAAGGCCGTGCTGCACGACAGCGAATTCCTCGGCTTGCTCGACGCGCTGCCGCCGAGTCTGCCGCGCTACCTCACCTGGGTCGACGAGGGCACCGAATTGCCCGAGGGCGCACAGACTCTCGACGATCTCATCGCCGCCAACTCGACTGCGGATCTGCCCGCACCGTCCAAGCCGGGCGGGTTCGTCATCCTCACCAGCGGCACCACCGGCCTGCCGAAGGGCGCACCGCGCAGCAAGGTGACCCCGCTGGCAACCGCGCAGATGGTGGACCGAATTCCATTCCCGGTCAGGGGAACTCAGGTCATCGTGTCGCCGATCTTCCACAGCACCGGACTCGGCACCTATCTGGTCGCCTCGGCGATGGGCAACAAGGTGGTGGTGCGCCGCCGCTTCGACGCCGAGGCCACGCTGAAGATGGTGGCCGATCACAAGGCCGAAATGCTGGTCGCGGTGCCGACCATGCTGCACCGGATGACCGAACTGGCACCGGAGATCCGCGCCAAGTACGACACCACTTCGCTGAAATGCATTCTGCTCGCGGGTTCGGCGCTCGCGCCGGAGTTGTGCGTCAAAGCAACGCAGATCTTCGGCCCGGTCCTTTACAACCTGTACGGCTCGACCGAATGCGCCGTGGCCACCGTGGCGAACCCGGACGATCTGGCCATCGCCCCCGGCACTGTCGGTCGCGCGCCGATCACCTGTGAGGTCCGGCTCTACGACGACAATGACAAGCAGGTCAGCGCGATCAATACCACCGCGCGCATCTTCGTCCGCAGCGGTGCGCCGTTCGAGGGCTACACCGACGGCAGGCATAAGCAGATCATCGACGGCTATATGTCCAGCGGCGATGTCGGCCACTTCGATGAACACGGCCTGCTGATGGTGGACGGCCGCGATGACGACATGATCGTCTCCGGCGGCGAGAACGTCTTTCCGCAGGAGGTGGAGAACCTGCTGCTGGAGCGGCCGGATGTATTCGACGCGGCCGTCGTCGGCGTCGATGACGTGGAATTCGGCAAGCGTCTGCGTGCCTTCGTGGTCCCCGAGGACGGTCACTCCCCCGACGGCGAGGAGATCAAGGCCTACGTCAAGGAGAATCTGGCTCGCTACAAGGTGCCGCGCGACGTTGTCTTTCTCGACGATCTGCCCCGCAACACCACCGGGAAACTGCTGCGTAGGGTGCTCGTCGAGTACGAAGTCAAGGCTTGAACCTGGGCTATAGCGACGCCGAGCGGGACAACTGAGATACGTGACACAGCGAGTCACAGATGCTTGCTATTGTTAGCGGCAGCACTGGATCCCGAAGTTGCGGTCCACACCATCCCCGGTCCAGGTGGGTGGACCGCGGAAGGCGTTGACGAATGTCCCTATCCCTGCCTGCGTTGAATGACTCCGTCCGGAAAGCGGGCGATTTCGCCCAGGGCGTGAATATCATGGTCAAGCGGCGCCTGTTCAATCCACTCCGACCCGATCAGGCGGCGCGGTCCGCGTTCAACGTGCTCAAATTCGGCCCGTTCGCCGGTGTCGTGATGCACGCGGCGCAGACCAGACCGGATGCGGCGGCCATTGTCGATGAGCGCGGTGAGGTCACCTTCGGCCAACTCAACGACCAGTCCAGCGCCCTGGCCCGTGGGCTCCAAGAGCAGGGTCTCAGGCCAGGTGATGTCGTCGCCCTGCTGGCGCGCGACCATCGCGGCATGGTGTTGAGCCTGCTCGCAACCGGCAAGCTCGGCGTGCGCACAGTGCTGATGAATACCGGCTTCGCGAAACCACAGTTCGCCGATGTGGCCGCGCGCGAAAACGTCAAGGCCGTACTGCACGACAGTGAATTCCTCGACCTGATGAGCGCGATCCCGGCCGAGATTCCCCGGGTGCTCACCTGGGTGGACGAGAAGGACAATGTCGATCCGGCGGTTGCGACCATCGAATCGCTGATCAAAGGCCGATCGACCGCGCCGGTGCCCGCGCCCGTGAAGCCCGGCGGCATAGTCATCCTGACCAGCGGAACCACCGGCACGCCGAAGGGTGCGCCGCGCGACCGCGTCAGCCCGTTCGCCTCGGCTCAGTTCGTGGATCGGGTGCCGCTGCCCAATAACGGCACCATGATCATGGCCGCGCCGATCTTCCACGGCACCGGTCTTTCCCAGTTCACCCTTGGTCTTGCCCTCGGCAACCGGGTGATCTTCCAGCAGCGCCGGTTCGATCCGGAGCAGACGCTGGCGAATATCCAGCGCTACCAGGCCGATTCGCTGGTCGTGGTGCCGACCATGCTGCAGCGCATCCTCGATCTCGGCGACGAGGTGCTGGCCAAGTACGACCCGCGCAGTATCAAGGTGATCTTCGCGGCGGGTTCGGCCATCGCACCCGATGTGGTCACCCGCACCCTCGACTACTTCGGCGACAGCCTCTACAACCTGTACGGCTCCACCGAATGCGCGGTTATGACCGTCGCGACCCCGCAGGATCTGCGCAAGGCACCGACCACCGCGGGCAAGGCGCCGGTCGGTATCCGGATCGTGCTGCTGGACGAGAACCGCAAGCCGATCACCGAGCCGAATGTGACCGGAACCATCTTCGTGGACAACGGATTCGCCTTCACCGGCTATACCGACGGCCGCACCAAGGAAATCGTGGACGGCATGATGTCCAGCGGTGACGTGGGGCATTTCGACGCCGACGGCCTGCTCTACATCGACGGCCGCGACGACGACATGATCGTCTCCGGCGGTGAGAACGTCTTCCCGCTCGAGGTGGAGAACCTGATCGCGGGGCGCGACGATATCTTCGAGGCCGCGGTGGTCGGTGTGGACGATCGCGAATTCGGTAAGCGGTTGCGCGCCTTCGTCGTTCCTGGTCCGGAGTCCAAGCGCGATGCACAGGAGATCAAGGAGTACGTCAGGGCGAATCTGGCGCGGTACAAGGTACCCCGCGAGGTGATTTTCCTCGATGAGCTGCCGCGCAATGCGACCGGTAAGTTGCTGCGCAAGCCGTTGATCGAGATGGAAATCGACGCGAACTGAGTCACATTCATGGCCGCACACCTTCGAATTCCCGGCCGCGGAATCGGTACGGGAAATCCGGAGGTGTGCGGCATTTGCATTTCTCCAGCTGGGAACTTGATGCATCCCATGAATTTCGGCCGCCGCCCGGGTGGGGACCGATGGGTAATTCGTCGGCTATCATCAGCGCGTGAGTATCGAGTTCGGCCCGGCCGCTGCGGGGCATCGCAGCGCCGTCGCGCGAGTGCGCGGCGCATGTGCCGGTTCGATCTCCGGTGCCGTATCCGTTGCGGCACACGGGTGGGCGTCCGATGGGATGCCACCGGACAGCACCACGCTCGTGCTCCTCGCCGCCGCTTGCGCCGTTGTCGGCGCACTGGTCGCCGGGCTCGCACCGCTGCGTGACACCTCGATCGGACTGATCTCGGTCCTCGCCGCAGGTCAGCTACTCGGGCACGTCACCATGGGCTGGAGTTCGGGGCATATGCATCACGTCGATGCACAGCTCACGCCCGGTATGGTGGCCGCCCACCTCGTGGCGGCCGTGCTCGCCGCGGTGGTTATCCGAGGCGCGGAGGCCGCGTATCGAATCGGTTGCGCGCTGCTCTCGCGGCTGCTGCCGATGCGGTACCACCCGCCCGCGATACCCGGGCCGGCGTCGCGGCGCCTGACGCATCGCGATCGTGTTGTGCTGCGCATATTCGCCGCGGAATCGCTGCGCACGCGCGGTCCGCCGTTGGCGTTCGGTCGCTGATATTCCTTACCCGGTGCACGGGCCCTGCTCGTGCGTCGTCGTTACCGCGCAACACCTTTGCGAGGGCGAGATTTCATATGACGATCTGAAATCGATCCTTGGATTGCTGGTTCGTCGGTCAGCATTGCTGCCGCGTCCGGACTCGCCCAGTTGTCGCGCGGCGCCCTGCTCGCCCGGCGAATGCCGGGATCCGCTGTCCGTCATGAATTTCGGCGTTTGCCGCTTTGCCGTGCGTCCAGCGGATTCCGACAACCATTCGCCGATTACGAACGGCCGACGATCTTCCGGGTTCTTCCGAACTCCAGAAACGAATAGTCATGAGTATTACGGACACCAGTCCACCGGATGTCGAATCGCCCGCTCCGACAAAGGAAACGCGGTCGCGCAACGGCCTCTATCCCCTCGCGATGCGGTTGCATTTCTATGCGGGCATCTTCGTCGCACCGTTCATCCTGATCGCCGCGGTCACCGGAGCGCTCTATGCCATCTCCCCGACCCTGGAATCGATCACCTCGCACGAGCTGTTGAAGGTCGAGGCGCATGGCGAAATGCGGCCGCTGTCCGAACAGGTCACCGCGGCCGTGGCCACCGAGCCAGATCTGAAGCTGATCGCGGTGGCTCCGGCACCGAAGGCCGATGACACCACCCGCGTGCTGTTCGAAGACCCGTCGCTCGGCGAATCCGAACGGCGTGCGGTCTTCGTGAATCCATACACCGCGCAGCCGGTCGGCAACGATGTGGTCTACGGCAGTTCGGGTGCGCTTCCGATGCGCACCTGGATCGATAGACTGCATCGGGATCTGCACCTGGGCGAGCCGGGTCGCATCTACAGCGAACTCGCCGCGTCCTGGTTGTGGGTCGTGGCGCTGGCCGGTCTGGTGCTGTGGATCCGTCGCGTGCGCGGACGCCGCAACCGCAACTCCGCGGCTTGGCTACTGGCACCGGACGGTTCACAAACCGGCCGTGGCCGTTCTATGAATTGGCATGGGGCCGTGGGTATTTGGATCATGCCGGTGATCCTGCTGCTCTCGGCGACCGGGATGACCTGGTCGACCTATGCTGGCGAGAACATCACCGAACTGCGCGAGCAGCTCAGCTGGACAACACCCGCTGTGAGCACCGCGCTGCCGGGCGCGACTACGCAGGGGCATGCCGGGGGCGAGCATCACAGCAGCGGTGGCGACCACGCGCCCGCGCCGATGGCTATGCCGACCCGGATCGCACAGCTCGACGGGGTTTATACGGCGGCCCGCGCCAATGGCATAACCCAGGGCTCCGAGATCGCCGTTCCGGCCGAACCCGGCGTCACATTCGCGGTGAAGGAACGGCGCATGTCCGGCACCTACACCGTCGATTCGGTTGCCGTCGACGGCGTGACCGGCACGGTCACCGACAAGCTCGCCTACGCCGACTGGCCGATCATGGCCAAGCTCACCAACTGGGGCATCCAATTCCACATGGGCCTGATGTTTGGACTGCTCAACCAATTACTGCTGCTCGCGGTGATGATCGGGCTGGTCGTCGTGCTCGTGCTCGGCTACCTGATGTGGTGGAAGCGACGGCCGACCCGCGGTGCTTCGCGGCTCGCCATCGGACGCGCGCCACGTCGCGGCGCATTGCGCCAGACCTCGCCGTGGCTGGCGCTGCCCATCGTGGCGGCGGCGCTGGTTGTCGGCTGGTTCGTGCCGCTGGTCGGGCTGAGCCTGCTCGGCTTCCTCGGTGTCGACGTCATTGTCGGCCTGGTCGTGGGCAAGCGCGCCACGACCTAGTCGCGAGATATTCCCGTACACCGATCACGTGCCGTGCACGTCATCGCCGCGCCATGCCATGTGCGGTGCCCGAGGGACGCAGCAATTGAACTGCCGGGGCGTGAGGGGCTCCGGCAGTTACCACCAGCCCTAGTCCGGTCGTGAACAACTGCCGCACAACCGAACACGAGCGCCCCCCTCGGCCACAACCGCGCGGGGTGCTCGTTAATGCTGGAAACGCGCCGGAATCCGGGGACATCAGTCCCGCTTTCGTGGACGCCGAACGCTCTCGAGACCCGCAACAGAACCGTTGCTGCGAGTTCGCTGCGATTCCGAAGTCCGGCTGATTCCGGGTGGATTCGGTGGTGGCTTGTGAATGTGTCGGTGGTGTACGGCATCATCTGTGCACGCAGCCATCCACGAATACCGCTCGGAGTGCACCATGCCGTCCCCACGAACGAGACCACAGCCATTGTCGGACACTGAGATTCAGCAGATCGCCACGGACATCGCCGGCGGTCGCCCGCCGATGGTGTGGTTCACCGCGGCCGCGGTGGGCGTGCCGGAGGGGCGGTCCGGCAAGGTGGTGGAGATCGGTGATCGATCCGAGAGCGACTTCCTGCGGGTCAAGCCGACCGGATCGAAGGATGTACTGTCCTTTTCTCCGACCGAAGTGACGTTGACCAAGCCGCCGCGCGATAAGGCGGCAACCACAAGCTCTGCCCAGCCGAAGTCGACAACCAGGAAGGAATCCACGGTGACCCAGCCGTCGACCTTGACGAGCACCGCGACACCGGCCCCCCAGCCGGTCCCGAGCCCCACCCCACCCGCCCCGGCCTCGAAACCCGGTGCCCCTGCGGCGGAACCGGCCAAGCCCGCGGGCACCGCGAAGCCTGCGGCGAAGGCTACTGCCGCGCGGAGCAAGGCGAAGGCACCGGAAGTGACGGTGACGCTGACAGGTACCGCTGACGGCGAGTGGTCGGTCGATGTGGTCAGCGGAAAAAAGAAGTCCGTGCGCGGTCTGCCGGTGACCAGCTCCGCGGTGGCGCAGGCGGCCAAGGTGCTGCATCCGGAGGTGGCCGAGGTGGTTGCCGGAATCCTGGAGGCGGCCCGGGTGGTCCAGGAGTCCAAAGTGCAGCAGTTACAGGCCGAGTTAGAAGAAGCGCGGCGACTGCTCGAGGAACTGTCCGACTAGGTCGCGGCGCTTTTGCTGGTCAGACCCACAGAGCTGGACGGATCGGATCGCAGTGCCGATCGAACGGATTGTGGTGCTCGGCTGATCAGACCGCGGTGCTGGTGGACGTGCCGCTGGCATTGAACGACCTGCCGCTCGGGCGCCAGATCCGGCGTCCCGAGTCGGCACTGCTGTGGCGTGCGTCGGTGCTGCGCGGTTCCGGACCGTGGCGCAGATCGTCGTGGAAGGCGTAGCCGAGCGAGTACTCCTTCGCGTGGTACATCGCCGAATCCGCTTCTCGGATGAGGTCGTAGATGGTGTCGTCGGAGCTGCGCGGGCTGCCGCAGGCCAGCCCGACACTCGCGGTGATCGGAATTTGGCCCGCGCTCAGCTCGAATGGCCGAACGAAGGCGGCGAGTAGTCGCTCCGCGAGCATCGTGGCCTCCTGTCGGTCCAGCGGTGCGAGCACCACGAATTCGTCGCCGCCGTAGCGGGCCACCACATCGTCGCGCCGGATGAGGTGCCGAATCCGGGATGCCGCATTCGCGATCAGTTCGTCGCCGACCGCGTGGCCGTAGCTGTCATTGACCATCTTGAAGCCGTCGAGATCGATGAACAGCAGGCACAGCGGTTGCTCGATCCAGTGATCACGATTGCGATTCAGCGCGCGCAGCAGCGCGGCTCGGTTCAGCAATCCGGTGAGCATGTCGTGATCGGCCTGGTATTGCGCGCGCCGTTCACTGCGTGCACTGCGGACGATCGCGCGTTCGCTGCGTACCAGCACGCCGATGAGCAGCAGCGCACACAGTGACGAGACCACCACCCTATCGAGAGTGTCCAGACTGGAACCGACCACCGGAATCAGCGAGGCCACGATCAAAGCGACCGCGATGAAGCTGGCCCGCTGCCGCGAATGGTGCGGGTGAATGCGCCGGGGCGCACCAAGACTCGCCATGGTCGGATGCAGCGCCGCGACGCCGACGATCGGATAGGCCACCAGCAGCGGCACCAGCAATAACTCGTGCGCGACGGGTGCGCGCCCGACGGCGTCGAGGCTGTACCCGAAATCGCCGATCAGCACCGCGATCAACCCGACGTGCAACAGGTGCAACGAGGTCTCCGAACGAGTCGCGGTCGCCATCGAATGCGCTACCAAACTCAGCAGCAGTGCATCGAGCACCGGATAGGTCGCGGCCACCACCGTGTGCGCGACAGTGTCGTGCGACTGCAGGATCGGTGAGATCAGAAAGGTCCACGAAGCGAGCAGTGCGCCGAGACCGATGAGCGCCGAGTCGAGCAGCAAATCGTAGTTCGGCCGGACCTGGCGCGGGCGCAGCCACAGCGCCGCGGCCACTCCGGTGCCGAGATACCCTGCGAGCGTGAACAGATCGTCGATCGGATGCAGCTTGTGGCTGTCGACCTCGCGGGTGGCCGTACCCACGGCGAACAGCACCGCCGACGCCGAGAGCAGATACCACGGCAGGGGGCGCTCGGGACGATATCGGCGCAGGCCGATACAGATCATGATGAGCGCCGCGAGCACCACGGCGGCAATGGTCAGCAGCGACACCGGCCGGACATCAATCAAGAGCAGCACCGCCAGACCAACTGCGGTCAGTGCGAGAAATACTGTGCACCAGCGCATTTCGTGGCGGTGCCGAATGGTGGTCGACTGCTCTTCGCTGACGGTCATCAGCCCCCCTTGGTCGCTCCATCCCCAGTGAACCGCGCCGCGTAGTAGGTCTGCGAATCCTCCACCGCGACTTCGACGTTCGCCGCCTGCTCATCGAGCACCGCTCGAATGCTGTCGGCGAAGGAAAACCGAGTGTTGTTGTATGAGCAGATGTCCCAACCGACCGCCGCGCGCTCGGCCACCAATACCTGGACAACTGATTTGATCATGGCATGGAATGCGGCTCCTTGTCGGGCACTTGGCGCAACAAGGGTGAAACCCGCGTAGTAGATCGCGTCGCGTGCCGCATGTTCGGGATAGCGGGCAGCGAAATACTCCGGACTGATCCACGGAACTGTCTCGAGATGTTTGGTCAAAGTCGTCACCCCGATGGGCTCGCCGGTCGCGGTGCGCGCGACATGTTTGACAACCCGCGGATCGATCATCTCCTCGCGGAATTCCGATCGGTGCAGCACCTGCCTGGCAATGGCCTTGGTGCGCAAGGGGCCGAAGGCCTCCTCGTACAGCAGGTGGAACATGTCGATCCGGTCGTCCGGAATGGTCGATTCGATAGTGACTTTCAGCTCAGGCAGCCCACCCGTCGCTCGACCACAACCCGCCATGGAATCGCTGCGCAATGCTGTCATTGTTGTCCCCACGGTGTCGTGTGGTACGCCGCCAGCACGAGTGCGCAGGTCGGAGTGCCATCGGAGTGGGCCTCGGTGGTGCACAGCTGGATCGGGCCGAAGCCTTGCGGTCTGTTGCGGGTCATATCGGTCAAACTCGCGCGAATGAGCGTCGCGACCTGCGCGGCGGTCTCGGCCTCGTGTTCGACGAAAAGTCCGGCGCCGGAACCGTCGTCGCGCAGCGCCCAGCCGATGCCCGCGCCCGCGCGCTCACCCGCCGCATCCGCGTGCTGCGCGGCATAGACACAGTAGAGCCGATCACCCCAGTGGATCGGTTTGCGGACGCGCCCGGTGCGGGCCAGCACAGCGCGCGGTGGAATGACCGATGACAGGCGGATCAAGTTGGCATCACCTACTCCCAGGTCACGCAGTGCCGCATCGAAGGCCGACATAGCTGTCGGGCCGGTCCCCGTCGCCGCGCCGATCTCGATCGTCAGTGGAGCTCCGGAGTCACGCTGATCGCCGCGGTCCGGCCTGCCCATGGGCGGGAGTAGTCGATCGATCCACTGCAGCCCGAGTAGGCCGCCGCGTGGGGTTGTCAGAACCATAATGCCCTCCCGAAGCCACCGGCCGGATTTTTTAGGCCGGTATTGCGTCAAATTCGACTGTGCGTCAAGAAGATCGATCACGCATCCGCGCAGGCCGAAACACATGCTCCGGTGGCGTGTCTCGTAGGGTGTGGTGCCCAGGGTTGCTCGGATGACGTGCGTGGGCACTGGCCATGCGACGAAGTGAGGAATTCGTGCCGAAGTGGGTTGCGCCGGGGCGGGTCAACATCATCGGTGAACACACCGATTACAACGACGGTTTCGTGCTGCCCATCGCATTGCCGCTGGTAGTCGAGTGTCGAGCGGAGGCGCGCACCGACGGACGGGTCCGGGTGGTCTCGCAGCAGCGCCCGGGTGAGACCGTGCTCGTCGCGGTGAGCGAGCTTGCCGCCGAACGGGATCGGGTGCCGGGATGGTCGCGTTATCCGCTGGGCGTTGTGTCCGAATTCGCGCGGCGTGGATATGTGGGTGACGGAGTCGATCTGGAATTGGACGGTGCGGTGCCGATCGGCGCCGGATTGTCCTCCTCAGCGGCGCTGTCGTGTGCGGTGGCGGTCGCGCTGCGAGATCTGTTCGCGCCCACCGTCACCGATCGCGAATTGATCGATCTGGCCCGCGCCGCCGAGAACGACTACGCCGGAGTGCCGACCGGACTGCTCGATCAGTCCGCATCGATTCTGTGCACGGCCGGACACGCGCTGTTCCTGGATGTGCGCCGATTGGTCGCCCACGACGCTGTCGCGCACGAACAGATTCCGTTCGATCTCGATCGGTTCGGGCTGGAACTTTTGGTGATCGATACCGGACAGCCGCACGCGCTGATCGATGGTGGTTACGCACGGCGGCGCGCTCAATGCGAGGCGGCCGCTGCGGCGCTCGATGTGCCGACACTGCGCGATATCGAATCGGCGGTGGCTGTGGACCGCATCGGCGACGCGATACTGCGGCGGCGAGCGCGCCATGTGGTGACCGAGAATGCGCGAGTGCTCGCGGTTGCCGAAAAGTTGCGAGGCGGTGCCGATCCGCGCGAGATCGGACCGATCCTGACTGCGGCGCACGAGTCACTGCGCGATGATTTCGAGGTTTCGACACCGGCACTGGACACCGCGGTATCCGCCGCGCTCGACGCCGGATCGCACGGCGCGCGGATGGTCGGCGGCGGGTTCGGCGGCAGCGTCATCGCGCTCGTCGATCGGGACGTCACCGCGGCGGTCGCGGACGCGGTGCGAGATCTATTCGCGCAATCGGGTTTCGAGGCACCGCGCACCTTCGTCGTCGTGCCCAGTGCCGGTGCGCACCGCATCGTGTGAGCAACTGTCCAACTTTTGTGCGTGAATGTGCCGCGCGGGTACGGCACAATCACGCACAGTAGAACGCGAGACGTCCAGTTTCATCGCCTGGAGGGACGACGCTGTGCCGCTTGCCGATTCAACCGCTTACTCATCGGCGCTGGCCGCCGTCTCGACACAGGCCGAGACGACACTGCGCCTGGACGCGCAGCCCGTCGACTATGCGCTGGTAGCGCTGTATTTCGTCTTCGTACTCGGCATCGGTCTGCTGGCCAGGCAGCGGGTCTCGTCGAGTATCGACTTCTTCCTGTCCGGACGATCGCTGCCCGCCTGGGTGACCGGTCTCGCCTTCATCTCCGCCAATCTCGGCGCGGTCGAGATCATGGGCATGTCGGCCAATGGCGCCGAATACGGCTTCCCCACCTTCCACTACTTCTGGATCGGCGCGGTGCCTGCCATGCTGTTCCTCGGTGTGGTGATGATGCCGTTCTACTACGGCTCCAAGGTGCGCAGCGTCCCGGAATTCATGCGGCGACGCTTCGGCACCGGCGCCCATCTGGTGAACGCGTTGAGCTTCGCGATCGCGCAGGTGCTCATTGCCGGGGTGAATCTGTATCTACTCGGTTCGATTCTGAATGTGCTGCTGGGTTGGCCGCTGTGGGTGTCGGTGATCGTCGCCGCGGCGATCGTGCTTTCCTACATCACGCTCGGCGGGTTGTCGGCGGCGATCTACAACGAGGTTTTGCAGTTCTTCGTGATCGTCGCCGCGCTGTTGCCGCTGACGCTGGTCGGTCTGCACAAGGCCGGTGGCTGGGATGGGCTGCGTGACAAGGTGACCGCGTCCCCCGGCGGTGGCCCGCAGTTGGACTCCTGGCCGGGCAATGCGCTCAGCGGATTCGCCAATGACTTCCTTTCGGTGGTCGGGATCGTCTTCGGTCTCGGATTCGTGCTCTCCTTCGGCTACTGGACCACCAACTTCGTCGAGGTGCAGCGCGCGCTCGCGACGCATTCCATTTCGGCCGCGCGGCGCACCCCGATCATCGGCGCGTATCCGAAGATGTTCATTCCGTTGATCGTGGTCATTCCCGGCATGATCAGCGCGGTGTTGGTACCGCAGATGAGCGAGTACAAGGCGGCGGAGACGACCGGTTCGAACTACTCCGGCGATGCCACCTATAACCAGGCCCTGCTGTATCTGATGAAGGATGTGCTGCCGAACGGGCTACTCGGCGTCGGGCTCGCCGGATTGCTCGCGGCGTTCATGGCGGGTATGGCGGCCAATATCTCCGCCTTCAATACGGTATTCAGCTATGACCTGTGGCAGCAGTATGTGCGGCGGGATCGGCCGGACGGGTACTACCTGAACGTCGGTCGCCTCGCGACGGTCGGCGCGACGGTCGCGGCGATCGGAACCGCCTTCATCGCAGGCAATTTCAGCAATATGATGGACTATTTGCAGACGCTGTTCAGCTTCTTCAATGCACCGCTGTTCGCGACCTTCATTCTCGGTATGTTCTGGAAGCGGATGACGCCGACAGCGGGTTGGATGGGGCTGGTCTTCGGAACCGCCTCGGCCATTGTGGTTTTCATTCTGCACAAGGCTGGCGTTTTCGAATTGTCCGGTCAGGGTTCGAGTTTCGTCGCGGCCGGTGTGGCGTTCGTGGTGGATATCGTGGTCAGCGTCGCGGTTACCCAGGTGACGCAGTCGAAGCCGGATGCCGAGCTGGTCGGGCTGGTGTATTCGCAGACGCCGAAGGAACTGCGCCACGATCCGGACGAAGCGGATCTGCCCTGGTATCAACGGCCGGTACTGCTGGCGGGGATTGCGCTGGTCCTGGTCATCGCACTGAATATCATCGTCGGATAAGGAGGCCAGTCGATGCTTTTCGATATCCGCACCATTGTCGGCGCGCTGCTCGGTAGTTACGCCGTCGTGCTGGTCGTGACAGGGCTGGTGCACAACACCGGGGCCGAGGAGGCCAAGACCGGTGGGGTGAATGTGAATATCTGGGCTGGTCTCGGCATGGGAGCGGTGGCGATCGCGTTCCTGGTCTGGGTGTTGTTGCGGCCGGTCGCGGTGCCGACCAAGGACGCACCTGCCAGTGCGGAGGATTCGCCTCCCGAGGCATGACTCGAGCTCGCGATTTTCGCCGGTGTTACGGTCGGGGCATCCGAGATTTCGCGAAGCGGTTGCAGGAGAGATCTTTGAGTCACGCCGACCCGTTCCCGTTCCAGCCGACGCCTATTCATGTGCCCGATGCGGTGCTCGCCGATCTACGGCAGCGACTCGCACTGACGCGCTGGCCCGACGATGTGGGCAATGACGATCGCTACTACGGCGTAGACCGCGGCTACCTTCAAGAACTCGTCGAGTACTGGCAGCATGAATACGACTGGCGCAAGGCCGAAGCCGCGATCAACACCTACGACAACTACCTCATCGAGGTCGATGGCGTTCCGGTGCATTTCCTGCGCAAACCCGGTGTCGGCCCGAATCCGATACCGCTGATCCTCACCCACGGCTGGCCGTGGACCTTCTGGCACTGGGCCAAGGTCATCGATCCGCTCGCCGATCCCGGTGCGTTCGGCGGCGATCCGGCCGATGCCTTCGATGTGATCGTGCCGTCGTTTCCCGGTTTCGGATTCTCCAGTCCGCTATCGAAGCACCCGGATATGAACTTCTGGAAGGTCGCCGATCTCTGGCACATCCTGATGACCGAAACCCTCGGCTACACCAAATACGCCGCCGCGGGGTGCGATGTGGGCGCGTTGGTCACCGGTCAACTCGGCCATAAATACGCCGACGAGCTGTACGCCATCCATATCGGCTCGAGCCAGAAGCTGACGCTGTTCGAGGGCGACCGCGCCTGGGATATCAGCGGCGGGCGTCCCATTCCGGACGGCCTGCCCAAGGATGTCTACGCCCGAATCATCGAGTTGGAGCATCGTTTCGGCGTCCACCTCGCGGCGCACGTCCTCGAACCGAGCACCCTGGCCTTCGGCCTGTCCGATTCACCCGCGGGCATGCTCGCCTGGATTCTCCAGCGCTGGATGGCATGGAGTGACGACGGCGGCAATATCGAAACCGTCTTCACCAAGGACGATCTGCTCACCCACGCGATGATCTTCTGGGCCACCAATTCCATCGGCACCTCGATCCGCACCTACGCCAATAACAACCGCTACCCCTGGACCCCGTCACACGAGCGCCAACCCGTCGTCGAGGCGCCCACCGGAATCACCTTCGTCGGCTACGAGAATCCGCCCGGCGTCACCACCGCCGACCGCGTCGAGCACTTCCGCGCCAGCGATCGCGGCCGCTGGTACAACCACGTCAATCTCACTGCCCATGACCAGGGCGGCCACTTCATCCCCTGGGAAATCCCCGACCTCTGGACCCAGGACCTGCGCCGCACCTTCCGCGGCCGCCGCTAAGCGGGGGATTGTAAAGCCGGGAACCAGATGTCGGTGAGCACTTCGGCAGCCTGATCGGCGGAGACATCGATGGTGCCCTGCATGGCCCAGCGGGTGAAGAAGCGTTCCAGTTGGGCGACAAGGAGTTCCACGCGTAGGCGGGCCTCGTCGCGGCGGTTTTCGGGCCAGCGGGCGAGGTAGGAGGTCATGGCATTGGGCAGGGCAAGGATGCCGCGGCGGGCGATTTCGCGGAATTCCGGTTCCAGTGCGGTGGCCTCGTCCCATGCTGGCAGCAGGTCCTTGTATTCCTGGAACCAGGCGATGGCGCGGGTCACCCAGTCCACGAATGCCGCGCGGGAGCCGGTGTCGAGCACCCGGTCCAGATCCTCGTAGAAGTACAGTGCGGTCGGCGCGGTGCTCTGTTCGGCAATGGCGCGCAGGATCTCGAGCTTGCTACCGAAGTGCAAATAGAAGGTGGCCCGGCTGCAGCCGACGGCGGCGGCGATGTCGTCGACCCGCACCGCCGCATAACCCCGTTCGATGAACAGCGCCTTCGCGCCCTCCACCAGTCTGGCGCGGGTCTGCAGCTTCTGTTCGTCGCGCAGACTCGGTCCGGGCGGGTTCGATTTGGTCGGCATGTTAGACATCATGTCATTCACTAGACAGTGAGTCTAGTGAGTGCTAATTTGTTGCCTACGTCACTCCACGTGTCGCAGGCGGCGCGGGATGGTTCGCCGCACCGGATCCGGTGCCGCCCACGTGACGGCAATCCTTCGGACGAGGACTACGGAATTGACTCACAGCAATCTGCCCCGGGTATGCGTCATCGGCGCGGGCCCCTCCGGAATCACCGCCGCAAAACGCCTGCAGGACTTCGATATTCCCTTCGAGGTCTTCGAAGCGAGCGATGAGGTGGGCGGCAATTGGTATTTCAAGAATCCCAACGGGATGTCGGCCTGCTACCAGTCGCTGCATATCGACACCAGTAAGTTCCGGCTCGCCTTCGAGGATTATCCGGCGCCCGAGGAATGGCCAGACTTCCCGCATCACTCGCAGCTGTTCCAGTACTTCAAGGATTACGTCGACCATTTCGGCTTCCGCGACAAGATCCTGTTCGATACCAAGGTCACCGCGGCCGAGCGTCAAGACGACGGCAGCTGGCTCATCACCGCGACTGATGGCCGCACCAGGGCCTACGACGCACTTATCGTCTGCAACGGGCACCACTGGGATCCGCGCATTCCGGACTATCCCGGTGAATTCGACGGCGTGCTGATCCATAGTCACGCCTACAACGATCCGTTCGATCCGGTGGATATGCGTGGTAAGAAGATCGTGGTGGTCGGCATGGGCAACTCCGGCCTCGATATCGCCTCGGAGCTGTCCCAGCGCTTTGTGGCCGAGCAGCTCACCGTTTCCGCGCGCCGCGGGGTCTGGGTACTGCCGAAATATGTGAACGGCAAGGTCGGCGACAAACAGAGTGTGCCTCCATGGATTCCGCGCAAGGTCAGCTTGAAGCTCAAGCAGCGATTCGTGCGCAAGTTCCGCGGCGATATGGAGTTCTACGGGCTGCCGAAACCGGATCACAAACCATTTGAGGCGCATCCGTCGGCGAGTGAGGAGTTCCTGCATCGCGCCGGTTGCGGGGATATCGCCTTCAAACCGGCCATTACCGCACTGGAGGGGCCGCGGGTGCGCTTCGCCGACGGCAGCACCGAAGAGGTGGACGTCATCGTCTGCGCCACCGGCTACCACATCAGCTTCCCGTTCTTCTCCGATCCGCGACTGGTGCCGGACGAGCAGAATCGCATCCCGCTGTTCAAGCAGATGATGAAACCGGGTGTGGACAATTTGTTCTATCTCGGTCTGGCCCAACCGCTGCCGACGCTGGTCAATTTCGCCGAGCAGCAGAGCAAGTTGGTCGCGGCCTATCTGACGGGCAAGTACCTGCCGCCGTCGCAGGCGCAGATGAATGCCGAGATCGCGGCGGCCGAACAGCGCCGCACTGGACGGTATTACAACTCGCCTCGGCACACGATCCAGGTCGAGTTCGAGCCCTATGTGCGCGATATGAACCGGGAAATGGCCAGGGGCGCGAAGCGAGCCGCCGCCGCCGGCAATGCGTTACCGGTGCCCGCCAGGGCACTCGAGAACGCGTAAGGGCGGCGCGATGACGACATCAGGATTCTGTACCGACGAATTCGCCGGTGTGCGAAAAGAATTGGCCGATCAGATCGCCTCGGGTGCGGAGCTCGGGGCAGCGATCTGCGTGACCGTCGACGGCGAACCGGTCGTCGATATCTGGGGCGGGCACCGCGATCTCGAGCGGACCGTGCCGTGGACCGAGGACACCTTGGTCAATGTCTTCTCCATCAGCAAGACCATGACCGCGCTGTCGGCGCTGCTGCTGGTGGACCGCGGTGAGCTGGATGTGCAGCAGAAGGTGGCGCACTACTGGCCGGAGTTCGCCGCGAACGGCAAGGGCGATATCGAGATTCGTCATCTGCTCGGTCACACCTCCGGCGTCTCCGGTTGGGAGCGGCCGATCGAGCTGGCAGATATCTACGACACCGAGGCGGCGAGCGCGCGGCTCGCTACCCAGGCGCCGTGGTGGGAGCCGGGCACCGCATCGGGCTATCACGCACTGAACTACGGACATCTGGTCGGCGAGGTGATTCGTCGAATTACCGGCCGGACCCTTGGCGAGTTCTTCGCCGAGGAGCTGGCCGGACCGTTGAATGCCGATTTCCATATCGGCACCGCACCCGACAATCACCACCGCATCACACCGCTCGTCCCGCCCCCGCTGCTGCAATTCGATATGGCCGCGCTCGATCAGGACAGCATTCTGGTCAAGACGCTCACCAGTCCCCTGCTCGATATCCCGCAGGCCAATAGCGCCGCATGGCGCGAGGCCGAGATCGGAGCGGTGAACGGGCACGGCAATGCGCGTTCGGTGGCGGCGGTGCAGTCGCTGGTGGCCTGCGGTGGTGCGCTGCACGGGCGAAGGTTGTTGTCGGAGAAGACCATCGATCTGATCTTCGAACAGCAGTCCGACGGTGCGGATCTGGCACTGCTGCTGCCGCTGCGCTTCGGCCTCGGTTACGGGCTGCCGCAGTCGCAGACCGCCCCGGAGGTGCCCGACGGGAAGGTCTGCTGGTGGGCCGGATTCGGCGGTGCCATCGTGGTCAATGACCTCGATCATCGAGTCACCTTCGCCTACACCATGAACAAGATGGCTCCGGGAATCATCGGCTCCGATCGTGCGAATGCCTATCTGCGCGCCGTGTTTTCGGTGGTCCGTACATGATGCGGGCGTTGCAGCTCACCGAACCCGGTGTGCTCGAACTGCGCGAGGTCGCGGTGCCCACGATCGGGCCGACTGATCTGCTGCTGCGGGTCGGTGCGGCGGGTATCTGTCATTCCGATCTGCATGTGCTGCATATTCCGTTCAAGATGCGCGAAGAACCGCTGACGCTCGGGCACGAGGTGGCGGGCACCATCGAGGCGGTCGGCAGTGCGATCGAAGCTCGACTGGTCGGTGAGCGCGGCATCGTCTATCTGTGCTGGTCGTGCGGTGTCTGCAGAGAATGTGTGAGCGGCAATGAGAATGTGTGCCGCGCCGCCGGGCGCACCGCCATGCCGCCGTGCCCGGGACTCGGTCCGGACGGTGGGATGGCGGAGTACATCCGCATACCCGCCAGCTCTTTCGTGCCGATCGGGGAGCTGGATTTTCTGCAGGCCGCGCCGCTGGCCGACGCGGCGCTGTCGAGCTATCACGCCATCAACGGTGCACGCGAGCAGTTGTACCCCGGTGCTGTCGCGGTGGTTATCGGCATCGGTGGACTCGGCCATGTCGCGGTGCAGATCCTTACCGCGACCAGCGCGACGCACGTGATCGCCGTTGACGTGAGCGAGGACAAACTCGCGTTGGCCGCCCGCTGCGGTGCGGCCAAGGGCCTGCTCGCCGGTACCGATACCGCGCGCGAAATCCTGGACCGCACCGATGGCCGTGGTGCCGATGCGGTCTTCGACTTCGTCGGTGTCGATGCGACCGCCAGGCTGGCGGTGGAATCGGTCGCCCCCAATGGCGCATACCGCATGATCGGGCTCGGCGGTGGCGCACCGGAAATCACGGCCGGGCCGGCGGGTGGTCCGGGCTGGCCATGGGGCGCTTCGATTCGAAAGTCCTACGGCGGCACCAAATCCGACCTGATCAACTCCGTAGCCCTGGCCCAGTCGGGTCGGCTCACTGTCGAAACCGAACGCTTCGAACTGGCGGACGGCCGCGCAGCGCTCGACCGACTGGAGCGCGGACTCATTACCGGCCGCGCAGTACTAGTGCCCTGAACCCATGAGGAAGTGTCGATATGACAAAGCCCTTCGATCCACAGGCATTGGCCACTCAGGCCGTCGCGCGGCTGACCGGTCCCGGCGGGCCGTTCGAGATGACGGTCGAAGATGTGCTCGGCGCACCGATTCCGGTGCTCGAGGACCGGGTGCGCTCATTGCGCGAAGTGCTCGCGGCCTCGGTCGCCCTGGATGATCGCGACTACCTGGTCACCGAGGACCGGCGGATGTCCTATGCCGAGCACGTGGCCACCGTCGCAGCGTTGGCTCGTGCGCTGCGGGAGCGATACGGCGTCGAAAAGGGTGACCGAATCGGCATACTCGCCGCCAATACTCCCGAATGGGTGGTGACTTTCTGGGCGGCGCAGACGTTGGGTGCGATCGCGGTGGGGTACAACGCCTGGTGGATGCCGCGCGAAATCGCCTACGGTCTGGAGCACACCAGCCCGAAGGTCCTGATCGTCGATGCGAAACGCGCGGGTCAGGTGGCACAGTTGGATATTCGGATTCCCGTGCTCACCATGGAGACCGACCTGCCCGCCCTGATAGCCGAGTTCGGCGAGGGGGAGCTACCGGATACTCCGGTGGACGAGGACGATCCCGCGGTCATCCTCTACACCAGCGGCACCAGCGGCCGCCCCAAGGGCGCGGTGCATTCGCATCGAAACCTGGTGGCGGTCATCGACTATCACCGGTTCAACGACGCGCTCGCCGCCGCCTTCCAGGACGGCGTAGACGACGGCAGCCCGAAGGGCCGCCGCTTCCTGCTCACCTCCCCGCTGTTTCATATCGCCAGCCTGCACAATCTGGTGTTGCCGCGCATGGTGACCGGCGATACCGCCGTCATATACCAGGGAGCGTTCGATGCCGACCGGATACTGCGGCTGATCGAACGCGAGCGGATCAGCAATTGGGGTGCGATGCCGACCATGGCGAGTCGTTTACTCGAAGTGGATCTGTCGAAATACGATCTGACCTCACTGGCCGCCTTCTCGCTCAATTCGGCACCGTCCTCGGCCGCGCTGCAACAGCAACTGCGCGAACAACTTCCGGTCGCCAAAACCGCTCTGGTGACCAGCTACGGCATGACCGAATGCAGTACCGCGGCGACCATCGCCGCACCGGCCGAACTGGCCGCCTTTCCGGATACCGTCGGCCGCCCGGTGATCGGAGTCGACCTGCAGATCCGCGACGCGCTCGGCGAACCCGTCGGTGCGGGGGTCGAGGGTGAGATCTGGGTGCGCAGCCCCTATGTCATGCTCGGCTACTGGGCCGATGAGGCCGCGACCGCCGCGGCCATCACGCCCGAGCGCTGGTTGCGCACCGGCGATATCGGTGTCCTCGAGCAAGGCCGACTCCGATTGTCCGGCCGGCGTTCGGATCTCATTCTGCGCGGTGGCGAGAATGTCTATCCGACCGAGGTCGAGCAGTGTCTGGACGAGCATCCCGCGGTGCGCGAATCCGCCGTCGTCGGGGTGCCCGATGCCGATCTCGGCCAGGTGGTCGCGGCCCTGGTTGTGGTCGAGAACACTTCCGCCACAACCGAACAGGATTTGGCCGACTTCGCGAAACAGCGCATCGCGTATTACAAGGTGCCCGCTCGGTGGCGGATCACCACGACTCCCCTGACCCGCAATGCGACCGGCAAGGTTGTGCGGGCCGGAATCGCCGAAGCCCTGTCCACCGCGGAGTGAAGCCATGTACGACACGATCATCAGAGGCGGACGGTGGTTCGACGGCACCGGCTCGCCGTCGGCCATCCGTCACCTCGGAATCCGGGCAGGTTCTCTAGCCGCGGTTTCGGCCGAACCCCTCGACGAGACCGACTGCCCACACGTCATCGATGCCGCCGGGAAATGGGTGATTCCCGGCATGATCGATATCCACACCCACTACGACGTCGAGGTGCTGCAGAGTCCGGCGCTGACCGAATCCATCCGGCACGGCATCACCACCGTGTTGCTCGGATCGTGCTCATTGTCGACGGTGCATGTCGACGCATCGGACGCCGGCGACCTGTTCGGCAGGGTGGAGGCCATTCCACGCAAACATGTGATCGCGGCAATGACCGAAATCAAGTCCTGGACTTCGGCGCACGAATATGTCGAGGCACTCGAGGCGCTGCCGCTCGGACCCAACCTGGCCGCCTTCATCGGGCATTCCGATATCCGGGCAGCGGAGATGGGATTGGATCGCGCCACCCGCAAGGAGGTTCGGCCTACCGACGCCGAATTGACCGCCATGGCAGCGAAACTCGATGAGGCATTGAACGCGGGCTTCGTCGGCATGTCCTCCCAACAGCTGCTATTCGACAAGCTCGACGGTGAGGTCTGCCGGTCACGCACGCTGCCCTCGACCTACGCGACCACCCGCGAACGCCGCAGGCTCAACGCGATCCTGCGGCGTCGCGGCCGGGTGCTGCAGGGTGGTCCGGATGTGGCCCGGCCGCAGAGTCTGGTCGCGATGGCGGCGAGCAGCCTCGGCATCTTCCGCAAACCCCTCAAGGTCAGCCTGCTGTCGGCGGCCGATATCAAGGCCATTCCCGCTGTCGCCCAGATCTTTCCGCTTATCGCGCGGGTGCTCAATCGGCTGGGCGGCGACTTCCGCTGGCAGCATCTGCCGGTGCCGTTCGAGGTCTACTCCGATGGTATCGATCTGCCGGTATTCGAGGAATTCGGTTCGGGCGCTGCCGCATTGCACCTGTCCGACCAGTTGGAGCAGCGCCGGGAACTACTGCGTGACGAAAGTTACCGACGCCGATTCCGCAAGGACTACGACAAGAAGTTCGGGCCGCGGGTGTGGCATCGCGATTTCTTCGACGCCGAAATCGTGGAGTGTCCGGATGCTTCGGTGATCGGCAAGACCTTCGGTCAGGTCGGGCAGGATCGCGGTGGCCTGCATCCGGTGGACGCGTTCCTGGACCTGGTCGTCGAATATGGTGGCAAGGTGCGTTGGCACACAACGATTTCCAATTACCGGCCGCAGGTGCTGGATAAATTCGCCGCCGACCCCGGTGTGCAACTCGGCTTCTCGGATGCGGGCGCGCACCTGCGGAATATGGCCTTCTACAATTTCGGGCTGCGGTTTCTACGGCGGGTGTACGACGCCGAGCGCGCGGGGCATCCGTTCCTGTCCCTCGAACGTGCGGTACACCGCATTACCGGCGAACTGGCCGACTGGTACGGCATCGACGCCGGCCATCTGCGTCCGGGTGACCGCGCCGATCTGGTCGTCATCGATCCCGCCCAGCTGGACGAGACCGTGGAGGGGTACGCCGAAGCACCGATCGCGGTATTCGATAATCTGTCGCGCATGGTCAATCGCAATGACGCCACGGTGGTCGCGGTGCTCGTCGGCGGGGAGTACGTCTTCGGCGCGGGCGTGGCGGCACCGGCGCTCGGTGCACGCCGCACCGGACGCTTCCTCCGGGCGAACTCCCGACCTCGCCCGACCATCCGCTAGCAATTCGCTTCGTCGCCGGATCCGTGCTACGTCAAGCGTTACTGGCGAACACAGGTGTTCGCCTATCCGCTCGCAAGAGGTGGCGTGGCGATCTTCGCCCATCGCGGTCGGGATCGGGTCTATGACCGCGTCAGCAGTGGCCTGGGGGCGCCGGACTCCTGCTGGCGCCGGTGGCCAGCAGGTTGGAGCTGCCGGATGCGGTCATCTCCCGAATCGTGGCTGATCAGCTCGGCGAAAGCGGGCGGCTGCGCACACTGCGACACTCACCGCGCGGCTCATGGCGCTCTGGGGCGATAAGGGCCGGTTGCAGGCGCTGCACGGCTTGGCGCAGGACTCCCGACCTATGCCGACCTATGTTCAACCCCACGATCTGCACCATCTTGGGCAAGCAGAATCGCATCCTGTCCGCCCGCGCCGGGCCCGCCCGGATGCGACACTGCATCGGCACACTCGAATTCAGCTCACGGATTGCGGCCATCTGCCTATGGTGGAGAATCCAGAGACCGTAACGAACATCATCACCACCTTTCTGTCCAGTCCGCAGGTACGGCCGTTCGGCGCGACAGAACACCCGGTCACACCCCGATTCAGGTGTTGATCTTGTTGTTTGACGGCGCCGAACGCGGTTACCCGGACCTCAGCCATCGAGGAAAGGGACGTCATGTTGCTACGCCGATTTGCCCGACCACTGCTGGCGACCGCGTTCGTCGCCGATGGGGTCGACGCGCTGGTCCACCCCGAGCCACGCACCCAAGCGGCATCGACCCTGGTCCAGCAGGGTCAGCAATCGCTGCCCGACAATATCGCCGCGAAACTGCCAGCGGATCCGGGGACGGTCGTGCGGATCAATGCGATCACCCAGGTCTCCGCGGGCGTGCTGCTTGCCCTCGGCAAGTTTCCGCGCCTGGCCTCGCTCACCCTGGCCGCGACCGTGATTCCCGCGACGCTCACCGAACAGGATTTCTGGGCGGAGAAGGATCCGGAACGCAAGGCGGCCAAGCGCAACGCCTTCCTCAAGGATGTGAGTCTGCTCGGCGGTTTGATGATCGCCAGCGCGGATACCGAGGGCAGGCCTTCGCTCGGCTGGCGTGGTCGACGCGCCGCGAGCAATGCCACGGCAGCCGTTTCGGCCGCATTGCCGTTCACCGCAACGGATTCGGCGACGAGCGAGAGCTTGCGACGGCACGCGGTCGATGCCGCCGCGCGGGCCCGCGAACTCGGCGATGTCGCGGCGACGCGGGTCGCGACGGCCGCGCAGGAGCGCGGGTCCGATATCGCGGATACGGTCAAGGAGCACGGTCCGGAATGGGCCGAGTTGGCCAAGGAACGCAGTGCGAAGTGGGCCGAGAAGGCCGCCGAACTCGCCGAGCTCGCCAGGGAACGCGGCCCTGAAATCGCCGCGACAGCGCGCGAGCGAGGTGCGCATTTCGCCGAAGTAGCTCAGCACCGCGGTGCCGAACTCGCCGAGCTCGCCAAGGAGCGCGGACCCGAACTCGCCTCGACCGCACGCGAACGCGGCGCCGAACTCTCGGAGAAAACCCAGAAACGTAGTGCGCGCTTGGCGGAGAAGGCCCAGCACCGCGGCATCGAGCTCGCCGAGCTCGCCAAGGAGCGCGGACCCGAACTCGCCTCGACCGCGCGCAAGCGCGGCGCCGAACTCTCGGGGAAAGCACAGAAGCGCGGTGCGCGCTTGACCGCGAAGGCCGAGCGACGTGCCAAGAAGGCCCAGCCGCGGGTGGACAGGGCGCTGCGCAAGCTCGATAAAGCTCAGGACCGGGCGGCGCTTGCACAGGAACGGATTGCGAAGGCCCGTGCCCGCGTGGAGGCGCGGCGCGGCTGAATTCGCGCGAACCCTACACCGGGGCAGCACATCCCGGTGTAGGGCCCGCGAGTGCCGCGGCCAATGAAGTAACGCGGCAGAAGTTCGCGGAAAGTCCGGTGAGCTCAATGGCCCGATCGACACAGCGCACCGTGGTGATCAAAACCATTCGGCGATCGGCCTTTTCGGCGGCCGCCTGCGCCTCGACCAGGATCGTCAGCCCGGCCGCGGCGAAGAAGGTGACCGGGGACAAGTCGATGACCATGATCGATCCCTGAGAACGGAAGGCGCGCAACAACTTATCCCGTAGTCGCGGCGCGGTCGACAAATCGACCTCGCCCGCCACAACTACCAGCGTGACATCACCACGCGGATGGCTCACCGTGAATTGGATGATCCGAGCTCCGGGCACGGTCGAAATATCAACGCGCTCACCGTGTTCGGTTTTGTCACGGTCAGCGGGTCTACCTGCCGGATAAGCGAAATGGGTCGACATGCGCTGGCTCCTGCGGTCCGGTCGGACCTATCTCACCAGTCAAGCAGGATCGGCTGGGTCTGTACAGGGATCCCGCGCGCCACACGGTAACGGATACGAAAAATCACCGGGAACCATGGCGTGATGCCGTACGACTAAGTGTTCATGCAGCATACAGCGGTGCGGATGCGCCCTACCGAAACCGGCGATCGTATCGAAAGATCCCGCCCATGAAACGTAGCGCTGTGCTGGCCTTGACCGTCGGCGCCATCACCGTCGCCGGATGTTCGACCACGGTCACCGAATCCGCGTCCACCGCACCCGCCGCAGCGACCGACGGCGGCACGAAATATCCCGTCAGCGTGGAGAACTGCGACAAGAGCTATACGTTCACCGAAGCACCGAAGCGGGTTGTGGTGATGAACGGCGGCTCCGTCGGCGAGATTTCGTCGCTCGTCGCTCTCGGCGTCGCGGACCGCGTCATCGCCAATGCGCAGTCCTACGGCTTCTCCGATGTGTCCGGCCGCGCCGAAGCCATCGCTGCCCTGCCGACCGGTGGCATCACGCCGAACAACCTGCAGGACATCCCTCGCGAGGCCATGCTCGCCCAGCATCCCGATCTCGTCATCTCCACCGGAGGTGGCGGCTTCTCCGCCGATCAGGGTTTCGCCACTCGTGCCGAGTTGTCCGGTGCGGGAGCCAATACTTATGTTCCCCGAACCAATTGCGCTCCGACCGGTGCCGTCTCCGGCATGCCGACCGTCGAGGACAGCTACGCTATGCTGCGCGATTTCGGCACGATCTTCGATGTGCCCGGTCGCGCCGAGAAGCTCATCGAAGACATCAAGCGCAAAATCGCCGAGACATCCGCGCGGGTGGCGAGCCAGCCGAAGAAGAATGTGCTACTCATCTTCCCGGATATGGGTATGGGCGATGGGGGCGACTTTTCGGCCATCGCGGCAGGCGGCATCTGGAACGACGTAATCGAAAAGGCCGGTGCGGTGAATCCGTTCAACCGAACGGACGGAACCACTTTCGTGACGATCAGCAAGGAAATGCTCGCCATCACCCCGATCGACGGGCTCATCGTGGTCAACTACCGCAATCGCGATATCGATGGCGCGGCCAGGCGGATCCTCGAGCAGTTTCCGCAGTGGAACGCGAGCAAGAACAGCGACTACACGGTGCTCTCGGATTCGATCTACCTCGGACCGAGCAATAACATCGCCGTGGACAAGATCGCCAGACTCGTACACCCCCAACAGTTCTCATGACCAACACGCTTCGACGACGGCGGTTGTCGGCGACCACGCCCCTGCCGTTCACAATTGCCGTTTCGCTGGCGATCCTGTTGGTGGTCATGCTGGTATCCATCGGCGCGGGATCGGTCGCAGTCTCGATTGCCGATACGTTGCGGGTCATATTCGCCCACTTGTCGGGTGGGACACCGAATGTCGGGTTCACCGTCGACCAGATCATCTGGAACTATCGCCTCCCCCGGGTCATTCTCGCCGCGCTCTGCGGCTGCGGCTTGGCGATTTCGGGCGTGATTCTGCAAGCGCTGGTGAACAATCCGCTGGTCGATCCGTATGTGCTCGGATTGTCATCGGGCGCCGCACTCGGCGCGGTGACCGTAATCGTCACCGCAGGTGCGGCACTCGGCGGCATCGGCGTCTCGACCGCGGCCTTCATGGGCGCAATCGGTACCGCCGCAGTGGTTTTCGCTCTCGGACAGCGGCGCGGCACGCTGGCACCGACCCGTCTGGTGCTGGCCGGCGTCGCCGTCGGATATCTCCTGCTGGCGGCGACGAACTACCTCCAACTACGTGCGACACCGAATGAGCTTCGTGCGGTGATGTTCTGGACCATGGGCAGTGTCTCCGGCGCGAGTTGGTCCCGACTCGGACCGGTCACGCTGGTGGTCCTCATGGTCGTCGCCGTCGTGCTGGCCTTCGGTCGTCGCCTCAATGTGCTCGGCACCGGCGACGAACAGGCCACCGCGCTGGGCGTCGACGTCCGGACTACCCGAATCATCCTGTTGGTACTGGCCTCCCTGCTGACCGGCGTGCTCATCGCGGTGGCGGGCGGAATCGGCTTCGTGGGCTTGATGATTCCGCATCTGATACGGCTGGCCTTCGGCATGGATCACCGTCGGGTGCTACCGCTGGCGGCACTGCTCGGCGCGGCATATCTCGTCCTGGTCGACCTGCTGTCGCGAACCATCAACGCTCCCAACGAACTTCCCCTCGGCATCTTCACCGCCGCCTTCGGTGCACCGTTCTTCCTTTGGCTACTCCGCCACGAGGGAGGTCCGGCGTGACCGGGCAGCCCGCCCATGCGCCGGGCACCCCGCACACTGGGCCTCCGGTCGAGTCACAGGGTACCCAGATGGCCGAGTTGTCGGTGGTGGGGGTGACGGTTGGATTCGGGGGTGCGCGAGTGCTCGATGCGGTGACGTTGCATGCGCCGCCCGGGGCGCTCGTGGGGGTGGTGGGGCCGAATGGGAGCGGTAAGACGACCTTGTTGCGGACCATTTATCGGACGCTGCGACCGGAGGGGGGCGTGGTGCTCGTCGACGGCACCGATATCAGTTCGCTGTCGGTGCGCGCGGCGGCACGCACTACCGCGGCCGTACTGCAAAATGGTTCGGGCGCGACGGAATTGACGGTCGCCGAGCTGATCTGGCTCGGCCGCAATCCGCATCACGCGCTGTTCAGCCGGGACACCGTCGCCGATCATGCGGCGGTCACGGATGCCATGGCGCGCACAGATGTCACCGACTATGCCGAGCGCCCGATCGGCTCACTATCGGGTGGTGAGCGTCAGCGGGTGCTGCTCGCCCGGGCGCTCGCACAGCAACCGCGCCTGCTGGTCCTGGACGAACTGACCAACCACCTCGACGTGCGCACTCGATTCGAACTACTCGACCTGGTCCGCTCGACCGGTATCACCACGCTTGCGGTACTGCACGAATTGGATCTCGCGGTGCGCTGCTGTGATCAGCTGGTCGTGCTCGATCACGGCAAGGTCGTCGCGACGGGTGCCGTGCTCGAGGTCATGACGCCCGAACTGCTGCGGAAAGTATTCGGTGTCAATGCCACTGCCGAGGTGCACGAGGACGGCATCGTCCGATTGCATTACGCCGCACAGCCTCTGGCTGCCAGCTGAACAACGCTCCTGCGGGATTCGCGTACTCAGCGGAAGGCGGAATCTGCCGTTCGCGGGCGCTCACCGTCGATCTGATTGCGTTACATCGCAATACCTCGACCTCCAACTGCCCGCGAGGTCCGAAAGCTGCCGCCTTACTCGGGATTCGCGCACCGCCGATGGCGCGGAGCAGAGCAGGATGCGACGCTGCAGGTTCAGCCGTTGGCGCGGCGCTTACCGCCGAAGCGCGTTGCGGCAATGAGCTCTTCGCGAGCACGCGCCACCCGCGAACGCACCGTGCCCACCGGACACCCACACACCGCCGCGGCCTCGGCATACGACAAACCGAGCACCTGCGTCAGCACCAGCGCCTCCCGACGCTCCACGGACAGATCCTCGAGCAACAGCTTCAGCTCCACGATGTCGGCGAGCCCATCGCGCCGCGCCGCCTGACGGTCCGCCGCGGCAACCCAATCGACGCCCTGCGCAATGCTCGGCCGGGCCACGGCCATTCGCACCTGATCTACGACGACACGGCGCGCGATGGACAGCAACCAGGTCCGGGCGGTGGAACGACCCTCGAAGCGTTTGATGCTGCCCAGCGCACGCAGATAGGTCTCCTGGGTCAGATCATCGGCACGCGACAGCTCGGTGAGATGGGCCAACAATCGCCAGACATCCTTCTGGGTACTCCGGATAAAAGCTTCCAGAGCTCGTCGATCCCCACGCGCCGCCGCTAGTGCCAGCTGAGTCGTCTCGTCATCCTCGGCGGGCGTCGGCATGGGCTCGACAATAACCCCTGCGCGCCCTCGGGAACTTTGCGGTGCTGGCGGACGACAATCTGTACGTGGAGTGCAAGGTTTGCCGGACCGCACTGTCGGCCCGGATCGATGGCGAACGCGAAACCGCGCCTGCGGCGCGTGTCGACGAACACCTGGAACAGTGCGCGCAGTGCTGTTCCTGGTACGCGGCCGCCGTGGAGACCTCGCGCCTGCTGCGCGGCGGTTCGGCGTACGCACCCGATCTCACCGATGCCATATTCGCGGCCGCCGATCTGGAGCGTCCGCGCGGATCGATGTGGCGGACATTACTTTCCGAGGTGAAGTGGCTCAGGCTGCTGCTCGGTCTGCTCGGGGTCGTGCAGTGTGTGCTGGCGATCGGCCAGTTCGCCGGATTCGACTTCGGCATGACGCATCACCACGACGCTGAAATGACTCAGCACCTGATGAACGAGTCGACGGCATGGAGCCTGGCGATCGGCATCGGATTTATCTACTGCGCGCTGCGGCCGTACGCCACCTCCGGTGTGCTGCCGGTACTGGGCGTGCTGGTGGCAACGCTCACCGCCTTTGTCATCGGTGATCTGTATTCGGGGGTCGTGCCGATCTCCCGGGTGCTCTCGCACGGCATTCTGGTCGCCGCGTTGGTGCTGGTCGCGGTGGTGCATCGCACCCGCCGACCGGAAACCTCGCCGCCGACACGGACTAGCAATCCCGCGGCCACTGAACTCGTCCTGCCACCCGGCGCCCGATTCGGCCGCCGCACCGGGCATCTCCGCTCTACCCAAGATCCTGCCGCCTGACACCGAACGGAATTGAATGAACACAGCAACGCGGGCGGCGGTCGGCCCAGATCTCAGCACTGGTCCGGAACGCGAAACCACCCGCATTTCGCTCGCGGTATCCGGAATGACCTGTGCCGCTTGCGCGAACCGAGTGGAACGCAAGCTCAATAAGGTCGAGGGCGTACTGGCCTCGGTGAACTATGCGACCGGCGTCGCCACCGTCGATGCGGCCGAGGACATCTCCGCCGACCAGCTCTGCGCCGAGGTGGTCGCGGCGGGTTACGGCGCGCAGCCGATCACCGATAGCACCGGACCCGTCTCCTGTGCCCCCGAGGAGGCGGCAGTCCGGGATCTGTTCCGCCGCTTGGTCGTCGCACTACTGCTGTTCTTCCCCCTCGCCGATCTGTCGGTGATGTTCGCGATGGTCCCGGCCACCCGGATCACCGGCTGGCAGATCATCCTGACCGTGCTGGCGCTGCCCGTAGTGGTGTGGGCAGCCGCGCCATTCCACCGAAAGGCCCTGGTGGGCGCGAAGAATTTTACGGCGAGTATGGACACACTGGTTTCCGTCGGCGTAACGACCGCGACGCTGTGGTCGCTCGACACCATGTTCCTGCATGCGGAGCGAACCGAAATCCCGAACGGCGTATGGGACGCGTTCTGGTCCGGTGATGCGATCTACCTCGAAGCCGCGGCGGGTGTCACCACATTCGTGCTCGCCGGGCGGTATTTCGAGGCGAAGGCCAAGCGTTCGGCGGGCAGTGCGCTGCGTGCGCTCGCCGCACTCGGCGCGCGCGAGGTCACGGTGCTGACCCGCGACAATCGCGAGATGCGGGTCCCCATCGGTGCACTCGTCGAGGGACAGCGGTTCGTGGTTCGCCCCGGTGAGACCATCGCCACCGACGGCTTGGTGGTTTCCGGCGAGTCGAGTGTGGATGCCAGCGCGATGACCGGCGAATCCATTCTGGTCGAGGTGACCGAGGGGATGGCCGTCATCGGTGGCACTACCGCGCTCACCGGTCGGCTTGTCGTGGCGGCGGCCGCGGTGGGCGCGGATACGAAGCTGTCCGGCATGATCCGGTTGGTCGAGCAGGCACAGACCGGGAAGGCGCGCATGCAGCGCGTCGCCGATCGGGTCTCCTCGGTCTTCGTGCCGTTCGTCTTCGCGGTGGCGGCAGGCACTTTCGCGACCTGGTGGCTGCTCGGTTCCGGTGTGGACCGGGCCGCCTCGTCCGCCCTCGCCGTGCTCGTGGTCGCGTGTCCGTGTGCGTTGGGGCTGGCGATTCCGACGGCGCTGATGGTGGCATCCGGGCGCGGAGCCCAGCTCGGCATTTTCATCAAGGGACACCAGGCGCTCGAAGCCACCCGCGATGTGGACACCGTGGTGTTGGACAAGACCGGCACGGTCACCAACGGCGTGATGAGCGTGGTCGCGGTGACCGTCACGGATTCGGTGACCGAGGACGAGGTGTTGCGATTGGTGGGTGCGGTGGAGGCGGCCTCCGAACACGCTGTGGCCGCGGCCATCACCCGGCACGCCAGGACCTTGCTCGACGACCTGCCGGAGGTCGAATCCTTCACGGCACTGCCGGGTTTGGGCGCACGCGGTGCAGTCGTGGGTCGCGAGGTAATGGTCGGTCGTCTCCGCCTACTGAACGACCACGGTATCGATGTCCCGCAGACGCTGAGTCGTGCTGTGCGCCAGGAGGAACGCGCGGGGCGCACCGTAGTGCTCGTGGTAGTCGACGGTGCGGCCTGCGCGGTGATCGCGGTCGCCGATACGGTGAAGGACACCGCCGCCGATGCCATCGCCCGACTGCACGCGCTCGGGCTGCGCATCATGATGTTCACCGGTGACAACGCCTATGCCGCACAGTCGGTCGCGGATGAGATCGGCATCGATGAGGTTGTCGCCGAACTGCTTCCGGAGGGCAAGGTCGAACTCATCACCCGCATGCAGGAGCAGGGCCGCCGCGTCGTCATGGTCGGCGACGGCATCAATGACGGCGCCGCGCTGGCCACCGCCGACCTCGGCATGGCCATCGGGACGGGTACCGATGTCGCGATCGCGGCCGCCGATGTCATCCTGGTCCGCGACGATCTCGCCGCCGTTGCCGATGCCATCGAACTCGCCCATGCCACCCTGCGCACCATCAAGGGAAATCTCGTGTGGGCCTTCGGTTATAACGTGGTCGCCATCCCGGTGGCGGTGCTCGGCCTGCTGAATCCGTTGATCGCCGGTGCGGCCATGGCGTTTTCGTCGTTCTTCGTTGTCTCCAACAGTCTGCGCCTGCGGCGGGTGCGGTTCGCGCGCTGAATCAACGGCGCGACTGCGCCAATTTCTCCAGCATGGCATTGTAGGCGGCGAGTTCGGAGTCGCCGTACTCGTCATCCTTGCGATCGGAACGCACCGCGGTGCGCCGATCCTGGGCCACCCACTGTGTCAGCAGCGCACCGACCACAAGCAGGATCGGGATTTCGCCGGAGACCCAGGCAATGCCGCCGCCGACTCGCTGATCGGCCATCAGGTCCATATGCCAGGACAATTGGAGTTGTTCGTAGAAACGCTCGCCGATAATGGTATTCATCGACATCACCGCGACGCCGAAGAAGGCATGAAACGGCATGATGGCGAACAACATACCTAGCCGACCCAGATGCGGCAGGCGGCGCGGACCCGCGTCGATGCCGATAATGGCCCAGTAGAACAGATAGCCGATGATCAGGAAGTGCACGTTCATCAAGACGTGGCCCCAGTGATAACGGATCAGGTTCTGGAACAGCGGCGTGAAGTACAGGCCGTAGAGCGAGAACACGAACGCCGCGATCGCGGTGCCGGGATGGGCAAGTATCGCGGTCGGGCGGGAATGCAACATCCACAGAACCCATTCGCGCACACCGGGAACCGCGTCCTTGGGCGCGGCGGGAACGGTACGCAGCAACAGGGTCACCGGCGCGCCGAGTACCAGCAGCACTGGTACGAACATATTGAGCGCCATATGCGTGATCATGTGCATGCTGAACATGGCGTAGCCGTACGCGCCGATCCCCGACGACGTCGAAATCAACAGGGCGACACAGCCGCTGGTCCACGACAGCGTGCGCCATGGCGACCAGGTATCCCCGCGCCGCCGCAGGCGCAGTACGCCGACGGCGTACAGCGCGATACCGGTGAGAGCTGCGGTACCGAGGACGATATCGAAGCGCCACATGGTCATCAGTCGCCAGACGTCGGCCCGCCCCGGCAGATCGAAGCCGAGGAACACCTCCTGCGCGGTGAATGAGCGGTCGGCGAAGGCGGGCGCCGGTTGGACGGCCATCGACACCAGAGCAGCCGTCGCGACTATGGAAAGCGCGCCGGTTCCTGAGATCAGAACGCTCGAAACATCTTCGGCAGCAATCCTTCTCAGCATGATCCCGATTGCGACGGCCGACCCGACGACCACCAGGGCGAGCCGACCGTAGTCCGTGCTGACCAGCGCCGACAACGGCAATAGGACGGCACCGAGCACCAACCCGCTGAGCGTGGCCGCGGTAAGACACAACTGCCCGATGCGCCCGTACCGCCGGACCGCGGCCTGGGAACGGTTCCGCCGTAACTGCGCCGCCACACACCAGGCCAGACCCGGCAGCACCGAGACCGCCGGTTGGAAGATGATCATCGCGCCGGTGGCGAAGTCGTGATTCGGACCCTCCCCCGCATTGCCGACCATTGCGGGCGGCAGCACCGCGACAAATGCGAGCACAGTCGGCACGACCAGTCCGGTCCACGCCAATGTCATCCGCGTAGCCAGCGCGACCACACCGGCCAGCACCGAGACCACAATCCATGCCTTCGGCTGCTCGCTCGCATCGATCAGCGCGCCGACCGCACCCCGCTCCAGCGCGACACCAATCGACAACCCACCAACATTCGCCGCACTCACCGGTATCAGGACCAGCGCCGAGCCGAGCCACACCAGACTCGCCCGCTCCGCCACCCGGACCCCGGCATAGCCGTCCACATCGACCCGACCGCGCGCGGTAACAACGGTGCAGCACAGCGCGTAAATCAATGCGCCGAATGTGAACGCACCCGCCAGGGCGGCGACCACCCGCAGCACGATATAGAACACGACATCCGGGAACCCGGGATACGCGGTGCCCGCCGACCGGTAGGGCATATCACCGGCCGCGCGCGCAGCGAGCAGCACGAGCGCGCCGGCGGCGAGCGCCGCGATCAGCCACACGAGGTGATCGGAGCGCTTGACCTGCACGTTTTCCACCAATCCTCGATTGCCAAAGATCCGCGACGGCCATGGAAGTGCCAGCCCTCGCACACAGGTCGGCCGCTGCCCGCCGCTGGTTCCCGGTCCGCGACGGGCATGATGCACATCACATGGCAGGCGTCACAGCCGGACGGCGACGGGGTTCATGGCGCCGAAGGTATCCGAGCGCGCACCGCAACCGGTGCAGGAATCGCACGCCCATGGCGAAGAAGCAGTGGATGCGGAAATAGCAGGTGTCGCACCAGAGCACATCCCACCGTGGTCGCAGCCGGAGTCATACCGTGGCAGCAGACAAGTCGGCGGCAATGGCGCAAAGCACGCATGTCGCAGATCGAAGAGGCGCATAATCCGGACAAGGCTGATCAGCGATCGGAAGGTGGCGACGGCCGTGGTTACGACCGAACTCGAAGTTGCGCGGCCCTATCCGCAGCGGGTCGGGCCGAAGGGCTCCTATTTCTGGAAAATGCTCACGACCACCGATCCGAAGGTCCTCGGGGTCATGTATCTGACCAGCGCGATGACCTACTTCTTCATCGGTGGTCTCATCGCGCTGCTGATGCGCGGTGAGTTGGCACGCCCCGGTATGCAGTTCCTGTCACCCGAGCAGTTCAACCAGCTGTTCACCATGCACGGCACGATCATGCTGCTGTTCTACGCGACGCCGATCCTGTTCGGTTTCGCCAACTGCGTGCTGCCGCTGCAGATCGGCGCGCCGGATGTGGCGTTCCCCCGGCTCAATGCCCTCAGTTACTGGCTGTACCTGTTCGGCGCGACCATCGCCACGGCGGGCTTCGTCACGCCCGGCGGCGCCGCCGACTTCGGGTGGACCGGCTACACCCCGCTGAGCACCATCGAGCACGCGCCGGGAGCGGGCGCGGATCTGTGGATCCTGGGTCTGGCGGTCTCCGGTGTCGGCACCATCCTCGGCGGCGTCAATATGATCACCACCGTGGTCTGCCTGCGAGCTCCCGGTATGACCATGTTCCGGATGCCGATCTTCACCTGGAACATCCTGGTCACCAGCATCCTGATCCTGCTTGCCTTCCCGATTCTGACCGCGGCTCTGATGGCGCTGGCCTACGACCGCCACCTCGGCGGGCATATCTACGACGCCGGCACCGGCGGCGTCGTGCTGTGGCAGCACCTGTTCTGGTTCTTCGGCCACCCCGAGGTGTACATCGTCGCGCTGCCGTTCTTCGGCATAGTCACCGAGATCTTCCCGGTATTCAGTCGCAAGCCGCTATTCGGTTACACCACATTGGTCTACGCGACGCTGGCCATAGGCGCGCTATCGGTCGCGGTGTGGGCGCACCACATGTACGCCACCGGCGCGGTGCTGTTGCCGTACTTCTCGTTCATGACCTTCCTGATCGCCGTCCCGACCGGTGTGAAGTTCTTCAACTGGATCGGCACCATGTGGCGCGGCCAGCTCACCTTCGAGACGCCGATGCTGTTCTCCCTCGGCTTCCTGGCCACCTTCCTCTTCGGCGGCCTGTCCGGCGTCATCCTGGCCAGCCCGCCCCTGGACTTCCACGTCACCGACTCGTACTTCGTCGTCGCGCACTTCCACTACGTGTTGTTCGGCACCATCGTGTTCGCGACATTCGCGGGGATCTATTTCTGGTTCCCGAAGATGACCGGCCGCATGCTGGACGAGCGCCTGGGCAAGTGGCACTTCTGGACCACCTTCATCGGCTTCCACACCACCTTCCTGGTGCAGCACTGGTTGGGCGCCGAGGGTATGCCGCGCCGCTACGCCGACTACCTGCCCGGTGACGGGTTCACCACGCTGAACACCATTTCCACCATCGGTGCCTTCATCCTGGGCGCGTCGATGCTGCCGTTCATCTGGAATGTGTTCAAGAGCTACCGTTACGGCGAGGTCGTCACGGTGGATGATCCGTGGGGTTACGGCAACTCACTGGAGTGGGCCACCACCTGCCCGCCGCCGCGGCACAACTTCTACGAACTGCCGCGCATCCGTTCCGAGCGTCCCGCTTTCGAACTGCACTACCCACACATGGCCGATCGGATGCGGGCCGAATTGCACGTCGGTTGGGGCTCGGGCGCCAAACACGCCGCCGCGGTCGCGGAACGGGAACCGGCGGACGCTTCGGAGGCTTGATTACCGCGCCGGGGCGGGTAGTGCGTCACGTGCCGAACGTCGCAGCGCAACGGCGGCCGCACCGAATAATGCGAGCGTCAGCCAGATGTATCCGTTGTGGAGGAAGGTCGCGAGGTGGCTTCCCGCGGGATAGTCGTAGATGCTGCTCATGGTCGGGTCGAAGAAGGCGATCACACCTCCGGATGCGACCACCACTGCGATGAGCAGCCCGATCGATGTGACCGCATCGCGTCTGCGCAAGGCCAGGTCTGCCAGATAGACCAGCAGGGGTGCCAGCCAGACCCAGTGGTGAACCCAGCTGTACGGGGACACCGCGGTGGTGGTGAGTCCGACCAGCACCACCGCGGGCAGTTCGTATCCGGTCAGCGACAGCCGACGTGCCAGATAAAGGCATACCGCTGCAATGACGAAAGCGCCTGCCAGCCAGAGCAATTGGTGCACACCCTGGACACCGATGGTGCGTGCGAGCAGACCGCGCAATGATTCGTTGCGCGGATTCTCCGGCACACCGACGCGCTTGGGGTCGGCGAACGCACCGCTCCAGAAGGTCAGCGAGTCCTTGGGCATGGCCGCGAGACCGACGAGTACGGTCGCCGCGAATACACCGATGGCCGTAACGGCCGCCCGATACCTGCGGGTCACCAGCAGATAGACCACAAAGAAGGCGGGGGTGAGTTTGATGCCTGCTGCGATCCCGGTCAGCACGCCCTTCCAGCGCGAGGAATCGGGCAACGCCATATCGGCGAGCACCAGCATCAACAGGAAGATATTGATCTGACCGAAGGCCATGGTCTCGCGCACCGGCTCGCACCACATCAGCAGTCCAGCGATCGGCACGCCGATCAACACCAACCGCAGGTCGCGACGGTAGCCGAGCATCGAAAGCGCCGCCAACACCGACGCGGTGAGCATGGCGAAGTTGCCGAAGGCACCGACGTAGGTGAAGACGTCACCGTGCAGATCGACCAGCGGCACGAACAGCAGCGCGGCGAACGGCGTGTAGACGAACTCCCAGACGCCTCGAGTGTGCCCCAGCAGCGGTGTGTCATAGATGGAGGCGCCGTCGACCACGCGGTGCCCGGCGATCTGATAGACGCTCAGATCCATCAGATGCATCATGACCTGCATCGTTTCCCGCACCTGGTGGATGTAATACACACCGGCGACCGTCCCGAGGATCGAGATCACCCAGCACGCCGCGGCGGGAATGGTGCGGCGTTCGGGCTCTGGCGGTGCCGCGGTTGGCGGCGCCGTGGTCTCGATCGTCGATACAGGCACGCTCATCTCCCAGCGATCGGGGTCCGGACTCGCCGACCCACGGTAGTGGCACCGCGCGTGCGACGCACACCGCTCGGTAGGACCGGTATGGTCCTCGGATGCCTGCTGGCTCCCCATCGCGGATGTACGACGGACGGCCCGTCGCCGCCCGCCGTGCGCGACGGCGGGAGCAATTTCTGGCCGCCGGAGTCGAGGTATTCGGGGAGAGCGGCTACCAGAACAGCTCGATTACCGCGCTGTGCCGGGCGGCCGGATTGGCGCGCAGCCAGTTCTATGAGCATTTCGGCAACCGCGAGGATCTGTTGATCGCGGTGTACGACCGGATCCAGACCGAGGCCAGGCAGGCGGTCACCGCCGCCATGGCGGCAACGGGTGACGCGGTCGGCTTGGCGCAGGCGGCGGTGCGGGCTTACGCGGAATCGATCGGACGTGACCCGCGCCTGGCCCGGATCGCGCATGTCGAGGTCGTCGGGGTCGGTGAACGCGTCGAGCAGCGCAGGCTGGAGCAGCGGGCGCTGTGGATGGACTTCTTCGAGGACCAGATGCGTCGAACGCTCGGACCCGATTTCGAGCCGCCAGGTGGCTTCCACACCGCCGTGATCGGATACTTCGGCGCACTACTCGCGCTGGTACACCAGTGGAGCACCGGTGACGAGCAGACCGACCTCGCCGGGATCACCGAGGTGCTTACCCGATTCCTGATCAGCCTGATGACATCGTAGATTCAGCGCCGCGACCGGATATTCTCGCGCACCGCGGCGACATCCGGATAGCCGTTCACCGCCATGAGCAGATCCGCCTCCGCCAGGATCATCCGCAATACGTGCACCAGACCCGAAACCCCGCCCAGCGCAAGGCCGTACACATACGGACGGCCGATGCCGACCATCGTCGCACCCAGTCCGAGCGCCTTGATCACATCGGTGCCCGACCGCACGCCGGAGTCGAAAAGCACCGGCACCCGGTCGGCGACGGCTTCGACCACGCCGGGCAGCGTCTCCAGTGCGCTCAGACCGCCATTGGCTTGGCGCCCACCGTGATTCGAGCAGTAGATGCCGTCGATGCCCGCATCGATCGCGCGGCGCGCGTCATCGGGATGGCAAATGCCCTTGAGGACGATCGGCAACTCGGTCAGCGACCGAAGCCACTCGAGATCGTTCCAGGTCAGCGAATTGCCGAAGGTCTGCACCCAGTGCAGCACGATGGACTGTGGATCGTCCGAGCCGACCATCTTCTGGAAAACAGGATCGCAGGTGTAGTTCTTCAGCACGTGCCCGCGCAACTGTGGAAAGTTCCCGCTCGACAGGTCACGTGGCCGCCAGCCCGGAATCCAGGTGTCCAACGTGACCGTGATGCCGCGATATCCGGCCGCCTCGGCCCGGCTCACCAGACTCGCCGCCAGGTCGCGATTCTTCGGTGTGTACAGCTGGAAGAAGCTCGGCGTCGCACCCGCGTGCGCGATGACCTGCTCCAGCGGATCCGCCATGAGCGTCGAGAAGACCGCTGGCACACCGGTTTTCGCCGCCGCCTCGGCGACCGCGAAATCACCGTGCTTATCGCCGACCAAGCCGATCACACCGACCGGGGACATGAAGATCGGGCTGGGAAAGGTGAGCCCCCAGGCGTGTACCGACAGATCGCGCTCGGTCGCACCGACGAGCATCCGCGGCACTACACCCCAGTCCTCGAATGCCTCGACGTTGCGCCGCTGGGTCAACTCGTCGCCGGCTCCGCCCGCGATGTAGGAGTGCAGCGTTGCCGGCAGTGCGGCCGAGCCCTTTGCCTCGAGCGTCGCGAAATCCATCGGGAACTCGGGCACATGCCCGCCGAGGGCGGCGAAGTAGATCTCGTTCTGATAGTCGCCGAACGCCACTGTTCTGCCCTTCGGTAGGGGTCGATCGGAGGGGTGGCCTCCGCTTGCCGGGATATTAGACGCTAATGTCCATGATCAACGCCGGACGAACCGCGAAACATTCGACCACGGCACAGCCGAGGACTCTGTGCGATGTGCGTCACAGTCTCGTAGTGTTCGCACCGGATGACCTGCGCATCGAGGTCCGACGGCCGTACCTGCTGTAGCGCGACTAACCGCTGGAGCGACGGGTAATCCACCGAGCAGCTGACAGATTGTGAGAACCGCGCCGTGAATCCCGACTACCTCGATAGACCTGGTGACCACGACCTTCTGGTGGCCGATCAGATCAAGAGCCGTCCACTACACCGCTTGGTACAACTGGCGCTCGGCCTATCCACCGAGTCCATGGACCTACTCACCGCACTCACCGACCGACTACGAACCGCGGAGGGGGCGCTGGCCGATCCGGCGACCAGCGGTGAATTCTAGCCTCGATAGTCGCACTAGCATCGTGAGCTGTGCTCACCGTGGCCAGTTGGAATGTCACCGCGTGCACGCGGAGAACTGGCGCTCCGATATCTCACCATCGCCGAGCTGCCACCGGCCTCCGCACCGACCCGTCCGCGCGCATCAGGCACCGAACCGCAGTTCATCGACCATGTGATCGTGCGCGGCACGACCGCGCGGGACACGACGGTCGTGGCAGTCGACGGCCTGTCGGACCACAATTTCGTCCGCGCGACCATCACTGGATGACGAGACCGCCGGCACGCCACAGCCAGCGCCAGCGCGGCAACTCCATGAGCACGGTGAGCACCGCCAACACACTGACCGGAACTGCGAGCCACACCGGCCAGACCGCCCACGCCGCGACGACCGCCGCGACCAGTTGCAGAACTACCAGCGCGATAGTGCCCCACCCTGGTACGGCGACGAGCACCTGCTTCTTGTCACCCGGCGTAGCGAACACGGTGGGCAGCCCGATCAGTGCAACCACCGAAAACACCGCCAGCACAATCGAATGCCCGGCCAGCGCCCATGGCGTCGCGATCCAGGCGATGAGCTCGGTCGCAAAACGCAGTACCGACGCGACGCGACCCTGCCCTGTGCGATTCGGCGATTCAGACACGGGCGCCAGCGTGCCATGCAACGCGGCCCGGTGCTCGGTGCAGCCGCGGCGCCAACGCTAGACCGGTAGCTCCCGCTGGACCGCGGCCGCGACCTCTGGCAGCCGATCCCACAGGTAGAAGTGCCCGCCGGGAAATTGCCGCAGCTCGAAGGCGCCTGAGGTATGCGACTGCCAGGCCTCGGCCTCGACCCGGCTCACCCGAGGATCGCGGTCGCCGACCAGTACCGTCAGCGGGCAGCCCACGCGCGCGCCCGGCTCGGGCCGATAGGTCTCCACGGTTCGGTACGCCTGCGCACCCGCAACTTTCGTAGAGCACGGCGACCAGGCCGCCACCGGCTTCGGCGACGAACCTCGTGATGGGAGATCAGCACGCCCTCCCGCCCGTACCAGGCGCTGATCAAGGCGACATCGACGCCGCCCGGTATCCATGACGGCGAGAGTGGTCGAGACGGGCGCCGGCTGATCCGGGGATGGTGTCGCCGGTCCAGCGGCGCACCGACCCCGCCGCGCCGAAATTAGAACATGTTCTACCATGAGACGCAGTAGCTAGGAGGAACTGCCATGCCGCTGGATTCCACTGCCGAGGACCTGATCGCGGCCGTCCAGGCGTCACCGCGTGCGGTGACGGCTCATGACAAGGTGGCCTGGGTCGAACTGTTCACCGCCGAGGCGACCGTCAACGATCCGGTCGGTTCTCGCCCGCATATCGGCCGCGCCGCGATCGAACGGTTCTACGACACCTTCATCGGCCCCAATACCATCGCCTTCCAGGTCGACCACGACTTCGTGGGCCCGTCGACCGTAGTCCGCGACCTGCTGATCCGCACCACCATGTCGACCGGCGCCACCGTCGCGGTGCCCATGCATCTGCGCTACGACCTCGTCGAGGAGGACGGCGTCTGGAAGATCACCCGGCTGGCCGCCCATTGGGAGTTGGCCGCGATGATCGTGCAGCTTCTGCGCACCGGACTGCCCGGACTCGGCGCCGCACTGAAATTGGGCCCGCAGCTGATCGCCAATCAGGGCTTCGATGGCATGCTCGGCATGGTGCAGGCGCTGAGCGGTATCGGCCGGTCGGGCAAACGCGTTGCGGCCCAGATATTCTCGGCCGCAGCCGCCACGGACATCTCGCGGGTTCGTCGTCTACTCAGCGAGCGCACGGTCATCGAACTCCCGGCCGGAACCAGAATCTCGCTGGAGGAATTCACCAATCGTTCTCGAAATATGCAGTGGGGCAAGCTGATCGCGGCTGGACGCACGGTGAGTGCCAGCGTCCAGCTCGATGCCGCCCAGGGTGTCGCCTTTGTCGAGTTCGCCCCGGACAGTCGACGAATCACCGCCATCCGCATATTCATTCACTCGATCTAGACCTGGTTCGCGGCGACGGTCAGACACCGCGAAAGCTAAGCGGCGACCGATCCCTCGCGCGCTGCGGCTGGGATGACCGTCGGATCGACCGGCGCGGCTTCGGTCCAACCGGGCGGCCCGAAGATGTAGCCGAGGCGCCCGCGCCACGTATTCGCATGGCGCACATCACTGATCAGCGCGCCGAGTTCGTGATAATTGACCTTCAGCGGGTTGTCGGTGCCGATGTTCTTGGTGAGGCCGTAGCGAATGGGTTCGCTCTCCGCGGCGAAGCTGCCGAAGAGCCGGTCCCAGATGATGAAGACGCCGCCGTAATTCCTATCGATATAGGGCTGATTCGAACCGTGGTGAATGCGGTGGTGTGCCGGGGTGTTGAACAGGAATTCGATCGGGCGCGGCAGGGTGCGGATGCGCTGGGTGTGGATCGGGAACTGGTAGAGCAGCCCGATGGTCTGCAGCAGGAAGATCATCCACGCCGGTAGCCCGATCAAAGCCGCCGGCACCCAGGCGAATCCGCGCACAACAGTGGCGGCCGGATGCACCCACGGCAGGCGGATGGCCGTCGACAGATTGAAGTACTGACTGGAGTGGTGCACGCTGTGCGCGGTCCACAGCAGCCGGACCCGATGGTCGGCGCGATGGGCCCAGTAGTAGCAGAAGTCGGTGATCACCAGCCCGAGCACCCACACCCACCATGTGGTCGGCGAAAGGTGCAGCGGAGTGATGGCGGCCGCGACCACCACCGCCGAGAAGGGAATCAGATACTGCAACACCGGCTTCAGGAATCGGCCGAGCAGGTAGGTGGTGATATTGGAGGCCATATCCCGTCCGGAGTGACCGTTGGCCGGACGATCCGGATCGCGGCGATAATCGATCCACTCCACGAACATGAGTACGGCGAACGCCGGTAAGGCGTAGATGAATAACTGCGCACCGATCACAATGGCTCCTCCGCTGTGCTGCTCCACCGCCACGTTACGGGCGCTGGCCTGGGGAAACATCGCGCTGACGAGGGATTTGCCGTCCCCCGGGCGGGGGATGCGCCGCGGCTGTCGCCCAGGCAGAGTTTCGCGGAATATGGACGAACGCTGGGTAGGATCGCCCGCGGACGGCTCGACCCGGACGGTGCGAAGGTGGTGCGAACTGTTGGATGTGAGCAGATCGCTGGCCCGCCAATCGCTGGTGGTCGCCGTCGCGGCCGCGGCGGTCGATGCCGCGATGTTGACGTTGAACGGGATCTTCGCGGTGGCCCCGTGGCAGACCACCGCGGTGCTGATCGCCATCGTCGCGGCCGATCTGGCATTGGCCGCGCCGCCGCGCACCGCCGGTGTGGTGGCCTTGATCCAGGTGGCGCTGCGCCTGGCCGAGGCCATGATGCTGCACCGGCACGGCTTCGCCGCGCGCTTCGCCGATGTCGGATTCCTGGTGGCGGGATATCGGGCGGGCGCCTGGATGGTCGGTCCCGAATCGGTGCTGACCGTTATCGCGATGAGTGCGGGCTTCGCCAGCGCGCATCTGCTGATCAGCAGCAATACCTCACATGATTGGCGGTTGCTGCTGGCCTCGACGGTGTCGGCCGGTGTGGTGCCTTGGCTGGTCGGCCGGTATACCGCGGCGCGGGGCGCGTATATCGCCGATCTGGAGCAGCAGGCCAAGTTGCGCGAACAGGAGCAGCGCAGCGCACTCGCCCGCGCCGTCGCCGAGGAACGCGCCGCCATTGCCAGGGATCTGCACGATGTGATCTCCCATCACGTCAGCGCCATCGGCATCCATGCCGGCGCGGCGCGCATCGCCATGGCCGACACCGGGAATGCCGCCGCCACCCGATCGCTGACCGCGGTGGAATCGAGTAGCCGCGCGGCCATGGTCGATCTGCGCCGTCAACTCGATCTGCTACACGGACGCGAGGAGGACGGCCAGCGACAGCCCGGGCTCGCCGATATCGAGGATCTGCTGGAGCGGGTACGCGCGGCCGGTCTCGCCGTCGATTTCACCGTGCGAGGTACGGCGGTCGCGCTGCCGGATTCGCTGAACCTGACCCTTTATCGCATCGTGCAGGAGATGCTGACCAATGCGCTGCGCCACGGCGACGGCGCGCACGCGCAACTGGTCGTGGACTATCAGCCCAACCGCGTGGTGCTGGAGTCGATCAACCCGCTCGCCGAGACCGCCGAGGTGGGCGATACGGCGGCGCACCGTGGGATCAGCGGGATTCGCCAACGTGCCGAGTTGTTCGGCGGTGAACTGCGATTCGGTCCGAACGATGCGCAAAACCATTGGCACACCAGGGTTTCCCTGCCGATCGGAGGTTCGTGAACGCACCGGTCCGCGTATTGATCGCCGATGACCACAGCATGTTCCGTTCCGGACTGCGCGCGGTGGTGGACAGTCAGACTGATCTCGAATGCGTCGCCGAGGTCGCTGACGGCCGCTGTGCCATCACCGAAACCGCCCGGTTGCGCCCGGATGTCGCGATTGTGGATGTCCGCATGCCGAAGCTGGACGGACTCGCGGCCACCGCGGCGATTGTCGCTGCGGGCGGCACTCGCGTCCTCGTACTCACCACCTACGACAGCGACGCCAACCTCTACCGCGCACTGCAGGCCGGTGCCAGCGGATTCCTACTGAAAAGCCTGCCGCCGGAGGAGCTGGTGGCCGCCATCCGAATCGCGGCCCGTGGTGATGCCCTGATCGACCCGTCGATGACGCGACGGTTGATATCGCGGTTCGCTGGCACGCTCGCCCCACCGGACAGCCCATCCGAGGTGGAGCAGTTGACCGCCCGGGAGCGAGAAGTATTGCTGCTACTGGCCGATGCGCGCAGCAATGCCGAGATCGCCGCGGCACTGGGCGTCGGAGAAGAGACGGTCAAAACACACGTATCCCGAGTACTCGCGAAACTCGGTGTGCGCGACCGCATCCACGCTGTCGTGTACGCCCACAAACACGGCCTCGTCCCTCCCCACAGCCACTAGCCGCCGCATATCCCAGCACCCGCTCGCACCAGCGATAGCCTTTGCGCGATACTCCCCAGCCGTTGGGCTTCGTCGGCGACACCCAGACCGATGCGAGTTGGAGTTGGGGGACACCGTGCATCGCGTCTGGTCAGATATTTTCGCCGGGCCGGTCGTCCAACGGTCGAATCCGGCCCTGGACGTGAGGAATTCGCTCAGGAGCTGAAGCCGTAGCCGCACAGCCATGCGGTTCCCACCATGGCACTACGGCGCTTGGGCACCCCACACAGCATGTGAGCCCGAATCTCCGACGCGGTACACCTGCGTGGTCGCCGCACCGCCTGCGGCGATCGCCAATACCGCCGCCAGCACAGTGACCACGCGCCGCACCGGACGTCCACGCTCGTCGCGCAGGTGGACGACGATGAGCAATGCCGCTACGAGCAACAGCGGCACCACGAAGTAGATCATCGTGTCGCCGAGATCCGCGTGCTCATCGATGGCGGGGGATCCGCCGAGCCTGTGCTGAAGCCACTCCCCCGCCTCGGTCGTCACCGGGGTCAGCGCGACAGTGATCGCGGCGAACCCGGTGACCAGCCAGATCAGCCGCCGACGAGCCGCGGGCCAGACCGCCGACAAGATGAGCAGTGCCGCGGTCAGCGGAACGAAGACCACGATGAGGTGCACCAGCAGCACGTGCGCGGGTAACCCGTTGATCGTCGACATGAGGCACTCCCGGAGTTCGTGGCCGCCGCAGCTGTTGCGGACCAAGTATCTGCCTCACCTCACGGATCAGGGCGGTACACGGTTCATCCCGCCAATCAGTCCCCCTCGATGACCTCCGCGGCCTCACCCACCGGATAGAACCGATGCACCGTGAGCGCCGCCGCCAGTAACCGCGAACCATTGGGCTCGCTCGGATCAATACCGGTGAGCTCGGCGATACGCTTGAGCCGATAGCTGAAGGTGTTCGGATGCACGTGCACCTCCGCCGCGGCTGCCTTGCGATCGGACCCGTGCCGCAGATGCGCCTCCAGCGCCTCGAACAGGTGCGGGCGCAACAGCAGCGGGCCAATACGGTCGGCAAGCCGGTCCCGGGCCGGACCCGGCCGGGTCAACTGGTACTCGAGCAGCAGATCATCCAGGTCGTACAGCCCGCTGGGCCGGTTGAGCAGGCGGGCCAGTTCGGCCAGATCGGTCGCCTCCTGCACCGCATGGGGCAGCAGATTCCGCTCGACCGCGCGACGTTCGGCGAGGAAGACATCGACCCCGAACTGTTCGGTGAGTTCTGCGGCCAGCCGCTCGTACTCCTTGGAATCAGACCCACTGGGCAGCAGCGCAATTCCGATCGTGCCGTCGAATGTGCTCAAGGCCTTGGTTCCGGCAATCCCGTCCAATGCCCGCTGCAACACCCGGATTCGGCGGCGGGTGAGCAGATCGGCGACCACGATCGGGTGGTCGTCCGGACGGATATGAATGGCGAGCACCGTATACCGCTCCGCGAGAACGACATCCGCGCGTGCCGCCAGTTCCTCCGCGGACTGGCCACGCAACAGCGCCGAACACAGCGCCCGGCGCGCCTCGCGTTCGGCGTGGTAGATCGACTGCTCCACATCGGTATAGGCCTCCACCACGGCGACATTGATATCGCGCAGCAGATCGAGCAGGCGAGCACCGAAGGCGATCAGATCGGGCATGTCCTCCGGCGTGGCCACCGCCGCTGCCTCCTGCACGATCACCTGACCGGAACCGTGTACCGCATGCATCAACAGCCCCAATGGAATTCGGTCCTCGGCATGCCGCTCGGCCACCGGACCGACGAATTCGATCACCTCTGTTCCGGTGAAGACCCGCTGCTCCTGGATCGCACGCAGGAAGGCCTGTCCGCATCCGGCGATCGCGGGCAGCACCTCGGCGGTGAAATGTCCATCCGGCAGACCCGCGGTCGGAGGTGTCGACCCGAAGCCCGCCTCGAGCATGCGTTCGGCGATTTCGGGTAACCGACGAACCAGTCGGGCGATAATCGGTGCGTCTCCGGACAACGGGGGTAGGACCACGGGCATGACTTGCACGTTACCCAACGAAACCATTTTCCGATAAATCTCGCAACCGCCCGGTTTTTGTCTCCGAAGACAAAATTTCCGTGGATTCTTCTCTTCCGCGTGCAGTGACAGGCCAGCTCGACATGACCCTGCCCACCTGCGCATTCCACCGTGGTACCGGGTGACGACGGTCACCGTCAACACCGCGCGTCGGAGAAAAACACCCGGCTCAATTGTGTTTCGGGACAATTATTTTTCCACCCCCGAATTGCTACGTTGAGTATCGGTATTCCGGCGTCATTTCAAATAGAACACCGTGCCGGTGCGCCTTCGAAAGGATGTTGCGGAATGAGCGTGCAGGCCGACGCCGGATGGGAATCGGCGCACCCGGTTGCCGAACTGTATCGTTCGACTCGACCACTGCAACCGGAACTGGATCGGTTCTATCGTCCGCCCGCCGGATTCGCACGCTTCGCCCGCGGCACCATCCTGCGGACACGCGAGGTCGAGCTCGCCCTGTTCGGCCGTGTGCCACTGAAGTTTTCGGCGTGGCAACTGCTGTACCGCACCAGCAACCTGCACGGCACCGCCGAGGCGGCGGTGACCACGGTGCTACTGCCATGGGGTGCCGACCCGCGCGAACCACGGCCGCTGGTCTCGTTCCAATGCGCCATCGACGGCGTCAGCTCGAAATGTCTGCCCTCGTACGCATTGCGGCGCGGCGCGCGGGCACTCGGCTCGATTCCGCAGGTCGAACTGCCCGTCATCGCCTATGCACTGGCCCGCGGCTGGGCGATCTCGGTGCCCGACCACGGCGGGCTGGCCGGACATTTCGGGGTGCCGCGCGAACCCGGTTACCGATCCCTCGACGCCATCCGTGCGAGCCTGCGCTTCGCACCACTCGGCCTGAGCGAGGCGACTCCCATTGCGCTGTGGGGTTATTCGGGCGGCGGCCTCGCCACGGCGTGGACCGCGGAACTGGCTGCCGAATACGCACCGGAACTCGATATCGTCGGCGCGGTCGCCGGCTCACCGGTCGGCGATCCCGGTTCGGCCTTCGCGCGGTTGAACGGCACCTTCTTCGCGGGTTTCGCGACGGTGTGCGTGGCCGGATTGCGCCGGGCCTACGCGGATCTGGATCGTATCCTGCGCGCCCAGGTGAAGTCCGAATTCTTCGATCTGCTCACCGATGCCGAAACGCGGACCACACTGCATCTGCTGTTCCGGTTGATGGGCAAAAACGTCGACGACTACAGCCACCGCACCTTCGCCGATCTGCTCGCCGAACCCGGCTTGCAGCAGATCATGGCCGAGATCCGTCCCGGCGTGCAGGCGCCGGTCATGCCGTTGCTCGTCATCCAGGGCATCAATGACGAGCTCATCGCCGTCGACGATATCGATCGACACGTTGCCCGCTATACGGTCCGGGGCGCGCACGTCCGCTATCTGCGCGACCGCCTCAGCCTGCATTTGCCGCTGCTGTTCATCGGCGCACCGGCCACCATGAACTGGGTGGCGGATCGATTCGACAACCGCCCACTGCCCGCGGCGGGCACGAGAACGGTGTGGTCGGTTGCCTTCACTAGGCGAGAGGCACTGAGCCACTTGCGTTTTGCCGCACTCTTCGTGCGCATGCTCGCGGGCAGACCGATCCGGCAATTCCGTCGGGCATGACAGTTGTCATGCCGGACCCGTGATGGTTGGCAGATTTGTCGCCCACCGCCGAGCCGTAACGTCATTTCACGTAGTGCACAGCAGATTTCACCAGCCAGGAGCACCCGTAATGACGACCATCGCACCGTCCGAGGCGGAGCCGACCGCGGCGCCGCGCTTCAACCCGATCCGCGTACTCGCCCCGATCGCCCGCGATATCGCGGTGCCCATCGGCGCGTACTTCCTGCTGACCGGCCTCGGCTACAGCGACTTCACCGGCCTGCTCGCCGGCACCCTGTTCTCGGCTGCGGTGCTGCTCACCGAGACGATCCGAACGCGGCGCCTCGAACCGTTCGCCGCGATCATGCTCGGCGTCTTCGCCTTCGGTCTGCTCGGTTCGCTGATCAGCGGCGACCCCCGGATGATGATCGTCAAGGATTCCGCGGGCACCGCGATCGTCGGCATCGCCTTCCTGATCAGCACCTTGGCCGGTAAACCGCTGACCTACCTGTCCGCACGCAAGGCACTCGCGGCCACCGGACCGGTCGCGCTCGCCGAATTCGAGGCGTCCTACCGAGCGAACCCGGCCAAGCGCCGCGGCTTCAACACCCTGGCGATGGCCTGGGGCGTCGGCCTCGTCGCCGAAGCCGCCGTCCGCATCCTGCTGGCCTACCAACTGCCCATACACACCATGGCCTGGCTTTCGCCGGTCCTGTCGATGATCTTCTTCACCCCGCTGATCGCACTCAGTGTCCGTTTCGTCAAGCGCGCCCGCCGCGGCTGACTACGTGCGCCGCCGGTCCCGGTATTCGGGGTCGGCGGCGAGATCTTCCCAGAACTCGACATAGGCCTGTTCGTGCAGGATGCCGAGCCGCAGGATGCGCGCACGGGATACCGCGCGCACCTTGTCGCTCGGGTCGATATCGGCGTACAGCGATCGATACGACTCGAGCAGCCGACGGTGTTCTCCTGCCTCGCTATTCGCCAGGGCGACCACATCGCCAGGAGCGCCGAGATCCGCGAAGAAGAGCTTGAGCTGTGCCGGGTCGCGGGTCTCGGCGGGCGGACTCTGCGGATCGGCGAGCCAGCGCTTCAATTCGGCCCGACCCGCATCAGTCAGATGGAAGAGTCGACGCCGCCGCCCGCCCTGCTCGGCCTCCTCTTCGAGCAACCCCTGCTCGGCCAAGCGCACGGGAATCCGATACAGCTGGGCGTGCGGCACGGGCCAGAAGTAGTCGACACTCTCCTCGAGCCTGGCCTTCAACTCGTAGGGCGTGAGGGGTCCGTGCCGGGCGATGAGCCCGAGCACGATGTGGTCCTGCGGCCCGAGATCCGCCATGCCTCCTCCATCTCATTGACACCGTCTCACTGAGAGTATAAGTTAATTCCATCGAGACCGTATCAATGAGACTATTGAGGAGCGACGATGCGCGACTTCGGCATCACCCTGTTCGACGAATGGACCGCGATGTGGAACGGCGATCTGGGACTCGCGGACAAGATCATGGCCCCTGAATTCACTCTCCGCTATGCCCAGCCCGGTGCCAGCGACTACGACGATATCCACGACCCGCGGACCTTCGCCGCCAAGATCGCCGAATTCCACGAGCAGCGTCCCGGGATCCGATTCACACCGCAGGGCGAGCCGGTCGTCGAAATAGACAACGCCCGAACGGGATTCGTGGCACGGCCGTACGGTGCGGCGTTGACCGGACCGGATGGCGAGCTGGTCGATGTGAGCGGCACCGATATCCTGCGCATCGCCGATGGGCTCATCACCGAGGTCTGGTCGGTCTCCGGCGGCCCGGCCGGACGCAGTTACTACTGACCCAACGCCATCGGCGGGAGGTATTCGCCGACCAGGGTGCGGCGCCACAATGTGTGCTCGTGCTGGAGTTCGGCGCGAGTTGCGAAGCGGTACAGATAGATTCGCGCCCGCACGTAGGTCGGCGGAGTATCGCGGAAGGGACAGCGGCGTAGTAGTCGCAGGGTCGCGGGGTCGTTGCGCAGCAGTCGTTCGACGAAGCCGAGCAGCCAGCCGCGGGCGTAGGACGGGGAGATCGCGGCGAACCACATCAGCCAGTCCAGCCTGAGGTGGTACGGGGCCCATTGCCGTGGCCATCGACGCGGATCCCCCGGCTTACCCTTGAACTCGTACTCCCGCCACAGTGTCCGGTCGGTGATCTCCGCTTCGTCGGTCCCCTCGAACACCACCTCCTCGCGAGTTCGGCCGATACTGCCGAACGCACCATAGGTGTTGACCAGGTGCAATGGGTTGAAGGACGCATTCATGCGCTGCTGGCGCGAAACCAGATTGCGGGCGGGCCAGTAGCTCAGGAACAGCACCACGACGGTGCACGCGATAACCAGACCCGCGAACCACGGCGATGCCGCGGGCATGGACGGCGGGTCCGGTACGGGCAGAACCGCTTGTGCCGAGGACATATCGATCACGGTGCTGGCCAACAAAATCGTCACCCAGTTCAACCAGGCGAAATTGCCGGAGAGCACCAGCCACAGTTGCGTGACGATAATGAACGCGGCGGCCACGCTCGCCACCGGCTGCGGCGCGAAAAGTCCCCAGGGTACGACGAGTTGGGCGAAATGATTGGCCGCCACCTCCACTCGATGCAGCGGTTTGGGCAAGCGATGGAAGAACCAGCTCAGCGGGCCGGGCATCGGCTGGGTCTCGTGGTGGTAGTACAGACAGGTCAGATCGCGCCAGCAGGAATCGCCACGCATCTTGATCAGACCGGCGCCGAACTCCACCCGGAACAGCAGCCACCGCGCCAACCACAACGCAAGCACCGGCGGCGCGACCCGATCATTGCCGAGGAAGATCGCCAGGAATCCGGCCTCCAGCAGCAGCGATTCCCACCCGAACGCGTACCACGCCTGCCCCACATTCACGATCGACAGGTACAGCGCCCACAGCACCGCCCACAGCAGCATCGCGCCCCACAGCGGCACCAGGTTCAACACACCGGCCACCACCGCGGCCGACAGCGCCGCACCGGACCAGGCGACCGAAGCGAAGAACCGATCCGAATAGTGGAAATGGAAAATACTCGGAGCCCGGCGAAATTCCACCCGCCGCACGAATCTGGGCACCGGCAACATCCCCTTCGCGCCGATGAGTGCTCGAAATTGCCGCGCCGCCGCCACGAAGGCGACCAGATAGATAGCGGCCAGGCCGTGCTGGAAGATCAGTCGGCCCAACCAGTACTCGGATTCGGTGAACGATGGCATGCCCGCTCCTTCGTACCGCTACCCCCGCCGATATGGCGCCCGCCCCCGGGGTAGCAATGGCCCGGGTCGATCGGATTGCCGCGGGATCGGCAATGTGACCGCGACATTGCCGAGCGTCGTATCGCGACCGTGGTGGCGCAGGACCACCGAATCTCCGGACAGCAGTCGATAAGTCGCTGAATCACCGGTGATCTCGACGGCTATACCACTGCCGCGCCAAATGATTCGAAAGACCAAGCGCGAGATATTCGCGGGAAGTCGTGGTGCGAAACACAATTCACCACCGTGGTCGCGCATGCCGCCGAACCCGAAGACGCAGCACAGCCATGCTCCGGCAAGTGAGGCCATATGCAGCCCGTTGGCGACATTGTGATGCAGATCGTGCAGGTCGGTCAATGCGGCCTCGGCGAAATAGTCGAAGGCGCGCGAGAGGTGGCCTACCTCGGCCGCCATGACGGACTGGCCAGCGGCCGACAGCGACGAATCGCGGACGGTCAATGCCTCGTAATAGTCGAAGTTGCGCGCCTTCTGCTCGGGAGTGAAAGCGTTGGGGCACAAGTACATTGCCAAGGTCAGGTCCGCCTGTTTGACGACCTGTTTACGATACAGATCGAAGTACGGGTAATACAGCATCAGCGGATATTTCTCCGGCGGCGTCGCGGCGAAGTCCCAGCGTGCATGGTCGGTGAAACCCTCGGATTGCTCGTGCACTCCGAGTTCCTCGTTATACGGCAGGAATATACATTTGGCGCGGTCGCGCCAGCCGCGGATCTCCTCGGCGTCGACATCCAACCGCTCGGCGATATCCGGCTGGCGCGCACAGGCTTCGGCGGCTTCATCGAGGTTCCGCTGTGCCATCAGATTGGTATAGACGTTGTTATCGGCGAGTGCGGAGTATTCATCCGGACCTGTCACGCCGTCGATCCGGAAGTTACCAGCTGTGTCGTAGTGCCCCTGGCTCACCCACGAGCGGGCGGTCTCCACCAAAAGCTCGACACCGCATCCTCTTTCGAAATGCTCATCACCGGTCGCGCCGAGATATCGGACCACCGCATCGGCGATATCGGCATTGACGTGCACCGCGGCGGTGCCGGTCGGCCAGTAGCCGGAACCCTCGTCGCCATTGATCGAGCGCCACGGGAACATCGCGCCGGTGTGGCCGAGTTCGTGTGCGCGCTGGCGGGCCCGATCGAGGGTGGCGTGGCGCCAACGCAATGCGTCACCCGCGGCCACCGGCACCGTGTAGGTCAACACCGGCAATACGAAAGTCTCGGTATCCCAGAATGAATGTCCGTCATAGCCAGGCCCGGTCAGCCCCTTGGACGGTATCGCGCGGGTCTCACCGCGTGCGCCCGCCTGCAGGACATGAAACAGCGCGAATCGGACGGCTTGCTGCAGTTCCGGATCTCCGTCGATCTCGATATCGGCGGTGGACCAGAAGTTATCCAGATACGCACGCTGGCGGGCCAGCAAGGTATCCCAGCCGGTCTCGAGACCCGCGGCCAACGCCGCCTCGACCTGAGCTCGCAGCGCCGGTACCGAGCGCCGACTCGACCATCCGTAGGCTAGATATTTCGTCAATCGCACGCGCTCGCCCTTGGCGACATCGACCGCGATCGTCAAGCGGGCCATATCCTCCTCGGCGTGCACACCGCACCGCGGCGGCGCGTCGACCTCGAGTTCGTGGTCCATGGCCGCGGCCATGCGCAACCCGGATCGCCGGGTGTGGTGGACGAGTACCGCCGAGAAATCACCTGCGGTGCAGAAGTCCGCCACCAAAGGGTTCTCCAGCGCGGCGGCGAGTCGGGGATCACCGTGCGGGGTCGGAACCGGTTCATTGGCAAGCAGATCCGATTGGATGACCAACTCGAGATCGTCGTCGAGCGGTTCGACCTCGTAGCGGATCGCGGCCAGACTGCGTTCGGTGAACGACACCAGTCGCTCCGAGCGGATGCGCACGCGCCGACCCGTCGGCGAGTTCCAGACCGTGTCGCGCCGCAACGTACCCGAACGAAAGTCCAGCACCCGTTCGTGTTCGACGGCCTCGCCGTAACGCATATCCATCGGCTCGTCCTCCACGAGCAGCCGGATGATTTTCCCGTCGGTCACATTGACGACGGTCTGGCCCTCCTCCGGATAGCCATATCCCGCCTCGGCGTATGGCAATTGGCGTTTCTCGTAGAACCCGTTGAGATAGGTGCCCGGCTTGCCGACCGGCTCGCCCTCCTCGAAAGTGCCGCGCAACCCGAGGTGTCCGTTGGAGAGCGCGAAGATCGACTCGGTTCGGTGCAATGCCTCGAGATCCAGTCCGCACCAACGTAGGTGCCATGGCGCGATCTCGAAGCCATGGCAGTCGGTGGTCATCGCGGTGGCCCGAGCTCGGCCAAATCGGTGACGACCACATCTGCCCCGGCCCGGCGCAATGCCTCGGCCTGCGTGCCATCGCGCACTCGATCGACGCCGACCACATATCCGAAGTCACCGGCCCGACCGGCTGTCACCCCGGCGATGGCATCCTCGAACGCCGCCGCCCGTTCCGGCTTGACGTCCAGCGCCTGGGCGGCCGCGAGAAATGCGTCCGGGGCGGGTTTGCCGCGCAGACCGCGGCTGGCGATTTCGACTCCGTCGATGCACACATCGACGAACCGGGTCAGATCCGCGACCGCCAACACCTCATGGGCATTCGCCGATGCGGTCACCACCCCCGTCCGCAATCCGGCCGCCCGCGTCGCGTTCAAATAGGCCAGTGAACCCGGATAGACATGTACGCCGTCGCGTTCGAGGAACGATAGGAACAGCCGATTCTTCCGATTTCCGAGTCCCTGTACGGTCGGCTCCCCGTCGGCCGCATCCGGCTCCCCCTCCGCTAGCGTGATCCCCCGCGACTTCAGGAACTCGCGGATACCGTCCGCCCGCGAGCGGCCGTCCACATAGCCCAGATAGTCCGATTCGGTGAACGGGTGGAACGGACCTGGGCTGCGACCGGCCAGGAATTCATCGAAGACGGCCTTCCACGCCCGCCGATGCACCGCCGCGGTATCGGTCAATACACCGTCGAGGTCGAACAGCGCCACCGAGATCGTCTCGGGCAATCCGAGCTCCCGGAGATCATGGCTTGGCGTCATAACCAAGCGGTACCCGAGGACGGCACCGGCAAACGACGCGGCTACTCGAGCAATTGATCGTCGAGGATGTCGGTATCGGCGCCGACGGATTCCAGGCGCAGCGCGACGGCGGTGACCAGGGCATGCACCAGTCCGGTGAAGGCGGTGAGCGAGCGCAGCACGGTGAGGGATCCGGTTCCGACGTAGAAGGTCACATCGGCGATGCGGGCCAGCGGGGAGGACGCGTCATCGGTGAGGGCGATGGTGGTGGCGCCTCGGCGGCGCGCCGCCTCGACCGCGCGCACGGTATCACTGCTGTAGCGCCGGATCGATACCGCGAGGAGTGCGTCGCCGGGTTCGATATCGCGCAGCTCGTCGGTCAGCAGCCGGGCGGTCGCCCCGAGCTGGCGCACCCGATGACGCACCATCTGCAGCTGGTAGGTGGCGGCGTAGGCGATCGCGAGGCAGCGCCGCAGCCCGATGACGTGCACACCCGAGGCATGTGCGAGCGTCTCCACCGCCCGGTCCCAGTCGCCGCGATCGATTCGCGCGAAGGTACGGGACATATTGGTGGCGTCGTACTCGGTTATCGCGGTGAAGAACTCGTCGTTCGAGCTCGGCGGCGGTGCGTCGGCGGGTCTACGCACCAGATACGCCTCGGCGGCGAGTTGTCTGCGGCAGAGTTCGACCAGGCCCGGATAGCCGGGCAGGCCGAGCATGGTCGCGAAGCGCACCAGCGAGGAACGGTGCACCCCCGCGAGTTCGGCGCTCTGCCCGATGCTGCGGAATGCGGTTCCTTCCGGATCGTCCAATACCAGCCTGGCAATGCGCTGTTGGCCCTCGGCCAGTTCCGGTAAGCGCTGCTGCAGGAGGGCGCGTAGTTCCTGATAGGTGGTGGGAGCGCTGTCCCGCACGGTGAGCCTCGCGATCATTCGGGGTACTCGAACGATAGGCCGTCACCATAACTGACGGCCCGTCTGGTTCTAGTGCCCCCGGGCAATCACGTTCAACCCACAGGTTTCTACCAGTTTTCGGGGCTATGCGAATGGGTCTCCTTGCTATGAGATCAGCTTCGGCCTCCGGAGCCCGGACCACGGATCGTTGACCGGTCCATCGGTGCGGCCATCGATCAGATCCTCGACCTCACCGATCGGCGAATATTGTCAGCCTGCCCACATGCCCGCCTACGAAGACCACGGGTTTGGTCCGCCATTCGGATCGAGGCTGTTGAAGTTGGCCAGACGCCGGTTCGACAACTGCAACGCCTGAAGAAGAGCCCTGTCGTTCTGATTGTGGTAGTAGTTCGTGGCCGCTTCCTGGTGCTCGAGCGCCAGTCGCCGTCCGATATGTTGGCGAGTATCGCGCCCAACGTTGCGCCATTCGTCCGGGGTAATGGTTCTGAGCTGATGTTCGTCGCTGTTCATGACCCGCTGTACGAATTGGTCATCTACAGCGTTCGGGTTCATCGGCGCAGTGGAGTGCCGCACGAAGTTGTCCGCAGCGACCACTGCCTGCCCCGCGAATGCCGGCAGCGCGGCGGTGTCTTGGTGGTTCTCGACCGCGTACCCCGCGGCGACCGCCTTCTGTAGGGGCGCGAAGCCGTTCGGGTTGAAGTCTTTCATGCTGGCCTTCTGGACGGCCAGCGCGCGCTGGGCATCGATCACCTGCTGATCGGTCGCACCCATCGCCAGCAGAATCGGAGCGATCATCGCGTCCGGGACCTTACTGTCGCCCAGACCGTCCAGAATATTTTGGACACCGAGGGCGGACCCGGTTCCGCGGTCTATTCCGCTCAATCGCCCGGCGGCTTTGACCCGCCAGTTCCCGCGGCCAGCGTGGTTGTACTCGTGCAATTGCCGCACCATCGGCGAGACGGCGATGTTGTTGAGATCCATCCCCTTCTTCCTGCGCGACAGCGGGTTCAACGGGGCAACTGTGGCGCCGAGGAGCCACGCGGTCGCGGGCGACGCATTGATCGTGTTCAGCATGCCCAATCCGGACATCAGCCCGCCGTGCATCGAACCGCCAGCCCGAGCATCACCCATACCGAGTGCCGATCCCCCGCCACCTCCACCGCCGGGGCGCGCTCCAGACCCCTGCACGGCGAGCGCGAACCGGTTGGCGATCCAGTCGTTGCCCCGGGTGAGGCTGCGGTTCAGGCGTTTGAGCTGGGAGATGGCGACGATCTCGACGGTGCCCGCGATGACGATCACCGCCATGGTCTGCCCCTTCGCCTGCGCGAACAGATTGCCCATGAACAGCACGTAGATGCCGAGGAAGATGGTGTAGGCGGTCATCCGGCCCGCCGCGACAAAGCCGTCGACGATATTGCGGATCAGAAAGGTCTGCGTCGGTCCGTAGACGAATCCGCCTGCGGCGAAACCGAATATCGACATGAACCCGTGGTAGATCGCGTCCAGCGCCGCCTTGATGACCCGGATGCCGAGCACCACCGCGAAGACCAACAGAATGCCGCCGCAGATCAACAGCATCAGGCCGGTGCCGACCTGACCCATGCTCGGATTCTGGGCCTTAGCGTAGGCGCCGGAATCACCGCAGCTCTGCATGCCCTTGCGGACCCGTTCGTCGTCGCCCGCGGTCATCCCCGCGGACCAGGCCGACCGGCAGGCCGGTTGCTCGTCGACCACATGCCCGAAATTCCACACTTGCACCGGGCGGCGGGCGAAGTTGTCCGCCAGATCGCGCTGCATGGTCGTCACCAGTTGGTTCGGATTCGGGTTGTTGTTGCCGTTGAGCCCGGCCGCCACCGAAATTCCGAGATCCCTACCCTTGGCGAGCAATCCGTCCGAGGACAGCACATCGCCCAGCGGCTCTGCCAGGAATACCGGCCCGAGCACCGCGACACCCAGCATCGTGACGATCTGCAGCATCGCCTTGGCGTGATAGCCACGCACCCAGAACCAGGCGACGCAGAAAGCACCGATCGTCGCCGCGGTGATCAGCAGCATCGGCGTCGCGATCTGACCGGTCAGCCGGTCCGCGACGCCGGTCAGTGCCGAGCCGAACATATTGAGCCACTGGAAGCTCAGCGCATTGCCGATCAACCAGATAGCGGTCGTCACGATGGCGATATAGCCGATGAATTCGAAGCCGAGGATGGCCCAGAGGATCGTCGACCCCGGATCCAGCACGCCGCCGTGGTCGGTCGCGAAGGCGTAGTTCGCCAGCGGAACCCCGTACGAATCGTGGATGTGCATCCAGCTGAGGCCGTCGATTTCGGAGACACCGCCGCCCGTCGCCGCGGCCAGGTACTGCGCATTGGCCACCGCGCCGAGGAGCCCAGGAAAGACGAACAGCACGAAGATGACGGCCAGCACCCAGCCGAGGCGCCGCCGCCAACGAATTGCACGGGAAAAGACGGGGCGCGGACAGCACCCCTTCGGATCCTCGGATCCCCACCTCGGCCGGACCGGCCGCCTCTTCGACCGTCTGGCCATACCCTCAGCATGACGCAACTATTGTTGCGTGGCAACACTATTGCGATACCAGTTGTTCACCTAGCGTCCACTTCGTACGCCGTCGGAGCCATCGCCGGCGGCACATCGGTGCGGCGCCGACGAAGTGTCTTCGAAACCTCCGCCACCGACATCGAGTACATGAAAACCGCACTCCCACAGTGCAATCGCGCTCAGCAGACCGCATGTCTACGGTCCGACGCGCCGGGATCCTCTTGGCGCGTCACCACTTCTCCCACCAGGTCGGAAAGCGGGAGAAGTGGTGCGGGACAACGGCCGATCAGCCGAGCTGATCGGCGGGCACCGGCGTTCTCGAGGGTGCGCCGAACCAGTTCGAGAGCGCTTCTCGCAGCGCCGGCGCGGCGGTATCGACGGACTCGTCAATGGTTGCCGCCCAGGCGATATGAGCGTCGGGGCGAATCAGCAGGGCGTCGGCTGGACGGTGATCGGTTCGGGCGGTGTGGATTTCGATGCGGTGTTGCCACTCTCGGGCGATCGCGCACAGCTCCGGCCGGTCGGCGAGGACGAGCAGGATGGGCCGTGCGGTGTGCATGAGTTCCGCGACGCTGCTTGCGCCCTGGTCGGTATATAGCGGAAGGTCGGGTGCGAATGTGCCGGTCGAGGCGTGTTCGTTGGGGTTTGTTAGCCGATAGCGGATGTCGGTGCCCGCGATCAGGGCTCCAACGCGGCGCAATGGCTGCTCGTCGAGAAGCAGTTCCTGGAAGACCTGCCGAAGCGCTTCGGCGGCCGGGTCTTTACCGCGCCGCAGTGCCACTTGCGCCCGAGTGTGTAGCAGGGTCCGCGCGCCCGCCAGGTGACGTTCGTCGTGATAGGTGTCGAGCAGGCCCGCTGGTCCCCAGCCGTCGATATCGGCGGCCAGTTTCCAAGCCAGGTTGACCGTATCGAGCATGCCGGCGTTGATCGCCACCCCCGTGGCCAGGAACAGGTGGGCCGCATCGCCGGCCAGCAGGATCCGCCCGGCGCGGTAGCGTTGGGCCAACCGGTCCTTGAAGGTGAAGCGCGACAGCCGAATCGGCTCCCCCAGTGGCAGATCCGCGCCGAGCACCCGGCGGACACTGTCCTGGAACTCGGTCAGGGTCATCGGTTCGTCGTCGTCGTACTCGGTGGACTCGTCCTCAGCGGTGAACAGACCGAGCAGTCCGGGAGTGGTCGACCCGTTCGCGAACATACCGCGCTCTGTTTGCGTGAAACCCGCACGGATCCTACCGAATCCGGGGACATCGAGATCGCCGTTGTCGAGCACGGTCACCGAATCGTGCACCGCGACCTGAACCAGTCGGTTGACCTCCGGATATGTGGTACCCGGAAATGCGATGCCCGCGATATCGCGGATTCGGCTGCGTCCGCCGTCGCAGCCCACCAGGTATCGGGCGGTCACCTGGTACGCCCCGTCCGGCCCGCGCACCTCGGCGGTCACCGTGGCATCGTCCTGGCTCACCGCGACCACCTCATGTCCGCGGCGAACGTCCGCGCCGAGTTCGCGAACCCGTTCGGCGAGCACTCGCTCGAGTCGATGCTGTGCGAGCGGCAGCGCGTGCAACGGTGGATCCGACAGGTGCGTCAAGTCGACGTGCACACCGCCGAACGGAAAGCGGGGAGCCGGGATCGGATCGGTGTTGGCCGCTTCGCAGCGTTCCAGCAGGCCGCGATAGCGCAGCAATTCCAGGATCTGCCCGCCGATACCACCGGCCTTCGGGATGTCTCGGGGCTGCGACTTCCGCTCCAATACCAGCGGCCGCACTCCGGCCAGTCGCAATTCGGCGGCCAGCATCAGCCCCGTCGGGCCCGCACCCACGATGATCACATCGGTGTCGGTCACATGCATTCGGTTACTTCCCATCTCCGCAGGTTCTGGCCTCGGCCAGCGATTCTGCGGTACGACCCGGGTCTTGCCGCAAGCCCCCGGGTGCGTTATAAGTTGAGAAGGGAAATGAGTGGGCGCGCCCCGTTTCCTAGTTCTTGAAGCGACCAGCGAATCCGCGCAGCGGGATATCCGCACTGGTCAGTAGTCCCGGCGGAGCGGCAACCACGGACGCTATCGCATTGAGTGCGGGCAATCCGGTGACGGTCATGCCGATCGAGGCGAAGTTGTCCGGATTCGAGAGGTCGACGCCGGGCTTCGGGAGAACCATATGCTTGTTGTAGACGCACGGATCGCCCTTGATCTGCGTTATGTAGCAGCCCTTGATATTCCAGCTCGGGTCGGTGTGCGGGGTCATCTGCCACTGCAGATGCGTCTCGATCCTCGCAACACCGTCGACCATGCCCTGGTACTTGATGTGGTTACCACCGAGCGAGCCCTTCGGTAGTCGATACCAACCCAGATCGACATCCTTGGTGCAGGCACCGAGTTCATAGGTGAACTCGACCCCGTCGAGTTTCACCCCGAAGCAATCGGCCATCATCAGGACGCTGTCGGCGAAGACACTGGTGTACTTCTCCAGTCTGCCCGGAATGCTCGGATCCTCGACCGGTAACCCGTAGCCGACCTCGATCCAGGTCTGCTTCGAGTGGTGGCACGACACGTCGACGGATTCGAGGGTGATGATGCTCTCGATATCGGCGACGTCAGCGGAGCACACCACGCCGAGGATCTGATTCAGTCCCGGATTCATGCCGGTGCCGTAAAAGGTCGTGCCGCCCTTCGCGCACGCCTCGCTCAGCAGCTGCGTCACCGGCTTACCCGACGGATGCGGATGGTTGGTGTCGCGATGCCAACCGGTGATCCAGTCCGCAGTGGTGACGATGTCGATGCCCGCTTCGAGCACCTGTACATAGAGGTCCTCGTCGGGGAATACGCCGTGGAAGGTGAGCACGTCGGGTGCGGCGGCGATGATCTCCTCCACCGAGCCGGTCGCGATGACGCCGTTCGGCGCCAGACCGGCGATCTCGCCGGCGTCGCGGCCGATCTTCTCCGGTGTGTAGCAATGCAATCCGACGAGTTCGAGATCGGGATGGTTGCCGATTCGTTTGATCATTTCGGTTCCGACATTGCCGGTGGCGACCTGGAAGACCCGGATCGGCGCCTTGGTTGGCGTGTTCATCAAAGCCTGCTTTCGTGCGCTGGATAGAACTGCTCGGCCCAGGTGCGGATGGCGTTGAAACCCTGGTACTCACTTCCGGACAGTGCCGGTGGATCCGAGTAGCGCTGGTGCTGCCAGATATTCACGTCCTGGGTGAACTGGCGAATGACCTCCTGGGCGAACGCCTGGGCTCTACGCTCGGCCTGCGCCGGATCGGAGCTGGGCCGACGGCCGATGTACACGCTGAAGCGAACATCGCAGGTGCCGTCGTCGACCGGGGTGACCGCCGTGATGGTCCTGTTGTCGATCATGCCCCAACTCTTGGTCACCGCGATGCCGAGTCCGCCGTTGATCGCCTCGACGCCACTGTTGACATCCTCGATGGACTGTCCATCGTCACCTTCGAAGGTGATGGTGAAGTCGACGTAGGACACCGGTTCGTCGAAGTCGTGCCGGGTGAATATCGGCACGATCGGCGTCTGGTGCACGAACTTGAAATGTGCGAAGTCGACACCGTTTTCGAGCACGTACTGCGGATGCAGTTCCAGTCGCTCCCGGAACAGGGTGGCCGATGGGTAGTAGTCGGCCGGGCCGCTGTCGTCGCCGAATCCGGTGAATACGTCGGGCACATCGAAATAAGGTGAGCGACCGGCGACGTCGTGCCAGATGTAGACCGAATCGTTGCGCTCGACGACCGGATAGGTGCGGATGCGTCTGCCCCGGTTGGGATGTTTCTCATACGGAATGCAGACATTGCGGCCCTCGTGGTTCCACTGCCAGCCATGAAATGGGCACTCGATGACATCGCCCTCGACGTGACCGCCGAAGCCGAGATGAGCGCCCAGGTGCTCGCAGTACGCATCCATCACCGTCAGCAGGCCCGATTGCGCCCGCCACGCCACCAATTCCTGGCCGAAGTAGGTCATCCGCCGGACCGTGCCAGCGCCGATCTCGGCCGACCACGCGACTTGGAACCATCCCGTCGGCTTCATCGATAGCGGCGGCTTCGCCATCTCGCTGTCCTCTCCCAACAGATCACAGTGACCGCTGTGAAATTATCACAGTGGATGCTGTGAAAATAGAAAGACGGTTCATTCGGCAGGGATTCGGACCGGGCCGCGTGCGCGTCACCAGCTAACATCTGGAAAGTGACCGACCGGGATGGCTATGCGCGACGCACGAATCGACGTGGCGATGCCACCCGGGAGAACATGCTGAAAGCGGCGGTGCGATCGCTGGCAACCGGAGGCCCCGGCGCGGTATCGGCCAGCAAGATCGCCCGCGAGATCGGCGCCACCTGGGGTGCGGTCAAATATCAGTTCGGCGATAACGACGGGCTCTGGGCCGCCGTGCTGCACTACACCGCCGAGCGGCGAGCCGAAATGCTCACCTTCACCGATACCGCCGCACCACTTCATCAGCGAGTCGCCAGCATCATCGACACCCTCTACGCGGGACTCACCTCCCCCGACTCCCGGGCGATCGAGAACCTGCGTGCCGCGTTGCCGCGCGATCACACCGAACTCGAACAGCTCTACCCGCGTACGGCCGCCGAACTAGCATCCTGGGGCCATGGGTGGCTTCGAACCTGCCAAAACGCCTTCGCGGACCTAGGCGTTGCCCCGGACCGCGTGGAGGAGATCGCAGCGCTGATCCCAGGCGCCATGCGCGGCATCAACTCCGAACGCCAACTCGGCACCTACTCCGACCTCGACAAGGCTCGGCGTGGACTCACCAACGCCATCGTCGCCTACCTCGAGGATTCGGGACGCCCGGCGGTTCGACGATCACCCGACCCGGATCAGCAGCGCTGAACCCGCCAGAGATTCACTGGTGCGGGATCTGGTGCGCGGCCCGGCTTCGCCCGTGCACCAACAGTTTTCGTGGTGCTCACGGAAGCGCCGGGCCACGTTCGCGGCCATGCTCCATGAGCGACTACGCTCACCGCAATATCGGCATGGGTGACGTGATCAACGAGGGAAGACGTAATGGAGGATCTCGCCGCGCGATTCGAGGAGCTGGGTCGCCTGGTACCGATCCCCCACCCATGGGACATAACGGAATACATCGCTCGGGTCGCCCAGTACCGCGGACGGCCGATCACGTTGTGCCCGATCGACGTCGGCGCCCTCTCGGCAAACGGATGCGGCACCGGAAGCGGCCTGTGGATTGCCCGGGAAGGCGATGACGTGATCATGTACGGAGCCGACTCCGAATGGCATGCCGATCACATCATCGCCCACGAGATCGGTCACATGCTGCTCGGCCACGGGACCGCGAGCGGTCCCGCTGGCGCCGCGGCTGATCTGCCGTTGCGCGAATTGATGCCCTCGCTGTCGCTGGAAACCATCCGCAGCGTACTGCGCCGCCAGGACTACGGTAGCGAGCGCGAGCTAGCCGCCGAAACCTTCGCCGACCTGCTGCTGGTGGAAGCGATGCTGCCGAAGCGGTCGGCGAGCCGGTTCCGATCGACGTTCTTCCGAAACCGGCATCGATGAGATGACCTCCCCGATCCCGGGTCTGATCACCTGGCCCGTCCTGACAGATATCGCGTTGGTGCTCGCCGGTCGGTGGTGGCTGTTGCGGGACAGCCTCGTCGACCGGCTCATCAACCGCGGGCTCGCCGCCGCGCTCTCCGAACACTTGTTGCGGGACGCATGGTTCCAACACTCACTGGCCTGGCTGCTGCCCGGCGACGACAGCGACGTGGTGAACATCGCCCGACAGCTCTCGCTGGGAGCAACCGTGTTGTGCATCTCGCATGTCTACGGCGTTGCCATGTTGTGGGCAGGCGCCGATCCCGCCCACACATGGCGCCGGCAGTGGCGCTATTACCTCGTCACGATCACCGCCACCACCGTCATCCTGACCGCAGGGACGCCCGCCCGCCGCGCCGACCAGTTGATCGACCAAACCCTGGGCTGGCCGGCTGTCGTGGTCTGGGCCGCTTTTTCCCTTCCGCTCGGCGCTACAGCCCTGCTCGTCGGCCGGGTATGCGTGCGCGAGATACATGCCGCAGGCGATACCGCCTGGCAGGAACGTGCACTGCACACAGCGGTCCTGGGCACCGCGGTGGGCCTGGGGATCGTAGCGGTCGTATACCCGGTCGGAACCATCATCAGTCTCATCACAGGCCAACCGTCATTCGATCCCGAGATGCACTGGAAAGCATGGAGCGGCTTCCTTCTCTCGGCCGTCGGCGCTCCCGCCGTGATCACGGTGCCGCTGATCAGCACCCTGCTCACCCACATCGGATGGGACCGCACCGGCCGATACTGCCGCCGCCTGCGGCCGATGTGGGCCGATCTCACCGCAGCCGTACCCGAAATCGTCTTAGAGATGCGGCGCGACCATAACGGCCGAACAGACCCGGCCATCCGCCTGCACCGCATGACGGTCGAGATCCGCGACAGCCTGCTGCATCTCGAGCGCTACAGCGACAGCCCCGACGATCTGGCCGCCACCGGCGGTGACCCATATATCTATGCCCGCCGCATCGCCGAGGCCATTGCCACCAAAGCTGCCGGGCACCCCCCGAGCGCGAGCCGGTTCACGCCCCGGCACCAAGTCCAACCAGGGGCACGGGACCTCACCGCGGAGCTGCGCCAGCTACTCGCACTTGCCAGGGCATGGCGGCAGGTCCGCGGCCTGACAAAGTCGCCATCGCGTACGTATGTGTATCCGCCAGCGCACGGACGCGGTGCGGCGTCCTCCCCGACCTCGGCTCGGTGATCGGCCCTGGATAAGGAGCCTTGCAACGATTCCCAACGCGCGCTCGAGCGCCAATGAAAAACGGCCCGGAACATTTGAGTTCCGGGCCGTTTCCCTAGTAGCGGGGACAGGATTTGAACCTGCGACCTCTGGGTTATGAGCCCAGCGAGCTACCGAGCTGCTCCACCCCGCGTCGGTAAACACAACATTACACACGTCTACGCACGGAAGGCAAATCGCTTACCTTCCAGGCGGTTTGCCCTGGTCAGGGAGCCGCGGCGACGGGTCACGGAAAGCCGAGGGACGTTGCGCACAGACGGCTCCGAGCGGAGGCGGTGGACGCCTACCGAATCCATCCACCGAACCAGGCGAGCGCGGCCGCGAAAGTCGTTCAAAGAAAACAGGCCTGTCGCCAAATGGTTTCAAACGTGACATGAGTCACTATTTCGTAGTGATCCCGAACACATAACGGCGCTATAACAGACCGACCGGAATCCATTCTTATGGCATTTGCGACCTGCGCAAACACCGGTATACACGTTATGCGCTTCATGCAATGGCGAAGTTATCAAGATGTGATCTACCGAGATTTCTTCGTTACCGTCGAGCCACGGCCCGGATCAGACGTGATGGGCTCGAACTCGAACCGCCGAACACCGGCGACCCTGTCCCGCGGTTCGAGGATCCCCGACACACCTGGGGGCAGGGACTCGGCATTTTGCATTACCGGGGGCGGTGGGCGCAGGGAGGGAATACAACATGTCGAAGCACCGAAAGCTCAGCACCCGCGCCCTCGGCTATGCCGCTGTCACCGGCGCAATCGTTGCCGTCCCGTTCGGTCTTTCCACCGGCACCGCAGCCGCCGCCCCGGCGCACAATTGGGATGGCGTCGCGCAGTGCGAAAGCGGTGGCAACTGGGGTATCAACACCGGAAATGGCTACTACGGCGGTCTGCAGTTCTCGCAGAGCACCTGGGCGGCCAACGGTGGCCACGGTTCCGCCAATAGTGCGAGCAAGGAAGAGCAGATCCGGGTGGCCGAGAATGTGCTCGCCACCCAGGGTGCGGGCGCCTGGCCGGTCTGCGGTCAGTACCTGCGCGCCGGTGAGTCCGAGCCGAGCCCGGCCCCGGCCGTCGTCGAGCCGGAGCCCGCCGCCCCTGAGGCCGCCCCCGCCCCGGTCTCCAGCGTCAAGGGCGCCATCGAGCAGGCCAAGTCCGCGGGCTACCAGCTGGCCAAGCAGAATGGCCTGGAGGGCCAGTACCAGCAGCTGCTGGACCAGAACGGCGCACTGATCGACTCGTTCGGTCGCTGACGTAGGAATTCGACGTCACTCGGCAACGGCGCCGAGGCGGACGTCGGTTCGACGTCAATGAGAACGGCCCCGTCGCCCGATTCCTTCGGGTGACGGGGCCGTTCTCGTTGGATCAGCGACCGGCGTCCTGATATGCCTTCACAGCGGCGTCCAGTTCCTCCAGCGCCCTGCCGAAGTCCTGGAAGTTCCCGGACTTCATGGCATTTCGCACAGTCTCGATCTTCTTGCTCAGCTCCGCGGCGGCGGCGTCCTTGGCGCCGGATCCGGTCGCGGGCGGGGGCGTGGTGCCCTGCGCCGGCGGTGTCGTGCCCTGCGTCGGCGGTGTGGCGCCGTGATCCGCCGGTGGCGCGGTCCCCGGTTTCGGCCTGCTCGCCGGATCACCGCCGAATGGCGTGGCCAGCGAACCTGTTCCGGGCAGCACCTGATTCAGCGCATCGGCCAGGGTGGAGGCGAAGCCGACCTTCACACTGCCCGCCACATCGCGATAGCTCACCAGTACCCGCAGCAACTGCGGGAAGGTGGAGCTGCCCGCACCGGTATTTCGCTCGTTGTAAAACGGCTCCACATAAAGGATTCCGCCGTCGGCGATCGGCAGTGTCAGCAGATTGCCATATCTGATCTTGTTCGAGTTCGACAGCAGTGTTTTCTGACTGGAGACTTCCGGCGCAGTCGTCATACTGTTCTGCGTTTGCTGCGGACCCTGTGTCTGCGTATCGGTCGGTAATTGCAAGATCGTGAATTTGCCGTATCCGTCCGGATCCGAACGCACCGAAATATAGGCGGACAGGAACTGCCGGTTGTAGCCGACCATGGCGCTGGTCAGATTGAATACCGGCTTATTGTTCGCCGACGCATCACCCAGCAGCACGTAGTACGGCGGCTGATTGAAGGTCCCGCCCTCGGTGGTCGGATCGCTCGGCACCGACCAGAAAGCGTTGTTGGTGAAGAACTCTCGCGGATTGTCCACATGGTATTTGGTCAGCATTTCGCGCTGCACCTTGAACAGATCCTCCGGATAGCGGAAGTGCGCGCGCAGTTCCGGTGAGATCTCGCTCTCCGGCTTGACCGCGCCCGGGAACACACCGCGCCAAGCCTTGAGCACCGGGTCGGTCGAGTCCACCTCGTAGAGGGTCACCGTGCCGTCGTAGGCATCGACGGTGGCCTTCACCGAATTGCGGATGTAGCTGACCTCCTTGCGCGGCAACAGCCTTCCGGTCTTCTTATCGATGCTGTCCTCGACCGCGCCCTCCAGCGAGGTGGTCTGCGCATACGGATAGTTGTCCAGCGTGGTGTACGCATCGACGATCCACTGGATCCGGCCGTTGACCACCGCCGGATAGGCATTGCCGTCGGTGGTCAGCCATGGTGCCACCTTCTGCACCCGCTCACGCGGGCTGCGGTTGAAGATGATCTTGGAGTTGTCGCCGATGGCCGAGGAGAACAGCAGATTGCGCTCGGTGTACTTGGCCGCGAAGGCCAACCGGTTGAACCAGTTCCCGATCGAGACGCCACCCTTGCCGTTGTAGGTGAACTGCGCTGTGTCGGAATCGTATTCGCGCGGGTGCTGACCGTTGGAGGAACCTACGATCGCGTAGTCGGGATTGGACTGTGAGATCAGCTCGCCGTAGTAGACGCGCGGCTGGTCGACCTTGATCTGCTGCTGGTCGGTCGAGTTGAACAGGTCGCTGACCAGGAAGATGGGGTAGCCGCTGTCGCTGCTGCCGCCGGTGTTGGCATTGGGGTCCTCGTACTGCGGCCGGTTCACCCGGTTGGCGGGCGCCGCGACGAAGCCGTTGCCGTGGGTGTAGACGGTGTGCTTGTTGATCCAGTCGGTCTGGTTACCGCTCAGCGCCGAAGGATGCAGTTCACGAGCCGCCACGATGTAGTCCTGGATATCACCCTTGAGGTTGTAGCGGTCGATATCCAGCGACTCCGGGAAGCCATAGAAGTTCTTCAACTGCTTGAGCTGAGTGAAGGTGGGCGACAAGATATTCGGGTCGAGCAGGCGGGCATTGCCGATCGTCGCCGCATCCACCGGAACTTCCAGCGGGCTCTTCGAACTATCGCCCTTGTAGTCCTTGTACTCGATCTTGTCCGAGGTGATGCCGAACGCCTGCCTGGTCGCCGCGATATTGCGTTCGATGTACTCACTCTCTTTGTCGGCGGCGTTCGGACGCACCGAGAACTGCTCGACCACCAGCGGCCATACCGCGCCGACCAGGACGGAAGAGAGCACGAGCAGCGCGGCCGCCATGGCGGGCACCCGCAGATCGCGCAGCACGATACCGGCGAAGAAGGCGATCGCGCAGATCACCGCGATGGACAGCAGGATCAGCTTCGCGGGCAATACGGCGTTGATATCGGTGTAGGAACCACCGGTGAAGGTCGGCTCCTTACGACTGCTCGACAGCAGCTCGTAGCGGTCGAACCAGTAGGCAATCGCCTTGAGCAGCACGAAGATTCCGGCGATGACCGCGAGCTGGATGCGCGCGGGCCTGGTCAGCGTGCCCTCGCGCCCGGTCAGGCGCAGGCCACCGAAGACGTAGTGCGTCACCAGACTGGCGAAGAAGGCGATGACGACCGCGACGAACAGCCAGTTCAGCACCATCCGGTAGAACGGCAGGTCGAAGGCGTAGAAGCCGACATCGAGGCCGAACTGCGGATCCTTCTGGCCGAACGAATCGCCATTGAGGAACAGTTGCACGGTGACCCAATTCGACTGCGCCACCAAGCCGGAGAGCACGCCGAGCACCAGCGGAATGCCGATCCCGAACAACTTGAGCCGGCTCATCACGGTGGTGCGGTAGCGCGCGATCGGATCGTTCGGACCCGCCACCGGTATGAATACCGGCCTGGTCCGGTACGCCAGCAGCAGCGCCAACCACACGACAAGACCGACGAACAACGCGACGACGATGAACAACAGGATCCGCGTGCGCAGCACGGTGAGATAGACGTTGCGGAAACCGACCTCGCCGAACCACAACCAGTTCGTATAGGTGTCGGTCAGCCGCGGTCCCAGCAGCAGCAGCGCCGCCAGAATGATTGCCGCCACCAGCAGCACTCGGCTGCGTCGGGACAACGAAGGTAAGCCGGTGGGGGGCCGCATGCCCACGATGCCACTCTCCAAGGTCCGGCGGCGCGCGCACCGATTTCTCAGCCGTGACACCGCAGTCCGATGTTGCAGGTGGTCCAAAGCGGACCGTTTCGGCCCACTCTACGGAATCTGAGAGGGTACAGACCGGTGGGTTGCGATTGGTCTGCGATTACGCACGCACCGACCTATCGATTCCGAGTGTTTGATTGGATATCGATGTGACCGCAGACCTGCACGCCGAACTCGTCCTCGCCCGTTCCGTCCGTGAAGTGGCGGAATTCGTCGATGCCGAGGGCTGGGGCAGACCGCCGCAGATGTTCGCGCTGGTGCCGACTGTCGATCTGGTCGCGGCTGAGCCCGGATTGCTCGATCAGCTGGATCAGGGCAGCGAATTGACTCCCATTGCCCAGGAGTCCTTCCCGGCGGACATCACCGGCGGATCGATGGCGCTCGACGAATTCCTCGCCACCACCAGCTGGCCCGATGCCGTGAGCGGCTGCGTGCTCGTCCAAGAGATCGTCGTGCTGCCGCCGGATGCCGAGACCACCCTCGACGACGCGCTCACCCCGCTACTCGCCGATCATGAGGCCGCCGACGCCGCAGCGCGCGCCGCCGCCGAGACGCATCCGGGGCGCCGCACGGCCCGGCTCTTCGCCGCGGTACTGCGCACCGGCGCGGATCTGTGCCTACTGCAGGTCAAACCCGAGGACGACGTCGACGACTTCGGCGATCTCGACCTGCGCACCTATCCGAATCTGGCGCCCAACCTCATCGAGGCACTGCACCACACCATGGAGTGATCAGCCGCAGGAGACGGTCTGGCGACCGGCGTTGATGTCGTTGAGGGATTGCACCGCGCCGGTGAGGTTTTCGACCTTCACCAGGCGCAGGCCGTCGGGTGTGCGCTGTTTGGCCTCATTACAGTTGGCGGCCGGGACCAGGAAGGTCTCCGCACCGGCATCGCGCGCGGCCATCATCTTGTACTGGATGCCGCCGATCGGGCCGACCTTGCCGTCCTGATCGATGGTTCCGGTACCGGCGACGAACTTGCCGCCGTCGAGTTCACCGGGCGTGAGCTTGTCGATCAGCGCGAGGCTGAACATGAGACCGGCCGACGGTCCACCGATATCGGCGAGGTTGAACGAGACCTCCATGGGCGGGCGCGCCCCCTCGGTCGGGGTCAGGCCGAGATAGCCCTTGTTCGCGTCGTCGGGGCGCGCGGCCAGAGTGATAGTCGCGGTTTGTTCGGTGTTCTCGCGCCGGTAGGTCACGGTGATCTGACTGCCCGGCGCCTGCGAGGACACCGCGGTGACGACATCCTTGGGCGTGGCGATCGGTGCGCCGTTGACGCTGACCAGTTCGTCGCCCGCCTTCAGCGTCTCCTTGGCCGGACCGTCGTCGGAGACCTTGCGCACCAGCACCACCGTCGGCAGGTTCAGCAAGTGCAGCGCCGCCACTTCGGCATTGCTCTCGGAATCCTTGAAGTCCTGCTGGTTGGACTTATCGATCTCCTCGCGCGGGACACCGGGTGGGTATACCTCGGCGCGCGGGACCAGTCCGTGCTCGCCGCTGACCCAGAACCCGAACGCCTCGAAGATATTGAGTCCGTCACGGACCGAGACCGTTGTCATATTCAGATGACCGGTCACCGGGTCGAGTTCGGCGCCGCGGACGTCGACGACCTGCTTGCCATCGACCGAGCCGAGGGTATTGAACGTGGGTCCCGGCCCGAGTGCGACAAAGGGCACAGTGAGCAGGCTGCCCACCACACCGAGGACGAGCACCGGGATCAGGGCGGCCACCAGGGTCAGGATCCGACGATTCACCTGGACCACAGTAGTGATCGCCATCGCGCCCGTTCGTGCGAGGCGCATATTTACCGGCGTACGCGCGCCGGGGATTTCGCGCCGCGCGAACATCGACCCCCTACACCGCGCGCGTAAGGTTTGCAGTATGAGTGACCTCCCCTTCGGATTCTCGAACCGCGATGATGACGACCGCAACCGCGGCGACGAGCCGAGCGGTGCCGGGGCGAATGATCCGTTCGGTTTCGGTGGGGCGGGTGCGGGTGGTTTCGATCCGGCCCAGCTCGGTCAGATGCTCACCTCACTCGGCCAGATGCTCAGCGGGATGGGGCAACCCGGTTCGGCGCAATCCGGCCCGGTCAATTACGACGTGGCCAAGCGATTGGCCCGCCAGCAGCTCGGCACGAGTGTGACGCCGGTCTCCGAGAGCACGGTCAAGGCCGTTGCCGATGCCGCGCGTCTGGCCGAACTGTGGCTCGACGGCGCGACCACCCTGCCCGCGGGTGCCAGCAGAACCGCGGCCTGGACCGCCAACGATTGGATCGAGGAAACGCTGCCGACCTGGAAGCGGCTGTGCGATCCGGTGGCCGAACAGATCTCTGGCATGTGGACCGCGCAGTTGCCCGAGGAGGCACGCGAATTCGCCGGTCCGATGGTCGGCATGCTCGGCCAGATGGGCGGACTCGCCTTCGGCTCGCAGCTCGGGCAGGCGCTCGGCCAACTCGCCAAGGAGGTGCTGACCTCCACCGATATCGGACTGCCGCTCGGCCCGACCGGCACCGCGGCACTGCTGCCAGCGGCCATCTCGGAGTTCAGCGCGGGACTCGAGCAGCCCGAAAGCGAGATCCTGGTCTTCCTCGCGGCCCGCGAAGCCGCCCATCAGCGCCTGTTCGGACACGTGCCGTGGCTGCGTCAGCAGGTGCTCGGCGCGGTCGAGGGCTATGCGCGCGGCATCAAGATGGACTTCTCCGCGCTGGAATCGGCGGCCCAGAATATCGATCCGATGTCGCTGACCGATCCCTCGAAACTCGAGGAGATCCTGTCCCAGGGCGCGTTCGAACCGCAGACCACCCCGGAGCAGAAGCAGGCGCTGGAGCGGCTGGAGACGCTGCTGGCCCTGATCGAAGGCTGGGTGCAGGTCGTGGTCACCGAGGCGATCGGTGACCGCCTGCCCGGCGCGGGCGCACTCGCCGAAACGCTGATCCGCCGCCGCGCCACCGGCGGTCCGGCCGAGCAGACCTTCGCGACGCTGGTCGGACTCGAGCTGCGGCCCCGCAAGCTACGTGAAGCGGCGGCGCTATGGCGGCGGCTCACCGCTGATGCGGGCATCGACGCCAGGGACGCCGTCTGGGCGCATCCGGATCTACTGCCGGACTCCAATGATCTGGATTCCCCCGCGGGTTTCATCGATTCGGTGATCGGCGGCGGCGTGGACGCCTTCGACGATCCGCTGGCCCAATTGGCCGAAACCGAGGCACGCGAAAAGGCCGAACGCGAGGCCGCCAAGGGTGACGGCGAATCCGGCCCGGACCTCGGCAAGGACACCGACGCGTCCTGAGACGTGTCCTGTTGATAAGCGCGAATTCCTGTGGATTATTACAGGATTCGCGCTGATTCGTCGATGACCCGCTCCGCATACTGCTGCCATGACGACGAGGCGGATGTGCGGGCCGATGTTGGCGCCGCGGGTGACCGTATTGGTTCGGTCGTCCGGGGTCGTGCAATTGGGGTGGGATCCGGAGCGGGCGCTACTACTGGATCGGACCGCATTGGATACCGATACCGTGCTGGCATTCCTGCGGCTGCTCGACGGTATGCACAGTCGCCCGCAGGTCATCTGGCGGGCCGGGGAATGTGGGATCGAACCCGAGGACGCGGCGGAGCTGCTGAATCGCATCAATGACGCGGGTCTGCTGCTGCATGCGGATCCGCGACTGGGACGGCTGCGTTCGGTGCGGGTGCACGGGCTCGGCCCGCTCTCGGATGCCGTCACGACCGGATTGCGGCGGCTCGGGCTGCGGCCGATGCGCTCGCGCGGGTACCGCCCTGATAGTTCGGTGCTGGATTGGCACGGTGAGCTCGTGGTGCTGACCGATGCGCTCGTGATCGAACCGCGCCTGGCCAATGACCTTGTGCTGCACGGGATTCCACATGTGCAGGTGCGCATTCGCGATGGCAAAGGCGTAGTTGGACCGCTGGTCTTTCCCGGCTTGACGAGCTGTCTGCGCTGCCTCGATCTGACCCGCTGTGAGTACGACCCGGAGTGGCCGCAGCTGGCGAGCCAATTGCTCGGCCGAGTCGGGCACGCCTCACCGGCCGGAATCCTGGCGACGGCGGCATTGCTGCTCGGCGAACTCGAGGCGATCATGGACTGTTCTCCTGAGCGTCAGCTCGACACGATGAACACCACGATCGAACTCGAACTCGATACACACCGGATCTCGCGGCGGGAATGGCCGCAGCACGACGGCTGCGGATGCCGCCGTATTTTCTCTGCTCCGACTGGATGAGAGTGTCGATTCTTACAGTCCGCTAGGCAACGACACCAAGATTGTCGTGGCGATCGCACGGGTCCGTCCGCCATGATGGGTTACGTGTCTGAGATCGTGCGCCGTCGCTCGTCCCGCAATGCCAAGTTAGCCAAGATTCCGCTGGGTATCGCCGGACGAGCCGCCGTCGGATTCGGTAAGAAGCTGGCCGGTGGCGATAAGGGGGAGATCAACGCTCAGTTGAACCAGAAGGCCGCCCAGCAGTTGTTCACCGTGCTCGGTGAGCTCAAGGGCGGTGCGATGAAGTTCGGTCAGGCGCTGAGCGTCATGGAGGCCGCGGTGCCCGAGGAATTCGGCGAGCACTACCGCGAGGCACTCACCAAACTGCAGGCCGCCGCGCCGCCGATGCCCGCCGAGACCGTGCACCGGGTGCTGGACCAGCAGCTCGGCACCCAGTGGCGGCAGCGCTTCACAGCCTTCGACGACGCCCCGGCCGCATCGGCGAGCATCGGCCAGGTGCACAAGGCGGTGTGGTCGGACGGCCGAGCCGTCGCGGTGAAGGTGCAGTATCCCGGTGCCGACGAGGCGCTGCGCGCCGATCTCAAGACACTGTCGCGGATGACCGGTCTGATCGCTTCGGTGATTCCGGGCGCGGACGTGAAGCCGCTGCTCGCCGAGATCACCGAGCGCACCGAGGAGGAACTCGATTACCGTAACGAGGCCGCCAATCAGCGCGCCTTCGCCAAGGCCTTCGACGGACACCCGGAGATCGTGGTGCCGAAGGTGGTGGCCAGCGCGCCGAAGGTGATCGTGACCGAATGGCTGAACGGCACGCCGGTCTCACAAATCATCAAGCAGGGGGTCGAGGATCCGGAAGGCACCCGTCCGCTGCGCAATAGGGTCGCCGGATTGATGGGCAAACTGCACTTCTCCTCGCCGGAGACCGTCGGTCTGCTGCACGCCGATCCGCATCCCGGCAACTTCATGATGCTGTCCGACGGCAAACTGGCCGTCATCGATTTCGGCGCCTGCGCGCCCATGCCCGATGGCTTCCCAGAGGCCCTCGGCCGGATGCTGGCCCTCGCACTCGACGAACGCTTCGATGAACTGGTCGAGCTCATGTACGACAACGGCTGGGTGATTCCGGGCCGAACCGTTACCGATAAGGAGATCGCGGACTATCTGCGGCCGTTCACCGATCCGATCCAGACCGACTCGTTCCACTTCACCCGCAAGTGGATGCAGCGGGTGGCGGGTAAGGCCTCCGATATCGGCAGTCCGGATATGAAGACCGCGCGGGCACTACAGTTGCCCACGCAGTACCTGATGATCTTCCGCGTGCTCAGCGGTACGGTCGGCATTCTGGCCCAGCTCGATGCGGAGCTCCCGTTCATGCAACTGGTGCGGGCCTGGATGCCTGGCTTCCGCGAGGAGCGCTCCGCTAGCTGAAAGCTCGAAAGAGATTGGCCGAGAACGCAAACGAGCCGCCCACCGGATCTCACGGTGAGCGGCTTGTTTGCTTTCTCGTTCCTGGGCCCTACCCGGAACGGATTCGGCCGTATCCGGATAGGCCTCAGCGACCGGAGGGAGGGGAATCACAGATCTCATGCCGAGATCGCGACCTTGCGTGGACGTCCACGCGGGCGCTTGCGGGCGATCACGACACCCTGGTCGAAGATCTCACCGCCCCAGACACCCCACGGCTCGCCCCGATCCATGGCCGCGGTCAGGCAGCCCTTTCGGATGGGGCAGGACGCGCACAGCGCCTTGGCCTGCTCCAACTGGACCGGGCTCTCGGCGAACCAGAGATCGGGGTCTCCGGCTCGACAAGGCAGGACCTTTGTGACCTCCCGGGGGCGGGTGGGCCGTGCCACGGTTCGGCATGTCACGTCAGTAGTGGCTTGTGGCCTCTCTGCGGTGAACACGTCGTTCTCCTTCAGCTCGTTTGCAGCGGTACGTTTCGTTCGTTCCGCGAAACCGAGGCCGGTGGGCTGAAGGGCCGGTAAAAATACTGGCCACGGTTTCGCTTCGGGCGATCCGTGGCCAGGAGGTCGGGGGGTGTTCCCTACCTAGTTCGACATCTCTGTCGAATCCTGATCACGGTCGCTGGGTGTGCGGTGCGGCGGAGGCGTGCTGCCCGCAGATCTGCCGGTGCATATCCGGCCTCAACTGCGAAGACACCGGCTTCTGCCGTAATGGCAAAGGCCGGGTGCCAGCCCGCGCTTGGCTTGTCCTGAATGACGACGCGACTCGGGGAATGCATGCTCATGGCTTTGCCTTGCTCCCCGAATACGCCGACACCGGACAGACCGATCCCCTGCAAAGCAGCGAGGATCCCCCGGGAGGCCGACATGACGGGCGCAGCATTCACCGCAACGCCAGTGGCGCTGAAGTTCGTATTGCCATTCATCGGTCTGCCTCCCTCCTGTACTCGTGTCGGTAACTCTGCGCGCCGAGATGACCTCCCGGTGCGTGAAATCCACCATATGTGTTGCCGCTCATTGCGACAACCTATTTTCTACCTGCGGTTTTGTGGGCTTGACCGCAGCCGCGATGCCACTATCGACAACACCTCGGCCCCGTACTGCTCGAGCTTCTTCGCCCCGATTCCGGGTATGGCGGCGAGTGCGTTGTCATCGGCGGGCAGTTGCTCGGCGATCGCGGTGAGTGTGGTGTCGGTGAAGATCACGAACTCGCGCACCCGCAGATCCTGCGCTTTCTCCTCGCGCCACGCCTGTAGCGCCGCGAGTAGCTCGGCGTCGAGTTCGGCCGGGCAGCGGCGGCAGCGGCCGAGCATGGTGGCGTAGGTGCCGATCAACGGTTTGGCACATACCCGACAGGTCGGGCGCACACCATTCGAGGCAGTGTCGGCAACAGGTGCGGCGATTCGCGAGGCCGGCGAGTCGTCGGGCACCAGGCCGTTGAGGAATCGCGAGCGCCGCCGCGTACGCCTACTGCCCCCGCCGCGCGAGAGCGCCCAGGACAATTGCAGATACTCGCGTGCCCTGGTCACGCCGACGTAGAGCAGTCGCCTTTCCTCTTCGAGCGCCGCCTGATCGGCGACCGAGCCGTCGTCGCCGAGCACATGGGCGATCGGCAGCGTGCCGTCGGCGACGCCGACCAGGAATACCGCGTCCCACTCCAAGCCCTTCGCCGCATGCAACGATGCGAGGGTTACGCCCTGGACGGTGGGTGGGTGCCTGGCCTCGGCGCGTGCGGCCAACTCGCGCAGCAAGCCGATCAGGTCGAGTGCGTCGTCGTGGTCGACCAACTCTTCGGTCAGGCGCACAAGCGCCATCAACGCTTCCCAACGCTCGCGCGCCTGGGCTCCCGCGGGTTCGGTTGCGGTAAGTCCGACGGGCGCGAGTGCGGCGCGCACCAAGGTAACCAAGGCCTTACCACTGCGGGACTGGTCGGGTAGATCCTCGCGAGCGGCTACCTGGCGCAGTGCGGATATGGCTTGCCTGACCTCATTTCGGGCGAAAAACCCCTCGCCACCGCGGACCTGGTACGGAATGCCGAGTTCGGTCAGTGCCTGTTCATAGGCTTCGGACTGCGCGTTGATCCGATAGAGCACGGCGATTTCGGCGGGGGGCGTGCCCGCGGCGACCAGTTTCTTGATAGACCGCGCGACCGCATGGGCCTCGGCCGGGCCGTCATCGAATTCGGCGAATACCGGTTCCGGGCCGTCGTCGCGCTGGCCGACCAGTTGCAGCCGGGTGCCCGCGATGCGACCGCGCGCGGCGCCGATCACCCGGTTGGCCAGTGAGACCACCTGCGGCGTCGAGCGATAGTCGCGTTCCAGCCGGACCACCGTCGCCTCCGGAAAGCGGCGGGAGAAGTCGAGCAGATAACTCGGGGTGGCACCGGTGAAGGAGTAGATCGTCTGGTTCGCGTCGCCGACCACGGTCACATCGTCGCGGTCGCCGAGCCAGGCGTCGAGCACCCGCTGCTGCAATGGCGTGACGTCCTGATATTCGTCGACCACGAAACTGCGGTAGCGCCCGCGGAATTCGTCGGCCACCGACGCGTAGTCCTCCAGCGCGGCGGCGGTGTGCAGCAGCAGATCGTCGAAGTCGAGCAGTAGTCCGTCCGGTGTTGCCTTCAACTTCTCGTAGCCGCTGTAGGCGGCCGCGACCCGCATCGGGTCATACGGCGGCTCGCGGCGGTGTTTGGCCACGGCCGCCGGATAGTCCTCCGGCGCGATGAGAGTGGCCTTCGCCCATTCGATTTCGGTGAGCAGATCGCGCACGGCTTCGGTGTGCGAGGACAATCCGGCCTGATGCGCGGCCTGTGCCACGACCGGAAATTTGCGATCGAGCAACTGCCACGGCACATCGCCGACGATCTGCGGCCAGAAGTATTTGAGCTGGCGTAGCGCGGCCGCGTGAAAGGTGCGCGCCTGCACCTGATTGGCCTCGCCGCCGAGACCGAGCGCACGCAGACGGTTGCGCATCTCCCCCGCCGCGCGCGCGGTGAATGTCACCGCGAGCACCTGGTCGGCCTTGACGTGTCCGGCGGAAACCAGATGCGCGATGCGGTGGGTGATGGTTCTGGTTTTGCCGGTACCGGCACCGGCGAGCACACAGACCGGACCCCGGGGCGCACGGACGGCCGCGGCTTGTTCGGGGTCCAGCGAGTCCAACTCCGGGCGGGTGGACTCACTCGTACTGGTTGCCGACACGACACACATCATGGCAGTGCCCGCCGACAAGTGGTCGCGCAAGGGATCCGGTCCGGATCGGACTCCGCGTTTCGCGGGCTCTGTCGCGCGGCTAACGATCGCGTAGGCGACGCAGCGCACTCGCGAACGCGCTCGTATCGCCGTCGAGCGGGGCGAAGAATTCGTGGTCGCAGTTCTCGACCGCGATTATCGCCCGATTCGCCAGTGCCACACCGGCTTCGGTGGGCACGAGGGCCTTGGCCCTGCGGTCGTGCGGATGGTCACGGCGCTCGAGCAGCCCCTTCTGCTCGAGTGCGCGCAAAACCTGGGAGGTCATCATCGGGTCGGTGGCGGCGTGGGCGGCCAGATCGCGTTGCATGACCGGTTCGTCGCGTCCCGCGGCGAGGTAGGTCAGCGCGGCCAGTAGGACGAACTGCACGTGGGTGAGGTCGTAGGAGGCGAGGGCCGCGCGCTGAGCGGCCTGCCATCGGTTGGTCACCTGCCAGAGCAAGAGGCCGGGACTTTCGTCCGCCTCGGAGAATCGGCTGCGCAGGCCGCGGTCCTCACTCATCTGCCTCCTTTACCACTGGTTCATCGATCATCGCCTGTGCGATCACCGCGAAATCGTGCGCGGTCAGTTCGACCAGTCCACGGCGCAGCACCATGCCCCAATTCGGCGTACTCGTGAGATCCAGTTCACCGCGCAGTTCGTCGATCGGTATCTCGCGAGCATCGGTCCGATAGTGCACCGCGCGCCGCCACGGCTGGAAGCAGCCACCTTCCTGCGGATCCGCCTGCCAGACCGGCCGGTCGTCGATGGTGCCGATAGCGGTGAAGGATCGGATCTGCGCACCGCTGCGCATACCCTCGCGCGGCGAGTAATAGAGGAATGCGTCGCCGGGACGCATGCGTTCGAGCGGCGTCCGCTTGCCATGGTTGACCTGGGCGATGCCGAGTTCGACACCGCGGCGCACATGATCCCGGGAGACCACCCCCAGCCAGTACTTCATACGAGCACCGCCTCAGCCGCGGCGACGAGCGCACGCAGATCGGGCTCCACCGAATCGGCGAGGTCCGCGCCCATCACCTTGGTCCAGAACCAGCTCAGCGGTCCCTCGATCGAGACGGTCACCGTCACCGTTGTTCGCTCGGGGCCGGTGGCTATCTGGTGGTCGAACGGCACCTCGGGACCGCCCTTCGGCTTCAAAGCGCCGGTGGCACCCTGCGCGAACGGGCCGTCCAGACGGACCCATTCGGTGTCGTTGTTCCATTCCGGCCAGGTGGCCATATCCGCCCATTTGGCAAAGAAGGCGGCGGGCGCCGCGGTCGACGTGGCCTGTGCGGTGGCGATCGTTGTCATGGATTTAGTATGCGCGCTTACTAAATCCATGCGCAAGTCGGGATTCGGAGTCCGGCGGAACAGGATCGGGCCGTCAAATGTTGAACCGTCCGTGACTGACGTGACTCCCGCTCTGACGATGTACTCGACCACCTGGTGCGGCTACTGCCGACGGCTGAAGAAGCAGTTGGACGAGTCCGGCATCAGCTATGTCGAGATCGATATCGAAGACGATCCCGCATCGGCCGAATTCGTCGGCAGTGTGAACGGCGGCAACCATGTGGTGCCGACGGTGAAGTTCGCGGATGGGTCAACGGCGACGAATCCGTCGCTGGCCGCGGTCAAACAGGCATTGGCCGCGCTGGCCTGATCAGGCTGCGATCGTTCCGTGCGGACCGAGTAGCCCGCACGGAACTTTCCCATGTCTTCGATCAGAGCGCGGCCCAGGACTCCACGATCGTGCGTGCGATGGAAATCGAGCCCGGCAGCAGTAACCGTGCGCCCTGGTTCTGGGCGGACCAGTCACCGACGGCCAGCGCCTCGCGCACCTCGGCCCGAGTGAACCAGTAGGCCTCGGCGATCTCGCCATCCGAAAAAATCAGCGGCTGATCGGGATCGGCGATGGCGGCGAAGCCGAGCATGAGCGAGCGCGGGAAAGGCCACGGCTGACTGCCCAGGTAGGTGATATCGCGCACGTCGAGTCCGACTTCCTCGCGCATCTCGCGCTCGACGCATCGCTCCAACGACTCCCCCGCCTCCACGAATCCGGCGAGCAGCGAGAACAGCGTCTTCGGCCAGGTGTGCTGGCGGGCCAGCAGAACCCGCTCGCCGCCGTCGTGGATCAAGCAGATGACGGCCGGATCGATCCGCGGAAACTCCTCGTGGCCGCTCTCGGTGACCCGCGACCAACCGCCCTTGGTCGCAGTGGACGCGGTGCCGTCGGCGGCATGGAATCCGGCCTTGTCATGCCAGTTCAGCAGGGCCATGGCGGAGGTGAGCAGGTCGGCGGTGAGATCGTCTAGGCCGCCCGCCATGGCGCGCAGATCGGTCAGCGTGCCCTGTAGTTCGGCATCACGTACGGCCCACACATGTTTGCCGCCGTGAATGCCGAGGAATACCGCGGCCCGACTCGGCTCGGCGGCCAGTTCGATCGCCGGTTCCAGTACCAACGCACCATCGTCGAAGCGGAACTGCCCGCGCTTATTGATCCGGAGCAACTCGGCATCGGCCCAGCCCTCCTTCAGCGCCTGTTCGTCGGCCCGGATCTCCTCGGCACGGTCGAGCACTGAACGCGAAAGCAGTGGAACACCATTGAGCTGAAATCCAGAGGCCACGGTTCGAGACTATCGTGCCGGTATTACCGGCGTGCGTGCCGGATGTAGAGCAGCTTGTCGGTCGCTTCCAGCGCATCCACCTCGGCTTCGCCCACTCGGATCAGCTCGCCGCCACGCACCACGCCGAGCACGATATCGCTGAGATGGCGCGGGGAGCCGCCGACCTCGGACGGTTCCACATCGCGTTCGGCGACCGCGAAGCCCTGTTCGGGAGTCAGCAGATCCTCGATCATCTCCACCACGGTGGGGGTGGTGGTGGCGATGCCGAGCAACCGGCCCGCGGTCTCGGAGGAAACGACCACCGAATCCGCACCGGACTGGCGCAGCAGGTGGGTGTTCTCGGCCTCCCGGATGGCGACCACGATCTTGGCGCTCTTATTGAGCTCGCGCGCCGTGAGACTCACCAGAACGGCGGTGTCGTCCCGGTTGGCGGCGACCACCACCGAGGCGGCCCGCTGCACACCGGCCAACCTGAGCACATCGGATTGGGTGGCCGAACCGTGCACCGTCACCAGACCCGCATTCGCCGCGCCCTCCAGCGCGACCGCATCGGTATCGACCACGACGATATCGGCGGGCTGTACGCCGTCGCCGAGCATGGCGTCGATCGCGGTGCGGCCCTTCGTCCCGTATCCGACGACCACGGTGTGATTACGCACGCTGCGCCTCCAACGCTGGATCTTGAATGCCTGCCGGGAGCGCTCGGTGAGCACGCCGATGGTGGTACCGACGAGCACGATGAGGAAGAGCACGCGTAGCGGGGTGATGATGACGATATTGGCCAACCTGGCCTCGGGAGTCACCGGCGCGATATCGCCGTAACCGGTGGTCGACAGCGATACCGTCGCGTAGTAGAAGGCGTCGAGGAACGACAGCTCGTCACCGGAATTGTCGTGGTACCCAGCGCGACCGAAATACACCACCAGCGCCGCGGCGAACAGCAGGCCGATCGCGAAGAGCACCCTGCGCACCAGTGAAGCCCATGGGCTGGTTTGGATTTCGGGAATGCGCAACACCCCGACCAGCGCGAAATCCGGACGACTGGACAGTCCGACACTGCGTGCGCGATCACCGAACACCGGACGCACCCGCCCCTGTACTCGCCACGGTCTCGGCCGTCTCCGGCGTTGCTTGTCCCTCCGGCACGCACGGCAGCCTACCGGGTCCCGGCACCCATGCCTGGCGCCGACGCGAACGGTGGGTGAATCTCTGGATCATTGCGGGGGCGTCGGCGCCGCATTCCGGATCAGCTCGGCCAGTTCGGCCGGGCCGGGAAGCTCGACGGGTGCGATGGTGCGCCCGGTCCGCACGTAATGGAATGCGGCGCCGACGCGTTCGAGCATTTCCGTCTCGGTGCCGTGGTCGCGCGCCGCCATCAGCCTGGCCCAGGCCAATCGGTAGACGGCCAGCTGCATGGCGACCGCGGGCTCGTCGGCGGGTGCGGGTTCGGCGCCGGTTTTCCAGTCGACCACGATCCAGCCGCCACCGGGTTCGGCGAAGACCGCGTCCATCCGGCCGCGGATCACCGTGCCGGCGATGGAGGTTTCGAAGGGGATCTCTACTTCGAGCGGGCTGCGATGGGCCCATGGCGAGTTGAGGAAAGACTCCTGCATGGTGACCAACTCGGTGTCCAGGCCCGCGTCAGCGGCGGTGTTGTCGGCAGCACCGGGAAGTTCGTCGAAGGCGAGCAGGCGGTCGGCGGCGAACCAGCGCTGCACCCAGGCGTGGAAGGCCGTGCCGCGGCGGGCCAGCGGGTTCGGTGGGAAGGGCAGTGGGCGACGCAGGCGGGCGGCGAGTTCGGCTGGGTCGGCACGCATTTCGACCAGGGCGGTCGCGGCGATCTGGCCGGGGAGTTCGACTTCCTGGGCGATGGCTTGGTCGGCTTCGAATTCGGCGAGGAGGGCGTCGACGTCGGCGGCCCAGCCATCGGGGTCGGCGGGGTCGAGCGAATGGCTTCGGGGTGGTGCGGGTTCAGAGGTCGATGGGGCGAATTCGTCGGGGGGCGGCACTAAGTCGTCGAAGGGCGGCACTAAGTCGTCGGAGGGAGGCCCGAACTCGTCGGGACTCGGTTCGAAGTCGCTGAGGGATGGTTCGAGCTTGTCGGGAACGGGTTCGAAGGCGCTGGGGGAAGGCCCGAACTCGTCGGGATATGGTTCGAGTTCGTGTGTGGGCGGCTGGGATTCGTCCTCACGGTGTGGATCCGGCGCACCAAGGGTGTTCGCGGACAGTTCGTAGGAGTCATCGAATACTGCGGGCGCATCGGGAAAGTCGGGCGGGGGAACATCGGCATACGGATCGACCGACAGTGCGGCGGCGGCGGAATCATCGGCGCGAGCAGCCGTTGTCATCGGGGCGGCAAAGTTGTCGGTGGCAGGGTCTACAGTCGGTGCCATGTCGATGTCATGGGGCGCGAGGTCCGCGAAATCGACTGAGGCAGTTGCTTTGTCACGGGTAGTGGCTTGGGCCGTACGGTTGGTGACGTCTGTGGGTTGCGCCGCGAGTTCGGCGAGGGCGGCGCGGACGAGGGATGCACCCTGTTCGATCGGGTCGCGGCGCTTGCCGAGGGGGTCGCGGGGCCATTCGGCGGTTGCGGGGTTGTCGGTGAAGGGGTTGACGGCATCGACGTCGGGGGCATCGTCCCACCGGTCGATGGTGACCGCGCCATTGGTCGGACTGTCAGGGGCCTCGCTGGCGTGTTTGAGTTCCAGGAGGAAATCCGATGGGCCCTTCGGTGCGGTGCCGGTTTCGGCCCAGTGGTGGGCGGAGACGAACAGGACGCGTTCGGTTCTGGTGAGGGCGACGTAGAACAGGCGCCGGTCTTCGTCGATGCGGCGGCGGTCCAGGGACTCCTTGTGGGACTTGATCGCTCGTTCCAGATCGGCGCGGTCGTAGAGATCGGCGAGGTCGAGTACGGGCACGCCCTCGGCGGCATCGTCCTGTCTGCGGTCACCGCGCAGGGAAGTGGGGAGTTCGGCCAGCGCGCCGAGCCAGGTGCCCGAGGCCGCGCCGGAGGGAAAGACGCCGCGCGTCACGTGCGGTACCGCGACGATCTCCCATTCCAGCCCCTTGGCCGCGTGCACGGTCAGCACCTGGACGCGATCCCGTGCGACCTCGACTTCGCCCGGCTCGAGTCCGTTTTCAACGGATTCGGCGGCGGCGAGGAAAGCGAGCAGGCCGCCGAGCGAGGCGCCCGAATCGCTGGCGTAACCGGCGACCACCTCGGCGAAGGCGTCCAGATGTTCGCGTCCCGCACCGGCGCCGAGCATGGCGCGACGAGCCTGGGTTTCCACGCCGACGCCGATGGTGCGCTCCACATCCGAGACCAGTTCAGCGAGCGGCTGACCGCTGCGCTCACGCAATGCGGCGAGTTCTCGGCCCAATGCGACGATGCGTTGGAATCCGGACTCCGAATACTGTTCCGGTGGACCGGGGTCGGCGATCGCATCGGCCAGGCCCGCCTGTTCGGCCGGTTCGGGGGCCACCTCGCGCAATGCCTCGGCCAGTGCGGTCGAATCGGTGATCTCGTTGACTTCATTGCCGTGCAGACGGCCGATCGACAGATCTCTGGCGCGGCTGGCCAGGGCGGCGAGGTCCGCGACGCCGATGCGCCAGCGAGCGCCGGTGAGTATCCTCATGGCCGCGCTGCCCGCACCCGGTTCGGCGATCAACCGCAGCGTCGCGACGATATCGGCGACCTCAGGGGTGGCGAGCAGACCGCCGAGGCCGACGATTTCCACCGGAAGGCCTTGTTCGCGTAGAGCTTCGGCAAGCGGGGCGGCATCGGCATTGCGACGCACCAGTACCGCCGAAGTCGGCGGCGGCTCCCCCGCCTCGCGTTTCACCGCCCATTCCGCGGCGATCCGGACCGCCACCCAATTCCGTTCGTCGGCAATGGTTTCGGTGAGAGCCAGAGCAACAACGCCCGGCTCGGCATCGGGTTTCGCGCGCAGTGCGTCGACGGTTACGCCGCCGCTGTCGATGGCATTTCGGCGCAATGGTTCGGCGACCAGATTCGCCAAAGCCAATGCCTCCGGCGGGTTCCGCCAGCTGGTCAGTAGCGGCAGGATCGGCGCGGGAACGCCTGGAGCGCTCGGGAAATCGGTGGCGAACCTGGGCAGGTTGGCTGCCGACGCGCCGCGCCAGCCGTAAATGGACTGCATCGGATCGCCGACCGCGGTCACCGCCAGTCGCTGTTCGCCACGACTGGTTGTCCTTTGCTCAGCATCGGACCGACGCCCGAGTCTCGCATCGCCGTCACTCCGGCGAACCTCCGAGTCGGCCCGATGGGAGCCGGAGCCGCTTCCGCCAGCGTCGGGCACACTCCGATAAGAGCCGGGGTCGCTTCCGTCAGGCTTGAACGCACCGCGGTCGGAGCCGAAGTCGCCCCCACCGGCATCGAACTCACCGCCGTCGGAGCGAGGTTCGGCCCGGCGAACGTCGGGGTCGATCGGCGTATGGGACGACGGGAGCTGGTCGACCCCGATGTCAGCGCTGGACTTCGATGGAGCGGTGGCCTTGCGTGCGCGCCTGGCCTGCGGTTGCGCAGGCAATCCGCCGAAAAGCGAAGCGAGCAGAATGCGTTGGGCGTGGCCGGTGTCCTGGTATTCGTCGAGTAGGACCAGGCGGAAGCGGGCGCATTCGGCGGCGGCGACTTCGGGATGTTCGGCGGCGAGGCGTGCGGCCAGAGACATCTGCGCGCCGAAATCCAGTGCGCCGCGCCGGCGTAACGCCTCGGCCAGCTGCTTGACCAGGGGCAGCAGGGCGACCCGTTCGCGCTGCACCTGGACGATATTCTGCAGGGCCTGGCTCGGTCCGCCGCGTTGGCGTGGGCCGGCAGGCAAAGTGTGCACCAGTTTTTCGAGTTCGGTATGGGCCTCGGCGAGCTGTTCGGGTTCCACCAGATGTTCGGCGAGTTGACCGGATAGCGCGAGCACCGCCTCGGTCACCGAGACCGGAGTGCGCTCGGTGTCGAGGTCGCCGTCCCAGTTGCGAACCACCTGGTGGGCGAGCTGCCACAGCTGGGTTTCGGTGAGCAGTGTCGCGGCGGGTTCCACCGGCAGCAGCAGGCCGTGCTGGGTGAGCAGGCGGCCCGCATATGAGTGGTAGGTGCTGATCTCGGGTTCGGCGCCGGAGAGTTGGGCGCGCAGCTCACCGCCGGTGTCGAGGTCGCGCAGCAGCGGTGAACCCGCCAGCCGGGCCAGCCGGGTGCGGATGCGGGAGGTCAACTGCTGGGCGGCTTTTCGAGTGAAGGTCAGACCGAGGACCTCGTCGGGCAGCACCAGGCGATTCGCGACCATCCACACCACGCGGGCGGCCATGGTCTCGGTTTTGCCCGCGCCCGCACCGGCCACCACCAGGGTCGGTCCTGGTGGGGCCGCGATCACCGCGGCCTGCTCCTCGGTGGGTGTCGGCAGGCCAAGCGCCTCCGCGAGCCGGTTCGGCGATACGGTGGCGTTCATTCGTCGGTCACCTGCCTTCCGGTGTCCTGGACGGGGCAGCTGCCCGCGACCGAACAGTGCCTGCAGCCGTCGTTGCGCATGGCGAGGTAGCTCGGGCCCTGGGTTGCGGCAGCGGCATCATGAATCGTGCCACGCCATTTGTCGAGCGCTTCGGCATCCAGCGGAGGTTGCATGCGCTGCGTTGCGCCCTCCTTGCTGCTGGGCTTGGCGACGTAGACAAGCCGCGCACCGCCGGGTTCGCCTGTGGGGCCGGTCTCGCTGGTGTACGGACCCGATTCGCCTGCGGCAGATTCGTCCTGCGCGCGGTCGGATTCGGAGGTGGACTCGGCAATGGTGATGTCGAGTGCGCCAGCGGCGGCCGCTACCTGATAGGTGGCGAGCTGGGCGTGGTCGGCGGCGGCCTGTTTGGTGACCGGCGACTTCCCGGTTTTCACATCGACGATGACGAACCGGCCGAAGGCATCGCGCTCCAGTCGGTCGACTCGGCCGCGGATCCGCACGGCGGGTTCGTCTTCCGTGCGCGGTGGCAGGACGCAGTCGACCGGGACCTCCACACCGGCCTGGGTCAGTTCACCCCGGGTATTGCGCACCCAGGCCATGAAGGTCTCCAGCATGGCCTCGGTGCGGCGCAGTTCCTGGCGGGAATGCCAGCCGGTGCCGGGATCGATGGCCTGCCATGCCTTGTCCAATGCGGCACGGACCTGTGATTCGGGCACCTTGCCCGCCAGCGCCTGGACGAGGGTGTGCACCAGATTGCCCTTGACGGCGTGCGGGTTATCGCCGTCGGTGCCGCCGTGACGTTCCAGTGCCCAGCGCAGCGGGCAAGTGCGCAACAGCTCGACGGTGGATGGGGACAGGGCAACCGCGGTCTCGTCGTCATCCCAGAGTGAACGCGACGAACTGAGATCAGCTGTGCCGTACCACTGGTCGGGATGCGTACCCGGCACCCCGGCGTGGGCCAGCCGGGCGAGTTGATGGGCGGCACGCCGTCTGCGCTCTGGTTCGGCCTCGGAATCGCAAACCACCCCGCGCAATTCGGCCACCAGCGCATGCATGACCAGAGCGCGCCCCGGATCGGCGACCGGAAGCGCGCCGGGTTCACTGTCATCGTCGTGGCCGAGGAGTTCAGCCAGAAACCGAGAGGGGACGAGATCGCGTTCACCCGAGACCGATTCCACGGCCGTCACCAGTAGCGAGCGCCTGGTCCGACTGCACGCGACCAGCAGCAATCTGCGCTCCTCGGCCATGATCGGAGCGGCACGACTCACCACCTCCCCCGCGTCGATAATGCCCGCGGTGAGATCGACCAGATCCTCGGTCTGCAGCAGGGTGCCGCGCGGGCGTGGATTCGGCCAAATACCTTCCTGCACAGCGGCGACCGCGACCACATCCCACTCCCGGCCAGCGGACGCATGCGCGCTGAGTAGCGCGACCGCATTTCCCGCCGCGGTCAGCGACCTGGTGTCGTGCGGAATCTCCTGCTGCACAAGGAATTCGACGAAACCCTCGATGCTCGCGCGCGGCAGTCGATCCACGTACGCGGCTGCGGCATCGAATAGTCCGACGGCGGCATCCAGATCGCGATCGGCCTGCATACCCGCCGCCCCACCGCGTTCGGACTGCGCCACCCATCGACGCTCCAACCGCGACCCGGTCCACAGCGCCCACAGCACATCCTCGAGGCCGGCACCGCGGCGCCGAGTCTTGATTGCCCGGTCGAGTGAATCGAACACCCGCTTCAGGGGCCCCGCCTCGACATCGGTCAGCCGCGCCATGATCCGACGATCGGCGCGGCCGATCAGCAGATCACGCAGCACCTCCGCCGAGGATTTGTCGACATACCCACGCCATTCCGAATCGCTGTCGTCCGGTTCGGGTGCCGAAGAGTCCCCTTCCGGGTCGCCGCTGCTCCGCGCGGAAGCGACTGCGTCTCCCTGATCGGTTCGCAGTGCGTTCCGTTCGGCCTCACCCGCACCCAACTCAGCGTCATCCGTACCCCGCCCCGCCTCGTCGATGTCCGATCCGGACTGGGCACTCTGCCATTCCAAATCTCGGCTACGGAATTCCGGCTCGATGCCATACCAATCGGCATCGTCGGTGATCCGCTCGACTTGGCCGATGTTGCTTTCAGCTGTCGTGACATTCCGTTCGGAGCTGTCCGCCCCGGCGGCGAAGCTTTCCTCGTCCGGCGGGAACGCTTCCTCACCCGGTGTGAAACCCTCAGCGGTCCAATCGGGTTCATCACCCGGCGCGGAACTCGCAGATGCTCGTGCGGCCTTGATTTCGCTGCGTGCGGACTCCAGCACACTGCGTCGAATACCGCGACGCAACCGGCGCAAACTGATCTGATCGGCGCCGCCGAGTGGTCCGGCCAGCAGATCCAAGGCGTCTTCGGCCGAGAACATCGCATCGGCCGCACGTCGACGACCACGCTGCTGCGCATCCTCCGCGAGCACCGCGCGCAATGCGAGCAGCATCCAGGCCGCGCCGCGGCGGCGCGCCAATGGCGCGTCGAGTGCGGGCTGTTGTACGGGCACTCCGGCCGCCAATAGGGCGCGGCGCAGCGGAGCCAATGACAACGGCACCGAGCGGACGATCACCGCCATGCGCGACCACGGCACACCATCGGTGAGGTGGGCGCGGCGCAAATGGTCGGCGATCAGGGCCGCTTCCTTCGCGGGAGTGGCGAGTACCCGCACGCGCACCTCGGTGTCGTCGTCCTTCGCTGCGGCCGCGTGATCAGGTGCCGAAAAGCGTTGTGGCGCACTGCCTGGCAACTTGGCCGCGATCCGCGCGACGGCCAGTTCCACCGCGCCACCCGATCGGTGATTGTCCCGCAGGATGATTCGCTGTCCATCCGGTGCGGCCAGCTCCGCGACAAAGCGCGAATCCGCACCGCGGAAGGCGAATACGCCCTGGTCCGGATCGCCCGCCACGACCGAGGTATGCGCGGCCGTACCCATGACCCGCACCAGCAGCGCGGCCTGCGGATCCAGATGCTGGGCATCGTCGACCAGCAGGTATCGGATCCGATTCCGTTCGGCGGCAAGCAGATCGGCATCGCCGGCCAGCGCATCCAGCGCGGCCCCGATGAGTTCGGCCGCGTCCAGCGCGGGCGCGGTCGCCTCGGGCGCTTCCACCCCGACCGACCAGCGCAGCAGCATCGACTGCTCGTAGCGGACCGCGAATTTGCCCGCCGCCACCCATTCCGGCCGACCGTGCTCGCGGCCGAGCCGCACCAGATCCTCGGGGCCGAGTCCGCGTTCGGTGGCCCGCAGCATGAGATCGCGCAACTGTTCGGCGAATCCGCCGAGGCCCAGTGCGGGCTGCAGCCGCTCCGGCCACAGACCGCTGGCTCCGGCCGCGATATCGATCAGATCGCCGCGCAGCATTTCGCGCAGTACGGCATCCTGCTCGGCACCGGTCAGCAAACGCGGCGGCGGATTGCCGTGCGCGCTGGCATGTCTGCGCAACACCGAGAACGCGTAGGAATGCAGTGTGCGCACCAGCGGTTCCCTGGTTGCGCCGGGGACCCCGCCCTCGGCGGAGCCGGGATCGGTCAGCCGGACGGTAATGGCGTCGCGCACCATGCTCGCCGCCTGCTTCGAATGGGTCAGTACCAGCACCGATTCCGGGTCGGCGCCCGCGGCGATGCGGTCGGCGGCCAGATCGATCAGCAGTGCTGTCTTGCCGGTTCCCGGTCCGCCGAGCACCTGCCACGGCCGCCAGTCCGGCCGAATCGGGCCGACCGTCGCCGCGGCATCGAATAGCGCGCGGACATCGGCACCCCAGGTCCGAGCCGGGGGTGCCGCCACATTCCGGCGAACAAGTCGCACCGCGCTATCCGATCGCACCACGCGGGCTATTGCAACAGACACCTCCGACACGCCACGCGGGCGATTCACCGATCGGTGAGGTCGGACACAGCGCCTGGATCTGCGGCGGATTTCCAGATGCGCCACTATGAGACCTGTGCCGCCTCTCAATGTGTACCGGTTCGGGCCTGACGACGGCCCGAAAGTCCTGGCCCTGCACGGTGTCACCGGCCACGGCAAACGCTGGGAGGATCTCGCCACCCGACATCTGCCCGATGTCCGGCTGATCGCTCCCGACCTGCGCGGACACGGTCGCTCGACCGCGTTGCCGCCGTGGAACTTCGAGACCATCGTCGAGGATCTGGTCGAACTGCTCAACGCGGAGACCGACGAACCGGTGGTCGTCGTCGCGCACTCCTTCGGCGGCGCCTGTGCCCTGCATCTGGTGCATCACCATCCGCATCTGGTGCGCAAGCTGATTCTGCTCGATTCGGCGATCGCGCTGGAGGCCGAGCGCCTGATGGATATCGCACTGTCCAGCCTGGCCTCACCGGACTACGACACGGTCGAGCATGCCCGCCAGGACAAGATCGCGACCGGCTGGGGCGAGGTGGAGCCACGCCTGCTCGATGCCGAACTCATCGAACATCTGATGCCGACCGCCGACGGCCGGGTCGGCTGGCGGATCAGCCTGCCCGCCATCAACTCCTACTGGGGTCAGCTGGCCAGGCACTATGTGCTGCCACCCAGTGACCTGCCGACGATCCTGGTGCAGGCCATGAAGGTGATGCCGCCCTTCGTCACCCCGGAGTTCCGCGCCGCCCTCACCACGCATATGGGCGACGATCTGACCGTGCTCGAATGGGACTGCGACCATATGGTCGCCCAGGCTCGTCCGGCCGAGACCGCGGCACTGATCCGATCGGTTCTGTAATGCCCACCACCGACGCCGAGGTCGAGCGGGTGCGCGCGCTGGTCGCGACCGTGCCGCCGGGCCGGGTCGTCACCTACGGTGATATCGCCGCGGCGGCGGGATTGTCCACCCCGCGCACGGTCGGCTGGATCATGCGCACCGACTCCGCCGATCTGCCATGGCATCGGGTGATCGGTGCGGGCGGTAAGCCCGCCGCGCATCTGGCCGATCGTCAGTTGCGCCTGCTGGCCGCCGAGGGCGTGCCGATCCGCGAGGGCCGAGTGGACCTGCGCGCCGCGCGTTTCCGGCTCCCGTAAACGGCCCCGCCGCCCTCCATCGGCGGTTAACGTTGAAATATGTCCACCCGCCTGGTGTGTGTCGTCTTCGATGCCGACCGGCCCCGGTTCGTCGCGGACTTCTGGGCCGAGTTGCTCGGCTGGACGGTGACGCTCGACCGCCCCGACGAGGTCGATGTGGCGGCACCCGATCCGGACGGCCTCGACCTAGCCCTGACCTTCCTGCCAGCGGCACGCGCGAAGGACAGCAAGAACCGGTTGCATTTGGATCTGGCCAGTCGCTCGCTCGACCATCAGCAGGTGCAGGTGGACCGCGCATTGGCACTCGGCGCACGTCATGTCGATATCGGGCAGGGCGTGGTGCCGTGGGTGGTGCTCGCTGATCCGGAGGGCAACGAGTTCTGCGTGCTGGAGCCGCGCGAGGAGTATGTGGATACCGGTGCGGTCGCCGCCATCGTGATCGATACGCACGATCCGGCGCGGCTGGCCGAGTTCTGGTGCACCGCCTCCGGCTGGCCGATCGCCTACGGCGGCGCGCGGGTGGCCGGACTGCGCTCGGCGACGGGGCTCGGTTCCTGGCTGGAGTTCGTCCATACGCCTGATGTGAAGTGCGGCCGCAATCGACTGCGCCTGGACCTGGCGCCCTTCCCCACCGACGATCCGGCCACCGAGGTCGCCCGATTACGTGCCGCGGGCGCGACCCCGGTCGACGACGCGGATGGTGCGCCCGAGGTGGTGCTCGCCGATCCGGAGACGAATGAGTTCTGCCTGCGCCGACCGGCCCAGGACTATTCGACGGTCTAGTCCTTCGACCGCTGGAACCCGACCGCCCTCCCCGGATCTGTACACCCGACGAATTAGCATGTCGGCCATGCCCTCTCTCGCGCCAGGCACTAACCGGTGACCGCCGCAGACGCGATCGTGCTCGCGGGCGGACGCGCCAGCCGCATGGGGGGCGTCGATAAGCCCGCCATCGTGATCGGCGGTCGATCCATGCTCGATGCGGCCTTGGCCGCTGTGGCACGGTGTCCGCGGACCGTGGTGGTCGGACCGCATCGGCCGGAATTGGACGCGCGGATCGTGCAGGTGCGGGAGGTACCACCGGGTTCGGGTCCGGTCGCCGCGGTGGGAGCCGGATTGCGCGCGCTCGGCCCGGCGCCCGCCCCGCTGGTGGTGGTGCTCGCGGCGGATCTGCCGTTCCTGTCGCAGGCGACAGTGACCGAGTTGATTCGGCACGGCTCCGAATCCGGCGCGGATGCGGTCTTCGCGGCCGACGAATCCGGTCGACCGCAGTACCTGATCGGCGTGTGGCGACGGACGGCGCTGGCGGCCGCGTTGGACCGGCTGGATTCGCTGATCAATCAGCCGATGAAGGCGCTGATCCCGCCGGATACGGCTACCGTCACCATGGCGGGTATCGCCGATTGCGATACCGAGGAGCAGGTGCAAAGGGCCAGGATGGCTTGGGACACCGGTGCGACTCGACCCGCACCGCAAGCTGCGGTTTCGGCAACGCCGCTGCCACTCGACGAGGCACGGGATGTCCTGCGCGCCAATATCTCTCGACTCACCGAGTATCGTGCCGAATTGGGTTCCGTGCGCGGCGCCGCGCTCGCCGCACCGCTGACAGCGGTCGCATCACTGCCGCGCTTCGATGTCTCCGCGATGGACGGATACGCGGTAGCCGGTGACGGACCGTGGCGTTTGCGGCGCGATATCGGCTTCGCGGGCGGTCGGCGACCGGTCGGGCTGTTGCCCGGTGAAGCGGTGCGGATCGCCACCGGAGCACATGTGCCCGACGGCACCACGCGGGTGCTGCGTGACGAATTCGCGCGGATCGAGCATGACGAAATGCTGTACCAACATGAGGATTCCCCGCTGCGCGACGATATCCGCCGCCGCGGCGAGGACCGCGCCCCCGGCGATCTCATCGCTCCAGCGGGCACACCGGTCACGGCTGGGCTGATTTCCGCCGCCGCCAGTGTGGAGGTGACCGATGCGGTGGTACGCGGCCCGGTGCGGGCCCGCATCATCATGACCGGCGACGAGATCCGCAGCACCGGCCCGCTGCAGACCGGCCAGACCCGCGACTCGATCGGGCCGATCCTGCCGGATGTGCTGTCCTGGTATGGAATTCGGGCGATCGATCGGGTGCACCTGCGCGATACTCCGCGCGGCTTCGACGAGGTGCTCGGTGCGGCGCACGATTGCGATCTACTGGTGATCGTCGGCGCGACGGGCGGTGGCGCGGCGGACCAGTTGCGCGGGGCGATCGCCCGTGCCGAGGCCCGAATCCTGGTGCACCGCTTGAAATTGCGTCCGGGCGGCTCCACTGTAGTCGCCGAATTATCCAGCGGTACAACCGTTCTCGGTCTGCCGGGAAATCCCTTCGCGGCTGTTGCCGTGCTGATGGCGCTCTCACCCGCGCTCGTCGAGGGTCGAACCGGAAGCCATCCCTCGCGACCGTTGATCGGGCCGCTGCGCAATGCGAGCGCGATCTCCGGACCCGCCACCCGCATGGTCCCGGCACGACTCGCCCCCTACGGCGGTTGGCTGGGCGATCCGCAGATCCGCACCACCCATCTGGGCGGCCTTATCGACCGTGACGGCCTGGTCGTCGTCCCCGCCGGGGCCACCGACGACGACCTCGTCGAATTCCTCCCGCTCCGGGTGTAAAGAATCGATTTCTTCTTCCACTGCTGATGTCCGCTCGCTATTGTGTGATGGTTAGGCGAATACAACATCACTTCGGAAAGGACCGAGTGGAGATGGCTGAAAAGTCGAAGAAAACGCCTAAGAAAATGCCCAAGCAGATGGAACGGCAGCAGCAACAGCAGCGCCAGGACCAGGGCATGAACCGATCCGGCCAGACCAGCGATCGCGATCGCATGGAAGGCGATCAGCGAGGCCAGGGTTCAGAGCGGCGAGGCGCTGACCAGCGCCGAACCGGACAGCACTGATCTGAAACGGGCCGCCGGTTCCTCAGCGTGAGCCGGCGGCCCGGTTGTGCGTGGCTCGTCTCGTTTCCCGGTGTCGGGTTCGGAGCCGTTGGAAAACTATTCACGGCAATATGTTCCGGCCGGTCGATCCTTAATCCTTTCGAACGCGTCACGCCTGGTTCGAATTTTGCCGCCGATGGGCATGCCCCGGCGGGTTGCCTTTTGCACGCGGAAATTATGCGTGCTATTCGTCGAATGACGATTCCAGCACATAAGCAATCATTTTTCGACTCGCCCGTTGAGCCGGATGTCAGGCGCCGAGACGGAGTGGCGCCGGGCGGTCAGGGATGCGACGGGCGACTGCTTCCAGGAGGCGGCGTGTGTAGTCGGCCCGAGGGGATGCGTATACCTCGGCGACGGGTCCGGTTTCGACGACGGCACCCGCGCGTAGGACCACCATGGGGTCGGCGAACTGGCGGACCACCGCGTGGTCGTGACCGGTGTCCTCGATACTGGCGAGATTGACTGCCGACCCACCGTGCGGTCAGCGTTCAGGACCAGACGATCGAGGGATCGAGGCGGTGGAACGCGAGGCGGAGTTCATCGCGGAATGACCCGGATGTCAGGGCGACGCGGATTTTCGGCGGCAACGCCCGTCCGATACCGTTGACCAGGGGCAACACCCGACTCCGCACGAAGCGAAGGACGCACCTGATGAACGACAGTTCCCTGATTTGGGACGATGGTGCGCTGGTCACCATCGACCAGCGCGAACTGCCGCATGAGGTGCGCGAGCTGCGGCTCAGCACGGTCGACCAGGTAATCGATGCGATCAAGACACTGGCCATCCGCGGTGCCCCCGCGATCGGTATCGCCGGTGCCTTCGGGGTGGTCATCGCCACCGCCGCGCATACCACCGATGGTGTCGTCGATGTGGCGCGTGCTGAGGCGGATGCCGCGCGAATCGCCGACGCCCGGCCCACCGCCGTCAATCTGGCTTGGGCGGTGCACCGGGTGCTGGCCAAGGTGCCGCTCGGTGCGGATGCGGTACTCGCCGAAACCCTGGCCATGCTGGCCGAGGATGGGCGGGTCAATCGGGCGGCCGCCACCCATGCCGCCGATCTCGTGCAGCGGCTGTGTCCGGACCGACCGCTGCGGGTGCTCACACATTGCAACACGGGGCGGCTGGCGACCAGCGTCTTCGGCACCGCGATCGGGGCTATGCGGGTGCTGTCCGAGCGCGGTGCGATCGAGAACGTCCTGGTCGATGAGACGCGGCCGCTACTGCAGGGTGGCCGGCTGACGGCCTGGGAGCTGGCCGAGGCGGGCATACCGCATCGGCTCACCATCGATTCCGCCGCCGCCTGGGCGATGGCGACCGGTCAGGTCGACTGCGTGCTGGTCGGCGCGGACCGGGTGACCGCCAATGGCGATGTCGCGAACAAGATCGGCACCTACGGGCTCGCTATCGCGGCCAACCACCATGGCATTCCGTTCATCGTGGTCGCGCCGGAGTCGACGCGTGATCCGAAGATGGCGACCGGTGCGGATATCGTCGTCGAACAGCGGGCCGCGGCCGAGGTCACCGGATTCGGCGGTGTCACAACGGCTCCCGTCGGTACCGAGGTTTTCAACCCGGCCTTCGATGTGACACCCGCGGAGTTGGTGACAGCGGTCGTCACCGAGCTGGGTGTCGTGTACGGCGCCGATACCGAAGGTGCGGCCATCGCCGATATCGCCCGCGAGTTGTACGAGCGGGGCTGGATGCCGGGCACGGCGGGCAATATCTCGGTGCGCACCGGCGATACCGCGGTGATCACCGGCAGCGGTTTCTCCAAGGGCGAATTGACCAGTGCGGATATGGTGACCGTCCGCATCGCCGATTCCATGCCGACGCCGAATCAGCAGCGTAAGCCTTCGGCGGAGACCACAATTCACAGCGCGGTGTACCGGACAACCGGTGCCACAGCCGTCGTCCACATTCATCCGCCCTACGCGACGACCACCGCGACGCGGTTCGGCTCCTCCGACGCACTGACCACCCTGCGGATCACCGACTACGAACTCATCAAAGGCCTGGTGGCCAAGGAGCCGGACGGCACCTCTGCGACCGTCCTCGACCTGCCCGTCTTCCCGAACTGGCCCGACGTCGCGCGCATCGGCGCGGATATCGAAGCTTACCTGCTCGAAAACCCCACCGCTGCACCGGTATTGGCGATCGCGGGTCATGGGATCACGACATGGGGAGACAATCTCTCCCAGGCACGCGATCGCGCCGAATGCCTCGAGGCCCTGTGCGAACTGGTAACCCGTACCGGCCGTCGGCAGGCCTTTGCCGCGCGCAATCCGGACGAGATCCTCGAGATTGGACTGACATCATGACGCTGTTGCAGGTTATGGCCGCCGACGATGCCGACAAGGTACTGCTGCGCACCACCGATGATGGGGTGATCGGAGCCGAATTGGCCGCCCGCGGTTTCACTTTCGACCGCTGGCCGGTGCTGGTCAATGCGACCGAGACCGCGTCGGACGAATTGCTCGCCGAATACGACAACCGGGTGGCCGAACTGAATGCCTCCGGCCGCTACAAGCATATCGATATCGCCCGCATCCATCCGGACGACGCGAATCCGGAATGGCCGCAGATCGCCGAGGGCGCGCGGGCGAAGTTCCTGAACGAGCATCGGCACGCCGAGGACGAGGTGCGGTTCTTCGCGGCCGGACGCGGCTGCTTTTATCTGCATCTCGGTGCCGAGGTCGTGGCGGCGGTATGCGAAGGCGGCGATCTGCTTTCGGTCCCGGCGGGCACCCTGCACTGGTTCGATATGGGCACTCGGCCCGATTTCATCGCCATCCGCTTCTTCGAGGAGGAAGACGGCTGGGTCGGCGATTTCACCGGTGACCCGATCAGCTCGGGTTTCCCGACCCTCGATCAGCTGCTGACGGCCCCGTGATCGCCACCGTCGTCATCGATATCGAGGGCACCACCAGCCCGACCAGTTCGGTGCGCGAGGACCTCTATGGCTACACACGCGCCCGCCTGCCCGAATGGCTGGCCGAAAACCGCACGGCTGCGGCTGCTCCCATTATCGCGGCGACCCGCGAACTCGCCGGCCGCCCCGATGCCGATACCGACGAGGTCGCCGCGATCTTGCGCGACTGGCTCGGCTCCGATGTGAAGGCCGAACCGCTCAAGGCCGCGCAGGGCATCATCTGCGCCGAGGGGTTCCGCAACGGCGCGCTGCACGGGCAGTTCTTCCCGGATGTCGCGCCCGCCCTCGCCGCCTGGCACGTCGCTGGTCTTCGCCTGTTCGTCTACTCCTCGGGATCGGTACGCAACCAACAGGATTGGTTCACCTTCGCCCGTGGCGGCGATCTTGCCGCACTGATCAGCGGCTACTTCGACTTGGCCAGCGCGGGACCGAAACGCGAACCAGCCTCCTACGAAAAGATCGCCAGCGCCATCGGCACCCCCGCCGATCGCATCCGGTTCCTGTCCGACCATCCTGACGAACTCGATGCCGCTGTCACCGCGGGCTGGTCGGTGACCGGTGTCCACCGGCCCGGTGAACCGAATCCCGCGCGTCCGCCGCATCATTGGATCTCCTCGTTCGCGGAACTGACGCTGCCCTGAGCTATTCGCCTGCCGTGCGAGTCAGGGGTGGGCCGTGCCTACGCGGCCGTGCCGGTCAGTGACTGGCACACCGGCTCGGAATGCCGAGGAAGAATTGGATCCTCCCGGGATGATTGCCCGAATCCACCCGGAACAGTTGGACATCGAGGCGATGGCACTCCCTGGAGCCCAGATCGCGCAGATGCATGGGCCGATCCCGACCGTAGGTGGTGCCGCCCGCGGCCCACATTCTGCGGAAGTCCGGATACGCGCCGAGTTCGTCGAGGAATTCGATGGACCAGGCGGTATCGCCGGACTGACCGATCAGTCCGCGCAGCCAGTCGACGGTGAGCGCGGCCTCACGCTCCCATTCGACCATCACCTGTTTGGACAGCTCATTGCCGAAAAACCAGCGCAGTACATTGACATCGTCGACCAGACCGGGAAAGGCTGCCGCGTAGGAGTCATTACAGGACAGGACATTCCACCGGGTATCGACATAGCCCGCCGCATTCGGCTCGTGCAGGCGCAGTCCATCGCGCATATCCGCGCCGATCTCATTGCGCAGTTCGACTACGGAGGGGAATCGGTCCACGCCCAATCCGGCCAGATCGAAAAACAGTCTGCGTTCGGCATCGGTGAGCGGCACGATCCGATCCAGATATCCGACCAGCGCATTCACCACCGTCCTGGTGGGATGTTCCCGGTCGCCGCCCTCCAGGTGGGTGATATAGCTGGTGCTCACGCCCGCGGCGAAGGCCAGCTTTTCCCGAGAAATGCGTCGATCGTCGCGCAGTCTGCGCAACTCGCCCCCGAACGTTGGCGGGCGCACTCGAGCCCCATCGCCGCCATCGGTCGACCTGCTTGGCACAGCAATACACTCCCATGAAACTGTAGATGTATCAACAAAGTTGGCAGTCTGCACAGAAGGCGAGCCGATCCAATATTAAACGACGTGTTTGCTCCAATTTCCCGACCGGCCTCCCCGTGCCTGTCGACACACCCAAGCGCGAATACCCCAGGGCACCAATAACATTCACGCCGCACCCCGCAAAGCTGGTACCGCGTCCAGATAGCTTCTGCCGTATCGAGCCTTGGTTCGGAGGGTTCCGACGAACGCAGTCGGACGCTGGTCGCCCCCACTCCCATTCGACCGCCATATGACTACGCTCGGCGAGCAGCGGGACGGGGCCGGTTATCCGCACACGGCGCTGGCTCGGCCGCTTTCGATGGGGCACACCGGGCGGGATGCCTGGCTGGGGACGGACTCGAGTGAAGCGGGATGCGACGACCACCCTGAGCGCCGCGGGGGCACCGCGACCTACGCATCGCCGCCTCTGCGGTACCCGATGGCGCCCTCGAATCACTCCATGCGTCGAAGAATAATTGGGCGAGGTACCCATCGCCGAAACTGTCGGCAAACCGACAGCGAATGGATCAGCAGGCCGAAGAATGGCTGTGCGCGCACCGATTCGAACACCGTGCGTGGGTGTGGAATCGGCCTCACGAGCCCTCGCCGGATGTGTTAACAAATGTAAACCGCCTGAGAACCGGTGGTTTCCAAAGCATCACCGGCTAGTCCCCGAAACACTATCCGCAAGCCGCATTTCGGCCGGTCAGAGCGGATCCGCCCTGGTCACATCGATGTCTTCGGCATTTCACGGCAATCGCGCGGTGACCGCCACGTTGCGTCGACCTCACACCTCACGATCAACCGCTGCGGGCTGTGAGAGATTCGTTTGGACGTGCGTCGCGACCTCCTTACAGTCGGTGCAACAGCCCGATTTCACAGCTCGAAGGGGGCGTCGTGGTTAATTCGCGCACTCAGGCTTCCGCGTCCTCCGATTCGGCCGATCGGCAATCCAGCGACGCAAGTGACGCACTGCTGCGTCTCGGCAAATATTTCCACCGGGGCGAGGTCTCGGCGGATCAGCGCAGCCTGCACCAGGTGGGCGGACGCAGTGCCGATGAGTTCTATCGGGATCGCTGGTCGCACGACAAGGTGGTGCGCTCCACGCACGGCGTCAACTGCACCGGGTCCTGCTCCTGGAAGATCTACGTCAAGGACGGCGTGATCACCTGGGAGTCCCAGCAGACGGACTATCCCTCGGTAGGCGCGGATAAGCCCGAATACGAACCGCGCGGCTGCCCGCGTGGCGCGTCCTTCTCCTGGTACACCTACTCCCCCGCGCGGGTGCGCTATCCGTATGTCCGCGGTGTGCTGCTCGAGCTGTACCGCGAGGCGAAGGAGCGGCTCAAGGATCCGGTGCTGGCCTGGGAAGCGGTCGTCGAGGATCCGGAGAAGGCCAAGAGCTACAAGTCCGCTCGCGGTAAGGGTGGATTCGTGCGCGCGGAATGGTGGGAGGCCGCCGAAATCGCGGCCGCCGCACACGTGCACACGATCAAGAAGTACGGGCCCGACCGGGTGGCCGGATTCTCTCCGATTCCGGCCATGTCGATGGTGAGCCATGCCGTCGGCGCACGGTTCATTTCGCTGCTCGGCGGCTCGATGCTGTCGTTCTACGACTGGTACGCCGACCTCCCGGTGGCCTCCCCGCAGGTATTCGGCGATCAGACCGATGTGCCGGAATCAGCCGACTGGTTCGACGCGGGCTACCTCATCATGTGGGGTTCGAATGTCCCGGTGACCCGAACCCCGGATGCGCACTACATGACCGAGGCACGCTACCGCGGGCAGAAGGTCGTGGTGGTCTCGCCCGACTACGCCGACAACACTAAGTTCGCCGATGAATGGGTGCCCGCGCGGCCGGGAACCGATGCGGCCCTTGCCATGTCGATGGGCCACGTGATCCTCGAGGAATTCTTCGTCGAGCGCAGCACGCCCCGATTCCTCGACTACGTCAAGCGCTACACCGACCTGCCGTTCCTGGTGTGCCTCGACGATCCGGAGGGCTGGGACGCCAATGGCAACTACCACCACGACGGTGCGCTGCCCGGCAAATTCCTCACCGCCGCCGATCTCGGCCACACCGACGAAACCGCCGAGCACAAGATGGTGCTGCTCGATGCGCAGGGCAATCCGGTGGTGCCCAATGGTTCACTCGGACATCGCTTCACCGAGGGTGATGCTGGCAAGTGGAATCTGGATCTCGAGGGCGTCGATCCGCTGCTGACCCTGTACGACCGCGCCGATCAGCGCCCGGTCGCGGTGCAGCTGCCGCGCTTCGATACCGATACCGCGGGCGTGCTCGTGCGCGGCGTTCCGACGATCACCGTCGCGGGTAAGCGAGTCACTACGGTGTTCGATCTGCTGCTCGCGCAGTACGGCGTCGGACGCGACGGACTGCCCGGCACCTGGCCGACCGGCTACGACGATGCCGCGGAGCCATACACCCCGGCCTGGCAGGAAGCCATTACCGGCGTACCGGCCGCACAGGCACAGCGGATCGCCCGTGAATTCGCCGATAACGCCGATAAATCCGGCGGACGGTCGATGATCCTGATGGGTGCGGGCACCAATCACTGGTTCCACTCCGACCAGATCTACCGTTCCTTCTTCACACTGACCCTGCTCACCGGCTGTCAGGGCGTCAATGGCGGCGGTTGGGCGCATTACGTCGGCCAGGAGAAGTGCCGTCCGGTAACCGGTTGGTCCACCCTGGCTTTCGGACTGGACTGGCAGCGACCGCCGCGGCAGATGCAGGGCACGGTGTTCTGGTACCTCAGCAATGACCAGTGGCGCTACGACCCGTTCACCGCGCAGTCCTTCGCCTCACCGCTGAGCACCGGGAAATTCGCGGGCCGTACCGCCGCGGACAATATCGCGCTGGCCAGCCGTCTCGGCTGGATGCCGAGCTATCCGACCTTCGACCGCAACCCGCTGGACCTGGTGGACGAGGCCGAGGCCGCTGGCAAGACCGCACCCGAACATGTGGTGGACGGGCTGAAATCCGGTGATCTGCGCTTCGCCTGTGAGGATCCCGATGCGCCGGAGAACTTTCCGCGCTGCCTGACCGTGTGGCGGGCGAATCTGCTCGGCTCCTCCGGTAAGGGCAACGAATACTTCCACAAGCACCTGCTCGGCGCGGACTCCAATCTGCAGACCACCGATGCCGCGGGTGTGCGGCCGCAGGAGTTGGTCTGGCGCGAGGAAGCACCGAGCGGAAAACTGGATCTGCTTTTGTCGCTGGACTTCCGGATGACCAGCACCACACTGTTCTCCGATATCGTGCTCCCCGCCGCCACCTGGTACGAGAAGCACGATCTGTCCTCCACCGATATGCACCCGTTCGTGCACGCCTTCTCCCCCGCCATCTCCCCGCCATGGGAGGCCAAGACGGACTTCGACGCGTTCCATCGGATCGCGCGCGGATTCTCCTGGATGGCCGAGAAGCATCTGGGCAAGCGCAAAGATATCGTCGCGGTACCGCTGCAGCACGATTCGCCGGACGCGCTGGCGCAGGCTGGTGGACGCGTACTGGACTGGAAAGCCGGTGAGTGCGAGCCGATTCCGGGTAAGACCATGCCGAAGCTGGTCGTGGTCGAGCGGGACTATCCGAAGCTCGCGGAGAAGATGGCCGCGCTCGGACCGCTGATCGATACGCTCGGCGTCACCACCAAGGGCGTCACCACGCATCCGAATGAAGAGGTGGCCTACCTAGCCGGGGTGAACGGCACCGCGGTTTCCGGCGTGGCCCAGGGACGTCCGTCGCTGGCCAAGGACACGCATGCGGCCGAGGCGATTCTCGCGCTGTCGGGAACCACCAACGGCAGGCTCGCGGTCGAGGGTTTCCAGGCGCTGGAGCGGCGCACCGGCACCGAGTTGGCAGATCTCGCCGCCGAGCACGAGGGTAAGCGAATCACGTTCGCCGACACCCAATCCCGACCGGTACCGGTGATCACCTCACCGGAATGGTCGGGTAGCGAGACCGGTGGACGACGGTATTCGCCGTTCACCATCAATACCGAACGACTCAAGCCATGGCACACCCTGACCGGGCGCCAGCACTTCTACCTCGATCACGACTGGATGGCCGAACTCGGCGAGCAGCTGCCGGTCTTCCGGCCGCCGCTCGATATGAGCGCGCTGTTCAGTGAGCCAGGGGTGGGGTCCGTCGGTGACAACGGCGTCACCGTTCGGTACCTGACCCCGCATTCCAAGTGGTCCATCCACTCGGCGTACCAGGACAACCTGCACATGCTGACGCTCTCGCGCGGCGGGCAGTCGATCTGGATGTCGGATAGGGACGCCGCGAAAATCGGTGTGTCGGACAACGATTGGATCGAGGCGGTCAACCGGAACGGTGTGGTCGTCGCGCGAGCCATCGTCAGCCACCGGATGCCGGAGGGCACGGTATTCATGTATCACGCCCAGGACCGGGCGGTGGACGTGCCGCGCATCGAGGGTGCTCCCGGCGGATTCGATTGGGGCGCACCGGATAAGCAACCGGGCAAGGGTAAGCGCGGCGGCATCCACAACGCGCTGACCCGCATCATGATCAAGCCATCGCATCTCATCGGCGGTTATGCGCAGCAGTCCTTCGCACTGAATTACCACGGCCCCACCGGAAATCAGCGCGACGAAGTGACCACCATTCGGCGGCGCTCGCAGGAAGTGGAGTACTGACATGCGTGTCATGGCACAAATGGCCATGGTGATGAACCTGGACAAGTGCATCGGGTGTCACACCTGCAGCGTCACCTGCAAGCAGGCGTGGACCAACCGCGGTGGCACCGAATACATGTGGTTCAACAATGTGGAAACCCGTCCGGGACAGGGTTATCCACGGCAGTACCAGGACCAGGAGAAGTGGAAGGGCGGCTGGACGCTCAATAAGCGCGGCAAGCTGACCCTGAAGTCGGGGTCGCGCCTGAAGCGCCTGCTCAATATTTTCGCCAATCCGGATCTGCCCACGGTTTCGGACTACTACGAGCCGTGGAGCTACGACTACGACAACCTGCTGTCCGCGCCCGCCATGGACACCAGTCCGGTCGCGCGGCCGAAATCGCTGATCACCGGCCAGGACACGAAGATCACCTGGGGCGCCAACTGGGATGACGACCTCGGCTCGGGACCGGAACAGGTCGGTAAGGACCCGCTGCTGGCCAAGCTGTCGGATCAGGTGAAGCTGGAGTTCGAACAGACCTTCATGTTCTACCTGCCGCGGATCTGCGAGCACTGCCTCAATCCGTCGTGTGTGGCCTCGTGCCCGTCGGGTGCGATCTATAAGCGGTCCGAGGATGGCATTGTGCTGGTCGACCAGGACAAATGCCGTGGCTGGCGACAGTGCGTCAGCGGCTGCCCGTACAAGAAGATCTACTTCAACCACAAAACGGGCAAGGCGGAGAAATGCACGTTTTGCTATCCGCGCGTGGAAGTCGGTATTCCGACGGTGTGTTCGGAGACCTGCGTCGGTCGGCTGCGCTATATCGGCGTCATGCTGTACGACGCGGATGCCGTGGAGGCGGCGGCCTCGGTCACCGAAACCAAGGACCTGTACCCCTCGCAGCTCGGGGTGTTCCTCAATCCGCATGACCCGCGGGTGATCGCGGAGGCCGAACGGGCCGGGATATCGCCGGAGTGGATCGAGGCCGCGCAGACTTCGCCGGTCTACAAGTTGATCGTCGATTACCAGATCGCGCTGCCGCTACATCCGGAATACCGGACCATGCCGATGGTTTGGTACGTGCCGCCGCTGTCACCGGTGGTGGATGTGCTCTCCGAAACCGGCCATGATGCCGAAGATGCGTCGAATCTGTTCGGCGCCATCGACGCATTGCGCATTCCAGTCGAATACCTGGCCGAATTGTTCACCGCAGGTGAGATCGGGCCCGTGCGAGCGTCGCTGCAACGGCTGGCGGCCATGCGGTCGTTCATGCGGTCGGTGAATCTCGGTATCGAGCCAGATCCGTCGATCGCGCCGTCGGTGCGGTTGGAGCCGGAGGAGATCGAGGCGATGTACCGACTGCTTGCCATCGCGAAATATGAACACCGGTACGTAATTCCGCACGGCGCTACTTCACAGGCGCACGAACTGGATTCGCTGGCGACCGGATGCAGCCTGGATACCGACGGCGGGCCGGGTATGACGGCATTCGACACAATGGTGGAGAAGTTCCATCTGACCGACACCAATGGCGCTGCGCCGGAGGCGAAGTCGAACCGGATCAATCTGTTGAACTGGGATGGGCGCAGCACCGATGGTCTGCTGCCCAGCGCGCACAATGGCAATGGGGCCAAGGGGCACGACGCCGATGGTTCGGCGAAAATCGCTGCGGCCACCAATGGCTCGGCCACCAATGGTTCGGGACCGACCACGAATGGCGCTACAAACGGTTCCGTCACGCCGACGCCGACCGGAGCGAGCAAATGAATCCGCTGACACCCGGAGGCGCATGATGGCACTGCTGAAGGTGCGCCGCAGGCCCCAGCCCGTCGCTCAGCTATCCGAGCGCGATTGCCGCCTGGTATGGCGAATCGCCGCGCTGCTGCTCGACTATCCGAGCGAGCAGATGTTGGCGACCGTGGATCAGATCGATGATGCCGCAACGCAATTGCCCGATGTGGTGGGCGCGCCGCTGTTGGAATTCATCCACCATCTACGCGCTACCCCGCCGATTACGCTGGCCCAGCAGTACGTCGAGACCTTCGACCTGCGCCGCCGCTCCAGCATGCACCTGACGTTCTATGCCTACGGCGACACCCGCAAACGCGGTATGGCGCTGTTGCGGTTCAAACACGCCTACCGGCACGCCGGTGTCGAACTCGGTGACGAGGAGTTGCCCGACCACCTGCCGGTGCTACTGGAGTTCGCCGCGACCGTCGACCCGATCGGCGGTGAACGCCTACTCGGCGAACACGTTCCGGTGATCGAACTACTGCGACTCTCCCTGGTGGACAACGGATCCCCGTACGCCGCGGTGCTGGCGGCCGTCGTTGCCACCCTGCCGCCGCTGACCACCGCCGACCGGCGGCGCATCGCCGAACTCGCCGCCCAGGGACCGCCCGAGGAAGAGGTCGGCCTCGACCCCTTCGCCATGGACCCATCGCTGTTCGACGGATCGGAAGCCCGCCGATGACCACCGCCTTCTGGATGACGCTGCCCTACGTGGCCTTCACCTCGTTCGTGCTCGGCCACCTATGGCGCTACCGCAATGACCAATTCGGCTGGACCACACGGTCTTCCCAGATCTATGAGAGCCGACTGCTGCGGCTGGGCAGCCCGCTGTTCCACTTCGGCATGCTCGGTGTCATCGGTGGCCATGTACTCGGTGTGCTGATTCCGGAATCCTGGACCGACGCTGTTGGCATCTCCGAGCACACCTACCACGTGGTCGCGGTCGCGGCGGGTTCGGTCGCCGGACTCGCGGTCATTCTCGGTGTCGGCATCCTGCTCTACCGCCGAATCACCGTTGCGGCCGTGCGCAAGGCCACCACCCGCAATGACCAGCTCATGTATGTGCTGCTGGCCGCCGCGCTGGTCACCGGTCTGCTGAACACCTGGGGTAGCAACCTGCTGTGGGGTACGTACAACTACCGCGAGACCGTATCCCCGTGGTTCCGTAGCCTTTTCACCGTCCATCCCGAGCCCGAGCTGATGGTCGGCACGCCGTGGACCTTCCAGTTGCACGGTCTCGTCGTGCTGACCCTCATCGCCATCTGGCCCTACACCCGGCTGGTCCACATGTTCAGCGCGCCGCTCGGCTACCTGACCCGGCCGTACATCGTGTACCGCGCCAAGGAATCCAACGCCCCCGACAAGCGCCGCTACGCGCGCGCCTGGGATGCCCCCGTCACGCCCGAAACCTGGCGCTGACCCCGAGTTCGGGTCCTCTCACCCGATGCCCCGCGGCCCCGTCCTCTCTCATCGGGAGGGCGGGGCCGTGTTATTTGTGAGCAAACACGCCCGGCGAATACCGAGGACGCTCGAGCTGCCGTGATAGGAATCGACCCATGTACCGGCCTGTGCCAATGGTTCGCTCGCCACGCTCCGCTGTGCCGATGATTCGCTCGCCGCACTCCCTTATGCGATGCCTGGTTTCCCTATTGGCGGTCTGCGCCGCGTCCGTCCCCGTAACCGCCGGAGCCGATCCCGGCCCCCAAATTCTCGATGTCCGGCCGCTGGGCGGGCGACAGTTCGAGGTGGTGGTCCATTCGGCGGCGATGAATCGGCCCATCACGCTGTGGATGTCGCACCCCGGTTCGGGTGCGCCCGCGTTCTATCTGCTCAATGCGGTCGACGGCGGCGAGGACGGCGGCCCATGGACGCGCCGCACGGATGTCGCGGATTTCTTCGCGGATAAGAACGTCAATGTGATCGTGCCGATGGGTGGGCGCGCGAGCTACTACACCGATTGGCTCAACGACGATCCGGTGCTCGGCCGCAATAAATGGACGACCTTCCTGACCCAGGAACTGCCGCCGCTGCTGGATTCGCGGTTCGGTATGACCGGACGCAACGCCATCGCGGGCGTGTCGATGTCGGCGACCTCGGCACTGAATCTGGCCATCAACGCACCCGGCCGGTATCAGGCGGTGGGTGCCTACAGCGGCTGCCCACGCACCAGCGATCCCGCCAGCAATGCCTATGTGCACGCCGAACTCGCGGTCTTCGGCGCGAATGCGGACAACATGTGGGGCGCCCCGGACAATCCGGCCTGGGCCGAAAACGATCCCATGCTGCACGTCGACCGCCTGCGCGGCTCGGCGCTCTACGTCTCGTCGGGCACTGGCGCACCCGGACCGCACGAAAACCTCGGCGATGGCGGCATCGACGGTAATCCGATCCGCCTGCTCGATCGCATGATGGTCGGCGGTGTCATGGAGACCGTCATCGATGGCTGCACCCGTCCCTTCGTGGACCGGCTGGCCGCGGCGGGTATCCCCGCCACCGTGAATATGCGTCCGGGTGGCACCCACGCTTGGGCGTACTGGCAGGACGACGTGCACCAGTCCTGGCCGCTGTTCGCCGCCGCTCTGGATGCGTAGCGAACGCTTCGTGACGAACTTGTCGGTGCCCTGGTCGACAATGCGGTATGGCATATGACAAGGTGCTCGCCGATCGGATACGGGAGCTGATCGACCCGACGCCCGAGGTGAGCGAGAAGAAGATGTTCGGCGGTCTCGCCTTCCTGATCAACGGCAATATGGCGGTCGCGGCGAGTTCGAAGGGTGGTCTGCTCGTCCGCGTCGACCCGGAGGAGAGCACCATCCTGCTCGCCCGCGAACACGTCGGCACGATGGTCATGGGCGGCCGCGAAATGAACAACTGGCTGCGGGTCGACGGCGCGGCCGTCGCCGATGACGCGGCGCTCGATGAATGGGTCGACCGCGGCGTCAGCTATGCGCGTTCGCTTCCGCCGAAGGAGAAGTAGCGGTTCAGTGGACCAGGCGGCGGAAGGTGAGTTTGTCGAATTCTCGACCGTATTCGTCAACCGCGACCACATCCATTTCGCTGGCGAAGATGCCGGGGCGGACATCGACGCGCAGGAACGAGTAGTTGCGGAAGCGCACCCGCGACCACGGGGCCGCTTCGTCCTGTTTGCCGCCGGACGCGGTCCACACATAGCTGTTCGGGACCGTGGTGTCCGGTAATTCGTGGCCGCGGAAGGTTTCCTGCGAACCGGGCTGGAAGTCGTAGCGCGGGCGACCGCCACCGCCGACGGTGTAGTAGACCGTGCCGTCGGTGTCGGGGTAGACGATCGAATTGTCCGCGGCGATCCTGGTCGCGGCGCCACCGCGGATCGGATCGGTGCGCTCGTAGACATGATTGTGGCCCTGCAGCACCAGATCCACCTGATACCGGTCGAACAGTCCGGCCCACGCATCGCGCACGCCGCCATCGCTGGCATGGGAGTCGGTGGTCGAGTACGCGCAGTGGTGGAAGAAACAGACCAGGAAGTCGATATTCGGGTCCGCGCGGTAGGCGGCGAGCGTGCGCTCAACCCAACTCGTCTGCGCCCCACCGGAATACCCGGTATTGGCCTTGATCTCATAGGTGACGTCATTCGCGTCGAGCGAGAGCACCGCGACATTGCCGTAGGTGAACGAGTACGCCGATGGGCAGCCCGCCGGACCGTTGCCCGGGAAGTCCAGCCGTGCCAGATGGCCGCCGTAGCCGTGCTGGCCGTAGGTCGCTTCCATATCGTGGTTGCCGGTGGCGAACATCCACGGCGTCTCGGCGGCACTGCGTTCGATGGCCCCGAAGTAGACATCCCAGACGTAGGGGTTGTACTTGTCGAAACCGGTTTCGAGCTTCGCGCCATTGGCGACGAATTCGTTCGGCCGCCCGCCGCCGGACGGGTCGGCGTAGGCGATATCACCGGCGAGAATGTGGAAATCCGGTTCGGCGGCGGCGATTTGGCGCAGCACATTGCTCGCGTGCGGTGCGTTCGGATCGTTATCGGGTTTGTAGTACTTGTCGTCGTAGTCGCCGGGCACGGTGCCCTGCGGCAACGCCGGCGTTTCGTCGGTGCCCTGATCGCCCATCATGGTGAACCGGAAAGGCAGGATCGCACTGCGCGCGCTCGGCATCGCGGGTGCGGCGGCGCGGATATCGCAGGTGAACCCGTCGGAGGTACGCCAGCGATAGAAATGCGGCACACGTCCGGGGAGGTCGTCCACTGGAGCGTGCACATAGAACTGTTCGGCCGCGAGGACACCGCCGTCGGCGGCGGGAACCTGGGTCAGTAGATTACGCACCTCGGCCTCGATGGTGCCGCCGAGCGCGGGCGTCGGGCCGTGGTCCAGGAAGACCTTGGTGCCGGCCGGTGGTCGAGAGAGCTGACCGGCGAACCGGAGCTGACTCGTCGCATCCGGCCCGTATCCGACCCGTCGACCGCCGACCGCGAGCTGCAGGTCCTCGGCGTAGGCGCGCCTACCGAACGGTGAGGTTCCCACGGCCGCTACCGCGGCGGCCGCTGCCGCACCGCGCAGCACGCTACGTCGCGAAACCGCGTGTCGCCGTAGATAATTCCGATGCCACTCGTGCTGCTCGTCCATGGTCATATGGGCGGCCTTGGCAGCGGGAATTCCGGTATCCGGCAGATCGCCAGCGGGGTTCATCGGATTCGACGGCACGGCACGATGCTCTACGGCCGCGGCATATCACGCAACCCGACACCGCTTCCCACGCACGAACAGTTCCCGAATTCTGGTCTGGAGTACGACACGCCGAGACCAGGCACCAGCCGGATAGCCGGGCACCCAAGACAGGGGTGCCCGGCGACGACATGGGGTGCCCGCATGTGTCGGCGAAGCGCCGGTCCAGCCTTGGCCCGCGCGAGCAAATCGCCCAAAACTCACGGGTACTCCAGCAACAGAGGCGATCTCCCTTTCCCGCACAGCGTCTTCGGGGCTACGCTGCGGCGATGACGCCCTTCACGCGTGCGGCGACCGCGGCGATCGTTCTGGGTGGTTCCGTATTCGGTGCCGCGACCGCACATGCGACGCCAGGCACCGATATCACCGCGGTCACCCTTGCCCAGACGCAAATCCCCGCGGGCCTGCTGCCGTTCGTGGCGGGCACCGACCTCGTCGTCCGCGAAATCACCATTGCCCCAGGCGGTTCCACCGGCTGGCACTATCACTACGGACCGGTCTTCGGCTTCGTCCGCTCGGGCACCCTCACCCATCCGGGCCCCGACTGCGTGGCTCCGGTATTTCACACCGGCGATTTCATCTACGAGCCCGAAGGCGCCTGGAACGTGCACATAGGCCGCAACCTCGGCCCCGACCCCCTCGTCCTCGACGTCGTCTACGCACCGCCCACCGGTAAGCCGCTGTTCGAAGACGCCGACGCCCCCGACTGCGCGTAGCCGACTCGACACCCCTTTCACCGAAAGGTGTGCCCAATTCCCGGCTACCGCGTATCCAGCACCATCTTCATCGGAACACCGATCTCACCACCGGGCTCGAAAACCAGGACCACCACGTCCTGGCTCCATTCGATGCGCGGCTCGGCGCTCCAGCCGAGCGGTACCGTCACGACGTGACCACGCGGCACCCCGCCGCCACCGTCGTAGCAACCACTCCCCCAACCGAACCGAGGATCGGTCCCGGCGCGAAAAACCGTCTATGTGACGGCCGTCGCGCGTTCGCCGCAGCACGGGGACGTCGCCGGTCTCGTCATGGCCTCATCATGCCCCGCACAGCGGGCGCCTTCCACCGCGAGAACCAGCACCAGCGAGTCCGACACGCCAAAACGAGGTAGAATCGAACATAAGTTCGATTCGAGGGGATCTGGATGCGGGCGTTACGTCGAGCCGAGATTGCCGGGTTGCTGGCCAGCGATATCGTCGCGCACCTGGCCACCATCGACGCGGCCGGATATCCGCATGTCACACCGATATGGTTCCTGTGGGATCAGCAGACGTTTCGGCTGACGAGTTGGGCTGGGCGGCCACATTTGCGGCGGATCCTGGCGAATCCGCGAGTCGGACTTGTGATCGACCGGGAGGTTGTGGGTTCGCGCGACGGCGGGCAGCGGCCGAATCGGCAGGTTCGGGTGATCGGGGATGCTGAACTGACCCTCGACGCGGATGGCGTGTGGACCCAGCGCATCTGGGAGAAGTACGGCAGTGGGCCGGTGCTGGGCGAGGTGGAGCGCGCGCGGGTACTGATCACAATCACTCCAGACCGCTTCATCGCCGTCGCGAGCGTCTGACCTGCGCGAAAAATTTCTTCAGAAATTTCGCGGAGATATGTCGAAGGCGTAAGAGCAGCTTCGACCGACGGGTGACAGCAGGTCAAAATCAACCCAAGGAGCCCACCATGTCGGTCAACACTTTCCTCTGGTTCGACAGCAACGCCGAGGAAGCCGCTGCCCGCTACACCGCACTGATCCCCAACTCGCGCATCTCGGATGTCAATCGCCACCCCGATGGCTCGGCATTCATCGTCTCGATCGAACTCGACGGCCACCCGTACACCCTGATGAACGGCGGTCCCGGACATCCGTTCACGGATGCCGCATCGATCCAGGTGATCGTGGATACCCAGGCCGAGGTCGATCGCCTGTGGGACGCCCTTGTCGACGGCGGCGAGCCAGGGCCGTGCGGCTGGCTCACCGACCGCTACGGCCTGTCCTGGCAGGTCGTCCCCGCGGCCCTGCCCACCCTCATGGACGGTGCGAACCCCACCAAGACCGCCGCCGTCGCCGCGGCGCTGCAGTCCATGTCCAAGCTCGATATCAAGGTTCTGCAGGACGCCTACGACAACGCCTGAGACTGGACAACTCGTCTGTTGTCCGGCACCCCCACACACCAGTGCTCGGCTACGACAAGAGGTGCCCGGCCGTGTCGGCGCAGCGCCGGTACACGGCCGGGATGGTCGACGAACTCCGGTTTTGACAAGAATCCAAAGCGCCAGCACGGATTCCAGTGAACGCGGCGGGTCTACCCACTACGGATTCGCCCGATCCGCGCCACTGTCATCAACTCACACGCTCAGAACATCACGCCGCCAAGGTCGACACCTCGCATGTGTCGTACAATAAGTCGTACCACTACGTGCGAGGTGTGAGAGATGGCCAAAGCTCTACCGATATCGACCGTGCGCCAGAACCTGTTCGGACTGGTCCAGCAGGTCAACGACGACCACGACACCGTGACTGTCGTGTCCAAGAGCGGCGAGAACGCCGTACTCATGGCCGAAAGCGATTACAACTCGCTCATTGAAACGCTGTACGTGCTGCGCACACATGGCGGGGTGAAGCTACTCCAGTCCGCCGAGGACGCCCGCGCAGGACGCACCGAGGCACACGAGCTCATCGACCCCGACCAAGACTGAGCCTATGGCCGACCGGAAACTCATGTTCACCGCGCAAGGCTGGAAGTCCTACACGGACTGGCTGACCACCAATCGGGCCGTACTGAAAGGCGCGAACAAAATGATCGACGCGGCACTGCGCGACCCGTTCGAGGGGATCGGTAAACCTGAGCCGCTACGCCACCACCTTGCCGGGCACTGGTCACGGCGCATCACCCAAGAGCATCGGTTGGTCTACTACGTGACAGACACCGAAATCGTTGTGGTGCAAGTCGGTTCACACTACGAAGACTGACGACAAGGCCCCCGAGACCGCGGCATTCAACGCTGTCCGGAATGCCGCGGTCGACCGCCGTCGTAGCGCCAGTTCACTATGCCGCGGCCACCTCCGCAAAGACCTCGTCGAGGTTGCTCGCGGTGAGTCCGAAAGTCTCCCGGGTGGTTGTGTCGTCGACGGTGAACTCGCGGTGCGACATGTGGTAGGTCTCGAACAATTCGGCCCAGAACGGGTCGGTGTGGCCGAGCAGGGTCAATTCGCGGTCGGTCATCACCTCGAGTCGTGGCTTCGGAGCCTGCGCCGCTGCGGCGAAACGCTCGGCGGCCGCACGCAGGGTGCTGGTGATTGTCGGCGCGAACCAGGCACGTCCCCAAGCGCTTTCGCTGCGCCCGACCGCTACGAGTGCCGCTGCCGCGTCACCGATCGCGGTGTAGGAGTGCGGCAGGTCCACATCCTGCGGCACCAGAGCGAGTTGGCCCGCAACCACTTTCGGCTGCACCAGCAGTGAGAACAGCGATACCGCACCGGCACCGAGGAATTGCCCTGCTCTGACCTCGGTGACCCGCACCCGGCCCGCATCGTGCGCTGCCTTGGCATCGAGCCACATCCGCGCGCGCACCCGCCCCTTGGGTCCGGTGGCCGCCAGCGGTGTGTCGTCGGTGACCACACCTTCCACCGGACCGTAGCCGTACAGGTTGCCGAGCATCACGTAATCCGCACCAGACTGCTCTGCGGCGGACAGGATGGCCCCGAACAGTGGCGGTACGGCCTCCGGCCAGGTGTGATAGGCGGGCATCGCGGTATTGAATACGGTGTCCGCCCCCTTGACGAGAGCGGTGAGCGCGGCCGCGTCCACGGCATCGGTGGCGATCAGTTCGATATCAGGATGCTGTGGGCCGGTGCCGCTGCGGCTGACCATCCGCACCTGGTCACCGGATTCGGCCAACCGGACCGCGGTTGCCGAGGCGGTGGCGCCCCGGCCGATGATGACATGCGAAGGCATGCGACTTCCCTTCTGAGACAAGATGATTCACGCAGCCGAGACAATTCCCCGATCGCGTGCCATCAACATTGCCGGGCGCGGGAGCGTTAGACTAGTGGCCGGTTAGCCATCTATCCCAAGGATCCAGCCATGAAGACCGTGGCCGTTGTCGCCGTCGCGCCGGTGAAGCCCTTCGAACTCGCCATGCCCGGAACCATGCTCGGCACGGTGACGGTGGACGGTGAGCCGTGTTATCGGATGGTGGTGTGCACCGCCGAACCCGGCGTGGTTCCCGGCGCGCTGGGCGGCTTCGATGTCGTGGTGCCGCGCGGACTGGATGCGCTCGACGAGGCGGATACCGTCATCGTGCCGAGCACCGGCAGTCGTGGCACCGCCGATGCGGCCACCCTCGCGGCACTGCGCAGGGCCGTCGACCAAGGCAAGCGGGTCACCTCGATCTGCAGCGGCGCTTTCGTACTGGCACAAGCCGGATTACTGACCGGACGCACCGCAACCACGCACTGGGGACTGGCCGACGAACTCGCCGCGATGTTCCCGGACGTGAACGTGCGCACCGACGCACTGTTCATCGAGGACGGACCGGTGACCACCGCCGCCGGTGCCGCCGCCGGAATAGACCTGTGCCTGCACCTGATTCGCACCGACTACGGTGCGACGGTCGCCAATGCCGCAGCCCGCGCCGCCGTGGTGACACCGGTGCGACCAGGCGGCCAAGCCCAATTCGTCGACTCGCCACTGCCGCCCGAGAACGGACTGACAATCTCGGCCACCCGCACATGGGCCTTGGAACGACTCGACACTCCCCTATCCCTGGACGATCTGGCCACCCACGCCCGCACCAGCGTGCGCACCCTCACCCGTCGCTTCCACGAGGAAACCGGCCTGAGCCCCCAGAAATGGCTACTGCACCAACGCATTCAGCGCGCCCGCGAACTCCTCGAATCCACCACTTTGCCCATGGACCAGGTAGCCCGCCACAGCGGCATCGGCTCCGCGGAATCCCTGCGCCAACACATGATCCGCCACGTAGGCCTCCCCCCGAGCGCCTACCGCGCCTCCTTCACCCGCACCCCGTCATCGGCAAGCTGATCCCGCAATCCAGCATCAGCGAGTGGCAGATCCGCGAAGAAGGCCCGCGTCGGCACAGTGGACGGACGCTCGCGGCGAGGCACCAGCAAGGCGACCGGCCGCGCGTTCACGGTGACTTCGAAGGTTTCCCCGGCCTCGACTCGCCGCAGCACGTCATCGACGTGATTACGCAGTTCACGCATCGAAATCCGCGCAGGCTGAGACATGAATTCAGCGTAGCGATTTCGCTTCAGATTGTTGGTCCACAATCGAATAGCGTGTGCACGAACCAACTCTCGGGCGATACATAGGGAACGCCCCGTCTGAGCACCGCCTCGGGCGGGGCGCATGTCTCGAATGGGGTTAGGGGCGCTCGAACTCACTATCGTTCACGCTAGCGGTGAAGGCCGACCATTCGCCCGGGGTGAATACGAGCGCCGGACCGGTTGGGTTCTTGGAGTCGCGGACACCAACCATGCCGCCATCAAGGAACGTAACCTCCACACATTCCTTGGTCGCGGTGCTTCGGCTGCTCTTGAACCACTTGGCACCGGATAGATCAGCGTTCACCCTCGATACTCCTTCGCCACCTGCCGGAGCAGGCTCCTGCTTCTGGGCTCATCCAGCGCAGCTTGCTGAATGGCCTCATAAGCGCCAGCGTACCGGCGCAGGCTAGCGGATTTCTCCAGGTAGAGGTCACCAGTGAAGATCTCGGCATAGACCACGGTGCGCACGCCCGCGCCAAACCGCAGGATGACGAATGATCCGACGGGATCGCCGAGCGGGATGCCCGCAGCGAAGGGAAGCACTCGGACAGTGATGTTAGTACGGGTGCTCATGTCGGCGAGATGGCGTAATTGGGCAGCCATCACCTTGCCACCACCAACGACGCGTCGAATCGCGCCCTCGTGGATGACAACCTGGAAGGCGACCGGGTTGACCTTGCGGGTGATGAGAAGCTGCCGTCGCATCTTCAACTGAACACGGCGTTCGATTTCCTCTGTCGCATCAAGCGGAAGCGCGCTGCGCATGAGTGCGCGGGCATAATCGGGGGTTTGCAACAGGCCAGGGATCAGGTCGGGCTGGTATGTGGCAATCTCCTGGGCCGCAGTCTCCAGCCCGACGTAGATGTCGAAGTTGGCCGGGATCAAGTCATCGAACTCGCGCCACCAGTTCTTCGTATTAGCCTGCTGGGCAAGCCCTTTCATTGCCTCTGTCTTCACCTGATCGAACCCGTACAGTCGACAGAGCGCCTCGATCTCCAACGGCTGAAGCTTTTTCGTGATGCCCTTCTCGATCCGCAGCAGGGTCGGAGCCGAGCGGTTGATGTGCTCGGCTGCCTCGGCAAGGCTCATGCCCTGTTCCTCGCGGGCCTCTCGAAGGTACTGGCCGAGCTGACGCTTCGGCAAAGACTGCGGTTCTCCCGTTTCACCCATACCCATCTCCCCTTCTGTGACGTTTCAATTTGAAGCAGCATCGCGAATATCTGTAATCCGCTCAGGCTCTTTGCATAACTTCCCGCGAAATTTCAGATCGGCGGCCCCGGGCTGCTTGCTCGGTGGTCTGCTGGAAATGCGCCCGGTAGGGGAACGGCCATCGCTCTTGAGTAGTCCGCTTCCGCCCCGAGGGCATCCAGAGATTGCCGGGCCGGGTTCACAACTATAGCCATCGAGGTACGGGAGGACCGCAGATGCCGAACCATGAGCTTCCCCAACGAGATCCGTTCATCGGTCCACCCACCAGCTACGTCGGTGCATCGGCCGATGTTGTCGAGTTGTTCGCGGACGCGATTCACGAGTGGGCGAACCAACCCGCGCCCACCGAGTCGTCCCGGTGCCGGGGTGTCGATTCCCCCGGCATCGGGCATGCCAGTGGCGAGGTGAAGTGATGCGGCGAGATATGTTGCGAACCACCCGAACTCGCGACGGTGACAAGATTGCGGTGTGGCAGCTGGTCAGTAGTTCGGCGCGCGTACTGCGGGTGCAGTTCCCCCGCGAGTCGTTCACCGCACATCGGCTTCCGTCGCGCACACCACTTCCGGATGCGCAGTCCGGAACCATCCTGTTCGACGTAAATCCAGATCTGGCCGATGCGCGCGAGTTGCTGCCCGCGCACGACAACCTCTGGGACGTGCTACGCAACGACTATTGGACCGCGCTGCTGTGCGCCGCAGACCTCCCGAACCCATTGGGGCACAATGCAGATGAATGAGATCGAGACCCACCGAGATGAAATCGCCCCCGCTGTAAAGGCACTGCTCACCGCCTTCCACGAAGACACGCGACGCAAGCTCGAACTGGCTCCCACCGATAGCGTCACGCTGTGCCAGCTCGCGGACGGCTCATTGTGTGTGGTGGGCGCGGACGGCTGGCTCATCGAGTATGACGACCTGGACGAATCCGATGTTATCGATCTCAACCTGACCAGCGCCGTGCCGTATGCGTCTGCGCTTGTCGAACATTCCGGGTGCCATGAGCCCGACCTACACTGTGATGCGGCCCGTGGATGCCAAATGGACGGGTGCAGGTGCGAGCCAGATGAACCACGTCACGGGGCTGGGCAAATACGAATGCGCGGACCAACTGGCGAAAATGCTGGGCGAGAAAGCCATTGGCGGTGACGGGGATATCGACTCCGCACTCGCCGAGCATATCGAGGTGGTGAACCTGATCCGTGACACGATCAAAGTGTCGGTCCAACGGATCAGCGAGCAGGAGCAGCAGAACGCCCAGAGCACCGCTGGTATTCAGATCCAATGACATTCTCCGGAACCAGCCAACGACTACCAGTCCCTGTGACAGCGAAGGCGCCCTAACCTGATCGAACCGGTTAGAGCGCGTTCGCCACAAATATCAGCGCCCGTACTGCGTGGCTTACGCGCTACGCCCCGCTGACTTCCACAGGGAATGTGTTGGCCCGCATCAATTCTCGGGTAGCGGCACGGTAGCGGTCGGCGATCAGGCGGACCACGGCGGGGTGAACGCCGATCGGTTCAGCAACACCATCAGCACCTGCCTCGTGCAGACGCTGCTGGAACAGGCCATGTGCCAGCAGGTAGGAGGCGATGAAGACGCGCCGGGCACCCGACTCGCGGAGTTCGGCGACGACTTCCGGCACGCGCGGAGCTCCGGTGGCGACGTAGCCGATGCGAACCGGGACATCCAGATGTTCGGCCAGCATGCCTGCCGCGCGCCGAACGTCTTGGCGCGCACGGGCATCCGAGGATCCGGCCGCCGCGAAGACCACCGCGTCACCGGGACGCCAGCCTGCGGCACGCAACCGCATGGCCATGATGCGGGCCAACGCCGGGTCCGGACCCATCGCGGGTGTCACCGCGACTTCGTGATGACCGCTCTCGGCCACCTCGCGCGGCACATCTTGATAGACGTGGTATCCGGAGGCGAGGAAGGCCGGAACCACCACGGCGGGAACGGCTTCCCCCGCGGAATCGGTCAGATCGCGCAGCACCTCGGCCGGCGACGGACCGAGCACATCCACGAAACCGGTACGCACCCAAGGTAGTTCGGCGTCGCGCCCCGAAACCGCGGCGCCGAGCTCACCCACCCCGCCGGCTGCCGTCCCCCTGAACTCCTGTACCACCGCCTCCGCGAGCGCGGCGATCATCTGCACACCCCTGGTACTCCTGGTGCCGTGTGCGACCAGGACCAGGGCCGGAGCGGTCACCAGCTCCCCGCAGGTTGTGCGTACCTCGGCGCGCGGGCCGGGGTACCGATACCCGCTACCGGCGCACGACCGGTAGCTACTGCGCGCGGAAAGTCATCGGCGCAATCCGCGGCATCCAGCGCCAGCCGGTAACCCCGTTTGACCACGGTCTGAATGGCTTTCGGCGTACCGAGCCCAGCGCGCAGCCGCGCGATCGCGGTCTCCACGGCATGGGTATCGTCACCACCACCGGGCAGCGCCGCGAGCAGATCCTCCCGGGACACCACCCGGCCGGGCTGTCGCGCCAGCGAGCGCATCAACGCCATCGGCGCGGGCGCGAGCTGGCGCACCGAACCGTCCACCACCACGCACGCCCCGCGCACGCTGATGGTGTGTCCAGCAGCCTGAATCCGATTGGCGCGCCGCGGCAATTCCTCGGCGACGTGGCGGGCCAGCGCACCGAGGCGCGCCCGCCCGGGCATCGAGGTCGCCACACCCAATTCCTCCAGCGGAGCCGCGGTGATCGGTCCTACGCAGGCGGGCAGGACCCGTCCGCGCAGCGCGTGCAGCACACCCTCGAGGAGCCCGGTTTCCTTGGCGCGCATCAATGTCGACGCCACGGCGGGCGCGCTGGTGAAGGTCACGCAGTCCAGGCTGGAGGTGATGATGGCCTCGATCAGGTTGTCCATCGGGCCCTGATCATCCGGCGGCACCCAGCGATACACCGGCACCGGCACGACATCCGCACCGGCACAACGCAATACCTCACAGAAGTCCGGTACCGGCTCCCATTCGGTTGTCGCGCCGTGCAATTGGACCGCGATCCGCACACCCTCCACACCCTCGGCGAGCAGGTGATCGAGCACCTCGGCCGAGGATTCGGACGCGGGCGACCATTCCTCACGCAATTCCGCGGCGCGGATGGCGCCCTTGGCCTTCGGTCCACGCGCCAGCATCCTGGTGGACGACAGCGTCAGCCGCAGATCCTCGGCAATCCCCCAGCCCTCAGCCGCTTCCATCCAGCCGCGAAATCCGATGCCGGTGGTGGCCACCACGATCTGCGGGGGATCGGCGACGATCTCGCGGGTCACCCGCTCCAGTTCGGTGTCGTCGGACAGCGGGATGATGCGGATAGCGGGAGCGGCGACGATACCGGCACCCCGTCGGGTGAGCAGCGTGGCGAACTCATCGGCCCGCCTGGCGGCCGTGACGCCGACTGTGAAACCGGCCAGACAGGCGCCCGTATCGATTGTCGTCATGCTTATCCACCGTCCGCGGCGACAAGACCGGCATCGACCGGCTCATTGGAAACCGAAACGATGCCGTCCTCGACGCGCACCGCGTATACCGGCAGCGTCGCCGAATCGTCGTCCAGGCAGCGCCCGTCCAGCAGCGAGAACGCTTGCTTCAGCAGCGGTGAGGCCACGACCGGAATACCGCCGCGGTCACCGACGATCCCGCGCGACATCACTGCCGCGCGACCGATCGGATCGATATTGCCCACGGCGGCGAGGGTGCCGTCGGTCATCAAGAACAGAGCGGCCTGACGGCCGCCCTTCAGCAACACCGCGACGCCGCGGCCGGGAATCAGGTAGTCGAGTCGGCAGGCCTGCGTCCAACCCGAAGGGGATGGCAAGTCGTGGGTCAACACAGTGGTAGCTGTGGCAATGCCGGGGGTATCCATCACGGTCATCGGTGTCATCCTCCAAACGCCTTACCCATTGGTACCGGCGTCCTGTTTCTTCAGGGTTAAGCGGCTATTTCCCGTGTGTGGCGACCGGGATTTCCGGTATGCCGAGCAACACAGGGACCTTCCGCTCCCCGGTCTCATCGAACGAAATGGTCGGATCTGCCTCTTCCGGGGCATTGACAAAGGACACGAAACGCGACAGTTTCTCCTCGTCCTCGAGCACCGCGGCCCATTCGTCGCGGTAACCGGCGACATGCTGGGCCATGGCCGCCTCCAGATCCGCGGCGATACCGAGGCTGTCCTCGCACACGACCTGCTGGAGGTACTCGATGCCACCCTCCAGCGCCTCCTGCCACGGCGCGGTGCGCTGCAGCCGGTCGGCGGTGCGGATGTAGAACATCAGGTACCGGTCGATGTACTTGATCAGCGTCTCGTCGTCGAGTTCACCGGCCAGCAGGACCGCATGCTTCGGGGTCAGACCGCCGTTACCACCGACATAGAGGTTCCAGCCCTGTTCGGTGGCGATCACACCGACGTCCTTACCGCGTGCCTCGGCACATTCCCGGGCGCAACCGGAGACGGCCAGCTTCAGCTTGTGCGGCGAGCGCAGGCCGCGGTAGCGCTTCTCGAGCAGTACGGCCATGCCGACCGAATCCTGCTGGCCGTAGCGGCACCAGGTGGAGCCGACGCAGCTCTTCACGGTGCGCAGCGACTTGCCGTACGCGTGCCCGGATTCCATGCCGACATCGACGAGGCGCTGCCAGATCTGCGGCAGCTGTTCGACACGGGCGCCGAACAGGTCGATGCGCTGACCACCGGTGACCTTGACGTAGAGGTCGAATTCCTTGGCGATCTGACCGATGGTGATCAGCTGATCCGGGGTGACCTCACCGCCGGGCATCCGCGGCACCACCGAGTAGGTGCCGTTCTTCTGCAGATTCGCCAGGAAGTGGTCGTTGGTGTCCTGCAGCGCGGCCTGTTCGCCGTCGAGGATGTGATCGCTCGAGGTGGAGGCCAGGATGGAGGCGACCGTCGGCTTGCAGATATCGCAGCCGGTGCCCGTGCCGTGCTTGGCGATCAGGGCGGAGAAGGTGCGGATGCCGGTGACCTGGACGATCTGGAACAGCTCGGCCCGCGACTGCGAGAAGTGCTCGCACAGCGCCTTGGACATCTCCACGCCGGACTGCTCGAGCAGCTTCTTGAGCATCGGAACGCAACCGCCGCAAGAGGTTCCCGCGGACGTGCACTTCTTGATACCCGCGATATCGCAGGCGCCCTCTTCGATGGCCCCGCAGATCGCACCCTTGGAAACGTTGTTGCAGGAACAGATCTGGGCATCGTCGGGCAGCGAGTCGGCACCGAGTTCGGCGCCGGCGGGCGAGATCAGCGCTGCCGGTTCGGCGGGCAGCGGACGCCCGACCAGCGGACGCAGCGCCGAGTACGCGGTCGCGTCACCGACCAGGATGCCGCCCAGCAGGATCTGCGCGTCGTCGGAGACGACGAGTTTCGCGTAGGTGCCCTTGGCGGCGTCGTGCAGCACGACCGACAGCGCGCCCTCGGTGGTGCCGTGCGCATCACCGAAGCTGGCCACATCGACGCCGAGCAGCTTGAGCTTGGTCGACATGTCCGCGCCGGGGAATTCGCCCGCGCCACCGAGCAATCGGTCCGCGACGATCTCGGCGGTGGTGTAGCCGGGGGCGACGAGGCCGTAGCAAACGCCTTCCACCGCAGCGCATTCGCCGATCGCGTAGATATTCGGATCGGAGGTCTGCAGACCCAGGTCGGTGATGATGCCACCGCGCGGGCCGACCTCGATGCCGCTGTCGCGGGCGATCTGGTCGCGCGGGCGGACACCGGCGGAGAAGACCACAAGTCCGGCCTCGATCACCGTCTCGTCGGAGAGCGTAACCTTCAGGCGCTCAGCCGTTTCCGCGTCCGCGACGGTCTCGATTGACGCGGTGCCGACACCGGTGTGCACCTGCAGCCCCAGATCGACGACCAGCTTCTCCAGGATGGCGCCACCACCTTCGTCGACCTGGGCGGGCATCAGACGGGGGTTGAACTCCACCACATGCGGCGTCATACCGAGCAGGCGCAGCGCGTTGGCCGCCTCCAGACCGAGCAGACCACCACCGACGACCACACCGGCCGCGCCGGGTCCGGCCGCGGCGGCTGCCGCGCGGATGCCGTCCAGGTCATCGATTGTCCGGTAGACGAAGCACTCCGGCAGATCGTGGCCAGGGACCGGCGGTACGAACGGGTACGAACCGGTCGCCAGCACCAGCGCGTCGTAGGCGATGGTGTCGCCCGCCGAGGTGGTGACCTTGCGCGCCTCGCGGTCGATGGACTGCGCGGACTGACCCAGGCGCAGCTCGACCAGCTCGTCGCCGGCGTATTCGTTACCGGGCAGGGCCAGCGCGGCGGGATCCCAGTTGCCGACGTACGACGAGAGTCCAACGCGGTCGTACGCGGGCAGCTGCTCCTCGCTGAGGATGACGACCTGCCACTGGCCTGCCTCGTCCCTGGACCGCAGCGCCTCGACGAACCGGTGCCCGACCATGCCGTGGCCGGCGACCACGACGGTCTTGCGCTGGGTGGGGTCGACTGTCGAGTTCATGACTGTCCTCCGTTGATGATTCGGTGTCAGGCTCGGGCCGACGTGCTGGTGGACTGGGACGGATTGCCTGCCTCGGCTTCGAGCACGAGTGCTTCGGCCTCCGCGACGACCTCGGAGTCGACACCGCCGCGCGGGCGGCGCAGGAACACCAGATAGGTCACCGCGGCGCAGGCCACGTAGAAGGCCATGAAGACCCAGAACGCGGTGGTCGCCGATTTGGTCGAGGCGTAGGAGGAGCGCAGGACGAGGTTGATCGCGACGCCGCCGAGCGCACCGATCGCGCCGACGAAACCGATGAGTGCACCGGATGTGTTCTGTGACCAGGAGGCCTGGGCGGCCGGACTCGCGTCCAGGCTCTTGGATTTGGCGTCGAAGACCGACGGGATGATCTTGGTGACCGCGCCGTTGCCGATACCGGACACCACGAACAGCGCGATGAATCCGGCCACCAGCGCGGTCATCGCGGCGCCGCTCGGTACGCCGCCGCTGCGGTCACCCGCAGCGCTCGCCACGGCCACCAGGACAGCGGCCGCGGTCATCACGGCGAAGGTGTACACGCTGACCCGGCTACCGCCGATCCGGTCGGCCAACTTGCCGCCGTACGGCCGGGCCAGTGAACCGAGCAGCGGACCGATGAAGGCGATCTGCGCGGCGTGCAGTGTGGCCTGCGCGACGGTGTCACCACCGGCCTTGAAGCTGATCTGCAGCACTTGACCGAAGGCGAAGCTGTAGCCGATGAACGATCCGAAGGTGCCGATGTAGAGGAAGGCGATCGCCCAGGACTGCGGCACCTTGAGCGCCGTGATCATGTAGGACAGATCGGCCTTCTGGTTTTTCAGGTTGTCCATGAACAGCGCCGCGCCGACACCGGCCAGCGCGACGAGCACGAGGTAGATCGCGCAGATCAGCGAGGCGTAGCCGTTGCCGAGGGTGGCGATGACCAGCAGACCGACCAGCTGGATGACGGGCACGCCGATATTTCCGCCGCCCGCGTTCAGCCCGAGCGCCCAGCCCTTCAGCCGCTGGGGGTAGAAGGCATTGATATTGGTCATCGAGGAGGCGAAATTGCCGCCGCCGAATCCGGCGAATGCGGCCACCACCAGGAAGGTCGTGTACGAGGTGCCCGGCTGATTGATGAAGTACAGCGTGAGCAGCGTCGGAATGAGCAGCAGCGTGGCACTGAAGATGGTCCAGTTGCGACCGCCGAAGCGCGCCGTGGCCACGGTGTAGGGAATGCGCAGGAACGCACCGACCAGCGTCGGCATGGCGACCAGGAAGAACTTGCCAGCCGGATCGATGCCGAACTTGTCGGTGGGCATGAACAGCACCATGACCGACCAGATGGACCACACCGAGAACCCGACATGCTCGGCGAAGACCGACCAGATCAGATTGCGCCTGGCGACGTCTTTGCCACCGGCCTCCCAGGCCGCGACATCCTCGGCATCCCAATGCTCGATGTTGTGGTTACGCGTCAGCGTGCTCAACAGGGGCCTCCCAAAATCGGTTAGCCCCACGGTAGGAAACGGGTATTGCCGAAATGCTGCCCCAAATGACCGTCAAATCAACGGTTGCTCACGATTACCGGGAAAGCCGGGTGAGTTTCAACGAAATGTTTCGGCCATGTGACACACCGGTTTCCGCACGTCACAAACAGCCGATCTTCGAATTACCGGCGCGTGAGGTGTGACGCACGCGCTCCCCCGCATTGTCACGATGTGATCCGCCACGCACAGCATGGCCGCCCCCGCACAACCTCGCAACTCGAGCTGTGAGCTCGCAGTTAGCCCCAGGTGTCTTCGAGCATGCGCGGCTTGCAGGCCTGCCATGCGCCGACGAGCAGCACCAGCACCGCGACGACGAGCATCGCGAACGGTGCGGCCCAGCCCTCGGTCGCGCTGTGCAGCATCCCGAACAGCACCGGACCGACGCAGGCCACCGCATATCCGACGCCCTGCGTGAAGCCCGACAGCGCGGCCGAACCCTGCGGGGTTCTGGTGCGCATATTGATCAGCGTCAGCGCCATCGGGAAGGTGCTCGGACCGAGGCCCAACAGCACGACCCACAGCAGCGGCGCACTCATCGGCGCGAGCAGCAGTCCGGCGAATGCGGTGAAAAAGAAGACGGCACAACCCACTACGAACCCGAACGGATTGCGGAACCGCGCGACCACCGTCGGTGCGGTGAATGCCGACACCAGGCCGACCAGCGCGAACACACCGACCATAGTCCCGCCGAATGCGGCACTCGCACCCGCCTCGGACAGGATCTTGGGCAGCCAAGTGAACATGGCGTAGGTGGTCAGCGAGGTCATGCCGAACATGCCCGCCATGCCCCATGCCACCGGCGAACGCCATACCTTTCCCTTGCGGCCCTGGGTCCGCTGCGGCAGCGCGGTGCTGTCGACCTGGTCGTGGCCGCGGCGATCACGCAGTACACCGAGCCACGGCAGCGCGGCGGCGAAGCCGAGAATTGCCCACAGCCCCAAGGAGATCCGCCAACCGTGTGCGTCGGCGACCGGCACCGCGATCAGCGCGGGCACCACGGTGCCGAGCTGGACCATGGTGATGTACAGCGAGCTGACCACCGCGAGCCGGTCCGGGAAGTAACGTTTGACCAGCGGCGGAATTACCACATTGCCGATGCCCATGCCGCCGAGGGCCAACGCGGAGAAGATCAGCAGTTCGGCCGTGCCGCCGACTGCCGCCCGAATCAGCATGCCGAGTCCAGCCATCAGCATCGCGACCAGTGCGGTGCGCTCCAGTCCCATCCGGCGCACGAAAAGCGGGGTGAGCAAACCTGAAACCGCGAACATCAGCGTCGGGATCATGCCGAAGACACCGACGACGGCCGTCGAGTAGCCGATATCGGCGCCGATGCGCTCGGCCAGTGGCGAGAATGCGGTGACGGCGACCCGGAGGGTGAGCGCGGACATCACAATGGCGGCGAGGACGAGCAGTCGGCCTTCCGTCAGTGCACGTTTGCGCCGCTCGACCCGGAGATATTCCGGGCGAGTCGTGGTTTCCGGGAGAGTCGCAGTCACCGCGAAATCATAGGATGACCCCATGATAGGAGGCAAGGATTTGTGATGGGCGGTACTCTGATGCCGTGCAACCCGTCCGGCGGACCAGCCTCATTGCCCAGGTAACCGAGCAGCTGCGTGCCGAAATTCGTTCCGGCCGTTGGCCTATCGGCTCCCGAATCCCCACCGAACCGGAGCTCACCGAGCTCACCGGAACCGGGCGGAATACAGTGCGCGAGGCGGTGCAGGCCCTCGTCCACGCCGGGATGCTGGAGCGTCGCCAAGGCTCGGGCACCTATGTCATCGCGGCCTCGGAGGTCGGCGGCACCCTCGCGAAGTACTTCGCCGATGCGGAGGAGCGCGATGTGCTGGAGCTGCGCATGGCGCTGGACACCAATGCCGCGGCACTGGCCGCGCGCCGCCGTGATGAGACCGATATCGCGAATCTGCGGCGGCTGCTGGAGGAACGCAGCCAGCAGCACTGGGACGAACAGAACGTCGCGGCGATCGAGGCCGATGTGGAACTGCATCGCGCGATCGTCGTCGCCAGCCACAACGCGATATATCTCGAGTTCTACGATTCGCTGCTGCCGATTATCGAACAGGTGATCCGGGCGCGGTCCGCGAAATCCGACGACGCCTACGACGCGGAGCACAATGAATTGGTGCAGGCCGTTATTGATGGCGATCCGGATCGCGCGGCGCAGGCCGCGCAATGTTTCCTCGCTTCGCTGATCGCCGAATATCCGGACCGCTAAAACTTCTGGTCGACCGACCGAACCCTTGCTTCCGACGAGGTAACCAACAGGTCACCGAGCGGCACGCGGCCGTGTGAGTCGGATTTGCCTGGAACGTCACTCGGGGCCATTCACACGCAACAACCAGCTCCTACCTTTGTCTCGACCGCAGCTCGGCGAACCCACCGAGCCAGATCGAGAGGAAGCCGATGACTGCCGCAGTAGCTGCCACCGGCCAGCAGTCGGACACCCCCGCATTCACCCACCAGAAAAGGGGACGCTGGTTAGATCACTGGGAGCCGGACAACGCCGAATTCTGGGAATCGGGCGGCAAACTCACCGCTCGCAAGAACCTGATCTTCTCCGTGTTCTCCGAAAACCTCGGATTCAGCATCTGGGTCATCTGGGGCACCGTCGTGACCAGCATGGGCCTAGCCGGATTCGACTTCCTTGCCGGACTCGGCAAGGGCAACCCGACCGCGGTGAGCAACGCCCTGTTGCTCACCTCGATGCCGACCCTGGTCGGCTCCACACTGCGTATTCCGTACACCTTCGCCATACCCAAGTTCGGCGGGCGTGCGTTCACCGCGTTCAGCGCGGGCATGCTACTCATCCCGACGTTGGGCTTGGCGTACTTCGTCAACCAGCCGAGCACACCCATGTGGGTGTTCATGATCCTGGCCGCGCTCGCCGGCTTCGGTGGCGGCAACTTCTCGTCCTCGATGGCTAACATCTCGTTCTACTTCCCGGAGGGGAAGAAGGGGGCTGCCCTTGGAATCAACGCCGCGGGCGGTAACGTCGGCGTCGCGCAGACCCAGCTGATATTGCCGCTGCTGATCACCCTCGGCACGCACATCATGGCCAAGGATCCAGCGGGCTACCGCTTCGGTATCACGCTGTCGGTGCTGGTCTGGGTACCGTTCATCCTGGTCGCGATGTTCAGCGCGCTGCGATACATGGACAGCATCACCACCGCCAAGGCCGACGGCAAGTCCTACAAGTTGGCGCTGACCAACCGGCACACCTGGATTATGTCGTTCCTCTACATCGGCACCTTCGGCTCGTTCATCGGGTTCTCCTTCGCCTTCCCGACCCTGATCAAGGCCAACTTCCCCGACCTCGCCAAAATCGGCTGGATCACCACGCTCGGCAATCTCGCCTTCCTGGGCGCATTTGTCGGCTCGTTCAGCCGTCCACTCGGCGGCTGGATCGCCGATAAGGTCGGCGGCGCCAAGATCACCATCTATGTCTTCAGTGGCATGGCGATCTCGTGTGTGCTCATCATGGCGGGATTGAAGGCAAAGTCGTTCCCGCTGTACCTGATCGCGTTCCTGCTGCTGTTCGTCCTGACCGGCATCGGCAACGGCTCGACCTACCGGATGATCCCATCCATTTTCGGCGCCGAGGCGAAGAAATACGCTGCCGAACACGGATTGGACATCATCGAATCTGCCGCATCGGCGAAGCGACAGGCGGGCGCCGCAATCGGTGTCATCGGCGCGGTCGGCGCCTTCGGTGGCTACCTGCTCCAGCAGGCACTTCGTCTGTCCAATATCAACTTCCACAGCATGAACCCGGCCTTCTGGGCCTACGCCGGCGCCTTCCTGGTGATGGCCGCGGTCACCTGGTTCTTCTACCTGCGTTCCTCGTTCGCCGTGGCCCGCGTGCCCTCCCTGGCCTACGCCAACGTATAACCACATCACCCGCTAGACCCGAATGCCGCGCTGGAAGAGGTCCCCAGCGCGGCATTCGGCTGTCCTCGTCGAATCACATTGCTATGGTGGATATCACGCCGAATCAGTAGGCAGCACGAGGGGGCTCCGTCGAGATGGCACACATCCGCATCACTATCCGCGACTGAGTAGGGATCGTTTTCGGCGGTCCCGGTCCGTCAACTGCGCCAGCACTTTACGCTGGAAAGCAGACTCACATCGGGAGGGTGAGCATTGGATAGATCCGAGGGGGAACCGGTGTTCCGGACCGCGCGATTGGCCGATCTCGACGATATCGCCGCACTGGAGCGGGAACACTTCGGCGAGCTGTGCTACCCGTATGTGACGCTGCGGCAACTGTTCGACCTGCACGGACCCGATTGGGTGGTGGCCGAAATCGGCGGCAGAGTGCGCGGTTACGCACTCGTCGGCGTCGGCACCCGCCGACGCGGCTGGGTCATGGGTCTCGCGGTCGCACCGAACTACCGCAACCGTGGCCTCGGCCGTGCGCTGCTGGACCATGCCGTATCGAGTTGCCGCACCGCCCAGGCGGATTCGGTGTACCTCACGGTGCGCCCCACCGATCAACGCACGGTCGCGCTGTACAAGAACGCTGGATTCCGTTGGGCCGGACACGAACAGCGCTACTTCGGCGCAAACGAACCGCGAGATGTGCTGGTGCATCGCATCGATCCATGGCCGACCACCGCGCAGTTTCCCGAACCGAATGACAAGCGCTGGCTCAAGGGCACGCGCGCACCGGATTGATAGTCGAATGTCATTGGTATGGTGGGTATCACGTCCAACGTGACGGCTGCACCCGGGGGAATACACGATGACCGAATACGCGGGCCTATCCCAACTGTCACCTGCTGTCAGTTCGATGACCATGCTGATCGACCGGCATGCCGACCGCTACGCGGGCGAGATCGCCGACTACTTCCAACAGTCCGGGGCCGAGTCCGAACAGCGGCTACTCGACTCCTTCAACACCCACGTCGAGACATTGGAGCTCGACTACGACCCGGCGAAGATCTCCCAGCCCGGCGACAGCCTGGTCTTCTCCCACATCTACGAGGTGGCCCAGGAACCCGCCGCGGACGGCGACGGACCACTGCCCGCATTGACGGCGCTGCTCGCCGCCGAAGTCGAATTCCGCGGACCACGCCGCCTGAGCCGCACCCAGAACATCCGGATCGCCGAAACCTATGAGCATCTCGGCCGCGCCCTGATCGCCGCCGACCTGCCCCAACATGCCGTACTGGCCTTCAAACGCGCGGTGGGCCTGCACCGGGTCGAGGAGGACTTCGACGCCCAGGACCGCTGCGGGCATGCCTTGGCGCAGGCTCGCTGCCGCGCCATCGATCCGGTCTGGAAGCGGATCCCGCACTGGACCCTGGAATGGCTGTGCGGCTATGGTTTTCGGCCATTCCGGCTGCTCGGCTGGATCGCGGCCGTCCTACTCATCGGCACCTTCGTGCTGTGGGCGACCGACGGCCAGCCCATCCCGACCGCACTGCACATGTGCCTGATCAACTATCTGAATCCACTCGGGCTCGGCGATCTCGAGGACATCAGGGGCGCCGGACGCACGCTGCTGGTCATCGAGGCCTACGCCGGACTCGTGCTCAATTCGCTGTTCTTCGCGCTACTGGTCCGGCGATGGTTCCGAATCTGACGCCGCGGTATCGGCTAATCCGCACTGTAGTCCTCGGTGCCGATCCTGGTGTGCCGCACCGCATCCAGGGTCGCCACCAGCAACCGATTGTGCAGCTGATCGATCAATGCCCGCCGTCCCGCGGTGAAGTCCGGATCGGTGTTCAGCTGCGTCCACAGTCCGCGCAGCGCCGGGGGCGTATGCGCGCCGGGCACCCACAGATGTGCCAGGTGATGCAGCACCGGAGCCAGCACCTCCACCGACTCCGCACTGCCCGGCAGGTACAGATCGGACTGCTCCAGCGCCGCGGCGGTGACCGACAGCAACCAATCGTGCACCGCGAGATCCTCACAGAACCGCTGCACATCGGCCAGTTCCGCCTCGCTGCGCACGGTGATCAACGCGGTGCGGACCGTATCGTCGCGCAACCGGAACCACACCACCGGCTGCGCCGGATCGCCGATTCGCGCCGCCCAACGCAGCCGGGTCGTCCCGGATTGCACAGGCGTGTTCTGGTCCAGGCGGTGATCCATCCGGATGCGGCCGAGCAGCCGATTGGCGATCGACGCGAGATCGAGGGTGCCCCCCGGCGGCGGCCCCGCGGCCAGGAAGCCCTCGGCCAGCCGGGCGCCGGTTTCCGCGGTGACCTTGGTGATCACCTCGGATACGCCGACCTGGCTCAGATAGTGCGACCACGTCCGGCGCTGATCGCCAGCGGCTCGAACGACCCTGGTACGTGCCGAACTCTGCAGCACTCGTCCGCCGACGACGACCGCATGCGTTGCCACGGTGCCGATCGCCCGCACGTCGGGATGCGACGGGGCCGCCAACCGACAATCCACACCCTCGGCAGTGGTCGGCGAAACCGCGAGCGACATCGGCCGCTCCCGCCACACCATCGGACGGCCCGGCACCAGCTCGAGCAGTTCCTCGAGATCACCGCGCGTCAGCGGCGTCGCGGCGGGCAGCAGACAGGTGTCCACCTCGCCGAATACGACCAGGGGGCCGACGGGTGTCCTGGTCTGTGCCGCACCAGCACGCACCAGCAGGCGCACGGCTCGGCCGCGACGCAGCTGCCGCAAGTGCGGCGTCGACCGAGCCGTGCGCATCCGGCGCGCGGCCGAATCGTTCGGTTCGTTCACGTCAGGATCCGTCCAGCAGGAAATGGGTGAGGCGTTCGGTCACCTTGCGCGATACGTCGATACCCTCCTCGTTGCCCCTGGCGACGATCTGATCCACCACTTCGTCGTCGAGTTGGATGTGATCGAGTATTACCCGTACCGCGTGCTCGATACCCAGATATCGCTGCGGCAGCAGCGAAAGTGACCGATATGCGGCAAATGGTTTGGCCCGCGGATTCAGCTGGACCACCGCTGGCATCTCCCACCAACTGCCCGGCCACGGCACACCCGGCTCCCACGGTTGTGGCTCGACCACCGGCATACCGTCGAATCGCAGCATGCCGAGTCGCAGCAACTGCCAGATGGAGGCCAGATACGGGCAGGACCACTTGGTGAATACTTCCTTGCGTCCGTTCACCTTTCGGGTCTGCTTACTCCACATTTCGACATCGAGGAAAATCGAATGCTCGCGCCGCCCGAACTCCTCGGCCGGTTCGTACGGCTCGTCGTGCATCGCCTGCTCCGAGGGATCATCGGAGGCACGTCGGCCATTACACAGCCAGCCGGATTCCGCGGTAGGTGGCCTGCGACCGTTCGCGCCCTCCGGCGGTTCGGCCACGATGCGGGCGCGGACCAATTCGGCCAGCTCGATACGCGGTGCGCTCACCGCGCCGTATTCGGCGGCCGGAACCTCCCAGCATCCCGCCTCGCGCGCCAAATAGTCGATAGTCAACCCACATTCGTCGGCATTGCGAATCAATTTGTCGAGGATTTCGCCGGGATTGGTATCGGACCGGAAATAGTCATCGACCAGAAAGCAGGTGCTCACCCTGGCTCGCGGACCGAATTCGATTTTCGCGGCCTCGATGAATGCCGTGACCAGCGGCACGATCCGGCGGAACTGCGCGCGAATCTTCTCCTCCCCATTGGCCAGATCATGCATATAGAAATGTCCGACCTCGATAGACACATGAGACAGCGGCACCTTGGCGACGCGCGGGTGCTCGGTGGCCTCGCTGTAGCCTGCGGCATGCTCCATGTACTCGAAATCCCCTTTCATCCGACGGTGTGCTCGAGTTCGGTCGATTCAGATTCGGCGCCAGGTGGCTGGATCGAGCACACGATCGGCGAGCGTGTCGAAGGCCTCGACGGTTGCCTTGTTGGCAATCTCCTTCTGCACGTCGATGTCCAGAATCAGCTGTTCGCGCCATTGCAATACCGGCTCGACCGGGGTCTCGCCGAGCATCGCGCTCGCACCGACCTTGTTCGTCGATGCCAGCCGTTTCAACATGGAGTCCTGCTGATGCAACCAAGCCGCCTGCGGCCCAGGAGATTCGGTGGCCTCGTTCAATTGCGGCACTGCGGTACGCACGTACCTGATGTTGTCCAGCAGCACCTCGGGATCGTGCCCCGCGCCCGCACCGCAATCGAGAATTCCGTACTGCCCGCGCACTAAACCGTGTGCGGCGATGATGTGCTGACGGGTCCAGCGGTGAAACACCAACCAGCGCACCGTGCGGGTGGCCAGCTGCGGCAAAGCCGTTGCCTTGAGCGCGATTTCCATCGCCACCGAGCGGCCCGCGCTGAGATCGACAATGCAGACATCGAAGTCCTGATCGAGTTCGAGCAGCAACTTGGCGCAGTTTTCGAGGGTAAGGCCATCGACCTTGGTGAACTCCGCGCCACCCGCATCGCCGGGCAATAGGAACAGCTTGCCGGTTCGCGTGCGCATCTTGCGCAATTCACGGCGATCGGTGTTGTCCCGCACATCGATTCGCGCGGCGACGCCCACTTTGCCGAGCAAATAGGAATGCAGGCCGTCGCCACTGGAGATACCGCGCTCCACCCCGCTGATCTCGAAAAGCGCACCTGCGGTCGGGGAACCGAAATCGAAATCCAGATAGGCGACCCGCTTACCCCGCACACACATCCGATAGGCGAGATTGCAGCTGGTCACCGAGCGGCCGGTGCCGCCCTTGTCGGAGGTCGCGAACACGATCATGCGCTAGGGGTTCCTTGTCGCGTCACGGCGGGCGGCGGCCAGTCGGTCGAGTTCACGCAGCGCGTCGAGGGCGTGCACGAAGGTGGTCGCGGAATCCTCGCGCACCAACCGCCTGGCCTGATCGATATGGTCCTCCACCCGATCGAGCGCGGCGCGGTTGCCCGAGGTGTCATCGATGCTGACACCGAGCATCTCCTGATCGAACCGATGCTCGGCGGTATTCAGCATGACCCGCGCGACGTCCTGCAGATCCGGCCAATTGGGCGGCGGTTCACGGTAGGTCCGGTCCGCGGCAACCAGACATTCGATGACGCGTTCGGTCATGTACCAGGACGGTTTTGTGACCTCGGCATCGCCGTTCTCACCGAACGCGCCCGCCGGATCGTCCCATAGTCCGGGCGCTCCGGCCCGCAGCATGCGGCGATCCAGATGCTCCATCACCGATTTGGCCAATTCCATCAGCTTGTCGCGGGCCGCGACATTGTTGGACAGCCTGGCCGCCTGTAGCATTCGCTTGAGCAGTACCGCCGAGAAGTCCGAGACCTCCCACTGCAGTGTCGGTCCGGCATCGACGACCTCACTGCCCCGCAGGGTCAGTCGCACGCCGGGAGTGTGCAGCGCGACCGCCGGGTCATCGTGCATGGTGCGGCGAATGATCCGGCCGCGGCCGGCCAACTCGTCGAAAATGGCCACCGCCCTTGTCAAGTCGTCATCGGAGGCGGTACGCGCGACCAGATCCTGGATCAGTACGGCGGATACGATGAGACTGAAGTAGTCCGACTGCTCGCCGTCGGAGGTGCGCCACGGAATATCCTCCAGCGGCCAACTGCCCGAGCCGAAGCGCGCGACCGTCGACCAGTAGCGCTGGGTCAACTCCCAGCGTGTACGCAGGGCCTGCGCCAGTCGGTGCTGTTTCTCGTCGAGCAGACCCAGCTCACCGGTGCGCGGGGAGACCAGGTCGTTGATGCCGTCCAACGCGACGACCGTGAAATACAGATACGGGCGCGGATCGGCGATGCCCTTCTCGCTCGCGATCTGCGCCTCGACGAAGTCGACCTCGGTGGCGTCGCGCGCTATACCCCAACTCCACCCGCATTCGAACAACAGATTCTCGTCCTCGAGCTCCCTGACCGATTCCTCCTGGCCCAGGGTGACATCACTGCGCAACCGCGCCCGCACCCGTTCCAGACTGCGCCGCACACCGTCGACCATGGCCTGCTCGGGCTCACCGGTCTGGTTCAACATCCCCAGAATGGCCTGTCCCTCAGGAGATTTCGGCTTCACCGTATTGACGACGAAGCTGCGGACCAGTCCGGTCATCGCCGCGGTGAGCCGCGCGCTGAGCTGCCCGGAGAGAATATCGATCCGCTGAGTCAGCTCCCCCGGTCGCGCCCAACCGCGGAAGGCGCGCAGGAAGCGCAGACCCGCCATACAGACGGTCAGCGACATCGAGTACGAGTCGACAACCTCGATGCGGCGCTGTGCCGCATTGGGTTCGCGCTCATCGGCGGAACGCAGATAGCTGCCCGCGGAGAAGTCCGGCTGCCCGTCGTCACGGGTGTTCTGCTCGATATAACGCTCGAGCAGCCACACAACGAAACTGCCGATCTGCTTCGGACCGCCGAGCGGTTCCAGGACCGAACTGACGTCGTCTTCCATCCGATCCGGATTGTCCAGTGCGAAGATATCGATCTCGGTGGCCGGATACAGCAGGCAGAGCAACTGCTCGGAATCGCTGATAGAGTTGGCGTCCGTCCGACCGCCCCAGCGCCAATCCCTGCCATCCCAGCACGCGGCGAGCATGGCGCGCCATACATCCAGAATCTGTTGCCTCGGTTGGATTCTCACCTGCTGCCGTCCTCACCCCATGTCGCAGGCGCGCCGGTCCACACCGCGTCCACGAACGTCAAATTAGCACGGGCACAACGCTTACGCTGGCTCCACGAGGGTCCGATCTGGTTCCATTCCGGCATCACCCGAACCGGTCGCAGAGCCGTCCGAACACGGGCAACCACACAGCATCCCGGTAGCCCGCAAAGCAGGTAGCACAACGCCGCCTGGTGGCGATTGTCCGAGCATAAAGCAACCGTTGCAGCACACGACGCAGATCGGATAACCGGGCGATCGCGCGGTCGAGACGAAACTCAGAGCATCAGGCGAACCATATCGGCGGTCCGCGCCAGTCCGGGGAACGCATCGGGGGTCGAGCGGGGATGTAGCGCATGCACAGCAAGCCGAAACATGACCGCGCGCAACAACATCTGCGGCCATTCGGGTAGATCGGACCACCGGTCGAGCAGGCCGTCGTCGGCGCCGCCCCAAGCGAGTGCGTCGACGACGATGACACCGGCGGCCCATGCTGCCGGGCGCCAGTACGGCGTGATGTCGGTGAGACCGGGAGTGAAGACTCCGGCGAAAAGAACCGTGCCGAACAAGTCACCGTGCACCAGTTGCGCGGGGGTTTGAACCGGCTTGCGCAGGGTGGCCAGCTGGCCGATCAGTTCCATACTGCGCTGGCCGTCGGGAGAAGTTGCCGGAGTGATGCCACCAGAGCGCAGACTCCGCAGCGGCACCGGCTCCCAGGCGGCACGATCGGCGGCGACGAAGACGTCGACATCGACCCAGGGGGCGACCGGCGGTTGCACCAGGAACCGTGGTCGTTCCAGCTGCGCCGTGGCCTGATGTAGCCGCAGCGATACCGAAACGACCTCGTCGTAGCGCGGCTCGGGCACACCTTCCAGATAGGTATCGGCGCGCCAACCGGATACCACGTAGCGGCCGTCGGTGGCGCGCACGGGGCGGGCCAGGCGTAGACCGTCAACTTTGAGGGTTTCGCGGACCTTCGCCGACCATGCCGCCCTGGCATGATCGGCGATCGGGCTCAGCACCACGTCACCGAGCCGCCAGCCGCCGTCCCAGTCTCCCAGCGAAACCGGGGTCACTTCGCGCAGACCGAACGTGGCGCGCACGTGCTCGGGAGGTTCCACAGAAGTCACGGCCGTACGGTACCTGTGTTGAATTTGGCACGCCCGCGGCGCGCCGCTGAGTTTTTGGCCGCGCGGGCGCGGCGTGTTCGCGGCCCCCTGGTGTCTCGCGTCCGAGCCGTCGAGACTCGCGACTTCGTCGCATGCGCTTCGACGGCTCGGACGCGAGACGGGCCGCGAACGGTCGCTCGTAAGACTTGCTCCGTTGGGGTCAGTAGTCGCGGGACGTACGGCACCCGATACACGGGCGCCGCAACCGCGCCCCCACCCCAGCGGCGCACACACATCGACCACTCGAACACCACACCCGCCGCGAACAAGTCACTCCCAACACCCACTCCGCCGAGGTCAGCGGTCACGAGGCGTACAGCACCCGATACACAGGCGCCGCAACCGCGCCCCCACCCCAGCGGCGCACACACATCGACCACTCGAACACCACACCCGCCGCGAACAAGTCACTCCCAACACCCACTCCGCCGAGGTCAGCGGTCACGAGGCGTACAGCACCCGATACACAGGCGCCGCAACCGCGCCCCCACCCCAGCGGCGCACACACATCGACCACTCGAACACCACACCCGCCGCGAACAAGTCACTCCCAACACCCACTCCGCCGTGGCGACGTCGCGAAGCAAGCTCTCGGCATGAGTACCTGGTCTAGTAGACCGGCAGTGACTTGTCGACCTGGTTCGCCCAGGCGACGATGCCGCCTTGCACGTGCGAGGCGTCGGCGAAACCGGCGTTCTTCAGGACCGCGAGCACCTCCGCCGAGCGGATACCGGTCTTGCAGTGCAAGACGATCGGGCGGTTCTGCGGCAGATCCGACAGCGCCTCACCGGAGAGGAAACGATCCTTCGGGATCAGCTTGGCGCCCTCGATGTGCACGATGTCCCATTCGACCGGCTCGCGCACGTCGATGAGCTCGATTTCCTTGCCCGCGTCGAGCAATTCCTTGAGCTCGCGCGCGGTGATGGTCGAGCCCGCGGACGCCGCCTGGCCCTCCTCGGACACCACACCGCAGAACGCCTCGTAGTCGATCAGTTCGGTGATCGGCTGACGCTCCGGATCGCGGCGCAGCTTGATGGTCCGGTAGTTCATATCCAATGCGTCGTAGACCATCAGACGGCCCAGCAGCGGCTCACCGATGCCGGTGATCAGTTTGATCGCCTCGGTCACCATGATCGAACCGATGGAGGCGCACAGCACGCCGAGGACACCGCCCTCGGCGCAGGAGGGCACCATGCCCGGCGGCGGGGCCTCGGGGTAGAGGTCGCGGTAGTTGATGCCGCGGCCATCCGGTGCGTCCTCCCAGAAGACCGAGACCTGGCCCTCGAAGCGGTAAATGGAGCCCCAGACGTACGGCTTGCCCGCCAGCACCGCGGCATCGTTGACCAGATAGCGGGTGGCGAAGTTATCGGTGCCGTCGACGATCAGATCGTATTCGGCGAACAACTCGACGGCGTTCTCCGGCTCCAGGCGGATCTTGTGCAGCCGCACGTCGATACCGGAGTTGATCTCGAGAATGGAATCGCGCGCACTATCGGCCTTCGGGCGGCCGATATCGGATTCACCGTGGATGATCTGGCGCTGCAGATTGGAGGCGTCGACCTCGTCGAATTCGACGATGCCGAGCGTGCCGACACCGGCGGCGGCCAGATAGAGCAGCGCGGGCGAGCCGAGCCCGCCGGCGCCGATCACCAGCACCTTGGCATTCTTCAGCCGTTTCTGCCCGTCAACCCCCAGGTCCGGGATGATCAGGTGGCGGCTGTAGCGGGCGATCTCGTCCTTGGTCAGCTCCGCGGCCGGTTCGACCAGCGGCGGCAGGGACTTCGGTGATGACACGTCCAGGGCTCCTCGAATCAATTGGCCGATCGCAGTGCGGCGACTCAGCGCCTAAGTAAGTGAACACCGACAATCGAACCGTTCTTCCCGACCATCGTCTCGCATCAACGACCGAGCACCGCAACCGACCCGCATAACTCGACCACAACACAGCGACTCCTACGAGCGAGGAGTTCCCGGCCCTTCTCGCGTCCGAGCCGTCGATGCACATGCGCCCGCAAGGCGCGGGAGACTCACCCTTCCCGCATGCGCGCACAAGTGCCGAACACCGAGCCACCACCAACCCCAACGGAGCTGTCTTACGAGCGAGGAGTTCGCGGCCCGTCTCGCGGCGGAGCTGTCGTAGCGCATGCGCCGCAGGCGCGGCACTTGACCTTCGGGGACGCGTGCATCAGGTGCCGAACGCCCCCGCCACCCCCAACCACCACGGAGCGAGATGCTCCTATAGATGTCAAGTGTTTGTGTTCGGGGGTGGTGTGGTGGTTTTCGGGGTTTTGAGGACGTGGTAGATCTCGCGTGTTACGAGTCGTTTGAGGCAGCGCATGATGTCTTTTTTGGACAGGCCTTGTTGGGTGCGGCGTTCGGTGTAGGCGCGGGTTCGTGGGTCCCAGCGCATGCGGACGACGACGATGCGGTGGATCGCGGAGTTGGCTTGCCGGTCGCCTCCTCGGTTGAGGCGGTGGCGATCGATGCGTCCGGAAGAGGCGGGCAGTGGTGCGGTCCCGACCAGCATCGCGAACGCGCTTTCGGAGCGTATCCGGTCGGGGTTGTCTCCTGCGGTGACCAGCAGTTGGCCGGCGATGTCGGGGCCGACACCGAGTAGTTGCAGTAGTGGTGAGTTGATTTGGGCGACAATGGGTTTGATTGTGGCGTCGAGTTGGGTGATTTCCTCGCTCAGCGCGCTGTGACGGCGTGCGAGGTGTCGGAGTGTGATCTTGACAGCGTGGGCGGGGTCACCGGCCTTGCGTATGTCCGGACGTGCGGTGAGGCAGGTTTTGATCAATTCGCTGTCGGTCAGCGGCGCCAGTCGCGTGCGCAGCTGCGCGGGCGCGGTGATGATCAACGACTTGATCTGTCGTTGGGTATCCGACCGCTGCGCGACGGCGCTGCGGCGTGCGACGCGCAGGTTACGCAGTGCCTCCACCAGGCCGTCGCGTTGTTTGGGTGTGCCGGTGCGCTCACCGGCCAACGCGGCGCGGGCCGCGGCCAGGGCATCGATCGGATCGGATTTGCCCTGCATGCGGCGGGTTTTGCGGTCGGGCCGGTCGATCTCGACGATCGCCACCTTCTTGATCGCCAGGTAACGAGCCACACCGGCGCCGTAGGCGCCGGTGCCCTCGATACCGACCAGCACCAGCGTGCCCAGTGTCTGTAACCACGACAGCAACTGTGCGTATCCGGCGGGGGTGGCGGGGAACTGGCCCGAACCCAGCGTCCGGCCGGCAGCATCGATCGCAGCCGCGGTATGAGTGTCTTTGTGGGTGTCGATGCCGGCGGTGACTTCGATCACCGCGTGTGTCATGGTGGGAATGTGCCTGCCCTTTTCTCTCGACCGGGGTTGAGGACGGCACACACCAGCCGGGCGGGCGGACAAGACAGTAATGGGTGACTGGTGCGAACAGGCTCCTATGAAGTCACGAACACCACGTCCGGTGAGTACCTGAGTGCCCGTGGTGGTCGACCGACAGATCTCGCTGAAGGCCCGAAGCCAGTCTTACGGTGAGTCAGGACGGCCACCACGGGAACTCAGCAATCATTACTGTCTTACGAGCGAGGAGTTCGCGGCCCGTCTCGCATCCGAGCCGTCGAAGCGTATGCGCCCACAGGCGCGGCACTTGACCTTCGGGGACGCGTGCATCAGGTGCCGAACGCCCCCGCCACCCCCAACCACCACGGAGCGAGTCTTACGAGCGACCGTTCGCGGCCCGTCTCGCGTCCGAGCCGTCGAAGCGCATGCGACGAAGTCGCGAGTCTCGACGGCTCGGACGCGAGACACCAGGGGGCCGCGAACCCGCCGCGCCCGCGCGGCCAAAAACTCAGCCGCGCGGATAGGGCCAGGGGTTGAAACGACAGCGCTTACCGTCCATCGGGACTACACCGTCCGGATCGAGCACCGCGATGTCGTTGTTCTTGGTGCCGAAGGTCTGCTGCATCATCACCGGTGCGAGCCCGCCGTCGGTCTCGCAGGGCTGATGTTGGTGATAGCCGATGGCATGGCCGACCTCATGGTTGACCAGATACTGCCGATAGGAACCGATATCGCCCTCGAAGGCCGGCGCACCGCGCACCCAGCGCACCTCCGAAAGCACCACCCGGCGCAGATCGGCATTGAAGCAGGAGGAGTCGATCGGAATATCGAAACCGCATGCCTTGCGCGAGGATTCGCGGGAGGCGAGCGAAATACGGAAGTCCGGCTGCCCCTGATCGATGCGCCGGAAGGCGAACTTGGTGTCGTGCGCCCAACTCTTGGGATTGCCGAGGGTGCTGTCGACCATCTTGGCCACTGATTCGTCCCCGCCGAATCCGGAAGTGTCTACGCCGTCCTCGATTTCGACGGTGTATTTGAACTGTAACTCCGCTCCGGTACCCACCTGCCCGGTGGTCCCGGGCACCACATGCCATGTGCCTGTGCCGTTTTCGGTGAACGGTCCGCCGTCCGGCAGCGCGCCGGTCGGCAGATTCGTCGGGAAGTGGCCGTCGCCGGGCGGTGCGCCGATAATGCCCGCGGATGCCGCACGTGGGCTCAATCGTCCGAATCCCGGTGCCCCGCCTGCCAGATTCGCCGGATCGCTGACCCCGTGCACCGCGTCCACGATCACCAGCACGGTCACTACGAAAAGTACCGGAAGTGCGTAAGCACGCCATCCGTAGGTGCGGATGAAACGACCGAGTGCGCTCTGCTTCTTGGTATCGCGCTCGGGTCTCGATGCGCGGGAACGACTCTCGTCGGGAGCCGTGGGATCCCAGCGGGCCCGCAGCGGTTGATAGGAACGATCGACGGGTGATTCGTACAAGCCGAGGGGGTCATAGATCTCGACGCCGTTCGCGGTGCTCGGTGGCGAACCGGATCTCCATTCGATCTCACCCTCGGCGCTGTCTCGGGCAGCGGCACCGTTTCCGGTGACTGCCCCCGTACGCACCTCGGGGCCTGGCCTTTCCACAGAGCCCGAGACTACGGAACCGGACGCGGCGGAGCCAGCCCGGCGGTGCGCGCTGCGCCCGCCGCCGGGGGATCTTTCCGGTCGGTCGGTCACGTCAACCAGAGTCTCACAGGGCGCAATACCCGCGACCCTGTTGCGCCTGCACGCGCGATCGGCTGCGATATATCTCACCGAATGGACGGCATGTACGGCCCCGATCGGCAGACGCGATACAACCGGGTATCGTTCATGGGATACCCGGTGTACACCCCAATTTGCCGGGGCATCGACTGGGAGAGCCGAAAAATGACTGACCTCGTGGACCGGATGACGTCCCGCAGAATGTCGTCCGATGCCATCGCGCCGACCAAGCGCGGCACCCGGCTTCCGCGCGACGAGCGTCGTCAACAGCTACTCGCGGCCGCCAGTGAGGTGTTCGTTCAGCGCGGCTACCACGCCGCGGGCATGGACGAGATCTCGCAGTGTGCCGGAGTGAGCAAGCCGGTGCTCTATCAGCACTTCGCCAGCAAGCTCGAGCTCTACTTGGCGGTGCTGCAGAACTACGTCGACATGCTGGTGTCGAGTGTGCGTCAGGCGCTGCGCTCGACCACCGACAACCGGCAGCGTGTACGTGCCGCGGTGCAGGCCTACTTCGATTTCGTCGACAACGAAATGCAGGGCTTCCGACTGGTTTTCGAATCCGATCTGATCAGCGAGCCGCAGGTGCAGCGCCGGGTCGAGCAGGCCACCGAGGCCTGTGTGGACGCGGTCTTCGATTTGGTCGCCCACGATTCCGGTTTGGACCCCTACCGGGCCAGGATCCTCGCGGTCGGACTGGTCGGCACCAGCCAGTTCACCGCACGGTACTGGCTGGAGGCGGATCGGCCGATTCCGAAGGAAGAGGCGGTCGACACCACCGTCTCGCTGGCGTGGGGCGGTCTGTCGCACGTGCCGCTGCATCCGATCAACTGATCGAGTATTCGGACAGCAGAGCCCCCACACTCGAGCTCGAGTGCGGGGGCTCTCGTCTGTCGGTTCGCGGTCGAGCTCAGACCGCCGCGAAGCCCACGCGACCGCCGGTGGCGGCGCCGATCTCGACATAGGCGACCTTCGAGGCCTGGATCAGGAACTTGCGGCCCTTCTCGTCGGTGAGCGCGACGACACCGTTCTCACCGCTCAGCGCACCGGACACCAGCGCCTCGACCTCGTCCGGGGTCTGCCCGCTATTGATCACGAGCTCGCGTGGGCTATCCGAAATACCGATCTTGACCTCCACGGCCAACCTCCGAACCTAGAGTCCTGTGTGCTGTCGATTCAAGGCTAATGCTCCCCCGCCTCGCCGGGTATTCAGCGCCCCACTAAGAGCCACTAAACCCACGTCGGCGACCGGCGGCCGGATAGCTCGCCAGTACTGGGCGACCCCACGATTTACCCATGTACCTGGGAAATCATTAGCGCTTCCGTGTTCCGACAGCGCCGTCGACCGACCACGCGGCTGGCGTTCGCCTGTCGCGAACGTCGTCCCGTTCGCGGATATGCCTACTTGGGCTCGATGAGCTGGATTTCCAGCTCGACCTTGACGGCATCGCTGAGCATGCCGGGCAGCGGGCCGCCGACGCCGAAATCGGTGCGCTTGATCGTGCCGGTCGCGGAGAACCCGGCATGCCGGTCGCCGGTTCCGGCGAACTCCTGGACACCGCCCCACTCGACATCGAGGGTGACCGGTTTGGTGATCCCGCCGAGCGTGGCCTCACCCTCGACCTCGAACGATTCCGAGATCAGCACCGGCTCGACGGCGCGGAAGCTCAGGGTGGGACGGTTGGCGACATCGAGGAAGTCGGCGGTGCGGACATGGTTGTCGCGATCGGGATTGCCGGTGTCGAACGAATCGAGGTAGATGGTGGCGCCGAGAGTGGCGAAGCCCTTGTCGTCGACCACGAACTCGGTCTCGAACTTGTTGAAGCGGCCGCGGACCTTGGAGATGCCGAGGTGGCGGATGGTGAATTCGACCTGGGAGTGCATCGTGTCCAGGGTCCAGGCCCCCGGGGTGAGCGCGGTGGTGGTGGATTCAGCGGAAGATGTCATGCCATAGACCATGACCGGACCGTGGTCCGCTAGCCAGACCGCCGTTATCCTGGACCCGTCAGGGCGCGGATAACCATCCCAGGACGGGGCACGATGAAACGTATGGCACCCAATCCCTTCGCGGAATACCTCATCGCGCGACGCGCCCAATTGCGGCCGGCCGATGTGGGACTTCCCGAGGGCGGTCGCCGCCGTACCCCAGGATTGCGCCGCGAAGAGGTCGCGGTGCGCGCCGGGGTGAGCGCCGACTATCTGGCCCGGCTGGAACAGGGCCGCGATACGAATCCGTCGGGGGCGGTCATCGATGCGCTCGCGCAGGCGCTGCTGATCGAGGGTAAGGACCGCCACCACTTCGGCTGGCTCGCCATCACCTCGAGTAATGAATCCCGTTGCCCGACCACTGAATCCGTGGCCGAACATCCGACGCCCGCGATCGAAACCATCCTGCGCGCCCTGCATCCCACGCCGGCCTTCGTCATCGGGCGGCGACTGAACGTGCTCGGCTGGAATCCGGCGTGGGAGAACATCGCGAAACCCCTTGGGCTGCTCGACAATCCGGAGGTCGTGAATCTGGCCTGGTTCACCTTCGCGCATTCGCGTGCCAAGCAGGTGCTGCGGAACTGGGACGAGGTGGCCGATATTTTCTCGGCCGCGCTGCGGCGCGCGACGATCCGCTGGCCGGGCGAGGACCGCCTACTCGCGCTGATCGATGCGCTGCTCGCCTACCCGGAGTTCGAAAGCCGTTGGCAGCCACAGCACATCGATGACCTGGCCTCGGGCACGATGCGGTTCGACCACCCGGAGTACGGCCATATCGACATCCCCTTCGAGGCACTGAACGCCGATAAGGATCAGTGCGTCGTCGTCTGGCTCACCGACCAGGCGCAGGCGCAATCGCGCGGCCTGCGACTGGTCCGCGCGGTCAACGAGTAATCAGATTCCCAAGACAGCCATGCGCTCGGCATGGCTGGCCTGCATGCGCTCGAACAGCGCGGCGATGCCGTTGAGGTCACCGGTTGCGGCGAGCACCAGTTCGGTGAGTTCGTCGCGCTGGGCCATGACGTACTGCGCCTGGGTGATCGCCTCACCGAGCAATCGTCGACCCCACAGCGTCAGCCGGTCGCGCTCGGAGCGGCTCGTCGCGACCGCCCGGCGCACCTCCTCCACCACGAATTCGGAGTGGTTGGTCTCGGCGAGCACATCCCGGACCACGGCGGCGACCTCGGGAGACAGGGCGCCGGCGATCTCGGTGTAGAAGTCGGCGGCGATACCGTCGCCGACATAGAACTTCACCATCGACTCGAGCCAGGTCGAGGGATCGGTGGAGGCGTGGTAGGCGTCCAGGGCGCGCACGAACGGCGCCATCGCGTCGAAGATATCCACACCGCGTTCGGCCAGCGCGGACTCCAGCGTTTCGAAGTGGCGCATCTCGGCGGCGGCCATCTTCGCGACGGCCACTTTGCCGCGCAGTGTCGGCGACAGCTTGGCCTCCTCGGCCAGCCGGTAGAACGCGGAGATCTCACCGTAGGCGAGCACCGCGAACAGGTCGATCACGCCCGTTTCGTCGGCGGAAATGGACGAGCCGGACAACGAAACCCCTACCGCTGCAGGTGACTGTGCTCCCATGTCGACACAGCGTAGTCCGGGTCTGTTACGTGGCAGCGTCATCCCGGTACATGTCGCGGTCATCTCGGCGAACATCGGGCGCGTTGTTCAGGACAGTTCGGAGAGGAACTTGTCGAGATAGGCCCAGGTGGTGTCGCGCGCGGTTTCGGCGGCGAGGATGCCGAGGTGACTACCCGGTGCGGATTCGTAGCGAACGGACTGAGCGCCGGTGAGGATGCGCTGCCCGGCGGCCACTGCGGCCGCGGGGGTGATGACATCGGCGGGTCCGCCGACCAGCAGCACGGGCACGGTCACGTCAGCCAATTCGATGCGGCGCTTGCCGAGTTGCACGACACCGCGACCGAGGTCGTTGTTCAGGATCAGGCGGCCCCACAGCTGGCCGTAGAAGCGGCCGGGATAGCCGGGCATCTCGGACATGAAGCGGTCGATGGACTCCATCTTGGCCAGGGTTTCGGTGCGCGCGATATTGCTAGCGACGAACCAGGGCCTGGTGAGTTCGCGGTCCCATGCGGTGACCTTGTAGGCGATTCGGGTCAGCGTGGCCGGAATGCCGCCCGCCGCGCGCACGGCCGTCGAGGTGGCGATGCCGCCGGTGAGTTTGGCCACCGCGCGCAGCTGCGGAATGCCGGTCATCTTGTCGTAATCCAGTGGCGAGCCGACCGCGGTGATCGATCGGATCGGCAGTTCGGGGTGCGCGGCCGCGGTCAATAGTGCGAGCGTGCCCCCGATGGACCAGCCGACCAGGTCGACCGGACCGCCGTCGCGATCAGCGGACGTCCGCAGAATCGCCTCGGGCAGGATGTCATCGATCCAGGTCTCGAAGCCCATACGCCGGTCGGCGAAGGTGATTTCGCCGTAGTCGACGACGTAGGGCGCCCGGCCCGTTTCCAGCAGGAATCGGGCCAGGCTCTGATCCGGTCGCAGATCGAAGCAAGTGGCGGGCGCGGCCAGCGGCGGCACCAGCAGCACTGCCGATTCCATTGCGGCAGTGGCGGATCCGGTAGTCTCGAAGCGGCGCAGCTGCCGATGCGGGTCGTCCCACAGCACTGTCGACGGGGTAGGATCCGGCGCCTCGACGCCCTGACCGAAGGTCAGCGCCCAGGCATTGCGCGCGGCGATGGTGACGGTGTCGGTGAAGCTCACCTCGAGAATGTCTCATATTCCGTTACCGACGGTAACAGGCAACCCCGATCTATGAGCAATCGAGCACCGCTCAGCCCCGAGTCATGCCGATCGGATTGAGCGGCGGCACCACGCTCTCCTGAACGCGCTTGGCCAATGGCTCGAGCACGTAGGTCAGCTCCGCGATGGCGTCCTGCGACAGCGCCGCCAGTGCACCGTTCCAGGCCGCCTCGTCGGTATGGGCCTCGACGCGTTCGAGCAATTCGGCACCGGAACCGGTCAGCTCCGGACTGATCGGCTCCCCCGAGATCAAACCCCGAGCACGCAACTCATCGGCGATATCGGACCACTCCCGCTCCGACCAGCCGCGGGCGGGCCGCATCACCGATTCGGGCGCTTTACCGGCCGCCACCTGCAGCACCAGCGCCTGCGATCCGGACAGGCCATTGGCCACCAGGGCCGCCACATGGCCATCGCCGCGATGTTCGCGCAGCGCGGTGGTGAGCTGCCACAACGCGGCCACCGGATCCTCGGACAGCGGCAATTCCGCATTCGCCGCGAACAGCGGGCGACCGGTCGGATCAGCCGTGCGGGCCACCGGTGCGAGCAATTCGACGGCACGAGCGCAATCGGCGTCACCGGCTCCGGCCCCGCGCAACAATCCGACCGAGAACGCGCGCCGGGACTGCAGGCAGGCCTGCGGCGTCGTCCGGGTCCAGGCATCCGGGACCGCCTTGGCCACCGTGTCCGGGTGGAATCCGGCGAAGGTCGCCAGTACGGTGCCCGCACCCACCGCTCCGAGCGGCGCGGCGCGGAACGCGAAGTAGGTCTGCCAGAAACCGCGCAGTCCGAGCGCGACTCCGGCCTGCTTGACACCCGCACCGAAATACACGACATCATGGATGGGTTCGAGAGTGTGCCAGATTCGACGCGCCAGATGAATTGCCATGTGCCGCAGCGTACGTCGACGGTCGACACATGGAAACGGCGCATTTCGTACGGAAATACCGTGGCCGCCCGTTTCGAGCGATTTGCGAGCAGTTGCTACGCCAAATTCGAACCATGCACATTATCACGCTACAATCTCTGCGGACAACGGAAATTTTCGTCCGTCGAGTCGCCGGATCGTACGGTCGCCCGAGTGTCGCCGACGAGGTTTTCGAAGTCCGGGAATATGTGCGCGCACCAGATCCGCATCACCCTTGCGCCGCGCCGATATCTGCTGAGGTCAGCCGCCGAAACGACGAGCTGCCGCAGGCATCAGGGCAGTGGCCGAGGTGAGTATCACAGGCGGATATGTGGTTGTCGCGGGCCGGCCGGTCCGCCCCACACCTCGTGCGCGCGTGACGCGCTAACGAGGAAAGGCACGAACCTGAGCAAGATCACTGTCGAACAGGAACCCGGTCTGGCGGATACGCTACTGACCGCCGAACTGGACGAAACACACACCGCTCCGACATTCGCCGAATTGGGGGTTCGCGATGAAATCGTGCGCGCGCTCGGCGAGATCGGAATCGAACGCACTTTCGCAATTCAGGAACTGACCCTGCCGCTGGCACTCGCCGGTGAAGATCTGATCGGTCAGGCCCGCACGGGTATGGGTAAGACCTTTGGATTCGGTGTACCGCTGCTGCACCGGATCGCTACCGCCGACACCGGGACGACCCCGCTGGACGGCACCCCCCGGGCGCTCATCATCGTACCGACGCGCGAACTGTGCATCCAGGTCACCAAGGATCTGGAGAACGCGAGCAAGTACCTGAAGAACCACCAGGGCCAGCTGCGCGTGCTCTCGATCTACGGCGGCCGTCCATACGAGTCCCAGATCGCGGCGCTGCGCTCCGGAGTCGACGTGGTCGTCGGTACACCCGGCCGACTCATGGATTTGGCCGATCAGGGCCATCTGATCCTCGGCAAGATCGGCGTGCTCGTCCTGGACGAGGCCGACGAAATGCTGGACCTGGGCTTCCTACCGGATATCGAACGCATTCTCGGCATGGTTCCGACGCAACGTCAGACCATGCTCTTCTCGGCCACCATGCCGGGCCCGATCATCACCCTGGCCCGCACCTTCCTGACCAGGCCGACGCATATCCGTGCCGAGGAACCGCACGATTCGGCCGTGCACGATCGCACCGCGCAGTTCGTCTACCGGGCGCACGCGCTGGACAAGAGCGAACTCGTCGCCAAGGTGCTACAGGCCGAGAGCCGCGGCGCGACCATGATCTTCACCCGGACCAAGCGCACGGCGCAGAAGGTCGCCGACGATCTGGCCGACCGCGGCTTCGCCGTCGGCGCCGTGCACGGTGACCTCGGGCAGATCGCTCGGGAGAAGGCGCTCAACAAGTTCCGCAAGGGTGCCATCAATGTGTTGGTCGCGACCGATGTCGCGGCGCGCGGTATCGATATCGACGATGTCACCCACGTCATCAACTATCAGTGCCCGGAGGACGAGAAGACCTACGTGCACCGGATCGGGCGCACTGGCCGGGCCGGACGCACCGGTGTCGCGGTGACGCTGATCGACTGGGACGAACTGAAGCGCTGGGCCTCCATCGACACCGCCCTGGGTCTCGGCATCCCGGATCCGGTCGAAACGTATTCGCGCTCGCCGCATCTGTTCTCCGACCTCGGCATTCCGGAGGGCGTCAGCGGCACGATCCGCAAGCCGAAGCCGGTCCATGACGAGGACGCCGAGGTTGTCGAGCGCCCTGCCCGCACACCGCGCCAACGCAATCGGCGCCGCACCCGCGCGGGTCAGCCGCTCGACGGTGAAGCCAACGTCATCGAGACCGACGATGCCGAAACCGATGACGCCGCAGCCCCGCTCGACGATGCGACCGACGACGAGACGGCGGATAAGCCCGCCCGTCGCCGCCGCCGTCGGCGCAAGTCCGGCGGTGCCACCGAAAATGGCACGGAGAACGGCGCCGAGCCGAATGGCGACGCGAACGTGACCGCCGAGCCGGACTCGGACAGCGATGCCGATGACGCCGAAACCACCGAACAGCCCGCGCGCCGTCGGCGCCGTCGACGCAAGCCCGCTGGCGAAGGGGCCACGGAAACCGCTCCCGAAACGGTGACCGCCTCGGCATAGTCATTACACAGGCGCGTCTGGCATGGACCAGGCGCGCCTGCGGCATCTCAACCGCCGCAACTGCGGACGCGTCTGGCGACACACACTCGCAGGCAAGCACCAACAGGTCCGTCAACAACCAGACGCATCTGACATGGTCAGGCACGCCTGTGGCGTCTCAGCGGTCCCAGCGCAGATGCCGGTGCGTCGCCGATGCCCTGTCGCAGGCAAGTGTCGACGCGGAAATACCGGCAGGTAAGCGCCATTCAACGTGTCGGCGGCCGTCATCCACTGGCGGATGTTCACCGTGAGACCGATCGCATCGGCCGGGCGATACGTTGTAGTCTCGCAAACGTGCTCGCACCCGAGCGGCGAACGCGCGCCGACATCATCTCCGCAGTCGCGATCGCGTTGGTCGTGGTGATCGCGGCCGCGGTGGTGTGGGCGCGCAGTGATGCCAGGGGCACCGAGTCGGTGACGGCGGAACATCCGGTTTCCACTCCGGCGGCGGCCGATCAGGTTCCGACGAGTCTGCACGAGCTGTGGCACGCGCCCGACCCGGCCGCGGACCGAGCGCTGGTGGCCGCCGGCACAGTCGTGACGGGCGCGGACGGCACGGTCACGGGGCACGATCCGCGCACGGGTACGCAAGTGTGGCACTATCGGCGCGACCTACCACTGTGCGGCGTGGAGTCGCAGTTCGGCACCGTGATCGCGGTGTACAAGGACCAGCGCGGTTGCAGCCAAGCCACACTGCTCGCCGGTGAGGACGGTTCGCGCCGGACCGCGCGCAGCAGCTATATGGATCCAGCTGTGCAGCTATCGGTCGACGGCACCTACGTGCTGGCCCAGGGGCCGCGACGGCTGGAGATGTGGCGCTCGGATCTGGTGCGCACCCTCGAATACGGCTACGTCGACGCACCGGTGAACGTGAAAACTCAACCGCGCAAGGGCTGCAAGCTGATCTCGTCGAGTTCGAGTTCTACCCGGCTCGCCGTGCTCGAACGCTGCCCCGAAGATCCCACCAATCGGCTGACCGTGCTCAATCCCGCGCCGAAGGACAATACGGTGCCCGAGGAGTACGGCTCGCATGTGCTCAACGGATCCGGTTCGGACTCACCAGACGGGCGCGTAATCGCGGTGTCCGACAATCGAATCGTGCTGTACCTACCCGGTACCCCCGCCACCGCGACCGCCGAAGCGACATCACCACGGCTGGAGGTATTCGACGGCACCGGGAACGCGCTTGTGGTGCACCAACTTTCCGCACCGCTGAGCGATAAGACGACAACCACCCGGATCAGTTCGCTGTTCCTGGTATTCACCGGCAACAGCCTGATCGCCTTGAACGCGGGCACTTTCGATCCGATCTGGGCCGCACCCGGGGCCCTCGGCAGTCCTGTCTTCATGGCGGGCCGACTGCTCGTGCCGGTCGACGGCGCCATCGCAGTCCTCGACCCCACCTCGGGTACCGAGGTCTCGCGCATTCCAGTGGCCCGCCCCGGCTACGACGGCTCCCCCATCTCGCTCGCCGTCCTCGGCACCACCGTGTTGGAAAAGCGCGGCGCCGAGATGTTCGCGCTGGGCTCGTGATTACTGATTTAGTAAGAACATGGGTAACTCATCGCCGAACGCCCAAAAGCCCGTCGGCACCTACCGCCGGCCCGGGCATGGACGATCGAGGCACCGACGACCGGCAAGAGATTCGGGGAGGCGGGCTAGCACGCATGTCAGCACGTGACGATGCCCGACTGGTCCTGCTCCGACACGGCGAAACCACCTGGTCCAGCCAGCGGCGCCATACCGGCCGCACCGATCTGCCACTCACCGAGCGCGGTGCGGAGCAGGCCCGTGCCGCGGGCGGAGTGCTCGATGAGCTGAAGCTGCGTGACCCGCTTGTGCTCACCAGTCCGCGCCAACGCGCTGTCCGCACCGCAGCGCTCGCCGCGCTCGTCGATACCGTCGTCGATGACGATCTGGCCGAATGGGATTATGGCGATTACGAGGGCAAAACCTCCGTCGAGATCCGCGAGCACGATCCCGGCTGGACCATCTGGACCGGAGTCGTCCCGGGTGGCGAGACGGCCGCGCAGGTCAGCGCACGCGCCGATCGGGTGCTGGCATCGGTGGAACCTACACTGCCGGACCGGGATATCGTGCTTGTCGGCCACGGTCATTTCTCCCGGGCGCTGATCGCCCGCTGGGCCGAACTCGATATCCGGGAGGGGCGGCGCTTCGCGATGTCGACCGCCGCGATCACCGTGCTCGGTTACGAACACGACGACCGAACCATCCTGGCGCACAACCTAGTTCCCGCAAATCATGGAGCCGCACAATGACTCGCCCCGGCCAGATCCGTCGCGCCACCCCTGCCGATGTACCCGCCATGGTGGGCCTGGTCGAAGATCTCGCCGAGTACGAGAAGTCCCGTGCGCAGTGCACACTCACGGCCGAGCAGCTGGGCGCCGCGCTGTTCGGGCCGTCACCCGCGGTTTTCGCCCATGTCGTCGAGGACGAGACCGGTGTGGTCGGCTGTGCGATCTGGTTCCTGAACTACTCCACCTGGACCGGCGTACACGGCATCTACCTGGAGGACCTGTACGTCAAACCGGAAACCCGCGGCAAGGGTTACGGCAAGGCGCTGCTGGCCGCCTTGGCCGAGGAGGCCGTCGCCAATGGCTACAGCCGCGTGGACTGGGCCGTGCTGACCTGGAATGCGCCCGCCATCGAGTTCTACAAATCCATCGGCGCCACCCCGCAGGACGAGTGGGTCGGCTACCGGCTCACCGGCGCGGCCATCGATAAGCTTGCCGCCGAAGCCTGGTGAGGGAGTGAGGGTTACCGCACCAACGGATTGGCCGACCACCGCGGACGAGGCCATGGCGATCCAGGATGCCTTGCGGCCTCTGGTGATTGCGGCCGATCCGCACCCGCCGCAATTCCATGCCATTGCCGGGCTCGACTCCGCCTACGACGACGAAACTGGGACAACTGCCGCGGCCGCCGTCGTATTGGATAGTGCCACATTGGATCCCGTCGATTCCGCCGTAGCACACGGTGCCGTCGGATTTCCCTATGTGCCGGGCCTGCTGTCCTTCCGTGAACTGCCGATAACCCTCGCCGCACTCGAAAAGCTCCGTACCACACCGGATCTGCTGGTCTGCGATGGACACGGACTCGCACATCCGCGCCGCTTCGGCTTGGCCTGCCACGTCGGAATCCTCACGGGGACACCGACAATCGGCGTGGCCAAGGCGCCGTGGGGCGACTATCGCGAACCCGGTCCGGAACGCGGAACCGGCAGCGATATCACCATGGACGGCGAAGTCGTCGGGCGCGCGCTGCGGACCCGGCGCGGCGTCAAACCGGTCTTCGTCTCGGTCGGCCATCTCATCGACCTGGACACCGCATGCACCCAGGTGCTCGCGCTCACCCCGCGCTATCGTCAGCCGGAGACCACCCGGCAGGCCGATCACCTGTGCCGTGCGGCGCTGCGGGCCGCCACCACCTGAACTCGACTACTTCGATTCCGGTTCGATCCCGTAGACCTCGGCCATCCAGCGATTGGAGGCAGGGGCGAACAGCAGCACCAGCGCGCCAACCACGACAATGCCGAGCAGCGCGCCGAGCAGCGGCTGATGCGAATCGGTCAGCAGCGACCACGTCACTGGAAGCAGCAGCACCTGTGCGATCACGGCAATGGCCCGCCCCCATCGGTGCCCGAGAAAAAGTCCGATTCCGGCCGCGAGCACCGCGCCGCCGAGAATGCCGAACCACGCCGCCGTGCCGTATCCGCTCGCGGCGCTCTGATCGTGTCCGAGCAGGCCGCGCACGATCAGCACGATCGCCACGACAACGGCCACCGCACCCTCCAGCGCGACCAACCCGCCCGCGCCGCGCACCGTCGCGGGCACGCCCGCCGAAACCTCGTCTTTGCCGCTGTCCGCCACGTGGCCAAGCCTAGAACGCACTCGGCGGCTTTTCGGACCGGGCCGTGCGCCGATTAGGCTGCCGAAGGTGCGGACGTTGCTGATCGTGAATCCGAATGCCACCTCGACTACGCCGGCGACGCGGGACCTGCTGGCGCACGCGTTGGAGAGCCGGACTCAGCTGACCGTCGCGCATACCCAGCACCGCGGCCACGCGGCGGAATTGGCGCAGTGGGCAGCGACCAACGAGATGGATCTGATCGTGGTGCACGGCGGCGATGGGACGGTCAACGAGACCATCAACGGTTATCTGCCGCTACCCCAGGTCGACGACGGACAGGCCTGGCTGCCGCGCCTCGGCGTGATTCCGGGAGGTTCGGCGAATGTGTTCGCACGCGCACTCGGTATCTCCCCGGATCCGGTCACCGCGACCAACCAGCTCATCGATCTGCTCACCCTCGATCACGATCGCAAGATCGGCCTCGGCCTCGCCGACGATCGCTGGTTCGGCTTCAGCGCGGGCGTCGGTCTGGACGCCGATGTCTGCGAGGCGATCGACAACAGTCGCGCCAACGGCCATGCCGCCACTCCCGGTCGCTACCTTCGCACCACCGTCCAACAGTTCTTCAAGTCCAAGCGCAAGGAGCCGAGCGTCCGGATCGAGATCCCGGGCTTCGAGCCGATCAGTGAGGTCCATTACGCCTTCGTAACGAACACCAGCCCGTGGACCTACCTGAACGCCACCCCGGTGCACACCAACCCGGGAACGGCCTTCGAGACCGGACTCGGTGTGTTTGCCGTGCGGTCTATGTCCGTGGTCTCCACCCTGCTGCTGGCCAGACAGCTTCTTTCGGCCAATGGAAATCCCAAGTCCCGCAACCTTTTTCGTGAAGACAATGTGCCGTCCGTACATATCGAGGCCAGCGAGCCCATCGGCCTGCAAATCGATGGCGACTTCATCGGAAAACGCAACATGGTGGATTTCACAGCCGTGCCGGACGTGCTGGAGGTCATCGCTCCGCGCCTGAAATGAGCACGAAACGCGCGAAAAAACTCGGTGTTGTGCTGCAAAAACCGGGTAGAGCGAGTACAAAGGACCGGGCAGGTTCCCCTAGGGGTTCCTTGAGAGCGTGAGCTTCCCCACGGTGCACCGGATACCTATTGACATCTACGGTGTTCGTGAAAGCATTCACAAGCAACCGTGCGGAAACATTCGAGTCGCACAAGTGAACGATCCACAAACCATAGGCGCCCTTTTGCGGCGCCCAGCAAAGGAGCAGAGGAATGGACTGGCGCCACAAGGCCATCTGTCGCGATGAGGACCCCGAGCTGTTCTTCCCGGTGGGTAACAGTGGTCCGGCGCTCGCGCAGATTGCCGATGCCAAGCTGGTCTGCGCTCGCTGCCCCGTTACCGCTGACTGCCTGTCCTGGGCCCTGAAGTCCGGGCAGGATGCCGGCGTGTGGGGTGGTATGAGCGAGGACGAGCGTCGGGCGCTCAAACGCCGCAACGCCCGCACACGTACCCGCACCGTCGTCTAGTAGGACGACCAGCGTTACCGGACCTATCGGCCCGGCCCGGTAACGCAGCCAAGCCCGGCACTCAGGTGCCGGGCTCTTTTGTTTTGCTGTGTTTTTGGCCGCGCGGGCGCGGCGTGTTCGCGGCCCCCTGGTGTCTCGCGTCCGAGCCGTCGAGACTCGCGCCTACGGCGCATGCGCTTCGACGACTCGGACGCGAGACGGGCCGCGAACGGTCGCTCGTAAGACTCGCTCCGTGGTGGTTGGGGGTGGCGGGGGCGTTCGGCACCTGATGCACGGGTATCGGATGGTTGAGTCCCGCGCCTGCAGTACATACACTTCCACGACTCGGACGCGAGACAGGCCGCGAACGGTCGCTGGAAAGACGCGCTCCATTCTGGTTGCTGACAGCGGGACGTTCGGCACCTGATGCACGGGTATCGGATGGTTGAGTCCCGCGCCTGCAGTACATACACTTCCACGACTCGGACGCGAGACAGGCCGCGAACGGTCGCTGGAAAGACGCGCTCCATTCTGGTTGCTGACAGCGGGACGTTCGGCACCTGATGCACGGGTATCGGATGGTTGAGTCCCGCGCCTGCAGTACATACACTTCCACGACTCGGACGCGAGACAGGCCGCGAACGGTCGCTGGAAAGACGCGCTCCATTCTGGTTGCTGACAGCGGGACGTTCGGCACCTGATGCACGGGTATCGGATGGTTGAGTCCCGCGCCTGCAGTACATACACTTCCACGACTCGGACGCGAGACAGGCCGCGAACGGTCGCTGGAAAGACGCGCTCCATTCTGGTCAGGTGTGCGTGGAAGTTGAGTTTTATTGCTTGCCGGGCGAATTCGACTCAGCGGCCGGAGCGGCGGCCCAATGGGACTCGCAGGACGGCGTCGGTGCCGATATCGGCGCCTGGGTGTAAGCCGATGGAGCCGCCGAGTTCGGCGGTGACCAGGGTGCGCACGATCTGCAGGCCGAGGCGGTCGGAGGATTCCAGGCTGAAACCAGGGGGCAGGCCGCGGCCGTCGTCGCTGATGATCACGTCCAGCCAGCGCGCCGAACGCTCGGAACGGATTGTCACCGTGCCGTTTTCGCCGGAATCGAAGGCGTGCTCGATGGCGTTCTGCACCAGTTCGGTGAGCACCATCACCAGCGGCGTGGCGCGTTCGGCGGAGAACACGCCGAGCGAACCCGCCCGGCGCACTTTGATTCTCGCGGTGTGCACGGTCGCGACATCGGCCATGATCGGCAGCAGCCGGTCCACCACCTCGTCGAGATCGACCTCTTCGTCCACCGACATGGACAGCATTTCGTGCACCGAGGCGATCGAGGTGACCCGGCGCACCGATTCGGTCAGTGCGACCTGCGCCTCCTCGTTCTCGGTGCGGCGCGCCTGCAGGCGCAGCAGCGCGGCCACGGTCTGCAGATTGTTCTTCACCCGGTGGTGAATCTCCCGGATGGTCGCATCCTTGCTGAGCAGCGCACGGTCGCGGCGCTTGACCTCGGTGACATCGCGAACGAGCACCGCGGCACCGGCGAGTTCGCCGTGCGGGCGCAACACCAGCGTGCGCAGCAGCACGGTGGCACCGCGCGCCTCGACCTCCATGCGGCGCCCGGTCCGGCCGGCCAGGGCGGCCTGGATATCGCCGACGACCTCCTGGGCGTCGAACGGATCGGTGATCAGCGACCGGGTGGTGACGGCCAGGTCCTGACCGGCCAGATCCGACTGCAGACCCATCCGGTGATACGCCGACAGCGCGTTCGGGCTGGCGTAGACGACGATGCCCTCGGTATCGAGCCGGATGAAGCCGTCACCCGCACGGGGGCTGGAGTGCGTCGCGGCGCGGTCCTCGGTGGTCGGGAAGGTTCCGTCGGCGATCATCTGGCACAGATCGTCGGCGCAGGCGACATAGGCGATCTCCAGTGTGCTGCGCACCCGCGAGCGCTGCAGATCGGTATCGCGGCTGAGCACCGCGATGACATCGTCGCCGCAGCGCACCGGAATGGCCTCGCGGATCGCGTGCACCGGATGCGGGTGGTAGACGCCCTCGGCCTCGATATCGCTGTCCGCACGCACGATCTTGCCGGTCGTCAGCGCGTCGAAGACCTGCGGATGATCGGTCTGCGAGGCGCTTCCACCGACGCGGTCCTCCGGATGAACGGTCGGCGCGGTCGTCGGGCGGCACTGCGCGACGCAGACGATATCCGCACCGTCGGTGATCGGTCCCGCACCGACCCATAGCAGCAGATCCGCGAAGGACAGATCGGCCAGCAGCTGCCAATCGCCGACCACCCGCTGTAGATGGTCCACGGCGACGCCGGGTAGGTCGGTGTGTTCGGCCAGCAGCTCGCTCAGTGTCGCCATATTCGATCTACCCGCTTCAGAAGTTAAGAGATGACGGCGATCAGATGCCCGGCCTTGATCGCATCGCCGGCTTTGACGCCGATCGAGGTCACCGTGCCACCGCTTTCGGCGAGCACCGGGATCTCCATCTTCATCGACTCGAGGATCACCAGGGTGTCCCCCTCATGCACCTCGTCGCCCTCGGCAACGACAACCTGCTGCACGACCGACACCAGCTCCGAGAGCACTTCCTCCGCCATGACACCTCATCCACTCGTTCGCCCGTATCCGCTGAAGCTACAGCCAACCACACATGAAACAATGACCTTCGATCAGAAGGGAGACTACCTATGGGTAAGCGTGGTCGTAAGAAGCGCAGCCGCAAGGGAAACGCGGCCAACCACGGCAAGCGTCCTAACGCCTGAGCCGTAAATAGACGAAAAACACCGAGGGCCAAGATCTTTCGTAAGGCACTCGGTGTTTTTTCGGTTTCCGGGACTACTCGGTGGTCTCGACCCGCGTGACCGTGACCGATCGGCGGATCTCCAGTGTCAGCCGATCGCGCAACGAATCCGGTGCCCGGTCGCCGCCGCACTTGCGGCTCAGCAGGCTCTTGATCTTCTCCTCGATGCCGTAGGCCTCGATGCACGGCGAACAGTGATCCATATGGTGCTGCAGCCGGGCCCTGGTGGCATCGTCACATTCACCGTCGAGCATGAGCCAGACATCGGCGAGTACAGCCGTGCAGTCCAACTCCATATCGGGGTCACGCTCCGTACTCACTGCTTGACCTCCTGGCGTTCCGCGCCGTTGCGGTTGAATCCACGTTCGCGCGCCACATCGGCGAGCAATCCTTTGAGCTGCTTACGGCCACGATGCAGCCGGGACATCACCGTACCGATGGGGGTGCCCATGATGTCGGCGATTTCCTTATATGGAAAACCTTCCACGTCGGCGTAGTACACCGCCATCCGGAATTCCTCCGGCAGCTCCTGCAGTGCGGCCTTGATGTCGTCGTCCGGCAACGCGTCCAGCGCCTCGACCTCGGCCGAACGCAGGCCGGTCGAGGTGTGCTCGGCGGTGGCGGCGAGCTGCCAGTCGGTGATCTCGTCGGTCGGATACTGCGCGGGCTGACGCTGCTTCTTGCGGTAGGAGTTGATGTAGGTGTTGGTCAGGATGCGGTAGAGCCAGGCACGCAGATTGGTGCCCTCCTTGAAGGATTTGAAGCCCTGAAACGCCTTGACGTAGGTCTCCTGCACCAAATCCTCGGCATCGGCCGGATTCCGGGTCATGCGCAGCGCGGCACCGTAGAGCTGGTCGAGCAACGGGAGCGCATCGCGCTCGAACCGCTGCACCAGCTCGGTATCGTCGACCGCGGCGCCGACCGCACCGTCGGTCACCACGTCATCGTCGCTCGTCACACCAATCCCTTCGATCGCCGTACCTGCCAAATCTACAGGCGTGGCCGGATCGAGTGAGAACTGAGCGTCCGCCGCGGCGCTCTCGACGCGCCCGGAGGCGGTAGTCGAGCGTGACCACGGAGGGCGCCGGGGGTGTCGCAGATCGAGCACCAGCGACGTCACGGGGCGTTCGTCGAGCAGAACCGACACCGACCTCTCCTTCACGTCCTACAGCCGCCATACGGCTTTCGTATCGCATGCAACATGTCCGCGCCCCACTGTGTTCCCACGGCGAACTCCGCGCGCCGAAAACCCCTTGCCCACCGGCATTAGGGTGACCGGCATGGCAGGAGCCTCGACCCCGGCGATCCGTACCCTGGCCAAGGCCGGTGTGGCCCATCGCGTGCACGCGTACAAGCACGACCCACGCGCCGATTCCTATGGCACCGAGGCGGTCGACGCGCTCGCCGCCGAGGTCGGGGTGACGGCGGCGCAGATCTTCAAGACGCTGGTGATCGAATTGTCGACCGGTGCGCTCGCGGTCGCGGTGCTGCCGGTGCCGAATACCTTGTCACTCAAGGCCGCCGCCGCGGCGCTCGGCGCACCCAAGGCGGCCATGGCGGATAAGGCGAAGGCCGAGCGAATCACCGGTTACGTCCTCGGCGGCATCTCACCGCTCGGTCAGCGCAAGCTGCTGCCCACCGTCGTCGATGCCTCGGCATTGGCCTGGGACCGCATGCTTTGCAGTGCGGGACGGCGGGGTCTCGAGATCGAATTGGCCCCTGCGGACTTGATCCGGCTCACCGACGCGGTAACCTCACCAGTCACATCCGTATAACTCCGTACCATGTCAGCAACATTTTGTGCGTTACTGAACGGGCCCAGATCGTCCGACTCGAGGATGTGATGCGAAATGTCCGCGCGCCAGCGATTGTGCAGCACTGTCATCGTCACCCTGTTCGGAGTTCTCCTGCTCACCACCGGCCCGGTCGCGCTGCCAGCGCCTGCGGCCACCGCCGCACCTGGCGGCCCCCTGGTGATCGAGGTCAACGACTTCCCCTTCGATGAGCATGTCGTTGACGACGGGCAGAAGAAGAACAAACCTCCGACGAAGGATGAGAAGGCCGACAAGGCCGAGAAGTTGGGCGGCGGCGTCGCCGGCAAGGTCATCGACCTTGGCGGCGGCGTCGCCCGCAAGGTCATCGACTTGGGCGGCGGTATCGTCAAGTGCGCGCTGAATATCGTGACCGACAGCGTGAAGTGCCAGCTCTGAGCCGATGACCGGCCGGGCCGGGCGATCACAGCAAGCTGATCTGCCCGGCCTTTTCCGTACCGCCCCGAGTGTCCAACGGCGCCAATAGTTCCGGACCGTTATTGCGTACGCTGTTGACCAGCGATGAAACCGGACGCGCCACAATGCCCGCCACCGATTCCACGCTCGGCGTCTCCAGCAGCGTGGCCGGTGCCGGATGATCCGGATCCAACCAGTCCGCCCAATGCTCCTGCGGCATGGGCAGCGGCATCCGGTCGTGAATGCGGGTCAACTCACCGACAGCGTCGGTGGTCAGAATGGTGCACGACAGCAGCGGTTCGCTCTCCCGCTGCGAACGGTCCCGCCATACCGACCACAATCCGGCCATATACAGCCGCGAACCATCGGCATTCGACATGAAGTACGGATGTTTGGCGACCTTGCCCTTTGCCCCGGCATCCGGTTCGACCAACCACTCGTACCAGCCGTCCATCGGGACCAGACAGCGGCGATACTTCACCGCATCGCGAAACGATGCCGTGGTAGCCGCCTTATCGGCGCGGGCATTGAACAGCGGTTTGCCCTTGACCGGTACGCCCGGCTCGGCGGCCTTGGTCCACACCGGGATCAGACCCCAGCGCATGCGCCGGATGCGCAGCTTGGGGTCATCGTCCGGGTGGTCGTGCTCACGCCGCTCGACAACGGTCAGCACCTGGGTGGTCGGTGCGACGTTGTAGTTGGCGGAACCACCCTTGTTATCGGTCGGCGTCTCATCGATGGCATCCAGTTCGGCGGCGAGCCGACCGGGATCGGTAGTTGTCGCATATCTGCCGCACATATCTCGATACTTGCACGCTGCGCCGACAGACTCGGGAAGAATTGACGGTAGGGGTGACCTGGTGAGAGTTCTGACATAGCATCATCTCAGAGAATGGCCGTTAACTTATCTCGGCAAGAGGAGAGACCCACCGTGACAACCATCGAGACCACCCCAACGGCACCGGAGACGGCGTTGAAATCGGTCGATCCGGCCACCGGAGAGGTCATTGCCACCCACACCATCGCCGATGCCGATGCGGTGCGCGCCGCCGTCGCCAAGGCCCGTACCGCCGCCGCGACCTGGGGCGGACTCGGCTTCGACGAGCGGCGCAAACATCTGCTGCGCTGGTCGAGCCAGTTGGTCGCGGATTCCGAGGAGTTCACCGCGCTCATCCACAAGGAGAACGGCAAACCACTCGACGATGCGTTCCTGGAGTTGATGCTCGCGCTCGAGCACATCGCCTGGGCGGCCAAGAATGCCAAGAAGGTGCTGTCGCCGAAGAAGATCGCCCCCGGCGTGTTCATGGCGAACTTCTCCGCGCGATTGGAGCAGCGTCCGCTCGGTGTCATCGGCGTGATCGGCCCGTGGAACTATCCGGTCTACACCCCGAACGGCTCCATCGCCTACGCCCTGGCCGCGGGCAATACCGTGGTCTTCAAGCCGAGCGAATTCTCCACCGGCATCGGCAATTTCCTCTCCGATGCGTTCAAGAAGGCCAATCCGGAACTGCCGGAAGGCGTCTTCGAAACCGTCAATGGTTACGGCGCGACGGGTGCCGCGCTGGTCAAGTCGGGGGTGGACAAGATCGCGTTCACCGGCTCCACCGCGACCGGTAAGAAGATCATGGCCGCGGCCGCCGAAGCGCTGACCCCGGTACTGCTGGAATGCGGCGGTAAGGACGCGGTGATCGTCGCGGGCGATGCCGATATCAAGGCCGCGGCCGATGCGGTCGCCTGGGGCGCCACCGCCAACAGTGGCCAGACCTGCGCCGGTGTGGAGCGGGTGTACGTGGAACGCTCGGTGCGCGACGACTTCGTCGCGGAGGTCAAGCGCATCCTGAGCGAGGTCAAGCCGGGCTCGGGCGCCGATGCGGCCTACGGTCCGATGACCATGCCCAGCCAGATCGATATCGTGCGCCGCCATATCGATGACGCGCTGAAGAACGGCGGCACCGCGGTGCTCGGCGGCCCGGACTCGGTCAAGGGTCCATTCATCGAGCCGGTCGTGCTGATCGATGTGGACGAGAACTCCGAGGCCGTGGCCGAGGAGACCTTCGGGCCGACCGTCACCATTCGGACGGTGGACGGCGTCGATGAGGCGGTCGAGTTGGCCAACAAGTCAAAGTACGGCCTCGGCTCGGCGGTCTACTCGAAGAAGAACGGCCTGGAGATCGCCCGACGGCTGCGTGTCGGCGCGACTTCGGTGAACTCGGTGCTCGGCTTCGCCGCCATCGCCGGGCTGCCCTTCGGAGGTGTCGGCGATTCCGGAATCGGGCGCATCCACGGCGAGCCCGGGCTGCGCGAATTCTCCCGTCCGCATTCGATCGCGGTGCAGCGCTTCGCGATTCCCGGCATGGCACTGCTCAGCTACTCCCGGACCCAATCCACTATGAAGCTGCTGCGCCGCCTGGTGCCGATCGTGCACGGCCGCCACAAGTAGCCGCCCCACCCGCCGGGCTCGCCTTTTCGAGGCGAGCCCTTCGACCACAACGGAGCGAGTCCGAGGAGTTCGCGGCCCGACTCGCGTCCGAGCCGTCGAAGCACCTGCGACGCAGCCACCAGCCTCCCCCACTGGGCGAGCACCGAACGACCCGCTCAGATGACCACAACGGAGCGAGTCTTACCAGCGAGGAGTTCGCGGCCCGACTCGCGTCCGAGCCGTCGAAGCACCTGCGACGCAGCCACCAGCCTCCCCCACTGGGCGAGCACCGAAACGACCCGCTCAGGTGACCACAACGGAGCGAGTCTTACCAGCGAGGAGTTCGCGGCCCGACTCGCGTCCGAGCCGTCAAGCGCATGCGACACACGCACGGGACTCACCCTTCCCACATGCGCGCACCAAGTGCCGAACACCCCCGCCACCCCCAACCACCACGGAGCGAGTCTTACGAGCGAGGAGTTCGCGGCCCGTCTCGCGTCCGAGCCGTCGAAGCGCATGCGACGAAGTCGCCAGTCTCGACGGCTCGGACGCGAGACACCAGGGGGCCGCGAACACGCCGCGCCGCAGCCGCGGCAAAACAAACACAGCCCAGCCCGCGTGTCCGGTGACGCGATGGGTGAAGATGGACGGGTGAGTTTCTGGCCAGCGCCCCATGTCGATGTCCCCGTGCACGCGACCGTGACCCTGCCCGGATCTAAATCGATCACGAATCGGGCCCTGATCCTGGCTGCCCTCGCCGAGGGCCCCTCGACCATTTCCGGCGCGCTGCGCAGCCGCGATACCGAACTCATGATCGGCGCCCTGTGCGCATTGGGTGCGCGGATCGAAGGCGACGCGGAAACGCTGACCGTGACACCGGCGCCGCTGCACGGCGGCACCGTCGACTGTGGTTTGGCCGGCACCGTCATGCGGTTCCTGCCGCCGGTCGCGACCCTGGCCACCGGCGACGTCGCCTTCGACGGTGACGAGCAGGCCCGGGTTCGCCCACTCGGCACCATCCTGGAGGCACTGCGCCGCATCGGCGCGGATATCGAGGGCGACGCACTGCCTTTCACGGTGCACGGCAAGGGCGCGCTGCGCGGCGGTGCGGTCACCATCGATGCCTCCGGATCCTCCCAGTTCGTCTCCGGGCTGCTGCTGTCGGCGGCCCGGTTCGACGAGGGCATCGTGGTGCATCATGATGGCAAGGCACTGCCCTCGATGCCGCATATCGAGATGACGGTAGAGATGCTGCGGCGCGCCGACGTCGCGGTCGATGCCCCCGCCGACAGCCGCAAGGCCCAGACCTGGACCGTCGCCCCCGGCCCGATTCGCGCGGTGAACTGGGATGTGGAACCGGATCTGTCCAATGCCACGCCATTCTTGGCCGCGGCCGCCATCACCGGCGGCGAGGTCCGCATCCCGCATTGGCCGCGGCTGACCACGCAGCCCGGTGACGTGATCCGGGAGATCCTGGTGCGCATGGGCGCGGAGGTCACCCGGTTCGACGGCGTGCTGACCGTGCGCGGCCCGGAGCGCCTGGCCGGTATCGATATCGATCTGCACGAGGTCGGCGAGTTGACTCCGACCGTGGCTGCCCTTGCGGCACTTGCTGATTCGCCGTCCTGGCTGCGCGGCATCGCCCACCTGCGCGGCCACGAGACCGATCGGCTCGCGGCGCTGTCCACCGAGATCAACCGGCTCGGCGGCAATGTCACCGAGACCGAGGACGGACTCGAGATCACCCCGGCCCCGCTGCACGGCGGCAACTGGCATTCCTATGCCGACCATCGAATGGCAACGGCTGGTGCGATTCTCGGACTTCGGGTGCCCGGCGTGGCGATCGAGGATATCGGCACCACGGCCAAGACGCTGCCCGGATTCGTCGGCCTATGGGAGCAGATGCTCGATCCCACGCTCACCGATCAGGGAGCGGCCCGCTGAGACGACGCGATTACGACGAGTCGGATGTCCGGGTGCGCCCGGGCAAATCCTCTCGTCCACGCACGAAAACCCGTCCGCGGCACAATGATGCGGAATCGGCCATGGTCGTTTCGGTGGACCGCGGTCGTTGGGGTTGCGTGCTCGGCGGCGATCCGGACAAGCTGATCGTCGCCATGCGGGCCAGGGAACTGGGCCGCACCCCGATCGTCGTCGGTGATCAGGTCGACGTGGTCGGCGATCTGTCCGGGAAACCCGATACCCTCGCCCGCATCGTCCGCGTCGGCGAACGCCGAACGGTCCTGCGCCGCACCGCCGATGACACCGATCCGTTCGAACGGATCGTCGTCGGCAATGCCGAACAGCTGTTCATCGTGGTCGCCCTCGCCGATCCGCCGCCGCGCACCGGTTTCGTCGAGCGCGCCATGGTCGCCGCATTTGCCGGTGGGCTGCAACCGATTCTGTGTTTGACCAAACACGATCTGGCCGCCGAATCCGAATTCGCCGCCGCCTTCGACGATCTCGACCTCACCATCATCTACGGCGGCATCGACGATCCCCTGGAACCGATCCTGGATTTGCTCACCGACCGACTCACCGCCTTCATCGGCCACTCCGGCGTCGGCAAATCCACATTGGTGAATCGCCTTGTGCCCGACGCGGATCGGGCGGTCGGCGAGGTCTCGGGCGTGGGCAAGGGCAAACACACCTCCACCCAATCCGTCGCCTTACCGCTCCCGCGGGGTGGCTGGGTCATCGACACACCCGGCGTTCGTTCCTTCGGGCTTGCCCACATCACGCCCGACGATGTCATCGCCGCCTTCACCGATCTGGCCGTCGCCATCGAGGACTGTCCCCGCGGCTGCACCCATCTCGGTCCGCCCGCGGATCCCGAATGCGCCCTGGATACCTTGCCCGGCAAGGAACGCCGCGTCGCCGCGATTCGCCTGCTGCTGGGCGCCCTGAACTCCAACGATCCCTGGTAGCTCCCGCCCGCCGCCTCGGGTCGGGTGTACACGACTGGGTGTACACTCCAGATATGGAAGACCAGCTCAGCATTCGTGAGGCCCGCGCCCAGCTCCCTGCCGTCGTCAACGCCGCGGTTCAGGACGGGCACGTGACCGTCATTACGCGTGCCGGGGAACCCGCCGCCGCAGTCATCCCGCTGCACATGCTCGCCAAGCTCGAGGAGTGGGAAGATGAACAACTCGGACGCATGGCCGACGAAGCACTCGCCGAAGGTGGTGAACCGGAAAATATCACCCTCGGCCAGATGATGGATGAGATCCTCGCCACTGAACATCACGGCGCGGCGTGAAATACGAATTCCGTTGGACCCCAGCCGCGCGTCGTGCATTGCGGAATATTCCGCATCCCGATGCCATGCGCCTGCTGATCGCGCTCACGCTGCTGGGCGACGACCCATACCGACGCGATGGGGTAGACGTCCGGGCCCTTACCGGCCGGCCAGGATTCCGGCTACGAGTTGGCAACTACCGCTTGGTTTACGAGGTTGACGACGGCAAGCTGATCATCCTGGTTGTTACCACCGGACACCGTCGCGATATTTACGAACGCTAGACGCGGGGCGGCCATTACGAAACGCGCCCATGGGGATTCATGGGCGCGTTCGTGATTCGGCGATCAGTGCCGACGACGCGACTTCGGTGCGCGCTTGCCCTTCGATTCGGCGCGAGCCGCCTCGCGGCGCTCACGGCGGGTGCCGCCGTCGCCGTATTCCTCGACGTCACTGTGCACCGCGGCGTGTCCACCCTCGTCCGGACCCGAGTAGTGGAAGCCGTTGTTGGCCCGGGAATCACCGATCCCCTTGGCACGCAACGCCGCCGGCGCGCCATTGGCTACCGGCGCCTGCTGGGTGGGCAGTGGACGTGGTGCGGGGGCGCCGACGGGCGAGCGCAGGCCCGGATCGACCGCGACGCCCTCTGGCTGCGGCTGCTGTACCTCGACCTGCAGGTTGAATAGGAAGCCGACCGACTCCTCTTTCAGGCCCTCGAGCATCGCGGCGAACATATCGAAGCCCTCACGCTGATATTCGACCAGCGGGTCGCGCTGCGCCATGGCGCGCAGACCGATGCCCTCCTTGAGGTAATCCATCTCGTAGAGGTGCTCGCGCCACTTGCGGTCCAGCACCGAAAGCAGCACTTGGCGTTCGAGATTGCGCATCGAACCCTCGCCGGCCAGACCGTCGATCTGCTGTTCGCGCTTCGCGTAGGCATTGTGCGCGTCATCGAGCAGCGCGTCGACCAGTTCGTCCTTGGTGAGATCCCCCGCCTCGCCGACACCGGTCTCACCGGTCAGCTCCCTGTAGTCCACGCTCACCGGGTACAGCGTCTTCAGCGCGGTCCACAGTTTGTCCAGATCCCAATCCTCGATGTAGCCCTCGGCGGTGGCGCCGTCGACATAGGCGGTGACCACGTCGGTGATCATCTCCTGGACCTGGCCCTCCATGTCCTCACCGCGCAGGATCCGGTCGCGCTCGTTGTAGATGATGGTGCGCTGCTGGTTCATCACCTCGTCGTACTTGAGCACGTTCTTGCGGATTTCGAAGTTCTGCTGCTCGACCTGGGTCTGCGCACTCTTGATGGCCTTGGAGACCATCTTCGCTTCGATCGGCACATCATCGGGCAGGTTGAGCCTGGTCATGATGGCCTCGAGCGCGGCGCCGTTGAAGCGCCGCATCAACTCGTCACCCAGCGACAGGTAGAACCGGGACTCACCCGGGTCACCCTGACGACCGGAACGACCACGCAGCTGGTTATCGATGCGCCGCGATTCGTGCCGCTCGGTACCGAGCACATACAGACCACCGGCCTCGCGCACCGCGTCGGCGTCCTCGGCGGTCTGCTCCTTGACCCGCTCCAGCGTCGGCAACCAGGCGGCCTGGTACTCCTCCGGCGTCTCCACCGGATCCAGCCCCTCCTTGCGCAGGATGATGTCGGTGATGATGTCCGGGTTACCGCCGAGCACGACGTCGGTACCACGACCGGCCATATTCGTCGCCACCGTGACCGCGCCCGGGCGACCGGCCTCGGCGATGATCTCGGCTTCCTTCTCGTGGAACTTCGCGTTCAGCACGTTGTGCGCGATACCGCGCTTGGTGAACTGCTTGGACAGGTACTCCGAGCGCTCGACGCTGGTGGTACCGATCAGCACCGGCTGACCCTTCTCGTGCCGTTCGGTGACATCGTCGACCACGGCCGCGAACTTCGCCTCTTCGGTCTTGTAGATCAGATCGGACTGGTCCGCGCGGACCATCGGCTTGTTCGTCGGGATCGGGACAACGCCGAGACTGTAGATCTGGTGCAGCTCGGCGGCCTCGGTCTCGGCGGTACCGGTCATACCGGAGAGCCTGTCGTAGAGGCGGAAGTAGTTCTGCAGCGTGATCGTGGCCAGGGTCTGGTTCTCCGGCTGGATCTCGACGCCTTCCTTGGCCTCGATCGCCTGGTGCATGCCCTCGTTGTAGCGGCGCCCGACCAGGATGCGGCCGGTGAATTCGTCGACGATGATGACCTCGCCGTCGCGGACGATGTAGTCCTTGTCCCGGTGGTAGAGCTCCTTGGCCTTGATGGCGTTGTTCAGGTAGCTCACCAGCGGCGAATTGGCCGCCTCGTAGAGGTTGTCGATGCCGAGCTGATCCTCGACGAACTCGACACCCGCCTCGTGCACACCGATGGTGCGCTTCTTGATGTCGACCTCGTAGTGCAGGTCCTTCTTCAACAGCGGAGCGATGCGGGCGAATTCGGCATACCACTTCGAGGAGGCGTCGGCCGGACCCGAGATGATCAGCGGGGTGCGGGCCTCGTCGATGAGGATGGAGTCGACCTCGTCGACCACGGCGAAGTTGTGCCCGCGCTGGACCAGATCATCCAGCGAGTGGGTCATATTGTCGCGCAGGTAATCGAAGCCGAATTCGTTGTTGGTGCCGTAGGTGATGTCGGAGTTGTAGGACTCGCGACGCTCGGCCGGGGTCATACCGGACAGGATCACCCCGACGCTCAGCCCGAGGAAGCGGTGCACGCGGCCCATCCACTCGGCATCGCGCTTGGCCAGGTAGTCGTTGACCGTGACCACATGCACGCCGTCGCCGGAGATCGCGTTAAGGTAGGCGGGCAGCACACAGGTCAGGGTCTTGCCCTCACCGGTCTTCATCTCGGCGATATTGCCGAGGTGCAGCGCCGCGCCACCCATGATCTGCACCTTGTAGTGCTTCTGGTTCAGCACCCGCCAGGACGCCTCCCGGGCCACCGCGAACGCCTCCAGAAGCAGATCGTCCAGCGATTCGCCGTCCGCGTAGCGGTCCTTGAACTCGTCGGTCTTGGCACGCAACTCGTGGTCGGTGAGCTCCTCGACCTCGGGCCCGAGCGCGAGGACCTCGTCCGCGAGGTGGGCGAGCCGCTTGACCGTGCGTCCCTCACCAATCCGTAGCAACCTCGTCAGTGTCAGCGCAGGCACGGGTCTCGTCAGTCCTCTGGTCGGTGTGTCAAATGTTCGGCCGTCACCCGGGGCGGGCAGTGTGCACATGGCCCCCGCCGAGCATGGCGGAATCCGCAGCACGCTTCATGGTAATGCGGCATCCATGGTAGGTGCCGATGACCAGCGACATAGCGCCGCATCCGCCGCCACCGCCGAGGCGATAGCCGTTTCTTTTCACCGTACCCGCGTGGCGGCCACCGGAGCGGATGGGAATCCGCTGGACCGGAACCTGTTTCAGCGCGGGTGTCATACGATGTAAGTCGTTCGTCGTGCCGGACGCCGTGACCCTGGTCCACCAGGGACGACCCGTTATCCGACGGCGCGCGACGACACCCAAGGGGCAGCGCGGCTCAAAAGGCATCCGTTATGCGGCACCCCGATTAATGTGTGCGAATCGAGTTCCTCGGTCTCGAACCAGGGCAGCCTTCCACGGAACCAGGCGTGGGTAAAGGGATGCGCGAATATCGCTGGATATGCCACAGGGGGCAGGACGAACCGTTGTGGGCGACCACAATGGGCGATGAGACGGCTCGGGTGGGAGCCACATCGGAAGGAGCACCGGGCAGCGTGATCACGAGATTGACGCCGCAGGACGCGTCGTTCTATCGGCTCGAGTCGAGCAGCAATCCGATCCATATCGGCTCTCTCGCGATCGTCCGAGGTAGCGACTCGGCACAGGGGGAAACGGCGCTCGACTACGACGGACTGGTCGATCTGGTGGAGAGCCGGCTTTCCCTGGTCCCCCGCTATCGCAGGAAGGTGCGCGAAATCCCGTTCGCGCTCGGCCGCCCGGTCTGGGTCGAGGACAGCCATTTCGATATCAGCTATCACATCCGCCGTTCCGCACTGCCCGCTCCGGGCAACGACTGCCAGCTGCACGATCTGGTGGCCCGGCTGGCCTCGCGATCGCTCGATCAGAGTCGCCCGCTGTGGGAGATGTATCTGATCGAGGGCCTGGCGCAGGGCCGGTCCGCGATCTTCACCAAAACACATTCGGCGCTCGTCGACGGGGATACCGCACTCGAGATCGGGCACGTCATCCTCGATACCAGCGCATCACCGCGCGGTATCGCCGATGACGCCTGGGTGGCCCCGCGCGAACCCAACGAGATGGAACTGATGATCGGCGCGCTTTCCCAACTCGCGGCGCAGCCGCGCGAGGCGCTCGAGGTGGCCCGCGATGTGAGCGCCCACGCGTTCTCGGTGGTCGCGACCGCGGGCAAGGCGGTGGATTCGATGGTTTCGGCCGTGCGCACGGCCGCCATCGGCGCACCGGACAGCCCGTTGAACGCCAAGACCTCACGCAACCGCCGCTTCGATGTGGTGCGCACGGATCTGGAGGACTACCGCAAGATCCGCAAGCGCTTCGAATGCTCGATCAACGATACGATCCTGGCCGTCGTCACCGGGGCACTGCGCAATTGGCTGCTCTCGCGCGGTGAAGCACTCACCGAATCGACCGTGCTGCGCGCGGTGGTGCCCATGTCGGTCTACGTCGAAGGCATCGACGACCAGCTGAAACCGGCCAGCGAAGTCTCCTCGTTCCTGATCGATCTGCCGGTGGGCGAACCGAATCCGGTGATGCGCCTATCGCACATCTCCCATGCCACCGAGGCCAATAGCCGGCATCGGCGCGGGGTGCGGGCGCGCACCCTGGTGCACCTGGCCGGGTTCGCTCCGGCGAGCCTGCATGCGATGAGTGTGCGTGCGGCGAGTACCTTCGCAGAGCACACGTTCAATCTGGTGATCACCAACGCACCGGGTCCGCAGACCCCGATGTATATCGGCGGCGCGCGGATGCTGGAGATGTATCCGGTGTCGCCGCTGCTGCGCAACCAGGCCTCGAGCATCGGGATCACGTCCTATGACGGACGCGTCTTCTACGGACTCAACGCCGACCGCGACGCGATGGCCGATATCGGCGTGCTGGCCGCGTCGGTGCACGAGTCCATGGAGGAGATGCTCGGTGCCTGCGTCTGAGAACACCATGCGGGTCTATATCCCGGCCACCGTGCCGATGCTGCGTGAGCTCGTCGAGAACCGGGAACTGCGCCCGGCCGGCGGCACCGCCTTCGCCGTCACGCCGACACTGCGCGAGGCCTACGCCTCCGGTGACGACGACGAATTGGCCGAGGTGGCGATGGCCGAGGCCGCACGGGCCTCGCTGCGCCTGCTGGCCGCCGAGCGCGAAGAGGCCACCGAGGCGGCCGACGACGAGGACACCGACGCCGGCGACCCGGCCACCACCTACCACAGCCCGGTCTATCGACGCGCGGTCATCGCCGCCGATGTAACCGGCGCCAAGCTGCGCCCCGACCTCGACGACGCGGTGGTCCGACTGGCCGGATCGATCAGTTACGACCGGATCGCCTCGGTGCACGTGGACCTGGCCGAGGCCGAACCCGAGGTGGCCAAGGCGGTCGATGTCGTCGATGCCGCCGACCTCGGCGATGCCGATGCCGAATTCGTGCTGGGGGATGCCGAGGACCATCAGCTGGCCTGGTACGCGGCGCAGGAATTGCCGTTCCTGCTCGAATTACTGTGACGGGCAACCTACCCATCCCGTAGTAACCTACGATGCCGTAACCTGGCTGCGAGGCGGCCTCACCGGTTGCTACGACAGGGAGACGAACGGCGGCAATGGTCTTGAAAAAAGCGGCACTCTCGGTGCGCACGGTCCGGGAGTGGCTGGAGGCTCCGGCGGCGGAAGTCGCCGAACGCGGTGGACGGCTGAATGTGCTGCGCGGCGCCGTCGCGCGCGTCACCACGCCACTCCTGCCCGACGACTATCTGCATCTGGCGAATCCGTTGTGGTCGGCACGTGAGCTGCGCGGCCGGATTGTGGAAGTGCGCAAGGAAACCGCCGATTCGGCCACCCTGGTCATCAAGCCGGGTTGGGGCTTCGACTGGAAGTACGAGCCGGGTCAGTACATCGGCATCGGCATCCTGGTCGACGGCCGCTGGCACTGGCGCTCGTACTCGCTGACCTGCCCGCCGAACTGGACCGATCCGGAACATCGTGGCAAGCGCCTGATCTCGATCGCGGTCAAGGCGATGCCCGAGGGTTTCCTGTCCAGCCACCTTGTCAGTGGGGTCGCCGCGGGCACCATCGTCCGGTTGGCCGCGCCGCAGGGCGGTTTCGTGCTGCCGTCGCCGCCGCCGCAGAAGGTGCTGTTCCTCACCGCGGGCAGCGGTATCACCCCGGTCATGGCCATGCTGCGCGCGCTGGATCGTCGCGATGTGGTCACCGATGTGGTGCACGTGCATTCCGCGCGCACCCGCGGGGATGTGATGTTCGGCGCCGAACTGCGCGATCTGCACGATCGCCACCCCAGCTTCTCCTCGCATCTGCACCTCACCGATGAGCAGGGCCGGTTCTCCCTGACGACATTGGACGAACAATTCCCGGATTGGCGCGAGCGCCAGACCTGGGCCTGCGGTCCGGCCGCCATGCTGGACGAGATCGAACAGCATTGGCGCGAGGCGGGCATCAGCGACCGGTTGCATGTCGAGCGCTTCGAGATCGAGCGCTCCGCTGTCGGCGAGGGCGGCACCGTGACCTTCGGAAAGACCGGGCGCACTGTCCAGGTCGACGGCGCGACCAGCCTGCTGGAGGCTGGCGAATCTGCCGGTGTACAGATGCCGTTCGGCTGCCGGATGGGCATCTGCCAAACCTGTGTCGTCACACTGACTTCCGGACATACCCGCGATCTGCGCAATGGTGACGAGCGCCGCGAGGGTGACAAGGTACAGACCTGCATCTCGGCCGCGGCGGGCGACTGCACACTCGACATCTGAGACAGCGACACTCGCAGACGCACCGTCCCCGGGGGAGCCGCCAGGTACCCTCGAGATAAATCCAGTCAGGGAAAGGACCCCGGTGGCCATCGCCGATATCAAAGCGTTCGCCCATCTCACGGCGGCTGACATCGAAACACTGGGGCAGGAACTCGATTCCATTCGGCGCGCCGTCGAACTGTCCCGCGGCGAGCGCGACGCAAAGTACATCCGGCGCACCATCGCGGCACAGCGTGGCCTGGAAGTGCTCGCCCGCGGCGTGCTGTTCGGCAGCCGAAATCGGTGGGCTTGGCTGACCGGGACGGCGCTCCTGTCGGTCGCCAAGATCATCGAGAATATGGAGCTCGGGCACAACATCAGCCACGGGCAATGGGACTGGATGAACGATCCGGAAATCCACTCCGGCACCTGGGAGTGGGATATGACCGGGCCGTCGGCGCAGTGGCGGCGGGCGCACAACTATTCGCACCACACCTACACCAATGTGCTCGGCAAGGATGAGGATCTCGGCTTCGGCATCCTGCGGATGACCCGCGACGAGCAGTGGCGGCCGATCCATCTGATCCAGCCGCTGGCCAATATCCTGCTCGCGGCCACCTTCGAATGGGGTATCGCGCTGCACGACTTGAGCATCGAGAAGGAGCTCTCCGGCACGCCGCCCAAGGCGCGGATGTCGGAGCCGGACAAGGAGTTCGCCCGCAAGATAACCCGCCAGGTGGCCAAGGACTTCCTGTTCTATCCCGCGCTCACCGGACCGGCCTTCATGTCGACGCTCAAGGCGAACGCGACCGCCAACCTGGTGCGCAACCTGTGGGCCTATGCGGTGATCTTCTGCGGCCACTTCCCCGACGGGGCCGAGAAATTCACCATCGAACAGCTCGAGGGCGAGACCAGCGGCGAGTGGTATCTGCGCCAGATGCTCGGCAGCGCCAACTTCAAGGCCGGGCCCGCGATGGCCTTCATGAGCGGCAACCTCTGCTACCAGATCGAACATCACCTGTTCCCCGACCTACCGAGCAACCGGTATCCGGAAATCGCCGAGCGGGTCCGCGAACTGTGCGACAAATACGACCTGCCCTACACCACCGGCTCCCTCGGTAAGCAGTATCTGCTGGCCTTCCGGACCATCCACAAGCTCGCGCTGCCGGACCGCTTCCTCAAGCGCACCGCCGATGACGCACCGGAGACCTCATCGGAGCGCAAGTTCGCCGGCGTCTCACTGCCCGCCATGCCGTCGATGCCGAATGCCGAGCGCTGGGCCGACAAGTGGAACGAAACGCACTGGCTGCCCGTCGACCCCGAGACCGGTAAGCGGCGCGGCCTACGTTCGGCGCTCAACGAGGCCAAGGTGGTCTTGCGGGAAAAGGCTCGGCACGAGAAGGAAGTGCTGCGCGAGGCCAAGCTGGCGCTGCAGGAAAAGGCACGTCAGGAGAAGGCGACACTGCAGCGTAGGGCCATGCGTGAGCGGGCGATCCGGCGCATCCGACGGCGCCGATGAGCTAGCATCCTCCGGCCGCCTTCGCAATGCGGGATTTGCCACATCCCGGAGCGTGTCCCGGCAACCTACGGTCTCGTAACTTACGGTACTGTAACCGCCATGGCGATCTCGGATGTCAAGGAATACGCGCACCTCACCGAAGCCGATGTGGAGGCGCTCGGTGCGGAGTTCGACGCGATCCGCCGCGATATCGAGTCCACGCGCGGTGCTCGGGACGCGCGGTATATCCGCAATGTCATCCGCCTGCAGCGTGCGCTCGAGATCAGCGGCCGCGCGGTGCTGTTCGCCAGTTTCCTGCCGCCCGCCTGGCTCGCCGGTGTTGCCCTGCTCAGCACGGCCAAGATCATCGAGAATATGGAGATCGGGCACAACGTCATGCACGGGCAGTGGGACTGGATGAACGATCCAGAAGTCCACTCCAGCACCTGGGAATGGGATAACACCGGCCCGTCCAAGCACTGGAAGCAGACGCACAACTATCTGCACCACAAGTACACCAATGTGCTCGGCATGGACGACGACATCGGCTACGGCCTGTTGCGCGTCACCCGGGATCAGCGGTGGAAGCCGTTCAATATCGGCAATCCGGTCTACAACCTGGCGCTGCAGCTGTTCTTCGAATACGGCGTTGCGGTCCAGCATCTGGAGCTGGGCAAGGTGCATAGGCTGAAGGAGGGTTCGCCGGAGCGGGCCGCATTCGAGGTCAAGCGCCGCGAGGTGCTGGTCAAGATCGGCAAGCAGGTCGGCAAGGATTATCTGCTGTTCCCGCTGCTGACCGGGCCCGCCTTCTTCTCGACGCTCACCGCGAACCTGACCGCCAATATCATCCGCAATGTCTGGACCAATGCGGTGATCTTCTGCGGGCACTTCCCGGACGGCGCGGAGAAATTCACCAAGGCCGATATCGACGGCGAATCCAAAGGCCAGTGGTATCTGCGCCAGATGCTGGGCAGCGCCAATATCTCCGGTGGGCCGGTCATGCACTTCATGACCGGCAATCTGAGCCACCAGATCGAACACCACCTTTTCCCGGATCTGCCGAGCAACCGCTACGCCGATATCGCGGTGCGGGTGCGGGCCCTGGCCGAGAAGTACGACCTGCCCTACACCACAGGTTCGCTCCCGGTGCAGTACTTCAAGTCCTGGCGCACCATCCTGAAGTTGGCGCTGCCGAACAAGTACCTGCGCGCGACCGCCGACGATGCCCCCGAGACCGCCTCGGAGCGCAAATTCGACGGCGAGACCATGCCGAGCTTCGACCCGGTCACCGGCAAGCGCCGCGGCCTGCGCACGGCGTTGAAGGATGGCCGCCGCCGATTCGCCCGTCGGGCCGCGGCCGTCGGCTGACGCGAGTTCGGTTCGGGCCCGCTCTTCCAGGATTTCCTTCGCGGCGACCCTGATCGCTTCGGCCGGATGTCACCGAAGACGTGCGAAGGCGCCCATGGAATCCCGTGGGCGCCTTCGCCTTTCGGTGGGTCATATCGAAGCACGGGTATTCCGGGCACACCACGCCGGCAATATGCCTGGCCCTCGGCGGGAGCGCCGATTGTGACTGGTTGACTGAGAGCGTGTGTGCTGAAGATCTGAGCGTTTACGAGGCCATTCGGATGCGGCGGGATGTGCGGGCCGAGTTCACCGGTGACCTCGTCGATGATGCGACACTGTGGCGGATACTCGATGCCGCACATCGCGCGCCCAGTGTCGGCAATTCACAGCCATGGGACTTCGTGGTGGTGCGCGAGTACGCGACGCTACGCAAATTCGCCGACCACGTCGCGCAGAAGCGGATCGAATTCCGGGACGCACTGCCGCCGGAGCGGGCGGCGACCTTCGATCCGATCAAGATCGAGGGCATTACCGAGAGTGGCACCGGCATTGTGGTCACCTACGACCACAACCGCGGCGGCCCGCAGGTCCTCGGCCGCGCCACCGTCCCCGAAACCGGCATCTACTCGGCGGTTCTCGCCATCCAGAACCTCTGGCTGGCCGCCACCGCCGAGCACATCGGCGTCGGCTGGGTCTCGTTCTACGATGCCGAATTCCTGACCGACCTGGTCGGCCTACCCGACGGCATTCGCCCCGTCGCCTGGCTTTGCGTCGGCCCGGTACACGAATTCCAACGCGTACCCGACCTCGAACGCTTCGGCTGGCGCACCGGCCGCCCCCTCACCGACGCCGTCCACCAAGAAACCTTCCGCACACTACCGAGCTGAGTCGAAGCGCGGTTCGAGTTCGCCATAGGCTCGGCCATTGCGCGGTCGAATGGGGAGGATGCCCAGGGCCGTCAGACGCGCTCCAGCACCGCCGATGCACCGATTCCGCCTGCGGCGCAGATGCCGAGCAGGGCGGCGTTCTTTCCGGTGCGGGCCAACTCGTTGGCCATTGTGGTGACCATGCGTGCGCCGGTCGCGCCGAATGGATGCCCGAGCGAAACCGAACCGCCGTGCACATTGAGCTTGTCGATATCGACCTCACCGACCGCGGTATCGCGATCGAGGCGGGTCTTGGCCCATTCGTCGCTGTTCAGCGCGGCCAGTACCGACAGGGTCTGGGCCGCGAATGCCTCGTGGATATCGACCAGATCGATATCGCCAAGCGACATTCCGGCCTTGTCGAGGGCGCGCGGCATGGAGATGGCCGGGCCGATCAGTACCTGATCGGTCGGGTCGACGCTGACGTAGCTCCAGGAGCGGAAGGCGGCCAGCGGACGGTAGCCGAGCGCGTGCGCCCGCTCCTCACTCATCAGCAGTACCGCGGACGCACCGTCGGTGAGCGGGCTGGCATTGCCCGCGGTCACGCTGCCGTCGCGGGCGAAGACCGGCTTCAAGTCGGCCAACTTCTCGATACTGGTATTCGCGCGCACCAGCCCGTCGCGCGTGACATCGACCCCATCGGGGGTGCGCACCCGCAGCACCTCGTCATCGAAGCGGCCGGAGTCGATGGCCGCAGCGGCCCGGTGGTGTGAGCGCGCCGCGAATTCGTCCTGATCCGCCCGGCTGATGCCGTGGATGCGCGCCATCTTCTCGGCCGACTCCCCCATCACTTCACCCGTGGTGCGTTCGGCGATTTTCGGCCGGCTCGGCAGCAGATCGGTGAACGGCGCGAGCTGACGCGCCGCCGCGAGATAGTCCTTCGGCTTCGGTTTGCCCAGTGCCAGCGGCGCACCGGCATGCACCAGCTTCTGCGGCAACTTCACCTCGGCATTGCTGGTCGAATCGCTGCCACCGGCGATCATGATGTCGTATTCGCCGCGCTCGATGGCCGCCACCGCCGAAGTGATCGCCTGGAGTCCGGAGGCGCAGGCCCGCGTCACCGTGTAGCCCTCACACCCAGGATCGAGACCCAGATCCAAGGCAATCTCCCGCGCGATATTCGGCGCGGCACTCGGCAGAATCACCCCACCCCATACGAGCGCCTGCACCTGCGCTCCCGGCAGCCCGGTCCGCTCCAATAACCCACGCACCGCGGCATCGGCCAACGCGATCGAATCCATCCGCGTGTAATCACTGAACGCCTTGACGAACGGCGTCCGCGCACCGGAAACGATGACGGCACGGCGAGCAGCGTTGGTAGCCATGGATTTTCCTCCTCGAGAAATCTATCCCACAAACTTACTCGGAAGTAAGTTCGAGGTCCAGACCCCGGAGAACCCGGCTCAGCGATCCCCTCCATCGCCGCTGAGCCGGGCGTTCTCCTGAGACCCGCTGCGCACTGATTTCGCAAGCACATCGGTAACTCATCGGGCACGCCCGCAAGCGAGCCCGGCACTCAACCGCCCGCCCGCGACGACACTGTCGGGGCGTCCGCGGCCGGCAAGGCACGCGGAGGCGGATGAGCGGCGCCCGTCCCGGCGAACGCCCCTGCTCGTCTCGGAACCCGCAAGGTCGACGTCGACACCACTCGGCGCGAAGGAACAGTAGCAATCTTTTCATTAGTTTTTCAAATAGTTTCTATAAAGTTGTCTTTTCTCCCAAAAGACGCTTACCATGATGGTCACTATGCAAAGCCCTTCGGAGCTGTCGCGACATAAGCGCTTCGGCCGAATCATCAAGGAACGCCGGGACGAGCTCGGCCTCACCCAGATGCAGATCGGCGATCTGGGAGGGCCCTCCGCGCCGACGATCCGCAAAATCGAAGACGGCGATGCGAGCATCAGCACGCACACCCTGAACAAACTCGACGCGCCGCTGCGCTGGCTTCCCGGCAGTGCGGCACGCACCTATGCGGGCGGCGATCCGACCGCGCACGAGCTCGCCTCACACGCCTCGAGCACTGGCGAGTCGATCGTCTCCGGACCAGACTCGATCCGCTTCGAACTCTCCGATCTGACCGGACTGCTCGCCGCCGCCGGGCGGCTCAACGACGCGGTGGAGCGCGGCCGGACCACCGAACCCCATGTGATATCGGCCATTTCGGAACTCAACGGGGTTGTTTCCCGACTGTCCGCGCGCTATGCCACCGCGATGCTGGAACGCAACGGCGGACCCGGAAAATCCCTGCACCCGTTGGTCGCGATGGCATTCTCGCATCTGCTCGATGTGCCCGCCGAGTCCAGCGATCCCACCGATCTGGAGGAACGCCGCTATCGCCGCTGGCTGGCCGGACGTGCGGAGGATCTGGACGCAAGCACCGAGGGCCGCTTCCGCGCACGCTGGCTGGCGGCCAATCCCGGTGCGGCATCGATTCGAAACGGCAAGCAGTAGAGGCATACAGATGACTGACGATGCGACGAACCGAGCGCCACTGACGCTCAGCCACAAGGTGAATCGACTATTCGCGACCGTGCACCCGCGGTCGGAGCCCGAGCGTACGACGGCCGCGGTGGCCGAACAGATCGGCGCGCAATTGGGCCGCACCGTCCCGCAGGAGCAGCTCGACCGGCTGCGGCGCGGCGAATTCGATTCCGCGCCGGTGGGATCCGAACTGCTCACCGCCATCGCACAGTGCTTCGGCGTGCGCGCCGACTACCTGACCACCACGGGCTCGGCGGCGGCCGCGATCGATCGGGAACTCGAATTGCTGGCCACCATGCGCGATGCCAATGTCGCAAGCATCGCGCTGCGCGGATCCGATATTGATCTCGCCACGCTGACCGCACTCATCCACCGCACGGATCAACCGGTCGAGCGACCGTAGGCTGGGCAGTTTCCGAACACTCGGTAGCATCGTCGGTTGCATAGGGCGGGACCGCAGCGCTGTAGGAGATTGCCGACGAATGCCCGGTATGGAAAGCCGGTTCCGGGAAGTAGCCCGGGACGTACCAATACCGTCCCCCTGGAATCTGACCGCATACCTCGATGCCGTCGCCGACCATCGCGGTCGCCCCATCACCTTGCAACCCGTCGATACCGCGCTGCTCACGGGCGCCGGCTGCGGTACCGGCAGCGGTCTGTGGATTGCCAAGCGCGACAGCGACATCGTCGTCTACGGCGCCGACACCACCGAATGGCATGCCGAGCACATCATCGTCCACGAGTTGGGTCATATGCTGCTCGGCCACGGACCGGGATCGGCGACCGAAACCCCCGCGCCACAGCCGATATCGGCCCTCGCGGAACTGCTCCCCTCGATCTCCGCGGAGTCCATCGCCTACGTGCTCGGGCGCAGCGATTACACAACCGCCCGCGAGCGCGATGCCGAAACCTTCGCCGACCTGGTCATGCTTCAGGCCATGCGCCCGCAGCGCCGAGATTCCTTGCTGCACAGAACCTTTTTTCGTGAACGGCTCCCCCGCTTCCCCGGACCTCATGCCGGAGATTGACTGCCGCGGACCGGGCGAAGCCCGGCCAAGGGATGGACGTACCCGATGAGTTACCCATGCGCTGGGGAAATCTGTTGTTACGCCGAGCAGGCAGATAATGCGACTCTCCGGGCATCCAACTCGCGCGCTGAATACCCGGAGAACAACGGTGGCGACTGACTACGCGAGCCGAATCAGGCCGTAGTCGAATGCATGGCGACGGTAGACGACCGACGGCCGGTCGGTCTCTTTGTCTTGGAAGAGGAAGAAGTCGTGCCCCACGAGCTCCATCTGGTAGAGGGCGTCGTCGACCGACATCGGTGTCGCGGAATGGACCTTGGTTCGGACGATATGGCCGGGGCCGGCCGCGTAATCCGGAGCCTCCGTTTCGGGCCGACTCCGTTCGGCCTCGGGATGCTCGTGCGCGGTGGCGCCCTCAGCCTGGGCGAACAGTGATTCATCGATCAGATCGGCGGTCGCCTCGGCCACCGAGACCGGGGTCTTGTCCCCGTAGTGGACGCGGCGGCGATCCTTGGTTCGACGCAGTCGGCTCTCCAGCTTCGCGGTCACCGATTCCAGGGCAGCGTAGAAGCTGTCGGCACATGCCTCCGCCCGGACGACCGGGCCCTTGCCGCGTGCGGTGATCTCGACGCGTTGGCAAGCCTTACGCTGACGACGGTTGCGTTCGTGGAACAACTCCACATCGAAGATGAATATCGACGGATCGAAGCGTTCGACACGGGAGAGTTTCTCCGCGACGTAAATTCGGAAATGGTCAGGAACCTCCACATTGCGGCCCTTCACCACGACATCGCCGCGGGGCGCGCGAGGTCGGTCCGCTGTGGGTTGCTCTGTCGCATCCAGGGTGCTGTCATCCAGCACCGAGGCCTGTGTTTCTTTCACAGCGAGGGCGTCTTTCACTGAAGGTCGTGAAGAAGTCGTCACGCGTACCTCCCGGATATGGCCGCACAGACCAGCGTGCGTGCGGCGGGATGAGCCGTGCCGATTGACAATCTCTCGGCACTTGATGTCCGAGGCGCCACCTCCAAACTCCCGGTTCGGGTGTGTGATCGCGACGCTAGTACGTCAACGGGCGGTCCGCCACTGTTCACGCAAATTTCCCGGAGTCAAGCCGAACACGTCACCAGCACGGCGCGTACCGGCACCCCGATCCGGTCGAGCGCGCGTACCGATTCGCGGGCCGTGGCACCTGTCGTGAGCACATCATCGACCAGTACAACCTCGGCATTCGCCGCGATTTCCGACCCGGTTCCCGAACCGGGTCGAGCCACTATCCGACCGCGCAGATTGTGTTGCCGCTCACCGACTGTCAAGCCCACCGAATCGCGCACACCCCACCACACACGCAACATCGGTATCACCCGGCTATCGGGCAGCCACCGCGCCGCCGCCCGCGCCGCGCGCGCCACCGGATCCCCGCCGCGGCGACGTGCGGCCACCCGTCGACTCGGCGCCGGGATCAATATCAGCGGCCGCTGGTCATCGCGCAACCGCGCCAGACCGTCGGCAAGTGCCAGCCCCAACGGCTCGGCCAGATCGCGACGTCCGTGCTCCTTGCCCGCGAGCAACGCCCGCCGCGCCGGACCCGCATACCTCCCGAGCGCCCAGCACGGCACACCTGGATCGGTGCGCGGCCGTACCCGCATCGGCGGCCGCATCAAGGTCGCGGCACAGTCCGCACACCAGCCAACCCCGACCGCACCGCATCCGGCACAGGCCGTGGCCAGGATCAGATCCAACAGGGTTCGCATCGCCCGAGTCTGCGCCCTCCCACCGACAGATACGCGAATGCCGGTGTCGCGGTATCCGTTTCGGTGCCACGATCAGCCGGGAAGCACCGGGACCGAGTTGTCGCCGTTGAGACCGGGCACCTCGCGCCAGAACCGGTCGGAGGTCTGCTCGCTGTACTGCAGTTGGAGCACAGCACGCGAGTCGCCGACGTACTCGGTCTCCGGCGAGGCACTGACCACCCGGACCGGCGCGGTCAGATTCTGGCTGGTCTGCGGTGCGAACTGCGATCCGTCGATGGAGACGGTCGAGAGCGGATCGACATTGCCCTCCCTGGCAATGACGATGGTGTCCGCGGCCAGCCAGCTCAACGAAACCGCGCGGGTGCTGAGGCTGAGCGCGAGCGGCAGTGGCGAGGTGAGTGCGTACTTGCCATCCGGGCGTCGTTCGACCACCGCGACATAGACCTTGCCGTCGGCGATGAGCGCCGCACGCACGCCGGTGCGCGAGACCCGCAACTCGGTAATCGGAAGCCGCAGCGTCGATCCCTGTACCGAGGCCATCAGTGCCGAGATGTCCACATCCTGCACCGAGACGTTTCCGGTTGCGCGATCGTTGACCGCGCGGATGACTCGTTCGCCATCGATGACGGCCCAGGCGGCGGTGCCGTCGGCATTCCAGGACGGTCGGCTGATGGTGGAACCCGCGGCGACCGGGAAGGCGTTGCCGCCGTAGCTGCCGATCATCAGTGTGCGTGGCGGCTCCGGTGGCGGCCGTCCGGCGTCGGCGACCGCGGCGACCAATTGACCGTCCGGGGAGAGCGCGACCGACTGCAGATTGTTCACCGCGCCGAAGTAGCCGGGCGGGGTGATCATTCCGCTGTCGGTGACCTGCACCAGCGAGCCGTTGCGCAGCGCGTGCAGTCCGATCTGGTTGCGCGCGTAGACAGCTGGACTCAGCTGTTCGACATCGGCGACCGACCAGCCGTTGGCGGCGAAGCGGTCGTCGAACGGTTTGCCATCGGCGAGCAGCATGTACGGGCCGAGGATATCCGCGCCCGCGAGCGTGAGCACCACCTGTCCGGCCAGCAGCTCCTTGTCACGCGGGGACAATCCGGAAACACCGGCGAAATCGATCCGCACCCCGCCGAGCCCGACGCCGACGTCGTTGTCGTCGTTGTTCGGTTTGGTTATCGGACCGCGCAGCGTCACCGGTGGTGCGAGCTCATTGCGCACGACCGGGGCGAGCGCGGGCTGGGTGCCCTCGCCCAGCAGCCCGAGCAGACGCTGGGCGAGCTGGTTCTTGGCCACCGAGATCCAACGCAGATCCGGGACAACGGTGGTACCGGTCGGGTCGACGAAGTACAGGACGTAGCGGCGATAGGACTTGGCGAAGGCGGTCTGCTCCATCACCACGCCGTCGGGTAGCTCGTCGATGCGCCATTCGCCGTCGATCTTGGTCATTTCGATCTTGTTTTCCAGCGGCGCGTCGATGGCTCGATAGGCGCCGTCGGCGGCCAGTTCGCCGACCTTGTGCGCCCGGATCACATAGGTCGCCTTATCCCCCGAGCGGGATTCGCGCAGGGTATCGGCCTTGTCCACGATCAGGGTGCCCGCCGCATCGTCCCACCGCGACGACGCGTACGGCGTCATGTACTGACGTGCGGCCACATGCCGGTTGGTCGGATCCGCCGTGGCCTGCAGGAAATCGCGCAACAGCAGGTCCGGATCGCGACCGCCGATGGGCGCCGGCGGGCCTTCGGAGGTGGGCTGGCGGTTGATGGTGCCGAGCGCCTGCGGTGCGGAGGATTCCGGCAGGCTCGCGCATCCGGAGAGTACCAGCAGTGCGGCCACGGCGGCCGCACCCAGCGCGGACAGCCGCAGCGTTTTGCGCATCGGATACCAGCTACGCATCCTCATGACTGTACGTCCCCGCCGTCACCCGGCACGCTGTGCCCGGTCTGCTTCGGTTCGGTGGATTCGGTTGGCTCGGGCTCCGGTCCCGTGCCATTGGTCGGTACGGATTCGATCGGCCCGCCCCCGTTCACATCCGCCGAGTCGGTGTCCGTCGAATCCGGCGCGACCGCATCGGTTTCACTCGGGGCCGATTCGCCACCGTTGGTCTCGACGCGGATCATCGACAGGTCCGTGACCGTCGCTTCGGTCGTCTCGTCGGTGCCCGGATCCCCAGCCGGGTCCGGATCGACCCGCGGCGCCGGCAATGCCTTGCGCAGCCCCGGTTCCAGCGGCAGCGGGCTAGCACCCATCTTCTTGCCGCGCACCAGCGGCAGGGTGAGTCGGAAGCTGGCGCCGATACCGATCTCGCCCCACGCCTCGAGTTTGCCCTCGTGCAGATTGGCGTCCTCGACGCTGATCGACAGACCGAGTCCGGTGCCGCCGGAGCGCCGCATCCGCGACGGATCCGAGCGCCAGAACCGGTTGAAAACCAATTTCTCCTCGCCGGGCCGCAGGCCGACACCCTGATCGCGCACAATGACCGCGACCGCATTGGCCTCGGCATCGCCGCGCATCCGGATCAGTACGGGCTTGCCCTCGCTGTGGTCGATCGCATTGGCCAGCAAATTGCGCAGCACCCGCTCCACCCGGCGCGGATCGACCTCGGCGACCAGCGGGTCATCGGGCATATCGATGACCACTTCGACACCGGATTCCTTGGCCAGATGTCGCACGGTGGAGATCGCCGCCCGCGCACACATCCGCACGTCGAGCGATTCGATCTGTAGTTCGGCCACACCGGCGTCGTGGCGGCTGATCTCGAGCAGATCGTTGAGCAGACCTTCGAAGCGGTCGAGTTCGGTGACCAGCAATTCGGAGCTGCGGGCCAGTGCCGGATCGAGATCGTCGCTGCTGCCGTGGATGAGATCCGCGGCCATGCGGACGGTTGTCAGTGGGGTGCGCAGCTCGTGGCTGACATCGGAGGTGAAGCGGCGCTGCAGATTTCCGAACTCAGCCAACTCGTTGATCTGGTTGGACAGACTTTCGGCCATCTCGTTGAATGCCTGGGCCAGCCGCGCCATATCGTCCTCGCCGCGCACCAGCATGCGTTCCTTGAGCCTGCCGTCGGCGAAGCGTCCCGCGATCCGCGCGGCCGAGCGAATCGGCAGCACCACCTGTCGGGTGACCAATGCGGTGATCGCGGCCAGTAACACCAGCAGCACGACGCCGCCGATCAACATGGTGCCGCGCATCAGCGACAGGCTGCGCTCCTCATTGGCCAGCGGGAAGATCAGGTAGATCTGTAGCGTCGGAATCTCCGCGCTCGGGCTGCCGATGATCAGTGCCCGGCCGTGGTAGCCATCCGGATCCGCGACCGTGGCGAACTGGTAGCTGACCTGATTGCGCGCGACGAAGCGGCGCAGTTCCTCGGGCACCTCCTGGACCGGCCCGGTCGAGATCGGCTGCTGTGGAGTACCGCCGACAACGCTCAGCGCCGAATCGAAACTGCCTGCGACACCGGTGGATTGACCCGTACTGCCGCGATTGGACAGCGCATTGCGGGCATCGATCAGACGCTGCTGCTGGGTGCCGATGTCGTGCACACCGGCCAGCTGGCTCTCCACCGTATTGCGGGCCCGATCCATCTCCTCGACCGCGCCGTTGATCTTCGCGTCGATCAACCGATCGGTGATCTGACTGGTCAGCACCACGCCGAGGATCGTGATGACGATCAGCGACAGGGTGAGTGTGGACACGATGACGCGCAACTGCAGCGAACGCCGCCAAACATGGCCGAGGGCGCTGCCGACCTCTTTGAGCCAAGCGACCACCGGTGCGAGGGATCGTTCGAGACGCTGCACGAGACCGGGCGAGGCGGTCGAACGATCCGCATCGCCTCCGATCACGGGGGTCCGGCCTTGTAACCCACACCGCGAACGGTCAGCACGATCTCCGGATTCTCGGGATCCTTCTCGACCTTCGCGCGCAACCGCTGCACGTGCACGTTCACCAGTCGGGTGTCGGCTGCGTGCCGGTAGCCCCAGACCTGCTCGAGCAGCACTTCACGGGTGAAGACCTGACGCGGTTTGCGGGCCAGGGCGACGAGCAGATCGAACTCCAGCGGTGTCAGCGAGATCTGCGCACCGCCGCGGGTCACCTTGTGCGCGGGCACATCGATGACGATATCGGCGATGGAAAGCAGCTCGGCAGGTTCTTCCTCGGTGCGCCGCAGGCGGGCACGCACGCGGGCGACGAGTTCCTTCGGCTTGAAGGGTTTGACGATGTAATCGTCGGCACCGGACTCCAGACCGAGCACGACGTCGACCGTATCGGTCTTCGCCGTGAGCATCACGATCGGAACTCCGGAGTCGGCCCGCAGCACCCGGCATACGTCGATACCGTTCATGCCCGGCAGCATCAGGTCGAGCAGTACCAGATCGGGACGAATCTCCCGAACCGCCGCCAGCGCCTGCGTGCCGTCGCCGACCACATGCGGGTCGAACCCTTCCCCGCGCAAGACGATCGTCAGCATCTCAGCGAGTGCCATATCGTCGTCGACGACCAGAATCTTCGGCTTCATAAGTACTATGTTGTCATCTCTCGCGCTCGGAACGGGCCGCCACGCCAACACTGGTGCAATCCCGCCGCACATCCAACCTTATCCGGCAACAATTTCGACCAAACGCCTAGCGAGCGTCGTCGGATCGTCACCGGATCGGTATCTCGACCACGGCCCGTACCAGTCTCGTTCGGCCAGCTCACGGTACACCTCGCCGGTGCGCCGCTGGAGTCCGCCGTCGCGCTCGTAGGCATCGAGGGCACGACTGTCGTCGAGTTCGCCACGCAGGCGGGCACGCTCGGCCGCGACCTCGGTCGGCACGTCCAGCAACAGTTGCAGGTTCGGCACCGGCAACTCGAACCGACCGAACTCCAATTCGCCCACCCAGCGCACGATTTCGCCGTCGGCCGACTGATGGAGGCGCGCAGCCGAATACGCGGCATTGGAGGCCACATAGCGGTCCAGGATCACGATGTCGTTGTCGGCCAGCAACTTCGACAGGTCATCGCGGGCCGCGGCCCGATCGAGCGCGAACATCAGCGCCATGCCGTGTACCGAATCGGCGAGATCGCCATGGGCGCCGCGCAATGCCTCGGCCGCGAGATCCGCGTGGATGGACTGGTCATAGCGCGGAAACGCAAGTGTTTGCGCGCGCAGACCTCGTCCGCGCAGATTCGCGACAACGCTGTCGATCAGCGTCCGCTTCCCTGCGCCGTCGAGACCCTCGACCGCGATCAACACGACTCCTCCGCCTCCCCGCGCCTTTTGCCGGTCGTCGGTGCCTCGACAGTCACGTCGCGGGCCAGCGGTCCGGATCCGAGTGAGTTCTTGGTGTACCCATGGACTGACCGAAATCAGTTGTTACCTGGGCCCGTCGGCCCACTTCGGGCCGACGGGTAACCCTACTAGTAGCGGTAGTGGTCGGGCTTGTACGGGCCCTCGACGTCGACGCCGATGTACTCGGCCTGGTCCTTGGTGAGCTTGGTCAGCGTGCCGCCGAGCGCCTCGACATGGATGCGCGCGACCTTCTCGTCCAGATGCTTGGGCAGACGGTAGACCTCGTTGTCGTACTCCTCGGGCTTGGTCCACAGTTCGATCTGCGCGATCACCTGATTGGAGAAGCTGTTCGACATCACGAACGACGGATGTCCGGTCGCATTGCCGAGGTTCAGCAGTCGGCCCTCCGACAGCACGATGATGGACTTGCCGGACTCCTTGAACGTCCACAGGTCGACCTGCGGCTTGATATTCAATTTCGTTGCGCCGGAACGCTCCAGCGCCGCCATATCGATTTCGTTGTCGAAATGACCGATATTGCCGAGGATGGCCTGATCCTTCATCGCCTTCATATGGTCGAGGGTGATGATGTCCTTATTGCCGGTCGAGGTGATGACGATATCGGCCTGACCGATCGCCTGCTCCACGGTGACGACGTCGTAGCCGTCCATCAGCGCCTGCAGTGCATTGATCGGATCGATCTCGGTGACCTGGACCCGGGCGCCCTGTCCCGCAAGCGATTCCGCGCAGCCCTTGCCGACGTCACCGTAACCGCAGATCAATACCTTCTTGCCACCGATCAAAACGTCGGTGCCCCGGTTGATTCCATCGATGAGCGAGTGACGGGTGCCGTACTTGTTGTCGAACTTGGACTTGGTGACCGAGTCGTTGACATTGATCGCCGGGAACACCAACTCCCCCGCCGCCGCGAACTGGTAGAGCCGCAGCACGCCGGTGGTGGTCTCCTCCGTGACGCCCTGCACCGACGCGGCGATCTTGCCCCACTTGGTCTTATCGGTCTCGAAGCGCTCGCGCAACAGGTTCAGGAAGACCTTGTATTCGGTCGAGTGGTCCTCGTCCTCCGGCGGCACCAGGCCGGCCTTCTCGAACTGCGCGCCGCGCAGCACGAGCATGGTGGCATCACCGCCGTCGTCGAGGATCATATTGGCCGGCTCGCCCGGCCAGGTCAGCATCTGTTCGGCGGCCCACCAGTACTCCTCCAGGGTCTCGCCCTTCCAGGCGAAGACCGGGGTGCCCTTGGGCTCGTCCACGGTGCCGTGCGGTCCGACAACGACCGCGGCCGCGGCATGGTCCTGGGTGGAGAAGATGTTGCAGGAGGCCCAGCGGACCTCGGCGCCCAGCGCGGTCAGCGTCTCGATCAGCACGGCGGTCTGGATGGTCATGTGCAGCGAACCGGAGATGCGCGCACCCTTGAGCGGCAGCACCTCCGCGTATTCGCGGCGCAGGGCCATCAGGCCGGGCATCTCGTGCTCGGCGAGGCGGATCTCCTTGCGGCCGAATTCGGCCAGCGACAGGTCCGCCACCTTGTAATCGATGCCGTTGCGGACATCGGCGGTCAGGGACGTGCGTGCGGGAAGTTCTGAGGTCGTCATCTGCCTCTATCAGCCTCTCCTGATTCGTCAGTACCGGGTCAAGGCTAACCGCTGAACGCACCGACGGACTACGCGGTCACGCCGTAGGACATCAGGATCCGACGGCGCTTACGCGGCTGGATATTCGCGAGGGTGATGTCGCCGCCGTAATGGGCCAGTACGCGGTGATCCATGATGTGTCGCCACAGCGGCGGAATGGCCGCGAACGCGATCATGGACAGGTATCCGGCGGGCAGTTGCGGCGCCTGCATCGAACTGCGCAGGGTCTGGTACCGACGGCCCGGATTCGCGTGATGATCGCTGTGGCGCTGTAGATGGAACAGGAAGATGTTGGTGACCAGATGGTCGCTGTTCCAGCTATCGCGTGGCGAGCAGCGCACATACATGCCATTGGGTCGGCGGGCCCGCAGCAGCCCATAATGCTCGATGTAGTTCACCGTCTCCAGCAGCATGACGCCGATCACCGCCTGCAGCGCCAGATACGGCAGTACGCGCCAGCCGAAGATCGCGATCAGTGTGCCGAACAGCACCACGCTCATCGCCCATGCCTGCAGAATATGGTTGTCCAAGGTGAACCAGCCTTTGCCCTTGCGGGTAAGGCGCTCGCGTTCGAGCCGGATGGCGGAGCGGTATCCGCCGGAAATGCTGCGCGGCAAGAACTCCCAGAGTGATTCGCCCATCCTGGCGCTGGCCGGATCCTCCGGTGTCGCCACGCGTGCGTGATGGCCGCGATTGTGCTCGACGAAGAAGTGTCCGTATCCGGATTGCGCCAGCGAAATCTTGGCCAACCAGCGCTCCAGATGTTCGACCCGATGCCCGAGTTCATGCGCGGCGTTGATGCCGATACCGCTGACGAACCCGAGAGTCATTGCCAGCCCGAGCTTATCGACCACGGCCAGCTCGTCGCCCGCCCACATGACGGCGGCGATGACCAGGCCGATCAACTGAACCGGCAGGAAAAGATAGGTGCACCACCGGTAGTACCGATCATTGGACAGCAACTCGTAATCCTCGTCGCGAGGATTGGTGCCGTCCACGCCGACCACCCAGTCCAGCACCGGGATAACGATCAACACGATGATCGGCCCGATCCACCAGAAGACCGGGGTGCCGGTATGCAGGACCAGCTGCGACGGCAACAGCGCGATCGCAGGCGCGATAAGCCCGAGAACCCACAGATGGCGTTTGGGGTCGGGCGACCCCGCCGGTTTGCCAACCGTTTGCACGTTTGCCCCGCTAAATAAGTTCCATGAACTCCGACGCATGAGAATACATACAGACCTTACGTCCGTTACACAGCAGCACGGCGTCGAAAGTTGTCAACCGTTACATGCGTAGCAGTCGGTTCTCTAGCGCCTTCATATGTAGCCATGATCAGGGCATACTCACCGCAAACAGTCAATTTCCCAGTGGTGGAATCAGTGCCGCTCGCGGGCGGCCAGGATCGCCTCGACATACGGGCTGAAAACGGCACTCAATTCGGCGGGCGCATTGCGACCTTCCGCGGGCGGCGTCGGGATGTAACTCAGCGCGATCCGCACCAGAGCTTGTGCCAGCACATCGGATTCGGCAGCCGTCGCCTGTACCCAGCTGTGCTGGAACGCGATGGACAGCCGTGCGGTCGCGTGTTCGACCAACGGCTCGGCCTCGAGGGTGATGAGCCGCAACAGATCCAGTTTCACCTCACCGGCGATCAGCGATTGGACCAGCGGGTCGGCGGCGGCCGCCTGGAAGAAGTCGCGCAGTCCCTCTTCGAACGCGGCACGCGCGTCGCCGATATTGCCATCGATCGCGGAGCCGACATGATCCACCAGATCGTCGGCCAGGCGTAACGCATAGGACTGCGCGAGCCCGGCGCGCGAACCGAATTCGTTGTAGAGGGTCTGTCTGCTGACACCGGCGCGGGTGGCCACATCACCGAGGGTGATCTTGGACCAATCCCGCTCCGTCAGCAGCTCGCGCATCGAATCCAGGACGGAGGTGCGCAGAAGTTCCCGCGCCGCCTCCTGATAGGAAACTCTGGGTCCGTTGCGCGGCATACCCGCGAGGTTGTCACGGGTGGTTGCCGCAGTCAAAATTCACGACCGTTCGATCTCGACCATATAGAAGTCGGCCTTGGCGGCGCCGCAGTCCGGGCAGGTCCAGTCGTCCGGGATGTCATCCCAGCGGGTGCCGGGCTCGATTCCGTCTTCCGGCCAACCCTTTGCCTCGTCGTATTCGAAGCCGCACTGGATGCATTGGAACAGCTTGTATTCACTCATTTGGGAACCCCCATCGGTTCGAAGTCGATCTTCTCGCGCACACCGCAGTCCGGACAGCACCAGTCGTCGGGTATCTTTTCCCACGTCGTGCCCGCCGGAAACCCTTCGTGCGGTGCGCCTTTCAGCTCGTCGTAGACGTAATCGCAAACCGGACAACGAAATCTGCTCATGATCACGCCTCCGACCAGGCCGTACCGTAGCGCGCGATCACCTTGTCCCGCTTGGCCGGATGGATATTCGCGCGGGTGATATCGCCGCCGTAGTGCGCGAGCACCCGCTTGTCCATTACGCGCCGCCACAGCGGAGGGAAGTAGGCGAGCAGGATCATGCTGGCGTAGCCGCTCGGCAGGTTCGGCGCACCGTCCCAACTGCGCAACGTCTGGTAACGCCGGGTCGGGTAGGCGTGGTGATCACTGTGCCGCTGCAGGTGGTACAGGAAGATATTGGTGACGATGTGGTCGCTGTTCCAGCTGTGCACCGGGGCGGGACGCTCGTATCGGCCGGATGCGGTGCGCTGGCGAACCAGACCGTAGTGCTCGAGGTAGTTGACCGCCTCCAGCAGACTGAATCCGACGATGGCCTGCAGGATCAGATACGGCAGCAGCCCGATTCCGAATACCGCGACCAGGACCGCGAACAGCGCCACCGACATCAGCCAGGCACTGAGCACCTCATTGCGTAGACTCCACGACTTCTTGCCGAGCCGATCCAGCCGGGTCTTCTCCAGCCGCCACGACGAGATGAAGCTGCCCCATACCGTGCGCGGCCAGAACGCCCAGAACGATTCGCCCACCCGGGAACTCGCGGGATCCTCGGGCGTCGCGACGCGCACATGGTGGCCGCGGTTGTGCTCGATGTAGAAGTGGCCGTAGCAGGACTGGGCCAGGGCGATGCGCGAGAGCCAGCGCTCCACATCGACCTTCTTGTGGCCGAGTTCGTGCGCAGTATTGATGCCGATGCCGCCGATCATGCCGATGGTGATGGCCAGGCCGATCTTATCGATGATGTGCAGCCCGCCGTCGATGCCGAGCCAGCTCAGGTTGTCCGCCGTGATCAAGTAGCACCCCATGACCAGCGTCGCGTACTGGAACGGCAGGTAGAGGTAGGTGAGATAGCGGTAGTACCGGTCGTTCTCCAGGTACTCCATCACCTCGTCCGGCGGATTGTCGCCGTCCGGGCCGAAGAAGATATCGGCCAGCGGAATCACCACGTAGACCAGCACCGGGCCCAGCCAGAACGGGACCTGAGCCAGCCGGTGCCAGCCGAATTCGTTGAATGCCCAGACCAGTGGAAGGCCGATGGTGAAAAGCCCGGTCGGCGCGAACAACCCCCACAGCCACAGGTATCGCTTGCGGTCGCGCCAATCGGTCGCCGCCGCCTGGCGGCCTGGTGCATGGGTTCCCGTGGACATCGTTGTCTCCTCATCCAAGCGGCACATCACATGTGATGCGCAGTACCACTTACTTGGACATTAGAGATCAACTTGTCTTCTGTCTAGACAAATTTATGCTTTTGTAAACTCTGGCCGAAACGGCAAATCGGACGCGGCGAGCCTGATACGACGATCGCCGCGTCATCCCATCGAATACGGGATGACGCGGCGATCGAGCTGTTGAGATTCAGCGAAGCAAGACGTCGGCGTTGTCGGGCAGTGCGTCGATCGGCCACCAGCGCAAGTCGGTGGATTCGTGGCTGCGGACCGGAACCGCACCGGGCGGCGCGACGATGCGGAACAGCAGGTCCAGGTGCCGGGTCGGGATGCCGAGGGAACACGTGATCGGATGGGCCTGCGCGCCATAGAGTTCGGTATCCATGCGCAGGCCCGTCATCCCGGACTCCTCGGTCGCCTCGCGCAGTGCCGCATCGGCCACCGTCTCGTCACCCTCCTCGCAGTGCCCGCCGAGCTGGATCCAGCGGCCGACCCGCGGATGTAGCGTCAGCAGCACTTCACGCTCGTCATGGGAGAAGACGACGGCCGAGGCCGTGATATGACCGGGTGCGTGCTCGCGCAGACACCCGCGCGGTGCGGATCCAAGGAAGGCGAGCATCGCCTCGCGCAGCGAGGCATCGATACCCGTCGGCTTCCACGCCTCGAGCAACCGCGTTGCCGAGAGGTGCAGCGAACTGGCGCTCACGACTGCACCCCGTCAGCGCTCGGCTCCGTCGCACGCGCGGACGCACTGTGTTCACGGTTCACTCGCTGACACTCACTCGCGACTGCGCCCCGCCAGCGCTCGGCTCCGTCGTACCCGGCGACGCACCGTGTTCACGGTTCACTCGCTCGCACACGCTCACAGCTCGACCAGGCCGGGGCCGGGCCCGAAGACGGGGCGGGGGGTGAGTTCTTCCAGGGGGTGGCCGATCGCGATGGCGCCCAAGGGGTTCCAGTCATCGGCGAGGCCGAGAACTTCGCGGGTGATGTCCGGGGCGAAGATGGTCGACCCGATCCAGCAGCTGCCGATGCCCTCGGTGGCCAACGCGACGAGCAGGCCCTGTACCGCCGCACCCACCGCGACGGTGAACATGGTGCGTTCATTGCCGCGCCGCCGCTCATCCGGATAGTCGTGTGCGCCGTCGGGCACGCAGAACGGGATGATCACCTCGGGTGCGTCGTGCAGGATGCGGCCGCGGGCGATTCGGCGTTGCACCCGCTCCGGGTCGAGACCATCCGCGGTGAGATCGGCTCGCCACTTCTCGGCCATGGCCTCCAACAGTTGCGCGCGCAGGCCGGGCCTACGAACCCAGACGAACCGCACCGGGCGGGTGTGATGCGGCGCGGGCGCGGTCAGCGCCTTCGCGACCGCGGTGCGGATCCGTTCGGGATCGACTGGGGTTTCGGCGAATTGACGAATCGAGCGGCGCAGCAGCAGCGCCTCGGAACGCCCCTGTTCGATCGCTTCGGCGGTACCGAGCCAGAAAAGGTCATCCGTGCCGCCCCTCAGCAGATCCGCGGCGCAGGACCCGTCGTCGATGACGGGTAGCCCGCGTACCACCGCGACCGGCACGCCGCCGAGCTTGCCCTTCACCAGATCCGCGGCCGCGGCCAATTCATCGGCCACCGCCACCTGGGTGACATGCAGTTCATTGCCCTGTCCGTCGACCGCGCCCGCATAGTCGTGCAATACCCGCAATCCGGCGGCGCCGATGGCGGTATCGGTCTGACCGTTGCGCCAAGCACGACCCATGGTGTCGGTGATGAGCACCGCGACATCCACCCCGAGCCGCTCGGACACCGCGGTGCGCAACGCCTTCGCACTCCCGTCCGGATCCGATGGCAGCAAAACGAGCTCACCCTGCTCGACATTGGAGCCGTCCACCCCGGAGGCGGCCTGCACGATCCCGAGCTTGTTCTCGGTGATCAGCGTGCGGCCCCTGCGCGCGAGCACGCGCACCGCCTCCTGCTCCACCAGCGCGCGGCGCGCGGTATCGCGTTCCTCTGGATCCAGCGGCGCCTCGACGATGCGGCCCTCGACTTTGGCCACGATCTTGCTCGTGACGACGAGAATGTCGCCGTCGACCAACCAGGGGGCGGCGGCGGCGATGCGTTCGGCGAGATCGTCGCCGGGCCGAAACTCGGGCAGACCGGTGATCGGCAGAATCCGCAATTCGCCCGCCGCGTGATCGGCGGGTCCGGTCAATGGCGCTTGCGTAGTCATGGTTTCACCCCGGCCAAGTCGATCGCCTCCCGCACCATCTCGGCGGTGGTCGGCGGATCGGTCATCAATAGCGGCACACTGCGCACTTCGACACCGGGCACATCCGCGGTATCGGTGCTATGGATCAGCCATCCGTCCAGAATGCCGGTGGCCGAGCGCGCGCCGTAGTGCCGTCCGATCGCCTCGGCGCTGGTTTCCACGCCGATCACCGAAAGGCATTCATCGGCCATACCGCGCAATGGCTTCCCGTCGATCACGCCGGAGATGCCGATCACCTTGGCCTCGGTGGTGCGCAGTGCCCCGCGAATGCCGGGCACGGCGAGGATGGCGCCGATGCTCACCACGGGGTTGGAGGGGGCCAATAGCACCGCGTCCGCCTCGGCTATGATCTGCGTCACATTTGGCGCCGGTTTGGCTTCATCGGCCCCAATTGTGGCGAATCCGTGCGTCTGGATGTCCGCGCGGTAGCGAACCCACCACTCTTGGAAATGGATCGCGCGGCGTTCGCCAGGGTTGTCGGAGTCACTGACAACGACATGTGTTTCGCAGCGATCGTCGGTAGCCGGGATGAGTTTTACGCCCGGCTGCCACCGATTGCACAACGCCTCGGTGACCGCGGAGAGGGGGTACCCGGCACGCAGCATTTCGGTTCGAACCAAGTGCGTGGCAATATCGCGATCCCCCAAACCGAACCAATCGGGTTGGGCATGGTATTTGGCGAGTTCTTCCTTGGCGTACCAGGTTTCCGCGACCCGACCCCAACCGCGTTCGGTGTCGATCCCACCGCCGAGGGTGTACATGCAGGTATCGAGGTCGGGGCAGATCCGGAGGCCGTGCATCCAGACGTCGTCACCGACATTGACGATGGCGGAAACGTCCGCATCGGGCAGGAGTTCCCGGACGCCTTGAAGGAAGCGCGCGCCACCGACCCCGCCCACCAGGACGGCGATCTTGGGCCCACTTGCGGGTGCGGTGTCCGCTTGTTGTGGAGTCACATCGACACAGCCTATGCGCTGTCGGAGCGGCCGCGGTTCACCGTGTATTTGCTGCTCATTTGCTATTCCATGTTCAAGATCAGCTACGGAAAGCGGTAGCGGATAGTAACGGAATTGCGACGGCGGCTTGACCATCGACACGTCCGGCGTGTCTAATCACAGTCATGTCATTTCGGGTTCGCGCGAGAGTTCAAGGCGCGGACAGCTTTTCGAACAAGTGTTCGCACCGGGGTGGCAAGCTCGGGGATGTCCGCGGGACAACGTCGCGGGGTACGGCCGTCGGTGTGCGTGTTGGTCCGACGGAAAGAATCATTCTGCGCTAACACACAGTGAGGAGGCGGAGCGATGGCCAATGAGCTGGTCCCTTCGGGCATGACCCCTTCGGGCATGCCGGGCGGCGTATCGCAAACCGATTCCACAGCAGGCGCAGCACGTGGCGTCTGCGCAGAGATCGGTCGGATCGAACCGGACCGGATCGGGCCTGAGATGACCGACGGAGTGACAGCCCCCCGGCTCAGCTTGGTCGTGACGGGCTTCGACGAGATGTTCGAATCGATCGAGGAGCAGTGGCAGGAACGTGCCCTGTGCGCACAGACCGATCCGGAGGCGTTCTTCCCCGAGAAGGGCGGCTCGACCCGTGAGGCCAAACGGATCTGCATGGGCTGCGAGGTACGTGACGAGTGCCTGGAGTACGCACTCGCACACGATGAACGCTTCGGTATCTGGGGCGGCCTCTCCGAACGAGAGCGGCGCCGCCTGAAGCGCGGCATCGGCTAGAGACTTGGGGCATGCCCCGGAGTTACCGCGGGTAACTCCGGGGGCACGCCCAGAAGTCGAACCGCACCCGACCCTCGGCCGCCGACGCGGCGCACGCGGACCCGATGGGGCGCCGAAGGTCAGGGGAGGCGGATTAGCCTAAGTTTTAGTCATGGCCCGTTCACGTAATCGTCGTCCACCGACCGCACGATCGGTGATCCGTCGTGGGCGCGGGGTGCGCGGGCCGATGCTCCCACCGACGGTGCCGGCATGGCGAACCAGGGGCCAGCAGTTCGACCGACTGGTCCTGGAGGCGTTCGCGCCGCTGGACACCCGGTGGCACGATCGACTCACCAAACTCGATATCGCGGTTGACGATGTGCCGAAAATCCGTCCGCTGCACCCGGATTCGGTTACCTGGCCGGATGAGGTGGTGGCCGATGGACCGGTGCCGCTTTCCCGGCTCATTCCGGCCGGAGTGGACCGGCACGGCGTGGCCACCCGCGCCCGAGTTGTGTTGTTCCGCAAGCCACTCGAACTGCGCGCGGGCGATCCGGACGATCTGGTCGATCTACTGCGTGAAGTCCTCGTGCAACAGATCGCGACCTATCTCGGCGTCGATCCGGACATCATCGATCCCGAAGGCGCGTGACGAACACACCGCCTAGGGCAGGTGAACTCGCCCGAAATCGCCGAATCCTTAGCGTGTCTGAGCACATCGCAACGTCGAGCGCGTTACTCTCATCGGCGTGATCCCCATGCGTCGTTGCTGCCGACCAGGTTGCAAGAATCCCGCTGTTGCGACGCTCACCTACGTGTACTCCGACTCCACCGCGGTGGTCGGGCCACTGGCGACGGTGGCCGAACCGCATTCCTGGGATCTGTGTGAAACACATGCTTCCCGCATCACCGCGCCAAAGGGTTGGGAAATGGTTCGCCACGAAGGCGGATTCTCTTCCAGCACACCGGATGACGATGATCTGACGGCATTGGCCGAAGCGGTCCGCGAGGCGGGCCTGCGCCGCCGTCCCCCGGAGCACGACCAGCGTGGCTATTCCGATTACGCCCCGCCAGCACCGCGCGCCACGCGCACCGGGCGGCGCGGCCACCTTCGAGTACTCCCGGACCCGCCGAGTTAGCAGTCGGACGGGACCGTGTCAGGGGTGTCGGCGCCAGCCACTAGGGTGGTCACCATGACAGTGGCCCGCTCTGCCGAATTCGTGAACGCGGTGATCAAGGCTTATGACGTTCGCGGCGTCGTCGGTGAACAGATCGACGGAGAATTCGTCAAGGATGTGGGGGCCGCGTTCGCGCGCTTGATGCGCGCCGAGGGCGCGACCCGCGTGGTCATCGGACACGATATGCGCGAATCCTCCCCGGAACTCGCCGGTGCCTTCGCCGACGGCGTGCTCGGCCAGGGCCTCGACGTGGTGCACATCGGACTCGCCTCGACCGATCAGCTGTACTTCGCCTCCGGTCACCTCGACTGTCCCGGCGCGATGTTCACCGCCAGCCACAATCCGGCTCGCTACAACGGCATCAAACTGTGCCGCGCGAAGGCGCTTCCGGTCGGTCAGGACACCGGCCTGGCGACGATCAAGGACGAGGTGATCAACGGGGTACCCGGCTACGACGGAACACCGGGCAGCGCCACAGAAATCGATCTGCTGGCCGACTACGCGAAGTTCCTGCGCGGGCTGGTCGATCTCGACAACATCCGCCCGCTCACCATCGCCGTGGACGCGGGCAACGGCATGGGCGGACACACCGTGCCCGAGGTGCTGGGCACCGTGGCGCAGCTGACCCTGGTGCCGCTCTACTTCGAGCTGGACGGCTCGTTCCCCAACCACGAGGCCAATCCGCTCGATCCGAAGAATCTGGTCGATCTGCAGGATCTGGTCCGCAAGTCCGGCGCCGATATCGGCCTGGCCTTCGACGGCGACGCCGACCGCTGCTTCGTGGTCGATGAGAAAGGCAATCCGATTTCGCCGTCGGCCATCACCGCACTGGTCGCCGAGCGTGAGTTGGCCAAGGAGCCGGGTGCGGTCATCATCCACAATCTGATCACCTCGCATGCGGTGCCCGAACTCGTGCACGAACTCGGCGGCACCCCGGTGCGCACCCGGGTCGGGCACTCGTTCATCAAGCAGGAGATGGCGGCCACCGGCGCGGTGTTCGGCGGCGAGCATTCCGCGCACTACTACTTCCGCGATTTCTGGGGCGCCGATTCCGGCATGCTCGCGGCCCTGCATGTGCTCGCGGCGCTCGGCGAGAAGGACCGGCCGATCTCGGAGCTGATGTCGTCGTACGAAACATATGCGGCCTCCGGAGAGATCAACTCGACAGTGGCGGACGCGAAGGAGCGGACGATGGCTGTAGTGGACGCGTTCAGGGATCGAGCCAAGTCGGTGGACCGGTTGGACGGGGTAACCGTTGCGCTTGCCGACGACGCCTGGTTCAATCTGCGCGCGTCGAATACCGAACCGTTGCTGCGGCTGAACGTCGAAGCCCGCTCGACGGAGGAAGTAAGCGCACTGGTGACCGAGATCCTGAGCATCGTCCGGTCCTGACTGGGATAGTGGAAGCACAGCCCGGAATGGACGTGCAGGCTCAGAATTCGACGCCCGAGGCAGCAGACGACTCAGCCCGATACCGAGATTCTGAGCATCGTTTGCTCCTGACTGGAATAGTGGAATTACAGACGTTGGATTCGCCCGACCTGGGCGCCCATGCCGATCCCTCCGAATCGGCAGCCCGGGTGGGAGCAGGGCGGGACCGCACACACCGCGATGAGGGGAGGTGGGATGCCCGATGATCGCTGGAACACCGGTGCTCGACCTCGATGATGCCGCTTCGCTCGAGGCTGCCGATGTCGGCGGCGCTCTGCGCTCCGCGGCATCCGGCGGCGCGCAGGTACGTGCGACCGCTGCCGCGGTCACCGAGGACGCGCTCGCGCGCCTCGCGGATTTGCGACCACGCAGTGTGGTGTTGGTCTCCGGCGCAGGCCGGGCCGCGCGCGCCGCGAGTCTGATCGTCGCCGCACTCGGCGACCGCGCGGGCCTGCCCGTGGTCCCGGTCACTGCCCTTCCGCCATGGGTCGGTCCGCTGGATGTGGTGCTCGTCGCGGGTGACGACGCGGGCGATCCCCGGTTGATCGATGCGGTCGACCGGGCACAGCGCCGGGGTGCGGAGGTCGTGGTCGCGGCGCCGCTCGAAGGCCCGCTGCGGGCCGCGGCGGCGGGGCGCACCTCCCTGCTGGAGCCGCGGATTCCGGTCCTGGACCACAATCGGCTGCTGCGCTTCCTCGCCGCCGGTATCGCGGTGCTGCGCATCGTCGATCCGACTCGCTCCGGTGCGGTCGTACCCGATCTGACCGAGCTGGCCGCAGTGCTCGATGCCGAGGCATTGCGCGACGGCCCGCACAATGAGGTCTTCCACAATCCGGCCAAGACCCTGGCCGCCCGCATGCAGCAGCGCGCCATCGTGCTGGCCGGGGATTCCCCTGCCGCCGGCGAGCTCGCCGAGCACGGCGCCGAGGTGCTGTTGCAGGCGGCGGGCAAGGTGGCCACCGCGGTGCATCTGGCCGAGGCCGTTGCCGCCAATCCCCGAATGGTCGAGGCCGCAGGCCAATCCGCGCCGAACTTCGATCCGCTGTTCCACGATGAGGAACTCGACGGACCCGTGCCGGTGGAACGCGTCCAGGTGTTCGTGCTCAGCGCTGATCTGGATCAGGCCGCCGTGCGTCGCCGGCTCGCCGTCTTCGGCGGCAACGGATCGGGTCTGGTCGACGCCGATCTGGTGAGCGCGGATGTCGCACTGCTGCACACCTCGCTCACCGATCCCGTCGCGCCGATGCCCGCCCTGGTGGGTGATTCGGGTGCACCCATGCCCGGCACTATCACCCACGCCAGCGAACTCGAACAACTCGCGGTGCTCGCGCTGCGCTTGGAAATGGCCGCCGCCTATCTACGCTTGATCGGCTCGCGTGGCGGTGCGGCACCGTCCACCGAACAGCTCGACGGGGGACACTACTAGTGCACGAACTCGTTGGTGCGCTGCGTTCCTATGCCTGGGGTTCACGCACCGCACTCGCTAAGTTGTGCGGCCGACCGGTCCCTTCCGCGCATCCGGAGGCGGAACTGTGGTTCGGCGCGCATCCCGCCGATCCGGCGCATGTCCGCCTGGAGAACAGCACCCGCTCGCTGCTGGAATTGGTCGCCGACGATCCGGAGCGCGAACTCGGTCCCGCCGCACCGGAATTCGGCGGGCGGCTGCCGTTCCTGTTGAAGATTCTCGCCGCCGAGGAACCGCTATCACTGCAGGCGCATCCGAGTTCGGCGCAGGCCCGGGTCGGATTCGAACGGGAGAACCTCGCACGGGTGCCGCTGGATTCGCCGATGCGCAACTACCGCGACGAGAACCACAAGCCGGAATTGGTTGTGGCGCTGGACCGGTTCGAGGCGCTGGCCGGATTCCGGGATCCACGGCGCACGGTCGAGCTGCTGCGCGCACTGAACGTGCTCGGGCTGCGCTCGTATGCTGATCTGCTTGCCGCCCAACCCGATTCGGCCGGGTTGCGGACGCTGTTCACGACCTGGATCACGCTGCCGCAGAGTGTCCTCGGTACCCTGCTGCCCCAAGTGCTCGACGGGTGCGTGCGCTACCTCTCGGAGAAGGGCACTCGTGAGTTCACCGCAGAGGCACGCACCACACTCGAACTCGCCGAGGCATATCCGGGCGATGCCGGCGTGCTGGCCGCGCTGCTGCTCAATAGGTTGACCCTGGAACCCGGCCAGGGACTGTTTCTCGCGGCAGGCAATCTGCACGCGTATCTGCGCGGACTCGGTGTCGAGATCATGGCCAACTCGGACAATGTGCTGCGCGGCGGTCTCACCCCCAAGCATGTCGATGTGCCGGAATTGCTGCGAGTACTGGATTTCGAGCCGATCGATCTGCCGGTGGTGCTGCCGGAACCGGCCGAAGACGGATCACTGTGTTATCCGACACCCGCACCGGAATTCGCGCTTCGGCGGTTCGACCTGACCGCCGAATCCGGGCAGGTGCCGCTGACATCCGCGGGGCCGGGGATCATGCTGTGCACGGAGGGTCGGGTGCGACTGTCGCAAGGGGGGAGTGAGCTGGTGCTGGAACGCGGCGCGGCGGCGTGGATATCCGCGGCTGACACCGAGATTCGCGCTCAGGCCCTGGAGGCTGACGCCCAGTTGTTCTGCGCATGCGTCGGTGGCTCGAACTGACCTGTCGCCCGATTTGCCTGTCCGCTCCCCTAGGCTGTTCGTTCGACGGCCTCCTAACCGAACCACGACGGAGCGAGTCTTACGAGCGAGGAGTTCGCGGCCCGTCTCGCGTCCGAGTGGCCGAAGCGCATGCGTCGGTGGCTCGAACTGACCTGTCGCCCGATTTGCCTGTCCGCTCCCCTAGGCTGTTCGTTCGACGGCCTCCTAACCTGGCCACACCGGAGCGAGTCTTACGAGCGAGGAGTTCGCGGCCCGTCTCGCGTCCGAGCCGTCGAAGCGCATGCGACGAAGTCGCGAGTCTCGACGGCTCGGACGCGAGACACCAGGGGGCCGCGAACACGCCGCGCCGAAGGCGCGGCCAAAGATACAGGAGGAAGTACCTACATGTCGGCTGGTGGTGGCAAGAAGGCGATTATCGCCGCATTGTCGGCGAATGCGGGGATCGCGGCGGCGAAGTTCGTCGGCGCGTTCATCACCGGTTCGGGATCAATGCTGGCCGAGGCGGTGCACTCGGTCGCGGACACCGCCAACCAGGGGCTGCTGCTGCTCGGTCAGCGCCGGGCCGCGCAGGATGCCGATGAACTGCACCCGTTCGGATACGGGCGCAATCGCTACTTCTACTCGTTCATCGTGGCGCTTGTGCTGTTCACACTCGGCTCGATCTACGCCATCTACGAGGGCATCCACAAGATTCAGCATCCGGAGGAGCTGACCAATCCGATAGTCGCGATCGTCATCCTGTTCCTCGCGATCTGCCTGGAAGGCTTCAGCTTCGTGACGGCGATGCGGGAATCCATCCCGCTCAAGGGCAATTCGAGTTGGTGGCGGTTCATCCGCAATTCGCGCAGTCCGGAACTGCCGGTGGTGCTGCTGGAGGACACCGGCGCGCTGGTGGGTCTGGTCTTCGCATTCGCAGCCGTTGGGCTGACCATGCTCACCGATGATCCGGTCTGGGACGGCATCGGCACCCTGGCCATCGGCGCACTGCTCGGCGTTATCGCGGTGATCCTGATCGTGGAGATGCAGAGCCTGCTGATCGGTGAGGGCGCGACGCCGGAGGAGGATAAGGCGATTCGCGCCAACCTGGTCGACGGCAAGCGCATCGATCGCGTGATCCATCTCAAGACGCAGTATCTCGGGCCGGAGGAGATCCTGGTAGCGGCCAAGATCTCGATCGTGCCGGATCTGGATATCGACGATATCGCCGCGGCCATCGATGACGCGGAGGCCAGGGTGCGGGCGGCCGTGCCTGCCGCACGGGTGATGTATCTGGAACCCGACCTGTACCGGACGCCGCGGGCCTGAGTCGGCTCGCTCGCGTGTCCTGCCACGCAATCCGGTCTGGCTGCGGCCTGATCCAGGGACTCTTGCGATAGTGCACGCTCAGGGGTGACTCGGTGTGCGCAGCAGATCCAATGGGTTGGTGTGGATGCCGAACTCCGTGCGCAGCACGTGCCGCGCGGCATTCGAACCGGACATGCCGTGGACACCGGGGCCGGGCGGGGTCGAGGCGGAGCAGAGGTAGACGCCGGGTAGCGGTGTGGCGTAAGGATTCCAGCGGGGGGCCGGGCGGAAGACGAACTGGCGCAGGGTCATCGCGCCCGCGGAGATGTCGCCGCCGATGTAGTTGGCATTGTGCGTCGGCATTTCGGCGCCGGTGACGACGTTCTCGGCCAGGATCAGGTCGGTGAAGCCCGGGGCGAAGCGTTCCACCTGGGCGATGACGGCGGCGCTCATATCGCGGGTGGACCCGTTCGGAACGTGCGCGTAGGTATAGAGCGTGTGGCCACCCGCTGGCGCACGCGTCGGGTCGACCACGCCAGGCTGGATGGCGAGGACATACGGACGATCGGCGTGTTGGCCTGCGGCGACGGTCTTTTCGACAGCCATTGCCTCGGCGCGAGTGCCGACCAGATGCAGTGTCCCGGCGAGTTCGCAGCCCGGTGCCTCCCACGGCACCGGACCGGACAGCGCGAAGTCGACCTTGCAGGCCGCGCCGCCATAACGGAAGCGGCGCAACCCGTTCGCGTAATGCTGCGGCAGCCGGTCCCCCGCCATGCGCAGCAGTTCGGCGGGCGCGGTGTCCAGCACAATCGCACGCGCCCCGCCGAATTCGTCCAGCGATTCGACGCGGTGTCCGGTGACGAGCTTGCCGCCGAGCCGTTCGAGTTCGGTGATCAGTGCGTCCGCGATGGCCTGACTCCCGCCGCGTGGCAGCACCCAACCTCCGGCGTGGGCGAGTGTCGCGAGCAGCATGCCTGCCCCGGCCGCGGGGATGGCGCGTGGCGGTGTGATCGCATGGGTGGCGACGCCGGTCAGTAGTGCCGGTGCCGTCTGCTCGCGAAATCGCAGGTTCCACAGTGGCGATCCCTGTTCGAGCACGCGCAGTCCGAAGCGCAGTCCGGTCAGCAAATCCGCGGGCGGGCGGCGCAGATCCGACATCGCGAGATCCACGACCTGCTGCCACTGTCGGACCATCGGTTCGAAGAGCGCGCGCCATGCGGCGCCGTCGCGGCCGAGACCGGCGGCGGTGCGGTCCAGATCGCGCCATGCCAGTCCGGCCGTGCCACCGTCGAGCGGATGCGCGTAGGACACCTCGGGCGCGAGCAGTTCGACACCGTGCGCGGCTAGGTCGAAGGCGCGAAAGAACGGCGACGCCAAGGCCATCGGATGCGCACCGGCGCAGACATCGTGTCGATATCCGGGCAGCGTCAGCTCAGCGGTGCGACTGCCACCACCCGCTGTGGGCTGCGCCTCGTACACCTCGACGGTGAGACCGGCACGGGCCAGGATCACCGCCGCGGCGAGACCGTTGGGACCGGAACCGACCACGACGACATCGGGCATACCTCGATTCTGCCGGGCCGACCCGGGCGGTGCCGTCATCCCTGCGAGGTATCGAGAGGTATCGATCACCGATTCGCTCCCTGAGGTCGCGAATGGCGGGTGCCGCCTTCATCCTCTGCATCGGCATCAGCTACCTGGTGACCCGGAAACCATTGCCACCGGATTCGGGCTGCCGGAATGACCGGCGGGTGACGCGGTCGCGTTCATGAATCTCGAGGGCGGTCGGGATACCGTCTCCGGGGCTGATCTGGTATTGCTCGCCACCGAGCAGTGCTACGCCCTCGGCATCGTCACCCTGATCATCGCGCTGATCCCGATAGGCGACATGCTCACCGTGCTCAGCTCGGACGGTTCCACCGCGGCCGCATCCGGCATCCACGGGCTGCCCCCCGAGCGCCACGGCCACGCCACCGCGATCGCCCAGCACGGAGGAGTGGGCCGAACGCGACCCACCGACGCCACGGAGGGGCCCGCAGATCCTGCGGGCCCCTTCGTTATACGGGTACAGCTAGGCCGGAACCAGATCCTTGGTGTCGTCCTGCTGCGGCTGCGAGCCGTGGTCATCGTCGACCATGGTCCGCTCGTCGAAGGGCAGTTTGCGATCGAGGACCGTGTGGACCCGGTCCACATCGATGGTCTTGGTCCAGGTACCGACCAGCACCGTAGCGATCGCATTGCCCGAGAAGTTGGTCAGCGCGCGGGCTTCGGACATGAAACGGTCGATGCCGACGATGAGGCCGACGCCGTCGAGCAGTTCGGGACGATGGCTCTGCAAGCCGCCCGCCAACGTGGCCAGACCAGCACCGGTGACACCGGCCGCGCCCTTGGAGGCGACGATCATGAACAACAGCAGGCCGACCTGTTCCCCGATGCCGAGCGGTTTGCCCATCGCGTCGGCGATGAACAGCGACGCCATGGTCAGGTAGATGGCGGTGCCGTCCAGGTTGAACGAATATCCGGTCGGCACAACGACACCGACGGTGGTCCGTTCGACACCGAGGTGCTCCATCTTGGCGATCAGCCGCGGCAGTGCGGACTCCGAGGAGGAAGTGCCCAGGATCAGCAGGTATTCCCGAGCCAGGTAGCGGACCAGCTTGAAGACCGACACCCGCGAGACGCCCCACAGCAGCACGCCGAGCACGCCGAAGATGAACACCAGGCAGGTCAGATAGAACGCGATCATCAACAGTGCGAGTTGCTTGACCGCATCGAGTCCGGTCTTGCCGACCACATTCGCGATCGCGCCGAACGCACCGATCGGGGCCAGCCACAGAATCATCGACAGAATCCGGAACACCAGTTTCTGCAGCGATGCGACACCGCGCAGAATCGGTTCACCCGTCTTTCCCATCGCCTGCAGCGCGAACCCGACGAGGAGCGCGATGAACAGTGCCTGCAACACGCTGCCGGTGGTCAACGAGGACAGCAGTGTGGTCGGAATGATGCCCTGGATGAAATCCCAGGTGCCTCCCGCGGCATGCGCCTGATCGGCCAGCTTCGCGCCTTGTTTGGCTGTCTTGGCGATATTCATGCCGGAGCCCGGCTCCAGCAGGTTGCCGACGACCATGCCGATGCCGAGCGCGACGGTCGACATGACCAGGAAGTATCCGAGCGCGAGTCCGCCGACCTTGCCGACATTGGCGGCCGAGCGCACCGAGCCGATGCCGAGCACGATGGTGCAGAAGATGACCGGCGCGATCATCATCTTGATCAGATTGACGAACATAGTGCCGAGCGGGCCGACATCCTGACCGAATTCGGGGGCCTGCCAACCGACCAGAATTCCCGCGATGACGGCGACGATGACGGCCAGATAAAGCCAATGGGTGCGGTCGCGTGGCACCGGCCGCTGTGTTGTTTCGGCGGTGACCGTTGTTCGGTCGCTGCTATCGCTCATGGTGGGTGAAGTCCCCTTCAAGTGGTACCGGCGTGAGGTGGCTCACGCCCTCACGTGCACAATGTTGGCTGCTAGAGGTGATGGCGGTCACGCTTTGGTGCATTACGTTCAAAATGGCACGAGGGAAGAAAGTGTTGCGCGGTGAGAAACACGGGGGACGCGGTCGGCTATCGCTGGCCGGGCAGGCCTTCGTGCTCCAGCTCGTGGTACTCGGCCTGGTCATCGGAATCGGCGCCGTTCTAGCCGTACTGGACACCAGGCACCACAGCGATGTCACGACCACGCGCGAGGTCACCGATGTCGCGATGACCATCGCAAACGCACCCTCCACCAGCGAAGCGCTGCGCACCGCCGACCCCACCGCCCTGCTGCAACCGGTGACCGAACGGACCCGCATGGCGACCGGGATGGACTTCATCGTGGTGATGGCGACGGATCGGACCCGCTACACCCACACCACACCCGCACTCATCGGGCAACCGTTCAGCGGCAATATCGATCGGGCACTGGCGGGGGAAACATTCACCGAGACGTATACCGGAACGCTCGGGCCCTCCATTCGGGCGGTCACACCGGTCTATGACGACGGGCGCATCGTCGCATTGGTCTCGGCGGGTGTGACGCGGGCGCGGATCGGCGCTCAGGTCGGTACGCAATTGCCGTTGATTCTCGGCGTGGCCGCGGCAGGTCTACTGGTAGCGGCGGCGGGTTCGTTTCTGTTGAGTCGCCGGATTCGTCGCCAGACGCACGGTCTCGCGCCGGATGAGCTACGCACGCTGTACGAACAGCACGATGCGGTACTGCATTCGATCCACGAGGGGCTCGTGGTGTTCGGTCCGAATGGCGATGGCGCGGAGGTCGTCAACGATGAGGCGCGCAGGCTACTGGATCTGCCCGATGGGCCCGTCTCACGTGCGGATCTGCCGATTTCGATGCAGCGGATGAGTTGGGGCGTGGTCCGCGACGAGATGCATGTGACCACGGACCGAATTCTGCTGGTCAATCAAGATGTCGTCACCTGGGAGCGGCGGCCGATCGGCACCGTGATCACCATTCGCGACCACACCGAATTGCGCACCGTGATGGGCGAACTCGATTCGGTGCGCGGTTTCGCGGAATCGCTGCGCGCACAGGCGCACGAATCGGCCAACCGGTTGCACACCGTGATCACCATGGTGGAGTTGGGGCGCTATCGAGAGGCAGTGGAGTTCGCGACCGCGGAACTCCAACTGTCCCAAGCCCTAATCGATCGGCTGCTCACCTCGGTGGGCGATCCGGCTCTTGCTGCACTGCTGCTCGGCAAGGTGAACCAGGCGGCCGAGCGCGGCATCGAGTTGACGATCACCGAGGATACGGCGCTCGACTCGACCACGCCGCTGTCCGCGCAGGAGACGGTGACGCTGGTCGGCAATCTGATCGACAATGCCATCGATGCGGCTACCGACGGTGCCGCTGGATGGGTGGAAGTTACTGTGCATCAACAGGATTCGTCTGCCGCCGGGGATCCTGCGCCGGCACCGGCCATAGAGTTGACGACGGTACTCGATTCGGTGCGACCGGTGCACGATTCGGCACTGTATGTGCGCGTCGCGGATAGCGGACCCGGCATGTCGGCCGAAGCCTTCGCCCGTGCCGCCGAACGCGGCTACTCCACCAAGGCCGACCATCAGGGCCTCGGGCTGGCACTGGTCCACCGCCTGGTCGATCGGCACGGCGGCATGATCGGCACCGAACGCGATCCGGAAAGTGCCGTGACCGTGACGATCCCACGAAAGGATGCGCGATGATCCGAGTGTTGATCGTCGAGGACGAGCCATTGATCGCCGAGGCGCACCGCGCCTACGTCGAACGGATTCCGGGCTTCAGCGCGGTCGCGGTCGCGCACACCGGTCGTGAGGCCATGCGCGCCGCCGCCGATGCGGCCGCCGAGAATGCGCCGATCGACTTGGTCCTCATGGATATCGGGCTTCCCGATGCCAGTGGCCTGGATGTGGCCGCCGCGCTGACCGGGCTCGCCCCCCGGCCGGACGTCATTGCCATCACCTCCGCCCGCGACCTGGCCATGGTGCGCACCGCCGTCTCCTACGGCGTGGTCCTCTACCTGCTGAAACCATTCACCTTCGCCGCCTTCCGCGACAAACTCGAGCGCTACCGCGAATTCCGCACCGCCCTGCCCGCGGGCGAAACCGCCATCTCCCAACACGATATCGACCGCGCCCTCAGCGCCCTACGCACCTCCGACCAACGCGCCACCGCCCCCAAAGGCGTTGCCCCCCACACTCTGGACGAGATCTCGCGCACCGTCCGCGACGCCCCCGGCGGCCTCACCGCCGCCGACACGGCCAGCACCGTCGGTGTCTCACGCATCACGGCTTGGCGGTACTTGGAAAAGCTCGCCGAAGACGGCCTGGTAGACCGCAAATCCGACTACGGCCGAGCCGGCCGCCCCAAAACCCGCTACATCTGGAAACCCCGCGCAGAATAAATTTCTTACTCAGGGCGGGCTTTGGGGGTGGTGCGCAGGTGGGCGCGTTCACCTTGTTTGCCGAAGAGACTGAGGAATTCGACGGGTTCGGGGGCGGCGGTGCCGAACCAGTGCGGGACGCGGGTGTCGAATTCGGCGGCTTCGCCTGGAGTGAGGATTACGTCGTGTTCGCCGAGGATCAGGCGGAGGCGGCCATTGAGGACATAGAGCCATTCATAGCCCTCGTGGGTTCGTGGGTCGGGCTCGCGGCGGATGTTCGGGGGGATGACCAGTTTGTAGGCCTGGATGCCGCCCGCTCGGCGGGTCAGCGGCAAGTAGGTCATGCCGTGGCGGGTGGTCGGGCGCAGATGGATGCGCGGATCGCCGGTGGGCGGGGCGTCGACGAGTTCGTCGAGGGTGACCCCGTGCGCCTTGGCCAGCGGCAGCAACAGTTCGAGGGTTGGGCGGCGGTCTCCGGATTCCAGGCGCGACAGGGTGCTCACCGAGATACCGGTTTCCGTCGAGAGGTCGGCCAGTGTTGTTTCGCGCTGGCGGCGCAGCGTGCGTAACCGAGGTCCGACCGCGTCGAGTGCTCGGCCGAGGTCGTTGTCCATGCCACCCAGTTTGCCATATCGGCAAGGTTGTTTGCCATTATCGCCGACTCTCCTGCATGGTCGTCTTCGAGGAGGTGGTCACGTGACCGAGCAATACAGCACCAACGGTCGCAGCGGAGCCGAGCGCCAGCGAGGCGAAGCTGTGACCGATCTGAAGGACGGCTATGACGTGGTGGTGATCGGGGGTGGCGCGGCCGGATTGAGCGGTGCGCTGATCCTGGCCAGGATGCGTCGGTCGGTGGTTGTCATCGATGCGGGACGACCGCGTAACGCTCCGGCCGAGGGGGTGCACGGACTGCTCGCCCGGGACGGAACGCCGCCGGGCGAGTTACTGGAACGCGGTCGAGCCGAGGTCAGGGGTTATGGCGGGCATGTGGTGAACGGCGAGGTCATCACGGTCGCGCGGGATGCCGACGGTTTCGCGGTGTGCCTCGGTGACAGGTCGGTACGCGCGCGTCGGCTCTTGGTGACCACCGGGCTGGTCGATGAGCTGCCCGAGATCGCGGGACTGCGGCAGCGTTGGGGCCGCGATGTGATCCACTGCCCGTACTGCCACGGGTGGGAGGCCCGCGACCAGGCCATCGGTGTCCTCGGTACCGGCCCGATGGCGGTGCACCAAGCACTGCTGTTCCGTCAGCTCAGCGCGGATGTCACCTACTTCTCGCACACCATGGCATTGACGGCCGAACAGTCCGAGGAGTTGAACGCCCGGGGTATTCCTGTGGTGCATGGTGCAGTAACCGCACTCGAGATCGTCGACGACCGACTCGCGGGAGTGCGGTTGAGCGACGGCACCGTAGTCCCTCGCGAGGTCGCGGTGGTCGGCTCCCGGATGGTCGCCCGAGCGAACTTCCTCGAAGCACTCGACCTGCGACCCACCCAACACCCGGCTGGCGTCGGCGAATACATTCCCACCGATGCCACTGGCCGAACCGATGTGCCCGGCATCTGGGCCGCGGGCAATGTCACCGATATGACGGCCCAGGTCGGCGCGGCCGCGGCAGCGGGCGCAGCCGCAGCAGCCCAGATCAACGCCGATTTTGTCGCCGAAGAGACCGCGAAAGCTGTCGCCGGTCTGCGCGCTTGCTTCTCAGCCGCGACCGAAGCGCGGCTGTGCGAGGAGGTGATGGGCGACCGGCGGCACGGCATCTGATGCGGCCACACCGCAGCCGAGTCGCCTGGCAATGCCGTCGAGTCGACGAGGCAGTGAGATAGCGGCTCCGATCGGCTGCGGTACCACCATTTCACTATGCCCGAAGCGCGACTGCGCAGGGCACTCAGACCGTCGTCGGCTCGGGAGCCGGGCTGCTGGCCCGGCGACCGAGCCGAACCGGCATCCGCTCATATCCGTGCAGCGTGAACAGTTTTCGCCGTTGCGGTGTCCCATCCAGTCGCAGGTCCGGGAACCGCTCGAACAATGATTGCAGCGCGTAGGTGGCTTCCATTCTGGCCAGGCTCGCGCCGAGGCAGGCATGGATGCCACTGCTGAACGTCAAGTGCTCCTTGGCATTCGAACGTCCGACATCGAAGACATCCGGATCCTCGAAGACCGCTGGATCGCGGTTCGCGCCTGCCAGTGACAACACCACGGTATGTCCCTTGTGCAACTGCACACCCTCGAGTTCCACGTCGGTCCGTGCGATTCGCGCCGTCGTCTGCACCGGCGCATCGATGCGCAGCACCTCTTCGACCGCATTCGGCCAGAGAGAGGGTTCGGCCCGCAATCGATCCAATTGTTCCGGATGGGTGACCAATTGCGCGACACCGTTGCCGATCAGGTTGACCGTGGTCTCGAACCCCGCGCCCATCAACAGACTCGCGGTCGCCTTCAAGGCGAAATCGTCCAGTTCATCCGCGGTGACCAGACTGCTGAGAATATCGTCGCCCGGTTCGCGGCGCAGCCGAGCGATATGTCCGTCGAGGTAATCGTTCATCACCTCCATCGAGCCGAGCGCACGCCGGAATGCTCGCCAGGAAATCCCGACATCGAGCAGCGGTGTCATCCGATCGCCCCAGCCCAGGAATAACTTTCGGTCCTTTTCCGGGAAGCCGAGCATTTCCGAGATGATGGCGATCGGCACCTGCGCGGCGTACGACTCGATCAGATCGGCCGAACCGCCCGAGGGCAGCGCACCGAGCAGTTCCTCGGTGACCGTCTCGACCCGTTCGCGCAATCGCCCGATCGCGCGCGGGGTGAAGGCCGCGGCGACCGGCTTTCGCATCCGCGTATGCTCCGGCGGGTCGATGACCAGCATGGACGGTGGCTCGACCGGGTTGGGCGGCAAGGGAAGTCGCTTGGCGAGCAACTGCAGCGGCTTCGGGATATTGAAGGTGTCGGTGGTGCGAACACCGAATCGGTTGTCCCGCAGCACCGCTCGGCACAGATCGTAATCGAAGCTCGCCCACGCGATCGAGGTGCGCTGCACCCGACCCCGTCCGCGCAGCCGCTCGATCAGCGGGTAGGGGTCGGCGAGACCGTCTGGTCCGCCCATGAGTTGGGCGAACGGATCGCCGCGCCGGGCCTGGGTGCGCAGAGCCAAGCGCGGCGCACCCTGCACCGATAACCACCGGAACCAATACTGCGGCTTCATCACTTCACCAACCCCATCGTTGCGCGACAATTCCACCGTACGGACTGCCCGGGCAGAGTGGAACGTCCCAAGGTCGGACGCCGACCTATACCAGGGTAGGAGCTCAGCCGCGCTGCGCGGTGACCCGCTCGGATTCGATGCGCCGCTCGCGCAGTGCCGGATCCGGATTCACCACCTGCACCAGCGAGGCCCCCGCGACGAGCACCGAAACGAACCCGTCGATCAGCTCGGCCGGGGTATCCCAGGACGTGCTCGACAGCACCCGGTCGCCCTCGGAAAACCCTTGTAGCACAGCGGATTTCCTGGCCTCGGCCAGTACCTCGGAGACCGGCATGCCGTCCAGTGCCACCCCGGCGCCGCGCGGCATGAACTGGTCCCCGTGCACCCGCACGGAGGTGGCGAAATCGGTGACGCCGATCGGCAGATCACGCACCGGCATGCCGAAGGCATCCAAGGACAGCGCTGCGGCCTCCGGAATTCCGTCGGTCTCGGCCAACCGTTCGGTGGTCGCCAGCGCCAGATCGGCATCCGGATCGGGCCCGAGCACCACCTCGATCCCGGCCCACCAACAGCCGAGCAACACCGCGGCGGTCTGCCAGTGCGCGGGCAGCAGCACCGCGACGCGCGCACCCGGGCTGAGCCCGAACTCGTCGCGGATCAGGTTGCCGGTCTTGGCCGCCCAGTTCGCCAGGGTCAGCCCGGAGAGTTCGATCCGGGCGCCGGTCGCATCGTCGTAGTAGGTGACGCGCGGACCTGCCGGATCGCGCTCGAGGATCGGATCCAGCACCGCCTCGGTGAGTGTCAGTACCTGGTCGTGGTCACGCATCGGTCAATACACGCATGGTCAATTCACGCATTTCGGTCCGTTCTGGCCTGCGTCGATCGGTGGAGCCGGTGGCACGGGCGTCGCGGTGCTCGACGTTCCGGAGAAGTCGAACATGCTGCCCGCGGTCGAGCCCGGACCAGAATAGTCGCTTGCCAGCACGACGCTGACCGAATCCGGGGACAACGTGCTGTCGGCGATGACCGTCAGCCCGCCGAGCGCCTGTGCGACCGCCTTGACCTTCGGATTCGAGGCGTCCATCGCAAGGACTCGACTGCTGGTGACGCTGGGCCCGGTGTAGTTGCCGACCAATCCCTCCTGGAAACCCTTGGCCGTCAACACCTGTGCCACCTGTCCCGCAAGCCCGCCGATTCCGCTCGCATTGAACACGCTGACGCTCACCGAGGCCGGATCGATGGTCGGCTCGGCATGATCGTCGGACTTGCCGTCGACCAGCGACGCCACATACGACTTGACCGCCTTCGGATCCACCCGCACGACGGATTCGCCGTCGCTGGTCGTGTCGTTGAGATCGGCGACCGGAATCGTCTCGAAACTGACCTGACCACCCGAAAGATCCTTCAGCTGTTGCAGAAACGCCAACACATCCCAATCGTCGTCCAGCACCACGGTGCGCCCGACCGCATCGCTGAGGTTCTGCAACTTGCCCGGATTGCTCAGCGTCTTGGCACTGAGCGCCTGGCCGACCAACTGCGCCATGAAGACCTGCTGGCGCACGATCCGGTCCAGGTCGCCGCGTGGCAGATCGTGGCGCTGGCGCACGAAACTCAACGCCTGTGGCCCGTCGAGCTGCTGGCGACCGGCCCGGAAATCGGCGCCGGACATCCATTCGTCCACGGGATTGTTCAGGCACACATCGACACCGCCGACCGCATCGGTGAGCAGCACGAAGCCGAGCAAACTGACCTCGGCGTAGTGGTCGACGGTAATGCCGGTGAGATTGGCCACGGTCTTGATCAGCGCCTGGCGCCCCGCCTGGGTGGATTGCTTATCCGCGTCGGCCTCCGAAACGCCCTGGTTGATGAGCTTCAGCCGCTGGGCCTCCTTGGTCGAACCATACGCCGAGTTGATCTTGCCGTTGCCCATGCCCGGAATGTCGACATAGGAGTCGCGCGGAATCGAGATGGCGGTGGCGGAGCGGCCGTCGTTCGGGACACGTACCAGCACGATGGTGTCGGTATTGGTGCCGACCTCATCGCCCGCGTGCAACATTGCGCGCTCGTTGCTGCTGAGCGGATTACCGTGCGCGTCGGTGCGGCTGTCCACACCGACCAGCAGTATGTCGACGGCGCCGTCGCTGCCACCGCCGAGGCCGAGGCCGCCGATACGTTCGATATTCGAGATCAGCGCGTCCACGCTGTGCCAGCCGAATCCGGTGATGAGTAGGACCAGCACCGCCCCGACCGCGACGAACGCGCGCAGCGGACCCAAGCCGCTTCCGCCTTCGGACAGTCGCGACGACGCTGTCGCCCTCATCTTCTGCGGCACCACTGCATCCTCTCGCCAAAAACCGAGCATCCTGCCCAAGCACCATGCTGCGCTTGCCCGCGCGCTCCCAGCTGATTCCGACTGTGCGGCGCCGGTTTCGTCGAAGCCGACGCGTCGCTGACTCGACCGCCCCGCCTCCGGTGGCCCCCGTCTCCGTTGTCCCGAGGCTAACCGACGGCTACCGCGGCGGACCTCAACCGCAGGTGCCACGGCGTGCCAGACTCGTGCCCGTGACCGCGATATCGCCCTCCTCGACCGTAGCCGCGCGCCTCGTCGTAACCGGAGCGGGTGGGCAGCTGGGTCGCGAACTGCTGCGCCGCGCACCCGACGCCCACGCCTTCAGTCGCGACGAATTGGACATCACGGACGCAGCCGCGGTGCGCGCCGAACTCGAACCGGGTGATGTCGTGCTGAACTGCGCCGCCTATACCGCCGTCGACCAGGCCGAATCCGATCCCGAGGCCGCCTTCGCGGTCAATGCGACCGGACCGGCCGTACTCGCCGCCGCCTGCGCGAGGCTGGACGCCCGATTGATCCATATTTCGACCGACTATGTGTTCGCGGGTACCCACACCGAGCCGTACGACACCGACGACCCGACCGAACCCACCACCGTATACGGCCGATCGAAATTGGCAGGTGAACAGGCCGTGCTGGAAACCGCGCCGCACGCGCATGTGGTGCGCACGGCGTGGGTATACACCGGGCGCGGAAGCGATTTCGTCGCGACCATGCTGCGGCTGGAACGCGAACGCGACACCCTCGACGTGGTCGACGACCAGCTCGGCTCGCCCACATACGCCGCCGATCTGGCCGCCGGACTGCTGCAGTTGACGGGTCGACCGGATGCGCCGCGAGTGCTGCACGCCACTAATTCCGGCCAGGTCAGCTGGTTCGAATTCGCGCGGGCGATATTCGCCGGAGTCGGCGCGGATCCGACCCGGGTGCGCGCGTGTGACTCGACCGCATTTCCGAGACCCGCACGGCGCCCGGCATATTCGGTGATGTCCAACCGTTCCTGGGCCGATGCCGGACTTACGCCATTGCGGCCATGGGAGGTCGCACTCGGGGACGCGCTTGCGGGGTTGTCACAGTAGGCTGCATGGCCGTGAGGGAGCGACAGCGAGCGAACCATCAACACAACGTGCGATCGCGCACGACGGAGCCGAGCGTCAGCGAGGCACGGTCGTGAGTGATTCCGGAGCGGCCCCAGGCGGGCTTGTCGTCGTCACGGTGACTTATTCACCCGGCGAGCACCTCGAGCACTTCATCACCACCCTAGCCGCAGCCACCAGCGAAAAACCGCAGGTGATCCTGGCCGACAACGGTTCGGTGGACGGTGCCCCGGAGCTGGCGGCCGAGGCCAACGCACACGTGCGACTGCTGCGAACCGGCGGAAATATCGGTTACGGTGGCGCGATCAACCGGGCGGTCGCGGAGATCGATCCGAGTGTCGAATTCATCGTCATCGCCAACCCGGATATTCGCTGGGGCACCGATTCCATCGACAAACTGCTGGCCGCCGCCAAGCGCTGGCCGCGAGCCGGCGCGCTCGGACCGATGGTGCGCGAGCCCGACGGCAGCGTCTATCCGTCCGCACGCTCGGTGCCCGGCCTGCTCGACGGCGCCGGACATGCCATTCTCGGCACGGTATGGCCATCCAACCCGTGGACCCTGCGATACCGCCAGGACAACGAGCAGATCTCCGAGCGGGCCGTCGGCTGGCTGTCCGGCTCGTGCCTGCTGGTGCGGCGCGCGGCCTTCGATTCGATCGACGGCTTCGACTCGCGCTACTTCATGTACATGGAGGACGTGGACTTCGGCGACCGGATGGGCAGGGCCGGTTGGCACAACGTCTTCGTGCCCGACGCCGAGGTGACCCACGCCAAGGGGCATGCGGCCGGCCGCCATCCCGAGGTGATGCTGCCCGCGCACCACGCGAGCGCATACCGATTCCAGGCCGATCGGCATCCGCACTGGTGGCAGGCGCCGTTGCGGTTGGCGTTGCGGGCCGGACTTGCGATCCGTTCCCGAATTGCGGTTCGATCTGCGCTGCGTCAACAGGCACGGGAAGCCCAGAGCTAACGTCACGAGTTCGGCACGCAACGGTGCCGAACCCGTGTCGCTGGGTACCGAGACTGGTGTCTGTGGTGTTGACGCGCACCACCGAGCACACGATCCACTGTGAACAGGGAGCATGATGGCAGGAAATGCAGGCACCGACGCCGTGATTCTGGTCGGCGGCCAGGGCACGCGGTTACGTCCGCTCACCCTGTCGGCGCCCAAGCCGATGCTGCCGACGGCCGGACTGCCGTTCCTGACCCATCTGCTCGCCCGCATCGCGGACGCCGGAATCACCCACGTCGTGCTCGGCACCTCGTTCAAGGCGGAGGTCTTCGAGGAACACTTCGGTGACGGCGCCGACCTCGGACTCGAACTCGAGTACGTCACCGAGACCGAACCGCTCGGCACCGGCGGCGGCATCCGCAATGTGCTGCCCAGACTGCGCGCCGACAACATCATGGTGTTCAACGGCGATGTGCTCGGAGGCACCGATCTCGGCGCGATCCTGGACACCCACGAATCCACGAACGCGGATGTCACTCTGCATCTGGTTCGGGTGAGCGACCCGCGCGCATTCGGCTGTGTGCCGACCGATGAGCAGGGCCGGGTCACCGCGTTCCTGGAGAAGACGCAGGACCCGCCGACCGATCAGATCAATGCTGGTTGTTATGTCTTCCGGCGCGAATACATCGAGAAGATTCCGGCGGGGCGGCCGGTGTCGGTGGAGCGTGAGGTGTTCCCAGCGCTGCTCGCCGAGGGCGCCCGCGTGCAGGGACACGTCGACTCCTCCTACTGGCGCGATATGGGCACTCCCGAAGACTTCGTCCGCGGCTCGGCCGACTTGGTCCGCGGCATCGCCCCTTCCCCGGCACTGCCCGGTCAGCGCGGCGAATCGCTGGTTCATGAGGGTGCTGGCGTCGCCCCCGGCGCGCTGCTCATCGGCGGCACCGTGGTCGGTCGCGGCGCCGAAGTCGGCGCTGGCGCTCGCCTCGACGGCGCGGTGCTCTTCGATGGCGCCCGCATCGAAGCGGGCGCCACCGTGGAACGCTCCATCATCGGCTTCGGTGCGCGCATCGGTCCCCGCGCCCTCGTCCGCGACGCCGTCATCGGTGACGGTGCGAACGTCGGCGCCCGCTGCGAACTACTGCGCGGCGCCCGCATCTGGCCCGGCGTCGACATCCCAGACGGCGGAATTCGCTTCTCTACGGACGTCTGATCTCGAGGCGCACAAGGTATTTGGCGGGCGCGCGGTGAAATCCCTTATCGTCGCACGTTCGAAAGGCACGGTTCAAGGAAGCTCGACCACTGTGCGTGCGACAGTCGTGACCCGCGGGTCGCCCGGCCACATACTCATGCCACACCGGGCAACTCGTGGGCGAGCGCAGCCGAGCTAGCCGTCACGGCCGAGACCGAGGCGGCGTTCCCCATGCCGCCAACCCGGCTGCCCTCGGCGTCGGGAAGGCGCGCGCGGGCGTCAGCTGAAGCCGACCGCTTGTTCGCCCCAGGCAGTATGCAGGTCGCGGTCCGGGTCGTCGATTACGCGGTCGATATTGTCGATGAGAAGGGTGGTGCGGGTGTCGGGGCGGTAGGGGGGCCAGTGTTTGGAGCCATCGATGGCCGCCGGGACGCCGTGGGTGGCGAAGGCGAGCCAGCGGCGTTGCATGCGACCGGAGACTTCCATGGCGACCTTGCGCCCGCCGAGCCAAAAGGTCGGATCGTGGTTCAGGGTGCCGAAATTGCCGAAGACATAAGGCAATTCGGTGGCGTGACCCGCGCCGACGCGGGCGGCCTTCAGCATCGGGGTGGCATGGTCGAAGCGGTACATCCAGGTCGGCGAGTGCTGGGCGTGGCCGTCGGCGACCCAGTGTGCGGGCATGCGGAAGGCCGCGTCGGTGGACATGGCAAGTGCGCCACGGGTCTTCGCGAGATCCGGATAGGCCGAGGTGATTTCGGCGATGCGCTCGGGCGACATATCCGGATGGCTGGCGGCCACATCGCGCAGCATGACGTTCACCGCATCCGGGGTCACCGGCATGATCGGTGAGCGGAAAACGCGGAACAATGATGCTTCGTCCTTATTGGTGCCGATGATCAGCGGCACACGATGCGACTGGCCGTGTTGGAAGCGGTCGATCGGATAGGTCGGGACCAGATCGCCGTCGACCACCGGCGCGGCGGCCAGTCGGCCCGGCTCCTTCAACGGAATCTCATCCAGCAGTAGGCCCGCCGCGGTGACGATTCGTTCGATCGGGCACTCCAGCAATTCGCTTGCGCGCGAATACGGTAATTCAATCAACTCCAGAAAGCGTTGGGCCACAGCCGCAGCCCGCGCCTGCCCGAAAACTGTTGTCGCGGGCGGGCTTTGCGCGATCGCCTGGTGAAACAGACCAGCGGCGCGCGGTGCGGTCAGCAGTGCGGTCACGCATCCGGCGCCGGACGATTCACCGAACAGCGTCACATTGCCCGGATCGCCGCCGAATGCGGCGATATTGTCGCGGACCCACTCGAGTGCGGCGAGCTGGTCGTGCAAACCGAGATTCGGCGTGAAAGCGTCCGAGAGCGAGGACAAGTCGAGGAAGCCCAGCGCGCCGAGGCGATAATTGACCGTCACCACGACCACGTCACCGGCTTCGGCCAGCCTGCGACCGTCGTAGATCGCCTGGGCCGCGGTGCCGAGGCAGTAGGCGCCGCCGTGCAACCACACCAGGACCGGCCGTGGCGTACCGGTATCGGCGGAACTGCGCGGGGACCACACATTGAGCCACAGGCAGTCCTCGCCCATCCGCAGATCGGAATCGACCGGGACCATAGTGCCCATTGTCTGCGGGGCGATTTCGCCGAAGGCGGTGCACTCGCGGATGCCATCCCATGGCTGCGGCGGCAGGGGCGGCCGGAACCGATTCGGACCCGACGGAGCGGATGCGTACGGAATGCTGCGCCACACCGCGACCGGTCCGTCCCACCGTCCACTCACGCGGCCCCAGGTCGTTTCCGCGACCGGCTCGGTGTCATCGACCTCGGAGCCAGGTTCGATATCGAACTGCGTGGTCATGTTCAGCACCTCCTGCCTACGACCCGGACAGTGCGCTGTGAGTTTGCTCCGGCCGGGTCCAAGCACCTAGCGATCTCTTATCGAGAGTACGTCCAGTTGGACAGTGGGATAGGGCGATGTAGCTCTCACCCTTGGCGCTACGCTGGGCCGATGCCGAGTTATAGCTTCCGGTGTCGCAGCTGTGGCGACACTTTCGAGGTCAACCGTCCGATGGCGGAGGCGTCGAATCCGGCGGCCTGCCCGAACGGTCACGATGACACAGTCAAGCTGCTGACCACATTTGGCACGGTCAGCAGGGGTGCGGCGGTGCCCGCGCCCACGCCGCGGCCCGCCGGTGGTGGATGCTGCGGTGGCGGCTGCTGTTCCTGAATCCGGCGTGGTCGATATCAGGCTCGGTTGGGTCAGTCCTGTTTGTCGACGTGGCCGAGGTCACGCTCCGGTGCGACGCGATCGCGCACGCGCTGTTTGAGTACGGCGATATCCGGGAATCCGCCGTCCGCCTTGCGCTCCCAGATCTGGTCGCCGTCGATGGTGATGCGGAAGACACCGCCCGAGCCGGGGATGAGTGCCACCTCACCGAGTTCGGTGGCGAAGGTGCTCAACAGTTCCTGTGCCATCCAGCTCGCGCGCAGCAACCAGCGACATTGGGTGCAGTATTCGATCGCGATACGCGGCATGGTTGGCACGCTACCCGTCATGGTTCGATGACGCCGTCGAGGTAGACCCACCCACCGTCCACGCGGGTGAATGTGCTGACCTCGTGCAGGGATCCGCGTCGATCGGTCTTGTAGTGGGCGATGAATTCCACGAGGCCGGTGTCGTCGAATGGTCCGCCGCGCTCGGTGCGCAGGATCTCCAGGAACAGCCAGCGCTGGTCCGGGTCCAGTTCGAGCGTTTTCGGTCGGGTGCGCGGATGCCAGGACCGCAGTAGATATTCGATATCACCGACCGCGAATGCGGTGTAGCGCGAACGCATCAGCGCCTCGGCCGTCGCCGCGGACCGCTCCCCTGCCAGTACCGGTCCACAACAGGCGCCGAACGGCTCCCCACGCTTACACGGGCACGGCTGCGACTGATCCATGCCTCCAAATCTTGCTCATCGCGCACATCACCGCGTGCACCGGGGCCGGGCTTATCAAGATCAGGTGGCACTGGTGGAGGGGCTACTCGCTTGGCGCCTGCACAGATTCCACCTGATCTTGATCCAGATGGCTTCTGCGCAGCGTGTGGTCAGCGGGGGGCGGCTGTGGCTAGGGTGGTGGCGATCGCGGCGGTCTGTTCGCGCCAGCGGCGTAATTCGGTGACGCTCGGGGCGAGTTCGTAATCGTGATGGTGGGCGGCGCGGGAGAGAGCGGCCCATACCGTCGCGACCTGCGCGGCGGTGGCGTCGCCCGCGAATACGCGCAGGGCGAGCAGTTGTGCGCGCATCGGACAGCGCGCCAATTCTGGTGCCACCTTCGACCACAACTCGTCGACGGACTGTTCGAGCGCGAGACGCAGAATCCACACCGTCGCCCGCGACCAGAGCCCGTCGGCATCGGTCACCGACCCGTCGAGCAGCCGATCCACCGCATCGAACCGCTCAGCCACCGTCGGCCGCGGCGGATGCTGTTTCCGCGTCGACTCTCGCTTGCGCCCACCACCCCGCCGCTCCGCACCCCCTACCTTCCGCTGCCTAGCCCCGTCGCCCTGCCGAGCCATGCGGCCCGGCCGGGCCCCATCGCCCTGCCGAGCCCCGTCGCCTTGCCGACTTGTACGACCCTGCCGAGCCGTACCGCTCTGCCCACCCGAGTCATCCGGCCCGACTCGCCTTCCCACCCGACCATTTCCGCCGTGCCGCGCGCCTGCATCCCCCTTCCGGCCAGCACCATCCCACTGATCCCCGGTGCGCCACGAATCGCCAATGCCTCGCGACTGCGCGCCACCCAAAGGATCCCCATCCGGCGCGCGACTCTCGTCCTCGTCTGAAGTGTCCGCGTCTTCAGGCGCCGCGCTCAACGCCACCCCCGAGCTATCGATACCTTCCGAGCGATCGAGACGCAGCAGCCGTTCATCGTCGTAGCCAGCCGACGAACTTTTCGGTGTCCGCGATCAGGTCGCGCATGCTGCGGCCGATGGGGACATGGGCACCCGCGGTGGCGTCGCGTAACGCGTCGACGACCCATTTGCCTTCGCGGGCGAGGTGTTTGTTGAGGTCGTCTACTCGGCCGTCGATACCCATTACCGCGAGCGCGACCATTGCGCGGGTGGTTTGTGCGCCCTCGATATGGCGTTCGACATCGCGGTGGTCCATGCCGTCGGCGAGCAGATTGCGCCGGGCTCGGGCCAGGCTAGCGGCTTCGACGGCGGAGCGGCAGCAGGTGGCCACCAGTTCGTCGGCGATCGCCGGGGGAAGTTGTGGGGTGCGCACGAGGGAGCGGGCGTCGTCGAGGTAGCGGCGGATGGGGTCGCTGGAGACCCGTACTTCCACTACCGAGCGCTCGCGGCGCTGCACTTCCAGCACGCTGGCGTCCAGTTGCATGCGCCGTACCGCCTCGGCCAGCCGCTCGTCATGGGTGAAGACGATCACCTGCCGCGTCCACGCCATGACCTCGAGCACCCTGGCCAATCCGTCCACCTTCGCCGGATCCATGGCCTGCACCGGATCATCGATCATGACGAAGCGAAAAGGGCTGTCCTCCACCGTCGCTCGCGGCAGGAACAGCGAAAGTCCAAGGGCGTGCAATTCGCCCTGACTCATCACGCCGAGCGCGGCGCCGTCCACCTCGTCGACGGTGACATCGAGCAGTACCCGACGTGCGGTTCCGGCATTGCCCTGCAAACGAATGGCACCGAGTTCGACATTGCTCTGCTGACGCAGTGTGCGCCAGACCCAGCGCGCCGTGGTCTCCAGCGGCGCCATCCGCTCCCCGCGCAATCCGGCGGTCGCGGATTTGAGCCAATCCTCGGCACGCTTGAGCGTGCGCAGTTCGCTGCCGTTCGCGACGACCGCGCGCGCCCCCTCCAGCCACCCGCTGATGCGTGGCACCAGGGGCGACCACACCTCGTCCAGGCGGTTCAGTTCCTTGCGGGTGCCCTGCTGCAGCAGTTCGAGTTCGTCGACCAGACGCGTATGCGCACCGCGCAGGCGATCGGGCAGGTCCGGCGAGTAGTCGGCACCGGTCAGCGCCGCCCAGTCCGTCCAGGCGCGACGCACGGCGGTGGTGTCGACGGTGGGCGGATTGCGTGGATCGAAATCGAGTTCCGGGGGAATATGCTCCGGCAGCGCGCGGGCGTCGCGGAGGGCCTGTCGCAGTGCGGCGCGTGCGGTCGCGAGCGCATCGACCCGCGAGGTCAGCTCGGCAATCGAGGCTTGCGCACCGCGCAACCACGTCGCATCCAATTCCCCGCGTCCACAGACCGGGCATGGGCATTCCCCGCTGGCACCGACATGATCGAGTGCCCGCCGCAGCAACTCCAGCACCCGCAGATCGGCCTCGGCATCCGCGGTCGAATTGCGAGCCAGGACCGCGCGGCACTGTTCGAGGCGCGCGGCGATGGCCTCGACCTCGGCACCCGACGGCAAGACCAGCCGCACGATTGCCCGCAGCCCATCCGGTCCGACCGGATTCTCTGCGGTGCCGAGTATTTCGCGACCGATGGCGGTGAGATCGGGACGGTCCGGGCGCAGCAGTGCCGCCATGCGCACCGCGCGGTCGTCGGCCACCGCACCGAGCGCGGTCACCAGTTCGATGCGTTCCAGACGCGAATCCCGTGCGGCGCGTTCGAGTTCCAGTCGGCGACTGCGAATCCGCTCCTGCGCCACGGTCAATTCGTCGAGCCCGAGCAGCCGATGCAGCGCGTCGAATAGATCGCTCGGTTTGCCGTCGACGAGAGCGCCGAGTTCGCTGTAGGACAGGAACGGTCGATACAACTCCAGCAGACCTGCCCAGCGGTCGCCATTGAAATCCGTTGGCGTGGTTCGGGATCGCCGCTCCGTCCACTGCGCCTGAGTCAAATCGGCCTGCGGTGACCATTCTTTGGCTATGGTCAGCTCGGGATCGTCTCCGGCGGTGAGCAATTCGAGTTCGATCCGCGCCGAACCACCATCGTGCAGATTCCGCCAGCCCTCGCGCCACGCCGCGGATCGGCCGTCCCAGCGGCGATTACTACCGGTGAGCACCAGTTCAGCGGCCTCGGCGAAGCTCGACTTGCCACTTCCGTTGCGGCCCACCACCAAGGTGAGACCAGGGCCGGGCGACAGCTCCAGTGTTGCCTCGGGTCCGATGCCGCGGAAACCGCGCACCCGAATCGCACGCAGGAATATGCCCGAACTGTCGAATTCGGTTGTCAGATCATCGGACTCGCCGCCACCGAGGGCGCGGAGCACGGTATGCGCCACATCGGGGGTGACGGCGGGATCGGTGGCGAGCCGCCGGGATACCACTTCGGTCAGGCGCGGCACCGGCGCAGTATCGGTTCCGGGATCTGTACGCATGCGTAACCCCCTACGCCACCGAACCGCGGCTTGTCCTCCAACCCCGCACGGGTATCACTGTTGAAAGTTGAGCGAAACGCTACCCGATGGCGTCGAATTCGCCCACAGGGGTGTCGTTTCGCCTGGTCGGAAGGGGAAATACGAATCTGCCCGCGGGGATGGTATGGCCATCGAACAGGCTGGGCCCCGCTCGATGTCCACCCCTCGCCAACCCCGGCGGGCAGCTCGATGGTGTGTCGCCCGATTCGGGCGGCTCGGTCGGAGCCGAACAGGACAGAATGCCAGAATCGGACAACCAGCGCAAGGCGCGGTTGTCGCCGAATCTGCCGTCCGCGCAGCGTATTCCAGGAAAAACACCCACTCACCACCTAACTTGTCGGTGGGGTGCGGTAGAAATTCGCCCAACCTAGTAACGGGGGAAGACATGACATACAGTCGATCCGGGGCCGCCGGATGAACCAGGCGGGAGCCAACATATGACCGCGCCGTGGACCGAGGAACAGGTCAGCGCGCTCGCACCGGATGCGAGCTCGCTATCGGCCGCGCGCAAGCTCGCCGGGCGCTGGCACGGCACCGGACAGTCGGACACCGCACTGTGGGGCCTGTGTCAGGGCAGCGGCTCCAAGCCTTATCAGACAATCGTGGATCTGGCGGGTCCGGCATATAAGTGCTCGTGTCCCAGCCGCAAGTTCCCGTGCAAGCACGCGTTGTCGCTCTTACTCGCCTGGTCGGGTGGTGCGGTCGCCGAAGCTGCCACGATCGCGGCCTTCGCGGCGGAGTGGATCAACGCACGCGCGGTCCGCACGGCCAAGCCCCCAGCCGACCCGCAGGCCCGCAGGGCCAATCCGGCGACCGCCGAACAGCGGCGGGTACGGGTGACGGCGGGGCTGGAGGAACTCGATATCTGGCTCGGCGATCAGGTGCGGACCGGACTGGCCCAGACAGACCGCTCGTATCGTGCCTTCGAGGCGATCGCGGCCCGGATGGTGGACGCGCAGGCACCCGGCGTCGCCGCCGCGCTGCGTCAGCTGCCGACCACCGTGGTGACCAGGGCGGATTGGCCGGATGTCGTACTCGCCGAATACGCGAGACTGCATCTGCTGATCGCCGCGCACCGCCGCCTCGACGAATTGTCGCCGGAGCTGCGGGCAAGCGTCCGTAGCCATATCGGCTATCCGACGTCCGCCGAATCCGTGCGCGCCGAACCGGCGGTTCGGGATCAGTGGCAGGTACTCGGCATCCGGACCAGCGAGGAGGAGCGCCTCTATACGCGCCGAACCTGGTTGTACGGCAGGCGGACTCGCCGCTGGGCACTGCTGCTCGAGCATTCCTTCGGTTCGCCGAGCTTCTCGGTGGAGGTACCACTTCCGGGGATGATGGCCGAAGCCGATCTGCACTACTACCCGGGTGGCGCGCCGCTGCGGGCGCTCTGGGGCGAACGGCACGGTGCGGCCGAACCGTTCACCACGCTGCCGGTCGCCGACGGTACGATCGCTGGCGCATTGGCCGTACATGCCGAGGCGCTCGCGGGCGATCCGTGGCTGCGATCGCGGCCGCTGCTGCTCACCGATGTCGCGCCGGTATGGACTGAAAATGGCTGGTATATCACCGAATCCAATGGCACCGCGCTACCTGTTGCGGCCGCCGAGCAGCCGTGGCGACTGCTCGGGGTCTCCGGTGGCCATCCGTTGACACTGGCCGCCGAATGGGGTGTGGCCGGATTGGTGCCGATCTCGGTATGCACCGCCGGTGAGGTCGTCGATGTGGGTAGTGCGGAGTTCGGGCCGCGCGAGGCATCGAATGCGCTGGTGTCCGAGGAGCTGACCTCGGTGGCACTGCTCGGCACTGCTCGCAGGGCAGCCGATCCCGCTCGACTCGCGGCTCCGGTGGCGGCCGCCGCGACCAGGTTGCGCACCGATCCGGCACTGCTGCTGCTCGAATCCGCCGCTCTGCGTGGGGCTTTCGCGCGCGGCGGCGTATCCGTCAGCACGGCGGCCAAGCCCGAGCCCGCCGTGGATGACGCGCGGCGACTACTGCCCCGCGCCGCGGCATCGCGCCTCGCCCGCCTGTTGCGGGATCGGTCTCCGTTTCTCCCCGAATGGTTCACGGCCGCAGCACCATTCGACTATCGCGCCCCTGATGCACTGTGCGCGCTGCTGCTCGAGCAGGCGAAGGCCGATACCGAACTGCGCGAGCCGCTATTGCGCCTGGCCGGAACCCGCGGCCGCTGGCTCGCCGATCAAAATCCGGACTGGCGCGACCTGGTGCGGCAAGGACCTTCCGATACGCCGACGGCGCAGAGCTGGCTGTTCGGCCAACCGCCCGAGCGCCGCGAATGGCTCACCGAGCTGCGCGGCCGAGATGCCAAGGCCGCACGGGAAGCACTGATCGCGTCTTGGCCGAAGGAATCCGGTCCGCTGAAGGCGGAGCTATTGGCCATACTCGCCGATGGGATTTCGGCCGACGACGAACCGCTGCTCGAGGCCGCATTGGACGATCGGCGATCTGATGTGCGGCGAGTCGCGGCCGCACTGCTGCCACTGCTGCCGAGTTCGGCATTCACCCAGCGCATGACTCGGCGCGCGAGCGCATGGGTCACGGTCGAACATATGCTGCTGCACCCGAATCTGGTTGTCCGCATTCCGGAGGAGCTCGATGACGCGGACCGCAGGGACGGCATCAACGACCGCACCGTTGAGTTCACCTATCGCTGGGACGGAGCACCGGATCTGCGAGCGGGTCGACTACGGCAACTCGTCGCGGCGACACCGCTGACGCACTGGGAGTCCGAACTCGGCGCGCCGCACAAGGCCACCCGCGCCAAGATCAGCGAACGGTTCCGCCAGCCGCTGTTCGACGGCTGGGTGGATGCCGCACTGGCACAACATGATCCGACCTGGGCGCGGGCGCTATTCGACGCGGGCGTGCCGACCGATCTGGCGATGCTGCGGCGGCGTGAATTATTCGCGCTGCTGCCGCTGCCGGATCGCACTCGGCATCTGCTGCAATTGGACGGCGCGTGGCTCTCGGAGCTCGAGGCATTGCTGCCCGCCATGGGCCATCCGTGGCCGGAGCCCCTTGCCCAACACCTGATTCTGTTGTTGTTCGAACGCGCACGCGCCGCAGCCAAGCGCCCGGAAGCGCATGGCACCGGACCGAGCGCGCATCGGTCACTGCTGTCCGTGGCGGCCGTACATCTACCCGTCAGCGCGGCGCGGACGGCCACTGCGGTGGCACGCCGATGCACCGATCCCCATTGGGAGCGAGCCTTCGATCAGCTCGCCCATGACCTCAACCACCGCTCGATGATGCTCGAGGAGTTGCAGTGACCACTACCGATTCGATGCCGGAGCTGTTGCGTCCACATGCCGAACAGGCGTATGCCGAGGAGTTGCGGACGCTGGCCGCGATCGATGATCGGCCGCGGCCGCCGTCGTGGCAGCTGTCGCCATGGGCGGTGGTCACCTATCTGCTGGGCGGCACGCTCGACGACGGCACCGTGATCAGCCCCAAGTACGTCGGACCGCGTCGCCTCATGGAGGTGGCGGTCGCGACGCTGGCGACCGATCGGGCGCTGCTGCTGCTCGGCGTGCCCGGCACCGCGAAAACCTGGGTATCGGAACATCTTTCGGCCGCGATCAGCGGCGCGTCGACGCTGCTCGTCCAGGGCACATCAGGCACCGCCGAAGAGGCTATCCGCTATGGCTGGAACTATGCGCGGCTGCTCGCGGAGGGGCCGAGCGAGGGTGCGCTGGTGCCGTCGCCGGTCATGACGGCGATGCGTCGCGGTGCGATCGCGCGGATCGAGGAACTCACCCGTATTCCGTCCGATGTGCAGGATGCGCTGATCACCGTGTTATCCGAGAAGACGCTGCCGGTGCCGGAACTCGGGATGGAGGTGCAGGCGGCCAAGGGTTTCAATGTGATTGCCACTGCCAATGACCGTGACCGTGGCGTCAACGACCTGTCCTCCGCGTTACGCCGCCGCTTCAATACCGTTGTGCTGCCGCTGCCCGCCAGTGAGGACGAGGAGGTCGCCATTGTGACCCGCCGCGTCGAACAGCTCGGCTCCGCGCTCGAACTTCCAACTGTTCCGGCTGCGGCCGAGGAGGTGCGCAGAGTTGTTCGCGTCTTCCGCGAGCTGCGCTCCGGTATGACTGCCGACGGCCGCACCAAACTCAAGACACCCTCCGGCACCCTGTCCACCGCCGAGGCGATCTCGGTGATTACCAATGGCATTGCCCTGTCGGCACACTTCGGCGACGGCACCTTGCGTGCCTCGGATATCGCGGGCGCGGTCCTCGGCTCGATCATCAAGGATCCGGTGGGCGACGCTGTCATCTGGACCGAATATCTGGAAGCAGTTGTGCGTGAACGTCCCGAGTGGTCCGACTTCTACCGCGCCTGCCGCGAGGTCACCGGATGAGGGCGCGGCGACATCTGATCCGACGACATCGGCTGTCCAACCGGGGGTGACACGGTGAGGAAGACAAACACAGTGGACGAGCAGCAGAGCGCAGCCTCGAGCGGTCCGGTGACCCGCGTATTCGGTATCCGCCATCACGGCCCGGGTTCGGCCAGATCCCTGCGTGCCGCATTGGAGCAGTTTCGTCCCGACGCGATCCTGATCGAGGGTCCGGCAGATGCCGATCCCTTGGTCGGATACGTTGCGGCAGAGGGAATGTCGCCGCCTGTCGCGCTGCTGGCCTACGTGCCGGATCAGCCCGCCAAGGCCGCATTCTGGCCCTTCGCCGTATTCTCCCCCGAATGGCAGGCGCTGCGATATGCGGTGGAACACGCAGTGCCGGTCCGGTTCTGCGATCTGCCCGCCACCACTGTCCTGGCCACCGAAGACGAACCGGGCGACCGCATCGACCCACTCGCCGAATTGGCCGCCGCCGCCGGCTACGACGATGCCGAACGCTGGTGGGACGCAGTAGTCGAATCCGTCGCCGACACCGACGCTTTCGAAGCAATCACCGAGGCAATGGGCGCACTGCGCGAAGCAGCTGAACGAGGCATGACCGCCAACCCCATCGAGGTCGAACCCGGCGACACATGCGAAGGGCCGACACATGACCAACTCCAGCAGGAACGCATAGCACCCGACACCGTCGTAGGCCGTGCCGCACTCGGGGAGGCGGCCAGTGAGAACGCACCGACCGGCGACACTGTCGGCGAAGCGATCGGGCTCGAACACGCCGAGCGCGAACCCCTTGGAATCGACACGCACACACTTCGGCGTGAGGCGTATATGCGGCAGACGATGCGGAAGGTATTGAAGGAGGGGGCGCGGCGGGTTGCGGTGGTGTGTGGGGCATGGCATGCACCGGCGTTGGCGGGGAAGTTGGGTCCGGCGACGGCAGACACCAAGTTGCTCAAGGGGCTGCCGAAGGTGAAGGCGACGGTGACTTGGGTGCCGTGGACGCATTCGCGGCTGGCGACGACCTCCGGATACGGTGCCGGGATCACTTCGCCGGGCTGGTATCACCACCTGTTCACCGAGACCGAGCAGCCGATCGCGCGCTGGCTGACCAAGGTGGCTGGAGTACTGCGCGCCCACGATCTGCCGGTGTCGAGTGCGCACATCATCGAATCCGTCCGGCTCGCCGATACGCTCGCGGTGCTGCGGGCTCGGCCGCTTGCCGGACTGTCGGAGGTCACCGAGGCGGTGCGGTCGGTGATGTGCGCCGGCGATGAGACGATGCTGCGGCTCGTCGCTTCCGAACTAGTGGTCGGCGAGGCACTCGGAGCCGTGCCGGATGGCACGCCGACCGTCCCGCTGGATGCCGATCTGCGCGCCCGGATCCGCGCGCTGCGGCTCGAGCAGGAAGCCCTGTCCCGCAATCTCGATCTCGACCTGCGCAAGGAGCGCGGAGTCGAGCGTTCGCGACTGCTGCACAGGCTGCGCGTGCTCGGAATCGACTGGGGCACACCGACAACCGGCGAAGTGCGCAGCACCGGCACCTTCCGCGAATCCTGGACGCTACGGTGGCGACCCGAATTCGCCGTCGCGATCATCGAGGCCTCCCGCTGGGGCACTACCATTCGCACCGCGGCGGAAGCCAAAATCCTGGATACCGCTGGCCGCGAGGGCAGTACCGTCGGCGATCTCACCGACGCACTCGAAGTCGCGCTGCTCGCCGACCTCGGCGATGCCACCAATGGCCTGATCACCCGCCTGGAGTCGGCAGCGGCACTGGACCACGACGTAACCCACCTGCTCGCCGCCCTTCCCGGCCTGACCCGCACACTGCGCTACGGCGATGTCCGCGGCACCGATACCGAGGCACTCGCCCACGTCGCGGACGGTCTGCTCGTGCGGATATGCGCAGGCCTGCCCGGCGCGGTGACCGGCCTCGATACCGATGCCGCCGAACATCTGCGCACCCAACTCGATGCCGCGCACACCGCCATCCACACCCGCGACAATGATTGGGCAACCAGCGAATGGCTCGCCGCCCTGCACCGCCTGGCCGACCGTGACGATGTGCACGGCGCTCTCGTCGGCCGCGCCGTCCGATTGCTGGCCGATGCCGGGCGCATCGACGAAACCGATTCCGCACGTCGGCTTTCCGCCGCGCTATCGATCGGCAATACGGCCGCCGCCAAGGCGGCCTGGATCGACGGGTTCCTCGGCGGTCGCGGGCTGATACTGGTCCACGACCGAGAGTTGTTGCGGCTCATCGACGATTGGCTGCGCGGTCTCGGCGACGATATGTTCGTCGAAATCCTGCCGCTACTGCGCCGCACCTTCGGCGCATTCGAATCCGGGGAGCGCCGCGCCATCGGCCAGGCGGTGCGCGACAGCGGCTCCGGTGCCTCGCGCACCGGCGAGGAAGCGGCATTCGATATCGAACGCGGGCTCGTCGCCATGCGCACGGTCGCGGACATCCTGGGAGTGCCGGTATGAGATCGACGCACTCCTTCAGCACCCCGCTCAGCCCCCTCGATCAACCCCGAACCACGATGTGGCGACATAGTGCCGTCACCGAACTCCCCGGAGTGACCGGATGAACGCGATCGACGAAACCCAGTCCAGGCGTTGGCGTCTGGTACTCGGCACCGCGGCCGAACAACCCCTCGGCGGGTTGGGTTCCGCGGACGACGAGGCGATGGATCGAGCACTCGGCGCGGTCTACAACACCGATGATCAGACATCCGGTAAACGCTCCGCCGGACTAGGCGGCTCCGCACCGAAGGTGGCCCGCTGGCTCGGCGATATCCGCAGCTACTTCCCGTCCACCGTCGTCGAGGTCATGCAGCGCGATGCCGTGGATCGGCTCAATCTGACCCAGCTCCTGCTGGAACCGGAACTACTCGAGGCGGTGGAACCCGATGTGCATTTGGTCGGCACCCTGCTGAGTTTGAACCGCGTGATGCCCGAAACCACCAAGGCGACAGCGCGAATGGTGGTCGAGAAGGTGGTCCGCGAAATCGAACAGCGCATTGCCGCGCACACCGTCGCAGCGGTCTCCGGTGCGCTGAATCGCGCCGCCCGCGTCACCCGACCTCGGCTGCGCGATATCGACTGGGACCGCACCATCCGCAAGAACCTGGCCAACTACCTCCCCGAATATCGGACCGTGGTGCCCGAACGCCTGGTCGGCTACGGCCGCAAGGCGCAGGCGGTGCGCCGCGATGTCGTCCTCGCGATCGATCAATCCGGCTCTATGGCCTCCAGCGTGGTCTACGCCTCGGTCTTCGGCGCGGTTCTGGCCTCCATGCGCTCGCTGAAAACATCTCTGGTCGTCTTCGATACCGAGGTCGTCGATCTGACCGAACAGCTCAGCGATCCGGTCGAGGTCCTTTTCGGCACCCAACTCGGCGGCGGCACGGACATCAATCGTGCTATCGCCTACTCCCAATCACTCATCACCCGCCCGGCCGATACCTTGTTCGTCCTCATCTCCGATCTCTATGAGGGCGGTATCCGCGAAGAGATGCTGCGCCGCGTCAACGCCATGCGGGAGTCCGGCGTTCAGGTGGTTGTGCTGCTCGCCCTCTCCGATGACGGCGCTCCCGCCTTCGACCACGAAAATGCCGCCGCCCTGGCCGCGCTCGGCGTACCGGCGTTCGCCTGCACTCCCGACAAGTTCCCGGACCTGCTCGCCCTGGCCCTTGACCGCGGCGATATCCAAGCCTGGGCCAACCGAAATGCCGGAGCCAACTGAGTCAGCGCGTCGGCACCAGCTGCGGACCCATGGCACCCCACGCCGTAGCCGAGGCGGGCACCACCAGCGGATGCAGCAGCGCGGCCAACCCGAGCAGCACCACCGCGACGATCGCGTCGAGCCAATAGTGATTGCCGGTCCCGACCACGACGAGCGTGGTGAGCACCGGATGCGCCAATGCCAGCCACCGCCAGGAACTACGGGTCGCCGCGACCACGGCGAAGGCCAGCAGCAAGGCCCACCCCACATGCAGCGAGGGCATGGCGGCGAACTGGTTCGAAAGCCCGCCGGAATCCGGTGAACCATAGACGGATTGGCCGTGTAGGGCGGCGAGGTCGACGAAACCGTAATCGGGGAGCATGCGCGGAGGCGCGAGCGGTATCAGCACATGCACGACGAGCGCGGCCCCGGTCAATGCCACCATCAGGTTGCGGGTCCAGCGGTAGTGCTCCGGCCGGAAGACCCACAGGCACAACAGCACCCCGACCGCCACCGTGAAATGTGCGGTGGCGTAATAGAAGTTGGCCGGTACCGCGAGAAAATCCCGATGCAGGAATACGGCCTGCACCGTAGTCTCCTCCGGCAGCCCGAGCTTATCCTCGAGCCCGAGCATGGCCCTGGCATTGCCGAGCGCGTGCACGGTGTCATCGGCGGTGAACATCCGCCCGACCCGATAGGCCACATAGAGCACGGTGATCAACGCGAGCTGTCGAACCGCCTCGCCGCCGCGGCCGTGCACCGCCACCCTCATCTTCTCGGCGATGCCACCGACCGCGGGCGAAAAACCCACGTTCGGACCACCGAGACCCACCGCCACCATTGCCAGCGGCCTCCTTACCCATTCATCCCCGGGCCGTCATCAGACGTTAAACGGAGTATCAACCTCCGTTTAACGTAGCATCAGTCGTTAGCCAGACTCAGCACACTGTGACCAGAGAGACACCTCCGATTCGACTGCTCAGCGATCTCGACTCACTGGATGATCCGCACGCTGCGGCCTCATCGCCCAGCCGAGGGGCGCACTCGACCGCACGCATCGGGATGCGAAACCCGGCAATGTCCTGCCGCGACGGTCGGCGGGCGCTGGATTCGCACGATCGAGCGCTGTTGACCGACTTCGGGATCGCCCGGCTGCCCGACGACACCGGCCACGTCACCGGCGCCCCGAACGCGGTCCGGGCTACGCCTCGCCCGAGTAGCTGACTTTTGGATCGCCTAACCGACCAATACTCCCCGGCCTACACCCAGTCAGCTGCGCACCGACCGCATGCAGCCCCGCGTGGACTCGACGACCGGCAGAACCATCGGAGAGATCTTCGAATCTCAGTGTGACGCTGCGGCACTCACACCATCGGCCCGGAAGCCTGGCTACCGGGCATTCGCCGTACTCCTGCCGACCCGGTCGGCGACACATCGAACCGATCGTGCGCAGCGAAACCGTTGTCGCGGCGGGGCCGATCATCGAGCGACTGGCGCGGATCTCTGCACCGACTCGGCTACTCCGCCGAGCGACGTCTACCGAGCGCCGACGGCGGAGTGGCCCGTACCTTTCCGAGGTAGACCTACAGGTCCGCGATAGCCGCCAGTGGTGGCGTACGGGCGGCCCGGATGCCTGGCCACAGCGCGGCCAGCACACCGACCACGGCCGAGCTGACGAGCACAAGCACCAGTTGGTTCCACGGGATGGCGATCTCATCGATGCCCAGATCACGCAGGGTTCGGAGGAAGCCGATACCCAGACCGAGGCCGAGCACCATCCCGACGATCGCACCGAATACCGCTATCAGCATGGATTCCAGATAGATGGTTCGGCGCACCTGCGACCGTTGCATGCCGACCGCGCGCAACATACCGATCTCTCGACGGCGTTCCACCACCGACAACGCCAGGGTATTGACGATGCCGAGAATGGCGATCACCACCGCCAACGCGAGCAGTCCGTAGAGGATAGCGAGCAGCGTATTGATCTGTTTGCCCTGCGCGCCCTTGAACTCCTCCCGGTCCTGCACCTGAACCACGACGAACTGCTCGGTCGCATTCTCCAGATCGGTACGCATCTGGGTCAGATCGGCACCCGGCTCGGCCTTGACGAACATGAGCAGGTTGGTCCGGAAGTTGACCGGCATCACCTCGTCGTACATGACCGGCGAGACCACCAACGGGCCGAGCAGCGGCGTCTTCTTGTAGATACCGACCACCTCGACCGGGATCTTCTTGAACCCGAGGCTCGTCACGGTGACCTGGTCGCCGACCTTCCAGCCGCGTTTATCGGCCTCGTCCTCCGACACCATGACATCGTGATCGCCGAGGGTGTTGGTGCCCTTGATCATGTCGTAGTTGATGACGCGGTCGGGCGTGCCGTCGAATTCGGTGCCGGTCAGCTGCTCATCGCCGACCTTGAACGTGACACCGCGCAAGCCGACCACATCCGCCACCCCGGGCACCGATTTGCGGACCGCGTCACCCGCACCGAGCGGCACACCGATCAGCTGCGGTCCGGCTAGCACATAGTCGGCCTTCACCCCCTTATCGACGAGCACACTCACGCTGGCTTTCGCCGATGCGCCGAGCATGCCGATCGCGGTCACCAGCATCAGACCGAGGGTGAGCGCGAAAGCCGTTGCGGCAGTGCGCCGTGGATTGCGCGCGGCGTTATTGCGCGACATCCGGCCGATCGACCCGAACGGCCGCAGCAGCACCCCGAGACCGCCCACCACCGGCCGCGACAATGCGGGCGCGGCGAGCAGTACCGCGAAGATCAGGCCGAGCGCGCCGATCCCGACCGTCAATGCGGCGTGGCCGCCGGTCTTCTGCGCGCCGAGCAGCACGAGCACCACACCCGCGACGGCCAGCGCGATGCCGATTCCGGTCCGCAGCCGCAGCGATTCACCGGTCGAGGCGAACTCCTCGCGCATGGCCTGCACCGGCGGAATCTTGGCGGCGCGACGCGCGGGCGCATAGGCGCTGACCACCGTCACCAGCAATCCGACGAGCAGCCCGACGATCACCGTGCGCGGCAGCACCGTCAGCGATCCGGTCGGCAGGCCGAGATCGAATGCATTGAGCAGTGCCGAAAGCCCGAAGGCAAGACCGATGCCGCCCGCCAAACCGATTGCGCTGCCGATCAATCCGATGACCAGCGCCTCCGCCACCACGGATCGGCCGACCTGTTGTCGACTCGCGCCGACCGCGCGCAGTAGCGCCAACTCACGCAGCCGCTGGGCCACGATCATCGAGAAGGTGTTGTAAATGATGAAGGTGCCGACGATCAGTGCGATCGCACCGAAGGCGAGCAGGAAGTAATTGATGAAGTTGAGCGCGTTGGAGACTTCCTTCTTCAGATCGGCGCGCACCTGATCGCCGTTCTGCACCTTGTAATCCACCAGCACGTTCGCGATCTTGTCGCGCAGTTCGTCGCCGGGAGTACCGGCAGCGGCCGCGATATCGACATAGGCGACATGCGTGCCGTCGGTGAACAGCTGGCGCGCCTGCGTGTCGTCGAACAGCACACCGATGAATCCGCCGGTGTCCGACGGGACTTCGTAGATTCCGGTGAGCGTGACGTCGATCGGATTGCCGTGCGAGGGAACCAGCACCTTGGTCTTCTCACCGACATGCAGACCCGCGCGTTCCGCACCGCCGGTATTTAGCGCGATTTCGCCCTCGCGCGCGGGTGGGACACCCTGAAGGAACTTATCCGGCTCGGCGACCGCCTTATCCGGCGGGATATAGGACTGACCGAAAGTCGGTGCGCCACCGGTCTGTACGGCCTTCTTGCCATCCGGATACAGCAGCACCAGCGGTCCGTTGACACTGGGCGCGACCGCCCGCACCCCGTCCATCTTGGCGATCTGATCGACCACGCTGAGCGGAATACCCTGTGCCTGTTGTTTTTGCGGACTCACCCGCACATCGACGCCCTTGGCCTGATTGGCGAATATCCCGTCGAAGGTCCGCTGCAAGGTATCGGTGAAGACGAAGGAGCCTGCGATGAATGCGGTTCCGAGCACCACCGATAGCAGGGTCAATGCCAGGCGCACCTTGTGCGCGGCGAGATTGCGCAAGACCACCTTGCGCATCGGTTTGCCGCTCACGACTGCGCCTCGCTGACGCTCGGCTCCGTCGTGCGCGAAGGCGCGCTGTATCTTTGGTTCACTCGCTGACGCTCGCTCACGACTGCTCCTCGCTGACGCTCAGCTCCGTCGTGCGCGAAGGCGCGCTGTATCTTTGGTTCACTCGCTGACGCTCGCTCACGACTGCTCCTCGCTGACGCTCAGCTCCGTCGTGCGCGAAGGCGCGCTGTATCTTTGGTTCACTCGCTGACGCTCGCTCATTACACCTGCTCCAGCGACTTCATCTTGTCGAGCACCGATTCGGCGGTCGGATCACGCAACTCGTCGACAATACGACCGTCGGCGAGGAAAACCACCCGGTCGGCATATCCCGCCGCATGCGGCTCATGGGTGACGATGACGACCGTCTGCCCGAATTCGTCCACCGCCGCGCGCAGGATCGACAGCACCTCCTCCGAGGCGCGCGAGTCGAGATTGCCGGTCGGCTCGTCACCGAAAATGATCTCCGGCTTGCCCGCCAGCGCCCGCGCACACGCCACGCGCTGCTGCTGTCCGCCGGACAGTTCGCTCGGGCGGTGCGTGAGTCGATCGGTGAGTCCGAGCCGCTTGATCACCGTATCCAGCCAGTCCTGGTCGAGCTTGCGGCCAGCGATGTCCAGCGGCAGGGTGATGTTCTCCTGCGCGGTCAGCGTCGGCACCAGGTTGAACGCCTGGAAGACGAAGCCGATGCGGTCGCGACGCAACCTGGTCATCTGCTTATCGGAGAGCCCGGCGAGATCGGTATCGCCGATCCGCACGGTTCCGGAGCTGGCACTGTCCAGGCCGGCCAGGCAATGCATGAGAGTCGATTTGCCCGATCCGGAGGGCCCCATGATCGCGGTGAACTCCCCCTTCACGAACTCTGCCGATACCCCATCCAGTGCCCTGACCTGCGTATCTCCGTGTCCATAGACCTTCGTCATGTCGATGGCGCGGGCCGCCACAGTAGTGGCGGCTGCCGAATTCTCGAGGTCGGCACCTAGGGCGTGCGAAGTCATGGAATCCAGTCTGTCCGGTATCGAGCGCCCGCGCCATCAGGGACCTCCCCCAACTCTCGAGGTCTCAATAAACCCTTAGAACTACTCCGACCGGCCCAGACCGAAGACGGTCGGATCCTGCGCGAGGTCGCGGAAGTAGCGCGCGCCGTCCGGCACCAGGCGCCGTTCGGTGAGATCGAGCAGACCACCCACCCCGACGATCTCGGCGGAGATCGTGCCATCGGCCTTGCGGATCTCCTGAATGGTCCGGTGGGTCTTGCCATCCCAGGCGAAATCGCAAGTGACGGTGACCTCGTCGCCCACGAACAGTTCCTGTTTGAACTCGAGCGTGACCTGCAGCGAGATCGGCCCGACCCCGGCATCCCGCAGCTTCTCCTGGGACAAGCCGCCCTCCCGCAGGCAGGCCCACCGCGCCCGTTCCGCATAGTGCAGATAGACGGCCTGGTTCATATGCCCGTTGCCATCGATGTCCTCGGGCGACACGGTGATCGAGAGCGCGAATCCCATGGGCTCACGGTAGCGGCGGGGTACGACAAGAATCCGCCGCTACCGCACCGGCCTCATGCCTTGATGAAATCGAGTATGTCGGCATTGAGCTGCGCGGCGTGCGAGATCATGATGCCGTGGCCGGTGGCCGGGTATTCCTTGTAGGTATTGGCGGGAATCAGGTCCTTGATCACCCGACCGCACAGATCGATGGGGGCCGAGGCGTCGGCGTCACCGTGGATGACCAGAGTGGGCACGGTGAGCGCGCGCAACTCGTCGCGGAAGTCGGCGTTGTAGATCGTCGTCATGATCTCATCCGCCGCCAGAAGTGAACAGTCCATGCACTTCTGGACCATCCACGCGATCCGCGCCGAGGACACCTGGTTGCCCAGATGTGTCGCGAAGAATGCCTGCGCATTCTGCTCCATCCACAGCGGCCGGTCGGCGGCGCGGGCCGCACCCACCGCATCGAAGACCGCCTTCGGCACGCCGTTCGGATTGTCCTCGGCCTGCGCGAGATACGGCATAGTCACCGAGACCAGCGCGACTCGGCTGATCCGATCGCTGCCGTACCGGCTCAGGTATCGGACGATTTCACCGCCCGCCATCGAATGCGCGACCACGGTGACCTCGTGCAGATCGAGATGTTCCAGGAATGCGGCCAGATCCGCGGCCAGCGTGTCGTAGTCGTACCCATGCCCGACCCAGTCCGACTTGCCGTGTCCACGCCGGTCGTAGGACAGGCACCGCAACCCCTGCTTGGCCAACGGCAGCATCTGCGACTCCCACGACGTGCTGCTCAACCAGCCGCCGGCCAGGAAGAGCACCGGCTGCCCGGAACCCCAGTCCTGGTAGTGCAGCGTGGTGCCGTCGTGCGATTCGAAGTAGGGCATCGGTTTCTCCAATCATCAGGTGCCCCATCATCATTGCGGCTCCCGATAATGAAGTCGATTACCTCGCGGGTAAGTGCCCTACTTCAGAATCAGCAGTGCCGACTTCTCGATGCGGTCGGCGATTTCGGAGTAGGAGGCGTAGCCCATACCCGCGCGGACGAGCGCGCCCGCGTACAAGAGTTCCAGGGATTCGACCACATCCTGGTCGGCGTCGGGACCGAGAGCGCGCACCAGGCGTTTGCGGATCTCCATCCCGATCCGCGCGCGCAGGTGGGCCACGTCTGGATCGCGACCGAGCAACGCGCTGGTCACCGCGCCCGAGAGTTCCTGTTCATCGGCGACGAGCATGGCGATATTGCGCAGTTCGGCGACGACCCGGACCGTGGGGTCCGGATCATCGCTGACGGGAGCCGCACTGGCGAACAGGCGACGCCAGAAGATCTCGGCGACGAGGTGTTCCTTGGAGGAGAAGTAGGTATACGCCGTGGCGGTGCCGACGCCGGCCGCCGCGGCGACCATGCGGATGGTCATCCCCGCGAAGCCTTCGCGCGCAAGCACTTCCACCGCGGCCTTGGTCAGCTTGTCGACGGTGTCGGCCTGCTTCTCGGTGAGGCGACGTCGGGTCGCCTCCAGTATGATGGACTCGCCTTCGGACATGTGTCTAGATCCTACTTTGCGGCGGCGCGACCGGCGCGTCGGCCATAGAAGCTGCCGTCACCGAGGGACGCACCGCTGACATAGCCACCGGCACAGAGCCCGGAGGTGCAGCGGCCCGCGGCGAACAGACCGGGAATCGGTTCACCGCAGACGTGCAGCACCCGCGAATCCAGATCGGTGCGCAACCCACCGAGCGTGAAACCCGCTGTGAATCCCCGCATGTCGAAGGCCGCGAGCGGGGTACCGATCGGCTTGACCCACTCCGGCTTCTTCCCGAGCAATGGATCCTTGCCATCGGCGGCGTGCAGGTTGTAGCACTCCACGGTGCCCTGCAACGCACGCTCCGGCAGACCCATATCGGACTCCAGCTCGGCGACCGTCTCGGCCGCCCAGGTCGGCGGTTGCCGGAAGAACGGCGTGGACGTCACCGTGGCCATGGCTGCCTCGAGCGACTCCTCATCAATGACCAGAAATGCCTGATTCTCCTGCTGGATCAGCGTCGCCTGCCCGATCCGCCCCGGATAGGTGTCCTCCGGGATATAGCGCTGGCCGCGCCCGTTGACCAGGATCCCGCGCGCCAACAGCTGTGGATCACCGAAGAACGCCACCTCGGTCGCATCCATATGCGCCAACTCCGCACCCAACGCCTGCGCTACCAGGATGCCGATGCCGTCGTGCTCCTCGATCGCGGCGGCGGGTCGCCCGATCAACCGCGGCGCATAGCCTTCGATCATCTGCTGGTGGTAGGCGAAACTGCCGGTGGCGAGCACGACCCCGCGTTCGGCGCGGATCGCGACCTCTTTGCCGAAGCGCGTCGCGATGACGCCGACCACCCGATCGGTCTCGTCGATCACCAGCCGCCGGATCCTGATGTCGTATTCGACGCCGACACCGAGACTTTCGGCGGTATCGGCGAGCGGTTTCATCAGCATGTAGCCGCCGCTCTTGGCCCCGATCTTCTTATCCGCCATTTGCGGAACGTGGCCGCGCGGAGCGGGTTTCGCGATCGTATTGAACGGCGCGGCATTCTCGCCACCGGAGTACATGAGTCCTTGGTCGTGCGGCGGTTCCCAGCCGGGCTCACCCCAGAACTCCTCCTTGAACGGCACACCGCAGGAGACCAGCCAGTTGTAGTGCTCGACGCTGTTCTGGCAGTAGTCCGTGATCTTGGCTCTATCCTGTCCCGGCCCCAGCGCGGCCTGCAGGAATGTCTCCATATTCTCGGGTGTGTCCTCGAAGCCGAGCGCCTGCTGCAACGGGGTGCCACCCCCGAGGTAGATGAATCCGCCCGCCATGGCCGCCGCACCGCCCCAGCCGCCGGTGCGTTCCAGAATCAGTACATCGGCCCCCGCGCGTGCGGCCTCGATCGCGGCACAGACACCGGCGATGCCGTATCCGGCGACGACGACATCGGCTTGGAAATCCCACGCGGCGACCGAGTCGGCGCGCAGCGGCCGGACCTTTGCGGCATCAGACATGTTTCGCGTTCCTCACTTGCTCACGTCTTCGGACGGCACAGACGATTCGGACTCCGCCACCTGTTCGGACTGCTTGCGTGCCGCCTTTTTCTGTTGGGCGACAATCGTTCCCACCAGTAGATCGAGTTTCGTGCCGGTAGGCCACCCGATGTAATAGCAGAGGAATAGCGCGATTTCGTGCAGCTGCGCCTCGGTCAGCTCCTGGTTGCGCAGGGCCGCGCCGATCTGGATACCCGCCGTATCCATCGCTCCCTGGGCGGCGAGCGCACCGAGCAGGAGCAGTCGGCGGTCCCGGATGGTGATTCCAGGGCGCGACCAGATTTCGGCGAAGAGATGATCTGCCGTCACGGCGAAATGGTCGCCGGGGTAGTCCTGGAATTCGGTGCCGTAGACCTCGGCCATCTTGGCCAGCCCGCGCTGACGCACGGAATCGGCGGATCCGTTCTCATCCGCACCGGTCACCCGACCGCCACCTCCCATCGAATCGCTACGCGATGCCTCACTCATTGGATTCCCTTTCCTTTGGCACGCCGAGCCCGGACCCGAGGCGGTCGAGAGCCAGTTCCGCCAACGGCAATTCGACGCCGAGTCGTGCGCCGAGATCCAAGGCCAGGCTCAGATCCTTTTCGCCGAGATCGCGCACGTGACTCAGGATCGGCAGCCAGAAATCATTCGGTTCGATCGGCGCGGTGCGGTCGCGCAGCATGATCGCGCCGGGCCCGCCGGTGACCGCGTCGGAGTGCCGGACGACATTGCCCAGCACGGTGATATCCAGATCCGCGGCCTCGGCGAGCCGCTGCGCCTCGGTGGCGGCGGTGAATGCGATGAAATGCAAGAGGTTGCGCGCCAACTTCATTCGGGTGCCCGCACCGACCGGTCCGGCGTGCACGACCAGATCGGCAAAGCAGCCGAAAGGACCGCGCACCCGCTCGAATGCCGTATCGCTGCCGCCGACCATCACCGCGAGCTTGCCGCGCGCGGCCCCGACCGCACCACCGCTGATCGGTGCGTCCACCAGTTCGACGCCATATTCGCCACATTCGCCCGCCAGCTCCTCGGCGGTCCGGTCGCTGATGGTGGAGTGCACCGCGACAACCGTGCCAGGGGCGGCCGTTCGCAACACCCCGTCCGGTCCGGTGACCACGGCCCGCACCTGCGCGTCATCCAGTACGGTCACCGAGATGACGGCCGCCTTCTCGGCGATCTCGGCAGCCGAAACGGCCGCTGCCGCACCGGCTTCGAGAAGCGGCGCGACTGCATCGGGCCGCATATCGCAGACAGTGAGTCCGCCGGGCCAGGACAGCAGACTTTTGGCCATCGGTGCGCCCATATTGCCCAAACCGATGAACCCGACCGGCAATTCGTCAGTTGTGCCGATTGTTCGCTCGTTGCGCTCACTCATGACCGGAACACTTGCCCGCCGTCGACATTGAAGATCTGCCCGGTGACCCAGCTCGCGTCGTCCGAGAGCAGATACAGGCAGGCGCCGACCAGGTCATCCGGTGTACCCATTCGCTTGAGCGGCAACCGTTTCACCATATCGTCGACAATGACGCTCGGTGTCACGGTTTTGGTGGCTTCGGTATCGATGGGGCCGGGTGCGATGGCATTGATGCGAATGTTGGAACCACCGAGTTCGAAGGCGAGCTGCTGGGTCAGGCCGTTGATGCCGACCTTGGCCAGGCCGTAGAAGCTGGAGTAGGTCCAAGCGGCGGTGGAGGATTGGTTGACGATGGATCCGCCGCCCGCCTTGACCATGTGCTGCCACACCGCACGCGTCATATTCAGCGCGCCGTCCATATTCACGCTCATGAACTTCTTGTAGTAGTCCCATGGCACGCTGAGCAGCAGGTTGAGTTTCATATCGCCATAGATGGCGGCATTGTTCACCAGATGGTCGATCGCACCGAATTCGCGGATGGTCAATTCGGCCAGGGCGGTGGCCGATTCCGGATCGGCCACATCGACCTCGCCGAAGATGGCGCTGCCGCCGTCGGCGGTGATCTCGGCCGCGACGGCTTTACCGCGTTCGGCATTCAGGTCGGCGACGACGACATTGGCACCTTCGCGCGCCAAGGCCTTGGCATATGTCGCGCCGATGCCCTGAGCGGCGCCGGTGACAATGGCGGTCTTTCCCGGGAATCGAGTCATGAAATCAGCTCCTATTATTTATCCAGCATCGCGAGGCGAGACGGGTGGGCCTATCCGGCGGTCGCGACGAGCTTGGTTTCCAGGTATTCCTCGAATCCGGCGACGCCCATTTCCCGGCCGATGCCGGATTGTTTGTAACCGCCGAACGGTGCGTCGGCCGAGTACCAGATGCCGCCGTTGACGCCGATCGTGCCGGTGCGAACGCCATTGGTGACGTACCGAATTCGGTCCGGGTCGGTGCCCCACACCGAGCCGGAGAGCCCGTACGGGGAGTCGTTGGCGATCCGGATCGCATCGTCGTCACCGTCGTGCGGGATCACCACGAGCACGGGTCCGAAGATTTCCTCGCGCGCGACCGTCGCGGTGTTCGGCACATCCGCGATCAACGTCGGTTCGATGAAGTACCCGCGCTCGCGGCCAGCCGGTCGGCCGCCGCCGACTACGATCCGGCCGCCTTCGGCGCGCGCGATCTCCAGATAGCGCTCTACCCTGGCCCGCTGGCGTTCGGAGATCAGGGGCCCGCAGACGGTGCGCGCATCGGCGGGATCACCAGGCACGATGCCCGACAGCGTTGCCGCCGCCGCCTGGATCGCTTCGTCATATGCGGCGCGCGGCACCAGCAGTCGGGTGGTGAGGGCACACCCCTGTCCCGCGTGCACCGCCACCGAAAACGCCGCCACCGAACAGGCTCCCGCGATATTCGCATCGTCGAGCACGATGAATGCCGATTTGCCGCCGAGTTCGAGGAAGGTCTTCTTCAAAGTCGTTGCCGCACCCGTCATTACCGATCGACCGGTCCGCGTCGAACCGGTGAAACTGATCAGGTCGACGCGCGGATCGGTGGTGAGCTGTGCGCCCAGACCGTGATCGGTGGAGGTCACGATATTGACGACGCCGGGCGGAATATCGGTCTGCTCGGCAATGATCGCACCGACCGCCGCCGCACACCACGGGGTATCCGGTGCGGGTTTGAGCACCACGGTATTTCCGGCCGCGAGCGCGGGACCCAGTTTGGCGAAATTGATCTGGTGCGGGAAGTTCCACGGCGTAATGGCACCCACCACGCCGACCGCCTCGCGGCGCAGCACCCGATGGCTCTTGATGCCCATGGGCGTCGCGGTGCCGAGATCGGTTTCCCAGCAGTAGGTTTCGGCCAGCGACGCGGAGAATGACAGATCCGCGACCGGGCCTTCGAGTTGCGGCCCTCGGGTCAGCATGGTCGGTGCGCCCGCCTCGGCCACGGTGATCTCGCGTAGTTCCTCGATATTGGCCTGTAATGCGGTGCGCAACTGCTCGAGGCAGCGGGCGCGGAAGCCATGATCGCGCGACCAATCGGTGTCGTCGAATGCGGTGCGCGCGGCCGCGATGGCCGCGTCCATATCCGCGCCGTTCGCATTCGCGGCCTCACCGATGACCGCTTCGGTCGCCGGGTTCACCGTCGCGAAGACGCCGTCCCCGCCGGCGACCAGTTTGCCGCCGATGAGCAGGCGCGAACCGTCGGCGGGCAGGAGGCTGCGCCCACCCGTCGCCCGACCATCACCCTGCACCGAATCGCTGCGCGATGCTGCATTCATAAAGGCTCCGATACTGTCTGGACAGGTGTACGGAATATAGTCTCGCTGCGCTCACAAGCGCAAGAACCCGTTTCAGAACTGCGCTTGCAGATTAGCCTGGCCGCACCAGAGGAGAGCAACCAGCGACCATTCTGAGCGAACTCCACCCACACCTAGATTGTTCAGGAAACCTCTGTTGATTCGAGCATCTCGGTGGTACCGTCCAGACACATGTCCAGCTATGTGTCTCCCACCGATGCCGCGGCGCGGATCATCGATGAGAACTGGTTCTCGAATTTCGGGTTATCGCGATGACGGCCGCCTCACTGGAGCCCCTGACCTTCGACCCCTACGACTACGCGTTCCACGAGGACCCGTACCCCACCTATGAGCGGCTGCGCACCGAGGCGCCGCTCTATCACAACGCCGATATGGATTTCTGGGCGCTGTCGCGGCACGCGGATGTGACCGCGGCCTTCCGCGACAGCGTCCGCCTGTCCAGCGCCAACGGCGTCTCGCTGGATCCGGCGGCCTGGGGCCCGCACGCCAGCCGGGTGATGTCGTTCCTTGCCATGGACGATCCGCGGCATATGCGCATGCGCCGATTGGTCTACAAGGGGTTCACCCCCAAGCGGGTTGCCGAGATGGAAGAGCGGATCAGGGCACTGACGCTCTGCTACCTCGAACCGGCACTCGCGACCGGCGAGTTCGACTGGATCGATGAGGTCGCGGGCAAACTCCCGATGGATGTCATCTCCGAGCTGATGGGCGTGCCCGAGCCAGACCGCGCGGAGATCCGCAGGCTCGCCGACCTGGTGGTGCACCGCGAGGACGGCGTCCTGGATGTCCCCATGGCCGCGGCGCAGGCATCGATTACCCTGCTCACCTATTACGCGGATCTGGTCGCCGCGCGAAGGAAAACTCCGACAACGGATCTCACCTCCGCGCTTCTGAATGCCGCCATCGACGGCGACACCCTGTCCGATGAGGAGATCATCGGCTTCATGTTCCTGATGGTGGTGGCCGGCAACGAGACCACCACCAAACTCCTCGGCAATGCGCTGTATTGGAGTGCGCGCAATCCGAACGAGTACGCCAAGGTCGTGGCCGAACCCGAGCTGGTCACCGACTGGGTCGAGGAGACGCTGCGCTACGACACCTCCAGCCAGATGGTCGCGCGCTGCGCCGCGACGGATATCGATCAGCACGGCCGCACCATCCCGAAGGACGCGAAGGTGCTGCTGCTGATCGGTTCGGCCAACCGGGACCCGGAGGTCTTCGCTGACGGCGACAGCTACCGTATCGACCGCGCCGACAAGGCCGGACTGGCTAGTTTCGGTGCGGGCGTGCACTTCTGCCTCGGCGCACACCTCGCCCGGTTGGAAGCCACCGTCGCGCTGCGCGAATTCGCTTCGCGGGTGCGGTCTTACGACGTCGTCGACGCCGGGATCAAGCGGGTGCACTCGAGTAATGTCCGTGGGTTCGCCCACCTGCCCATCATCGTGGAGGCGAAATAATGCCACGGTTCGAACCGAATCCGGTGCGCCGACCGGCGATTGTGGCCGGAGCGTCCTCCGGTATCGGCGCGGCAACGGCCGAGGCACTCGCCGAACTCGGACATCCCGTCGCGCTCGGGGCACGCCGGGTTGATCAATGCGAGGCACTGGCGGCCAAGATCCGCGCCAATGGCGGGGAGGCCTTCGCCCATCAGCTCGATGTTACCGACCCGGCATCGATCGACGATTTCGTCGGCGCGGCCGAAGATACCCTCGGGCCCACCGAAATCCTGGTCTCCGGTGCGGGCGATATCGAATTCTCGCTGGTGCACGAGATGGAGCCGGATCGGTTCCTGCAACAGGTACAGGTGCATCTGGTCGGCGCGCACCGATTGGTCCACCGAGTGCTGCCGGGCATGATGCGAAGGCAGCGCGGCGATTTCGTCCTGATCAGTTCCGACTGCGCCGACGAACCGCGCCCGCGTACCGGCGCCTACAGCGCGGCCAAGGCCGGGCTCGAGGCAATGGTCCAGCAGATGCGCATGGAGCTGGAGGGCAGCGGAGTTCGCGCGTCACTGGTGCGCCCTGGCCCGACGCTGACCGGTATGGGCATGAACTCCACACCCGAGGTGGTCGGGCCGATGCTGGAGGACTGGAAGACCTGGGGTTTCGCCCGTCACCCTTACATGCTGCGCGCCAGCGATCTGGCCGCCGCGGTCATCGCCGTGGTCTGCGCACCGCGGGGGGCACATCTCGTGCTGGTCGAGGTCCAGCCCGAGGCCCCGCTGCGTCCGTTACCGAACCCCGAGAACAGGAGCTGACCGTGAGGATCGTCGCCGATCTGGATCTGTGTCAGGGGCACGCCGTCTGCCAGGACGAAGCGCCCTCGTCCTTCACCGTGCCCAAACGCGGCAAGGTCGAAATCCTCGACCCGACACCGGGTCCCGAAGCCCGCGCGGATATCGAACGCGCGGTGCGCTACTGCCCCACCCAGGCGCTGTCGATCCGGGAGGACGACCCCGCGAAAGGAACACGGTAATGCCAGACTTCGACCGCGCCGAACTCGACGAGATGGTTCGGCGCTGGGTGCTGGAGAACCAGCGCTGCGAGGAAAAGGGCGATTGGAAGCCACTCGCCGAGATGTATACCGAGGACGCGACCTACGGCTGGAATTACGGCCCGACCCAGGAATTCATGGCCGTCGGGCGGGCCGAGATCCGGGAACTCGCACTCGGTCAGGAAATGGAGGGGCTGGAGGGCTGGTCCTATCCATATCAACAGTTCGTCATCGATGAGCGCAGCGGCGATGTCATCGGGTTCTGGAAGCAGATCAGCGATAACAAGCGACCCGACGGCCGCAACTACAGTCCCGAGGGCATCGGCGGCAGCTGGTTCCGCTACGGCGGTGACTACCAATGGTCCTGGCAGCGTGACTTTTTCGACTTCGGCAATGTCTCGCAGTTGTTCGTGGAGATGATCCAGAACAATGCGTTGACCGCAGGTATGCAGAAACGCATCCAGCGGTCGGTCTCCGGAAAGACACTGCCGGGCTGGTATCGGATCGGCGAAGCACCGGTTCCACTGTGGTGAGATCGAGCTTCGACCGGTTGACGCGGGCCGAGCTGGCAAAGCTGGTGCCCGAACTGCTGCTGTGCGGTCACCTGATCGACCGGTCCGGAATGGCGCACTCCATCGGTGCATTCGGGCGCGAGGGCATGGCGGCGGTCGCCATCGAGGAGTGGCAGCTGGCCAGTCCGGTCTATACCCGCCGCATGCGCCGCGCGCTCGATTTCGACGGCGATGACGTGCCGACGATCTTCAAGGGTCTGCAACTCGATATCGGTGCGCCGCCGCAGTTCATGGACTTCCGGTTCCGCGTCGACGATCGCGATCACGGCGAGTTCTGGCTGGACCACTGCGGCGCGCTGGCGGATGTGGAGCCGCTCGGCGAGGAGTTCGTGGTGGCCATGTGCCACGACATCGAGGATCCGACCTTCGATGCGACCGCCCTCGCCACCAATCCGCATGCCCAGGTCCGGCCGATCCACCGGCCGCCACGTCGGCCAGCGGACCGAAAGCCGGTGTGCGCGTGGACCGTCATCATCGATCCGGCACATATTCCACCGCCCGCACCGCCGAATGCCGAAGTGGTGGCCGATTCGCGAGCCGCGCAGCTGGAGTTGTCCCCGATCGATAAGGACGATCCGGGCCGAAGCGATTACGCGGGTCCGCTGCTCAGCGATCTGCGCTTCGCGGACTTCTCCAAATCGGCGTTGGTGCGCATGGCCGACGAGGTCTGTCTGCAACACCATCTGCTCACCCTCGGCTTCATGACCGCCGTGCGCGCGCGAGCCGTCGACATCGCGACCGATATCGGCCGCAAACAATTCACGGGCATCGCCGGAATTACCTCCGAGCGGATTCGCAACGCACTCGGGCTCGGTGCCGATCCGGCCGCGCTCGCCGAGGTACTTCGCCTGCATCCGGCGTGGAATCCCATGCCATACAGCGGGTTCGACGTATCCGCTACCGACGACGCGGTGCGGCTGCGGGTGCCGTGGCACAGCGATGCCAACACCGATCGCACGTGGCCATCGATGATCGATCCCGACTATCTCGCACCGCTGGAAGCCATGGTGCGCGGCGTGAATCCGCGGTTCGAGGTGCGCTCTACCTCCTCCGACGAGCAGGGCTGGATCGCTGAGATAGCCCTCGCCGCAGCTCCGTTCAAGGAGGCGACCGAGGTGGCCATTACCCGGATCAGCACCGGTGCCGCCTTCACCTTCACCGACCGTGGCATCCCGCTACCGCTCACCGTCATTCACTGAGAGTGAATCGCCATGTCCAACAACTTCGCCGACCTCTTCGAACATGCCGTCGACGCGATGCCGCGGCGCATCGCGCTGATCGAAGGCGATCTCGCACTCACTTACGCCGAACTCGAAGCCCGCGCGAATCGGCTCGCCGATCATCTCGGCTCGATCGGCGTCGGACCCGGTACGCACGTGGGTTTCCAGATGCACAACGGCATCGAGACCATGACAACCCTCATTGCCTGTTTCAAGGGGCGGGCCGTGCCGATCAATATCAACTACCGCTACGGCGTCGAAGAGCTGCGCTATCTCTATGACAATGCGGATCTCGAAGTGCTCGTGTGCCATGCGAAATACGCAGCCGGGGCACTGCAGGCACTTACCGACACGCCGTCGATTCGCATGTTGATCGTCGACGACCGGCAACCCAACGACCCCATCGCCCCCGCAGACCTGTCCGCCTCGTATGAGCAGGCTTTACTATCCGGCTCCCCCACCCGCCGCACCATCGACCGCAGCCCCGACGACCTGTTCATGATGTACACCGGCGGCACCACCGGCCGCCCCAAGGGCGTCATGTGGCGGCAAGAGGATATGTGGCGGGTCCTCGGCGGTGGTATCGACTTCTATACCAACGAACCGGTTTCCGACGAATATCAGCAGTCCCGTATCGGCGCACAGGGCGAACCGAGCACCTGGTTCGTCCTCCCGCCGCTCATCCACGCCGCCGCGATGATGCCGTCCTTCACCGCCCTGTGGTCCGGCAATGCCGTGCTCTTCGAGCCCAAATTCGATGCGCGGCGGGTATGGCAGGTGGTCGAACAGCGCCGTCCGCAGATCATGGTGATCACCGGCGATGCCATGGCACGTCCACTGATCGATGCCTTCCGCGCCACACCGGTCGACGCCTCCTCGCTCGTCGCTATCGGCTCCGGTGCCGCGCTGCTGTCGCAACCGGTGAAAAACGCACTGCTGGAACTTTTTCCGTCGACGGTCGTCTCCGACTCCATCGGCTCGTCCGAAACCGGTTTCGGCGGTATCGGCTTCGCACAGAAGGACGACAATCCCGGCCGCGGTCCGCGCGTACAGAGCGGGCGCGGTGCGGTCGTGGTCGATGATGCGGGACGGCCGGTCGAACCCGGTGCCGAGGGCTGGCTCGCCAAGACCGGCGCGGTGCCGATCGGCTATTACAAGGACCCGGAGAAGACCGAGCGACTGTTCAAGACGGTCGACGGCGCCCGGATCGTGGTGACCGACGATCGCGCCAGGGTGGAGACGGACGGCTCGGTGACCCTGATCGGGCGCGGCAATATGGTCGTCAATACCGGCGGCGAGAAGGTCTTCGTCGAAGAAGTCGAGAGCGTGGTCAAGGCGCACGAGGCCGTATATGACGCGGTGGTGATCGGGGTACCGCACGAGCGCTGGGGCCAGCAGGTGGCGGCGGTGGTATCCGTGGCGGGTGCCGAGATGGACTTCGCCGCACTGGAGCACCATGTGCGCAAGCATCTGGCGGGATACAAGGTGCCGAGGCAGATCTGGCTCGCCGACGTCGTCACGCGCGCCCCGAGCGGTAAGCCCGACTACCGCTGGGCGCGGGAATTCGCGTCGAGCCGCGCACCGGATCATCAAGCGGATTGAATATGCATTCGACCAGGTCATCCCACCCAAGGCCCTGACAGCCACGATGAGAACGTGTTCTAATTCGGGGGCATCTACCGTCAGCACGGAGAAGGTCTGATGAATACAACCGAAGCCAAGAAGGATTCCGCACCGGCGCTGCCCGCCCGGATCACCGAAGCGTTGATCGGCAGGCTGACCGACATGGTCGCGGCCTCCGGCACCGCCGCTGCGTATTCGATGATCGAGGTCTACACCGGCGCCGTGGTCGGCGAACTACCCCAATCGACTCCCGAGGATGTCGCCGCCGCCTACGCGAGCGCCCGCGCGGCCCAGAAGGAGTGGGCCGCCTGGCCGCTGCAGCGCCGCCTCGAGGTCTTCCAACGCGCACATGACCTGATTCTCGCCGAATACGAAACCATTGCCGACCTGATCCAGATCGGCTGTGGGAAGACCCGCCGCATGGCCTTCGAGGAATCCTGCGATGTCCCGATGGTTATCAGCCATTACCTCAAGACCGCACGCCGCGTGCTGAAGTCCAAGCGGCGCGGCGGGCCGGTGCCGATGATCACCACTTCGACCGAAGAGCACCGTCCCAAGGGGGTGGTCGCGGTTATCGCACCGTGGAATTTCCCCTTCGCCATCGCGCTGTCGGATTCGATGCCCGCGCTGATGGCGGGCAATGGCGTCGTGCTCAAGCCCGATAACAAGACGGCGCTCTGTGCGCTATTCGGTGTCGAGCTGCTGTATCGGGCGGGTCTGCCGAAGGGGCTGTTCCAAGTCGTCTGCGGCGAGGGTCCCGATGTGGGCCCGGCCTTGATCGACAACGCCGACTTCGTCATGTTCACCGGCTCGACCGCGACCGGACGGGTGGTCGGCGAAGGCGCGGGCCGCAATCTGATCGGCTGCAGCCTCGAACTCGGCGGCAAGAACCCGATGATCGTGCTGGACGACGCGAATCTCGACGAGGTGATTCCCGGTGCGTCATTCGCGGTCTTCGCGAATTCGGGCCAGGCATGTATGCACATCGAACGGATCTATGTGCAGGACAGGTTGTATGACGAATTCGTGCGCCGATTGGTCACGGCGGCAGAGGAATTGAACGCCGAGATCGGCGCGGCCTACGACTTCACACCGGAATTCGGCTCGCTGGTCTCGGTGCAGCATATGGAGCGGGTCGCGGCGCATGTCGAGGACGCGCGCGCGAAGGGCGCGACGGTGCTGACCGGCGGCAAGGCGCGACCGGATATCGGCCCGGCATTCTATGAACCCACCGTGCTGACCGATGTCACCCCCGAGATGACGCACGCGACCGCGGAAACCTTCGGTCCGGTGGTGAGTGTCTACCGGTTCACCGACGAGCAGGAGGCCATCCGGCTCGCCAACGACACCACCTACGGTCTGAATGCCAGCGTCTGGAGCCGGGATCTGGCCCGTGCCAACCGAATCGGCGCGCAACTCGAGGCCGGGAACATCAATATCAACGACGGCTTCGTCACCACCTACGCCGCCAAGGGCACCCCGTCCGGTGGCGTCAAACAATCCGGCGTCGGCACCAGGCACGGCGATCAGGGCCTGCTCAAATACACCGACACGGTGAATATCGGCGTGCAGAAGCGTCAGGTAATGGCCGCCCGTGCGGGCTTGCCCTACGAGAAGCAGCTGAAGACGACGCTGACAACCCTACGACTCATGCGCCGACTCAGGCTGCGCTGAAACGCATTTCACCCAGGAGGTAGCTATGGCAGCGCCCGCGTTCCCGGCAGGCTTCGATTTCACCGATCCAGGACTGTGGGAAAACCGTATGCCGGTCGAGGAATTCGCGACCCTGCGCCGCACAGCACCGGTGTGGTGGTGCGCGCAGCCGGATGCGACCTCCGGCGGCTTCCGCGACGGCGGGTACTGGGTGGTCAGCAAACACGAAGATGTAAAGGAGATTTCACGCAGCCCGGAAATCTATTCCTCCGCACAGAAGGGCGCGATCATCCGCCTGCCCGACGATGTCACGCCGGAGCAGATCGAACTCACCGGTGCACTGCTGGTCAATATGGATGCGCCCAAGCATGCCAAGATCCGCCGGATCGTCTCCAAGGGCTTCACCCCGCGCGCGGTCGAGGGCCTACGCGCCGCGCTCACCGAACGTGCGGCGCGCATCGTGCACGAGGCCAAGCGAACCGGCGGCGGCGATTTCGTCCAGCAGGTCGCCTGCGAACTGCCGCTGCAGGCCATCGCAGAACTGCTCGGCGTGCCGAACGACGACCGGCACAAGCTGTTCGAATGGTCCAACCAGACGCTGAACTACGACGATCCGGAGTACGGCGACGCCACCACCGCCTTCACCGAAATCCTCGGTTATGCCTGGAATATGGCCGAAAAGCGGCGCGCATGTCCGGTCGACGACATCGTCAGTCAATTGGTGCATGCCGATGTCGACGGCGAAGCACTCGGTTCCGACGAATTCGGCTTTTTCGTCATCCTGCTCGCCATCGCGGGCAATGAGACCACCCGCAATGCCATAACCCACGGCATGAAGGCCTTCGTGGACCATCCGGGACAGTGGGAGTTGTACCGGGGCCAGCGACCGCGCACCGCACCCGATGAGATCGTGCGCTGGGCGACCCCGGTGAATGCCTTCCAGCGCACCGCCGCCGAGGACACCGAACTCGGTGGGCAGCGGATCGAGCAGGGGCAACGGCTGGGAATCTTCTACAGTTCGGCCAACTTCGACGAGGACGCCTTCGAAAATCCGTTCACCTTCGACGTATTGCGCGATCCGAATCCGCACGTTGGATTCGGCGGCACCGGTGCGCATTATTGCGTCGGAGCGAATCTGGCGCGACTGGAGATCGACCTGATGTTCAATGCGATCGCCGATGTGATGCCCAAGATCAGCCAGGTCGCTGATCCGGTACGGTTGCGATCGGGGTGGATCAACGGAATCAAGAACTGGCAGGTGCGATACGAATGAATATCCGCAACATTCCCCTACGTACCCTCTCCGGCGCCCCGGCAACACTGGGCGAATTGGTCGGAGATAAAGCGGTACTGCTGGTCAATGTGGCCTCCAAGTGTGGGCTGACACCGCAGTACACCGGGCTCGTCGAACTTCAGAAAACTTATGGCGAACGTGGTTTCAGCGTCGTAGGCGTGCCGTGTAACCAGTTCATGGGCCAGGAGCCGGGTACCGCCGAGGAAATCGCGGAATTCTGCTCGACCACCTATGGCGTCGACTTTCCGCTGCTGGAGAAGACCGACGTCAACGGTGCGGACCGGCATCCGCTCTACCAGGCACTGATCGAGACCGCGGATGCCGAGGGCGCTGCCGGTGATATCCAGTGGAACTTCGAGAAGTTCCTGATCGATCGCGAAGGTGCGGTGGTCGGCCGCTTCCGCCCGCGCACCACACCCGACGACGCCACCGTCGTTTCGGCCGTCGAAGCCGTTCTGTAGCAATAGCGGCCGGAGCTCCTCGCCCGAGCTCCGGCCGGCCTGCTCATGCCATGGCGAAATGCAGTAGGGCCTGCTTATCGCCCTGCTTGATCTTGCCCTTGCGGTTGAGCACCTCGAGCTGCCAGCTACCACCGTTGCGGAATGCCTTGGCCACCGCATTGGCGTTATCCGTGCCGAGCAGCGACGGCCAGATATCGGCCACCTGCTGGGTACTGCCGCCGGAGGCGTCGTAGATCTTGAAACTGATGTTGTTGGCCTTCTCGAAAGAGGAGCCCTTCTTGAATGCCGCGGCCACGAAAATGATCGCGTCGATGGCCTCGGGCACATTCGCGAACGTGACGTGCACCGATTCGTCGTCACCGGTGGCGGCGCCGGTCTGTTCGTCGCCGGTGTGCTGGACCGAACCGTTGCCCAGCGGGTCGAGCGAGTCGAGACCGGCGAAACGCACCGGCTCGGCGCCTTGCATGAGGATGGCGATCAGATCGAGATCCACACCGCGCTTGCGGCGCAGCATTCCGAGCGCGCCGCCGCTGGTGCCCCCCGACGGGTCCCAGCTCACCCCGACCGTCAGCTTGGTGATGCCGTTGAGATCAGCGGCACCATCTTCCTTTTTGAGCGTGATCATGCCTTCACATTACAAGCGAATTCGCCGAGCTTTAGCGGCGGAAGAGGTTGTTGAGGTCGCTCTGAGTGAGTTGCTCGGCGGCATAGGTGAAAGTGCCTCGGTCGGCCAATTCATGTGCGGTATCGAGCAATTGGCGATACATGGCACGGAAGATGCTGCCGCCGACCGTAACTCGCCGAACGCCGAGCTCGCGCAGGTCGTCGAGTGACAGTGCGTTGCCGGTCAAACCCATGACCACGTTGAGTGGACCGTCGAGTTCGCGCACCAGGGTGCCGATGGTGGTTGCATCGCTGGCACCTGGAACGAATGCACAGTCCGCACCCGCTGCCAGGTAGGCGTTGGCCCGGCGGACGCATTCATTCAGTGAGCTATCGACCAGCAGTCCGTCGGTGCGCCCGACCAGAACGAATGGCTCGCCGCTGGCATCGATGGCGGCGCGCGCCGCGCGGATGCGGTCCGCGCACAACGCCTCGTCGTAGAGCGGGCGCGTGCTGTCGCCGGTGAAGTCCTCGACATTGCCGCCCGCCGCACCGGCGTCGAGCGCCAACGAGATCGTCGTCGCCACCGTCTCGGGCTTCTCGCCGAATCCCTCCTCCAGGTCGGCGCTGACCGGCACCCCTACCGCATCGACGATCTCGCGAATCCGCCCCAGCATGGTCTCGCGATCGACCCGGCCCTCCTCGTGCTCAGCGAAGAAGTCGTGATCCGGACGCCCGAGGGAGAATGCGATACCAGCGCTGGTGGTGGCAACGGCGGGAAATCCAGCCGATTCCAGAATCCGGGCACTACCCGCATCCCACGCATTCGGAAGCAGAAAGCAACCTTCCCGATGCAACTCCACGAACCGCTGCGCGCGTTGGCGCCGATCGCTGACCATGTCGCCTTCCTCTCTATATCCCGTGTTCATTCGTCCAGCGCGAAGGCCATCGAGGCAGCCGAACTTGTTCGGCTGTCAGTTCAGCGGAGCCGAACGCCACCAGCGCAGGACCTTGTCCTGAGCACCCGCCAAACCGTCGGCGTACATGAGGAATTGGGCACGCTTGCTGTCGCCGGTGAAGGCGGTGACGATCTTGGGCCCGTCGTTGACGAACTTGTAGTTGGTGTAGGTCTTGCCGCCGTTGGTGTCGGTCGACTTGGTGGCGTCCGAGGGCAAGTTGCTCAGCACCTTCTGCACGTCGGAGGCGTTCTTGTAGACGTAGATCGTGTAGAACGGATCGTCGTTGTCACCGCCGCCGTAGCAGTCCCATTGCGCGGCCCAAGCGCCGAAGTCCGGCGTGCCCGGTGTGGGCAGGGTCAGGTCGCCGGTCTTGTGGGCATTGCATTTCGCGCCGTTGTAGCCGACCGAATCGGATTCGCTGGCGGGCACCATGCGCGGGAACTCTTTACTGATCGCGGCTGCGGTCGCATCCATCGAGCCGCCACCACCATTGGACGAAATGGAGGTCGTGGTGCTGCTGCCGCTGGAACTCGACGAACCGCTGCTCGACGACAGGGCGCCGATGATCGCGACCACGATCACCAACAGGATCACCAGACCGACACACAGCGCGACGACCAGCCCGACATTCGATTTGCGCTGCGGCGGCGCGGGCGGGTGCGGTCCGCCCATCGGCGGCCGCGGCGCGAAGCTGAGTGGCTGCTGGTTGTATGGGTTGCTCGGATGCGGTTGCTGCTGGGTCGGCGCGGTTTGCACCGGCTGCGGATGTGGGGTGCCCTGGGAGGCGGGATTGATGGTCGTCGGCGCCAACGGCTGCGGCTGCACCGTGTGCGGTGCGCTGGTCTGCGGGTACGGCCCGCTGGTCTGCGGGTACGGTCCGGCGGTCTGCGGGTACGGCCCGTTCGTCACCGGAATCGGCTGCCCGGTGATCGGCCGCGGCACACCTGTCACCGGAATCGCCGGACCGGTGCCTGGACGCGGTCCACCGACCACCGGCATCGACGGAACGCTCGGATTGGTCAGTGCGTGCTTGGCGGCCTGCGCGAACTCCGAGCACGAGGCGAACCGATCGTCGGGCCGCTTGGCCATGGCCTTGGCCATCACCGCGTCCAACTGGTAGGGCAAGCCGGGACGCACACTGCTCAGCGCCGGCGGCGCGGCCTGCAGATGTCCTTGGATCACCGCCGCCGGATTCGTCGCAGCGAACGGACCGGACCCGGTGAACAGCCAGAACAGCGAACACGCCAGCGAGTACTGATCCGATCGGTGATCCAGCGATGCGCCGGTGAGCTGTTCGGGCGAGGCGTAGGCCAGGGTGGCGGTGAAGGTGCCGGTCTGGGTGAGGTGGCCGGTGTCGTCGCGCAGTCGCGCGATACCGAAGTCGGTCAGGTAGACCCGCTCGCCGCGGCCGCCGCCGGAGCGGGCCAGCAGGATATTCGCGGGCTTCACGTCGCGGTGCAGCACGCCCATACCGTGCGCGTAGTCGAGCGCGTCGGCGGTCTCCTTGATGATCTGGACCGCCCGCTCCGGCGGCAGCGATTTGGGATCGACCGATGCGGCATCGATGCCATCGATGTACTGCATCGAGATCCACAGCTGCTCGTCATCGAGGCCGCGGTCGTAGACGGTGACGATATTCGGGTGATCGAGCTGGGCGACCAGATCCGCCTCCCGCTCGAACCGCGCCCGCACCTCCTTATCGAAGAACATCTCCCGATTCAGCAGCTTCAGCGCCGTCATCCGCGGCAGTCGCGGATGTTTTGCCAGGTACACCGAACCCATGCCACCGCGACCCAGTTGCCGATCGATGACATAACCGGCGAATACGTCACCGCTGGCCAGCATGTCTGCTCCACTTCCCGCCGCCACCGGGACCCACCGATGACAGGCGTACAGCATAAGAATGCGCGATCAGGACCTCCTGACCACGGAAAACATCGAAACCTTAGCAGGATTCGCTTAAGCCCTGGTTATCGTCGACTTATCGTCATCGCATGCGATATCCGACTGTTTCCGGCTATGGCGGCGGGCGCGGCGCGGGTCCGGGCGGGGTTCTGCCGGGGCGACGTGGGATATCGGGCAGGGCGATGGTGCCGGGCCGCGGTGCGCGGCGCGGGGGCAGCGGCAGACGCGGCCGAGACGTTCTCGGTGGCTCGGCGGCGGAGTGGCTGCTCGGCTCGATCGGCCGGGCGGTTCTGCTGCCGACTCGTTCGGAAGCATTGGGGGGCACCGTGTTTCCAGACGGCACCGGGTTCCGGGCCGGACCGACATCACCAGAATGCTCGGTGCCGGCCCCCCTGCCCATCGCTGGACCGTAATGCCCGTTCCCTTGATGCGGATACGGCACCGCCGACAGCAGCGCCCGACGGGCGGCCTGCGCGAATTCGGTGCAGCTGACGAAACGGTCCGCGGGCCGTTTGGCCATGGCCCGCGCCAGCACCGCGTCCAGCGCGTGCGGCACGTCGGGGCGATACCGGCGCAGCGACGGTATCGCCCCATACAGATGCCCGTTGATGACGGCCATCGGATTCGCGCCTTGGAACGGCGCGGCACCGGTCAGCATCCAGAACAGCGAGCAGGCCAGTGAGTACTGGTCGGCCAGGTAGTCCGGCGTCCCGGTCAGTTGTTCCGGCGCGGCGTAGGCCAGCGTGGCGGTAATGGTTCCTGCCGAACTCAGCGTTGACTCGCCATCGCGCATGCCCGCGATCCCGAAGTCGGTGAGCAGCACCCGTTCCGGCTGTCCGATCGGGGCCTTGGCCAGCAGGATATTCGCCGGTTTCACGTCACGGTGCAGTACGCCGTTGCCGTGTGCGAAATCCAGTGCGGCAGCGGTATCGACGATGATCTGCACCGCGCGGCCCGGCGCGAGCACATTGACATCCGCGCAGGACGCATCCGCGCCCGGCACGAATTGCATCGAGATCCACAGCTGTTGCTCCTCGGCGCCGCGGTCGTAGACCGTGACGATATTCGGATGGTCGAGCTGGGCGACCAGATCGGCCTCCCGCTCGAAGCGGCGCCGGATCTCGGCATCGGTATACAGTTCGCGCTTCAGCAATTTCAGCGCGGTCAGGCGCGGCAGACGCGGATGCTGGGCCAGGTATACGGTGCCCATACCGCCCTGGCCGAGCACGCGTTTGATCGTGTATCCAGCGAAAACATCGCCAGTTCGCAGCACAGTGGATTCACCCCCCGTATCGGGTCGAGCACCTGGATCCTACCGATGTATCTGTCCGCACGGCCCGGACGCAACACCTTCGTTGCGGTGGGCGAAGACGTTGTCGGTGGCAGTCGTTAGGCTCGGCCCCATGCGCATTGGAGCACACGTCCGGCTCGACAGCGATCCGATCGGCTTCGGTGAAAAACTCGGCGCCGATGTTATCCAGCTGTTCGTCGTCGACCCGCAGAGTTGGGACAAACCGACCCCGCATCCGCGGACCGAGGAGATCCTCGCCAGTCCAATCGATGTGGTGGTGCACTCGTCCTATCAGATCAATGTGGCCAGCCTGAACAACCGCCTGCGCATGCCATCGCGCAATGCGGTCGCCCAGCAGGCGAAGGCCGCCGCCGATATCGGCGCGTTCGGTCTGGTGGTGCACGGTGGACATGTGCGCTCCGACGGCGAACTGGAGACCGGAATCGATAACTGGCGCAAGCTGTTCGAACGTCAGCAGGACAAGGGCGGCTTCGCGGTGCCGATCCTGATCGAGAACACCGCCGGCGGTAACCACGCCATGGCCCGGCATTTCGATTCGATCGCCCGGCTCTGGGACGCGGTCGGCGATTTCGGCGCGGGTTTCTGCCTGGACACCTGCCACGCCTGGGCGGGTGGTGAGGATCTGGTCGGCGTCGTCGAGCGGATCAAAGCCATCACCGGCCGCATCGACCTGGTACACCTGAACTCCTCACGCGACGAATTCAATTCGGGCGCGGACCGGCATGCCAATTTCGCGGACGGAACGATCGATCCGCAACTGCTCGCCGAGGTGTGCCGAACCGCGGATGCTCCGGTGGTCCTCGAGACGCCCGCCGAGGGCGTCGCCGAGGATCTGGCGTATCTGCGCGAGCACGTCAGCTGATCGCCCCGCCTTCCTCCGAGGCATGGGCCGAGAGCAGATCGAACCGAACAGCTGGCCGAGGGTAGTCGAATAGCCCGACGCCGTGAGCGACCATTCGACTCCCCTCGACAAACGCTCGATAGCGCAACCACAACCAGTGGGGGAGACGGAGGCTGCGGGCCCGCCTAGCTGATTGCGGGAGATAAGCCAGGTGCGGCACACGACGCGCCCAGCACTGCAACGCAACCACGCAACGGCCAGCCCTGCCCATCGAGGGCAGTCATATGGCGGCTCCGCGACATGTGCTGAGCCGCCATATGACTCCGCTCGGCGGGTGGTGCGTTGGGATCACGGCGACGAAAACCCTGGTTGGAGTGGTTGTTTCGGTGGTGTGCTCGGGGGCGCATCAACCGATTCAACGCAGCGAAGGTGATCTCATGACGGTCGACTACGCCCAGACAACCGCCACCGTGACCAAAATCGGCGCACGCATCGGCGCCCAAGTCGACAACGTCCGGCTCGGCGGCGATGTGGACGCGGCAACCGTCGCGGTGATCCGGCGCGCGCTGCTCGAGCACAAGGTCATCTTCTTCCGCGGTCAGGACCACTTGACCGAAGACGGGCAGTACGAGTTCGCACAGCTGCTCGGCACCCCAACCACCCCGCATCCGACGGTCACCTCGCACGGTGTCAAGAGCCTGGCCATCGACTCGGAGTACGGCCGCGCCAATAGCTGGCATACTGACGTCACCTTCGTCGACCGGATCCCGAAGGCTTCCATCCTGCGCGCGGTTACCCTGCCGACCTACGGCGGCTCGACCACTTGGGCCTCCACCGTCGCCGCCTACGATTCGCTGCCGGAGCCCCTCGAGCGCCTGGCCGAGAGCCTGCGGGCGGTGCACACCAATCTCTACGACTACGCGGCCACCGACGTCGACCGGAGCAACCCGAACACCGACGCCTACCGCGCCGAGTTCCAGTCCGACTATTACGAGACCGAGCATCCGGTGGTGCGGGTGCATCCGGAGACCGGTGAGCGCGCCCTGCTGGTCGGGCACTTCGTCAAGCGTTTCGTCGGCGTCTCCACCAGTGAATCCCAGGCCCTGTTCCGCCTGTTCCAGGACCGGGTGACCCGGCTGGAGAACACCACCCGCTGGAACTGGCAGCCCGGTGACGTCGCCATTTGGGATAACCGCGCCACCCAGCACTACGCCGTCGACGACTACGACGACCAGCCGCGCAAGCTGACCCGTATCACCCTCGCGGGGGACGTCCCGGTCGGTGTCGACGGCGTCAAGAGCACCTCGCACCACGGCAATGCCGAGCACTACTCGATCATCGAGGAGGTTTCTCCGCTCGAAGTGTGACGGCAATCGCACGGCTGCCGCGGTATCGCCTATTGTGCTGCGGCAGTTGAGGGGCCGTGCGGTTGCTCGACCAGCATTCGCCGAGGTAGTAGGTCGGGCCGTTGCCGGGCGGCGCGATGGTACAGACTGATGCCCATGAGTATCAGCCCGCTGGACGGGGTTCGCGTCCTGGAACTCGGCAATTACATCGCCGCGCCGACCGCTGGGCGCATCCTCGGCGATTTCGGCGCCGAGGTGATCAAAGTGGAGCGGCCGAAGGCCGGGGACGAGCTACGCAACTGGCGGCTCTACGGCGGCGATACGTCGATGCTGTATCGCACCATCAACCGGAACAAGAAGTCGATCACGCTGGATCTACGCACCGACGCGGGCAGGGGCGTCGTCCTGGAACTGCTGCGGCACTGCGATGTGCTGTTGGAGAATTTTCGGCCGGGAATGCTGGAGAAGTGGGGCCTCGGTCCGGAGGTGCTGAACGAAGTCAATCCGGATCTGGTGATCACCCGGATCTCCGCTTACGGGCAGACCGGGCCGCTGGCCGCGCGGCCCGGATTCGCGGCGGTCGCCGAGGCGGTCGGCGGGCTGCGTGAACTCGTCGGGGATCCGGATCGGCCGCCGGTCCGGGTCGGTGTGTCCATCGGTGATTCGATCGCGGGGATCTATGCCGCATTCGGCACGGTGATGGCGTTGTTCCAGCGGGAACGCACCGACGCCTCGATTCCGCTGGGGGAACGTGTCATCGATGTGGCGTTGAACGAGGCGATTTTGTCGGTGATGGAATCGCTCGTGCCCGATTATCTTGCCTACGGCATCAACCGCGAGCGGGTCGGCGGGCGGATGGAGGGCATCGCGCCGAGTAATGCCTACCCGACCAGCGACGGTACGAGCATCATTATCGGCGGCAACGGTGACGCCATCTTCCAGCGCTATATGGAGGTGATCGGCCGCCCCGATCTGGCCGCTGATCCTGAGCTGCAGGACAATGCCGGACGCTGGCGCAATCGTGAACGGCTCGACGCGTCCATTGCCGAATGGACCGTGCGGCACACCCGCGACGAGGCGCTGAAACTATTGGAGGCGGCCGCCATTCCGTGCGGTCCCATCTACACCGCCGCCGATATCGTCGTCGACGAGCAGTACAAGGCGCGCAATATGATTCAGCCGTTTCCGGTGGATGTCGGTGCGCCGCAACCGAAGACGGTCGGCTTTTCCGGCATCGTGCCGGTGATCGGCGAAAAGTCCCTGCCGATCCGCAATATCGGGCCGGACCTGGGTGAGCACACGCGAGAGGTGCTGTCGGAACTGCTCGGAATGAGCGATACCGATATCGCCGGATTGGAGGCGTGATGCACGCCGGTATCGATGGAGTGGAGGCGAAATGACGCGACGGGTATATGGCAGGCGTCGACCGCCGGGGCGTGGTGCGCGCGAAATGAGTGCGCCCGGACACGCGCGACCGACAGTGCATCCGACCCCCGCTTCGAATGAAAAGCCCTGCGGCGGAGTGATGTGTGTCCCCATGCACGTGCGTCAGGCCCAGCCGGTCCTGGACGCGCGGGAGGAAGAGGGATGAGCGTGGCATCGCGTAGCGACTCGACCACCAGCGGTGGTCGGGCGATGCGGCCGGAATCCATCCTGCGTGATGTGACACTGCGCGACGGACTGCAATTGACCGGGAAGGTGCTGCCAGTCGAGCACAAGGTGGATATCGTGCGCCAGCTGCTCGCCGTCGGCGTGCCCGAACTGGAGATCGGTTCGATGGCGCGTCCCGACCTGGTGCCGCCGATGGCAAACACCATGGAACTCATCGCCGCGCTGAGTCCCGAAGAACTGCAGCAGTGTTGGGTCTGGGTGGCCACACCGCGTCACGTGGAGAAGGCCGCCGCCGCGGGTGTGCGCAACTTCCAGTACTGCTTCTCCGCATCGGACGCGCACAATAAGGCCAATATCGGTCGCAGCACCGAGGACAGTGTCGCCGCCATGCCGGATGCCGTTCGGTTGGCGCGGGAGGCGGGCGGCGAAATCCAGCTCTGCCTCGCCACCAGCTTCACCTGTCCGTTCGACGGTCCCGTCGATCCGGAGCGAGTTCTGGCCATCGCCAACGATCCGCGCACCGAAGGCGCCTCCGACATCGTCATCGCCGACACCCTCGGCCAGGCCCACCCGACCCAGGTATCCGAGCTGATCTCGGCGGTGCGCGACCGGACCCCGCACCGCCGCATCGTCTTCCACGGACACGACACCTGGGGCATGGGCGTTGCCAACACCCTCGCCGCCCTACAGGCCGGGGCCACCATGGTCGACGGCTCCCTCGGCGGCCTCGGCGGCTGCCCCTTCGCCCCCGGCGCCAGCGGCAACACCTCCACCGAAGACATCCTCTTCGCCACCCGCCCCACCTGGTTCACCCCACCAGTCCTGACCACCCTGGTAACCCTCACCGAATCCCTACTCACCGACCTGAACGAACCCAACCGCTCCCGCACCGTCGAAGGCGCCCGCTCCAAGGCCACCGCCTTCGAATGGGTCACCTCGACCCCTGGTACCGCATAGGCAGCGCGAACCTGCTGAGAACCGCAGGCGGCCGCCCGTCTAAAGATCGGTTGCGGCCGAGGTGAATTGGTAGTGCCTGAAATCGCGGACGGGTTCGAAGCCGATGGTGCGGTAGATGTGGTTCGCGGTGGGGTTGGCCGTGTCTGCGAAGAGGCAGACGTGCAGGTTCTGCCAACGCAGGGTGCGGGATACGTGGGCGGTGAGGATGCTGGCGTAGCCGCGGCCGCGGTGAGCGGGTGGGGTGTACACGGGGCCGATTCGGGACCAGCCGAAGACCGGGACCTGGTGTGCGGCAAGGGACACGGGCTCACCGTCGCGTTCCCAGAGCCACCAGCGGCCGGTCGAGATGCGGTTCCGGATGGCGATGGGGGTCAGGCTCGGTGGCGGCATACCGGATTCGCGGCGCATGGCTCCGGTCCACTCGACACACAGTCCGACATCGGAATCGGTTGCGCGGCGAGCCGATCCGACGACACTCGGAAAGTTCAGTTCCGCGAGCCGGTAGAGGCGGGTCGAGTACGCCTCGTGATAGCCGATACGGTGCCGTTTGCCCCAGTGCTCGGCGAATTCGGTGGCGTCCTCGGTCGCGCCCTCGACCCCGTCCGCATCCGCGGCTACCTCGGCCAGCGCCTCGGCAACGGGCACAACACTTCCCGCGGGTAGCGCACCGAGATACACCCCGCGCCCGGCCGCGCGCATGGCGACACCGATCACCGTCGCATCCGCATCGTGGACCGACAGGAACCGCGAATGGTCGGCATCGACTTGCATGCCGGTCAGGTGGTTGGCGATACCGGTGGTGATCACCGTGTGCCGCAATGGATCACACAGCAGAAACGGCTCGGTCAGCGACCGGAACCGCGCGGCATCGGCGGTGATCTCGATTCTCATACCGAATCACGCTAGAGCCCGAAAGTCCTGTGCGCTTGCGATTTACCCGCGCCACCTGGCGCGGTTCAGCTGGTTCGATCGGCGCGTAGCTTCAGCAGCACCAGACCGGCCGTGCACGCCAGAATCAGTCCGGCGACAGTGATTTCGACGTGCAGTCCGGCGATGCCGAGCACGGCTCCGACAATGCCGCCGATGAAAATCAGCCAGGCCGCTATCCGCGACAAAATCGTGGACAGGGTGTGCACCGGCGGGTTCGACACGACTTGCTGCGAAGTTTCCCGGGCGGCCGATTCGTCGGCCGTGGCGGAGGCTCGCAACGGAGTTGTCGAGTAAGCTCCCATCATCAACTCCTCGATGACGCCGATCAGAGTATTGCCGGCGCCCGATTTGCACCGCGCGTCTCTCATCTAAGTACTGGCGTCTCACGCGTAACTTTGATCACACACGCTACGGCCCGGGACGTGGTTCGACCACGACACGTTCCCGCGACACGCCGAAGAGACACCAATTCGATATCTGAATCACCGCTGTTTAATTGCGCTGGGGCGCCGCACGCTTACCGTGTTCCCTCGCCTGGCCGGGTCGACCGGCCTCGATTATTGTGAGCCCCACTCGAACGACGAGGAGTGTCACCGATGGAGAGCAGCAGGGCCAAGATCGCCGGTCCGGTGATCGCCGCGGGCGCGGTCTCTCTGGGACTCGTTCTCATCGGCGCCTGCGGAATCGGTAAGCACGACACCTACGTCGCACCCCCGCCGATCAAATCCGCCAATGACGCCGTCCCGGCCGTGCGTTACGGCACCACCACATCGGCGGTGGCGAAGGTGTTCATCCCGCCGTCGCCGAGCTGGCAGGTCGCGCGCCCGGGACCGCCGCGCAAGTCGGTCGATTTCACCGTTCCGCCGACGGCCCTGCCGGAATCCACGACCCGAGGGGCACAGACCTCCACACCGACAGCCGTACCGCCGCCTGCCTTCACCACGGAAGCCGAGCCGCCGCCGACCACCCAGCCGCGTTCTGCCGTCGACCCGACCGTCGAAGAGCCGCCGACGACACGCCGCGTACCGACGGCCAGCTCGCCGGGTCAGAGCGACGACGAATAGCGAAACGGCGGCGCATGACTCGCACGCGCCGCCGTTCGGAACTATCGGACCCTACAGCTCCGGCAGGTCGTATTCACCGACCTGGGCACTGAGCACCCGCAGATGCTCCAGCCCACCACCGAGCGTGCGCTCGATCGCGGTGAGCCGAGCGACGTAGTGGCTCACCGGGTATTCCGCGGTGACGCCGATGCCGCCGTGCATTTGGATCGCCTCCTGGCCGATATGCCGAGCCGACCGGCCGATCTGCAGCCGCGCCCGCGAGGCTACGACCGCGTCCACGGAGCTTGCGGAGCCATCGGATCCAGCCGCGGCACCGTCGGCCAGCGACGCGTTCGCGTAGAGGCTCATACTGCGCGCCAGTTCCAGCGAGACATACATATTCGCCGCCCGCTGGGTCAGCGTCTGGAACTTCGACAGGGTGACGCCGAACTGCTTACGCGTCTTCAGATAATCGGTCGTCAGCCGCAGCGCCTCTTCCATCGCACCGATCGACTCAGCGCACAGCGCGGCCTGAGCGTGTCCGATCGTGACCCGCACCGCCTCGGCGGCGTCGATATTGTCACCGAGCAATTCGCCCGGGACCTTGTCGAATTCGATCTGAGCGCCACGCTGACCGTCGAAGGTCCGGTACGACTTGCGCTGCACCCCGGCGGGATCCACCAGGAACAGTCCGATACCACCGGTCGGCAGCACCGCGCTGACCACCAGCTCATCGGCGCTGTCGCCGTGCGGAACCGGATTCTTCAGACCCGTCAGCACCCACGAATCCCCCTGCTGCACAGCGGTGGTCGCGAGTTCGGTGGACGGCCAGCGCACACCCGGCTCGGCGTGCGCAAACGCGAGCAGCTTGGTGCCACCGGTCACCTCGGGCAGAATCCGCTGGCGCTGTTCGGCACTGCCGACCCGGGCGACCAGACCACCCGGCACCAGCACCGCATCCAGCAGCGGTTCGGGTGCGAGCCGACGCCCGATCTCCTCGAGAACGACCATCGTCTCGACGGGACCGGCGCCGACGCCGCCGTCCTCCTCGGTGAAGCTCAGACCGAGCACGCCGAGTTCGGCCAGCTGGTTCCAGACATCGCGACTCCAGCCGAGTTCGGTGTCGGTGACCTTCAGACGGGTCTCGGGATCGTAGTTGCGGGCCAGCAGCTCGCGAACCGTGTCGCGCAGCATGACCTGTTCATCGGTGAGTTCGAAATCCATGGCTGCGCCTCACAATCCGAGGATCGTGGAGGCGATGATGGTGCGCTGCACCTCGCTGGAGCCTCCGTAGATGGTGGTCTTGCGGTAATTCAGATAGCCGGGGCCGCTGCGCTGTGCCCAACCGGGCGAGGCGATATCGGCGGCATCGACCGGGAGGGCGTCCTGGCCCGCGATATCGAGCAGCAGCTCGGTCGCGGCCTGCTGCAGTTCCGAACCGCGCAGCTTGAGCACCGACGAGGCTGGATTCGGCTTACCGTCGGAGGAGTTGGAGACAACGCGCAGCTGGGTCAGTTCCAGTGCGAGCAGTTCGTTCTCCAGTTCGGCGATGCGCGCGGCGAAGATCGGATCCCCGAGCAGGGTGCCCGAACCCGACTTGGTCTGGCGCGCGTACTCCTTCGCGACACCGAGCTTGACCTTGGTGCGCCCGACACCGGTAATGCCGGTGCGCTCGTTGCCGAGCAGGAATTTCGCGTAGGCCCAGCCCTGGTTCTCCTCGCCGACCAGCTGATCGGCGGGCACCCGCACATTCTCGAAGAAGACCTCGTTGACCTCGTAGCCGCCGTCGATGAGTTTGATCGGGCGGATGGTGACGCCGGGAGATTTCACATCGAAGAGCAGGAAGGAGATGCCAGCCTGCTTCTTCGCTGCGCTCGGATCGGTGCGGACCAGGCAGAAGATCCAGTCCGCGTACTGGCCGAGGGTGGTCCAGATCTTTTGGCCGTTGACGATGTAGGAATCACCGTCGCGCACCGCGGTGGTGCGCAGCGAGGCCAGATCGGATCCGGCGTCGGGCTCGGAGAAGCCCTGGCACCACCAGATATCCAGCGCGGCGGTCGGCGGGAGGAAGCGCTCCTTGATCTCCTGCGAGCCGAAGTGCGCGATGACCGGACCGACCATCTGGGCATTGAACGTCAGCGGCTCGGGCACCGAGGCCAGCTGCATTTCGTCCTGCCAGATATGCCGCTGAATCGGCGTCCAATCCTTGCCACCCCACTCGACCGGCCAGTTCGGCACGGCCAGACCGTGGTCATTGAGGATTTTGTGCGCAGTGACGATGTCCTCGCGGGACAGTTCGCGGCCGTATTTGACGCGGTCACGGATGTCGGCGGGGATCTGCGTCCGGTAGAAGTTCCGCAGCTCGTCGCGGAAGCTCACCTCGTCGGGCGTCAGACTTAGTTTCATACACATCTCCCGGTGTGTCTCGTACGTCCGAGTCAAACCTACCCCCCGGTAATCTCGCACTGTCGAGTGGGTCACAGGGGTGGTCGGGTAGGTGTCGCGCGTCGGCCCCGAGCGGTTGCCGGGAGTCCCTGGGCGGCGTACGCGACGAGCTGGTACGTTGCTGCACTATCCCGGTGTTCGGTATCGAGGAGAACGAGTGAACGGCAGATCCATCGCACGCACCACCGCGGCAGTGACATCTCTCGGGATCGGCGCGGTCCTCGCCCTCACCGGCACGGCGGTCGCCGACCCATCCCCCGTCGACGCCGGACTCGAACAACTCACCACCGATGCCGGACCCGATCCGGCCGCCCAGGCGGGCGTCGGCGCGCTGAACCAGTTCACCAAGATGGTGGATATCGCCGAACTGCGCAATGTCTCGGCCGCGTTCACACCTTTCGCATATGCCGCGCCGACCTTCGGCTGCGGCAGCGTCGGCCCGGTCACCACGATTATCGCGGCGGCCTCCACCGACGGCTCCAACCCCTATGGCGCCGCGGATCCGCTGCCCGGCACCTTGCGGTTCAGCGCGACACCCGCGCATTCGGGCGCGCCGCTGTCCTCCGGCCTCGTCGTGGCCTGGCTGAACGTCAATACTGGCGCGAGTGGCCTCACTACCCTCGACGACCGCACCGAATACAACATGCCCACGCTGTCCAAGACCGTGACCAGCGGCCCCGGCACCGTCATCGCCTCGATGTGGGGCATGATCGACTACCCCTTCGCGCACTGCGTGATGACGCCGACGGTCGGGATGTTCTACGTTCCGGATCGTCCGGTGCTACCAGCTCCGGCACCGGAGAACACCGCGCCCGCACCGGCCCAGCCCGCCGCGACTCAGGCTCCGGCGCCACAACCCGTGGCACCGGCCGCGCCGAACAGCGCGGACTCCATATCGCAGGACGAGATCGCGCACCAGAACAACTGAGCGCTCAAGCCACCTTGCCGAAGAACGCCCGGATATCGGCGACGTGCATATCCGGCAGTTCCATCGGCACGAAATGGTTTCCGGTATTGCCCTCGGGCCAGTGCGCAATGGTGTTGTCGCGCTCGGCCAGACGCAGCATGAGTGCGGAGCCGCCCGCGTAGACGCCCGTCGGCACCGCCTTTTGGCCGGCGGGCCAGACGAATCCGCCATCGCCGAGACCGTTGTACATCGGCCAGGACGAGGTGCCCGCCGTGTTGGTGAACCAGTACAGGCTGATATTGGTCAGCAGATGATCACGATCCATGACGTCCTCGGCCAAGTCGGCCAGCGGGGTGAATTCGTTGAATTTCTGCATCAGCCAGGCGAGCAGACCCACCGGGGAATCGGTCCAGGCGTGCGCGAAAGTCTGCGGCGCGGCACGCAGTAGCACGTGGTGGTTCACGCCGCCGGACATCCAGCCCTGCATCTGATCCCATTCCGCGCGTTCCTCCGGCGTCATGGTCGGCACATCGGCCTCGGTCGGCATGCCGATACCGCCATCAATATGCACGCCGACCACCCGATCCGGTGCGATGCGGGCGATTTCGGGTGCGACGTAGGCACCGAGATCGCCGCCCTGGGCGCCGTAGCGCCGATAGCCGAGCCGGTCCATCAGCTCGACCCACATCTGCGCGACCCGACGCACCGTCATCCCGGTCTCCTTCGGCCCCTCGGAGAACGCGAAACCGGGAACGGAGGGCACCACAACATGGAACGCCTGCGCCGGATCGAGCCCGTGGGCACGCGGATCGGCCAGCAGGCCGATGGTTTTGGTGAATTCGACGAACGAATTGGGCCAGCCGTGGGTCAGGATGAGCGGCAGCGCATCCGGCTCGGGCGACCGCACATGCAGGAAATGCACGTCCAGACCGTCGATTTCGGTGGTGAACTGCGGGAACTCGTTCAATCCCGCCTCCTGCGCCCGCCAGTCGAATCCGGTGTGCCAGTACTGGGCCAGCTCCCGCAGATAGTCGACCGGGACGCCGCGCTCCCAGCCGTTACCCGGCAGTTGCGCCGACCAGCGGGTGCGGGTCAGCCGGTCGATCAGATCGTCGATATCGGCCTGCGGAATGTCGATGTGGAAGGGACGAATCTCGTTCATCGGCATGACTCCTAGCTCTCGGGTACAGCGACCACATTAAGAGCCAACTAGGACTGTTCATGTCCTACTTATCTGGAATCCTGAAAATCATGAACGACACACCCGCCCGCCTGCTGCGCCTGCTCTCGCTATTGCAGACACCACGGGAATGGCCGGGCAGTGAACTGGCCGAACGCCTCGGCGTCACCGACCGCACCGTGCGCCGCGATATCGATCGCCTACGCGAACTCGGCTACCCCGTCGAGGCGTCGATGGGTGCGACGGGCGGCTACCGCCTGGTGGCCGGTGCCGCGATGCCGCCGCTATTGGTCGATGACGAGGAGGCGGTCGCCATCGCGGTCGGGCTGCGTGCTGCCGCGGGATCGGCCATCGTCGGCATCGAGGAGGCCTCGGTGCGCGCGCTCGCCAAGCTGGAGCAGGTGCTGCCCGCGAAATTGCGCCGCCGCGTGCGGGTACTCGGCACCGCCCTGGTGCCGCACACCGATGACGCCCCGGCCGTCGATCCCGAGGTGCTGACCGCACTGGCCGCGGCCGTAACCAATAGGGAGCGCCTGCGTTTCGCGTATCGCAGCGAATCCGGTGCCGAAACCCGTCGGCATATCGAACCGGTCGCACTGGTGCCGTCGCGCCGCCGCTGGTACCTCGTCGGCCACGATGTAGACCGTAACGACTGGCGCATCTTCCGCGTCGATCGCATCGACCGGCCGCAGCCGACCAGCGTCCGCTACCGCCCCCGACCGCTGCCCGCCGCGGATCCGGCCGCCTATGTGGCCGGTCGCCGGACCGATTGGGGCACACCGCTGTTCCGCGTGCGCATAACGATCCAGGCCCCCATCGGCCGGGTCGCGGGACGTCTCGGCGACTCCCCCGGCGATATCGCACCCATCGACGACAACTCCTGCCGACTGGATGCCACCCGCGACGACGACCCGACCTGGTTGGCATACCGCCTGATCGACCTCGGCGCGGACTTCCGTGTCCACGAGCCTCCCGTCCTGGTGGAGCGGTTGCGTACGATCGCGTCCCGGATAACCGACGCCGTCACTTGATGGCCGAGGAAGCGATGTGCACGATAGGAGTCCGATTTCCGAACCGGAGGCCTGAACCGTGCTCGACGCCGACGATGTGCGCCGCATCGCGTTGTCCTTTCCCAAGACCGTGGAGAAGGAACGCTGGTACCATCCCACCTTCGATGTGGCGGGCAAAATGTTCGTCACCATCCCCGACGATCAGACCTCGTTCGCTATCCGCTGCCCCAAACACGATCGCGAAGAACTCATCGCCGCCGAACCGGACAAGTTCTGGATCCCGCCGCACGAGGCATCCTCGTCCTGGGTCCGGGCCCGGCTCACCGCTGTAGAAGATATCGATGAGCTGTACGACATCCTGCTGGATTCCTGGCGTCAAGCAGCACCACCGGACCTCATCGAGGAATGAACGGCTCAGTGCGGTAAGCGAATCCGCAGGATGGCGCCGCTCTCGGTGCCGGCGAGGAGTTCATCGGAACGGCCGGGCACGGCGACCACCGATGTCATCGGTTGGTCGGTCAGTACGGCGCATGCGCTGTTCGTGCCCGGATCGACGCGAACCAACTGGCCGGTCAATGTGGTCACGCAGAGCACGCCCGCGTCATCGATGATGAAATCGTCCGCGAAGTCCGGCACACCGGGTGACACCGTCAAGTCCGCGACCACGGCGACGCGGCCTGGATCATCGATCGGGAAGCGCACGATCCGACCGAGCGGATTGCCGTTCATACTGAGGTAGATCGAATTATCCCGCACTACAATGCCATTGGCGCCGGTGTAGTTCGCCCGCGCAGTCCAGTCCGCATCGACGACACCGTCCGGACGAATCCGAATCACGCCGAGGCTGGCTGCGACGTACAGATTGCCTTGCGCGTCGAAGGCGGCGCCATTGGGCATGGTGAATCCGGAGGCGAATACCGTAGGCCGGGGGTCATTGGGATCGAAGCGCACTACGCCACCCGGACGCACGGCACTCGTCGGTGAATCACCGAAGACGACGTACAGCAGTTCGTCCGGTCCGAGCCGAACCGCGCCCGGGAATTCGACCGGCACCGTCGCGGTCAACCGGCCCGCGCTGTCGTAGCGCTGCACCTCATTGCGGTACAGCCGCGACACCCACAGGTTGCCCTGCGCGTCGTAGCCAACGTTCTCCGACCAGTCGAGCACCGGCAGTCCGGCTGGCACGGCCGTGGTGGCTCGGGCCGACGCGCATGCGGCGACCGTGCCCGGCTCGGCTTCGGCCATGGCAGCCGATGCATCCATACCAGCACAGCTCAGCGCGAAAGCGGCCGCCCACAGTCCTACGTGCGGATGATGCAGCTTTCTCAAAGCGAACCTCGACTCTTCTGCCCGACCTGTCGGCCGGAAGTCTAGCCAACTAGTCAGTTATTAACTGGCAAGTAGTTATGTCAAGAACTCGACTGCATCCTCCCGAGTTGACAGTATTTACAGATGCCCTTCTTCGATGGCGCACGCGGACGGATGCATTATCGGCGATGGCCGGTCGACCACCCGACGGCGACCGCGGTGCTCTTGCCCGGAATGGGCCAGCACAGCGGCCATTACCACCGCTTTGCCCGCACCGTGACTTCCGCCGGGATCGAACTGTGGGCGCTGGACACCACGGGGCACGGGTTGAGCGAGGGCGATCCGAACAACCCCGGCACGCTGGTGGAACTGGTGGACGATGCGATGCGGCTGATCGAGCTGGTCCGCGCGGAATTGCCGGGCAGGCCGCTGATCCTGATGGGCCATTCACTCGGGGCGGTCACCGCCTTGGGCATTCTGGGCGCGGCGGTGCCGGATCAGACCAGCGCGGCCGACGACTTGCACGGATTAGAGGCCAAGTACCCGCTGCGTCCGAGCCTGCCGCCGACCGAACTGGTCGGGCTGGTGCTGTCCGGAGTGCCGAAGCGCGCGCTCGGCGGCGGCGTGCCGGGTGCACCCGGCACGCCGTTGCCGAGCACCCTGCCGATTCTCGCCGTGCACGGTATCGAGGACCGACGGGCGCCGATCGATGCGATGAGGGGCTGGACTCGTCGCCACGATTGGGTAAGTTTGCGTGAGTACGCCGACGCCGGGCACGACCTGTTGCACGAGCCGGTGCACGCGCGGGTCGCTGCCGACATCGCGGACTGGATGCAGGGTGTCGTCGTGGGGTTGGCGCACCGGTGAGTTGATCACGGCTGCGCGGGCAGCACGACGAGGAAGGGGGCGGCGAAATGTCGGACGTGACAGCGCTGAATCAAGCGATCGACGATGGCCAGCTCTGGATCGATGGGGTGCTGGTCGCCGAGGGGGCACACGAACAGTGCGCTAGGCGCTATGCACAACTCGCCGATGAGGTCGAGGCCCAGATCGCCGTATTGAGCGGTGCCACATCGCTTCCCGGCTTCGGCGGCTTCGATTCCGGTGCGGCGCTGCGGCGCGGCTTCGAAGACAAGGCCGACGAGGCGATCACTCGATTGCGCGCATACGCCGACGCCGCAAGGGCACTCGCGCAGACCTTCCGCGCGGCCGGAGCGGCATACACCCGGTCCGATACGGATCTGGCAGCCGCGGTCGGTCAGGTCGAGGTGGCGGGAGCGGCGCATGCGTAAGATGCCGCACTCCGGTGAGAAGACCCCCATCCGTTATGCCGACCCCAGCTACACCGACCCCAACTACGCGCAGACCGTCGAAATTTTCGACAACCTGTCGCATCGGGAAATCCACGACGGTGTCCAGTTGATGAATCCGGTTGTCCTGTCAGCCGGACAGCAGGCGTGGCAAGGCAGTTCAACCGGACTCGCCACCGCAGTCGAACAGGCGCACAGCGAGATTCGGGCCACGATGGCCGACGGTTGGCGCGGTGCCGCGGCGGATGCCGCCGCTGCAGCGGTGCGCGAATTCGAGCGGCACGGACAGCAACTCGCCGATGTCATGGCCGCGGTCGGTCAGCGGCTCGGCCAGGCGGGCGATGCCGCCGAGGCACTGCGGGCGGCCGTGGTCGAACCATCCAGCGAGACAACGGATCTGGCTGGTGCACTACTGGATCCGACCAAGGCGACCGAGAACACCGCCACACAGAAATCCGCCGATGGCATCCGCCAGGATGCGGTGCAGGCGATGGACAGCATCTACACGAATGTGTTCATCGCGACAGGATCCGGTGTGCCCGCCTTCCCCGATGCGGTGACCGCTGAGGTGCCGCAGCCCTCCGCCACCACACCCGCCGCTCAGGTGTCCGCGACGACCGTCCTCGACAGCGGTACGCAAACCCTCACCACCCCAATGGTTTCGACGACTGCGGCGGTACCGACCGCACCGCACACCAGCGTCGAGCCCGCCGCGGCGACTCAACCGGCGAGTGCGCCGACCACCGTCACTCCGGTGGGGACCACTACCGACACCGCACCCGCCGCCGCCGAACCCGTTGTGCCGATGGCGGATTCCCCAGCAACGAGCGCCGCCGCAGCCACCACACCGACGACCACACCGGATCACTCGGTGCGACCGGGTACCACCGCACCGGTGACCACCGCCGCATCCACCTCGGTAATCGCCCCGACGGTTCCCGGCACCTCCAACACCGATGATGAGCGCAAACGCGATGAGCGCAAGCGTGATGCGAGCAGCGATGCGATCAACGGCGTCGGGGCGGGTGCGGTCGGCGGACTCATGGGCGGCGCAATGGTCGCGGGCGACAGCACGCGCTCCGGTATGAGCACCAGTGCGGCCGCCGCCCGCGCGGCCCACGAAGAGGACGAGTACGACGACGACTACCACTTCTTCGACGACGATCTGACCTTCCTGGAACCGGCCGACGACGGCGGTGAGCTGATCGGCGATATGGATCCGACGACACCCCCGGTCGTCGGCGAATGGACCGAACTGGAGTGAACTGGACGCTGACCCCGGACCAGTTCGCCATGGCCTGGGCCCGCACCGATGGCGACCGCATCCCCTACCCACTCGCCGTGCGCCTGTCGGCTCGCGATACCGCAGAGCGCACCGCCCAACTCCCCGCCCTCAATCGTTGGTGCGATGAGAGTCTCGACGCCGACCTGGAAGGCGTATTGCGGGTGCTGGCCCGTCCCACCGTGCGTATCGAGGTCCTCGGCGAGCGCGATACCGCAGAGCCATCGACGGGAGTCGATGGCGCGCAGGACGGCACGGTCGAAGCGACGGGTTTGGTCGAACAGACCGGTCCCGTAGTCGCCCAGCCGAGCATCGCGGCGCAATCGCGTCCGGTTCGGGTACTCGGTGCGATCGCCGGAGATATCGCGGTGGTCGCGGCGCAACGCGCGGGCGCGACCACCGACCGCGGCGGCGATATACGACTTTTCGTCGATCGCGTGAAAAACCTTTCCGCACGGGTGATTTCGGTGCTGCCGGAGAATACGTCCGGCACCACACCGCAATTGACCGCACCGCTGGCCCGGGTCAACGAGGACAGCCGCGATCTGGTGACCGTGCCGGTAGCCGGACCCACCACGCCGACCCGAATTCGCAAGCTACTCCGGCAATCCCGCGACGGTATCGGCCAGATCGTGGTCTCGGTGCGCCGAGCCGATGGCGAACTGCATCCATTCGGGGTGCTGTGCTGGATTGATGTGATCGGCGACGGTAGGTACTCGGTGCGCACCGGGGTCGATGTCGATATCGTGCCGGTCACCGCCCAACGGTTCACCGCACAACTGCGACCGATGGTCACCGCGGCCGAACGCACCCTCACCTTGGCCGAGCGTTGGTGACCGCGCCCTGATCGGTGTGTGCGTCGGTCGGCGCGGAGGCCATGGTCGGCAATGGCGCCACGGTCCTCGACCTGGCCGAAATCGGCGCGGGCACCTCATGCAAGGAGCGCGGTGACCTCGTCGTCCGCCAACTGGTGGAAGTCGCGGTACGCCATTCCGACGCCGCCGAGCGACCGCGGCACCCATGGGCAGACCACTTCATCCGCCTCTGCGGCCACCCGGCGCAGCGCCTCGGAGGACGACACCGGCACCGCAACGACGATCCGCGTCGGTTGGTGCAGTTGGGCGACCCGGCATGCGACGGCCACCGTCGCCCCGGTCGCCATGCCGTCGTCGACGATCACCGTCGTGCGGCCGGCGATCGGGATCGGCTTGACATCACCGCGCCACACCTCACGTCGGCGCTCGAGTTCGGCCCGTTCCAGATCCTCGATCTCGGCGACCTGACGCGGCGTTATCCCGGTGTGCGACAACACATCCTCATTGAGAACCCGGATACCTTCCTCACCGATGGCCCCCATGGCCAACTCCGGCTGCCACGGCACACCGAGCTTGCGGACCAACAGGATGTCGAGATCGCCTCCGATTACCTCGCGCACGGCGGCCGCCACCGGAACCCCGCCGCGGGGCAGTCCGAGCACCAGCGGTTGCATCGCACGCAAGTGGCCGAGTTCCGAACCCAGCGCGCGACCGGCCGCTGTCCGATCGGAGTAGATCATCCGGATTAACGCTACTCCGGTGCGCGCTCGGTGACCGCGAATCTCCGCAATGCCAGGCTGGGATTGGTGCGGCGGACCGTGGCGAGCTGTTCGAGATCGATATCGGCGGTGAGCACGCCCGCTTCGTCGCCGAGTTCGGCGAGGACGGCACCGGTCGGGTCGATGATCATCGACGCGCCAGCACCACGCGGGGCGCATTGATCGGCAGCGGCCACGTAGACGGTGTTCTCGATGGCACGTGCACGCAGCAACGTCGTCCACTGATCAACCTTCGCCGGACCGGGAATCCACTGCGCCGGCAGCACAAGCACCTGCGCGCCCGCAGCCGCGACGCGACGGCAGCCTTCCGGGAACCGAAGATCGAAACAGGTCTGCATGCCGAATGTCACAGCACCGACCGTGAAGGTGGCCGGCGCCTCGATCGCACCCGGCTCGACAACATCGGATTCGAGATGTCCGAACGCGTCGTAGAGATGCATCTTGCGGTACTTCGTCACCAGGTTCGCATCGGGTCCGAGCACGACGAGGGTATTGCGGATCCGACCCGCCTCCGGCGCCACTTGCTCGACCATTCCGGCGACCAGATACACCCCGCATTCGCGCGCGATATCCCCGAGGCCGGTGACGAACGGCCCGGTCAGCGGTTCGGCGACGGCCACGACCCGCTCGTCGAGCCGGGTCACGGCAAACATCGAGTATTCGGGCGCGACCACCACCTTCGCACCCCGTTCGGAGGCCGCGCGAACATACTCGCGCAGCGTTCGCAGATTGCTGGTCGGATCGGTTCCCGGCGCGAATTGAACCACCGCCACAGCCACCGCCGATGTCGTCGGATCGTGATGCGCGGACACGCTTTCGGGTTGCATACGTCTCACCGTATTGGCCCGGTGGCCGGGACGACCACCGGGAGGCAGTAAACTGCTGGTCAATGAGTACTAATCAGGTCGACAGCGTTCCTGGCGACAACGACAGGGACAACGACGGCCCGACCTTCGCCGATCTGGGCATCGATGACCGCATCCTCGCGGCCATCGCCGATGTGGGTTATGAGTCGCCGTCTCCCATCCAGGCCGCGACCATTCCACCGCTGCTCGAAGGCGCCGATGTGGTCGGGCTGGCCCAGACTGGCACCGGCAAAACCGCGGCATTCGCCATCCCGATCCTCATGGGTATCGAGGCGACCGGCAAACTTCCGCGCGCCCTCGTGCTGGCCCCGACGCGCGAACTCGCGATCCAGGTCGCCGAGGCATTCGGGCGATATGCCACCCACATTCCCGGACTGCATGTGCTGCCGATCTACGGCGGCCAGGCCTATGGCGTCCAACTCTCCGGCCTGCGCCGCGGCGCGCATGTCGTGGTGGGCACGCCGGGCCGGGTGATCGACCACCTGGAGAAGGGCACGCTCGACCTGTCGCAACTGCAGTATCTGGTGCTCGACGAGGCCGACGAGATGCTGAAGATGGGGTTCCAGGAGGATGTCGAGCGCATCCTCGCCGACACCCCGCGCGAGAAGCAGGTCGCGCTTTTCTCCGCGACGATGCCCTCGGCGATCCGCAGCATCTCCAAGAAGTATCTGCGCGAACCGGTCGAGATCACCGTCAAGTCGAAGACCTCCACGGCGACCAACATCACCCAGCGCTGGGTGCAGGTCTCGCATCAGCGCAAGCTCGACGCACTCACCCGGATTCTCGAGGTCGAGTCGTTCGAGGCGATGATCCTGTTCGTGCGGACCAAGCAGGCCACCGAGGAACTGGCCGAAAAGCTGCGCTCGCGTGGATTCTCCGCCGCGGCGATCAATGGCGATATCGCGCAGAACCAGCGTGAGCGAACCATCGGCCAGCTGAAGTCCGGTGCGCTCGACATTCTGGTCGCCACCGATGTCGCCGCCCGCGGACTCGATGTGGATCGCATCTCGCATGTGGTCAACTACGACATTCCGCACGACACCGAGTCCTATGTGCACCGGATCGGCCGCACCGGCCGGGCCGGGCGCAGCGGTGAGGCGCTGCTGTTCGTCGCACCGCGGGAACGCCATCTGCTCAAGGCGATCGAGCGTGCCACCCGGCATCCGCTGACCGAAATGCAGCTGCCCAGCGTCGATGATGTGAACACCCAGCGCGTCGCCAAATTCGGCGATTCGATCACCGAGAATCTCAGCTCGACGAACTTGGCGCTGTTCCGCAAGCTCATCGAGGACTACGAGCGCGAGCACAACATTCCGCTCGTTGATATCGCGGCGGCGCTGGCGGTCAGCGGCTACGACGGCGACAACTTCTTCATGGAGCCCGAGCCGGAGCCGGTCGAACGCCCGCAGCGCGAACGCATGCCGCGCGGCGACCGCCCTGCGCGCCGGTTCGAGGGCGAAGATCACGGTCCATCGCATCACCGCGGCACCGGAGCGGAATTGGCGACCTACCGGATCAGCGTCGGCAAGCGGCACCGGGTGGTGCCAGGCGCGATCGTCGGCGCCATCGCCAATGAGGGCGGACTGCGCCGCAGCGATTTCGGACATATCAGCATCCGGCCGGACCACAGCCTGGTCGAACTGCCCGCCGACCTATCCTCGGAGACGTTGGAAGCGTTGCGGCGCACCAGGATCAGCGGCCAGCTGATTCAGCTGCAGCTCGATTCCGGGCCGCCGGGCGGACGTCCGTTCCGCGCCGGACCGCGTCGCGATCGCGATGGGGGCAAGCGACCCGAACGGCGTAAACCACGCTCCTGAACCGGGGACGGTTAAACCGCCGGTGGGAGTGACGGGCCCGGAGGCGGTAGCTTGCGTAACCACGCAGGGCCCCCGCGGACACCGAATTCACCGCAGTCAAATCGGCTAGCTACAGTGTTGCCGTCCGTGTCCGGCGAAGACACAGGAGGCCGCGTTTGATCGTGTTCGGTGATCGTGTCGTCTGCTCCGCCGTCGACCTGGTACGCGCGGCGCGCTGTGAATTCGAGTTGCTGCGTGCCCTCGATACCGAACTGGGCACCATCGCTGGCACGGCGGATGTGGTGCCGGATCACGCGTCGCGCAGCGCATTCCACGATGCGCGCGCCCGCAGGCTCGCGGACTTCCGTGATCGGTTCGGCAGTCAGATGGTGGAGATCCACTGCGCCGCGCACGATCCGGCGGTCGATCCCGAGGGGTATATCGCCGCGCTGCGGACCGCCAATGCCGAGACGGTCGCGGCGCTGCGGGCCGGTGCGCATGTGCTGCACGGTGCCACCTTCTTCGACGGAAAATTCGTCTGTACCGGCGATTTCCTGGTGCGGGCTGGTCATCGGGTGCGCTACACCGTGCACGGCATCGCGGCTGGTCCACCGGATCGGATCGACGCGGCACTCGAACTCGCCGCCTGCGCCGACGCTGTGGACCGCAGCGGCGCGCTCACCGCTCCGCTGATCCGGTTGTACCTGGACGAGGACAGCGAGACCTTCGCGCTCACCGATCTGCTTCCGGTGTATCTGGCTCGGCGCGGTCGGGTGGAGCGGATTCTGGAAGACAAACTGAGCGAGTTGCTGCCCGTGCAGTGGGGCGATCCGCGCTATCTCGCCTGCGGCCACTGCCCGACCTGCACCAGCGCCATCTCGGCGGCGCGTGATCTGCTGCTGGTGGCCGGTATGCCGCGCACGGCGCGGGCCCGACTGCGCGAGGCCGGGATGAGCACCATCGACCGGCTCGCGAGTAGCACCACCACCACCACCGTGCCCGGCTTGCCGCCGCGCACCCTTACCGCATTGCGTCGCCAAGCCGGAATCCAACTGGCCCGCGAAGATTCCGGACAGCCGACCCACACGCTGGTCGACCCGATCGCATTGGGCGCGTTGCCGCCGCCGTCACCGGGCGATCTCGCGCTCACCATCGAGCAGGGGCCATCGGGTCGGCTGCTCGGTATCGAGGTGGGTGGCGACGGCACAGTCCACGTGGCCTTCCGAGCCCCGTTCGGCGCGGCACCCGCACCGTATCGGGCGATGACCGATATCGCCGACGAGGAGGCCGGGCAGCGGCGCGCGTTGGACGAGATGCTCGACTTCATCGCACAGCGGCTGCGGATGTATCCGGATATGCGCGTATACCACTACACCTCCGGCGTGCGCTCGGCGCTGCTGCGGTGGACGGGTAGGTACGGAGTCGGTGAGGAGATCGTCGAGGATCTGCTGCACGCCGGTGTGCTCGTCGATCTGTATCCAATCGTGCGCAGTGCCCTGCTGATCGGCGAACGCTCCTATCGGCTCAGTCGGCTACGCCGGCTGCTGCCGAACACCGCAGGCCAGGAACGCGATTGCGTCACCGTGCTGCGGCTGCGTGACTGGCTGCTGGATCGGGCGGGCGAGCGGCGCGTGGACTCGGATGCGGTGCTGCTGGATCAGGCGAGTTCGTGGTGTCTGGTGCCGAGTCCGGAGGAGCCGGATCCGCCGCCGCCGTCGCGGCCGTCATCGATCGAGGCCGCACTCGCGGAATACGCGGCGGCACAGGGCGAGCCGCATCATCCTGCGGCATTGATGGCGGCAGCGCTCGGTTATCACCGGCGCGAACGTCAGCCGCTGTGGTGGGCGCATGCCGACCGGCTCAGTCATCCGGTGGACGAATGGGCCGACGCGCCAGGCGTATTGGTGGCCGATTGGGGCACGGTCGACACCAAATGGCATCGCAGCCCGCATCAGCCGACCATGCGCAGATACCTCACGCTGACCGGAAGGATCGGCATCGGCTGGGGCGGTAGCGAAACCGCGGGCGGCGCCGCGACAGGCACGGTGCTGACCCCGGGTGCCACTGTGTACACCTTCTACGATCAGCCGGTCGCCGCCGGGATGATCACCGCCGTCGGCCGACGAGCGACCGCCACCGCGACCGTGCTCGGCTGCTCGGTGGACGCGAATTTCGACGACACCGTGCGGCTGGAGGAACTACTGCCGCACGGCTGCGAACCCTATGACGAGCTGCCGACCGCGATCGCGCCCGGCCTGCCCGCCTGGGACGAGAACATCGAGACCGCAGTCGAATTCGCGGCCCAGCAACTGCTGATGGCACTACCGCGGATCCCGGCGGGCGCGGTCTTCGACATCCTCGCCCGCCGACCCCCGCGGCTGCGGCGCGCCGCACGGCTACCGGATGTGCACGGTGACCACGCGGCGGCCATCATGGCCGCACTGCGCGATCTCGACGATTCCTATCTCGCGGTGCAGGGTCCCTCGGGCACCGGCAAGACCTCCACCATCGCCAGGGCGGTCGAACGTCTGGTCACGCGGCACAAGTGGCGCGTCGGGATCGTCGCGCAGACGCACGCGACGGTGGAGAGCCTGCTCGACATGATCGTCGCGATGGGCGTGCTACCGGAACTGGTGGCAAAGAAGGATGCCGTGGCGGTGGCGCCGGAGTGGTCGGTGATCGATGGCACGCGCTATCCGCGGTTTCTGGACAATGCGGTCAACGGCTGCGTAATCGGCGGCCTACCAGCCGATTTCGCCGATGACGAGGTAGTCCCCGGCAACAATCTGGACCTGCTCGTAATCGCCGATGCGGGCCGCTTCCCGCTCGCCGATACCGTCGCTGTCGCGGTGAGTGCGCGCAACCTGCTGCTGCTCGGCGATCCCGCGCCGTCCGCGGCGCGCAGTGCGCATCCGGAACCGGTCGACGAATCGGTGCTCGGCTGGCTCACCGAAGGCCGCCACACGCTGCCCGCCGCCCGCGGCTACTTCCTGGACCGCACCTGGCGGATGCATCCGCGGGTCTGCGATCCGATCTCCCGGCTGTACTACGACAACCGCCTACGCTCCAACGAGACCGTCACGCTCGCACGCCAACTAGAGGGCATCGAGCCGGGCGTGGAGACGGTGCTGGTGCGGCATAGCGGCGATTCGACCGAATCGATGGCTGAGGCCCGCGAGGTGGTCCGCCGGGTGCGCGCCCTGCTCGGCGCCTCGTGGACGACCGGTGCGATGACGCGACGGCTACATCCGCACGACATCCTCGTGGTCGCGCCCTACAGCGCCCAAGTCGGCCTGATCCGAACGCTGCTGGCCCGCGCCAAGATCGAGGATGTGCTGGTCGGCACCGCCGAGCGATTCCGCGGCCGGGAGGCGGCGGTGGTGCTCATGTCGATGACCACATCCAGCCCCGCCGACGCGCCTTACGGCATGCGATTCCTACTGTCGCGCAGTCTGGTTCAGGCGACGCTGTGCCGGGCGATGTGGAAGGCCGTGATCATTCGGTCACCACTACTCACCGAATATCTGCCGAGTACGCCGGACGATCTATCGGATCTGGCGACATTCCTGCGACTCAGCTGAATATTTCTTTCAGCATTCGGTCGGTTTGTGACCGAAATAATCAATCCGAACCGGTTGGTTCTTTTAATGGAATTCGATCTTGAAATTGCGGGCTCGCGCAATTCACAATTAGCAGCCGGTTCAGCCGAAGCAGTTGCCTTCACCGCGATAAGTGGGCACTGTCGTCCGCGTGCCCGCACCATCGATCAGATGGATCTGGTTGAACCGCTCGCACAACTCCCCCGCCTTGGCATGCCGGAACCACACGCGGTCGCCGATCCGCAGTTCGGCGGCTCCGGACAGCGGAGTCTGCACCTCGCCGGCGCCCTCGGTACCGAGCAGCCGCAAACCGGTGGGCCACACCGGCTTCGGCACCCGCGACGCCCCGGTCGGACCGGAGGCGATGTAACCGCCCGCGAAGACCGTCGCGATGGACGGAGTCGGCTTGCGCAGCACCGAAGTGGCGAAGAACAGCGCAGGCATCGGGGTGAAGGCGCGATAGTGATCGAAGAGCGTCGGCACATACAGTCCGGAGCCCGCGGTCACCTCGGTGACATCCGGATCGGTGACGCTGACCTCGATGGATCCGGAACCGCCGCTATTGACGATCTCCAACTTGCCGACCACAGAGCACACCGCGTCCAGAACTTGCCCGCGCCGCTTGCCGATTTCGGCCGCCGAGGCCCGCTTCACCAGGCGCACAGCGATATTGGAGTCGGGTAGCCCGGCGATCTGCGCCTCATAGGTCATCACGCCGACCACGTCGAACCCACGGTTCATCGCCTCGCGCGCGAGCGCGGCGGCCTGTTCCGGGGTGCGCACCGGTGAGCGCCGAACGCCCAAGTGCAGCGGCCCGATCCGCAGCGAAGCGTCCACATCGAGGCAGATCCGCGGTCGCACCAGATCGGTGCCGACCGCGGCCCGGATCAGGTCCAGCTGCGCGAGATCGTCGACCATCAACGTGATGGATCGGCGCAGCGTGTCGTCGGTGGCGAGTTCGGCGAGCGCCGCACGGTCTACGGTCGGATAGCCGAGCAGCACATCGCGCGCGCCGAGGCGGACCAGCCAGATGGCCTCCGCCAACGAGTAGGACATGATGCCCGCGAAGCCGCCGGACGCGCAGAGCCCGGAGCCGAGCACCTCCTCGAGCACCGCGCGACAGCGCACCGATTTACTCGCGACTCGGATGGGCACCCCACCCGCACGACGGACCAGGTCAGCGGCGTTGGCACGGAGTGCGGTCAGGTCGAGGGCGGCCAGCGGCGGGTCCAGCTCGGCGGTGGCCGCATGCAGGGCGACAATCGGCGACGTGTCGGTCACCAGACCCACTCAACCACCAAACTGGTCAAACGTCCAGTATTGCGGGATCAGACTTCGGCGGCCCGGGTGGCCAGGCTGCTGACCAGGTCGTCGAGTACCACCAGCATCGTTTCGTCATTGCAATCCGCGAGCCAGCGCAGCACGGTGCCCTGAAGCACCGAGACCGCGTAGGCCGCGATGGCATCCGTCGGCTCCAACCACTGCGCGCCCGAACGGTCGGCACACAGGTCCAGGAAGCTTGCGACCTCGGAGTCCATCTCCCGGAACAGGGCCGTGGCCTGCGGGTCGGCGACACAGTCGGTCTGCGCCTCCCACCGTTCGGCCAGCTGATGCGCGGTCGCCTCGTACCTGCGGGCCTGCTTGGCCGGAGCCGCCTTGACCAGCGGCCAGTACGCACTCACACCAGCATGCAGCAGCACCCGAAGTGCTCGCACTCCGGTGAAATCGAGCGAGGCGGCCGCCTTCTCCACGGCCTCGCAGATGGTCGGCCGCAGCCTGACCGCCGCTATTTCTCCACGTACGCTCAACGACGACTCCCTCGAGGAAAGAACTCGCGCACCTTCGTCGGCGCGGCGCGCTGAACACGACAGGCGACTCTCACGAATCCCGCGTTAGGGAATTTCCTGGTTGCCCAGTCCAACATTCATCAATCGTAGAGGGTTTCCAGGTTTTAAGAACGGCTTCGTTGGGTATTTCCAGACTGGAAGAATGTTTTGTTACCCAAACGGGATCCCGCCGCGATCGAGCGGAGTTCACTGGAATCGCCTCCCAGGGCGTCACTCTCGCGTCCGCCGCGCGCACGATAGACCATTGAGCAGACTACGGTACGTAACGGTACCGCCCTGGCACTTTGTGGCGGATCCCACACCAACACCTCGCAAACTGGACGATCGACGGTTCCGCGATCGACACCGTGCCGACACCGCGAGGTAGCTAGCCTGGACCGGTGACTCTCTCGCCCTCGGCCGACCAGTTCTATCTGACCGGCACGTTCAACTTCCGCGATCTCGGCGGTCTGCGCACCGTCGATGGCGCGCGCATCCGCCCCGGCGTGCTGTTGCGCTCGGCCCAATTGAGCGGACTCGATCTGCCCGGACACGCGATCCTGCGTGAGCTCGGCGTCACCGAGGTCTTCGATCTGCGCGGGCCGCGCGAGATCGAGCACATCGGCCACGATAATCTGCCCGAGGGCGTGCGACTGACTGTCACACCATTCGATTCCCGGATGGCCGAGGCGCCGCCGCACGATGCGCAGACCGGCTCCGCATTCACGCACATGCTCGAGGTCTACCGGTACTTCCCGACCCTGCCCGAGGCGAATACCGCGATCATCACCATCGCCGAGACGATCGCCAACGGCGAGGGTGCGGTGCTGGTGCACTGTGCGGCAGGTAAGGACCGGACCGGCTGGGCGATCGCTTCACTGCTGCGCGCGGTCGCGATCGGCGAGGCCGATGTACTCGCCGACTTCATGGCCAGCAATGACGCCGTCCCGGCGCTGCGCGCCATGATGGCACCGAAACTCACTGCGGGAGTGGAACTTTCCATCGACATCCTCGGCGTGCGGGAGGACTACCTGCGCATCGCGACGGACGCGGCGCACGAACGCCACGGTGATTTCGAGACCTACCTGACCGCCATCGGGTTCACCGCGGACCTGCGCTCGCGGCTGCGCGATCGCCTACTCGAGTGAGTCACCCGGCCGGCGCTTGCTCGCGTCGGACCAGACCGTCGGCATCGATGCTGACCTGATCGCCGGTGTGGAACCAACTTCCGGTGAAGCGGTCGGCGGTGGCCACCGGATCGTTCCAGTAGCGATGGGTCACATTCGGTCCGCGACACAGCAATTCGCCGTGGCCCGACTGCGCCCGCGGCCCCCACAGCGCCAATTCGGTACCGCCGAAGGGGAATCCGAGCACCGGATCGGCGCCTGGTGCGGTGTCGGTCTCGTGATCGACGACCAAGCCGATGCCGCTGGTTTCGGTCGCGCCCCAGACCGACCACTGCCGCGCGGCCGGGAACATGTCCCGCAGCGGCGCGACCAGATCAGCGGGATCGGTACGATCGGCGGCGCGTTCGCCGCGATGGCCCGCATTGCTGACCCGCACGATGCCCTCGGTGCGCAGTCCCGCACTGCGCAGCGCCGCGAGTTCGGGCAGCAGGCGGGCGAAGATGCGCGGTGTCGCGGAAACCATATCGATCCGTTCGGAGACAATGGTTTCCGCGAGACAGCGACTATCCGGGGCGAGGACGACGGTGCCGCCGACGGCGAAGGTCGGCAGCAACTGGTCCACACAGCCGCTGGCATGTGCCAGCGGTAACAGCACCAGATTGCGCAACCCATCGGTCGGTAGAGCCATCGCCGCGACGACAGAACGGATTGCCGAGAGCAGATTCTCGTTGGTCAGCTCGACGCCCTTGGGCGCGACGGTGGCATGGGCCGGACAGCCTCCCGTGCCGCTGGTGTAGCAGAGCAGCGCAAGATCGCTCAGGGCCGCACCGTCATCGATGAAGGCGGCGCCGTCGGGCAGCTCGTCACTGCCGCCGCCGAGTACGAAATCGGTACTGCTGTCGGCCATCACCCGCTCGGCCACCGCATCGGGCAGTCCGTCGTGCACCAACACCGGAACCGCGCCGCTGAGCAGCGCACCGAGGAAGGCCTGGACCCAGCGCACGCCCGTCGGCATGTGGATGGCGACCCGGTCGCCGAAGCCGATGCCGTGTTCTTGCAGGCCACCCGCGATGCGGGAGGCGCGATGCCACAGCTCCCGATAGCTCAGCCGGGGGCCGCCGATCTCCACCACCGCCTCCCTGGTCGAGAAGGCATGCACCTGCAGATCCAATAGTTCGGTCAGCGCCGGGGTGAGGTTGCCGTAGCGCAGCACCCCATCGGCGCCGCGGGCCAGCGGGGCGTCGCAAGCCTGCGGACGGTTGAGTGGATATTCGACCAGAAACTGCGACATGAGTCCTCCGCACGCGCCTCGAGCCCGCAGGCTCTTGCGACTATATGACGCGAGTCACAATTTCGCTGGCATAGGAGAGGAACGTGTCCCGGCTGTCATCGGCCGGTGTAGGTCGCCTTCCCCGGTCCCACCTCCAGGAAGCTGCGCACCGCGCCGCGCAGATCCGCCGTATCGAACAGCGCGCCGGACACCTCCGGCGTCACCGAATCCGCATGCGCCACACCGCCCGATCGCCATGCCTCGATGATCTGTTTCGTCGCGGCATGTGCCCGGGTGGGGCCATCGGCCAGGCGAGCCGTCAATTCCTTTGCCGCGGCGTCGACATCGTCGTGGACGGCGTTGACCACGCCCCATTCGGCCATGGTCGCGGCGTCGTAGAGGTCACCGGTCATCACGAATTCGCGAGCGCGGCCCGAACCGGCACGCTCGGCCAGTCGCTGCGGACCGCCCATCGACGGTGTCAGACCGACGACCGTTTCCACCAGACCGAATCTCGCCTTGGGCGCGGCCAGGATGATGTCGCAGGCCAGGGCCATTTCGAAGGCGGCGGTCAGGGTGAGGCCATGCGCGGCGAAGACCACCGGACACGGAAGCGCTTCCAGCGGATGGATGATCTGCGCGAACAGGGCGCGCCACAGTTCAGCGCCCCGCTCGACCGCTGAGGGGATGGCATCCGATGGACTCGGCGGGGTGGGTGCGAGGAGCCCGTCGAAGACGTGCACGTCGACGCCGCCGGAGACCACCTTGCCCTCGGCCCGCAGCAGCACCGCGCGCGGCGGGTTGTCCGAGAGCTCGGCGAGATCCTCGACGAGCGCGTCCAACATCGACCGATCGAACAGATTCAGCGGCGGATTGGCCAGGGTGAGCGTCGCGACTTCGGCGCCGCCGTCGGTGGTTTCCCGGGTCAGCCTGGTGGCCTTCGTATCACTCATCCGGCAAGACTAAGGCGTCGATCTGCCAGACTAGGCGAGTGACCAAGTCGGTATCGGAAAACGGCTCCTACGTCGAGCCCGGTGAGTTCAACCGGGATACGAATTACATCACCACACGCATCACCGCCGACGGCCGCGACGGGTATCCGGTCGAGCCGGGGCGCTATCGGCTGGTTGCGGCGCGGGCCTGTCCGTGGGCCAATCGCACACTGATCGTGCGCAGGCTGCTCGGGCTGGAAGACGTCCTATCGCTCGGGCTCTGCGGGCCGACACACGACAAGCTCAGCTGGACCTTCGATCTGGATCCCGGCGGGGTGGATCCGGTGCTCGGCATCCCCCGCTTGCGTGATGCGTACCTTGCGCGATTCCCTGACTATCCGCGCGGCATCACGGTTCCCGCACTCGTGGACGTTCCCACCGGGCAGGTGGTGACCAACGACTACGCGCAGATCACGCTCGACTTCTCCAGCGAGTGGACCGAATACCATCGCCCCGGCGCGCCGCAGCTGTATCCGCGGGAGCTGCGGGCCGAGATCGACGAGGTGAACCTGGCCGTCTTCCGGGATGTCAACAACGGCGTCTACCGGTGCGGCTTCGCCGGAACGCAGGAAGCGTACGAGGCGGCCTACGATCGGCTCTTCGCCCGATTGGACTGGCTCTCCGATCGGCTCGCCACCCAGCGCTACCTGGTGGGCGACACCATTACCGAGGCCGACGTCCGGCTGTTCACCACGCTGATCCGCTTCGATCCGGTCTACCACGGCCATTTCAAGACCAACCGCAGCAAGCTGAGCGAAATGCCGGTGCTGTGGGCCTATGTGCGTGATCTCTACCAGACACCCGGATTCGGCGACACCGTCGATTTCGGGCAGATCAAGAAGCACTACTACGTGGTGCACGCCGATATCAACCCGACCCAGATCGTGCCGAAGGGCCCGGATCTGACCGACCTGCTGGCCCCGCACGGCCGAGAAGCGCTGGGCGGCAGGCCATTCGGCGACGGCACCCCGCCGCCACCGCCGCCACTCACCGAGCGGGTCCCCGCGCTGCGCGAACCGGCGTGATGGAACCGACACGCTGGGAACCCGGCCGAGCGGGTACATCGTTGTCATGACGAGCCGATAGCGGTCGGTGCAATAAGGTCGTTGCGTACGGGCGGAAGAGGAGGATATCGCCGTGTTCAAAGGCACGTTCGAGAAGACGGTGGTCCAGCTACTCGATACCGGGTCGCGCCTGCAGGCGCCCGCGGTCGCCAAGTACGTCGACCGGCTGCGCCGTTCGCACCCGGCGGAGAGTCCCGCGCAGATCATCGAGCGGCTCGAGCACCAGTACCTACTCGCGGTCACCAGCAGTGGCGGTGCGGTCGGCGCGACAGCCGCGGTGCCCGGCGTCGGCACGATCGCGGCACTCGCGGCGGTCAGTGCCGAGACGACCTTCTTCATGGAGGCGTCCGCGGTGTTCACGCTGGCCGTCGCGGCCGTGCACGGCATCTCCCCGGAGGACAAGGAGACGCGGCGGGCGCTGGTGCTCGCGGTCGTGCTCGGCGAGAGCGGGATGGAGATCGTCGAGAAGACGGTCGGTCATTCGGCGAAGAACTGGGGCACACTGTTCGCCAACAGGATTCCCGGGCTATCGAGCATGAACGATTCGCTGCTCAAGCGATTCATCATCCGCTTCGTCACCAAGCGGGCGGCATTGATGGCGGGCAAGGTGGTGCCCGCCGGCATCGGCGCGGTGATCGGTGGCGTCGGCAACCGGACACTCGGCAAGACCACGATCAACAATGCGCGCAAGGCATTCGGTCCCGCGCCGGTGACCTGGCCCGCCGATCGGCAGCTCGTCATCGATGCCGATCCGCTGCCGGCCCTGGATCCGGGCAAGCCGCAACCCCCGACCACGCCGCGATGAGCGCGGGCCGACCGCTCGCCTTCTCCGTTCGCGGCCTGACCAAGCGCTACAACCTGGTCACCGCGGTCGAAAACGTGAGTTTCACCGTGCCGTCCGGGACCACCGCCGCCCTGGTTGGTCCGGCGGGCGCGGGTAAGACGACGATTCTGCGGATTCTGCTCGGGCTGCTCCAGCCGACTTCCGGAACCGCCGCGGTCGGCGGGCCGGGTTCCCGGCGCGACGGATCGGCGGTCGTCGTCGGCGCCATGTTGCAGCCGCGAGGGCTGCATCCGGCTCGAAGCGCGCGTGATCATCTGCTGATCTATGCGGCGGCCGCCGGGGTCGGGGACCCGCGGGTCGACGAGGTGATCCAGGTGGTCGGCCTCGGTGACTCGGCGAAGACGCGGGCGGGCGAGCTGTCGCCCGGATCGCAGACCCGGCTGGCCCTGGCGACCGCGCTGCTCGGCGACCCGCAGCTGCTGATTCTCGATGAGCCCCTGGCCGGTCTCGATGCGGCGGAACACGCCTGGCTGGCCGACCTACTGCGGCGACACACCCGCCGTGGTGGCTCGGTCCTGTTTTCCAGCGAAAGCCTGGCGAATGTGATTCCCATGGCGGACAACATCATTGTCGTGAGCGAGGGTTCGGTGGTCTACCAGGGGACACCCGCTAGGCTACGGCGCGGTCATCCCGATCGCCTGGTCGTCGCCGCATCGACCCCGATCGCACTCGCGACGATGTTGGCGGCACAGGGCTTCACCGATGCGGTGATCCGTCCCGACGGACGCCTGGCCGTTGCCGAGGCGACCGAAGAGCAGATCCGTGCGGCGGCGACGGCGGCCAATGTGCGCGTGGACAATATCGCCGCCGATCAGATCCACCCGGACCGAGTGCTCGCCTCGCTGGTCAAACCGGCCCGCCCGCCCCAGCCCGCCCCCTATGCCGGGATCGCACCGCAGCAACCGACCCCCTATGGGATTCCACGATGATCGCTGTTCTGCCTCCGGATCTCGTTCCGGCCGTCAACTCCGAGGTCCGCAAGGTCAGCACGCTGCGCGCGAGCCGAATCCTGGCCGCACTGATCCCCGCGATCGCCCTCGTCGCGAGCACGGTGACCGCACTGCTGGCCGGACCCGCCGATCCGAAATCCAATCCGGCCACGGGCGCGGCGACCATCGGGCTCTATATCGGTCTCGCGGCCGCGATCGTGCTGGCCGGTGCCTTCGGTGCGGCCGGTGCGGGCGCCGAATATCGTTACGCGACAATATCGTCCACCGCCGTGTTCACCCCCGACCGGGATCGCCTGGCCGCCGCGAAATTCCTCGTCACCGCGGGTTTCGCCTTGGCGGCGACCTTCGTCGTCGAACTCATCGCCTTCGCCTGTCTGCTCGGTTTCGGCCGCGGCAAATTCGACTTCGGAGTGCGCTTGCTGGCGGTTCTCGGCGGCGGTCTGCTCGCCGCGGTCTGCTGGTCCCTGATCGGGGCCGGTCTGGGATTGCTGCTGCGCACCTCCACCACCGCGGTCGCGGCGATGCTCGGCTGGCTGGTGATCATCGAACCGTTGACCTGGGTGGTCGCCAAGGCGATCGGCCTCGCCGGAGTGGTCGCCGTCCTGCCCGGTTCCGCCACCGTCAGCACCGTCGCCGTCGGATCCTTCAAAGACAGCGATTTCCTGGCACCCACCCCCGCCGCCTTGGTGGTCCTCATTCTCTGGACGATCGCCGCCGCGGGCGGGGCCTGGTGGTTGCTCCGCACCAGCGACATCTGACGCCGCCCCGGCGGCGGGGAACAAACAACGGTGCGGCACGTGTCATTACCGTCGGGACAGCACGACAAGACGGGTGAGCAGCGGAGTGACCGAGCGCGGTATGGGTTGGATGCGCAGACTGTGGTCCGAGTGCCGGAGCCACCGGGGCACGGTCACGGGTATCGCGATCGCTTTGGCGGCCGGAGCGATGGTCGAGATCTCGGCGCCGCTGCTGACCAAGCGGGCGGTTGATGCGGCCGGAGTCGGTGATACCTCCGTCATCGGGACCGTTGCGGCCCTGCTCGCCCTCGTCGCACTAGGCCGGTTCTCGGCTGCCTTCGGACGCCGTATGTTGGCCGGACGACTTTCCCTCGATGTGCAGCACTCGTTACGTGTCAGTCTGCTCGCCTCATTGCAACGACTCGACGGCGTCGGACAGGACGCGCTGCGCACCGGACAGGTGGTGTCGCGCTCGATCACGGATCTGCAGTTGGTGCAGGGGCTTTTGGCGATGACGCCACTGTCCGGGCTGGCATTGCTCGAGTTCCTGCTGGCCGCCGCCGTCATGGTGTGGCTGTCGCCGCCGCTGGCCGCCGTCGCACTGCTGGTTGTCCCCGCCATCGCGGTGCTGGTGTATCGGATGCGGCCGCGCCTGTACGCGGCGACGTGGTCGGCGCAGCAACGCGCTGCCGAGGTCGCGCAACATGTAGAAGAGACCGTCACCGGCGTGCGCGTGGTCAAGGGCTTCGGGCAGGAAGCTCGGATGGTGCGCGTGCTGGAGTCGCACGGGCGCGTTCTCTACGCCGAGCGAATGCGCGCGGCCAAGATCAATGCGCGCTTCGCACCCGTGGTGACCACGATTCCGCAAGCCGGGCTGGTCGCGGTGATCGTTGTCGGCGGACTACTCGCGCTGCACGACGTTATCGGTATCGGCACATTTCTCGCCTTCTCCGCGTATGTCACGACCATGACCGTGACCACCCGAACCATGTCGTCAGTGGTGATCATGGCCCAGCTGACCAGGGCCGCGGCCGAGCGCGTCTATCAGGTCATCGACGCGGCCCCCGAGATCGCCGACCCGCCTGCCCCTGCCGAGCTTCCCGATGGGCCTCTGGGTTTCGACATCGATTCGCTGACTTTCGGATTCGATCCCGCACAGCCCATCTTGCGTGAGCTCGACTTGACCGTGCAGCCCGGCGAAACCGTCGCCATCATCGGCCCCGCGGGCTCCGGGAAGTCAACGCTGTCACTACTTCTGCCCCGCTTCTACGCCCCCGACTCCGGTAGCATCCGCCTCTTCGGCACCGAACTGGGCACCACCGCAGGTGAGTTCGCCGTTGCGAAGAACCGAACCGCCGATACCGCCGACTCGCCTTCGGCAGCACCAGTCGCTCCACAGCTCGGCGGCCCCGCGTACGGCTCGCCGGTGCGGGCAGACCCGCGAAATGCCGAGGCCGTGGATATCGCAGATCTGCGTGCGACCGATCTCCGGAGCGCGATCGGGGTGGTTTTCGACGATCCGTTCCTGTTCTCCGACACCATCGCCGCCAACATCGGCCTCGGTCGACCAGCGGCAACCGATGCCGAAATCCGCTATGCCGCAAAGCTTGCCGCGGCCGACGAGTTCATCACCGAACTCTCGGACGGCTACGACACCGTTGTCGGTGAACGCGGATTGACACTCTCCGGCGGGCAGCGGCAGCGAATCGCTTTGGCCAGAGCGCTATTGGCGCAGCCACGGATTCTGGTACTCGATGACGCGACCTCCGCGGTCGACGCGGTGACCGAGGCGACCATCTTCGAGAAACTGGCCGATGCGGGCGGGCGCACGACATTGATCTTGGCGCATCGGGAATCGACACTTGCGCATGCGGATCGGGTGATCCGGCTTCCCGGCCCGGTCCCATACGCCAATGACGAAGCCACAGTCGCTGCTACCCCAGCGTCAGCTGATACCAAGCGCCCCACCGGCACCAGCGGTCCAGGTGGCTTCTCCGGCGCCGCAGCCGATCTCAGTGAAACCCCCGAATTGCGCCGCACCATCGAACGCCTGCCACCGGCCACCGAACAACCCGGCTCGGACGATGAGCGGCTGCGCAAGCCAGATCCCGGATTCCGGCTCGCTCGCCTCCTGCGCCCGGTGCGCTGGTTGGTCCTGACCGTCATCACGCTGCTCGCACTGGACACCCTCATCGGCGTCGCCTTCCCACCGATCGTGCGCTACGCCATCGATTCCGGCGTGAGCGGCCATGATTCGGGCGTACTCGCCAGAGCCGGAGTGCTCGGCGCGGTCTTGGTGGTACTCAATCTCGCGGTGGGCGCGGCGACCACCATCCTCACTGCCCGCACCGGCGAACGCGTCCTCTACGGCCTGCGCGTGCGCAGCTATGCCCATCTGCAACGGCTGGGATTGGACTACTACGAGCGCGAGTTGTCCGGTCGCATCATGACCCGGATGACCACCGACGTGGACGCACTGTCGACCTTCCTGCAAACCGGCGTCGCCACCACCCTGATCGGCATGCTCACCCTGGTCGGCATCGCGGTGGCGCTACTGGTCATCGATACCTCGCTGGCCGCGGTGGTATTGATCGCACTTCCCCCGCTGCTGGTGGCGACAGCGCTGTTCCGCCGCGTCTCCTCCACCGCCTACACCGTCTCGCGCGAACACGTCTCGACCGTCAATGCGGATTTCCAGGAAAACGTCGCCGGTCTGCGCGCCGTTCAGGCCAACCGGCACGAGCCGATCGCCGCCCGCCGCTTCGCCGAATACTCCGATCGCTACCGCGCCAGTCGGATGCGCGCCCAGCGCGCGATCGCGATGTACTTCGCTTTCGTCATCGCATGGGCCGATCTGGCGCTGGCCGCGGTCGTGTACTTCGGCGCGCGCGAAGTCGCCGACGCCACCACGACCGCGGGCACATTGATCGCCTTCGTGCTCTACCTGCAGCTGCTCTTCGGCCCGATCCTGCAGTTGTCCCAGGTTTTCGACGGCTACCAGCAGGCGCGCGTCGGACTGCGCCGCATCGGCGACCTGCTGCGCACCCCGTCCTCCATCGCCGCCGATCCACCGGACGCGATCGCCATCGACCACGGACTGCGCGGCGAGGTCGTCCTCGACGACATCCGATTCCACTATCCGAGCACCGAGCAACCCGCCCTCGACGGAGTTTCGCTGCGGATTCCGGCCGGATCCACGTTGGCCCTGGTCGGACCGACCGGCGCGGGCAAATCCACCATCGTCAAGTTGCTGGCCCGCCTCTACGACTTGCCGCGCGACGCCCATGGCGCGATCGCGGTCGACGACATCGACATCCGCGACTACCGCCTCACCGACTACCGCGCCCGGCTCGGCATCGTCCCCCAGGAAGCTCACCTCTTCACCGGCGATGTCGCCAGCAACATTGCATTCGGGAAACCTTGCGCCACCGAAGCCGAGATCGCGGCGGCCGCCACCGCCGTCGGTGCGGCCGACATGATCGCCGCGCTACCGCAGGGCATGCGCCACCCGATCGGTGAGCGTGGCCGCGGCCTCTCGGCGGGCCAACGCCAAATGATCGCACTGGCCAGAGCCGAACTGGTCCGTCCGGATCTGCTGCTGCTCGACGAGGCCACCGCCACCCTCGATCCGGAGACCGAGGCATCGGTGCTGGTAGCAAGCCGATCGCTGACTCGCGGCCGCACCACCGTCGTGGTGGCGCACCGCTTGGGAACCGCCGCGCGAGCCGATCGGATCGCCGTCGTGGAACGCGGGCGAATCGCCGAAATCGGACCGCACGACACGTTGGTTGCGGCCGGTGGCCGCTATGCCCAGCTCTGGGCGGCGGCCAGCGAAACGGGGGGAATATTCTCGACTGAGGACGGGTCGTCATCTTTGGGATCACGTTTGTCCGGTGGTCAGTCGATTCACTGATTTGCTGCTGGGCCTATCCTCAGAGAGGGCGCATCGGCGCGCATCCGCTGATCCCCGTGCCGGGCACGTCACAAACGTCGCAGCGCGAAGAACGAAATGAGGCGAACACCTGCTGTGAGCAGCTCAACTTCCCAGTTCGGACAGAACCAGTGGCTAGTCGATGAGATGTATCAAAAGTACAAACAGGATCCATCTTCCGTCGATGAAAGTTGGCACGAGTTCCTCGCCGATTACACGCCCGAAGTCGCGGGTGATTCAGTTAACAGCGCCGCGCCCGCGGCCGCACCCGCGCAGGTGGCCAACCCGGCACCGGCTCCCGCGTCGGTGAAGGCGACCCCGGCCGCGGCGACCCCCGCCCCGGCACCCGCGCCCGCCGCGCCCAAGCCTCCCGCGCCTCCCGCTCCCGCGCCTCCCGCTCCCGCGAAGCCCACCGCCCGCGCGCCGCAGACGACTCCCGCGCCGACCTCGAATGCCGCGCCCACCTCCGGCGCGCCGAAGCCCGCGGACACCGCGGCCGACGAGGCGAAGGTCCTGCGCGGACCGGCCGCCGCCGTGGTCAAGAACATGTCGGCGTCCCTGACGATCCCGACCGCGACCAGCGTGCGCGCCATTCCGGCGAAACTGATGATCGATAACCGCCTGGTCATCAACAACCACCTGGCCCGCACCCGCGGCGGCAAGATCTCCTTCACCCACCTGCTCGGATACGCGATCGTGCAGGCGGTCAAGTCGTTCCCGAATCTGAACCGGCACTTCGCCGAGATCGACGGCAAGCCGAACGCGGTGACCCCCGCACACACCAACCTCGGACTTGCCATCGACCTGGCGGGTAAGGACGGCAGCCGCTCGCTGGTCGTCGCGGCCATCAAGGGCTGCGAGACCATGACCTTCGGGCAGTTCCACACCGCCTACGAGGACATCGTGCGCCGCGCCCGTGACGGCAAACTCGGCATCGACGACTTCACCGGCGTGACCATCTCGCTGACCAACCCGGGCACCATCGGCACCGTGCACTCGGTGCCGCGACTGATGCCGGGTCAGGGCGCGATCGTCGGCGCCGGCGCGATGGAGTACCCGGCCGAATTCCAGGGCATGAGCGATGAGCGCATCAACGAGCTCGGCGTCGGCAAGCTGATGACCCTGACCTCGACCTACGACCACCGCATCATCCAGGGCGCGGAATCCGGCGACTTCCTTCGCACCATCCACAACCTGCTGATCAGCGACGAGTTCTACGACGAGATCTTCCACGGCCTCGGCGTGCCGTATGAGCCGGTGCGCTGGCGCAAGGACGTCAAGGAGCGCGGCGTCGACAAGAGCACCCGCGTGCTCGAGATGATCGCCGCCTACCGCAACCGGGGCCACCTGATGGCCGACACCGATCCGCTGCGGCTGGTCAAGGACAAGTTCCGCAGCCATCCGGACCTCGATGTCACCCAACACGGCCTCACCCTCTGGGACCTGGACCGCGCCTTCGATGTGGCGGGCTTCCACGGCCAGGAACGGATGAAGCTGCGCGATGTGCTCTCGGTGCTGCGCGATGCCTACTGCCGCCACGTCGGTGTGGAGTACACCCATATCCTGGAAACCGAGCAGCTGCAATGGATTCAGGAGCGCGTCGAGCAGAAGCACGTCAAGCCGACTGTCGCACAGCAGAAGTACATCCTGAACCGGTTGAACGCGGCGGAGGCCTTCGAAACCTTCCTGCAGACCAAATACGTCGGGCAGAAACGCTTCTCGCTCGAGGGCGCCGAGGCCGTCATCCCGATGATGGATGCCGTGATCGACCAGTCCGCCGAGCATTCGCTCGACGAGGTCGTCATCGGTATGCCGCACCGCGGTCGCCTCAACGTGCTCGCCAATATCGTCGGCAAGCCGTACTCGAAGATCTTCACCGAGTTCGAGGGCAATATGAACCCGGCGGCCACGCACGGCTCCGGCGACGTGAAGTACCACCTCGGCGCGCGCGGCACCTACCTGCAGATGTTCGGCGACAACGAGATCGAGGTCTCGCTCACCGCCAACCCCTCGCACCTGGAGGCGGTCGACCCGGTGCTCGAGGGTCTGGTGCGTGCCAAGCAAGACCTGCTGAACAAGGGCGACGGGCCCGAGGGCTTCTCGGTCATGCCGCTGATGCTGCACGGTGACGCCGCATTCGCGGGTCAGGGTGTGGTCGCGGAGACGCTGAACCTGTCGGGCCTGCGCGGTTACCGCGTCGGCGGCACCATCCACATCGTGGTGAACAACCAGATCGGCTTCACCACCGCACCGGAGAACAGCCGCTCCACCGAATACTCCACCGACATCGCGAAGTTCATCGGCGCGCCGATCTTCCACGTGAACGGTGATGACCCCGAGGCCTGCGACTGGGTGGCGCGCCTGGCGGTGGACTTCCGCCAGAAGTTCCGCAAGGACGTCGTGATCGACATGATCTGCTACCGGCGTCGTGGCCACAACGAGGGCGACGACCCGTCGATGACCCAGCCGTACATGTACGACGTCATCGACACCAAGCGCTCGGTGCGCAAGGCATACACCGAGAGCCTGATCGGCCGTGGCGATATCTCCATGAAAGAGGCCGAGGACGCGCTGCGTGACTACCAGGGTCAGCTGGAGCGGGTCTTCAACGAAGTCAGGGAACTGGAGAAGTACACACCGGAACCGAGTGAATCGGTCGAGGACGACCAGCAGGTGCCAGCGACGGTCGTGACGGCCGTGGACAAGGCCGTGCTGCAGCGCATCGGCGACGCCTTCCTCGGCGTGCCGGACGGCTTCAATGTGCACCCGCGCGTCAGGCCGGTGCTGGAGAAGCGCCGCGAAATGGCCTACGAGGGCAAGGTCGACTGGGCCTTCGCCGAATTGCTCGCCTTCGGCACACTGATCGATGAGGGTCGCGCGGTGCGTCTGACCGGTCAGGATTCGCGTCGCGGCACCTTCACCCAGCGTCACTCGGTGATCATCGACCGCAAGACAGCCGAGGAATACACCCCGCTGCACAACATCGGCAGCTCCAACCCGGGTTGGTTCGCGGTGCACGACTCGGCGCTGAGCGAATACGCCGCCGTCGGCTTCGAATACGGCTACTCGCTGGGCAACCCGGACGCACTCGTGCTGTGGGAGGCGCAGTTCGGTGACTTCGTCAACGGCGCGCAGTCCATCATCGACGAGTTCATCTCCTCCGGTGAGGCCAAGTGGGGTCAGCTGTCGGAGGTCGTGCTGCTGCTGCCGCACGGTCACGAGGGTCAGGGCCCGGACCACACCTCCGGTCGCATCGAGCGCTTCCTGCAGCTGTGCGCCGAGGGTTCGATGACGGTCGCCGTACCGTCCACCCCGGCGAACTACTTCCACCTGCTGCGCCGCCACGCACTGGACGGCATCCGCCGCCCGCTGATCGTCTTCACCCCGAAGTCGATGCTGCGCAACAAGGCCGTGGTCTCGGACTTGAAGGACTTCACCGAATCGAAGTTCCGCTCGGTCTTCGACGAGCCCACCTACGAACAGGGCATCGGCGACCGCAACAAGGTCAAGCGGGTCCTGCTGACCAGCGGCAAGCTCTACTACGAACTCGTCGCCGAGAAGGCCAAGCAGAAGCGCGAAGACGTCGCCATCGTCCGCATCGAGCAGCTCTACCCGCTGCCCAAGTTCCGCCTCAACGAGGCACTGGCTGGCTACCCGAATGCGACCGATATCGCCTGGGTCCAGGAGGAACCGGCCAACCAGGGCGCTTGGCCGTTCTTCGGCCTGAACCTGCCCGAGCTGCTTCCGGAGCGCTTCACCAAGCTCCGCCGCATCTCCCGCCGCGCCATGTCGGCCCCCTCCTCGGGTTCGTCGAAGGTCCACGCGGTGGAACAAGCCGAAATCGTCGCCGAGGCCTTCGAGCCGACCGCATAGTTTCACCGATCAAGCGCCGGGCCGAATCCATTCTTCCGCAGAGTGATTCGGCCCGGCGTTGTTATTCAGGCGTCATCTACGATTGCCGACGAATGAACATGCCTGGGACGCGAAACCGGGTGAAACACAACGCAATACCAGTTGCGCGTCATCATCCCGATTCGATCAGCACATGCTCCAAATGGGCGGTATCGTCGGAGTCCTCATCGACGCCGACCACTGCGACGAACTCGTGATCACCGGCACGTCGCTGCAAGGGACTCCAGGAGTTGGCGAGATACCAGCTTGCCCCGGTGGTACCACGCGGGCCCAAGCCCGCGCAGAATATCCAGTATCGGTCGGGGTGCAGAACCGGGCTGGGTCGCACCCGCGCGATGACGCCAATACTGTGATCTCCGCTCGAGTCATACCGACTACCGTCCGTCAACTCCAATTGCTCGAAACGGGAACCGCCTTCGGCACTGGTGACATTGAGAGTGAAAAGGGGACGCTCGACGCTTTCGAGGTACATACGTGTGCAGTCGTTGCAAGTCAGTCCAAAGCTGATATAGGGGCGGTCGCTGTTCGCAACGATGTCCCGGTCACTCCGAATCTCAGTCAAAATGCCAGTGTGGCGCTGGAGCACAGAAAATACGTACAGCAGCCCGCGAACTTCCTTCTCCGGTAAGGCAGCCAACACATCCGAGCGATGATCAGCCGCGAATGCGCGAACCTTCCCGAATGCGCACCCATAGGGAGCCTCGACCGAATCGAGTGCATGCAGTGGCCGCAGTGGTAGTTCGAAGGTCGGGTACACGAGAGTAATCCCGCTGGTGATCATCTCGGCCCCGAGAAATGCCTCGAGCTCGATATCCGTTCCGGGAGATTCCAACTCGTTCGCTCGACCGGCGACCGGTGCGGCACCCGCCATCTGAAACAAGCTCTCGATCGTCCAGCCAGGGAACATTCTGGCCAGCACCCGGCAATGGTAGTCGCGGGGAAGCCCGACCATCCCGCCCGAAAGCCACTGGTAGAACTGCGTCTTCGCGGGCCCGTAACCAGGGGGAATGGGAGGATCCAGCTGTGCGGCGAACCTATCGTACGCCGCCAGGAAATCCGAGTGGCTTTTGAGATGCTGCTGCGCCAGCAGCATCTTCAGAACGGTAGCCAATGAAACCCCCTTACCCCTGAAATCACCGCCCTGGTGGCGGCGACTCGATCTACAACCGCGGCTCGCACGGGCCAGCAACGCTGTCCGGTGACCGCCCGGACGCAGTACCGCTCGGACATGGTGTAGGAGACGCTGTTACCGATCTCACCCACCGTGGCCACGGTGAGCTGTACCGTCCCCTCCCGGCCGGGGCGAGCGCAAAGCTGCAGTCCGGGTCGATGATCAACACGGTAGCCCGCAATACTGCCGACGAAAGCGATCGCAGTGGCGGCCGACAGTCCTGTCCCGGTGAGGCTGGGCTGTAGCACCGCCTGCGACAGGCCCTTGGATGGGACTGGTGCTGTTCACGGCAGGTATTGCAACGTTACAGCCACCGTTGCCGAGTCCCGCCGCGGGGCCGGTGACCTGCACCGTCCCGCAGGCGCGATGGCGGTGACCTACCTATCCGAGTCGATGGTGAAGGTGGTCGGGGTAGTACCGCATCGCGCGATCAAAGGACCGGTGAAGTCGATACCCATCACAGAACGTTCGCGTCTCTCGATGTGGGCCCCGATGTCGGAGAGCGGGAGGTGACGGTAGGCATGACGCTGGCTCCTTTGCCGCGATGGTGATTCCCCGACTGCACTGGATGGCTACTTCCAGTAAGCCTCCTACTCTGTTGTAGGGCAATGCATCTCTGATCCGTTTTCGTCCGTTTTCACATTTAGATCTTGCCTCCCGTCCGGTAATTCATTTTCCGGTGCAAGTCATTAGCCGGCGGCATAACCGGACCGAGCCCGACCGACCGCGGCAAGCCCGGGAAATTCCCATGGGCAGAGGGTTTCCCGCGTGATCCGGCAGTGTGTGCGCCCTTCGAGCGGCCGCGAGCCCGAATGACAGTGCGGCGCTGCGGCCGATGGTTCGGCGGTGGTGCGATCGCGGCGCGGACCGCGCCTCGAACCGGGCGAAGCCGCACCGGGACGAACGCCAAGTAACTATTTCCACTCGGCCGAATAGCGCATCCGTAAAGCGCGGGTCTCAATCACGCTGTGCCCGTGCGAAATGATGGTTCGACAGCAACCGATTCTCGGGTGCATCGGAAATTACGTACGGAATTCGGATTGTCGAAATATCCGGAATCGACGCACCCTTCGACGGCTCACCGACGATGTCATTGCGCACGCGGTCGGACGTAGTGCGGCGGCGTCCCGGCTGCCAGTTGCGGTGGTGTCGGCTTCGAGGGGTATACACACGGAATCCGCACGGTGATCGCATCGGAGCACCGCCGGTGAGTGGTCGCACCGATGACGAAACCCGTTGCGGCGCAGGCCTCGATGCTACCGGCGCGGTGTGATACCCAACGGCTGCGATGTCGCTTGCATCACGGCTATCGGACGCAGTGCCGGTAGAGGTTGCCGAACCCGAACGGAAGTCTCCAGATCTTCGGCAGGCGACGGAAATCGGATAACGGACGAAACCGAACGCCTCAGGTCGGTCCACGACGTGTTTCAGGGACGTTAATGGAAGTTGCGGGCCGCCACAGCAACTCGGGCAACCGCTCAGTTGCATTACAGGAATTACAGCAGCAAGGAGGCATGCATCGTGCCTACGATCACGTCTATCTCCCCGACCTCGGGACCCACGACAGGGGGAACCAGCGTCACGATCACCGGTACGGGGTTCACCGGTCCCACTACCGTCCGGTTCGGCACTACCGCAACGACTTTCACTCTGGATTCACCGACGCAGATCACTGCGGTCGCCCCCGCGGGCTCGGTCGGTACTGTCCAGGTCACTGTTACCACCTCGGCGGGTACCAGTAACGGTGTCTCCTACACCTATCTCGCGGTTCCTTCCTTGAGCAGCATCAGCCCCAGCCAGGGGTCGACCGCGGGCGGAACGACGGTCACGCTCACCGGGTCGGGCCTGACGGGAGTCACCGCGGTGAATTTCGGTGGCACACCGGCGACTTCGTTCACCGTGAATTCCGACACGCAGATCACCGCCGTCACCCCGGCGGGCACCGGGATCGTCACGGTCACGGTCACCGGACCGGGTGGCACCAGCAACGCGGTTACCTACGTCTATGTCGTCGTTCCGACCATCACCTCCATCTCCCCGACCGCCGGACCCACTTCCGGTGGGAACAATGTGACGATCACCGGCACCGGATTCACCGGCCCGTTGACCGTCCGGTTCGGCACGACCGCAACGACATTCACCGTCAACTCCGCTACCCAGATCACCGCCGTCGCTCCCGCCCATTCGGCCGGGACCGTGCAGGTGACCGTCACCGGCTCGGGCGGAACCAGTAACGGCGTCGCCTACACCTACGCGGCGGTACCTACCCTGACCAGCATCACGCCCACGGCAGGATCGGTGACCGGCGGAACCACGGTCGTGCTGACCGGGACAAACCTGACCGGTGCGACCTCGGTGAGTTTCGGTGGCACACCAGCCACCTCGTTCACCGTGAACTCCGCCACCCAGATCACCGCCGTCGCTCCCGCCCATTCGGCCGGGACCGTGCAGGTCAAGGTCACGACGGCGGGCGGCACGAGCAACGGCGTCTCCTACACCTACGTCGCGGTGCCCACCTTGACCACGATCGTGCCCAACACGGGTCCGGTCGCTGGCGGAACCACCGTCGTGCTGACCGGGACAAATCTGACCGGTGCGACATCGGTGAGTTTCGGTGGCACACCAGCCACCTCGTTCACCGTGAACTCCGCCACCCAGATCACCGCGGTGGCTCCTGCTCATTCGGCCGGGACGGTGCTGGTGACTGTCACCACGGCGGGTGGCACCAGCAACGGCGTCTCCTACACCTACATCGCGGTACCCACCTTGACCACGATCGTGCCCAACACGGGTCCGGTCGCCGGTGGAACCACGGTCGTGCTGACCGGCACGGCCCTGACCGGCGCGACCGCGGTGAGTTTCGGTGGCACACCAGCCACCTCGTTCACCGTGAACTCCGCGACCCAAATCACCGCCGTCGCTCCCGCTCATTCGGCCGGGACGGTGCAGGTAACCGTCACGACAGCCGGTGGAACCAGTAACGGTGTCGCTTACACCTACGTCGCTGTGCCCACCTTGACCACGATCGTGCCCAATGTCGGATCGGTGACCGGCGGAACCACGGTAGTTCTCACCGGGACAAACCTGACCGGTGCGACGGGAGTGAGTTTCGGTGGCACACCAGCGACCTCGTTCACGGTCGATTCCGCCACCCAGATCACCGCCGTCGCTCCCGCTCATTCGGCCGGGACGGTGCAGGTGACTGTCACCACCGCGGGTGGCACCAGCAATGGCGTCTCGTACACCTACATCGCGGTACCCACCTTGACCACGATCGTGCCCAATGTCGGATCAGTGACCGGCGGAACCACCGTCGTCCTCACCGGGACAAACCTGACCGGTGCGACGGGAGTGAGTTTCGGTGGCACACCGGCAACCTCGTTCACCGTGAACTCCGCGACCCAGATCACCGCCGTGGCTCCTGCCGGAGCGGCTGGGACCGTGCTGGTCACTGTTACCACCGCAGGTGGAACCAGCAACGGCGTGGCCTACACCTACATCGCGGTCCCCACCTTGACCACGATCGTGCCCAATGTCGGATCGGTGACCGGCGGAACCACCGTCGTGCTGACGGGCACGGCCCTGACCGGTGCGACATCGGTGAGTTTCGGTGGCACACCGGCGACCTCGTTCACCGTCGACTCCGCGACTCAGATCACCGCGGTGGCTCCTGCCGGATCGGCCGGGACGGTGCAGGTGACCGTCACGACAGTCGGTGGTACCAGCAACGGTGTCTCCTACACCTATGTCGCGGTGCCGACGCTGACCACGATCGTGCCGAACGTCGGATCGGTGACCGGCGGAACCACCGTCGTCCTCACCGGAACAAACCTCACCGGTGCGACATCGGTGAGTTTCGGTGGCACACCAGCCACCTCGTTCACCGTCGACTCCGCCACCCAAATCACCGCAGTCGCCCCAGCAGGGTCGGCCGGGACGGTGCTCGTCACCGTCACGACAGTGGGGGGGACCAGCAACGGCGTCTCCTACACCTACATCGCGGTCCCCACATTGACCACGATCGTGCCCAATGTCGGATCAGTGACCGGCGGAACCACCGTCGTGCTGACGGGCACGGCTTTGACCGGTGCGACATCGGTGAGTTTCGGTGGCACACCGGCGACCTCGTTCATCGTCGACTCCGCCACCCAGATCACCGCGGTGGCTCCCGCCGGATCGGCCGGGACAGTGCAGGTAACCGTCACGACTGTCGGTGGCACCAGCAACGGCGTCTCCTACACCTACATCGCGGTCCCGACGCTGACCACGATCGTGCCCAACGTCGGATCAGTGACCGGCGGAACCACCGTCGTGCTGACCGGGACAAACCTGACCGGTGCGACATCGGTGAGTTTCGGTGGCACACCGGCGACCTCGTTCATCGTCGACTCCGCCACCCAGATCACCGCGGTGGCTCCCGCCGGATCGGCCGGGACAGTGCAGGTAACCGTCACGACAGTCGGTGGCACCAGCAACGGCGTCTCCTACACCTACATCGCGGTCCCCACGCTGACCACGATCGTGCCCAACGTCGGATCAGTGACCGGCGGAACCACCGTCGTGCTGACCGGGACAAACCTCACCGGTGCGACATCGGTGAGTTTCGGTGGCACACCGGCAACCTCGTTCACCGTGGACTCCGCGACCCAGATCACCGCGGTCGCCCCAGCAGGGGCCGCCGGGACAGTGCAGGTAACCGTCACGACAGTCGGTGGAACCAGCAACGGCGTCGCGTTCACCTACATCGCGGTGCCCACCCTCACCACGATCGTGCCCAATGTCGGATCAGTAACCGGCGGAACCACCGTCGTACTGACCGGGACAAACCTCACCGGTGCGACATCGGTGAGTTTCGGTGGCACACCAGCCACCTCGTTCACCGTCGACTCCGCCACCCAAATCACCGCCGTCGCGCCAGCAGGGGCCGCCGGGACAGTGCAGGTAACCGTCACGACAGTCGGTGGCACCAGCAACGGCGTCTCCTACACCTACATCGCGGTCCCCACCCTCACCACGATCGTGCCCAACGTCGGATCAGTAACCGGCGGAACCACCGTCGTACTGACCGGGACAAACCTCACCGGTGCGACAGCGGTGAGTTTCGGTGGCACACCAGCCACCTCGTTCACCGTCGACTCCGCCACCCAAATCACCGCGGTCGCCCCAGCAGGGGCCGCCGGGACGGTCCTGGTCACTGTTACCACCGCAGGTGGCACCAGCAACGGCGTCGCGTTCACCTATATCGCGGTGCCTACCCTGACCGCGGTGGTGCCGAACGTCGGATCGGTGACCGGCGGAACCACCGTCGTGCTGACGGGCACGGCTTTGACCGGTGCGACATCGGTGAGTTTCGGTGGGACACCGGCGACCTCGTTCACCGTCGACTCCGCGACTCAGATCACCGCGGTGGCTCCTGCCGGATCGGCCGGGACGGTGCAGGTGACCGTCACGACAGTCGGTGGTACCAGCAACGGTGTCTCCTACACCTACGTGGCAGTCCCGACGCTGAGCACGATCGTGCCGAACGTCGGATCGGTGACCGGCGGAACCACCGTCGTCCTGACCGGGACAAACCTGACCGGCGCAACGGCAGTGAGTTTCGGTGGCACACCGGCGACCTCGTTCACCGTCGACGCCGCCACCCAGATCACCGCAGTCGCTCCTGCCGGATCGGCCGGGACAGTGCAGGTCACTGTTACCACCGTGGGTGGAACGAGCAACGGAGTCGCGTTCACCTATGTCGCGGTTCCCACCCTGACGGTGGCGGTGCCGAACGTCGGATCGGTGACCGGCGGAACCACCGTCGTCCTCACCGGGACAAACCTCACCGCCGCAACCGGAGTCAGCTTCGGTGGCACACCAGCCACCTCGTTCACCGTCGACTCCGCCACCCAGATCACCGCGGTGGCTCCCGCCGGATCGGCCGGGACAGTGCAGATCACCGTCACGACAGCCGGTGGCACCAGCAACGGCGTCGCCTACACCTACATCGCGGTTCCCACTTTGACGGTGATCGTGCCGAACGTGGGCCCGGTGACCGGCGGAACCACCGTCGTACTGACCGGGACAAACCTCACCGCCGCAACGGGAGTGAGTTTCGGTGGCACACCGGCCACCTCGTTCACGGTCGACTCCGCTACCCAGATCACGGCGGTCGCTCCTGCCGGATCGGCCGGGACCGTGCTCGTCACCGTCACAACAGCGGGCGGAACGAGCAACGGGGTCGCGTTCACCTATATCGCGGTTCCCACGCTGACCGTGGCGGTGCCGAACGTGGGCCCGGTCGCTGGCGGAACCACCGTCGTACTGACCGGCACGTCCCTGACCGGAGCGACGTCGGTGAGTTTCGGTGGCACACCAGCCACCTCGTTCACCGTCGACGCCGCCACCCAGATCACCGCAGTCGCTCCTGCCGGATCGGCCGGGACGGTCCTGGTCACTGTTACCACCGTGGGTGGAACGAGCAACGGAGTCGCGTTCACCTATGTCGCGGTTCCCACCCTGACGGTGGCGGTGCCGAACGTCGGATCGGTGACCGGCGGAACCACCGTCGTCCTCACCGGGACAAACCTCACCGCCGCAACCGGAGTCAGCTTCGGTGGCACACCAGCCACCTCGTTCACCGTCGACTCCGCCACCCAGATCACCGCGGTGGCTCCCGCCGGATCGGCCGGGACAGTGCAGATCACCGTCACGACAGCCGGTGGCACCAGCAACGGCGTCGCCTACACCTACATCGCGGTTCCCACTTTGACGGTGATCGTGCCGAACGTGGGCCCGGTGACCGGCGGAACCACCGTCGTACTGACCGGGACAAACCTCACCGCCGCAACGGGAGTGAGTTTCGGTGGCACACCGGCCACCTCGTTCACGGTCGACTCCGCTACCCAGATCACGGCGGTCGCTCCTGCCGGATCGGCCGGGACCGTGCTCGTCACCGTCACAACAGCGGGCGGAACGAGCAACGGGGTCGCGTTCACCTATATCGCGGTTCCCACGCTGACCGTGGCGGTGCCGAACGTGGGCCCGGTCGCTGGCGGAACCACCGTCGTACTGACCGGCACGTCCCTGACCGGAGCGACGTCGGTGAGTTTCGGTGGCACACCAGCCACCTCGTTCACCGTCGACGCCGCCACCCAGATCACCGCAGTCGCTCCTGCCGGATCGGCCGGGACGGTCCTGGTCACTGTTACCACCGTGGGTGGAACGAGCAACGGAGTCGCGTTCACCTATGTCGCGGTTCCCACCCTGACGGTGGCGGTGCCGAACGTCGGATCGGTGACCGGCGGAACCACCGTCGTCCTCACCGGGACAAACCTCACCGCCGCAACCGGAGTCAGCTTCGGTGGCACACCAGCCACCTCGTTCACCGTCGACTCCGCCACCCAGATCACCGCGGTGGCACCTGCCGGATCGGCCGGGACAGTGCAGATCACCGTCACGACAGCCGGTGGCACCAGCAACGGCGTCGCCTACACCTACATCGCGGTTCCCACTTTGACGGTGATCGTGCCGAACGTGGGCCCGGTGGCCGGTGGGACAACCGTTGTGCTGACCGGCACGGCTCTGACCGGAGCGACGTCGGTGAGTTTCGGTGGCACACCGGCAACCTCGTTCACCGTCGACTCGGCGACTCAAATCACCGCGGTCGTCCCAGCTGGGTCGGCCGGGACAGTGCTCGTCACCGTCACGACAGCCGGTGGCACCAGCAACGGGGTCGCCTACACCTACGTCGCCGTGCCCAGTTTGACCACGGTGGTGCCGAACGTGGGCCCGGTGGCCGGTGGGACAACCGTTGTGCTGACCGGCACGGCTCTGACCGGAGCGACGTCGGTGAGTTTCGGTGGCACACCGGCCACCTCGTTCACCGTCGACTCCGCCACCCAGATCACCGCGGTGACCCCTGCCGGATCGGCGGGGACGGTGCTTGTCACCGTTACCACCGCGGGTGGAACGAGTAACAGTGCCGCGTTCATCTATGCCGCGGTGCCCACTTTGACCGCGGTGGTGCCGAACGTGGGTCCGGTGACCGGTGGGACCACGGTCGTATTGACCGGGACAAACCTCACCGGAGCCACCGGAGTGAGTTTCGGTGGGACACCGGCCGTGTTCGCCGTCGACTCCGCCACCCAGATCACGGCGGTTGTCCCCGCCGGGACGGCGGGGACGGTCCTGGTCACTGTTACCACCGGGGGTGGAACCAGCAACGGCGTCGCCTACACCTACGTCGCGGTTCCCAGCCTGACCGTGGCAGTGCCGAACGTGGGCCCGGTTACCGGCGGAACCAGCGTCGTACTGACCGGAACGAATCTGACCGGCGCGACGGCGGTGAATTTCGGTGGCACACCGGCAACCTCGTTCACCGTCGACTCCGCCACCCAGATCACCGCGGTCGCTCCCGCCGGATCGGCCGGGACAGTGCTGGTGACCGTCACCACCGCGGGTGGAACAGTCAATGGTGTCTCCTTCACCTATGTCGCGGTTCCCAGCCTGACCCTGGCGGTGCCGAACGTGGGCCCGGTGAGCGGCGGAACCACCGTCGTCTTCACCGGAACGAACCTGACCGGAGCCACCGCGGTGGATTTCGGTGGGACACCGGCCACCTCGTTCAGCGTCGACTCCGCCACCCAGATCACCGCCGTCGCCCCGGCGGGGGCGGCGGGGACGGTGCAGGTGACCGTCACGACACCGGGCGGAACGAGCAATGGCGTCGCGTTCATCTATGTCGCGGTTCCTAGCCTGACCGTGGCGGTGCCGAACGTAGGCCCGGTCGCTGGTGGGACGATCGTCGTTCTCGCCGGCACGGACCTGACCGGTGCGACCGCGGTGGATTTCGGTGGCACACCGGCCACTTCCTTCACCGTCGACTCCGCCATCCAGATCACCGCCGTGGCCCCGGCGGGGGCGGCAGGGACGGTGCAGATCACTGCCACGACAGCGGGCGGCACCAGTAACGGTATCGCTTTCATCTACGTCTGACAGTGAATGCGACTGGGCCGTCGGTGGGCATTGCCTGCCGGCGGCCCAGCCGCGCGCGTCGGTGTCGTAGAACTCTGCGACAACGAGCAATCCAATCTCGGCGTCGTCGAGTCGCGGCCGCTGGAGGGTGGTTAGTATTCGTCGCCGTTATCGTGGGCGGGGTGTAACTCCGGCGCTTCCAGAGCTGGGCGCGCGATCGGCATCGGTGTGCGAAGCCGGGCTGACTCCCGGGATCCGATCTTGCACAACGAAACTCGCGCGGGTGTGGATCGGGGCGCCGGGGCGGCGGATGTAGGGGACGACGCGGAAGTCGGTGCGCCACAGGGCATGATCCAGGGTGACTCGGACGTATCCGCGTTGGGAATTGAAGAATTTCATGTCCGGGTTGGCGGTTAGCAGGTTACGGCCGGTGGAGTTCATGTCGGTGCCGTCGCCGCCGGTGGTAATCGAGGTGCCGGTGAATTCGGCTGCTACGACCGGAGATTCGGGGGTGGTGTAGTCGGGGCGGAGTTCGGCGGCGTAGTTGTGGTGGCGGTCGCCGGTGATGACGACGAGATTGTGGATATCGCGGGCGGCGGCGGTGGCGAGAACGGTGTTGCGGTCGGCTACGTAGGCGTCCCAGGCGTCGGTGCCGAAATTGGTCCCGGGACCGGGGTCGTAGTCGGATTCGGACATGGCCACCTGGTTGCCGAGGATCTGCCAGCGCGCGGTGGATCGGGCGAGGCCTTCGAGCAGCCAATCTCGTTGCGGTGCACCCAGTATCGAGCGATCGGGGGAGAGTCGGCCGGGGCAGGCGTCGCCGACATTGCCGTTACCGCAGGCTCCGCCGGTGCGGTATTGGCGGGTGTCGAGCATGGTGACCTCGGCGAGGTCGCCGAAGGTGTAGCGCCGATGGATGCGCATGGTCGGGCCGGACGGCAGAGCCGCGATGCGCAGTGGCTGATGTTCGTACATCGCCTGGAAGGCTGCGGCTTTGCGGCGGCGGAACAGGGCGGGGATGCGGTAGATGTCGAGGCCGAGGCCGGGGTGGTCGGCGAACCAGTTGTTGTCGATCTCGTGGTCGTCCATGGTGACCAACCATGGGAAGGCCGCGTGCGCCGCGCGCAGCGGTTGTTCGGCCTTGGCCTGGGCGTAGCGCAGTCGGTAGCCGGGGAGGTCGACCGCTTCCGCGGCGAGATAGGGCTGCACCGACATGCCCTCGCGACCACGGTTCCAGCCGCGTTCGTAGATGTAATCCCCGAGGTGCACAACGAGATCGAGGTCTTCGGCGCTCATATGCTCATAGGCGGTGTAGTAGCCGGAGGTCCACGATTGGCAGGACGCGAACGCGAAACGCATTCGCGCAGTGGACTGTCCGGACGCCGGCGCCGTTCGGGTGCGACCTACCGGCGAAATCGCCGAACCTGCGCGGAATCGATAGAAGTACCACCGATTCGGCTCGAGTCCACCGATCTCCGGATGCACGGTGTGTGCGAGTTCGCGCGTGGCGACCGCACTCCCCCGCGCCACCACGTCCCGGAATCGCTCATCGTTGGCAACCTCATAATCGACGGTCACCGGATGCTGCGCCATCCCCCCGAGCCCGTCCGGCGCCAACGGATCCGGCGCCAGCCGCGTCCACAGCACCACACCGTCCGGCAGCGGATCCCCCGAAGCCACCCCCAACGTGAACGGATCCCCCAACGACCGCGGCGCCCGAAACCGCCCACTGCTGGCCGCCGATGTCCCCACCAACACCGCGACCGATCCAGCCGTACCCATCCTCAACAGCTGCCGACGAGACAGACCCATACGTCAGGATATCCGCCGCTCGAAGTGCTCGTCAGCCGCGAATGGCGGTAGCAAGCGCGGGGTTCAGCGAAAGGGCCACGGCGAGTAGGGATTCGACCAAGAGCTCGACCAACTGTTCGCGGGTGATGGTTTCGTGGCGGAGCCAGGTGAGGGTGGTTTCTTCTACGAAGGCGATCCAGCCGCGCATGGCGAGGATGAGACGAGGACGGTCGGCGTCCGGGATATCGACAGGCACTTCGGTCAGGATGATGTCGATGATGGCGTTGCGGGTCTGGTCGACGAGTGGGAGCACCTCGGCGCTGACGCTGGCCGGGCCACGCAGCAGCGATACGTAGGAATTGCGGTTCTCGCCGACGTAGTCGATGTAGCGCTCGATCGAATCGCGCAACATCTCGAAGATTCCGAGGGTGCGGTCGGGGGCGACGCGTTCCAGTAGCTCGGCGTTGGCGTGGCGGACTATCGCCAGCTGGAAGTCCTGCTTGGTCGGGAAGTAGTGGAAGAGCAGGCCGCGGGAGATCCCGGCTTCCCCGGCGATTTCGGTGATCGAGATGTCTTCGATGGCGCGGTCGCCGAGCATCTTCGCGCCCAGGGTGATCAGTTGTAGACGGCGTTCGTCCGGGCTGAGCCGGGTGCGCTTGATGGTGCCTCGACTACTCACGGGGCCATCTTACTGAACGCTGGTCAATACTGTTGACTCGTGCTCAATAGGACCGTAGTCTGGGTTATATGAGTCGCAAGGTTACAGACAAAGCTGTCGGCAACCGCCACGTCAAGACCATCATCATCGGTAGCGGTTTCGCTGGTTTGGGCCTGGCAATCCGGTTGAGCAAGCAGGGCCGCAATGATTACCTCGTGCTGGAACGTGGCAGCGATGTCGGCGGCACCTGGCGCGACAACACCTACCCCGGCGCGGCCTGCGATGTGCCGTCGCACCTGTACTCGTACTCGTTCGCACTGAACCCGGACTGGTCGCGCTCGTTCTCCAAGCAGGGCGAGATCCAGCAGTACATCCAGGGCGTCGCGCGCGAATACAACGTGCTCGACAAGCACCTGTTCAACTGCGACGTGACCGCCGCCCGCTGGAACAATGCCACCAATCTGTGGCATATCGAATCCACCCGGGGCAGCTTCACCGCCGATACCGTGGTGTCCGCGGTCGGCGCGCTGTGCGAGCCCGCACTCCCGGATATCAAGGGCATCAAGGGTTTCGAGGGCGAGACCTTCCACTCCGCCCGCTGGAACCACGACGCCGATCTGACCGGCAAGCGCGTCGCGATCATCGGCACCGGCGCCTCGGCCATCCAGATCGTGCCGTCCATCGCCGCGCGGGTCGCGCACCTGGATGTCTACCAGCGCACCGCACCCTGGCTGCTCCCCCGCATGGACCGCCCGTACACCCTGCCCGAGCGTCTCGCCTTCCGACACATCCCGGGCTTCCAACGACTGTCCCGCGCCGCCATCTACGCCGCGCGCGAAACCCAGGTTGTCGGCCTGGCCAAGGTTCCGGCACTGATGCGGGCCTTCGAACTCCTCGCAAAAGCCAAGCTGCGGCTCGAGATTCGCGATCCGGAGCTGCGCAAGAAGGTAACGCCGGCCTTCCGGATCGGCTGCAAGCGCATGCTGATCTCCAACGACTACTATCCGGCGCTGAGCCGCGCGAACGTGGACGTGGTCACCGACGGCATCGCCGAGATACGCGCCAACTCCATCGTCACCAAAGACGGCACCGAGCGCGAAATCGACGCACTCATCGTCGCGACCGGCTTCCATGTCACCGATTCGCCGACCTACAACGCTATTTCGGGCAAGGACGGTCGTACGCTGGCGGAGGTGTTCGACGAGATCGGCCAGCAGGGCTACAAGGGTTCGGCCGTCGCCAACTTCCCCAATATGTTCTTCCTGCTCGGCCCGAATGTCGGCCTGGGCCACACCTCGATGGTGTACATGATCGAATCGCAGATCAACTACATCGCCGACGCCCTGGCCACCGTCGACCGCCTCGGCCTGCGCACCGTCGAGGTGAAGCGCGCGGTGCAGGACTCCTACAACGAGGATCTGCAGGGCAAACTGGTCAAGAGCGTGTGGAATACCGGAGGCTGTGCCAGCTGGTACCTGGACAAGCACGGCAACAACACCACGCTCTGGCCGGACTTCACCTTTGAATTCCGCAGGATTACAAAGAATTTCGACGTCTCCGCCTATGAGACAACTAGCGTCGAAAGTTCCCGTAACGAACTGAAAGTGGTGGCAGGACAGTGAGCGATGATGCTTACTTCAAGGGCAAGGTCTGTGTGATCACTGGGGCGGGTTCCGGCATCGGCCGCGCGCTCGCGGAGAATCTCGCCAGGCGCGGTGCCAAACTCGCGCTCTCCGATATCGATACCGACGGCCTGGCCGAGACAGTGCGCCGCTGCGAAGCGTACGGGGCCGAGATCAAATCCGACCGGCTCAATGTTGCCGAGCGCGCAGCGGTGCTGCTGTATGCCGACGCCGTGCAGGCGCACTTCGGCAAGGTGCACCAGATCTACAACAATGCGGGCATCGCCTACCACGGCGAGGTCATCCGCTCGGAGTTCAAGGACATCGAGCGCATCATGGACGTCGACTTCTGGGGTGTCGTCAATGGCACCAAGGCCTTCCTGCCGCTGCTGATCGAATCCGGCGACGGCCACGTCATCAATGTCTCCAGCCTTTTCGGCCTGATCGCCGTCCCGGGCCAGAGTGCTTATAACGCGGCTAAATTCGCGGTGCGCGGATTCACCGAATCGCTGCGGCAGGAGATGCTGGTCGCCAAGCATCCGGTCAAGGTGACCTGTGTGCATCCCGGCGGCATCAAGACCGCCGTCGCCCGCAATGCCACCTATGCCGAGGGCATCGACAGCGAGCGCACCGCATCGCTTTTCGACAAGAAGTTGGCCATTCACACACCGGAAATGGCCGCGCAGACCATTACCGAAGGTGTCCGCAAGGGGCACGGCCGCGTGCTGATCGGTTGGGAAGCCAAGGTGCTCGACCTGTTCGTCCGGGTCACCGCCTCCGGTTACCAGCGCATCGCCGCCGCGGTGAACCGCCCCTTCCTACCCTGAACCGCGCGAGGAAACCCATGCGTGACATCAACCTTCCGCTACCCGTCGCGCGGGCGCTGCTCGGTCCGATCTTCCGGGTCTCGCTGAACGCACGGCTGCCCTGGCAGATGCAGCGGCTGCTGCTCGATATCGGTTCGCGCGCACAGTTCCTGCCATCGGGCACGACCGTGCACCGGCTGCGGCTCGGCGGCCGACCCGCGGAACGAATCACGGCCGGCTCGGCCAGGCCGAACCTGAACGCGGGCGCTGTGCTCTACCTGCACGGCGGCGGCTATGCGGTCGGGTCGCTGGCGACGCATCGCTCGCTGGCCGCCCGGCTGGCGCACGAAACCGGTTGCACCGTCTACGTTCTCGACTACCGACTCGCGCCGGAGCACCCATTCCCGGCCGGACTCGAAGATGCCGAAGCGGCCTTCATGGAATTGGTCGGCAATATCGGCTATCGACCGGAACAGATCGCGCTGTCGGGCGATTCGGCGGGCGGCGGGCTGTCGCTCGCCACCGCACAGCGGCTCATCGCCGAACACGGCTATACCCCGGCGGCGCTCGGCTTGATCGCACCATGGGTCGACCCGAATCAGACACCGGACAAGTTCCGCGATCTGGTGATCAATCGAGCATGGTCGCGCGCGTGCGCCGCGGCCTATCTCGGCGACGGGGACGGCAAAGACGCCGGGTACGCACCGCTGCACGGTGAACTGCGGGGTTTGCCGCCGACCTTCGTCCAGGTCGATGTCAGCGAGCTGCTGCATTCGCAATGTGTCGAATTCGTGACGGCACTGCGGGCGGCGGGCGTACACGCCAGCTTTACTGAGAGCAAGGGGCTATGGCACGTCGCACAGCTACAGGCCGCGCTCGTGGGTCCCGCGGCCGCCGCACTGACCGAACTGGCAGATTTCCTGCGAAAAGCCGTTCAACCGGTCTCGATCCGCGACTTAGGATAGATCTGTGAGCAGGCCGAGCTGACGTCCCGGTCACAGGTGTCGTAGATTACTGGCGAGTAAACCCACGTGGAAGGGCACTGATGCGAGAGTTCGAAGTCCCGGCTTCCTACACCATCCCGGAAGACGCGAACAATTCCGATAACGTCTTCCGGCATGCCGAGCAGTCGCCGGGCGCGGTGCTGTTCAACGTCACCCAAGCCGGTGGCGGATGGCGGGAAATCAAGGCCGCGGAATTCGCCGAGACGGTCACCGGTGTGGCCAAGGGCCTCATCGCCTCCGGTCTCGAGATCGGCGACCGCGTCGCCATCATGGCCCCGACCCGCTACGAATGGGTGCTGCTCGACTTCGCCATCTGGGCCGCCGGCGGTTGCACCGTCGCCATCTACGACAGCTCGGCCGCCGAACAGGCCAAGTGGATCCTGCAGGACTCGGCCACCAAACTGCTGGTGGTCGACAGCGATAAGCACCGCAAGGTCATCGATGAGATCGAGGCGGGCACGCTGCCGGATCTGAAGGAGACCTTGCAGATCGACAAGGGCGCGGTCGACGAGCTGATCGCGCGTGGCGCCGACCTCGACGACGCGTCGGTGCACGCGCGCCGCGCCGAGGTCAATGCCAAGTCCCCGGCCACCCTGATCTACACCTCGGGCACCACCGGCCGCCCCAAGGGCGTCATGCTCTCGCATTCGAATCTGTACGCGGAGTCGAAGTCCGACCGGATCGCGCTGAACAGGTACGTTGCCGAGGGCAAGAAGACGCTGATGTTCCTGCCGCTGGCCCATGTCTTCGCGCGTGCGGTCACGCTGGCCGCCTTCGATGCCAAGGTGATCGTCGCGTTCACCGCCGACTGGTCCACCCTGGTCGAACAGTTCGGCAGCTACCGTCCGCATTTCATCCTCGCGGTGCCACGCGTATTCGAGAAGGTGTTCAACAGCGCCAAGCAGAAGGCGCACGACGGTGGCAAGGGCAAGATCTTCGACGCGGCCGCCGAGACCGCGATCGCCTACAGCCAGGCCCTCGACAACGGTGGGCCCGGCCTGGTGCTCGAGCTCAAGCACACGGTTTTCGACAAGCTCGTCTACAGCAAACTGCGGGTCGCGCTCGGCGGTCAGTGTGAGGCCGCGGTCTCCGGCGGCGGACCGCTGGGCGCGCGCCTCGGCCACTTCTTCCGCGGCGTCGGCGTCACCATCTACGAGGGTTACGGCCTCACCGAGACCACCGCGGCCGTCACCGTGAACACCCCCGGCAATATTCGCGTCGGCAGCGTCGGCAAGCCGATCGAGGGCCATGCGGTCAAGATCGCTGAGGACGGCGAACTGCTGCTGCGCGGATCGGTTGTCTTCAACGGTTACTGGGGCAATGCCGAGGCCACCGAGGACGCGTTCACCGACGGCTGGTTCAAGACCGGCGACCTGGGCGCCATCGATGGCGACGGGTACGTCACCATTACCGGCCGCAAGAAGGAAATCATCGTCACCGCGGGCGGTAAGAACGTCTCCCCGGGTCTGATGGAGGATTCGCTGCGGGCACACCCGCTGATCAGCCAGGTCATGGTGGTCGGCGACGGACAGCCCTTCGTCGGCGCGCTGGTCACCCTCGATCCGGAGGCGCTGCCGGGCTGGAAGGAACGCAACAACTTGCCCGTCGAGACCCCGATCGAGCAGGTGATCGAGAATCCGGCGCTGGTCGCGGAGATCAATGCGGCGGTCGCGGAGACCAATAAGAAGGTCTCGCATGCCGAGGCGATCAAGAAGATCCGCATTCTGTCCGTCGACTGGACCCAGGAGACCGGCGAGCTGACGCCGAAGATGTCGCTGAAGCGGGCCGTGGTGATGAAGCAGTACGCGTCCGAGGTGGAGAAGATCTACAGCTGACGCCGAAAGCAAAGGCGCCGTCCGCGAGTTGCGGACGGCGCCTTTGCTTTCGGCCGATCACTAGTCTGAGCGCCCACTCTTTGCCCAATTTCGCGGGAGCTTGCGGATTCGGCAAAGTGGGCGCTGAGGTCACTCACTGCCGCACAGTGCGAGCATCCAGAAACTCGGCGATCAACGGCGCGATCTCGGCAAGGTGCGTCTCCAACGCGAAGTGGCCCGTATCGAAGACGTGCAGTTCGGCGTCGGGGAGATCGGCGAGGTAGGCGTGCGCGCCGGGCTCCGGAAAGAAGGGGTCGTTCGCGCCCCAGACGATGAGGGTGCGCGGCGTGTACTTGCGCAGCCACTGCTGCCATTCGGGGTAGGCGGCGACATTCGACTTGTAGTCGAAGGCGAGGGCTACCTGGGCCTGCTTGCGGCCGGGCAGGTCGAGGAAGTACTGATCGAGGATCCACGATTCTGGGCTGAGCACGGTCGGATCGGGGACGCCGTGCTCGTACTGACCGCGAGTGCCTTCCAAGGTGAGCAGGCCGCGAATGGTGTCTTCGGCTCCTTCGTCCTCGGGACACAGCGCGGTGAAGTCGCGAGCGAGTTCCGATAGCCCGGCCTCGTAGGCATTGCCGTTCTGAACGATGAGGCCATTGATCCATTCAGGGTGGCGCGCCGCGACGCGGAAGCCGACCGGAGCGCCGAAGTCGAAGACATACATGGTGAATTCACGCAGTCCGAGCTGCGCTACAAAACCTTCGACCACATCGGCCAGTCGGTCGAAGGAGTAGTCGAAATCAGGTGCTGCGGCGGTGTTTCCGAAGCCCGGATAGTCCGGGGCGATCAATCGGTACTGCGCGCCGAGCACATCGAACAGCCTGCGGAACTGGTGCGATGCCGACGGAAAACCGTGCAGCAGCAATAACACCGGCGCGCCCGCAGTGTTGGGGACCGATTCGCGGTAGTGGACCTCGACGCCATCGACATCGATGTGGCGGTACTGGATGACTGGCAGCTCGATCATGCGCTCACATGCTTTCTATCTGCGATGTTGCATTAGTTCTAGCTGACGACCTTCTAATGTGTCAACTGTTCGATGTACCATTAGCTTCATGAATGAAGCTCCGCTGATCGGCGAGCCGCTGGCATTGGACCTGGTCAATACCCGGCCGACCGGTGTCGATCTGCTGGCGACCCCGGATGACCTGGCGAATTGGCTTGCGCTGCAGGCCGCGCGGTTTCCGGAGCTGGCGGTCGCACGTCCCACTTCCGCCGACCTGGCTGCCGTTCATGCGGTGCGCGACCAGATCAGCGCCGCCCTGGACGCACGGCTGCACGATCGCCGCCCGCCCGCCGATGCATTGCGCGGACTCAATGCCGCGCAGGCCGCCGCACCAGCGATCCGACAGCTGGAATGGGGTGGCGATGCGGTGATCGCGATCCAGCGCCGCGATGGCACGGTCGCCGAGAGGCTGGCCGCAGTCTTGGCCGAAGCCGCCGCCGACCTGCTCGCCGATCCGTCGATCGGCAAGTTGAAGCGCTGCGAGGCCGACGACTGCGTTCTGCTGTTCCTGCCCGCTCACCCGCGCCGTCGCTGGTGCTCGGCCGAACGCTGCGGAAACCGGGTCCGCGTCGCCCGCTACTACCGGCGGCACAAGTGCGTGGACTGACGTGCACGTCACCGAATGGTCATACTCCCCGAGCGCACCCGGCAGTAGGCTCGGACCATGGCTGAACTGCGCTTTCGGGTGGCGGCGGGCATTGTCGCCGCCGGTCTGGCACTCGGCGTCGCCGAGTTGGTTGCCGCCTTCATCGGCCCCGACAGCGCTCCCCCGAACGCACTCGGCTCGACCGTCATCGACCACACGCCGGACGGCGTGCGCGAATGGGTCATCCAAACCTTCGGCACCAATGACAAGACCCTGTTGTTCGTCTGCATGGCGCTCGTGGCGGTGCTGGTCGCCGGATTCATCGGAGTCATCGAACGAACCGACCGCCCTCGCGGATCGTGGCTGCTGGGCGCTCTCGGTCTACTCACCGCGGCCATCGTCTTCGGACGCGCCGGATTGTCCGCCGCCTGGCCGACCGTAATCGGCGTCGCCGCAGGCATTTACGCCCTGCGCGCCCTAACATCCCGAATAGACGATGCGGTCGCGGCCGCGCCGACTCCCGGGCCAGTCCACACCGCATCCGGCGAGGACACAGCGAGTCGGCGTCAGACCGCGACCCCGAGTTCAGTCGGGTCCGAAACGCCGAAAACCGCTGCCACCGAGGCCGACCCCAGCATATCGGCCGCGCCGAGAACGACCACACCCGGTGAGCAAGCGGTTGGCAGCGGGACAGCATCGTCATCGGAAACTCCCGCTGGCCACCGCGCCTCGTCCGAGCAAGGCGCGCCGGAGATACCCGCAACCGGTTCTGCTTCCGCGGACGAACAAGCGTCGAGCAGCACCGCTGCGCCAGGCAACACCGCAGCGTCGGCGCCGGAAACGTCGGCTGAGCAGGCTCGAGGTGCTGGCGGGCAAACAGCAGGTCGCGCCCGGGTTCCACAGGCGAGCGCTACGGAGGCGGCGCCGGTGGTTCCCCCGGCCAGTTCTATCTCGGCGACCGAGAGCGAACCTGTGGTCGACGCGGCGGATTCGGCTGGGGGTCCTCAGCGACGACAGGTATTGCGGGGCATCGCGGTCGCGGGTGGACTGGCGCTGCTCAGCGGAGTGGGCGGTCGCCTGATCGGAGCGCGGCGGCGCGATGTCTCTGGGGAGCGGGCAGCGATTCAGCTGCCGGAACCGAGTGGACCGACGGTGGCGCTCGCACCCGACGCGGATTTGAAATTGCCGGGGCTGACACCGTACCTGACGTCCAATAGCGACTTCTATCGGATCGACACCGCCCTGATCCTCCCACAGGTATCAGTTGACGATTGGTCCTTGCGCATCCACGGAATGGTCGATCGCGAAATCCAGCTCAGCTGGGACGATCTCGCCAAACGCGCGCCGGTCGAGAAGCTGGTGACGCTCGCCTGCGTTTCGAATCCGGTCGGCGGCGATCTGATCGGCAATGCAAGCTGGCGCGGCTACCGCTTGGACGAACTGCTCGCCGAGGCCGGCCCGCATCCGGACGCCGATATGGTCCTTTCGCACAGCATCGACGGTTTCACCGCGGGCAGCCCGCTTGCCGTACTCACCGACGGCCGCGATGCGCTGCTCGCCGTCGGTATGAACGGCGAACCCCTTCCCGTCGCACACGGCTATCCGGCCCGCCTGGTGGTTCCCGGCCTCTACGGATACGTCTCCGCCACCAAATGGGTGACCGAACTGGAGATCACCCGCTTCGACCGCGCCACCGCCTACTGGACCCGCCGCGGCTGGTCCGCCTACGGCCCCATCAAAACCGGCACCCGCATCGACACCCCGCGTGCCCGCGCCAAACTGCAACCGGGCAGCACCGCCATTGCCGGCGTCACCTGGGCTCAACATCGGGGCATCCGAGCCGTCGAAGTCCAAATCGACAACGGGCCATGGCAACCCGCCCGTCTGTCCACCGAACAATCCATCGACACCTGGCGTCAATGGGTCTACGACTGGAATGCCACCCCCGGCTCGCACACCATCCGCGCCCGCGCCACCGACGGCACCGGCGAAACCCAAACCGAAGCCCGCGCCTCGGTAGTTCCCGACGGCGCCACCGGCTACCCTTCGACCACTGTCACCGTCGGCTGAGTCCGATCACTTCGACTGCGCGCCACCAGCACGAGCGCAATGCGCCCTGCGGACTGATCGGCCGCAGGGCGCACTACCGACGACTCAGACGCCGACGGTGTCGGCCTTGGCCAGGTCGGTCTTCGGGCCGGATACGGCGGATTGGCCGTGGCGGATGAACAGGGCCGAGGCGATTACGCCGACCACCAGGATGCCCGCGGGAAGCAGGACGGCTTGGCCGAGGGCGGTACTGAAGGCATCCTTGACGAATTCGGGGATGGGGCCTTGGCCCGCACCGCCTTCGGAGATCTTGCCACCGCCGAGGCCATTGGCGCTCATGCGGGCCGCGACCAGGGCGCTGATCACGGCGCTACCGAGGACCGAGCCCACTTGGCGGGTGGTGTTGTAGACGCCGGCGCCCGCACCGGCCTGCTGGATCGGCAGGTTGTGCGTAGCGGTGGAAGCCAGTGGCGCCCAGATGCAAGCGTTGGCGAAACCCGCCAGCGCGGCCGAGAGCAGGAACCACACCAGCGCGGAATCCGGCGTCATCAGTGCCGAGAACCAGAAGATCGACACCGAGAATCCGATGAAGCCGATGGTCGGCACGAGACGCGGGTGCAGTTTGTCGGAGACCTTGCCGACGATCGGTGCGAAAACGCCGGTGACGATCGCCATCGGTGCGAATACCAAGGCGGACTTGGTCGGTGACATCTCTCGCACCGCCTGCAGGTAGAAGTACGACGGCACCATGAACGAGGTGACCGCGGCACCCATGGCCGCGATACCCACATTCGACAGCGCGAAGTTGCGCTCACGGAAAAGTCCCAACGGCAGCAGCGGCTCACCGGTATTGCGCGACTGATTCACCAGGAACACCGCGAGCACGACGACACCCGCGCCGATCATCAGCCAGATGCGCAGCGACCAGTCGTAGGTATTGCCCTCCTGGATACCGAAGACCAGCAGGAACACTCCGATTCCGCTGAGCACGACACCCGGAATATCGAACTTGTGCTCATTCGTCGGCAGTGCCGGAACCAACCAGACCGCGAGCGCGAAGGCGACGATGCCGACCGGCACATTGACGATGAAGATCCACTCCCAGCCGAGCCCGTCGACCAGCACACCGCCGAGGATGGGACCGACCAGCGTGGCGAGACCGGCGACACCGCCCCACAGACCCATGGCCGCACCGCGCTTATCCGGCGGGAAGGTCCTGGTGATCACCGCCATGGTCTGCGGCGTCATCAGCGCGGCGCCGAGCCCCTGTACGGCCCGCGCGGCGATCAGCATGGTGATCGATCCGGACAGACCGCACCACAGCGAGGCGGCGGTGAACACGGCCAGACCGACCAGGTACAGATTCTTGGGCCCGTAACGATCACCGAGCCGACCGGTGACCAGCAGCGGCACCGCATATGTCAGCAGATACGCGCTGGTCACCCAGATGACCTGGGAGATGTCGGCTTGCAGATCCGTCATGATCGCCGGATTGGCGACCGCGACGATCGTCATATCCAGCAGAATCATGAAGAAGCCGACGACCAGCGCGAACAGCGCCAGCCACGGATTGCGTTGAGTGGTCATGGATTTGGTTCCTATCTCGGATGTCTGTACCGGAGGCCGTGCGCCGGTACTCATCAGGGCGGTGACGCGCTGGTTTCGTTCCAGCGGCGCGGCACCGGGGGTGGTTCGGACCGGTCCTGGTTGGACCAGGGGTGCTGATGTTCGGTTATGCGAACGCCGGTGGCCGGGTCGAATTCGTCCCACTCCATTTCGCCGCTGTCGAGTTCGGTGATGAGGTTCTGGACCCACGCGATTTCGGCCGCGATGGTGGCCTGCAGATACGGGAGCACGAGCCAGTAGCGACGCGGCACGGCGTGCATCCCCGCCCACCGGCTCATCATCTCGACGTCGGCGAGGTCCTGCGCCAACCGCTCTACCCGCTCTCGCAATAGCGCGAGCACGTCCGGCGCTGGCAGGTTGTGCGCCTCGTTGAGCGCGACCGGGAACATCGGGTACTCGCGCCCGGGATTGCGCAGGATCTCGGCGATTCGGGAACGCAATGTTTCCCGGCCACTTTCGGTGATCCGGTAGGTGGTGCGCTCCGGCCGATTCCCGTCCCGGTCGACCCCCTCGGCCCGTACCAATCCTTGGTCGGCCAACCGCGTCACCGTGTGATAGAGCGAGCCCGGCCGTAGCTTCACCAGCATGTCCTCCCGGCGCGCGATCAGCAGCTGATACGCCTCGTAAGGATGCATTGGCCGCTCTTCGAGCAGCGCGAGCACGGCGATCGCCAATGGCGTCACCCCTGGGCGCGCGTGCTGCCCCATTTCGATCACCTCCTGCACAACACTCGCGGATGCGAGATCGAATCCCCGGGAGCACGGTAGCTGCGGCCACCGACATACTCCACATCAAATACTCCACATGGAATATACGGCGTGGAACACGCCACTCGCAAGACGGTGACGTCGCGCGGAATTGTGATCGGCGACATAGCAAACGGCCCGAGCGCGAACCGCTCGGGCCGTCGTGACCAGGGACTTTCTAGAGCGCGTGGTTGTCCAACCAGGTGCGTGCCACCTCCGTGGCAGCGGCACCTTCGCCGACCTTGCGGATCATCTCCGCCAAGTCATCTGTGGTGAGCTCACCCGAGACGTAGTTCAGCTTCTTGATCTGCCGATCGTCGAGCAGACCCTTGCGATACACCGCGAGCACGTTCTCGGCCCGCACCGCGTAGTCGTTATCGGCGAGGACGGTCAGCCCATCGGTCGCACCAAGGACCAGCGCGGGCGGCCCGGCCAGGATTCCGGCCTGGATTTCGCCGTCCAGCAATGCCTTTCGCAGCGCCGTCGCATCGGGATAGGGCCTGATAGCAGCGAAGTCACAACCGGAAATCCGCACGGGGCCCGTCGTTTGCACCGCACCGGGTACCGGTGCCACCCCGGCCTGGATTCCGCCGCACCGGGGTGCGAGAGCGCCGAGCGACCGGACGTCCTTGCCCGCGGCTTCGGTCAGCAGCACCCGAGCCCGCATATCCGTGCCGTCGGCCGGATCGGAGACCGCGAGCCCCTCCGGTAGCGACCGGTTCAACTCCTCGGTTACCGACAGCCGAACCGGTGCGGACGTGTCCGCCACATCGGTCGTCACCTCGGGCTCGAGCGCTCGCGCACCGGGATTCAGGAAAGTGAGCAGTTCGCCGCTGTGGTCGCCGACCACCGTCACCGTGCCCGCGTCCAATGCGGCCAGATAGTCCGCCCGACTGCCGAGATCGGCGGTGACCGAGGTGCGCGCACCGGTCCGCGCCAACGCGCCCGCATAGATTTGCGCAAGGAGATTTGATTCCATCGAATCGCCCGCGCCGACCGCTATCGTCGGGCCCGGATTGTCACTTCCGCAGGAAACCGCCAGCCCGAAGGCCGTGACAACCACGACCCGTGCCAGCATCCGCCTCGACGCGGCCAACCCCATCCGGCGACACCAACCTTCGGTAGTGAACAGGAACTGCATGCAGCGGGCAATATGAACAACCAGAATGTACCGGGTGGCCGTGCGTGCACGGCTCCTCGGATCGCTCGTCATGCCGGAAGGACTCCAGTGAAAACCACGATCAACCCCGATGCCCCGCGGCACGGGCGGTTCGCGCTGCGGCTGACGCTGCGCGCCGCCCGTATTCTCGTCGCCGCCGCGGCACTGGCCGCCGCCATGATCCTGTCCGCCTGTGGTAACTCCGACCCGCTTGCGGCCAAGGGCAATTGTGAGGGTGACGGGCTGACCGTCGGCTCTGCGAACTTCCCGGAATCGGAAACAGTCGCGAACATCTATGCGGAAGTGTTGCGCGTCAACGGATTCAATGTCGACACCAAACTCGATATCGGTAGCCGGGAGGCCTATATCCCGGCACTGCGCCAGTGCGCGATCTCAGTAATTCCGGAATACAACGGCAACCTGCTGCAGTACTTGGACAAGAACGCCACCGCGACCAGTTCGACCGATATCGACGCCGCACTCGCCAAGGCGCTGGGTTCCGATCTCGCTGTCGGCACCCCGGCCCCGGGCCAGGACTCGGACGCGGTCGTGGTCACCAAGGCCACCGCAGAGCGCTGGAACCTGCACAGCATCGCCGATCTGGCGGCACATTCGGCCGAGGTGAAATTCGGAGCGCCCGCCGAATTCCAGGAGCGCGCAGGCGGTCTGCCCGGTCTGAAGAAGAACTACAACCTGGACATCGCCGCCAACAACTTCGTGCCGATCGCCGACGGCGGCGGGCCCGCGACGGTGCGCGCGCTGGTGGAAGGCACGGTTACCGCGGCCAATATCTTCACCACCTCCCCCGCGATCGCGCAGAACAATCTGGTGGTGCTGGAGGATCCGAAGCACAACTTCCCCGCCCAGAATGTGGTGCCGCTGTTCAACTCCGCCAAGAAGACCGATAAAGCACTCGCCGCGCTCAATGCTGTCTCGGCGAAACTCACCACCGATGAACTGCTGAAGCTCAACGAGGCGGTCTCCGGTAGCAGCAAGACCGAGCCCAAGGCCGCAGCACAGCAATGGGTTACCGCCCAGGGGTTGAACAAGCCCACCGGGTAGGAGCCAGCGTGTCCGATATCGAATTCAGCCGTATCAGCAAGACCTATCCCGACGGCACGCATGCCGTCTCCGAACTCGATCTGCGCATCGAATCCGGCTCGTTCACGGTCTTCGTCGGACCATCGGGTTGCGGTAAGACCACCTCGATGCGCATGATCAACCGGATGATCACGCCCAGTTCGGGCACCATCACCGTTGGCGGCGCGGACATTTCGACGGTGAATCCGGTCGAGTTGCGGCTCGGTATCGGATACGTGATCCAGAGCGCCGGACTTCTCCCGCACCGAACGGTCGTCGACAACGTCGCGACAGTGCCTGTGCTGCAAGGGGTTCGGCGCCGAGCGGCCCGCGCGGCCGCACTAGAGGTGCTGGACCGGGTCGGGTTGGACCGATCGCTGGCCAACCGGTATCCCGCCCAACTCTCCGGCGGACAGCAGCAGCGAGTCGGCGTGGCCAGGGCGCTGGCCGCCGACCCGCCGGTGCTGTTGATGGACGAACCGTTCAGTGCGGTCGATCCGGTGGTGCGCGAGGAGTTGCAGGCCGAAATGCTGCGGCTGCAAGCCGAATTGCACAAAACCATCGTCTTCGTCACCCATGACATCGATGAGGCGGTGAAACTCGGCGACCGGATCGCGGTATTCGGACCGGGCGGCGTCCTCCAGCAGTACGACGAACCTCAGCGCGTACTCGCCGCGCCCGCAACCGATTTCGTAGCGGGCTTCGTCGGACGTGATCGCGGCTATCGCGCACTGTCGTTCCGCAACGCGGATACCTTGATACTGCACGATATTCACACCGCAACCGAACCCGAACTCGCCGAATTGCGCCTGGACCGGGGCGAATGGGTGTTGGTGGTCACCGATTCCGGTGTTCCGCGCGGCTGGATCGATGTCACCGGTGTGGAGAGCATCCGGGCCGGACGAGCATTGCACGACAGCATCGCCGCAGGTGGATCACTATTTCCGCCCGACGGCGATCTGCGGCAGGCGCTGGACGCGGCGATTTCCTCGCCGTCGGGAATCGGTGTTGCCGTTGACGATTCCGGTGCGGCCCGTGGTGGAATCCGGGCTCCCGAGGTACTCGAGCAACTCGCCGGACAGCGCACGCTCGAGGACGACGAGCGCAATCGGCATTTCTTCGAAACCGAAAACGCATGAAGTATCTGATCGACAACTTCTCCGAGATCATGGGTTACACCAGAACCCACCTGTATCTCGCATTGGTGCCGCTACTGCTCGGGCTGATCATCGCGATTCCAGTGGGCGCGTTGGTGCGTCGAATCTCCTGGCTGCGGCGCGTCACGGTGACGGTGGCCAGCCTGTCGTACACCATTCCGTCGCTGGCCCTGTTCGTGATCATTCCGCCGCTGGCCGGAATTTCGACCATCGCTCCGCTGAACGTGATCATCGCGCTCACCGTGTATTCGACCGCATTGCTGGTGATCGCCGTGCCGACGGCGCTGGATTCGGTCTCACCCACCGTCATCGACGCCGCCGACGCGGTGGGCTTCAGTTCGCTGCGGCGCACCGTGACCGTCGATATGCCGTTGGCCATACCGGTTTTCGTCTCCAGCCTGCGCGTGGTGGTGGTCACCAATATCGCCATGGTTTCGGTCGGCGCGCTGATCGGTGTCGGTGGGCTCGGTAAACTCTTCACCCAGGGCTATCAGCGCGACTATCCGGACGAAATCATCGCCGGCATCATCGTGACGCTCGCGCTGGCCCTGATCTTCGACCGCTTGGTGTATGTCATCGGACGCTGGGCGACCCCGTGGACGCGCGCGGACGCCAGGACAGCGAAAGGTGCTGCGGCATGAATCTTTTCATCGATGCCTGGCACTATTTCACCGACGGCGCGAACTGGACCGGCCCGGCGGGTATCCAACATCGCATCGCCGAGCACCTCTGGTACAGCTTCCTGACCGTCGTGGTATCCGCAGCGGTCGCGGTCCCGCTGGGGCTGGTAATCGGACATACCCGTCGCGGTGCCGCGGTGCTGGTCGGATTCGCCAATGCCATGCGCGCCCTGCCCACCCTCGGCCTGCTCACCTTCCTGGTGCTCGGCCTCGGACTCGGCCTGATTCCACCCCTGCTCGCACTCGTCACGGTCGGGATTCCGCCGCTACTGGCCGGTGCTTACGCCGGAATCGCCAATGTCCCAGCCGATGTCGTGGACGCCTCGCGCGCCATGGGCATGACCGAGCGCCAGATCCTGTTCCGCGTAGAGGTGCCCAACGCGCTGCCGATCCTGCTCACCGGCCTGCGTGGAGCCACCCTGCAGGTCATCGCCACCGCCACCATCGCCGCCTTCGTCAACCTGGGCGGTCTCGGCCGCTACATCTTCGACGGCATCGCCATCTACCGCTACGACCGCGTCCTCGTGGGTGCACTGCTGGTCGCGGTCCTCGCCATGGTCATGGACGGCCTGCTGGCTTTCGCGGTCTGGGCCAGCGTCCCCGGCACGGGCCGCCTGCGCCGCAGCTCTCGGCTGCCCGTCACCGCCGCCGGAATCCAGCAGACCTCGAGCTCTCAGGCATAGGGATCGGTGATCTCGCGCAGCCGGGCCATGATGTCGCGCAGCTGCCGCATGCGCTGCGCACCGAGGTGCGTCGCCCACTCGGCCTCGATCCGGTCGGCGACGGAGTTGGCGTACGCCGCCATCTTCACCCCACGTTCGGACAGCACCACCAACCGAGCTCGACCGTCGCTCGGGTCCGGTACCCGCCGCACATATCCAGCGCGTTCGAGCTGATCGACCAGGAATCCGGCGGTTTGCTTGGTGACCTGGGCCTGCTCGGCCAACTCGGTCAGGCGGCTGCCATCGGCGCCGATGCGCGCCGCGAGCCGTCCCTGGGCAACGGTGACGTCGTCGTATCCGGACTCGGCCAAGTCGGCGAAGATCCGGTCCTCCATCGATCGGTAGGCAATGAACATCAGCAGGCCCACATTCATCTCGCCGTCGGCCATCCCGCTCCTTGACATTGGTCAGATTATCTTACTACATTGATAAGTCTATCTGACCAATCCTAGGCGAGGTCCGAACCCGGGGAGCGCACCAGCGGCCGCGGCCGCAGCGGCCGCCCGTGCGGTAACCATCGGATGGCCGGTGTGGGATAAACACCGCATCGACGGAGTCCGCTTGGTCGCCTCCGACGTCGACTGGAGCCACGGCGGCGGACCCGAGATTCTCGGCCCGATCACCGCGCTATTACTCCTGGTTACCGGCCGCACGGCGGCAATGGACCTGCTCACCGGCGACGGCGTCGCGCCGATGACGGCTCGCCTTCGCTGACCGTCCAGGCATTGACCAATGATGTGACATGGGTCACGATGTGACGTGGCCGCAGAAGTTTGCTTCGCGGATGCTCGACCCACGATCGCGGAGTCGAATTCTGCGGGATCACTCATCCGAGACCAGGAGGCGTACCGTGAACAGTCGCTCTATGAAGGCGCGCGACATCATGCACGAAAACGCGGAGTGGATCCCCGCCGACGAAACGCTGGATCGGGCCGCGCAGATGATGCGCAGGCTGGATATCGGCGCATTGCCGATCGGCAGCGACGACCGTCTCGTCGGCATGCTGACTGATCGCGACATCGTCGTGAAATGCATTGCGATGGGCCATGATCCGAGCAAGGTCCGGGCCGGGGATCTGGCCGAGGGCACCCCGCGCTGGATATCGGCCGATGCCGATGTGCGCCAAGTGCTGGACATGATGGAGCACGACCGGATCAAACGACTGCCGGTGATCGACGACAAGAAGCGACTCGTCGGCATGATCTGCGAATCCGATATCGCCAAGAACCTCAGCGATGCCGAAATCGCGGAATTCGTTTCGGCGGTCTTCGTTCCGCACTGATTCAGCCGCAGCACGCAATACGGGGCTGCTCACCCCGGTGAGCAGCCCCGTATTTTCGGGTCGAATTACGCGACGCCCTCCGCGCGAGCGGCGGCGGCCACGGCCTCGGCCACGGCCGGAGCGACCCGCGGGTCGAGCGGGCTAGGCACGATCTTGTCCGGGGCGATCTCATCGGCGACCACGCTGAGGATGGCATCGGCGGCGGCGATTTTCATGCCCTCGGTGATGCGGCGCGCGCCCGCGTCCAGCGCACCCTTGAAGACGCCGGGGAACGCGAGGACATTGTTGATCTGGTTCGGGAAGTCGCTGCGTCCGGTGGCCACGATCGCGGCGTACTTGTGCGCGACCTCGGGGTGGATCTCCGGGTTCGGGTTCGACATCGCGAACACGATCGACTCCGGCGCCATCGAGGCGATCAGTTCCTCGGCGATGGTGCCCGCGGAGAGTCCGAGGAACACATCGGCACCGGCCAGCGCCTCGGCCGCACCACCGGCGAGCCCGCGCGGGTTGGTGCGCTGCGCCAGTTCTGCCTTCACCGCATTGAGATCGCCGCGCTCGATGTTGACGATGCCCTTCGAATCGAGCACGACCACATCCTTGACGCCCGCGGCGAGCAGGATATTCGTGCACGCCACACCGGCCGCACCGGCGCCGGACACCACGACCTTCATGTCATCGATGGCACGATCCTGCACTTTGGCCGCGCCGTTGAGGGCGGCGAGTACCACGATGGCGGTGCCGTGCTGGTCGTCGTGCATGACCGGGCAATCCAGGGCCTCGATGAGCCGCTGCTCGATCTCGAAGCAGCGCGGCGCCGAGATGTCCTCCAGGTTCACCGCACCGAAGCTCGGGCGCAGCCGGATGATGGTCTCCACGATCTCGTCGACGTCCTTGGTGTCCAGGACGATCGGGATCGAGTTCAGTCCGGCGAACTTCTTGAACAGCGCCGCCTTGCCCTCCATCACGGGCAGCGAGCCACGCGGACCGATGTCGCCGAGACCGAGGACCGCGGTGCCGTCACTGACCACCACGACGAGCCGGTCGGTCCAGGTGTAGCGCTTGCACAGCGCCGCATCCTCCGCGATGGCCAGGCTGACCTTCGCGACACCAGGGGTGTAGGCGATGGAAAGGTCGCGTTGGGTCTCCAGCGGTGCGGTGAGTTCGACCGAGAGCTTGCCGCCTAGGTGGCCCGCGAAAATTTCTTCTTGGGTGATTTCTGAAAGGCTTGCGGTGGCATTCGCTGCGTCAGTCACAGGTGACACGATTTCACTCCTGATCGGGTCGGACAAGCCGGGGAACGGGTTACCGCCGGGTAATGGGTATTAGGTATTTCACACGCTCATCGAGTGCGCTGACCGGGACGTTTCGTGTCGTAAAAAATCGTCGGAAATCCGACGATCCGATATCCAAACGTGGCGCGGCACTGATCCGCAGAGCGAGAGCCGGACGGGTGTGTCCGTGTAGAAATGCGGGGGGATCCTCGGGTCGCGACGGTGCGTCGCGAGGCGGTGATCGCCGTTGTTCCCGAACCCGGCGGTGGCGTAGGCGGGAATCCGGAACATTCTGCCAGCCGAGCGGACGCATTGCCAAACCGGCGTGTCGTATCCCGGTCCAGCGTCATCTTTCGAGGGTAGGGCGCGGGAATTACCAGGGGGTAAGCAGAAACTCGCAGTTCGGCAGCGGTATCCGGTGAGCTGTCACATCGGCAGCGGATCTGCCGCGGTGAGCTCCGGCGCGAGCATCGTATCCGCAACTGTCTGCCGTGCGGCCGCGTCTATCCACACCGTTTCGAGTCCGCCGCAGGTCAGCCGCACCCGCCAATCGGTCGCTGGGCCAGGATGATCGGTGCGTCGGTGCATGCCCCGGCTCTCCGTGCGCGCGAGCGCACTGTATTTGGTCCAGCGCGCCACCGCCAGCAGCGCCGCCGCCTGTCTGGCCCGCAACCGGTCCGCCCCGAAGCCGCCGAGGTCGAATTCGGCGCCCGGCCACATGGCATCGAGTTCGCCGATGCTGTCGCGCAAACTCCCGGCGCTGCGCCAGTAGCTGCGCCGTAATGGCAAGGTGTGCTCTTGGACCAGCCCGACCACCGCGCGCGGATCGATGCGAGCCACCGGGTTCAGTCCCGCACCGGCCACCTCGCGCACCGGACCGACCACGCCGCGCCCGCGCGCGAATCGCGCAGCGCCCCTCCCTGCCCATACCCCTGAGGCGATGGCCCATGCTCCGCCCTGACCGCCGAAGCCGCTGACCGCGCCGGTAATCGGCTCGCGCGTCAGCACATCGCCCGCGGCGTAGAGTCCGCTCACCGTGGTCGCGCAGTCCGTCCCGGCGATGCACAATCCACCGGTCCCACGGACTGTGCCCTCGAGCACCGCACGTAACGGCACCCGGCGGGTGTGGTCGATCACTCCCTGTCTGGACAGCCAGCGCCGGACCGGGTACGGCACATCGTCCAAGGCCGCGTAGATCCGGCGACCGTCCGCGATCGCGTTGAATGCCGCGGCGCGATGCCCGGTGATCTGCGTGCCGGATTCGTCGTAGAGCGTCGCGAAATGCAATGCCAGCCCGGGAGCGAAGGCACTGTCGCGGGAGACCACCGGTGCGAGACCGTAGCCGCTGGAGAATTCCATACCCGACAGTTGCGCACCCGCCTCGGCGGCCAGCAGCAGTCCGTCGCCGGTATCCACATCGGTGCCAGCACCGCCGGAGAGGAAGGCGCAGCCGCCGGTGGCGACGACGACGGCCCCGGCCCGGATGGTCCATGGCCGAAAGCTGTTGCGGCGCTGCATACCGACCGCACCGGCGACCACGCCGTCGCGATCGACGAGCAGTTGCAGCGCGGGATGATGATCGAGAATGCGCACCCCGGCTTCGAGCAGGCTGCGGCGCAACCGGAGCAGATAGCCCGCGCCGTCCAGGCATACGCGCAACGACGTGGCACCGCTGGCCGCACCGGGAAACCGATAACCCCAGGCCACCAACTGTTCGACCCGCCGGTGCGTCTCGTCGAGCACCCGCAGCATCCACTCCGGTTCGGCGAGTCCGCCGCCGTGCGCGTATGTGCGGCGCATCGCCTCATCCCGCGCCGCGCCCGGCGGGATATTCCACAGCGAAGTCGTCCCGGCGGCGGTCGGCCCGCTCGCGGCACAGCGGCTCTTGTCGACGAGCGCAACCCGAGCGCCCGCGGCGGCGGCGGAGATGGCGGCCCAGTTCCCGGCGGGACCACCGCCGAGCACGAGCACATCCGTCTCGAAATCCGTCACAAATAGAAATGTTCGGCCACAATTCATCCGGCCGCAACCATTACAGATTTGTCAGCTCCACCACTGCGTCCACAGCAATATTCCGGCGACAATAAAAACGACGACCGATCCGGAAAAAGCTGCCAAACCGCGATGCCGATCCGAAAAAATCTGTGCGCCGAGGCCGATCGCCGAGGTGGCCACATGCCACGTCACCGATTCGCCGCCGGGTCCGGGAAAGCCACGACGAGCAGCGATTACCGCGGTACCGATGACGACAAGGGCCAGCACGAACATCCCACCGGCGACGATTCCGCTGAGTCCGCGCAGCACTCTCACGAGGCGATCACCGGCACACCCGTCGCTTTGCCCGCGAGTTCCTCGAATTGCGCGGAATCGGTAGTGAATTCCCCTAACCGAATGATTTTGTTCGATCCGTGATAGTCCGACGAACCAGTTGTGATGAGACCGAGTTCGGCGGACAACTGCGTGAGCAGCGCGCGATCGGCCGCGGAATGGTCCGGGTGATCGACCTCGAGCCCGCCGAGTCCGAGCGTGGCCAGGTCGCGAATATCGTCGATCGCCAGCAGCCGACCGCGCTTACGCGCCCGGGTATGTGCCAGCACACTCACCCCGCCTGCACTCGCGATCATTTCGACGGCCCGGCGCAGCGGCGTATCCGCCTTCTCCGCGTAGTAGCGGCCGTGCGGTGCCAGCAATTCGGTGAAGGCCGAGTCCACGGTCGGCACCACACCGGCCGCGACGAGCGCACGCGCCAGATGCGGGCGGCCCGCCGACGGTCCGGCCGAGGCCAGCACCGCGTCCGGATCGATGGGTAGTCCGTCGTCACGCATGCGCTCGGCCATCGCGCGCAACCGCTCGACCCGTTCGGCGCGTAAACGTTCCCGTTCGTCGGCGAAAGACCGATCGGTCGGGTCGAAGAGGTATGCGAGCAGATGTACCGGCACCGGCCACCCGTCCTCACCGAGCCCGACACACGACATTTCCATGCCCCGCACCAGCGTCAATCCCTTCGGTAGCGCATCGACCGCCTCGACCCACCCGGCGGTGGTGTCGTGGTCGGTGATCGCGACGACGTCCAAGCCGGCCGCCGCCGCATTGCGGACGAGTTCGGCCGGGGTATCGGTGCCGTCGGACGCGGTCGAATGGGTATGCAGGTCGATGCGCACGCCTTCTTTCATACCGTGCGCTCGCAGGGCGCGTGCACGCGCACGCGACGTAGCATCGGTCGGTGCCATCGATTCCGCCGCTGCCGTCGTTCCGCGGCCAAGCCAGAACGGCCAAGCAATTGCCCCGCATACCGGTGCCGACCGCGCGCGCGATAGTCGATTGCGCGGTCTACATCGACGGCCAACGGCTGCCCGGCCGGTTCAACCATGCGGAGGCGTTGGCCGAGGTCGACAAGCGCGGCACCGGGTTCGTCTGGGTCGGACTGCATCAGCCCGACGAGTACCAGATGGGCGATATCGCCGAAATCTTCGACCTGCATCCACTGGCCGTCGAAGACGCCGTGCACGGCCACCAGCGACCGAAACTCGAGCGCTACGACGACACCCTGTTCCTCGTGCTGCGCACCGTCAGCTATGTCCCGCACGAAATCCACAGCATCAGCGAGATCGTCGAGACCGGGGACATCATGGTTTTCACCGGAGACAAATTCGCGGTCACCGTGCGCCATGGTGAGCACACCGGATTAGCCGGTGTGCGAAGGGAATTGGAAGAAAGGCCCGATCAGCTCAGGCTGGGTCCCGGTTCGGTGTTGCACGTCGTGGCCGACCACGTGGTGGACTCCTATATCGATGTCGCGCAGGCGGTCGAGAACGATATCGACGAGATGGAAGAGGAGGTGTTCACCCCGCGCACCACCGTGACCATCGAATCGATCTACCAACTCAAACGCGAGGTCGTCGAACTGCGCCGCGCGGTCAATCCGCTGCAGCTGCCGCTGCAAATGCTCGGCCAGAAAACGGACCTACCACTGCCCAAGGAGATTCGGCGCTACCTGCGCGATGTCGCCGACCACCACACCGCCGTCGCCGAGCGCATTACCGACTTCGACGAATCGCTGAGCGAATTGGTCAGCGCCGCACTGGCCAAGATCGGCGTGCAGCAGAACACCGATATGCGCAAGATCTCGGCCTGGGTCGCCATCGCCGCGGTGCCGACGATGATCGCGGGCATCTACGGCATGAATTTCACGCAGATACCGGGGCTGGAATCGGCCTGGGCCTTCTGGCTCGTCATCACCGTGACGCTCGCCATCTGTGTAGGGCTGTACGTCAACTTCCACCGCAACAACTGGCTCTGAGAACTACAGCGACGCAGCGCCTCTCGCGGGATCGTGCACATCGATTCCGGCCTCCGCCCACGCATCACGCAATGCCTGCGCACCGCGCACCCGCACCCAGGCCGCCTCGGTCGCGGTCACCGGAACCACCGCGAAGTACCGCACCGGTTCGGCTGGCTCGGGCAGCGCGACTTCGGGAATATCGCTGTCTCCCAACAACACCGCGGTGAATGGCGCGTCGCGCCACATCGGCTCGCCCAGATCGAGCAGCGCATCCGCTTGCAGCACAACGCCTTCCACCGCGGGAGCCGCGACGAGTACGCCGAGGGTGCGGGCGAGTCCGGAACTCGGGCCCACCCCGGCACGCAGCGTCAGCACCAGTTCGGCCCGCGGCCCGCGCACCGGATCGGCATGCAGGTCGCCGGGATCGCCCATGGGGTGACGCGATCCGCCGAGAGTCACATAGTGCACCAGTTCCCCGCCAGGAATGCGCAGGATTTCGATGGGCTCGAGACCGAGGAAGGTCACCGATGCGGAGTCGACACCTGTCGAGGCGGCACCGAAGTGATCCAGCACCTCGGCGCGGACCTTGTCCACAACCTCCATGCGCTCAGATCGCCAACCGCGCCAGCATGTCCCGAGCCTGCTCGGCCGACTTCGGGTCGCACAGCACGTCATAGCGGCCAGCCACCAACTGCATGGTGGAGGCGAAGTCGCGCTGTCCCCTGGTCGCCGCGTACGGGATCGAGGTGGAGATGACGCCGAAGATGACGCCGCCGACCAAACCGACCAGCACCGGGGCGAAACCGCCGCTGGTAGTGAACAAGCTCAGCAGCAGACCGAGGAACAGACCGAGCCACGCGCCCGAAACAATCCCACCGCCGATCACTTTGCCCCAGGTCAGTCGGTACAACACGCGCTCGACCTGCATCAGGTCCACGCCGACGATGGTCACGTCTTGCACGGGGAACTGGTTGTCGGCCAGGAAATCGACAGCCTTCTGGGCCTCGGCATAGGTCGGATAGGAGCCGACCGGCCAGCCCGATGGCGGCGTCGGCAAGCCCTGGCGCGCGCGATTCGAGTTCCCCAAGGGATTCGTCATATCTCTATTCTGCTATTCCTGGCCGGAGTTCGGGGGTGTGAAACGCGTGGTACGCGTCATCCCCGCCGCTCGGCCCTTGTCTGCGATTACCTGAGCCATCTTGGCGCTGGCCTCATCGATCATTTCGTCGCCGAGCATTACCGCGCCGCGCGCACCGCCTTTTTCGGAGGTGTGGAAGGCGTAGGCATCCAGAATCAACTCGGCGCGATCGTAATCGGCCTGGCGCGGGCTGAAGATCTCGTTCGCTGACTCGATCTGTCCGGGATGCAGCACCCATTTGCCGTCGAAACCGAGTGCGGCGGTGCGCCCGGCCGCCCTGCGGAATCCATCGATATCCCGAATTTGCAGGTAAGGGCCATCGATTGCCTGCAGCCCGTGCGCACGAGCGGCGAGCAGGATGGTCATCAGAATGTGGTGGTAGGCATCGCCGGTGTCATAGCCCTCAGGTTGTTCACCGACCACCAGCGTGCGCATATTGATACTGGCCATGAAGTCGGCCGGACCGAAGACCAGGGTCTGCACCCGCGGGCTCGCGGTGGCGATCTCATCTATATTGCGCAACCCGATGGCGTTCTCGATCTGTGGTTCGATACCGATCCGTCCGATCTCGAGCCCGCTGGCCTTCTCCAATTGGGTGAGCAGCAGATCCAGTGCCCGCACCTGACCGGCATCGGTCACCTTCGGCAGCAGAATCGCGTCCAGCGCCGCGCCCGCCCCCTCGACCACGGTGATCACATCGGCGTAGGTCCACTGGGTGGTCCAATCGTTGACCCGTACCACCCGCAGTTGCTCACCCCAGCCGGTGTCGTTCAGCGCGGCCACGATATTCGCGCGGGCCTCGGCCTTCGCCGCGGGTGCGACCGCATCCTCCAGATCGAGAAATACTTCGTCGACCGGCAAGCCCTTGGCCTTATCGATCATCTTCTTGCTGCTACCGGGGCAGGCGAGCACCGAGCGGCGCGGCTTCATGATCACTCCCGTCGATCGTGGCATGGTGCGAATACCGGTCCGCGCACCCTCTAACCTGACAGCCATGGCAGCAACCAGGGTGTACGTCGCCAGGCTGGCCGGGCTGGTGGTACTCGGCCCGGACGGCGAGTCTATCGGCCGCATCCGCGACGTCGTCGTGGCCATCCGCTACGACCGCCAGCAACCGAGGGTGCACGGTCTGGTTGTCGAATTGCCGTCCCGACGGCGGATTTTCGTCCCCATGTTGCGGGTGACCACAATTGAACCCGGTGTTGTCGCGCTGAATACGGGCACGGTGAGTCTGCGACGCTTCACCCAGCGTCCGGGCGAGATGCTCGCCCTCGCGCAGATCGTGGATTCTTCGGTGCGCGTTGCTGATCCGGATCTACCCGACCTCGCCGATGTCGATGTGCTCGTGGTCGACCTGGGGATCGAACAGAGCCGGACCAGGGACTGGCGGGTGACCAGGGTCGCGGTGCGCGGACATCGCAGGCTCGGCCGCCGCCGGACCGTGCACGTCGTGGACTGGTCGCAGGTCAGCGGGCTGACGCCGTACGAGATCGGCAGGCCGGGCCAGGATGTCACCCAGCTACTCGAGCAGTTCGAAGGCCTGCGTCCCGCCGATGTCGCGCATATGTTGCGCGAACTGCCGGAGAAACGGCGCATCGAGGTGGCGATCGCGCTCGACGACGAGCGACTCGCCGATGTCGTCCAGGAACTCCCCGATGACGACCAAGTCGATCTGCTCGGTCACCTCGAGGTGCGTCGCGCCGCCGATGTGCTCGAGGCGATGGATCCCGACGATGCCGCCGACCTACTCGGCGAACTGCCGAAGGGTGAGCGCGAATCGCTGCTGGCACTGATGGATCCGGAGGAGTCCGAACCGGTCCGCAGGCTGCTCGAGCACTCCCCCGATACCGCGGGTGGTCTGATGACACCGAAACCGGTGGTGCTGACCCCCGCCACCACCGTTGCCGAAGCGCTTGCCCGAGTACGCAATCCGGATCTCACACCCGCGCTGGCCACCATGGTGTTCGTGGTGCGGCCGCCGACGGCAACGCCGACCGGCCGCTTCCTCGGCTCGGTGCATTTGCAGCGACTGCTGCGCGAACCACCGGCACACCTGGTGGGCGGCATCCTCGACACCGACCTCGCCCCACTGCGTCCCGATGCCCCGCTCGGTGCGGTGACCCGTTACTTCGCGACCTACAACTTGGTCTGCGGCGCAGTGGTGGACGAGGAGAACCATCTGCTCGGCGCGGTCAGTGTGGACGATGTGCTCGATCATCTACTACCGGAGGATTGGCGCGAGCAGGAAGATACGGGCCACGACGCGGTCGTCGGACATGAGGGGGTAGCCGATGCCGAGTGAGAAGAATCCGGCGCGCCAGCGGCTGGAAACGCCGCTGGAATCGCGGTTCCGCTTCGACTACGACGCCGAGGCGCTGGCCCGCTCCAGTGAGCGGGTCGCCCGATTCCTCGGCACCGGACGGTATTTGGCGATCCAGACGATGGTGGTAATCGTCTGGATCCTGCTGAACGTCTTCGTAATCGCGCTGCGCTGGGACCCCTATCCGTTCATCTTGCTCAACTTGGCGTTCTCCACCCAGGCCGCGTATGCCGCGCCGCTGATCCTGTTGGCGCAGAACAGACAAGACAACCGCGACCGAGTGTCGTTGGAGGAGGACCGCACTCGCGCCGCCCAGACCAAGGCCGACACCGAATTCCTTGCCCGCGAGCTCGCATCGCTGCGGATCGCGATCGGCGAGGTTGCTACGCGCGACTACCTGCGCAGGGAATTGGAGGAAATGCGAGAGATGCTGGACCGGATCGAGGCCGCGGGGTCATCCGAGCCGGGGTCGAGCCCCGATAAACCCGCGAAGGCCGTTCGCAAGAAAAGCTCCGGCAGAAAGCAGGGCACAGTTCAGGTTTCACCGCCTGTTGCTGACGATTGACAGGAAATGCTCAATAACGTTCTGACCCACGGGTAACCTGGACGACGTTGTCCCGAGCGAAGGGGCAGGGATGTCCCGGACAGGCGCTCTCACGACGTAGAGGATTGGTGTGGCCGAATGCGAATCTCTGCTCCGATAACCGTCTCGGCCCTGGTCGTCGCTGGTCTTGTGGCCACCGGCTCGGGTACCAATGCCACGCGGACCACCACTCCCGACACCGCCCCCGAGGCCTTGCTCGCGGCGTCAACCGGCGCGTCCGGCACCGACGGAACATCCGGCAACACCAGCGACGCCGCATTGTCCCGGACAGTTGGTCTCCTTTCGGTAACGCCGGAAGCACCCCGCAAACTTCGAGCAATGACTCCGCTTGCCGATGGCACCCCGCCGTTCGCGGGTTCGGTGCCGTTGCACGACATCGCCCTGCCCGCGACCGGCGGCGCACTCGGCATCCCGGAAATCGTGCTCGCGGCATATCGCAATGCCGAACTCGCGTTGGAATCCTCGATGCCGGGCTGCGGTCTGTCGTGGAGCCTGCTTGCCGGAATCGGGCGGATCGAATCGCTGCACGCGGGCGGCGGACGCACCGATGCGGCGGGCACCACCGTGACGCCGATCTTCGGACCCGCGCTGGACGGCTCGCTACCGGGCAACGAGGTGATCAAGGCGGCCGACGGCAGTGCGGTGCGCGCGATCGGGCCGATGCAGTTCCTGCCCGGCACCTGGAGCCGGTACGCCGCCGACGGCAACGGTGACGGTGTCGCCGATCCGCACAATGTCTTCGACGCCTCGCTCGCCGCGGGCAAGTACCTGTGCTCGGGCGGGTTGAATCTGCGCGATCCGCAGCAGGAACTGCGTGCGGTGCTGCGCTACAACAACTCCCTCGCCTACGCCGCCAATGTGCTGAGCTGGTCGGCGGCCTACCGCACCGGCGGCACGCCCAGCCAGGTGAATATCTCTCCCGACCTGATCCCGCCGGGTACCGCGCCGATCACCACGGGCCCGGACATGCTGGCCGCATCCTCGGCGGCACCGACGACCACAACAACCAAGCCCGAACTTCCCTCGAACACGGTGATCATCCCGACACCGACCGAGGTGATGATCACCATTCCCGGTCTGCCGCCGATCCCGTGTGGCATCTTCTGCCCGCGGCCGGTACCCAAGCCGCCGTGCGATCCGCAGCAGGTGGCTCCGGCGCAATTGCCAGCACCCGGCGATCCGGCACAGTCGCCCATCGCACCCGCGCAGACCTTCGGTGCTGCCGAAAACGGTGAGCCGAAGGATCCCGGGCAGCAGGACCAGCAGCACCCGGATCAGCAGCAGCCGCAGCAGCAACCCGCCAATTGCACTCCGGCCCAACCCGATGCGGCCCAGCCCGTGCCCGCACCGAATCCGCAGAATCCGGCGCAGTCGCCGGGCGAAGCGCCGCAGAGCACCCCGGAGAAGACACCCGAGCCCGGCGTGGCCGAGGCTCCGGAGCCGACGCAGACCGAGACAGCCACCCCGCCGCCCGCCCCGGGCATTACGCTGCCGTTCGGCATCGTGATCCCCTTGCCCGCGCCCGCACCGGCCCCGCAGGGCTGAGACCAGGGCCGATAGCTAACGGACTACGCCACACCGAGACCTGATAACGAAGCAGTAACAAAAAGGTCTCGGATGCGGTACTCTCTTCTTCGTCCATCACGAAGGGCTCGTTATCGAGTCAATGGGAGGGTCACCGCACAGTGGGGCGTCACCGAAAGCAGTCGCCAGCGACGATCAAGCGCAGTTCCGTTATCGCATTGACCGGATTGGTTCCCGCTGGACTGGTGGCTGTCGCCGCGTCCGCGGGCACCGGCGATCCGACCGCATCTTCTGTCCTGCAACACATTCCGGGGGACGATCAAGACGACCAAGCGGCGAGACTTTCGGTCGCCGCGGAACCTGCGGCGACCGAATTCGTCGCGAACGCAATGGCAAAGCAGGCACCGAGTGCACCGCCGATCGTGAAAACCGTTGCGCTGCCGGATGGTAGGCAACCGGCTGCCCTGCCATCCGGCCCGCTCGGCATTCCCGGCGTCGCCGTCGCGGCTTATCAGAACGCCGAAAACATACTCGCCGCCGAGAATCCGGTCTGCGGAATGCCATGGTCCATGCTCGCCGGTATCGGTCGGGTCGAATCGACGCACGCCTTCGGCGGTAAGGCCGATGCGGACGGCAATCCGCTGACACCGGTCTACGGCCCGGTGCTCGACGGCAGCCTCTCGGGCAACCACGTCATTCGCGATACCGACGGGGGCGCGCTGGACGGACTCAGTGGATACGACCGGGCCATCGGCCCGATGCAGTTCCTGCCGGAGACCTGGAAGCGCTACGGCGCCGACGGCAACGGCGACGGCATCGCCGATCCGCAGAATCTGTTCGACGCGGCACTGACCGCAGGGCGGTACCTGTGCGACGGCGGGCTGAATATGCGCGATCTCACCCAGCAGACCCGTGCAATCCTGCGCTACAACAACTCCATGGCCTATGTCGCGAATGTCATGGCGTGGGCCGGGTCCTACGCCTCCGGCATCGCACCCAAGCCCGGTGACCTGCCGCGAATCTGACACAACGTAAAATTCGTGCCATGCCAGTGGTAACGGAAGCGGATGTGCGGGGAGCCCTCGCGAAGGTCGACGACCCGGAGATCCGTAAACCGATAACCGAACTGGGCATGGTGAAGAGCATCGCGATCGGTGCCGATAGCAATGTCCATATCGAGGTGTACCTGACGACGGCGGGCTGCCCGCTGCGCACCGAGATCACCCAGCGGGTCACCAAGGCGGTGGCCGACGTCGCGGGCGTCGGCGCGGTCACGGTTGACCTCGATGTGATGAGCGATGAGCAGCGCACCAATCTGCGCAAGCAGTTGCGCGGAGACTCCGCCGATCCGGTGATCCCATTCGCCCAGCCCGGTTCGCTCACCCGCGTGTACGCGGTGGCCTCCGGTAAGGGCGGCGTCGGAAAGTCCAGTGTCACGGTCAATCTCGCCGCCGCGATGGCCGCGCGTGGACTGTCCGTCGGTGTGCTCGACGCGGATATCTACGGCCACTCGATTCCGCGGATGCTCGGAACCGACGCGCGCCCGACTCAGGTCGAGCGGATGATCATGCCGCCGCAGTCGCACAATGTGAAGCTGATCTCCATCGCGCAGTTCACCCAGGGCAATACGCCGGTGGTGTGGCGCGGTCCGATGCTGCACCGGGCACTGCAGCAGTTCCTCGCCGATGTGTTCTGGGGCGATCTCGATGTACTGCTGCTGGACCTGCCCCCCGGCACCGGCGATGTCGCGATCTCCATCGCACAGCTGATCCCGAATGCGGAGATCCTGGTCGTCACCACCCCGCAGCCCGCGGCCGCCGAAGTCGCCGAACGCGCCGGTGCGATCGCGCTGCAGACCCGGCAGCGGATCGCGGGCGTCATCGAGAATATGTCCTGGCTCGATCTGCCCGACGGCACCCGAATGGACCTTTACGGTTCCGGCGGCGGCCAATCCGTCGCCGACCGCCTCACCCGAGCCGTCGGAGCGAACGTGCCACTGCTGGGCCAGATTCCGATCGAACAGCGCCTGCGCGAAGCAGGCGACGAGGGCACCCCGATCGTCTTGTGCGATCCGGAGAATCCGGCTGCGAAGGCACTACTCGAGGTCGCCGACAAACTCGCGGTGCGGCGCCGCGGACTCGCAGGCATGTCACTCGGAATCGACACGACACGCCACCTCTAGCCAGAGGCCATACCTGCGGCTGAGACGTTGCCGCCGACAAACCACGACGCGCCGACACGAATTCAGGCACGCCACCCTGAATCGACACGACGCAGCGGTCCACCTCACAAGCGCCACTTGTCACCACAGGCCACACCGGCCACTAACCCGCTGCGGACAAACTCACGACTCCCAAGCACGCCGCACCGAATCGACACAACGCGGCGGTATCCGCGACCACCTCATTCCTCCGGCACGCCGACACTCGCACGCACGCCGCTCAGAATCGGCACGACACGCCACCTGTGGCCCGAGGCGCACCTATCACTGCGGACCACACTGTAACCGCTGCGCACCTGTCAAACGCGGACCGTCCCACATGTCACTGCAGGGCACAGCTGTCACTGGGCGGGCCGCAGGGCCGCACCGTCACCGGGGGCCGCTCGTCACCGCCGCGCACAGCTGCCACCCGGGCGCCACAGCTGTCACTGCGGTTCGCGCCGTCAGAGTGCGCCACAGTAACGAAGCGGGGTGATATTGCCGACGCCCCTGCGGCGCCATCGCGATGGCGTGGCCACTGTCAGGCCCAGGCCCTGTGTCGACTCGGATGGACCGCGGCGATGCGCAGCTCGGGCTGCCGATGACATGGTCGCTCGCAATTCGAGGTCCAACGCCCCCGCGGCGCCATCGCGATGACGGTCAGGCCCAGGCAATGCGTCGACTCGGATGGACGGGGCGATTTGCAGCTCGGGCTGCCGATGACATGGTCGCCGCAATTCGAGGTCCAATTTTCGCGGGCGGGCGGATGTCAGGTGTCGGCGTGGGCCAATAAGCTCGGGGACATGCTCACCCTGCTGTTGTACGTGCTGATTGTCGGCTTGGTCGCCGCGGTGCTGTTCCTGCTCGCCAGTGCGGTCTTCGGGCGAGCCGAGGAACTCGGACCACTGCCCGAGGGAACAACGGCGACCGTGCTGCCCGCCGAGGGCATCAGTGGCGCGGATGTGCGCGCCCTGCGCTTCCAACAGGTGGTACGTGGCTATAAGGCCGGTGAAGTCGACTGGGCGCTGACCCGCCTCGCCGCCAGAATCGACGAGCTGCAACTCCAACTGGCCGAAGCGCGCGGCACTCATGCCCCGAGCGTCGAGCTGCCGAAGCAGCCAGCCCAGCCGAGCCCGCCATACCAACAGCCCCAGGCACCGACCGCGCAAAACGGCACCACCACCCAGCCCCCGGCCCCGAACGTCCGGCCGCCCCAGGGCCCCACTGTCCCGCCGAACGGCTCGATTCCCCAGCAGACACCGACCGTCCAGCCACCTGCGCCCCCACGGCATCCCCTGACCACCCCGCCGAACAGCACAACCCAAACACCCACCGCACAGCCATCAGCCGCCCCGCCCCAGCCGCCGAGTGCTCGGCACGCCACACCCCTCCAGCCGGACGACACGATTGCTCAACCAGCACCGACCGGCACGATCACCCAGCCCCCAGCCCCGACCGTCCAGCCCCCCACTGCCCCGCCGAACGGCTCGGTTCCCCAGCAGACACCGACCGTCCAGCCGCCTGCGGCGCCACCACATCCGCTGACCACCCCGCCGACCGGCACAACCCAAACACTCACCGCACAGCCATCAGCCGCCCCGCCGCAGCCGATGACCAGTCGACCGAACGGCTCAACCGAAGCGGCGCCGATCGCACAGCCTTCAGTCGCCCCACCCCAACTGCCGACTGCCGGGCAGACCACGACCGTCCCGCAGAACAGCGCGATCGCCCAGCCGCCAACTACGCAGCCCACTGCCACCCCGCAGGCGGCCGCACAGCACGGCCCGAGCCCACTGCAAGTCCCAACCGCATCGCAGACGCCGACCGTGCAGCAAGTCCCAGCTGCACAGCACGTCCCGGGCGTGGAGCACGGCCTAACCGCACAGCAGACCCCAGCGGCACGCCAAGTCCTCAGCACACAGCCACCCCCGACGACGCAACAGTCCCCGACCGTGCAGCAACCCCCGACGACGCTGCAACTCCCGACTGCCCAGCAAGCCCCAGGCGTCGAGCATGGCCTAATCGCACAGCAGGCCCCAGCCGCACAGCAACCCCCAGCCACAGGCCAAGTCTCGAGCACACCGCAAGTCCCTGCGACGCAACAGTCCCCGACCGTGCAGCAACCCCCGACGACGCAGCAAGTCCCGGCTGCACAGCAGTCCCCGAACGCACAGCACCACCCAGCCGCAGACCAAGTCCCGGGAACGCAGCACGGCCCGTCCGCGCAGCAACACATGCGGTTCGGGGTGGGCCAGTAATGACGGCAGAAACCGTGTCCGGGTCGGCGGCGACCGAGTCCGATGGGAAGATCCGTTGTCCGTGGTCGGAGGGGTCCCAGCTTTACCGGGATTATCACGACAACGAATGGGGCAAACCGCTGCATGGCGATGACGCAATGTTCGAGCGGATGTGTCTCGAGGCATTCCAATCGGGGCTGGCGTGGATCACCATTCTGCGTAAGCGTCCGGCCTTCCGTAGCGCATTTGCCGGGTTCTCGATCGAGCGTGTCGCCGCCTTCGGGGATGACGATGTGGCGCGGCTATTGACCGATCCCGGTATCGTCCGCAATCGGGCCAAAATCGAAGCGTCGATCGCCAACGCCCGAGTGGCCGCCGACCTCGATATCGGACTGGACGAGTTGAGCTGGTCCTTCGCACCGGCCGCCCGGCCGCGTCCGCGCGTGATTGCCGAGGTGCCCGCGACCACCCCCGAATCCATAGCTCTGGCAAAAGAATTGAAGCGGCGCGGGTTCCGCTTCGTCGGTCCGACGACCGCCTACGCGTTGATGCAGGCGACCGGAATGGTCGATGACCACTTGGTCGATTGTTGGGTCTGACGAGGACGGCCCAACACAGGCCGAGCGGTCACATTTCGAACTCAGGTATCCGTCCACTCCGGCGATAGGGAAGAATGGGACGGGTGTAGCTCGCCAAATGCCGGCGAGCTCACTAGTTGGTGACAACTGGAGTTCCAAGAAAGTGCGCAGCATATCGCGCAGATCTGGAGGGAGCAGAGGATGGCGGCCATGAAGCCCCGCACCGGGGACGGTCCCCTCGAGGCAACCAAGGAAGGGCGTGGAATCGTGATGCGGGTTCCACTCGAGGGTGGCGGGCGTTTGGTCGTTGAGCTCACGCCGGATGAAGCGGCAGCGCTCGGTGACGAACTGAAGAGTGTCACCAGCTAATCCCACACTCGCTGATGTGGCCGGTCTGCTGGCCTGTCCCGATTGCGGTTCCGAAATGGAGTCGCAAGATCGGGTGCTGCGCTGCGGACGCGGGCACAGTTTCGACATCGCCAAACAGGGTTACGTCAGTCTGTTGACCGGTGCGTCGACGAAGATGACCGGCGATACGTCGGCGATGCTGGACGCGCGTGCCGCGTTCCAGGTCGGGGGACATTTCGCGCCGATCGCCGATGCGGTGGCCATGGCCGTCGCGGCCGACGATCCGGTGCTCGACGGTGCCGCCGTGCTCGAGGTCGGTGCCGGAACCGGTTACTACCTGGCCGCCGTGCTCGATGCCGTCCCGGCCGTCGGGATCGCCTTGGACGTGGCCAAGCCCGCGGCCCGACGCTGCGCCCGCGCCCATCCGCGTGCCGCCTCGGTACTGGCCGACGCCTGGCGCGGACTGCCGGTTCGAGATGGTGCGTTGCAGCGGGTGGTTTCGGTATTCGCACCACGTAATCCGAGCGAGGTCGCCAGGGTTCTTACTTCCGATGGCCGCTTCGTCGTCGCCACACCTACCCCACGCCACCTGGCTGAACTTATCCGGCCACTCGGCATGGTTACGGTCGATCCGGATAAGGAACGCCGTCTCACCGACGCCATGTCCGGCCACTTCGACGCGGTAGACCGCACCGTCGTCGAATATCGGATGCAACTCAGCCGCACCGATATTCGCAACGTGGTGGCGATGGGCCCGTCCGCCCACCACGCGACCAACCACCTGGATGCCCTACCGGACACGTTCGAGGTAACCGCCTCGGTCCAGGTCTGGACCTACCAACGTCAGAATTTGCGAACCTGGTCGTAGATCGCAACGGTTTGGGCGGCGATCTGCAGCCAGTCGAATTCAGCGATGGCACGGTGTCGTCCGGCCGTCCCGAATTCGGCGGCGAGCACCGAATCACCGGCGACCTCGTTGACCGCTTCCGCCAGCTCGTGTTCGTACTGCTCCGGCGCATTCGCGTCGTAGTGCACCAGACGACCCGTCTGTCCGTCGACCACCACCTCGGGAATGCCGCCGACATCCGAGGCGACCACCGCGGTCGCACATGCCATGGCCTCGAGATTCACGATTCCCAGCGGTTCGTAAACCGAAGGGCAGACGAACATCGTGGCCGCGGCCAGGATCTGGCGGATCTGCTCGGTCGGCAGCATTTCGCGCACCCAGAACACATTGCCGCGCGCCGCGCTGAGTTCGGCGACGGCCGCGGCCACCTCGGTTTCCAATTCGCGGGTGTCCGGCGCGCCCGCGCACAGCACCAACTGGATCTCCGGATCGAATTCGCGGGCGGCGGCGAGCAGATGCCCGACGCCCTTCTGCCGGGTGATGCGACCAACGAAGGCCACGATCGGCCGATCGGTCCGCACACCCAATTCGTCCAGAATCGGGCGAGATCCCTCGGCGGACGGTCCCGGATGCCAGACGGTCGCATCGATGCCGTTGTGCACCACGTGCACCCGGTCCGGATCGATCGTCGGATAGGCGTCGAGCACATCGTGACGCATACCTTCGCTCACCGCGATGATCGCGTCGGCATATTCCACGGCATTGCGCTCCGACCAGGACGAGAGCCGGTAGCCGCCGCCGAGTTGTTCGGCCTTCCACGGCCGCCGCGGCTCCAAAGAATGCGCGGTCAACACGTGCGGGATGCCGTAGAGGGACGCCGCGAGGTGTCCGGCGAGCCCGGTGTACCAGGTATGCGAATGCACCACGTGCACGTCACCGGCGGCATCGGCCATGCGTAGCTGGGCCGACATCATCTGCATCGCGGCATTGGCGGCGTAGAGCATCGGATCCGGTTGGTGCACCACGGCATCGGTGCGTTGCACACCCATGCAGTGCACGGTCACCTCGCACAACTGCCGTAACTGCGCGGCCAACTGGGTGACATGGACACCTGCCCCGCCGTACACCTCGGGGGGATATTCGCGCGTCAACATAGCAACGCGCAGCCGGTCGTGATCGCCGGCTCCCGCCCCCGCACCCCCGCCGCCCGTGCCGAAACTCACGGCTTCAAACTAGACGTTCACTTCGGCATGGGCCACCTGTACCCGCCTCGCGCGGTAGTTTGGCAGGTGTGAGGAGCCAGCCGCACGTACTCGGGATCGTGCTCGCCGGTGGCGAGGGTAAGCGCCTGTTCCCCCTCACCGCGGATCGGGCGAAACCAGCAGTTCCCTTCGGCGGTGCCTATCGACTGATCGACTTCGTACTCAGCAATCTCGTCAACGCGGGCTATCTACGCCTGTGTGTGCTCACCCAGTACAAATCGCATTCACTGGACCGGCACATCTCGCAGACCTGGCGACTATCGGGTTTCGCCGGTGAATACATCACGCCGGTGCCCGCCCAGCAGCGGCTCGGTCCGCGCTGGTACACCGGCAGCGCCGATGCGATCATGCAGTCGCTCAACCTGATCTACGACGAGGATCCGGACTACATCGTGGTCTTCGGCGCGGATCACGTGTACCGGATGGATCCGGAGCAGATGGTCCAGCACCACATCGACTCCGGTGCGGGCGTCACCGTCGCGGGCATCCGCGTGCCGCGCAGCGAGGCGAGCGCGTTCGGCTGCATCGACTCCGACGAGTCCGGACGAATCACCCAATTCCTGGAAAAACCCGCGCATCCGCCGGGCACACCGGACGATCCGAACGTCACCTTCGCCTCGATGGGCAACTACGTCTTCACCACCAAGGTGCTGGTCGATTCGATCCGCGCGGACTCCGACAACTCCGATTCCGATCACGATATGGGTGGCGACATCATCCCGGCGCTGGTCGCCGCGGGCGAGGCCTCGGTCTACGACTTCGCCGATAACGAGGTGCCCGGCGCCACCGAGCGCGACCGCGGCTACTGGCGCGATGTGGGCACCATCGATGCCTTCTACGCGGCCCATATGGATCTGGTCTCGGTGCATCCGGTCTTCAACCTCTACAACAAGCACTGGCCCATTCGCGGTGCGGCGGAGAATCTGCCGCCGGCCAAGTTCGCGCAGGGTGGTCTCGCGCAGGAGTGCGTGGTCGGCGCCGGTTGCATCCTTTCGGCCGCGACCGTACGCAATTCGGTGCTCAGCTCCAATGTCATGGTCGACGACGGCGCGACCGTGGAGGGCAGTGTGATCATGCCCGGCGTCCGGATCGGGCGCGGCGCGGTGGTGCGGCGCGCGATTCTGGACAAGAACGTGGTCGTCGGCGAAGGCGAGATCATCGGCGTGGATCTGGATCGGGATCGGGATCGCTTCGCGGTCAGCAACGGCGGCGTGGTGACCGTCGGCAAGGGCGTCTGGGTCTAGCCGAAATCGCTACTGCGATTTCGATGGACAGAACGGCGCACAGGCGCCGGGTGTTTTCGGCACGGTGGTGGCCGGCGACTTATCGCCGAAATCGGCGGTGACGACCATTAGCATCAGCACAACGGCGATACCGAGCACCAGCACAAGAATGATCGCCGACCGGCCCCAGTTGATCGGGTCACGATCATTATCATCGCGAAACACGCTGAACCTCTCCCCGATGGCCCCCTGGGACATCCTCTACTCCTTGGATACCCCGTCGGCGGCGGTTTCGCGCAAAATATTTCCGGCGGTTATCCCGGACCGGGCTGTGGTGGCGTGACGGTGCAGAACGGTTCGCACGGACCGGGAGTCAGCGGGACTTTTGTCCGCTCGGTGCCGAAATCAGCATTACTGACCCACACCAGCACCACCACGGCCAGCACCATGATGAAAATCAGCAGGCCGAGTGCGGGCAGCAGACAACCGCCGCGTTCTCGTCCCGCATTGATCGCGTGGCCGATATGGCCGATTTCTAGAATCTGGATTCCGCGCTCCCACATGGGCATACCTTGCCGTCGTCGAACCTGGCATGAGCTCGAATACCCGTCCGGGGGCGGCGAAATCAGCGCCCGGCTGACGAAATCCGAACGCGCCCAACGTTTATGAATAGCCGAACAGTTACTAGCCGCGCGATGCGCAGAGCAGACCGTCACCGACCGGGATCAGCACGCTGGTGAGTTCGGGATCCTCGGCGATCGCCCTGGTCGCGGCGCGCACGGCCTGGGTCGCGGGATCGCGCTGGGTCTGGTCCGGAACCCGGCCGCCGAGCAGCGCGTTGTGCAGCAGGATCGCGCCACCCGCGCGCAGCAGCCGCACGGCCTGGGTGACGTATTGCGGATGCTCGAGCGGAGCCGCATCGATGAACACCAGGTCATAGGCACCGTCGGCGAGCCGGGGCAGTACATCGAGGGCACGGCCGTTGATCAACCGAGTACGCGCGGGCGGGATCTCGGCGGTGCGGAATGCCTCCCTGGCCGCCCGCTGATGCTCGGGTTCGGAATCGATCGTGGTCAGGGTCCCGTCCTCGCGCATGCCATCCAGTAGCCACAGCCCGCTGATCCCCGCGCCCGTCCCCACCTCGACCACCGCGCGTGCGCTCAGCAACTGGGCATACATGCTCAGCAGGGCGCCGACCGAGGGTGGTACGGGTAACGCACCGAGTTCAGTGGCCCGCTCACGCGCGCTGACGAGGACCTCGTCTTCCACGACGGATTCCTCCACGTAGGAGAGATTTCGCTCCAGATTCGATGCCACGCCTATGAATCTAGGGCACGAAGTCGCAAGTTTGGCTCATCGGTGAAGCGTTATCCCGTGGCCGTGCGATTAATTGTTTGTCGGGGGCGGGGGCGGATTCTCAGGTGTCCCTCAGGATCCCCTCACCCTCGGCATATCGAGGGAAGAAAGAGTATGGGCAAGCAAGACCAGCCGACCGCGGCACGGGGCGCGGGAACAACGACATACCGATCGACTGTTGTAACCGTCCATGACGATCCGAGACCCGGATCGCCACTAGATCCGCAGCCACGGTCTCGAGTAGGAGGTATCACCATCCACATGGACAGAGGGTCATTTTCGGCGCTCCCGGTGCCCTCCGTGGCTACGCCAGCTACCGCCTCCTGGGACGTCGCTCACGCCGGGGCGGCGCGCGAGTTCGCCACCCTGCCAGCGCAAGCTCTCCCGACGGAAGCAGCGCAAGTTCTCCCGACGGAGGCCGAAATGCACGACGATGACATCAACGAACTCGAGCTGACCGGCACTGCGGCCTTCGACGCGACGGGCGATCGTTCCGCGATGCCGTCCTGGGACGAGCTGGTCCGCGAACATGCCGACCGGGTGTACCGGCTGGCCTACCGACTTTCCGGCGACGCTCAGGACGCCGATGACCTGACCCAGGAAACCTTCATCCGGGTATTCCGTTCACTGTCGAATTACCAGCCGGGCACCTTCGAGGGCTGGCTGCACCGCATCACCACAAATCTGTTCCTGGACATGGTGCGCAGGCGCAACCGGATCCGGATGGAGGCGCTACCGGAGGATTACGACCGGGTGCCCGCCGAGGGCCCGAGCCCGGAGCAGGCGTATCACGACGCTCGCCTGGATCCTGACCTGCAATCCGCCCTGGATTCGTTGGCTCCGGAGTTCCGCGCGGCGGTCGTGCTCTGTGATATCGAGGGTCTGTCCTACGAAGAGATCGGTGCGACCCTCGGTGTCAAACTCGGCACCGTGCGTAGCCGCATCCACCGCGGCCGTCAGGCGCTGCGCGACTACCTTGCGCATAATGGAAGTGAGCAGCGGTTCGCCGCTGACGCGAACCTGGGGTGATCCGGCGCGAGCCGTAAGCACCCGGCGGCCGGATATCCGTCCGGTCGAGCGCAGAAGTGGATGAGTCGGTTGGAAGGGTGAGCACTGAATGAGTGGCGACGCCAGCACGTCAGGTCGTCCCCGTTTCCGTCCCACCGAGCATCTGGCCAGCGAGGCGATCGCGGCCTATGTGGACGGCGAACTGCGGATGAATGCCTATCTGCGTGCCGCCCAACATCTTTCCGTGTGCCCCGAATGCGCGGCGGAGGTCGATGCACAGCAGCAGGCGCGCATCGCACTGCGTCGGGCCGGTCAGGTGTCGATTCCGACCGATCTGCACGACAGCCTCACCCGCATTCCGCTCGCCGAACTGCCCGGCGGCGCGACGAGCGCCACCGCCCGGCCGCCCGCCGGAAGCTCCCGAAACGAGGCGGTTTTCGGATTTCTGACCGATTCGTTCACCGCGACCCGGTGGACCACCTGGTGGCGCAAGTAGAGTTTGCCGAGTGACCACCGAATCGACGAATTCCGGGCCGTCGGAATCGCGGCCCTCCGCAGGCGACACGAACGATTCGGCAGCCCGGGGGAAGCTGGATTCACCCGCCCCGCCGGCTCCGCCGGCTACCACCCCCCTGAGGCCGTCGGATGCGCCGACCCTCGGACCGCGCCCGGTCTACCGCCCCCATGTGGACAATCACACGGCGAGCGCATTCCGCCGCCCCACCGGCCAGTCCGGTTCCTTCGGCGAGCAGCCGAGGTCGACCGGTTCGGCTGTGCCGCAGGTCGGTCCGGAATTGCACAACAGCCCGCCCGACGCGGTACTCGCCGAGGCCTTCGGACGCCCGGAAGGCTCCACCGAACTCCTCCAGCGTGATCCGGACGCCGCTGATACCGGCGCACCCGTGGCTGGTCCGGCCGATCCGTGGCGCGATCCGGATGCCGCCGCACGCCTCGGCGCACCCGCCGTCGCTACCCCGCGTCCCGCATCGCTGCCCCAGGCGCGCAAGCTCGCGGCCAGGGAGGTGCTCTTCGGTTCCCGGGTGGCGCCCAAGGCGCTGGCCCTGCTCGCGGCCGTCGCGCTGGCCATCGGTGTGCTCGGCGGCCTGGTCGGCCGGTTGACCGCGGAGGCGACGTCCCCTTTGACCTCACGCAAGGTCACTTTGGAGCAGTCCGGTGAGGTCGAGCGTCCGCACGGTCTGATCGCGAAAGTGGCCAATGCGGTGCTGCCCTCGGTCGTCTCGATCCGGGTCACGGTCGGCGACAACGGCGCGACCGGTTCCGGCGTGGTGATCGACGGTGGGGGCTATATCGCGACCAACAATCACGTGATTTCGATGGCGGCACAGGACAAGTCGAACCGGGCCGCCATTCAGGTGACCTTCTCCGACGGCAGTCGGGTGCCCGCCAATATCGTCGGACGCGATCCGAAGACCGACCTGGCGGTACTGAAGGTCGATGTGAAGAATCTCACTGTCGCCAATCTGGGCAAGTCCAAGGACGTCCAGGTGGGTGACGACGTGCTCGCGATCGGTTCGCCGCTCGGCCTGAGCAAAACCGTCACGTCCGGCATCGTCAGTGCCCTGCACCGTCCCGTGGCGCTGTCCGGTGAGGGCAGCGATACGAAGGCCGTCATCGACGCGGTGCAGACCGACGCCTCGATCAACCCGGGTAACTCCGGTGGCGCACTGGTCGACATGGAGGGCCGGGTAATCGGCATCAATTCCGCGATCCGCAGTGAGACCGGCGGTTCGGTCGGCCTCGGCTTCGCGATTCCGGTGGATATGGTGACCAATATCGCGCAGGCCCTGATCCACGACGGCCAGGTGCACCACCCCAAGATCGGTCTCAGTGCCCGCAGCAAGCAGGTCGCAAACGATGTGATGAGCGGTGCGGCCGTTGCCGATGTGGAACCCGGCGGACCCGCGGCCAAGGCCGGAATCGTCGAGAACGACGTCATCGTGAAGATCGGCGATCGCGAGGTGACCGGTCCGGACGAGCTGGTGGTCGCGGTACAGCAGCGCAAGATCGGCGAGACGGTGAACGTGCAGTTGATCCGCGATGGCAGGCAGGTGGACGTGCCGGTCACCCTGGAATCGGACTGAGCCGCGGATGCAATCCCGAGCGGCTCGGCAACGTCGGCCCAGGTAGCCTGGACTCGTGTTCAGCAACATCAGCTGGGGCGAGATGATCATCCTCCTCGTCGCCGCCCTCGTGATCCTCGGCCCGGAGCGACTGCCCGGGGCGATTCGCTGGACCACGCAGAGCCTGCGCAAGGTCCGCGACTACGCCAGCGGTGCGACCCAGCAGCTGCAGCAGGAACTCGGACCCGAATTCGAGGACCTGCGTAAGCCGCTGGCCGACCTGAACGAGTTGCGCCAGATGTCGCCGCGCCAGATGGTCACCAAACATCTTCTGAATGGCGACGATTCGGTTTTCCGCGAATTCGAGAAGGCGATCCCGGATAAGCAGGACCTGCTCGGCACCAATAGCGGCATGCCGGACTACCCGATGCCCAAGTTCGAAAAGCCCTTGGAGCACAACGAACGTCCACCGATCGATACCGACGCGACGTGAAGTTACCTTTGCCGTGCCTGCGGCGGGACCCCTAAGACTCGCTCCGTTGCGGGCGGTTATGCGAGACATCCGGCCCTGATGCACGCGGGCCCGATAGTCGAGACTCGCAAACTTCGGCGCATGCGCTTCGACTCCTCGGACATGCGACGGGCCGCGAACGGTCGCCCGTAAGACTCGCTCCGTTGTGGTTTCCAAGGGTCGCAACGAGTCTGTTACGTCAAGCAGACTAGACGCTTGATCGTGTCGAGATGTCTAGACTTCGCACATGTCGGCCGATGACGTGGCGCGCGTTTTCGCGATCGAAGATAAAGTCGAGCGACTCAAGGCAGCCACTGATGGGGTGGCGGCGGCCCAGCAGACCATCAATGAGCTGACCCGGATCCGCAGGGCGGTGATCAGGGAACTTCATGCCGAAGGCTGGACCTTCGCCAGAATCGGTGCGGCGGCGGGACTTTCCCGCGCGCGGATCCATCAGGTGAGTACCCAGGGGCCCGCACCGGAAGGTCTGTTTTTCGGACACGGATCGCTCACGGTAATCGCACCGGAGGTGCGCGGCGGCCGAGTGCTCGGTGCGCCGGATCCGAGTGCGGCACAACGGCTGGTGGAGCTACTGGGCGAACTCGGCTTCACCGCAGCGGTCGAACACTTCCTGCCGGGCCGACCCGTCGACCTGAATCGCGAGGGGCTGATCGTGCTCGGCGGGCCCGAACTCTCGCCCAGTATTCGTCAGCTCATCGCGGCCGATCCGCGATTGCGGCGTGCGGTCGCGCGGGCAGGAGATGCCCGGCGCGGCATCGAGGATCGGGCGGCCAGGCGGATATACCGGCCGGGCGGTCCGGAGCCGCACGATATTGCCTATGTCGCGCGCCTCCCGCGTCCCGATGGGCGTGGTACGGCGCTGATCATCGACGGTCTGCATCCGCCCGGCTCGCTCGGCGCAATCCGTTTGCTCGCAACCAGATTGGCGACCCTGCACGAACGCGCTGCGACACATCTGTTTTCGGTGCTGGTCGCGGTGCGCTACGACCGTTCCACCGGTGAACCGGTCGATGCGGATCTGCTCACACCGGTGTACCGGCATGATGCAGAGCCGAGATCGACCTCAGGCCTCCGACGCTGAAAAGTTCGACCGCCGGAAACCCTTTGGCAACCAAGTGGAGATCGGGGCAGCCGCGCGGTACCGCACGTTCAGCGGTGCGGCGCGATATTCGCTTGCGCCCCAACAACCCAGGTAGCTCACATTAAACCGCAATGAATCCGTGATGTGTCACAGTCACCAATAGCTTCCATATCGGCTCGATAACCGCAATGCTGAGTTAGCTAGCCAATAACTACGGCAATAGGCGGGTTTCCTATGAATGTTCGACGTTCGGTGCGTGCCCGTACCGCACTCGGGTTGGGCACCGAAGCGGGTAGTCCGCCAGCGGAACCGATGACCAGTACCCATCGATTCACCTACAGCAATCGACTCAGGGTCTTCATCGGTCCAGACGACTCCGTGATCAACTTCCTGCGCCCGCTGCGCCGACTGGACGGATTCGATTCCTATTCGGTGAATCTCACCCGGCTCCCGCATCCGATGCCCGCATCCGAGATCACGGCGACGCTCAGTGCCACGCCGGGCAGGAACTACGTGGAGTGCATCGGCTCGGCCGACGTGCTGGTCATCGAGCTGTGCACCGGGGCCGACGGGACGCCGCGCCGCTACCTGCTCGGCCTGCCCGGCGATCGGGTGGGCCACCCGGGCGTCGACGTGCCGAATGGAACCGAGCCGATGCGCGTGTACCCCGACGAGATCTTCGACGCCGAATATGCGGCCGAGATATTCGCCACCTACTTCCATACCGGGGATATCCCGGCGGGCTTCCAACTTCGTGCGGTTCTCGATTGATGTGCGGCGTCTGGAGCGGACGACCATGAGTGTCATCGTGATTGTGAGTGTCGTACTTGTTGTCGCCATGATCGCAGCGGTGGTCACCATGCTGGTGCGGCCGCGGCCCAACCGCATTCATCTGACTGTCGCGGATCTGCAGGCGCGGTTGGCCGAGGAGGCCGAGCGATTGCATTCCGACGGTGTCGAGCACGCAGCACCGCGGGAACTCGGGCGCAGCGCATAAGAACTGGTCGGTAGCTACGCTTGATGCCAGCGACGACGAAAGGGTCCGCCCGGGAAAGGATCGGTGGCCGTGCGCACGATGCTCGAGCAGTTGGTGCAGCTGGCCGATCGAGAGCCGGTGGCGTTGGCCCGCATCGTGGATGCGACTGGGCCGGGGCCACGCGAATTGGGCGCGGCGATGGTGGTTACCGCGGACGGCGAGGTGCACGGCTCGTTATCGGGCGGGTGTGTCGAGGCCACGGTGGTCCAGTCGGCGCGGGAAGTGTTGGTCAGTGGACATGCGGTGTCGGATCGGTTCGGGTATGCCGAGGCCGACGGTTTCGCGGTGGGGCTGACCTGCGGGGGTGAGATCGAAGTCTTCGTCGAGCGGGTCGATCAGACGAGGCTGCTGGTGCTTTCGGCATTGCGCACGGCGATCGCGGCTGGTGAGCCGGTTTCGCTGGCGACCACCCTGGATGCCGCGCCCGACTGGAAACTCTTGCGTCCCGGCGGCTCCGAGCCCTGGCGCGGCGTCGACCGCGACGCGCGGGCGCTGCTCGCTGCCGGACGCAGCGGTCTGGTCGGCTCGGACGAATGCGAAACGGTGCAGGCCCCGCGCCCGCGCGTCTTCGTCCAGACCTTCGCCGCCCCGGCACGCATGATCCTGGCGGGCGCCAATGACTTCGTGCGCGCCCTCGCCCGCACCGGTCGCCAGCTCGGCTACCGCGTCACCGTCGTCGACGCCCGCGAAACCTTCGCTACCCCTGCCCGATTCCCCTCCGCCCACGAGGTTGTCGTCGACTGGCCGCACCGCTATCTGAGCGCTGAGCACGCCGCCGGGCGTATCGACGCGCGCACCGTGGTCTGCGTGCTCACGCACGACACCAAATTCGATGTGCCGATGCTGGTGGCGGCCTTGGCTATCGATGAAATCGGTTTCGTTGGCGCACTGGGTTCGCGGCGCACGCATGCCGAACGCATCGAACGCCTGCGTGCCGCCGGTATCACCGACGATCAGCTCAGACGCCTGAAAAGCCCACTCGGCCTTGACCTCAACGCCCACACGCCCGACGAGACCGCGATATCCATCGCCGCTCACATTCTCGCCGAGCGCGGTGGTGCGTCAGCCCGGCCATTGGCACAAACCGAGGGCCCGATACACCATTGACCGGCGATCTACGCGTAGCCGGGGGCCGCACCCGGCTTGCTCAGCGCCCGAGAACGCATTCGACTGTTCAATGGTGTCCGGCGGCGACCGATTCGAATTCGCGGTAGTCCGTCAAGCTGATGGCGTCGGCCTTCTGAAGCGACTTGGCGATCATTGCGCGCAACGGTGCGGAGGTCATCGCCCGGACCGACAGGTTACGCATGGCGATGGCAGCGCGACTGGCGGGCAGGAAGCCGTTGACACCGCCGGGCGGCAGCTTTTGGCATTCGGTGACGTAGGGGCGCAGTACTTCCTGATAGCGGGTGAACGCGGTTGAATAGTCGTCGCGGCTTCGAGCCAGCTCCCCGGCCAGGACATACGCTCCGACCATCGCCATTGCCGTGCCGTTGCCGGACAGCGGTGAGCCGCAATACCCAGCGTCCCCGATCAGCGCGACGCGTCCGCGTGACCATCGATCGATGCGGGTCTGGCTGATGCTGTCGAAGAAGAAATCCGGCGCCTGACCCATCGAGCTCAGCAATTGCGGTGTGTGCCAACCCATTTCAGCGAACCGCTCGCGCAGAATCCGCTGCTGGCCCACCCGGTCGTGGCGGTCGTAGACCAGATCGGTCGCGGTGAAGCCGAACATGGCCTTGGCGCTGTTGGGCCCCTCGGGCCGGATCGCGGCGAGTAGGCCGCCGGGGGCGTTGTGCATGACAAACCAGTCTTCGAGCTGCAGCCCCTCGACCTGCACGGTGAAGTACGCGAGGTACGCACCCAGGTGGTGGACGAATTCGGACTCAGGTCCGAAAGCCAGCTTGCGCACGTTCGAGTGCAGGCCGTCAGCACCCACGACCAGGTCGAAGGCGCGTGATGCGTGGCGCTGGAAGTCGACCACGACGCCGTCGGGTGTTTCCCGCAGTTCGGTGATGGAATCACCGAACAGGTACTCGACGCCGTTGCGACTGGACGCGTACAGGATATCGGTGAGATCGCCGCGCAGGATCTCGATCTCGGCGACCGCGCCCGCACCGTCGAACAGTTCCGCAGGCATGCTCGCCTTCCATTTACCGTCGGCATCGACATAGGCCAGTCCGCGCTCGTGCACGCGCGCTCGTTCGATGGCAGGCAGTACACCCATCCGCTCGGCCACCTCCTTGGCCACGCCGCGCAGATCGACGGCCTGGCCGCCGGGACGAGGAGCGGGCGCTCGTTCCACGACGGTCACCTGGAATCCGTACCGGCCCAGCCAGTGGGCGAATGTCAGCCCGGCGATGCTCGCGCCGGAGACCAGAATGCTGCGATGAATCATGTTGTGAATCTCCTGAAGTCAGGGAAAGGGCAGTGGAGGTAGTAGGGGTGGCCAGCCGAACTGCTGAGTACGGCGGCGGACCGATTCGGCGAGAGCGCTGCCCGAGCCGCGGCCTTCGACGAGCAACCGGGCCGGGTCGGCGTCGAGTGCGGATGCGTGGTCGGCGGCCCACTCCAGGGTGTGCATCGCATCGGAGACGATCGCCGGATCCTGTCCGGAACGCGCGTAGCGCACCGACAGCACGACGAAATCGTGGCTGCGGCAGAGTCTTCGGCACAATGCGTCGAAATCGTCTGCTGGTTCCGGGCCGCCGATCTCGAATTGCAGCAGTAGCGGCCGCGGCGGCGGGCCGGTGGGACCGGGCCAATAGACCCTGGCGCTCCGGTCGTCGACGGTGGTGCGCAGGTGCAACTCGGCGACCCGGCACGGTGCTGATGCGGAAGGCATAGGCCAACGTTGGCACCCCGGGAGTACGGCAGGGAAGGTCCGAATGCGCATGGCAGTCTTGCGAGTACGGCATGACCGCGGGGGCGGTGAATCGGCACTACTGCTGAGATGAGTTCCCAGTCGGATGAGAGTGTGTCCGTTGCGCCGACCAGCCTGCCGACCACGCCGGACGCGATCGAACTGCGCCACCTCCGGGCGTTCGTCACGGTGGCCGAGGAGCTCAACTTCGGCCGGGCCGCCGCCCGGCTCTACGTTTCGCAGCCGGCCTCGAGTAGGCAGATTCGCGCGCTGGAACGACTCATCGGCTGTGACCTACTGCGCCGCACCACCCATCAGGTGGAACTCACGCTGGCGGGCGAGGCGCTGCTAGACCGAGCCCGCCGCATCATCGAGGGGGTCGACGAGGCGGTGGTGGCGACGCGAGCGGTCGGTGGAGAACTGCTGGCTCACATCACCCGCTATTGGGAGCTCTTAGGTGCGGCCGACGCCGAATTGCACGCGATGCGTACGGCATACGAGGATCTACACGCGCAGTTCCCGGCACCGCCGGAGATCTCGATCCGGCCGATCACCGCCGGCGGGGTATCGAGTCTGCTGCTGACACCCGCTCGCCCCGATGCCGGGACCGTGCTCTATCTGCACGGTGGCGGCTACATCGCCGGATCTGCCTTCGGCTACCGCGCGCTCGCGGGTGCGCTGACAGTTGCCGCCAACACCACCACCCTCGTGCTGGACTACCGCCTCGCACCCGAGCACCCCTACCCGGCTGCGGTCGAGGATGCCCTGCGCGGCTACCGCTGGCTGCTGGAAACCGGCACCGATCCCGGCCGGATCACCTTGACCGGCGATTCGGTCCACCGATGAGTTCCGGCGCGACTGGTCGTCATACCTTCGACCGACCGATTTCGAACTCAGACAGGGGCAGCAAATGGTCATAGTCGCAGGGCATCTCGTGGTCGACCCGGAACAGCGGAATTCCTACCTGTTCGACTGTGTGGGCATAGTCGAACAGGCTCGCCGCGCGCCCGGTTGCCTCGACTTCTCGATCTCTGCCGACCTGGTCGATGCGAGTCGCATCGTCATCTTCGAACGATGGGAGTCGCGGGCGGCCGTTGAGGATTTCCGTGGCGGGGGCCCTAGCGATGCGCAGAGTGCTGCGATCCGCGCCGCCTCGGTCGCCGAGTACGACGTCGCGGGCGTGCGCCCGCTGACATGAAAACCGTATGGGATCCGCAAAGCGGCCGCTCGCCGGCCACGCGCCAGCCGAATTGGCGGATCTTTATCGGCATGCAGCTCGAAGCGGCCATCACCAACTGTCTGATCGCCAGGTTCATGCCAGCGGGTTTTCAGTTGCCGTACTGTTTGGTTTCGGGTCGTTCGATCATGATCCCGTGAGCCGGTTCCTCGGCCACCGGCCGATGTTCGACTCCGCGCGGAACGACGAAGATTTCGCCGGGAATGAGCGTCACCGGCTCGTGGTCGTGTAGTTCGATGCGGAAGGTGCCGCTCCAGCACAGGAACAGTTCGTCCTCGTCGTGGTGGTGCCAGGGGAATGCGCCGTGGAAGCGGGCGATGCGTACCACGGCGTCGTTGGCAATGGCCAGGTCCCGCGGCTGCCATGGTCCGGTCAGGTCATCGACGACATCGGTGATGGAGATCTTGCTCATGACTTCATCCTCGCGGCGGCGGGGTCGTGCCCCTAGAGCCAATCGGGGCAGAATGGTTTGCGTATGGAGCCAATCGAACTTGCCGACCGGCTCGGTCGCTGGTCCGCCGACCGAGGGCCGCTATATCTGCTGTTGGCCGGGCGATTGCGGACGTTGATCGATGATGGTGAGCTGCGGTCGGGCCTGCTGTTGCCGCCCGACCGCAGGCTTGCGAAAGCACTTGCGGTGGGGCGCAGTACGGTCGTGGCGGCCTACGACCTGCTCAGTGTGGAGGGGCGGGTGGTGCGCCGCCAGGGTAGCGGCACCCGGGTCGCGGGGCCGGGAGCGCTCCCGGCCCGGGAGACCACGCATTCTCCGGCCTTTCTGCAGCTGCTCGAACCGGACGCCGATGTCATCGCGCTCGCCTGTGCCGCCCCAGCGACACCGCCGCCCGAGGTGGCTCAGGCGTATCGGCACATCCTGCCCGAACTCGCCGCCGCCGACGGCGACATCGGGTATCGTCCGACCGGACATCCGCTGCTGCGCACGACGATTGCCGATCGATACTCGGCACGTGGCGTGCCGACCGATCCGGAGCAGATTCTCGTCACCGGTGGGGGACAACAGGCGCTGTCTCTGCTCGCCCGCGCGCTGCTGCGGCCCGGCGACCGAGTACTAGTCGAGGCGCCGACCTATCCCGGTGCGCTGGAGGCATTTCGGGAGGTCGCTGCGATGCCGCGGACAGGTCCGGTGGGCCTGGGCGCGGTGACCCCGGCGACGCTCGCCTACATCGTGGCGACATACCAGAACCCCACGGGCGCGGTGCTTCCCGCGCTTGCCCGGCGGACACTGGTCGAGTCGGCGCGAACCGCCGGGGTGCCGCTGATCGATGATGAGGTGCTGACCGAACTCGGATTCCCGGGGACCGATCCGCCACCACCACCGTTGGCAGCCCTGGACGAGTCCGTGATATCCATCGGTTCGCTCAGCAAGATCGTCTGGGGTGGACTGCGCGTCGGCTGGGTGCGTGCACCGATCCCGGTGATCGCCCGGTTGGCCCGGCTGCGCGCCGTGCACGATCTCGGCGGCAATATTCCAGCTCAGTTGGCCGCTGCCTGGCTACTTCGCAATCTGGATCCGCTGCGTGAGCGAATTACGCAGGAGCGCAAGGAAAGTCACGATCTTCTGGTGGCCGAGCTGACCGAGCGCCTACCGGAATGGGAGGTCCCCACGGTGTCCGGCGGTCAGACACTGTGGATTCGGCTGCCCCACGGGGACGGCACTTCGTTCGCTCAGCGCGCCCTGCGGCACGGTGTCGCGATCCTGCCCGGCGCCGGCCTCGACGCCTCCGGCGGCAGCATCGACTACATCCGAATCAGCTTCGTCGCCAAACCCGGCAGCCTACGCGAGGCCGTACACCGCTTGGCCGAGGCATGGCGGAGCTATGACCCACCTGACCAGCCCGCTCCGGCAGTACCACCACTGGCTGTCTAGACCGATTCTCATATCGTTTCGACTTGTTCGTGCTGATGCACGCCATTCGGCATAGAGGTTCGCGTCACCGATGAGCTGTCAGCGGACCCATGCCGACTCGCGACAGCGGCAACCTGCAATCGGTGACAACTACCGCTGGCATCGCCCGCCGAAGGCACTGGCCTCGATCGACAGCGAGCGGCCCTGTTTCGGGACAGGACCGCTCGCAATATCTCTCGGTATAGCGGCGCGGGGACCTGATCAGGTCTGGTCCGCTGGGCGCTTCGGCAGCAGGAAGACGACAATGCCCGCTATGACAGCGATGACGAATGTCCCGAAGGACGCGACCGCGAAGGCGTGGCCCGCGGCGGCGACCCTGCCGACTGCCGCGGGATGGAATGAGCTGAAGTAGACCGCGCCGATAATGGCTACGCCTACTGCTCCCCCACACTGCTGAGCAGTGGACAACGCCCCGGACGCGACACCGGCCGACTCCGGCTCGACGCGGCTCAGCACCGTGTTGAGCGCCGGGGTGATGACCAGCCCGCCACCGATGCTCTGCAGAACGAGGGTGGGGATCACCAGCAATGGAGTGATTCGCGGGCCGGACATCAGCAGGAGCCCGGTCGCCAGGTAACCGCTCGCCAATATGATCGCCCCGATTTCCAGGACCCGTCGTCCATATTTCGGGATGGTCCGGCTCGCTACCATGCTGAATACGAAAAATGCGATGGCTGCGGGCGTGTAGACCAGCCCCGCGCCGAGCGCCGACATATCGAGGCCTTGCTGCATCGTTACCGACAAGGCCAGGTAATACGAGTAGATCAGCGCGTACAGGGCCAGGACGAGAATGATCCCGAGCGAGAACGAGCGCTGTCTGAACAGCGTCAGCGGTACCAACGGATCTCCGTCCCGCCGTTCCAGGTCCCGCTCGATCGCGACGAATAAGCCGAACGCGACCGCGCTGCCCGCGAAGCAAGCCCAGACCCACCATGGCCAGCCTGCCCCCTGTCCCTGGATCAGCGGGAGCACCAGGAGGAACAGTGCCGCGCTGAGCACCAGGACGCCGGGCATGTCCAGCTTGCGGGTGGCGGCTGAGCCTGTCTGCTGCACGTGTCGCACGGCGAGCGCGAGCATGACGATTCCGATCGGCACATTCACCCAGAACACCAGTCGCCAGCCGGAGTCGAACAGATTAGCGCCGATCAGCAGTCCGCCGATGACCTGGCCCCCGATGGTGGCCATACCGATGACGATGCCGAGCACGCCGTATACGCCGTGCCGCCGCGCCTCGGGCACCAGCACCGTGACGTACGCGAACACCTGGGGAACCATCAGGGCAGCTCCGAGGCCCTGGATGACACGTGCGGCGATAAGGCTGCCCGCGTTCGGTGACAGCGCGCACGCGACTGACGACAGCGTGAACAGACCTACCCCGAGAAGGAAAATCCGCTTGCGGCCGTACAGGTCGGCCAGGCGCGTAGCGGTAATGATGAAGACCGCGTAACTCAGCTGATAGCCCGCCAGAACCCACTGGATATCGCCGGGAGAGGCATGCAAGTCCGCCACGATAGAAGGGTCGGCGACCACGACGATGAATGAGTCGAGGACAGCAATGAATAGGGCGGTCAAGACAATCGATATCGTCATCCATGGAATCGCGTCGGCTTCCACTACCGGCTGGATAGCTGACCGCTGACTACTTGCCACGAGAAGAAGCCTCTTTCACTAGGGAATCAGCCAGCTTTTTGACCACCTCGGCCGCCATCACGGCCTGGCCCGAGGTCGAGAAGTGGATCCGATCCGCGCTGAGCAGGTTGTCGCGGTCGTTGATGGGGTGATCCCACATGTCCACCATGAGGGCGTCGTATTCGGCAGCGAGCTTGCGCACGATCTCGTTGACCGCCGCAACGCGCTCCGACCAGTCGGGGAAGACCGGGACGACATACGCCCTGCCGAGGGTGAACGTGGTCAGCAAAGCGCCGGTCCCCTTCGCCAGCTCGTACATCTGCCGAAGCGTTCGCTCGATCTCACCGAAATCCGGCCTGCGCCGCACGATGTCGTTGGCCCCGCATGGCAGGTGGAGCAGGTCCGGAGAGAACTCGAGCATGCGGGCTGCCTGGTTCTCGAGCGTCTGTGCGGTTGTTGCCCCGATCTCGGAGACATTGAGGTACTCCAGATCCGGACGGACCGCACGTAAGAGCTCAGCAACCCGGTCTGACCAGCCCCGATCCTGGTAGCCCGGGGTTTGATCGCCGGTTCCCGCCGAAAGGCTGTCGCCGATAACGGCATACCTGCCCCACGGGGCTCCGGTCAGCAATGCCACGGCATCCGCGTGGTCGAGGCAGAACGGGTCGTTCGACTCGGTCAAGGTGTGTTGCGCCATTCACAAGAGAATACGGTCGACCGTATGTTTTCTCAAGCGTTCGAGCGCATCGTTAAGTCGCGGACAATCTCATGGAGATCGGAAGGTGTTGGAACTCAATGCCATTCGGTTCGAGTTCAGTGTGCGAGCACGTCGGGGAAGCCGAACATCGCGACCAGCGCCGGATCGTGGAGCGCGATGACGCGGGAGACTCCGGTGGGAGTCGCGGCCAGCACCACGATGCCGTTTGCCCGGAACGCACCGTCGGCGTCGCGGTAGTAGATGACGGCGGCGGGCTGGCCATTGGCCGTGGTGGCCAGCATCCGCCAGCTACCCGGCGCGCCGAGCACGTACGCGTCGAGCACATGGATGCAATTCATCCGGCCCGCGTACCAGTCACGGAATGGCGTCGCCTCCAGCGTGGCGTCGGTGCGCAGCACTTGTTCCAGCAGACCGGCATCGGAGCGTTCGAAGGCTGCGATGTAGCCGTCGAGTAGCGCACGTGCCCGCTGGTCGGTTGGTTCGAGTAGTTCCTCGGGCTCCGGCTCCAGTTCGTCCAGCCGGGCGCGGGCGCGCTGCAGGCCGCTCTTGACCGCCGCGGTAGTGGTGCCGAGGATCTCCGCGGTTTCGGCCGCGGAGAATGCCATTACCTCACGCAGGATGAGGATCGCGCGCTGGCGAGCGGGTAAGTGCTGCAGGCTGGCGATTAGCGCCAGCCGTAGCGACTCGCGCGCGATCACCGCCGCGGCCGGATCATCGGCGGGCGGGGCGAGCCACCCGTCCGGCATCGGCTCCAGCCACGAAACATCTTCCGGCGCAACGCGACTCGGCGGGTGATCGGGTCCATCGTAAGGACCTGCCAGGCCCGAGGGCAGCACCCGGATCCGGCGCGGCCGCAACGCCGTCAGACAAACATTGGTGGCGATCTTGTAGAGCCATGCACGAATCGAGGCGCGGCCCTCGAATCCGGCATAAGACCGCCACGCTCGAAGATAGGTTTCCTGAACCAGGTCCTCCGCGTCGTGGGCCGAGCCGACCATGCGGTAGCAATGCGCCAGCAACTCCCGGCGGAACCGCTCGGTTTCGGCGGCGAACCGGTCCTTGTTCGCCGCCTCCAGCGCGTCCGCCGTCATGCCGCGAGTTTAGGTCGCCGCCAGGCGAGCGGACTCGCGATGGCATCCAAGTCAGCCACCGACAGGCGGTTGCCTCGCGGCGTCCGCTCGTGGCCCGCCGCCGGAGCCATCGACCGCTTCCGATACCGCTCAACCATTGCGGTGGATTGCCCGCTCGCCATGCGCTGCTCCTTGTCCCGATCGCTCCCGCCGCTCGGGACCGTCACCCATTACGACCGGGACGCTATTGCGGAGGAATCGAAGCCCAGCTCAGCGGCTGTCAGGGCAGCAGTGCCAGTTTGCCGGTAGTAGCGCGGGCTTCGAGTTGCGCGAGGACCTTCGGGCCGTCGGACAAGTCGTAGGCGGTGGGGCGAGCGGGGGCGAGCACGCCGGTGGCGATGAGTGCGGACAGCTCACCCATGAGCTCGCCGAAGATCTGCGGTGCAGCCTGGCTCAGCACGCCGATGTTGAGGCCGATGATGGTGACCTGGTGTTTGTACACGAGCTCCCAGTTGGTGATCGCGGCTTCACCGCCTGCCACGCCGTATACGACGATCCGGCCGATGACCCGCTTGGCCGCGGCCAGGCTGGCGTCGAAGGTGGCGCCGCCGGCGGACTCGAGCACCAGGTCGGCACCGAGGCCGTCGGTCAGCTTCAGTACCTCAGCGGCGAGATCGTCGGCGCGGGAGTCCAGAACGTGGTCGGCACCGAGTGCCCGTACAGTCTCGTGCTTGCCCGGCGCGGCCGTGGCGATGACCGTCGCGCCGTAGTGCTTGGCCATGGTCACCGCGGCTTGGCCGGTCGCGCCCGCCGCGGCGTGGATCAGCACGGTCTCTCCCGTGGCGATGCGGCCCAGCGGCCGCAGTGCGGCCAGTGCGGTGGGCCAGTTCACGACCAGGCCCAGCGCCTGCTCGGCGCTCCAGTCCACCGGTACCGGCACCGCCGCGGCCGCGGGCAGGAGCATGTACTCGGCGAAAGCCCCGTCGCCGACGCCGATAACGCGGGCACCCAGCTGCGGGCCGGTCACCGCCTCGCCCACCGCCACGACCTCTCCCGCCGCCTCGAAACCCGCCAGATACGGTGGCTGCGGGCCGCCGAGGAAGGTACCATAGGCCCTCGAGATATCGGCGAAGTTGACGCCAGCGGCATCGACCCGGATCAGGATCTCGCCCGGGCCGGGCACCGGTATCGGCGCGTCGATGATCAAACGCATATCCTGCGGACCCATCAGCGAGGTCTGCTGCAGGGCGCGCATAGTGCTGGGAATACGCACAGCAATCAACTCTCTTTCTCGGCTTGCCTCGTCGCGGTCGGTGCCGCGCCGTCGACATGTAGACCTCGGCCAACTCGGAAAGGAATCGGCGGCCGCAGGGAGCTGTTCGGATAGGCCGCAGCTCGGCAGCCTGCGGACAAGGTTCGCCGAGTGGGCTACCGAAGGGTGTTCAGCTCGTCGGCGAACAGGAGGGCGGGGTCGAACTCCATTCCGGTGAAGTGCCCGGCGAGTTCCAGGGAGAGGACGCCGTGGAGTCGGGTCCAGAAGGCGATCGCGCAGTGCAGGGTTATGACCGGTACCGAGTGGTCGGCGGCCCATCGGCGATGGTGTTCGAGGTGGGCGTCGAACGGTGTCGTCGGCTTGTCTGGGGACAGTGCAGAAAATGCCTCGATCAGCATCGTCATGATTTCGTTCGAGATATCGGTGGTGTCGTCGGGGGCGTGGTAGCCGGGGACGGGTGTGCCGTAGATGAGGAAGTATCGCTGGGGGTCGACCAAGGCCCATTCGCGTAGCGCATACGCAAGCCGGGCCACGTCGGCACCGGAGTCCTGAGCCGCGCGCAAGGTGTCGGCAAGGCTCCGGTAGGCGTCGCGGATGAGTTCGGTGAGCAATTCGTCGCGGCTGGCGAAGTACCGGTAAAGGGCCGGGCCACTCACACCCACCTGTTTGGCGATCGCGTTGAGCGACAGCGCGGACGCACCCGCCGTAGCGATCTGCTCCCAGGCGCACTGCTTGATCTCCGCACGCATCTGCACTCGATAACGCTCCCGCGGGCTCTTCGCACCGGTTTCCGTCATCAACGACTCCTTCCACGGCGCCGTCCGCCATCACTGTTAGAGGCTATCACTTTTGCTCTTGCCTATCACTTGTCGTGATTATAAGGTCTAACTAAAGCAAGAGGCGCTAACCGGCATCCGGGTCGGCCGTCAACCAGGAGCAGAACAATGACCAACACTCACGCGTCCAGCACATCGAAGTCACAAGCCGAGTCCGTCACCCGCCGCTGCGGGCGGGCCGCTCTGATCGGAATCGCGCTGGCCACGATCCTGGGAACCACCGCGACACCAGCCATCGCTGACGGCCCCACTGCGGACACGGCCCCGCTGGCCTGCGACGGGGCGGGCATCGACCGCGCCGCGCCGATCCACTACCGGACCGAGACCCTGATCAACGCGCCACTGCACACCATCTGGAACCTGCAGACCGATGTGGAACGCTGGCCGTCCTGGCAGAAACCGGTCACCAGCATGCAGCGCCTCGACCAGGGGCCACTGCAGGCTGGTTCGCAATTCCGATGGACCACTCCCGCCCCCGCCACCGCCACCACTCCCGCGACCACCCTGACCATCACCTCGACCGTCCAGCAGTTGCAACCCGAACGGTGCATCCGCTGGAGCGGCCCGGCGATCGGCGACGGGCTTGGCATCGACGGCGGCATCCATGTCTGGACCTTCACCCCGACGGACGGCGGCGTCCTCGTGCGCACCGAGGAGAACTGGAACGGAGCACAGGTCGAAGCGGACGTGCCGACCTCCACCCACCTTCTCGGCGCCGGTCTGGAAGCCTGGCTGGCCGACCTGCGGACCGCGGCCGAAGAGTAGATCCGCCCACGGCTCGAGTCGTCATGCGCGAGCCCCGCCAAAGCCCCCTGAAACGACACGATCGTCGCAACCTCTCACATCGAGAGTGTTGCGACGACCGCGTGAACCCGAGCTCGGCCGGGGTTCGTCGTAGTTGTCTCAGGCTGCGGCCCAGGCCGGGCGCAGTGTATTCATCGGCGGACGATCGGCGAGGGAGACCTCCGTGCTGTGCGCGGTGAAAGCATCGCCGATCAGCGGGAACTGGGTCAGGGCGGCGCCGGAGTCCTGGACACCGCTGCGGCCGAGGACGGTGCCGAGGATTTGGCGGCTCATTACGCCCAGGTCGGCGAGTGGGCGGTTGCGGTGGGTGCGCACGCCGAGATTCACCTGGCCGATCGCGGATAGGCCGAGGCGGTCGTAGGTATCGAGGAGCAAGCCGATCTCCACGCCGTAGCCGGGGGCGAACGGTACCGAGGTGAGCAGTTCGCGGGTGCCCGCGTATTCGCCGCCGAGCGGCTGCAGCACCTGCGACAGTCCCGGACGCAATGCGGCGAGCAGCGGACGGGCCACGAGTTCGGTGACGCGACCGCCACCGTGGGCGTCGACGGCACCGGCCTGCCGCAGCGGCCTGCGATAGTAGGCCTTCACCAGATGCATATCGTCGACCAGCAGCAGCGGGCCGAGCAGCTTCGGCACGAATGCCGGATCCGGGTCGATGAGATCGGAATCGACGAAGGCAATGACATCGCCGCTGGTTACCGCCAGCGATCGCCACAGCACCTCACCCTTGCCCGGCATCGGATCGAGTTCGGGGACGGCCTGTTCGCGACTGATCACCTCGGCACCCGCGGCCAGCGCGCGTTCGGCGGTGGCATCGGTCGATCCGGAATCGAGCACGATCAGCTCGTCGACCAGGTTGCCGAGCAGCGGTCGAATGCTGGCTACCACATCGGCGACGGTGTTCTCTTCGTTCAGCGCGGGCAGCACCACCGAAACGGTGCGTCCGCGCTTGGCGGCGATCAGTTCCTCGACCGTCCAGTCCGGGGTGTCCCAGGTATTCGTCGTCGCCCAGAGCGGGCTGTCGTGGTGGTGGAAATTCATACCAGACCTCGCAGGGTTCGTGCGGGGGGCCGGATGCCCTGTATCGCGGCGATCATGTCCACGACGCGCCGAGTTTCGGCGACCTCGTGCACTCGGAAGACTCGGGCGCCGGCGGCCGCCGACCATGCCGTTGCTGCCAATGTGCCCTCCAACCGTTCGGATAGACCGACACCTAAAGTCTCCCCGATGAAATCCTTGTTGCTGAGCGCCATCAAGACTGGCCATCCGGTATTTACAAGAACGTCTATTCCTCGCAACAACTCGAGCCCGTGGTAAGTGTTCTTGCCGAAATCATGGGTCGGATCGATCAGAATCGAATCCTTGCGAACCCCGGCGGCGAGTGCGTCTTCAGCGGCCCGCTGCACGGTTCGGGTTACTTCGGCCACCACATCGGCGTAGCGCACCCGATGCGGACGGGTGCGCGGAACAGCCCCACCGGTATGGCTGCACACGATGCCGACGCCGCGATCGGCGGCCACGTGCACCAAATCCCGATCGGCGCCCGCCCACGTATCGTTGATCAGGTCCGCACCCGCCGTGACGGCCGCCTCGGCCACCTCGGCGCGCCAAGTATCGATGCTGATCAGTAGCTCCGGGTACTTCTCCCGAATCGCCGCCACGAACGGGACCACCCGGCGAGCCTCTTCCGCCGCATCGACCACGGTCCCCGGCCCGGCCTTGACCCCGCCGATATCGACCAGATCAGTGCCCTCGTCGACGGCCCGCGCGACCGCGTCCATGGCTGCCGCATCGGTGAAGGTCGCGCCCCGGTCGTAGAAGGAATCGGGCGTGCGGTTGACGATGGCCATCACCAACGCCCGATCCGTCGCCACCGGCTTGCCGCACAGGGTGGGAAGCGGCGCTGCGGTGGGGCTGAACATGCACCCGACTGTATCTCCCCCGCCTCCCAGGGTTACTCAGGCCATATAAGTAAGTGCGGCGCCCGGCCCCAGGCGTGTCGTGTTGTCAATTCTTGGGCGCGCGGGCCGCGGCGACGTCGGCGGCGTATTCGTCGTAGGCCGGGACGTAGCCGTCGGTGCGACCGGCGAGCACATACAGCTGGCCCTCGGCGTCGGATTCGTAGCCGTGCTTGCGGAGTTCGACCTTGCGGCTCTTGAACGTCGAGGTCTGTTCGAGTTCGGCGACGACCCGGATGAACAGCGGGACCGCATAGCCGGGCAACCGGGAGTAGGCCAGTTCGGCGAGCGCGCGGCCATCGAATTCGGCATCCGGGTGCAGCGTCACCGCCGCCATCCCCGCCTTGCCGTCGGTGCCAGGGATATCCACACCGAATACGACTGCCTGCGAGATCGCGTCGGATTCGGCGAGCACGCCCTCGACCTCGGTGGTCGCGACATTCTCGCCCTTCCAACGGAACGTATCGCCGAGCCGATCGACGAACGCGATGTGATGCCAGCCCTGATCGCGGACCAGATCGCCGGTGTCGAACCAGACATCGCCGTCGGCGAAGCCGTCGCGAACCAGCTTCGCCTCCGAGGCGGCCTTATCGGTGTAGCCGTCGGCGGGCGAACGATCGGTGACCTTCGCCAGCAGCAGACCGACCCCGCCGCGCGGCACCCGGCGCAACCGACCGTCCTTGTCGCGTTTGGCCTTTCCGGTCGCATCGTCGTATTCCACGATGGCATAGGGCAGCGGTCCGAAGCCCGCGGTGCGATCCACACCGAAGGCATTCACGAAGGCGATATTCACCTCGCTGGCGCCGTAGAACTCCACGATCCGGCCGATGCCGAAACGGCTCTTGAACTCGTCCCACAATTCCGGCCGCAGACCATTGCCGACCGCGAGCCGCACCCGATGCTGCCGATCGGTCGGCTTGGCGGGCTGATTGACCAGGTAGCGGCAGAGTTCACCGATGTAGATGAATGCGGTCGCCTGCTCCCGGATGATCTCGTCCCAGAACCGGGAGGCGGAGAACTGCCTGCCGAGTACGAAGGTGCCGCCCGCGGCCAGCACCGATGACAACGCGACGGTCAGTGCGTTGTTGTGATAGAGCGGCAGGCAGCAGTACAGCGAGTCGTCGCCGTGCAGACGAATTCCGAGGCCACCGAGTCCCGACATGCTCTTGGTCCAGCGCAGATGGGTCATCACGCTGGCCTTGGGCAGGCCGGTGGTACCGGAGGTGAAGATCAGGAAGGCGCGTTCCTTGGCGGTGATCTGCGCGCAACTCGACGGATCGGCCGGGTCGGCGTCTTCGGCCGCCTTGTGCAGCTCTTGCGAAAAGAGCACGTTGGCAAGTGGTTCGGCGAGTGAGTCGAGTGCCGCCTGGCACTCTTCGCCGACTACGTTGAGCACGCTGTCGAGCAGTCCGAAGCTGTGCGCAAGCACCTGGTCGCGCTGGTGGTGGTTCAGCAGGCCGACCGTCGCACCGAGTTTCACGGTGGCCAGCACCACGAACAGCGTTTCCGGGCGATTGGTCATCAGCACGCCGACCACGTCACCGCGCTGCACGCCACGGTCGGCCAGCGCCCGCGCGTAACGGTTCACCTGGGCGTTGGCCGCGTGGTAGCTGAAGGTTTCGCCCTCGTACTTCAGGAACGGCCGGTCCGGATGCCGGTGCGCGTTGCGTTGGAAGTACAGACCGACCGAGGACTTGTCATCCGGCCCCACCAGCATGCCCAGCGCGCCGCGCAGCATGGACGGTGCGTCCAATGCCATGGGCGGCAACCGCTTCGCGATATCGAATAGGCTGACCTTCGGGCGGGCCGCGGTGCTCACTGTGTCAGTTCTCCTCGTCGAGAATGGAGCCGGGTTCCCGGGTCACCTCGGCCGCCTGCACTGGTTTCAGCGCCGCGAAGGCAGCGGATAGATCGTCGACCACGGTGATCCGGGCCATGGCCGACTGGGACACGAACTTCCGATCGTAGAGTTGGTCCAGCCAGTCGAACAGACCTCGATAGAACCCATGGGAATCGAGCACGACCACGGGCTTATCGTGTTGGCCCAGATAACCGCCGGTCCAGGTTTCGAAGAACTCCTCCAGCGTGCCGATGCCACCAGGCAAGGTGAGGAAGGCGTCGGCGCGGTCCTCCATGACCTGTTTGCGCTGGCGCATGGTGTCGGTGACGATCAGCTCGTCGGCATCGACATCGGCTACTTCCTTGTGCACCAAGTGTTTCGGGATCACCCCGACGGTGTGCGCACCGCCCGCGCGGGCACCGGTGGCGATCGCGCCCATCATCGAGACGTGACCGCCTCCGGACACCAATTGCCAACCCCGCCTTGCGATCTCGGTGCCGACCCGGGCGGCGAGGGTGAGCATCGCCGGATCGGCGGTGCTGGCCGAGCAGTACACGCAGACCGCGTATGCGTCCTCGCTCACCACTGATCCTCCGTTCCGAGAGCATCGGTGTCGGTGGCACCGTCCGCGGTGGCCAGGATGATCTGCACGACCTCCTCGACGCTATCGGTCACATGCAGCAGGCCGAGGTCGCCGGGGGAGATCTTGCCGGAGCCGCCGAGTGAATCGCGCAGCCAGTCGACGAGTCCGGCCCAGTACTTGCTGCCGAACAGGATGATCGGGAAGCGGGTGATCTTGTGGGTCTGCACCAGGGTGAGCGCCTCGAACAGCTCGTCCAGGGTGCCGAATCCGCCCGGCAGACAGATGAATGCCTGCGAGTACTTCACGAACATGGTCTTGCGCGCGAAGAAGTAGCGGAAATTGATGCCGAGATCGACCCATTCGTTGAGGCTCTGCTCGAACGGCAACTCGATGCCGAGTCCGATCGAATACCCGCCCGCCTCCGACGTGCCGCGGTTCGCGGCCTCCATGACGCCAGGTCCGCCACCGGTGATCACCGCGAATCCGGCCCGCGCCAGCGCACCGCCGATGGCCATGGCGGCGTGATACTCCGGATGCCCCGCCGGCGTGCGGGCCGAACCGAAAACGGTGACCGCGCGCGGCAGTTCGGCGAGCGCACCGAAGCCCTCGACGAATTCGGCCTGGATGCGCAGCACCCGCCACGGATCGGTGTGCACCCAATCGCTTGGCCCGTGCTGGTCCAATAGGTTCTGGTCGGCGGTGCCGCCCGGCTTGCGATCGCGGCGGAACATGATCGGTCCGCGGTACTTGGGTGTCGACTTCGGCGTGCTTGCGATCTCGCTATCGGCGGCTTCGGTGGACATGGCGCCCACGCTACCGGGATGTGCCGGTGAGGTAGCCGCGCAGCACCTCGGCGACCGAGGTGATCTGGGCGACCGGGACATGTTCGTCGCGCTTATGCGCGAGATTGGGATCGCCGGGACCGAAGTTCACCGCCGGGATGCCGCGGGCGGCGAAGCGGGCGACATCGGTCCAGCCGTATTTGGCGCGCACGCTGTCGGCGCCGACCACGCTGATCAAATCCTTGGCGGCGGGGGCGGACAAGCCGGGCAGCGCGCCCGCGGCGGCGTCGGTGAGCTCGAAATCGAGTTCCAGCCCGTCGAATACCTCGCGCACATGTTCGGTGGCCTGGGCGACGGTGCGGTCGGGCGCGAAGCGGAAGTTCACGTCGACCTCGGCCTCGTCCGGAATCACATTGCCCGCAACGCCACCGCCGACGCGGACCGCGGAAAGGCCCTCGCGATAGACACAGCCATCGATATCGACCTCGCGGGCCTTGTAGTCGGCGAGCCGCTGCAGCACCGGGGCCAAGCGGTGAATCGCATTGTCGCCCTTCCACGATCGCGCCGAATGCGCTCGCACGCCCTTGGTCGTGAGCCGGGCGCGCAAGGTGCCCTGACAACCCGCCTCGATAACACCACCGGACGGTTCGCCGAGAATGGCCAGATCGCCGACGAGCCAATCCGGGAGGTCGCGCTCGATGTGATTGAGTCCGTTGTACTTCGCGGAGATCTCCTCGCAGTCGTAGAAGATCAACGTCAGATCGTGCACCGGTTCGGCGACGGTCGCGGCCAGATGCAGGAAGACCGCGTCACCGGATTTCATATCGACGGTGCCGCAGCCGTAGAGCTGGCGCTGACCCGCCTCGTCCACAAAGGTGCTCGGCACGTTGTCGGCGATCGGCACGGTATCCAGGTGACCGGCGAGGATGACCCGAGTCGGCCGACCGAGGTTGGTGCGGGCGAGCACCACATTGCCATGCCGGAGCACCTCGAACCCCGTCGTCTGCTCACGCACCGCCCGCTCGACCAGGTCGGCGATAGCCGCCTCGTTCTGCGACACACTCGGGATGTCGACCAGAGCCGCGGTCAGCGTGATGGGGTCGGCGCGCAAGTCGATGGTCACGCGCCCCAGCCTACGACCGCCCGGGCAAGGATCGGTCGACGTGGCTCACCATGGGCGACGGCGGGTGGGTAACCTCTGATGACGTGAGCATTCAGGGAGCAGCAGCAGTCGGTATCGCCAATGTGACCGCGGACGGGACCGTACTGGATACCTGGTACCCGAATCCGGAGTTGGGCGCGTTCGGTGACACCGGCACCAAGCACCTGGACGAGGCACCCGCGGAATACGCGGCGCTGCTCGGATTCGACGAGGCGCGCGGGGTCGATGTGATCGCGGTGCAGACCACGATCGCCGATCTGTCGGCCGCGCCCGTGGACGCGCACGATGTGTACCTGCGGCTGCATCTGCTCTCGCATCGGCTGGTCAAGCCGCACGAGGTGAGCTTGGAAGGGCAGTTCGGGCTGCTCAGCAATGTGGTGTGGACCAACCATGGTCCGGCCGCGGTGGAGGGTTTCGAGGCGACGCGCGCCAAGCTGCGTGCGCGCGGCCCGGTCACCGTGTACAGCATCGACAAGTTCCCGCGGATGGTCGATTACGTCGTGCCGTCGGGTGTGCGCATCGGTGACGCCGACCGGGTCCGCCTCGGCGCGCATCTGGCCTCCGGCACCACCGTCATGCACGAGGGCTTCGTGAACTTCAATGCGGGCACCCTCGGCGCCTCCATGGTCGAGGGCCGCATCTCCGCGGGCGTCGTGGTCGGTGACGGCTCCGATATCGGCGGCGGCGCCTCCACCATGGGCACCCTGTCCGGCGGCGGCACCACCATCATCTCCATCGGCGAGCGCTCCCTACTCGGCGCCAACTCCGGTCTCGGCATCCCGTTCGGCGACGACTGCGTCCTCGAGGCCGGTCTCTACCTCACCGCGGGCACCAAGGTCAGCACGCCCGATGGCACCGTGGTCAAGGCAGCCGAGCTCAGCGGCCAGAACAACCTGATGTTCCGCCGCAATTCCACTACCGGCGCGGTAGAGGTCGTGCACCGCAAGGGCACCGGCATCGAACTCAACGCCGACCTGCACGCCAACGACTGAGCTGGGCTCCTCCGCCTCCCTCGGGCGCGCGGTCGGACAAGGCGTCATCGCCCAACACCCCCACAGCCAGCACCACACTCACCGCCCGGCCAGTGCATCATCGCCGACGGCGCAGTCCCATCGGTAATGACGCAGCACGACCGACCACACAAAATCGCGACAACCGACACACCGGTGGGCATGGCGAACACCACGATGGCCAGCTCCGCACCGACCGCGATAACCGCCCAGGCACGGGCGATATCGCGCCGGGCCCGTGCTGTGGATGTCTCGATCACCACCACGCGTATCACCCACATGCGCACGAGTTGTCGCACCGAACGAGGCGGTCCTAACCGTTGGTGACGCCCGCCTCCAGGCCGAAGGCGATCACTCGGGTCGGGTGGATGCGGATCATCTCTCGGGAGACGCCGGAGATGTAGGGCTCTACGTCGGTCAATTGTTCCGCGGTGCCGCGGATTTCGAGGCAGCGGACGCGCCAGGGTTGCACCGAGGCGACATCGTCGACGACGAAGGCGATGCGGTTATTGGTGGCGATATTGCGGAATTTCCAGGACTTGCCCATATTCCAGCCCGCGATATCGATGGTGCCGAGTTCGGCGTTGTAGCGGAAGCCGACCGGGCTGTTCTGGGGTGAGCCGTCGGGGCGGACGGTCGCCAGTCGGCCCAGGCGCTGGGTGGCCAGGTAGTCGATCTGTTCGGGTGTCAGTGCTGCGCTCATACCGGCGACCGTAGAACCTGAACCGAAGTGGAGGTCAAGTCAGCCGAGCAGCTTCTTCTGCACCTTCCCCATCGCATTGCGCGGTAAGGAATCCACCACGCGGACCTCGCGCGGACGCTTGTGCACCGAAAGCTGTTCGGCCACATGCTCGATGAGTGTCTTCTCGATGGAATCCGGCGCGCTACCGCGCAATACGACGTACGCGACGATCCGCTGTCCCAGATCAGCATCGGGGAGGCCAACTACCGCCACCTCGGCCACATCCGGATGTCCGAGCAATACGGTCTCGACTTCGCCCGCACCGATCCGGTAGCCACCGGACTTGATGAGATCGACCGATTCCCGGCCGACAATGCGATGGAAACCATCGGCATCGATCGCCGCGACATCGCCGGTCTTGAACCAACCGTCCTCGGTCCAGCATTCGGCGGTCTCCTCGGCCCGGTTACGGTAGCCGTCGAACAGCATCGGCCCGCGAACCTGCAGGCCACCGATGCTCTCGCCGTCATGCGGGACATCCGCACCGGCCTCGTCCCGCAGCCGCGTCTGGACACCTGCGACGGGCGTGCCGACCCATCCGGGACGCCGTTCCCCATCGAAGCGCGTGGACAGCGTGATCATCGTTTCGCTCATACCGTACCGCTCGATCGGCGCCTGCCCGGTGAGTTCGCGCAGCCGCTCGAACACCGGCACCGGCAGTGGCGCACTACCCGATACGAGCAGCCGCGCATCGGCCAATTGCCTCGCCACATCGGGATCTTCGACAATGCGGGACCACACGGTCGGTACCCCGAAATAGAGCGTGCCCCGCGCATCCGCATATGCCTGCGGCGTTGGCTTGCCGGTGTGGATCAGCGGACTGCCCACCCGCAGTGGGCCGAGCACACCGAGGATCAGCCCGTGCACGTGGAACAGCGGAAGGCCGTGCACCAGAACGTCATTCGACGTCCAGGCCCATGCGTCCGCGAGTGCGTCGAGCCCGGCGGCGATGGCACCGCGATTGAGTACGACCCCCTTGGGCAGACCGGTCGTCCCGGAGGTGTAGAGCACGAATGCCGGTGTGGCAGCATCCGGTTCGGGGTAGCTGTGCCATGAGCGCGCGTGCACTCGCACCGGAACGACCGGCAGATCCGACCCTTGCGGCGCCTCACCCAACCACGCCTGCGCACCGGAGTCGGCGAGGATATGCGCCAGCTCGGCGGTCCCCGAATCCGGTGGCACCGGCACCACCGTGACCCCGGCGATCAGACAGCCGACCACCGCGAGCACCGTCGTCACGGTCGGCCGCGCCAGTACCGCCACGCGGTCGGCGCGCGCGATGCGCTCGGCCACCGACGTTGCCGCACCGAGCAAATCGCTGCGCGACAGTGTCACCCCGTCGATGGTGACGGCATCCGGTATATCCGCTCCCCCTGCGACAGCAAGCGGATTGAGTGATCGAAGCAGCAGCGGCGGACCGAATGACATGCGCTCACGCTACTTCGGCAGTACTGCGCGCCACCACGCTCCCCCTCGAGGACAACGTGACGGTTGACACGCCCATGAGACAGTGAGAACGTCTAAGCAAAACCTTCTCACCGATGAGACCGGGGTAGCTGATGACCAGCCCGTTTCGCAAACCCGCGCCCACGCCCGCCGAGGACAGCTTCGATATCGAGCGGTACCTCGACGGTGTCGCCGCATTCTTCGGCGGAACGGCGAATGTCATCATGCAGCTCAGCACGCTGCCGGTTGGCTACGGCGTACTGGAGAGCACGGTCGACAGCGGCAAGGTCATGCTGCATCCGATCAAGCGGCTGCGCACCACTCTCACCTATCTCTCGGTCGCCATGCTCGGCACCGATGATGAACGCGACGCCTATCGCGAGGCCGTGAATCTGTCGCATCGCTCGGTCAAATCGACCTCGGCGAGTCCGGTGAAGTACAACGCCTTCGATCCAGCACTGCAACTCTGGGTCGCCGCCTGTCTCTATTGGGGTGCCCGCGATCTCTACGAGCGCATGCACGGCCCGATGAACGACGCCGACGCGGAAGCCTTCTACCGCTACAGCGCTCGACTCGGCACCACGCTGCAAATGCATCCGGAAATGTGGCCCGCCGACCGCATCGCCTTCGACGAGTACTGGACCGAAAACCTCGCGAAGACCACCATCGATCCCCCGATCCGCGACTACTTCAACGATCTGATCGATCTGAAGATGCTCCCGCGCCCCGCTCGCATGCTATTCGCGCGGTTCCACCGGTTCATGGTTACCGGACTGTTGCCCGAACATCTGCGCGACCAGATGGGCATGACTTGGACCGAGGACGACGATCGGAAACTCGCCAGAATCCTGCACGCCACCGGCTCGATCACCGCCCGAATACCGAAGCAGGCCAGATTGTTTCCGATCAACGCCTACCTATGGGATATGCGCATCCGCAGGCGGTTCGGCCTACGGATGGTGTGACTCGGGGCGGGTTGGCTACAGCCGGAACGAGACGACCACATGCTCGCGCGCGAACTTGCGGATCGCGGTGTCGTCGTCGAGCGGAAGGACCGTTTGCGGAGTCAGCGCCAAGGACAGCGCCGTCCGCGCGATCATCTCGGCGACCGGCTCCGGATCGTATTCGGGCAACTTGCCCTCCCCCTGCAGCCGGGTAATGAATTCGGCCAGATAGTCGCGGCCGAGTTCGAGCACCGGCGCGCCCTTCACGGTGAGGTACGGCAGCACGATCTCCGGCTCGGTCTTCAACAATCGGTGGAGCAGCTTATTGCCGCGCAGTCCGTTCAGGAACGCGACGAACAGCTCCACGATCTGATCCTCGGCACCGGCATCGCGATCGACCTGACGCTGCTGCGCCGCATCCACCTCCTCGACGAATTGCCGTGCCTGCCGCATCCCGACGGCCTGGATCAGATCGGATTTGCTCGCGAAACGCCGATAGAGTGTGGCCAGCGACAGCCCACACCGCCGCGCGACCTCCACCATGCTGGTCCGTTTGATTCCGAAGTCCAGGAATGCCAACAGCGCGGCATCGAGCACCCGCGTCTGGTTGCGATCCTCCGGACCGGTGCTGCGCACCAAGGCCAGCAGTCTGGTCAGCGTCGCCATAATATCCACCCCTATTTCCGCTCCGATGACACGATGACACCGCTAGCATCGCATGCCATCAACCCGCACCGCCCACGAATGCGCGTTCGTCGCCGCATCCGACTGGGTAAACGCCGTACAAGGGGACCGTTTGACACGCTATCGAGGTAATGAGAAGGTAAGTACCAATTCTTCTCATCACCTTTCGATCGCCGCTGATCAACCCCGAAAGACGAGGCCAACGATGACCTTGCCGTTACCCGTCGAACCACCCGATCCCGGACCGACCTGCCGCTACGGCACCGTCGACAACTTCGCGATGGACGAATTCTGGAGCGGTGTCGCGGCCTTCCTCGGCGGGACGGCCAATGTCATCATGCAGCTCAGCCTGCGTCCGGTCGCCTACGGCGTCATGGAGAGCACGGTCGAATCCGGCCGCATCGATGTGCACCCGTGGAAGCGGACACGTACCACGCTGACCTATCTCGCGGTGGCACTGATGGGCACCGAGCAGGATCGTGCGAACTATCGCGAGGCGGTCAACGGCTCACATCGCGCGGTGCATTCCGAACCGGGCGCCGCGATCAAATACAACGCCTTCGATCCGAAGCTGCAACTGTGGGTCGCGGCGTGTTTGTATTGGGGCCTGGTCGATCTGGAGGAGCGGCTGCACGGGCCGATGGATGAGGACACCGCGGATGTGCTCTACCAGTACGCCGCTCGGCTCGGCACAACCCTGCAGATGCGACCGGAAATGTGGCCCCGCGACCGAAAGGCCTTCCAGGAGTATTGGAATGCCAATCTCGCGTCCAAGACCGTCGATGCCCGCACCCGCGCGTACTTCAACGATCTCATCGATCTGAAGATGGTCGCCTGGCCGTTGCGCATTTTCGGTCCACTACAGCGGTTCTTGGTGACCAGTCTGTTGCCGCCACACCTGCGCACCGAGATGCGCATGGATTGGAGTGACCGCCAGGAGCGCTTCGCGAACCGATTGCTGCGTGCGATCGGCGCCGTGCACCGCATACTTCCCAAGCCCGCCAGGCTCTTTCCGATGAACCTGTGTCTGTGGGATATGCGCAGGCGGCATCGCCTCGGCAAGCCGCTCGTCTGAGCTCACCCACGCCGCCGGCTCCGCCGGCTGCCATCCCCCTGTGCTCACCCACCCCGCCGGCTGCCATCTCCTAGGACTTGCCGACCAGTGCACGCAGAAAGAATGTGAGGTTGGCCGGGCGTTCGGCGAGGCGGCGAGTCAGGTAGCCGTACCACTGGCCGCCATAGGGCACATAGACCCGCATGGCATTGCCCGCGGCGGCCAGTCGCAACTGCTCGGGATCGCGGATGCCGTAGAGCATCTGGTACTCGAATCGCGCTGGACCACGGCCGGTTCCGGCGGCCAGCTGTTCGGCGGCGAAGATGAGCACCGGATCGTGAGTGGCCGCCATCGGGTAGCCGTCACCGCGCATCAGGATCTCCAAACAACGCAGGTAGGAATCGGTCACCTCGGCGCGGCGCTGGTAGGCGACGGTATGCGATTCCCGATATGCGCCCTTACACAAGCGAATTCGCGCTCCGGACAACTCGCGACAGTCCGCCTCGGTCCGATGTAGATAGGCCTGCAAAACCGCACCGAGCCAGGGGAATTCGGCGCGCAACTCGCGGACCGTAGTCAGCGTGGCCTCGGTGGTTGTGTGCTCCTCCGCATCAACGGTGACCCACACTCCGGCCTGGGCCGCCTTGGTGCACACAATGCGCAGGTTCTCAGCGGCGATGGCCGGGCCGTCGACGGGAAGCGCTTGGCCGAGCGCGGACAGCTTCACCGATACCTCCGTGCGCGCCACGGCATCTCGGAAGCCGTTCCATGCCGCCAGATCATTGATCAGCGAAAGATATTCGGCCACCGTGGCGTCGGCCTGTGCCCGATCGGTGGTGTTCTCCCCGAGGAAGTCGACGCTGATCAGCCGACGGCTCGCGAGCAGCTCCCGCGCCACCGGAATCAACTCGTCGCGGTCCTCACCGGCCACGAAGCGCCGGACGATCTGCGCTGTGATCGGCGTCCCGGTCAGGATGCGCTTCATCCGCGGTGAGGCGGAGGCCGCGAGTATGACCGGCCGCAATGGATTCATTCCGACGCCATGTGCGGATACCGGTAATCACCCGGCGGCACGAAGGTTTCCTTGATCGTGCGTGGCGCGACCCAGCGCAGCAGGTTCAGCGGCGAACCCGCCTTATCGTCGGTGCCCGAGGCGCGCGCACCGCCGAAGGGCTGCTGACCGACGACCGCGCCGGTCGGCTTGTCATTGATGTAGAAGTTGCCCGCGGCGAATCGCAGGGCGGCCGAAGCCTGTTCGACGGCCTTGCGGTCCTGGGCGAAGATCGCACCGGTCAGCGCGTAGGGTGCCGCCCGCTCCACCTCGGCCAATATCGCCGCATAGGAGCCGGGTTCGGCATCGTCGTAGACGTGCACCGCGAGGATGGGACCGAAATATTCGGTGGCGAAGGCGTCGTTGCGGGGGTCGTCCACCACCAGCACCGTGGGTCGGACGAACCAACCCTCGCTGTCGTCGTATTCGCCGCCCGCCGGGATGGCGATACCCGCCGACTTTGCGCGTTCGATGGCGGCCACATTCTTGTCGTAGGCACGCTGATCGATCAGTGCCCCTCCGAAATTCGTCAGATCCGCGACATCACCGTAGCTGAGTTCGCGAGTCAGTTGCAGGAAGTCGTCACCGATCGTCCGCCAGACCGAACGTGCGATATAGGCGCGCGAAGCCGCCGAACATTTCTGGCCTTGATATTCGTAGGCTCCGCGAATCAGCGCGGTACGCAATGCATCCGGATCTGCGGACGGGTGCGCGACGATGAAGTCCTTACCGCCCGTCTCCCCGACCAAGCGCGGATAGCCACGGTAGCGACCGATATTCGCGCCGACCTGGGACCACAGAAACTGAAATGTCTTGGTGGAGCCGGTGAAATGGATCCCCGCCAGTCGCGGATCGACGAGCGCGACCTCCGACAGTTCGACACCGTCGCCGGTCACCATATTGATGACGCCCGGCGGCAGTCCGGCCGCCTCCAGCAGCCACATCGTGTAGAAGGCTGCGAGCGTCTGCGTCGGCGCGGGCTTCCATACAACGGTATTACCCATCAGCGCGGGCGCGGTCGGGAGATTGCCCGCGATGGCGGTGAAGTTGAACGGTGTGATGGCGTAGACGAAACCCTCCAGCGGGCGATAGTCCATCTGGTTCCACACACCGGCGCTCGACTGCGGCTGCTGCTGCAGAATCTGGCGCGCGAAGGCGACATTGAAGCGCCAGAAGTCGACCAATTCGCACGGCGCATCGATTTCGGCCTGCTGGACCGTTTTGGATTGACCGAGCATAGTCGCCGCGGCGACCGTCTCCCGCCATGGCCCGGCCAACAAGTCCGCCGCACGCAGGAAGACGGCCGCCCGCTCGTCGAACGAGGTGCTGCGCCAGCCCGGTGCCGCCGCGAGCGCGGCATCGATGGCACCGTGGGCTTCCGAATGCGTGGTGTCGGTATAGGTGCCGAGCACATGCCGATATCGGTGCGGGGCGACAATGTCGTGCCGAGCCCCGATACCCGGCCGGTGTTTGCCGCCGATGACCAGCGGAACGTCGATGGGTTCGGCTGCGATCTCGGTGAGCTCGGTGATCAGCAGTTCCCGCTCAGGGCTACCCGGCGCGTAGGAATGCACCGGCTCGTTGCTGGGGACAGGGACTACCGTGACAGCGTCCATACCCCAAGGCTATCGCCGTTTCCGGTCATCGGGCACGACTGCGGGACGTGTCAGCTCAGGCGTTGCGCCGCGGCCTCGATGCGTTCATCGGAGGCGGTCATGGCGATGCGCACGTACTCCCCCGCGCCCGGTCCATAGAAGTCGCCCGGTGCGGCGAGGATGCCGCGCTCGGCCAACCAGTCCAGGGTGGTGCGGCACGGTTCGCCCCTGGTGCACCACAGATACAGGCCCGCCTCGGAGTGATCGATGCGGAAACCTGCTTGCTGCAAGGCCTTTCGCAGCACCTCGCGGCGCGCACGGTAGCGCTCACGCTGCGCCGCCTCGTGGGCGTCGTCATCGAGTGCGGCGGCCATGGCCGCCTGGATCGGGAACGGGACCATCATGCCGGAGTGCTTGCGCACCTCGAGCAGTTCCGCGACGAGTTCGGCATCGCCCGCCACGAATCCGGCGCGGTAGCTGGCCAGGTTGGAGGTCTTCGACAGCGAGTGCACCGCGAGCAGACCGGTGTGGTTGCCGTCGCATACCTCCGGATCGAGGACCGAGACGGCTCGACCCTCCCAGGCCAAGCCCAGATAGCACTCGTCGGAGGCCACGACAGCGCCGCGCTCACGCGCGAACTGCACCACTTTGCGCAGATGCTCGACACCGAGCACCTTCCCCGTCGGATTCGACGGGGAATTCACATAGATAAGGGCAGGTGATTGCGGACCCAACTGGGTCAGCCCGTCCGCTCGCGCCACCCTGCTACCGGCGAGCAGCGCACCCACCTCGTAGGTCGGGTAGGCGACCTCCGGGATGACCACCAGATCGTTCGCGCCGAGGCCGAGCAGTCGCGGTAGTCCGGCGATCAGCTCCTTGGTGCCGATCACCGGCAGCACCGCGGCCGGGTCGAGTCCGGTGATCCCGTAGCGCCGCTTCAGCGCGTCTACCGCCGCGACCCGCAGTTCGGGCGTGCCATGCGTGGTCGGATAACCAGGCACCGCGGCGACCGAACTCAATGCCGCACGGATCAGCGGATCCACTGGATCAACCGGCGTGCCGACCGATAGATCGACGATCCCGTCCGGATGCGCGGCGGCCTTCGCCTTCACCGACGCAATGGTGTCCCAGGGAAAATCGGGCAGCAGAGCGCTGACCCGGCGACGCGATGACACAGTACTCACTCAGTACCTAAATTACTCATTCAGTCGCCATCGGCGGCAGCTCTTTGATGAACGGCGGGTCGTAGTCCACCTTGCCGACCTTCGTCGCACCGCCGGGCGAACCCAGCTCGTCGAAGAAGTCGACATTCGCGTTCACGTATCCGCTCCACTGGTCCGGAGTGTCGTCTTCGTAGAAGATCGCCTCCACCGGGCACACCGGCTCACATGCACCACAGTCCACGCACTCGTCCGGATGGATGTACAGCATCCGACCACCCTCGTAGATGCAGTCCACGGGGCATTCTTCGATGCATGCCTTGTCCTTCACGTCAACGCACGGTTCAGCGATGATGTACGGCACTGCCGCTCTCCTAGTCTGTCCTCACGGGGATAGTCCGCCCAGCGTCACACTAGCCCGGCAGCCCAGGTTACTCCGGGTCAGCCTGCCCTAACCAACTTCATCCCGGATGCCACTCGCTGGATATGAAATACCACTGACATCCGCGCCTTTGCGAATCGTCCGAGTGCGACGACCGGGAATCCGGTATCGCCTAGCCCACCGTCAGTGGCAGCGCCGCGGAGATCTTCCGTGGTGGCACCCCATAAGTCGTGGTGCGTTCGCGCACCGGACGGTCGATACCCTCGGCTATCTCGGCGAGCTCCGCGACGGTCTTGGCGGAACCGTGCTGCGATCCGGCCATGCGGGAGATGGTCTCCTCCATCAAGGTACCGCCCAGATCGTTGGCACCCCCGTTGAGCATCATGCGGGTGCCCGCTGTGCCGAGTTTCACCCAGCTGGTCTGGATGTTATCGATGCGGCCGTGCAACATGATCCGCGCGAGGGCATGCGCCGCCCGGTTGTCCCGGATGGTCGGGCCAGGTCGCGCGGCACCGGCCAGGTAAAGCGGTGCGCTCTGGTGCACGAACGGCAGCAGTACGAATTCGGTGAAACCGCCTGTCTCGTCCTGGATTCCGCGCAGCACCCGCAGATGTCCGACCCAGTGCTTCGGATTGTCGACGTGGCCGTACATCATCGTGGAACTCGAACGCAGGCCGACCTGATGGGCTGTAGTGATCACCTCGACCCACGCCGAGGTCGGCAGTTTCCCCTTGGTGAGGACCCAGCGCACCTCGTCGTCGAGGATTTCCGCGGCCGTGCCGGGAATCGTGTCCAGCCCGGCTTCCCGCAGCGCCACCAGCCAGTCGCGGATGCTCTGGCCGCCGCGAGAGGCACCGTTCACGATCTCCATCGGGCTGAACGCGTGCACATGCATCGATGGCACCCGCTGTTTGATCGCGCGCACCAGATCGGCATAGCCGGTGACCGGGAGGTCCGGATCGATACCGCCCTGCATGCATATTTCGGTCGCGCCGTCGACATGTGCCTCCCAGGCACGATCGGCGACCTCGTCCATGCTCAGGGTGAAGGCGTCGGCATCGCCCTTGCGCTGGGCGAACGCGCAGAAGCGGCAGCCGGTGTAGCAGATATTGGTGAAGTTGATATTCCGGTTCACCACGTAGGTGACATCGTCGCCGTTGACGTCGCGGCGCAGTTGGTCGGCGAGTGCGGCCACCGCCTCCAGTGCTGGCCCGTCGGCCGTTGCCAATGCGAGGTATTCGGCGTCGGTGAGCCCGGCCGGATCGTTTTCGGCGGCGCGCAGGGCGGCAAGCACATCGGAATCGAGCCGCTCGGGGGCCGCGACGGCGAGGTCACGAGCCTGTTCACGAATGGTGTCCCAGTCGCCGAAGGCCCCAACGACATCCTGGCCGAGTGCGGAATCGCTGCGGCTGTCGGTATTTCGGCCCTCGGTATCGATCGAGGTATTCAGGTCGGTGCGGCCCGCGGATTCCCACGACTCGTCCGGTTCCTGCCAGGGCAGGCCGACCGGAATCGCATCCGGATTCGCAAGACCGGTCTTCGGATCGGTGAGCGCGGCGACGTGTGCGCCGATGCGCGGATCGACCCACGGGTTGCCCGCGCGCACGTACTTCGGGTGCGCCGAGGTGCGTTCGACGAGTTGGTAGCCCGCGGCCTCGGTGATTTCGCGCAGGGTATCGAGGTTCGGCCATGGCCGTTCCGGATTCACGTGATCGGGGGTGACCGGCGAGACGCCGCCCCAGTCATCGATGCCCGCATCGATCAGAGCCTGGCATTCCTCGTGCGACACCAGATTCGGCGGCGCCTGCACCGGAACGTCGGGGCCGAGCAGCAGCCGGGTGACCGCGATGGTGGCCCGGAACTCCTCGATACCGGCATCGGGAACATCGCGCATGGCAGTGTCGTCCTTGGCGCGGAAGTTCTGGATGATCACTTCCTGAATATGCCCGAATGCCTTGTGCTGCTTGCGAATCGCCATGATCGACTCGGCACGTTCGGTCAGCGTTTCGCCGATGCCGACCAGGATGCCGGTGGTGTAGGGCACCGAGAGCCGACCGGCGTCGGTAATCGCGCGCAGCCGAACCGCCGGATCCTTATCCGGACTTCCGTAGTGGCAGTTGCCCTTTTCCGTGAACAGCCGGGTGGCGGTGGTCTCGAGCATCATGCCCATGGACTGCGCCACCGGCTTGAGGCGCGAGATTTCCTCCCAGCTCATGACGCCCGGATTCAGATGCGGCAGCAGACCGGTCTCCTCGAGCACCATGATCGAGACGGCGCGCAGGTAGTCCAGCGTGGAGTCGTAGCCGCGTTCGTCGAGCCACTGCGCGGCCTCCGGCCAACGGTCCTCGGGCCGATCACCGAGGGTGAACAGGGCCTCCTTGCAGCCGAGCTCGGCACCGCGACGCGCGATCTCGAGTACCTCGTCGGGCTCCAGGAACATGCCCTTGCCCTCGGCGCGCAACTTGCCCGGCACCGTGACGAAGGTGCAGTAGTGGCATTTATCCCGGCAAAGCTTGGTCAGCGGGATGAAGACATTGCGCGAATAGCTGATGGTCTTCGGCCGACCCGCCGATTCCAATCCGGCATCACGCACCCTGGCGGCGCTGCGACACAGGTCGACGAGGTCAGCGCCCCGTGCGTGCAGCAGTACGGCCGCCTCGTCCACATTCAGTGTCACACCGTCGCGGGCCCGCCGCAGCGCACGGCGCATGGCCGACGGCGCTGGCGGTGCGGGCGGGACACTCGGGGTCGCTAGCTCGGTCACGCCCTCGATCATGCGCTACACATCCTGGGCTGTCTCCCTCCAGTGCTTGTGAGGGGTGATAACTGTGGGGTTTCACGCAGTATTCCGGATGGTTGGTGCGAATTATTCCCATGCAGGTAGGTGGGTTGCGGCGCAGGACGGAGACGGTCGCGCCGGGACGTGCAACCATGGCAAGCATGTCGCAGCCGCGCACGATCATGGCCGATCCGGCCTGGCGTCCGAGCACCAAGGCCAAGCTCCTGTGGACCATTCAAGCCGCGATCGGGTGGGTGATTCCGCTCGTGGCACTGATCTTGTGGATGGTCGTCGACTCCGAGCACCGTGGTCTGCAGTTGGTGGGGTTCGCGGTGGCGCTAGTGTTCGCGGCGGTGAGCATCGGGGTGATGCCGCTGTGGCGGTATGCGGTGCATCGGTGGGAAGTGACCGACGACGCGGTGTACACCAGGGTCGGGTGGTTGACGGTGGAGAGCCGGGTCGCGCCCATCTCCCGGGTGCAGACCGTTGATACCGAGCGCGGGCCGCTGGAGCGAATGCTCGGGCTGGCGACGGTGACCGTGACGACGGCGTCCTCGGCCGGTGCGGTGCGGATCTCCGAGCTCGATCTGCCGGTCGCCGAACAGACCGTCACCCGGTTGACCGAGATCGCCGCATTGCACCGCGGGGATGCGACGTGAGTACCTACCTACCGCTCGCGCCGGAGACCGAGCAGCCGTGGTTGCGGCTGGATAAGCGAATGTTGTTGGTACATCCGGTCAACGAGGTCGTGAAGTTCATTCCGGTGCTCATCGGGTCGGTGATCCTGGGCACCAATACCGGTAATCCGCTATGGGGGCTCATCGTCTTGGCGGCGATCGTCGGGTTCGCGCTGACGCGCTGGTTCACCACTACCTACCGGGTCGGGACGACGGATGTCGAGTTGCGGACCGGGTTGATTCAGCGCAAAAAACTGTCGGTACCTCGGTCAAGGATTCGGTCGGTCGATATCGAGGCGGATTTGTTGCACCGGATTCTCGGGCTCGCGGTGTTGGCGATCGGGACCGGGCAGCACGCGGATTCGAGTGAGAAATTCAAGCTCGATGCGTTGGATGCGGATGTCGTGCCTCGGTTGCGGGCTGTGTTGCTCGCCCATACCGCTGGTTCGCCGGAATCCACTGCTGAACAACAGGTTCCGAGCCTGCGGAAAGACCTGCCGGTGTCCGGGAACGCGCGGGAAATCGGTCATTGGCAAGCGAGCTGGGTGCGCTACGCGCCGCTGTCGCTGACCGGATTCGCCATCATCGCACCCATTGTCGGATTGGCATTCCAGTACGGGTTCGACCAGATCGTGTTCAGTTCGGAGGCAGTGCACAGCATCGAGGATGGCAGTGCGGTCCGCATCGTCGTCGCCATCGTGCTGCTGGTCGTCGCGATCGTGGTGATTGTCAGTCTCGCGGCCTGTGCGCGTTATCTGACAACGTATTTCCGACTGCGGGTGCTCGATAACGACCGCACGCTGCATCTGCGCCACGGACTGTTCACGACCAGACAGATCACGCTGGATCTGGCCCGATTCCGCGGCGCGACCGTCAACGAGCCGCTGCTGCTCCGCATCGCCGGTGCCGCCGAACTCGAAGCCATCATGACGGGTCAGAGCCCGCGTCAGAAGATCCTGCCCCAGGCACCGCGCTCCGCGATCGAACGCACTCTCGCGGAATTACTCGCACCCAGGGCCGTCCGGCGCCCCGGTGCCGCCAACGAACTTTCGAGGCTCGGAGATTCAGCGCGGGAGCCCACCGTGGGCCGCGCGCACGCGACGGTGAGCACCGTAGCGCTGATCGCGCACGGGCCGGTCGCACGCCGCCGTCGATACACTCGCGCGCTCAGCCCGATCGCGATCATCGCGGTCGTTATGCTGATCAATTCCCTTGCTGGAGAATATTTTTCACCATGGTTGTGGCTGCTCCCCGCGCTCGCGGCACTGATCGCGGCCGCACTGGCAACCGACCGTTACCGAGGACTCGGCCACGCCGTTCTGCCCGCCACCGACGACAGCCCGGCCTGGCTCATCACCCGATCCGGCTCACTGGATCGCGACCGCGACTGCCTCGAGGCCCCCGGCATCATCGGTTGGACTGTCCGCCAATCCTTTTGGCAGCGCCGCTCCGGCATCGCCACCGTGGTCGCCGCCACCGCGGCCGGTAAGAAGCGCTACCTCGTCGTCGATATACCGCTCGACCAGGCCTGGGACCTCATCGAATCGGCAACCCCCGGCCGTCTCGGTCGCCGCTGATACCTGGTCACTCTCGCCAATCGAGTTCACGCATACCCAGCTACAGCGCCGGAGTCAGCGTGCGGCAGGCCGAGAGCGTCGGTCTGGGCATCCAGCGGCGGCGCCGTCAGCGCTTGTGGGCGCTGCGCCAGGACGGCGTGCCAGGATATGGTCCAACTGTCCGAGACCACCTCGCGCCCAGAATGGAGCGTAATCGCGCCGACTCGCGCGGTGTCGCTGACCGATTGCCAGCACCGTGCCGAGTTCAATGGTCAGCGTGGTCGAGACCCCGGTATCACGGATGCGGGAGTTACCCATCGCCGATCGCCGCATGCGGCGGCTGCAGCGCGGCGATAAGTATCGACTCACCGCAATCGGCGGTTTAGCTGCGTTATCGCTGGATGCGCTGTCGAGTGTGGCCTACGGGCCCGAGGCGATCGTGCTGGTTCTTGTCGCGGCGGGTGCGGCGGCGGTGTCGTGGACACTGCCGGTTTCGCTGGTGATCGCGGTGCTATTGCTGGTATTGGTACTGTCGTACCGGCAGGTTATCGCCGTGCATCCGGATGGCGGCGGATCCTATGCGGTGGCGAAGAAGGATCTCGGTCGCGGCGCAAGTCTGCTCGCGGCGGCGAGTCTGGTGGTGGACTATGTACTGACCGTCGCGGTGAGTCTCGCGGCCGGTGCGGCCAGTCTGGCCAGCGCGTTTCCGGTGCTGGCCGACCATCTGCTGCTGATCACGCTGAGCGGACTCGCGGTGCTCACCGTGCTCAATCTGATCGGCGTCGCCGAATCGGCGAAAGTGCTGATGGGGCCGACACTTCTGTTCATCGTCGCGATTGTCTCGGTGATCGTGGTCGGACTGTTCCGCGCGACACCGGTCGCGGTGATCGGTACCGATCCGGGGCCGATCGTGCCGTACGATTCCGTCGGAATTCTCTTGCTGCTGAAGGCATTTTCGGCCGGGTGTTCGGCGCTGACCGGTGTCGAGGCGATTGCCAATGCCGTGCCGTCTTTCCGGACGCCCGCGGTACGACGGGCCCAGCACACCGAGGTGGCGCTCGGAGTGCTGCTGTGCACGATGTTGCTCGGTTTGGCGCTGCTCATCCGCCGCCATCACGCGGTACCGCGCGGCGATGTCACCCTGCTCGCGCAACTGTCCGCGGCGGCATTCGGGACCGGCTGGCCGTTCTATGTCACCAGTCTGGCCGTCACGCTGGCGCTGTGCCTGGCCGCGAATACCAGTTTCGGCGGCCTGCCGGTGCTGCTGTCGCTGCTGGCGAAAGACCATCGGGTCGCGCACCTGTTCGCGTTGCGCTCCGAGCGCCCGGTATTCCGCTATGGCGTTGCGGCCCTTACTATTCTGGCCACTATCGTGCTGTTGGTCGTGCATGCCGAAACCCACCGTGTGCTACCGGTTTACGCGGTCGGTGTGTTCATCGGGTTCACCATCAGCCAGACCGGGCTGGTGCGACACTGGCGCGAGCAGCGTGGAGTCGGTTGGATTCCGCGCGCCATGCTCAACGGCTTCGGCGCGCTGCTAACCGCAGTCGCCGCCGTGGTCCTGTTCATCGAGAAGTTCGACGAAGGTGCGTGGCTGCTGCTGATCATTGTGCCCGCGTTGATAACGCTGTTCGCGCGCACCGAGAACTATTATCGCAGTGTGGCCGATCAGCTCAGCCTCGGCCGAATCCCTTTTCTCCCACCGCAATCCCCGGATCAGGAACCGATGCTCATCGTGGTGCCGGTGGTCGCGGTCAGTGAAGTCACCGCGCGTGCCTTGCGCACCGCCCAAGCCTTCGACGGCGAAATCGTCGCCGTCGCAGCCGAAATCGACCCGGCTGCTACTCGTCGACTCAGCGCACAATGGAAGCAGTGGGATCCGGGAGTCCCTCTCACCGTCCTCCCGAGCCCACGGCGCAGTCTCATCACCACTCTCGTCGGCTACGTCCGCGCGCAAACCCGAACCGGCCGTCAAGTGACCGTTCTGCTCGCTCAGGTAGAAGCCGCCCACTGGTATCACCGTCCCCTGCACAACCCGCGCGGCCCCGTGCTTGCCGCGACCCTGCGCGCCCGCACCGACGCCGTAATCGCCACCCTCGCCATTCGCCTCGACTGAATGCGCATTGCGGCCTTAGGGATTGCCGCGGAGTTCGGCGAATTCTGTCAGTGGCTGCTGAACAGGCCTGCGTTGCTTCGGATGTAGATATAGAGCAGCGGCGGGACCAATCCGCAGAAAAGAAGCAGCAGGGTCCGCCAGTCGCTGCCCAGCATGATATCGCCGCCGGGGCCGGTTACCGAGCAGGTCAGGAACCCGAGGGTCCAGGCGGCGATGGGGAGCATCATCGCGCTGACGCGCTGGGTTATGGAGCCGACTCCCATCACCAGGAGCACATTGATCACGCCAGCAAGCACTGCGGACAGGGGGAAGGCAACGGTGTTGATGTAGGTGGGAAGGTAGAGGACCTCCAGGGCGAGGGTGATCAGGGCGTCCAGAGTCAGGACGGCGATGATCACCGGGCCCAAGGGCAGGTTCTCATCGGCGCCGGAGGTGCGGTTCGGTGCCTTGTCGAAAATGACCCTCACGCGACCGGCGGGAAACCGAGGAGAGTGAGCAGATGGCTCTGCATATCGACGAACGCGTACAGCACCGACATGTAGAGGTCGTGCTGTTGCTGCGCCCCAGGGCGCAGGCTGTCCACGAAGGCAGCGATGGCGTTCTGCAGATCCCAGTTGTACATGATCGGAGTCTAAGCCGAAATCAGTCACCTTCAATGGGGATGTTTGCGACGACCGGGAACTCTCCGGTGTAGCCCGCACGCATCCGGGCGATCGCGAGCACCCGCTTGCGGGCGGCGAACCAGCCGATGATCAGCGCCGGGATGAGCACAGCGAGTGAGGCGACGGTCCAGGTGCCGACCGGATAGTCGACCCCGGTGAGCACCACCACGAAGAACAGGAATACCAGCGTGATCAGGCCGGTCCACGGCGCACCCCACATGCGGAACTGCGGTCGCTCGACTTTGCCCTGTTTCCACCAGCGCCACAGCTGGAGCTGGCACAGCACGATGGTGGCCCAGGACGCGATGATGCCGAGCGAGGCCATATTCAGCACGATCTCGAAGGCGCGCTCGGGCACAATGCCGTTGAGCGCGATACCGCAGAGCGCGATCAGGCTGGTCAGCATGATGCCGCCGTAGGGCACACCGTTGCGGCCCATCACTCCGGTGAACTCGGGCGCGCTACCGTTCATCGACATCGACCGCAGAATGCGCCCGGTGGAGTACAGGCCCGCATTCAGACTGGAGAAGGCGGCGGTGAGCACCACGACGTTCATGACGCTGCCGATGCCCGGCACACCGAGCATGGTGAAGAAGGTGACGAACGGGCTCTCGCCGGACTTGTAACTGGTGTAGGGCAGCAGCAATCCGAGCAGCACGAGCGAGCCGACGTAGAAGACCGCGATCCGCAGGATCACCGAATTGATCGCGCGCGGCATGATCTTCGCCGGATTCTCCGTCTCCCCCGCTGCCGTCCCCACCAATTCCACTGCGGCATAGGCGAATACGACGCCCGAGGTGACCACTACCAGCGGGAGGATCCCGGTCGGGAACAGTCCGCCGTGATCGGTGACGACACTCGGACCGGTCGCCGCACCCTTGACGGTGAATCGGCCGATCAGGAATATCGTGCCGACGATCAGGAACGCACTCAGCGCGGCCACCTTGACCAGCGCCGCCCAGAATTCCATCTCACCGAACCATTTGACCGAGACCAGATTGACCCCCAGCACGAGCACCAACGCGATGAACGCGAGCACCCACTGCGGAATATGCGTGAATCCGGCCCAGTAGTGAAAATATTGGGCAATCGCGGTGGTATCGGCGATTCCGGTCATCGACCAGTTCAGGAAGTACATCCATCCGGCAATGAATGCGGCCTTCTCACCGAAGAATTCGCGGGCATAGGAAACGAACGAACCGGACGACGGCCGGTGCAGCACCAGCTCACCGAGCGCGCGCAGAATGAAGAATACGAAGACACCGCAGACCGCGTATACCAGGAACAGCCCTGGTCCAGCACTCGCCAGCCGACCACCAGCCCCGAGGAACAGACCGGTGCCGATCGCGCCGCCGATGGCGATCATCTGCAGCTGACGCGGTTTGAGACTCTTGTGGTACCCGTGATCCTCGATGCTGAGGTGGTCTTTGTCGCCGACCGCTGTCATGAACCGCCATGTCCTTCACATCGATGTCCAAAATCACAAAGACCGTACTAGCCGTCGAAAACAGCCGCGACAGCAACCCTCAGGCAACGGCTAGAAATCAAGGCCTGCGAACAAATCGTGTTCACGCCCATCCGCACCCACCGCACCGCGTGTACCACGGACCAAGATGAAGTGCTCCTCCGGAAGCACCGGCTGCGCAACATTATTGGACAGCACGAACTCGCGCCCCGACGGCGCGACTGTGACTTGCGTGGCATGCGCCCGCAGCGCCGCCCGCTTGGCGGCCAGCGCATCGGACACATCGACGGTCGTCGTCACGGTATGGCTCGGCACGCTCGCGAGTTCCCCCGCGGCGGGCAACCGCCAACCGCGCGGCAATGCGCCGGGCAACCCCGCCACGGTGCGCCTGGCCAGCGCCTCGGTGTGCAGTCGCAACATGTCCGCATCGGTGACGGTCCAATAGAACTTCGGGGTGTCCCAGCCCTGTTCGGCCGCCGCGGTCACCGCCGCCGAAGTGACCGAATGCGCCCGAATATGGTCCGGATGCCCGTAGCCGCCGCGCGGGTCGTAGCCGATGACCACCTGGGGCCGCAGTTCGAGCACGATCGCGGTCAGCGCGTCCACCGCGGCGGCACCGGAATGCACGAAGGCCCGCGGATGCTCCGCGGCAGGGGTGCCCGCCATCCCGGAGTCGCGCCAGCGGCCGGCACCGCCGAGGAACCGCGGCGGTCCGGCCTGCAACGCGGCCAATGCGGTAGTCAGCTCCGCGATCCGGTAGCCGCCCAACTGATCGGCGTGCTCGGCGGTCAGAAGTGCCCACTCGTCGCCGATGACCTCACCCTCTTCCCCGAGCGTGCAGGTCACTACTGTCACCGGTACGCCGCGGCGGCGGTAGTGCGCGATGGTTCCCCCGGTGGTGATGGACTCGTCGTCCGGGTGGGCGTGCACGAGCAGCAGTCCACCGGTCATGGAATCCTGCGCCACATCGCCGCATCACCGAAGATGCCTACCTGAATGGCACCGCTCAACGACGCACCGTCGACCCGCGGTCCGGACGCGGCGACCACATTGTCCTGCACGATCGGCAGTACCGTCGCCAATGCCCACAGCCGCGGCTCGGCCCCGGCCAGCGCCCGGCCGACCTCCACACCGCGCAACGATTCGTCGATCGAGGGCTGCAGTCCTGGATCGCAGATGCCGGACAGATTGCTCGGCGCCTTCTTGGCCGCCTCGATGGCGGTCTGCGAATCTCCGTTGGTGGCACCGGTATCCACCGGCGGGCAGCCGTAGCGCGAGGCGAGCACGGTGGCCGGATCCGAACCGGCGACCTCCCAGCCGACAATGGCGTCCACGCCGCTCTCGGTGAGTTCCTTGCCGTAGAGGGTATCGGCCGCGAGACTGCGCACGCTGGCATCGATTCCGGCACTACGCAGTTGGTCCGCGGCGGTATTGGCGACAGCGAGCGCGGTGGCGTCACCGGTTACCGCGCCGATCCGAATCGCCAGTGCCTTACCGTTTTTCGCCACCGATCGGGGCTGCGGTGCGGGGGAGGTCGGCGACTGCACCGGCGGCGTCTCGGGAGCTCGACCATAACCGGCCTCGGCGAGCAGCGCGAACGCTTCCTCCGCGGACGGCCGCGGCGGCGCGGTCGGGGTGTACCCGGGATCCGACGGTGTCAGAATCTGCGCGCGCACCGGCTCGACCCAGCCACCGGTCTGCCCGGCGACGGTGGCCAGCAGCGTCGGATCGATCAGCGCGGTCACCCCGCGCCGCACCCGTGGATCGCTGAGATCACCACTGCGCCCATTGATTGCGAATTGCAGCTCACGCGACTGCGGCATGATCACGGTGCGCACCGACGGGATCGCCGCCAGCTGCGCCTGGGTCGCGACACCACCGTGCACCAGCGCCATCTGCGCATCGCCGGTGCGCAGCGAATCGGCCAACTGCGCCGGAGTTCCGCCGCGGCGCAATAGAATCTGATCCGGCGCGGCCGGGGTGCCCCAGTAGCGATCGTTGCGTTCGAGCAGGATCTCATCGCGGCCGCGGTCGGTCGATTTGATGCGGAAGTTGCCGCCCGACACCTGAACTCCCTCGACCAGACCGGTGGCGAAACCGCCGGGCTGGTCCTTGATCAGATGTGAGGGCAGCAGATTCGTGAACAGCTCACGCCAAGCCGGATACGCCTCGGTCATCGTGACGGTGACCGTCTTACCGCCGCCGGAGGAACTGATATCGGCGATGTGCCGATAACCAGCCGGGTCGACGACACCCGGCTGGCTGATCATCTGCTGCCACAGGAACCGGAAGTCTTCCGCGGCGATCGGCGCACCATCGGACCAGTTCGCCTGGTTGCGCAGCGTATAGGTGATGGTGAACGGTTCCTGCGCGGTCACCTCGGCCGAGACGACCAGCGCGGTATCCGGCACCCATTCGGTGGCGCCGGGCACCGCGGGATTCGGCACCGGCCGGAACGGGCTCGGCAACACCATCGAACTCACCGCGGCGGTGGCCGGTGACTGATCCGAACGCAGATGCGGATTGAACCCGATGCCGATGTCGTCGATGGCCACCACGACCGTGTTCTTGCCGGGCTTGGCCGGTGTCGTCTTCGGGCTGTCGGTGCTCTCGATCGGCGGTGGCGGATTCGCGGTGCAGCCGGCGAGCACCATAGAGGAGGCCGCCATCATGATCAGCGTCGCGCGTCGTATAGCCCCCGAGCTCACGTGCCGCACTCTACTTGTCCTACAGCGCCGCCCGATCCCGAGCCTTGCGTCGCGACAGTTCGCGCCCACGTTCGGTGGCACCGAGGATGACCTTGCGCACCCGCACGATCTCCGGTGTGACCTCGACGCATTCGTCGGCGGCACAGAACTCCATCGCCGCCTCCAGATCGAGCTGCAGCGGCTTGGCGAGCGTCTCCATCACATCGGCGGTCGAGCTGCGCATATTGGTCAGCTTCTTCTCACGCGTGACATTGATATCGAGATCCTCGGCGCGCGGGTTGATGCCGACGACATGACCCTCGTAGGTGTCCGCACCCGGCTCCACGAAGAACTGACCGCGATCGGCCAGCTGGATCATGGCGAACGGGGTCACCGAGCCAGCGCGGTCGGAGACCAGCGAACCGGTGTGGCGGGCGCGGATCTCACCGGCCCACGGTGCGTAACCGTGTGAGACCGCGTTGGCGATGCCGGTGCCGCGGGTTTCGGTGAGGAAGTCGGTGCGGAACCCGATCAGGCCGCGCGAGGGAACGATGAACTCCATCCGTACCCAACCCGCGGCGTGGTTGTTCATCTGGACCATCTTGCCCTTGCGGGCGGCCAGCAACTGGGTGATCGCACCGAGGTACTCGTCGGGGCAGTCGATGGTCAGCTCTTCGTAAGGCTCGTGCACCTTGCCGTCGACCTGCTTGGTGACCACCTGCGGCTTGCCGACGGTCAATTCGAAGCCTTCGCGACGCATCTGCTCGACCAGAATGGCCAGCGCCAGCTCACCGCGCCCTTGCACCTCCCAGGCGTCCGGGCGGCCGATATCGAGCACGCGCAGCGAGACATTGCCGACCAGTTCGGCGTCCAGCCGCGACTTCACCATGCGGGCGGTCAACTTGTGGCCCTGCACCCGACCGACCAGCGGCGAGGTATTGGTGCCGATAGTGACGGAGATGGCGGGCTCGTCGACCGTGATGCGCGGCAGCGCGACGGGATTGTCGATATCGGCCAGGGTGTCGCCGATCATGATGTCCGGAATGCCCGCGATGGCGACGATGTCACCGGCCACCGCGACCTCTCCTGGCTGCCGCTCGACGCCGATGGTCTGCAACAGTTCGGTGATCTTGACCTGCTTGACGCCGTCGGCGTGCATCCACGCGACATTCTGCCCCTTGCGCAGCTCACCGCTGTAGATGCGGACCAGCGCGAGGCGACCGAGGAAGGCCGAGGCGTCGAGGTTGGTGACGTGCGCCTGCAGCGGCGCGGTCGGATCGCCCTTTGGCGCCGGGATGTTCTCCAGCAGGACGTCGAACAGCGCGTCCAGGTTCTCCGCGGCCGGGGCGCTGCCGTTCTCGGGACGCTCCTTGGAGGCCTTGCCCGCACGGCCGGAGGCGTAGAGGACCGGCAGGTCCAGCGCGAGTTCGGCGGCTTCGGCGGCTTCGTCGTCCAGATCGGAGGCCAGGTCGAGCAGCAGATCGTGGCTCTCCTCGACGACCTCTTCGATGCGGGCGTCGGGGCGGTCGGTCTTGTTCACCACCAGGATGACCGGCAACTTCGCGGCCAGCGCCTTGCGCAGCACGAAGCGGGTCTGCGGCAGCGGCCCCTCGGACGCGTCGACCAGCAGCACGACACCGTCGACCATGGACAGTCCGCGCTCGACCTCGCCACCGAAGTCGGCGTGGCCGGGCGTATCGATCACGTTGATCACGGTGACCGAACCGTCCGGGTGGTGCCGGTGCACCGCGGTGTTCTTGGCGAGAATGGTGATGCCCTTCTCGCGCTCCAGGTCACCGGAATCCATCACGCGATCGACGAGCTCGGCGCGTTCGGCGAAGGCGCCGGACTGGCGCAGCATGGCGTCGACCAGCGTCGTCTTACCGTGGTCGACGTGGGCCACGATGGCGACGTTGCGAAAATCGCGTGCAGACGACACGCCTCAATCCTCCTGCTGTTGGTATAGATGCCGGCCGACCCTTGCAAACAGGTGGAGAATCGAAACTCACCAGGGCATTGCGGCCAGTTACACAGTACCGGCATCCCGGTGGCTCGCCGACCACGCACTCCACTAAGGGTAAGCTAACCAATCATGGGCAAGGTGAAGGCGAAGAAGGTTTCCAGCCTCAAACCGAAGAAGAAGTGCTGTCGCAAGAAGACGCGCTGCTTGAAGTGCCCCGTCGTCATCATGCGGATGAAACGCCTGGAAGCGGCCGGTTGCTGCGGTAAGGAACTGAAGAAGGGCCTCAAGAAGGCCCGCGCCGCCTGATCGACGAATTCGGATTCGGTGATGGGTTCGCGGCTCCCGGGGTACACCTCGTATATGAGCGAACGCAGTGAGCGAACAGACAACACAGCCGCCCGAGCGGTCATACCGGAGCCGAGTACGAGCGAGGCACAGGCATGAGCGAACGCAAACTAACCGAGGCAGAACTCACCGAAGCTTTGACCGAACTGTCGGAATGGACCCGGTCCGGCGACACCATCACCCGCACGATCGAGGCGAAAACCTTTCCGGCGGGCATCGACCTCGTGCGTCAGGTCGCCGAAGTCGCCGAGAAAGCGAACCATCATCCGGATATCGATATCCGCTGGCGTCGGGTGAGATTCAGTCTGTCTACCCACGACTCGGGCGGACTCACGGCGCTTGATGTGTCGCTGGCTCGCGAGATAGATCGCCTTGCGGCGCAATCCGATTGACCATGCGCCCGGACCAGATCACCCAGCCGTAGAGCACCAGTACGCCGAGCACGTCGACAGCGCCGAGCCAGGACAGCACCCCCGGCCGCGAGATAGTCCAAATCGACGGCTGGGCGAACGAGAGCACCCACGGCACGCCCACGAGGGTTACGACCAGCCAATAGCCGGCGAGAATCCGAGCGCCGGACGCCTGCCGCAGCGGCCCGTACAGCAACCACATCACCGTGGGCAGCAGCCACACGAAGTGATGCGACCACGAGATGGGCGAAACCATCAGCCCGAACAGCTGCACGATGATCAGGGTGCCCAACCGATCATCGGGACCCAATGCGCGCCAAGCGAAGAAGGCCAGCACAGCGACCACAACGACGGCCGCCAACCACCACGGCCCGGATTGGACGTCATGGCCGAGTAGACGGCTCAGCGCACCGCGTAGCGACTGATTCCAGACCGAACCCACCGGACCGATCCGATCCGCGTCACCGAGCAGCGTGCCGAAGTACCGCTTGGCCTCCTTGTGGTTGATCAGGAAGCTCACCGCGACCGTCGCTCCGAAAACCACCGCCGACCACACCGCGGTCCCCCACCGCCGCCGGGCCACGAAGTACAGCCCCGAAATCGCCGGTGTCAGTTTGATTCCCGCGATCACACCGATCAATCCACCGGAGAGCCACCATCGCGAACTGCGCACCGCGAGCATGGCCCCGAGCACCAGGAACACATTGACCTGGCCGTAGTCGATCGTGGTCCGCACCGGCTCCATCCAGATGCCGATCGCGGTCCACCACACCGCGCCGGTGCGCCACCGTGGCTCGCGCATCCGCTCCGCGCCGAGGATCAATTCGAAGGCGATCCACACCACCGCATACAGCGCGACGACAATCGCCAGCAGCCAGAGCACCGCGATCCCGGTGAACGGAAAGTAGTGCAGCGGAAAGAAGACCAGCGCCGCGAACGGCGGATAGGTGAACGGCAGCGGGAAGTCCGGGGTCTTCTCGGCGTAGGTGAAGTCGTACAGACGGTCGGTCAGTAGGGCCGCCGAACCGTCGACATAGACGTGCAGATCGACGAGATTCATCCCGTTCTTCGTCAGCAGCATCCACAGCAGCCTGGCCAACACGGACAGACCGAGCACCGGCACAGCCAATCGGAGGCTTCGGTTCAATTCGCAGGCTTTCGAGTCGGTTCCGGGAAGGCTGCGACTAGCCTAACCGCCGCCGCGAGAGATCCCATCAATCCCCTGGACCGACCCCGGCATGAACAGTCGAGCCCGCAGCAGGTAGCTTGCGTGGCCACGAAGGGTCACCCCTTATCGGCACGACATGCGTCATCGAGCCCGGAGAAGGTAGCTTGCGTACCGCACAACCTGGCTGGGCAGACACTGAACACCGGTAACATTTGCATCACCTTTCACTCTGGTAACACCAGAGAACAGGTAGCGTCTGATAACACTGATCGTCCACAACAGAAGTAGGGGCACGTCGGCTGTACAACACGGCGCTCTTGTCCCTAGAGTGACCCCGAAACGATGGCTTTTTGCATCGCTCCTGTGATGTACCCGAGGTTAAGGACGGCTAGACCAGTGCTTCGCACCCGAGGATCGCGGATCATGTTGTCCGCGCTCGCCATCGCAGCGAGCGCTTCGCTCGCCGCGCCGTCGACGGCAGTCGCGGCACCGGCCCCCGCCCCCATCGCATCGCGGAACACCATTCCGATGGTTCCCGAGGGCGTCCCGATCGATACGCTCGCCTCGCTGGCCCCGGCCATCGTCGGCGCCATCGCCGGGCCGGCCGATGCCAAGCCCATCGCGGATGCGCCGAAGAACGCCATCCTCGATCAGGTCCGAGCCCTGCTCAACGCGCTGAACCTGCCGCCGCAGATCAAGTCGACACTGGAACGGATCATCACCTTCCTGGACGGCAGCGGCGGCGGCGGCCCGGAAGTCCCTCAGGGTGGACCGGCCATCGCCCAGTTCCTCTACCCGACCATCGGCAAGGGCTGCATCGGCCCCGGCGCCGATTCGATCGGCACCGCACTTGCCGTTCCCGGTCCGGCCGAGCTGCCGCCGCCGGGACCGCAGGCCGGTCAGACCGGATTCGTATTCACCGCACTCGGCACCAAGTCGCCGACACCGGAGCAGAATCCGCCGATGACGGTCCAGTGGCTGAATCTCGACACCCGTCAGTCCGGCGTTCAGCCGCTGACCGACGAGGCGCATATCAACCCGGACGGTCCGGCCACACTCTCGGCGATCGTCAACACCGGCTCGGGCCGGGTCGTCGCGGTCGTCGGGGGTTCGCTGACCACCAAGGCCGATGACGCCGACCCGCGGACCTGCTCGTTCCTGCCGACGCTCGGTTTCTTCACCGTCACCTAGGCTCCCCGAACCTTCAGGCGCCGGACTCAGGCGCCTGAAGGTAAACGTCGGCGGCTGGCGGCAAGAGAGCATGTAGTCATGCCTGCGCCGCCGATGTACCTACGAAATCTGTTGTTGCGAAACGTTTCGACACATGGCGCGAATCGTTCGGTAACTGCGTAGCCCCCCGAGAACTGTGGTAGACCGAACACATGGCGACTGTCGATGATTCGCTCCGGTCCCGTCCCTCGATCCGCCCGGGTCACTCGATCCGGAGCAGGCGATCGCGTCGATCGGTCCTGTCTTTCCGCTCGGAAGGCTCGATCCTGTCCATCGGCTCGGCCTACTCGATCCTATCGATCGGCAGTGTGGGCTCGGTGCTGTCCATCGGCGCTGTCGGCTCCTTCGGCTCGGTGATCTCCTCCTTCTCCATCGGCAGCCTCGGCTCCGCCTTCTCCGGCATCTCCCGCTGGTCCCTCTTCTCCTGGCGAGGCAACCACGAGGCCCCCGAAAACCGCCCCACCCTCCGCGTCGTCCCCGACGACGAACCCGAACTGCGCCTAGCCCCCACCTGCCACTGCCAGACCTAACCGATCAAGATCAGATGAAATCCACGGCGGCATTATGCGAGAATCCCCCCGCTAGCAGTGCCACCTGATCTTGATCCGTAGTCACCACTGGCCGTATTCGGCGGTGAGGATGTTGTTGACGTCGACGCCGATGCCGTCGATGGCGCGTTGGTCGATTTCGATCTGGTGCAGGTGCGCGACGGGGTGTACGAAACCCTTGGGCGTGCCCCAATTGTGCTGCCAATACCAGGAACCCAGGCCCGCCGACCGTGCCAGTTCGATGGTCGGCGCATTGGCGTAGATGCCGACGTTCTCCTTGCCGAGCACCGACTCCCAGCCGAGGATGTACGGCGCGATCATGCTCGCGAAATCGGCTGGGGACGGATTGTCATCGATGGAGGCGTAGATGGGGCGATTCTCCGGACCACCCGCTGCCAGATGCAGTTCCAGGCCGCGATCGGCATGCTTCTTGCCCGCCTCCAGGCCGCCGCGCCAGTCGGCGGTCGCGCCCTTGCCGAACTGGTAGTTCGACACGATCGTCAGACCGGCGGCGTGTAGTTGGTCGACCTCCTCGGCGCGCAATGGCTTCCCCTCCATCCATTCGGCGCCCGGACGACGATCGGAAACGTAGCGGATGACGCCGAGGTGACCGTCATCCAGGATCGCGTCGGCGGACGGGACGCCGCCCGCGTAATCGACGAGGGTGCCGAGCACACCGGCCGCTGAAGCGCGGGGGGCGGTGATCCCGACGGCGGCGGCCGCGGCGGTGTAGGCGAACAACTGGCGGCGAGACACGGAAATGGAACGCATCGCAGGACTCCTTCGCGCAACACCGGTCATGGACAGGCAGCGTGCCCGGCGCACCTTCCCCAAGGTTCACTCGAGCGCCGGGAGCCTCGAACGTGTACTCATTTCACCATATTCACATTGGAACCGCTAGACCCACTGGAAACAGAAGTTCACACTGGTCACACAGGTCGATAGCTGGTTCTAGGCGATACTGTCGAGCCGCGCCGCGACATCGATCGTGCGGCCCGAGCTGTCGCTGAGCTCGTGGCGCACCACCTCGGCAACCTGCGCGATGACCTGCTTTTTGATACCGGCCAGCGCACCGAGCGTCGCCGCCCGCATTCCGCGTGCCTTGAACTCGAGCCGCAGGTCATCGGGTGCTGGCGGCGGCACATCGACGACGATCAACAGCGGATCGGCCGCCCGCGCGGTCAGCACCAGCGGAATCTCGACCTCGGCGCGGTATCGGTTGGCCTTGAGCACATCGACGGTGATATCCAGGCTCACCGGCAGGGTCAGATCGAAGGACACCGGCTCCTCCGAGCGATCCGCCAATTGCGGCGTTCGCACATTGCCCTGCACCGTGACGGTGGCAGAGTCGCGCGGTCCGGTGCGCAGCGGCCCGACCTCGATCGGGCGGCCCGCCATCCGCTCCACGAATTCGAAGACCCGATCGCGGGTCACAATGCGGGAGAAGAACTGATGTCCGAATTCGTCATAGCCGATCCAGTCGAATTCGGCCCGGTCGACGTGCTCGGACCGGACTCCGTTGATGATGGCCTCGACGTCGAAGACCCGGCCGCGCCGGGCCTGCGGTTCGGCGAGCATCGCATTCACCCGATTGGCGACCTCGCGCTGCACCACCCCGGCGATCGGATCGAGCAACCATTCCCACGCCGAGTCGATGGCCTGGGCACGCAGCACGAAGCTGACGTCACGTGAGGTGATCGGCGGAATATCGATGACGATGAGCAGCGGGTCCGCGGTCCGGGCGTGCATTGTGAGATCGATTTCGGCGACCGCCTCCAGCCGCATTTTCCGTCCGCCGAGCAGTACCTTCACCGACATCGTCAGCGGCACGGTCACCTCGAAGGTGACATGCGGACCGCTCCGCAGGACGACCGGCTTGCCCACCTTGCCCTCGGCCATGAAGCCGGCCAAACCCACCGGTCCGAGGGAGAACGGACCGATGGCGACACCGTGATCGGTCATCGCGGAGACCGCGGCCTCGATCCGTTCGGCCGTCACCGCGTGGGTGACGAACCGTTCTCCGAAGTCGGCGTAGTCGATCCACACCGGATCATCGGCCTTTTCCTCGATGGGCAGCATCAGAGTTTCCGAAACCCTCACCTCTCAACGGACAACCGACACGGTACGCGACGCGGATTTCGGCGAGGTCGGGCCGACATGCCCCCACCCGGGGTCCCTGTCCTGCTGATGAGGGGGTAGCAGGACAGGGACCGAAAGACGGCGCTGCCGGGCGCCGCCTAGTCAATGGTAAGTGCTAGCGGAGGACCCGCCGACAATGCATAGCCACTAGGAAGACCAGCTGAGTACCAACCCTATTCACAAACGGCCGAATCCCACCACCCCTGGCACCTGCGCCGGTGCGAAACGGTGGATCGCGACCTCGCCGAATTCATTCCCGCCCATGGTCGTCACGGTCCCGTTCGCGGCCGTGAGCACGAAATTCGTGTGCTGGCTGAAGGGGCTCCCCTCGGCGTAGAGCAGCACGTCACCGGTGCGCGGCTGATATTCCGAACCGATCGGCGCGAAGCGGTCGACGCCCTGGTAGTACTCCTGCAGCGTGTACACACCCGGAATCCGCCACGATCCGGAATTCGGATTGGCCAGCGGCGCCCCCGCCTCCCGCAGCACCCAACTGACGAAGTCGGCGCACCACGGTTCGTCGGCCCCCTCGGCATACTTCGGACCATCGCCCGGTGCCTCGAATTCGCGTTCGAGGACCGCGACGATCCGCCCCTGGGCGAGGTCCAGCGCCGACCGGTCGATCGCGGGAAATGCGGTCAAGCGGTCTCCAGCGATAGCGGGTTGTGCGCGATCCTGCCACCAGCGCACTCCGACAACCCCCACCGCGACCAGCGCAACCACCACCAGGCCGAACACCGGCCACACATACCGTCTCCGCTCGGCCACCTCATGCACTCCCATACTCCCCTCCAGGATTCGACTCTCGATCAGTAGGACGAATGGGTCCGCCACGAGGTTCCCGCCGATGTGGTGGAGGTTGCGACTGTTCCCAATTTCCTTTCAACACATGACATTCAGTGATAGCGTGCGGTGCTCTGATTCGTCAGGTCGTGCAAGCGTGCCGCGTATTCGACACGTTTCACGAACGGAGGTACGGCCCTGGATACACTGTGGACGTTCGTGGTGCATCGACGCGCGCAGCTGGTCACCGATTCGTATTTACATGTCTCGGCGGTGGTGCAGTCGATTCTGCTGGCGACGATCGTGGCGGTGCTGATCGGAGTGCTGGTCTACCGCAGTCCGTTCGGGTCCTCGGTAGCGACAGCGCTGGCAAGCGCCATTCTCACCGTCCCATCGTTCGCGCTGCTCGGGCTGCTGATTCCATTCCTCGGACTCGGTGTCGGACCGACGATTACCGCGCTGGTGCTCTATGCCCTGCTGCCGATTCTGCGCAACACCATCATCGGATTGGCCTCGGTGGATCCGGCGATCGTGGATGCCGCGCGCGGGGTCGGGATGAATCGGCTGCGGGTGCTCGCGCGCATCGAATTGCCGCTGGCTTGGCCATCGATTCTGACCGGGATGCGGGTCAGCACGCAGATGATCATGGGCATTCTGGCCATTGCCGCCTATGCCAAGGGGCCCGGACTCGGCAATCTGATCTTCTCCGGCCTGGCCCGGCTCGGTAGTCCGAATGCGGTGCCGCAGGCGCTGGTCGGCACGATCCTGATAGTCGTACTCGCGCTGATCCTCGATGGGATCTTCGTCATCGTCGGGCGACTCACCACCTCGAGGGGAATACGTGACTGATACCGAAATCCGCGGCGACAGTGAGACATCGGCGGTATCCGGCGTCGAGATCGTGCTCGATGAGGTCACCAAACAGTATCCGGGCCAACGAGATCCGGCGGTAGACCGAGTCTCGCTGACCATCCCCGCGGGCGAAATCGTCGTCCTCGTCGGACCCTCCGGCTGCGGTAAGACCACCACCATGCGGATGATCAATCGCCTCATCGAACCGACCTCTGGCACCATCACGATCGGCGGTCGCGATGTCACCGGGGTGAATCCGGACCACTTGCGCAGGGGCATCGGCTATTCCATCCAGCAGGCGGGGTTGTTTCCGCATCTGACGGTCGCGAAGAATGTTGCGACAGTGCCCGGCCTGATCGGTTGGGATCGCAAGAAGGTCGCCGCGCGGACCGACGAAATGCTCGAACTGGTCGGCCTCGATCCCGATACCTATCGTCATCGCTATCCCAGGCAGCTCTCGGGTGGCCAGCAGCAGCGCGTCGGGGTGGCTCGCGCTTTGGCGGCCGATCCCCCGGTGCTGCTGATGGACGAGCCGTTCGGTGCGGTCGATCCGATCACCCGTGGTCTGCTGCAGGACGAGCTGCTGCGCTTGCAATCCGAACTGGGTAAGACCATCGTGTTCGTTACCCACGATTTCAATGAAGCGGTGAAGCTGGGCGATCGAATCGCGGTGCTGGGCAACCAATCTCGGATTCTGCAATACGACACCCCGGCCGCGATCCTGGCCGATCCCGCGGACGAGACCGTGGCCGGTTTCGTCGGCGCGGATGCCTCGCTCAAACAGCTCACCCTCACCCGGGTCCGCGATGTCGACCTCGGCAGCTGCCCGACGGCCCCGGAGTCCGATTCGGTCGACAATCTCCGCGCCGCGCTGGCCGGACTGGATTGGCCGTGGGCACTGATTCTCGACGCGCAGCAGCGGCCCTTGCGCTGGGTGTCGAGGGAGCAACTGGCACAGGCGGATTCGCTGCGTACCGTCGGATCCCCGGTCGGTGAGCAGCTATCGCTGCAGTCGACGCTGCAGGATGCGTTGGAGGCGTTGCTGGCCGAGCAGACCGCGACCGCGGTCGTCACCGGTCGACGTGGCGAATACGCCGGATTGATCACGATCGATACGCTCGTCGGCCATCTGTCGGCCATGCGCGCCACGCATGCGGGCGCGGAGATGGATGCGACTTCATGACCATGGCGACCACCGCTGCGGCCACGGCATCGCCGACGACACTGCGTCGGGCCGAACGCATTCGGCTGCTGGTCCAACCGGCGCTCGTGCTCGTACTGACCGCGGGTGTGCTGGTGTGGGCATTCCGGCGCGATCTCACCGCCACCCAGCAGGCCAGCATCAGCGTATCCAATATCGCTACCGCCACCTGGCAGCATGTGTTGATCACCGCGACAGTGGTGGTGATCGTCGTCGCGGTGGCGGTGCCGCTGGGAACACTGCTCACCCGGCCGGGATACCGCCGCCTAGCACCGCTTTTCGTCGGTATCGCCAATATCGGCGCCGCAGCTCCTGCGATCGGTCTGATCGTGCTGTTCTACCTCGCCACCCGCACCACCGGCTTCTGGATCGGCGTCGCGCCGATCGCGTTCTATTCGCTGCTTCCGGTGCTGCGCAATACGATCCTGGGCTACCAGCAGGTGGATCCGGCGGTCATCGACGCCGGACGCGGCCAGGGCATGTCGGCGCTTATGGTATTGCGCCGCATCGAATTTCCGCTCGCCATCCCCTATATCCTCGCCGGGCTGCGCACCTCGCTGGTGCTCGCCGTGGGCACCGCGACACTGTCGTTCCTGGTGAGCGCGGGCGGTCTCGGCATTCTGATCGATACCGGATACAAGCTGCGCGATAACGTCACGTTGGTGGTCGGTGCGGTCCTCGCGGTCGCGCTGGCGCTGCTCGTCGATTGGCTGGGCGCGCTGGCCGAACAGTACCTGGGGCCGAGGGGGCTGAAGTGAAAACGTGGGCGCTGGGTGTTGTGGCCGTATTCCTCTTGAGCGCCTGCGGATTGCAGTCCGGAAGCGCGGTGCCGCTGCGGGTGGGGCCAGGCAGTATTCGTCCGGTACCGGAACTCGACGGGGTCTCGATTACGGTGGGCTCCAAGGATTTCACCGAGCAGAACATCCTCGGATACCTCATCGAATTCGCCCTGTCCGCGGCGGGTGCACAGGTACGGGATCTGACGAATATCCAAGGCTCCAACAGTGTCCGTGATGCCCAGTTGCACGGTCAGATCGATATCTCCTACGAATACACCGGGACCGGGTGGATCAACTATCTCGGCAACGAGACACCGGTTCCGGATGAGGTCGGGCAGTTCGAGGCGGTTCGCGACGCGGATCTGTCCGCACATGGCATCGTGTGGACGGATATGGCCCCGATGAACAACACCTACGCGTTGGTGATGAGCGCCGACACCGCGAAGGAGACCGGTGTCGTCACGCTGTCCGACTACGCTCGGCTGATTGTCACCGATCCGGCCGCGGCCGCGACGTGCGTCGGCACCGAATTCAATGTGCGCCAAGACGGTTATCCCGGGATGGCGCGCAAATACGGTATCGATGTAGGCAAAGTGCATAAGCAGATCGTGCAGGATGCGGTGGTCTATCAGGCGACCGCCGATGCCAAGCAGTGCCGGTTCGGTTCGGTCGCCGCCACCGACGGCCGGATTCCAGCGCTCGGGCTCGTCTTACTGAAGGACGATCTGGGCTTCTTCCCGAAATACAATGCGGCACTGGTCATGCGAAAGTCCTTCGCGGATGCACATCCACAGGTCGCCGACATCATGGCGCCGATATCGAAGAAGCTGACCAATGAGGCGATCACCGAATTGAACCGCCAGGTCGATGTGGATGGCCGCGAACCCGCTGAGGTAGCACGGGATTGGATGGTGGCGCAAGGGTTCGTCACGGCCCGGTGATATGGGTCTGAGCATGCACTTTGCACGCTCAGACCCCATTCGAATCAGGCCCGCGGATCGCGGCCCAGGTAGCGCAGCAACTCGGCGACCGTCGTGTCGTCCTGCGCACCGTCGACGATTGCGGCGTACGCACCCCACTGGCGCAGCGGCTCAACGATTTCCGCCTCCGGGCCGCCGCCCGGTGCCGGATTCATGGTCCGCGCGGCGGTGAGCAGGTGACCGGCGAGTTCGTCGTGCAACGGGGACGGCTGTCCGGTCGCGATCGCGATATCCCAGGCGTGCACGGCCGCATCCAATGCGCACATGACCGCGGCGACCGGGGTCGGCAATGCGCCATGCGGCAGCGGGGTGGGCACGGTCTCGGTCTCGTCGGTGACAGTGGCCCATGCGGTCTCGGTCTGCTCGACCGCATCGCGCACCAAATCGGCGGCGGTGCCGTCGATGGTGCCGGACGGGGCAAAGGGGTTGTAGGCCGGGCCGATTCCGATACCGAGTGCCACGGCAAAGGCGAGCTGATCGCCCGCGGCGTGCTGAATCACCTGCGTGACATCCCATTCCGAGCACGGGGTCGGCAGCTGCCACTGGTCGTCGCCGATACCCGCCACCACATCGGTCAGGGCGCGGTAGGAGGTGGCGAGGACATCACGCCAGACGGGGCGCAGGGTCGCGGTGGCGTCGGCGGCAGTGGTGATGTTCATGGCTGGCCTTTCCTTTTCCTTCTTGCTGATGTCACCAAGCCTATGCGGCCATTAGGCTAGTTTCGTTCCTAATACAGCGGCTTCATCAAGAAGAATTTTCGGAGGCGACGATGGCGGCCACCACAACCCGAGTTCTGCGCCTGCTCTCGCTGCTGCAGGATCGCGCACATACCGGTCGTGAGCTGGCCGAACGGCTCGACATCACGGATCGGACGCTGCGCAATGACATCCAGCGACTGCGCGAACTCGGCTATCCGGTACACGCCGAGCGGGGTGCGATCGGCGGCTATCGGCTCGGCCGCGGCAGCACCATGCCACCGCTGCTGCTCGACGATGATGAGACCGTCGCGGTGGCCGTGGCCATCGGCCTGGCCGAGGACGGGTCGACCGGCATTGCCGATATCACCGAGAATGCCGCGCGCGCACTGGCCAAACTCGAACAAATCCTGCCGAAACGCTTGCAGCGCAAGGTGACCGCGCTGCGCAACGCGACTGCCATCGGACCGGCGACCACCGGCTCACGCGAACCGGATGCCCCGGTCCCGGCCGCGACGCTGACCACACTCGCGAGCGCCATCCGGGATGGCGCCGCGGTGCGGATCGGCCTGAATCCCGACGCGGACAACGAAATCGAGCCCTACCGGCTGATCAACTGGCAGCGGCGCTGGTATCTGGTCGCCTACGATCTCGAAACCCATTGCTGGCGTGCTATTCCCGTCGCACAGCTACAGCGCGCGGTCGCAGGATCACGGCGATTCGCCGCACGGTCGCTGCCCGATGATGATCTGGTTGCCTTCGTCATGCGCGATATCGCCAGCACGGGTTGGAAGGTGCACGCCCGGGTAACGGTGCTGGCGCCCGCCGAGACGGTGATCGCCCGCATCAACCCGGCGGTGGGCGTGGTCGAGGCGGTCGACGCCGATACCTGCATCCTGCTGACCGGCGCGGATGCCCTCGAGACCATTGCCATCTACCTGAGCATGCTCATGATGGACTTCCGGGTCGACGGCCCGCCGGAACTGGTTGCGCACCTGCGCACTCTCGCGCGGCGTTATACCGAGTCGGTCGAACTGGCACCTTAGCGTTATCCAACGTCGCGGCAAGGGTTTTCGGTCGAAGTTAGGTTGGAGCGGGTAAGTGAACAGGTGGATCAGCTGTTGATCCCGACGCCAATCAGGAGGCATATCACCATGGCGGACGACCGCCCTTCGATCGCCCGCTATCTGCGTGAGCGCCGCGCCGCGGCCGGACTCACCCAGGCCGCGATGGCCGTGGCCACCGGATTCGCGCAGACGGTGATCGAGGACTTCGAACAGGGCGTGGTCGCGCCCACCTCGGCAACGCTGGGCCGGTTGTTCGATGCGCTAGGTGTACCGGTGTTCTTCCGTGACCACATCGTGAGCCTCACACAGGCGAGCCAGTTTCCGGATACCTACGGTCCCGTGCCGAGCGTGCCGCTGCCAAGCGATCTGCGCACCTTGCGCAGCCTTGCCCAGCCCGCCTGGTTCCAGATCGTGCCCACCTTCGATCTGGTCGCCGCGAACTCCGCTTATCTGCGGCTATTTCCCGGGCTCGAGCCCGGCGACAATATCCTCGAGTGGACGATGCTGAATCCGGACGCCAGACAGACCGTGCACGAGTGGCACAAGGAGGCGCATCTGATGGTTTATGCGCTGCGGATGATGGCGCCGGGCCTGGTGCAGCAGGAGCGGCTGGACAAGATCATCTCCGCCTGCCGATCGGCACCGGAGTGGGAGCAACTGTGGCTCGCCGATGTGGCACCGGCCGACATCGCCCGGCCCTGGCGCCACGTGCGCGATCCGGCGCGGCGCGAGCTGCGCCGAATGACATTGAACGTCTTCATGTCCGAATTCCCCCGGCGGCCGTGGTGGATGTACACCCTGGTGCCGATCGACTGATCCGCCCCGGCGACTGTTCGCCATCCAAGCCCCATACGTGGCCTCGGTGCGGATCGAACGACAACGGGGCCGATCCTCGCCGTTGAGGACCGGCCCCGTGGCCGTTCGGGCTCATGACCCGATGATCAGGCGTGCCCGGCCTTGTCAGCGGCGTCGGCCGCTTTGCGCATCGGGATGATCAGCGTGAGCACGATGGCGACCAGAGCAGCGGCCGTGGCGATCAGGAAGGTGGTGTGGAAGCCGTCGCGCGATGGCAGCACGTGCGGGCCGAGCTGCATCGTCATATGGGCGAGCACCACGCTCATCACCGCGGCCGAGGTCGAGGTGCCGATCGAGCGCATCAGTGAATTGAGGCCGTTGGCCGCAGCGGTCTCGGTCAGCGGCACCGCGCCCATGATCAGCGCGGGCATCGCGGCATAGGCCAGACCGACACCGCCCGCGACGATCATCGCCGCGATCATGAGCTCCCAGACGCTGTTCATCAGCACCACGGCACACAGATAACCGACCGCGATCACCGCCGAACCGAGCGCCAGCGTGACTTTCGGGCCGCGCGCCGCGGACAGCCGTGCCGAAACCGGCGACAGCAGAATCATCACGAATCCGGTTGGCGCCAGCGCCAATCCGGCATTGACCATGGACAGTCCGAACCCGTATCCGGTCTGTTCCGGTGCCATCATCAGCTGCGGGAAGGTCAGCGACATGGCGTAGAGCGCGAATCCGACCGCGATGGAAGCGAAGTTGGTGAACAGCACCCGCGGCCGCGCCGAAACCCGCAGGTCGACCAGCGGTGCGCGCTGCTTCAGTTCGAAGAAGCCCCAGATGAGGAATGTCACCACCGACAGCGCGAACAGGCCGAGCGTGCTCGCACTGCCCCAGCCCCAGTCCGCACCCTTGGTGATCGGAATCAGCAAGGCCAGCAACGCAATCGACAGACCGACCGCACCACCGAAATCGAAACGCGCCGGCGTGCGCACCGGAGACTCCGGTACGAAGACGAAAACCAATGCGGCACAGACGACACCGAGCCCGGCCGCGGTCCAGAACAGCATGTGCCAGTCCGAATTCTGCGCGATGGCCGCCGCAAGCGGCAGACCGAGCGCACCGCCGACACCGAGCGTGGCGCTCATGATCGCCATCGCCGAACCCACCTTCTCAGCGGGCAATTCGTCACGCATGATGCTGATGCCGAGCGGGATCGCGCCGACCGCCGCGCCCTGCAGCGAGCGCCCGATGATTTCGGGAGCCAGCGAGGAGGACAGCGCGCACACCACCGACCCGGCGACCATTGACACCAGATTCGCGAACAGCACCCGGCGCTTGCCGAACATATCGCCGAGTCGGCCACTGATCGGTGTTGCCACGGCACCGGCCAGCAGGGCTGCGGTGATCACCCAGGACGCATTGGACGCCGAGCTGTCCAGCAGCGTCGGCAGGGTGGGAATGATCGGAATGACCAGCGTCTGCATCAGCGAGACGACGACACCGACCATGCCGAGGGTCGCGATGAGCAGACCGGATGCGGGACGGCGCGGCGCATCGTCCTCGGTGACGGTCGAAGACACGTCGGCGGCAACAGACATGAATATGTACGGTACACACGCTATGTATCGTGCACAATTTGCTATGGGCGTGATTCAGCCGACATAGTGTGGGCCATGTCCGAATCAGGTCCCGAGGATGACGATGCGCTCACCCACCTCGTCTTCGAGCTGACCCTGCTGTCCCGACACTTCCCGGCCTCGCTGCTGCGCCGCCCCGGATTCCAGCTCGACCGATCGGCGTACTTGATCCTCACCAGACTGGAAATGGACGCTCCGCTCAGCCTGCGCGAGCTCTCGGAGGCCTTCCAGCTCGATATCTCCACCATTAATCGGCAGGTCGCCGCGATGCTGAAGCAGGGGCTGGTCGAGCGCGTTCCCGATCCGGACGGCGGCATCGCCCGCAAGATCCGGGCCAGCGCCAAGGGCTTGGAATTGGTGGCCGCCGATCGCGAGCAGAGTCAAGAGGGCATAGGCGCGGTCGTCGCCGACTGGACGGCCGCCGATATCACACAGTTGAGCGGGCTCATCTCCCGGTTCAATATGTCGATAGAGCATCTCGAGGAGAATCCGTGGCCGCGCCCGCCCGGCGCCCGCTAGGTCGAGTGGCGCGGCGCCCGCGGCGTCGGGCAATATCGCTGCGGTGAGGTTCGGGTGTGGAGTGGTCGCGGCATCGCTGTTCGTGGCGTCGCCGCTCACCGCGGGCTGCGGACTCGATACCGAGGCCGACGAATGGAACGGCTGGACGGTAACGGTGTATTACACCGCGGTCGAGTCCTATCACAACGGGCCGCTCGAAACCGTGCGCGGTTGCGGTGATTTCGAATGCACCGATGCCAATGTCGAAATCGGCTCGCTGCCAGAGGATTTCGTCGATGCGGTCCGCGATGAGGGCACCGGCCGGATCACCAGCGGCGAGCACGCGAGTCAATACCTGAACTGGTCCTACGATGTCGGTTTCTGGCTCGACACCGAACCGAGGGGTACCCGTGGCGAGGCGCTGCATCCCTTCGAGAGTGCGGCTGCGGATGGCATCGAGCCAGGAACTCGGTTGCGGCTCAAGGGTTGTGGCGCCGCGGGGCGTGAGAGCGAATGCGGCAAATTCAGTGCCGCGACGTGGACGATCGGCGACGCATTCACGCCGGGACTCGGCGGCCCACGCCATCTCGACCTCTACATCGGCGAGGAAGATTCCGAACGTTTCACCGAGGGACCGGATTTCGTGACGTTCACCGGTGCGACACTCGAACCCATCGAGCCATGACCCGCTTCGAAATACATACCGGGTGTAATGCCGTAGCAGCGCCGGAACCAGCGGGTCAGATGCGCTTGATCGGCGAATCCGGCCTCGATCGCCGCCTGGCTGATCGGTCGCCCCGCGGCGATCAATCTGCGAGCCGTGCGTAGGCGAAGCAGCCGTTGGTAATCACTCGGGGCCAGACCGTAATTGGCGCGGAAGGCTCGATAGAGCGCGAATCGGCTGCAATCGGCGGCCTCGGCCAGATCGTCCATGGAGATGGGATCGAGATGGCGATCATGCAGCACCGCGCGGACCCGTCGCGCGATATCGGCTGCCGAATCGGCCTGTACCACGGCGGTTCTCGTCGACATTCGAGTACCACGCTGCACCAGTGCCGCGACCGAGGCGGCCAATGCCTCGTCGGCGGCGAGTTCGGTGGCGGGGCCGATCAGACTCGCACAGAGCCTGCGCAGCGCCGATGAAAGTACCGGATCACGGAGCACCGGGTCGGTGAACAAGGGCAGACCGATCGGGCGCCCCGCTCGGTCGGCGAGCAGATCGATGATCAACTCAGCGCCGATATGCGCGATCCAATAGGTGAATCCAAGTTCGGTCGTACTGTGGCCGTCGTGTGGCTCGTCCGGATTGAACGCCATCACCATGCCCGCCGCGCTGGTGCGCGTGGCGCCGCGGCAGTCGAAGGTCTGTGCGCCGAATTCGGTCAGTCCGAACGAGTACGTCTCGTGACTGTGCAGGTCGTAGACGTGCCGTTCGAAATGTGCGTGCATGACCTCGACCGGGCGGTTAGCCATTCGCCGGTAGTCGACCCATTCACCCTCGGTCACCCGTTCATTGTCGCCGCACCAGCGTTCAATACTCGGGCGCGGCCCCCGCCGAAGATCGAACTGTGCGTATCCGATTGCTATTGATACTGGTCATGGCGCTGTGGGGCAGTGCGTTCGCCTCTTCGAAACTCGCGGTGAACGAGGTGCCTCATGCGGTCGCCGGTTTTCTGCGGTTCCTGATCGGCACGATTGTGCTGCTCGTCGTCCTGCGGGCGCCGCGCCTGCCCGCCGCCGATGCCGCTCGCGCGGCCGGAATCGGGCTCGTCGGCGTGTTCGGCTACAACTTTCTGTTCTTTCTGGGCCTTGCCCTGGCCCCCGCGGCGGACGGCAGCGTGATCGTCCCCATGGCGGCACCGATTTTCACGGTCGCCGTGACGGCATTGCTCAGTCGCACACGGTTGTCGCGCATCCGAATGGTCGGGCTGACCGTGGCGGTCGCCGGTGCGAGCGTCTTCATTCTCGGCATCCCCGACACCGGATCCCATCGGCTGCTCGGCGATCTCGTCTTCCTCGCGGCGGCGGCATGCTGGGCGAGCTATACGATGCTCGGAGCGCCGCTGTTGTCTCGGCTGTCCGCCCCGACCGTCACCGTGTATGCCACCGCCGCGGGCACGCTCGCGCTCGGAATCATCGCCGCTCCAGAACTCTCCGACGTCCGATGGTCCGAGCTGGACCTCGGATTCTGGCTCAATCAGGTCTATCTGGGTGTGCTGCCCACCGCCCTCGCGTATGTCCTCTACTACCGCGCGGTGAGTCAGGTCGGTCCGGCGACCGCGGCCGCGGCGATGTTTTTGGTACCCGCCTTCGGTCTCAGCTGCGCGTGGATGTTGCTCGGCGAGTCCATGTCGCCGACGCAGGCTCTCGGCGCGGCACTCATGTTCATCGGTGCCTGGCTGAACACTCGCAGCGAAGCGCCCCTGCGCGTGCCGGAGCCAGTCGACGTGCGTTCCTGAGGTTTGGATGGCCGCTGGCGAGGCATTACGTGGACGACACGACCGTCTGGGCTAGGAGGATCGGGTGTCTTCTGCAGCGATAGCGATAGTGATCATCGTGGTAGTGGTGTTGGTCGCGGCCGGGTTGCTGGTCGCAACTTGGCCGATGCTGCGGAGAAGGCGACTGCGCAAGAAGTTCGGCCCCGAATACGACCGGACCATGGAAGAGCTGGACAGCCATAAGGCCACCGACCGTGAGCTGGCCGAACGCGAGCGGCGGCATGCCGACCTGGATATCCGGGAGCTGTCCGAGCCGGAAAAGCAGCGGTATCGCACTGAGTGGGCGCGGATGCAGGAACGCTTCGTCGACGCTCCGGCGGACGCGGTGACGGCGGCCGATGTGCTGGTGGCCGACATCATGTCCGAGCGCGGCTATCCCACCGAAGGGTATGACCAGCAGCTCGCCGATCTATCCGTCGAGCATGCGGCGACGGTGGGCCACTATCGCGCCGCGCACGAGATCGCGGTCCGGCGCTCCGATACGCGAATCTCCACCGAGGATATGCGTTTCGCGGTGGTGCAGTATCGCGAGTTGTTCGAGGACCTGCTCGGCGATGCGCCGCACGACAAGAAGGATGTAAAGCAATGAGCACCGAGCAGGACCGGCAGCGGAATCTCGAATCCGAAGTGCCGGAGGGAGTTTCGCCTACCGCGACACGAACCGGGACGGAGACTGATTCGGCCGCGTCGTATGGGCCCGCGCCGATGTCGGAAGCCGAGGCGAGTGGGGGCAGTGGTATGCCAGCAGTTGGCGAGGATGAGAACGAGCGGGCGGGCGCAGGCGAGAGCACTGCCGGAGACCGGCCCGCCGGCGCAGGCGGAGGCACGGCAACAGACCAGCGGGCAACGCCAGACGAACGGACCCCTGCGGGCGGGGGCACGGGTTCGCGCACGGCGGCAGGTACAGGCACGGGCGCAGACCAGCGCGAAGTAGCGGATAGGAGCACGGCCGCAGGCGGGAACGCGACCACAGGCGCGAGCACGACCGCAGACCAACGCGCGGCCGCGGACCAACGCGGGACCGCAGACGGGAGCGCGACCCCAGACCAGCGCACAGCGGCAGACCAGCGCACAGCCGCAGGGGCGAGCACGAGCGCAGACCAACGCACAGCCGCAGGCGGGAGCGCTGCCTCAGGATCGCAGGAGATCGGAGATCAGCCGCTCTTCGGTGCTGCCGATGTCGAGCGCCTGCGCACCGCATGGCGGCAGGTGCAGGGCAGTTTCGTGGACAGCCCGCACGACGCGGTGACAAAGGCCGACGAGCTCGTCATGGCGACGGTTCAGCAGTTGTCCGCGACACTCGCCGAGCGCAAGCAGTCGCTGGAACGGCTGTGGTCGCGCGAGGAGGATGGCGACACCGAAGATCTGCGACTGACGCTGCGCAGCTACCGCGCCTTCTTCGACCAGTTGGTCGGCAGCGGGAAGTAGCTGGACCGCCTCATCTTCAGCCCGAATGAGGCATGTGAAACACCGATGTCGCATAGGCGCGGCAATACCATAGGCTTGCGCCGTGATTTCCGAGCGTGCAGTGGTCGACGGGCGTTTCGAGTTGCTCGAGCCGCTCGGCAGCGGCGGTATGGGGACGGTGTGGCGTGCGTATGACCTCGCGCTGCACCGCGAGGTCGCGCTCAAAGAGGTACGGGCCGAGACTGATGGCGCGGGCTCGCCCGGCGTGCACCGCGAGCGGGTGCTCCGGGAGGCCAGGGCGCTGGCCAGGATCGGTCATCCGAATGTCGTCGCCATCCACCACATCGTGGATTCGCCCGAAGTCGCGCATCCGTGGATTGTCATGGAACTCGTTCGCGGACAGAGTCTCGCCGATCACCTGGCGGGTGGACCGATGCCGGCTTTGCAAGCGGCGCACCTCGGCCGTGGCATCCTCGCCGCCCTCCGCGCCGCACATCAAGTGGGCGTGCTGCACCGCGACATCAAACCCGCGAATGTGCTTCTGCGCCAAGATGGTTCACCGGTCCTGACCGATTTCGGTATCGCAGCGCTCAACGATATGACCGGATTGACCTCCACGGGGAGTGTCGTCGGCTCGTTGGATTATGTTGCGCCGGAACGACTCAGCGGCCAGGAGGGGCACACCGCCTCCGACCTGTGGTCGTTCGGTTTGCTGCTGTATTTCGCGGTGGAGGGGTTTCACCCCATGCGGCGGGAATCGACAGTTGCCACCCTTGCTGCCGTAATAAGAGGAGAGGTCCCGCCGCCGCAGCGGGCCGGGGTATTGACCGCGGTTTTGACGGCGCTGTTGGTGCCCGATCCGGATCGTCGGCCGAGTGCCGAGCAAGTGGATCTGATGCTTGCGCAGGCGGTTGGGTTCGGTGGCACTCCGGGTGTGTTCGGCGGGGTCGGTGTGGGAAGCGTCGGTGGACCGGAGGCAGGCAGCGGTCGAGGGGCGGTTGGTGGGCCGGACGCGAGCAGCGGTGCCGGCATTCTCGGTAAATCCGGCGCGGATAGCGGCCTACAGGGTTTCGGCGGACAGGATGGGTTCGGTACGCCAAGCGCGGCCGAGGCTCCGGGCGGATTCACCTCCCCGGGCACGGCCCATGGCCCCGGCTTCAGCACACCAGGCGCAGCGTATGGCCCCGGCGGCTTCAGCACCCCCAGCGCATTCGACTCCCCGGGTAATTCACGCGGCGGATTCGATACGCTGAGCGCGGCCAACACACTTGGTGGATTCAGCACACCAGCCGCGGGCAACGCACCGGCCACATACAGTGCACCTGGCGCGAGCAACACACCAGGCGCATACAGCACGCCGGGCGCGTTTAGCACACCCGACGCAGCCTATGCACCCGGCGGATTCAATTCGCGAGGCTCGGGAAATGCGCCCGGCGCCTTCAAAGGGGACGAGTTCCACGGCCCCGGCGGCAGTGCACCCGACACGACACCCGCCACCCACCCGTATGGCTCCACGAATCCCTCTGCGCGCAAACCACTCTCACTCGGGATCTTCGTCGGCGTCGCGGCCGCCGCCGTCATCGCTGCCATCGTCGCGACGATAGTGATAGTTGCCCTGCGCCCCGATTCGAACGGTAACCAGGCTGCCGGAAGTAATCCCACGACCAATGAGTTCCCCGCTACGAGCCGAGCCGCACTCCCGACATCCGGAGCACCCGTCAACGGCAAAACCGTCGACCTCCTGACCCCGACCGGCATCCGACAGGCCATAACGGCACTCGAAAAGGTCTCCGGCAGCGCAGAATTCAACGAAGCAACGTTCTATCCGACCTATGCCAACGTCGGTGCGCCGGTCAAAAACAAACCCGACCTCTACGACCTGTTCGTCTACCGCGACGGCACAGCCACCCGAAAGGGCGCGGGCGGCCCACTCTCGGACAAAGTCACCGTAAAACTGAGCGCTATCAACTGGGACATACTGCCCGACCTACTCCGCACCGCCGACGAAAGTCTCGGCATCCCCACCCCAACCCTGCGCTACGTAATCGTCGATCCAGCCTGGACCTTCAATAACGACCAACCAACAGTCATGGTCTACCTCACCGACGACTACGGCGGCGCCTATCTGGCCGCCAACACCGACGGCACCGTGGTAACCAAATACCCCAGAGGCCGCTGAGCCCACCGACTTCCCCCACCCAACTGGAATCAGGTGCAACAGCGAATTCAATAGCCTCAGATATTCGTGCCCGGAATAACACACCGCCCATCGGGCCCGATACTCCCGATGATCATCCCGTCCGACAAAGTACAAAAGCTGCCGATCTGAACGCACTCCCGATGCGTATTCATAACCATCTGATCCCCGCACGGCATCCCAGGATCATCCGGATCAGCCTGCGCACTCACCGGACCCAACGCCGCGGCCACCCCGGCAGCAGCAGTAGCAACAAATAGCGAAAAACGAAACATGATCAATCCTCCGAACCGATGACGGATCGCGCACACTCTACAATTCAGACCGTCCAATCCTCGACATTGCGCATCGAACAAATCCGTCCCCGACCAGCACAATCCTACTCTTCACCGCTACCCAATTGATCACATACGGACATCCTCCGCGCATATTCCACATATTCGCCTGTCCGATCGCATTCAGTCACATTAGCGCGGGGCTCGGTCGGTAAGCCCGGGCTACGTCTTCGAGGGCAGCCGCGGTTTGGTCGAGGGGACGGGTGCCGCGTTGGGCTCGGCACATGGCGATGGCGGCGACGATGAGATGGACCGAACGCCAAATCCCGGTCGTCGTACTCCAACCCCGCATCGCGTCCGACTGACGTCGTACCGCGCCGAAATCGGTCACAATCGAGCGATGCCAGGCAGGGTGAACGCTATCGGATCGGAAACGCGTAGGACAGCGGCCGCGCTGCGCGGACGAATGAGCAAGAGCTACAAGGCAATCAGCCATCGCATAGAGAGGCTCAGGCTGCTTCCGGTTGTATGCTTCGCGCTTGGCGCCGGTCTGGTCGTCGCCGTCGCGACCTACGGGTTCCTGCACCAGATCATGCCCGCCAGCCAAGAAAAAGCAGCACCCATCGATATTACCCGTGTCTCGTTGACCGTCGTCGCCGGAGTCGGTGGGGTCGTCGCTCTGGTGATCGCCTACCGTCGCCAGCGTGATATCGAGCAGAGCCGGTTTGTGGAACGCTTCGGCGCCGCGGCCGGCCAGCTCGGGGCGTCCGATGTCGCGGTTCGGATCGCGGGGGTATACGCGATGGCCGGTGCCGCCGACGAATCCGATGGATTGCGCCGCCAGCAATGCATCGACGTCCTTTGCGGCTACCTGCGCCTGCCCTACGATCCAGACCACGGCGGTAGCGCTCGCACCAAGCTTGTCACCACCATCCCACGCGCTGACGGCGGCGAAACCGAAGAGCACATCGAGTACCGTCAGAACGACCGGGAGGTCCGTCGAACCATTGTCCGCGTCATTGCCGACCATTTGCACTCCGAAGCCGAATACAGCTGGTCGACAAGCAATTTCGACTTTCGCACCGCGCACCTCGAGGAAGCCACCTTCAGCGCCGCAACGTTTTCCGGCAACACCTGGTTCGACAGGGCAACATTCGACGGCGCCGCCCACTTCGACAAGGCGACTTTCAATGGTCCCGCCGGGTTCGACGGCACAACGTTCAACGGTCCGGCGGCATTCGGCGGCGCAGCCTTCAACAGTCGTACCCGGTTCAGCGAGACCACCTTTAACAGCGGCGCCGAATTCCGACAAGTGATACTCAACGGCGACGCTCGGTTCTACCGCGCAATATTCAACGGCCACGCGGAGTTCCAAGAAGCGACGTTCAACGGCGCCGAATTCTATCGTGCTACGTTCGACGGCCACGCCTGGTTCCACCACGCGACCTTCAAGGGCGACACCATATTTCATGGAGCAAGGTTCTACGGTCGCGCCGAGTTCAACGCGGCGACATTCAACGGTGCCGCCGAGTTCCGCAAGGCGACATTCGACGGTCGCACCGCATTCCAAGACACGACGTTCAACGGCGACGCGCAGTTCGCCGAAGCGACGTTCAACGGCGGTGCCGAGTTCACAGGCGTGCGGTTCACCGGTCCGACCACCTTCTCGAATGCCGACTTCGGCTCCGAGCAGGTCGTTTTCGACCGCCCGGCACAGTGGGGCCCACCCGCACCGGCATTCGACTGGGCTCAGGATGTCGCGGTGAAGCCGGTGAATGTCGGGCCCCAGGACTGGCCACCCGCTACAGCGTCAGCATGATGGCGCAGTGTGTCGAGGACACTCGAGGCGGCACCCGGCCTCGTCACCCCGGCGACCAACGAACCGCCGTCCGAACCTTTCTTGCGCGCGTAGTGTCGCGTGCATGGCTTGCCGGATCACCGAACTCGTCCTCGACTGCGCCGACCCGCAACGGCTGGCGAACTTCTGGTGCGAAGTCCTCGGCTACGTCGAACTCGGCTGGGAGGGCGACGCTTTGGAGATCGGTCCACCCGGAACCGGCTTCGGCGGACCACAGCCCACCTTGGTGTTCATTCCCAGCACCGAGCCGAAGCGCGGGAAATTGCCGCTGCACCTCGACGTGAACCCCACCGACCGCGATCAGGACGCCGAACTGGAACGACTGCTCGCCGCCGGTGCGCGCAAGGTCGACATCGGCCAGAACACCACCGCATCGTGGCAAGTGCTGGCCGACCCGGAAGGGAACGAATTCTGCCTGCTCCGCCGCCAGGTCGAGGCGTTGGAAGGGCAATAGGAAAGCTGAAACGCTGTGAGTCTGTCACCAGGGCACTGTTCCAGCGTCGGAAAAGAATCCGCCGGTCGGTCCGTCGTCGGGCAAGGTGGCGAGGTGAATCGCGATCGCCGCGCCCTGTTGGGGGGTTCGGACGCCGCGGAAGCCGTTGAGGTCGGTGGCGGTGTAACCGGGGCAGCCGGCGTTGATCAGGATGTTGGTGTCGCCCAGTTCCTTGACGTATTGGACGGTGACTGCGTTCAGGAAGGTCTTCGATGCCGCGTATGCCGCGGAAATCGGGCCCGTGTCGGTGCCGGGGGTGGTCTGCAGCGTGAGAGAGCCGACGCTGCTGGACATGTTCACGATCCTCGGTGCTGCCGAACCGCGCAACATGGGCAGCATCGCGTTGGTGACACGAATGACCCCGATCACGTTGGTTTCCACGACAGCTCGCATGGTCGCGGGATCGACCAAGGTGGGTTCCTGTGGCATGCCGCCGGTGATCGCGGCGTTGTTGACCAGGACGTCGAGCCCTCCGGCGCGGTCGGCGATCAGATCGGCCGCGGCGGCCACGCTCGCGTCGTCGGTCACGTCGAGCGGAACGCCGAATGCATCGGTCCCAGCCGCGCGTAATTTCTCCACCGCCGTGTCGCGGCGTTGTTGATCCCGCGCGCCCACACCGATTCGCCAGCCGAGGGCGCCTAGACCCACCGCGATCTCGTATCCGATTCCCTTGTTCGCACCGGTCACCAGCGCGATCGTCTGTTCACTCATACCGTCGATCCTGGTTCGGTCTCGGGTGGTGCGTCCAACACCAGCTGGGTGGGCGCTCATACCGCACGGGTATTTGTGGCGGTGAGCGCCGGATACGATGACATGGTGGAGACTCGGGAGTTGCGATACTTCGTCGCCGTCGCCGAGGAGTTGCATTTCGGGCGAGCGGCACAGCGACTCGCCATGGCGCAACCACCGCTGTCACGGGCGATCCAACAGCTCGAGCGGCGGCTTGGCGTGGTTCTGCTGCACCGCACCACTCGCTCAATCGCCCTGACCGAGGCCGGGTCGGTGCTTTTGCGGGAGGCCCGCGCCGCGCTCGACGCGGTCGAAGCCGCGGAGCGCCGCACCCGCCGCGCCGCCGATCGGCCCGGTGTGGTGCTGGCCACGAAGGCCGGAGCGTCCAGCGAACTGCTATCGAAGCTGCTCGACGCCTACGCTGCCGAACCGGGCGCTGTCACCGTCGAGGTGCTGCTGTGCGGGCCCGGCGAGCAGGAGGGACTGCTGCGCGACGGCCGCGCCGACGTCGCCCTGCTCCACCGGCCCTTCGACACGACCGCCGGATTCGACACCGAGGATCTGCACACCGAACAGCAGGTCCTGGTCCTGCCCGCGGGCCACCCCCTCGCCTACCGGCCCCACATGTCGTTAGCCGAGGTCTCCGCCCTGACGGATCTGCCCCTGCCGCGCTGGCCCCGACGCGACGGGAGCTATCCCGACGGCCCTGGCCCGCAGGTTCGCGACCACACCCAACTGGCCCAACTCATCGCGCTCGGACGAACCTGCGCAGTCATGCCCGAGTCGGTCCGAACCCAGCTACGCGACGATCACGCGATCGTGCCGGTGCCGGACGCACCGGCGGTCACGACGGTCATCGCCTGGCCACCACACAGCAGATCCAAAGCCGTCGCCGACCTCGTCCGCACCGCTATGCGTCTCTAGCCGACACCGCTGCGGCACTGTGGTTCCTCGGCCGCCTTGTGCCGATTTGTGAGTGCGTTTCGCCACCCCACGCTGGGGAGAGTGGGCCCGCACGTCATGTACTGCGAGTTCTAGGCATCGGCAGCGGATAAGGCCGGTATCGTCCCGGACCGATTCTTTCGGCGGTCGACAAACCCTCATGCCGCATACCGCGCTGATCGAACGGGCCAGCCCGGGTGCGGCCGACAGCGAGACCGACTGCGCCCCAATACATCCTCTTCCGCCGAGTTCAAGGGCCGACTGCGGGAGTGTGGACATAATCCCGGCCGCACCGATGACTTTCGGGTGAATCTGCCGTCGATACCTCTGGGTATACCGACAGACAGGGGTCCAGGCATGACGAGACCGTTTCGATTGGGCATGACCTCGGTGCGGGCGAACGGTGTGGATCTGGGCATCGAGAGCTTCGGCCGCGAGGACGATCCGCTGGTCCTGCTGGCCGGCGGCACAACGATGTTGTTCTGGCCCGACGCACTGTGCGAGCGGCTCGCGTCGGGCGGGCGGCGCGTGGTCCGATACGACCTACGTGACTCCGGCGCGTCGACGACCCTCGACCCGGAGACCCCGGCCTACAACCTGCGGGATCTCGCCGCCGACGCGGCCGCGCTCGTCGAGGTACTCGGCGCCGGGACCGCCCATCTCGGTGGAGTCGGCGTCGGGGGGATGGTCGCTCAGGTCGCCGCGCTGGACCACCCGGACGCGTTCTCGGCACTGACCCTCGTCGGCACTCGGCCGGTGGCTCCAGGCCCGGTCGACGAGGACCTGCCCGACCACAACCCCGCGGTCATGGGCGCGTTGTTCTCCCGCCCGCTGCCGGACTGGACCGACCGGGACGCTGTCGCGGCATTCGCCGCCGAGGGCGCCGAGCCGATGGGCAACGATCCGGAGGACGCGCGGGCGACGGCAGCCCGAATCTGGGATCGGACACCGTCGAGCGATCCCGCGGTGCACCAGGCGAACCAGCTCGGAATGGTGTTCTCACGGATCGACTGCGCCCCGCGCTGGCGGGGCCGGCTCGGTGAGCTCGACGTGCCCACACTCGTGGTGCACGGTCGCGCCGACCCGTTCTTTCCGCTCGGCGACGGCGAGGCCCTCGCCGCCGAAATCCCAAGGGCGCGACTGCTCGTCCTCGACGACATGGGTACCGCTCTGCGCCACGCCGCGGCCGACCAGGTCGCTGCCGCCATGCTCGCCCTGTAACCGCCGGTTGGAAGGCATCCTGAGCCGGCGGAACGCTGCCTGCTCCGCCGCCAGGTCGAGGCATTGAAAAGGTAATAGGGAAGCTGAAACGCTAAACGTTGAAACGGAATTCGACTACATCGCCGTCGGCCATGACGTAGTCCTTGCCTTCCATGCGGACCTTGCCTGCGGCCTTGGCGGCGGCCATGGAGCCGGCGGTGATGAGGTCGTCGTAGGCGACTACTTCGGCCTTGATGAAGCCGCGCTCGAAGTCGGTGTGGATTACGCCGGCGGCCTTGGGGGCGGTGTCGCCTTGGTGGATTGTCCAGGCGCGGGCCTCTTTCGGACCGGCGGTGAGGTAGGTCTGCAGGCCAAGGGTGTGGAAGCCGGTGCGGGCCAAAGCGTGCAAGCCGGGTTCGGACTGGCCGATGGATTCGAGTAGTTCCAGGGCGGATTCGTCGTCGAGTTCCAGGAGTTCGGCTTCGACCTTGGCGTCGAGGAAGACCGAATCTGCCGGTGCGACAGCGGCTTTCAGTTCGGTGACCTTGGCCTCGTCGGTGAGCACCGACTCGTCGGCGTTGAAGACATAGAGGAACGGCTTGGTGGTGAGCAGCGAAAGTTCTTTCAGCAGTTCACCATCGAGTTGGGCGCGTGCGGAGTACAGCGTTTTGCCGCTATCGAGAACTTCCTGGGCCGCCTTGGCCGCGTCGAGCAGCGGCTTGCGGTCCTTTTTGACCTTGGCTTCCTTCTCCAGCCGCGGGATCGCCTTCTCCAGCGTCTGCATATCGGCGATGATCAGTTCGGTTTCGATGACCTCGATATCGGCGAGCGGGTCGACGCGCCCGTCGACGTGCACCACATCATTGTCGGCGAAGACTCGCACCACCTGGCAGATGGCATCGGCTTCGCGGATATTGGCGAGGAATTTGTTGCCGAGTCCGGCGCCCTCGGAGGCGCCCTTGACAATGCCCGCGATATCGACGAACGACACCGTGGCGGGCAGGATGCGCTGGGAGCCGAAGATCTCGGCCAGTTTGTCCAGTCGTGGGTCGGGCAGCGGAACCACCCCGACGTTCGGCTCGATGGTCGCGAACGGATAGTTCGCGGCCAGCACGTCGTTCTTGGTCAGCGCATTGAATAGCGTCGACTTTCCGACGTTGGGCAGGCCGACGATTCCGAGGGTGAGACTCACGAGAGAGAGAGTCTACGCGGCAAGAAGTAGAGCTTCGGCAGCGGCCGAGCGAGCCGACGCAGAGGCATTGTTCGAGCCGCTGCCGTTCGATACCCGCGTAGCGCGCCGTTATGGCCATGTCGTCGCGGCGGTGCTCGCAGCGGGGCGGAATCCGAAGCCGCGCCGGATCGATCTGATGATCGCCGCGATAGCGTCCGCGCATGGACTGGCGCTGTACACCGTCAACCCGGCGGACTTCGTAGGACTCGAGGATCTGGTGACGCTCTCGCCCGTGACGCACCCGGACGCACGGTAACTTCGTCAGGGAACCAGGATGACCTTGCCGAGGTTCGAGCGGTTCTCGATGACGGCGTGGGCCTCGGCGGCGTCTGCCAAGGGGAATTCCGCGTGGACGGCGGGGTGCAGGAGGCCGGAGGCGAAGTATTGCCAAAGTTCTTGGCGCCAGTGTTCGTAGAGGTCCGGGGAGTTACGCGCGATGCGGCCCATTTGGAAGCCGATGACCGATTTCGCGCCGACTAGCAGGTCGTAGGCCTGGATGGTGCCCCCGCCGGAGCTGTAGGCGACGAGTCGGCCGCCTGGGGCCACCGCCGCGATGGCCGGGGTGAGAAGGTCGCCCCCGACAGCGTCGAGGACGTAATCGACGGGTTCGCCCCATGATTCCTGGTCGTACGCGACGACTTCGTCGGCGCCGAGGCCGCGCAGGAAGTCGGTCTTGGCGAGGTCGGAGACCGCCGCCACCACTCGTGCGGCCCCGCGCACCCGCGCGAGTTGCAGGGCGAGATGCCCGACACCGCTGGCGGCGGCCGTGATCAGGGCCGACTCGTCCGGCTTGGCATGCGCGGCATCGAGCGCACCGAGTGCGACCAAACCGCTGCGGACCAGCGCGACCGCGTCGACGGCCGAGGCGCCGTCGGGAATCGGCGAGGCCATTGCGGCAGAGAGCAGCGCGTAGTCGGCATAACCGTGACCGAAGACCAGACCGGTCACACGGTAGCCGGGCATACACGTGGTCACACCCTCACCAACGGCGACCACCTCGCCCGCGACCTCGCCGCCCAGCGCGATCGGCTCACGCGGCTCACGCACCTTACGAACGACCGGCAGCGTGACACCAACCGCCTCGACCCGGACCAGCAGTTCCCCGGGGCCCGGCGTCGGCACCTCGACCGACACCACCTCGAGTACCTCTGGACCACCGCTGCGCTGGTATTGCACCCGCCGCATCACACCTCCAAAAATCCTTAGGAGAGGTAAAGGTAGCCCGGCGCTGCGACAACCCTCATCTACTTACCGCGCCGAGTGCGCAATCTCACCGCCGCGCCCGCAGGGTAAGCGGCGCTACGATCCGAGGCCACGTACGAGCGTCTGCGCCAGGTCCTCGGCAAGTTCGTCCGGGGCGGGGGTGGCATCCGGACCCTCCTCGTAGAAGCGCAGAAAGGCCTGGTGGAAGCAGGTGCCGTCGAGGAGTGCGGCTGCGGTGTCGACGTCGACTTCGGGGTCGACTCGGCCGAGTTGCTGTTCGGCACGCAGGTAAGCGGCGATCCCGGCGATGGCGTGGCCGGGGCCCGCGCCGTGCCGACGCATCGAATCGCGATGCGCCGCCATGCGTTTGGGTTGTGCGAGTAGTCCGCCGAGCAAGGGTAGGGACTGCTGATAGAAGGCCAGGGCCGCGCGGGCGAGTGCGGCGAGATTGGCTTCGACCGTGGCGGATCCCGGTTCGGGTCGGGTCGCGGCGGGGCCGGGCATACGGTGTTGGAGGACGTTCAGAATCAGGTCCTCTTTATCGCTGAAGTGCTTGTAGAGCGCGGCTTCGGAGTAGCCCGCCGCCTTCGCGATCTCCTTGGTGGTGGCCTCCACCACGCCGCGGTTGCGCATGATCTCCGCCGCGGCGTCGAGGATCTGGTCGCGCGTGCCCATGCGGCCTCCCGGTTGACAGGTTAGTAAGTACTCACCCATTCTAGGTTAGTAAATACTCACCAACCTGAAGGACTAACCATGCGACTCACGATCTTCGGAGCGACCGGCCGCACCGGCGGACATCTCGTGCGCCAGGCACTCACGGCCGGCCACGAGGTGACCGCGGTCGTCCGCGGCAAGCACGCCATGACAGATCATCCACAACTGCGCGTGATCACGGCCGACATCATGAATCCCGATGACATCGCTATGGCCGTCCGGGGCGCCGACGCGGTGCTCGACACCATCGGCTCACGGGACAAAGGCCCGACGACGGTCGCCACCGATGCGACACTCGCCATCACCAAGGCCATGGCATCGGTGGGTGCACGGCGGCTGATCCTGATCAGCAATAGCGCGAGAACCGCTGGACCGGGCGACGATTGGTTCACCCGCTTCGTGGTGAAGCCGCTCATTCTGCGTCCGCTGCTGCGGCACAGCCTCGACGATATGGCCGCGGCCGAACAGGCGACGCGCGATACCGAACTGGATTGGACGATCGTGCGAGCACCGCAGCTCACTGACCATCCAGCGAAGGGTTCCTACAAAACCGCGGTCGACCGCAACGTGACATTCGGCATCCGGATCAGCCGCGCGGACCTGGCCACCTGCCTTCTCGACCTGGCGGCGGATCCGCGGTCGATCCACCGCAATATCAACGTTGCCGGCTGACTCACCGCGCGCTAGCCGACCGCCGGCGTAGCGTTGGCGGGTATGCAGCCGACCACCGAAGTGGTGACGGCACGTCCGGCACCTGCGCTCGCGGCGTATATCGATGGGTACGTCGGATATCGACTGAGCGGGTTCGCGCCCGGGTTGCACCGGGGGCTGCCGTCACGGCATATGACGTTCATCGTGTCGATCGGGCCGAGTATCGACGTTGTGGCGCAGACGGATTCGCGGCAGTCGCCGCAGGATTACCGATGTGTGCTGAGCGGATTGCAGGCCAGTTCGGCGGTTATTTCGCACAATGGCTATCAGGAGGGCATCGGGATCGAGTTGACGCCGCTCGGGAGCCGGGCACTGTTCGGGATGCCCGCGAGTGCGCTGTGGAACACTTCGGTGGAATGTGCCGAGGTGGCGGGGCCGGTCGGCCGGCAGCTGTGGGAGCAGTTGCAGGAGCTGTCGTCCTGGCCGCAGCGATTCGCCGCCTGTGATCGGGTTTTGACCGCGCTGGCCTGCCACGATCGGCTGGTGATGCCCGAATTGACTTGGGCCTGGCGCACTGTGGTCGAATCCGATGGTGCGGCGCAGATCGGCCCGCTCGCCGAAGAGATCGGTTGGAGCCGCCAGCATCTGGCCCGACGCTTCGGTGCGGAGTTCGGGCTCGGTCCCAAACTCGCCGCTCGGATCGCCCGCTTCGAACGCGCCAGGCGGATGATCGGGCATACACCGTCCTATGTGACATTCGCGCAGGTGGCCGCGACCTGCGGATATTACGACCAGGCCCACCTCAACCGCGACTTCGCGGAATTGGCTGGTTGCAGCCCCACCGCATGGTTGGCCGAAGAGATTCCATCCGTCCAAGACCCGGAGGGGTCCGGCGAGTGAGGCTGGATCCATGACAACACCAACGGATTCACCCCAGACGACTACCCGCACCGCCGTATGGCCGTGTCTCAATTTCACCGATGCTCGCGCGGCGGTCGCCTTCCTGACCAGCGCATTCGGCTTCGAAGAAACAGCGCTCTACGCCAGGGAAGACGATCCGTCGTTCATCGAGCACGGTCAGCTGCGTTGGCCGCTCGGCGGTGGAATCATGTTCAGTTCCATCGGCAAGGGCGATAACCCGTTCTGCGACAGGGGACCGGGCACCGACTCGATCTACCTCGTCTGCGAGGAACCCGATGCGCTGCACGACCGTGCGGTCGCGGCGGGCGCGGAGGTGGTGCGCGGCTTGCGCGATGAGGACTACGGTTCGCGCGGCTTCACCGTCCGTGATCCGGAGGGCAACCTCTGGAGCTTCGGTACCTATTGGGGCGAGTAGTAGCGACGGCCGCCATCAGGGCGGCCGTCAACGCCCACCCAGGCCCGATGCCGCGATGCCACGCACGAAGGCCCGCTGCGCGATTGCGTAGACCACGACCAGCGGCAGCAGAATGACCGTGGCCGCAGCCATGAGAATCGGCCATTGCGTGTGGTACTGACCTTGCAGCCGCACCAAACCCAAGGTGGCGGTGGCGATGTCGTTGCGTTGGATCATGATCAACGGCCACAGGAAGTCGTTCCACACGGTGATCCAGGTCAGCACTCCGAGCACCATGAGCCCAGGACGGGTGTGCGGCAACAAGACTCGCCAGAACACCTGCCAGGTAGTGCACCCGTCGACGATCGCCGCTTCCTCGAGCTCGGCGGGCAACGTTCGGAAGAACTGGCGCATCAGATAGGTGCCGAACGCGCTGCCGAACAGGCCGGGAACAATCATCGCCCACGGCGTGTCCACCCAACCGAAGGCGCGCATGATCAAGAATTGTGGGATCACCGTAACCGTCAAAGGCACCATCAGCGTGCCGAGGTAGGCGAGGAAAAGTACGTCGCGTCCACGAAAGCGCAAGCGCGCGAACGCGTATCCGGCCAGCGCGCAGAAGAATACCTGCCCCGCCGTGACACATAGCGCGTACCACGCGGTGTTGAGCAACATCCGCCCGAGCGGCAGCAGGTCGAAAACCTTCCCATAGTTGGACCACTGTGGATGCGCGGGAACCAGTGTCGGTTCGGTGATCTCGCCATCGCGCTTCAATGAACCCGACAATGCCCAGAGGATCGGAAACAGCGCACACCAGCCGACACCAACAAGCGCCAGGTAGATCAGGACGCCGCGCACCGTCCGGCACAGAATGGCCCGCTCCACCCGGCTGGCACCGCGCGCCCGCACACCGATCCGCACCGGAAGCGACCGAACCATCTCGTACGCATTCACAACTCGACCTCCGACCGGCGCGCGAACCACAGCTGCAGGAGCGTCAGCACCAGCAGGATCGCGAAGATCACCCAGGCCAGCGCCGCCGCGTAGCCGACCTCGTAAAACCCGAAGGCATTCTGGAACAACATGATTCCGAGGAGGTAGGTCCCGGTCTCCGGCCCGCCATTAGCGCCGGTCAAGGCATAGGCCTGGTCGAAGGCCTGCACCGAGTTGATGATGGTGATGACGAAAACAAAAGACAGCGGCCCACGAATCAACGGCAGCGTCACCGACCAGAACCGCCGCATCGCCCCTGCGCCATCAATGCGCGCGGCCTCATACAGCGTCTCGGGCACGCCCTGCATAGCGGCCAGCAGAATAACCGTCGCGAACGGCACGCTCTTCCATACGGTCACGATGCTCAGCGAGACCAGCGCCCAATCCGGGTCGGTCAACCACGGCACCGGATCGATGCCGACCCAGCCGAGCATGATGTTGAGCAGACCGTCGTCGGTGGTGAAAATGAAGCGCCACACCACGGCCATGGCCACGGTCGAGGCAACCAGTGGCAGGAACGCGATGGTTCGAAAGATGCCGATACCGGCCAGTTTTCGATTGAGCACGGCGGCAACGGCCAGCCCGATCACGACCGTCGGCACCAGCGTCAACATGGTGAACACGGTGGTATTGCGTAATGCGATGAGGAACAACGGATCCGATGCGAACAACCGCCGATAGTTGGCCACCCCCACGAACCGTGGTGCGCTGAACAGGTCCCATGAGTACAGACTCAGATACAGAGAAACGCCGAGTGGGAATAGCAGAAACACCAGCACCGCAAGCAGATTCGGTGCCACGAACATCCAGCCCGCCCGCTCACGCCGCCGCGCCAGCCGCGCTTGTGTGTGCACCCGACTACGAGTCGGTTTCATGAGGATTCCAGCAGGGTATTGATGTCAGCAGTCAGAGACGCACTCTCGGACGCGGCAGTGGCAGCTCCGCGCAGCACGCGGTTGCCACCCCGTTCGAGCAGCGCGGAAATCTTGCCCCACACCGGGGTAACCGGCAATGCTCGTGAATTCTCCGGCCCCTCCGTGAATACCTGAAGGTTGCGTATCTCGCGATGCGCATCCGCGAATCCCGCAGAGCCCATCGCGGATTTCAGCACCGGTACGAAAAGTCCGGAGGACGCGATAATGGCCTGCCCCACCGGACCGGTCGCGAATTTGACGAACTCCCAAGCCTGCTCGATGCGTGGACTATCGGCTGCGATCGACAGCCCGGTACTCCCCACATCGGTGATCGCCCCCGCCCCACCATGCGGACCGACCGGCAGCACTGTCACATCAATCGGCAAATCATCCTGTCCGGCGAACTCCGAATACAGCCAATGCCCACCCATCGCCATCGCCGCCCGTCCGCGACGGAACAGATCGGGAGCCGAAACCGACTGCTGGTCCGCGACTTTCGGTGCAACCCGGTGGCGAATCGCGAGATCGGCATAGAACTGGAACCCCTCGACGAACCGTGGATCACCGAGATCGGTCCTGATCGGATCCACCGATGGCGAAAACCACTGCGCCCCATTGTTCATACCGAAGCAGGCGGCCGAGAAGTACGGCACCCAGGCATCGGCGAACCCCCACTGCCGGTTTGACTCGCGCCGCGTGAGTGCCCCTGCCGCATCGAGGAATTCGGCGAAGGACCAGGCATCGCGCCACCGAGTCGGCGCGGTGACTCCGGCCTCGGCGAAAAGCTTCCGGTTGTAGTACAGAAATACCCCGGACCACTGTTCCGGCAACGCATATTGCCCGCCGCCATAGGTGAAGGTGTCATAGAGCGCCGGATAACTGTCGGCACGCAGTGCGGCAGCGTATTCGGGCTCCCGATCGAGCAGCGTGCGCAGATCCAGCAGCACCCCGCGCTCGGCGAGTCCGGCATATAGCAACTCCCACGCCATCATGACGTCGGGACATTTGCCGCCGGCGCAGTAGGTGAGCATCTGCTGCAACGGATCCGGTCCGGACATGATCGTGCGAATCTGGATGTCGGGATGCCGCCGCTGGAATTCGTCGATGATCTTCAGCCGGACCCGGGCCTCCTCCGGCCTGGCCTGGAAGAAAAACGTCAGCGCGTCGTCATCGGATGCGCAGCCGGTGGTGCCGAGCAGCGGCGCGGCCAGCACCGAACCGAGCAGCGTGCGCCTGCGCAACGAGGCCCTCCTCCAGGCGGGTGTGGAGCTTGGCGGAATCGCATGGCAGCATACGTTCGGCAACACCGAGGTGATGGCCGACACACGAACAAAACTTAACGTTGTCCAAAGCCGATCGGAAACGAGCCCGATCGACCTCACCAATCGGATACGTTGTCAGATGTTTGAGCAGGATCCTGCGCGTTTTTCAGGAGAGTAAGCGGATGGCGACAATCGAATATTTGCGGACGGATCCCGATCTGCCGCCCGTCGGGGTGGTCGATCACGCCCCCATCACGCCACGTAAGAAGGCGATTTTCGGGGCGATCGCGGTCATCGGGGCGATAGCCTGGGCGATCCTCGCCATCTCACGCGGTGAGAACGTCAACGCGGTGTGGATCGTGATCGCGGCGGTCTGTACCTATGTCACCGCCTACCAGTTCTACGCCAGGCTGATCGAATACCGGATCGCCAAGCCGCGCGACGATGTGGCCACGCCTGCGGAGGAATTGGAGAACGGCAAGGACTACATGCCGATGGATCGGCGGGTGCTCTTCGGGCATCACTTCGCCGCCATCGCGGGTGCCGGTCCACTGGTCGGACCGGTGCTGGCCGCGCAGATGGGTTATCTGCCAGGCACCATCTGGATCATCGTCGGCGTTGTCCTCGCCGGCGCGGTGCAGGACTACCTGGTGCTGTGGGCATCGTCGAAGCGCCGTGGACGCAGCCTCGGGCAGATGGCCCGCGACGAACTCGGCCCAATCGGCGGTGTCGCCGCGATCGTCGCCGTGCTGGTGATCATGATGATCCTGCTCGCTGTGCTCGGCATCGTGGTCGTGCAGGCGCTGGCCGCGGTCAAGGGTCCGGACGGCGCGCTGCACGGCGGCAGCCCGTGGGGTGTGTTCTCCATCGGCATGACCATTCCGATCGCCCTGTTCATGGGCCTGTACCTGCGCTTCGTGCGACCGGGTCGGGTCGGCGAGGTATCGATCGTCGGCTTCGCACTGCTGCTGTTCGTGATCATCTCCGGCCGTTGGGTTTCCGAATCCGGTTGGGGTCGTGACCTGTTCACGCTGTCCGGCACGACCATCGCCTGGCTGCTGATCGTCTACGGTTTCATCGCCTCGGTACTGCCGGTGTGGCTGCTGCTCGCACCGCGCGATTACCTGTCGACGTTCATGAAGATCGGCACCATCGGTCTGCTCGCGCTCGGCATCGTGTTCACCATGCCGGTGCTGAAAGCTCCTGCGGTCTCGCAGTTCGCGCACAACAGCAACGGTCCGTCCTTCGCGGGCAGCCTGTTCCCGTTCCTGTTCATCACCATCGCCTGTGGCGCGCTGTCCGGATTCCACGCCCTGGTCTCCTCCGGCACCACGCCCAAACTGCTGGAGAAGCAGTCGCATGCGCGCATGATCGGCTACGGCGGCATGCTGATGGAGTCGTTCGTCGCGATCATGGCGATGATCACCGCGAGCATCATCGACCAGCACCTGTACTTCGCCATGAACGCGGGCGCCGGTCTCACCGGCGGTACCGCCGAGAAGGCCGCCGCCTACACCAATACCCTTGGCCTGAGCGGTGATCCGGTCACCGCGGGCGAGCTGACCCAGACCGCCAAGGATGTCGGAGAGACCAGCATCATCTCGCGCACCGGTGGCGCGCCGACGCTGGCGGTCGGCATGTCCCAGGTGATGTCCGGATTCCTCGGCGGCTCTGGGATGAAGGCGTTCTGGTACCACTTCGCGATCATGTTCGAGGCGCTGTTCATCCTCACCACCATCGACGCCGGTACCCGCGTCGCGCGCTTCATGCTCTCGGACTCGCTCGGCAACCTTGGTGGCCCGGCGAAGAAGTTCAAAGATCCGTCGTGGCGGCCGGGCGCATGGGTGTGCTCGGCCATCGTGGTGGCGGCCTGGGGTTCGGTGCTGCTGATGGGTGTCACCGATCCGCTCGGCGGCATCTACACGCTCTACCCGCTGTTCGGCATCTCCAACCAGCTGCTGGCCGCGATCGCACTCACCGTCGTGCTGACCATTCTGATCAAGAAGGGCCTGGTGAAGTGGGCGTGGATTCCCGCGCTGCCGCTGATCTGGGATCTGATCGTGACGATGACGGCCTCTTGGCAGAAGATCTTCTCCGCCGATCCGAAGATCGGCTACTGGAAGCAGCACGATAACTACAGTGCCGCCCGCAATGCCGGAAAGTTGTTGGCCCCGGCCAAGACTGCCGACGATATGGACAAGGTCGTGCGCAATACGTTCATCCAGGGCACGTTGTCGATCATCTTCGCGGTGTTGGTGCTGGTCGTCGCGGTGGTCGGTGTGGTGGTCTGCTTCCGTGCCTGGCGGGCGGGCGGCGGACCGAGCAGCGAAACGCCGGACGAACCGTCAAAGATCTTCGCACCGCGCGGCTTCATCGCCACCGCCGAAGAGAAGGCGGTGCAGAAGGAATGGGATGCCCTGATCGAATCGGGACAGGTCCGGGCCCCGGGCGCCGCACATGCCAAGGGCGCCACGGCGGAAACACCCGCACATTGACCGCAGCAGCTCAGCCCGATGACGGCCGGTCACCTCGACCGGCCGTCATTAGGCGTCTGCGGCTGGCCGCAAGGCTTCGCGCGTTCGTTTCATGGTTCGATGCGGTGCTGGGCGGGCAGGATTACCAGCGCTATGTGGACCATCTGCAGCGCAGTCACCCCGGTTGTGAGATTCCGTCGGAGCGCGAGTACTGGCGGCGACGCCATGCGGACGCGGATACCAATCCGCAGAATCGCTGCTGTTGAACGGGAGCGCATTCGCGCCCGGGTAACCGTGGCGACCATCGATGCCGTGCTGGCCCATCTGCCGCGCGGTCGTCGCCCGCGGGCGGCGTACGCGGCGGCGTGGGGCCACTGGATATGCGACAGGTCATGCGATGTCGAAGGGTTCGGCGGCGCTGCGTAGTGAGCGTTCCAGCGCAGGACTATTCGATGGTCAACTGGGCTGCGCCGCGCTCGTGATCCAACAGCCAACGCTTCACCGACAGTCCCCAGCGGAACCCGCCGAGCGCTCCCCCGATACGCAGGACCCGGTGACACGGCACGAAAAGCGCCGCGGCATTGCGGGCGCAGGCATTGGCGGCGGCGCGAGTCGCGTCGGGGCGGCCGGAGATGGCGGCGTATTCGGTGTAGGTGACCGGATCGCCCGCCGGAATCTTGCGCAGCACTTCCCATGCGTGCATGAGGAATTCGCCGGAGTGCTGACGCACCTCGATCGCGTCGATCGCGGCCAGTTCACCGCGATGGTAGGCGGTGATCGCGCGGGTGACCTCGCCGAGGTCAGCACGTCCGCGTAGCTCGCTGGGCCGCAGCCGCGGGTGGACCAGCTGCCGCAAATTCTCGGCGTCCGCGGTCCAGCCGGCCGCGAGTACGGCACCATCGGCGTCGACCAGTGCCGTGAATGGGCCGATCGGAGTGTCGGTGGTCGCGAAATCGGTTGTCACGCTCGGGTCTTCGCTTTCATCGGGGACGCCTTCGGTGGTGCGGCTTTGCGACCAGCGAGCGCGGCCTTCCACAGGTGCATGGACAGATACGAACGCCACGGCGCCCACCGCGCGGTATCGGTGAGATCGACGCCGAGGAGGGTGGCGCCTTGGCGGACAACGAGATCGGTGTCGAGCAGAACATCCGGATCGGCGAGCAGTCGCATGGTCACATAGTCGGCGGTCCACGGTCCGACACCTTCCAGCGCCAGCAGGTCACGGCGGAGGTCGCTGGCGGTGCGGCCCTGGTGCAGCACCAGATCGCCGGAGGCAAGAGCCGAGGCCGCGCCGATAATCGAGCGAGTCCGTCGCGACGGACCGGTTAATACCTCGGCTCCGCGTTCGGCGATCGCGGCCGGACTCGGGAACAGACGTGCGACCGGTCCGTCGATCGGCTCACCGAGCGCCTCGACCAGTCGAGCGGTGTGGGTCGCGGCGGCCGATACCGAAATCTGCTGACCGATCATGGTGCGCAGCAATAACTCCGGGCCATCGAGGCAACCGGGCACCCGGATACCGGGAGTGAACGGCGGATGGACTCGAGTACGACGAGCGGCCGCACCGACATTCAAGGGATGCTCGGCCGGTGCCGCACCGGCGTCCGGGAGATCTCGCCCGGAGGTCTCGATAACGTCGGTATCAGCGGGCACCACGCCCAGTGCCTCATCGATACCGATCGGGTCCGCGTCCAGGTCCAGCAGGTGCCGCAACCGTGCGACGGTCGGTGCGAGGTCACGCATATCGTGCAGGGATAGTTCGGCGCGCACGTGGTCGGGCTGGAAACTCAGCCGCGTCGTCGCATGTCCGTGCGGGGTGCGCAGGCTCCGGGTGTAGGCGCGGTCCTCCCATAGCTCCATACCCGACACGACGTGCGAAGAGAGGAACCACTCGAGCCAACCGCGGTCCAACGGCTCGCGGAAAGGCAGCCGCAGCGTCAGCGAGCCATTGGTGGCGGGCACCAAGTGGCTGCCGGAGCGGGTCACCCGCTGCGCCTCGGTGCGCATCGTGGTCGGACTGACGGCGAATACCTCGCGGACGGTGTCGTTGAACTGGCGGATGCTGGCGAATCCGGCCGCGAAGGCGATATCGGACATCGGCATATTCGTGGTCTGGATCAGCAGCCGCGCGGTGTGCGCGCGATGGGCCCTGGCCAGCGCCAACGGACCGGCCCCCAGTTCGGTGCTGAGCACCCGGGTCAGCTGGCGCTGCGAATAGCCGAGGGTGGCGGCCAGTGCGGGGACGCCGCCGCGCTCGATGACGCCGTCGCCGATCAGTCGCATCGCCCGTGCGGCCAGATCGGCGCGGGTATTCCACAGCGGCGACCCGGGCGCGGCATCAGGCAGGCAGCGGCGGCAGGCCCGGTATCCGGCCTGCTGCGCGGCGGCGGCCGTCGGCAGGAATGTGACATTCGATGGCTTCGGCGTGATCGCCGGACATGAGGGGCGGCAATAGATTCCGGTAGTTCGCACCGCGGTGAAGAACTGGCCGTCGAATCGGGAGTCCCGGGTCGACACCGCCCGATAGCAGCGTTCGAAATCCAAAGCCGTGATCGTCACCCAATCCACAATGGCAGCAACCCGCACCGAGTGCTAGCGGAAATCCGCCATTACCGCTACGGTACGCGACCGTCCGCACGTGTGCTCAAGCGACGGTGGTGCGGAGTTGAGAGCCCGCTCGCCCGCGGATAACGTGCAGGCGGCTCGGAATGCGCTGGCGCATTTCGTCGACGTGGCTGACCACGCCGACCACCCGACCGCCCGCACGGAGCTCGTCGAGGACCCCCATGACCGCGTCGAGGGTATCGGCATCGAGCCCGCCGAATCCCTCGTCGATGAAGATGGTGTCGAGCACTATTCCGCCGGATTCGGCTGCCACGGTGTCGGCTAGGCCGAGGGCCAATGACAGGGCGGCCATGAAGGATTCGCCGCCGGAAAGGGTTTTGGCGGGGCGGACGGCGCCGGTGTAGTCGTCGCGGATATCCAGGCCGAGACCGCCACGACGGCCGCGTGGGCCAGCCTTGTCGGAGTGCACGAATTCGTAGCGACCGCCCGACATTCGGCGCAGGCGAACCGAACCAGCCAATGCCACCTCTTCCAGCCGGGCGGCGAGTACATAGGAGCGCAACGACATTCGCCGATTGTTCTCACCTCGACCAGCAACGACCTCGGCAAGCGCGGCAAGTTCCTCATGGGCACGCTGCACCGGGGCGATCCGGTCGACGGCGGCCCAGAGCTGACCACCCAAATCCTCCAGCAGGTTCACCCGCCGAGTGGCCTCCGCATGCGCGGCGACCGCGGCATTCAGCTGGGTCTGCGCGGCGGCCACGGCGGACTCCAGCTCCCCGAGATCACCGGGCTCGGTCGAGGCGGCGGCCTGGATCTCCGGCTCGGCCAGCACCGCCTCGGCATGCGCACGAGCCCGATCGGCGGCGACTAGCTCCGCTTCGATCTCGCTCTGCCGCTGCGCGGTTCGCGAGGCAGCGGTGACCACCTGCGCGTATGCCTTCAACAAAGCCAAGTCATCGCGCGGCTGCGCGTCGGCTGCGCCCGTTGCGGCTTCCGGATGGTCGACGCTCGTCTCGGCCGAATCGGCGAGCGCACCAGCGCCAACACTATCGATGACCGCATCACTGCTGGCCGCGCTCTCCGGGGCGGCACCCCGCGAAGCATCCGGACCAGCCGCCGGACCGGTCGCGACAGAGTTCTCGGCCTGCTCGATGACGAAACCTGCTGCCAGCGCGAGGCTTTCGACGCGGTCGGCGATCACGGTGACCTGCTCTGCTGCCACCAACTCTTCGTTGCGGGCGTCGCGGAGGGCGGTAGCGTCGCCGATCAGGGTGTCCAGGCGGGTGCGGCGGCGCTCGATTGTTTCGTCGGCACCCGCGGCGGTACGCAGGCGTTCGGTGAGTTCGGTGAGGCGCGCGGCGGCGGCGGCGATGCGGGCGGTGACGGTGCTGCGGCGGGTATCGGATTCGCGGAGTTCGTCGTGCAGGCGCGATTCATCGGCGCGCAGGCGGGACAGTTCGGCGGTGAGGCTGTCGGAGAGGGAGGCGAGTTCGGACGCGTCTTCGTAGCGGTCGGTTGCGGCGCGCAGGGCGGCGGCCAATTCGACGCGGTCGGCATCGCCGCCGCGGGCGATGAGCGCGTCGATTTCGCGTTCCAGCTCGGTGATTCGGGCCAGCACCCGGTCACGGGCGTCCTCGGCCGCGCGCTCCGCGGTGGCCGCCGCATCTTCGGCGTCCTTGGATACCGCGCTGGTCGCGGCGCGTGCCGGTGCCGGATGGTCGGCGGAACCGCAGACCGTGCACGGCTGCCCCTCGGTCAGCTGACCGGCGAGTTCGGCGGCCATCCCGGCCAGCCTGCGCTCGCGCAGGTCGAGCACGCGTTCCTTGGCGTCGAGATGGGCGGCGCGGGCCGACTCCCATTCGATCCGTGCGTGATCGAGAGTTGTTCTGCGATTGGCGAGTTCGACGGCCGCCATCGCCGCGGTCTGCAGGCGTTCACATTCGGCGGTCAAGGTCGGCAATTCGGCCGCGGCCGCGGTGGTTTCGCGTAGCCGGGCTTCGATTGCGGCAATCGAATCGGGCAGTTGCTGACGCATCCGGGTCAGTTTGTCCACGCGGCCGGTAAGGGCGGTGTCCTCCTCGCGCAGCGTGGCCAGTTCGGAGGTGAGCTTGGTCGCGGTGGTCGCATCGGCGCTCACCTCGTCGAGCGCGCCGATTTGGGCGCTCCACCGTCTAATTGCCGCATCGACGTCCGCGTCGGCACCTACGGTCGACGTACCGTCCGGCCCGCGCTCAACCGTGATCAGCTCATTGCCCGCGACATCCGCACCAGCGGGTTCGACAAGCAGTGCGACCAATCGCGTCGCGATGCGGTGGGTTTCCTCCGATTTGCGCCTGGCGTGCATTACCGCGGCGCGCGCCTCATCGATGGCCTCGGCGACCGGTGCGGCACGGCGGGCCGATTCGAGTTCGGCCTGCAGGTCAGCGCGGTGGCCGGCGGCGGCCGCGTATTCGTCGAGCCGAGCACGGGCCGCGGTCATGCGGCGGCGCAGTTCGTGCAGGCGCCGTTGCTCCTCGGCACAGGAGCTGATGCGCGCCGATTCCTGTTGGCACCGTTGGGCATCCGCCGCGGTCGTGTTGAGTGCTTCGCGCGCGGTCGCGAGCAGATCTTGCGACCAGCCGACCGCCTCGAGTGGCCCGACGGCTTCGGCCGCCGTCTCCCCCGCTGCCACCGCGACCTGGGCGATCAACCGATCGATGCCCTGCTTGCGCGACTCCACCTCAGCTGCCGAGGCGCGACGTTTGTCGGCCAACCACTGCTCGGCACTACCGAAACGCTCTGTGTCGAAAAGTCTCTCGAGAAGCTTTTCGCGCTCCTCGTTCTCCGCACGCAGGAATCGCGCGAAATCACCCTGGGGCAGCAGCACGACTTGGAAGAACTGGTCCGCGCTCATACCGAGCAGCCGGATGATTTCGTCGCCGATATCGGTCAGTCGAGCGAGGTTCGCGCCGCGGCCGTCCAGCCATTCCAGCGTAGCGGCGGCATTCTCCTTGACCCAACCGCTTTTGGCCCGTTTGCTCGGCCGCTGGAATTCCGGCGAGCGCGTCAACCGCACGCGTCGACCACCCAGCGTCGCCTCCAGCACCACCCGTGGCGGAGTCTGCTCGTCGGCATGATCGGAATGCAGCCGCTTACTCTCGCCCCGTGCGCCCGGCACACTGCCGTACAACGCGAAGGCGATCGCATCCAGCACCGTCGTCTTTCCGGCCCCGGTCTGCCCGTGCAGCAGGAACAGCCCGTCCGCCCCGAGCGCGTCGAAGTCGACAACCGTTGTCTCGGCGAACGGGCCGAACGCGGTCATCTCCAGCCGGTGCAGCCTCATTCAGCACCGCCGGCGAGTGCAATCGACGTAGCGGGCCGCACCGGTAAACGTCTTACGCCAAGGTCGGCCTCGTCGGTCCCAATCAGTGCGCAGCCTCGCGCAAGCCCTCTGCCGGAATCTACGCTCGAGGCAAAACTGTTGCGATAACCGGGACCACGAAGGGCCTTCGGCATGCCCGCCACGGATTCGCCGTAGCAATATCCACTGGTGACCGGACTGAGCGGGGCACACGTCGACCGAGGGCGGATCACGCGGAGAGTTCCCCGGCCAGAGTGTCCAGCACCCGTTCCGGTTCGGCGACCGCGGCCGCGAGCGCCCGTTCCAACCAGGCCATTTCACCCGGTGTGGGTTCCCCGCGGACATCGGTGAGAAAGCTCTGCGCTACTTCGGTATCGCGGCGGCCGTGCACGCGCTCACGGTAGCGCAATTCCGGGTTGCCTTCCGGGCGCGACCATTCCACGTGCACCGCATGCGGGAAGCGTTCGCGCAGTTTGCGCATGGCGTCGACAGGGCGAGCGTAATCGGTGAGCGTCGCCGAGACATAGTGCGCCTCAGCGTCGAAATAGGCTGCGTCACTGAGTAATTCGTCGAGAGTGCCGGTTAGACGACTTAAACCGCGCACGAGCGGGAGGTCGCGGCGCCGCACCGAATGCAGGCCGGTAGCGTCCAGATCGACGAGCCATACCGCCTTCCGGTGCGAGGTCTCGGCGAACGAATACGGCAGCGGCGAGCCGGAATAGCGCACCGATGCCGAGAGCGTCTGCGGCGAATGCAGATGCCCCAGCGCCACATAGTCGATGCCATCGAATGCCGAGAGCGGCACGGTCTCCACACCGCCGACCGAAATCGAACGTTCGGATCCGGTCGCCTCGCCGCCCACTACGAAGGCGTGGGCGAGCACCACGGTGCGGACACCGGGACGCGCGGCGATATCGGCACGGATCCGGCTCATCGCCGCGTCCAGAATCTCCGCGTGCGAACGCGCTTGTGGCACACCGAGTTCGGCGCGGGTGATCTCCGGCTCCAGATACGGGATGCCGTAACAGGCGATCGCACCGTGCTCGTCGGACAACAGCACCGGCTGATCGGCGGCAGCGACCGTGGTGCGCAGATGCAGCCCGCCCGCCGCCGCGAAACTCGCACCCGCACCGAGCCGCGTCGGTGAATCGTGATTGCCGGAGGTCGCGACGATCTGCGCACCAGCCGCGCGGATGGCTTCGAATCCCTGGATACACACCGCGATCGCGTCAGCGCTCGGAATCGATCGGTCGTACACATCCCCAGGCAATAGGACGACGTCAACGGATTCCACGGTCACCAATTCGGCAATGGCCGCGAGCGCGGCGGCCTGATCGGCGAGCAGATCGACCCCATGGAATGTGCGCCCGATGTGCCAGTCCGAGGTGTGCAGCATCCGCATGTCGCGAAACCGTAGGCGATCGCACCGACACACTCAATAATTTGGCCGCGCGGGCGCGGCGGGTTCGCGGCCCCCTGGTGTCTCGCGTCCGAGCCGTCGAGACTCGCGCCTTCGGCGCATGCGCTTCGACGGCTCGGACGCGAGACGGGCCGCGAACGGCCGCTCGTAATCTCGCTCCGTTGGGGCTGGGGATGGCGGGGGCGTTCAGCACCTGACGCACGCGACCCCGAAGGCCAAGCGCCGCGCCCGCGAACGCAACCGCCACGACGGCTCCCCCGCGAGACCAGCCGCGAACACCTCGCTCGCAAAACACAGTTCCGTGGCGGTCAGTGATGCAGGATGTTCGACCGATCTCATCGTTTGCTGCAGGCCGCTTGGCGATCAGGTTCCCAGTACGAATCCACTGCTCCCAACTCATTCATCCTTGCGCTGCTGCCCAATTGCTCATGGGTTTCGAACTTGTCGGTGCCATGCGGCACTATCTTGCGCTATGACCGCGCCGATGCTCGTCGCACTGATGCTGGTGTTCGCCGCCGGGGTAGGGCTAGGCTGGCTCGGGCATGCCGCGCGCGCCGGGCAGCGCGCGACGGCCGCGGAGGCGAGACTAGCCGCCGCCACCGATAACGAGCGGCTACTGCGGCAATCGCTCACCGCGGCGAATGAGGATGCGGCGCGCCGACATTCGCATGCCATCGGCGCGATGGTCGATCCGCTGCGGGAGGCCGTCGGTGCGCTGAACCAGCACATCCAGCAGGTCGAACATCACCGCATCAATGCCTATTCGAGCCTGCGCGAACAGGTCGCGGGAATGCAGCGCACATCACATCAGCTCACCAGCCAGACCAGTCAGCTGGTGGCCGCACTGCGCGCACCGCAGGTGCGTGGGCGCTGGGGCGAGATCCAGCTGGAGCGTGTGGTGGAGCTGGCGGGTATGACCCGGCACTGCGATTTCGACACCCAGGTGAGCCGGGCCGCGCGCAGCGACGGCACGACCGAACGCACCGGCATGGTGCGTCCGGACCTCGTGGTCAATCTCGCGGGCGGCAGGCAGATCGTGGTGGACGCGAAGGTGCCGTTCACCGCCTATCTCGATGCCACCATGGCCGATGACCCGGACGAGCGCGCCGAACTGCTCGGCCGCCACGCCAAACATCTGCGTGCCCATATCGATCAGCTGGCCGATAAGGGCTATTGGCTGGCCTTCGATCCGGCGCCGGAGTTCGTGGTGCTGTTCGTACCCGGCGATCCGTTCCTCGATGCCGCGCTGACCACCGATTCCGGCCTGCTCGAGTACGCATTCGGCCGCAACGTGATCCTCGCTACTCCGACAACTTTGATCGCGTTGCTGCGCACGGTCGCCTTCGGCTGGCGGCAGGAGGCACTGTCCCGCGATATGGCAACTGTTCAGCAATTGGGTCGCGAACTCTACAACCGGCTCGGCATGACCGGACGACATCTGGACCGCCTCGGCGCGCAACTCGGTAAGGCCGTAGACGCTTTCAACTACACGGTCGCCTCGGTGGAGTCGCGGGTGATGGTCACCGCGCGCAAACTGCACGATCTTGAAATAGCCGAACAGGAAGTGCCCGCAATCCATCGGGTCGATTCATTGCCGCGAGCGGTCGGCTTCGCCGACGCCGGCGATTAGCCCTGCGACGGCCGTGCCGTAACACCGGCGAGCGCGGCGGCGGTTAGTGTCATGGTGTGGCTGCTTCCCAACGTGTGCGAACCCGGGTGCCCGCGCCGCATCGTTCGATCCTGCCCTCGGTGCCGGGTATTCCGGCCGGGGCGGCGGTTCTGATCGCGGTGGCGTGCACTTTTTTGGGGTTCCTGATCGATGCCCACGGCGAGAATGACGAGCTGACCGGGACGTTCAACACGTTGTACGTCCTGGGCTGCGTCGCGGCTGTGCTCGCCGTTCGCTTTCGCGGACTCTTCACGACGATGGTGCTACCACCGCTGTTGCTGTTCGTCACGGTGCCGCTGGCTTATCAGCAGCTGCTCGGCCATGCCTCGACCGGCCTCAAGGACATTCTGCTGAATCTGGCGATCCCGCTGGTGAATCGCTTCCCGATCATGGCGCTGGCGACCGTGCTGGTGCTGGCTATCGCCGCCGGGCGGATCCTGCTACACAGGCGCGAAGAAGCCGCGGGACGTGCCGACGAATCGCGTCGCGGCACCAGCTGGGGGCGCAGCGCTGCAACCAAACGCCCCAGGTCCGAGCGCACCGGCGCCGGTGCGCTCGTCGATGCCGCGCGCCGCCGCACCCGCCGCGCCGAGGTCGATACCTCCGACCTCGATACCGATCTGCATCTACCGCGCCCGAGTCGGCGCAGGAATTCGGAAGTGGCAGACACCCCGCCGCGCGTCGGCAGCTCCGCAAAGAGCGCCCGGGGCGACGAACGCCGCGAGCGCCGATCGAGCACCCGCGCCGCCCGCCCAGCCACGGCAGCGGCCCGAAGCGAGGCCGAACCCACCCGAGCCGCACGACCGGCAGCGGCAGCCCCTCGGGCCGATGCCGACGCGAACCGGGCGGCAGCGGGCAGGCGGCGCGGCGAAGCCCCACCGCCCCATCCGCAGCCCAATGTCCGCTACCGCGAACGTGATTCGAGCCGCACCGAGCGCCGTCGTCCGGAAAATCTCTAGCCGGACGCCATCCTCGGCGCAGCTCAGCGACGCGACGTCCGCAACTCCCTCGGCAGTGCGAACACCAACGTCTCGTTGGCCGTGGTCACCGGCTGCACTTCACCGAAACCGTGCTCTGCCAACATATCCAGCACACCGCGCACCAGAATCTCGGGCACGGACGCACCGGAGGTGATGCCGACCGTGCGCACACCTGTCAGCCATGCCGGGTCGACTTCTCGGGCATAGTCCACCAGGTGGGCGGCCTTCGCGCCCGCGTTGAGCGCGACCTCGACCAGGCGCACCGAGTTCGACGAGTTGCGCGAGCCGACCACGATCACCAGATCGCATTCCGGCGCCATCGCCTTGACCGCGACCTGACGGTTCTGGGTGGCGTAGCAGATATCGTCGCTCGGCGGATCCTGCAGTCCAGGGAAACGCTGCCGCAGCCGCTGCACCGTCTCCATGGTCTCGTCGACGCTGAGCGTTGTCTGGGAGAGCCAAATCACCTTGGACTCGTCGCGCACGGTGACCTGATCGACCGCATCCGGACCGTCGACGAGCTGCACGTGCTCGGGGGCCTCCCCCGCGGTGCCCTCGACCTCCTCGTGCCCTTCGTGACCGATCAGCAGAATGTCGTAGTCGTCGCGGGCGAAGCGCTTGGCTTCCTGATGCACCTTGGTCACCAGCGGGCAGGTCGCATCGATCGTGCGCAGGTTACGGGCGGCCGCCGACTCGTGCACCGCGGGTGAGACACCGTGTGCGGAGAACACGACCAGCGCCCCCTCGGGCACCTGGTCGGTCTCATCGACGAAGATCACACCCTGCTCACGCAGTGTCTCCACCACGTGGCGGTTGTGCACGATCTCCTTGCGCACGTAGATCGGCGCGCCGTGCTTCTCGAGCGCCTTCTCCACCGTCTCGACCGCACGGTCCACACCCGCGCAGTAGCCGCGCGGTTCGGCTAGCAGCACGCGCTTACCACCGTCGGCATCGGCGGATCCGAAACCGGCCGAGCGGGCGATTCCGACGTTCAAAGGGATGGCCGAAGACATGCCCCTCAGCTTACGTGCGGCCCGAGGGATAGTAGGTGGCCGGTCAGGTTGTTCTCGACACACTCGCACCATGCGAAAAAGGCCGGATGATGCAGAACCCCCGGCGCGCGCGGTCAGGCCGGGGCAGACAGCACGCAGCGCACCGCGCGCCAATTAGATTCCGTGTCTGTGACACCAGTGCTTTGCATAGCATCCCGTATCGGGCAGGCTAGGAGCATGTTTCGACCACCGTTCCTGGCCCGGGTCGCCGCCGGCGCCGCCGTATACGCCATCGAAGAAACCCGACGGCTACCAACTGCCGCAATGAATTTCCCGATCAGTGCGATCAGCCAGGTGCTGCAGACCACCATGCACGTCCAGCAGTTCGTGACCAGCCTCGCGCTCAAGGGCGACGGCGTATTCGACCGTCTCACGAACACCCCGGTCGAGCAGCCCGACTGGGCCACTTTCGACGAGGACACCGAGCCGGAGTTCACCACTCCCGCCCACACCAGCCGTTTCGACCTGTACGCCGAGGATGAACCGACCGACTTCGCCGCCGACGCCGCTCGCGCCGGTGAGACCAACGGTCACGCCGTACCGGCGCAGCCCATCGCCGTGCCGGAAAACGAGGTTTCCGAGGCGCCCGAACAACAGCCCGAGCCCGAGATCGTCGAGCCCGAGGTGGCCATCCGCTACGACTACGCCAATATGACCCTGGCCCAGCTGCGCGCCCGCCTGCGCATGCTGACCGTCGAGGATCTGAACGCGCTGCTCGAATACGAACAGCGGACGCGCGCCAGAGCGCCGTTCGTGACCATGCTGACGAACCGGATCGCCACCGTGCGGGCCCAGTGACCGAACCCGCCGCGTCTTCGTCGACGGTTGGCCGGGAATCCGCCGGCCAACCCGAGCGAGCGGCTCCGGCCAACTCCGCCGAACACCCGTGGCCGGTGCGTTCGGTCGCCATCAAAGTCGCGCAGTGGATCGATCGGCTGGGCAGCATCTGGGTGGAGGGGCAGATCACCCAGATCAATCTGCGTCCCGGCACCAGCACCGCATTCCTGGTGTTGCGCGATACCGCCGCCGATATGTCGCTGTCGGTGACCTGTCATCCGGATCTCATCCGCCGCTCCGCCGTACCGCTGCAGGAGGGCAGCCGGGTTGTGGTCTACGGCAAGCTGGCGTTCTTCACCGGGCGCGGCACGATTTCGTTGCGCGCCATGGAGATTCGCCCGGTCGGCATCGGCGAACTACTGGCCCGCATCGAACGGTTGAAGGCATTGCTCGCCGCCGAGGGACTCTTCGATCCCCGGCTGAAGCGGCCGGTCCCTTTCCTGCCCAAGACAATCGGCCTGATCACCGGTCGCGCCAGCGCCGCCGAGCGCGATGTGCTGACCGTTGCCCGAAACCGCTGGCCCGCAGTGCGTTTCGAAATCCGCAATACCGCGGTGCAGGGTCCGACCGCGGTGGCGCAGATGGTGCAGGCGCTGACCGGACTCGATCGCGATCCGGCCGTCGAGGTCATCGTGCTGGCCCGCGGCGGTGGCAGCGTCGAAGATCTGCTGCCCTTCTCGGATGAGACGCTGTGCCGCGCGATCGTCGCCGCGACCACACCGGTCGTCAGCGCGATCGGACACGAACCCGATAATCCGCTGTGCGATCTGGTCGCCGACCTGCGCGCCGCCACCCCCACCGATGCCGCCAAGCGCATCGTGCCCGATGCGGCCGCCGAACTAGCCGGGGTCCACGATATGCGCGCCCGCGCCGCCGCCGCACTACGCGGCTGGGTCGACCGGGAGACCAGGGCATTGGCCCAGCTGCGTTCCCGACCGGTGTTGGCCGATCCGCTGCGCGAACTCGACCGCCGCGACGACGAAATCGAACGCCTGCGCACCGCCGCCCGCCGCACCGCCGAACATCTGATCAGCACCGAAACCACCGCAACCCGGCACCTGCGCGAAAAACTCACCGCGGTGGGCCCGGCCGCGACGCTGGCCCGTGGCTACGCTGTCGTGCAGCGCGTCAGCGGTAAGGAGCGGCATGTGGTCCGCTCGATCGAGGACGCGCCCGCGGGCAGTCAGCTGCGGATCCGGGTCGCCGACGGCGCCATTTCCGCCGCCGCGCTGGGCACCCAGGCGTTGGGTACCCAAGCCTTGGGCAAGACCGACACAGGGAGGAACTGACCTTGGCCGACCCCGGCAAGGACGACGAGTTGGCCGAGATCTCCACCTTCGGCTACGAACGCGCCCGCGACGAACTGGTCAACGTCGTCAAAATGCTCGAACAGGGCGGCCTCGACCTGGACGAATCCCTCACGCTGTGGGAGCGCGGCGAAGCCCTGGCCGCCCGCTGCGAGCAACATTTGGCAGGTGCGCGTCAGCGGGTCGAGAACGCGCTCTCGCGCACCGACCTCGAAAGCGATGAATGACCATCCGCCGCCACCGCTGAGCAGGCGGCACGGACAACTACGACATTTTTGTCGCACACTGAGACTCATGACCGCCATCCCCCTTCGTGAACTCTCGCACCACACAGCTCGGTGCCTGGCATTGGTCAAAGCGGGCGAAACGATCGACATCACCGAGCGCGGCACCATCATCGGCCGGATCGTCCCGGTAGATCCGGGGCGGGACGTCCGTGCGCGGTTGATAATCGAGCGGCGCATGCGTCCAGCCACCGGGGGCCGTGCGGATCTGCTTGCCGGGGTGCGCCGACGACTGCGACAGGCGCCGATCGACGCGGAGGGCAGTGCGAGCGCTGCACTGCAGTCCCTGCGCGATGACGAGCGCCACTAATGATTTACCTGGACACCAGCGCTCTCGTGAAGCTGGTCCATCTCGGTCGGAGTCGGTGGCACTCGCAAGCTGGCTCGATGATCGCCCCGACGAGCACTGGGTCACGTCGTCCCTGATCGAAGTCGAGCTGGTGCGCGCGGTACGAATCGCCGGGCCGGCGGACCTTATTCACATACCGGCTGTCCTCACCCCGTGGACAGACTCGAAATGGATGGGATTGTGCGGGCGAATGCCGCCGCGATCACACCCGCGACAGTCCGAAGCCTCGATGCGCTGCACCTGGCTACCGCACTAGGATTGGCCGCCGATCTGAGCGCGTTCGTCACCTATGACAAGAGACTCGGGGCGGCGGCCGAGGCGGCCGATTTGACGTGGGTAGCGCCGCTCTGACTACCGCGCGAGCGGTTGGGCGGAGGCGATGGCAGCGGCCAGGGTGGTGAAGGCGGCGTGGTTGCCCGCGCCGGTGATGAGTACTCGGGACTGACCGAGGTCCGCGATCCACGCTGTCTCGGAGCCCTGCTCGGCGTAGACGACCCACTTCTGGTCGCCGACCTGCTCGGTGCCGGTGCCGTAGCGGGAACCGAGTACGAAGCGCGACAGCGCCTCTTCGGTCGCGCTGCTCTGGCTCATCCGCATATAGGTGCCCTGCGGTGTGATGTATCCGACAGTGCTGACCGGTCCGCCGCCGCGGCTTGTGATCGTGTCGCGGCTACCGGAGTTCGGCGTCCAGTGTTCGGGCAGGCTCGGATTGCGGATCGGGAAGGGCATCGTCTTCGCGTCGTTGGCGAGTGCGGCCGTCACATCGAAGTGCGGAATCTGGCCCTCGGTCGGCCCCTTCGCGGCGAAACTGCACTGGCTGGCGAGCCCGGCGAAGACCACGGCGATCAGCACCAACGGGATCAGTGACCAGAACAGATCCCGGTAGTCGTTCAGAATGCGGGGCTTTTGGTACGACACGCTCCCAGTATCCACGCCCAGTTCGGCACGCTCGTCCACAGGTGGTCCGAGATCTGGAACGGTAGTACCTGATCGGGAACGGTCACGCTTCTGAGAGAATCAGCGGTAGCAACGACCGTAGGAGGCACACCGTAATGACGGCATCTTCGCCCGCACCCAGCCGCCGCGAGGCACCGGACCGCAACCTCGCGCTCGAACTGGTCCGGGTCACCGAGGCCGGTGCGATGGCCGCGGGCCGCTGGGTCGGCCGTGGTGATAAGGAAGGTGGCGACGGTGCGGCCGTCGACGCCATGCGGCAGCTGGTCAGCTCCGTTTCCATGCGCGGCATCGTGGTCATCGGTGAGGGCGAGAAGGATGAAGCGCCCATGCTCTACAACGGTGAGCTGGTCGGCGACGGTACCGGTCCCGAGGTCGACTTCGCGGTCGACCCGATCGACGGCACCACCCTGATGTCGAAGGGTTCGCCGGGCGCCATCGCGGTGCTCGCGGTCGCCGAGCGCGGCGCGATGTTCGACCCGTCGGCGGTGTTCTACATGCACAAGATCGCGGTCGGCCCCGATGCGGCGGGCGTGATCGATATCTCCGCCCCGATCGGCGAGAACATCAGCCGGGTGGCCAAGGCCAAGAGCCTGTCGAAGTCCGATCTCACCGTCTGCATCCTGGACCGGCCGCGCCACGCCGAACTGATCCAGCAGGTCCGCGACGCGGGCGCCCGCATCCGCCTGATCTCCGATGGTGACGTCGCGGGTGCGATCGCCTGCGCCCGCCCCGACTCCGGCACCGATATCCTGGTCGGCATCGGCGGCACGCCCGAGGGCATCATCGCCGCCGCCGCCATGCGCTGTATGGGCGGCGAACTTCAGGGCATGCTCGCCCCGAAGGACGATGAGGAACGCCAGAAGGCCATCGACGCGGGCCACGACCTCGGCCGCATCCTCACCACCAACGACCTGGTCGCCGGCGACAATGTCTTCTTCTGCGCCACCGGCGTCACCGATGGCGACCTGCTGCGCGGCGTCCGCTACTTCCCCGGCGGCGCCTCCACCGAGTCCATCGTCATGCGCTCCAAGTCCGGCACCGTGCGCATGATCGATGCCTACCACCGGCTCACCAAGCTGCGCGAATACTCCTCGGTCGATTTCGTCGGCGACGAGGATGCGGTGCCGCCGCTGCCCTGACCTTCTCGTCGGCATCGAGCCCGGTCCGTTTCGGATCGGGCTCGACGCATTTTCCGCGCTGTGCACGATCAGTGATGACACCGGTAAGCTCCGGAATCCCCTACAGACCAAGGAGTTCCGATGGCGATCCTCGGGAAGCTGTTGAAGAATCGGCGCGCCGGAGACCATGGTCTCACCTGGCATCTGCCGAACCTCGCGGCGGAGGCGACCTTCGAGGTCAACAGCCCGGATTTCACCCATGAGTCGCCACTACCCGAGGTGCACGCGTCCAAGCGGATCGGCGGCCGAGACGTATCCCCCGCGCTGGCGTGGACCGCACCCGACGGTGCGGCCCAACTGCTGCTGGTCGTCGAAGATCCGGACGCACCAACAGGATTGCCATTCGTGCATTGCGTAGCCCTGTTGGAACCGACGCTCACTGAACTGCCCCGGGACGCGCTGCGCGCCGATGATCCCGCACCGGGCGTCAGCATCCTGCGCTCCGGCTTCGGCCACGGCTACCGAGGTCCGGCCCCGATCAAGGGCCACGGACCGCACCGCTACGCCTTCCAACTCTTCGCCCTGACCGAGCCGATCACCACAGTCGGTGGCAAGCCCGCAGCGAAGGCGAAACCACGCGAGGTCTTCTCCGTCGCACAGGCAGTAGCCCGTGGCCGGATCGATGGATTCTACGAACGGCCGTGAACGAGTAGTTTGTCCACGCGGCGGTCCCGAGGTCGCAGCGTCCAGGAGGCGATCGTCAACGTGGTCAATCCGAGCAACGCGATTACCTCGCCTCGCTCGTAACCAGTCGTCAAGTGGGAAGCGATGGCCCCGGTGTATACGAAGAACACCCCCGCGTACGCCCACCCCTTGCAGAGGCCCATGCGCGGCGCGAGCAGTGTCGCCGCGCCCAATATCTTCCAAATGCCCAGTAGGAGAAGGAAATACGTGGGATAGCCAAGGTCCACGACAACGTCGCGAATGAACTGGATGCGCGCGATATCCCAGACCCCGCCGACTCAAAGCTCCGCCGCGACCACCCGATCACCACCCGAGCGACCCCCGGCAGCGCCCCACCCAAGTCGCCGATCCAATGAACACACTCACGACGCCCCCGCCAACACCCACGGATCAAGATCAGGTGGCACTGAGGGCGGGGCTTCTCGGCCGATGCCGCCGCCAGTTCCACCTGATCTTGATCGCTGGTGTGGGGGTGGGTTAGGGGTGGTTGAGTTGGCCGTTGGTTAGGCCAGTGGTGAATGTGGTCCACTCGGCGGGGGTGAAGGCCAGGGCGGGGCCGGTCGGATTCTTCGAGTCACGCACCCCGACCAAGCCTCCATCAAGGAACGCGACCTCCACACACTGACCATTGGATGCGCTGTAGCTGCTCTTGAACCAGCGTGCCCCGGACAGGTCAACGGTCACCGTACTTCTCCTTCGCTACCTGTCGGAGCAGGTCTCGCGTGTTCTTCTCATCGAGCGCTACCCGTCGGATAGTGTCAGCCATTTCAGTGTATCGCCGCACCAGCTCAGGCTTCTCGAGGTACAGGTCGCTACTCATACCACCGTCGAGGTAGACCACGGGCGGCTCGATCGGCTGGCCCTTACTGTCGGTGCCGAAATCGAGGATCACGAACGAGCTGTGCAGAATGCCACGCGTGAATCCCGCTGCGTAGGGATGTATTCGGAGGCTGACGTTATCGAGCTTGCTGATCTCAGCAAGCTGCCGCAGTTGCGCCGCCATCACCCGCGGGCCCCCGACGATTCGATGCAGAGCGGATTCGTCGAGCAGTATCTCGAGCGCGAGTGGGGTGGCTTTCCGAGTGACAACTACCTGGCGGCGCAGGCGCACCTCGACCCGGCGCTCGATTTCATCGCGGGTGCCGTCGTAAAGGAAGGAACCGATCAGCGCACGAGCGTAATCGGCGGTTTGCAAAAGACCAGGGACCTGCACCTCATACGACGTCAGCCTGCGCGCCGACCGCTCCATACCGACGTACATGTTGAATGCGTCGGAGAACAATCCGCCGAGCGAGGTGACCCCGTCCTCATCCTTGGCCGCGGCAGCACGCGAGGCGAGGTCTACGGCTTGCTTCGTCTCATCGCCATCCACCTCGTACAGCGAACACAGCTCGCGCACATCCTGTCGCCGTGGGTTGACGGTGCGCCCAGTTTCCAGCCGCTGTAAACCGTTGTAGCTCAGTTGAACCGCTCTGGCGGCGTCCTGAATCGCTAAGCCTTGCCCCTCGCGCTTCTCGCGTAGAAAACGACCCAGCTGTCGACGCAGCAGTGTCGGTGATTCGTCTCCAGGCATCCGGTCCGCCCCTCAAAAGTGAACGTACTTGCGCTCGATTTCCGAACATCGTTGTACCGCAAGTCCGCACCGCATCCACGGGCTTTCAACTGATTGATCCGAACATTCGGTTCTGCCCAGTGTGGGTGCGCGTCCGGTGGTGTGCTGTATACGCGCCCGGTGAGAACTCTCTTCCCTCGTCAGGAGTTGTTTTCGGGGCACCGGGCGCACCTACAACCGTCGATGATCCGGGAGGTCGCAGATGCCGAGCCGTGAGCTGCCACAGCGTGACCCGTTCGTCGGGCCGCCAACCACCTACAGCGGCGCACCGGCCGATGTGGTCGAACTGTTCGCCGATGCCGTCCGCGAATGGGCGCAGATCACGCCCACCGAGTCGTCCCGGTGCCGGGGTGTCGAGTCCCCCGGCATCGGGCGCGCCAACGGAGAGGTCGCGTGATGCGCCGAGACACGTTGCGCACCACCCGAACCCGAGACGGCCGCAAGGTCGCGGTCTGGCAGCTGGTCCACAGTTCCGCTCGCATCCTGCGCGTGCAGTTCCCGCACGAATCGTTCACCGCACATCGGCTGCCCTCGCGCACGCTGCTTCCGGACGCGCAGCCGGGAACTATCGTATTCGACGCCTACTCCGACCTCGCCGACGCACGCGAGCTGCTTCCCACTCACGACGACCTCTGGGACGCGCTGCGCGATGACTACTGGGCCGCCCTGTTGTGCGGAATCGACTGCCCAAACCCATCGGGGCACAGCACAAATGACTGAGACCCCGCCCCAACGCAAGGACACCGACCCTACCGTGCGCGCACTGCTCACCGCGTTCCATCAAGACACCCGGCACAAACTCGAACTGGCACCGGTGGATACCCGCCCGCTGTGTCAGCGCGCGGACGGTTCCGAGTGTGAGGTGGGCGAAGACGGCTGGCCCACCGAGTACGACAACCCGGGTGTCGGTGAGTGACCACGTTGCGTTTTACCGACGCCGCGCCCGCACGGTCCGTATATGGCCTCACATACCTTTCGCCCAGCTCGCACACCGACGCACCGCACGAAACGCCGTGCCCCGAACACGAAGGAGTGCGGGAAACCCGGCAGTGTGCGGGGTCTGCGGTATTCCGGCGACGGGTGTGCGAATCGCCTCAGGCGTGGCAGCCCCATGGCGTGCGTCCGCGGCATAGGGTCGGGAATATGACGACCGAGGAGACGCAGTACCGGATCGAGCACGACACCATGGGGGAAGTTCGGGTTCCCGTGGACGCGTTGTGGCGGGCACAGACGCAGCGGGCGGTGGAGAACTTTCCGATCAGCGGGCGCGGGTTGGAGCGGGGGCAGATCCGGGCGCTGGGCCTGCTCAAGGCCGCGTGTGCCAAGGTGAACAAGGATCTGGGGCTGCTCGATCCAGCGAAGGCGGATGCCATTATCGCCGCGGCCACTGAGATCGCCGAGGGTCTGCACGACGACCAGTTCCCGATCGATGTCTTCCAGACCGGCTCGGGCACCAGTTCGAATATGAACGCCAACGAGGTGATCGCCTCGATCGCGAAGGCCAACGGCGTGACCGTGCATCCGAACGACGATGTCAACATGTCGCAGTCGTCGAACGACACCTTCCCGACCGCGACCCATCTCGCCGCCACCGAGGCGGCGATCAAGGATCTGATCCCGGCGCTGGACCATCTGCGGCTGGCGTTGCTGGACAAATCGGCCGAATGGCGCACCGTGGTCAAATCCGGCCGGACCCACCTCATGGACGCGGTGCCGGTCACCCTCGGTCAGGAGTTCGGCGGCTACACCCGTCAGGTCGCGGCGAGTATGGAACGCATGATGTCGGCGCTGCCCAGGCTCGGTGAGCTGCCCATCGGCGGCACCGCGGTCGGCACCGGTCTCAACGCGCCCGCGGGCTTCGGCGCGAAAGTCGTTGCCGAACTGGTGGTGTCGACCGATATCGACGCACTGTCGGAGGCCCAGGATCACTTCGAGGCGCAGGCCGCCCGTGACGGTCTGGTCGAGGCGTCCGGCGCACTGCGCACCATCGCGGTCAGCCTCACCAAGATCGCCAATGACATTCGCTGGATGGGTTCGGGCCCGCTGACCGGCCTGGGCGAACTCCAGCTGCCGGATCTGCAGCCCGGCAGTTCGATCATGCCCGGCAAGGTGAATCCGGTGCTGCCCGAGGCGGTTACGCAGGTCGCCGCGCAGGTGATCGGCAATGACGCGGCCGTCGCCTTCTCCGGTGCCAGCGGCGCGTTCGAGTTGAACGTCTACATCCCGGTGATGGCGCGCAATCTGCTCGAATCGATTCGACTGCTGGCCAATGTGTCCCGACTGTTCGCCGACAAGTGCATTCGCGGACTGATCGCCAACGAGGATCATCTGCGCACCCTCGCGGAATCGTCACCGTCGATCGTGACGCCGCTGAATTCCGCCATCGGCTATGAAGAGGCGGCCGCGGTCGCGAAAGAGGCGCTGAAGGAAAAGAAGACTATCCGTCAGACCGTGATCGATCGCGGCCTGCTCGACGAAAAGCTCACCCTGGAAGAACTCGATCGCCGCTTGGATGTGCTGTCGATGGCCAAGGTCGAGGACGGAAAGTAGATCGGAATCAGAAAACGCGGTCGAGCGTCACGTTGGACACTTCACGCCGATTCGACGTGACGCTCGAGCGCATACGCCCAGGTATCCGAGCTGGGCGTCACGGAATAATGCCGAGAGCCGCGAGAAATGTGATGACGGTGAGAAAAGAAACCGGCCGACGCACGAAACTGTGCGCCGACCGACTCGCTTTCTGGACGTGACCGCGACAATCAGGCCAGCGATCCGGTCCGCAGATGCGCGAGTTCCGCGCGCGCCTTCTCACCGTCTTCACCGATATCGGTGCGGGTGAAGAACTGCCACCGCTCCAGCAGCGGGCCGAAAACCAATTCACCCTCCTTGGCACGGTCGTAGATGCCCGCCTCGGCGAGCACATCGTCGCTGCTGCGCCCATCGGACAGCGTCACCGACGGCACCTGGAAACGCGTCACGCTGTCGGCGATGGCGCGCATGGTCTGATCCGGTGCGACGCCGAACGCCGCGCTGACCAAGTTGGCGAAGAAGATCGACTGCAGCTCGTCGTCGGCCGCGATGCGCTCGGCGATGGCGGTGACCATCTCGTTCGCCCCGAGCGCGGCGGTGTTGCGATGCCGGATGGCGGCGGCCGCCTCTTCGAAGGCACAGGTGGCGAGCACATCGAGCAGGTGCAGCGCGGGACGCCGGAAGCCCTTGGTCATATGGTCCATGCGCAACCGCTCCAACTGCACCGGGTCGACCGACCGGGTGACCATGAGGTAGTTGCGGATCATGATCTCGTGCCGGTTCTCCTCGGCCGTCCACCGGCCGACCCAGCGCCACCACGACCCGGTGCGCAGGTACTTGCCGATCTCGCGGTGGTAGGAGGGCAGGTTGTCCGCGATGAGCACGCTGACCGTCAGCGCCAGCTTGGCGGTCTCGCTCAACTCGGATTGATCCGGCTCCCAATCGATTCCGCCGAGGAAGCCGAAATTGCGGCCGTCGTCCCACGGCACATAGTCGTGCGGCTGCCAGCCGTCGGCGGCGGCGATGTGGCGGCGCAGATTCAGCTCCACCTCATCGGCGAGGGACGCGAGCAGTTCGCGATCGGTCAACAGAGTTTGCACTAGCACAACCTAGCGGCTGGGCCCCGCGATGCGGGGATCTACGAATAGGGAATCGGTACCGGCGTCCGAGCGTACAAGCACCAGCTCTTTCGAGCGAACCGCGAGCACTGACCAATAATGGCACGCCGATAACGGCACGTCAGCGCCCGGACGCCGGTGCGGATCAGGACTTCGGCGTGACGGTCGTATTGCCGTCCACCCAGGTAATGGTGCCGCCGACGAAATCGCTCTGCTTACCGCCGGGGATGTCCTTCTCGTCGCTGGTCGGGTAGCCGAGATCGCCGTCGGGGCCGCCGTTGTCCTCCCACGCCTTGCGGATTTCGCCCCATACGATGTGCGCGCCGTTGTCATTGCTCCAGACGATCGCGCCGCCGGTGAAGTCCTGCCACTTGCCGTCGTTGGGGGCATCGTCCTCCGTCTTCAGCGGCGCGCCGAGCGGACCGGTCGGACCGCCGGACCGCACGTACTTGTCGAAGATGATGCCCGAGACGGTGATATCGCCGCCCTGGGTGGCGATCTTGGTCTCCTCCGCCGCGCCGGATATGTGCTCCTCGCCGTGCGCGGCCGCCGAGGTGGTCGTCATGGATGCGGCCGAGTTGTTGTCCTTGTTGTCGTCTTTGCTGCAGCCGGCGGCCAGCAGCAGTGCCGCGGCCGCGGTGACCGCGGTGAATCCAGCCGTTCGTCGAGCGAAGTGGTGCATTTCCATCCTCTCGAAAGTGGCTCTACCGATGACGCCGCGGAGGCGGTGACATCGCGCGTAGCCTAGGCCGATGTCAGGCAACGGCCCGGCGAATCCTTCCGAGACTCGCCGGGCCGCCGCTGAACAGGTATCACGCGGATCTTACCCGTCCGATTGTGATGGGAAACACACCCTGGATAGTTGCTGCCGTTCGCTATGCGCTCGGGCCGTACTCCTCCAACATCTCGGTCACCAGCGCCGCGATCGGCGACCGTTCGCTACGGGTCAGCGTGATGTGCGCGAAAAGCGGGTGGCCCTTGAGCTTTTCGATCACCGCGGCGACACCGTCGTGCCGACCGACCCGCAGATTGTCGCGCTGGGCCACATCGTGGGTGAGCACCACGCGCGATCCGGTGCCTAGTCGGCTGAGCACCGTCAGCAGGACATTGCGCTCGAGCGACTGCGCCTCGTCCACGATCACGAACGAATCGTGTAGCGAGCGTCCGCGAATGTGGGTGAGTGGCAAGACTTCCAACATGTCGCGGCTGAGCACCTCCTCCATCACCTCGCGACTGGCCAATCCGTCGAGGGTGTCGAAGACGGCCTGCGCCCACGGGCCCATCTTCTCGCTCTCCGATCCCGGTAGATAGCCGAGATCCTGCCCACCGACCGCGTACAGCGGACGAAACACCACCACCTTGCGTTGTGTGCGCCGCTCGAGCACCGCCTCCAACCCAGCCGTCAAGGCCAGCGCCGACTTGCCGGTACCGGCCCGCCCGCCGAGCGAGATGATCCCGACGCTCTCGTCCAATAGCAGATCCAGCGCGATGCGCTGTTCAGCCGAGCGGCCGTGCAGTCCGAACGCCTCGCGTTCACGCACCAACTGCACCCGCTTGTCCGGCGTGACCCGGCCAAGGGCGCTGGAGCTCGCGCCGAGCAACCGGATTCCGGTGTGGCACGGCAATTCCCGCGCCTCGTCCAGGTCCATCACGGACTCGGCGTAGAGCTGATCGATCTGCGCTTTGGAGACATCCACCTCCACCATTCCGGACCAGCCGGAGGTCACCACGTCCTGGGCGTGGTATTCGTCGGCGTGCAAACCCACCGCACTCGCCTTGACGCGCAAGGGAATGTCCTTGGACACCAGCACCACCTGACGGCCCTCGGCCGCCAGATTGAGCGCACAGGCCAGAATGCGGGAGTCATTGGTGTCGGTGCGGAATCCGACCGGGAGTACCGCGGGGTCGGTGTGGTTGAGTTCCACCTGCAGCGTTCCGCCCTCGGTGCCGATCGGCACCTGCTGATCCAGCCTGCCGTGCTGCAGACGCAGATCGTCGAGGTTGCGCAGGGCTTCCCGCGCGAACCAGCCCAGTTCGTGATGGTGGCGCTTACCTTCGAGTTCGCTGATCACGACCAGCGGTAATACGACATCGTTTTCGCCGAACCTGGTGAAAGCCCAGGGATCCGACAGTAGAACCGAGGTGTCGATGACGAAGGATTTAACACCGGAATTCTGGGAATGCGAGGGGCGGGCCCCCTTCGCGGCGGCTTCGCCTTTCGCGGAGCTGGAGTGCGCCGAGGGAGCGGGAACGGAGCGTGCAGCAGTCACGGTGGGCTCCTTTATGTTCGCGCGGCACCCGCACGAACGATCTCGCTGGACCGGTCCGTCCTGATGGGATCCGACTTGCGTCAGATGCCACGAGGGCCGGGTGCCGGCCCCCTCGTACTGAGTAGCTCAGTCACGGTTCAGGACCTCCCGTACGAGCCACAACGACGCGGCCCGCACCAACGACGCTACCGCCGACTGCCCGGTCTCCGCTCGGGCACTGGTAGGCGTGTCCGTGAATTTGTCGTTAACCCCTGCTTCGTGTGCGAGATAGAGTCGCAGGTATGGCCGGTAACGAGGAGTTGGAGAAGCTGTCGTCCAAGGAGCTGCACGACCGTGCGGTCCGGCTCGCGGCGCGACGCGGCGACATCAAATATCTGTGGCGGCTACTGAAGTCGATCCCGGCCGCCGAGGCAGCGGCGGGCGATCTCGGTGAGAGCGAGGCCGACATCAAATACGTGCTGCCGATGATCGACGACTACATCCATGCGGGCGATGGGAAGATCGCCGAGGTCCTGCGCCCCTACTACCTCGACTACCTCGCCAAACACACCTGACTCCCCGCACCCGGCCCTCGGCGAGAGCGCCGACGGTGGTCGAATAGCGGCTGTCGCGGCGCTGAGCCACCATTCGACTACCGTCGGAAGCAGCCTCTAGCGGGATGGATCAGCCGCGGGGCAATGCGGCGCGGATGAGTCCGACGGCGGTGCCGCGCAGGACGCTCTCCCAGCTGAAGTGGTCGTGCCACAGGATGATTCGGCCGTCGCGCAGTTCGAAGGTGCCGCAGACCCAGAACGCGATCCGAAGCGGGCCCACGCGCAGGATGTCCGTGCGATCGGTCAGCACGAAGTCGCCGTCGGCGGCGATGTGATGCATTTCAGCGGCGAAGCCGATGGTATCGCGGTTCAGTCCGCGCAGGATCTTGCGCGTGAGGCCGCCACCGACCGTCGGCAGTGAGGTGTTCTTCCAGACGACATCGGGGTGCAGGAGGTCCAGCGCCTCGTCCACAGCACCGATCTCGAGTGCGGCGAAGAACTCCCGCACCGTGGTGATCGCGTCCTGTTTCAGTTCCAGTTCGTCGGTCATGCACTGAGCGTAGGCGGTGGCCTCGCATTCATTCGCCCATGCCGCTAGCGTCGGCCACGGTCCGCGATGAGGACACCCAGACCATCGAGAATTCGGTCGATGCCGAAGCTCAACGCATCGCCCGGGCCGCCGGTCGCGGGTGAGGCGCCGGTGGCGGCGGCCTCCTCGGCGAAGACGGCCGCGACCAGGGGAAAACGGTCACCGGCGGCGACCATTATCTCGGCGAACTGGCCCGCGATCTGCTGCGCCGTCTCCTGCCGACCCGCAGTCGTCACCTGCTGCACGAGGCTGCGGATGTGTCCATTGACCAGCACGATGGTGTCCAGCCGCTCGGGCCCGGTCAACCCGGTGCCGTCGAGTGCGGTCAGCGCGGCGTTCATCCAGCCCATTTCATTGGGGCCGATCGTGCGCACACCGATCGTCAGACTGATCGACCAGGGGTGCGCACTGTAGCGCTCGAAGATCGTCTCGGCCCAGCGGCGCAGTCCGGCCCGCCACCACTCCTCGCTCGAATTCTGTTGCGCCGCAATGACATCAGGCGGGGCGCCCATCGCAGCATCCACCATCAGCGCGGTGAGCTGTTCCTTGCCGGGCACATACCGGTACAGCGACATCTTGGTGAAGCCGAGGCGTTCGGCCAGCCGCTGCATGGACAGATTCGCCAGTCCTTCGGCATCGGCGAGCGCGATGGCCTCCGCGACGATCCCCTCCACTGACAGCGCGGGCTTGGGTCCACGCTTGGGCCGCTGCTGGGTCCCCCAGAGCAGTTCGACGGTGGTCGGTGCAGGCATTTCAACATCCTTACGCATCGCGTATTGACAAGTAACTGTGTCCACCATACTCTAATCCGTGTCCGGCAGATACTGATTCCACTGGACACAAATAAAGCCTCAGGAGACATCATGCGCAGCAAGACCGTCCTCATCTCCGGCGCGAGCATCGCCGGCCCCGCCCTCGCCTACTGGCTGACCCGCTACGGATTCGCCGTCACGGTGGTCGAGCGCGCGCCGCACCTGCGACCCGGCGGCCAGGCCGTCGACTTCAAGGGCGAGACGCACCGGAATTTGCTGCAACGGATGGGCATCCTCGAAGAGGTCTACGCACACCGGACCGGCACCACCGACACCGTGTTCGTCGACGACAACGGCGAGCAGCTGGCCTTCATGTCCGGCGATTTCACCGGCGGCGATGTGGAGATCCTGCGCGGCGATCTAGCTCGGATCATGTACGAAAAGACCTATCAGAGCTGCGAATACGTCTTCGGTGATTCGATCAGCGCGCTGACCGAGACCGATTCGGGAGTATGGGTCGAATTCGAAAAGGGCGCGCCGCGCAGCTTCGATCTGGTGCTCGGTGCCGATGGAATTCATTCGCGTGTACGGCGATTGGCATTCGGACCGGAGAAGGACTTCGTCCAGCACAAAGGCCACTACTACTGCGTCGCGGGTGCGAGCCCTTGGGCCACCAGGACCGAAGCAGAGCCCGAGCGCGCGACCGCCTTCGGTTACAACGCTCCGGGCCGGTTGGTCATCACCGGCGGGCCGAAGGCGCAGCAGCTGTACATGTTCGTCGCACCTGAACTGGACTACGCCCGTGACGATGTCGCGGCACAGCGGCGGATCGTGCGGGAAACCTTCGCCGGAATGGGCTGGCAGGTGCCGCGCATGCTTTCGGAAATGGAGGAATTCGACGATTTCTACCTCGACGCCATCGCCATGGTGCGGCCGATGAAGAGCTACGCCAACGGGCGGATCGCACTGGTCGGCGATGCCGGATACGGAAATACGCTGGCGGGCTTCGGCACCGGCGCGGCAGTTGTCGGCGCGTATGTGCTCGCGGGTGAGCTCGCGATGGCCGACGGCGACCACACGGTCGCGTATGCCCGCTACAACGAGATCATGCGCAAATACACCAAACTCGCGGACTCCGCCGACGCCGGCCGGTTCCTCTGCCCGAAGACCGCGCGCGGCATCAGGTTCCGCAACTGGTTCCTCGGTTCGAAGGGTATGGCCATGATGGAAAAGATGTCCGAGAATGCCAAGACCGTCGACCTGAAGGACTATCCGGCGCTGGTCGGCGCCGCGGATGCGCACTGATCGGCCGACCGGATGGTCTGGCATGGCGAGATCGGCTGTGTTTCGATGGAACCGGGATGGGGCCGAGTGCGTCTATAGGGTCAGACGGCACTGACGGAAGGGGCTGGCTCGGCCATGACAGGACAGATGGACGGCCGCGCGATCACCAATCCTGAGAACGCGCAGAACTTCTCGCACGCGGAGATCAAACAGGCTGCCGACCAGATGAATCCGGCCGGACTCGACGGTGCGATCGATGCCTGGTCGGCCATCGCAGCCGCGGTGACCAAGGCCGGACAACAGTTCGAAGCCGCGATTCAGCAAGCGGTAGACCAACATTGGGAGGGCGCGGCGGCCGACCGGGCGGTGCGCGGCATTCGAGAGTATGCCGCGCGGGTCGGTGAGCTGGGCGAGTCGCTGGATCAGCAGTCGACACCGCTAGCGGCGGCGGCGAGTGCGGCAGGACGGTTCAAGGTGGCAGTGCCGCCGGTGGTGGATAGCTCTGGGCCGGAGCTGCGGAATTCGCGGGAGGAGCAGGCTCGGGATGATATGAGTACGTTCTATATCCAGCCTTATGGGAGTACGGCGCTGTTGATTCCTACGTTGCCGGCGCCGGTTGATCCGATTTCTGGGGTGGTGGGGGCTTTGTGGGGTGGGAGTGGGGGTTCTGGGAGTACAGGTAAGGCGGAAGAGAGCGGTGGGGGTTCGGGTAAGGCAGGTGGGGGCGGGGACACAGGCAAAGCAGACGGAACCAGCGCAGCTGGGGACACGGGCACATCGAAGGACACCGGTGCGGCAGTGGGTACAGGCACGACGGAGGGCACCAGCGGGGCCGGGAATACGGGCAAGGCGGAAGAGAGCGGCGGGGGCTGGGATTCGGGTAAGGCAGATGGGACCAGTGGGGGCGGGGACACAGGCAAAGCAAGCGGGACCAGCGGGGGCGGGGACACAGGCAAAGCAGACGGAACCAGCGCAGCCGGAGACACAGGCAAAGCAGACGGAACCAGCGCAGCCGGAGACACAGGCAAAGCAGACGGAACCAGCGCAGCCGGAGACACAGGCAAAGCAGACGGAACCAGCGCAGCCGGAGACACAGGCAAAGCAGACGGAACCAGCGCAGCCGGAGACACAGGCAAAGCTGGGGATATAGGCACGAGGGACGGGACTCGCGGGACCGGGAATACAGGCACGGCGGAAGGCACCAGCGGGACCGGGAATACCGATAAGGCAGAGGGCACTAGCAAAATCTGGGATCCGAAAAATAGCGGGGACACGGGCAAGGTGGATGCCTCAGGCAAGGCTGAAGCTGTTGCCGAGCAAACTATTTCGTCGACTCAGAACAATGGCTCGTCGACCATGCCCGGCTCCGCTACGCATACATCTACAACTTCGGCCGCCCCTTCGTCCGGCACACCGATTTCACCGACCACCGTCACGTCCGGCGGGATCGAGCCGGGGACCTCGACCTCGACGGGTACTTTCCCGAGTCCCGCGGGTGCGCCTAGCCCCGGCGGCACACCTAACCCCGGTGGCGGGCCCAATCTCGGCGGCACACCCAACTCCGGCGGCACACCTAACCCCGGTGGCGGGCCCAATCTCGGTGGCACACCCAACGCGGGTGACGCACCTAACCCCGGCGGCACACCCAACCCTGGACGCGCACCCAATCCCGGCGGCGCACCCAACCCCGGCAGCACACCCAACCCCGGCAGCACACCCAACCCCGGTAGCGGGCCCAATCTCGGTGACACACCCAACGCGGGTGACGCACCTAACCCCGGCGGCACACCCACCCCTGGACGCGCACCCAATCCCGGCGGCGCACCCAACCCCGGCAGCACACCCAATCTCGGTGGCACACCCAACCCCGGCAGCACACCCAACCCCGGTAGCGGGCCCAATCTCGGTGGCGCACGCTACCCCGGCAGCGCACCTACCCCCGTTGGCGCACCCAATTCCGGTGGCGCACCCAACTTGGGCGAGGCACCCAACCCCGGCAGCACACCCAACCCCGGCGGCGAGCCCAATCTCGGCGGCGCACGCTACCCCGGCAGCGCACCTACCCCCGTTGGCGCACCCAATTCCGGTGGCGCACCCAACTTGGGCGAGGCACCCAACCCCGGCAGCACACCCAACCCCGGCGGCGAGCCCAATCTCGGCGGCGCACGCTACCCCGGCAGCGCACCTACCCCCGTTGGCGCACCCAATTCCGGTGGCGCACCCAACTTGGGCGAGGCACCCAACCCCGGCAGCACACCCAACCCCGGCGGCGCGCATAGCACCGGCGAGACTCCGAGTCCTGGCAAGTCGGTGCTGGGAACCACACCGGGAGCGACGGCGGCTCAGCCGAGCGCCAGTACGCCGAGTCGGGTGGGCGCGGCGGGTACCGACGGATACTCCGGGATGTTTCCGCCGGGCGCGCGGCCCAGACGGGGTGAGGACGGTGAGCACAAGTCGGCCAAGTACTTGCGCACTGAGGAGCACGGCGAGGAGTTGATCGGCGAAGTGGAGAAGACCGTGCCGCCCGTACTCGGAGCGCAATGATGACGCAGTGGACCTTGTCCGCCGAGCAATTCGCGGCGGCCTGGTTCGGCACCGGCCTGGATCGCATGCCCTTTCCGTTTCGCTTCACCAGCCGCTTTCCCCGACTCCACGAATATCGCGCCTACCAGCGCCAATTCCGTGCGGAGCTGGCCCGCGAGGACAATGCGTCGCTGCAGCGCGCCATCGGGGTGCTCGCCAAACCCGACTGGCGCATCGAACTGTTCGGCATCGATAACTCACGCGGTGCGATCGAACTGCGCGCCATCGGCTGCGCCACCCGCACCGGACCGGGCGTCATCGCATTGCAAGCGCCCGCACCGGATGGCGGCAAGGTTCGGCTGCGGCGCGTCCGAGTCGACCAACTCGCCACCGAACTGATTCGCCTGCTCCCCGATGCGCCACCCGGCACCGCGGCCGAAAAGAGCTATCTCCTCGATGATCTCAACGACGACCGCCCCGACCCATTCGGCAACTCCCCGTCCCGCGCCACCCAGGATCGCTACCGCCGCTTCTGGCGCCAACCATGTGATTCCAGCGGCACCGTCACCGTCCTGGTCGGCCCCCGCAATGCCGAACCCTTGCGCACCGGAAAACTCCGCTGGATCGACACCAAGGCCGGCCGCTACTGCGAAGTCCCTGCCAACCGCGCCCTCATGATCCGCCCCGCCACCAGCGCCGACATCACCCGCTACCTCGACGACTCGATCGTCCGAGCCAAAGCCCGCGTCGACCAATAGCCCCCGATGCGCCGGTCCATCAAGGCACGGTTGGACGTGGGCGGCGAAGGACAGCAGGATCGACATCGGACGCAACTCCGGCCTTCTTCCAGGCATAGGCAAGCAGTCCGGAAATCCAGCGGTCGAGGACTCGATCGTGGCTGCCCACGGGTCCGGCCGTTCGGCGCAGCAAGGTCGAGGCAGGACAACCGCCACAACCCGAGCATGTCACAGCGGGGATCCGTAGGCGAGGAGGAGGATTCAAGATCAGGTGGCACTGGTGGTGGGCCTTCTCGGCCGATGCCGCCATGGATACCACTTGATCTTGGTTAGCTGGCCGGGGCTACTTTGGGCGGCGGCTAGGTGGGCGGATACGAGGGTGGCGAGGAGGGGGTCGAGGTCGAGCCAGGGGAAGCTGGGACGGTCTTGGCGCAAGGTGATCAGGCCGTGCATGGCGGGCGGTGCCAGAATCCTCACCGATCCGTGGTTGTCCGAATGCCGCTTCTACTACCAGGGCGAGCGGCGCAGCATCGCCATCGCCGTCGATCTCCCGGAGTTGGCGGGCATCGTGATCAGCCACGCCCACTACGATCACTGCGATCTGGGGGCGCTGCGGAGCTACCCGGACAAGAATGTGCCGTTCGCCGTCGTGCGTGGCCTCGCAAAACGGGTGCGGTCGGCTGGTTTTCACAATGTCGTCGAGTTGGATCCTTGGCAGACAACGCATCTCGGCCCAGTGGAGGTGACCGCCACGCCCGCGAGCCACGGCGTCCCCGAGGTCACCTTCGCACTACTCGCCGACGGCCACAGCATCTTCTTCGGCGCGGACACCCTCCGCATCGCCGAACTCGACGAAATCGCCGATCACTTCAAGGATTGGATTTGGCGCTACTCCCCATCAACGGCCTGCGCATCCGACCCGCGTTCAACCATCAGGTCGTCATGGACGCCACCGACGCCGCCGACCTCACCCGCGCCCTACACCCTCGGCTCGCCGTCCCCATCCACTACGCCTTCACAAGCGGCCTCTCGGCGACCGAATGATGACCAAATCCACCCGCAACCGCCCCGACCTCTACCGCGACGCCACCACAGCCCTAGCCCCGGACACCACCGTCCATATCCTCACCCCCGGCCAACCCCTCCTCCTCTGAACGACCGCCCGTCCATCTGTTGCCCCACCGACCTATCCCCTTCATCGAACGGTGCACGCGCAGACAACCGACGAGGGGTAGCCACTGCCGACCTAAATCCGCTCACCCGATCCATGTTCGAGCAGCCCAGTACGCCCGACCGAACAGGAACCAACCAAGCATCCGGCGACGACGAGCCCCACTGCCCGGTTGGAACCGGCTAGGCGTCCGCCGACGGAGACGCTTTCGGTCTTGTGCACGAACGAATTCGCCTGGGAATCCGGCGCGAACGGATACCGTTGGCGCGCAGCCGGATTCCCAGGCGAATATGACAGATTCAGCCGAGCAGGTGCCAGTCCTCGAGGCCGTTGTAGAGCGGCAGGTCCCGAGCGAGCTTGGTGACGCGGGCACGCAAGGTGTCGACGTCGGAGCCCCCGGCCAGTGCGGTGGCGATGATGTCGGCGACCTCGGTGAATTCGGCATCGCCGAAGCCGCGGGTGGCCAGGGCGGCGGTGCCGATGCGCAGGCCGGAGGTGACCATCGGCGGACGCGGGTCGAACGGAACGGCGTTGCGGTTCACCGTGATTCCGATTTCGTGCAGCAGATCCTCACCCTGCTGACCGTCGATCTCGGAATTGCGCAGGTCGACGAGCACCAGGTGCACATCGGTGCCGCCGGTGAGGACGCTGATGCCCTTGTCCTTGACATCGGCGCCGCCGAGTCGCTCGGCCAGAATCTTGGCACCGGAGAGGGTGCGCTCCTGGCGTTCCTTGAATTCGGCACTCGCCGCGATCTTGAACGCGACGGCCTTGGCGGCGATCACATGCATGAGCGGGCCGCCCTGCTGACCGGGGAACACCGAGCTGTTGAGCTTCTTGGCGTACTCCTGCTTGGCCAGGATCAGCCCGGAGCGCGGACCGCCCAGGGTCTTGTGCACGGTAGAGGACACCACATCGGCGTAGGGCACCGGCGAGGGATGCAGACCCGCCGCGACCAGTCCGGCGAAGTGCGCCATATCGACCCACAGCTTCGCGCCGACCTCGTCGGCGATCTCCCGGAACGCCGCGAAGTCCTGGTGCCGGGGGTAGGCCGACCAGCCAGCGACGATCACCTTCGGGCGCGAGCTGAGCGCGGTCTTGCGCAGCTCCTCCATATCAATGCGGTGGTCTTCCTTGCTGACCCCGTAGGAGTGCACCTCGTAGAGCTTGCCGGAGAAGTTCAGCCGCATGCCGTGGGTGAGGTGGCCGCCGTGCGCAAGGTCGAGGCCGAGCAGCCGGTCGCCCGGCTCCATCAGCGCCATCAGCACCGCGGCATTGGCCTGTGCGCCGGAGTGCGGCTGCACATTGGCGAATTCGGCGCCGAAGAGTTCCTTGGCGCGGTCGCGGGCGAGGGTCTCGACGACGTCGACATGCTCGCAGCCACCGTAGTAGCGACGGCCCGGATAACCCTCGGCGTACTTATTGGTGAGCACGCTGCCCTGCGCCTGCAGCACCGCGCGCGGCACGAAGTTCTCCGAGGCGATCATCTCGAGGGTGTCGCGTTCGCGGGCGAGTTCGCCTGCCATCGCGGCAGCGAGCTCGGGATCGAGCTCACCGAGGGATTGGGTATTGACAGAGGCGGTCGTCTGCGTCACCTGGCCGAGTCTATTGTCCGGCCGCGCCGCGCCGATCAGGGGGTTCTGTGTGTCGGTATGCATCGCAACCTCCGTGGTCCGGGTGCCTCGGAGTGCGCGCCCCTAGGCCCATGAGCCCAGCACCCAGGCGCGCGGTGCGGGGCGAGGGTGCTTCCCGGTGGTTGCTTCCACCTCGAGTGCGCCAGTCGCGGTCCCATCATCTTATCCGTGGGTCGGTGACGGGCCGAGACCTCGAGCCCCAGGTACGGCGGACCGCAACAAGGCGGTGAGGTGCACTTGCGCATCGTCGAGCGGCCGGGTGGATTTCAGCGCCCGCGATTGGATGATGGCGCCCTCCAGCGCACTGATGACGAATCCGGCCAGCGAACGCGCGTCCTCGGCGGGTAAACCCTTGTCGCACAAGGCGTTCGCGAGTCGGTCGGTCCATTCGGTCAAGACAGTCCCCGCGGCGGCCTGCACCCGCGGCTCGGATTCGGCGAGTGCGGCACCGACGATCGGACATCCCGTGGAGAACGCGGACCTTTCGAGCGTGCGCTGCCACCAGCCGATGAGCGCCGCGATCCACTGCTCGGCGGTTCCGGAGCCGGTGATCTTGTCGGTCACCGCGACCAGACGCGCGCCCGCCGTCTTGGTCGCGACCTCGACCAACTCGCTCTTACCGGATGGAAAGTGCTGGTAGAGCGAGTTGCGGGAGGCATGACTGCGTTCGAGCAGCGTGGCGAGCCCGGCGGCGTGCACGCCCTGTTCACGCACCAGCTCGATGGCGCTCTCGATCAGCCGGTCGCGCGGACGCAAGGTCATCGCCATCCTCCTTACTCATGCTTGCATGAACCGATCGGTCCATGCTGCAATCATGACAGATGTGGACCAATCGGTTCACCGAAAGGACGGGATTCATGAGCGAGCGAAAAATCGACACAGCCGCCCAGGCGGTCATGGCGAACCCGAGCGCCAGCGAGGCGCAGTCATGAGCGCACCGACCGACCTGTCGCAGCTGTCGGGACTCGAACTGCTGCGTATCGCGATGACGACCGACTCGCGGCCGCCGTTCATCGGCGATCTGCTCGGCCTCGAGGTCGAGGAACTGGAATTCGGCAAGGCGGTCTTCGCGCTGCGAACCCGGCCCGATTTCGCCAACCCGCTCGGCACCACACACGGCGGCATCTGTGCCACCCTGCTCGACTCGGTTATGGGCTGCGCGGTGCACACCACACTCGATGCCGGTGTCGGCTACACCACGCTGGAACTGAAGATCAACTACATCCGCGCGGTACCCACCGACGGCCGCCGCCTGATCGCGACCGGCACCACCATCCACGTCGGCCGCACCACCGCGACCGCCGAGGGTCGCGTCGTGGACGACCAGGGCAAGTTGGTCGCACACGGCACCACGACCTGCGTCATCTTCCGCTCGAAGGAGCACAGCCATGACTCAACGCAGCACAGCAGCAGCGGCGCGCAAGTTCCGTCGTGAACGGCTTGTCGGGCGCTATCTCGTCAATCCCACTGTCGGACTGCTGGATCGAATCGGTATCCGCTCCTCGATGATCGCCGAGTTGGAGACCATCGGCGCCAAATCCGGACAGCCGCGCCGTGTGCCGGTCACCGTTTCCATCGATGACGATGGCGCATGGCTGATCTCCCAGCACGGCCATCGCGCGGGTTGGGCACGCAATATCGCAGCGAATCCGCAGGTCCGGCTGCGTCAGGGCAAGCGCTGGCACACCGGCACCGCGGCCTTCGTCCCCGATGACGATGTGATCGCCCGCGCCCGCTCCTTCGCCAAGAGCCACGCCGCCGAATCGGCCACAGCCTGGACGATCAAGGCACTGGAATCCGACCCGATCTCGGTCCGTATCACGTTTACATCAGCCTGAGGATGCCTCCCACGCTCGCCGAGCGGGGCATTCGCGCAGTGTCCAAGTGCACACACGTTGTGGCGACGGCACACCCTTTGCACTGAGGGCGCGGGCTCACGGAGAGCGCGAGCGGCTGTGCCGACCGCTTTCGGCAGAAACCGCAGGTCGAGCCTGCCTGTGCGCAGGGGCGCGAGTTCTTGGGGTAGACGGCGTTAACGCCACGGCCTGCGCCACCGGTTTCAATGGCGAGATTGTCCACGCCACGACCCCGAGGACACGCCATGCTGAACCCGATCTCGATGCCCACGTCCCCGCTCGATGCCCTCCTGCGCGCCCTGTCCCAGGTGATCTGCACCATCTCCAGTGGCGGCTGCGCGGTCATCCAGTAATCACATGGCGCGAAGGGCTCCGGGGGTGAGGGGTTCATCGAGCAGGCGGCGGAAACGGTCGGCGCGGTCGTCGGCGTCGACGGCGCGGTCCAGCCAGCTGCCGAGCAGGCGGTAGCCCTCGACGTAGGTGCTGATGTAGGCGCGCCACAGGGGTGAGGAAAGGAAGCGCAGCGATTGGCGGGCGCGTTCCTGGGTGGTCAGGCCCCAGCGCTGGAGGAATTCGGCGACCTCGTCGGCGTCGCGGCGCCGGTCGTGCAACAGCAGTGCGGCGTCCTGCCTGACCCCGAGCAATTTGGCCGAAGCATTCGAAAGCTGTTCGGCGCGTTCACCTTCGAAACGCAGCCCCAGATCGGCGTAGATCTCCTGCGCCCACTTGCCCCAGCCTGGCCCGACGATCGAGCGCAGCGCCAAATCCGCCAGCCCCTCCGCCATCAGGCACTGCGGGGTATTCACCAGGAACAGCGTCTGCTCGGCCTGCCCATCGGCCACCAAACCGGCCTCCTTGCGGCAGTGCTCGGTGTGATGGCCCGGATAGGCCTCATGCGCGATGAGGCCGGGCAGATGCGCCATATGCTGTTTGAGATCGGAGTTGATCGCCACCCGGGAGTGATAGTTGCCCAGGTAATAATTGAACCCGGACCAGGGCTTATCCCCCACCACCTCATAGGTGACGTGCTCATGGTCGGGCAGCGGATAACGCTCGCGCACCCGTTCCCGCAACGCGCTCGAGAACGCCTCGACGCATACGCTCAAGCGCTCCGGCGGAATCTCATCGGCCTTGCGGAAAGCGGTCACCCGTTCGGCGAGGGGGCCGTCACCGACCAGCACCTCGTCCATCTGGCGGTGCGCGTCGCGGTAGTCCTCGACATCGCCCGGCGCGATATCGACATCGAAGTACGCGCGTACCTCGTCGACGAACCCGATATCGTCGCCCGCGAACTTGCGACCGGAGCATTCCAGCGCGCGCAGGTGCACATCGAGGAATTCGGTCCGCTGCCCTGACAATCCGGCCGCGGGTAGTTCCGCACGCAAAGCTGCCGCCCGACGCGCCAAGTCGCGCGGTTCGGGAGCGGGCGCGTTCTCCACCTCGCGACGCAGCGCCGGATCACCGGTATATGCGTCGACGAAACCTTCCTCCAGCCGGTCGAATGCCAAACCGAGCCGCAGGTACTCGGTCACGAGGGGATGCGCTTCCATGTCCGCCGACATTAGCCGCTGACGGCCATGTCATCGACCGGTCACCACCCCCTATCGGCACCCCGCGTTTCCCGCGATGTTGACGCAGAGCAGAATTCGCCTATGCGAGAGCTGGACCGAATCTCATACAGTCGGCGCGCGACGTATGCGTGTTTGTCCGAACGGAGTGTCGGGTAAGTGGCACGAATGAGCGAGCCGAGTCCCTATGTGGAATTCGACCGGAAACAGTGGCGGACGCTGCGTAAATCGACTCCCCTGGTGCTCACCGAGGAAGAACTGATCGGTCTTCGCGGCCTCGGCGAACAGATCGATCTGGAAGAGGTCGCCGAGGTCTACCTCCCGCTCGCTCGCCTCATCCACCTGCAGGTCGCCGCACGTCAGCGGCTGTTCGCCGCGACCGCGACCTTTCTCGGGGAGACCCATCCCGATCAGCAGGTGCCATTCGTCATCGGTGTCGCGGGCAGCGTCGCGGTCGGAAAATCCACCACTGCCCGTGTACTACAGGCGCTGCTCGCGCGGTGGGATCACCATCCGCGTGTGGATTTGGTCACAACCGACGGATTCCTATATCCGACCGCGGAACTGACTCGCCGCGGCCTCATGCACCGCAAGGGTTTTCCAGAAAGTTATGACCGCCGCAAACTACTGCGCTTCGTCACCGAAGTGAAATCCGGTGCGGCCGAAGTATGTGCACCGGTGTATTCACATATCTCCTACGACATCGTGCCGGGCAAGTTCCACTGCGTGACTCAACCCGACATTCTCATCGTGGAGGGTCTCAATGTGCTGCAGACCGGTCCGCGGTTGATGGTCTCGGATCTGTTCGACTTCTCGATCTACGTCGACGCGCGCATCGAGGACATCGAGAACTGGTACGTGCAACGGTTTCTCACACTGCGCGAGACCGCCTTCGCGGATCCGAACGCGCATTTCCACCACTACGCGGGCTTCACCGACGACCAGGCGACGGCCGCGGCGAAGGAGATCTGGAACTCCACCAACCGCCCCAATCTGGTGGACAACATTCTGCCCACCCGGCCGCGCGCGACACTGGTGCTGCGCAAGGACGGCGACCACAGCATCAACCGGCTGCGGTTGCGCAAGCTCTAACCGAAGCGACTGCTTGCAGGTCGCTCGAAGGGCTCACAGCCGCCAGGCCGCGTCCAATCGGGCGGCGACGTCGATATCGCGTACCGCGGCGATATGCGGTTTGCGGATTTCGGTCGCGATATAGCGCGCCACGAAGCGTCTGATCTCGTGATCGACGCTGGCCAGGATGCGCAGCAACTGTCCGCGTTTGGTGGCGGTGGCCACATTGATCCGGACGTCGCTCGGGCGCGGTTCGGCGATATCGATGATGACGCGCAGCGGTTCGGCCGTGCGCACGCTCAGGTGCAGGTGGATATTGCCGTCGATGTGGAAGCGGTGCCGGTCGACGGCGAGATCGAGCAGCAGGTCGACATCGAGCGGGATGACGAGTTCGAAGGAGATGACCTCGTCGACGAACCGTTGCAGCTTCGGCTCCCCGAGTCGCACCTGCGCGGCGACCTTCGCCAACTTGGCCGGCCCGACACCGATCGGGCCGAAATCGAAGGCGGCACCGGTCAACTGGTCGAACGCACCGGAGATGCGCTGCTCCGAGGCCGCGTATTCCAGAAAGCGCCGACCGAATTCCTCATACCCGATATAGGACATATCCCCATCCACTCACTGCGGCTTCACTTTTCGGCCCCAACTCGCATCGCCGAGACCACCACAACGGAGCGAGTCCTACGAGCGAGGATTTCGCGGCCCGTCTCACGTCCCCGTCGAAGCGCATGCTCCATCAAGCGCGACACTTGACCTTCGGGGACGCGTGCACCAAGTGCCGAATACCCCCGCCATCACCGACCACCACGGAGCTCGTTTTACGAGCGAGGATTTCGCGGCCGGTCTCGCGGCGGAGCCGTCGAAACGCATACGCCCGCAAGCGCGACACTTGACCTTCCGGGACGCGTGCACCAAGTGCCGAACGCCGCCGCCATCACCGACCACCACGGAGCGAGTCTTACAAGCGACCCGTTCGCGGCCCGTCTCACGTCCGAGCCGTCGAAACGCATACGCCCGCAGGCGCGACACTTGACCTTCCGGGACGCATACACCAGGTGCCGAACGCCGCCGCCATCACCGACCACAACGGAGCGAGTCTTACGAGCGACCGTTCGCGGCCCGTCTCGCGTCCGAGCCGTCGAAGCGCATGCGCCGCAGGCGCGAGTCTCGACGGCTCGGACGCGAGACCAAGGGGGCCGCGAACACGCAGCGCCGCAGGCGCTGCAAATCAGACACCGAAGCGGCGGTGTCGAGCGGCGTAGTCGCGCAAGGCGCGCAGGAAATCCACCCGCCGGAATTCCGGCCAGTACGCCTCGGTGAACCATATTTCCGAGTATGCGCTCTGCCACAGCAGAAATCCGGAGAGCCGCTGCTCACCGGAGGTTCGGATGACAAGATCGGGATCCGGCTGACCGGAGGTGTAAAGGTGCTGGCCGATGGAGTTCACCGATATCGACTGGACCAGATCCTCGCCGGTCTCCCCCGCCGCGATCTCCTGGCGGACCAGCTTGCGGACCGCATCCGCGATCTCCTGCCGGCCGCCATAGCCGACCGCGACGTTCACATGCACACCGTCGCGTCCGCTGGTGCGTTCTGCCGCGGTGCGCAGTCGCTTGGCGACCAGTTCCGGGAAGCCGTCGAGCGTGCCGACGATGCGCACACTCCAGTTCTGTTCCGGTGCGGACAGCTCCTCGACGACATCGGTGATCACTTCGAACAGGGTCTCCAGTTCGTCGGGATCGCGCTGCAAATTCTCGGTGGACAGTAGATAGACGGTCACCATCTCGATGCCCTCGTCCGCACACCAGCCGACCAGTTCGGCGATTTTCAGCGCGCCGACCCGATGTCCGTGGCTCACATCGGTGAAACCGTTTTCTCTGGCCCAGCGCCGATTACCATCGCACATCACCGCGACGTGCCGAGGATGTTGTTTGCCGGCCAGCTGCTTGGACAGCCGCGCCTCGTAGATGCGGTATGGCAAACCACGCACCTGACTCGGAAGCTCCACGGCGACCAACCCTACGCCTCAGCGGCGCGATCTCGGCATCGACTGTGTTCGACTACAGCGTTCGCGGAACGCCAAAAGTTACGGTACCGTAGGTTACCGACGGGTATCACTAGGAGGTAACTCGTGTCCGAAATGGTCGGCGCGACCGATGCGACACCGGTAGCGATCCCGGGCACGTCAGCACTGCTCAAACCGCGGATGCGAGGGTGGATTCACACCTGGGCGGTCGGCATCGCGGCGATCGCGGTGCTCGTATTGGTCTTGAAAGCCGCAAGCGTCTCAGCGACGGCAGGCTGGTCCACTCTGGTCTACGGGTGGACCGTCTGTGGATTGTTCGGCATCAGCGCCGTCTACCACCGCGTGACCTGGGCCACCGCGAAGGCACGCATTCAGATGAAGCGTGCCGATCATTCGATGATCTTCCTGTTCATCGCAGGCAGCTATACGCCGTTCGCATTACTTGGCCTGCCCGGACGGACCGGACAGATACTGCTACTGGTGGTGTGGCTGGGCGCGCTGGCCGGGGTGGCATTGAAACTCTTGTGGCCGACCGCTCCCCGCTGGGTCGGAGTACCGCTATATCTGCTGCTGGGTTGGGCGATCGTGCCGGTGGCCGGACAGCTCAATACAAATATCGGCGTCGCACCACTGATCCTGTTGCTCATCGGCGGCCTGGTCTACAGCGGCGGCGCGATCCTCTACGCGACCAAATGGCCGAACCCGTGGCCTCTTGTCTTCGGCCACCACGAGTTCTTCCATGCCGCGACCGTGCTCGCCGCCCTCTGCCACTACGCCGCGATCTGGTTGGTCGTGCTGCGCTGAGAGCGTCTGGGCATCCCCTTATTGACCGGGCACCCCGTACCCAGCATGCCCGGGCCTAACCTGGCCGGCCAGCCGGAACATCGCGGATACGCCGAATTGCCCTTTGCGGCAATAGAGTTGGGGACAGATCCAGAAGATGGCGGGGCGATATGGCACAGCAGACGATCGAGACCGGTAGAAAGCAGGCCGTGAGCGAGCGGGGGATCGGCTACCGCTGGGGCGTTGCGATCGCGCAGCATCGGCGGGTCGTCGTCGCGGTGTGGTTGGTGCTGATCGCCGCGTGCGCGATCGCCTACCCGCAGCTCAACGGTCGCCTGGAGGCGATGGAGTTCCATGCCGACAAGGCGGAATCGACGCGGATCACGGAACTGCTCGCCGCGCACTATCCCGATCTGGGAGCCGAACAGGTTGCACTGGTCTTCGATTCCGAGCAGCGGACCGTCGATGATCCGGCCTATCGGGCGATCGTGGAGCGGGCGGTAGCGGATTTGCGTGGAGTGCCCGGGGTGCGGGTCGCGGTGGGTCCGTTCCAAGGGGATCAGCAGTCACAGATCTCGGTGAGCAGGCATGCGGCGCTCGCGGTGATCGGAATCGACGGCTCGATTCCGGCGCGGGCGGAGTTGGCCGGTGAGCTTCAGGAACGTGCGCGACGGTTTTCCGCTGATGGGGTGAGCGTCGGGCTCACCGGCTTTTCACCGGTGCTGCGGGATCTCATGGAAATCGAGGTGGCCGATTCCGGGCAGGCCGAGGCGCTGGGCCTGCCGGTGGCATTCGTGCTGCTCATCCTCGCGCTCGGCACGGTGGTCGCGGCATTGGTACCGGTCATGGTGGCGTTGAGCGGGCTCTTGCTCGCGTTCGGCGGACTGTTTCTGCTGTCGCATGTGATGGCGACCAGTTCGTTGTTGCTCGCGGTCGCGACGATGATCGGCACCGGCATCGGACTGGACTATGCGATGTTCGTGGTCAGCCGGTTCCGTGAAGAGCTCGCGAAGCCGGGCGGCAGTTCCGCGGCCGGTGTGGCGCATGCCTGCGGGATCGCGATCGCCACGGCGGGCAAGACGATCGTCGCCTCGGGTTTCATCGTGGTGATCTCGCTGTGCTCGCTGATTGTGGTGCGCGCACCGGTGTTCCGCGGCATCGCGGTCGGCGTCGCTATCGCGGTGGTGGCAACGCTGATGGTGGCGCTCACACTGCTGCCCGCGGTGCTGGCAATGCTCGGGCCCCGGGTGAATCGCGGCGCGCTGCCCGCGCGGTGGCAGCCGTTGGAGACCCGGCCCGGATCGGATGCCGATCCGGCAAGCGGGCGCTGGGCGCGGTGGAGTCGGACCGTGATGGCGCGGCCGGTGATATTCGGTCTCGCGGCCGTGCTGGTGCTGGTGGTGGCGGCCGCGCCGCTGACCGGAATTCGCTACGGCATGGATATGGGCACCGCGGCGATGGGCGACACCGCGTCCGGTAAGGCGAGCAAGGTCGCCTCGGAGAATTTCGCGCCCGGACTACTCGCGCCGATTACGATCGTGATCACCGGTTCCGGTGATACGCCGCTGCCTGCCGCGGCGAACGGCGAGGTGCAGAACTTCCTGACCGCACTGCGCTCGGATGAGCGCATCCAACAGGTGCTGCCGATCCAGCGAGACGGACGCGTCTTCGCGATGGTGGTGGCCAAGACCGCATTCGATTCCACCGAGGCCGATCAACTCGTCCGGGAGATTCGCGACCGGGCCACCGCACTGCCTTCAGACGTGCTGGTCGGCGGTGCGACGGCGGAGTTCGCGGATATGTCCGACGAGATCACGGGGAAACTGCCACTGGTGGTCGCGCTGGTTCTATGCTGCTCGTTCGTGTTCCTCATTGCTGCCTTCCGCAGCATCGCGCTACCGATCAAGGCGATAGTGATGAATCTGCTGGCCACCGGCGCGGCCTTGGGCATCACCGTGGCGGTGTTCCAGTGGGGCGGCGCGGAGTCACTGCTCGGATTCCGCAGCACCGGATTCATTCAGGTATTCCTGCCGACCATGGTCTTCGCAATTCTGTTCGGGCTGTCGATGGACTACGAGGTGTTCCTGATCCGCCGGATCAAGGAATTCTGGGAGGACTCCGCGCGCACCGCGACCGATAACGAATACGCCGTGGCGGCCGGGCTCCAACACACGGCCCGCCCGATCAGCGCGGCGGCGGCGATCATGGTGGTGATCTTCGGCAGCTTCCTGACCGCGAGCGTGCTGGAGCTGAAGCAGATCGGGTTGGCGCTCGCGGTGGCCGTCGCGATCGATGCGGCGCTCGTGCGATTGGTCTTGGTGCCCGCGCTGATGAAGTTGTTCGGAACGTGGAACTGGTGGTTGCCCGGGGCGGGGGCGCCCGTGCACGTCGGGGTTTCGGTGCGCAGGCAGGCGCCAGCGCAGGCTGGTTCCGCTCCGGATGTCAGGGCACCGTGATCACCAAGCTGGTTGTTTGGGCGCTGAAGGCGCGGTGGGGGTTGGCGGCGGTGGTGATTGCCGCGAATCTCGGTGGGCTCGCGGTGATCGTGACCGAGCTGTGGCTCAGTGGATTTTTCGGCCGGATCGGGGATGACTGGCGGCGCGTCATCGGGTTGGCGTCGATCTATCCGGTGGTGGGTTTCCTGGCCGGGGTCGGGCTCGCCGTGCGCGATCGGACCGTATATTTCGGGTGGCTCGATGACGGGCGCAAGCCCGCCGTCGAGGAGGCGCGACGACTGCTGCGCCTACCGATCGCGATCACCGCCCGCGCCCTGGCGATATGGCTGCCCGGCGTGATCGTGGCGGCCTCGATGCTCTCGCATCTATCCGCGCACAACAGTGCGGCGGTGACCACGGCGCTGTTCACCCTGGGCGCGCTGCAATCTGCCGGATTCACTTTCCTGATCGTCGACAGATTGATCCGCCCGACCATTCCGGTGGTGTCGAGGGTGCTCGGTCCCACCGCGCATTGGAGTTCCTCGGTGCTGATGCGAGTCGTGATGACCTGGGCGGTGGCGGGTGCGATGCCGCTGCTCATGCTGATCACGGTGCTCGCCGATCCGGCCTCCGGCGCACCGGACCGGGTCCGCGCCGCCATCTACCTCTCCATTGTCGGCATCGGATCCGGCGCGCTGGCGACCGCGATCCTGGCCCGTTCGGTCGCGACCCCGATGCGCACGCTGCGCCGGGCGCTCGATCGGATCACCAAGGGCGAGTTCGACGTTCGGGTTCCCGTCGGCAGCACCAGCGAGATCGGGCGGCTGGAGAATTCGGTCAATGAACTCGCCGTCAATCTGCGTGAACGCGAGCGAATGCGGGATGTATTCGGTCGGCACGTCGGTGCGGAGGTCGCCGAGCGGGCACTGGCCGGTGCGGGTGTCGATCTGACCGGCGACGTGCGCGAGGTGTCGGCGCTGTTCGTCGATGTCACCGGATCCGTCGAGCTGTCCAGCGGTCTGACTCCGCACGATTTCGTAGCCAAACTCAATCGACTGCTCGCCATCGTGGTTGCGGCGACCGAGGAGAACAACGGGCTGGTCAACAAGTTCGAGGGCGATGCGGCACTGTGTATCTTCGGTGCGCCGATCGCATTGCGGGATAATGCGACACCCGCGCTGCGGGCAGCGCGGCGCATTCGCGACGAGGTCACGGCCACCGGCGAACTCGATATCGGCATCGGCGTCGCACGCGGGCGGGTATTCGCGGGTGATATCGGCTCCGATACGCGGTTGGAGTACACGGTGATCGGCGATGCGGTCAATGCAGCGGCACGGCTCACCACCGAGGCGAAGGAGGTGCCGCGCCGAATCCTGGTGAGCGGTGCGGTCATCGAGGCCGCAGCCGCGCACGAGCGCGCGAAATGGGTTCTCTACGACAACATTTCGCTGCGCGGAATGCCCGAACCCACGGCGTGCTGGACCGATGTGGAGGCCGCTACGACCCCTGATGGCGCAGAGCCCCCTAGCGATGCGGCAGCCATCAGCGGGATCGCCGAAGTACGTACGGCAACCGAATCCCCCTCGCAGAATCACTGACCGCCGGATCATGGCGCCTCGACCGGGTTCAGGGCAACCAGCCGATCAGGAGCGAACGATCGAATTTCGTCGCAGTCGCCGGATCGCGGTGCCTTCGGAACGGAGCAGAGCAGCGGGCCGGGCAGGGCGACAACCGAATCCGCTTCCCAGAATCGCTGATCGCTGGACCGGGTGGCTCGGCCGGGTTCAGGGCGACCAGCTGGTCGAGGGCGACAACCGAATCCCGTCGTAGATCACTGATAGCCGGATCGCGGTGACGGCACCGCCTGCGCGAGCCCTGATTTCAATCATCCCGACGGGTCGTTCGGGGAAATCAGCCGGAAGGACGACAAACTCCGCGCGATATCGGAGACGTCGCGGCCATCGGCCCACTCCCGCTGTGGGCGCAAGGCCGCACCTCGACCCCGGCTGTGGGCCTAGCGGCGGTGCAGGGAGGCGCGTAGCTCGGGTGGGGTGGTTACTGGGAGATCGCAGACGGAGCCGCGGCAGACGTAGGCGGCGGGGGCGCCGTTGACTGGGGAGCGGTCGGTCAGGAGGGGTACGGAGTTCGGGGGTGCGGCGATTATGACGGTGCCGCCCGGGGCTTCGGTGCGGGCGGTGGTGAGCAATTCTGTTGCCGGGCTCGCGTTGTCGGCGAGCGCGATAGCTACTTGGAGGGGGCCGCGGAGGGCGGATTCGGCTACGGTCAGCCATTGGCCTGCCGAGCGTGGGGCGCGGGCGAGGACGACGGCACCGCGTTGCAAGGTTTGGTCGGCCAGTTCGCGGTAGCGGAGGGCAGGGTCGGCGGCGCTGATGGCGGCGGCCGTGAGCAGGGCCTCGGCCAAGGCGGATGCGCCCGCGGGGGTCGCACCGTCGATGGGATCGCGAGGGCGGGCGACGAGGGTTTCGGCGTCGTCGGCGGTGTCGAACCAACTGCCGGGTGCGGCGGGGTCGGCGAAGTGTTGGATCGCCTTGTCGAGCAGGCGCTGTGCGTGTTCGAGCCAGTCGAGTCGACCGGTGGCCTGGTGTAGGGCGAGCAGGCCGGTGACCAGCCAGGCGTAGTCCTCCAGAACGCCTGCAGATGTGCCGACCACTCCGCCGAGCGAGGCACGGCGGACCCGGCCGTCGACCACATGCTCGGCCAGCAGGAAGCGAGCGCAGCGGGCCGCGGCTTGCACCCAATCATCTTGTCGCAGTGCCGAACCCGCTTCAGCAAGCGCGGTTATGGCCATGCCGTTCCAGGCAGTCACCACCTTGTCGTCGCGGTCCGGCTGCGGGCGTCGCGCACGGGCCTCGCCCAGTGTGGCGCGGACACGCTCGAAGCGTTCGACACCAGTCCCATTGTCGGACAATGCATCCGGATCGGCATACCTGGTGAGCACCGAAGTGCCCTGTTCGAAGTTCCCAGCGGTAGTTACCCCGAAAATCTCTGCCGCCCAAGAACCTTCGATAGGGCCGAGTTCACCGATCAGCTCGGCGGGGGTCCAAACATAGGTCGCCCCTTCGACACCCGGTCCGCCCGGCTCCAAGTGGGTGTCGGCATCCAGCGCGGACGCGAATCCACCCTGGTCGGTGCCGAGGTCATCGAGAATGAACTCGACTGTCTCGCGAGTAACCCTGTGTGCCAAGGACTCTCGCTCGGGGCGTCGGCGTGCGAGGTGTGCGTAGGCGCGCAGCAGTTGCGCGTTGTCATAGAGCATCTTCTCGAAATGCGGCACCACCCAGGCGGCATCGACGGAGTAACGGGCGAACCCGCCGCGCAGCTGGTCGTAGATGCCACCGCGCGCCATGGCTTCGGCCGTCCGATTCACCACATCGAACGTCGCGGCATCGCCGGTGCGCTCCCAACTGCGCAACAGCCCCTCCAACAACGCCGATGGCGGAAACTTCGGCGCACCACCGAACCCGCCGTGCTTCGGATCTTCATCGCGCAGCACCGCCGCGACCGCATGATCGAGCAGTTCGGCCGAAATCGTCAGATCGGCCTCGGGCAGCCCGGCGGCCTGCGCCCGCAGCGCATCGGCTACCTGCGCAGATGCCTTGTCCACCTCGTCACGCCGGGTGTTCCAGGTATCGGTAATGGCCGTGAGCAACTGGGTGAACGACGGCATCCCGCCGCGCGGCACCTTCGGGTAGTAGGTGCCGCAGTAGAACGGCTCACCGTCCGGTGTGAGGAAGCACGTCATCGGCCAACCGCCCTGACCGGTCATCGCCACGGTGGCATTCATATAGACCGCGTCCAGATCCGGCCGCTCCTCACGATCCACCTTGACGCACACGAAGTTGTCGTTCATCTGCGCCGCCGTGTGCGCATCCTCGAACGATTCGTGCGCCATCACGTGGCACCAGTGGCAACTCGCATATCCGATCGACAGCAGGACGGGCACGTCCCGCTCCCTGGCCTCAGCCAGCGCCCGGACATCCCATTCCTGCCAATGCACCGGATTGTCCGCGTGCTGGCGAAGGTACGGAGAGGTTGCGTTCCCGAGCCGGTTCACCCTGTCAGCTTCTCACGGCATGCGGTCCACGTCAGGTATGCGGCATGTGCACGGCGATCTCACGCCGTGATCGCAGGTCGAGTTTGGCGAGGATATTCGATACGTGGGATTGAACCGTGCGACGGGACAGGAACATTTGCGCCGCGATACCGGAATTGGAGCAGCCATCGGCGACCAGCGCTGCGACCTTGCGTTCGGTATCGGTCAGCGCCGCCCAGCCGGATTTTGGGCGGTTGCGCCGACCGCGCACACCGCGCCGAAGCCCGTACGGTCGCACGCGTGCGACCGTACGGGCGCTATCCCACGATGCGCCGAGTCGGCTGTAGATGCCGATCGCGGTGTCCAGCGAGTGGCGGGCGTCGCGATCACGTCCCTCGGCTGCGAGCAGTACGGCGGCGTTCTCGTGTGCCTGCGCTTCGTAGAGCGGCCGTCCGGACCGCAGGAAGGCCGCGGCGGCCGACAGCAGGCTATCGGGATCGCGCTCGGCCAGACCTCGACACAGCAGCGCGGTCCCAGTCCTCGATGCGGTCGGTGCTCGCGCCACGAGTTCGTCGGCGGCGGCCGCCACCGACAGCGCCGCATCCGTATCGCCGAGGTCCGCGGCCAGTCGAGCGATATCCGGGAAGATGTAGTACAGCGTCGCCGCGGCCAAGCGATCGGCCAGTCGCTGATGGGTGTCGACGAGCAGCTTCAACGCCAGGTCCGGATGGCCGTGCGCCTCGTGTGCCAACGCTTTGGCCCATAGGTGCAAGTGCGCGTATCCGGTGGTGCCCGCGAGGTCGTCGCGGATGGGAATGCTGTCCACGTCCGGCAGGAACGTGCCGCGGTGAATACCGATGAGCGCCGCCATGGTTTGCGCGACGGTCGAGTACCCGAGCGCGTCCGGTTCCGCCGTGCTCGCGCGGCATTCGACTTCGGCGTCATCCCAGCGACCCGCCAGCAGATAGAGCCGCGCCTTGGCGACGAGGTTCGAGGACAGATACACGCCATGGATGCGACGATTGTGCGCTATCGCCTGTCCCAGCACATCCTCGGCATCGGTCAGGCGATCGAGCTCGATCAGACAGTGTGCCCGCAGCGCATATGGATCGAACTGGTCAGCGCCGGTGCCATCGGCCCAGGCAGTGGGTATCCGAGTGCTCAGCTCCAGCGCGTCAGCGAGATGGCCCCGGGAGTACCGGACCGCACCAACGGCCGCGAGGCCGTAGCCGATGGTGCGGGGATTCCCACTGGATTCCCCCATCGCGATCGCCTTTCGCCCGGCCCACTCGGCCGCATCGAACCGCTCGAGGAGCACATTGTGCACCGCGGACATACCTTGGAAACGGCCAGCCGCCTCGACATCGAGAGTCATTGTGCGCAGTGCTGTTTCGGCGGTATCGACGGCATCGGCGACCTGACCCAGAGCCTGACAGGCTTGGCCGAGCAGCCAGCGCATTTCGATATCGTCGCCGTACTTCGCGAGGGCGACACGCACTTCGGCCGCGGCCTCGGCAGCTCGTCCGCTCCGCAGCAGCGCCTCGACATACAGGCGGATCAGCCGTGGATTGTCGGCCGTCCTCGCGCGCAGCAACAGCCGCACCGCCAGCTCGGGTGCCCGAACGGCCAGCTTGTCGGCTACGGCTACCAGCCATTCGACGCTGGTGTCGTCCAGTTCGTAGTCGGCAACCGCCAGATAATGTGCGATCCGCTCGATGGGCGCATTGGTCGCTTGCAGAACCTCCGCGGTCCGGCGCAGCAGACGGGCGCGCACCGTGGCGGGCAGCTGATCGGAGAGCACCTGGCGGATCAAGTCGTGCCGGAACACCACCTCGGAGTCGACGAGTTCGAGCAGTCCGGTCACCATCGCATCACTGACGACGCCCCAGACATCGAGGAGGGGGTGGTTCAGCACCGCCGCCAATTCGGCGACGTCGACGACCGGGCCGAGCGCGGCCGCGGTAGCCAACACGTTCCATGCCCGGCGCGGCAGAAAGTCCAGGCGGCGCGAAATCGCCTGGGCGAGTCCGATGGACGGACGCCGCCCAGCGACCGCCTCGGCGGTGGCGGCGACCACCGTGATCGCCTGTTCACGCAGCAGGGAGAGCACCAATTCGGTGATGTAGCGTGGATTTCCGCGCGCGCCCGCCACCTCCCGCAGCAACGCGGGTCCTGGGTCGGCTCCGACGATATGCGACACCACTTCCGCGGCCGCCGCGTCGGTCAGGCCATCGAGCCGGATCAGCGCGGCGCGGCGTTCGGCCGATAGTGCGGTCAACGGCGAGTCCTGAGGCTGTGGACGAGCCCCGAGTACCAGCAGGAGCGGCAGATCACCGATGCGCGCGGACAGCCGCTGCAACACCGACACGCTCCACGGGTCGGCCCAGTGGACGTCGTCCATGATCAGTGCGAGGGGGCCGCTGGCCGAACAGGTTTCGATGTGCTCGAGGATCGCCTCGGCGATGGCGCTCTCGGACATCGCCAGGACGTCGACCGCTCGATCGTCGCCGTCGAGCAGACGCCGGATCGGATCTATTCCCGACGTGTCGGTGTTGTGATCGAGCCAGGAGGCCAGTGCGGCGAACGGCACGGCCTGCTGAAGTTCTCGGGCGGCCCCGATGCGAATATGCAGGCCCGCCGCAGCGCACCGCACCCTTGCCGCGTCCAATAGAGATGTCTTGCCGATACCGGGTTCGCCCTGTACCAGCACCATGGCACCGTGTCCCGCTACGACCCGGTGTGTGAGCGCCGTCAGCATCTCGATCTCGCCGTCACGACCGACGAGCACTGTCGTGCGGGACTCCTTGGCAGGCCTGGCCGTCAACGAACCGCACATGCCGCAGCTCGATGATCCGGATCCGCCACCACGTCGACGTGCCCCGAGGGGGAGACGGTGACCGACGGCAAATCCCATTGGCGTGCCGGTTTTTCGGCGCGAGAGACGATCTTCCATCCGAACGGCATCAGGTGGACGCGTTCCCCGTATTCCCCCAGTCGTTCGGCGAGATCCGACAGCACATCGATGGTGTCGGCGATGTGGGTGAGAAGATCTGGTGGCTGGGCGGATGGCCTGAATCGACTACCCGCCGTCGCGCTGTGCGGGGTTCCGGCGATCACGACATAGGCAGCCTCGCTGACCAGGCACAGGTACCGGATCGCGCGAACGGCCTCGGCGGTCAGGGGACAATCGCCCGGCTCGACGACGACCCGCACTACCAGACAATCGACGAACAGCTGCGTCACCCCCACCGTCGATGGATCGACGGCTACGGCGCACGGACCGGGTGCCACCGGGGTGTATTCGAAGCTGTGCCAACGACTCCCGACTGCCCTCATCCAAGGGTCCCCCGCCGTGGACGCTGTGGGAGCTCGGTCATGGTCAGTACCCGTCCCGGTCCGGTTCTGTCGTCGGCGACCACGATTCCGCGCATGTGAACTCCTGACTATCATCCGCAACCAGCTGAATCGGGTCGGCACCGAGCGCCGCGGCGGCCCGATCCGGACATCAGCTATCGGACCGTAACCGCCGCCGCGGCTGCCTCGGTTGTCCTGAAGCGCATGAGCATTGTCCGAATGCGCACACCTCGGAAACGGGAAATTCTCGCTCCGGCGGTGATCCGCGCGGTTCTGCTCTAAACTTCTTCTCGAATCGGGGTCGGCATCCAGGCCACCGATGATCGTCGAGTCCGGAGGCGATATTCATGACTTCAGCGGCTATCGCCGACTCCACCACGACAAGTGTGGTGGATCCCCATGAGCGAGCCGACTATTGGGCCGATCTGATCAGCACATACCACTGCCGGCTCGGCTATAGATTTCCGCGCCGAACGGACTTCAAGGGCCATACCCAACTGCGGCGCACCGCCGCCTACCAGCTCGTCGGATGGAACTCGGATGCCGTCACCTACCTGCGCAATCCGAGCCACATCCGTGCCGACCCCGATGACGACTATCGGCTGATCGTTCCTTTCGCCGGGCGACTGTCCTTCCGCACCGACGACGGGTACGGGATCCTCGCCCCAGGAACAATGTGCCTGGTGGCGGTCGACCGGCCGTACGCGATGTCCATGTCCGACGGCACACGGGGGATGATCATCACGATCCCGCGCAAGGAGATACGGCATCGCCTCAACCGCATCGTGCCGCCCAACCACCCGCTGGATCTCACCTCCGGGCTCGGGCGGGTGACCGACGGGATCCTCGACGGCCTGTACACCGAATGCACCGCGCTCACCGACCTGCAATTCGACGCGGTGTTCGAACGGATGGTGGACCTGCTGTGCATGCAGATCCTCGGCGACCCGGCGACCTCACCGTCCCAACTCACCCATGTCGAAGCGATCGCGCGCCGATATATCCACGACCATGCCGCAGATCCCGGACTCACCGGCACGCGCGTCGCCGGTGAGCTCGGCTGGTCGCTTCGTCAAATTCAAATGGCGTTCAGCAATGTCGGCACTACACCCAGTGAAGTCATCCGGGAAGAACGCCTGAAGCTGGCGCGCGATCGCCTGCGCAGCCCCGCCTACCAGCATCGAAGTATCACCGATATCGCCTCCGACCTTGGCTTCGGTTCGATCAGCAGTTTCACGAAGGCCTTCCGCAGCCGCTTCGACACCACCCCCGGCCAACTTCGCCAGGGACTGACCGGCCACGCCGCACCTGCACTCCCTCGACTGGCGATTTCCGGACCAGCAGGCGCCGCCGCCGACCGCTGAATCGAAACCGTTATCGTCGCAGCGTGAACTCCCTGCGCCAGCTGCGGTACTTCGTCGCCGTCGCCGAAGAACTGCATTTCGGACGGGCCGCCGAACGCCTCGGTATCGCGCAGCCGCCGCTGAGCCAGCGCATCCGCAAGCTGGAGCAGGATCTCGGCGCTCGGCTGTTCGACCGGGACAGCCGACGCGTCGAACTCACCGAGGCGGGCCAGATTCTGCTGGTGGAGGCCCGCGATCTGCTCGCCCGCTGGGATCGGGCACAGCGGCTGGTTGGTAAGGCGCATCGAGGTGAGATCGATGCGCTGCGGGTCGGTGTCCCACCCGAATTGGCCGGGCGGGTGCTCGCCGCGATGCTTACGGCGTTCGAAAGCCGTGACGTCCGAGTCGACCTACAGGAACTGACCACCGCCGAGCAGATCCGGCTGCTCGCCGACCGTCAGCTCGACGCCGGACTGCTGCAACATCCGGTCGACGTGGTCGGACTCGAACTCGGCCCCGAGGTCGAAACACCGCTCGGCGTGGTGCTGCCGCGCGATTCGCCGCTGGCCACCCGCTCGGCGCTCACCCTCGCCGACCTGGCCGGACTCGGTCTGGTGATCTTTCCGCGCGCCGCCGCGCCCGGCCTCTACGACGCGACCCTGCGCACCTGCTGGGAGCACGGCTTCCGGCCCACCCGCGTTCAGCACGCCCGCAATCCCGAATTCGTGCTCGGCATGGTGCTTTCCGGTCGCGGCGTCGCCTTCGACCAGGGCATGGTCGCGCAAAAGGAACCGCGCGTCGTCTGGCGACCGCTGACCGACGCACTGAGCTGGCGACTCTCACTGGCCTGGCCAGCAGCGGCACCGCATCCGCTGGTGCGCGAATTGGCCGAGCTGATCGTGACGGTCATCAAGGGCGACGGCGCATCACGGCCCGCGCCCGCTCAGGAGGTGGCGCAGCGACCCTGGAATGTCGTATTCGGCAGATCGTGACGGATGCGGTGAATCGCCGACCGAGCGGCCGCGCCGATCGCATGATCCACCTCCGGCAACCGCTGGGCAAGCGTATCCGCCCTGGTGAAAACGGCTACGGCATAACGACTTCCACCCGGATAGGCCACCACGCCGATCTCATTGCGAATCGCGGGCAGTGATCCCGTCTTGCCCCACACCGACACCTCCGGCGGAAAAGCTGCGGCGAGACGGTGCCAGTTGAGCTGCTGGCCCATGAGTTCGCGCACCCACCGGCAGGCGGCAGGATCGCCTGCGCGATCCTGGCCGAGCAGGGTGAGCAGGCGCGTCATCTCCCGCGGCGTGCTCGCGGTGGTACGCAACGGATCCATCGCACGGGTGCCGAGCACATCCGACACGCTCAGGGTCGGGAAGCGCCGCGCGAATTCGGCGGTATCGGAGGCGCCGATATCCTCCGCCATGGTCTGCACGATGTATCTGGGCGAGCCGACGATTCGAGTCTCGGTGAGCCCCAATTCGCGCACCAGCGAGCGCACATTGTCCAGGCCGACGCGCTCGAAGAGCAGGTCGGCGGCGGTGTTATCGCTCACGGTCAGCGCGAAGAACGCCGCATCGCGAAGGCTGAATTCGACATCGTCCAGACATCCGGCGGTACCGATGCCACCGAGCCGGTCGACCGCGGTGGCCCGCACCCGATCCGTCGGGTCGAGCTGGCCCGCGACCACCTGCCGCGCGAACTCCAGCACCAACGGCACCTTCACCACCGAAGCGAGCACCACCGGTTCATCGGCACCGAGCCCCACCTCACCGGCGCAATCGAAGCATCGGGCGTGCACCCAACCCTGGACACCGGCCTTACCGAAGATCTCCTCCACGACTGCCAAACTTCCACATGGAATCGCGCCGAGTCAGCTTGACTCTCCCACCGATGGAGGGTTCAGGCTCGTCACCGTCCGAGATTTCGATACCGAAGGGCTCACGATGAAACTCGATCTGGCAAAGAGTGACCGGCACTACTACGCCGCCACCCCCGAACCCGAATTGCGCACCTTCGACACCTACGGCTACCTGACGGTCACCGGCTCCGGCGCACCCGGCGGCGAGAATTACACCGAGGCAGTGCGGACGCTGTATCGAACCGCCTACGCCGCCAAGAAGATCGCCAAGGCAGACGGCCAGGATTTCGTGGTCCCGAAACTCGAGGGCCAGTGGTGGGTGAACTCCGATGAGCCGCCGCTGTCGGTGCCACGCGAACAGTGGCAATGGAAGCTGATGATCCGCATGCCCGAGGTGATCAGCGCCGAAATGGTGTCCGGCGCGACATTCGAGCGGCTGACCGAGGGTGCCGCGATCCACGTCATGCATATCGGACCGTATGCCACCGAACCGCAGACACTGGCCAAGATGGAAGCGTTCATGGCCGGCGAGGGCTTGGTCATGAACGGCCGCCATCACGAGATCTACCTCTCGGATCCGCGCCGATCACCCGACGCGAATACCCGCACCATCCTGCGTCATCCCGTGCGTCGCGCCTGAGATCGACTGTGCGGCAAGCGGTTACCAGGTCCGGCCGAGATAGCCGAGCAGTCGACGGTGCGCGGGTGCGTCCACGGGTACCGTGACCTCCTCGTCGAATATCCCCGGATCGCGGAACCTGTCGAGCCCACCCATGGCGTGCATGGCGGTCAGCACTTCGGCACACAGTTCGTCATCGGCGAGGTCGGGGCGGTCGATGGCCACGGCGATATCGACACCGTGCGCGACGACCTCGGTGAGATGGACCATGGCGGCCGCCGGCCCAGGTAGCTCACCGAGCGCCAGGAGGACGGTGCCGGTCAGGGCGTCGGGGCGATGCCAGGCGGCGCGGTCCACCTCGGCGGCCGCGGCGAAGGCACCCTGCGGATCGACGCCGAGCCAGTCGTCCTCGATTCCGGCGCCCGCATCGGTGCCGCTGACCTCCGCCGCGAACCGGTGCATATTGCCGACGGCATGATTGAGCACCGCATGCACATCCCAATCCTGACAAGGCGTCGGCGCCGCGAGCCGGTCCCCATCGACGGCGGCGATCACGATCGCACCCGTCATATCCAGTGCGCGGTCGATCTGTCCGATCACATTGTCCATAGGCATCCTTCGCTCGAAGCGTCAGCAGAAGAGGTAGCACAATCAGCCGACATCCAAACTCGATCCAACCCCGCACAGACCACGGTATCCAGCACGACAAGGACCCAAAAGGGTTGCGCCGATGCCTTTCCGTCGCAGCATATGGTCGAATGCACCGAGCCATGACAAGTTCCGCCCAGCATTGCGTACCGCCGGCCAACAGGGCCGACGGTACGCGGTGACGTAGGCGAAAACCGTTATCCGAGAACGGGATAGTTGGCGCGGATCACCTACCGCGGGTCGCGCTATCAGGCCCTTCATCGGACTCGACGTCGGTGTTGTCGAGCCGGGTTATACCGGGTTCGGTGCCCTCGTCCGCCGCCTGATCCGGCTCCGGATGGTCGGGCTCGAAGGTCGCGGGCAGGCCTTTGATATGCCGGTTCATCGAGCGCACCAGCAGTACGGTTCCGGCGAGCAACAACAGAATGATCACCAGACCCAGCGGCGACGCCTTGCCGAATTCGGGTCCGGTTGGCGTGCCGGGAGACTGCGCGAGGAAAACCAACATCACCGGTGCTCGTCTTCGATACCGGCGAACAGATCGGTCTCGGGCAGCGTGGAGTCGACCCTGGACTTGGCCAGTTCGAACTCCTCGGTGGGCCACAGCCGCTGCTGCATTTCCATCGGAATCGCGAAGAACGCCCCGTTGGGATCGATCTGGGTCGCGTGCGCGCGCAGGGCGTCATCGCGCTGCGGGAAGTACTTGGCGCACTCGATCTGGGTGGTCACCCTGGTCATGCCGTCGGGGCGGCCCTGGCGGTAGGCGCGCGTGCGTTCCAGCCACTCCTGCAGCGGGAACGGCTCGCCGATGCGCTCGTATTCGGCGGCGAAGACATCCAGGCGCGCCATGGTGAAACCGTGGTCGTAGTAGATCTTCAGCGGCTGCCACGGCTCGCCCGCATCCGGGAAACGGTCCGGATCGCCCGCCGCCTCGAACGCGGCCATCGACACCTCATGGCAGCGGATGTGATCGGGATGCGGGTAGCCGCCGTTCTCGTCATAGGTGGTCATCACGTGCGGCTTGAATTCGCGTACCACGCGGACCAGTGCCTCGACGGCCTCCTCCAGCGGTACCAGCGCGAAGCAGCCCTCGGGTAGCGGCGGCGGCGGATCGCCCTCGGGTAGGCCGGAGTCCACGAAACCGAGCCAGGTCTGGCGCACGCCGAGTGCGGCGGCCGCGGCCTCCATCTCCTCGCGCCGGATCTCATCGATCCGGTCCAACACGCCGGGGGTGTCCATTGCCGGGTTGAGGATGCTGCCGCGTTCGCCGCCGGTCAGCGTGACGATGAGGACATCGTGGCCCTCGTCGGCATACCGTGCGGTCGTCGCGGCACCCTTGCTGGATTCGTCGTCGGGGTGCGCATGAACCGCCATGAGCCGAAAGCCACTCACGTCTCGTTCACCTCATCAACCACCGTCATACCTCGTGCTCTCCGCCGCGGGGTCCGATCTGCCTGTCCCTATAGTTCCATTCGACAGACTTTTGTTCCGACGTACCCCCCGGAGTGAGACGGCATGAGTGAAACGCCCGGCGACACGCCGATCGACCGACGTGCCGACCGGTACGGAACCGCGCCACGCTCGACACGCCGCTGGATTCCGTTAGCACTGGGCGCGGTCGTGCTCGCCGCGGGTCTCGGGGTCGCCTACGTCGGCTTCCAGAAGTACGGACCCGAGGATATCGACGCCGAACAGCTCGGCTACACCGTCGTCGACGACTCCACCATCTCGGTCCATCTCAAGGTCACCCGCAAGGATCCGCAGCAGCCGGTCGTGTGTTTCGTGCGCGCGATGGCCAGGGACGGGTCCGAATTGGGCCGCCGCGAGGTGCTGATCGAGCCGTCCGGCAGCGGCACCATCGAGCTGACGACCGTCGTTCGCGCCTCCGCCCGGCCGGTGTCGAGCAGCATCTACGGCTGTAGCGATGACGTGCCGAAATATCTGCGGGCGGGTTGATTCGGGGCGATAAACAACCGAGGCGTCCACAAAATGAACGCCGACCTGCATGTTTGTGATTCATGCTAAAATGGTGTGATACACGGTTCCGGGGCTCGGAGCCGTGTTTGCTGCATTGGCGGCCAGCGCTGTCTGGTCCGGGTTAGTGAGCTTGCCGGACCTGAAGCCTGTCGGGGTTCGATGAACTTCCCCAGGATGGCACTAGCCGTCGGCTGGTGCGTGCCCGCCCCCTGTGGGCACTGCAGCGGATCAGGGAACCCGGCCTCGGTCGGGAACAACTACTAGGGAGTGATCGAGATGACTGAGACGCAAGTGACTTGGCTGACCCCGGAGTCGCACGACAGGCTCAAGGGTGAACTCGACGCGCTCATCGCCAATCGTCCGGTCATCGCCGCCGAGATCAACGAGCGCCGCGAAGAGGGCGACCTCAAGGAAAACGGCGGATATCACGCCGCTCGTGAAGAGCAGGGTCAGCAGGAGGCGCGCATTCGGCAGCTGCAGGAGCTGCTGAACAACGCCAAGGTCGGCGTTGCGCCCACCAAGGCCGGCGTCGCATTGCCGGGTTCGGTCGTCAAGGTCTACTACGACGGTGACGAATCCGACACCGAGACCTTCCTCATCGCGACCCGCGAAGAAGGGCTCAACGATTCCAAGCTCGAGACCTACTCGCCGAATTCGCCGCTCGGTGGCGCGCTCATCGATGCGAAGGTCGGCGACACCCGTGAGTACACGCTGCCCAACGGCAAGACCATGAAGGTCACGCTGGTCAGCGCCGAGCCGTACCACAGCTGAGCGCGGGTCGGGACGAACTCGGCCCGAGCCGAATCCGCCCGAAGCCGCCCCACAGCCAGACAAGAGCGGCCGCGCCCGGATAGTCCGGATGCGGCCGCTCTTTGTGCTGACAGTCGGGGTCATCGCATTCGCCGCGGCGCCCCGACCTGGTTCCATCAGTTCGCCAGTGCCTGTTCGACGTCGGCCAGCAGATCGCTGACGTCCTCGATGCCGACCGAGAGTCGCACCAGATCGTCGGGCACCTCCAACTGCGTGCCGGCGGTGGAGGCGTGCGTCATGGCGGCCGGATGTTCGATCAGCGATTCCACGCCGCCGAGCGATTCGGCGAGGGTAAAGATCTTGGTGCGCGAGCAGAACTCGTGCGCCGCATCCTTGCCGCCGCTGAGCCGCACCGAGATCATGCCGCCGAAGCGCTTCATCTGCTTATCGGCGATGGCGTGGCCCGGATGCTCGGCCAGGCCGGGATAGATGACCTGCGAAATGGCCGGATGCCTGGTCAGGAACTCGGCGATGGTCTCGGCGTTGTCGCAGTGCCGATCCATCCGCACCGCGAGGGTTTTGGTGCCGCGCAGGGTGAGATAGGCGTCGAACGGGCCGGGCACCGCACCCGCACCGTTCTGCAGGAAGGCGAATGCCGCATCGAGTTCCGGATCGTTGGTGATCAGCGCACCGCCGACGACATCGGAGTGTCCGCCGAGGTATTTGGTGGTCGAATGCGTGACGATATCGGCACCGAGCAGCAGCGGCTGCTGCAGGTACGGTGTGGCAAAAGTGTTGTCCACCACCAGTTTCGCGCCCGCGATATGCGCGACCTCGGCCAGCGCCGGAATATCGCCGATGCTCAGCAGCGGGTTGGTCGGTGTTTCGATCCAGATCAGCTTGGTGTTCGGGCGGATCGCGGCGCGCATCTCGTCGACGTTGAATACGTGCGCGGGCGAATGCTCGATTCCCCACTGGCTGAAGACCTTGTCGATCAACCGGAAGGTGCCGCCGTAGGCGTCGTCCGGGATGACGATGTGGTCACCGGGGCGCAACGTCGCCCGCAGCGCACAGTCGGTGGCGGCCATGCCGGAGGCGAATGCGCGTCCGTAGCGGCCGGATTCGAGCGCGGCGAGGTTCGCCTCGAGCGCGGTCCTGGTCGGGTTGCCGGTACGGCCGTACTCGTAGCCTTCGCGCAATCCGCCCACCCCGTCCTGGGCGAACGTCGAACTCGCGTAGATGGGCACGTTCACCGCACCGGTCCGCGCTTCGGGTTCGTATCCGGCGTGCACGGCTCTGGTGGAGAATCCCAGCTCGGTCATGGGGTCAGCCTAACCCCGGGCGATCTGCGGGCTATCGACTGGATCACCCGTTGTGCCCGATCCCGGTTTTCGGCGCGGCGACCGGCGGTAGGTTGAGCTCATGCTGAGCGTTGATGAACTATTCGCGATCGATGCCCTGTTGACCGAGGACGAGCGCGAGATCCGCGATACCGTCCGCACGTTCGCCAACCATAGGTTGCGGCCGCAGATCGCGGAATGGTTCGAGTCCGGGACGTTTCCGGCCCGTGAGCTCGCGCCGGAACTGGGCAATATCGGATTGCTCGGCATGCACCTCGATGGCTACGGATGCGCGGGACTGTCGGCGACCGCGTACGGTCTGGCCTGCCAGGAGCTCGAGGCGGCCGATTCGGGTGTGCGCAGCATGGTTTCGGTGCAGGGTTCACTGGCCATGACCGCGATCCACAGGTTCGGCTCGGAGGAACAGAAGCAGCAGTGGCTGCCGGATATGGCGGCCGGGCGCGCGCTCGGCTGCTTCGGACTCACCGAACCGGATTTCGGCTCGAATCCGGGTGGCATGCGAACCAGGGCCAAACGCGACGGCACCGACTGGGTGCTCAACGGCTCCAAGATGTGGATCACCAATGGGTCGGTGGCCGATATAGCGGTGGTGTGGGCGCAGACCGAGGATGAGGGCAAGCAAGTGGTGCGCGGCTTCCTGGTCCCGGCGGGCGCGCCCGGATTCACCGCGCGCGAGATGCATCACAAATTGTCGCTGCGCGCGTCGGTGACCGCGGAGCTCGACTTCGACGATGTGCGGCTGCCCGCCGATGCGGTGCTGCCGCAATCGCGCGGGCTGAGTTCCCCACTCGCCTGCCTGAGCGAGGCGCGCTTCGGCATTATCTTCGGCGCTCTCGGCGCGGCCCGCGACTGCCTGGCCGCGACCATCGAGTACACCCGGACCAGGGAGGTATTCGACAAGCCGCTGGCCGCCTACCAGCTGACCCAGGCGAAGCTCGCGGATATGGCGCTCGAGTACGGCAAGGGCCAGTTGCTCGCGTTACAGATCGGCCGGTTGAAGGATCGCGGCGAGGTGCTTGCCGAGCAGATCAGCGCGGGCAAGCTGAACAGCACCCGGGAGGCCATCGCCATCGCGCGCGAATGCCGGACCATTCTCGGCGCGAACGGCATCACACTGGACTATCCGGTGCTGCGGCATGCGAACAATCTCGAGTCGGTGCTCACATACGAGGGCACGGCGGAGGTGCACCAGTTGGTACTCGGAAAGGCGCTCACCGACTCGAATGCGTTTCGGTAGGAGTCCTATTGTTCGGGCGGCCGCTTGGATGAAAACGCCACAGTTTCATAGCTGCTGGCCCTGGTTGCTGACATAAGCAGGTGCTGTCACTCATCCCCGCGTTTCCCGATGGGCAACGCGCGGACTTCAAGCCTGATTTCGAGCGGCCGACCCCCGCCACACCGGACTTACACCGCTATGCTCCCCTGCCGAACGCTGACCACTCCCGCGCGGCAAATCACGCGAATCCCCGTGCGCGACTGGCATATTCACCATCGCAGACTGGTCGCCCTTCTTTCACAACCCGGATTACACCGCGTAGAGAACATTGTTACTGCCTGTCATCGTGGTGCCATCTCGACGTCACCGAATTGCCAAGGAACGAGGCGCAAGCTATATCGCATCGAAATGTCCCTGGAGGTATACGATGCACGCGCTCTTACCCGCCGCCTCGAACTCGTTGGGAGCCAGCCATGTTCGTGCGCAGTAGCGCCCCGATCATCCACGGCGCGCGAGCACTGCCGGATCAACGCGAATTGGTCGCCGCCTTCGGCGGACATCCGGTCGAGCCGGGGCAAAATCATCCGCTCATTCCGCTGGCACACGCACTCGCCGACCTGCACCGGCAGCGCCACGACGATCCGCTCGCCACCGCCGGAATAGATTGCCGCCGAGCCGAACTCGTCTCCGCCATCGACACCTGGGTGATCAGACGAGTGCCGCAGCGGCAGTCGACCGCGCAAATCCGCGCCGAATCCATCGGCGCGACCATGGATCGAATGGCCGCCGCCTACGTCCACGCCAGCCACCTACTGCACACCGCCGAAAAAGTCTCCGACGATCGCGTCCACGCCGCCTGGTACCGCCTGGCCCAACTCGCCGACCACTGGACCGACCTCACAATCGGCGCCCCCAACGCCGCACCGCGTGAGATCAAGATCAGGTGGCTCTGGTGGCGTGGTCTTCTCGCTCGGGCCGCCACAGCTTCCACCTGATCTTGATTCAGATGGAGCCGGTGCTGAGGAAGCCGAGGAGGTCGTGGCGGGTGATTACGCCTACGGGCTTGCCGTCTTCGACGACCATGAGGGCATCGGTGTCGGAGAGGGCTTTGGTGGCGGCTGAGATGGGTTCGCCGGAGCCGATCAGCGGGAAGGATGGACTCATGTGCTTGGCGACTGAGTCTGTCAGCTGCGCGCGGCCTTCGAAGACCGCGGACAATAGGTCCCGTTCGGTCACGCTGCCCGCGACCTCACCCGCCATTACCGGCGGTTCGGCGCCGACGACCGGCATCTGCGAAACCCCGTACTCGCGCAGGATCTCGATCGCATCGCGCAGAGTTTCCGAGGGGTGGGTGTGCACGAGATCCGGCAATGCGCCCGACTTACCGCGCAGCACATCGCCGACCAGGGGCTCCGCCGCGCCGTCCATCCGATCACGCAGGAAGCCGTAGGAGCTCATCCACTGGTCGTTGAAGATCTTCGACAGATAGCCGCGGCCGCCGTCGGGCAGCAGCACGACCACCAGCGCATCCGGATCGCGGCGGGCGACCTCGATGGCCGCGATCACCGCCATACCGCAGGAGCCGCCGACCAGCAGGCCCTCCTCGCGCGCGAGCCTGCGGGTCATATCGAAGGAATCGGCATCGGAGACGGCGATGATCTCGTCGGGCACGGCCGGGTCGTAGGCCGATGGCCAGAAGTCCTCACCGACACCCTCGACCAGGTACGGCCGACCGGTGCCGCCGGAGTACACCGACCCCTCGGGGTCGGCGCCGACGATCTGCACCTTGCCGCCGGAGACCTCCTTCAGATACCGACCGGCGCCGGTGATGGTGCCGCCGGTACCGACGCCTGCCACGAAGTGGGTGACCTTGCCGTCGGTATCGCGCCAGATCTCCGGTCCCGTGGTCTCGTAGTGGCTGTCCGGACCGCCGGGGTTGGAGTACTGATCCGGCTTCCACGCGCCGTCGATCTCGCGGACCAGCCGGTCGGAGACGCTGTAGTAGCTGTCCGGGTGATCCGGGGGCACCGCGGTCGGGCACACCACGACCTCGGCGCCATAGGCGCGCAGCACGTTGCGCTTGTCCTCACTGACCTTGTCCGGGCAGACGAATACGCACTTGTAGCCGCGCTGTTGCGCGACAAGCGCGAGTCCGACACCGGTATTTCCAGAGGTCGGCTCGACAATGGTGCCGCCGGGCCGCAGCGCGCCGGAGGCCTCGGCCGCCTCGATCATCTTCACGGCGATGCGGTCCTTGGAGCTACCGCCCGGATTCAAATATTCGATCTTGGCCGCGACAATGCCGGCGTTGGAGCCCACCACCGAGTTCAAGCGAACCAGCGGCGTATTGCCGATGAGGTCAACGACGTGATCAGCGATGCGCATGCCCCTATCGTTGCAGAAGGAGTCGGTATCGGTGCGCGCGCGTCCAGCGCGACAAATGGCACATGACGGCGGTCACTTCCCTAGGATCGCAAACATGAAGCAGCCGAACATCGCTCGCGTCGCGACAGTTCTGGCCGGAGCGGCAGTGGCCGCCGGAGTCGTCGGGGCCGGGCCAGCCAAGGCCGCGACCGTGCAATTCCCGCAGGTGCCGACACTGGCGCATGGCGGCCTGTGCTGGACCACGATCCGCACCTGGGCCGATACCAGTGCGCAGTGGCCGGGCCGGGCAGTACTCAATGTGCGCGCGGATCCGGCGATGGGTCTGGGACCCGGTGACTATCCACTGGCTCCGCTGTGCGAGGTCTACACCACCGTCGCCTGGCGCAACCTGAACACCGGCGCCACGGGCAATTACGACAACAACGTGGTCACCGGCCTCTACGGCAGCATTCAGTACGCCCTGTTCCAGGACACCGGTCCCGGCCGCGTCGAGGTCACCGTCACCACCGACACCGCCAGCGTCCCCGCGCACGCGTGGTTCGACGTTCCCGGCGACCCACCCGTCTGAGCCGCGCATCACGAATTCTGCGCCAGCCCTGATGGTGCGTACCTCGGGGACCGTCGGGCCGTGAACCGACACACCGCCCGACACCGCGGCCAGCGCTGCCCACCACGATCGACCGGATTGCTGCCGCGAACTGTCCCCCAGCGCGGCCGGAATTTGCGGCCGGCGCTGTCACAACCTCAGCGCTCATCAGATCCCAGATTCGAAGATTGTCACCGACGGCGCTACCGCGTTGCCTCCCTGAGCGTCAGGCGGATGTCGACATTGTCGCCCGCTCGGTGTAGCGCTCCGCAACGGTGAGCGCCTCCCATCCCGCAGCAGGAAGACCACCGTGGGAGACCCGTTCGGCATAGCGGCCCCGGATGCTTCACATTCCACCATCGAACCCCGCCCATATGGCTGTGCGCACCGGGGCCCGCGCCAAGCCAGTCGCCACCCGCTGATGTTCGCCGCCGGCGCGGTGATCGCGGCGGGCTGCCTGGCGGTGGTGCTGGCCAACTACCGCGACTCCCCCGCCTGAGGCACTACACCGGTGGGAGGTAGGCCACCTGAATCATCTCGTTGCCGCCTCGGGTCACGAGTGTGCCCCGCCCCGCGGGCAACTTCGTCGACCGGATATCGCCGATGATCTTGCCCTCGTCCTTGGGAGCGCTCATCATCAGCGCGTCGACGGACAGATCCTTCATTCCGCCGAGCACCTTGTCGTACAGTGCGCGCGAGGCGCCGCCGGAGCGACGGGCCACGATCAGATGCATTCCGACATCGCGCGCCTGCGGCAGGAATTCCAGCAGCGGCGCCAGCGGATTCTCCGCCGTGGCGACCATGTCGTAGTCGTCGACGACGATGTAGATCTCCGGCCCGCTCCACCAGCTGCGCTCGCGCAGCTCCTTCGGGGTGATATCCGAGCCGGGAATCCGCTTGGACAGATAGCGCGCGACCTCTTTGATCATGCCGACCGAGGTCTGCGACGAGGTCGAATATCCGGCCAGCTGCTCCCCTTCGATGACCCCGAGCATGGTGCGCCGGTAATCGATGAGGATGACCCGCGCCTGCTCGGCATTCGCATTCTCGACCACCCCCATGACGATATTGCGCAGCATCGTTGTCTTCCCGCATTCGACATCGGCGAACACCATGAGATGCGGCTGCGCGCCGAAATCCAGGACTACCGGCTGCAATTCGGATTCGTCGATTCCGACGACGACGCGGGTCGGCCCGAGCTCGATGCGCTGACGGCGGGCGGTTTCCATTACCTGTTCGCGCGGAATCTCCATCGGGAGCATGCGCACCTGCGGGGCCCGCCTGCTGCCGTAGAGCTCGTTCAACTGCCGTTTGGCCTCGCCCACCCCCTCCGAGAGTGTTTGCGCGTCGGAGTCGGAATCCAGCCGGGGCAGCGCGATCAGCATATGCAGGCTGTCGGGTGTCAGTCCGCGGCCCGGACGGCCCACCGGGACGAGCACGGCTGTGCGGCGGTCCATTTCGGAATCACTCGGATCACCGAGTCGCAATTCGAGGCGAGTACCGATGAGATCCCTGACGACAGGCCGGATCTCGGCCCAGCGGCCGGCGGCGAGCATGAGATGGATGCCGTAGGACAAACCGCGAGCAGCCAGTGTATTGAAAGCCGGTTCGAGTATGTCGAATTCGTCGCGGATGGTCGCCCACCCGTCCACCACGAGGAACACATCGCCGAACAGATCCTCCGACAGCGGATCGGCCGCACGTTCGGCCTCCGGGAGCTGGGCGAGATAGGCCTTGCGCTTGCGGAATTCGGCGATCGACTCGATGCCGAGCGCGCGGAAACGCTCCTCACGCTGATGCAAAAGCGTATTCATCTCGGCGATGGTGCGCCGGACCCGATCGACCTCCAACCGGCCGGCCACCGAACCGACATGTGGCACATCGGCGAGACCGGACAGCGTGCCACCGCCGAAGTCCAGGCAGTAGAACTGGATCTGTTCAGGGGTGTGGGTGGCCGCGGCCGCCATGATGACGGTGCGCAGCGCGGTGGATTTGCCCGACTGCGGTCCGCCGACCACGGCCAGATTGCCCTGTGCGCCGGCCAAATCGATCATCAGTACGTCACGACGCTGCTCGTAGGGCTTGTCGATGACACCGATCGGCATCCAGAGCTGACCGTGCCGGTTGACCGGCGACTTCCAATCCGGATCGGGGAGCAACATATCCACCGAGGGCGATTCGTCCAGCGGCGGCAGCCACACCTCGTGCGCCGGCCGTCCGTGCCCATTCAGGCGTGCGACAACCACCTGAAGCAGGGTCGCCGGGACGCCGCCCTCCCCCTGTCCGCCGATCGGCTCCGGCAGCTCCGCCTCGACGGCACCGGGCGGGGGTGGCAGGGCCGGAAGCCCGCGCGGCCCGGCACTTTCCCGGCGGGCCGGCTGCTCGGGTGCCTCGACCTCCGATGCGGTGAAGATCAACGGCACCTGTCCGCCGATTTCCCGGCCGCCGACCTGCTGAGCGCCCTGCGGCGAGACATACGGTCCCGAGACGTAGGCCGCGTTGAAGCGCAGGGGATCGTCCGCGTCACTCTTGAGATAGGCCGAACCGGGCACGCTGGGCAGGTGATAGGCATCGGTGATACCGAGCACCGCGCGGGACTCATTGGCCGAGAAGGTACGCAGACCGATGCGGTAGGACAGGTGACTGTCCAGTCCGCGCATCTTGTTCTCCTCGAGCCGCTGCGAGGCGAGCAGCAGATGCACCCGCAGCGAGCGGCCGAGGCGGCCGATCATCACGAACAGATCGGCGAAATCCGGCTTCTGCGAGAGCAATTCGGAGAACTCGTCGACCACGACGAACAGTGCGGGCAACGGATCGAGCTGAGCGCCCGCGACGCGCGCCTTCTCGTATTCGGTGACATTGGCGAAATTTCCCGCCGAGCGCAGCAGTTCCTGACGGCGGTTCATCTCGCCGGACAGCGCGTCCTTCATGCGGTCGACCATCGAGAGTTCGTCCTCGAGGTTGGTGATGACCGCGGCGACATGTGGCAGCGAGTCCAGGCCGAGAAAGGTCGCACCACCCTTGAAGTCGACCAGAACCAGATTCAGTAGATCCGGAGAATGCGAGGTCACCAGCGACAGCACCAGGGTGCGCAGGAACTCCGATTTACCGGAACCGGTTGCGCCGATGCACAGTCCGTGCGGTCCCATTCCGTTCTCGGCGGACTCCTTGATATCGAGTTCGACCGGAGTGCCGTCCGGGGTTATCCCGATGGGCACCCGCAGGCGCTCGCGGTCGCTGCGCGAACGCCACACCACCGCCGGATTGATCTGCGCGGCATCGGGAATCTTCAACAGCGACATCAAACCCGCCACCGCGCGGGTTTCGTCGCCGAGGCTCACCATCTGCGCCGCGGTCGCGATCCGGTAGCGAGACAGAGCTCGGGCCAGGGCAGCGGCCTCGGGCACCGTGACGGTATCCGCGGTGGCGAATTTCTCGATACCCGCGGCCGATTTGGCGGCCACCATGCCATCACCGACGACCAGTTGCAGTCCGCGGCGCGCGGCGAGCCCGGTTTGTGGCGCGGTGAGGTCGAGCACGGTGACCGAGTCCAGGCCCGAGTCACTGACGATACGTTCGCGACCGCTGACGAATCCGTCGTCGATGATGACCAGCAGATGGACGCGTCCCGCCGTCGGCTGCGCATTGCGCATGAAACGGCCGCGTTCGATCAGTTCGGCGGACATGGCGGTTTCGAGTTCGGCCAGCGACTGGTACATCATGCGCCGCGAGCCGAGTCCGTCCCGGTCGACCGGATGTTGCAGGTGCGGTAGCCATTTGGCCCAGGACCAGGCTTCACTGTCGGGGTCGGCGCAGATGATCGCCACCGCGGTGTGATCGGGACCGTGTGTGGTGGCGAACTCCATCAGCATCGACCGGACCAGCATTCTGGCCTCGTCGGCATCACCTTCGATATTGATCGCGGGGAAGGCGCGCAGCGAGATCGCGGTGGGCAGGTTGTGCACCACCGAGTGGGTGCGGACGAACCGGCGCAACGCCACGGTCGATACCGGTTCGAGATCCTCGAGCGGACCGGTCTCGGGACGGGCGAGTTTGGTCGCGAGCCGGTGGCTGCCGGAACCGACGCGCACATGCCCGAAATCCGGGTCACTGGGCCGGCGTTCCCACATCCGGCGGGTTCCGGAGATCGATTGCAGATCCGCCGGCTCCGGATGGCTCCAGACCAGCGCCGCCAGCTGGGACTTACCGGTCTCCCGCACATCCGCGCGCACCTGGTCGAGGTAGCGGAAATAGTCCTTGCGCTCCTCATTGAGTTCGGCGGCCTTCTTCGTCCCGCCGCCACCCCGGAAACCCGCCACCATGCCGACCATCGACATGAGCATCATCATCGGGAACATCATCATGAACGGATTGGCCAGCAGGTTGCGGCCCATCATCACCATCATCGCGATCATGCCGACCACCGCGACCACCATGACCACCGGCATGAGCTTCATCAGCAGCCCGGTCGGCACCGGCCGCGGGATCTCCGGCGGTGCCGACAGTGCGACCTCACCACCCGGCGGGCGAGGCGGCGCGATACGCGGGCGGCGCACAAATCCTTCGGTAACCATGTCCTACAGTCCTTCTCGGTCTTCTTCCGCCGGATCGACGCGATTGCGTCGTCCACGGAACGGAATCGACAGCGCGAAGCCGATGGTGAGCAGTGCCAGCAGAACCAGCGTTCCGATGATCGCGACCCGGCCGGGCACCGGATCGACATACGGCGGTGGCGCCGGTGCCGGCAGCGCTCGCGCCGCATCGGCGCCGGCGGCGATCGGCTGTGCGGGTAGTTGTGCGGTGAGCGCGGCGAGCGGGTCGATCAGCCCGGCGCCGAGCCGGTCATCTCGGCCCGGGCCGGGTTGCATCGCCGTGCGGGTGATTCGATCCATCACCTGCTGGGCCGACAGCTGCGGGAATCTGGCCCGCACCAATGCCGCCAGCCCGGAAACGTAGGCGCTGGAAAAGCTTGTGCCGGCGATGGATCCGGTGCCCTCGCTGGTCTGCACGGAGTCGACCACACCGGCCGCACCCGGTTTGCTGTCGAGGGAGACAATGCCCCGGCCGGGTGCCGCGACACCGAGCCAGGGGCCGTGGATGGAGAAATCCGACGGCTTCCCATCGGGGTCCACCGAGGCGACCGACAATACATAGGGGGTGAACCAGGCTGGGCTCACCACGGTCTTCACCGCGCCCCAGCCAGTGCCGTCGTTCTGCGCGGCGCATGCACCGCCCTGCTGGATATTGCCGGCGGCGGTGACCACCACCACATTGCGGTCGTAGGCGTATTTCACCGCGGCGCCGAGTGCCGCATCGGCGGGATCGGACCCGCCTGCGGCACAGGCGACTTCGGAAATATTGAGCACGGTCGCGCCCATATCGACCGCGCGGACGACGGATGCGGCCAGAGTCAACACATTGCCGTAACCGGCCGAGGCGATCTTGCCCGGTTCGTCGCCACGACCTCGATCCTTCGCTTCGAAGGCCAGGCTCAACTGCCGGATCGCGAGAATCTCCGCATCCGGTGCGACCCCGGCGAATCCGTCCTCCGGGCTGGGTTGAGCGGCGATCAGGCCGGCCACCAGGGTGCCGTGGCCGTCGCAGTCGTCGGTGCCATCCGAATTCGACACGAAGTCCCCGCCCGGCTGCACGGCGCGCAGGCGTGGGTGGCGCCGCACGCCGGTGTCGATCACCGCGACCTTCTGGCCGGCACCGCGGCTGAACTGCCAGGCGGCGGGCAGGTCGAGCAGCCGCTGTGGTTGCGGCGGATCACGCGGTGGGGCGCCGGCGAGTTTCGGTTCGGCGCACACCGAGCGCTGTTCGGTGGCTTCGGGTGGTCCGCCCCCACTGGCCGCTATCGCCGCACCGAGCGCACCGCCATCGATGACGGGCGGCCCGGCGGCGAAGGCCGGAGCGGGAAACCCGATCGTGGCGAGAGCGAGCAGCAATATCGCTCCGGCCAGTCTTAGCACAAGTCGCATGCGAGAACCTCGGGTCACAGATTCCGAGCGGCCGAGTACAGATCCATGATCCACAGCGCCAGCGGGATGATGGCGACGATCAGGAGATATTCGAAGATCTCGCCGGCCCTGCGGACCACCGGCGAGAACTCGGTGTGCGGTGCGATGACACCGAAGGCGATCATCGCCGCCGAGACCGCCAGCACGATCGCGGCGATCGGCACCAGATACGACGATTGCCCGAGCCCGGCGGTGACCAGCGCCGCGAGCAGTGTGACGGCGCCGCCGACGATCAGCGTCCCAGCCTGGACCAGGTCCGCGAACGATCGCCCGCGCAGGCACAGGATCAGTCCGACGACGACCGCGAGCGCGACACCCTGCCATCGCGCGGACCCCAGCTGATCGGCGGCGAGCACCGCGGCGAGAAAGGCCGCGAGCGTGCTGGCGAGCAGCTGACCGGATTGATAGTGGTTGGCGGCGTTGGCCCGCAGTTCGAGGCCCGCCGCCGACGGCAGCGCGGTCGCACCGATGGCGCCGATATCGGCGATTGTCGGCCGCGGTTCGTGATCGGCCGGGTCGATCGCGCCGCCCGCGGTCGGAACCGGCGGCACCGGCAGTCGCGCGGCACCGACCGCGAGCCGTGGCGCCATGGTGATGACGATCAGTGCCGCAACAAGTACCCCCGCAGCGATCTTCGGTGTGCCGGCGTCCCACACCAGGCGAACCAGCGCCGCGCATCCACCGAACAGTACGAAGGTGGTCACCGTCGCGCACAGCATGGCACCCACACCGGTGACGCTGTAGGCGATCACGGCGACGAACAGTGCTGTGGCACAAGCCAACAGCAGATGCGGACTGCCGAGATCACCCGGCACGAACAGGGCCGCCGACGCGGCGCACAGCAGTGTCGCGAACAGCGACAGCATCATCGCGGTCACCCGGGCCGCGTATTGGCGGATCGCGATCACCGCCGCGACGACGGCGGCGATACCGACACCGAGCGGGAGAAATCCGAGAAAGCCACTGGTGCCGTCCTGTTTGGCCACCACCAGCAGCCCGATCGCCGCCAATATCCCGGCCAGCGCGGTCATCAGCCCCGTCCAGCGGGCCGCGACCGGTGACCAACCGCGGAACGACTCCGAGGTCAGCCGGGACACCGCGTCGATGACATCGTCGAACAGCGCCGGGGATTCCTTCGCCGTCACCGAGCGCAGCACAAGCAGTTCACCATCAAAAATCTGTGCGTCGGTCAAGGTTTGGTTCGGCGGGATCGGATCGTGCCCAACCCTGGCAAGAGTCCAGTGCTCGGTGCGCAGCGGGGCGCCCTCGTCATCCGCGGCGAGATCGGGTGTGCGAGATTCGATCAGTCCGACCACATCGGTGATGAACGCGGCGATCGGAACGGTCGCGGGCAATCCCATGTCCAGCTGGGTATTTCCACCGATGATCGACACACGGCACAATTCCGGATCCGCGGCTCCCACGCTCCCGGTCGAAGGCTCCCTCACGAGTCTGCAGGCTCCTCATTCACGCTCTCGAGCAGGATAAGGCTCTCAATCTATACCTGCGCCTGTCGTATGCTGAGCAAATCTCGTCCGCATCGCACGCTTTGGGGGCTCTCCCATATGACTGACAATCGCCAAGCACAACGCGCTTTCGACGCCGGCGTATTGTCGTTGGGCCTTGCCATCGACGGCCAGGAATCCGCCCGTGACCTGGAATATGCCCAGCTCGCGTTCACCCGGGCAACCGAATGGGACCCCGACATGTGCGATGCGTGGCTGGGCCGCGCGGCGGCCGGGGAGGTCACTCGCGAGGTCATTTTCAACCTCTACAAAACATGTTCGACTTCCCTGTTCCGGGAACAACGCCGTCTCGGTTTGCGTCCCCGCGAGCTCGCCGGCCGCTTCGTGATAGGCCAGTACATCGACTATCCGCTCGCCAGTTTCGTCGAGATCATGGTGGCACAGGCGGCGACGTTGATCGCCGACGGCGACTACGACGAAGCCGAGCGGGTACTCGACGACCTCGCCCGGCATCGCAAATCTCAACTGTCCCAAGAGGATCGCTCGGCCGACGACCGCATCTGCGCATATGTCCGCGGCTCGCTGCACTATCAGACCCAGCGCTGGCCCGATGTGATGACGGTACTGGCCGGCTCCGCGGAGTGGGACGACCCCTATATGGCCGCGGCCGCACATGTGATGGTCGGCACCGCCTGTGCCCAGCTGGGACTGTTCGGCGAGGCCATCCGCCGTATGGAGCAAGCCGAGCAGGGCCCGATCCCCGCCGCCGCGGTCGCCGCTCGATTCTGCCGCGGCCTGTGCCTGCGCGAAACGGGACATGAAACCGAGGCACAGGCATTGTTCGAGAAGGTGTTCTCCGAGGCTCCGGATTTCGAGGCCAATGCGCAGGCGATGCGGGACCGCAGGTATCGCATCACGACCACCACCCAGGAACGGATCGACGCTCGCACCAACCGATGGGATCCGTCCTCGGCACCGTCGGCCGAGCAGATCGATCGCGAGGAGCGCGACGACAAGGCCAAGCTGATTCTCGATGCCGCGCGCACGGAACTCGACGAACAGATCGGCCTGTCAGCGGTCAAGACCCAGGTGGCCAAACTGCAGGCCACCGCACAGCTGGCGAAGATCCGCGCCGGCAAGGGGATGGCCAGCATGCCGCGCGGCCAGCATCTGGCCTTCACCGGCCCGCCCGGAACCGGCAAGACGACGGTCGCCCGCGTGGTCGCCAAGATCTATTGCGGGCTCGGCCTCTTGAAGAGCGACTCGCTGGTGGAGGCCAAGCGCGCCGACTTCGTCGGCGAGCATCTGGGCAGCACGGCGATCAAGACATCCAAGCTGATCGACAGCGCGATGGACGGTGTGCTGTTCATCGACGAGGCCTACACCCTGGTGCAGTCCGGTCTGCAGGGCGGCGACGCCTTCGGACGTGAGGCGATCGATACCCTGCTGGCCCGTATGGAGGACGATCGAGACCGCCTGGTGGTCATCATCGCCGGATACGAGGGCGAGATCGATCGGCTGCTGGCGGCCAACGACGGTCTCGCCTCCCGGTTCGCCAAGCGGGTGAAGTTCGATTCCTACACACCGGACGAACTGGGCGAGATCGGGGAATACATTGCGCGCAAACGAGATTCGTCGATCACCGATGAGGCGCTCGACCTACTGGTCGAGGCGTGCACCGAGCTGTACAACCGCCAGAGTACCGACCAGAACGGGCAACCGCGCCGCGGCATCGACCTGGTCGGCAACGGACGTTTCATCCGCAACCTCATCGAATCGGCCGAGGAGGAGCGCGAATTCCGGCTGGCCAATGACGAGACCCTGGACCTGACCGATATCGACGAAGCGGTCCTGATGCGCATCGAGGCGGCGGATATGCGCAACGCACTCGCGAATATTCTGGGCTAGCAGGGTAGTCGGCGCCGTTGCCGGGACCTCACAAAATGTCGTGACTCACCAGGGCCTGCTGGGCGGACAGGGTCGGCCCGGGGACCAGCTGACCGACGATCGGCCACGGGGCCGGCAGCGGCTTGTCCGCCAAACCGAGGATCTTTGCCGTTTCGGCGTCGGGGATGCCATAGCGAACACCGTTGTCGCCCACATAGAACAGCGTGCCGCGACGCTCGCTGTCGGAATCGATCGCGGCGGCTTGAATGAACTCCCCGGTGCTCGGGGGTATGAAGGCGGCATCGAGGCGGTCACCGATACCATCGGCGGTGGTGAGCTCGACCGGAATCGACGACTTCGCCAGTGGCAACTCACGTCCCGCGAGCACCGTCACCACCGCCCCCTCCCCCGCGGCATTCGCCGTCCAGGACACACATCCGACCGGCGCCTTCTCGGCGGAGACGATCACCGGCGTTTGTTTCGGGAAGTGGTCGACCGGAAGCACCGTGAGCAGCGCAACGCCGACCAGCCGGTCCGGCGGCACGGTCGTGATCTCGCTCATTCCCTGGGAATTCGCGTTGCGGATCATCTCGGCGGCGAACGGCGACACCCGCTGTACCCCGGCGGAGAGCACGACATACAGCGCATCGGAATCGACCCCGCGCACCCGGATGACACCACCGACCGGAACATCGGACAACCGGCCAGGACCGGGCTCACCGATTCGGTCGATCGGCCGGGGCGGTGTCAAAGCCGGTACCTCGATAGTGACATTCAGCAGGCCGGCACTGATCGGCCTCGGCGCAACGTTGCCCGCCCCGAGTGCCCTGGCCACGATCGAATCGTTCAGGTCGACCTCAGCGCGCTTGCCGTCGAAGATCAGGAAGTTCTTTCCGTCCCGGGTCGCCAGTAGTGCCTGCGCCGGATTCAGCGGCCGGGCAGCGGTTTCCGCTGACGTGTCGAGTCCACCGGCGATCACGGTCGATTCCGCGCCCGAGGCCCTGGTGACGCTGCCCGCCGACGACAACGGCACGGCATCGCAGAGCGTCCAGGTCGGCCGGTTGCCCGCCGAGGATCCGGGCAGCGTCGCCGGGGCGCCCGGGATCCCGAGCAACGGACCGCGCGGCATACTGCCGAGTTTGGACTCCTTCACCGAGGTCGGCGTCTCGTTGCTCTGGGTGATCAATCGGGCCGAAGCCAGATTCAGTACCGGATGCAACGTGTTGTCGACGACCACGTACAGCGCGCCGTTGTCCTTGGCCATCACGATCTTCGCGTCGCCGATGGAACCCTGCGGACGCAGGAACGACAGGATCGCCGCGCCCGCGATGATCAGGATGCCGAGTACCGCACTCACGATCAGCGAGCGCGACTGCGACCGCATCGGATCGTGCAGCATACGGACGTCCCGGCGCACCAGCGCGTGCTCATAGCGGCGCAACAGGAACCGGTACCCGTTGACCTGGGCACGTGTAGTCAGCTGGGCCGGCACGATTCCTCCGAAACAGATCTGGGGTAACGAGGGGATATACCCACCTGAGGTGACTACAGTAGCGAAGCCACCGACGTTCGGTCCATGATGAGCGCATGGCGACGACGACTGCCGGCCCCGCGGCGCAACCCGCTGCCCCACCGCTGAGTTCACCGCAATTCTGGTTGTTCCGGGTGCTGCCGCTACACTTGGTGGTTCCCGTACTTCTGGTCGCGATCGCTGTCGCCTTCGCGGTAATCGCCTGTGGCGCACCCTGGTACGCGGCAGCCGCCAGTGGTGTGGCGGTCGCACTGATCGGGCTTGTGCGAGTGCGCGGCACCTGTGCGGCGGCCTCCCTCGCGGACGCATTCGCTTTCCGCTGGCATTCCCAGCGTTGGGGATCCAACACCCAGCACACCCCGTTCGACGTACCGGCCCCCGACAGCGGGAGTTACGGTATGCGCTGGGATGGTGCCCGGTTGATCACCATGTTGCGCATCGACGCGCCGCCGCAGAATGTGACACTGCTGAGCCCGAGCGGCCTGAATACCGGCGAGATGGTGCCACTGCCCGAAATCGCCCGCTGCCTGAGCCAATTCGATATCGACCTCGACTCGATCGACGTGATCACCACCGGTTCGCGCACTTCCGATGCCGGCCGGGTGGCCCAGCTGTACGAGCAGATCCTGGGCCCGCTGCCCGCGGTCGCGCACCGCACGGCATGGGTGGTGCTGCGGTTCGACCCGCTGGCCAATGCGCCCGCGATCGACCGTCGCGGCGGCGGCCCGGCCGGCACATTGCGGTCCGCGATCGTCGCGACCCGGCGCGTGGCCAACCGCCTCGCGGCCCGCGATCTGACGGTGTCGGTGTTGTCGGCGACCGAGATCACCGCGGCCGTGCACCAGCTCACCTTCAATGCCGACCTCACCCGGCTCGACGAGACCGCGCACAGCGTCGAGCACAACGGAATCCATTCCGCCACTTACCGTGTGACTCCCGAAGCGCTCGGCCCACGCGGACTGGCGGAGGTATGGGCGACCCCGAGTCTGGCGACCACCGTCACCCTGCGGCTACGTCGCGCCACCGGCACTCCGACCCACCGGGCCGATCGCGGACCGGCAACCATCTCGGTGTCGGCGACGGTGCGTTTCGATGCTCGCGATCAGCCGGCCAAGGTATCGAGTCCAGGTCTGGTCGCCCTGTCCGGTAAACACCGTCGCGCCATGCTGGATCGGCTGCCGATCAACGTCCAAGGGCCCGCACTGCCGATCGAGAGCTATCTGGGAACGCCGGATTCGCTGGCCGATCTGTTCACCCCGATCGCCGGATGCGGGCAGATCGTCGGCGCTGATTTCTCCGGACAGGGCGTCGCATTGCCGCTGGTCGGTCAGTACATCCGCAGGGTCGAGATCATCGGATCGCTGCTCATCGTGAAACAGGTGATTCTGCGCGCGATCGCGCTGGGAGCGACCGTCGTCGTGCACACCAATCGCCATGAGGCCTGGCGTGCCATGGTGGCGAGAGTCGATGCACCACAGGCACTGTCGCTGGCCGGATGGTCGGCCAGTTCACAGCAGGCGAGTTCGTATCGATCGGCGACGGTAATCGTCTACGACGGTATCGTGCCCTCCACGCATCATTCCGACGCGACCGTCATCCTGTTGCGCCCGCAGGGAAGTCACGGAATCGAGAACTTCACCGCCGACATCGTACTGACCGAGGATCCACAGACGGCGAATCTGGTCACCGTCCACACTGCGACGGAGCAGACCTCGGTCCACATGGTCGCGACTCCCGCAGAGATGGAGTATCTCGATACCGGAATGGTTATGGCCTACTGACAGAACAACGCCACCGGCCCGTGCACGCGATCGCACACGGGCCGTTCGGAATCGACGCGACTACATCCCTTCGAAACTTTGGTAGATCTTCTGGTCGGCATGCTGCGCATTGCCGAGCGCCCGATCGACCGCATCACGCAGATTTTCGAGCTTCGTTGCGGTGTCGGAGAACTCGGTCTCCCAGTTCTTGTGCGCCTTGCTGAATGCGATGGCCGAGTCGTTGTCTTCCCAGCCAACTTTGATCAGTTTATCCGCGGCCGACTCCAGGTGCGCGATCTGGGTGTGCAGGTTCTTGTAATGCTCGTCGAGCTGTCCCAGCAGCGGGACAAGGAATTTGGGGTCGTAAAGCATGTCGATTCCTTTCCGGATGTGATGGTCGACGAGGTGCTACACCAGGTTGGTGAAGTTGTCGACGTTGTCGGCATCGACACTGGTCTTGGTCTTGCCGCCCTCGAAGATCTTCGACGTCATATCGTCGAGCTTGATCCGCAGCCGCTCGCCTTCCTCCGCCCACGCATCGGCGGCCTTACCACATGCGGTGTTGGCGTCACCCTGCCAGCCGGGCTTGGCGGCGTTGATGTCGTCGCCGATTCCCCCGATCGTCTTCTTGATCTCTCCCACCGCCGTCATGAAATCATTCACAACCTGGGCGGCGGCGGCATCGTCGAGACTTACCTTGCTCATTGTTCAGTCCTTACTCATTCTGCGGTGTCGGGTGTATTCAGTTGGTGTTGCCGGTATTCGCACAGTCAGCCCTCGACAGCGCGTGAGCTAGGGCATCCACCTTCCTCCGGGCAGGGAATCGATCAGAGCCGAAATCGACTGTGCGATCCGGTGATCGGAGCCCGGGGTGAAGGTGGACCAGACCCGGAGGTCCTGGGCTGCTCCGGGGCTGGCGACGATGCGGCCGCGTGCGGTGTCGTACACCGCGACCGATCCGAGGGCCCGGGTCGTCACCGCGTCGGAGGTGGCGTAGGCGACGATTTCGGCGTGTGCGAAGCAGGTCGACATGGCCAGCCCGAATTCGATCGCATCGCGTTCGTCGGCCACTCCCAGCGAATACAGCGCCTGGGTGAAGTCGCTCGAGGTCGTTGCGCCGTCGAACAACAGTCGCAGATCCTCGGCGAGCGCGCTGAAATTGGCGATGGGCGCGGGCTCGCATGCGCCGAGGGCGGACAGTATCGGACGGGCCAACGCGGTTCCGCTGTCGTCGGCCCAAGTGGTGCGGATATCGAAATCGCCGCCTTGACGAATGGCCAGCGCGTGTTCGAACCCTCTGCGCGCCAGGCAGATTCGTATCGGCCCCGATTCGGTGTAGATGCGCGCCACCAATTCCCGATCCGGCTGCGCCAATACATGCAGTGCGGCCGCGAGGTCGGACTCGACCTCGTCGTAGCCGTCGATCAGGCCGGCGCCGCGCAGATCCGATAACGCGTGCTGTTGCGCGGCATGCCAGGCGTCGACCGAATCCTGCTGCGGGCAGGCCCCGAGTACAGTCGGCAGGGTCTGCACGCCGAGCATGTCCGACACTGCGAGCAGCCCGTCGTTGGTCAACGTCGGCATATCGATCTCCTCCCGCCGGGCGGCGTCATGGCTGTGCCTTCCCCGGCGCGGGCGCGTTCTGCTCGGCAACACCACCGAGTACCGGCGGTGCGGCCTCGATACCGGTTTCCAAATGCATGGCATCACCGGGGCGTGGTGTCGGCGCAGCCCCCGCACGGACAGTGCGTTCGGCCTCGCCCATGCCCGCGCCACCCGGGGCCATGCCGCCGGGCACCATCCGGCCGGTGGCATCCTCCGCGTGCACCGGCACCGGTTGTGCCGCAACGGCTTCCTCAACGGACACCGACTGCGTGACGGTCTGTGCCCGATACGCCGTCTGCGCCAGCGGCATCGAGGACAGCCCTGGGAGGACGGGCATGAAACCACCGCCGGGCATCGCGGGCATCGCGGGCATCGCCGCGGCCGTCGATGCCACCGCCGCATTCTGCTCGGCGTCCAGTGCGACACTGGTCGCGATCACCGGTGGATGGTCCTGCACCCAGGGAGTCGCCAGCGGCGTGGTCGCGGACTCATAGCTCTGCATCACCCGTGCGGCATCGGCTTTCGCGAGATCCTGTTCGCTGTCGACCTGCGCCGCCGCGGCGACCAGTGGCGCGCCGAGCGCGGCACCCGCGTGCTCGATACTCTGTTTGACAGCTTCCAGTGCCGCGATCTCGGCGACATGCGGCATCGCGAGCCTGGCCACCTCATAGGCGGCGGCCTGGCCCGCCGCACTGGTGGCATTGCGGCCCGCAGATGCGGCCGCATCGACGAGCCAATCACGCAGCTTGCCGATCCGCTCCAGGACGAGATCACTGCTGTCCGACCGCCACGACTCCCGCAGCTCCGCCACGATCTGGTCGTATTCGACGACCGCCGCACCGAAGCTGGCGGCCAGCTGCGTCCATGCCGTACCGGCTTCGGCCATCGGCGCCGCGCCGCGACCCGTGGTCAAATCACGTGCCAGCTGTTCGGTGGGTCTGGCGGGCCAGACCACACCGGTGAAGCCGATTACCGGCGGCTCGACCATCCCTGCTCCCGTTGCTATTTCACCGCCCGGAAGCCGGCCGCGTTGTCGTCGTCCATCCGATCCATCACATCGGTCTGGGAACGCAGTGTGGCGGCCAGCTTGCGGACCTCGAGAATGCCCGCCGTGGCGGCTTCGTCATAGGACGAGGCGACCGAGCGCAGCGATTGCGCGGCGCGCACCGACACCTCGTCGGTCCCGGCCGGTTCGACGGCGAGTACCGGCAGTCGCGCACGCAGGTCGGCCTCGAGCCGCGCCGCGAGCGCGTCCAATGCCGTCGCCGACTTGCGGGCCTGCGTCGATTCGAATTCCATGATGATCTCCCGTCAGAGGGTGAGTGCCTTGTCCGGCGGATCGGAATCCAGTGGCCCCGAAACTTGTTCGGGTGCGCCGACCACCGGCATCGCTACACCTTCGACAGCACCGACGACCTCGTCGCCGTGCTGCCCGGTGACCAGTAGCCCGCGCAGGCCCTCGGTCGTTTGCTCTTCTTGCGCACGCGCACCGGCCGCACCCGCGGCACCGGCCAGCGGCATCGCGCCGGGCGAGGTGGCCGCACCGCGCACCGGCGAAGCCTGGACAGCGGACGCCGTCTCCGCCGCGGGCATACTGGCACCCGCCGGTCCGAAGGAGGTGCCGCCGCGAACACCGGCCCACGGAGTCAGCTGGCGCGCTTGCCCTCCCACTATCGGGGCGCCGACACCTGCCGCACCTCCGCCGAGCCCACCACCGGGGTTGCGCAACTCGGCCTCGTGGCGTGCCCGCTCCGTATCGGCATCCGGATCGGCGATCGCCTTCGCCGGATTCAGCGCGGTCTGGGCGGTCTGCAGCGCCTGGCCACCCGCGGTCGCCAGCTGACCGAGCGGCCCCACCAGTTGCATCAGCTGCTGCACTGCCTGTGACGGATCGACGTTTTTCGGCGCGCCGGTCACCGGGACCTTCTGTCCGGTTTTGGTCATGGCCGCGCTGTGCACGGTGAGTTCGGCACGAGTCTTGGCGACGCAGGCGGTGGCCTCGGCGAGAGTATCGGCCGTGAGTGCGACCACGAACGCCTGCCCGGGTGGGGTGGGCAGGAAAGGAGCCGCGGCCACCAGCGAGGTCATGAACTTCGCGATGATCCCCGACATCATCGTGGCACCTTGAAAGACACTGCCCGCCGCGGCGGTGACGCCGACCGATGTCTGCGCACTCTGCTCCGAGACGGCCGTTCCGTCCGCCGCGGCCCGAGTCGCCTTCTGACCGGCGGCGGTGGCTGCGTCACTCTGCCACAACATCTGCGCTATCTGCAGAGCGGAGGCGCCGAGCGACACCGCCGTCTGCACGACCGATGACACCTGGGACAGCGCCTGCACCGGATCGATCGCGGGGGCCGCCGCCGGATTGACCCCGAGCTCCTCTGAGCCGACGTGGCCCACGGCGGGGATACGGCCGGTGCCGAAACTGCCGGCCAGATCGGTGAGCGGTTTCGCAAGCACGGACAGATCGAGCACCGGTAGCGGTGGGAACTCCGGCATCGGCGGCAGCGCCGGAACCTGCGGTAACTGCGGCAGCCCCAGATCCTTCAGGACATCGTTCACCGGCCTGTTCAGTGCCTGCCCAACGGTACTGTGGCGCAACAGGTCTACGACCGACTGATCCAGCGGCGCGTTCATGGATCAGCCGCTTATCTGCCCGAAATCGGCGGATGCGACGGCTTCGGTGCCGTCGTAGAGGGCCGCGCTCTCATAAGCGGCAACCGCCGACATTCCGTGCACATGCGCCAGCTCGGCCACCGAGGTCAGGTTGTTGGCCTGCGCGACAGCGAAGGTGGCCAGGAAGTCCTGGCCGATCAGCCCGAAGACCGGTATCGCGGCAGCCATGGTCGCGACCTGATTCGTCGCTCCCGCCAGCGCGACATCGGTCGCCAAGGCCGCGGAGGCGTCACCGTACCGGCGAATGGCATCGGTCGTAGCTACTATTTTATTCATCGCAAACCCTCACTGCCGGCAGATGATTGTTTCGCATTGTTGAATGTAGCGGGTTACCGTGGCCACGCCTCAGCGGAACCACCCACTGGTGGTAAGGGGTCATTGTCGTGATAAGCGCCCCTCTACTCGGCGGCCTCTTCGTTGAACGCGGCAACCAGATCGCCACGTTCGGCAAAAGCACGTTGCGCCGCACGACTCGCCGTGTCGACCACGAGCCGCTCGAACTCGGCCGGAGTCAACTTCGCGATCCCCGCCGACAATTCGAGCTCCTGGAGCGCGCCGTTCCCGTCGACCACGACGGTGACGACTCCGTCGGATGAGGTCTCGCGGCCGCGCACCGCACCCATCTCGTCGGCGAGGTCGCGCAGCCGTTCGAGGCTGCGCTGCGCCCGCGCCTCGAGATCGTCCATCGCCTTACTCATACCGACCGCAACCAACTCTGCGGCTCGACCTCGTACTCGGATTCTTCGATGAGCTCCTGGCGGGCAACATCTTCCGGCTTGGGGAGCCCGGTCAGCGCGAGAACATCACTGCTCAGCCCCGCCTCCCGCAACTCCGCCCGGCGCGCGAGGCCGGCTCGATTCGCCGACTGCTTACACAATCTGACGATCTCGGCCGCCAACTCGGCGGGGGGACGACGCAATTCACCGCGTTCGACCTTGATGCCGACCGGCAAACCCTGTTCAGTGGTCTCCACCGAGATCGAGCCACTCCTTGATGCGGCTGTCCACATAACACCCCTCATCAGTTGTGATGTGCCGGCTCGTTACGACACCCCAAAGGGTTTTGTCGAGCAGTGTACTGCGGGCGAAGATCGACCAGACGTTAACGCATTGCCACCACTGAGAAGTCGATCATGGGTCGGGTGCATGTCCATGCCAGACTGGATCGAATTCTCGGCGACAGTCAGGAGCGGACCCATGGTTGACACCACGGCCTTGCCCCAGTCGGCTGCCCACACCTGGAGGCACCGATGATCGATGGTGGCGGTAATGGCGAAGCGCCCGAGGTTCGCGGCCCGGTCAATTCCCCCGGCAAGAAGGCCGAGGACCCCTGGAAAGACATCGCCAAGCAGGTGGCCGACGGCAAGCTCCGGTTCGAGCCCGCTGCCGCCACGAAGGCGGCCACGGAATGCGTGAACGCACTCGCCGGAATCAGCCGTATCCAGGAAAAACTCAACGGTATTAACCCTCTCAGTCCGTTGAGTCAATTGAAGTCCGGCTCGGCGCTGGCAACCCTGTTCAATGCCACTCGCCACGGCTTGGGCGAGGTGTTGCAGACACACAGCACCGCATTGGACGAAATGCTGAATACGTTCAAGGATGCGGGTAAGAAATATATCGAGGTCGACCTGGATTCCGCGCACGATATGGATCCGGCTCTGAAAAAGAGCATGATCGCGGATCTGGATGGAATCAAGCCGAAATCGGCCGCCGACGCCGGAAAATTTCAAACCAAGATGCCGAAACGCGGCAAGGCGCCGGAAACCGAATACATGGACGTCAACTACGAAGGGGTACCCGTCAAGAGTAAAGAGCCACGATCAGCTTCCGAGCTGGAAGAACAAGGAATACCTTTCGGTAGCCGCGATTTCATCAACGGCGGCAAGAAGCTGACGGAAGACCAGATCGTCGATTCGGCCCCGGGCCGGGCGGAGCTCAGTCAATTCGTCAAGCCTGCCGGGCTCCCGGACACACTCGTCAACTCCATGGGATCGAATCAGACTCAGGTGAAAGCACTGGAGCTCTGGCGGCTCGAATCCGGCCCAAACCCCGAGAACCCGGCCAGCCAGTCGTGGCGCGATCTGTACAACCTCGGTCAGACGGCCGGGCACGCCGTCAAACCGGTGCTCGACGCCGCGCTGGCGTGGCAATCGATGGCGAACGAGCTGAAAAAGACCAGCAAAACACTCGCCGAGTACGCGGTGGACAAGTCACTGTGGGAAGGACACGGGGTAGACGGAGCCGTCAAAGCGGTCGAGAACTACCACACGAAGGCAAAGGCCCTGGCGACGCAAATCAATGATATGGGTAAGACCCTCGAATACACGTCGGAATGGCTGGCGAATACCAAGGTCGGTATGCCTCAAAACCCTGATCCGCCGAAGCCGGTGATGGTAACCGGATACACACAAGATCCGTTGACCGGTAACTCGTCATATAACGTCGATATGGCGGCCGCAAACCAACGAAATCTTGCGATACATCGCCAGAACATGGAAAACAACTATGTTCAGGGCGTCCAGACTTCATCGCTGTTCGTTCCATCAATGGACAAGTTGCCGGTAACCACTCCGAAGAGCGAACAGCCGGATGGCAAACAAGACACCGGCGCCGATGGTAAGGGGGGCGGCACGGACACCACCCCCAGCGGCGGGGGCACCGGCCCCATCCCCACCGGCGGGGGCACCGGCCCCATGCCCAGCGGTGGCGGCACCGGCACCATTCCGACCGCGGCCTCCAACTACAGTCCGGTCGACCCGTCCAAGCTCGCACAGGGAGTCAACGACCGCACCGCCTCCCAGGCCGAGACACCGAACTACACGGCAACCACTCCGGCCTCGGCTGATCCCACCCAATCCGCCACCCAGACATCAGGTGTGGATGGTCTGAGCCAAGCGGCCGGGCTCGCCCAGCAAGGTATCGGCGGCGCCCAGAGCGCGTTGCAGGCCGCCGCACAAGCCGCGCAGCAAGCAGCGGCGAGCGGGCTGACGGCGGCCCGAGCCAACGCGCCGGCATTCCCCGGAGGGTCGGGTGCATCGACTACCGGCGGTGGTGGTGCCAGCAAGATCGGCGGTGGTGCCGGGCTGAGCGGCAGCGCGGCTGCCGCACTGCAGAAGGAAGCCGACGCGGCGCGGTTGTTTCCCCGGGCGAATGCTGCCGGACCGGCCTCGCCACTCGGCCGCCTCAGCGGAATGCCGGGCGCCGGTGTGCCCGCGACCGGTGCGCCCGGTTCTCCCGGTGCGGGCGCCGGCCAGGGCCAAGGGCAGAGCAAGGAGTCCAAGCGGCCCAAGTACCTCGAGTCCACCAAACATCTGGAAGAGGCGCTGGGTGAGCCGCCGGCGGTAGGCAAGGCCGTCGTGGAGAAGTAGCTGTGGAGAAATGACCCGAACCTGGAAATTCACCGACCTCGAGTTCGTCGTCGCTTGGGAGGCCGTGGAGGCGGATGTGCTTCCATCCCCGTTCATCTTCACCAGCAGCACGCCGCTGTACGAGGACTTCCAGCGCGAGAAACGGGAACTCCGTGCGCAATTGGGCAGCAGGATCGACGATGTCGCACCGGTGCTGGATATCGTTGCGCGGCCGGATATCCGGATCGAACTGCACGGGTGGGGCAGCGACTTCGACGACGCCGACAGCCAGATCCGCCTGCTCGCGGTCCGCCGCGAAGGCTACGGATATCTGCTGAAGCAGTTGCCCGGCGAAACCGCTTGGCACAGCGGCGGTTACACCATCAGCGAATGCGGTCCACTGGAGCTCACGGATCTCCTCATCGCCGAACTCCCGGAGGCCACCCCCGGCAAGCTCCCCGATGTCGTACTCGCCCCGCGCGACCGCAACCCCGATCTGGACTATTCCTATGGCCAGTCGCTGGTAGCGGACACCTTCGACGACACCGTCGACCGCCTGGCCGACCAATTCCTCCGCACCCCCGCCACCGGCGAGGGGATCATCGAAGTCGCGCAGGGACTATCCCGCTTCGGTCCCCGCGGCGTAGCCCGCAGCCGATTGGGCTGGCGAGACCTCGCCGACGACGGCCGCTACGCCATCACTACTGCCACTCCACCGGTTGCCGTGCCCGCCGACACCAAACGGCTTGCCGCCCTGGTGAATTCAGGCATCGCCGAAGTGATCAAGGCCATCAAGGACGAACGGCGCTGACGCGAGCTCTCGTGGCCGATGGCCTGCGCCGGGTCGTAGCGCAGCGGCTACCTGCTCCGCCACCTTCGCTCGAGATCGCTCACATAGCCGAGCGACCCGATTCTCCGGAAACAGCGGGATCGGTATGCGGCTCACTCACTGTAGTTCCGGCCGGCTCCTAAGGTTCCGAAGCCGGCGCCTCCCACAGCCCGCGGGCGTAGTTCAGGTCGGAAGTGAGCTCCGCCGTCATCTCTGTCGATTCCGATCCGACCAGTGCCCGGATCAATCTGCTGATGCGGAGATAGGCGTGGTAGACCTTCTCGTTCCCCTCGCGAGGCTCGCTCCCGAGAGACAACCCCAGCGTCGCCCAAGCGAAGTCGGGGTCGGCCCACATCACCCGGCGCCATCCCGTGAACCCGGACACTTGGCCGTTCATGAACAGGATGTTGTCGATGGTGAGCGCGGCGGGAATCAGCTGGGGGCGATTGAGCTGCAAAGTGTCGGCCATCGCGAGTATCGGCGCGAACGGATGGTCCGGAATATTGTGGGCGGCAATCCTTTCCGGGTGTTCCGCGAGCAAGCGCATGTCCTCGTCGACGAGTTCCCGCAGCAGGTGCGCGGAATCGTCCGCGACGAGGTGTCCGTCGGCAACCTCCGCTCGGGGCACCTTTCGCAGCTGCTCCAGCAATGTTTCCACCGGAGCGACGACTTCATCCAGAACGTGCACATGGTCGATTGTGGATACCGGGTGACCGGGCAGGCGCTCTTCGACGATCAGCGGCCCCGGGCCCTCCTCCGGCACCGCCGGATCCAGGACGAACAGCGGGCGCGGCACACGCTGCACCCCGTGACGATGCATGGCCGCAAGCAGCTCGTGCTCATGCCCCTCACCATCGCCGCGGTGTCGGGCCGCCTGATCGAGACGGTCCCCGACCACGCAGAAGCCGTCGCCGACAACGACACTCCAGCGGTGGGCGCCCTCGATCCAGATGACGCTGGCGCGCGAGATCAGGTCGATCAGCGACAGTGCCTCGTCCCGGTCCATCTCGAGGGCCGCGGATTCGTTGTCTCCCAGCGTCCGGTACGACCGCGCCATTCTCCGGGGGGCCGGCAGCGTACCGGCACCTTTCAGCCTATCGACGGGAATCGCAAACGGATCCAAGGTCTTATCCGAGCTCGCCGTCCCGAAGTACCGCATATGCATCACGAACGTGAAGGACCGTGCCCACCCTTCGGTGTTGTCACTCAAACGGGTGTCCTCGAAGTCCCCCGTCCAATCACGCACACCGGCGGGCAGGACGATGCCGAGTGCCTCGGCGTTGCGGTGCAGGACAGTGAACCGCATGACTCGATTCCACCACGGTTCACTGGTGCTGACCAGCGTGAGCACCACTTTGCCGGTGGACTTGCGCAGCGCCGTGCCGACCGCGATAGCGGCGGCATTACTCGCCGCGCGGCGTTTCACCGGTGGCCAGCCCGGCATCGCCGTCTGGGCGAAGGCTTGAATCTCCTGCGTGATCTCCCGGATGATCGCCTCGTCGAAGACTTGGCCGTCCTCGCGGACGGGCACGGTGTTCACCGTGGGATCGGACGCGGTATCGACGATCAAACCATGGTCGTACCCCATCGCTCTTCTGACCAGATCGGCGCAGCCGCGGGTGGATTTGCCCACCATCTCCCGCACGGCGGCATAGCTGGCCATATACGTGGTGTCGCGACTGGCATCGACCTGCCGCCCTAGCACAGCGGGAACGGTGTCGTGCGCCAGCCGCTGCGCATGGAGGATGGCGAGGGCGATCTTGACGTTGGGGGTCATATCAGCGCTGGACAGATAGCCGGCAACACCCCGCTGATGGAGAATGGCCTTGTCCCAGCATCGGGGGCCGAGCAGGGCCAGGTCCCAATCCACCATCCCGAATGGGTCGAGCTGTGTGTTGTCCGGAATATCGTCTCCGTGCAGCAGAGTGAAGTCTTCGGGTTCCGCCTCGTCGACCAAGGCCTCGACGAGATCGAACATATTCCTCGGAATCTCTGCCTGATCGATGATTGCCGCCGCCTTCGGATTTTTCACGAGGGTCTCGAACAGCCGCCGCTGCTTGGCGATGATCCACCGGAAAAACCCTGCGGTGTCCCGGTTTTCCGGCATCTCCTCCAATAGCAGGGCCCGCAGTTCCGGTTCCGGAATCTGATCCAGCTGTTGCCACAGCTTTCGGTAGCCGCCCATGACCTGTTCACGCTCGCCGTAATAGTCACTGGTGGACGCTTGATGACCGGGCAGCATACTCGTGATCACGATCGGGGTGGACTCGGTCGCCACCCACCGATCGAGGCACATATCGGTCAGCACCGCATAAGGCAATGGCACATTTTCCACCCCGTACTTCGCGAACAGCCGCAGTAGCTCGTGTTCGCGGAACACTCGCGGATCCACGCCTTCGGACGGTTTGCGCATGCGGACGAACAGGCCCCGTTCCGGCACCGCGTAGTTGAAATTGTTGTGGCCCTGCAGCAATTGGCCGGTGCGCAAGGCCGCGGAGAGCGTGGCTTCTGCTGCCAGCCTTGGCATGGGCGGGCGAGGGTCGTCCACCGCACCCTGCGGCCGGAACATGGTGGCGTGCACCTGTCCGGAGGAGTCCGCAGGTGCCATTCCGACGGCGAAATCGTAGGCGGGCCCACGCCAGCGCACACCGTCCGAATCCGGGACGCCCTCGGAGACCGGATAGCCATCCTTATCGAGGAACAGCGCCAACGTGCCGGACCGACCCGGCATACCCTCCGGCACAACGAAATCCGAAACAAACTCCCCCTTACCCGGATCCCGCAACTCGAGCCACACACGATCACCATCGACATGACGAATCAACCACCGCGCATGACCCAAATCCCCCCGCCGACCCGACAACGAAGGCTCGAACACCACCACCGCGATCCCGTCACCTTCGCCCGTCTCATCCAACGCCCGCCCCGGCGCCTGCAGCCGCGCCACCGCATCGGCCAACCCCGCTACGTGCTGTGCCCGGCCACCGAGCGCATTCTCCACATCGCTGACCAGCACTCCACCCAAACCGGCCCGGCCCAGCAACTCGATATCGGTACGGCCGAAGAACTCGGCCACATCCTCGACAACCTTCGGACCGCACTGATAGTCCTCGAGACCATCCGTCGTCACAGCAGCCCGATCGGTCCACTCTGCCGTCGCCTCGGGTTCCGCTGCCGCAGGCACACCCCGAGCCTGCAGCAGGGCCTGCGGAGGCTCTGGGGCCGGAACGGTGCCACCCGATTCGCCCACTGCCAGTAAGTGCTCGACGCTTGTCCACAAGGCCGGGTCGATGGCTTCGGCAGGCGCGGGCCGGGCCGCTGTGTCGGCGGGGGCCTCGGCGTAGCCGCCCTGCACGGCCCAGTCGATGATCGCGTCGATATCCGAGGTACCGAGATTCCTGCGAAGCTTGTTCCGCGCCTGCTGGAACGCCCTGGGGGAAACCCTCAGTTCCCGCGCCGCGTCCGCATCCGAAAGCCTGCGCGGAAGCAACCGCAAAACTTGCTTCTCGCGGCGGGTAAGTGATGCGAAATCGCCTGTCGGGCCGATCGGTTCGACAATGCCCTCCGCGGCCGCATGCACGGACTCGGCGACCCGGATCAGTGTGCGTCGATCAGTGCCCAGCTTGGCGGCGAGAGCATCGAGATAGGCGCGCACCCTCGGTGCGGTTACGCCTAGATTCGGGGCAATCGCGTTGAGGGACAACCCCGCCGCGACCTGGCGGAGTGCGGTCAGCTCGCGTGTGGTCGGCGTCTGGTCGACGTGGCTTTCCGGCGCCGCTGTGGCCGGGCGGGCAACTCCGCGCTGCATTGTGCGTACCGCAGCGTCCAGAGTCTGCTGGATCTTGCCCGTTGGGGCGCCACCGCTCGCCGAGGGCGACTCCGATTCTCCGATGGCATGTGCAGTGCGGGCCTCGGCGGCATCAACCAAGTGAATGGTTTTCGCGATCAGCTGTCCGGTGGTGCCGCTGCCGGTCAGCTTCTTCAGACGGGCCATCGTCGTCCGTACAGCTTTGAACGGGAGCTGCAGTTCCGTCGCGATTGCCTGGTCGGACCTGCCTTCGGCCTTGAGGAGGATAATCCGGCGGTCCTGAGCATTGTCGACAGAGTGCTCATGCGCCGGGGGCAGGGGTGCGAGGATCTCCCCGCGAATGGCCGCAGCGACCAGCGCTGCCTGATTGTCGACGACGCCGAACGCCTCTGCCAGCGCGGTGTACCGAATATTCACCCACCCCAGTGACCGGTCGAATTCTGCCGCTATCTCTTTTCGGCCGTGACCACAGGCGATCATGGTGAGGATGCGCATCAATTCGGCATGCTGTCGCCCATCGGATTCGGTAGAGGTGGAAACCAGCTGGTGGATCGTCTTCGCCACCAGTTCGGTTGTGGTCTCCGAATGGGTGACTTCCCTCAGCTCGGCAAGTACCTGATGCACGGCGCTGCGTGACAGGTGTACATCGTCTGCACACTGCTCAGCCGTTTTGCCTTCCGCCTTCGCAGCGAGGATGGCCCGTTCCTGTTGTGTCGGGACGATCGGGAACTGCGCAGGCGCGTCGATGAGCCCGCGCCGGATTCCGGTCGCCACCAAGGCAGTGTTGTGGTTGACAGTCCACCGTTCAGCGGTGCTACGGACAGCAACATCCAGCTCTGTGGCGAGGGCGGCAGCGCGGCTGATCAGCCACGCGGGTGAATGGTTCAGAGCTGTTGCGGCATTCGCGATGGTATGACCTGCCGCGAGAAGTTGGAGCACAATTCTCTGGAGTTTCGGTTCCCACGGTTCTTGAATTATCCCCTCGGAGACCGCGAAATCGAACACCTCCGTCCAGTTGTCTGCGGAAAGTTTGTGCAGGACATCCTTTCTGATCGCATACGCCGCCTCTGTGGAAATACCGAGTTGTTCGCCCGCTTCGGCGTATGTCATGCCTTGTGATCGCGCTTCGATAATTTGCGTTTCTCGATCGGACAATCGCGGCCAGACCATTTGACTGGTCGATGCTTCGATAATCCCCATTTCGATTATGCGCCGAAGTATGACGTCTCGGAGCTTGAGGCCAAGGCGGTTGCCGATTTGCTGCGTGTATTTTTGAATGGTGTTGGCAGACAATCCCATTGCCGCAGCACACTGCTCGGGCTTCTTGCCCTCACCCAACAGTCTGAGCAGTTCGGCATGGCGTGGTGGAAAATGCAGCGGGCGGAGTTGTTTTTCCGCTGCATGTGTCGTTCTCGGTGCGCCTTCGGATTCCGCTCGATCCTCGGCGACTCGGGCGAGCGCGCGACCGTAGTCGATATTCAATCTCTTGGCGATCTCGACGTACAGTCGATACAGAGACTGTCGAGTTACGCCCAACTCATCTGCAATTTGCGCATCTGTCGATGTGCTCAGCCGTCCGAATACCTCCATGTATTCTCGGCCAAGATCCAACTCGGCGTCGTCTTCGCCGATTTCATCAGGCTCCAACTCGGCGTCATCCTCTCCGACTTCGATATTGCCGGTCCCATCGCCGGGCGAGCTGTGATCGTGATCGGGTGTCGCAGGGGCGTCTGTTTCCGGCTCGGAGAGTCCGACCTGTGCGATATCCACCCGAAGCTGGTGGGCGAGTATGCGGGCAGCTACCACAACTTTCATGCCGCCGGGTTGGCCGACTCCAATTCCAGCAGGCCCGATACGTGGGTGCCGCGGCGTCGGCCAGAGAGCGTCGAGCAATTCGCGTTGGGGGTCGCTGAGGAGCGGCGATACCATGGCATGTTGTAGCTGTGCGAGAGTCGCCGTCTCGAGAACCTCCACGAGTTGGCCCGGAGTTTCCGGCACCGGGCGGGCCGCGGTATCAGAATCACCAAACGCAGCGACCGCCAGGACGAGTCGTCGCCGGAATTCGACGAACATGTCGTATTGCGGAATGCGCCCCCTGGCCTTGGCAACGATCCAGCGCTCGATATCGAGGTCGTCAGGCATCTGCCGGAGGGTATACACCGCGCGGGCGAACGCTTCCTCGGTGACTTCGCGTGCCAGCGGTGAATCGCCGTAGCGGCGCGAAATCCATCGATACACCTTGTCGCCGAACCGCTGTTTCAGCACATCGATGGCCTGCTCCCAGTTTCCCTGTGCGACAATCTCTTTGACGACCAGGGTCACTTGTTCCGGGGTCAACTCCGACTTCGGTGTGCCGTCTGGCGGGTTCGATGACGGTTTACCGCTGTTATCGCTCGTGGCCGGGGCTGCGTTCGCACCGGCGTTCCACTCCAGACCGTCTTCTCGATGGTGGAACTCTTTGCCGACCCCGTCGCGGAGGCCGAGTGGATCGAGGGTACCGGCGCGGCGGCTCTTGCGGGCTGGCCGATCCCCTGCGGCATCTTCGTCCAGCAGCGGCGCATAGGAGGACGCGGCTCCGGGATCCGGCGCGGCCGGTCCGCTGAGATCGGCTCGGTGCAGCTCGGCCTGGTCCGGCGCTGCCGTCGGCGTCGCATCGGATGCCGGCGATCGGCCGCCCGTAGATCCGGCAATCGGCTGCGCCGGTCGGTCGGATTCGCGTACCGCGACGGCGGCGCGGGGACGGTCGGTGATCAACACGTCCACCCAGGTATTGCGAAGCAGATCCGACATCATCGCGTCATCGTTGACCGTCCACACCATGGCGAGCAGTCCGTGCTCGGCGCACAGGCGCAGCACTCTGGCGCGGGCAGGCAGGTGATGCACTGCGACACCCGTGGCCCCGCAGGCTCGGATGCGGCGCAGCGGGAACACATCGCCCACCAGCGACAGCGCCGTACGTACCTCGGGGAAGTCACGCGAGATCGCCGCGATCGAGGAGTCCCGCAGGCTGGTAGCGATGAACCCGTCCGCGCCGAGCCGCCGCACCGCCAACTCGATCACCTCGTGCTCGTAGCCGGCCTCTTTCAGATCCAGGTGTCCGACCGCTTTTCCGGAAATGAGGGACATCACCTCGTCGACGAGCGGTACCTCGTAGCCGGCCCGCTCCGTCAATTCCGCGTAGGTCAGCGTGGATAGTTTCGGGCCGGTGTGATCGACCCGAGCATCGTGGTAGACGACGAGCTCCCCGTCCGCGGTGCGCCGAATATCGAACTCCACGAACTCCGCACCGCTGTGTAGGGCGTCACGGTAGGCGTCCATCGTTGCGGGGGTGACCTCTTCGCCACCGCCGCGATGTGCCGAAATCGCCGGTCCTCCAGTCCCTTCTCGCACCGGGATCCGCGGTAGCTCCGGCTTGGCGACCGGCCTCGGCAACGGACGGGTATCGGGCGCGTAGCGGCGGGTGCCGTCATCGATCGGAGTGTGACGTCCACGTTCGGGGTCGCCGGTCGCGGATATGAGCCTGCGCTGCCGCAGATTCGGTGTGGCGATGCCGGGGCGATGTTCGGCCAGCGATACCTCGGCGCCCCGGCCAACGCCGATGAGCGCGGTATTCGCCAGGGCTTCCACCGGTTGACCTCTGGTGAACCAGTAGTACCCCAGGTGCTGCCAGAGGCCCTTCGCCAACCGGCGGTCCGCCGGGAATGCGGCCCCGGCCCGTCGCGCGCCGAATAGGGCGGTGGCCGGATCCGCCCCCAAACCGAGGTTGAGCGCCCTGCCACGCATTCCCGGCGTGTTCGCGCCGAACCAGGTGACCTGGTCGTCGGGTGAGCTGAGCGTGAACACATTGTCCGCGCCGATCCCGATCTCATCGGCATGCCGCAATGGGCCGGCGCCCGGGGCGGCGAGAAACGTTACGGTGGCAAGCCGATCTGCCAGCTGCCCGTCCTCGAGTGCGAAACCCGTTGTGGGAGCGCCATAACTGAAACCGAAGAGATGGATATTGGGCGGTTGATCGGACTCCGACGCGACAACCGTGCGTGACGCGGTGAGTGCGGCGATCTCGCGTGCCAGTAACTGGCCACCGGATTGCGCCAAACCGGTGCCTGCCATCTCGGCGAGCACGCGCGGTCCGTGGGGCGTCCGGTATCCGTTCCACAACATCGATGCCACCGGTCGGCTCGGGTTCAGCGCGACCATCGCCTCGTAGTGGTTGCCGACATTGGTCACGTTGTATTCCAGCAGCGCGCCCAATGTGGAGCCGACCCCCGGCACGTGCACCGAAATGTCCGCCGCGTTCTTGCGAGCGTCCTTGTCATCGATGCAGCCGTAGAGCAATACCAGGCGTTCATCCTGTCCGAGGGCGCCGAAGTCGAAGGCCAGCAGATATACCGGTGGCGATCCCGGCATGGCGGCCGCGCGCCGCTGCGCGGCGGCCAACTGCCGCACCGTATTCCACAGATTCCGCACCGGACGATCGACGACACCGTTTCCACGCCGATGCCAGTGTTCCAGCATCCGCCCGATGAACACGCAGTTCGCCCGGTGCCGCACCGCCACCGGAATACCGTCGGCATTGCCGATCTGCTGCGGATATACCCGGATCAGCGCCCGCTGTACGTTCGACAGCGTCGAGGAATCGTTCGCCGCCAACCCATGCCACCACCGTGCCACCGCCATCGCATGGTCCTCGGCAAGCAGCACCGGCAGCAGCAGGCCCGAATAGTTATTGTGCAGTAGGGTTTTCGGGTCGGCTCCAGGCCCCCACTCGTCCAACGCGGCTCGGGCGAGCCTACGCTCTCGCTCGGTGACCGGCGGATCCGCAGGCAGAACCGCCGCCAGATCCGCCGGATCCGGTGGCCCGGACATGCGGTCACCATCAACCGGCCTGGCGCCGATGAAGAAGTCCTCTCCCCCCGCCGCGGACACCTCTCGTTGCGGGACATCGCCTTCCCGCAACACAAAACCTCGCACTTCCACCGCGGCATCGACGATGACCGCCGCGTCCCGCATCCACTGGTCGAAGACAAACTCCCGCCCGTCTTCGACCACCACCAGCCCGTCCCGCCCCGCCTTCAATCCGACCGCGTGCGCCGTGCCGTCGCCGAACACCAACACTGCCACCACCGCGGCCTTGCGCCCCTGTTCCTGCTCCGCCGAGACGAGATCCCCCGCCTGCGCCAGCGATCCGAAACCGCCAGGATGCCAGGCCTTTCCGACGACACCCGGCGCGTCCGGACCCCATACTCCCTGCAAGCCCGCGTCGAAGTCCGTCAGCCACTCCGGAACCGCGACGCCCACTGCCGCCCACATTTCCCGCGCCGCGGCGGGCAGGCAGTTCTTCGACGCGCCGCCCTGAGCGCGCCCTGCCGCATTCGGCCGCGCGTACCCGGCGACGGCTGTGGCTCTCGTGCCATCGGCTCCCTGCACAATCGCCTCGGAGAAGTCGATCGCCCGCTCCCACATCCGGCCCAGAAGATCCGTGCGCCACGGTCCCGGCGCCCCGGCCTTCGCGCGACTGGCGAATATCCGCTCCGGGGACATCACGCCTGTCGCCGAGGCGTGCACCACCCGCGCCGGATCGGTCAGCGGCAATGCCGGATCGGCACCGCCCGCGATCGTTCCCTCGGCGAGGGCTTCCACGGGATCGAACCGGCGAATACGGCCGAGTTCGCGGTAACCCATTCTGCTGAAAGCGCGCCCCGGAAGCCGCCGCCGCCATGCCCGGTAGGGGAGACCTGGCGGAATCAAACCCTGCCGCCGATAGTATTTGTAGGCGTCTTTCAGGGCCGCGGAGAGCTTCCGACTCAGTGCCCAGTCGCCATCGTCATCCACCACATGGACGAATTCGTGATAGGTGAGGTGATAGATCGCACCGCCGGCGCCCCGTGCCCAGTATCCTTTCGCGACATTGATCGCCAGCATCTTCTCGGCTTGTTGCAGATCGATGATCCTCGCCTTGTCGAGCCTGATCCATGCGGAGTGGTCCCTGACCCCCGTGCCTCGGGTGCCCCGGCTTTCTTGATATGCCACGGTTTTGGGCGAACTGGCTTTGTCACCGAGATCCGCGATTTCGACGGTGCGGAGGTTGAAGCGGCCCCCGAATTCGGCGATCCGGTCGCGCAGAGCTCGGTCGATGGACGCCACAGCCTTCGGTGCGACGTCGTCGACGTCCCAGCCCACCAGCCGGATGTGATGGTCGTCGTATAATTTTTGGACGATTCGAGCCTTGATCGCATGGGCGTCCACCGGCTGCTGCGCATCGGAAATCTCGGCCGCCGCCCCGTAGAAATCCGCCCAAACTTCACCCCACTGCTCGATATCCGACCGGTCGGCTACGTTCAGCAGCGCCGCGACGTGCGCCCCCACCTCGCCGCGGCTGTGCAGCGGGACATGCCACGTCGTTTTCCGCCGGTAGCCGCGTTCGGGACCGTTCTGCGCGCATTCAACGGACACATGCAGCTTGCGTACACCGTTCGCCGTAGTGGATGCCCGAACCTCGAGCACTGCCATCGGCTTTCGCAGGACGGCCGCTCGAACGTCGGTGTCCCGTCTCGCCACCGAATCGGTGATCCTGGCGAAGTAATCCAGCACATCGGAGGTGGCCGTGCGCATCAGCTCGGCCGCCGCATCGAGCTTGGTCGAATCCAGCCATCCCTGCCTGCGCAGTTCCGCGGTCAACTCGGCGACAGCGGGTCCCACGAACCTGTTCTGGTTCGGACTGAAACGCAGGGTGATATCCAGATCCCGCCCCGCCGACTCGGCCAACCGGTCGCGCAGCGAAGCCGTCGAACGCGGATCCTGTTGCACGGAGCTGATTTCCGGCTCGGCCGGATCGTCCCTGTCGTGCGCGTTCCCGTTGTCCTGCGACCGCACATCATCCGGTCGTGCAAACGCCATCGCCCCGTCGCCATGCGGCGACGGCTCGGCATCGGCAGGGTCGCGCGGTTCCGGCGGCAGGTCGGGGTCGGCGGCGAACCACACCGCCGGGTCACGTCGCCCACGGCCGAACGGGCTCGCGATCGGAGCCAGCGGCAAATCCCGTGGACTGCCACCGATCTCGGCGAATACGCCGACCAGACCGGCCGGATCACCTTGCGCGGCAGCAGCACCGCCCGCGAAAGCCCAAGCGTTCGAGGGCAATCCCGAACCCGACGGCGTCACGGTAGCCGAAACAGCGCCCCCCGCTGGGGGGTTCGACTCCCGCGCCATGGTATCGGTCCCCCTCGGCGATCTATGCGACTGTGGATCATCGACCGGTGGCGGTGGATCCGGCTCTCCGAGGTGGGTTGCGGTTTCGGTTCCGTCGTCCGGAGGCCATTGCGGCGACTCGAGTTCCGCGTCGTCGGTCGGCATCAAGAATCTCCCGCCCGGACGATCGGTGCGATAGAACTCGATTATCGAACCGTATTTCCCGACCGGTACATGGACCTCATTCCTGGTGACGTCGAGTGCGCCGTGCTTGGAGTCCGCAAAGATACCGTCCGGAGAAATGTATGCGACGACTCCTGAATGAGTCGGTACACGTTTCTGCCCCGAATGTGCTGGTGCCCCTTTCCCTCGGTATACAACAACGTCCCCAGGCGCTACCGAGTCCTCGGCCACCTGTCGGAAGCCGTTTTCCGCCAGGATCGTATCGACCACGCTCCCGGGTATCCAGCCCGCTTCACCATTGCGCGCGAATGTGTAGCCGTGGCAGTTGAAGTGCGGATTGATCGGCTCGATGGCCTCGAAGCGATCCAATCGGACACCGGCGCGGAGATACATCTTGTACAGCTCTCGGAACCCGGCCGGGCTCCGGTAAAAATATGGTGGTTCGGGGGCCGTGGCCGTTGCATCCACCCAATTTCGCGATGGAATCACTGTTCCCGCATCGGTCACATGGGTGCGCAGGGTGGGCGCCTGTGTCACCCAGCCGGCCGCGGCGATATGTGCCTCGATCAGTGCCGACCATTGCGCTTCGCCGGTCGAATATTCGGCAAGATCATTTGCCGGGAGAACATCCGACGTGTTAGCACCTGAGGACCGGATACGCACTCCGAACCAGGTCGACCCGCGCATGATGATCTCACCGAGCTTCGGATTGTCACCGGTCGTCATCGCGAGCTGCCGAGGAGACGGGTAATCGCGGATAGGCCCCTCGAAGCGCCGCAGGATGTCGTCCAGCCGCCGCTGATCGGTGGGCGCGGCGCGGACACGGATCTTCCTGATCCGCGCACAGATGTCGGCGACCGACCTGGCCAGCAGTACCGGCTCGGGGTCCCAGTCGTATCCGGCAAGTGCCCATACGAGTCCGCCGTCTTTACCGGTCGCCTGAATATAGATCCGGTCGACATCGGAGCGGTCGTCGTACGAATCCATGATCGCGGAGAGCGCCGCCGACGCACCTTTTCGGCGTAGATCTTTCGGGAGGAAAAGCGCGATATTGTGGACGACAATCAGATTCTGTTCGTCACGATAGATCACACGTTCCAGTCGCCCCATCCCAGCGCTGTCTTCGCTCGAGATGTCCGCTGCCATAATGATTTCGACGCCCGATGTGGTGACCCGGACCCCGGAGTTCAGAATTCGAGCACCGGACGCCGCCAATCCGAGAATATCCGCGTCCGGGATATGCCGATTGCCCCAATCTTCATATACGGCAATTACCCCATCGACCTGGACCGGACCGTATCGTCCCGCCAGTCCGCTGAGCTTCGTGGTCAATACATCGTTGTCACGCTCCGCCGCGGCGACATCGAGGAGTTCGCCGAACGACGGCACCGTCGACAGATCCGGCGCATCGAGCACGCGCCGTGGCGCCTGTGCCGTATCCGCCGGACGGGACCGGCTACCCCCGCTCGCCGGCGCGGGAGCTGCCTCGGCGGCATGGTCCGGGCGGCTCGAGAGCGCCCCGGCGCCATATCGTGCGCGGACCCGGTCGGCGACGCCTCGGTACAACACGGGGACGAACTCCGGTGAATTCGGGTCGGCGTCGACCAGATCGATGCCGATGATCTGCAACGCCCGCAACACTTCGTACAACGAATGATGTTGCGATGCCACGAAAGCGATGACCGCGAACAGGAAATCCTCCCATTCGACATCCTGCTTCGCCCAGTCCTGCGGAGTCATGAACCATTCGGTCGGGGCCATGAAACGCGCAGTGCTGCCCGCGACTCCCGCGGTGATCGGGATACCCCGGGCCACCATCTCCGTGAACCAGGCACTGCGGTTGTCGAATTCGACGAGCGCTGTTCCCGGCCGCCACGGCAATGCGATATCGAAGAGCCGGAAGTCCGTGTTCGCGACGGCTGCTGGAGCGATCGGCCCTTGGTCGTGGAAGACGAGCACGCGGTCCACGACGGCCTTACCGGACTTGTATACCCGGCGGCCCTGGGAGTCGTAGGTGTAGAGCACTTCGACGTGACCGTGCTGATCGCCCGGGATACGCAGCAACTGCCGCTCCAAGCGTCCGGCATCGACCCGGCCGCGCGCGTCCCGCGGTAGCACGAAGTCCGGACCCAGCACCTTCTTTCGCAACAGCCGCAGCTGCTCCGGCGGAATCGCCGCCAACTCCCGAGGCGATAAGGGCATGCCGAGGTGCAACAGGTTTCCGACGGTGAATGCCCGGCGGCGCTGCGCCTCTGTTATCCGGTCGCGGTTGGCCGTATTCCTGCCCTGGTATTCCTCGACCGCGGCCTGCGCCGCCGGAGTGTCGCGCACAAAGTACGAAACCTCGCGCAAGTCCAGCTCAACGATCTCGGAGTCCGGTTTCGCGTCCCGGATATTCCGCAGAACCGGGCGCAGCGCATCGATGTCCAACCCCGCCGCGCCCGCTGCCAGCTCCCAATCATCCGCGTTGAAAACCGCGGCGAGTCCCTCGTTCAACGTGGTGCCCGCCGCACTCTGCACCTCGGCGTTGCGAACCAGCGCGTTGAGGATCGCGGACATCAGCTCCCGCAAATTCCCGTGCCGACGCAGTTCTTCCAGCGACACCCACCGCGGCACCGCGCCGCCCCATTTATCCGGATCGCGCACCGTCTCCGGCGCCCCCGGAATGTTGTAGGCGTAGAAGGCGGAGTCGATCTGTTCCGGCGTCGCCCACGGGTGCAGCTGGGCCAGCACCGCACGCAACCGATCCAGCACAGCGACCGCGGCCCGACGCACCTCGGGCCGGTGATACAGCGCCCGCACCAGGGCAACCTCGTTCTCGGTCCGCAGCTGGCGCCAGTTGGTGACACCATCGCCCGAGCCCTGCGGTGCGCGCCCACCCGATGCGCCGGTCGCTTCCGGAGCCTCCGACTCCGTTGCCGGAATCTGTTGCTCCTCCGGCCGCTCATCGGCCGACGGCATGCCGAGCTCACTCGGCGGGATGTGAGCGGTGTCCGGCATCGCGACGGGCTGCGGCCGAGTTGCCTCGATTGCTGGGTCTTTCGACGATGGGCGTGGCCCGGGACGCGCCGACCCGCGACCACCGAAAGCACCGCTTTCCAAGTCATCCCCACCGACGGCATGCGTAACCGCGCCATCGACAACCATCTTCGACGCACGACGACCGAATCCACCGAACGGATCGGCCGCCGCGGTAGCGAGATCATCGAGACTCCCCACCCGCACCGGGCCGAACGCCGGCACGGCAGGCAGCGCACCCCGAATGGAACGATGCTGCTTACCCCCGCGCTCACTAGCGGCATCATCCCGCTCGACGCGGGGTGGACCGGTTGACGGCACCGGCGGATGCTCGGTCAACTCGACGGGACCATCCAGCACCCCGGACACCTGCGCTACCAGCCGCCGCGCCGCCGCAGCATCCAGCCCGCGACCGACGGTCACACCATTCCACCCCACATGCTCACCCCGAGGACCACGGTCAGCCTGCTCGACCGCATCGAACGGCACCTCCGCAGCCCCGTCCGCTTTCCGCACCGCCACATGCACTTCCACCGCGAGCGGCCCCACCTCCAGCAACCACTCCTCGATCTGTGTGCCACGCATCAACCCGCCAGCAGCAGGATCGAAGACCACAACCTCACCGGGCTGGATCCGCTCGTCCTGCGACCAACGGGAATGCTCCCCATTCAAATGCGCGGCAAACGCCACATCCACCTTCACCACCGCCACCGCATGCCCCAACGGGCCACCCCAATCGAGACCCACCGCAGCATGTCCCCCCACATCCCGCACCAGGTCGAGCACCGCCCCCAGCCCTTGCACACCCACACCGATCGCAGTCTCTCGCCACCCCATATCCAGGCCCCCCACGAATTCGACCTTGCCCATACCCAATTCGGCATCGAACCCAACCCCCACCCCGAGTACACCCCCGTCACCGTCCACCGCGGCCCGTCCGCCTTCGGCCCGCACCGGGTCGCCCGCAGCACGCCAAAGGAACCCCTGCACCAACGGACCACAATCCTTCGGCCCCTCCCCACGGCGATGCGCATGAACATCCGGCCGCACCGCCGCACCATCACCAGCGCCATCGGCCGGAACCGGCGGCAGGTTCTGCTCATGGGCTATACGAGTACGCATCGAGCGGTTCGACGAATACCCAAGCACCCGTGCTGCGGCTTCCACCTTCCGCTCGGTGAATCTGCTGTCCAGACGGGCGCCACGCAACCACCGGGACACCGTTGTCTGATCCACCCCCGCCAGCTCCGCCACATCCCGCTGCGACGGCCGCCGCAGTTCGCGCAACACCGACATTTCGGTCTCGTCGAATCTGTCGGCGAACTTCTTCGCCAATTTCCGGATGGCGCGGTTCTGCAGGTTTCGGGCCGCCACAGAACTGATCCTGAGCCGCCCCGCGATCTCATCGAACGACAGATCTTCATCGAACCGGAGCCGGATCACCGCCCGCATCTGTGCCGGCAACCCACGGACGAAGCCGCTCCATGTACGCCGATGCCGCTCCCGCACCGCCCACACCAAATCCACCAGTGCTTTCGCGCGCGCCGCCGGCTCTGCGGGCAGCCCGGTGCCGTCATCGGCCACTGGTTGCGACGCGACGAACTCCGGGCCGGGGGTCGTCTTCTCGGCGGCCGGCGGCTGATCGATGGCGTCGACGGACTCGCGCGGAATATCCGCGTCGAGAATGCCACTGATCGCCGCCGCCAACTGATGGACGGCATCCCGGTCCCGAGCTGAGACCGAGTCATCGGACACCCCCACCATCGCGGCGGCCTCGGCGGGCGTACGCGCCAAACCACATCGCGCCAGCAACCAGGACCGTGTCTGCTGATCGAGCTGGATCATCGCCCGCTCCAGCACCATCCCCTGCGCCAACGACAGCTGTTGTTTCGCCGTCGCAGTCGGCGCCGCAGTCCAGGTGAGCTCTTGCAGTCGTGCCCGGAACCAATTGAACCCGACTCGCCCGCCCGCCGACGCATGCTCGGACGGGATGCGATAGCCGAGCCGATCGGCCGCATCGAGCACCTCGAATGCCTTGGGTATTTTCAGCTCTGTCAAGGAAACCCCGCGCAGCAGACGGGAAACCACGGTGCGACTGAGCCCGGTTTCCCGCGCTATCGCCGTATACGTCGGTTGCTTATCAGCCGGCGCGCCAACGGTTTCCGCGCTGGGCACCGCAGGGGACGAATCCTGCGGGCGGGCACCCATGGGGATATCGCGCATCTGCCGCTCACCATCGGCCGGCGCGGGGTTCGATGGCAGCGGCGCGACCAACTCCAGCTGGTCCACACCGGTCTGCTCCAACAGCGCCTCGAGACGATCCAGCACCGCGGTCAGCCGGGTCAGCAGCTGCGCTTGGCGGCGCAGGTCTGGTCTGCTGTCCCGCTCGCGCAGGTCGAAGGGCCGCATGGTGGCCTGCTCCAGATCGTCGAGCGGGACACCGATTTCGGTCGCCAGCGCCAGCCGGGCGGCGGCCACCCGCGCGGCATGCGTCGCGATCGCCTGCCGCACCGGCACAACCGGGTTCTCGTGGCCCGGCGGGTTGTACATGCCGAGATCGAGCATCAGTTCGTTGCGCTCGGCCTCCAGGCGCTGGACCTCGGCAGTCATGTCGGCATCGAGGTCTTCTGGCCGGGCACCGAGGCGCACGCCCTCCAGCGCCCGCGGCACGAACGACGGCACCTGCCCCGGTTCCAACGGATGTTCGGCCACCCCAGCCTCGTTCACGAAGATCGCGAACACCTGATCGATCACCGAGCAACGCCCTACCCAGTCATAGAACGAGATCTCGCGGCCGTCTTCCTCGACCACGACATCGCCGTATTCATTCCGTTTCACCGCCACCGCATGTCCGAAACCGGTGACCTCGGTCAACCCCTGGAAGGTCACCCCCATGAGCACGGCCCCACCGTGCTCGGCTACGTGCTCGTGTATCGCGTGCACCGTCAAGGGTTCCTCATGCCAGCCCGCGCGCATCTTCATCGCGCCGTCTCGCGGATCCGTCCCGGCGAGCCCGGCATCGAACCCCGCCAGCTCGGCCGGCGGCGCCACACCCACCGCTCGCCAGACCGCCACGCCGGCATCGACGAAACAATTCTTCGGCGCGGTCCCGTCCAGATGGACGACCATCTCAGCATCCGGCCGGTCGCGCCAGCCGTCGTCATTACGTGGTCCGACGCGAGAATCCTCTTGAACGGCCCGAGCGACTTCCAGCAGCGCGGTGTCCAGTTCGCCGCCGCGACGGTGTGTCTCGTCGGCCGGGCGCAGTTCCTCGACGCGGGCGTCGAGTTCGCGGACATACCCTTCGAGCCGCTCGAAGTGTCGGGCCCAGTGTTCGCGGTTCTCGGCGGCCTGCGCCATCGTGTCCAAAATCCGGGTTATTCGATCACCCTCATGGCTCTCGCGGCGACCGCGTAACCGTCTGAGCACGCCGGACCGTCCTCGGGCACTCAACCGACGTATCTGGTCGAGCGCGTCGGGGCCGGTGCCCAACCGTCCCTCGTCCTGGGGCCGCTCCGCGAGGTAGGCATGGCGACGCTCGAGGAGGGTCAGCTCCTCCCGCTGGTACGCCGAATACACCTGATGCAAGGTGTATTCCAGATCTTCCAGTATCCGGACCCTGGCATTGCTGCGTTGATGGTCACGGCCCTCGGCGATTTTCGCGTCGATTGCACGCAACCGCGTCCACACCTCCAGCGCGGTGTGATCGCCTCGCTCCCGCAGCGTGGCACCGAGGGCGGCCAGCTGGTTCGGCGTCCACGCCGCCGGGTCATCGGATATCAGCGCGGCCAATTCCGCGACGGCCTTCCCGCGCCTGCGATGCAGCCGCGCCAACCTGTCGTAGCTCAGACGTTTCGGGTCGATCGCGGACACGTCGGAGTCCGCTGCCACCGCGTCGGCGAGATCACCGTACCCGTTGTCCCGCAGCACAAACCGCGCGAAGTGGCTGATTACCTCGATTACCTGAACGCGTTCTTCGGCAGCCCACCAGAACCGATCGCCGCGCAGGTGGTCTATGCGCGTCACCACGTCCCCAGGCATCCACCGCGCGTCCTTGACCACGCGATACTCGGTTACCCCATAGCGCTCCATGAGTGCGGCCAGGCTGTGTCGGCCGGTGATATCGAGCAGATCCTGGCTGTCCGGGATATGGACGGCGCTGTGCACTGGCCCCCACGTCCCGTCGCGCTGCGGCTCGCCGATGACCACGATGTCCCAGCCGGTCATGTTGTGCAACGCGGAGGAGAACCGGTGGCAGAGCGCCTGTCCGAACACCACTTCGACGTTTCGGTCGATGTCATTCGCGGTGAAGCGGTACGTCGCACCACGGAAATCGGATATGGACAACCGGAACTCGGTATGTCCGTCGAAATCGAGCGTCAACGGGGCACGGCGCCAGTTCTCCCCGGCACCGTCGGATGGAGCCAGCGACTCACGCAGCCGACGTAGCTCGGTGCCCAATCGGTGCGGCGACGGCGGCCCCGCGCGGGACTCGGCACGATCGTCCGGCCTGCCACCGATCGGCACCGCCGGGGCGGAGTCGCCGAGCACCTCGCTGCGGTCGCGTCCTTCGTCGAACCGCACCTCGGGGCGACCATCGATGCCGATGACGATGCCGTGCACCGCAGTGATATTCCAGCTGCCCCGCTCGTAAAGCCAAGTGCGGTAACCGCTCTCACTGGACCAGGTCTTTTTCCTTCCGTTGATCTTCTCGGTGATCACCACCCCACCGTCGGCGGTGCGCTCGATCGCGAAGGCGTGCGCACCCGCATCCCCGAATACCATCGCGCCTGCGATAAACCCGACTTCCCCGTCGCGCACCATCCGCAGCGCCGTACGCAGACCATCGACACCGGAGCCGAAACCGCCCTCATGCCAATCGGCGCCCAGTGCCCGCGCCAGCTCGTCTTCCCGGACACCGTTGGCTTTGACCCCCGGACTGTCCACGAGCGCAGGCGCATTCGGCACAATGCCGGCCACTCTCTGCATGAAATCCCTACCTGCGGTGGCCACCGCCGGGGCGCAGTTCATCAGGCCGCGCAGCTTCTTCGGAAGTCCCTTGACTGCCGGGCGCTGATAGGGGATCACGCTCTCGGTGGCAGCGGCGCCCGTTCGGCGTTGAATCGCTCGCTGCGGCTTCCGGTCGGCGGGGTCGGTGTCCAGCAGTTCGGCCACCAAGCCGACCCCACGCTGCCGCAGTTTCGCGACCGTCCTGACCTCGCCACCCAGCTCGCCGGCAATCTCGGCATCCGACCAGCCCAGCAGGAAAAGCTTGATCGCCTCCGCCGTGTCCGGGGACAAGAGCGCCAGGCAGTGCAGGAAATCATCGGGATCGTCGGCCAAAGCTTCGATGACTCGCGGGCCAGCCGCGCCACGGGGTCTCCACACCCAGACACCAGCAAGGTTTTCGGCGAATTGTGCCCCGACCTTCGCCTGGAGATCTTCGACCCGGTCTGTCGTGATCCCCAGGTCCGCGGCGGTCTCGGCAACCGATCGCCCGTCGAAAATGCGCCGTTCGATGACCTTGCTGCGCATGTCGAAATCCAGCACCCGCATGCCATCCCGCAGCCGGCGCGGGTCGATCCGGCCCAGCGACTCGACCATCCGCCACGCCTCGTCGGCGCTGACCCAGCCGAGCTTCGGCTCGGCGCCGAACAGCTCGACCGCTCGACGGGTGGCGTGCGCACGCAATGCGTCCAGGATCCCGGCAGTCTCGCCGAGCCCTGATCCGGCACCGGACGCAGCCGGATCCGGCTGGAGCTGTCCGAGTGAAGTAACAGGCGTCGGTGCGACGCCCTTCGCTGCGCCCGCGAGGTTCGCGAGTGGGTAGCTGCCGGTCGGTTCCTGCCCAGGAGTCAACGGTCGCAATGGCTTGCGATGCGCATCGAACACGATGCCGTGCAGCGCGCCCTTCGGCTGCCGCCATTCAACGAACGGCACATCGATAACCTGGTGGCCCTTGCGTTCGTGCACCCACACCCGGCCATCGTCACGCCGGTACAGCATGAACGCGTGCGCGCCGAACGGTTCGTGCGCGACAGCACCCATGACGAACTTGCCCTCGGCAGCCAACGCACGCATCTGCTCCAGGGATTCGAAGGGCTCTTCTGCCCAATCGGCCCCCAACAGCTTCGCGAATTCGACCGGGCTCAGACCTGCCAACCGGATCTGCTCGTCGAACAGCGACGGGATATTCCCGGCCAACTCGACACCGAGCAGCCGCGCGAAGTGCAGGATCTCGAGCGCGCAAATCTTCGGGATGTCGTCGGACCGATGCGACAGCTGCGCTCGGCTCGGCTCGGCCGCACCATCACCTACGCTCGGAACCGCCCGCGTCGACCCACCACGCTCGGCCTGTCGAACCGGACCGGGCATTGGGCGGGCACCCATATCGGGTTCCGGCTCGGCCAACAGCTCCGTCAGCTGAGCAAAAGCCTGATCCAACCGCTGGTTGTACCGGAGTTCGACATCGGCGGTGTCCATCACCAGCCGCTCGAACGCCACCGCCTCGAGCTGGTCCGCGGCGGCACGCAACCGGGCGAACCGATCCTCCCAAGCGACGTATTGTTCAGCGGCCGTGCGCAACCGGTCCAGCTGTGCCACCCGCGACCGCCAGTTTTCACCTTCGCCGACGACCTCACCGATGCGCGCGACCAACCGCGCCGGGTCGATCGGATCGGTGACGGTGCCCAGATACTCCACTTCGGCGGGGAAATCCGCGATGCACTCGGTACGGATCGTGAAATAACGCCGCTTGGCCGCCAATCGCTGCCGATGGCTGCTGCGCAGATTGTGTTCCAGCGCATCGAGCTGCGCGGCCCGCTGTGCCGCGATCGGATCCGCACGCAGTTGCGCCCGCAACCCCACCAGCATGTCGCCGAGCCGCGGCCGGGATGCCGCCGACCCGGCCTTCGCGGTCCGCGTGAGATCGGCGAGCAGATTGTCGAACAGGTTGTTCAACTGGTGGCGCGTGACGAGTTTCGCTTCGTCCGTGGGAGCCAGGGCGACCGCGAGATCCGCCGCGAACAGCTGGCCGGCGAGCTGATCGAGGGTGGCTGCCGCCGAAGCGAAGTGCACGAAGGCATCCCGGGTGTCGATCCGCTCATGCCTACGCGTCGCGGCGTCACGCAGCACCAGTTCCACGCCGACGAGTTGCGTGAGGCGGGCGTCGGCTCGCTGGATGGTGGCGAAGGCCAGCGTCGCCTCGAACAAGTTCAGGAAGACGACATCATCATGGATGTCATCGGTCGGCCGGGAACGGATCGACTGGTCCAAATCCTGCCACACGCGCCGAGCGATCATCGGGTCGGCGAATACGTCTACCGACATTCCGTGACGCGCGGCGACCGCCGGCATCAGCTCGCGGAATCGCTGTTCCCAGTCCGCACGCACCAGCGAGCCCGGCGCCAAAAGCTCATCCAGGCTGGTGTTCGCGTCGTCGGCCAGTTCCCGCAACACAGCCTTCGCTTGGGCACGGCGCTCAACTTGCTGGAAAGCCAGCGTCACCAACAACTTTCCGAGATCGGGCTCTTGTTCCCGCGGGTCGTTCGCCTCATGTGTGTTGATCACGACCTGCGGCCGCCGCGCGGACCGATACCGCGGCTCCAGCAACCCGGTGACGCGCTCGACAAACGCCGCAAGATCCGGCCCCCGCCACACCAGTGTCGCCACCGCCGCATCGTCGTCGGGCGACCGCAGCTCGGCAACCGACGCGTTGTGCCGGTCGTGGCCGCGTATCAGACTCTCCCGCAGCGAGATCGGGTTCGTGCGCCCGACGGTCGCATGGACCTCTATCCGCCGCGCGGTATCGAGGTCACCGAGCACAACCTCCGCGCTGCCGCCCCACCCCAGCGACAGCGCACGCGGCTCCAGGGAATTCCCCACCTCGCTGGAAAGCCAGCGCAGCAGCACCCGCAGCTGCCACAACTCCTGTCGCCGTTGCTCCCGCAACTCGCCCGGCTGCGCCGGCACCGCACGCTCGAGCTGCGCCAACTGCGCCAACTGCGCCAACTGCGCCAACTGCGCCTCGAACGGATACAGCAACGGATCCTCGAGCTGCGGATCACCGTCGAACTGGGTTCGCATCTCGGGCGTTTCGCACGCCTCGAGCACGATGTCCACCCCGGCATCGTGACCGACGAGCAGCATCCGTGCCCGACTACCGGTGAGCGCCTCCCTGGCCGCGTTCATCGATGCCACCCGATCCACCAGGTTCCGGGCATCCACCGCCGTCCGGATTCGCTGCGTCTCGCTGTCGGGTCGTGCCGAGGCAAGCTGGTCGCTCATGTCGTTGTCGAGCAGCATCACCAATACCACCCGTTTGGACGGCTCCTGCTGCTTCTGCTGCTCGAGGTGGTAGGCGACCTGGGACATCAGGTCTTCCAAGCCGAGGATGCCCGGCACCGGCCCAGGCAGATACCAGATCACCGTGTCCGCCGTTGCCACGATGTCGGCGGCATCGCTGTCTGCCTCGGTGTCCCCGATGGCCACCAACAGTTGCGTCCGTCCCCCGTCCGGCACCATGACGCCGTCGGGACCGTGATCCGGAAGGTACCGGGCCGACAACAACTGGGTCCGCAGGCCGAGTTCCGCGATCTGGTGGCCCACCGTCTCGAGCGTCTCGGCGGCCCGTTCCAACTGGTGCAGCCGCGACTGCCGCGACTCGTCGAACCTGCTGTTCCTGCGCTGCTGCTCGATCTGTTCCTGCAAGTCCGCTCGCGCCCAAGTGTCCACGGCCGCCGCGGGCAGCGCACACATCACCTCACCCAGTTCCGGGAACCAAGAGAGCAACTCAGCCGGTGCTACACCCAACTCGCCTGCCCGGCTGAGAATTTCGGCCACGATGCCGCCCCGCCGCCGGGATACCGTGACGATCTCGTCCGGCTCGCCCTGGGAGGACAATGCCGCCGCCAGCGACGACGCCCCGGCCCGATGGACGATGTCCTGCACGGGCGCGACGAGATCGGGAACGGTGGACTCGAGTTCTCCCCAGGTGACCGTGCCCGCACCGTCCGCGGTGCGCTCCACCCCGGCCCAGCTACGGCTCGTCCCGATATTGGGCACCGGCTGCAACACTCGGCTGTTGTTGTGCAGCTCGATCCGCAATCTGCCGGCGACCGCGCGCAGCACCAGGGTGAGGTCACCGTAGTGCTCCGGGTCTTCCGATCTGGTCTGGTAAATCACGCCGTGGGCCAGCTCACGCACCCGGTCGCCGATCTGGCCGACCGACCATCCGACCCAACCCACCAGCTGTTCTTCCAGCCAAGGCTGAACGCTCGACAGATCGGGCTCGGCTACCGACTGCCTCGGGTTCCAGTCCAACTCGGCGCCGAGTTCACCACCAAAGGTCACCATCGGGTTCAGTTCCCCGACAGACAATTCCACCGCCAACTCGGACGCGTTCGCGAAGCTCCAGGGTTGTCCGGCAGGCGCGGCAACGTTCTCGGTCGGGACTTGCTCATTGCCGGGCGCCCAGCGATTCCTGTCGTTCAGCATCCGCTGAGTGATCCGCTCGTGCAGCATCCGCACCACCGGCGCAACGCTCTCGGGATGTGGACCGAAATCGACTTCCCGATATCGAAGCAGCGTCGGATAACCGCGATCCCAGTCCCACTCGCCCGTTTCGTCCGAGACTATTTCCAGGATCACCCGACCGGACGCACCCTCCGCCGAGTGCAGGGTCAATTCGACCGCGAGCCCCTTCTCACCCGCTGCGCCGATCCCTCGCAGCGATGCGACTTCCACCCGAAAAGCATTGCCTGCCACCGTGCCCGGACCGGTGAACAGCCAATCCGCGGACCGGCCCCGGTCGGAATCGTGTATCAGTAGCTCGGCAGGGACTTTTCGAGGCTGGGACAACCATAGGATGCCCTCGTTAATCCCCGCAGGACCCATATCCTCCGGCCGGGCACCGAGGCGCACGCCCTCCAGCGCCCGCGGCACGAACGACGGCACCTGCCCGGGAGCCAGCGGATGTTCAGCCACCCCATCTTCGTCCACGAAGATCGCGAACACCTGATCGATCGCCCCACGACGCCGCACCCACTCCTGGAACCAGACCTCATGGCCGTCCTCCACCACCACGACGCTGCCGTATTCGTTCCGCTTCACCGCCACCGCATGCCCGAAACCAGTGACCTCGGTCAACCCCGAAAACGTCACCCCCATCAGCACAGCCCCACCGTGATCACGAACATGCGCATGGACCGCGTCCAAAGTCAGCGGTTCCTCATGCCAGCCCGCCCGCATTTTCATCGCGCCGTCTCGCGGGTCCGTCCCGGCAAGCCCCGCATCGAACCCGGCCAACTCGGCAGGCGGCTCCTTACCCACCGCTTGCCACACCGCCGCCCCGGCATCGACGAAACAATTCTTCGACGCCATACCTTCGAGATGGACCACCATCTCGGCATCCTGGCCGTCGCGCTCGACGCGCGGGGGCGCGGCGACAGCGTGGTCGTTGTCGATGAACCGGGTGGCCGCCAATAGCGCGGCGTCCAGTTCACCATCCGGCAGCCGCTCGGTCGCGAGCAGGCCACGGTCGCGGATGTGGGTCTCGAACCGCGTCAACTTCCGGAGCCAGTTCTCGCGCCTCCCGATGGCCTCAGCCATCGGAGCCAAGAAGTCGGCAGGTTGGCTACGGAAGGCCTGGCCCTCCAGGAAGTCGAGAACCCGTCCGATTACCATCCGCCGCGATCGAGCGCGCCCCCGGTCGTGGCGGGCCTGCAACTCACGTATCTGGTCGAGCGCATCCGGGCCGGTTCCCAACCGCTTCTCGTCGCGCGGACGCTTCGCGAGGTAGGCGTCGCGATACTCGCGGGCGAATTCGTCCGTGCTCTGATACTGCGAATACACATGGCGGAAAGCGGACTCCAGGTTCTCGACCAGCCGGGCCCGGGCCTGGTCCAGCCGGCTCGGCTCGACCGCTGGCAGGTTTGGCGTCACCGCATCGGCCAGATCGCCGTACCCGTTGTCCCGCAACACGAACCGCGCGAAATGACTGATGGCTTCGACAACCTGAACGGGTTCTTCAGCGGCCCACCAGAACCGATTGCCTCGCAGGCGTGCGCCGTCGGTAATCACCTCGTCGAGCATCGACTGCGCGTCGGACACCACGCGGAAATCCTCTGCGCCGTAACGCTCTTTGAGCACAGTCAGACTGTTGCGCCCCGTGATATCGAGCAGCTCGTCACTGTCCGGGATCGCCACAGCACTGTGCTTGGGAACCCAACTGCCGTCGGACAACGGCCCGCCGAGGACCACGATGGGCCAACCGGTCATGTTGTGCAGCGCGGAGGAGAACCGGTGGCAATACCCGTGCGCGAAAGCCAATGTGACGTCCCGGCCGACAATATTCGCGGTGGCGCGATACGTCCGGTCTCCGCGCGAACCGCGCAGGCGCAGCCGGAACTCGGTCTGCCCGTCGAAATCGAGCGTCAACGGAGCACGACGCCAATTCTCCTCGGGTGGGGCGGGCGGGACCAGGGAGTCACGCAGCCGACGCAGTACCTCGCCGGATCGCGGCGACGGCGCGCCGCCACCGGCTATGTCCGGTGCGGCGTTCGCACCGGCGTTCCACTCCAGACCGTCTTCTCGATGGTGGAACTCTTTGCCGACCCCGTCGCGTTCGGCATCGGAATCTCCGGGGGAGGCCGACGACGGGCGCGCATCATCAGGATTGCGCCCGAAGTCCCTATCCGACGGCAACAGCGGCAACTTCTGCTCGCCCCGCCCCTCGACAACCTGACCGTCCTCGTCGACGATCGCCGCCCACACCCCGATCGGTTCCGGACGGCCTTCGATCCGCTGCTCCTCGACCCACTCCTCGAAGTCTGTCTCCACCCCACCCGCGCGGACCACGACAACCCGACCATCACCCTTGTGCACCAAAAACACCGCGTGCCCCATACCGGTGTCGTCGTACACCTCGAACAGCACGGCCGCGGCCTTCTCACCACGACCGGCCAGCTCATCAACAACTGCGGCCCGACCGGCAAACCCAGCCGGCCTATGCCCCAACGCGGCAGCGATCCGACCACCGGAGACACCCCCCAGCCCCACCGAACCCAACTCGGACCAATTCACCAACCCAGGACCGTGCAGCTCATCCAACGCCTCGAACGCCACCGGCACACAGTCATTCACATGATCGACATCACCGTGCGGCAGCGAACGGATCGGTGCAATGCCGGAATCCGCCGACGCAGGGCCACCGATATCGGGGCCGGGGAACGGCCCTCGATTACCCCCGCCTCCTCCCGAATCATCGTCTCCCTCATCGAAATACAACGCCAGGTTGCCGCGGTCGGTGTCGGCGGTGACATCGAGTTGCCGGGAGCCGGGCGGCCCCGACAGCTCCATGGTCACTACGCCGGTGCCCCCGTCGAGGCGGCCCGTGGGGCGAGGGCCGATGCCGGACATCCGCTTGATGACGGTGATGAACGCACGGGTGACCTGACCTGGATCGGTCCAGCCGGTCATCAGTTCGGGCACCAGCTGTTGCGCCACCAAGACCCGAGCGGGCTGTTCGCGGTGCAGGTGTGCTCGCACCACCACCACGCCATCGGCGATCTCGACGTCCACCAGTTTGCGGCCGGCACCGTCGCGCACCTGGATACGGTGACCGGCACCGAGACGCTCCACCGGCCAGAGCGCCGCGCTATTGTGCGCCAAGGATTTTTCCAGCACCGCGGTGACCGCGGCCCGGCGGTCGGGGCCGAGATCCGGTACCTCGGCAAGCTGTTCGGCGATCCGGGTCGCCGAGGACTTCGGCTCCGGCACGGCGGGGTGGGCCCGCTCGTCGAGCTGTCGGGCATGTGCTTCGCAATCACGCAACCGATCGACAGCCCGGACGATCGGGTCCACTGCCAGGAACTGTTCACACAGCGCGACCGTCCGGTCAGCGAACAGGAACCGCCTCGGATCATCCGGCGGCAACGGGGACTGCTGTTGCTGCTGTGCCTGGCCCAACAGGTTGTATGCCTGGTCCGCGGTTACCTGTCCCGGTTCGATGTCCAGGAATTCCGCCAGTTCGGCCCGAACCGTGTTCCGCTGCCGAGTCAGCTCGACCATCAGTGTGGTGCCCGGTCGCGCCCGCATCGGATCGTATGACCTCTCGAAGGCGAGCAGATCACAAGTTGCCCGCTGACGATCAGCTTCCACATAGGCGTCGATGGCGGCGTCCAGTAGATCGACCTGTGCGTCCCAGTGGTGATAGGTATCGATCGAGGCGACCAATGCCCGGCTCAACGGATCGGTAGCTCGCCGCAACAGTTCCAGCTCACCGGAAACCGGCCCCAGTTCGGCCAGTTCGTTATCGGTCAACTCGATCAGTTCGGCGCGTGCCCGCTCTCGGTGTTCCAGGGCCGCGCTCCGCTCCCGGCCCAGCTCGGTCAGCCGCCCCCGCACATCGAGTTCGGTCCGCGCCTCGGCCGCGGAATCCGCGCCGACGGCGAGGTCAAGGTCGTCCTGGAATGCCTCGGCCAACACCCGGTCGAACACGCTGGCGTCGACCGATGCGGTACCGCGGGATTCGGCCCAGGCCTGGTCATAGAAGTCGGCGTAGGTGCCACCGGCCAGGCGTGGCCCGACACGATAGAGCAACGGTTGCACGGCGGCGACGCCTGCCTGCCACGCGAGTCGATATTCAGCCTCTGCCGGGGTACGACCGTGCCCGACCCCGTCGAGAACATGACGGTATGCCGCGGTGTAGACCAGTTCGATGGCGTCGGGCGGCTCGGTGTCGTAGCCGGCCTCCCGCAGTTGCCGCATCGCCTCGGCACGCGCGGCTTGCGTTTGCGCTTCCTCCTCGAGTCGTACCCGCAGATATTCCGTACCGTCCGGGTCTTGCGCATGGTCCGGATTCGTCAGATCACGAACAGGGTTGCTGTCAGGGTTCAGCTCATGCCAGACATCCATGGCACCTGCGAACATCGCGGCGGCAAGTTCGACATCGGACTTGCCGGCATCGAGCACCAGGACTTTTCGGGACGGATACAACCGGTCGTCGGCATGTGCCTCCAACTGCACGTGAATACCGTTGTCTCGCAGCAACGTATCGGCCCACGCACCGTTCTCGATATCGAGTAGCATCTGCCGAGCGCGGCGCATGCGCCGCGCCGACGCCTGTTCGGCCAAATCCAGCCAGGGAATCTCAGGGACGTGCTGTTGGGGCCGGGCTTCTGGATTCTCGAGACGGTCCGTTCGCACCGTTGCGTTCCAGTCGCTGGTGGCGGATAGATACTCACAGTCCAGACCTTCCAGGCCCGGCAATTCGGGATGAGCTGCGATCGCGGCGGCACGCAATCGGACATGATCCCCGTCACCGGCCACGACGACCAGGCGCGGGCGGCTACCGCGGATTACCGCGACGTGAGCGGTCAGCATCGTGCCGGGCTCACGATGCAATATCGCGGTCAGCACGTCGCTCGCGACCACCGAATCCACCTCGGCATGGCGGTCGGTCGCATCCCGAGCCGCGGCCGCCCGCCATGCGATCAAATCACGGAGCAGCAGTGCGGCATGTTCCCGGCGACGAGTATCGGCATTCGACAGCGGGGCGGATGCAGTCGGCCGCTGACGCTCGAGTTCCCGCTCGAGTGCGCGGTCCACCGCGGCGAGATCCCGATCGGCAGCAGTTCTCGCCAGCACCGACCGCCGGATTTCCATCGCCTTCTCCGGCGTAGTCGGCGTGTACACAGTTTGTTGCTGAGCCTCGCGACGAGCACCGAGCCATTCCCGCCGCGCCTGTCGGACATAGTTTCTCGGCTTGCCGTCCTTATCGGGTGAGCCGAAGAACTCTTCCAAGGCGTGGACACCGGCTCGATACCCGACAGTCGCCAGTTCGGAAAGAGTTGAATCTGTTTGTGCCTGCTGGGCATCGGCGACAGCCGCCCTATATGCCTCGGCGAAGACGGTGAATTCCTTCACATTGTCGGGCACATCATAGCCACGCGAGTGTAATGCCATGGCCACCAACGCTTCTTCGGCAAACGCCCTGGCTTCATAGCGCAGAGCCGCGTGGACATACTCACCGCGCAACATCGTGGCCGCGTCCGCCCAGGGGCTGTCTTCGAAGTCCCGCGCATGCCGATTCTCGTGAATCAGCCCCAGTGTCTGGACGACGAGATCCACACCTAGCGTCTCGATGGTGTTGGTCAGCGTCTCGGGATCAAAGGAGGCATGACGCTTCGCCGACCATCTCGGAACATGCTGAACTTTGACGATTCGCGACAACCGCGCCAGCCATTCCGATCCGGCCCCGGCCAGCATCGACAATGCCTGGTCGCCGATCGTGTCCTGGGACAAACCGACGGCGAATTCGAGATCGGCAGCGTCGGCCTGCGTGCCAGGCAAATCCAGCGGGTTCCCCGCACGATCGAATCCGACCGCCCACACCCCCTGCAAATCCGCCAACGCCCCCGCACCCATCACATCCTCGAACCGACCGAACACCCCCCTGCCCGGATCCTCGATATGAATCTCACCGTCGCGCACCACCAACCGGAACGCGTGCCCAGCCACACCATGCTCATCGGCCTTGTCGAAACCGTCGAACACCAGCACCGACGCACCCTCACGCATCGACTCCGGCAAACCCAGCAACGCATCCACAACACCCCGATGCGGACGAACCGGATCAACCTCGAACCGCCGAACATGCGCGGGATCCGCCCCCGCAATGCGCACGATGTCCTTGACCACCATGCCACCCAGACCGAGCTCCTCGGCACTCGGAATCAGTTCCGGAGCAACCCAATCCAGCAACTCCAACACCAGCCGCCCACACTGGTTCGCAACATGCCCCGCCTCCCGCGCGCCCGTCGAACCCTCCGGTGCGGCATGAGCAACCACACCATCATCAACGGGAACCGCCTGCCGGGCACCGGCGCTCATCGGCTTCGGCGACGGGACTGGATCGGCCATCGGAACCCGCTGGGGCGCAACCGTGTCCCCAACACCGGCCCGTTCCGCCATGGGCCAGCCGCCACTCATCGTGCCCCGGGCCCGTCGCGACGGCCGGTAGCCGAGCCGGTCGATGGCAGCCGTGACCGCGGGCGAGTCGATGCTGCCGCGATAGGCGCGCCGAGCGGTACCGACGGATACCCCGGCGAGGTTCGCCACGTCGGCTATCGTGACGGGCCGTACCGTGTCCAGGATCGTGTACTTGTCGCGATCCTCACCGGGAAGCAGCTCGGCGACAAGCACTTCCGCCAGTTTGACAACGGCACGGGCCCGCAGCCGGGCAGCCGCGTTCGTGGTCTTGCCGAGCGCGGCGGCGACTTCTCCCGATGACAAACCATCGGCGAATCGCAGTTCCAGATAACGCTTCTCGTCGTCGGTGAACCGCTCCGGGTCGAGATCGCGGACGAGCTCCTCGAGCTCGGTCGCGGCGTAACGCTGGGCCGCCTCGATCCGCTCGGTCGCCTCGGCGGGGGTGGGTGGCTTGAAGCCGGTGATCTCCTCGGCGAGGTGGCGGATTGCTGACTTGTACAGCTGAGCGAGACCCTGTTCGGTGCGCTCCAATTCGGCCAGCGCGACCACCATCTGCGCACGGGATTCCTCCCTGATGATCCGCGAACGGATACACATCTGCTCATCGGCCGGCAGTTGCCGTAGCGCACGCCGGAACGCCTTCCGATCGTCATGCCAGGTCAGCTTGACGAATTCCAACGCCCGGCCACCCACGTGCGCGGATCGAGGGGCCGTGCTGTTGACGATATCGCTCACATCGATCACACCGACCAGGTACCTACTGGGTACCGTGCCGGGTGCAGTGCGGAAATTCGAATGCATGTTCAGTTCCGAGAACGGAACATCCATGACTATCGCTATCGAGCCCGGACCGTAGAAGCGGGGGTCGCGATTACCGTCGAAGCGTACATCTTCGGCTCTTTCGAAAATGTGTGCCGACCCATTCAATGCGCCGCGCTGTGCATAACGGAATCCGTTGTCGATTATTCCGGGAACGGCAGAGGGGTTTTTTGTTATATGAACGACTCGGCCATAGCCCTCGGGTAGATCGGGCAGCGCATCCAGAGCAGTCGCATATTGGTTGAGTTCGCCCGGCTCGAGTGCCCTGTTCGCAGGCATGGGCGGCTTTGGAGTCGACATCGGGTGTGTCGCCGAATCGAGGGGGTTGACCAGTCGCGCCGTGACCTCGGGCGGTGCGACCGGCACGATGACGCCCGGATCGGAATCATCGAAGCCGACCCACTCGTCGTCGATTGGTTCGGCTGTCGTTGAATCCGACGGAACGTTCGTCTCGCCGTGGCCACCGTCGCGTGCCGCACCCAGGTTCCCGGCCGGACCACGTCCAGCCTGAACCTTCGCACTCTCGAACTCATCGATGGCCTTGCCCTCGGCATCGAGACCCGCCACATAGATTTTGGCGGAACCGATCCAGCCGGAGTTCACCCAGCGCCGCACCGCCCTACCACGCAGCAAACCGCCGGCGGCATTGTCGAAGACAACCACCTCACCGGGCACGACATCGTTTTGGCCACGCAGCTCGGGAGGCAAAGCGTTCAACTTCTCGGCGAAAGCCTCATCGACCCGGGCCACTGCAAATGCGTGACCGAGTCCGTCACCCGCCGGGTCGATACCACCGACCAGAACACCACCGCGCAGACGAACACGCTCGACCATGGCGGCCAAACCATCTGTGCCCGTGTCGAAATGCTGTTCGCCCCAACCGATATTCATGCCCTCGACAAGCTCGACCTTGCCGATACCCGCCAGCGCGATCGCCTCGTCGTTCACATCCTTCGGACGCATCAGCGCACCCACGTCACCCGGTGCGGCATCGCGAACGAAACACTGCACCAACGGACCACAGTTGAACGGCCCGGCTTCGGTTTCGCCCGGCTCATGCCCAATGTCGGTCAACCACCGGCCGAAACGGTCACCATCCGACTGCGGCACAACCGATGCCTCGGTGGAAGCATCCCGGCTCGCCACCGGCGTGGTCGCTGCGCCGTCCGCGACCGTCGGCTCTGCGGGCAGCAACGGCCCCAGCGTGAGCACGGCGCGGTACTGCAAGGCAGTGAATGCCGCCGCGTCCAGTCCGAGTGCCGCCGCCGCTTCATCCGGTTCCAAACCCAGCTTGAACCGCTTCTCGAGGTACTCCAGCTGCCGTGGTGGCAGCTCTCGCCGAGCGAGCCGCCAAATCCGCTTCCAGTTCGTATCCCAGGCTTTTTCGAGCGCGGCCAACGCTTTTCGCGATTGCGGAACCGGACTCGCCGGACGAGTCTCTGTGCCGGTATGGACTATCTCGGCTGCTTCACCTGCGGCGCTTTCGTGCCGGGCCAGCACCGCCGCCACGCGACCGACAGCACGTTTCTGTAGCGACGAAATGTCCATGCCCGGGGGCAACCGCCGCGCGATCTGCCACAGCTCCAGCCGCTCGGGCCCAAACCTCAGCATCATGAACTGCTTTTGATACTCGGACCTCAGCCCTTCGACGGCACTCCACACCGCCTGTGCCGATTCCTCGTCACCAGCGAGTGCCTCGGCGACTGCATCCAATGCCGGACTACTCCACGCCACAGGCGGCGTGCCGCCGGTGAGCGCCTCCGCCACCAAGCGAATAGCGCGCTTGTATGTGGAGGCGAGATCGTCGACCTCAGGCATCAGGGGCGCGATCTGGGGCATCGTGGGTTCGGTCTGCCCCGGCTCCAGCACGAACTGCCCCGGCTCCGGAGCGAACTTCAGCGTCAACAGACGCTTCTGGTTCTCGGAATTCAATTCACCGACGGCCTGCCAGAACGCCGCAACCGACGCCGCATCACCACTCAGGGCGGCTCGGACCACGTCCATTGCCGGACCATCCGGACTCGAAGCCTCCTTGCCACCTCCGGTGAGCCTGTCCGCCACAGCCTGCAGAGCGCGGAACTGCAGCGAAGTGATATCCCTGACCTCGGGCATCACCGCTGCGATCTGCGTGAGCGTAGGTTCTGTCTGTCCCGGCTCCAGCACGAACTGCCCCGGCTCTGGAGCGAACTTCAGCTTCAACAAACGCTTCTGGTTCTCGGAATTCAATTCACCGACGGCCTGCCAGAACGCCTCGACCGACTCCGCGTCACCACGCAAAGCAGCACGGACCACATCCCCTGCAAGGCTGTCGTGTCCTGCGTGCTCACCGGTATCCATGTCCGGCTCACCTTCGGCAAGCCTGTCTGCCACATGCCGTGCAGCGCGCGTCAGCAACGACCGGAGATCCTTGACCTCGGGCATCACCGCTGCGATCTGTGTCAGCGTGGGTTCTGTCTGCCCCGGCTCGAGATCGAACTGCCCCGGCTCCGGAGCGAATTTCAAACGCAGCAGCCGTTTCTCGTTCTCCGCCGTCAACCGGCCGACCGCACTCCAGAACTCCCGCACCGACTCCGCGTCACCGCCGAGGGCAGTCCTGACAGCCGCCACCGGGGGACCGACGGGCGTCACGTAATTCTCACGGCCGGTGAGCATTGCCGCCACGTGATGAAGTGCACGAACCCGCAGCGCCCGGATATTCTTCGCCCTGACCAGCTGGTCGACGATGTCGTGACGGATGGGTCCCCGCTGCCCCGCGTAGGTCAGCTTCATCAACCGCTTCTGGTCCTCGGTTGGCAACCGATCGACCGCACTCCAGAACTCCCGCACCGACTCCGCATCGCCGGCCAGCGCTGCCTCGACCACTTCTTCAGCCGACTTGCCGATATACGTCTGCGATCGCAACGCGGCCAATACGCCGCCCGGAACTGGTTGTGCAGCAGCACTTTCGGCTTTCTCGCTGCGTTCCGCAGTCCGCTTCGACACCTTGCCCGAATCACGGCCGGCGTCACTATCGGAGCCCTTGCCGGTGACGTTGCCGACGCGGGGGCGACGCGGCCGATCGGTGCGCGGAGCCGGAGCCGCTTCCTGCTGTTCCCAGGTGGTCTCGAGCGGGCGGACCGGATCGCCGTTCGTGTCGAGTTCGATGATGTGGCTGTAGGCCACCAGACCGTCCGCGTGGTCGGGAACGAACTCACCGACCGTATCGCCGCTGCGGTCGAACTTCAGCAATTCGCCATGGTGGTTGACCACGAAGTAGGCGTTTGCGCGGTGTTCGGACTCGCCGAGGTAGGTGTCGATCACCAACATGCCGCGGCGGTGGTTGCTTTCGCGCTGCGTCGCAGTCGGTGTCTGTCCGGGTTCGACGCCGAACAGCGTGGCGGCGATGGCCTCGTGGCCTGCGACTCCCGTTCCGATGGGGTCGGCGTGTCCGCCGGCCAGCCAGGACAGCGCGGCGCCGGGGGTGCCTTCCTCGTCGATGACGACCGTCGGCATGGTGACCACTCGCCGGCCGTTACGCACATCGTGGTAGTAGTCGTTGACCGCCTGCCCGGCCAGCGGCGCGCACAAGCCATCCTGCGGTGGTGGCTCCGCCGGCCCGGCGGTGGGTCCGGTGGTCGACAGGCCGTGTTCGCGAAGGTCGCGGGCGAGTTTTATCCGAGCCGCTTGCCGATCTGCCGTCGCCCGCATACGCTGCGCGCCTCGCTCGTCGGCCCGATTGACATCGATGAAGTAGCTCGCCGCGGCGCGCAGCTCCTCGTAGTCGGATTCCAGGATACCGGCCGGATAGTCGTCGATCGTCTGCTCCGGTTGCGCCACATACGATTCGACAATCTCCGGCACGTCCTCGGGTTGAGCCGCGAACACCCGGCGGACCACGGCGGTGAGCGCATCGACCTGCTGCTCGCGTTCGATATCGCGTTGCAGCCGACCGCGCCAATCGGACTCGGGCGTCGCGTGTTCGCCGGTGCCGTCGGTGGGGCCACTTCCGGACCGTATCGGGCTCCACGTCATTCCGGTGAGGCCCCCGCCCCGCCACATCGTGGCAGAGCTGTTGCCGAGTGACGAGCCCGCCACTCCGCCGCCGATACCGGCCCCGAAGGCACCGCCTATCCCGTCGAAGCCGGAGGACGGCAGCGTATCGATACCCTGCCCACCGAACAGCACCGGCGGGGCCGTCACGAAAATTGTCTTCGTCAGCGCGTGGAGGAGCCGCTTCTCCAGTTCGGCACGCTCACGCTGCAGTCGCATCAGCTCCAACGCCAGACCCTGCAGTCGGCTGGGATCGCCCCTGCCTACGGCATCGATGAGTTCCTGCTGCAGTTCGGCGCGGGTATTCCCGCTCTCGCGTAGCAGCGCGGCAAGTGCGCCGAGGTTCGTACGCTCGGTCCGCAGCCGGGACAATCGCTCTTGGGCCTGCTCCAACCGGATGACCGCCGCCGCCCGCTGCGCACCCGTCTCGGCATGGGAACGATGCAGCGCGGCGAGCCGACGCGCGGCGAGCCGTTCCGCTGAATGTGCCTCTGCCAAAGCATCTGCCAGCAGGTCGAGCACGCCGGATTGGAATGTGGCCGTTGCATTCTCGGCGACGAACTCGGAGGCGATGCGACGCAGTCCGTCCAGGGCGGCCAATTCCCGCAGGGCGTCGATGGCCGGCGAACTGCCCGCGGGTCCGAGCTCTATCGCCTGATTCCGGACCCACTCCGGTGTCAGATCCTCCTCGGTGACATCGCTGAGCAAACCGGCCAGCCGTGCCGCCAGCGCTGCTCGGCGAGCATGCAGTTGTCGAAGCTGCGCACGATCGAACTCATCCGGGCGCACACCGAATCGGGCGCCATACCGAGTAAGGAACTCGCGCAGGCTGTCTCGCCGATCCGTCGTCAGCAACCGCAAGGCGATCAGCTCCGCGCCCAGCCCGCCCCAGCCGGCCGTGGGTTCTTTCGGTGCCGGTCGCGCGAACAGTTGCCGCGCCATGGCAGAGTCCAGCTCGAGTTCGCGATCACGCAACTGCAGTCGCTGTGCGTCGATGGCGTCGATCGCGTTCTTCGCCTCGCGCAGCCGCTCGAATTCCACCGCCAACGGCTCCAACTCGAGCACACGGAGCAGATCGTCACCGAGCAACACCGCAACCTGCGCAACCGCCGGGGCATCCAGATCCACACCCGGCAGCGCATCCGCGAGTTGCATCCCGGCCATCGCGAACCGGTCACCCACAACCTGCTCGACCACCGCATCCGGATGCAATTCCCCAGGCTCCCAACCACAATCGGGAACACCGAGCACCTGCTGCGGCAACAGCGGTGCGTCCTGGACCAGGTGGCGCTCGGCGGCAAGCCGGGAAAACTCGCGGGCCTGAGCTGCCAGCGATCGGAACTCCTCGGCACGTTCGCTGTCCCGGTATGTCTCGAGCAGCAGCGCATCCAGCCGGTCGATGAGCGTGATCCGGAAGTGCAGCCGATCGGCCTCGCGCACCAGCTTCAGCTGCTCGGACCGCCTGTCGAACACCCGCCTGGAGTAGGCCGTCAGCTCGGTCGGATGCCCCCGCTCCGGCAACAATGCGAACGCTCGTTCCGCCCCGGCCCCATCGGTCACCGTCCCCGGGGGCCATCCGCCCATTTGTTCCAACGCCCGGTAGACGACGGAAAGCTGCTGCTGCACCTTCTCGGCGGTGTGCGCTTCCGGAGCCAGATCCGCTGTGCCGAAACCATATTCGGTCAGCAGTTGAGCATGGATCTGCTCCAGGCGCAGTTCGTCGGCGCGGCGCGTAGCGTCGAGGGCTTCGGGCAGCTCCGGGCCGACCGGCTCATCGCCATCCCCCGGCCGCTGCGGGGGACCGTCCCCGCTTTCGCCGTCATCGCCCCGACCGCCCGAGTCGGCATCGCGGTGGTTATCGCCGTCTCCGAGGACACCGTCGAAGCCTTCGGAGTTCGCGCGGTCGTCGCCCTCGGGTACACCCCGGTCCGCCCTATCCGAGGCATTCGCCACCGGCAGATCCAGCTGCACGACTGTGCCGTACCGATCGATCGCGATCAACTCACGCAGCCCCGCGATCGGCCTGCGGCTCAACTCCTGCGCCAGCTGCCCAATGCCGGCACCCGCCTCGATCAGGTCGACCACGACCCGAGCGGCCTTCTTGCCCACCACTGTGTGCTCGAGCCACGAACGCAATGCCCGAACCCCCGGCACCGGCGGCGCCGCATGCGCGAATTCCCGACCATCGAGACGCAGATCTGCTGCGGTATCGCCTCGTTCGCCACGGCCCGACTCGACCCGGAAACCCGTCCGGGCCAACACTATTGCGGAAGCATGCTGAGCCGCAGTGAGGTCCCCGGCCAAACCGGCCGTATCTGCCGGTGCAGTAAGCGCACTGGCAACTAGGCCACGAACCCGGCCCTTCGGCGCCCCACGAGCAATGACCTCGGCACGATCACGACCTTCGACGAATACCCCGCCGGCGCCGGGCTCCTTCCCCACGACGATCCCGAGCACTCTGCCGACCCCGACGGCCCGCTCGGCCAGCCACGCCCGGACTTCCGTTTCGCCGACCCAGCGCCGGACCTGCCCACCGACCTTCTCGAACACCTCGACCTGGCCATCGGCACGCATCTTCACGGCGAACGCATGCCCACCCGCATCACCGAATTCCATGACACCGGCCACCGCACGACGCTTACTCGGATCCACCCGAGCCGCCGGATCATCGACAACCCGCAACACCTCGAGCAGCCCGCCGACACCGGACCCGAAACCATTGTCTTTCCACTCGCGTCCGACCCCACGCGCGATCGCTTCCTCCAACACCCCCCGCGCGTCGATCTCAGGCGAATCAGCCAGACCCGGCCCACGCGCTACGCCGATCTCGTCCTGGAAGTCATTGATGAATCCGACCATCGCCGGCGCGCAATTGAACGGCCCATCCCGCAAAACATCCGGAACCTCGAACACAGCTGTCTCACCAACAACCGGCGGACCATCAACGCGAGGCTCGAGACCGACCGGGTGCGACGGCTTCGGGTCCGGCAGCTGTCGCGGGGCAGTCGTCAGCGCGACGGTTTGCGCCAAGGCCGCATCCAGCCGCCTATGCAGCTCGGCACGCATGTTGTGGAGACGGCCCAGCCCGGGATCCGCATCCAGCCGTCTACGTGCCTCGATATGATCCTCGTTGGCAAAATCGCTCTCGATCAAGACGTCTTCGATCTTGATACCCAGATATTTCCCGGTCTCGAGCAGCGCACTCGCGAGGTCACCGAGCTTCTTGCGCTCAGCCCGTAACCGCGCCAACCTCTCTTCCGCCTGCCGCAACCGGATGATCGCGGCTGCCATCTGCCCAGCTGGCTCAGCGGACTGTGAACGACCCAGGGTGGCCAGCCGATACGCCGAATTTCGTTGCTCCGCATGCGCTTCCTCGAGCGCATTCTCCAGCTTGTCGAACACCTCGGCGCGGAACCCGGCGGCTTTGTTCTCATCGATGAATTCGGCAGCGTCGCGCAATATCACATCGAGCTGGACCAAATGCCGAATAGCGTCGAACACCGGGGAGCTACCCAGCTCAGGCCCCAGCTGCTTCGCCATTTCGTCGACCCGCGTGGACGTCAAATCCTGCGCGGTGACATTGCTGAGCAACCCCGCGAGCCGTTCCGCCAGCGCAGCGCGGCGATTACGCAACTGCTTCAACTGCTCATTGTCGAATTCGCCCGGGTCTACTCCGAATTGGGCACCATCACCAACGAGATACTCGCGCTCGGCGTCCAGTTCAGCCGTCGTTCGCAGCCGCAACGCGATGAGCTCCACACCCAGCCCGATCCGTGCGGCCGGCAAGCCATGCGATTCCGGCACCATGCTCGCCATGGAATCGTCCAACCGGCGGGCAGCATCACGCAATCGGTCGGCCTGTGCTTCGATGGCGTCGATCGCGTTCTTCGCCTCGCGCAGCCGCTCGAATTCCACCGCCAGCGGCTCCAACTCGAGCACACGGAGCAGATCGTCACCGAGCAACACCGCAACCTGCGCAACCGTCGGGGCATCCAGATCCACCCCGGGCAGCGCATCCGCAAGCTGCATACCCGCCATCGCGAACCGGTCACCCACAACCTGCTCGACCACCGCATCCGGATGCAATTGCCCAGGCTCCCAACCACAATCGGGAACACCGAGCACCTGCTGCGGCAACAGCGGCAGGTTGCGTGCCTCGCTCAATTCGGCAGCGAAACCGCCGAGCTCGGCGACCTGGGCTGTCAGCGATCGGAACTCCTCGCCACGCTCACTGTCCGAGTATGTCTCGAGCAGCTGCGCGTCCAACCGGTCGATCATCGTGATCCGAGCATGCAGAACATCGACTTGTGCGATCCGCCCGTACCGATCACTCAACGCCTGCCCGAGCGTTTCCCGCACTCCCGGCGGAAGGTGTTCCGGCAGCAGGGTGAGAGCCCGCTGCACCCCGGCGTCATCGGTCACCGTTCCGGGGGGCTGACTGCTCTTTTCCTCCATCTCCCGATAGAAGTCGGACAGCTTCGTCGGCAATTTTTCCGGGGTCAGATCCTCGGTGCGATAACCGTGTTCGATCACCAGTTCGGCAAGTACCTGCTGCAGGCGCAGTTCGTCCGCGGATCGGATGGCAGCCAGGGCAACCGGCAGCTGCGGGCCGGCCGGCTCGTCGCCGAATTCCGGCGGCAAGGGTGGTCCGTCGCCACCGTCGTCGCCGCGGCCGCGCCCACCCGACTCGGCGTTGCCCTGATCATCGCTGTCGATGTGATCGGAGTCCTTGCGCTCGTGCGCATCTGGAGCGGATCCATTTCCGTCCGACGCATCCGATACATCGAGTCGATCCAGCTGCACGACAGTGCCGTAGCGGTCGATCACCACCAGCTCGCGCAACCCCGCGATCGGCCGGTGGTTCAACTCCCGCGCGAGCTCCTGAACACCGGCACCGGCATCGACGAGGTCGACCACGATCCGATCGGCTTGCCGACCTGTGACCAGATGCTCGAGCCATGAGCGCAGCGGCCGGACACCGGATACCGGCGGCACGGCGTGTGCGAACTCCCGGCCGTCGAGGCGCAGGTCCCGGCCGCGCTCAACCCGGAACCCTGCCCGGTCCAACAGCTTTGCCGACGCGCGCTGCGATCGGCTCCAAGTCTCGGTCGAGCCGAGGATCGCCCCGGCAGATTCGGTGCGCATCCCGACCGCCGAGCCGCGGATACGTCCCCTCGGCGCCGCGCGAGCGATGATTTCGGCACGATCGCGACCTTCGACGAACAGCTTGCCCGAGCCCGGCGTCTTTTCGACGACAATCCCGAGTACTCGGCCGACCTTTCCGGACCATTGGGCGAGCCACGCCCGGACCTCGGCATCGCCGACCCAGCGCTGCACTTCCCCGCCGACCTTCTCGAAGACCTCGATCCGGCCGTCGGCACGCATCTTCACGGCGAACGCGTGCCCACCCGCATCACCGAATTCCATGACACCGGCCACTGCCCGGCGCTTACTCGGATCCTTGCGGGCCGCCGGATCGTCGACCAACCGCAGTACCGCGAGCAGTCCTTCGGTCCCGAGCCCGAACCCGTCCTCTTTCCACTCGAGGCCGATCCCGCGTGCGATCGCCTCCTCATAGACACCGTGCTGATCGATTTCCGGCGAATCGGCCAACCCCGGCCCGCGCGGCGCGCCGATCTCGTCCTGGAAGTCGTTGACGAAACCGACCATCGCCGGCGCACAGTTGAACGGCGCATTCCGCAGCACATCCGGGAGTTCGAATGTGGCTGTCTCGCCGGTGACTTCGATGCCGCTCCCGGCGATCAGCGCCGGATCGGCCGCACCGACACCACGATGCACACCATCGCTGCCGCCGATCGCCGGCGGCGTCGATACCGGCGATTCAGGAATATCGGTGACATTCGACAGCGCGGTATGTCCGAAATCCTCCAACGCCTCCCGGATACGCGTCAGCTTGGCCGGATCAGCCGGCTCGAGGCCCCGCAGGAAACGGCGGACCAAGTTGGTGCCTACCTCGGCTCGCCGCGCGACATCCCGTACCTGGGCATTCGACAGTCGCCGTGGCACCTGTCCGGCGGAATCGGTAGCTACCACGGAATCCACTGTGGCCGTGGCCGATCCATGCCAGCGGGCCGCGAGATAACGGTCGACGAGCTCAACCAGCTCGACCAGCTCGGGCGAACCCAGATCCTCGGCCATCCGCCGCAGCGCGGCCAACGGCTGTTCGGGATCTCCGAGCACAAATCCACGGTCCAACTCCGGCACAGCCAGAATCCGGCACAACAGGCGGTCCAAGCGCTCGGCGTCGGCCGCTCCCTGTGGCTGGAGCGACAACCTCAGCCTTTCGCGTGCGGCATGCGAGCGCCCCGCGGCCTTGTTTACGGTCATCGTGCGCTCTGAGATCCTCGCGTCGGCTCGCACCCGTTCGCCCAGCAATGCCGCAACCTGCGCCGCGACATCATCGACGTCCCGGTTCAGCACCATGTGCTGCCACTGCCGAGCCGACATCAGCCGCAGTTGCATCTGGATGATCTCCACCGCGTGCCGCAACCTGCCCTGGGTGAGCACACCGCGCTTCAACCCCAGCCGTTGTGTCAGTTCATTGACCAGAATGGAGATCGCACCGTCGTCGGGCGCCGTGTCGCCGTCGGGTACCGGCCTTTCGGGTACAGCAGCAACGTCGTCCGGCTCCGACGCCCGACGCCCGGCACCATCGGAGGGGTCGGCCGCTCGGAACACCCCGTCATTCGACGATGCGGCCCCGCCATCTTGCGGCGGCGTGCTCGACGGCCCCGGTGGAAGTGGGCCGACAGCGCCGCCATCGGACGGGTCGTCGGGGGCATCTGGCCGGTAGGCCACCAACTGCGTGTCGGCATCCCGCGCCCAAATTCGGCCGTTCGTGGCCCCGTCGTCGAAGGTAGCGCTCAGTGCCTCCACCCATGGACGCGCCCGCTCCTGCCACACGAAAGCCGCTTCGATGGGATCCGACTGGGCAAGGACCTCAGCCACCGGCTCAGCTATCCGACGGAGGTCCCTGTCGAAACTCTGTCGCTCGGGTTCCGGCCAATCTGGCAAGTCCGCCCCGGGTACCCGCTCCGACAGTGCCTCGAGGAGTTCCAGGACGACGTTCGCCGCCGCGGGCAGCTCCGGCGCGATTTCCAACAGCCGCAACTGCTGGTCATCCGCCTTCCGAAGATTCATGCCTTTGGTGTAGAACCACAGTTCATGGGCCAGACGCCACACGATGGCGTTCAACTGCCGCCCGGTGCGGATCGTCTCCTCGATCGGGAACGCCACGCCGACACGGTGCGCGTCCACCTCGATTGCAGCCCGTCCGAGCAGTGTCCTGAGCTGTGCGATGCCTGTATTTACGTTGGCGCATTCGCCGACCGCCCACTCGGCCACATCCTCGTACTCTTGGTCGACAACGTCAGATCTTTGCTCGTGGACGGAATAGTCGAGGTTGACGGGAACGCCCACCAGCCGCGCAACCGCCGCCGCGGCACTGATGTCACTGGATCCGCTATGAGACATGTCCCCTTTTCGCGGCTTTTCCAGTGCCTTGCCGATCTTCCGCGCCAGGCGCTCCGGTTTCGAGTCGCTCATCACCGAGAACCACTGCGCCAGAATGCTGGACACCGCGGCACCCCGTGGCGCCCCGGCCTGATTACGCGAAACTTGGTATCGGCCATTGCTGAGGTCGAACGTCAGCGTGATCGCCTCACCCAGACCGGAAATCGCAACCGGATATCGGTTGTCTCCTGCGACGTTCTCGTCCGGCACGGTCGAGTGGTCCACCGAGGACGGCAACGGCCGTTCTCGAATCGCCATGCTGTACAGCACGCCCGCGGGATGATCCGACTGCCGCAGCTCGGGGTGGTCGCGTGCCATCCGGTATCCGAATTCGAGTATGTCGCTGCGCAACCGACCGGCGACGACCTCGTCCCAATACGGAAGGTCGGATTCCCACGCCCCGTTCTGGTGGTTCAGCGCCCACGGGTCGCGGCGGCGCGCGTCGTTTCGCTCCTTTTTCTGGTTGAAGTCCACCTCACTGTTCTGCCTGCGCTTCGCCTCCTCCTCTTCGGTGTAGAACGCGTCCGTGCCGAGCAAACCAAGCCACTTACGCCACGAGGGCGCGGTCTCACCGTCCTGGTGCCGCGACCAGCACAAGGTCAGGTACTGCGACACCAGCCCGGCGACGGCCTCGTCCCAGGTCGGACGACGGTACGGGCCCTCCGCCTCGTCGCGGGTGATCGACCGGGTATGCACCCTGCCGTCCGGGTGCGCGGTTACTTCCAAGTACTGGATGTGGGTTCCGGAGCGCCACAGCACGTCTCGGTAGTAGTCGCTGTCCATGGCCAGCTCGGCGAGCGCCTCCAGGTGCTTGCCCTTCTCAGCGGCGACGACCAGCAGAAACCCCATACCGTCATACGACACGACATGGTGGCTGAGCTTGCGGTCCAGGCGCCAGCCGTCGTTCCGCCTGTGGTAGTGACTCATCTCCTGGTCGATAACCCGACTGCAGGCATTCTTTTCGAACGACTCGGTCGGGGCGAGTAGCGACGGTTTGGCTGCCGCGGGCAGCGCGGACACCGCCCGCGGTGGTGGTGCGACCGCCCGACGGCGCGCGGGCAGGTCTTTGGTAGCGCCCTGCAGCGCCGCACGAATCCTGTCCATCACCTCAAAGGAGTAGCGGTCCGCGAAATCTATTTCACGAGCAAGGAAGGCGGACAACGCATTCTGTTTTTTGGAAACACGCATCCCGTAGCCGGTGTAGTCGCGGCTGACCGCGACCTTGGGGTACCCGAGAGCGCGCACACCGAGCGACCACTCCTCGTCGTATCGGAATTCCGGTCGCGTCAGCTCGGGCAGCGGTATCTGGCGCAGGTAGAGGCGGTGCAGCACCTCCGCGGGATGGCCAGGCACCACCATCGAGTCCGCCTCCGCCATCCGGTAGCCGATCCCCATGATGTTGCTGCGGAGCCGACCGACGAAGATGTCGTCTGTATCCGGGAGGTCGGCTGTCGACTCGTCGTTGACGTGGTTGATCGCGGTCGGATCCTGGCGGAGCGCATCGTATTCCGGTTTCCGCGCGTTGTACGCGCCCTTGCGGAGCCGGGTCGGTACGTCCTTCTTCTGGTAGAACACATTGTCGCCGAGCAACAGCAGCCAGTCTTCGAGAGAGTCCGCGGTAGTGCCTGCCTTGCGGGCCTGCACGTAGCCTTCGACCAAAGCCCCGCAGGCTTCCTCAAATGTCGCGCGGCGGTACGGGCCCTCCGCCTCGTCACGGGTGATGGGCTCGAATTCCACCTCGCCGCGGGGCCATGCTGTGGCTCGCACATACCGGATCCCCAATCCGGGCCGCCACAGCGCGTCGGCGAATTCCTCATGTTCGGTGAGCAATTCGTTCAATGCCGCCACATGCTGGTCACGCCGCGCCACCACGAACAATTGGTTCAGCTCCGGGAACCAGGCGATCTGACCGGTGAGCTGCTCGCCGCCACCGGTGCGCTCGAGCTCCTCCTCCACGGCGCGCTGCATGGCACGGCGGTCGCCGTCGGATCCTGACGCTTCGACAGGTGGGCGCGCGCCGATCGGTCCCTTGGGACCACGGCGCGGCTTCGGCCGGCGTTCGGGGCCGAGTGGATCCTTCGGCCGACCGGCCTCTTCGAAGATGATCCAGTTGATCTCGGTCGCACCGGCGGCCGCGGCCTCGGCGATCCAGGTGTCCGCATCGGCGCCGCGCACGATGCCGCCCACGGCATTGTCGAAAACGATGACTTCGCCGGGCTTCAGGTTCAGATGTGCGTTGCGGGCCGCGTATTCCGCGGTGACCTTGAATACCGCGAACGCGTGCGCGCCCTTGTCCGCGAAGTCCATCGTGCCGGCGATGGCACCGCCATGCGACCACACGTGTTCCACCACGGCTTTCAAGCCGTTCAGGCCGTGACCGGCCGGCGAATCCTCCCAGTTCGCATCGAGTCCGCGGGCAAAGGAGAACCCGGTCATCCCTTGCGCTGCAAGGTCTTTGGTTACCCTCGCGGGTTCGATGCGACCGCCCAAGGGGCCGAAGAAATCCTTGACCTCCGCTTGTACGAGCGCACCGCAGATCCGTTCGCCCCGGTGCTGATGGGCGCCGATCCGATCCCATTCCCAGGACACGACGCTGCCGTCGGCGGCGGTCGCCCGGCCACGGCCGTACCCGCCGGACACCTGGTAGCCGAGGTCACGAATGGCCTGCAGCACCCGCTCGCGGGTCCACAGGTCGACAGACTGGTTCGCCAGCACCCGTTCGACAGTCGTCGAGCTCGTTCCCGCACGCTCGGCGACATCAGCGATGGTGACCCGGCGGCGAGGGGTGCCGACGTCGAAACCGAGCCGCTCCCCTTCTGTTGCCAGCCGCCGCGCGGTATTCGCGGCCACCGGACGTCCGTGGTGGGCTCGGTGTGCTTGTGCCAGGCCGGTTCCGGCCGCGTCCGCCACCTCGGCCAGCCCGACCCGCATTCGCACGCCCGGACGTACCGGCCCCCGCTTGCGAGGCTGGTAACCGGTTTCGGCGATCGCTTCGGTCACCTTCTGCCGCGTTTCCTCGGACACCGGCAGACCATTGATCACCCTGCTGACCGTGCTGGGGACAACCCCGGCCGCCCTTGCCACATCTTGAAGCGTTACGGTCCGGACTTTGTCCGCCGGCGCCGCATCGACAAGGTCGGCGATATCGGCGAGGGCACCGCCCAGATCCGAATACGCCTGCAGCACAACCCGTCTGTTCTCGATGGAGCCCTTGCGCTGCCCGAGAATCCGGTACACCGTGCTCTCGGACAATCCGGTCTCCCGCGCGATCGCGGGGATCGACGGTCGAACCGCCGGACGCGAAGTCTGCTCGGTGTCGGTGTGTGATGCCTGCTCGGCGATGGCGGCCGCCCTGGCCTGCAGATCCTGGAATGCCTGCAGCACGACGCGCCTGGCCTGTGCGGAACCGCCCCCTTGGTTGAGAACCTTGTACACAATGCTCTCGGACAGCCCCGTCTCACGCGCGATCGCGAAGGCCGACGGTCGGCCCGCGTGGTCCAAGAGTGGGTGGGATGCGTTGTCGTCGAGATCAGCGAGCGTGCCGCCCAGATCCTCATAGGCTTGCCGCACAACGCGCTTGGTCTCCGCGGACCCCTGCTGCTTCCTCAGAGCCCTGTGCACCGCGCTCTCGGAAAGGCCCGTTTCCTGTGCGATCGCGGCGATCGACGGACGGCTCGAAGGACGTGGCTCCCGCTCAACGGGTGCCTGCACCGGCGCCGCCTCGATATCGAGCGCTCCGGCCAGTTCCGCAATGGCAGAACGAAGCATGTCGACCAATACGGACCCGTCGAAACCGGTGGTCTCGGCCAGGGCGGTGAGAGCTTCCCCGTCGCGGAACCGGCCCAGTACGATCGTGCGTTCGCCCTGGCTGCGCAGTCCGATCAACGCGTCCCACATCCGGTCCGCTTCCACCTGCGCCAGCCGCTCGGCCAGCGGAGAGTACCTCAGGAATTCGGACATCCGGCGTTGGAAGTGCGAGTACTCGCGTCGGAAGTGGTCGAATGCGAGCCGTTCCGACGCGATGGCGAGAATCCGCTTCGAGGTGAGTTGCCCGCGTGTCAGATATTCCCGGGCCGCTCGCTCGAACGTGTCGCGCGCAACGGTTGCCACGACTTCACGGTTGCCGCGAGTCTGGGCCGACAGCCGATCTGTGAGCTGCTTGCCATACCGCCGATTCAGCTCCGCCGCCACGTCGGTCTCGCGTGCGGCAGCCGCCGCGCCAGGTGATTTCGGACGTCGATAATCGGTGGTCGGGTCGGAGACCCGGGCAGGCGGGGCCGGCATCAGCTCATGCGGGCGGACCGGATCCGCGGTGACGCTCAGATCCGCTCGCCCGGCGATCCAATGCTCTTCACCGGCCGGGAACAGCCGGGCGGCGCGGCGACTCCAGTGTTCGACCGGCTCTCCCTCGCTGTCGAATTCGATGACATCGACCCGGCCCACAGCGTCGGCTTGGCGCGCAAGCCAGTCGGATACGGCGGTTTCGCCGACGATCCAGCCGTTCACCGCCTCCGGATCGCCGGAATCCAGAACCGCGATCTCGCCCACCCGGTCGTGCAGGACCGGATAGGCGTCGGCCAAAGCCTCGTCGACCTTGGTGACGGCGATGGCGTGATGGCCGATCTGCTCGGTCCGCCCCACGCCGCGGTCGAGGACCGGCTGCAGGACTTCGACCACCGCCGCGACCATGCTCCGATGGTCGAACTTCACCGCGTTCACTGCCATTCGCAGGCCCACGACGCCGTGTCCGTAGGGACTCGGGCTGCCATCGGGATCTCGGCGCCAACCGCCGCGCAGGGAGGTCGCAAACTCCTCGTCGGTCTGACCGTCCATACCCGCTTCGACGATTACCGGCCGGATCTTCGCGCCGTGGGCGCCCAACCGGATACGAGCCGCCTGCTCCACCCGAGTGGCGCAGTTATTGTCTGCGGCTTCCGGCGGCGCGCCGACCATACCGGCCAGGCCGATACTCGGGCGCTCAGCGAAATCGACTACCGCGTCGAGGTTTTCGTCGAACTCGATACCGCTGATCACGGCGTCGCTGCCGGCGGTCACGCGTTGCATCCAGGCCGCGATCGCCGTATCTCCGACAACCCAGCCACCATTGCGGGCCGCAACGGGATCGGCGTTGTCGAACACAACCACATCGCCTTCGCGCAGTTGCGAGTTCGTCTCGGCCAGTGCCGTGTTCACGCGCATGATAGCGAAGGCGTGCGCGCCGATGGCACCGTGATCGACTACGCCCGCGATGGCGGCCCGGTCTCCGCGGCGCATCTCGCCGTTGCGCACCGCGTCTAGGGCCTTCTCCAGCCCGGCTACGCCCCGGCCGAACGGCTGCTCGCGCCAGCCCGCGGCCAGACCGGCGGCGAAGGACCGGTCGGTCATGCCGTCCATTACCAGCTCGCCGGTCAAGGGTGCGGGAGTGATCCGAGATCCGTTGGCGCCCAGCAGTTGCTGGAATTTCAGCTCTACTTCGCGACCGCATACCTTGGCGTGTTCGGTCGGGGGGCCATTGCGCCTCGCGGCGCGCACCGTTACCGGTGCGCCCAGGAGATCGGCGAATCCGCTTGCGAAATTCGTTGTCCCGACCGGCTTTTCGGCACTTTCCTGATTCACCTGGGTCGGAGCCGTTGCCAGATCCGCATCCGCGACGGCTCCGTCGGCTTCGGTCACCGTCACACCGGTGAGTCCCTGCGCGGTTCTGCTCCAGACGGTCAGGGTTCGCTCGCCCGGCGCACCCGATATCGACGCGTGCGCGTACGCGGCACCCGTGGCGACCGCGTCGCGGATCCGACGGCCGACACCGGCCATTGCGGCGTCGGCTGCCTGGCGTGGTGTCGCCCAGTCCTGAGTCAGGCGGCGAATCACCTGTTCCAGTGCGGTGATACGCCTCGGGTGGCGGTCATCGAGCCGCGCCGATACTTCCAGCGCCAGCTGTTCGCCGCCCACTACCCGCAAGCTCATCCGGGCCGTGCCGGTCTCGGCCATATCCAGCAGATCCAGCCGGTACCCGGTGTACGCGGACTCGTTCTGTCCGGTGCCCGACGAGTCCGGGGCATCCGCGGTGTGCCCGGGCCGGTGCTGTTCGGTGCGCACTTCGCTGGCCGGGTACAGGTCGTAGCGATAGAGACCGGAGCCGCGCTCCGTACCGGCGGTGACGTCGCGCTCGGCGCCGGTTGCGGGATCGCGCTCCATCTCGAATGCCGACGTCACCACCGCGGTGTCGACGGCAGCCGCCACCAGGGCCCGGGTATCGGGGTCGATATCGGTGTTCTCGGCCAGCAGAGCACGGGTTCCGTAGATGTCGGTGGGTACCGGCTCGAGCGGATCGGCGGCCGGCGAGGTTTCCTGGGCCGGTGCGAAGATGCTGAACCACATCGCCTTGCGATACGGATGGCGCCGGTCCTGAACGAGTACATATCCGCCCAGCTGATCCACGCTCGCGGCGACGATGAGGCGGCCGCGGTTGCGCTCCACCTTCCGGTCCTCGACCGGCTTTTCGGGTTCCGTCTCGGTGGCGGCGGCCGGGCTTTCGTCTTCGGCCGCCATGAGGTCGTCGGCTGCCGACAGATCGAAATCGAAACCCAGGTCGAAGTCACCGCCCTCTTCCAAGCTGGCCAGGAACAGGTCGGCCCGCTCGCCCGACGAGGCATCGTCGGGGATCTCGCTGATCTGTTCCTGCTCCGCGGCTTTCCCGCCGCTCGGCATCGGTGGCGGGAAGTGGCTGCTGACATCGAGGACTTCCACCAGTACGCGCTTCGGAGCCCGCGCATTGCCCGGCGTCTCGATAATCGTCGCGCGCACCAGCACCGGCCCCTGAGTGTGGTCCAACGCGTTGGAGGCCCACTCGGAGATCGCCAGCTCGGCCTGGTCTATCGAATCCTGCGGCCACTTGTCCTTTTTCAGGATCGCGACCAGCCAGGCCCGCACCTTCGAGAGCTCGGCCCGCCGCTCACCGGTCCCCATTCCGACGAGTAGTTGCTCGTGCTTGCGGCGGTCCTCCTCCAGGCCGGTCCCTGGACGCTCCACGAATTCGATCCGGAAAGTATCGGTGTCACTGTCGGATTCGAATCGCCAGCGGTCCGGCAACTCCCCCAGCGCCCGGGAGGCCGCGATCATCGCCTCGTCGGACAATGCCGCCCCGGTGAAGACGACATCGATCCGCATTTCCCGGCCACCCGCGCTGCCCTCCACGCGCGGCCGCAGCGTCACCCGCGCTCCTGGAGTGTGGGCGAGCACCACGTCCACGACAGTTGCCGCCAGCCCGAGTACCGCGGGTGGTTTCGGGAGCGACTTCGCGGGCAGTCCGTCCGTCGGTTCCGTCGGCGGTAGCGCGGCCTGGGTGTCGGGCGAATCGTGCCAGCCGTACCAATACATCAGGTCGGCGCACTCTTCGAGAACCTCGTGGCGGCGCTGTTGCCAACCGGCGCGATCCAGTGCCGGTGGGGCCAGTGCTCGGATCGCGAGCTCGGCGGCGAGGATGCTCTGCGCTCGGTCTGTGGCGTGCAGGTCCTCATCGACGGTCAGGCCCTCGAACGGCTGCATTTGCTCGGAGGTGACGTCGGGGTCGCGCTGCACGAAAACCTGTTCGTCGACCCATGTTTCGTGAATCTGCGCGGCGACCAACTCGAGTGCCGTCGGTGTGGACAGATCCACGCCACCAGCCTGCACCGCCAGCGCGATCCGCACTGCGATCTCGGCCCGGCGCCGGTTCACCTTCTGGAAGTATTGCGGCAGTTTCTCGAAGGTCAGATTCGCGATATCGACTTGCGCGCTCTTCGGTGTGCCGGCCGGGATCTTCGAACCGTCCGGCATTCGCAGCTGCTTGGTGTAGGTCGTCTCGGTGTCGCGGAACAGCTCTCGGAAGCTCTCGTGCAGCTGGACGGCGACCTCGCCGGCCAATTGTTCGATCCGCGCTTCCATGTCGTGCGCGAGCCGGTCGTTTTCGCTGTCCTCACCCTCGACCCGATCGACGCTGCGCATCAACGCATTCGGGTCCGACAGCAACCGCACTTCGGTGACGAACGCTCGCACCGCCCGGCGTTCCAGCTCCTCGAGCTCCGATACCGACCGCTGTGTGGCCGCGGCGAGGGTATCCAGATCATGCCGATGGACGTGGTGCTCCCACACGATCCACCGCTCGTCCGGCGATGCCAACGACGCGAGCGCGGCCTGGAGCACCTCGGGCGCGACGGCGGTCAGCGGACCGCCCGGGGCCGATCCCGAAGCCGCACCGGCGATCAGGTCGTCGTCGACCCCGGCCGCGCGCAGGAACGACGCCCACACCCGTTCGGTGAGTGCTCGGCGCGCCCGTTCTTCGGCCACCACCAGGCCGATCTGGCTCATGAACCAGGTGTTGGATCGCTGTCCCGACGGCAGCGTCTTGGCGAAGACCAGATCGAAGACCCGCTCTCGCAGCCGGGCCGCTACCTCCTTGTCCTCCACCTCGAACTTCAGCCACTCCAGCAGCGCGGCGTCCTGTGCGGCACGGAATTCGCGGACGGCATCGCGATCTCCGCTCTGCGCGGCGCGCAGCAACGCGGCTCGCCGGTCGTCCGAATCCGGGGTCACCGGCGTGGTGGCACCGTCCTGGGTGGTGCCGGCCGCCTGCTCACCGACGATTTGCGCCGTCGCCCACTGCGGCAGCATGGCGGCGATCAATTCGACGAAACCGCGTGGACGGCCGGGCGACTCGCCCTCCGGCTGCCGCTGTCCGGGCAGCAGCCCATCCGCACGACCCGGCCCGGTCTCCGGTTGCCGCTGCCCCGGCACAGTTCGGTCCGCACCCGGTGTGGCGTCTGCTCGGCGCTGCCCGGGAACCAGGGGCCCGACGAGCCCGAGTGCATCACGAACGCGCTGTTCGACGGACTCGTTGTGCAACGGCTGACCGTTGCGCACCTTCATGACCGCGTTCACCGAGGTCCCGGCAATCCACGCGACCGCCTCCGGTGTCCGCGGGTGGGGCAACCGAGACTCGATCCGGGTGGCGGCGCGCCGAATCCGTTGCGCGACACGCTCGTCGATTTCCAGACCTGCCAGCAGATCCACGACGGTGACCTCGGCTACCCCGGCCTTGTCCGCCACCTTCTTTATGCGGGCATGCTCGGGTAGCTGCTCCAACGCATCATAAGCATCGAATTCACCTGCGGCCGAGGATGTTACGCCGTCTCCCACCCCTTCCGGTGGCTGCGCATCCGGCATTCTCCTCGGTGCTGCCGCGTATACCGGTGCCGAGGCGGAAATCAATCCTTCGACACCGCGCGCCGGCTGAGCCTCCCATTCGACCAGCTGCAATAGCGTCTCGAAAACCTTTGCCCCGGACGCAGTTTCGACCGAGAGCCGCCCATCGAGCACCCAAACGACAACGTCCTCGTCGACGCGGGCAGCCGCAGCGATCGCCGCGGTTCGGCGCATGACGGCATGCAGGCTGATCGGCAGGTCCGGGTAGCGCAACTGCATGGCGGCGGCCAGCACGCGACGGTGCGACAGGTCGCGCACCGACGCACGCCGGGACACCACCTCTCGCACCGTCGCGGGCGAAACCCCAGCCGCAGCGGCCACATCCCACGCCGTCGCCCACGGATCCGACTCGGTTTCCACTTCCGGATCCGCCGACACCGGCGCGGTCAACTCCAGGCCGTGGTCGTCCGCCGCCGCGGCGACCCGGGCGCCGATCACACCGGGTACCGGCATTCCCTTGACCACAGACAACACCGTCCGGACCGACACCGCGGCATCCACAGCCACAGCACGCCACAGCGGTAGTTGTGGTGGGTCTCCCCCGCCGGAGTCTTCATTCGGAGGCCCGGCCATCCGCGCACCCACCGGCTTCGCGGGTCCCAGCAGCGACATCGGCTGCCGATCGCCCAATCTCTGCTTCGGTGCGCCGTCGTCACCGAACAGCAGGCGGTGCACCTTCCGCACATCCGGACCGGCGCGGTGTATCCACCGGGTGATCGCGACATCACCGACGATCCACCCACCGTCGGTCTCGTCGTACCCATTGTCGAACACCGCGACTCGACCGATCTGCCCCTGCAGTTGCGGGAACTCCTCGATCAGCGCCTGATTCACCCACACCACGGCGACCGCGTGCGCGAAACCCTGACCGCTGATATCCAGCACCGCCGCGGCCATGGACACGTCGTTGTCGTCCAGACCGACCTGCCACACCAAGTCGGCCAGCGCCGCCGGCCCCGTCAACGACGAGTTCGACTCCCAGTCCGCATCCAAACCCTTCGCGAACACCGCCCCGGTCATCCCCGCTGTAATGATCTCCCAGTCGTCGACCGAGGCCGGATTCATTCCGGCGGCGGCCTCCTCCCCTGCACCGGCCACGATCACCTGCTGGACCTTCGGGCCGCACACCAGTTCGGGAGTATGAGCCGCATCCACATCGTAAGCAGTCGTGGCCATGTCGGCCTCGGGGACGGTCCGGATCGTGGGCGCCTCGGGGGCCTGCGGAGGCAGTGCGGGCCGGTACTTTTCGGTGATCTCGGCCAGCGCGGTCTCGAGCTGTTCCTCCGCCCACACGTCCATGTCGACGCCGATGCCGACGGCGAAAACGGCCAGGTCGTCAGGCGCGACGTCGACGGTACGACCGGCGGCCAGCAGGTCTGCTTGATTCACCAACCATCGCAGCTCCTCGTCAGCTGCGGCATGTCGCTTGGAGCTCGCCAGCAGTTGATTCAGACCGCGCAGGCGGCTTTCCAGCCTGGACACCTCGGCCACGCGCGGGTCGTTCATGGTTTTCAGGAACTCGATCGCGACATGTATCCGACGCGGATCCACTTCCCTGTCCGGCAGCCGCAACCGTTCACCCAGATCCCGGAGCAACTCGTCATGCAGCCTGCTCACCCGATCCGGGTCGGTGCCCGTGCCGATGGGCACATCAAGGGCCCCGCACTGCCCTTCCAGTCCCCGCCGCAGGGCGCCACGATGCGCATAGGCCTCCGCCACGGCATTTTCCAGAGTGCCGATGCTCGACATCTCGACCGAGTCCCAAGTCTGGGAGCGCAGATACGCGGCTTCGATATCGATAATCGCCAATTCGGCTGCCAGGGTTATCAATTCGACAAGACGGTTCCGATGCTCAGGAGCGCGTGCCGAGGCCGACAGTTCGGAGACCCAGTCCCGAACCCGGCGCAGGTCCAGCTCGTTCAGCGTTTCCAGAGTCCAGAGCTCCGAGCCCGCGTCGAGCTCGCTGGTGCTGTCGGACAACGCTTCCTGGATCACATCGGCGATCCGCACCGCGAGGACCTGGCGCCGAGCGAGCGCACCCACCGCTTCCCGAATCTGTCGGCGGTGGTTCAGCGCGGTCGAGAGCTGTGCGTCACGCCCCGTGCGCCGATACTCGCCGAGGCGGTTCCGCAGCGCGGCAGCCAGTCGCAATTGTGCTGCGAGCCCAGCACATTCGTCGAGAATCGCCGCATTGCCCGCAGCGGGATTTCCCGCGGCGAGCAGATCCTGCAAGGTGTCATCTATCCGGTCGGGTTCCAGTGCCTGCGCAGGCAGCCGCGGAGCGGAGCCGCCGAACCGCAGGTTTGCGATCAGCCGATCGATCTCGCCTCGGATTTCGGCCGCCTCTGCCTGAGCGTCCGCCAGCAACAGGGCGACACTCTCGACGGGGGTCGAGGACCGGACCGGAGCCGAATCCCCTGATACAGCGTCGATCTCGCGCCGCCGATACAGCAGCGCCGCGGCATGCCGTAGCCCCGGTACACCGGCCGGCAGGCCGACAAGATGGCCGTACGGGCGCTGTCCGTACGGGTGCAGCGCCCGGCGGGCAGCATGCTCGGCCACGATTTCGAGTACGAACCGCTCGGCTGCCGATTCGGCCGTGGCCGACTCGGCCACACCACCGGAACCCGCGGGCCGATCGGTGTCGGCCACCCGGACGGTGAAGACCAGTGCGGCATCGGGCGACGACCGCCGCAGCATCCGGAACTGCGTGGTCACCAGGGAGATCGGCGAATTCAGATTGCCGGTCTTCGCGCTGCCCAGCATGAGCCACTGCACTGTGTCCGCAGCGCTGGGCTTTCCGAGGCCGATCCTCAGTTCCAGATCGCCGTCCGGGAGGCGGGTGCGCGACAACAACTGAACCCCATGCTCGTCCAACTCACGCCGCAGGAGCTGTCGAACCATTTTTATCGCTCGGTCCGTGTCGCTGACCTCCGCGACTCGCCGCCGGTGTGCGACATCGGACGGCGCCCCAGCGGCGATTGCCGCGTCGGCTTCGGCCGTATCGGTCGCCAATGTTGTTTGGTTGGCCTCGTGACGCACCTCGTGGGGTAGACCGACGGCCTGGGCCAAGACCTCCGGATGGCGCCTCCTGAGCAGCTCTCGCACGTAACTCGGCCACCCGCGCCACCTCCTCGCGTTGGCCGCACCCACCTGGGCCGCCTCGTCCGCAGTCGCACCGGCGGGCAGCACCATGTCCTGGAGGCTCGACATCCCGGCCCACCGCAATGCGTCGCGGATGATCTTTTCCGGATCGTTCACCGGCGACACCGTCGCCTCGGGCATGGATGCGCTGGAGGAAACCTGATGGCGTTGAGTGCTCAGTCCAACCCTGTTCAGGGGACGCATCACATCTCGGGAAGCCTCTTCGTGCCCGATAACTGTGATATCGGTGTTCGACCAGGGTTGCACGCCACGTACGGACGCCAGCTCCGTCACGAACGCCTCGAGTCCCCTCGCGTCCCGTCCACACCACAGCACCGCCGTCGGCGGATCCGCGGGCGTCGCCCGCGAGGCGTGGTCGAGCACTGTATTCAGACCGTCATCGGCTGCCACGTCGGACTCGCTGCCGAAGACGTGGACCTGAACTTCCGGCACCTGCGTGGATTTCGGGTCCCCAATGGTGAGCACCACCTGTTGGGGGTCGCCGAAGTTCAAGCGCAGCAACCGAACCCGTGGATGTCCCGGCAGGTGGGTGGCCCACCGCTCGGCGATCAGCAACCGATTGATCCAGTTGTCGACCTCGGCCAGGTCTCGCACATTCTCGGCACTGGGCTGCTCGATACCCTCCAACTCCTGCCTGCGCCGGGCAAGCAGCATCCGGTTCAGCTCGTCGGCCATCGACTCCGGCAACTGCTCGGCGGTCGGCAGAGGTGCACCAGCGGTTTCAGCCAACCACCGTTCCACCGGATCACTCAGAAGCCCCACGATCTGCTCCTGGACCGCCGTGGGCAGATCCGCCCACCTCTGCTCCATCACCAACCGCGACAGATCCGCCGCCAGCGGGTTGAGGTCGCCGAAGCCCCTGCTGCCCGCCAGGTCCGCCTCGGCGATCACACCCGCCCAGAAGTTCTCCCACTGATGCCCCGAAACCTCGCTCGGTATCGCCGGCACCGCGGGCCGCGGCACCACATGATCGTCCGGCTGCGGCGCGCGCACACCGACCCGAATATGCTCGAATCCCCTTGCCGCAGCCGGCAATTCCCTACTGACCGGGACATCGTCGGCAGCCGAACCCGTCAGCCGCATGGCCACGACCACGGGCTCCCCGTCGGCATCGCGCGGGATCACACCCGCCGGCGGCTCCCACTCCTCGAATGCCACACCCTCCCCGGTCATTCCCTCCTCGAACAGCCGCACGACCCCATCGGCGCCGCGCTTGATGTCGACCGCATGCCCCCACTGCGCCGGCTGCCCATCGACACCCTCGTACACCAGCACCGCAACCACCGCGCCGCCGTCATTCGCCACCCGATCCCGCGCACCCGCCAGCGTGGTGATGCTCTCGTCGAACCCGACACCCACCACCCCGGGCGCATCCCGCAGCAACACACCGTCGGGCCCGGCGGTAAAACCGGCCAACCCTTCCGGTGCCGGACGCCCGACCGCCGCCCATCCATCCCGTGCCGCGACCGGCAGGCAGTTCTTGGGGCCATCCGCATGGACATGGTCGGAGGCGGGCGCAATGTGGGTAGTGACATCCGGAACTGCTGGATCGGATGGCTGTTGGGCCTGCTCTGCAAGAATCTTGCCCAGCTTTGCGACGACCCTGTGCCGCAGGCCGCTGATCGCCTGCGGCGTCTTACCCATCCGCTCGGCAAGCTCTTGGCGGTCGCTGACTTGCTCGTCGCCGAACCACAGCGCACCCAACTCCCGCTCAGCCGGAGATCTCAGGGCGGCGGCAAGCTCTGCCAGCAACTCTCGCGGCGCCTGATCCACCAGTTCCTGCGCCTGCTTGGCGGTGAGTCGGGGCTCGGTTTGCGATTCAGACAGCGGGGCGCGGGCACCGAGCTCGGCCATCGCGGCCAGAATCTTACGACCGCTGTCGGTTTCGGCTGACAGTTCACCTGTAAGAACGCGGGCTACAGTGGACTGAGCCACACCGGCACGCTCCGCAATCTCGCGCTGTGTCGGAATTTCGTCTCGTTCGAGTACCACCCGAAGTCCGCGTGGTACTGGATAACCGAGTTGCCGGGCTGCCGCGACGGCAAGGCGTTCCTGTTCGGTACCGGCCGGTTCGGTCCGGCGGAATATGACGGAAACCGTCCCCCGGTACAGCCCCGCCAGGGCCGCTACGTCGGACTGTCGGGTCCGGACATAGCTGCTCGGGTACCAGTAGTCGAGATCGAAGGCCGCCTCGAAGACCAGCCTCTGATTCTTCTTGGTTCCACGGCCCTCCAGCAGCACCCGGTGAACCGTCTGCGGTGAGACACCGGCCAGCGCCGCTACATCGGACTGCAACGGCTGCGGGACGAAACGTCCCGGCACGAAACGGTCATCGACGAAATGCGCCGGCATGAACCTGTTCGCCACGAAGAACGGATCGATTGCGGCCCGGAGGGTTTCCGGAATCGGAACCCCCAACCATTGCGCCGCAACAAGTACCCGTTGCTCAGTCTCCTCCAGCACCGGTGTTTGCCTGCCGAACACCGTTGCGACCGTCGACTGTTCGGAACCTGCCAACCGGGCTATGTCGTCTTGCGTGGGCCGCTTGGCATGTTCTATGTCTCCGAGTGCGAGGAACCGTTCAGCCAACCGAAGGAATTGTTGCGGCACTTCTGGATCGTGCGCGAGACGGGCAACAGCGTCCTCGACCCGAGCCCGATCTATCGCCCGCCAATCCTGCTCCCCCAAGATTTCCGCCAATTCCCCACGCAGCGCCCGCACTTGCTCGACACCCACCCGTCGTACTGGCGGGTACCAGAGTCCGATTCGATCAGCCGCGTCGAACACCCGTTGCTGAACGCTCGCGTCCACATTCGAAGTGCCGCTCAAGACCCTGGAAAAGACGGACTGTTGCACGCCGGCTTCGCGAGCACCCTCCGCATGAGTCGGTTGAGGGGCGAAGGATGCCTTGACGAGCTCACCGTCGACGTAGTGATCGGGGGTATACCTTTCCTCCGCGAATCTCGGGTCGATCGCCACTGCAAGGCGCGCTGGAATCGGATATCCGAGTACCCGCGCTGCCACGAGGAACCGCTGTTCGGCTTCGGTGTACCTCGGCTCACTGCGTTTGAATATCCGAGCCGCCGCAACCTCACCCAGTCCGGCCAGCCGGGCCACATCTGCACGTGTCGGCCGGGGCGGCAACAGTTTCAGCTGCGTAGCGGCGTCACGCACCCGCCGCCAAGTCGCCAGATTCTCCTCACTGCCACCGAGCACCCGGCGCACCGCAGCCTGATCTACACCAGCGGCCTCGGCCAGGTCCGCCGCAAGCTGCTCAGGCAACCGTATTCTGGCCAGAACCACCGATGTCAGCGGGAATCCGAGTGCGGTTGCCGCAGTCAGCACCGCTCGCATCACGCGCGCACTCACCCGCCCGCCATTGAGAGCCTGGTGAACGCTGCCCGGATTCACACCCGCTTCCCTCGCCACTTCAGCCGACGTGACGGGGCGTGGCGGCGGCGGAGGCAGGAAGCTGATATCCGCGGGAATCGGAACGCCGAGTTGTTCGGCGGTCGCCAACACCGACTGTCCTACTTGTGCATCGGTTTCCAGACCCGCGAATACCCGCCGAACCCGGTGGTACGGAACCCCCGACTCCCGCGCGACATCGGTCATGTTGTTGCGACGCGCCTGTGGCATCGGGGCAGGCGGAATGTCATCTACGAGTTCGGGAGCGATTGCGCGGATGGCCGCGACCACCCGGTCCCACGTCTCCGGAGTAACCTGTTTCCCGTTGCGGACCCGGCCGACCGACACTTTGGAAACCCCGGCCCTGCGCGCGATTTCGCCGGCATTCCACCAAATCGGTGGTCTCCGAGCAGCTTCCGGAAGTTCGAAACCTATGCGCGCGGCCGCCTCGACGACATTACGCCAGGTGGTGTATGTGACACGTTCGCCGTTGAGGACCCGGTTGACCTCGTTGTGCGATACACCCGCCTCACGAGCCAGCAGTGTCCGAGAGGGCGGTGACGGCGGCGGGGGCGGCGGTGCGATCAGCAGCTCCGGCGGAAGCTCGATGCCCAGCGCGACTGCCGCCGCGGCGACCTTCTGCCGACTCTCGGCCGATACCGAGCCACCGTTGAGCATTATGCGCAGTGTTTTCCTGTTCACCCCAGCTACCGCGGCCAGAGTCTGCCACTCGAATCGGGGCGTGAATTCATGAATCGAGACCAGCTCACCATTGCGGAACTCGAGTTCGAGTTCCCGCATGGCCGCCGTCACACGCTCCCGAATCGTGTCGGGGACCGATTGCCCACTGGCCATCCGCAAGACGACTCGGAAGGACACACGGGCGCGGCGCCCCACGGCATGCGCCGAAACCGGCTGCGGCAGCTTCTGCGGTCGTGCGACGTCCTCGGAAAGCTCGAACCCGATCCGCCGCGCCGTCCGGACGACTTGCTCGTGGATCCACGGGCTGACGGCCTTCCTGCTCAACACGAGAATTACCGTGCTGAGCGGGATATCCGCAATGCGCGCCACATCGGCCGCCGTGGGCGGCGCATCTTCCGTGAAATCGATGACGGCCTCGCCGATTTCGCTGTGCTGAACCGCATGCTCACGCGAATCGTCGGCTGCCGAGTCCTCGCCCGCATCCAGCTCGGGCGCCTCAGTATCGGGTCGAACTTCGGTAAACCACTCGCCCAACGCCGCCAACGCAAGACTGTGGAACCTGGTGACGGTGTGGCGGGGCTGCATCATTGCCCGGCTCGAGTCGAGCAACGACTCGCCATTCAAGATCATCAAGTAGGATGCCGTCCGCTGTTGTGCTGGCAGACGCGCGATCCCTTGGGCCAATTTCGTCAGGTCGCCTGCCATCATCCGCTCGAGTGGCGGCGACAACCGGGCCCCGACTTCCGCGACCAACCGGTCGTATTCGGGACCGGCCTCGGGGAGCCGACTCAGCCAACCGTCGATGTCGACCACCGGCGGCTCGGGGACACCGAGCAGCGAAATCATCAGGTTGTCCGCGGTGCGCACACGTGTCGAGTACTCGGTCTCGACGCCAATACCCATGGTGTCCATCACCTGAGCAGGGGACAGACCGCGCAAGAACCGGAGATTGCAGTATTCGGCACTGCGGCCGGTCAGTTCCGCGACCGCATCTCGCAGGCGGGCGATGTCGCCGCCGACGGCCTCCACCACTTCGGCAGGAAAACGCCGCGCTACCAACAGGTTCAGCAATTCGTATTCCGGTGTGCCCGGTGCCGGAACTTCGTGCAGCGAGATCGGGAGGATCTCGATCAGGACATCCGCCAATGCGCGCATCGCGCTCAGGTCCAGCGCCGCCATATCGGTGGCCCATCCGAGCTTTACCACCAGTGGCTCCACCGTCTCCCGCGGCAATCCCATGCCGACCCGCCGACGCATCCATTCTCGTTGTGGCGCACGGGAGATGTTGTTCAATGCCCGTGTGATCAGTGCCGGATGCGCCGACGCGACCGCCTGGGCGCGCACCGGTGCGTGGGCGGCGGTATCGGGATCGTCGCTCGACTCGTCTTCTCGCAGCTGGTCCAGAACCCCGGCTCGAATGCGTTGGGCGATCCGGCGCTCCACCGCGATCGGCGCGATCGCGAGCAACCATTCACCGATGGCCTGCCCGGCGGGCGCGGTCCAGTTGTGCTGTGCCGCAGTGGCGAGCACGTCATCGGTGGCGGCACGCGCCAGGGGCGCTGCCTGCCGATCAATGAGCTGGCCCCGCACGTGCTGGAAGACCTGCTGTCCGAATATGGTCGCCAGGTCACGCAAAGCCTCTTGTCGCCGAGCGGGATCCGCAGCATCTCCAGCACGCACGACAGCCAGCAACTCGCCGACATCGCCGCCGGACTTGCCGACGTAGAAGTCGTCTCTGCCGGTCCGCACCATTCCGTCGGCGTCGGGAACCTCCACCCGCTGACCACGGGCATCGAGGAACATACCGAACACCACATGCTCGTCTGTCTCCCGCGACGGGACGAAATTCGGTTGCAACACCCCCATACCCGGGTCACGCTTCTCGATCCGAACGGTCCCATCCGCATCCACCCTGCGAACCAGCGAATACGCATGCCCCACATCACCATGCGCACCGGTGCCATCGACATGCGTCGGATCGAGCACCAGCAGGACCACCTCGGCCTCGGGCACGACCATGTCACGGGGGTCGCCCTCCGGATCGATGCCCTTGCGCCACGCCCTGTCCGGATCGATGCCCTGGTTCGCGGCATCGACGCGCCAACCCCAGTCCTGCAACCGCGAGACAGCCTCGCCGATATTCGCGAAAGCCTGCTTGGGCCCGCCCAGCTTCTCTTCGATAACGCTGACCCGCATACCCCCGAGCCCGGCGGTGAACTCACCCAGATCATCGCGGCCCGTCACCACCCCGATGTCGCGCATCGTCAACGGACCACACTGATTATCCGCATGCGGCCGGCGCGGGTCCGGGTGCACGTAGGCCGCATCGCCCTCGTCGGCGGGCGCCTCGCCGCGCACTTGCGCCAGCGACGGCTGGAGACCGGCCATGGTGTCCCGGTTGACCGCGTGCGCCAATGCCCAGTCCGCCATCGTCCTGGCGTGATCGCCACCGTCGAGGCCGTGCGAGAAGGCATACACGATCCGCGACGGATCGGTCAGCGGCAGCGAACGATCTCGTCCCCCGGTCGCGGCGCCTTCGGCAAATGCCTCCAGGTCGTTCAGCTTTCCGCGTTTACCTTTTTCGAAGGCATAACGCGGCAGCCGCCGCAGCCAAGTGGGGAAGTCCTCGTCCACTCGCAGGACCGGATGGTGCCGGTAAACGTTGTAGGCGTTGCGGAGTTCCTTGCGGAGAGTGCCGCGGGCGGTCAGTTGGAGAGCCTGGTCGACGGCATGCAAGAACTCGTGGACCAGATAGTCGGTGATCGGTTTACCCGACGACTTGCCCCACACACCCTTCGCCTGCGCCTCCCGCACGGCCTTCGCGGTCAATCTCCGCTCGGTGACGATTCGTCGATCGACAGAGATATCGGAGAAGACCTGCCCGCCCGCCGACATGAGACGCCACAGGGCGCGGGGGGCACGGTCCTTTTTGCTGCCGAAGACCGGGGTCCTGGCATCAACAGCACGCATGCCTTCCTCATCGAGGAGACGTATTTCAGTGAGGGTGTGTGTTCCGCGGTATTCCGCGAACAGCTCGCGCAGGGTGTGATCGAGAGTCACCAGGGCGTCGAGAGGAACATCCGAGTACTCCCAACCCTTCAACTGGACTCCGTGATCTTCCCGGAGCTTGATGACCACCGCTCGTTTTTCTCGACGATCGTGTGCGGCGAGGACTCGCGCCGCCTCACGCACCGAGTCACGGTGCACCACAAAACGATCCACGGCCTCGGGTTGTGCGTCGGTTCCGAGGGCCTCGCGCAGGTTGCGCAGCGGCTCACGCCGATTCTCCACCGCGACAGCATGATTCGTCAGCAACCGATGCTGTTCCGGCGCATCCTCCGGCCGCACGGCACCGAGTTCCTCGAGTCGGCGGATCATGGCACCGACCTCGTGGTAATGCATGGTCGTCGCCCAGAGATCAGCCGAGAGGGCGGCGCCGGCGGCCCCCCGCATGTCCAGACGGCGCCGCACGGTTTCCAATGCCTGGTCGTATTGATGCGACTGCAGATACTTCACAGCGGCATTCGCCTTGTGCGCCGTCTCCGTCAACTCGACGAGCGCTTGGTCTTGTTCGGCGATCAACTCCTCATAGGTCGCCCGGAACTCTGCCGGAATGACGACCAGTTCGCGGGGCTCCTCAGCGGGTGTCGACTGCTCCGATACCGGATCCGCGGTGCCGTCACCGACCCATGGCAGCGCCTGCCGCTGCTCGTCCGGCGCGCGGTTCTCCTCGGCAGCCCTGCTGGCATGTGCGGCGGCGAGTATGACCGCCACATCGTCGTCCATGCGGGCACCGATGCGGACGTTGCGGAAGTCCCGGCTCTGGCCGCTCCCGTCGGACGCGCCCAAGGCCTGCCCGATCCGGGTCCTCGGCTTGTCACGGCCCGAGACGGCGGACCCCGGCGGCACGTGCTCGACCGCCGGGCGGCCGTCGCCGTGGCGCAGGATGGCGTAGGTCTGCCGCACATGGGCCTTGCGCTGCCCGCGGACGTGGTCGTAGGTGATACCGGTGGGTTCTGGACGCTGAATCGCGGTGCGCTGCACCGGGTTTTCCCAGGTCCAGTCGCGGACCTTCACCGTCTTGCCGTCCTCGGCGACATACATTTCGTAGGTGTGCGAGCCCACGACGTCGGGGTTCTCGGGGTCGAAACCGAGGTATTCGTCGGTCACCGCGGCGGTCGCACCCGGTCCCATGGTCAGCAGTTCGTCGGCGATCTTGTCGTGTGCGGTGGGGCCGCCGTCCGGGTCGGCGTGGAAGCCGCCCGGATGCCAGCCCGCTCGAAGCAGCTCCGCGTATTCGTCGGCCGTGCGGCCGTGCAGGCCGGGCGCATCCACCGGCGCCGGAACCCGGTCCGGCCACCTACGATGTTGGGACCAGGCCACATTCGTGGTGCAGTTCGCCGGGTCGCCCTCCAAGGCGTATTCGATCAGCGGCACCTCGAAGGAGGTGTCCGGAATCCGGTAGGCGGCCAGGTTCGCGCGGTCCACCGGCTCGAAATTGCCCCAGTCGATATCGACATCTGCGAACAGGGCGCGCGCCAGAGACCGATCCCGTGCGGTGTTGGTCAGATCCATGCCTTCGGGTAGGGTCAGGATCTCCACCAATGGCAGGGATAGTCGCAGCGCCCTGCGAGTCTGCAACAGACTGTTGATGTCGTAGAGCAACCTCTGCGAGGTGGCAATGTCGACGCCGTCCGCACCGAAGTACACGACCGTCGCATGCCTGCGCTGGGAGTCACTGTCGCGCGCGTTCTCGTCGAAGTTGGCCGCAGCGTGGCGCAACCCGTCCGCCAGCGAGCCGCTGGTGAAATGTCCTGCCACCGTGACGGTGACGCGGGTGGCGGTGTCGACGTCACCGAACGTGACCATCAGCCGGCGGTCGGTCCCGGTCGAACCGAGTGAAAGCACATGTACCGGTGGGTGGCCGGGCAACGTTGCGGCAAGCTCTTCGGCCTGAATCAAATCGGCCAGCCGCTGTCGCAGCTCGATCAACCTGGCGCTATCGCTTGCGGACAGCCCGGATTCCGTCGCTGCCAACGACTCCAGCCTGAACAGCTCGCGCTGGAGCAACCTCCGATTGGCACGGTCGCGCCATCGCGCGGGGACCCCCAGCTCGTGCCGTGGATCGAGGATCAGTTCCGGCCGCTCTTCGACCAGGGTCCAGCGGTCGTCCCAGGTCAGCTTCCGCCAGATCGTCGCCATTTCCTGCGGCCGTAGGTACCGGCCGGGGGCGCCGACATACTGTTCCCAGATGGCATCGGACCGCGACGACGCCGTGGGATCCACCAGGTCATCCAGCAAGACCTGCCGTGGCGGAACACTATTCGCGGTGTCGCCGCCCAGCGGTGGAGTTCGATCTGTCCGGCGCGGTACCTCTGGGCGCAGGTATCCCTCGACTCGCCGGTGTGTTTCCTGCTCGAATTCGTCACGGTAGCCGTCGAACCGCTCGTGCTCGAATGCGGCACGCGTCAGGGCCTTGTCGGCGTCATCCACCACGACGATGCGGATCTGCGGCTCGGCGGTATTCCCCCGGCCCGCACGAACCCTGGCGTCCTCGACCAGCGAAACCAGGTCGCGGGCCAGCCGTTGCGGGTCGGTTCCCTGCCACACCGCCGCGGCACGCCGGAGACCCGGGCGACGCTGCGGCAAACCATCCTGCAGGTCGAGCTGATGAGTGGCGTGGCGCAGGCCGGTGCGCAGCGCTTCGGGCGTCGGATCCGCTGCCGTGACGAACACGGTGATCTCGTCGGCGGTGCCCACCTCGCCGACCGACACGAATGAGCGTTCGTCCGAGGCACTTTCACCCAGCGGGAGCGCGATCGGCAGAATCGGCCGTTCCGGTTCGGTCAGGCGGCCGCCTCGGTTCAATGCCGCCAGGAAAGCGCGCAGACGTGCCACCTGCGCCGACTCGAATGCGTCGAGCCGATCGTTCATCGCGCGCGCGAACAGCCGCATCACCGCGTCGGCACGGAAGGTATCCAGGATGCCGTCGGTGCCGGCGACCAGTTCCGCGGCGGCCTGGGCAAGCGCGCGGCGTTGGGCCGATGGCAGGTCCTGCCACAGTGCCGCCGCCACATCCGGTGTACCGCCGTGGCGCTCCAGCCCCACCATCGCCAGATCGATCGGAGCGGCGTCGGCCGGGGCGTCTTCGTAGTCCGACAGTACGAACGCTGCCGGCGCCGGGTCCACGCCGCGCGGCGCTTCCGCCACGGTGACGTTGCCGGCCAGCTGCGGCTGTGCCTCCCGCGTCACGACGGCCCCGTCACCGTCGCCTACCAGCACGATCTGCGGCTGCCGGTCACCGATGGTGTCGGTCAGGTGTGCTACCAGTGCGTCCGCGTCCAGGCCGACCAGATCGACGTCATGTAGCGCCCGGCCGTGGTCGGCATTGTCGTGATCGATGGGCAGGGTCGCGATCATCGCCACCGACCCGCGCCACACCTGTTCGGCGGCAAAGAAATCGACGAGCGACCGGCTAATCGTGCCGATATCGCCATCGTTGTGCGCGGTGCGCGCGGCGTAGCCGAGGACAGTGCCGGCGGTGGCCGGGTCTCCGAACTGGAGCACGATCCGGCCGCGGCTACCGTCCTCGGTCGTCCCGTCATAGGACCGGACGTACACCGGCGTCGTCATGTGACTGGCGTCGAGATGCGTTGTCAGCGCGCCGAAAGCCAGGAACGCAGCGCGTACCTCGACCCGGCGCTGCACCTCCGCGGGGGGTGTCGGTGTGCTCCTGAGTTCCAGCTGCTGCAGGTCACGATGGGTTCGGTCCAGGGCTGCGTCGAGTGCTTCGGGTTCCCGAGACCCGAGATTCCCGCGCTTGCCGAAGCCACGCCTGAGCGCCACCACCGATTTCTCACCGTCAGCCAGCGAGGTTTCGGCGGTGTGCCTCTCCTTCGTGACGACACCGTCCCCGGCCGTCACGCGCTTCATGACGACGCCTTCGGTGGCCGTCACATGCTGTGGCTGGTCCCACTCCTCGAAGGCGCGGTGGACGATTCCGTTCTCGCCCTTCTCGTAGACCATCACTTGGCCGTCGTCGGCCTCGTAGATGAGGAAGACGTGCCCGCCGATCGCGCGCCGCCTGCGCCCGGCGTACTGCACCGCGCCATACACCGCGCCGCCGTGATCTCGCACGTGTTCGGCGATCGCGGCGACGGAATCGAATCCCTCTGCGTGCCAGTCCGCGTGCGCTGCCTCGGCGAACTCACCCCAGCCCATGCCGGCGACCGCGATCCGCGGGTCGTCCAGGGCGGGCGGGCTCACCTTGTGCCCCAGCTGCTCGCGACCGAAGTGCAGCACGGCCGGACCGCAGTTGAACGGCCCTTCGCCTGCCAGGTGGTGCTGCGCAGGAACGGTTGGCGGCTTGGCGACCACCTCGGCGTCGGCGATCACGGAATCGATCGGCTGCCGCGGCACCCACCCGGCCGGCGGTCGTATCGACGGGCGCGGACCGTCGGCGCCCGCATGCGGCACGGTCGCATCGATGTGGACGATGTGGTGTGCCTGATCGATCACGATCAGCTCACGCAGGCCGCGGATCGGCTTGCGGCGCAACTGGTCACCGATCTGTTCCGCACTGACGCTCGTATCGGACAGGTTGACGATGATCCGGTCGGCCTGCTCCTCGTTCACCTTCTCCCACACCCGGTACATGACGTTGCGGAGTTTGCTGGTGGTGGGGGCGTAATGGTCGAAGATCCGGCCCTCGATGCGATAATCGGGGTTCTTGGGGCCGGGCACATCCGGGTTCTGCTCGACGTCGTAACCGAGCTGGGCGAGCAGCTGAGCGGCCTCGTTCTCCCGCTCCAATTGCTGACGGCCCATCGCATCGGTCGTGTTGACCTGGGTGCGCCGCCCGGTCGGCGCGCGCAATGGATCGGGTTCCGCGGATGGCAGGGTAACGGCCGGCCGATCTGCGGACGCACCGTCACCGACCCATGGAATGGCCCGCCGGTCCGGGTTCAGTGTGCCGCCGTCCTCGGCAACATCCACGGCAAGCCCGATCCGAGTCTTCGGCTTGGCGACACCGGTGGCTTCCGGGTCGTAGGCCACGGTCGGGGTGCCGTCGGGCAGGCGGAAGATGACGAAGGTTTCCTCGACGCCCTCCTTGGGGGTGCCGTCGGATGTATGGATCAGATCGAGCTCGTAGCGGATGGGACGTTGAATGACGTGGCGGTGGTCCGCCGGTTCGGTGTACTTCCAATCACGCACTCGCACAATACGATCGCGGTCGACATACATCTCGTATGTGTGCGCGCCGACCTTGTTGGGGCTGTTCGGGTCGAAGTGGGCGTTCGCGTCGACCACCACCGCGACTGCACCGGGACCCATCACGAGCAGCCTCGCCGCGATCCGGTCGTGCGCGGTCTGCCCGCCGATCACTTCGCTGGTGAACGACTCGGGATGCCAACCGGCCTGCAGGAGTTCGGTGAACTCGTCCGCCGATCGGCCATCCGGACCGATATCTTCTGCGACCGGCAGGTTCAGGAACTGCCAGTCGGGGTTACGGCGTTGGGAGTGGGATACGTAGGTGGTGCAGTTGGCGTTGAAACCTTCCAGCACATCGTCCCACCGCGTGGGATCGAAGGTGTCCGGTCGCTGGTAACCGCCCGACGAATCCCCGATTTCGCGGCCGGACTGTTCCCACTCGAGCAGAGCCTCGGCTTCGTCCGACAACAGGTCTGCATACGTTTGCGCGAAGTCGGCGATACTCGCTCCAGCGGGCATCGCCCGCACCTCGACCCGGGCCAGACCGCTGGCCGGTCGGTGGTGGCGCTGAACCACCGTCATGTCTTCCAGGTCGAGAGCCAGCTCCGAACCTGCTTGCACCGCACCGACATTCGCACCGATGTAGGCAACCGAGGCCTGTGTTCCGCTCGGATCGAATGCCGCCGCGGCGACCTCCATGGCGTCGATCGGCGACACCATGTCCGGGCGCGCCGGAACCGATGGCAACTCGCCCGCCACGGTGACCGTGATCCCACTCGCGGTATCCGGATCGTTGTAGGCCGCGATCATCCGGTGCGGACGCCCGCTACCGACCAGCCCCAGCGACGGGATATCCACGCCCAGCGACAGCACATACACGGGAGGGTGGCCCGGCAGGCTCGCGGCGTTCTCCGCAGCCACTTCCAAAGCGTCTAGGCGGTCGTACAGCTGCTCCAGTTCAATTATCCCGCCCGAGATTTCGTCGATCCGGCCAGCCGCTTGCAGGGTCGACAGGTAATCGAGTCGCTGGGCGAGCAGCATCCGATTGGCGCGGTCGCGCCACCGCGCCGGGGCCCCCGGCTGCTCGGCGAGCTTCTCCGGCGCCCCCACCACCACCAACCACCGGTCGTCCCGGCTCACCTTCTTCCACTGCTCCTGGAAGGTGCCGCTGTCGATCACCGTGGCATCGCCGAAAAGGGAGCGCCACAACGCATGCGCGCGCTCGACCAGGCGCGGTTCGCTGGGCAATGAGGGCAGCGTGGGTCGCGGCTCAACCGTGCCGCGGACCGGGTTGGCAGGCCGCTGGCCGGCCGGTGTGGAAGCAGGCTGCTCCGGTTCGCCGGGGTCCTGATCCCGCACGACATCGGAGAAGTCAACGTCGACCAGCGGGGCCGCGTCGGCGTCGAACCGATCCTGGTACTGGACCATTCGGGCGTCGGTCATGGCCGCACGCACCAGCTCGAGGTCACCGGTTGCGGTGCTGATCAGCCGAATCGGCACATTATCGGGGTGAGCCGCAGCCAGCTTGGCCAGGTCCTCGGCCAGCCTTTCCGAATCGGTGCCCTGCCACAGAGCTACCGATTGCGGCTCGAGTTCCCCATCCCCCACTTGTTTTTCGAGCTCCCGGCGGGTGCGGTCCAACCCCGCCCGCAAGGCTTCCGGAGTGGACTCGACGGCGTTGACGAATACCGTGATCTCTTCGGGGACGGCCACTCCGGTCGACACGAAGGACCGTGCGCGCGGCTCCTCCCGCACCGGCAGCGCCAACAGGCGGGTAGTGAACTCGAAGCCGGGCGCCGAAGTCTCCTGCAGCGTGCCGGTGAATCGGTTGAGCCTGTTCAGGCACTCCACCAACGCCTGCAGCCGGCTCACCTCGGCGCGCACACCGGTGGCCTGTTGCCGGGTCACCGTCGCCGCCAGCCACCGCATCCAGGCGTCGGCGTAACCGGGTTCGGCGAAGCCGCCCAGTTCGGCATCCATTTCGGCACCGCGGATGACGGCGGCCAGATCCTCCAGTACGGCGTCGGTGATCTCCGTCGGCAGCCGCGGCTCATAGTTCGGCAGATCGAAGACGTCCGTGGGCATTTCCCGCACGTTGCTGTCGAGCGCAACATCGGCCAGCTCGATGTAGCGCACACTGCCGCCGGGCGTGTTATCGGCGGGCCCGGCCAGCCGGGCGTGCACCAGGCGCGCTACTTCGACACCGTCACCGATGCCGCCGATCTCGACCACAGGGAGATCCGCCCCACTGCGCGAGGACGCTGCACGACGCTCATACAGCTGCGACAACTCCAGGGTCAGCGCGTCCGCATCGCTGCCGATCAGATCGGCCGTATGGTGGGCCCGGCCTTCGGGGAGCAGATCGTCGTCGTAGCGCAGCACCGCAATGACCGCGACCGATCCGCGCGCTTGCTGGTCGGCGGTATAGCCGACGAGCGATCCGGCCATTTTCGCCAGCCGATTCAGGTCGGTTTCCGTGCGGGCCACCAAGCCGATCACCGTGTCCGCAGTGGCGGTGTCACCGTATTCGAGCACCATGCGGCCCCGGCCATCGACCCGATCGCCACGGCTGTAGTCCAGCAGGAGTACCGGGTCGAATTCACGCCGGATGGCCGCGCGATCGGCATCGCGCAGGACCTCGACTACCGCTTCGACCTCGGCCAGGCGCGACCGATCGTCGCTGCCGTCGAGCGCGACGTCCTCTGCGCGGAGGTCGCTCCGGTTCTGCCGATCCCGTTCGACGGGACCCGGCGGGCCACGGTCGTCGCGCGCCAGCCCGGCGAGCGCGACATTCGGTGTGTCGTCCTCGGCCGCGAAGCGCGTTTCTTCCACGAACGGGATCAGGGCATTACCGTCGGCGTCGGCGACGATGCCGTGCACCCGCAAGACATTCAGCTTGTTGCGCTCGGTCAGCCACTCCCGCACCGCGCCATCGCGGAAGACCTTGCGCTGCCCATCTACCCACTCGTGCACCAGCAGATGGCCGTCGTCGTCGACTTCCACCTCGAACATGTGCCCGCCGACCCGGCGGCCGTTGCGGTAGGTGATGGCACCCGCGATCGCACCACCATGGGCACTTACGTGGGCGATGAGTTCATTCAACGACGCGAACCGTTGCCAGTCGCCGTCGGCCTCCTTCGCCACCTCGTCCTCGTTCACCCCGGCGAGGCCGACATTCGGCAGCACAGACTCGGGTACCGCGAATTCACCGCCGTTGCGCCGGATGCGCTCCGCGCGGAATTCCAGGAACCGCCGCACCGCCACGGGAGCGCAGATCGGCGGCGGCACGTGTCCCGGGAAGTCCGGTACGACCGCGGTCGGATCGCTCGACTCGACTTGCCCGATGATTTCCGCAGCGAGGACATGCATTTCGGCGTCGGCGTCGGCACGCGCCTCGGCGTCGAGATCCGCACCGAGTTTGCGGGCCAGCGTCTCGAGCCGTCCGGCCTGCTCGACCAGACGGTCGTAGCGGTGACCCGCACGCACGTACGCGTCGATCGCCGCGGTCACCCGCACCTGGTCCAGATATTGCCGGAGCGCGGCCGTCGTACCGTCTCGATCGGGGGTCAGCTCCAGCCCGCGAAGGTGCTTGCGCAGGTACTTCTCATTCAATGCCGACGTCGGTTTCTTCAGACGCGCGGCCACGTCCCGTAGCAGCTCGGCGCGGCGCGCCCGCGCCCGCCGCACCGCGTCAGGATCCACAGTGTCGGCGTTCACGTTGTAGGCGGCAAGGTCCAGGCGCAGGAATGCTCGTTCGGTATTGGCCTCGCTCACCTGGTCGGACAGGGAGGCGATACCTTCGCTACCGGCCCACCACTTCAAGTGTGCGATTTCGGCACCCGCGATGACGAAATCCGGTATCTCCTCGATGAATTGGGCGATCCGCGCGACGTGGTCGGCGGACCGCGCCCGTCCGAGCAGGTTGGTCAGCACGTCGCGCAGCCGATCGGCGGACAGGTCGTCCATACTCAACGGCAGCCCCAGGGCCTCGGTCACCTGGGCGCGGTCGTCTTCGTCCACGAGCTCGGTCATCTCGGCGGCCAAACCCTCGACGCGGGCGAGGAACTGCATGCCCTGCACCAAATGCCGCGCCTGCGCGGCCGGTAGCTCCGATTCCACCTCGATCCCAGGCATCCGCTGCGGACCGGCGGCTTCGAGATACCGCTCGAATCGACGCACCTGCGCATCCGCGAGCACCAGTTTCGAGGCGTTGTCGAACAGATCGGCCAGAGTTGCCAAGTTGTCCAGATCAGTGGCGATCGTGGGCAGCGGACGAATCGTCTCGAGCACCCGGCCGGGTTCGAGGTCGGCCGGGTCCGTTTCCCTGTCAACCGGCAACTGGCTCATCAACTCGGCAACTCGCTCGGCGGCTGCGGCGCGGTCGGTACGCGCGGCCTCGAGCTTCCCCCGGATCTCGAGTTGTGATCCGGTTGGGGCGGAAGCGATTTGGACTGTCGCGGCGCCCGCCATCCGCACCTGGGTCACCGCGCGTGACGTGCCGGTGAGGTGGTTTGCCGGTCCAAAGCCGTACGGATGCAGCGCTCGGCGCATGGCGTTGCGCTCGGCGATCGTGCGTTCCAACCGTTGCGCGGCCGCGGCGGCCCGGTCCTCGGGGGAGGCGACCGGGGTGTCCCCATGGCCACGAACCACCGCGATCAGCGCGGTACCGGGCCCCATGCCGGAGTCGGTGAAACCGTTGAACAGGTCGTTCGCCGCGCGCAATCCCGTCAGCAGCTCGGCATTGTCGAAGACCGCCCACTGAACCCGAGTCGCGGTGTCCGGGTCACCGAACGCCACGGTGACCTCTACTTCCCCGGTGTCGGGGTCCACACGCTGCGACAGCGTCCGCGGTACCGCTTCGCGCTTCATCGTGTCCATCGCAAAGTCGATGTCCCGATAGCCCTGGCGAACCGACCGCGGTTCGTCCGTATTCAGCGAAGCGACCCGCTTGGACCGGACCGACTCTTGGGCTATGTCGCAGGCCTCGAGGGGCAGTCCGGGAGCATTGGCGATGATGTCCGGATGGTCTTTCACCAGGATGTAGTGCACGTACGGCGGCCAGGTGCGCCATAGCCGAGCGTTGGCCTCGGCGCGGCGGCCTATCTCGGCGAGATCGGCGCCTTCGGGCACCAGAAGTTCTTGCAGACTGCCCATTCCGGCCCACGCCAGCGCGGTTGACACCACATCCGGTCGCGCGGCGGAACTGTTCGCGAGAGTGAACTCCACCGCCTCCGATGCGCTCAGCCCGCGCTGCTGGACAGGTGGCGGCGCCGAGACCTGGTCTACGGGCTGGCTTGCGAACAAAGCACACGGAACCGATAGCAACTCCCCGTAGCTGCCGGACAAGGGTGCGCTTGCGAATGGGTCGTCGGGGATTGCGAATGGGTCATCGGGGATTTCGGGCGAGTCGTCGGCGGTTTCGAACGAATCATCGGGGGTTCCGAAAGCGCCGTGATCGGTTTCGAATACGCCGTCGTCGACTCCGGGGAGGTCGGCGGAGGGTGCGGTCAGTTCGAAGGCGCGGAAGGCGAGGGTCAGGGCATCGTTGCTTTCGGCCCTCAGCAGGACATTCTGCAAGGGTTCGGCGGTTTCGTCCCTGGTCACGATGAGGTCTGTGACTTGCCGGCGCAGGGTGGCGGCGTCACCGCCAGGGAAAGCCAGTACCACCGTGACGGGCTCGACTTCACCGAAGAAGCCGGTCAGCTCGTCGATCAGCAGCGCCAGTTCGGGATCGGTGATCGAGGGCCTTCTGCGCTCGAGCAGTTGGAAGCCCGGTCCGAAGAAGAAATCCGCCCGGCGGACCGGCAGCCTCGGCACCGTTATCGTCCTGTCGCGGACGTGTACGGACAGTTTCGGTGTCGTGGCCATGTTGCCGACCGACATCATCGGGATCCCCGGCTCACCCGGCCGCGGGAACACCAGCAGTCGCACCGCCAGATCGCCGGACACGTGCGCGACCCAGCGTTCGGCGACGGTCAGCCGGTCGGCCCACACGTCGAGTTCCGCGAGCCGGGCCACATTTTCGGCAGTCGGTTCTGCGGTGCGCAACCGGTCGCGCTCGAAAACCAGGCGCAGCCGATTCACCTTGTCGCGCAACGTATCCGGCATATCTTCACCGGCCATCTCATCGGCGATGGTGTGCAGGATCGCGTCCTGTTCCGCGAGATCGAGTGAATTCCACCGCCGTTCGATCTGCTTCAGGCGCATTCTGCGGCGCGCATGCACCCGCTCACCGGGATCCACGTCACCGAATTCGCCATTGGCCTCGGCTCCGGCAACCGCGGCGTCGGCTCGCCGGAGCAGACCCTGCCACCTCTCGCGCAATACGTCCGGGCCCAACCGAATACCGAGTTCGACAGCGGCTCGGTCGATGGTCGGCAATCCCGGACGCGGCGGAACATACCCGGGTATCTCGTCCCTGCGAGCACCGATGCGGACATTCTTGAAGTCCAGGCCGTCGATCGCCCGCGAGGTGCCATCGGGACCGAGCCGCGTCGCCGGGGATCCGTCGGCTTTCAGCGCCATACCGGCGAGGCTGTCCACGCCCCGCTGACGCGACGCCCATTCGTCGAACTCGGTCTCGGTATTCCCATCGATCACCATTACCGTGTCGCCGTCCAGGTACACTGCGACCGCGTGCGAACCGATCTCGTCGGATTTGTCGAAACCGCGATAACCCAGCACCGCTACGACGACGTCCCCGGTGTCACGAACCCGGTCGTGCAGCGCCTGGAACGAGGCGAAACCGCCCTTTTCCCAATCGGATCCGACGAACTGCGGCGCCAGCCGGGCATCGGTGCCCGCCAGGCCGCTCAGGTCGACCGGTCGCTTCGGTGGCTGCTTGCCTAGTTTGCGATAGGCGGCATCGGTCGCGTCCGGCAGGCACATGCCCAGCCGCTCGCCGCTGGCGAGATCCGTTCCCCGCAGGTGGTTCCGGGTCGCGGTATCCGGATGTTCGTAGGCCGACATGTCCCCGGGACGATCGTCGGTGAACCGCGCGGTGAGCCGCCCGCCGAATCCGGCGTCCAGCGCCGTATCGATGCGGGCCAGCTGTGCGGCGGCGATATCGGCGGCGGGCGATCCGATGGCCGCAGCAGTGGCCAGGTAGAGCTCGTCCTGTACACGCAGCCGTTCCCCGGCGAGCACCCCGAGCCGCTCGGTGCGCTCGAGCAATTCGCGCAGCTGTGCGGCCGCGGCGTCCCGTTGCTCGGCGTACCGGATCATGTGCTGCAGTGCGAGCCTGATCCGGGCGACCGTCGCCGCTTCGGCGCTCCGCCGCCGGTATGACTTGGCGGCTCGGTAAGCCGCGGTCAGCTCGGCGACCTGGAGTGGGCCCGCGGGCAGCTGGAAGTCGTGGCCGGTGAAATCCTGCTGATACTGCTCCGCGAGGCGGCCGAGATGCTCGCCGATCACCGCCATCCGGGCCCGCGCCCGCGCCTGTGCCGCACGCAGTTCGTGCACCTGGCGCATCCGCCGGGAGATCTCGAGGATCGCTTCCCGCTTCGCGATCTCGGTATCGGCGTCGCGGCACGCATTCGCCGGATTCGTGCGTTCGGGCGCATCGTGCTGGGCGGCAAAGAGAGCCGCCAGCTGCGACACACGCGCCGGGGTGAGCTGCGACTCCGGAATACCCGTCTGAAGCGCCAGCTGCTCGGCATTCAGGCGCCGCTCGCCGCGGAAACGCCCGAGACCCAGTTCTTGTTCACCGATGTCGTCGAAAGTGACAGACTCGCCCCCGGTCCGGACGCGCAGGTCGACGCGCTGCTGCTCGACCATCTGCGCCAACGCGGGTATCGCAGGACTGTCGGTGGCAGGGGCCCAGGCAGCGTCGCCGGGAAGCACATCGAATTCGCGGGCCATTTCCAGCAGCTGATCCGACCGGGCGTCGAATTCGGCGACGCGCCGCATCAGCTCCTCGAGCGCATCGTCGTCAGTGCGCGCCCTGCGGCGGCCGCTCTCGATCGCCTTCGCCTGTCGGCGCAACGCGAGGAGGTGGTCGACCAACTCCAAATACTGGCGCTGGGTCGTCAGTCCCAGCTCGCGGCCTATTTCAGCACGATGTACCGCGGATTCGACCAGATCGATCTTCGCGCTGCGTGTGGGCAGTGCATCCCGGACGGCACGGACCTGCCCGTCTACGTCGACGCCCCGGCGGGGCGTGGCGGCCGACCGCCGCGTCGCCCTGTCACCGGCAATTCTGCGGTGCGCAGCGGCAACCCGTTCGCCGATCCGGCGGGTGCGCTGCTGGGCGCCGAGCGGCACCGGCCGGGTGAAGGCAGTGCGGTGTTCGGCCAGCTGCTCGCCGGCCAGTGCGGCCCGTACCAGGGCACGGTCACCGCGTTCGGTGTGCAGCCGGATCGGGCCGGCCGCGGTCCGTTCGGCGAGGTTCGCGAGATCGGCGGCCAGCAGGTCCGGGCCGGTGGCCTGCGCCACCACTACCGCCACGGTCCCGCCGGGATCCGCGCGCTGTTCTTCGGCATACACACCGATCGCGTCCCGCAGACCGCTACGACACGACAGCGCATCCGACTGCCCGCTCGCCAGCACCACCACCCGGTCGGCGGTGCGCGGATCGCCGATGGTAGCGAAGGTGGTGTGCTCGGCCCAGCGCATATCGAATGCCGGATTGCCGGGCAGCGCCCGCGTCCACTGCCGGGTCCTGGCCATCACATCATCGAAGTGGGTTCCGGCCTGTGGCACACGATCGGCCATGACATCCCACACCCGGACGCCGTCACCGCGCCCGATGACTTCGACAGTCGGCGGCAGCTGCCCACGTGCTTCATGGATCGCCTGGGTCGAAACGATTCGGTGCACCAGGTTCTCGCCAACCGCGTGGATGGTCGGCGCCGCATTCCCCTTCGCACCGTAGCGCAGCACTGCGACCGTGGCCGTGACCCGATCCGGCTGGTTCTCCACCTGCGCGATGTCGGCCGCCTCGTGCACCCGCGCGGTCAGCCCGCCCGAGTCGGCGGCATTCGGCGCGACGAACCAGACCTGGTGTTGCGCAGTGGCTTTGCGGTCACCGAATTCGATAACCAGCGCCCCGTCGTCGTAGGACACCAGGTGCACCGGCATGCCCATCGCCTTACCGCGGGCGTCGGCGGCCTCCACCGCCTTCTTGATGTCGCGCAGCTCCTCGAGCCGAACCATGCCCGCGGCATCGAGGACGCGCTGTTGTGCCATCGCCTCCAGCTGCAGGAGTTCTCCCGCCGCCGCCAGCCGGTTGTTCCTGTTCTGCAACCGACTCGGCACAACTTCGGCGGCAGCGAAGATCGCCGGGTATCCGCCCGAGAAGGCCGCGCGGACATCAAGATCCGCATACTGGGCAGTGACGCGATCCCAGAAAAGGACCGCTCCCCGTGCCTTGGCCCGGGTCGCGGCGACATCGACGCGAGTCCCGTCCGGGGCCAGCTCCGCCACATCACCCAGGCGCGCGGCGCGCACGGCGGCATCGACAAGCGCGCGACGCTCGCGCGACCACTTGTCATTCCCATCCGGGTCCCCGGCAACCGCCGCCTCGACCGACCGCCCCTCGGCGTCCACCACACCGGGCATATCTCGCCCGATTTCGCCCGGCGACTCCCCCTCCTCCAGCCGGTGACGCCGTTGCCCCGCCGGCCCGAGCACAATGCCGTGCAGCTTCCCACCCGGCTTGTCCCACTTGGCAAACGAAACGTCGATGACTTCGTGGCCCTTGCGCTCATGCACCATCACTGTGCCGTCCGCGGCGCTGTACATCACGAACATATGCGCCCCGGCCGCTCCGTGAGTGACGGTGCCGAGGACGATGTCGCCGCTGGCCGCCAGCGCCCGCATCTCTTCGAAATCGGCGAAGCCGTTCTCTTTCCACTTCGTGTTCAGGCGCCGCGCGATGTCGGAGGGCAGCATGCCGTTGGCCTGGATCGCGGTGTCGAACATCGACGGCGGGTCGATAGCGACGCGGAGCACATCCTTGACGAACCACATCGCATCGACGGCACAAAGTTTCGGCACACCGGCCAGGTGCATTTCCTGTGTCTCGGTCAGCGACCCGGACCATTCGGCGGCACCGTCGAACATCGCGGCGACCGGGTCGACCGGCGGCGGCTGCACCGGCGCCGACCGCACCCCGTCGGTGGGCGCCACCGGCGGCTGGGTCCGTTGCGTGGGTGCGGTGACGTCGTCGACCAGGTCGGCAAGCAGGTTGTCGAACACCCTGTTCAGCAGCTGCGCGCTGGTGTCGCTTTCGGCTTCCCGTTCCGCGATGGACGAAAGTTGCCGCATCTCCCCAGCGCGCGATGCTGTCTGCATATCACCGGTGAAGATGAACTCGGCGACGGCGATTTCCCCCCGCCGGTCCCACTCGGCCACCGCACTGCGGCTGCGCCGCAACGTATCGGTGCCGACGTCGTGCTTGGCCAGCAACGCACGTTCATTATCGGTCAACGTGCCACGCCGGCTTTCGACGACGGCCAGATCGTACGAAAGGTTGGCCAAGCGCTCGGCTCGCGCGGCCAGCCGGTCGACGGTGTCGTCGTGCTCGGTGCGGGCACCTCGCTCGGCTGCGCGTAATCCCTTGTCCAGCAGTAGAAGTTGACGGATCCGGAATTCGAGACGGTCGAGTCCGGCGACCAGCTCGGTCAGTTCGAGGTAGCGGCGGAATTCCGTCGATGCCCGCACCTTCTCCGCATCCAGCTGCCAGCGCTCGTTGTCGTCGAGATCGAGAAGCTCCTGCCGCGCCAGCAGCGGATCGGTCAACACCTGCGACCAGCGTTGCGTCTGCTCCTCGATCTGCTCCGCCGTGGCGTTCGCGCCGAGCCGGTCGCGGGCCAGCAGCCCGGCGAGTTCGTCGCGGGTTTGCCGGTAATGGCCCTGTAGCTCCACCCGCGCCGGGCCGGCCGACAGCAGCAGCCCATGCCCATCCAGTCCGGCGTCGTCGCCCGCCCGCTGCACCGCGTTCGCGGTGTAGACACGCTGGCGCGCCGTGGCGATCGCCCGCCAGATCAAGCCAGGATGGAACGCGGGCTCCGGCACCGGCTCGAGAGTCTTGATGTTGATGAAAGGGAAGGTCCCGTTCTCCGTCAGGTTGACCCGTACCACATGTGCTTCGCACACCGAGGTGACGGCATCGATGAGCTCCTGGAGGCTGTCTCCGTGATACGCCACCGAAGCCAACCGGACCGATGCGGACTCCTCCTCGGCGACAGCCGACAGCGCCGTCTGATGGTTGTCGACGGCATAGTGCAGCGAAGCGTGCTTACCGATGTCGGTGCCGAGCGATGCGGTGAACTCCAGATGGGTCGCATCGGCGAATTCACCGATCGCAACTACCGAACCGTCCTGGGCCAGTAGCGCCGGCGCCGGCGAACCGGGCAGCCGATCGGCCGCCCGGAAGAAGGTGCGCAGCGTGGCATGAAGTTCGGGGTTCTGCTCCAGGGCGGCAACATATCCCGGCAATGTGGCAATGTAGCGGGCCAATGCCGAGGCGCCCGGAAGGCCCGCGATCAGCTCGGGGTGGGCCTGGGCCACCTTCACCAGATCGTGCGCACTGCTCCCGGGTCGGAGCAGCACCGAAACGACCTGTTGGACAGCGGGTTCGAGCCCGAGCGTCCGCAACCGCTGGACCAGCTGTTCGATTTCGGCCGGAGCGGCATCGTTGCGGTGCTGTTCGGATTGCGCTGCCGGGTCCCACAACTCACGAATGTCGTCGCCGTGGTACTCCTCGGCAATACTCGCCATTCCGGCAGCACGCCGGACGACGTCGGCGGCATCACGGCGGCCGACGAGCAACACCTGTGCGCGCGGCTCGCCCCACCGGGCCTCGTAGACCGCGTTCATCGCGGCCACCTGCTGCGAGAAATGCGCGGAGTCGTCGTTATCGCGCCCGACCACGATTTCGTGCCAGGACATCGGCGGGCGGGCAATGGCGGCGAAATCGTAGTCGAGGGTCAAGACCATCGCCACAGAATCGGGATCGGTGCCGGCCCGCCGCAGGCGCAGGAACTCTCCCGCCTCGTGCACGACGGGTGCTATCTCCTCGGTATCGGATGCGGTTCCCGCCCGGTAATGGATCAGAGTCCGGGCTTTGCGCACATCACCCACGGCGACCTGGATGCGGTAGCGGCCGGCATACCCGTCGGGGACTTCGTCGAAATCGCCGTCGGTGAGCATCTCGCCCGCGAGCAATCGCACCGATGTACCGGTGTCGGGTATGGCATTCTCAGCGGCCTCGACCACCGCGGTCAACGCCTTGTCGGCGGCCCACAATTTCGGCAGCAGGAGCTGCTCGTCCGGGCTCAGTGTCTCCCCTGGCACCTGCAGCAGCCCCATCAGCTGATCAGCGAGCCGGCCCCGGACGTGCGCGTGCGACGCATCCTCGGGCACCACCCCGACCATGCGATACAACTGCGGATATGCGCGCAGCAGCTCCGCGCTCACCCCGGCCCGCTCCGCGGATTGCCACAGATTCAGCACACCGCGGCCGACCGCGCGGGCAGCCTCGGGATCGGCCGGAGCGTATTCACCGGCCGTCAACAGGGACCGCATGACAGGACCGTCGGGACCGCGCATCGCGGCATTGACCAATGTCACGACTTCCGGTGTGTCCGAGGTCATCTCGGCCCACACGGTGGCCAGGTCCCGATCGAAGGCATCTCTTGCCGCGCGAATATTGTTCAGCCGGTCCTCGCGCCGGTCGAGAGCCTCGGTCAAAGCCCGCAGTTCAGCGGACCACAGCAGCGCTTCCCGAGCCTGCGGAATGTCGAGCTGCTCGGGCTCGGCGGTGGTCGGCGCGGTATCCCGGCCGAGAAGCCGGGCAAGGTGTCGCTCGGTCCGGTCACGCTGCTCGTACAGCTCGGCACGCTTGCGCGTCGTCACACCCGCCTGCAGATCTTCCTCTGTCACACCCCAGTAATCCAGGTTGACCGGTTGTCCGAAAGCCATCGGCATGCCCAACGGCCGTGCCGCCGCCAGCACCTCCGCAGCCCGGTCATCGAGGCGCGCCAGCATGGCGGCCCGCGCGGCGTACTCCGCTTCGGAAGATCCCGAATCTCCACGGCGACTGTGGAAGAACTGCATAAGGATGCCCAGTTCGTCCATCCGACGCTCCCACGTCGCGAAGGTGCGAGCATCGTCGACCCAGCGCATCGGCTCGAACGCGTGATGGAACGTCTCTTCGACCCGCACCACTTCGAGCGGCTTATCGGTCCACTGCGCCAGATTCGCCAAGACCCGTACCACCGACACGCCGTCATCGAGATCTGCGGGCAGCCGGAAATTCGCGCGCTGTTCCTCGCTCAGCGGCGCCGCGTCGACCAACGCATTCAGCCTCTGTTGTGCTTCGCGGCACCGGAGCAGCACGTCGTCGCGTTCGGGAGACTCCCCCTCCGCCAGCAGCGCTGCCGCCCGGTCCTCGTCCTGGAACCGGTCCGCAATCCGCTGCTGTGCCTCCCGCTGCCATTCACGGGCAAGCGCACGCAGCCGTTCCAAGTCCGGACCGAACGCCGACACGGCAGCCGCGGCAGGCGACTGTCCCTGCTCATTCGGCTCCGGCCCGCGCAGCGGTCGACCGTCTTCGTCGAAATCCTTACCGACCCGGTAGTTCTCGTCGTCGGTACGTACCCGCGGCGCCCGGTCACCATCGGCCACCCGGCACGCTCTGCCCTGGTCGTCCAGGAACAGGACGAGTACCGGTTGCCCCTGTTCGTCTGGGGACACAACGAGATCCGGCTGATGCACCAGCAGGCCGAGGTCCCGGCGCTCGACGTGTACCTCACCGTGCTCGTCCACCGACCTGGTCAGCCAGAAGGTGTGGCCGAGCCCGCCGTGCCGGTCATCGCCACCCAGGTTCGGAACGAAGACCACGACACCGACTCGATCGCCGCTCCCGGCCTGCTGCCCTTCGCGCTGAATGGCCCACTCGCGCAACATCCTTTCCACCGTGGCGAGATCGGCCACATGCTGCGCCCGCAGGGGCTCGTCATCGTCGGAACGGGTCTGCCCTTCCACCGGCAACTGCGGCAGCGCCGCCTCGACTTGGCTGATGAGCGATCCGGCCAGGGGACGCTCCTGCTCACCCAGCGCCGACAACAGGTCTTCGATCGAAAGCCCGTAGTAAGCGGCGATATCACGGAGTGTGTGCTGCGCGCACTGAGCCAGTTCGTGTGCGGAGATCGAGCCCGGCGGGGTGATCAACTCACCGGTATCGGGGTGGCGGTAGGCCACGACACCATTTCCGAGCTGCCACCGCAGTCGCGCCAGCACCGGCCCGACACCCACCGCACCGGGATCGGCCGGAAGTTCCGGTGGCGTCGAGTCGTCCAGGCCTTCGTTGCGGGGGCCTTCCTTGTCGGGGCCTTCGGACTCGAAACGCCGGCCGAGGTTGCGTCGCGGATGGTCCACGCCTGGGTTGTCGGGCGGTATTTCACCCTGCTCCAGCTTGTGCAGCGGTTGCTTGTCTTTGCCGAAAGCGATGCCGTACAAGGGACCTTCGGGCTTGTCCCACTCGTCGAACCGCACATCGTCGACCCGGTTGACGGTCACCTCGCCATCGAGTTCGGCGACCAGTTCGTGCACTCGGACTTCGCCGTCACTGCCCTGGTACACGACGAACATGTGCGCACCGATGTCACCGAAGTCGACCGCGCCGAAGACCGTGCCGCCCTGTGCCGCGATCACGTACATCTCATCGAGCGAGGAGAACCCGCCCGGATACCATTTGGCATTCGCCGCCAGCGCCGCATCTTTCGGGCTCGTGCCCTGCAGTTGCATCAAGCCGTCCTGCATGGACGGGGGTTGTACCGGCAGGCCGAGTACATTCGCGCCGAACGACATGCTCTCCGCTACGCATACCTGCGGAACTCCACCGAGCAGGTGCCGCGCCTGGGGCTTGGTGGGGCGCCGCGGCATCGTGAGGCCGTCGACAGCCGGGCCATCGGGCAGCTTGGCATGGCGACCGGGTTCACGCCGGTGTCTACCGCGGCCGCCGCCGACCGGCGGGCGTGGCGTGCGGCCGGCATCGCCGACCGGGCGCGCGTGTGCCGGGGACCGGCGCACCCCATCGGTTGGGCCGGTGACCACACCGCCACTGCCTTCCGGCGAGTTGGCGAGGATGTGGTCGATATCGGCAGCGGCCCGGTCCAGCGCCTCGGCCAGCGCCGTCTCGAATTCCGTTACCTGCGCGGTCAATTCACGGCGGCGAACGGCCGCTGCTTCGTGATCGCCGGACTGCGCCTGTGCGGCGAGTTCCTCGGCTTGACGCAGCGTCCAGGCGGTCTGTTCGAGTAGTTCGGTGTGGCTTTCCAGGGTGGCGACCCGCCGGGCGGCGGCCGCGCACGCCTCGGCGGCGTCGGCGAGTTCGAGCACGATGCGCGACAGCCACAGTTGCTCCGAATCCCATGTGGACACGGCGAACAATTCCGCGGCCGCCCGCAGCTCACGGGCCCAGATCGCACTCGTCCGGTCCTTGGTACCGATGATTCGGGTCAGTTCACTCGTCCGGTCCTCGGTACCGATGATTCGGCCGAGTTCATCCGACCGATCGGCGTGCGCGGTACGCAACAGATCGGCGAATTTCACGCGCGCGCGGTCATTCTCGATTCCGACCTGACGTATGGCCGAGGACAACGCTTCGAGGCGGGCGATCCGCTCACCGGCGGCCTGGTGCCGCGCCCTGCTGATCGCGGCGAAGTCCGTGTTCACGTTCGCTGCCGGCGCGTCCTGCCGATACCGCACCCGGACCGCGGCGTCCGCACGGCTGATGCGAACCAGTTCCGGGCCGAGTGCACCGCGCCGCGTGACCGGTGTTCGGTCGTGATCGCGCACTGCCTCCGCCAGGCCGCTGTCGAGTAGTTCGTCGAGTGTCCGTGCAGTGGTGGCGTGCTCGTCGAGGTCCAGATTCCGTTCGAGCTCGTCGCGTACCTCGAGGAATTCGCTTGCCAGCCTGGCGCGTTCGATCGAATGATCACCGGGCTCTGGGGGGTGCTCTGCGAGTTCCACCAACTGGGCACGGCGCATATGGGTCGGCGGGATATCGCCACCCAGCAGAGCGTTCAACAGCATGGCGGTGCGGTCGTAGGAATCGCGGAGATCGGTCTCCAGCCTGGTCTGTTCCGCTCGGCTCCGGTGCGGGTGCGCCAGCACCGGATCCGCATCGAGCCGTTCCCGGTCTCCAGCGAGTTCATCGAGCCGGGCCAGCTGGGATACCAACCGGCGATATTCGTCGGTGGCACCGCCGTTGCGAACTCGAGCTGCGGCGTCGCGCAACTGTTGCTGCAACTGCGTGATCTGCCCGGCTCGCATCCGAATCCGGTCGATCCGCCGCAGAATACGCGTGGTGTCGTAACGCCAGCGGAATTCCTGCTCGGCTGCCGCGAGTTCCGCCGATTTATCGGTCCGGTCTCGCAGGTCCGCCAGTTCCTGGGCAACCAATACGTCATCGGCCAGCACTGAGCGTGACACCCGCAGCAACTCGGCCAACCGCTCACGGGCTGTGGCGAACTGGGAGTCCCACGCCGTGCGCGCCGCGGAAGTCGGCTTCAGCACGTTCCTCGGGTCCAACCAGGTGTCCTGGACGATCATGTCCAACCGGTGGGCCATCATCTGCGCGTGCACGATGCGCGCCAAATCCGGCACCACGGTACGGGGTTCATCCAGCAGCCGGATGAGCCGCGGCCCGAGGCTGCCCGTACCAGGGCCGAAGTCGCCTCCACCGGGCCCCGAGCCGCCTCCACCGGCCCCGAAGTCGCCTCCACCGGGCCCGAACGCGGCGTTCGGCGCACGGGGCATCTGTGCCCTACCCATATTCGCGATCGGGAACGCCATACCCGCGACACCGTGGCTGTTGTTGTCCACGAGCGGAACCGCCGCGGTCCCATCGGCTTTGAAGACGATGCCGTGCAGCCCGGCCACACCGACCTGCTGCTCGCGCCAGATCTCGAAATCGACCGGCGCTCGATTTCCGTCGCGCACCATAACCCGGCCGTGCTCCCGGTAGATCTCCACCGCGTGCGCACCGACGACACCCTGCTGCTGGAAGCCTTCGAACGCCACCGCCGCGATCATCACCATGCCCTCGTCGGGCAACGCGTCAGCCATCGCATCGAAATCCGCGAACGGGATCCGATTCCAGGCCGCGCCCACCAGCATCGCGCCGTGGTCGCCGGATACCCCGAACTCGGGTGCGGACATCAACTCCAGCATCCGGAGCCGGTTGCGCAGATCGGCCACCACCGAATCGGTGTCGGGATCCACGCCCGGAATGCGCAATCGTGCCGCCAGCGCACGCCGCAAGGCACCTCGAGCCGCCTGCGGGAAACAGTCGTTGGCGACACCTTCCACGCGATGCGAAGGCAGCCATGCCAGGACAGCCTGGTCCGGGTGCTCGGTCCGGATCCGGTCGCGGTGACCGGCCAATGCGTCATCGGCGCGGACGTCCTCCACGAAGCCAGCGGCGGCGGCATCGTCGTGGTAGCCGACCAACCGCACCGTCGATTCCGGAGATCCGGCGCCGGGCCGGGCGTCCAATAGCCCGGCTACCGATTGCGCCAAGGTCGTGGCCGGCCCGATGCACACCACCGCCGCGGCCGGCTGTTCGGATGAGGCGGCCGCGCTCACCGCCGCGGCAGTGGCCCGACGCAGCGCCTCCTCCGGGGAGCCCGAATTCGCGTCCACCGCATGGACACTCATATGTGCCGCAGTGTCCGGATCACCGATCACCAGCACCGTGCCGGTGATGCCGACCATCTGCACCGCAGGATGCCCCGGCACCTGCGCGGCCCACCTTTCGGCGGCGGCCAGCAGATCGGCCCTGGCAGTCAGCAACGCCGATCGTTCGTGCTGTTCGGGGGTGAGATCCTCCGTTGCGGGCAATTGATTCCGGTTGCGGCGCAATAGCACCCGCATCGCCTCGTCGCGCGCCGCGCGCGGGAATCCCTCGGTGACGACGACCTCTTCGGGCGTCGCCAGGATCATCGCCTCTCGCGTGCCGCCGAACTGCTTGTTCGTACCATCGGCATGGCCCGGATCAGTCCACTCCCAAGCGATCGCGTAATCGTCTGCCGATTCCGCCCACGACCGGATATCGCGCCACCGATCCGCCGCTCGATTCGCCTGCGCCTGGGTGTATCCCGTGTCTTCGGCCAGCGCCGGACGCGGCTGCGCACGAACGGAATCCACCCCCTGTCCGTGCTCCGAGATGCGACGTTCCAAGGCATCGATCCGGCCACGGGTGCTGTGATACCGCTCGGTCGAGGCGATCACCCACTGCAACCGTCGAGCCGGATCCGTATCGGGGTCGAGTTCGGCCAGAGATTGCCGAACTCTGGCCAGGGCGTCGTGGTAGTTGTCACCCGTCAGCTCCGAGTCGGAGACCGACAGTTCATCGACGACAGCAGCGGGCAACTGTCCGAGCATGTCGCTCACCGCCTGCCCGGCACTGCGCAGTTCGGCTGTCAGTGCGCGATATCCGACGCGCAGGCCGGGTGGGATCTCCAGCGACCCATCACGGGAGTAGGTATCGGTGAGAGTCCACTTCGCCCATCGGACGCCGGCCTCGGCGGCGGCGAGATCACGGTGCGCCGCGGTGATCTCGGGATGTTCCCGGTACCGGAAATTCGCCGCTTCGGCGTCCTGTGCCCGATGCACGGCGGCGGACCAATCCGCCATCGCGGCAACATAATTCGTCTCGTCATCGGTCCACCGGGATTCGGACCGGTCGCTGATCTCGTGGAACCACTGCCCGAATTCCAGGAGCCCTTCACCCAATTGGTGCAAGTGCTTGGTCGCAATGTCCAGCAGGATCGGTACATTCGCGCCCACGGCCGTGATGGTTTCGTGGGCGAACCGGATTTCGTCGGCGACCCGGTCCGGTACAGCCAGATGGTGCAGACTCACACTCGGTTGCCGCTCGACCAGCTCGCGCAGCCGTGACCAGGCGCGGTCGTAGTCGTCGACCAGACGCTGATAGTGCCCACGCACATCGGCGGGAACCCTGTCGCGCGGTGCCGGCAGCCTGCGGGGCAGCGGTTCGGACTCCGCGCACGACACCGCGAACACCGAGACATTGTCGTAGCCGCCGATGAGCAGCGCACGGTGGAGTAGCCAGTCGACCATCGACCGCAAGTCACCATTACGGCCGTTGTCCTGCAGCCGTCCCAGCTCGAACGGATTCTCGGGATCCAGCAACCTGATCCCGTCGGTGTCGACGTAGATGACATCGGTCGCCGACACCGGACCGGACTGGATGTAGGTTCCCAGCGGGTGCTCTCGCATATTCTCCGGCGGCGGCCCATTGCGACGGCCGAGCGCGAAGGTGATCTTGTGGCGGTCCTCCTTGCGACGCGCCTCCTCATCGGACATGCCTTGCAGCCGATACCAATTCAGCCTCGTGTGGTCGGTCGTGAGCAGCTCCGCGGTGCCGTCCGCATGCGCCTGCTGAACTTGGCTGTCACCCACCCAGCCGCTGACCTGGTGGCCCGGGCGCCCATTCCGGCCCGGCATCACCATGACCGCCGCGATCGTGCTGGCCGGCGGGTGGTCATCATCCGGATAGTCGCGATCCGACATCGCGACCACCGCTGCCTGGGCGGCATCGATCGCCGCTCGCATCGCATCGCGCATCCGCCGCTGGACCTCGTCATCCGACAGTCCCGCAGGGAGCCCGCGCGCGAATTCCTCCAGGTGAGCGCGGGCCGCCGCCGCGGCTACCTCGGCGGCGCGGTGCGCGTCCGTCGACAAGGACACGCCGTCACACACGATCGCGATCCGCACCGGCCCATAAGGGGTCTGCACCACCGCGGCGGCGATGCTGTCCTCGTTGCGAGATTTCCTCGCACCGAGCTCGCTGACCCCCACGACCGAACCGAGATCGAGCTCGACACGATCGATCGCGGTGCCGTCATTTCCCACTGAAAAACGTTGCGCAGGAACATCATCCAGATTGACTCCGCCCGTCCAGAGACCACGTAGTTCCGCGAGCGGCCGCAGTGCGAGGTCTGCGGCCAGCAGCCGGATGGTCTCGGTGACCGAGTCCTTGGCAGCCATGTAGTGCCGCCAGACGTCAGCCTCCTCACCGTGCAAGATCGGAGACCACTTCGGCCCCTTCCGATCCTCCCGGGCTGTTTCGTTCCGCCGAAACGCCTCGAACCAGACGTGCCATTCCTCCACGGCGGCCCCGTACCGCACGAGCGCATGACGCTGTCGCGGCGACAGCGGCTCGTTCTGCAGCGCACCCAGCTGGTCGGCGAAGGCGCCGACTTGCTGTTCCTGCTGCCTGAAGCGTTGCACCGCGCGCCGCATCGCCGGGATGGCCGCCAGCTCCGCCGGGCCCCGCGGGTTGGGGTCGACGGGATGTCCCGGCTCCGCGGCACGCTCACGTGCCTCCGCATCATCTTTGCGTGCCTGCGAAAGGTCCGCGGCGGCCGCCTCCATCGCACGTCGCGCCCGGTGATAGTCGCGCAGAGTCTGCAGTCCCTCGTGCAACTGCTCCCTCGGAACGGGCGCATCCGTGGGTTCGTGCGGGGCGCCCAGTACCGCGATACCGGTGGCATTGTCCTTTGTGCCGTCGTCGAGTTCGGTGTCCGCCAGCGTGTGGAGTGCGGCGGTCAGGTCACCGTGGTGCGCGGCGAGGGCGCGGGCGAACGCCTGTGCCTGGCGGTTCTCACCGCCGAAGCCGTCGGAGCGCACGAGCACGACTTCGTGCGCGGCAACCTCGCCGTCGGTGAGGTAACGGTAGTGGCGCTGTTCACCTTTCACCGGCGGGCCACCACGAGCGCCGTAGCCGGCCGCGTTCTGCAGGCCCAGCCCGAGCACGTTCATCAGTGCGCCGCGGCTCTTCGCCGCCTCGCCGATAACCTGCGAAACCTCTTCGACCAGTTGGGCATTCGACTTCCCGAGATCGATCACCGCTGCTGCGTCGACCGCGTCGTAAAGCATGTCCATGCCGACCCGCGTATGGTCGAAGGTCACCGTCCGCGACCTGCTCGGGTCGGTCGGGTCCAGCACGTCGACGCGGCTGTCACCGACCCAGCCCGCTGTGTACTTACCTGGCTCCCCGTCCTGACCGGGGTCCACCAGTACCACTGCGATGGTGGCCTGCGGCGGCCGCTTGATCGCCTGCGGGTCCGCGCCGTTGTCGAGATCCGCGAGGGCCTGATCGCGGATACCGGCGTATTCATCGTCGGTCAGTTTCATGACGGCGGCTTGGGCGGCAGCGATGGCATCGGCGACCATCTGCCGGCGCTGCTCATCGGTGATCGGTTTGTACCCGGTGTGCGATCGCAACGCCTCGCGCAGGCTCTTGCGGGCCGCCGTAACTGCCACGGATGCGGCGCGCTCGCCATCCACCGATACCGACACCCCGTCGGAGACGATCGCGAATCGGATCGGCCTGCCGCCGACCATGACGACCTCGGCCGCCATCGCATCCTGATTGCCGTGGTACTCCGGGCCCCGATCACTCACCCCGACAACCGATCCTAGATCCAGGGTTTCCCTGGCGAGTTGCGCCCATGTCGCCTGCAGCGGATCGATCGCGGCGCTCACCCGGCGGATGAGGGCGCGTCCCTGCGCCGGGTCGACCCGGCCGAGCACCGCGTCGCGCACATCCTGCACCGCGTCGGACCAGGCCGGCAACGCGGCGGCATAGCGCCCGGCCGCGGCGAGCCACTCCGGCGAATGGTGTCGCTGTTCGTCTGTCTTGCGCCTGCCGTCCCTCGCCTCGCCGGGATGCTTCTTCCCCATCTCGTGGAGTAGCACCTTCGTCTGGGCGGCCATGCCGTCCAGCTCGTGGTAGTGGTTGGTGTGCACGACCAGCTCGTGCCATCCGGGTAGCGGGCTGCGCGGCGGCGGGGTGGGCAACTCGGCGTCCGGCGAATCGGGCGCCAACGCCTGCAGACGCTCGAGTTCACCGGCGTAGTCCTGCGACTGCAGCGCCACCCGCGAAGCATTGTCCACCCTGACGACACCATCCGCGTTCAGCGCGTCGATCGCGGCGGCCATCTGCCGGCCGGCGTCGTCCCGGCGCGCTGTGATGTCGTCCAGCGTCTCCTGCAACAGAGTCCGCGTACGTTCCGGCCCAGGTGGTGAATTGTCGAAAGGAACACCAAGGGGGGCGACGGCTTCCGGCCGCGCACCGATGTTCGCGACCGGATATGCGACGCCGGCCATCCCAGGCGCCCGGCCGTCATGTGCGACGGCCGGTGACCCGTCGGCGTTGATGACGATGCCGTGCCATCCGATCACACCGGACAGTCCCGCCCGCCACGACTCGAAGGTGACCGCGGGCCCCGTCCCGTCCTGCACCATGACCCGGCCGTTCTCCCGGAAGAGCATCACCGCGTGCGCACCGACCGCCCCCCGCTGCTGGAAGCCGTCGAACGCCACCGCCCCGATCATCACCCCGCCCTCGGGCACCGCGGCGGCCATCGCGTCGAAATCCGCGAATCCGTCCGGATGCCAACCGGCGCCGAGCAATTGGGCGAGCAAGGGACCGCTCAGACCATTCTCCGGCACTCCGAACAGCCGCAGCATCGACAGCCGATGGCGCAGCTCGTCGATCACGTCGGGATCGGCAGCGGGATTGTCGTCCAGGCCGGCCAGTATCCGCCCCAACCCGGCCTCGCCGGCTACCTGGCCACAATCGTTGGCAACGCCTTCCACCCGATGCGACAGTTCCCAGCGCACCACGCCCGGCTCCGGCGCGTCGACATCGATCCGGTCCCGATGTTCGGCCAGTGCCGCGTCATCCCACGCGTGCAACACCAGATCCGGATCGGCCTGTGGCATGCCATCGACGTGCGGGCCCCGCGCGGGGGCCACGTCCTCATGCCCCACCAGCACCATATCCGGCACCGAAAGTCCGTTGTCGGCAAGTTCTTTCACTATTCCGGCAACCTCGGCGGCCAAGGCGGCACCGTCCGCACCGATCCACACCACCGCGGCGGCTGGCCGTCGCGATGCCGCGACACCCTCGACCGCGGCGGCCGTCGCCTGCATCACGGTCCCCTCCGTGTCCCGGCCGTTCTGGTCCACCGCGTGGAAGCGGATCTCCTGCGCGGCGTGCAGATCGCCGATCACCAGCAGCGTTCCGGCGCGGCCGGTCATCTGCACCACCGGATGCCCCGGCACCTGCGCCGCCCACCGCTCCGCTGCGTTCACCAGATTCGCCTGGAAGTTCGCTCGTGCCGACCGGTTCGCCTCCGCATCGGCCCGCTGCCGCAACGTTTCCCGCTCGCGATGCAAGCTCAGCCTCGCGGCTTCGTCGCGCACTTCGCGGGGGAGCCCCTCGGTGCGAGCCAGCGCCTCGGGCAGGTGCTGGATCAGCGCCCGCCTGGTCAGGTGATCGGTCATATCCCACATGACCTGGAAATCGGCGGGTTCGCGGGCGAACATCAGGATGGCCCGCCACCGGCGCACGGCCTGCGCGCGCTGCTCGGCACGCTGTTCATCGGTGAGCGCGGCCTCCGCGGCCAAGACCTCCGCGGCCACCAGTGGTCGCGGCTGGGCATTCACCGACCCCAGCCCGTCACCATGTGTTCGGACGAACCGTTCCAGTGCCGCTATCCGGTCGCCGGCCCGGTGGAATCGCCGCGTGGCGTGGACCAACCAGTCGACGGTGATTTGCAGCGCATCCCGGTCGACGAATTCCGCTGCCGCAATCTGCTGCAACGCGCCGAGTGTGCTGTGGTAGTCGTCGCTCATCAGGTCCTCGACGCCCACCAGCTGCTGGACGGCGATCGGCAACGATCCTCTCAGCTCGCCCAGGATCTCCTGCGCATTCCACTGTTCGGCGACCAGCGCCCGGTACCCGCGCCGCAACGCAGCCGGGATCTCCACACTCCCGTCGCGCGAACGAGTGTCATCGAGTTGCCGCACGGTCCGGCGGACTTCGTCCAACGCGTCCGTATAACGCTGCGTGGCGGCCACCACATCCCGATCGCCCACGGCCGGGGCAAGGCCCGGGTTGGGCAATTCGCGCAACACCGCCACCTGGCCGGAATTCCCGTCCGCCCATGCTTCGTCGACAGCGGTCTGCGTCGCCTCCCACAACTCCTGCAGCGTCACCGACCAAACCGACAGTGTGGCAAGGTATTCCGCATCATCGGCGGTCCACTGCGCCGGTGCCCGGCCCTCGACCCGGTCGAGCCACCGCCCGAGCTCACCCAACCGCTCGAGGAACGCGTGGAAATGCCGCGCCGCGGACTCCAACCGGTCCACGGCCGGATCGTCGCCCAGGCGATGTATTTCGCCGAGGAACCCGTCCCGCGACGCCACGAGTTCCGGATTCGCCCCCGTCTGCGCGGCGAGCCGCCACAACTCGGCGCGAGCGCGCTGGTATTCGTCGGCCAGGACCCGGTAGTGGCGCCTGAACCCGACCGGAATGCCCATGGGCGGCGGGGGCAGCAGCCGGGGCGTCGACTCCGCGGGAGCGCCGGATATCAACGTCACAGTGGTGTGGTCTGCTCCGCCGTTGAGCAGTGCCCGGTTCAGCATCCGGGTCCGCATCCGCAGCAGATCGGTATCGCGTCCGGCATCGAGGAAGACGGCCATCTCGTCGGCCTCGGGGTTGGTATTCCACAGACCGTCGGTGCAGATCACCATGACGTCGTCGGCCGACAATGTGCCCTGGAAGATGTACTCCGAGAACACCGCATCGTCGGGCGCGGGCGGACCGGCATCCACGCCGAGCGAATGCATGATCCCATGGGCTTCCGGGTCCCGGAGCAGCTCGCGCTGGGAAGTGCGATCCTCGGGTGGCAGCTCCTCCTCTGTCTTCTGGAGGTACCCCGCCATGGTGTGGTCCGTGGTCACTGCCTCCGACCGGCCGTCGGCGCGCAGCCTGAGCACTCGGGTGTCACCGACCCCACCCGCCGTGTACCGGCCCGGCCGGCCGTCGCGTTCCGGCGTGGCCATCACCGCGGCAATCGTGGTGCGCGGCGGTTTGCGGGCGTCGGCGTATTCCGTTTCGCTCAAGTGCACCACCGCGGCCTGCGCGGCGTCGATGGCTTCCCGCATCGCCTGATCGGCGTCCTCCGCGGTGAACATGCCCTGGTTCTGGGCCGCGAAGCCTGCCAGATGTGCGCGGGCGGCCTCGGCGGCGACCCGTGCGGCACGGTGACCGTCGGTCGTCGATCCCACGCCGTCACACACCACCGAGATCCGGACCGGCCCGTTCGGGGTGTGGACCACCACCGATTCCATCCAGTCCTGGTTGTGCGGCTCGTCCGCGTTCGCGCCCTTGTCGGTGACTCCGACGATCGTGTCGAAATCGACGGCGAAGTGGTCGACCGGTTCGGTGGAATCGGCTGCGGTCGTGGCGATTCCGGACAGGGCCTCGCCGGACAAATCGACCGGACCCCAACCGCCGTCCAGCTCGGCGACCGGGCGCAATTCGGCAACGGTGGCCAAGCGCTGCGCGGCGGCGTGCAGCCGGCGAGTAGCCGCCTCGTGGCGCTGCGCCAACGCCTCGTGGCCCTCGGCGTAAGAATCCGCATCCGCCATCTCGTCATCGATGGCGCGCCACTGCGCCACCGTGGCGGCGAAGTTGTGTAGCCACTGTCGCTGCTGCGCCGGAATCCCTTGCGCCAGATCGGCTCCGAGCAGATCGAAGAAGGCGTCGACGCGCTGTTGAGCGGCTTGGAGCCGCGCCACCGCCGCCTCGGCGGTCGCTCGCACCCGCCGCTCCTCCGGACCCGGGCCGTCGTCCTCGGGGCGATCCGCCATTCCGTCTTCGTAGCTGGACTCATCCAGCTCACGCGCCGCGCGCACCTCGCCCGCGGCCTCCGACAGCTCTTGGCGCGCAACGTGATAGCCGACCAGATCGGACAGCCCGTCCTGCAGCTGCGACGTCTCGATATGCTCCGGCAGCGACAACACCGCGGGCTCCGGCTCACCGTTCCCGGGCTCGCCCCGAAGCGGCCTATTGTCAACGGCCGCACCGGATTCAGCGGAGTCTCTGGCGGGCTTCGGTACATCTCCATCCCCGACTACAGCCGCGACACGGGTCTCCCCCGCCAACTCCGCCGCCAGATTCGCCACCGCGTCGATCTCGGTCAGCAGCACCGTGAGCTGTGCGGGATCGGCGTCGGGGTTATTCCGCTCCCGCGCGAGCTCGGCCCGCTTCCGTTCCAGCACAACAAAGCAGGCGAGCTCGCGCACATCGGCCGCCAGCCCCTGCGCCCCCATGACCGCATCCGGGTAGGCCGCTATGAATGCCTCTCGCTCATCGACATTCAACTGCTGCCACAGCTGGACGACCACGCCGGCCTCGGCCGACGCCGGATCATCGATCGCCACATCCAGCCGCTCCAACGCCGCGTCCAGCAGCGCGCGATTGTCCTGCCCGCGCCTTGCCACCACCCAGGCACGCTCGCGTCTCGAAGCCGTCCGCTGCCGATCGTGCGCGGAGAAGCCGCCGGCGGGGGCGGACAACTCGGCCGCCATGTTCTCGACCATCTCGATCTGGCCCTGCAGCGTCGCGATTCGTTCGCTGTTCGCATCATCGGCGTCCGGATCCGCCGCCTGGTTCTCCGGGGTGTCGAACTCCTGCGCCGCGGCCAGCTCGCCCTGTGCCCACTCCAACCACACCGCACACGCATCCGCGCGAACATCGTCGGCAAGCGCTTCGGCCAGCAGCACGATGCCCGGATGCATCGCCACGAACGCCGCCCGCTCGCCGACGTCCAACCGTGCCCACAACCCGGCGAGCACCCGCCCTCCGGCGCGCGCATCGGCCGCCAGTTCCTCGAGTTGGACCCCCTCGCGCGCCAGGGCCATGGCCACGGTCCGCTGACGCTCGACACCTCCGCGCTGGCCGATATCGCCATCGATGTCGCGGGAGACGGTTGCGGGGTCCTGCGCGACATCCCGGCACCACACCCGGCCGTCGAGTTCGACGACGATCTGCTTGGCTTCGACCCGGTAACGCGCCTTCATCCACGGCTGCAGCTGCTGCGCCAACAGATCCGGACGTGGTCCGGCGACAACCACCACTTTGTCATCGAGAAGTAGCTGCATGCCGTCGCCGAGCGGCATGGCGGGCCCGGCGATGAGCGTGCCGAGCACATGCTCCGTGGCAACCTGCGTCATCCGGCCCAGCAGCTGTCCGGCCCGCCGCTCGGCAGTCGCGATGCCCGAGACCTCCTGGGCGAACTCGTTCAGATCCGCTGCGAACTGGGCAGATTGCAGCTCCGCCGCCAAAACCTCGCCGGATGGCACTTCTCCCCGGTTCGTAGCCTCCGACCGCAAGAACCCACATCGGAGTACGACCTGGGTGATCGCGGCCTGCAGTCCGGCGATGCCCTCGCCGAGCTCGCCCGGCACGGCCAATTCGCCCTGGAGTTCGCCGAGAAACTGCTCGATCTGTGGCCGCAGCCAGGCTTCGCAGGCCGCCGCCATCTGCTGCGCATCCATCCCGGTCGGGTCCAGACCCGCCCACAGGGCACGTCTCCGCAGGGCCTGCAACTCGAGCGCATACCGCCGTCGCACGGACTGCAGCGTCTGAGTGTCTTTTTGTATCCGCCTTTGCATCTGTGGCGAATCGAGCGTGGTCGCCGGCTGTTGCGCCGGGGCCCAGCCATTCGCCAGGCCGGCGAACATCGCGGCGGGCTCCGCCTCGGAAGCCGCGGCATCCGGCCCGCTGCTGGAACTCTCGTCATCGGAGGTCTCGGCGTCGGATCGGACCGCGGCCGTCGGCGGGCCGGCGTCGGCCCCGGATTTGTTCGCAGACGGTTGCGCGGCAGCCGTGGCGCCGGGTTGACCTGCGGGCTGCTCACTCCCCCTCGCGCCGGAAGGCTGGGTGGCAGAACCTTGTTCCGGCGTTCCGGCGCGGCCGCCTGCCTCCGACCCGACAGGGGTCTGTGTGGCAGCCGGCTGCTGAGCGCCATCCTGCGCCGCGGCGGGCTGACCCGCGCCTTGCGCCGCGGCAGGCTGACCGGCACCTTCCGTCGCAGCAGGCTGACCCGCACCTTCCGTCGCAGCAGGCTGACCGGCACCTTCCGTCGCAGCAGGCTGCTGAGCCGGCCCTTGCCCCGTTTGCTGACCCCCGCTTTGCGCCGGACCCGACGGCTGCCCCGGCCCCGCCGGCTGAACCGCACCCGGCGCTGGACCCGACGGCTGAGCCGTCCCTTGCCCCGAACCCGGCTGCTGAGCCCCGCCTTGCGCCGGCCCCGCCGGCTGGACCAGCCCCTGCGGAACTCCGCCGTTGAGGCCCGGCCCCCCGAGATATTCGGCCGCCCCACCGACAAAGGCCGGCTGGCCGGGCATGGCCGCATTGGCGGCCGCGCCGACCAGCTGCCTGCGCGCCTCCGCGACGCGTTGCAGTTCCGGGATCGCCTCCCGGATCTGTGCTTCGAAAGTGGCCATCTCGAGCGGATCTTCGGCGGTTTTCCAGCGCTCGACGACGACCGCTATCTTGTGGTCGGTCGGAACGTTGCTGAAGAGATCGGAGCCGCGCAGCGAGTGGAAGCTGGCGCTACCGGGTTGACCGCTGCGGGCGGCACGGTACATCGCCTGGATGTCGATGGCGGCGATCTCGGAGTGCTCGGTGATGATCACGTGCATGCCACCACGCATCAACGCGGCGGGGGTGGGCGTGATATCGACACCACGCGCACCCTGCATGTTGATGAGGAGGATCTTGTCCTCGCGGCCCGCCTCGGCGTAGATCTCCGCCAGCTTCGCCTCGGAGCTGCCCGGGCTCTCCTTCTCCCAGGCAAGAATCTGTTCGGCATTGACCATGACGTGCTCGAGCTGCTGGCGATCGAGCAGGCGCGACAGACTTCGGACGAGGTTGTTGTCGTGGGTCAGGACGACAATCGGCTGCCCGGTATCGTGCACGACGCCGACTTCGTCGGTGATCGCGTAGAGCCGTTCGGCATCGGTGCTCGAGAAGGTCGTGCACAGTCGGTCTGTGTACGTCTGGCCGGAGATGTCTTTGAAAACCAGCTTGGATTTGCTGAAGCGGTCGATCGGGGTGGTCTCGCCCATGCCGAGTTTCTGCAACGGCTCCGCGACATACCAAGCAGTGCCGGACGCGCCGGTGACCAGGTCGTAGTTCTCCCGGATGAACGTCTCCGAGAAGCTCAGGCTGATCGAGTGGTCCGAGTCGGCGCGGATCTCCATGCGATGCCGCGCTTCCAGCGCCTGCGCGAGACCGTTGTTCCACCGGCTCTCGTTCGTGACGCCTTTATCCATCATCAACTTGTGGGCGACCTGGTCGATGATCACGATGTCGCCGCCACGCGTGACCCGCTGGCCGTTTTCATCCAGCGTGAATCGCTCTTTGCTGACGATGTAGTGCTTGCCCCGCACCATCTCCCAGCGGGCGGCGGCGGCATTGTTCAGCCGGTGGATCTCCTGGGCGGTCATCTCCCGCCCGAGCTCCGCCTCGATCTTGGCAAGGCCGCCCTCGGTCAGCCGTGCCGGACCGTTCCGCTGGAAACGTGTGCGGCCGAAATCCTCATGTGTCAACAGCCCCCGGAGCGGGTTATCGATCCGTCGCCCGTTGACAAACAGCTTCTTCCTGCCGAAAACGTTGTCCAAGAAGTCGCGTGCGGCAATGACCTCCGCTCGGACGTTCGCCGGGGCCAGCTGGCGAACACCCTCGGAAATAATGTAATTCGTGTCGGCATAGTGGGCTGCCTCGTCGATCTCGTCGATCACCGCGTGCCGGCCCGGCACCGGATGACCGCGCAACCGGCTCACAATGACATCGCCGACCGAGCCGATATAGATCGTCGGCTCGCCCGGGACCGGCTCCGGCATCACCTGGTCTGGATTGATGCGAATCACCTTGTACCCGAGGGGGCCCCACGCCTCCACCAGCTCTTCGAACTCGCGCGCGACGAGGTTGTCCCTGGTGAGGTACTGCACCGATCCCCGCTCGCCGGCGAGCCGGGCCACGAAGGCGTGGTACATCATCGACTTGCCCTCGCCGGCGTCCTGGTTCACCGGGCCGTGGGGCATGGCTTCCCCCGCCGCGAACTGCGTCCAGCGCAGTGACTTCCCGTCCGGGATCTTCTCCGACACGCTGTTGCGGCGCAGAATTTCCGCCGCCGCCATCCGCTGCTCGACCGGGGTGCCGTGCTGCAACATGTGGTGCAGCACTTCATGGGACGCGGTCCTGATGCCGAACATGTCCGGCGCGTGCGGGTCCAACAATGCCTCGTGGCACTTCGCGAGCCCGCGCCCCGCGTTCTCGACGGCCGTCTTACGGTCGCCCGAGGATGCCCGCGCCTCCGCCACCAACTCGGACACGATGGCTTCCTGCGCGATAATGCGTTCCCGCGCGACATCCCGCAGGAACTCCGGACGCAGCGCCTGAATTTCCCGCACCAACGCCGCACGCTCGCGAGCCACCTCCCGCGCCAGCGCATCCTGGACCTGTGCGATCTCCTCCCGAGCCTGCTGCCGCGCCGTCCCGGTTTCCGCCTCCCGCGCCTGCTCCCACAACCGCACCAGACGTTCTCGCGCCTGCGCCCGCAGGTCGGCGATCCGCCGCCTCGACTCGGCCCGCGCCTCCTCCATACGCTGCCGTGACTCCAACGCGTCCACCCGTTCGCGGTGAAACGCTTCGATGACGGCTATCCGCTCGGCAGCTATGGCCCGCGCTGTCTCGGTGCGCTCGGTAGCGATCTCCTCGGCCAGCTTCTCGCGTTCCGTGGTGATCGCTGTCTCCGCCCGCGCGCGCTCGGCCTCGACCTGCGCACGTAACTCAGCCCGCAGCTGCTCGACCTTCGCCCCGGCTTCCCGCACGGTCGCCCTGGCCTCCGCCGTGGCCTCCCGAACCGTCGTCCGGGCCTCCGCAATAGCGGTCCGGCCTTCCGCAACCGCGGTCCGTGCCTGCGCAACCGCGGCCCGTGCCTCCTGCGTCTCCACCAGAGCGGCGTCGCGAAGCCCCTCCTGCGCTACCTCGAGCCGCTGCTTCGCTACCTCGAGCTGCTGCTTCGCTGCGTCGAGCCGCTGCTTGGCTGCATCGAGCCGGCTATCCGCTGCGGCCACCCTCGAGCGTTCCTGCGCAATATCTTGCTGCGCAGCGTTATTCAGGTCACGCACACGGTCACGCAGTTCGGCCCGCACCTGCGTGACCAGGTCACGTGTCCGGGCCCGCAGCTGCCGCTGCCGCAGCTCGGACTCACTGCGCAGCTCGGCGGTTCGCTCGCCGACCCGGGCGCGCACATGGTCCCGATACTCGGTCTCGACCTCGGTACGCGGCTGCCTAGCGGCGTTGTACGCCTCGACGTTGAGTACGTCGAACTCGTTGAGCTGCACCCCGAACCGCAACCCACCCTGGGCATCGGCGTGAGCGACAAGATCGACCTTGACGTAGTGGTGCACCAGATCCTCGGAGCCGACCTTGATCCATCCCTGCGCATCCACCGCGTCCGGCTTGAGGCCCAGCGACGCGAGTACCTCGTCGCGAGCGTATGTTTTCGCCGTGTCCTGCCGGACCTCCGACTCGGCCACCAGCTTCTGATGGTCGCCGAATTCGGCGACCATCCTGTCCAGCATCCTGCGCGCCTGCTGCGCCTGCGCCTCGGTCCCGACACGCTCCAGCCGGGCGCGTTCCGCATCCACCCACTCCTGGAACCGCTCCGCCGCCGGACGCTCGGGTGCCCCCGGCGGCTCGGGCGCCAGCACATCCATCCGCGCACGCAGCGCGGCCTCGGACTGTATGCGCTCGGTGAGGATCCGCGACAACGCACGCAACCGGCGCCGCAGTCCCCCCGAAGGTGTGTGCTCACCCGGCTGGGACTCCGAATGTGACTGCGGCGCATCGGGTTCCGGCTTGACCCCCGCTTCCGGCGCGACGGTACCGTCTTTCGCACCCGCCTCCGGCGCCGCGGTCCCCCGCTCGGCCTCGGTCTTCGGGCTGCCGGCTTCCTGCCTCACGCCCGCTTCCGGCGCGGCAGCCCCCCGCTCGGCGCTTCCCTTCGGAGTGGCGGCCTCCGGCTTCACCCCGGCATCCGGACCGGCAGCGGTCCCGCGCTCGGCGCTTCCCCTGGGAGTGGCGGCTTCCGCCTTCGCCCCGGCGTCCACGCTGCCGGTTCCCCGCTCCGCCCCGGCGGCCCCCGCCCTCGGCTCAGGGCTCGCACCGTTGCTCGCGCTGCGACCGGCGGCCTGGTCGGGGCCGGTCGCCGTCCCCGCCCGTGGGGTCGGCCGCGTAGTTGTCCCGGTATCGGCGGCCGGTGCGCTGCGTGTCGCCTCTGCCCCGCTGCCGGTGGCCTGCGGAGCCGAAGACCCTGCCGCGGGTTCGTGCGCGGCCGGTATTTTCGAGCCGAGGAAATCGACAGTGGGCGCGTGCGCGCCGGCCGATTCCGTTGCCGCCCCGGACTCCACGACGATGACACCATCACTGGGGGACCGGACCGAGTGAGTGTATGCCTGATATTGCAGGGCTCTCATGGTCGCCACATCGTTGTGCGCGACCGCGGCGTCGACCTTCTCGGTGAAGTCGTGGGTCGGCAGGCCGTCGGAAATGGCGAGGTCGGCCTGGATCTGCCGGTTGAGCTGGGCCAGCTCCGTCTTTCCTGCCAAATCCAGCGGGACCGCACCGGTTTCGGCGTGCCGGCTGGTGGCCAAACCGCCTCGGGCACCGCCCGCCGCACCCAGAACACCCATGTAGCCGAGGGAGAACATGTCCCACTGGCTGTGCAGCGCCCCGATGGCCACGGCGGTCGTCAAACCCGCCGTAAAACCGGTCACCATCGGCGCCATGCGGCCCAAGCCGATTCGGGTAGCCGCAGGGCCGAAGAACCCGCCGGCCGCATGCCCCGCCACACCGCCGACGCCCCACGCCAGCGCCGCATCACCGATCTTGGCCAGATCGAGGTCCTGACCGGACGCCAGCTGGACCGCGCCGGTGAGCCCCGCGCCGACACCGGCCAGCTTCAGCCCCGAGCCGAGCCCGGTGAACGCGAGCTCGACGAATTTCTCGAGACCCTCCATCCCCATCCGGCCGATCCCACGCAACAACAGTTGCTTGCCGAGCATCCGCGCGGCTTGCTGGCCGATTCGCTCCATCATGCGCCTGCGGGCCACGGCGAAGGTGTACCGCCCGATGGCGATGATCACCGCCTCCTGGGCCGCCACAAAACCCGACAGCACTCCCCCGGATGCCGCCAATTCGACGGCGAGCTTCTCGAATTCGAAAAGACCCCACGCGGCGAACAAGCTTTCGGTCATACGGTCGCCGACAATGGCCGAGTTGCTATTGGAAGTGAACTCGGGCACCGCATTCATCGCATCGATGAGATGGTGAATCGAGTACTTACCGTCGGTGAGCTTTCCCAGTGATTCGGCGGCCTTTTCGCCGCCGTGCCCCTCATACCACCCTTTGGTCTGCCTGATAACCCGCTCGAACTCGGGAAGGAGTTCGGTCAGGGAATCAGCAGCCGCGCCGTAGTGGTTGCCGACTTCGGCGACGCCGTCGAGATCCCACGTCCAGGGATCCTTACTGGGCGCGACGCCACCGAAAATATCTATGAACAGCCTGAGGCCGTCCGGAATCACAGCTATCCCTACCAGCCCGGTTGGGTGACCTCCGGCCCGGCGCCGCGAGTGCTCCGGCGCGCGGCGCCGGGCTCCTCACGTTCGACCGAAGCCCGTGGCGTCGTCGGTGCTGCGATGGGGGTGGGGAGGCTGTTCAGTTCGTCCGGAATGCCGGGCAGCAGATCGGAGAGTTTCGGCATTCCGGCATTGCGTTCCCGCATCGGCGCGACCAATTCCTCGGTTTTGCGCTTCATCTCGGCGAATGCCTGCTGTGCCGCCTTCGTCACGGCCCCGGCGATCTCCTCCGGGGACAGTTCGGTGATCTCGTCGTCCATCCGTGTTTCGATCACGACGCCGTCCGCGTTCACCACGACGGTAACCTGCTTGTCGGCGGCCGTTCCGGTCCCGGTGAGCTGGGCGCGCTGTTCATACGCGTCGCGAAGCGATGCCATATTCGCCTGGACGGTCTGCATCATCTCCGCCAATAGGTCTTCATCAGCGGCGCTCACGCTTTATAACTCCTCATGATCTTGTCGATCTCTGCCTTGTTCTTGCCTTCCATCTTGTCGAGCAGCTTTGCGCCCTCGTCGAAGTTGGTAGCGAAGTCGCCTTCCAGAATCCGCACATAGGAGGTGCCGACATCCTGAATGGCATCGCGCTGTGAGCCGTAATCCTTCTGGAAATTCTCGCCCGGCTCATGCGTCCCACAGACAGGCCGATCCATGAGCGGCTCTGTTGCCGATTCGAGGTTATTCATCACCGCGCGAATCTTGCCCGCGAGCTCCGTCAAATCACCCGACAAATTACGCATATTGTCGGATTCGACTTTCAACCTGTCGTCATCCATGCCGTCCCCTGTCCATCACACCGTCGCAGCGAAACCGGCCTTACGCCGACGCGCCCTGTCGTTCCTGGAAACGCTGCTCGAACCCCTTCACGAACGTGGTCGGAGCGACCGACGAGGACGAATGCTCCAGCACGCCGTCGTCCGCGATGTAGAAGATGGCGCGGCCGATCGCGATCTCACCGCGCGGCACCGGTACGTACACCATCCAGCCGCAACTGAATCGGTCGGCGGTCAGCTGATCCAGGGGGTATCCCGACGTGTCGAGACCGCGTCCCTCGATGTACGTGCGCACTCGGAAGATCGCCTCTTCCTCCGGCATCTGCTCGGGCAGCGACGCGACGACACCGGCCAGCGTCAGCTGGTACATCGCACCGTCGATATCGAAGCGGTCGTCGTCGAACAGGTTCTCCACGGTCTCCCGGGTGACCACACCGACTTCGGCGGCCGCGATCAAAGCCGCTGCGGCGGAACGCTGTTCGGCGCTCGGCGGCTGCGCGGCCAGTCCGGCGACGATGCCGACCGCGGTGTTCGCGGTCCACACGCCGGGCACCGCGGTGGCGCACTGCTCCGCGGACGGGGATTCGCCCCGATACCAGCGGCCACCTTCCCACCAGTAGACGAACGACATCAGCCCGGTCGCCGCGCGTGGATTCAACACCGGATTGGCAACCCATTCCGGCGCGCCCGCATAGAATTTCGGCATATCGACACCGTCGTTGTAGGCGGCATCCAAGTTCGGGGACTCCCACACACCACCGGAGAGCACCGCCCTGCCACCCGGCAGCGAGTACAGCGTGCTACCACCGCGGCGCGAGCTCTCGAACCATCCCATCGCCGGCAGGACCCTTGGGCCCCAGTCGGATCCGGCGGCCACGAATGCCGCGGAGACGACTGCCCACCGCGCCCACATCTCCGGGAAGTCGGGGAATTCGTTCTCCGCCAGGACCGGCCACACCTTCGCGGCCTTATCCGCCCGTGCGGCGGCGGCTGCGTCCTGTGGGGTTCTGGTCTGACGGTTGTCGTGACCGATATATGCCGCGAGCCACACCGGCAGCGTTTCGCGCGGATACTCCTCCAGATCGGCGCGATAGGCCTCGGGATCGAACAGCTGGCCGTCCGGGAAAGGCTCGTCGCCGAAGTCGTAGTCGACTTCGAACTCACCCTCGGCGCTCAACCGCACCAGCAGGCGCCACCACGGCTCACCGTCGAGTTCGGCGACCAGTGCCCGATGCTCACGCGCGCGCTCCAGCACCGGTGCGGCCGGTTCGGTCCGCATCGTCCGGCCGGCTCCGCTGTAGACGACCTCGGCAACCCCGGTGGTGGTGGTCAGTACGAAAACCGCGTCGAGCTGCTGCCATCCGGACGGGCCGGCCTCGCCCAGCGCATCGGCGATCTCGCGGGCCAGTTCCCGATCCCGGCTCTCGGCGCCGGAATCCTCACTTGCCGCAGCGACGCCCTCGGGTTCGGCTGTGCCGTCCGGAGACAAACTGAACCCGACATCGGGCGCCTCGTCACCGTGGTCGGCCTTGTCCGGATTCCCGTTCTTGTCGCTCACAGTCCGCTTCCACCGATCCTCATCGTGTGCATTCCTCCCCAAATCTTGGCATCTCCGACGCAAACTTCCCAGGAGGGGGAAGTCGGAAGATTCGGCGCGGTCACGCTCCGCCGGAATGTATGCCCGTAGATACCCCCTGTGTCCGAAATCTTGTGCGCGCGACCCGCGAACCGCTATCACGAAAAAGTCGGGCAACCCGATTCGGCTGCGGCGAAGATCGCACCAGAGTCGAACTGCCCTGCTATCAGACTCGTCCTACCGCTGGCCCCCCGCCCGACTAGGCCAGTCCAACACACCGCGTCATTCAGCACAGCCCTACACACACGTCAGCCGAATCCTTAACGACTCGATAGCAATTGGCCACAGAACACACGGTACTGTCGGCACCATGACCAGTGGCTATACGTTCAGAGAGCACACTGGTAACTCCTCGGGTGCGCCCAAGAGCTGTGGCGCGTTGAACCATCAGCCCGCGACGAAACCCGCGCCACCACCAACCAGTCGGCAAAAGCCCCGGGGAGGCGGGGAAGCTACGCCCATAAACTCTGGCGCACCGAACCGCCAGCCCGGAACGCGACTGCCGTGACTTCCGACGACCGGCAAAAGGCGCGGGGAGGCGGGGGAGCATGGAAGACCGCGACCGTGACCGGTGCCGCAACTGTATTGGCCGGTTCCGGCGCCGGGACCGCATGGTGGGCAACCTATCGACTGCTGATGGCACAGGCGGGGGTCGCGCGCGGGGTCATCGGGCGCGATACCTCGAAACCGCCCGAGGCCGACGGCATCTACACCGCGGGCTGCCTGGCGCCACAGCCGTGGCGCACCGGGCTGCATGCCGACGTGCATCTGATGGTCTTCGGCGATTCGACCGCCGCCGGGGTCGGCTGCACATCATCCGAGGAAGTTCTTGGCGTGCGCATCGCCCGCGGCCTCGCCGAGGCCACCGGACAGCGAATCCGGTTGAGTACCAAGGCCATATCCGGCGCGACCTCGAAGGGTCTGTCCGGACAGGTCGACGCCATGTTCATCGCCGGGCCGCCGCCGGATGCCGCGGTCATCCTCATCGGCGCCAACGACGTCACCAAGAAGCACTCCATCCGCGCCTCCGCGCGTCGGCTCGCCGCCGCGGTGGCCCGGCTGCGCCGTGCCGACAGCATCGTGGTGGTCGGTACTTGTCCGAATCTCGGCACTGTCGCGGCAATCCCGCAGCCACTGCGGACCGTGGTGCGAAACTGGAGCGTCCGCTTGGCCCGGGCTCAATTCGTCGCGACTAGGGTGGCCGGTGGCATCCCGGTGGCAATGGGCGATCGGCTCGCCTCGGAGTTCCGGGCCGCACCCGAGCAGCTGTTCTCCGAGGACGGATTCCACCCATCGGCCGCAGGCTACGAACTGGCGGCGGCGCTGTTGCTGCCGGTGCTGATCGCGGCGCTCGCGGAGGCGACCCCGGGTTCCCGCCCACCAGGACGCGACGTAGATTCGAATCGAACGCACAAGTAACAAACGGTTCGAAGACCGCGTTTCGGACACAGTCCTGGCGCGCCCTGACCGTCCAACAAAGGAGTCCTCATGCCTGAGGCCGTCATCGTTTCCTATGCTCGCTCGCCGATCGGCCGCGCCGGAAAGGGCTCGCTGGTGAGCATGCGGCCGGACGACCTCGCGGCCCAGATGGTCCGCGCGGCTCTGGACAAGGTTCCCGCGCTCGACCCAACCCAGATCGACGATCTGATCCTGGGCTGCGGCCAGCCCGCCGGTGAGGGCGGTTTCAACATGGCCCGCAGCGTGGCCGTGCAACTCGGCTACGACACCCTGCCGGGTGTCACCCTGAACCGCTACTGCTCTTCCTCGCTGCAGACCACTCGGATGGCCTTCCACGCCATCAAGGCCGGCGAGGGCGATGCATTCATCTCCGCCGGGGTCGAGACCGTATCGCGCTTCCCGAAGGGCACCGCCGACGGCTGGCCGGACACCCACAACCCGGAGTTCGCCGAGGCCGAGGCCCGCACCGCCAAGCGCGCCGAAGGTGGCGCGGACGTGTGGACCGATCCGCGTGCGACCGGGATCCTGCCCGACATCTACATCGCCATGGGCCAGACCGCGGAGAACGTCGCCCAGTTCACCGGCATCAGTCGGGAAGATCAGGACCATTGGGGCGTGCGCTCGCAGAACCGCGCCGAGGAGGCCATCAAGTCCGGCTTCTTCGAGCGGGAGATCACCCCGGTGACCCTGCCCGACGGCACCATCGTCACCACCGACGACGGCCCGCGCGCCGGCACGACCTACGAGAAGATCTCGCAGCTCAAGCCGGTGTTCCGCCCGGATGGCACCATTACCGCCGGTAACGCCTGTCCGCTCAACGACGGTGCTGCCGCGCTGGTCGTCATGAGCGACACCAAGGCCAAGGAGTTGGGCTTGACCCCGCTGGCGCGCATTGTCGCCACCGGCGTGTCGGGCCTGTCCCCGGAGATCATGGGCCTCGGCCCGATCGAGGCGGTCCGCAAGACTCTGAAGACCGCCAAGATGACCATCGATGACCTCGACCTGTACGAGATCAACGAGGCGTTCGCCGTCCAGGTCCTCGGCTCCGCCCGTGAGCTGAACATGGACCTCGACAAGCTGAACGTGTCCGGTGGCGCCATCGCCCTCGGCCACCCGTTCGGCATGACCGGCGCCCGCATCACCGCCACCCTCATCAACAACCTCCAGACCCACGACAAGCAGTTCGGCCTGGAGACCATGTGTGTCGGCGGCGGCCAGGGCATGGCCATGGTCATCGAGCGCCTGAGCTAGTTTTCCCGCAACGAACGGCGGCCACCGGGATTCCGGTGGCCGCCTTCGTGTTGATCGGGCTAGTCGTTATTGAAGTAGCTCAGCAGGCGCAGGATTTCGATGTAGAGCCAGACCAGGGTGACAGTCAGGCCGAGGGCGACGCCCCACGCGGCCTTCTCCGGAGCCTGGGCGCGGATGAGCTGGTCGGCGGCGTCGAAGTCGAGCAGGAAGCTGAAGGCGGCGACCGCGATAACGACCAGGCTGAAGACGATGGCGAGCGGACCACCGTCGCGCAGGCCGAGGCCGCCGTCGATGAAGAAGCTGGCGATCAGATTGCCGACGATCAGGACCAGAATGCCGATCATCGCGCCGAAGATCATCCGGGTGAACCGTGGGGTCACGCGGATCGCGCCGGTCTTGTAGACCACGAGCATGCCGGCGAAGACGCCGAAGGTGCCCAGCACCGCCTGGGCGATCATGGCACTGCCGCCGACGCCACCGAATTCGATATTGGTGAACATGAACGACAGCGCGCCGACGAACAGACCCTCGAAGACCGCGTACGAGAGCACGATGACCGGGTTGTCCATCTTCCTGGCGAAGGTCGCGATCAGCACCAGCACGAAGCCGACCAGACCACCGCCGATGACGAACAGCGGCGCCAGCGAGGTGTTCGCGTTGGTCAGGCCATAGGAGATGATCGCCGACAACGCGAGCACACCCAGTGTGACGGCGGTCTTGGTGACCACATCGTCGATGGTCATGGCCCGGGTGGTCGGGGCCTGCTGATACTGGGGGTACTGCGGGTACTGGCCGTACTGCTGGGTCGTCTGGCCCGCGCCCGTCACCCCTGACCCGAAGTTGGCATAGCCACTGCCCTCTTGCCGAGGGAGCTGTCTGAAAACCGGATTGCTAGTAGTGCGCACCGTGAATGCCTTTCTGGAGTCGTGGCTCACGTTGCCGTGGCCGTCAGTCCCGAGCCGTCTCATGCGAGCCGGTCGCTCGATATCCAACTAGTTGTCCAACGTGTATCGACCCGGCCGAGTTCCCGAGCGACCTTTCGGTACGGACAAATCGGACTCTACTACCGCTGGACGTCGCGCAGTCCACGCACGGATCGCGTCACCGTGAATTTCCGATTGCGGCCGATTACCTCGGTCTGGCCCACCATCCGCTGGACCACGCCGCGATAGTTCAGATGTGAGTTGTAAACCGTCCACAGCTCGCCGCCGGGACGCAGGACCCGGCCGGTTTCGGCGAACATCTTTATCGCCGAACCGGTATGCACGGCGGCACCGACGTGGAACGGCGGATTGCACAGCACCAGATCGGCGCTGTTGTCGGCGGCCGAGGACATGGCGTCGTCGCGCACCACGGTGACCCGATCGGCGACCTCGTTGACCTCGGCAGTCGCCCGTGCCGATGCCACCGCGGCGGCGGACTGATCGGTGCCGACCACCCGGATGCCTGGTCGCGCCTTGGCCAGCGCGACCGCCAGAATTCCGGTACCGCAACCGAGATCGATGGCGTCGCGGGCATCGGGTTTCATCCATTTGAAGTGCTGCAACAGGAATCGGGTTCCGATATCCAATTTGGCGCCGGAGAATGCGGCGCCGTGCGCGACCACGTCGATATCGATATCGTCGATTCGCTCGCACACCGGAAATGGCGGCGCGGCAACGGGTTTCGGCCCGCTGACCAATAGCGTGCGGGATTTCTGCCGACCTCGGCTGGCGCGCACCTGCGAGAACGATTCGGCCAGTACGTCGTTCATTGCCTTGGTCAGATACTTGTCGCGCCCGCCGGCGAATACGACCACCTCCGGATCCGCATAGCGGGCGATGGCGTCGGCGACCTCGGTAAGTCCGGCGAGCATGCGCGGTAATCGCAACAGCACGACCTTGGCGTCGGCGAGCAACTCCTTGGAAAGCGCGTGGCCGGCATAGCGATCCGCGAGACCTAGCGCGCGGGCATTGTTCGCCAAGGCGAGTTCGCCGGTGAGCAGGTCCTGATGGACCCGCACGTCGCGCAGCTCGTGCCCGGCGATCGCGCCGAGGGTGAGCGCACCGTAGGCGTCACCGATCACCGCGATCCGGCCGCTGCCAGCGGCATCGATGGCCTCGGCGGCGACGTCGAGAATCAGCCGGTCGGCGGCATCCACGGCGTAGAGGTTCAGTGCCTCCACATCCGGATACCGCCGCAGCCGGCCAAGTACGTCCTCGACATTTCCCACACCTCAAGTGTGCTAGATCGTTGCCGACGGATCGCGGCCACCCCGGCATGTCGGCGACACCCCGATGCCAAACACCGGGTCATCGCAAATCCCCGACGGCGCAGAGCGCGGCCAATACCATCAGCCACATGCGTAACAGGATGGTGCTGTTGGTCGCCGCCGCGGCGACGGTGCTCGTCGGCTGCGGCGACGGCGGATCCAGCGCGAACACCACGACCGCCGCGCCGAACACGACCGGCACATTCACCGATGCGCCCGATACCGCGCCGCGGGATGCGCTGCCCAAGCGCGGGACTGCGTCCGGCGACGCGGGCGTGACCGTGACCGATATCCGGATCGGGCACCACGCGGGTTTCGATCGGGTGGTCTACGAACTCGGCGGCGCGGGCACGCCCGGCTGGATCGTGCAGTACACCGGGCAGGCCACCCAGGATGCCAGCGGCAAGGTCATCGATGTCGCGGGACGCTCGATTCTGGAGGTCAAGATCACCGGGTCGGCATATCCGTTCGACAATGGTGTGACGCCGTATTCGGGTCCCGATCCGGCCACCGATCCCAGCGCGCCGGTAGTCGCGGGGGTGTACCGAAGTGGCGTATTCGAGGGCACGACTCAGTCGTTCGTCGGGGTGCATGCCGATCGACCAGCCTTCGAGGTCAGCACACTGACCAATCCCACTCGGCTGCTCATCGATATCGCGAATACCTAGCCGGTGCCCGATACGGCCCAGGGGTATTGCGGCTTGCCGTCGCGGCGCTCTCTAGAATGACGCTGTGGTCGAATCGCAGCCGCCTTCGCGCACCACCGGACTCGTCCGGGTGCTCGGCGTCTTGGTGCTGCTCGCGGGCATTGTCGCCATGCATGCCGGAGTTTTCGCGGTCGCGCCCGCCGACGACCATCACACGATGGCGACCATGGCGCTGCCCGTCGACCACGACGCGACCGCCGGACCTGCCTGCACCGAGGACGGTTGCGGCCACGCACACGGCGGCATGCACGCCTGTGTCTTCATCCTGACCGGTGTCGCGGTTGCCCTGATGCTCGTCCTGCTCTGCTGGATCACCCTCGATCGACCGGGTGGCGGTGTGTCGAAACCGCGCCTGTGGCGGCCGATGCGCGAGCGCGCACCACCGTGGACCGTGCTGTCACTGGCCGAATTGTCGATTCTGCGGATCTGACAGACCCACCGCGCCCGTAACCACGGACGCGGCTGCCGCCTGTCCGAAACCGTTCATTCGCAATTCATCAGGAGCACAGACATGTTCATCACCCGTAGTCGAATCACCATCGCCATTGCCGCAACGACCACCGCCGCAGCGCTTTTCGCGGGAGGTTGTAGCAATGACAACTCCGGTATGGATCACGGCTCGTCCTCGAGTCCGGCCACCTCCGGAAAGCCCGCTGCCCGAAGCGATTTCAACGACGCCGACGTGACCTTCCTGCAGATGATGTACCCGCACCACGCGCAGGCGGTCGAGATGGCGCGACTGGTCCCGAGCCGCACCCGCAACGAGCAGGTGCGCACCCTCGCCGCGGGTATCGAACAGGCGCAGTCCCCGGAGATGGCGCAGATCACCGCGTTGCTGGAGAGCTTCGGCAAGCCCGCGCCGAGCGCTGCGGGGCACGGCGGACACAGCATGCAGATGCCGAGCACGACCAGCACCATGAACATGCCCGGCATGCCATCGATGCCCATGACCGCCATGCCAACCACCTCGAATATGCCGGGCATGATGTCGAACGAGCAGATGAACGCGCTGGCAGCGACTTCCGGCGGCGATTTCGACCGGCAATGGCTGCAGATGATGATCGAGCATCACAACGGCGCGATCACCATGTCGAACACCGAACTCGCCGGCGGTATCAATCCGGATGCGAAGGCGCTCGCCACCGCCATCATCGCCGCCCAGCAGGCCGAAATCGGCACCATGCGCGGGTTGCTCGGCCAGCGCTGACGCGGTGTCGCGGAGCACGCGGGGACCATTGCGTTCCCGCGCGCCCCGCGTGGTCCCTGACCAGTGCTTTTACGGCATTTCGATATCGGTTGGTCATCGATATCGGTTCGGTCGGCTGACGTCGACGGTCGCGAACAAGTACGGTCTTTACGTCCGGCTTTCCACGCGCCTCCAGCGGCCGGATGTTCGGAGGGGAGAGGGGAAACCGAGATGCGAGGACTAGAGCGGACCGGCCTTGTCGCCGCGGCGGCGGCCACCGCGGTCGGTGTCCTGACCATCGGCGCGTGCTCGAAGCAGGTCCACGGCAGCGCGCAGGTCAACCAGACCGAACTGGCCGCCTACGCCTCGGAGGTCACGGCATCATCGGTGGCCGCATCCTCCTCCCGCGCCGCGGCGGCCGACCGCGCGGCAGGCACCGCGTGTGACACCTTCACCAGCGCGAACAGCAGCTCGATCCACACCTTCAACGACTACATCGACGCGAGCAATGCCAAGGGCATCAACGATCCGGAGACCAGCGCCAAGGCCAATGACGCCGTCACCGCGCTGCGCAATAACGCACGCACCATCGACTCGAAGGTGACCTCCGAGGTTCCGCTGGCCGTCGCGGGTCCGCTGCGCAGCTACCGCGACGACACCAACGCCCTGGCCGACACACTCGATCGGCGCGCGCCGACCGATACCCTCAATGCCGCGATCGATAAGTTCAACGCCACCAAAAACATCGCCCAGGACGCGTGTAAAGCGTACTGACGCAAGCTGATCGGTGCCGACCAGATGCACCGGCCGATCCAGGAGTTGGTCGGCGATGAGTTGGCTTCCGGCGCGCGGCCGCGGCACTGAGCGCCGAAATTCGACAGATGCCAACGGCGGCAATGGTCGCCGAGGAATTATGTCGGGGATGACTCAAGCGCCGGGTGGGACGGTCGGTTGCCAGGGTGCGGGCTGGTCCGGGGTGCGCGGCTGCGGGCGGCGGCGCTCGACGAGCACGAGGGCGATGCCGGTCAGGGAGGCTGCCATGGCGACGAGCGCGAAAATGAATGCGGTGCCGGGAAAGCCGACCGCACCGATGACCGCGGCGGCGACGGCGACGAGTCCGCCAATGATCAGCAGGACGAATCCCGGCCAATTCCTGGCGTCCGCCAACGTAATTCCCGGCCGGGGCTCGGTCGCGCGGGCGATATCCGGAGCGTCGTCGAGCGGGGGAATTTCCCACGGCCCTTCCGCTGTCATGGTCGTACCTCACATTTCGGTGTCAGGCTGGGTGCTTATGCCTGATGCCTATAAGGTGCCCCCGACATGGTGATCCGAAACAGGCAGGTCGGCTAGCCGACGGTGCGGCCGAGCACTTGTGCGAACGCACGAGTGAGCTCGGCGGCCGGGTCCGGCGGCGTGATCTGCGCGCCAGACGATGATCCGATCGGGTCGCACGAAGATGTGCACCGCCGTCGGTGATTCCGACTTGCTCCGGCCGGTCCCGCGCTTCGATCACCACCGCGGGAAGGGGTAGAAGCAGACGGTCGGCAACCTGGTGCGCGGCAGCGGGCCACGTCGCACTGCGCCGAGGGCGATTTGAGCTAGCGGCTCTGGAAGGCGGTTCGATAGTTGTGCGGGCTGGTGCCGACTACCCGTTTGAAGCGGTCGCGGAACGCGGTGGGTGAACCGAAGCCGACCTGGGCGGCGATGCGGTCGACCGGATGATCGGTGGCTTCGAGCAGGTATTGCGCCTGGCGAATGCGGGCGCGATGCAGCCATTGCAGCGGGGTAGTACCGGTCTGTTCGCGAAAGCGGCGGTTGAGGGTGCGTGAGCTCATACCGGCTTGGATCGCAACATCTTCCAGGGTGAGTGCGGTCGCGGCGTGCTCCTCCAGCCAGCGCAGCAGCGGTTCCATCGACGCACCCTGCGGTGTCGGCGGCTGGTCGTGCACGATGAACTGCGCCTGTCCCCCTTCACGTTCCAATGGCATGACCGCTAGGCGGGCGGCGTCGGCGGCCACGGCGGAACCGTGATCGCGTCGGATCATGTGCAGGCACAGGTCGATTCCGGCGGCAGCGCCCGCGGAGGTGAGGAATTGACCATTGTCGACGTAGAGCACATCGGGGTCGACGTCAATGGCGGGATAGCGGGCGGCGAGGGTGGGGGCCGCGAGCCAGTGTGTGGTGGCACGCAGTCCGTCGAGCCGACCGGTGGCGGCGAGGATGAATGCGCCTACGCAGATCGAGGCGATGCGGGTGCCATTGGCGGCGGCCGCGCGCAGCGCCTCGATGACCTCGTCGGGAACCGCAACGGTGGGGTCCGCACAGCCGGGCAGGATGATCGTGTCGGCCTCGGCCAGTGCTTCCAGTCCCCAGCGAGCCTTGATGGTGAACAGTTCGGTTTCCACCGTCGGCGTGGCTGCGCAGACGCGGACCCGGTAGGCGGGACGACCGTCGGGTAGGCGGCTGCGGGTGAAGGATTCGATCGGCGTGGAGAGGTCGAAGGGCAGGACCTGGTCCAGTGCGAGGACTGCCACGGTGTGCATGCGGATACCGTAGGCGAACGACAGGTTTCCGCCAACTGGTGTGACCTGTGACATTGCTGTTCCCTGCAGATCAGCGCCATTGGCGAGAATCCGTTGACCTCTGGCAATTTCGCCAGTTCCGGCGTGGCCGGGCGATCATTACCGTCAGCAGCACCGACAACATGAAGGAGCCGATACGGTGCTCGCCCAGTTCGTTCTATTCGACGGATTCGACCCGCTGGATGTCATCGCGCCATTCGAGGTGCTCGATGCCGGACGACTCATGACCGACGGCGAATCGACGGTCGAATTCGTCTCCGCCGAGGGCCCGCGCCAGGTGACCAGCGGCATCCCTGCGATCTCGCTCGCGGCAACCGCCCGACTGGATCCGGATCGAGCGGACCTCGTCGTGGTCCCCGGCGCGGTCGGCAAGCTGCCCGATGGGCCGAATGATCAACGGCCGGACACCATTGCGATGATCCTGGCCCGCTGCCTCGGCACCGATCTCCCCGCACTACTGCGGCAAGCAATCGAGCGCACGGATACGACGGTCGCCACGGTCTGCGGCGGGTCATTGCTTCTCGCGATGGCCGGCCTGATCACAGGGCGTTCCGCGACAACCCATCGCATGGCAATGGACACCCTCACCGCCACGGGCGTCAATGCCATCGATGCCCGCGTGGTCGACGACGGCGATCTGATCTCCGGTGCCAGCGTCACCTCCGGCCTCGACCTCGGCCTGTACTTGCTGGAACGCGAACTCGGTCCGCGCATCGCGAATGCGGTGGAAAAACTCCTCGCTCACGAGCGCCGCGGCACCGTCTGGCGCAATACCGGCCGCACCCCCGCCATCGCAATCTGAGCGCCGCCCGTGACGAAACTTCTCCTTTCCCTGCATGTTCTGGCGGCCATAATCGCCATCGGCCCGGTAACGGTGGCGGCCAGCATGTTCCCCGCCACCGTCCGCCAGGTCCAGACCGACCCGCACCGCTTGGCCGTCGCACGCAACCTGCATCGCATCTGCCGCGTCTACGCCACTATCGGTCTCGCCGTCCCGGTCTTCGGGCTGGCCACCGCCGCCAGTCTCGGTGTCCTCAGTGATATCTGGCTCATCGCATCCATTGCCCTGACCGGTGTGGCCGCCGGAATCCTCGCGCTGGCGATCCTGCCCGACCAATCCCGTATCCTCGCCGCCCTCCCGCAAACCATCCCCGCCACCGCCCAATTGGCCATGCTCACCGGCATTTTCAATCTGCTGTGGGCGGTGGTCGCCGTCCTGATGATCGTTCGCCCCGGTTCGACAACCGGGGCATGACCTGGATTTCAAGACACGAGGACGACCTTGCCGGTGACGGAGCCGGATTCGGCGAGTTCCATCGCACGAGCGGCCTCGGTCAACGGAATACGAGCGGCCACTTGTGCACGCAAGCTGCCCGCCGCGGCCAACTCGAATACCGCGCCGAGATCCGCCGCGATCGCGGCGCGGAACCGGGTGCGGTTGCGCTTACCAGCCCAGATATTGAAGAAGTGCGCATTTCGCCTGTTGGGCAACACGTTCCACCAGATCAGTCGGCCCACCAGCGCGAGCACCGGGAGACGCGAGTTACCCGGATCATTCTTGGTGGCCGCGGTGCCATAGGAGACCAGCGTGCCGTGCGGCGCGAGCAGACGGAACGAGTCGACGATCCCCGGACCGCCGACATGATCGAAGACCGCGTCGACCCCCTCCGGTGCCAGCGCTCGAACCTGCGCAGCCACATCGCCGCGGTAGTCGACCGGCTCCGCGCCCAGCGCCGTCACGGCCTCGGCATGCCGTGCCGACGCCGTGCCGATAACCCGAATACCCGCGTGGCGGGCGAGCTGCACCAGCGTCGAGCCGACACCACCGTTGGCGCCGTGCACCAGAATGGTCTGGCCTGCCCGGACCTTGGCGACGCGATGCAGCATCTGCCATGCCGTAATGCCGTTCACGACGAAGGTTTCGGCCGCCGCGGGATCCAGGCCGTCGGGCACCGGAACCAGTTCGGCTGCCGCCAGCACGATATGACTCGACCAACCACCGATCTTCGTCAAGGCGGCGACGCGTCGGCCGAGCAATGCCGGATCGACGCCGGGTCCGATCGCGGTCACCGTGCCGACGAGGTCATAGCCGGGCACGAACGGGAACGGCGGCTGGTCGTAGTACTTCGCGCGGCGCATCTGCTGTTCGGCGAAGGAGACGCCGCTGGCCTCGACGGCGATCATGGCCTGACCATCGGCCGGGGCGGGCAGCTCGCGGTGGGTGACCTGCAAGCCCGCCGGGTCGACAGGGCCGGGCAGCAGAATCTGGGTTGCCAGGGTGTTCATGGGTTCGACCTTTCGCAGTGAGTGACTGAACAGTCACCTTTGGGTTGAAAAAAGTGCCCCCGCAGGGGCAGACGTCAGGGCAGCGACAACCTCAGATAATCGTCATTTCGTCGGGTCGACATGCCGAATACCGGCACTCAGCATTCGCGCCCAGTCGGCATCGAGACCGTCGAGCTCCAGCGTGGTGATCAGATGACACAGTTGGCCGTATGCGATGAAGCGCTGCACCGCCGCGTCATCGGCGCCGGAGCGCGTTTTCGCGAAGGTTGTCACGCGCTCGAGCCCGCGACGCACCGCATCGGCGACCTCCGGAATATCGACCGCCGACTGCGCGTGTACCTGCAGCAGCAACAGATTTCGATCGGCGATCAACTCCGCATACGCCCCGCCCATTTCGTGCAGGATCGCGTCGGGCGCGGCGCCGTCGACCCGCGCGGCACCCGCGGCCAGCGCCCGCTCGACGAGCTCGTAGCACCGGTCCAATGCCGCGACGAAGAGCGCGATCTTGCCGGGAAACAGCTTGAATACGTACGCGGGCGAGATATTCGCCCGCGCCGCAACGGTATTGATGGGCGTCCCGTGATATCCGGTCTGCGCGAATGCGGCGATCGCGGCATCGACCACCGCCTCGCGCCGGATCTCCGACGTAGAAAGAACGACACCGCGCCTACTCATGTGAGTGACTATACACTCACTCCTTCCATTCCCATCAACCGTCGAGATTCGCCGGACCAGCGCTGCACCTGAGCCGCTCCGGCGGGCGCCGAGTACGAGTGGGGCCGGCAAGGACCGTAATCCACCGTGGGCGACCGGAATTGGAGCCCCGGGCGACGGTTTCCTCAGTTCGGTGTCGCGGCAAGGTCGTAGACCGCGACATTGCCGATGTGAACTGCCTGGTAGTGCGCGGCGACCCAGTCGCCGATGTCCTTGTGGCCGATGGGTCGCCACGGCTCGCCTTCCGGGGCCGGCGCGGTATCGCCTTGGTCGTGCACTCGCCAGGAATCGGGCAGTTGGACCTCCTGTGCCAGGTAGTAGCGGACCTGGTGGGTGCGGACGAGTTCCTGTAACTGGTCGATGGTTGGCACCGGATCCTCGGAGGTGAAGCCGCCGATCGCGATAACGGCTGTGCGGCTGGCCAATTCGAGGGTCGCCGCGGTCGAGGAGCGGTCAACGGCCGCCGACCAGCGGGTCGTGGTGTCGCTCAGCATGCGCACCACTTGCGGCTCCGCGAAGTTGCCGCCCATGATCCGGCCCATCGGGGATTGCTGCTGGGAATCGGGCTTGCGTGCCTTCGCCGGACCGACCGTCGGCCCGCCGCCGGTATGCGACTGCGGCAGCGTCGCCACCGCATATGCCGTCGAACCACCCAGACCGGCGATGACGCCAGCGATCACCAGCACCGAGACCACCCGGTCCCGCAGGCGCCGCCGCCCCGCGACCGGAAGCGATGCGACAACGAGTCCGACCGCCGCGAGCACCGCGATCACGATAATCGTCCAGCGCAGCCACGGCTGCCACTCCGAATTCCGCTGCAGCACAACGAATGCCCATGAACCGGCAGTGAGAATTAGTGCTCCGGAACCCATTCGACCGAATAACTCGGCGCGGCGACGCCACATTTCGTGCGCACCGAGTGCGAACATCCCGGCCACGGCGGGCCCGATCGCCAAGGTGTAGTAGGCGTGCATGCCGCCCTTCATGGTGGAGAAGGCGATGCCGTCGATGATCAGCCATAGGCCGAAGGTCAATGCCGCGCCACGGACCAGATCGGTGCGCGGTGCGCGCCACCGCGATGCCAGCACCAGAACGAAGGCGAGGATTGCCGCGGGCAGCAACCAGGAGATCTCATAGCCGATTTCGCCGGTGAACAGCCGGTCCGGGCCCGAACCGAAACCGCCGAAGCCCTGTCCGCCGCCGCCGGTGTTGTGCGGCATTTCGTAACCGGATGGGAGCTCGAAGCGATTGCCGCCCTTGTGGTTACGGCCGAGGAAGCGGGCGAAGCCGTTGTAGCCGAGCACCAGATCCATGAAGGTGTTATTCGTCGATCCGGCCAGATACGGCCGGGAGGATTCCGGCCACAGTATGGTCAGCAGCACAAACCAGCCGGACGAGACGACCAGCGCGGCCGCGGCGGCCAGCAGATGCCACAGCCGGGTGCGCAGCTTGGTCGGCGCGACGACAAGATAAGCGATGCCCAATGCGGGCAACACCATCAATCCCTCGAGCATCTTCGCCAGGAATGCGAAGCCGAGCGCGACACCTGCCAGCATCAGCCAGCGCACACTCGCCTGCCGCAGCGCTCGGATCGTGCAGTACGCGCCCGCCGTCATGAGCAGGACCATCACCGCATCCGGATTATTGAACCGGAACATCAACGCGACCACCGGGGTCACCGCGAAGACGGTACCGGCGAGCAGTCCCGCACCACGGCTCTGCGCCGCCCTGGTCACCGCGCCATACATCAGCGCGACCGTCGCGACGGCCATGAGCGCCTGCGGTATCAGCATGCTCGCACTGCTGAAACCGAACAGCTGACCGGAAAGTCCCATCACCCACTGCGATACCGGCGGCTTGTCGACCGTGATGAAATTCCCGGGATCCAGCGATCCGAACAGCAGCGCCTTCCAGTCCCGCGAACCCGACCAGGCCGCAGCGGCATAGAAGCCATTGCCCATGGCATTGACGGTGATATTCCACAGATAGGCCACCGCCGTCGCGATCAGTAGCACCGCCAACCCAGCGCGCTCCCACGGCCGTATCGGTGGCAACGCTGTCGCGGGTGCGGGCGGGTTCTTATCAGGCGGCGTCGTATCGGGTGGGGTGGTTTCGGGCAGGGACGCCGGAGCACTGGTCACTGTCACCTGGGGAGTATCACAGCCGTCCCGGTGGACCCCCTTTGCGTTTCCTGGCAGTCCGCTGTGAGCCTGTCCCTACCCGCTGTGACCATGGGATCGGACCGGCTCGGCGGTCAAGTGGCCGGAATTTCGCGTTGGAACCAGTCGAGAATTTGCGGGAGCGCGACGCGGGCAGTGGCGGAGTGGTCGATATCGCCGAGGTCGGTGAGGGTGGCCCGGTCGGTGCGCATGGCTTGCTGACAGTGTTGAGCGTTCGCATAGAGCACGTTTCGATCGCCAGTGGCGGCGTAGAGGCGGACCGGAACGCGCGGAGTCCAGTCGCAGGTGCCGTCGCTGGCGGATACCGCGTCGCGCGCGGGTCCGGTCGGATCTTGTGCCAGGGCAAGAAACTTCGGCGTCAGCAAAAGCTCGGGGCGCACGGGTAGGGCGGTGCCGATAGTGATCTCATTGTGTTGTCCGTCGAAGAGTTGTTCGATGCGATCGGCAATGGGTTCCTGGAAGGCGTCGGCGGGCCGGTCGTAGAGGTGGTAGATCCGGTTCATCGCGGTGATCCAGTAGGCGAGAAAGAAGACCGCGGCCGCCGGGAGGACCCGACCCTCGATGGCGCCGGGTGTCTCGACGCGCTGAACGTCGTAGGGGCCGCTGATCGGTGCCAGCGCGGCGAGTCCGAGGCCAGGTGCGTCACCGGCCTGTAGCGCTTTGCCCAGCGCCGTCGCGGCCTGACCGCCCTGGGAGAAGCCGGTGACGAGGACAGCCGGGTCCAGGTCGTGCCGCTGTCCGGCGGCCATGGTGCGGGCCGCGCGCAGCAGATCGAGCGAGGCGCTGACCTCCGAGGGCGCATGGGTGTAGGGATGTGCGCCCGGGCCTTCGCCGAGGCCGAGGTAGTCCGGCGCGACGGCCGCGTAGCCCGCCGCCGCGAACATGATGGTGCGGGCTCGATCAGGGCGCGTGTCGTTCATCGAGGGCGCGTCGCTCTTCAGCACCAGCGTGCCGTGCTCGTAGGTGACCACACGTAGTCGCCGAGAATCGGTACGCGGCAGGACGACAAGCCCGCTCGCCGTTGTCGGATCGCCATCCGGGGTGACGGTTCGGTAGACGACGCGATAAGCGTCGACGCCATTGCGTACGGCAGTGCTGATATTCGCGTCGGCCAGATAGGTCGCAGCCTGTTCCTCCGACAGCTGTGCGACCGGCGTACTGCTGACCACCTCGCCGCGCGCGACCACCGGTGCGTTATCGGACCCGCAGGCCGGGAAAACCAGCAGCGCCGCGGCGAGCAGGGCGCTTACCGAATGCGGTGTGTTGCGCATGAATCGGGTTCCTCTCGAGCGAACACACACACCATCGTGCCATCGGTGTTTCAGCGACTCGCCAACCGATCGAGCATATTTGCTAAGAGTTCGCTGTCATGGTATTAACCAGGCAATTGTCAGCCGTTTCGGCCCAGCTAACCGAGCCGATGGCGTGTTTCGTTTGCAGGTCCCGGTTTGTGAGCGAAGGAGCGTTGCGGTGTTTGCGAAAAGTTCGCGTCTTCTCCTACCGATTATCTTGCCCGCAGTACTCATCGGCACTCTGTTCGGCATGCGCACTCCGGCACATGCCGAGGATGCCCATCCGGACGGCAGCGTCCCACCGGCCGGTGCCAATGATTGGACCTGCCGTCCGTCGGCGGCGCATCCACAACCCGTTGTCCTCGTGCACGGCACCTGGGGGAATCAGAACTCCTGGGATGTGCTCGCACCACAGCTGAAGGCGCAGGGCTACTGCGTGTTCTCGCTGAGTTACGGGCGCGCGATCTCCAGCATCCGAGGTGCGCAACCCGGCGTCTACGGCACCGCGGATATGCGCAATTCGGCCAGGGAAATCGCGAGATTCGTCGATGAGGTGCGGGCGGCCACCGATGCACCGCAGGTGGATATCGTCGCCCATTCCCAGGGCGGCCCGCTGGTGCGGCAGTTCATGCGCTTCGAGGGCGGCGCGAATCAGCGGGATCCGGCGGACAACAAGGTGGACCATCTGGTCACCATCGCGGCGACCAATCACGGAACCACCGCGGAAGGGCTCGGCTTTCTGCTGCCCACCGGAAGTGCACAAACGCCGATCCTCGGCCTGATCACGAGATATCTGGGCACGGCGGCGTCACAACAACTGATCGATAGTGAATTCCTGCGCAGCCTCAATGCCGGAGGCGATACCGAGCCGGGAGTCAAGTACACGGTTATCGCCAGCCATCTCGATCGGGTCGTCACTCCACCCGAGGCCACCTTTCTCACCGCCGGAATCGGGGCGACGGTCGACAATATCTGGGTGCAGGACCTGTGCCCGGACGACGAGTTCGACCACGGTGCGCTGCCGCAATCGCCGACCGTCGGCTACGTCGTGCAGAAAGCACTGGATCCGTCGTACGGCGGCCGCCCCTGCCAGGGCTGACCTGCGCGGATTACCGGCCCCGACGCAGTCGCGTTAACGCTGTTATCGTCGACAGCGCCCATGGTGCTCCGGTGGTGGGACCGTGCGCCGCACCGTCCCCCGCGAGAAATGAACTCTGGTGAAATACGTTCCGCGTATCGTCCTGTTTCTGGCGATTCCCGCCCTGCTGTTCCTGGTGCCTTGGTGGACCTTGATCGGCGCCACCACCGACGGGCCGCTGTTCTGGCTCGGCTCGGCGGCTTTTCTGGCCGGTTTCGTATGTCTGCCCGCATCGATGTTTCTCGGTCATGGGCCGAGGCAGCATGATGCCGCGTCCATTGTCGGCGACACGTTGCTCGGCTTGATGTGGGTGGTTTTCAGCTGGTCGGTGATCGGCAATGTGGTCGGACTCGGATTGGCCGTCGGCGGCATGGACGATCCGGTGCGGTCCAGGATCGTCGCCGCCGGGGTATTCGTGATCGCCGCCGCACTGTCGGTATGGGGTGTCGTCGAGGCGCGCCGGGTGCCTCGGGTTCGCACTGTCGATGTCGCGATCCGCGGGCTCGGTCCCGCGCTCGACGGACTGCGCATGGTGGTCATCACCGATACCCACTACGCCGCGCTGGACCGGTTGCGCTGGTCGGAGCGGGTCGTCGAGGTGGTGAACGCCCAGCAGCCCGATATCGCTTGCCACGCAGGCGATCTCGCCGACGGTTCGGTCGAGAAGCGGCATCCGCAGGTCGATCCGCTCGGCAAGATCGACGCTCCGCTCGGCCGGTTCTACATCACCGGCAATCACGAATACTTCGGCGACGCGCCCGGCTGGATCGAGCATATGACCTCGATCGGCTGGCAGCCGCTGCACAACCAACACGAGACGATCACCCGCGGCGACGATCGGCTGGTACTGGCGGGCATCGACGACCCGACCGGCGTCAGCGTGCCCGGTCACGGGCCCGACCTTCCCGCCGCTCTCGCTGGCGCGGACCCGGACGCACCAGTGATCCTGCTGGCCCATCAACCCAGGCAAGTTATCGAAGCCGCGGCGGCGGGGGTCGCCCTGCAGATCTCCGGCCACACCCACGGCGGCCAGATCTGGCCCTTCCACTACCTGGTCCGCCTCGAACAACCCGTAGTCGCCGGTCTGAGCCGCCACGGCGAGCACACCCAGCTCTACACCAGCCGTGGCACCGGGTTCTGGGGTCCCCAATTCCGGGTCTTCGCGCCCAGCGAAATCACCGTCCTGGTCCTGCGCAGCGCCTGAATGAAGTCGCCCGGTACGGGTATAGCTTCGCAATGAACGCTATCGGGCACGCGCTAGCCTTGGCCGGGTCGATGACCTGGGAGATCCTCTGGGCTCTCATTCTCGGCTTCGCGCTGTCTGCCGTCGTGCAGGCAGCGGTGCGCAAGTCGACCATTTCGCGCCTGATGGGCGACGATCGGCCGCGCACCCTCGCCATTGCCGCCGGACTCGGCGCGGCCTCTTCGTCGTGCTCGTATGCGGCCGTGGCGCTGGCACGTTCACTGTTGCGCAAGGGTGCGAATTTCACCGCCGCGATGGCGTTCGAAATCGGATCCACCAATCTCGTCATCGAACTCGGCGTCATCCTGGCGCTGCTGCTGGGCTGGCAGTTCACCGCGGCCGAATTCGTCGGTGGGCCGATCATGATCGTGCTGTTCGCGGTGCTCTTCCGATTGTTCGTGCGGTCCAGGATCGTCGAGGAGGCGCGTCGCCAAGCCGACCGCGGTCTCGCCGGATCAATGGAAGGCCATGCCGCCATGGATATGACGGTCGCCGCCGAAGGCTCCTTCATACGAAGGCTGCTCTCGCGGCCAGGGCTGACAGCAGTCTCGCACGTATTCGTGATGGAATGGGCCGCGATTCTGCGCGACCTCGTCATCGGACTGCTCATCGCGGGCGCGATAGGGGCATGGGTGCCGGAGAGGTTCTGGCAGAACTTCTTCCTCACCGATCATCCACTGTGGTCGGCCATTTGGGGACCGATCATCGGGCCACTGGTGGCGATCCTGTCGTTCGTCTGCTCGATCGGCAATGTGCCGCTGGCGGCGGTGCTGTGGAACGGTGGCATCAGCTTCGGCGGCGTCATCGCCTTCATCTACGCCGATCTGCTGATCCTGCCGATCCTCAATATCTACCGCAAGTACTACGGCACCCGCATGGCCCTGATCCTGCTGGGCACCTTCTACACCGCCATGGTCGGCGCCGGATACCTAGTCGAAATCCTCTTCGGCACAGCGAATCTCATCCCCACCGAGCGCGACGCCATGGTGATGGCGGACGGCATCCGCTGGAACTACACCACCTGGCTCAATATCGCCTTCCTCACCCTCGCCGCGGTCTTGGGGACGATCTTCGTGCGCACCGGCGGAATCCCGATGCTGCGCATGATGGGCGGCTCCCCCGACACCGAACACGATCACATGAGGTAGCGACGCCAGGCCTGTTCGAGTTGGGCGGCCATATCCATGAGGGAGGCACGCACCCATCATGGTTCGGCGCTCGAGGCAATCCGGCTTTTGAGCAGGGCTGCCGTGGCCGCGCTGTAGGCATGACTGGCTTCCACCGGACGCAGGGTCGGGTAGTTCGACCGATGCGTCACGATCACGCCGTTGGGCAGAGTTATGGTGCGATCCGGGACCGTGGCGACGCAATTGCCGCCGGATTTGGCGACGAGGTCGATGATCACCGTCCCAGGGCGGAGCGAGTCCAACGCGGGAGCGTCCAGCAGTATCGGGCCGCGGGAACCGCGGTGCACGGCGGCGCAGACAATGAGGGCGGGCGATTCGGCGGCGAGATGAGCGAGCAGCCCAGCAGGATCAGGTAGGAATGCCTTCGCACCGCGCAGGATTGCCGCGGATTCCTGTTCCTTGCGGTTGCCCATTGCGGTCGGCTCGTCGCCGTGGGCGGCCGCCGCGGCGATCGCGGCGAGTCCGGCCTGTCCGCAGCCGAGGATCAAAGAGCGCACGGGTCCCTCGGTCGATCGGAGTTGGCGCGCTTGCTCATAGGCGATCTCGCCCGCTATCCGGCTCATCGCGGAGAGCGCATCGATATCGGGACGCGAGTGCGGAACGGTTTCATAGCCGACGGATTCGATACCGCGTGCGCGCAATGCCGCAATTACGTCCCGGCGGTGCAGCGGGTCCTGGAACCCGATGAGAGTCATACCGGGACGTACCGAATCCAATTGGTAGGCCGGAGGTTTCACCCAAACCACAACATCGCAGCGCGCGAAAATCTTCGCGCGATCGCCCAACTGAGCCCCAGCCGCAACATAGTCCGCGTCGTCGAACCCGATGGACCGGCCGGCATCGCGCTCCACGATGACCCGCACGCCCGCGAGTCCGCGCACATCCTCCGGTATCAGCGCGACGCGCCGCTCCTCAGCTGCGGTCTCCCGCAGGACTCCGACAATCATTGCCCCACAGCATGTTCGATAATGAGCAGACCGCGCTCGGCCAGCACCTTGGGGTAGGTAAGCCCATTCCGGATCGCGGACAAAAGCTGTTCGAGCCGGTCGAACAATTCGTCGACCAGATCCGCCGACTCGCGCCCAGGCGCCTTGCGCGGCGCGAGCACATTGAATCGGACACCGAGCCGCTCGGATCCGGTCCGATCCAGCGCGACACTATCGATTCCGGCACCGGCGAGCAGCAAATCCTCTATCTCCGCGCTGGTTTCGACGCCGGCCTTGCCGAGCACCGCCTCGTCGAAGACCACGGTGAGAAACATGCCATGCCGACTGCCCAGCGGCCGAATAACTTTCGCACCCAGCCGAGTATTTATCGCGTCGATGTGGCGGTGCGCGCGATCCAACTGGTCGAGCATCCGTACGCGGTTCTGCGCGAAATAACTCTCGGGTGTGTGCTCGACAACCGCCCGCGCCAGATGCGTCGACTCACGCTGGAAGGAAATGGTCAGCCGCTGGCGAATCCTGGCCAGCCATTCGGCGTCGCCCGAGCAGGCCGCGCCCAATTTGCACGGCCCGAAGGCGTTGTAGCCCTTGGAGTTTCCGGTAATGGTGAGCACTTGGTCGTACAACCGACGCACGCCGTCGTCGGACTCGACCGCCACCGCGGCGATCGGAATGTGCTGCTCCACCATGCAATCGAAGGCCATATCGCAGATGACCGGTACCCCACTGGCAACCAGCACCCGGCCGATCGCCAGCAACTCCTCGGCCGAATAGTCGGTGAATACCGGATTCCCGGGCAGGGTGAGCAGCACCCCGCACAGTTCGTCACGTTCGGCGAAGTAGTCCAAGCAGGATGCCAGCAGGTCCGGGTCGATCTTGAAAGAATCGTCCGGCGCGACCGGGCACGCCTGCATCCGCAGGCCGTACTTCTCGACGTGAATGCCCGAACTCTTGTACAGGCCTTCCGGGTACACGATCACACCACCGGGGCGGGCCAGTGTCGCGACCGCCTCCTCCAGCAGCATGGTGCTCGAGTACGGGCAGACAATGACCTCCTCCGCCGACACCCACACTCCAGGCACCCCGTCGATCGGCCGCGCCAATCGTCCGAACAGCTTGTGCGCTGCCAACTCTCGCAAGACGAGCGGCTGCCGCTTGTGATACAGCGTGCCGTCGGCGTATTCGTCCGGTGGCTGGGTATACATCAGTTCGCGCCAAGCCAGATCCAGGGCGGCTACGGCACTGTCGGCCAGCGGCAGCCCGGTCTCGCCGTGGTATGCGTCCAGCACGTCCGAATACGTCCGATCGCCCGTCCCCGGAAACTGCGGTCGCGCACCCAGATGCCGACGCACTTCCCGCTTGCGCTCCTCGGAGCGATTGGTGCGGGCGGCCAGGCTGGGTGCCGGTGTCCGCCAAGGCAGCCGATCGTGGTCAGCGTGCCGAGTCACGACACCTCACTTTCGAAAGACGGCTCTCCCGGCGCGGTCATCTCGCGCCAACTCTGTTCCAACGCCGCACGGAACAGCACGCGGCAATCACCTTCGGTGAGACGTTCGTAACCGGCCAGCGCCGGTGACGCGACGATATCGTTGACGACAATGCCCGAACCGGCGATCCTGAGCTCATAGAGGCGCTCGAACCGGCGCACCGCGAATGCGACATCGTGCTTCAAGGCCGAGAACCGGGTCGCCACACGCGCCTGCCGGGAATAATCGTATTCACCGACAGCGACGTACTTTTCGTCGACGATGAGCATGCTCTGCGCATTGCGCGCGTGCTCGCGCTTGACCAGCACGCTCTCCACACCGGAACGCGCCTGCTTCCACAATTTGTCGTCATAGGGCCACACATCCTCGATCGTGTCGAGGACATACATGCGTCTCACATCGATTCGGGGTGGATGGGTCGTATCGGCCAGGCGCAGGATCGCGGCGTGATAGTCATCGCCGACATCGCCGCCGATGGTCCCGAGGTCGGCGGTGTGGATCGCACGCACGGACGCCTTGGCCTGCTCGAGGATGATCAACCAGTCGCTGACGGTATTCCATTCCCAGACGGTCGCGCTGCGCGAGGGGATCTGCGCCAGGATTTCCTCGGCACGCTCCAACTGCCGATCCGCGATCATGCGCAGCGGTTCGATCTCCTCCCGCGCGGAGGTCGCATCGATCAGACTGCCCGCGATGCCGAGCGCCCGCTCGACGAGTTCAGGGTCCTTGCCGAGCAGCACATTGAAGCGCATGCGCAAATCGTGATACGCGCCGCCGACGAGATCGTCGGCGACACCGTCGGTGGTGGGCAATTCCTGGCCGAGCGCCAGGCTGAGCCGTTCGCGCAGCGGTAGCGGTGGCACCCGAGTCCCGTTCTCGATCTGCTGGATCAGGCTGCGCGAACAACCTGTTTTGGCCGCGAGGGCGGCCTGGGTGAACCCGCGTTCCGTGCGGAGCCGACGGACCAGATCCCCGACCTGCTCACCGTCCGGCCCTGAGCCAGCCATTGCGCCTCCATTTTTGCGCTCGGATTCTTCAATGCTCACGATGTGTCATCCGACGACATCATAGCCACGTTACGTCGCAAAACAGCGATGGCAATATTGAGAGGTTTCTGGTCGATCGCTGGAATGCGCACGGACGGGCGGATATTGCGCGAAGCGGCTCCGATACCAAGGTACGCGGTTGCGCATTGTGCCACTCAAAGCTGCTCGCTCGGGGCATATTAGGGATACACCGGTCCGAATCTGCCTGAAACTAGGCAATATTGACTAATAAATATCATTCGATAGCTTCTATGCTTAGTTGACATCCAGAAGTGGCGATCCATAGCATTGTTGTCAGCGTCACATCTGGTCCGGCGATCGCTTTCCAGGACAGATGATTTCGATCGACCAAGGGAGGGGTCATGACACTGAGGCGGACCGACTGGTTGATCACCAGCGACATCACCCCTGAAACAGCCCGCTACACCGGCTGCGGCTGGGTTCTGAGCTGGCTGCCCGGCCGAATGCTGACCCGGGAGCAGGCCATGACCGGCATGGTGCTCGACGAGACCCTGAGCGATCCGGATCCGGAAGACTACGTGCTCGCCATGGAAATCGCCGCCATCCGGGCCGCCGACCTCGGCCTCGAATTGGCCAAGGCGGTCGTGCTGCTGCACGCCCGCATAGTCGAACGCGACCGGCGGCAAGCCGGCGCCGACTGCCGCATCGCGGTACCGACCACACCGGCCGCGTAACGGCAGTTGGCGGCGCGGAGGGGTCGGCGCCACCTGACGTTGCGCCGAAACCGGGTCCGGCGAGTCGAACTCGCCGGACCCCGTTTCACAAATGGCGAAATCGCTCGAGGGCGCCCACCTGTCAGCGAATTTCGGGTTGCGCCCCCTGCTCGCTACCGCACCGAACCGAATGTCTGCTTGAAGTCGGGGCACTCGACCAGCGGTTGGTGGGTACAGATGGCGGCATGACGGAGGCTGTCGCGCATGCGAGTGAGTCGGGCGATGTCCTCGTCCAACTGCCGGGCCTTGTCCGCCATATGGCGGCGCAGTTCGGTATCTGCTGGCGTGGCCACGAGGAATCGCGCGATCTGCGCGAGGGTGAAACCCGCTGCGCGAGCACAGGATACGAGCGCCAGACGGTCGATGACCTCGGGCCGGTAAGTGCGCCGCAAACCGTTGCGCCCGTCGGATTCGATGAGCCCGCGCTTCTCGTAGTACCGCAGCGCCGACGGCGCCAATCCGGACCGCGCGGCCACTTCCGCGATATCGAGCATCAGCACTCCTTGACTTGAAGCATGCTTCAAGTCAGACGATAGGCCAATGAGCGAAACAAAGGAAGAGCTGCACCCGCAAGTTCAGGCGTATCTGGACCGTCTGGCCCGCGCCGATTTCGGCTCGGTGCACACCTTCACACCGACCCAGGCCCGCGAGGGATGGCGGCGACAGATCGCCCTACTCGGCGAACCGGAACCCGTTGCGAATGTCGAGAACCGCACGGTCCCGGGCATAGGCGGGCTCCGGATTTACACCCCGGATGGCGAAGGCCCGTTCCCCGCATTGGTGTTTTTCCACGGCGGCGGCTTCATGCTCGGCGATCTGGACACCCATGACGGACTGTGTCGCAGTCTGGCCAACGGTGCGGAATGCGTCGTGGTCTCGGTCGACTATCCCTTGGCTCCGGAACACAAGTTTCCGGCAGCACCCGGGGCCTGCTACAGCGCGACACAGTGGGTCGCCGACCATGCGGCGAGCATCGGTGTCGACGGCACTCGCATTGCCGTCGGCGGCGACAGTGCGGGCGGCAATCTGGCGGCGGTTGTCGCGCACATGGCACGCGATAACGATGGTCCGGCGCTGATTTTCCAGCTGCTGATCTATCCCGATCTCGATTTCCGCAGAACGAATTTCAGCATCACGGAGTTCGCGGGCAAGTACGGCAATATCAGCCGCGACGCCCAGCACTGGTTCATGGACGGCTACCTGAACAATGCGGAGGAGAAGCTCGACCCGCGGGTGTCCCCACTGCTTGCCCCTGACCTGGCCGGGCTAGCTCCTGCACTGATTGTCACGGCCGAATACGACGCACTGCGCGACGAGGGCGAAGCGTACGGTCAGCGACTCGAGGAGGCAGGGGTTCCGGTTACGGTCGCCCGCTATCGGGGGATGATCCACGAATTCGTGCGGCATCCCTTCGACGACAGCAAACGGGCCCGACTCGATGCGGCGACGGCGCTGCGGAAGGCATTCGCTCGGTAGCCAATTGCCTCAGGTGTCGTTCGTGGATGCTCGGGAAACGACAATGGGCATCCGCCAGGACAGGCGGAGCGGATTGTCGGACGCGCGACGCACCAGCAGCCATTGGGCGACGGCGGCCATGGTCGACCCGAGCGAGGTCACCACGGCGAGAAATCCCCAGTGGGTGAGGCCGGCGGATGTGTAGTTGGAGGTACCGGTGCCCGGGACGACGAGTTTGCCTCTACCGGTGGCCCAGTTCAATATCTGTCCGATATGGCCGCCCAGGTCATAGGTGCGACCGGTCATCGCCTTGAGTTCGGCGCCTTTGCCATTGAGATAGATCAGGCAGAAGACGACGAAAAGTGCGGCACACGCCAGCGAAAAGGTCGTCAGGCGGGCAAGGAATTCGGTGCGAAGACGGATGTTCAGCACGATGGCGCAGAGCGCGATGATGATGGCGGCGCTGGCGAGAATGGCCCAGAGGCCGGTGACCGGCGGGGTCTTGGGCTTGGTTTGCGACCAGACGTTGAGATAGTTCGTGGTTATTTCGAGGCGACCGAAGGCATTGGCGGCGACCTTGCCGTCGGGCCCCTGTGCGGTAATCCACGATTGGAACAGCAGGATGAGGGTGGCCGTACTACCGACCGCGGCCACTATGTAGCCCCAATAAGATCGGAGCGGTCCCAGCCGCGCCCGGAGCTCCGCCAGCTCCGCGGCGCGGCCTTGTGTCGGTCTCGCCCTCGTCGGAGCGGTCCCGTGTCGAGATGTGATGGCTCGGGAGGAGTTCGGCTGCTCCATGGACTCAGCTTAAAGTGGCGAAGAACACGCGAACTCACCTCCAGTGGGAACCATACGCGCGGGAACAGATCCGATAACAGAACTGTTCCCCATCGCGGGGATTCGAACGAGAGCGAGGACGACCGTGCGGGTCGAGATCTGGACCGATATCAACTGCCCCTTCTGCTATCTGGGCAAGAAGCGGTTCGAACAGGCACTGACGGACTTCCCGCACCGCGCCGACGTCGAGGTGGTGCACCGCTCGTTCGAATTGGATCCGACCCTGCCCGCCGACGAATCCGGTCCGGTGATCACCAAGATCGCGCACAAGTACGGCATCAGCGAGGCGCAGGCGTCCGCCAATGAACGCGGCATCGGCGCACAAGCCGCCGCGATCGGCCTGCCGTACCTGACCGAGGGCCGCGACTACGGCAACTCCTTCGATATGCACCGTCTGCTGCACTTCGCACTCGCCGAAGGCAAACAGGACGCCCTCCTCGATGCCCTCTACCGCGCGAATTTCGCCGAAGAGCAGTCCCTGTTCGCCGATAACGAGCGCCTGGTACGCCTCGCCGTTACCGCCGGACTCGACGAATCAGCCGCCCGCACCGTGCTCGACGACTCGAATGCCTACGCCGAAGCCGTCCGTGCCGACGAACAGGAAGCCGCCCAACTCGGCGCCGGAGGTGTGCCTTTCTTCGTCTTCGACCGCAAATACGGCGTCTCCGGCGCCCAACCTCCCGAAGTCTTCGCCCAAGCCCTGGACCAGGCATGGGCCGATCGGGAACCGGTCATTCGAACCATCGGCGGGGGCGCGGTCTGCGGGCCCGACGGATGTGCGTTGCCCGCAGGCAATTAACTTGCGGGACAGTTCTATTCGGCTTCTTCCGCGGTCGATTCGGCAGTAGGACCGAGCCGCGCTACACCGGCCTCGAGATCGATCTCTACGCGCGGACGGTGCACCTGACCGTCGCTGTCCGCACTGCCCTCATCGGTCAGCTTCTGCCCAGGAAACAGTTCACCCATAACGCCCATAGTTCGACGATAGCCTTATCGGTTTTGCCTCGAATTTCCGAAGAAGCACGTCCGCCAGAGGACGTGGTTCGGCTCTCGGCCCTCGGCCTTTCCGTCCTCGACCAAGCCATCGGCGACACCGTCACCGGCGGCTGGGGATCAATTTCCGTTGACACCCGTGGTGAGCCGAACCACGACCTTGTCATCGGTGACCTCCTGCACCGTGGCGCTGAGCCCATTGGCGGGTTGGGTCTGCCCGACCGGAATATCGACCTGCTGACCGCCCACCTTCAACGTGACCGTATTACCTTTCACCGCAACGAGTTCTGCCTCGATCCCCAGCACACTCGCCTTGGCATTCACCCCACGCGTGAAGGTGACCGTGCAGCCACTGACCTGGCACTCGGACTTGTATCCGGCCCCTTCGGACGAACAAGCCGCCCCGGCAAGCGGCGTTAGCAGGGCAAACGCGGACAATGCGAGCATCCGTGGCACAGACATGCGGGCCAGTGTAGGTGCGATCGCCGTGCGCAGCGGGATCATCGCTGGCGATGTTCGCGAAATCGCCGCGCTGATCCGGGCACCGGTTCATCACTCGGTTCCTTCGCCGCGGGCTTCCCCGCCGACGCAGAAGTCTATGCCGAGGAATACCCCCACCTGAACGAGGCGCATCTGCTCGCCGAGCGGCAGCAGCGCATCGATCGGGACGCATTCGAGGTCGGTCTCGAATCGCTGCTGGATGGGCTCGGGAGGCGGTACCGGTTACTGGCGCGCACTCGGTAGTTCGAACCCGATGCGCTGGTAGGCATCCCGACGTGTCTGTCTATCGGGTCACAACCGGTGTGATCGTCGAGGCCGTGCCCGCGCAGCGCCGTTGGCGAGATACAGCTCGTGAAAACACCTACGAGAGAGCACATTTCATAGAATTCATCGTTCTCGACGATGGGCTGATCACGGCTGTTTCACAAGTTTCGTGTGCATGGGGTCACGTTGCCCAGCAGACCGAGGAGTCCTAACGTAACTTCCTGTTAACAGACGATGTCGTCTGTACCAATTCCTATTATTCGTCCCAGGAGGACATGCCCCGCAGCGTCCGCTTCCGCTAATCCGGAAGTGGCACAGCAGGTGTGGTTAGAAATGGCACACACAACGCCTTGGCAAGAAAAAGATGTTCAGCTCGGTCGCTCCGAGAACGATGACGATCTCATCGGCGAGGTGACCGCACCACGTTTCGACCTACGATCGGACTGGGCCTATCTCTGCGCCCCGGGTCTGGGTCTGCTCACCTTCCTACTGCTGTTCCAGCCCTGGATTTCGGCAACCGGGCCCAATGGCACGATCACCTCGAATGCGTTCGGCCGAATCGATGGATTCACCACCGGCTCATTCCAATCCGTGGTCAGCATCAGCAGCACCTGGGCCGTACTCACCACCCTGGCGGTCGCCGGCACGGTCGTTTCGACGGTCATGTATTTCCGGGTTCGGAACCGGCTGCTTTCCTACTTGGCGCTCGGCTGCAGCACTGCGGCAGCCCTTTTCGTGCTCGCCGCATTGGCCTACCTCAACGGCAAGGTGCCGGAACTGCGCGAAATCACCGAATCCGCGAACCATACCGGACTTTTCAGCTGGCTCTTCGGCGGTAATTCGCTCTTCGGCGATAATTCGGCATCGAACCTCATGGGCAGTGAGCACCGAATCGCCAGCGCCGGCCTCGATTTCGCCGCGACGCTCGCCGCCATTACCGCATGCGGTGCCGCGTTGGCCGCCGGTGCGATGAGCCTGCGCAAACAAGGCTTCACAGTTCGCCTGATCTCCACTCCCCAGTCGGATGTCACCGCAACGGAAAATGCCCCGGAGCCGTCGAACCAGCAGGAAACCAACGTATTCCTCTGGGAACAACTCGCATTCGACGACGACCTGGCCGTCTACGACCCCCAGGTCCGCCGCCGGATGGTCCGCCGAACCAGGACGGCCGACCGCCGCCCACCGGCCCGCGAAACGGCACTGAGCAGGTAAGGGCATACGAGAGGGCCGGGCAGCCAATAGGCGCCCGGCCCGTTTGCATTGTGTTCGATTTACTTCCGATGCGTGCCCGATCACGGGAACGGCGTGAAGAAACCGATCACCGCGCCGATGGCCGTGCCGATCGCGCATCCGACGATGGCGCCGACCAAGAAGAACCAAATGCCGATCGCAACGCCGACCAGGCAACCGATGGTTGCGCCGACAGCGACCGAAATCGGTCCCCAGGCCTGATGCACGCCGGGCATATTCTGGGAGTTGACAGCCTCAGTTGTCGGTCCGCCGACCGGCGTGAGGGTCAATTGGGTGCTGGTGCTGTCCAGCGACGGTGTCACCGCGAGACTCTGACCGGCCTCGGTACGCAGTGTGGTCGGGATGCTACCGATTACCGCACCATTGTCCGCGAGGACCGTGACAGCATCGGGTGCGACGACGAATCTGCCGGAGGCCAGGCTCACCAGGGCGCTGGTGTGGTCGGCTGCGAGGGTGGTTGTGTAGGCGATCGGGCCATCCGCAGCGTTGAGGCTGACATCGGTCAGCATCCCCTCACCATGTGCGGTGGCAGTGGCTATGCTGGTCGCCGCGACGGCCATAAAGGCGGTCGTTATCAATTTCTTGATGAACATTGGACTTCCAATCATTTCCGATTTCCATTGACGTTCCCGACAAACGTCACCCGATAGCTACAATGATGCTCCGCCGATTTGATTGATGTCGATAACTTGTTTCCGTAATCGGAGTCGGTTTTCACCCCCTAGGATGCGCGATCGGATTCCAATCGAGAGTTTCTCGTCGTTCCGGCGAGTGCTCGGGTGCACGCGAGCGTGCGATCGCGGTGCGAAAGCGACACGACGTATGGAAAACGAATCCCCCGAGATGTCATATGGGAGGACGAGCAATGGACGAAACCGCGAATTTAGTGGAGTATTCGAGCGGAATCTGTCCACCGGCCCGGCGCAGGCTGCGCACCTTCGCTTTCGATCCGATGTCGACGCGTCTGTCCGGGCAGTTCCTCACCCTCGATATCCCGTTCGAGCGAATCCGGGGACCGGGCCCCGACGGCGCGCTGGTGCAGGTGGTCGATTTCGACGCCAGTCGTCATGCGTGGTACGAGCCGGTCGACCTGGACGATCCGTACATATTGGCGCAGGACGGAATTCGTCCGACCGAAACCGATCCCCGCGCGCATCAACAGGTCGTCTACGCGGTCACGATGAGTGTCATCGAGCGGTTCGAGCGGTTCATGGGACGTCGATTCCGGTGGCACCGCGACCAGATTTTGCGTCTGGTCCCGCACGCCTTCGAGGGGCAGAACGCCTATTTCGATCCACGGCGGCGCGCCTTGCTATTCGGCTATTACCAGGCCGATACCGAGAATCCGGGCGCGAATCTGCCCGGACAGGTCATCTTCACCTGCCTGTCGAGCGACATCATCGCGCACGAGGTGACGCACGCGATCGTGCATCGAATCCGGCGGCTGTACAACGAATGCACCAACCGCGACGTCTTCGCTTGGCACGAGGCCGTCGCCGAATTGATCGCGCTGTTCCAGCATTTCGCCCACCGCGACGTGGTGCTCAACGCGATCGCGACCACGTCGGGAGAACTCGAAAAAAGCGCGGGCCTGTTGGATTTGGCGAGAGAGTTCGGTGAGTCCACCGGTCGCGGCGCGGCATTGCGTTCGGCGATAGCGGACCGCAGTCGCACGCCCGACCGATTCCGCGCGGCACAGGAGCCGCACGAACGCGGTGCGTGTTTCGTGGCAGCGGTATTCGACGCGTACTTGGACGCTTACCAGAACTCGATCGCGGACTTACTGCGGATCGCCAGTGGCGGCACCGGAGTGCTGCCGCCGGGGCGCCTACACCCGGATCTGGTATCTCGGATCGCCGATGAGGCGGTCAAGACCGCGGACCGGATGCTCGGGATGGTGGTGCGCAGTTTCGATTATCTCCCGGTACTGGACGTCAATTTCGGCGATGTCGTCCGGGCGATCGTCACCGCGGACCGCGGACTCTATCCGGAGGACCGCCAACACCTGCGCAGCACTCTCGTGGAGGCGCTGCGGCGGCGCGGTATCTGGCCGATAAGTGTCACCTCGCTGACCGATGAAGCGCTGGTCTGGCAGCGGCCGGATACCCCGCTGAATCTGGGCGACGGCGATCACCCGGTGGATTTGTCCCGGGTCATCCTGTCCGCATCGAAGGATCTCGACCCGATCGGCATTCCGGGTGAATTGCGTACCCCCGCCGTACCCGACGGCAACGGTACTTCCGGTCGGGACGGTCGCCACCCATCACCACGCCGATCACATCACCGGATTCGCCTGCCGGGAATGGGAGCAGGTGAGTGTGGACGAGGTGTGGGTGCCATTCATCGAGGATCCGGATGACGAAGACGCGCGCCGGATCCGCAGCGGTCAGGTCGAGGCCGCGAACGGTCTGCGGGCGCTCATCGAGCGGCGCGGCAACGGGCATCGCATGTCGGCATCGGTCGAACTGGCACAGGCCTTCGCGGTGAACTCGCAGGGCAATGCCGCCGCGACCGATCGTCTCCTCGGCCGCAATTTCAGCGGATTCGCCGCACCGCACCGGGTGCGGTACCTGCCGAGCAAGAACGAAACCGAGAACACGATCGCCGTCGATCGGGTCGGGCTCGTCGCACATATTCTCGGGCCGCCGCGCGATGCCCGATTTCTGAAGCGCATGGATCCGCCTTCGAAACAATCATGGCCACTGGTACGCGCGGCTGCCTCCACAGCTACCGACGGCGGGCCGACACCGCTGTTCAACCGGCGCTACATCGCGCGAAATCCCCTACCGGACCGCCTGCTCCAAGCGAAGGCGGCATTGGGCCTGGACGAACTCGTCGACGATGACGATCGACTGCTGCGCGCCGCCTCGATTCTGGAGAATGCGGTCAACAACACCAGCGTCTTCTTCGTGCTGGATATCGCTGGAACCCGGCTGCTGTTTCCGGGCAATGCGCAGCAGGGCGCATGGGAGCACGTCCTGTCCGATCCGCGCACTATCGATCTGGTTTCCCGCCTGGCCTTCTACAAGGTCGGACATCACGGTTCGCATAATGCCACACCCCGGCATTTCGTCGAAACTGATTGGCAGACAGATGGTTACGCGATGATTCCGTTCGGACTCGTCAAGCGGTGGGCGAAGACCATACCGAAGAAGTCGCTGGTCGATTCGCTGGTGAGTCACGATCACATCGTCATCAGAGCCGACGAGGCACCCGATGCCGTGCCCGGCAAGATCGCCGTGAACGGTGACCTGTGGACCGAGGTGACGCTGACGGCCTGATACCGGGCCAGCCGCCGCTCAACCAACGTTGCTTCAACCTCCCGATAGCACGGCGCACCGCATACCCAAGATGGTCAGCCAAAGATTTGCTGGAGACACGGAACCGACCGTTATCCCCGATCCGGCCACCCCGGCCGCTTAAGCTACTTGCGCCGCAACATGCGACAAATTGCCGAGAAGCGCTCGTCCAGGAGGTGCGGAATGCCGGAAGCCGGTCGTTGGTGCCGATCACGCCCGATCTTGATTGCCAGTATGTTGCCAGTCGCCGTCTTTCTCGGCACCGGAGTGGCCGAAGCATCCCCGGACAACACCGCGCAGACACCCGTCACGCCACCGGCGGCAGCGGACCGGCTAACACTTGTGCAGTATGCGCAGGGACAAGAACTTCCGTTGCCGGCCCTACTCGATCTATTCGGCCGGTCACCGGTCGACATAGCAGCGGCGGTCGACACGCGCCGTGGTGTCGGCCGAACGAATCCGATCGCCGCCGACAGTTGGACCCGAGTCGAGCCGGTGGACGCGCCGGACTCACCACCCGCCGTGGATCAGAAGCCGATACAGGCGTTCTGCCAGTACGTCCCCGTAGATCCCCGCAGATGTGTCGTCACTGTCGTCGACGCGGCCATCGGTGCGGCCATCGGTGCGGGCCTCGCGGCGGGAGTGTCCGCGCCCGTCGCGATAGGCGCCGGAATGGCCGGCGCGGCCGCCGGGTTCGTCGCCGGTATCCCGTTCCTGCCGACCGGCTTGGTTGTAGGCCCGCTCCTCGGCGCGGGCGTCGGCGCCGCCGTCGTCGCCGGACCTGCCGCCGTGCTCGGTGGTGCGCTCGGGGCGTCGGTCGGGGCGATAGTGGGCATCACCACGCCCCTCCCACAAGAGGACGGCCTTACCGATGGAACCGGCGTGGCCACCAACTCACCGAAATAAACGTGGTCATCGATCCAGTCGTGCGTTGAGAATCCGGGCGATCTGGGCAATCGCACCGGGTTCGGTCATTGCGAGGTGGGTCGCATCGATGTCGAAGGTCGAAATCCGCCCGCGGACCACCTGCGCCCATCCCTCATGCCCCTCGGCATCGGATCGCCTGTCCCGCGTCGCGGTGAAATAGAGCATGTCACTGTCCAAGACCGCAGGCCGCCACTCACCGGCAGCCCGGATCGCCAGGTTGTAGGCGTCGGTCAGGCGCTCGATCCTTGCGGCGTCGACACCGAGGTCGACCCCCAGGTGCCGTTCGATCAGATCAGCGGCCTCCTCGGCGGTCGCATCGGCGTTGACGAAATCGACGCCCAAGACCGGGCCGAGATTGCTGATCAGTTCGCCAGCCGTGACGGCGGACAGCGTCGACACGTCGACACCGCCTACCTCGGCGTCCAATAGCGCCAGCAGCGCAACCTGCTCACCGGCGGCGCGCATTTCAACGGCAATGGTATGGGCGATCGCGCCACCCAGCGACCAGCCGAGAAGGTGATAGGGGCCGTGTGGCTGAACCGCGCGAATCTCGGCGAAGTAGCGTTCGGCCATCTCTTCGATCGACGTCGGACCGGGAACCTCGCCGCCGACTTGCGGCGCCTGAATGCCGTAGATCGGTCGACCGTTATGCAGGTACCGGTCGAGTGTGCGGTAACACCACGACAGACCCACGGCCGGGTGGATACAGAACAGTGGCGCACGCTCACCGTCGGTCCGGATCGGCAGCAGCACATCGAAGCCGACATCGGTCCGGTCGACGGCGGGACCTGAGCGCATTCCGGATTCGATCCGCCTCGCCAGGTCGGCCGGGCAGGGGTCCGACAGCATCCAGCTGATCGGAACCTCGTAGTCGAGTTCTTTCCGCAACTCGCTGACCACCTGGACCGACTTCAGCGAGTTACCACCCAATACGTAGAAGTCGTCATCCGCGCCCACCCTGTCCACACCGAGTACCGCCCCGAAGACTCGTGCGACCTCCCCTTCCAACCACGAGGCGGGCTCCCTGAACTCCCCTACCGCGAGCATCGGCTCCGGTAGCCGGGTGCGGTCCAGCTTGCCCGACGCGGTGAGGGGCACCGCGTCGATCACCGTCACCGTGCTGGGCACCATGTAGTCGGGCAGTTCGGTTGCCGCGTGCGCCGAGACCGCCGCGGTGTCGACCGTGGCGCCCGCGGCGGGCACCAGGTAGCCGACGAGATGCTGCACCGCGTCGGTGGAGTGCACCACCACGATCGCTCTGGCGACACTGGGGTGCTCGGCGAGTACCGCCTCGATTTCACCGAGTTCGATACGCAGGCCGCGCAGCTTCACCTGGAAATCGGTGCGGCCCAGGTATTCCAAGTCGCCGGTATGGCGCCAGCGCACCAAGTCGCCGGTGCGGTACAGGCGCTGGCCGTCACCGTACGGATCGGGCACGAACCGTTCCGCGGTGAGGCCCGGACGTGACTGATAGCCGCGCGCGAGTTGGGCGCCCGCCAAGTACAGCTCCCCAGCGACACCGGGTGGTACCGGATGTAACCGGTTGTCGAGTACGTAGGCCCGCGCGTTCCATACCGGTGCGCCCATCGGCATGCTCCCGCTGTCGGCTTCGGTCACCCGATACGCGGTCGCGCACACAGTGAACTCGGTCGGCCCGTACAGATTGTGCAACTCGACCCCGGGCACTGTTCGCCGCACCGCGGCCGCCACCTCGGGGCCGAATGCCTCACCGCCCACCAGGAACGTCCGCACCGACTCCAGCGATTCCGCGGGCACCGCATCCACGAATACCGCCAGCATGGACGGGACGAACGCGGCGATCGTGACCCCTTCGGTGGCAATGGTTTCGGCGAGATAGGCCGGGTCGGTATGCCCGTCGGCTCGCGCGATCACCAGTCGCGCCCCCATCGCCAGTGTCGCGAACAACTCCCACACCGACATGTCGAACGTGGCTGGGGACTTCTGCAGTACAACGTCATTCGGCGTCAGCGTGTAGATCCCGTTGACCCACCGCACCTGGTTCACCACCGAACCATGCAATACCGCCACACCTTTCGGTCGCCCGGTCGAGCCCGAAGTGAAGAGCACGTATGCGATGTTGTGCGGGCGCAGCGGTGCGAGTCGATCGGCGTCGGTGACCGGCGCGTCATCGAATCCGGACAGCTCCAGCCCATCGAGGGACGACAGCTCCAGCACCGGCGCGGCGATCGACAGCATGTACGCGATGCGGTCGGCCGGCAGGTCCGGATCGAGCGGCACGTACCCACCGCCTGCGGCGTGTACCGCGTACATGGCGGTGACCTGGTCCAGTGAACGCCGCATCCGCAGCGCCACCAACGACTCCGGACCCACTCCACGCGAGATCAACCACCGCGCCAGCCGATATACGCGGGACGCGAATTCCGCATAGGTCAGCGACTGGTCGCAGAATGTCACCGCGGTCCGGTCCGCATACTCCTGCACGGAGTGCGCGAAGATCGAGGCGAGCGTCTCGCCGGAAGGGAGCGTGCGATCGGTCGAATTCCACTGCCTCAGCACGGCTTCCCGCTCATCGGCGCCGAGCAGATCTACCTCGTACACCGGCTGCGCCGAATCGGTCACCAGTGCGCCGAGCAACCGCAGCAGCCGATCGACGATCGAGGTCACTGTCGTCGCGTCGAAGAGGCCGCTCGCATAGGTCACCGCGCCGCTGATGCCGGCCGGGGCACCGGCGGAGTCGTAGGAATCCGACACCGTGATCTGCAGATCGAACAGTGCGGTGTCGCTGTCGGCCGTCACGGCCGACACGGAGAGCCCCGGAAGTTCGAACTGGGCCCCGGCGAGGTTCTGGAATGCCAGCATCACCTGAAACAGTGGATGGTGGGCGTGCGACCGCGCCGGGTTCAGCTCCTGCACCAGCCGCTCGAACGGAATATCGGCGTGCCCGAACGCGGCCAGATCGGTCCCGCGCACCTGCTCGAGCAACTGGGTGAGCGTCATCTCCGGGGTCAACCGGGTCCGCAATACCAAGGTGTTGACGAACATCCCGACCAGATCGTCGAGTTCGGGCTCGCCGCGTCCCGCATACGGAGTGCCGATCGCTATATCGTCCGTACCGGCCAAGCGGGCCAGCGTGGCCGCGAGCGCAGCGTGGAAGACCATGAACAGCGTCGTGTTGTGTGCTCGCGCGACCTGCTGCAATCCCGCATGCAGATCGGCACCGACGGTTATCGGTACGCTCGCGCCCGCACGGGTCTGCACGCGCGGACGCGGTCGGTCGGTCGGCAGCTCGAGCAGAACCGGCAGTTCGGCCAATTCCATTGTCCAGTAGTCGATCTGGGCACGAAGCAGCGATTCGGGATCGTCTTCGGTACCCAGCACCTTCCGCTGCCAGATCGCGTAGTCGGCGTACTGCACCGGCAGCGATCGCCAGCTCGGCGTCTCGCCGCGCAGGTGTGCCGCGTACGCGGTCATCATGTCCCGTGCCAGCGGGCCCAGCGACGACCCGTCGCAGCAAATGTGGTGCGCCACCACGGCCAGGACCCGCTCGTGCCGGCTGATTTCGAACAACCGTACCCGCACCGGCGCCTCGACCGTCACATCGAACACCGTCGAGACGAACGCCGACAACGACTCGGCCAGTTCTGGTTTCGCGACCGAGGCCACCGTCATCGGCGCAATCACCTCGGCGGCGGGCAGGACAACCTGCGACGGCTCCCCATCGGTATACGGGTATACGGTCCGCAGCACCTCATGCCGGTTCAGCACATCCTCGATGGCCGCGCACAGCGCGTCGAGATTCAGCTGTCCGGACAGCCGTAGCAGGATCGGAATACTGTAGGCGGCCGAGCCGGGCTCGAGCCGGTTCAGGAACCACATCCGCTGCTGCGCGTACGACAGGGGAATTCGCTGTGGCCGCGATTGCGCGGCCAACGCCACCCGACCGGTATCGGCCCGCGATTCGGCGCGCGCGGCCAACCTCGCGACCGTCGGCGCCTCGAAAATCATCGACGCCGGGATGGTCGCGTCGAGCGCGGCACCGATCCGCGCGGCTACCCGGGTGGCCGCCAGGCTGTTGCCACCGAGTTCGAAGAAGTCGTCGTCGGCGCCTACCGGACCGCCGATGTCGAGTACGTCGGCGAATACGCTGGCCACTATTTCCTCTCCCGGTGACGCCGGGGGCCGGAATCGCTTGGCCTGGACGACGGGTGCGGGCAGGGCCGCGCGGTCGAGCTTTCCATTCGGCGACAGGGGGATCGCGTCGAGGATCATTACCGCGGCGGGCACCAGATACGACGGCAGCACCTCGGCCAACGCCGCCCGCAACGCCTCGCTGGACAGGCTCGCCCCGGTTTCGGGTACCGCATAGGACACCAGCATCACCGGACCCGCGCCCGCCCGCCATGGCACCGTGACCGCGTATGCCACCTCCGCGCGCGCGCTCAGTACCGCGTCGATCTCGCCCGGCTCGACCCGGTAACCACGGATCTTCAACTGGAAATCGTTGCGCCCCAGGAACTCCAGCACACCATCGGAATTCCAGCGCACCACATCACCGGTGCGGTACATGCGGCGTCCCGGTTCCCCGAACGGGTGCGCCACGAACCGCGCCGCGCTCGTCGCCGACTTGTCGAGGTACCCGCGCGCCAACGCCGACCCCGCCAAATACAACTCCCCGGCCACCCCAACCGGCACCGGCTGCAGCCGGGCATCCAAGACCAGCGCCTGCATGCCAGGCAGCGGGGCACCGATCGTCGGCCGCTCACCGGGGCGCAGCTCACCCGTCGCCGTGGCGACGACCGTGGCCTCGGTCGGCCCGTACAGCGCCCGGAACTGCCTGGCGCCGGCGACATCGGTGCCCGCCCATCGATTCACCAGATCCGCTGGGACCTCGTCGCCCCCGGACAGCACTACCCGCAAGTCGTCCAACCCGGCCGGACCCACCGACGCGAGTGCGGCAGGGGTCATGAAGGCGTGGGTAACCCGCTGCGCGCGCAGGAGTTCTGCCAACTCGACGCCGCCGTAGATCTGCGTCGGCGCCACAACCAGTGCCCCGGCACGGCTGACCGCCATCACGATCTCCAGCAGGGCGGCGTCGAACGATGGCGACGCGAAATGCAACACCCTGGACGTGTGCCGGAGCTCGTGATCGGCACGTAGCGCCGAGACGAAGTCGGCGATGCCGCAATGGGTGACCGCGACGCCCTTCGGCACCCCGGTGGATCCGGAGGTGAAGACCACATAGGCGACGTTCGAGGTCCGCAACGGTCGCAGCCGCTCGTCATCGCCGACCGGGCCACTGGCCAACCCGTCGATCCGCGCGGCGACGGCCACGTCGTCGAGCACGATCCAGTCCACCGAATCGGGCATTTCGGCACGCGCCGAGGACACCGTAAGGCCCAGCGCCGCACCCGAATCCGACACCATCTGCTCGATCCGGCCTTCGGGATAGCTCGGGTCCACCGGCACGTATACCGCACCCGATTTCACCACCGCCCACCATGCGACGACGGAGTCCACCGACCGCGCTGCCGCCACTAGCACCGGACTCTCCGTTCCGGCGCCGCGGCTGATCAGCAACCTCGCCAGCCGACTCGATCGTTCGTCCAGCTCTGTATACGACAACGTGGTGTCCCCGGAGACAACAGCGATACCGTCGCCGTTATCCCGGACGGCGGAGGCGAACACCTCCGGCAGCAATCCGACCGGCTCCAGCGCCGCCACGGCGTGTTCCCCCACCCGCGAGGTGAGCGCCGAGCGTTCGTCGGCTTCCAGCCAGTCGATATCCCCGACCACTATGGCCGGATCGTCGGCGATGGCTTCCAGTACCCGCTCCAGCCGTCGCAGGATTGCGGCCGCGGTCGCCTCGTCGAACAGATCCCGCGCATAGGTCATCATTCCCGAGATGCCTTGCGCGACACCGGCATTACCCGTTGAATCGGAGAGCACCAGTTGCAGGTCGAACTGGCTCGCCCCGGTATCCACATCCGCCCGGGCAACCCGGACATCGGGCAGCACCACATCGACCGTCGACACATTCTGGAACGCCAAGGCCACCTGGAACAACGGATGCCGCGCCGCCGATCGCACCGGGTTCAACTCCGCCACGATCCGCTCGAACGGCACGTCCGCGTGCTCGAACGCCAACAGATCCGTCTCCCGGATGCGCATCAGCAACTCGGCGAACGACTCGCCCGTATCCACCCGGGTACGCAGTGCCAACGTGTTCACGAACATGCCCACCAGATCGTCCAGACCTGGCTCGCCCCGCCCCGCGACCGGGGTGCCGATCACTACGTCATCGCTGGCACTCAACCGCCCCAATACCGTTGCCAGCGCCGCATGCATCACCATGAACAGCGACACCCCCCGCGACCGTGCCAGCGCGAGCAGCCGCTCGTGCAGCCGCGCCCCGATCTGCACCGGTACCCGCCCTCCCGACAGCGATGCGACAGCCGGGCGTGGTCGGTCCGCGGGTAGTTCCAGCCGGTCCGGTGCGCCCGCGAGCGTTGAGCGCCAGAACTCCAGCTGCCCGGACATCAACGACGCCGGATCGTCCGGGGAACCCAGCATCTGCCGTTGCCACCACGCGAAATCCGCGTACTGCACGGCGAGTGGCTCCCATTCCGGCGCGTGCCCGGCCAGTCGCGCGGCATAGGCCACCATCACGTCACGGGCCAGTGGGCCCATCGACTGACCATCGCCGGCGATGTGATGGACCACCAGCGCCAACAGGAATTCTCCTGTGTCACTGTCGTTTTCGGCACCAAGCTCGAACAATCCCACGCGCATCGGCACGCGGGCGGTCACATCGAATCCGCGTCGTACGAACTCGCTCACCACATCCGGGACCGAATCCGCCGGCACGCGCACCGGCTCCACCGGCACCGCGGGTTCGTCGAGAACGACCTGTCGCGGCTCACCGGAGGTTTCCGGATATATCGTCCGCAGTACTTCGTGACGTGCGACCACATCCGCGAGCGCGGTCGCCAGCGCTTCGGTATCCAGCCGTCCCGACAACCGCAGCATCACCGGAATGTTGTACGCCGCAGAGTCCGGCTCGAACCGGTTCAGGAACCACATCCGCTGCTGCGCGAGCGACAGCGGTACCGGGTCGGGGCGCACGCCCGGCAGTAGTGGCAACCGGCCGCCACCGTTGAGTGCCCCCGCGAGCTTGGCCAATCCGCCGACGGTCGGCGCCTCGAACACCGACCGCACCGGCACGCGGACGTCCAGGGCGGCACCGATGCGCCCCACCACCAGCGAGGCGCTCAGCGAATCGCCGCCCAGCGCGAAGAAGTCGTCGTCGACTCCCACCCGGTCCACATCGAGCACCTGCTCGAATATTCGCGCGACCACTTCCTCTATCCCCGGTGCGGGCGCCCGGAATTCGCGCGCGGCGGCCATCGGCTCGGGCAACCGCTCGCGATCCAGCTTCCCGTTGGCGGTGAGCGGCACCTCGTCCAGCACCATCACCGCGGACGGCACCATGTACCGGGGCAGCGCCGCGGCCAGCGCCGAGCGCAACTCCTCGCCCGATACAGCCATCCCGGTCGCAGGCACGACATAGGACACCAGCAGCACCGGTCGCCCTACATCGCTGCGCGCCACGGTGACCGCGTACGCCACATCGGCACGGGCACCGAGCACCGCGTCGATCTCCCCGAGCTCGATCCTGGTGCCGCGCACCTTCACCTGGAAATCGTTGCGTCCCAGGAACTCCATCTCGCCATCGGCGCTGCGCCGGACCACGTCACCAGTGCGGTACATGCGCTGCCTCGGCTCCCCGAACGGGCATGCGACGAACCGCCCGGCGGTCAACCCCATCCTGGCGACGTATCCATCGGCCAGTCCGGCGCCGAACAGGTACAACTCGCCCGCGACACCGTGTGGCACGGGCCGCAGCCAGGTATCCAGGACCACGGCCGCGACGGGACCGACGGGCCTGCCGATCGTGATCGCGGCACCGGGCGCCAGTGCATCGCTTGCGGTAGCCCAGATCGTGCTTTCGCTCGGCCCGTAGAGATTGACCATGGTCCGATCCGGCGCCCACCGATCGACCAGTTCCGGGCCGACCGGTTCACCGGCTGTTGCCAGTACGCGCAGCCCGTCGAGCCCCTCGTACGGGACTGTCGCCAGCGCCGAAGGAGTCACTACGGCATGCGAAATACGTTCGCGCCCGATCAGATCCGCCAGCTCGGGACCGGCGTAGACATCGGCAGGCGACACGACAAGCCGGCCGCCCGAGCCGTGTGCCATCAACAACTCGAACACCGAGGCGTCGAAGCTGGGCGAGGCGAGTTGCAGTACCACCGACATCAGGTCGACGCCGAGTATTCGCCGCTGCGCCGCGACCATAACGGCCAGGCCGCGATGGCTGACGAGTACACCCTTGGGCGTTCCGGTCGACCCGGAGGTGTAGCTCATGTACGCGGTCTGATCCCGCCGAATCGGTCCGCCGCGTTCGGCATCGGTGACCGGAATGGCGGGAACCGAGTCCAGCGCGCCGAGCGTCTGCTCATCGTCGATGACCAGCCAGTCGACGCTGTCGGGAAGATGCTTCCCGACTGACGAGTCGGTCAGCCCGAGCACGGTTCTCGAGTCCGACAGCAGAAATTCGATCCGCTCCGATGGCAAGGTCGGATCTATCGGAAGGAATGCGGCACCGGTCTTCGCGATGGCCCACAGGGTGACCGTCGCCGCCAGCGATCGCGGAAGCACGGAAGCGACGACCTCTCCCCGCCGGGCGCCGCGCCGCAGCAGGATCCGAGCCAGGCGTGCCGATCGCTCGTCGAGCTGCCGGTAGGTCATGGTCGCGGTGCCGCACCGCACGGCGATCGCTTCGGGTTCGACGACAGCGGAAGCGGCCAGTATCCGGTCCAACGTGTCCGGGATCGCGGTGTGCGCAGCCGAAGCCGGCCACGTCGGTCCCGGTTCTTCATCGAGCGGCAGCTGGCCCAGGCGCACATCGGCATTCGCGGCGATCCGACACAGCAACTCGACGAAGCGGTCGAGGATGCGGCGCGCCGACACGGTGTCGAATTCACGGTCGTGGAATCGGAGGGTGATCCGCAGTCCCTGTTCCGCACCGTGCTCGGACTGCTTCGGTTCCACGACCAAGCTCAGCGGGTACGGGGTTGCGTCCACACCGCTGAGTTCGTCCACCCGCAGGCCCGCCGAATCGACGAGTTGCTGCAGTGCCGCCCGGTCGACGGGAAACGACTGGAAGGTGATGGCCGTGTCGAAGAGTTCGGGCACGCCGACGCTGCGGTGAATCTCGGGTAGGCCGATGTGGTGATGCTCCAGCATGCGGGCGTGCCGCGCCTGAATGCCGGTCAGCAACTCGCGTACCGTCATGGTGGGTTCGAGCGGGACTCGCACGGGAATCGTATTCAGAAACATGCCGAGCGTCTGATCGACCAGCGGCAACTCCGGGGGTCGGCCCGAGACGGAGGAGCCGAAGATCACATCGGTCTCACCGGTCACTACCCGCAGATTCAGGGCCCAGGCCGCGGCGACGGCCGTATTGATGGTCACGGCGGCCTCAGCCGCTGCTCGGCGCAGTTGCGCGAAACGATCCGCAGTCAACTCCGCCCCGACCTCGGCGGCCGATATCGAACCCCCCGCCCCGGCCTCACGGGAGACCCGGGTGGGTGCGTCGACATCCGAAAAGGCCTGTGCCCATGCGGTTTTGGATGCGTCGCTGTCCTGCCGACTCAGCCAGGACAAATAGTCGCGGTAGGAGGGAGCAGGTCCAGCGGAGTCGATGTGCGCGGGAGATCCGTAGTAGTCGAGCAGTTCTCGCATCAGCAGCGGCATCGACCAGCCATCCAGGATCACATGGTGATTCGTCACGAGTAGCCGATAGGCACCCGAATCGAGACGGATCAGCGTGAAGCGCAGTAGCGGAGGAGCCGACAGGTCGAATCCGGCAGCCGCGTCCGCTGCGGCAATCGATTCCGGGTCGGCCGCGGATTCCGCATCACCACCATCGGTGAGATCGATCTCCCGGAACCCGATCTCGGCATGGTCCAGCACGATCTGGCACGGACCTGCCGAGGTTTCCACAAAGGCGGCCCGCAGGATATCGTGCCGGTCGACCACGGCCTGAGCGGCACGTCGCAAGCGCTCACCGTCGACCGCGCCGGAAAAACCGATCGTCGTCTGGACGGTGTAGTTGTCCCCGGCATTCGGATCGAATGTCGAGTGGAAGTGCACACCGGATTGCATCGGCGACAACGGCCATATATCGGACAGGCCGCGGTACTGCCGCTCGAGCCGATCGATGTCGGGTTGGCTGAGCGCTACGAGCGGAAAATCCGAGGCGCGATTCGACGCCGGGAGTCGAGAGGGCTGCTCGATTGCCACCGGAGCCGCATCGTCGCCCGCAATGGCGGCGAGGGCGGCAACTGTCTTGCCTTCGAAGACATCTCGCGGAGTGAAGGTGAGCCCGGCCGATCTCGCCAACGCCACCAGCCGCATCGAGACGATGCTGTCCCCGCCGAGCGCGAAGAAGTTGCTGTCGGCGGACACCGTGTCCAGATGGAGCACATCGGCGAAAAGTTTCGCCACGACCTGCTCCGTATGCGTCGCCGGCGGTCTGCCGCCCGCGGCGTCGGAGTCGAAGGCGCGCTGCTGCAACGCTTTCCGATCAACCTTTCCGGTCGGCGTGCACGGCATCTGCTCGAGCCGCACGATCGCGGCGGGATTCATATATCGAGGTAGCATGCCCGCGAGATCGTCGCCGAGTGCCGCCACATCTATGGCCGCCCCCGGCGCGGCGACGACATAGGACACCAGGATGGGCTCGCCGGCAGGCCCTTCCACCGCAACCGTCGCGACGCTCGCCACGTCCGGGTGCCGGGCCAGGTGGGCATCGATTTCCCCCGGCTCGATCCGCAGGCCATGAATCTTGACCTGCTGATCGCAACGGCCCAGGTATTCCAGCGTCAGCCCGGCGCGTCCGCGCACCCAGCGCACGGAATCACCCGTGCGGTAGATCCGCTCACCGTGGCTGGATCGGGGGTCCGCGACGAAGCGCGACGCGGTCACGCCAGGTCGGTCGACGTACCCGCGGGCGAGTCCGGGTCCACCGATATAGAGTTCGCCCGCGACACCGACCGGCACCGGTCGCAGCCACGTGTCGAGAACCATCGCGGACGCGCCTCGGATCGGGCCACCGATCGTCACCGGCTCGCCGGCTACCAGGGCATCCGACCCCGTCGTCCAGATCGTGCACTCGGTCGGTCCGTAATGATTCATCAGCCGTCGCCCAGGGCCCCACCTGTGCACGGTGTCCGGCCCGGTCGCTTCGCCGACGACCGCGAGCGATATCAATGACGGCGTCCGGGCCGGATCCATGGTGTTCAGCACGGACGGGGTGATGATCGCATGCGAAACCTGCTGTGACCGAAGAATTTCCTCGAGGTCGGCCCCGCCGTATACCTCCGGCGGCGCCACCGCCAGACACGCGCCGCTGCCGTGTGCCAACAGCAACTCCGACAAGCAGGCATCGAATCCCGGCGACGCGACCTGCAACACCACCGAATCCGTGCCCACGCCGAAGGCGTCGGCGTGCGCCGCGACAAGGTCGGCCAGGCCTCGATGGCTGAGGTGGACCGCCTTGGGTTTGCCGGTCGATCCGGAGGTGTAGATCACGTATGCCGCATTGTCGGGCGACAGCATGTCGGCCCCGGACGGTGCAGGTAGATCCGCATGCGCATCCGAATCCGAAGCGTCCAGAATCAACCAGTCGACAGTGTCCGGAAGTCGCGGTGCCACAATGCCGGTCGTCACCCCCAGCCCGGTCCGCGAGTCGGACAACAACTCCTCGATCCGCGCGACGGGATTGTCGGGATCCAACGGCAGGAAAGCGGCACCTGTTTTCGCCACCGCCCAGATCGCGACGACCAGCTCGGCCGAACGGGGAACGGCCAGTGCGACTATAGACTCGGCGCGCGCACCATGGCCGGCCAGCAGGCGGGCGAACCCGTCGGCGCGACGCTCCAGCTCACGATAGGTCCACGTGATGTCACCGCACCGGACGGCCACGGCATCCGGATACCTGCGCGCGGTCCCCGACAGGATGTCGCGCAGTACGAGCGCCGCGGTCGGCTCCACGCCGGCGACCGAAAGCAGTTCCGCGCGTTCGGAATCCCGGCAGGAGGAGATCGCCGCGACCTTGCTGGCGGGATCGCTGACCATCTGCGTGAGCAGCAACTCGAAGCGTTCGAGCAGCGTGCGGGCATCGTCGGAACCGAATCGGTCGGTGGCGAATTTCAGCGCGACCGTGTAGGTGCCGGGCTCGTCGGCGGCCGGTCGTTCGGCGCGATTCGACCGCGGCGGGCTCACTTGCAAACTCAGCGGATACGGCGTGGCATCGTGTGTGTCGATCTCGACGAGCCGCAATCCGGCTGCGGAGAGATTGCGTGCCAACAGTTCCTGGTCGAACGGATAGGACTCGAGCACCGTCGCCGTATCGAACATATCGGTGAGACCGGTGGCCCGTTGCAGCTCCGCCAAGCCGATGTGCTGGTGATCCAGCATCGCGGCCTGCTCGGCTTGCACGCGGACGAGCAGGCCGCCGACGGTTTCGTCGGGGTCGAGCCGGACTCGGACGGGCAGCGTGTTGACCAGGAGCCCGACCATGCGCTCGACATCCGAAATCTGCGGCGGGCGTTGCGACATCGTATTGCCGAACACCACATCCGACCGTCCGGTCAGGGCGGCCACCAGCAATGCCCACGCCACCTGCAGGACCGTATTGGGGGTGACGCCGTGCGAGCGGCCCAGATCGAGAATGGCAGCGGTGGTCGCGGCGTCCAGGTGCAGGCCGACTTCACCGGCGTGCGCGGTGACGGTCCGATCCGGCCCACCCGTGACCCGCGTCGGACTGTCGATTCCGGCGAGCATCTCCCGCCACGCGGCGGTCGCCGCGGCGCGATCCTGAGCCTGTAACCACTGCAGATACTCACGGTACGAACGCGCGGGCGCGAGCTCGGCGGTATCGCAATCGGATATGTACAACGAGAGCAACTCATGGATCAGCAGGGGCATCGACCACCCGTCCAGCACGAGGTGGTGGTTGGTGACCAGCAACTGGAACACATCGACGCCGGTGCGCACGAGGTGGAAACGCACCAGCGGCGGGCGGGCGGGGTCGAACGGAGCCGCGGCCGCCGTCGCGAGTCGCCGAAGTGCCGCTGCCTGCTCGCCGACATCGCTGATATCGGTGATGCTCGACTCGACCCACTCGACCCTGGTGTCGCGCACCACGATCTGTCGTGGCCCATCGGCGCTTCCGACGAACGCGGTCCGCAGGCTGTCGTGGCGGTCGATGAGGACCTGCGCGGCCCGTCGCATTCGGTCCCCATCCACCTGCCCGGCAAACGTCAGCGCCGCCTGCACGATGTAGCCATCGACGCCGTCGCGGTCGTAGAGGGTGTGGAAAAGCAGCCCGGCCTGCAGGGATGTCAGTGGCCACACATCGGTCATCGACGGGTATTCCCGCAGCCAGTGGTCGACATCGTCCTGCGATACCGCGGTGAGCGGGAAGTCCGATGGCGTGAAGCCGTATGCGGTTTCGGATCGGACGTGATCGGCAAGGGCCGCCAGGGCTCTCGCCCACAGCCCGGCGAGCTCGTCGACCTCCGCATCTGCCAACACCTGCGAAGCGAACTCCCAGGTCGCGTGGAGTTCGAGCCCGTCGCGACCTTCCTCGGCGATCGCATTGATATCGAGCACGGCGGGCAGCGCCATATCTGGATCGCTCGTCGCGGTCAGTGCGGTGAATTCGGTGGTTGGTGCCCAGGGCCCCGAGCGTTCACCCACACCCACTCGCCCCAGGTAGTTGAAACTGATCTGGGGTTCTGGCAGGTGTGCGAGCTCCGCGCTGCCCCTGGGATCGAGGTGACGCAGCATCTGATAGCCGATGCCGTTGTCGGGCACCGCGCGCAGTTGCTCCTTCACCTGCTTTATCGCCAGGCCGGCGGCCACACCGCCGGCCAGCGCGTCATCGAGGTCGACGTTGTCGCATTCGATGCGGACCGGGAAGCGGGTGGTGAACCAACCCACGGTGGCGCTGAGATCGGCGCCGGCTACGGTCCGCTCCTCGCGACCGTGTCCCTCCAGCGAGATCAACTCTCCGGCGGGCGCCGCCGCACCGCGCCTGCGCCGCCACTCACCGAGTGCCAGTACCAGGGCCGCCAACAGCGGATCGTTGGCACTGCCGTGGAAGCGGTCCGGGATGGTGGTCAGAACAGCCTCGGTAACCGCCGCCGGGATGCGCTGCTGGACCCTGCTCGCCGTGGCTCCGATATCACGATCCGGGAGCAGACGACGCGATCCGAGTAGCTGATCGCCCCCCGCGAGTACGTCCTTCCATCGGTCCAGCTCCGCCGAGCGCTTGCCCGGTGCCTGCTCGACCAGGCCGTGTACCCATCGCCGGAACGAGGTGGTGGGCGGGCCGAAGTGCGGTTCGCCGCCGTCGGAAATCTGCGACCAGGCCTGCGCCAGATCGGCCAGGATGATGCGCCACGACACCGCGTCGACGGCGAGGTGGTGGATCACCAGCCACATCAGGTCGGGTCCCGAACCGTTGCGATCCTGAATCCAGACGGCCTGAACCAGCACACCGCTGCCCGGATCCAATCGATCCGCGGCGCTGTGCAGGTGCCGTTCGACTTCGGCGGCTACACGTCGATCGAGCCGTACATCGACGAGCACGGCCTCCGGATCGACCGCGTCCCGACCGAGTACCTCGACGTATTGGTCGGCCGAGTCGCCACCGCGCAAAATCGCGCGCAGCATATCGTGGCGCTCCAGCAGGGATCCCAATGCGCGCACGAGATCCGCTCGATCGACTCGCTCGGGCAGCTGCACGAGCGCGGCCTGCGCGAACCGGTCGTAGTGACCCCGATCGAGCATTGCGCGCATGATCGGCGACAACGGCATCGGCCCAACACCGCCACCGGGCAATTCGGCCAACTCGGGGATGTCGCCAGCTTCCGTCGCCGTGGCCGCCAGGCCCGCGACGGTCTTGTGCACGAACACATCGTGGGTGGAGAAACTCAGGCCCTCGGCCTTGGCCCGCGCCACCAGCCGGATCGACAGAATGCTGTCGCCGCCGAGGGCGAAAAAGCTGTCGTCCGCCCCGACCTCCGGCACGCCGAGCACCTCGGTGAACAGCCTTGCGACCACCTTCTCCTGGGTCGTCGCCGGCGCCCGCCCAACCGGTGCGGTCCCGAATTCGGGCTTCGGCAAAGCGCTGCGATCGAGCTTGCCGAAGGCATTGACCGGGAGGCTGTCCAGCGTGAGGATCACCGCCGGGACCATGTGCGGCGGCAGCGAATCGCGGGCGAAGCGATGGAGTTCGGGCGGATCGATCCGATGACCGCTGACCGGGACGACATAGGACGCCAGCACTGTCGTGCCGATGTTGTTGCGCACCGGCACGGTGACAGACCGGTCCACGTCCTCGTGTGTAGTAAGTGCGGCGTCGATTTCACCCGGTTCGATCCGGTAGCCGCGGATCTTGACCTGGAAGTCGCTGCGCCCCATCAATTCCAGCGTCGGCTCAGCGTCGTCGCTGGCCCAGCGCGCGATATCGCCGGTGCGGTACATCCGTTCGCCGGGGCCGTCATACGGATCGGCGACGAAGCGGGCGGCGGTTTCGACGCACAGATGGCTGTATCCACGGGCCAGTCCCGGTCCGGCGAGATACAACTCGCCCGCGGTGCCCTTGGGTACCGGCTGCAGCGTTCGGTCCAGCACCATCGCGGAAACGCCGCGGATGGGGGCACCGACCGTGTGGGCGCGGCCGGGTCTCAGCATGGCGCCGACGGCGGTCACGGTGGTTTCGGTAGGACCGTATTCGTTATAGACGGACACCGACGGTGTCCACCGCTCGATGACGTGCGGTGGACACACGTCACCACCGACCACGACCACCCGCAAATCGGTCGTCGGACGCGGGTCCACGGTTGCCAGGATCATGGGTGTCAGGGTCAGGTGGGTCACGTGCTCATCGGCCAACAGTTGCGTGAGCTCCGCACCGCCGCTCACCTGGGGCGGCACGATCACCAGCGTGGATCCGCGCGCGAAGCAGGTCAGAAACTGCTCCAGGGAGGCGTCGAAACTAGGTGAGAGGGCGTATGACACGCGTGCGGTGCTGTCGATGCCGTACGTGGCGGCGCGGTCGGCAACCAGATTCGCGAGGCCGGTGTGGGTGACCTGGACGCCTTTCGGGGCGCCGGTGGATCCCGAGGTGTAGGTGATATAGGCCACGTTGGACGGCCGCAGTGGGCGGATACGGTCATTGTCGGAAATCGGCCCGGCGTCGCATTCGCGCAGGGTTGCGGGGTCGTCGAGAACCACATGGTGCATCGCCAGCGGGAGTCGCCCGCGCAGGGCGTCGACCGTGATCGCCACCGCGGCACCGCTGTCGGCGACGATATGTGCTATCCGCTTCGACGGGTACTCGGGGGACAAATGGACAAATGCCGCACCGCATTTCGCGACGGCCCACGTCGCCACGACGGATTCGACCGAGCGTGGCAGCATGATCGCCACCGCCGTGTCCGGCCCGCAACCAAGATCGATGAGATGCCTGGCCAGCTGGGAAGATCTGGTATCGAGCTCGCCATACGTCATCGTCTGCCCGGCCGAGGCGATCGCGCACGCACTTCGATTCCGGCGCGCGCTCTCGCTCAGCAGGTCCGGCAGCAGCCGTGTTTCGCCCCCGCCGGGCCCCCGCACCGGGAGCAGCGCGGACCGCTCCTGCACTTCGAGCAGGGGCAGTCTGCTGACCGGGCATCCCGCTCCCCCCGCGAGGAACTCGTGCAGAAACATGAGAAACCGGCGGTGGTGACCGGCGAGTTCGGCAGGGCTGTAGGCGTTCGGATTTCCCTGGAAGTCGATATGTGTAGTGTGCTTGCCCGCGCCCGGGTAGATATTGACGAAAAGGTCGGCGGTAGGGCCAGAGGTGAGGACGTGCAGGCGGCCTGTCGTGCTGCCGAGCACAACCTCGTTCTCGATCATCATGAGGTTCACCGCCGGACCGAAGGATGCCGCCTCGTCGCGCGCAATCCCCATATCCCCGAATATGTCCTCTTGGCGATAGCGCTGCCGCCGAAGAGCACTGGTCAACTCGCTTTGCACTGCGGAGATCAGCTCACCGACGCTGCGGCCGGCGACCCGCACTCGCAACGGGACCACATTCGCCACCATCCCCCCGGAACGGCGCAGCACGGCCGAGTGCCGACCCGAAACCGGCAGGCTCAGCAATACTTCATCGCTCCCGGTCATCCGCGCGAGATAAGCGGCGAACGCCGCGACGGTGGTCGCAGTCACGCTCAGGCCGTCCTGGGCTGCGATGTTCTCCAGTAGATGCGCGGTGGCGTCCGGCAGCTCTGCGCTGACGAGCGCCGGATGAATGGTGGGCTTGCCTACGCGACCGGCCAAGCTCACGACGGCGGGCGCGCCAGTCAAGTGCTCGTGCCAGTATCTGCGATCGTTTTCGAAACGCGCCGAATCGCGGTATGCCAGATCCTGCTCGACAACGGCCGCCAGGTCCTGCGCCACGCACGGCGCGGCTTCCTCGAACCTCGCCCAAGCGTTGTACAACTCGGTAATCCGGTGCAGCATTGTCACCGCGGCGAATCCGTCGAGTGCGATATGGTGCGCGCGCTGATACCACAGGAAATGGTCCTCGCCGACCTGGAACACAATGCTCGTCATGAGGTCGTCGTTCAGCAGGTCCAGCGGAGCGGAGTAGTCCCGCACCATGATTTCGTGCGCAGCCGCAACCGGATCGGCCTGCCCGCGCAAGTCCATGACCGACACCTGCGGCCGATGTTCCTCGTCGACGAACTGACCTGGCTCTCCGTCGACCTCGATCAGGCGCATATGTCCGGATCCGAACTCACGAGCGGCGGTTCTGCATGCCTCGGCAAGCAATTCCGTGTCCAACTCGCCGACGATCTCGACGAATTGAGCCACAGATATCGGCGACGATTCCGCGAGGTGCTGGGCAAACCAGATTCCCCGCTGAGCCGCGGTCAGTGGAAGAATGTCGAACGACGATGGCCGCGCGCCTCCATTACCGTTCGAGCGCACGCCGGAACCGTCTCCGGAATACTTGCCGGAAAAGTGGAGGGATCCTTTTTGCAGCGCTCTCGGCCAGTTCGGATTACCATCGGCACCACTCTTCGATTGGTCCATCTCGACCTCCACTGATACCGCTCATATCAGGAATCAGTTATATTGCTGCCAGATTGCCGTTATCGGCTTGTTGGAATGTGCAACATAGCGACGAGAACCGGGTCGCATATTTGAGAAGGCGCGGTCATGGCGATCGACACCCGATCCCCGCCGACACATGCGCGGCGTTCCCGTCGGTGGACGTCTCTGTCATCGTCCATCGTCCAGTCGCCCGTCGCGCAAGGTCCAGGGACCGGGGACCAAGGAGTGGGTGCCATTCGGAATCCTACAGCAAATATGGCGCAGACACTCGTCGCCCGGTTGATAGGGAGATAACGTGACATGACAGGCCATTCGAGCTCAAACTAGCAGCTCAGAGCGCATGACAGCAATGAATTGGCTAATCTTGCCGCGAGCGAGTTAGGTTAGGCTACCAAGAGTCTCCCCGCACGGTCGGGGTTCGAATACTACGGCACCAGGCCAGACGTCGAATCAGTGCGCGATCCCAGGGTTCACGACCACCGGAACAAACCCCCTACCAGTAGAAAGCCGATAGTTAACGGCATTCGGTTGGAATTATCCCTGAGTGAGCAAGGACTCGGTGTGGTCAAGTCCTCAGACACCACCGAAATTACGCTGCGAAACCGCTGTTTCCGACTGCGGTCCGCATTGCGAAGAGCTAACGCAAATTCTTATTCGCCCCAGTTGGTCCGATAGCTTATCTAGCACACCCGATGCAGGCTCACCTGATTTTTGCGAAATCGTGGCAGCAGTGACGCACGTCACGCCGCGATACCGTTACGGAAAGCGGGTCGGCGGCATCTTGTGTTCGTTCGGGGACATCGGCGGCGATGGAATCACTCCTCGCTGCGCTCGCCACTCCGAAAAGAACGGAAAGACATCATGAGCAAGCCTGGTTTGTCACCGGCTCCTCTCGCGGCTTGGCCGCAACTTCGTCGAGGCCGCGTTGCCCGCGGCGACAAGGTGGCAGCGACCGCCCGCAGTACCGAACACCTCACGGAGCTGGTCGCCGCTTACGGCGATGCGGTACTTCGGCTCGAGCTGGATGTGACCGACAGGGCACAAGTCTTCGAGACCGTGAAGCGCGCCGACGAGCATTTCGCCCGCTTGGACCTGATCGTGAAGAACGCCCCGCGCTACGACAGCCTCCGCGGCCGACGCACGGACCCTTGATTCCGGCGACCCGGCTGCTGCGGGCCGCGCGCTCCTCGAGACCGCAGACTCCGCCAACCCGCCCATGCGGGTGTTCTTCGGTTCCGGGAGAACCAGATCGTTCCGCAGGTCTACGCGACCGGCTCGAGACCTGGACCGCATGGAAGGACGTCGCGGTGGCGGCCGGAGGGCACACGCCCGCAGTCTGACTCATCGACCAGCCTGCGGGGACGGACCCCGCGAACTGTGTCCAACGCTGGACAACACCTATATCGCATCACCGTTTAGCTGGCCCCGGCCGGTGAGCCATCTGCCCCGACCTGCCCAGCGTGGAATTCGTCTCGTGCCCCCAGTCGGACTCGAACCGACACTTTGCAGATTTTAAGTCTGCTGCCTCTGCCAATTGGGCTATAGGGGCGCCCGGTTAGCGTACCGACTCGTACAGCCGTACCGGAATTCCCTCTGCAGGCTAGTGCATCTCCGGTGGTGGACAGAGTAATGCCGCCAGCGCGCAGTCAGGGACCTAGTCGTGGGCGGCTATCGGTGCGGTGCCGTCAGGAGAGTTCGCGCCTGGCGTGTTGGCTAGCACGGAGTGCCGGCGGCCGTAGGCGAAGTAGACGATCAGGCCGATAGCCATCCAGACGAGGAAGCGCAGCCAGGTTTCGACCGAGAGGTTGAGCATCAACCAGAGGCAGGCGAGTACGGCGAGGATGGGGACGAGCGGGACCAAGGGCACACGGAAGCCACGCGGGAGTTCGGGGCGGGTGCGGCGCAGGATGAGAACGCCGATGGCGACCAGGACGAAGGCGAAGAGCGTGCCGATATTGACCATCTCCTCGAGGGTGCCGAAGTCCACGAAACCGGCGAGCGCGGCACACACGACGCCGACGACGGCGGTCAGTCGAACCGGGGTGCCGTTCTTACCGGTGTGCGCGAGCTGGCGCGGCATCAGTCCGTCGCGCGACATGGCGAACAGCACGCGGGTCTGGCCGAGGAACATCACCATGACGACCGTGGTGAGTCCGGCGAGCGCGCCGATGGAGATGATGTTCTTGGTCCAGGTGGCGCCGTGCTGCGCGAAAGCGGTTGCGAGCGTCGCTTTGTCGCCCGATAGCGCGGTGTAGGGCACCATGCCGGTGAGGATCAGCGATACCGCGACGTACAGAATTGTGACGATCACCAGCGAGCCGAGAATGCCGCGCGGCACCGAGCGCTGCGGATTCTTCGTCTCCTCCGCCGTCGTCGCGACGACATCGAAGCCGATGAATGCGAAAAACACCAGACTGGCCGCCGCGAGCAGGCCGTACCAGCCGAAGGTGCTTTGGCCGGCGCCGGTGAAGTAGGAGAACAGCGACTGGTGCGGCCCCTCCGTTTCCGCACCGGACTGCGAGGGCGGGATGTAGGGCGTCAGGTTCGACTTGTCGAAGTAGGTGGCGCCGACAACGAGGACCACCGCGATAACGCTCAGCTTGATGGCGACGGCCACGGCCGAAACCCGCGAGGACACCTTGGTGCCGACCGCCAGCAGCATGCCAAGGACCGCGATGAGAAGTACCGCACCCCAGTCGAAGTCGATCGGCCCCAGATGTGCGATCGGCGAATGCGGTCCCATCACCTCACCGAGGTACTGCGACCACCCCTTGGCGACCACCGACACCGCGAGCGCGAACTCCAGAATCAGATCCCAGCCGATGATCCATGCGACGAGCTCGCCGAAGGTGGCGTAGGAGAATGTGTACGCACTGCCCGCCACCGGAACTGTCGAGGCGAATTCGGCGTAGCAGAGCGCTGTCAGTCCGCAGGCGATGGCGGCGAAGACGAAGGCCAGAGAAACCGCAGGTCCGGCGACATTGCCCGCGGTCCGCGCGGTGAGTGTGAAGATGCCCGCACCGACCACCACGGCGACGCCGAAGACGGTGAGGTCCCAGGCGGTCAGATCCTTGCGCAGTTTCGAATCGGGTTCGTCGGTGTCCTGGATGGACTGCTCGACCGATTTGGTGCGGAACAGACCGCCCCATCGAGTTCCTGGGGTCGCCAACAATGTCTCCTTGCCGTAGTCGACGGGTTCTCCGTCGATTTCCTAATGCACACCGGCCATATGTCGGCTCACCCATGGTGTGAGTGCGACGACGATCAGACCGGCACAGATCGCTACTGCTCCGGTGATACCGAAGTACGCGAATTCGTGGTCCGCGTCATAGAACCGAGCCAAAGTACCGGACATCGAGGTTCCGATGCCAACGGAGAAGAAGTACAGCGCCATCATCTGGGCCCGGAACGCCTCGGGTGCCAGCTGTGTGGTGACCGAGAGACCGATCGGGGAAAGCAGCAGCTCGGAGACCGCGAATGCGCCCATGATGAGCAGTACCGCCAACACCGGAACGGATTTGCCGCTGCTGCCCGAGAACAGCACGAACAACCAGAACGCCAGGCCCATGCCGATGACGCCGAAGGAGAATTTGCGCGGTGTGCTCGGTGCGCGATTGCCCAGCTTGGTCCACGTCAGCGCGAACAGCGGGGACAGGCAGATGATCCACACCGGCTCCACCGAGCCGATCCAGTTCGACGGTGCGGTCCAGCCGAAGATGGTCCACCGCATCCGCTCATCGGAATACACCGCGAGCACCGTGAAGACCTGCTGGAACAGCGACCAGAAAACCGCATTCGCGATGAACAACGGAATGAAGGCACGCACCCGGCTGCGCTCGACCGGCGTCACCCTGGCGCTGGTCAGCATGAGCACGAAGTAGGCGAGCGAGGCCGCGATGATGACGCCGGTGGTCATCTCGGAGAGGTTGTCCAGGTTCACCAGCCCGGTGATCAATGCCAACGCGACCACGATGGCCGCACCGGCCACGATGCCCAGAATCGGCCCCACAGCGTTGCGCGGCAACGGGTTGGGCACATGTCTGCCCGCGGTGCCGAGGTTGCGCCGGAACACCACATACTGCGTCAGCCCCAATGCCATGCCGACCGCGGCCGCACCGAAGCCGTAGTGAAAGCCCCAATGCCGTTGCAGCAGGCCGGTGAGCAGCGGGCCGACGAACGCACCGAGGTTGATGCCCAGATAGAACAGCGTGAAGCCGCCGTCGAAGCGCGGATCACCCGGCCGGTAGAGGGTGCCGAGCAGCGAAGAGGCATTGGCCTTCAATCCGCCGCTGCCGAGCGCGACCAAGACAAGGCCGACTCCGACACCGCTCAGCCCGGGCAGAGCCGCCAGTGCGATATGCCCGGCCATGACCACAACGCCGCCGTAGAAGACGGTGCGCTCCATACCGATCAACCGGTCGGCAATCCACCCGCCGAGCACCGTCGACAGATACACCAGCCCGCCGTACGCGCCGACGATCCCGACGCCGGTGCTCTGCGATAGACCCAGTCCACCCTCGGTCGTCGAGTAGTACAGGTAGTACCCGAGGATGGTGAGCATTCCGTAGAACGAGAAGCGCTCCCAGAGTTCGACTCCGAAGAGGTTGGTCAATCCGATCGGGTGACCGAATAGGGTTCGCTCCCGAACTGGTTGCTCCGCCATTGCTGCATCGGACATAGGTCAGACAATCCCATATCAGCAGTGAATGCCCGGCAGCCCTGACAAAGTTTCCCCGTTCACGGCCGGTGTGGTAGGACATGCCAGAACTCCCGCCGGAGCAATCCGCTAACCAGTACGTCCATCGTGAAAGTACCCGCTCGTTGCGCTCTTTCAGCGAATCCGAAGCAATCGACTATTTCGTCGACCGCGACTCGGTGACGCGTCGCACTCGACGAGAACGCCGGAGAATTTCCCGGTAAAGTTCGCCTCGCTGGACGGGGAAACCTCGTTTGTTAGCTGGACGGGGGAACCTGATGAAGCGCTCGAGCGCCCATGCGGCGCTGCTGTTCGCCGTGATCGGGGCGCTGGTTGCGCTGCTCGGCTCCGGATGCGCATCGGTCTCCGCGGTCGACGCCGAGCCCGTCGTTGGTGCGCTGCCGGAACCTCCGCTGACAGCGAATACGCTGCATACCGAGTTGCGCTTGGCCCCGCTGCGGTGTCAGCTGCCGCCGATCGAGATGAGCGCGGCGGGTCAACGGCAATTCGTGCAGACCGAATTGGACTGCTTGACGAAGGTCTGGGATCCGGCCCTGCACGTGGCGGGTATGACCCTCGCGCCGCTGCAACTCGTGGTGGTCGACAACGTGACGACCGGATGCTCGAAACAGGTTCAGTCCACCGATCCGGCGTTCTATTGCGGCGGCACTGTGTACTGGCCGACCGACGATCCCATCCATCGAGGGTGGGGTTCGCAACTCGGGCAGTACCTCATATTCGTCGTGATGCACGAATACGGCCACCACCTACAGTCCTCCACCGGCATCTTGCGCACCGCCGATCGAGATATCGATACCGCGGGCGCGAAGTCGCCGCTCGGACTGGAACTCAGCCGACGCATCGAACTCCAAGCTCAGTGCCTGGCCGGGGTGATGCTGGCGGCAGCACAGGCCGGGGGCATATTGCCCCCGGACGAGGCCACGGATCTGATCGATATCCAATCCGATACCGAGGAGGATCCGACCCACGGCACCGGGTTGAACAGTCGGCGCTGGGTCGAAGCCGGTTACCGCAGCGGCGCGACATCGTCGTGCAATACCTGGACGGCCACGCTCGCCGAGGTGGAGTGACCGGTGCCCGAGCGGGGCCGATGGGCGGCCAGTGGGGGTACACCGTCTCAATCTCGTCGTGGCGGCCGACGATAGTGGACCTGTGGCGCGACAGCTGCGATAGCCGCGTCAGACGATGGACAGGGCTATGCCGTCGAGGATGTCGTGTTCGCTGACGACGAGAGCGGAAATATCTGCGCGCCGGGACAGTTCGTAGGCAAGCACCTCGGTGATGACGGCACCGCCGCCGATCACATCGACGCGACCGGGATGCATGGGGCCGAGAGCGGCGCGCTCGTCGTGGTTCATGCCGATCAGACGATCGCAGACCTCGCGCACCTGGTCCAGGGTGAGGGTGGTGAGATGGACGCGCTCCGAATCGTATTCGGGCAGATCGAGGGCGACGGCCGCGATCGTGGTCATGGTGCCCGCGACGCCGACCCAGGTATGCGCACCATCGACCGGCACCATGGCGAAGGCCTCATCCAGTCGTTCGGTGGCGAATTCCCGTGCGGCGGAGACCTCTTCGGCGGTCGGCGGATTGCCCGGCAGGCATCGCTCGGTAATGCGGACGCAGCCGATATCGGCGGAGAATGCGGCACGCACACCATCGCTGTCACCGACGACGAGTTCGGTGGATCCACCACCCAGATCGACGACAACGAAAGGCCCTGCCTCGCTGGCCAATTCACCAACCGCACCGCTGAATGACAGCCGCGCTTCCTCGTCACCGGTGATCACCTCGGCCTGCGCACCCGCCACCACGGTGCCGAGTTCGGCACGGGCCATGGCGAAAAAGTCCTCGCGGTTGGCGGCATCGCGAGTCGCGGAGGTCGCGACCATCCGCACCCGACTGACCCCCGCCTCCCGCATCAGCGCGACATAATCGGCGAGCGCAACCCTGGTGCGCTCGATCGCCTCCGGCGCGAGCGCACCCGTCGCATCCACCCCCTGACCCAGCCGCACAATGCGCATCTCCCGATGCACATCCACCAACCGCCCATCGCCGAGCACTTCGGCGATCAATAGTCGGATCGAATTCGTCCCGCAATCAACTGCCGCTACCCGATCACTCATGCTCAGCTCCGCTCCTATCAGCCACGGCCAATTTCCCACTCGCGCTCACCGGAGCGCCCGCTCATCCCAGCACCTCCGCCGCCCGCGTCAGCGGCCGCGCACATCGCACCGCTCACTCGCGGCGGTCATGTCATTGCGCGTCGGTCGGGGCGTGGGGCGGCTCGTATTTCGGCCAGTCCGCCGGGATGGCGGTGCCGCGCAGGCCCCTATCAGCCGCTAGGGATACCGCTTCGTCGCCGAAGGGATTTACGCCCGGCCCCTTGGCGAGGGAGTGTGCGATGAGGACGTGCAGGCATTTCACTCGTTCGGGCATACCGCCGCCGGTGAAATCGGTGCCGAGGGATGCGATCTCATTGCGCTCGGCGAGGTAGCTCTCGTGGGCGGCGCGGTAGGCGGCGGCCAATTTCGGGTCAGCGGCGAGGCGGTCGGTCATTTCCCGCATGACGCCCGCGGATTCCTGCCTGCTCGCCTCGGCGGTGAGGCGCGGATCGGTCAGGTAAAAGAGGGTCGGGAAGGGGGTGCCGTCGGGCAGCCGCGGCGCGGTCTTGACCACCGCGGGCAGACCGTCCGGGGTGCGGTAGGCGACGGCGAGTACACCGCGCGGCTCGCGTCCCAACTGCTTGGCGATGATCTCGAGATCACGGTCGTTCGGTGCGGTCACCTGGGTCCTTCCGGTGCTGGCTGCGGCACGGCGGGTGCGGCCGCGGGCGCCGGGGCCTGCTGCGGTTGCGAAATACTGCGCCACAGTTCGGTGTACCAGGGCTCGGGCGCCTTCGACTGGGTCGGTGCGGCGGGCGGCGCGGGCGCTTCGATACCCGGCACCTGGACGATATAGGGCGTCTCACCCGGCATCACCAGCCGCAACCGGTCCCTGGCCTCGGAGCGCACATAGGCCGGATCCTGTTGCTGCGCGCGGCGATCCCGCAATTTTGCGAGATCGGCCTCGAGTTCGATGCGCTCCTGCGCCAAATGCGCGGCCTCGGCGCGCTGGGTGAAATATGTGCGTAGTGGCACAGCCAAAGTCAAGGCGAGTGCGCACAGAACGATGGCCAGGATGACCGCCTTACCGGTGGACAGGCCGAGGATGGTGCGATCGTGCTTGTCCTCGTGTCCACCGGAGCGCAGCCCTATCTTCTGCGGCTTGGCCTTCTCGGCGGCTTCGGACCGCCTGCGGGTCGTCCGCTTCGGTGCGGCCGCCGGCGATTCGGCGGCCGGGCGCGATCTGGCAGAGCGCGACGTGCGGCGATTCCCACGTCCGGCCGGACTGGATCCACGCGCACGCCGCTCTGTCATACCGCTCCCCTAGCTGGCTAGCCTTCGAACGCGAACCGCGGGAACGCGACGTCACCCGCGTACCGTGCGGAATCGCCGAGCGCGTCCTCGATGCGCAGCAGCTGGTTGTACTTGGCGACGCGCTCGCTACGCGCCGGGGCACCGGTCTTGATCTGACCGCTGCCGACCGCGACGGCAAGGTCGGCGATGGTGGTGTCCTCGGTCTCGCCGGAGCGGTGGCTCATCATCGTTTTGTAGCCGTTGCGGTGCGCGAGCTCGACGGCATCCAATGTTTCGGTCAGCGTGCCGATCTGGTTGACCTTCACCAGCAGCGCATTGGCCGCGCCCTTGGTGATGCCCTCCTCCAGGCGCTCCGGGTTGGTGACGAACAGGTCATCGCCGACCAGTTGCACCTTGTCGCCGATCTGATCGGTCAGCGCGACCCAGCCGTCCCAGTCGTCCTCCGAGAGCGGGTCCTCGATGGAGACCAGCGGGTATGCGGTGAGCAGTTCGGCGTAGAACTGCGCCATCTCGGCGGCCGAGCGGACGCTGCCCTCGAACTTGTAACCGTTGCCCGCGGTGTAGAACTCGGTGGCGGCGACATCGAGTGCGAGCGCGACATCGGTGCCCAGCTTCAGGCCGGTTTTCGCGATGGCGACACCGATCAGGTCGAGCGCTTCCTTGGTGCCCGCGACCGAGGGCGCGAAACCACCCTCGTCACCGAGACCGGTGGACAGCCCCTTGGCCTTCAGCACCGACTTGAGCGCGTGGTACACCTCGGCGCCCCAACGCAGCGACTCCTTGAAGGTGGTCGCACCGATCGGGGCGACCATGAACTCCTGGACGTCCACACCGCTGTCGGCGTGCGCGCCACCATTGAGGATGTTCATCATCGGCACCGGAAGCACATGCGCATTCGGACCGCCCAGGTAGCGGAACAGCTCGAGGCCCGAGGATTCGGCGGCGGCGCGGGCCACCGCGAGCGAGACGCCGAGCAGGGCGTTCGCGCCGAGGCGGGACTTGTCCGGTGTGCCGTCCAGGTCCAGCAGGACCTGGTCGACGGTGCGCTGCTCGACCGCGTCCAGGCCGATGACGGCGGGCGCGATCTCGTCGAGCACACCCTCGACGGCCTTCTGCACACCTTTGCCGCCGTAGCGCTCGCCGCCGTCGCGCAGTTCGACGGCCTCATGCTCACCGGTAGAGGCACCGGAGGGCACGGCAGCCCTGGTCAGGGTGCCGTCGTCGAGGGCGATCTCGACCTCGACAGTGGGGTTTCCGCGAGAATCGAGGATCTCGCGAGCTCCGACCTGTTCGATGATGGCCACGAAAACGACACTCCTTCGGCTGTTGGCACGGTAGGTCTGACGGGAAGGGCCGTGCGCCTGCGAGCCTAGCGTCCTCGACGATTGCGCAGTAACCGGCACTCCGACGAATCGCATCGCACTGTCGCGACGAGCACCCGTTGCTTCCTCCGACGAGTGCTCATGCCCGGCGCCCGACGCTGTAGGCGGCAGCGCGATCGCGGACGGTCAATAGATAGGCATTGGACTGGTTGTAGGTCAATAGGGCCTGTTGCCAGCCGCGCTCGGAGGTCAGATCGCCACCACTCGCGCACAAATAGCGAGCCGCGGTCAGTGCGGCGTCATCGATATTCTGCGGATCGGCGACGCCATCGCCGTTCGCGTCGACACCCCAGCGCTTCCAGGTCTCCGGAATGAATTGCAGTGGGCCCAGCGCCCTGTCGAACTCCGGATCGCCGTCGAGCATGCCGCCGTCGGTGTCCTCGACCAGTGCTACTCCCGGCGCACCGTCGAGTGGGATGCCGATGATCGGCGGGCGCACGGTGCCATTCGCGTCGACCACCGAACCGCGATGGGTGCCGTGCTTACTTTCCACGCTGGCGATTCCCGCGATGGTGGTCCAGGCGATGCCACAGTCGGGCCGGGACCGGCCCATGATTGCCGCAGCGTAGCCGTAGGCTTCCAGCGCGACACTCGGAATGCCGAGTTTGTCGGATTGCTCGTCGGCCCAGTCGCGCAACTGCGCTGCGGTGCGGCCGGGCGCGTCCAGATCGATCAGCGGTAGCGGCGTACCAGGGCCGGGCGGAATGCCTTCGGGAATCGGCGGCAGATTGCGTTCGGCACCGCAGCCGGCGAGCACGAGGGTCACCATAGCGGCGACAAATACGCCGGTCAGCTTCGCGAGCATTCCTCCATCATCCGGATTCGAACGACCACCCCCGCGAGGCATGCGTCGCGGCAAGCCCGAATTCATATGTCCCTCCCCCTGCAGACCCAGCATGCCCGGAGCATGCGCTCCGTGAACCGAGATTACCGAGCAGATCGTCGATTACGCAGCCACCGATTCGTGCTCGCAGAACTAGCGCACATCACGCACAACGTGTGTGCGGGAAACGCCTAGCCGAGCAGTTCGTGGGTCGCGGTGTGTGCCGGAGTGGTGAGGACCGCTGTCGCCGAGCCTGATTCGACAATGCGCCCGTGGTCGAGGACGACGAGGTGCGAGCAGTGCCCGGTGACCAGGGTCATATCGTGGGTGATGACGAGTAGGCCGGTGTCGTGTTCGGCGCGGATACGGTCCAACAGGGTCATGATCGAAACAGCGGTGTTGTGGTCCAGGGCCGAGGTGATCTCGTCGCAGACCAGGACGGCGGGCTCGGCCGCGAGCGCCCTGGCCAGCGCCACTCGCTGGCGTTGGCCGCCGGAGAGTTCGTGCGGGTAGCGGGTGGCGAGTTCCGGTGCGAGTTCGACCGAGTCGAGTAGATCGGTAATGCGCTGCGCCAACTGTCGTTTCGCAATCCCGCCGATTCGGTGCAGCGGACGGCCGAGGGTCTGCGCGACGGTACGCCGAGGGTTGAGCGCGGACCGGGGGTTCTGCGTAACCAGCTGAATACCGTTGCGACCGTCGCGAGTGCGACGACCCGGTCCGACCGGGATCGATTCACCTCGCAATACCAGCGATCCGGTCGCTTCCGGGTGCAGGCCGGCGACCACCCGAGCGAGAGTGGTCTTACCTGCTCCAGACGCTCCGACGATCGCCAGCGCCGCGCCGCCCGGCAGCACGAAATCGATGTCCGCCAACACCTCGTGCCCGCCGATCGAGGCGCCGATATCCTGCGCGCGCAGAGTGGGTCCCGCAGCCGATTCCACCGTCCTACTGCGCACCGCTACCGCCGCCCACCCGCCGCTCGGCTGCGGAGCCGAGCCTCCGGTGTCGACGTCGAGCGCAAGCTCCGGAGCCGTCGCCACCCGCACGATCGACGCGGGACCCCCATTCGATTGCGATGAAATCGACATCCCGAAACGAGCCGGCAAGAGTGTGCGCCCGATCACATCGGAATGCACCGCACCCAACTCGACCACATCATCGGCGATCGCATGGATAGTCGCGGTGTCGTGCCCGGACAGCAAGATCGCCGCAGCGCGCTGAGCGGCGACATCGGCGAGCACACGGGCGATTTCGGTGCGCAGGGATCCGTGCAGCCCGGCCAGTGGTTCGTCGAGGATAAGGATCCCGGTATGGCGAACCAGCGCACGCGCGAGGGCCACCCGGCGCTGCTGACCGCCGGAGAGTTCGCCCGGGCGACGGCGCAAGTGCTCATCGGATAGGCCGACCAGCTCCAGGGTTTCGGGCACGGCGGCATCGGGATGGCGAACCTCGTTCAGCAGGGCACGCACCCGCATCAATGGATTGAGCGCCGAGCCGGGATCCTGTCCGACATACGCGATATGATTACGTCGGAACTGCTGCAGCGCACCAGGATTCAAGGCAAATACGTCCTGCCCGGCCACCACGGCCGAACCCCCGGATCGCCGCGCTCCCGCTGGCAAGTGCCCGAGCAGTGCCCGCATCAACGTGGTCTTGCCCGATCCGGACGGACCGGTCAGGGCGGTGACCTTACCCGCTGCGACGCGGAAACTGATGGGTTCGAACAACTTTCGACCATTCGATCCGCATACTGTCAACGCATCGACGACGACAGATCGATTCATCCCCGCTCCTCCCCAACCGGCGACTCCGCACCGGCCAGTGTCTCGGACCCGCGCGTTACCCGGATAGCCCGTCGTCGCGGACGATGTTGATCGAACGAGGTCACCGCGAGATTCACACTGACCGCGACCACCGCGATCGCCAGGCTCGGCGTCAGCACGGACCAGGGGTTGAGGAGCATGCCGGAGGAGTTCTCGCGCACCATGACCGCCCAGTTGCTCGCGCCCAACGTGGTCGGCAGCTGCAGAAACGATGCGGTGCTGACCACATACACGCCCTCTACGAAGCGAAGACCGAGTTGCGCGGCCAAGACCTCGCGTAGATTCGGAATCACCTCGCGAAATACCAAGTGCGGCAGAGTTTCACCGCTGGCTTGGGCGACCTCGACATAACCGCTCGCCGCGACTCCGGCGGCAGCCGCGGCGAAAACTCTTGCGCAGTAGGGAGTTCCGAAGAGCAGCGCGACCACCACAAGGCCGTAGACACCCGCATCGGGCCACGCCGTCAGCACCAACAAGATCCCGAGCACGGCCGGCAGCAGGATCGCGAAATCGGCGCCGCCCTCGATCAAGGCACCGACCCGTGGACGCAGTGCCGCGACCACACCGAGCACGCACGACAACCCCGTCACCGCGAGCGCGATCACGCCCGCCAGCAACAGCAGACCCCAACCGCCATAGAGCAGTTGCGCCAGCACATCCCGCCCGAGCCGGTCGGTACCCAACAAGGTGTCCGCACCCGGCCGCGCGAACGGTATCCCGACCGCCTCCTCGGCAGATCGAGTCGCCAGGCTGGGCCCGAGCGCGGCAGCGATAACCACCACCAGCGCGGGCAGTACCGTGAGGAAACGCTTCATTCGCGACCTCCGGGTCGTCGGAATCCGGTCATATCCGCCCCCGCACCGCCCAGGCCCGAATCCCGTCCGCCATCGCCAACATGGCCATGATGACCACCCCGGTCAGTGCCACCACCGCGGCGATCAGGGAGGTGTCCCGGTCGGCTACCGAACCCGCCAGCACCGCACCGAGTCCCGGATAGTTGAAAATGGTCTCCACCACCAGCGCACCACCGAGCAGCATGCCGACCGTGGTCGCGAAACTCGCCACAATCGTCGGCAGAGCGAACGGCAGCACATGCCTGGTCAGCACAGTGGTTGTCGAAAGCCCGTCCAGCACCGCACTTTCCACATGCGGCGAGCGCGCGGAATCGAGTAGCGCTGCGCGCACCACCCGGGTGTTCCAGCCGGTCTGCGGTATAGCGAGTGCGAGCACCGGCAGCACCAGCATGTCCGGACTGGCCGGAAAACCGGAACGCCCGGTAATGGTGACGGCGGGCAACCAACCCAGGCCCAACGAGAACGCCAGGATCAACAGGGTCGCGATGACGAACTCCGGAATCGCCGCAGCCGCGGTGGTGCTCGGCTGCAACAACCGGGTAGTCGGCCCGCGCCGCGCCGCCCACCAGCTGCCGACCAGCAGCGACGCGACCACCGTCACCAGGAACGCGAGCCCACCGAGCAGCAGCGTCGGCGGAAACTTGTCGGCCAATAGCTCATTGATCGAACGCCCACGCGCGGTACGACCGAAATCGCCGGTCGCCACACCGGATATCCACTCGAGGAAGCGCATCGGCAGCGCACGGTCGAGGCCGAGCTCGTGTTCCTTCGCCGCGATCTGCTCCGCGGTGGCGTCGCGGCCGAGCACCGCGCGGGCGGAATTGCCCGGCAGCAGGTCGACTGCCGCGAACACCGTGGCCAGCAGCGCGACCAGCAGGACGACGCGCCGGATAAGGAGTCGGGCGAAGGACATCACTCCGCGAGCCAGGCTCGTTCCAACTGCACCCTGGCGAAGCCGCCGAGGGTCGGCACATCACGCACCCGGGATGTCGCGATATCGATACCGTCGGCCATGCCCCACACCAGATAACCACCGCGGGCGTACTGGATCCGCTGCACGTCATGGCAGGCAATCGCGTATGCCGAGTCATCAGGAGCAGCAAGGGCTTTCGTGGTGGCGACATCGAATTCCGCATCCTTGAATGCGGTTTCGTTGCGATTGGAAGCCGAGGACATCAGCTTGGTCGCGAAGAAAAGCGTGGAATCATTGGTGCCCCAGGAGACCGTGTACAGCGGCGCCTTCAACCAGGTCTGGTCGTAGAAGGTATTCGACTCCTGCGTCACGACATCGAGGCGCAGCCCGATATCGGCCAACTGGGTCGCGATCACCTTCGCCGATTCGACCTCGCCCGGCGCCTCGGCCTTGGTGAGGAACTGGTAGCTGCGCCCGGTATCGAATCCGGCATCGCGCAGCAGTGACTTCGCCCGATCCACATCGCGGACCCGCTGCGCGACCGTGTTGTCGTACAGCGGATCACCGGTGCCGAGGATGTCGTTCGCGACCGTGCCGTAACCCGAATGCACCTGATTGACCAAGGCCTTGCGATCAACGCCCAACCGAATGGCTTCGCGTACCCGCGCATCGGCGAACGGTCCGTCGGAGGTCCGCATCGCGACCCCGACCATGGTGTCGTTCGATCGCCGCACCACCCGCAGATCGCCGCGCCCCTCGGCGGTGCGTCCCGCGATCGCACCGACATTCGATGCCAGATCGATCTGCCCGCCGAGCACCGCATTGCCCAGCGCCGTCACGCTGTCGAACATGGTGACCTCGATGGCATCCAGCAGTGGCACCGGACCGTACCACCTATCGTTGCGCACCAGCCGGGCATTGCCACCCTGATAGGACTCCAACCGGAACGGCCCGGTGCCGATGGCCTTGGTGAAATCGGTGGTGTCCTTCTTGACCGTGAAGGTCATCAACCGAACCAGCAGCGGCAGTTGCGAGTTCGGCTCCGGAAGCGCGATGACCACCCGATTCGGACCGTCTGCGGTGATGTCGTCCACGGCGGCAGGCATTTTCGACGCACCGCCGACGGTCCGCAGTCGACGTAGCGACCACACCACATCATCGGAGGTGACGGGGGTGCCGTCGTGGAAGGCGGCACCGTCGGCGATGGTGAAACTCCAGCGACGTCGCTGCGCATCGGCTTCCCACCGACTGGAAAGGCGCGCAGCAACATTCGGGTTCGCGCCCGGTACCGTGAGTGCGTCGTACACCAGCGAGGTGATGAGGAAGTCGCTGTCATTGCTGAGATTCGCATGCGGATCGCGTTCGATGCGCGCCGCGCTGCCGAGCGCACCGACCCGCAGGGTGCCGCCGCGCCGCGCCGGGCCGTCCGAATTGCCGCCGTCCGAACATGCGGCGACCACCAGCACCGCGCCGACACCGAGTCCCGATCGCAGGAGTTGTCGTCGATTCCATTCCATGGTGCTGCCTTCCTCGAACCTCAACGAGTTACCCTCGCGCGACCGCGAAACCTAGCGCATCTAGCTAGGACAGGCTAGCCTAATAGAGTTCCGGGCGTTGAGTTTTGCCGCAGCACAGCTATCCGCCACCAGCTCGAAGACGATGCCGCAAATTAGCCACAAGCCGTGATCTCAGACATGCGCATGTGCTATTTTCGATACTCGCTTAGGTAAGCCTTGCTTTAGGTGGCAAGACCCACTAGCTTCGCAGATCGAATCGTCATACCCCGCTTTTCGACCCGATGCGAAGAAGGGATTCCTGGTGAAAGGCGTTCTCTCCGAACGTAAGACGCTTCACCCACGGGATATCGAACGGCGCGAGCTGCCGACCACCGCCGCACAAGCGGTGCGCGCGCTCGCCCGTGAGATATGTATCACGCTCGACACCCGGCCCGATGGCACGGCCGGTATCGCGCGCACGCTGACCGATCCGGCATTACTCGAGCAAATCGATGCGCGCGTCGGTGAGTTGCCCGACGCGGTGCGCGTCGCCATGCGACCGCCCGCCACCGCCGCGGGCGCCACGATCGTCGGCAAATTGCCTTTGCGCGATGCCGAATTCGGCCCGACGCCACCGAGTTGGGTCGAGGCGGCCCGCTGGAGTGGTGAATCGGACCGCCCTGCGAGCTCATTCGAACTCGATATGGCGATGCTGCTGCTGGCGCGCAGCGCCGGTGAACCGTTCGGCTGGCAGGGGCAACAGGGCGGACGGCTGGTCAATAACATCGTGCCATCGCCGGGTCACGAACACGAGCAATCCGGCGCGAGTAGTAAAACCCTGCTCAGCCCGCATACCGAGGACGCATTCCACCCGGACCGCGCCAATCTGCTGATGCTGGTCTGTCTGCGCAATCCGGACGGCGTCGGCACCACCGTCTCGTCGGTGCGCCGGACCGAGCTCTCCGAGGACGAACGCCGACTACTCGGTACGCCGACCCTGCCGATCCTGCCCGACGTCTCCTACGGCACCGGGCACGAGCACTACTGCGCACCGCCGTTGCCAACGCTGTGGGGCACCGAATCGGGCTATGAGACAGCAGATTTGACGCTTCGCTACGATCCGGCATACACCCCGCTCGACGATGCCGATACCGAATTGCGGCTGGCATACGCTCGGCTCACCGCGGAACTCGAACGCGTCTGCGTCACCGCTGCTCTAGCCCCCGGTGAGCTCCTGCTGGTGGACAATGATGTGGCCGTACACGGTCGGGTACCGTTCACCGCGCGCTACGACGGCACCGACCGTTGGCTCAAGCGCGTCAATGTCCGCCTGCCCGAACGCCGACGGCGGTCCGCCGAGGCCGACGAAAATGGTTATGGGCAACGGATCGTCGCCCCGTTCCGAGCGGCAAGCAACCCGCTCGCGATCGACGGTGTACCGGCCCGGGCCAACACCCGGACCGCAGTAAGGCTGGATACGACACAACATGATCGAGGAACCGTTGAGCACCCGTGACCGGAGCACACCACTGCGTGTGCTGAGCCGAAGCGACCTCGCGGACGTGCCCATCACGCCCGCCGATGTCGTGCGCGCGGTAGAGGACGCGTATCTCGCCTTCGCCGCGGGTGATTCGGATAATCCCCGCAAACTCAGCGTGGCGAATCCGGACGGCTGGTCGGTGGCCTACGCCATGCTCGGGCGCGACGGCCGCCGCCGGGTGGTCGCGATGAAGACCTCCTACAAATTCGATCCCGGTCACGACCGCAGCACCAAGCGCTACTACACGACCATCACGCTCTACGACGACAGCACCGGCGCACCGATCGCCATGATGGACTGCGCCAGGGTCGGCGCACTGCGCACACCGGCGGTTTCGGCGCTGCTGGTGCGCGAGACCGCGCGCCGTGGCGCGGAGAGCGTGCTGCTGATCGGCACCGGAACTCAGGGTCGAAATGCGCTGCCGCACTTGCTCGCCGCCAATCCGCAGCTGCGCAAGCTGATGCTCTACGGCACCCATCCGGAGGGGCTGGCGGCGGTGCGCGACCACCTCGCCGCATACAACCCGCACGCATTGCTGGAGACCGTCGAGGACCCGCGCGCGGCCGCCGGTGTCGCCGATGTGGTGTTGGCGACGGCGGGGCCGGGTACCGAAGTAGCGATCGAATCCGATGATCTCGCACCGGGTTCCACCGTCGTTCTCGTCGGCTATGGCCTGGCCCCGTCCACCCTGGTCGACGCCGATCGGGTAATCGCGACCAGCGCCGAGCAAATGGCGCTGACCGGCACCGATATGGCCGGTCCTGACGGCAGGTTGCGCAGCGTCGACGCCGAACTGCCGCATATCCTGAGCCGCCGCGCGATCGCCCGACGTTCCGATGACGAGCGGATCTTCGTCTACAACAGCGGGTTGGTGTTGACCGATATCGCGGTGGCACACGCACTCGCCGAACGAGCCATTGCCGAGGGCCGCGGCACGGAGGTGCCCCTGTGGGACTAGACATCAGCGCCGTCGAGTTCGACAAGACGGTCCGCGACCCCGGCACCGCCGAACCCGACGGCACGTTGTTGTTCGACCACGGCTCGATCCGCGACAAGGTCGAACTCGGCGACCGTCCGTCGAGCACCGGCGCTGCCCCCGACCCCGCCGTGCTGGCGGCGGTGCAGGGACTGCTGAGCATTTGCGCTCCTGCCCTGCCCGCACGCACCGATGACTTGGAGCGCAGGCTACTCGCCGATCCGAATCTGCTCGGCGATATCGCCTTTGCGATCGGCGGGCCGTTCCATGTGATGTATCCGTCACGAGTGGCACTGAATATCAACGGATTCCAGCGTGCGTTCGAGCAGGCCGGTGTGGATGGCGTTGTCTACTACGGCAAGAAGGCCAACAAGGCGGCATGTGTGTCGCGCGCCTGCGCCGAATATGGCGCTGGCGTCGATGTTTCCAGTGTCGGTGAGCTGAATGCCGCACTGTCGCAGGGCGTTCGCGGTGACGAGCTGATGGTCACGGGTCCCGCCAAATCCGACGACTTGCTGTGGTTGGCGGTGCGGCACCGCGCATTGATCGCCGTGGACAGCCTCGACGAGCTCGACAGGTTGGCTGGGTGCACCACCCCGGCCGCCGCGGCTCGGGTGCTACTTCGCGTGCTGCCCACCGGATCCGCGAGCCGATTCGGCATGACCGCCGCGGAATTGGACCGCGCGATCTCGGTGATCGGCGCATCCGGAACCGTCGGCCACGAATCGATCCGCCTGCAGGGCTTCAGCTTCCACCTTTCCGGCTACGACGCCGTCGCACGCGCCGACCAGGCCGACGAATTGATCACCCGCTGTCTGGATGCCCGCACACTGGGGCATCCGGCCAGCACCATCTCCATCGGCGGCGGATTCGGCGTCGATTATGTGTCCGAGAGCGCCTGGTCGAAGTTCACCGAACACGCCAACAGCCGGTGGTTCCATGCGGGGAAGTCCTTCGATTCGTACTACCCCTACCATTTCCCGGCACCGGGTCCGGCCATGCTCACCGCCATTCTCGAACACAATTCGCTCGCGGAACGGTTGCGCGACAACGATATCCGGCTCGCCATCGAACCCGGTCGGGCGCTGCTCGACCGCGCGGGGTCCAGCGTCTTTCGAGTGCAGGGCAGCAAGACCCGCCACGTCGACGGTGCCCCCTACCAGCTGCTCACCGTGGACGGAACCAGCCTGAGCCTGTCCGAGCAATGGTTCGACAGTGAATACCTCCCCGATCCCATACTGTGGCCGCCGCGTCCGGGCGAGCTCACCCCGACCTGCGTCGGCGCGGCCAGCTGTCTGGAGTCCGACATGCTCAGCTGGCGGCGCATCCCGTTACCGCGACGAGCCGAGGTCGGCGATTTGCTGATCTACCCCAATACCGCTGGTTACCAAATGGATTCGAATGAATCGGCCTTCCATGAATTGCCGATTCCGCCGAAGGTGGTGCTGCACGACACCGGCGATCGACTCCGCTGGACGCTCGACGCCGGATGATCCGGCACCCCATTCGACCAATACCCTTACGGCCCGAACGAGGAGACCTCAATGCCGCTCGTCACGCGCGTGACGGATCTGATCGGTCGCACCCCGCTATTCGAACTGGCGACCACCGCGACCGGCACCCGGCTGCTGCTCAAACTCGAGCAGTTCAATCCGACGGGTGCGGCCAAGATCAGGATGGCGCGCGCGATGATCGACGATGCCGAGCGTCGCGGTTTGCTGAGTAATGGCGGGCATATTATCGAGTCCACATCCGGGAATACCGGGCTCGGCCTCGCGGTAGTAGCTGCCGAACGTGGGTATCGCTTCACCGCCGTGGTCGATCACCACGCATGTAAGGACAAGCTGCGCGCGATGCGAGCAATGGGTGCGGAATTGGTATTCGTCGCCGATGAGGGCGACGACAACCTGGCCACCTCGGCGCGGGAAGACCTGGCCGAGGCAATGGCGGCCGGACAGTCGGAGGCGCACTTCACCGAACAGCACAACAACGACGCGAACGCGGTCGGGTACTACGCCGTGGCCGAAGAATTGCTGGAGGACGTGGAGCGCGTCGATATCCTGCTCTCCGCGGTGGGCACCGGCGGTTCGCTGTTCGGCACCGCGACCCGACTGCGCCAACTCGGCTGCACGCCACGGGTGATCGGTGTGGAGCCCGTCGGATCGATTGCCTTCGGTGGGCCGGGCGGCCCGTACTGGCAGTCCGGCACCGGCACCCCGCCCGGCGCCACCATCGGCACCGCCGTGGATTACGCGCTGCTCGACGAGGGCGTCAAGGTCTCCGATATCGCGGCTTTCGCTACCGCCCGCGCGGTGGCGGCCGAACTCGGTCTGATGATCGGCGGCTCCGCGGGCGGCTCGGTACACGCAGCGCTCACCCGGCTCGAGGAGTTCCCGCCCGGCTCGACCGTGGTCACCATCGTCTGCGACGGCGGCGAGAAATATCTCGACACCGTCTTCGACGACGAGTGGATGCGTGAGCGCGATCTACTCGACGCGGACACCGAAAGCGATGTGCGCGCTATGCTCGGCCGCTACGCTCCCGCCCACCGGGACCAGCTTGTCGAGGCGCGATGACGCACATGCGTGCTTTCGATCACCGTTGCGCGACATCCCGCACGTCTGAAATGATCATCCGATTAGGGTTACCTAAGTTTTGGAAGCTCAGCGACGAGTTGGGATCGGACTCATGACGATCGGTTCAGCGATTCGACCGGTGGAGGTGCGATGGTGAATCTGTCCACCTTCCGGGCTGATGGGCGACAGCTCACCGCACTGGCCGCACCGATCGCGCTCACCCAGCTCGCGCAGATCGCGGTGTCCACGACCAATATCGCGCTGATGGGCACACTCGGCGTGCGCGAGGTCGCCGCGGGCGGGCTGGCGATGGTGCTGTTCAACCAAATCCGCACCATGTGCGTCGGGCTGATCACCGGCACCGGCAATCAGATCGCGTCCTCGGTGAGTGCCGCGGATAAGCGCGGCGAGTCCGCGGACGGTGAGGTCCGCGATATCGTCCGGTCGAGTTTCCTGATCGCCACCTTCGCCGGGATCATCGGCGGTGCGGTGCTGATCGGACTCGGCTGGTCGCTGCAGTGGCTCGGCCAGGACGCGGGCGTACTCGCCGACGCGCGACCACTGATGCTCGCCCTCGCACCCGGACTGCTGCCCTGCCTGTGGTTCCAAGTGCTGCGGCAGTACACCGTCGGTATGCAGCGTCCGCAAGCGCTGCTGCTGGTCACCCTCGGCTCGGTGGCGCTGAACCTCGTACTGGCCCTTATCTTCATGCACGGCTGGGTCGGACTGCCAGCACTGGGATTGACCGGCATCGGCATCGCGTCCTCATTGGTCCACCTGATCACCTTCGCCGTGTTCTCGGCGATGGTGCGCGCCGATGCCACGCTCGGTGCGACGCTGCCGCGGCGTCCGTGGCCGGTGCACATACAGACCATCCAGGCCGAGCTCCGACTGGGTACGCCGATCGCACTCACCTACGGTTCGGAGGCGGGCATGTTCTCCGTGCTCGCCCTGGCGATGGGCAGTATCGGACCGGCCGCGCTGGCCGCGCACAATGTGGTCTACCAGATCATCTACATCGTCTTCCAGGTCGCGATCGGCCTGTCGCACGGCGCGTCCATTCTGGTCAGCCATGCCGTCGCGCGTGACGAATTCGGCCACGCCCGCGCGCTGGCATGGCTGGCGCTGCAACACGCGGGCATTGTCGCCGCGCTCACCGGCGTGGTCTATATCGCCGCGCCGAAGCTAGTGCTGAGCCCCTTCCTCGAACCGAGCGACACCGCGACGGTGGAGCTGGCCCGCTCGCTACTGCTCATCGGCGTCGTGCTCCAATTCTTCGATGCCGCACAGAACATCGGTACCGGCCTGCTGCGCGGTCTGAAGGAAACCAAGGCAGGCTTCCGCCTGTCCCTGGTCGGCTATTGGCTCGTCGGCCTGCCCACCGCGCTGCTGCTGGCTTTCCCGCTGGGCCTCGGCGCCGCGGGGGTCTGGTGGGGTCTGACCGCGGGCCTGGCAAGCACCGCCATCCTCATGCTCCGCCGTTACTTCACCCTGCTCGATACCGCCGCCTCCGCCCGCCCCCATCCGCTCCCACAATCCCTACCCACCCCGTCCTGACCTCGTGAAATCCGGAGTCAACGGGCGGTGGAAAAGTGTTGTGCAGCAACCTGATAGCGTGCGGGGAATGCGGCAGAGCCTGGCATTGAGTTGTGAGCGGATCTCCGCTGAACTGCTCGACCACTTCGACGGGGTCGGGATGGTGCGCGGCGAGTACGTGTTCCGCGCGGCCGGGAAATATCCGACGCCCGAATCGGTTTCGGGTTACCTCGTGCCGTACCTGCGCCATATTGCGAAACGGACCAGCGGAACCACGATCTGGTATCGAACGATGGAAGCCGATACCGCCGAATGCAATATCCTCGACGGCGTCGAAGAGATCATCGACGAGCCGCATAAACTGCTCGGCCTGCGCGGTATTCGCCGAGCGCGTCGCTTTCCCGACGCATTCGTCGCCGAACTCGAGGGCATTGCGCAGGTGCGCGACGAGGGCGCGGATATCGGCGTGCTTTTCCCCTTCGTCACCTATGTCGACGAATTGCAGTGGGCTATCGAGCAAACCAGGGCCGTGATCGGCGACTGCCCGGTCGCCACCATGATCGAGATACCGTCGCTGCTGCTCGAGGTCGACCGGGTGGTCACCACCGGAGTGTCACGGGTGGTGATCGGCTGCAACGATCTGTCCTCGCTGCTGCTCGGCCAAGCCCGCGCCACACTGCGCCCGGTTCGCCCCGTACCGCCGCTGCTGCGCGCGATCGAGCGCGTCACCATGGTGGCCGCCGCCGCGGGCGTGCGGACCGCGGTCGCGGGTTATCTGCATCCGGACCTACTCGCGGCCTGCGCTGACCTCGGCGTCGACGAATGCGTGCTGCACTACTCCGATCTGCCCGAAGTGCTGGGTGAACAGTTCGCGGACCTACCGGATCTCGATGTGCTACAGGCGATCAAGCGCAAGACCCGCGCCGCGATCACGCTGTACGAGGCGGAGCGGGCGGCCGGATCCGATCCCGACCACCCGCACGCCCATCAGACGTTGACGCCGTAATCGCGGGCGATACCCGCGAGCCCGGATGCATAACCCTGACCGATGGCACGGAACTTCCATTCGTTGCCGTACCGGTACAACTCCCCGAACACCATGGCGGTCTCGGTGGACGCGTCCTCGGTGAGGTCATACCGGGCCAGCTCGGCGCCCGTGGTCGCATCGACCACGCGGATGTAGGCGTTGCGGATCTGGCCGAACGACTGGCCGCGTGCATCGGCGTCGTGAATGGAGACCGGGAAAAAGATATTGGTGATCGTCGGTGGCGTCGCCGCCAGATCGACATTGATCACTTCGTCATCACCTTCGCCCTCGCCGGTGAGATTGTCACCGGTATGTTCGATCGTGCCCTCGGGCGAGCGCAGATTGTTGTAGAACACGAAGTGCTGATCCGACAGCACGCGCTGGTTCGACCCGGTGGCGAGCGCACTCGCATCGAGGTCGTAATCGGCCCCGGTGGTCGTTCGCACATCCCAACCGAGCCCGACCGCAACCTTGGTGAGGTTGGCGGCCTGCTTCGACAGCGAGACATTTCCGCCTTTGGCCAATGTGACGCTCATGATCCCCTTCCATTCGACGCGTTCGCGCCGCCTTTCATCACGATTATTACTCTGTACCGGACTGGTTGTGCCGGTTCAGTTCTGGATATCGGCCCAGGCGCGCAATGTCTGCACGCGCCCTTCGAGCGCATGCAATTCGCTCGCGTCCAGTACGGTGCGCTCGATTCCGTGCGCCACCGCGAAGGCCGACTGCCGGTGGTCGTCAATGACTTCGACATCGATCTGGACCGCGACATAGTCTGTCGCACCGGGCATTTCCTCGGCGATAACACTCGCCTGCCCGCGCGCGCACAGCGCGACATTGCCGCCGCCGAGAATCAGCAGTGCGACATCGGGCCGTTCGCGTAGGCGGGCCAGCGAACCGCGATCGAATTTCAGGCTCAGCAGGATTCGCCGATCACCCGCCCGCACCGGCCAGGACACCGGAATCGCATGCGGCGCTGGATCGGTGGTGACCAGCACCGCGATCGTCTCCTGGGGCCATTCCGGGAGTACGTCCAGTTCGGGATGATCGGCCGTAGAGTGCTCTTGACGTTGCACGGGGCTCGCTCCGGCTGCCATGTTCGTCACCTCTTGATCGCTGCAACGCGGCGGGCTGTGCCACGTTGCCCGCAAGTCTAAGGTGCTGTGTCCCTTGTTCGCTGACGCTGCGACCTTTGTCCGAAGTGCTCTCAGCCACCTCTCAGGACACCGATACGGTGTCGTAGCGTCCCGACGCCAGCTCCTCGAGGATTATGCGGTGAGGCTATCCTCATCCGAAAGGGACAATTCCGCCCAGGCACCTGTCCGGGACACCACAGCCCTGTCCGGTTGACGGGCCGCCACAAGTCGATGCATCATTTCTGACAGCACTCTGTTCAGCAGATGCTTCTCCATTTCGCCGGCCGACGACTGTCCGGCCCGGCGTGCTGCTCCGGTCCTGCTCGGCCGCTGTGCCGTGCCCGCACCGACAGCACTACCCCAAGCAGACGCGATGGCGTCCGGCCGTGAGTGAGGTGAGAACGACATGGTGTACCGATCGTCTGAGACTCGGCTGATCACTTCGTTCCTGCACTACGGCATCGTCCCGAACTTCTGAATTCGGCCGCGCCGGGCGCGGCAGCCGAGGACGGCGCCGACGGCGTCGTCCGCAGCGGTGCTCGGGTGTAGCGCGGCACCACAGGACATTTCGGCACATATTCGGACGTGGGAGCAGACACATGGTTGATATCGGGGCAATGGATTCCGAAGCGGTCGATATGGTGGCGTGGCCGACGGCGGGCAATCTCGTCGTCTCGCCCGCGATGCTGGACGATCTGGGTTATCTGCGGGGCGAGTTGGCGGCAGCGGAGGTGCCGTTCCTGCTGATTCGCGATGGCGAACACCGGCTGGCACTGGCCGCGGATGCCGCACACCAGAAGATGGTGCGCCGAGTCACGGCCGCCGCGATCGCCGCGGGTTTCGCGTGTGCCGAGGTGGGGCACAATGTCTTTCGGTTGAGTCGCGATGCAGATCCGGCGCATTATGTGGATCTGGAGCTGTGGGAGTACCACGGCGACACCGTCGAATGCCCGCGGCCGAACGCCTTCACCCGCACTGTGTTCGACCTAGCCGATGTCCAACGCACGGAAATCCGCCTGTTCGAACGCAATTGGCCGACCCTGACGGATATGTTCGCGCCACAGCCGACCGATGTCGGATTCGATATCGATCTGGTGTTCTCCTGGGTCGATGGCACCGATCCCGAATTCCGGGCGCGCCGTGCCGGAATGCTCGCCCAGGTAGTGGTCGGCGAGGGTGATGGCGCGGACGCTCGAATCCGGCAGATCGACGAATTGAAGTACGCACTGCGCTCGGTGTACAAGAATGCGCCGTGGATCCGCCGGATCTTCATCGCGACCGATTCCGCGGTACCGGAATGGCTCGACGAGCATCCGCGGGTGACGGTGGTGCGTGCGGTCGATCACTTCAGCGATACCAGCGGCCTGCCCACCTTCAATTCCCATGCGGTGGAATGCCAACTGCAGCATATCGATGGGCTCAGCGAACATTTCCTGTACTCGAACGACGATATGTTCTTCGCCCGACCGGTGCGTCCATCGATGTTCTTCAGCCCGGCCGGGGTGAGTCGGTTCATCGAGGCGGGCACCCGCATCGGACCCGGCCGAAATAACGAGCGGCGCAGTGGTTTCGAGAATGCGGCGCGGGTGAACCGGGAACTGCTCGCCGGGCGATTCGGACATGTCATCACCCGGCATCTGGAACACACACCGGTTCCATTGCGGCGCAGCGTACTACTCGAAATGGAGCAGGAGTTCGCGACCGAATTCGCACGGACCAGGGCGAGCAGATTCCGTGCGGCGACCGATATTTCGGTGACCAACTCGCTGTACCACTACTACGCCATGCTCACCGGGCGCGCGGTGCCCCAGGAGACGGCGCGGATGCGCTATGTCGACACCACCAGTGAACGTGGGCTCGCGCTGCTCGACGGACTCGCGCGACATCGGGATATCGACTTCTTCTGCCTCAACGACGGCAGTTTTCCGGAGGTCGCGGAGGCCGACCGGGTGCGCGTGGTGTCGGAGTTCCTGGCCGTCTATTTCCCGGACCCCGCGCCGTGGGAACGGGTCAGTGCACGGCCTCGTCATCTTCCGGAGTCTGCGCCTGGCGCCGCATGACTCGCGGAATGCGTGCGGCGGGCGGGATCACGATGCCCTCCTCGGCGAGCTTGCGCGCCGCCTCTTCCGGGGTGGATGGCGAGCCGACGGTCGGGCCGCGATCGATCGGGACCACCGAGTGGACGATGGTGTCCGGGTAGATGTGCACGTAGTTGAAGGCCTGGGCGCCATCGCGGCCGCGCAGGCCGCCCTCGGCGACGGCCAGATCCTGGCTGTAGCAGGTCGCCGAGGCGACCGAGACCGGGATGCCCGCGAAGGTGGCGCTGGTCGAAAAGTGCAGGTGTCCAGCAAGTATCGCGCGCACATCGGTGCCGTCGAGCACATCGGCCAGCCTGCGCTGATCGCGCAATTCGACGGTGACGGCGAGATCGAGCACGCACGGTACCGGCGGGTGGTGCATCGCCAGGATCGTGCCGAAGGGCGCTGGTTCGGCCAGTAGCGATCGCAGCCAGGCCAGCTGTTCGTCACGGATTTCGCCGTAGTGGTGGCCGGGGACGCTGGTGTCCAGGGCGATGATGCGCAGGCCGTCGATCATGTGCACCCGGTCCAGCGGCTTCGTCGACGGACGCTCACCGAGCAGGGTACGACGCAGTTCGCCGCGATCGTCGTGATTGCCGGTGACCCATACGATCGGCGCTCGCAATCGGCGCGCGAACGGTTCCACGATGCCGCGCAGCTTCTCGTATGCGTCGGGTTCGCCCCTATCGGTGAGGTCACCGGTGAAGACAATCGCGGTCGGGCGGATACGGCTGGCCGCGGCCTGATCGAGCAACTGTCGAAGACGCTGATTCGCGTCCACGTCGCCGTACAGCGCGTCGTCGCCGCCGATCAAATGGGTATCGCTGAAATGGAACAGCACGTGATTCGGTCGCGGGTGCTCCGCGACTCTGCTGGTGGGCACCGGACCGAACGTCCTCCCCGGCGGATTCGCCCGCCATTGGCTTCGGGTTCCATCGCCAGGATAGCGAAGCCGTATTGACAGACCGCCAGCCCACGGTGACAAACTGCTTGCGGGTAGGTGAGAGTTCGGTGTCATTGGAGCCCGCCGCAATCCGTTGACTGAGGACCCGGGACTGCAGCCCGCAACGGATCCCGCGCGAAATTCGACTCGCGCTGATTCCGTGAGCGAGCACCCTCGTCGTCGAGCACTGGGGGTTCGTCGGCACGCTCGAGGTCGAGCCGGATTCAGCCGAGAAGTCCGTGCGGAGGGGCCTTAGCAGCGATCCTCGACAACGGTCCGATCGTCGCTGCTGAGACGTCGGCGCTCACTTCCTACCGAGGGCGTCGGCGGTGCGGAGGGCGTCCAGGACCATGGGTGTGTCGACGGGAAAGGGTTCGTTGTGGATGGTTTCGCCGGGGGCGGTGGCACGGGTGGCGATGGCGGTCAAGGTTCGGTTGTCGGGGTCGGTCAGGCCGAGGGCGGCGAAGGTGGTTGGTAGGCCGACCGATGCGCAGAATTCGAGGACCGTTGAAATCTCTTCGGTGGGAGCGCCTTCCAGGACCAGCTGGGTGAGGACGCCGAAGGCTACCTTTTCGCCGTGCAGGTACGGGTGGGTTCCGGGGGCGGCGGTCAACCCGTTGTGGATGGCGTGCGCGGCGGCGAGGCCGGAGGATTCGAAGCCGAGGCCGGAGAGCAGGGTATTGGCTTCGACGATGCGTTCGAGGGCCGGGGTGACGGTGTGGTTGCGCACTGCGGCGAGTGCGTGGGTTCCGTCGGCGAGCAAGGTGTTGTAGCAGAGCTCGGCCAAGGCGGTGGCACTGCGGGTGGATGCGCCACCGCGCATATTCCGGACTCGGGCGGCACTGCAGGTCCGCGCCTCGAACCAGGTCGCGAGCGCATCGCCCATTCCCGCGGTGAGCAGCCGCGCCGGAGCATGCGCGATAGCGGAAGTATCGACGAGCACCAAGGCGGGATTGCGCCGAACCAGCTGATAGGCCTCGAATTCCCCAGCGTCGGTATAGATCACCGACAACGCACTGCACGGCGCATCACTGGATGCCGTAGTAGGACAACTGATCATCGGCAGTTCCAGGTCATCCGCCACCGCCCGCGCCGTATCGAGCACCTTGCCTCCACCGGCCCCCATGACCACCATGCTCCCACTCTCCCGCACGGCCGCGCTCACCCGCGCGATCTCCGCCCGACTGCACTCACCCCCGGACCGATGCACCGAATACTCGATCTTCGCCTCGGCCAGCGACTCCCGCCACGTCTGTGCCAACAATCGATACGCACTCGCCCCCGCCACGATCATCACCGGCCCCCCGATCCCCAACCGCGTCATCTCCGCCCCGAGCGCCTTCGTCGCATCTCGCCCCTGCACATAGTGCCCCGGCGAAGAAAACACACTCAGCATCTGCCACCTCCCGATCCCGGGTACCGCCGATTCGCCCATACCCCGGCTGCCCGACAGCCGACTCCGTATCGCAAACGCTACGCGCCCTATAACCCCGCCGGCCGCGGTTGAGCCATCAAGCCTCGATGCCAAGTGACCGTCACCGGGCTTCTCGGCCCCCGGCTACTGCGACCAGTACTTGCGCCAATCGGCAGCCGACAAAGGAGCACGTTCGCCGCGGGCGGCTTCGGCGGCGTCTTCGGTGGCGCGGATTTCCGATGCGAAGGACAACGTTGCCTTGCGAAGGCGTTCTTCGGCGCTGTCCTCACCGCCCAACTGGACAGTGCGAAGGGTACCGGGGATCAGGTCTTCGGGCAGGCCCGCCTTGAGACTGCGAGAGCGGATCTTCTCGGCCAAGGCGAGGGCAGGTTGGGCCATGGCTATGCCGTCGAGGCATGAGCGGCGGGACTTTTCCGCGGATTTGCGTTCCTCCCAGGCTTTTTCCTGGGCGGCGATTTTTTCGGCGATGGTGGCCGACGGGTCGATGGGCTCGTCGGCGAGGTGCGGGCTGCGGTTGACGAGTTTGGTGACCAGCGCGGCGGCGACATCGTCGACAGTGAATTCGCCTGCGGCCTGGGCGATCCGGGAGTGGAACAGCACCTGCAGCAGCAGGTCGCCGAGTTCTTCCTTGATGGTTTCGGCGTCGTTGTGCTGGATGGCGTCGAGCAGTTCGTAGGTTTCCTCGAGCAGGTAGGGACGCAGCGAGTCGTGGGTTTGCGTCACCTCCCAGCCGCCGAAATTCCACAGCCGGTCCATCACCTCGACAGCGCCCGCCAGCCCTGCCGCCACCACGGCGGTATCGGTGCGGCCCGATACCGTGGACGCCCGCCCCGACACCGAGTGATCCTCGATTCGTCCAGCCTCCGCCGCCGCATGCCGGGCGGCCCGAAGCACGGCCTCGTCGCGGTTCGAACTCATCGAGCCGCCGTGGCTTCGGTGGCGACCCGCAGCTCGACGAAGCCTTTGGGCTTGCCATCCAACTGCAGCAACAGGTCGGCAACGAATTGCAACAGGACGACGTCGCGCACCCGGTCCGCCCCCACACTGTCCTCCACCCGAGGCAGCGGCAGTTGCACAACCCCACTTGCCGCGCGATAGCCCGCGCTCGGGTACAGGCGCTTCAACCGCATCTGCTTGGAGTCGGGCAGACTCATCGGCGAAACCTTCAATGTGGTTCCGGTGACCGCGATTTCGGTGACATCGTATTCGCGGGCCAGCAGGCGCAGTTTCGCCACCGACACCAGCCGGCCGACCTCGACGGGCAGCGGCCCGTACCGGTCGACCAGTTCCTCGACAACCGACTCCAGCGCCGGACCATCTTGCGCCGCGGCGAGTTTGCGATAGGCCTCCAACCGGAGCCGATCGCTGGTGATGTAGTCGGGTGGAATGTGCGCATCCACCGGCAGGTCGATGCGAACCTCCTTGACCTCCTCGGTGGTGATCGGCTTACCGTCGGCGGCGGCCCGATAAGCCTCCACCGCCTCACCGACCAGGCGCACATACAGGTCGAATCCGACACCGGCCACATGCCCGGACTGTTCGGCGCCCAGCACATTTCCGGCACCACGGATTTCGAGGTCCTTCATGGCCACCGCCATACCCGCTCCGAGATCGGAATTCTGCGAAATGGTGGCGAGCCGGTCGTAGGCCGTCTCGGTGAGCGGCTTCTCCGGCGGGTAGAGGAAGTACGCGTACCCGCGCTCACGACTGCGGCCGACGCGCCCACGCAACTGATGCAGCTGCGAAAGTCCCAGAGCATCCGCGCGTTCCACGATCAACGTATTCGCATTGGAAATATCCAACCCGGTTTCGATGATGGTGGTACAGACCAGCACATCGAATTCGCGCTCCCAGAACCCCTGCACGGTCTGTTCGAGCATGTCCTCGTTCATCTGACCGTGCGCGACCAGCACCCGTGCCTCGGGCACCAGATCCCGAATCCGCTTGGCCGCCTTATCGATCGACGACACCCGGTTGTGCACATAGAAGACCTGGCCGTCGCGCAGCAGCTCACGTCGAATCGCCGCGGTCACCTGCTTGTCGTTGTACCCACCGACATAGGTGAGCACCGGATGCCGCTCCTCCGGCGGGGTGAGGATGGTCGACATCTCGCGAATGCCCGCCAGACTCATCTCCAAGGTGCGCGGAATCGGCGTAGCGGACATGGTCAGCACATCGACGTGCGTTCGCAGCGCCTTGATGTGCTCCTTGTGCTCGACACCGAAACGCTGTTCTTCGTCCACGACGACCAGGCCGAGATCCTTCCACCGCACCCCCGTCTGCAGCAGCCGATGCGTGCCGACCACGATATCGACGGAACCGTCGGCCATCCCCTCGAGGACAGCCCGGGATTCGGCCGGATCGGTGAAGCGGGACAAACCCTTCACGGTCACCGGGAATCCGGCGACGCGTTCGGTAAAGGTCTGCAGATGCTGTTGCGCCAGGAGAGTTGTCGGCACCAGCACGACGACCTGCTTACCGTCCTGCACCGCCTTGAAAGCGGCGCGCACGGCGATCTCGGTTTTGCCGTAGCCGACATCACCGCAGACCACGCGGTCCATCGGGACCGCCTTCTCCATATCGGCCTTGACCTCGGCGATGGCGGTCATCTGGTCGACGGTCTCGGTGAACGCGAACGCGTCCTCCATCTCCTTCTGCCACGGACTGTCCGGACCGAACGCATGCCCCGGTGCCGCTTGGCGCGCGGCGTACAACTGCACCAGCTCACCGGCGATCTCGCGAACCGCCTTGCGCGCCTTGCGTTTGGTATTCGCCCAGTCGGACCCGCCGAGCTTGGACAGACTCGGCATCTCACCGCCGACATAGCGCGAGAGCTGATCCAACGATTCCATCGGCACGAACAGCCGGTCACCCGGCTGGCCACGCTTACCGGGCGCGTATTCGATAACCAGGTACTCTCGCCGCGCCCCGCCGACGGTGCGCTCGATCATCTCCACGAACCGGCCGATGCCGTGCTGATCGTGCACCACCATGTCCCCGGCATTCAGCGCCAGCGGGTCGACCTGGTTGCGGCGCTTGGCCGGTAGTCGCTTCCCCTCCGCCGGCGCGGTGACCCGGTTGCCGGTGAGATCGGATTCGGCGACGACAACCAGACCGGCGTCATCGAAGACCAACCCGTCGTGCAGCGAACCACACAGCACACCGACGAGTCCGGGTGCCGGTTCGGCACCGGCTGCCAGCGCAGCCGCGGGCACCTCGGCATCCGAGAGACGTTCCAGAATGCGTTGCGCCGTACCCTGACCCGCGACGACCACGACCGCGCGCCCACCGGTCAGCACATGCGCGCGCAATGACGCGAAGATCGTCGCTACCAGCTCATCGGAGCCGCGCGCGGCCGGACCGGCCAGCACCGGCAGCACGACCTCGGCGGGATCACCGGAGGTCAGCGGACTCAGCGTCCACCAGGGCAGACCGTGTGCGTTTGCGCTGTCATGGATTTCGGGCAGCGCACGGTAACCCGAGGCGGCCAGATCGAGTCCGTGCCCGCCCAGCGGCGCCGCACCGCCGAACGAAGCCGCGGTCCACGATGCCTCCAGGAACTCCTCACCGGTGCGTACCAAATCGGCGGCGCGGGTGCGAATCTTCTCCGGATCGCACAGCAGCAGCTGGGTGCCCTCCGGCAAAACCTCGGTGAGCAGCCGCAATTCGCCGGGCTGCAGCACCGGCAGCAGCGCCTCCATACCTTCGACCGGAATGCCCTCCGCGAGCTTCTCCAACATCTCCACCAGCGCCGCATCGGCGGCGTTGGCCACCGCGACCTCGGCGGCACGATCGCGAACTGCCGGGGTGAGCAAGAGTTCTCGGCACGGCGGCGCGACGACCACATCCACCGTCAGATCGGTCAGCGAGCGCTGGTCGGCGACCGCGAAGGGCCGCAGCTCGGTCACCTCGTCGCCCCAGAACTCCACGCGCACTGGATGATCCGCGGTCGGCGGGAACAGATCGAGGATGCCGCCGCGCACCGCGAACTCACCGCGCTTACCGACCATATCGACGCGGGTGTAGGCGAATTCGATCAGGCGCAAGAGCAGTTCATCGAAGTCGAACTCCGCGCCGACGCGCAGCACGATCGGTTCGATATCACCGAGGCTCGCGGCCATCGGCTGCATCAGGGAACGAACGGTCGTCACCACGACCCGCAGCGGTTCCGGGAATACCGGGTCCGCCCGTCCGTCGCCCGACCACCGCCCCTCATCGAATCGCTTCGCGATGCCGTAATCCTGCGCGAGCCGCCGCAGCACCTCGAGCCTGCGGCCCACAGTGTCGGCACCCGGTGACAGCCGCTCATGCGGCAGCGTCTCCCACGACGGGAACTGCGCGACCGCCGCGCCGAGGATTTCCTCCAGCTCAACCGTCAGATCATCGGCTTCCCGCCCGGTGGCCGTCACCACCACCAGCGGCCGCTGGGCCGCGATCGTCGCCGCGACGAACGGGCGCACCGCCGACGGCCCGACCAACTCGACCGGCGACTTCCCGACGAGGTCAGCGACGGTCCGCAGGGCCGAATCGGCCCCGGCCACCGCGGCCAGTCCGGCAAGAGGTGGACGGTGGGTGGACATCGAACACTCCCTGAGCTCGGGCGGGGTTTAGGACAGCCAACCGAGTCTAGGCTCCCCCGCCTCCCCGAGTCCGCTGCCGGTCGTCAGCTGCCACGACACCGTCGTAGCGGGCCAGCGGTCGCGCGGGAAGTAGAGTTCTGGGCGTACCCGACGAGTTACCCATGCGCTCACGAAATCAGTCGACCAGTCACAACCTACCAACGCCCTGTGACAAGTTTTATGGCACGTAGCGGCGTAGGCGGCGGGCGGCGAATTCGCGGAAGTACGAGAGCTTCTCCGGGGGCACGATCGACGGGAGCAGGAAGTACCAGGCCCGTTCCATCCGCGTCGCCATCTGATCGATCGAATCGGTGCCGACCGCCGTGATATGCACGCCCGCGGTCATTTCCTGCAGCAGCAGGCCGATCACCTCCGCGTCCAGGTCGGCCTCCAGGTCGCCCTGGGCGATAGCCCGCTCGGACAGGACACGGTAGGTATCACCCCAGGTCTTGGCGATATTGTCGCCCTGGGCACCGCGGTAGTCGCCGATCTGATGGGTCAGCTTGAGCATCGCGCCGACCATCGGATCATTCATGGATAGGTCCGCGACGACATAGGTGATCCCGATACATGCCTCGAGTGCGGGCACCCTGGGATCGAAGAAACCCTGACACGAACTGACCAGGCGTTCATTGCCCTGGTCGACCACGGCGCGCGCTAGCTCTTCCTTCGAACCGAAGTGAAAGTACAAGGCGCCCTTGGTCACGTTCGACTGCGCGATGATCTCGCTCAGGCTCGCATTCGCATATCCCAAGCGCAGAAAGACATCGGCAGCGCCCGCCAGGACGGAATCGCGGGTGATCTCCGCGCGCGCTTGCCTAGCCATCAGATCCGCCTGTCATCCTTAAAACCAGCCATCCTGAAGTAGACCGACATCCCGAAGTAGACCGACTTACCGCTCGAACAGCACCCTGAGGATGGGTGAACCGTACCACCAGGCGAGCGCCCGCCAGGGAATTCGAGCATTCGGACCGGCATACCGCGCAATTCATTGGCTAACAATGCGGTCAGTCCCCCGTACCGGCGCGCCATTCCGAGCTCAGCTGCGGGTGGGCTTCCAAATGGCTGAGTCCGTTCCAGCACAGATTCACCAGATGTGCCGCGACAACCTCTTTCGACGGTGTGCGCTCATCCAGCCACCAGGTGGCGGCGGTCGAGACCATGCCCACCAATGCCTGCGCGTACAAACCGGTCAGACTGGTATCGAAACCGCGACGCTCGAAATCGCCGCCGAGAATATGCGCGACCTGGTTGGTGGCCTCGTTCAGCAGGCTCGAGTAACGGCCCTCCGCGGTAGCTGCGGGCTGATCGCGCACCAGGATTCGGAATCCGTCGGTGCGTTCCTCGATATAGGTCAGCAGTGCGAGCGCGACCCGTTCGAGCCGGATCCTGGATCGGTTCTGCGTGAGCGAGGAGGTGATCATGTCCAGCAACATCGACATCTCGCGGTCAACGACAACGGCGTAGAGCCCCTCCTTGCCGCCGAAGTGTTCGTACACCACGGGTTTGGAGACCTGGGCCCGCTGTGCGATCTCCTCGATCGATGTCGCGTCGTAGCCGCGCTCGGCGAACAATGCGCGACCGATCTCGATCAACTGCTGCCGCCGCTGAGTTCCCGTCATCCGCGGCCGGGACACCTTGGGCGGCTCACTGGAAGACACCGTCCCGCCTCCTCGCGCATGCCAATAGTCGTCGATACCAACTGTTCCAGACAGCTCTTGGTTCCCTGCCGTCACCCCCGGTCTCGCCAGCGCGACAACTGATCTCGCATGAACGTGGGTAACTCGTCGAATATGCCCAGAATCCAGCCCCTACCTGGCCGCCGGCCCGCGACGAACTGTCGGAGCACCCAATGGCCGGCGAAAGTTCCGGGGAAGCGTTCGCCCAGATAACGCGACCGGTGTGAACAGGTTGCGGAGACGGGTATGCACTAATTCGGCGAAGCAGTTCGACTAACCGGAGGTCTTCATGCGAGGATTCATGCCGTGCCGCTGGCGCAGCGGCGGGTTTCGCAGATCCGCCGGTGTGACGATCCGCCGTAGTGTAATGGCAGCACCTCTGATTTTGGTTCAGATAGTTCAGGTTCGAGTCCTGGCGGCGGAGCACACCGGCACGATGGCTTATCGTTGGCCGCGCACATCGCTGACCAAGCACGACGACAGCGCGCGCGCTGACCAAGCACGACGACAGCCCCAAGCACGATGACAGGCAGCCGAGGGAGATCCATGCCACAGCAGACCGCCGTCGTCGTTCTCGCAGCCGGTGCCGGGACGCGAATGCGGTCGAAGACTCCTAAAGTGCTGCATTCGCTGGCCGGTCGAAGCATGCTCGCGCACGCGCTGCATGCGGCCAACGAGATCGACCCCGCGTTCCTCATCACCGTGGTAGGACACGATCGGGAACAAGTCGGCGCCGCGGTCGCCGCCGTCGCCGCCGACCTCGGCCGCGAGATCACCACCGCTATCCAGGAACAACAGCTCGGAACCGGCCATGCGGTGCAATGCGCGCTCGCCGCTGTTCCCGAAGATTTCACCGGTGACCTGCTGGTCACCTCGGCCGATGTGCCACTGCTGGACGGACACACCCTGTCCGCGCTGCTCGACGAACACCGCAGCTACACCGAACGTTCCGCGGTCACCGTGCTGACCTTCGAACCGGACGATCCCAACGGCTACGGCCGCATCGTCCGCAATGCCGACGGCCAGGTCACCGAAATCGTCGAACATACCGACGCCACTCCGGCGCAGTCGGCGATCACCGAGGTCAATTCGGGTGTCTACGCCTTCGACGCGACCGTGCTGCGCACCATGATCAGCCGCCTGTCCACCGCCAACGCCCAGCATGAGCTGTACCTGACCGATGTGCTGCGGCTGGCTCGCGAGGCTGGACATCCGGTGCACGGCGCACGGTTGCTCGACGCGGCCAAAGTCACCGGCGTCAACGACCGGGTGCAGATGTCGGAGGCCGCGCGCACGCTCAACCGCTACATCCTCGAACGGCATATGCGCGCCGGGGTCACGATCATCGATCCCGCGACCACGTGGGTCGACGCGAGCGTGCGGATCGCAAGGGATGCCGAAATCCGGCCGGGTGTGCAGTTACTCGGTGGCACCGTCATCGGTGAGGACGCGGTGATCGGACCGGATTCCACACTCACCGATGTCATCGTCGGCAATGGCGCACACGTTGTTCGCACCCACGGTGATCAGGCCGTGATCGGCCCCGGTGCGAATATCGGGCCGTTCAGCTATCTGCGTCCCGGCACCGTCGTCGGCGATTCCGGCAAGCTCGGCGCATTCGTCGAAACCAAGAACGCATCGATCGGCGCGCACTCCAAAGTGCCGCACCTCACTTATGTCGGCGATGCCACCATCGGTGAGCACAGCAACATCGGCGCCTCCAGCGTTTTCGTCAATTACGACGGTGTGAAAAAACATCACACCGTGGTCGGCTCGCATGTGCGGACCGGCAGCGACACCATGTTCGTCGCGCCGGTGACGGTGGGTGACGGCGCGTATACGGCGGCAGGTACTGTGCTGCGTAGAAGCGTTCCGCCGGGGGCACTCGCGGTTTCAGGCGGCCCGCAGAAAAACATTGAGGGCTGGGTGCAGCGCAACCGTCCGGGGACGGACGCGGCACGGGCGGCGGCGGAAGCCATCGCGACCAAAGAGATGTCGGGTCAGGCAATCGAGCAAAAGGATGGCAAACAGCAGTGACCGCGTCATGGATCGACAACCAGAAGAACCTGATGCTCTTCTCGGGACGCGCCCATCCTGAGCTGGCCGAGCAGGTGGCCAAGGAACTCGACGTCCACGTCACACCGCAGACCGCGCGTGACTTCGCGAACGGCGAGATCTTCGTCCGGTTCGAGGAGTCCGTGCGCGGTTCGGATGCCTTTGTGTTGCAGAGCTTTCCGGCTCCGCTGAACCAGTGGCTGATGGAACAGCTGATCATGATCGACGCGCTCAAGCGCGGTTCGGCCAAGCGGATCACCGCGGTGCTGCCGTTCTACCCGTACGCCCGTCAGGACAAGAAGCACCGCGGCCGCGAGCCCATCTCCGCCCGTCTGGTCGCCGATCTGCTCAAGACCGCTGGCGCGGACCGCATCATCACCGTGGACCTGCACACCGATCAGATCCAGGGCTTCTTCGACGGCCCGGTCGATCACATGCACGCGCAGCTGCAGCTGGCCGAGTACGTGCGCAACAACTACAGCCTCGAGCACATCACCGTGGTGTCCCCCGATTCCGGTCGGGTGCGCGTCGCGGAGAAGTGGGCCGACTCACTGGGCGGCTCGCCGCTGGCGTTCATCCACAAGACCCGCGACCCGCTCGTGCCGAACCAGATCAAGGCCAACCGCGTGGTCGGCGAGGTCGAGGGCCGCACCTGCATCCTGATCGATGACATGATCGACACCGGTGGCACCATCGCCGGCGCGGTCAAGGTGCTCAAGGCGGCCGGCGCCGGTGATGTGGTCATCGCCGCGACGCACGGCGTGCTGAGCGATCCGGCCGCCGAGCGCTTGGCGAACTGCGGCGCCAAGGAGGTCGTGGTCACCAATACACTGCCGATCAGCGAGGAGAAGAAGTTCCCGCAGCTGACCGTGCTGTCGATCGCGCCGCTGCTGGCTCGCACGATTCGCGAGGTCTTCGAGAACGGTTCGGTTACCGGACTTTTCAACGGCAACGCCTAGATTGCTCGACCGTCTCCTCGGATACTCAGGCCACCAGCTGCATACAGGCCCTGTGTCGACTGGGTGGCTGATTCTCGGGCTTGCTCGATGAGTTGCCATGTGCTCGGGAAACCAGGCGTTACGTGGAAGTTTGTAAGAATGGCGGCTCGGACATGGTCCGGGCCGCCATTGCCTTACCGCTGCCGTTTGCCCGCGACGCCGAGGGGGATACTGGGGGTATGGACCGTGACCCGCTCGATATGGACATGGGGGACGACGACCAGGAAGACGAGATCCGCGCATACCGGCGCAATGTCGAGGATCCGCCCGATGACCTGCGCATTCGCTACCGCGAAAATGACGATGACGGTCGACTGGGCATCGGTGAAGAACTCGAACAGGAGTGGACCCCGCGTGGTCAGAAATCCGAACTCGCCGAGGAGGACGAGCGGCCGGCCGAGGTCGCCGCGATAGAGATCGTCGACGATTCGGACCTATAGCTCGCCGACCGGACGATACGAGGAGAGTTCGATGACCACTCCGCAGCATCCCGAGCGAGACGATGCTTCGCCCGAGAAACCGGCCGACAAAACGAACGAATCCGAGTCGCTCGAACCCTCGGGCACCGCTTGGGCCGCCCCGGCCTCCAGCGGACCGTGGGAGGCGCAACCCGTCGAACCCGCCGAGCCGCTGCCGGCCCAGCCCGCTGTTGGGGATTTTTCGGCGCGTCCATGGAGTGCTGGGCCGGGCGCGCAACCACCGGCCCAGCGCGCGGCCGCCGAACCCGCCCCCGATCTCGTCGCACGACCGCAACCGTCGAACCCGGTGTCGGGTGACCCAGCGCCGGAGTGGGCGCAACCGGAGCCGTGGGATGACGCGAGCGCGGCACGTTACGACCAAGACCGGCCCGGCACCGTCTATCCGCCGATCAACGATTCCACCACGCCGACCACGCTCGGCGGCTACCCCCAAGACTCCGCACAGTCGTACACACCGGGACCGCGATCGGGTTCCCAGCCGCTGTCGATCATCGGCTTCGTCTGTGCGGGCATCTCATTGCTCTTCTGCCCCTACCTGTTCGGCCCGGTCGGCATCATTCTGGGGATCATCGGTCACAAAAAGGGCGAATCCCTCGGTAAATGGGCCGCCATCGCATCCGCCATTTCCCTGATCATCGGAATCATCCTTTTCTACGCCGTCTTCAGCGGGAGCATGATCCCGGACACCGAATGACCATGTGCTGGATAAGCGTCCCAGCGAACGGCAGCCGGCGGGGTGGGCAAGGCTAGCGGGATGGCAGCAGTCGGCGAAGCCAACCGGGTGAGTACGGCTAGCGTGGTCAGCATGAGTCGATTCGGTGGGTTCCCACTCGCAGGGCTGGACTTTTACGAGGATCTGGAAGCCGATAACTCGAAAGCCTTCTGGACCGCCCACAAAGATGTCTATGAGGAGTCGGTCAAGGCGCCGATGGTCGCCCTGACCGCGGAGTTGGAGGCGGACTTCGGGACCGCCAAGATCTTCCGCCCGTACCGGGACGTGCGCTTCTCCAAGGACAAGGTGCCCTACAAGACGGCACAGGGCGCGGTGGTGAGCGTGGCACCGGGTACGGGCTGGTATGTGCAGATCAGCGCGGCCGGACTCTTCGTCGGCGGCGGATTCTATGCGGGATCGCCCGCCCAGATCGCCCAGTTGCGCGCCACGATCGATGACGAGGTCCGCGGGCCGGAACTCGAGGCGATTCTGGCCGAGCTCACCAAGGCTGGATTCACCATCGGCGGCGAGCAGCTGAAGACCAGGCCGAAGGGGTACGACGCCGACCATCCGCGCATCGATCTGCTGCGGCACAAATCGTTGACCTGCAGTAAGGAATACGGCGCACCGCCCTGGTTGGACAAACCCCGCGCCGCGAAGGAGGTCCGCACCGCCTGGGAGACGATGCGGCCCTTCATCGAATGGCTCGGCGCGGTGGTCAGTGGTGCGCCCGCCCGGACCTAGGGGATGGCAGGCGGTGGGGCGGGCAACCTCAGCCGCGGGCGGCCAGGACCAGGGCGAAGCGGTCTTCCGGATCGGTCCACACCTGTTCGGTCTCGAATCCCGCCGCCGCGAGTTCGGCGTCGAGTCCGTCGATGCGGAATTTGGCCGAAATTTCGGTGCGCAGCTGTTCGCCGCGCGCGAACTGGACGGTGAGGTCCAGCTCGTGGACCGTCACAGTCATATCTTCGGTGGCCTCCAGGCGCATCTCGATCCACTCGCGTTCGGCATCCCAGATCGCGATGTGCTCGAACTTGTCCGGCTCGAAATCGGCATCGAGGCGACCGTTCAAGACATGCAACACATTTCGGTTGAATTCGGCGGTGACACCGGCCGCGTCGGCATAGGCGGGGACCAGCACGGCCGGATCGATGACCAGGCCTGCGCCGAGCAGCAACTGCTCACCCGGCTCCAGCACCTCATAGATGCTGGACAGGAATTCGGCCCGCTCGGCGGGAACAAGATTGCCGATGGTGCCGCCGAGGAAGGCGATCATCCGGCGGCCGCCGCGCGGCAGATTGTGCAGGGTGTCGGTGAAATCGCTGACCACGCCGTGCACCGCTAGGCCCGGAAATTCCACCGCGATCTCCGCGGCGGCAGCCCGCAGCGCCGAGGCCGAGACATCCTGCGGAACATAGGTTTTCAGCGGCCCCTCGGCGGTCAGTGCGGATAGCAGCAGCCGGGTCTTGGCGGCCGAGCCCGAGCCGAGTTCGACCAGGACCTCGGCCTGTGCGGTGCGGGCGATCTCGCCGACGACCCGCTCCAGCAGCGCGCGTTCGGTGCGAGTCGGGTAGTACTCGCGCAGTTCGGTGATCTGCTCGAATAGTTCACTGCCACGGGCGTCGTAGAACCACTTGGGCGGCAGCCACTTCGGGTCCGCGGTTAGGCCGAGCCCGGCATCCCTGCGCAACGCCGAGGTGAGGTCGTCGTCGGATAGATGGATCTCCAGCGTCGGTGCGGTCATAGGAGCGAGCCTTTCGTGCTTGGAACGTCGAGAAGCGGTGTGACGGACAGCGCGCCGGGACGGGCACTGACCAGCTGGCGATCCGGAATCGGCTGCCAGCGCGGGTCGTCGTCGAAGGGTTCCGAGGACAGGATGGCGAAATCATCCGTGACCAGGGCCGATAACGAGTGGTAGACGGTGGTCGCCCACAACTGCTTGCCATCACCCAGCAAGAAATTCAGTCGGGCGCCTGGCGCTTGGGCCAGTACCGCCGCGACCAGCAGATTCAATGCCGCCGGTGCCGCCGCCCACGAACCATCGGGGGTATCGGTCGAGAGCAGACTGCGCAGCAGTACCCAGAGCGTGGCCGAATCGGTCGCGGATTCGGCCTCCAGCAATCGCACCGAGTCGAACAGCTGATTCGCGTCGAGTTCGGTTGCGGTGGAGGCGAACTCCTCGGCGACCGCACTGAGGGCGCGCCGCCAATCCGGCACCACGCCGTTGTGGCTGAATGCCCACCGACCGTGCGTGAACGGCGCACAGGCGTTCCGCTCGACCGGCATACCTATGGTCGCCGAGCGAACCGCCCCCAAGACCGCCCACGACGCCAGTTGCGGCAGTACCTCTTCCACCGCCGGATCGGTCCAGATGGGTGCGGAGTTGCGATACCGGCTGACGGACACCCCGTCCTCGTCACGCCACCACGCCACCCCGAACCCGTCCGCATTGATCGTCCCGCCCCCGCGCATATCCTTCGGCGCCCACGCCTGGGTTCGCAGAGAATGCGAACCGAGCGTCAACATGTCGCCCACGCGCACGGGAGGCCCGATATAACCGAGTTGACGACACATCAGTGCGCACCTCCCACCATCGCGCGTCGGACGCGGGCCGGACCGCTAGTAGCCCGTTGTGACGACTCGGCCGAGTGCGCGCCAATCGAATTCGACTGTGCCTCAGCACTCGATACCCTCACTCGCCCTCGCCTTTTCGCAGGTCGCGGGCCAGGCGGAAGCCGGAGAAGATCTGGCGGCGGATGGGGTGGTCCCAGTTGCGGAAGGTGCCGCGGCAGGCGACGGGGTCGGTGCCGAAGGAGCCGCCGCGCAGGACTCGGTAGTCACCGCCGAAGAACACATCGGAGTATTCGGCATACGGGAAGGCGCGGAAGCCCGGATAGGCCTCGAAGCCCGATGCGGTCCACTCCCATACATCGCCGATGAGCTGGTGCACACCGGTCGGGGAGGCACCGGCCGGATACGCACCGACCTCGGCGGGTTCCAGGTGCCGCTGCCCGAGATTCGCCGTGGCGGAATCGGGTTCGGTATCGCCCCACGGGTAGCGCCGGGACGTGCCGGTCGCCGGGTCGAAGCGCGCCGCCTTCTCCCATTCGGCCTCGGTAGGCAGGCGCTTACCGGCCCAGTTGGCGTACGCCTCGGCCTCGAACCAGCAGACGTGCACCACCGGCTGCTGCGGACGCACCGGTGTCATCACGCCGAATGCCCGACGCCACCAGTGTCCGGCCGGATCGCACTCCCAGAACTGCGGCGCCATCAGGCCCGCCTCCTGCCGGTGTGCCCAACCCTGTTCGGACCACAGCTCGGCCCGCTGGTAACCGCCGTCGGCGATGAAAGCCTGGTACTGCGCGTTGGTGACCGGTGCGACATCGATGGCGAAGGCGGGCACGTGAACCGGATGCGCCGGGCGCTCATTGTCCAGTGCCCATGGGTCGGTCGAGGTACCCATGACGAATTCGCCTGTGGGAATGACGACTTCGCCAGCGACCGGAGTCGCCGCCGAGGGCGCGTCCGGTGCGGAAAGCACGGCCGGGCCGGTGCGCAATTGATGGGTGGCGAGCATGGTCTCGTCGTGCTGCTGCTCGTGCTGGGCGATCATGCCGAAGGCGAAGCCGCCGTCGACCAGCGGATCGCCGCGTAGAGCGTTGGTTTCCAATACATCCCACACCTTGTCGCGCACCGTGCCGACATAGCCGCGGGCCTGGGTGGGGTTGAGCAGCGGCAGTTCGGGGCGGTTGGCGCGCGCGTGTTTGAAGGCGTCGTACAGCTGGTCGATATCGGCGCGCACCGCTTCGCGGCGGCCGACATCGCGCACCAGCCAGAGCTCTTCCTGATTGCCGATATGGGCGAGATCCCAGACGAGCGGGCTCATCAGTCGCGAATGCTGGGCGACCAGCTCCGCTTCATCGAGGGTGGTGAGGCCGGTGGTGCGATCCCTTGCGCGGGTGAGCACTTCGGCGATCCGGTCACGCAATTGTTCGGTGCCGGAATTATCCGTTGCGGGGTACTGAATGGTCACGATGGGTATCTCCGGAACTCGTTCTGGTCGGCGACTCGATGCTGCGGTGCCGCGGTCACGGATGGTCCTCCGGCTGATCCGCACTGCGCGAAACGAGTTCATCGGTCGGGGTGCGACCGCTGCGACATCGTTCGGCCGCGGATTCGATCTCGCGGGCCGCCACCGGAGTCACCGCATGTGCCGCGGCCAGGGTCAGCAACCCGACCGCGACGCCGCGGATCTCCGGATCGGCCAACCCGCGGCGCGCCGCATCGATCCAGCGACCCGCGAGTGGCGCGGCGAGCGCCGTCGCCTCGGCGACCACCGCCGGAGACGACAGCAAAGCGTCGAAGACATGGATCGGGACGGTCCAGTCGTTATCCGGCTGGGCGTCCAGATAACGGATCTCGAGGTGTCCGGAAGCTCGTACCGGCGGGAACAGCGTGGTCAGGTGATAGTCGAGATCGCCGACATCGGGACGCCGACCGATCTCGTCGTCCAGCGCACCGGACAACCAATCCGCGAAGGACGCCTCCGGTGGCGCTGACCAGCCGATACCGCTGGCGTTGTCGGATACGCCATCGTGGCGACGAACGCACAGCAGCGGGACATCCAGGGCCCAGCGCGCATAGCCGCTGACCGGATCCGGCCAGGACTCCACCGTGGGACGAGTGCGGGCGTGGTCGAGACGCAACCAGGTCCGCATGCGTTGTGATGCCCACGCGCCCACTGGCGCACCGCGCAATTCGGGTGAGCAAGCGAAGGCGGCCAGTAGCGCGGGACCGACCGCGTACAGCGCGTTCCACCGGGCGGTCACCTCGGCACGGTGCGCACCGGCATCGACGCTGACCTGCGTCGCGGCGGTATTGCACATCATCAATTTGCCGAAGGGGCCGATACCAGCGAAGGACTCTTCCATGGCGTGGTAGCGCGGTAACCGCAGCACCCGTTTCGGGCGGCGGGCCGCATCGGCGGCGGCGGAGACGGTGCGGATGGATCGGGATTCGAGTAGATCCCGCAGCATCCGAGCATCGGCGTGCAAACCCTCGCACAACTGCGCGGCAGCGGCGAACGGGGCGCTGGAGAGTTCGATCTGACCGCCGGGTTCAATGGTGACCCGACTGCCCCCTGGCAGCGGAAGTGCCGGTGAATCGGGGGCGATGGACCTCGGTGCATAGGGTCCGAGCGCATCTGCGAATGCAGCCAGTTGCGGGCGGGGGGCGGCCAAGCGGCCGTACGACGAACACTCACCCTGCACGGTGAGCCATTCCAGTTCGGCGCCGATGAGCGTTGGTGGGCCCAGTTTGAAACAGATTTTCTCGAGATAGGCCTCGGCCGCGGCCCGCGAGGAGAGCTCGCCATTTTCCAGCGCGATGACGCGCTTCGGATGCTCGAGCGTGACTGCCATACCAACCTCCACCATGTGAAACCAGGTAACCGTGGCTGTGCTGCGTGGCGCTGCCGGTCGTTGTCCAGGTAGTTCTGTATCGCCGTGCATGCCGGGCGTATTCCAGTGCACCGACCCGATCCAGCGTAGCGAGGGGCACCGACAAGAAATATGACAAGAATCTGAATTCGTGGTCATGCACAGCGGGGCCTCGCGCACCACGGCCCGGGACCTGCGTCGACTCGTGCGACGGCCCAATGCGGCGATTTCGGCGATACTGTCGAGGCCATGCTCGACGAGAATCGCGTACGTGCCGACATACCGGGCTACGGCACCGGATCCGATGTGGTCTTCCTCGACAGCGCGGGCTCCTCGTTACCGCCCCGAGTCGTGGTCGATACCGTTGTGGCACATCTACGACGCGAGGCCGAAATCGGCGGCTACCGTGCGGCGAACGAGCGACTCGACGACCTCGCCGCGGTGAAAACCGATATCGGCCGGCTCATCAACGCCGATGCGGCCAGCATCGCGCTCAGCGATAGCGCGACCCGCGCCTGGGCCGACTTCTTCTATTCGGTGCCACTCGCACCCGGTGACCGCATTCTCATTTCCGGCGCCGACTATGCGAGCAATGCCATTGCGGCGCTACAGCGGGCCGAGGCAACCGGCGCGGTGGTCGAACAGATTCCCAGTGACGGCAGCGGCCAGCTCGACCTCGACGCACTCGCCGACATGGTCGACGAACGGGTCAAGTTGGTGTCGGTGCTGCACGTCCCGACCAATAGCGGTCTGGTCAACCCGGCCGCCGACGCCACCCGGATCGCGCATTCGGTCGGCGCGCTGGTGCTGCTCGACGCCTGCCAGTCGGCCGGACAGCTGCCGATCGATGTGGCCGAACTCGATGTCGACGCGCTCTCGGTCACCGGTCGCAAATGGCTGCGCGGGCCGCGCGGCACCGGATTCCTGTATGTGCGACCGGAATTGGCCGCATCGATGGAGCCGCAGCGGCTGGACCTGCACAGCGCGCACTGGACCGGCCCGCAGGAGTACGCGTTGGTCCCGGACGCGAGTCGCTTCGAATTCTGGGAATGCGATGTCGCGGCGCGACTCGGTCTCGGCGCGGCCGTACGCTATCTGCTCGAACTCGGGCCCGAGGATGTCTACGAGGCGATCGCGGTCCGCGCGGAACATCTGCGCAAGTCACTGCCGGATATCGCTGGAGTGACCGTGCGCGACATCGGGATTCGGCACAGCGGCATCGTTTCCTTCACCGTCGACGGGAAATCCGCCGTCGAAGTGCGCGATCGTCTTGCGGAACGGAATATTACGGTGACGGCGAGCCATGCCAGCTCTACGCTGCTGGATATGACCGCCCGTGGCCTGGATTCGGTGGTGCGCGCCTCGCCGCACTGCTTTGTGAGTTTCGAGGAGTTGGACCGGTTCGTCGGCGCGGTCGCGGCGCTGTAGATGTCACCTCGCGAACTGGTCGTCCTCGGCACCGCGAGTCAGGTTCCGACCAAGCGGCGCAACCACAATGGGTATCTGCTGCGTTGGGGCGAGGAGGGCATTCTCTTCGATCCGGGCGAGGGCACCCAACGACAGATGACCTACGCTGGCGTATCGGTCACCGATATCACCCGGATCGCGGTGACGCATTTCCACGGCGACCACTGCCTCGGATTACCCGGCATCATCCAACGGATCAATCTGGATAAGGTCGCCCACCCGGTCGACGTGTACTACCCCGCCTCGGGTGAGGTGTTCTTCGATCGGCTGGGCAATGCCAGCTCGTTCTATCGCACTGTCGAGCTCCGGCCGCACCCGATCGCCGATCCCGGTGCGCTGGACGCGCCCGGTGCGCCGTTCGTCCTCGAGGCGGTCACGCTATCGCACCCGATCGACACCTTCGGCTACCGGCTCACCGAACCGAGCGGTGTGCGCATCCTGCCGGAACGGCTCGCCGCATTCGGCATGCACGGTCCGGCGGTCGGACAACTGCAGCGCACGGGCAGTATCGAATACGCCGGGCGCACAATCACGCTGGCCGAGGTCAGTGAGCCGAGGCCAGGTCAGAGCTTCGCATTCGTGATGGACACTCGCCTGTGTCCAGGCGTGCTGTCGCTCGCCTCGGGCGTGGACATGCTGGTGATCGAGGCGACCTTCCTGGACGCCGACGCCGAGCTCGCCGAGGAATACGGCCACCTGACCGCGGGCCAAGCCGCCCGAGTCGCCGCCGAAGCCGGTGTGCGCACCCTGGTACTGACCCACTTCTCCCAGCGCTACCGCGACCTCGAGGCCCACCGCGCCGAGGCGGCCCTGCACTTCACCGGCGAGACCGTCATCGCCACAGACCTGGCAAGAATCCCCTACCGCCCCGACCCTGAGGCTCGGGTCGCGTAACTAGTCGCACTGCCGAACCCCAACCAGGTGACGGACCTACGTCGGTCAGGCCAGGTGCAGTGCAAGAATTTGGGAGACGAGAGCGGGGGTGCTCGTCGCCGGGCCGACCAGGCGCAGACTGCGGTTGGCCTGGAGGGCGGCGATGCCATGCACGTTGGTCCACAGCGCGATGGCGACGGCTCTCGGGTCGATGGCGGTCGGCGCGGCCGCAGCGACCAGGGTCGCGAAGCGCTCGAACAGCGGCAGGGTGATCCCACGGAGATTCTCGCCGGAGCCCTCGAGTAGGTCGTGCCGGAACATGAGCGTGAACATTTCCGGGCGCTCGCCGGCGAATTCGACGTACTCGGCGGCCATCCGTTCCAGATGTTCCCTCGGCGTGCTGGCGCCCACCTCCACCTTCGCGAACCGCTCGATGAGATCGGCGAAACCGCGCGCGGCGATGGCGGCCAAGAGCGCACGGTGCGTCGGAAAGTGCCTGCGCGGCGCACCGTGGGAGACCCCGGCCGCACGGGTGATCGCACGCAGCCCCAACTGGCCCGCGCCGACCTCTTCGAGCATGTCGACCCCGGCGCCGACCAATCGTTCCCGCAACGGCTCACTTCCGACCATGCAGACATTGTCTACGGTGCCCATCGAATCACTTCCTCCGACTACGTCACATAAGTGGCAATACCCTTCCGACAGCCGTAGACAATGTCTACGCTCTTTGGTAGACATTGTCTACGTCAAATTCTTCGGGAGGCTCATGTGTGGTACCGGTTGTTCAAGTACGTTCTGCTCGGCCCACTGCTGCGGCTGCTCGGCCGCCCCGAGGTAGAGGGACTGCGGCACGTACCCCGCACCGGACCGGTGATCATCGCCGCCAACCATGTGGCGATGCTCGACTCGATGTACCTCGCGCTTGCCTTGCCGCGCCGGGTCACCTTCCTGGCCAAGCAGGAGTACTTCACCGGGACCGGCTTCAAGGGCCGGTTCAAGCGCTGGTTCTTCACTGTCGCGGGTCAGGTCCCGGTGAACCGTACCGGCGGCACCGCCGCCGCGGACGCACTGGCCGCCGCCACGAGAATCCTGGAATCCGGTGACGTCTGGGCCATCCACCCAGAGGGCACCCGCTCCCCCGACGGGTGCATCTACCGCGGCCGCACCGGCGCACTGCGCGTGGCCATGGCCACCGGCGCACCGGTCATCCCGGCGGTGCTTTCCGGCACTGACAAGGTGAATCCGCGCGGCCGTCGCCTGCCGCGCTTCGGCAAGGTGCGCATCAGCTTCGGCACGCCGCGCTACTACCCCGAGCTCACCCCGACCCACCCGGCGCCGGACCCCTGCCACGTCCGCGCGGCGACGGACGAACTGATGCGGGAACTGGCCGCCCGATCCGGTCGGCACTACGTCGATCGCTACGCGGCCACCTTCTCGAATCGCCCATAACGCCCCCGCGACACGGACACGTCCTCGTAATGGTTAACGCGGGGACGAATTGGCGGGATAGTTGGGGAGCAGGCCGGTTCACCCATGTCCGGCCCACCGCATCGGGGTGACAAGGGAGTTGGACTTTGAGCAGGTTCACCGACGAGATGTACGCGACGGCACAAACCTCGGACCGCGGATTGGTCACCGGGGAGCCCAACGCGCCGTTTCGGCAGACCTGGGGTGAGATCCATCGCATCGCACGACGAATGGCGGGCGGACTCGCCGAAGCCGGCATCGGACACGGTGACGCCGTCGGCGTGCTGGCCGGGATGCCGGTCGATATCGCACCGGCCTGTCAGGCGATCTGGATGCGCGGCGCGTCGATCACTATGTTGCATCAGCCGACGCCGCGCACGGATCTGATGGTGTGGGCGCGCGATACCGAGACCGTGCTGTCGATGATCGACGCGCGCGCGGTGGTAGTCGGCGCGCCCTTCGAGGCCGCCGAACCACTGCTGCGCGAGCGCGGCATCACCGTGGTGCGCATCGATCAGTTGCGCGAGAGCCCGGAGACCGATCCGGTGCCGACCGTCGAATCCGATATCGCGCTGCAGCAGTTGACCTCCGGTTCGACCGGATCGCCGAAGGCGGTGCGGATCACCCACGGGAACTTCTACGTCAACGCCTACGCCATGTTCGATCGGGTGAAGTTCCAGCTCGACGAGGATGTGATGATCAGCTGGCTGCCGCTGTTCCACGATATGGGGATGGTCGGATTCCTCAGCGTCCCGATGCAATTCGGGGCCGAAGTGGTCTGCGTGACGCCGATCGACTTCCTGATGCGTCCACTGCTGTGGGCCGAGCTGATCGATAAGTATCGCGGCACCGTCACGGCGGCACCGAATTTCGCGTACTCACTACTGGCCCGCCGACTCAGGCAGGCCGAGGACGGCGCCTTCGATCTCAGCAGCGTGCGCTACATGTGGAACGGCGCCGAACCCGTCGATCCGGACACCATGGAAGCCCTCGCCGTGGCGGGCGCACGCTTCCAGCTCAATCCGATGGCCCTCACGCCGGTCTACGGCATGGCCGAAACCACACTGGCCGTATCGGTTCCGGATCCCGGACACGGTCAGGTACTCGATGTCATCGATGGCGATCTGCTGGAGGCGCTTGGCAAGGCCGTGCCCGCTCACGATCATCACGGCAATATCCGCCGTATGCCGACGCTCGGCCAACGGGTTCCGTCCGGCGCAGGATGCCGACGGCTGGCTCGACACCGGCGATATCGGCTACTTCACCGACGAGGGCCTGATCGTGGTGTGCGGGCGGATCAAGGACGTCATCATCATGGGCGGTCGCAATATCTATCCGACCGATATCGAGCGCGCCGCCATGCGCGTGCGGGGTGTACGTCCCGGCAATGCCGTCGCGGTTCGCTTGGACGCGGGTGAGAAACGCGAAAGCTTCGCCGTCGTGGTGGAGAGCAACGACCACCAGAATGCCGATGAGGTCAAGCGCATCGAACGCGAGATCGTGCACGCGGTGTTCTCCGAGGTCGGGGCCCGCCCTCGCACCGTCGCGGTCCTCGGCCCCGGCGCCCTGCCCAAAACCTCCTCGGGCAAGCTGCGCCGCGCCGCCACCGCGATCCATCTGCGGTGAACCCCGGTCGAATCAGTGCAATTGGTTCTGGGCCGGGTCGAGGCCAACGCGCAGTAGCAGTTCGACCGCATCCGCGGCCTGTTCGACGATCACCGGCACCTCCTTGCGCTCCACCGACGAAAACGGTTTGAGCACATAGTCCGCCGGGTCCTGGCGACCCGGCGGACGGCCGATGCCGATGCGAGTGCGCAGATAGTCCTTGGTGGTCAGGGCACTGGTGACCGAACGCAATCCGTTGTGCCCGCCTTCACCACCGCCGCGCTTGAGCCGGACCTGACCGAATGGCAGATCCAATTCGTCGTGCACGACGATCACCTCGGTCGGCGGCACCGAGAAGAATTTCGCCAGCAGCGCCACCGGACGCCCGGACAGATTCATGAACGAGCGCGGCTTGGCGATCAATACCTGACGCCCGTCCAGCCGTGCCTGCAACAGATCCGCACCGGACTTCTTGTGCACAGCAAAACGGCCGCCGACGCGCTGCGCGAGCACGTCGGCGACCAGAAAGCCGATATTGTGCCGGGTGCGCTCATACTCGGGACCTGGGTTGCCAAGTCCGACCACGAGCGCTGGCCCGGTCGAGGATTCGGTCATTCGGATAACCGAGCCGGGGAGTTCTTACTCGGCGCTCTCGGACTCCGCGGCGGCCGCCGCGGCAGCCTCTTCGGTCTCCTGCGCGGAAGCCGGGGCCGCAATGATGTTGACGACCAGGGCCTCCGGGTCCCCGGCCAGGGTGACACCCTTCGGCAACGCGATCTCGCCCGCGGTGATCTGGGTGCCGGCTCCGACGCCCTCGATCGAGACCTCGATGGATTCCGGAATGTTCAGCGCGTCGGCCTCGATGGACAGCGTGGTGACGTCCTGGGTGACCAGGGTAGCCGGGCCGGCCTCACCGATCAGCGCGATGTTCACATCGGCGGTGACCTTCTCGCCGCGCTTGACGATCAGCAGGTCGGCGTGCTCGATGTAACGGCGGATCGGATGCACCACAACGGATTTGGTCAGCGCGAGCTGCTTCTTGCCGTCGATGACGAGGCTGAGCACCGCATTGGTGCCGTGCTCGCGCAGGATGGCGGCGAAGGCCTGGGCGTTGAGCGAGAGGTGCTGCGGGTCGGCGGCGTGGCCGTACAGCACGGCGGGAACGTTGCCCGCGCGACGGGTGCGGCGGGCGGCACCCTTGCCGAACTCCGTGCGGACGGCGGCTTCGAGAACGTTGGCGTCGGACATGACTGGATCTACTCCCTACGGCTCTTCCGGGCTGTCAACAGTGCGCCAGGGACTGTTATCCCCCCTGGCAAAGGTTGGTCTACTCGTCGGGCGAAGACCGAACGAGGACGGCCGAGAGCCGAGCCGCGTCGATCACGGTGAACGCATTACGTCTGCGGTCACCCTCGCCGAGACAACCCGAACACCATAGCGCAAGTGTTTATGTCCAGCTGAATCGGGTGGTCGGACTGGCCGGATTGCCCTCACCCCGGTCGCGTACGCTGGAGCGGTTGCCGATCGGCCGTCTGAAAGGTTGTTGCAGTTGACCGCCTCCACTGAGGGTGTCGTCACGCCCGCCCCGCGTGGGTTGCCCGCCGAGGTCGCCCGGCGACGCACCTTCGCGGTGATCTCCCACCCCGACGCGGGCAAGTCGACGCTCACCGAGGCGCTGGCATTGCACGCCAGAATGATCTCCGAGGCGGGCGCCATCCACGGTAAGGCCGGACGCAAGTCCACCGTGTCGGACTGGATGGAAATGGAGAAGGCGCGCGGAATCTCGGTGAGCTCGACCGCGCTGCAGTTCAACTACCGTGCCGCGGGCTCGGATATCGACAACGTCATCAACCTGGTCGACACCCCCGGCCACTCGGATTTCTCCGAGGACACCTATCGCGTGCTCACCGCCGTCGACGCCGCCGTCATGCTCATCGACGCCGCCAAGGGCCTGGAGCCGCAGACGCTGAAGCTGTTCCAGGTGTGTCGCCATCGCGGCATTCCGGTCATCACCGTAATCAACAAATGGGACCGTCCCGGCCGTGCGCCGCTGGAATTGCTGGATGAGATCAGCGAGCGGATCGGGCTCACGCCTACGCCGCTATTTCTGCCGGTCGGCATCGCCGGTGACTTCCGCGGTCTGCTGCGTCGTGGCCCGGAGGGCGCGGCCGTCGAATATATCCACTTCACCCGGACCGCGGGCGGCGCGACCATCGCACCAGAGGAATCGATCGATCCGGAATCGGCCGAGGCGCGCGAGGGTGAGGCGTGGACGACCGCTGCCGAGGAGAGCGAACTGCTCTCGGCCACCGGACAGGACCACGACCAGGAGATGTTCCTGGCCGGGCAGACCTCCCCGGTCATCTACGCATCCGCGATGCTGAATTTCGGTGTGCGACAACTACTCGAGAGCCTGGTCGCGCTCGCGCCCCCGCCCGGCTCGCGTGCCGATATCGGCGGCACACCGCGCAACACCACCGATCCGTTCAGCGCGGTCGTATTCAAGGTGCAGGCCGGAATGGATGCGGCACACCGTGATCGGCTCGCGTTCATGCGCATCGTCTCCGGTGAATTCGAGCGCGGGATGGTCGTCACGCACGCCCAGACCGGTCGGCCGTTCGCGACCAAATACGCGCTCACCGTGTTCGGTCGGGAGCGCTCCACCGTCGACACCGCCTACCCGGGCGATGTGGTCGGCCTCGTCAATGCCACCGCGCTTGCGCCCGGACACACGCTGTTCGTGGACAAGAAGGTGGAGTTCCCGCCGATCCCATCCTTCGCACCGGAGCATTTCGCGGTGCTGCGGGCACAGAGTGCGGGTAAGTACAAGCAGTTCCGCAAGGCCATCGACCAGCTCGATTCCGAAGGCGTGGTGCAGGTTTTGCGCAATGACGCGCGCGGTGACGCCTCCCCCGTGCTCGCGGCGGTCGGTCCGATGCAGTTCGAAGTCGTGACCGCGCGGATGCTCGCCGAGTTCAATGTCGAGACCCATATGGAGCACCTGCCCTACACGCTGGCCCGACGCACTGATGCGGAATCGATGGTCGAACTCGATCGGCAGCGCGGAGTCGAGGTGTTCACCCGTTCCGATGGTGCGCTGTTGGCGCTGTTCAGTGATAAATGGCGGCTGCAGTACATCGAGAAGGAGCATCCGAAGCTCACACTCGAACCCCTGGTCGCTGCGGCGGATTAGCCTCAGGATCCCGGCCCGATTCGGAAAATCCGGCGAAGTCGGTGCTCAGGCTGATGCGCTCACCCGGCCTCTGGCTCCGCCGCCTCGGGCGCGGACTCCCGCCGCGGCTCGGCGATACCGGGGTCGCGTTGGACCGATGCGATGCCGTCCTCCTGCGCGATCAGCCCCCAGCGACTCGATGTCAGCCGCAGGCTCGGCAGATCGCTGAGCGAAAGCACCACCTCATAGGTGCGCTCATATCCGGTGTGCGCGATGCGCCAGCGACCGTCCGTGCACCGGACGTAGCGATCGGTGTAGAACGCCGCGCCGCGCAGCAGCATATTGTGCGCCGGTATCAGCACAGTATCGGCGAGATACCAAGTGCCGGTGGCGGTGTCGCCGTCGACATCGATCTCCGGATGGTCGCATCGATGCTCGGTGATGACGTGCGGACCGAGGGTGTTGCGCATGAACGCCAGGAACGCATCCCGCGACTCGAACGACAGGTACTCGCTGTAGGTGGCGGTCGCGTCCGGGATCATGGTGTCCGCGAATTCGTCCCACGACTTGGTGTCGAGGGTGCGCAGATACCTGAACTTCAGGCGACTGATCGCTGACACAGCATCCCGGTCCATATCTCAACAATCCCATTCGAAGCCGCCGCGCTACAGAGATTGGGAGATTTGTATCAGATTGCTATCACTTCGAGCCGAAATCGGCGGTCTGCCGGGCGGTCAGTTCCCGATGGTGAAGCAGGTATGGCAGAAGTCGCTGCCGAATTCGGTCAGCCGCAGACTCTTGCGCACGATCTTGGGCGCGCGCCCTGCCTTCTTCAGCGCCGCCTCGACCACCGGCTGCACCTCGAGCACCATGTACCGGCTGAGCACCACCGGATCATCGGAAACCTGGGTCAGACCGAGGCGGTTGAGGTTGATCAGATAGGTGCGGGCGCGGTCCGGATAACGGACACCGGCCTGTTCTGGAACCGAAGTGAGATCACCGGTCACCAATTCCGAGCCGATACCGAGCGGACGGTTGGTGCGCACATCGACCGTCGGCTGCGGACCGTTCAATGCCATGAAACGCAGAATGCGCGCCTCGTCCGGCGCCAACTCGTCGAGGATGCGGTCGTAGGCGGGGTGCACGTCCTCGGTGAAGTAGACATCGGCCGAGCGGGCGAGCAGCGCATCGCCACGACGGCGCAACTCTTCGCTACTGGCCGAGCGCAGCGGCGCGCCGATGCCGACCGGCGCTGGCTGCGGCGCACCGTTGGAAGTCGGTACATAGCTGACGATTTCGCGCACTGACCCCTCGGTGACGCCGAGCGCGCTGCGCGCGATGGAGCGCAACGCATTACCGGTGCGCTCGGCGATATCCGCCGACGACTCACCGTCGAGCGCGGCCTGGGTGATCTCCTTGGTCACCTCGTAGGTCGTCTCGACGGCCCACTGACCGCCGCGCGCCACGGTGCCCGCCGCGAGCCCCGCCGCCCGGAACACACCGCGAATCAGCCGTGCCTCATTGCTGATCTGCCGCTGTTCGACATCCGAGCTGCGCTCCACCGAGCGGGAACCGGCCCGGGCTATGTCCTGTCCGGTCCTGTCGTCTGTCACGTTCTCTCCGATGTATTGCCAAGTGAACGAATACGCCCACAGATTATTGCCCGCCAGCCTTCCAGGTCTGCCATACCGTGAGCCGGTTGGGCCAGCGAAACACGCCGACCCCTGCTGTCGGACGCGCGCTGGTCGCCATTGTCTCCGCCGCTGGTTGACACTACGACATTCTGGACACACAGTGTGACTGATGTCTCAGACAATCCACTGTGGCCCGAGACACTCGCGTTGGACCAGCATCTCGGCCGCACAGTAGGGTCCGTCTGCCGACTGGGTGCTAGTTTGGGTTGCCGGTGAGGCGGCGGTCACCGGTATATCGGCAGGAGGGTGTCGTGTTGGAGAGTGTTTTCGGGATACATCCGACGGTCCTCCTGGAGTTAGTGACTATCCCCCTTTTCACTGGTGTCATCGGTTACATCACCAACTGGACCGGCATCCTGATGTTGTTCAAGCCGGTCGCCTTCCACGGTATTCGTTTACCCGGATTGCGTGCATTGTTTCCCTTCCTGCCCAAGCGAATTCAGGTGCTGCCACTGCTGAGCTACGACGGCCGAATCGGCTGGCAGGGCATCGTGCCATCGCGTGCGGACAAAATGGCGAGCATCGCGGTCGACAAAGGGCTGGCGAAACTCGGCAGCGTCGCCGACTTCTATCGCGAGCTCGAACCCGACAAGCTCGCCGAACACCTCGCCACTATTGCCGATGCGCAGATCAAGGACATAGTCGAAGAAATCCTGCGTCGCGAGCATCCGCAACTCTGGTACAACCTGCCGACCGGGGTGCGCGACATGATTCACGCGCGAGTCCGCCAGCAACTGCCCGATATTCTGCGCGAGCTGACCGAGGAATTGGGCGCCAATATCGATCAGCTGCTCGACGTCAAGCAGATGGTCATCCGTTATTTCCAGGCGCGTCCGCATCTGCTCAACACCCTTTTCCAGGTGCTCGGGGCCAAGGAACTGCGCTTCATGCAGAACTTCGGCTTCTACTTCGGCGCGCCGATGGGTGTGGTGCTGGTCGCTGTCTTGCATGTGACCGGCTGGTCGACACTGGTGGTGCTGCCGGTCGGCGGCGTCATCATCGGTTGGGTGGTCAACTGGATCGGCCTGAATATGATCTTCGCGCCCGCCTACCCGAAGTGGTGGTGCCCGTGGCGGCAGGGTCTGCTGATCAAGCGGCAGCTCGAAATCACCGACGGCTACGCGGAATTGGTCTCCAGCCAGGTGATGACCGTCGCCAATATCGGTGACGAACTGCTGAACGGCCCGCGCTCGGACCGGACCATGCAGATGCTCGAGGACACGCTGCGCCCCGCCGCGGACCGGGCACTCGGGCCGGCGCGACCAGCGGTGAAGTTCATGCTCGGCAGCAGGGAGTACGACTCACTGCAGTCGACGCTGACCACCGAGGCGATGACCATCGCGCCGATCGCCTTCGCGGATCCGGACTTCAACATCCAGCAGGGCAGACAAATCAACGACTACATCGCCAAACAGATGTCGGCCCTATCGCCCCCCGACTTCGTGGATATGCTGCGAGCGGCCATCAAACAGGACGAATGGCTCCTTTTTCTGCATGGCGGCGTGTTGGGGCTCTTCGCCGGATACGCTCACATCCTGATCTTCGGAACGGGAGTGGCGACAACATGGCTATGACGGAAGCTGACGGCGACGATCCGCGGGCCGCCGGGCAGGGCTCAGCGCGAACCGAGCAGTCCGAAGTGGCCGAAACCCCAAGAACTTCCGAGTCGTCGATATCCGAGCAGTCGACCGAGATCGCCCGGTTGCCGCTCGGCGCGGTCGAGCGGAAGCGGCAGGTGAGCTCGGTTCGCAAAACCGTTCGCGCGACCACCGGGGTCGCCCGCGTCGCGGTGACCGCGGCGGCCGAGGTGACCGCGTGGAGCATCGACACCGCCCTCGGCGTCGGGGCCACCGTGGTGCGCGGCAGTATCGCGGGGAATCCCCCGCGTGAAGTGCTCGCCGAGGCGGAGGCCGAGGTTCGTGACGCGGTGCGGCGCGCATTGCGTCTGCCCGTGACGCCCGAACAGCCCGCGCCCGATGCCGTTCCCACTTTGCGTGAGCAGGGAGCCGCACTGCTGCGGCTGTCGGCCAGTACGCAGGGTGAGCACCACGAAACCCACCCGGCCTTCGCGCGCATGCTCGAGGAGCTGACCCCCGATGAGGCACGCATCCTGCGCTTCCTGCACCTCGACGGTCCGCAGCCATCGATCGATATTCGCGCCGGACGACCGCGCGGCATCGGTGTCGAGCGAATCATCTCCGGACTCAACCTGATCGGCGAGCACGCGGGACTGCGCTTCCCCAATCGGATCCAGCAGTATCTGCCCAACCTGCGCCGCCTCGGCCTGATCGAATTCGTCAAGGAACCGGTCGGAAACCCGAACCGCTACCAACTCCTCGAGGCCCAATCCCCGGTCCGAGAAGTATTGAAGCGTTCCGGTTTCGGCACCAAGGTCTACTACCGCAGCATCTCACTCACCGGCTTCGGTGCCGATTTCGTACAAACCTGCCTGCCGGTTGTGGTCCAAGACGGCCGCGCCTCCGGCACCGACTAGCCGCCGCACCGAGTCCGCCGCCGCGCAGTCAAAGGTTGTCCGGCCCCGTCGGCGTAGCGAAATGCGGGCTCGAAAGGCCGATGTCTACGACATTTCGACTACCGTCGCTGGAAGGTCGAGCAACGCGGGTCGCCATCTGTCGGGCCTGGTCAGGCGCCGTCGGCGAGTTCTAGCCAGCGCTCCTCGGCAGCTTCTTTTTCGGCGAGGACCTGCTTCAGTTCGGTGCCGAGGGTGATGAGTTTGTCGGGCTCGGTGGCGGCGTCAGCGAGGGCAGTGTGCAGGCGTTGCTCGCGTTCGGTGAGTTTGTCGATGGTGCGCTCTAGTTTTGCCAGCTCCTTGCGGGCGGCGCGGTAGGCGGCCGAGTCGGTGGCGGGAGCTTCGGCGGGCTTGGAGTCGGTGGATCGCGTTGCGGCCGAGCTCGACACGGCGCGCTTTTTCAGGTATTCATCGATGCCGCCGGGGAGATTGGTGAGCTTTCCATCGCCGAACAGGGCCCAGGTGGAGTCGCAGATGCGCTCGATCAGATAGCGGTCGTGGCTGATCACAACCAACGTGCCGGCCCAGTTGTCGAGCAGGTCTTCCAGTTGTTGCAGGGTGTCGATGTCCAGGTCGTTGGTCGGCTCGTCGAGGAGCAGGACATTCGGCTCCGACATCAGGATTCGGGTCAATTGCAGCCTGCGGCGCTCGCCACCGGATAGATCGCCGACCGGGGTGCGCTGACGGGCCGGGGTGAAGCCGAGACGCTCGGCCAACTGGCCAGCGGAGATTTCCTTATCGCCCAGCATGATTCGCTGAGCGATCTGCTGTACCGCCTCCAGCACGCGAAGATCGGTCGGTAGGTCGTCGAGTTCCTGACGTAGCCAACCGATCTGTACCGTCTGCCCCTGAATGCGTTTGCCGGCAGCGGGTTCGACGGCACCGGCCAGCGTGCGTAGCAGGGTCGTCTTGCCGGAGCCGTTCACACCGACCAGGCCGACTCGCTCGCCCGGCACCAGGCGCCAGGTCAAATCGCGCACCAACTCGCGGCCGTCCGGGGTGGTGAGGGTGGCATCCTCGAGTTCGATAACGACGCGACCGAGGCGCTTTCGCGCGAATGCGGCCAACGAGACGCTATCGCGCGGCGGCGGCACATCGGCGATCAGCTCCTCGGCCGCCTCCACCCGATAGCGCGGCTTGGAGGTGCGGGCCTTCGCACCGCGGCGCAACCAGGCCAACTCCTTGCGGGCCAGATTCGCGCGCCTGGCCTCGGAGGCATCGGCCTGCCGCGCCCGCTCGGCGCGTGCGAAAATCCAGTCGCCATAACCCCCTTCATAACTTTCGACCTTGCCGCCGACGACCTCCCAGGTGTTGGTGGCGACGGTGTCGAGGAACCAGCGATCATGGGTCACGACCACCAGCGCGCTGCGGCGCTCGAGCAGATGCTGGGCCAGCCACTGCACGCCCTCGACATCGAGGTGGTTGGTTGGCTCGTCGAGGACGAGCAGATCCAGGTCGCGGACCAGCGCGGCGGCCAGTGCGACGCGGCGGCGCTCGCCACCGGAGAGATTGTCGACCGAAGTGTCCAGACCGAGGCCATCGATGCCGATGCCCGCCATTACCGAACGGATGCGGGGGTTCGAGGCCCATTCGTGTTCGGCGACGCCGTAATCATCTCGGCGCTCCTCGGACCCTCCGCCGTCACGCAAGCCACCGCCTCCGTGCCCGTCGCTCGCGCCCGAGGGCATCGCGTCATCGGCCAATCCGGCCAGCACGACGGATCCGACGGTCGCGCCGACCGGAAGTACGCCGCGCTGGGTGACCACCGCAATGCGCAGCCCGCCGACCCGGCTCACCCGGCCGCTGTCCGGCGGCTCCAGCCCGGTCAGCACCTCCAACAGGGTGGTCTTGCCGCCGCCGTTCAGGCCGACGACACCGATTCGCTCGCCCGCGTGGATGCCGAGCGAAACATTGTCCAGGAGCGGTTTGATGCCGAAGCTCTTGGAGACCTGTTCGAGATTGATCAGGTTGGACATGGATCCTTCCGAGTCATGCGCCAGGCGAGTACTCGCCCCGCGCAAGCGTACCGAGCACGCCGAACCCACTGCCGCCGCACCGAACGCATCGCCCATTCGGGGAACTTCGCGACTTGCGTGACGAACGGCGTTCGTTTACAGTCGACTTCAGCGAACATCGTTCGTTACGAACGGTGTTACGGCGCTCCTGAGACACAGCCGCAGAATGGGAGCCCCGCCTCGAAGCCGAGGTGAGTGGGCGGCACGATTTCCACTACCCCTGGAGGTTCTCATGCATCTCGGACTCGGTCTGCCCATCTCCGATCCCGCCGCCCTGCTCGACTGGGCGCGCCGCGCCGACGCGGGGCCGTTCTCCACGCTCGGTCTGCTCGACCGGCTCGTCTACGACAATCCCGAACCACTGGTCGCGCTCGGCATGATCGCCGGTGCCACCAACCGCATCAAGGTGCAGACCGAGGTGCTCATCGCGCCGCTGCGCGAGCCGGCGCTGCTCGCCAAGCAGGCCGCCACCCTCGATCGCATGTCCAGCGGCCGCCTGGTGCTCGGCCTCGGTGTTGGTGGTCGCGAGGACGATCACATCGCCTCCGGCACCGAGCTGCGCTCCCGCGGCCGTCGTCTGGACGAACAGCTGGAGATCATGCGCCGCCTGTGGTCGGGCCAGCCGTACGGCAGCGACTGCGGACCGATCGGTCCCGCGCCGCTACGTCCGGAGGGACCGGAGTTACTCTTCGGCGGCTTCCAGCCCGCCGCCATCGATCGCGTTGGCCGTTGGGGTGGTGGCTTTCTCGCGGCTGCCGCACCGTCGTGGGCCGGTGGCCTGTTCGACCTGGCTCGCCGCTCGTGGAAGGAACACGGCCGCGACGGCGCGCCCCGCATTGTCGCCCAAGTCAATGTCGCGCTCGGTGCACCCGACCTGATCGAAGATGCCCGCGCCTCGATGGGCGCGTACTACGAATTCAGTGGCCGCGCTGAGTTCATGCTCGCGGGAATGCTCACCACACCCGCCGAGATCCGCACGGCCATAGGCCAATTCGCGGATCTGGGCGCGGACGAGGTCATGCTCTATTGCTACGGCCGCGACGCCGACCAAGTCGACCGCCTCGCCGACGTGATCGCATAGTCAGCGAAACGCACCGACGGTCACGGTCGGGCGCGACCTAGTGGTCGAGGCCGAACCGTCAGCGCTTGCCGGGCGTGCCGCTGCTGATGACCCGAGCGCCGGATACCGGTCCGCTGGCGGTGCGCACGCTGCGGCACACGCCCGCACCCGCGAGCTCGGCCGCGACCGCCACCGCGCCGTCCTCGCTGTCACAGAGGAATGCGCAGGTCGGACCGGAGCCGGAGACGAGCCCGGCCAGCGCCCCCGCACCGACGCCCGCGCGCAATGTTCGCCGCAACTCCGGCTTCAGCGACAGCGCGGCGGCCTGCAAATCGTTACCCAGCAGGGGCGCAAGTTGTTTCGGGTCACCGGAGGCGAGCGCCTGCATCAGCGCCTGCGGCTCACCCAGCCGGGGCGGACTGCCGAGCTCGCGTAGTCGGTCGAGTTCGGTGAAGACCGCAGGCGTGGACAATCCGCCCTTGGCCAGCGCGAGCACCCAGTGAAAAGTATTGCGGGACAACACCGGAAGCAGTCGCTCGCCCCGACCGGTGCCGAGCGCCGTTCCACCGTGCAGCGCGAACGGCACATCGCTGCCGAGTTCGGTTGCGACCGCTAACAATTCTTCGCGAGTCAACCCGACATCCCAGAGTGCGTTCAGGCCTACCAGCGCCGCGGCGGCATCCGCACTCCCGCCCGCCATGCCACCGGCCACCGGAATGCCCTTGTTGATGGCGATTTCCACCAGCGGCGCGCGGCCGGCCAGATGGGCGACGCGCACGGCGGCCTTCCACACCAAATTGGTGCGATCGGTCGGTACATCGTCGGCGCCCTCGCCGCTGACCTGCACGGTCAACGACGCGGCGGGCGCGAGTTCCAGATCATCGCTGAGCGAGAGGGCTTGGAACACCGTGGTCAGATCGTGATAGCCGTCCGCCCGCACGTCACCGACGCCTAGGTGCAGATTCACCTTGGATGGCGCGCGCACGATGACGGGACTTGGCACAACTGACAACACGGTGCTCAAGCCTATCCCGTGGGTACGACAGGTGCTCAGCTCGAGATGAGACATTCACCGCCCATGCGTCGGACGGTTACAACAGCGCCCCGCCGGTGGCATCGATCCACTGGCCGGTAACCCACCGCGAATCGTCGGAGGCGAGAAAGGCGGTGATATCCGCGATATCACCGGGCTGGCCGACACGATTCAAGGGCGACCATCCCGCCACCAACGCCTCGGTCTCACTATTGCGCAACCAGTTGGCATTCATATCGGTATCGATCACACCCGGCGCCACGGCATTCACCGTGATACCGCGTGCGCCGAGTTCCTTTGCCAGCGTTTGGGTGAAGGTATCGATCGCACCCTTGGTCATCGTGTAGGCGATCAGCTGCGGCATTCTCGCCCCGTGCGTGAGGCCGGTGGAGATATTGACGATGCGGCCGCCGTCGCGCAGTCGATCCAGGCCCAACTTGGTGACGAAGAACGGCGCCTTCGCATTGACGGCGAAGACCCGGTCGAACGCGGCCTCATCGGTGCCGCCGATCGGTTCGCGGATGCCGTCGATGCCCGCGTTGTTGACAATGACGTCCACGCCGTCGGCGTGTGCGTCGAATGCGGACCACAGCGCCGCCGCATCGCCGGACACACCGAGTTCGGCCTTGATCGCGAAGCCGGAACCACCCGCCGCCTCGATGGCCGCGACGGTTTCCTTCGCCGCCTGCTCGTCGCCGTTGTAGTGCACGGCGACGCGCGCGCCCTCCCCGCCAAGTCGCTGCGCGATGGCCCGGCCGATGCCGCGGCTGGCACCGGTGACCAGCGCGGTCTTGCCCTCGAGTCGGCTGGATTGTGCACCCATGACGGGCCCCTTTCTCTAGCGGTCACTACAGAAAGGACGTTAGCACGTTCTCTAATGACCGCTATAAAATGACGATATGAGTGCACCGGCCAGAGGGCGCCCCCGCTCGTTCGACCGCGACGCCGCGCTGGAAAAGGCACTGTGGCTGTTCTGGGAGCGCGGTTACGAGGCGACCTCGATCGGCGATCTGACCGCGACGATGGGCATCGGCGCGCCGAGCCTGTATGCCGCATTCGGCGATAAGGCGACGCTGTTCAACGAGGTGGTGCAGGTCTTCGGTGCGCGCTATGGCAGCTTCATTCCACGCGCGCTCACCGAAGAGCCGACCGCCGAAGCGGTGGTGCGCCGCATTCTGCGCGCGGCGGCGACGGAGTACACCCGCCCCGATTGCCCGCACGGCTGCCTGGTGACCAGCGCGGGCCTCAACACCACCAGCACCGAGATCGCCGAAATGCTGCGCACCCTTCGCAATCGGAATATGGCGGCTTTCACCGAGCGCATCCAGGCCGATATCGATGCGGGCTTGTTGCCACCGGATACCGATGCGGCGACGCTCGCACGGTATGTCAGCACCGTCATGCAGGGCATGTCACAGGCGGCCAGGGACGGCGCAGGGCCCGCCGAATTGGAGCGGGTTGCCGAAATGGCCATGCACGGTTGGCCTTCCGCCGTTCGCGGCTGAGTCAGCCGGGCCGGGAACTATCCGGATGTTCGTAGCGACTAGTCAACGAACCCGCGGAACGACAGGGCACTCACACTTGCGTTCAATACCCCGCGGGGGTATGTTCGATGCATCGGGGATATACCCCCACACCGTATGATCGAAGGAGTCGGAGATGGCCACGAGCACTTACACCGTCACGGGGATGACCTGCGGACACTGCGTCAACTCGGTCAAGACGGAGATCGGCAAGATCGATGGCGTGACCAGCGTGGACGTCGACCTCGCCAGCGGTGCGGTTCGGGTGGACAGCGCCGCCCCGCTCGCCGACGCCGATATCGTCGCCGCCGTCGACGAGGCGGGATACGAAGTCGCCGTCTGAGGCAGGCCCGGCTGATTCGCCGCGGTCGGCGGCGGTCTCGTCGCACTGTTCGGTGTCGTATCCCGTATCGAGCCCTGATGGGGATCCGACGGGGCGACACCGAACCACGGCACGCCCCCGAAGGGCACCGGGGCTGCCGGATTCACGATCCGGCTACACCCTGACAGACCTCAGCGCATCCGCGGATTCGAATCCGGGCGGGGCCCTGCGGTCTGGTTCCGAGTCGCACCGTCACAGTTACAGGACGGACTGAGCCGCAACCACTCCCACTCGCATCCCGAACGGCAGCGGTGGACGGAGACCGAGTAGGCATGGCGGGAGCTATGAGAACTGCGAGCAGCGATCTCGTTTCACCGTGACCGGCGCGCCGGTAGCACACCTCGAGCCGTATCCCGGCGCGTACGCGCATCTGCGCTCTTGCCCGCCAACGACCTCGCCTACCTGCACATCATCCGCAGGACGAAATCGGTCGCACCCCAGCGGGTCCGGAGGTCGGCTTCGATGCCCAGACCCCGAGTGCGGGTGCATTTCGGCTGTATCTACACTTCTCCCACGGGGGCGTGGTGCATACCGCCGAGTTCACCGCGCGCATCGAATCATCCACAGCACCATCCACATCCGATGGTGGACACCATTCGGTTGGCGGTCACCCCTGACCGCATACGCCGACCAGCGCGTCGCCGAGCTGACATTCGGTGCGTTGACCTGCATTTTCCATTCGACACGCAGACTGTGACGACACGCATGAATTGATTGCCGCAGCACATGAATCCGGTTTCGCGGCCCAACAAGGCAAAAGTTCGTTATCCACAATCTGTTTCACTTCGGCGATACTCCGGCAAGCGAGCCGGCCGGATAACGCGGTGCACGATCGCGCCTCACCAGCAACAGAAACCGACCAGTCCAGCTGATCATTCACAGCGGCGGCAGACCGAAATCCGATGGCAGCCAGTCGACGCCGCCCGGGCGAAGTTACGGCGGGAAAGCAAGGCAGCACCCGAGCGGGTCGATATCTCATGGCAACCTGGCGAAACATGCCGCCGCGACGCGAGTTACGCCTGGGCGGCGAGGCGGACGAAGGCTGCGGTGTCCAGGGTTTCGCCGCGGGCGGCCGGGGCGATTCCGGCGGCGACCAGCCTGCGCTCCGCTTCGGCAGGGGAACCCGCCCAATTGGCGAGGGCGGCGCGGAGGGTTTTGCGGCGCTGAGCGAAGGCGGCATCGACGACCCCGAAGACGCGGCGGCGATGCGCCTCATCCATTGGCCAGGGCGGTTCGGCATAGCGCTCGACGCGGACCAGCCCGGACTCGACGCGGGGCACCGGCCAGAACACTTGGGTGCCCACCGCGCCCGCGCGGCGCACGGTGCCGAAGAAGCCCGCCTTGACGCTCGGTACGCCGTAAACGCGGCTGCCGGGTTCGGCGGCGAGGCGGTCCGCGACCTCGGCCTGCACCATCACCAATGAGGTTGTGATGCTGGGCAATTCGGCGAGCAGATGCAGCAGCACCGGCACAGCGACGTTGTAGGGCAGATTCGCCACCAGTGCCGTTGGTGCCGCGGGCAGGTCGTCCGCACGAACCCGGAGCGCATCGGCTTCCACGACGGTCAACTGCCCGGCCAGATCCGGCGCGCGATCCGCGACGGTCACCGGAAGATGTTTCGCCAGTACCGGATCGATCTCGACCGCGACAACCGAATCCACCACATCGAGCAGCGCCAATGTCAACGAACCGAGTCCCGGCCCGACCTCGAGCACCGTATCCCCGCGCCCCACCCCGGCCGCCGCGACAATCCGCCGCACGGTATTGCCGTCGTGCACGAAGTTCTGTCCGAGTTGCTTGGTCGGCCGCACGCCAAGTCGCTCGGCCAGCGCCCGCACCTCGGCGGGTCCGAGCAAAGCAGCACTCCCACGAGCGGAAATATCGGGTTCGGGCACGCCCGACAAGGTATCAACCCGCTCGCTGCTATCAGCCGATACCCAGGCGACTGGTGCACGCGGGCCATGCACCCCAGCCCTGACGGGCGCGAGTCACTTCGGCGATCGCGATCTGTTCTTCGCGGGTGGCCAGGTCCGCCCGCGGGGCGTACTTGAGGCCGCCCTGGCGTTCCCAGGTGCCCTGGTCGAATTGGATACCCCCGTAGTACCCGTTGCCGGTATTGATGCCCCAGTTACCGGTGGATTCGCAGCGGGCCAGTGCATCCCAGATATCGCCGTCGCGCACCGGCGGCACCTCGGTGCCGGGCTTGGCGCCCTTGCGGACGGTCTTCGGCTGAGCCGCCACCTTCACATTGGAGGCGATCTGCCGCCGACTGACCTCCTGGCCGTTGACCATGGTGACCGCGAACGTCACGTCCTGCAGGCCGGGTGCACCTTGGCTCTCCACCACGGTCCGGCTCATATTCAGCGTCGGATCCTCGATCACATCCTCCGACGGATCCAGCGGCACCGTCTCGACCTTGTTCTCGACCCGCTGGCGGGTGACCACGATCCGCAGCCCATCGGTGAGCGGCGTGGTCGCGGCGGGCGAGACGCTGTCCTGCTCGATCAGCGGAATTCCCGCGACTGCAAGGAACTCACCGACGGTCGGCGCGGCCAGGCGAACATCGACCGGATTGCCGATGCCATCGAGCAGCGATACCGAACGCGGGCTGGCGATCTGCAGCGCGGCGCCTTCGAGCGGCAACCTCTCGTTGCGCGCCGGGGAAACGAATACCTCGCGGGGCAGATGCAGTTGGTCGACCACATCGCCCGCGGTCAGACCCGTCGACCACACCTTCTCGGCCTTGCCGTCCAGCGAGATCGCGACCTCGCGTGCCCGGTTGTAGGTGATGGTCGCACCATCGGTAATCGCCGCGGCCAGCGCGGGCCGGACCAGGTCGCGATCGTTCACATCGAAACCCGCGGCCTTCAGCACTCCACTGACGTTGCGTGACATGGTGGTCTGCGTCATCTGCTCACCGTCCACGACGACCGTGACCGTCTTGCGGTTGACGATTGCCATCGCGGCACCGACGATCAGCGTCACCAGCAGCGCCGCGACCGCCGCGTACAGCAGCGGCGAGCGGGACTGGTTGATCCTCGAGAATGGAGACATGATCACAGTACGATAACGAAGGGGTCAGCGGTCGACAACCGTAGTGTTACGAATCTCGGGTATCAATATTACAAAGGGATATCGACGCCGCAGGTAAATCACAAAATAGGCCGACCGGAGTGACCTAGAACACACCCGCTGGCCAAATGTGAAACAAGATCAGGTGAAATTGCGAACCCACTCGCGATTAGACCGGGTCCGGAATTCAGATGCCGTAGATGCGGCGGGCGTTGGCTGTGGTGATTTCGGCGAGGACCACAGCATCTTGTTCGCGCAATTCCGCTAGGGCACGCACCGTGTAGGGAAGGCAATACGATTCGTTGGGAGCGCCACGGAATGGATGCGGCGTGAGATACGGCGCATCGGTTTCCACCAAGATCTGCTCATCGGGTACCACCTTGGCGGCCTCGCGCAATTCATGCGCATTCTTGAAACTCACGGTGCCCGCGAAGCTGAGGATGTAGCCCTCCGCCACGCACGCCATCGCCATATTGGTGTCCGAGGAGAAGCAATGGAAGATCACGGTTTCCGGAGCGCCTTCGTCCAGCAGTACGGTCAGCAGATCGTGGTCCGCCTCGCGATTGTGGATCATCAGCGGTTTGCGCAGCCGTTTGGCCAGGTCGATATGCCAGCGGAAGCCTTCGACCTGATCCTCGATATCGGCGCAGCCCGCCAACTTGCCCGGCCAGTAGTAATCCAGACCGGTTTCGCCGATCGCCACCACGCGCGGGTCGGTGGCCAAACGCTCCAGTTCGGCCTTGGCCACGTCATCGAGCGCATTCGCCCGCGTCGGATGCAGCGCCACGGCGGCGAAGACCCGTCGATCCCAGTTCGCGGCCTGCACGGCCCACTGTGCCGCGGCCAAATCGTCGGCGACAGTCACCACCTGGCCGACCCCGACCGAGGCCGCCCGGTCCACGATCACGGCGGTCGACTTCGCATCGCTCGCCCCGCAGGCATCCAGATGGGTATGCGCGTCCACCAGCGGCGCGAGCGGTTCCGGCAGCTCGGGCGCGGGTCGTTTGGTGCTCACGACTCCGCCTCGCCGACGCTCGGCTCCATCGCGCCCGCCGGGCGCTGAGATATCGTTCGCTCGCTCATCGGCAGACTCCGGCGCACCAGAACGCGGGCGCGCGACGGCGGCCATCACCTCGGGGGATATTCACGTGAGCGTCAGAATCCACGCGCATTACAGTAGATGCACCATGACCGCAGCTGACCGCCCCGCCTTCTACATCACAACGGCCATCGCATACCCGAATGGTGCGCCGCACATCGGGCATGCGTACGAGTACATCTCGGCCGACGCCCTCGCCCGCTTCAAGCGGCTCGACGGTTATGACGTCTTCTTCATGACCGGCACCGATGAGCACGGGCAGAAGATGCAGCAGACCGCGGTCGCCGAGGGGGTGCCGGTGGAGGAGCTCGCCGCGCGCAACTCGGATGTGTTCGAGGCGTTGGACAAGACACTCGACATCTCCTACGACCGCTTCATCCGCACCACTGATGACGACCATCAGGTGGCCAGTGCCGCGATCTGGGAGCGGATGCTCGCCAACGGCGATATCTACCTGGACAACTACTCGGGCTGGTACTCGGTACGCGACGAGGCTTTCTACACCGAGGAAGAAACGACACTGCTCGAGGACGACACCCGGATCTCGACCGAGTCGAAGACGCCGGTCACCTGGACCGAGGAGTCGAACTACTTCTTCCGGCTGTCGAACTACCAGGACAAGCTGCTCGCGCTCTACGACGAACATCCCGAATTCATCGCGCCCGCAACGGCTCGCAACGAGATGGTGAGTTATGTGAAGGCGGGTCTGAAGGACCTGTCCATTTCACGCACCACCTTCGACTGGGGCGTGCCGGTACCCGGCCATCCCGATCATGTGATGTACGTATGGGTGGACGCGCTCACCAACTACATCACCGGCGTAGGTTTCCCGGAGACGGAATCGGTTGCGTTCCAGCGCTTCTGGCCCGCCGATGTGCACATCATCGGTAAGGACATCACCCGGTTCCACACCGTGTACTGGCCCGCGTTCCTGATGTCGGCCGGGATCGAATTGCCGAAACGCGTTTTCGTGCACGGGTTCCTGTACAACAAGGGCGAGAAGATGTCCAAGTCGGTCGGCAATGTGGTCGACCCGCTCGCGCTGGTCGACGAATACGGCGTCGACGCGGTGCGCTTCTTCTTGCTGCGCGAGATCTCCTACGGTCAGGACGGCAGCTACAGCCACGAGGCGATCGTCGGTCGGGTCAATACCGATCTGGCCAATGAATTCGGAAATCTGGTGCAGCGCAGCCTGAAGCTGGTCGCGCGCGACTGCGGCGGCGTGGTGCCGACGCCGGGCGAATTCACCGAGGCTGATCGCGCACTGCTCGACCGCGCCAATGGTCTTTTGGAGCACTGCCGCACCGAATTCGACGCCCAGCAAATGCATTTGGCGCTGGAGGCGATCTGGTTGACGCTCGGTGAGGCCAACCGCTACTTCTCCGCGGAAGCGCCATGGGCGCTGGCCAAGGCCGGCACCGAGGAGTCACTGGCCCGCGAGGCGACGGTGCTGTATGTGACCATAGAACTGCTGCGCATCGTGGCGATTCTGGTGCAGCCGGTCATGCCGGAATCTGCGGGCAAGATCCTGGATCTGCTTGCCACGCAGAACCGTTCGTTCGCTGATATCCCGACCTCGCTGGTCCCCGGCACCCCGCTGCCGGAGCCCGAAGCGGTCTACCCCCGCTACGTGGAGCCGAAGAAGTAATCAATAGAAGATGTAGCATGAGCTACCGCATCCGGGATAGCAAGACTGCTGCTGGGGTGACCACTAGGAGTTGTGCCCGGACGATCTGCTGACCGAGCTCAATGGCGCCGCTGAAACACGAAGATCACTGAAGCGCTACCGCCGATAAAGCGGTAGCGCTTCAGGTTCTGCCGAGCTTCCAGGAACTACTTCCAGCGGTCGAGCAGCCGATTGATCTCGGCGGTCAGCGCCCACTGCAGCATGGGGCCGAAAGTGATGCGGCCGACGCCCTGTTCGGCGAAGACGGCCTTATCCGACTTATCGGGCAGCCCGACAACGCTGATCGGCAGCGGCAATTCGCTGGTCAACCTGCGCATATCGGTATCGGAGTGCCGACCCGCCGGGAACAGCGAATCCGCACCCGCCGCTGCGGCCAGCCGCAGGCGCGCGATGGCGCGATCGACGCGGTCGCTCGCGTCACCGTCCTCACGCATGAACAGGTCGGTGCGCGCATTGATCACCACGTGCACGCCCGCCGCGTCGGCGAATTGCCGCAAACCGCGCACGAAATCGGCATGCTCCTCCGGCGTGCGCAACCGGCCGCCCTCGCTGTGCACCGTGTCCTCGACATTGAGGCCGATCGCACCCGCATCCAGCAGCCCCTCGATCAGCTGCGCGGGCTCGAGCCCGTAACCGGATTCGATGTCGACCGAGACCGGAACGTCGACCGCGCCGGTGATCTGCCGGACGCGGGTCAACAGCTCCGTGAACGTCATCCCTTCCTTATCGCTGCGCCCGACCGAATCGGCGACCGGATGACTGCCCAGGGTCAGCGCCGAGAATCCCGCCGCGACAGCGACATTCGCCGACCACGCATCCCACACCGTCGGAAAGACACCGGGATCGCCCGGCACGTGCAATTCGAGAAACGCCTTCGCCTTGCTTTCCAAAGAGGTCATGACATCGATCATCGTCGCGCCCGTGATCGATAGCACTATGACACTCCCCATCCGGCTGCCCGGGAGTGTCGGCGATGGCGAGTCGCGCTAGGAACTGTCACCGCCGTCGCGGCGTGCGGTCAGCACCGCGTCGTACAGTTCGCGGCGGGAAACACCGGTCGCGGCGGCCACCTGGGCGCACGCGTCCTTGAGGCGAATACCCTCGGCGGTCAGCGATTCCACCTGGTCGACCAGATCGGCGGGATCGGCCGCGACAGGTTGGGCGCCTTCGAGGACGACGGTGATTTCACCGCGCGCCCCATCGACCGCCCAAGCGGCGAGTTCGCCGAGATTGCCGCGCACGACTTCCTCGTAGGTCTTGGTCAGTTCCCGGCAGACCGCGGCCCGCCGGTCCGGGCCGAGCACTTCGACCGCATCGGCCAAGCAGTCGGCGAGCCGGTGCGGCGCCTCGAAGAATACGCAGGCGCGCGGCTCGGTGAGCAAGGTGCGCAACCACTCTCGACGCTGACCGGATTTACGCGGTGCGAATCCGTCGAAGCAGAAGCGCTCCACCGGAAGCGCGGACAGCGCCAGGGCGGTGGTCACCGCCGACGGTCCCGGCAGGCAGGTGACCGGCAGTTGACGCTCCACACAGGCCACCACCATGCGATAGCCAGGATCGCTCACCGACGGCATGCCCGCATCGGTCACCAGCAGTACCGTGCGGCCGCTTTCGATGTCATCGAGCAGCGCGGGAATCTTCGCCGACTCCACGTGGTCATCGAAACGAAGGACCCGCCCGGTGATCGCCACGTCCAGGGCCTTTGCCAGGGCACGGGTGCGCCGGGTGTCCTCGGCCGCGACGATATCGGCGGAGCCGAGCGCCTCGCGTAGCCGCTGTGAGGCATCACCGACCTCACCCATCGGCGTCGCCGCGAGCACCAATCGACCCACCTGGTCCGCCACACGACTCCTGTCCGGTTGACCGCATCATCCCGTTCCCAACGCAGCGTATCGGCACAGTGCGGCCGGACCCGATATGCCCTGGGTTCGACCGCCATACCGATTAGGACAATGCGCCGCCGTGTCGGGTCGATCTCGGCATCGAGCCCTCGCATACTCGATTGTCTAGTTTTACATCCCCTCTTCTAACGATCTTCCTAACAGGGAGTATGAGAGTGTCAGCGCAGCTACGCTCCTACGCCATGACGCTGGCGCAATCTCACGGTGCGCCGCGCCCGGTTCCCGCTGCGGGCATAGGCGATTGACCACTGCGCCTGCGGGGCAGCTACCCGGTTAGGTACAGGGCTTCCCAGGTCCCGTGATCTCGTCCATCAGCATCCGCAGCGTGAGCGAGTGCTTTTCCGGTGGTAGGGTATCCAATGCCGCTCGCGCCAGTTTCACACCCTCGGCCCGGTCGCCATCTCGCACCAGCATCAACCCTTGGTGCATGTCCAGGTGTGTGCGAAACCGTGGTAACGAATCCGGAAGATCGGCCCTGGCTGCCTGTTGGGCCGCCACGGCGGTTCGTTCGTCGCCCATACGGGCCGCTAGCAGCGACAGGAAGACGTTCACACGCCACCAGGGAACCGCGTAGTCGCTGGCCTGGTCATCCGACCCGGACCGGTCGAATTCTCTTCGGCCCGTATCGATCAGTACACGCGCGGCTTTTCGATCACCTTGGATCGCAGCGGCGTGCGCCTTTCCCCACAAAGCATTGAGCCGGCCCAAGCTCGGCCGGTCGCTGATCGCTAGAGCCTCATTCGCGAACCGATGAGCAACTGGCAGAGCGGCACCTTCATAGCCGAGCGCGATTGCCGCTCGACCACGGACCCAAACCCGGATAACGGTGTCCTCTGACCGGTCAGCCGCTTCAGCTGCCATCGAATACCAGTTGATCGCCTTGCGGCCATCACTACCCGGGAAGGTCTTGGCGTACAGCGTCATCAGGCGTGCAGCAACGGACCACATCCCCGGTGCGTCCAACTGTTGTTGAAGCACGATCATGTCTGCCGCCAACCGACGTTGGATCTCAGCGGCTCCCACGCTCATGTAGTCGTGGCCGTACGTGACAAGCTTGTCTTCCCAAGCCTCGATACCTGGCCTGTGCGGACTCAACCGCGCCGAGAAACCTTGTGCCAATAGGTCAGATGCCACTACGGGCGCTACCGATGTGGCGGCTAAGTGGCTGAGGAATTCGCGACGGTTCACGTTCGCCTCCAACAACTCGCGAGGGCAATCCAGTACCGCCGCTAGATGACGCAACCAAAACGCTGAGGGCTCCATGGCGTTGGACTCCCAACGCCGGGAAATGTACTCACGGCTGATGTTGGCACCAGATGCCTTGCACAGTTCATCGGCAAGCCTTCCCTGAGACCAGCCCTTGGCCAAGCGAAGTTGGCGTATCAGGTCGCCGGTCCCGCTGCTCATACTTCGATCATTCCCGCCTCCGCGCTAAGAGGAAAGGCGTATGCCCTCCCGTGGCACGGATGCCACCCCCGATGCCACTACCCGGTGTCGCAACTGCGAGGAGAACCAACGCCCGGTACCTAAATGCCACGGTCGTTGCCACTGCTCCTCACGCGGCGCTACACGACATGGTTGAAGCCGGTACCCGGTGCCGGTTGAACCGACTGGCACGTCGTAGTCCCCGTCATCGGGTGCCTACCAAACCGCAGCAACTAGGGGGTCCAGACCATGACTGCGAAAGATCTTCCGCACCGAAACCCGTTCGTCGGCCCACCCCGGCCCGAGGTCGAAGGCTGGCAACCGCCATCCGTCGAAGTGATCGCGCTCTTTTCTGTGGCGATGAATTTGTGGGCTTCCCCGACGGACCCAGATGAATCGCCCCGCTACCGAAGTGTTGAGTCCCCGGGCATCGGGCGCACCAACGGGGGCGCGTAATGCGCCGAGATGGGCTGCGGACAACGCAAACCGAGGACGGTCGCAAGATCGCTGTGTGGCAGTTGGCAGGCCGTATGCCGCGTGTCCTGCACGTACAGTTTCCTACTGAGCATTTCACTGCTTACCGCGTGCCATCGAAAACGCCGCTCTACGGAGCGCAACCGGGAACGATCATGTTCGACGCGTATCCGGATTTGGCTGACGCTCGGGAGATGCTTCCGCAGCACGAAGACCTGTGGAACGTCGTGCGCGATGACTACTGGGCCGTTCTCCTCAGTACAATCGATCTTCCAAATCCGTTGGGGGAGTAGACTTTGTCCGACCTCGTTCCGTCTCGTTCGCAGAAAATCGCGCCGTCTGTGCGGGCGCTTCTCGCCGCCTTTCACGAAGACACTCAATGCAAGCTCGCGCTTGCCCCCACCGACAGTGACCCGATCTACCAAGCTGCGGACGGGTCACTGAGCCGGATTGAGGACGGCTGGGTCTCCGATACGGACGCCGAGCTGGACAAGGCCGACTCAATCACTATCCAGCCGACGGGTGTTCACGATATCGACGAACAATGAGATGGGACACTCACTCGGATACGGGCAGCGAACGAGAAGACCGGAGGCATCTGCATGGGGAACGATGAACAACTGGGTCTGGATTTCGAAGTCGAACAGACCCCATGGGGCAAGTGGGTCGATCCGGACCGACGCGCGGCGCAGGTGCGTAAGTTTCTCTTGCATGCGGGGGTTGATCGCCTTCCGCCTAAGTTGTGGCCTGCTGATTCCCCGGACCTGCACCGACTGAACGATATTTGCCGGGAATTATTTCCGGATTCGGACACGCCGTACCTGCCGGAAAATCAGGACATGACCGACGCGTTCATCTGCTTTATAGGCGCATGTTTCGAAAAGTATGTGGATGGCGAATGGGTCGATCACACCGCCTATGGTCCCGATAAATCGTTTTATGACGGCGGCGTGAATCCGGCGTTGCGGTACGTGGATTACGATGGTGACGACGATGAGTCTTCGGTATTCGAGTATATCGATTCGATGATTCATCACAATGTTGAGTATGGTGACGGCTTCATTCACATCACCGACGACTTACGCAGGAAATACTACAATCTGATGTAGGCCCCAATGAGTGACGGCTACGGCAGGGATCGTGGCGATTTCGAACCTCATGAGCGCGGCAGGATTTTCGAAAACGGCACCGACAAATTCTTTCGTGACCACGAGAAAGGATACACCCGGGGATCGCGCAAATATGAGTTTCGAGAAAAAGGCGGGCGCGTAGAACGAATTCAGTTCGACAAGATCAGGAATGAGCATGATCGCAGTCGCGCCGATTCAATCGAGGAAAAGTCCGGTCGAATCGAAGGACGAAAGGACGAAAAGCAGCTCAGAGGAGTTCGGGACCTTCTCGACCGGGGCGAGATCAATCATCATACACTGCGTTCGGTTCAGGGCGAGTCGATCTCGAAAGAATGCCGGGAATTGATCGATGGCCTGGCCCGCGATTTCCCGGATAAGTTCACGCACCAGATTATCTCGCGCAGTGATGCCCGCGAGATTTGGGCACGAGGTCTGGAAAGAGAATCGGCCCCACAACTTGAATTGCCCGGCGTTCGCGAGCAAGCGCGCGAGCAGCAGGAGAGGAAACGGGCGGAGCGACAGCAAGAAAGAGCGCGCGACGACCGGGCGCGGATCGCAGAGCGAGAACAACGAGCACGCGATAGAGCGTTGGCGCGGAGTGTCAGCGCGAGAGAGTTGAACGAGAAACGCGAACAGTTCCGCGAACATGTGACAGAGGCGCGGAAGATTGCCGAGCCGCGCGAAAAAGGCCAGGCGCTGGAAATCGATAAGCTACGCGAATCGCACACGCGCTTGACCAAAGACCTCGCAGATATCCGCGAAATAGAACGCGCCAAGGCTCGGGATATGGTTCGCGACGCCGGACTAGGGCGCGAACACGCCCAAGAAACGGAACGACTCATAGAACAGAACCACGAGGATAAGCGCAGAGACGTAACGCACGAGCTTGGAAACATCGGCTCTACCCTCGCCCGTGAAGACAAAGAGCGGATCGAACGGGAGGCTATCGAGAAACAGCGCGAACAAGTACGCAAGGTCCATGAGCGTGCCGTACGGGAAGGTGTTCCGCGGGAAGTCATGCGCGTGCTGGAAATCGGGCGAATACAGCCCGGAGAGCAGCCCAGAGCACGCGAACACGACCACAACGAGCACCGCGCCCGAGAAGCTAGCAGGGAACGCGAACGTGTAGCCGAGCGTGAACGTTTGCGTGGTCTGGGACGCGATCCACATCAGACATAAGCGAGTCAGGCGCCGGAAGGTCACTGTTGCCGCGTACCCTGCGTGCAACCGATTCGGCCTATTCGAGATGGGATCCGGTGTGCTTGGTCGTGGGCGCAGGAAGACAGTGCGGGATGCGAAGGTGCTTGTCACCGGGGCGGCGAGTGGAATCGGCCGGGCGACCGCCCTGGCGGCCGCGGCTGGGGATGCCGAACTGGTGCTGACCGATATCAATGCCGAGGGCCTCGAGGATACGGTTCGCACCATCAAGGAGGCGGGCGGTACCGTGCTCGCCGCACGTGCCCTGGATATCACCGACTACGACGCGGTCACCGCCTTCGCCACCGATGTGCACGCCGAATTCGGCAGCCTCGATATCGTCATGAATATCGCGGGCACCTCTGCCTGGGGCACCGTCGAGAACCTCGAGCATCGCCACTGGCGCAAAATGGTGGATGTCAATCTGATGGGCCCGATCCATGTGATCGAGAACTTCGTGCCGCCGATGGTCCGGGCGAAACGCGGTGGGGCACTGGTGAATGTCTCTTCGGCGGCCGGAATCCTCGCGCTGCCATGGCATGCCGCCTACAGCGCGGGCAAATTCGGTATCCGCGGCGTCTCCGAGGTTTTGCGAGTCGATTTGCGGCGCCATGATATTTCGGTGCATCTGGTGGTGCCCGGCGCGGTGAACACACCGCTGGTGCAGAGCGTCGAGCTGGTCGGCGTGGACAGGGAGGACCCGAGGATAAAGCGACTCACCACGGCGTTCACCAAGCACGCCGCATCGCCGGAACATGTTGCGGCGGCGATCCTTCGGGGTATCGAGCGCAATCGGTTCCTCGTCTACACCTCCTTCGATATCCGCTTCGGCTATTGGTGGGCTCGCAAATTCGCCTACCCCTACGAATTCGTGATTCGCCGCACCAGCGATCGGTTCAGCAGGTTGCTGGCTTCGATGGGCAGTTGAGCGTCACATCGAGCACGCGGGCGCCCGGACCCTGTTCGCCGAGGCGGTCGTGTTCATTGACCAAACGGCAGCTGCCGAGTGACAGGCAGCCGCAGCCGATGCAGCCGGTCAGGTTGTCGCGCAGGCGAGTCAGCTGGGTGATGCGGTCGTCGAGGTCGGCCTGCCATGCGGTGGACAGCGTCTCCCAGTCGCGCCGAGTTGGGGTGCGGCCCTCGGGGAGTTTGTCCAGTGCCGCCCGGATTTCGCTCAATGGAATGCCGACCCGCTGGGAGATGCGGATGAAGGCGACGCGACGCAGCGTTTCGCGCGCGTATCTGCGTTGATTTCCACTGGTGCGACGACTCGAAATGAGACCCTCGCGTTCGTAGAAGTGCAACGCGGAGACCGCTACTCCGCTACGCTCGGACAGCTGCCCGGGGGTCAGCTCCTTCGCTCGCCAATCGGTTGTCGACATCACGCTCCTCCATTCACCTGAACAATACTTCAGGTTAGGGTGTGCTGGAGTCGGAATCGGAAGACAGCCAATTGCGTGCTCTTACGCCCTCGGCGAACTACGGTCGGATCATGGCAGCAGACGCGGTGCGGGCGGGGCACGATGGCGGTGCCGACGATGGGTTCGATGGTGTCGGCGAGCCGGGCGGTCGACTGGCGGTTACCTCGGAGGTCGGCACCTTGCGCACGGTGCTGCTGCACCGGCCCGGCGACGAATTGCGGCGGCTGACGCCGCGCAATAACGATCAACTGCTCTTCGACGGCATTCCGTGGGTCGAGCGGGCGCAGCAGGAGCACGACATCTTCTCCGGTGTGCTGCGTGAGCGCGGCGTCGAGGTGCTGCTACTCGCCGATCTACTCGCCGAAACCCTCTCGGTCAGCGGCGCGGCCCGCATCCAGGGCATCTCCGGCGCCGTCGACGCGCGCAAACTCGGGCATATGCTGGCCGACGAGCTCGCGGCCTTCCTGCGCGGCGTTCGGGCCAGGGATCTTGCCAATATCCTCATGGCCGGGATGACCTTCGACGAACTGCCCTTCGAAGGCGATAACACCTCACTGGTGCGGCGCATGCACCACGGCGCGGATTTCGTCATCGATCCGCTGCCGAATCTGCTGTTCACCAGGGATTCGTCATTCTGGGTCGGTCCGAGGGTGGCGATCACCTCACTCGCCCTGCCCGCCCGGATGCGCGAGACCTCGCTGACCGATCTCATCTACGCATTCCATCCGCGCTTCCTCGGCGTGCGGCGGGCCTACGAATCGCATACCGCGCCGATCGAGGGCGGTGATGTGCTGTTGCTCGCGCCGGGGGTGGTCGCGGTCGGTGTCGGTGAGCGCACCTCGCCCGCGGGCGCGGAAGCGTTGGCGCGCAGTCTGTTCGACGACAATCTCGCGCACACCGTGCTGGTCGTCCCGATCGCCCAGAGTCGCGCGACCATGCATCTGGACACCGTCTGCACCATGGTCGACACCGATGCCATCGTGATGTATCCGGCGGTGCGGGATTCGCTGTGTGCGTTCACGATTCATCGCGAGGACGCGGAGTCGGATGCCGATTTCGGCGGCGGCCGCAACGATCAGGCGCGGGTGAGTATGCGCGGCCCCGATCCGTTTCTGGCGGCGGCCGCGGAGGCGATGGGCATCGGCAAACTGCGGGTCATCGATACCGGACTCGACGGGGTCACCGCCGAACGCGAGCAGTGGGACGACGGCAACAACACCCTGGCGCTCGCGCCCGGCGTGGTCGTCGCCTACGAGCGCAACGATATGACCAATACGCGGCTCGAGGACGCTGGTATCGAGGTGCTGCGCATACCTGGCTCCGAATTGGGTTCCGGCCGTGGTGGACCGCGCTGCATGTCCTGCCCGCTGTCCCGCGATGACGTGTGAGCGTGTGATGTTCACCATTACCGTGACCCACGATTCCTCGATACCGCCCTACGAGCAGCTGCGCCTCGGTGTCATCGCGCAGGTGCGCTCGGGTGAGTTGACGGCGGGGACGAGGATTCCGACGGTGCGAGCTCTGGCCGCGCAACTCGGACTCGCGCCGAATACGGTCGCTCGGGCGTATCGGGAACTCGAGGCCGATGGGGTGGTCGAAACCCGGGGCAGACAAGGATCTTTCATCGCATCCTCCGGTGATCCGACCAAGGATCTGGCGGGCCGCGCCGCGACCGATTACGTCGCCGCCATTCGACGACTCGGTCTCGATGACGAGGCGGCCCTGCAGTACGTCAGGTCGGCTCTGGAGGGTTAGTCATCAGCGCCAACTGGGCAGCCACAGATGGTCGTGCCAGTTGCCGGGAGTGATCGGCAGCGCGGTCAGAATCGGCCAGAGCCAGATGAAATTCGCGATCACCAGGCCGAGGTAGATGCAGACCGCGAGCAGTCCGAGGCTGCGCCGTTCACTCGGCACGGCGGGCAGATAGGTGCCCGCCGGACTTCGCGGTATTCGTACCGATCGGGCCGGGCCGAGGATATCGCCGCACGCCAGCGCGATCCCCATCACCAGGAACGGCGCCAGCGGTACCGCATAGAAGTAGTACATCTGCCGATCGAGGGTGAAGAACCAGGGAATGAGCCCGGCTCCGTACCCGGTGAGCACCGCCGCATAGCGCCAGTCGCGACGGACCACACTGCGCCACAGCATCCAGCCCAGCACCGGGAAGGCGATCCACCAGATCGCCGGGGTACCGATCAGCATCACCGCCTTCACGCACTGGGTCTGACCGCAGCCGGTGACGCCGGTGTCGGCGTAGTAGTAGAGCATCGGCCGCAGCCCCATCGGCCAGGTCCACGGCTTGGATTCCCAGGGGTGATGGTTACCGGCCGAATTGGTCAGACCCTCGTGGAAGCGCAGCGTTTCGCCGCTGTAGTACCACAGCGAGCGCAGCGCATTCGGCAGGAACGACCACCGACCGTCGCGACCGACCTGATTGCCGACCGCATAGCGGAAGACACCGTCCTCACTGGCGAACCAGGCCCAGTAGCTGGCCAAATACACCCCGAGCGGAATCAGCACCAACGAATACAGCGCGGGCCCGACATCGCGCACCGCCGCGCCGACCCAGGGCCGTCGCACCCCGTAGGCGCGCCGCGCTGAGACGTCGAAATAGACGCTCATGAGTCCGAATGCGAGGATGAAGTACATCCCGGACCACTTTGTGCCGCAGGAGAGTCCGAGCAGTAGCCCGGCGCCGAAACGCCACCAGCGCACTCCTAGTCGCGGACCCCATTCGCTCGCATTGGTGCGACCCTCGTAGTCCACCTCGGCGATTCGGGCCCTGACCTCGTCGCGGTCCACGATCAGACAGCCGAAGGCAGCGGTGACCAGCACCCCCATGAAGATGTCGAGCATGCCGATGCGCGAGGAGACGAAGGTCAGTCCGTCGGCGATCAGCAGAATGCCCGCGATCGCGCCGACCATGGTGGAGCGCGCCATCCGGCGCACGATCCGGATGACCAGCAGTACCAGGATCGTGCCCGCCAGCGCCGCGCTGAATCGCCAACCCCAGCCGTTGTAGCCGAACATCCACTCGCCCACCGCGATCAGCTGTTTGCCGATCGGGGGATGTACCACCAGTCCGTATGCGGGGTTGTCCTCGACGCCGCCGCCGGTGAGGACCTGCCAGGCCTGCGGCGCGTAATGCTTCTCGTCGAAGACCGGGGTGTAGGCGTCGGTTGGATAGTCCAACATGATAAACCGCGTCAACGCCGCGATCGCGGTGAGTACCGCGGTGACCACCCACCCCTGGAGCTTGTCGAGCGGCCCGAAGTCGGGCGATGGACGCAGGGGCGCGGGGCTCGACCAAGAGGGCAGGGCGCCGGCTATGGTCGCGCGCTGGTCGGTCACCTGGGTCACGCCCCGATCGTATGCTGTGCGCGCCGCCGTGACCCGCACCGGTGAGCGCGCCGCAGCGCGAATCACACCCTGAACTGCATTCACGGGTTTTTCCGTGAGTATCGCCTGTGGTCTCGGTGTGGCGTCGGAGTATGCGATGACTGCCACTACCGCCGAAGCGGCCGAGGAGTCCGGCTAAGAACGCTCGGAGTTACCGCCCGAGCACCGCAAGCATCCCCGCGACCGCCCTGGGCCAGGTGAACTGCTCCGCTCGGCTGCGCGCTGCCCTCCGACGACCGATGGTCGGCATCGCGAGCACATCGGTGACGGCTCGAGCGAAGGCGGACGGGCGATCGGCGGCGACCGCGCCGCATTCGGCGGTGACGATATCGGCGAGCGCCGAGGATCGGCTGGCCACGACCGGCGTGCCTGCGGCCAAAGCCTCCAGCGCGGCGAGGCCGAAGGTTTCGTGCGGGCCGGGTGCCAGCGAAACATCGGCGGTGGCAAGCAGTTTCGCCACCATGGCCCGGTCGGTGATGAATCCGGTGAAGTGCACTGCGGGCAGCCCACCGGTCAGTGGCGGTAGCGCACGGGCGCGACGCTCCAAGGCTTCGCGCCGCGGCCCCTCCCCCGCGACGACCAGCCGCGCCTCGACGCCTGCCTCGCGCAGCGCGCCGATGGCCTCGATGCTGCGATCGACCCGCTTCTCCACCGACAATCTCCCACAATGCACGAGCAGCGGATGCCCGGGCACGCCGAGATCGGCGCGCAAGCGATAGTCGCGGCGGCGCGGGCTGAACAGCTCCAGATCCACTCCGAGCGGCACCAGTTCGACATTGGGCGCATCGATGCGCAGGAACTCCGCGCGCGCGAATTCCGTCGTGCAAACCACGATGTCGTAGTCGTCGGCGGTGCGCCGGTTGGCGATATCGGCGCATCGGCGGGCCACCGGCCCTGGCATGACCTGGCCCAGCAGTCGGTCAAGGCGCTCGTGCGAGATCATCACGCTCGCCACGTCCCTGGTGCGCGCCCAGCGTCCGAACCCTCGCAGCGTCAGCCGATCCGAAACCTCGAGCACGTCCGGACGCAATCCGGCCAGCACATCGGCCACTCGGCGCGGATCCGCCGCCCGATAACCACCGGTCCACGGAATCGCCAAGGCAGGCAGGGTTATCCGCACGGCACCGGTTGGCAGGATCTCCTCGGTCCGGCGAGGTCCTGGCACGATCAGCACCACCTCGTGCCCGGCGGCCACATACCCCTCGCCCAGATGATGTAATGCGGTGCGCAGCCCACCCGACCGCGGACCGTAGAAGTTCGCCAGTTGCACGATGCGCACATCGCCGATCGTGCAGCCAATCGGGTTCCCCCTGGAACCGATGCGCCCAACACCGCATGAACACCCGTGAAAGACCCTGCTAACGGGTACGACGGCGCACACCCGGGAGGTCGCAAGCGACGCTCCTCGACGCCGAGACCGAGCGTTTCGATCAGCAGCCCCGGACCGGACATACCGGTCACCCGCGTGTGGTGCCGCGGCCTGCCCGAGGTAGATCCAGATCCAGCGGGATGCGCCCGACCGCCAGATGCGCCTCCACCTCATCGGCGGGCATCGGCCGCGCGATCAGAAACCCTTGCGCTCGATAGCAACCCAACCCGACCAGGGTCCGCGCGGCGACCGGCGTCTCGACGCCCTCCCCCACCACACCGAGCCCGAACGACCCGGCCAACCCGATGATCGATTTCACGATCGCCAGATCGTCCGTGCTCGCGCCGAGCCGCTGCACGAAGCCGCGGTCGATCTTCACCGCATCGACCGGAAGCGCCTTCAGATGCGACAGCGAGCTGTATCCGGTGCCGAAATCATCGATAGCGATCTGCACGCCCATTCGCTTGAGTCCGCGCAGCGTGACCTGGGTGCGCGCCAAATCCTGCACGACCACATGTTCGGTGATCTCCAGGCAGACCGAACTGCCATCGATCCCGAACAGCCGCAGAATATCCTCGATCCGCTCCACGAAATCCAGGCTGACCAATTGAACCGGCGAAACATTGATCCGCATCACCACATTCGCCGCCAGCCCCCGCCTGCGCCATTCGGCGAACTGCGCACAGGCCGACCGAATCACCCAACGCCCCAGCTCACCCGCGAGATTGGTGGCCTCGGCGACGGTGACGAACGCACCGGGCGGCAGCAGCCCCCTGGTCGGGTGCAACCAGCGCACCAGCGCCTCCAGCGCCACCACCCGCCCGGTGCGCAGATCGACCTCGGGCTGATAGTGCAGCAGCAGCGAGCCGTCGGAGACCGCACCGCGCAGATTCAGCTCCACATCGTCCTGTAATTCGAACTGCGCGCGCATGGCGTCGGTGAAGACCGCGACCCCATTGCCGCCGCCCGATTTCGCCGACAGCAGCGCGTGATCGGCCCGGCGCAGCACATCCGCGACCGTGGTCTCCCCGGGGATACCCACCGCTACTCCGACGCTGGCGCCACGGCTGACCGATTCCCCGCCGACAGTGACCCGCCGTCCGATGAGCTGCTGGATCCGCGTCGCCTCCAATTCGGCGGCCACCGCATCCATCGGTTTGGCCGGAACGATGACGAATTCGTCGCCACCGAGTCGGGCGATCATGTCATTGGGATCGAGATTCTCCCGCAGTCGCGAGGAGAGTGTGCGAATGAAATTGTCCCCCGCGGTATGTCCGAGAAAATCGTTGAGCGCTTTGAGCCGGTCGAGATCGAGGAAGAAGGCGGCCACCGGGCCGGGACTGCCCGGTTTGAGTCGCTGTTCCATATGTTCGAGCAGCGCCCGCCGGTTCGCCAGCCCGGTCAAATCGTCGTGCAGCGCGATATATCGCAATCGTTCTTCGGCAACCACGCGCGCCTGCAGCTGGGCGAAGAGCGCGGCGATCGCCTTGAGCACATTCAGTTCCCGGGTGCTCCAGTCGCGATCGCCCTGTTTGATGAATCCCAGCACGCCGGTCGACTCGCCACGCGACAACAGCGGCACCGCGGCCATCGCGACCTGTGGGATGCCCGAGGAGCGCCGGATCGTCTCCTGATAGTCGGCGGATTGCTGAGACGGCCGCACGATGATCGGCTCGGTGGCGTGTTCCAATTCCCGGAATACCGAATCGGCATGTTCGAAATGCACGATCTTCAGCGGGTCCGGATCCGGTATGTCACCGCGGTGCGGCCATTCCGCGATGAGCACAGTCGCCCGCTGCTCTCTATCGGTATGGCGTAAGTAGCTGAAATCGACATCGAAATGCTCGACCAGCCTGGCCAGCACACGTTCACTCGCCGCCACCATCGTTGTGGCGTCGACGCCCATCAACTCCGAGGCGACCTGGGTCACCAGTGAGTCGAGCGTTCGCCGAGGCACCATATCTCCGATCGCGCTAGCTGCGGTTGCCCGCGCCCGGCACTGGAAGCCGCCTGCTGCGGACCGTGGCTGCTACCGAGTAGCTCAGGCGAAGCACCAATGCCATGATCTCATGCTCAGGTACTCCCAGCAGGTCCAGGAAACGGCCCTGAAGTGAGGTAAGTGTATCCGCGAAATCCGGGGAAATCCCTTTCAGCTCGTCGGGGTGCCGCGCGTAAAGGAACAAAGGCGAGACCGGTTGCACCGCAAGACCGAGCCGTTGCGCCGCGATCCAGAGCCGCTGCACGGCCGCGCCGCCGCGGGCGTAATCGGCAAGTGATACCGACTCTGCGCCGGATCGACGCGGAACGGTTATCGCGAGCAACGCCGAACTCGACAGCACGCGGTCGCGCGTGTACTCGCCGAGCGCCGCGCCGCCGGACCATTCGCGCAACCGATCCATCACATCCGAGCGCTCGCCGATGCGGATCTTGGCCTGCTCGTCGGCGGCCAACTCCATACTCCGGATATCGATCCCGGTGCGCGGATCCTCGCCGGGCCAGCGCAGCTCGCCGAACATCTCCTGATGCAGACGCGGGGTCAGATAGCGGATGCGATCGGATTCGCCGAGCAGTGCGGCCGCGGCAGCCAGGTCGTCGGTTTCGGTGATGGCGTGGACCGTCGCATCGATGGCGGCCGCGTCCAAAGCGGGCAGGACATGATCCGCCAGCGGCGTGCCAGTGCCGAGGTGTCGGTTCGTCTCACGGGTCAGCGTGTACGGATAGTCCGCGGCCAGTGCGGAATCGGTGCCGTTGCCCAGATGTAGTACCGCCGAAAATGGAGTGGAGTTGTTCTCGACGAACTCGTGCCTGCCGAGTAAGCCGTGTGCGGCGGCCGCCGCGCGCGCGTTGTACAGCGCCGCGCCGATTGATACCGCGCTGGCGCGATAGCCGATGTCCATTGCCGACGAGCGCGTTCGGACGAGGTCGATGCGTAGCTCATCGCCATCGACGCGCAGGTACCAAGGCTGGGTATTGCCGCCCGACGGCGCTCGCTGCGCTGATTGGAGCACCTTCTCGACTGCGGATCCGCCCGGATCCGGCACACCGCATTCTGGCACCGGAAATTCGTCGGACACTTTCTCGCACACCGGCTCCGGTTCGGCCAACTCGTCCAGACCGCGTTCCAGATCGAACCGGGTCCGCCCCGAGGACAACTTCTGGCCGAGCCCGATCCGGCGCACCGCCGCCGCCACGATGGCCGCACCCAGTTGGACATCACCGCCGAGCTGCGGCCAGGTCGTCACGGTTTCGTCGATTTCGACCAAACTCGCGGCCATCCGGGCCGAGAGCTCCTTCGGGTCGAGAATCCGCATGACGTGCGGCGCCTTGTCTTTCGTGGACAGCCCGCGTAGATCCGCGCCGAGGGTCGCGCCGAGCAGGCCGTGGAACGGTGGACGGTCCGGTTCCAGGTCATAGCGCTCGACATCGAGCAGGCCGCGATCGCTGGTATCCATCAGCAGCGGAATGCGCTGTCGGCGTGCTCCTTCTCGGACGGCGAACTTGATATCGAGCGAATCGCATTCCTCCACGACCAACGACAATCCGTGCAGGAATGCGTCGATGGTGTCCTCGTTGATGCCCGCGGTGGCGACCTCGACCGGTAGATACGGATCGAGTTCGGCGATCCGGCGCGCGGTCACGATGGACTTGTTCACGCCGATATCGAAGATTCCACCGGGGACCCGGTTCAGATTCGACAGCTCGATATCGTCGAAATCGGCTAGGCGCAGTAGGCCGCAGGTGCCCTCGAGGGCCAGCGCGTAAGCGACGGCATGCCCGACGCTCTGTCCGACGACGCCGACCGCAAGACCGGCACAGCGTTCCTGTTCGGTGCGGGTGAGCTTGTTCTGGTTGCGGTCCAAGCGAATTGCCCGAAATGTCTTTTCACCGGGCAACCCGACGAGCGTGCGCCGCCACGGGTAATAGACCCATCGGTCCGTCTCCGGCCCCCCGAGATCCGGCGGCGGTCGACGCACCTTGGCGATTTCGGCGTGCAGCACATCACGCAGATCGAGAATGCGGACCTGCGGTGATTTCCGTAATTGCACGAGAATCGGTGCGTCTGCAGTGGCATTTTCATCGAGAATCAGCGGGCGGTGGTCCGCGGTGAAGTCACCGTTCATCCCTGCGCCAATCCTCCGATCCCTGATTCACTCGAGGGCGCTCGACCATGCGGCGACAGCCCGGCATCGAGGGCCGCACACTCCAGCACAGTCAACGAACTCTGCAATTTTGTGGCTAATGACCGATATGTCTGGGTATCCCACCACATCGGAATGGTCTGATAGCGATGGTCAGGATAGGGCACGGCCGGAATCCGATCAGCGACATACCCACCGCTCGAGTGGTATAGACCGATATTTCGCGTGGCAGTGGTGACGAAACCGAACCTGGCATCGAGCAGTCGAGCGGCGTGCACGACACAGCGGGAGACCGCGGCGGCGAGCGCGGCGCGATTCTCTGCCACTCGGGAGACCCACACCGCCTTCACCTCGACCACACCTTCCGGTATCCGATCGGCAACCGTCGCGCGCAACTCGGCGGCACCGGGTCGACCGGCCCAGGCGCGCAGTGCGTGCACTTCGTCGGCTACACCGTAGGGACCCTGTGCCCGCAATCCCGCGACCACCGCTCCGGAGGGATCTACCGCGGCGAAGAACAGCGAAGTCGAACGGCCGTCGACAACGCTGTCGTATTCCAAAGCGTGATCAACGCCGTAGTGCCGGTAAACCTGCAGCGCACCGCGCAGATAGCGGCGCCACAGATCGGGATGAGCCTGCGGAGTAGCGACATGAAAGACATATCCAGAATGCATGTCGCGAAACCGCAACACCTCGGCATCGCGCGTTCCCCCCGAGCCGACTGCGATTGTTTCGACAGTCATGGTGTTCCTACTCCGTTTGCTACCGCACATCCGCACGGTCATCGAGCCGGCCCGACCGACTCGCCAGACGACTCGCCGGTCAGGTGAGTTTGCCTAGGGCAGTATCCGTCATACGACAATATTTGACCAGATATCTGGTTAATCTTCCGAAAACTGATTGTCCGCAACGAAATCACCGCAGGTCAGGACACTCGAACATGCCATCGAATAGATCGTGGAGACCAGTCGGTACTGACGCAGCTAACGGGAGGCAAACTTAAACCAGGATAGAGATGAACAGTTCGACCGACTCCGGCCCACGCCAGATCTCGATCTCCTCCCGGTACGCACGGGTGATCTCGGCGGACGCCGTCGCATCGTCGACCTGGGCCCACACATCCTCGACCGGATCGTGGTAATCCCCGTTCGGTTCGAACCGAGCGTAGACACCCTTGGGCACCTTGACCAGTACGTCACCGACCGGAACCGCGCCGGGAGCGGAGTACTCGAAACACACGACGGCGTTGTAGTTTCCGGCCGGATCCGGCACGTACACGGTATACATCGGCTGGTCGGCGCCCGCGCGGTCGCGCAGCCGATCCTTGAGGAATTCGATCAGATCGCTATTGCTGACCTTGAAGCTCGGACGTACCCGCGGCACCACCAGACCGCCGTAGATGGCCTCGCGGCGCACCACGATCGCGTATGTCATCGCGCCTCGACCGCCAGGTAGAGATCGATCTTGTAGGCGTGCGGATAACACTCGAAATCGCCGGTATAGGTCCGTTTGATCTGGTTGTGTTCCTCGGCGTAGGCGATCTGCGTCCACAGGTCGGTCATCACCTGCGGGAAGTTACCGACCGAGGAGAATCTCGCATAGGTGCCGCGCGGCAGCCGCGCCACCAGATGACCGCGGGTGACCTCATCGAAGGACACGCACTCATATCCGACGATCTGGGTGTTGTAGGTGCCGAGTTCACCGGAGTAATCGGTGTAGGCGCTTGCCAGCTGACCGCCGAGTTCCTGATGCAGTACCGCCGCCCATGCGGCCTCGAGGTCGTGGTCCCGCAGTTCCCCGAGCGCACGTTTCGGGCTGCGCACCGGGAGCCCGGCAACCCACGTTTCGTCTCGCTCGACGATTTCAAACTGCATGGAATGACTCTTTCGAGGTGAACCCGGGGGCGTTGCCCGCATCCGGTCGGTCAGAAAGGCCATGCTATCAACTCGACCGCGTGGTCCGGCTCACATGTCCGGGTCGTTATGCACGCCTCATCCCCTCGTTGAACTGGTCGAGCGACCTGTACGCAAACAGATGGCGATCGATGCGTGACCTGCGGCACCATGTGATCGTGTGCGAGACCATCGCCGAACTCGATGCCACGGTCGCGGATTGCTTCGCCTGCCCGCGGCTGGTCGCCTGGCGGGAACGGGCAGCCGAGGAGAAGCGCGCCGCTTACCGTGACGAAACCTATTGGGGCAGGCCGGTTCCCGGATACGGTCCCGATGACGCACGACTGCTCGTCGTCGGGCTCGCCCCGGCCGCCCACGGCGGCAATCGAACCGGGCGGATGTTCACCGGCGACCGCAGTGGGGATTTCCTCTATGCCGCCATGTACAACGTTGGACTGGCCAATCAACCGACGGCGGTGCACCGCGACGACGGACTGCGGCTGATCGGCGCACGGGTCACCGCGCCGGTGCACTGCGCGCCGCCCGACAATAAGCCGACGCCCGACGAGCGGGATCGCTGCAGTCACTGGCTGAAAACCGAATTGGATCTGCTTACACCGACATTGCGGGCCGTGGTCGTACTCGGTGCGTTCGGCTGGCAGGCGCTGCTTCCGGTGCTTGCCACATCGGGTTGGACGGTGCCGCGTCCACGTCCCAAGTTCGGGCATGGCGCTCACGTTGTGCTGCCGCCGACTGTCGATGATCGGGCGCCGCTGCAGTTATTCGGCTGCTATCACGTCAGCCAGCAGAACACTTTCACCGGTCGGCTCACCCACGACATGCTGGAGGCGGTGCTGGCCGCCGCGGCGACCGCCGCGGGTCTTCCCGGCCGCCGGAGCTGAGCAGAGAATCAGGACGGCGCGGTGATCTTGGTAATGACGGTGATGCCCTCGCGCGGCGCGACGCTGACGAACTGTCGATAGGTGCGCACCGTCGCATCCGGTCGGAATTCGGTGATGACGACGTCGAAGCGACCGTCGAGCATCGGGGTGATCATTACGCAGTGCTGGGTGCCGGGTGGAATCGATTTGATACCCGCGTCGATCAACGCCACCGACGACACCACCGCATCCGGTGTGGTCAGTGCGCGAGCGTTCGAGGCCGAGTGAGTCACGTAATAGGCGTATTGGAAGGCCAGGATCACATCCGGTCCGGAATCAGTCGAGCCGGTTCCGTTGCCGCGCACCAACTCTTCGGTGCGGGTCGGCTCACAATTCGATCCGCCGCCGAGCACCGGATCGATGATCGTGGCAGTCGACCGCCGAGTATTGCTCGCCTCGGCCGTGTACACGAGCACCAATGCCACCGCCGCCAATGTCCCGAAGATCGCGGCACTGCCGACCAGCCAGGGTCTACGCGCCGGACGCCGCTTGCGGCGGCGTGGGCGCGTCGGCGGGAGGACACGTGGTACCGATCCGGACGGGAGCATGCCCGGCCACAGCGGATCGGTCGAGCGACTACCGCGCACCATGATCTCGCCACACCCCTTCACCGTGCCGCTGGGGCGACCCTTTCAATGCCGTTGTGCAATAACAAGATTGCATAAATGCGTCGGTAAGGCGACAGAATGGGCCCGACAGAATCGGTCAATAGACCAGCACACTACGTCCGCACCGCCCGCGGCCGCGCGCGCTTCCTGCGACTTTAGAGGTTTCCCACAACCGCCGGGCCGAAGGTTCGTAATGACGGGCATACCATGATCAATCCGCGCCGGTATGCTCTTCCGGAAACGATGTCCAGCGGAAATACCAGCTCAGCAATGCATTTCGGTGCATTCGGCGGCATAGTAGAACGCCTGCGACGATGCCGCACGACAACGATGTCCGGCCGCCGCAGTCCGTCGAACGCCTATCCAATTCGGATAAGGCACTCGCCAGGACACCGAAAACTGCGTTATCGGAAGACAAACCAGGAGTGACTCTCGTGCGAAACCTCTTTACCGCCGACGGGCGATTCCCGAATGTCGTCGTGACGAGTCTCGCGGCGACCACGTCGATCGCGGGTGATGTCGACGCGACGTGGAAGGGACTGCTCAACGGCGAGAGCGGAATCGACGTGCTGGAGGATCCCTTCGTCGAGGAGTACGACCTGCCCGTCCGCATCGGCGGTCAGCTGAAGGTTCGCCCGGAAACCCTGCTGACCCGGGTCGAACAGCGTCGGATGGCCTATGTCGAACAGCTCGCGACGGTCCTCGGACGTGAGGTGTGGCGCAATGCGGGCAGTCCGGAGGTGGATCCCGAACGGCTGGGTGTGGCGATCGGCACCGGTATCGGCGGCGCCGATGCCATCACCGATGCGAACAACAAGCTGAAAAGCGGTGGCTATCGCAAGATTTCGCCGCTGGCCGTGCAGATGATCATGCCGAATGGCCCGTCAGCGGTCGTCGGCCTGGAATTGAAGGCGAAGGCAGGTGTGATCACGCCGGTCTCGGCGTGCTCGTCCGGGTCCGAGGCAATTGTCAACGCTTGGCGCATGATTGCGATGGGTGACGCCGATATGGTCGTCACCGGCGGCGTCGAGGGATACATCGATGTTCTCCCGATCGCGGCCTTTACCATGATGCGCGCGATGAGCACCCGCAACGACGATCCGAAGGGCGCCTCACGTCCGTTCGACTCCGATCGCGACGGTTTCGTCTTCGGCGAAGCCGGTGCGCTGATGGTCCTCGAGACCGAGGAGCATGCCAAGGCCCGCGGCGCGACCATCCATGCGCGCCTGCTCGGCGGCGGCATCACTTCCGACGGTTACCATTTGGTCGCTCCCGCGCCCGATGGCGACGGCGCGGCACGCGCGATGACCCGGGCCATGCAGATCGCAGGTCTGACCCCGAAGGACATCACCCACATCAACGCGCACGCGACCGCGACACCGATCGGCGATACCGCCGAGGCGAACGCGATCAACAAGGCCGTCGGTAACCACGCCTCGGTCTACGCGCCGAAGTCCGCGTTGGGACATTCGATCGGTGCGGTGGGCGCACTGGAATCTATTCTGACCGTGCTCAGCATCCGCGACGGCATCGTCCCGCCGACCCTCAACCTCGACAACCAGGATCCCGAGGTCGATCTGGATGTGGTGCACGGCGAGGCGCGCAATCAGGAGATCGAGTACGCGATCAACAACTCGTTCGGGTTCGGTGGGCACAACGTCGCGCTCGCCTTCGGCCGGTACTAGCGGACGAGGATGGCACGCGGGTAGAGCAGTTGGAAGCCGAGCTTCTGGACGTTCTGCTGTGACTTCGAACCCGGAAGGGTCGTAACCACCGCGAGGTCACAACCCGCGGCCGCCGCGGCGGCGAGGCGCATCGACAGCAGTGCACCCTGCACGCCGCGGCGGCGGAATTCGGGAAGGGTCGCCGCACCACATAATTGGGCAATGCCATCGCTGAGGCGCAGGCTGGCGCCACCAACGGGCTTACCGTCGATCATGGCCAGCGAGCCGACGAAACCGTTCGTCGCGGTGAGGTCTCGTTCGGCTTGTTCGATGGCCTCGCGCGGGAATTCCTCGTGCGAGGCAACGCCCTGGGTGTCCGGAGTGGCGAAGCCGTCCACGACGACATTCACCCAGGTCTCGAATTCGTGCCCGACGTCGCGGATCTCGATGCCCTCGGCCGGTCGTGCCCGTCGCCCCGGCTCGAGTCGCAAGCCCAGCACATTCTCGAACCCGAACAGCACATAGCCGCGGCGCGTCAGGCGTTCGACAACGGCGGGATCGGCCAGCGTGCTGACTTCGATCTGGACCGGCGCTTCCCGCTCGGCGAAGGCTTGTTCGACCGCGTCCAGCTCGGCGTCATCGAAGGCAGCGCCGTTCATTCCGACGCCGACCACCTTGTCCAGCGGTGAACCCGGGCCCGCCCACACCGCGAGACCGCCGCCGATGGGGCGCACCAGCACTCGCTGCTGCGGGTCCCGGCGGGCCGCCGCACGAGCGCCCTCTTCTATCAGGGTGCGTTCGGCATGCTCGACCCGCGCTGCGAGGTCCTGTCCGGCGAATAAACCGGAGACGAGTTCGGTTGGCATGGGGAATTACTACCTTGTCGGTAGCGACGGATTCATCTGATTTTAGCGCCGAGCGGGTTCGGCGTCTCGGAGGTGGCACGAACGAACTCGGCGTCCACCGACCAGGTTCCCGCGCCGACAATGAGCAGGAATGCGCTCCCGCACAGTTGCGCGAGATCGGTCCGGGACTCGTGCAGCAAGGCCCACCATCCGGATTTACCCGGGAACAATGCCGCATCGCCCCACAGCAGGGGCAATTTGGTGATGAGCAGCGCGCCGATCATGTCGACGATCATCGGAACTGCCGCGGCCCGCGTCAGCAGTCCGAACAGGATCAGGACTCCGCAGGCGGTTTCGAAGACACCGTCGAGCGGTGCGACGAAGCCGGCAGCCGGGATACCGACCTTCTCGAACCGGCCGGTGCCGAGTGCGTCGGGATAAACGAACTTCTGGATGCCTTCGGATAAGAACACCACGCCGACGAACAGGCGGATGAGGACAGTCGACGCGGGTGCGTTGGTTGTGGTCAGCCGAGTCGACCAGGTTCTGAACTGGGACATGCGCTATGCCTCCCGCTCACCGTGACCAGCCATTGTAATGCCTTGCCCGCCCGCAGTGTTCGATTCACTCGCGACCGTCCTGAGCGATGAGGACCCAGCAGTCGGCGTGCCGGGCGGCCTTCTCGCCAGTCGCGCCGATGGATCGACCCCAGATCGCCGAATGACCACTGCGGCCGAGGACATCCGCCTAGTGGTGGGTAGCGGCAACGGTGAGTTCATGCGCTAGTGCCCAGCTCGGATTTCGGCTTCGCTGGCGACGCCAGACGCGGCTGCCGTATCGGCAGCGGCGAGCCAGCGACGGCTGGCCATCTCCTGATCCGACCATGGGTGGTGGTGCGAATCCGACCGCGGAAGGTGGTTCGGCGCACGCTCGGCGAACTATCGTGGCTGTTATGCCTGTTACCGACGGTACCGAACCGCCAGTCATCCCCGGTGTGCGCCGATCGTTCGTGACAGCACGCGATGTCAAGTTCCACGTGACCGAATCCGGACCGCAGGACGGCCGTCCAGTCGTGCTGCTGCACGGCTGGCCACAGCACCACTACGCCTATCGCGATCTGCTCGCCGACCCGCCCGAAGGACTCCGGATCATCGCCCCCGACCTGCCTGGCTACGGCTGGTCGGGACCACCGCCACATCGATGGTCGAAGGAGGACGTCGCCTCCGATGTGTTCGCCCTCATCGATGCGCTCGACCTGGGACGGGTACTACTCGTCGGCCACGACTGGGGCGGTTACATCGGCTACCGCATGGTGCTGCGTGAACCCGACCGCTTCGACGGCTATCTGGTGCTGAATATGGCCCATCCCTGGGTACCGCCGACGACGGTCATGCGACAAATGTGGCGCTTGCTCACCTACCAGCCGCTGGTCGCCACCGTGGGCGTACCGCTCCAACAGCGCACCCGATTCCTCGAATGGCTCATCGGAGGGGCGATCACCGACCGCAGCAAGGTCAGCCCCGAGGTGATCCGCATATTCGCCGACCGCTTCCGCGATCCGGTCTGCGCCCGCGCCGCCACCGACACCTACCGCACCTTCTGGCTGCGCGAAATTCCGGAAACCGCACGTCATCCCGAACGCCGCCGCGCCACCATCCCGATCCGCGCCCTCTTCGGAGTCGACGACCCCGCCGTTCACCGCTCCCTGGCCGCCGCCGAAACCGCCCGCGCCGACGATTACACCTTCGAACCGGTGACCGGCTGTGGACATTTCGTCGCCGATGAGCGCCCCGAACTCGTCCGCGCCCGTCTGATCGAACTGGCCGCGGACACGAAGTAGCCCTTGTCACTCGGGCTTTCGCGCCCATACCGTTGGCCGCCGAGGAATCCCATGCTTGGCGCGAAAGACCGAGGAGAATTATGAGCCGATCGGCAGTCGTGACCGGTGCGTCGTCCGGTATCGGAAAGGCAACGGCCGCAGCCCTGGTCACGCGCGGCTTCCAAGTGATCGGGACCAGCCGGAATCCGGAGTCGATCCCGCCCGCCGACCGAGTGGCCGATGTCGAGTACCGCGCGCTCGATTTGACCGATGCCGAGTCGATCCGCGTATTCGTCGACGGGCTCGACGGTGTCGACGTGCTGATCAACAATGCTGGCGAGAGCCAGGCGTGTCCGCTGGCCGAATTGCCGACCGCCGCGGTCGAGCGACTATTCCAGCTGAATGTGCTCGGACCGGTCACACTGACCCAGGCGGTGCTCCCCGGAATGCGCAGCCGTGGCTATGGGCGGGTGGTCATGGTCGGGTCCATGCTGGCCAGCTTCCCGATGCCGTACCGGTCCTCTTATGTGGCAACCAAGGCGGCCGTGCGGGGGTTCGCCACAGCGGCTCGATTCGAGGAGTCGCCGTTCGGCGTGTGGATCACCACCGTCGAACCCGGCCAGATCGATACCGGCCTGCGTGAGCGGCGCACCAAGTACATCGACGAGAACTCCCCGCACACTGCCGATTTCACCCGCTTCATGACCGAACTCGATCAGCAGCAAGCCAAAGGCATTACGCCACAACGGGTTGCCGACAGCATCGTCACGGCCGTCGAGGCGCGGCGGCCGCGGCCGCTGTATGCGGTCGGCAGCAACGCACCTGCCATGTTCGCGCTGCGTCGCCTGTCGCCGCGTACGGTCATGGAGAAGGTCATCGCCAGGGCCTACGGACTGTCTCGGTGATCATCCGCGGCTAGGGTCCGCGACACCGTAGCGGACGGTCGAGCGTATCGGTCCGACCGAGGTCGGCATGGGATCCGGTTTGCGGCTGGTGTCGTTGCCTTGATCATCTGCGCCGTGACGCGCCCGGCTCTGCCCTCGGCAGCGCCGAAGTCACAGCCATGACCGCCAGACCCGCATCGCGAATGATGCGGTCGAGGTCGTCGATGATATCGCTTATCGCATCTCGCGTCCGATCCGCCTGCCCGGATGCGCCTGGTTCCCGGTCGAATTCGATGCCGATCTTGTTGAGTTGGAGACCGGTATCGAGCAGATTTCGCACCAGGTTATCCGCGATCTCCGCGAAAGCGACTGTACTGCTGTCCAATTCGCCGGTATCGGGCTGTCGATGCGTGGTATGGCCGAACCGCTTGTCCCACATAATGATTCCTCTTGCCGGACAGGTCCCCTGACCGCCCTGGCCGCCGATTGCCTGGAATTCGTTCAGCGCCGGAAGTACCCCGTATCCCGTGTCCCAAACCTGGCGGCGACAGCGGCGGTGTTCGGCCATGAACAGGGTGTTGCACAGAGTGTGCTGAACCTATTGCCATGAGCGCCGCAGCGGGGCAGTGTGAACATGTCGGTGGCGCCACCGGGGTGCTGCCACGAACACCGAGGGAGTCGCTCGTGTACGCACGTTCTACGACTATTCAGGCGCAACCCTCTGCTATCGATGCCGGGATTGCGCACGTACGTGACGAGGTAATGCCGGCTGTAGAAGACATACCCGGCTGTGTCGGACTATCGTTGCTGGTCGATCGCCAGTCCGGCCGGTGCATCGTCACTACCTCATGGGAAACCGAGGACGCGATGAACGACAGCACCGATCGGGTCCGCCCCATTCGAGATCGCGCGGCCGCGGCGTTCGGCGGCGGCGGCACCCAAATCGAGCAATGGGAAATCGCTGCCCTCCATCGTGACCACCGCGCACAGCAGGGCGCTTGCGCCCGCGTTGTCTGGGTCAAGACGAACCCGGATCGACAGGACGCTGCGATCGAGACCTACAAATCCCAAGCCGTAGCCGGCATGGAATCCCTCGAGGGGTTCTGCAGCGCGAGCCTGCTGGTAGACCGCGCATCCGGCCGTGGCGTCTCCTGCGTCACCTTCGACACCGCCGACGCCATGGAGCGCAACCGCGAAGACGCCACCGCCCTGCGCGAGCGAATCACCCGCCAAGCCGGTATGCAGGTCGTCGACATGTGCGAATGCGAGCTGGCCATCGCCCACCTCCGCGTCCCCGAATTGGTGTAAACCGCACGCCTGCGACTCCCGATCGGTTGATCGGTCGGGAGCCGTCGGCGTCATGCCTCGTCCGCCACATCGACCGACGTCGGACCGATTTCCCTAGGACGCCTGACTCCCCTGACATATGCGGATCCCTGCCGAGACGGCTGCGCTGGCTCGGCCGAGCCACCTCGGACACATCCACCGATGGGCCTGATCCCACCGCCTAATGGCGGAGGAGAGTGATGCCGCAGGCGATGATCCAAGCGACCCAGCCCAGCCAGCCGACGAGGCCGAGCGGGGCGGCCCTGTTGGCGCCGGTGGCGTTGTAGGGGCTGATCGAGGATGAAGTGAAAAGCAGTGCGGCGCTCAGGTACCCGAGGATCACATGCCACGCGGGGAGGAAGTCGGCGCTCGCTCCGGCGGCACTGAAGCCGAGCAGCGCCAGCGCGAGGAAGACCTGGTTGAAGCCGAACAGCACATTGCTCAGACTCCACAGTCCCGCCAGTGCGTCGCGGTTGCGGGTGGCCGCCTCCGCCATGCCGAACCGCAAGGCCTCCACGACCGTGAATGTGACGTTCTGCATGAGCACTCCGGCGAACCCGACCAACGCCCAGGCCTGCGTGCCCGACCCACCGTCCCACAGCACCGAGAGCATTCCGGCAGCGAACACCGTGGCACACACCCACCCAGCCGGCGCCGCGACCGACGGCCGCTTCAGCGCCTCGCCCACAGCGGCGAAGGATTCCGACACAGCGTCGAACCCGTCGGACGACACCGGAAGTGGCAAACGGCCGCGCATGTAGACGACGTTGATCCCGACCGCGAGCAGCACGAATCCGAACCCGGCCAGGCCCGCCCACACAGTGAACTCCATGAAACGACCTCCCCAAATTGGCTTTACACAAGCTCTATTGAATATAGGTTTGGTAGCCTTATTGGGGCAATGGTGGAATCACAGACCGGACGGCGCCGCTACGAATCACTGCGCCGGATGACTCAGGCCAAGCAGACCCATGCCGAGATCGCCGAGGCCGCGCGCCGATTGTTCCTCGCCCGCGGCTGGGTCGCGACAACGGTGCGTGACGTGGCGCGCGAGGCAGGCGTTTCTGCGCCCACCGTGTACGCGGCGTATACGAACAAGGCGGGATTGGTACGCGCGCTGGTGGATGCCGCAGATCTGTCCGCCGATCCCGCCCGCATGATCGCCGAACTGGAGTCGACAGCAGATCCCCGGCGCCAGCTCGCCGCGATGGTCGGCTACGACCGGCGGTTGTTCGAACGCGCCGGGGATCTCATCGCCCTGCTGCGCGAGGCGGGTCGGCTCGAGCCCGACCTGGCCGCAGCCTACGAGCACGGTCGCCAGCTCGCGGATCGGACTCGGGTCCAGGTCTTCTCCTCCTGGCCCGAGTACACCCTGCGGGACGGACTGGACATGGCCACGGCCGTCGATATCTATGCCGCGCTGTGCAATATCGACGTCTACACCACGCTGATCGTGGAACGCGGCTGGTCACCGCAGCGGGTCGCGGACTGGTGGACCGGGGCACTCGATCGCGAACTGTTCGACCCCGAATCCCGCCGATGAGTCGCCGTTTCGTCGATGTCGGTGTTTCCGCTACCACGCGCATACCGGAACAGGAGCAACGATGCATAATTCGGCCGCTGACGTTCAATCGAACCAGCCCATGAAGGTCTTCGTCACTGGATCTACCGGCGCGATCGGCCGCTACCTCGTCCCCGCGCTGGTCCGCTCCGGCCACGCGGTAACAGCATTGGTGCGCACCGCGGAAAAAGCGGAAGCAGTGCGAACCCAAGGCGCAACACCCACCACTGCGGCGCTGTTCGACAAAGATGAACTCACCGCCACCCTCGCCGGTCACGATGCTGTCGTCAACATGGCCAGCGCTCTCCCATCCACCCGGCAGTTCATGTCCGATCGTGCTTGGCGCAGAAACGAACACGTCCGCATCGACGGATCGACAACTCTCGTCGACGCCGCATTGGCTGCCGGTGTCGGCATATTCATCCAGGAATCGGTCGCGATGATCTATCCCGACATGGGCGCCGACTGGATCACCGAGGACGTCCCCGCCGACCGCTACCCCCGCGCCGTCTGCAGCCTCGTCGCCGAGGACAACGCCCACCGCATCACGGCTGCGGGCGGAACCGGAATCGTGTTGCGCTTCGGCGTCTTCTGCGGCACCGGCGCTGCACACAGCGAAGAAATGCTCAGCGCCGCTCGCCATCACATCACACCGGTACTCGGCGACGCCGACGGCTACATCTCCACGATCCACCTCGCCGACGCGGCCGCGGCGGTCGTAGCCGCACTCACCGCCGCAGCTGGCACCTACAACATCGTCGACGACGAACCACTCACCAAACGCGACTACGCCACCGCCTTGGCCGCTGCTGTAGGCAAACGATCCTGGCTACGCGTTCCCGGCCGCGCCGCCCTTCTCGGCGGCCACCGACTCACCTCACTTACCCGCTCACTTCGAGTGAGCAACAACCGCTTTCGCACCACCACGGACTGGACCCCAAGACACCCCAGCGCCCGTGAGGCATGGCGAACTACCGCATCCTCATAGCGGATACCTATCGACATCGATCGAGTCGAGGGAGAAGATCATAGTTGGCGGTCAACGTCGCCCGCCCGGGGGATGCGATCAACGTCATCGCCGACAACGGTGCCATCGTCGAGACAATCCCGACGACACTGCGTATGGAGACCGGCCAGAACTTCTCCCTCACGCCTGCACTCGGCAGCACCGCGAGGACGCTGACGCTCACGCCGGCAGCTGGCGTGCCATCGCCCGCTGCGGTCAACACCCCGCCCGAGGTTGAGGGCCTGCTACATAACGCCCTGCTGGTAGGGGTGTTCGTGGGCGCGTCGGTCGGCTGCGCGGTCGGCGTTCTGATCGGCATCTGGTTCTTCCTGGTCGGTGCCGTTATCGGTTGCGCGATCGGCGCTGCCATCGGTGCCACTATCGGCCTGTTCTTCCCGATCTGATCGAGAATCCGCAGGACGAATCGAATCGAGGTGATCGACACGGGGTCGGGCGGATCACAGATCCGCTCCGGCTTCGGTATGCCGAATACGGGTCACTTGGCCGCCACGAAGCGTGACCGGAAAGCAGAAAACCCGGCCTGAGCCGGGCTTTTGGTGGAGCTAAGGGGAATCGAACCCCTGACCTTCTCGATGCGAACGAGACGCGCTACCAACTGCGCTATAGCCCCGTGCGGCTCCGGGGAACCGCGCTGTGACACTGTATCAGGCGGGGTGGGCAGACTCCGAATCGTGCCGTTGATCTGGGAAAATACATGTCAAGCTCCGGCGGCGCGGCGAATGTCGCCGGTGCTGCGACGCAGGGCGCGAGCGGTGGCGGGGTCGAAGGTTTCGAGATGTTCGAACATGGGGTCTTCGTCGTCCACCTCGATGAGGACGGAGCGGCGGCGCAGGGCGCGGGCGGTGTCGCGGTCCATGACGCGCTGTTGGGCGCGCTGCTCGGCCTCGCGTTCGGCCTCGATGTGCTCGCCGCGACTGCGGGCGAGGCGGGCGAGACGACGGCGGCGGATTTCCTCCTCCATGCGGACCTGCTTGCGTAGGTACGCCAGGTAGCTCACCAGAACGAGTGCGGAGCCGCCGCAGCCCCACCAGAACATCGGGCTCAGCGCCACCGAGAGTCCGCCGCAGGCGAGGGCAGCCAAGACGAGGCCGAGCACTGCGCGCTGACGGAAGGTGTAGCGGGCCGCGCGCGCGATGGCGTCGGCTTCCGGGTCGAAGCCGCCGCGGCCGCGCCGGGTCGGCACGAAATCCGAATCGTCGGAGCCGGATTCGTCGAATCCAGTGGGCGCCGCCGTCCGGGCCGGGGGGATTCGGGCGCCGGTCGATTCGGTGTGCTCTAAAGCCACCCGGTCATCATCGGCGCTCACCCGTTGCTTCGCAGCCGTTCGGGCCGTTGCGATTTCGGCATCATCGGAATCGGCGGAATCGAGTTCTTCGGCACCGTCGTCGAATTCGCCCTCCGCACTGTCGAATTCATCGTTTTCGGCATCGGATATCGCCGACTCGGCTTCGGGCGGGGTGTCCGCGGGATTGTCGTCCTCGGTGACCTGCTCGTCGGCCGGTGGGGCCATCCGGTCCTCCGCATCATCGCTGTGGGAAAGCTTTCTGTGCACTCGGGTCGGCCGGTAATCCGGATCACTGTCGTGTCCGGCGGCCGGGCCACTCTTCGTGCGCCGCTTGGAACCTCCGCGGTGCAATACGCGGGTCGCCAACGCCGCGTCGGTCGTCTGCCTGATCCTGGGGTGCCGGTCGGCGAGGATTGGGAACAGCACGAAGACCCAGAGCACGACCAGGCCAATCCACAGGATCGAATTCGGCATCCCGCCTCTGCACCTCCGTCCCCACCGCATCGTCCGCTCGGCCTTTCGACCGGGTCGCACCGCGCCCCGTCGCGGTGCGTTCGCTCGCCGCAAAACGCCTCGGACGGACGGACGCCCGGCCGCCGTGAGGTGTATTCGGCACTGCCTCACAGGCTGGATGCCGGGGGCGCGCGACGCACCTCCGACGTCCGTAGGTTAATTCCGTGTCGCACCAAGTTCGGTCAGGCGCGCCGTGCACATACGCCACACCTGTCACAGTTCCACCATTTGCGCCGCGCGTCGAAAACAGCCGGGCGCGTCTAAAACAGCACGGACGCACAGGTAGTTCAGGGCAGCGTGACCCGCCCATCGCGGACAAGTCGATCGATGACGGTCCCCGCCAGCTCCTCGACGGTGATGCCGACCAGCAGGTGATCACGCCAGGCCCCGTCCACATCCAGGTACCGCTTCAGCAGCCCCTCCTCGCGAAACCCCACATTGCGCAGAACCGCTTGACTGGCCAGGTTTTCCGGCCGCACGGTCGCCTCGACCCGATGTAATCCGACCGGCCCGAAGCAGTGGTCCAGCCCGAGCGCCAACGCGGCCGTCGCCACACCCTTCCCACCGGAATCCTTGGCCACCCAATAGCCGATCCACGCCGAACGCAGTGCGCCGCGCACGATATTGCCGATGGTCAGCTGCCCGCTGAACGCGCCGTCGACCTCGATCACGAGCGGAATCATCGCCCCGCGCCTGGCCTCGGACTTCAGACTCGACCACAGTGACGGCCAGTTCGACGTGTGGTTGCGCGCCTCCCACGCACCGCGCCCGGTCGGCTCCCATGGCTCCAGATGCGCCCTGTCGCGCAACCGGATCCGGCTCCATGCCGCCGCATCGCGCAACCGCACCGGACGCAATGTCACCTCCCCGGCCGCGACACGCACCGGTCCAAGATGCGCGGGCCAACCGGGATGCTGGGTGGCCCGGAACACATTCATCGTCTCCACGCCTCAGCCACGCTGTGCGAGAAATGCGACGCGGACCTCGTCACCGGTTCTGATCTCGGTGTCGTCCGGGTCGATCAGGATCAGACTGTTCGCCTCGGCCAGCGTGGCGAGCAGATGCGACGAACCCCCGGTGCCGCCGCCCAGCGGCTGTACCAGGTAGTCGCCGGTGGCCTCGTCGCGCATGAGCTGGGCACGCAGGTAGCCCTTGCGTCCGGCCATCGAGGTGATCGGCGTGATCGTTCTGGCGCGAATGATCCGGCGCATGGGATGTCTGCGCCCCAACGCGATTCGGATCAACGGTCGCACCATGACCTCGAAAACCACCAGTGCCCCAACAGGGTTCGACGGCAGGAGAAAGGTCGGCACCTCGTCGCGTCCGAGTCGCCCGAAACCCTGAACGGAGCCGGGATGCATAGCGACCCTGGTTATTTCGAGTTCGCCGAGCCCCTCGAGCGCTTCCCGCACCTGCTCCGAAGCCCACCCGCCGACGGCACCCGCGATCACCACGACCTCGGAGCGAACCAGCTGCCCCTCCACCACATCGCGCAGCCGCCGCGCATCCGAACTCACGATGCCGACGCGGTTCACATCCGCGCCCGCATCGCGCGCGGCGGCGGCCAGCGCATAGGAATTCACGTCGTAGACCTGGCCCGGTCCAGGCGTGCGATCGATATCGATCAGCTCGCCGCCCACCGAGATCACCGACAGTCGTGGACGCGGATGCACAAGCACTTTGTCCTGACCAACCGCGGCGAGCAGACCGACCTGCGGCGCACCGATGATCGTGCCCGCGCGCACCGCGACATCGCCGGGCTGCACATCGTCGCCGATGCGCCGGACATAGTCACCGGATCGCACCGGCTCGTACACCTTGATCCTGGCCCGGCCGCCATCGGTGAAATCCAAGGGCAGCACGGCATCGGCCAGCGTCGGCAGCGGCGCACCGGTATCGACCCGCACGGTCTGGCGCGGCTGCAATCGGATCGGCTGCTTGGAACCGGCGACCACCTCACCGACCACAGGCAGCGTCAGATCGACCAATTCGCCGTCCTCGTCGCGGATATCGGTGCCCGCCGCGGACACATCGACGCTGCGCACCGCGTAGCCGTCGATGGCGGCCTGATCGAAGCCCGGCAGCGGCCGCTCGGTGACGACATCCTCAGCACACAGCAGGCCTTGCGCCTCGGAGATCGCGACCCGGACCGGCCGGGGCGCGACCGCCGCGGCCGTCACCTTGATCTGCTGATCCTCAACCGAGCGCATCCAGCCCTTCCTGATCTCTGTCGCACCGACCCGATTCCGCAACCGCACAACCGAACCCGCGCGACGAGGTGAACCATCATTCGTACCCGACGGTCCACTATCGGCGAAACCCGACGCCCGCGCCTATCAGTCGTAGGTCGTCAGCTGTGGGTCCCAGTCCGCACTGAGCCGATGCTGGAGCCACTCCCGCAGGGCGGGGCCGTATTCCTCTCGTTCCAAAGCGAAATCGACCGCAGCACGAAGATAACCGCCCGGGTTGCCCAAATCGTGGCGCGACCCACGGTGGACCACCACGTGGACTGGATGGCCCTCCTCGATGAGCAGCGCGATCGCATCGGTGAGTTGTAGCTCGCCGCCGGTGCCCGGTTCGATCCGACGCAGCGCGTCGAAGATCGCGCGGTCCAACAGGTATCGGCCCGCGGCCGCATAGGTCGACGGCGCGTCCGCGAGCGCGGGCTTTTCCACCATTCCGTTGACCCGCAGCACATTCGGGTTCACCGCATCCGGCACGGGCGCGACATCGAAGACACCGTAGGCGCTGACCTCATCCTTGGGAACGTCGATGGCGCACAACACAGTTCCGCCGCGCTTGCGCCGGACCCGGCTCATCACATCGAGCACGCCACACGGCAGCACCAGATCGTCGGGCAGCAGTACGGCGATGGCATCCTCGTCGTCATCGAGGGCACTCTCGGCCTGGGCGACGGCGTGGCCGAGGCCGAGCGGCTCGTCCTGGACCACCGAGGTGACATCCAGCAGCGCGGGCGCCTTGCGCACCTTCTCCAGGAGTTGGAACTTGCCGCGCTCGGCGAGCGTGCTCTCCAGCACCAAGTCCTCTACGAAGTGTGCGACCACGCCGTCTTTACCCGGCGAGGTCACGATGACCAGCCGCTGCGCACCTGAATCGGCGGCCTCCGTCGCGACCAGCTCGATGCCGGGAGTGTCCACCACCGGCAGCAACTCCTTGGGCACGGTCTTGGTCGCGGGCAGGAACCGCGTCCCGAGTCCGGCCGCGGGCACGACGGCCGTGCGGAAACACGACACGACCGCTCCGTTCGCGGATTGTCCGGCCTTTGCTGTCATACGCCTACCCTATCCATCCGTCACCGGCCCGAAGTCGCCATCACGCCGACTCGGGTCCCGGTGAGCTTAAGGTGATCACTGTGGAGATGCCCGGCGAGCGCGACAAACATGCCTGGCGGGCGGAAATAACTGCTCGACGGGCCGCGATGACCAGGACGGACCAGGAAACCGAGGCGCGTGAGCTAGCCCACAGTGTCGCTGGACTCAACCTCCCCGCATGGGTGTGTGCGTACGTACCGATGCGCGACGAACCGGGATCGACCGCGATGCTGACGGCACTGCGCGCGGCTGGCGCGCGGGTACTGCTGCCGGTCACCGGGCCACCGGGACCCTTGCAATGGGCCGAATTCGCCAGCACCGATGATCTGCGGCGCGCCAGATTCGGACTGCTGGAACCCGCGGGCGAAGTGCTCGCCGATGCGATCGCGCTGGCGGAACTGATCCTGGTCCCGGCACTGGCGGTCGATCGCCGCGGCGTTCGGCTCGGCCGCGGCGCGGGGTACTACGACCGGACCCTGCCCGCGGCGCGGTCGACAGCGCGGCTGATCGCGGTGGTCCGCGATGACGAACTGCTCGACCGGCTCCCCGAGGAATCACACGATCTGCGCATGGGCTGGGCACTCACCCCGCATGGCGGACTGCATCGTTTGGGCAGCGATGGGGCTGCGGAATGAAATACCGATTAGCGGTGTTGGCACTGTCGGCTGTAGAGTGCCAGATTGACGAACCCTGCGGAGGATCCAGTGCCAACTTATTCATATGCGTGCACCCAGTGTGACAACCGCTTCGACATCGTTCAGTCCTTCACCGATGAGGCGCTGAGCGTCTGCTCGGAGTGCTCTGGCAAGCTGCGCAAGCTCTTCAACTCGGTCGGCATCGTGTTCAAGGGCAGCGGTTTCTACCGCACCGACAGCCGCGGCGGCTCCTCGACCGCCAGCGAGCCCGCGAAGTCGGACAGCGGTGCGAGCAGCTCCACATCGACTTCGGATTCCGGCTCGTCGAGCAGCTCCAGCAACACCAGCACGGCCATCGCCAGCTGAGTTCTGCCTGGACAGCGGCAGCCCTGCGGGAGTTATCCCCAGGGCTGTCCTTATCCACAGGGCAGGCGTTTCTCGGGCGAGTCGCGGTGCTGGTGACCATAGGCTCCCGGCATGGCTCCCCTGGGCATCATTCCATCGGTCAGGACCCGATCGTTCGTCGATCTCGGCCGCGGCGACTCGCTTCGCCCGGCCAGCTGGAATAGGCCGCCATGGGCGGACGCGCTGCTCGCGCGACGCCTGCTCGCCGCCGCCCTGACGGCACTCGCGATTGCCCTGTTCCTGCGCGGTGATCCCGGTAGCGCACGCACACAAGTTGTGGTCGCCGGACGCGATCTGCCGCCGGGTCATCTGCTCGAAGCGACCGATCTGCGCTCGACACCTCTCGAATCCGGGACCCTGCCCGCGGGCGCGGTCGACGATATCGCCGTTCTGGTCGGCGCGACGCTGACCAGCGGAATGCGCACCGGCGAGGTCTTCACCGATCTGCGCATTGTCGGACCGCGACTGGCGGCGGTCGCCGCCGGTGCGGGCGATGCCCGCATTGTGCCCATTCGGCTGGCCGACACCGCGGTCGCGGAAATCCTGCGGGCAGGTGATCGGGTGGATGTCATCGGCGCCGAGGAACAGAACGGCCCCGGCACACGGCCCGCCCGGCTGCTCGCGATCAATGCCGCGGTCGTGTTGGTCTCCGGTCCCGGCGATCGGCGCGGAGCGCCCGAGCGCGTGGTGTTGGTGGCAATGGATGCCGAACACGCCACCGCAGTGGCGGCCGCCTCGCTGCGCACCGCCCTGACCGTGGTTTTTCATTGACCAATGTTGCCGGTCATTTGCCATCAGGTCAACTAGCATCAGTCGATACGGCAGCCCGAACCGCCGAGCACAACTTGTCAGCTCCCACCCGAAGAGGAGATATCGGCAATGCTCAAGGGTTTCAAGGAATTCCTACTCCGCGGAAACGTCGTCGACCTGGCAGTAGCCGTGGTGATCGGTACCGCGTTCGTCGCGGTCGTCACCGCGTTCACCAATGGCATCATCAATCCGATTCTCGCTGTCTTCGGCGAGCGGGACGACATCACCATCGGTTTCCGGTTGGTTGCCGATAAACCGGCGACCTTCGTGGAGGTGGGTCCGCTCATCACCGCGGCCATCAATTTCGTGATCATCGCATCGGTGCTGTACTTCGTGCTGGTACTCCCCGCACTGCACGCGAAGAAGCGGTTCGGCACCACCCCGGATACCAAACTCAGCGATTCCGAGGTGCTGATCGAGATCCGCGATCTGCTTGCCGACAGCCAGAGCAGCGGAGGCGGGCGTCACGAATTCTGAATCGCATTCCCCTGTCCGACAATATAAGCACCGAATTCGACTGCGCCACAATCGCATAGGGTAATCCCCTGTGCCACAAGGCAAACGGGCCCGTCGCACATATTGCGACGGGCCCGTTCACATATTCGCGCGGAAGACTCAGCCGAGACTGAACGGCTGACCCCACAATGTCGTCCACGTGATGACATTGTCCGTCTCCACCTCGACGCTGACGAAGGAACGCGCCTGCGCGTAGCCACCACAGCCGCTGAGACCGATCGTCTCATCGGCCCAGGTGACCGAGCCGCTTCCGCCCTTGAACTTATTGCGCTTCTTGTGTGCCTCATTGCCGAAGTCGTCGGCCTGCTCGAGGTCGAGCACGTAGAACGACTGCGCCTGGCCTGGCCCGAGACTCAGATTGGCGCCGCTGCTGGCGCTCACCTTTGGCTTGACGTTCTGGCTGTCGCTCCAATCCAAGCCGCCGCTGACGCCACCTTCGGCACCGCCGCCGTCGATATTCACTTGGCAGGCAACGACATAACCTGGGAAGATCGCGCCGTTCCAGCCATCGGTCACCTCGACCTGCGCGCTACCGGACACCCACGCATTGCGATGCACCGGTGTCGCGCCCATGGATGGATTGATATTGGCCGATTCGCCGACCAGCCGGATGGTGAGAACCGTTCCGTCGGATAGCGTTTTGACTATTTGGCCGCCCGGCAGCGGAACGAAGGTGTCGGCATTGGCCGCACCGGTGGACAACAGGCCCAGCGCCAGCGCGGCGGCGCCGCCGAGCCCGGCCACGCGCGCCACAAACTTACGATCGATCATGATTGGTACTACCCCTAGCGATTGAGTTCGATGAATTCGATTCGGCGAGTGGAGATTCGAGAGTCCCCGCGGCGTTGCCGTCAGGCCTTGAGGCGGCAGCATGCGCAACCACGTAGGGCCCAGGAACGCCGCGAATCGGACACCGCGGTCAGCCGATGCTGAACGGCGCTCCGTACAGGGTGACCTTGGAGTAGTTGTCGCCGATGATCTCGACAACGGTGTAGGCACGCGCCTGGGCATAACCCGCGCAGCCCTGGATCTCGATCTCCGCATCCTGATATTCGACCGAGTAGCGCCCCGGCTTCAGAATGTCCTTGTAATCGATTTGAACGAACTTGACATCGCCCGGGCCGAGATTCAGCCCGATCGACCCACCGAGCGAACCGCCCGAGAGGTTGATCCCGCCGGAAACACCGGCCGAGATGGCGTTATCGGCGATGCTGACCTGACAGCCAACGATATAGCCGGTGCTCAGCTGCGATGCGCCGTGCGTAGATGAGTTATTCGTACCCGGCGCCCCGGAGGCTCCGTTATTCGGGCCGATGGTGCCCTCGGGAGTGATGGACACATCGGCATTGGCGTTACCCGAGACCCACACGACTCGGCCCGCGCCATTGGCGGCCAAAGATGGTGAAATCAAGGCGTGTTCGCCCGTCCGGCTGACGGTCACGCCCGGGCCCAGCTTCTGGCCGTCCGGCAACGGCACAAAAACATCGGCGTTGGCAGCGCCGGTCGAAAGCAGGCCCATCCCAGCAGCGGCGGCGACAACGGCGCCCGCGATGCGGACACCTCGACGCAGACCGCTGGTGCGGTTCTTGCTCATACTTCCCCTCATCGGATTCTAGCGGTCGTCCTCGGGGTACCGAGGCCGAAAACCCTTTCATGCCGACACCACTCGCTGGAAAGACATTGGCCAGCAAGCGGTTTGCCGACAATCTCGTCTGTGGACGATCTTGGGTGCGCCCAATATTAGTGGTTTGCGCCGAATTCCTGTGAGATTTCGCACATGTTACCGTGCGATCCGCTACGATCTGCGAATTGCGCTGGATGCTAAAGGGTTTGACAACGAAAAACGGGCCCGTCGCGAATGCGACGAGCCCGCTCGGGTTTTCAGGGTTCGATGCCCCTGCCGATCAGCCGAGGCTGAACGGCTGGCCCCACAGGGTGGTCCAGGTGATGACGTTGTCGGTCTCCACCTCGACGCTGACGAAGGCACGAGCCTGGGCGTAACCGGCGCAGCCGGTCAGACCGATGGTCTCATCGGCCCAGGTGACCGAGCCGCTGCCGTTCTTGAACTTGTTGCGCTTCTTGTGCGACTCATTGCCGAAGTCGTCGGCCTGCTCGAGGTCGAGCACGTAGAACGACTGCGACTGGCCGGGGCCAAGGGTGAGGTTGGCGCCACTGGTCGCGCCGACTCCACCGGTGACGGTGTCACCACTCCAGTCCGCGGTGCCTTCGACACCACCGGTGGCGCCGCCACCGGAGATGTTCACCTGGCAGCCGACGGTGTAGCCCGGGAAGATCGAGCCGCCGCCGTCACCGGATACGGAGACCTGAGCGCTACCCGAAACCCACGCGTTGCGGTGCAGCGGGGTGGAGCCCATGGACGGGTTGATGTTGGCGGATTCGCCGGTCAGGCTGATGGTGACCACGGTGCCGTCGGACAGCGTCTTGGTGATCGAGCCACCCGGCAGCGGTACAAAGGTATCGGCGTTCGCGGCGCCGGTGGAGAACAGGCCAAGAGCGACAGTGGCAGCGGCGCCGACACCGGCCACCCGTGCCACGTTCTTACGGTTGATCATGCTGATAATCCCTCGAGGGTTGATTCGCTTGAGCGAGAAGAATATTCGTGGATTGACCGATGTCAGCCGATGCTGAACGGCTGCCCGTAGAGGGTGGTCTTCGAGTAGTGGTCACCGATGATCTCGACCACGGTGTAGGCACGCGCCTGCGCATAACCCGCGCAACCCTGGATCTCCATCTCGGCATCCTGATACTCGACCGAGTAACGACCCGGCTTCAGAATGTCCTTGTAATCGATCTGCACGAACTTCACCTCACCGGGGCCGAGGTTCAGACCGATCGAACCGCCGAGCGAACCGCCCGAGAGGTTGATGCCGCCGGAAAGTCCGGCGGAGATGGCGTCGCTGGCGATACTGACCTGGCAGCCGACGATGTAGCCGGTGCTCAGCTGCGATGCGCCGTGGGTCGAGGAGTTGTTGGTGCCGGGAGCTCCGGAGGCGCCGTTGTTGGGGCCGACCTCGCCCTCCGGCGTGACGTTGACATCAGCAATGGCGTTACCCGAAACCCAGACCACACGGCCGGCACCGTTGGCCGCCAACGAAGGCGAAATCAGGGCGCGCTCACCGGTACGGGTAAGCGTCACATCGGGGCCGCTCTTCTGGCCGTCCGGCAACGGCACGAAGGTATCGGCATTGGCAGCACCGGTCGAAAGCAGGCCCATGGCCACGGCCGCGGCAGCGCCGACGCCCGCGATCCGGGCACCGCGGCGCAGGGTGCGGTTCTCGCTCATACTTCCCCTCATCAGGTTCTAACAGTCAACCTCGACCATCGAGGCTGGACGTTGGTCCTCTCAGGCCCAGCTCAGTTTGTGCCCCGATTGTTGCCGGTATGTAACCGGCTGTTATTTCGGCGCAACGGTCAGTGCTGGCATCGGAACCGAGCCAGGTTCCGCCGAGTCGGCAAACGTACGTGCCGCACCCGGGCCCGCGAGGTCCAGCAGCGTGGGTGGCTCGTGGCGAGATTAAACCGACCAGTAACGGTCTGGCAACGTAAGTTTTCGTTAAGATCAACGTGATCTAGATCACATCGCCTCAAATGCTCATATTGCTTGACGTGCATAAACGCGAAGCAAGCGCCACTCGAACGTACCCATAGTCACAACCAAGCCGTTGGTAACTACGGGTCAGCCCCGTACTTGAAGGTCGAGCGAACTTAAGCGTGAGGGATTCACAGTGGATGAAGGCGCGAGCCCGAGAGATCGTACGTGACGGGACCGTAGATGAATCATGACCCGTGATGGGGTGGCACCTGCGACCGGAGCCAGTCGTCGGATAACGATTCGGCATCGTCACCGCGCTCGTCACTGGTTGTCTCCGGGAGGACCTCACCGAAAATTTTTGCCAGACGCGCCGAGTCCCTCGCCCGGCGTGTCGCCGGACGAGGGTCGTCGGAAGGGTCCTTGGCGGTAATTTATTCCGCCAATCCGGACAGCTCGCCGATTACGCGGCTGGCGAGCGGACCGAGGGTTGCCATGCCGTCGCGGACCGCGGCCCGGCTGCCCGGCAGATTTACCACCAGTGTGCTGCCGGAGATGCCGGCCAGACCGCGCGAGAGACCGGCATCGAGCGAACCAGCGACGCGACCAGAGGAACGCAGCGCCTCGCTGATCCCGGGCAGTTCCCGGTCGAGCACCTGCGAGGTGGCCTCCGGGGTGACATCGCGCGGGGACATACCGGTGCCGCCGACGGAGATGACCAGGTCGACACCGCCGATCACCGCGGTGTTGAGCGCATTGCGGATCTCCACCTCATCGGCCTGGACCGATACCGAAGCGTCCACCAGGAAACCCGCCTCGGTGAGCAGCTCGGTGACCAGCGGCCCGAGCGAGTCCACACCTCCATGCGCCGTTCGATCGTCGACGACCACCACCAGAGCACGCCCCGCCACAGGAGCATCGATTTCCATGTTGGTAACCGTAGCGTCCAGATCGACGAGGTGGGCGTCGGCTCCCGGTCGTGCCGACAATCCGCCGGGCAGCACCCGCATCATCGGCCACCGTCCGCGGCCGCACCGGACAGCGTCACGTCGACTGTCTTGGGGTTGTTGCCTTGTTCATCGGTGTAGGTGACCTTCACCTTGTCTCCTGGCTGATGGGAACGGACCGCGGCGATGAGTGCGTCGCCCGAGTCGATGGCTCGGCTGTCCACCTTGGTGATGATGGCATTGGCCGGAATGCCCGCCTTGGCGGCCGGACCGTCCGGCGTCGCCTCCAGCACCCGTGCCGCGGAGTCTTGCGGGCGCAGTTTGATGCCGATCTGGGCGTACGTGGCGTGACCGGTCTTGATCAGTTCGTCAGCGACCCGGCGGGCCTGATCGACCGGGATGGCGAAGCCGAGGCCGATGGAACCGCTCTGCTGACCGGTCGCCTCGCTGCCGCCGAGGCTGGCGATGGCGGTATTGATGCCGATGAGCTTGCCGTTGGCGTCGACCAGCGCGCCACCGGAGTTGCCAGGGTTGATCGCGGCGTCGGTCTGGATCGCGTCGATGACTGGCTGCACCTGGCTCGGGGTGCCCTCACCGTTGGTGGAAACCGGACGGTTGAGCGCCGAGACGATGCCCGTGGTCACCGTGCCCGCCAGCCCGAGCGGCGAGCCAATGGCGATGACCGGCTGGCCGACCGCGAGATTCGACGAGGTGCCCAGCTCGATCGGGGTCAGTCCGTCCTTGCCCTGCACCTTGATGACGGCCAGATCGGAGACTGGATCGGCGCCGACCAGGGTGGCCGGTGCGGTGCTGCCGTCGCCGAAGGCGACCTCCATCTTGGCGTTGGCGCCGCCGCCGGAGGCGACATGGTTATTGGTCAGGATCAGACCGTCCGAGGACAGCACCACACCGGAGCCCTCGCCCTGTGCACGGTTGCTGGCGACCTTGATCATCACCACACTCGGCAGCACCTTCTGTGCCACCGCCTGGGTGGAGCCGGCCGGTGCGTTGGCGACATTGCTGACATTGGGCTTCGGTGCGTCCAGCGCATTGGTCACCGTGGCGTGCCCGTTATCGGTCCGGGTGACCAGCGAGCCGACCGCGCCACCGACGCCACCGCTGACGAGTGCGAGCGCGACCGCGCCGACGATCAGGCCGGTGCGGACCGGGCGGCGGGCGGGTTCGGGCTGGGGCTCGGCGGCGAATGCGGCGCCGGGATACGGCCCGCCGGGTGGGCGCGGCGGCGCGTAGGACGGCTGGGCGTATTCCGGGCCGGCTTCGGGACCCGGGAACTGCTGAGTCGGGTTCTGCGAGATGCGTTGATGCCAGATCGTTGGATGTGGTGTCGGTTCCTGAGGCCGGTATCCGGACCGCGTGTAGGACTGCCCCGGCGCGACGACCGGGATGTCCTGGGTCGGATGCGGACCGGGCGCGGTATCGGCGTGATCCGGCTGCGGCGTCACGCCTTCCTTGGAATCCTCGGTCATTTTTCTCCTTACGTCTCCGACCAGCTTGGCGACGACGACTGAGAGCGAACTGAGACCCCGCTTTCAGTTTTCCGAGATATCGGCGAATGGACCGGAACCGGCCTTCCCACCTTCACTCGAAATACCATACGGACCGAGGCGCCAACACGCATCGCGCTGCGGTATCACGGCCGGGTCGCGAAGGGCGTCAATCGGTTACGGAGTCGACGGCCCCGTCGAGCATGGTCGCCGCACCCGGCAACACGATCCGGATCAAGGCGCCCCCGCGCTCGGAGGTCTCGATGGTGATTGTGCCGCCGTGCTTGGTCACCACCTGTTTGACGATCGCCAGACCGAGCCCCGAACCAGGCATGGAACGCGATACCGTGGTCCGATAGAAACGGTCGAACACCAGCTCGCGCTCGGCGACCGGAATGCCGGGTCCGGCGTCGTCGACGTCCAGCTCGAGCAACCCGCGACCGGTTTCGCGCATGGTGACCTTCACCTGCGCGCCCGTCGGACTCCACTTGGCGGCATTGTCGAGGACATTCAGAATCGCTCGCTCCAGGCCCGCCTCGTGACCGTATACGAACCAGGGCTGCAACTGCGCGGCGAATTCGATGGAACCGCGCCGGCGCCGAGCCCGCTCCAGCGCACGCTCGGCCACCTCGCCGAGATCCACTCGCTCATAAACGGTTTCGGGTGCGTCCTCGCGGGCCAGATCGACCAGATCGCCGACCAGGGTCGACAGTTCCTCGATCTGAGCCATCACATCGGCACGCAGCTCGGCCATATCCTGCTCGGGAATCTGCGGCGCGCCAGGGCGGCTGGAGGCGATAAGCAATTCCATATTGGTGCGCAGCGATGTCAGCGGGGTGCGCAATTCATGTCCGGCGTCGGCGACCAATCGACGTTGCCGATCACGCGATTCGGTGAGAGCACGCAACATTGTGTTGAAGCTCTCGGTGAGCCTTGCGAGTTCATCGTCACCCGTCACCGGAATAGGTGTCAGATCGTCGGTGCGGGCCACCCGCTCGGTCGCCGCGGTGAGTCGTCCGATCGGGCGCAACCCGGTGCGGCCGACCGCGGTACCCGCCGCCGCTGCCAGCACAACGCCACAACCGCCGACGACGAACAACAACCACGCCAGCCGGTCCAATACCTCGCGGGTCGGTTGTAACCGCTGCGAGACGACCAGCGTCGCACCGGAATGCGTCGGCACCGCGAGCACACGCTGATTACTCACCGTGCGCAGTGATGACGGCAACTCACCGTTGGCGACCGCGAGTTCCTGGGTGCCGACCGGTGGAATCGTTTGCTGTGGTGGCATATACGCCTTGTCTTTCGCGTATATCAGCGCAACTCCGACATCATTGGAGTACAGCCCCGCCAACACGATGGACTGAAAACCCAAACTGTCGAAGTTATTGTTGATCATGGTGTTCGCACGCGCCTCGAGTTGCGCGTCCACATCGGCGTTCAAGGCGCGGGCCACCATGGCATAGGCGGCGATCGAGGTGACGGCCACCGCGATGGCGACCACCGAGGCCGCGAGCAGAGTGACCCGCCAGCGCAGGGAGACCGATCTGGTCAGGGGCATGGGCGGGCGCATATCCGGCGGTTCCGGGGGATATGCGCCGAGCGCCGCGACGACTTGTCGCTTGGGATTGGTTCTGGCCATGGGGTGTCGACTCGCCTACGGGGGTGTTTCGCGCAGCACGTAGCCGACACCGCGCACGGTGTGGATGAGCCTGGCCTCGCCTTCGGCCTCGGTCTTGCGACGCAGGTAGCCGATATAGACCTCCAGCGCATTGCCGGAGGTCGGGAAGTCGTAGCCCCAGACCTCCTCGAGGATGCGGCTGCGAGTCAGCACGCGGCGCGGATTCGCCATCAGCATTTCCAGCAGTGAGAACTCGGTGCGGGTGAGGCTGATCGACCGGTCCGCACGAGTCACCTCGCGGGTTACCGGATCCAGCGACAGATCGGCGAACTTCATGGTCTCGGAAACCTCGCCGGGATCGGCGGCCCGACGGCGCAACAACGCGCGCAATCGGGCCAGCAATTCCTCGAGTGCGAAGGGTTTCGGCAAATAATCATCGGCGCCGGCATCGAGTCCGGCTACCCGTTCGGAAACCGAATCCCGCGCCGTCAAAACCAGAATCGGCAGATCGTCTCCGGTGCTGCGCAAGCGTCGGCAAACTTCGAGCCCATCCATCCGGGGCATCATCACATCGAGTACGAGTGCATCCGGTCGCTGCGTGGTTGCTTTCTCCAGCGCGTCCACACCGTCGACCGCGAGATCGACGGAGTAGCCGTTGAAGGTCAGTGACCGGCGCAGCGATTCCCGGACGGCACGATCGTCGTCGACCACCAGAATGCGCATGCCCCCAGTTTGACCGCATCGACTGAGAGTCGACTGAGAGCACGCCGTTCGACACGCCGCGCCAGCATCGATGCCGCCACTAGGGGCTGGACGAGCGACCAGCACTTTTGTGATCACGTACAGATCTCGATGGAAACCGGCAACCGATTTGGGCGCCGAAAGCCGTTCTGAGTAGCCAAATTCGAGTGAATTACAGAGCGACTGCCCCAGATTGCCGTTAGTCACTCTGCGCGGTATGTTCCCTGCGGTAAAAAGAAGACCTCTAGTTGGTTCTCAGCGGGTTGAATCAAAACCGAACAGCCACGCGCCATCCGGGGGCACACGTGCAAGCTCGTGAAGCGGAGGCAACGGAAGCGGATGGAAGCTGCACCGCGGTCCTGGCAATTCAGTCTGTCCAACTGGTCGGTCACTCGCAAGGTTGGCATCGTGCTGGTCCTGCCCGTGCTGCTGGCCACCGTCTTCGCCGTGCTCCGTATCAACAACGAACTGCGCACCATGTCCCAGTTGGACGCGGCGACCGAACAGGTCATCATCATTCGCCCAATCGTCAAGTTCGGAACGGCCACCGAACAACTCGCGGTCGCGGCGACCGCATCCTGGGGTAACACCTCGGATCCGGCGACCGACGCGGCATTGACGAAATTCGATCAGGCACTCGCCGATCTCGAGGCCGGAATGCGCACGACCAAGGTGAGCACCCGGGTCACCTCCGAATTGGCCTCGGCGGTGGCCACCGGCACCACCATGCGCAATAGCCTGCGCAACGGATCGCCGATGATGGTCGGTGAGCAGGCCGATGAGATCGCGGTGCGCATCGGCAACGCCTACGCCCTCTCGCCCTCGGTCGAGGACCTCGTCATCCAGCGCTACTTCCTGCAGATCGGCGCGATTCAGAACGCGCGACGCGTGCTCACCCAGCAGCGCATGATGATCGGCTCCCCCGATGCCGCCCGCAATCCGAGCGTGCGCGCGAAGGTGCTCACCTCCGCCGGCGCCGAGATGACCATGATCAATACCTACGGGATCATCCTGCCGGACAATGCGCCGAATATGCGGCCACTGCTGGACGCGGTCGGCGTCCGCCTCGGCGCATTCAGTCAAAACGGCGGGGATCCGACATCGAATCCGGCCGTACTCGATTCACTACAGGTCAGCTCGGACACCTACGAGAAGACAACCAATTCCCTCGCCGACACCATCGATAAGGCGCTGGCGCACCGGACCACCGAGGCGCAGACCGGCGCGCTGCGCGAGACCACGATCGTCATCGGCATGCTGCTGGCCGGTCTGGCGCTCGCCCTGGCCGTCGCGCGCACCCTGGTCGTCCCGGTGCGCAGGCTGCGTCGCGACGCGCTCGAGGTCGCGCACATCAAACTGCCCGACGAACTCGCGGTAGTGCGCAGCGGTGGGGCGACCCCGGAGATCACCCCGGTAGGCGTGCACACCACCGACGAAGTCGGCCAGTTGGCCCGCGCCGTCGACGAAATCCACGAGCAGGCGCTGAATCTCGCCGCCGATCAGGCCCGACTGCGATTGCAGATCGGGAATATGTTCGAAACCCTTTCCCGCCGTAGCCAATCCCTCGTCGAACAGCAGCTGTCACTGATCGAGGATCTGGAACACGACGAGGACAACGCCGAACGGCTACAAAGCCTGTTCCGCCTCGACCACCTCGCCACCCGCATGCGCCGCAACGGCGACAACCTCCTGGTGCTCGCCGGTACCGCACTACGCCGCGGACAACTACATCCGGTGCCGCTATCGGACATGCTCTGGAGTGCGGTCTCCCAGGTAGAGGACTACCAGCGGGTCGAAATCGGCGCGGTACCCGACGGCATCGTCGCCGGTGAGCCCGCTGTCGATATCGAACATCTGCTGGCCGAACTGATCGATAACGCGCTGCGCTACTCCCCGCCGACCACACCGGTCGCGGTGATGGTGGCGCGCGCGGTCGACGGCGGCTACCTGATCGAGATCACCGACCGCGGCCTCGGCATGTCGCTGGAGGATCTGCAACTCACCAATGACCGGCTGGCCTCCGGTGGTGAGGTCACCGTCGAAACCGCCCGCCGCATGGGCCTTTTCGTCGTCGGCCGGCTCGCCAAGCGGCACACCATCACGGTGAGCCTGCGCCGCACCTCGACCATGGCACAGCAGCCAGGCATCACCGCAAGCGTGCACCTGCCCGGCGCATTGGTCGCGCCTCCGCTCGATGTGACCGATCCGAACCAGCGGGCCATTATCGAGGCGCAGGCCATGGCCGCGCTGCCCACCCCCTCGCAACAACAGCCGCCGCGCACGCTGGTGCCGGTGCCGAGCCTGCCGCAGCGTGAGCCGTCCCGGTTCGCGGTCACCAGTTCCGGTCTGCCCCAACGTCGTCCGACCATGCGCGTCGCCGACGCGCCTGAGATACCGGTACCCGGCGACGATCACACCGAAACCTCGGTCGACGTATTCGCGGAGAATCCGAGCGGCCGTCGCGGCGAGGACGACCACTCCCGCATCGCACCGTTCGGGCCGCCGACTCCGACGGATGACCCTGTCACCGGGCCGAATTCGGTTGTCGATGTGGAACCGCAGACGCCTATCGGCGCGGTCACCGATCTGTGGGCCGAACAGCCCGACGAACCGATGCACACCGGGTCGAACCCGATCGTCTCCCCCGAGCCCGCGCAACCGCATCAGACCGGGCAGCAGCCCGCCGTGCGGCCGCCGCTGCCGACCAGAAGGCCGGCCGCCGCAACCGAACCCGAGCCGACCTCGACTCGACTACAGCCGGTCTCGGCCGAATCCGCGACCAACACCTCGACCCGACTACAGCCCGTGCAGGGCGAAACGCCGACGCCGATCTATCAGCGGATGGTCTCGGAGTGGTTGGTCGAGCCCGCGACGTCGCAAACCTCGCCGTCGGCGTGGACCTCCCCCGCCGATGCGGGCTGGACGGCCGCCGAACAGGCCAGCCATCCGACCGCCGAGGCCCGAACCGTCGGCGGACTGCCGATCCGCAGGCCAGGAGCGCAGTTGGTGCCCGGTGGCCTCGCGCCGGTCGAGGAACCCGGCATACGTGATCCGGAAGAGATCCGGAACAACCTGACCAGGCATCTCAGTGGGGTCCGCAGCGGGCGGGCCGAAGCGCAGTACAACGACGGAGGGCTTGTATGACCAACCCGAATGGCACCACGGACGAGAACCTCAACTGGCTGGTTGCCCGCTTCACCAAGGATGTGCCCGGAGTGTCGCATGCGGTGCTGGTGACGGCGGACGGGCTGCTGCAGGCGACCAGCCCGAATCTACCCGCGGACCGCGCCGAACAGCTTTCCGCGGTTACCGCGGGTCTGGCCAGCCTGTCCACCGGAGCGGCATCGCTGTTCGACGGCGGCAAGGTGATGCAGTCGATCGTGGAGATGCAGCGCGGCTATCTATTGGTGATGAGCGTCGGCAACGGGTCGCACCTGGCCGTGCTCGCCAACAAGTCGCACGATATCGGCCGGATCGGCTACGAAATGGCGCTGCTCGTCGACCGGGTGGGCACGGTGGTCACGGCCACCGCCCGGACAGCCGTCTGATCCAACGATGTCGAGTCCATTCGGCCACGGACCGAACCGGCCGACCACCCGCGTGAGACCGTACGCCCTGACCTCCGGGCGTACCGAACCCGCGGTCGACCTACCGCTCGAAGCGGTGATCGAAACCCTGTCGTACACTGCGCATCTCGATTGGCCGGCGGGCGATCTGCGCACCGAGATCCTGCGGCTGGGCACGCACCGGTTGTCGGTCGCCGAGATCGCCGCCCACCTGGATCGACCGCTCGGCATGGTCCGGGTCATGGTCGGTGACCTCGTCGTCGACGGCGCCCTGCGCGTGCATTCGACCCTGACCGACGAGGCGAGCTTCGACGAGCGCCGTTCCCTTATGGAGAGGACTTTGCGTGGACTCCGTGCCCTATAGGCAAGGCGGAAATTACGGGCAGCCCGGCAACTCCGGATCCGGCAATACCGGACCCGCCGAGGCCGACACTCGGGTCGCCTCGACCAAGATCGTGGTCGCGGGCGGCTTCGGCGCGGGTAAGACGACCTTCGTCGGCGCGGTCTCGGAGATCGTCCCACTACGCACCGAGGCCATGGTGACCCGCTTCTCCGATGGTATCGATGATCTCGCCGATACGCCGGATAAGGAAACCACCACGGTCGCTATGGATTTCGGCCGCATCATCCTGCCCGGCAACCTGGTGCTGTACCTGTTCGGCACGCCCGGCCAGCGCCGTTTCTGGTTCATGTGGGACGACCTGATCCGCGGCGCCATCGGCGCGGTGGTGCTCATCGACACGCGACGGCTGGAAGACAGCTTCGCCGCGGTCGACTTCTTCGAGGCACGCAAGCTGCCGTTCCTGATCGCGGTCAACCGGTTTCCGGACGCACCGCGTTTCCCGATCGCCGAACTGCGCGAGGCGCTTTCGGTACGCGAGGGAGTGCCCATCGTGGATATCGACGCGCGCAATGCGATGGAGGTCCGCCAAGCGCTGGCGGCCGTCACCGAATACGCGATCGCCCAACTGAAGGCGCTCGAATTGGAAGGAACCGCCCGACATGCATGACGTCCGGTTGTTCGCCGCGGCGGACAACGGCGCTGCGGTGGACCAGTTCTCGATGGGGTACTGGGTCGCCGCACTTTCCTTCGGTGTTTCGGTGCTCGGCGCCGTGGTCGGGCTGGCCTGCGTACTGCACGCGGCGCGCTCGTCCCGGTTCCGGTTGGTGTGGGTGACCTCGGCCGCGGTGGCGCTCGGCGGGGTCGGGGCCTGGCTGTCGACCTCGGTCGCGCTGCTCGGTCTCGATATTTCGGGTACCGCGGCGCGCTTCGACGGCGGCAAGATGATCTCGGCCATGGTGACATCGTTCGTGGCGGTATTCGTCGCGCTGATCATCATCGGCCGTCGGTTGCAATTGGCCAGACTCATCCCGGGCGGGCTGGTCATGGGCTTCGGCATCGGCCTGACCCTGTATCTGGGACTCGGGGCCATCCGGATCCAGGGTTCGGTCGATATCTCCCCGTGGCTCGCGGCGGTCGCGATGGTGGTCGCGCTGCTCACCGGTGTGGGCACGCTGTGGTCGTTCCAGGCGCTGCACGGCTTGCTCGCGCGAGCGGCGACGGTGCTGCTGTTCGCCGCCGGTGTGGCGGGCATGTATTACGCGGGCATCGCGGCCCTCGACCCGGCCATCGATTCCACCACGAAGGCACCGGACGGGCTCACGCTGTTCGAGTTCGTCTTCCCCATGTTCGTCATCGGATCGCTGGCGCTGACGATCCCGATCAGCGCGGTGCTGATCGCACCGGATCGGCGCGAGACCGCGGCGGCGCTCGAGGCCAAGCGCCGGGCCGAGCTGCGGTCGGACAGGCCGAGGTCCGAGCTCCAGTCGGTGCGCTGAACCGACCGGAGCTCGCTGGTCAGGCCTTGGGTGCGGGCATCTGCCCGACGGTCTTGCTCGGATCGATGATGCCGATCGCCTCGCCCTGCGGACCGGCGATGACAGCCGAGCGTCCGGCGGGTGAATCCGCGATCGCCTGCAGCACCCGGACACCCAGTTCCGTGGCCTTCGCGACGCCCGCGTCCACATCGTCGTGCTGGAACCACACCAGCCAGTACGAGGGCATACCGTCGGCGGGCTTACCGGACTCGTCGGCGATACCACCGACGCCCTCGGTTCTGGTCGGCGGGGTGAACATCACGTACCCGGCGTCGCCGAAGTCGAATTCGGTGTAGCTGAAGCCGAATACGTCGCTGTAGAACTTCTTGGCCGCCTCGAAATCGCGGGTATGCAGTTCATTCCAGCCGTAGGCGCCGTGTTCGTTGTAGACGGCCGCGCCGTTGTGGCCGGTCGCCTGCCATACCGCGAAGACCGCGCCGACCGGATCGGTCGCAACGAACATCCGGCCGAATTCCATGACATCGAACGTCGGCACGATCACCTCGCCACCTGCTTGCCGCACCTTCGCCGCGGTGGCATCGGCGTCTTCGACCGCGAAGTAGGTGGTCCAGACCGACGGCGTGCCTGGCATCGACACCGGTTTCGGACCGATTCCGGCCACCGGCGCGCCGGCCTTCAGTGCCATCAGATAGCCGCCCGAATCCGGCCCGGTGTCCTGGATCTCCCAGCCGAATAAACCCGCGTAGAACTGCGCTGCCTTACCCGGATCGTCGACCTGACAGTCGATCCAGGCCGGTGTTCCCTCGGGCCATGCCTCGTTGCGTATGGGCATCGGTCACCTCCGTTTCTAGTGAATAGGCACCTCCACGGACCCAGTCAACCACCGGTCACCGCCAGTTTTGGCGGGTTCGACAATGCCGCCGATTTCGGCCGCCGACACCCCCTACAGTGAGAGATATGCGTTTGGGGCTGGACTACGCGGCGGGCCGTCCCGGCGGCGCGGCCATCCGAGCGGCCGGTTTCGATTTCGTCGTGCGCTACCTCTCCGAGGGCGGTCCGGCCCTACCCGGCAAGCAGTTGACCCCGGCCGAGGCCGATGACCTGCGGGCCAACGGCATCTCCATCGTGTCGAACTGGGAGACGACCGCAGCCAGGATGCTGGACGGCTACGGCGCCGGAATCATTGATGCCCGTGCGGGTTTGGCGCAGGTGCTGCGCTGCGGCGGGCGCTCGGATCGGCCGATCTACTTCTCTGCGGATTTCGATTCGACGCCGCAGGATCAGGTGGCGATCAATGGCTATCTCGAAGGCGCGGCTACCGTGCTCGGCGCCGCGAATGTGGGTATCTACGGCGGGTTCTGGTCGATCAGCCGGGCACTGGACGCGGGCGTCGCGAGCTGGTCGTGGCAGACCGATGCCTGGTCGGGCACCAATGTGGAGGCCAGGCGCAATATCCGTCAGACATTGCGGCAGGTGGTCGTCGGCGGCGTGCTCTGCGATGTAAACGAATCCGAGACAGTAGATTTCGGCCAGTGGGACTTCGTACGGGAGGAACCGGATGTGACCCCGGAACAAGAGGCAGTGCTGCGCGATATCCAGATCCAGCTGCGCGGTCCGGAGCTGTCCGGTTGGCCGCAGCTCGGCACCGATGCCCAGGGCCGCTACCGCACCCTGGTCGATGGTGTGGCGGCGGCACTGCAGCGGATCAAGGAGCTGGAGGACGAATCGGCCGATTTGCGTACGCAAGTCGGCGAATTGCGCACAGAGATCAGCGAACTCGAAGCGACCACCGCTGATCTGGTCGAGGAGGTCAAGCGGTTGGAAGGGCCGCATTGGCCGTGGCCGCTCTCACTGATCGAGGGTCCGGCCGATTTCGTGGGCGAACAACTGGCCCGACTGGAGTCCGTTTTATCGGACTTGCCAGGTTTGCCCGGTAACCGGGAAGTGGGGAAATCGGCTTAGCTGCCGGAAGTTTGGCGATGAGCGGGTTCCCGGAGATCCGGTGAACCGGGGTTCCGAGAACCCGCCCTCCCGGATGAGGGTACCGGCGCGAGAGCACGAAATCATCACTGCGCCAGGACTTTTACGGACACGAAAAACCAACTCACAGTACGTAATTGAAGAGAGAGCTATCACAACGCAATCGGATTATTGCGAAATTACCATGTTGTGCACGCCAGATGGATAGCCAAGTAATTGCCACAGTGCCGAGCGGGTCTCGATCGAGACCGCAGCGATGGCGTCAACGCGCCATTCCGGTCGATCAACCGTCGGCCCCCTACGTTCGGTCCCACGTCAGCAGCGCGCGAGTTATCGTCGGCTCGCACATTCCGGTTCGTTCGACGGAGTTCGCATGGCTTCGCGGCGGCCCGGCAGATACTTTCGGCCGGGCCGCCGTTCGTTCGAGCGCGTATCAGATCCGTTCCGGATCGATGAGTCCGCGCCGCACCGCCTGCACCAAACGGCGCGGCACCTTGTGTACGACCCCACCGACAGTGACCGGCACCAAGTCCGGCGGGGTCGCCTTCCACTGCGAGCGGCGGGAGCGGGTATTCGACCGCGACATCCTGCGCTTGGGCACCGCCATATCAGCCCTCCCCTCGTGAGAGCCGGGACGAGGCCCGCTTGCCGTATTTGCGCTCGAACTTCTCCACCCGGCCCTGGGTATCCAGCACACGGTGTGCGCCGGTCCAGAACGGGTGCGAATCGGAGGTGACGTCCACGACCAGCAGCGGGTAGGTATTGCCGTCCTCCCACTCGACGGTGCGCGCGCTGGTGGCGGTGGATCGGGTCAGGAACCGCTTTCCGGTACTCGAATCCTCGAATACCACCGGATGGTAGTCCGGATGTATGCCGACTTTCATATCGCTTCTCCTCTCGGGCTTTTCGCCTGGCCGTCGATCGGCAGGCCGGTAGGTTCGCAAGGGTCGGCATGCCATTCGCCGAACGGGTCCTCCCACTGCGCGACCCGCTCGGGCGCGCGTTCCACCAGGCGCAGTTCGTCGTCCTCGACCAGGGCCCAGTGCAGGGCTCGCCGGATCTCGGCCGGGTCCGCGTCGTGGGCCAGGATGGCCAGCGAAATATCGCGGTCGCCGAACCGCTCGTCCCAGCGCAGCGCGGCCATCGCGCGGCGCGCGGGGACGGCCTGTTCCAACTCGCTCGGACTCATCGCGGCCAACCACAGTCCCGCGCCGCCGACGCGTAATCCGCCGCCAGCCGATTCCAGCCACACCACCTCGTTCGGCTGGGTGGCCAGCCACATCCGGCCACGCGCGGTGACGACTCCGTCGAAGAGCACGTCGAGGGCCTCGTGCAGGCGGGCCGGATGGAACGGGCGGCTCGCGGCGAATTCGATGAGTACGACACCGTATTCGGCGCCCAGCGGCGGCTGGCCACGCAGCAGCGGCGCATGGGCATCGAAGACGCGGCCGCGCCGCGCATCAGCCGGGATGCGCGCGAGCAATGCCTCGACATCGGCCGAGTCGAGCAGATCGATATCGTCGATCCAGGCCACCGGCGCTTCGGGTACGAGCCGGGAAAGCACCGCGGCGAGCCGCGCCCGATCCACCGGGTCACCGATATTACCCTGTGCCACAACAGCATCCGCGAATTCGGCTTGACGAACCGCAACCTGGGCCACAGTTCGGTCGTCATCGGCGTTCGCCAATCCGCGCTCGGCGAGGGTGTCCTCGCCGGTGGCATCGGCCAACCAGGTTCGCGCGTCCATACAGGCGAGCACGGCCTCGAGCCGCACGTCGCGACCGGCCGGGCCGTCGACGCGACCGACCACACCGGTGACGACAATATTCTCGATCGCCTGGCATACCGCTTCCGCCTCGAAGGCCGGATCCAGTTCCAGCACAATGCGTTCCACCGATTCTCGGGCGGCGAGCACGCACAGCAGCGGCAGCAGATCGATGCGCAACGTGCAGGAGACACAGCCGTGCGCCAATTCGAGCACGGTCGTGGTCTCCTGCTCGCCGATGCGCACCGAGCGATGCACGATGCCTTCACCGAGCCCGCTGAGGTCGTGGCGGATGGTAACGGTGCCCGGCGTCTCGCGCAGCGCGGCGGCCAGTCGCGCCACGCCCGCGGCGGCTGCTCCGGAACATCCGGCGAGCACCACGACGGGCGCTCTCCGGTCGGACTGCCTCCCGGGCGGGAGTAGGGCGGGTTCCACGCGGCACCCCTTTCGGAATCCAGTTCGGCATGAGCAGCTGCCCGACCTCGTTATGCAGGCAGAACCGCTCATATCGGAAACGATTTTCATTTGCCGTCGAGCAACGGTACATTGTCGAACAGCTGTTGTCGAAAATGATTATCAAATACTGGAAGGAGTCCGCATGTCGGCACACTGCCAGGTCACCGGGCGCAAGCCGGGATTCGGCAAGTCCGTATCGCACTCGCACAAGCGGACGAGCCGGCGCTGGAATCCCAATATCCAGCGCAAGACCTACTACCTGCCCAGCGAGGACCGGCGCATCACGCTGACCGTCTCCACCAAGGGCATCAAGACCGTCGACCGGGACGGGATCGAGGCCGTGGTGGCCCGGATCCGCGGGAGCGAAGCGAAGCGGTCGAAAAGACACAGCCGAGCTCGCGGCGACAAGATCTGAAAGGAGCGCCATGGCCTCGAAATCGACCGAGATCCGGCCGATCATCAAGCTGAAATCCACTGCGGGAACGGGATATACGTACGTAACGCGGAAAAACCGGCGCAACGATCCGGACCGCATGGTGTTGCGCAAATACGATCCGGTGGTGCGCAGGCACGTCGAGTTCCGTGAGGAACGCTGATGGCCAAGAAGTCGAAAATCGCACGCAATGAGCAGCGCAAGGAGGTCGTCGCCCGCCATGCGGTGCGGCGCGCGGAACTCGAGGAGTTGATCCGCAAGCCGACCACCTCCGAGGAAGACCGCGCAGCGGCACGGTCGGCGCTTCAGCGGCTGCCACGCGATGCCAGTCCGGTACGATTGCGCAATCGGGACGCCGCGGACGGACGACCGCGCGGACATCTCCGGAAGTTCGGACTCTCCCGCGTACGTGTACGCGAGATGGCCCATCGGGGTGAGCTCCCCGGTGTGCACAAATCGAGCTGGTAGACAACCACCGATCTCGAGAAGGAACCGTCACATGGCAGTCAAGCGAGCACCCTCGAAGAAGGTTCGCGCCGAGCAGGCCCGTCGCCCGAAGAAGAACCCGCTGATCGCGGCGGGCGTCGAGACGGTCGATTACAAGGACGTCAACCTGCTGCGCACCTTCATCTCCGATCGCGGCAAGATCCGCAGCCGCCGGGTCACCGGGCTCACCCCGCAGCAGCAGCGCCAGGTCGCCGTCGCGGTGAAGAATGCCCGCGAGATGGCACTTTTGCCGTTCACCAGCCGGTAGCAACCACGCGGAAGGGCTCCGAAGCTGAGAATCAGCCTCGGGGCCCTTCGTCGTCAGCACGTCACGGGATGGTGAGCACCTGGCCGGGGTTGATGGCATCCGGGTTGTCGATACCGCTCGTGTCGGCGATCTCCTGGTAGCGGTTGCCGTCGCCGTAGAAGCGCTCGGCGATGGCCCACAGCGTGTCGCCCGGCTCGACCGTGTAGTTCTGCACGGCCGGCGGCGGGGGCGCAACCTCTTCGGCGGCGGGCTCGGCGACCGGCTCGGCAACCGGCTCGGCAACCGGCTCGGGCTCCGGGGCGGGCAGCGGGTTGTCGGTTCGAGTGTCCGACGCCCACAGCGCGCTGCCGTCCGCACCGTACAGCACCACATTGCGGTCGGCCTGTACGGTCAGCCGGTCCGCTTCCCGGCCGTTGGTGTCGGTGGCCCAGGCGGCGCCCTCACCCTTGTAGAGCACGAAGTTGCCGTCCTCCTGCAGGACGGCCCGCTCGACACCCTGATCGTGAGTCAGGGTGGACCACACGACATTTCCATCCGGTTCCGACAGCACCAGATTGCCGTCGGGCTGCAGGGTAAGTGTGTACGCACCGCCGACCAGCGTGTGACCGAGCCCGAGTTCTTCACCAACGCGCAGCGTGTCGCCCACGTTCTTCCTTTCAAGGTTTACTGTGCCGAGCATTTCGACTCGATACGTACCGCTCGCACGCATCGGCCCCCGAATCTACTGGGCGAGCGGGCGGTGCGTAGATATTACGCGCAGGCTTAGCCGAATGTTCACTGTGTGGGCACTATCGCGGTAACATCTTGTCGCACAATCTAACCGACGCGTCTCGGGATTTGCTGGTACGGCTCGCACCGAGGCGTCGCGGCGTCGTTTAGGGTGGTCGGTATGTATCGGATGTCGCGAGTTCGGCCCGCCGCAGTCGCCGTCGCATTGTTCGTCGGCCTCGCCGTCACCGCATGCGGTGGCTCCGATAACGGTGGGGCACAACAAAAGACGACCACCAGTGCGGTGAAGAGTACGCCGACCGAGGGTACACCGGCCGACGCGGGCCGGATGTTCGTCGCCGATCCGACGATCGTTGGCGCACACCCGATTCCGTTCACGTCGTGGTCCCGAGTCGCCGATGACCGGATCGCGGTCAACTTCGAGATCGGATCGCCGGAGTGCTACGGCGTGGATGCCAGCGTGACCGAGACCGATTCGACGGTCACCGTGGAACTTCGATCGGGCACGCGCGCCGATGCCGTCGGCCGAATGTGCACCATGATTGCTGTTTTCGGCACCCTCGAAGTGCCACTGAAAGCGCCCGTCGGAAGTCGACAGGTGCTCAGCGCGATCTAGACGGGTTCGGCGATCGCGGCAGCGGGGGCGGCGAATCCAGTAGTCGACGATGATATCGCGGTGGGCGCTGATGGTTCCTGCGCGAGTGTGTAGTCCGGCGTTCCAGATGCGCGGACGTTTGCCTGTGCGCACGATTACGGCACCCCAGTTGATCAGGCCGAGGTAGGCGTCGACCGGTTGAGCTGAATCGAGTAGGAGGGCCGGGTTGCCCGGCCCCCCTCTCACACCACCGGACATGCGGGCCCGCATCCGGCGGTTCGTCAAGCCGTTGTTCTGAGCCTGCGCCAGGTTCCTTGCATTCCCAGCAGCCGAGGTCGTCCCAGTAGGACTTGGTCAGCGATCGTTGGAGGATGGCCGACCCGGCTATGCGCCAGTAACCTTTGCTGCTGGCAGCCCATTCCCGCGAGGTGCGGTCACCGATGCCGAGCTGGCGCAGGTTCCGGCGTCTGGCCGAGTAGCGTTTCCATTCCTTTCAACGGATCTGCCGCATCCGGCGATAAAGCCACTTGTCCAGCTCGCGTAACCGGTGTGACAGATCGGCGAGCCGGAAGTAGGCCATCCATCCGAAGATCGGCGTCAGGATCTGCGCGATCGCCTGCTGGATCAACCGATCCAGCACAGTGGGCACCCCCAACAACCGTTGTCCGCCCCCGGGCTTGGGAATCACCACCCAGCGGACAGGCGAGGGCTCAAAGGTGCCCGCGTCCAACGCCTCCCGGACACCCGCCCAGTGCTCGCGCAACCACGGCCGCAACGCCTCCGTGGTCACACCGTCCACACCAGACGCGCCCCGATTGGCTTCGACACGCCTCAACGCCCGCGACAGGTTCTCCGGTGAAAGCAACCGCTCCCACAACGAGATCTCCAGCCCCGGAAGAACATCTTCCTCGGCATGCGCCGACCGGCCGCTACGCTCCACCGTGGTACTCACCGGGATTCACCAGCCCCTCCCACCATGGGCCCGCGTTCACGCGGGATGGCTGCGATCATCGCGACCAGCACGAGCAATACCAATTCCTCTGTCCCACTCCACGTTCGGTCCTTCCCGGCTGATTGTCCGTTCCCCTCACCGGTACTACGACCTCTGCTGACTTCTGCCCGGCCAGTCACGACCTCACGACCACGACCGTCGGCGCGGCGACCACCTCGAGCACAACCGACACCCGAACAGACCTCCCCGGTTAAGAACAGTCACTTTCCCCCTGCCGCCGCCGCGTCTACCTGACGATCCTGTCGATGATGACGGGCTTCACCTTCCGTGGCAGGCTCACCCAGATCCATCCGGCCTCATACGCGATTCGTGTTCCACGGTGCAGGGTTTCGCCTCGGGCTTCCTTCAGACCCCGCCTCACCACGACGCCCTTGCCTCCGCCTCGGAGTTAGCATCACCTCTTCCTCCACGGGACTCACACCCCCAAGCAACTGCCCATGCCGGGCAAACCACCACGAAGAGGGCGGGACCCGGCGGGTCCCGCCCTCTTCGGCGGGCAACTCAGTGGGCGAAGTGGCGCGAGCCCGTCAGGTAGAGAGTGACTCCAGCCTCGCGGGCCAAGTCGATGGTGTCCTGGTCGCGCACCGAGCCGCCGGGCTGCACGATGGCTCGGATACCGGCCTGGATGAGTTGTTGGGGGCCGTCGGAGAATGGGAAGAACGCATCCGATGCGGCGACCGAGCCCTTGGCCCGGTCACCGGCGCGCTGCACCGCCAGACCGACCGCATCGACCCGGTTGACCTGGCCCATGCCGACACCGACCGAGGCGCCGTCATGGGCGAGCAAGATCGCGTTGGACTTCACCGCACGGCAGGCGCGCCAAGCGAATTCGAGATCGGCGAGAGTTTCCGCATCGGCTGCCTCACCTGCGACCAGGGTCCAGTTCTCCGGGTTGTCGCCAGGAGCGTCGAGGATATCGCGGCTCTGCAGCAGCGCGCCGCCGCTGATCGGGCGCAGCTCCGCACCGGCGCGGCGCGGCGGCTCGGCGACCAGGATGCGCACATTCTTCTTGCGCTGCAGCACCTCGATGGCGCCGTCGGCATAGGACGGTGCGACGATCACCTCGGTGAAGATCTCGGCGACCTGTTCGGCCATCTCCACGGTGATCTCGCCATTGGCGGCGATCACACCGCCGTAGGCGCTCACCGGATCGCATGCGTGCGCCTTGCGGTGCGCCTCGGCGAGATCCGCGCCGATCGCGATGCCACAGGGGTTGGCGTGCTTGATGATCGCGACCGCTGGTGCCGAATGGTCGTAGGCGGCGCGCCACGCGGCGTCGGCATCGGTGTAGTTGTTGTACGACATTTCCTTGCCGTGCAACTGCTTTGCCTGTGCAAGCCCTCGGCTGCCGTCGTTCTGGGTGTACAGCGCGGCGGACTGGTGCGGGTTCTCGCCGTAGCGCAGTACCGAGGCACGTTGCCACGAGCCGCCGATCCAGTTCGGGAACTGCCGCGCGACAGTCTCATTCGGCTCGGACGCCGGAGCGAGCACGCTGGTCATCCAGCTCGCGACCGCGACGTCATAGCTTGCGGTGTGCTGGAAAGCCTTGGCCGCCAACGCGGTCCGCTGAGCCAGGGTGAACCCACCCGCCTGCACCGCGGCCAGTACATCGTCGTAGTCACCGCTGTCGACGACCACCGCGACCGACGGATGGTTCTTGGCGGCCGCGCGCACCATGGACGGACCGCCGATATCGATCTGCTCGACGCATTCGTCATTGCTCGCGCCGCTGGCCACGGTCTGAGTGAACGGGTACAGATTAACCACCACGAGCTGGAAGGCCTCGACACCGAGTTCAACCAGCTGGTCGACATGCTCCGCCTTGCGGGTATCGGCGAGGATGCCCGCGTGCACGCGCGGGTGCAGGGTCTTGACCCGGCCGTCCAGGGTCTCCGGGAATCCGGTCAGATCCTCGACCTTGGTCACCGGAATGCCCGCATCGGCGATCTTGCCCGCGGTCGACCCGGTGGAGACCAATTCGACGCCCGCGGCGTTCAGTCCAGTCGCGAGCTCGATGAGCCCTGTCTTGTCGTAGACGCTGATCAGCGCCCGGAGAATCCCCTTACGCTCAGCTGAGTCGATTGGCCGTTCGCTGCGCTCAGCTGAGTCGATTGGCCGTTCGCTGCGCTCAGCTGAGTCGATTGGCCGTTCGCTGCGCTCACTCACCGAAGTACCCGCTCATCTGGAATAACTGCCTTTCGTCCGTCGGAGACAATGCCTCTGGTGGCGACGGCGGCGACAACCTCCGCCAGCAACCGTCGCTCGACAACCTTGATGCGCTCGTGCAGGGTGGCCTCGTCGTCATCGTCGAGCACCGGTACAGCCTCCTGAGCCAGGATCGGTCCGGTATCGATGCCGGAATCGACCAGGTGCACGGTCGAACCGGTGATCTTCACCCCGTAGGCGAGTGCGTCGCGGACCCCGTGCGCGCCCGGGAATGCGGGCAGCAGCGCGGGGTGGGTGTTGATGATCCGACCGCCGTAGCGGGCCAGGAAGACCGGGCCGAGGATCTTCATGAATCCGGCCGATACCACGAAATCGGGTTCGTAGGCGGCGACCGCATCGGTCAGCGCGACATCCCAGGCGGCGCGGTCGGGGAAGTCCGGCACCGCCATCCGGAAGGCCGGAATACCCGCTGCGGCCGCGTGTTCAGTGGCCTGGCAGACGCGATCGACCCCGACGGCGACGACGGTCGCCGGATACTCCGGAGCGGTGGCGGCCTCGATGAGGGCGCGCAACAGCGAACCGGTGCCGGAAGCCAGCACGACAACGGTGGCCGGGGTGGCGGTCGGCACCCACGGGGCATTCGAAGACGGCTGGGGGGCGGCAGCGGGCGGGGTGGGTGAGCTCAGCGGTCCACTCCTGCGGTTCGGTCGAATGGCTGGGGCGGTGTTACGCCGCCGGGTAGAGCCTAACGACCGTCCACCCGGTCACTTTCCGGCAGGTCCGCCTCGACCACTTCGGCATCGACGATGTCGGGCACGGTATTGCTGCCCGCGGCGCGTGAGGTGGCGATGGCGGGCTGCTCCTCGACCAGTTCGCCGTCGACGAGTTCCGCCTCGAAGTCGGGACCGACGTAGTCCTCGTATTCGTCGTCGTATTCGTCGTATTCGTCTTCGTAATGATCGTCGTAGTGATCACTGTCGTCGTAGTAGTCGTCTTCGTAGTAGTGGTCGTCGTAATCGTCTTCGTGCGCGGGCATCGGTGCGCCGATCGGAACGACGAACCAGCGCGCGAACACCAGACCCACATATCCGGCTGTGGCCAAGCACACGAAGCTCACCACCACGAAGATCGGATCCAGCCCCAGGTGGCCGAAGCTCCCGAGGTCACCCCCCGCGACCACGCCGAGCACCACAAACAGCACAGTGGCCAGCGCCGCCGAGCACAACGTCGCCCACGGCGCGGCGGCCCGGTCGTGCGAGGTCCGTCCGATATCGAGCCCGCCGAGCACACCCACCGCGGCCGGAATCACCAGCAGCACCGGCCACCAGCCTTCGGCGGGACCGGTCGGCACCGCCGCCATGAGCGGAAGAGCCGGAATCGGGCCGCCGACAACGGAGAACACGCTGATCGATGCGTCCCCGAATTGTGCGCCGGCGCCGACGAGCACACCGACCGTCGCGACCACCACGTTCGGCAGATACGCCAGTGACAGCAGAATCAGCCCGAGCACCCCGGCCGCATTGCCCGCGGCGTGAAAGGTGTCACCGATGCGCGACCAGTGCGCGAAGAACGACACGATGACGACCGCGGCAGCGCAGACCAGTAGGCGAACCGCGGTTCGGCCAGCAGCGAAGATGCCCGCGATCGCCCAATCCGGCAGCCGTGCCGCGATGAACAGCCGACGCCGGTTCCGGCTCGCGATGCCACCAGCGGCACCGACCAGATGTACGGCGCCCACCCAGCCGAAGGCGGCGAGCGTATTCGGCGGCTGCAATGCGACCACACCGGAGGCGTCCTCGGCGACCGCCAGACAGACGGCCGTGACCAGCAGCGGTCCGGCCAGCGCCGCGCCGACGAGCCAACCGAGATCCGCACGGGAACTGTCCGATTCGACCGCGCGGGCACAATCGCGGGCCGTCAGCCAGACCAGCAGGCCGGTGGGCAGCAGCGGTAGGAGTTCGAGTGGGGTTTTGCCGATCACCAGCGGAACCTGATGTGCCGCAAGCCAACCCGCGGCGATCGCACCGGAAGTACCGGCCAGGTTGCTGCCCGAGGACAACAAGGCGGCCAGCATGAGAACGACGACTGCGACGAGCGCGTAGGTCGTCGGCCTGGCCGCGACCAACAGCAGCACGCGGGCGCGCTCGGGGGTGAGCGAGAGGAATCCGGCCTCGTCGAAAACGTCCGCGGATGTGCGCGGCGTCGATCGGTCGCTCCGTGCCGAACGTTGCGGCGCGCCGCGGGACTCAGCGGTCCGGCGACCAAGAGAGGATCTCGAGGAGCTCATGAAAATTCAGCGTGGCAGCTCCCCCGGCGCAACCGGGTCAGGCGCGCCGACCCGGTCTGGGACGCGCCGGGAGAGCCGAAGAATTACTTGTTCTCGTCCGGACGGAATGCGTGGGTGGCGTCCGAGGACGGGTCCGAACCGGTTTCACCGCCGAAGGGCTGGTTCTGGCCCTGATTGCCCTGCTGCCCCTGCTGGCTCTGGCCGAAACCTGGTGTGCCGTACTGCTGTCCGGACTGCGGGGTCCCGAAGTGCTGGGTGGCACTCTCATCCGGGCGCGGCTGTGCGGCGGGTGCGGAACCATAAGGCGAACCCTGTTGCGCCGCACCGTATCCGGGCTGCTGACCATAGGAAGGCGGCTGCTGCCCATAGGACGGCTGCTGGCCCTGACCGTAGGTTGGCTGGCTCGGCTGGCTCTGACCGTAGGGCTGCTGCGGCTGGTACTGCGGCCCGCCCTGGCCGAACTGACCCGGCTGGCTCTGGCCGAACTGACCCTGACCGTACTGGCCCGGCTGCCCCTGACCGAAGGCCGAGGGCTGCCCCTGACCGAACGCACCCTGCTGGCCGTAACCGCCGGCGCCGAAACCGCCCTGCGGACCCTGCGGGGTCGCGGGCTTCGGCGCGGGCGGAGTCAGGATGCCGGTTTCGAACAGCACCGCGACGATAGCGACGGCCGTCTGCACGAAAGCCAGGAACAGCAATACATACGCCCCCCACTTCAGCTCGACGTTCAGATCGTCGGGCGTGGTGAAAGAAAGGAACAGCGTGCCGAGGAACCCGGCGGCGGATGCCGCGGCCGCAGCGCCGGTCCAATTCTGCTTGGGCAGCAGGGTGAGTCCGGCGAGCAGACCGCCGAGCAGCAGGATCGCCAGCAGGCCCGCGGCACCGAAGTATTGGAAGAGGCTGAGCGTGTCGCTACCGTCGACCGAGGCACCCCTGCGCGGCTTCTGACCGAAGAACGGGAGGAAGCCGAGCAGGAAGTTGAGCACACCGAGCGCGGCGACACCGACCACCAGGAAGTACGGCAGGCCCTTCGCGGTGGACTCGGCACCGGTACCAGCCGATTGGCCGGAGCTGGAAGGTGCGGGCGGCGTCGCGGGTGCGTTGTACCCGGAGCCCCCGGTCGGGTATGACATGGTCGTCGTCTCCTAGGTCGAGTCGTACGTAATTCTGAACGGCTGGATCTCTACCCGACGCTACTGCACTCGCTGGCTCAGGTCACCCTTAACCAGCCGGCCCGGCGGCCGAAAAACCGCGTCTACGCTGGTCCTGTGTGGATCTGCGCCGACCGATAACAATTCGGCGCTACCACCTCCGATGGGAACGCACTTCGGCCAGGAGCAGGTCGCTGTGGGCCGAATCCCCTCCTGCGCTGCCCGAGCGTCAAATTCCAAAACGGACACAGGTCTGTTTCAGGGCAGTGTCGGGGCAGGGTTGGCGTGCCAAGCTGTCAGGCGATGCTCACCTATACCCAAGCCGTTGTTATCGGCGCACTGCAAGGCATAACCGAACTGTTCCCGATTTCCAGCCTCGGTCATTCCGTTTTGGTGCCCGCATGGCTGGGTGGGTCCTGGAACGAACTGGTCAGCCAGGGCGATTCCGATTCCGGCACACCGTATCTCGCGTTCGTGGTCGGGTTGCATGTGGCGACCGCGATCGCACTGCTGGTGTTCTATCGGCGCGACTGGGTCGATATCGTGGTCGGCTTCCTCACCACATTGCGTACTCGTCGGGTCGAGACTTCGACGCAGCGCCTGGCTTGGCTGGTGGTGCTGGCAACCGTGCCGGTCGGTGTGCTCGGGTTGCTGCTGGAGCATCCGCTGCGCACCTTATTCGCGAACCCCCTTGCGGCAGGCCTATTTCTGACGTTGAACGGAGTCGTGCTCGGCACCGGCGAGGTGATGCGTCGCCGCGGCCAGCCGACGCTATCGGATTACGGCCGCCGCTTCGCCGAGGCCGAGGCACGGGCCAAGGCCATCGAAGAGGGATATTTCGTCGCGACGGTGGAGGAGCCGACCGGCCTCGGCGACCTATCGATCAAAGACGCGTTGATCATCGGTGGCTCGCAGGCGGGCGCGCTGTTCGCGGGCATCAGCCGCTCCGGCATGACGATGATCGGCGGCCTGTTGCGCGGCTTGGACCATGAGGACGCGGCGAAATTCGCCTTCCTGCTTGCCACTCCGGTCATTCTGGCCGCTGGCGTGCTCGAGCTGCCCATGCTGGCCGGTCCGCAGGGCGATGGCATCCTCGGTCAGGTGCTGGTCGGATCGATCGTCGCCGGTGGTGCCGCGTATCTGGCTGTCCGATTCCTCGAGCGCTACTTCACATCGAATTCGCTACTGCCCTTCGCGGTGTACAGCCTCGTATTCGGGATCGCTTCGGTAGTCCACTTCCTCTGAACGGCAATACGACGAAGGCCGCCACCCCAATGGGGACGGCGGCCTTCGTGCGAGTCAGCGAATCAGGCGGTGACGCTTGCCTTCTCCAGGATCTCCCGCGCCAGCGCGGCGGTCTCGGACGGCGTCTTGCCGACCTTCACACCGGCGGCCTCGAGGGCATCCTTCTTCGCCTGGGCGGTACCGGCCGAACCGGACACGATGGCGCCCGCGTGGCCCATGGTCTTGCCCTCGGGCGCGGTGAAGCCCGCGACGTAGCCGACGACCGGCTTGGTGACATTGGCCTTGATGTAGGCCGCGGCCCGCTCCTCGGCGTCGCCGCCGATCTCACCGATCATCACGATCAGCTTGGTCTCCGGGTCCTTCTCGAACGCCTCGATGGCGTCGATGTGGGTGGTGCCGATGACCGGGTCGCCACCGATGCCGATGGCGGTGGAGAAGCCGAAGTCACGCAGTTCGTACATCATCTGGTAGGTCAGGGTGCCGGACTTCGACACCAGCCCGACCGGGCCCTTGCCGGTGATGTTGGCCGGGGTGATGCCGACCAGCGACTCACCGGGGGTGATGATGCCGGGGCAGTTCGGGCCGATGATCCGGGTCTTGTTGCCCTTCTCCACGTTGTAGGCCCATGCGTAGGCGGTGTCCTGCACCGGGATGCCCTCGGTGATGACCACGAGCAGCGGGATCTCCGCGTCGATGGCCTCGATGATGGCGTCCTTCGAGAACTTCGGCGGCACGAACGCGATGGACACGTCGGCGCCGGTCGCCTTGATGGCCTCTTCGACAGTGCCGAAGACCGGCAGCTCGACCGCGTTGCCGTCCTTGTCGGTGTGCGCGACGGTGGTGCCCGCCTTGCGCGCGTTGACCCCGCCCACGACCTGGGTGCCGGCCTTGAGCATCAGCGCGGTGTGCTTGGTGCCCTCACCGCCGGTGATGCCCTGGACGATGACCTTGGAATCCTTGTTGAGGAAGATAGACATTTCCGGTTTCCTTACTTGGCCGCTGCCAGTTCGGCGGCCTTGTCGGCGCCTTCGTCCATTGTCTGCGCAAGTGTGATCAGCGGATGCGCGGCATCGACGAGAATCTTGCGACCCTCGTCCACCTTGTTGCCGTCGAGACGGACGACCAGCGGCTTGTTCGCCTCGGCGCCAAGGATTTCCAGTGCCTTCACGATGCCGTTGGCGACCGCGTCACAGGCGGTGATCCCACCGAAAACATTGACGAACACGCTCTTGACCTGGGCATCACCCAGGATGACATCGAGGCCGGCGGCCATGACCTCGGCCGAGGCGCCACCACCGATGTCGAGGAAGTTGGCGGGCTTGACGCCGCCGTGGTTCTCACCCGCGTAGGCGACCACGTCGAGGGTGGACATGACCAGACCCGCGCCGTTGCCGATGATGCCGACCTCGCCGTCGAGCTTGACGTAGTTGAGGTCGTTCTCCTTGGCCTTGAGCTCCAAGGGATCGGTGGCGTCCTTGTCCGCGAAGGCCTCGTGGTCCGCGTGGCGGAATTCGGCGTTCTCGTCCAGGGTCACCTTGCCGTCGAGCGCGAGGATCTCATTGTCGGGGGTGCGGACCAGCGGGTTGACCTCCACCAGGGTGGCGTCCTCGCCGACGAACACCTCCCAGAGCTTCTGGATGGTCACGGCCGCGGCATCGAGCACGTCGGCGGGCAGGTGGCCCTGCTCGGCGATCGAGCGGGCGAATGCGAGGTCGACACCCTTGACGGCGTCGACGGGCACCTTGGCGAGGCGCTCGGGCTTGGTCGCGGCGACCTCTTCGATCTCCATACCGCCTTCGACCGAGCACATGGCCAGGTAGGTGCGGTTGGAGCGGTCGAGCAGGAAGGAGATGTAGTACTCCTCCGCGATGTCCTTGGCTTCGGCGACAAGGATCTTCTTGGTGATATGGCCCTTGATATCCAGGCCGATGATGTTCTGCGCGTGCGTGAACGCGTCGTCCGGAGTGGCGGCGAACTTGACGCCACCCGCCTTGCCGCGGCCACCGGCCTTCACCTGAGCCTTGATCATCACCGGCTTGCCGATTTCGTCCGCGATGGCGCGGGCGTCCTCGGCCGTGTCCGTGACGCGGCCCTCGGACGAAGGCACTCCGTGCTTAACGAAGAGCTCCTTCGCCTGATATTCGAAGAGATCCATGTACTCACCGTCTCGTCTGCGTTGTGATGACAACGTCTTTGTTGGCGGCCCGACGTCGGAAGCGGGTCGGGTCGGACTTTAACCAGTCACATGGAGGGCCAAACGGCCACATTCATCCTAAGTGGCGCAGGTCACGGGCTGTTGCCCAGGGCGGGAAAATGCCTGGCCAAGGCTACTCGCCAGTAGGTTGCTGACGGCGCGCCAGGTAGAGCCACCGAACCGGTTGACCGAGGGCCTTCTACTACGGTTCGTCGTCGCTCAGCCTCACCCGCGTGCCCCGATCGCAGTGAGTTATTCCGGTGCGTTACCGTGATCAATCTCACATGTTTGGATTGATCGCACGTAGCGCTTGCGGACCTCGCAATCGTTTCGTTACCGTCATTGCGGTCGATGTCACAACACGGTCACGACTAGGAGGACGGCAAGCTTTGACGCAGCACAGCGCTCCGCATACGGAGAGCCGCTCCTTAACGCCTCTGAGCAGGCAGTTCGACACCGTGATCGCTCACTCGACGATGATGATGTGGCACCACCGATGAACCATCGCTCTACCTTCGCAACCGAAAATCGCGCTCGCTCCGGACAGCGTTACCGGCCCGATGACGATGAGTCGTTCGGTGGACATTCCAATGCTGCGGTAAATCCTTTCGGAACTTCGTCACGGCGTGCCGGTGGACATCAGTACCCGGCCAGTGGACACGAGGACAGCTCGTTGAGTGCGAATGATTCTTGGGCACAGTCCGATTCCGCTTGGGGGCAGTCGCGGGCCGACTCGTCGCCGCAAGTTGATTCGTGGGAGCAGTCGCAGGCTTGGTCGCACGGCGATTCCTGGTCCGACGGCGGTGCGTGGGCGTCCGAAAATTCTTGGACTCCCGAAAGCAACGAGACCTGGGATGCCGACTCCGAGGCGTCATGGACGCCGGAGGCGGACGGGTCTTGGAACGCCGAGGAGTCCTGGGATGGCGACGGATCGTGGGATGGTCAGTGCTCTCCCTGGGAGTCCGAGGAGCCGGAAGGTCCGGCCCGCCCCACTGTGATCCCGGGCCGCCGCGCGAACCGCGGTAATGGTGGCGCACATCGGATGCCCGCGCCCCCCGCTTCGCTCAAGGGCCGCGCCGCGGTCGTCGCCGTTGCCGCTGGTGCGGTGGTCGCCGCCGGACAGGCAGCTTTCGCCTCGCCCGAACAGCCTTCGCAGGCCGTCGATTATGAGGCCGCCGGACAGATTCACGAAATCGCGGCGCAGTCGGTCAGTGTGGCCGATCCGAATACTTCGCCGGATTCGCCTCAGGTGCTGAATGTTTCGGCCCCGACGAATCTCAGTCAGTTCGGCGACATGCTGCAAAAAGGGCAGAAGTTCGCCGACGATATGGCGGCGCAGGAAGCCTCGAAACTCCGCCCGCTGTTCACCAAGTTCGCCGCGGGTAATTTCACCTCCGGATTCGGTGCTCGCTGGGGTGTACAGCATCTCGGCATCGATATCGCGGGCCCGATCGGCACACCCATCTACGCCGTCGCCGACGCCACCGTGGTCGAAGCTGGTCCGGCATCCGGTTTCGGCATGTGGGTGCGACTGCTGCACGACGACGGAACCATCACCATCTACGGCCACATCGACACCGCCACGGTGTCGGCGGGGCAGCGCGTGCTGGCCGGTGATCAGATCGCCACCATCGGCAACCGCGGTTTCTCCACCGGTCCGCACTGCCATTTCGAGGTGTGGTTGAACGGGGTCGACAAGGTCGATCCGTTGCCGTGGTTGGCTACTCGCGGTATCAGCTTGGGTCCACAGCGCGACTGAGTGCTCCACCGCTGGACAGCGGGATATGGGCACGAACGCATCGCGGCTAGCGGTCGGCGGGGCGTAAAAAAAGCCGGCGGCATTCGCTTCGATGCTTCTCCATGCGTTCGGCTCCAAATTCGAAGTGCAGCAATCGGATTCATTGAACGACTGGTTGCGGGACCGCAATCGATCCGTTACCGTCGGTGGAGCCGTTCCCCTTCACTAGTTGTGCCCTGAGGATGTAGATCTCGATGCGCGTTGCGAACACCCCGAGCGCCCTGCACGACACTCGAAGACCAGGAACTTTCGAACTTTCCTCGCGTTCAGGACAATTCGGGCATGCCAGTGGTTCAATGCGGTTGCAGCGATGACACGAGAGTGGCTCTCGGGCTCCGATGAGCGAGGAGTGCCAGTTCAGCAATACCTAGATAATTCTTGGCAATCTTCAGGACAGTCCAGCGGCGTCGAATCTCCGAAGCTGAATGATCCAGGGTCGCAAGCGAATTCGCCGTTCGATAGTGGTAGTCAGGGCTCCCCCGGGGGCCGGAATTACGCTGCGGAGCAGGGCGACGCGTGGCAGAGCTACGGCGGCGGTCAGGATTACGGCTCGAGCCAGGGTTACGACACAGGCCAGGGTTACGACACGGGCCAGGGTTACGACACAGGCCAGGGTTACGGCTCAGGCCACGATCAGAGTGCTGGCCAGATTTACGTCGCAAACCGGGATCATGACGATAGTGCGGTTTACAGCGGGGGCAACGGCAACTGGCACGGCTTCGGAAGCTGGCACGGGTTCGGCGACGGCCGCGATGAGAGCTTGGACTGGAACGGCCCCGCTGTCCAGGAAAATGGCGAACGCCCGGATTATGCCGCAGGCCAGGACTACAACGCGGGCATGGATTACGGCGACAGCCTGGTTTACAGCACGGACAATGCCGACTGGCACGCGTTGCCCAATGGCCGCGATCAGGGCGTGGACTGGCACGAATACGGGCCGCAGAATCCGGGCGAAATCCAGAGCGACGGCACTCGCAGGGCTTCCTTCGACGCAAGCCAGGATTACGGCCACAGCCTGGACCACAGCGCGGGCGCCCGGCGCGAGTTCGGCGACGGTCATGACGAGAGCCTGGGCTGGAACGGCGCCGCTAGCCAGGATTACGGCACAAGCCGGGGCTACGGCACAAGCCAAGAACACGACGCCCGCCACGATTACAGCCACAGCCTGATCGACAGCCCAGGCAATCGCAGTTGGCACGAACTCGGCGATAACCGCGATCAAGACTTGAATTGGGACCGGAACTACGACGCAGGCCAGGCTCAGGGCATCGTGCTGAGCCACCCAAACCAGGAATACAGCGCAAGCCGAAACGACAGCGCAAGCCGAAACGACGGCACAAGCCAAGACCACTGCGCACGCCAGGATTACGACGACAGTCTGGAATACGACGTACGCCTGAGCTACGGCGCAAGCCTGGGGCACGGCACGACTCCCGAGCACGACGCACGCCCAGCCAACGACGCACGCCCCGCCCACGACGCACGCCCCGCCCACGACGCACGCCCCGCGAACGACGCACGCCCGAGCCGCGACGCACGCCCAGCCAACGACGGACGCCCGAGCCGTGATGCAAGCCCGGGCCGCGACGCAGAGCAGAACTATGGCGTCGGCGCCGATGACGGCGACAGTCTGGATTACGGCCAGGGCGATGGTCGTTGGTACGGGTTCGATGAGCGCGTGGGCTGGGGTGGCGTTGCGCACGAGAATCGCGAGGATGCTCGCCGCGACAAGTCGCGGGATGGTGGTGCGGCTTCAGGTGGTCGCGATTTCGGCGGTGCTCGGGATGTCGAGCGGTTGGCGGGGACAGGGCGGGTAGGTGCTGCTGTCGATTCGGTGGGGCGGCCGAAGCGGCGAGGTGCGCATCGGGTGCCTGTGCCGCCGCGGGCGTTGAAGGGGCGGGCCGCGGTTATCGCGGTGGCGGCGGGGGCGATTGTTGCCGCTGGGCAGAATTTGGCGGCGGGTGGTGAGAAGTCGCCGCCGACAGCCGAATTGCAGGCCGTCGGTCAGCAGCAGGCGTTGCAGCCGGTGAGTGGTGAGCTGCCGACGACACCGGAGTTGCTCGATACCGCGACACCGACGAATCTCGGGCAGTTCTCCGATGTGCTGGAGAACGGCGATAAGTTCGCGCAGGACTTGGAGGAGCAGGTGGAGGCGACGCTGCGGCCGCTGTTCACCAAGTTCGCCTCGGGCGCCTTCACTTCCGGATACGGCGCGCGCTGGGGCGTGCTGCATCCCGGTGTCGACATCGCCGCCCCGATCGGCACACCGATCTACGCGGTCGAGGACGGCACCGTCATCGACGCTGGACCGGCCGCCGGTTTCGGCATGTGGGTACGGATACGCGGCGACGACGGCACCGTCACGGTGTACGGCCACGTCAACACCACACTGGTCTCGGCAGGCCAGCACGTTCTCGCGGGCGACGAGATCGCGACCGTCGGCAATCGCGGCGAATCCACCGGTCCGCACTGCCACTTCGAGGTCTGGCTCAATGGCACCGACCGCATCGACCCGCTCCCCTGGCTCGCCACCCGCGGCATCAGCCTCGGCTCCGAACGCGACTGACCCGCCCTACCCAACCCCACAGCTGCTCACCATGCGCTGGCTGCGGCATCGGTCGACCCGAGAAGCCCACGCCAACAGCGCATGAGTGAACAGCTGACCAGTACGCCCGAACACTGCCATTCGCGTGTCCGCCTCGGCGGCGCCTCAGCCGTCGAACAGGCCGCCAACCCCCGGGCGGTCAGCGCAATGGGGATTATCGCTACTCATGGCAGCGACAAGCGCGGCGGTGCCAACGGCGGACGCATCCGCCTGCAGTTACGGCAGCACGGCGCTGGATGCCTCGCGCGGCGAACACAGCTACCGCTCCGGTGACGGTGAAGTGCTCGTCTGCGGCGGAACGGTCAGGCACTGAAGGCCGGGCTACGGCGCGGCGGAGATCGCCAGTCCGATCAAGCTCACGACCTTGACCACTTCCAAGCCCACATACCAGTAGTGCGCGTGGGAGCGCGGCACCTCGGCACCCGCGAGCACCCGATCCGAGCGACGAGTCAGCAGTGGACGGACCGCGAGGAGTTGGCTGGCAAGGACCGCGGCGGCGACACCGAGCCAGACCCGAACAGCACCACTGGGTGCGACTACCAGAGCCGCCACGACCAACAGCACGGCGAGGACAGTCTCCACGATATTCAGCGCACGAAATACCAGCCGTCCGATGCCGAGGCCGAGCGGCACGGTGATTCCCGGTGCCCGGAATTTCAGCGGCGCTTCCAGGAACGAGATGGCCAGCACCATGCCGAGCCACAGCATCGGAAGCATCCACAGCAGATATTGCGCGACGGTTTCCATGTCGCGCACGCTACCGACACCACCAACGATAGGTCAGGGTCGAAGGCCCTATCAGAGCTTGACGAGAGTTCGGCTGTATTGCGGTATGAGCCGGATCTTGCCCGCGGTGCCGAAGTCGATGGTGACGGTCGCCAGGGGCCCGAAGCCTTCGGCGGCCACCACACGGCCGAGGCCGTACTTGTCATCGCTGACTCGATCGCCAACCGCCAGTACCAGATTGGCATTGTTGCGGCTGGCGCCGCCGGGTGCGGGACGGCGTGGCCCGCGATCGTTGACACCCGGCCGTTGATTCCAGCCGTCGCGGGTCCAGTCATGTTCCAGGCCATCGTCGTCACCGCGGCGGCGGATACCGCGGGTGAGCGGCGAGCCCTTCGGCTCCAACCGCTTCCAGTCGACGAGGTGGGCCGGAATCTCTTGCAGAAATCGGGATTCCGGATTCGAGACCGGCTGTCCCCAACCGGAACGCACCACCGCGCGGGTGACGTAGAGCCGTTGCCGCGCCCTGGTGATGCCGACATAGGCGAGTCGGCGTTCCTCGGCCAGTTCGGTGGGATCGCCGAGCGCGCGCATATGCGGGAATTGGCCGTCCTCCCAGCCCGTCACGAAGACCACCGGGAATTCCAGGCCCTTGGCGGTGTGCAACGTCATCATGGTGACCACGCCGGACCCCTCCTCGGGCAGCTGGTCACTATCGGCCACCAGCGAGACACGCTCCAGGAAGGCGGCGAGTGAACCCGGATCGGGTTCGCCCTCGGCCACCTCCGGCACCAGCCCCTCTTGCCGGGCGGCCTCGGCATTGTTGTATGCCTCGGAGCTGAATTCCCGCGCGACGCTCACCAATTCGTTCAGGTTGTCGAGCCGCGCGCCGTCCTGCGGATCGTCGGAGCCCTCCAACTCGGCCCGGTAGCCGGTGCGGTCGAGTACCGCTTCGACCATATTGCCGAGGTCGGGGAAGTCCTGATCCGCCTGCGCACCGGCCGCCCGCACCTCGTCGAGCAGGTCGAGGAATCCGGCGATCGCGCGGTGCGCTCGCGTATTGAGCAGCGCGACTTTGCCATCGGCCGCATCGCGCAGTGCCTGGGCGAAACCGATGCCGCGCTGTTCGGCGTGCACCGCGACACAGGCCTCGGCCCGGTTGCCGATGCCGCGGCGTGGGGTATTGAGGATGCGGCGCAGGCTCACCGTGTCATCCGGATTGTCGAGCACGCGCAGGTACGCGACGATATCGCGCACCTCCTTGCGCTCGTAGAAGCGCACGCCGCCGACAACTTTGTAGGGCAGTCCCATGCGAATGAAGATTTCTTCCAGCGCACGGGAGTTGTTGTTGGTGCGGTAGAAGACCGCGACATCGCTGTAGTTGGCATCGCCCGCGTCCACCAGCCGGTCGATCTCGCGCGCCACGAACGAGGCCTCGTCGTGCTCATTGTCGGCGACATAGCCGGTGATCAGATCGCCTTCGCCGGAATCGGTCCACAACCGCTTGTCCCGGCGCTTCTCATTGCGCGATATCACCGCGTTGGCGGCGGACAGGATGTTCTGGGTGGAGCGGTAATTCTGTTCCAGCAGAATGGTTTCCGCATCCGGGAAGTCGCGCTCGAATTCCTCGATATTGCGGATGGTCGCGCCGCGGAAGGCATAGATGGACTGGTCCGCGTCACCGACCACGCACAGTTCGCTCGGCGCGACCGCGTCTTCGGCCTGCTCCTGCGCATGATGCCCGACCAACTCGCGGACCAGGATGTACTGGGCGTGGTTGGTGTCCTGGTACTCGTCGACCAGCACATGCCGGAACCGGCGGCGATAGTATTCGGCGACCTGCGGATGGTTCTGCAGCAGTGCTACCGTCTCGCCGATCAGGTCGTCGAAGTCGAGGGCGTTCGCCGACCGCAACCGGCGCTGATACTCGGTGTACACGCGGGAGACGAGTCCGGGCAGTTCGGTTTCGTCGGTTTCGGCATCGGCGGTGGCCTGCTCCGGGCCGATGAGCTCGTTCTTCAAATTCGAGATGGCGGTGGCCAGCAGTCGCGCCGAATATTTCTTGACGTCGATATCGAAGTCGCGGCTGATCATGGTGAGCAACCGCCGGGAATCGTCGGCGTCGTAGATGGAGAAATTCGAATTCATACCGGGCAGCAGCGCGGCCTGCATGCGCAGGATGCGCACGCAGCTGGAGTGGAAGGTCGAGACCCACATGTTGTTCGCACGGGGTCCGACCAGCCCGCTCACCCGCTCACGCATTTCGGCGGCAGCCTTATTGGTGAAGGTGATGGCCAGAATCTGGCCGGGGGTCACACCGCGGGCGGCCAGCAAATAGGCGATGCGCCGGGTGAGCACGGCGGTCTTGCCCGAACCCGCGCCCGCGACGATCAGCAGCGGCGCACCGGTGTGCACCACGGCGGCGCGCTGTTGCGGGTTGAGACCGTCGAGCAATCGCTCGGCCTCCTCGGCGCGACGTTGCTCACGTTCGGCGCGACGCTTTTCCTGTTCGACACGGTGCTTGTCGTCCACGACACGCCGCGACGCGTCATCGACGACCGAATGCGGGACTCCCGCCGCGGCGGGCACGGCAGAGTTGCCCATCTCCTCCGTGTGAGCAGCATCGACCTGCGGTTTCTGGGCTGAATCCGGGTGCCGAGTCCGCCCGGCCTGCGTCTTGGGAGCCACCGTGATGTCCATCGCCCATCCACGCTACCGGCGGGCACCGACAGAGATGAAGTCCCGGTCGACATCGGTGTCCATTCGGCCAACGGCTGATGAACCGCCCCGGGTCGACAGGGGCGTCGCATCGTGCGAGCCTTCTACGGAGATTCACAAAATGAAGTGTTTTGCATTGCTTCGGCCCCGTGGCAGACTGGCCAATATGACCTGCGCGACCGCCGCGAAGCATCCGATTCGGCTAACGGCCGGATACTGTGATCGCGGACTTTGTACCTGAGCGCGCTGCCTGGGGGGAGGATTGCAATACCTACCAGGTTTGTTTTGCACAGTGAAAGAACCGATCGGTAACGAGCTCGGCTCAACGGCCGATCCATGTTCTGACACGAGGAGATGAATGATGAGCACCCCCGCCACGACGACCGGGTCCGATTCGGCTCTGCCTCACACCGAGGCCGAGATCGACAAGCTCCGCAAGGAGATCGACCAGCTCGACGCGGAAATCCTGGCCGCCATCAAGCGCCGCACCGAGATCTCGCGGATCATCGGTCGCACGCGCATGGCCTCCGGCGGCCCCCGCCTCGTGCACAGTCGTGAGATGAAGGTGCTCGAGCGCTTCAGCGAACTCGGCCAGGAGGGCCACACCCTCGCCATGCTGTTGCTGCGCCTCGGTCGCGGCCGACTCGGCCACTGACTGTCTTCCGGCCGCCACTGGCGGCCCGGCCGAACTGAGCGACGTTCGCAAGATCGCCGCATTCCACAAGACCGCCCCGGGTGTATTTCACCCGGGGCGGTCGTTTCATGTCTGCGGGTCAGGTGAGGGCGATGTACTTGGTGGACAGGTACTCCTCGATACCCTCGATACCGCCTTCACGACCGAAGCCGGAGGCCTTGACGCCGCCGAAAGGTGCTGCGGGATCGGAGATCACGCCGCGGTTGATGCCGACCATGCCGGATTCGATGCCCTCGGCAATGCGCAGGGCGCGGTCGAGATCGCGGGTATAGACGTAGCTGACCAGGCCGAATTCGGTGTTGTTCGCGGCGGCCAGCCCCTCTTCCTCGGTTCCGAAGCCGACGACGGGTGCGACGGGGCCGAAGACCTCCTCGCGCAGGATCCGAGCATTCGCCGGGACCTCGCTGAGGATGGTCGCCGGGTAGAACCAGCCTGGCCCACCGGGCGCCTTGCCGCCGAGACGGACCCGCGCGCCCACCGCCACCGCGTCGTCTACCAATTCGCTGACGGTATTGAGCTGCTCTTCGTTGATCAGCGGGCCGAGCGTGGTGTTCGGGTCGGTGCCCGGTCCGAGGGTGACCGTATTCGACATCGCCTCGACGAGTTTGGTGGTGAACTCCTCCAACACACCGTTCTGCACGTGGAAGCGGTTGGCGGCCGTGCACGCCTCACCGCCATTGCGCAGTTTGGCCAGCATCGCGCCCTGTACGGCGGCGTCGATATCGGCATCGTCGAAGACCACGAACGGTGCGTTGCCGCCGAGCTCCATCGAGGTGCGCAACAGACCGTTCGCCGACTTCTCCACCAGCTTCTTGCCGACCTCGGTGGATCCGGTGAAGGTGAGCTTGCGCAGGCGCGGATCGTCGAGCAGCGGCTGAGTGACGGCGCCGGAACGGCTGGAGGTGATCACCGACAGCACCCCGTCCGGCAGGCCCGCTTCACTGCACAGTTTCGCCAGCGCCAACATGGTCAGTGGGGTCGCCGATGCGGGCTTGACGATCATCGTGCAGCCAGCGGCCAGCGCGGGTCCGATTTTGCGGGTGCCCATGGCGAGCGGGAAGTTCCACGGCGTAATGGCCAGACACGGCCCCACGGGCTGTTTGTGCACCATGATCCGCCCGGTGCCGGACGGCGCGTGCAGATAGCGTCCGTGTACCCGCACCGCCTCCTCACTGAACCAGCGGAAGAATTCGGCCCCGTAGCGCACCTCATTGCGGCTCTCCGGCAGCGCCTTGCCCATCTCCAGGGTCATCAGCAGCGCGAATTCCTCGGCGCGTGCGGTCAGCTGTTCGAAGACGCGCCGCAGGATCTCGCCGCGTTCACGCGACGGTGTCGCCGCCCATTCGGTCTGCACCGCGACGGCCGCGTCGAGCGCGCGCACGGCATCTTCCGGCGTGGCGTCGGCAACCTCGGTCAGCACCTGCCCGTCGGCCGGATTGTGCACCGGGAAGGTGGCGCCCCCGGTGGCGTCGACGGGACCGCCGATCCACAGCTGCGTCGGCACGGATTCGAGTAGTTCACGTTCGGACACCATGTACCCCAGCCTAAGCCGCGCGCTCGCACATCACCCTCGACTCATCGATCCAAAATCACCGAGCTTTTCGACCGGTCCGCACGCGCTCGCCACCGCCCTGTTCGAGCGGCACGCGAACCATCGACACGGGTAACCGTCAGGACAACATGGGCGAAAGTAGGTCGTCCTTGCCTGCGCGCCCGAACGAGTGCTTGTAACCTCGCGGACGTGAGCAGCGACATCACCGCATCGGCGGCCTGGCGGAAACTGCACGAGCACCACAGCGCCGTCGCCGGACGACATCTGCGTGAATTCTTCGCCGAGGATCCCGACCGCGGCCGCGAGTTGATCGTGCAAGTCGCAGACCTGCACATCGACTACAGCAAGCACCGCGTCAGCCGGGAAACCCTGCATCTGCTGGTCGAATTGGCGCATGAGGCCGGGGTGAGCGAGCGGCGTAATGCGATGTACCGCGGCGACCACATCAATACCTCGGAGAACCGTGCGGTCGAACATATCGCGCTGCGCCTGCCCGAGGGCGAGTCGCTCATCGTGGACGGTGCGGACGCGGGTGGCGAGGTACACGAGGTGCTGCGGCGGATGGGCGAATTCACCGACGCCGTGCGCTCGGGCGCCTGGCGCGGCGCGACCGGCGAACGCATCGAGACCGTGGTGAATATCGGCATCGGCGGTTCGGATCTCGGCCCGGATATGGTGCACCGCGCGCTGCGGCACTATGCCGATGCCGGGATCGGCGCCCGGTTCGTCTCGAATGTCGACCCGGCCGATCTGCTCGCGAAACTCGACGGACTCGATCCGGCCACCACACTGTTCATCGTTGCCTCCAAGACGTTTTCGACGCTGGAAACGCTGACCAATGCCACCGCCGCCCGGCGCTGGCTGGTCGCCGCGCTCGGTGAAGATGCGGTCGCCAAGCATTTCGTGGCCGTTTCGACGAATGCCGAGCGGGTCGCCGAATTCGGCATCGACACCGCGAATATGTTCGGTTTCTGGGATTGGGTGGGCGGCCGCTACTCGGTGGATTCGGCCATCGGCCTTTCGGTGATGGCGACCATCGGTAAGGAGCGCTTCGCCGAATTCCTGGCCGGAATGCACGCCGTCGACCGACATTTCGCGACCGAGCCGCTGGACCGGAACGGGCCGGTACTGCTCGGTCTGCTCGGCATCTGGTATTCGAACTTCTTCGGCGCGGAATCGCGGGCGGTACTGCCGTATGCGGATGATCTGGCGCGCTTCCCGGCCTATCTGCAGCAGCTGACCATGGAATCCAACGGCAAATCGGTGCGCGCCGACGGCACCCCGGTCACCACCTCGACCGGCGAAATCTTCTGGGGCGAACCGGGAACCAACGGCCAGCACGCCTTCTACCAGTTGCTACACCAAGGCACCCGGCTGATTCCGGCCGATTTCATCGGCTTCGCCCGTCCCACCGATGACCTGCCGACCCGCGACGGCACCGGCAGCATGCACGACATCCTGATGAGCAACCTGTTCGCGCAGACCAAGGTGCTCGCCTTCGGCAAGACCGCCGAGGAGATCGCGGCCGAGGGCGCCGATCCGAAGGTCGTGCCGCACAAGGTGATGCCGGGCAATCGGCCGAGCACGACGATTCTCGCGCCGCAACTGACACCGTCGGTGGTCGGCCAGTTGATCGCACTCTACGAACACCAGGTATTCGTCGAGGGCACCATCTGGGGCATCGACAGTTTCGACCAGTGGGGCGTGGAACTCGGCAAGCAGCAGGCACTGGAGCTGGCCCCCTTGCTGACGTCTCCGGACGAGCCGCAGCCGCAAGGGGACTCCTCCACCGACGCTCTGATCGGCTGGTATCGCGACAACCGGTGAGCATCAGCCCAGCGCTAGCGCCGTCTTGATCAGTGGCCGCATTCCGCACGGCGTGCGCGCGACCGGCGATTCGCCTGGCCCCGTGCACGCTAGGCAGCGTAGTAGCGGCCACCGCGCTGGCGCAGCACGAGGTCGGCACGGAGCCTGGTCTCGGCGATCAGGTCGGCATTGGGCAGATCGCTGTTGTGCACCTTGATCTTCGCGGCCTCGGGGGTGCGACCACCGCGAATGTGGCGGCGCAGCAGGCGTTGTTCGAGCACATCGCGGGTCACGTCCAGATACCAGACCTCGTCGAGGAGTTCGCGCGCGCCCGACCAGGCGCCGTCGGACAGCAGCAGATAGTTGCCCTCGGTAATGGCGATCTCCTGCCGATCGAAGACGACACCGGCCGGAGTCGGTTCCTCGATGGCGCGGTCGAAGGTCGGCCACGGCACCGGCTCGCCGAGTGGGGTATCGCGCAGGCGGCGCAGGGTTTCCAGGAAGGCGGCGACGTCGAAGGTGTGCGGTTCGCCCTTGCGCTCCAGATTCGCCGTCGCGCGCAGTACCGCGTTGGGCAGATGGAAGCCGTCCATCGGTGCGATCTCGGCGATTCGGTCACCGGCTCGGTGGTTCAGATCCTCGCGAATGGCCTTGGACAGCGTGGATTTACCCGCACCCGGCGGGCCCGCGATACCTAGCACGTACCGTCGGGCGCAACCCGCCGCCCGGATCCGCAGGTGCTCGACCAGCGAGCGCAACGGCATTTCGACGGAAGTCCGTGTCATCGAAATCACAGTACTCAGCCTGAGTCGGTCCGCCGCGAATTTGGGCGTGTGGCTATGTAAGTCGGCTATCGAAGTCGGTGCCGGACTTCGGCGGCGAGGTCGGCCGCGGCGTCGCGAAGTGCCTCGATGAAGACCTGTCCGGCCGAGTCCGCGCCGCGATGGACGACAGATGTCGTACGAATCGCGGCGGGATGGTCGATGCGGACCAATGCGATGCCCGGCGGCAGCACCGGGACCGCGATTCCGGGTACCACGGTGCTTCCCATACCGGCCGCGACCAGCCCGAGCTTGGCGAACCAGTCGCGGGCGACGAAGGCGATCTCCGGTTCCCCAGTGGCATCGCGCCATGCGCCGAGCAGGGTGCTGCTCACCTCGGCGCTGCCCGCGATCCAGCGCTCACCGCGCAGCTGTGCGGGCGTGACGCTGCTGTGGCCCGCGAGGGCATGGTCCGGTGGGACCGCGATGAGCAGTGGGTCGTCCAGGAGTGGCTCGATTTCGGTATCGGCAGGCAGGTTTCGCGTCTCGGTCACCACCGCCAGATCCAGCCTCCCCCGCGCCACAGCGGATACCAATCGCGGACTGGCTCCTTCGCGCAGCGGTACTCGCGCGAGTCGCGGGGCGGTGGCGGCGATAGCCCTCGGCACCAGTGCGGCCATGGCCGTCGAGAATGCGCCTACCCGGAGCGTGGCGGGCGGGCGCGCGGTGAGTTCGTCGAGTTCCTGCCGCGCGGAGCCGAGTCCGCCGAGCACCGTTTCGGCATGGCGCAGCAGGATCCGTCCGGCGTCGGTGGCCTGTACGCCGCGCGCGTGCCGCTCGAACAAGGCCCGGCCAGCCGCCTGCTCCATGAGGGCGATTTGCCGGGATACCGCCGATTGCGTGTAGCCCAGATTCTCCGCGGCGGTCGAGAACGATCCGCTCCGTGCGGCCTCCCGGACCACCCGCAATCCGACGATCGTGAACTCACCCATGCTATTTACTCATACCAAATATGCGAGAGTCTCGCTTGTCGCATATGTCGGCCGTACCTAGCGTCGTGGGTATGAGTAAGCGAAGCGAGCGAATTATCAACACGGCTGCCAATGCGGCCGAGCCGAGCGCCCGCGAGGTGTGGGCATGAGCGCAGCGGCGAACAAGAAACTGATCGAGCACATCTTCGACCAGATGGCCCAGGGCGATACCCGGGCGATGAGTGCGGCCATGGCCGAGGATTTCCGCTGGATCTTTCCGGGGAACTGGTCCTGGTCCGGCACCTGGGAGCCGAAAACGGTTGTGTTGAACGAACTTCTGCGGCCCCTGATGGCCCAGTTCACCGAGTACCGCAGCGCGGCCGACTTCGTGATCGCCGAAGACGACCGGGTCGTCGCCCAGGTCCGCGGGCACGGCATCACCGCCGACGGTGAGCCGTACGAGCAGACATACTGTTTCATCTTCCGGATCGCGAACGGTCGGCTCACCGAGGTGATCGAGCATTGCGATACCGCGCTGGTCGAGCGGGTACTCCAGCGTGTCGGTGGCTAGTTCGGGCGGGTGCCGCGGTAGAAGGTGACACGACCGAGGCGACGATGGCGCTGCGAGGCGACCACGGCACACTCGAAGCCGACGGCGCGCAGGAGTTGAGGGATGCCGTCGCCGAGGTGATCCTGGGTGTGGTGGGTGTGCAGCAGCATCCGGGCCATCAGGCCGTCGTCCGTGGTCACCTCGCCGCCGATATCGACGATGTGCAGGCTGCCGCCGGGGCGCAGTACGCGCAGCACCTCGGCCAGTGCGGCGGTTTTGATATCGGTATCGAGGTGGTGCAGCATCATCGATGACAGCACCCGGTCGAATTCATTGTCCGGATAGGGCAATTCCTGCGCGTAGGCGCGTTCGAAGCGGATTCCGTTCAACCCGTGTGCCTTTCGCTCGGCTCGGGCGAGCGCGAGCGGGTCGGGATCGGAGCCGATCACCTCCGCGGCAGGTTGGGTTCGTTTGGCTTTAAGGGTGAGATTGCCTGTGCCGCAACCTATTTCCAGTACACGATGGCCGGGTGTCAGTTCGGCCTGCGCGATCAGGGTTTCGTGGAGTTTGTCCATGCCGAGCAGGCGGGTGAGCAGATCGTAGGTGGGCAGCAGTGCGTCACGACCCGCCGCGGGCAGGTAGTCGTGCCGATTGCCCATGGCTTTGACTACGGAATGTGGATGATCTTTGGTCATGATTCTCATGGTGCCCGCAGATCCGAACGTATAATTGGGTGATTCTCGGCATGATTTGGACTATTTTCGGTGTCATGATCGAGGCTACCCGGATGGTCCGACACCGCCGTGGCGTTCCGGTGTACGACTATCGGAGCGATCAGGTCACGCCGCCGGTGTCACTGCTACGGTTCGATCGACATGCCGAACGCGGGCACCGTCCGCATATTCACAACTTTCCGGTGTTGCTGTATGTCCAGTCGGTCGGTGTGGTGTACGTCATCGCGGCAGGTCAGGTCATCGAGGCGGCGCCCCCGCATCGGTTCGAAGGTGCAGTAGGGGTGTTCTTCGATCCCGCGGCACTCGGTGATGCCGGGCGGGCGCCCTGGCCCGCGTGGCGGGCGCATCCGTTGTTGTTCCCGTTCTTGCACGAGCATTCGGGTGGGGTGCTGGAGTTGGCGGTCCCGGTGGACCGAAGACCCTTGTGGGACAGCGCGATTGCCGCTATCGAGGCCGAGCTGGCACAGCGGCAGGAGGGATATCGCCAAGCGGCGTCGGCACATCTGACGCTCCTGCTCATCGACCTCGCGCGGCTGGCCGCCGATGTGGTTGGTGATCTGCGGCGCAGCGGTGAGCCGTTGCTCGCCGAGGTCTTCGACGTGATAGACCAGCGGCACACCGCGCCGCTGTCGTTGCGCGACGTGGCGGATGCGGTCGGCATGACGCCGGGGCATCTGACCACTGTGGTGCGCCGCCGCACCGGACGCACAGTGCAGGCGTGGATTACCGAGCGGCGAATGACCGAGGCGCGCCGTCTCTTGGCCGAGACGGACCTGCCGGTGGGCGAGATTGCCCGACGGGTCGGAATTCCGGACGCGGGCTATTTCACCCGCTTGTTCCGACGCAACAACGACCTGTCACCGCGACAGTGGCGCGCCCAGCCCGCGTCCCTCGCACGCTGACGCGGGGGGCCGCAGCGGGCTGGCACGAGCGCAGGCACCCTGTAGGGGGCTGACGCGAGCGCCACAACGGCCGACACCAGCACTCACAGCGCGCTGACGAGGGCGCGTGTAGCCCGTAGCGCGCTGCAGCACCGTCGTCGGTGCCCATACGGATGACCGGGAGCGGCCGGGGTCAGGTGAGGGCGCGGGCGATGATGTCGGTGGTGTTCACGCCGGTGGGGAGGGTACCGAAGGCGATGCCCCAGTCGTCGCCGAGGCGGGTGGCGCAGAAGGCGTCCGCTACAGCGGGGTGGCCGTGGCGGACCAGTTGCGCGCCCTGCAAGACCAAGGCCATGAGTTCGACGACGCGGCGGGCGCGGTATTCGATTTCGTCGAGGTCGGATAGTTCCTTGCCGAGGCGGGCGATGGCATCGTCGAGGCGGGGGTCGGCGCCTGCGGCGAGGGAGACTTCGTTGAAGAAGGCCTCCACGGTTTCGGGCTGTCGACCCATGGCGCGCAAGGCATCCAGCGCCGCGACATTGCCGGAGCCTTCCCAGATGGACATGAGCGGGGCCTCGCGGTAGAGCCGTGGCATACCGGATTCCTCGGCATAACCATTGCCGCCGAAACATTCCAGGGCCTCGGCCGCATGCGCGGGGGCGCGCTTGCACACCCAATACTTGGTGACCGCCAAGGCGATTCGGCGCAGCGCGGCTTCGGCGGGATCGGTGCCCGCGCGGTCGGTCGCCCCGGCCAGACGCATCATGACCGTGGTGGCGGCGTCGGATTCGATCACCAGATCGGCGAGCACATTGCGCATCGCGGGTTGGTCGATCAGCTTGGCCCCGAATGCTTCTCGGTACCGCGCATGGTGGGCGGCGTAGACGGCGCCGACACGCATGCCGGTGGCGGAGCCGATGACGCAGTCCAGGCGGGTCATATTGACCATTTCGATGATGGTCTTGACGCCCGCCCCTTCCGCGCCGACGAGCCAGCCGGTGGCGTTCTCGTATTCGATCTCCGAGGACGCGTTCGACTTGTTGCCGAGCTTGTCCTTGAGGCGTTGGATCCGGATGGGGTTGCGGGTGTCGTCCGGGAGGACGCGTGGCAGCAGGAAGCAGGACAAGCCGCCGGGTGCCTGGGCCAGCGTGAGGAACATATCCGACATGGGGGCCGAGGTGAACCACTTGTGGCCCACGATGCGGTAGGTGCCATCGGGTTGCGGTGTGGCGGTAGTGGTATTGGCGCGGACGTCGGAGCCACCCTGCTTCTCCGTCATCGACATGCCCGCGATCAGACCCGCCTTGGTCGACGGTTCGCGCAGGCCGAAATCGTAAGTGCGGGAACCGAGTAGCGGTTCGTACTTGGCCGCGAGTTCCGAATTGTGGCGCAGCGCGGGCACGACGGCATAGGTCATCGAGATCGGACACATGTGCCCGGCGTCGGCCACACCCCAGGTGTAGAACTTGGCCGCGCGAGCGACATGGGTGCCTGGCCGGTCGTCGAGCCAGGGCGAGCCGTGGAGTCCGTGCGCGACAGCGACTTTCATCAGCTCGTGCCAGTACGGATGGAATTCGACCTCGTCGATGCGATTGCCGTAGCGGTCGTGCGTGTGCAGGACGGGCGGGTACTCGTTGGCGAGGCGGCCCCACTGCTGCGCTTCGAATCCGCCTGCGAGCGTGCCGAGTTCGCGCACTTCCGGTTCGGCCCAGCCCGCGCCTTCGCGGTGCAGTCCCTCGAGCAGGGCGGGGTTGCGTGCGACATCGAAGGGCACGATATCGGGAACCTGGTTGAAGACTTCATGCGTCGGCATCGGACACTCCTGAGTCGGATTCATCGCGCACACCGAGTGCGCGTAACGCGAAACTGATGAGTTCGGGCACAACGGCTTCGCTGTGCGGTGCGTCGGCCAGCGGGCCGACCAGGACCTCGCCGATCGCGCCGACGAGCGCGGCCGCGCTGGTCTTGGCATCCTGCGCGGGCAGTTCACCACGCGAAACACCTTCCGCGACAGCGGATTCGAAGGCTTCGGCGAAGGCACGGCGGAAACGCAGACGCTCGGTGTCGACCACGGTATCGACGGGTTCGACGAGCAGGACGTAGGCGAGTTTCGGATTCTTCAGCGCCCGGCCCGCGAAGGTCTCCACCGCCGCGGTGACCCGCTCCACGGCGGTTCCGGCGGCACTCGCGGAGACCACCGCCGCCACCTCGTGTGCGACCACCTTCCGGAATACCGCGCTCACCAGGTCTGCCTTGCCGCTGAAGTTCTTATAGACCGTCCCGGTCGCCACGCCGGCCTCGGCGGCGACGGCTGCCATGGATAGTCCGGCATAGCCCGCGCGAGACAGCACCTTGGTCGCAGCCTGCACGATCAGACCCGCCTGGGCATCGAGGCGGGCCTGCACAGCAGGGGTTCTGCGGTAGGCCATACAAGAAGTGAACCACAAATTCATTTCTTCACACAAGGGTACTTCCGACGGCGTATGGTCGTGCTCGTGACTGTGCGAATCGAACGCAATGGGCCCGTGACCACTGTGATCCTGCACCGCCCCGAGGCACGCAACGCCGTCGATGGTCCGACCGCCGCGGCCCTGGTCGACGCATTCCGCGAATTCGACGCCGATCGGGATGCGGCGGTCGCTGTGCTGTGGGGTGAGGGCGGCACCTTCTGCGCGGGCGCGGACCTGAAGGCGCTGGGCACCGAGCGCTCCAATCGGGTCACCGAGGACGGTGACGGCCCGATGGGACCAACCCGAATGCGGCTGTCCAAACCGGTGATCGCCGCGGTCTCGGGATATGCGGTCGCGGGTGGACTGGAGCTGGCCCTGTGGTGCGATATGCGAGTTGCCGAGCAGGACAGCGCGTTCGGCGTGTTCTGTCGCCGCTGGGGTGTGCCGCTGATCGACGGTGGCACGATTCGGTTGCCGCGCATTATCGGCACCGGCCGTGCGATGGATATGGTGCTCACCGGTCGCGCCGTCGCCGCCACGGAGGCATTACAGATCGGGCTGATCAATCGGGTCGTGCCGAATGGCGAATCCCGTAGCGCCGCCGAACAACTCGCCGCCGAACTGGCCGCACTGCCGCAGACCTGTCTGCGCTCGGACCGCATGTCGCTGCTGGAGCAGGACGGTATGGACGAGGAGGCGGCACTGCTCAATGAATACCGACACGGTCTGAAGGCTCTGGCCGACGGAGCGCTGGACGGCGCGCAACGGTTCGCCGCCGGTGCGGGCCGTCACGGTACGCGTACCTGACAATGGCGCCTGGCCGACGCTCGAGCGTCGTCGACGACATCTTCCTGCGCACGCATCGCGGGCTGGGCACCCCGATCGCGCTCCAGGGTCTGTGGCGCACCGCCGATCGCGTCGAGCCGGAGTTACTGCGGCAGGTACACGCGGCACTGCGGGTCGGACCGTTGGGGCGCAGGGTGATTCGTCCTCGGGTGCCGGGTGCACGTCGTAGTTGGCGAGCGAACATTAGGGCGCATCCGCTCGAGTTCACCGACGGCACGATCGCCGCTGGGGACCTGCTCGGTTGGGCCGACCAGCAGGGCGTGGACCTCGATCCCGAATACGGTCCAGGGTGGCGATTGTCCACCGCGGCCTTGGATGACGGTGGATCGATTGTGTCGCTGACCTGCTCACACGCGCTCGCTGACGGGAGAGCCCTTGTGCTGGCGGTCGATGATGCGCTGGGCGGCTCGGGCTCGACCACATCGCCGGTGCGGGGAATGCGTCCTCCGGATGCCTGGTCACGTAACCGGGCAGCCCGAGATCCAGTATCGGATTGGTCCGACGCTTGGCGACAGTGGTCGATTGTTGTGCGCGGCACGTTCGGCGCGCTTCGTCACGGGATTCCTGAACGTCCCGCCCGGACGACATCGACTCGCGAAGCTGGGTTGTCGACCCGTGAACGCAGGTCGATCGCCGGACGCGAAAGTGTGGATAGCGCGTCGACCTTCGGCGTCGTACTGCAGTGTCCAGCTTCGGAGTGGGAGTCGGCAGCTGCGGCGCAGGGCGGTACTGCCAATAGTCTCTTCATCACGCTGATCGCGAAGATGTTGTGGGCCAGTGGGTTTCCCGGTGAAACGATCGATGCCAGCCTTCCGGTCGACACCCGCGCCGAGCCGCGCGTCGACAATGACCTCGCGATGACCGAGATCACCATCGAGCGCACCGATACTCCGGCCGCCATTCGCGAGAAAGCCCGAATCGCCTACGAGCGGCGCATGTCCAGCCCCGGCGGGATGCCGGAGGAACTGCTGCAGGTGATTCCGGACCGCTGGGCCTATGCCTTGTCCAAGGGTGCCGGTGAACGAGACATCCTGTGCTCCAACATCGGAACACTTCCCGACTCCCTGCGCACCCTCGGCCCACACCGCTGCATCGGCGTCGCCGCCCGCGCCATCCACCCAGGCCTCACCGCGGACCGCCTCCCTCGCACCCGACTATCCGGCTATCTCTGCCGCATCGCGGACACCTACACCCTCGCCATCGTCAGCCTCGCCCACATCGATACCCCCGAAACCCTCCACACCCTGGCACACGAAACCGCAACCGCCCTCGGCCTCCCGATCACACTCTGGTGACCGCCGACCCCGAAGTCCCGCATATCCCTTGACTACCTCCAGCCTTCGAGAGTGATACACGTCACTGGATAGTGCTGTCAGGAATTCGGGGGCTGTCTCGTTCAGGAAGCACGCGAACCAGACAGGAGCGAACCATGAAGCACCGCATCGTCGTCCTCGGGGCCGGATACGCCGGAGCCTTCTCCGCCGGGTACCTGGCCCGCCAACTCCACCACGACGACTTCGAGATCACCGTGGTCAACGCCGCACCCGATTTCGTCGAGCGGCTGCGCCTGCATCAGCTCGCCGCCGGGCGGGATCTGCGGCACCGGCCGCTGGCGGAGGTCTTCGCGGGCACCGGCATCCGGTTGCGACTGGCGCGGGTAACCAATGTCGACGTCGAGCACCGGACTGTCACAGTCGCCGACGACGAGGGGGTCGACCGGCTCGAATACGACACCCTCCTCTACGCGCTCGGCAGCACCGCCGCCGACCACGGCGTCGCGGGCGTCGACGAGCACGCCTTCCCCGTGGCGGCGCGGCCGTCCGCGCTGCGCCTACGCGCACGCCTGGATGAGCTGGGCGAGGGCGGGAAGGTGCTGGTAGTCGGCGGTAACCTGACCGCGATCGAGGCCGCCACCGAGATCGCCGAATTCCGTCCAGAACTTCGGGTCAGCCTCGCCACCAGCGGCGAACTGGGCGGCTGGCTGGGCACGAAGGCCCGCCGTCACCTTCTGCGTGCCTTCGATCGTTTCGGTATCACTGTGCACGAGCACACCACCATCGAGCGCCTCGAGGAGGCGGCGGCGCTCGCCGCCGACGGCACCGCTTTCGCCTCCGACGCGACCGTATGGGCCGCCGGCTTCGCCCTCCACCCGATTGCCGCCGCCAGCGGCCTCGAGGTGGCACCCAACGGCCAGATCACGGTCGATCGTCAGATGCGGTCGGTCTCGCACCCGGATGTCTACGTTGCCGGTGACAGTGCCTTCGTCATCGGCGACAACGGTCGGCCCCTGCCGATGTCCTGCGCTTCCGCGGGGTATACCGGCATGCAGGCGACGGCCGCGATCGTCGGGGACCGGACCGGACGCAAGATCAAGGCGACCGCGCTGACATACTTCGGCAACCACATCAGCCTCGGACGCGAGGACGGGATCTTCCAGCTGGTCGACGGTGACGCTCGGTCGAAGTCCGGGGCCCTGTGCGGACGGTCGGCGGCGCACGTCAAGTCGGCAATCGTGGCGGCCAGCGGCTGGGCCATCAGCCACCCGACCTTCGGCAGGCCGACTCACAAGTACCGCTTGGCCACCACCCGAGAACACTCGGCCGACGTGGTCGCCGCATAGGGTCGGGCTCATGGACACTGCCACCGTGGCGCGTTTCGAGGCCAGCCGGAATCGGCTGGCCTCGCTCGCCTACCGTCTGCTCGGCTCGGCCGCCGACGCCGAGGACACGGTGCAGGACGCGTTCCTGCGGTGGCAGTCCGCCGACCGGGAGTACGTCGAGGTGCCCGAGGCATGGCTGACCAAGATCGTCACCAACCTGGCGCTAGACCGGCTCCGTTCGGCGAAGGTGCGGCGCGAACGCGCGGTCGGCGCCTGGATGCCCGAACCGCTCCTCGACGGCGACCCGATGCTGGGCCCGGCCGATACCGTCGAGCAGCGCGAATCGGTGACCCTGGCGGTGCTGACGCTGATGGAGCGTTTGTCACCGGTCGAACGGGCCGTTTATGTGCTGCGCGAGGCCTTTGCGTACAGCCACGCCGAGATAGCCGAGATTCTCGGCATCACCGAGTCCGCGAGTCAGCAACATGCCCACCGAGCCCGGCGTCGAATCGCCGCCGCTGGCAACGGCACTGACATCGACCATGCCTCCGCGCGTCGAATTGTCGAGGCGTTCGTCGACGCCGCCTCCTCGGGCCGGACCGAACGGCTGGTCGCGCTGCTGACCGACGATGCGACCGGCGTTTCCGACAGCGCCGGGCTGGGGCTGGCCGGGAAGCTGATCCGGTACGCGACCCCGGAGCGGATCGCCAGCGCCGTGCGGGCCGGCTTCAAACCGTCTCCGGCCAAGCGGCGACTCGCCGGTGGCTCGCCCTCGATCCATGCCGTCGTGGTCAACGGCTGCCCGGCCATGCTCGCCACGCTCGACGACCGGGTCGCGGGCGTCGTGGTCCTGGAGATCCGTGACGACAAGATCGCAGGTGTGCGCGGCATCGCCGCCCCAGACCGTCTCGGTCGCCTCACCGAGGAATGGCAGCGGCGCGAGCATGATGCACCACTGATCGAATCGTGGTAACCGGCTGTCCGACAGTCGATCTCGGTTCGACTGCCAATTCTCGTCGAACTATTCGGCGAGCACCACGGCTCGGCCGTGGGTGGCGGTGAGCAGAATGACGTGGTCCTCGCGCCAGTTCGCGGAGGTGACCAATCGAGTGCCGTGTGGCGTTCACCTCGGTTGTCGAGTCCGTACATCTGCCGGTCGAGCCATATACCGAGTAAGGGCGTCGGCATGGCGAATCGACTGAGTGCGTGCCGATTTCAGTGGACAGGTTGGGTCAACGGGCGGGGACCGAGGCCATATCGGTTCGATCGAGTACTTCCTGTGGTACCTCGATGCCCGGCTCGAGATCGTCCGAGGGGATCGGGGCGTCCCAGACCTGACGCAAGGGCAGGACGCCTGCCCAGACGCCGCCGGTTTCGATATCGGCGGCGTCGTCCTTGGGGGCACCGGTTCGGACCTTCACCGATGCCTCGGTCAGGTCGAGAGCGAGGACCATGGTGGCGGCCATTTCCTTTTTGTTCGGCCGCCGCACGCGATCCCACGCACCCGGTGCGGAGTGTTCGACGATGACCCGCAGCGCGTGCATGCGCTCATCGGGGTCGGTGAGTTCCACGGCGCGGCCGCGCACCACGGCCGAGCGGAAGTTGGCGGAGAAGTGCATGGCCGAGCGGGCGTAGACGATGCCGTCGACCAGGGTGACGGCGATGGAGATATCGCCGGTCAGCGCCGCCCGCAGGTTTCCGGCGCCGGTTGAGCCGTGCAGGTACAGCGTGTCGCCATCGCGGCCGTAGACGGTCGGGAGCACCACCGGACTGTCGCCGAGCACCACGCCCAGATGGCAGACCAGCCCGGCGTCGAGGACCGCATCCAATTCGGCACGATCGGTCCGGCCGCGCTCCTTGGAACGTGTCAGGGTGGTACGTGGGGTAGGCGAAAGCGGCGGCCGAGAGTTCGTCATACCTTTAGCGTGGTCCCAGAAGTGGCATTCCGAAATAGCCAATTCACCGAAATTCGAACAGTCCAATTCGAGAGGTGCGCGATGCTGGAGGAACTTCCGCTCGTCCTCGACCGCGATGCTGACCAGCCATTATCGGTTCAAGTCGCGGAAGGCCTGCGCGCCGCGGCGAGCAATGGGCTGCTGCGTGCGGATGATCGACTCCCCTCGTCGCGAGCACTGGCCCAGCGCCTCGGCGTGAGTCGCACGGTGGTCGCCGCGGCCTACGACCAACTGCACGCCGAGGGCTGGATCGCGGGCCGCCGCGGCTCGGGCACCTACCTGACGACAGCCCCTGCCGAACCGCCCGCCCGCCCGAGTACACACAGCACCGCCGAGCACGCGCCGGATCTGCTCGATCTCGGCCCCGGCGCGCCCTGCATCGAGGCCCTCGACCAGGCAGCCTGGCGACGTGCCTGGCGCGCGGCCGCCGACGAACCTCCCATCATCCGCAAGGATCGCCGCGGCGAACCGGAATACCGCGCGGCGGTCGCCGAACACTTGCTGCGCCACCGCGGCCTCGGTGCGGGTTGCAAGTCCGTGGTGCTCGCGACGGCCGGAACCAGCTCGGCTGTCGGCGAACTCGCGGCCGCGCTACTGCGCCCCGGCGACGCCGTCGCCATGGAAGACCCCGGCTACCAGCGGGCCGCGGGCGCATTCGTCGCGGCCGGTGTCCGGGTACTACCGGTGCCGATCGATGCCGACGGCCTGTGCGTCGACCGGGTGCCCAATGGCATAAAGGCCGTGTATTGCACCCCGGCACATCAATTTCCACTCGGCACCCGCATGCAGGCGTCCCGTCGCGTACAGCTCGTCGAATTCGCCAGGCGCGCGGGCCTACTCGTCATCGAGGACGACTACGACGGCGAATTGCGCTACGACAGCGCCCCTTTGCCGCTGCTGGCCGCAATGGCTCCGGACGTCGTCATCCATCTCGGCACCACGAGCAAGATCCTGTCGCCGACCTTGGGGGTCGGCTGGCTCGTAGCCGCCCCGGATATCACCGAAGCCGTTGTCGCGCATCGTGAACGAACCGGCACCGGCCCGAGTCCGGCGGGCCAGCGCGTACTCGCCGAATTCGCCCGTCACGGCGATCTCGCCCGACACCTGCGCCGATTACGCCGCGCGGTCCCGCCACGTCGCGCCCTGGTCGTGGACGAGCTGCGCCGCCGTGGACTCGAAGTACTCGGCGACGACGCGGGTTCACACGTGGTGGTGCCACTGGGTTCAGGCGAAGCCGAACAGCATGCCGTGACGGTGGGCCGAAGGCGCGGTGTGGCGCTGGATGGACTGTCCCGCCATCACGTTGTGGCACAACAACATCCACTCGCAGCGGCAGTTGGTCCGCACACCTTCGGTATCGCGCTGGGCTACACAGCACTGAACTGGGCTGAGCTGCGTACCGCGATTCGGATTGCCGGAGAATGCCTTACACACCCATAGCGCCTCGCCCCCAGGTTGCAAACCCTGCCATCCGGTGGTCTGCCCGTCCTCGGCACGAACCCCCAGCCGTCACCGCCGGGCGTCTCCACCCCCGAATCCGGGACCGTGACCGTGCGAGCCATCCGCCGCGGGCGCCCTACTGGCGCCGCGCACCGATTCGCGCGCCGCGCAGGGTATCTCCCGCGAATTCGTGCGTGGCGTGCGAAAAGGTGCGCGCCGCCATGACGATCGCCGCCAGGGACGGCGCGATACCGGTGCACTGCGCGGAGGGTTGGCCCCGCCACCAACGACGGCGCCGTACCGGTGCACTGCGCGCCCTACTGGCGCTGCGCAGCGATTCGCGCGCCGCGTACGGTATCCCCCACAAATTCGTGCGTGGCGTGCGAAAAGGTGCGCGCCGCCAAGACGATCGCCGCCAGGGACGGCGCGGTGCTGGTGTACTGCGCGGAGGGTTGGGACCATGCCAGCTGGGCGATCTGCGCGCGGTTAGTTTTGCCCGTAGTCGTTGGGCCATCCCTCTGGGGCGATCGCGAGAACCTTGCCGTCTGATGTGTGGAGTTTCGGTGCGCTGTCCGTCGGGGCAAGTTCGAGCTTTCGCGGCGTGTCATTGTGGAATACCGCGAGGAGATCCCTTACCGACGGCGCTATCTCGCCACGCCATGGCCGAAGTTCGAACACGGCGATCACATCCCCGATCGTGAGGCCGGACCGTTCGCCGTGTTCAGCAGAACGGCCCAGTACTCCTCGCGAACCGCGTCCCACAAATCGCCGTGCTGAGGCAGCAACTCCCGGGCGTCGACCAGATCGGGATCCGCGTCGAAGATGATTGTTCCGGGCTGCACACCGGGCAGCGGCGCTCGCGACGGCATGCGGTATGCGGGGAACGACTCGCCGGTGAGCTGAACACGCAGTATGCGGGCAGCACGGTTGACCAGTTGCCACACCGCGACCTTCCCTGCCGGTATCTGCGTGGTACGCAACAGATTCGGGTTCATCGCCACCTCACACCCGATGTCGCTGCGCCACTGTGTCGTTCGGGAGGAGCCCACATCAGGAGGGCTTCGAGGTAGCGCTCGAGCACCTCGGTCGGCACATCGCAGTAGACCGCGGGCTGTGGCCCTTGAAACTTGGCTCGCTTCGGAAGATCTCGGCTCGGCATATACCGACCTCCGTGCATCGATGGCTGTTTGGATGCGCCCAGCCCCTGAGCAAACTCCCTGTTAACGAAAGGAAGAGTCGTCTCTCCGGGCGCTCTCTAAGAACAGCACTGCGGACCCAAACTGACATTGCCACAATGGATTTATCTTGAAACTGATCTAAATCCCCAGCGTGGATGCCAAACTGGCAGTCGAGCATGACCAGAGTGGCAATCGCACCCCACCAAACTGAACACGCCTCAGGAGCTGGAGTTGGCAGAGAGCACAGCACGAAAGGCATTGCCCCGCCGTGCGCTTGGTCGATACCTTCGCGACCAACGCAACAGCCAGGGGTTGAAGCTGGCTGATGTAGCAGCTCCGATGGAATGGAGCATAAGCAAACTCGGCCGAATCGAGCGAGGGGAAGAGGGCAAGCTACGGATCGCCGATGTCACGCAACTGTGTGGCATCCTCGGCTTCGACGCGGACCGAACCGCCGTCATGGTCGGTCTCGCTCAACAAGCTGACGTGAAGAACTGGTGGCACGCGTTCGGCGATCTCATCCCCGAAGGTTTCGTGATGTACGTCGACCTGGAGTCGACCGCCCATCAGATGACTATCTTTCGGCCGGACCTGGTTCCGGGTCTGTTGCAGACCGCCGCATATGCCCGCGCACTGGATCGAATCTACTTTCCGCACGACTCCGAGGAAGAGCAGGAGCGCCGCATTCGACTGCGGATGCAACGACAAGCCATCCTCACCCGCAGAACCAAGCCAACCCGCGTCGAGGTAGTACTGCATGAGTCGGCGCTTCGCACTGTGGTCGGCAGCTCCGCGACGATGGCGGGTCAGCTGCGCCACCTTGCCGACATGAGCACCCGTCCCAATCTCAGTATTCGGGTGCTGCCGTTCTCGGCAGGACTCCCGGTCGGCATTCCGATCGGCCCGTTCGTGATATTGGACTTCGCGCCGGACGCCGAGGGGGTTATGGAGCCGACCGTGGTCTACGTCGAGAACTTGACCGGGGATATGTACTTTGAGAAGGAAGTGGACCTGACGACGTACCGTAGGGCATCTGCAACGATCCAGCACGCCGCGTTGGACGCTGTGGCAAGTAGAAATATGTTGCGGCAGATAGCGAAGGAGTTTTCGGGTGACCGTTGATTTGTCCGGTGCGCGCTGGTTCAAGAGCACTCGTAGCTCGGGAGGCAAAGAGTGCGTCGAGGTCGCATTCCTCGACGGCGACCAGGTCGGGGTCCGCGACTCCAAGAATCCGACCGGCCCGGCACTAGTCTTCAGCCCTTCCCAGTGGGATGCGTTCACCGCTGGCGTGCACGGCGGCGAATTCGACCGGTGAGTGTCGATCTGTCCAGTGCGCGCTGGTTCAAGAGCAGCCGTAGCGCGGGAGGCCAAGAGTGCGTTGAGATCGCATTCCTCGACGGCGACCAGGTCGGGGTCCGCGACTCCAAGAATCCGACCGGCCCGGCACTAGTCTTCAGCCCTTCCCAGTGGGATGCGTTCACCGCTGGCGTGCACGATGGCGAATTCGACCGGTGAGTGTCGACCTGTCCGGAGCGCTCTGGTTCAAGAGCACCCGCAGTGCCGGGAACTCGGAGTGCGTCGAGGTCGCATTCCTCGATAGAGGCACGGTCGGGCTCCGGGATTCGAAGAACCCAGCTGGCCCCGTACTTGTCTTCACACCCGGTGAATGGGACGCCTTCACCGCAGGCGTCTCCGACGGCGAGTTCGACCCCGCGTAGTCCGCGAGAACTAGAGCATCAGGCCCGGTCCGCAGCATTCGGATCGGGCCTTTTCGTGCCCGCAGAACCAGTCGCTCACGAGCCGATCGGGCCAGGGTCGATTCCCGAAGGACCGTGACCGCGCCGACGCGGTCGTAGCATGGTCCCCATGACCGAACAGGACATCCTGGCGCGTATCAAGAATCTGGTCGATCGTGAGCACGAGTTGCGGTCCAAGGCGACGGCCGGTGCGGTCGATCCGGTGAAGGAGCGGCAGCAGCTCGCCGAACTCGAGGTAATGCTCGATCAGGCGTGGGATCTGCTGCGCCAGCGCCGGGCGCGCATCGACGCCGGTGCCACGCCCGAGGAGGCGCAGGAGAACCCGGCCCGTCAGGTCGAGGGTTATCTGCAGTGACCTCGAATTCCGCCGCCGAATACGACGTCATCGTGATCGGTGGGGGGCCGGCGGGCGAGAACGCCGCCGCCTACGCCATCGCGGACAGCGAGCGCACGGCCGTGATCGTGGAGCGGGAACTGGTCGGCGGTGAATGTTCGTATTGGGCGTGCATGCCGAGCAAGGCGCTGCTGCGACCGGCACATGTGCTCTCCGGGGCACAGGCCATGGCCGGAATCACCGCGAGCGGGCTCGACGTCGACGCGGTATTGAAGCGGCGCGATGCCTTCACGCATAAGCACGATGACAGCTCGCAGGTCGACTGGGCCGGCGACAATCGCATCGAGGTCGTCCGCGGGACGGGACGCCTCGCGGGCGAGCGACTCGTCGAGGTCGACGGCCGACAGCTGCGCGCGCGCCACGCGGTGGTGCTGGCCACCGGTACCAAGGCCACGGTTCCCGATGTGCCCGGATTGCGCGATGCGCTGCCGTGGACTTCCCGGGATGCGACCAATCTGCGCGAGGTTCCGAACCGGGTGGTGATCATCGGCGGCGGCGTGGTCGCGTGCGAGGCGGCCACCTGGCTCGCCGCGCTCGGCGCGAATGAGATCACCATGTTGGTCCGCGGCAATGCATTGCTCGGCAATGCCGAGCCCTTCGCGGGGGAACGTGTGGCCGCTGCGCTGTCCGATTCCGGTGTTCGTGTTCGGTTCGGCGCCCAACCCACACGGGTGACGCGCCCCGACGCGAAGGACTCCGGTGAAGGCTGGATTCACGGCGGTGTGGTGAGCGTCGAGATCGGTGATAGCGAGATCGAGGCCGACGAGATCGTGGTCGCCGCCGGGCGCGGGCCGGCGACAGCAGAACTCGGATTGGCTTCCGTCGGGCTCGCGGACGGCTATGTCGAGGTGGACGACCGGTTGACGGTGCGCGGTGTCGGCGGCGACTGGCTGTATGCGGTCGGCGATGTGAATCACCGTGCGGCACTTACGCATATGGGGAAATACCAGGCCAGGGTGTGCGGTGATGTGATTGCCGCGCGGGCTGAGGGGCGTGCGTTGGCGGATGCCCGATACGCGGCGACGGCCGACCACGGGCAGGTGCCGCAGGTGGTATTCACCGCACCGGAAGTCGCGTCCGTCGGACAGACCGAGGCGGCGGCGCGTAAAGCGGGCTATGCGGTCGAAACCGTGGAACTCGATATCGCGATCGCCGGATCGTCGCTGGCACGTGACGATTACGCGGGACGGGCGAAAATCGTCATCGATACCGCGACCGACACGCTGCTCGGGGCCACTTTCGTCGGACCGGAGGTTGGCGAGCTGATCCACGCGGCGACCGTTGCCGTGGTCGGCAAGGTTCCGCTGGCGACGCTGTGGCATGCGGTGCCGGCCTATCCGACGGTGAGCGAGCTCTGGTTGCGTCTGTTGGAGGCCCGCCGCTCCTAGTTACCATCGGAAAGATGTCCGATATCACGACCGCCGACGGAGTTGTCCGCGGTTACCGCGGCCGTCATGTACTGCGCTGGCGCTCGCTGCCCTATGCCGCGCCACCGGTCGGCGACTTGCGATTTCGAGCGCCGCAGCCGGTGGCGCCGTGGGCTGGCGTGCGCGAGGCCACCGCGTTCGGGTTCGCCGCGATGCAGCATCGCTCCGGTGCCAGGATCGGTCCGCGCCGGTATCAGCCGACCAGTGAAGACGCCCTCACACTCAATGTCGTCGCACCGATCGAACCATCCTCGACACCCCGGCCGGTGCTGGTTTTCATCCATGGCGGCGGATATCTGATCGGCACCTCGGCGCTCGGTCTGTATTCCGGTGCGCGACTGGTGATCGGCGGCGATGTGATCGTGGTATCGCTGAACTATCGGCTCGGCGCGTTCGGCTATGTCGATTTCAGTGAATTCGGCACGCCCGAGCGACCTTTCGACAGCAACCTGGGCCTGCGCGATCAGGTCGCGGCACTGGAGTGGGTGCAGCGCAATATCGCCGCGTTCGGCGGAGACCCCGGCAATGTCACCATTTTCGGCGAATCCGCCGGTGCCCATGCGGTACTCGCGCTGTTGGCTACGCCCGCGGCCAAGGGACTGTTCCATCGCGGCATCGCACAGAGTCCGCCCGCCGATTGGGGTATGAGCGCCGAGGACGGACGCGCTTTCGGCCGCCGATGTATAGACGCCCTGGGCGCCACACCGGATACCGCGGCCAAAGCGCTGATCACCGCCGGTGCCAACGACATTCGACGTGCGGTCGACAAGACCAGCGATCAGGTCTTGCGGGAGCGCCCAGGACTGTTCCCCATCGCGCCGGTCGTGGATGGTGAATATCTGCGGCAATCCCCGATCGATGCGATTACCAGCGGTGCCGCACACCAGGTTCCGCTCATCATCGGCACCAATCGCGATGAAGGCACCCTGTTCGCCAAGTTCGCCGATGAACTGCCGACCACCCCGGACCGCCTGCATGCCCTGCTCACCCGAGACGGCGGTGCGGAACTCGAATCCCGGGTCATCGCGGCCTATCCCGGCTATCCGGATGCGAAGGCCGCCGTTCGTGCCGGTGGTGATTATGTGTTCTGGCGGCCATCGGTCACCGTCGCGACCGGGCACAGTCGCTACGCACCGACCTATTCCTACCGTTACGACTTCGCCCCGCGCGCACTGCGTCTCGCGGGGGTCGGCGCGACCCATGCCACGGAACTCATCCCGGTCTTCGGCGCGGCCAATTCGCCGATCGGCCGGACCTTCACCGCGGCGGGCGGGCGACGTGGGATGCTCTCGGTCACCCGGCAGTTCCAGGACAATTGGCTCGCATTCGCGCGGACCGGGCGACCACTCCCCTCCTGGCCCGCCTATACCGAGGACCGGCGCACCACACTGATCATCGATGAGATCACCCGGCTGGAGAACGATCCGGACAAGGCCAAACGTATCGCCTGGCAAGGAATCCGGGTACCGACGTTGATCTGACCTACTTCAGCAGCCGCGACATGCGGCGGTCGGCGAGTACCTTCCCGCCGGTCTGGCAGGTCGGACAGTACTGGAACGAACGCTCGGCGTAGGAGACCTCGCGGACGGTATCGCCACACACGGGGCACGGCAGGCCGGTGCGAGCGTGTACCCGCATGCCGGAGCGCTTTTCGCCCTTGAGGCGAGCGGCGTCCTGTCCCACCGAGCGCTGCACGGCGTCGGTGAGCACCGAACGCATGGCGTCGTACAGCACCGAAATGGTCTCCGCCGACATGGTTTTCGTGTTGGCGAAGGGTGAGACCTTGGCGGTGTGCAGGATCTCGTCGGAGTAAGCATTGCCGATTCCGGCCAGCAGCGACTGGTCCACGATCGCGGTCTTGATGCGTTGTGATGCGCCGTGCAGGATCTCGCCGAATTGCTCCTCGGTCACCTCGAGTGCGTCCGGGCCGAGGCGCGCGATGCCGGGGACGAGTTTCGGATCGTCGACGATGTACACCGCGAGCCGCTTCTTGGTGCCCGCCTCGGTCAGGTCGAATGCGGGCGTCATCCCCTCGGGGGTGAAGAAGTGCACCCGCAGTGCGAGCGGGCTCTTGCCGCCCGGTTTGGGTGGTGTCTGGCTGGGCTCGTCGACCCACCGCAACCACCCGCCGCGGGACAGATGGGTGATCAACCAGAGCCCGTCGCACTCCATCCCCAGAAATTTCCCCCACCGACCCGCCCCACTCACATCCCGCCCGGACAGCGCCGTAACCGGCGGATCGAACGTCTTGACCGCACTCAATGCCGCCACATCGACACGCCCCACCACCGCGCCGACCGCATGCTCCCGCAGGAACTGCGCCAACGCCTCCACCTCCGGTAGCTCAGGCACGCCCCTCAGGCTACCTCCCCTCACCGACATCGGCGCAGTTCAGGATCAAGATCAGGTGGACATGACGGCGGGGGCGTCTCGGCCGATGCCGCCGTGGATGCCACCTGATCTTGATCGCCGGGTAGGCGACGACGGGCGGCGAGCAGTCGGCACGCCTGGGCTGGCGCGGGCGGGCCGCAGCAGGGCAGGAGGACAGCAGGGGAGCAAGGCAGCAGGGACGCTCGCTTGGGCAAGAGTGGGGCGCCTGTGCCGGGTCCAGATGGCTTGTGAGGTATCGAGATCCGTTGAGTGCAGTCATATGGCGGTGCCGCGGGGCGTATGGTGCGGCGTTTCGACTGCGCTCGGCGAGCTAGCCGGACCTGATAGCGCGACAACCTATATGGGCGGGGCGGGCTAGGGGGCCGAGGTGAAGTGGGTGCGGTGGTTTTCGGCCCAGGTGCGGAAGGGGCGGGGTGGGGTTCCGGTGATGTGCTCGACGGTGGGGTGGACGACCGAGGTGAACGCCTCCAAGGCGGTGGCGCGTAGGGCCATGATCGCGTCGGCCATCTCGTCGGGCACGCCGTGGTCGATGATCGACTGGCGGGCGACGGCGGGTTCCACTTCGACATAGCGGAGCGGGCGGCCCAGTACGTCGGCGAGGATTTCGGTTTGCTCGCCGGGGGACAACGGCTGTGGGCCGCTCAATGTGTAGATCTCGCCCTCGTGGCCTTCGGTGGTGAGTGCTGTCGCGGCGACGGCGGCGATGTCGTGCGGGTCGACAACGGCGATGCGGCCCTGGCCGAAGGGCGCGTAGACCGCGCCGTGATCGCGAATCGAACCGGCCCAGTGCAGCGCGTTGGCCATGAATCCCAAGGGGCGCACCATCGTCCACGGGACTCCGCTGTCGCGGACCGCCTGTTCACCGGCGCGATGCCAGGTGGGAATCGGATCTGTCGCGGTGTCGTCACCGGTGCGGCCGGATGACAGCTTGACGATGTGCCGGACGCCCGCACGCGCTGCCGCCTGTCCGAGATTCGCGTCATGAGTGGGGATTTCGGGGCCGCTGGACAAGAGGAACACCCGATCGACACCTCGCACCGCATCGGTGAGGCTGTCCGGATCACTGAGGTCCGCACGCACCACCTCGATGCCGTCGGACAGTCCGGCGAGTTCGGGCCGCCGCGCCACGGCCCGCATCGGAACCCCTCGTCCCAGCAACCGGCCGACCAACTCGCGGCCTACGGTCCCGGTCGCTCCGGTCACCAGAATCATCAACTTCTCCTTCGTCGAGCTGCCGGGCCGAGCGGCCCGAGGCGAAGTCCACCTTCGGCAGACATGCCTGAATGCACCATCAATCGACGAAGATCAGCGGATACTTTCCATATCTAGCGTGAGGTTGAAAGATATTTCCATGATCGATGACGTTGATCGCGGACTGATCCATGCACTGCACATCGACGGCCGCGCACCGTTCAGCAAGATCGCGACGGTTCTGGACGTCTCGACGCAAACCGTCACCCGCCGCTACCAACGCCTGCGCGCCGCCACCGGACTGCGAGTGGTCGGCCTCGCCGATCCGAGCCACGCCGGATACACCCAGTGGCTCGTGCGCCTCACCACCACCACGGCCAGCGGCCAGAACCTCGCGAATTCGCTGGCCCGCCGCCCCGACACGTCATGGGTGAAAATCATCTCCGGTGGCACGGAAATCCTTCTGGTGGTGAGCATTCCACGCGGCGATACCTCTCGCTCGATACTGCTGCGCGACCTCCCCCGAGCCGCAGGCATCACTGCCGTCTCCGCGCATTACGTGCTGCACACCTACCTCGGGGGACCGACCGCATGGCGCGGACACATCACCGCACTGCACGAACAGCAGCGAAAACGACTGGAGCCGAACCGATTCGGGCCCACCCACCGTCGCGCCCTCGCGGATACCGATGCCGCGCTATTGAATGCCCTGCAACAAGACGGCCGCGCGAGCTCGGCCCAACTCGCCACGGCGACCGGCTGGTCCCACGCCACCGTCACCCGACGGCTCGCGGAACTGCGAGCGGCACAGGCGATCTTCTTCGATGTCGAACTCGATGACGCTGTCTTCGGCGCGACTACCCAAGCGCTGCTGTGGATGTCGGTGGCACCATCACAGCTCGACCGTGTCGCGACCGCGCTGGCCGAGCACGAGGAATTGGCTTTCGTCGCGGCCACTACGGGCCCGACAAACCTTGTCGCCCAAGCCATGTGCTCGGATCCCGAGGCCCTGCACCACTATCTGACCCAGCGACTCGGCGCGTTCGAGGCCATCCATACCTTGGAGACCACGCCCGTCCTCGTCACCGTGAAGGCGGTCGCACGTCACCCACCCGGACGCAGGAGATAGACGTCGAAGATCCAACCCTTTTCTGCGCGCAACCGAGTGCGCCGCTCGACGATCTCCTGCTCGACCGCGCGCAGCGGCCCCTCGATCAACGTCTCATCGGGCATTCCCAGATACGCCCCCCACCAGATGTGCACGTCGTCGCAGGGCACCTCCGTGAACGAACAGTCAGCATCCAGCATCACTAGGGTCGAGCCGCTGAGCCCGTCCTCGCGCAGCCGACGCCCGGTGGTGATGTGCACCGGCTCGCCGATGCGATGCAGCACCATCCGATGCCGAGCGGCCAAGGCCTGCACACTGGTGACGCCCGGGATCACCTCGTAATCGAAGCTCTGGCCACCACGAGCGAGCACCCGTTCGATCATGCGCAGTGTGCTGTCGTAGAGCGACGGATCGCCCCAGACGAGAATGCCACCGACCCCGTCGACCTGCGCGAACGCATCCTCCAGCAGCGCCGAACGGCGATCGTGCCAGTCCTCGACAACGCCCTGGTAATCGGCGGGATCCCGGTCCCGCGTCGGATCGGCGATCTCCACGATGCGGTACGGGTGATCGAGGTGTTCGGTGAGAATCGACGTGCGCACGTCGACCAGTTCCTGCTTCTCGGCGCCCTTGCCGATCACGAAAAACACCTCGACCTGCCGCATTGCCTTGATCGCCTGGACCGTCACCTGGTCCGGATCCCCGGCACCGATGCCGATCACGTAGAGCTTGCGCATGGCTCGAGCTTGCCATTGCACGACATGGGTAAGCTCGCCAGGCGTGGCCAACAATGCTGATACCCAGTACGAGGACCTGCTGCGACTGGTCCTGGAGTCCGGTACCGCGAAGGCGGATCGCACCGGCACCGGCACCCGCAGTATCTTCGGCCATCAGCTGCGCTACGACCTCGGCGCGGGCTTTCCGCTGATCACCACCAAAAAGGTGCATCTGAAGTCGATCGTCTACGAATTGCTGTGGTTCCTGCGCGGTGATTCCAATGTGGCCTGGCTGCACGAACACGGCGTCACCATCTGGGACGAATGGGCCGATCGGCACGGCGAACTCGGCCCGGTCTACGGCGTGCAGTGGCGATCATGGCCCACCCCCAACGGCACCCATATCGACCAGATCGCCGAAGTACTGCACACCCTGCGCACCAATCCGGATTCCCGGCGCATCATCGTCTCGGCCTGGAATGTGGCCGACCTCGACAAGATGGCATTGGCGCCGTGTCACGCGTTCTTCCAGTTCTATGTAGCCGATGGCAAGCTGTCGTGTCAGCTCTACCAGCGCAGTGCGGATCTGTTCCTCGGCGTGCCGTTCAATATCGCCAGTTATGCCCTGCTGACGCACATGATCGCGCAGCAGACCGAGCTGGAACCCGGTGATTTCATCTGGACCGGCGGCGATTGCCATATCTACGACAACCATGTCGCGCAGGTCACCGAGCAGCTGAGCAGGCAGCCCTACCCGTTCCCGATGCTGAACCTGCGGCCCGCGCCGACTTTGTTCGATTACGTCTACGAAGATGTGGAAGTGGTCGGCTACCAACATCATCCGGCGATCAAGGCGCCGGTGGCGGTGTGAACGCAGCTTCGCGTAGCGATTCGGTGCGGGACGGCGACGCGGCGACGGGAGCGGGTGACCGCGTCATCGGTCTGATCTGGGCGCAGACTCTGGATGGGGTGATCGGCTTCGAGAACACCATCCCTTGGCGCGTGCCCGAGGATATGGCGAATTTCAAGGCCGTCACCATGGGGCACCCGGTCATCATGGGCCGTCGCACCTGGGATTCCCTGCCGCCTCGATTCCGCCCGCTCGATGGCCGCCGCAACGTCGTGGTCACCCGGCAGCCCGACTGGTCGGGCACGGGCGCCGAACGCGCCGCATCGCTGTCCGACGCACTCGCCGCGACCGCACCGGAGGACGTCTGGATCATCGGTGGCGGCGAAATCTACCGAGCCGCTATGGATTTCGCGACCGACCTGCTGGTAACCGAGGTGCAAACCACCGTCGACGGTGATGCTTACGCGCCCGTTGTCGGCCCCGAATGGCATACCGACGATACCGAGCCATGGCACGAGTCGAAATCGGGCCTGCGCTTCCGGATTCGTCGCTACACCCGTCAGTAAGCCAGCCCGTCGGCAAACCTTCCGCATCACACATTCAGGACTGCGCAGCACTCGTCGCACACCGACCGGGGGCGAACACGCCGCAGACCGGCGCGGCGACCAAACCGGACACACGTCACCCGTCGGTCGGGCATACTCCTGGATATCAGCCCGTGTCACCAGCCCTGATCCGGCTGATTGCATCTGCGGAAGGTGGTCCATGGACAAGAAATCGCTGACTGCGGTCGCGCGCCAACAGCTCAAGTTGGCCAGCACCGCCACGAGCGGGCGCAGTTCGCAAACCATCTACGGCGGTCATGCCAATGCGCTGCGGCAGACCGTGGTCGGTCTGTCGGCGGGCCAGAGCCTGGCCGAACACGACAATGCGGGCGAGTCCACCCTGCTGGTGCTCAGTGGCACACTCACCTTGATCAGCGGCGCCAACGAATGGAAGGGATCGGCGGGAGACCTGCTGGTCGTGCCGAAGGCACGGCACAGCGTCAAGGCCGTCGACGACGTCGCCTTCCTGCTGACAGTCGCCAAGTCGTAGCCGAGGGGGCGTACCACTCGGCCGGTTTGTCGGCGCCGCCCTTTAGGGTGGAGCGCATGGGTGAGCCGCAGCCGATCCTCGAACCGCTCACACCGTCCGCGATCTTCCTCGTCACCACGATCGACGAGGGTGGCGAGGCGGTGGTGCGCGAGCTGCTCGCCGATCTCGCCGGATTACGTCGTTCGGTCGGTTTTCGCCTGCCCGGCGCCGGGCTCACCTGCGTCGCATCGATCGGTTCCGAGGCGTGGGATCGCCTTTTCACGGGCCGGCGCCCGGCCGAACTGCATGTGCTGCCCGAATTCGTCGGCGAACACCACAGCGCCCCGACCACGCCGGGCGATCTGCTGTTCCACATCAAGTCCGAATTCCAGGACGCCTGCTTCGAATTGGCGATGACGCTCGCCGACCGGCTCGACGGCGCGGTCACCATCGTCGATCAGACCGTCGGATTCCGGTATTTCGAGCAGCGCGATCTGCTCGGCTTCGTGGACGGCACGGAGAATCCGGAGGGCACCACGGCCTACAGCGCGGCGTTCGTCGGCGATGGGGATCCGGACTTCACCGGCGGCAGTTATGTCATCGTGCAGAAGTATCTGCACACCATGGCGCAGTGGCGAGCGCTGTCGGTCGAGGAGCAGGAGCGGGTGATCGGACGAACCAAACTCGACGATTTCGAGCTCTCCGATGCGGATAAGCCCGCGAATTCGCATGTCGCGGTGAACACCGTCACCGATGACGAGGGCAACGAGCGAAAGATCCTGCGCGCCAATATGCCCTTCGCCAGCATCAAGGATGGCGAATTCGGCACCTATTACGTCGCCTACGCGGCCACGCCGAGCGTCACCGAAACCATGCTGTCCCGGATGTTCATCGGGACGGAGGAGGCGGCCTATGACCGGATCCTGGACTTCTCCATCGCGGTGACCGGCACGCTGTTCTTCGCACCGTCACTCGACTTCTTCGACGACCTCCCCGACGCACCGGGGGCGGCGGCGACAGCGCTCGAGGAATCTTTATCGCCGAATGGTGTTGGCAGTAGCGGTTCTCTGGGTATCGGCACGTTGAAAAGGAGCATGCAATCATGAACAACCTCCATCGCGAACTCGCGCCGATCACCGCCGAGGCATGGACCGCCATCGAGCAAGAGGCGACGCGCACCTTCAAGCGTCATATCGCCGGTCGCCGGGTGGTCGATCTGTCCGGGCCGCACGGCACCGATTACTCCGCGGTCGGTCTCGGTCGCACCACAGTCATCACCGCACCGGATGAGGGTGTGCAGGCCCGGCAACGGGTGGTCGCGCCGCTGGTCGAGTTGCGGGTCCCGTTCACGTTATCGCGCGAGGAACTCGACGATGTCGAGCGCGGCGCGCAGGACACCGATCTGGATGCGGTCAAGGAAGCCGCGCGCAAGATCGCGTTCGCCGAGGACCGGGCCATCTTCGAGGGCTATCAGGCCGCGAATATCACCGGCATTCGGGCGAGTTCGTCCAATTCCCCGATCACCCTGCCCAGCGATCCGCGGCTGGTGCCCGAGTCCGTCGCGCAGGCGTTGAGCGCGCTGCGGTTGGCGGGCGTCGACGGCCCGTATTCGGTGCTGTTGAGTGCGGATCTGTACACGGCGGTCAGCGAGACCTCCGATCACGGTCACCCGATCCGCACCCATATCGAGCGCCTCATCCCGGAAGGCGAGATCATCTGGGCACCGGCCATCGACGGTGCGTTCGTGCTGACTACGCGCGGCGGCGACTTCGATTTGCAGCTCGGCCAGGACCTGTCCATCGGCTACCTGACCCATGATGCGCAATCAGTGCAGCTGTATTTCCAGCAGAGTCTGCAATTCCTCGTCTACACCGGCGAGGCGGCCGTGGCGCTGGCGTCCTGATCGTCGACTCGCCCGCATCGGGAAGCCAGCGGTAAACCGACCCGACTAGGTTGAGGTCCGGTATGCAGGAGGTCGAGATGACGATGGTGCGCGCGGGTGTGGTGCCGACCGGGCGGGCAATGCTGTACGGGATACTCGGGATCGCGGTCACCGTGCTGGTCTGCGGTGCGATCGTGGCCGGATTCGGGGTCAATCGGATCTTCACCGGACTGCTGGCCGGTGCGGTCGCCGGAATCGCATTGCTTATCGCGCTATTCGGGCGCGATGTCGTCGTGCTCACCGAGGGCGCGATCTACCAGCGCACCCCGTGGCGGGAATCCAGTATCGACTGGGAGCGGGTGGTGGCCGGACGGTTCGCACTCGACGAGCGGGCCCGCTGGTCACTCGCACTGGATCTGATCGGCGGCGACGAGCGGCACGGCGAACTCGTGCTGCTGTCCATCCCGCCGGTGCTACGCCCCGTCGCCGGGGCGTACGACATGCGCAAACGCGAGCAGGTCAACGAGATTCGGGCCATGTTGCGGCGCAAGCGCGTGCCCGTCACGGTGCTGCCGGAGATCGCCGGTGCGCTGCAACAACATTGGCAGATAGCGCCGCCCACCCGCTGATAGCCGGGGCCGCGGTGACCGAGACAGGGCGCGCTCAGGTCGTATACCTTGGCAGATGTGTCGATGATGAAGGGTGCCAATGTCGCGGTGCCGATGTCTTCAGTCCGCGTCGAGCTGGGGTGGCAGTCAGGTCAAGGGGTTCCGGATGCGGATGCCTCCGCGCTGCTACTCGTCTCCGGGAAAGTGCGGTCGGATAACGACTTCGTCTTCTACAACCAGCCGAATCATCCCTCCGGTGCGGTGCGACACGAAGGTAAGCGGCCGGGACCGACGGTCATCGACACGTTGTCGGTGGATCTGGCGCAGGTCGAAGCTCAGATCGACACGATTGTTATCGCGGCTTCGGCGGATGGTGGCACGTTCGGGCAGTTCCATGGGCTCTATGTGCGGGTGCTCGATGCGGTGAGCGGTGCGCAAGCCGCGCGATTCGACAGCATCGGTGCGACTACCGAGACCGCGTTCGTCCTCGGGGAGTTGTATCGACGGCAGGGGGCGTGGAAGTTCCGGGCGGTCGGCCAGGGGTATGCGACCGGGCTGGCCGGGCTGGCCACCGATTTCGGGATCTCCGTTGATGATCCGGGAGCTGGGCAGACGCCTGCGACGCAGGCGCAGCAGAACGCGCAATCGGCTTACACTCCGCCGCCAGCACAGCCGTATACGCCACCGCAGCAGCAGTACACACCCACGCCACAGCAGTTCACGCCAGCGCCACAGCAGCACACACCAGCGCCAGCGCCGCAGCAGTTCACGCCGCCGCCCGTTCCACAGCAGTTCACGCCGCCGCAGCAGTACGCACCTCCCACGCCACAGCAGTTCACGCCAGCACCAGCGCCACAGCAGGACACACCAACGCCAACGTCGCAGCAGCACACACCATCACCAGCTCCGCAGCAATACACAACACCGCCGACGCCACCGCAGCTCGGGGCACCGCCCGCACCGCAGCAGCACACGCCGCCACCCGCGCCCCAGCAGTTCGGTGCACCTCCGCCCTATCCGCCTGCGACACCGCCTGGGTTCCCGCCGAATCCGGCGCAGCCGTATCCGGCGAGCCCGACGTCGCAGAACCCTTATCCGCCGAATCAGCCAGCGCAACCTTATGCGCCGCCGAATCAACCGCCGCGGTCTTATGCGCCGCCGACCGGGGCCAACCAATTCGCGCCGCCTGCTGCCGGTCCTGGCGCGCCGGTTGATCTCAGCAAGGTTTCGCTGACGAAGGAAGCACCCACGGTCTCGCTGACCAAGCACGGCGCCACCTCGGGAACCATGCGGGTCAACCTGAATTGGACGACCCCGCAGAGCGGCGGTGGTGGCCTGTTCGGCCGCAAACGCGCCAATACAGTCGACCTCGATCTCTGCTGCTTCTTCGAACTGGCCGACGGGCGGATCGGATCCGTTCGCGCCCTGGACCGTTCGTTCGGCGCGCTGGATCGCCCGCCGTTCATCCGGCTCGACCAGGACGACCGCACCGGTAGTAGCACGGCCGGTGAGAATCTGGATATCAATCTCGACTACACCGCGCAGTTCCGCCGGATTCTGGTCTTCGCCTCGATCTACGAGGGCGCGAACAACTTCCAGGGCGTGCAGTCCACCGCCACGCTGTATCCAGTGAACTCGCCGCCGATCGAAATGATCATCAGCGGCTGCCAGGACAATTCGCGCGATGTGATCCTCGCCCATATCGAGAATGTCAACGGCGAGTTCATCGTTCGTCGCGACGGCACCTTCGTCCGGCCGCCCTCAGGGCAACCCGGTGGCGGAGTCCGCGAAATCGCACGCATGTACAACTGGGGCTTCGAGTTCAAAGCCACCCGCGGCAAACGTTAGGTGATTGATTTCATCCCGGATGTGCTGCGCCGAGGATCGACTCCGCCACATCATCGGGCGCTTACCCACCGCCACCACGCGGGCAGGCGGATTCAGGTCGGATGGACGGTCCGGGTGGCAATCGCCTGCAGCTTGTCGGGATTGGCGACATTGTGGATCGCGGTGATCCGGTCCGTGGCGTCGACATCGAGGGTGACGGTGGCGATGACGCGCCCGCCGCCACTGAACACGACCCCGAGCCCGCCGTTGATCTCGACCATCTCAGCGGTCATGTCGGCTGGCTCGATGCCCTGGTAGGTGCGCGTGCCCATGGACGCGAACCAGGATGCGACCGTATCCGCGCCGATGACGGGGAGCAGCGCCTGGCGCACCTTGCCGCCGCCGTCGGTCCACAGCGTCACGTCCGGCGCGAGCAGTTGCATCAAGGTGTTGATGTCACCGCCCATCGCGGCGGCGAAGAACCGCGCGCTGACCTCGCGTTGGCGTTCGCGATCGGCCTGGAACCGAGGCGCCGCGCCTGCACATGGCTCCGCGCTCGCTGCGCGGCTTGGCGCACCGTAGCTTCGGAACGCTCTACGGCGTCGGCGATTTCGACGTAGCTGAACCCGAACGCCTCCTTCAAGACGAAGACGGCCCGTTCGAGCGGCGTCAACGTCTCCAGCACCACCAGCAGGGCCATCGACACCGATTCGGCGGCGGTCGCGTCGTCGGCGGTGCCGGTGAGGATCGGTTCGGGAAGCCAGGGGCCGATGTAGGTCTCGCGGCGGCTGGTGGCCGACCGCAGCCGATCCATCGCCAGGTTCGACACGATTCGTACCAGGTAGGCCTTCGGGTCGCTCACCTGGGAACGATCGGCAGCGGACCATTTGATCCAGGCGTCCTGCACCGCGTCCTCGGCGTCGGCTGCGGTGCCGAGGATGCGGTACGCGACGGAGAACAGCAGGTTGCGGTGCTCGGTGAACACCGCAACCGTGGCGGACGCAGCGGTCACCGGGTGTACCGCCCGCCCTGCGGCCACACCGCACCGGAAGTGGGGAACGAGAGAATCCGACCGAAGGTCGGCCAGGGCGCTGCACTCACCGTCTCCTTGTACCAGACGGCGCGCCGGCCGGTCAGCCGCAGCCTGCGGGGGCTGTTGTCCGGCTTGGTGAACTGGACCACCGCGTCGTGGCGGCCCAGGCTCACCGGGGTGTGGTAGTAGCCGAACCGGAACGGTTTGGGCTGCTTGCCTTTCAGCTCCCGCACGATCGATACCGCCGCGTGCACGCCGGTCGGCATACCGCTCTGGCAGGTGCCGTGCATCACGCCGTAGCCCTGTTCGACCGCGGCCGCGTCCCCGATGGCGTAGACGTTCGGATGCGACACCGACCGCAGCGCGGCGTCGGTGACGATCCGGCCGTGCTCGTCGACGGCAAGCCCCGCCGCAGCCGCCATCGGGGACACCCGCACCCCGCTCGTCCACAGCACGGCGTCGACCGCAATGCTCTCTCCGCCGGCGAGTTCCACAGTGTCCGGCAGTACCTTGACGATCTCCACACCGCAGCGCACCTGTACCCCGAGCCGCGCCAGAGCGTCGTTCACATAGGCCTTGGCCCGCGCGCCCAGCGTCGATCCCGGCTCGTGGCGACCCAGCAATACAACGTCCAGATCCGGGTACCGCTCGGCGAGCTCGGCAGCGGTCTCCACGCCGGTCAAGCCGCTGCCGCAGACCGCAACGGTCCCGGCGCCGAGCCCGGCCAGTCGCTGCGCCAGCAACTCGGCGTCGTGCATGCTGTTCAGTGTGTAGGCGTTGTCGTCGACGCCAGGGACCGCGGCGGTGTCGGCGACCCCGCCCAACCCGTAGACCAGTGTGTCGTACTCGAGCACCCGCTCGTCGTCGATGCGGACGGTGCGTGCGGCCGCGTCGATGCCGGTGACCCAGCCACAGACGAACTCCACGCCGGTGCCCTCGAGCAATGCCGGAATATCGAACTCGGCCAGGTTCTGTCCGGACGCCGTCTGGTGCAACCGCAGCCGCTCGGTGAACCGCTCGGTCGCATTGACGAGGACGATCTCCACATCGTCGCGTCGCTTGGTGCGCGCCGCCAAGCTCGTGGCCGCCGACATGCCCGCGTATCCCGCACCCAGGATCACCATCTTGTGCATTTGCCTATCCCTTCTCGCAATCACTGTCGACCACAAGACGAGACAGCCCTTGCGCACCGTGAAGCGAGGTGACGCAGGTCACAATTAACGCTCGACCGTGCCATGGCTGGCCGCGCATCAGCCCCGCCGTTCCGGCAGGGCACGGGTCCGCGGCGTGGCGGGCCACCGCAACGCTGTATCCGGTGGATGCTCCGCCGATCGAGATGAGCGTCGACGGTTGCACTAATGATTCGCGGCGCATGGTGCTGGCGCTCATCATCAATGGTGAGCTGGGGTGCGCCGTGAGGGGGTATTCCTGCCGCGTCCGACCGATCCGTCGATCTTCCTCAACCAGGGCGTCGAGCTGGCGTACGGCTGGGGTGGAATGGGTGGCCGTCGACGGAAAGTCCTGACGCGCAGGCGATTCAGAACGTCAGACGCTCGAGGAGGGCAGTCGCCTCGGCGTGAAGGCCGTCCAGATCACCGCGCCAGCCGAGCATTCGCATAATCGCGTCGGGAATGGCGCGTTCGGCGTGGGCGGGGGCGCTGCCCTCGTCCGAGCGGATATTGATCACCGTCTCCACGAGCCGGAACGGCAGGCCCTCCGCCCCCGGCACCCCCGCATCGGCAGCGACTGTCGCGGCCAAAGTTTCGTAGTGCCCGCGTAATTCGTCGCGGCGTAATCGAAAGGCGGCGAAGCGTTCGGTGCGCAGTTCCGGAAGTAGATACAGCGCACCGAGATTCCGCTGCGATGCGCACAGCTGGCGCACATCGAACCAGGCCAGCGCGTATAGCCGGATGTGGGCGGGCTCCGACACCGCACGGAGGCGCTCGGCGAGATCCAAGGGGCCTGCGATGGTTTCGGCGAGCAGAGCGTCGAGGATGTCGTCCTTGGACGCGAAGTGGTGGTAAAGCGAGGCCTGCCGGATACCGACCGCATCCGCTACCGCGCGCGTCGAGGTATTGGCATAGCCATTGGTGGTGAACAGTTCTCCGGCGGCGTCGAGGATCTCGGCGCGTGGCGTCCGACCGCGCCGGGGGCGCTGGTCGAGACGGGGACGGCCGGGACCGAGATTTGCCACGCCGTCATTCTGACACCGCGTCCGGTACGGCCGACCGCCGCCACAGCGACCAGACCGATCTGATGTTTCCAGCACGATTGCCCAGGCGTGAGGTTTCTGTCATTCGATAGAAATCCAGGCAACGCAGAAGTTACCGGCGATCGCGGAAGCGATACACCAGGGACACCGAAAGCGCGATCGCGAACGCAAAACTGTCATTCGATAGGTATTGGCCGCTCGCGAAGGACTCTCAATGACCGTGTCAAGCCGCAGCAGCGGTCGGGGCAGGTGTGTCGAAGCTGAATTCACGTCCGTCTCGCAGCAGTGCCCACAACACGTCGACCAGGCGCCGGGCCAGGGCTAGGAGGGCTTGGGTATGAATGAGTCGCTCACCGCGTTTTCTGTCGTAGAACCGCCGCGAGGGCCCGTTTTCGTAGCGCAGGCTCGACAAGGCGGCCATGAAGAACACGCGCCGCATGCGCCGGTTGTAGCGTTTCGGGCGGTGCAGGTTGCCGCTGACCCGGCCCGAGTCCCGGGGAACCGGGACGAGGCCGGCATAGGAGGCCAAGCGGCCAGCGCTGGCGAAGTTGGCCAGGTCACCGCCGGTGCCGACGAGGAACTCCGCCCCCAATCCGGGACCCATGCCGGGCAGGGATTCGATGATGCGCGCCCACGGGTGTTCCCGGAATCGGGTCGTGATGAGTTTGTCGGTGTCCTTGATCTCCCGGTCCAGATCCAGGAGCTTGCGCGCGATGCGTTTGACCAGCATCGCGGTGTCGGCCTCACCGGGCAGGGCCACGCTCTGGCGTCCGGCGGCCTCGACCGCGGCAGCGGCCGCCTTGGCGATGCCCGGCTTCCACGCGCCGTTGTTGGTGAGATACGTTGTGACACCGTCGATTCCGTACGACCGGATCTCTGCGGGGGTGCACATTCCGGCGACAAGGATCAGCGGGGTCCGGTTCGCGAAGTCGAACGCGGCCTCCAACGCGGGAAAGATCGACCCGAGCAGCGCGCGCAACCGGTTGACCCCGGCCACCCAATCCGCCATCAGATCGGTGCGGTAGCTGGTCAGCTGAGTCAGCCCGACCACGAGCTCATCAGGCATCACAACCTGGTTGAGATCCTCACGCAGGCGGGCACTCTGGGCGATCACCCGCGCGTCCTTGGCATCGGTCTTGCCCTCGCCGCGGAAACTGCCGGTCATCGAATTCACCACCCGGCCCGGCACATACGTCACCGGCTGATCAGCGGCCAACAGCACCGTGATCAGCAGCAACGCCATCGGACTGGTCAGATCGATCGCCCAGTGCACCCGCTCGCCAGCCTGACCAGCGCGTGCGATCAACGCCTCGATCGCAGCCTCGTCGTTGCCGAACTTCTGGCTGAACACCGTTTTTCCGGTCTCGTCCACCGCGCACGCATGATGCGCGTGCTTGCCGACATCGATCCCGACCCAGATCTGAGGGCGAGTTGTCACCCACGTGCTCCTGACCTCGCAGCTTCAGCCCATGGACAACCCCGCCGACAGATCCCTAACCAGCGACGACCGCAACAAGCTCTCAATCAGCAGCCGGAGCGTCCAGCACGGTGGGGCAGCCAGTCCTTCGGAGCCTCAACAGAGACAAAACCCCATCAGCTACACCCCACCGCCCTGGGCATCCAGGGCACCAACCCCAGACACCTACAAACTTAGGGAAACCCCCATGGCCACCAAAGTCGATTCCCCCGCCCCCGTCCTCCCACCGCCAGACAACCAGGACAACGCCGACCTGGCCGGCTTCGGCTATCAGCCGGTGCTACACCGCAAACTCGGTCGCTATGCCTCATTCGCGGCCGGATTCTCCTTCGTCTCCATCCTCACCACGATCTTCCAGTTCTTCGGCTTCGGCTATTCGTTCGGTGCGGCCGCGTTCTTCTGGACCTGGCCGATCGTGTTCGTCGGCCAGTTCCTGGTCGCGCTGAACTTCGCCGAACTGGCCGCGCGCTACCCGATTTCGGGCTGCATCTACCAGTGGTCGCGTCGGCTCGGCGGCGAGGTTGTCGGTTGGTTCGCCGGGTGGATGATGGTCATCGCGCAGATCGTGACGGCCGCCGCGGCGGCGATCGCGCTGCAGGTGGTGCTGCCATCGATCTGGAGCGGATTCCAGATCGTCGGCGAGGACACCGCACTCACCTCGACCTCCGGCGCCACCAATGCGGTACTGCTCGGCAGCATCCTGCTGGCGCTCACCACGGTGATCAATGTGATCGGCATCGACCTGATGGCACGGATCAATTCGATCGGCGTCACCGTGGAGATCATCGGCGTGCTGGCCATCATCGCGCTGTTCTTCACCCACGCCGAGCGCGGACCGGGCGTGGTGCTGCACACCGATCAGGCCGCGCCCGGACCGTATTGGGCCGCGTTCCTCGTCTCCGGTTTGATGGCGGCCTATGTGATGGTCGGATTCGATTCCGCCGGAGAGCTTTCCGAGGAAACCAAGAACCCGCGCCGGGTGGCGCCGCGCACCATTCTGACCGCACTCACTGTCTCCGCACTGGGCGGTGGACTGCTGCTGCTCGGTGCGCTGATGGCGGCACCGAGTCTGGATGACGGTTCATTGGGCACCGAGGGCCTGGCCTATGTACTCACCTCGAAGCTGGACAGTCCGGCGGGCACGGTGCTGCTCGGCTGTGTCGCGGTGGCGATTACGGTGTGCACCTTGGCAATTCAGACCGCAGGCTCGCGGCTGATGTTCTCGATGGCGCGAGACGGCAAGTTGCCCTTCGCCCGTCGCCTGGCCGTGGTGCATCCGCGCTTCGGCACACCGGTGCTGCCCGCGGTGATCATCGGTGTACTCGGGATTGGTCTGCTGGTGCTCAATCTCGGCAATGCGGCGATCTTCGCCACCCTGGCCAGTGTTTGCATCGTGACGCTCTACCTGGCATATCTGCTGGTCACGGTGCCGCTGCTGATCCGGCGGATCAGAGGCTGGGACAGCGGGGACGCCGGGTTGTTCAGCTTGGGGCGCTTCGGAATCCCGATCAACGCACTCGCCGTCGTCTGGGGCATCGCGATGGCGGTGAATCTGGCCTGGCCGCGTGCCGAAGTCTATACGCCGAATGGCGGCAGCTGGTGGATGCTTTGGGCCGCACCGCTTTTCGTGGTGATCGTGGTCGCCGTCGGTGTTGTCGTGCATCGAATCGTCAATGCGAAGCCGAGCACTGAAAGCCTCGAACCCGCGGTCCAACCCGCCTGATGAGGGGTGCGGTGGTGGTCTCGACACCACCACCGCACACCGACCGGCCGAGTGGCGCACCTGCTGACCGCGCCTCAGCACAGGCGACCACCGATCAGGCACACCCCGCCACCCTCGGCATTCAAAGCACCGGCACGCAGACACCTACGATCTTAGGAACCACCGATGACCAGCACCGCCTCCGCTCTCGGAGCTCGCGCGCACGCGAGGTCTCAAGCGGCCACCGCGACCATCGCCGGACCGGAGTTACCGGATGACGTCGCGGCGGCGAGAATAACCTTCGCTCAACGCATTCCGGCCGGTGGTTACGCGAATGTCGTACTCGGTCGCGGGACCAGACTGCGTTTGCGCGATCCCGCCGGAGCCGCATGCGCGCACGTGTTGCTGCTGCGTGCCGACGCACCGTGGGAGCGACTCAATGTGGCCGATACCGTGAAGGTGCCGTGGCAGGCGTATCTGAGCATCGGACATCCACTGCTGTCGGATCAGGGCCGGGTGCTGGCCACGATTGTCGCCGACACGTCCGACCAGCACGACGCCCTGTGCGGGCCGACGCCCGCAGGCCGTGCACTGCTGCGACTCGCGGGCGCAAAGCAGGGTCTCGAGCCACGGGATATCGGGCCGACCGTGTCCTTCTTCCGCGGCGTCCGCGTCGAATCCGATGGTGCGCTGAGCGCCACCGGCAGCGCCGCGGCGGGTTCCTCGGTCGACCTGCTCATCCATCTGCCGGTGATCCTGCTCGTCGCTGACACCACACACCCGCTCGATGATCGGCCCGCATCGGATCTCGACATCGTCGCCTGGGCAGCACCGGACGAGCTTGCCGGGCAGCACAATGCCGACCCGGAATATCTGCGAGCCGTCGAGAACACCGAACAGGCCTGGACGGCCGCGACTCTGGAGGTAGGGGCATGATCTCGGCACCGACCCGCACCATCGTGCTCGACGAAACCGTGCCAGCATGCGCGCCGTGGTCGACCGTGGTCCGCGCGGGCGAGCAACTCGAAATCATCGACCTGCACGGCAATCAGGCGGTGGACTGTCTGCTGTATTCGGCCGCGGACCACACCGACCGCTACAGCGCGCAGGCCACCATTACCGCACAGCGCAACATCTTCCTCGGCACCGGAAGTGTGCTGCGCAGCGATGCGGGCACCGCGCTCATGACCGTGCTCGCCGACGATGTCGGCAACCACGACACCATCGCGGGGGCTTGCTCCCAGGAGTCCAATACGCTGCGCTACGGCCACCACACCCGCCAGCAGCACGCGTGTGTGGAGAACTTCCTCACCGAGGCGCTGAAATGGGGACTGGGCAAACGTGATCTGGTGTCGAATATCAACTGGTTCATGAATGTCCCGATCGAGGCCGACGGCACCCTCGGCATTGTCGACGGATTATCGGCTCCGGGAAAGAAAGTCACGTTGCGCGCCGAGGTCGACACGTTGGTGCTGGTATCGAACTGTCCGCAGATCAACAACCCCTGCAACGGATTCGATCCGACTCCCGTGCGGATGATGGTGACCCGATGACCGTTGCCGACCTAGCGGTTGTCGCGAGCTCCAGCGGGGGTGCGATCGACGAGGCCGAGAGTAGGCGCGCCCTCGGTCCCGACCAGATGGTGCGGGTGGTACGACCGGGAATGCTCACCACGGTGCAGGATTGGCCGGGCCGCATCGGATATTGGCACGTCGGAGTTCCGCCTTCGGGCCCGATGGACGATCTGTCGTTCCGGCTCGGCAACCGAGTGCTCGGCAATCCCGACGGCGCGGCGGGCCTCGAATGCACACTCGCCGGTCCCGCGCTGAAGTTCTCCGCGCCCACCTGGGTGTGTGTCACCGGCGCTCCGGCCGATGTGACCGTGAACGGAAGCCGCGTCCAGCAGTGGCGAACGGTGCTTGTTCCGGCGGACGCGACGCTGGATATCGGTGCGGTACATGGACCGGGCATGCGCTGCTATGTGCTGATCGCCGGCGGTATTCAGCTGCCCGAATATTTGGGTAGCGCCGCCACATTCACGCTCGGCCGGTTCGGCGGCAGTACGGGGAACGCAGTGCGTGCCGGTGAAATGCTTCCCCTCGGCGCACAGCAAGGCCGGGTGGCGGCCGCGGTGCCGATGGAGCAGCAGCCGGTCCTGACGCGTCGGTGGGAATTGGCCGTCACCGAAGGTCCGCACGGCGCACCGGAGTTCTTCACTCGCCATGACTTCGACACGATTCTCGGCACCGACTACGAGGTGCATTTCAATTCCGATCGCACCGGAGTGCGGCTGATCGGCCCGAAACCCGAATGGGCCAGAACCGACGGCGGCGAGGCGGGACTACACCCGTCCAACATCCACGACACGCCGTACTCGATTGGGGCACTGGACTTTACCGGCGATACGCCCATCCTGCTCGGGCCCGACGGACCCAGCCTCGGCGGATTCGTCTGCCCGGTGACGGTGGTCGCCGCCGACCGATGGAAACTCGGCCAGCTCACCCCCGGCGATACCGTGCGCTTCATCCCGATCCGCAGTGAGCGCGCCGCTTCGGTTCGCGAACTCGGTCTGGCTCGCCGCGCCGCCTGGCCCACGGTCCTCTCCCCTGGCGGCGACGGGGATGACGGTGTACTGCACCGCACCGATGTCGACGACGAGACCGGGGTGACCTACCGCCGTCAAGGTGACGACGGCGTACTCGTCGAATACGGCTCCATGACACTGGATCTCGGTCTGCGTGCCCGCGTGCACGCATTGCATCAGCACCTGCTCGCGGCCGGCGTGCGCGGCGTGACGGAACTGACGCCCGGTGTCCGTTCGCTGCAGATCCGAGTCGATCCGACGGTGCTGCCGGTCCCCGTCCTGCTCGATCTGCTGACCGAGGCCGAACAGCAGATCCCCGCCGCCGACCAACTCGTGGTGCCGAGCCGCACCGTGCACCTACCGCTGTCCTGGGACGACCCGGCCACGCGGGAGGCGATCACCCGCTATATGCACGGTGTGCGTGCGGACGCGCCCTGGTGCCCGTGGAATATCGAATTCATCCGGCGCATGAACGGTTTGGCTTCGGTACAGGAGGTCTACGACACCGTCTTCGGTGCCGAATACCTGGTCCTCGGTCTCGGTGATGTCTACCTCGGCGCACCGGTCGCGACCCCGACCGATCCGCGCCACCGGCTGGTCACCACGAAGTACAACCCGGCCCGAACCTGGACTCCCGAAAATGCCGTCGGCATCGGCGGAGCCTACCTGTGTATCTACGGGATGGAAGGTCCCGGCGGTTACCAATTCGTCGGCCGCACGACCCAAGTCTGGGACCACAGTAACGTCAGCGACGAATCCCCGTGGCTACTGCGCTATTTCGACCGGATCCGCTGGTATCCGGTCGAAGCCGATGAACTCCTCGACCTACGTGCGGATTTCGCGGCGGGCAAGGTCGAGGTACGGGCCGAGGACGGTGAGTTCGCGCTCGCCGACTATCGGAAGTTCCTATCCGACAATGCCGAATCCATCAAGGAATTCCGCGGCGTACAGGCCGAAGCCTTCGCCGCCGAACGCGACTCGTGGCGGCAGGCAGGTGAACTCACCGCCTGATCTACCAGCCGAACAACTCCGCCATATCGATGGACTCGTCATCCCAGAGTTCCTCGATATGGCGTCGTTCGGCTCACCTCTGCATTGCCACCGTCCTGCTGCCATTGATTGTGAGCCTGTCCCCACCGCGACATGCCGGAACCGGCCCACGTTTTCAGCGCAGGTCGCGGAAGAACTCGCGGATGTCGTTCAGCAGCAGCACGGGCTCCTCCAGCGCCGCGAAATGTCCGCCGCGGTCCACATCGACCCAGCGAGTCATCGTGTGCTGGGTCTCGCAATAACGTCGAATTCCCACGTCCATAGCAAAAACGATTGCCGCGGTGGGCACTCCGGAATTCGACTTGTTCGTACCCCAGCCGGCGCGCTGCGCGTAGCCGACGAAGGCGGCCGAACCCGCGGTACCGTTGAGCCAGTAGATCATCACATTGGTCAGCAGCCGGTCGCGGTCGATGACCTTGTCCGGGTCCACATTTCGCGGATAGGTCCATTCCCGGAATTTGTCCATGATCCAGGAGAGCTGACCGATCGGCGAATCGACCAGTCCGTAGGCCAGGGTCTGCGGTCGGGTGGATTGAATCGCGATATAGCCCATCTCCTCGCGCAGGAATGCCTGGATGCGATCGATCCGGTCGCGCTCGAGGTCGGTCAAGCTGGCCAACTCGTCCTCGGAGAGTTGATGGGTAGCAATCGGATCCGGGCCACCGTTGGTGTGGACGCCCACCACATTTTTCGGCGCGCTCCTGGCCACCTCCGGACTCACCGCGGCGCCGATATCCCCGCCCTGTGTGCCATAGCGCTCGTAGCCGAGTCGGCGCATGAGTTCGGCCCAGGTGTCGCCGATCTTCGCGCTGGTCCAGCCCGCTTCGCTGACGGGTCCGGAGAAGCCGAATCCCGGCAGCGATGGAATGACCAGGTGGAAGGCATCGCCGGGATCGCCGCCGTGGGCGCGCGGGTCGGTGAGCGGTCCGATCACGTCGAGGAATTCGACGACCGAACCCGGCCAACCGTGCGTCATCAGCAGTGGCAGGGCATCGGACTCGGGTGAGCGGACGTGCAGGAAGTGGATGCGCTGTCCGTCGATCTGGGTGGTGAATTGCGGATAGGCGTTGAGCTGGGCCTCCGCGGCGCGCCAGTCGTAGCCGGTACGCCAGTAGTCGACCAGATCGCGCAGCCAGGTGGTCGGCACGCCGATATCCCAGCCGTCGCCGGGCAGCGGTGCGGGCCAGCGCGCATTATCGAGACGATTGCGCAGGTCATCGAGCTGCTGCTGCGGGATTTCGATGCGGAACGGAGTGATTTCTGTGTTCATGAAAACCACGCTATGAGCCGCTTAGGACAGCTTCCGCCCTAGCGTTGGGGCAGACTTTTCATCATGTTGGAAACCTCCGCGCGCCTGCTGCGATTGCTGTCGCTCTTGCAGACGCCTCGGGACTGGACCGGTACCGACCTCGCCGAACGCCTCGAGGTCGATGTGCGCACGGTGCGCCGCGATATCGACAAGTTGCGCCACCTCGGCTATCCGGTCGATGCGACCGCCGGTGTTGCGGGGTACCGCCTCGGGGCGGGTGCGAAACTGCCGCCGCTGCTGCTCGACGATGACGAGGCGGTGGCTGTTGCCGTCGGACTGCGTACCGCGGCGGGTGGCACCATCGCGGGCATCGAGGACAGTTCGTTGCGCGCGCTCACCAAACTGGAGCAGGTGCTGCCGTCGCGGCTGCGGCATAGGGTCAGTCTGCTGCAATCAGTGACTGTCACAGTGCCTTCCGCTGGACCGACCGTCGATCCCGACGTGCTGACCGCGGTCGCGGGTGCTATCCGCGACAATCACCGCGTGCGCTTCGACTACCGAACCCACAGTGGAACAACATCATTGCGTACCGTCGAACCGCATCGTTTGGCGCACACCGGTCGGCACTGGTATCTCATTGGCTGGGATATCGACCGCGCGGACTGGCGCACCTATCGCGTCGACCGCCTACAACCCCGCGTTCCCACCGGTCCCCGCTGCACCCCGCGCGAGCCACCCGAAACCGACCTGGCGCACTACATCACCAGCGGCACAACAACTTCCCCCTATCGCTATGCCGCCCGCGTGACGCTGTATGTACCGGCCCAGGTCGCAGCCGAACGCATTGCCCCGACCGTCGGCGTCATCGAGGCCATCGACGATCGAAGCTGCCTACTCCGCACGGGGTCCAACTCGCTGGACGAACTCGCCGTCTATATAGCGACTTTCGGCTTCGCCTGCCGAATCCACGAACCTCCCGAGTTGATCGCCCACGTCCGCGAACTCACCAATCGCCTCACCGCGGCGATCGACTAGCTGGTGCGGGGCGCGACGTTGGTGACAGTCCCCAACGCCAGGCAGCGCTGCGCGTTGCGCACGCGTCGTTTCGCCGGGCTTGTACCCACCCAGTGTGGAGTGGTCCGAATCGCGTCGGCGACGACCTGGCACCCGGCGACAACTCTCAGGATGACTCTGCGTAGCGAGTGGCAATCGCGGCGGCGCGGTTGTGCAGGGATGTGCGCAACGACTGCGGGGCAAGGGCCTCCGCTTCCGTGGTGAGCTGCCACAGCGCCCATTCGGCGTGTCGTGAATCTTGGAAGGTCACCTCCAGGCGCAGCCAGCCGTTTGTGTCGGGCTCCTCGGTGTGGACGGCCAGTGCGGTGCTCACCAGCTCCTCCCGCCGCGCCGGGTTCACCTGTACCAGCACGGCGATCTGATCGCCGCTGGTGCGAAATTGTTTGCTGCGTTCCTGCCAGGCCTGGTCCAGATCGACCCGAGCTGGTCGCTGTGCCGGTTCGGGGAGTGCCTCTGCGGCCCGCGACAGCCGATAGGTACGGTCCGCGCCAGATCTCGTGGCCAGCAAGTAGCCCTGCTCGCGAACGATGACCAGGCCGATAGGGTCCACCGTGCGCCACTTCGGGGTCTGGTCGACAGCGGCGTAGTGGATGCGCAGCTTGCTTCCAGCGAATACCGCGCGCCGGATCTCGGCCAATATGGTGCCGGGCACTTCCTCAGCGACCAGCCGACGCGACAGCAGATCGGTCTCCGGATCGATGAGCAATCGCTCGGCCGCCGTCGAGTGATGCCACCTCGCCGCCTCCGGTACGGCTGCCGGAAGCGGCGAGTCCGTCGCCTCGGCGACGGTGATGTCGTGCGATTCGATGCCGGGTGTTCTAGTCGGCTTCGCGCGCAGTGGCCTCCGGGTTCACCTGATCGCGAATGGTGCGCAGACCGGCGACGAAGGCATCGAGTTGGTCGGGCGGCAGCAGACCGGTGAACCAGCGCTCGATGACCTCGAGGTAGTCGGGGAGTACGCGGGCCAAGCGGGTCGCACCGGCGGCGGTGAGCACGGCGTAGGAACTGCGGCGGTCCACCGAGTCGAGTTCGCGGCGCACGAAACCGTTGCGCTGCAGACGGTCGACCAGTCGGGTGACGCCGCTGGTGGACAGGTTGGTTTGGGCGGCGAGGTCGGTCATCCGCAGGCGACGGTCCGGTGAGCGGCTCAGGCGCATGAGCGCGTTGACGTCCAGGCCGGACAGACCGTGTTTCTTCCAGGTCGGTTCCAACTTGCGGGTCAGGCCGTCGTACGCCTCGTAGAGCAGGCCCATGGTGGTGAGCCTGGGATCGTCGAAGGGTTCTGCGTCCACGGTGGCGAGCTTAGCCCAGATAGTTGCGGCGGGGATAGTTGACGTGCGGAACATATGCGCTAAGTTGTTGTCATCGCAATATTCCTCACCGCAACTAAATGGAGATTCCGATGACTACCTCTTCGCGCTGGGTCGCTGGTTTCCGTTCCCCGCTGGTCGACCCCGCCGAGCGGATTCGTTTGGCCGAGCCGCGCGGCTTCGCCGATGAGACGGTGCGTCAGGTGCTGCACCTGGTCGGGAGCGGCGAGCAGCTGCGGGTGCGGCTGACGAACCGCTATGGTTCGACGCCGGTGACCATCGGCGCGGCACGGATCGCGACGCGCAAGTCCGGGGCCGAGATCATCGCGGAGACCGATACCGAGCTGCGTTTCGACGGCGAGGCTTCGGTTTCCATTCCGGCGGGAGCCGATATCGTTAGTGACCCAGTCGATTTCGCGACGACTGCCGGTACCGATCTGGTGCTGAGTATCTACTTGCCGAAAGAGACCGGCCTGGCACCCTTTTCGCACCTGCCGATGGAATCCGGTTTCGTGGCCGCCGGTGATCAGGTCACCGCACTCGCGCTATCCGGGGCCGAGGAGACGACCTCGCGCTTCTATGTGACCGGTGTCGACGTGCTCACCCCGACGAATGGGCCGATCATCGTCGCGTTCGGCGACTCCTGGTTCGAAGGCGTCGGGTCCACACCCGGCGCCAACCATCGTTCCGTCGACGTCCTCAACGAACGTCTCACCAGCGGTTGGGTGCTCAATCAGGGCATCGGCGGGACCCGTTTGCTGACCGACCAGATCGGCGAACATGGTCTGGCCCGTTTCGACCGCGATGTACTCGGGGTTCCCGGCGTCACCCATGTTGTCCTGAACTTCGGTATCAACGATCTGATCCTCGACAACAGCACGTCATCGGCCGATGCACTCATCGCCGGTTTCCGGCAATTGGCCGGGCGTGCGCATGCGGCCGGACTCGCGGTGTACGCCAACACCATCGGCCCCTTCGCCGGCGTCATCTATCCGGACCTCAATGTCGAAGAGGGCCGAGTAGTACGCCGCGCGGTCAACGAATGGCTGCGCACCACCCGCGTTTTCGATGCCGTGTTCGACGTCGCCGCCGCCGTCGAAGACCCGAACGACCCCGACTTCATCCACCCCGCCCTGAACAGCGGCGACGGCCTCCACTTGAACGACGCAGGTCACCACATCATGGGAACAACCATGTCCATCCCCGGCCTCACCAACTAGCGCCGCCCAATGACGCCGCGCACATTTTCTCGCGCCGCGCACGAATTCGCCGGGCGAAAACGTGCGCGGCGCGCGAATCGATGCGCGGCAACAGCTCTGGGGCAGTTGGCGGGACTCAGGGGGACAGGCCGCGGAGGACGATTTCGATGCCGAGGTGGAATTCGGTGTTGGCGTCTACATTTCGGGCCTCGGTGGCGGTTTCGACGAGGAGTGGATAGTCGGCTGGGGGGATGCGGGTCATGGCGGCGGTGCCTGCGCCGGAGAGTGGGCCGTAGTGCTCGTTCTGGAGGTGGCCGAGTAGGAAGGCCAGGAGAGTGCGTTGGGCCAGGACTCGGCCGATGCCGGTGAAGCCCGCATCGGTGAGGATGGTCAGCATCGCCTCGATCCAGCGCAGGCTATTGGGGGCGGACTGGCGGTGACGCACGACCAGCGGGACCGTTGTCGGATGGGCGGATACCGTCGTGCGCATGCGGTCGAGTAGCGCCGCGGCGCGGTCGCGCCAGTCCGGGGCGGTCGGTGGCGCGAGGTCGATATCGGCCAGGAGATGGTCTACGACCAGCAGCTCGAGTTCGTCGCGGTCGGCGACGTAGCGGTAGAGGCCCATGGTGGCGATGCGGAGTTCCTTCGCGACCGCGCGCATGGTCAAGCCGGACAGGCCGTCGCGGTCGAGCACCGCGACGGCGGCGGCCGCGATGGCGGGGCTGGTCAGCGAGCGAGGGCGGGGCACGGGTTGACAGCGTACAAGGTACGCGCATACTGGCTGTAGGCGTACCTTGTACACCTACGAGAAGGAGTCCCCATGCCATTGCCGCGCACCGTCACCGACCGGACGCTGCTCACCATTGCCGACGCCGAGATTCCGGTCCCCGATCCGGATTGCCTGATACACCTGCAGTTTCGACGTTTCGCGGGCTGTCCGGTGTGCAATCTGCACCTGCGCTCGTTCGCCGTACGACACGCCGAAATCTTGGGCGCGAACATCCGTGAGGTTGTCGTATTCCATTCCAGCGCAGCCGAATTGCGCACCTATGAGGGCGATCTGCCCTTCGACCTGGTCGCCGATCCCGCGCGAATCCTGTACCGCGAGTTCGGTATCGAATCGGCACCGCGCGCCCTGCTCGACCCGCGCGCCTGGCCGACCATCGTCCGCGCCGCGACCCGGGCGACGGTGGCCGTACTGCGCAAGCAGCAGCCCACTCCCCCGGGCAAACCCGAGGGTGGACGCCTCGGTCTGCCCGGCGACTTCCTCATCGCCTCCGATGGCCGCATCCTGGCAAGCAAACTCGGCAAGCACGCCGACGATCAGTGGTCGGTCGACGAACTTCTCGCCCTGGCCTCCGCCGACGCAACGATGAACCTGCCGAAGGAATCCCGATCATGATGACCGTCGAATTGTTCGTCTCCGAGGAGACGATGAGCGTCGAACGGCAGCAACAGCTGGCCGACCGGGTACTACACGAGCTGACCACCGGCGAATCCGCGCCGGACTCGGTGCTCGATATGGCGCGCGAATTGACGCATGTAGTAGTGCACAAGCCGCAGGTCTGGGCTACCGGCGGACCGAACATCATGGCCGAACCGCGCTATCTCGTGCGGATCACGGTTCCCGGATCATGGAGCAACAACCGCGAATTCGGCGACCACATCATCCCGATGGTCACCCGTGCGATCGCCGATACCGAAGCGGATCCGGACCGGCTCCTGCGTCGTCCGCATTGCATCGTGCAGATCGTCGGCGTCCGCGAACACGCGATCGGTGCGCTGGGCCGCTCCATGACCGCCACCGACATCACCCGGCTGATGACACAGGACTTCCGGGACTCCGGCGTGCGACCCGAAGCACCGAAGGGTTACACGATCGATCCGGTCTGCGGCATGACTGTCGAATGGGCCACCGCCCAGATCACCCTGATTCACGAGGGCACCGACTACGCCTTCTGTGCCCCGGTCTGCCGCAAGGTCTTCGCCGAGGAGCATGCGATCGTCGAACGATAAATACGGCTCAGGGCATCAGTGAGGCCGGATCCACGGTGAATTCGAAGGGACTGCGCAGGGTGACGGACTCCCCAGCCGCCACCCGGTGCGTCCGTTCGTAGGTGCCCTCCGGCCCGAGCGCATGCGCGAACAGGACCGGCAACTTTTCGTCGGTGAGCTGGCCTTTGAACGGGTTGATCTCGACGCGCCAGTAGTTTGGAATTCCGGCTGCGGCATAGAGCACGGGCTTGACCATGCGATCCTGCATAGTCGTCGATTTGGAGACAACTTCGACGACCAGCTTCACCTGTTCGGCGGCGATCCCGCGGTCGTCCCAGTCGATCGCGCCAGCCGCCACCATGAGGTCGGGAATGGGCTCGTCGTCGCCGATCAGCACTCCCACGCCTTCCAGCACTACGTATCCGGGAGGCAGTACGTCGTCGAGAGCGCGCACCAGCCATTTGATCAGCCACTGATGCCGCGGCTTAGGAGCAGCGTTCACGACGAGCTGGCCATTCAGCACCTCGTACCGCAATCCGTCTTCGGGAATGTGATCGAGGTCCGCGGCCGTCCAATGGTCGGACCGAGGAGCGGGCATTGCCAATGGAACCACCTCCAACCTCATCGAACGGGAGCGAACGACGTCCGCTCGGTCCCGTCCGAGTCTAGCCCGCCAAAGCGGCGAGGTTCCGTCCGGTGATTCCGGCGCGGCAGACTGTCTGCCGATCCGCCCTCGTCTGAGCCGGTGAACGCAGCGTTCGTCTCGTCTCGAACGGCGATCACGTCAAGACCGCGCCGTCGCAATTGCCCCGAAACACCTGCAACAGATGCTCTTATACGAACGTGGCAGTGGTCAGGGTCGCCGCACTGTCGTTCGGCAGCCGGGAAGCATTCCTGGATCGCCGATCTGGCTGCGGCGACGGCCGCGATCTGTGCGTGGTCGAAAGTCTCGGGATGGCAGCCTGCGTGGAGCTGAGCCGCATCCGATTCGGCAGTCCCTTCCCCGCCGCGACCGAACGCACCGTGCGCCTGACGCTTTGGACTATCCCGACGCTATGCACGTGCAAGAGCCCCGAACCTTCATCTGTTCGAGGTTCGGGGCCCTTGCCTTCGTGTACCGCGCAGAGCGGTCTCGGTTACTCGATGACCACGATCCGCACGTCCTCGTCCGCCGCCTCGGTCGACTCGCCCACGGTGACGAACCAATGGCTGACCTCTCCGTCGGCCAGGTCGTCCGCGATCTCGTCCGCGCCGGGCAGCACTGACAGTGCACCGGATATTGCCGCGGTCAGGAACTCGAGCAGGGCGGCTCGGCCGGAGATGGCGGTGGTGAAGGTTGTCGATTCGTAGTCGATGTCGTATTCCGAGCGGACCTGTTCGGCCTGCTCGAGTGCCTCGGTTTGGCTGAAGGCATGGGTCGTGCCGTCGGCCGCGAGGACTACGAAGGCCGGGTGTTCCTCGGCGAGCGGGCGGACCCGATCGGCGTAGGAGACCGGGTGCGATGCGGCGGCGGCCAGTTCGGCTCGGACTGTCGGATCGCTCGGGACCAGCCAGTTGATCGCGCCGTCGGTCGGTTCCAGGGTGATACCGAAAACGGCTCCGGCGGTGGCCATTTCGGCGGTGGACAGGTCACCGGCGAACAGGCATGCGGCACCGGCCTTCTGGATGGCCCAGACCGCGACCACCGCATCGACCGAACGCGGCAGCGCCAGGGCCACCACATCGCCTGGTCCTGCACCGTGTGCGATGAGCACCCGGGCCAGTTGCGAGGAACGGCGATCCAGGACGTGGTAGGCGATTTCGTCACCGTCCGCCAGCAGCGCGGGCGCCTCGGGATCCGCCTCGACCACCTCGGCGAGCACCTTCGACACCGTGCGCGCACCGACCCGGCCCACCGGTTCCGGGGCGGGCGCCGTTGCCGCGATACCGGATTCGACGAGCAGGCGGGCCCGCTCATCGGTATCGAGGATATCGATATCGCCGACCAGCCCGGCCGGATCGCCGATCAGGGCTTCCAGCACCCGAATCAGCCTGGTGGACAGGGTTTCCACCTCATCGGCGCTGAACCGGCTGATGAGGTACTCGAACGTGAATTCGAGGGTGGACTCCGCGGTCACCTGCAGGGTGAGCGGATAGTGCGTCGCACTGTCCACACCGACATCGGTCACCGCCATGCCGTCGATCGAACTCGCCGCGGCGATCGCCTCCCGATCGATCGGGTACGACTCGAACACCAACAGCGTGTCGAAGTGCGAGGCGATTCCGGCGGCCCGCTGGATATCGGACAGGCCGACGTAGTGGTGATCGAGCAGCTCGGCCTGATCGCGTTGCAACTTCGCGAGCTGATCGTCGATCGACGCGCGGTCATCGATGCGCACCCGCACCGGAAGCGTATTGATGAACAGACCGACCATCGACTCCACGCCGGTGAGTTCGGCGGGCCGACCCGACACGGTGGCGCCGAACACCACATCGGCGCGGCCGGTGAGCCTGCCGAGCAGGATGCCCCAGGCCGCCTGCACCAGGGTGTTGACCGTGATGCCGAGTTCGGCACAGTGCTTGGTCAGCTGGCGGGTGCGGTCGGCGTCGATCTGGGTGATCAGTTTGGCGGTCTCGTAGGTCTCGACCGACCGTGCGGGCGCGGCCAATTCGGTCGGTTCGGTCGCACCGTCGAAGGCATCGGCCCAGACCCGCAACGACGCGTCCTGATCGCGGGTGGCGAGCCAGTCCAGGAAGTCGCGGTAGGAGGAGACCTGCGGCAGTGCCGACTGATCGCCACGCGTCGCGTAGAGCACCAGCAGATCCCGCATCAGCAGCGGCATCGACCAACCGTCGAGCAGCACATGGTGCGTGGTGATCGCCAGCGACCATTCCTCGGCCGCGGTGCGCAGCAGCGTGTAGCGCACCAGCGGCGGGGTGGCCATATCGAAGCGCTCGGCGTGGTCGGCCTCGATCCGGCGACGCAGTTCCTCGGCCCGCTCCGCCTCCGGCAGTTCGGTGAGGTCTACGACGCGCCATGGCACTTCGACCCGATCGAGCACGACCTGCCGCACCTGTCCGGTGGAGTCGGTGACGAATGCGGTGCGCAGATTCGGGTACCGATCCAGGATCGCCTGCGCGGCCGCGTTCAGCCGTGCCACATCCACCGTTCCGGCCAGCCGCACCACCGCCTGAATGGTGTAGACGTCCAGGGTGGCCGTGGTCATCAGCGCGTGGAAGAGCAGACCGGACTGCAGCGGCGAGACCGGCCAGACATCGTCGAGGCCCGGGTAGGTCTGCTCCCACAGTTCGATATCGGCCTGGCCGACCCGCACCAGGGGCAGATCCGACGGCGTATGACCACCGGCATTCGGCCGCTGCGCGTGCTCGGCCAGCGCGGTGAGCGCGGCAATCCACAGCTCCGCCAACTCCTGCACCTGCTCCGGGGACAGCAGCCCGACCGGGAACTCGAAGGTGGCGAGCAGCCGCGGACCATCGTCCTCATCGCCTACGGTGACCGCGATATCGAGCGCCCCGTTCGCGGGCATGGTGGCATCGCGCTCGATCTTGATCGCCGCTTCCTGGTACCGGAAGCCCACCTGACCCGCCGGCGGCAGTTGTGCACCCACCCCGTCGGCTCCGCCGACGGCCATCCCCCTGAGCAGCAGACCGTGGCCGACGCCCTGATCGGGCACTGCGAGCAGCTGTTCCTTCACCGACTTGATGAGCGCACCCGCGGCAGCGCCGCCGTCGAACGCCTCGGCCAGATCGATCCCGCCCAGCGCGAGCCGGGCCGGGTAGACGGCTGTGAAAGCACCGACTGTGCGTGACAATTCGGCACCGGGCACCGCGGCCCGACCGTCACCGTCGAGCCGGATCAACACATCCGATCCGTGCTCTTCGCCGCGCCAGCGCACCAGCGCCATGGCCAATGCCGACAGCAGCCCGTCCGGCACCCGACCGTGGAACCGCGCCGGAACCGTGGTGAGCAGTACCTCGGAGATATCCGTCGGCACCTCGATGCGCACCCGTCGCGTGGTGGCGACGGTATCCAGCGCAGGATCGAAGGCCCGCGCGCCGAGCAGCGGCTCGGGTGTGGCCGAAACCTCCTGCCAGAACGGCAGTTCGGCGGCGTGGCTATTCGCCTGCTCGGTCAGGCCGTAGGCCCAACGCCGCAGCGAGGTACCGACCTCCGGCAGGGCGACCTGCTCGTCGGCGATCAGATCGAGCAGATCGCCGGTCAGGATGCCGAGGGACTTCGGATCGGCCGCGAACCCGTGCACCACGACCAGCATGAAGTTGCCGCCGTCGAGCCGTTCGGCGGTGCAGCGCACGAACTGCGCCATCACACCGTTGGCCGGATCGAGGCGATCCGCGGCGGCCGCGCGTTCGTTGTCGGCGCGCCGCATGAGCTCGTCATAGCCGTAGTCGTCATCGAGGTCGGTATCGAAAGCGACCTCGTGCACCAGCGCATCGATATCGACGGCACCGCGCTCGAGCGCTTCGAATTCCCAGACCTGATCGACCCGGCGCAACCGAGTGCGCAGCGCATCGTGCCGGTCCACCAGTGCGGCGATCGCCGCGCGCAGCCGATCTCCGTCGAGTTCGCTCGGCAGTGCCACCGCCGTCTCGTAGGAGAAGCGCTGATAGGCAGGGCCGTTCGCCAGCACCGCGGCGATGCTCGGCGGCAGCGGGATCTCACCGATCCCACCGCCGGGCAGCTCCGCCATAATCGCCTGCCGCAGATCCGCGGCCGAGGTCGCGATGGCGGCGAGGCCGGCGACGCTGCGCTGGTCGAAGACGTCGCGCACGGAGAACACCACTCCGGCCGTCTTGGCCCGCGATACCAGCTGGATCGACAGGATGCTGTTACCGCCGAGTGCGAAGAAGTCGTCGTCGGCGCCGATTCGTTCGATACCGAGCACATCGGCGAACACACCGGCCACGATCTGCTCGACCGGGGTGACCGGCGCGCGGAATGCGGCCTGTTCGAAGGTGGGCTGCGGCAAGGCGTTTCGATCGAGCTTGCCGTTCGCGTTGAGCGGCAAGGCGTCCAGCGCCAGGAAGGCGCTCGGCACCATGTACGACGGCAGCTCCGCGGCCAACGCCGACTGCAGCGCGTCCTTATCGAGTTCACCGGTGGTCGCAACCACATAGGCGACCAGGCGGTCACCGAGGGCCGGATCGGTATGCGCGAGCACCGCGGCCGAGCTGATCGAGGTCTGGCGAAGCAGCGCCGCCTCGATCTCGCCGAGTTCGATGCGGAAACCGCGGATCTTCACCTGGAAATCGGTACGACCGCGGTACTCCAGCTCACCGGCGGCGTTCCAGGCCACCAGGTCACCGGTGCGGTACATCCGAGCACCGGATTCGAACGGATCGGCCACGAACCGCTCCGCGGTCAGATCCACGCGCCCGAAGTAACCGCGTGCCAATTGCGCACCGGCCAGATACAACTCACCCGAAACACCCGCCGGCACCGGACGCAACCGCGAATCCAGCACATACACCCGGCTGTTCCACTCCGGGGCACCGATCGACACCGAGCCGGTATCGGCATCGGTCACCTCGTGGTTGGTGATCGAGACCGCGGCCTCGGTCGGACCGTAGAGGTTGAACAGAGTAGCCGCGTTCGACTCCCGGAACCGCTGCGCCGTCGCGGCGGGCAGCGCCTCACCGATGGCGAGTACCCGACGCAACGACTCGGGCAGCTGCCCGTCCGATTCGATCAGCAGGGCATCCAACATCGACGGCACCACATGCAAGGTGGTGACGGCGGTATCGCGCATCAGCGTATTGAGGTAGGTCGGATCGCGATGTCCGTCGGCGGACGCGATGACCAGTCGGCCACCGGAAACCGCCGCCGACCAGAACTCCCACACCGAGAGGTCGAAGGTGGCCGCGGTCTTGAGCACGACCGCGTCATCAGCACCGAGATCGAATTCGCTCGTCTTCCACAGCAACTGGTTGACGATTGCCGCATGCGGCACCGCGACACCCTTGGGACGACCGGTCGAACCCGAGGTGAAGATCACGTATGCGGTATTCGCCGGACGCAGTGGCGCGATCCGCTCCACGTCGGCGATCGGCGCGTCCGCGAGGTCGGCGAGTGCGTCCATCCGAACGACGTCGGTCACCGAGGTCTGGAAATCGGTGTCGGCGTTGGTGAGCACACACAGTGGCCGAGCGGTGTCGAGAATGTAGTCGGTCCGCTCACCGGTCTGATCCGGATCCAGCGGCACGTACGCGCCACCGGCCTGGGTCACCGCGTACATCGCGACCACCAGGTCCACCGAGCGGCGCAGTGCCAGCGCCACCCGTGCCTCCGGTCCGACACCCAGCGAAATCAGGTGCCGGGCAAGCTGATTCACCCGAGAGCCGAGTTCGCCATAGGTTATGGCGGTGCCGTCGTCGCCGACCAGCGCCACCGCGTCCGGCGTGGTCGCCACGGTTCGGTCCAGCAGCGAGGCCAGCGTCGCGGACGAATCCACCTGCTGCGCCGTCGCATTCCAACCGGAGACCAGTTCGCGGCGCTCGTCCACGGCCATGATCTCGAGATCACCGACGGCCGCGCGCGGCGCCGCGATGATCTCGGCGAGCACGCGTGCGAAGCGGTCGGCGAAGCCACGGACGGTATCCGGGTCGAACAGGTCGGTGGCGTAGGTGAAGTACCCACCGATACCGGACGGAATTCCGTCCTCGTCGTAGCTGTCCGCGACGATCAGATGCAGATCGAACTGCGAGAGCTGGGTGTCGATATCGAATCCGGCCACGGTGAGTCCGGGCAGTTCCAGCGTGGTACGCGCCAGGTTCTGGAACGAAAGACCCACCTGGAACAGCGGATGGCGCGCCTGCGACCGGACCGGGTTCAGCACCTCGACCAACCGCTCGAACGGCACATCCGCATGCGCGAACGCCTGGATATCCGTCTCGCGCTGGCGTCCGAGCAGCTCGGTGAACGGCTCGCCGCGATCCAGCTGGGTACGGAACACCAGGGTGTTGACGAACATGCCGATCAGATCGTCGAGCACGGCCTCACCGCGGCCTGCCATCGGCGTACCGATCGCGATGTCATCGGTGCCCGAGAGCCGCGAGAGCAGTACCGCGAATGCGGTGTGCACGACCATGAACAGCGTCGCACCCTCGGCCCGGGCCAAAGCGACCAGCTCACGATGCGTTTGCGCGTCGATGCTCAGTTCGACCTTGCCGCCCGTGAAGGACTGCACGGCCGGACGCGGGCGATCCGAGGGCAGATCCAGCTGATCCGGCACATCCGCCAACGCCGACTGCCAGTAGGCGATCTGCTTGGCCGCCAGCGACTCCGGATCGTCCTCGCTGCCGAGCAGCTCACGCTGCCAGATGGAGTAGTCCGCGTACTGCACCGGCAGCGGCGTCCACGTCGGGGCTTCGCCGACCGAGCGGGCCGCGTACGCCGTCATCAGATCCCGGGTCAGCGGGCCCATCGACGAACCGTCACCGGCGATATGGTGCACGACCAGCACCAGCACGAACTCATTCGGGGCAGGAGAGGAGCCTGCGGAGCGACCCGAGGACACAGCGGTGGGTGCGTCGGTCACCTGGAACAGCTCGACCCGCACCGGCACCTCGGCGGTGACGTCGAACGGCGCCGCCATCACCGCGATCACCGTGGATTCCAGCTCCGCGGCCGCGATCGGCCGCAGCGCCAGCGCCGGAACAGCCTGCGCCACCGGCAGAATCACCTGTGCCGGGGCACCCGCGGTCTCCGGGTACACCGTCCGCAGGATCTCGTGCCTGCCGACCAGATCCGCCATGGCCGCCCGCAGCGCGTCGACATCCAGCGCACCGGTCAACCGGACCGCGATGGGCAGGTTGTAGGCCGCCGACTCGGTGTCGAAGCGGTTGAGGAACCACATCCGCTGCTGTGCCAGCGACAACGGCACCGGATCCGGCCGAGGACCGGCGACCAGCGGCCGCCGCTCGCCAACGCCGGACAACTGCTCCAGCTTCACCGCCAGGGCCGCCACGGTCGGCGCCTCGAACAGCGCGCGCACCGGCACCCGGCCGCCGATCGCGGCACTCAGGCGGCCGACCACCTGGGTGGCCACCAGCGAGTTGCCGCCGAGGGCGAAGAAGTCGTCGTCGGCGCCCACGCGCTCGATACCGAGCACATCGCCGAAGACACCCGCCACGATCTCCTCTACCGGCGTTGCCGGGGCACGGAATTCGCGAGTGGTGAACGTTGGTTCGGGCAGCGCCTTGCGGTCGAGCTTGCCGCTGGAATTCAGCGGGAAGGCATCGAGCACGACGATGGCCGCCGGAACCATATAGCCCGGAAGCACATCCGAGACCTCGGCCAGCAGTGTGCGCTGGTCGATCGACTGACCCGGTGCGGGCACCACGTACGCGACCAACTGGTCGCCGAGTGCCGACGCGGCCACCAGCGCCACCGCCTGGCTCACCGCGGCATGTGCCAGCAGTGCCGTCTCGATCTCGCCGAGCTCGATCCGCTGACCGCGGAACTTCACCTGGAAGTCGGTACGCCCCAGGTATTCCAGGCGATGACCCGCATCGGCGGGTTCGCGCCAGACCACCAGGTCGCCGGTGCGGTACATCCGCGCACCGGGCGCGAAGGGGTTGGCCACGAAGCGATCCGAGGTCAGATCCGGACGCGCGACATAACCGCGGGCCAGCTGATCGCCAGCGAGGTACAGCTCACCGGCCACACCGGCGGGCACCGGACGCAGCCGCGAATCCAGCACGAACACCTGAGTGTTCCACTGTGGCAAGCCGATCGGCACGGTGCGCACATCCGTCTCGCCCGCGGGCCAGTAGGTCACCGACACCGCGGCCTCGGTCGGGCCGTACAGGTTGTGCAGCACCGCATCCGACACGGCGCGCCAGGCCGTCACCGTTTCCGGCGGCAGTGCCTCACCGATCACGAACACGTCCCGCAGCGTCGGCAGCGAGCCCGCTGCCAGCTGTGCGGTGAATACCGTCAGCATGGACGGCACGAAGTCGGTGACCGTAACCCCGTGCGCGGCAATCGCATCCGCCACGTAGGCGGGGTCGCGATGGCCGTCGTGGGTGGCGACTACCAGCTTCGCGCCCGCGCGCAGCGGCATGAAGTAGCCCCACAGCGACACGTCGAATGTGGTCGCGGTCTTCTGCAGGTACACGTCATCCGGGCCGAGCGGGTACTGCGCGAGCATCCACTCGATTTGGTTGTTGATCGCCGCGTGCGATACCGCGACGCCCTTGGGGCGACCGGTCGAACCCGAGGTGAAGATGACGTAAGCCGGGTTGTCCCGGGTGACCGGGCGCAGCAACTCACCGGGTTCGATCGGAGCGGAGGAGAACCCGTCCAGCTCCAGCGAATCCAGTTGCAGCACCGGAATGTCCGCGGGCACCGGCACGGCGTCGGACGCGGTAGTCACCACACACGTGGGCTGGGCGGTGTCCAGGATGTGCGCGATCCGCTCCGCCGGATGATCCGGATCCAACGGCACATACGCGCCACCGGCCGCGACGATCGCGTACATGCCGACAACCAGATCCAGCGACCGCCGAACGGCGAGGCCGACCAGCGACTCGGCACCGACGCCCTGCGAAATCAACAGGCGGGCAAGCCTGTTCACCCGCTCGTCGAATTCGCGATATGTCAGCGTCGCGGAGCGACTCGATGCGGGGTCTTCCTCGGGCGACGGGTGGGCCAGTTCGGCACCTTCGAACGCCACCGCGACGGCGTCCGGATGCGCCGCTGCGGCGCGCCGGTACCCGTCGAGCAACAGCTCGGGCCGCACCGGATGCGCGGTGGCGTTCCAGCCATCCAGCATCCGTTCCCGCTCGACCGCGGTGAGCAGTTCGAGATCGCCCACCGCCGCACGCGGCGCGTTGATGATCTCGCCGAGCAGTCTGGTGAACCGGTCCGCGAATCCTTCGATCGTGCTCCGGTCGAAGAGGTCGGTGGCGTAGGTGAAGACGCCAGCGATGCCGGCGGGCGCCCCGGACTCGTCGTAGAGGTCGGAAAGAATCAGGTGCAGATCGAACTGGGAGATGTGGGTATCGAAATCCACACCCGAGACCGTGAGATCCGGCAATTCCAAGGTCGTCTGGGCCAGGTTCTGGAACGACAGACCCACCTGGAACAGCGGATGGCGCGCCTGCGACCGCGCGGGGTTCAGCACCTCGACCAACCGCTCGAACGGCACATCGGCATTGGCGAATGCCTGGATGTCGGTTTCGCGCTGCCGCCTGAGCAGGTCCGCGAACGGCTCGGCCGAATTCAGCCGGGTACGGAACACCAACGTGTTGATGAACGTGCCGATCAGATCGTTCAGCGCTGCCTCACCCCGGCCCGCCATCGGCGTACCGATCGCGATGTCGTCCGTGCCGGACAGTCGCGACAACAGCACGGCCAGTGCCGTGTGCACGATCATGAACAGCGTCGCGCCCTCGGCCTGTGCCACACCGCTGAGACCGCGGTGGGTATCGGCGTCGACGCGCACCTCGACGGTGCCACCGGCGAAGGACTGCACCGCGGGCCGCGGACGATCGGCGGGCAGATCCAGCTGCTCCGGCAGATCGGCCAGCGCGCCGCGCCAGTAGGCGACCTGCTTGGACATCAGCGAATCCGGATCGTCCTCGCTGCCGAGCAGTTCGCGCTGCCAGATGCTGTAATCCGCGTACTGGACCTCCAGCGGCGCCCAGTTGGGTGCCACACCGGCCGAGCGCGCCGCGTACGCCGTCATCAGATCACGCGTCAACGGTCCCATCGAGGAACCGTCACCGGCGATGTGGTGCACGACCATCGCGATCACGTATTCGGGAGCCGAACTGTCGGTGTCGATCTCGAACAACCGCACCCGCACCGGCACCTCGGCGGTGACATCGAACGGCGCCGAAATCAACTCGACAACGGCGGATTCGACCTGATCGGGCGTGACCGTCCGGACGTCGAGCTCCGGAATCGCCTGTCCCACCGGCAGAATCAGCTGCACCGCACCCGACTCGGTCTCGGGGTAGATGGTGCGCAGCACCTCGTGCCTGCGCACCAGATCCGCGATGGCGGCGCGCAGTGCGGCCACATCGAGCGCGCCGGTCAACCGCACCGCGATCGGGACGTTGTAGGCGGCGGACTGGGTGTCGAAGCGGTTGAGGAACCACATCCGCTGCTGCGCCAGCGACAGCGGAATGCGTTCCGGCCGTGGACCGGCGACCAGCGCGTGCCGTCCGCGCCCGTCGGCCTGCTGTTCCACCCGGATAGCCAGTGCGCCGACGGTCGGGGCCTCGAACAGCAGTCGAACGGGAACACGGGTATTCAGCGCCGCGCCGAGGCGGGCCGCGACCTGTGTCGCGAGCAGTGAGTTACCGCCCCAGGCGAAGAAGTCGTCATCGAGACCGAGCCGCTGCGCCTGCTCTCCGGAACCGAGATGCAGCACCTCGGCGAAGGTTTTCGCGACGATCTCCTCGATCGGAGTCACCGGCGCGCGGAAGACCGCCTTCTCGAAGGTGGGCTCCGGCAAGGCCTTTCGATCCAGCTTGCCGTTGGCATTCAACGGCAGCGCATCGAGGGTGAGGAAGACCGACGGCACCATATAGGACGGCAGCTCGGCGGCCAATGCCGCTTGCAGCCGCACGTTGTCGAGCTCATCGACTTCGGGGACCACGTAGGCGACCAGCCGGTCACCCAGGTTCGGGTCGGTGTGTGCGAGCACCGCGGTGGCCGAAACCTCGGGCTGGCGCAGCAGCGCCGCCTCGATCTCACCGAGCTCGATCCGGAAACCGCGGATCTTCACCTGGAAGTCGGTGCGACCGCGATACTCCAGTCCGCCGTCGCTGTTCCAGGCCACCAGGTCACCGGTGCGGTACATGCGCTCACCGGTGCGGTACGGGTTGGCCACGAAGCGATCCGCGGTCAGGTCAACGCGTCCGAAGTAACCGCGCGCCAACTGCGCACCGGCCAGATACAACTCACCGGAGACACCGACCGGCACCGGACGCAGCCGCGAATCCAGCACGTACACCTGGCTGTTCCACTCCGGCGCACCGATCGGCACCGAAACGGTGTCGGCATCGGTGACGGTGTGCGCGGTGATCGACACCGCGGCTTCGGTGGGGCCGTACAGATTGAACAGCTCGGCCGCGTTGTCCCGCCGGAATCGCTGCGCCGTCGTCGCCGGCAGCGCCTCACCGATCGCCAGCACCCGCCGCAGCGACTGCGGCAGACGGCGAGCGGATTCGGTGAGCAGCGCGTCCAGCATCGACGGCACCACGTGCAGCGTCGTGACGCCGGTGGAGCGCATCAGCTCGTTGAGGTATGCGGGATCACGGTGACCATCGGCATCGGCGATGACCAACCGGCCACCGCAGACGGCGGCCGACCAGAACTCCCACACCGACAGGTCGAAGCTCGCCGCGGTCTTGAGCAGCACGGCGTCGTCGGTACCGAGGCCGAATTCCGCCGTCTTCCACAGCAACTGGTTGACGATCGCCGCATGCGGCACCGCAACGCCCTTCGGCTGGCCGGTGGAGCCCGACGTGAAGATCACGTACGCGGTATTAGCCGCCGCCAGCGGCCGCAGCCGGTCACCGTCGGAGATCGGATCGTCCGCCACGCCGGACAGATCCAGCTCGTCGATCGACACCACTTCGGCAACGGTGCTGCCGAAATCATCGCGACCGGTGCTCAGCACGCAGACCGGTGCCGCGGTGCGCAGGATGTAGTCGGTGCGCTCGGCGGGCTGATCGGGATCGATCGGCACATACGCCGCACCCGACTTCGCCACCGCGTACATCGCGACCACGAGATCCACCGAGCGCCGGATGGCCAGCGCCACCCGGTCCTCCGCGCCGACACCGAGCGTGATCAGGTGCCGCGCCAGGCGGTTGACCCGGTTGTCCAACTCGGCGTAGGTGAGCGTCGTGTCCTCGGCCACCAGCGCCACCGCATCCGGGTGCGCCGCGACCGTGGCGTCCAGCAGCGACGTCAGCGTGGTCGCGGCGTCGATGTCGAGCGAGTGCGCGGTGTCGTTCCAGGCACGCAGAATTCGCGTGCTCTCGGCGGGAGAGAGCAGATCGATCTCGCCGACCGGCACGTCCGGATCGGCCAGTACGGCATCGAGCACCAAGACGAAGCGGTCGGCGAAGCCCTGCACCGTCGCCTCGTCGAACAGGTCGGTCGCATAACCGAATTCGGCGACGATCTGGGCGGGCGTACCGTCCTCGGCGTAGCGGTCGTACAGCGTGACGTGCAGATCGGTCTTGGCCAGCTGCGAATCGAAGTTCACCGCGCTCACCGACAGGCCGGGCAGCGTGAAGGTGGTCTCGGCCAGGTTCTGGAACGAGAGTCCGACCTGGAACAGCGGGTTGCGCGCCGTCGAACGCTCCGGGTTGAGCACCTCGACCAGTCGCTCGAACGGCACATCGGCGTTCGCGAATGCCTCCAGGTCCCGCTCGCGCACATCGGTGAGCAGGTCGGCGAAGCTGTCACCGGGCTCGATGATGGTCCGGAACACCAGGGTGTTGACGAACATACCGATCAGATCGTCGAGTTCGCGTTCACCACGACCCGCGATCGGGGTGCCGACCGCGATGTCGTCGGTACCCGACAGTCGCGAAAGCAGTACGGCCAGCGCGGCATGGGTGACCATGAACAGCGAGGCGTTATTGGCCCGCGCCAGCTCGTGCAGCTTGGCGTGCTTATCCGGTGCGATCTCGAAGCGAATCGCCTTGCCCTGGAACGACTGCGCGCGCGGGCGCGGCCGGTCGGCGGGCAACTCCAGCTGATCGGGCATGCCCGCGAGTGCGGACTGCCAGTAGGCGACCTGCTGTGCCGCAAGCGATTCCGGATCCTCCTCGGAGCCGAGCACCGCACGCTGCCACAGCGCGTAGTCGGCGTACTGCACCGGCAGCGGCTGCCACTGCGGGATCTCCCCCTGGGCCCGTGCCACATACGCCGCCATGACATCGCGGGCCAGCGGACCCATCGACGAACCGTCGGCCGCGACATGGTGCACCGTGAAGGCCAGCACGTGCTCCTGTTCGGCGAGCCGGAACAGCCCCACCTTCAACGGCACCTGCACGGTGACATCGAAGGTGGTGAGCGCGAATTCGATCACCGCGGCGACCAGGTCCGACTCCGAGATATCGGTGACGGTCAGCTCCGGCACGGCCTGTTCGGCGGGCAGGATCACCTGGTGTGGGCCACTGGCCGAACTCGGGTAGGTGGTGCGCAGCACCTCGTGCCTGGCGAACACATCGCCGAGCGCCTGCTCCAGCGCCGCCACATCCAGCGCACCGGACAACCGCACGGCGAGCGGGATGTTGTCCACGGCCGAGGTGGTGGTATCGAACTGGTTGAGGAACCAGTAGCGCTGCTGCGCGGGCGAGAGCGGAATCCGGGCCGGGCGCTCCCCCGCCACCAGCCGCGGCCGACTGCGGCCGGAACCGGCATTGTGTTCGGCCTTGGCCGCCAGCGCGGCGACCGTCGACGCCTCGAACAGGTCGCGGACCGCGAGCTGGGTATCCAGCGCCGCGCCGATGCGCGCGGTCACCTGGGTGGCCAGCAGCGAGTTGCCGCCGAGTTGGAAGAAGTCGTCGTCCAGGCCGACCCGCGCGACACCGAGCACGTCGCTGAACACGCCCGCCACGATCTCCTCGATCGGAGTGGACGGTGCGCGGAACACCTTCGCCTCGAATACCGGCGCGGGCAGCGCCTTGCGATCCAACTTGCCGGAGGCGTTGAGCGGGAACGCATCCAGGACGACGAAGGCCGTCGGCACCATGTACGCGGGCAACTCGCCAGCGAGTTCGGCGCGCACCTGGTCGATATCGATCGAACGATTCGCCGCCGCGATCACATATCCGACCAGCTGATCGCCGAGGCGGTCGTCGGAGCGGACCACAACGGTGGCCTGCGCGATCGGTTCCAGCGCGGTGAGCGCCGATTCGATCTCGCCGAGTTCGATGCGCAGACCGCGCAGCTTCACCTGGAAGTCGGTGCGGCCCAGGTATTCCAGCTCACCATTCGCTGTCCAGGTGACCAGGTCACCAGTGCGGTACATGCGCTCGCCGGTGCCGAACGGGTTGGCAACGAAGCGATCCGCGGTCAGATCCGGACGCGCCACATACCCGCGCGCCAACTGGGCGCCCGCGAGATACAGCTCACCCGCGACACCGACCGGAACCGGGTGCAGGCGCGAATCCAGGACGTACACCTGGGTGTTGAATACCGGCGCGCCGATCGGCACGGAGACCGTATCGGCGTCGGTCACCTCGTGATAGGTGACGTCGACCGCGGCCTCGGTCGGGCCGTACAGGTTGTGCAGCCAGACGCCGGTCAGCTCGCGCAACCGCTGCGCGGTCACCGCGGGCAGCGCCTCACCGGAGGCGAAGACATTGCGCAGATCGAAGCATTCGCCCGCCCGGTCGTCGGCCACGAACACCGACAGCATGGACGGCACGAAGTGCACCGTGGTGACCTGCTCCTGCGCGATGGTCTGGACCAGGTAGGCCGGATCGCGATGGCCATCCGGCTTCGCGATGACCAGGCGCGCGCCGACCTGCAGCGGCCACCAGAATTCCCATACCGACACATCGAAGGTGGCGGGCGTCTTCTGCAGCACCACATCGCCGCGATCGAGCCCGTATTCGGCCTGCATCCAGACCAGACGGTTGACGATCGCGGCATGGCTGACCGCGACGCCCTTCGGACGGCCGGTCGAACCCGAGGTGAAGATCACGTATGCGGTATGCGAAGGCCGCAGCGGCGCAAGGCGTTCGGCATCGATCAGCGGCTCACCGGAGTATGCCGCGAGATCCAGTGCCGAGATATCCAGCGTCGGCGTCATGCCCGCGTCGAACTCGTCGGCGGCCGTGGTCAGGACACAGACCGGATCGGCGGTGTCGAGCACATACCGAGTGCGCTCGGCCGGATGATCCGGATCCAGCGGCACATACGCGCCACCAGCCACGCTCACCGCGTACATGCCGATCACCAGCTCGAAGGAGCGACGCATGCCGAGCGCGACCATCGAATCGGGGCCGACACCCAGCGAAACCAGGTGCCGGGCAAGGCGATTCACCCGAGCGGTGAATTCGTCGTAGGAAAGACTCGTCCCCTCGAATGTCAGCGCGGTCGACTTCGGGCTCCGGGCGGCCTGCTCCTCGAACATCGAGACAAGGGTGGCCTGGGCATCGACGACATAGGCCGTCTCGTTCCACTTTTCGAGCACCAAGGTGCGCTCGGCGGCATCGAGCAGATCGACATCACCAACGGCGACGGCCGGATCCGCGACCACCGCGTGCAGCAGGCGGACCAGGCGCTGCGCGACACCGGCGATCGTCTTCGCGTCGAACATATCCGTCGCGTAGGCGAATTCGGCGGTCATGCCGTTCGCATTCCCGGCCGCGTCGAGCCGGTCGGCGAGGTTCAGGTGCAGATCGAATTTCGCGGTCACCACATCGAGCGGCACACCGGCCACCTCGAGACCGGGCAGCTCGAACGATGCCTCACCGGTGTTCTGGAACGACAACATCACCTGGAACAGGGGATGGCGCGCCTGCGAACGGGCCGGGTTGAGGATGTCGACCAGGCGCTCGAACGGCAGGTCGGCGTGGCCGAAGGCGGCCAGATCGGTTTCGCGTGCCCGCGCGACCAACGCGGCGAAGGACGCACCCGCATCGACCGGCGTGCGCAGCACGAGCGTATTGACGAACATGCCGATCGCATCGTCGAGCACGGCCTCGCCACGACCCGCGACCGCGGTGCCGATGGCGATATCCTCGCTGCCCGACAGGCGCGCGAGCAGTGCCGCGAACGCCGCGTGCACCACCATGAACAGGCTCGCACCGTTCGCACGGGCCAGTGCGTTGAGCTCGGCAAGCAACTGCGCGTCGATGCCGAATTCGTAGACATCACCGCGGTTGGACGCGACAGCCGGACGCGAGCGATCCGAGGGCAGATCCAGCTGATCGGGCAGTCCGGCCAGATTCCGCGACCAGTACGCGACCTGCTGGGCGATCAGCGATTCCGGATCGTCCTCGGAGCCGAGGGTGTCGCGCTGCCAGAGCGCGAAGTCGGCGTACTGCACCGGCAGCGGCGCCCATGCGGGCGATTCGCCGCGGTTGCGGGCCGCGTAGGCGACCATCACATCGCGGGCCAGCGGACGCACCGACCAGCCGTCACCGGAGATGTGGTGCACCACGAAGACCAGCACGTGGGTTTCAGTCGACGAGCCGTCTGTATTTTCTGGTCGCTGCGCAGGCTCGGCTCCCGCATTTTCTGGTCGCTGCGCGGGCTCCGCTCCCGCCGGCGCCTCGAGCCGGAACAGCTTGGCGCGCACCGGAACCGCCGCGGTCACGTCGAAGCCGGTCAGCACCAGTTCGCTGATGCGATCACGAATATCGGCCTCCGACACCACGACCGGGGTCAGGTCGAGGTGGACCTGGCCGGTGGGCAGCACGACCTGCACGCCCTGACCGTCTGTGGTCTCCGGGTAGACGGTGCGCAGCACCTCGTGCCGGTCCATCACATCGGCGACGGCCATGCGCAGCGCATCGGTGTCGAGTGCGCCGGTGAGCCGGACCGCCAGCGGGATGTTGTTGACCGCGGTCTGGTTGTCGAAGCGGTTGAGGAACCACATCCGCTGCTGGGCCAGCGAGAGCGGAATCTGTTCCGGCCGTGGTCCTGCGGTCAGTTCCCGACGTCCGCCGGTGCCCTGCTGCCCCTCCATCCGCGCGGCGAGCGCGGCCACATTCGGCGCCTCGAACAGCAGCCGCACCGGGACGCGGGTGTCGAGTGCGGCGCCGAGGCGGGCGACCACCTGGGTGGCGATCAGCGAGTTGCCGCCGAGGTCGAAGAAGTCGTCGTCGAGTCCGACCGGACGCGCGCCGTCCGCACTCGACAGACCGAGCACCTCGGCGAAGGTATCGGCCACGATCTGCTCGATCGGGGTCGACGGTGCGCGGAATTCCTTGGCCTCGAAGGCGGGTTCGGGCAGCGCGCGGCGATCGAGCTTGCCGTTGGGGTTCAGCGGCATGGCGTCGAGCACCATGAGTGCCGCGGGGACCATGTAGGACGGCAGTTGTGCGGTCAGGTGCCTGCGCAGCTCGTCGACGTCGACGGTCGCGCCGTTCGCGGGTACCACGTAGCCGACCAGCTGGTCGCCGGTCCTGACATCCGAACGCACCAGTGCCACGGCCTGTGCCACCGAGTCGTGTGCGGTGAGGGCGGTTTCGATCTCCCCCAGCTCGATGCGCAGACCACGCAGCTTGACCTGGAAGTCGGTCCGGCCGAGGTATTCGATCGAACCGTCTGCCTTGCGGGTGACCAGGTCGCCGGTGCGGTACATGCGAGCGCCAGGCGCGCCGAACGGGTTGGCCACGAAGCGATCCGCGGTCAGATCGGTACGCCCGAAGTAGCCGCGCGCCAACTGCGCACCGGCCAGATACAACTCACCCGCGACACCCGGTGCGACCGGATGCAGCCGCGAATCCAAGACATACGCCTGTGAATTCCACACCGGCAGGCCGATCGGCACCGCGCCTTCGACCTTGTCGGCCACCGGGCCGTGCGTCGCGTGGACGGTGAATTCGGTCGGGCCGTACAGGTTGTAGAGCTCGGCCGAGCTGACCCGGCGAATGGCGGTCGCGGCATCGGCGGTGAAGGCCTCACCCGCGATGAGGAGTGCGCGCAGCGATACCAATGCCGCGCTGCCGACGGCCGCGTCCACGCTGCCAGCGAAGACGCTCAGCATCGATGGCACGAACGAGGTCATGGTCACCCGCTCGGCCGCGATCACGTCGGCCAGGTACTGCGGGTCACGATGGCCGTCGGGGCTGGCTACCACGATCCGGCCACCGGTCGAGAGCGGGCCGAACAGTTCCCACACCGACACGTCGAATGTCGCCGGAGTCTTGAACAACACGACATCATCGGCACCGATACCGTATTGACCGGTGATCCAACGGATCTGGTTGACGACGGCAGCGTGCGACACCGCCACACCCTTCGGCCGACCCGTCGAACCGGACGTGAAGATGACGTACGCGGGATTGCGCGGCCGCAGCGGGGCGATCCGCTCCGCATCGGTAACCGGCTCGTCCGAGTACTCGGACAGATCCAGGTCATCAATAACGAGTGTGGACAGACCGGCGCCGTCGAAGTCGTCGCGCGAGGTGGTCAGCACGCACACCGGCGCGGCCGAGTCGAGCACATAGCCGATCCGCTCGGCGGGCTGATCGAGGTCCAGCGGCACATAACCGCCACCTGCCTCCTGCACGGCGTAGGCCGCGACAACGAGGTCGACCGAGCGCCGGAGACCGAGGGCCACCAGGCTCTCCGGGCCGACTCCGTCCGCGATGAGGCGTCGTGCCAACCGGTGCACGCGAGCACCGAATTCGGCATAGGTGAGCGAATCACCCGTCGCCGGATCCACGATCGCGACCGCATCCGGCGTCGTCGCCGCCTGCCTGGCGAATTCGTCGACCAGCGTCGCGACCGTACCGAGATCGCGCTCGGTGTCGTTCCAACCACGCAGTGCCAGTTCGGCTTCGGACGCATCGAGCAGTTCGATATCGCCGATTGCCCGATCCGGTTCGGTCGCAACGGCCTGCAGCAGTCGGTTGAACCGCTGTCCGAATGCCGTCATGGTGTCGGCGTCGAAAAGATCAGTGGCGTAGATCAATTCGGCCGTGATGCCCGATGGTGCGACCGCGGTGTTGGCACCGGCACCGTTCGAGGTGCTGATCGGGATCGCGGTCTGTTCGGAAAGGACCAGCTGCAGATCGAATTTGGCCACATCGATCGGCAGCTCGACACCGCTGACCGTGAGTCCGGGCAGTTCCAGACTGTTCTGGCCGGTGTTCTGGAACGACAGCATCACCTGGAACAGCGGATGGCGCGCCTGCGAACGGACCGGGTTCAGGATCTCCACCAACCGCTCGAACGGCAGATCGGCATGTCCGAACGCGCCGATATCGATGGCACGCACGGTGCGCAGCAGTTCGGTGAAGGTGGCCTCGCCGTCGATCGGCGTCCGCAGCACCAGGGTGTTGACGAACATGCCGATCAGATCGTCGAGCGCGCGCTCACCACGTCCGGCGATCGGCGTACCGATCGCGATGTCTTCCTCGCCGGACAAACGTGACAACAGCACGGCCAACGCGGTGTGCGCGACCATGAACAGCGTCGTCCCCCTGGTGCGCGCGAGTTCGGTGAGCTTGCCGTGGGTTTCGGCATCGATCTCGAACATATGCGTGGCACCACGGCCCGATGCCACCGCCGGACGCGGCCGGTCGGCGGGCAGGTCGAGCTGTTCGGGCAGCCCGCGCAGGGTCTTGGACCAGAACTCGATCTGCGCCGAAATCACCGATTCCGGGTCCGATTCGGCGCCGAGCACCGCGCGCTGCCACAGCGCGAAGTCGGCGTACTGCACCTCGAGCGGACGCCACGAGGGCTCGCCGCCCTCGACGCGGGCGGCGTAGGCCGTCATGACGTCGCGGGTGAGTGGGCCCATCGAGAAGCCGTCGGCCGAAATGTGGTGCACCACCAGGGCGAGCACATGTTCGGTCGGGCTGATCTCGAAGAGCTTGGCCCGGAACGGAACTTCGGCGGTGACGTCGAAGCCGGTCAGGATGACATCGGCAACCCGCTGCGGCAGTTCGGCTTCGGTGACATCGATCGGCGTCAGATCCGGGATGACCCGTGCTGTGGAGACGGTCTGCTGGTAGGCGGTGCCGTCGTACTCCGGGTAGTAGGTGCGCAGCGACTCGTGGCGGGCCAGCACATCGGCGACCGCGATCTGCAGTGCCTGCCGGTCGAGCAGACCGGACAGGCGCACCGCGGCCGGGATATTGTCCACGGCCGATTCCGGATCGAAGCGGTTGAGGAACCACATGCGCTGCTGGGCCAGCGACAGCGGCACCCGCTCGGGGCGCGGCTGCGGGACCAGGGCGGTACGACCACCGGCACCCGCACGGGACTCCGCGCGGGCCGCGAGTGCGGCCACCGTGGAGGCCTCGAACAGTTCGCGGACACCGAGATCGGTATCCAATGCGGCCGAGAGCCGGGCGGCGACCTGGGTGGCGCTCAGCGAGTTGCCGCCGAGTGCGAAGAAGTCGTCGTCGAGGCCGACGCGCTCCAAGCCGAGGACATCGGCGTAGGTGGCCGCGATGATCTCCTCGACCGGCGTGGTCGGCGCGCGGAATACCGCGGCCTCGAATACCGGTGCGGGCAAGGCCTTGCGATCCAGCTTGCCGGAGGCGTTGAGCGGGAAGGCGTCGAGCACGATGACCACCGACGGGACCATGTACGCGGGCAACTGCCGCGCCAGATCCTCGCGCACCGTCTCGATATCGAGCCGCAGGTTCGGCGTCGCGATGACATACGCGACGAGCTGGTCGCCGGTGTGCTGATCACCGCGCACCACGACGACGGCTTGGGCGATCTCGTCCAGCGCGGTGAGCGCCTGCTCGATCTCGCCGAGCTCGATGCGCAGACCACGCAGCTTCACCTGGAAGTCGGTGCGGCCCAGGTAATCCAGCTCACCCTCGGCCGTCCAGGCGACCAGGTCGCCGGTGCGGTACATGCGCGCGCCATCGGCGGCGAACGGATTCGCCACGAACCGATCGCTGGTCAGATCCGGACGTGCGACATAGCCGCGCGCCAACTGGGTGCCCGCGAGGTACAGCTCACCCGCGACACCGACCGGAACCGGGCGCAGTCGCGAATCCAGCACGTAGACCTGGGTATTGAAGACCGGCGCACCGATCGGCACGGTGTCGGTATCGGTCGCGACCACCTCGTGGAAGGTGACGTCGACCGCGGCCTCGGTCGGGCCGTACAGGTTGTGCAGCGCCGCACCGGTCAACTCGCGCAGGCGATGCGCGGGCTTGGGCGGCAGCGCCTCACCGGAGGCGAAGACCAGCCGCAGCGAATCACACCGCGCCGCGGCGGCATCGGCCACGAAGACCGACAGCATGGACGGCACGAAGTGGGTGACGGTGACCCGCTCCGCGGTAATGATCTCGGCGAGGTAGGCCGGATCGCGATGCCCGTCCGGCTTCGCGATGACCAGCCGCGCACCGATCTGCAAGGGCCAGAAGAATTCCCACACCGAAACGTCGAAGGTGGCGGGCGTCTTCTGCAGGACGGCGTCGGCGCTGGTCAGCCCGTAGGCCGACTGCATCCACACCAGCCGGTTCACGATCGCGGCATGACTGACCGCCACACCCTTCGGACGACCGGTCGAACCCGAGGTGAAGATCACGTACGCGGTATTCGACGGGCGCAGCGGCGCACGCCGTTCCGCCTCGGTCACCGGCTCATCCGGAAGACCGAACAGGTCGAGCAGATCGATGCGCACCTGGGCGGTATCGATCTTCAGATCGTCACCGGAGGTCAGCACACAGACCGGATCGGCGGTGGCGAGGATGTATTCGGTGCGCTCGGCCGGATGATCCGGATCCAGCGGCACATACGCGCCACCGGCGACGGCCACCGCGTACATGCCTACCACCAGATCGATGGAGCGGCGCATACCGAGGGCCACATATGATTCCGGGCCGACACCGCGTTCGATCAGCCAGCGCGCCAGGCTGTAGACCCGGGCGCCGAACTCGGCGTAGGTCAGACTCGTCCCCTCGAATGTCAGCGCGGTCGCGTCCGGAGTCGCGGTGAGCTGGGCCTCGAACATCGAGACCAGCGTGGCCCCGTGAGCGGAGCCTGCGGAGCGAGCCGACAACACAGCGTCTACGTCGTGTGCGGTGTCGTTCCAGCCCGATACCACGAGCTCGCGCTCGGCGGTATCGAGCAGTTCGATATCGCCGACCGGCGCCGCCGGTTCGGTGGTGATCGCCGCGAGTACCCGCACCAGGCGATCGGCGATGCGGCGCACCGTCGGCTCGTCGAACAGGTCGCGCAGGTAGCCCGCGCGAATCCGCAACTGGGAGTCCAACTGCGCGATCAGGGTCAACGGATAGTGCGTGGCATCTGCGGCCTGCATATCGACCACGGCCATGCCATCGATATCGGCGGCCTGCGCCCGGATGCCCTCGGCATCGACCGGGTAGGACTCGAAGACCACCAGCGTGTCGAACAGCCCGCCGATACCGGCGGCGGACTGGATATCGGCCAGGCCGACGTAGTGGTGATCGAGCAGATCCGCCTGCTCGCCCTGGGTCCGGGTGAGCAACTGCTGCACCGATTCCGACGGATCGAAGCGCACCCGCACCGGGACGGTATTGATGAACAGACCGACCATCGATTCGACGCCGGACAGCTGCGCCGGACGGCCGGACACCGTGGTACCGAAGAGCACATCGTCACGGCTGGTCATCCGGCCGATGAGAACGCCCCAGGCGACCTGCAGCACGGTATTCGGCGTGACGCCGAGCGAGGCCGCCAGTGCGGTGAGGCGCGCGGTCGCCTGCTCGTCCAGCTCGAAGGAGTACTCGCCGGACAGCGCGGTGATCTCGCGCCCGGCATCAGGACGCGACAGCAGCGTCGGTTCACTGACACCGCGCAGTGCGGTGCTCCACGCGGCCACCGAAGCCGCATGATCCTGCTGCCGGGTCCATTCCAGGAAGTGCCGGTAGGAGCGCGCCGCGGGCAGCACATTGGCATCGGCGTGCGCCGCGTACAGCACCAGCAGATCTCGCATGAGCAGCGGCATGGACCAGCCGTCGAGCAGGATGTGATGGTTCGCGACCACGAACTGCCAACGGTCTGTGTCGATGTGGATCAGCGTGAAGCGGACCAGCGGCGGCTCGGTCAGATCGAAGCGCTGCATGCGATCGGCGGCAATGATATCGGCGGCCTCGCCGGATTCGGTCCGGTCGTGCTCGGCCCAGGCCATCCGGGCGCTGTCGAGAACGACCTGCACCGGGTTGCCGTCGTTATCGGTGACGAATGCGGTGCGCAGGTTCTCATAGCGATCCACCAGAGCCTGTGCGGCCGAACGCAATCGGGTCGCATCCACCCGGCCGGTGAGCGTCAGCACGGCCTGCGCGGTGTAGACGTCCACCGAGGTGGCGGCCAGGCGCGCGTGGAACAGCAGACCGGCCTGCAGTGCCGACAGCGGCCAGATATCGGCCAGTGCCGGGTAGCGCTGCTCCCAGTTGTCGATATCGCGCTGGGTCGAGCGCACCAGCGAGAAGTCGGACGGGGTGTGCCCACCAGCGCCATTCGAATTGGCGTGCCGGGCAACCGCTTCCAGTGCGGTGGTCCACAGCTCGCCGAATTCGCGGACCTGCGCGGCATCGAGCAGGGTGCTCGGATAGCCGATATTGGCGGTCAGCTTGTCGCCGACCACGATGGCATTGATATCCAGCGGCGCCATCGCGGGCATATCCGCGTCGTAGGCGCCACCGAGCGCACCGAGTTCGGCGGCCGGGATCCAGCCGAAGCCGCGCAGCGCCTCGGGCACATCGCCCTCGGAGACGCGGCCCAGGTAATTGAAGCTCACCTGGCCCGGCTGTTCGACGGGCAGTTCCGAGGCGGTTGCCTCGTTCATGTAGCGCAGCAGGCCGTAGCCGATGCCCTTGTCCGGCACCGCGAGCAACTGCTCCTTGACCGCCTTGACGGCCTTGCCGAGCGCAGGACCACCGGCCAGCGCGGCATCGATATCGATGCCGGACAGGTCGAAGCGGACCGGGAAGATCGCGGTGAACCAGCCGACGGTGCGCGAGAGATCCGCACCGGGCACGATGCCCTCTTCGCGGCCGTGGCCCTCCAGGCGGATCAGCAGCGCGTCGTCGGTGCGAGCGGTGGTGCGGCCCGCGCGCCACTTCGCGGTCGCCAGGGCGAGCGCGGTGAGCAGACCGTCGTTGACGCCGCCGTGGAACAGCGCGGGCACGGTGGTCAGCAGCGCCTTGGTGACCTCGGCGGACACCTCGACCTGCAGCTTCTCGATGCCGCCCGAGGTATCCACGGTCGGATCCAGCGCACGCACGGTCAGCAACGGATCCGCCGTAGCGACCACCGAACGCCAGTAGTCGAGTTCGGCCACCCGCTCAGCGCTTTCGGCCTCGCGCCGCAATGCGTGCGCCCAAGCCCGCATCGAGGTCGCGGGCGCGACGAGCTGCGGTTCCTGACCCGCGGTGAGCTGGCCCCAGGCGGCGACGAAGTCCGGCACCAGGATGCGCCAGGAAACACCATCCACCACGAGGTGATGGGCGGCCACGATGAGGCGACCGCCGCGGCTGCCGTCCGAGGGTTCCAGCCAGACGAACCGAATCACCACGCCCGCAGCCGGATCGAGTCGATCCAGCGTGGCATCCAGCGCGGCGGAAGCGATGTCGAACAGTCCGGCATCGTCGATATTCGCATCGAATTCGGTGCGATCGATCAGCGCGTCCACATCGACGGTGCCCGATTCGGCGGTTTCGAGGATCCAGTCGTCATCCGCGCGGTACAGCCGTGCGCGCAGCATGTCGTGGCGGTCGACCACCGCGGCAACGGTTTTCCCGATGCCAGCGCGGTCGATGCCCACCGGCAATTCGAGTGCCATGGTCTGGTTGAACCGGCCGAACGAACCCTGCCGCTGCGCCATGAACCGGACCACCGGGGTCAGCGGCATGGCGCCGATGCCGCCACCGGGCAGCTCGGCCAGCGCCGCGACGGCGGTTTCGGTGCTGTCCGCGGTTTCGGCGACCGCGGCGAGTCCGGCAACGGTGCGCTGCTCGAAGACGTGCCGCGGGCTGAAGACCACACCGCGTGCCTTGGCCCGCGAAACCAGCTGGATGGACACGATGCTGTCGCCGCCGAGGGCGAAGAACGAATCGTCGACACCGACGCGCTCGACGCCGAGCACCTCGGCGAAGACCTCGGCAATGGTGTGTTCGATCGGCGTACGCGGTGCGCGGAAGACCACCTCTGTCGCGAAGACCGGCTCCGGCAGGGCCTTACGGTCCAGCTTGCCGACCGGGGTCAGCGGGATATGGTCGATCACCATCACCGAAGACGGCACCATGTACGCGGGCAGGCGTTGCTCGACGTGCGCGGTCAGCTCGGCGACATCGATCGAATGCCCCGGTGCCGCAACCACATACGACACCAGCGAGGTCGCACCCGCCGCGCCCTTGTGGCCGATGGTGACCGCGAAATCGACGGTCTGGTGCGATGCCAGCGCCGCGTCGATCTCACCGAGTTCGATGCGGAAGCCGCGCACCTTGACCTGGAAGTCGGAGCGGCCCACATACTCGACCTCACCGGTACGAGGCCCACCCGTCGCCCGACCACCACCCCTCATGGAATCGCTGCGCGATGCAGGCACCCATCTGACCACGTCACCGGTGCGGTACATGCGCGCACCCGCGACATACGGGTTGGCCACGAAGCGTTCGGCGCTCAGTCCGGCGCGGGCGTGATAACCGCGCGCCAACTGGATGCCCGACAGATACAGCTCACCCGCGACACCCACCGGCACCGGCCGCAGCTGGGCGTCCAGGATCAGCGACTGCATACCGCGGATCGGCGCACCGATCACCACTGTGTCACCGGCCACCAGCGGATCGCTGATATTGGTCATGATGGTGGTCTCGGTCGGACCGTAACCGTTGTGGAAGCTGCGGACGGACCCGTTCTCCAGCGGCACCGCCCACTTCGCGACCAGATCCGCCGGAACCGCCTCACCGCCGGCGACCAGTACGCGCAGCGAGTCCAGGCCGGTCGGATCGAAGGTGGCCAGCGCGGCGGGGGTGATGAACGCGTGCGTAACCCGCTCGGAGCGGATCAGCTCGGACAGTTCCTCACCGCCGTACACGCCGGGCGGCGTCACCACCAGCGCACCGCCCGCGCCGACCGCGAGCAGCAGTTCCAGGATCGAGGCATCGAAGCTGGGCGAGGCGAAATGCAATGCGCGCGAACCGGAATCGAGGTCGTAGCGCACGATCTGCTCGACGCTGAAGTTCGCGAGACCGGCATGGGTGACCACCACACCCTTGGGCACACCGGTGGAGCCCGAGGTGTAGATGACGTAGGCCGGATGCGCTGGGCGCAGCGGGCGGACCCGGTCGGCGTCGGTGATCGCACCGCCGTCGAATCCGTCCAGGTCGAGTTCGTCGAGCACCAGCCAGCGCACCGAATCCGGCAGGCCGTCGCGGACCGCCGCGACGGTGAGCCCGACCGGTGAACCGGAATCGGTGACCATGTGCGCGATGCGCTCGGCCGGGTAGTTCGGGTCGACGGGCACGAATGCCGCACCCGTCTTCGATACCGCCCAAGCGGCGAACACCGAATCCGCGGACCGCGGCACGCCGACGGCGACCAGATCCTCGGTACCGATGCCCTCGGCAATGAGCAAGCGCGCCAACCGATTCGACCGCTCATCGAGGTCGCCATAGGAGACACGTGTCCCCTGGAACACCACGGCGGTCGCGTTCGGATCCATCGCGGCGGCCTCGGCCAGCAGCTCGGGCAGGGTGCGCGCGGGCACCGCGGGCGCACCGGTGCGGGCGATCAGATCGGTGCGCTCCCGCGCGTCGAGCACATCGATGGCACCGACCGTGACGGTCGGGTCGGCGGCGATGGCCTCTAGCACCCGCCGCCAACGCTGCGTGATCAGCTCGGCGGTCGACTCGTCGAACAGCTCGGTAGCGTAGGTGAGCGCCAAAGTCATTCCGGCGGAACCAGTTTCCGACAGCGTGAACTGCAGGTCGAAGCGGGCCACATTCTCGTCGAGGTCCAGTGCGGACACCGAGAGACCCGGCAATTCGAGTGCGGTGCGCTCCAGGTTCTGGAATGCGAGCATCACCTGGAACAGCGGGTTGCGCGCCTGCGAGCGTTCCGGGGCGAGCAGTTCCACCAGCCGTTCGAACGGCACGTCGGCATTGCCGAAGGCATCCAGGTCGGTCGAGCGCACCCGGTCCAGCAGCGCCGTGAACGGCTCCGACTGATCGATGCCGGTGCGCAGCACGAGGGTGTTGACGAACATGCCGACCAGATCGTCGAGCGCCTGCTCACCGCGTCCCGCGATCGGCGAACCGACGGCGATATCGTCGGTGCCCGACAGTCGGGCCAGCAGCACCGTGAGCGCGCTGTGCATGACCATGAACAGCGAGGCACCGCGTTGGCGCGCGATACCTTCCAGCGCCGCGATGAGTTCGGCGGACAGTTCGGTCTGCACCGTCGCACCGCGGTACGAGGCGATCGCGGGCCGCGGGCGGTCGGTGGGCAGCGGCAGTTCGTCCGGGACACCGTCGAGCGCGCGCTTCCAGTGCACCACCTGACGCGCCATCAGCGAAGTCGGATCATCCTCGCTGCCGAGGACTTCGCGCTGCCAGATGGCGAAGTCCGCGTACTGCACCGGCAGTGGCGCCCAGCCGGGCGCGGCGTCCTGAGCGCGCGCCGTGTAGGCCAGCATCACGTCGCGGGTCAGCGGGCCGATGGAGAAGCCGTCGGCCGCGATGTGGTGCACCACGACGACCAGCACATGCTCGTCGGCACCGGCGGCGAAGAGCCTGGTCCGCAGCGGAACCTGTTCGGACACATCGAAGCCGGTGGTCACGAATTCGGTGACCACCGCGGTCAGCTCGGCCGGATCGACCGAAACCGGCTGCAGGTCGAGCGCGATCGCGTCGGCGGGCACGATCACCTGGACCGGGGTGCCGCCGTGCTCCGGGTAGCGGGTGCGCAGCGATTCGTGCCTGCGCACCACGTCCGCCACCGCAAGCCGCAGTGCCTCGATATCGAGCGCACCGGTCAACCGAATGGCGACGGGAAGGTTGTAGGCCGCGGATGCGGTGTCGTACTTGTTCAGGAACCACATGCGCTGCTGTGCGAACGACAGCGGCACGAGTTCGTCGGCCTTGCGCGGACGGGCGACCAGCCGGGCGCGCGCGGCGCCGTCGGCATGCGATTCCACCCGAGCCGCGAGCGCTTCCACGGTGGATGCCTCGAACAGCGCGCGCACCGGGACGGTGGTGCCCAGTGCCGCGCCGATACGGGCGACGACCCTGGTCGCGATGAGCGAGTTGCCGCCGAGGTCGAAGAAGTCGTCGTCGACACCGACCCTCGGCAGGTCGAGCACATCGGCGAAGACCGCGGCGACGGTCTCCTGGACCGGTGTCACCGGGGCGCGGAAGGCCTTGGCCTGCACCGCGGGTGCGGGCAGTGCGCGGCGGTCCAGCTTGCCGTTGACGGTCAACGGAATCCACTCGAGCCGCACCAGCGCGGCGGGCACCATGTAGGACGGCAGTCGTTGCGCCGCACCGCTGCGCACCACGTCCAGGTCCGGGATCACATCCGGTTCGGCGACCACATAGGCCACGATCCGCTGATCGCCGGGCTGATCCTCGCGCACGATGACCGCGGCCTGGGCAATGCCGGGCTGGGCCAGGATGGCGGATTCGATCTCGCCGAGTTCGATGCGGAAGCCGCGCACCTTGACCTGGTCGTCGGCGCGGCCGAGGTATTCGAGTTCGCCGAAGCGGTTCCAGCGCGCGAGGTCGCCGGAGCGGTACAGGCGGGTGCCCGCGGCCTCCGCGTCGGCGAGCGGGTTCGCGACGAAGCGGGTGGTGGTCAGGTCCGCGCGCCCGAGGTAGCCGCGGGCCAATTGCGGTCCGGCGACATACATTTCGCCCGCGACACCGACCGGAACCGGCCGCAGCCGGTTATCGAGGACGTACACGCGCAGACCCGCGATGGCACGCCCGACCACACTGCCGGAGGCGGCGGCGATGGTCGCGGCGTCCAGCGCACGGTAGGACACGTGCACCGTGGTCTCGGTGATGCCGTACATATTGACCAGCAGCGGAGCGGAGCGTCGATCGGCACCGTCGCCGTGTCGGGCGACCCAATCCGAGAGTCGACGCAGTTCCAGGGCTTCACCGCCGAACACGACGTAGCGCAAGGCCAGCGGGTCGGCATCCGGTGCGGCATTGCGATCCGCCTCGGCCAGTTGGTAGAACGCGGAGGGCGTCTGGTTGAGCACCGTCACCTGTTCCACCCGCAGCAGTTCCAGGAACTGTTCGGGCGAGCGCGAGGTGTAGTAGTCGACGACCACCAGGGTGCCGCCGAACAGCAGCGGACCCCACAGCTCCCACACCGAGAAGTCGAAGGCGTAGGAGTGGAACAGCGTCCACACATCGCGGGGGCCGAAGCCGAAGTCGCGATCGGTATTGGCGAACAGCCGCACCACATTCCGGTGCGCGACCGCCACACCCTTCGGGCGTCCGGTCGAACCGGAGGTGTAGATCACATACGCGACATTGTCCGGGGTGAGCGCCGCGATACGGTCGGCGTCGGTGATCGGGGCGTCGTCGGCGTCCTCGACATTGCCGGTCTCCACCGCGAATCCGTCGAGCACCACGGTCGCCAGCTCGTCGGGCACCGTCACCTGGACCGTGGAATCGAGGATCACGCTGGTCGGACGTGAATCCGTGAGCACGTAGGCGATGCGGTCGGCCGGGTAGGTCGGATCGACCGGCACATAGCCCGCACCGGTCTTCACCACCGCGAGCAGCGCGACCACGAGGTCGAGCGAGCGCGGCAGGATCACCGCGACCAGCGACTCGGGACCAGCACCGTCGGCGATCAGCCTGCGCGCCAAGACATTCGCGCGCCGGTCCAGCTCCGCGTACGTCAGCGATTCGATGCCGAATTTGGCCGCGGTATTGTCCGGATGCGCCGCCACCGCCTGCTCGAACAGATCGACCAGGGTGGCACCGGGGGCATTGAATCGCGCTGTGCTGTGCCGATTCCCGCCGCCCTGCGTGGTCACGCGGGCTGCCGCTTCCTGGCCCGTCGCGCGCGCCAGGCTGTCGAATCCGGAGGACACCCAGCGCTGCGACACATTGAGTCGCTCGGCCTCACCGAGCAGATCGATATCGCCGATGACGACCTCGGGATCCTCGACCACACTCTGCAGAATCCGGACCAGGCGATCGGCGAACGACGCCACCGTCTCCGGATCGAACAGTTCGGTGGCGTAGTTCCACGACAGGCCGAGCGCACCATCGGCGGTCTCACCGACGGTCAGCTGGACGTCGAATTTAGCTGTGCCAGGGTCGAATTCGACCACCGACAGTTCCACACCCGGCAGCGCGATGGTGCCCATTTCCGCGGCCGAGGCGGCCTCGAAGGTCAATGCCACCTGGAACAGCGGGTGGTGCGCCTGCGATCGCGCCGGGCTGATGACGTCGACGAGCCGCTCGAACGGCACATCGGCATTGGCGAAGGCCGCCAGATCGGTGCGGCGCACCTGCGCGAGCAGCTCGCTGAACTTGGCGCTCGGCTCGACCTCATTGCGCAGCACCAGCGTATTGACGAACATGCCGACCAGATCGTCGAGCGCGCGTTCACCGCGGCCCGCGATCGGGGTGCCGATGGCGATATCGGTGCTATTGGACAGCCGGGCCGCCCAGGCCGCCAGTGCCGCGTGCATGACCATGAAGAGCGTGACGCCGCGGGCGCGCGCGAGTTCGGCCAGTGCGGCATGCAATTCGGCATCGATCGAGAAGCCATGGGTGCCACCGGTATTGGAGGCGACCTCGGGCCGCGAGCGATCGGCGGGCAGCTCGATCTGATCGGGCAGATCGGCCAGCTGCTCGGTCCAGTACGCGAGCTGCTGTGCCGCGACCGATTCCGGATCGTCCTCGCTGCCGAGCACCGCGCGCTGCCACAGCGCGTAGTCGGCGTACTGGACTTCCAGCGGCGCCCACGTGGGCACCGCACCGCGACCGCGCTCGGTGTAGGCCAGCACCACGTCACGCAGCAGCGGACGCAGCGAGAAACCGTCACCACTGATGTGATGCATGACGAGCACCGCGACATGGGTGTGCTCATCGATGCTGAGCAGGTTGGCCCGGAACGGCACCTCGCTGGTCACATCGAAGTACACACTGGCCAGCTCGACGATGCGCGCTGGCACCGCGCCGGGGGCGATGGTCTCGGTCGCCAGCTCGAAGCGCACCTCGTCGGTGTGCAGCACATGCTGGTAACCGGTGCCTTCGACCTCCGGGTAGATGGTGCGCAACGCCTCGTGCCTGGCCAGCACATCGCCGATGGCGGCATTCAGCGCGACGATATCGACCTCGCCGGTGAGCCGCACGGCGACCGGAATGTTGTTGACCGCGGTGCGATTGTCGAAGCGGTTGAGGAACCACATCCGCTGCTGGGCCAGCGATAGCGGGACCAGCTCGGGGCGCGGCTGCGGGGTCAGCGGTGCCCGACCACCTTCGCCGGCGGCCGATTCCACCAGCGCGGCCAGTGCCGCCACATTCGAGGCCTCGAACAGCGCGCGCACCGGGATCTGGGTGTCCAGCGCCGCGCCGAGTCGTGCGGCCACCTGGGTGGCGATCAGCGAGTTGCCGCCGAGTTCGAAGAAGTCGTCGTCCAGGCCGACGCCGTGTCCGACGCCCTGCAGACCGAGTACTTCCGCGAAGGTGCCCGCGACGATCTCCTCCACCGGGGTGGTGGGCGCGCGGAATACCTTGGCCGCGAAGGTCGGTGCGGGCAGCGCCTTGCGATCCAGCTTGCCGGAGGCGTTGAGCGGGAACTCGTCGAGCACCAGGCAGGCCGCGGGCACCATGTAGGCGGGCAACTGCACGCCGAGGGTGTTCTTGACGGTCTCGATATCGATGGCCCGGTCCGGATTCGCGACCAGGTAGGCGACCAGCTGATCGCCGGTCCGCTCATCGGAGTGCACCAGCACGACCGCCTGCGCCACCGCGTCCTGGGCGGTGAGCGCCGATTCGATCTCACCGAGTTCGATGCGCAGACCGCGCAGCTTCACCTGGAAGTCGGTGCGGCCCAGGTACTCCAGTTCACCACGTGGTGTCCACATCACGAGGTCACCGGTGCGGTACATGCGCGCCGCGGCACCGAACGGGTTCGCGATGAATCGTTCGGTGGTCAGGTCCGGGCGGCCGACATAGCCGTGCGCCAACTGCGCGCCCGCCAGATACAGCTCACCCGGGACGCCCGCCGGCACCGGACGCAACCGCGAATCCAGCACGTAGACCTGGGTGTTGAACACCGGGGCGCCGATCGGCACCGAGCTGATATCGGCATCGGTCACCTCGTGGAAGGTGACGTCGACCGCGGCCTCGGTCGGGCCGTACAGATTGTGCAAACGCGCGCCGGTCAGCTGCCGAAGGCGCTGCGCGGCCCCGGCGGGCAGCGCCTCACCGGAGGCGAAAACATTACGCAGACTCCTGCATTCGGCCGCGCGGTCCTCGGCGACGAACACCGAGAGCATGGACGGCACGAAGTGCACCGTGGTGACCTGCTCGTCGACGATGAGCCGCGCCATATAGGCCGGATCGCGGTGGCCGTCCGGCTTGGCGACGACCAGGCGTGCGCCGACCTGTAGCGGCCAGAAGAACTCCCACACCGATACGTCGAAGGTCGCCGGAGTCTTCTGCAGCACAACGTCTTCGGCGGACAGACCGTATTCGGCGTGCATCCACACCAGGCGGTTGACGATCGCGGCGTGCGAGACCGCGACACCCTTGGGCCGGCCGGTCGAACCCGAGGTGAAGATCACGTACGCGGTATTGCCCGGACGCAGCGGCCGATGCCGATCCGCGTCGGTCAGCGGTTCATCCGAGAACTCCGACAGGTCGAGTTCATCGATGCGGACCTGGCGCGACACCGTGGTCTCCAGATCGGTGCCCGCGGTCAGCACACAGACCGGCCGTGCGGTCTCCAGGATGTAATCGATGCGCTCGGCCGGATGATCCGGATCCAGCGGCACGTAGGCGCCACCGGCGGCATTGATCGCGTACATACCGACGACCAGCTCGATCGAGCGCCGCATGCCAAGGGCCACATACGATTCCGGGCCGACCCCGTTCTGCTTGAGCCAGCGCGCCAAACGGTGCACCCGGGCGGCGAACTCGGCATAGGACAGAGTTGTCCCCTCGTAGCTGACCGCGTAGGCGTCCGGGGTGCGCAGCACCTGCGCCTCGAACAGCGAAACCAAGGTGGCGGCCGCATCGCCGACCGGGGAGGTCAGCGCCGCGTCCACCGGGAATTCGGTCTCGTTCCACCGGTCGAGCACCTGGGCCCGCTCGGTATCGTCGAGCAGATCGATATCGCCGACCACGATCGCCGGCGCGGCGGTGATTCCGTGCAGCACCCGGACGAACCGCTCGGCGAACGCCTGCGCGAACCGATCGTCGAAAAGATCGATGGCATAGACGAGTTCGGCGGCCATCTCCGATTCCTCGCCCTCGCTCAGCGTGAGCTGCAGGTCGACCTTGGCCGTCGGCGGATCGATGCCGAGTTCGGAAACCGCGAGTCCGGGCAGCTCCAGCGAGGTGCGCCCGAGGTTCTGGAAAGACAGCATCACCTGGAACAGCGGATGCCGCGCCTGCGAACGGGCCGGGTTGAGCACCTCGACCAGCCGCTCGAACGGCACATCGGCATGTGCGAAGGCCTGCAGATCGCGTTCGCGCACCTGGGCGAGCAGATCGGTGAACGCTTGGGTCGGATCGATCTGGGTGCGCAGCACCAAGGTGTTGACGAACATGCCGACCAGGTCGTCGAGGACCTGCTCACCACGACCGGCCACCGGGATGCCGATGGCGATGTCATCCGAACCGCTCAGCCGCGCGAGCAGGGTCGCGAATGCGCTGTGCACCACCATGAACAGCGTGGTGTTGTGCTCGTGCGCGACACGGTTCAGCGCCTCCACGAGTGCACCGGGCAGCTGGAATCGGTGCGTACGCGCTTGATACGACGCGACGACCGGCCGCGGCTTGGGCGACAGGCGCAGTTCCTCCGGCAGTCCGGCCAGGGTTTCGCGCCAGTAGCCGAGCTGTTCGGAGATCAGCGAGGTCGGATCGTCCTCGGAGCCGAGAGTTTCGCGCTGCCACAGTGCGTAATCCACGTACTGCACCGCCAATGGCGGCCACACCGGCGCGGATTCCGAACTGCGCGCGATATAGGCCGACATCAGATCGCGGACCAGCGGACGCATCGAGAAGCCGTCGGCAGCGATGTGATGCACCACGACCGCGAGCACATGGTTCTGCGTGTTGTCGCGCCACTTCTTACTACTCAGCGGCGCACGCTCTACCTGGTAGAGCCGAATCCGCAGCACGGATTCGGTGGTGATATCGAAACCGCGACCGATGAATTCGTAAAGGGCACTGCCCAATTCGCTTTCGGCGACGGGGACGATCTCCAGCTCCGGAATCGCCTGCGCGGCCGGAAGCACCTGCTGGTAGGCGACGCCCTCATGGGACGGGTAGATCGTGCGCAGCGATTCGTGCCGGGTGATCACATCGGCGATGGCGCCACGCAGGGCGGGCAGATCCAGATGCCCGTGCAGGCGCACCGCCGCCGGAATATTATCGGCAGCCGAATCGGCGTCGAAGCGGTTGAGGAACCACATCCGCTGCTGGGCCAGCGACAGCGGCGGATACTCCGGTCGCGGGCGCACGGTCAGCGCTTGGCGGGCGCCGGCCCCGGCACTGGCCTCCACGCGCGCGGCGAGTGCGGCGACGGTCGGCGCCTCGAACAGCAGTCGCACCGGAACCTGGGTATTCAGTGCCGCACCGAGCCGCGCCACCACCTGGGTCGCGACCAGCGAGTTGCCACCGAGATCGAAGAAGTTGTCGTCGATGCCGATGCGCTCGTGGCTGAGCACATCGCTGAAGATGTCGACGACGATCTCTTCGATCGGGGTCGACGGTGCGCGGAATTCCTTGGCCTCGAAGACCGGCTCGGGCAGCGCGCGGCGATCCAGCTTGCCGTTGGGGTTCAACGGCATCGCGTCGAGCACCACGATCGCGGCGGGGACCATATAGGACGGCAGCTGCTCGGTCAGGTGCGCGCGCAGCTCGTCGAGGTCGACCGCGCCCCCGCTGGCGGGCACCACATAGGCGACCAGCTGATCACCGGTCCGCGCATCCGCGCGCACCAGCGCGACCGCCTGGGCCACCGAATCGTGTGCGGTGAGCGCGGTTTCGATCTCCCCCAGCTCGATGCGCAGACCACGCAGCTTCACCTGGAAGTCCGTGCGGCCGAGGTACACGATCGCACCGTCGGCATTGCGGGTCACCAGGTCGCCGGTGCGGTACATCCGGGATCCGGAGACGCCGAACGGGTTGGCGACGAAGCGATCCGCGGTCAGATCGGTACGCCCGAAGTAGCCGCGCGCCAACTGCGCACCGGCCAGATACAACTCACCCGCGACACCCGGCGCGACCGGATGCAGACGAGCATCGAGCACATACGCCTGGGCGTTCCAGACCGGCAGACCGATCGGCACCGCGCCGACCAGCCCCTGCGCCACCGGGCCGTGCGTCGCGTGCACCGCGAATTCGGTCGGGCCGTAGAGGTTGTAGAGCTCAGCGGAGCTGACCTTGCGAATCGCGGCGACGGTGTCACCGGTGAAGGCTTCACCCGCGACGAGCAATGCGCGCAACGATTCCAACGCCGCACCACCGGCGGCATCCACACTGCCCGCGAAGACGGTCAGCATCGATGGCACGAAGGAGGTCATCGTGACCCGTTCGGCCGCAATGACTTCCATGAGGTACCGCGGGTCGCGATGACCATCCGGGCTCGCGACGACGATCCGGCCACCGGTGCTCAACGGGCCGAACAGCTCCCACACCGACACGTCGAATGTCGCCGGAGTCTTGAACAACACGACGTCATCGGCACCGATACCGTATTCGCCGGTGATCCAACGGATCTGGTTGACGACGGCCGCGTGCGGCACCGCCACACCCTTCGGCCGACCCGTCGAACCCGACGTGAAGATCACATAGGCGGTGTTCTCCGGCCGCAGTGGCGCAATCCGCTGCTCATCGGTAACCGGCGCATCCGAGTACGCGGAGAGCTCGAGCTCATCGATGGAAAGCGTCGGCAGCCCGCCGCTTTCGAAGTCGTCGCGCGAGGTCGTCAGCACGCAGACCGGTGCCGCCGACTCGAGCACATAGCTGATCCGCTCAGTGGGCTGATCCAGGTCCAGCGGCACATAGCCACCACCGGCCTCCTGCACGGCATAGGCCGCGACCACGAGGTCGACCGAACGCCGCAGACCGAGGGCGACAAGCTTTTCCGGCCCGACACCGGCCTCGATCAGCCGCCGCGCCAACCGGTGCACGCGCGCACCGAATTCGGCATAGGTCAGGGAGGTTCCGGTCGCCGGGTCCACGATCGCGACCGCATCCGGTGTGGCCGCGGCCTGCGAGGCGAACTCGCCGACCAGGGTGAGCCCACCAGTTCGGTGAGCACCGGACCGACGCGGGGTGCGACCGGGCTGACGGCGCGGCAGCACATCGTGCTCGGTGTCGTTCCAGCCGAGGACCGCCAGTGCGGTTTCTTCATCGTCGAGCAGCTGGATATCGCCGACCGGCACGGTCGGATCGGCGATGATGGCCGCCAGAATTCGATCCAGGCGGCGCGCGAAGGCGGATACCGTGTCCTCGTCGAAAAGATCGAGGGCATAGGAGATTTCGGCCGACATACCGGCGGCCTCGCCGGATTCCTGGGTCTCCTGCAGGGTCAGCTGCAGATCGAATTTGGCCAGCCGCGCGTCGTAATCGATGCCGTTGACCGAGAGCCCGGGCAGTTCGAGGTTGGCCTGCTTGACGTTCTGGAACGCCAGCATCACCTGGAACAGCGGATTGCGCGCCTGCGAGCGGGCCGGGTTGAGAATTTCGACAAGGCGCTCGAACGGCAGATCCGCATGCGCGAACGCCTGCAGGTCGGTTTCCCGCGCCAGGGCGAGCAGATCGGCGAAACTCGCCGAACCCGCGACATCGGTGCGCAATACGAGCGTATTGACGAACATGCCGATCAGGTCGTCCAACGCGGCCTCACCACGACCGGCCGCCGGGGTGCCGATGGCGATATCGCTGGTACCGCTGGCGCGCGCCAGCAACACCGCGAGCGCACTGTGCATGACCATGAACAGCGACGAATTGTGCTTGCGGCCCAGATCGATGAGCGCACGCTGGGTCTCGGCGGAGATCACGAACGCGTAGGTACCGCCCCGGTAGGAGGCGATCGCCGGACGCGGGCGGTCCGAGGGCAGCACCAGTTCGTCGGGCAGATCCGCGAGTTGTTCGGTCCAGTATCGGATCTGGCTGGAGATCAGCGAATTCGGATCGTCCTCGGAGCCGAGCACCTCACGCTGCCACAGCGCGTAGTCCGCGTACTGCACCGGCAACGCCGCCCAAGCGGGCGACTCCCACGAGGTGCGTGCCGCGTACGCCACCATGACATCGCGCGCCAGCGGCCCCATCGACCAACCGTCGGCCGAAATATGGTGTACCACCATGCCGAGTACGAACTCGGATTCGCTGATCTCGAAAAGCCTTGCGTGCAACGGCACTTCGTCGGTGACGTCGAAGGCCATGGAGGCCAGGTCGATCAGATGCTCGACCAGGGTCTCCTCGGTGACCCGGTACGGCGTCAGATCGGGCACGATCTGCGCGGCGTCGAGCACGACCTGAACCGGACCGCTCTTGGTCTCCGGGAAGACGGTGCGCAGCGATTCGTGCCGGTCGATCACGTCGATGACCGCGACCTGCAATGCGGCGACATCGAGATCACCGGAGAGCCGGATGGCGACCGGAATGTTATTGACCGCGGAGGCGGTATCGAAGCGGTTGAGGAACCACATCCGCTGCTGCGCGAGCGACAGCGGCACTGCTTCCGGGCGTTCCCGGGCGACCAGCGCGCTGCGGGCACCCGCACCGGCGTGTGATTCCACCCGAGCCGCCAGCGCGGCCACGGTGGAGGCCTCGAACACCATCCGCACCGGCACTCGGGTATCGAGTGCGGTGCCGATGCGGGAGGCGACCTGGGTGGCGATCAGCGAGTTGCCGCCGAGGTCGAAGAAGTCGTCGTCCACGCCGACGCGCGGCAGGTCGAGCACCTCGCCGAAGATCTGGGCGACGATCTCCTCGATCGGCGTGCTCGGCGCACGGAAGGTGTGCACCTCGAAGACCGGCTTGGGCAGGGCGCGCCGATCGAGTTTGCCGTTCGCATTGAGCGGCATGGCCTCGAGCGTCACGAAAGCCGCGGGCACCATGTAGGTGGGCACCATGGCGGACAGATGCGTGCGCAGCGCGACATCGAATCCGGCTTCCGGCTCGGCCTCGGTCGGCACCACATAGGCGACCAACTGGTCGCCGAGCCTGCTGTCGGAACGGACCAGCGCGACTGCCTGCGCCACCGAAGGATGGGCGCGCAAGGCGGCTTCGATCTCGCCGAGCTCGATCCGGACACCGCGCAGTTTCACCTGGAAGTCGGTGCGACCGCTGTAGACGATCTGTCCCGCCGCATCGCGGGTCACCAGGTCACCGGTGCGGTACATGCGAGAACCGCTGGGGCCGAACGGATTCGCGACGAAGCGATCGGCCGTCATATCCGCACGTGTGAGATATCCGCGCGCCAGCTGGGGTCCCGACAGGTACAGCTCACCCGCGACACCCGGCGGCACCGGATGCAACCGCGCGTCCAGGATGTATGCCTGGGTGTTCCAGACCGGCGCACCGATCGGCACCGCGCCGCGCACCACCTCGCGGACGACCGCGTGGGTCGCGTTGACGGTGAATTCCGTTGGGCCGTAAAGGTTGATCAGGGTGATGTCGGGGCGACCGAGCTTGCGGAACGCCTCTACCGCCTCGCCGGTGAATGCCTCACCACCGACCAGCAGCATGCGCACCGAGCTCAGTGCCACCGGATCGACGGTACCGGCGAATACAGTCAGCAATGACGGCACGAACGAGGTGATGGTGACCTGTTCGGCGGCGATGACCTCGGTCAGATATTGGGTGTCGCGGTAGCCGTCGTGGGTGGCGATGACGGTCCGGCCACCGGTCAGCAAGGGCGCCAACGGCTCCCACACCGACGCGTCGAAGGTGGCGGGCGTCTTGTACAGCGCGACGTCCTCGGCGTCGATCCCGAATTCGCTGATGAGCCAGCGCATCTGGTGCACCAGCGCGGCATGCGATACGCCGACGCCCTTCGGACGCCCGGTGGAGCCCGAGGTGAAGATCGCGTACGCCAAATGCTCTGGGCGCAATGGCGAGACGCGCTCGGCATCGGTCACCGGAGTATCGGAGATCCCGGACAGATCGAGCTCGTCGACAACGAGCGACTCCATGCCCTCCGGCGCGAAGCGGTCACGAGAATTGGTCAGCACATAGGCCGGGGCCGCGGTATCGAGCACATGGGCGATGCGTTCGGCCGGCTGATCGAGATCGAGCGGCACGTAGGTGCCACCGGCCTCGAGCACCGCGTGGATCGCGATCATCAGCTCGAGCGAGCGCCGCATACCGAGCGCGACCGGTACATCCGGACCGACGCCCGCCTGGATCAGCCAGCGCGCGAGCGCGTGCACCCGAGCCCCGAACTCGGCATACGTCAGCGTCGCGGAGCGACTCGATGAGGGGTGGTGGTCGGGCGACGGGTGGGCCAGCGAAGCGCCGACGGCCGGGGTGAAGCCGTCCACGGAGCGGTCGACAACAGCGACCGCATCCGGTGTCGCGGCCGCCTGACGGATGAACAGATCGCTGACCGTCCCGGCCGCCTCGATCGCACGCGGTGTGCCATGCCAGCCGTCACGGGCCAGCTCGATCTCGCGCTCGTCGAGCAGATCGACATCGCCGACAATCGCCGCCGGATCCACGGTCACACCGCGCAGGATCCGCACCAGCCGATCGGCGAACGAGGACACCGTCGCCTGGTCGAACAGGTCGGTGGCGTAGGAGACGGCGACCGAAACGCCCGCGGGCTCGCCCTGATTGCCGCGATGTTCGGTCAGTGTCCAGAGCAGATCGAATTTGGCGATATTGACTTCGACCTCGGCCGCCGACACCGACAGTCCGGGCAGTTCCAGCGTGCCGTGCGACATCTCCTGGAACGACAGCATCACCTGGAACAGCGGATGCCGCGCCTGCGACCGCGTCGGGTTGACCACCTCGACGAGACGCTCGAACGGAACATCGCTGTACGCGAATGCCGCGAGGTCGATTTCCCTGGTGCGGGCGAGGAATTCGGTGAAGGACCGACCCGGATCGACCTCCGAGCGCAGCACGAGCGTGTTGGCGAACATGCCGATCAGGTCGTCGAGGGCCTGTTCGCCGCGTCCGGCGATGGGGGTGCCGATGGCGATATCGGTGGTGCCGGACAGCCGGGCCAGCAGCACCGCGAGCGCGGCGTGCAGCACCATGAACGGGGTCGCGCCCTCGGCACGGGCCAATGCGCTCAGCCGGGTGTGCAGTTCGGCATCGATATCGAAATTGAACTGTGCGCCGCGGAAGCTCTGCACCGGCGGACGCTGCCGATCGGTGGGCAGATCCAGCTGATCCGGCAGCCCGGCCAGCGCGTCCCGCCAGTAGGCGATCTCGCGGGCGGCCATGGAGTCGGGATCGCTTTCGGCGCCGAGCAATTCGCGCTGCCACAGGGTGTAGTCGCGGTACTGCACCGGCAGGGGTGCCCAGGCTGGCGCTTGCCCGGCCGCGCGGGCCAGGTACGCGGTCGTGACATCGCGCGCGAGCGGTCCGAACGAGACGCCGTCCGCTGCGATGTGGTGCACGACGAACGCGAGCGCGTAGTCGGCGGTGTGATCGGAGGACGCATCGGTGATCTGATACAGGCGCACCCGGATGGGCAGTTCGGTGGAGACATCGAAGCCAGCGGAGGCGAATTCGGTCAGCACCTCGAGGAGTTCGGCCGCCTCGATCGGCTGCACGGTGATGCTGAGGTCGACCTCTTCGATCGGCAGCACCTGCTGATAGGCACCGTCGCCCGAGTTGGGGAAAATGGTGCGCAGCGATTCCTGACGGGTCAGCACATCGGTGAGCGCGGCCCGCATCGCGTCGAGATCGACGCGACCGCCCAGCCGCACCACGAACGGCAGGTTGTAGGTCGGCAGCGTGGAGTCGAATTGGTTGATGAACCACATGCGCTGCTGAGCCAGCGACAGCGGCACCTGCTCGGGCAGCTCCTGGGCCACCAGGGCCGGACGTGGCCGCTCGGTGGGCGGGGCCGATTCGGCGCGTGCGGCCAGACCTGCCACGGTCGGGGTTTCGAACAGCGCGCGCACCCCGATGCGGGTGCCGAATGCCGCGCCGATCCGCGCCACCACCTGGGTGGCGACCAGCGAGTTGCCGCCAAGATCGAAGAAGTTGTCATCGATACCGATGCGTTCCTGGCTGAGCACATCGGCGAAGATGGCCGCCACGATCTGCTCGGCCGGGGTGCGCGGCGCGCGGAAGACAGCCGCGTCCGCACTGAATACCGGCTCCGGCAGGGCCTTGCGATCCAGCTTGCCGGAGGTGTTGAGCGGGAACGCGTCCAGCACCATGATCGCCGCGGGCACCATGTAGCTCGGCAGCTTTTCCGCGACGAACCGGGTGAGCTCGATCGGTTCGATCGACTGCCCCGGCGCGGGTACGACATAGGCGACCAGCTGCTGACCGGTCGCGGTATCGACCACGAGCACCGCGGCCTGGCTGACGGCGGGGTGAGCGAGCAGATCGGTTTCGATCTCACCGAGCTCGATGCGCTGACCACGGAATTTGACCTGGAAGTCGGTGCGGCCGATGTATTCCAGGGTGCCCGCGACACTCCAGCGCACCAGGTCACCGGTGCGGTACATGCGCTCGCCATCGGTACCGAACGGGTTGGCGACGAATCGGTCCGAGGTCAGATCCGGACGACCACGGTAACCGCGCGCCAGCTGACGTCCACCCAGATAAAGCTCACCCGGTGCGCCAACGGCCGCCGGACGCAGCCGCGAATCCAGCACGTAGACCTGGACATTCCACTCGGGAATGCCGATCGGCACCGTGACGGTGTCGGCGGCGGTGGCCTCCCAGTAGGTAACCGAGACCGCGGCCTCGGTGGGGCCGTAGAGGTTGTGCAGTCCGGCGGGAGCGGAGCCTGCGGAGCGACCGGAGAAATCAGTGGTGATCTCCCTGAATTTCGCGGCGGTCTCCGGCGGAAGCGCCTCACCGATCACGAAAACCGCACGCAGCGTGGCACATTGGGCGGCGGTGGCGTGGGCGACGAAGACCGTCAGCATGGACGGCACGAAGTCGGTGACGGTGACCTTGTGCCGCTCGATCATCTCGGCGACATACAGCGGATCGCGGTGCCCGTCCGGGGTCGCGACAACAAGTTTCGCGCCGACCATCAGCGGCAGGAAGTAACCCCACAGCGAAACGTCGAAGGTGGTCGCGGTCTTCTGCAGGTACACATCGTCAGCGGTCAGCCGGTACTCATCGAGCATCCACAGCTGCTGGTTGACGATCGCATGATGGGTTACCGCAACACCTTTCGGGCGTCCGGTCGAACCCGAGGTGTAGATCACATAGGCGGTGTTGTCCGGCCGCAGCGGTGCGAGCCGCTCCGAATCCGCCACCGGCGCAGCGTCGTACGCCGATACATCGAGAGTGTCGATCTCGACCCGGCGCACCGATTCCGGCAGCTCGAGTTCGTCGGTAGAGACGGTCAGCACACAGACCGGTGCCGCGGACTCGAGGATGTAGGCGGTGCGATCGGCGGGATGATCCGGATCGATCGGCACATACGCGCCACCGGCCTTGAGCACCGCGTGCATGCCGACGACGAGCTCGAGCGAACGTCGCATGCCAAGTGCGACAAGGGATTCCGGGCCGACACCGTCGGCGATCAGGAAGCGGGCCAGCCGGTTGACCCGCGCGGCGAATTCCGCATAGGTCAGCGTGGCGTCCTCGAAATCGAGGGCAACGTTGTCCGGGGTCAGCTGAATTTGCGCATCCAGCAGGGTCGCCAGGGTGGTTGCCGGGACGTCCTGCTCGGAGTCGTTCCACTCCGCGACGGTCAGCTCCCGCTCCGCGGCCGTGGTCAGCTCGAGGCCCCAGACCGGCGCATCCGCCTCGGCCCGCAGGAAGCGGTCGAAGAATTCGAGGAAGCGTTCGTGCTGACGCCGCGTCTCCGCCTCGGAGTACAGGTTCGGGTTCGTCTCGAAGTCGATGCGCGCGCGCGAGCCGCCCTCGGACTGATAGAAGTTGACGCCGAGATCCTCGATGCTTCCGGTGGACAGCACCACCATGGTGCCGACCATGGAGCCCATGCTGATCTTGTCCTGGAACAGCATGATGTTGATCCAAGGACCGAAGAACTCCCTGGTCACCACTCCCTCACCGGCCGCGTCGCGGCGGATGTCCTCATGCCGGTAGCGCTGGTGCCGCAGTGCGCCGGTCACCTCGACCTGGACCTGCTTGAGCACGTCGGCCACGGTGGTCTCGTGCCCGATCCGCAGCCGCAGCGGCACGATATTGGACGAGACGCCGCCGGAGCGGCGCATCACGGCGGTGGTCCGCGCGGTCACCGGCAGACTCAGGATCACGTCCTCGGAACTGGTCCACTGCGCCAGATATCCGGCGAACGCGGCGAGCAGCAACCCGGCCGGCGACGAATCATGGCGCGTCACAGCCGCGTCGAGCACCGCGTTCTGCTCGTCCGAGAGCAGCACACTGCTGAGGGTGTTGATCGGCGCAGGCCCCGCGGACCGGCCGACCAGGCTGGTGCCGTCCTCGACACCGGCGACCCGCTCGGCCCAGTACTTCTTGTCCGACTGGAACCGGGAGCTGTCCCGGTAGGCCATCTCCTGCTCGAGGAGCGTGCGCAGGTGCGCGGCATTGGCCGGTGCGGGCTCGGTGCCGTTCAACAGGGCGGTGTACCACTCGGCCACCCTGGACAGGTTGGTCACCGCGCCGAAGCCGTCCAGCACGATGTGGTGCGCGCGCAGGTACAGGTACCAGTGGTGATCGCCCACCTGCAGGCCCGCGAAGCGCAGCAGCCGATCCTCGAGCAGGTTCAGCGGGGCGCTGTACTCGGCGCGCATCCACGCCATGGCGGCGGCCTCGGGATCGTCCTCACCGCGGAAGTCGACGTAGTAGACCTTGTCCCGGTCCGGAATCGTGTAGTCGATCCACTGATACGGCTGGCCATCGATCTCGGTGATGCAGAGCATGCCGGAGCCGCGCTCCTGCCCGGAGCTGATCAGCGCCTCGCGCAGGACCTCGAGGTCGAGGTCGCCGTGCAGGTCGACGTACTGCGCGATGTTGATCGGCACCTGCGGGTCGACGTGCTGGGCGTACCAGATACCCAGCTGCGCCGGAGACAGCGGGAACGGCTCACTCGACTCCCTCGAGGCAGCGTGCGCTCGTTCGCCACCAGTTTCGCCGTTTCCGCCGAAATCCAGCCGGTCCAACCGTAACCTCGCTTCCGGAACACCACACGAGCGCTCCCCGATGAACACCGGGATGTGGACGCGCACCTAGGCCAGCGTGGGCGTCTGTGTTCCCGCGTTCAGTTCTCATCAATCAAGCAAAAAATGTTCATTGGCACTATCTGCCCGCCAGGCCGACCTTGTTACATGGGCGCGACCATGCCCGCCACCCACCGACCGGCTCCGCCGGGAAGTTCAATGCAGATCACCGAAACAATCTACCGTCGTCGTCGCCACCCGACCAATCAGCTCCCATAGCTGGAAAACATCACCCCTGGCAGCGCGATCATCGCAAGTTTGCTGGGCACCTGTCACCGATCTCACACTGCTTGCGAAGGTCGGTGACGGTCACGGGCGGGGTCATAGAGATGGGACTGGGTGCAGGTCAGATTCGGGGTGAGGGCGCGGCCGACGAGAATGACGGCGGCTTGGCGCAGACCCGCGGATTCGACCTGGTCAGCGATATCGGTGAGGGTACCGCGCAGGACCAGTTGGTCGGGTTGGCTGGCTCGATAGACCACGGCGGTCGGGCAATCGGCGCCGTAGGCCGCGGTCAGCTCGGCCGCCAGGGGACGGATTCGGGTAATGGCCAGATGCAGCACCAGCGTGGCCTGGGTCCGGGCGAAGTTCGTCAGTGCCTCGGATTCGGGCATGGCGGTCGATCGGGCCCGGGTGCGGGTGAGTACCACCGACTGGACCACCTCCGGGACGGTCAACTCGGTACCCAGCACGGCGGCCGCGGCGGCATAGGCGGGGACGCCGGGGGTGATGTCCCACGGCACGTCCGCGGCGTCGAGGCGGCGGGTTTGTTCGGTGAGGGCCGAATATATGGAGGGGTCGCCGGAGCACAGGCGGGCGACATCGTTTCCGCAGCGGTGCGCGCGCACCAGATGCTCGGTGATCTGGTCGATGTCCAGGTGTTGGGTGTCGATCAGTTCGGTACCGGGGGCGCAGTGCGCGAGCACCTCGGGATCCAGGTAGGTGCCCGGGTAGAGGCAGACCGCAGCGGTGCGCAGCAACTCGACCGCGCGGACGGTCAGCAGGTCCGCGGCGCCCGGCCCGGCCCCGATGAAGTGCACGGTCATACGGGTGAGTTTAGGGCTAGGCCGTCGCGTCGAAGTGGGCGATCACCTTGTCCGGGCGCACCCGCACCACCAGTTCGCCCGGGACGCCGTTGCGCTTGCCGAATTCCTCGGCGCGATCCGCGCCCATATAGCGACCGGCGATCTCGGTCGCGGTACGCAGGAGTTCGTCGGGATCCTCGGACAGGGTCACCGTGCCCTGGATCTGAATGGAGGAGTACGGCTCCTCCTCGAGGTCGACCACCACCGCGACGCGCGGATCGCGAGCAAAGGCCCTCCCCTTACTCGTGGCCTTACCGGTATTGAACACCAGCTCGTCCCCCTCGAGCACAAACCACACCGGCGTCACCACCGGCCGCCCATCAGCAGCCACAAACGCCACCTTCCCAGTCCGCCTCCCATAACTCAAAAACCCCCGCACCTTGGAATCCAAACCTGAGCCCATCCCCCCACCCTAGGCACTGGGCCGATGATCATGGGGAAACTATGGCGGCAAAACGCGAGAAGTCTCCGCCCCCCACTGCCACCTGATCTTGATCGCTGGCTAGATGGCGCCTTGTTCGCGGGCGCGGGCGACGGCGGAGGTGCGGGAGCGGACGCCGAGTTTGGCGTAGATGTGGACCAGGTGGGATTTGATGGTGGTTTCGCTGAGGAACAGGTCCTTGGCGATCTCTCGGTTCGAGCTGCCGTTGGCGACCAGGCGCAGTACCTCGATTTCGCGGGGACTCAGGGTGGTGTCGGCCCGGCGCACGCGGATCATCAGCTTGGAGGCCACCGCGGGCGAGAGCACACTCTCCCCGGCGGCCGCCGAACGCACCGCCGCGAGCAGTTCGGTCGGTGGGGTGTCCTTGAGGATGTACCCGCAGGCCCCGGCCTCGATGGCGCTGAGGATGTCGGCGTCGGTGTCGTAGTTGGTGACGACCAGAACATGGGGCGGCTTTTCGAGCGCACGCAGTTGGGCGGTCGCATCGACGCCGGAGCGGCCGGGGCCGAAACTCAGATCCATCAGCACCAGATCGACCGGGGTGGTGGTGCAGAACGCGACGGCGGCCTCGGCGGTCGGTGCGTCGCCGACGACGGCGATATCCGGATTGCTCTCCAGTAGTGCGCGCAGGCCCGCGCGCACGATGGCGTGGTCGTCGGCCAGGAGCAGACGGATCATGTGCGGGTCTTCCGGCCGGTTGCCTTTGGTATGCCCGGCGCGGGTTCGCCTGGCCGCGAACCGGAATCCGCTGCGGGCCCAGTGGTTTCGTTCTGCGCAGTCTCGGATTCCGCCGCACGCCACACCAGGGCGGGCAGTTCCGATTCGCTCGACACGGCGACCGGTTCCGACGTTGTCTGCCTCGCCGCGGACCCGCCGCAGTCATTCGGCGCGGTCTCGGATTCCGCCGCACGCTGCACCACTGCGGACAGTTCGGAATCGCTCGGCGCCGCGACGGGCTCCGCTGCACCCTGCACCACCGCGGACAGTTCGGAATCGCTCGGCGCAGCGACGGGCTCCGTTGCACGCTGCGCCAGGGCGGGCAGTTGGGGGTAGTTCCGCGGAGGTTCGGATTTCGCAGGGGTCGTTTTCACGGCGGGTAGGCCCGAATCGGGCGAAACACCCCCGAAATCAGAGCGGGATTCCGGGGACGCGGTCTCCAGTGGAAACGAGACGGTGACCGCGGTGTGGCCGGGTTCGGACTCGACCGCCATTGTGCCGCCCTGCTGTTCGACGCGACTGCGGATGGCGGCTAGCCCGAAGGTGCCCGCTGGGGCGCGGTCGAGCACCGATGGATCGATGCCCGTGCCGTCGTCTACCACGTCGAGGTACACATCGGTATCGGCGTAGGTCAGGGTCAATCGCATTCGGCTCGCGCCCGCGTGGCGCACCACGTTCGAGACCGCCCCCTGCGCGATCCGAACCAGTGCCGCCTCGACGGGCATCGGCAGGCGCTCCGGCGTGCCCTCGACGGCCATCTGGGTGAGCAGTCCCGGCGCCTCGGCGCGTTGACAGATGCGTTCCAGCGCCTGCGCGAGGCTCTGCGCCTCCAGGGCGGCAGGGGTCAATTCCGCTATCAGCCTTCGCGTCTCGGCCAGACTCTCCGCCGCGGTCTCGCGGGCAAGTCGAATCTGTTGCAGCGCAGGATGCTTCGGCGCGGACCGTTCCGCGGCGTGCAGCAGCAACTGGATGCTGCTCAAACCCTGCGCGACGGTGTCGTGGATCTCCTGCGCCAGCCGTTCACGCTCGGCCAACTTACCCGCGGTGCGCTCCTGTTCGGCGAGAGTCGCTCGGGTATCGAGCAATTCGTCGATCAGGCGCTGACGTTGCGCGGATTCACGGAATAGCGCCTGGTAGCCGAGCCCGATCCCCACCGCAACGCCCGCGCCGAGCACCGGCCCGATCACGCCCGGCACGGACCAGCCGCGGTGCACCCCGAAACCGATCACCGCCACCGCCGTGGCCGCGCCAACCGCGAGCAGACTCCACGGTCGCGGCAGCAGGTGCAGGTAGAGGAAGTACACGCCGAATGCGAGGTATCCGGCATCGGGCGCGAGCACCACGAGGCCGAGCCACAGCAGCGTCAGCGCCGCCAACCAGATGCGGATGCCCACCGGGTGGCGACCGACCAGCGCACCGGCGAAGTACACGGCCAACAACGCCACGGTCAGCGTGACGACGCCGAGCGGATGTCCGGCACCCGGTAGCAGTGCACGCACCGCGACCACCACGGCCAGCGCCGTCACCAGCACATGCAGCCCCAACCGCAATGCGGTGAAGACCGGGGTGAACGGCGACGAATGCACGTTGTCAGCTTATGTGCGGCTATCCGGGCGGCATCCATCGAAAGGCGTAAAACACCGACCAACCTTCGATCGGGGCGCATACCTCCGCATGCGCGATGGCGGGGGCATCGCCGCGCGGCAGGGTGGTGGCATGTTCGTCGCACTCCGGGATCTGCGGGCCGCACGCGGCCGTTTTCTGCTCATCACCCTGGTCGTCACGCTGGTGGCGTTGCTGGTGAGTTTCCTGAGCGGTCTCACCGCCGGACTCGCGCACCAGAACATCTCAGCCATCGAGGCGATCCACGCCGATGCCATTGTCTTCGCCGATAACAACGCGGATCCGTCCTTCGACACTTCCGCGCTGACCGAGCGGCAGGTCGAGGCCTGGCAGGCGGGCGCGGGCGCGGTGAACCCGATCGGCATCAGCCGGGCGCAGGGTGCGGTATCGGGGCGGGGTGCGACCAAACCCGCCCAGGTCGCGCTGTTCGGCACCGCCGGAAGCGCATTCGGCAACCGCATCGCGACCGATTCCGGCGCCGTCGTGCTCAGCACCGGGGCGGCCAAGGCCCTCGATGCGATCATCGGTGACACCGTCACGCTCGGCGCGCAAACCTTCCGAGTCACCACAATCGAGGGCGACGATTGGTACAGCCACACCCCCGTCGTCTGGATGACACTCGCCGACTGGCAATCGGTGAGCCCACGCGGCGGCGCCGCCACGGTGCTCGCGGTATCCGATATCCCGAATGCCGCCTCCAGCAACGCATCCGCGCACACGACCTCGACCAGCGTCTCCGGATCACTGTCGGCATTGAGTTCCTACCAAGCCGAAAACGGTTCGCTGACACTGATGTCGGTGCTGCTCTTCGCCATCTCGGCGCTGGTGATCGGCGCATTCTTCACCGTGTGGACGGTGCAGCGCATGGCAGATATCGCGACCTTGAAGGCACTCGGCGCGACATCAGGATCATTGGTCCGCGACGCCATCGCCCAAGCGGCGATCGTGTTGGCCGCCGGTGTCGCAGCGGGACTCGGAATCACCATCGTGGCAGCAACATTCATCGGTGACGCACTGCCCTTCGTGCTCGATCTTTCGACAACCCTGTTCCCCGCAGCGGCCCTCATACTGCTCGGCCTGCTGGGAGCGGCCTTCGCCCTGCGCTTCCTGTTCACCACCGACCCGCTGACCGCACTGGGTGCGACCCGCTGACCTCCGGAGATCCGCATGACCACCGCAACCACTACGAAAACCGCTCTCACCGTGAGCGAAACAACCCTCACCTACCTGGACGGCACCGGCCGCCTCACCGCACTGAATCAGGTGAACCTGCACGTCACGGGCGGCACCATCGCCGCGATCACCGGCCCCTCCGGCTCGGGCAAATCAAGCCTTCTCGCCGTAGTCTCCACCCTGATCCGGCCCGATTCAGGCCGCATAACGCTCCAAACACCGGATGACACAGTAGATCTCGCCACCCTCACCCGCCGCGAAGCCGCGGCCCTGCGCCGCTCATCCATCGGCATCGTCTTCCAACAGCCCAACCTCATCCCCGCCCTTACCGCCGTCGAACAACTAGTGGCCATGTCCCACCTCGGCCAGCACCTGTTCACCTCCCCTACCCGACGCCGCGAAACCTACACCAAGGCAATGGAATTACTCGATGCCGTTGGCCTAGCCGACCAGCACGCCAAACGCCCCGCGCAACTCTCCGGCGGCCAACGCCAACGCGTCAACATAGCCCGCGCCCTGATGAACGAGCCGTCCCTCCTGGTCATCGACGAACCAACCAGCGCCCTCGATACCGAACGCGGCGCCGCCATAATCGACCTGATCCTCACCGTAGCCCGCGCCCAAAACGCGGCCACCCTGCTGGTAACCCACGACCGAACCCACCTACATCAGATGAACTCCGTCTACCGCATGACCGACGGCACGCTCACTCTGAGCACCTGAAACCCCGCGATCCTGCTCGTCAGTGATTACGCCGATAAGCCGAGCAGAACATTCCGCTGTTCCCGCACCCGAACCTGAATCGCATCGACCACCGCCGCCACCTCGGGCCTGCGCAATGTCTCGGTCCGAGTAACCAGCCAATAGGTGAGTCGAACGGAGACTTCCTTGCGAAGCACTCGGATCAAGTCGTCGTGACGATCGGCCATGAAGCATGGCAGTAATCCGATACCCGCGGCCGCGCGGGTCGCTTCGACGTGCACGAAAACATTGGTGGAGGTGACTGATTCACGCATGGCGGGCGCGAAGCTGGAAGCCAGGTCCAAGTCGTCCACTTGCAACATGGAATCGATGAAGTAGACCAACGAGTGGCGCGCGAGATCCCCTACGGTTGTCGGCGTTCCGTGTTCACGAAGATATTCGCGCGAACCGTAGAGCCCGAGACAGTAGTCGGCCAACCGCACAGCCCTGGCGCGATGCACCTGGGGCTCACCCACCACAACTTCGATATCCAGACCCGAGCGCTGCTGAGACGCCCGCCGGGTCGCCGCGACGATCTCCACCGAGATCTTCGGATGCCGCCGCTGCACCTCCGCGGCGGCCGGTGCCGCCACATAGGCGCTGAATCCGTCGGTCGCCGAAATCCGGACCACGCCCTCTAGCACCCGCATGCCATCGGCATCGGTAGCCAATGACTTGACCGCCGATTCCACCGCTTCGGCCGCCGCCAACGCCTCGCGCCCGAGATCGGTCAACTCCCAACCACCGGTCGCCCTGGTGAGTACCCGCCCACCCAGCGTCTGCTCCAGCGCGGCAATGCGGCGCGAGATGGTGGTGTGGTTGATCCCGAGTTCCTCGGCAGCCGACACGAAGCGCCCCGAGCGCCCCACGGCGAGCAGAACCAGCAGATCATCCGCGCTGGGGCGGCTGGCACCCGAGGCGGCCGAACTCATATCTGCATTCTTGCAGATGCGCACTGCACAACTGGTCATTGCGGCCGAAGATATGTGCACGAATACTCGTCCTGACCACGAAATGTGGGGGCCGTCACATCTTCGTGCCAGATGTGCCCCCGGTCACGAAGGAGATGTTCGATGAGCGTGCGCGATGCAATGCGGCCGATGGGAAACGATCCAGGCGGGGTACCGGCCGGACTGAGGCGGGTGGTGGCCGCGTCCATGGCGGGCACCGTCGTCGAGTGGTACGAGTTCTTCCTCTACGGCACGGCCGCGACGCTCGTCTTCAGCAAGGTCTTCTTCGCCAAGGGCACCAGCGATCTCGACGCGATCCTCGCCGCCTTCATCACCTACGCCGTCGGTTTCGCCGCACGCCCGTTGGGCGGTGTCGTCTTCGGACATTTCGGTGACAAATACGGCCGCAAGAAGCTGCTGCAATTCAGTCTGGTGCTGGTCGGCAGCGCGACCTTCCTGATGGGCTGTCTACCGACCTTCGCCCAAATCGGCTACTGGGCACCGGCATTGCTGGTCGTCCTGCGATTCATTCAGGGCTTCGCGGTCGGTGGCGAATGGGGTGGCGCGGTGCTGCTCGTGGCCGAACACAGTCCGAACCGCAGTCGTGGCTTCTGGGCGAGCTGGCCACAGGCCGGGGTGCCGGTGGGCAATATGTTGGCGACGGTCGCGCTGCTGGCATTGACCTCCACGCTGTCCGACGCCGCCTTCCTGAGCTGGGGTTGGCGCGTGGCATTCTGGTTGTCCGCGGTGGTCGTGCTGGTCGGCTACTACATTCGCACCAAGGTCACCGACGCGCCCATTTTCGTTGCGGCACAGCAGGAAATCGAACAGATCAAGGCCAATTCCCTCAGTGTGGTCGAGGTGCTGCGGCGCTACCCGCGCGGCGTATTCACCGCCATGGGGCTGCGTTTCGGCGAGAACATCCTCTACTACCTGGTGGTCACCTTCACCATCACCTATCTCAAGGTGCATGTGCACGTCGACACCAAGGTCATCCTCTGGTGGCTGCTGGCCGCACATGCCGTGCACTTGTTCATGATCCCGTTGGCGGGCAACCTCTCCGACCGCTTCGGCCGGCGACCGGTGTATCTGGTCGGCGCGCTCACCGCGGGCACCTGGGGTTTCTTCGCCTTTCCCATGATGGACAGCGGCCACAACGCGATCATCATGTCCGCGATCATTATCGGTCTGATATTCCACGCCTTCATGTATGCGGGCCAGCCCGCGATCATGGCCGAGATGTTCCCGACCCGGATGCGGTATTCCGGTGTCTCCCTGGGTTATCAGGTCACCTCGATCGTGGCCGGATCGCTCGCTCCGATCATCGCCGTGCGCTTGCTCAATACCTATGGGTCCGCGGTACCGATCGCCGTGTATTTGGCCGCGGCCGCGGCGATTACCGCGATCGCCGTCCTGTTCGCTCGCGAAACCAAGGGCATAACACTGGAGAGCATCGACACCGCCGACGCGGAAACCCTTGCCGCACAGGCCCCTGCGGCGCCGGGACCGAGCGCCAGCGAGGTGCGGGCATGAGTGACCTGACCGGACGTTCGGCCATGATCACCGGGGGCGCCAGCGGCATCGGCGCCGCCTGCGCCAGAGAACTCGCCGCGCGCGGCGCTACCGTCACCATCGCCGATATCGATGACGTCGGCGCGAAGGCACTCGCCAGCGAAATCGACGGAAAAGCCTGGGCCATAGACCTTCTCGACATCGCGGCACTGGAACACCTCACCCTGGACGTGGACATCCTGGTGAACAACGCCGGTGTGCAGAGCATCAACCCGATCGAGGATTTTCCGCCGGAGCGATTCCGGAACCTGATGACCCTCATGGTCGAAGCGCCGTTCCTGCTGATCCGTGCGGCACTGCCGCAGATGTATCGGCGCGGCTTCGGCCGGATCATCAATCTGTCCTCGGTACATGGATTGCGCGCGTCCGAATACAAGGTCGCATACGTGACGGCCAAGCATGCGCTCGAGGGTCTGTCCAAGGTGACCGCACTCGAAGGCGGCCGGCACGGCGTCACCAGCAATTGCGTCAACCCCGGATATGTCCGAACACCTTTGGTGGACAAGCAGATTGCCGATCAGGCCAAGGCACACGGGATAGCCGAGCAGGAGGTGCTGGAACGGGTGCTGCTCACCGAGAGTGCGATCAAACGCCTCGTGGAGCCGCAAGAGGTCGCCTCGCTGGTGGGTTGGCTCGCCTCGCCGAATGCGGGCATGGTCACGGGCGCGTCCTACACCATGGATGGCGGGTGGACCGCACGGTGATTCCGGCGGGCCTAGCCCAATGCCGACAGCGCCATCTGTCGCAGCACGGGCCGGGCCCGAGTGGCGGTGGCATCGGTGGCGCTGTGCGGCGTGGAGTTCATCAAGCCGAAGCCCGCGTGGGCCTGCACCCGCGCGGTCTCCTCCGGCAGTTCCGGATGCAACTCCCGCAGCACCGTCACCCAGATCTCGACGTACTGACGCTGGGTGCGCCGCAGTTCGCGTCTGGGGCCGGCCGGAACGTTGTCGAGGTCGCGGTCCTGGATTCGGATGAGTTCGGGCTCGCCGAGCGCGAAGTCCAGATGGAAATCGACCAGCCCGTCCAGCGCCTCTCGCGCCGACCCGGTCCGCGCCACCACCGCCTTCCCGCCGTCGAGCAACCGCTGACTGACCCCGACCAGCAGCTCCACCAGCAGCGCGTCCTTATTCGGGAAGTGCCGGTAGACCGCGGGCCCGCTGATCCCGACGGCCGCGCCGAGGTCTTCCAGGCGCATGCCGAGAAACCCACGATCGGCGATGAGCCGGGCACCCGCATCGAGCAGCTGCGCCCTTCGCTGCATCTTCAGTTGTTCCCTGCGGGTGAGCGAGGCGGTGTCTGTGCTGGTCACACGGGCTCCTTTCAGCACATCTGGACATCTCGGTTAATCAATATTAACCTGAATTCCAGTTATCGGCGACTAACTGGATGGCAGGACGGCGTGATGACGGTGACCGAACAGGTCGGGGTCGACAACCGCGCGGCACATGAGGCGCTACTGGAGGATCTGCGGGCCCGGCTGGCCGCCGCGGCGCTCGGCGGGCCCGCGAAGGCGCGCGAGCGGCATGTGGCCCGCGGCAAGCTGCTCCCCCGGCAGCGGGTGGATCAGCTGCTCGACCCGGGCAGTCCGTTCCTCGAGCTCTCGCCGCTGGCCGCGACCGGCATGTACGACGACGAATGTCCCGGTGCCGGGATCATCACCGGCATCGGCCGGATCTCCGGGCGGGAATGCGTGATCGTGGCCAATGACGCCACGGTCAAGGGCGGCACCTACTACCCGATGACGGTGAAGAAGCATCTGCGCGCCCAAGAGGTCGCATTGCAGAACCAGTTGCCGTGCGTGTACCTCGTCGACTCCGGCGGTGCGTTCCTGCCGCGCCAGGACGAGGTGTTCCCGGACCGAGAGCATTTCGGGCGCATCTTCTACAACCAGGCGACCATGAGCGCCAAGGGAATTCCACAGATCGCCGCGGTACTCGGTTCCTGCACCGCCGGTGGCGCTTACGTGCCAGCGATGAGCGACGAGGCGGTGATCGTGCGCAATCAGGGCACGATCTTCCTCGGCGGACCACCGCTGGTGAAGGCCGCGACCGGTGAGGTGGTCACCGCCGAGGAACTGGGCGGCGGCGAATTGCATTCGCGCACGTCGGGAGTGACCGATCATCTGGCCGAGGATGACCAGGACGCGCTGCGCATTGTGCGCCGCATCGTGGCCACCCTCGGCCCGCGTCCGGCCAGCCCGTGGGAAGTGACGCCGACCGTCGCGACCGCGAAGCCGGAGTCCGACCTGTACGACGTTGTTCCGGTCGATCTGCGCACGCCGTATGACGTCCGCGATGTCATCCACCGGTTGGTCGACGGTGGCGATGGATTCCACGAATTCAAGGCCGAATACGGCAAGACGCTCGTCACCGGATTCGCCCGCATACACGGCCATCCGGTCGGCATCATCGCCAATAACGGTGTGCTGTTCAGTGAATCCGCCATGAAGGGTGCGCATTTCATCGAACTGTGCGATAAGCGCAAGATTCCGCTGCTTTTCCTGCAGAACATCACCGGTTTCATGGTCGGGCGCGATTACGAGGCGGGCGGTATCGCCAAGCACGGCGCCAAGATGGTGACCGCGGTGGCGTGCGCGCGGGTGCCGAAACTCACGGTGGTGATCGGCGGATCGTACGGCGCGGGCAATTATTCGATGTGCGGGCGCGCGTATTCACCGCGTTTCCTGTGGATGTGGCCCAATGCGCGAATTTCGGTAATGGGTGGAGAGCAGGCCGCCTCGGTCCTGTCGACGGTGCGCGGGGATCAACTCGATAGCAGCGGAGCACCGTGGTCGCCCGCGGACGAGGAGGCATTCAAAGCGCCGATTCGGGAACAGTACGAACATCAGGGCAACCCGTACTACTCGACCGCGCGGCTATGGGATGACGGTGTGATCGACCCCGCCGATACCAGAACCATACTCGGACTTGCCCTTTCGGTGTGTGCGCAGGCACCGCTCGAACCCGTTTCCTACGGCGTCTTCCGGATGTGATCGCGATGATGAACAAATCCCATCCCATCGATTTCGACACCGTGCTCGTCGCCAATCGCGGCGAGATCGCGGTGCGGGTCATTCGGACCTTGCGCGCCATGGGTATTCGCTCGGTCGCGGTGTACAGCGACGCGGACGTGCAGGCCAGGCATGTGCGCGAGGCCGATACCGCGGTGCGCCTCGGCCCGGCTCCGGCCCGGGAGAGCTATCTCGACATCGAGAAGGTGGTCGACGCGGCGGTGCGCACCGGCGCGAAGGCCGTGCATCCCGGTTACGGATTCCTTTCCGAGAATGCGGCTTTCGCTTCAGCACTGGCCGAGGCGGGCATTGTATTCCTCGGACCGCCCGCCAAGGCGATCGAGATCATGGGCGACAAGATCGCGGCGAAGAACACCGTCGCCGCGTTCGATGTGCCCGTCGTCCCCGGTATCGCTCGGCCCGGCCTCACCGATGCCGAATTGATCGACGCCGCAGCCGATATCGGCTATCCGGTACTGGTCAAGCCATCCGCTGGTGGCGGCGGTAAGGGTATGCGACTCGTCGAGGAGCCATCGGCATTGCCCGCCGCACTGGCCAGTGCTCGGCGTGAGGCGGGCGCGGCCTTCGGTGACGACACGCTGTTCCTGGAGCGATTCGTCACCCGGCCGCGCCATATCGAGGTGCAGATTCTCGCCGATCAATTCGGCCACGTGATCCACCTCGGTGAACGCGAATGCAGCCTGCAGCGGCGGCATCAGAAGGTCATCGAAGAGGCGCCCTCACCGCTGCTGGATGCCGCGACCAGGGCGCGCATCGGCGCCGCCGCCTGCAATACCGCACGCAGTGTCGACTATGTCGGTGCGGGCACGGTCGAATTCATCGTGTCCGCCGATCGGCCGGACGAGTTCTTCTTCATGGAGATGAATACCCGGCTGCAAGTTGAGCATCCGGTCACCGAGTTGGTCACCGGGGTCGACCTGGTGGAGTGCCAGGTGCGCGTCGCGGCCGGACAGAAGCTCGCGGTGGACCAGGACGAGCTGCGGCTCGTCGGACATGCGATCGAGGCACGCGTTTATGCCGAGGACCCGGGTCGCGGCTTCCTGCCCACCGGCGGCACGGTGCTCGACCTGTCCGAGCCGGAAGGTGCTGGCGTGCGCGTGGATTCGGGCCTGCGCATCGGCACCGTCGTCGGCAGCGATTACGATCCGATGCTCTCGAAGGTCATCGTGCACGCGGCCGATCGCCCTACCGCGCTCGCGAAACTCGATCGGGCGCTCAGCGATACCGTCCTGCTGGGCGTCACCAGCAATATCGAGTTCCTGCGCTTCCTGCTGGCCGACCAGGATGTGGCCGCGGGCAAGCTCGATACCGGACTGCTGGATCGTCGCGTCGGCGACTTCCGACCCGCCGCCGTCGGGGACGAGGAATTCATCGCCGCGGCCGCCTATCACTGGCTGCGGCGCTGGCCTGCGGCGGCGAGCGATCCGTGGGATATCCCGTCCGGGTGGCGCATCGGCACACCCGCGCCGACCACCATCAGGCTCGCCAACGGCGACCGCACCGAGCACATCTACCTGACCGGCTCGCCCGACGCCGCCGAAGTGCACCTCAACAGCAGTGAATCAGCCTCGCTCACTGCTGCTTTCATCGACGGCAGGCTGGTCGTGACGCTCGACGGTCTGCGCCGGGATTACCGCGTCGCCGAGCACGACGGACAGCTCTGGGTGGCCGGGCCGTCCGGCGTCGCGGTGCTGCGCGAAGTGGCCGAGGTGAATGTCCGCGGCGGCGCCGAACACGTTGGTGACGCCGAAATCCGTAGTCCCATGCCCGGTTCGGTGATCGCGATCCCGGTCGCGAACGGTGCCACCGTCGCCGTTGGCACGCCGGTCGTCGTGGTCGAGGCCATGAAGATGGAGCACACGCTCACCGCACCGGTTGCGGGCAGCGTCGAAGTCCTGGTCGAACCGGGCGCCCAGGTCCGCCTCGACCAGCCGCTCGTACGCATCGCCGCCGCTCCCGCCGAACCCGAAACCGCTGAACAAGAAGGAATTTCCGGATGACCGACTACCTGTCCACCGGCACACTGCCCGAGGACTATCGCGACCTCGCACTGACGGTGCGCGATTTCGCCAAGTCGGTGGTCGCCCCTGTAGCCGCCGAACACGATGCGAACCATACGTTTCCATACAAGGTCGTCGCGGGCATGGCCGATATGGGCCTGTTCGGCCTGCCGTTCCCGGAGGAGTACGGCGGTATGGGCGGCGACTACTTCGCGCTGTGCCTGGCGCTGGAGGAACTCGGCAAGGTCGATCAGAGTGTGGCGATCACGCTCGAGGCCGGTGTCTCGCTGGGGGCGATGCCCATCTACCGCTTCGGCAACGATAAGCAGAAGCAGGAATGGCTGCCGCAATTGACGAGTGGCCGCAATCTCGCCGCCTTCGGCCTCACCGAACCAGGTGCGGGCAGCGATGCGGGCGGCACCAGGACCACCGCCATCGCCGATGGCGCCGAATGGGTCATCAATGGCAGCAAGCAGTTCATCACCAACTCCGGCACCGATATCACCAAACTGGTGACGGTGACCGCGGTGACCGGACAGTCGGGTGGCAAGAAGGAGATATCGACCATCCTCGTGCCCACCGACACCCCCGGTTTCGTGGCCGAGCCCGCCTATAACAAGGTCGGCTGGAATGCCTCGGATACCCATCCGCTGAGCTTCACCGACGTCCGGGTGCCGCAGGAGAACCTGCTCGGCGAGCGCGGTCGTGGCTACGCCAACTTCCTGCGCATCCTCGACGAGGGCCGCATCGCCATCGCGGCGCTGTCGGTCGGCGCGGCCCAGGGCTGCGTCGACGAGAGTGTGCGCTATGCCAAGGAGCGCGAGGCCTTCGGTCAGGCTATCGGCCGCAACCAGGCCGTCGCCTTCAAGATCGCCCGGATGGAGGCGCGCGCCCACGCCGCGCGCACCGCCTACTACGACGCCGCCGCACTCATGCTCGCGGGCAAACCATTCAAGAAGGAAGCCTCCATCGCGAAGCTGGTGGCCAGCGAGGCGGCCATGGACAATGCCCGCGACGCCACCCAGATCTTCGGCGGCTACGGCTTCATGAACGAATACGCTGTGGCCAGGCACTATCGCGACAGCAAGATCCTGGAGATCGGCGAGGGCACAACGGAGGTGCAGTTGATGCTGATCGGACGGGAGCTGGGCTTGTGAGCGAGACAGACGCGCCACGGCGGGTGGTGCAGCGCGGACTGTGGTTCGAGGAGTTCGAGATCGGTGTGGTGTACGAGCACCGGCCGGGCCGAACCATTACCGAGGCCGATAACGTCCTGTTCACCACGCTGACCATGAATACCCAGGCACTGCACCTGGACGCGGCCTTCAGCGATCAGCTGCCGCCGTTCCACCAGCGCCTGGTGAATTCGATGTTCACCCTCTCCACCCTGATCGGTCTCTCGGTCGCGCAGCTGACGCAGGGCACGATCGTGGCCAACCTTGGCTTCTCCGAGGTCGCCTTCCCGAAGCCGCTGTTCCACGGCGACACCATGTATGCCGAGACGACGGTCACCGATAAGCGCGAATCCAAGAGCCGTCCTGGCGAGGGCATCCTCACCTTCGCGCACACCGCTCGCAATCAGCATGGCGATATCGTGGCGACTGCGGTACGCAAGACATTGGTACGCAAGGAGCCCACATGAGTTGGCACATGCCGGGACCGGCCTGGCTGTTCTGCCCCGCCGACCGCCCCGAACGCTACGAGAAGGCGGCCGCGGCAGCCGATGTGGTGATCATCGATCTCGAGGACGGAGTCGCGGCCGGGGATAAAGCGTCCGCGCGCAAGGCACTCGTGGCGACCCCACTGGATCCCGCGACCACCGTGGTGCGGATCAATGCTGTCGGCACCGATGAACACGAACCGGATCTCGATGCCTTGGCGCGGACCGCCTACCGGCGGATCATGCTGCCGAAAGCCGAATCCGCCGAACAGCTCGACACACTCGCCGACTACGAGGTGATCGCGCTGATCGAATCGCCGCTCGGCGCGATATCGGTCGGGCAAGCGGTATCGGCACGCAATGCCATCGGGGCCATGTGGGGTGCGGAGGATCTGGTCGCCGGGCTCGGCGGCAATTCCAGTCGGCATGCCGATGGCGGCTATCGCGATGTGGCACGCCATGTTCGATCGACCACGCTGCTCGCGGCCAAGGCGTACGGCAAGTTCGCGCTCGACTCGGTGTATCTGAATATCCGCGATCTCGACGGGTTGCGCACCGAAGCGGTGGACGCGGTCGCGAGCGGCTTCGACGCCAAGGTGGCGATCCATCCGAGCCAGGTGCCGGTCATCCGGGCGGCCTACGCGCCGTCGGATGACGACATCGATTGGGCTCGCAGGGTACTCGCCGAAGTCGCGAACCATCGGGGCGTCTTCGCATTCGAGGGCGGCATGGTCGATGCCCCGGTACTGCGCCATGCCGAGCAGATCGTGCGGCGCGCGAACCAGACCTGATTTCCGAAGATCATCCCCAGGAGGTAATGCGGTGCAACCACAATGGGTGCCGACCGAATCCGATATCGCCGAGGCGCGCATCACCGACTTCGCCCGGTTCGTGGCCGCACGCACCGGGCAGTCCGCGCCGGAATACCGGACGCTGTGGCAGTGGTCGGTCGATGATCTGCCCGGCTTCTGGGGTGCGCTGTGGGATTACTTCGAGCTCGGTCCGATCGCGGGCGAGGTGCTGGCAAGCGCCGAAATGCCTGGCGCGCAGTGGTTTCCTGGCACCCGGCTGAACTATGTCGATCAGGTGGTACGGCAGTTCCGTACCGACCGGCCCGCCATCATCGGCGTTGCCGAGGACGCACCGGCGCGGGAGGTGTCCTGGAGCGAATTGATCGACAGCACTGCGGCATTCGCGCGCACGCTGCGTTCACTCGGGGTACAGCCGGGTGATCGAGTCGCCGGATACTTGCCGAATATTCCGGAGGCGGTGATCGCCTTTCTGGCGACCGCGAGCATTGGCGCGGTGTGGAGCGCCTGCGGTCAGGACTATTCGGCGAAGGCAGCGTTGGACCGGCTCGGCCAGCTCGAACCCACCGTGCTGATAACAGCCGACGGCTACCGGTTCGGCGGCAAGACCCATGACAAGCGCGAGGACATCGCGGCACTGCGGGCCGGACTCGACACCGTGCGGACAACGGTCGCCGTCTCACAGCTGGGCCTGCCGGTTCCGGACGCACTGACCTGGACCGACGCGGCCACCAATACCGAGGCCGTTGTGATCGAAACCGAGACGGTCGATTTCGACCATCCGCTGTGGATCGTCTTCTCCTCCGGCACAACGGGTCTACCCAAGGGCATCGTGCACGGGCACGGCGGCGTTGTGCTCGAACATCTCAAAGCCGTTGCGCTGCAAGCTGATATCGGTTCCGATGACACCTTCTTGTGGTACACCAGCCCGAGTTGGATGATGTGGAACTTCCAGGTCGCCGGACTGCTGGTCGGTGCGACCATCGTCTGCTACGACGGCAGTCCCACCTATCCGGCTCCGGACGCGCTGTGGCACATCGCATCCCAGGTCGGCGCGACCGTCCTCGGTACCAGTCCGGGCTATGTGCTCGCCTGCATCAAGGCGGCTGCGGTACCGCGCACCGACCACGATCTCACCGCGCTGCGACAGGTCGGCATCACCGGCTCGTCATTGCCGCCCGCATCGGCGGTGTGGTTGAGCGAGAATGTCGGTGACCACGTGCAGGTCGCCTCGATCAGCGGCGGCACCGATGTGGTCTCCGCCTTCATCGGCGGCGCACGGACCGTGCCGACCTGGCCCGGTGAGCTTTCCGCGCCCTACCTCGGTGTCGCGCTGGAAGCCTTCGACGCCGACGGCAAGCCGGTCCGCGACGAGGTCGGCGAACTCGTCATCACCAAACCCATGCCATCCATGCCGGTACGCTTCTGGAACGATCCGGACGGAAGCCGTTACCACGACGCCTATTTCGACATGTTCCCCGGGATCTGGCGGCACGGCGACTGGATCACCATCACCGAACGGGGCAGCATCGTGGTGCACGGCCGCTCCGACTCCACCCTCAACCGGCACGGCATCCGCATGGGCAGCGCCGATATCTACCAATCGGTCGAACGCCTCCCCGAAATCACCGAGGCCCTCGTCATCGGCGCCGAACAACCCGACGGCGGCTACTGGATGCCGCTATTCGTCACCCTCACCCCCGGCACAGACCTCACCGACGACCTGAAAACCCGCATCGAAACCACCATCCGCACCGAGGTCTCCCCTCGCCACGTCCCCGACGAAATCATCGTCGCCCCCGGCATCCCGCACACCCGCACCGGCAAAAAACTCGAGGTCCCGATCAAAAAGCTCTTCCAAGGCGCCGACCCGACGCGCGTCGTCGAACGCAGCGCCGTCGACAACCCGGACCTGCTCGATTGGTACTCCGCCGTCCGCCCAGCCCAGAACTGAACCGGCGGGCAGCCGCCAACGCCATCGGGCTCGCCTTCGCCCTGCCAGTCCCCAACACCCCGCCGACAAGACGCTGAGCCGGAGCTGACGGGGAGCCCGTCGGTATGTGGCTACAATGCCATCAAGAGAAATAGCCACGTTAGGGAGAGCAGCATGGACGTCGGCATTCGAGAACTGCGCGATAACCTCAGTCGCCATCTGGCCGAGGTTCGCTCCGGACGCACGGTGACCGTCACAGACCACGGCCGACCGGTCGCCCGCCTCGTGCCTGTCGGGCAACCGACGCGGCTGGAGCAACTTCGCGCCGAAGGGCGTGTGCAGCCCGCCCGCAAGAAGAAGCAGCCCGCGCCCGAGCCGATTCGTGGCGAGGGCATAGTCAGCGAGCTCATCGAGGAGCAGCGGCGGTGATCGGCTATCTCGATACGTCGGCGTTCGTACCGCTGCTGGTCAGCGAGCCGAGCAGTGAAGCGTGTCGCCGATTCTGGGATGACGCGGACGCCGTTGTGTCGAGCAGACTGCTGTATGTGGAGACCGCGGCCGCACTCGCACAGGCGCACCGTATGGTGCGCCTGGACGACAATGCGTATACGTCATGCCGACGGCTGCTGGACCAGCTCTGGCCACAGCTCGAGATCACCGAAGTGGATGAGGCACTCGTCCGGCGGGCGGCGGAGCTCACCGACCTGCTCGCATTGCGCGGGTACGACGCCATCCACTGCGCTTCGGCAGAACAATTGGAGGACACCGATCTTGTCGTCGCAGCGGGCGACAAGCGCCTCCTCGATGCGTGGAAATCGTTGGGGTTGGCCACCTTCGACACGAATGCGCCCGATGAAACCGCCTGAATGCGGGCGCTGACCCCAAAATAGGGCCGAGCTCCCCCACCTGGGCAAATCAGACCGACCTGGACAGCTGACGGTGGCGAAGTTGTCGATACCATGGCGGCATGAGTGTCGACAATCGCCGTACGGCGCGCAAGGCGGTCAGCGGCGACTCGGCACCGCGCGAGATTCGGCGCAGGCCGAAGAATCGGCGGGCCCAGATCGCGGCGGCGTCGGCGGCCGCATTCGGCGCGCTGGGCTACCACGGTGTGAGCATGGAGGACATCGCGTCCGGGCTCGGGATCAGCTCGGCGGCGCTGTATCGGCACTATCCGAGCAAGTACGCGCTGTTCCGGGAGGAATTGCTGCGGGTGGGCCGGGCCATGACGGAATCGGTAGAGCTGCCAGAGGCGGCGCAGGGCCCGGGGATGGCAGCCGACGAAATCGGCGGGGTGGGTGAACGCAGGACTCCCGAGCAGCGGCTGCGCCAGGTGCTCGACGCTCTGATCGGCGTCACGATCGAGAATCGGCCGACCGTCACCCTGGTGCGCTGGGAGGGTCGCTATCTCGAACCGGAGGATCTGACGGTTCTCACCGACCAACAACTCGCCGTCGTGGGTGCGATCGGTGCGCAATTGGCCGCATTGCGACCGGAACTCGCCGAGGACGAGTTGCGGGTGCTGCGAGCCGCCCTGCTCAGCGCGGTCACCAGCATTGCCGATCACCATGCCAGCCTGCCGGCGAAATCTCTTGCTCGGCTGTTGAGTTCGGCCTGCTGGTCGCTCGTGCCCGCCGAGCTGCCCGCGCTGGAAGCGGATGCCGAACTGCCAGTGGCGGCGGAGATTCCGGATTCTTTCAAGCACGAGCTGTTGCTGCGCAAGGCCGTCGAACTCTTCCACGATCGCGGCTATCCGAATGTCAGTGTCGAGGAAATCGCCACTGCCGCAGGACTTTCCGCCGCGTCGGCGGTGTACCGGTTCTATCGGGGCAAGAGTGATCTGCTCGCGGCCGCGTTCCGACGGGCCGCCGATCGGGTTTCGGGTGCGATCGGCCCGGCGGTGGCCGCGGCAGCCGACGCCGAAGCGGCGCTGATCACACTGATCGAACAGTACGTCGCGGGTTCGTTCTCCGAGCGCGCGTTGACCTTTGTGTATTACACGGAGTTCCAGCATGTTCCGAGCGACGAGCGCACGGTGCTGCGAAATATCCAGCGGCTCAGTGTGGAAGAGTGGGCGCGGCTGCTGCGCGAGGTGCGACCGGAGCTCTCACCTGCCGAGGCCCGGTTCCTGATCCACGCGGCCTTCGCGTTGGTGGTCGATCTGGGGCGCACCTTCAGCACCGAACCGATCGCGTCCCCCGCCCGGGTTCGATTGCTCATGCAGTTGGTCCTGTTCGGCCGTCCCGCCCGCTCGTAGTCTGCACACCGCGCTTGGACAGGCTGACCGTCGCCGAACCATGTATGTTAGTTATCATTCTGCACAGGATTTACGGTGGCGGCCCACGTAAATATCACTTTCTGTAATCGATCGTTCGCCCCCTTTCAGCCCTGGGAAGAGACGTCTAGCAAGCGTCCGTTTGGGCTAACATCGCGGGATGGATGCCGAGGATCCTCGCGCGACGGAGGACGCGACCGCGGGCCGCACCACGCAACCGCGCGCGGTGCGACGCCGCCCGCGCAACCGACGGGCGCAGATCGCCGCTGCCTCAGCGGAGGCCTTCGGCGCATTCGGCTACCACGGCGTGAGCATGGAGGACATCGCCTCGCGCCTAGATATCAGCTCCACCGCGTTGTATCGCCACTATCCGAGCAAATACGCCCTGTTCCGCGAGGAGGCACTGCGGCTGGCCGGGCTGAGCACCGAGGCGGTGCGCCTGCCCGAACAACTGCGCGACCGGCCCGCCGCCGAACGCCTCGACCACATCCTCGATGCGCTGATCGCGGCCTCCATCGCGAATCGCCGCGGCGCCGCCCTACTGCGCTGGCAGAACCGCTATCTGGAAGATGCCGATCGTCAGATCCTCATCGATAACCTGATCGCCACCGATTCGGTCGCCCGCGAACTGCTCGCAGAGACTCGTCCCGAGTTGCCCGACGAGGATCGAGCGGTGCTCTCGGCCGCCGCGATGAGCGTTATCGGCAGCATCTCCGATCATCATGTCGCAGTGCCCGCGCGCGCTTTGGCGGCCTTGCTTCGCTCGGCCTGTCATGCGGTGACCGCATGTGATCTGCCCGCACCAGGCGAGGCGACCGAATCCCTTGGTGCGAAGGAGGTTCCGCTGACCTTCAAGCACGAGCTGTTGCTGGTGCGGGCCATCGAACTGTTTCACGAGCACGGGTATCCCAATGTGAGCGTGGAGGAGATCGCCAATGCGGCGGGCCTGCCCGCCTCCTCGGCGGTGTACCGCTTCTACCGCAGCAAGGGCGACCTGCTCGCGGCCGCGTTTCGCCGTGCGGCGGACCGAGTTTCGGCGGCCATCGGACCCGCCATCGCCGCATCGGATACGCCGGAACAGGCGCTGAGCACCCTGATCGAGCTGTACGTGCAGGGATCTTTCGCCGAGCGTGAGCTGACCTTCGTGTACTACGCGGAGATCAGCAACGTACCGCCGGAGAGCCGCACCGTACTGCGAAATATCCAGCGGCTCAATGTCGAAGAGTGGGCCAAGCTGCTCATCGGGGTCCGACCGGAGCTCTCCGTTGCCGAGGCGCGGGTGCTGGTGCATGCCGCACTGGCATTGGTAGTCGACCTCGGCCAGTGGCTGGGCCCCGATAACCCCCTCTGCTCACAGCAGCGCATCGCACACCTGATGCGAGTCATCCTATTCGGCCGCTGATCGCGGTTCAGTTGCCGAGGTCCATCTCAGCAGGCCACCGGCGCGGGCTCGCCGCGCATCCGACCCTCGAGCCACTGCAGTACCTCGGGGGCACCCTGTACCCCCGCGGACAAATGCTCGGGCGCCGACACCTCCATCGTCCGCAACCGCACCCCGGTACTGCACCACCGGCGGTCGGTGTTGCCGATGGAGCCGACCGGAACAAGCGGGTCGGACGGCGAATGCCATTCGAATATCGGGATTTCCGGCACCCCGGGATAGAGTTCCAGACTGTTCTCCTCCACCACCGACCGCGCCTCACGACTATCGATGAACGACGTACTGGTGACGAACTCGCGAGCGCTGCCGTTGGCGCCCATGGCGAGAATTTCGTTGGTGCAGCTGTTGGCCATGGCGCCACGGAGCGCGAGGCCACGTGGGTTGAGATATGCGCTGGTATGTATTTGATCCGGGTACTCTCGCTCCAGACCGATCGCCGCTGCCATAGCCAGTCCGAAGCCCGGGTGCGGCTCGAGGCCCAGCTGCTGCGCCATCGTCACCAGGTTCTCCGGGACACCACCAATGGCCGCGCCCTGCAGCTGCAGCTCGGATGCGTACGACGGCTGCAGCACGGCCGCCCATCCGGTGGCCAATCCGCCACCGGAGTAGCCGGCCAGCGCTACCGGGCTGTGCTGGACGGCGAATTCGGGCTGCCGTTTCACCGCCCGGATGCTGTCCAATACGATCTGGCCACCCAAACGCCCTGCTCCGAGGGCGAACAGCGGTCCGAGATGATCCGGCAGCGAGATACTCCAACCCCGCTGCAGCACCGCATTCAACATCGACACCGTCGCCCCCAGATTCAGATCGCCGCTGTACAGCGTGTGCGATACCCCGCAGTGCGTACCGAGTGCATTGATGAAGTGCTGATACGACAGCAACGGCGCGTCGGGCTGATGGAAAGGCGGGGTGATGACAGTGGTGGTCGCCGCGATCGGCCCACCGTGCGAGTCGGTGGACCGGAACTTGACCAGTGTGGCCGTGGCTCCGGGGAAGAGGGGCACCGGCGGCAATGCCCGAACGTCGAGCACGTCACCGGGGCCGTGCGCGCCCAGATCCACCGGGGCGGCGTAGAACGGATCGGGATCGGGCAGCGGATACAGCGGTTCCGCAGTGGCCATCGGCGCCAGTGACAGCGCGAGTGCCACACCGCCGAATGCACTGAGGACACGGGACCAGCGGCGTCTCCTGCCGCGGAGAAAGGGAAGAAAAAGACGAGTCACGATCTCTACCTCCACGAGTTGTGCGGGGCATCCATCGACTAGTCGGTGCATTCAAGCGCCAACGGTTGGCAAATTTACAGCGACAGACCGCGGGGTGAGCACAATACATCGAAAATGGCACCGCCACCCGAGCAGCATCGGTCGAATCGGGCGCACGACGACACCTGTGGCAAACATCTAGATATCGCTGCTGCTCGATGCGAACAGGTCCACATCGTCGGATGCGCAGTGTCAGTTAGGCCCGGCGTGGGGGGAGTTCACCTTGTTTACCAGCCAGCGGGCGTCCACCTTTTCCAGGCGCATCACCATGGATAGTTGGCTGGGGCGGCTTGCCCTGGGTGCCCATGCTCGTGCTGGTTCGGCCGATTACCACCGGACCGATGGCCGCGCTGCGCCGCATCCGCAGGAACGGTGATCCGAGCCCGAGACACCCTAGTCCGAGTAGGCGTGCCACATCTGCTCGACGATCGCATCGATATCGGAATGCTCTGGCACCCAACCCAATTGAGCCAAGGCCTTGGACGGATCGCCGACCAGCGAACTCGGCTCCGGCACCGCGGGGCGATGGGTGAGCGCCATACGACGGCCCGATATGTTTTCGACGCAGGCAACTACCTGACCGACGCTCGTGCCCCGTCCGCTACCGATGACGTACCTTTCGATCGCGCCCGGCGGTGGCAGGTGTTCGAGCCCGGCTACGAACGCATTCGCGGCATCGGAAACGTGCACATAGTCACGGACCGCTGTGCCGTCGCCATTGATCTCCAACGGTTCATTCCGTACCGCGGCACTGAGCACCCGGGGAATGAGCCGGGTGGGGTCCGGATCGCGGCCCCCGGCCACATTCAACAGTCGAAGTACAACAGCGGCGACGTCGTGGGCTTCGAGGGCCGATTCGGCCGCCAGTTTGCTACTTGCGTACGGATGGGGCGGGTTATCGTGCAGATCCTCGGTGATCGGCCGTCCGCTGACATCGCCGTAGATCGCGCCGGTCGAGGCGAATACGAGCCGGGGCACCCCGGCGGTCGCCATCGCATCGAGCACGGCGATGGTCCCGACGGTGTTGACCCCGAAATACCGGAGCGGGTCGGCCATCGACTCGCGCACCCGGGTCCGCCCGGCCAGGTGACACACCGCATCCACGCCGTCCACGGCCCGTCGCAGTGCGACGGAGTCGAACAAATCGGCACAGCGAATCTCTTTCGCCTGCACGATGTTCGGTCGCGCAGTGTGCACCATGGCGACAGCGTCGTGACCGGCCTCCGTCAAGGCCGAAACGACAGCTCGGCCGAGGTAACCGGCCGCTCCCGTGACAAGTACGCGCATCGCGCGAGCCTATGGAAGGCCCTGGTCGGCAATCGGATCGGGTAGCGGCGATGTCGAAGATCACCCGATTCACCGCCGCCACAATGTTTCTACCGCTTATCGACAGAGGGCGTGTGAGAGTAGGGGCGTCAGATCGGGCATGGTTTTCGGCGACTTCGTGTAGGCGTAGGTCACCGCCCGACCATCCGGTGTCGCGCCGGAGACCGTGACGAATCCGTATATGCCGCCGGTGTGCCCGACATATTCTGCGCCACAGGGCAGGTGAGTGGAGCCGATACCGAGTCCGTAGTTCATATCCGCCTGCCCCATCGGCACACCGGTCCGCATCTCCCGCAGTTCGGCGGCCGGAACGACCTGCCCGGCCAGCAGCGCCTGATAGAAGCGGTTCAAATCGCTACCGGTGGAGACCATTCCGCCCGCACCCCACGGCACCGAAGGTTCGATACGTGACACATCGGTGACCACACCATCGATATCGGCGTACCCCTTGGGATGCGGCCCCCGGATATCGAGCTCGCCCGGCGCGGGCAGGTAGGTGTCGTCGAGCCCCAACGGCTTCAGGATCCGCTGATTCAACTCGTCTACATATGCCGCACCCGTGACCCGCTCGACCAGCACATCCGCAACGATGTAGTTCGAGTTGCTGTACTCGAAGCGCGCCCCGGGCGCGAAATCCGCTGGCCTGCTGAGGATTATCGCGATCTGCTCGGCCGGTGTCATGATCCGTCCCGCCAGCGCCGCCGCATACTCGTCGACGCGCGGATCATCGGTGAGCTCCGGCAAACCGCTTTGGTGCCGCAGGATCTGACGCACGGTAATCGCCCGGCCATCGATCCCCTCGCCCCGCAACAGCCCCGGCAGATAAGTATCCACCGGCTCATCGAGCCGAATCTTGCCCTCCGCCGCCAACTGCAACACCACCGAACTGGTGAACGTCTTGCTGATACTGCCGATCCGCACCCGCTGCGGCGGCGCGACCGGAATCGGCGCACGAGTACCGATATCGGCCACTCCACTTGTCAGGGTGACCGTCTGCCCGTTCTCGGTCAATGTCGCGATCATCCCCGTGACCCCACCCTCGACCGCCCGATCGATATCTCCCTGGACCACCCGAATCCGGTCCACCGAAACCCCAACCGGCACAGCCGGTTCCGCATCCTTCGCACATCCCGCGAGTAGGACGACCACACCAGCAGCAATACCTAAGGTCAGAATGCGCATGACTCGACGCTAGGAAGTTCCTCCACCCCACACATCCGGGACATCCCCTGAGATCTGCCTGGTGCGAGCCCCTAGCACCAGCGGGTGATGGTCTCTCGCCAACACCCACCCGCTGTGTCCATCGGATCGAGGTTCACCCACATCGAATGCATACCTCGCATACGTTGCAGTACCTGTTGCCGAATTGTTGTGTATTTGGCCAGGACGCAGGGCATGTCGCTATTTCGGCGGTCGCCGAGCAATCGCGCTGAGCCGGAAGTGATTTGATCTGCCGAGTGGGCGGAACAGCCGCCCAGGCGGCGCATTCGGCAACAGGCTCTGCACCCTATGTGCGGTGCTCGCTACTTCTGCGGCAGCCGAGTCTCGGGTGGGAGGTGCGACCGGCGACCGTGGTGCTGGCGGTGTTGTGCTCGCGGCGGAATTTGCTGTCGCAGAGGCATTGACCGCCTCGCAGGGGCTGCGCCTTATGTGCGGTGCTCGCTACTTCTGCGGCAGCCGAGTCTCGGGTGGGGGGGTGCGACCGGCGACCGTGGTGCTGGCGGTGTTGTGCTCGCGGCGGAATTTGTTGTCGCAGAGGCATTGACCGCCTCGCAGCGGCTGCGGTGCCTGTTGCCGAATTGTGGCGTATTTTGGCCGTGACACAATCACGTCGCTATTTCGTCGGCAGCCGCGCAATCATGCTGAGCCGGACGTGATTTGATCCCCCGAGTGTGTGACGATGATGTGACGGAATAGCCGCCCGGCGGCGAATTCGGCAACAGCCACGCAACTTGTGCGCGGTGGTCACTGGTTATGCGACAGCCTTCGACCCCGAGACCCGGCCACGCGGTTTCGGTGGGTGATGACCGCACCTGTGTCACAGCTCATGGGGGATCAGTGCTTGTGTTGGAGCACACTCCAACTTCTAGAGTTCGGGGCATGACCAACACACAGGCCTCTGCCAGCAATGATCGTTTCGAGCGCGGACTGGAGCTGCTTCGGCAGGTCGGTGGGCAGGAGCGGCCCGCGGTGCTGGACAGTCTCGCGGATATCGCACCGGACCTCGGGCGGCTGACCGTCGAATTCGGGTACGGCGACATTCTCTCGCGGCCGGGGTTGACGTTGCGGCAGCGGCAGTTGGCGACGGTGTCGGCGCTGGCTGCGATGGGAAATGCCGCGCCACAGTTGCGGTTCCATATCGACGGGGCGCTGAATGTCGGGTGCACCCGGGAGGAGATCGTGGAGACGCTGATCCACGTCAGCGTGTATGCCGGGTTCCCTGCCGCGCTGAACGGACTGGGTGCGGCGCGCGAAGTGTTCGAAGCCCGTACCGATCTCCCCGCACCGGCCGAACCGACACCGGCACCGACCGGTGACCGGTTCGAGCGCGGGAGCGCCAAGCTCGCCGAGATCGACGGGCACGCAGGCGAACAGGTCATCGCCTCGCTGCGCGATATCGCACCGGATCTGGGGCGCTACATCATCGAATACTCCTTCGGCGATGTGTATTCGCGTCCCGGCCTTGATCTGAAGACTCGTGAAATGGTCACCGTCGCCATGTGCACCGCACTCGGCACCGTGGCGCCGCAACTGGGTGTACACATCCACGGCCTGCTGAATGTCGGCGGCACCGAGACCGAGGTCGTCGAAATCATCACGCAGATGGCGGGTTATGCCGGGTTTCCGGCGGCGCTCAACGCAATCACCGTGGCACGCAACGTTTTCACTGAGCGTGCGCGGCACTGAACGCTCTAACCCGTTGCGACGCTGGGTAACCCAGCGTCGCACCGAGACCCCTCATCCGAGCATCGGCTACTTTTCGGCGGCGCGCCGGAAGCAGTGCGCGGAGGCGGCCAGATACTGTCGGCAGTGGGCGCCGTGGCCGGCGTGAACGGACAGTACGAAACGCGCTCGGTCATCGGTCAGACCCACCGGCTCTTGATTGCAGTCGCGGCTCTGCACGAGCCACAATTCCCGTATGTCCGAATGCAAAACGTCCATTGTTCACCTCCGCTGAAGAGATAAGTGCACCCAGCACCGGCGGCCCCACCGGAACCCGCCTGCAACGCTGTGGATCGGACAGCGTCGGGACCGTGAGTCGAGCTCCGCCGGAGCCGGCACCCCCGAAAGGGTTTGGGGCACAAACCCGGTGCCGGGTACCGCTTCAGCGTGCACGTTGCGATTCGGTGGATAACAGAGCCGAATGCGGTAAATGCGAGTAATTTCCGATTGATTCAGCCGTACAAGGGAGCGGGGACCTATGGTTGAGGTCGACTGGACCGGCGAAGACGTACTCGCTCTTCGCGTGGCGATGAAGCGAAGTCGCTATGAGTTCGCACGCCTGGTGGGCGTCACCCCGCGCACCGTGATCTTGTGGGAGAACGGCCGGACAACCCGGATGCATGCCGCAAGCAGGCGTTTGCTCGATCGAGTGCTATCGGAGGCCGATTCGGTCGTCGTCGCGCGATTCGAGCGCGCGATCACGGGCCCGACGGCGGCCCGCGATACCGAAGATACGAGCGCGGCGCTCGATCGGATACAGCTCGGTAGGGACATCGGGCTCGACAAGGAAGTCGAGGATGACGACGTGAGAAGGCGATTGTTATTGGCCTGCATCGGCGCGGGCGTGGCCGGTCAGGCGGCCGAGATGGTCACGAGCGAACCGGAGAAGATGCTCGCCACCCTGGATGCGGGTTCGATGAGCGAACGACGGCTCGGCCTGCTCGAGCAATCCGTCGAGGCGCTCGGCACCCGCGTCGTGCAGGTCCCGCCGCACGAGTTGCTGCATACCACGCTCGACCAATTCCGGGCAGTGCGCGGCTGTCTCGCGGAGCGACAGGCGACCCATCATCAAATCCGACTGGTCCGTACGGCCGGCCGACTGGCGAATGTGGTCGGCGAAATTCTGTTCAACGAGGGACATTTCGGTCAGGCCCGATTGTGGTACACCACCGCAATTCATGCCGCCCAGGACATCGGAGATCGCTATTCGGAGGACATCGCACTGGCGGGATTGGCATATTTACCCACCTATAGCGATAACCCGAAGGAAGTTTTGAACCTACTCAGCCCGCGCCTCGAAGAAAATCCGGGCCACGGTCCGGCAGCGGCGTGGTTGTGGGGAATGGCCGCCCGTGCGCACGCCAGCCTCGGCAATTTCGAAGGCTTCACCCGCTGCATCTTCAAATCCGAGCAGGCGCTGGAAAATGTGCCCACGGAACAACTCTCGATCGGCATCTTTTCCTTCCGGCCGGAGAAGCTCGCCTTCTATCAGGCGATCGGCTACTCCCGCTTGGGCCGCCCCGAGCAGACCGCCCTGGCATCCGAGCGAGCTATCGGGCTCTACGACCCCAGCGAGACCATGGAACCCGCGCTGGTCCGGTTCGAACACGCCACCGCGTTGCTGGCCTCGGGCGAGGTGGACGAGGCGTGCGCGGTGGCTACCCGGGCGATCACCAATGGCCACACCTACGTCGGCCTCACCGTCACCAAGCGCGCCAAACAGTTCGATACCGCGCTGTCGGGTTTCCGGGGGCGTGCCGTCGCCGATTGGCGCGAGCAGGCTCGGATGGTCGTCGATACGCCACGCACCAGGGCATGAGGCGATAGGGCGCGCCGGTCGGCAGGGGGGTGTACGAACCGGCGCGCCCTACCTATTCAGTTGGCTTCGGGCCGCGTCGCGGTAATGAGCGAATTGGGACGCATATCCAGCCAGTTGGATTCGACGTACTTCAGGCAGGAGCGGCGCGTGGCCGCGCCGTAGGCGACGGTCCAGCCGCCGGGGACGGCAGCGAAGATCGGCCACAGGGAGTGCTGGCCCTCGGCATTGATCAGGACGTAGAACTGGGCGTCATCGTCATCGAATGGGTTGGGCATTGATCGGCCTTCCTGGTTGGGACGTTCAGGCCAGCTCGGTGTGCGTCAAGAGATTGGTCAGGACGTGGCCGATGCGGGCGAGGGCGGGTTCGGAGGTCATGCGCCAGTGCGTGGCCTGGACAGCGTGGTTGTGCACCGTGCCGTCGACCGCGTCGGACCAGCTGGCCGCGCCGGTGGCCCCGGTGGGGTCGTCGAGCGCGGCGGTGAAGTAGACGAGGTTGCCCTTATAGGGCCGCGGGCGGTAGCGGGTGATGAGCTCCAGTGCGTGCGTGCCCGCGTCCAGCAGACGGGCGAGCCGGTCGAATCCGAAGGATGTGAACGGTTCCGGAAGTTCGGCGATGCGGCGGGCGAGTTGGGTGCGGCCCAGTTCGGTATCGATATCGTCGGCTTGTTCGCCGAGCAGGCCGCCGAGCAGATCCGCCACCGGGACGGTTGCCGTATCGTCCACCGTTGTGCGCAGCGGGCTGTCCATCATGGCCAGCAGCGCGACATGTTGGCCCTGGTCTCGCAATTGGTTCGCGATGGCGTGTGCGAGTACACCGCCGAGTGACCAGCCGAGCAGGTGGTAGGGCCCCTCGGGCTGTACCGCGCGGATTTCGCGGACATAGTGTCCGGCCCAGTTCTCGATGGAATCCGGCAGCGCCGCCGCCGAATTCAGCACCGGAGACTGGAGGCCATAGATGCCACGTTCCGGATCGATATGTGCGGCCAGACCCGCGAACGACCAGGCGACACCGCCGACCGGGTGGATGCAGAACAGCGGTTCGCGAGAACCACCGGGACGCAAAGGCAGTAGGACATCGAAGGCGGCTTGCACCTGCACGCGGCCTCGGCCGCAGCGGTGCAGTTCCAGTTGGGCGATCAGATCCGCGGGTGTCGGAGCGGTGAACAACCACACCACCGGGATCCGTTCGGCCAGTGCTGTGCTCAGCCGGGTCGCCAGTCGAGTCGCCAGCAGTGAATTGCCGCCGCGTTCGAAGAAGTTGTCGTCCATGCCGATTCGTTCGACCTCCAGCGCCTCCGCGAAGACGGTGCAGACCAGCAGCTCCAGCTCCGTTTCCGGAGCCCGGAATTCTCGTGCGCCCAATTCGGGTGCGGGCAGTGCGGACCGGTCGACCTTGCCGTTGGCGTTGAGCGGCAGGGCATTCAGTTGGATCAGCACCGTCGGAACCAGGTAGCTCGGCAGCGTCTCGGTCAGCGCGGATCGCAGCGCATTCGGATCGATCGCCTCGGTGGCGGTGAAATACCCGACCAGCAGATCACCGTGATGGGCGATGACGACGGCCTCGGTGACCGCCGGACGTGCGCGTAGCGCGTGCTCGATTTCGGCGAGTTCGATGCGGTAGCCGCGTACTTTCACCTGGAAGTCGCGGCGCTCGACGTAGTCGAGATTGCCGTCCGAACCCCAGCGGACCAGATCGCCGGTTCGATACATCCGGGCACCCGATGCGCCGAATGGGTTGGCCACGAACCGTTCCGCGCTCAGATCCGGCCTGCCGTAGTAGCCGCGCGCCAGTTGCGCGCCGCCCAGGTACAGCTCACCCGCCACGCCCGCCGGCACCGGGTGCAGTCGGTCGTCGAGCACATAGACCTGGTTTCCGGATTCCGGTGTGCCGATCGGGACCACCGGCTGGCGGAAACCCTCGCCGGTGCGGAATCGAGTCACCGAGACCGCTGCCTCGGTGGGCCCGTACAGGTTGTCGATACGGGCGGTGGTGAGTGCGCCGATCCGGTCGACGGTCGCGGCGGGCAGCGCCTCCCCGATGACGAGCAGTCGCCGCAGCGATCTCGGCAGTCGCTGATCACCACTGACCTCCGCCAGCATGGCCAGCAGCGATGGCACCAGCGTCACCGTGGTGACCGAGGCGCGTCGAATCAGATCCACCACGCCGGCCGGGTCACGTTGTGCGCCTCGCGGTGCCAGTACTACTCGCGCACCGGTGCGCAATGCCCACCAGAACTCCCAGACCGAGAGATCGAAGGCCGCCGAGGTCATCAGTAGCGTGGCATCATCGGCGTGCAGTTCGTATTCGGTTTGCAGCCAATCCAATTGGTGTGTGACAGCCGAGTGCGTGACCGCGACGCCCTTGGGGGTTCCCGTCGATCCCGAGGTGAAGATGAGATATACGGTGTGCGCTGGAGTCAGTGTGGACAACCGCTCCTCAGCACGAATCGGACTGTTGTCGAGAACACCCGCGGCAACCGAGATATCCAGCACCACATCGTTGTCCGCCACCGATTCGGGCAGCATCGGCCGTTCGGCCGAGGTCAGCACCAGTGCCGGGTTGGCGGCGGCTAGTACGCTCGTGGTCCGGTCGAGCGGATGGGTCGGATCGAGTGGGACATACGCACCGCCTGCCGTTACCACCGCGTACATGGCGACGAGTAGGTCGACACTACGCGGAATGGCCAGGGCCACCAGCGAATCCGGGCCGATGCCCCGGCCGATGAGAGCGCGGGCGAGCCGGTTCACTCGCGCGGCGAATCGGCCGTAGGTGACCGTTACGCCGTCATCGACGATTGCCACCGCATCGGGTGTCTCGACGGCCTGTGCTTCGAAGGCGGCAATGAGCGTGGCTGGAGGGAATTCGTGTTCGGTCCGATTCCAGGACACCAGCATCCGATCGCGTTCGGCGGTGTCCAGTAGCGGTAGATCACCGACAGGCAGCTGCGGTTCGGCGCAGATGGCCGACAGCAGACGCCGCAGCCGTCCGGCGAGACCGGCGACCGTGGCTTCGTCGAAAAGCGCGGTCGCGTAGGTGATGGATGCGGCCATGCCTGCCGCATGCCCATCCGAATCGTAGCGATCGGTGACGACCAAATGTAGGTCGAATTGCGAGATCTCGGAGTCGAAATCGACTGCGGTGGCGGTCGAACCGTCCAGCCCGAATTCCGCCTCCGCCTGGTTGTGGAAGGAGAAGCCGACCTGGAACAGCGGATGCCGCGCGGTCGAGCGCTCCGGATTCAACACCTCGACCAGCCGCTCGAACGGTACGTCGGCATGGGAGAAGGCGGCCAGGTCCGCGGCACGTACCCGATCCAGGAGTTCGGTGAAGCCGGCAGCCGCGTCCACCTGGGTCCGCAGCACCAGGGTATTGACGAACATGCCGACCACGTTGTCGAGCTCGGCGGCGCCACGGCCCGCGACAGGGGTACCGACGGCGATGTCAGCGGTTCCCGACAGGCGGGCCAACAGCACCGCGAAGGCGGCGTGCACGACCATGAACAGTGTCGCCGCGCTGTTACGGCCCAGATCCGCCAGCCTCGCCTGCAGGTCGGCGTCGATGCTGAAATCGACATGGCGACCGCGGGTGGAGACGATAGCGGGTCTCGGACGGTCGGTCGGGAGAGCGAGCTGCGCGGGCAGTTCCGTGAGGGTTTCGATCCAGAACCCGAGTTGCTGGGAGATCAGCGAATCCGGGTCGTCTTCGCTGCCCAGCAGATCTCGTTGCCAGCGGCTGAAATCCGCGTATTGCACCGGCAGTGGGGTCCATTCCGGCGGCAGGCCGTGCTTACGTGCGGCGTAGGCGGTCATCACGTCGCGTGCCAGCGGGACCAAGGACGAGCCGTCCGCGGCGATGTGATGGACGACCACAACCAGCACATGTTCATCGAAGTCGGTCGTACCCGTGACCGGACGAAACAACCGGGCGCGCAACGGAACCGAGTCGGTGACATCGAATCCGCCGCCAACGAAGTCCGCGACCGCCGTGGTCAGATCGTCGACCGGCACCGGAATCGGGGCCAGCATCGGCGCGCCCGCATCGGCCACCGGCAAGATCACCTGTACCGGACCGCTTTCGTGCTGCGGGTATACCGTGCGCAGCACTTCGTGGCGTTCGACCACGTCGGTAATGGCCGCATTGAGTGCGGTGATATCGAGGTGGCCGGTGAGCCGCACTGCCAGTGGGATGTTGTAAGCGGTGGACTGGCGGTCGAGGCGATTGAGGAACCACATGCGCTGCTGTGCCAGCGAAAGGGGAATCGGATCGGTGTCGGTGCGTCGGGTCAGGGCCGGACGCGTGCGCGTCGCGGCGGTGTCGAGGGCGGCGGCCAAGGCCGAGACGGTCGAGTTCTCGAAGACGAGTCGCACGCCGACCGTCGTGCCCGATCGCGCGCCCAGGCGTGCGGCCAGGCGTGCGGCCAATTGAGTTGCGGTCAGCGAGTTTCCGCCGGCGGAGAAGAAGTCGTCATCGAGGCCGACCGCTGCCAGCCCGAGCACCTCGGCGAAGACCTCGGCCACGATTCGCTCGGCGGCCGTCTGCGGCGCGCGGAAGGTCGCGGTGCGGAACTCGGGTGCGGGCAGCGCCTTGCGGTCCAGTTTGCCGACCGGGGTCAGCGGGATTTCATCGAGGACCATTATGGCGGCGGGCACCATATAGGCGGCCAGGGAGCGCGCCGCGAAGGCCGTGAGCTCAGCGGTGTCGATCGCCTCGTTAGCGACGACATACGCGACCAGCGAAACGGAGCCAGTGGCATCGGTGTGCCCGACGGTCACCGCGAACTCGACGCTCTCATGGGCCGACAGCACTGCGTCGATCTCACCGAGTTCGATACGCAGACCGCGCACCTTCACCTGATGGTCGGCCCGTCCGACGTACTGGATAGCGCCGGATGGGGTCCAGCGCACGAGATCGCCGGTCCGGTAGAGCCGCCCGCCCGCCGGACCGCAAGGATCGGCGACGAAGCGATCCGCCGTCAGTGCCGCCCGAGCGTGGTATCCGCGAGCCAGACCCGGGCCGCGCAAGTACAGTTCGCCGGTCACCCCATCCGGGATGGGTTGCAATCTGCTATCGAGCACCACCGCGGACATGCCGTGAATGGTGCCGCCCACATCGAATTCGCCAGGTCGCAGCGGCGCGCTGATATTGGTGATGATCGTGGTCTCGGTCGGGCCGTAGGTGTTGTGGAATGCTCGCCCGGTTCCCCAGCGCCGCACCACGTCGGGACCGTACGACTCGCCGCCGACGGTGAGGTGGGTGAGTTCGGGGAGTTCGTTCGGATCCAGCGTTCGCAGCACCGCCGGGGTGATGAAGGCGTGGGTGACCCGCTGATCCCGGATGAATGCGGTCAATTCCGCGCCGCCGTAGATATCTACGGGCGCGATGACCAGTGCGGCGCCCGCGGACAGCGCGAACAAGAGCTCGAGCATGGCGGCGTCGAAACTGGGCGATGCCACATGCAGTACGCGGGATGTCGCGGTGACCTGGTAGCGATCTCGCTGTGCACGCGCCACTCCCGCGAGTCCGCCGTGGGTGACTACTACGCCCTTCGGTGTGCCGGTTGAACCGGAGGTGTAGATCATCCATGCGGGATTGGCCACGCGCATCGGACGCGTCAGCTCATCGGGCGCAAGGGGTGCCGCGCTCGAATGCCGCATGCGGGCCGCCGTGGCCGGTGCGTCCAGTACCAGCCATTCGGCCGTCCCTGGCAATGCGTCGCGGCATGTGGTGAGCGTCAGGCCGATGGCGGCACCGGAATCCGACAGCATGTGGGCGATGCGGTCCGCCGGATACATCGGGTCGACGGGTACGAAGGCCGCTCCGGTCTTGGCTATCGCCCAGACCGCGAGTATGGATTCGGCGGAACGCGGGATGGCCACGGCGACGAAGTCTTCGGCGCCGATACCATGTCCGATCAGCATTCTGGCCAGCCGGGACGACTGTTCGTCCAGCGCACGATAGGTCAGCTCACGGTCATCCGAAATCAGCGCTAGTGCATCGGGTTGCAGTGCGACGGCAGCGGCCATCAGCTCAGCGAGGGTATGCGGTGGCACCGGTTCATCCCCGCGCCTGCCCAGCAGTTCGCTGCGTTCGGCAGGAGTGAGCACATCGATGGCGCCGATCGGCGCGGACGGATCCGCGATGAGTGCGCCGAGGACACGACCGAACCGGCGCAGCAGTCCGGCAGCCGTGGCTGCGTGGAAAAGATCTGTCGCGTAGTCGAGTTCGATCGCCAGGTGACCGTCGGCGTCGAGTTCTGCCGCGACGGTGAACTGGAGGTCGAAGCGCGCCACCGGTTCGTCGAATTCGACAGCCGTGAGTTCCAACCCCGGCAGGGTGAACTCAGCAGCGCCGGTATTCGGATAGCTCAGCGCGACGGTGAACAGCGGATGCCTGGACTGCGAGCGCTCGATGCCGAGTTCATCGACGACGCGCTCGAACGGGACCGTCGCATGGGCGAATGCGGCCAGATCGTTCGTTCGGGTCTCATCGAGCAGATCGGTGAACGAGCGGGCCGGATCCGGGTGTGTGCGCAGCACCAAGGTGTTCACGAACATGCCGACCAGGTCGTCGAGTGCTGCCGCGCCGCGGCCCGCGACCGGGGTGCCGATGGCGATATCGGCGGAGCCCGACAACCGCGACAGCAATACGGCGAGTGCGGCGTGCACCACCATGAACGGTGTCGCATTGTGACGCGCGGCGAGTTCGTGGATACCGGCACCACTGCCGATACGGGCGCGCACCGTGCCGCCACGCGTGGTGGCGATGGCAGGGCGCGGCCGATCGGTGGGCAATGCCAATTCTTCCGGCAGGTCCCGCAGCGCTTCGGTCCAGTAGGTGAGCTGTTCGGCCGCGACCGAATCCAGCTCGGCCGTCTGCCACAGCGCGTAATCGGCATACTGTGCGGCGAGTTCCGGCCAGACCGGGGCACCACCGAGCACCCGGGACAGATAAGCCGACAACAGGTCTCGCAGCAGTGGGCCCATCGAATAGCCGTCCGCCGCGATGTGGTGCAGCACGGCGACGAGCACATGGCTGGTCGCGTTTTCCCGCAGCAGAATCGCGCGCACCGGCACCTCGATGGTGGCATCGAAACCCGTACCGAGGAATTCGGCTATGCGCTCGTTCACCGAGCCGGGGGTCTCGACCAGCAGGGATATCGGGGCCGATTCGGCAGGCAAAATCACTTGATATCCGATGCCATCCGCATCGGCCGGATACATCGTGCGCAATGCCTCGTGACGTGCGATCACATCTGTGAACGCGGCACACAGCGCCGCCTCGTCCAACACGCCGCTGATGCGCACCGCGACCGGGATATTGTGGGCGGCCGAGTCCGGGTCGAGCCGGTTGAGGAACCACATGCCGCGTTGCACCGGCGCCAGCGGAATGCGCTCCGGGCGCGGCCAGGCGATCAGCGGTACGACCTGGTCACGTGCTCGGGCGGTCACGCGTGCCGCGAAAGCGTGCACGGTGGGCGCCTCGAACAGCAACCGCACGGGCACCCGACCGATTCGCTCGCCGATCCGCGCCAGCACCCGGGTGGCGATCAGCGAATTGCCGCCCAGGTCGAAGAAATTGTCATCGGCACCGATCGGCGACCGTGCCAGTACCGCCTCGAATGCCTCGATCACCAGCCGCTCAGCCGCAGTGACGGGCGCACGGTAGGCGACCCGGTCGAATACCGGCTCCGGCAGTGCCTTCCGATCCAATTTGCCGGAGGTATTGAGCGGGAAGGCTGCCAGCACGACAATCGCCGACGGAACCATATACGACGGCAATGCACCCATTGCGGCCGCCGAAACCGCCGCGCGCAGGTCGCTTTCATCCTGTGCATCGCTGACGACATAGCCGACGAGTTGGTCGCCGGTATGCGTGGTGACCACGCTGGCGGCGGCCTGTGAAACACCGGGTACGCCGGCGAGTACGCCCTCGATCTCGCCGAGCTCGATGCGCTGGCCGCGGACCTTCACTTGGAAGTCGGTGCGGCCCAGGTACACGAGTTCCGGGCTCGCACCACTGGTGTCCCAGCGAACCGAATCGCCGGTGCGGTACATGCGCGCACCCGGAGGTCCGAATGGGTTGGCCACGAAGCGATCCGCCGTCAGATCGGGCCTGCCGTGATAGCCACGGGCGAGTTGGGTGCCCGCGAGGTACAACTCGCCCGCGACGCCGGGCAACGTCGGTCGCAGCCGGGAATCCAGCACGTATAAGCGGCTGTTCCATTCGGGATTGCCGATCGGCATGACGCTGCGGTCGATTTCGCCCGTCACGTCACGATAGGTGATGCTCACCGCGGCCTCGGTCGGGCCGTACAGGTTGTGCAGGCGGGCGAAGCTCACCGCGCCGAAGGCACGGACGGTCTCGGCGCGCAGTGCCTCGCCGATGACGAACACCGTGCGCAATGTGTCGAGGTCGGCCGTTTCCACATGTCCCGCGAACTCACTCAACATCGACGGCACGAAATCGGTGACAGTGACGCCGTTTTCGGCGATCACGCCGGCAAGGTAGCCGGGATCACGGTGGCCGTCCGGAGTTGCCAGCACCAGCGTCGCACCGATGCGCAGTGGCAGGAAGTAGCCCCACAGCGAGACATCGAAGGTGGTTGCCGTCTTCTGCAGGTATACGTCCTCGGCGCTCAGCCGGTACTCCGACTGCATCCAGGTCATCTGGTTGACGATCGCCGCGTGGGAAACGCTGACACCCTTGGGTTTTCCGGTCGAACCGGATGTGAAGATCACATAGGCCGGGTTCTGCGGATGTATCGCCGCACTTCGTTCGTTCACCGCGATCGGATCGTCGGCATACCGAGCCAGCTCGACGGCATCGACACACACTGTCGCACCGGCATATCCGAAGTTCTGACGATCAGCCTCGGTGGTGAGCAGTGCGATAGGTGCGGCGGTGTCGATGATGTGGGCGATGCGCTGTGCCGGATGGTTCGGGTCGATCGGGACATAGGCGCCCCCCGCCTTGAGCACCGCGTACATCGCGACCACCAGATCGGGCGAACGTCGAATCGCCAATGCCACCAATGACTCCGGGCCTACACTGCTCGCGAGCAAATGTCTGGCCAGCTGGTTGGTCCTGCGGTCCAGTTCGCCGTAGGTCATGGTGGTCGCGTCGAAGACCAGGGCGATATCGTCCGGTGTCGCGGCGGCCTGTTGCTCGAATTCGTCGAGCAGCATTTCCGCGACGAATGCGGTGTGCGCGGAGTCGTTCCACGCGGTCACCACTCGTTCCAGCTCACCGGTCTCGAACAGGTCGATATCGCCGACCACCTGTTCTGGATCACCGATCACCGCGGTGAGCAGTCGGATGAAGCGCGCACCGAATGTCGCGATGGTCGACTCGTCGAACAGGTCGGTGGCATAGGTGAAGCGCAGTGCGTTGTCGGCGACGGTCAGTTGCAGATCGAATCGTGTTGTCTCGTAATCTATCTCGTATTCGGTGACGGTAATGCCGGGCAGCTCCACCGATACGGGTACGAGATTCTGGAAGAACAGCGCGATCTGGAACAGCGGATGCCGCGCCTCGGAACGCGGCGGATCCACTACCTCCACCAGCCGTTCGAACGGCACATCGGCGTTGGCGAAGGCGTCCAGGTCAGCATCGCGGACACGGCGCAGTACGGCGGCGAAGGAGTCCGAGCCAGCCACTTCGGTGCGCAGCACCAGCGTGTTGACGAACATGCCGACGAGATCGTCGAGCGCGGCGGCACCGCGGCCCGCGATCGGCGCGCCGATGGCAATGTCAGCCATACCGGACAATCGAGCGAGCAAGGTCGCCAGCGCGGCATGGACGACCATGAACGGACTGAGGTCGTATCGCGCGGCGATGGTGGCAACGCCGTCGCGGACCGCGGCGTCGAGTCCAATGGTGGTGCTCGCGGCGGCGTAGCTGGCAATGGCTGGGCGAGGCCGATCCGAGGGCAGATCGAGCTGAGCGGGCAACCCACCGAGTACGCGGCACCAATAGCGCAGTTGCTGTGCCGCCACCGATTCCGGGTCGTTCTCGGCTCCGAGGATTTCGCGCTGCCAGAGGGCGTAATCCGCGTACTGCACGCGCAGGTCCGTCCACGTCGGTTCGGCACCGGTGGCGCGTGCCGCGTATGCGGTCGCGATGTCGCGGGCCAGTGGGGCCATCGAGAACCCGTCCGCCGCGATGTGATGTACCACGATGGCGAGTAGGTACGCACGATCAGACACTGTGGCCAGTCCGACCCGCAGCGGTATTTCAGTGGTGACATCGAAAGGCGTGGCAACTAGGTCCACCAGGGCCGACGAATCCAGTTCTACGATTTCGGGCACCTGCGTCGCGTCGAGAATCCGCTGGTAGCCGGTGCCATCGACATCCGGGTACACGGTGCGCAGGGTTTCATGCCTGGCGACGACGTCGGCCAACGCGGCAGCAAGCGCCTCGGTGTCGATATCCCCGGTGAGCTGGATCGCGATCGGAATATTGTTCACCGTTTCGCCGGGATCGAAGCGGTTGAGGAACCACATTCGTTGCTGGGCTGGCGAAAGCGGAATCAGGTCGGGGCGTTGCCGCGCGGCGAGCTCCGGGCGACCGCCGGTCGCGATGATCCGAGCAGCTCGGGTCGCCAATCCTGCGACGGTCGGTGCCTCGAAGACCATTCGCACAGGGACTTCGGCGTTCAACTCCGCCCCGAGCCGGGCGGCCATTCGGGTGGCGATCAATGAGTTTCCGCCCAGTGTGAAGAAGTTGTCGTCGGCACCGATTCGCTCGAAGCCGAGTAGCTCACCCATGATCTCGGCGATGGTTAGTTCGGTCTCGGTCGCGGGAGCACGGTAGGTGACGGTCTCGAATACGGGTGCGGGCAGCGCGGTGCGATCGAGCTTGCCAGCGGCATTGAGCGGGAATCCATCCAGCACAACAAAGGCCGACGGCACCATATAGGCGGGCAGTGCGTCATCGAGTTCCATGCGCACGTCATCGATATCGACGGCAGGGCCGACCACCAGATAGGCCACCAGCTGATCGCCGACGCGCTCATCGGTGCGCAATGTGACGACGGCCTGATCGACACCATCCACTGTGGTGAGCGCGGATTCGATCTCGCCGAGCTCGATGCGCAGACCGCGCAGCTTTACCTGGAAGTCGGTGCGCCCCAGATATTCCAGCGCACCGGCCGCAGTCCACCGGGCGAGGTCGCCGGTGCGATACATCCGCTCCCCCACGTCGCCGAATGGATTCGCGACGAAACGTTGCGCGGTCAACTCCGGCCGTCGCACATAGCCGAGCGCCAACTGCGCACCGGCAAGGTACAATTCACCGGGCACACCTACCGGCACCAGGCGCATCCGGGAATCCAGCACCAGCAATCGGGTATTGAATACCGGCCGGCCGATCGGCACCGACGCCACATCGGCATCGGTCACCTCGTGGAAGGTGACATCGACCGCCGCCTCGGTCGGCCCGTACAAATTGTGCACACGGGCACCGATCAGCTCACGTGCCCGCTGCGCGATGGCTGCGGGCAGCGCCTCACCGGAGGCGAATAACGCGCGCAGCGTGACACATTCACGCGCCTGCGGTTCCGCAAGGAATACCGCGAGCATCGAAGGTACGAAATGCGCGACCGTAATTCCTTCATCGATGATCAACCGCGCCAGATAGGCCGGATCTCGATGACCGTCGGGCCGCGCGAGTATCAGCCGCGCGCCGACCTGCAACGGCCAGAAGAACTCCCACACCGAGACATCGAAGGTCGCCGGCGTCTTCTGCAGTACCGCGTCGTGCGCGTGGAGCCCATACTCGGACTGCATCCACACCAGCCGGTTGACAACCGCGGCATGCGATACCGCGACGCCCTTGGGACGGCCGGTCGAGCCCGAAGTGAACATGACATACGCGGTGTGGCCCGGCAACAGCACGCCGAGTCGATCCCTGTCGGTCAGCGGTGCGGGGGAATATCTCGACAGCTCGAGCCGGTCGATCCGAACCTGGCGTGCCGCAACGCTTTCCAGATCAGTATCCGAGGTCAGCACCCACATCGGACGCGCTGTCTCCAGCACGTATCCGATCCGGTCGGCCGGATGGTCGGGATCCAGCGGCAGGTACGCACCACCGGCGACAGTGACCGCGTACATGCCGACCACCAGGTCGAGCGAGCGCCGTATACCCAAGGCGACAACCGAATCCGGGCCGACACCGTGACCGACGAGCCATCGCGCAAGCCGATGAACGCGGCTGGCGAACTCGGCATATGTCAGCGTCGCGTAGCGACTGTCGGGCGAATGGTCCCCCTCGAATTTCACCGCGGTTGCGTGGGGCGTGCGCAGCACCTGTTCCTCGAACAGTGAAACCAGAGTCCGCGAGCCATTTATCGCGAACGAGGTGTCGTTCCATCGATCGAGCAGAGACCGCTCGTTGCGATCCAGTAGCTCGATATCGCCGACACGTATGCCTGGATCGGCCACCACCGCCTCGAGGAGGCGAACGAAGCGAGCCGCGAACGATTCGATGGTCACCCGCTCGAACAGATCCGTCGCATAGCGCATGACCGCACGCAGTGCGGCACCGTCGCCCTCCGCGAGCTCCAACGCGAGGTCGAACTGCGCGACCTGGTTATCGATCGGATATGCGGCTACCTCGAGACCGGGCAGGCGCAGCACCGTATCGTCGCGGTGCTCGAAGGTGAGCAACGTCTGCACGATCGGCGAATGTGCTGGTGAGCGAACCGGATTCAGCTCATCGACCAGCCGCTCGAACGGCAGATCGGCATGTGCGAAGGCCCGTACGTCGGTGGTACGCACCTGCCCGAGCAATTCGGCGAAGGTTACCTCGGCCGCCACCTCGGTGCGCAGCACCAACGTGTTGACGAACATGCCGACCAGATCGTCGAGCGCCGCCTCGGCCCGGCCCGCGACGGGCGTGCCGATCGCGATATCGTCAACCCTGGCCAGGCGGGCCAGCAGTGCCGCGTAGGCGGCGTGCGCCACCATGAACGACGACACCCCGTGTTTGCGTGCCAGACCCGTGATCGCGGCGGTCAGCTCCGAGGTGATGGCGAACTCGACCGCGGCGCCACGACCGGATGCCACGGCGGGGCGCGGCCGGTCGGCGGGCAATTCCAGCACCGGGGCGAGTCCGTCGAGTTCGGTGCGCCAATGCGCGATCTGGCGGGCCAGTACGGAGTCCGGATCGTCGGCCGAGCCGAGCACTTCGTGCTGCCACAGTGTGAAGTCCGCGTACTGGACCGGCAGTGGCTGCCACTGCGGTGCCTTGCCTTCGGCGCGGGCGCTGTATGCCACCATCAGGTCCCGCGCCAGCGGGGCCGTGGAGACACCGTCGGCGGCGATGTGGTGCACCACCACGACGAGCACATGGTCGTTGGGCGCGATCCGGAACAACTCGGCGCGCACCGGTATCCGGGTGCGCAGGTCGAATCCGACACCCGCGAAGCCGACAACCGCTGCGGCGAGGTCGGATTCGATGATATCGACCTGCCGCAGCTCCAATTCGATCGACTCGGTCACCACCTGCGCGGGACCGATGCTGTCGGCAGGGAATACGGTGCGCAGCGCCTCGTGCCGAGTGACAACATCGCTGAGCGCGGCGCGCAAGGCGGCTACATCCAACGTACCGGTCAGGCGGATGGTGATCGGAATGTTGTAGACGGCCGAATCCGGATCGAGCCTGTTCAGCAGCCACATCCGAGTTTGCGCCAGTGACAACGGAATACGGACCGGACGGTCGCGTGCCGCCAGCGCGGGGCGCACGACATCAGCACGGGCTACCCGCTGTGCCAATGCGGCCACCGTCGGTGCTTCGAAGACCTCGCGCACGCTCAGCGCACTACCGAAGGCACCGTTCGCCCGTGCGACCAGCCGCATGGCCGATAGCGAATTGCCGCCACGCGCGAAGAAATCGTCGTCCGCACCGATCCGCGCGCCACCGATCAGATCGGCCATCAATGCGGCGAGTACCGATTCGGTACCTTCCTGCGGCGCACGGAATTCCACTGCGGTACCCGCGACTTCGACCGCTGGCAGCGCCGCACGATCGAGCTTGCCGACCGTGGTGAGCGGCATCTCGTCGAGTACCACGAGATGCGCGGGCACCATGTACCCCGGCAGCTGCCGCCGCACCTGCGTGAGTACCGCATCCGCAGATAGCTCCGTACCACTGATGTAGCCGACCAGGCAGTCGTAGCCGGCGGTGTCGCGGGTCGATGTCACCGCGGCATTCGTCACGCCCGCCACCGCGGCCAGCGCCGACTCGATCTCCCCGAGTTCGATGCGCTGACCACGCAGCTTGATCTGGAAATCATTGCGGCCCAAATAGACCAGATCGCCGCCGCGGTTCCAGCGCACCAGGTCGCCGGTGCGATACATCAACCGCCCTGGCACCCCGAATGGATCGGCCACAAAGCGCTCGGCGGTCAGTGCGGGGCGTCCGTGGTAGCCGCGTGCCAGTTGGTCACCGGCGAGATACAGCTCGCCCGTGACACCGATCGGGACCGGCCGCAATCGTGCGTCCAGGAGATAGGCGCGGGTATTCCAGCACGGCCGTCCGATGGCGACATCACCGCCGTCGGCGTCGGTGAATTCGTGATAGATCGCCGAGATCGCCGCCTCGGTCGGGCCGTAAGCGTTGTGCACCGCGCCGCCGACATGTTCGCGGATTGTCGCGAGCAGGTCCGGGGTGAGCGCCTCACCGCCGCAGTGCAGATGGCGAAAGGAGCGCAGCGCGTCACCCATACCTTCGCCGATGAGCGCCGCGAGTACCGACGGCACGTATTCGGCGATGGTGATGCCGTGTTCGCGCAGCAATCCGGCGAAGTACGCCAGGTCGAGGTGACCACTCGGGCGGGCGATTACCAGCGGTGCACCGACCGCGATCGGTAGGAAACACTCCCACACCGAGACATCGAAGGTCAGCGGAGCACGCTGCAGGATGCGGTCGGCCGCGGTGACGCGGTAGCGAAATTCGAGCCAGCGCAGCTGGTTCATGATGGCGCGGTGGGTAACCGCGACGCCCTTCGCTCGCCCGGTCGAGCCGGATGTGAACAGCACGTAGGCCGTGTTGTCTCGGCGCAGCGGTGCTGTAGCGATCGGCGGGGCGTCGAAACCGCTGAGCTCGGCGAGATCCACAACGCGGATGTCACCGAGTTTCGGTAGTACCGCGCCACCGACAGTCAACACCAGAGCCGGTGCGGCACTGTCGATCACCTGCGCGAGTCGATCGGCGGGATGGGTCGGATCCAATGGCAGGTAAGCACCGCCCGCGCGGACGATCGCGAAGATGGCCACGAGCATGTCGATCGACCGCAGCGCGGCGAGACCGACGATGGTTTCCGGCCCGACACCCGCCGAAATGAGCCAGCGTGCAAGATGATTCACCCTGGCTTCGAGTTCCGTGTAAGTCACCGAGTCGCCTTCGAAGATCGCCGCGACCGCATCGGGTGTCGCAGCCACTCTGGCCGACAGCAGATCGTCGAGGGTCTCCGCAGGCAGCTGCCTGGCGGTGGCATTGCGATCCGACAGCAGGAGTCCGCGTTCGGCCACCGACATCAACTCGACATTGCCGACAAGGGTGCACATGTCACGAACCATGGCGCGCAGCACCCGCTCGAACCCCGCCAGGAACCCGTCAACGGTCGCCTTGTCGAAAAGGTCCAGCGCGTAATGCACATGCACATCAATGCCATCGGCCGCACCGTCGCCGTCGTAGCGGTCGGTCAGGGTCCAGTCCAGATCCAGCTGGATCGGCGCGGGGCCGATATCGAGTGCGGCAATATTCAAACGGTGCAGTTGGAAGTCCGGCTCGGCCTGGTTCTGCAAGGTCATCGCCACCTGGTACAGCGGCGCATGTGCCTGCGAGCGAACCGGGTTCACGACATCGACGAGCTGCTCGAACGGCACGGCGGCGTGCTCGAAGGCACCCAGATCCGCGGTACGGATGGTGGCCAGGAGCTCACCGAGAGTGGCATCGGCGCGCACCTCGGTACGCAGTACCAAGGTATTGACGAACATGCCGACGAGCTCGTCCAGGGCCTCGTCACCGCGACCGGCGACCGGCGTACCGATGACGATATCGCCGCTCGCGCTCAGGCGGCTCAGTAGTACCGCAAGCGCGGCGTGCAGCACCATGAATAGGGTCACGCGATGCGCGGCCGCCAACTCCTGGATGCCCCGGTGCAATACCCGATCCAGATGGCCGGTAATGGCACCGCCTCGGTTGGCGGCGATCGCGGGCCGTGGCCGGTCCGTTGGCAACGTCGACACCTCGGGAACACCCGCGAGCCGTCCGGTCCAATACCGCAGCTGATGAGCCAGCAGCGAACCCTCGTCCTCGGCGCGACCCAATGCCTTGCGCTGCCAGATCGCGAAGTCCGCGTACTGCAGGCTCAGCGGACTCCACGAAGGGGCGACATCCGCGCAGCGGGCGACGTAGGCGGTAGCCAAATCCCTGGTCAGTGGCGCGAACGACCAGCCGTCGGCGGCGATGTGGTGTACGACGAACAGCAGCACGTACACCTGTCGCCGGGAGCTGATGCCGGAGTCACCGTCGTCGAGCCGGAGTAGTCGGACGCGCAGCGGAACTTCGGTCGTGACATCGAATCCGGTCTCGGCCGCCGCGGCAATGAGTTGGGGCAACTCCGCCGGCGACACCGCACGAGCGACGAGTTCCACCAACCTGGTCCCTGCGGGCAGCACGACCTGTGTCGCGGCCCCGTCGTGTTCGGGATAGATGGTGCGCAGGGTCTCGTGCTTGGCGATGACATCGGCGATCGCACGTTCCAGCGCGGGCACATTCAGCACACCGGTGAGGCGCAGTGCGAACGGGATGTTGTATCCGCCGCTCGCGGCGTCGAATCGGTTCAGGAACCACATGCGCTGCTGAGCGATCGACAGCGGAATCGGCTCGGTCCGATCCTGAACCGTCAATGGCGGCAAGGCCGGAGGCGCCGACTCCTGCTCGACCGTGATCCGACGTGCCAGCTCGCGCACTGTCGAGGCGTCGAAGACAGTGCGCACGGGTACCTGCGCGCCGGTCGCCTTGGTCAACCTGGCCGCGAGTTGCGTGGCGATGAGGGAATTACCGCCGAGGGCGAAGAAGTCGTCATCCGCACCGACGGGGTCGACGCCCAGTAGCGCGGTGAAGGTGTCGGCGACAAGCGTTTCCGCAAGATCGCCCGGCGCACGGAATTCGGTATCGGCAAATGCCGGTGCGGGCAATGCTTTTCGGTCCAGCTTGCCGGAGGCCGCGATCGGGAATTCTTCCAGCAGTACAAAGGCGGACGGGACCATATAGGCGGGCAGCCGACGCGCGAGTGCGGCTCGAACGCCGTCGGTATCCAGTTCACCGTCCGCCACCAGGTAGGCGACCAGTTGGTCACCATGGTCGTCTCGAACCAGGACGACCGCCTGCGCGATTCCGGCAACCGAGAGCAATGCCGACTCGATCTCACCGAGTTCGATCCGCAGGCCGCGGACCTTCACCTGGAAGTCGGTGCGACCCAGGAATTCCAGCACACCTCGATCCCGCCAGACGACCAGATCGCCGGTGCGATACATCCGGGTACCCGCCGGACCGAGCGGATCGGCCACGAACCGCTCCCCGGTCAGATCGGCCCGACCGAGATAGCCGCGAGCCAACTGCGCTCCGGCCAGATACAGCTCCCCGGGGACACCGACAGGCACCTGACGTAACCGCGCATCCAACACATACGCCCGGGTATTCCAGATCGGCCCGCCCATCGGCAGTGGACCGTTATCGGCATCGGTCACCTCGTAGGCACTGACCTCGACCGCCGTCTCGGTGGGTCCGTACATGTTGTGCACACACGCGCCCGTCACAGCCCGTGCTCGTTGCGCGATTGTCGCGGGCAGCGCCTCACCCGAGCAGAAGACGTGCCGCAATGTGGGCACGTCGATATCCTCCACGACGAAGACCGCGAGCATGGACGGCACGAAATGCGCGACCGTAATCGACTCGCGCCGAATCAGCTCCGCCAGATACACCGGATCCTGATGACCATCCGGGCGGGCCAGCACCAGCCGGGCGCCGACCTGCAACGGCCAGAAGAACTCCGGCACCGAAACATCGAAGGTCACCGGCGTCTTCTGCAGCAGCGCATCCGTGCCGTCGAGCGCGACATGCGCCGACTGCATCCACGACAGCCGGTTCACAATGCCGCGATGACTCATCGCGACGCCCTTGGGCCGACCGGTGGAGCCCGAGGTGAAGATGACGTAGGCGGTATTGGCGGCGCGCAGCGGCGCGTTCCGATCCGCATCGGTGATCGGCGCGGCCGAGTACCGGGAAAGGTCTAGTCGGTCGATACGGACCTGCTCGGCGGCGATATCCAGATCCATGCCCGAGGTCAGCACGCAGAGCGGAGCGGCGGTATCGAGGATGTGGCCGGTGCGTTCGGCCGGATGGTCCGGATCCAGTGGTACATAGCCGCCGCCCGCCACGGTGATCGCGTACATGCCGACCACCAGATCTACGCAACGGCGCATACCCAGTGCGACAAGGGAATCCGGTCCCACGCCTTGCTCGATCAGCCATCGCGCCAACCGGTTCACCCGTCCGGCGAAATCGGCATAGGACAGCGTTGTCCCCTCGTAAGTTAGTGCGGGCGCTCGCGGGGTTCGCGCCGCCTGCGCAATGAATAGCGACGCGAGTGTCTGGGTGTCGTCGAAGGAATGCGTTGTATCGTTCCAGCGGTCCAACACAGACCGCTCGTCGGCAGCCAAGAGCTCGATATCGCCGATGCGGATCTGTGGAGCACCCGACACGGTCGCCAGGACCCGGCGGAACCGGGCGACAAATGCGGCGATGGTCGCAGCATCGAATAGCTCGGTGGCATAGCGCAGACTTCCGGTGAGCCCGTGATCACCGGCACGTTCGTTCATCACCAAGTGCAGATCGAATTTCGCTGTGTAATCCGGCGATTCGAGCGGTTCCACCGTCAACCACGGCACCTCGAGTGACCGGCTGCCCGCGACGATTCGCGGCGTCGTACCGAAGCTGAACATCACCTGGAACAGCGGATGCGCACCGGTACTCCGGTCCACCGCCATGGCATCGACGAGCCGCTCGAACGGTAGATCCGCATTGGCGAAGGCGGCGAGATCGCAATCACGCACGCCTGCGAGGAGTTCGGTGAAGGTAGCGTCGGCATCGATCGGAGTCCGCAGCACCACGGTGTTGACGAACATGCCGATGAGCGCGTCGAGTCGGCGCTCGCCGCGACCCCCGACGGGCGAGCCGATCACCACGTCATCTGCCCCGCTGAGCCTTGCGATCGTCGCCGCGAAGGCCGCGTGCACCACCATGAACAGTGTCGCGCCGCAACGATGTGCGAGTACGCGCAGGGCGGCGGCCAATTCGGGCTCGACATCGAAATCCACTGCGGCACCGCGATGGCAGGGCAGCGCCGGGCGTGGCCGGTCGGTCGGCAGTGCGAGTTGGGTCGGCATGCCGTCGAGGGCGGCACGCCAGAATCGCAACTGCTGATATGCCGGATCGCCCGGCTGATCCTCGGATCCGAGCAGTTCGCGATGCCAAATGCTGTAATCGGCGTACTGGACCGCCAGCTCGTGCCAATCCGGTTTCCGGCTTGTCAATCGCGCGAGGTAGGCGTGTACCAGATCGGTGATCAGCGGCGTCATCGATAGTGCGTCGGCGCCGATGTGGTGGATGACGAAAACAAGCACGTATTCGTCACCGGGAATGCCGCGCCGGTCGTCGACCCGGTCGACGCTCAATAGTGCTACGCGCGAGGGCAGTTCGGTCGTCACATCGAATCCGGCGGTCGTGATCGCGTTGATGGCAGCGGTCAGATCGGCACGTTCGACAGGTACCGGATTGAGCGTCAGGCCGATCTCGGCTGGGACGAGAATCGACTGGTACGGACCCGATTCACTGTCCGGGTAGATGGTGCGCAGTGATTCGTGTCTGGACAGCACATCGAGCACCGCACGCTCGAGCGCTCCGACATCGAGTCTGCCGGTGAGCCGGAGCACGACCGGGAGGTTGTACACGCCGGCGGCGCCGTCCTGGGCTTCGATCCGGTTGAGAAACCACAGCCGCTGCTGAGCGGGTGAGAGCGGAATGCGGGCCGGACGCTCGCGGCGCACCAGCGGTCGCGCGGGCGCCCCTGCCCTGCTGAGTTCGTCGACGGCCGCGGCGAATCCCTCGACCGTCGAGGCGTCGAATAGGGCGCGCACCGGGATGCGCGTGCCGATGGCCTCCCCCGCCCGCGCGGTCACCTGGGTGGCATCGAGGGAACTGCCACCAAGCGCGAAGAAGTCGTCGTCGAGGCCGACGCGTTCTACCCGCAGTACCTCGGCGAATACCGCGGCGACCAGCCGTTGTGCCGCAGTGGTCGGTGCTCGGAAGCTCTGTTGCCGCAGCATCGGCACCGGCAACGCCTTGCGGTCCAGCTTGCCGCTGGTATTCAGCGGGAATTCCGACAGCTCGACCAGCGCGGTCGGCACCATATATCCGGGCAGACGCCGGGCCAGTCCGGCCTTGACGGCATCCAGATCCAAAGCGCTGCCCGGCATGCGAATCACGTAACCCGCGAGATAGTCGCCAGCGATCAGCCGTACCGCGGCCTGACTCACCTCGGGCACAGCGAGGAGCGCGGATTCGATCTCGGCTAGCTCGATGCGCTGACCGCGGAACTTCACCTGGGAGTCGATCCGGCCGAGGTAGACGAGTTCCCCCTCGGCGCTCCAGCGCACCAGGTCCCCAGTGCGATACATTCGCGCACCCGCTCTGCCGAAGGGGTTGGCCACGAAGCGGTCCGCGGTCAGGTCGACCCGGCCGTGATAGCCGCGGGCGAGCTGGTCACCGGCCAAATACAATTCGCCCGGTACCCCGATCGGCACCGGATGCAGTCGTGCATCCAGCACGTAGACCTGGGAGTTCCACTCCGGTTCGCCGATCGGCACCACCTCGTCGTCGACCGTGACCTCACGGTAGGTGATGGATACGGCCGCCTCGGTCGGGCCGTACAGGTTGTGCAGCGCGGCATCGCTCACCGCATGGAATGCCGCGACGGTCTCCGGCGGCAAAGCCTCGCCGATGACGAAAACATCGCGCAGCGAATCGAGTTCGTTCGCTTCGGCGTTGGCGGCGAATACCGCGAGCATGGATGGCACGAAGTCGGTCAGTGTGACACCGTGGCGGGCAATGGTTTCCGCGAGGTAGCGCGGATCGCGGTGGCCGTCGGAAGCGGCGAGGAGCAGGGTCGCGCCCGCGCGCAGCGGTAGGAAGTAGCCCCACAGCGCAACGTCGAAGGTGGTCGCGGTCTTCTGCAGATAGACATCGCCGACGCGCGGCCGATATTCGGCGTGCATCCAGGCGAGTTGGTTGGCAATGGCGCGGTGCTCGACCGATACGCCCTTCGGTCGGCCCGTCGAGCCGGAGGTGAAGATTACGTAGGCGGGGTGCTCGGGCCGCAGCACCGCACGGCGCTCGCGATCGGCGATCTTTGCCGCCGAGTACCCGGACAAGTCCAGTTCATCGATTCGGTGCACGTGCACGCTCGGGGGCACGGTCGCGGGGAGAGTGAAACCGGTGCCGCGGGTGGTGAGGACCGAATGCGGGCGGGCGGTATCGAGGATGTGCCAGATGCGTTCGGCTGGATGCTCGGGATCCACCGGCACATAGGCGCCACCGGCACGCAGCACCGCGTACATCGCGACCACCAGCTCGATCGAGCGCGGCATCGCAAGCACCACCAGCGATTCCGGGCCGACGCCCGTGCTGATCAACAGGCGCGCGAGGCGATTGGCTTGTTCGGACAGTTCGCTATAGGTGAGCTCGGTGGTATCGGAAATCAGAGCGACGGCATTCGGCGTGCGACGAACCTGGCTGTCGAAACCTTCGTGCAGCAACCGATCGGCGATTTTGTGCCCGCTGGCATTCCAGCTGGCGGTGACGTAGTCGAGCTCACCCGCGTCCAGGAGTTCGATATCACCGACCGCGATATCCGGATCGGCGGTCGCCGCGCGCAGTACGCGAAGAAATTTGACACCGAACTCACGCATGGTTGCGGTATCGAACAGGTCTGTGGCATAGGTGAATTCGGCGCGATAGCCGGACTCGGTATCGGAAAGTGTCAGCTGCAGATCGAATTTGGCGAATCCGGGATCGAAATCGACCAGCTCCGCGTCCAAGCCGGGCATAGTCAACGCGATCGGCCCGATGTTTTGCATGAACAGCGCAACCTGGAACAGCGGATGCCTGCCCTGGGAACGAGCCGGATTCACCACCTCGACCAGCCGTTCGAAAGGAATATCGCTGTGCGCGAAGGCATTCAGATCGCGATTACGCGCATTAGCGACGAGGTCGGCGAAGCTCAGTTCGCCCCGTACCTCGGTACGCAGTACGAGCGTATTGACGAACATGCCGACGAGATCGTCCAGGGCGCGATCGCCGCGGCCCGCGACCGGTGCGCCGATGGCGATATCGGCGGCGCCCGACAGTCGCGCGAGCAGGACGGCGAATGCGGCATGGACCACCATGAAGGGCGTGGCGCGGCTGCGGGCGGCAATCCGGTCGATCGCTTGACGCGACTCCGCGTCGATGGCGAACTCATGGGTCGCCCCACGATGGGACGCGACAGGCGGGCGGGGCCGATCGGTGGGCAGATCCAGCTGTGCGGGCAGGTCGGCCAATTCGGCGGCCCAGAAACCGAGTTGACGCGCGGCCACCGATTCCGAATCGTTCTCGTCGCCGAGCACCCGCTGCTGCCACAGCGCGTAGTCCGCGTACTGCACGGGCAGCGGCGGCCAGTCCGGTCGGCGTCCGGCGCGACGGGCCGTATAGGCGGTGACGAGATCACGCATCAGCGGCCCCATCGAGACACCGTCGGCGGCAATGTGGTGCACCACCAGGACCAATGTGTGGTCCTCTGGTCCGCTGCGCAGCAACCGCACCCGGACCGGGATCTCCTCGGCGACATCGAATCCCTGGACCGCGCTCGCCAAAACGGCGGCGGCGAGTTCGGCCTCGGGAGTATCGCTCGGCGACAGCTCGAACACGGCATGCACAGGACGCACCACCTGAGCCGGACCGTCGGCGGTCTGCGGGTAGACGGTGCGCAGGATCTCGTGCCTGGCAACGAGATCGGTAATCGCCGCGGACAGGGCGGTGACCTCGAGTGGACCGCGTAGCCGCAGGGCGACCGGAATATTGTCCACCGCCGCGGTATCGAAGACGTAGGCGGATTCGGTGTACGTGCCGAACCGGTTGAGAAACCACATGCGCCGCTGCGCCGGGGACAGCGGAATGTGTCGCGGTCGTGCGGCTGCCGTAATGGCTGGTCGTGCGGCTCCGGTCCGTGCCAGCCCGGCCAGCGCCGCTACCGTCGGGCGGTCGAAAAAATCCCGGACATCGACGGTAATGCCGAGCGCGGCCCCGATTCGGGCAGTGGCGCGGGTGGCAACGAGCGAGTTGCCACCGAGCGCGAAGAAATCGTCGTCGGCACCGACTCGCTCCGTCTCCAGCAGTTCACCGAAGATCTCGGCGACGGCCACCTCCGCCTCGGTCGACGGTACCCGGTATGCGGCTGATCCGAACACCGGTTGCGGCAGTGCACGCCGGTCGAGCTTGCCATTGGCATTGATCGGCATTTCATCGAGGACAACCACCAGCGACGGCACCATGTAGTCCGGTAGGTCCCGGCGCGTGGATTCCAGCACGGTGGCCGGATCGACGGTGCCACCATGAGGGGCGACCACATATGCGACCAGATGATCGCCGCCCGCGTGCCGATGCAGCACCACCGCGGCCTGCGCCACCTGTTCATTGCGCAGCAGTGCCGCCTCGACCTCGCCGAGTTCGATGCGCAGCCCACGCAGTTTGACCTGGAAATCGATGCGGCCCAGATATTCCAGTTCGTCCGGACCGCCGTCACCATCGGTGCGCCACCGGACCAGGTCGCCGGTGCGATACATGCGGTCGCCAGGCGCGCCCTCGGGATTGGCCACGAACCGGTCAGCCGTCAGGCCAGGACGGGCCACATAACCGCGGGCCAACTGCACACCGGCGAGATACAGCTCACCGACGACGCCAGGGGCGACCGGACGCAGATTGTCGTCGAGCACCAGCAGATCGGTGTCATCGGCGGGCGCACCGATCGGCACGGTAGTGCTGTCGGCGGCGGTTACTTCGTGCGCGGTGACATCGACGGCGGCCTCGGTGGGGCCGTACAGATTGTGCAGCGTCGCGCCACTGATTGCGCGGAAGGCGGCTGCGGTAGCCGCTGGTAGCGCCTCACCGGAGGCGAATACCAGGCGTAGTGCCCGTGCCGCACTTTCGATCTCCGGTTCGGCCACGAATACCGCGAGCATCGAGGGCACGAAATGTGCGACCGTGACGCCGCGTTCGGCGATCGTACGCGCCAGATATGCCGGATCACGATGACCACCCGGTGCCGCGATCACCAGCCGTGCACCGACCTGCAACGGCCAGAAGAACTCCCACACCGAGACGTCGAAGGTGAACGGCGTCTTCTGCAATACCCGATCGTCGCCGCGTAGTCGATACATGCGCTGTCGCCACCGCAGGTTGGCCAGGATCGAACGATGCGATACCGCAACGCCTTTCGGGCGCCCCGTCGAGCCGGAGGTGAAGATGACGTAGGCCGTATTGTCCGCCGACGGCCGCGGGCGCTCCTCGACCGACGACTCCGCCTCGACATAGTCGAATTCGTCGATCCGCAGCACCCGGATATTCGGCCCGAGCGCGGGCTGGTCGTGGCTCGTGGTCAGTACCAGGACCGGTGCGGCGACCTCGAGCACGTAACCGATGCGTTCGGCCGGATGCTCCGGGTCGATCGGCACATACGCACCGCCCGCCTTCAAGATCGCATACATGCCGACCAGCAGATCGAACGAACGTCGCACGGCAAGCCCCACCAAGCTGTCCGGACCGACACCCAGCTCGACCAACCGCCGGGCGAGGGCATTCACCCGGCCGTCGAACTCCGCATATGTCAGCGTCGCGTGGTGACGCGATGCGGGGTGGTGCTCGGGCGACCGATGGGCCAGCGTCGCACCCGCGAATTCCAGGGCGACCGCATCCGGTGTCCGACGCACCTGCTCCTCGAATACGCTGACCAGGGTCTCGATCGGCGCGAATATCGACGGCAGCACATGGGCTGCCGCCGTCAGGGCATCATCGAGCAGTTGCTCGAGCATCCTGCCGAGTGCACCGTCCCCGGACTCCAGCAGGGCGGGCAGTTGACTCGAGACGACGACCGAAACCAGCGCGTCGGCACCGAGACCGCCGCCCATCGCCTCGTCCAGCCCCATAATCTCGGTGGCCAGCGCAGCGTAGGTGATGGTGGTCCCGTCGTGCCGCAGGGCGATCCGCTCCGGGTCCACTTCGGCGACCTTATCGATCAGGATGGGCAAATCGTCGGTTCCGTACGCCCGACGCAGTGCCGAATGATCGTAGGCGGCAATGTGATTGCCGAGTTTGCTGGATGCGACCGATTCTGCCTGGGACATCAGCTAATTCCTTCCGAATCGATTTCCGAACCAGAGTTGGCGAGCACGGCGAGCGCCTCGCCGCGCAGGGTCCGCAGGACCGCGGCGAGACCACTGCCGCCGAGGGTGGCCAAAAGGCCGGGCACCAGCCCGGCGAGGGCGACATCGATGAGTGCTTCCGGTTTCGCCGTCGCGCCCATGGCCTTGGCGACCATCGCGAGCTTGGCTGCCAGCTCCCCGAAGGTCACCGTGTGCGCATCGTGGGTGAAAGCAACGGCACCGGGGTTGATTTCGGCGGCAGCGGTAATCAGCGCGGGCAGATCCGCTGGACTGACCGACCGTTCGCCACCTGACTGTTCGCCGATACCGCGAATGTCGATGGCGCGGATCGCGACGTTCGGATCTTGCGCGACTACCACGAAGATGCGCAGTAGCCGCTCGGCGAACAGCCGAATCGTTGTGGCATCGAAAATATCGGTCGGGTAATCGAATCGCATATCCAATCCGGCCGGGTCACCGGCCGCATCGAACAACTCGATGCCGATGAGCTGCAGGTCGTATTTGGCCTCGGCAAGCGCGAGATCGAGCACCTCGACCTCGAGCCCGGGCAGCGTCACTCGACCGGACGGCATGTTCTGGAACGTGAACATCACCTGGAACAGCGGCGTATAGGCACTGGACCTGGTCCGGCCAACGGCATCGACGACCCGCTCGAACGGCACATCGGCATGTGACATGGCCGCGATATCACGGTCCCTGGCCTGCCGAAGCAGATCCGCGAAGCCGGTGCGCGCGTCGATCTCCGTCCGCAGCACAACGGTATTGACGAACATGCCGATCAGATCATCGAGCGCAGTTTCGCCGCGTCCCGCGACCGGTGCGCCGATGGCAATATCCGGTGTGCCGGACAGCTTGGCGAGCAGGACTGCGAACGCACTGTGGATGAGGGTGAACAGCGTTGTGCCGTGCGCACGGGCGACCGCCGCCAACCGAGCGGCAAGTACCGCATCGACTTCGAAACCGACTGTGGCACCGCGCATATCCCGGCGCGCCCGACGCGGTCTATCGGTCGGCAATGGCAGCACCTCGGGCAGGCCCGCCAATTCCGTTGTCCAATAGCCGAGTTGCCGGGACAGCACGCTGCTCGGATCGCGGTGGGAGCCGAGCATCGCACGTTGCCACACGCTGTAATCGGCGTACTGGATCGACAACGGCTCCCAGTCGGGTGCATTGGCCGCAATCCGGCTGACGTAGGCACGCATGAGATCTCGCGTCATGGGTGCAACCGAATAGCCGTCGGCGCTGATGTGGTGCAGCACCACGACGAGCACGTGCTCATCGACGTCGGTACGGAACAGTGCCGCGCGCACCGGCGGCGCCGCGGTGATATCGAAACCGGCGGCGACGAATGCAGCGATGCGTGCGTCGATATCGTCCTGTGTCGACAGAATCGGTGCCAGATCGACCTCGGCGACGTCCAGCACCTGCTGCACCGGTTCGGGTTCGGCATCCGGATACCGAGTGCGCAGGGTTTCGTGACGTGCGATCACATCCTGGATGGCCGCGCGCAGAGCAGCGATATCCAGGGCGCCGGTCAGCCGCATCGCTGCGGGGATGTTGTAGGCCGAAGAGTCCGGGGCCAGCCGGTTGACCACCCACATCCGCTGCTGTGCCAGCGATAGCGGGGCCGGGGCGGTACCGGTACGTCGGGTAAGGGCGGGCCTAGCGTCCCCGAGCTCGGCCAGTCGCGCTGTGAGCAGCCCGACGGTCGGTGCATCGAATACCGCCGCCACCGGAACTCGCACGCCGAGCATCGAACCCAGCTGCGCCGCCAACCGGGTCGCCAGCAGCGAATTGCCCCCGAGCGCGAAGAAATCGGTATCCAGCCCGACCTGCTCCGCTGCTCCGACTACCTCGACAAAGGTGGCCGCGACCAATCGCTGCAGCTCACTGACCGGTGCGCGGAATGCGGGCGCGGTGAACACCGGCTCGGGCAGTGCGGCCCGATCGACCTTGCCATTGGCATTGAGCGGCAACGACTCCAGCACCACAAGCGCGGCAGGAACCATGTAGGTGGGCAACTCGGTAGCCACCGCCGCACGCAACGCACCGGCCGAATCCGCCGTCGCGTCCGGCACCGCCACATAGGCGACGAGGCGAGCTCCGGCATGATCGTCGGCGCGCGCGACCGCGACCGCGGCCCGCACCTCGGGCAGCCGCAGCAGCGCGGCCTCCACCTCGCCGAGCTCGATTCGGAAGCCACCGATCTTGACCTGGAAGTCCGCCCGCTCCAGGTATTCCAGCGCGCCGTCCGGACCCCAGCGGACGATATCGCCGGTCCGGTACATCGTGGTACCTATGACGAAGGGATCCGCGATGAAACGGTCCGCGGTCAGTGCGGGCCTGCGTTGATAGCCGCGCGCCAATTGCGCACCGGCCAAATACAACTCGCCCGGCACACCCACCGGCACCGGCTGTAACCGTGCGTCGAGCACGTAGACCCGGCTGTTCCAGGCGGGCGCGCCGATCGGCACGATATGGATCGGATCCGCATCGACTTCGAAGGCCGTGACCGAGACCGCCGCCTCGGTCGGACCGTACAGGTTGAACAGTCGCGCGCCAGCCCGACGGCGGAATTCGATCGCGGTGGCAGGCGGCAGTGCCTCACCGATGGCGAGCACCTGCCGCAGTGAATTCGATAGCGGCGCAGCCGATACCGCGAGCAGCATGCCGAGCAGCGACGGCACGGCGTGCAGCACTGTCACCGCATGCCGTTCGATCAAGGCCAACAGCCGGTCGGGATCGCGCTCGGCGCCGGGCTCGGTCACCACCAGGCGACCACCCGTCGTCAGGACCGACCAGAACTCCCACACCGACAGGTCGAAGGTCGCTGGAGCCTTGAGAAGCGCACACTCGTGCCGCCCGAGCGCGAATTGGTCACGAAGCCAGGCCAATTGGTTGACGATCGCCGCATGCGAAATGGTGACGCCCTTGGGCAGTCCGGTCGACCCGGACGTGAAGATCACATAGGCCGGATGCTCGGGCCGCAACGGTCGCACGCGTTCGCCATCGGCAATCGGAGTCGCCGCGTAGTTCGACAGCTCGAGTTGATCCAGTTCCATTGCTGGAATGGATGTTTCGATGGGCAGTCCATCGCGTGACGTGGTGAGCACACAGATCGGCGCGGCAGTCTCGGTGACATACGCGATCCGGTCAGCCGGATGATCCGGATCGACGGGCACATATGCCCCACCGGCTCGCACCACCGCGTACATGGCGACAACCAATTCGATCGAGCGTCGCATGGCGAGCACGACGGTCGCTTCCGGCCCGACCCCGTCCGCAATCAACTTGCGCGCCAACCTATTGACCGCAGCGTCGAATTCGGCATAGGTGAGCGTTGATTCGGAACTCGCATCGATCAACGCGACGCCCTCAGGCGTCATTGCCACCTGAGCATCGATGAGATCCGCCAACGTCGCCGCGGCCACCGGATGCGCGGTCCGATTCCACTCCTCGAGTAACAGCGCACGATCCGCACCCAGCAGGTCCAACTCACCGACAGCCGTATCCGACTGAGCCACAACCGTCTCGAACAACCGCATCAGTTGCGCACTGAACCGCTGGGCACTAGTTCGCTCGAACAGGTCGGTCGCGTACCCGAGCGCGAGATCGATTCCCGCGGCCGCACCATCGGCACCGTAGTGATCGACTGCGAACAAATGCAGATCGAATTGCGCTACCCCACTGTCGAATTCGACCTCGCTCACTTCGAGCCCCGGTAGCTTCAGTTCGCCGCGCTCGTGATTCTGGAACGAGAGCCCAACCTGGAACAACGGATGCCGCGCTGTCGATCGTCGCGGATTCAACACCTCCACCAAGCGCTCGAACGGCATATCCGCATGAGAGAAGGCGGCAATATCGGCTGCCCTCGCTTGCTCGAGCAATGCATCGAAACTCGCACCGCCATCGACCCATGTCCGCAGCACCAGCGTGTTCACGAACATGCCGATGACATCGTCGAGTTCGGCATCCCCCCGCCCCGCGATCGGCGTCCCGACCGCGATATCCGAGCTGCCGGACAGCCGAGCGAGCAGGGCGGCGAATGCGGCATGGACAACCATGAACAACGTTGCGCCACTGCGTCGTCCGAACTCGACGAGCGCGCTGTGCAACCGCGCATCGATGGCGAACTCCACCTTCGCGCCACGCAAACTCTGCCGCGCGGGCCGTGGGTGATCGGTCGGCAGGGCCAGCTGATCCGGCAGCCCAGCCAGCGTCCGGGTCCAGAACGCGATCTGCTGTGCCGCGAGCGACTCGGGCACATCCTCGCTGCCGAGCAGTTCACGCTGCCACAGCGCGTAATCCGCATACTGCATGGCGGGCGGCGTCCAGCCGGGCGCACTGTCATTCAAGCGCGCGCTGTAGGCCGACATCAGATCACGGACAAACGGCCCGAGCGAGGATCCGTCCGCGGCGATGTGATGCAGCACCGCGGCCAATACGAACTCCGCACGACCCGCGATCCGGAACAACCGCATCCGCACCGGAATTTCGACGGTCACGTCGAATGTGGTGGCCGCCAGTTCCCGAATCCGCTCCGACAGTTCTTCTTCGGTGAGATCGATCGGATACAGCGACGGGATCGCCTCCGCGACGGGCACGATCAGCTGAGTCACGGCACCGTCCAGCTCGGGGTACCGGGTCCGCAGTGATTCGTGCCGCCCGACTAGATCCGCGACCGCGGCCTGTAGCGCCGCGATATCCAATGCGCCGATGAGCCGCAGCGCCAGCGGAATGTTGTAGGCAATGGAGTGCCGGTCGAATCGATGGAGCAACCACATCCGCTGCTGCGCCGGGGAAAGCGGAATCCGGTCCGGACGTGCCCCCGCCACCAGCGCGGGCCTGGTCGCGGCGGTATCGCTCGCGCTGACCACGGCGGCGAGGTCGGCGACCCGCGGCGATTCGAACAGCGCACGCACTCCGACGGTGCGCCCGAGCACGGCGCCGATGCGGGCCGCGGCCTTCGCGGCGAGCAGGGAGGAACCGCCGAGGGCGAAGAAGTCGTCATCCGCACCGACCAGACAGTGCATTCCCAGCACGTCCGCGAAGACTCCCGCGACAATTTCCTCGACGACCGTCCCCGGCTTGCGGTACGGCGCCACCTCGAACTCCGGCGCGGGTAGCGCGGCCCGATCCAGCTTCCCGTTGACGGTCAGTGGAATTCGATCCACCACCACGATCGCGGCGGGCACCATATGCTCGGGCAGCCGCCGCACGAGTTGTTGTCGCAGCTGCGCGGTGTCGGTGTCGATCGCTTCGAAGCCGACCACGTAGGCGACAACGCGCCGCTCATCCACCAGATCGCTGCGCACGACCACCGCGACCTCGCGCACGGCGGCGCTCGCATCCAATAGCGCCGCCTCGATCTCCCCCAGCTCGACGCGGAACCCGCGCAGGTTCACCTGCTGGTCGGCCCGGCCCAGATACTCCAACTCACCGTCAGCGGTCCATCGTGCGAGATCACCGGACCGATATGCCAGGGCGCCGTGCCCTGCGTAGGGATCGGCGACGAACCGGCTCGCGGTGAGCGCGGGCCGTCCGAGATAGCCGCGCGCCAACTGACCACCCGAAACATAGATCTCGCCGGGCACACCGACCGGTACCGGCCGCAGCCGCGCATCGAGCACCCGCACGACCAGTCCGGGTATGGGCCCGCCGATCACACTCGCCGAACCGGTTCCCGCCTGAATCGGCCGGTAGGACACATGCACGGTGGTCTCGGTGATGCCGTACATGTTCACCAGTCGCGGCGAGCGCGGATACCTGGCGAACCAGTCACCGAGCCGCTGCGGTTCCAGCGCTTCGCCACCGAAAATCACATAGCGCAAACCGAGTTCGGCGGGCGGCGCGGCAATCAGTTGATAGAACGCCGACGGCGTCTGGTTCAGCACCGTCACCCGTTGCGCGGCCAGCAACTCGACGAACTGCTCCGGTGAGCGGGAGGTGTAGTAGTCGACCACCACGAGCGTGCCGCCATGCAGCAGCGCACCCCACAGCTCCCATACCGAGAAGTCGAAAGCGTAGGAGTGGAACAGTGTCCAGACATCCGCAGGACCGAACTCGAAGTGACACTGGGTGTTATCCAGCAGCCGCAACACATTGCGATGCGGGATGACTACGCCCTTCGGTTGTCCGGTGGATCCGGAGGTGTAGATGACATAGGCCGTATGCGCCGGATTCAGCGGCCTGCGGCGCTGCGCCTGAGTGATCGCGGTCGAATCCTGGTTCGCTGCTGCGATATCGATCACCGGCCCGCCGAACCAGCCGGGTGCCAATTCGGTCGCGGCGCTGGTTATCGCGCAGATCGGCCCGGCGTCATCGAGTACGTATTCGATCCGATCCGCCGGGTAATTCGGATCGATCGGCAGATAACCGGCACCCGCCTTGATCACCGCGACCAACGCGACGACCAATTCCGCCGACCGCGGCAGCGCCACCGCCACCAGCGCCTCCGGTCCGACTCCAGCCGTGATGAGCCGCCGCGCCAGCCGATTCGACCAGGCGTCGAGTTCGGCATAGGTCAGCGATCGAGTACCTGCCCGTACCGCGACGGCTGTCGGATCGATCGCGGCGGCCAGCGCGAACCGATCGGCCAGCGTGGCCGTCTCGGTGACATGAGTCTCGGTCGGAGTGGACCATTCGTGCAGCGCGCGATGCTGTTCCTCAGCGCTGAGCAATTGAATGTCGCCGACCACCACCGTGGCATCCGCGGCGACGGCGGCCAGCACCTGCGAGAACCGACGACCCAATATCGCGATGGTGCCCGCATCGAAAAGGTCGGTCGCGTAGGTGATCTCGATATCCATGCCATCGGCACGGCCATCGGCGTCATCGGATTCGACCACCGTGAACTGCACATCGAATTTGGCTGCCGCCGCGGTGAATTCGACCGGCCGCACCTGCAACTCGGCGAGCTCGAGCGCAGGAAGCCCGAAATTCTGGAAGGTCAGCGCCACCTGGAACAGCGGATTCCGATTCTGCGCCCGCTTCGCGGCGATGACCTCGACCAGCCGCTCGAAAGGCATATCCGCGTGCGACAGCGCCTCGATATCCTGCGCGCGCACGGTATCCAGCACCGTCTCGAAGCGCGCCCTGGTGTCGATATGAGTGCGCAGTACCAGGGTGTTGACGAACATCCCGACGAGCCCATCCAGCGCGGCATCACCGCGACCGGCGACCGGTGTGCCGATCGCGATGTCCGCACTGACGGACAAGCGCGACAACAACACCGCGAGCGCCGCATGCACCGTGCTGAACAGCGTCGTTTCCCGCTTACGGGCCAGTTCGCGCAATTCACTGTGCAGATCGGAGTCGATGCGCAGCCGGTGGGTGGCACCGCGATACGAGGAGACGGCAGGTCGTGGCCGGTCGGTGGGCAGCTCGAGTTGTTCAGGCAGACCCGCCAGCGCACGCCGCCAGAAGGCGAGCTGCCGGTGCGCCTGCGACTCCGGGTCGGCTTCCTCGCCCAGCGTTTCGGCCTGCCACAGCGTGTAGTCGACGTAGTGCACGGGCAATGCCGCCCATGCGGGCGCGGTGCCATCGCGACGCGCGCCGTAGGCGGTCATGAGATCGCTCGCGAGCGGTCCGAGCGAGAATCCGTCGGCCGAAATATGGTGCAGCACAAGCGCAAGCACGTGTTCGTCGCCAACGGTGAACAGTCGGGCCCGCAGTGGCGCCGCTGTGGTCAGATCGAAGACAGTCGCCGCGAATGCGGAGAGGTGCGGCTCGAGTTCCGCTTCGGTAATCGGCTCCGGTCGCAATACCGGAACAGCCTGCGCCGCAGGGATGATCACTTGCTCCGCGCCATCGGGGCCGTCCGGGTAGACCGTCCGCAGCGTCTCGTGCCGAGTGACCACATCCGCCAGCGCGGCCGACAATGCCGCCACATCGAGATCGCCGATGAGCCGCAGCGCCACCGGAATGTTGTCCATGGCGTCACCCGAACCGTCGGCGAGGAACCGGTTGAGGAACCACATGCGCTGCTGAGCCGGTGAAAGCGGAATCCGCGCAGGGCGCGGCCGCACGCTCAACGCGACATACCCCAGCCCCTCATGCGCTTCGGTCGCGGCCGCCAATGCCACAACCGTTGAAGCCTCGAACAGCATCCGCACCGGCAGCCGCATATCCAGCGCCGCCCCCAACCGAGCAACGACCTGGGTGGCATTCAGCGAATTGCCCCCGAGGGCGAAGAAGTCATCGTCGAGGCCGACGAGCTCGACATCCAGCACCTCGGCGAAGGTCCGCGCGACGATTTCCTGGGTCGCGGTGACGGGCGCTCGGAAAACAGCGGCCTCGAATACCGGCGCTGGCAGGGCCTTTCGATCCAGCTTCCCGGAGGGATTCAGCGGGAATTCGTCGAGCACGACAAAAGCCGACGGCACCATATACGCGGGCAGTTGCCTGCTCAGAGCAGCTTTCAGCGCATCGGAATCGACCTGCGTCTCGGCGACGACATATGCGACCAGTTGCTGCTCGTCCCGCAACACAACCACCGCCTGCGCAATCGGATCCAATGCGGTGAGGGCGGCTTCGATCTCACCGAGCTCGATCCGCAGACCACGCAGCTTGACCTGGAAATCGGTGCGCCCCACATACTCGAGCACCCCGTCCGCACGCCAGGTCACGAGATCTCCGGTGCGATACATCCGCGCACCATCGCGGAACGGATTCGCGACGAACCGATCACTCGTCAGATCCGGCCGCCCGATATACCCGCGCGCCAATTGCGCACCAGCTAAATACAACTCGCCCGCGACCCCGACCGGTACCGGACGCAACCGCGCATCGAGCACATGGACCTGGGTGTTGAATACCGGCCCACCGATCGGCACGGAATCCACATCCGCATCCGTGACCTCATGGCCGGTAACATCCACCGCTGCCTCGGTCGGACCGTACAGATTGTGCACTGCCGCACCGGTCAGCTCACGCAACCGATGAGCAGGCTTGGCGGCCAACGCCTCCCCCGATGCGAATACCATTCGCAGCGAATCACACTCAGCCACAGCAGGTTCCGCGACGAACACCGCCAACATCGACGGCACGAAATGCGCGACACTGACTCGCTCGCGACGAATAACCCGCGCCAGATACGCCGGATCGCGATGCCCATCCGGCCGCGCGAGCACCAAACGCGCCCCGACCTGCAATGGCCAGAAGAACTCCCACACCGACACATCGAAGGTGGCGGGTGTCTTATGCAGCACCACATCGTCGCCGGTCAGCGCGTAGGTTTCCCGCATCCACACCAAACGATTGACGATCGCCGCGTGCGAAACCACCACCCCCTTCGGCAGCCCCGTCGAGCCGGAAGTGAAGATGACGTACGCGGCACTGCCGGGCACCAAGGAGCCGAGCCGATCGTCGTCGGTCAGCGGTGCGTCCGAATAGTCGGAGGTGTCGAACAGATCCACATCGAGCACCGCCCACGCCGGGTCGGTGCCCAGGTCCAGCCCATCCTCCGAGCGGGTCAGCACACAGCAAGGACGCGCCATCCGCAGCGAATGGCCAACGCGCTCGGCCGGATGCTCCGGATCCACCGGAACATACGCACCGCCCGCCGTGAGCACCGCATATATGGCCACGACCAAATCCACCGATCGCCGCATCCCGATGGCCACCGTGCTATCCGGACCGACCCCGATGGACACCAGCAGCCGCGCGAGCCGGTTCACCCGACCCGCGAATTCCGCATAAGTGAGCGTCTCGCAGCGACTCGATGAGGGGTGGTGGTCGGGCGACGGGTGGGCCAGCGACTCGCCCGCGCAGCTGACCGCAATAGCATCCGGTGTCCGCGCGGCCTGCGCTTCGAACAGCGATACCAGCGTCGCATCGGGATCCACCGGATGCGTTGTCGAATTCCAGGCGTCGAGAATCAGCGCCCGCTCGTCATCGGCGAGCAGATCGATATCGCCGATCCGCACCTGCGGATCGGCGACCGCATCGAGTACACGCTGCAGTCGAGTCGCGAACGAGGCAATCGTCCGTGCGTCGAACAGGTCGGTGGCGTACTCGAAGGTCGCCGCGATACCGGCCGCGTCGACGGTCAGCGTGAGTTGCAGATCGAATTTCGCGGTCCGCGTGTCGATATCGAGTAGGGAGGCTTCGAGTCCGGCCAGTTCCAGGCTGGTCTGCGCGGTGTTCTGAACGTCGAGCATGACCTGGAACAGCGGATGACGTGCCGCGATACGCTCCGGATTCAGTACCTCGACCAGTCGCTCGAACGGCACATCGGCATGTGCGAGGGCGCGCAGATCACCGTCGCGAACCGCGGCGATCAGCTCGGCGAAAGTCAGTTCGGGCCGCACATCGATCCGCAGCACCAGGGTGTTGACGAACATGCCGACAAGCCCATCCAGCTCGGCCACACCGCGTCCGGCGACCGGCGTCCCGATCGCGATATCCTGCTGTCCGGCCAGTTTCGCCAACAGCGTGGCGAATGCCGCGTGCAGCACCATGAACAGGGAGGCGTTCGCGCCCTCGGCCACCTCACGCAGCCGTTGATGAGTCGCGGCATCGATAGTGAAGCCGTAGCGTGCACCGCGTCCCGACGCGTCCGCCGGACGCGGCCGATCTCCTGGCAGTGCCAACACATCCGGCAGATCGGCCAATTCGGTCGACCAATACCGGATCTGTTCTGAGATCAGCGATTCCGGATCGTCTTGCGCACCGAGCGTTTTCCGCTGCCACAGCGTGTAATCGGCGTACTGCACCGGCAGCGGCATCCAGTTCGGCTCCGAACCCACGCGACGTGCGGCATACGCGACCATCAGATCCCGAGTAAGCGGCGCGATGGACCAACCGTCCGCACTGATGTGATGGATGGAAACAACCAGCACGTGCTCGGTCCCCGTGCGCAGCAGTGTGAGCCGAACCGGCGGCTCCCGGTCGACCGCGAACGGCATCGCCGCCACCGCTCGGATCCGATCGGCGAGCTCCGTGACGTCAACCGGCTCCGGCACCAGCGAAACCGCATCCACCGGCAGCACTTCCTGACGCGGAATACCGTCAACCGCTGGATATCTCGTACGCAGCGCCTCATGTCTGGCGATGACATCGGCAACCGCATCCGTCAGTGCGCCGAGATCGAGCACACCAACCAATCGCACCGCGGCGGTCAGATTATTCGCCACCGAAGCGGCATCGAACTGACTGAGGAACCACATCCGCTGCTGCGCATAGGAAAGCGGGACGACATCAGGGCGGGCCTGCGCGACCAACGCCCGTCGCGCGGTCCCCGAACCGGGCAGATGCGCGGCCAACGCGGCCACGGTCGAATGCTCGAACAACAGCCGCACCGGAATATCGGCATCGACCGCAGTCCCGATCCGTGCCGCAATCTGCGTGGCCACCAGGGAATTTCCGCCGAGGGCGAAGAAGTCATCGTCCAGCCCGACCCGCGCGAGACCGAGCACCGCCGCGAACACCTCGGCAACCGCATGCTCGGCAGCGCTGACAGGTACACGAAATGTTCCTGCGGTCAGCACCGGATCGGGCAATGCCTTACGATCCAACTTGCCCGAGCTGGTCAGCGGCATTTCCGCCAATCCGACAAAGGCCGTCGGCACCATGTACGAGGGCAGCACGGCGCGCAGCCGCTCCGCCAGCACCTCGGTCAATTCCGCCTCCGCGATCGTGGCGACCACATAGGCAACCAGCAGCTCACCCGCGGCGTGCGCGAATACCCGAACAGCTGCCGAACGCACATCGGCGGCGGCGACGAGCGCCGCCTCGATCTCACCGAGCTCGATCCGCTGCCCCCGCAGCTTGACCTGGAAGTCACTGCGCCCCAGATATTCCAGATCACCGGAACGATTGCGCCGAACCAGATCACCGGTCCGATACATCCGGGCTCCGGCCGGTCCGTACGGATTGGCCACAAACCGCTCGGCGCTCGAATCCGCCCGCCCGTGATACCCACGGGCCATCTGAACCCCCGACAGGTACAGCTCGCCGACGACCAGGTCCGGCACCGGCCGCAACCGCGCGTCGAGCACCAACACCTGACTCGAACGCACCGGCCGACCGATCGGCACCGGTCCCGACACCGCCGCATCGACCGGCGCATAGGTGGCGTGCACCGTGAATTCCGTTGGGCCATAAAGGTTGTGCAGCTCGGCGCGGCAAACGGCGGCAAAGCTACCCGCGGCCGCACCGGTCATCGCCTCACCCGCCACGAAAACCATCCGCAACGAGGCAATCTCGGCAATTCCGGTAGATTCTGCGAATACCCGCAGCATCGATGGCACGAACGAGGTCATCGTCACCCGGTGCGCGGCAATGGTCGCCGCGAGATAAGCACTGTCCCGATGCCCGTCATGCGCGGCGACGACCATGCGCCCACCGCGCGCCAATGGCGCGAACAGCTCCCACACCGACACATCGAAGGTCGCCGGAGTCTTGAACAGCACCACATCGTCGGCCCCGATGCCGTATTCGTCGGCAATCCAGTCGATCTGGTTGACCACGGAGGCATGCTGCACCGCAACACCTTTCGGCGTTCCGGTGGATCCGGAGGTGTAGATGACGTAGGCCGTATTCGTCGCCCGCAAGGGACGCAGCCGATCCGAATCCAGTACCGGCGCATCCGAATAGCCGGAGCAATCCAGCACGTCGACCACTGGGACCGAAGGTCCGACAGGCCACCCGTCACCCGCCCGAGTCAGCACACAGACCGGCTGAGCCGAGGCCACCACTTGCGCACGCCGCGCCGCTGGTTGATCCGGATCCACCGGCACATACCCACCGCCCGCGGTCAATACGGCATAGACCGCGACAACGAACTCCACCGAGCGCCGCATATCGAGCACGACAAGCGTCTCGGGCCCGACCCCGGCGGCAATCAGCCGGCGAGCAAGCCGATTCACCCGCCTCGAGAACTCCGCATACGTCAGCGCCCGCTCCGCGTCGACCAGTGCGACGGCATCGGGGTCGCGCCGCACCTGCGTCTCGAACGAGGCCAGCAGTGTCGCAACACGACTCGACGACTCGGCGATTCCGCATTCGATCGCACGCTGCCGACCTGCCACATCCAGCAGCGGCAGGTCCCCCACCGCCAGCTCGGCATCGATAACGATTGCCCGCAGCAACCGAACCAACCACTGCGCATAGTCGGCGATGGTGGATTCATCGAATAGATCGGTGGCGTAGGTGAACTCCGCCCGAATCCCCGCCGGTGCCGGACCTTCCCCGAGTCCGGCACCGGCGAAGCCTTCAGTGACCGTGAGCTGGAGATCGAATTTGGTCACTCCAGTGTCCAGCCTACTGGTGCAGGCCGACAAATCTGGGAGTTCGAAGGCGGTGTCCGCGGCATTGTCGAAAGCGAGCAATACCTGGAACAGCGGGTGCCGCGCCTGCGAGCGCGGCGGGTTGATGGCATCGACCAACTGCTCGAATGGCAATTCGGCATGACCGAAGGCGGCCAGATCGGCCTCGCGCACCCGCGCGAGCAGCGTAGAAAACGCAGCGGCCGCATCGATTACGGTGCGCAACGCCAGAGTGTTGACGAACATGCCGATGAGATCGTCCAGCTCCCGTTCACCACGCCCGGCCACCGGCGTGCCGATCACAATGTCGTCGCTGCCCGACACCCGCGACAGCAGCACGGCGAGCGCGGCATGCAACACCATGAAGTTCGAAACACCCTGGTCACGGGCAAGTTTCACGACCTCGGCGTGCACCTCGCCCGGAATTTCGAAACCGAAGACCGCACCCCGTCCGGATGCGATGGCGGGCCGGGATCGATCGGCGGGCAGTTCGATCAGATCGGGCGCACCGGCGAGCGTGGCCGTCCAGAACCCCAGTTGCCGGGCCAACGCGGCGTTCGGATCCGACGCGGAGCCGAGCAATGCATGCTGCCAGAGGCTGTAATCCGCGTACTGCACCGACAGCGGCAGCCAGTTCGGCACATCGCCCGCATGCCGTGATCCATACGCGGACATCACATCTCTGGCCAATACTCGCAGCGAAATGCCGTCCGCGGCAATGTGGTGCAGCACCAGCGCCAGCGCGCAGCTGTCGTCGTCGACCAGCAAGATCCGTGCCCGAATAGGTATTTCGCGCTCCAGGTCGAATCCGCGCGCCGCGAACCGAGCCAGCTCGTCGTCCAGTTCGTCCGCACCGAGCGATTCCGGCTCGCCCACGACGACAACCGCGTCGGTGGACAACACCACCTGCTTGGCCGCCACGCCATCCGATACCGCGGGAAAGATCGTGCGCAGCACCTCATGCCGATCGACCAGATCGGCCAGGGCCTGTCGCAGCGCCGAAATATCGACCGCCCCACGTAACCGCACCACGAACGGCATGTTGTAACCGGCGCCGGAAGGGTCGAACCGGTTCAGGAACCAGATCCGCTGCTGCGCCGGAGATGGCGGAACCAGCGGCGGCCGGTGTCGCGCCCGCAGCTGCGCGAGCACCGGCACGCCACTGGATCCACCCGCCCGCTCGATGAGTTCGGCGAGTGCGGACACCGTGGTAGCGGTGAACAATTCGCGAACCCCGAGCCGACAGCCCAGTTCGGCGCCCAACCGCGCCGCGACCTGGGTGGCCACCAAACTATTGCCGCCGAGCGCGAAGAAATCGTCATCGCGCCCGACCCGATCGTGTCCGAGCACCGCACCGAATACCCGCGCGACCGCAGCCTCCACCGGCGTCGTGACCTCGGCGTATTCGAGCCGCTCAGGCGCGGGTAGCGCCGTACGATCCCATTTGCCCGATGCGTTCACCGGCAGCGCATCCAGCACCACGAACGCGGCAGGAACCATGTACGCGGGCAATGCGCGCACCGCCGCGGCGCGCAGTCGGTCTGCGGACACGGTGCCGGGCTCGGACTCGACCACATACCCGACCAACTGTTCGCCCACCCCGGCGTCATCGCGCAGTACGACCACCGCGCGCACCACCGAATCGACAGTCCCGAGCATGGCTTCGATCTCACCGAGCTCGATCCGTAGCCCACGCAACTTCACCTGGAAATCGGTGCGGCCCAGGTACTCCAGCTCACCATGGGTGGTCCAGCGCACCAGGTCACCGGTGCGATACATCCGGGTAGCCGACCCGCCGGGGTCCGCGACGAACCGCTCCGCGGTGAGTCCGGGGCGGCCGATATAACCACGGGCGAGCTGTACCCCCGACAGATACAGCTCGCCCGCAGCCCCGACCGGTACCGGCCGCAGCCGCGAATCGAGCACATAGAGCCGGGTATTGAAGACCGGCGCGCCGATCGGCACCGAGAGGGTATCGGTATCGGTCACTTCATGGAAGGTGACGTCGACCGCCGCCTCCGTGGGACCGTACAGGTTGTGCAGCCGCACACCGGTCAGCGCCCGCAGCCGCTGCGCCAGCGCGGCGGGCAGCGCCTCACCGGAGGCGAAGACGGTTCGCAGTGCGGGGCAACCGTCGAATTCCGGCTGCGCCAGAAAGACTTCCAGCATCGACGGCACGAAATGCGCTGTCGTCACGCCATACTCGGCGATCAATGTCCGCAGATAGGTGGGATCACGATGACCGTCGTGCTCGGCCACCACCAACTGCGCACCGATCTGCAACGGCCAGAAGAACTCCCACACCGACACATCGAAGGTGGCGGGCGTCTTCTGCAGCACCACATCATCGGCCGACAACCGGTACTGCTGCTGCATCCAAACCAGCCGATTCACGATCGCCTCGTGGGTGACCGCGACCCCCTTCGGCCGTCCGGTCGACCCTGAGGTGAAGATCACGTAGGCGGGCTGCCCCGGCCGCAGCGCGGCGGTGCGTTCCCGGTCCCAGACCGGACCATCCGCATAATCGGCGAGATCCAGCCCATCCAGACGAATCACCGGCACTCCGGAAAGGTCTGTGGCCTCAGTCGTCAGCGCGCATGCCGGTCGCGCGGTCGCCAGAATGTGCGCGGTCCGCTCGGCCGGATGCTCCGGATCCAGCGGCACATACGCCGCCCCCGCGGCGAGCACGGCGTAAATGGCGATCACCAGTTCCGGCGACCGACGGATATCGAGTGCGACCAGCGTCTCCGGTCCGACGCCGAGGCCTATCAAATGCCGTGCCAGCCGATTGCTGCGTGCCGCGAGTTCCCGATATGTCAGGTCCGGCACACCCGCGAATCGCACCGCGACCGCATCCGCCGTCCGTGCGACCTGCGCGTCGAACATCGAAACCAGTGTCGGCGCACCGGCGACCGCCGCGGGCACATCGAAGCCGGTCGCATTCCATATCCGGGTGCTGACCTCGAGTTCCAGTTCGGTCGCCACCGCCACCGCCGCCATCGGCGTATCGACCTCGGTAGCCACCAACCGTTCCAGATACCGCACGAACCGCCGCTGATGGCGCGCAATGTCGTCGGGGCCATAGAGATTGGGATTCGCCTCGAAATCGACGTGCACGCTGTCGCGCTCGCCGTAATAGACATTGAGGCTCAGATCCTCCACCGGCCCGGTGGACAAAACGTGGTACCGCCCGACCGTATCGCCCAGCGTCAAATCGCTGCCGAACAACATGATGTTGACCAGCGGACCGAACAGCGCACGGCGCGCGGGCCGCCCGTCGTGTTCGGCATCGCGGCGGATGTCCTCGTGCCGATACCGTTGGTGTCGCAGCGCACCCGCCACCTCCACCCGCGTGACACGCAGCAGATCCCCCCAGGAGCCGTGGACCGGGAGCCGCAGCGGCACGATATTGGACAGCATCGCGGCCGACCGCCGCATGAGCGCATTGGTGCGCGCCGTCACCGGCAGACTCAACACCGCCTCGTTCCGATCGGTGAACCGCCCGAGATATCCGGCGAAGGCCGCGACCAGCACCACCGCGAGTGTCGAATCCTGGTGCTCGGCAAGCGAATTCATCCGCTCGACCAGCGCATCCGGCAATACCCGGCCAGCGATCAGATTGGTCGCCGAACGCGGCGCGCTCCGCCCGTCCAGGCTGGTCGCGCCGTCGAGTCCGGTGACCCGCGCGGCCCAGTGCGCCCGGTCGGTTTCGAAGCGCGGGCTGTCCCGATAGGCGAGTTCACCATCGACCAGCTCGGTCAGTGTTCCCGGCTGCACCGCCCGCGGCTCACTGCCGAGCACCCTGGCCGTATACAACTGCGCAACTCGCTGCGTATTGGTCAGCGCCCCGTATCCGTCGAGCACGATGTGATGCGCCCGCAGATACCAGAAACACCGCTGATCGGCGATTCGCAGCACGGCACCGGCGAACAGCCGATCGGTCAGCAGATCGACCGGCGCGCTTGCATCCGCACGCATCCATTCGTGCGCCGTGGCCACCGAATCGGGGTATTCACGCAGGTCGACCATCTGGATATCCACGGAATTCGCCGGATCGACGCACTGGTACGGCACACCGTCGGATTCGCCGAGGCGCAGCAGCACCGATTCGTATTCGCGCGCCGCGATGACCGTCGCTTCCTGCAGGATCGCGGTATCCAGCACGCCAGGCACATCGACGTATTGGGCCACATTGATCGGCACCTCGGGTTCGAGCAATTGCGCATACCAGACCCCCAACTGCGCTGGTGCGAGCGCAAACGGCTGGTTGCCCGAAGCCTCCGGTGGGCAGTCACTCGCCAAGCGCGCGGCCCCGTCCGGTCGCGCCCCACCCAACTCCGTACCGTGCACCAGAGCCTCCTTGTTCGGCGTAAAACAGCTGGCCGAACGATTCCAGGCAGCACGAATAAGCCGCTGCGGCAACACGGTTCAGCGTTGTCACATGGCTTGGACGCCACCACAAGACGATTCGGCGAATGCGCGGGGCAAGACGACACCCGCGCGGGATCGAAACAGATTGCGCCCCGCTCGCGCCTAGCTCTTGATCGCTCCTCCAACGTCGCTGCCGCGGTGCGGGCGCCGCGGCGGTGTCAGCTACATCACACGGATGTGATCCGCATTGCGAAGACTAGGCGCTTCGTTAATAAAAAGGAACTTTTTGCACTAAAAAAAGTTGGTCGACTGTCCAACGCGCTCAGCTGCGCCGACGCAGCTGGACAAAGCGGTGTTCGCGACCACAACTAGATCGCGAATGTGAGCCACAGCACTGTTGGATGTGCAGACTATGAGCGCGAACGTTGCATCCGCGTTGCATCGGCGCCCAGCCGCCGATCGAGCACTCGAATCTTGGCCTCGATCTGCGCATAGAGCGGCGAATCGCGATCTACGGTCGCCCGATACGCGCCCCAGGCCGCCGCATCGTCGCGCCCCTCCGCACATGCGGTCCACCGGCGCAACACCGCGGCTTCACCGGAACCGAGCACCGCGGCACGCAACCGGACCCGAAGTTCATCGCGAATATCAACAATTCCCGGCGCGGTCGAGCGCGGCAGCACCGGACCCGCGTACAGCCGTAATGCGGTATCGACATCACCGGAATCGAGTGCGGCGCGTAGGGCCTCGATATCGGTTGCGATATGCACCCGCAATCGATATGGGCGCGAACCGAATACGGTCGGGCCGACCACCGCACGCAACCGCGACATGGCGGCGCGGATGGTGCCGTTGTCCAGATCCGTGTCATCGAGCAGCAGGGCGAGATGATCCGCGCCCAGCCCCTCCGGATGTTCGGCGAGCAGCAGCAGTATCTCGGCGTGCCGCTGCGACAACGGAACTCGATCACCCGCGACGGTCAGCAGCGGTTGTCCGAGCCCGAGTACATCCAGACCCAACCGCGCCGCCGCGATGTCATCGGTCGAACTCACCGTCGGGCGCTGACCCGCACGCATCGCGGTGAGCAGCAAATCCATTTCCGCGGCAGTCGATGTCGCCTTCACCAATGCCAGAATCTCCGGCTTGGCCACCCGCACGCCCCCGGCGATCATCAGCACCCCGACCAACCTGCCGTCGGGATCGTGCACCGGCGCGGCGGCACCGGTGATCTGATGCATCCGGTGCAGAAAGTGTTCGGGCCCATGGATCCACGCGGCCCGCCCGGTGCGCACCACCAGGCCGACGGCATTCGTGCCGATGCGGCGTTCGCTCAGATCATCGCCCGCGCGCAGCCCGATTTCGGCCGCGGCATCGATCTGATCGGAATTGCCGTGCACCCACAGCACCCGACCGAACTGATCGGCGACCGTGACGATCAAACTCGTTCTGGCCGTGTCCTGTACGAGCAATTTGTCGATCAGCGGCATCAATGCGGCAATCGGATGCGCGTCGCGGTAGCGCTGCAGATCCGCACCACGCAGCCCGCGCCCGTCGAGCGGATCCATCGGATCGACACCGCCACCTACACTGCGCAACCAGGATTCGAGCACGACGGGACGCAGCAGACCGGCAAGCTGCGACAGCTGCTCGCCACCCGCGCTAAGATATCCGTGCGCTTGTGCGGCATAGGCTTCCAGTGCGCCGAGCTGAGTGCCGGGTTCGACGCCGTGCCGTGGGGGCCGCCCACCTGCAAGATTGCTGACCATTTGCCTTTCTTTCCGACCCAAACTGTACCGGCGCTCACAACCCGGGCACGGGCGTTGCCTGCGTTTGTCCGCCAGCTCACATCACGTTCACACCTCGTACAAATGTGACCTACTCATCTTCGGAGATCACCGCGCGAGGTATTCGGCGACGCGTTCGGCAATCAGTACCGTCGTCGCCTGCGGACCGCGACTGAGCGGCACCGGAACAACGGAAAGATCCACCACGGATAAACCGCTCGTGCCGTGCACCCGGCACTGCTCATCGACCACCGCACGCTCATCATCGGCACGGCCCATTCGGCAGGTTCCCGACAGATGTTGCGAGGTAGCCAGATTCGCGAACTGCCACCCCTCATCCGGTATCGAATCCGGCGGGCGCACCGTCGGTATCGCGTGCAATATCTCGCGTGCCGCGCCAACCCCTTCCTGTAATCGAATCCGATCCGCTGCCTCCGATAAGTAGCGGTAATCGATGTGCGGCGGCACGGTCGGATCAGCGGAGCGAAGTCGGAGCACGCCTTCGGAATGCGGGCGCATGAGCGCCACACCCAGCCGTCGGGTATACGGGGTAAATGTTACGGCGTACGGACGGATTTCGACATCGGCGAGTTCCAGCACATATTCCAGTGGGATGCCCCCGACAGTCGGGTCCGACGGCTCGAAGCGGTAGTCGATGCCGAGTTCGGGGTGATCGCTGAACCCCGCGCCGACGGGCGCGGGATGCACCACCGGAATATCCAGCGCCCGAAGCTGTTCCGGATCGCCGATACCCGAGCGCAGCAGCAGCGCGGCAGATTCGATCGCGCCCGCGCACAACACGATGCGATCCGCATCGAGTGCGCCCGTCCTACCTTCGTGCACGTAGTCCACTCCTATGGCGCGCGTGCCGTGGAAACGGATGCGGGTCACCAGCATTGCAGCGGTCACTGTGAGATTCGGGCGCGCGAGCGCGGGCGCGAGATAGGCCGTTGCCGTGTCGACCCGCCTGCCGTCTTCGATATTGCACGGCACCGGCCCGAATCCATCGGCCGAACCCGCGTCGGGCAGTGCGTTCAGATCAGGTATCAGCGCAAGGCCGAGCGCCGCGCAGGCCGAAGCGAATTCGAAGCTCACAGGAGCGGGCACAGTGGCACGACGCACCGGTATCGGACCGGTCGCGCCGTGTCCCGGCTGGTCGCCGAAATCGTGGTCGCGTTCGAGTCGACGATAGGTGGGCAGGACCGCATCGTAGGACCAGCCGTCGAGTTCCTTGCTCCACGCGGCGAAATCCGGGGCCGTCGCCCGCACGAAGTAGCCGCCGTTGACCGCACCCGATCCGCCGATCACCCTGCCGCGCACGATATTTCCGGTGACCGCACCGGCCAATGTCACGGGATACCGCCACACCCAGGGCGATTCGGGTCCGATCGGCATCCGCGTCGCATCGAGCAGTACCGCCGGATCGGTCGACACCGGACCCGCCTCCACCAGCCGCACTCGATGGTCCGGCTCCGCACTCAGCCGGGCCGCCAGTACACACCCGGCCGTACCACCACCGATGATCAGCGTGTCGATCATCTACATCAGCTCATCGGGTAGTACAGCCATTACACGTTCGATTCAGCTCCGGGGCGTACTCGGCTTGAGCGATTCCAGGCTGCGCGCGCGGAATGCGCCCAGCCACAAGCCGGTTCCGTAGGCGATATCGTCCATCCGCTTATAGGCCACGTAGCGGAACGGGTCGAGCCCGCCCGCGTCACGATGAGTGAACCAGTCGGCCAGACCGTCCGCGACCGCCATGGTGATCGCGATGCGCCGTACCCGCCGGGACAGAATCATCGCCAACATGGTGACCGGCCAATAGTGTCGGCACATCGCCGAGGCCAGCCGCCAGATACCCGCGAAATAGCCACGCGCCAGATAGATCGCCGCGATCCTGGTCGAGTTGTCAAGCCCGGTGAACACCCGGCGTAGTCGGGCCAGCGCGGTCACCAGGGTGATGAGTCCGCCGAGCAGTCCCCACTTCGTCAGCGTGGCGAACAACATGGTCGCGACCACCGTCCAGAAGGGCACCGACAGCGGCGTCACCATGCCAGCGTGCCGCTCGCCCAGCGGCGCGGCACCGGTGCCGTAGAACAGCTTGCGACCGAACCACGCGCGGAATGAGATTCGATGATCGTGTGCGACGTGCGCCGCAGGCTCATAGCGCAGCCGCCAGCCCGCCTGCTCCAGCCGCCAGCACAGATCGACGTCCTCGGCCACCTGCATCGTCTCGTCGAACCCGTCCTGCGCGAGCAGCGCCCTGCGCCGCACCAGCATGGCCGCGCTCGGCACATAGGAGACCAGGCCGCGCGACTGCACGGCCGATTCGCGCCGTCCGAGATCGAGCGAGGAGCGGGTGTGTTCATAGCGCGCCAGCGCGTTGGACTCCGGATCCAGCGCGACGATCCGCGGCGCGACCAGCGCGACCTCCGGATCGCTGAAATGTCCGAGCATCACCTCGAGCCACCCGCTGCGCGGGACGACATCGGAGTCCAGAAAGGCGACGAAGTCGGTTGTCGCGGCCCGCAACCCGGCATTGCGCGCGGCGGCCGGGCCCTGTTTGCGGTCGTGGCGCAGCACGGTCACCCGGCAGCGGGTGCCGCGGTTGCGCGGGATCTCCACAGGCTGATCCGAACCGTCGTCGACGACGATCACATTGTGTCCACGCAATGCCGCGAGCAATCGGGCAAGGCCGTCGGCATTGTTGTGTAGTGGCACGATCACGGTCACATCGTCGAGGGACGGCAGTAACCGGGGGCGCGGATTGCCGACGCCGGAGTCGAGCAGCCGTCTGGCAACAACGGCGGACTTCGGGCCGGTGACCTCGAGGTACCCGTCGCCGATCATCTCGGCGGCCTCCGGGGCAAGTCGCAGCAATCGGGCGGGCGAACCCCCGATCAGGATGCGTCCCCCGGAGTATGCGCGTACCCGTGGATCGATCCGCACCCCGAATCCGTCGGGCAGGCGATCGTGGCGCATTCCTGGCATGTTAGGCGGTGATTCGCGCATTGGCACCATCAGTCCGGAAAAAAGGACGGAATTCCGCGCGAATCCGCCCGTGCGGCGCAAGAATTCCCGCCGAATCGGTTCTTCGGCGGGTCGCAAGCGACTCGCCGAAGATAGCCAGCAACATGAGAGCAACCATTAATTTGCCGCTCGATAGCCATCGTCGATCAACGAGATAGCGCATGGCTGGCTACCGGCCCGACATCAGTTCAGCGGGCTCTCGTCACAGGCCCGCGAAGGGCGTCGATCCGGCGACAGGCGCTCGGCGGCGGGCCGAGATACCGACAGCGTCAGCGGAATCGGGCCCGACTTACGCGAGCCAGGTCGGCTCGGCGCAATGCGTCGGGAATGGTCCACCGACGAGCGCGGGACCATCCGCCCGGCATCGGCAAGCGCCGCCTCGCCGTAGCCCTGAACGCATTCCGGATCCGGTCCGTCGGCGGGCAGCCCGGTGAAGAACTTCGCCGCCATGCACCCGCCGCGGCAGGAGTCGTAGTGCGCGCAGCCGGAGCACGCGCCGCCGCCGCTCGGCTCGCGCAGCTCGGTGAAGAGCTCCGATTCCTGCCATACGGTGCGGAAACCACCGTCCGCCAAGACATTTCCGGCAAGGAACTTGTCGTGGATGGCGAAGGGGCAGGCATACACATCACCGACCGGATCCACCAGGCAGACCACTCGGCCCGCACCGCACATATTCAATCCGGGCAGTGCCTGACCGAACGCGGACAGATGGAAGAACGAATCACCGGTGAGCACGCCCTCGCCATTGCGCACCAACCAGTCGTAGAGCACCCGTTGCTGTTCCGGCAGCGGATGCAGTTCGTCCCACACATCGGCTCCGCGTCCCGACGGCCGCAGGCGGGTCAAACGCAGTGTGGCACCGTACTTGTCGGCGATCGCCTTGAACTCGTCGAGCTGGGCGATATTGTGCCGGGTCGCGACAACGGAGAGTTTCGCATCCGCGAATCCCGCGTCCGCCAGATTCTCCAGCGCCCTGATCGCCATGTCGTAGGACCCCGGTCCACGCACCGCGTCGTTGACCTCGGCGTCCGCGCCATCCAACGAAATCTGTACGTCCACATAGTCACTCGCGGCGAGGCGCGCGGCGACCTCCGGCGTGATGCGAACGCCGTTGGTGGAGAACTTCACTCCGACATGGTGCGCGGTCGCGTAGTCGACCAGCTCCCAGAAGTCCGGGCGCACAGTGGGTTCCCCGCCGCCGATATTGACGTAGAAGATCTGCATGCGCTCGAACTCGTCGATGAGCGCCTTGCACTGTTCAGTGCTCAGCTCGCGCGGATCGCGGCGGCCCGAGGAGGACAGGCAATGCACACACGACAGATTGCAGGCATAGGTCAACTCCCATGTCAGGCAGATCGGTGCGGCCAAACCGGTTTCGAACTTATCGATCAGTCGCCCGCCCGTGACCGTCGACGGCTGCCCGGCAAGCGCCAGCGGCGCGACTGCCGGTATCGGAGCGCTGCCCGGTGCGGCCTGCCTGATCATGTCGGAGTCGGCCAGCTGATCCAATGCCCGAACATACTGTCCGGCCAGGTCATCGGTGACGCCCGCGGCATGCAGTGCCGCACGTGCCGAGACGTGCGCGGGCAGCGACCGCACGATCTCGAGTATCCGCGGGCTCTTCAGAAATGAGAGCTTGCGGGTGCCGAAATGATAGAGCAGCGCGCCGAAGGACTCCGGCCGCAGCGCCACCCGCGGATGCAGCTCCCAACGGGTATCGAGATCGAGCATGGTCGCCGCGCCCGTCAGTAGACGCCGCACATACCGTCGATGGAGACCTCTTCGATGAGGGTCTCCTCGACCAGCGGCGCTTCCTCGATCGAACGGGACTCGGCCGCCCCGATCCGTCCGGTGTTGTCGGTATCGGTGTGTCCGATGGATCCGTACTCCGGCATGCCTACCTCCGAGATGTAACCGAGTTCCGCGGCCACAGGTGTAGCCGTCATCACACAATAACGTCACGAGCTGACAAAATGGAACAGGTGATGTGTAGGTCCCGCGCGGACGCACGCCGACAGCGTCACAGTCGCGCGCTCTAGACTGCGGGTGGCAAGCAGCTGAACAGGACGTGACGGGCGATTCGACCCGCGGCGGTAGAGGTGGCATGGGAGTCGGACGAATGCAGACGAGCGGGGGCGGCAACACCGCGTGGTGCGAGCTCGAGGCCCGGAGGCGGCGGCTTGCGTAACCAAGTAGGGCCTGGGAGCACCGCAATTAGGACCCTGCGGTGCCAGCTCGAGGGCCGGAGACAGCTGCGTAACCACGTAAGCCCTGGGAGCACCGCAAATCGAACCCCGCGGTGCGAGCTCGAGGGCCGGAGGCGGCAGCATGCGTAACCACGTAGGGCCTGGGAGCACCGCAAATCGAACACTGTCGGAGTCCGAGATCGTCGAGGCCGCGTTGCGGGTGGTGCGTGAGGACGGCGTGGAGAAGCTGTCGATGCGGCGGCTCTCCCGTGAGCTCGGCGTTTCCCCGATGGCGCCGTACTACTACGTCGCGGATAAACGCGAACTACTCGATCTCGTCGCCACCGCGGCGCTGACCGGAGTTCGCAAGCCACCGGCCGATTCCGGACCGTGGCAGCAGCGGCTGCGCGATCTGATCGACCAGATCGATGAGAAGCTGCGCAAGCATCCCGGACTCGGCGATGTGCTGATCGAGCAGATGTTGGGAAAACAGCTCGACCTGATCGCCGCGATCATGGAGATCCTGTTCGAGGCCGGATTCAACGATCGCAATGTGCTCGCCGGGTACGCGACCATCCACACTTACCTGTTCGGCCGTCGCCGGGTGAACCCGAGAGACCCGCAGCCGCTGGCCGATGTCGCACTGCCCGAGTCGGTGGCGCGAGCCACCCGATACATGCCCGACCTGCGCGGAAAGTATGCCTACGACTTCGGCATGGAGGTGCTGATCGCGGGCCTGGAAGCCCAGCTTGTCCGTCAGCCCGATCCCGACGTACGATGAAACTGAAACACGTTCTAGTTTTGTTGCGGTTCGAGAGGACGAGATGACCACCGTCGAGGTTCCACACGGTTCGCGTTCAGTCGTGCTGCGGGTAGCCGCGGTCATCGCCGAGACGCCGGACACCTGTTCGCTGGTCTTCGACGTCCCGGAAGAGCTGCGCGAGCGTTTCAGCTATCAGCCGGGCCAGTTCCTCACCCTGCGCATCCCGAGCGATCTGACCGGCTCGGTGGCGCGGTGCTATTCGCTGGCCAGCTCGCCGTACACCGACGACAAGCCCAAGGTGACCGTCAAGCGGACCATCGGCGGCTACGGGTCGAACTGGGTGTGCGACAACGTCAAAGCGGGCGACACGATCGAAGTGCTGCCGCCCTCGGGCGTTTTCACGCCGAAGGATCTCGATGACGATCTGCTGCTGTTCGGCGCGGGTAGCGGCATCACACCGGTGATGTCCATCCTGAAGTCGGCGCTGGCCCGCGGCGGCGGCCGAATCGTATTGATCTACGCCAATCGCGATCACGAGTCGGTGATCTTCGCGGGCGAGCTGCGCGAATTGGCCGAGAAGCATCCGCAGCGGCTCACCGTTATTCACTGGCTCGAGCACCTACAGGGACTGCCGACCACCGACGGTTTGGCCGCGCTGGTCGAGCCGTACACCAGCTACCACGCCTTCATGTGCGGTCCCAAGCCGTTCATGGACCGGGTGCACGACGCACTCGGCCAGCTCGAGGTGCCGCGCTCACGCACCCACGCCGAGGTGTTCAATTCCCTTGCCGGAGATCCGTTCGCGGATCAGGCACCGGTCGAGGTGACCGACGAGGAGGCGGCCGATGCGGCCACCGTCGAGGTCGAACTCGACGGTGAAGTACACGAGCTGAAGTGGCCGCGCAAGCAGACCCTGGTAGACATCATGCTGTCGAAGGGGCTGGATGTGCCGTACTCCTGCCAGGAGGGCGAATGCGGTTCCTGTGCGTGCACGGTACTCGAGGGCAAGGTCGAAATGGACAATGCCGAAATCCTCGATCCCGAGGATATCGAGAACGGCTATATCCTCGGCTGCCAGGCACACCCGGTCACCGATCACCTGCGCATCCAATTCTGATCGGCGCAGCCCTTTACAGCTCGCGGTAATGGACGCGTACAGCGGGATCGAAGCGTTCGGTCGCGTAACTCAGTGCGGTGCGGCCCATTCGCGCCGCATGCTCGTCGAGGAAGCCGGTGAGCAGTCGCTCATCGATGCGCTTGCCGACCTCGCGCAGCATCCAGCCGAGCGCTTTCTGGATCAGATCGCGGCGGTCGTCGAGGAGTCGTTCGGCGAGTTCGACGGTGGTCGAGGCATCGCCTGCCTTGATGAACGCGAACGTCGTCAGCAGTGCCACCCGACGCTCCCAGAGCGAGTCCGCGCGTACCAGTTCGAACACCACGTCACGGGGTCGGTCGAGTAGCCAGGGGCCGAGGATGTTTTCGGCGGATACGTCGACCAGATCCCAATTGTTCACCCGGCCCCGGCGCACCGCGGCGAGGTAGAGATCGACCATCGCCGCTTGCGCATCGACATCGAGCGTGCGCGGTCCGGCCGCCGCAGCGAATTCGGCATTGAGGATAATCAGCGCGGCGAGCCGGTCCTCGTGCACGGCACTGTCCAGCAGTTTGTCGATCTCATCGAGGGGAAGTGCCGCAAAGCGTTTCGCGATCGATCGGGTTACCGGCACACGCACACCGAGGAAGACATCGCCCTCGCCGTACTCACCGCGCCCGGTCTTGAAGAACCGCTGCAGATGAATGGCATCGGCTGGATCGGCGACGTCGGCGAGCGCCGCATGCACATCGGCGGCGGTCGGTGGGGCTGCGGGCATCAGTGAACCTCCGATCGTCGAGCAGACCAAGGTCATTCAACACAGTGGAGCAACGGGGCTACCCTCGCGAATCGCCGGTGCTACCCCAGAGCTCCCAGAATCCGCCCCGACTCGAAAGCCGCCGCACTGGTGGGCAATTCACCCGGCCGCCCACTGTTGAACACCCGCACCTCACCATTGCCGGTAGTCGGTCTGCCCAGTGCATCCATGCGCCGAATCGTCTGCGCCGCAACGGCTTGCGCGCTGTCGAACAATCGCACACCGTCCGGCAGCGCGGCCACAATGGCATCGATGACCAGCGGATAGTGCGTACAGCCGAGCACCACACCCTCGACATCGTCCGGCGTCTGTTCGGCCGCCCGCCCGATCGAATCACGGGCCGCGACCAGATCACCGCGGTCGATCGAATCCGCCAGACCGTGGCAGGCGATGCCGACCACCTTCGCATCGCCGCCGAAGCGGGCGATCAGATCGGCCTGGTATCGACTTACTGTCGTCGCCGCGGTGGCCCACACCGCGACCGATTTGCACACCGCGGCGGCGGGTTTGATCGCGGGGACCGTGCCGATTACCGGAATCCCTGTCCCGACGTCCGCGCGCACCTCATCCAAGGCGGTGACGCTGGCCGTATTGCACGGCAGCACGAGCACTTCCGCGCCGAGCCGAACCGAGCTGCGCGCCGCGTCGACCACCCGGTCGGTCACCCACTGCTCCGGCTTGGGACCCCACGGCGCGCCATCCGGGTCCAGCTGGAGGAGCAGGTCGACATCGGGCCGCAGCTTACGCAGCCAGGCGGCCGTGGGCAGCAACCCCAGCCCGGAATCGATGAGCGCGACGATCACCCGACCACCGTATTACAACGGAATAATCGCTACGGCTGGGCCGTCTCGAGCAGGTCCGCGACCGGCGCACCCGCGGCGATCTTGGGGCGCGCCTTCATCACCTGAGCGGTCTTTCCCGCGCCGACGACGCCGGTGAGATTGCCGTGCTGAGAGTAGTAGGCCAGGAACTTGCGGCCGTCGTCGGCGGCGATGTGGATTTCGTCGTCGGCATTCGGGGTGCCGAGCGCCTGGATCTTCACGTCGTACTGATCGCTCCAGAAGTAGGGCACCCGCGCCGCTGTCGGCGGTTCGGCGCCCAGTAGCGCACACGCCAGCAGCCGCGCCTGCTCACCGGCATTGGTCCAGTGCTCGACGCGCTTGCGCAACCCGGTCTCGTGCAGCCAGGCCGACACATCGCCGACCGCCCACACACCCTCGACCGAGGTGCGTCCCACCTCGTCCGCGAGTACGCCGCCACCTACCGACGGTTCGGCCAGTGCGATACCGGAATCGGCGAGCCATTCGGTCACCGGCCGGGAACCGACACCGACGACCACCAGATCGGCGGCCACCTCGCTGCCGTCGGAGAGCCGGGCGCCGCGTACGCGATCATCATCGGAAAGGAAGGTGTCCAGTCCGGTTCCGCAGCGCAGATCGACGCCCTCCGCACGATGCATGCGCGCGACCAGCGCACCGATCTCGGCCCCGAGCACGGAGGCCAGCGGCGTCGGCTGCGGTTCGACGAGTACGACCTCGACACCACTGGCCCGAAAACTCGCCGCGAGTTCACAGCCGATGAATCCGGCCCCGACCACCAGGGCGGTACTCGCGCGGGACAATTCGTCGCGCAGCGCGGCGGCGTCGGCATAACCGCGCAGTACGTGCACGCCGCGCAGATCCGGCAGCCCGGGCAAACGCCGCGGCCGCAGACCCGTCGCGATGATCAGCTGGTCGTAGTCGAGCGTGGCGCCGTCGGCCAGGCGCACCCGGCGGGCATCGGTGTCGACGCCGACCGCCTCCGTATTCAGCCGCAGGTCGATCCGCTTCTCGTCGAAGAATTCGGCGGGGCGCAGGGTGGTGTCGTCGGTTTCACCGCGCACGAACTGCTTGGACAGCGGCGGGCGATCGTAGGGCAGCCGCGATTCCTCGCCGACCAGGCTCAGCTCACCCTCGTAACCGGCGCGGCGCAATTCCTCCGCGGTGCGCAAACCGGCCAGGCCAGCTCCGATGATGACGATCGGCCCGGTCATGCGGCCACCTCGCTGGAGCGCGGCTCCGGCATGACCGGGGCGCCGGCTGTGTCTATGGATTGCTCGCTGCGCTCACTCACGCACGGCCTCCCTTCGGTAACTGCCTGGCAGGTGCCGGGTCGAGTTGGCATTCGTCGCTGATGGTGACGCAGCTAACCCTAACCTTCGCTTGGTCGCGAATCGCCGTGATGGCCGTCACTCCGGCATATCCGACCGATCGGTGCGCAATCGTATCCATAGCTATATTGATCGGGCGGTCAATCAGAGTTAGATCTGGGTAAGGAGAACAATTCAGAGCCTGAGGAGGCACACCATGTTCACCGAAAGTCGAGCGCAGGACCTCCTGGCCGTTGTGCTGGGCGTCTTCACCGCGCTGTCACCCCTGTGGGTGACCCACAACGACAACGCCATGTGGACGCTGATCGTGCTGGGCGTGCTCATCGCCCTCACCGGCCTGGCCCAGATGTACCGCGCGACCCTGACGGCCGCCGACTACGCGATGGGCCTGTTCGGCGCTTTGCTGTTCATCTCCCCGTGGGCGATGGACTACACCGACTACCGCGGCGCATCCTGGACCGCATGGGTAGTGGGCGTGGTGACGGTAGTGGTCGCGGTGGCGGCACTGCCGACGGTGTCGGACCGGTTGCACGACATGGCGCCGCATCACTGATGCAGATGCCGAAACCTCGGCGAGTCGGGCGTCGTCGTAGCGCCAAAGTCGACGGCGACGCCCGTCAGCTAATTCTCGATGCCGCGGAACGACTCTTCGCGGCACAGGGATTCGACGCGACCGCGACAGCGGCCATTGCCGAAAGCGCCGATGTCCCCAAGGGTCTGGTCTTCTACTACTTCCCCACCAAGGATTCGATCCTGTCCGCACTGATGGCCGAGCGGGTGCCCGCCCAGGCGATCGCCGATATCGGCACCGTGGTCGCACCGGGCGATCCGGCGGCCAGTCTGATCAATCTCGATGCCGCGCTGAATCTGCGCGATCACCATTCGTCGGTGCTGCGGGTGATCATGTGGCGCGAGGCCGATACCCATCCCGACGTCCGCCGCCAATTGCGCCGCCTGCGCGATCAACTGCTCGACGTCACCGCCCGGGTGCTGCAGGCCAGTGCGCCCGCCCCGGTCCAGCCCGGCACGCTGCGCGCGTGCGCCGCGGCTTGGGTTTCGGCGATGTTCGCCATTGCCAGCACCGATCGGCTGCATGCTCTCGATGGACTGTCGCTACCGACCGCGGATGAAATCTGCAATGTCGCCCAGGTCGTCGCTGCGGGTATGACACAACTCGGCTGAGCACCGAATCCGAAAGGCGCGCCTTCTCAATGCGGGTGCAGGGATACCACCGTCACGCTGATCAAATTCCGTTCGACGAATTCCACCGGCCGACCGATCGCGGCCACGATGACGGTGCTGACCCCGCGCTCACATCAACCCGATGGGAAGGTGCTGTCCTATCAGCACATCATCAACGGCCTCGGGGCCAAGTGCGCGATTTCCCGCGTGCTGTACACCTCCGAGCCGAACCTGCAGGTACGCGAGGCGATATTGCTCAACTCCCTGCTGCTGAGCGGGTGGAGTACCGCGCTGCCCGATCACCTCGGACCGACCTTCGCCTACGGTGCGGCCCGGCTCGGCAGCCAGATCACCCTGGACGGCATTCGCGCCGTGCGCCGGGTCCCCGAACTAGCGGCGGCACATAGCCGGACGGAATCCCGAACATACCGATATTCGAATGGCATTCGCCCAGTGATCCGCTCATCCCGACCGAGTCGATCCTCAATGTCAACAGCCGCTACTGTTCGGCCGGAGTACCGTTGCAGGCCGAACTCATCTACTCCCCCGAACATCTGAGTGCCGCCATCCTCGGCATTCCCTCGGTGCTGTCCTGGCTCGCCGCACGCTTCCGCGGCGATCCGGCACCGAGCAACTACTAGTCGGCCAGAAAGGCGACGACATCGGGGACAAAGCGCTTCACAACCCCGATATGAGTGGTTTCCGGATAAATGATCAAGCGCGAATTCGGGATTCCGTCCGCGGTGCGGCGGAAGGTCTGCGTGCTGTAGGCGCCGTCGCGGTCGCCGCCGAGAACGAGGGTCGGCGCGGCGATATCGCCGAGTCGGCCGGAGAGATCGAAACCGTCCTCGGCACGGATGAAGGCCAGCGTGTCGGCCGGGTTCTTCGGGCGCGCAAGGGGATCTGCCAACCACATACCCGCCGCTGCGATGCGCTGCGCGATCGGCGATGTGGAGCCGACGGCGGCCATATGGTGCAGTGCGCGCTTACCCGCATAGGCCGCCTCGCCATAGGCCAATTGCGCTGTGCGAGTGGCATTTTCCAGGGTGTAGCCGGATGAGGCGATGATCAGTCGACGTACCGCGGCAGGATGATCCGCCGCCAGTTGCAGCGCCAGCGATCCACCCGAGGAGACACCGAGGACATCGACCGGCGCACCGAATTCGGCCCGCAACGCATCCGCATGCTCGGCGGCGATATCGGCCATCGTCGTCCCCTCGGCCATACCGGGCGCACGATTGACCGCATACACCCGAAAATGCGCCGCCAGCGGCGCCAGCATCTTGATTTCGGACTGACGCATCCATCCGGTCGGATTGGCATGATCCGGGGTGAACCACCGCAGGAATACCAGCGGCCGCCCGGCCCCGAGCGCGAGATACGGCATTCCGTGCGTCAGGGTCCCCTCGGTGACCTCGAGCGCGGTGGCCAGCGCCGAACTCCTCATAGCATCCTCCGATCAACCGGTCTTTACCCCCTTTTGCCCGACGTTAACCACAGCGGCGATGCCCCGAAATGCCGAACGGCGCCGCCCCTTTCGGAGCGACGCCGTTCGAAAGCGATTCAGTGAATCACTTGATGATCTTCGTGACGCGACCGGCGCCGACGGTGCGGCCACCCTCGCGGATCGCGAAGCGCAGACCCTCGTCCATGGCGACCGGCTGGATCAGCTTGACGGACATCTCGGTGTTGTCACCGGGCATGACCATCTCGGTGCCCTCGGGCAGGGTCACAACGCCCGTCACGTCAGTCGTACGGAAGTAGAACTGCGGACGGTAGTTGTTGAAGAACGGGGTGTGGCGGCCACCCTCGTCCTTGGACAGGATGTAGGCCTGACCCTCGAACTCGGTGTGCGGGGTGGTGGTGCCCGGCTTCACGACGACCTGGCCACGCTCGACATCTTCGCGCTTGATACCACGAACCAGCAGACCGACGTTGTCACCGGCCTGGCCCTGGTCGAGCAGCTTACGGAACATCTCGATACCGGTGACGGTGGTCTTGGTGACCTTCTCGCGGATGCCGACGATCTCGACTTCCTCGTTCACGTTGACGATGCCGCGCTCGACACGACCGGTCACGACGGTGCCACGACCGGTAATCGTGAAGACGTCCTCGACCGGCATCAGGAACGGCTTGTCGGTCTCACGAACCGGGTCCGGGATGGACTCGTCGACCGCGTTCATCAGCTCGACGATCGCCTCGGTCCACTTCGGGTCACCCTCGAGCGCCTTCAGACCGGAAACCCGCACGACCGGCGCTTCCTCGTCGAACTCCTGGGCGGCCAGCAGTTCACGGACCTCCATCTCGACGAGCTCGAGGATTTCCTCGTCGTCGACCATGTCCGACTTGTTCAGCGCGACCAGGATGTAGGGCACGCCGACCTGACGGGCGAGCAGCACGTGCTCACGGGTCTGCGGCATCGGGCCGTCGGTGGCGGCGACCACGAGGATGGCACCGTCCATCTGCGCCGCACCGGTGATCATGTTCTTGATGTAGTCGGCGTGACCCGGCGCGTCGACGTGTGCGTAGTGGCGCTTCTCCGTCTGGTACTCGACGTGGGAGATGTTGATCGTGATACCACGAGCCTTCTCCTCAGGCGCCTTGTCGATCTGATCGAAGGCAAAGCTCTCGTTCAGATCCGGGTACTTGTCAGCCAGCACCTTGGTGATCGCTGCGGTCAGCGTGGTCTTGCCGTGGTCGACGTGACCGATGGTGCCGATGTTGACGTGCGGCTTCGTCCGCTCGAACTTCGCCTTCGCCACTTGGTGTCCTCCTGGACTTGTTGGTGCGTGCAGTTGCAGCAGTGCGGTTTACATATTGGGGGTCGTGCATGACTCCCGGCTGATAAGGGCAAGTCTTGCACCTGCCCCCATCGGACTTATTCGCCGGTCGCCTTGGCGATGATCTCCTTCGACACGTTGGCCGGAACCTCCGCGTACGAATCGAACACCATGGAGTAGTTCGCCCGGCCCTGGGTCTTCGACCGCAGGTCACCGATGTAACCGAACATCTCCGAGAGCGGAACCAGCGCCTTGACGACACGGGCACCACTGCGTTCCTCCATGGCCTGGATCTGGCCACGGCGGGAATTCAGGTCGCCGATCACATCGCCCATGTAATCCTCGGGCGTGATGACCTCGACCGCCATCAGCGGTTCGAGGATCACCGGACCGGCCTTACGGGCCGCTTCCTTCAGGGCCTGCGAGCCGGCGATCTTGAAGGCCATTTCCGACGAGTCGACGTCGTGGTAGGCGCCGTCGAGCAGCGTGACCTTCAGGTTCACCAGCGGGTAGCCCGCGAGCACACCGTACTGCATGGCATCCTGCGCGCCCGCGTCCACCGAAGGGATGTATTCGCGGGGCACGCGGCCACCGGTGACCTTGTTCTCGAACTCGTAGGTCGCGCCGTCCTCGCCGACGAACGGCTCCACGGCGATGATGACCTTCGCGAACTGGCCGGAGCCACCCGTCTGCTTCTTGTGGGTGAACTCGAGCTTCTCGACCGGCTTGGTGATCGTCTCGCGGTAGGCCACCTGCGGCTTACCGACGTTCGCCTCGACCTTGAACTCGCGGCGCATGCGGTCGACGAGGATGTCGAGGTGCAGCTCGCCCATACCGCCGATGACGGTCTGGCCGGTCTCCTGGTCGAGCTTGACCGAGAAGGTCGGGTCCTCTTCGGAGAGGCGCTGGATCGCGGTGCCCAGCTTCTCCTGGTCGGACTTGGTCTTGGGCTCGATGGAGACCTCGATAACCGGGTCCGGGAAGGTCATGGACTCGAGCACGATCTGGTTCTGCGGATCGCACAGGGTGTCACCGGTGGTGGTGTCCTTCAGGCCGATGACCGCGTAGATGTGGCCCGCGACGGCCTCGGTGACCGGGTTCTCCTTGTTGGAGTGCATCTGGAACAACTTGCCCAGACGCTCCTTCTTACCCTTGGTCGAGTTGATGACCTGGGCGCCGGAGTCGACCTTGCCCGAGTACACCCGGACGTAGGTCAGCTTGCCGAAGAAGGGGTGCACGGCGATCTTGAATGCCAGCGCCGAGAACGGCTCACTGGTGTTCGCGTCGCGGTGGATGATCTCCTCTTCCTTGCCCGGGACGTGGCCGTCGGTGCCACCATCGTCCAGCGGGGTCGGCAGGTAGTCGATCACGGCGTCGAGCATGGGCTGCACGCCCTTGTTCTTGAACGCCGAACCGCACAGGATCGGGTAGAGCTCGGAGTTGACCGTCAGCTTGCGGATGGCGCCCTTGATCTCCTCGATCGAGAGCTCCTCGCCGCCGAAGAACTTCTCCAGCAGCGCCTCGTCCGATTCGGCGACGGTCTCGAGCAGCTCCTGGCGGTACTGCTCGGCCTTCTCCTTCAGATCGGCCGGGATCTCTTCGATCTCGTACTTCTCGCCGAGCTTGGTCTCGCCCTTCCAGACCTTGGCGTGCATCTCGACCAGGTCGACAACACCCTCGAAGGTGTCCTCGGCGCCGATCGGGAGCTGGATGACCAACGGCTTGGCGCCGAGGCGGTCCTTGATGGTCTGCACGGTGAAGTAGAAGTCCGCACCGAGCTTGTCCATCTTGTTGACGAAGCAGATCCGAGGCACGCCGTACTTATCGGCCTGACGCCACACCTGCTCGGACTGCGGCTCGACGCCTTCCTTGCCGTCGAACACCGCAACGGCGCCGTCCAGCACGCGCAGCGACCGCTCCACCTCAACGGTGAAGTCGACGTGCCCGGGGGTGTCGATGATGTTGATCTGGTTGTCGTTCCAGAAGCATGTGGTGGCCGCGGAGGTGATGGTGATACCACGCTCCTGCTCCTGCTCCATCCAGTCCATGGTGGCGGCGCCATCGTGGACTTCACCGATCTTGTAGGTGATGCCGGTGTAGAAGAGGATGCGTTCAGTTGTGGTCGTCTTGCCCGCATCAATGTGGGCCATGATGCCGATGTTGCGGACCTTGTTCAGGTCGGTGAGCACGTCCTGTGCCACGGAAATCTTCCCCGCTCGTAGCTAGTTGGGATTCTCGGGGACGACCGGCGTGGTCGTCTCTATGTCAACGCCGGAAGCGGCAGGTAAGTGCCGCTTTCCGACTGTGCCTCCCGACCCAGAAACGACGGGCCGGGTAGACGTCACCAGCGGTAGTGCGCGAAGGCCCGGTTGGATTCGGCCATCTTGTGGGTGTCCTCACGACGCTTCACCGAAGCGCCGAGGCCGTTGCTGGCGTCGAGCAGCTCGTTGGCGAGGCGCTCGACCATGGTCTTCTCGCGACGGGCGCGCGAGAAGTTCACCAGCCAGCGCAGCGCCAGGGTGTTGGCGCGGCCGGGACGAACCTCGACCGGCACCTGGTAGGTGGCGCCACCGACGCGGCGGGGCTTCACCTCGAGGGACGGCTTGACATTGTCGAGCGCGCGCTTGAGCGTGACAACCGGATCGGTGCCGGTCTTCTCGCGCGCCTGCTCCAGCGCGCCGTAGACGATGCGCTCGGCCGTGGACTTCTTGCCGTCCAGCAGGATCTTGTTGACCAGCTGAGTAACCAGCGGCGAACCGTAGACCGGGTCGTTGATCAGCGGACGCTTGGGTGCGGGGCCCTTGCGTGGCATATCAGCTCTTCTCCTTCTTGGCGCCGTAACGGCTGCGGGCCTGCTTGCGGTTCTTCACACCCTGAGTGTCGAGCGAGCCACGGATGATCTTGTAGCGGACACCCGGAAGGTCCTTCACACGACCGCCGCGAACGAGCACCATCGAGTGCTCCTGCAGGTTGTGGCCCTCACCCGGGATGTAGGCCGTGACCTCGACCGCGCTGGTCAGGCGAACACGCGCGACCTTGCGCAGCGCGGAGTTCGGCTTCTTCGGGGTGGTGGTGTACACGCGGGTGCACACGCCACGACGCTGCGGGCTCCCCTTGAGGGCCGCAGTCTTGGTCTTGGCGACCTTGTCGCGACGACCCTTGCGGACCAGCTGGTTGATGGTTGGCATAGACCGGCTTTCCTTAATTAGTTAACGCGGTGTCTGGAACTTCATGTCTTTGTAATCGAGCTTTCACTCGCACGTCCGGCCGCGTTTCTCGCGTCCCGAGGTCGGGCGTGTCGCACGCAAGACATATCCCGAATTCCGGGCACGCCGGAAAGGTCAGCCGCTCTCGCTGGCCTACGTTTGCGCACGAACTTGCCCGCATGCTTCCGGGCACAGCGGTCCACGATACTCGTGACCGCGACACAGGGTCAAAGTGGGGTCGGTCATCACGCCCGAGGGGCCATTACCACCTACCAGGCTACCGCGCCAGATTCAGCGTCAACTCGACCAATTTCTGCGCACCCGCGCACGGATCGGGATGGCCGCCGGGATGGTAGTTGATCCACCAGCCGATAATGCCGGTGTCAGCGGCCCCCGCACTCACCCCACACGAGTCGGGATCGTTCGGACGCGTCGTCTTCAGCCCGCGCCGCCCCTGCACGGTGATGTTCTCGGTGGTGTAGCCGAGCTTGTCGTTATTGGACTTCTCGTTGTTGAGCGAACCTTCCTCATACCAATTGAGGGTCACCATGGCCGAGCCGCCCGGCGCGTCTTCGACATCCCACATGCACACCGCGCCGTTGAACGACGGGGAAACGACCGACGCGTTGCCGACCGCCGCACCGATCTGGTCCAGCCCGACCACCTCGCATTCGCGCAGCAGCTTGTCGAAATTGGTATTGATCGTGGTGGTGCCGCTGCCGCCGGCCGGATGCGCCGAACCCTTGACGGTCTTACCGCAGCCACCAGCCGACACCGCGACCGCGAGCACCGCGGCGGCGACAGCCGCGACCCGCAGCCCAGGACGTGAACTCATCCGCATTCCCCTCACTGCAGCCGCTGCACGGTCAACTCGGCCAGCTTGCGAGTCCGGTCACACGGATTGCCCTGCTCGGAGAACAGCCCGTAGGACATCGACCATTCGAAGAAATCGTCATCGAGCTGCACCGCCAGATCGCAGACCGAACCGCTGGGATCCAGCGCCTGGAAGCCCTTGCGGCCACCGACGTCGATGGTCTCCGGATCGCGGCCGACATTGGAGACCCAGGCCTTCTCGCGATCGATCGGACTACCCCGATAAGACGCGAAAGTCACACTCGGCGAAGCGAGTCCGGCGGATTGGAAGCTGCAGCCGACCGAATTCCGGTTGACCCTGGACAGTTGATTCAGACCCGCGATATCGCGCACCTCTTGATCGGTGACATGGCCGCACTCACCGACGAACGGGCCGAGCGTCGCGACCTTGGGCGGCGGGCGCAGCGGGGCATTCGAGGAATCGGAGTCACCATCCGAGCCGCAGGCCGACAGCGTCAATACCAAGGCCAGACCGGTGATGATCGCCGACGGGATCCGCATGCCGTGAACTCTACTGAATATTTGGCAGCGCCTCCGGCGCTGCGTGTTCGCGGCCCCCTTGGTCTCGCGTCCGAGCCGTCGAGACTCGCGACTTCGTCGCATGCGCTTCGACGACTCGGACGCGAGACGGACCGCGAACGGGTCGCTCGTAAAACTCGCTCCGTTGGGATCAGCAGTGGCGGGACGTTCGGCACCTGACGCACTGCATGCGGGAAAGACGAGACTCGCACCTGCGGCACATGCGCTTCGACGACTCGGACACGAGACGGACCGCGAACGGGTCGCTCGTAAAACTCGCTCCGTTGGGATCAGCAGTGGCGGGACGTTCGGCACCTGACGCACTGCATGCGGGAAAGACGAGACTCGCACCTGCGGCACATGCGCTTCGACGACTCGGACACGAGACGGACCGCGAACGGGCCGCTCGTAAAACTCGCTCCGTTGGGATCAGCAGTGGCGGGACGTTCGGCACCTGACGCACTGCATGCGGGAAAGACGAGACTCGCACCTGCGGCACATGCGCTTCGACGACTCGGACACGAGACGGACCGCGAACGGGCCGCTCGTAAAACTCGCTCCGTTGGGATCAGCAGTGGCGGGACGTTCGGCACCTGACGCACTGCATGCGGGAAAGACGAGACTCGCACCTGCGGCACATGCGCTTCAACGGGTCGAACGCGAGGCAGGCCGCGAACGGGTCGCTCGTAGGACTCGCTCCGTGGTTTCGGTGCGGCGGTAACTTCGCGGACCGATGCGCGGTCAAAGATTGCCGCGGGCTGCCTGTTCGCGTTCGATCGCCTGGAACAGGGCCTTGAAGTTGCCCTTGCCGAAGCCGAGTGAGCCGTGGCGTTCGATGAGTTCGAAGAAGACGGTTGGGCGATCGGTGAGTGGTTTGGTGAAGATCTGCAGCAGGTAGCCGTCTTCGTCGCGGTCGACCAGAATGCCGCGGCGCTGGAGTTCGCGCACCGGGACGCGGACGTGGCCGATGCGGGCGCGCAGTTCGGGATCGGAGTAGTAGGTGTCGGGCGTTTCGAGGAATTCGACGCCCTCGCGGCGCAATACGTCGACACATTCGATGATGTCGCTGGTGGCGAGCGCGATGTGCTGGACCCCAGGGCCGCGATAGAACTCCAAATATTCATCGATCTGGGAACGCTTCTTACCGACCGCTGGTTCGTTGAGTGGAAACTTCACCCGGTGATTGCCATTGGCCACCACTTTGCTCATCAGCGCCGAGTATTCCGTGGCGATATCGTCGCCGACGAATTCGGCCATATTCGTGAATCCCATGACGCGGCGGTAGAACTCGACCCACTCGTCCATCATGCCGAGTTCGACATTGCCGACGACATGGTCGATGGCCTGGAACAGCCTGGTCGGGGTGCCTGCGCGCGGCTGATACGCGGAACGGCGGGCGACATATCCGGGCAGATACGGCCCGTAGTACTCGGAGCGATCGATCAGCGTATGCCTGGTCTCACCGTAGGTGGCCAGAGCGGCCGAGCGGACGGTGCCGAATTCGTCTGTGTCGTCATGCGGTTCGACCAGGACCCGCGCGCCGTGTGTGCGCGCCCATTCGACGCAGCGGTCCACATCCGGAACCTCGAGCGCGATATCGACAATGCCGTCGCCGTGTCGATCGTGGTGTGCGACCAGTGGGCTGTCCGGGGCGACCGCGCCGGTGACGACGAATCTGGCCGCACCGCTGCGCAACACATACGCCTTGTGATCACGGTTGCCGGTCTCCGGGCCCGAGTAGGCCTCGAGCCGCATGCCGAAGGCGGATTCCAAAAAGTGCGCGGTCTGGGTCGCGTTGCCGACCACCCAGACCAGTGCGTCCCAGCCGATGACCGGGAACGGATCGATGCTGTCGTCGTGATCGACCAGCCCGATCAGCCGGCGCAACTCACCGTCGGAGGGCGCCGGACCACTGCGTCGCTGGGCATTCGGCAGATGCTCGATGGTCATGATCCAAGGAAATCGCCACCCCCTGGGATAGGCAACATCACCGATTTCGGTTAGACACTATGGCGAAATCGGCTAGCAAGTCACCCCTGATGCTGGACAATTTGAATAGCATTGCACGTGACTCGCATCATGCCGGGTCACGCCCCGAACGGAGGCCGTCATGTCGCGCACGCCCGCGAAACTGGATGAACTCGATCTCGCCATCCTCACCGCGATGCACGAGTATCAGAAGGCGGGCATTCTCGAACTATCCCGGCGCACCCGGGTCGCCAGGGCCACCGTCCAGTCGCGAATCGGGCGGATGGAGGAGTCGGGCGTCATCTCTTCCTACGATCCGCAAATCGATGTCACCGCAGCGGGATTCGATGTGCAGGCGTTCGTCACCTTGGAGATCGCTCAGGGGGCGCTGGATACGGTGGCGGCCGAGCTCGACGCGATTCCCGGCGTGCTGGAGGCATATGCGACCACCGGCTCCGGCGATGTGCTGTGCCGAATCGGGGCGGATTCACATGCCGGACTGCAGGCGGCGCTATTGAGCATCGACCGGACGAGTTCGGTGGTGCGCTCGCACAGTGTGATCGTGCTGTCGACAGTGATCGCGCACCGGACGCTACCGCTATTGCGGACGCTCACCCCCACCGGAACGACGAAAGCACCCGCCTACCGGGACAACCCGCAGCCCTGAACCCATCTAGGCTCGTACTTCCTGTGTCACCGAGTACGAGATTTCGATGAGCGAGCCTGCCGAATCCACCACCGCAACACCCCATGCCCGCGCCACCTGGGCGGAATTATTCTTCGACCTGGTCCTCGTCTTCGCGGGCCGAGCAACTGGTGAGCCCACCTGGTCGGCCATTGCCCGCGGTGCCAGTCGGACGTCGCCGTACGCGATAAGTTCAGGGACGCAGATCCGCTCCCACATCGAGGATTTCGACACTCGGCCGCTTATCGGCCTCCATGAATGCGACGAGTGCGTTGGCTTCGGCATCCACCGCCGCGTATTCCATGGCCGACCACTTCCGGATCGGGGTGATACGCAGGCGGGCGACACCTTTCTCGGGGAAGATCTTGTAGAAGCCCGCGAGGAAACCGTCGACCAGGACCGGTGATACCGCGGCGGCGAAGGCGCGCAAGGGTGGGGCCGCGCCGTCGGGGACGATTCTGGTTCGGTCCTGGTGCGAAAGGATCGCATTGTCGTACCAGCCGAGCAGGCGCACCGGGGCGGGCAGGTCGGGATCGGCGAGTTCGCCGTCGGCGATGTCGTAGAGGGTGCGGCCGCGTTCATCGGTGTAGGTACGCAGCCGGTCACCGAGCTGTTCGACGGCGGCCTTCATGCCGGTCAGCTTGGACCAGGTCTGCATATCCATGGTGCTGGCAGGTCCGAAGCCGCGCAGATAGCGAAAGACCAACTCCGCCAACGGATATCCCGGCTCGAGCGGTGCACCGAGCCAGGGTTCGACGCGGGACCAGACCGGCCTGCTGTTGTCCTTCCACCTGCCCCGCGGCGGAGTCTGCAACACGGGCAGTTGGTACAGCCAGGTCTGCAGCACCGCACCGGCATCGCGATTCGGGTAGATCGCCGCGGCCTTGGCGCGCAAGTCCGCGGCCGACATCGGCTCGTCACCGAGCGCGGCCTCACCATGCTTGCGCACCTCGTCCGGATTCAAACCGACCATCGCGCCGTAGTTGAAACCCTTTCGGAAGGGCACCTTTTCGAGCTCGGGCTGGATATGCGGTGCGATGCGCAACGCATCCGGCGGCGTGACCATGTGAATCGTGCCGCGCATCAAGGTGATTCGCACCAACGAGCGATCCTCCAGCGCCGCCGAAACCGTCGCGGGATCGAAATCCGCTATGCGGCTCCACAATCCGACGAACGGCGGCGCCGAATCCTGAGCCTGCAACCCGACCAGGTGCTCACACATCTCGAACACACTCAACGCCGACCGCTCCAGCAAATGCTGCCGTACCAGCAACGTCCGATTCAACACCCGATCAGACAACATCCGCTCCATAATCAGATCACCGTACCGGCGCGCGTGATTTGTCGCGCCGCGCATCGAATAGTCGCGGAATTCGTGCGCGGCGTACTGATTCGTGCGCGGCGACCACGGTCAGCGCAAGGTGACGACGACCTTGCCGGCGGCGGTGCGATTGTCGAGGGATGCCACGGCCTCGGCGGCGTGGTCAAGCGGGTAGAGCACCGGTTCGGGGGGTGCGATCTTGCCGGTGGCCAGCAGGGGCTCGACCTCTTCCCACTGCTCGGTCAGATAACCCGGATGGGTCATCACCCATTCGCCCCAGGCCGCCCCGATCACCTCGACGTTCTTGAGCAGCAACCGGTTCACCTTGACCGTCGGGATCTCACCAGCGGTGAAACCGACCACCAGCAGGCGACCCGCCGGTGCGAGGCTGCGGATGCTGTCGGTGAACCGGTCGCCGCCGACCGGATCGAGCACGATATCCACACCGCGACCACCGGTCAGCTCCTTGACAGCCGCGAGCCAGCCGTCGGTCAGCACCACATCGGTGGCGCCGTTGGCGCGCGCCACCGACGCCTTCTCCTCGGTGCTCACCACCGCGATGACCCGCCCCGCCCCCAGCGCCACCGCCATCCGCAGCGTCGAGGTGCCGATGCCACCCGCGGCGCCGTGCACCAGCACGGTCTCCCCCGCGGCCAGCCTGCCGCGGTTGCGCAGGCAGAAGTGCACGGTCAGATCATTGAACAGGATCCCCGCTCCGGCCTGCAGAGATACGTTGTCCGGCAAACGGAAGACCATCTGCGTCGGCACCACGGCAACCTCGGCAAGGGCATTGCCGAGCAGCGTCAGCGCGACCACCCGATCCCCCGCCGCGACATGCGCCCCCTCCGGCGCCTCCCGCACGATCCCCGCCACCTCCCCGCCGACGACGAACGGCAGCTCCGGCTTCATCTGGTACAGCCCCCGTGTCATCAGCACATCGGGAAATGCCACCCCCGCCGCGTGCACGTCGATGACCACACCCCCCGGAAATGCCGAAGGCTCGGGAATCTCGACGACCTCGACCGCCTCCGGCCCCTCCAGCTTGCTGACCTGGGCTGCACGCATATGCCGACCTCTCTGTCCACTCGGCGACACCCACAACATCACCGATGTCCGACCAACCTAACCACCCCCGCTCGGTCCCCTGTCCACACCACCCGTTTTTGCTATGCTGACCGCGACCTGAGGTGGGGACGAAGGGGGAGTTTTTCGTGGTGGAGAAGATGGACGCGGGGACCCTGCGGGTCGACCCGGGCGCGCTGCAGGCATTCGCGGACAACCTGCGCACCGAGGCGGGCGAAATCGGCAAGCTGAATGCCGGTGAAGGCTTCCAGGTCGCGGCTGCGGCATTGCCCGGTACCGACTTCGGATCCGTCATACCGGAAGTCACCGACACGGTGAATCGCTGCATGCAGCGCATCGGCGAGCGGCTGACCACGATTGCCGACAACACGAAGAACGCGGCCGGTAAGTACGAGTTGGCCGAGGACGAGTTCGCGAACAAGCTGAAGACGATCGGGCTGCAGCTGCCATGACACTCACTATCGACAACGTGAGCAACTGGTATCCGGAAAAGCTCGGTGACGCGGGCGAGCAGGCCAAGAAGGTCGCCGACGGTCTCGACGGCGTTGTCGGCAAAGGTGTCACCGACACCAAGGCGCTCGAGGACACCAAGGCTTGGTCCGGCGCCACAGGCCACGCGGCGAACACTCGGATGGAGACCGAGAAGTCCCGAGCTGGCAAGGTGAGCACTGAATTGAACGCGCTCCAAACCGCGTTCAACGAACAGGTACACCTCCTGCAGAGCGCAAAAGACACTGTGCTGCGCCTGCGCAACGACGCCATAAACCAGAATCCGCCCTTCGAGGTTTCCGCCGATGGCACCGTCAGTGCGGGACCACGCATCGCGGAAATCCGCCGAGCCGAGGGGGAAGGCAGGGGTGGCGCGGAATCCGCGATCGTGTCCGAAGAACTCGAAGCCGCGCGTCGACAGTGGGAACTCGTCCTCGCATTGCAAGCCGCCGAGACGGCAGCCAACACCGCCCGCGACGGGATCCGCGGTGCCGTCGGGAAATTGCAGGCGGCCTTCAACGAGCTCGGCGACCCGAATCTCGGTGTGTCACAGACGCAGAACACCAGCACGACGCCGACCGCCACTACCTCGACCACAAGCAAGCCCAGCTATGTGACGAGCAGCCACCACGGCAGCGGCTCCGGGACGTCCTCCGGCAGTTCATATTCCGGAGCCACCGGTGGTACGCATAATGCCACCGGGCCGATGCCGACCGGCGATGTCGCGGAATGGATCAAGAAGGCCAAGGCCAAATTGATCGAAATGGGATACAGTCCCGATCAAATCGATGAGCGGGCCCTGGCCATGATCATCGAGCATGAGTCCGGTGGCAACCCCTTGATCGTCAACGATTGGGACAGCAATGCTGCGGCCGGCCACCCATCAAAGGGACTGATGCAGACGATCGACAGCACCTTCAGCGCATATAAGGCGCCCGGCCACGACAATATCTACGACCCGGTCGACAACATCATCGCCGGAACTCGCTACGCCATCGACCGTTATGGGTCCCTGTCCAATGTTCCGGGCGTGGCCGCCGTAAACAGCGGCGGGGCCTACCAGGGTTACTAACCGAACCCAAGGCGCTACTGAGCATTCACCATCCATGCGTACTGCGCGGCGATACGTTGCTGCGCCGACCACAATTGCTCACTGAGGACGAAGCCCACGTACCTGTGGTAGGCGGTGAAGCACCTGAATCGCAATGTGGACGTATTGCTCTGGTCCTCGACGCACGCTACATCGGGAACACCGTCCGGTGGATCTACTGCTCGACGCCGCGACGGGTCTCCCAGGTTCACCGAGTCGATAACGAACTTGCGAGCCGCCGCATCATCGCGAGTACGGAATACGTAAGCGGAGGCCGTGACAGCGACCCGGTCGACACCGGCATCCCGTATCACCCGAGTGCGCCCTTCCTGATCCAGCAGATAATTCTGATATCCGCGCGCGGTGTAGACGACCTCGCCCTGACCGTCCGGGGGTCCGATCTCGCCACTGTCGTGCAGAACTCGACGCAGAATCCGGTCCGGATCCTGTTGTAGCGAATGAAATTTCCCGATCGGAGTGGCACGGAACTGGTCGAGCACCGGGATTTCGGCATCCAGATACTTCTGTGTTCGGTCGATCAGGATGTCCTTATCGACCTGCCGGGAGTCGGCGAGCACGTTGATCACGAAATCGCCGTGCGGGGTGACACTGCCCAAGGTCGGAACCGAAGGCCGCCAATGCGCGAACGAACCCGAATACTTGGGTAGCTGAACCGCGACATTGTCCGGACTGACGCCGAAGTCCGCGGCATCCAACTCCGCGGCAGCCTTCTTGGCCGCGTCGGCATCGGGGAATCGGAGCAGCGTAACCGTGACGCCGTCGCGGCCGTGAGTTCCGGTCTGCGCGCTCTTCAATGGGACGACCTCGTCAGCGGCACCGGCAGAAAAGCCCAACACGAACCGGTACTTCTGTAGCACGGGCACGACCGCATCGGCGAGGTATTCGGTGACCGACCCTGCGTCGGTATGCGCACGCGCGATGGCGCCACCATTGAATCGCGATTCGACCTCATGTGGGCTGAGCACCGCATCGGCCATTCGAGCCGCTTCCAACTGCGCATAACCGAGACCACTCAGCACGGGCAGGTGTGACGGCGGCTGCGTCGGATACGGTCCGATATCGAACTGACGCACATCGGCTTCACCCGCGACTCCCGCCCCTGGCATCACTGTGGCACAGCCGACCAGTGATGCGCCGACAGCAACCGAGCAGACTGCACGAGCAGCAGCCACCGCGGTTCTCATTTCGCCACTGGCGGCAGGCTGAGCACCACGCTGTTCAGAACATCCTGTGCTGCAATGCATTTGGCCTCCGGACGGTCGGAGTTGCTACTCCGGATTTTAACCACAGCGAATTCCGATTTAACCGAGTCGATTGATCGATATTCGTACTTGCGAGTGCACTCGGAGGACTTCAACTCGTCCGCATCGACGTCTACCACCTTGCCGCCACCGATTTCGATGTGGATCGGCTTGTCCTTGTCGCTACGCGGACTCGATTGCTCCAAGGTCACCGTCAATTGATTGGGACCGGCCCAGCGGCACGAGTACAGATCGTCCACCTTTCCCTGCACCTCCGGTCCGACATTAAGCTTGATGCTGGTGGGTGGGACCAATGAGCACGGATCGAGGCGGGCAAGCGATTTCTTGAAATCGGCCACCACCGGTAGGCCGGCGACAAGAACCCGACTGAGCTGTGCCGTCGCCTCGTTCGCAATCGCGCACCGCTTCTCGATCGGCTGGTCTGGGGCCCCGACCAGCACCGTGAGACCGAATTGCGGGTCGGTAGTCCCCAATGACAAGGCCCTGTCGCAGCTGCGCTCAGGGATCGATACATTCTCGAGCACCGGAACGCCATCGTTTGTCCGCCCGGTGTCACGGAATCCTTCGAGCCGCTCGATTTTGAGTAGGAGCCGATACCCGCGAGCGGCGGCAGAGCAGCCTCCCCATTCCGCGGTCCTCGGCATTTCCCATTTTCCCAGCGAATCGACTAGTTGCTCCTGCATTGCGGCGCATACGTCGATCGAACGCACCTTGGTCAGATTGAGTCCGGCCAATGGATTCCGCACCGGCCCGGTCGACGAATCGTCGCCACCGGTTAGTGTGACGGCTCCCGCGATGGCGCCGCCGGCGAGGATCAATACCATTGCGAACGCACCGATCAACACTCTTTTGCGCCTCGACTGCGACGACGCCGAGCGGTAATCGGCCGACAGCTGCCGAAGTTTCTCATCGAAGGTCAGCTCATTCTCCGACGAGACGGTCGTCTCATCCGCGCCGATGATTTGCGTGGCCTCCGGGTCGGATCGCAAGGCTGAAAGTTCCTCGGACTGCCGGTGAATCGCGCCGTGGATCGCAGCCGACCAGGGTTGCCGCTGCGTCGGCAGTGGACCGAGGAAGTCCAGGATCGCCGCCGGCGTCGGACGGCCGGCGGGATCCTTACGCAGGCACGGCTCGACCAACTGCCGAACCTCGGGAGGCAATGGGCTGAGGTCCGGAACCGTATGGACGATGTTGTAGAGCGTATGCGGCATCGATGAACCTGCGAACGGACTCTTGCCATGGGACGCCATCGCCAGCACCGTGCCGAGCGAGAAAATATCGCTGGCTGGCGTGAGCGGCTCGGATTGCGCCTGCTCAGGAGACATAAACGCGGGCGATCCGATGATCGAACCGGTATGGGTGAGTTCGGATCGGCCTTCGGCGGCACGGGCGATACCGAAGTCGATGACGCGCGGACCATCCTGGTCGAGGATGACGTTGGCCGGCTTGAGGTCTCGATGGATCAGTCCGACACCGTGAATCGCGTGCAACGCGGATGCGAGACCGACCGCGAGGGTCCGCACTTGCTCTGACGGTAGCGGTCCGAAGTCGTGCACCGCCTTGTCCAAGGGCACACCGGGCACGAAAACTGAGGCGAGCCAAGGTGTTTCGGATTCGATATCGAAATCGATCACCGCTGCGGTGAAGGCACCCGATACCCGCGCCGAGGTTTGCACCTCACGGCGGAATCGCGGCAGGAAGTCCTCTTCAGTGATCAGGTGCGCGTGCACTTGCTTTATCGCGACCAGGCGGCCGTCGGGTCCGACCCCGAGCAACACCCGTCCCATACCACCGGCACCGAGTTGGCCGAGGAGCCGATACCTGCCGATGCGGGCGGGATCGCCGGGCCGCAGTTGCGTCACCATCAGTATTTCCTCAATCGGTCGACGACTCCACCGAGTACTGATTCGGTTGCGGCACAGGCAGCCTCGATGTCATTTTGACCTACGCGTACGACCATTACTGTGATCAATTCTCCGCGATCTTCGATGGTCGGTCGTACCAGGTGAATGGTCGTGCAGACACCGCTGGTGGTGGTGATGCGGGTCGAGGCGAGGTCGCCGAGCGTGCCGCCGTTCACGACGATATTGGTGTACCTGGAATTGTCATCGACGCGTGGTTCCTCCGCTGTCCGGACGGTGACGAGGCCGTGGCCACTGACCTTCCACGTGCAGCTGTGGATATTTTCCGGCGACGGATCGGCCTTCGCCCCCATCGCGGTTTCGATGATCGCAGGATCGACGGACGTGCAGGGGTCGAGTCGCACAACCGACTGCTTCGGAACGCTGACGGTCGGCAGATCGGTGGTCAATCGCGTGACAACAGCCTGCAACACAGTCGATGCCAACTCGCAGACATCGCCGTCGGCCAGGCCGATCTTCACCTCGACGCCGATACGCGGCTGGGCGCGCAGCGCGATACCGCGGGCGCACGATCGGGATTCAGTCGTTGTATCCAGCACCGGTTTGCCAACGACCGAAATGCCCGACTCCTTGGCCTGCCCACCGAGTACCGTTCCGACGCTGACCGTCATATCGGGCTTCTTGCCATCAGCGGTCATGAATTGCGTATGACAGACCGAGGAATTCGTGAGCATGGGTTCGATCGAGTGACCGAGCGTACCGACGACGTCGGTACCGAGCAGTTGGCAGGTATCGACCAGTCGTAGTTGCTCATCGGACAATTCGAGGGTCTTGTTCGCGAGTGGATCAGGTGCGGACTCGGTGCGAGTGAGCAGTACCGCCGTTGCTCCGCCTGCCACCAGCAATGTCACGGCGGCCGCGATGACCGCCCCTCGAGCCGGCTGCCTTCGCTTTTCGGGTTCGGGCATCCGCCCGTCCAGCATCACCCACCGCTGTGCATCTGCTCGCGCCTGCACAATCTGTTGGCGCACTGCCCCCGACCAGCCGGGCCGAGCAGTCACCGCTTCAACCGATTCCAGCAACTGGAGCGGCGTCGGCCGGTAGGCGGGATTCTTGTCGAGACATGCGTCCACCACTGCGCGCAGTACCGGCGGCACCCGGCTCGTATCCGCTCGGTTGTGCACCACGTTGTACAACGTCTGCGGCGTCGATGCGCCGAGGAAGGGGCTCTCGCCGGTGGCGGCGAGTAGCAGCATGGCGCCGACCGAGAAGACGTCGCTGGCGGTGGTCAGGGGGCGGCCTTCGGCTTGTTCGGGGGACATGAAGGCCGGGGAGCCGACCAGGGAGCCGGTGGTGGTGAGTTGGGTGTCGCCTTCCAAGGCACGGGCGATGCCGAAGTCGATGACGCTCGGGCCGTCGTCGGTGAGCAGGACGTTGCTGGGTTTGAGATCGCGGTGCACCATGCCCGCGCGATGGATCTCCATCAGCGCGGAAGCCAGTCCGGCCGTGAGTAATCGGAGTCCGCCCGGTGGCATGGGCCCGGATTGATCGATGGCTTCGCGCAGCGACGGTCCGGCGACGAAGACCGAGGCGAGCCATGGCTCCGGGGCATCCGGGTCGGCATCCATAACCGCCGCGGTGTACGCCCCGGTCACCCGCTGCGACGATTGGACTTCCATGCGGAAGCGAGCACGAAACTCCGGGTTCCGCGCCAGGTGGCGGTGGATCATCTTCACCGCGACCAACCGTCCGTCTGGTGAGCGGCCGAGTAGGACTCGTCCCATTGCACCTTGGCCGATCAGTGCGATCAAACGGTGTCGTCCCGCTGATAGTGGATCGTGTGGCCCCAGTGGTTGCACTCGTACCCCTCCCCTCAGTACTTGCTGGGGATAGTACCGGCGCGGGGTCGGGGCGTCCGGCGTGAAGGGGGATCAGGCGAAGCTCTGGTCGCGTTCGGCGAGAGCGGTGCGGAGTTTGGCGATGGCCGTGGGGCCGACGCCGTGGAGGGCGGCGAGATCGCGTTCGGTCCAGGTGGTCAGGTCGGCCAGTCGGTGGATTCCGGCGGCGGCCAGGGCGCGCTCGGCCGGTTTGCCGAGTTTCGCGGGGAGGTCGGTGTCGGGCATCGCCTCATACTGCCCTCCAGGACCGACAGATGTGAGTAGGGACGGCTCGACGCGAGGGTGTGACGTGCGCCCCGTAAAGTCGTCTCAGAACAGCAGCGTAAGAAGAACGCGGCACACCGTGCAGCGCGAGGAGCACCAGTGTCACTCGATCAGCCACTCGCCCCGCTTCCCCAGGAGGGCATGGGGTTTGCGTCGGCGTGGCCCATCCGGGCGGGCGATGTAGATCCGTACAACCGCTTGCGGTTCGACGCCGTCGCACGTTATCTGCAGGACATCGCCTGGGAGCAACTGCAACAGACGAACCTGCATACGACCGATCCGAGTTGGATCGTGCGTCGTACGGTCATCGACGTGATCCGGCCGATCCTGTGGCCCGACCAGGTCCGGCTGCTGCGGTGGTGTTCGAGCATGTCCACCCGCTGGACGAATATGCGAGTGCGCGTCACCAGCGCGAACGGCGGATTGATCGAGACCGAGGGTTTCTGGATCAATATCAGCGAGTCCAACAATATGCCCGCCAGGATCAGCGACGAGGGCTTGTCCTATCTGGCGCAAACCACCAACGAGCACCGGCTGCGCTGGCGACCCTATCTCACCGACGCCACCCCGCCGGAATCGGATACCGATATGCCGTTCCCGGTGCGGGCCACCGATATCGACCAGTACAACCACGTCAACAATGCTTGTTACTGGCAGGCAGTGGAACAGTTCCTGGTCGAATACCCCAAGCTGGTCGCGGGACCGCATCGCGCGGTGATCGAGTACGTCGCGCCGGTGCTGGCACGTCAACACGTCAGTGTGCGCAGCCGCTATGAACCGGGCGACCGCTCCGGGCGACCGGTATTGCGGCTGTGGTTCGTGGTCGGCGGTACCACCACAACCGTCGTGCGCATCATGCCCCTGTAAGAAGAACCGGCTCCGTTCACTGGGAACGGAGCCGGTCGTTTGTTCAACCGCGCGCGGCCTTCAGCAGATCCTCACGGGTCGTGAACTTGACCCGCGGCCGGCCTGACGCCTTACCCGCGGACTTCTCCGCCGTATCGATCGCCTTCCAGCCCTCACGGTCGACCAGATCGGCCTGCCGCTGTGCGAGCAGTGCCTTCAGCGCGGCCCGATCGGCCTGTGGCACACCGAGTTTGCCCGTGGTGAAGTCGGCCAGGAGCTGCTCGACGGTCTCCTCGGAGTCGATGCGGTTGGAGCCGATGACACCGCGCGGACCGCGCTTGATCCAGCCGCTCACATACACACCGGGCACCGGAACACCGTCCTCGCCGATGACACGGCCGTGCTCATTCGGGACGACAGCGCGGCGCTCGTCGAAGGGGAGATCCTTGATCGCTTCGCCCTTGTAGCCGATGGAACGCAAAACCAGTCCGGTTTCCAGGGTTTCGCTGCGATCGGTCGTGCGCGCCAGCAATTGGCCGTTCTCGCTGACCAATTCGTTGTGCGCGAACTCCACCGACTCGACGTGATCGGCACCGTGCAGTGCCGTCGGCGAGACCAGGTAGCGAAAGACAATCCGCTTATTGGCCGGGTCACGACGCCCTGACGCGTACTCCTTGGCGAGGGTGTACTTCAGCTCCAGCGACGGCTCGACCTCCGGATCGTCCAGCAGCGCCTGGCTGCCCGGATCGAGCGCCAGGTCGGCCTCTTCGACGATGACATCGACGCCCTTCAGATGCGTCAGTGCCAGGAACTCCGGCGAGGTGTAGGCCGCCTGCAGCGGACCGCGCCGACCGAGCACGACGACCTCGCGGATATTGCTGCCGCGCAGTGCATCCAGGGCGTGGTCGGCGATATCGGTCTTGGCGAGTTCGTCCGGGTCCACCGTCAGCACGCGCGCGACATCGAGGGCGACATTGCCGTTGCCGACGATTACCGCGCGCTCACCGGACAGGTCGAACTTGCGATCCGCAAAGTCCGGATGGCCGTTGTACCAGGCGACGAATTCGGTCGCCGAATGGCTGCCGGGCAGATCCTCGCCCGGCACACCGAGTCGCCGGTCCGAGGACGCGCCCACCGCGTAGATGACCGCGTGATGATGGGCGAGCAGTTCCTCGTGGGTGATGTGCGAGCCGACCTCCACATTGAGGTAGTACTGCAGCGTCTCGCGCCGGAAGGCGGACTCGAACAGCCCGGAGACCGTCTTGGTGCCCGGGTGGTCAGGGGCGACGCCCGCGCGCACCAGCCCCCACGGCGTGGGCAGCCGATCGAACATCTCGACCTCGACATCGCAGCGGCGCAGCAGTTCATCGGCCGCGTAACAGGCCGCCGGTCCCGCGCCGACGATCGCGACGCGCAGCGTGCCGAGTTCCTTGGGCGGGCGCGCGGGCGTGACGATCGGATCGAAGTTCGATTCGAGTGGATGCCGTTGGAAGTAGGCGGCGTTGATGTCACGGAACCTGGCCAGCGACGCGGTCAGATCATCCTCGGAGAAGATGGCCTCCACCGGGCACGCGTCGACGCAGGCACCGCAGTCGATACAGGTGTCGGGGTCGATGTAGAGCATCTCGGTCGTCGCGAATTCCGGCTGGTCCGGGGTGGGACGGATGCAATCGACCGGGCACTCAGTGACGCAGCTGGCGTCGTTGCAACAACGCTGCGTGATTACGTAGGCCATATTGTGCTGATCCTCGAAAATGTACCTGGGCTATAGCCACCCAAGGGGGTCGGGAGTGGTCGGGAGCGTCATCGTCACGGTGCCGGCGGAGGGTGCCCCGTAAGGCGCCGTGATTGTGATGCCGCTTTCAGTTTGCCTCGAGTGTGTGAGAGGCCTCTCCTCCGGAGGGCTTACGGTATCTCCATGGTGCGGACTCTGATCCTCATGCGGCACGGTAAGTCGTCCTATCCCGACGGTATCTCCGATCACGAGCGCCCGCTCGCTCCGCGTGGTCGGCGCGAGGCCGGACTTGCCGGTCAGTGGTTACGCCAGACCCAGCCGCCGATCGATGCGGTACGCTGCTCGACCGCCATCCGCACCCGGGAAACGCTGGCCGCCACCGACCTGACCGCACCGGTGGTCTACGAAGCGGGCATCTACGAGGCGTCGCCGCGCACGCTGATCGAATTGGTCCAGCTCAGCGATGACGATGTCACGACGCTGCTGGTCATCGGGCATGCGCCCGGAATGCCATGGACGGCATGGGAATTGGCGAACAATCGCGATTCCGATCCGGCGATCGAGCTCAGCCGGAAATTCCCCACGTCGGCGCTCGCGGTACTCGAATTCGACCGGCCGTGGGCGCAGGTGGACGAGGGCACCGGCGATCTGGTGCACTTCCACATTCCGCGCTGAGCGCGGGTTCGATCAGTTCAGTAGTTTGCCGCCGACGACCACGACGACGCCGAGGACGACGAGCAGCACGAACGCGGCGAATCCGCCGAGCAACCACCACACGACGCCGAGCGCCAGCACGAACGGCGCCACCGCAATGGCGGTGATCACGGGGCTTTCCTTGACCGTGGCCCAGGCCGAGCGGGCCCTGATCCGGTCGATGTCCTTACCTGGCATGTCACCAGAGTAGGTGCGAAAACCCGTTCTCGCCGTCGAGCCGATGGGATGCTCAGCGAATGGATTGGAAAATCGAACTGGTCGCGATTCCGGTGACCGATGTGGACCGTGCCAAGGACTTCTACACCAAGATCGGCTTCAATGCCGACCACGACCACCGCGTCAACGAGAGCCTGCGCTTCGTCCAGCTCACCCCACCCGGCTCCGGCTGCTCCATCTGTCTCGGCGAAGGCATCACCGAAGCCGCACCGGGCAGCGTCGAAGGCATGCAGATGGTCGTCCCGAGCGCCGAGGCCGCCTATCAACAGCTGGTAGCCGCGGGTGTCGAGGCGTCACCGGTAAAGGATATGGGCTGGGGCCTGTTCACCTTCTTCACCGACCCTGACGGCAATAAGTGGGCCGTACAGGAGTTGCCCAAGCGCGGCTGAGGATCTCAGCCCAATTGATCGAGCCGGATCCTGTGTGGACACGGTGACGTGGTCGTGCTCGCCCCACCCGGGTCGGCTGCAGTGTCCCACGCAAGATGCTGGCTCGGCGGCAAGCACAACCGATGTTCGGCAGAATGAGGACTTGCTTGGAGTGCACTCCAGGTTATTAACGTCGGTTTTGTTCATCGAGAAGGGCGAGTGCAGTGGGTGGAGCCGTAGGTCGGGTTGTCGGTAATCAGCAAGTCGTCGATCCGGATCGGGAGAAGCCGCAGTATTCGATCGGCGAGGCGGCGGATCGGTCGGGACTGAGTCGCGACACGCTGCGCTGGTACGAGCGGATCGGGCTGATGAATTACATCGGGCGCGATCACGCTGGGAAGCGGCGGTTCAGCAATCGCGATCTGGAGTGGTTGGCGCTGATCGGCAGGTTGCGCACCACCGGGATGTCGGTGGCGGACATGGTCCGCTATGCCGAATTGGTGCGGGAGGGCGAATCCACCGTGCCCGAGCGGCTGCAGATGTTCCGCAATACCCGCGCGGAGGTGCTCGCCAAGATCGACGAACTCCATCAGACCCTATCGGTGCTCGATTACAAGATCGACCTGTACGAGGGCAAAACCGCCGCCGTCAAGCCGGCCGCACTCACGAAACCATGCGAAGAGATGTCTTTCACCCCCGCCGGCCGGGAATGACCGGTCACCCGAATCAGGAGTCATCGGTGTCCACTCTGACGCTCAATGTCCGGTTCGCCGCCAAGCCCGGGCACGAGACCGAACTGCGCGAGACGCTCGAGGATTTGGTCGCGCCGACACTTGCCGAGGCGGGCTGTATCGCCTACGAGCTGTATCTGCACCCGAGCGATCCGAGTCGGGTCGTGCTGCTCGAGGAGTGGGTGGACGAGGCGGCACTCGCGACGCATTTCGAAACCCCGCATCTGAAGGAAGCGGCGGCAATATTGAACGAGATCCTGATCGAGCCGTTCCACCTCCGGCGGTTCCACGAGGTCACCTGATCTCAGGAGCCCAGCGCAGCACGGCATCCGGACCGCAGTCCGGGTCCGTGCTGCTCTACTATCCGGACCATGGAGTCATCCGGCAGACGCGTGTTCATCGATAAGCAGACACCCGAAGCGTTTCGAGCGCTGAACACCGCGGCAAGCGCGGTCCGCGCCGCCGGTGCCGAAGCCGGACTCGACCGCAGGCTCATCGAACTGATCAACCTGCGCGTCTCGCAGATCAACGGCTGCGCCTACTGCCTGGACGTGCACCATCGCGCCGCCATCGCGGCCGGTGCCACCGAGCGCGAACTCGCCGTACTGTCCGCGTGGCGGCGCACCGAGCTGTACGCGCCGCAGGAGCGGGCCGCACTGGCACTTGCCGAACTCACCACCACGCTGCCGGACGAGGCCACGATGGATCGTGAGTACGCTCGTGCGCGGGAGCATTTATCGGATGAGCAAGTCTCGGCGATCCTCTGGGTCGCCACCACGATCGGCGCGTTCAACCGCGTATCGATCCTGAGTAAGCACCCGGTACGCCCGACGAAGGAGAAGTCGACCATGACCGAATCGACGCCCGAGAGCAAGGTCGTTCGCAACGACGAGAAGCAGCGCTACGAGGTGTTCTACGGCGGCGAACTGGCTGGATTCGCCGAGTACGAGGAGCGCGACGATGAAACGGTGTTCATCCACACCGAGATCGATGGCGCGTTTTCCGGTAAGGGCCTCGGCACCGTGCTGGCGAAGAACGCGGTGGAGGATGCGGTCGCCCGTGACCGGGTGATCCGACCGCTGTGCCCATTCATCAAGGCCTATCTGGAAAAGCATCCGCAGTACGACGAACATGTGGTGGGCAAGGGCATCACCCGATGAGCGAGCGAACCATCAGCACAGCGACAAGGTCGGTCATGCCGGAACCGAGCGCCAGCGCGGTGCAGGAATGAGTGACCTGGATCCGCATCCGGAGGAAGCGGTCTGCGAGACGACCCCTGCTTGCGGTCCGGTCGCGGAGATCTATCCGGCGCGCGAGGTCCCGCTCGGCGGTGTGCGCGGCGTTTACGTGGAACGCGTACTGCCGCAACGTGATCTGCCGACCGTCGGTGCCTGGTGCTTCCTCGATCACTTCGGCTCGCCCACGGTCACCAAGACGGGTGCGTCACCGGATATCGATCCGCATCCGCATATCGGATTGCAGACGGTGACTTGGCCGTTCGACGGCCGTATCCGCCATCGCGATTCGGTCGGCTCCGATGTGGAGATCGAGCCGGGACAGCTGAATCTGATGACCTCCGGACGCGGCATCGCGCATTCCGAATACGGCGTCGCGGGGGCGCAAGCCGGGCACGGCCTACAACTGTGGATCGCGTTGCCCGGCAATAGCCTCGGGATTGATCCGCACTTCGAACAGCATCGTGACCTGCCGGTCTACGAGGCTCCCGGAGTGCGAGCCATCGTGCTGATCGGCACGTTCGCCGGACTCACCTCGCCCGCCAAGGCGTACACGCCGATCGTCGGCGCGGATGTGCGGATCGAACCGGGCGTCGACACCACCATCGCCCTGGATCCCGATTTCGAGCACGCGCTCATGGTGGTCGAGGGCAATGTCACCGTCGATGGCACCGAAATCGCCGCGGGCCCACTGCTCTATCTGGGCGCCGGCCGCGATGAGTTGCCGCTGACCAGCACCGAGGGCGCGCATTTCGCGCTCATCGGCGGTGAGCCGTTCGGCGAGGAACTGGTGATGTGGTGGAACTTCGTCGGCCGCAGCCATGAGGACATCGTCGAGGCGCGAAACGATTGGGAAAAGCACATTGTCGAGCGTTTCGCCGATATCGCGGGTCACACACCGCAACAGCGCATTCCGGCACCGCCGCTGCCCGGTCTGCATCTGAAGCCGCGCAAGCGTCGCGTCGGTTCGGCCAGGACCTGAATACCAAGCACCCCAAAACAATTGGGACTCCCCTGGGATTGCGGAGGAAACCCTTCAACATTCGGTCACGAAACGGTATCTTCGTCCGGAGCGAACCGGACATTCCATGCCGGTGGTCGGATGAAAGAGCAGGATGAGGATCTCCAGAATCACCGCGACGGCGCTGCTTGCGCTCGCGGCCACCACGATCGGCACCAGCGTCGTACACGCCGAACCCGCAGCGCCCGCGCCTGATTCGACCGCCGACGCACCACTCGATTTGCAGGGTTTCTTCCAGCACATCGGCTACCACGTCGCGGCGACGCAGAACCGGCACGCCGTGGTAACGACCATTTCCGAGGGCCGCTGGGATCTGGTCCGCGACAATAAGGTCATCTCGCTGACCGATCCCAATGGACAGGTGGTCGCCGCGCTGCCGACCGCAGTGAAGATCGCCGGGCATCGGATAGATCTGGTGCCGGCCATCGATGAGGCGGGCACCCGGCTCTCACTCACACCGATCAGCACGACCGATGACCCGGTGCGAGAGGTGAGCACCGAGGAGCGCTTCTTCGATCAGGTCGAGAAGTCCATGCCGCAGGTACTGACCGGGGCCGCAATCGGTGCCGCGATCGGATTCGTCCTCGGTTTCCCACTCGGCCTTTTCGTCTTCGACTTCGTCACCGTTCCGGTCATGACCGTGGTCGGCGGGACCATCGGCGCGTTCGCCGGTCTGTCCGCCGGTGGTGGTGAACCGGCCGTTCAGGCGGCGATGGACTACTTCGATCTCAATCCCTGAGCGAGCCGATATCGTCGTGCGGTAGCAGGCGCTGTGTCCCGATGACGCGCAAGAGATCCAGCTTCTGCGCGGCATCGGTGCCCGGACGCGGCATATAGACCAGCAGACGCTGTGCCGCATTCAGTGTGAGCATGGTTTCGCAGACCGTATCGATCGCGCCGACCTCCGGATGCAGGATTCGCTTGATATCCGAAGTCCGCACCGCCACTTCGTGTTCGTGCCACAGCCATTCGAATTCCATACTCGCGGCACGCAATCGGCTCACGTATTCGGTGACGTCGGCATCGCCTGATCGGCGCGCCGCGGTGGCGCGTAGATCCGCGACGTGGTTGCGCCCCAACCGCTCCCAGTCGTCCTCCGGGAAGATCGAACGCGAGTGCGGATCGGTGAACCAACGCCAGGCATAGAACCGATCCCAGCCGCGCCGATTCGCGTGGTCGCCGACGAGCAGGGTGTGCATCCGGTTCTGTACCAGCACCTCGCCGAGGTCGGTGATGACCGTGGCCGCGGTGTCATCCAGTTTCGCGAGCACATGCATGATCCCGGGACCGACGTGTTTGTCGGCGGACTCACCGCCAGGCGGCGCGTGCTCGCACAGGTGATACAGGTGGTCGCGCTCGTCATTGCTGAAGCGCAGTGCCCGCGCCAGCGACGCCAGCACCTGGGTTGATGGGCGCGGGCCGCGGGACTGCTCCAGGCGGGTGTAGTAGTCGGTGGACATGCCCGCCAGCATGGCCACCTCGTCACGGCGCAGGCCCGGTGTGCGCCGGCGCACCCCCGGAGGCAGCCCGACATCCGCTGGCGTCAACTGTTCGCGACGCCTACGCAGGAAATCAGCCAGTTCGGATCGGTCCATAGCACCACTTTCCCGCAATCCGCGCAGATCAGCCAGGGATCGCCGATCCCCCGATAAGCGATCTCTGCCGCCACGCACTGACAGGGTCCAAGCTGATCCCATGACGACATCGAAGCTCAGCAGCAAGCTCGGCAATACCGGCCCGGCGGTCAGTCGCATCGGACTCGGCGCCATGGGCATGTCCGGCATGTACGGCACCGCCGACGACGCCGAATCAATTGCCACCATCCACGCCGCACTGGACTCCGGCGCCAACCTCATCGACACTGGCGATTTCTATGGCGCTGGTCATAACGAGATGCTGATCGGCAAGGCCATCGCCGAGCGCCCCCGCGAGGACATGGTGCTCAGCGTGAAGTTCGGCGCACTGCGTGGACCGGGCGGCACCTGGGGCGGCACCGACAATCGACCCGTCGCGTTGCGCAACTTCCTCACCTACAGCCTGCAGCGCCTCGGCGTGGATTACATCGATATCTACCGCCCCGCGCGCTTGGACCCGAATGTACCGATCGAGGAGACGATCGGCGCCATGGCCGAACTGGTCGAAGCGGGTTATATCCGTCACATCGGCCTGTCCGAGGTCGGTGTCGAAACCATCCGTCGGGCCGCTGCCGTGCACCCGATCGCGGATCTGCAGATCGAATACTCGCTGATCTCCCGGAGTATCGAGGCCGAAATCCTGCCCACGGTAAGGGAACTCGGCATCGGTATCACCGCCTACGGCGTGCTCTCACGTGGTCTGCTCAGCGATTCGGTTCGTCCGGGCGCAACCTTCGCGCCGACCGATTTCCGCGCGCACAGTCCGCGCTTCCAGGGTGAAAACCTCGATCAGAACCTGAAATTGGTCGACGCGCTCGCGAAAATCGCTGCGGAGAAGGATGTTTCGGTCGCGCAACTGGCCATTGCCTGGGTGCTGAGCCGGGGCGCGGATATCGTGCCGATCCTCGGTGCGCGCACTCGCCAGCGCTGGACGGAATCGCTTGGGGCCGTGGATATACAGCTCAGCGCCGACGAACTGGCAACCATCGCGGCCGCAGTGCCGGCCGATCAGATCGCGGGCGAGCGTTATGCGGCCGCGCAGATGGCGCTGCTCGACAGCGAGCGCTGACGTGGTTTACGGGAGGGCGCGCGTTCGGGTCGCCCTCCCGACGCCGGGCAATCTGTCACTTCCGACGTGGCCGAATGACCGCCGTGAATGCCGATGCGGCAACACGTTTTCCAGTGCTATCGGTGATTTCCACCGGCACCTCGAGTTCGACATCGACCCGCGCCGCGATATCGGCGCGCACTTGTTCCAAGGTTTCGGCGGTCAACTCGGAGGTCGCGAGGAATGGACCCGCCTCCCCCTTGGCCCGCGCGAGGTATTCGATCCGGCCGTCACGGGCGACGATGAATGTCTCACCCATGAGATCGACAATGCCCGAGATCGACGCACCCATCGCCGCGGTCTCAGCCAGGCCGAACAGCACCGCGGCATGCAGATCACCATTGTGGTTGAGATGTTCGGGCTTCGGCGCGATCGTCACGACATTGCGGCCTGAGCCGAACTCCACTCCTTCGATGCCGGTGAACTGGATAAATCCCAGCTTCTGAAATCCGGCCATCACCAGATCGCCCATAGCCGCGTCATCCATCGCATCTCCCACTGAACTGAAACGTGTTCTAATTTCATACCCTGGTGGGACGGCGGTTGTCCACCATGGATCAGTAGGAAGACGATCGGGTGAGCGTGACGGCCAGGTAGCCGATTGCGAGTACTACGCACACCACATTCGCGACCATGGCCCCGATCGCCCAGCCTCGCGCCTTCCTCGACGCGTCCGTCGCCCCCGCGACGTCGCCCGCGATCCACTTCGAGTGCACTTGCGCGCCGAAGACGATCGCGACCAGCCCCAGTGCCGTCCCCACCAGACAGGTCAGCGTGCCGATAATCGTCGCGACGAGCGCGAAGCCCAGATGCGCCGGTGGCTCGAACTGCGGCTGCGCTGGAGGATAGCCATAGCCGGGCTGTTGTCCGTACGTCATGGGTGTAGTCCCGTCTCGAAGTCGGCGGCCGGGCCCGCATTTCGGGCCGTTCCAGCCTACGAACCTTTCGCGCACTCGTGCAGACGGCGGATGATCGCGCGATCGGCTCGGCTTGGGCACAATTGACAACGGTGGCATATCTATCGCGATTGGATATTGCATGACGGCGTTGCCCCGGAGAGTTGAGGGAAAGCCGATGTGTCTGCGGCCGATCGGACGGTAGGGCCGATGTACGACCCGACCGCCGATATCGATCGGATCATCGCGCAGCAGGTGGGTTGGTCTACGGTCGACGACCATCTGCTGTACACCTGCGGTGTCATCGACTTCCTGTTGCACGACCGACTTGCCGAACTGCCGCCCCGGGCGACTATGGTCCGAACCGAACCCGCCGAAATTCCGCTGGCAGAGGGACCAGGAGTCTGGTTTCAGTGGCGCGCGGTCGGGGACGGTACCTGGAATCGCAACAGCGTGACCGCAGTCGGATCGTTATCCTTTGTGGCCGCCGCCCATCTCGGCAATGCTATGGCGAACCGCTCGCGCCGCCGCCAGGCCGAAGCCGGACTGCGCCCGCGCTGGGTGGCCGAACGCCCTGGGACAGTGATGGTTTCGGACCGACGGATGTACTGCTACAACGCCGATCATTCGTTCTCGGTGCACTGGGCCGGTCTGGAAATGGTGGATATGCCCGGTCCCGACCGAATGGTCTGCCGCTATCCGGACCGAAACGGCAATCCGCATCTACTGCAGGTCCAAAGCCCATGGGCCGTACTGATTTTCGCATTTGCGGCCCACACCCAGTTCCCCAGCCACCCTCTCTTGCAGTCAGGTAACTGGCTACCGGCTGGCTTCGAGGAGAAATGCCACATCGCAGGCAAAACCTGTCCGCGAGTGCGTCATCGGGATCGCTAGAAATCTGCCGGCTGACCGCCGGCCATCGTCTACGGGTGGAACGACAATCGCCCCGCTCCTGTTGGAGCGGGGCGATTGCCTATTACCGACTACCGGTAGTCGCTGAAACCGTAATCGTCGAGCGGAACCGCGGCACCGGTGGTGGCGCCGAAGCTGTCCGGCGAGTAGTAGGTGTCGTCGTAGGACGGCACCGCGTACGCCGCGGCACGAGCCTCTTCGGTCGGCTGGACCTGGATGTTGCGGTAACGGTTGATACCGGTACCGGCCGGGATCAGCTTGCCGATGATCACGTTTTCCTTCAGACCGATGAGCTTGTCCGAGCGGCAGTTGATGGCCGCGTCGGTCAGGACTCGGGTGGTCTCCTGGAAGGATGCCGCCGACAGCCACGAATCGGTCGCCAGCGACGCCTTCGTGATACCCATCAGCACCGGGCGACCGGCCGCGGGCTCATTGCCCTCGGCGACGACGCGACGGTTGGAGGCCTCGAACTCGGAACGCTCGGTGAGCGAACCGGGCAGGAACTCCGTGGCACCGGAATCGATGATCGTCACGCGACGCAGCATCTGGCGCACGATGACCTCGATGTGCTTGTCGTGGATCGACACACCCTGCGAGCGGTAGACCTCCTGGACCTCGTGGACCAAGTGGATCTGCACCTGACGGGGGCCCATCACGCGCAGCACCTCATGCGGATCCGCCGCGCCTTCCAGCAGCTGCTGGCCGACCTCGACGTGGTCACCGTCGGAGAGCAGACGCTCGCTGCCGTCGTCGTGCTTGAACACACGCAGACGCTGACGCTTCGAGAGCTTGTCGTAGACAACCTCTTCACCACCGTCATCCGGGATGATGGTGATCTTGTAGAAGCGATCGTCGTCCTCGAGCCGCACCCGACCCGAGACCTCCGCGATCGGCGCCTTGCCCTTCGGCACACGAGCCTCGAAGAGCTCCTGCACGCGGGGCAGACCGCCGGTGATGTCGTCACCCGCGACACCACCCTGGTGGAAGGTACGCATGGTCAGCTGGGTACCGGGCTCACCGATGGACTGTGCGGCGACGATACCGACGGCCTCACCGATGTCGACCAGCTTGCCGGTCGCCATGGAGCGGCCGTAGCAGGTCGCGCACACGCCGGTGCCGGTGGTGCAGGTCAGCACGGAGCGGACCTTCACCTCGGTAACACCGGCGTCGAGCAGTGCCTCGATGGCCGGGTCGCCGAGGTCGGCGCCCTTCGCCACGACAACGTTGCCCTTGGCGTCCACCGCATCCGAGGCGAGCGTCCGGGCGTACGCGGAGGTTTCCACGTGCGCGTCCCGGATGAGCGAGCCGTCGGGCTGCTTCTCGGCGATCGGCACCACGATGCCGCGCTCGGTGGCGCAGTCGTGCTCGCGCACGATGACGTCCTGCGAGACGTCTACCAGACGACGGGTCAGGTAACCCGAGTCAGCGGTACGAAGCGCGGTGTCGGCCAGACCCTTACGGGCACCGTGGGTGTTGATGAAGTACTCCAGCACCGTCAGGCCCTCACGGAAGGAGGACTTGATCGGCCGCGGGATGAACTCACCCTTCGGGTTGGTAACCAGACCCTTCATACCGGCGAGGGTACGAGTCTGGGTGAAGTTACCGGTCGCGCCCGAGTCGACGATCGTAATGATCGGGTTGTCGGCCGGGTAGTGCGAACGCAGCGCCTTACCGACCTCTTCGGTCGCTTCCTGCCAGATCTTGACCAGGGCGTTGTTGCGCTCCTGGTGATCGAGAGCACCACGCTGGTACTTCTTCTCGATCTGATCGGACTGCGCCTCGTAGCGCTCCATGATCTCGGTCTTCTCCGGCGGAACGAGCACGTCCGACATCGAGACCGTCACACCGGAACGGGTGGCCCAGTAGAAGCCCGCGTCCTTCAGCTTGTCGACGGTCTGCGCGACCACGATCATCGGGTAGCGCTCGGCCAGATCGTTGATGATCGTGGCCTGACGCTTCTTCGGCATCTGCTCGTTGATGAACGCGTAGTCCGCCGGGAGCAGCTCATTGAACAGCACGCGACCGAGGGTCGTCTCGGCGATCCACGCGTCGCCGCGCTTCCAGCCGTCCGGGAACAGCTCGGTCTCGACCGCCTTCGGCGGCCGCTGGTCGGTGAGCCGCACCTTGATCAGCGAACGCACGGTGAGCTCACCGCGGTCCACCGCCATCTGCGCCTCGGCGGGCGAGGAGTACACGCCCTGCTCCGGCCCGTCCTTGGTGGCGGCCTGGTACTCGCCCTGCGCGCCCTCTTCCAGGCGAGTCAGGTAGTACAGACCGGTCACCATGTCCAGACGCGGCATGGCGAGCGGGCGACCCGACGCCGGCGACAGGATGTTGTTCGAGGACAGCATCAAGATGCGGGCCTCGGCCTGCGCCTCCGCGGACAGCGGCAGGTGCACGGCCATCTGGTCACCGTCGAAGTCGGCGTTGAACGCCTCACAGACCAGCGGGTGCAGCTGGATGGCCTTACCTTCCACCAGCTGCGGCTCGAAGGCCTGGATGCCGAGGCGGTGCAGGGTGGGCGCACGGTTCAGCAGCACCGGGTGTTCGGCGATGACCTCTTCGAGGACATCCCACACCTGGGGCCGCTGCCGCTCGACCATCCGCTTGGCGGACTTGATGTTCTGCGCGTGGTTGAGGTCGACCAGACGCTTCATCACGAAGGGCTTGAACAGCTCCAGCGCCATCAGCTTGGGCAGACCGCACTGGTGCAGCTTCAGCTGCGGACCGACCACGATGACCGAACGGCCCGAGTAGTCGACGCGCTTACCGAGCAGGTTCTGACGGAAACGCCCCTGCTTACCCTTGAGCAGATCGCTCAGCGACTTCAGCGGACGGTTACCCGGTCCGGTGACCGGGCGGCCGCGGCGGCCGTTGTCGAACAGCGCGTCCACCGACTCCTGCAGCATCCGCTTCTCGTTGTTGACGATGATCTCGGGCGCGCCCAGATCGATCAGTCGCTTGAGGCGGTTGTTGCGGTTGATCACGCGGCGGTACAGGTCGTTCAGATCGGAGGTGGCGAAGCGGCCACCGTCGAGCTGAACCATCGGCCGCAGCTCCGGCGGGATCACCGGAACGGCGTCGAGCACCATGCCCATGGGCGAGTTGCCGTTGGCCTGGAAGGCCGCGACAACCTTGAGCCGCTTGAGCGCGCGCAGCTTCTTCTGGCCCTTACCGCTGCGGATGGTCTCGCGCAGCGATTCGGCCTCGGCGTCGATGTCGAAGTTCTCCATCAGCTTCTGGATGGACTCCGCACCCATGGCGCCGGTGAAGTACTCGCCGTAGCGGTCGATCAGCTCGCGGTAGAGCACCTCATCGACGATGAGCTGCTTGACCGACAGCTTGGTGAAGGTGTTCCAGATCTCGTCGAGCCGGTCCAGCTCGCGCTGAGCGCGGTCGCGCAGCTGACGCATTTCGCGCTCGCCGCCGTCCTTGACCTTGCGACGCACATCGGACTTGGCACCCTCGGCCTCGAGCTCGGCCAGATCGGCCTCGAGCTTCTGGGCGCGGGCCTCGAGATCGGCGTCGCGCTGATCGGCGACCGCCTTCTTCTCGACCTCCATCTCGGCCTCGAGCGTGGAGAGCTCGTTGTGCCGCAGCTCCTCGTCGACGCCGACGATGACGTAGGCGGCGAAGTAGATGATCTTTTCCAGATCCTTCGGCGCCAGGTCGAGCAGGTACCCGAGGCGCGAAGGCACGCCCTTGAAGTACCAGATGTGGGTAACCGGAGCAGCCAGCTCGATGTGGCCCATCCGCTCACGGCGCACCTTGGCACGAGTCACCTCGACGCCACAGCGCTCACAGATGATGCCCTTGAACCGGACGCGCTTGTACTTACCGCAGTAGCACTCCCAGTCCCGGGTGGGACCGAAGATCTTCTCGCAGAACAGGCCGTCCTTCTCCGGCTTGAGCGTGCGGTAGTTGATGGTCTCCGGCTTTTTCACCTCGCCGTAGGACCACTGGCGGATGTCTTCGGCGGTGGCCAGACCGATCCGGAGTTCATCGAAGAAGTTGACGTCTAGCACGTAACTTCCTTTCCCCTATTCGGGTCGAATTCGAGCAAAAAGTTCACTAGTTGGTCGAGCGCGGAGGCCGGATGTCGTCGGCGTGCACGACATCCGGCCCTACCGCCTAGTTCGCCAGATCGTCGACGGTCGCGGCTTCGTTCCTGGACAGGTTGATGCCCAGGTTCGCGGCCGCGCGCTCCAGATCCTCATCATCGCCGTCGCGCATCTCGATCGCCGCGCCGTCGGAAGACAGCACCTCGACGTTGAGGCACAGCGACTGGAGCTCCTTGAGGAGCACCTTGAACGACTCCGGAATGCCCGGCTCCGGAATGTTCTCGCCCTTGACGATCGCCTCGTACACCTTCACGCGACCGACCACGTCGTCGGATTTGATGGTGAGCAGTTCCTGCAGCGTGTAGGCGGCACCGTAGGCCTGCATGGCCCAGCACTCCATCTCACCGAAGCGCTGACCACCGAACTGGGCCTTACCACCGAGCGGCTGCTGGGTGATCATCGAGTACGGACCGGTCGAACGGGCGTGGATCTTGTCGTCGACCAGGTGATGCAGCTTCAGGATGTACATGTAGCCGACGGCCACCGGGTACGGGAAGGGCTCACCGGAACGTCCGTCGAACAGCGTCGACTTGCCGTTGTCGTCGACCATGCGCTCACCGTCGCGGTTGGGCAGGGTCGAGGCGAGCAGACCGGTCAGCTCCTCTTCACGAGCACCGTCGAACACCGGGGTGGCGATGTTGGACTCGGCCGGAGCCGCCAGCATCTCTTCCGGCAGTGCCTTGGCCCAGTCCGGACGGGAACCGTCCGCACCGGCGCCGACGTCCCAGCCCGCCTTGCCGATCCACCCGAGGTGGGTCTCCAAGATCTGGCCGATGTTCATACGACGCGGCACACCGTGGGTGTTCAGGATGATGTCCACCGGGGTGCCGTCGGGCATGAACGGCATGTCCTCGGTCGGGAGGATCTTGCCGATGACACCCTTGTTGCCGTGACGGCCGGCCAGCTTGTCGCCGTCCTGGATCTTGCGCTTCTGCGCCACGTATACCCGGACCAGCTCGTTGACGCCCGGAGGCAGATCATCGTCGTCCTCCCGCGAGAACACGCGGATGCCGATGACCTTGCCGGACTCACCGTGCGGCACCTTCAGCGAGGTGTCGCGCACTTCGCGCGCCTTCTCACCGAAGATCGCCCGCAGCAACCGCTCTTCCGGGGTCAGCTCGGTCTCACCCTTCGGGGTGACCTTGCCGACCAGGATGTCGCCGTCGCGAACCTCGGCGCCGATGCGCACGATGCCGCGCTCGTCCAGGTCCGCGAGGACCTCGTCGGAGACGTTCGGGATGTCCCGGGTGATCTCCTCGGCACCGAGCTTGGTGTCGCGGGCGTCGATTTCATGCTCCTCGATGTGGATCGAGGTGAGCACGTCCTCTTCCACGAGGCGCTGCGACAGGATGATCGCGTCCTCGTAGTTGTGGCCCTCCCACGGCATGATCGCCACGAGCAGGTTCTTGCCGAGCGCCATCTCACCGTTCTCGGTGCAGGGACCATCGGCGAGTACCTGGCCGGACTCGACGCGCTGACCCTCGTCGACGATCGGCCGCTGGTTCGCACAGGTGCCCTGGTTCGAGCGGGCGAACTTGCGCATCCGGTAGCTCTTGCGGGTGCCGTCATCGGCCATCACAGTGACGTAATCGGCCGAAACCTCTTCGACCACACCGGACTTCTCGTTCACCACGACGTCACCGGCGTCGACCGCGGCGCGCAGCTCCATACCGGTACCCACGATCGGGGCTTCGGAACGGATCAGCGGCACGGCCTGGCGCTGCATGTTCGCACCCATGAGGGCACGGTTGGCGTCGTCGTGCTCGAGGAACGGAATCATCGCGGTCGCGACCGACACCATCTGGCGCGGCGAGACATCCATGTAGTCGACCTCGGAGGCGGGGACGAGTTCGTTCTCGTCGTTGCCCCGGCGGCAGAGCACGCGCTCCTCGATGAAGCGGCCGTCGGCGTCGACCGGCGAATTGGCCTGCGCACGGACGTGGCGGTCCTCTTCGTCGGCGGTGAGGTACTTGACCTCATCGGTGACCACGCCGTCGACCACCTTGCGGTACGGCGTCTCGATGAAGCCGAACGGGTTGACCCGCGCGTACACCGACAGCGAACCGATCAGGCCGATGTTCGGGCCTTCCGGGGTCTCGATCGGGCACATGCGGCCGTAGTGCGAGGTGTGCACGTCGCGGACTTCCAGACCGGCGCGCTCACGGGACAGACCACCCGGGCCGAGCGCCGAGAGGCGACGCTTGTGGGTCAGGCCCGACAGCGGGTTGTTCTGGTCCATGAACTGCGACAGCTGCGAGGTCCCGAAGAACTCCTTGATCGCGGCAACCACGGGACGGATGTTGATCAGGGTCTGCGGCGTGATGGCCTCGACGTCCTGGGTGGTCATCCGCTCACGGACCACGCGCTCCATGCGAGAAAGGCCGACCCGGATCTGGTTCTGGATCAGCTCACCAACGGTGCGCAGGCGACGGTTGCCGAAGTGGTCGATATCGTCGACCTCGACCGGCACCTCTTCGCCGCCCGGCGCGGTCATCGCCCGATCACCGGAGTGCAGACGCACCAGGTACTCGATCGTGGTGACGATGTCTTCCTTGGTGAGCACCGATGCGGTGATCGGCTCGCCGAGGTGGATGCCGAGCTTCTTGTTGATCTTGTAGCGACCGACGCGCGCCAGGTCGTAGCGCTTCTCCTTGAAGAACAGGTTCTCCAGCAGGGTCTGCGCGGACTCCTTGGTCGGCGGCTCACCCGGACGCAGCTTGCGGTAGATGTCCAGCAGCGCCTCGTCCTGACCGGCGGTGTTGTCCTTCTCCAGGGTCGACATCATGATCTCGGAGAAGCCGAAGCGCTCGACGATCTCCTCGGTGGTCCAACCCAGTGCCTTCAGCAGCACGGTGACCGGCTGACGGCGCTTGCGGTCGATGCGCACACCGACGGTGTCGCGCTTGTCGACATCGAACTCCAGCCACGCGCCACGCGACGGAATGACCCGCACACTGTGCAGATCCTTCTCGGTGCCCTTGTCGACCGAGTGATCGAAGTACACACCCGGCGAACGCACCAGCTGCGAAACGACGACGCGCTCGGTGCCGTTGATGATGAACGTGCCCTTATCGGTCATCATCGGGAAATCACCCATGAAGACCGTCTGGCTCTTGATCTCACCGGTGTTGTTGTTGATGAACTCAGCGGTCACGAACAACGGCGCCGCGTAGGTCATGTCCTTGTCTTTGCACTCGTCGATGGAGGCCTTGACCTCCTCGAAACGAGGATCGGAGAAAGAAAGCGACATCGACCCGGAGAAGTCCTCGATCGGCGAGAGCTCCTCGAGCACCTCCTCCAGACCGCCCGTTAGTCCGCCGTCGCCGCGAGCCGCGGCTTTTTCACGCCACGAGGGCGAGCCGATCAACCATGCAAATGAGTCGGTCTGTAGATCGAGAAGTCCGGGCACCTCCAAGGGTTCACGGATCTTCGCGAAAGACACCCGCAACGGGGCTCCGGGGATTCCGGCAACTGCCTTGGTCTGGGTGGAGACTGCCAAGATGCGTCCTTCCAGCACCTCACGCGCGTCGCGTGGTGGTCCGCGACCGTCGCTTGTCTGCTACGAATTCCGCTGGATACAACCCGCACGAAACCCGAACAGGCAACAACGGAAGTAACACCGGAAGGTGGAACTTACGTGTGCAAATTGAGGTATGGACAGGAGGCAGCCAGCGCAACGTCCAACCGTACACCCATACGCAAGGTGGTGTCAAAGTACCACCCGAACCAGCCGCCGCGTGGCGGCACGCCGCGACCGTTATGACCGTGTGCCATACCCGAATCGCTGGCTGCGCCGGGTAGCCACGGGGCCCATGAAGCCACTGTGACAGCTGCCGCTGTTGTGAATAGCGTGACGTGTCCGGCGAAACTCGTCAAGTGGCGGGAGCGACCCGGCGATCGACCAGATCCCCTGCCCCACTGGGCTTATGCCAGGTGAAATCACTGATCGACGATGGCCGCGGCCAGCCACTTGCCGTCGACCTTCTGCATTTTCAGCACGATCGGGCCGGACGCGCTCTGCTGGGCGACACCGTTCTTGTTCGCGCTGACCACGAAGTTCACGAGCAACTCGGCCCGATCCTCGGTGAGCAACGTCACCCCGATCGGGTCGGGGAGGGCATCGGCGCTGGTCTGCGCCTGTTTCAGAGCGGCGAGATTGGTATCGGCGTACTTGTCGAAGTCCGCCAGCATCTGCCCGGTGACGACCCCGTGCACCGCGTCCTTGTAGCCGTCGAGCTTGTTCACGTCGTAGGCGTAGATGGTCTTCAACGCGTGGGAGGCGGCCGCGGTCACCTCTTCGGTGGCCTTGCTGTCCACATAGGCCTCGTTGGAATCGTCGATGCCGGGACGGAAGGCCGCGACGGTTGCGAACGCGCCGAGCAGCACGGCCACGACCAGCAGCCCCGCGACCACGCCCCACCCCGCGCGCGGACGCAGTCGCTGCGACCACGGCCGCGACGGTTCGGCAGACCGCGGATCCGGCCGGACCGATTCCGCGGTACCGGCGACCTTCGCACGGCGCTTGGTGGTCGCTTCCTCGGCCGAGCGGGTGCCGCGACGTGCGGTAGCGGACCCGGTATTCGTCGTGGTACGGCCAACGGTGGGACGGTTACGGGGAGTGACCCGATTGACTGGTCGACGAGATGCCATGACGGGTTCTCCTACGATCCGGGCTTGGGCGTAGCGCCCTCGGACGGCGTCGCACCGGGCTGCCCGGCAGTCGGCTGATTCAGGGGGACGGGCTGACTCAATGGACTCGCCTTCTCGGCCTTCCACACCTCACCCTGCTCGACCAGATCAAGGGTCCAGGTCTGACGGTAGGAGTACGGCGCGACATCCGGGGCGGTCCGGGTGGTCTGCAGCACGATGAGCGCGGAGGCGTGGTCGCGCTCGGAGTTCAGCGCGGTCAGCGAGGAGCCGATGACCTTGGATTCCAGCCTGGTCTTGGCCTGTTTGGCCTGCTCACGGAACTGATCCTGGGTCTTGGTGGCGTCGTCGAGCAGCGATCCGGTCATCGACGACTGGATCAGCTTGATCGAACCGTCGACATCATTGGGATCCAGCGACATCAGATTGATCGCGGCCTGCCTGGCATCGGCGAGCGCGGTATCGCGGGCCTCGACGCGTGGACCGTCGGTGAAGAACGCCGCGCGCACCCAGCCGGTGCCGAACCAGAGCGCGGCGATCAACGCGACGACCAGCGCGGCCGCCGCGACCATGGTGACCGCGAGCCGTCCGCGGGGCGCGTCCCCGGCCGCCACCGTCGGGCGTACGGGATCCGATGCCGTCGCGTCATGCGCTGCGGCATCAGCTTCCGTGGAATCGGAGCCGGTCACCGCCGGCGTTTCCTTGGACATGTCGATGCTCACGACCCTACCTCGCTAGCGCTCGGCACGGTCGTGCCCATCATGGGCGCAGTGTTCTTGGTTCGTTCGCTTCGCTCACTCACGGCCAGACACCCTAACTTCTATTACTGCGGGGTAGCCGCATAGGTCCTGCTCACCGCTTGGGCGTGACCCCCAACAGGGTGGCCATCTGCACGGCGATCGGGTTCAGATTCAGCTTCTCGGGATCGGTCTTGGGATTGGAATCCCACGGCTGCACAATGCTCGGATCCGCCAGATCGGCGCGCATTCCGCCGCGCACCGCGGTTGGATTACCGAACGGCACAGTGCATTTCGCGTCCTTGTTGAACGGGAATTCGTCGCGGGTGTCGTCGAAGTCCGGATTCTCCCGCTTCATCTGGTCGAGGATGGCCTTGGTGCCCTCGTAGCCCTGGGTGCAGGCGGGCGGATTGTTCGTCTCGAGCACCAGACCGAAGTGGCTGGTGCCGTCGCCGGGCGCGGTGGACGATGCGCCGATGGACAACTGCGGCAGCATCTGCAGCAGCGGGCGCAGGGCGTAGAACTTCGGCGAGATGGACAGCAGCAGCTGACGCAGGTTGGTCAGATCCTCGGTGAGGGCGCCGCCGCTCTCGTTCAGCAGCGCGGTGATCTGCTCGCCCGCATCGGTGCCGGTGCCGATGAGACGCCGGATATCCGGATCGCTGGAGCGCAGCTGGGCGGTGAGTTCGTCGAGACCCTGGCTGAACTGCCGGATGTATCCGGACTGCTCGGCCTGGGTGCCCAGTGCGATGCGACCGTCGCGGATCAGCTGGATCGTCTGCGGCAGGGTTTCGTTGAACGTCGCGGTGAACTTGTTCAACGAATCGATGAAGACCTTGAGGTCGTCGCCCTTGCCGTCGAATGCCTTGCCGAGTTCGGTAACAGTGGTGTGGAGCGCGGTGAGATCGACCGAGCGGGTGAAGGTGTCCACGCTCGTCACCAGCTGCTCAACCGAAATCGGTGTCGTCGCCGTTGGGATCACCGAACCGTCACGCAGATACGGGCCGTGGTCGGCATCGGGCTGGAGATCGACGTACTGCTCACCGATGGCCGAGCGATTGGCGATCACCGCCTTGGCCGAGTCCGGAACCTTCGGCGCGCTCGAATCGAGCACCAGGTCTATAGCCACACCCGAATCGGTCAGTTCGAGACTGCCGACCCGGCCGACCGGAACGCCGCGGTAGGTGACCTCGGCACCCTTGTAGATGCCGCCGGTCTGCTTGGCGTCGACCCTCACCTTGTATTCGCCGATGCCGACCATGTGCTCGAGCCGAACATATTTGGCGCCGACATAAACCACGCCGAGCACCGCGATCAAGGCGAACGCGATCAGCTGGTAGCGCACCAGACGGCTCATCGCTGACCACCTCCGATCTGGTCGAGAATCGCCCCGAGCGGATCGGTCGGCAGCTGCGGCAGGCCGGCCGGGAAGCGAGGAATATTGGGCGGCAGCGGCAGCAGCGATACCGTCGGCCAACCCGGGCGCGGACCATTGCCGCCGTAGTAGGGGTTGGTCGGATTCACCGGCACCTCGGGACCGTAGGGCGGCGGGATGTAGACCGGATCCCCCTTGCCGACACCGAGATTGCTCAGCGTGACACCGATCTGCTGATCCACCGAGAGCCAGGTGTTCACCTGACCGCCGAAGGTGCCCTCCAGTGTCGAGTCCGGGAACGGATAGGTCGGCACCAGCGGCAGCGCGGTGATCAGATCGGGTGCGGCCTTGCCGAGTTCCTGCAGGGTCGGACGCAGCGAGGTCAGATCCTTGATCAGATCGTCCTTCGAGTGGTTCAACACATCGAAACCGGCCTGCCCCACCCGATCCAACTGCTGCAGCAGCGAAATCAGTTGCGGCCGTTGCTCATCCAGGATCTTGATGCCTCGTGGCAGCTCATCGATGATGTGGCTGATCTGATCGGTCTGGGTACTCACCCGATTGCTCAGTGTGGCGAGTCCGTCGATGGCCTTGGTGATGTCGTCGACCTGCTCGTTCAGCCCGCCGATCAGGATATTGGCCTGATCCAGCAGCGAACGCACTCGCTCCTCGCGCCCGCCCAGGGTCTTGTTCAACTCCGTGACGATCGGCTGTAACTGTGCGACGCCACCACCGTTGAGCAGCAACGACAGCGCACCGAGCACCTGCTCGACCTCGGTCGCGTGCCGGGTGTGATCAGCCGGGATGACCGCACCATTGGCGAGCTTTTTGCTATCGGGTTCCTCGGCGGGCTTGGAAAGCTCGATGAACTTCTCACCGAGCAGGTTCGACTGCCGCACCTCGGCCCGCGCATTGGCGGGCAGATCGACCGAGGAATTCACCAGCGCGCGCACGCTTGCGGTCCAGCCGTCCGGTGCCAGGGCGATCTTCTCGACGCGCCCGACCGGCACGCCCTCGACCTTGATCGCCGACTGCGGCACCAGATCGAGCACATCATCGAACCGGATATCGATGGTCAACGGATGGTCGCCGACATCGGCGCCACCGGGCAGCGGCACCGCGTAGATACCCTCGGATGAGCACGACGTCACCAGGACCGTGCTCATACCGACCACCAGCACGGCGCTGACCATTTCGAGCGACCTGCGACCAGTCGCTACGGCGACCCTTTCGAGCGACCTGCGTGCGGTCGTTACGGCGAGAGTACGTGCCGCGGAACGAATTCGCGTGTTCATCGCTGGCCACCTCCCTGCGAGGGCGGAAGTTGATCGGACGGGGTGCCGGGAACCGTGCCCGGCACCGGGTCACGCTGCTGGTTGTCATTGCTGAGGATGCCGAAGGGCAGGTTCAGCGTCGGCGTCTTCACGCCGGCGGTGATCTGGTCGGTGATCTCCTTGCAGTGCTCCAGAATCGGGCGCATCTGCTTGCCGATGGCCTCGAACTTCGGATCGCCCGGCATCAACTTGCTCAGATCCAGCATCTTGCACACCGCGCCGAACGGATCCTGCAGATCGGTGAGGTTGGCGCGCATATCGAGGGTGCCGGATTCGGCATTGTGGATATTGATCAGGTTGCTCAGCGCCAGCGGCAGCACCGGCAGTGCCGCGGCCAGATCATCGCGCTGCTTGGCCAGCGTCGCGGTGAGCGTGGTCAGGTCCTGGGCATTCTGCTGGACCAGATCCCGGTTCTCGTCGACGAATCGAGCGACATCACCGAGCGCGACCGAAAGCAGGTTCAACGCCGCACCGAGATCCTGGCGCTCCCCCGCGAGGAAGGTCGACAGATCCGCCAGCTGGGCATTGAATTGCCGCACCTGCTGGTCGTTCTGGGCCAGCATGGTGACGAAGGTCTGCAGATTCTTGACGGTGTCGAAGATATCGCCGCGGGCATCACCCAGGTACCGCGCCGCGCGCGAGAGCTGAGTGATGCTGTTGGCCAACGCCTCTCCGTTACCCGTCAGATTCGCGGCCGAGGTGCGGACCAGTTGATTCACCGCACCTTGGGCGTTGGCGCCGTTGGGGCCCAACGCATCCGAGAGTTCGGTGATGCTCTTGTACAGCTGATCGACCTCGACCGGAGTGACCGTGCGATCGCGCGGGATGGTCGCGTTGCGTGCCATTTTCGGTCCGCCGGTGTAGGCCGGGGTCAGCTGAATGTAGCGGTCGGAGACGATCGATGGCGTGATCTGCGCGGCCTTGGCCTCGGCGGGCACGTCGAAGCTGCGATCGACGCTCATCACCACCTTGACCTGCTCGCCTTGCGGTTCAACCGAATCAACCTTGCCCACCGGCACACCGAGGATGCGCACATCCGAACCCTCGTATATGCCGACGGAGCGGTCGAAGTACGCGGTGATCTTGGTCGTGGTCATCCGGTCGAAAAGCCACCAGAGGGCACCGGCCAGGACCAGCGCCGCGATTACGCCGATCACAATGGTCGCCTTGGTGCCGCGACGCGAGGTGCGCAGCGCGGTGAGCGGCTCCTTACGAGGCCAGTTCACCCCCATGTCAGTTACCTCCCATGGTGCGCACCGGCGGACGGTCGCCCGGAATCTCCGGCAGACCGGGCGGGAGCAGGTTCACGATCACCGCGTCGAACCAGCGACCGGTGCCGAGCACATTGGCGTAGAGGCCGTAGAACGGCGCCGCGAGTTCCAGCGTCTTGGAAATGTTCTGCTGGTTCTCGTTCAACAGATCGATGGCGGCGTCGAGGTTGGTCAATGCCGTACCCATCTGCTTTTCGTTATCGGCGACCAGCGCGCTCAGCTCGGCCGACACCGTCTTGGCACCGGTGAGCAGCTGCGCGATGGACTGCTGACGAATGTTCAACTCGGCCAACAATTGTCCGCCGTTGGCCAGCAGGCGCTCGAACTGCTGATTGCGGTCGGCGAGCACACCGGTGGTCTGCCTGGTCGCCGCGAACAGCTTCTTCAGTTCCTCATCGCGCTTGCCGAGGGTTTCCGAGAGCCGGGCGACACCGTCGATGGAGTTGCGGATCTCCGGCGGTGTGGTCTCGAACGCCTCCGAGAGCACCCGCATGCTGGTGGCCAGCTGCGCGGTGTCGATCCGATCGATTTGCTTGGCCGCATCGCTGAACGCGTCCACCACGTCGTACGGGGATACCGTGCGCGACAACGGAATCACCTTGCTCGGATCGGCGGGGTCGGAACCCTTCGGATCCAGTGCCAGATACTTCTGTCCGAGTACGGTCTTGATCTGAATGGAGGCGGTGGTCTCGTTGCCAATCCAGGCGTCCTGGGTGCGGAAGTCGACGAGCACTTTATTGCCGTCGAGCCGAACATCGGATACCGAACCGACCTTCACACCCGCGATGCGAACCTCATTGCCCTTCTTGAGGCCCGCCGCCTCGGAGAACTGCGCGGTGTACTTGGTGCCCGCGCCGATAATCGGCAACCTGTCCAGGAAGAATGCGGAGACCGTCACGAGCAGCACCATCGCGACGCCGAGCACACCCATGAACGCGGGGCTGCGCTTGCCGAGCAGGATCCGGTCGTCCATCAGTGACCACCCTTCCCCTGGCAGCGCGGCGCGGCATTGGTGTAGAGCGGCTGGTTGACCGTCGGCAGCCCGGCCGGGAGATTGAGCTGCGGCGCATCGACCGCGCCCGGTCCGACCACGATGTCGATACCGCACAGATAGAACTGGAACCAGGAGCCGTAACTGCCGGCTCGGCCGAGCTTTTCCATCTTGATCGGCAAATTCGTCAGCGACGTATTCACTTCGTCCTTGCGCTCGTCGATGGTGCCGGTGAGCTGGCTGAGCCCGGCGATCGAGCCCTGCAGCGTCGGGCGGGTCGGCACCAGCAGATCCGCGGTGGCCGAGGCCAGATTGCCGAGCGAGGTGACCGAGCTGCCGATGGTGTCGCGTTCGGCGGCCAGTCCGCTGACCAACGCCTCGGTATTGACGATCAGCTGATCGAACTGACCTTCACGCTCATTGACCGCATTGAGTACGGCCGTCAGATTCCGCACCAGATCACCGATGACCGCGTCCTTGTCGGCGATCTTGTTCGTCAGGTTCGCGGTGGTCGCCACCAGATCGTGGATGGTGCCCTGCTCACCCTGGAAGACCTGGATGATCTCGTAGGACAGCTTGTTCACGTCATCGGCGGTCAGCGTCTGGAACAGCGGCCGGAAACCGTTGAACAGGGTGGTCAGGTTCAGCGCGGGCCTGGTGTGCTCGAGCCCGATGGTCGCGCCCTTGTTGAGTTTGCGGCCCTGCTCCCCCGTGCCCTGTTCGAGCGCGATATAACGCTGGCCGACCAGGTTGCGGTACTTGATGGTCGCCGTCGTGGAGGCGGGCAGCCAATCGCGGTCGGTCAGTTCGAATCCGACCTCGGCCTGGCGCTTGTCCACGATCTTGACGCTGGTGACCTTGCCGACCCGGACACCGGCGATGCGCACCTCGTCACCTTTATTGAGCGAGGTGACATCGGAGAAGCGCGCCTTGAATGCGGTGCCGCCGCCGGTGTAGTTGGCGATCGAGAGCCCGAGGATCGTCGTCGCCAACAGCGTGACAACGACGAAGATGATGAGCTTGGTCAGCGGCCCGCCGAGGCCGCGCATCGTGTCCTTCATCGCACGCTCACCTCGCTGCCACGGAATGCGGGTGCACCGATCCGGGTGACCCAGCTGGGCACCTGATCGGGCGAAACACCGTTCGCCGCACCGTAGATCGCGCCGAGGGTCCGCTGTTCGGCCGGCGAACCGACCGTGGTCGGCACATTCGCGGCCGGGTACATGCCGAACTGCGGCGCCGACAGCTTGCCGCTGTCCTGGTCACCCGGATTGCGGCTCGGCACGGCGTAGGAACCGTCGTTGTTCGGTCCGCCGGTGTACTGACCGGGATCGGTGAAGACCGGGTATTCCGGCACACACCAAGGTCCGCGGGTGTCCAGCCACCGCGGCTCGTCCTGGTTGGGCAGGTACTTGCCGCGGGTGTTGGTCAGCTCGATGGTGACTCGCGAACCGGGACGCGGGGTGCCCATGCCCATGATCTGGTCGATGCGCGGCTTCATCTTGGCGAAGTTCGCCAGCGCACAGGCGTAGTTCGGCGAGTAGGTCGCCAGCTGTTCCAGCGCGGGCCGCGAATCGGCGGCCACATCGATGATGTTGTCGCGATTGGCGATCAGGAAGTCCGCGGTGGTGGCCGCGGTCGGGTTCAGCGTGGCCAGCAGTGTGTCGATCTGCGGGCGGCGCTGCACGATGGTCGCGTTGGTGGTGCGCAGGTTGTTGAACGCGTCGACCAGCTGCGGCAGCGCGTCGGAATAGGTGGCGGCCACATCGGCGAAGCTCACCAGATCCTGCTTCAGATCCGGCATGACTCCGTTGACCCCGCGGAAGATGTGATCCAACTTCTCCACCGACTCACCGAGCGCCACGCCTTGCCCCGACAGCGCTTGGGACAGTGCGCCGAGCGTCGAGGCGAGATCCTGCGGCGGAATCGCCTGCAGCAGCGGCAGCACATCGTCGAGCAGCTTGCTGATCTCGATGGCATTACCGCTGATGTCCTGATGCAGGGTCACGCCCTCGGTCAGATGCTGCGTACTCGGCTCGTCCGGAATGACCAGATCCACATACCGCTCACCGAACAGCGTTTTCGGCAGCAGCCGGGCCGTCGCATTGACCGGAATCTGCTCGGCTTTACCGGGATCGATCGCGAGGTCGAGGGTCACCTTGCCGCCCTCGGACCGGCTGGATCTGACCTCGCCGACATTGACGCCGCGCACCTTGACATCGGCATTGCGGGTCAACGCATTTCCCACACTGTCGGTGATCAATTGGACCTTTACGGTGTCGACGAACGCCTTGTTGTAGATCGCGACCGTTGTGACCAGGAATAGTGCGCAGACCACGAAGAATGCGATACCGAGCAGCCGGACACGCAATTTCTCGGTCGCGCGCCACATCTGCACGCTATTACTCATGACGGCACCTCACTGCCGCTTCGCATTTCGATGACGCGGGCGCTCATCCGGCAACCCGAACTGTCGTCGTGGTGCCCCAGATTGCGAGGCTCAAGAAGAAATCGAGCACATTCACGAGCACGATCGCCGCGCGCACCGCGCGACCCACCGCGACGCCGACACCGGCCGGTCCGCCGGTGGCATTGAAGCCGTAATAGCAATGCACCATGATGATTACGAATGCGAACACCAACACTTTGACGAATGAATACAAGACGTCTTCTGGTGGCAGGAAGAGACTGAAATAGTGGTCATAGGAACCACTGGATTGTCCGTTGAACCAGATGCTGATCATTCGCGACGCCAGGAATGTGCCGAGCAGCCCGACGATGTAGAGCGGGATGACCGCGAGGAAGCCCGCGATCACGCGGGTGGTGACCAGGAACGGAACACCCGGCACCGCCATCACCTCGAGCGCGTCGATCTCCTCGGAGATCCGCATCGCGCCGAGCTGGGCGGTGAAACCACAGCCCACCGTTGCCGATAGCGCGAGCGCGGCGACCAGCGGCGCGATCTCACGGGTATTGATATAGGCGGTGAGGAAGCCGGTCAGCACCGAACTGCCGAGCGCATCCAGGGCCTTGAAGCCCTGCAGGCCGACGACGACGCCGACCGAGCCGGACATGAACACGATGACGCCGATGGTGCCGCCGATGACGGCGAGCGCACCACTGCCGAAGGTCACCTCGGCGAGCAGCCGCATGACCTCCTTGCGGTAATGCACCGCGGTGCGCGGAATCCAGGCGATGGCCTTGGAATAGAACGCCATCTGATCGCCCGCGCGATCGATGACATTAACGGGCACACGTGCAATCTCACGGGCCCGGCGGGCGGATTTCGCCAACACCGGGGGACGGTACGAGGTGGCCACGGGTCAGGCGCCCTTGGCGGGGACGACCTGCAAATACACCAAGGTCAGGATCAAGTTCACAAAGAACAGAACCATGAAGGTGATAACCACGGATTGGTTCACCGCGTCTCCGACTCCTTTCGGGCCCCCTTTGGGATGCAACCCCTTGTACGCGGCGATCACGCCTGCGAGCAGACCGAATACCAAGGCCTTTATCTCGCCGATCCACAGGTCCGGCAGCTGGGCCAGTGCGGAGAACGAAGCGAGGTAGGCGCCGGGCGTACCGCCCTGCAGCCCGACGTTGAAGAAATAGCCGCCTGCGATGCCGACCACCGACACCAGACCGTTGAGCAGCAGCGCGACCAGCATCATGCCGAGCACGCGCGGCACGACCAGTCGCTGCACCGGGTCGATGCCGAGCACCTCCATCGCGTCGATCTCCTCACGGATGCTGCGCGCGCCGAGGTCGGCGGCGACCGCCGAGCCGGCCGCGCCCGCGATGATCAACGCGGTGACAACGGGAGCGGCCTGCTGGACGGTAGCCAGCACGCTGGTTGCGCCGGTAAAAGACTCGGCACCTAGTTGTTTGATCAAAGAGCCGGTCTGCAGCGCGACAACCGCACCGAACGGGATGGCGACCAGTGCGCTGGGCAAGATCGAGACACTCGCGATGAACCACGACTGCTCGACGAATTCGCGCAACTGGAAAGGCCGTTTGAACGTCTTGCGCATAACGTCGATGAGCAGCGCAAAGATGTTGCCGGCCTGGCCAAACCCCGACTCTACTGGAGTCCGCAATCGCGCCAGGGTGGAATTCACGATCGCAGATGTTACCCGTTAGTTGTGTTGTGGCGCACGGTAGTGTCGAACGACCCACCCTGGTATCCGCCCAGGTCCCCGTTCTGGTACGCCATCACCTGCGTGTCGTCGCTCTCCGCAAGTGACTCACGGATAGCCACCTGAGCCGCGTGCGGCAGGGTGTGCATGATTTCGCGGACGCGCGCCTGACGGCGAATCACGGCCTGGCGCACCGGCATACCGGGAGTCGCCCGCATCTGCGGGATGATGCCCTCGACCTCCTCGGCGCCACCGTGGTGGTGCCCGGCATCGACGAGGGCCTGCTCGCGCGCCATCTGCGCCTCGTCCTTCTCCTCGGACATGCCGATCGGACCGATCATGCGACCGTTGAGGAACTGCTTGACCACCGGCTCCTCCGAGGTCAACAAGACCTCGCGCGGACCGAACATCACCAACGAGCGACGGAACAACATCCCGATGTTGTCGGGCACCGTACGCGCCAGGTTGATGTTGTGGGTCACGATCAGGATCGTCGCGTCGATCTGAGCGTTGATGTCGATCAGCAACTGCGACAGGTAGGAGGTACGGACCGGGTCCAGACCGGAGTCGGGCTCGTCGACCAGGATGATCTGCGGGTCCAACACCAGCGCGCGGGCCAGACCGGCGCGCTTGCGCATACCACCGGAGATCTCACCCGGGAGCTTGCCCTCCGCGCCGAGCAGACCGGTCAGCTCGAGCTTCTCCATCACGATCTTCTTGATGTCGGATTCGGTCTTCTTGGTGTGCTCACGCAATGGGAACGCGACATTGTCGAACAGATTCATCGACCCGAACAGCGCACCATCCTGGAACAGCACACCGAAGAGCTTGCGGATTTCGTAGAGCTCCTTATTGGAGCAGGTGGTGATATCGGTGCCGTCGATGAAGATCGAACCGCGCTCCGGACGCAGCAGACCGATCAGCGACTTCAGAAAGACGGATTTACCGGTACCCGAGGGGCCGAGCAGCGCGCTGACCTCACCCGAAGGCAGCGTCAGTGAGACATCCTGCCAAATTCGCTGTGAACCAAAGGACTTGGTAACACCCTCGGTCCTGACCTCGACGCCCACGCCAACCTCCACAAATTCTCAGCGAGCCACCCACCGGCGAACCGCGCTATTCGGTATCACGGTGTGTCGCGTCACAGTGGGTGCGGTCACTGTATCCCATGAGCATGACGCGGGACACCCTAACCTGACCGAAGAGTAACCCCGGATCACTCGCAATATTCGCATTACCGTCGCACGCGTCGCGATAATGCAAACGGGCGGCCCCCAATGGGGACCGCCCGTTCAGCGAGTAACTCGCGAATTACTTGACCGAGACCTTGGCGCCGGCCTCTTCCAGCTTCGCCTTGGCAGCCTCGGCGGCCTCCTTGGCGACCTTCTCCAGGATCGGCTTCGGGGCGCTCTCGACGAGGTCCTTGGCTTCCTTCAGGCCCAGGCCCGAGACGATCTCGCGGACCACCTTGATGACCTGGATCTTCTTGTCGCCGGCACCCTCGAGGATGACGTCGAACTCGTCCTGCTCCTCGACGGCCTCGGCCGGAGCGGCAGCGCCACCGACGGCGGCGACGGCGACCGGAGCAGCCGCGGTGACCTCGAACTTCTCCTCGAACTTCTTGACGAAGTCCGACAGCTCGAGCAGGGTCATGTTGCCGAAGGTCTCGAGCAGTTCGTCAACGTTGGCCATTGTTGTTTCCTTTCGGTAGTTGGTTGTCTATGTGGGCGAGCCGCACGCGATCCACCCGCACGGGGTGTTACTCGGCGGCAGCTCCGCCTTCTTCGGCCTGCTTCTTCTCCTGCAGCGCGGCAGCCAGGCGGGCCACCTGCGAAGCGGGAGCGTTGAACAGACCGGCGGCCTTCGCCAGGTTGCCCTTCATCGCGCCGGCCAGCTTGGCCAGCAGCACCTCGCGGGACTCCAGGTCGGCGATCTTCTCGACCTCGGCAACGGACAGCGTAGCGCCGTCCATGTACCCGCCCTTGATGATGAGCGCCTTGTTCTCCTTGGCGAAGGTCTTGATGGCCTTCGCCGCGTCGACCGGCTCGCCCTTGATGAAGGCGATGGCGGTCGGTCCGACGAACAAGTCGTCCAGGCCAACGACGCCCGCTTCCGCGGCCGCCCGCTTGACCAGGGTGTTCTTGGCGACGGAGTAGGTAGCGCCTTCGCCGAGCGCGCGACGCAGATCGGTGAGCTTACCGACCGACAGACCACGGTATTCCGTGATGACGGTGGCCGACGAGCTCTTGAACTGCTCCGTGATCTCCTCGACCGCGGTGACCTTCTCGGGTTTTGCCATACTTCGCCTCCTCTCTGGATGTCGGTTCGTATTCGAACTGCCGAGTACCAGGGGCCGGCGATAAAGCAAACGCCCCGAACGCAGAGCGTTCCGGGGCGCGATAGGCGATCGACCCAGGCTTGACCCAGGTCAATTCCCAGCCTCGGTCCTCCCTGCGTGGGCCGCCGGCTCGATGCCGGACCTTCGACCACACCCGAATGGGCGCAGCGACCAACGGTCTTCGGTAGAACGGATTGGGTAGTCATCGAACTCGTCGATTACTTCGGTCCAGCGTAGCCGAACCCACCCTCATCTGCCAAAACGGCGCTTTCCAGGCTCCCCGGAGCTTTCGCCGGTCGCGCGTGCCGGCCGGGAGAACATCGCGGACCTGCGGCTATGCGGGCGTCGGGTTTTGGTGCGGCCGACGAGATACCCATGCACTCGCGGAATCCGCCAGTGCCTCCATAACTTCGGCGACGTGTCGCCAATCACAATCGACGACAGTTGTGGCGGATATCGCCACAATAAGGTGTTACCAATAGTGACAGTTACTGTTTGACTACTGAACTATGGCAACCTCCATAGTCGATCCACCGGTGCTGTTGGAACGACGCACCAGGCGCTTTCTCGCTCTCGCCGTCATTTGTCTGGCGGAGCTGCTGGTCGTCCTCGACAACACCATCGTGAATGTGGCCCTACCCTCCATCGGAGTGGAGTTGGCCACTAGTGTCAGTGGCCTGCAATGGGTCGTCGATGCGTACACTCTGACATTCGCCGGATTGTTGCTGTCCTTCGGCAATCTCGGCGACCGCTACGGACGCCGCCGCGTCATGATGATCGGCCTGGTCGGTGTGGCCCTCATGTCGATCGGCGGGGCGCTATCGGAATCCATGAGCAGTGTCATCCTCGCCCGCGCTGCCATGGGTGTCTTCGCCGCGGCCGTCTTCCCGGCGACCCTGGCGCTGATCATCAATATCTTCACCGATAAACGCGAGCGCGCACTGGCTATCGCCGCCTGGACTGCCATGGCCGGCTTCGCCATTGCGATCGGCCCGATTTCGGGCGGCTGGCTGCTGGAACATTTTTCCTGGCATTCGGTCTTCTGGATCAATGTGCCAGTGGCGCTGCTCGCCATGGCCGCCACCCTGATCTGGGTGCCCGAATCGCGATCCGCCCAGGTGGGGCGGCTCGATCCGGCTGGCATCGGATTGTCGGTCATCGGCATCACGGCGCTGGTGTGGGCCATTATCGAAGCGCCGCGCTACGGCTGGCTTTCCACCACCACGCTCGGTGTCGGCGCACTCGGGATCGCACTGCTCGCGGTCTTCATTGCGTGGGAATTGCGTACCAGCGCACCGATTCTCGATATGTGGCTGTTCCGCAATCGCCGATTCTCCATGCCAGCCTTGGCGATTGCGGTCGGCTACTTCTCGATGTTCGGATTCCTGTTCCTCATTACTCAGTACTTCCAAGGGGTGCGGGAGTACACGCCGCTCGAATTCGGCATCGCCTCACTGCCGTTCGCGTTCTCGGTGGCGATCGGTGCACCGATCGCGACACTCATGGCGACCCGCGTCGGCACCACGCCGGTGATCGTATTCGGGCTGTTGCTCACCGGGGTCGGCCTGTATCTCGGTGGGCAGGTGACGGTGGACAGCAGTTATGTCATCGGTGTGCTGCCGTCCATGGTTTCGATGGCGTTGGGCCTGGCCATCGTGCAGGGCCCGGCGACCGAATCGATCATGGGTTCGCTACCGCTGAACGAAGCTGGCGCGGGATCCGCGGTCAACGACACCACCCGCGAGATCGGCGGCACCCTCGGCGTCGCGGTCCTCGGCTCGATCGTGGCCTCCTACTACACAACTCGCGTCTCGCCGCTGATCGACCGGGTGCCCGCCGGGATGATGAACTCCGACCAGCGCAGTCTGGTGAAGGCCAGTCCGCTCAGCGTGCTGGAGGTTCGCAAACGAGAACTCGCACCATTCTTCGAGGTCCAGCGCGAAAACCTGATCACCGCAATGAAGACGGCAGCACTGCAGGGTTCCCACGCCGCATCGCTGGTCGCCGCGGGCGCGGTCGTGGTGTGCGCGCTGATCGTCGCCATCTTCCTACCGTGGGATGTGCGGGACGGCGAATCGGTGCTACTCGGTTGGCGCAAATCCGCAGAGCCCAAGGAAAACTGACCATCGAGGCGAGTCGAATGGTGGCTCGGTCCCGGACCGAAAGCCACCATTCGACTCCCTTGGACGGGTGGTCAGGCGAGGGTGGTCTGGTGGACCAGGCGGGTGAGGGCTTTCAGTGCCCCGGTGCGGAATTCGGGGGTGGTGACCAGGCCGTTGGTGTCGACGGCATCGCGGGCTACCGGGAGTCGGGCACAAGTGCCCGGATCGACGATGGCACCGACGTAGCCCAGCACCGTGGTCAAGGTGGTGGCCGCGCCTTCGCCGCGGCCTTGGGCGGCGACATTGAGGAAGGCAGTCGGCTTTTCGTAGAGATCGGCGGTGCCGACGGTCCAGTCGAGCAGGTTCTTGAAGCTGCCGGGGAGGGTGCCCGCGTATTCGGGAGTGCAGAGCAGGACCGCATCGGCGCGCGAAATATGTTCGTGCAGTGCGACAACCGACGGGTGACCGGTACCGTCGTCATCCGGACTGAAGGCAGGCAGTTCGGCGAGACCTTCGTACCAGAAGGTCTCGACACCCTCCGGCGCGATCGCCGCGACTGTGCGCAGTGCGGCGGTATTGGTGGAAGCACTACGTGTGCTTCCGGAGATGAGCAGTACGGCGGTCACCTCATGGCCAACCGTCGCCGCGCGGGAATTAGTCCGGTGCGCGATATGTCCGCAGCACCGCACCGCGAGCGCCCATATGCCGCCCCAGGAAACCTGCCGAAATGCGCAAAGGGCGGGAACGCGATTCGCGTTCCCGCCCTTGCGGTAAAACTCAGCTTCCTGCGATAACGCTCAGCTTCCGAAGAGCTGGGCTACCGAAGAGCCGGGGTGCTACTTACGCATCCTCGTCGAGGAGGTTGCGGGTGCGGTTCGGGTCCACCGGGATGCCCGGTCCGGTGTTCGTCGAGACCGTCACCTTCTTGACGTAGCGGCCCTTGGCGGTCGACGGCTTGGCACGCAGGATCTCGTCCAGCGCGGCGCCGTAGTTCTCCACCAGCTTGGCATCGTCGAAGGACGCCTTGCCGATGACGAAGTGCAGGTTGGCCTGCTTGTCGACGCGGAAGTTGATCTTGCCGCCCTTGATGTCGTTGACGGCCTTGGTCACATCGTTGGTGACCGTGCCCGTCTTCGGGTTCGGCATCAGGCCGCGCGGGCCGAGGACGCGCGCGATCCGACCAACCTTGGCCATCTGGTCCGGGGTGGCGATCGCGGCGTCGAAGTCCAGCCAGCCGCCCTGGATCCGCTCGATCAGGTCCTCGGCGCCGACGGCGTCCGCACCGGCGGCCTCGGCCTCGGCGGCCTTCTCACCGGCCGCGAACACGATGACGCGGGCGGTCTTACCGGTGCCGTGCGGCAGGTTGACCGTGCCACGGACCATCTGGTCGGCCTTACGGGGATCCACACCGAGACGAACGGCGACCTCGACGGTCGCGTCGGTCTTGGTGGTAGCGGTCTCCTTCGCCAGACGCGCGGCGGCCAGCGGGGAGTAGAGCTGAGTGCGATCGACCTTCTCGGCCGCGGCGAGATACGCCTTGCTTCGTTTTGCCATGATTGTCTGTCCTTAATGTGGTTCAGAAGTGGTTATCGGGTCTGGCCGACCCTCCCACCGGGATTGCGAGTGCGAAACTCACGCCTCGACGGTGATGCCCATCGAACGCGCGGTACCCGCGATGATCTTGGCCGCCTGGTCGATGTCCTTGGCGTTCAGATCTTCCTGCTTGGTCTTGGCGATCTCCCGGACCTGGTCCATGGTGACCTTCGCGACCTTGGTCTTGTGCGGCTCGGCCGAGCCCTTCTGCACACCGGCGGCCTTGAGCAGCAGCTTGGCGGCGGGCGGGGTCTTCAGCTTGAAGTCGAAGGACCGGTCCTCGTACACCGAGATCTCGACCGGAATGACGTTGCCACGCTGCGACTCGGTCGCGGCGTTGTACGCCTTGCAGAACTCCATGATGTTGACGCCGTGCTGACCGAGCGCGGGGCCGACCGGAGGGGCCGGGTTCGCCTGGCCGGCCTGGATCTGAAGCTTGATGATCCCGGCGAGCTTCTTCTTCTTGGGGGGCATCTTTCTTTCCTAGGGTTTTGGTGTCCTTGCTCTTTGCAAGCCTGGTGAATCAACCCGTGCACCGGGCCGATTCATCCCGCGATCCCAGCCGGAGCCGAAACCGCGGAACTAGATCTTCGCGACCTGGGTGAACGCCAGCTCGACCGGAGTCTCGCGACCGAAGATCGACACGAGCACCTTGAGCTTCTGCTGCTCGGCATTGACCTCGGAAATGCTGGCGGGCAACGTCGCGAACGGGCCGTCCATCACGGTCACCGACTCGCCGACCTCGAAGTCGACCTCGATGACCGGCTTTGGCGCGATATCGGTGGCGGCGGCAGTCGCGGCGGCGGCCTCGGCAGCGGGCTTCTTCTGCTGCTGCGCGGCGGGGACCAGGAACTTCACCACATCGTCGATGGAAAGCGGCGACGGCCGCGAGGTGGCACCGACGAAACCGGTGACACCGGGGGTATTGCGCACCGCGCCCCACGACTCGTCGTTGAGCTCCATCCGGACCAGGATGTAACCGGGCAGCACCTTGCGGTTGACGTGCTTGCGCTGGCCGTTCTTGATCTCGGTGACCTCTTCGGTCGGCACCTCGACCTGGAAGATGTAATCCTCGAGGTCCAGGTTCTGCACGCGGGTTTCGAGGTTGGCCTTCACCTTGTTCTCGTAACCGGCGTACGAGTGAATCACGTACCAATCGCCGGGGGCGCGTCGCAGCGCGGCCTTCATTTCGGCGACCGGATCGGCGGGTTCGGCATCGACAGGAGCGGCCTCGACAACTTCGGCGTCAGCGGCGTCGGATTCGTCGACAACAGCTTCCTCGACGGCAGCGGACTCCTCGACGGTCTGCACCGCGTCGTCGACCGGGAACTCGTCGGTTGTGTCGTTCTCCGGGGTGCTCACTGGGGCACTCGCTTCCTGTGTCGTCACGTACATCCTTTGCGTACCGGGCCTGGCGCGCTGTAACGCGCCGCCCGGGATGGCTACCGGCGTCGGCGGCGATCAGCTAGCCGAACAGCCAGTTGACACCCTTGATGAACGCCAGATCCAACCCGCTGATGAACGCGACCATGAAGATCACGAACACCAGAACAACGCTCGTATAGGTGACCATCTGCTTCCGGTTGGGCCAGATCACCTTGCGCAGTTCCGCGACTACTTCGCGCAGGAACTTGATCAAACGCTTGAACGGGTTACCCGTCTTCTTGCGTTCGGCCCGATCGGTCTTCTTGGCTGCCTTGGCCGATGTGGGCCGATCGATCGTGGCGACCGAGCCCGAATCGGCATTGCGACTGCGCCGCGCGGACCGCTTACCGCTCGGCCGAGCCACGGCGGCGGTGTCGTCGTCCTCGGCATGCGCGCCGCGGCGAGTATCCCGCTCGTCGACCACGTCGATCCTTTCGTCGCTGGCATCCAGGGCAGGGGCGACAGGACTTGAACCTGCAACCTGCGGTTTTGGAGACCGCTGCTCTGCCAATTGAGCTACGCCCCTTCGGTTGAACGATCCAGCTGTCCAACCACTGTTCGGTATTCAGTTGTCGTTCTTCTATCCGGTGTCACACAACACGCGCGCCACTCCGGCAGTTGCCGGCCCCGTCGGCGAATCCTCGCGGACTCACCTGGAACCAGCCCTTGCAGAGCAGCGCGCAGCGGCTGGTGACCCCAGAAATCTGAGTGTACGTTACCGCCTGCGGCATATGCCAATCAGGGTCGCTCGACCAGGTCAGGCCAGTTGGACCGTCGCGGTGGCGCGTCCGAAGATCTTCTTGCCCGCCGACTTCGCCACGATGGCGACGACCGCGGCCCGGGTCTCCGGATCCACCGACTTCACCTTACCCGTGAACTCGACCTCCGCGGGCTCCTCGGAGCCGACGTAAACCGGACTGGTGAAGCGGACGTTGTACTCCTTGACCGCACCGGGATCGCCGAGCCAGGAAGTGACGAATCCCCCGCCGAGGCCCATGGTGAGCATGCCGTGCGCGACCACATTGTCCAGCCCGACCAGTTTGACGACCTCGTCACTCCAGTGGATCGGATTCGCATCGCCGGAGACACCGGCGTAGTTCACCAGATCACCGCGGGTGAGTTGGACGATGCGCGGGGGCAGCTCGTCGCCGACGGCGACGTCCTCGAACTTGATCGCATGCTTGCTCGGCGCGATCGCGGGCACCGTGGGCACGGTTGCCACGGGCGCGGCCGGGGTGCGCGGAGGGTAACTGGGGGCCTCATCGCCGATGCCGTGCATGAGCACGTTGCGGACCGCGCCCTGCAGGTTCGGATCGATATCGCCGCCGCTGCGCCCGATCAGCGTGGTGTAGGTGGTGAGTACCACCTCGCCGTTCTGCGCGGTGACGATGTTCTTGGTGACGATGATGTCGCCGCCGAAGGCCTGCCGGAACGAGTGCAGGTAGACATCGCAGACCAGCTGGTCGCCGACCTTGATGGGCCGGTGGAATTCCAGGATCTGATCGGTCTGCATGATCTGGCTCAGGTCGTAGCCCGTGACGATCTGCTCGAAGAGTTTGCTCTGAGCCAGAATTCCGACCAGGGAGATGAAGGTGGGCGGGGCGAGCAGGTCGTCGTAGCCGTACTCCTGCGCCGCATCCTTGTCCCAGTGCACGGGGTGATAATCCTGCACGGCGCGGGCATATTCACGCACCTTCTCACGGCCGACCTCGTAGTAGTCGTCGACGCGGTAGTGATGACCGACCATCGCCGCGGCATGCGCCGCGGGATCGAGTGCTTCGTCCATTGCGACCGCTTCGTCTGTACCGGTGTTGATTGTCACGGGAGGACTGTACCTATCTGACCCCGAGGCCCCGGAGTCGACGGAGCGTTCAACCACCGCACTCGAGTCGTGAAACACGTCAGGGCCGGACATATGTCCGGCCCTCGCAAGTGTCACGACCCGATAATCCGGGAAGAACCCGGAAGCCAATCAACGCGGCAGCGGCACGCGTGTGGACTAGCGGGATTCGCGGTGCGCCCGGTGGGTACCGCAGTTCGGGCAGAACTTCTTCAGCTCCAGCCGGTCCGGGTCGTTGCGCCGGTTTTTCTTGGTGATGTAGTTGCGGTGCTTGCACTGCTCGCAGGCCAAGGTGATCTTTGGCCGGACATCGGTGGACTTCGCGGCCACGATATTCCTTCTTTCGGGTCAACCAGATGGTCTGATCGGTCTTTGGTAGCGATGGCCGGACTTGAACCGGCGACACAACGATTATGAGTCGTTTGCTCTACCGACTGAGCTACACCGCCACGGGGTCGCATTGCTGGTGATGCCGCGCCCGGCCCCACAGAGTGGGGGTTGTAGCGATGCCGAGTCGGTCACCACCGGCAATCCGGCGAGCCCCCTAACGGAATCGAACCGTTGACCTTTTCCTTACCATGGAAACGCTCTGCCGACTGAGCTAAGGGGGCATGACTAGCTCCGCACCGTGACCTACGCTCAGGACTCCGGCGCGGCGAAGTCTTGAACGAGGTTACACACTTATCGGTCGCACCTCCAAACCGGGTGGTCAGAGCGGTTTTTGCGGCCACACGCGGCGGGCCGCCACAACGACTACCGGTAATTGACGAACTGCAGCGCGATACCGAAGTCCTGACCTTTGAGCAGTGCGATCACCGCCTGCAGATCGTCGCGCTTCTTACTGGAAACGCGCAGTTCATCGCCCTGGATCTGCGCCTTTATCCCCTTGGGGCCCTCGTCGCGGATCTTCTTGGAAATTTTCTTCGCGTGCTCGGTGTCGATGCCCTGCACCAGCGTGCCGGTGATTTTGTAGGTCTTGCCGGAGGCCGCGGGTTCACCGGCATCGAAGGCCTTGAGCGAGATATCGCGGCGGATCAGCTTTTCTTTGAATACCTCGAGCGCCGCCTTGACCCGCTCCTCCGCCTCGGCGCTGAGCACGATCTTGTCCTCACCGGACCATTCGATACTCGCGCCCGTGCCACGGAAGTCGTAGCGGGTGTTCAGCTCCTTCTCCGCCTGATGCAGCGCGTTGTCGACCTCCTGACGGTCGACCTTGCTGACAACATCGAAAGACGAATCGGCCACACTTCGCTCCTGTCCTGACGGTCCAACGGGGTCTGCTGACCCTTTCGAGCGACCTGCAATCAGTCGCTAGCGACCGGTTTCCGGTCACCGTCAGTTCTACCCCGGAGCCTGACCGTAGTCCCGTCGCAGGGCCGATGGCCAGCCGGTTTGCATTCTGGGTGCGGGTTCGTTGTAAGCTGCACTGCGCGCCGAGAAGCGCGACGGCAGGTTGCCCGAGCGGCCAATGGGAGCAGACTGTAAATCTGTCGGTGAAAGCCTACGTAGGTTCGAATCCTACACCTGCCACCGAAAACCCCCGCCGATCATCACGATCGGCGGGGGTTTCTCTTTGTGCGCGCATTTACCGCTGCCGAAGTGTCGCCGGGTCGGTCGCATTCAGGGTCGCGACGAGTTCGTCCTCTTCGTAGCTGAAATGGGTTTCCAATTCGTTCGCGAGACGGTCGAATTCGGTACGCAAACGAACTCGGTCGGCACTGTTCAGCAACAGTTGAAGTTCGGTGAGTGCCGTCGCGACCACACCATGCTCACGCTGCAGGCGCTCGATCACCGGAGCCAATTCGGGATGCTGGCGAGCCAGCGCCGGAAAGACACCGTCCTCATTGGTGTGATGCTCATGCAGCGCACCACAGAATGCGACACAGTGGCTGCGCAGATCCGTAGGCAGGCTCAGCGTTTCACTCGAGTCATCCAGCCGTTCGAATTGCGTGCGAACCGTCACGAGATCGCGCCGCAATTGCTCGTGCACGGTCCGCAGATGGTCACCGATGGCGGCTGCGCGTGGAACGGCCTGCTGCGGGGCCACATCCCCTGAGCCGACGATCGCGGCGGAAACGCCCGCCACAGCGGCCGCGGCGACCGCCGCACCGGCGATCACGCCGCGGCGGCCGATCGCGGACCGCTGTTCCCGGGACAGCGCGATCACCGGTATGACTCTCGAGGTTCCCGCTTGATATGCGGCAAACGCCGGATCGCGCTCGGCCCGCTCGGCGTAGCGCTGATCGCGCTCGGCACCCGCCAGCACGGTTGCGGTCGCCCGAAAAGTCTCGACGCCGGCCGCTTCGCCGATTTCCACAGTGACGGCCGGATTCCGCTGCACGTTGTAGAACCACGCCGGATCGGTGTCGGCGCCGCCGTTCGAGCCGAAGACCAGTAGACGATCGCCGTCTCGGTGATAGACGAGCGGCGTCGTGTGCTGGCGTCCGCTTTTCGCGCCGACCGTGGTCAGCAGGATGAGCGGCACACCCTCGAACATCGCGCCGACCGTCCCCGCGTTGGCGCGGAACTCCTCGATGATCGCCGCATTGAAATCCGCCGCCGAAGTCGGCTGTGCATCTGTCATGTCCTGCGCCCTTCCGGATCGCCGGGCGGACCGGCGATCGCTGGTACTAGCCTTGCGAGAGCGGTTCGATTTTGCTTTGCAAGCAAAATTATTTTGTAACCAAAGGCTATTTGGAGGTGTGCGGGATGTCAACGGGTGCGCGTGGCATCGGGGTGGACGAGGGCATTCGGAGTCTGCTGCTGCTCATGCCTCGGGTGGTGGGAAGGGCCAAGAAGATGCGCGTTCCCGAAGAGCTGCAATCGTTTTCGCTCGCGCCACGCCATCTGTCACTGCTGGCGAATCTGGTGTTCGATGGGCCGATGACGGTGAATGAGCTGGCCGCGCGACTGGAAGTCGCGCCGACGACGGTCAGCCTGATGGTTGGCGATCTGAGCCGTCAGGGAGTGCTGGAGCGGCGCTCGGATGCCGCGGATCGCCGTCGCACCATCGTCGCGATCGCGGCGGCGCACGAGAACTCGGTCAACGCGTGGCTCGGGGGCAGTGCGCGGGCGTGGCGGAAAGTGCTCGAGCCGTTGAATGCCGAGCAACGACAGATGTTCGTGGAGACGCTACGGGCCTACGAACAGCAACTCGCGGTCGAACATGATTGAGCGCGCCGGGAGTCGGGCCAGCGATCAGTAGTTGCGGGGCCCGCCCGCCATCTCTTCGAGGCGGGCGATGCGATCGGCCATCGGCGGGTGGGTGGAGAACAGCCGTGCCGCACGTTCACCGGCCCGGAACGGGTTGGCGATCATCAGATGCGACTGGGCCGTCAGCTGCGGCTCGGGGGGCAGCGGGGCAGCCTGTACCCCGCGTTCCAGCTTGCGCAGCGCCGAGGCAAGGGCGAGCGGGTCACCGGTCAGCTCGGCCCCTGATTGGTCGGCTTGATATTCGCGAGAGCGGGAGACAGCCAATTTGACCAGGGTCGCGGCGATCGGGCCGAGCAGCGTCACCAGGATCATGCCGACGATATTGGGGCCATCACCATTGCGGTTGCCACCGAACATCGAGGCGAAAAAGGCCAGGTTGGCCAGACCGGAGATGACCGCGGCCAGTGCGCCCGCGATCGAGGAGATCAGAATGTCGCGGTTGTAGACGTGCGATAGCTCGTGGCCGAGTACGGCGCGTAGTTCGCGCTCGTCGAGGATCTGCAGGATGCCGCTGGTGCAACAGACCGCGGCGTGTCGCGGATTGCGTCCGGTCGCGAAGGCGTTGGGGGCGTTGGTCGGACTGATATAGAGCTGCGGCATCGGCTGACGCGCGGTGGTCGCGAGTTCGCGCACGATGCGGTAGATGACCGGCGCCTCCAGCTCGCTGACCGGCTGCGCGTGCATGGCCTTCAGCGCGATCCTGTCGCTGTAGAAATAGGCGTAGGCATTCATGCCGACCGCGATCAGGATCGCGAAGAAGAGAATCATCGGGCTGCGGAACATCGCCCCCGCGAACACGATCAAGGCCGAGAGGCCGACCATGAGCCCGAACGTCTTCAGCCCATTCGCATACCCGTGCATGTCCGCCTCTCCGCGTATTCAGGCCATACAAGGCATTACACCAGGTCAACGCAGAGAGCCGAGCGAAGGTTCCTGATCGAAATGTGAGCTCCGTGCCAACTAGCCGACGCGTTCGATGGTGTAGCGGACCAGGCGCTCCAGCGCGTCATTGGCCGGGCCCGATGGCAACGCGGAGAGTTCGGCGTGCGCGATATCGGCGTAGCTCTGCAGCTTGTCCTTGGCCAGCACCATGCCACGGGAGTGGGCGAGCAGCGACAGCGCCTCCTCGACCTCGTCGTCGGTCTGCAGCGGATGGGCGAGCAGTTTGCGCAGGCGGTCGCCTTCGGCGCCCTCATCGCGCAGCGCGTACAGCACCGGCAGGGTGTGCACGCCCTCACGCAGGTCGGTTCCCGGCGTCTTACCGGATTGTTCGGCGGCCGAGGAAATATCGATGATGTCGTCGGAGATCTGGAAGGCGGTGCCGACCGCATCGCCGAGGCGGGCCAGCCGCTCGACGTGTTCGGCATCGGCGCCGGAGAATGTGCCGCCGAAACGCCCGGCGGCGGCGATGAGCGAACCGGTCTTCTCCCAGACCACGCGCAGGTAATGCTCGACCGGATCCTGGGATTCGCGCGCGCCCATGGTTTCCCGCATCTGACCGGTGACCAGCTCGGCGAAGGTTTCGGCGATGATCCGCACCGCATCGGGACCCAAAGTCGAGGTGAGCCGTGACGCGTGCGCGAACAGGTAGTCGCCGGCGAGGATGGCGATGCTGTTGCCCCAGCGTGAATTCACGCTCGCCGCGCCGCGACGCATGGGGGCCTCGTCCATGACGTCGTCGTGGTAGAGGGTCGCCAGGTGGACCAGCTCCACCACGGTGCCCGCCGTGATCAGCGCCGGATCGGTGGGGCGCGGACCGAGCTGGCCGGTGAGAATGGTGAACAGCGGCCGGAATCGCTTACCTCCGGCCTTGGCCAGATGCAGCGCCGCCTCCTGTAGGAACAGCTCGCCGTCGGACAGCTCGTCGATCAGGAGCTTTTCGACATCGATGAGGCCGTTGCGCACGGTCTGTGCGAGCTCGGTATCACCGAGATCGACTCCGGCCACCACCGTGCTCTCATCACTCACAGCCGATGTGCTCATCTCTTCTCCCAGCGATGCGTCCGACCCCACGGTAGAGAACCTAGCGTGTCCCCGCCGCGCGGCCCATGAACACCGTCACTATGCGGGTGTATCAGACACCTTTCCATAGTGTTTTCCGACCACATCGATCGCATCGTCTGTGCCACGGGCAGGCTCCATCGACATGAACGGAATGCTCCTGCGAGTATTGAGCGCATGGGTTCACCGGATGTCACCCCCGCGGGCGGGGACGGGGAGACGCAGAGCGCGATTCCCACACAGACCGAAGTGCTCGTGGTCGGTGCCGGACCGGCCGGATCGGCCGCCGCCGCATGGACCGCGCGGGCCGGTCGCGATGTTCTACTCACCGATTCCGCCGTTTTCCCACGTGACAAGACCTGCGGCGATGGACTCACCCCTCGTGCGACCGCCGAATTGGAGCACCTCGGGCTCGGGCCTTGGCTGCGCGCGCACACGGTGAACCACGGCCTGCGGATGACGGGTTTCGGTCGCGAGGCGCTGCTGCCGTGGCCGGGCGGTTCCTTTCCTACGTACGGAAGTGCCGTTCCCCGAACCGAACTCGACGACAAACTGCGTGAGACAGCCGTGAAGTCCGGGGCCAGGATGCTGGATGGCACGAAAGTGATCGATGTCATCCGGGAGGGTGATCGCGTCACCGGTGTGACGGTGCAGACAGCGCAGGGCTCCCATTCGATCCGCTGCAAGACGCTCGTCGTCGCCGACGGTGTCCGCTCTCCGATCGGCAAACTGCTCGGGCGCACCTGGCATCGGCGGTATGCCTATGGCACCGCGGCCCGCGCCTACATCAAATCCGCGCGCAGCGACGACCAGTGGATCACTTCGCATCTGGAGCTGCGCAATGCCGACGGTGAGTTGGTGCCGGGCTACGGCTGGGTGTTCCCGCTGGGCAATGGCGAGGTGAATATCGGCGTCGGCTCGCTGGCCACCGAGCGTCGGCCCTCGCATATCGCACTGAAACCGCTGCTGGAGCACTACACCTCGTCGCGCCGCGAGGAGTGGCAGCTCGAGGGTTCGCTGCGGGCGGTCGCCTCCGCGCTGCTGCCGATGGGCGGGGCGGTATCGAATATCGCGGGACGCAATTGGGTGCTCATCGGCGATGCGGCGGGCTGCGTGAATCCGTTGAACGGCGAGGGCATCGACTACGGACTCGAGGGCGGGCACATGCTCGCCGGACTGCTGGACGAACCGGATCTCACGACGGTGTGGCCGGAACTATTGCGTGCCCGCTACGGGCGGACGTTCTCGGTCGCGCGGCGCATCGCCGGTTTGGCGACCCACCCGCGGATGGTGCCGATGGGCGGGCCGCCGGTGATGCGGTCGAAGTATCTACAGCGCACCGCCGTTCGGGTAATGGGCAATCTGGTCACCGATGAGGATCTGGATCTGACGGCAAGGGCCTGGCGGGCCGCGGGCCGCGCGTCCTACCGGTTCGACGAACTCGCCCCCTTCACCTGATGACCGGATTACCCGCGCTCTACCTACTTCCGCATCTGCGGCGGGCGCGGGACCTTGCCGATCGCAGCTATGCCGAGCCGTTGAATCTGGACGAATTGGCCGCTGCCGCGGGGGTTTCGAAGTATCACTTCCTGCGCGCATTCGCGGCCGTGTACGGCGTGACGCCCGCGGCGTATCTGGCGGAGCGACGGATCGAGCGGGCGCAAGACTATCTGCGGGCCACCAACCTGACCGTGACCGAGGTCTGCATGCTGGTCGGCTACAGCAGTCTCGGATCGTTCAGCAGTAAGTTCCGGCAGTTGGTCGGGGTGACGCCGTCGGAGTATCAGGCAAAATTCGCGGACGGCGCGCCACGGATTCCAGGCTGTTATGTGTTCATGCATGGACTATCGGACCGCAAGCCGCGCAGTTGAGCGGTTCGCAGAGCTCAGCAATTTCGGAGAAGCGTCCGGGTCGACGCGTTTCCTAGCCTTTGGGCATGACTATTACGAATGTCTCGCTGGTCACCGTGTACGTCACCGACCAGGATGCGGCCAAGCAGTGGTACACCGAAAAGCTGGGGTTCGTCGAGTCCAGCGATGTGGCGATGGGCGACAACGGATTCCGCTGGGTCAGCGTCGCACATCCCGATCATCCGGAACTCGAGATCACCCTGATGATTCCGGGACCGCCGCTGGACGAGAATCTCGCAGAGGCCATCCGCCGTGCTCTTGCCAATGGCACCAACGGCGCGCTCGGCCTGAAGACCGACGACTGCCAGAAGACGTTCGAGGAATTGACCGCCAAGGGTGTGGAGTTCGTCCAGCCGCCCGCCGAACGCCCCTATGGGACCGAGGCGATCATCCGGGACAACTCCGGCAACTGGCTGGTGCTGGTGGAGCCCAAGGAATTCAGCCCGCAGGATTTCGCCGGATAGCCGCCGAGCCCGATACGCCCCGGCTTTCGCCGGGGCGTGCGGAACAAGTCAGGCGCTCGCCTGCGCGGCGACCCACTTCTCGATATGTTTGCGCTCGCTCTCGAGCACCCGGTGATGCAACTGCTCGGCGAGCGCTTCGATGGCACCGCCGACCAGCCGAACCTTCACCTGCACGGTGCCGACCACCTCGACCTCGGCCCCCTCGGCGGTCGGTCGCAGTTCGTAGGTGCCCGACATTTCGGAGCTGATGCCGCCGGTGGCGCCCTCGAAGGTGCCCTTGGCGATTTCGCCGTCCAATGCCTGCCAATCATCGGTGCGCGAGAGCACCAATTCGCTCTTGAGCACCTTGCTCACGATGCCGGGAACCTTGTCACCGCTTGCCTTTTCGGTCATATGAATGCGGATGGTGCCCGCCCCGTCCGGATGCGATAAGTCGAGCGTGGCGGTCTCCGCGCGGGCGAAGCGGGACTGCCAGAGGTCATCGGTGGTGAGTGCCCGGTGAAGATCTTCGACCGGGACGGCGTAGGGCACGGTGAAGCTGAATTTTCGGGACATGGCCGCCCACGGTATCGGAGGCGGCAAGTAGCCTGTTGTGGTGTCGGAAACCAGCCAGTCTGAAAGGCGTTCGAACCGCCTGCGGCGGGCCAGGATCGGGGTGCTGACGGCGGCGGTCTTCCTCAGCGCCCTCGTCGTGCTGCTGGTGCTCGCCGCCTGGCGCAACGACTATCTGATCAGCTCCGACAAGGGTGTGACCTCCGCCGAGGTGCTCTCGGCCGGGCGGCTGCGTTCGGCGGTCATCTATGTCACACCGGACGGGAAGACGCACAATCCGAAGGTCGGGGTGCTCTATCCGACCAACCTCACCGCCGGTGAGCGGATCAATGTGGAATACAGCCGCAAGGATCCGGATCTGGTCCGGGTGGCCGGGCGCGACGCGCGGGTCGCGATTCAGCCCGCGCTGTCGGTGATTCTGGTGGTGTGGGCGGTCGCGGTGCCCGCGATGTGGCTGCTGCTGCGGGCACAGCGCCGCACGCCGGGCCCGGTGAACGGACCGCGCGCGGCGGCTGGCGCCGCCTGAGGCGAGCAGCCCCGACAGTTCGCCGGATCTTTGCGTATCGGTCATGTCGACGTGACGGCGTGGCGCGTTGCGCGGGTCAACCTGGGATGGTGCGTGTAGCCATCGTTTCGGAGTCGTTCCTGCCGAATATGAACGGCGTCGTCAATTCCGTGCTCCGGGTGCTGGACCACCTGGACCAGCACGGGCACGAGGCGCTGGTGATCGCGCCGGACACCCCGCACGGGCTGCCCGCCGCTCCACGGGTCTACAAAAGGTTCCCGGTGCATCTGGTACCAGCGGTGATGGTGCCGAAAGTCAGCTCACTTCCGGTGGGCCTGCCGCAACCCGGCATCACCGCCGCGATCGACGAATTCGACGCGGATGTGGTGCATCTGGCCTCACCCTTCCTACTCGGCGCGGGTGGTCTCGGTGCGGCGATGCGGCTGGATCTGCCGACGGTCGCGATTTATCAGACCGATGTGGCCGGATTCGCGAAAAGTTACGGCCTCGGGCTGGCCAGTCGGGCGGCCTGGGCCTGGACCCGCCGGATTCATGAGGGCGCGACACGGACATTGGCACCGTCACGCGCGGCGGCCGAGGATTTGCGGCGGCACGGGATTCCGCGGGTGCACCGCTGGGGCCGCGGTGTCGATATCGGTCGGTTCACGCCGTCGGCGAAGCGGCCGGAGCTGCGGGGCTCCTGGTCGCGTGGCCAGGACACGTTGCTGGTCGGGTTTGTCGGGCGACTGGCCCCGGAGAAGCATGTGGAGCGGCTCGCGGTGCTGGGAAGTGATCCGGCGATCCAGCTGGTGATCGTCGGGGACGGGCCCGAGCGGACCCGGTTGGCACGGATGCTGCCTACCGCCATCTTCACCGGTGAGCTCGGCGGTGACGACCTCGCACAGGCGTACGCGAGCCTGGATGTGATGGTGCACGCGGGTGAGCACGAGACGTTCTGTCAGGGCGTGCAGGAGGCACTCGCCGCCGGGGTACCGGTGATCGGGCCGGATGCGGGCGGACCGCGCGATCTGATCGCGCACTGCCGCAACGGCTACCTGCTGCCGGTGGATCGCTTCGCCGAGCTGCTGCCCAGCGCGGTTGCGGCGCTACGTGATCCGGTCTCGCGCGCGCGATTCGCCGCGGCCGCCCGCAAGTCCGTGCTGCACCGGACCTGGCCCGCCATCTGCACCGAGTTGATGGGCCACTACGCCGACGTCACGGGGATTCGGACCCGGTTGCCGCACAGCGCGTGAGGCGTTCACATGTGAGTTTCGCGACCTCGGAAAGGGTGTGACCACGAAAAAGGCAGGCGGGTCCGACGGATAGGACAGATTGTCTGGGCCAGCTCGGCGCGGGAGTCTCGCCCCTCATGTGTTACGCGCGGTAGGTTCGGGGGTGTGGCGAAAACAGAGCAGCGGGAACCGGTTCGGGCTTCGCTGGACAAGCAGCCGCACGAGGTCGCGTCGATGTTCGACGGGGTCGCGAAGCGGTACGACCTGACCAACACCGTCATCTCCTTGGGGCAGGACCGATATTGGCGCTGGGCGGTGCGCAAGGCCGTCGCGCCGCGGCCGGGTGAGCGGGTGCTCGACCTCGCCGCGGGCACCGGCATTTCCACGCTGGACCTGGCGAAATCCGGTGCCTGGTGCCTGGCGGCCGACTTCTCCCAGGGCATGCTCGCCGCGGGTAAATCCCGCGATGTGCCGAAGGTGGCCGCTGATGCGACCGCGCTGCCCTTCGCCGACGATTCGTTCGACGCGGTGACCATCTCCTACGGTCTGCGCAATATCTCCGAAACCGATACCGCGCTGCGCGAAATGCTGCGGGTCACCAAGCCGGGCGGGCGGATGGTGATCTGCGAATTCTCCACGCCGATCGTGCCGGTGTTCAGCACCATTTATCTGGAGTACCTGATGAAGGCGCTGCCGAAGGTCGCGGTGGCGGTGAGCAGTAATCCGGATGCCTACGTCTACCTCGCCGAATCCATCCGGGCCTGGCCGAATCAGCGGCAGTTGGCGCTGCGGCTCGCCGATGCGGGCTGGTCGTCGGTGAAATGGCGCAATCTGACCGGCGGCATCGTCGCACTGCACCGCGCTTACAAATTGGGCTGACCGCCGAACCGGACCGCGCACCTGGCCGCGGCATATTTTCGTGGCGCACGCCACACCTCACGAGGGAAATCTGGTGCGGTGAGGTTAATTGTCACCTGCCGATAACGTTGGGTAAATCGGCCGCAACCGGCGGTGCGCATGATCGGTGGCATGACCGATGCAGGCATCGACCGCGCGAGCACCGCCACCACGGCGTGTTCGTACTGCGGCGTCGGCTGCGGCATCGTGGTCGAGACCCGCGCGGGTGCCGACGGCGCGCCGGTCATCGCCAAGGTGCGCGGTGACAAACTGCATCCGACGAATGCTGGCCGGCTGTGCACCAAGGGTGCTACCCACCAGGAGTTGATGGCGGCGCCGGGGCGGATGGAGACCGCATACCGACGGCCCGAGCGCGGTCAGGTGCCGGTCCCCGTGCCTGTCGACGAGGCGGTGCACGAGGTCGCCACCCGGCTGCGGACGATTCTGGACGAACATGGACCGGACGCCATTGCGCTGTATGTCTCCGGGCAGATGTCCCTGGAGGCGCAGTACCTCGCGACCAAGTTGGCCAAGGGATATCTGCGGACCAAGCACATCGAGGCCAATTCCCGGCTGTGCATGGCCAGTGCCGGGACCGGCTACAAGCAGTCACTCGGCGCGGACGGGCCGCCCGGCTCCTATGACGACTTCGAACACGCCGATCTGTTCTTCGTGATCGGCGCGAATATGGCCGACTGCCATCCGATCCTGTATCTGCGCATGATCGACCGGGTCAAGGCCGGGGCGAAGCTGATCGTGGTTGATCCGCGGCGCACCGATACCGCGGCGCGAGCTGATCTGTTCCTGCAGATCGCACCGGGTACCGACCTAGCGCTGCTGAACGGGCTGCTGCACCTGCTCGTCGACAACGGTGATATCGATGCGGACTTCATCGCCGAGCACACCGAGGGATGGGCCGCGATGCCGGACTTCCTCGCCGATTACCCACCGGACAAGGTCGCCGCGATCACCGGGCTCGCCGAGGCCGATATCCGCAGGGCCGCGCGCTGGATCGGCGAATCCGGTGCATGGATGTCGCTGTGGACCATGGGACTCAACCAGTCCACCCACGGCACCTGGAACACCAACGCACTCTGCAACCTGCACCTCGCTACCGGGGCCATTTGTCGTCCCGGCAGCGGGCCGTTCTCGCTGACCGGCCAGCCGAATGCCATGGGCGGGCGCGAAATGGGTTATATGGGACCGGGTTTGCCCGGCCAGCGCAGCCTGCTCTCCCCCGCCGACCGCAGCTTCGTGGAGACGGCGTGGGGTGTCGAACCCGGCACGCTGCGCACCGAGGCCGGACCGGGCACGATCGAGATGTTCCGCGAGCTGTCCGAGGGGCAGATCAAGGCGGCCTGGATCATCTGCACCAATCCCGTTGCCACCGTCGCCAACCGCAAGACGGTCATCGGTGGGCTGGAGGCGGCCGAGCTGGTCATTGTGCAGGATGCCTACACCGATACCGCCACCAATTCCTACGCCGACATACTGCTGCCCGCCACGCTGTGGGCCGAAGCCGATGCGGTGATGGTGAATTCGGAGCGCAATGTCACGCTGCTGCAGCGCTCGATGGATCCGATCGGCGATGCCCGGCCGGACTGGCTGTTGATCGCGCAGGTCGCCACCGCGATGGGTTTCGAAGGTTTCGAATACCGCTCCAGTGCCGAGGTTTTCGACGAGATCAAGCAGTTCGCCAATCCGAGCACCGGATACGACCTGCGGGGAATGAGCTACGAGCGGTTGCGCGAGGGGCCGATGCAGTGGCCGTGCGCCGAGCCCGACCGCACGCGCAACCCGATCCGCTACCTCAATGACGGTGTCAGCCAGGCGCTTTTCGTCGACGACACCGGGCGCCAGCCCCGGTTGGTGTTCGCGACACCGAGCCGTCGCGCGGTGTTCTGGCCGCGCCCGCACATGTCGCCGGCGGAAATGCCCGACGACGACTACCCGTTCATGCTGAATACCGGCCGCTTGCAGCATCAGTGGCACACCATGACCAAGACCGGCAAGATCGACAAGCTGACCAAGTTGACCGGGCAGCCGTTCGTCGAGGTGCATCCCGATGATGCCGAGCGGCTCGGGGTCGAACCGGGTGACCAGCTCGAAATAGCTTCCCGGCGTGGGCGAGCGGTGCTGCCGGTGCAGATCAGCGAGCGGGTGCGGCCCGGCGATTGCTTCGCGCCGTTTCATTGGAATGACGAGCAGGGCGAATATCTGACGATCAATGCCGTGACCAACGATGCGGTCGATCCGGACTCGTTGCAGCCCGAATTCAAGGCGTGCGCGGTTTCGTTGCGGCGGGTCGCGGTGATGCCGAAAGCGACCGAAACTCCTTCGGTACCGGAAACCGTCACAAATCACGGCTCGCACCCGTTGGCGGTCATGCTGGGGCTCGACGTGGGCACTGCCCCTACGCTCAGTGAGACCGAGCGGATCTATCTCGCCGGATATCTTTCAGCGCTGCAATCCATTCCGGTAACCGGTCAGCCGGTGCTGCCCGAATCCGCACCGCTGGCCAAGAACAGTCGGCTGTGGATCGATGGGCTTTTGGCCGGTATGTATTCGCGAAGTGCGGCAATAGAATCCGCGCCCGCCGATATGGCCCCCAGCCAACCCGCCCGTCCGATCACCGTGTTGTGGGCCTCACAGACCGGCACGGCCGAAGAGTTCGCGGCGACGACGGCCGCGCGCCTGACCGAATCCGGTTTCGCGCCGCGGCTGCTCGATATGGACTCGTGCGAACTCCACGAACTCACCGGTGATGTGCTAGTGATCAGCAGTACCTTCGGCGACGGTGGTCCGCCGGATAACGGCACCGACTTCTGGGAACGCCTGGACGATAGCGTGATCCGATTGACCGGCATGCGGTACGCGGTATTCGCACTCGGCGATTCCTCCTATGACGACTTCTGCGGTCACGGACGCAAACTGGACGCGAAACTGACCGAGCGCGGGGCCACCCGTCTCCTCCCGCGCGTCGACAGCGAACCCGATTACGAGGAGGCGGCGGCGCGCTGGCTCGACGAGGTGCTCACCGTACTCGACGGCGGTGCAGCCGAACCGAATTCATCCGGTCACGGCGGACCTCGGCCGCCCGAACGGTCCACCGGCGCCACGATGGTGCTGACCCGTACGGCACCGTCCGTCGGAACCCAGACCGCCGGACCAGCGCCGTTCACCCGCAACGCCCCGGTGACCGCACCGTTGGTGCGCAATGAGCCGTTGTCGAACGTCGGATCGCAGAAGGAAGTGCGTCAGTTCGGCTTCGACCTGCGTGGACTGAAAGCGGGCTACGAGGTCGGCGATTCACTCGGGGTCTGGCCGACGAATGCCGATTCGATGGTCGCCGAATGGCTCGGCGCGACCAGGTTGGACGGTCGCCGGATGGTCGAAGTCGACAACCAGGAATTGCCGCTGGCGCAGGCGCTGCGGACCCGCTACGACATTACGAAGGTCAGCCACGATCTGCTCACCTTCATCGCCGAACGCAATCCCAATAATCGGCTGGCGAAACTACTGCGCCGCGATAATCGCAATGAGCTCGACAACTACCTGTGGGACCGGCAGGCCGTGGATGTGCTGCGCGATTTTCCAGTGCGCGCCGATCTGGTCGAATGGCTCGGCACGCTGAAAAAGCTACAGCCGCGCCAGTATTCGATTTCGTCGAGTCCGCTGGTCAGTCCCGACGAGGTGCAGCTCACCGTGGGTGTCGTCCGATACGGCGATCCGGCCGCGACCGGATCGGCCGTGCGCCGCGGTGGGGTGTGCTCGACCTTCCTCGCCGACCGTGCCGACACCACCGAATCCGCGGTGCCGATCTTCCTGCAGCGTGCACCGCATTTCCGGCCGCCGCTGGATCCGACGACCCCGATGATCATGGTCGGCCCTGGCACCGGCATCGCGCCGTTCCGCGGCTTCCTGCAGGAACGCCGTGCCCTCGGCTGCAGCGGCCGCAACTGGCTGTTTTTCGGCGATCAGCATGCCGCCCAGAATTTCTACTACCGAGCGGAATTGGAGGATATGTTCCGCTCGGGCTTCCTCACCCGCCTCGATCTGGCCTTCTCCCGCGACCAGCGCGAGCGGATCTACGTGCAGCACCGGATGATCGAGCACGGGGCCAAGCTGTGGTCCTGGCTGCGCGACGGCGCGCACTTCTATGTGTGCGGTGATGCCGCGCGCATGGCCAAGGATGTCGACGACACCCTTCTAGCCATTGCCAGGATCCACGGCAAGCTCGACGAGGACGGGGCGCTGGCATTCCGGAAGCAGTTGGTCGCCGAGAAGCGGTACGTTCGCGACGTGTACTGAGGGGTTGGCCTGAATTCCCGTTTCGATCCTGCACTAGCGGCCGATCACATCACACCGCGGGAGCACTCAACCGAGCGAAATCCGGCAGCCGGTAATACGGATAGTAGGGATAGGCCGGGGTAGTCGCGCTGGCCTTGTCGAGGCGCGCGATCTGCTCGGCATCGAGTTCCCAGCCGATCGCGCCGAGGTTCTGGCGCAGCTGGTCCGCATTGCGTGCGCCGACGATGACAGTCGATACCGTTGGACGCCGCAGCAGCCAGTTGAGCGCGATCTGCGGAACGGTTCTGCCGGTCTCGGCGGCGAGTTCGTCGAGGGTGTCGACCACGTCATAGAGCTTTTCGTCATCGACCGGCGGACCCGCCTCGGCGGTCTGATGCAAGCGGCTGCCCTCCGGAAGCGGTTGGCCGCGACGGATTTTCCCGGTCAGCCTGCCCCAACCGAGCGGACTCCAGACCACCGCACCGACGCCCTGATCCTGGCCGAGCGGCATGAGCTCCCATTCGTAGTCGCGGCCTACGAGTGAGTAGTAGACCTGGTGCGCGACGTAGCGAGTCAGGCCGTGCCGGTCCGCCGCGGCAAGGGATTTCATCAGCTGCCAGCCCGCGAAGTTGGAGGCGCCGAGATAGCGGATCTTGCCCGCGTGCACCAGATCGTCCAGTGCCGCGAGGACTTCCTCGACCGGGGTGTGCGCGTCGAAGGCGTGCAGTTGGAACAGGTCGATGTAGTCGGTGCCGAGCCTGCGCAGTGAACCCTCGACCGCGTTGATCAAGCGCGAACGGCCGGAACCGGCGTCGAGCGGACCTGGACCGGTCGGCAGACTCGCCTTGGTGGACAGCAGCAGTTGGTCGCGCCGGCCCTTGATGGCCGCACCGAGCACCTCTTCGGAGGCGCCGTCGGAATAGACATCGGCCGTATCGAACATCGTGACGCCCGCATCCAGACTGATATCGACCAGTCGACGCGCCTGCTCGGCATCGGTATCACCCCATGCGCTGAACAGTTCGCCACGCCCACCGAAGGTGCCCGCGCCGAAGCTCAGCGCCGGGACGGTCAGACCTGATGCACCGAGCCGACGGTACTCCATGGTGACTCCTAAAGGGTCTATAGTTCCGTTAATGGTTCGAACCATACACCCGTCGCACCGTAAATGAAACTGGAGTTCTGTTATGGAGTCTGACGCCGTTCCTGGCTCGATTCGCCCAGGCGGGCGTACTGCCCGCGTCCGCGAGGCGGTGCTCCAGGCGGCGGGCGATCTGCTCGCCGAGCGCGGATTCGCGCACCTGGACCTGACCGAGGTCGCGGCGCGCGCGGAGGTCGGCAAGACGACGGCCTACCGCCGCTGGCGCAACGCCACCGGACTCGTCACCGATTTGCTCGTCGATATGGCCGAACAATCGCTGCCACACGCCGATACCGGCTCCCTACTCGGCGATCTCACCGCCAACGCCCGCCTGGTCGCCAAAACCCTGACCGACCCCCGCCAAGGCAAGCTCTTCCAGGCCGTCATCGCCGCGGCCACCTGCGACGAGACCGCCGCAGCCGCCCTGCGTCGCTTCTACGACATCCGCCTCACCGAATGGACCCCCTGCATCGAAGCCGCCATCGCCCGCGGCGAAATCCCCGACAACACCGACGCCCGCGCCGTCCTCACCGCCGTCTCCTCCCCTCTCTACTACCGCCTCTTGGCCAGCGGCGACCCAATCGACGACACAGCCGCCCGCACCGCCGCCGCAGCAGCCGCGACGGCAGCGTCAGCGGGAATCTTCACAGCCCAACCAAAAGCGCCACACAGCGCCTGAGGCCCAGCCGCGAGCATCGCGAGGCCAAACCCGGCCTTCGATCAAGATCAGGTGGAACTGACTGCGGGAGCTTCTCGGGCGACGCCACCATGGATGCCACCTGATCTTGATCAGGTGTTGGTGTGGGCTTGATGGACTTCGAGGGCGGTGCGTAGGAAGTCGAGGATGGTGTGCAGTTGGGTGGGGTTGTAGCGGGCCAGGGCTTTTGCGCCGGCCTGGCCGACGGGGGTGAAGATTTCGGCTGCGGTTGACTGGGCGGTTTCGGTGGCTTCGATCAGGACGCGGCGACGGTTGGCTGGGTCCTGGTTGCGGGTGACGAATCCGGCGCGGACGAGTCGATCGATGACGGTGGTGGTCGCGGCGGGGCTCAGCTTCAGCTGGACACTCAGCTCGCCAGCGGCGAGTGGGCCGCGACCGAGCACGATGTCGAGGCAGCGGGTATCGGTGCGATTGAGGCCGAGGCGGGCGGCGACGGCCTCATCGAAGGCATCGAAGCTCTCCTGCAGCAGGCGCAGTTGCATCCCGATCTCGGCGATAATTTCATCTTTCGACATTCGAAGCTTTCTGTTATCGTATATTTCGTTCCTCGAAATGATAGCACGGAAAGAGATCAGCACCATGAACGAGACCCTCGATCGCGCCAGCACCGACGACGCACAACTCAGCGCGGTTTTCCAGCAGCTCATGCAGACCTGGACCGATAACGATGCCGCGGCATTCGGCGCGCTGTTCACCGAGGACTCCGACTACGTGTCCTATGACGGCACCCGGGCGATCGGCCGCACAGAACACCAGGCCAACCACGACAAACTCTTTCGCGGTGTGCTCGCCGGTTCGGCCCTGGTCGGGGAATTGGAGTCGATCCGGTACGTGACGCCGGATGTCGCGATCCTGCACGGCACCGCGTCGGTGCTGATGCCGTGGCGGTCGAAGCTGCCCGAACGCCGTCTGTCGCGGCAGACCGTGGTGCTGGTGCGGACCCCCGCTGGGTGGCGGATCACCGCGATTCACAACGGCCGCGTACGACCGGTCACGGTTCCGGCCCCGGATTCGTTCCCCGCCATGATGTCTCAGCTGATGGCCCGTATCGCGCGCAAGCTTGGCCTCGGCAGGTGATCAGTTGCCCCAAGAGGGGTCGGCACATAGCGTCCAGTGACGCGAAAAGTCGCGCTTAGGGGTCGGGGCCGAAGCTGTCGGTGGTCAGGACCCGGTAGAAGAACGTCTCGTCGGCCTGAGGCAGTGCTGCGACCAAAGTCATTGATGTCGCGCGAAATACCACACGCCACGAGTTCGGCCGCACCGACGACAGGCTGAACGATTCGTCGTGTGGGGCACTGGTGACGGCGATATCCTGGTCGTGCGTGCGCGAGGACGGTCGCGTGGCAGCGTAGCCGCGACCGCGTCGGGACGCCGCATGTACGAGGTAACGGGGCGGCATGACCAATAGCGTCGCGCGGATCCTGCGGGATGCGCTCCACGCCACCAGAAGCGCGATGTCCAACGGCGCCAAGGCTATCGAGCGAGGGTACCGTCACAAAGCCGGGGAGCTGCGCGAGGCGTCCGAACGCTTCGTATCGGGCGACCTGCGCGGTGCGGCGGAGATTCGCAGCCCCAAATTTTCTCATCCCGACAACGAGGCGACCGGACCTATACCTCGCATTCCGCATCCGTCGGAAGCAACGCCGGAACGAACCGGCCTCGGGAGCCAGGTAGAGGAGTTGACCACTCTCTCACCAACCTTGAGTGCCGACGTACGCGAGATCCTGAGCGATGGCTGGACGATTCGGTATGACGACATCGGTGGTGGCGCCTATTCGAATCGCCAGCGCAGAGAAATCGTCTTCGACAATCGCATGCGGGACGGAGATCCGGGCCCGGTGGTCAGAGCATTGGCTCACGAGGTGGGCCACGCTCGTCGGGCAGCGTATCGGCCGAGGCCAGTGCGATACGAGGGGCAGTCGCGTGAAATGTGGGTACGCGAGAGCGTTTTCGAGCACTTGCGAGACGAGGGCGAAGCAGCGCTCGTGGAAGCACAGGTCGCGCGCGAGATAGCCGAGGCAGGCGGCCCCCGGCTTCGGGTTTCCGGCAGATACGGAGCCCAGTACGAGGACATCTACGAACGGCACATGCGCGGGGAGCTGACCCGAGACGAGGCGCGGCAACAGTGCGCCCGGTGGTATGCGGATGAATCGAGAAGCGGTGGGGGACAGAACTACCGGTCCTACTACGAGGAGATCTACAACAAAGATTTCACAGAAATGGGCTTGGACGCCTTTGAGCGCAACTACCGAAACGGTTCGGAAGGTCCATCATGATTCACGGTCTTGCGGCGGTGGGGCCGGTCGCCACCGGTCCGCGTCGCAGCCGAGCACCGAGGGTCAGATCACGAGCCGTACTGTGGCGAGGGCCGGACGTCTTCGTGGACGGCGATAGCAGTGAGCGCTCTCGATCGTGCGGTGAATTGCAGAAACAATGTTCTGTCGCCAACCACTTCTCGGAAAGAAATCATTCCCTCTGGTGGTATGTGCGGGTTGATGTCGACGTCCTGCCGGGACAACGTGAAAAACTCCCGCAGTTCGGCCTCATGCACCGCGGCGGCCGCCCGAGTGGTCAATGCCAGCAGCCGAATCGACGTCGGAGAAGCGGATCGCGGCACCCGCAGCGTGACTACTTCGAAGGGGCCGACCTGTGGATAACCCTCGAACTCACGCGCATGAATGTTAGGGCATCCGATCTCGTGCAGCTCTGCGGCACAAGCCCCCGATACCGTTTCAACATCGAAGGGTTCAGGTAGCGCGAGTATCCGGTCGGCGACCGCTCGCACTGCAGCGGCACGGGACCAGACCATCAGCGTCCTCTCAGGCTGTTCTCAGCATACCGACGCGTCCGCACGAGTGCGCCCACTCACACCCTGACGAGATCGCACACGGTGAGAATATCGCCATCCCACAGCCCACACAGGGAAACCAAGCGCCGAAAATTATGTCGGAGAGCACGCGAAAGCTGTTGCTCGGACGTGAACAGCAGGGCCCGCAGGACCGCAATGGGGTCGAGGTGATGTTCTTCGGCCAGGTCGCCGATGAACTGCGCGACGGACCGACGAGCGTCGACATATGGGTCCAGCAGCCGCACGCCCCGCATGGGCAGCGCCCGTGCCTGTCCGACGGTCAGTCCTTCCGACCGGTCACGGCACACCTCATTGGACCCCACATGCCGGGTCGCGGCCGGTGAGTCCGACGATGCGGTCCAGCAATGGGGCGGTGTCCGGAACTCGAACGACCGGGCCGAACATGCCCGGGGTGCCCTCGGGCGGTGTGTCCCTGAGGAATTCGAGCAGGATGGTCAGATGGGTGGGGTCGACGGCCGGTTGCCGACCGATTGCGCGGGCGAGATCCCAAGTGTGGACCACGATTTCGTCCAGGGCGATCGTGGCCATGACGGCCGCCGGAGCGGTCACACCGCCCGCTTCGGTTTCGCCGTCCCAAGCCGACGGCTCGCGCCAGGCCGCGACTAGTGCCTTCAGCTGAGCCGGAATGCGGGAGCGCCAGTCGGCAGGCAGGTCGCTGTCCGGGCCGACGGCGGGCGGGACCGAGCGGCCGACCGCCTCCTTGGTCGCGGCCTGCCGGAAGGCCTCGGTCAGTCCGATGACATGGGCGAGCAGGTCACGCACGCTGGTGTCGGTGCAGGGCGTGGGCGCGGTGAGCTGATCATCGGTAATGGCGCCGACCACCGCCTCCAAGGCGGTGGCGGCCGGTTCGAGATCGAAATTCGGGTGCATCGGGTCCTCCTCGGCAACGGACGTCGTCGATTGAGACGGCGCGCGCCAACGGAATTCATCGGTGCCACGCTCCCGTCCACCGCCGATCACATCCGGTCGCCACCACCGCACGTGGCTTCCCTCCCAACGACCACTGGCTGCCCCGCCACCGCACGGAGCATTCCCGCGCCCGCCGACCACATCCGGTCGCCACCACCGCACGAGGCTTCCCTCCCGACGACCACTGGTCGCTCCGCTACCTCAGAGCTTCCCGCCCGACAACCACTAGTCGCCCCGCCACCGCACGGAGCATTCCCGCCACCACCGACCACACTCGGCCACTCCGACACCGCACGAGACCTTCCCACCACCACCGACCACACCCGGCCTCCCCGCCATCTCACGTGGCTTCCCGCCCGGCGACCACACTGGTCGCCCCGCCACCGCACGGAGCATTCCCGCCACCACCGACCACATTCGGCCACTCCGACACCGCACGAGACCTTCCCACCACCACCGACCACACCCGGCCTCCCCGCCATCTCACGTGGCTTCCCGCCCGACGACCACTGGCCGCTCCGCCACCTCAGACCTTCCCGCCGACGACCACACTGGTTGCCCCGTCACCGCACGGAGCATTCCCGCCACTACCGACCGCTCCCGGGGCGCCGCAGCACTGCGCGCAATCTTCCGGTCACCACCCATCGCAACCAAGTCGTAGCGGCGAAAGGTGCTGGAAAAGCGGAGAATTGGTAGATGAAGGGCGATCGAGTGGAGATCGTCGTCGATTTCGGCGACGGGTCTCGCAGTTATGAAGTGGCCGCGACGCGGGCCGGGCGCAAGGTCGAGGTGCGCATCGCGCGTGGGGTGGTCGAGGTAAGCGAAGTCACGCGAACGGGCGTCGCCGTGCGGACGGCACGGTTCATGGCGGGGCGCACATTGGCGCTCGTCGAATTCCCGGCGAATGGTTCGGGTCCGGTCGATGGCGAGTAGCGGATGGGTTGCCGCACGGGCCGACTAGGTGCATTCTCAACAGTGTTGGACTGCTGTCCGCCTGCGCTGTGATTCCCGCGGCACCTGGAGTTCGTTCGGCGGCGCATCGGGTACCCAGCCGAAAAGCACGCGCGGAGAGGAATGAACGATGACCGATCCAAGCACTTCCCGCACCGTCGACGCGGTTCCGGAAGCCGACTACGTCGAGCAGAACGTCCCCGCCTACGACGAGATCGCCGATGACACGGCCGACGACAGCGCCGAACGCGATCTCGCGGCGGCGGTCGACCGAGATGCCTTCGAAGCTAATCCGGCCGATGTCGTCGAACAGTCGATCCCGGTGCCGCTGGATGACGATCGCGATTCCGAGCCGGAGTATTGATCGGGCTCGATCTCGAGAGGCTCGCCGGCACCTAAAAGTACGGCAGGAGCGATCGCACGCTGGCTGAAGTCGGTGCGAGCCATCGGAGTCGGCTTCGGCCTGGACGATTGACGCCGCAGAGCCCGACGGGTGCCCACTGAGCCGATCTCGGCCCACGGCTGCGCCGCGCCAGCGCTTGGCCCAGCCGTGCGCCGTGGCGTACTGCGCCCAAGACTCACGCGCTGACGCTCGCTCACGGCCACACTTCACCAGCACTCGACCCCCATACGCCGCGACGCGCTGCACCTGAGATTCACTCGCGCCTACCGGCTACACCTCACCAGCGCCACGCCCCACCGCCCGCGTTGTGCCTGAAGTTCACTCACGCACACCGGCCTCACCAGCGCTCTGCTCCACCGCGCGCTTGGCGCGCTGTGCGTGGCTCACTCGCTGGTACTCGCTCACGGCGCGATCTTGGCCCGCACCGTCGCGTGCAGCTCGCGGAGACTGGAACGCTCGGTCGCGACCTCTAGCACCCGCAATCCGTGCGCATGCCCAGCCAACTCGACCGCCAACTGCTCGGTATCGACCTGCTTGTGCGGAATACGGTAGGCGGCGCACAGCGCGGCCAGATCCATCCCGTGCGGCGTACCGAACACCCGCTCGAAAACACCGGCGTACTGCGGATCGCCCTGCTCCAGGAGTTCGAAGATGCCGCCGCCGTCGTCATTGGCTACCACGATGGTCAGATCGGCGGGGCGGGGTTCACCGCGGCCGATGAGCAGGCCAGAGGCGTCGTGCAAGAAGGTGAGGTCACCGATCAGGGCGATGGTGCGGCCGGTGTGGTGCAGTGCCGCACCGACGGCCGTGGAAACTGTGCCGTCGATTCCGGCCACACCGCGATTGGACAGCACCTGAACACCGGGCCGCGGCTGTGCGACCAGGGCCGCGTCGCGCACCGGATTGGATGCGCCGAGCAGCAGCTGATCGCCCTCGCGCAGTGCGTCCATCACCACCGCGGCCACATGCAGCCCGGTCGGCTTGGGATGGTTCGCCAGTTCCGCGCGCACGACCTGACCGGCCTTCGCATCGAGTTCACGGCATTGCGCGAGCCAGTCCGCACTCGGTGCGCCCGTGGTCACCGCTCTGGTTCCGGTGCCGACCACATTGCCGGAGACATCGGGCCAGCGCGGACCTGTGGTGAGCGCGTACACGGTGACAGCCGGATCGGCCAGCACCTTGGCGACTTGACGATGTAGCGTCGGCCGCCCGGTAATGATCGCCTGGCGCGGCTTCAGCAGCGGCAAGGCCAGCGGATGCAGGGACGGACCGTGCATCGGGGCGGTTGGTTCGGCCACCGTCGGCAGTTCGGCCAGTTCCGGCCGCAAGCCGGCGCCGTGGCCGGAGATGACGACGGTGTCGGGCGTCAGGTCGAGTTCGAGCGGCACATCGAGGGTCGCGTACCGGGTGCTCGTCCATGCCTCGCCGCCGGGGCGGCCCTGGGGTGCCCATTCGTCCGGCATGTGATCCGGCACCAGCGGTTCGCGCAGGGGGATGTCGAAATGCACCGGCCCCGCATTGCCGGAACGGGTGCCGCGGGCAGCGGCGAGTACCCGGCAGACCGCCGAACGCCACTGGCTGTTCTGCTGGCCGTAGGGCACGCCGCCGTCGGTAGCGGATTCCTCCTCAGCGAGTCCGAGGCTGATCGAGGCACGGACCTGGCTACCGAACAGCCCGAGCTGTTCAACGGTCTGATTGGCGCCGGAACCGAGCATTTCGTAGGGCCGGTTGGCGCTGAGCACCACCAGCGGAACCCGGGCGTAGTTCGCCTCCAGCACCGCTGGGCCCAGATTGGCTACCGCGGTCCCGGAAGTCATCACCACCGGTACCGGCAGCCGACTGGCGATAGCGAGACCGATGGCCAGGAAGCCAGCGGTTCGCTCATCGATGCGCATATGCAGGCGGAGTCGGCCCGCCGCATCGGCCGCCTGCAGTGCGAATGCCAGGGGCGCGTTTCTCGACCCTGGGCACAGCACGACATCCCGCACACCCCCACGCGCGAGTTCGTCAACGACCACTTGCGCCTGCGCTGTAGACGGATTCACGCCTCCAGCCTCTCAGACAGTTCCTTCGACGTCTTCGTCACCCTGCTCACATCGGCACCTCGTTAGCGCTCGGCACCATTGTGCCCAGTGGGCGCTGTGCCATTGGTTCACTCGCTGCGCTCCCGCACGACAGATGTCTTCGATTGGGATTTTGCCGCCCGCGTCCACCACCGGACGCGGGCGGCTGGCATGCGCCGCATATCCATGATCCGCATCAGCACAGCGAATCGATTTGCGGTGCCACGTTACCGCCCGATCACTCCGCGCGGAGCGAGTCGTACGAGCGACCTTCGCGGCCCGCCTCGCATTCGAGCCGTCGAAGCACACCACGCAAGCGCGAGTCTCAACGATCCAGCACCCGTGCACCACGCCCCGAACACCCCGCCATCACAACCTCAACGGAGTGAGCCTTAAAAGCAACCCGTTGGCGCCCCGCCTCGCGAAGAGCCGTCGAAGCACAAGCGCCGAGCGCGAGTCTCAACCATCCAGCACCCATGCACCACGCCCCGAACACCCCGCTATCACAACCTCGAGGGAGTGAGTCTTACGAGCGAGGAGTTCGCGGCCCATCTCGCCTCCAAGCCGTCGAAACGCTTGCGACGAACTCGAAGTCTCGACCATCCAGCCGCGTACACGAGATGCCGAACGCCCCGCCACCAGCAACCACCACGGAGCGAGTCTTACGAGCGACGTTCGCGGCCCGTCTCGCGTCCGAGCCGTCGAAGCGCATGCGCCGCAGGCGCGAGTCTCGACGGCTCGGACGCGAGACACCAGGGGGCCGCGAACACGCAGCGCCGCAGGCGCTGCAAATGTCACAGCTCAGGCGTGCCGCTGCACGAGGTCACCCAGCCGGGGCAGGGCTTCGATGACGTTCTTCTTGGCCGAGGAACGCATCGACGAGTAGACCTTCTGCAGGGCCGGGCGCGTCGAGGCCTGGGCACGTGCGTCGGTCACGGAGAGCAAAGCCTCGGCGACCTCATCGGACTTGGCGACCAGCAGGTCGGCGAACTTGCCGGACCCGGTCGCCGTGTATTCCTGCCAAAACGGCTCCAGCTGCGCTACGAGCTTGGGGGCCAAGGACTCCAGCGCGTCCGGCACGATGGACGGGCTGATTTTCTTGACCGCCGCGTAGCCACCCTTGACGGCCAGGCCCGACGCACCACCCTTGTCCGACACCTCGGCGTCCAGAACCTCCTTGGCATCGGCAAGGAAGGCCGCGCGCTTCGCGTCGTCGAGCAGGGATTCAGACAGTGCTGCAACCACTTTCAGGTTCCTCCGGAATAGATGTCGATGAACGAGCGCACGTCACTATACGCACTGGTGCGCGGAGTCACACGGCACTCATCCGGCTACGGCTGCCACGGCAGTAACTGGACCATCAGTCCTTCACAATCCGCGAGGACATTGCCCTGCTCATCGACCAGTTCGGCGGTGATGTACGTTTTGCGCCCTTCGATGCGATCGACACGTCCCCGCACGGTCAGCGGCGTCTGCAACGGAGTGATCTTCCGGTAGTTCACATGCAAATAGGCGGTGCGGCTGATCGGTCGCCCGGCGTAGTGCACGATCATGCCGAGCAGATCGTCGAACAGCAGCGGGAGCACGCCGCCGTGTGCCGCGCCGTTGCCGCCGAGATGGAAGCGGCGGAATTCACCGGTCATCACGATGCCGTCGGGTCCGGCCTCGACCACCTGCCACGGCAGCAGCAAAAGGCTGCCGCGCCCGGGCAATTCGACCGCGCGGCCCGCCGGTCCCTGGAGTTCGGGTGCGCGATACGGCTCGAGCAGATCGATGAGTTCGCGGGTGCGGTCGAGCGCCGCGCCGTAGATCTCGTCGGGGGCGTCCACGGAGACGGCCAGATCCTGCAGCGTGCGCAGGGCCTCGACGAACGGCCCGAAGTTGGCGCCGACTCGCGCGCGGGAGACCTTGGGGAAGCCGCCGTGCATTTCGTACCGGGTGTCGTCCACCGCGCTGTTGTCGATGCGCGGACCCGACCGCCCATCCGCAAGCCCTCCCGTCGCCCGACCGCCGCCGCCCGTCGACTCGCTTCGCGATGCTCTACTCACACTTGCACGGTATCGCGTTGTTTTACACCGTCAAGTCGTACCGCCGGGTAATGGAATCGACACCATAGAAGTGCGCATGGAAGTCGCTGGCATCCGAAACACGTGTGGGGGCAATAATCACAGGGGTGACGTTCAATCCGAAGCTGTGGCGGCCCGTTCCGGGATTCGAGAACCTGACCGACATCACCTATCACCGGCATATCGAACAGGGCACCGTCCGGGTGGCCTTCGATCGGCCGGAGGTGCGCAATGCGTTCCGCCCCCATACGGTCGATGAGCTCTACCGCGCGCTCGACCACGCCAGGATGACCCCGGACGTCGGCGCCGTGCTGATCACCGGCAACGGCCCCAGCCCCAAGGACGGCGGCTGGGCCTTCTGCTCCGGCGGCGACCAGCGTATTCGCGGTCGCAGCGGCTACCAGTACGCCGATGGCGAGACCGCGGACACCGTCGACCAGGCGCGCGCGGGCCGCCTGCACATCCTCGAGGTACAGCGGCTGATCCGGTTCATGCCGAAGGTGGTCATCGCGCTGGTCAACGGCTGGGCCGCGGGCGGCGGGCACAGCCTGCATGTGGTCTGCGATCTGACCCTGGCCAGCCGCGAGCACGCCAGGTTCAAGCAGACCGACGCCGATGTCGGCAGCTTCGACGGCGGTTACGGCAGCGCGTATCTGGCGAAAATGGTGGGCCAGAAATTCGCGCGCGAAATCTTCTTCCTCGGCCGTCCCTACACCGCGGAGGAAATGCATCAGATGGGCGCGGTGAACAAGGTCGTCGATCACGCCGAACTGGAAAACGTCGCGTTGGAGTGGACCGCCGATATCAACGGCAAATCCCCGCAGGCCCAGCGCATGTTGAAGTACGCGTTCAATCTGCTCGACGACGGTCTGGTCGGCCAACAGCTGTTCGCGGGCGAGGCCACCCGGATGGCCTATATGACCGATGAGGCGGTCGAGGGCCGCGACGCCTTCCTGGAAAAGCGCAAGCCGGACTGGACCCCCTACCCCTGGTACTTCTGATGGACATCCTCAGCAGCCGGGTCATCTTGCGGCCCGCCGACTACCAGGCAACCCTCACGTTCTACCGCGACGGACTCGGACTGGCGATCGCACGCGAGTATCCGGGCGGCACGGTTTTCTTCGCTGGACAGTCGCTGATCGAGGTGGCCGCGCACGGCGGATCGGGCAAATCGACCACCTTCGAAGGCGCGCTCTGGCTGCAGGTTCGCGACATTTCGGACGCGGCGGCAGAGTGCGCGCTGAAGGGGATTCGGATCGAACGCGAACCGGTGCGCGAGCCGTGGGGACTGATCGAGATGTGGGTGCGCGATCCGGACGGTGTGCCGGTCGTTTTGGTCGAAGTTCCCCCCGCGCATCCGATCCGACGGGATTCGCGCTGGTCACCAGACTGATCAGGGCGACAGCGGCGGTGCGGGCGCGCCGGCTCGAGTTGCCAATGCCGACGCCGGCGAGGACGATAACCACGGATGGCCGCCCGACCGCCGACGTCCGGGCAACCACCGCCGAGTACCGTCCTCCGAGTGAATCGCAGTCTCGATGTCCGGCGTACCTGACTTCTCTTCTCTTGACGCGGCCGAACCCCCAGCGCGCCGCCCCAGCAAACCGACCCCTGCCGCATGCGGTCACGCTGACATGACACGATCAGACTCGTGAGGGAGCGCAGCGAGCGAACCATGAACACAGCGCGCCTGCGCACGACGGCGCCGAGCACCAGCAAGGTGCGGTCGCACATGATGGGGGCGAAATCCATGAGCGAGCCCAGCGAGCGAATCAACAGCGCAGCGCCTTCGGGCATGACCGTGCCGAGCGCTAGCGAGGCGCGAGCATGAGCCGCACTCTGCGGACGCTGCCGATGCCGACCGGATCGGGGCTCGGCGATGTCATGCCGCATCTGCGAGAAGTGTTGGAGGGCAACGGCCCCGCGTGGTTGCCGATACCGACCAGCGACCGTCGGGAGGCCCGGCGACTGAGCGACGCACTGTCGCCCGGCGAGCCGATCGATGACGAGGTAGCGCTCGTGGTGACCACCTCCGGCACCACCGGAGTGCCGAAGGGCGCGATGCTCAGTTCGGCCGCGCTGCGGGCCAGCGGGACCGCGACACACGATCGACTCGGTGGTCCCGGCACCTGGCTGCTCGCCCTGCCGACCCATCACATCGCGGGCATCCAGGTATTGCTGCGCAGCATTCTGGCCGGTACCGAACCCAGCGTGCTCGATGTTTCCGGCGGCTTCCTACCCGAGGCGCTGGCCGGTGCGATTTCCGGTATGCGCGGTGAACGCCGCTATACCGCGCTGGTACCGACCCAGCTGATCAAGGCGCTGGAGGCGCCCACCGCCGCTGCGGCCCTCGCCCAGCTGGACGGGGTGCTCGTCGGGGGTGCGGCCACTCCCGCGCCGATCTACGAGCGCGCGAAAGCCGCGGGTATCAACGTGGTTCGCACCTACGGCATGAGCGAAACCTGCGGCGGCTGTGTATACGACGGAGTTCCGCTCGACGGCACCGAGATTCGCATCGAGGACGGTCGCGTGGTGCTCGGCGGCGCGATGATCGCCGAAGGCTACCGCGGTCAGCCCGACCATCCGGCATTCGCCGAACCCGGCTGGTTCCGCACCGAAGACGCGGGCACCTACGACAACGGCGTCCTCAGCATCACCGGACGTCTCGACGAGGCGATCATGACCGGCGGACTGCTCGTCATCCCGCAGGTCGTCGAGGCCGTGCTGATCACCCATCCCGGCATCAGCGAATGCGTGGTGCTCGGCCTGCCCGACGATCGGCTCGGCCAGCGGGTCGCGGTCGCGGTGGTTCCCGCCCCCGGCGCCACCCCGACCCTCGATGAACTGCGCGATCACGTCGTGCGCGAACTAGATTCCATCGCCGCACCGCGCGAGCTGGCAATCCTCGACGAGCTCCCGCTGCGCGGACCGGGCAAGCCGGACCGAGCCACGCTCCGTGAGCATCTCCTCGCGGAATCGGCGCACTGAGGCCGGGTCCCGCGGCCGAATCCGTGGGGACCGCTGCTGTCGACGATCGATATCAACGGTTCGAGCCGGGCACCGTATAAAGCAGACGACCGCGGAACCACACCCAACCGACTCGGGGGCGCACGACGCGCACGGCCCACATACGGCCGAGCATGCAAGCGGGTGCAAGAGTGCGGTGACACCGCGATGCAAGGACCGTGCAAGACGCGGGCCGCAAAGTCTTGGGCATGACTTCTTTCGCACCCACTTCAGCGCTCGCCGTCGAGGCGGACCGCCTGGTCAAGGTGTTCGGGGAACAGCGCGCCGTCGACGGTGTGAGCCTGGCGGTTCCGCAGGGCTCGGTTTACGGCGTGCTCGGCCCGAACGGCGCAGGCAAGACCACAACCATCCGCATGCTGGCCACCCTGCTGCGCCCCGACGGCGGCAGCGCCCGCATCTTCGGCCGTGACGTCGTCGCGGAACCGACGGCGGTCCGATCCCTGGTCGGCGTCACCGGGCAGTACGCCTCGGTCGACGAGGACCTCACCGCCACCGAAAATCTGATCATCTTCTCCCGTCTGCTCGGCCTCAGCCGCATCGATGCCCGGCGCAAGTCGGTCGAACTGCTGGAGGAGTTCGACCTCACCGAGGCGGCGAGCAAGCCGCTGAAGAACTTCTCCGGCGGTATGCGACGCCGTCTCGACCTGGCCGCCAGCCTGATCGCGACACCGCCGCTGCTGTTCCTGGACGAGCCGACGACCGGACTCGATCCGCGCACCCGCGCCCAGATGTGGGAAACCATCCGCCGCTTGGTCCGCGAGGGCGCGACGGTGCTGCTCACGACGCAATACCTGGATGAGGCCGATCAGCTCGCCGACCGGATCGCCGTTATCGACCACGGCAAGGTGATCGCCGACGGTACCGCCGACGAACTCAAGTCCTCGGTGGGCGGCTCCGCACTGCACCTGACCCTGGTCGATCGCGCCCAACTCGACGAGGCCCGCCGCATTGTCGGCGACTTCCTCGGCGCCGAGGCCCAGATCACCCCGGAGGCCGGACGGCTCACCGCACCGCTGCAGGACGCGGGCATGACCGCCGATTTGCTGATCCGCCTGCGCGAGTGGGAGATCGCGATCGACGAGATCACCGTCACCAAGCCCAGCCTCGACGAGGTCTTCCTTACCATCACCGGCCACCCGGCCGACGACGACGATTCCGAACGGAGCGCGGCATGACCACTATTACCGCACCAACCCAGGCGCGCCACGCCGCGCCGACCGCAATCCCGGAGGCCAGCAACAAGGTCAGCCTTCGCCAGACCGTCGAGACCTCGTTCACGATGGCCTACCGCGGCATTCTGAAGATCAAGCACAATCCGGAACAGCTGTTCGATGTGACGATTCAGCCGATCCTGTTCACCGCACTGTTCGCCTATATCTTCGGCGGCGCGATTTCGCACAACGTGCACGACTACCTGCCGATCCTGATTCCGGGCATCCTCGTGCAGACCGTGGTCCTCACCTCCGTCGTCACCGGTACACAGCTGCGTGAGGATATGGACAAGGGCGTCTTCGACCGATTCAAATCCCTGCCCATTTCCCGCGTTTCGGCGCTGGCGGGCGCATTGATCGCCGATATGGTGCGCTACAGTCTCGCGACCGTGCTCACCGTGGTCGTCGGTCTGTGCCTCGGCTACCGTCCCGGCGGCGGTTTCGTCGGGGTCGTGGTCGCCGGTCTGGTGGTGATTTTCTGCTCGTTCGCAGTGAGCTGGATCTGGGCGCTGGTGGGCGTCACGGGTAAGAGCGCCGCTGGCGTGCAGGGCATCTCGATGATGATCATGTTCCCGCTGACCTTTATGTCCGGCGCGTTCGCGCAGGTCAGCACGATGCCGGGTTGGCTGCAGGGGATCAACCACGCGAACCCGATCTACTACATGGTCAATGCCGCCCGAGAGTTGATGAACGGCAACGTCTACAGCAGCGATCTGGTCTGGTCACTGGTCGGCTCGGTGGTCGTGATCGTGATCTTCGCGCCGCTCGCGGTCCGGGCTTACATGCGCCGGGCTTGACCACTCAGGTCTGACCGCTACCCGAAAGTCGCGGTGGGTGAGTCACCCACCGCGACTTTCGTCGTCGCAGGACAGTTCCTGCAGAAGTTCGAGGATTTGCGCCGCCGCTTGTCGCCGACGTATCCCCGCGACACGGGCCAAGGCGCAATCGAAGCGTTCGTCCCCCACCGTGGTTCGGTGCAGTGCGGCGTGACGTCGCAATTCGGCCGACGGATTGTCCTGGCGCGCCACCACTTTCGTGGCCAGTGAGACCAGCTCCAAGCCGATCTCCGAATGGCGGCCAATCGCGAGATAGAATGTCCCGACGGCATTGCCGACGGCGCCGATCTGCGGCAGGTCATAGAACTGCCCGAGTCGGCCCGACGCGAGCCGCAGCAGTGTGCGCGCGATATCGTCGGCCTCCGCCGCCCGCCCATGCAGCACATACGCGTCCATCGCCGCACTCGCGGTCATCAGAATGCCCGGGCCGGGCATTGGTTCGTCATCGGGCCAGCCGTACAGGTCCAGTGCCCGACGGTAATGGCGCAGCCCGGCGTCGATATGGCCCTCGGCCAGATCCAGTTCCGCCATTCCGATGACAACCGGTGCCAGACGATGGTTGCGTCGGATGTGCGGATCGTCTACTGCGGTGCCGTGTGCCGGATCACCATCAGCAGCACCGAGCGCGAAGCCCAGCTCCCGCCGCGCTTGCGCGAGCCGACCCGTGCCGATCAGCGATACCGCGAGATAGCTGCGCATCTCGACGGCTTCTTCATGAGCACGCAACTCCCGCAACAGTTCCGCCGCCCGGCGGTAGTACTCCACCGCATCGGCATAGTGCGCGGTCTGTCCGGCGAGCTGTCCGAGGTGTTGGGTGACCATCGCCGTGCCCCAGACATCGGTGCCCTCGATCAGCTGCAGGGCGGCCTTCGCGTCCAGAGTGGAGCCGTAGACATCACCGGCGTTCTCCCGGATATTCGCACGCATGAATACCGCTGCGGCGCGCACCAACGGGTCTGGTGACCGGGCACCATCGGCGAACAACCTCGGCGCGTCCGAACCCGAGGGATTCCCGCAGGCCATGACGCCGAGAAAGCGCGCTCCACTATTGAGATCAATTGCGGTGCTGAGCAATCGACGAATGCGCGCCCGCGTGGTCGCCACCTCCCGCAGACCAGCGTTCAGGAACACCATGTGCATTCCGATCTGCAGGTGCGCGAGCATCTGCAGATCGGCGACCGAACCGCGCACCGGACCGGGTTCGGGTGCCAGGGGCAGAATCCGGCGCGCCCAACCGCCCAGCTCCATATGCGCGCCACGCATCACCCATAGCGTGCCGACAATCGGGAAGACCCGGTATACCGTGCGGGCGTCCCTGCGCTCCAACGCGTATCGCAGCACCGTCACCAGGTTGTCGAGTTCCGCAGCGACCGAGAGCACGGTGGCCACCTGCTCGTCGGACACATATCGGTGCACCGCGGCGATCGAATAATCACGGGCCCAGCGCGACATGCGATCCATCACCACGGGACGCTCGTCGACCGCACCCGAAATGCCCGCCGCGGCATCGGATCCGGTCAGCGCGAGCTGTTCCTCACCGAATTCGCGGACCGTTTCCAGCATCCGGTAGCGGGTTCCGATCAGGCCCTCGTCGTCGTCCAGGACGGTGAGCAGCGATTGGCTGACCAGTCCGTCCACGGCCGTTGGCACGTCATCGACATCCGGGCCGCCCGCTACCACTTCGGCGGCATCGAGGGCGAACCCGGCCGGAAAGCGGCACAGCCTGCGCAACGCGATCTGTTGCGGCTCTTCGAGCAGATTCCAGCTCCATGCGATCACCGCGTGCAAGGTGCGATGTCGTTCAGGTGAGGAGCGATCGCCGCTGCGCAGCAGGGCGAATCGGTGTTCCAGACGGGTTTCGATTTCCTCGACACTCATGGTCCGCACGCGGGCGGCCGCGAGTTCGATGGCCAGCGGCAGCCCGTCGAGTGTGGTGCACAGCCGGGCCACCACCTCGGGATCCAGACGCACTGTCGGGCGCACCGCACGCGCTCTGGCCATGAACAACTCGGTGGCGGGCGATCCGGCCGCATCGATTGCCAACGGCGCCAGCGGATAGACCGTTTCCGCGGTGATCGCCAGCGGCGCACGGCTGGTGGTGAGCACGCTCAGCTGGTCGCAGCTGCCGACCAGATCGGCGACCACCTCGGCGACCGCGTCGATCAGATGCTCACAATTGTCCAGGATCAAGAGTGTCGGGCGGGCGGCGAGCGCATCGCGCAGTCGGCGACCGGCATCGCTGTAGCCGGTCGAGCGCCGCCACGCCGTCTCCCGGACGATCTCGCCGAGGCCGAGCGTGGTGCTGATCGCGGCCTCGATATCGGTGCGCGGATCGGCATCGGCGGCCGTATCTGCCCGCACCGACGCCAGCTCCACCAGCACCACGGATTCGCTGCGCGCGACCCGTGCGCCCAATTCGTTGGCCACCCTGGTCTTTCCGGTGCCCCCGGGACCGAGGACGGTGGTCACCCGGGAGCGGCGCAGCAGTTGCTCGAGTGCGTCCAGATCGGCGGCGCGGCCGAGCAGGGCATTGGGAGCTGCGCGCAGGCCGATCGTGGAGTGGGCACTCGGCGATGCGGCGGGTGTCGAATCCGACACCCGCTCACTGGAATTGCGATCAGTAGAGGCCAGCCCAGCCGGATCGCGCACGGTCGAATCGTGGACGGCCGGAGCACCTGGAGTGGTCTGAGTGGCACCGCGCGTCGGACGTATCGGATGCGGAACCAGCCCAGCATGATCGATCCGCGACGCGAATCCGGGCACCGGATCACCGCGCAGGATCGCGGTATTCAGCTCCACCAGCGCCGGACCTGGATCCGCGCCGAGTTCTTCGACAAGTCGCCCGCGGATCGATGCGAAGACATCGAGGGCCTCGTTCGGCCGACCGGCCGCGGCGAGCAATCGCATCAGGGTGGCGTGCGCGGCCTCATCGAGCGGATTGGCGGCCGCGGTGCGGCGCGCGATCGCCACCGCCGTGTCGAGATCGCCGCTGGCGACTCGGGCGGCGACCTCGATCGCCTCCAGTTCGGACCAGCGGTGCGCGGCCGCGGTGCGCAGTTCCTCGGCGAGGTCGCCAGCGGGGAGGTCGGCACCGGGCTCGCCACGCCAAAGCGATCTGGCCTGGGTCAGCACCTCGAGACATCCAGTGTGGTCACCATCGGCCTGTTTGGCGCGGGCCGCCCGCAACAGACCATCCGCGAAGGTCAAATCGACCTGATCGCCGGTCAGTGTGAGGCGGTAGCCCGCCGGGCCGATCTCCAGCGCCGCATCCGGTAGCGCCGCGCGCAGCCGCGACACCTGGGTGTGCAGCGCGTTCATCGGCGCGCGCGGCGGCTGCTCACCCCACACCTCATCGATCAGCGCCTGAGCACTGCGGCTGCGGCCGGGACGCAGGGCAAGCGCGGCGAGCAGCAGCCGCGACCGTGCCCCGGGTAGCGCTGCGAGCGTCCCGTCTCGGCGTAGCGCGATTTCGCCCAGCAGGGCCACTACGACCGATGCGCCTGCGGGCGTCGTCAAGGTTTGACTTCGGCCGTTCGGGCCGCTCTGATCGGGAAACATTCCGTCGTTATCGTATGCGAGCCGCGGCGCGAGCGACGGGCCCACAGGCGGCAGCGCCGCGTGACCACGGAGGGACCCGGGAGCGCCGCAATCGAATGCTGCCTGCTGGGATGACATGGTTTTTCGCCCCTGTTCGGACCGGTAAGTCGCCTACGCTGTGCGCATGGCTGAGTTCGAAATCGTTCGGCAGACCGTGATCACGGCCGATCCCGCGCGCATTCACGGGCTGATCGATAACTTCCACGAGTGGACCAAGTGGTCGCCGTGGGAGGACCTCGATCCGCGACTGCAGCGGAAGTACTCCGGCCCGGACGCTGGAGTCGGAGCCCGATACGCCTGGGACGGCAACCGTAGGGCCGGTCGCGGGAGCATGGAGATCACCTCCAGTGACGACCGGGAAATCGGTATCCGTCTGGCCTTCGAGAAGCCCTTCAAGGCCACTAATAAAACGATCTTCGAGCTGAACCCGGTCGAGGGCGGCACCGAGGTGGTGTGGCGGATGACCGGGCAGCACAAGGGCCTGATGGGCGTGATCGGGAAGGTATTCCCAATCGACAATATGATCGGCAAAGACTTCGAAAAGGGCCTCGACCGACTGAAGAGCGCCGCCGAAGCCAACTGAACCGCCCGAGCGGACCGAACCGCGGCCGCGCATTAGGCTGCGAATATGGCTACTGCAGCGCAATGGATCGAGGGCGCACGGCCCCGTACCCTGCCGAACGCGATCGCCCCTGTCCTTGCCGGAACCGGTGCCGCCGCCTCCATCGATGGCGCGGTGTGGTGGAAAGCGGTTCTCGCGCTGCTGGTTTCGCTGGCCCTGATCATCGGGGTCAACTACGCCAACGACTACTCCGACGGTATCCGCGGCACCGATGACGTTCGGGTCGGTCCGCTGCGGCTGGTCGGACAGCAGCTCGCCTCGCCCGCGGCGGTCAAGAATGCCGCGATCATCAGCCTGGCCATCGGCGCGGTCTTCGGACTGGTGCTGGTCATTGTCACGGCGTGGTGGTTGCTGCTGGTCGGTGCGGCCTGCCTGGCCGGTGCCTGGTTCTACACCGGCGGCAGCAAGCCGTATGGCTACAGCGGGTTCGGTGAGGTGGCGGTCTTCGTCTTCTTCGGTCTGATCGGTGTGCTCGGTACCGAATTCGTACAGGCCGAGCGGGTCGAATGGGCAGGACTGGTGCTCGCGATCGGGGTCGGGGCGTTCTCCAGCGCGGTGCTTGTCGCCAATAACCTGCGCGATATTCCGACCGATACCGAATCCGGGAAGGTCACCCTCGCGGTCAAACTCGGCGACCCGCGGACTCGCACGCTGCACTTGATGCTGCTCGCGGTGCCGTTCATCGCGACGCTGCTGTTGGTCGTCCGCACGCCATGGGCACTGGTCGGACTGGTCGCCGTGCCGCTGGCGGTACGCGCCAATGCACCGGTGCGCTCCGGTAGGGGCGGGCTGGAATTGATTCCGGCGCTGCGCGATTCGGGGTTGGCGCTGTTGGTGTGGTCGGCAGTTACCGCATTGGCGCTCGGTATCGCGGGTTAGGGACCGCGAAGCGCGGCACCCTGTCAGCGCTGGCGGAGCCGAGCATGCACTTTCCGGCCGAATTCGGCAATTTCCACCTCGTTCGCGCAAAGAGTGCACGCTCGGACCCATTCCGCCTTCGAGTGAGCGGTGAGCGCGCCAGGCGGCTGCTAGTCGTCGCCGTCCGGAACCAGGACGCCGAGGATCCAGTTGACCACCGCGACAATGATGCCGCCCCACACAGCCGCCCAGAAGCCGTCGATACGCAGGCCGTAGTCGGTGGTCTCGGTGATCTTGGCGGTGAGCCACAACATGAGCGCGTTGATCACCAGCAGAAACAGGCCGAGGGTGACGATCACCAGCGGCAACGATAGAAGTTTCACGATCGGCTTGACCAGGGCGTTCACCACGGTGAAGACCACGGCGACGGCCAGGATGACAATGACTTTGCCGCCATTGCCCTTGTCCTCGGGACTCCAAATCTCGATCTTGTCGACCCAGGCTGCCGCCAGCCAGATGGCAACGGCGTTGATGATCAAGCGAATCAGAAGCTGCATGGCTTGATGCTAGGCCCGACCGGCGGGCATGTGCTGCCCCAAACCACGAATCGGGGGGCGCGCACATGCCCAACCTCTTACGCGGCACGGTCGAGCAGCGCGTGCACCTTCGGTCGGAGCGCGTCGATCGCCTTCGGACCGCCCAGGATGCGGGTTGTGGTCGCATTGGGCGCGCGCAGAATGCCGAGCAGCAGATGCCCGGATTCGATGGACCTGTCCTTACGGGCCAGGGCTTCGCGCAGTCCCAGCTCCAATACCTTCTTGGCATCCCTGGTGAACGGAATGTGACCCCAGTTCCGATCGCGGCCGCGGCCGAATCTGGACCGCTCCTCGGGCACGGCCCGCTCCAGCGCATCCTCACCGAAGGTGGCCTCCAAGCTCTCGCGCACCGCGTCCAGATCGATGCCGATAGAGCGCAGCGCCTCGGCGTCCTCCGCACCGAGCGGCTGCCCTTCGGCCTGTTGGCCGAGGCTCTCCAGCACGTCTCGGTGGGTGAGCCCCGCCTCCTCGAGCAGCGTCTTCAACTCCGGCTCGCCCTGTGACAACAGGCCAAGCAGTACATGCTCGACCTCGATCCTGGATGCGCGCAGCTCGCGCGCGTCTTCCTGGGCGATGACGATCACCGTCCGCGCCGACCTGCTGAACCGTTCGAACATCAGCGGTTCCCGCCTCTCCGGTTGTATTTCTGGTGGACCGCCTGCTTGCTGACCTCGAGCGCCTCCGCGATCGCCTGCCAGGACCAGCCCTGTTCGCGGGCATTGGTCACCTGGATCGCTTCCAGCCGTTCGAGCAGCCGACGCAGCGCGAGCACGGCGCGCAGCCCGACCTTGGGGTCGGGACTGCCCGCGGCGGCCGCCAGTGTGGTTGCTTCAGTCACGTCGTCAATTTTGATTGACGAAGTCTTCGGTTGTCAACAAAAATTGACGACATGCGCCGAAGAAAACCCCGGCGCTGCGGCCGGGGTTGCGATATCGCTCGCTAGCCGGACCAGATTCCGGTCGCGGCGAACTTCTCCAGGATCGCGGCGGGCTCGGTAAGGTTCATACCCTTCGCCTCGACCCACGCGTCATCGAAATATGTTCCGGCATAACGATCCCCGCCGTCGCACAGCAGCGTGACCACACTGCCCGGGCGACCGGCGGAGATCATTTCGGCGATGAGCGCGAACGCACCCCAAAGGTTGGTTCCGGTGGAACCGCCCACGCGGCGGCCGATTACCCGACTCGCGAGCCGCGCGGTGGCGATCGATGCGGCATCGGGGACCTCGATCATCCGATCCACCACCTGACCGATGAACGACGGCTCGACCCGGGGACGACCGATTCCCTCTATGCGCGAAGGCATTCCGGTCTGATATCCGGCGTCGCCGGTTTCGTAGCCGCCATAGAACGCGGAGTTCTCCGGGTCGACCACGGCCAGTTTCGACGGGAAGTGGTGATACCGGATGTAACGGCCGATGGTGGCGCTGGTGCCGCCGGTACCCGCACCGACCACGATCCAGTCCGGCACCGGATGCGCCTCCAATTCCATTTGCTGGAAGATGGATTCGGCGATGTTGTTATTGCCGCGCCAGTCGGTGGCGCGCTCGGCATGGGTGAACTGATCCATGAAGTGCCCACCGCATTCGGCGGCCAGCCGCGCCGCCTCGGTGTACATATCCGGTGGTCGCTGCACGAAATGACAACGGCCGCCGTGGGCTTCGATCAACTCGATCTTCCGCGGCGAGGTGCTCGCCGGCATCACCGCGACGAAATCCAGGCCGAGCAATTTGGCGAAGTACGCCTCGCTGACCGCGGTCGACCCCGAGGACGCCTCGACCACCGTCGTGCCCTCGGTGACCCAGCCATTGCAGATCGCGTACAGGAACAGCGACCGTGCCAGCCGGTGCTTGAGGCTGCCGGTGATGTGGGTCGACTCGTCCTTGAGGTACAGCTGTACGCCCCAGGAGGCGGGCAGCGGGTACCGGATCAGGTGGGTGTCGGCGCTGCGCTGTGTATCGGCCTCGATGAGCCGCACGGCATTGTCGACCCAGGCGCGTGGCGTACTGCGATCGCAGTACTTCACGAGGACGTTCCGGACGAGTTGTCCTCACCACGCAGCCGGGCACGCAACTGCGCCTTGTCCTGGCGGCGCTTCGCATCCACGACCGCGATGTCCTCGTTGACCCGAGCGCGCAACTTCTTGAACAGCGTCAGCGACAGCGGCATCGCGATGATCAAGGCGAACAGGGCGGCGACCACCACTGGGATCTCCACCGAGACGAGCCGGGCGACGCCGACGATCACGGCGGTGATGACGACGACCAGACCGAGCCTGGCGAGCGTGTACAGCGCCAGATTGCGGGCCAGCCGCGCGCCGATGCCAGCGGTTTGCTGTTCGGGTTCACCCTTCGGTGGAGTTGCCTCACTCACGCGGTCCAGCCTATGCGAAGCTATGGCCGCCTCGGCGATACCTGCTGCCGAGGAGAGGGCGCGTATCCGTTTTGTCTATTACTTCCCCTTTACCAACTGTAGGTGGTTCGAGTACCTAGGGGTTGCAGTGCGACGATGGCGCCATCTGATGAGGGAACTGTCGAGAACGGAGAGGTTTGCTATGACTGCGATCACCGTCGGCGGCCAGGACACCCTGCTGACACCCGGCCAAGTAGCCGCCATGTTCCACGTCGATCCAAAGACCGTAACCCGCTGGGCGCACGCCGGGCGCCTGGGCTCGCTGCGCACCCCGGGTGGGCACCGCCGGTTCCGCGAATCCGAAGTACTCCAACTGCTGAAGTCGCTGACCACCGAGGCCACCGCGCGCTGATCATGGTCCGCGGGCCCGTAGCTGTGAGTTCGATCTCCCTGTCTAGGGGCCCGCGCCCCACCAATTTCGTGTCTGCGGTGTGCGAAGGCTACGCACGCGACTACCCTCGTTAGCAGGAGGTGAGCGACGTGACGTACCTGTTGGCACTCATCGCGGTCGTGGCAGTCGCGGTGTTGTGCTGGAAGGCGTTCGGCCCCGAGAAGACAGCCGGACCGCCCACGCATTCACCGCAACGCAAACGAATCATGGGGCCTGACGACGACCCCGAATTCCTCTGGCGCATTTCGCGTCAGCATCGTGACGGTGACGGGTCTGCCGAGCGCTGAATGGACTGTGCCTGGTTCGCCAGGTGTTTCCGGCAGGCGAACGCGACTCCCTCAGCCGCGCAACCATATTGACCCGGGCGTCATTTTTGCTGCGCACATGATGGGATTGCTAGCGCCGACGCCTGCTCAGTTTCTCTTCGCCCGGCACGAGGTCGAAAGCACCACAATGCTTCGGAACCACTTGACGAAAATGGCGGTGATCGAGTGTCGAAATCCTTGTGATCCCCAGGCGTTCCGCGACCGCAATAACAGATGCGTCAGCCGCGCCGAGAGGGAAGTCGCCGTACTGGACGACCAGATCAGCCATGCGCGCATAGTCAGCGGGCATAAGTGGGCTCGACCCGAAGCTCTTCAGCTGCCAACGAGCGGAGGAACGCCGCCTCGGACTGCGCGCCGAGCTTGGCGAGCATGCAGCAGACTTCGGTGACGACGATCGCCGGGACGATTAATGGGCCCGGCTCTTCGCTCAGTACCACGAAACAAGCGTCATGCTCACTATCGTGCTTGTTGGCGACCGCCAGCATGGCCCAGTTTCGCAAATGATCACTCACGACCACCGAGGTCGCGCCACAGCATTTCCTGGGATGTGGAAGCGAAGTCAGGCTCGGCCTCGACGGTCCCCGCAAACGAGAGACGCCGCCGAGGCACAGCTGCCGCTTCTCGATCCGCGGCCGACCGACCATGGCTGGCAACCAAGCGGAATACAACCGGCCGCAGATCCTCCTGTTCCTCTTCGGTCAACAGGCCGACGAGGTCGTGGAAATTCATGTCATCGAAGGCCGCCGTCATGATCCTCAGCGTACCGTTCGGCGCTTCAACCGATCACGGCTCGCCGTTGATGACAGCCATCAGGGCGTCCATGAAGGACTGCCCGCCCATGATGTAACCGCCGGCGATCGCGCCGATTACCGCGCCGATCGGACCGGTGATGATGCTGAAGAAGAAGACGCCGACGATGGCGCCGATGATGAGGCCGAGGACGCCACCGAGGACCACGCCGACGATGTTCTTGTTGATTTCGTCGGTCAGTCGGGCCATGGAATTGACCGGCTGCATCTCGCCGATGTTCTTGGCGCTCAATTTCGGTGTGAGAGCGAGGGTTCGGCCGTTATCGGAGATCGTCTGATCGACCGCGACCTTCGTGCCGGAGAGCTCGTAGGTCAAGGGGACTTCCGTCACGACAGCGCCGGAATCGGACTTCAGCAAGACCTTGGTGCCGTTGTCGGCGAGTTCGAACTTGCCGCTGTCCACCTCGGTGGTGAGAACGCGGTCCCGGTGCCCGTCCGAGATTTCGGAAGCCACTGTGTGGTAGCCGATTCCCTGCTCGACGCCGGAGGCCGACACCTCTTTGGCAACTTCCGCTGGCTTCGCATTCGCGGTTCCCGCCGCGATTCCCACAGCGGCGATGGACACGAGGGTGACGGCGAACGTGCCGAACTTCATCAAGGTTTCCTTCTGACAAGCACCGGCCCCGGTAGCCGGTTGACGCGTCTAGCGCCACGTAGCTTGTTGCCCCGCACGACATTTGGAAACCCCAAACGGCCATTGTTATTCGATTGTTACCGCATCATCCGACCTATGATCATTTCACACAAGTATCCTTTTTATCCTCGAAAATACGCAACTCGACGCGCACGCACCTGATGGTGTAGGCATGACGTGATCTCTCACCATTGCAACTTTCAACTTCGTATCTCGGCGGCGAGTTCGAACAGCCCTGGAGGACGTCACAGGTGTCGCGTCAACGTGTCCGTGCGGGTCTCACCTTGACGGTCTTCATAGCCGTAACCGCGTTGGCCGCAGCCGTAGTCGCGGTGGCGGCGATGTCGCTGAGCAACGACAGGTCGACCAGCAGCAGCCCCTCGCCCGCGGCTCAGAACGATGTCGCGCCGACCACCTCGCCGGAACCGTTCCCCGAACTGCCGCTGACCACCCCAGAGGCGCCACCGACCACCTCCGCCATCCGCAGCACCTTCGACAAGATCGCGCGCGGCCTGAAGATCGATATCGGTGACTGCATCGAGATCGGCGGCAGCGGCGACAACCCCACCCTCGGCAAGTCCGCTTGCGGCAGTGCGACCTCCAACTACAAGGTCATCGACAAGGCGCCCGAAAACGCCGGCTGCCCCACCGACGCCGACCGCGCCCTCAACGACACCCTGCGCGGCATCAACCGCGCCGCGCTCTGCCTGGACATCGACTGGGTAATCGGCGGCTGCATGGACCCGAACAAAGACAACCCCAAACGCCTCGACTGCAACACAAAAGGCGTCCCCAACGCCGTCCGCGTTATGGACATCAAACAAAACACCACGAACGTGAACATCTGCTCCTCCAGCGACAGCGGAATCGTCTATCAACAACGCCAATTCGTAGTCTGCGTCCACCGCTTGTAGCGATAGCCGGGCGCTCGGCAACACCGGAAGCCCCTGCGCCTCAAGGATTCCCGATTACTTGCGCGTCCGGCAGGTTACCTCTCTAGCGTGAGCCGGAGATTGTCGAGCAGCGCGCGCCAAGCCCGTCCCCATTGGGAACCGCTCGCGGTGCCGCCCGTCGTCCTGCGGCTCGCGCAGCGCGTCCTCAGACAGCACGGTAGGACCCACCGCGAGAGCTTGCGGACCGGTTCGCCCACGGGCGGAAGGCTGAGCAAAGTTTGATTGGCGAACAGCACGGCGACCGCCTCCATCCTTCGACGCCCCCCGGTTCGGTGGCCAGGGGCGTAACGACCCTCGGTGAGCAGCACCGACAAGCGGCGAACCCGGGTGACAGCACCCACCTGGCACGGGTGCGTACAGCACGACGGGTACCGAGCGGCCAGTTCTGCCACGGAACCCGACCACCACGAGCGACGCCATCGTCTACATCGCCAGGATCGCCGTTATGTCACGCCGACGTGCCCGCATCGACACAATTCGACGGCGCTCACTTAAAACAGGAAAGATAATCTTCTATAAATATGCTCGGTCCGGCCGAATCACCTGGTAGCCAGCGGTAAACTGTTGTTGATGCCTTCCGCGGTACCAAATGAAGTCTTGTTCGTCCCGGTCGATGCTGTAGCTGTCGGCCAGCCTGAATGCGCGTTCCTGTCGGGATGCATCATGTACTTCACCAAGTAACGAATCGCGTGCCGCAAAGTAGATTCGGCACGTAACGCACTCGCAGCCCCGGTCCGGTAGCTCGGCAGCGCGGCCTACTACGCGGACCCAGTAAAGCTCGTGTAAGGAAGCAAAATGTCTAGCAAGATCGTTAAAACCCTAGCCGCAACTATTATTGCCGCGCCCCTACTCGTCTTCGCGGCGCCCGCAGCCACTGCCGATTCGACTGCCGCGGCGTCTCCGTCGTCCTCCACCGCTCCGGTCGACGGATCATTCGGTTCAGCTACGTGGTGCTTCCCCCTCGGTAGTGTCGTCTGGTGCATCTGAGTGAGCAGCTGACAACTCCGGTGTTGACTGTGCGACTGCCGAGATTCGAGTGAACTCCCGGTAGAGCAGTGATTGCTGAGATCAATTGCTATACCAGGGAGTTCATTTGTCATCATCGCGTATTGCGCGAAATCGCGATGAGCAACCATCAGATTATCGAGTAGCCGAACGCCTCCAGGTGCAAATTCTGCAATCCCATGCTTGCGCGGTATAAGATTTTCACGCAAATTCAGCGCCGAAACTATGTAACGCATATCGCGCAATGCAACCGCTTTGAATAGCTGAAGTCGAACACTCGATTCAGCTCGATATCACCGACCTCGACCCGATAAGTCAGCCTAATCAGTTGATGTGTAACCTGTGCCCGCCGCAGACGTAGCGCGAATAATCCCATGGCCTGTTCGGTTTCGCACATGAATTTGAGGGCTACGCATCGCCCACCAGCCATCCGCCCGCTGTTGTGGCCCATCCGTCGGCCAAGCACCCCACCACCGCAGCGCTGTACCCATAGCTCGCCCGGTAGCTACGTGCCCGAAATCGCTGCCCGCCCACTCGATTTGCCTACCGCCCTGAGCGCGCCCTGCCGCGCGAGCTGAGCCACCAGAGGTAGCGCACCGAGGAAGACCCATTTACCAGAGCCTTTAGCCGATGTGGACGATTCCGGCGTCGGGTGCGGGCTGAGATGCTGCGCACTCTCCGCGTACCGGCTAGGAGCCTGCTGAATTCGAGGGGGTTTCGGGGACGGGAGGAACGCTGACAAGGCCGTCTTGTGTGGCGATTCCGGGTCAGATTCCTAATCGGATCAAAAGGTGAACTGGCTGCCGTAGGCGGAGGTCTGCACCGTCTCCACCGCGGTACTCACCGTGGCGGTGATGAACGGGACCGCCGATACCGGTGAGGCACACTGGCCGACGTTCAACGCGGCATTGTTGACAATGAAGTGGTACGGAAACACCGTGTTGTTGTCCAGGTTGGTCGTCACTGTCGTGACGGTGGTGATTTGCCCCGGCGCCAAGGTGGCTTCCAGGACCTGCGCCAAGCCCAGGGTCCCGCCGACGGTCGGTCCGAGGCTCGCGCTGGGGACCGAGGCACTCGGGGTTGTGGCCTCAACGCTGGGGGTTGTGACCTCAACGCTCGGGGTTGTGGCCTCAACGCTCGGGGTTGTGAGGTCAACGCTCGGAGTGGAGGTGGTAGCGGCGCTCTGGGAAGTGGTAGCGGGAATCTGGGAAGTGGTGGCAGCGCTCGCGGAAGTGGTAACGGGACTCCGGCGAGTAGCGGCGGCGCTCGGGGACGTGGTAACGGGACTCGGGCGACTAGCGGCGGCGCTCGGGGACGTGGTAACGGGACTCGGGGAAGTGGTAACCGGACTCCGGGAAGTGCTGGTGGCAGGCGTCGATGTTGGCGCCGGCGTCAGCGCCGTATTCGGCAGTGTGGCGGCAATGTTCGACTGGCTGAATTCGGGGGAAATACTGGCCAACAGCCCTTGATTCGGATCGATTCCGATGGTGAACCCGTTGTCCACATTGAGCGCGCAGCCGAGGAGAAACCCTGCGACGGCCTGTCCGGACGTTATTCCATCGCCCTCCACATTCAGCGTGTAGTCACCGGATAGCTGCGCGGCATGCGCGAACGTCATGAGGAAGTTCGGCATCCGGTCGCCCGGCGGGTCCACTTTGACGTTCTCCACCGATGTCGTCACATGAACCCCGGCACCAGCTACATCCGCACCGGGCGGTTGGGCGTGGCTCGGCTCGGCGCCGGGCCACACAACCACAGCCAGCACGGCCGCGACCACACCGGTCGCAATAACAACTAATCGAGGTCGCATATCTGATCCCGTTCCGAATCGGATGTACACCAGCGGCGGCCAAATCGCATGAACAGACCCACGTAGCTAATATTTGGCAAGCATAGGTGGGATACCGGCCCGGCTCGTTCAGGCTGCGGGGCGTGTCGCGCACCGCTCAGGGCCCAGCCATAGATTTGCCGATTCGGCAAATGTGCAGCTCGAACTGCTGAGGCGAATCATCGACAGCTCCTGCGAGCAGCAATGACACGGCGGTCTCGGGACTGTCGTGAGCAAACAGCTGTCAGCGATGCCGACGGGCTCCCTCAACTCGATCAGGTAGGCGAGCAGCGGCTCTGCTGCCAAGGCGTTTCCGCAGTTCAAGCACTAGTTCAGCCCCGCATACGAGTGCAAACCGCTGATCACGATATTGATGATGAAGAGGTTGAAGAGCATCGCGACGAAGCCGGCGACGTTGATGTACGCGGCTTTGGTGTCGCGCCAACCGGATGTGGCGCGGGCGTGGAGGTAGGCGGCGTACAACACCCAGGCTATGAAGGAGCAAGTTTCCTTCGGGTCCCAGCCCCAGAAGCGGCCCCAGGCGGCTTCGGCCCAAATGGCACCGAGGATTACGCCGGCGCCGAAGAGGGGGAAGCCGATGATGGTGGTCTTGTAGGCGAGGCGGTCGAGGGTGCGGGCATCGGGAAGGCGGCGGGCGATGGTGCCGAGGATGTTGTCGGATTCGGCGCCTTCCGGCTGGCGCAGGCGATAGAGGAACAGCAGGCTGGCGATGCCGGAGACGAGGAAGACGCCGCTGCCGATACTCACGATGGTGACGTGGATGGGCAGCCAGAACGACTTCAGTGCGGGCACGACGGGTGCCGCGTCGGCGTAGAGCACGGTGCCGGCAAGGAACAGCAGGATCAGAATCGGGACGAGCAGGAAGACCCACATCGAGCGGTAGCGCTGTTCGCGCAGGAACACCATGCCGACCACCGCGGCCGCAGCGGTTGCCATGGTGACGAATTCATACATGTTGCCGAGCGGGAAGCGGTGGGTCGCGAAGCCGCGCAACACGATCGAGGTCACATGCAGGACGATGGCGACGAACAGCACCGAGAACGCCATATTGCCAGCGCGTTCGGCGAACGGTTTGGCCTGCGGCGGCTCGACCCGGCCGGGCCCGGCCGGGCGATCGGAACCACCACCCGCGGTCACCAGTTCACGCGCGACGACCTTCTGCGTGCGCGCCGCCGCGTACTGCACGATCAGCAGCACCAGCACCAGCGCGTACACGACGATCGCCGATTTGAAGGCGAGATCGCTGTACTGGGCGATGGTCTCGTCGATCGGCATGGTCACTCTCCCGTGGCGGATCGGTCATCGAGCAGGCGTTTGCGCAGGCGATCGAATTCGCTGCCCCAGCCCGCCTGATCGGTTCTGGCGAGCCCGCCCATCTCTACTACAGTGCGTCGTTTGTCAACGGTACCTGCTTCGCCATCGGCCGGGTAGCCGCGGATCCAGACGCGTCGCCGCTTCACCAGCAGCGACACCAGCAACCCGGCCATCATGGCCAGCGCACTCACCAGCACCCACTGCTGCGCCGGATCGTGCGATACCTGCAGATTCACGAATTCCTGCGCGCCGTCGAAGGTGACCTTGGTGCCATTCGGCAGCGTCGTCGACTCGCCGGGACGCAGGTTGACCCTGGCCTCCTTGGTCAGTCGCCCCTGCTTGACCTGTTCGGGATCCAGCGCGAACAGCGACTGCGGCTTACCGGTATCGAGACCGGTGTCGCCGCGATAGATGTCCACCGCGACGGCCGGATCGTTCATCGTCGGGAACGACGAGGTGAGCAGGCTCCCGTGCAATAGCGCGGTCGGCGCGAACAGGCCCTCGATGGCGATCTGGTTCTTGCGGCGCTCTTCGTCGGTCGCGTACATGCCACCGGGCGGATCGATCCGCAGCACACCGCTGGACAGGAAGGTCTGCGCATTATCGGGCCGCCACTGCACCGATTCGGTTCGGGTCCGCCCGTTCGGGAAGGTCACGGTGAACGTCGGCGCGAAACCGTGACCCTGCAGGTACAACCGGTCCCCCGCGACGCGCAGCGGATGGTTCACCTGGATCTGCGCATCGCGCCAGGTGTCGCTCTGCAGATCGCCTCCGGCCTGATATTCGATATGCGAGGTGAACATCTCGGCCTGGCCGTTCTGCAGATAGTCGGCGTTGAAGTCCTTGACGCGTACGCACAATGGCGTCATACCGGTGCCGTCGTTGATATTGCCCGCCTTGAACGAGTCGAAGACGGCGGGCGAGGTTGTGCAGAAGCCGGGACCGTTGTTCGCGATGACGATCACGCTGCCCTCGTAACCGAACAACTTGCCGACCGCGATCGCGACGAGCAGCCCGACCAGGGCCAGGTGGAAGACGAGGTTGCCGAGTTCCCGGGTGTACCCCTTCTCCGCGGAGAGGGTTATCTCACCGTCGCGAGTGCCTTCGCGCACCTCCGTCCGCCAGCCGCGCAACTCCTTGCGCGCATGCTCGAGCACGACATCCGGGGTGCCGTCGATCGTCTCGGAGTAATGGTGCGGCAGCCGCGACAGGTTGCGCGGCACTCGAACCGGCGGCGTGCGCAGTGCGCGATAGTGGTCGAGACAGCGCGGCAGAATGCAACCGACGAGCGAAATGAACAGCAGCGCATAGATTGCGGTGAACCAGAAGCTGGAGAACACGTCGAACAGCTGGAACCGGTCCATCCACGGCCCGAGCGTCGGGCGGTCGGCGATGTACTGATCGACCTTGCCCTCGTTGAGATTTCGCTGCGGCAGCAGTGCACCCGGGATCGCGCCCAAGGCAAGCAGGAACAGCAGCACCAGAGCGGTACGCATACTGGTCAGCCCACGCCAGGCATTGCGCACGAGCGCCCAGGCACGCCCGAGCAGGGACTGCTTCGGCGGCGTCACCGGCGCCTCGGGTTTGTCGAGCACGGTCATATCGGCAGGGTCACCTCGGAAACGAATGCGTCGCGCACCCAGGCCACGAACTGGTCCCACGCGCCGGTGACCAGCGCGATCCCGACCGCGACGAGCAATATGCCCCCGATGATCTGAATGGTGCGCGAATTGCGCCGCAGCCAACCGACCCCGCGCAACGCGCTCGCCGACCCGAAGGCCAGGATCACGAACGGCAGGCCGAGGCCGAGGCAGTAGGCGACGATCAGCGCCACTCCACGCACGGCCGTCGTACCCTCGGTCCCGGCCGAAACCGCCATCACCCCGGACAGCGTCGGCCCGAGACACGGCGTCCAACCGAGCGCGAAGACCGCACCGAGCAGCGGAGCGCCCAGAATACCGGTGAGCCTGCGCGGCTCCATCCGGGTATCGCGCTGCAACGCGGGGACCAGACCGATGAACACCAGACCCATCAGGATGGTGACCACACCGCCGACCCGTTGCAGCAGTTCTCGATTCACGTTCAAGGTCTGGATGACGCCGAAAACCGTTGCGGTGGCGAGCACGAACACCACGGTGAAGCCCGCGACGAACAGACCGGCCGCACCGGCCACTCGGATCCGACCCGTACCTGCCGCAGCCCTATCCACCGAAACCGCTGTGCCACCAAGGCTTTTGGCCTGCGCAGCGGTGGCGGGCGGCGCTTCGGCGCCGACCAGCCCGGCCAGATAGGACAGGTAACCCGGTACCAGCGGCACCACACACGGCGAAGCGAACGAGACCAGTCCGGCCAGTACGCACGCACCGAGCGCCAATAACAGCGGCCCCGTCGCCGCCGTCTGCTGGAACGAATCACCAACTGCGGCAAGCACCATCAGTCGGACTCCACCGGGGGTCGATCAGCTCGCTCGGGCACCGGTGCGGCTTCCGGTGCGAAGTCCATCATGGAATCGGCTGCGGCGCTGCGCGGTACGGCGGCAACGCCGACCCACCGGTCATCGACCGTCCAGACACCGCGAACGAGACGGGCGGCCTGCCGCGGGCGACAGGCACGCGGGCTACGAGTACGGCGATCGCGATTCACGATTGCACCTTCCTACCGCTCGCTATCGAGCGGGACGTAATTACGGCATGGGGCCGAACGAGTCACTGCGAACCTTCCGCCGCAATGCGTTCGACAACTGGTTGGAGGTCTTCCGCCAAGAGCGAGCGGAGGAAGACAGCGGCGACCCGATGTTGCCGATCCAGCACCAGCGTGGTGGGAATGACACTGGTCGGGAAGTTGCCGCCGAGCGCGAGCAGGGTGCGCATGGACGGGTCGTAGACGGACGGATAACCGACCTTGTTGTCGACGACGAAGTCCTGCGCCTTGTCCTGCTGGAAATCACGGACATTGATGCCGAGAAAGACGACGCCCCTGTCCTTGGTTGCCTCGTAGACCTTTTCGAGCGCGGGCGCCTCGGCGCGGCACGGCCCGCACCACTGCCCCCACAGATTGAGCACGACTACCTTGTCCGGGAAGTCGGCGACCGAAGTGGTCTTGCCCGAGGTCATCAGATCCGGCCCGGCGAGCTTGCCGATGGTGCCACGCGCGGCGGGCGGATCATAGAAAATATCGGTTTTGCCGCCGGGCGAGACGAATTCGAACGTTCCGCCGGAGGCCACCGCATCCTTCCCGGTCGAACAACCCACGAGCGCGGCGACCAGGGCCACGCACGAGAGCAGGACCGGCGCGAAACGCCGGGCCGACGGCCGGGAAGAAGTTCTCATGCGCCGTGCACCGCGGGATCCGAACCGCCGGCGGGCTCGGAGTAGACGATGTCGACGAGGGTGTCGCCCTGGTAGACCAGCGAGGTCAGCGAGGCGAGCGAGCACTGCCGGTGCCGCGGATCGTGCCAGAGCCGCTGCCCCTGCAGGAACCGCCGAAGCGTCCAGACCGGCAACTGATGCGAAACCAGCACCGCCTCGTGCCCGGCCGCCTCGACCCTGGCCTTATTGACCGCGGCCAGCATGCGGTGCGCGATCTGCAGATACGGTTCGCCCCAGGACGGGGTGAACGGATCGCGCAGCTTCCACCAGTGCCTCGGCTTGCGCAGCGCACCGTCACCGACCGAAACCCGCAGACCCTCGAAAGTATTACCGGCCTCGATCAGGTTCTCGTCGGTGCGCACGAGCAGCCCGTGCTGGCGCGCGATCGGCTCGGCGGTCTCCTGCGCACGCTGCAGCGGCGAGGCGATCACCAGTGCGATGTCGTGATCGGCCAGCGACCGCGCGACCGCACCGGCCTGCGACCGACCGGTCACCGACAGGCTGAACCCGGGCAGGCGACCGTAGAGAATGCCATTCGGGTTGTGTACCTCGCCGTGTCGCAGCACATGCACGATGGTCTCGACTGAATCGTCATCGACCGCGTGGACCGACTCCGCACCGCGCGGACGGGTGACGGTGCCGGAGGTACGCGGCGACGCGACGGCGACAGACTCTTCGGTCTCGTCGGAATCAGGCCGGCCGACGGCCTCGGCGGTGACACCGGATGCGGCAGCGTCGCCGGGCTGCGCGGCAAGGCCGGATTCGACGATAGCGCTCGACTGCTCGGACGCACCGGCATGGGACGCGACAGTGGCTTCCGCGTTGTCGACGGCGATATCTGGTAGTTCGCGCATTTCTGAATCTGGCTGGTCGGAACTCACGCGCGGGATCCTTCGGGGGTGGCGGCCGCGGCCGCATGTGCGGCGGCGGGCAGGGCAGCGGCGATACGGTCGAATGCGTCCTCGTCGAGCGCCGCGGAGACGAACCATGCCTCGAACGCGCTCGGCGGCGCGTACACACCGCCGTCGAGCAGTGCGTGGAAGAAGGCGGGGAAACGCCAGGTCTGGCTGGCTTTGGCGGTGGCGTAGTCGGTGACCGGACGGTCGGCGAAGAACACGCTCACCATATTGCCCGCGAACTGGACCTGATGCTCGACCCCCGCGGCACCGAGTGCCTCGGTGAACAAGCCGCCCAGTCGCTCGGCATTGCGATCGAGCGCCGCGTACACCGCGTCATCGGCGGCACGCAGCGAAGCGAGCCCAGCGGCGACGGCGACCGGGTTCCCGGACAGGGTGCCCGCCTGATACACCGGACCAAGCGGCGCAAGGTGATTCATGATCTCGGCGCGCCCGCCGAATGCGGCGGCAGGCAAACCACCGCTCATCACCTTGCCGAAGGTGTAGAGATCACCGGCGACACCGTCGCGGCCGAACCAGCCGGACCGGCTCACCCGGAATCCGGTCATCACCTCGTCCATGATCAGCAGCGCGCCGGCTTCGGCGGTCAGCTTGCGCAGGCCCTCGTTGAACCCGGGCAGCGGCGCGACCGCACCCATATTGCCCGCGGCCGCCTCGGTGATCACACAGGCGATTTCACCCGGATGCGCGGCGAGTGCGGCGGCAACGGCATCGATGTCGTTGTACGGCAGCACGATGGTGTCGCCGGCCTGCGCGCCGGTGACACCCGGGGAGGTCGGCAGGCCGAGCGTCGCAACACCGGAACCGGCATCAGCGAGCAAAGCGTCCACATGGCCGTGGTAGCAACCGGAAAACTTGATGATCTTGGCGCGACCGGTGTAGCCGCGGGCCAATCGGACCGCGCTCATGGTCGCCTCGGTGCCGGAGTTGACCAGGCGGACCCGATCGACCGGCGCCACCCGTTCGGCGATCAACTCGGCCAGTTCGATCTCGGCCTCGGTCGGCGCGCCGAAGGATAGTCCGCCGACGGCCGCGCGCTGCACCGCCTCGACCACCTCGGGATGCGCGTGGCCGAGGATCATCGGCCCCCAGGAACACACCAGGTCGACATATTCGTTGCCGTCGACATCGGTAAGGGTGTAGCCCTTGGCCGATGCGATGAATCGTGGTGTGCCGCCGACGGACTTGAAGGCCCGCACCGGCGAATTCACACCACCCGGAATCACCGAAGCGGCCCGGTCGAAGAGCTGAGCCGAGACCGGCACCGATGCCCTGGTCGCGCGCGGAGAAGAACTCACGACGTCCAGTGTCTCAGCCCGATGGGAACGAGTCGACGACAGGGTGTAGTCGAGTGACGCAGACCGCACGCACTGCAGCCTCTTCAGTGCAACACGCCGATCATGGTTGGGGCCGATATCGGTCGCCGACCGATTACTGATGCGTAATCTCGGTGGGTCTTCGCACCATCTAGCCCATCGGGAGGGTCCAATGCGGTTCGCCGTCATCAGCGCCACGCTCTTCGCCGCGCTCACCGCCGCCGTCGCCTTCGGCGCCGGGACCGCGGCCGCCGCGGATCCGGTCAGCCAGCCCGACCGGATCGGGCTGCATCTGAATCACGAGGAGACCGCGGCCCTCGGCGATGGACCAGTGCCCGCATTGATCACCATGGTGGTGCCGCTCAACCGGATCGGCGCCGGACTCGAGAGCGACACCGAGATCTACCGCGACGAGAACGGCGGAGTGCACGCCTCATTGCGCGAGGTCATCATGGAGGCGGCCAGCCATCCCGACGGCACCGTCACCCTGTACCTCAATGCGCCGGGCACGAAGGACGGCCGCACGCTCGACATTTATCAGAGCTGGAATTAGCGGGAACTCAGGTGTACATGCACGGCGCCGAAGCCGAGATGGTGTGCAGCTGGCACATGAAGTTGTTGTACACACCCGCCGAACCCGAATCGGGCACGAAGATCGGCGCGAGTTGGGACACCTCGGTCTGAGTGTCGGTCTGGGCGGCAGGCTCCAGCGGCAGTCCCGGCGCGGCCCATGCGGGCGCCGCCCCGATCGCGGCTGCCACCACGACCGCAGCGCACACTTTCCCGGCAAAACGAATCACAAGCATTTCTCCCAGTCGACACCATTCGGATACCGGCCGAAAGCAAAACGGCCACAACAGTATTCACTGAATGCCGACCGATGCACCTTGCGGCTGCGGCACTTGCACGGTAGTGCAGTCGCCGCCGATGCGCCAGGGCACGTCTCGTACCGGCCGTTGCGCCCGAGCGTGATACGGCGCTACGCGGTGACGCCGATGCAGAACAAGGCGAAGCCGGTTGTCAGCAGACATGCCAACGGGACAGGCAGCAGATTGAGTAGCGAAAACGATGGGATTGTAGGCATCATGCCCGCGATCATCCCGCAAAATTCGCGCCCGAACAGGCGCGGCGATCTGGATCGCCGGTGATTGCCCTGATTCAGCGCGAACCCGCGGCACGCACCGTGCGCGCGACGGCATCGATCGCGAGCGCACCAGCCACCATCATCAGGAAAGTGGCCAGCACCAACCACGGCGCACTGTAGCGGGTGGAGTCGAAGCCGGGCACCTCACCCGACGGCGCGAAGGTGGTGGTGATCAGCCCGTTGCGCCAGCTCACCACCGCGAGGACCGCACACCCGAGCGCGAGCGTCAATTCGACCAATGCCGCAAGCATCCGATCACCGATCGCGATCAAGCGCGTCAACGCTCCGCTCCGTTCTCGCTGTCTTCGATTTCCGCGGTCCGCGTGGACGGATCGACTTCGGTCCCGCCGAGTGCTTCGGTGAGCGCGGCCCGCAATCCGCGGTGGTCCTTCGCCCACGCCTGCACCAGTTCACCACCGATGAGCCGCAGCCCGATCCCCTTGCGTCGGCGTGGCACTCCACTCAGTTCGCCGAGCGAACGCGCCGATTCCCAGTCCTCATCATCCCAGGAGTCCTCGTCCCGCTCCGGCAGCACCGCGTCGATGGACGCCAGCGGCAGAGCCTCGGTGCCCTCGCGCAGCGTCTCGGGGGTCAACTCGACGCTCACGTGCCGCTGCCCCGCGATCACCTGCAGGACAACGAAACCCGCGATCAGCGCGGCACAGAAAATGAGGGCGAACCAGTGCACCTGGTCAGCGGTCACCAATTCCAGAATCAACACGATCAGGCACAACAACGGCCCGTAGGCCACGGAACGCCAGCGCGCGCCCGGTTCGGCGAACAAGATGGTCGCGCCAGCTCCAGAAGCCGTCACAACATGCCCCCGGTCGCGCCGAGCGCGGCGACGGGAATCGACATCCGGCTCCTGATCAGCCGACCGCGCCGGGCAACAGCAGCACGGCGACGGTGACCAATGCGAACAGGACCAGCAGGCTCAGCACGAGCAGATCTCGTCGAATGCTCTGCGGCTGTTGGATCACCACTCGCATCGATGCCTCCGATCTCCCGGAGCCATCTGCTCGACTTACTTACAAAACGTAAGACAACGCGTAACAAATGACTTCCGGTTCCCATGTCCTCTGTGACAACCCTCACGATACATGCTGCCGATTTCTTGACAAACTCGCGGACCACTCCAGCCGCCGTTCACCTGCGATTCATCTGGAAGTACGCGGTCGAGTCCGGACGATGACTCAGATACACCGCACCCGCCGCCAGCACGCCCTGCACGATCGCCGCACCACCGGCCAGCAGTGAGGCCGCTCCGGTCACCGCTTCCAGCGCGAACAGCGTGCCCACCGCGACCAACACGAGCCAGACGCCGACGGCATTCAGCAGCGTGCGCGCCCATAGCTTTCCACGCACGAGCTGGTGCACGAACAACAAAGCGAATGCGGCCAGCGCCAACCCGAGCACCACGGCGACCACAAAGGCCAACGAAACCATCAGCTCGGCATTGGCCATCGTGAAATTCGGATCGCTGACATGCACCTGGTCGAACATCTTCTGCGCGAAATCCTTGCGCTGCTGAAACGCCGCGACGACCGACCCGATCATCTGCAGAACGCCGAACCCGATTACGCCCCACCACAATTGCCGCGCCGTCCGAATATCCTCCGGCGGTTCTGGCCGCAGCCGCGGCGGCCCGACAATTGGCCCGCTCGGGTACGGTCCCGGTGGATACATCCCAGGCGGGTACGGCATAGGTGGATACGCCCCCGGCGGAATCGCACCCTGTGGCTGCGGCCCAGGCGGATACGCTCTCGCGGAACCAGGGCCGTACGGATCCGCCTCCGCCGGATCGTGCGGGTGCACCCCCGGACCGGGCGGATGCATTCGAGCCGGACCCGAACCGTGCGGATCCGCTCCCATCGGCCTCGGACCGGGCGGGTTCGAATCAGGCTCCCCATGCCCGGCCGATCCGGCATCCTGCGAGGACCCAGCACCCTGCGGCCTAGACGGATACGTCCCGGCCGAATGCGCACCCTCGGGAGGTGACGCAGCACGATCGATCCCCGGCGCATCCACTCCGGGCCCGGGCGCATCGGCGCCCTGCGACAACGCCTCACCCGACTCAGCACCTCGCAGCCCGGACCGATACGTCCCAGCCGAGAGCGCACCCTCCGGAACGGACTCCGCAGGATCGAGCCCGGGAGCATCCGCCCCTTGCGGATTCGCACCGGGCGACTTCGCCCGGCCCGACGCACGCTCCGGCGAATTCGAACCACCCGGCTCGGAGGATGACTGCGGCGCCGACTCCGACTCCAAAGACTTCGGACTGCCGGACTCCGACTCCGGAGCCTCGGGTCTGGACGAATTCGTCACGACAGCCAGTGCGCGGCCTCGGTCGCCCAGTAGGTGAGCACCATATCCGCGCCGGCCCGGCGGATGCCGATCAGCGATTCCAGGATGGCGGCGCGGCGGTCGATCCAGCCGCGCTCGGCGGCGGCGGTGATCATCGCGTATTCGCCCGAGATCTGATACGCGGCGACCGGCACCGTCGAATGGTCGGCGACATCGCGCAGGATATCCAGATACGACATCGCGGGCTTGACCATCACGATGTCCGCGCCCTCGGCCAGATCCAACTGCAGTTCCCGGATCGCCTCGCGGCGATTCGCCGGATCCTGCTGGTAACTGCGCCGATCCCCTTCCAGCGAGGAGGCGACCGCCTCACGGAACGGACCGTAGAACGCCGAGGCGTACTTCGCCGCGTAAGCGAGGATGCCGGTATCGATGCGCCCGACCGCGTCCAGCCCGCGCCGGATCGCGCTGACCTGACCGTCCATCATGCCGCTGGTACCGAGCAGATCCGCACCGGCTTCGGCCTGCGCGAGCGCCATCTCCACGTACCGATGCAGGGTTGCGTCGTTATCGACGGCACCGTCCGCGGACAGCACGCCGCAGTGCCCGTGATCGGTGAATTCGTCCAGACAGGTATCGGCCATGACCACGGTCGAATCGCCGACCTCGTCCGCGAGTGCGCGCAGACCCCGGTTGAGAATCCCATCGGGATCGCTGGCTTTGCTGCCGGTGGCGTCCTTGTCCTCGGGCAGCGGCACACCGAAGAGCATGAGCCCGCCCACACCCGCGGTGACCGCCTCGACCGCCGCCTTGCGCAGCGAATCCATCGAATGCTGCTGCACGCCGGGCATGGAGCCGATCTCACGCGGCTCCTCCAGTCCATCGGCGACGAACATCGGCAGCACCAATTGCCGTGGCTCGAGAGTTGTTTCGGCCACGAGACGACGCAGGGCGGGGGTGCGGCGCAACCGCCGCGGGCGGTCCAATCCGGTCATAACCGCACGATACGCCCGGCGCGAATGCGAGTCGCAAGCGGCCGATCAGAGGACGCCACATCATCCACGTTAAGGATGTGTCGAGGCTTCGATAAGCCCGCTGCGCGACACTGCGGACCACCCGGTGGTCGCCGGTGATTTACCGATGCTCGAAGAGTGCGGTGCGAGGGGCGGATGATGGTGGGGAGTGGCCGGTCTTGTTCCAGGAGTACGTGATGACCGAATTCGCGATGCCACCGCGGCGACCCACCGATTGGGAGGGTCTACGCAGACTGGCGCGCGGCGGGGATCCGGGGGTGATTCTGCAGTTGGCGCAGCGGCTATCCGAGGCGGGTGACACGGCCGAGGCCGAGCAATGGTTCCGACGCGCAGCCGCTCACGGCAGCGGACCGGCCATGGCGGGCCTAGGCGCATTGCTCGCCGCCGATGGCCGGATCTCGGATGCGATTCGCTGGCTCGAGTTCGCGATCGCGGCGGGTTGTCCAGGGGCGGATCAGCAGTTGGGCACGTTGTATTTGGAACGCGGGAATCTCGACGCCGCCGAGCTGTGGTTCCTGCCAGCGGCCGAGGACGGGCTGCCGGAAGCGCTGTGCAATATGGGCGTTGTCGCGAGTCGTCGCGGTGTCGACAATGAGGCGCGGCACTGGTACGAGCGCGCGGTGCGCGCCGGAAGCGCAACGGCCATGCGCACTCTCACAGCCGAGCAGACCATCTGACCGCAGGGCACCGCATTGCACAGCCGAGCGCCGCATCGCACAGCCGAGCACACCATCTCGCCGCAGGGCACTGCATCGCACAGCTGAGCACCGCATCGCACTGCCGGGCACACCATCTCGCCGCCGAGTACCACCCGTCTCACAGGCGGGCACCCCATACCCCGAGGTGCCCGGCTCGAACGCAGGGTACCGGAATCACCGCAGTTGACCGCAGCGTCCGAAAGCCCTTGTGAGCGGGCGTTTTTGTCGGTGGGTGGGAGTAAAATCGAAGGTGTGTTCGAGGGGATCGCTCCGGTTCCCGATCGCGACGGGAGGACGCCAACGTGCCAAACACCGCACCGAAGTCGAAGGTTATTGATCGGCCCTATGTTCCGCTGCAGAAGCGGCCGCTGCCCGCCGGGCGACCGCGCAAGTGGTACATCTCGCACAATCGGCGGCTCAAGGCCATGCGGCTGACCATCGCCCTGCTGGACTCCGGCATCTATCTGCCGAGCCAGGCCAGTAACGAAAGGATCCGGCGCACAGCCGAACTCATCGAAATCCGCCCGCCGTCCGACACCACCTGCCGGTTGGTGCGGACCCTGATGCGCTACAGCCGCTGACCAACGGAGCTCGGCGGTTGCGGCGGCTCCGGTTGTGCGGCGAGGGGCCGCCGCTAGCGACTGCTTGCAGGTCGCTCGAAAAGATCAGCTAGCGACTGCTTGCAGGTCGCTCGAAAAGATCAGCTAGCGACTGCTTGCAGGTCGCTCGAAAAGATCAGCTAGCGACTGCTTGCAGGTCGCGTGGAAAGCCTGCCCTCGCCGCCCAACCAGGTATGCCACGGATATCTAGCGGCTGCGGCGGCTCTTCTTGCGCGGCGGGGGCAGCAGACCCTCGGCGCGCAGTCGAGCCGCGTGCTCGGCCAGCGCCTCGACCAGCGGGCCGACCTGGGCGACCTCCGGCTGCACATCCACGCGCAGCCCGAATTCGATGGCCGTCTCGGCGGTCTTCGGGCCGATGCACGCAACGATGGTGCGCGCATGCGGTTTACCCGCGATACCGACCAAATTGCGGACCGTGGAGGACGAAGTGAACAGCACCGCGTCGAAGCCACCGGTCTTGATCATCTCGCGGGTCTCCGCGGGCGGCGGCGAGGCGCGCACGGTGCGGTAGGCCGTTACGTCATCGATTTCCCAGCCGCGGTCGCGCAGGCCTTCGGCCAGGGTTTCGGTGGCAATGTCCGCGCGCGGCAACAGGACTCGGTTCACCGGGTCGAAAACATCGTCGTAGGGCGGGAAGTCGGCGAGCAGACCCTCGGAGGACTGTTCGCCGCTCGGCACCAGCTCCGGGTTGATGCCGAACGAGCGCACCTTATCCGCGGTGGCTTCACCGACGCAGGCGATCTTCACACCGGAGAAGGCCCGTGCGTCCAGACCGAATTCGGCGAACTTCTCCCAAACCGCTCGCACCGCATTGGTGGAGGTGAACACCACCCACTGGTAGCGACCGTCGACCAGCCCCTTGACCGCGCGCTCCATCTGCGCCGGACTGCGCGGCGGCTCCACCGCGATGGTCGGCACCTCCATCGGGATGGCGCCATGGGTGACCAGCCGCTCGCTCATCTCGGCGGCCTGATCCTTGGTGCGCGGCACCAGCACAGTCCAGCCGTACAGTGCCCGCGACTCCCACCACGACATCTTCGACCGCTGTGCGACCACCTTGCCGATCGTCACCACCAGCGGGCCAACCAATTCGGAGGCCGCGCTATTGAGCGTGGCCAGGGTGGCCTCGATGGTGCGCTGCTGGCGGGTGGTGCCGCGCACCGTCACCGCGACCGGGGTCTGCGGCGCCATACCGTGTTCGACCAGTGCACTCGCGGTTTCGGCCAGATGACCCGAGGTCGCCGACAGCACCAGCGGTCCGGGCGCGGCGGCCAGTGCGGCCCAATCGACCTCACCGCGCACATCGGCCTCGGTGTGTCCGGAGCCGAGCGCGATACCGGCGAAACTCGGCACCGCGGAACCATTGGGCAGCCCCGGCAGCACCTCGAAGACCATATGCGAGCGCGTCACCGCATTGACCTCGGCGATCACCGAATCGGTGGTCAGCGGATCACCCGCGACTACCCGGACCACGTCGTGGCCACTTCGGGCCTCGGCGATCAGCGTCTTGGCCACCTCAGCGGGATCGCCGAGCGCGGGCCGTACGTCCACCGGACGCTCACCGTCCTCGCCCGGTTCGACCGCGATACCGATCAGGGCGAGTACGCCCTTGTCGACATCGGGATCGGTGAATGCCAATGTCGCCCGCGCCAGCACCTCGCGCGCACGCACTGTCAGCAGTGCCGCGTCGCCGGGCCCCGACCCGACAAACAGGATCCGACCTGGATGCTTCTTGTGCGCTCGGCTCATGCCCGTACCTCGCTAGCGCTCGGCACGGGCATGCCCGAAGGCGCTGTGCTCTTGATTCGCTCGCTGCGCTCGCTCATTGGTTTTTCTCCATTGGGCTGGAATTGGAAAAGTCAGTGCGCGGGTTATCCGCTGCTTCCGGCGTGCTGAGCAACTCACGGGCGCCCAGATCGAGCAGTTCCCTGGCCAACTCGCGGCCGAGCTCCGCGGCGCGCTCCGGAGCGCCGACCACGGAGGCTCGCAATACATCGGAGCCGTCGACGGCCGCCGCGCAACCGCGCAGCGAGAGTTCATCGACAATTCTGCCGTCATCGTCGAGTGATTCGACGACCTCGGCGATCGCGCCGATCGGCACGGTGCAACCCGCCTCCAGTTCGGCCAGCAGCGACCGTTCGGCAATGACGGACGCACGGGTCGCGGCGTCGTCTAGTTCGTCGGTCAGCACCTTGATCAGTTCGCTGTCTTCGGTGCGGCATTCGACCGCCAACGCACCCTGTGCGGGCGCGGGCAACATCTGCACCGGCTCGAGCGCCTCGGTGACCACGTCGAGCCGACCGATTCTGGCCAGTCCGGCCCTGGCCACCACAACCGCGTCCAACTCGCCCTCGCTGACCTTGCGCAGCCGGGTGTCGAGATTGCCGCGCAGCGGCACGATGTCCAAGCCGAGTCCGAGGGCACGCAGCTGGGCCGCACGGCGCGGCGCCGAGGTGCCGACCTTGGCGCCGGCAGGCAGTTCACCGAGTACCAGACCGTCGCGCGCGACCAGTGCGTCGCGCGGATCCTCGCGCGGCGGGATCGCGGCAATGGTGAAACGCGGATCCTGTGCGGTCGGCAGGTCTTTGTACGAATGCACCGCGATATCGATATTTCCGGCAGCTAGTTCGTCGCGCAGTGCCGAGGTGAAAACGCCCACACCGATCTGCTGCACCGGATCCGAGGACAGATCGCCCGGGGTCTTGACGACCACCAGCTCCGCCTCGTGTCCGGCCGCGATCAGGTTGTCGCGGATGGTGCCCGCCTGGGTGAGGGCGAGCAAACTGCCTCTGGTGCCTATCCGCCATGGCACGCGAATGCTGCCTGCGGTCACGTTTTCCTCTTCCTGCACGACTGTCATGCCGTCTGCCCCTGTTCTTCGCCGCGGTGTCCGGCGGTGAAGTCGTCGGCCAGCGCGATCTCGCTGCCGCCGACGATCGCTTGCGGGTCGACCGAAACATCGGCGAGGAAGCGAATCGCGGTGTGCTCGTCGCTGATCGAACTCAGCTCCATCGGAGCCGCAACCGCTTGCGCCGCACCGGGTTTGAGCTCGAACAATTCCCGCAGCGCCTCGGCATAGGTATCGCCGCCCGGGGTGGAGGCCAACTGTTTGACGCGCACCGTCGGCGCGTGGAGCAACTTGTCCACCACGCGCCGGACGGTGCGCGCCACCTCGTCACGTTCTGGATCGGCCAGTCCGGGCAGTCGGGAATCCAGGCGCAGCAATTCGGCCTCGACCACCTCGGCCGCGCGCTGGCGCAGGGCGGCGACGGTCGGGGTGACCTCCGCCATGCGCTGACCCGCAAGGTATTTCGCGAGTTCGTCGGCGACGATCGAGCGAGCGGCCGCGGTATCGTCGGCGGCCGCACCGGCCGCCGGATCGCGCTGCAATGTCTCGATATCGATAACGGTGACGCCGGGCAGTCCGGCAACGGCGTGTTCCACATCGCGCGGCAGACCGAGATCGCAGAACACCAGCGGCCGTTCCACCTGGCTGGCGCGCTCGCGTTCGGCGAGTGCGCGGTGGGTATCGGCCAGCGTCACCACCGCGCCGACCGCGCCGGTACAGGTGATGACGACATCGGCGGCCGCCATGGCTTCGGTCAGGCGCGACAGTTCCATCGAATGCGCCTCGACACCGTGACTGCGCGCGGTCGCGGCGAGCCGCTTGGCTCGGGACGACGTGCGATTCACCACGATGATGCGGCCGATGCCCGCCCGCGACAGATGCGCTACCGCGAGTCCGCCCATCGCCCCGGCTCCGAGCACCACGGCCGTCTGCCCGGCGAGCGGGCCGAGCACCTGCTGCGACCGATCCAGGGCGACCGAAACCACCGACGCACCGGCCCGGTCGATACCGGTCTCCGAATGCACCCGCTTGCCGACGCGCAGTGCGTGCTGTGCGAGTTCGTGCAGGGTTCGCCCGACGGCCTGCTGGGCATCGGCGGAGGCGTAGGCGCCGCGGATCTGGCTGAGCACCTGCTGCTCGCCGATCACCATCGAATCCAGGCCGCTGGCCACCGCGAACAGGTGTTCGGCGGCCGCCTCGCTGTAGCGGACATAGGCGTGCTTGGTCAGATCCGGCAGCGGCAGTCCGGAATGTTTGGTGAGCAGTTCGCCCACCTCGGCGAGACCGCCGTGGAAGGCGTCCACCACGGTGTACACCTCGACGCGATTGCAGGTGGAGACGATCATCGCCTCGGACACGTGGCTGGACGTGAGCAGTCGATCGATCAATTTCGGCCGGTCCGCATCGGTGATCGCGACCTTCTCCAGAATGGAGACGGGCGCGCTCCGATGCGAAATACCGACTAAAAGAATGCTCATGACCGCGCCTCGCTAGCGCTCGGCCCTGTCATGCGTATGGCGCGCTGGCACATGATTCGATCGCTGCGCTCTCTCATGGTGTAACCACCGATCCCTTGCTGGATGGCTCCGTTGCCGAATGCGAGGTCGTCGAGTGCTTGAGTGCCGGATGTCCGGCAGCAGTGTGCGCGGGCGCGCGGTGGGCGATGCGACCGGAAACGGCGTGCACTACCTCGGGCAGCGGCGGGGCATTGCGTGCGGTCTCGAACGACAGCATCTGCAACTCGACCGCCAGATCGACCCGGCGCACCTCCACCGTCTCCGGTGCGGTCAGCTCACACGGGGCAAAGCTCAGAATCGACTGCAACCCGGATGCGACCAGCAGATCGCAAACGTCCTGTGCCGCGTCGTCGGGCACCGCGAGCACCGCGATGGTCGGCTTCAACGCGTCGACCGCCGGTGCCAGATCGGCGACATCGCGCACCTCCAGACCGGCGACCGAGCGGCCGATCACCTCGGGATGGTTGTCGAACATGCCGACGACTGTGAACCCGCGCCGCCGGAACCCCCCGTAGCCCACCAGAGCCCGGCCCAGATTTCCCGCGCCGACCAGCACCACCCGATGTCCCTGCGACAGCCCGAGCACATCCTCGATCCTGGTACGCAACTTGGCGACGTCATAGCCGACACCCCGAACACCATTGGGGCCGAGGAACGAAAGGTCCTTGCGCAACTTGGCCGAATTGACACCCGCCGCGACAGCCAGTTCCTCACTCGATACGATGGCAACACCGTCGTCGGCCAACATGGCCAAGACCCGGAGATAGGTGGCCAACCGCGCCACGGTGGCCTGGGGGATGTCCTTCTGCAGAGCCCTGCCGGAGACGCCACTCGGCGCCTCATGCTGCTCTGTCACGTCGTCGGCTCCTCGTTCCGGCCTCCGGCGAGGTCCGGTTCGTCGTTCGACCTCGGGCTCGGGGCGGTCCGGTGCCATGGTCGAAGTATTCGGAATGCTGGGTTCATTACGCGGTGGATCCGCAGCCTCGGCGAGCGGGTCGCGTGCCACCACCGTAACCGCTTGTGCAGCCCTTCACAAAGTCGGTGAATTTGACCTCATTTTCCGCCGCGACCAGCAGCGCGGCGGAATCAGGCCGGATCAGCAATCCCTCAGCGAGTCAAGTCGGCCCGCAATCGGGGCTCGTCGACATCGAAATAGCTGTGTTCACGGCCGTCCAAAAGCACAACGGGAAGCCGATCGCCGTACTCCGCGCGCAGGCCAGGGTCGGTTCCGGCGGCTTCGTCGACATCGACGGTGGACGGCTCGATATCGAAATCGGCGCAGATCGCCCGGAGTTGCTCGAACGCGGTGACGCAGAGTCCGCAGCCCGATCTCGTCAGCAGTGTCACCGAATGTGTGGGATTGGTCATGGCCGATATTAAATCCCCTCGCCACGCCCCGATCGGAGCGCGCAGTAGTGCCTTAACTGTCACCGCGGCCAGCTAATGTGGTTGTGGTTCGCGCGACGGGCGGAGGTACTGGTGCCGGAACGATCGAAGGTGGCAAGGGCAGGTTTCATCGCGGGACGATTCGGTGAGTTTCCGGTGCGGTGGAATCATGGTCGACTCGGCCAGGGTCTGCAGGACCAGCTCGCGCGCATCTCTCGCAGCCCGTTCGGCCCGAGCGAGGAAGAGCTGCGGGCCAATCTGGCCGGCGAGGCCAGTGCTGAGGCGGCACTGTCGCTGCACGATGCCGAACTCGCCGAAGCCGATATCGAGGCCATCGGGCCCGAGGTGCCGCGGGATCTGACCGCGGCGGCATTCTTCGATGTCGACAACACCATGGTGCAGGGCGCCTCGATCGTGCATTTCGCCCGCGGCTTGGCCGCGCGCAAATACTTCAAGACATCCGATCTGGTGGACGTCGCCTGGAAGCAGGTGAAATTCCGGGTCACCGGCAAGGAGAACAGCACCGATATGGCCGCGGGCCGGGAGAAGGCGCTGGCATTCATCGCCGGCCGCCCCACCGCGGAGCTCGCCGCCCTCGGCGAGGAGATCTACGACGAGATCATCGCCGACAAGATCTGGCCCGGCACAAGGGCTTTGGCGCAGATGCACCTGGACGCCGGACAGCAGGTGTGGCTGGTGACCGCGACGCCGGTCGAGCTGGCGCAGGTCATCGCGAAGCGGCTCGGGCTGACCGGTGCGCTCGGCACGGTCGCCGAGAGCGTGGACGGAAAGTTCACCGGGCGACTGGTCGGCGATATCCTGCACGGCCTCGGCAAGGCGCATGCGGTCCGCACGTTGGCGATCCGAGAAGGCTTGAACCTCAAGCGTTGTACGGCCTACTCCGACAGCCACAACGATGTGCCGATGCTGTCACTGGTCGGCACCGCGGTGGCGATCAATCCGGATTCCGACCTACGCGAAGTGGCCAAGAATCGCGGCTGGGAGATCCGCGATTTCCGCACCGGACGCAAGGCAGCCAAGATCGGCGTGCCGACCGCGCTGGCACTGGGCGCCGCCGGTGGCGCGGTCGCCGCGGCGGTCACCCGGCGCCGCGAGCACTAGCCAGTGAACGGGTTGCGGCGCTTGGTGAGCAGCTTGTAGAGGGTCTGCTGAATGGTTTCGCGAACCTGGTCGGTGACCTCGAACATGGTCATCGGATCGTCCGCGTCCTCGGCCTCGTAACCGGTGGTCGCGATCGGCTCGCCGAATTCGATGTACCACTTCGACGGCAGCGGCAGCGCACCGAGCGGACCCAGATGCGGGAACAGCGGCGTCACCGGGAAGTACGGCAGATTGAGCAGCCGGGCCAGCGGCTTGATATCGGCCAGCTTCGGATAGATCTCCTCCGAGCCGACGATCGAGCACGGGATGATGGGCGTACCGGTGCGCACCGCCGCCGCGACGAATCCGCCGCGACCGAAGCGCTGCAGCTTGTAGCGGTCGGTGAACTGCTTACCGACGCCCTTGAAGCCCTCCGGAAATACACCGGTCAATTCGCCTGCGCGCAAAAGCCTTTCGGCATCCGGATGGCAGGCCAGGGTGTGTCCGGCCTTGCGGGCGAGCACACCGAGCACCGGCGTTTCGAACACGAGATCGGCGGCTAGCAGGCGCAGCGCGCGTTGCTTCGAATGGCGGTCGTGAATGGCCAGTTGCAGCATCAGTCCGTCGAGCGGGATGGTGCCCGCGTGGTTGGCGACGATCAGCGCACCGCCGGCTTCCGGAATGTTCTCGATCCCGTTGACCTGCACCCGGAACCAATAATCCGAGAGCGGCCGCAGCGCGGGCAGGATCAGCGATTCGAGCAGATGTTCATCGAAGCCGAATTCGTCGATCTGATAGTCGCCGGTGAGCCGACGGCGCGCGAAATCCGCGGTAGTGCGGATCTGCTTGCCGATGGCGCCGCGCACCATATCCGACACCGAACGAGGCGGCGGGGGTTCAGCGGCCGCGAGACGTTCGGTCAGCGACGTCACCACCTGACTTGGCGTGGCCTCGCCGGTCAGCGGCTCCGGCCAGCGGCGCGGCGTGGTCCGCTGGCGTGTTTCGATGTTCAAGTCGTGGAGTTGGATGACTTTCGCTACGTCATTCATGTATGTGCTCCCGTACCGGCCCCGAGCAGGCCGAGCAGTTTATGTTCTGCGGCATCGATCCATGCTGGATCGATGACGGGCCGCGACGCTGCGCCCCCAATGAAGTCGTCGAATGCCTGCACCGTCGTCCAGCGCGGGACGAACCCGAGTTCGGTGCGCATGCGGGTGGTGTCGAGGCCACAGCCGAAATGGAAATAGTCGATCTGCTCACTGGTGAAATCACGCATGATCGGGCCCATGATCGCGCGGCCCGCGGTGCGGAAGACCAACCACGGAATCGGCAGCTCGATCCGGCCGGCACGCCGGATCGCCTGCGATAGCGCCAGCGCGCCGTCTCCGGCGATGTTGTAGGTGCCGCCGGGCGCCTGCCGTGCCGCGTGGGCCATCGCGGCGATGGCGTCCTCCTCATGCAGCAACTGCAGTCTGGCATCGCGACCGAGGACGGTCGGCGCGACCGGTGAACGCAGATACTGCACACCGCGCCGGGCCAATCGCGGGCCGACAATGGGCGCCAAACGCAAAATCGAAGCGGCGATATCGGGACGCCGCCGAGCGAGTCCGCGGACGAAACCTTCGATTTCGATCATGTCGCGAGCAAACCAACCACTCGGTGGGGTTCGCGCGCTCATTTCTTCGGTGAATTTGGCGGGATCCTTCGCACTGCATCCGTATACCGCGGAGGTCGAGCGCACCACCACGCGCCGCACCGAAGGCGATTTCTGGCAGACGGCGAGCAGCTGCATCGTGCCGAGGACATTGAGGTCCTTCATCACCGCCCGGCCGCCGCCGGACGGTGGATGGGTGAGCATCGCGGCATGGACAACGGTATCGACCTCGTTGCCGCCGATTACTTTGCGAATCAAGGGATTTCGAATATCGGCGCGGACGAATTCGGCACGGCCCATGCGCCGTTGCAGTTCACGACTGGGGGTCATGGTGTCGACGGCCAGGATGCGTTCGATGTTCTGATCCTGGACCAAACGGGCGACCACGTTGCCGCCGAAGAATCGGCTGGCACCGGTCACCATAACCACTTTGGGTGTATGTCTATCCCTTATCTCAGAACCCACCGCACCGGATCCCAACTGTGACAGCCCCCAATTCTGTTTACCGCGGTATCAGAGTAGCCGCTCGACCGCGATGCGCAGAGGGTATTAACCAGGTTCTAACGATGACTTCAGTCACCTGATACATGAGCAACTTTCAAAATTCGCTGTTTCAAAAAGAAAAGCCCGCCACCAATCGGTGACGGGCCTCTCAGCTAACGCGCAGCGACTCACTTGCCGAGTTTGCGCCGCTGAACACGCGTGCGGCGAAGCAGCTTGCGGTGCTTCTTCTTCGACATGCGCTTGCGGCGCTTCTTGATCACAGAACCCATAGGGTTGTCCTCGCGTTCTCTCTACTCGGCGCGCACGCCAATCACGTACGCCTATTTCAGCGTCCGCGCCGCCAGCTGGCACCGGACACCACAAAGCGGTGCCGCCGACAGGCGCACACGAACCGAGGGCTCATCCTACCGGGACACCCTCGAGCTGATGAAACCGCCTCATCCAGCGTCGAAGTACGACGTCTCCAAATAGTCGTGCACCGCCTTGGCATGCACCCGGAACGAGCGACCGACCCGCACGGCGGGCAACTCACCCGAGTGCACCAGTCGATAGACCGTCATCTTGGATACCCGCATGAGATTGGCAACCTCGGCGACGGTGAGGAACTGAGTACCTCCACCGAGCACCGACTGCGTCGGAGTCGCCGAACCGCCTTGCGTCCGGGAATTAGCCCGGCCACCCGATGGTCCAGAACTTCCTGGCGACGTCCCTGAACTATTTGCAGACATCTTGTTAGACATCATCGCACCACTGACCTCCGGCACGTCCGCGCCGCCAGCTTCCCCACCGGCGGAACAGACACGCACGTGCTCCTTGAAGCTTAGCGGGACCAGTGGGATTACTGCGACGGGTGTGAGAAATCCGGTTTACACGCAGGGAACCGACCGGTCACCCTGTAGACGCACGGTGTTTGATGAACAACCGTCCAAGATCACCTCAGGAACCGCTGCCGCCCGTACCGTCGTTGGCACCCTGTTCGGCGGATCGGTGCTTCGCCGCATGCAATGCCTCGAGGAAGGCCGAGCGCACCCCGCCACGCTCCAATTCACGCACCGCGGCGGCCGTTGTGCCGGCCGGGGAGGTGACGGCGGCACGCAGCTCGGCGGCGGTCTGTCCGGAGCTCTCCAGCAGGGCAGCCGAGCCGAGCATGGTCTGCACCACCAGTTCGGTGGCGACGTCGCGGGTCAGCCCGAGTCCGACACCGGCATCGACCATGGCCTCGACCACCAGGAAGAAGTACGCGGGTCCGGAACCCGATACCGCGGTCACCGCATCCATCTGCGCCTCGGTCACGGTCGCCACCTTGCCGACGGCGGCGAGCAGCTCGGTCACCTGGGCCAGCTGTTCGGAGCGGGCGTAGCGGCCGGGTGCGAGCACACTCATGCCCTGGCCGACCAGCATCGGGGTATTCGGCATCACCCGCACCACCGGGAAACCGGCGGGCAGCTTGTTCTCCAGCCGCGCCGTCGGCACACCCGCCGCCAGCGATACCAGGATCTGATCCCGATCGGCGTCGAGTTCGGCCTTGCCGAGCTGGGTCAGGACCGTATCCACATCACCGGGCTTGACGGCGATGACCAGGACATCCGCACCGACGATCGCATCCGCGATCGAATCGGTGACCCGCACGCCGAAGCGATCACCGATGAGTTCGGCCCGATCGGCATGCGTCTCGACGACCACCAGATCCTTCACCGCACGTCCGGATTCGAGCAATCCGGCGATCAACGCCTCCCCGATGCGACCGCCACCGATCACCGCAACTCTCGTCATGGGCTCAAGGCTAGCCCGCCTCCCCGCGCCTTTTGTCGGCCGCAGGTGCCACGCAACTCTGCATCGCGGGCCGGCGGTCGTGGTACTGGACGATTTCTTCAGCGCTGCGGTACAAGGGCCAATTGGCGGCTCTGCGCTACGACGGCACCGGTGGAGTCGAGAACCAGCTGGTCCTCGTCGAACATGCGCTCGCCGACCTCGTGGCTGGTCGCGATGATCCGCAGCCAACCGGGGGCCGGGCGGCGGCGCAGGTAGGTGGTCATCTGAACGGTCGGGGCCCAACCGGTCTGACCGAGGTTCGCCGGAACCGGCGGGCTCATATCGGCGGACATGATCGCGAAGTACATGGCGATATCCGGATCCTGCTGGTCGCCCTCGAACGGGCGCATCCAAAGACGCAGGCGCGGTTCACCTTTCGCACCGTCGAGGAATCGGGCCCACTCCCGGTCGATGAACAGTTCGGCGCCACGTGCCACATGGACGACCTTGCCCATCGATGAATCCCGGTAACCGACGGCGTCGGCGGGCGGTTCGATCGACATTTCAGCATGCTGCTGCGCGTAGATCGGTTCGGCATCGTCGAGGTGACCGAAGGTGAACGCGGTGCGCACCAGCGTGCGCCCGTTCTGGATCAGATTCACATCGACCAGGCAGATCTGGCGACCGACCTTGCGGATGTGCACCTCGTACTCCACCTCGCCCGGCTCCGGTGCACCGAGGAAATCGGAACTCGCCGCGATGGGCGCCATGGCCACCAGGGCCGGATCGGAGGCGCGCAGCCAGCGGGTGGCCGCGGCGGCACTGGTCGCGACCATGGTGCCACCGTGCACCTTCGGCCCGATGGTCCAGATTTTGTCGATGATGCCCAGGTAGCGGCCGCTATCCGGGTTGGCCGACAGCAGTTCGGTCAGTGTGCACACCCGGCTGAAGGGTGCGCCCGTCGTGATGGCCTGCTCGAGTTCGGCGGTCAGCTCCGGCATCGTCACTCCTGTCGTCGGTCGGCCGCGTCGGCGAGATGCGGCGTTCGTACAGCGTAGAACGACGCGATTCGGGGTCGGAATTCCCCTCTGCCGGCCGAGCGGTGCAGCATCACACCGGATTCGCGTGCGTCGGGGCTGGTGCAGGCGCGTTGAGGTGTGTCCTGGCGAATTCGAGCGTGCGGTTCAACATGTCCGTGCGGCCCTGGGTGGTGCGCGCGTTCTGGGTATTGATCTCGGCGACCGCATGACCGACGAAACCCGACCGCAGCAATGCCGCACACAGCTCGACACAGGGCTGGGTGCCCTCGCCCGGCACCAGATGCTCGTCGTGCGCCGCGCCGCGACCGTCGGCGAGATGCAGGTGCGCGAGGCCTCGACCCATCCGAGCGGCTAGCGCCAGCGGATCGGCGCCCGCGGTCGCGGTGTGTGAGATATCGAGGGTGTAGTGCCGGAATCCGGTATCGGTCGGATCGTAGGACGGACTGAACGCGGTCAAACCGGGACCGGGTCCGCCGCGGCGCTCCAGCCGCTTCGCCGAGCCGGTCTTGCGGCCGAAGAGAGTGTCCGCGCGCATGGGAAACATATTCTCCACCGCGATGATGACGTGACTGTGCTCCTCCAACTCGGCCACCTGATCGGCGAAGCCCTGCGCATATCTGCGCTGCCAGCGGAACGGCGGATGCACCACCACGGTCCCGGCACCGAGCGCCTCGGCGGTGCGCACACTGCGCTCGAGTTTGGCCACCGGATCCGAACCCCACACCCGCTGCGAGATCAGCAGGCAGGGTGCGTGGATCGCCAGCACCGGCACACCGTATTTGCGGGAATAGGCCTGGACCGCTGCGATACTCTGGCTGGCCGGTTCGGCCCACACCATCAATTCGATACCGTCGTAACCGATTTCGGCCGCGTAGCGGAAGGCCGACTCGGTGTTCTGCGGATATACCGACGCTGTCGAGAGGCCGACGAGGATCTGTTGACCGCCGGGTCCACCGGTCGATTCGACCGGCGAATGGGGTTCGGTGCGCACGTCGGGATCGGGAGCGCGTCCGCTGGCCGCGCTCGCCGTCCTGGTGTCGTCCGCCTGCCCGATATTCCCCACAGCCGCTCCCTGCTCAGTTCGTACTGAGTAGAAAGGCTAGCGGGCCCAGGGTGACGAAGATGCCGACGACGACGGCTATCACCGTGCTGAGGATGTCATCGGTGCGCCGCAATATTCGCACGAGCGCCACCAAGCCCAGGATCACGATCATCGCCAGGCACAGCGCCACCCAGGGCAGCATTTCCCACATGCGCTCGAAGCCCTTGAACAGCAACATTCCGGCGACCGCGGCGCCGGTGCTCTGACCGCCGAGAATCATCCACTGGCGGCGATTGGCGTCGTACTCGGACCCGCGTGCGATCCGCGAGCGAGCGCGTCTCGGCGAAAGGCGGGAGGCGAACGAATGGTCCGAATCGACATCGTCGCCGTCGAAATCCTCCTCGTCGTCGAGGACATCGCCGGTCGGGAACGGTTCGTACACGTCGGTCAGACCGTCGTACACATCATCCGGCTCGAGCTTTGATCGGCCACGGCGACCACGACCGTTGCGCTCGGCTGCTCGGCCGTTCGCCCGCTGGGCCTCGGCGCGTTCGACTTCGTCGCGCAATAGGTCGCCCGCGACGGTCTGACCGGAGACGAGCTGCTGATCCTGGCTGGCCAGTGACCACGCGGCGGTGGGGACGCTCTCGGATTCGGGCACGCCATTCTTGGGCGGTACGTTTCTTCGCGCCGACCAAGCGGGCAGAGCGCCGTCGGCCTGGCCATCGCGCCGTGCGGATCTTCGCTGGTCCGCCGGCTCGGGACGGGCGCCGTGCGCGGGACCGTCCGGCAGCGGGGACATCGGCAACGGCGCGGATTCCGGTGCGAAGCCATTGGTGGACGGCGACCATGGCGCGGTCGATGGTCCAGCATTGTTGGCCTCGGCTTCGGCTGCCTCCGCCGCACGTCGCCGGGCGGCCCGACCGCCGGATCTCGATCCGTTCGGTGGGCTTTCGGGCGGGGCACCCATGTTGTGGCCGAGATCGCGCAGCGGCCGTACGTCGGTGGTCTCCTCCGCCGGTTCGGCGTGCCGATGTCGGCGGCCGGTGCGTCCGGAGCCGGCCACCCCATCGGCCAGCGGATCCCTCGTGTACGGATCCGGTGCCGGAGCGTACGGGTCGGGCGCCGGAGCGTACGGGTCGGACGCGGGAGCGTACGGGTCGGACGCCGGAGCATACAGATCCGGAATCGGCGCGGACAGCGGAGCCGCGGGCGCGGCATGCCGCGACGAGTCCGCGCCCGGCATTTCCCGCCCCGGCATGATCCGGCTCGAATATCCCGGCGCGGCCAGCGGATCGGCCGGTGCTTCCGGAGCGGCGTAGGCCGAGAGTGGGTCGTATCGGGTGATCGGCCCCGACATCGGCGAGTAGTTGGGTAAGTCGGGTGCGGCGTAGGGCGCCGGGTCCGGCGCGGCATACGAACTGGGTTCCGGCGCAGGTGTTTCGAGACCGGCCGCATACCCCCCCGACTGGAAACCGGAAGGTTGGTAACCCGATGCGTCGTACCCGTTGGCTTCGTATGCGGGTGGTTCGTACGCCGGTTCGTCGTCCTCGGGTGCGGCGTGCGCCGAATGGCCACCGCCGCCGCCGGCCGGAATGGCGGGCAGATCACCGGTCAGCTCGGCCACCGAGATGCCGCGACCGCCGCGCCGACGCCGTCCGCCGCCACCGGCGGATGCGCCCTGCTGGCCATTGCGTGCCAGCAGCTCGGCAACCGATAGCTGCTTGGAATCCTCACTCATGACGACACCGTTTCGATCGGGCCCGATAGACCGCTGCCGGGCACCGGCTTACCGCTCGTTTCCACCACGACACCCGGCAATGCCGTAGCCCTCGGTCCACCGTTCATATCGGTATCCAGTTTGCGCAGGATGAGCCCCTCGCGCAGTGCCCACGGACAAATCTCGAGGGTATCCAGCGATAGTGCCCGCATACTCGCCTCCGCGACCAATGCGCCAGCCACCAATTGCTGTGACCGATCGGAACTTACGCCTTCCAATTCTGCACGGTCCGCTGCCGTCATTCTCGAGATGAAGGCAATCAGTTGGCGCAGACCTGAGCTGGTGAGTGTACGGCGCACCCGCAGCCCGGCCGAAGAGGGTGCCGCTCCGGTCAACCGGGCAAGCGATCGAAATGTCTTCGAGGTACCGACCGCCAGATCCGGTTTACCGACGTCCAGCAGCTGTTTCGCGGGTGCGACGAGTTCCGCGTCGAGCCAATCGCGCAGCACCGCGATGCGGCGTTTGCCCGGTGGATCCTCGCGCAGCCACTCTCTGGTCAACCGTCCGGCGCCGAGTTGCAGCGAGACCGCGAGATCGGGTTCCTCGTCGCCGCCGATGGTCATTTCCAGTGAGCCGCCGCCGATATCGAGATTGAGGATCCGGCCCGCGCTCCAGCCGTACCACCGGCGCACGGCGAGGAAGGTCAGCCGGGCCTCGTCGACACCGGAGAGCACCTGCAGTTCGACACCGGTTTCGGCGCGGACTCTGGCGAGTACCTCATCGGAGTTGGCGGCTTCACGCAGCGCGGAGGTCGCGAATGGCATCAACTCGACGCAGCGGGAAGTCTCGGCGATGCTGGCGAATTCGGCGACCGTCGCGATCAGCCGCTCGGCCCCCTGAACGGTGATGCAACCATCGGAATCCATATTCTCCGATAGCCGGAGAGTGGCCTTCGTCGAGCTCATCGGCATCGGGTGACCACCGCGATGGGCGTCCACCACAAGCAGGTGGACGGTATTGCTTCCGACATCGAGTACCCCAAGCCGCACATGAATACGGTACTGGGTGCACCGGCCCTTTAGGCTAGGCGACTGAACTGTTAGCGTCCTCAAGTGTGACGGTAGGCGCAACGGACAGCGGCTCCACGAGGCCCCGACCAGCGGGGAAGATCGATCCGGCACCGGAGGTCGATCTCGACTTTCCGCGTGAATGGATCGAGTTCGTGGATCCAGCAAACGACGAGCATGTGATCGTCGCGGATTTGACCTGGCTGCTGTCGCGCTGGACGTGTGTTTTCGGGACGCCGGCCTGTCAGGGAATTCTGAGCGACCGCCCCGATGACGGCTGCTGCTCGCACGGCGCGTTCCTCTCCGACAAGGACGACCGCAAACGTCTGACCAATGCTGTGAAAATGCTCACACCGAGCGACTGGCAGCTGATGGACGAAGCGACCGACGCCGACGGCAAGATCCCCAAGAAGGGCTATCTCGAGCTCGACGAGTTGGAGGACGAGCCCGCGCTGCGCACCCGTCGCTTCGACGGCGCCTGCATTTTCCTGAACCGCCCCGGCTTCGCGGGCGGCGTCGGCTGCGCGCTGCACACCATGGCGCTGCGCAAGGGCATCGAGCCGCTCGAGGTGAAGCCGGATGTGTGCTGGCAGCTGCCGATCCGGCGGACCCAGGACTGGGTGGAGCGCCCGGACGGCGCGCAGATCCTGAAGACCACCATCACCGAATACGACCGACGCGGCTGGGGCCCCGGCGGCGAGGATCTGGATTGGTACTGCTCGGGCTCGCCCGACGCCCATGTCGGCGCCCGTCCGGTGTGGCAGTCCTACGCTCCCGAACTGCGGGAATTGCTCGGCGCGCCCGCCTACGAAGAACTGGCCAGACACTGCAAGCGTCGCGAAGGACTCGGCCTCATCGCGATCCATCCGGCGACCGTGCATGCGAATCGAATGAGATCCGACGACCACGTCGCAGACCAGTCGGCGTGACCTATCGGCGGACGAGCGGTGAGGTTTGCATAGCGGGTGATTCACCTGCTCGCCATGCAGGCTTTACTCGGATGCGGTTGGATGTGCGGTCATGTTGAAGAAAGCCCTGACTCTGACCGCCATCGCGCTCGGCGCCACCGCCGCGCTGACCGGCGCCGCGCACGCCGAGCCCAATGGTGACCCGGCAAAATACGCCGATTTCACCGCCGACTTCCTGCCCGCCAACACCCCCGAGGCAATCAACGCCCAGGCCAACGGCAAGAACCTGATCATGAGCCCGTACGGCGTCTCGCGCACCATCGCCTGCCGCGGCACCAGCGCGGCCGATGTCTACGAATGCATGCAGGAAGACGATCTCGGCTGGATCACCCTGCACAAGCAGGACGTCCCCGGCCTCGGCCCCACCTGGGTCTACCTGCCCTGATCCGGACGCACGCAGCAGACGCCGAGGTTGTCGGGGCCTCGGCGGCTGCGAATCCTATTCGGGCAGACGGTCAAGCCTCGAGCTTGTAGCCGAGGCCGCGGACGGTGACGAGGTGCTCCGGCTTGGCCGGATCGCCCTCGATCTTCGAGCGCAACCGCTTGACGTGCACGTCGAGGGTCTTGGTGTCGCCGACGTAGTCGGCGCCCCAGACCCGGTCGATCAGCTGGCCGCGGGTGAGCACTCGTCCGGAATTGCGCAGCAGATATTCGAGCAGGTCGAATTCCTTCAGCGGCAGGGTGACCTGCCTGCCATTGACATGCACGGTGTGGCGGTCGACATCCATCCGGACCGGTCCGGCCTCGAGCACACCGCTCTCATTGCCGCCGTCCAGTTCATCGCCGGCGCCGCGGCGCAGTACGGCCCGGATGCGGGCGATCAGTTCGCGCGCCGAGTACGGCTTGGTGACGTAGTCGTCGGCGCCGAGCTCCAGGCCCACCACCTTGTCGATCTCGCTGTCGCGCGCGGTAACCATGATCACCGGGACGCCGCTGCGGGTGCGCAGCTGTTTGCACACATCGGTGCCGCTCATACCGGGCAGCATCAGGTCGAGGAGCACGATATCGGCGCCGGAGCGGTCGAATTCGGCGAGCGCGGATGGTCCGTCACCAACGACGGTGACCTCGAAGCCCTCCTTGCGCAGCAGGAACGCGAGCGGATCGGCCAGCGACTCCTCATCTTCGACGATCAGAACACTCGTCATCTGCGTGCCTCCACACCGTTGGGTCTGCCCGGCCCCGAGGGACGCGGGTGTGTTTCTCTCATACTCACTGCGGAACCGTCGACCTCTTCTTCGCCGCCGGATTCGTGATGGGCAGGTATTCGCAGGGTGAACGTCGATCCGGTGCCGAGCTTGCTCCACAGCGTGATCTCACCGTTGTGGTTGGCCGCCACATGCTTGACGATAGCCAGGCCGAGTCCGGTACCTCCGGTGGCGCGCGAGCGCGCCTTATCGGATCGGAAGAATCGTTCGAAGACGCGCTCCTGGTCTTCTTTGGCGATGCCGATGCCGCGATCGGTCACGGCCATCGCGATATGATCGCCGCGCAGTGAGCGGCTCACCGAAACGTGGGAACCGGCGGGTGAGTACGCGATGGCGTTCTCCACCAGGTTGGACAGTGCGGTGACGAGCAGGGTTTCATCGCCGAGCACCTCGAGTCCGCTCGGGCGGTCGGTGCTGACGGTGATGCCCGCGGCCTCGGCAGCGGTGCGCGAGCGATCGACCGCCTGCATGACCACGGTGTCGACGTCGACCACCTCGAGCTCGGGTAGCTTTTCGGCGCCCTGTAGTCGCGACAGGGCGATCAACTCGGTGACCATCTTGCCCAGGCGCCTGGATTCACCGAGCACGCGCTGACCGAAGTGCCGAACGGCCTCGGGGTCCTCGGCGGATTCCAGCATGGCTTCGGCCAGCAAGCTCATCGCGCCTACGGGGGTCTTGAGTTCATGACTGACATTGGCGACGAAATCGCGTCGCGTGGCCTCCATACGGGCCTGCTCGGAGTCGTCGTCGGCGAACAGCACGGTGAAACTGGTCTCTTCGCGCGATAGCTGTCTGGCCACCCCGCGCACCGCTATCCGGCTGCGGCCGGGCATCGGGTTTTTCGCGGTGAGATCGAATTCGGTGGATTCGCCGGTGGCGAGCACCTTCTCCACCGCGGCCCAGGCGCGTTCATCGAGCAGCCGGTTGCGGACCAGGCCTAGTTCTTCGGCGCGCGGATTGACCAGCACCACATCGCGGTATTCGTCGACGACCGCGATTCCGCTCTCGGAGGCGAGCACGATCAGGTCGAGCACCTGCGACATGGTGAGACCGGAATCTGCCTGTCTGCGGGCGGCCTGCCTGGCGTTCATGAACGGGATCAGTAGCCCGCCGACGGCCAGGCCGACGACAGCCGCGAGGACTGCCAGCAGCACGGCCTGGGGAACACTCACACTTGAATCGTACGGTCGCCAACTGACAACCCAACTCGGGGTATGCGAAGTTTCGCGCAGGTCATGGGCACTTCCAGGCCCGTTAGCCACTTGTTTACGCGTTGTTCGCGCACCAGCGTCCGGATCGCTTTCACTCCTGGGAATCCCACATTGCCGACCGCACCGAGTCGCCGTGGCGGTCGGCCCATTCGCCGAGGGCATAGATCGGAATGAGCAGATCGCGCCCGGCTTCGGTCAGTTCGTATTCGACGCGTGGCGGGGCCTCGGCGTAGCGGTGGCGCTCGATGAGTGTCATCGTCTGCATCCGGCGCAGCGTTTGCGTGAGCATCTTCTGGCTGACGCCGCCGATTGCGGCGCGCAGGTCGCCGGGGCGCATCGGGCCGTCGCGCAGCATGTAGACGATGACCGCGAGCCAGCGGTTGCCGAATAGATCGACGCCGAGGCGGGCCGGACAGTCGGCCTCGTAGTCGCCATAGGGCGCGAATTCCACCGGTTCGGCATGTTCGGCCGTCATGCCATCAGCCTGCCATCTTCATCGCGCACCTTCGGGTGCCTATCGAAATCCCTAGCGTCGGTGCCGAATACATCCGAGCTAGGAGTTTGATATGCGAATCGGAATCATCGGGGCGGGCGCGATGGCGAAGGCACTCGGCGGTGGCTGGGCCGCGGCCGGGCACGAGGTCCTCATCGGCGCACGGTCCCGCGCGGATGCGCTGGCAGCGACCATCGGATACGGAGCGCGAGCCGGAAGCATCGGCGCGGCTGCCGAATTCGGTGCGGTCGTGCTGTTAGCGCTTCCAGTAAGCGCCCTTGACGAGGTACTGGGTGAAATCGGCGGAAGACTCGCCGGGCGGACGGTCATCGACTGCACCAATGCGTTCCTGCCGGACGAGGCCGCGCCGGAAGGAGTTCCGGCATTCGTGCTATCCGAGGAGGCGGTCGCCGCTCGCATCGCGGCGACGGTTCCCCAGGCGCATGTGGTGAAAGCGTTCAATGTCTGCGCGGCCGAGGTCTGGGAATCGGAGACTCGTGTCTTCGAGGACCACAGGCTGGCGGTGCCGATCTGCGGTGACGACGCTGCCGCCGTCGAACAGGTCGCGGCGCTGGCGCAAGATCTGAAACTCCAACCGATTTCGGCGGGCGGCCTGCATCGCGCCAAGTACCTGGAGGCCACCTCGGTATTCACCGTCGGTCTCTGGTTCTCCGGCGCGGACGCCCGCGCGATCTTCCCGCCATTGGACGCGGCGTTCGCCGTGGCCGACTAGCCGGTGAGAACGGTCCGAGCGTGCACCAATCGCCCATACCCCGCGGGTTCGAGCATGAATGCGCGAGAGGTGCACGCTCGGGCCGGATACGGCTTACCAGCCCGCGTTCGTCCGCACTCGTTATTCACGAAACTCGGCGCGTTCGGATAAAGCCGAGGCGGCGCCGCTACCCGAGCGGGTAGCCCAACTCTGCTGTCAGATCAGCTTCACCATCCAGGCCTGCCCCGCACCGGAATGTTGACGAAGCTCGGCCGATCCGGATCCAACTGGATGTGCTGCGGATTCAGACCCGTATCGATCAGCATCGGCAGCACCGGCAGGCCCTTGGGGAAATTGCCCGCGAAGACATCCACGCGCAGACGATGGCCCGGCCGCAGCATCGCCTCCGTGGCGGGCAAAGCGATATCCAGGGTCGTCTCCTCCCCCGGCACGGTCGGCTGCCGCAGGTCCAGCGAGGTGCAGGCACGCGGGTCGGTGTAATCGCCACCGGCGGAACGGGTGCTGTTCGCCTCGTCGACCTGCCGCAGCGACGCCATCAATTGGCCCGAGGAGAGCACCGTGGACTGGCCGTCCGGCGCGACATCGTTCAGCGTGACCACCCAGTAGCCGTCGGTCGCATCCTGAACGGTATTGAGGTGCGCGGCGATTCGCCCGGAGATGGTGGTCGGCTCCGCGACCGGGTCGCTGGTGAAGGTCAGCCCGTTGAGTTCCGCGACCCGTGAGTCCTTGGCACAGCCATCGATGATCGAGAGGAAACCCGCGCTACCCTGCGCTGCGTCGTTGGAGCACAGGGTAGTCAGGCCTGGCGCGACCGTGAGCCGCGCCGAGTCCGGGCTCGCCGCGGCGAGCAACGATCCGTCGTACCGGCTGTTCGCGGTGCCACTTCGGTTGGCGGACAGATACATCCGGCGATATTCGGCATCCTGGGATCCGGTCCGCGGATCAGCGAACGAGTCGGTGGTGATCCAGCCGCCGCCCTGCTGACGCAGGGTGATCGGGCCGTACTGATCGATACCGTTGTCAATGCCCTTGAGCCACTTGTCGAACCACGCGCGCTGCAGCACGTCCAGACGCGGCGGCAGACCGGGCTTACCGTATTCGTTGCCGGAGCCGACGTGGTAGGTATTGCCCATCAACAGCTGCTTCTGGCCCGCGGGCAGTGGAATCTCGTTGTAGATCTTGGATTCCGAGTAAGTGAACAGATCGTGCCAGCCCCCGGTGACGAAGGTGGGGACCTGAATCTTGCCCGGATCACCGAGCCAGGCCGCGCGCGAGGTCGACGAAGCGGTCAACAATTCCTTGGCCCGCGGGTCCAAGTCCTCGATCCGGGTGGTGCTGTAGACATTGAGCAGCACATCCATGAAGGTGAACGGATCCTTTGCCCGATCCGCGAGCCACTTCATATCGAACTGTCCGTTGAGTATCGACGCGACATCCGGAACCAGCTTGAGGCCGTTGATGGCGGTCAACCACAGCGGAATGAAGTTGAACCCGAAGCCGCCGCCGGGTGCGAGCACATCATTGACCAGGTCACTACCGGGCACCACCGGAAAGATCGCTTGCAGCGCGGGCGGTCGCATCGCGGCCACCTGGAGTTGGTTGATGCCCGAATACGACAGTCCGTTCATACCGATGCGTCCGTTGGACCACGGCTGATTCGCGACCCAGTCGATCACCTCATAGGTGTCCTGCTGTTCGCGCTGGCGCAGCATGTCCCAGATGCCCTGAGAGAATCCGGTGCCGCGCACGTCGACCACGACCTGGGTGTAACCGCTCTTGATGAGCTGGCGGTCGACCGCGAAATTGCGTAGTTCGCCGCCGCCGAAGGATTTGGTCAGATCGGTGACGCCGGAGAGCGGGGTGCCGCTGAGGTCGATCTGTCGGAACAGTTCGATGAGCGCATCGGAAAAACCCGGAATGGACATCGCGCTGTCGGCGATGTTGGAGACCAGCTTGGTGTACGGAGTCAGGTTGACCACCGTGGGTGTCGGGGTGTCGATCGGGCGCCCCGCCGCATCCGCCGGACGGTACACATTGCCTTTGAGGACGGTGCCGTCGCTCATGGTGATCGGGACATCCCACTGGATGTTCACATTCGGAAACTGCTGGGGACCGTCCTCGGCCGCGACCCATGCGGCACCGGCCGCGCCACCGTCGGGTCCGGAAGGCTCCGGCGCGGCGATCGCGCTCTGGGTGACGAATGGAATGAGCACCGCCGTGGCGACTGCCGCCACTGTGGCACGCAACATTCTCTGCATCAGGGGTGATCCGCCTCTCGGACTGGTCGAACGACCAGAGCTTACATACCGACGAGTAGGTTCGAACTCTGGGTTACACCAATTGCGGGTCGAATGTTGGTTCACATAAAGCAACCGGCACCACATAACGCCTGCGCAAGACGGGAGAAATCCACGCCCACCTGCAGAATGAACACTAACCCAGGGTCGGGCAGCTAACCGATCGCGACTCGCGCCCCAGTTCCGATTCCGATCGAGGCAAACGGCGGGTCACCGCCGGAAACAGCAACGCCGCGACCGAAGCCGGTCGCGGCGCGTCGATCTGTTGCTTACTTGCCGCCCTGACTGGCGACGGCCGCGGCACCCGCGGCGGCGGCCTCGGGGTCCAGGTATTCACGCGGACGAACCGGGCGCAGGTTCTCGTCCAGCTCGTAGCGCAGCGGGATACCGGTGGGAATATTCAGCCCGGCGATATCGTCATCGGAGATCCCGTCCAGGTGCTTGACCAGCGCGCGCAGCGAATTGCCATGTGCCGCAACGAGAACGGTCTTACCCGAGAGCAAGTCCTTGGAGATGGTCGACTCCCAGTACGGCACCATCCGGTTCACCACGTCGAGCAGGCATTCGGTCTTGGGGACGTCGATGCCGTCGTAGCGCGGGTCGCTGTCCTGGCTGTACTCATTGGCCGGGTCGATGGGCGGCGGCGGGGTGTCGTAGCTACGCCGCCACAGCATGAACTGCTCGTCGCCGTACTGGTCGCGAACCTGCGCCTTGTTCTTGCCCTGCAGATCGCCGTAGTGGCGCTCGTTGAGGCGCCAGTCGCGCACGACCGGGATCCAGTGCCGGTCGGCGGCGTCCAGGGCGATATTCGCGGTGCTGATCGCCCGACGCAGCACCGAGGTGTAGACGATATCCGGCAGGATGCCGTGTTCGGCCAGCAGTTCCCCGGCGCGCTTGCCCTCGGCGATGCCCTTATCGGTCAGGTGCACATCCACCCAACCGGTGAAAAGGTTCATGGCATTCCATTCGCTCTCGCCGTGGCGCAGCAACACGAGGGTGTACGTCATGCAGGCCATTCTGGCATGTACCCGAACCGGGCTCGCATCCGTTCCCACTGCTCAGGAGATGACATCGGCCGTATCGTGGCCCGCTGCGAGCACGCCGGCGCCAACCAGGGTGGCGCCATTGGTGATTCGCGACGGGACCACCCGCAGCTCACGCAGGAAGTCCAAACCAGCGTGCCGGATCACCGCCGCGCGCAGCGGTTCCCACAGGAGTTCGCCCGATTGTGCGAAGCCGCCGCCGATCACCACCCGATCGATATCGAGCGCCGCGGCCGCGGAGGCGATGGCCGTGCCCAGTGCGGTTCCGGCCCGGTGCAGCGCGGCGAGTGCGATCTCATCGCCGGTGTGCGCGGCCTTCGCCAGTCCCGCGCCGGTCTCGCCACGCCAACCCTGTTCGCGTGCCCAACGCACCGATGACATGCCGCTCGCGATCGCCTCGACACACCCGACGCCGCCGCATTCACACGGCACATCCCAACCCGGCACCACGATGTGGCCGACGTGTCCGGCATTGCCGGTGCGCCCGAGAACCACCCGACCGTCGGCGATTATGCCACCGCCGATGCCCGAGGAAACCGTCATGGCCAGGCCGTTCGGAATGCCGCGCAGCGCGCCGACGTGATGTTCGGCCAGTGCGAGGCAGGCTCCGTCGATAGCGAACCGCACTGCGGCGGTAGGGAACAGCCGCTGCACCTCGGCGACGATCGGAAAACCCGGCTTCCATTCCGCAATGTTCAGCGGCCTGGTGACACCGGTTCGTACATCGACCGGTCCGGCCGAACCGATCCCGATCGCCGAAACCATCGCGCCGCCGGCCACTTCCAGCAACAGCTCGCGGCATGCGGCCCACACCGATTCCCGAGGCACATCGACGCGTCGCACATCGCGTACCTTCCGGCCCCCGTACACCACCCCGGCGGCGAATTTCGTCGCACCGATGTCCAGAGCAAGAACCATCATCGCCGGGGTCCCTCCTGTACCTTGCGGCCCCATTCCACAGCGCGATTGTTGCCTACGGCGGGCCCGCCGGTGTCGGATCGACCGCAACGAACCCCTGCTCGGATCCGGTCCAAGGCCTGTACCCCACTGCACCCACAATCCCAGGCTCGCGACGGCAGGTCTGCACGCGCGCACGGGGACGAGCTCAGGGTTGGTCGGCGGTTTCCACCAGATGCTCGAAAGCGCGCAGGTTCTGCAGGGATTCCCCGCGCGAGACACGCCACTTCCATTCCCGGCGAATGGATTCGGCGAAGCCGAGTTCCAGCAGCGTATTGAAGTCGGCGTCGACGGCCTCGAGGATCTGGCCGAAGATCCGGTCCAGTTCGTCGGGGGTTACGGCGGGGGTGGCGATGCGGCCGACCAAGTAGATATCGCCCACGCGGTCCAGGGTGTAGGCCACGGCGTAGAGGCGGCGGTTGCGGCGCAGCAGGAATTTGTAGACGCCCTCGAAGTTCTCGTCGGGCTTGCGGCAGACGAACGATTCGATTCGCAATCCGTGCTTGCCGACGGTGAGCATCACGGTGGTCTTGAGTTTGCGCTCACCGGGCAGGATGACCACGAAGGTCTCCTGGCTGGGATGGGTGTACTCGATTTCGCGCTCGCGCAGCGTTTCGTCGATCAGCTGTGCGGTCGCGGCTGCCGTGCTCATCGGTGCGCTCCCGTCCGGCGCCGCCACAGCGCCCGCGATCTGGCCTGGCTGATCTCGCCGAGGAGAACAGCACTGCGTTCCCCGGTGAGGCTAGCGCGTTCCCCGGGCGACTCGGCCCGTGCGGCCTCGAAGACCTTGCGCCGGCCCGCACCGAGATCGGCACGAAGCGCACGGAAATCGGCCAGTGCCGCCGAATAACTGGCGAGCAATCCGTCCGCGGTGTGCTCCCAGGAGAAATGTCCGGCGTGCTCGACGGCGCGCACCCCCATCCGACGTAGTCGGTCACCGTCGTCGAATAGGTGGCCGAGGGCATCGGCCCAATCCGGAGTCCGATGTCCAGGGACGAGCAGGCCGGTCTCACCGTGCCGCACGGCGGTGCCGAGCCCACCCACATCGGCCGCGAGCACCGGGGTGCCGCTGGCCTGCGCCTCGATGGCGACCAGACCGAACGATTCGTTGTAGCTGGGCACCGCGACCAGGTCGGCGGCCCGATACACCTGCACAAGGCGGTCCGGCGGCTGCGGCGGCAAGAAGGTGACGTGGTCGGCGATGCCGAGTGCGGCCGCGAGTTCGATCAATGCGTCGGGGCGCTCCAGTCCGGTGCCGGACGGTCCGCCGACAATGAGCACCCGCAGCTTGCGCGACGGGTCGCGGTAGAGCAGCTCCGCGGCCGCGCGGACCAGGACATCCGGGGCCTTCAGCGGCTGGATGCGGCCGATGAACGCGACGATCCGCTCGTCGGTCGCCAGACCCAATTCGGCTCGGGCCACGGCCTTTTCACCGGGACAGTAGCGAGTCAGATCCGCGCCGGGCGGCACCACATCGATGCGCTCGGGATCGGCGCCGTACAGCTCGATGAGCTGGCGCGCCTCCTCCGCGGTATTGGCGACCATCCGATCGGCCTCGGCGATCACCTGCTTCTCGCCGATCTCGCGGGTCGCGGGTTCGGGGCAGTCGCCCTCGGCCAGCGCCGCGTTCTTCACCGCTGCCAAGGTGTGCGCGGTGTGCACCAGCGGCACCCGCCAGCGGTCGCGCGCCAGCCAGCCGACCTGCCCGGAGAGCCAGTAGTGCGAATGGACCAGGTCGTAGTGACCGGGCAGATGTCTGGCCTCTTGGCGCAGCACCTCGGCGGTGAACGGGCACAGCTGGGTCGGCAGGTCGTGCTTGTCCAAGCCCTCGAACGGGCCCGCCACCACATTGCGCACCAGGACTCCCGGGGCCGCCTCCTGGACCGGCGGTACGTTCGAGGAGGTGGCGCGGGTGAAAATCTCGACCTCGGTGCCGCGCCGGGCCAGCTGAATGGCGGTTTGCAGCACATAGACGTTCATGCCGCCCGCATCACCGGTGCCCGGTTGAGCAAGTGGTGAGGTGTGCACCGATAACACGGCGATCCGATTCGGCCGTAGGTCCGGGCGTTGACTCACACCATCCATAGTGCACGTTGAATTGCCCAACCCAGACGCCGTAACCGGGCCAAGTGACAGTCGTCACAGCAGTTTCGTGAGGGTTCTCACGCGCGGTGCACTATCCGCCGAGATACGCCAAGTCTGCTCGAGCCGAGCGTATGGCGCCAGCGAATTTCGGACGTCTAATCCAGACCTTCGATGAATGCGCTGACCTCGGCGACGAACCGGGCGCGATCCTCGATGAACAGCCCATGCTGCGCGTCCTCCCAGAACGAGCCGCGGCCGTCGGACACCACGTCGAGGATGTAGCGACCGTTCTCGATCGGCACGACCGGATCCTTGGTTCCGTGCAGGACAAGCACCGGAATGTCCAGGGTCCGCAGCGTTTCGGTATTGTCGACGGTCCGGTAGAACAGCGCCTTGCGCACGCGAGGCGGCGTGCCGAGGCTCGCGCCGAAGATGCGCTGCGCGTCAACGCCCTTATCCGGACCGGGTCCGGTATTGGCATTGCCGAAGGCGCCGAATGCGCGCAGGGCACGCCCCGCACTCTCCTCGAAGACACCGGGAATGGCCTCCTGCATGGCCGAACCGGTCTCCGCGCCGGGTGCGCGACCGATATTGGCCATCGATCCCGAGTAGATGACGCCCGCGACTGATCCCGTGCCATAGGCGGTCAGGTAGTCGCTGATCACGATGCCGCCGTAGGACCAGCCGAGCAGCACCGCACCGGATTCGATGCCCTCGGCGGCGAGCACGGCGGCGATATCTGCGGCCCAATTCTTCGGATCGTCGTAGCCGGTCTCCGGAGCGCCGGAGTAGCCGTGGCCGCGCAGGTCGACGGCGAGCACCTGGAAGCGCTCGGCCAGCTCGTCCGCGGCCGCGCCCCAGCACTGCAGATTGGCCGACCAACCGTGCACCAGCACCAGCGGCCTGCCATCGGCCGGGCCGCTGACCCGATAGACGATGTTCGTTCCGTCCGCACTGACCGCTTCCCGAATAGCCATGTCACCGAGGCTAGTCCGCCTCCCGTGCTGGTCGTAGGCGCACTGACTTCCCGTAGCGGTCCGGCGGTCAGCGCCCGGCTGGCTTCTGGACGTACCCGGCGAGTTACCCAAGTCCGCGCGCGATCAGCGCTTGCGTCGCACACGGCCGCGGTCTTCGGCAAATTCTGTGCATTTACGATCGCACTATGAGCATTCGCACTGCCGTCGTCACCGGAGCCAGTTCGGGAATCGGGGAAGCCACCGCACGGGAACTCGCCAAGCAGGGCTATCACGTGGTCGTCGGCGCGCGCAGGCTCGATCGGCTGCGGCGCCTCGCCGACGAAATCGGCGGCACCGCACTCGAACTCGATGTGACCTCGGAAGATTCCGTGCGCGCGTGCACCGATGCGATCGAGAACGTCGATGTGCTCGTCAATAATGCGGGTGGCGCGAAGGGTCTGGCCCCGGTGACCGAGGCGGAGCTGGACGACTGGCGCTGGATGTGGGAAACCAATGTGCTCGGTACGCTGCGGGTAACCAAGGCGTTGCTGTCGAAGCTGATCGCCTCGGGTGATGGACTCATCGTCACCATCACCTCGGTCGCCGCCTTCGAGGCCTATGACAATGGCTCCGGCTACACCTCGGCCAAGCACGCACAGGCCGTACTGCACCGCACATTGCGCGGCGAACTGCTCGGCGAGCCGGTGCGGCTCACCGAAATCGCGCCCGGCGCAGTGGAAACCGAGTTCTCGCTGGTGCGGTTCGCCGGGGACGAGGAGCGTGCGGCCAAGGTGTACGAGGGTATCGATCCGCTGGTCGCGCAGGATATCGCGGAGATCATCGGGTTCGTGGCGTCGCGACCGTCACATGTGAATCTGGACCAGATCATCGTCAAGCCCCGTGATCAGGCCGGTCCGGGTCGCTTCGCTCGCCGTAGCTGACGGGATCGGCATCGGTAGTCTCCGACGAGGCGACAACCGATTTCCCGAGTACATGGGTTACTCACCGGGTACGCCGACAACCTAGCTGACATAAGGCCGCCGACCCGGATATGAACTCGAGTGGCCCCGACTACTGGCAAAGGCGCCGGGAGGCGGACAAGCCCAGATTGGAGTAGCTCGGCTCATGCTCAAAGGTTTCAAAGATTTCCTGATGCGCGGGAACGTTATCGATCTCGCTGTCGCGGTCGTCATGGGTACCTCGTTCACCGCGGTGGTGACGGCGGTGACAAAGGGAATCATCAATCCGCTGCTCGCGGTATTGGGAAAGACCAATGAGCTGGGACTCGGCGTTCAGCTGGTCTCCGGTAAACCGGCCACCTTCATCGCGATCGGGCCGATCATCACCGCACTCATCGACTTCATGCTGGTCGCCGGTGTGCTGTACTTCGTGCTGATGGTGCCGATGAAGACGCTGAAGAATCGTTTCGGCACCGCGAAGGTGGCCGAGCCCACCGAGATCGAATTGCTCATCGAGATTCGCGATCTGCTCGCCAAACAGCAGAAGGACTCGGTGCTCGACGCCGAATCGTTCGGTAAGGACGGTTCGCTCGTCAAGGAGAATGCGCGGTAATCGCCCCGAGTTCGCCCCCGCACGTTGGTCCGAGCGGGGGCGATTTTCGTTTATGCGCCGACGTATGCCGCCAGATGTTCGCCGGTCAGGGTGGCGCGCTCGGCGACCAGGTCGGCGGGCGTGCCCTCGAAGACGATCTTGCCGCCGTCGTGGCCCGCGCCGGGGCCGAGGTCGATGATCCAGTCGGCATGTGCCATGACCGCCTGGTGGTGCTCGATGACGATCACCGACTTACCGGAATCGACCAACCGGTCGAGCAGGCCGAGCAGTTGTTCGACATCGGCGAGGTGCAGCCCGGTCGTCGGCTCGTCGAGGACGTAGATGCCGCCCTTCTCCGCCATATGGGTGGCCAGCTTGAGCCGCTGCCGCTCACCGCCGGACAGCGTGGTGAGCGGCTGGCCCAGCGTGAGGTAGCCGAGCCCGACATCGGCGAGCCGGTCGAGAATCTTCTCCGCGGCCGGTGTGCGCGCCGGGCCGTCGCTGAAGAACCCCTGCGCCTCGGTCACCGACATCGCGAGCACCTCGCTGATATCGCGGCCACCGAGGTGGTACTCGAGCACCGCGGCCTGGAACCGCTTGCCCTCGCACTCCTCACAGGTGGTCGCGACACCGGCCATGACCGCCAGATCGGTGTAGATGACGCCCGCGCCGTTGCAATTGGGGCATGCGCCCTCGGAGTTGGCACTGAAAAGCGCTGGTTTGACGCCGTTTTCCTTTGCGAATGCCTTGCGGATCGGGTCGAGCAGACCGGTGTAGGTCGCGGGGTTGCTCCGCCGCGAACCGCGGATCTGGCCCTGATCGACCGACACCACATCGGCGCCAGCCGGAATGGAACCATGCACAAGTGAGCTCTTACCCGAGCCAGCGACACCGGTGATGACGGCGAGCACGCCGAGCGGAATGTCTACATCGACATCACGCAGGTTGTTCGTCGATGCCCCACGAATCTCCAACGCGCCGTTGGGCTTGCGCACCGTCTCCTTCAGCGCGGCCCGGTCGTCGAAGTGGCGGCCGGTAATGGTGCCGCTGTCGCGCAGCCCATCGACGCTGCCCTCGAAGCAGACGGTGCCACCGCCGGTACCCGCACCGGGACCCAGGTCGACGATGTGGTCGGCGATGACGATCGTCTCCGGTTTGTGCTCGACCACTAGCACCGTATTGCCCTTATCCCGCAGCCGCAGCAGCAGTTCGTTCATCCGCTGGATGTCATGCGGATGCAGACCGGCGGTGGGCTCGTCGAATACATAGGTGACGTCGGTGAGCGAGGAGCCGAGGTGGCGGATCATCTTTACCCGTTGCGCCTCACCACCGGACAGCGTGCCCGCGGGCCGTTCCAGCGAGAGGTAGCCGAGCCCGATCTCCACGAACGAGTCGAGGGTGTGCCGCAGCGAGGTCAGCAGTGGCGCCACCGACGGTTCCCGCAACCCGCTGACCCATTCGGCCAGATCGCTGATCTGCATGGCGCAGGCGTCGGCGATGCTGATCCCCTTGATCTTCGACGATCGCGCCAACTCACTGAGCCGGGTGCCATCGCATTCAGGACAGGTCTGGAAGGTGACCGCCCGCTCCACGAACGCGCGGATATGCGGCTGCAGCGCGTCGACGTCTTTGGACAGCATCGACTTGCGGATCCGCGGGATCAGGCCCTCATAGGTCAGGTTGATGCCGTCGACCTTGATCTTGGTCGGTTCCTTGTAGAGCAGATCGTTGAGTTCGCGCTTGTTGTACTTCTCGAGCGGCTTGTCCGGATCGAAGAAACCGCAACCGGTGAAGATGCGGCCGAACCAGCCGTCCATGCTGTAGCCGGGGATGGTGAGCGCGCCCTCGTTCAACGATTTGGTGTCGTCGTAGAGCTGGGTCAGGTCGATGTCATTGACCGCACCACGGCCCTCACAGCGCGGACACATGCCGCCGGTGATGCTGAAGCTGCGGCGCTCCTTGACCGTCTTCCCGGCGCGCTCGATCGCGACCGCACCCGCGCCGCTGATAGAGGCGACATTGAACGAGAAGGCCTGCGGCGAGCCGATATGCGGCTTGCCGAGTCGGCTGAACAGGATGCGCAGCATGGCATTGGCATCGGTGGCGGTGCCGACGGTGGAGCGCGGGTCGACGCCCATGCGCTGCTGGTCGACGATGATCGCGGTGGTCAGCCCGTCGAGCACGTCGACCTCGGGCCGCGCCAGTGTGGGCATGAAGCCCTGCACGAAGCTGCTGTAGGTCTCGTTGATCAGCCGCTGCGACTCGGCGGCGATGGTATCGAATACCAGCGAACTCTTGCCCGAGCCGGATACACCGGTGAACACCGTCAGCCGGCGCTTCGGGATTTCGATGCTGATGTCTTTGAGGTTGTTCACGCGTGCGCCGAGCACGCGGATCAGATCGTGGCTGTCGGCAGCGTGGGGTTGCGTGTCCGTCTTCTTGGCCATGCCGATCGGTTCTCCATCTGGTTGCGCGGGCCGCCTGCGCGGTCTCCGTCGGAGTCCACTGGCTCGATCTAATCAGCTTCGAGCAGTGCGTTTCGGTTCTTCTACGGCGGGAGTCGTGGCAATTGGCTTGCCGTTGGCTCGACGCCGGTGACCCGCGGTAGTCACCGGTGTCGAGCGCGGCGATCGCACTCAGCTCAACTGCTGGATACGGACCATATTTCCGGCGGGATCGCGGAAGGCGCAGTCGCGGACCCCGTATGGCTGATCGGTCGGCTCCTGGACGACCTCGGCATTGGTGGCCTGCACCTTCTCGAAGGTAGCGTCGACATCTTTGGTAGCCAACAGGATGCTGGCGTAGGTGCCCTTGGCCATCATCTCGGCGATGGTGCGGCGCTCCTCATCGGTGATGCCCGGATCGGCGGCCGGTGGGTGCAGGACAATGGATGTGCCGGGCTGGTCGACCGGGCCGACGGTGAGCCAGCGCATTCCGTTGAATCCGACGTCTTTGCGCAGCTCGAAGCCGAGGGCGTCGCGGTAGAAGGTCAGGGCGGCCTCCGGGTCGTCCTGTGGAAGGAAGCTCGCTTGAATGGTGATGTCCATGGCTTTCACGCTAATTGCTGCTAGGTGACCCGCGCTTCTCGATTCCTGATCGGTCTGGTCACCCGTTTGACGACCAGCGTCGGCAGGTCCACCGTGGCGTGTTCGGCCTGCTCCCGGTAGGCGCTGGGCGGCATCCCGACCAGCTCGGTGAACCGCGTGCTGAAGGTCCCCAGCGACTGGCAGCCGACCGCGAAACAGACCTCGGTCACGCTGAGATCGCCGCGCCGCAACAGCGACATCGCGCGCTCGATGCGCCGCGTCATCAGGTAGGAGTACGGCGACTCGCCGTAGGCGAGCTTGAACTGGCGGCTCAGGTGACCGGCCGATATGTGCTCGTCGCGAGCCAGCCGCTCGACATCGAGCGGCTGGTCGTATTCCCGGTCGATCCGGTCACGGATGCGACGCAGGCGCGCGAGCTCGCGTAGGTGGTCCTCCGTGGCTGGTTTGCTGGTCACCTGACCGATCGTCGCATGTCGCGCTGAGTTTGCCTAGCTCAGCGACCACCGGCCGGCAGCGGCGGCACGGGTGTCGCGGATACCGGATTCTTGGGCTCGCCCTGCAATGCCGACAGCCCCGTCCAGGTATTCCAATCGATGGTCCAGTCGTAGAGATCGCCGTCGGCGGCCGACAGCGCGATCGATGTGCCGGTTACCTCGACCGGATCGCCGTAGAGAGCGGTCGGGAAGAAGGCCTGCGCATCGGTCGGTGACAGGTTGATGCAGCCGTTGGTGACATTCGAAGAGCCCTGTGCCGAGAGGGATTCCGGGTTGGCGTGAATGAATTCGCCATTATTCGAGATGCGTACGGCCCAGCGTTCGCGAACGTTGGTGTAGAACGGCGGATTCGACATCATGAAGTCTTCGTACTTCTCGGTGACGACGTGCACACCGGAACGGGTGACGTTACGCGCTTCATTGCCCTGGCCGTAGCTGACCGCGAAGTCCAAGACGACCTGTCCATCGCGAACGACCTGCATACGATGGCTCGGTGCGTTGGCCTTGACGATCTGGCTGCGGCCGATGCGGAAATCCGAAGTCAGATCGGAATATCCGTAGTTTCCGCCGCCGAGATCCAGACCGTAGAGCTTCGCGGCGACGTGCACAGTGGTGCCGGGTGCCCAGTACTCCTTCGGCCGCCAATGCACACGCGAGCCGCCGTTGTCGTCCGGGAACCAGGCCCAAGCGCCCTCGGTCGGCGGATTGGTGGTGACGGTGAGCGCCTTCTCCACCGCGGCCTTGTTCTGCACAGATCCCTTGAACTGCAAGATGATCGGCGCGGCGATGCCGACTTCCTGGTTATCGGCGATATTGAGCGTCGCGGGGAAGGAGTTCTTCGGCGCCAGGGTGGTGAAGGTGCCCTCGATCGGGACCGGCTTGTGGTCGGGGCCGACCGCAGTGCCGGACCAGGTGTATTTGGCGTCGTAGCCGAGTGGTTCGGTCGCCCGGTAGCTGTGCTTGTCCGCGGCGAGTTCACCGGCGACCTGCTTGCCGTTGGCATTGGTCAGCGCGATCTGATCGATGGTGCCGTCGGTGACGGTAACCGAGATCGGTGCGGTCGGATTGACGTTCTTGGCGTCGCCGGCAGGTGCCAGCGTGACCTTCGCGACGGGGGCGTTGTCTTCGGCGGAGTCACTCTTACCGCCTTTGTCGGACGTGCATCCGGCCACCAGCGCGACTACCACGAGCAGCACAGCGGAAACGGCGGCGGCCGGTCTGAGAATGACTGGACGATGGCTCACTTCATCGAATTTACGCGGGGAAAACCGGTCGACCGCCCAGCGAAGAGTGTGGTGTCCGTTTCACCCGTTTAAAGAGCCACCCCGATGGGTACCGGCTCCGGTTCCAGCCGGATGCCGAATCGCTCGGCGACACCGTCACGGACCGTGCGTGCCAGTGCGACCAGATCGGCGGCGCTCGCGCTACCGCGGTTGGTCAAGGCCAGCGTATGTTTCGTGGACAGCCGGGCCGGGGCGTGCGGGCCCGGAAATCCCTTGGCGAAACCCGCTCGCTCGATAAGCCAGCCCGCCGAGAATTTCACCCCGTCGGGCGCCGGATAGGTCGGGATCGTGACGTCGCCCACATGGGCGATGATCGCAGCCTTCACTTCCTCGACACGATGGTTCGCAACGACCGGATTAGTGAAAAACGAGCCCGCACTCCAGGTGTCGTTATCCGCCGGATCGAGCACCATGCCCTTGCCCGCGCGCAACTTCAGCACCGCCGCCCGGACCTGATCGGCGGGACGGGAGTCACCGTTGCCCGCGCCGAGTGCGTTCGCGAGTTCGCCGTAGCGCAGCGGTGCGCTCGAACCGTCGGGATTGAGGTCGAAGTCCACCTCGAGCACCACGGCGGTATCGCGATGCTTGAGTGCGCTGGTGCGGTAGCCGAAGCCGAGTTCGGCCGGCTCGACCCAGCGGATCTCACCGCTCGCGCGATCCAGCAGGCGCACCCGGCGCAGCAGGCTCTCGACCTCCACGCCGTACGCGCCAACGTTCTGTACCGGCGTCGCACCGGCGGATCCGGGGATGCCGGACAGGCATTCCAGCCCGCCGAGACCGGCCTCGATCGTGGCCGCGACCACCGCGTCCCAGTTCGCACCTGCCTCGGCAGCCACACTGCCCGCGCCGATCTCGACTGTCTCGTTGCGCACCAGGACCACGACACCATCGAAGCCGTCGTCGCCGATGAGCAGGTTCGATCCGCCCGCGAGTAGCAGTAGTGGAATGCCCGCGGCGTCCAGCGTCCGCACCGTCGCGACCAGCGCTTCGGTCGTCGCGCACTCCGCGACCGTGGCCGGACCGCCGACCCGCAATGTGGTCAGCTCGGCCAGCCGGACCGATTCGCGCAGCCGCGCACCGCTATCGACCAGCAGTTCGCGCAGCTGGTCCGCCGACACCACCCGTGAAGTTCGCACGCCCCAGACGGTAGCCTGTTCGACCATGGCTACACCCCTGGCGTATACGGCTCGCTACTCGTCTCCGGTTGCCGCCGTACGCGCGGCCTTCGCCGATGAGCAGTATTGGAAGGACCGCGTCGCCGAGGTGGGTGGCGATAATGCCCGGCTGGATTCGGTCACCGTCGACGGCGACCAGGTCAAGGTGGAGATGGTGCAGGTCATCGCCGCTGAGCTGCTGCCGCCCGCGATCACCGCGGTGCGACCAGGCGATCTGCTCATCCCGCGCACCGAGAGTTGGACCGGCGATTCGGCCGCCTTCACCGCGCGGGTCGAGGGTGCGCCCGCCGAGGTCCACGGAACCATCGTACTCACGGCCGATGGCGCCGGTTCGGTAGCGCAGACGAAGGGCACCATCGAGGTAAAGATTCCGCTGTTCGGCGGGAAGATCGAGGCCGCGATCGCCGAACGGTTGACCGAACTGCTGGCGAACGAGGAAGAGTTCACCAACAGCTGGATCGGCAAGCACCGAGGCTGATCGGAACTGTTCATGCGACCATGCACCGCTGTCGTCTCGCGACGATGTGTGGATTCCGCGTGGCGTTGGCGTGGGGTTGTGGCGGATCCCCAGACCCACCGCCGAACGATGCGGCAGGGAGCGGTCCCGGTAACGTAACCCCTCATGGCTCGCCGACTGGACTATTCAGCCCGCTTTCCGCTGCACACCACCAAGGAACTGTACGCGGCGCTGTCGACCCGGGAGTACTGGGAAGACCGGTGCGCGGAGATGTCGAAATTAGCGCCCGGTAACGAAATCGTCAGCCTCGAGGTCAACGACTCCGGTATCGATATCGTGCTCAACCACATCCTGCCGCGCGACATGCTGCCGGAGATCGCGCAGACGGTTATGCGCAAGGACATGGTCATCACCCGCAAGGAGAGCTGGGGGCCGTTCGACGAGAACGAGTCCGTCGGCAAGTTCTCGGCCTCCATTCCGGCCGGGCCGGGCAGCCTCGGCGGCACCATTCGGCTGTTCCCCACCGATACCGGCTGCACCATGCGATTCTCCTCCGAGGCCAAGGTGTTCATCCCGATGGTCGGCCCGCGACTCGAACAGCTGATGCTGGTCAACCTGGTCGACCTGTTCCGCGGCGAGGCTGAGCAGACCGTGAAGTGGCTGGAAGAGCAAAACCCGACCCGCTGAGGCCGGTCGGCACCATCACCAGGGGCACCACCGGCGTCAACCGATTGCGACGCAGCGACCGCTGGCTGATCCACGACGAGTTGGTCGCCGGGCGCCTACGTGACGCGGCCGATCCGCTGGTCGTCGATCTCGGCTATGGGGCGAGTCCGTGGACCACGCTGGAGTTGGCGGCCCGGCTGCGCACCGTCCGCGCGGACGTGCGGGTGGTCGGGCTCGAGATCGATCCGGAACGGGTGGTGCCCGGCCGCGCCGGCGTCACCTTCGCGCGCGGCGGCTTCGAATTGGCCGGACTGCGGCCGGTGCTGGTGCGGGCGTTCAACGTGCTGCGGCAATATCCCGAGTCGGCCGTGCCCGATGCCTGGGCCACCATTCTGTCCGGGATGGATCCAGCTGGTTTACTCGTCGACGGCACATGCGACGAGCTGGGCAGACGTTGCGCTTGGGTGCTGTTGGATCGGTCCGGACCGCGCTCGCTCACCCTGGCATGGGACCCGTTCACGGTCGACCGTCCATCCGACCTCGCCGAGCGCCTGCCGAAGGTATTGATCCACCGCAACATCCCCGGCGAACCGATCCATGCCCTGCTGACGGCCGCCGATCGCGCATGGTCCCGCGCCGCACCACTCGCCCCCTTCGGCCCACGAGCGCGCTGGCGAGCAGCCGCCGACCACCTCCGCCAAGAGGGTCTCCCAATCCACATCTACCGCCGCCGCATGCGCGACTGCGTGCTCTCGGTCCCCTGGCCGACCGTCGCCCCCAACCCAAGGCCTTAGATCAAGATCAGGTGGCACTGGTGGCGGGGCTTTTCGAGCGATGCCGCCATAGTTGCCACCTGATCTTGAAATCGGGGTTATGGCACGCGCCGACTGGTGGTTGGTTTGGGGTGTGGTGGGGGCGGGGGCGGTGGGGCGCTGTGCGGTGGTCAGGGGCGGGTGAGTAGGGCTTGGAAGTGGCCGGTTAGGGCTGCGAGGGGGAGGATCGAGGTTGGTTCGAAGGGGTGACGCCAGAGGCCGCCGTGGGCGGCACCGGCGACGAAGATGCCCTCGGGGTTCGGGTCGGGTTCGGGTGGGGCGAAGAGGTCGGCGACGAGCTTGGCTGCCAAGAGGGTTCGGGCGGTGTCGGGGGCGAAGACTTCGATGCCGAAGTGGCGGGCGCCGCGGTAAGAGGCGGCGAGGGAGCGTTGGGCGCGTAGGGCTTTCGTCGTGGCCGGTGGGGCGACGACGCATGAGACCGTGCGGCCCGCGGTGTGCGCGAGGACCGTGCGCCAGCGCAGCAGGCGTTGGGCCAGTGCGTGGTTCGGGCCCTGGGCTGGGAGCAATGCGTCGGCGACGCTCCAGGTCGCGCCGAGGTGATCGGGATTCGTGGTGCGGTAGTTGGGCCGGTACAGCGCCGATGCGGTGAGCATGCGCAACAGGTGCGGGCCGACGCCGCGCTCACGCAGGCGGGCGTGGGCGTCCGCGATGACGTCCTCTGGGACGGCATAGCAGTCGGTCGGCGAGCCGAGATATGCGACGGCCGCGTCGTCGCGGTGCTCGAGCAGATCCTCGACGAGGACATCCAGCGCGGCGGCAAGCCGAACTCCTTGTGGTCCGGGAGCATTCGCGTACAGGCCGAATACCGGAAGGGCGTCGTGGTCGAACTGCGCGCGAATCCAGTGCAGCAATGCCGGGAACTGCCTGGTGATATCCGCGCCGGGCTCGGCAGTGAGGGGATAGCGCAGCCGACCCGCTCCCGCCCTCGCGATATCCGAAATCTCGTGCCATCGATGCGGTCCGGGTAGGTCGATCGCGAGAACATCAGCGCCCCAACGCAATAGCGGCCGCAGCGGACCGAGTTCGGCCGCCGCACCGGTCACGATTATCCGAAAACCGGGAAGCGACAACCACTCTGGATGATCGATCACCCGCTCCACCGCTGCGGCGAAGGCGGGCTCGATTATGCCGCGGCGACACCAGTCGGTCAGCTGCTGCCCCAGCGCCTCTTCGGCCAATAGTTCTCCACGGAACGGGATTTCGAGTCGAGGTGCCGGTCTCGCAGTACCGTCGATTCGGCCGGTTCGGAGTCCATCGGGTGTGGCGATCGCATCGATGTCGACGCTGTGCAGCGGTGCGGTCGTGTGCCCGGTCACGAAACACAGCAGCTGGCGTGCGGCCCGCAAACCGTCGGTCGCGATCCCCACCGACACCGCTGACGAGCTCGCGGCCAGCGCGGTCAGGCCGCGGAAGATGCCACGGTAGCCGCAGTGCCAGTCCCGGCAGGTCTCGACCTGTTGTGCGAGGTCGGCGTCATATCTGCGGACCGCGTCGGCGACCACGGCGGTGGCGAACATATCGCCGATGCGCTCCGGCGCTCCGGACGGAAAGACGAGATCCCACTTGCCCTGACCTACCGTCCCCATGGTCAGTCACCCTGCCATGATTGCGCGCCGGGCAAAACCGGAGATCGAGCGAATTGATAGCCGAATCGGATCATTCGCGACTTCACCGCGCCGATCACGCGGCGGTGAGGGCCCGGCGCACCCGGGCCGCCGCACGCGGGGGTAGTCGCACACTCGCGGAACGGATTTCCTCGCTCTCGCAGCGATGGATGGCTACCGCATCGCCGACCACCTCATCCAATGCGGATTGCCCGATATCGGCCTCGGCCAGATCGAGCACCGTGCGCACCGGCGTGGTCACCAGAAATGCGCCCGCGGATTCCAGATCGGCCGGAATCAGCGGGCGACGCAGCACCACCAATCGGGGGGTGACCGGCGGCCGTCCCGAACCCACCGACATATGCAGGAATCGCGGCCGCAGTCGACCGAGGCCGTGCAATTCCGCAGCACTCTGATGCGATACCGCGGCGGCCCCGTCGAACCAGGCCGCCCACATGGCGTATTCGTCGAGTGGGCCGGTGGGCCAATCGGCCAACCGCAACAGCCCGACCCCGGCTCGCGTCACCGAGCCGTCACTGAGACCGGCGCGAACGTGCGTCTCACATCCGGCGCGCAGCACCTGTCTGGTGGTGAAGAACCCGGCATGGCGCCCGGCCAATCGCCGCAGTACACGCCACCCGTGCTCGGCGGAATCGTGTGCGCGGCCCGCCGCATCGCCAGCCATGTCGACCAGGCTACGCTCGAACTCTGTGTCAGATGTCACAATCGAACCCCTCACCGCGCCCTCAGAGCGAGCACAGAAAGGTCGGGAAGAATCGAGCGCATGAGCCAGCCCAGCGAGATCAACGCAGCTACGAAGCGCCCACCACCCCGGGGCAACCGGCGGGCACTCGTGATCGCCCTCGTCGTGGTCACGATTCTGCTCGCTACCGTGCTGGTCGGTGGGGAGGCATACGCGCGGCACCAGGTTTCCCGGTGCATCAGTTCACAGTTCGAGAAGGATATGGGTTCGAAGATCGATGTGAGCTTCGGAGCCAAGCCGATGCTGATCACCTGGATCGACGGGAAGGTCGATCAGGTGAAGGTGAACAGCGACGATTCCAAATTCGGTCCGGCTGTCGGCATGGTGGTGCACGCCAAGTTCAACGATCTCGAGGTCAGCAATAACAGCGGCAGCACCATCGGCAGCTCCTCGGCCGATGTCACCTGGGGCAACGACGGTATCCGGGAGACGCTCGGCGGCCTGGTCAGCGGCGTGTCGTCCGCATCATCGACCGGGATGCTGACCCTGGATGTGCTCGGCGGACTCGCGCAGTTGCAGGTGAAGCCGGTGATCAAGGACGGCACCGTGCAGATCGAGACGAAGTCGGCGGCGCTGCTCGGCATGGGGATACCGACCGACGTGGTGTCGGGCATCGTCGAAGTGTTCACACAGAGTCTGCAGAGCTACCCGCTAGGCCTGAAGGCCACCGACGTCAAGGTCACCGATAACGGTGTGGTGGTGAAGTTGGCTGGTGGGCGGACCGAACTGCCCGCGCAAAACGGCGACGTCAGCTGCTGAGGCGGCACAGGCGCGACACTCGTTGTATCGGGTGGGCGCGTTGTGCCGGAAGCGGAATCAGCCCGCACGTTCGGCATGCTCCGACGACGGGCTCGGCATCAGGCCGGGAATCCCTCCAGCACGGCACGGGATTTCGAGAGTCCGAGACGGGTCGCGCCAGCGGCGATCAGTTCGGCGGCGGCCTCGCAGGTGCGGATGCCACCGCTGGCCTTCACACCGAGGCGTCCGCCGACAGTCTCGGCCATCAGCTGGACCGCGTGCACGCTGGCACCACCAGTGGGGTGAAATCCGGTGGAGGTCTTCACGAAATCGGCGCCGGCACGTTCGGCGGCGCGGCAGACCTCCACAATCGCGGCATCGGACAGCGCCGCCGATTCGATGATCACCTTGAGCACCGCACGATCCTCTATCGCCTCACGCACCGTCACGATATCGGACAGCACCGCGCCGTAATCGCCTGCGCGCGCGGCTCCGACATCGATCACCATGTCGACCTCGGCCGCGCCCTGCTCGACCGCGAGCCGCGCCTCGGCGCCCTTGACGAGCGAATGATGCTTCCCAGAAGGGAATCCGGCGACCGTCGCGACCACCACTGCGGATGCCCGAATCGGCAGCATGGACGGCGATACGCAGATCGCGTACACGCCGAGTTCGCGTGCTTCCGCGACCAACGCGTCCACCTGTGCGGCCGTCGCTTCCGGCGCCAGTAGCGTGTGATCGATCATGGCGGCCACTTCGGCCCTGGTCAGCGACGCGGAATTTGCCACAAGGTGAGAGTCTGGCACACCGGTGGCGAATTCCGTTGCGTGCCTCGGACACATCGCGCACACTCGATACTATCGGTGGAGCTAGACAGCGCTTGCGACTGCACGGCCGAGGTGTTGCGCAGTCGCGGATAGCCCAATCGTTCAGGAGGAGACGACACCGTGCTGATCCGTCGTGAACGTGCCGACGATGCCGCCGCGATCGCGGCCGTCCACCGCAGCGCCTTCGGATCGCAGTACGCGAACGCCGATAACGACAGGGAGACGGCCCAACTCGCCGATGATCCACCCGAGGTCGACCTCGTCACCCGGTTGCGCAGCGACTCCGGTTGGATCCCGACCCTGTCGATGGTCGCGGTGGAACACGACACCGTCATCGGGCATGTCTGCCTCACTCGGGCGGGTGTCGGCCCGTTCCCGGTGCTCGCCCTCGGTCCGATCGGCGTCCTGGCAGAACATCAAGGCAATGGCGTCGGCGCGGCCATGATGCATGCCGCCCTCGGCGCCGCCGACGCTCTCGATGAACCCCTGATAGGCCTGCTCGGCCACCTCGACTACTACCCCCAGTTCGGCTTCCTCCCCGCCGCCCGCCTCGGCATAACGCCGGATGAACCGGCCTGGGTCTCCCACTTCCAGGTTCGCAGGTTGTCGGCGTATGACTCGCAGATCACTGGTGAATTCCGTTATGCGGAGCCGTTTTACGAGTTGTAGGCCGCGCTTCGGGGAGCTTCGGGCAAGGTCGGGGCGCGCCGGGTCAGGAGTGGTGGAGCATGGTGTAGACGTAGGAGCGTTCGTGTTTGCGGGAGACCCAGGCGCCTTCTGGAGGCAGGTTGCCTTGGCCGGGGTCGTCGAAGGGGCGGCTCACGACTTCGCCGGAGTCGGTGCAGATGGACCAGCCGAAGTCCGGGAGGCGGCGGCACCAGAGATCGCGGTCGATTCGCTTGTACGACGGGTAGCCGTAGGCCCAGCCCTCGCGCACGAATTCGTACGTCAGCCCGTCGAGCTGTCGTATGAACTTCACCCGCGTCACATCCCTATTGTCGGCTTCCGCACCACACTTGCTCAACACCTGGGGCCGCAGGTGGTGCGAATAGCACATAGTCGACCTGGGAGGATGAGCCCATGAGTTCCGCTCCACCTGTCTCGGACGACCGACGCTTCGTGCTCACCCTCGGGTGCCCGGACCGTCCCGGCATCATTGCCAGGATCACCTCCTTCATCGCCGAGTTCGGGGGGTCCATTGTGGAAGCGGGCTATCACTCCGATCCGGATATCGGCTGGTTCTTCACTCGTCAGGCGATCAAGGCGTCGACGGTGCCGTTCGGCATCGCGGAACTGCGCGACCGGTTCGCCGGCGTCGCGGCCGACTTCGGCACGGAGACAGAGTGGCAGCTGCTCGACTCCGGTGAGCGTCGCCGGGCTGTACTACTGGTCAGCAAGGACGGCCACTGCTTGCACGACCTGCTCGGCCGTGCCGCGAGCGGTGAACTGCCCGCCACTATCGAAGCGGTCATCGGCAATCACCCGGACCTCGCGGGCATGACCGAGGCGCACGGCGTGAAGTTTCACCACGTGCCCTTCCCGAAGGATCCGGCCGAACGCGGCCCGGCCTTCGAGGTGGTCCGCGCGCTGGTCGATGCCCACGACCCGCACGCCGTCGTCCTGGCCCGCTTCATGCAGGTACTGCCCGCCGAGCTGTGCGAACACTGGGCAGGCAAGGCGATCAATATCCACCACAGTTTCCTGCCCTCGTTCGTCGGCGCCCGCCCGTATCACCAAGCCTTCGCCCGCGGCGTCAAACTGATCGGTGCGACCTGCCACTACGTCACCGCCGAACTCGACGCCGGTCCCATCATCGAACAAGACGTGATCCGCATCGACCACGCCGACGAGGTCCGCGATATGGTCCGCCAGGGCCGCGATATCGAACGCGTCGTCCTGGCCCGCGGCCTTCGCTGGCACCTCGAGGGCCGCGTCCTGGTCCACGGACGCCGAACCGTGGTCTTCTCCTAGGGACTTACCCGACTGCTTTGGCGGGCTGACGCACCGAATCGAGGATCGAAGCCAGTTCCTCGTTGAACCGCTCGTACATCTCGATGTTTCCCAAATGTCCCTGCGGGAGCACCTCGTATTTGACCAAGCTGCCGGTCTCCCTGAGCATTTCGGCGATTCGCTCGGCATGCACCGGCGGGGTCATATCGTCGAATTCGCCGGCCAGGACTGTGGTCGGTACGACGAAGTTGCGGGCCGATTCGCCGAGATCCAGTTCGGCGAGCAGGATTCCGAATTTCCCACGGACGCGAGCGGGGCAGGAGCGCACGACCGCGAGGCTGTAATCGACAACATCGCCGGTGGAGCGCAAGCTCATGATCTGGCGGGTGAAAGCCCATTTCACCGGGGCGATCGGCGGGAAGACGAGCGCGGCGCCCAGACCGAGGCGGCCGAGTGCGTACGGCAGCGCGATGCGCCAATTCAGCAATGGGAGTGGCGCATTGAGTAGCGGAAGGACGGTCGTCTCGGCGATCAGTTGCCCCGCCGCGGTATTGGTCAACAGCACTGCGCACGCCTGCTTCGCGACTCGGTCCGGATAGCGTCCGGCCCATGCCTGCAGGGTCATGCCACCGAGGCTGTGGCCGACCACAACCGCCCGCTGGCGCGGGCGCAGTGTGGCATCGAGCACAGTGGCCAGATCGTCGGCGAGCAGATCGGCGGTCAACGGGCTGGAGCCGAGTTCGCTCTCGCCGTGGCCGCGCATGTCGTAGACGACAACGCGGTACCGATCGGCGAATTCGTTGATCTGCGCATTCCAGTATTCGATGGCGCAGGTCCAGCCGTGTACCAGCACAATCGTCTGCGCGTCGGCCGGTCCGTAGACGTGTACGCGCAAACGCGCGCCATCCCGAGTGACCACCGGAACGACCTCATACGGCCCGGCTGGCGGATTGAACGCCGCGGTCGCATAGGTACGCGACCGGAGGTTGGCGCGGCGTGTGTGAAGCAACCCCCGGACCCGCCCAGGGAAGCCCACCAGCGCAGGCGGCATTGCACGCATCGGACACTCCTTTGTGTTACTCCCCGATACACTAACTAGAAACCGCCGTGCTTGCTAGTGCAAGCACCCCAGAAGTTATCCGAACTTCTCTCCGCCCTCCTGTGACCGATCACAAATCCGGGCCATCCACCCAAGCGATCGAAGAGCCGAACCTGCCGTCAATAGCAAGAAGCTACCTCGGGACCCAGCCGAATCTCCCGCCCAGCCGACCAGCGCACGCAGACCGCAAGCGCTCGATCGGCATCACGTCGCCCCCAACCGCAGCCGCGCCCGCCTCAAGCACGCAGTTTGACGGGCATGGAACGGTATGCGTGCAGATTGCGGAGAGGGTGCGGGATCGGCGGACCGTCCAGGGACAGATCCGGGTACCGCTCGAAGAGGGCTCGCAGCGCGATGGAGCCTTCCAACCGGGCCAGCGTGGCGCCCAGGCAGCCGTGCACGCCGCCGCCGAACGCGAGATGATCCGCTGCGTTGGCCCTGGTCACATCGAATCTATCGGGATCAGGGAAGACTGCCGGGTCGTAATTCGCACCCGCCAATGACAGCAGGACCAGGGATCCGGATTCGACGCGCTGATCAGCGAGGTAGACCTCGCAGTTCGTGACTCGGCCCGTCATCCGCACCGGTCCGTCGTAGCGCAGGATTTCCTCGACCGCACGTGGCCACAGCTCCGGCCGCGCCGCCAGCAGTTCCAGTTGGTCACGATGGCTTGTCAGCAGGGCGATTCCGTTGCCGAGCATATTCACCGTCGTCAAGAATCCGGCGTCCAGCAGCAGCGCCGCATTGGCCATCTGCTCGCGGCGAGTCAGCTCGCCACCCATCACCAGCATGCTGAGCACATCGTCGCCCGGTTGGGCGGTGAGTCCGTCGAGGTGTTGGTCGAAGTACCGCTGAACTTCGGCCAAGTCGTCGATGGCGTGGCGGTAGGTGCCCCAACTGAGGCCGCGTTCGAGCAGCGGTGCACCGGAATCTCCCCACTTCAGCAGGGTCGAATGCATATGCGCGGGCAAACCGAGAATCTCGGCGATGATCGCGACCGGCAACTGGGCGGAAAACTCGACGATCAGATCCGGTCGCGGCTTCGATTCCAGGCGTTCGAGCAGGTCATCGGTCACTTCGACAACCCGCTCCCGCAGTTTGGCGATCGCCTTGGGGGTGAATGCCTGCCCGACCAGACGTCGGTACCGGGTGTGGTCGGGCGGATCGGTCACCAGCATCGAGGGCGGCTCCGCGAGGTTGGGAAGCTCCGGATCCGTTTTGGTCATCACCCAGCGGACGGGCTTCGGCAAGGTCGAATGGTTAGGCGTGACAACGCTGAAGCGACGGTCTCGCAGGATGAGTCGGCACAGTTCGTAATCCGCGGTCACGTGCAGACCCGACACCTTGGGTATCCGGCCCCGCCGGCGGATCTCCTCGATGTACCGCGACGAGCCGAGCAAACGATCCGGACCGACCGCGATCTGCCCGAGGGGATTTCCCCGACGCGCCGCCCACAGAAGGTAGAACCGTGGCACGCCATGCATCATCAGCCATCGGATCCATACACGTATCCGCATGTTTGCCACCTCCCCCTTCATCCTTACATATGATAGATAGTCGCTATGGGCGATATTGGGGCGGCTTCCTGATCAGCTGAGAGGCACCATGGACAGGCGCGGTTTCGTCAAGGGCGCTGCCCTGGCGGCGATGCTGAGCTTTGCTAGTGAAAGCACACTTGCGGCGTGGGCCGACGAATACAGCCCGAGCCCGAGATCCCCGATATACCGCACGCTGGTGCCGGAGATCTTCGCGCCGTTGCCGGATCCGGCCGATCATCTGCCCGCGATCGTCATCGGATCCGGATTCGGGGCCTCGATCACCGCGCTGCGCCTTGCGCAGTCCGGGATCCAGGTTGCGGTGCTCGAGCGGGGTTCGCGCTGGCCGAACGATCCGTGGCGCAACATCTTCGCGGTCGACACACTTCCGGATGGCCGCGGCTTCTGGCATCGCACCACCTTTACCGGCGTGAACAGGATTCCGGCGCAGATCGATCCGTTCGGCGGAGTTCTCGACGTTTCCAGTTACCCGGGCTTGGACGTATGGCGCGGTGCGTGTGTCGGCGGTGGCTCGGTGGTGTTCACCGGAGTGATGATCGAGCCAGAGCAGCGGTTCTTCGACTACGTGTTCCAGGGTGTGGTCGACTACCGCGAGATGCACCACGTCTACTACCCCAAAGCCCGAAATATGTTGCGGCTGAGTCCGATACCGAACGATATCTACAACTCCGTCGCGTTCGCCCACTCGCGCGGCTGGGACGAACAGTTCCGTGCGGCCGGCTATACACCGCAGCGCACCGACGGTAGTTGGAATTGGGACGTCATCCGCGACGAGCTGACCGGACGATCGTTGCCCTCGGCGACGATCGGCTGCTCGAATCTCGGCAATTCCAACGGCGCGAAGTTCGATCTGAACCAGAACTACCTGCGTTATGCCGAGGACACCGGCTGTGCCCGAATCTTTCCCGGCCATCGCGTGGACGCCATCGGCAAGGAAGCGGGAGCCTCGGGGCGCTATACCGTCGCCGTGACCAAACTCGCGCCCACCGGCGAGGTGCTCGGCATCCGCACGCTGACCTGCGACAAGCTGTTCCTCGGCGCGGGATCGGTCGGTACCGCCGAACTGCTGGTGCGCGCGCGGGCGACGGGCGCGCTGCCGAACCTGAACGAGCACATCGGCGAAGGCTGGGGCAGCAACGGGGATGTCGCATTGGCACGGCCCGCCAGCTCGTTCGAGATCGGTACGCAGGGCACGCCATCCGCGAGCCGGATTCTGGACGAGGCGGGCGCACCCGTGTCGCTGGAGAACTGGTTCGTCCCTGGCACGACGCCCTTCGACATCGGCATTGTCGCGTCGTTGGGCATAGTGCTCGACGACACCCGCGGCCGGTTCGTCTACAACCCGACCGATGGGAGCGTTGAACTGCAGTGGCCACCCGACGGCGCTGCCGGCTACCTCGCCCGAGCGCGGGAAGTCAACAACAAGGCGACCTGCGACTGCCCGTCCCTCGCACAACCGGCCTTGGAGGCAGACGCCTCATTCACCTCACATCCGTTGGGTGGAGCGGTGATCGGACGCGCAACGGATCAATACGGTCGGGTGCGTGGTTATCGAGGCCTGTATGTGATGGACGGCGCAGCTGTGCCGGGCAGCACCGGAACCGTGAACCCATCGTTGACGATCAGTGCGCTGGCCGAGCGCAATATCGATGAGATCATTCGTTCCGGAGAGTAGTCGGCGAACCGCTGTTACCAGCGCGGCCCGCGCTGAACCTCGTCCACCTTCGGCCGCACATCGGCCAGGTATACGCCGGTGGCGATAATCGACACCAGCGCAAGCAAACTCGTGACGCTCAGTGAGAGCAAGAGGAACAGCAGCGCCGCACCGAGGATCGCGATCCAGATCGGTTTGGTCAGCTTGTCCACTGCGGTGAAGGCGTCGGGGCGCTGACGGATGGCGTGGATGAGCGCGAAAATCGTCGCGCCGAGCGCCAAGAGCCGCAGCCCGTACAAGATCCAGCTGGCCAATCCGTGCGCTGTGTCCACCAGCCCATCATAGAAGCAACGACCCCGCACACGTCGCGTGTGCGGGGTCGTCAGCGTGGGAAGGTGCAGGCGTCAGGCCTTCTTGGGGGCTGCCTTCTTCGCCGGAGCCTTCTTGGCGGCGGGCGCCTTCTTGGCCGGAGCCTTCTTGGGGGCGGCGCCATTGGTTGCGGGCGCGGTCTCGGTGGTCACATCGACGACCTCGGCCTCGACGACCGGCTCGACATCGGCCGCGAGCTCTTCTTCCTTCGCCGGACGACCGATCAGCTCATTGACCTTGGTGAGGGCGTCCTCGGCGCGGCTGGCCGCATCCTTGTACAGTGTCTCGACGCGCTCGATCTGATCCTCGACCAGGTGGTTGGCGCGCAGCCGCTCGACGGTCTCCTCACCGCGCACGGCCAGGTCCGCGTACAGGTCGAGCACCTGGGTGTAGTACTTCTCGGCGAGCGCCTTGAGCTCCTCCGCGGTGAACTTCTCGCGCAGTTCGGCGAGGTCCTCCGGCAGCTCCGAAGGCAGTCCGGACAGCCGCTCGCGCAGCGTCTCGAACTGGGCCCGGACATCGGCGGGCACATTGGCGAACCGCTCGCGGGCCTCGTCGACGCGACCGCTGACATCGGCGCTGGCGGCGCGCTCACGCACCTGGCTGACGGCGTCGACAACCGCGGCGTACACGGCGTCACCGGCACCGACAGTTGCGAACAGTGGCTTGATGGTTGCGTTTTCGGTCATTCTTCGTTCTCCTGGCGTGGCGGAGTTGGTGGTGTGCTCGGAACGTCGCTGTCCCACTCGTTCCCCCCTGGTTCGCTTCCTCCGTTTTCCCGGCGAAACGATTCATAGATTTCCAGCAGCACCTGCTTCTGCCGCTCGCTGATCGACGTATCGGCAAGCAGGGCATCCCGGACCGGACTGTGCGGCCGTTGCTCGAGATAGCCAGCCCGTACGTACAACACCTCCGAAGAGACCCGCAGTGCCTTGGCGATCTGCGCGAGCACTTCGGCGGACGGATTGCGCAATCCGCGCTCGATCTGGCTGAGGTATGGATTGCTCACTCCCGCCAGGGTGGCGAGCTGACGCAACGAGACTTGCGCGGCTTCTCGCTGTGCCCTGATGAAACCTCCGATGTCGTGTGCCGCGTTGGCCACACGCGCCGCCTTTTCGCCGACGCCGCTGGATCTCTCCTGCGACTCGTCGGTGTACTCGGCGGAACCTTCGGGCTGGTCTGCCATCACTCACCTTCTGGCGGTTGTACGTTTCCGATTCTAAAGCAGGGTGCTAGCTATTGCAAGCACGCTGTAAGCACTCTTCCAGCAAACATTCAGCGGCGTTGCGGTCAGCCGCCGAACATCAATTGCGAAATCGTGTAGATCACCAGCCCTGCCAGCGATCCTACGACCGTGCCGTTGATGCGAATGAATTGCAGATCACGCCCAACCTGCAATTCGATCTTCTTGCTAGCTTCCTCGGCATCCCACCTGGCAACCGTATCCGTGACCAGAGTGGTGATCTCCCCCGCATAGTTTTCCACCAGATACCGCGCGCCGCGATCGATCCAATCGTCGACTTTGGCACGCATCTCGGCATCGTCACGCAGCCGCTCCCCGAGCTGCTGCACATTCTCGGCGACCTTGCGCCGCAGCGTGGAGTTCGGATCGTCGGCCGATTCCAGGATCAATCGCTTGGCCGCGCGCCACGTCGCCTCGGCCATGCCGGTGATCTCTTCGCGGCCCATGATCTGCGCTTTGATCCGCTCGGCCTTTTTGATCATGGCGTCGTCGTGCTGGAGGTCGAAGGCGAATTCCTCGAGGAACCGATTCGCCGCGAGCCGCACCTCGTGCTCCGGATTCGAGCGCACCTTCCAGGTGAACTCGACGAGTTCCCGATAGATCCTTTCTGAAAGCAGAATGTTTACGAATTTTGGAGCCCACTGCGGCGCGTCTCGCAAAACGATCCGATCGATCGTTTCCTGCGAACCGAGCGCCCACTGATGCGCGCGCTCGGCAAGCATGTCGAGCAGCGGCAACTGCCGATTGTCGGCAAGCAGTTCGGCAAGCACCCGACCGATCGGCGGACCCCACAGCGGTTCCGCGATCCGCTTGACGATGGTGTTGTCGATCACCTGCTCGACATCCTCGTCCCGCAGCACCCCGACCACCGCACGCAGAATGGTCGAACTCTCCTGCGCCACCCGGCCCGCATGTCCGGGATCGGCCATCCAGCGCCCGACCCGCCAGGAAACCTGCGCCGAATTCACCTTCGCCGAGACCACGTCCGGAGCAAGGAAGTTCGAACCGACGAAGGCACCGAGACTGGCGCCGAGCTGATCCTTCTTCCTCCTGATGATCGCGGTATGCGGGATCGGCAGGCCGAGTGGATGGCGGAAAAGCGCGGTCACGGCGAACCAGTCGGCGAGTGCGCCGACCATGCCCGCCTCGGATGCTGCCCGCAGGTAACCGACCCAATCATCGCCCGCCCCGCGTGATTCCAGCCAGCGGCAGAACAGATAGATCACCGTCGCGAACGCCAACAATCCGGTGGCCAGCGCCTTCATCTTGAACAGATCGCGGCGCTTGCCCGCCTCGTCGACGAAGGCCGCGAAACTCGTCGGTGCCGCGGGCGCATCCAGCACCGCCGCATCGGATCGGTGGCGTTCGCGGGGCCCTTCGTGGTTACGCTCCGCTACCGCCTCCTGGCCCGTCGCTCGCGCCGCCGTGTTGCCGGGAGCTTTCTCCATGACACCCATTCTGCTGTGTGTTACCGACCGACCCCTCGGGGCGATCTCGAGCGACACGCAACCGACGCCGAATGGCCCGATTATGTGCAACCTGTCGCAACCGACACCCAAACGCGCATGTGGGTCGTTGCCTGGACCTAAGCTGGTGGTCCACGAACCCATACAAACGAGGGAGCTCACGCTGTCCACCGATGACCTTGTCGATGTCGGCGAGCTTGCCGAACGACCGGCGGCGGTGCGCACCGGCCGGACGGACGGCCGCAAGCGCCGATGGCGGCAGCACAAGATCGACCGCCGCGAAGAGCTGGTCGATGGCACCCTCGCGGCTATTCGCACGCGCGGCAGCAATGCGGGCATGGACGAGATCGCCGCGGAGATCGGCGTCTCCAAAACCGTGCTCTACCGTTACTTCTCGGATAAGAACGACTTGGTCCACGCGACCATGCAGCGATTCATCGAGACCACCCTGATGCCGCGGGTATACGAGGCGATCAGCCTCGACGCGGACGAGTACCACCTGGTCCGTTCGGCCCTGGCCGCCTACGTCGGCACGGTCGACGAGGACCCGGAGGTCTACCGGTTCATCATGGGCAACGGCTCGACCGATCAGTCCTCGCTTGCCGAATTCGAGAAGCTCTTCGCCGAAGTCGTCACCACGGTCATCATCGATCGCGGCGCCGAGCACGGCTTCGAAACCGAGGGTGCGCTGCTGTGGTCATACGTGCTGGTCGGCGGCATCCAGTTGGCGACGCACTGGTGGACCACCGATAAGGCGATGGGGCGCGAGGAAGTCATCGACTATCTGACCATGATGGCATGGAGCGCCATCGAGGGCATGGCCCGCGCGGGCGGCTCCCGGGAGATCTTCAACGCCCAGCCGCACATCCTGCCTACCCCTCCGCAGGCCGGCGCCTGAGCGCTAGCTCGTGGGCGCCGAGGCGATCAATCGCCCGACTTCACGCGCTAACAGGCCGCTAGCTGGGCCGCTAGCTGAAATAGTGACGGCGGTCTCGACATTGCCGCGAGGTTGGCTACTCTGAAGCCCAGCGGTACGCGGGTGTCCCACGTCACCACGCTCCGCCGGATGGCGGTCCGCGCGGGTCACTACGTGGTTACGCAAGCTACCGCCTGCGCGCCCGGCGCGCCGACCGCTGGCACCAATGGAGGTACCTCGATGGCGAAGCAAGTGCCGACTTCTCGGCTTGCTCGTGGCACCAAGCTGGGTGCGGTGGCAGCCAGTTCGGTAATCCGAACCCAGCGCACACGCCTATCGATGCGGGGCAGATCCGAGGCAGTACGGGCAAAGATGGCCGAGGAGTCCATGATCCGCACTACCGAGCAGGTGGTCACGGTCCTCGGGACCATGAAGGGCGTGGCCATGAAGCTCGGCCAGATGATGTCGGTGCTCGATTTGGATCTGGTGCCCGAGAGCCATCGCGAACGCTTCCAGAAACGACTCGCCGTGCTGCGCAATGCCGCGCCGACGGTGTCGTTCGAATCGATGCGACAGGTGATCGAGGAGGACTTCGGGCAGCGCCTGGACGCGGTATTCGCCGAATTCCAGCCGGAGCCCATTGCGGCAGCCTCGATCGGGCAGGTGTACCTGGGGCGGCTGCACGACGGACGTCAGGTCGCGGTGAAGGTGCAGTACCCGGGCATCGATGCGGCGGTCCGCGCCGATCTCAAGAATCTGGCCATGTTCCGGCGCGTACTGCAATCGGCGATGCCGTGGGTGACGCCCGCGGTACTCGATGAGTTGCGGCTGAATATGGAGAGCGAACTCGACTATCACGCCGAGGCCGATACCCAACTCCAGATCGCCGAACTCTACGCCGGACATCCGTTCATCATGGTGCCGCGCTCACTGCCTGAACTCAGTACCACGCGGGTGCTGGTCAGTGAATATGTGGCGGGCAGGGGATTCGAGGAGATCCGTCGGCTGCCCGCGGCCGAACGCAATCGGATGGGCGAGATCATCTATCGCTTCTATATCGGTTCGCTGTTCAGCTTCAACGAATTCTGCGGTGACCCGCATCCGGGAAATGTGTTGCTGGCCGACGACGGTCGGGTCGGCTTCCTCGATTTCGGCCTGTTCAACCGGATGGATGCCGAACATGTGCGGTTCGAGACGATCTGTCTGCGCGCGGCGGCCGAGGATCGGGCAGAAGACCTGCGGCAGTTGATGATCCAGCGCGGTGTGATCGATTCGCCGGATGAGATCGGTGCCGAAGAATGCCTGGAGTATGTGCTCTCCGCCTCGGAATGGTGTCTGCTCGACGAGGAACTGACCATTACCCCGGAGCTGGCCAGTGGTGCGTTTCTGCTCGCAGTAGATCCGCGGGCCAGTGAATTCGCCGGGATGAAGCAACAGAATCTGCCGCCGGAGCACCTGTTCTCCCGGCGCGCCGACTTCCTCACCTTCGGCATGCTCGGCCAGCTCGAATGCACCGCGAACTGGCACAAGATCGCCCGCGAATGGCTCTACGGCGAGGAGCCGGTCACCGATTTGGGTAAGGCGCATCGGGAGTGGTTGATCGAGCGCAAGCCGACCCCAACCAAGAAACCGCGGGCTCGGGCGAAGAAACCGAGCACGCCTGGCTCCGGCACCAAATAGTCCATCACCGCAGCTATCGAACGGAAGACCATGGCAGACAATCGAGAATTCGACCTAGTGCTGTTCGGCGCAACGGGTTTCGTCGGCAAGCTCACCGCGGAATACCTGCTCGGCGCGGCGCCCGCCGAGGCGCGCATCGCATTGGCGGGTCGCTCGCTCGACAAATTGACCACGGTCCGCGCCGAACTCGGCCCAGCCGCCGCGAATTGGGGTCTGGTGGTCGCCGACTCGACCGACCAGGCCGCGCTCGACGAACTGGCCGCACGCACCACTGTCGTGGTGACCACGGTCGGCCCGTACCTGCGCTACGGCCTGCCGCTGGTCGCCGCGTGCGCCAAGGCCGGGACCCACTACGCCGACCTCACCGGTGAACCGCTGTTCATCCGGGACGCGATCGACCAGTATCACGAGCAGGCCGTGCAGACCGGCGCGAAGATCGTGAATTCCTGTGGCTACGACTCGATTCCGTCGGATCTGAGCGTGTACCAGCTCTACAAGCGCACGGTCGCGGACAATACCGGCGAGCTCGAGGACACCACGCTGATCGCATCGCTGAAGGGCGGGGTGAGCGGCGGCACCATCGACTCGGGCCGGGCCATGATGGAGGCCATCGCGGCCGATCCGGCCAAGGGTTCGGTGATGAGCCACCCGTACTCACTCAGCCCGGATAAGTCGATGGAACCCGATGTCGGCCGTCAGACCGATCAGGCGCTGCAGCGGGCCAGCACCATCGACCCCAGCCTGGACGGGTGGGTCGGCACCTTCGTCATGGCCGCGCACAACACCAAGATCGTGCGTCGCACCAATGGCCTGCTCGGCTGGGTCTACGGCAAGAATTTCCGCTACCGCGAGGTGATGAACGCGGGTAAGTCGGCAACGGCACCGCTGGTGGCCGCCGGTATGGCGGGCGGCATCGTGGCGACGATGGCCGCTGGCGCGCTGCTGTCTCGGATCTCGGTGGGGCGCAAGCTGCTCGACCGGATCGTGCCCAAGCCCGGCACGGGACCGAGCGAACAGGCACGCACCAGTGGCTGGTTCACCATGAAGACCTACGCGCGCACATCTTCGGGCGCGAAATACGTGGCGACCTTCTCCGGTACCGGCGATCCCGGTTACCAGGCCACGGCCGTCATGCTCGGACAGGCCGGACTGTGCCTGGCATTCGACGCTGCGAAGCAGCCCGAATTGGCGGGCATCCTCACCCCCGCGTCCGCGATGGGCGATGCGCTCACCGACCGGTTGCGCGCCGCGGGCATGACCATCGAGGTCGAGCGCACGTAGCGACCACACGGCGGCGTCCATCCGGCCGCCGCCCTACCTACCTACCTACCTACCTACCTACCTACCTACCTACCTACCTTCCGCACGCACGCCGCAGACCTTTTGCAGTCCTCGCACATCGACTCTCCGCGCGACACACCGCATCAGGAACACGAAGCTCTGCGAGACCTAGTGCTCGACGTGGTCGGAACTCCGCAATGATGAGGAGCGCGAATGAGTTGGCCAATTGGAGGAGTCGGGCGGGGTTCCGAGGTAGCGAGGACGGTGTGGTGAACCTCGCTCGACGCACGATGAACGCCCCCGCGCTCGCTGCGATCTACGAAAAGGCTTGGCGGCCCGCATTGTTCTACCTGGCCAGTGGGCGCACCACTTCCGCGGACCGCCGTGACGCCATCACCACGTTGCGACTCGGCGGATCCAAGAAGGTGCTCGATATCGCTTGCGGCCCAGGCAACTTCACTCGCTATCTGAGTAATGCCCTCGATGGCGACGGCTATGCCATCGGTCTCGACTACTCCGAACCGATGCTGGCCCGAGCCGTCAGCGATAACGCGGGCCCGCGCGTCGGCTATCTTCGCGGCGACGCGCGCACCCTGCCCTTCGCCGAGGGCACCTTCGACGCTGTCTGCTGCTTCGGCGCGCTCTACCTGATTCCGGACCCGATCGCGGCGACCCGCGAAATGATCCGCGTACTCGCCCCTGGTGGCCGTATCGCCATCACCACAAGTCACCGTGGCGACAATCCGTTCGGCCACGCGAGCAGGGTCGTCGGCGGGTGGAGCGGTCTGCGCGTGTTCGATGACGAAACCTTCCCGAAGCTGTTCGCCGAAGCGGGGCTGATCGATATAGATCAACAGGTCCATCGCCTCCTGCAGTACATCAGCGCCACTCGGCCGCTCTAGTCCCCACACTGTCGTGCGCCACATCACATCGGCGCGACGTCGTGGACGAGCACAAGCGGCTTACACCGGTGGGAGCCGAACGGTAAAGTTCCCGCAAGCGGTGGGTGGACCGAACGTGAGGGGGCGACCCAGATGGCGGTACCGGATACCGGTCAGCGGATGGCCAGACAGTTGTATGCGGCCGCCACCGGAACCAGCGGCGGCGAACCCTTCGAATTAGCCGAGGATGTCGCCGAAAACCTGGCCGCCGCCTGCGACAAGCTCGTCGATGATCTGCAAAAGGCCACGGCCACCGGACATCTCGTCACCGAGGTAACCGGATTTCCCAACCTACCGACGGGCCACCGCCTGGCAAAAGGCTTCGGCGACAAGGGCACTCAATTCCTCGACACCGTCACCGCATTCCAGGAAACCGCCCTGCTGTACAAGGCCGCCTATCTGGCCGCGGGTAAACGTTTCGAGGATGCCGAGGCCGCCAACCGCGCCGCGCTACAGTTGATCACCAACTACCTGGAGTCGCCGCGCGACGAACAGGCCGACGGAAACCGCTGAGCCATGGCCGATTCCGTCACCAGGGCAGCCGCGGATGCCATCCGGGTCCAGCAGCGTGCCGTCGCCGCCTCCGCCGGATCGGCAAGCGGCGGAACCGATCCCCCGTATGCACCTGAGCGCGAATTATTCGGCGCCTACACGCACCAGGAGATCTGGGATCTGGTGCACGAGGTCATCGATCCAGCCGCCCTCGGCCGGGTCGCCGATGCCTGGCGCGCCAATGCCACCGCGGTCGCGGAGGCATTCCAGGCCTTTTCCGATGCCACCAATCGCGAATTCGCGCACTGGTCAGGCCGTTCCGCCGATGCCGCACTGCGCGCAACCCGCGAATTCGTCCGTGCTGGTACCGAGGCGCAGGATATCTGCCGCGCGGTACAGCGCCTGATGGAGCTCAATTCCGATGCGGCACAGACCATCCGAGCGGCAATTCCGCCGCCGCCGCAGTATCGTGCTCTGGAAGATCCGGCCGCCGAGGCGATCCACGGCGGACAACGCAGGATGGACCACGATATGGCCGCTGCTACGGCGCAGGCCGATGTCCAGGACACGATGACCTATGTCTACACCCCGATCATGCCCGCATCCGGCGACCGTGTCCCCCGATTCACCCCACCGCCCGATGGGCCACAGATCGCGCGGGCCGATGCCGGGGGCGCACGGTGAAATGGGTATTCACCCTGGACGAATTCACACATGTCTGGGAGAACGAAACGAGTCTGGACCGCCGCCCGTACCCGGTCAATCTGGCGCCCGCCGCCACCGTCCGCACCGAATCCGAATACGCTGCACTGCGACTACCCCAGCGCTTCGCCCGCCAGGCCGATGCCGATCTGGCCGCGGCGCTCATGCTGTGCGCACGCACCGACGCCACTACCATCACCGTCTCCGGTGAGTCGGGGGCCAAGCGGATCCTTGTTTTCGCCGCGGTGGTGCACAACCACGCGGGCATTCTGATCGCCGACATCGACAAGGTGACGGTGCGCATGTCCCATGCCCGCAACCTCGGCAAAATTCTGGTCGACATCATCGGCTCGACCCAGCCGGGCAAACTGGCGCCCATGGGGGAGCCGCAGGACGCGGTGCTGAATTCCGACGAAGGCGACAGCGCGACCAACGGCCATCGCCGTGCGGCTCGGTTCCGCCAGACCCTACGAAAACCGGTGGACGGTCGCGGCTTCATCACCGTAACCGTGGAACCGGAAAACCCGATGTCGCCGCCCACCCGCCACCGCAGCTGGCTCGATTTCACCGGCGACGGACGCTATCTGCTCACCACCTCGCACGAACTGACCCTGACCCCGGTCACCGACGAGGAATTCGCCGACCAACTGCTCCGCCTAGCCCAGATCCGCTGACCCCGCCGCCAGGCAGTGGCGGTCGCAGCATCCGCGCCCCCAACGGAGCGAGCCCTACGAGCGAGGAATTCGCGGCTCCGTCTCGCGTCCGAGCCGTCGAAGCGCATGCGACACAGGCACGGAACTCACCCTTCCCACATGCGCGCACAAGTGCCGAACGCCCCGCCAAACCCAACCACCACGGAGCGAGTCTTACGAGCGACCGTTCGCGGCCCGTCTCGCTTCCGAGCCGTCGTAGTGCATGCGCCCGCAAGGCGCGGGATTCACCCTTCCCGCATGCGCGCACCAAGTGCCGAACGCCCCCGCCACCCCCAACCACCACGGAGCGAGTCTTACGAGCGACCGTTCGCGGCCCGTCTCGCGTCCGAGTCGTCGAAGCGCATGCGACGAAGTCGCCAGTCTCGACGGCTCGGACGCGAGACACAGGGGGCCGCGAACCCGCGGCGCCGCAGGCGCCGCAATCAGACACAGCCACATTAAGATATATCGATGGCGAAGAAATGGTCTCTGCCAGCCGTCGAGGCCCTGCGGGCCGATGGCTTGCGCATCGCTGATCTCGACACCTCCGGTACGCCCGGATTCGAAGGTGACAAGAGGCAGGGCCAGAAGTTGCTCGCCGAACGCACCGCGGTGCTGTCGGATCTGCAGGAAAAGCTTTATGCCAACGGCCGTTCCGGCGATACCCGTAACGTGCTGCTGGTGCTGCAGGGGATGGATACCGCGGGCAAGGGCGGTATCGTCCGCCACGTCATCGGTTCGGTGGATCCGCAGGGCGTCGACCATGCCTCCTTCGGCGTCCCGACGGAGGAGGAGAAGAGCAACCACTTCCTGTGGCGCATCCGCAAGGCACTGCCGCGTGCCGGTCAACTCGGTGTCTTCGACCGGTCGCATTATGAGGATGTGCTGGTCGTGCGGGTGCACGATCTGGTGCCGCCGCAGGTCTGGGAGCCGCGCTATGACGAGATCAACGTCTTCGAGCGGGAACTGGTCGACCAGGGCACCACATTGGTGAAGGTCGCCATGTTCGTCTCGCTCGACGAGCAGAAGAAACGGCTGCGCGAACGGCTGAATCGCCCGGACAAATACTGGAAGTTCAATCCCGCAGATATCGATGAACGCAGTTACTGGCCCGCCTATCAGGAGGCCTACCAGGTGGTGCTGGACCGCACCTCGACCGACCACGCCCCATGGCATGTGATTCCGGCCGATCACAAGTGGTTCACCCGTCTCGCGGTCACCGAACTGCTCATCGATGCGCTGGAGGGGCTGAAACTCGACTGGCCACCGGCCCAATTCGACGTCGAGGAGCAGCAGCGTCGCCTCACGCGAGCCTGACCAAGGTTCCTCTCAGGTTGAGCACGGATGATGTGGCCGTGCCCGTCCACGCCCCGGGGGTGTTCCGGATCTACCATCGTGGCGGCAGGAAACCGGCAGGCAAGCGAAAGGCGTGGTGAACGCACGGTGAGCAAAAAACCGGGTGGTAAAACGAATCCGCTCGCGGCGGCGGAGCGCGCCGACCGCAACCGCAAGATCCTCATCCAGGTGGGCGTGGCCGTCGTGCTTGTCGGGCTCATCGCGGCGATCGGCATCGGTATCGCGGTGAAGAATGCCGACAAGAACGATCTCGGTGCCACCCCGTCCATCGCCGCCGCCGCGAGCCAGCTGCCCAATGGGGCCGCCGCGACCATCACCGATAATGGCGCGGTCCGCATCGGCAAGCCGGACGCGAAGGTGACCGTCCGTGTCGTCGCCGACCTGCAGTGCCCGGCCTGCAAGGCATTCGAAGCCGCCAATGCCCAGGTCATCAAGGATGCCGTCGACAAGGGCACGGCCATCGTCGAATACAACATTATTTCGTTCCTGGACAAGGCCTCCACTACGAAGTACTCCTCGCGCGCGGCCAATGCGGCCTACTGCGTCGCCGAGGCGGATCCGTCGAAGTACCTCGGCTGGTTGTCCACCATGTTCGAGCAGCAGCCCGCCGAGGGCAGCGCGGGTCTGAGCGATGACCAGCTGATCACCATCGCGAAGGGCGTCGGCCTTCCCGATTCGGTCGGGCAGTGCATCAAGGACAACAGCTACAACAAGTACATCGGGGCCAAGACCAAGGACATGCTGACCAGCGGAATCCAATCCACCCCGACGGTCTTCGTCAATGGCAAGCAGCTGCAGTCCAGCCAGGAACTGATGGTCCCCGGCGGCCTCGCACCCGCGATCGCCGCCGCCGCGGGCCAGTGAACACCGCGACATCCAGGGCCGCCTGGGTACTGCTGATCGGCGGGCTGGCCGGGTGGCTCGCCTCGGTCACGTTGACCATCGAGCGGTTCAAGCTGTTCACCGATCCGAGCTACCGGCCCTCGTGCAGCATCAACCCGATTTTGTCCTGCGGCAGCGTAATGACCACCGAACAGGCCGCCAGATTCGGATTTCCCAATCCGATCATCGGCATCGTCGGCTTCTCGGTGGTCGTCACACTCGCGGTGCTCGCTGTCGCCAATGTGCGCTTTCCGCGCTGGATCTGGGTCGGGCTGTGGGTGGGGACCGTGCTCGGCACGGTCTTCATCTGCTGGCTGATCTTCCAGAGCCTGTACCGGATCGGCGCGCTGTGTCCGTACTGCATGGTGGTGTGGGCGATCATCACGCCGCTGCTTGCGGTGGCCACCGAGCAGGTGTGGGCGGGTGCGCGCGGGCCGATGCGGATCGTCGTCGAGTGGCGTTGGACCTTCGTCGCGGTGTTCTACGCGGTGGTGCTGCTGCTGATCTTCCTGAAGTTCCAGGATTACTGGCTGTCGCTGGTCTAGTTCGGTGTGCCCAGCGCGAGCACGACGGTGACTGTGCGCTGCATTCCGCCGACACCGAGGACACCCAGTCGCACGGTGTCGTCGGGTTTGTGCACATTGATCGCGGCTCGCAATGCCGTCGCGGTGGTGATGTCACGGCCGTCGATCGAGGTGATCACATCGCCATCGACGAGCCCGGCGGTGTAGGCCGGTAATCCGTACAGTGCGACATCGACTCGTGCCCCGCTCGGTTTCGCATCGGAGATCAATACGCCGAGCGTCGCGGTCGGCCCGATGTGCACGGTTTCGGTGGGCGTGCCGGAACGAATCTGGCCGACCACCCGCATCGCGGTGTCGATCGGCACCGCATAGCCGTTGGGCGTGCGCCCGACCTCGCGTGCGGTCTCGCCCGATGCGGCGGTGATCACGCCGACCACCGTGCCACCGGGATCGGCGAGCGCACCGCCGGACTGCCCCGCAGTGACCGGCGCCGCGATCTCCACCATTCCGGTCAGCGCTTTGCGGGTCAGATCGGAGGAATTGAGGGCGACGATCGAGCTGTTCAGATCGGTGATATTGCCCTGGATCGAGGTCGGCGTCCCGCCCGCACCGCCCGCATTGCCGATGGCGAGCACATCCTCGTGCACACGCAATTCGGCGGAGCGGCCGATGCGCGCGATCGTCAGATCGGCGGCGCCGGTGAGTTCGAGCAGCGCGATATCGGCGCCGGCGTCGTAGCCGAGCACCTTCGCGTCGTAGACGGCGCCGTTGCCGACATCGGTGACCGTCACGGTTTCGGCGCCCTTGACCACATGGTGACTGGTCAGCACCTGCCCGTCGGTGGTGAGCACGATCCCGGATCCGGCCGCGCCGAGTCCGAACGGCCGCGAGGACGTGCTGATATTCACCAGTGCCGGTTCCACGGCCTGGGCGACCGCCATCGGATCCAGCGGTGGCAGTGGCTCGAGCAGGGCGGGCTGGAAGTTGTCCGCACCCGAGGGCGACGACCAGTCGGGCAGTTCACCGCGGAAGCCGAAGAATGCGGCGACGGCGAGCAGGATGGCCGCGAACAGGGCCAACGCTCGCCCGCCACCGCCTCGCTGCTCCTCGGGCATGCGGTGCCGCTCGTCGTCCATGCCGCTCTCCCGCCTCCGGCTGGGCCCTTGACCAATTCCATTGTGGCCGGAGATCAATATTCGGCGGTGCGTTTGGCAAACCTGCGCTGCGGCGGTAGGCATGTACGCATGAGCGAACGCAGTGAGCGAATTATGGCGTGGCGCCCAACGCGCAGGCCGAAGCCGAGCGCCAGCGAGGCGCGGGCATGAGCGTTGCTGCTGCGTATGCGATGTCCGCGCCCGATGGGCATTTCGAGAAGCTCACGATCGAGCGGCGCGAGCTCGGACGGCGCGATGTGCTGATAGATGTCGAATACGCGGGCATCTGCCATTCCGATATCCACACGGCCCGCGACGAATGGGGCGGCGCCAAATACCCGTGCGTCCCCGGACACGAGATCGCGGGCATTGTCGCGGCGGTCGGTCCGGAGGTGACCAAGCATCGGGTCGGCGATCGCGTCGGCGTCGGCTGCATGGTCGATTCCTGCGGCGTCTGCGGTCCCTGTCTGGCCAATGAGGAACAGTACTGCGACAACGGCGCAACCATGACCTACAACACCCCGGTGGACGCGTCCATCCAGCCGGGTGGGCACACCATGGGCGGCTATTCGAGCCAGGTCGTGGTGACCGAGAACTTCGTTCTGTCGATTCCGGAGGGCATCGGACTCGATGTCGCGGCACCGCTGCTTTGCGCGGGCATCACGGTGTTCTCCCCGCTGCGGCACTGGAATGCCGGACCGGGTAAGAAGGTCGCGATCATCGGCATGGGTGGACTCGGACACGTCGGGGTGAAGATCGCCGCGGCGATGGGGGCCGAGGTCACCGTGCTGAGTCATTCGCTCAGCAAGCAGGACGACGGCAAACGCTTCGGCGCGCACCACTACTACGCGACCGCCGATAAGCAAACCTTCCGCGATCTGCGCAACCGGTTCGATCTGATCCTCAATACCGTCTCGGCCGATCTGCCGATCGACAGCTATCTGCGCCTGCTGAGGCTGGACGGCACCCTGGTGATCCTCGGCATGCCCGAGAACCCGATGAGCATCAGGCCTTTCACCATCGCCGGATACCGGCGGGCGCTGGCGGGGTCGATGATCGGTGGTATCGCGCAGACCCAGGAGATGCTGAACTTCTGCGCCAACCACGGAATCGGTGCGGAGATCGAGCTGATCTCGGCGGATGAAATCGATGGTGCCTATGACCGGGTCGTCGCCAGCGATGTGCGGTACCGGTTCGTGATCGACGCCTCGACGATCTAGTTCGTGTCGTTGCGCCGATTCGTCGCCGGTTCGCTAGCTTGGCGATGTGTCCGCGGATGAAGAGCAATCCCCACCCGCCGAAACCGCGGTGGTCACCGCCGATGTGACCGCGGGGCCGCCGCCGTGGCTGTTGCGAGCTTTTTTGCTCGCGGCGGCGACGGTGGCCGGACTGGTGTGCGGCTTCTGGATTCTGCAGAAATTGCAGGGTTTCCTGCTGGTGCTGCTGGTTTCGCTGTTCCTTGCCTTTGCCATCGAGCCAGCGGTGAATTGGCTTGCCGCGCGCGGGGTTCGGCGCGGACTGGCGACCGGTTTGGTGTTCCTGGTATTGACCGTCGGCACCGTCGCATTCGTGTGGACGCTCGGCGCGCTGCTGGTCGACCAAGTCACCACGCTGGTCGAGAACGCGCCCGCAAATGCGGATCAGGCCGTCGACTGGGTCAATCGCAACTTCGAGACGGATCTGTCCGGCAATGATCTGCGGAAGTACCTCGGTGAGTGGAGTTCCACGATCGACCGCTATCTGGTCGGGCTGGCGGGTAATGCCTGGGGTGTCGGCACCGCCGCGATCGGGGCCATCTTCCAGTCCCTCGGCGTGGTGTTGTTCACCTACTACTTCGCCGCCGACGGACCGCGCTTCCGCAACGCGGTCTGCTCGCTGCTGCCGCCGCGCCACCAGCGACATGTATTGCGCGCCTGGGATATCGCCGTCGACAAGACCGGCGGCTATATCTATTCGCGCGGACTGCTCGCGCTGTGCTCGACGATCGCGCACTATGTCGCGTTGCGCATCCTCGATGTGCCATCGGCATTCGCACTCGCGCTGTGGGTCGGTGTTGTCTCCCAGTTCATACCTACCGTCGGCACCTATCTCGCCGGTGCGCTGCCCGTGCTCGTCGCGCTGGTGCACGGACCGTCCACCGCGCTGTGGATTCTGGGCTTCATCGTGATGTATCAGCAGTTCGAAAACTATGTGCTGCAACCGAGAATCACCGCGACCACGCTGGATATGCATCCGGCCGTCGCATTCGGCGCGGTCATAGCGGGTGCGGCGATACTCGGCCCGACCGGTGCGCTGTTGGCGATTCCGGTCACCGCGACGACACAGGCCTTCGCGGGTGCGTACATCCGTCGCTACGAGGTCACCGACAGCGATACCGACAAGGCCGAGCGGCCGCCGAAGAAATATCGAAAATGGACGCGCCAGTTGACCATTCGCCTCAGCGGCAGCGGTCGGCCACCGCAGTGATCAGGCAGTGCCCCGCAGTGCATCGATCAGCGCCAGGCTGACCTTGCCCATCCTGGTGCGGCTGTGCCGGGCCGTATCGTATTCGACCTGGATGGTCAGGCGGTCTCCGATCGTGAAGACGGTCAGCTTCGGCGGCATGCCGGGGCCCATGGCGTAGATGTCGTCGCGGATGTGGCGGATACCGTCTGGAGTCGAATGTGCTGGCAGGCGACCGATATTGGAGATGGCGACGGTCGGTGCGGCCGCGAGGATCGCGGCGGTCACCTCGTCCTGGACGCGCTGCGCGGCGAGCAGGAATATGGGGGCTTCGCGCTGCTCCTTCGCGGCCAGCATGCCCGCGGCCACCTCGTGTGCGGTATCGATCAGCTTCGCGCTCTCGGGGACGAGCGCGAAGGTGCCCACGCCGGAAGCGCAATTCAGCATCGTGTGAGCGGGCAGGTTCAGCTCGGAGCGCAGATCGACGGCGTGGCCGCAGAACATCGGGAGCTTTCCCGTCGCGGGTTCGAGTTGGGAGCGGACGGCGACGAGTGCGGCGCCGCTGAGCAGGCTGTTGACCGAAAGTCCCTGCGCGCGAGCGGTGTCGACGAGGTTCTGGGTCTCGTTGGTATCCAACTCGATTCGCTGCACCGCGAACCGGCCGAGTGGATCGTTATCGATCCCGTCCAGCGGTAAGGTCCGCGGAGCCGATTCCGGACCCATCATCGCGGCCCCGGCCCGGATCTGGTCGAGCCACCCGGCGACCTCCGCATCCGAGACGACCTCGGCGAGTTGGATATCGATGGCCTCCGGCAGTTCCTGATCGGAATCCGGCTGTGGCAGTGCGGTTCCGGTCGCATGTGCGGTGTAGCGCTGCCACAGCTGCGCGAGTAGCGCGAAAGCCGATCTGCCATCGGCGATTCCGTGATGGATGACCAGGACGATTCGATCGCGGTCACCGTCGCGGAGCAGATGGGCGCGGAACAGCCCGTCGTGCCAACCTTGCGGTGCGTTCACCAGATCCAGGTACTCGGCTTCACCGCCATCGGCGATTTCCAGGCGCGGCCGGTAGGCGTCGTCCCGGCGGAAATAGAGCGTGCCGTCGGCATCGGCCACTGGCCTACTGCGCAGCAGTGGATGCTGGGCCGCCAGTTCGTCGAGTACCCGGCGCAGAATTTCGACATCCAGCAGGCCGTGCACGGTGGAACCGATGAACAGCGGCATACCGCCGGTCGGCACGCTGCCGAGATGGGTTTCGGAGCCGAAGTAGATGAGCTCGAAGGAAGAAAGCGGTCGCTGTGCGGTCATGGTCGTCTCGTACTTCCGTGTGGCGGAGCGGGCTACGCCCTCAACATACATACGTTTCAAACACTTGTCACAGACTGGCGTTTGAAACATTTGTCACAAACAGTCGTATGCCGCGCTGATAAGGTGCGAGGGTGGGAACACGAGATGATCTGCTCGCGGCGGCCAAGCAGTGCCTGGCCGAACGCGGATACGCACGCACCACCGTGCGGGATATCGTGGCCGCCTCCGGCACCAATCTGGCCGCCATCAACTACCACTTCGGCACCCGCGACAAGCTCCTCAACCAGGCGATGATGGAGTCGAGCGCGGATGCGGTCCAGCGGATTCTCGATTCACTCCCCGCCCGCGACGCGGCGGATCCGGCCGCGCGACTGCACGACTTCTTACAGCAGCTGATCACCTCGTTCACCGAGGATCACGCCCTGTGGACCGCCAATGGCGAAAGTCTGGCCCAGGCACTGCACTCCCCCGAACTACGTGCCGAACTGGGCTCCGCCCAGGAGCGCGCGCGCACCGAACTGTCCGACTTCTTCGGGCCTGGCGCGCGGCACCCGCAACTAGGTGCCGTTCTGCAAACCATGATCGGCGGGCTGCTGATCCAACACCTGGTCGACCCAGAAAATGCCCCTACCGCTGCCGATATCACCACAGGCCTGCGCACTCTCGGCGCATTGCTCCCAGCTGACAGCGGGATATAGCCGCCGGATGGTCGCTCTGGCATGCTTCCGCGCGCCCGGGCCGCCCGGGGCGCTCACCTCAGTGCGCTGTATCCCGAACTCCGCACGTGCGGACGGCACCGCAGTCGCTTGCCTGCGCAACTCGGCGGCGCGCGGAATCCGCTCGGCCGCCGCTTCCCCGCGCCCGGGTACCGCTCGGCTACGCATCCCGGTCCGCTAGGCAGGCGTAACGCGCTCTGCGCGCCCGAATACGTCCGCTGCCGATGACCGCACGCCCTAGCATCGCGAATAGACAGCAACGTACTGCCCGGAAATCGCTTCGCGCTGGCGACAAGTGACAGATGCTGGACCGATGGCGATTCTGCTGGCGCTGGTATCGATGTGCTCGACCTTGGTCGGCGGGCTCGTGGCGGTGCGGATCGGCGACCGCAAACATCTGGTGCTCGGGCTGGCGGCCGGCGTCATGTTGGGGGTGGTGTTCTTCGACCTGCTACCGGAGGCACTGGAGCAGTCGGGGGATATCGTGCTCGGCGTCCCGGCGGCACTCATCGCCACCGTGGTCGGCTTTGTCACCATCCACGTCATCGAGCGCGCGGTCGCGATCCACACCGGCCATGAAGGCGAATTCGGTGCACACAAGCACGGTTTCGAATCCGTCGGGCTGGTCGCGGCGGCCGGGTTGATCTTCCACAGCACCCTCGACGGTCTCGGCATCGGATTGGGTTTCCAAGCCGGAGCCACCGTCGGCATCGCGGTCGCCATCGCCGTCATCTGCCACGACTTCGCCGACGGCTTCAACACTTTCACCATCACCACGCTCTACGGCTCAGCCCACAGACGCGCGTTGACCCTGCTAGCCATGGACGCCATCGCCCCGGTCGCCGGTGCGGTGATCGGCACCGTCATCCGGGTTCCGGCCGGGACCGTCGGCCTCTACCTCGGCTACTTCGCCGGATTCCTGCTCTACCTCGCCACCGCCGATATCCTCCCCGAGGCCCACGCCGAACACCCGTCCCGCCTGACCCTCGCTTGCACGGTCACCGGCGCGACATTCATGCTCGCCGTGTCCGCCCTCAGTTGACGACCAGACAGCGTCAGCCGACAGCTCCTCCTTAGAGTTCGAATGCACTGTCCGGCCACAATCGGTGCGGCGCGAGAGACCCGAGGGCCGCTCCGCTCGCCGACTACTTCCCCAAGGGCATGGCATCGACTCCCGATTCCGTTGTTCCTGACGGAGGTGACGCCGGGCACTCCCTCTGTTCACCAGGCGGGTGCCTGGCTGATGGACGGGGTGCCCGGTCGATCGGATCTCACCGGGAGTCGCTCGACGATTCTGGCGCGCAGTCGGGTGGTCAACAAGCGATCGCGCGCAGGACGGCATCGACGGACTGATCGGCCAGCGGGTCGGTCAGGGGTAGATGGCCGAAGAGGGCGCGGTAGTAGATCGGGGCGGCGATCGCGTCGAGGACGAAACCGAGATCGAGACCGGGATCGATCTCGCCGCGCTGGATGGCCGACTCCAGGGCGATCGCGGTGGTTCGCCTGCGTGGTTCGAAAACCGTTGCCAGGAAATGTGCGCGCAGTTCAGGATCGTTGGCGAGATCCGCTACGAGGGCGGGTAGTGCGTGGTTCAGCGAGGTATCGCGCAGTGCGGCAACCAGATTGCGCATTGCGATGGTCAGGTCGGCGCGCAGGTCGCCGGTATTCGGTGTCGGTTGCGAACCGAGCAGCTCGGCGACGACATCGACAACCAGGTGGCGTTTGGAGGGCCAGCGGCGATAGATCGCCGGGCGGTGCAGACCGGCTCGGGCCGCGACCTGGCCGATGGACAGTTCGGCATAACCGTTCTCGTCCAACAGCTCTCGCGCCGCGGCGAGCACCGCGATATCAATGCGGTCCTCGCGGGTGCGTCCCGGCATCAGAAGACCGGACGTGGCATCAACACGACTCGCCAACCATCCGGATCCGGAAAGGTCAAGCCACCGTTGGCCGCCCAGTACGGATTCTCGGCAGGGACCGGCTCCACACCGAATTCACCGAGTCGCTGTGCCACGTCGTACATCTGGGTTTCGGTCGAAAAGTAGAGCACCAGTAGGTTTTCCGCGCTCGGCGCGTCGCCGGGACTGCCGTCCACGTGGGTGGTGAACTCCAGATGATATCCGGTGCCCGGCAGTCCGAGCATTACCCCGTCGTAGCCCGCGTGATTTTCGAATCGGTAGAGCTCGCGCAGTCCCAACCCCTCGACGTAGAACCGCACGACCTCTACCAACCGATCGGTGGGCCTGGCAATTCGAACCTGGGCCACCGGCAACGACTCGGGCCATGTCTGCTCAGCCATGCCTCAACGATACAGTACGCACTGTACCGATTTAATATGGCATCCATCGCCCGAGCCGCAAAAGACCGCCGCCACATCCGAGACATGGCGGCGGCCTTCGTCTTCGGGTATTACTCCGTCGGCGTGGCCCGCCGACGAACGCGGCGCGCGGCCGCGACCAAATTGCGCAGCGAGGGCTCCAGCTGCCAGTAGTGCCGGGTCTTCAGCCCGCCGTCCGGATTCGCCCACAGGCGTTCCGGACTGATGGCTTCGGCTGCGGCCGTGAGCAATTCGTCGAGCTCATCGATATCCGGAATCCGCGCAGAACGACTCTCGTAGACACCAGGACCGACACCGTGACTCAGGCCGTGACCGGACCCGGAGTCCTCTTTGAGCGCCTTGAGCACCCATTCGATCGAGCGCGTCGCCACGATCGCGGTGACATCGGCGTCGAGCTCCTCGATCGCATCGACCACCTCGGTGCGACCGGAATAACCGATATGCGTGTGGATCTGGGTCTCCGGCTGCACACCGGAGGTGGCCAGGCGGAATGCCGCGACCGCCCACCGCAGATATTCGGCGCGTCCCTGCGGACGCATGGGTAGCAGCTCGCGGATCGCGGGCTCGTCGACCTGGATGATCGAAATCCCGGCCCGTTCCAGATCCACGACCTCATCGCGAATGGCCAGCGCGACCTGATCGGCGGTCTCGTACAGCGGCTGATCCTGGCGCACGAAGGAACGCGCGATCATGGTGACCGGACCGGTGACCATGCCCTTGACCGGCTTATCGGTCAACGACTGGGCATAGCTGATCCACTCGACCGACATCGGCGCGGGCCGCGACACATCACCGTAGATGATGGGCGGTCGCACACAACGGGATCCGTACACCTGCACCCAGCCGAAGTGCGTGGTCGCGAAGCCGTCGAGCAGCTCGGCGAAGTACTGGATCATGTCGTTGCGCTCGTGCTCACCGTGCACGAGGACATCGAGGCCGATGTCCTCCTGCAGGCGGATCGTGGCCTCGATCTCGGCCTCGATCTTCTTGCGGTACTCGTCGTAGGACAGTTTGCCCTCGCCGAGGTCGTAGCGGGCCTGACGAATCTTATTCGTCTGCGGGAAGGAACCCAGCGTGGTCGCGGGCACCGGCGGCAGATTCAGCTTGCGCTGCTGAGCTTCTCGCCGCGCCTCGTACGGCTCGCGCGAGCGCATACCGGGCGTGATCGCGTAAACCCGTTGCCGCACCGCATGTTTCTGCTTGAAGTGCACCTCGGTCGGCCGCTTGCGCCACTTGTCCGAGGGACCCTCGGTGAGTGCCTTGGCGAGCGAAACAACCTCGCCCACCTTCTGCTGCGCGAAGGCGAGGCGGTCGGCGACATTGCCCTCGATGTCGTACTCGGCGAGCACGTCATAGGGCACGTGCAGCAGTGTCGTGCCGGTGGACACCACGAGGTCGGGGCACACCTTGGCCAGCTCGTTCAGGTATTCCAGCGTCACGTAGCGATCCGCGCGCCACACATTGAGACCACTGATCACGCCCGCGTACAAGCGCTTACGTCGAATGCCCGGAATCTCCGCGAGCTCTTCGGGCTGGATCCGATAGCTGGCCAGATCCAACCCGATTGCCTCGACATTGGTTTCGGCCAGAATGCGCAACACCTCACCGAAATCGCCGTACTGCCCGGTGACCAGCATGCGCGGCCGCAGCGCCGAGGTCGAAAGTCGTTGGTAGGCACGCTCGAACGCGCCCAACTCGGCCGCAGTGCGCTCACCGGTGAAGCACGGTTCGTCCAACTGCACGCAGGTGGACCCGCGCTTGGCGAGGATCTCGAACAGCTCTTCATAGACCGGAAGCAGCTTGTCCAGCAGACTGAGGGTGTCGAAACCACCTGCCTCACCCGGTATGTGGCCCGCCTTGGACAGCAGCAGCAATGACACCGGTCCCAGCACCACCGGGCGCAGCTCGATATCACTGGCCTTGGCGCGGTCCCATTCGTCGAGCAATGCCTCCGGGTGCAGCGAGAACTCGGTGTTCTCATCGAGTTCGGGCTGGCGGTAGTGGTAATTCGTCCCGAAGAACCGCACCAGCTCCAGCGGCGGCAGATCCGGACGACCGCGCGCCATCAGAAAGTAGAAGTCCAGCGGATGCAGCTCGTCCTGGTAGGGCTTGAATCGCGCGGGCACCGCACCGAACAGCAGCGCATTGTCGAGAATGTGGTCGTAGAAGGAGAAGGTGTTGCCCGGCACCTGGGTCAGACCGGTGGCGGCCAGCCCGCTGTACTGCCGCTGCTGGATATCGCGCCCGACCGCGAGCAGTTCGTCGCGGGAGACCCCACCACGCCAATACCCCTCGAGGGCCCGCTTGAGTTCGCGGTGCGGCCCGATCCTCGGATAGCCGAGAATGCTGGATCCGTAACCGTCGTGAACATTGACCATGAGCGGGGCCACTCCCTTTCGATCACCTGCGCGGAGTCCTCGACACAGACTCCGCAGCAGCGCTGCGCTCTCGGTATTCCGGCCGAGCCGCTGGTCACGGCCCGACCTTCTTTGCAGCCTATGCCGCTGACAGCATCGGCAGGGTAAGACTCCAGCGCTCAGGTGACCGTTGACACCTGAGCAACCACCACGGAGCGAGTCTTACGAGCGACGTTCGCGGCCCGTCTCGCGTCCGAGCCGTCGAAGCGCATGCGCCGCAGGCGCGAGTCTCGACGGCTCGGACGCGAGACACCAGGGGCCGCGAACACGCCGCGCCGAAGGCGCGGCCATTAAACACAGATATCAGACCTTGTACTGGTAGAAGCCTGCGCCGGTCTTCTTGCCGAGCAGACCAGCCTCGACCATGCGCATCAGCAGCGGCGGCGCCGAGTACAGCGGCTCCTTGAACTCCTGGTACATGGAGTCGGCAATGGACTTCACGGTGTCGAGCCCGACCAGGTCGGTCAGCGCCAGCGGACCCATCGGGTGGGCGCAGCCGAGCACCATCGCCTTGTCGACGTCTTCCTTGGTGGCGAAGCCGGATTCGACCATCCGGATGGCCGAGAGCAGGTACGGCACCAGCAGCGCGTTCACCACGAAACCGGAACGGTCGGCCGAACGCACGACCTGCTTGCCGAGCACATCGCCGGCGAAGGCCTCGGCCCGCCCGGACACCGCCTCGCTGGTCTTCAGCGTGGTGACCAGCTCGACCAGCGGCAGCACCGGCACCGGGTTGAAGAAGTGCATGCCGACGACGCGCTCGGGGTTGGCGGTGGCGACGGCGATCTTCATGATCGGGATGGAGGAGGTGTTGGAGGCCAGCACGGCGTCCGGATCGGTGACGACCTTGTCGAGTTCGGCGAAGATGGCCGTTTTCACCTTCTCGTCCTCGAGCACCGCCTCGACCACCAATTGGCGGTCAGCGAAATCGCCGAGGTCGGAGGTGAACCGCAGCCGCCACGCGGCCTGTTCGCGTTCGCGCTCGGTGATCTTGCCGCTGCTCACGCCGCGGTCGAGCGAGCGCAGGATGCGGGCGCGACCTGCGGCGGCTAGCTCCCGGGTCTGTTCGTAGACGAGCACGTCGATATGCGCCCGCGCACACACCTCGGCGATGCCGGCACCCATCTGGCCGGCACCGATAATGCCGACGCGCTGAATCTTGTCGCTGCTCACGTCCCGCTCCTGCTGTTTGGTCTGGCTGTCGGGTGGCTGATGGAAGGGTGCTCCGATAAGAGCCGACCTTCGAGGGTCCAAGGTATAGGGATGCCCTCCCGGCTGGGGCTGTTCAACCAGGAGGGCGGTACACCCCTACTGGAGTAGAGGATTAGCGGTATTCACGTCGGGAACCTCATTCCCTCTGCGAACACGGTGTGGCGACATCGAGTGCTTTCGCAACCCCGTACGGGGCGAGCACGACGAGCCCGTTCGCGGCCGGCTCGCTTCCGAGTACTCGAAGCGCATGCGCCGAAGGCGCGAGTCTCGAGTGCTCGGAAGCGAGCCTTGGGGGCCGCGAACACGCGGCGCGGAGCGCCGCCATGTATCAGTGGAACTGACCCTCTTCGGTGGAGCCCTTCAGGGCCGCCGTCGAGGTGTTCGGGTCCACGGTGGTGGCGATGGTGTCGAAGTAGCCGGCACCGACCTCACGCTGGTGCTTGATGGCGGTGAAGCCACGCTCGGCGGCGGCCTTGAACTCGCGCTCCTGCAGGTCGACGAAGGCGGTCATACCCTCGCGGGCGTAGCCGTAGGCCAGGTCGAACATGCCGTAGTTGAGCGAGTGGAAGCCGGCCAGGGTGATGAACTGGAACTTGAAGCCCATCGCGCCGAGCTCACGCTGGAACTTCGCGATGGTCGCGTCGTCCAGGTGCGCCTTCCAGTTGAAGGACGGCGAGCAGTTGTAGGCCAGCAGCTGGTCCGGGAACTCGCCGCGGACGGACTCGGCGAACTTGCGCGCGACCTCGAGGTCCGGCACGCCGGTCTCCATCCAGATCAGGTCGGCGTAGGGGGCGTAGGCCTTGGCACGCGCGATGCAGGGCTCGATGCCGTTCTTCACACCGAAGAAGCCCTCGGCGGTGCGGGTGCCGTCCAGGAACTCACGGTCGCGCTCGTCCACGTCCGAGGTGATCAGGGTGGCGGCCTCGGCGTCGGTGCGGGCGATGATGACCGAAGGCACGTCGGCGACGTCGGCCGCGAGGCGAGCCGAGGTCAGGGTGCGGATGTGCTGCTGGGTCGGGATCAGCACCTTGCCGCCCAGGTGGCCACACTTCTTCTCGGAGGCCAGCTGGTCCTCCCAGTGCACACCGGCGGCGCCGGCGGCGATCATGGCCTTCTGCAGTTCGTAGGCATTCAGTGCGCCACCGAAGCCGGCCTCGGCGTCGGCGACGATCGGGGCCAGCCAGTTGGACACCGAGGTGTCGCCCTCGACCTTGGCGATCTCGTCGGCGCGCAGCAGCGCGTTGTTGATGCGGCGCACCACGGACGGGACCGAGTTGGCCGGGTACAGCGACTGGTCCGGGTAGGTGTGGCCGGACAGGTTCGCGTCACCGGCGACCTGCCAACCGGACAGGTAGATGGCCTTCAGGCCGGCGCGGACCTGCTGGACCGCCTGGTTACCGGTGAGGGCACCGAGGGAGTTGATGTAGTCCTCGTTGTTGACCAGATCCCAGAGGATCTCCGAGCCACGACGGGCGAGGGTGGCCTCTTCGACGACGGTGCCCTGCAGCTTCGACACCTGGTCGGCGGTGTAGTTGCGGGTGACGCCCTTCCAGCGCGGGTTGGTGTCCCAGTCCTGCTGGATCTCCGCAGCGGTCTTCGGGGTGCCGGCGTTCGACATCTCTGACTCCACTTCTTCGTTTCGATGCCCCACGGTCGAGCATCGCTCGGACTGCTGTGGCGGCAATTTGCAGGCTTGCTAGGCCCATGGGGTGTACTTCCACACGATGGCACACCAGGAAATAGCCGTCTACCTGTTGCAAGTGTGAATCCGAGCTAGCTTTCGAACCGTCTTTGCTAACTCTGCGAAATTTGCCCGCAAATTGCAAGGATGCAACCTACCCGCCGGTAGCCCTGACATGCGGTTTTAGCGTAACGCTCGTACTGTTTGTGATCACCCCCTGGGTCACCATCCGCGGCGCCGGACATTCCGGGTTGTGAGCACCTTCACAACCGTCTGTGTGGTCTCCGCCACCTCGGCTGGGCGCCGATGGTTCGATTGACGGACCGAGTCATCGCGGACAGACGTTCAGCGTCCGAGTAGGAGCTTTTATGCGGAAAATGTGGTTCACCGTCGCCGTCGTCTGTGGTCTCGGCCTGCGGTTGCCCGCGGCGAGCGCCGATCCGGGCACGGTGGAATCCGTCGCGCCGCTGGCCACGGCGGCGACGCTGCCGGGTGCGGTGAATTCCAGCCGTATCCTCTACACGACGTCGACCGCGAACGATGTGCCGACGGTAGCCAGCGCCGCGGTCTACTTCCCGCCCGGGGAAGCCCCCGTGGGTGGTTGGCCGGTGATCGCGTGGGCGCACGGCACGGTCGGACTCGGCGACGACTGCGCATACAGCATCGCCGGGCCGAGCGCGGTCGAGCGGGACTGGGCCTATCTCGGGACCTGGCTGCGGCAGGGGTATGCGATCGTGGCGGCGGACTATGCCGGACTCGGCTCGGCGGGCGAACACCCCTACATCAACGGGCTCGTGGAAGCGCACAACATCGTGGACGCGGTCAAGGCCGCCACCGGGCAATACGCCACGCTGGCGAAGCGCTGGGCGGTCGTCGGACAGTCACAGGGCGGCGGTGCGGCCGTCTACACCGCGCGCTACGCGACCGAGTTCGGCGGACCTGAACTCGACTACCGGGGCGCGGTCGCCACCGGTGTGCCTGCCTATGTCGAGGATGTCGTGCCCCTGCTCGGGCCGCATGTGCCGCCGGTGCGGCTGTCGGATTACACCACCGCTTATGTGCTGTACATCCTCAATGGCCTGCGCACCACCTACCCGGACCTGGACATCGAGTCGTACCTGAACGATTCGGGTCGTGACTGGCTCGCGCGGGCCCGCGAGGCCTGCGTCACCCCGCTGCGCGACGAACTCACGGCCCATGGCGTGGTCGCCGGTGACCTGTTCGCGCGTCCGCTGCTACAGATCCCGGATCTGCACGGGTTGCTGACCCGCTACCTCGGCCTGCCCGAATCCGGTTACGACAAGCCGCTGTTCCTGGGTCAGGGACTGCTCGACACCGATGTGGTCACGCCGGAGACGCTGCGGTTCGCGGCAGTGCTTGCGGTCAATCGGCAGCCGGTCACATTGCATGTCTATCCGGATGATCACAGCGGAGCGGTCAATGGGTCGCTGCCGGATTCGCTGCCGTTCGTGCGGAATCTTTTCGCCTAGCCGACCGCCGGATGCACCCGTCGCCAGTGTTCGGCGATATCGATGCGACGCGCGACCCACACGTCGCCATGCGACTGGACGTGGTCGAGGAAGCGCTCCAGTGAGGCCAATCGAGCCGGACGGCCGACGAGACGACAGTGCAGACCGATCGACAGCATCTTCGGATTCCCCTCCGCCCCTTCGCGATAGAGCACGTCGAAGGCGTCGCGGAGGTGGGCGAAGAATTGTTCGCCGCTGGGGAAGCCCGCGGGCGAGGCGAAGCGCATGTCATTGGTGTCGAGGGTGTACGGGACGACCAGGTGGTTTCGGCCGTGCACGGTGACCCAGTACGGAAGATCGTCGGCGTAAGAGTCGGAGTCGTAGACGAAACCGCCATGTTCGACCACCAATTCCCTGGTGTGCGGGGAGTCGCGGCCGGTGTACCACCCGAGCGGGGCCGCGCCGGTGAGTTCGGTGAGGATGCGCACGGCCTCGGCCATATGCGCGCGCTCGGTGTCGCGGTCGGTGAGTTGGTAGGACTGCCAGCGCAGGCCGTGGCTGGCGATTTCGTGACCGAGTTCGACAAAGGCGGCCACCGCCTCCGGATTTCGCTGCATGGCACGGGCGACGGCGAAAATGGTCAGCGGTAGGTCACGGCGTTCGAAGACGCGCAGCACCCGCCACAGTCCGGCGCGGGAGCCGTATTCGTAGAGCGATTCCATGCTCATGTGCCGATTCGGAAACGCTTGCGCGGGAGTCATTTCCGAGAGAAACGTCTCCGAATACGGATCGCCGTCGAGCACATTGTTCTCCGCGCCCTCTTCATAATTGAGGACGAACTGGACCGCGATCTTCGCAGCATCGGGCCACTGCGGATCCGGTGGCGTCGCGCCGTAGCCGACGAAATCTCGGTCGCCCATGCCGCTCAGCCCCCGAGTTCGCCGTAGAGGCGCAGTCGTGCCAGCCCACCGTCCGGGTAGATATCGAGGCGAACCTCCTCGACCGAGGCCGCCATCGGCGCGATCGCGAAGCGATGCCTGGTATCGGGCAGCAGGTCGATGCGCGCAAGCAATTCGAGTTCGGTGCCGTCGGTGGTACGGCCGGTGAGCCGGGCCGAACCCGGGCTATTGCCGAGGAAGTACGACGTATCGATCTCGGCGAGGCGGATGAGCCCGGGTCCGGCCAGTCGGATCCGCACCCAGTCGTTGCCGTCGTCGCGGCGGCGGGCGGTTTCCCAGCCGTCACCCATTTTTCCTGCCAGACCCGGATAGAGCAGCTGGTTCGGCGAACTGTAGAAGCGGTTGGAGCAGTCGAGCACCAGGGCGCCGTTTTCCAGTGCGGCCAGGTCCAGCGGGCCCAGACCGAGCAGATTCGGGTCGGGCCTGCCCTCGCCGTGTACCCGCAGCCGGGCGACGCCGCCGTCCGGGTGCATGGTCAGTTTCACGTGGGTCCAACGGTTTTCGTTCTCGATCGGGAATCGGTTGCGGCTGTCGCCGGTTACCGGGGCATGGTCGATCAGGGGCACCCAATCGTCGCGCTCGGCAATGGTTTCCGCGGGTGGATAGCCGTCGATCTCGAGTGTGGAGACCGAAACCGCGGGCGGATAGTTGCCCTTGAACCACGCGGTGTCCACCACGATGCCGCGGATGACGCCGGGTACGCCCAAGCGAACTATGGCGGAATCGTCACCGGGGCGGCCGCGGTGCCTGCGCGTTTCCCAGCCGTCGTAGATCTGACCCTTGTGCCCGAAGGTCGACGGCCGGTATTCCGAAGGGCCGGGATTGATCAAATTCTCCTTCTCGGCGAAGAATTCGTCGTCGGCCCAGATGACCGAGCCGCCGAGCGGTCGGACGGCAAGGTCGGGCAGCAGGGTGAAATCCGTGGGGTCGAGCCCACCCGTCGCCCGACCAGCACCGTCCACGGAATCGCTTCCGCTCATGACACCTCCTGCGTAGTCGTTCACAACGTCTCCTGCGGAATCGGCTCGCGCGCGACGAGTGCCCGCAGCACCTCCGGCGTCAGTACCGGCGCGAGCGCGCGCAGTTCGTCGGCGGTGCGCGCGCCGCAGTTCACGCCGCGTAGCACGGTGGCAGCCAGGGCTTCGGCGGTAGCGGGCTCGTCCATGACGCTGCTGGAACGCCGGTCGAGGTAGGCGACCAGACGCGGTACCGCGACATCGATGGCGCGACGGAAGAATTCGTAGGTGGCCAGCCAGCGGGTGATCAGGTGGCCCGGATGCATATCCCAGCCCTGGTAGTAACCCAGGCGCAACGCCCGGCCGACGAGCCGATGATGGTTGCGCAGTGCCGATTCCGGATCGCGGTCCGGCACGATCTGGGTGGAGCCGTCACAGATCCACACCCCGGTTTGGGCAGCGGCCACCTGCATGATCGACTTCGCGTAATCCGCCGCCGGATGGTCGAGCGCCTGATCGGGCGCGGCGATACCGCACGCGGCGGTGTAGTCATAGGTGCCGAAGTGCAAAGCGCTGCAACGGCCTTCGGATAGGTGAAGCATCCTGGCGACCGTGGCGCTGCCGTCGGCGGCGATAATCGCCTGCGGGCTCTCGATCTGCAGTTCGAATCGCAGGGTGCCCGCATCGAGTCCGGAGCCGCGCTCCAGTCCGTCGCACAGCACTGCCAACGCCGAAGCCTGTTCCGCCGCACGGATTTTCGGGACGGTGAAGACGAAACCCGGCGGCACACCGCCCGCGCCATCCAACACCAACTCCAGGGTGCGTATGGCGCGACCGCGTTCGATACCCGCCAAACCCTTCATCCGGATGCCGAAGCTGGTCGGCCCACCGGGTTGCCGCGCCCACTCGGCGAGTGCCGCACCCGCATTGGCGGCGGCCCGGTCCTCCTCGGCGTCGGCGCGGAATCCGTAACCGTCCTCGAAGTCGATGCGCAGATCCTGAATCGGCCGCTGCTCGAGTTGGTTGCGCACGGCGGGCAGCTCGTCGGTGCCGTCGATTCCGGCGAGGAGTTCGTGGTGGCGATCGAACAGCTCCAGCGCCGCCGCACCCCATTCGGCGGGGGTCGCGGCGGTTGCCCGGTCGGCGGGCACGTAGGCGGTGTGGATCGGCTGGACTCGACCGCCCGTGCCCGGGTACCGGGTCCGCAACTCGGCATCGACCGTGTCGAGCATCGCTTCGATGCGGGCGCGGACATTCTCGGGTAGCTGTGTTCGATTCGCGCCGCTCCCCGGCCCTCCGTGGTTACGCACGCTGCCTCCTCCGGGCCCGATGCTCACGACGCTGGGTGCTCACACCCGGTCTCCTTCCTGAAGGGCGCGCCAGATCCGGTCCGCCGTCATCGGCAAACTGGTCTGTCGTACCCCCACAGCATCGCGGATGGCGTTCGCCAGTGCGGGCGCGACGGGGTTGTACGGGGATTCGCTCATCGACTTGGCGCCGAGTGGGCCCAGGTCATCAGCGGTTTCGGCGAAGTAGACCTCGGTGTGTGGGAGGTCGGCGAACTGTGGGATGTGATAGTGCCGCAGCGTTCGCGTGGTTACCTCGCCTTGTGCCGATCGCATGTCCTCGTAGAGTGCGGTGCCGATGGCCTGTGCGACGCCGCCGACCACTTGACCGCGGCACTGGACCGGATTGAGCACCGTGCCCGCGTCGGCGGCCTGGACGGATTGCAGGATGCGCACCAACCCGGTCTCGGGCTGCACGGCCACCCGGAATGCCTGCACGTTGAAGCTGACCGAGCGCGGGCTGCCCGCGTGTGCGCCGTGTCCGGACAACTCGCCGTCGGCCAAGAGCTCGGTGGCGCCGATCAGTCGATCGCCGCAGCGGACGCCATCGGCCACCAGGACACATTCCGCTTCGGCGCGACCCGTCAGTTTGGCGGCCCGAACCAGGATGTGCTCGCGCAATGCCACGGCCGCGGCATAGGCGGCCTTGCCCGCGACGGTGAGGCCGGTGGATCCGAAGGCACCGGTGTCGTGGCCGACGATATCGGTGTCCGATTGCAGGATTACTATCCGGCGCACGTCGGTGTGCAGTGCCGTTGCCGCGAGTTGGGCGTGCACCGTTGTGGTGCCGTTGCCGAATTCGACTGTGCCGACGCGGAGTTCGTAGCGTCCGTCGGGAAGCAGGGTGACGGTTGCCTCGGAGCGGTGGCCGCGCGGTGGGATGGTGGCGATCATGGCCAGCGCCATACCGGTGCCGACCCGCCATTCCGGCCCTGGCGCGCGAACCGCATTGCCGCGCAGTAGTGCACGTTCCGCGAGGTCGAGACACTGATCGAGGCCGTAGCTGCCGAAGTCCAGATCACTGTCGCCCACTTGCGCGCCGACGAATGCGTCGCCGGGGACGATGACATTGCGGCGGCGGAATTCGAACGCGTCGATATCGAGTGCGCGCGCCAGTTCATCCATCGCCGATTCGATGCCGAAGATGATCTGTCCGAGGCCGTAGCCGCGGAATGCGCCGGAGGGAATGTTGTTGGTGTAGACCGTCTTCGCCTCGACGCGCTTATTCGCGCAGCGGTAGACCTCGATGGATTCACCGACGCCGTGAAACAGCACGCCCGCACTGTGATTGCCGTAGGCACCGGCATCGGCGAGCACGTCGATCGACAGTGCGGTCAATACGCCATCGGCATTCGCGCCCGCGGTCACCGCTACCCGCATCGGATGACGGCAAGTGGCACTGGTGAATTCGTCGGAGCGGGTGAATTCGTATTGTGCGGGACGGCCGGTGCGCAGGACCGCCAGCGCTATCAGATCCTCGGCCAGCATCTCCTGTTTGGCGCCGAATCCGCCGCCGACACGCTTGGCGAATACGCGGACCCGTTCACGCGGCATTCCGAATATCTGGCACAGTTCGTCGCGCACCAGGAACGGTACCTGCGTGCTGCAGCGGATGACCAGCCTGCCGTCCGCGTCCAACCAGCCGATACCGCCGTGGGTTTCCAGGTGTACGTGCTGGGCGCGCGGCGAATGCCAGACACCACTGACCACCTTCGCCGCTGCCGCGAGGCCCGCCTCGACGTCACCGACCTCGCCATTGATCTCGGCGATCAGATTGCGTTCGCGATCGGCGATGCGAGCCGTATCCGGTTTACCGTCATGCAGTTTCGGCGCTTCCGGCAGTAATGCCTCGGCCGGATCGAATACCGCTGGCAGGATTTCGTATTCGACCTTTAGTGCTCGGCAACCCGCGCGGGCGATATCCAGGCTCTCCGCCACTACTGCGGCGACCCGCTGTCCGATGAATCGCACCGTGCGATCCAGCACGTAGGTGTCGTCCGGATCGTCGGCCCGAATTTCGTGACGTGCGGTGGAAAAGGCGATATCGGGAGCGTCGGCGTAGGTGAGCACTGCGTGCACGCCCGGTAGGTTTTCGGCGGCGGAGGTGTCGATGGATACGATTCGCGCGTGGGGGTGTGGGCTCGGTAGCACTGCGATATGCAGGGGGGTCGTGGGCGGTGCGTCCCCGCCCTCGGTGCCGACGTCGAAGGTGAAGGGCTCTGTGCCCGTGACAATTCGGGGTCCGGCAGGTGCGCCGGCACCGGTGCCCGCTCGTCCGGCGGCCTCGTCCGATGAGATGTGCCGAGCATTGGAGTCGACCTGCTTCCCATCCATACTGTCGAGGCTCGGACATGCGGTTGCGTCCGCATCACGCGCCGAGATGGCATCAGGATCCGCGCCCAAGTCCTCGGCGCTGGCCTGTGACCTATCTCCATTGGCGCGGAGTTGGTCGCTCGGCGATTCGGGACCAGAAGTCGCACGTTCGCTCGGCGCCGAAACCGGGTTCAGGGATGCGGTCGCACCACACGCCGAGACGACATCCGGGTCTGTGTGGGAAGCCGCGCCGAGCGCATCGGCGATCGCGCGGTATCCGGTGCAGCGGCAGAGATTTCCCTTCATGAGCTCCGGTAGCGCCTCGGGATCCGGGGCGGTAGGGCCGCCGCAGCCGAGGCCCGCGGCCGTGACCACCATGCCCGCGGTGCAGAAGCCGCATTGGAAGGCGGCGGAATCGACGAAACGTTGCTGGACAGCGTGCGGCTCTTCAGCGGTGCCGAGACCGGATGCGGTGGTTATGGTGCGGTCGGCGGCACGGTAGGCGGGAATGATGCACGAGTGCACGGGGATTCCGTCGAGTTGCACGGTGCACGCACCGCAATCGCCCGCATCACAACCCTTCTTCACCGCGAAATGGCCGTGTTCGCGCAATAACGTGCGCAGGCATTGGCCAGGACGCGGTTCGGCCTGCACCGACTGGCCGTCGATCTCGAATCTCATTGCCCATCACCGGCTTCGCGGAGCTCGGTCGCGACCTCACGAGCGAGCACACCGGCGATATGGCGACGCCAGTCCGATGCGCCATGCGGATCGTCGAACCAGAGCGTCGGGTCGATCGCGGCCACCGCGCCCCGCACCTCGGCATCATCTGGTATGGCAGCGAAATCCAGCACGATCGGACGGGTCGTCGCCGCGGTTATGGTCAGCGCGGTGCGACCGTCAGCCGCCCGCCGACCCATGACAACCGCACCGGAACGGCCGAGCGGAGCAAGCGAGATCTTCCGAAATGCCGTGTGTGCGTGCAGACTTCGAGTCGGGATAGTAATCGACCGCAACACATCACCCGAGCCGAGCACATTACGTCCCGGCCCGAGCACGAACTCACGCAACGGGATCCGACGATCTGAACCATCCGACGCCCACACCAGCGCTACACCGTCCAACGCCACCAGTGCCCCCAACACCGCCCCGGCGGGCAACGACAAACACACGTTCCCACCCACCGTCGCCGTCCGCCATATCTTGTGCGAGGCCACCAACGCCCGACACGCCCGCGCGAACAACGCGGTCCCCGGCCACTGCGCCCGCAATACCTCCACCCCCAACTCCCGCCCCACGCCAGCCCCCGCCAACTCCGCCAGTGTGCAGGTGGCCGCGATCTCCAAGCCCTCCCCCGTCACAGTCAACGCCGCCCACCCGAGCCCAGTGATATCGACCAGCCGCTCCAACCCGTCCTGCGGCTCGGAAAACAAAAACGTCCCCCCAGCGAGAACTCCACAACTCCCACCGACAAAAGCCAGGTCAGCCCGCCCCCGAGCCACAACCACATCCCGAATCGTGTCCAGATCCACGCCACACCTCGCTCCACTACCGCTGCCGACACAGTAGAAGCCGTGGGTTGCCGCGATGTTGCGCGACAACCGCCCCAGGTTGCGCGGTCGTTACCCGCTGAACCGAGCATCCCGTGCCCGCGGATCCGCACAGTCCGAGACATCTCTGTTCCAGTATTCAGCAAATCCGCCTGATCAGGTCATTCGCCTTGATCCGCGGCAACTTGCGGCCCCGCCGGACAAGCCGTTTACTCCTCGGACCGTCCGATCGGCGAACATCCGCGGCCGCGAAGAAGGCCAATCGACAGCGGGGATACGAGCGGGCAACCAGCCCGCTGCTCGCCGCGGGCTCCGAACTGCTCGAGCGGCGTTGGGCCCGGACCGCGACTCAGCCCGCCTTCGCGACCAGCGCCGCCTGCGCCCGCGCGACCTCGCCGCCGACTTTCTCCTCGTCGACCGTGCGCACCTCAGCATCCCGAACAACGATGCGCCCGTTGACCATCAACGCCGCCAGCGGCGGCGCCGAACCGAGAATCAATGCCGTCACCGGGTCATCGATGCCCGCGTGGGCGGGCGTATCGAGCCGCCACAAAGCGAGATCGGCAAGCTTGCCGGGTTCGATCGACCCGATTTCGGCTGCTCGCCCCAGCACCCGCGCACCACCGATAGTGGCCAGCTCCAAGGCTTTTCGAGTACTGATCGCGCGCGGTCCGCCCTTGGCCCTGGCATAGAGCAGCGCATTGCGCGGCTCCTCGATCATCGAACTGGATTCATTGCTCGCCGCACCGTCCACGCCGAGCCCTACCGGCACCCCCGCCGCGACGAGCTCCGCCGTGCGCGCTGTACCCGCGCCGATCCGCGCATTCGAAGTTGGGCAATGTGCCACTCCGGTACCGGTTTTCGCCATGGTCTCGATGGCGACATCGTCGAGGTGGATGCCATGGGCGTACCAGACATCCGTGCCCAGCCAGCCGAGGTGCTCCATGTACTGCGCTGGTGTGCAGCCGAATTTATCCGCACAGAACTCCGCTTCATCGATCGTCTCGGCCAGGTGCGTATGCAGCCGTACGCCGAGATCACGTGCCAGCACGGCGGATTCGCGGAGCAACTCGGTGGTCACCGAGAACGGTGAACATGGTGCGAGTGCGATCCGCAGCATCGAATCGAAGGACGGATCATGCCAGCGCGCAACGGCATCCGCGCTCGCGGCGAGAATGGCGTCGAGAGTCTCCACCACCTCATCGGGCGGCAGCCCGCCCGAACTCCGGCCGAGATCCATCGAGCCGCGCGTCGGATGGAATCGCAAGCCGACCTCGGCGGCCGCGGCGATTTCCGCGCCGAGCAGGTCACCGCCTTCGCGCGGGAATACATAGTGATGGTCGGTGGACGTGGTGCAACCGGTACGAGCCAGCGCGCTGAGCGCACCGGTCGCGGCAATGCGAACCGCGTCTTCATCGATGCCCGCCCAGATCGGATAGAGCGTGGTGAGCCATTCGAAAAGCGTGTTGTCCGCGGCCAGCCCTCGGCTGATCCACTGGTAGAGATGGTGATGGGTGTTGACCAATCCGGGCGTGAGCAGGCAGCCACGGCCATCGATGCGGTGCGCATCCGCGCCGAGATCGGGCGCAGCACCCGCACCGACCGCGGTGATCCGGTTGCCCTGCACCGTCACATGCCCGCGACGGTATTCGGTGCCGTTCGGATCGACGGTCGCCACGGCGCACCCGTCGATGACCGTCGTTGTCGTCATGGCACCTACGGTAGCCATGCGGGTCCGGCTTCCGGGGCATCTTCGCGCTGCACAGTGGCATGGATGAGTCCGTAGGGCCGGTCGTCGGCGTGGAAGACCTCGCCGTGGTTCTCGATGCCGAATCGAGCGAGGTCGTAGTCGAAATGATGCTTATTCGGAGCGGTCAGCCGGATTTCGGCGAGCACAGGAAATGCCTCGAGCGCGGCCTTGCCCATTTCGAACAGCGTCTGCTGCATAGCCCTGGAATGCAGCGTCGCGAAGACCTCGATCATCCGCTGCCGGACCCCGGCATATACCGCATCCCAGTTCACACCGGTCGCGGCGGCGAAACGCCACTGCGCGACGAGGGAGGTCGCGAGCATCCGGTCATGCGTCGGCGCGAGCACGGTGAAGTCGTCGGAGAGGAAGTCGGCGAACTCCGAGCCGGTCGACTTGAGAATCACCAGATCCTTGACCCCGCCGATCACCCAGGCCTGCTGCCGCTCGCCCTTACCCGACACCGTTACCGTCGCGGTCCGCACCTCCGACCCCTGCCGCACCCAGGTGTGATCGTGCTCGCTGCCGTCGACGGTAACCCGCTGCCAGGCATACTCCTCGACCTCGACGCGCGCGCTGTCGACCGGTGCGATCTCGTCGACGAAATGTGCGGCGAGCGTGAGCGCATAGTCCTCGATCGGTTGCAGCCCAGGTTTCTTCGCGTACGCATAGGCGGTCTGCTTCTGGCTGTCGGTAGGCAGCACCTTCGACTGGTCACCGGCGACATATGCGTCGGCGAAATCGCCACGCAGCACCGTGGAGACGTTCACATCGCGGATCTCGTGACGCGGCTGGTCCCGGTAGATCCGGACGATACGGTTCTCCGCCTTTCCATACCGGTTGTCGGACAGCACGATCGGCCCGGTCAGCTCCATGAATGGCTCAGCTCCCTCGGTAAGTGGAAAAGGCGAAGGGCGACAACAACAATGGCACGTGATAGTGCCGCTCTTCGATGACGACGAAGGTGACGCAGACCTCCGGATAGAACGATTCGACCTCGCGCGCGGCGAAATATGCGCCGGTGTCGAACACCAGCCGATAGGTGCCGGGTGACAATGCCGCACCGAGCGAGGCGATCCGGCCATCATCATCGGTGGTTCCGGAACCGAGCACCTCGCTATCTCGATAGAGCACCACCGCGATACCGGCCGCCGGCGCACCCGCGACAGCGTCGAGCACATGTGTACCGAGCGTGCTCATGACTGCAGCCGTGCCAACCGAATCCGATTTATCTTCGCCAATTCCGTTCGCATAACCCGCCTTTCGGTCTTCGGATCATTTCCGAGCCGGGCGGTGAGCAAATCGAGCAGCTCGTCTCCGGACTTACCGGTCGCGCACACCAGATAGATATGGCCGAACTTCTCCTCATAGGCCAGATTGCCATTGGCCAATCCCACCCGCACCGCATCCCCGGCCCTGGCCACCCCCGCCTGCTCGCGCACCGATGCCGCAGTATCGGGTCGGGCACCGATACGGGGATGTCCATCGAGTGCGCGATCGATCTCCGCCTCGGACAACTCCGCCAGCACCGCGTCGGCAGCATCGAAGAGGGCATCGATATTCGGGTACGGCCGCCCGGCGACCAGCGCACGCGCCCATTCCGGCGACGAGCAACACGCGAGCAAGGCCGCATTCGCCTCCGCTTCGGGCAACGCGTTGAATTCCGCGAGGCTCAACCCGTCGTCTGTCATCGAACCAGCATCGAATACGACCGACCCGGTCGCCAGTCGAAAGGGATAGATCACTTCCGGCGTGTCGTCAGCGTCCGACTGTCGACGTCACAGCATTCTTCCGTAACCCACCGGCTACGTGACCGGGCTACCGTCTTTTCATGGCTGCATCGCCCGAACCGGTCTGCGCGGGCATCCTCCTGGCCGCGGGAGCCGGGACGCGCTACGGGATGCCCAAGGCATTGGCCGAGGGCGGCGCCTGGCTGCGGTCGGCGGTGGCGGCACTGCGCGACGGCGGCTGCGATCCGGTGATCGTGGTGCTCGGCGCGACCGGTCCGGCACCGGCCGCGGTCGACCTACCTGAGGGTGTCGATCATGTGTGGGCAGCCGACTGGGCGACCGGACTCGGGGCCTCGGTGCGGGCGGGTTTGCGAGCCGTCGCGCGCACGCCCGCCGAGTACGCCGCGATCATGCCGGTGGACACCCCCGATGTCGGAGCTGATGTGGTCGCCCGGGTACTCGGCGCGGCCGCCGCGGCACCGAGCGGCCTCGCGAGAGCTGTGTTCCACAACACACCAGGGCATCCGGTTGTGATGTCCCACAAGCATTGGACCTCGGTGTATCAAGCAGCCGTTAGAGATTCCGGGGGGCGCACCTATTTGGTCGGCAATAAGGATATGGTGTGCGTCACGTGCGACGATTTGGCGACAGGCGATGATCGTGACTTCCCGGCCGCGCCGCACGCGTGAGCGGAGCTGAACAGATGCGGGACATCGTCGAGGACCTATTGCGGGTGTGGCATTCGGGCCGGACAGGTGGACTGGCCACCGTCGTGCGAACTGTTGGTTCCGGGCCACTGCCGGTGGGGACATCGATCCTGGTAGATGCCAATGGCGCGGTCTATGGTTCGCTCCTCGGCGGCAGCGTCGAAACGACCGTGATCGAGGCGGCCGCCGATGCCGCGCGCAGCGGTCGACGCGGACTGCACCGCTTGGGCGTCCCGCCGGGCGAGCCCGGATTGGACTCCGGCGGCATGGTCGATGTTTTCGTCGAGCCGTTCTCACGCCGGGACTTCCCGGAATTCCCGTCCATCGCCGCGGAAATCGCCGCGCACCGCAGGGTTACCCTGTTCACCGTGGTGTGGAACCCGGACCCGGATCTGATCGGACAGCATCTGATCACCCCGCAGCGACATGCGACGGAACTGGTCGCGCTGCCCGAATCCGACGTGTTCGTGGCCTCGTTCCCACCGCCGCCGCGGCTGATCATCTTCGGCGCCAACGCCTTTGCCGCAGCCCTGTCCGTACAGGCCAAACTGCTCGGCTACCGCGTCACCATCTGCGACTCCCGCGACACCTTCGCAACGCCGGATGCCTTCCCGGGCGCCGAGGTGGTCGTCGACTGGCCGCACCGATACCTGAACACCCTCTCGGCGGCGGGCGAAATCGATAGCAGCACGGCGATTGTCGTACTCGGGCACGATCCGACGTTCGAAATCCCGCTGCTCACTGTGGCACTGCGACTACCCGAACTGGGTTACCTCGCCGCAAACGGCTCATGGTCCGCACATCTGAGACGCATCGAAGACCTGAGAGCGGGCGGTTTCGACGACGCGACGCTGGCCCGCCTGCATTCCCCCGCCGGTCTCGATATCGGGGCACGCACCGCCGCCGAGGTAGCGGTTTCGATCGCCGCGGAACTGCTTGTCGCCCGATCCGGAGCCGGGCAGCGGATCTCCGAAAACCGGAGCGCCGAACCACAATTCAGGGAATTACCGGCCAACGCCCCGGTGGCGCTCTAGCTCTACTTCAGGCCCGGGTTCTCCGCGTACACCTCGCGCAGCACCGAGAGGTCGAAAAGCTGGTCGGCCTTGATATCGATCTTGGCATTGCGCAGCGCGGCGATATTCTGCTCGATCAACTGATCGGTCATGGTCAGCAAACCATTGGCGGTCGAATCAGCCGAAACGACGAGGCCGTTCTGCGCGGTCGCCTCCTGGGTTTGTTCATTCAGATCGAGTTTCTGATCCTTGCCGTATACCTCGACCGCCAGACGCGCCGATTCGGCCGGATTCGCGACCGCATCCTTCCAGCCCTTGATCTCGGCGATCAGGAATGCCTTCAGCTTGTCGCGTTCCTTATCGATGGTGGACTGCTTGACCGTCAGGGTCTCGGCCACCAGCGGCAGGTTGTAGTCGGCGAAGAGGAAGTTGGTATTCGGGAATCCCTTGGCGGTCAACGTGATCGGCTCATTGGTCACATAGCTGACCCAGCCGTCGACCTCACCGTTGGCCAGCGGGGTCGGATCGTATTGCGCCGGCACGATGGTCACATCGCTCGGCTTCATGCCATTGGCATTCAACAGTGCGTTGAAGATCAGCTGATTGGTGTCCTGGACGCCGATCTTGCGACCCTTCATATCCTGCGGGGTCTTGATCGGCTTGGCGGCGGAGCTGACGATGCAGAACGGGTTCTTCTGATAGGTGGTCGCGACGATCTTGGCGGGTAGTCCCTCCAGGATCGCGGGCGCGGTGGTCTGCGGGGCCGAGGTGCCGAGCCAGACCTTGCCGGTATCCAGTCCCGCCTCGACCGAGGTGCTCGCCGCGCCACCGGCGATCAAATTCACCGAACCGAATCCGGCCTCCTTGTAGTAGCCCTTGGAATCGGCGAAGTACTCGCCCGCGAATTCGATGTTCTTGAGCCAGGACAGCTGGACCGCGACGGAACCGTACTTGGATCCGTCCGCCACCGACCCGCCCGACGAGTCTTTCGAATCATCGCCACATGCGGCCAACAGGCTCGCGCCGCCCAATGCGGCGCCGGCCAGCGCGGAGTAACGAAGCAGGGATCGCCGGTTCAGGTTCGGCCCGAACGAAGAGCGTTGTACGGGGTTCATGGGCCGAATCTAGGGGGATTCCGTTTCGATTTCTTTACTTTGGCGTTCCGAGCATTGATTTTGCGAAAACTGACCGGTCAGCGGCGGCCCGCCTCGGGCCCGAAGCGGGCCAGCACCAGATTCTCGATGACCCCGACAATCGCGTACAGCAGCACCGAGACGATGGTCACGATCACGATCGAGGCCCACAGCTTGCTGTATTGGAAGGTCGGGATAGCGCGAATCAGACTGGCCCCCAATCCGGTTCCACTACCCAACCATTCACCGAGTAATGCGCCGATCAGCGCACCGGGCACCGAAATTCGCGCCGCCGCGAAGACCGAGGGCAGGGCGGCGGGCACGGCGACCATGCGCAGTCCTGTCCACCGGGAGCCGCCGTACGCGGCCACCAGGTCCATCGCCTGCCGCGGTGCATTGCGCAGACCGGCCATGATCATGACCAGTGCCGGGAAGAACACCACGATCGCCGCGAGCACCGTCACACCGGCGAGTCCGCGCCCGAACACCAGCACGATGATCGGGGTCAGCGCTACCAGGGGCACCGAACGCAACAGCATGGCGACCGGCATGAATGTCTGTTCCACCGCGGAGAACGAGACGAACAGCGCCGCGACGACGAGTGCCGCGAGCATACCGACGCCGAAGCCGATCGCGGCGTCGCGCAGGGTGATCTGTAGGTCGTCGAAGATGGCCTGACGTGCGGTGTGTGCGCCGGAGGAGCTGAACAGGTACTTCCAGATGTCGCTGGGTGTTTTGCCTACTCGCGGCCCGACCTGGGGGAAGGCATGGAGGAAGACGTACCAGATCACCAGCATCAGCAATAACGCGGTGACCAGGGGGAACAGGAAGCGGCCGATGCGGGTGAGGACATTGAGCATTCCGGCGGCCGCGCTGCGCTGGGGCCGCGTGCTCACCTCCACAGGCGGCGGCCCGGCGGCGGTCATGTTGTCCATCGGCACAAGTTCGTCAGTCATCGCACTCCTCCAACCCGGCCGCGCGCGGACACGCCCGACGCGCACTGCTTTGCCCGACGCACACCAACTCGCCGCACGCTATCGGGCGACTGCGCACGCGGACGTCGAGTGCCGCGATAGCTTCGGCCGTGTCGAGCCCGGCCCCAGCCAGTTCCCCCGAGCGGAGTCGAATGGTGGTCGCCAATGCCGCATTCGACCGCCCTATCACTACCCTCGGCGAGCAAGCTGTCTGCATGAGAGGCGCAACTCATGTCGGCTCCTGCGCGGTCCAAGGGGCGACCAATCGGGCGACCAGGGCGACAATCGCGTAGCCGAGCCCGGCGAGTGCGGCGGCGGCCAGTGCCATCCCCCAGGTACGCGGCACGTTGTAGGCGCTCTGCGCGGCGGTCAGCGCGACGCCGATGCCGCTGTCGACACCACCGAGGTATTCACCGATGATCGCGCCGAGCACAGCGGACGGCGCGGCGATCTTCAACGCCGCGAACATATTCGGCAGCGCGGCGATCGCCTGCACCCGGTAGAGCTGTTGCCAGCGGCCGCCGCCGTAGGCCCGCACCAGATCGAGGCTGGTGACATCGGCCGAGCGGAGTCCGGTGACCGTGCCGACCATGGTGGTGAAGAAGCAGTACATCGCCGCGAGGAATACCGTCGGGGTGCGTCCGCCGAAGACCACCAGAATGATCGGCCCGAGCGCGAGCAGTGGGATGCAGTAGCTGAGGATGGCCAGCTGGGTCGCGAGCGGTTCGATCCACGGGATCAGCACGATCAGGAACGCCAGACCGATGGCCAGCGCATTACCCCAGATGAATCCCTTCAGCGCGCCGAGCGCCGTGATCCGGAAGTTGGGTCCGTACAGATCCCAACCGTCGCTGTACATGGTGTGCAGGACAGTCCACGGACTCGGGATCGTGCCACCCGCGACCTCCAGTGCCGCCAGCAGCCACCAGATCGCGATCAATCCGAGTACGCCGATCAGTCCGCCGATCCGTTTCATGCCGCATCCCCTCGACGGCGGCGGCATGCCACCGACGGTCGCGGCTGATCCTGTCCGCTGACCTGCTGGTACCCCTGGCGCGCGCGAGACAGGCATCTGGTCACCTCATGCGAGCGCGGCTCGCGATTGTCATTCATCGCCGTACCTCGCGGACCGTTCCGAAGCTGCGCGACACTATGATTCGCTCGCTCATGCGACACCGCCCTTGCCGGACTTTCCGAACAACAGCTCGGAGAGGTAATCGTGCAACTTGTGGAATTCCGGTGTGCGCATCATCTCCGGCGTGCGCGGGCGCGGCAGATCGATCTTCACCAGTTCCAGCACCCGGCCCGGCCGCGGACTCATCACCGCGACGACATCGGAAAGAAATACGGCCTCCGCGATGCCGTGCGTGACCATCAGTGTGGTCGCTGGCTTCTCAGTCCAAATCCGCAGCAATTCCAGATTCAGCCGCTGCCTGGTCATATCGTCGAGTGCGCCGAACGGCTCGTCGAGCAGCAACACGGTCGGCTTGACGACCAGGGCGCGCGCGATCGAAACACGCTGGCGCATGCCACCGGACAGCTGCGCCGGTTTGGCCTTCTCGAAGCCGTCGAGGCCAACCAGCCGGACCAGATCCGCGATCAGTCCCGGATCCGGTGAGATGCCCGCGACCTGCAGCGGCAGCTTGATATTGGATTCCACCGAACGCCACGGCAACAGTGCCGAATCCTGGAAGGCGATGCCGAGTTCGTGGCGGCTGCGCAGTTGGGCGGGGGTTTCACCGTCGATGAGCGCCTTGCCCGCCGTCGGTGTCTCCAGTCCGGCCAGGATGCGCAGCACCGTCGATTTGCCGCAGCCCGAGGGGCCGAGCAGGGATAAGAACGCGCCCTGTTCAGTATGCAGCTCCACTTCATCCAGCGCCTGCACCGTCTTCCGGCCGACCCGGAATGTCTTCGTCAAACCGCTGATGTGGATGCCCGTCCCGCCGATGGGCTCCTCGGTACCGCTCGCCGTCATGACCAAAACACTAGGAGCAGGTCGTTGCGCGGATATTGCGAATCGCCACCCCAGATTGCGCAATCGTTACGCACACCCGCGTCGCAGACCTTTCTCATACCTCGCACACCGACCCGCCGCACGAAACGCCGTCGCCGAAACGCGAAGGTATGCGTGAGACACCGCGAGCACTGTGGGATGAGAAGTCGAGGTGCTCGGGTTGAAGCGAAGGTGAACCCATTTTTCGCGCTGCTCGACGCGAAGCTGCATATCGCGGGCTCGGAGATCCTCTGGCGCGAGATCATCGGCAATGGCTTCGGGCTGGCCTCCGCGGTCGGCGGAATGCGACGGCGGGTGTGGGCATGGCCGATCGGGATCGCGGGCAATGCGCTGTTGTTCACCGTTTTCGTCGGCGGAATCTTCCATACGCCACAGCATTTGAATATGGCCGGGCAGGCCGGTCGTCAGCTGATGTTCATCGCGGTCAGCGTGTACGGCTGGTGGAGTTGGTATCAGCATGCCCACGCCGAAACCGGACTCGAGCACCGCGGCGTCATGCCGCGCTGGGCAAGCGGGCGTGAGCGGCTGGTGCTGGTGGCGACCATGTTGGTCGGCACGGCCGCATTCGCTCGATTGTTCGCGTTGATCGGTTCCTATGGACCGTGGGCGGAGGCATGGATCTTCACCGGATCGGTGCTGGCGACCTACGGGATGGCGCGCGGGCTCGCCGAATTCTGGCTGATCTGGATCGCCGTCGACCTCGTCGGCGTGCCATTGCTGTTGCAGGCGGGCTATTACCCGTCGGCGACGCTGTATCTGATCTATGCGGGCTTCGTCGCGTGGGGCTTCGCCGTCTGGGTGCGCACCCTGCGCAAAGCCCCTGTCGTCGCTGATCTCGTGCCTTCGCGTTCCTAGAAACTTTTTTCGCAACCTCCGATGAATCCGCGCGGCGGCGCCGGTATGTACCCGCACAACCCATCGGAGGAATGCAATGAAGATGACCACGGGGCAGCGCTGGGTGCTGGCGCTGACATCACTGGCGGGCTTGATGATCGTGCTCGACGCACTGGTCGTCACCACCGCGATGCATGCGATCCAGCTGGATCTGCGCGCATCGATCGGCGAGTTGGAATGGACGATCAACGCCTACAACCTGAGTTTCGCCGTGCTGCTGATGGCGGGCGCGGCGCTCGGTGACCGCTACGGACGCAGACGGGTGCTCGTCGCTGGGCTGGCACTGTTCAGCGCGGCCTCGGCCGGATGTGCGCTGGCACCGAATCTCGGTCTGTTGATCGCCGCCAGGACGGCACAGGGCATCGGGGCCGCCGCCATCATGCCCGTTGCGGTGGCTTTGCTCTCGGCGGCGTTCCAGCCGGAGCAGCGGACCAAGGCGCTCGGATTATTCGCGGCGGCCACCGGATTGGCCACCCTCGGCGGACCGCTCGTCGGCGGTGCGGTGGTGCAGGGCCTGGCTTGGCAGTGGATCTTCTGGTTGAACCTGCCGATCGGCGCAGTGCTGATCCCGCTGGCGCGCACGCGACTGGCCGAAAGTGTGGGCGAGGCACGCAGATTGGACTTTCCCGGGATCGTGTTGGTGAGCTCCGCCGCCTTCGGGATCGTCTGGGGTCTGATTCGGGGCAATGAATCCGGTTGGGCCAGTCCGGAAGTCGTCTCCGCATTGCTGATCGGCGCGGTGGCCGCAGTGGGATTCGTGCGCTGGGAGCTGCGCACGACGGCTCCGCTGATTCCGATGCGTTTCTTTGCCTCTCGCGCCTTCTCCGCCGGCAATGCGGTCGGGTTCCTGTTGGCCGCCTCGATTTTCAGTGGTGCGTTCTTCTTCGCTCAGTTCCTGCAGATCGTGCAGCAGCAGGGCCCGCTCGGCGCCGGACTGCGTTTGGCGCCGTGGACGGTAACGCTGTTCCTGGTGGCACCGATCGCGGGTAAGCAGGTCAACCGGTTCGGTGAGCGTCCGCTGGTTGTCACCGGTTTGCTCATGCAGGCCATCGGCTACGGGTGGATCGCCCTCACCGCCGGACCGGACCTGTCGTATGCGCCGATGATCGCGCCCTTCATCATCTCCGGCGTCGGTGTGTCGATGGCGATTCCCGCCGCGCAGAGCGCGGTACTTCGGGCCGTTCCGATGCCCGCTGTCGGGGCCGCATCGGGCACCTACAACACCCTGCGCCAACTCGGTGGAGCCTTTGGAATCGCCGTCCCCGCAGCGGTTTTCGCTGCCGTTGGCGGCTTCGCCAGCGCACGGGCCTTCAGTGACGGTTTCGCGGCCGCCATCGCCACCGCTGCCGTGCTCGCGCTGCTCGGTGCCGCGATCGGCCTGCTGATTCCGGCCGGTGCGCCCAACGCCACCGAGCCGGTTGCGGCCGGCCCTGCGGGCAGACCGGGCGCTGGGATGGCCGCCTCGGCAGCGGGCGACGACCGCAGCGGGGTGCAGGCATGACCAGCACATCCTCGGTAGGTTTGGCACCCATGACGGTCAGTGCGGATTTCGCGGCGCGCACCGCGCCCTACCGGCCCGAACTGCTCGCGCACTGCTATCGGATGCTCGGCTCGATCCACGATGCCGAGGATCTGGTGCAGGAGACGATGCTGCGGGCATGGCGCTCGGCCGACCGTTATGACGCGGACCGCGCGTCGCTGCGCACTTGGCTGTATCGAATCGCCACCAATGTCTGCCTGACCGCGCTCGAACAGCGCGGCAGGCGGGCGCTGCCGACCGGACTGGTCGGACCGAGCGATACCCTGGTCACCAAACCGCGGCGGCATCCCGAAATCCCTTGGCTGGAACCGATTCCCGGTGCACTGCTCGGCACCGCGTCCGATGATCCGGCGACCGTGGTCGCCGCCCGAAGCGGCATCCGACTCGCATTCATCGCGGCACTGCAATACCTACCCGCCCGACAGCGCGCGGTCCTGATCCTGCGCGACGTACTCGCCTGGTCCGCGGCCGAAGTCGCCGACCTACTCGAAACCTCCACCGCCGCAGTCAATAGCGCACTGCAACGCGCGCACGCCCAATTGGAGAAAGACGCCCCCATGCTCGACCACGTATCGGAATCGTTGAGCCCGGACGAACGCGCGATGATCGACCGCTACGTAACCACCTTCGGCAACGCCGACATGGCTGCTTTCGCCAAACTCCTGCGCGACGATGTAGTCCTCGAAATGCCACCCGCCCTGCTCTGGTTCGCCGGACGCGCCCACGTCGTCGCCTTCTTCACCGACAGATGTGGTTCCACCCCCGACCTCTGGCGCGCAATCCCCACCTCCGCCAACACCCAACCCGCCATCGCCTACTACCGCCGCGACCAAAACGACACCTACCAGGCACATTCCATCCACCTACTCACCCTCCGCGACGAAGCCATCGACCGAATCACGGTCTTCCTCGACGCCACCCTCTTCCCTGGCTTCGGGCTCCCTAGCACCCTCTGAACAGGGAGGCGAAGGGACAACGCCGAGCCTGTTCTCCGCGACCGGATGCCGAAATTTGCGGTGGTATCGCCAGTGGCGAACGGCGCCTTTCAAGCGGCGCACCTGGCCCGATCGCGGAGTGCCGTGACAGCGGGAAGGACGCGAGTTGCGGTATTGCGCAGTGCGATTCCGGCCTTCGTCGCCGGTATGAGCATCGATGCCGCAGTGGCCACGCCATTGAGTTTGGGATCGACCAGCACCCGGTGCCGGGTCTCGTAGCGCTGGAACGCGGCCTGGTGGTCCTCCGGTGCGCTGGCCAGTTCCTCCGCCAACGTGTACGCCCCGGCGATCGCGAGGGTGGAGCCGTCGCCGAACAGTGAGACGCAGGATGCGGCATCACCGAGCAGCGCGATGCGTCCGTGCGACCAGCGCGGGAGTTCGCCCTTGCTGACGGCGTCGAAGAACAGGTCGTCGGTGTCGCGGACGCGGTCCAGCAATTCGGGAACCCGCCAGCCCTGGTCGGTGAAGGCCTCGATGACCAGGCGCTTGTGCAGTTCGATGTCGCGATGGTCGAAACTGGGAACACCCTTGTGCCGGAACATGAATGCCGCGAGGGCGCGGCCCTTCGACGGGTGCACCGACAGTGCCCGTCCCGGCGTGTTGTAGATGAGGACTTCGCGGTCGCTGCCGAATGGCTCATCGATTCGGATAGTCGCGATGTAGATGCCCATATGCCGGACGAATTCGGATTCATCGCCGAAGGTCAGGCGGCGCACCACCGAATGCAGGCCGTCCGCGCCGATCACGAAGTCGAAGCGGCGCGGATCGGCATGTTCGAAGGTGACATCGACGCCGTCGGTGTGCTGTGACAGGCCGGTAATGGTGTCGCCCCACAGGAAGTCGGCGCTGTCGCGGCTGGCGTCGAGCAGGATCGTGGCGAGATCGGCTCGGGGGATCTCGACCTCGCGGTCGCCCGCCGATCCCTGGAAGGCCTTCAGATCGACCCCGGCGATGCGGCGGCCGCTCGCGTTGACGAAATTCATCTGGGACACAGCCGAATTCGCGGCGCGCAGTTGCGGCATGAGGCCCATGCGCTCGGCCACATCGATGGCGGGTCCCTTTACGTCGACCGGATTTCCACTGGAGCGTTGGCCTGTCGCCCGCTCGACCACCGTGACCTGGAAGCCGCGGTCGGCCAGCCAGTACGCCAGGGTCGCACCGCCGATGCCCGCGCCGGAGATCAGGACCGTCTCGTTCATGACAACACCTTTGGCTAAGTGGACGAATTTCGTCCGGTTAAAGAGAGCGTACAGTAAGCGGAAGGATTTCGTCCACTTGAACTCGGAGGTGAGGGCGACGACCGGTCCGAAGAGGGCTGATGCCAGGAACAACCGGGATCAGATCATTGCCGCGACGCTGGTGACCTTCCGTGAGCAAGGCGTCGATGTGCCGATGAAGGAGATCGCGGATCGGGCGGGTGTGGGTGTCGGCACGCTGTATCGGCACTTCCCGGATCGGGATGCGTTGATCGCCGAGACTGCCCAGTCCTACCTCGCGGAGCTGGCCCAGATGGCGGCGACCGCATTGGAGCAGGAGGAGGCGGCGTGGCCCGCGCTTGCGCGGTTTCTGCACGAATGTGCGCAGCGACGGGTCGGGGCGCTCGCATCGGCGATCGAGCCGAATCTGCACGCCGAGATACAGGCCGATCCGCGGTTGCACGAGGTGCGCGGGCGGATTGTCGAATCGGTCTCGCGGATGACCAGGCAGGCGCAGCAGGCCGGAGCCATGCGCGCCGATATCGAGCCCGGCGAGGTGGCCAGCCTGATGACCATGCAGATCTACACCCGGGCCGGTGAGTCGTATGCGGACGCGGTCCGTCGGGTGGTCGATCTCGTGCTCGATGGATTGCGGGCGCGGTGATGAAGGTGTCCGACTTGGTAATACGGCGGCCGAATCTCTACGGTCGGCACGTGCCTGTGCTCAGATTGTTCGCGTGCATGGAAAACCAGCAGGTCGCTCGCGTGGACGGGAAGGCTTGACATGACCGGACCGACGGACCGGCCGCAGCGTTGGAACCGACTGCTGGAACTGCTCGCCGACACCGGGCGGCTTTCGGTAGAGGAGGCCGCCGAACGCCTCGGGGTTTCCCCGGCGACGGTACGCCGCGACTTCACCGCACTCGCCGAACAGCAGTTGGCGACCAGGACACACGGCGGTGTGGTCGCGACTTCGGTCGCCTACGACCTACCCGCGCGCTACCGGCAGGGCGCGGATGAGCCGAAACAGCGGATCGCCGAACACGCTGCGGGACTTATCGAACCGAGTGCGGTAGTCGGAATGAACGGTGGCACAACGACGACCGCCGTAGCACGCGCATTGGCCGGACGAACCGATTTGGCCAATGCCGCCGGTGACCCACTGACCATCGTCACCAACGCGCTCAATATCGCGGGCGAGATGGTGTTGCGGCCACATATGCGCACAATCGTGCTCGGCGGGGTGGCGCGCCGGGAGTCCTATGAGTTGCATGGTCCGTTGGCCGAGCGAGCACTGGCCGAATTGCGTTTGGACGCACTGGTTCTCGGGGTCAATGCGATTTCCGCCGAGGGCGGCGCGCAGTGTCGGCATATCGACGAAGCCGGGGTGACCACCGAGATGGTCCGGCGGTCCGGTCAGGTGATGGTCGTCGCCACCGCGGACAAACTGGAGCGCTCAGCGCTGGCCCGGATCTGCGGGATCGAGCAGGTCGATGTGCTGGTGACGGATTCGGATGCGGATCCGGCCGCGGTGGCGACGATTCGAGCTGCCGGGGTTCGAGTGGACGTGGTTTAGCGCGGCGGGGACTTCGAAGTCCCGAATAGGCGTCAGAGGAACGCCAGGAGGTGGCGAGCGGTCTGCTCCGGGGCTTCCTCCGGCAGGAAATGTCCGACGTCGAGCGGACCACCACGGACATCGTCGGCCCAGCGGCGCCATACCTCCAGCGGCCTATGCCAACTGCCGACAGCGCCTGTGACACTCCACAATACGAGCAGCGGGCATTCGATCCGCCGTTGCCCGCGGTCAGCCTCGTCATGCGCGTAATCGAGGGTCGCGGCGGCCCGATATTCCTCGCAAATCGCATGCACGGTATCCGGGTCGCGGAATTTCTCGATGTATTCCGTGCGGATTTCATCCGAGAAAACATCGGGATCCTCGGCCCAGCTATCGAGCATATGATTCACCAGAATCGCCGGATCACCGGCAATGAGTCGTTCCGGAATCGGTGCCGGTGCGGCGAGGAAGGACCACACCCAGAATCCGAGGCTGAAGTCCATATCCGCCGCACGGAAGCTGTCAGCGGTCGGCACGATATCCAGAACCGCCAGCCGCGTAACTATTTCCGGATGATCCAGCGCCATCCGATACGCGCACCGCGCGCCACGATCATGACCGACCACGCTGAACCGATCATGGCCGAGGCTCGCCATCACCTCGACCTGTTCGGCGGCGATGGCCCGCATGCTGTGCGGACTGTGGTCCGGCCGACTCGGCGGCGAGGCGCTGTCGCCGAATCCCCGCAGATCCGTTGCCACGATGGTGAATCGCTCGACCAACCGCGACGCGACCTTATGCCACATGAGGTGCGTCTCGGGTATCCCGTGCAGTAACAAGACGGGCGGCCCGTCACCACCGCGCCGCCCATGCACGCGACCCTCGGCGGTCTCGATATCGAACCCGACGAATCCCTCGAACACCATTGCTCTCACCATAGCGGTTGGGCCCGAACCATTTTGGTTGGCTGATCAGTTCAACGCCAGTCCAGAATTCACGAAATATGCTATTTCCTCGCATATTTCATCCAGCGACACCTCGGTATCGGGATGTGTGGTCCGCACCAACTCCTGGGCCAGTGAATTCACCGCGCCGATTACCGCGAGTGCGAATAGATCGAACCGGCGCGCCTTGGTCTCACCGCGCTCGACGGCTCGCTCCGCCTCGCTGATCAGCAGCGATGACAGCAGGCGGCGCTGCTGCCTACGCCAATCCTCTACTGCCGAACTGACGCCGACGACTTCGACATAACACACCCGCGCCGAACGGTGATCGGCACAGGTCACCTCGAGATAGGCGCGGAAAGCATCGATGACCCGTATGGAAAGCGGTTGTCCCGCGGTCTTTGCCATACTTTCCAGCGCGCGTTCGACCGCATGCGAGGTAATGCGATTGACCAGCGCGATCAACAATGCCTCGCGGCTTCCCATATCCTCGTAGAAGCTACGCGTGGAAACATTCGCGACGGCACACAGCCGTTCGATCGAGGTGGCCGCATAGCCCTGGGTACCGAATAATTCCAGCGCGGCATCGATGAGTCGCGCCTGCCGCTGGGCTACCCGCTGTTGTTTGGACAGCCCGCCGTAATTGCGGCCCTCCTTGGTTTCGTCATCCTGCCGTGCCACGGATTCGATGCTACCGGCCGGAAGCGACTACCCCGGGGCACGGACATTTGAATGACCGCTGCTTCCGCGCGCCGACAGCCTGTCCGACCAGGGGCTTGCGCCAAGGGCGGCAACAGTTCGGAGAGCGGGTGACACACAGCCACCCGTCGCTGTCGGCGATTACTTGACGCTGCCTGCGGTGAGCCCCGCGACCAAGCGCTTCTCGATGAACGCGAACAGGATGACCACCGGAACGATGCCGACCGTGGAGATCGCGAAGACGTACTGCCACGCCGTGTCGTATTGCCCGACGAATTTGGTCAGCGCCACCGACAGCGGCTGATTCTCGGGAGTGGTCAATACCACCAGGCTCGCGGCGAATTCGTTCCAGCAGGCCACCACCACGAAGATCGTCGCGGTGACAATGCCCGGCCAGATCAACGGCAGACTCACCCGGACCAGGATCTGCCAGCGACTCAGACCATCGAGTTGCGCGGCCTCCTCGATCTCCACCGGAATGGCGGCGAAGAAGCTGTGCAGGATCCATACCGCGAACGAGAGGTTGAACGCGGCATTCACCAGAATCATGGCCAGCCAGGTGTCATTGATGCCGAGGGTGAAGAACTCCCGGATCAAACCGGTCACCAATACCGTCGGCTGCAACATCTGGGTGACCAGCACCAATGCCAGGAATACCGCGCGTCCGGGAAACTTGTGCCGCGCTGTGTAATACGCGGCCGGGATGGCCACGAAGAGCACCAGCAAGGTGGCACACAACGAGATGATGATCGTGCTCGCCAGGTTGTAGGGCAGCGGCGTCTCCGGGGTGTCCCACATGGTGGCGTAGTTGTCCGGATGCCAGGTTTCGGGCAGATAGGTCGGTGGGATGCGCAGGATTTCGGCGCGGCTCTTCAGCGAGCCGAGCACCATCACTACGAACGGGGTCAGGAAGATGACGGCAAGCACCACACCTACCGCGGTGAGCTCCCAACGCCGTCGCCGAGGTCGCCCGCTCGGGGCTTCGACAACCGTGGTGTCCGGCGGGATTTCCACACCCTCGATGTGGATGTCGGCCTGTGTGGTCATGCGTCCACCTGCTGAGTCGGCTTGATGATCTTCACATAGATCGCGATGATGACCACGATCAGCGCGAAGTTCAAAACGCTCATGGCAGCGGCGGTGTCGAGCTGTTGATTCTGCCGAATCAGCTTGAAGGTCAATGTCGTTGTCGTATCCGCACCGAAGCCCGCGATGCTGCCGGTGATCACCTGCAGAATGGGCAGCGAGTTGAACACGTTGATGATGTTGATGATGGTGGCGACCGCGATCGCCGGACGCAATTGCGGCAGTGTGAGATACCGATAGCGCTGCCACGCACTGGCGCCGTCCACCCGGCCCGCCTCATCGATCTCGGCCGGAATCGATTGCAGGCCAGCCAGAATCGTGTAGGTCGTGAATGGGATCGAGACGAAGACCGCGACACCGATCGCCACCAGGAATGCGGGCGTCGGTTGTTTGGTGAAACCGTAGCCCCGATCCAGCAGCCCGATATCGACCAGGAATCGGTTGGCGATGCCGACATCGGGATCGAGCATGTAATAGAAGATGGTCGTCGTCATCACGACCGAGGCCGCCCACGGCACCAGAATCGCCATGCGCACCGCGGTGCGTCCCGGGAAATCCTTGTTCAGGAACTGCGCGAGTCCCGCGGAGAGCACCAGGGTGATCAGCACGACGCTGATCACCCAGACGACGGTGTGCGCCAATACCGATCCCAGTTCGCTGATGTCGAACAGGTTTCGGTAATTGGCCAGCCCAGCGGGACCGCGGTCCTGGCCGTAGGCGCTCAGGTCCCGGGTGCTGGTCCAGACCATGTAGCCGACCGGGAACGCGACGATGGCCGCGATCAGCACCAGGGACGGCCCGATCCAAGGCACGGCCCGCAGTGCCGAATTCTTCCCCACGAGTACCCGGGTACCTGTGCGCCCCACGCTATTTCGCTGCTTCCTGAATCCGCTGCAACACTTGAGCCGGGTCCGCACCCTGCGCGATGGTGCCCATCTGCTGATGCATGGCGCCCTGCGCCGCTGCCCATTTCGGGTTATTGCTCGGATAGAACTTGGCCACCGGCAGGGTCGCCGCGAAGGCCTTGGTCACCGGATCGTCGGCGAGCACCGCGGTCGCACTGGTAGTGATCGGGATGAAGTGCTCGTTCTTGACGAAGTTCGAGTACACATTCGCCGAGTAGAAGAAGTCGAGGAACTTCTTGATCGTCTCGGCCTTCGTACCGTCCTTCTTGAAGGCCATCAGGTGATCGGCAACGCCCAGCGTGACCGGCGCACCGTCCTTGGTCGGCGTGGGCGCGGTGGCGTACTTAAGACCCGGATTCTTATCGGCGATCTGGGCGATGGTGGGCGGCAGACCCTCGATCATCCCAATCTTGCCCTGGATGAAGGAATTGATGACGTCCTTGCGGTTGGTCGCACCCGGATTCGGCTGGGTGACACCGGCGTCGAAGATCTCCCGCATGGCCTTGACCCCCTCCAGGTTCTGCGGAGTATCCACGGTGATCTTGTCGCCATCGGACCAGTTGCCGCCCGCACCGAAGGTCCACAGCGACGTTTCGGCCTGCGATTCCTCACTGCCCAGCGGCAGACCATAGCCGGAAACACCGCCACCGAGCGCCTGGATCTTCTTGGCGGCATCGGTCAGCTCGGCCCAGGTCTTGGGTGGCGTGCTCACCCCGGCCTTCGCGAAGAGGTCGGTGTTGTAGAACAGGGTGCGAGTGGAGGCGAACAGCGGCATCGCATACTGCGTGCCGTTCAGCGAGGCATTCTTGGCGAAGCCGGGCTGCACGTCCGCCAGCACGTTCGGGGAGACGACCTCGGAGACCGGATAGAGCATGCCGTCACCGGCGAAGCTGGCGTAGGCATCGATATTCAGCAGGTCCGGGGTGGTGGACTTGGACTGCAGTTTGGTCTTCACCACATCGTTGATCGACTCCCAGGATTCCATCTGCAGATTGACCTTGTAGTCCGGATTCTGCTTCTGGAAGTCGTCGATGATCCGGTCCCATAGCGCCTTCGTGCCATTGGCACCGTCGCTGTAGGTAGGAGCCAGGAAGTTGATCGTTTTATCGGAGTCGGCCGAATCCTTGGAGCCGAAACCACAGGACGTGACGGCGAGCGCGAGGCCGGTGACCAGCGCTATCCCCGCGAGGACGCCATGGAGGGGTCTTTTCACGAGCAGAACCTTTCAAATTTTCACTCCGGGCGCTACCGAAGCGCCGATGATGGAGCGAACGAATCGCTTGTCCAACAGGCTAGACCCAATCGTGATCATATGTGACTGATTTGATCGTAAATTTGACATGAACGATCACCTGGGGTGATTCTGTTGTTGTGCCGATCTCCGCTCACCCCGCCCCCGTGACTCATCTGGCCGCCGAAGTCGCCACCCAGCCGGACGACTGGATGCGCGCCGAGACCACCGCCGCCGAACACCGCGCCGTACTGCCCCAACTAGGCGAGCGCGTCGCCGTCATCGGCTGCGGCACCTCGCTGTTCATGTCCAGGGCCATCGCGGCACTGCGCGAGAGCTCGGGTCACGGCATTACCGACGCCTGGCCCGCGAGTGAGGTCCGCGCCAGTCGCGACTACGACCGCTACCTCGTCATCTGCCGCTCCGGCACCACCACCGAGGTGGTCGATGCCATGCGGGCGATACCGGCACGGATTCCGCGCACCGTCATCTGCAGCAGTCCGGGCACCCCGGTGCTCGACCTGGGCGATCCGATCCTGATCGAGGAGGTCGACGAGCAGTCGGTGGTGCAGACCCGTTTCGCCACCACCGCGCTCGCGATCCTGCGCTGGCATCTTGGCCAGGAGCTGCGCCCGGCCATCGAGCAGGCAAGGGCCGTACTCGCCGAAGACCCGGCGACGGCACTGGCCGACGTGCGTCGTGCCGAGCAGATCAGCTTCGTCGGGATGGGGTTCGCGGCCGCGATCGCCGAGGAGGCGGGGCTCAAGCTGCGCGAATCCTGCCAATCCTGGACCGAGTCGTATCTGCAGACCGAATACCGGCACGGTCCGATCAGTATCTCCACCCCCGGCCGCGCCGTCTGGGCGTTCGGGCCGCTGGTCCCCCATTTCGCCGAGGATGTGGCCGTCACCGGCGCGCATTTCGAACACCGCGATATCGATCCGATGGCCGACCTGGTCCGCGTGCACCAGCTCTGCGTGCTGCGCGCCGCCGACCAAGGACTGGACCCGGACCATCCGCGCAACCTGAACCGTTCCGTCGTTCTGGATCGGTGACCGGTCGCTACCAGGAACTACTGTGCGGATATGGGAACGGAACAGCAGCCGGTCACGGCATTGACCGATGATCTGCTGGTACTCGGCCTCGATGTCGGCGGCACGACGATGAAGGGCGAGGTCACCGATGCCGCGGGCACGGTGCTCGCCGCGGGTGTGGTGGCCACACCGCAGGGCGAGGCGGCCTTCGAAACCATGGGCGCACTCGGTGATCAGTTGCTCGCCGAATTGACCGATGACCAGCGCGATCGCGTCGCACGCGCGGCGGTTCTGCTGCCGGGCATTGTCGATCCGGTCCGTTCGATCGCGGTATTCAGCAGCAATGTCGGTTGGCGCGATGTGCACATCGGTGATCGGTTCACCAGACGGTGGGGTATGCCGGTGCTGATCGAGCACGACGTCGCGGTGGCAGGCTGGGCCGAATGGCGGTTCGGCGCCGGTCGCGGTCACGATGACGTCTGCGTGGTCATTCTGGGCACCGGCATCAGCGGCACCCTTTCCGTCGGCGGCCGTTTGATGCGCAGCGCCTATGGACAGACCGGCGAATACGGACACATTCCGGTTCGGCATGCGGACGGATTGCGCTGTCCCTGCGGCAATATCGGCTGCGTGGAGACCGTGGCATCGGGTGCGTCCATCGCCCGGGCCTACGCGAAACGCACGGGACGCGAAACAGCCAGCGCAGCCGATGTTTTCGCGATACTCGATACCGATTCCGATGCCAAAGCCGTGGTCGACGAAGCGATCAGCGCACTCGCCGACGGGCTGCTCGGCCTGATCCACGCGGCGTGTCCCGAACTGATCATCCTTGGCGGTGGCCTGGCCGGGGCCGGGCCAGCTCTTACCGAGCCCCTGCACCACACCATTGCCGAACGCCTGCGCGTGGTGCCCGCACCGCGAGTGGTGCTCGGCGAGTTCGGTGCCCGTGCGGGGGTCATGGGCGCGGCCCTGTTCGCCAGACAGGGCGGGCTCATATGACTCGCGTCGAAACGAGTGCAGGTCAATGCGTTCAGCCGATGGGTTCGGTCGCACGCTACGAAACGCGCATCGGCGAGGTGGGGCTGACCCATGCGAGGGTGCCCGCATGAGTCTCGAGATTCGCGGACGGATCGTATCGGCGACATCCATCTTCGACGACGGCGTCGTGTCCGTACGGGCAGGCCGGATCGAGCGGGTGCGGTCGCTGACGGACTGGACTGTCGCGCATCCGGATTCGACCGTGCCACCCTTTTCCGGCACCGTACTGCCCGGCCTCGTCGATATTCACAACCACGGCGGATTCGGCCACCGCTTCGACACCGTCGACGCTGAGGAAGCCCGTGCGGCCGCGGAGTTTCATCACCGACGCGGCTCCACCACCGTGCTCGCCAGCGTTGTCACCGGCCCCGCGACCGATATGATCGCGCAGGTCGCGACGCTGCGTGCGTTGGCCGCGGACGGCATCGTCGCCGGGATCCATGCCGAGGGACCATTCCTGGCCGCCGCACGATGTGGTGCGCAGGACCCCCGATATCTGCGCGATCCCGATCTCGAGCTGACCGAACGCCTGCTCGCCGCCGCCGACGGCCATCTGCGGGTCATGACGCTCGCCCCGGAGCTGCCTGGATTCGATACAGTCGCCCAACGTCTTTCCGAACATGATGTGGTGGTGTCGCTCGGCCACAGCGACACCGACTTCACCCGGTTCCAGCAGGCACTGCGACCCAACGGATTCGGCAGTCTGGTCACGCATTTGGCGAATGGAATGCCGCCACTGCATCACCGAACGCCAGGCCCGGTGGCCGCCGGACTCGTCGCCGCGGCGCGGCGTCAGGTCGTCGTGGAGCTGATCGGCGACGGAGTGCATATCGACTCCGGTTTCGGCGCATTGGTTTTCGCGACCGCACCTGGACAGGTCGCGCTGATTACCGATGCGATGCAGGCCGCGGGTATGCCTGATGGCGAGTATCAGCTCGGTCCGCAAGTCGTCCACGTCGTCGATGGCGTGGCCAGGATATCCAATGGATCCATCGCGGGCGGCACCGCCAACCTGCTGCGATGCCTCGCCTGGGCGGTCAGAGAATGCGGTGTGCCATTGCGCGAGGCCGTGCTTGCCGCCACGTCCGTGCCCGCCGCGGCGGCCGGACTGACCGATGTTGGCGACCTCAGGGCCGACCATTTCGCCGACCTGCTGATAGTCGATGACAACCTAGAGTTGCGCCGGGTGCTCAGACGTGGACAGTTGTTGACGTGATCCTCACCGTGACAATGAATCCCGCCTACGACATGACCTACCGGGTAGAGCATTTCGAGCGCGGCCAGGCCCATCGGGTCCGTTCGGTCGAGCAGCGCATCGGCGGCAAGGGCATCAATGTGACGCGGGTGCTCAATCAGATCGGAAAATACGCCAGGGCAACAGGTTTCTCCGACCATGCCTTCGCCGCCGCCGCGGAGCTGGAAATGCCGGTCGACTTCGTGCACGCACTGCCATGGGTCCGGCGCACGGTGGTGATCAGCGAATCCAGTGACGGAACCGCGACCGCACTGTGGGAGCCCGGAGCGCGCGTCTCGAATCCACATGCCGCCGAGCAGCTCTCGGTCCGTGTGTCGGGCATGCTGCCCGATATCAACGGCCTGGTCATCTCCGGATCACTGCCGGGCGGTATCGCCCACGGCCTGCCGGCCGACATCGCGCGCACCGCCATCGCCGCCGGTGTCCCGACCATCTGTGATGTCGACGGCGAGGCATTGCGCTTGGCCGCGCAAGTACCCGGCATCGTGCTGATGCCGAATACCGAAGAGCTGGAACGGCTCACCGGACGGGTTCCGGTGACGCCGGACGAAGTCGTCACGGCCGCACTGCCGCTCATCGAACGGGGAGTGCGCGCGATCATCGCCACCCGCGGCGCCGAGGGCATGGTCGTGGTGACCGCCGATGGCGCGTGGTCGGCGGCGCTGCCCGAACCGCTCGCCGGAAATCCGACCGGCGCGGGTGATTCAGCGACCGCCGCGGTGATCGCGGCACTCTCGGATGCGAAAGACACCCCGGACTGGTCCGACGTGCTCGTCGACGCCGTCGCGACCTCGGCCGCCGCGGTGGTCATCCCAGTCGCCGGTGAAATCGATCGCCGGGTGCGCACCCAGATCGCACCGACGGTGATCGTCGAACGACTAGCTACCCCGCAGGAGACCGCACCATGACCTCTAGAACCGTCGCGGACCTTATCGCGGCCGCCAGTCCGGGAGGTCTCGGCGCCTTCAATGTGATCACCATCGAACATGCCGAAGCCATCGCCGCGGCCGCCGAGACGGCGAAACGGCCCGTACTGCTTCAACTTTCGCAGAATACGGTGCACTACCACGGCAATCTGGCCCCGATCACGTTGGCCTGCCTACGTATTGCCGCTGACAGCAGCGCGGATATCGCCGTACACCTGGACCATGCCACCTCGTTCGAACTCATCCGCACCGCGGTCGATCTCGGCATCGGCTCGGTAATGTACGACGGCTCCACTCTCGACTACGCCGAAAATGTCGCCGCCACCGCGGATATCGTCAGTTGGTGCCATGACCGCGATGTCTTCGTCGAGGCCGAGCTCGGCGAGGTGGGCGGTAAGGACGGTGCACACGCCCCCGGTGTGCGCACCGATCCGGACGAGGCCGTCGAATTCGTCGCGGCCACCGGCGTTGACGCCCTCGCCGTGGCCGTCGGCTCCTCGCACGCCATGCAAACCCGCACGGCCGAACTCGATAACGACCTGATTGCCCGACTGGCCGCGAAAGTTCCCGTCCCCCTTGTGCTGCACGGCTCCTCCGGCGTCCCCGATGCGGGTCTGCGCGCCGCAGTCGCGCAGGGCATGACCAAAATCAATATCGCCACCAGGCTGAATGTCCTTGCCACCGAGGCGATCCGGACCGTGCTCGCGGACAGTCCCACCATTGCCGATCCGCGCAGGTACCTGCGGTCCGCCCGCGATGCGATCCAGTCCGAGGTCGAACATCTGCTGCGAGTGCTGGCCGGGTAGTTCTCGCCGACCCCGAAAATTATGGGCAGCCGTTGTTGGGCGGCGATGATACGATGGATTGCCTTTAGTTTAGCTAAGGATTTGCTGTCCGCTAGAGCTGTATCACCTGATGAAGGAATAACAACTCCATGGCTGTCATCCTGCAAACAGGAGAACAGCGCGCTGCCGGTGCGGGGACGCAACCCAAGGTCTCGCACAATTCAACGCTCAGTGCCGCAATCGTATTCGCCTCCCTGTCCATCGGCGCCTGGCTGCTATTTCTGCGGCCCAACTGGCAGATGTACTGGCACCAAGTCGATCTCCAGGTCTATATGTGGGGCGGTGCGGCCGCGGCGACTCATCCCGCGCTGCTGTACGACGGCCGCGGACCGCTCGGCCTGCCCTTCCTGTATCCCGTCTTCGCCGCGTGGATCTGTGCCGAACTGTCGCGATTCCCGATCAACTACATCGGGACCGGCGTCACGGTGCTCACCATGGTGTCCCTGTTCGTGAGCGTCTGGAGCGCCGCCAGACTTCAGCGGATCCGCCGTGGAACCGGTTTGCTGGCATTGAGCATCGCCGTCACCGGCGCCGCGATCTGGTTGGAGCCCGTCCAGCAGACATTCCGATTCGGTCAACTCAGCGCGATCCTCATGGCCTTGGTCCTGGCGGATCTCGCCATGCCCAAGCAGAGCCGATATCGGGGCATCCTCATCGGCATCGCGACCGGACTGAAGCTGACCCCGGCGGTCTTCATCGTCTATCTGCTCATCACCCGCCAGTTCCGGGCCGCCGCGATGGCCGCCGCGACCTTCGGCGCCACGGTGGCGATCGGCTTCTGGTATCGGCCGACCCAGGCGCTGCAGTTCTGGACCACGACCACGACCTCGCAGAGCAGAATCGGCTTCGCCTATGTGCAGAATCAGTCGATCAACGGCATGTTCGGCCGCCTGGAATGGTCGACCTGGAACGACACCACATCCTCGTTCGTCTGCGCCGGACTGCTCGGGCTGGCCGGAATGGCGGCGGCGCGGATCGCCCACCTGCGCGGTGACGAATTGCTCGGCGTACTGCTCGCGGCCACGGTAATGCTGCTGGTCTCGCCGATTTCCTGGACCCACTACTGGGTGTGGATCGCGCCCGCCCTGCTGTGGGTTATCCACGTGCTGCGCCATCGTCGGCTCGCCGTCCGGATCGCCGTACCCGCGCTCATCTATCTGTTCGTATTCGCCTGGCCGCTGCGGTCCGACCGGTTCGGCGCATGGGATCCGGACCTGCCACTGCTGCCGCAGGGGCTGATCTGGCAGGTACCGCAAACCGAGGGCCGCGAATTCCGTTGGACACTATGGCAATTCCTGCTCGGTGATTCGTATGCCCTGCTCGCCACCATCGCGCTGATCGCCGCCATCGTCTGGCTGATTCCGCTCCGGCCGACCGCTGCGCAGCCGCCCGACGAGGAGTTCCCGGACCGGCGGCGCGAGCGAGGGGTGGGCGCCGCCGGTCGGCGGGAAGACGGTCCGAGCAGTGAACCGCCGGGGTCGAGCGAATTGGAAGCCGTGGGGTAGGCCCCTTATTCACTGGAAGCCGCTTCTCATTCGCCGACACCGATCATCCTGCTCCGATCACCTCGAGAATGCTGGCAATCCAGCTGTGAATCGGCTGGGAACCGATCACCCCGCCGGTTGACGGGTGTGCCCGCGACTCGGCTGCCCTTGCGCTAATCGGCGGTTTCGGGATCGGTCAGTGGGGTGGCCAGCGGCCAGCCGCCCGCCGCCAGATGTGACGCGACCCTGGCGATATCGTGCGCATCCGGCTGTTCCTTCGCCATCCGCGCTATCGCCGCTTCGATATCGGCATGGCTGATCTCGCTGTCCGGATTGGAGTCCACCAGCTCCTCGGCGATCGCCACCACCTCGTAGTCGGTCAGATGGCGGTGCAGCACCGCGAACAGGGCGACATAGTCCGACCGCGGAATCCCCTGTGGATAACCGGCGCGCAGCCAGCCGATGACCCGGCCGAGTAGATTCGGCCGGACCTGAGCGGATTTCGCTGGATCAGTCACGATTCGCCCTCCTCATGCGCCGAACAGATGAATACCGAATTTTGCCGCAAGGAATGCCTTCGCGGTGTAAAGAATTCCAGTGACGATCGCGACGACGATCAGCGCGAAGCAGGCGTAGGCACCGGCCAGTGCCGGATAATGGCGTTGGGCGCCACCACCTTCCGCGGGCACGGTCTCGGCAACCGACCAGAGCCGAACCCCGACGGCGAAGACGATCGGCAGACCGGCACCGAGCACCAGACCCGCGACGGTCACCTTCCACAGCGCGTTCAGATTCGTGACGAGTGTGTGCACGATATGGCTCCTCAGACCTGCGCCGAACGACTATTGGGTCCCGGCGCGGTCGCGTTGTGCCCCTGCGCGGTCGCATCGGTTCCCTGCGCGGGCGATCCGCCTCGCGGCGAGCGCCCGTCTTGCGCGACCGGCGCGGTGTCCTTGGCGACCTCGGTGCCGGAGTCCGGCGTGTCGCCCGGCCACTCGTTGACATTGGTGGTGTCCACCGGATCCCGCCGCGACCGCAGATACATCACCAGCGACAGCGCGATCAGGAGTGCGAATACCACCAGCACACCGGGCAATCCGCCGATGAAATGCGCGATCGCCCAGCAGATGGCACCGGCCACACCGGCGAGCGGCAACGTCAACAGCCAGGCGACCGTCATCCGGCCCATCACACCCCAGCGCACCTCCGCACCCTTGCCGAGCCCGGTGCCGAGAATGGATCCGGTCGCGGTCTGCGTGGTCGACAGCGGCAGGCCGAAGTGAGCCGAGGTGAGGATGATGGCGGCGGAGGAGGATTCGGCGGCCAGCCCCTGCGGCGAGTCGATTTCGACCAGCCCTTTGCCGAGGGTGCGGATGATCCGCCAGCCGCCGAGGTAGGTGCCCGCCGCGATGGCGACGGCACAGGCCGCCATCACCCACAGCGGCATTTCGTCGTTCTTGGTCAATGTGCCGTGCGCGACAAGTGCCAGGAAGATCACGCCCATGGTCTTCTGTGCGTCATTGGTGCCGTGCGCCAGCGAGACCAGTGACGCCGAACCGATCTGGCCCCAGCGGAAGCCCTCGTTCACCTTGTCGGGATCGGACTTTCCGGTGATCCGGTAGATGCCCCAGGTGCCGATGGCGGAGACCAGTGCGGCCACGATCGGCGCGAGCAGGGCGGGCAACACGATCTTGGTCAGCACGCCGTCCGCGCCGTGCGCCCAGATCACCCCGCCCCAGCCCAGTGCGGCGATGGTGGCGCCGATCAGGCCGCCGAACAATGCGTGCGAGGAACTCGACGGCAAGCCGAACAGCCACGTCAGCAGATTCCACAGAATGCCGCCGACCAGACCAGCGAACACGATGATGAGCAGCGCTTCGCCCTGCACCGCATCGAGCCGGACGATGCCCTTGGCCACCGTCGCGGCGACGGCGACCGACAGGAATGCGCCGAGCAGATTCAGCACCGCGGATACCGCGACCGCGATCCGTGGCCGCAGCGCGCCGGTGGCGATCGAGGTCGCCATGGCATTGGCGGTGTCGTGGAAGCCGTTGGTGAAATCGAATGCGAGTGCCGTGACGATGACGATAAGGAGTACCAAGAGGTCCGCGCTCACCCCTCCAGTGTGCGGCACTCGCGATCCGGATTGCCATGCGGTTGCCGCTTGTCGGGACGCATTTCCGATCGGTTACCGTGAATCTTCGCTCTACCTGTTGATCTTCGAGCAGCCGACCGCGGCGGGCGCACCCGCGAAGCGTTGATCGATCCAGGAATCGGCGGCCCGAGCCCCGACATTGCCGACGATCAGATGCTCGCCGGGATAGGCCTCGAAGCGCACCGCAACCCCCAACCGGCACCAGTCGTCGTAGAGGTGCTCGGCCCCGGCGAATGGCAGCCAGAACTCGTTGATGCCGTGATACAGGAAGACCGGCACCCGCGGTGCGGCAGTGCCGAGGCGGTTCTCGGCCAGGATCTCCCTGATCATCGGCAGTTTCGTCGGGTGCGGCACGTCGGTGAGTGTTTCCGCGGGTATCGGCGCGAGCGCACCGAGCAATGCGGCGTCGAGAAAGCAGAGATCCTTCGCGAAGTGCGAGAGCCGCCAACCGTTGTCGTTGAACAGTGCCATCATCTCCGGATACTCCCTGGCCAGCCCGAGGGTTGCGGCCAGGAATACACCGGTGGCGGCATTGGCGCCGTTCATCGTGTCGATCAACATGCCGAAGTCGGCGGGCACGCCACCGACCACCGCACCGACGAGATTCAGCTCGCCCGCGTACACCGGTGCGAGTTGCGCCGCCCAGCCCGAGGCGATGGCACCGCCGGAGTACCCGGCCACGATAGTGGGCGCATCGGGCGACAGCCCCAACTCCTGCGTCTGCACGGCAGCGCGTATCGAGTCCAGCACGGCATGTCCGGCCATGCGACCTGCCGCATATGCCTGTCGCGGGCCCTGGTGATCGGGCACGATCACCGCGTAGTTCTTCGACAGCGGCACCTGCACCGAGCGCAGACCGGCCGCCAGTCCCATCTTGAGCTGCTGCGACGGCGCACAGAGGTTGCCGAGTGAATCGATCGGCACATTGTTGGCGACGAGCGGGCGGGGTCCCGAACCCTGCCACGGTGTCGATGGCACGAGCAAGGTGGCGACCACCGGCACCGGACGGCCCTTGGCATCGGTCGATCGGATCAGCAGTTCGGTGGCGGTGAGCGGCGTCGGCTTCAACCCGATATCGACGACACGGGCCGCGGCCACCGCGCCAGGACGCAGGTTTTCGAAACCCCGCGGCGGTGTGTAGAAGGGATCATCCAGCGGGGTGGGCATGACCGAGGCGGGATCACGCGCGGGATGCAGGAAATCGGCCGTCGGGTTCGGGTCCGCCGCAGCCGTTCCCGGCGCCGCCATACCGACCGCCGCTACCACCCCGATACAAGTCACCGCACCGAGGACCTTCCGCATCGGCCGACCGATGGCCGACCCCGTCTCTTGTTTTCGTGCTGTACCGAGCAACGCCGAGTCCCCGTTTCCGCGCGTGTACCGGACTGAACCGGAGCCAGTCTGGCCTATGACCAGCTCGAACACCGGGAACCGGACGGCACGGTCGGCATAACAATTCTGTTGGCGGCGGACACTCGACCGAACAACCATCGGTGCCCCGTCCAGAGAGGTTGCTTCGCTATCAGCTCCGGCTGCGCGCCGAGCGCAGTCGAAACGCGTCTCGTCGCGCCGTCCGGCACCGCGTTTCGACTGCGCCCGACGCGATGGTGCTCGGGTGCCACACAATCCGCCCGAGTTCGGATCCGGCAACTCGGCGGACGGGCGGCTACGAGGCCGATTCGGTTACGGCAGGAGCGCGCGGACCGTTTCGATGGTGTCGGCATCGGCGGCGGATTTATCCGGTCGATAGCGCACGACGCGGGCGAAGCGCAGTGCGACGCCGCCCGGATAGCGCGGACTCACCTGGACGCCGTCGAGAGCGATCTCCACCACGAGTTCCGGCCAGAGGTAGACGGTGTATTCGTCGCGGGCACGCTCGTGCCTCGGGAATTCCGCGGTCTGCCACTGCAGTAGCGCATCGGTGAGGCCCTTGAAAGTCTTGCCGACCATCACCGGATCGCCGGTCTCCGGATCACGCGCGCCGAGATGCAGATTCGACAGATATCCGGTGCGACGGCCGTAACCCCATTCCGCGCCGAGCACAAGCAGGTCGAGGGTGTGTGTCGGCTTGATCTTCAGCCAGGACCGGCCGCGGCGGCCCGCGGCATAGTTTGCGCTCAACGACTTGACCATGACGCCCTCGTGTCCGGCGGCCAGCGCGCCGTCGAAGTATTCCGCGGCCGCCTCGGCGTCGGGTCGGATCAGCGCCGGGATGCTGTGCGCGGCCGCCACACTGGTCAGCGCTGTACGGCGCTTGTGCAGCGGGGCGTCGAGCAGATCCTCGCCGTTGAGATGCAGACAGTCGAAGAAGTACGGATGCAGCAGCAATTCCCTGGTCGAGCTGACCTCGGCGAAGCGGCTCATCGTTTCCTGGAACGGACGCGGCCTTCCGGAATCGTTGAGCGCCAACGTTTCTCCGTCCAGCACCACACTCGCGCAATTGAGCTGAGCGACCAGATCGACCAGTTCCGGCACACCGGCGGTGATATCGCGCAGCGTCCTGGTGAATACCCATACCCGCGAGCCCTCGCGGTGCACCTGGATACGCGCGCCGTCCAGTTTGTGCTCGACGCTCACCTCGTCACCGAATTCGGCCATCGCCTCGTCCAGCGTCGCACCGGGCGAGGCGAGCATGGGTTGGATCGGGCGGCCGATCTCGAGCCGGAATTCGCTCAGTGCCTCGGCCCCACCGGTCAGCGCGGCGACGGCCGTGACCGGCAGCTGCCCCGACAGCATGTACGCCCGGCGGACCAGCTCGATCGGGACCGCAGCGGCCACCGCGACCGCCTCGGCGACGATTGCGGTCAGCGCGCCTTGGCGCAGCTCACCGCCGAGCAGCCGCATCAGGAAGGCCTGCTGGTCGGCGGTCGCGGCGGTCCACAAACCGCGCAGCAATGCCCTGCGCCGGTTCGTCGAGCCGGGGCCTGAGGTAGTGGCCAATTCGCTGAGTGTGTTGTCCACCGACGAAACCGTCAGCGTCGCAAGCTCACTCGGCTCGCATTCGAGTGCGGTAAGGGTGCGCCAGCCGGTGCCGATGCGCCCCTGCCGTAGTTCACCGGAAACCCATGCGACCACTGGCTCCAGCTCATCCGGGGCAGCGGCGGACAACAGCGCGGCCAGCGTCGCGATCTTCGTCTTGCGGGACCGGGTCGCCCGGACGGTCTCCGAGGCCTGCACGACATCCGAGAACAGCATCACTCGAAGGTAACCCGCCCCTGTGACATATCGCTCAGCTCTGCTGCTAATTACCCATTGGCAGGTTTGCGAATCCCTCATAAACTGGACATATGGCCAAGACTTACGTCGGGGCGCGGCTTCGTCAGCTGCGGACCGAACGCGGGCTGAGCCAGGTCTCACTCGCCCAGAAGCTGGAGATCTCGGCGAGTTACCTCAACCAGATCGAACACGATGTGCGCCCGCTCACCGTACCGGTACTGCTGCGGATCAGCGAAGTGTTCGGCGTCGACGCGACCTTTTTCTCTTCCCAGGACGACACCCGGCTCATTGCCGAACTTCAAGAGGTCGTCATGGACCAGGAGCTCGGCATCGAGGCCGATACCCAGGAAATCGCGGATATGGTCTCCGCACATCCGAGCATGGCGCGCGCACTGGTCAATATGCACAACCGGTACCGCAACACTTCCGCGCAGTTGGCCGCCGCCACCGAGGACCGCTTCGCCGACGGCTCCGGCAGCGCGGCGATCAGCAAACCGCACGAGGAAGTACGCGACTTCTTCTACCAGCGACAGAACTACATCCACGAATTGGATACCGCCGCAGAGGAACTCACCGCCCGCATCCGCTTACACGGCGGGGATGTGAACAGTGAGATCGCCCGCCTGCTGCGCGCCCACGATGTGAGCATTGTCGAGCGCATAGATCTCGGCGAGGGCGTCTTGCACCGCTACGACCCACAGACCCAGCGCCTCGAAATCGCGCCACACCTGTCCGGCGGCCAGCGCACCTTCAAACTCGCCGCGGAACTCGCCTACTTCGAATGCGGGGATCTGCTCGAAAAGCTGGTGGAGGAGGGCAATTTCGCCACCGAGGACACCCGCAAGCTGGCCATGCTCGGACTAGCGAACTATTTCGCCGCGGCAACCGTATTGCCCTACACACACTTTCACGAGGTCGCCGAGGATTTCCGGTACGACATCGAGCGCCTGTCGGCCTTCTTCACCCAGAGTTACGAGACCATCTGCCATCGCCTATCGACCCTGCAGCGGCCCAAACTGCGCGGCGTGCCGTTCTCCTTCGTGCGCGTGGACCGCGCGGGGAATATGTCGAAACGCCAGTCCGCCACCGGTTTCCACTTCTCCTCCAGCGGTGGCACCTGCCCGCTGTGGAATGTCTACGAGACCTTCGCCTATCCGGGCAAGATCATGACGCAGATCGCCCAGATGCCCGACGGGCGCAAGTACCTGTGGGTCGCCCGCACCGTCGAACGCCGCGCGACCCGATACGGGCAGGCCAGCAAGACCTTTGCGATCGGACTGGGTTGCGAGCTGCGCCACGCTGGTCGCGTCGTATACGCCGACGGCATCGATCTGGACGAGGCGAAGGCAACGCCGATCGGTGCGGGCTGCCGGGTCTGCGAACGCGCCAATTGCCCGCAGCGTGCGTTCCCGCCGCTGGGCAAAGTCCTCGATATCAGCGAGCATCGAAGCTCGGTTTCCCCGTACGTCCTCAAGTGAGGCGGTGCCGCCTACGCGGTATCGGAACCCTCGCGGTCCGGCATACCAGGCGGAGGCGGCGCGGCGAGCGCTCGGCCGACATCGGCGAATCCGATGTCGGCCGAGCGCATTCGACTAAGCAGGCGGCGACGAACGCTGGATCCGTACCCCGAACAGAGTCAGGCCGAGCGCCGCGACCAGCAGGGTGGCCAGGGTCCACGCCAGCACCGAAAAGCCGTGGGGCGCGGCGGCCGCGGCCACCAGCGGTCCGGCGGTGGCACCGACGTAGAAGCTGAACATGGCGACCGAGGAAGCGGCGGCGCGAGCCTCACCGCCCAGCTCCCCCGCCGACTGCAAGACCGCGGGCGCGATGACGCCGAGCCCGCCGACCAGCACGGCGAGCAGGATGGTGAGGACCGCGAGGTGGGTGCCTTCGAAAGTGGCGATCACCATGGCGGTCGCTGCGACCAACACGCCGAGCACCATCTGGCCCGGCTTGGTCAGGCGCGAAAGCGGGATGGCCAACAGCGGCAGTGCGAACATCACCGGCAGCGCACCCGCACGCAGTGCGAGCAGTTCACCGGAACCCCTGACCAATCCAGTGATTTCGATGCCGGTGTAGACACCGACCATGACCGCCATGGCCAGCGCGCCCGCGGCCAGCATCGGCAGCAGCGCCTTGATGCGCAGCACGGCCGGAATCGCGGCGTAACTGTGCACGAGTGGCTTGTCGCGGCCGGTCGGAGCGTCATCGAGCATGACCGCACGCAGCACGAATGCGAGCGCCACGAACACGACCGCCGAACCGATGAACATGGTGCGCCACGGGAACGCGGCGACGACGGCCTGCGAGGCGATCTGCGCCAGCACCGTGGCGGCCAGGAACGAGGTGGCCACCGACATGGTGACTACCGCGCGATGCGTCGGTGCGATGCGGGTGGCGATATAGGCCATGATCGCGGGCGGTATCGAACCGACGACAAGTCCCTGTGCGACGCGCAGACCGACCGCGATCGGCGCACTGACCGATAAGCCGGTCAATAGCGTGACCACCGCAGCGACGATCATGCCAGTGACCAGTACCCGACGGTGGCCATACCGATCCGAGAGCGGACCGAACAGCACGAAGCCGCCCGCATAGCCGAAGGCGAAGGCGCTGATGATCCAGGTCATTACGCCCGCGCCCACATTCCAGTCGGCCTTCATCGCCGTGAACAGGGGAATCGGGATGTACATCTGGCCGGTGGCCAGCAGAGCGGACAGAACGAAAACAGGGAGGGTGCGCCCGGTGTGCGCGCGTGGTGACGCGCTGCGAGTGCGTGCCCGAGCCGGGATATCGGCCGGAAGCTGAAGAGTCGGCGTTGCCATGTGGACGAAGTTAGGCCCATGACACGGTGGTTGTCAACCAAATAGTTGGTTTAATGGGATGGTAAAGTCGCGGTCATGACGGTCACCATGAAACGCAGCGACGCGACCAAGCAGGCCTTGCTGCGCGCCGCGCGCGACGAATTCGCCGAATACGGCCTGGCCGGCGCGCGGGTGGACCGGATCGCCGAAGCGGCCGGGGTGAACAAGGAGCGCATCTACGGCCTGTTCGGCAGCAAGGACAAACTCTTCGACGTCATCCTGATCGACACCATGCGCGAATTCCTGGATGTGGTCCAACCCCTTGCCGAGACCGAACCCGGCGAGTATGTGGGCAAGCTGTTCGACTATCACCGCGAAAATCCGCAATTACTCAGGCTTCTGCTCTGGGAGGGACTGCACCGCGGCACCGACGCGCACGATATCGACGGCTGGCGCGCCCAGCACTACCTGCGGAAATTCGACCGCGCCAAGGAGCAGTTCGATGTCGACGCCAGTCACGCGGGCCGCCTGCTGCTGGCCCTGTGCGGCCTGTCCAACTGGAGCCTCGCGGTCCCGCAGACCACCCGGCTGCTGCTCGGCGCGGATGCCGAGAATCAGGGTGCGACCCGCGAATTCATGATGGAGTTCGCCAGGGCGGCGATGCGAACGGATAAGTCGGTCCCGCACCGCGAGCCGGTCAATGAGTTGACCACCGAATCGGACAGCGGGGTTGACGGCGCTGCCACGGGCGTCGATCCCGTAGACCGCGCGGCGCAACGGCTACGCGCGGCCCAGGCCGCCGCCGATGCGGCCCGCGACGAACTCGCCGCCGCACTGCGCGACGCCCACGCCGAAGGCACCAGCGCCAACCAACTCGCCCGTCAGGTCTCGGGCACCCTGTCCCGCCCTGTCGTCCTGAAGCTTCTAGCCGACTGATCGCATTTCCGATCTGGCCATACCTGCGACAACTCGGCTTCAAAGCCACCCTCCTAGCACTGGTGTACGGGATGGTCGCCTGGGCCGCGCGGCGGGTTTCGATCGCGATCGTGGCGAACACCTCACCCGACTTCGGCGAACCCGCCGTGATCATCGGCGGCCTCATGTCGCGGTCGCGCTACGCGCTCGCGCCGATCGTGAAATGCTTACTGACCGAAGAGTCAATCCCGCACGGCACGTGAGAGTTTCGTGAACTCGATCGCCTGCTGGGCACGCGCGAGTACGTGCGTTCGCGAGCTTCCGATGTGTGCGGTGAGGGTGCGCAGCGCGGCATTCGGATCACCCGCGAGCAGGTGTTCGGCGATAGCGATGTGCTCGGCGGTCATGGTGGCGATCCGCTCCGGCGTCGGCAGGTCCAGGGTGCGGACCGGGCGGACCCGGACGTACACGCCGGTCAGTGCGTCCGCCAGCGCCGCATTGCCCGCCGCCGCGAGCAGACTCGTGTGGAACTGTTCGTCCGCGGCGACCAGCGCGGGTCCCGGCTCGGGCGGATCGTCGCGAAATCCGCGCCAGACATCGAGTTCCGCACGCACCAGCGACGAGTCGTGCATTGGTGCTGGTTCGCCGACGATACCGATGACGCGCTGAATTCCCCTGGTCTCCAAAACAATCCGTAGCTCGTAGAGATTGCCCAGCTCCTCCAATCGCGGTCGATACGGGTAGAGCCCGTCGGCGTGCCGCTCCACCAGCCCGTCGGCCTGCAGCCGGGCGAGTGCTTCCCGCACGGGGGTGCGCGAAACCCCGTAGGTCTCGGCGAGGCGTTCCTCGCCGAGCCGTTCGGTGGGCACGATCGACCCCGTGGCCAGGTCCCGCCGCAGCGATTCGTAAACCCGCTCGCTGAGCGGCACCCGCCCCCTGCGCGTCATGGCGGCCAGCTCAGATCGCCATCGCCGAGCGAACCGAGGTCTCCGCGCCCGCTCCGCCTTCACCGGTGGATGTCACACGGCCGGACTGCAGCACGTAATAGCGTTGCGCCGCTTGCAGTGCGAAGCCGATGTGCTGTTCCACCAGCAGCACGCTGAGTCCGCCACGACCGGTCAATTCGATGATGATGCGCTCGATTTCGGCCACGACGGACGGCTGGATGCCCTCGGTCGGCTCATCGAGAATCAGCAGCTTCGGCTCGGTGATCAGCGCCCTCGCGATCGCCAATTGCTGTCGTTGACCGCCGGATAGCAGGCCCGCCTTGCGATTCAACAGTTCACGCAATGCCGGAAACAGATCGAGCGATTCGTCGATCAAGGCCTTACCGCATTTACGGCCGTCGGCGACGACCTGCAGATTCTCGGCGGTGGTGAGCTGCGGGAAACTCTGTTGCCCCTGCGGCACATACGCGATACCGCGTTTGACCCGACGCGACGGCGACATTTTGGTGATCGCCTCACCGTTGAAGTTGATCTGTCCGGATTTGCTGCCGATCAGACCGACGGCCGTGCGCAACAGCGTGGTTTTGCCCGCGCCGTTGTGGCCCATGATCGCCACCACGCTGTCATCCGCGACGGTGATCGAGACGCCGTGGATCACCTCGGTCCGGCCGTAACCCGAATGGATGTCGATGAGTTCAAGCATCGGCGGACTCCTTTGCGGTCAGCTCCTGCGCGCTCTGCGCGTCTTCGAGTTCGGTGCCGATGGCAGCGGCGGTGCCGAGATAGACCTCTTGTACCTTCGGATCGGCCTGCACCTGTTCCACGGTGCCCTCACTGAGTACCTTGCCCGCGGCAAGCACGGTCACCGAGCTCGCGAAGGAACGCATGAAATCCATATCGTGCTCGACCACCAGGACGATGCGCTCACCGCCGATGCGCCGCAACAGATTTCCGGTTTCCTCGCGCTCTTCGGCGCTCATCCCCGCCACCGGTTCGTCGAGCAGCAACACCGAGGCGTTCTGCACCAGCAGCATGCCGATTTCCAGCCACTGCTTCTGCCCGTGCGCCAGCACACCGGCGGGCTTGTCGCGCAGCTCGCCGAGACCGGTGATCTCCAGCGCCTCTTCGATACTCGGCAAGACCGACTTTCTCCGGCGCAACAGCGTCAGCGCCGAACGCCCCGCACCCGCCGCGATATCGAGATTCTGCAGCACACTGAGTTGCTCGAAAACGCTTGCCGTCTGGAAGGTTCGGCCGATGCCGAGCCTGGCGATCTGATGCACCTTCTTGCCGAGGAATTCGACGCCGGACTTCTGTGCCGATCCGGTAGCGGGCACCAGGCCGGTGATCGCATCGATGAGCGTGGTCTTACCTGCGCCATTGGGACCGATCAAGAATCGCAGATCACCTTGCAGCACAGTGAGATCCACATCCGATACCGCGTTGAACCCGTCGAAGCTCACCGAGAGACCGCGGATTTCGAGGTACTCACTGGACATACCCGCGTTGCCGCCCGGCTTCGGGTCGTGTGCGCTCATCGCGATTCCACCTTCTCCTCGGTCACGACTTCGGGCAGCGTTTCATCCACAACTGCCCGAGCATGCGCGGGGGCCGCACGAAACTTACTGCCCAGCCACCCCTGCACCATCGGCCACACCCCCGCCAGACCCGCCGGAATGAACCCGACGACCACGATGAACAGCACGCCTTGCAGATAGGTCCAGCTGGAAGGGAACTCTTCCGAGAGCGCGGTCTGCGCCCAGGCGACACCGATCGCGCCGAGTACCGGACCGAGCAGTGTCGTCCGCCCGCCGATCGCCACACCGATAATGAATGCGATGGACGGCACCACGCCGATATCGGCGGGCGAGATGATACCAACGATCGGGGTGAACAGCGCACCCGCGATGCCAGCGAAGAATGCTGCGACCACATACGCCACGATCTTGATATTGGCCGGATCGTAGCCGAGGAAGCGCACCCGCTCCTCCTGATCGCGCACGGCGACAAGCAATTCGCCGTAGCGGCTGTGCATGAGCTGGCGGACCGCTGCGACTACCAGCAGTAAGGTGCCCGCCGCGATGAAGAACAGCATCTGCCGGTTCACCGGATCGGAGAGTTTGAAGCCGAAGAAGGCGCGGAAGTCCGAAAGTCCGGTGAATCCGCCGATCTTCTGCTGTCCGGTCAGCAGGATCGCGAGCGCCGCGGCCAAAGCCTGGCTCAGGATCGCGAAATACGTGCCCTTGACCCGGCGCTTGAACACGCCGTAACCGAGTGCCGCCGCGATCAGCGCGGGTAGCACCAGAATGCCGATGAGGGCGACCGGAGCCGACGCGAAAGGCCGCCAGAACGACGGCAATTCACGGATTCCGGCAATTTCCATGAACTCGGGCACCTCATTGTGCAACCGGGCCGCATCAGCCATCTGCAGATGCATCGCCATGATGTATGCGCCGATGCCGAAGAACACACCTTGCCCGAGCGTAAGCATTCCGCCACGGCCCCACGCCAATCCGATGCCCGCCGCCACGATCGCGAAGCACAGGAATTTGGCCAGCAGGTTGAGCCGGAAGTCACTGAGCACGGCGGGCGCGACCGCGAACAGCAAGATCGCGGCGACGATGAAGCCGCCCCACGCGGTCACGGAAGAATTTGCGCGCCAACGTTGTCCGAGTGTGGTCATGCCAGGCTCCTCGTCCGAACGGTGAATAGCCCCTGCGGACGAACCTGCAGGAAAATAACGATGATGACGAAGACAATCACCTTCGCGATCGAGGCCGTCGTCGAGTATTCGATATACGAATTCAGCAGGCCGAGCGCGAAGGCCGCGATCACGGTGCCCTTGATCTGCCCGAGCCCGCCGATCACGACGACCAGGAAGGCATCGATCAGATAGCTCTGTCCGATGGTCGGGCTGGTCGAACCGATCAGCGTCAGCGCGACGCCCGCGACCCCGGCCAGGCCGGAGCCGATGAAGAAGGTGCTGATATCGGTGACGCGGCTGGAGACGCCGCTGGTCTCGGCCAGACCACGGTTCTGCACGACCGCGCGAACGCGCCGACCGAGCGGGGTGGTCTTGAGCACGGTGGCCAGCGCGGTCACCGCGACGACCGCGAGCACGAGAATGAAGATGCGGGTCTTCGGCACCACCGCACCGACGATCGTGACACCGCCGCTGAGCCAATCGGGTGCGAGCACGTTCTTGGCGGGCGCGCCGAAGATGTCACGCGCGGCCTGCTGCAGCACGAGTCCCACACCGAAGGTGACGAGCAGGGTGTCCAGCGGCCGGTCGTACATCCACCGGATCAGACCCATTTCCAGAGCCGCCCCGAGCAGTCCGCCGACCAGGAAACCGACAAGCAGGGAAACGACCAGCGATACCCCGGTCGACGAGATGACCTTCTGCACAACATAGGTCGTGTAGCACCCGGCCATGATGAATTCGCCGTGCGCCATGTTGATCACGCCCATCTGACCGAAGGTCAGCGAAAGGCCCAGCGCCGCAAGCAGAAGTATGGATCCCAGACTCAGCCCGGTGAAGAGCTGGCCGATCAACACGTCCATATTTGGATTCCTAACGGGGTTTGCCGGATGCGGGCTCCCCCTCGTAGAGCCCGCATCCGGCGCTAGTCGACTACTTCAGGCCCTTGGCCCACTCGTAGGACGTCAGGTACGGGTCCGGCGTCACCGGCTTGCCCGAGTCCCACACCGTGTAGATCAGGCCATCCGGGCGGATTTCGCCGATGCGGGCGGTCTTGGTGATGTGGTGGTTGGAACCGTCGATGGTGACCGAGCCCTCCGGAGCATCGAAGCTCACGCCGTCGGCCGCGGCCTGAATGTCGGCCACCTTGAACGACTTCGCCTTTTCGACGGTGTTCTTCCACAGGAAGACCGAAGTGTAGGCGGCCTCCATCGGGTCCGAGGTCGGCTTGTCGGCACCGAATGCGGCCTTGTAGTCCGCGACGAACTTCTTGTTAACCGGAGTATCGACCGTCTGGTAGTAATTCCACGCGGTCAGCTGTCCTGCGATATTCTGCGCGCCGATACCGGCGACCTCTTCCTCGGCGATCGATACCGAGACCACCGGCATATCAGCGGCTTTCAGACCCGCATTGGTGTACTCGCGGAAGAACGCCACATTCGAATCGCCATTGAGGGTGTTGAATACCGCGCCCGCCTTGGCATTACGGACCTTGTTGACAATTGTGGAGAAGTCCGTGGAGCCCAGCGGGGTGTAGTCCTCACCCTTGATCTCGATGCCGTTCGCCGCCGCGTAGGCCTTGATCTCGCGATTGGCGGTCTGCGGGAAGACATAGTCCGAGCCGACCAGGTAGAGGGACTTGATGCCCTTCTGCTTCAGATAATCCAGCGCGGGCAGGATCTGCTGGTTGGTGGTCGCGCCGGTGTAGAAGATGTTCTTGCTGTCCTCCAGGCCCTCGTACTGGACCGGGTAATAGAGCAGTGAGTTCAGGCTCTCGAACTTCGGCTTCATGGCCTTGCGGCTCGACGAGGTCCAGCCGCCGAATACCGCGGCCACACAGTCGGAGCTGATCAGCTTCTCGGCCTTCTCCGCGAACGTCTTCGGATCCGAGGCGCCGTCCTCGAGGACCAGGTCGAGCTTCTTGCCGAGAACACCGCCCGCGGCATTGATCTGGTCGACCGCCAGTTTGGTCGAATTGGCCACCGTGACTTCGGAAATCGCCATGGTGCCCGATAGCGAGTGCAGCGAGCCGATCTTGATCGAGTCCTTCGAGGTGTCGACGCAGGACGAGGCGTTGGAGCCGCTGCTAGACGCGTCATCCTTGGCGCCGCAGCCGGTCAGCAACAGACCGGCGAGTGCGACGGCCGTCGGCGCGACCAGCGCCTTGCTGACGCGGCGCGAACGCGATCGAGGGATATCACGGGATTCTGGCATGGAGCGCCACCCTTCTCACTTCATCAGGTATTCGGCGGCGCTGCGTGCGCCGCGCCGAATACGCCCGCCTTCCCCCGGTCACGGCTGTAGACCGGGTTGTATACAGCGGCTGTATTCGTGGTGCGAACGTTAGACAGGAGTTGTTGCGCCGGAATATCTCTCGGTGACGAGTCCGTTGCGCACGTTTCGTCAGTGTGAACGTTCGCCGAAATCGCTCGGCAAACTGCCGTGAGGCCCCCGTCCTGCCTACGGTTGCGTAGCAAGACAGCGGTACGGCACGCTCTTTTTGTACAACGTCAAAACGCCGATTCCGCGGCTGCCCGGTCGCGGAGGCGTGAGTCCGAGGAGGACCGGTGGGTCACTACAAGGCGAACGTTCGGGATATCGAGTTCAACCTGTTCGAGGTGTTGGGACTGGACAAACTCCTTGATACGGGTGCCTATGGCGATCTCGATTCGGAAACCGTGCGCGAGATCCTGGCCGAGGTGAAGCGGCTGGCCGAGGGGCCGGTGGCGGAATCCTTCACAGCGGCCGACCGCGACCCAGTCGTCTACGATCCGGCCACCTTCTCGATTTCGGTGCCCGAGCCGCTACGCAAGACCGTCCAGGCCGTGCACGAGGCCGACTGGAGTCGGCTCGGCATGCCGGAGGGGATGGGCGGCACGCCCGCTCCCGCCGCGGTGGTCTGGTCGATCAATGAGATGCTCACCTGTGCCAATCCGTCGGCGAGCTTCTTCAATATGGGCCCGGTGATGTCCTCGGTGCTGTTCAACGTCGGCACCGAACAGCAGAAGCAATGGGCAACGAAGGGGTACGACCGGGGCTGGGCGGGCACCATGGTGCTGACCGAACCCGACGCCGGTTCCGATGTCGGCGCGGGACGCACCAAGGCGCTCGAGCAGGAGGATGGCTCCTGGCATATCGAGGGCGTCAAGCGCTTCATCTCCGGCGGTGATGTCGGCGAGACCGCCGAGAACGTCTTCCACCTGGTACTGGCTCGTCCGGAAGGCGCCGGTCCCGGCACCAAGGGCCTGTCGCTGTTCTACGTGCCGAAATTCCTGTTCGATCACGAGACGCTGGAGCTGGGCGACCGCAACGGCGTCTACGTGACCGGCGTCGAGCACAAGATGGGTCTGAAGTCCTCGCCCACCTGCGAGCTGACCTTCGGCGCGACCGATGTGCCCGCCAAAGGCTGGCTGGTCGGCGAGGTGCACAACGGCATCGCGCAGATGTTTCAGGTGATCGAGAACGCCCGCATGGTGGTCGGCATCAAATCCGCCGGCACCCTGTCCACCGGATACCTCAACGCGCTCGACTACGCCAAACAGCGCGTGCAGGGCGCGGACCTGACCCAGATGACGGATAAGGCCGCCCCGCGCGTCGCCATTACCCACCACCCGGATGTGCGCCGTTCGCTGGCGATGCAGAAGGCCTACGCCGAAGGTCTGCGCGCGGTCTACCTTTACACCGCAGCCCATCAGAATGCCGACGTGGCACAACTGGTTTCGGGCGCGGACGCCGAATTGGCGCACCGGGTAGACGATCTACTGCTGCCGATCGTCAAGGGTGTCGGTTCCGAGCGGGCCTACCAGTACCTGACCGAATCGCTGCAGACACTCGGCGGTTCGGGCTATCTGCAGGATTACCCGATCGAGCAGTACATCCGCGACGCGAAGATCGACTCGCTCTATGAGGGCACGACCGCGATCCAGGCGCAGGACTTCTTCTTCCGCAAGATCATTCGGGATAAGGGTGTGGCGCTCGCGCACGTCAACGGGCAGATCGCCGCCTTCCTGGAGGCGAAGACCGGCCGCTTCGAGACCGAGCGGGCGCTGCTGGCCACCGCGGTCGAGGATGTGCAGGCGATGGCCGCCACGCTGACCGGCTATCTGATGGGCTCCCAACAGGATCCGAAGCAGTTGTACAAGGTCGGACTCGGTTCGGTGCGCTTCCTGCTCGCGGTCGGCGATCTGCTCATCGCCTGGCGACTGCTGGTGCAGGCCGAGATCGCGGCTGCCGCATCGGCCGCTGAAGCACCGGCGAAGGATCGGGCGTTCTATTCCGGAAAGGTCGCTGTCGCAAGCTTTTTCGCGAAGAACGCATTACCGGAATTGACCGCGGTCAAGAACATCATCGCCGCGATCGACAACGACATCATGGAGCTGGACGAAGCCGCGTTCTGAATCAGCAGTTGGTCTGCAGGGGCCAGCACTCAGTCGGACGGTACGGCGGCGGCGAGGGCTTTACGCTCGTTGTCGAGGTATCCGGTTCGCGGGCCGGATCGGCCGAATCGTTGGCGAGCGAACTCGCGATCACGATGAGGACCACGACCATTCCGATCAGGGCAACCGCGAAGACCGTCCACCCCGCCGCCGTCTGGCGCCTGCTCGGCGGCAGCGGCGCGGGGATGACGTGCTGGCGCAGCTCCCGCGCCGATGGCGACGGCGCTTTCGGCTGCACCTCGTCGAAGCCATCGGCGAGTAGCTCGGCGCGCGAAGGCTTTTCGGTGATGCCGAGTGCGTCACAGGCGGCGACGATCCGATCCGCGGTCCAGCTGCGCGGTCCGGCGGAAAAGCCCTCGAGATAGATGCGGAGTTCGGTCGCGTCACGGGCATTCGAGACGAGGATGTCCATACCCGGACGCAGGTTGGTCCGCGCGGGCCGCACCGCGACCCCGCGGAACGGCACGAGTACGACGGCGCCGCAGATGTGGCCCGGATCGATCAGCGCCCGCTCCAGCCGGGTCTTCACCGCATGCACGCTGTGTTCCAGCTGATCGACCGGATTGCCGGAGATCTCCTCGTCCAGGTCGGCAGGCTCCGCGCTGATCGTCCATCGACCGTCGCCCGCGATATTCAGAATCCCGCTCTGGCGGCGTCGGAAGCCCTTGATATCGGCCACGGTAATGCCGCGCGGGGTCAGGATGACCGCGTCGACCCGACGGGATCCATGGTCGCCGATCTCCATGCCGACCAATGCGACAGCGGTCGTCGGATATAACCGCAGGCATTCCACGAACTCCTGTTCGGCCCCGGACAGATTCGCTCCGGTCTTGATCTTCACCAGCATCGCGTATTCCCTACCCTCATCCGGTTCACCCCGGCGCCCCACATCCACCGCGCCGGTACTGATGATGACCCGCCGTCGCGACGAAGACCACCGAAAAGCCCAACTCGGTGCCGCCGACCCGCCGATCGCGGACCTACCCACTAGTACGCTCGGATTCGGTCCGGGAAGACGAATCCCGCCACCGGCAGTGGACAAGGAGGCATAGGCATGGTTTCGGCGTTGCAACCACGCATTTCACCCGGTCGGCTCCGAGAGCTCGGGCCCGTCAATTGGGTTGTCTGGCAGATACTTTCGCGTGCGGCGGGAACGGACGACGCGCACCTGTTCAGCACTCTTGGCCGCACCAGGGGACTATTCCGGGGCTGGCTGCATTTCTCCGGACGGTTGATGCCCGGTGGCCGACTGCCCAGGCACGAATCGGAGCTGGTGATCCTGCGCGTCGCCCAACTGCGTGACTGCGCCTACGAGATGGACCATCACATTCGCCTCGGCAGGCGAGCGGGCGTCACGCCGGAGATTCTGGAGCGGGTTCGCACCGGCCCCGCCGCCGACGGATGGTCGGGCAAACATCGAGCGCTGCTCACCGCGGTCGACGAACTCGTCGAAACCCGCGATATCGACGACGCCACCTGGACCGCACTTGCCGGGCATTACGACGAGCGCACTCTGATCGAAATCGTGCTGCTCATCAATCAGTACGAGGGACTGGCCGCGACCATAACCGCGCTGCGGATCCAGCGCGACGGAATCTGACCGACCGCGGCGTCGGGCGCACAGTTCTTCCCTGGCCACTGCCGTCAGCTCTCGATTTAGCAATTCCAGAGCGATCGCCATCGATGGCCCCTAAACTGAAACGCGACACGCACAGAATGACGGCTCTCGTGACGGTCGTCATTCCGCAACCTCAGCTTTCGAGACAATGACCGATGTGTGTCGCATGCCATAGCGTGGCGGCACCAGGATCGGAAACCCCTCCATCAAGCTAGCTGACAATTAGCTGTCGGCTCGACAGGAGAAAGGGGCCGTCATGACCGTCAGCCTCGTGTTGATCGTGGCGGGATTCATCCTTCTATCCATCGTGATCACCAGCTTCATGCTTCCCGACAGTCCGGACGCCGCACGGCATCCGAAATCGCACAATGAGACCGGCGATCAGTAGCCTTGCGACTCAGCGGTTTTCGATGATCTGTGCCAGTCCGTCCAGGACTCGCGCCAGGCCGAATTCGTAGGCGTGGTCGGCGCTGTAGGCGGAGTCGTGCGCTTGCCCCGCGACCGCGCCGATGCGGGCGGCGAGCGGGTAGCGCTCGGCATCGAAGAATTGGGCCAGTAGCGGGGCCGCGCGCTCCCACCATTGCCGGTCGGACATGGCGCTATCGGCGGCGGCACGTTCGGTGTCGATGGCGATGCGCGCCACCGAGGTGACGAAGCCGAGGACGTAGGTGACGGCGGCGTCCATCTCGAGATCATCGAGGCCGAGGCCGTCGAAGGCACGCAGCTCGTGTTCATATTTGGCGGCGATACCCGGACCGAGCGGCGGCCGCGTGGTCGGCAGGTAGGCGACCCACGGGTGGCGGACCAGCATGGCGCGATTCTCGGCGGCGATCTTCGCCACGCGATCACGCCAGGGCAGTTCGGCCAGATCGGCACGCGGCATCTGCTGGTAGACCGCATCGAGCATGAGGTCGACGAGTTCCGCCTTGCCCGGTACGTAGGTGTAAGTGGCCATGGGTGTCAGCCCCAGTTCGGTGGCGACGGCTCGCATGGTGAGCGCGCCGATCCCATCCGCATCCGCGATTTCGATGGCCGCCGCGACCACGGCATCCACACTGCTGCGCTGCTTCGGTCCACGGACCGACGCCACAGGCACTCGCCACAGCAGTTCCAAGGTGCGCACGGGATCGCCCGCGCTGCTGCGGTCCCGCGACTGCTTGGCCATGCCGCCTCCTCGTTCCGTATGCGAAAGCCGATCGTATCGGCGCGATACGCGCGGCAGTGCGTCCGGTCAGATATCACTATACAAAGTACACAGTACTTTGTATAGTATTTGAATCCGGCTCCAGAGGAGGACCTTGTGCACATCACCGCTTCCGCCATCTCGCTCAATGTCGCCGATCCGCAGGCCTCGGCGAAGTTCGCCATCGACCACCTCGGCTTCACCGAGCAGATGTCGGCCGACGGTTTCGTCTCGGTCGCCCGCCCCGATGCCGGTTTCACCCTGTGCTACCTGCGCACCGGTCTCGACAGCTTCAAGCCGAAAGATAAGGCCGGGAGCGCGGGCGAGGGCCTACTCGTCGCATTCGTCGTGGACGATATCGATGCCGAGTACGAACGGCTCCAGCGCGAGGGCGTACCGATCGTCACCCCGATCGAAACCGAGCCCTGGGGTGAGCGCTACTTCCAGACGGCCGATCCGAACGGCATCATCCTGCAGCTGGTGCAGTGGGTCTGATACGGATCGAGGTCGCAGGTCCGTAAGCACGGCATGCGACCTCGGGCGCCGCACCCTACGCATTGCACGCCGTGGCAACTTTCGTGGCCGCGGCGTGCAAGCGTGGGCTTCCCCTTAGATGTGTCACTCCGCGGCGGCGTGCGGTCTCGGCACGTCGGCTGGTGCCGCGTCCAGATAGCTTCTGAGGTCACTGAGATCCGTCGAGCGCAGTCATATAGCGGTGCCCGTGGGGCGTGTCGTGCCGCGTTTCGACTGCGCTCGCCGAGTGAGCCGGAACTGATAGCGCGGCAACCTATCTGGACGTGTCACTAGCCAGTTCTTCGAAGTACGACGGGATTGCACGCCGCATCCCTATGGTGCGGCTGCGGCGCGCAAGCCCGTTGAACTCCCCCTCGAATGCGTCAGGCGAGGGCGGCGCGGAAGACCTCTGCCGCTGGAGTGGACGGACGGCCGAGCAGTTTCTGGAGGTCGCCGGAGTCCACATCGAGGATGCCGTCCCCGACTCCAGCGTCCGCATCAGCGAGTACGGCAGCGTAGTCGCTGGGTAGACCGGCCTGCTCGAGCGCCGCGCTGTAGTCCTGCTCGGACAGGTTCTCGTAACGCACCGGCTTGCCGGATGCCTGCGAAATCACCTGGGCGAGTTCGGCATAGGTGAGGCGCTCATCGCCGCCGAGTTCGTAGATCCGACCAGCGTGACCGTCGGTGGTCAGCACCTTGGCGGCCGCCTCGGCGTAGTCGGCGCGCGCGGCACCGGCGACCCGGCCGGTGCCCGCGGCGCCGTGCAGCACGCCGGACTCGACCGTGTGCCCGAGCGCACCGAAGTAGTTCTCCCAGTACCAACCGTTGCGCAGGAGTGTATGCGGGACAGTCGATTTCGCGAGCGCCTCCTCGGTGCCGCGGTGCTCCTGGGCCAGGATGAGCGGGTTCTCGGTGGCGCGCGGAATGCTGGTGTAGGCGAGCAGTTTCACACCCGCGCGCTCGGCGGCCCGAATTACGTTGGTGTGCTGAGCGACTCGCGCACCGAATTCGTTACCGGAGACCAGCAGCACCCGGTCGACACCGGCCAAGGCGCGGTCGAGCGCTTCCGCGTCGTCATAAGAGGCCTGTCGGACCTCGACGCCCCGCTCGGCCAGATCGGCGACCTTCTGCGGATCACGCACGATCGCGACCACCGGCGTGGTCCCATCGCGCAGCAGCGCCTCGATAACGAGACGGCCCAACTGCCCAGTTGCTCCGGTTACGGCGACGGTCATGACTTACCTCCACGGTTCATACGGTTCATCAAGCACTAACTATTAGTAAGTACTATGCATTCCTAACCCACTTTGGTCAAGTTGGGTACTATCGATCCCATGACCACTCAGCGCACCCCGTTGGTGGATACCGACGATCCGACGCTGGAAGCCGACGTATTCGCCCGAAACTGCACGTCACGTCCGGTGCTGCAGAATGTGGTCAGCCGCTGGGGCACCCTCGCCCTGGTCGCGCTGCGCGAGGGGCCGTACCGGTTCAGCGCCCTGCGCCGCCGCGTCGACGGTGTGAGCGAGCGCATGCTCTCCCAAACCCTCCAGGCCCTCGAACGCGACGGCATGGTCCACCGCGAGGTGCAGGAAACCATCCCCCCGCGAGTCGAATACACCCTGACCGACCTCGGTGCCCAAGTCGCCGAACGCCTCGAAGACCTCATCCAGATCATCGAGATCAACATGCCCCGAGTCCACGAGGCCCAAGCCAGCTACCATCGCGACTGACCAGACGCGAAGATCATCGTGCACTGATCTCTCGGCCGATGCCGCAACCACATAGTGCTCAACTGGCCAGCGGGAAGGTCGGAAGGTTGTGGGGGGTTGGTGTGGGTATGGAAATTTCCTCGGCTGTCGATTTCGCGCGGACCACCAAGCGGTCCGTGCTCACCACGATTCGGCGTAATGGTCGCCCACAGCTGTCCAATGTGCTGCATGTCGTCGGTGACGACGGGATCATCCGCATCTCCATCACCGCCGACCGGGCCAAGTACCACAACCTGGTGCGCGATCCGTGGGCCGCGATCCACGTCACCCGCGACGACTTCTTCGCCTACGCCGTCATCGAGGGCACCGTCGACCTGACGCCAGTGGCCGCCGACCCGCACGATCAGACCGTCGACGAACTGGTCGCCTACTACCGAGCGGCCTCAGGCGAGCACCCCGACTGGGACGAATACCGCAAGGCCATGGTCACCGACCGCCGTGCCCTCGTCCGTCTGACACCCACCAACGCCTACGGCATGCTCTGACGAGCTCAGCGCTTCAGCAACTCCGACACGGTGACGAATTGATAACCGGCGGAACGGAGTTCGCTGACGATGCGCGGAATGGCGGCCAGGGATTCGTTCCACTCCCCCATGACGTGCAGTAGGACAATGGAGCCCGGCCGGACCTTGGCCACGGTTTCGGTGACGATGGCGTCGGCGCTCATATGTTTGCCCGAATCGGGTTCCACATCCCAGGTGATCGTCGTGCGGTCGTGGTCGGACAGGTACTTCGGCAGGGCCCAGAGCTTCTTGCCGTAGGGCGGGCGAAAGGTGACCGGGCCCTGGTAACCGGTTTTCGTGATTTCCGCGTCGGTTCGTTCGACCTCGTCGCGGACGGTATCGCCGGAGACGAGCACCATGCGGCGGTGGTTGTAGGTGTGATTACCGATTTCGTGACCGGCCTGCGCGATTGCCCTGCCGTATTCGGGATGCGCGGCCAGGTCACGGCCCATGAGATAGAAGGTGGCCGGAATCCCGGCTTCGGCAAGAACTTTCAGCACTTCGGGCGCTTTGTCGGTCGGACCGTCATCCAGGGTCAACGCGACCACCTTGTCGGTCGTATCGACCCGGTTCACCAACCGCCCCGCCAGTTGGAAGATGCGTGAGTTCATCAGGTAATAGCCGCCGACCGCCAGCGCCAACACCACCACGAGTACCAGCGCACCACCGATCAACCACTTGCGTCGCATCATTGCGCTCCAATGAAAAAGGTGGCGCCCGGACCTTACGGCCCGAACACCACCGACTTCGACACGGATCAGAAGTTGATCATATGGCCCGCGAGGCCGTGGAACGCTTCCTGCAGGGCTTCGCTCAACGTCGGGTGGGTGTGGACGTTGCGGGTCAGCTCATTGACGGTCAGGTCCCACTTCTGGGCCAGGGTCAGCTCGGGCAGCAGCTCGGAAACGTCCGGACCGATGAGGTGGCCGCCGAGCAGTTCGCCGTACTTGGCGTCGGCGACCAGCTTGACGAAACCGGTCGGATCGCCGAGGCCGTGCGCCTTGCCATTGGCGGTGAACGGGAAGGTGGCGACCTTCACGTCGTAGCCCTCGTCGCGGGCCTGCTGCTCGGTGAGGCCGAAGCTGGCGACCTGCGGCTGGCAGAAGGTGGCGCGCGGCATCATCCGGTAGTCGCCGAGGGTGACCGTCGGCGCTCCGGCGATGGTCTCCGCGGCTACGACGCCCTGGGCCTCCGCAACATGGGCGAGCTGCAGCTTCGCGGTCACGTCACCGATGGCGTAGATGTGCGGCACATTGGTGCGCATGTTGTCGTCGATGACGATGGCGCCACGTTCGAGCGCGACACCGGTGTTCTCCAGGCCGTAGCCCTCCACCCGCGGCGCGAAGCCGACGGCCTGCAACACCTTGTCGACGGTGACCGTCTCCAGGTTGCCGGTCTTGTTGTCCTTGATCGACACGGTGACCTTCGAACCGTCGTCGTCGATCGACTGCACGGCCGCACCGGTGGTGATGGTGATGCCGAGCTTCTTGTACTGCTTGGTGATCTCCTTGGAGACGTCGGCGTCCTCGTTCGGTAGCGCGCGGTCCAGGAACTCCACGATGCGCACGTCGACGCCGTAGTTCTTCAGGACGTAGCCGAACTCCATGCCGATCGCGCCGGCGCCGACGATCAGGATCGAGCCGGGCAGCTCGCGGGTAAGAATCTGCTCCTCGTAGGTCACCACATTCGCGCTGAGCGAGGTGCCCGGCAGCAGCTTGGTGACGGTGCCCGCGGCGATGATGACATTGCCGAAGGTGATCGTCTCGGTGCCGCCGCTGGACAGGGCGACCGAGAGGGTGTTCGCGTCGGTGAAGGTGCCCTTACCGTCGAACTCGTCGATCTTGTTCTTTTTCATCAGGAAGTGGACGCCCTTGACCCGGCCGTCGGCGACCTTGCGGCTGCGGTCGAACGCGACACCGAAGTCGAAGCTCACGTCGCCGGAGATGCCGAACGTCTTGGCTTCCTTAGTGAAGATATGCGCGAGTTCCGCGTTGCGCAGCAGCGCCTTGGAAGGGATGCAGCCCACGTTGAGGCAGACACCACCCCAATACTTCTGCTCGACGATCGCGGTACGGAGGCCAAGTTGTGCCGCGCGGATGGCGGCGACATAACCGCCAGGACCGGCACCGAGAACGACAACGTCGTAATGGGAAGTCACGACGTCGAGCCTATCTCTGTCGGGCGAACTTCACCCACCGTCCCCCCGCAACTATGAGATGCGCGCCACACGGTGCCGCGACTTTCGTGCGACCAGGCAGCTGCGCGGGGCTGCGATACCTCGGCTGGCGGCTGCGGCACACGGCAGCGATGAACTAAACCCCTCGGGCCGGCCATCAGCATTGATAGGCATCGGCTCTCGAGCCGGATAGGCACCCATCGGTGCGCGCACCAGACCGAAGCGTCGGTCCGGTGAACATTATTTACACGACGGCGGCCCTAGCCGATTCGGCTCGGCTGACGATAATCGGTCCGGTGGTGACCTCCGATGACGTACGCCGGATCGCGCTGAGCCTGCCGCGAACGACCGAGGCGCTGGTGCGAGATCGGGTGAAGTTCCGGGTGGGCCGCATCGTGTACCTGGCGCTGTCCACGGACGAGACCCGCATGGGTTTCGCTTTTCCCAAGCAAGAGCGGGCGGCACTGGTCGCGGGTGAGCCCGATAAGTTCCTGATGCCGCTGCCGCGCGACGAGCGATACAACTGGGTCCGGGTGCGGCTCGATGCCATCGACGTGACGGAGTTGACGGAACTGGTCATCGAGGCGTGGCGCATGGTCGTCCCCAAGCGCGTCGCCGCCGCGCACCTCGGTGACTGAGGCACCGCGCTAGTCACGCCAGACCTGCTGTGCGATCCGGGCGAAGTTGCCACCGAATACCGCCGCCCGGTCCCCGGAACTGAAACCACGATCGGCGAGCTCGGCATCCAGTCCGGGCAGTTCGTTGAGTCCGAGCAAATCCTCCGGCGGCACCCATTGCAGCGGTCCCCACTCCGTATACGCGTCGGAAAACGCCCCGGGATCCTGGGTGAGCATGTCATTGAAATCCTCGGCATCGAAGGAGTAGTCCGACCCGATGCCGAGATGTTCGATTCCAACGAGTTCCGCACCGTATTCGATATGCGCGGCCATTGCCGCGACCCGCTCGGCTCGGCCATCGATCGCGTTCTGCCCCAGGAAGATGCCCACGCCATTGATACCGATAACCCCGCCGGTCCGCGCACAGGCCAGCGCCTGTTCATCGGTGATATTGCGCGGATGCGCCCACAGTGCGGCGAAATTGGAATGGCTGTAGATCATCGGAACTTCGGTGCATTCGGCCAAGTCGAGTCCGGTGCGCCGGGAGCAGTGCGAACCATCGACGAATATGCCGACCTCGTTCTGTTTGCGCACCAGGTCTCGGCCGTAGGCGGTGAGTCCGGTGTCATCGGTATCCAGACAACCGCAACCGGCCGCATTGGCGTGGTTGTAGGTCGGCAGCATTGAACGAACGCCCAGTTCGTAGAAGATTTCGAGGTTCTCCGGGTCGCCGCCCAGCGGCCCGGAGTCCTCCAGGTCGAAGGCCAGCGAAATGGTATCGTCCGCAACGATATCGGCGAACCGCTCGATCAACCGGAAACGGCCATCATCCAGCGCATCGCGGCGGAACTTGTGTAGCAGCGCCAGCGAATCCTCGGTCGACTGGCGCGAATATCCGACGTTCACCGATAAATACGACCCGAGCGGATAGCGGGCCAGGTCCGCGATCCGCGCGGAATGCAGTAATGGCAGGCAGCAGTGCTGCTCCCAGAGAAACTGTGGCAAACCGGCCACCTTCCGCCTCGCTTCGATATCGGAGCAGCGATCCTACTGAGCCGACCGGTACGGATGTCAGACCTTGACTCGATGTCGAGTAACAGCGCGCCCGAATTGCCCGATTCACCGAGTGATATCTCACCTTTGAAGCCTCTCGGCAACAATGTGGACATGACGGGCGTTGAGCAAACTGTGACCGATCCCTACCTGTGGCTCGAAGAAGTGACCGATGAGCGGGCCCTCGACTTCGCCCGCGCGCACAACGAGGTGGTTGTCGAGCGTTTCGCCAGCTCCGATCGGTTCACCGAGCTCGAGCGCCGCATCCTGGACATGCTCGACACCGATACCAAGATCGCCTACCCGAGTCGGCGCGGCCGCTGGCTCTACAACTTCTGGCGCGATGCCGAACATCCGCGCGGGCTGTGGCGGCGCACCACCTTCGCCGAATACGCCGAGCAAGCGCCGGACTGGGACGTGCTGATCGACCTGGACGCGCTCGGCGCCGCGGAGGGCGAGAACTGGGTGTGGGGCGGTGCCGCGGTGCTGCGGCCGGAGCAGTCGCGTGCACTCATCAGCCTGTCCCGCGGCGGCGCGGATGCCAAGGTCGTGCGCGAATTCGATCTCGAGACAAGAGAATTCATCGATTCCGCCGACGACGGCTACTTCCTGCCCGAGGCGAAATCCGAGATGCGCTGGATCGATATCGACTCGGTGTATGTCGGCACCGACTTCGGTCCCGGTTCGCTCACCGATTCCGGCTATCCGCGAATCGCCAAGCGCTGGCGGCGCGGCACGCCGCTCGCCGAGGCAGAAACGGTATTCGAGGGCGAGGCAGGCGATGTCGCGGTCTCCGCCGGATACGACCGGACTCCCGGCTATGAACGGCATTTCGTCGGCCGCGCCACCGACTTCTTCAATGAAGAGGTGTACCTGCTCGAAAACGACGGCAGTCTGCGGCATCTCGATGTACCGACCGACGCGAGTGAATCCTGGTACAAGGATTGGTTCCTGGTGCGACTGAAGTCGCCGTGGGAGATCGGCGGCAGGACCTACCCCGCCGGCGCGCTGCTGGCCCTCGACTTCGAGAAATTCCTTTCCGGTGCACGGCAATTCGAGGTGATCTTCACCCCCGACGAGCACACCTCGCTGCACGGCTACGGCTGGACCGAGAACCATCTGCTGCTGATCACCCTCGAGGACGTGCAGACCAAGCTCTACGTCCTCACGCCCGGCCCGGATGGCTGGCACAAGGAGCCGCTCGCCGATACCCCGCCGATGGCGACCACCAGCGTAATGAATCTCGACCCGCTCGAGGGCGGCGACGAATTCATGCTGACCACAAGCGGATTCACCACTCCGGCCACCCTGCTCGCCAGCGCGGTCGGCGGCCGGACCGAACAACTCAAGCAGGAACCCGGATTCTTCGATGCCGAGGGCATCGAGACCGAGCAGTTCTTCGCGCACTCCGACGACGGAACCATGGTGCCGTACTTCGTAATCCGCCACCGCGACCGCAAGGGCACCCCCGGCCCCACGGTGATGTCCGGCTACGGCGGCTTCGAGGTATCCCGCACCCCGGCCTACAGCGGTGCCTCCGGGATGGGCTGGCTGGAACGCGGCGGAACCTGGGTGATGACCAATATCCGCGGCGGCGGTGAATACGGCCCGCAATGGCACACCTCGGTGCAGAAGGCCAACCGGCACAAGGTCTATGAGGACTTCTCCTCGATCGCCAAGGATCTGGTGGCCCGCGGCATCACCACACATGAACAGCTGGGCGCGGTCGGCGGCAGCAATGGCGGCCTACTCATGGGTGTCATGCTGACCCGCTATCCGGAACTGTTCGGCGCCATCGTCTGCCAGGTCCCATTGCTCGATATGCAGCGATATCACCTGTTGCTGGCCGGTGCGTCCTGGGTGGCCGAATACGGCGATCCGGATAAGCCGGAAGAGTGGGAATACATCAGCAAGTACTCGCCCTACCAGAACGTCCGCGCCGACGCGGCCTACCCCCCGATCCTGCTGACCACCTCCACCCGCGACGACCGAGTCCACCCTGGCCACGCCCGCAAGATGGCCGCGCTGCTCGAGGAGCAGGGGCACACCGTCTGGTACCACGAGAACATCGAAGGTGGCCACGGCGGCGCGGCCGACAACAAGCAGTCGGCATTCCAGGCCGGACTCATCTACGAGTTCTTCACGCAGATGTTGATGGAGCGGTAATCACGTACAACCGGGCCCGGTGCATCCCGCACCGGGCCGAATTCTCGCGGCGGTATGTCTACGCTGTAGGCCACCGCCGTACCATCCCAGCGCAGCCGAAAACTCACCTCGAACGCCCCCGACTACAACACCCTCGCCGCCGCCGACTCCGACCACTTCGATATCGGCCTCACGGCGATGCTTGGCGGCTTCAGCAACCATCTCGGCGAAATCGCCGACCTTCCGAAGGTCGCAGCTGATTCACTGCCCTTTCAGCAGCAGACTCTCGAATACACTGTCCACCAAGGACTTTGGAGCTTCTCATTTGCCCGTCAGTTAGAAATCGGGCGCACCATATACAAAGGCAGCTTGAAGTTGTCAGGTCGCCACTGGGCCAGCTGGGCGCGCAATGCTTCTGTTGCCACAGGGTTGGTCGCATGAGTCATTTCAACAACGTTCTTCACCTTCCGCGAAGGATGCGGTCACGGGCCGAGATTCGATTCCGACCTCGACGACGGCTTCGGGATCCGCCATCAGATTGTGGTACCACCCCGGACGATTCGGCCGCCCACCGTTGGCGGCGTAGACCACTACCCGGTCACCGTCGCGCTGATATGCCAGCGGCCAGGTGCGGGGTTCGCCGGTGCGGGCACCGGTGGTGGTCAGCAGGAGCGGCGGTATGTTCGCGAACTGTCCGCCGACCTTTCCCGCATTGGCGCGGAATTCCGCGATGACATCCAGATGTAGTTGCCGCCGTTGCTCATTCGACACGCACACCAGCCTATGACGGGTTGCGCGATTACGCCTCGTCGTAGCGCAGACGTCGCCGTCTAGCGGTCCCGCAGCCACTTCTCGATTTGATCGACCGTGCTGCCGCACTGACGGATCCAACCGTTGTGCCCCAACGGTTCCGGTTGCACCCAGGTGGTCACCTCGGCCTTCGGCATCTTCGCCAGCAGGTGCGCGGCCGAACTGCTCGGCGCGAGATCGTCGCCGGTCATGGTGATCGACAGCACCGGCAGCTTCAGTCTGGCGATCCGCTCCTCGTAGTCGATATCCGCATCGACCGGCGCGAAGCGGCCGGTACGGGCCAGCCGCGCCCAGTCCGACATCAGCACCTTCGACTGGCGTCCGAAGCCGCCGAGCGAGATCCGGTCGCCGGGCCAGAAGCCGGTCAGATTGGCCGTCAGCGACATGGCCACGGTGCCGACAAGCATGCCCGGACCCGAAATGCCGCGGAACCCACGGTGATACGGGGTGCCGGAGGCGATCAGGATCAGCCCGCCCAAGCGCCCGCGGATCCGCGACGCGTACAGCACCGCGAGCTGGCCGCCCATACTGTGGCCCAGCAGATACGGGGTGCTGTCCGGGAACCTGTCGCGCACCACCGAGAAGATCGCCGGGAAGTCGACCGAGACCAGTTCGTGGTAGCCGAACGTGCTCGCGGCGCTCGGACGCGGACGACTGTCACCCACACCGCGCAGCTCACCGATCGCGACATCGAAGCCGCGCTCGGCCAGCCCCTGGGCGAACAGTTCGTAGTACCCGGCCGGAACACCGAGACCGGGCACCATCACCACCACCGGACGCGGCGCATCCGGGCGCACCGGATGCCGATGCGCACCGGTCGCCGCGAACAGCCGCACCGGCACGGTGGTGCCGTCCGGCATCTGGATCGGAACGGTCTCCATAGAGCGCACGCTAGCCGACGGCTGGCGGAACTACGCGCCGACCGCGCCCATGATCACGCGGCTGAGCACTCGGATCACGTCGTCTAGTGGTGGTCGCGGATCGGAACCGCTCCACGAATCCACCACGTAGTTGACCGCGCCGATTATGGCCAGCACCCGCATCTCGTAGTCGCCCGTTGGGATTTCGCCGTGCAAGGCGGCATCCTCCGCGGCGCTGGCGAGTAGCGAACCCCAGACGCGACGTAGCTCCAGCCGGAACTTCTCCACCTTCGGCCCGGCGCCGACGACCTCTACCAGCGCCACCCGCGCCTTGCGCGGATCGGAGCCGATGGATTCGACGTAGGCGCGCACCGCGGCAACGATGCTCTCCAGCGCGGTCGCATCGGATTTCTTCTCCAGGGCGGCGGTCACCGCTTCGCGCGATTCCTTATCGATCTGCTCGTAGAGCTCGAGTAGGAGGGATTCGCGACCGGTGAACTCCTCATAGAACTGCCTCGAGGAGAGTCCGGCGTCCTTACAGATAGCGCCGACCGAACTATTGGCGTAGCCGTCGCGCGCAAAGACCGTAAGGCCTGATTCCAGAAAACGCGCACGCCGCTGACGTTGCCGGTCCTCTACGGGTTGCCCGGCATACATTCGTCCCGTATTCGCATCCTGTGACATTGGGGCAGACAATACCGAAGGGCCCGAACCCCTCGTCATGGATCGGGCTGTTCGTCTCAACGTTCGACGAAACAGGCGTTAGCCGAAAGTTGGCCGGGCGGTTGCTATTGCGCTTACGGTAGGCCACTCTCCGATCTAGCTGCCCATGCGGTGGTTGTCACTGATTGTTTGCCACACCAGAGGATGCCGAGACGTTCGGCGCGCCGAAAGTATTTTGAAGGACTTTTTTAGAATTATTCTTTCGACAGACCTTTCATCAACGCGGGCAGTTCCGCGACGGAATCGATGACGTGATCCGGTGTGGCCGAAGCCGTCGCCAGAACGGCGGGCCGGAATTTGCCGGTGCGCACCAGAACTCCGGTCATACCGACCCGTTGGGCGGCGAGTACATCGGAATGCAGATCGTCGCCGATCATCAGCACCTCGACCGGATCGAGGCCCATGAGGTCCGCACAGGTTCGAAATCCGGCCGCCGCAGGCTTACCGACCACCGTGATCTCGGCATTGCCCGCCGCCTCCAGACCCGGCAGGTATGCGCCCGCATCGATGCGGAGCCCGGTATCGGTAGCCCAGGCCAGGCCGCTGTGCATCGCGACGACCGGTATACCGTCGAGCATCAGCTCGGCCACCCGGCTCAGTGCGTCGTGCGTGAATTCCGCACCGGCACCACCGATTACGATGACGTCCGGATTGTCGTCTTCGAGAGTCAGCTCGGCGAGATCGGCCGCGATATCGCCATGATTGAGCACCCACACCGCCGCATTCGGGTAGCGGTGGCCCACGTATTCGCCGGTGAGCCGGGCGGCGGTGACGATCTCCGCGGTATCGACATCGAATCCGGCGTCCCGCAGCCGCTCGGCGATCTCATCGCAGGTGCGGGAAGTGGTATTGATGAGAAATCTTCGGCGCAAACCACTTTCACGCACGCGGCGCACGGCTTCGACCGCACCATCGATCTCGCGCCATGAGGTCACCAGCACGCCGTCGATGTCGTAGAGCACACCGCGTATGTCGCCAGACATGGGTTCAGCCTACGACCGTCGAGTCGTCCGCCGCATCCGTTCGATATCGCGCGTCAGCGGGTGAAACCGCGGGCGGCTCGCTCGAGCATCCATGGCACGAGCCGACGGTGGAATGGTCGCACAATGGCGAAATACCTTCTACCCCAGCGATTTCGATACTTGACCAGAGACGTGATGGTGACCGTACCGTCGACGACCAGAACAGAGACGACAAAGTCGAGGACCGCCATCGCATCGGCGGTCACGTGCTCATGCTCGTCGCTTTCGCGATCAGGAAAAGGCTTGCCGAAGAAAATCTTTCGAGTCCATTCCCGCGGATCAACAGGAGCGCCGGACGGCAACGCTTTTTCATAAGAATCGATGTAATCCCAATCGATTTCCGACGAGCGCGCGAGGGTGGCTCGTTCGGGAATCTCATAAGTCGGCATCGCATTCCTCCGATAACCCTTACGGGAGCGTATGGAATAACCATACGGTAGCGTACGGGAATGGCACAAGGGGATGCGAAGGCACGGCTCAGCGCCGACGATTGGGCACAGGCCGCGCTGGACGCGCTGGCAGAGGGCGGCCTGGCGGCGGTGGCCGTCGAGCCCATCGCCAAGCGGCTCGGCACCACCAAGGGCAGCTTCTATTGGCATTTCAAGGACCGCGCGGCCCTCATCGATGCGGCGCTGGTGCGCTGGGAGCAGCGCAGCACCGACGATGTGATCGCCGAGATCGCCGTCGAGACAGACCCGGCCGAGCGGCTGCATCGACTTTTCGGCCAGGTCATCGATTACGCGGCCACCGGACGCATCGAATTGGCGCTACTGGCCTCGGCAGACCAGCCATCGGTCGCCGCGACATTGCGCCGAGTCGCGGACCGACGCATCGAATACGTCGCGGAACTGCTGTGTGAACTGGGGCTGACCGCCGGGCAGGCGCGGACCAGAGCGGTTGTCGCCGTGAGCATTTACCACGGCTTCAACCAACTGTCCCGCGTTTCCCCCGACAGGATCCCCACCACGGAAGCGCAGCGAAGAGCATTGGTGGACAGCGCATTCGAGAGTCTCCTGCCGAAACGACGTTGACTCAGCTGCCACCGCCACAACCACCGCCACCACCACAGCCCGAGCCGCCACCGCAGCTGGATCCACCACCACAACTCGAGCCGCCGCCGCAACCACCGCCGCCGCCATCGCCACCGCTGCCCGCGGCCCATCGATTTCGTCTGCGGTGGTTGCGGCGCCCCCGACTGCCGCGGTTCGCGTAATGGATGATCGTGATCGTGCCGTACAGCACCAGGAAACCGATCACGACAAAGATTCCGTCCATTGTCCCCACCCCTGAGTGACGTTCGAGTCCTCACACCAAGTGCACCCGCTACGGGACCGCGTGTAAAGCCAGTACTTTTGGGGCTTTTGAACCGCTCAACGGACGGCACTCAGCGGGTACGCCGGTTCACCGAGACCAGATATGGGTGAACGATTGCCGGGTCAGGATTGCGCGCCGTTGATGATCGCATCGAGCAGGCCGGGAAAACGCTCGTCCAGATCGTCGCGCCGCAGTTCGACGAGCCGGTTGCGGCCGGAGACGTAGGTGGTCGTGACACCCGCGTCGCGCAGCACCTTCCAGTGATGCGATGCGGTCGCGGCGGTGATTTCGACATCGAATTTGTCGATGGCGCAACTGAGCGGTTCGCGGACCCCCGCGAGCGCACGAATCAGCTCCAGCCGGATCGGATCGGCGATGGCGCTGAGCACCCGGATCAGATCCAGGTCGCCGGTGCTCGGCTGCGGTAGCTGACGCACGTTCATCCTCCGATCGTTTGACAACCATCGAATTATATCTCAGCATCATAAGATGCTTCGACAACCATCGAATGATCTGTATCGGTCCCTTATTCCGCTCGCCGTAGGCACCTTCGTGCTGGGTACCGACGGTTTCGTCCTCAATGGCATGCTCCCGCTCATCGCCCGCGACCTGGACGTGTCGGTGGCCACCGCTGGCCAGCTCACCACCATGTTCGCCTGGACTTACGCCATCGCCTCACCGATCATCGCGGCTGCCACCGGATCCTGGGACCGGCGCTGGGTATTGGGCGGCGGTGCGGTTCTTTTCGTCCTCGGCATGATCGGACAGGCTGCGGCGCAGGACTTTTCAGTGATGGCCGGGGCGCGCACCATTGCCGCCATCGGCGCGGCGGCGTTCCAGGCCAATGCCTTCGCCGTGGCCGGGGTAGTCGCCGACGATGCGCACCGCGGCCGGGCACTATCGGTCGTCACCGCCGGAATCACGCTGTCGGCCGTCGCGGGCGTGCCGATCGGCATCTTCGTGGAGCGCTGGATCGGGTGGCGCGGCGTGCTCTGGGCGATTGCCGCGGGCGGCGCCATCGCGGCCGCGCTCGTGGTGTTGCTGCCGCGCGTCACGTTGCCGAGCACCGGATTGCGCGAACGCGTCGGCGTACTGGCCCGGCCCGCCGTACTACGGGTCCTGCTGGTGACGACGCTGCAGATGACCGCGGTCTATACGACCGTCGTTTATCTGCCGGTCGTCATCGCGCCATCGGTGCCGCAGGGGCAACTCGCGTGGCTGCTGCTGGTCATGGGCATCGGTCAGGTCGTCGGCAACTCGCAGGCGGGCCGCGCGGTAGACAGCTTCGGCCCGGCGCGCACGCTGACCGTGGGACTCGTCGGCAGCCTCATCGGCCTACTCCTGCTCGGCCCGGCCACCCACGCCAACTGGGCGGTCTTCGCGGTACTCGGCCTGACCGGTCTCTTCGGATCCGCGATCCTCATCCCGCAACAGTTCCGGCTCTTCGCCATCGCGCACGACGCGCCGACCGTCGCGCTCGGACTCAATGGCTCGGCCATCTACCTCGGCAGCGGCATCGGTTCACTGCTGGGCGGCACGGTGCTGGATTCGTCGGGCGCGAGCTGGCTGCCGTGGACCTCGGCCGCGGTCGGCTTCCTCGCCCTCGCGCTCGGCGTCGCGACACTGCGCAGACCGTCTCGCATCGAAACAGCGGTGGTCGCCCCGGCGTGAAATCGCCAGCACTCCAATAGCTCCCGGATTCTCGGGAGCTATTTTTTCGGCGCGGATTCGGGACGAATGGAGTCGAGTAGGTCGGCGCAGCGGGTGAGCAGTTCGCGTAGCGCGGCGTGTTCGGCCTCGGTGAACTCGTCGGCCAACGCGCGTTCCACGTGCACAGCACTCACGTCCGCCTCTTGCGCGAGCGCCGCGCCCGCTTCGGTGAGCCGAGTCTCCAGGACGTTCTTGTGCCAGGCGTGCGGGGTGCGCTCGATGAGGCCGCGATCCTGGAGATTGGTCAGGATCGTATTCATGGTCGGCGGGGTCACCCCGCAGAGCCGGGCCAGCGCGGCGGCATTGATGCCTGGGTTTTCGATGAGGAACAGCAAGGCCCCGTACTGAGGAACGGTGAGCCCCGCCGGTTTGAGCGCCGCGCTCTTCGCCGAGTTGAGGGCCTGTTCGGCGCGCTTGAGATACGAGCCGAGGCGCTCGGAGGAGTGCATGGACGTCATATCCGCATGGTAACTGCCCGTCTGCTCGTTAGACTCTTGATGTCGATTAGAGCTCTAATCTACATTAGTGCACGTTTCAAGATGTGAATGCATCTGGATGTTCGACTATCAGGAGCCGCGAGCATGTTCCGCACCATCTCGACCATGGCCATCGCCATTGCCTGCACCGCAGTCGCGGCATGCGGCACGGCGACCGAGGCCGTGAGCCAACCGACCATCCGCATCAGCACCGCCTACGAACTGCCCGGTGATCGGGTCTATCCGGAGGGCATCGCGGTCGATCCGCGCACCGGTGACACCTACGTCGGCTCCTACGCCAACGGCGCCGTCTACCGCGCGACACCCGGCGCGGCACGGGCCGAAATCTTCCTGCCCGAGGGGGCCGACGGCCGCAAGACCGCCAATGGGCTGAAAGTCGATGCGGCGGGGCGACTGTGGGTTATCGATTCGACGGTCGGAGTCGCGGTGTACGACACCGGCAGCCGTGCGCTGATCGCCCGCTTCGATATCGCCGACACTGGACCGAGGCTGGTCAATGATCTGGCCATCACACCGGACGGCAGCGCGTACCTGACCGACAGCCTGCGACCGGTCGTCTACCGGGTCACCCCGGAGCAGGTCACCGCGGCCCACGGCGGCAAGGCGGATCTGACCGTACGATTCGACCTGAGCACCACCATCAGCCCGCATGCGCCGGACGCATTCACCTTGAACGGCATCGCCTCCGACGATTCCGGCCGCTATCTGTTGATCGTGGATATGAACTCGGGCGAGCTGTATCGCGTTGCGACCGCGGCGAATTCGCCGGATTCGATTCGCAAGGTGACCATGCGCGGCGCCGACCTGAAATACGGTGACGGACTGGAATTGCACGGCAGCACGCTGTGGGCGGCCCAGAATTCCAGCAACACCATTACCCGCTGGAAGATCAGCGACGATGGCGCGACCGTCGAGCTGGACCGCAAGGTCACCGATGAATCCCTGCGAATTCCCACCACATTGGTGCGCAGCAGTGATCGAACACTGGTCGTCTCTTCCCAATTCGATAAGGGCGGGCCGATGGGGCCCGGCACCCCCACCATGCCTTTCGCCGTTCTGATGGTCGACGGAATCTGATACCGCCGCGTGGCCGATCCGTTCAGCGGACCGGCCATCGGCCTATTCGCGGCATGACAACTTGGTCTAAATCACGACGAAACGCCCGCACCCATCGCGGGTATGTCGTCGCGATGGCGTAAGCTCGGCCGACTAACCGGGCACGCGGCTGGGGTGGCGACCTTCGGGCGAGTGTCATACGCTTCGCCGCGGAGGAAAACCGCCTCATGGAGGGACAATTGACCACTCCGAGCCATGGCGATGTCGGAACCGGCGGGCCACAAAAGGTTCCACTGTCGCAGCTGATCCACCTGATGGCCGAATATCAGAAGCTCGGCACGCACCGACAGACGTTTCTACCGGCGCCGGCGAGCGACAGCCTCGTGCGCGGCTATGGGATCGTCGCGGGCGGGTTCGCGGCAGTCGGAGTTATCTGTGTGACGGTCGGGGCATATCCCGGTGCGCTCGCGATCGGTCTGCTCGCCCTGGTGCCCACGTCATTGGCATTCTTTCGCGGGCGGCGCAATCGTCGGCACCGCACGGCGCGGCTCGACCTATTCGAATTCGGCATGACCGTGTATCGCTCCGGGGAGCAGGTGGCCGGATTCCGCTGGAACAGTGCCGAAGTGCGCCAACAGGTCATCCCTTTCCAGAATTCCGCCCACACCGAGTACTCACTGCGGATGTCGGGCCCCGACGGCGCCGAGGCCGCATTCGACGACACCCTGTTCGGCGAGGCGCGCGAATGGGGCAGGGCCATCCAGTCGGCCGTCACCCTGGCCCAACTCCCCCGCGCCGTGGCCGCCATCGATGACGGCGCGACCGTCCATTTCGGCGAAATCGCCCTCGACCTGGCCGCACTCTATTTCCGCAGCCGGGCCTACGCCTGGGAACAGATCCAATTGATCGACGCCCGAAGCGGTTTGGTCCGCATGAAGGTAGACGGCAACTGGGTCTCGCTCACCCCCGTCGGCCAGATCCCCAACTTCTATATCTTCAACGAGCTCGCCGAACGCCTACGCCTGGCCGCCGCAGCAGAATCCGCCGCCGAATCAGCCGCGATCGAACCAGCGGAACCCGAACTGCGCACCATCACACCGGCCGCCGCCGAATCCGATCCACGCACGCCGGGTCTCGACGCGGATCCGATGGTCGACAGTGCCCCCGCGGCAACCGCCGATCAACGAATCGAATCCCCAACCCCAGCGACCAACGGCACCACCAAAACAGCCGATCGCAGCATCGAAATAACCCCCGCCCCAACAACTTCCACCGAATCAGTCGCTACAAAGCTTTGACCCACTCGCTTCGACATTCCGTTCAACCCGCTCGATCAGCAAAGCCGTGATACCGAAATCTCCCCTCCGATAACGGCCGACGCACAATCGATAGCAAACCCATTGCGCCCCTTGAAAACCCACCAGACCAAAATAGACCGAAGGCCGGTCCACCAATGGTGGACCGGCCTTCGGGTCTAGAAGTGGGAGGCGGGACTCAGAAGTCCATACCGCCCATGCCACCGGTCGGGTCGCCGGCGGGAGCGGCGGCCTTCTCCGGCTTGTCGGCGACAACGGCCTCGGTGGTGAGGAACAGGGCCGCGATGGAGGCCGCGTTCTGCAGGGCCGAACGGGTGACCTTGACCGGGTCGGCGACACCAGCGGCCAGCAGGTCCTGGTACTCGCCCGAGTCGGCGTTCAGGCCGTGACCCGCCGGCAGGTTCGAGACCTTCTCGGCGACAACGCCGGGCTCGAGGCCCGCGTTGAAGGCGATCTGCTTCAGCGGAGCCGACAGCGCGACGCGCACGATGTTCGCGCCGGTCGCCTCGTCACCGGTGAGCTTCAGGTCGTCCAGGGCCGGAGCCGACTGCAGCAGAGCCACGCCACCACCGGCGACGATGCCCTCCTCGACGGCGGCCTTGGCGTTGCGCACGGCATCCTCGATGCGGTGCTTGCGCTCCTTGAGCTCGACCTCGGTCGCGGCACCGGCCTTGATCACCGCAACACCGCCGGCCAGCTTGGCCAGACGCTCCTGCAGCTTCTCCCGGTCGTAGTCCGAGTCCGAGTTCTCGATCTCGGTGCGGATCTGCGCGACGCGGCCCTTGATGGCCTCCGCGTCACCCGCGCCCTCGACGATGGTGGTCTCGTCCTTGGTGATGACGACCTTGCGGGCCTGGCCGAGCAGCTCGATGCCGGCGGTCTCCAGGGACAGACCGACCTCTTCGCTGATGACCTCGCCACCGGTCAGGATGGCGATATCGGCGAGCTGCGCCTTGCGACGGTCACCGAAGCCCGGCGCCTTGACGGCAACGGACTTGAAGGTGCCGCGGATCTTGTTCACGACCAGGGTCGACAGGGCCTCGCCCTCGACGTCCTCGGCGATGATCAGCAGCGGCTTACCGGCCTGGATGACCTTCTCCAGCAGCGGCAGCAGGTCCTTGACGGTGGAAACCTTGGAACCGACGAGCAGGATGTACGGGTCCTCGAGGACCGCTTCCTGACGCTCCGGGTCGGTCACGAAGTAACCGGAGATGTAGCCCTTGTCGAAGCGCATACCCTCGGTGAGCTCCAGCTGGAGCCCGAAGGTGTTGCTCTCCTCGACGGTGATGACGCCTTCCTTGCCGACCTTGTCCATGGCCTCGGCGATGAGCTCACCGATGGACGAGTCGCCCGCGGAGATACCAGCGGTAGCAGCGATCTGCTCCTTGGTGTCGATCTCCTTGGCGGTGGCGAGGAGCTTGGTGGTGACGGCCTCGACGGCCTTCTCGATGCCGCGCTTGAGGCCGAGAGGGTTGGCGCCGGCCGCCACGTTGCGCAGACCCTCACGTACGAGCGCCTGGGCGAGCACGGTAGCGGTGGTGGTGCCGTCGCCCGCGACGTCGTCGGTCTTCTTGGCGACTTCCTTGACCAGCTCGGCGCCGATCTTCTCGTACGGGTCCTCCAGTTCGATCTCCTTGGCGATGGAAACACCATCGTTGGTGATCGTGGGGGCGCCCCACTTCTTCTCCAGGACAACGTTGCGACCCTTGGGCCCCAGCGTCACCTTGACCGCGTCGGCGAGGGCGTTGAGGCCCCGCTCGAGGCCGCGACGGGCCTCTTCGTCGTACGCAATTGTCTTGGCCATTGCGTTGAGATCCTCCACATGTATATGGCTGACACACAGGACGATCGCAGGTTGGATCGCCCCATTTACGCTGGCCAGGTTCGGTGCCCGCGACGGACGACCGAGGGTGTCGATGGAACCCGGTCTCACCGTCCCGACCTGGCACTCACACGTCGAGAGTGCCAAGCCCTTTTTAGCACTCAGGGGTATCGAGTGCAAGGTCCGCCGCGCAGCTCAGGCCGAGCTGCGGTCGTCCACCCGGAGTATCAATGCCACGAACGCATCGGCCCGGCGCTCCTCGGGCGTGCGTGGTTCACCCTCATCGACCGTTACGAGTTCCGCGTCGTTCAGCAGCAACTCCGCCTCCACCCGCATGATCGCCCGAATGAACGGTGGCGCGACATCGGGCGGCAGGTCGCCGTTGATGATGTAGCTGCCGTCGGGCTGCGACTCGGTGGAGACATAGGTCAGCGCGCGCTCGAGATCAGCGCGTCGTTCCCCCGCAACCAGGTCGGAATCCGTGTCATCCGCCATTGCTATAGCTTACCGGTGCGGCGGAGCAGCCCTTTCCCGACAGGCCGCCCAGTCCGGAACCCGCGGCGCCGACCCGGATCGCGCGACCAGCAAAGGGCTGCCCGCCAATGACTATCCGTGTGGCGCGACGCATGATCGACGCCGACCTTATGGTGTCCAGGTGAGTGAAAGTCCCGGCTGGAACGCTATCGACGCGGCGTTGGAACAGCTGTACCACGACACCGCACCCAGCCATTGGGGGACGGGCGTCCCCTGGTCGCTCGGCGGGCCCGATCCACTGGACGGCATCAGCGCTTATCCGCGCACCGAACCGGTCCCGCACTGGCACTACATCAGCTATGGCATGACCGAGCTGTACGAGAAGGAATGGGATAACCCGGACGAATCGGGCTGGGGATTCGAATTCACCTTCCGGCTGCTGCGCGCCCCGGCCGATGAGAAGCCGCCGGTCTGGCCCGCGAACTTCCTGCAGAATCTGGCCCGGTATGTGTTCCAGTCCGGGAATTGGTTCGAACCCGGCCACACCATCAAGCCCAACGGCCCCATCGCGGCGGACCATCCGGATTCGGATATCCAGGCCGTTGCCTTCACCGCCGACCCGGAGCTCGGCACCATAGACACACCACACGGGCGCGTGCAGTTCCTCCAGATCGTCGGCCTGACCATGCCGGAGTACCGGACCGCGCAGGGCGGGCACACCCAGGCCGTGCTCGACGAACTCGCGCCACGGCTGCCGCTGTTGGTCACCGATATCGGGCGCGGACCGCTGATGGAGGAGCCGAAGACCAAGGCGAAATGGCCGCGCTGGGGCGGCGGGCTGCGTGGGCGGGCGTAGTTTCGAAGCGGAGGAAGATCAACCATCCCGAAAGGGGAAGCCCGTGCCCGCACTGCCGTTCGATTCGCTCTATCGGCATGGGTTCGCACGGGTGGCGGTCGCGGTGCCGCGGATCCGCGTGGCCGATCCCGCGTTCAATGTCGAGCAGACACTCGAGCTCGCCCGGCAAGCGGCCGCCGACGGCGTTGTGCTGACGGTGTTTCCCGAACTCGGACTCGCCAGCTACACCGCCGACGATCTGTTCCACCAGGATGCGCTCGATGATGCGGTCGGCGCGGCGATCGAGCGGATAGTCGCGGCGAGCACGGAAATCGACACGGTGCTATTGGTCGGTGCGCCGGTGCGGACCCAGGGTCGGCTTTTCAACTGCGGAATCGCGGTTTGCCGCGGCAAAGTACTCGGGGCCGCGCCGAAGAGCTATCTGCCGAACTATCGCGAGTTCTACGAGAAGCGCCAGTTCGCGGCGGGGCGCGAGACATTGGACGACCACATCACGATCGCGGGTCAGCGTGTGCCGTTCGGTTCCGACCTGTTGTTCACCGCGACCAATCTCGACGGCTTCGTATTCCACCTGGAGATCTGTGAAGACGGCTGGGTTCCGTTGCCGCCCAGCGGATATGCCGCGCTGGCCGGTGCGACCGTGCTGGTCAATCTGTCGGCGAGCAATATCGTCATCGGCAAGGCCGACTACCGGCGCGCGCTGTGCACCTCGCATTCCGCACGGTATCTGGCCGCATATCTGTATTCGGCTGCGGGACATGGTGAATCGACCACCGATATGGCCTGGGACGGGCAGGCACTGGTATGTGAGAACGGCGACCTGCTCGCCGAGGGCGAGCGGTTTTGCGACCATCCCCAGTTGATCACCGCCGATCTCGATCTGCAGCGGCTGGCCGCGGACCGCATCCGCACCACCAGTTTCGCCGACAATGTGCATGATCACCGCGATCGCCTGATGCGAATGCGGCGCATCGAGGTGCAGTTGCCGGTTCCGGCGAACGCCATCGCCCTGCGCCGCGAAATCCAGCGCTTCCCCTATGTTCCCAGCGATGCGGCCGCCCGCAACGAACGCTGTGCCGAGGTACATCACATCCAGGTCGAGGGCCTGAGTACCCGGTTGCGCGCGACCGGCAGTCAGCGGTTGGTCATCGGCGTCTCCGGCGGATTGGACTCCACCCAGGCGCTGATCGTCGCGGCCAAAACCATGGACCGGCTCGGACTGCCGCGCACGAATGTGCTGGCCTACACCATGCCCGGCTTCGCGACCAGCTCCCGAACCCGCACCGACGCGCACGCGCTGATGGACGCGCTCGGCGTGACCGCGCAGGAGATCGATATCCGGCCGTCCGCGACCCAGATGCTGCGCGACCTGAATCACCCTGCCGCCGAAGGTATTCCGCAGTACGACGTGACCTACGAGAATGTGCAGGCAGGTGAGCGCACCTCGCATCTGTTCCGCCTCGCCAACCAGCACAACGCACTCGTGGTCGGCACCGGCGATCTCAGTGAACTCGCACTGGGCTGGTGCACTTTCGGCGTCGGCGACCATATGGCGCATTACAGCGTGAACGCCTCCGTCCCCAAAACACTGATCAAATATCTGATCGCCTGGGCGGTCGACACCCATCAGTTCGGCCCCGAGGCAGGCCGGGTGCTCTCATCGATCCTGCAGACCGAGATCTCGCCGGAGCTGGTGCCCAGCCACGATTCGACCACCCCGGGCCAGAGCTCCGAGGCCACCGTCGGCCCCTATGAACTGCAGGACTTCCACCTCTACTACCTGCTGCGCTTCGGCTATCGCCCGAGCCGAGTCGCCTATCTGGCTCGACACGCTTGGTCCGAGCGCGACCGTGGCAGCTGGCCGGACCTCATTCCGGCCGACCAGCGCAACGCCTACGACCTTCCGACCATCAAACACTGGCTGGCCGAATTCCTGCGCCGCTTCATCCAGACCAGCCAGTTCAAGCGCTCCACCCTGCCCAATGCCCCGAAAGTCGGTTCGGGCGGCTCACTTTCACCCCGCGGCGACTGGCGTGCGCCGAGCGATGCCTCCGCCGCCGCCTGGTTGGACGAACTCGCCCGCAACGTGCCACCGCACTGAACCGCCGTCACGCCGCAACGGGCTCACGGTATTCGAGCGGTATCCGTGAGCCGCGCGGCGCCGACGTCCCCCGCGATCGGATGGCCCGCCGCTGCCGTGCCCTGGCCGCGTGTGCGCATCGGATGCCGAGGACCATCCAGGCAATTCCACGTCGTCCGGCGACGAACGCGGCCCAGGCGTTCATGACTTCTCGGCGGCGATCACCGACAGCAGTTCGGCCAGCTCGGCTTCGGCTTTCGCCTTATCGACGCCGAGCTCGGACAGGATCCCAGAACCGTTCTCCTGTTCGAGCAGTGCGAGCAGAACATGCTCGGTCCCGATGTAGTTGTGTCCCAAGCGAAGTGCCTCACGGAAGGTCAGTTCCAGCACCTTCTTGGTCTCGGGCCCGAACGGAATGAGTGCGGGCAGATTCGCCGGGTCGGCGGGTTTTTGGGCGATGGCGGCTGTCGCCGCATCCCGGACCGCGTCGAGTTCCACCCCTTGGGCGACGATCTCCCTGGCGCCGAGGCCTTCCGATTGGGACAGCAGGGCAAGCACCAGATGCCCGACGGCGATCTCCGGATGACCGGAGTTGCGCGCCGCCTCCTGGGAGGCCACCACAATCTGCCGTGCGCGCGGGGTGAACTTCGCGAAACCCGCACTGGGATCCATGGCCGCGGCCTCCGCCGGATCACCAGGCCCCTTCGGCACGAACCGCTTCTGCGCCGCCTGTTTGGTGACACCCATGCTCGCGCCGATATCGGTCCACGAGGCGCCGGAGCGGCGGGCCTGATCCACGAAGTGACCGATCAGATGATCGGCCACTTCGCCGAAATGCCCGGCCGTGACCACGGCATCGGAGAGTTGGTCGAGCACATTGTCCGGACGTGCCTTTTTGATGCCCTCGATCAGGTCGTCGAGTCGTACGTTGATTGTCATGCGTCAACCATAAGTTGACGATTCGGCTTCGTCAACCACTAGTTGACGATAGTTAGGGACGCGCCGCTCCGGCCGCGCCACGCACCGATCCGCTCCTTGACCCAGGCCGCCGTCCGCCCGGTGAGCACGGTCCGTCCCGGCGAGTCGTCCGCGTGCAGAAACTGGATGACGCCATCGCGGCGACCGAGACTCTCTCGCGGATCCCATTCCGGAATCGACTGCCCCGCACCCTATTGGTGCAACCGCACCCGTTCGATGAAGCTCGCCCGGGCGTCGACAACGGTGATATGGGCGTCGCGGGCGGTGCGCGCCAACCTGCGGGCCGCCGCCAACCCCGCGTATCCGGCGCCCAGAACGACGATTCGATGCTGTCCGTCATGATGTGGCCCTACCTTTCGATCGGCCGACACCCCTCGGACTGGACAGCCCCGCGATCCATGACAGCCTCGGATAATGACCCGCGTCACTCCCGCCCGATACGGGTCAGCTTCTCCGGATTGACGATCAAGCGCAGCGCGGTCACCGCATCGTCGAGGGTGTCCACGCCGACAACGAGTGCGGGCTCGCCCGCCAACCGGACGACGACCGCGAGCGCGCCGTTGATCTCCTCCAGCGCCATCACCATCCCCGGCACTTCCCAGCGGAACAGTCCGGCCACATACCGCGCGACCGCGGGAGCCCCGACAACCGGCCGCCGCGCCGCGGTGACCTGACCGCCGCCATCCGCGGTCGAGACGACATCGTCCGCGAGCATCCGCTCCAACGCCTCGATATCGCCGATCCGCGCCGCCTTCAGGAAGCGTTCGATTAGTTCACGGGCCTGATCGGCCGGAACATCGAAGCGCGGTCGCCCCTCGCGCACCCGGATACCGGCCCGGCGGAAAATCTGCTGCGAATTGGCCTCGGATACCGCGAGCATGTCCGCGATCTCCCGGTGGGCATATCCGAACGCCTCGCGCAGTACGAAAACCGCCCGCTCGATCGGGCTCAGCGGTTCCAATGCCGTCAGCAGCGCCAGCGATACCAGCTCGCGCTCCTCCACTGTCTCGAGCGGTCCGAGCTCACCGCGCGCGGTCGGCACCGGCTCGGGCAACCAGGGGCCGACATAGGTTTCGCGGCGGGCCCGCGCCGAAACCAGCCAGGTGCGGCAGAGATTCACGACCGTGGTGGTCAACCACGCCTCGGCAGAGCGAATCGTGCAGCGGTCGGTGCCGTCCCAGCGCAGGTAGGTCTCCTGCACCGCGTCCTCGGCCTCGGTCGCGGAGCCGAGCATCCGATAGGCGAGCGCGAACAGGCGCGGGCGATGCGCCTGGAATTCGCGCAGTCCGTCCGGTTCCACCGCCACCTTCTTCCGTGCTCGGCCGCCGAAGATGACGGTACCGGTCGCGAACCTCCCGGCCTTCGAGAGTTCGCCCGCCGATCCGATGGTCGGCTCGCCACCGAAAACCCGACCGAGGTCGAATCCCCAGAATCCCAAACCACCAAGTGCCGCAACGCCGCTCATAACCGCAGCATTCCCGCGGCACCTAGATGATTCCTTAAGGAATACCTGGCGAACCGCAACGGCTCAGAGTTGCAGGTCGTCCACCCGACGTTCCTTGCCCGGACTGCGCAGCCGCAGCCGGCTCGCCCCGCGGATCGCCGGACGCCGCAGTGCGGGCCGTCGCCGCTGCGCCCGCCGCTGGGCCCGCCGTTCGGATGGCTTGTGCTGCCAGGTTTCCGGACGCGCGGCGACCCAGCGCTGCGAATGCCAGGCGAACGGGATATGTCCGAGATACAGCGCGACCAGCACCAACAGCAGCACGATCGGATAGGTGACCAGCGCCGCCGCCGCGAGCGCGGTCAACACCAGCAGTCCGGCCGCGGCCTGCGGCGCCACCGATACCGACTTCATGGCCAGCGTCGGAATCGTGCTGACCGCCAAGGCCGCCGCGAAGATCGTCCAGGCCGCGACCTCGTAATAGCCGACCCACCAGCCATCACCGAACTGCACGTACAGCCCGATCGGCACCAGCGCGATCAGCGCCGCTGCCGGGGCGGGGACGCCGACGAAGTACTCGCGCGACCATTCCGGTCGAGTGTCGTCGTCGAGCAGGGTGTTGAACCTGGCCAGGCGCAGCACGATGCTCACCGCGAAAACCAGCGCGATGATCCAGCCCGCGCTATTGCTGTCCAGCAGCGCGATGTAGAGCACCAGACCGGGCGCGACACCGAAGGAGATGGCGTCGGAGAGCGAATCGAGTTCGGCGCCGATCTTGGTGGTGGCGTCGAGCATTCTGGCCAGCCGACCGTCGAGGGTGTCCAGTACGGCCGCCGCGCCGACCATCGCCAAGGAGATGTCGAGCTTGTCGTCCAAGGCGAACTTCACCGCGGACAATCCGGCGCACAGCGCCAGGATTGTCACGATGCTCGGCAACAGCCGGATGCTGCGGCGCCTTCGCTGTGGTGTCGGCAGGGCCTGCTCCATCATGAGTCGGTGGCAAGTACGGCCAGCACGGTCTCGCCCCCGATCGTGCGCTGTCCGGGTTCGACGAGTAATTCGGTACCCGCCGGGAAGTATGTGTCGACTCGGGACCCGAAACGGATCAGGCCGTAGGTGTCGCCAATGGTCAGTTTGTCACCGACCTGCGCGTCGCAGACGATGCGCCGCGCCAGCAGGCCCGCGATCTGTACGACCACGAGCTGCGCGCCACCGGGGGTATCGATGACCATGCTGTTGCGCTCGTTCACCGCACTGGCCTCGGGCAGATCCGCCGAACGGAACTGACCGGACTGGTGCAGCACGGTACGCACGGTGCCGGAAATGGGTGTGCGCTGCACGTGCACATCGAGCACTGAAAGGAAGATGCTCACGCGCGGCAGCGGCGCATCGCCGAGGCCGAGTTCGGCGGGCGGCGTCGCGGTATCGACCAGGGCGATCTCACCATCGGCCGGTGCGACGACCACGCCCGCCCGATTCGGCGGCACCCGGTTCGGATGCCGGAAGAAGGTCGCGCAGGCCGCAGCGGCAAACAGGCCCGTACGGCGCACCCACTTGCGCTTGCCCCCGATGACCGCCACCGCGAGCGGTGCCGCGACGAAGGGCAGCCCGGCGGGATGCAGTGGGGGAATCGCGGCCCGGACCAGATCGACGACATGGCCGACTCCGGTCGTTTCGGGCGTGCCGGGCGGGGTGGGACGGCGTGCCACAGGCTCCTCTTTCGTGCTCGATGCAGACGGTTTGCGCCCCTCAACGATAGGTCGGCGCAAGCGTTCACACCTTACGGGAACCGAGTCTGTGGCACGGCGGCGTTTGCGTCAGGCCCGCGGGAGCCTGGTAGCCCACGTAGGGCCCGTAGGGCCCGCAAACGCCGCACCTGGCGACACAGCGGTCAGCTCATGGCTTTTCGCCCGGTGAACAAGCGCACGAGGAACAGCAGAATCACCGCGCCACCAAGGCAGGTGAAGAAGCTGAACCATAGTCCGCCGCCCTCGACATCCACGCCGAGCACCTTGAGTAGGAATCCACCTAGGAGGCCGCCGACCACGCCGACCACGATGTTGAGGAGAATGCCTTGTTGCGCATCCGTCTTCATGATCTTGCTGGCAATCCAGCCGGCCAGACCTCCGATGATGATCCACCCGATAATCCCGAGTCCGAGCATGGTGACCTCGAATCACTAGTTGGAGCAGCGCCGCACCACAGGGCGTGCTTCGTGGATATACCCGCCAAATGTGAGAATACGCACGCCCAACGTGCCCAACTCGGGCTAATATGAGGGGGCCTCATGTCTACGGTGACGTAGGCGGCCGGCCGATGAGGGACTCATTTCGTTGCTTTCGGGGTACAACCCGGCGGCGCCGCCGCAGGTACATAGGAGACGCATCATGGCTGCTCGAATCGCCCAGACAACAGGGGCTGAGCACACGGCGATCCTCGGGCTCGGCGTTTACCGCCCCGCTCGAATCGTCACCAACGACGAGGTCGCCGGACCCATCGACTCGAGCGACGAGTGGATCCGCACCCGTTCCGGAATCAAAACGCGGCGCTTCGCCTCGGAGGAGGAGACGATTCAGAGCATGAGCGTCGCGGCCTCTCGCGGCGCGCTCGAATCCGCGGGAGTCGAGGTCGATCAGGTCGACTGCGTCATCGTCGCCACCTCCACCCACCTCTTGCTGACTCCGGCGGCCGCGCCGCAGATCGCGACCGAACTGGGCATGAACGGCACGGCGGCGTTCGATATTTCGGCCGGATGCGCGGGCTTCTGTCACGCGCTCGCGCTCGCCTCGGATCTCGTTCGCGCCGGAACCGCCGGACATGTGCTGGTGATCGGCGTGGAGAAATTGACCAACACCGTCAATCCGAAGGACCGCGCGACCGCCTTCCTGTTCGCCGACGGCGCGGGCGCGGTCGTGGTCGGACCGTCCGAGGAGCAGCGCATTGGACCCACGGTCTGGGGGTCGGACGGCACGCAGCACCACGCGATCCGCCAGGACAAGGACTGGATGGAATTCTTCGCCGAAATCGAGGAAAAGGGCCTGGACGCGGTACGGCCCTACCTCGCCATGGAGGGTACGGCGGTGTTCCGCTGGGCCGCGCATTCCTTGGAGAAGGTCTGCCGCGATGCCATTGATCGCGCGGGCCTATCCACCGACGACCTGGACGCGATGATCCCGCACCAGGCCAACGGCCGGATCATCGAGATCATGGCCAGGGTGCTCAAGCTGCCCGAGCACTGCGCGCTCGCCAACGATATCGAGGAGACCGGAAATACCTCGGCCGCCTCGATTCCGCTGGCCATGGAGGCGCTGCTGCGCAAGGGCGAGTCGAAGCCGGGCGATACCGCGCTGCTGATCGCCTTCGGTGCGGGCCTTTCCTACGCCGCGCAGGTCGTGACGCTGCCCAACTGGCAGTAACCCACCTTCACCGGCGGGTGCCCCTTCCCAGCTGGCACGAATGATCGAGTCGACCTGCCAGGGAGCTACTTCTCGCATACCTTCGTGGTTGGGACGCGGCGTTTCGTGGGGTGAGTCGGTGTGCGAGGTGCACGAAAGGTGTGCGAGGGCAACGATTGACGGGCCCGAGCCGTGGACGCAACGCAGGCCTATGCGGCCGCCTCGACCGCGGACTTGATCTTGTCGAGCGTCACTTTCATCCCGCGCTCGAGCTCTTCCTCGAACAGCGCCTCGCCGCCCATCGCGGCATCGATGGACTTGCGGGAGAACCAGCTGGTGCCGTTGGGCACATCGCGGCGTTCGATCAGCCGGGTGCCGGTGTCGGTCGGCTCCAGCGTGTAGCTCCAGATGCTGCGGTTCTCGTTGATCCGAAATGCGAAGGCCTGGTTGGGCTCATAGCGCACGATGCGTGCGGTGGTCGGCCAGTACTTCTTGCCGTCGGTATTGAGGTTGATGGTCCAGGTGCCCGCCTTCGGGGTGCCGAGCGCGAGCATCCGTACGCACTGCGGGCTGAACTCCGACATCCGCTCGAGATCGGCGACAACGGCCCAGACCTGTTCCGGCGGTGCCGCGATCTCGATCGTGGCTTCGATATTTTTCGGCAAAGCTGCCTCCGGGGAACTGTGTGACGGATGTCCGACTAGCACGTCTTGTCGGTTTGGCAAACAGCCTAGTCGGCGGCTGTTGGAAGACAAATGTGTCACTTTTTCGCGATTTGATCACCCGGCCGTGTAATGGCGCGCGCACAATGTCGGATAGACGAAGCATCAGACACTGCCACAAGCGTTTCCATCAAGCGTGAGGTGATCGGCCGTGAAACTGCGCTCGCTCTTACATCGGCGCCACCTGGATCAGGTTCCGCTGCTTCCCGCCATCGCACCCGAGACACCCGCAATTCGAGACATCTCCACGCCGCGCTTGGTCCACCCCATAGACGAACAACTCGAGCGTCTGCTCACGCCCACCGAACTCGACTTGGTGCGCGAGCATCGCGTTTGACGAGCGTTCCATACTCGATAGGTGACTGCACCCGCTGCTACGAAACCGGCCATCCTCAGCGTCGATGACGATCCGGGCGTTTCCCGCGCGGTCGTACGCGACCTGCGCCGCCGCTATGGGGCCGAGTACCGGATTCTGCGCGCGGAGTCGGGCGCGGGTGCGCTCGACGCACTGCGTGAGATGAAGCTGCGCGGCCAACCGGTCGCGGTGCTGATCGCCGATTATCGGATGCCGGGTATGGACGGCATCGAATTCCTCGAGCAGGCCATGGACCTGCATCCGTACGCGCGCCGCGTACTGCTGACCGCCTACGCCGATACCAGTGCCGCGATCGACGCGATCAATGTCGTCGACCTGGACCACTATCTGCTCAAGCCGTGGGATCCGCCGGAGGAGAAGCTCTATCCGGTGCTCGACGGTCTGCTGGAGGCCTGGCGCAGCAACGACCACAAACCCGTCACCGAAACCAAGGTGGTCGGCAACCGTTGGTCCCCGCGATCGTCGGAGGTGCGCGAATTCCTGGCCCGCAATCAGCTGCCCTACCGCTGGTACCTGGCCGAGGAGCCGGAAGGCGCACGGCTGCTGGAGGCCGCTGGCGCCGATCCGAACATCTGTCCGGTCGTGATCACCCCCGGCGGGCAGGCGCTGGTGCAACCGAGCGATGGCGAGTTGGCCGAAAGCGTCGGGCTGAATACCAATCCGACCGGTGATTTCTACGACCTGATCGTGGTCGGCGGTGGACCCGCCGGACTCGGCGCGGCCGTCTACGGCGCCTCCGAGGGCCTGCGCACGGTGCTGGTCGAGCGCACGGCGACCGGCGGCCAGGCGGGCCAGAGTTCGCGCATCGAGAACTATTTGGGCTTCCCGGACGGGCTGTCCGGTGCACAACTGGCAGATCGGGCGCGGCGGCAGGCCGCGAAGTTCGGTGCCGAGGTGATCACCACACGCGAGGTGGTCGGGCTCGAGGTGAACGGTTCCGCGCGAACCGTGCGGTTCGCCGATGGCGGACGGCTCTGCGCGCACACGGTGATCATCGCGACGGGTGTGGATTACCGGCGGCACCCGGCCCCCGGCGTAGACGACTTCACCGGGCGCGGTGTCTATTACGGCTCGGCCATGACCGAGGCCTCCGAATGCGCCGACCACGACGTCTACATTGTCGGCGGGGCGAATTCCGCGGGCCAGGCGGCGGTATTCCTGTCCCGCAACGCGCGCACGGTACATCTGATGGTCCGCGCGGACTCGCTGGACAAGTCCATGTCGCACTACCTGATCCAGCAGATCGCGCAGATACCGAATATCCAGGTGCATACCGATACCGAGGTGATCGCCGCCGACGGCGACGATCACCTGCAGCAGATCGTGCTGCGCAACAACCGGACCGGTGCGGAAGAAAAAGCCGAGGCCGAACGGTTGTTCCTGTTCATCGGTGCCGCACCACAGACCGACTGGCTCGATGGCGTGGTCAAACGGGACGAGGCGGGCTATGTGCTCGCCGGTCCCGATCTGCTCGTCGACGGAACCAGACCCGCGGGCTGGGAGCTACCCAGACCGCCACATCACCTGGAGACCAGCGTCCCCGGCGTTTTCGTCGCCGGTGACGTGCACGCCGACTCGGCGAAGCGGGTCGCCTCGGCGGTCGGCGAGGGTGCGATGGCGGTCATGCTCGTGCATCGGTACCTGGCGTGATAGGAGGCTGGACCATGAATTCGAAGGAGACAGCGGAGCGCAGCAGTCATCTGGTCTGCGATCCAGAGGAGCTGCGTAGCCTCTTTCTGTTCGAGAAGCTCACCGACCAACAGCTGGAGTTGCTGTGCGCCCATGGCCGCATCGAGATCATCGAAACGGGACTGGTCTTCCGGGAGGGTGATCCGGCCACCTGCTTCTACGTGATGATCGAGGGCGAGGTGCAGCTCACCAAGCTCTCCGGCGGCACCGAGATCGAGATGTCGCGCACCGACTATCGCGGCGCGTACGCGGGTGCGTGGACCGCCTATCTCGGCGACAAGGTCGACCAGACCTACACCGGTTCGATGTACGTGACCCGTCGGTCCCGGTTCTTCGTACTGGATGCGGGCGCCTTCGCGCGGATGATGCACGACTGGTTCCCGATGGCCGTGCACCTGCTCGAGGGCGCATTCTTCGGTAACCGCAGCAACATCGAGCGGATCGCCCAGCGCGAACGCCTGCTCGCATTGGGCTCCTTGTCGGCGGGTCTGACCCATGAGCTGAACAATCCGGCCGCCGCCGCGGTGCGCGCCACTTCCGGCCTGCGCGATCGGGTCGCGGGCATGCGGCACAAATTGGCCATGATGGCCCAGGGCAAATTCGATACCGAATCCCTGGAAGCGCTGGTGCGCTTGCAGGAGGAGGCCGCCGCCCAGGTCGCCAAGGCGCCGGAGCTGACCACCTTGGAGGCCTCCGAGCGCGAGGACATCCTCAGCGAATGGCTGGAGGACCACGGCATCGAGGACGCCTGGAACCTGGCCCCGAATTTCGTGCAGGCCGGTTTCGATGTGGACTGGCTGGAACGGGTTTCGGCCACCCTGGAGGGCTGTCCGGACCTGGTAGTCCAGGGCGCGATCCGATGGCTGAACTACACCATCGAGACCGAGTTGCTGATGAACGAGATCGCCGATTCGACCACCCGCATCTCCACCCTGATCGGTGCGGCCAAACAGTATTCGCAGATGGATCGGGCGCCGTTCCAGGTGGTCGACATCCACGAACTGCTCGACAGCACGCTGGTGATGCTGAGCCGCAAGATCGGCGACGGCGTCAAGGTGGTCAAGGAGTACGACCGGACATTGCCCGAAGTGCCCTGCTACGCGGCGGAATTGAATCAGGTGTGGACCAACCTGATCGATAACGCGGTGTACGCGATGAACGGCCAAGGCACCCTCACCATCGGCACCAGGCACGAAAACGATTGCGCCGTCATCGAAATCGGCGATACCGGGCCAGGGGTACCGGCCGAGGTGCGCAGCCGCATCTTCGAACCGTTCTTCACCACCAAGCCGGTGGGCGAGGGAACCGGTCTGGGCCTGGATATTTCGTTCCGAATCGTGGTGAATAAACACCACGGCGATATCCAACTCGATTCCGAGCCGGGCAATACCCGATTCACGGTCTGGCTCCCGCTGCACCGTCCCGAGGAAGTGCCGGAAACCGGCGAGCGATCCGAAGCCAAAGCAGGAGGTCAGTGATGACGCAGGAGTTGGAGGGTATCGATCCCGCGGTCGCGCCCAGCGGTCCGGGCTGTATGGAATGTGAAGCGGCCCAGGGCTGGTGGGTGCATCTGCGGCGCTGCGCACAGTGCGGCCATATCGGCTGCTGCGACACTTCGCCGGAGCAGCACGCCTCCAAACACGCCAAGGACACCGGACATCCGTTCATTCAGAGCTATGAGCCGGGCGAGGATTGGTTCTTCGACTTCCGCTCCGAGGAGATGTACAGCGGCGGACCGGAACTCGCACCGCCGACGCATCATCCGGTGGACCAGCCGGTGCCAGGACCGCGGGACCGGGTGCCCGCCGATTGGCAGAGCCACATCCACTGACCATCAGGGATCGTTTGGAAAAGCGCAAGGGCCGCCCCGCACTGTGGGCTCCATGACAACCGAACGATCCCACCCGGTACCCTGCTCCGGACGCGCCGGAGACTCCGGCGCCGCGAGTTACCGGGGAACGCACGTGATCAAGCGAGTTACCGCCATCGCCCTGGCCACCGGGGCGGTGGCCGTCGCGCTGGCCGGATGTGGCAGTTCGGACGATTCCAGCTCCGACGCGAACGGTCTGCGCAAGGGCGCGACGGGCACCAGTACGCCCGTTAGCACCACTTCCGCGACCGGCGCAGCGCCGACCACGGCCGCAGACGCACCGACCACCACCACCAAGACCACGGCGAACTACCCCTCGCTCGGCCCGGCGTCGAGCACCACCTGCGGTGAATTCAAGAAATTGGACAGCACCGAGGAGAAGTCGCTGATCGAGAAGGTGCTCGCGGAGAATCCGGGCAGCGAGTTCGAGGGCAGCCCGAATGTCGCACTCGGTACCGCCAAACTCGTCTGCCTGGCCCCCACCTACACCGATACCCCCGTCGCGGTGGCCGCCGGGATCGTCGAGAAGGACAAATAGGCGCCCGCGACATCAACGGCACATACCCAGAACGCGCGTACACAGCGGGCAGGCGCTGTGTACGCGCGTTCTACTCATGGCGCGATGATCAGGGCTGACCGGTGGCGAACGCGATCACGGCGTCGAGGAACTCCTGGCCGCCCATGACGTATCCGCCGATCAGCGCACCGGCCGGGATGCTGATGATCCACAGGAAGGGGATGAAAGCCCCGATGACGGCACCGATGACGATGCCGGGCAGGTTCTTGTTGACCTGCTCCATGAGCCGGTCGTAGGAGCTGATGTCCTTCAGGCCCGCAATGTCCTTCACCTTCGCGGTGTCCGCCGGGGTCATCGTCGAAGTCAGCGCGAGAGTGTGGCCGTCCGCGCTGATCTGCTGGCTTACCGCGATCGGAAGTCCCGCGACCTCGGAGTGCAGCGGCACCTGGTCCACCGTCGCGCCGTCGTCGGACTTCAGCAGCACTGCGGCACCGTCCGAGGCCAGCTCGAAGCGGCCGCTGTCAACCGCCCAGGTGATGGTCTTATCAGTTGGGGAAACCGTTGTGTGGTAGTTGATTCCGTGTGCAACACCAGAAGTCACGCCCCCCTGGGTCACTGCCGCCGGCTGCTCAGTCGCCACAGCGGGCTGCCCATTGGCGGTAGCCGCGGTAATCCCCACCGCGGTGACAGCCATGAAGACAGCAGTAGTGATCTTTCCGAACTTCATTCCTTGAATTCCCTCCACTTTGTTGTCCCGCCCGACCAGGGGCGGGAACAGAACGTTAGCGTGCGGAATTCGTTGTCGCACATCGGGGTTCGTCAGTCATGAAATCGTCGAAACAATTGCCGAAGTTTAGCTATCCACAGCTACGCGGATCGATTTGCGATACGGTCGGGACACATGAGAGACGCCCAGCATTTGCTCGAGCTGAGCTGATAACTCTGAAACAGTTGCACGTCATATCGCAGCCTAGCCGTAGGTCCTGGTCACCGTGGTGCGGCGGCACGATTGACCGTTGGCTGCTGAAATCGACTCGGACAGGCGTACCAGTCTCCGATGCGAAATTACTGGTCAACAGTGCCCTGCCGCATTGCACGTCCAATCGGCGAATCGACGACGATCCGAGGCCGTTTTCGGTTCCGTGAGTACATTCACAATTTGGATTGCCGGCCGGAAATGGCGGATGGCGGCACTCGCCATCGAGGATTTTTCCGCGTATCCGCGATCTATCCGACGGTCAGCCGACCAACGAGGGTCGGACGCGGGCAGAATGACACAGTGGCAGAACTCGCGCTTACCGCTCGACTGAATCCCTCCGCCGCGGATGCCAGGCGCGGGGTGGTCCGGTTACATCCGGAGGCACTCACCGCGCTCGGCCTGCGGGAATGGGACGGTATCGCGCTGATCGGGGCACGGCGCACCGCCGCGGTGGTCGGGAAGGCCCCGTCGGGCACACCGGCGGGGGTGGCACTGCTCGATGACGTGACATTGTCCAATGCGGGACTGCGCGAGGACGCGAATGTCGTGGTCTCCCCCGCGACCGTGTACGGCGCCAAACAGATCTCGCTGAGCGGTTCGGTACATGCCACCAGGACCATTCCCGCGGCAACGCTGCGCCAGGCGCTGCTGGGCAAGGTGGTCACGGTCGGTGACACGGTATCGCTGCTGCCCCGAGATCTCGGCCCGGATATCAGCTCTTCGGCTGCCACCCAGGCCCTTTCACGCACCTTCGGTATTGCCTGGACCACCGAGTTGCTGACCGTAACCGCGACCGATCCCGCCCGCGCTCCGGTGAGCGTGCAGCCGAATACCGCGGTGGTCTGGGGTGCGAGTGCGGTGGCGGCCCGGGATTCCGCCGATCGGGCGGCGGCCGGGCTACCGGCAGCGGCGGGTGAGGCCGCGCGCGGGGCCACCGAGGCAGCGGCGCTGTCCGCGACCAATGGGACGGGCGCGGGCTGGACCGCGACCGTCGGCGAGTCGGCCATTCCGGTCGAGGATCTGGCGGGTGCGCACGGTCAGGCCGCGAAACTCCAGGAGTGGCTCAGCCTGGCACTCGACGAACCGGAACTGCTGAAGGCCCTCGGCGCCACACCACACCTCGGGGTATTGATCACCGGCCCGGCCGGAGTCGGCAAGGCCACGCTGGCGCGTTCGGTGGCGGCGCCGCGGCGCATTGTCGAATTGGACGGCCCGACGGTCGGCGCGGCCGAGAGCGGTGCGCGGTTGCGCGAGGTCGCGGCCGCGGTATCCGAAATCGGTTGCGGGCGAGGTGGAATCCTGCTCGTCACCGATATCGACGCGCTGCTGCCCGCACCGGCCGAACCGGTCGCCACGCTGATCCTGGACCAGTTGCGCGCCGCGATCGCCGAACCCTGCGTGGCGCTCCTGGCGACCACGGCGCATCCGGCCGGTATCGATCCGCGGCTGCGCGCGCCCGATCTCTGCGATCGCGAACTCGCACTCGCGCTGCCCACCGCCGCCGTGCGCAAGGCACTGCTGGAGCAGCTGTTGCGCAAGGTACCGACCAAGGATCTGAAGATAGACGAGATCGCTTCGCGCACACCTGGATTCGTGGTCTCGGATCTGGCCGCGCTGTGCCGCGAGGCGGCGTTGCGCGCGGCTTCGCGGGCCAGTAAACAACAGTCGGAACCGGAGTTGACCCAACCGGACCTGCTCGGCGCCACCGAGGTGATCCGGCCGCTATCACGTTCCGGCACCGAGGAACTCGCGATCGGCAGCCTCAGCCTCGATGACGTCGGCGACATGGTCGAAACCAAAGAGGCACTCACCGAAACCGTGCTCTGGCCGCTGCGCCACCCGGATTCGTTCGCCCGCCTCGGTATTCGCCCGCCGCGCGGTGTACTGCTCTACGGTCCGCCGGGCTGCGGTAAGACCTTCCTGATCCGGGCGCTGGCCGGGACCGGTCAGCTCAGCGTGCACGCGGTCAAAGGCGCCGAATTGATGGACAAATGGGTTGGCGCCTCCGAGCGCGCGGTGCGCGAATTATTCCAGCGCGCACGCGATTCCGCTCCCTCGCTGATCTTCCTGGACGAGGTGGACGCGCTCGCGCCGCGACGCGGACGCAACAGCGACTCCGGCGTCGGTGACCGCGTAGTCGCCGCACTGCTGACCGAACTCGACGGCGTGGAACCGCTGCGTGACGTGGTGGTGCTCGGGGCGACGAACCGTCCGGAACTGATCGATCCCGCACTGCTTCGCCCCGGCAGATTGGAACGGCTGATCTTCGTGCCGCCGCCGGATGGCCAGGCTCGACTGGAAATACTGCGCGCGGCAGGGAAGTCGGTGCCGCTGGCCGCCGATGTCGACCTGGCCGCGCTCGCCGCCGACCTGGACGGCTATTCCGCGGCCGATTGCAGTGCCTTGCTGCGCGAGGCCGCATTGACCGCGATGCGCCGGGATATGGACGCCGCCGATGTCACCGCCGGGGATGTCGCGGCGGCCATGGCGGTGGTGCGTCCGTCGCTGGATGCCGAGCAGATCGAGTCGCTGCGCCGGTACGCGGACAGTCGCCGATAGCCGTTTACGGCAATCGTCCAGCTATTGCGAGTTTCCTGGACTTTCTGCATGTCCGACATATTCGGGCAATATAGGCGCAATCATCGGATCCCGCGTCGAGCCCGAGTAAGTTCGACGAGGTGCGCAAGATCGGCGATGCGATCGATACGATCACGGCCTTCTTCGGGGCCGTGATCGCCGGCGTCGCCCTGTTCCTGCCGATCACCTTCCGATGGACCGCCGACAGCTCGCCGTATCGGTTGGCCAGCCTGAACAACAGCGTCCCACGCGGGGCCGCGATCGGGGTGATCGTGGCGGTGGCCGTCGCGGTGCTGGTGATCACCTTCCACAAGCCGCTGGTGGCGTGGACAGCGGCGCTGTTCGGTGCGATCGCCATGGACATCAATCACATTGCCGGGCGCCATGTCTCCTCGGCCGACCTGCTGACCACCCAGAACTATCTGGATTCGATTCTGGCTGGCGTACTGCTCGGCGCGTTGGGCGCGGCGGTGCGACGCCGATCGGGTCCGGCGGCCGGATTCGCGATCGGCACCGCGGGGTTCTTCGTCTTCGGTGATCTCGCGGAACTGTTGGATATCGCCTACGACAATCCGTACGCGGCACTCGAAACACCCCCGCGCTGGCTCGTCAGCGTGGCGGTGATACTGCTGATCATCAGCACGCTGCGCAACCGGTCCCAGCCCGAGCAATCGCGGCCGCCGGGGATCGCCGTCGAACTTCCGGTCACGCCGATCCTGGCCTCGATGGTGCTGGCACTGGTGATCCTGGCCATTACCGAATGGCTGGCGCGCCAGTATCAACACGCGCCGAACGTCAGTCATGCGGTCGAAATCGGGATGGCGGTCGCCGCGACGGTCATCGCCGCCACCGCCGCGGCCATGCTGCTACCTGGGCGCGACGGCACCGGCGTGTATTTGGCGGTCGGTCTGGTCGCCGCTGCCGAGGCGGTCGGCGGGGATCCGCGGCCTGGGTGGAGCATCGCCGCGCTGCTCGCGGTCACCGCGGTCGGGCTGCTCATCGGGGTACGCCTGCCCTCGACCTTCATCGCCATCCTGCTGATCACCGCGCTAGTGGTATTCGCCCTGGTGCAGCCCCCGCACGAGCATCGCTACGTGACCGCGGCCGGCAGCGCGGCCCTGGCGCTGACGGCCGGATACTGCTGTGGCACCGCGCGTCCCCGATACGCACCGAGTGGGGTGCTCGCCCTCTCGGCGCTGTATCTGCCATCGATCATCACCGCACTGCCGCACGACACCGCCGAATGGCCGCCGAACGGGGGCGCCGATCATCAAGCCCTGGCCGGTCGAACCGCGCTCGCGATAGCCTGCGGCTCGGCCATCGGGTTGATAGTGCTGCGCCGAGTCCGGCCGCGCAGCCGACCCAAGCCGGGGCAATCCGTCGACGACCAATCGTTAGCGGACATATAGCCCATACGCTTGGAGATGGCATATGCCATATTCGCTCGGCTGACGAAAGTCGCAGGCTCCGAGTAAGGTCATGGGTAATCACCCCGCCGCAACTACCCGACGGAGTGCAGTTTGCTCGGAATCCTGCTTGCGCTCGTGATAGCCGCACTCGCGGCACCGCTGTGCGTGCGGGCATTGGGGCGCAACGGTTTCTACGTACTAGCGCTCGTCCCGTTCGGCTGTCTCGGCTGGGTGATCGCGAATTGGAGTAGCACACAGCGGGTTCGAGTCCGGTGGGCGTCGAGCATCGACATGAATATCGAGCTGCGCTTCGATTCGCTCGCCGCGATCATGTCCGCGCTGGTGCTCGGCGTCGGTGCGGTGATCCTGACTTATTGCGCACGGTATTTCGAGGACGACGAACCGCCGCTGCTGGTGTTCGCGGCCCAGTTGGTCGCCTTCGCCGCGGCCATGTTCGGCCTGGTCGTCAGCGATAACATGTTGCTGCTCTATGTGTTCTGGGAAATGACGACGGTGTTGTCGTTCCTGCTGGTCGGTCACCATGCCGAACAGGCGGTGAGCAGGCGGGCGGCGATCCAGGCGCTCTTGGTGACCGGGGCGGGCGGGCTGGCGATGCTCGTCGGGATCGTCATCCTCGGTCAGGTCAGCGGCAGCTACCTGCTGTCGGATCTACTCGCCGGGGCCCCATCCGGCATCGCGGTGGATGTCGCCGTGGTGCTGCTGCTGGCCGGGGCATTGAGCAAATCGGCGATCGTGCCGCTGCACTTCTGGCTGCCGGGCGCGATGGCGGCGCCGACACCGGTGAGCGCGTACCTGCACGCGGCGGCCATGGTGAAGGCGGGCGTCTATCTGGTGGCGCGATTGGCGCCGGTATTCGCGGAAAGCCCGGCCTGGCATCCGTTGATCCTCACGCTGGGTGTGGCGTCGATGGTGCTCGCCGGGTTGCGGTCGTTGCAGGTGACGGATCTGAAGCTGGTGCTCGCCTTCGGGACGGTGAGCCAGCTGGGGTTGCTGATCATGCTGGTCGGGCTGGGTACGCCGGATGCGGCGCTGGCCGGTTCGGCGTTGATCGTGGCGCATGCGCTGTTCAAGGCGTGTTTGTTCATGGTGGTCGGGATCATCGACCACGGGGCCGGTACGCGGGATTTGCGGGAGTTGTCGGGGCTGGGGCGGCGGGCACCGGTGCTGTGCGGGGTCGCGGTGTTGGCGGCGCTCAGCATGGCCGGGATTGCGCCGCTATTCGGGTTCGTGGGCAAGGAAAGTGCGCTGGGCGCGGTGTTGGATGCCGATGTCCTTGCCATACCGGCCAAGGCCGCGTTGGCCGTCGGTGTGCTGCTCGGGTCCATGCTGACCGTTGCGTACAGCATTCGGTTCATTTGGGGCGCCTTCGCGGATAGAGAGGTGCTATCCGGTAGCGAGCAGGTGCGCCTCGCGGAACACGGTTGTTCGGAAAACGGCCAGTGGCACGCGCCAGGAGCGCTGTTCACAGCTGCGCCCGCCGTGCTCGCGGTGGGAAGCTTGGTTGCGGGTCTCGGCACGCCATGGCTGGACGACCTGCTGAACCCCTATGCGAAAACCCTTCCCGGCGTGCTCGATTCGCATCTCGCGCTCTGGCACGGCTTCACTTTCCCGCTGGCGCTGACCATCCTGATCATCGTCGCTGGCATCGTGATTTTCCAGCTGCGCGGTCACATCGGCGAATCCGCGACCATGCTCGGCAATGCCGACCGCGCCTACGACGCCACCCTGCGGGCCATGGACCGGCTGTCACTGCGAATGACGGGTGCGGTGCAGCGCGGCTCGCTGCCGCTGAGTCAGGCGGCGATCCTGGTGACATTGATCCTGCTGCCGACAGTGCTGCTCGCGATCGGCACCCGCACCGGAGTTCGCCTGCGCCTGTGGGATTCGCCGTTTCAGGTCGTCATCGGCGCGATCATGGCCGTCATGGCACTGGCCGCGACGGTGCTGCGCAACCGATTGGCCAGTGTGCTCGTCGTCGGTGTCTCCGGTTACGGCTGCGGTGTGATCTTCGCACTACACGGTGCGCCCGATCTTGCGCTGACCCAATTCCTCGTCGAGACACTGACTTTGGTGATCTTCATGCTGGTGCTGCGTGCCTTCCCCGCCGAAATCGAGGAAAGCCGCACGGCCGCATTCAAAGTGCGGCGGGCGATCCTGTCCGCACTGGTCGGCGCGACGGTCGCGGCGCTGGCCGCCTTCGCCGTCGCCGCCCGCTCCACCGAACCCATCTGGCACCTGATCCCCGAGGCCGCATACACATTCGGCGGCGGTAAGAACGCCGTCAACGTTCTGCTGGTCGATATCCGGGCCTGGGACACTCTCGGCGAGATCTCGGTACTCGTCGTGGCCGCGACCGGTGTGGCATCGCTGGTATTCCGCAGCCGCCGTTTCGGCAGCGCCCCGCGGGCAGCGGACGCCCCGAACTACGATCCGGAACTGATCAGCTGGTTGCCCGCGGGGCGGCTGGTGGATCGGCGGGACAGATCGATGGTCCTGCAGGTCACCACCCGACTGGTCTTCCCGACCATCATGGTGCTGTCGGTGTACTTCTTCTTCTCCGGCCACAATGCGCCGGGCGGCGGTTTCGCGGGTGGGCTGACCGCCGGACTCGCGCTGACGTTGCGCTATCTGGCGGGCGGCCCCTACGAACTCGGCGAGGCACTGCCCGTCGACGCGGGGCATCTGCTCGGTGGCGGGCTGGCGCTGGCGGCAGGAACCGCGAGCACCTCACTGCTGCTCGGCGCACCGCCGCTGTCATCGGCGATTGTGGAAGTGACGCTGCCGCTGATCGGGCATATCAAGGTGGTCACCGCATTGTTCTTCGATCTCGGTGTCTATCTCATCGTGGTCGGGTTGGTCCTGGACGTGCTGCGCAGCCTGGGCGCGCGCCTGGACAGCGAGCTGGCCACCGACGAAGACGAATCCGCCTCGGTGCGAGGAGGTTCCCGGTGAGCGCGAATCTGACCCTGCTGATCCTGATCGGGATTCACGTCGCGTGCGGCGTCTATCTGATCCTGGAACGCGCGGTCTCGAAAATGCTGCTCGGCATGATTCTGTTCGGCAATGCGGTCAATCTGCTGATCCTGACGGCGGGCGGGCGGGGCGGTCGACCACCCATCCGGGGTGAGGGTGAGGATATGGCCGATCCGCTCGCCCAGGCCATGGTGCTCACCGCGATCGTGATCACCATGGGTCTGGCGGCCTTCGTGCTCGCCCTCGCCTATCGCTCCTACATCCTCACGACCACTGACACCGTGCACAACGATCCCGAGGATGCCGAGGTTGCCGCCCGGCGCGAGGGAGAGGATCCCGAGGATTGATTCCGCTGACCGCGCTCGCGCCGCTACCGGTCCTGGTGCCCCTGCTCGGGGCGGCGGGCACGCTGGTGTTCGGGCGGCAGCCGCGCATCCAGCGCTTCATCATGCTGGCGGTGCTGTCGGTCGTGGTGGTCATCTGCGCCGCGCTGCTGTATCTGGTCGATCGCGACGGAACCACCGCGCTACAGGTCGGCGGCTGGAATACGCCGATCGGCATCACGCTGGTCGTCGACCGGCTATCCGCGGCCATGCTGCTCATCTCGGCGATCGTGCTGCTCGCGGTCTCGGTCTACGGTGCGGGCCAGAATATTCGCGACGGTGACGATCGCCAGCCGACCTCGATCTATCGACCGACGTATCTTGTTCTCACCGCCGGTGTTTCGGCCGCATTCCTGGCCGGTGATCTGTTCAACCTGTTCGTCGGCTTCGAAGTTCTGCTCGCCGCATCGTTCGTACTGCTCACCGTCGGCGCGACCGCGGACCGGATCCGCGCCGGTATCGCGTATGTGATGGTCTCGATGGTGTCGTCGCTCATCTTTTTGACCGGCATCGCGCTGGCCTACGCGGCCACCGGAACACTGAACCTGGCTCAGCTCGCGGTGCGGATGGGCCAGGTGCCCGATGGTATTCGGATGTCGGTCTACGCGGTGCTGCTGGTGGCCTTCGGCATCAAGGCCGCTGTCTTTCCGCTCTCGAACTGGTTGCCCGATTCCTACCCCACGGCACCCGCGCCCGTAACCGCGGTTTTCGCAGGCCTGCTGACGAAAGTCGGCGTGTACGCGATCATCCGGACGCACTCGCTGCTGTTCCCGGACGGCGGATTCGACGATGTGCTACTGGTGTGTGGTCTGCTCACCATGGTGGTCGGGATCTTCGGTGCGATCGCGCAAAGCGATATCCGACGCCTGCTGTCGTTCACCTTGGTGAGCCATATCGGCTACATGGTGTTCGGCATCGGACTCTCCACCGCCGCCGGACTTTCCGGCGCGGTTTTCTATGTGGCACACCACATTCTGGTGCAGACGGCGCTGTTCCTGGTGGTCGGATTGATCGAGCGGCAGGCGGGCTCGGTATCGCTGCGACGGCTTGGCGGTTTGGCAGCGGCCAGTCCGCTGCTTGCGATCCTGTTCCTGGTGCCCGCCTTGAATCTCGGTGGCATACCGCCCTTCTCGGGATTCATCGGCAAGGTCGCACTGCTGCAGGCGGGTGCGGCGGCTGGCAGCGTGCTGGCCTGGGTGCTGGTCGCGGGCTCGGTGGTAACCAGTCTGCTGACGCTATATGCCATGGCGCGAGTGTGGAGCAAGGCATTCTGGCGGCCGCGCGTCGAGGCGCCGGAGGGGCATCTCACTGCGGCGAAACCACCAACGCTGGTGGAGGATTCGACCGATGTGCGCTATGACGAACGCACCGATCCGGGCCGCATGCCAGTGCTGATGGTCGGCTCGACGGCGGCGCTCGTGGTGGTCGGTCTGTGCTTGACCGTATTCGCCGGTCCGATTCTGCGCATTACCGACCGGGCCGCCGACGATCTGAGCAATCCGGCGGTATATGTCGGCGCGGTGCTGGGCGATTCGCATGCCGAGGCGAAGGGCCGATGAGGGCCCCCCGTCGGCTTGTCCCGAATCGATCGACCGCCGTGCGCATCGGCGTGCTGTTGTGGCTGACGGCAGTGTGGCTGACGCTCTGGGGCGAAGTCAGTGTGGGCAATCTGCTGGCCGGTCTCGTCGTCGGCGCGCTGATCATGCTGACCTTGCCGCTGCCGCGCGTCCCGGTATCGGGGCGCTTACATCCGCTGTCGCTGATCGAATTGATCGTCGTCAGTGCGTATTACGCGCTGGAATCGAGTCTGCAGGTGGCCTGGTTCGCGATCCGTCCGGCGCCGCCGCCGGTCTCCGGTGTGCTGCGGGTGAATCTGAGTATGCGATCGGATCTGGTGCTGGTGCTGTGCGCCGATGTGCTCAATCTGATTCCCGGCACGATGGTGTTGGAGATCGACCGGCGGCGCTGTGTCTTCTACGTGCATGTCCTGGACGTGAGCAGTGATAAAGCGGTCGACGCGTTCTACCGGACCACGCGGCGGCTGGAACGGCTGCTCATCTCATCGTTCGAACGCCCCACCGAATGGCGTTCGGCCCGAACAACTCCGGAGGTGGAGCCGTGACCGAGCGTAGCGAGGGAACCAATAACACAGCACCGCCGGTCACGGCGGAACCGAGCGTCAGCGAGGTGGAGTCGTGACCGAGCGAAGCGAGGGAACCAATAACACAGCACCGCCGGTCACGGCGGAACCGAGCGTCAGCGAGGTGGAGTCGTGACCGAGCGAAGCGAGGGAACCAATAACACAGCACCGCCGGTCACGGCGGAACCGAGCGTCAGCGAGGTGGAGTCGTGACCGTTGTCGCGATTGTGGCGGGCATCATGCTGATGGCCGCCGCCGTGATCGTCAGCTATCGCATCCTGGCCGGGCCGAGCATCCAGGACCGCGTCGTCGGCATCGACTCGCTGATGGCCATTGCCGCCTCCGGCTTGGCGGTCTGGGCCGCCTACAGCGACGACACCACGGTCGTACCCGCGATCGTCGCGCTGGCACTGGTCGGCTTCCTCGGCTCCGCCGCGGTCTCCCGATTCCACATCCGGGACGACATATGAATCTGTGGCACGTGGCCTCCGGGGTCCTCATCCTGAGCGGCGCGACACTCGCGCTGACCGCATCGATTGCCATCGTGCGCTTTCCTGACACGCTCTCGCGCATGCACGCCGCCACCAAGCCCCAGGTGGTGGGCCTGATCCTGGTTCTGGAGGGTGCGGCGATCCAATTGCGCGGCCACGGCAATATCGGGCTGCTGGTGCTGGTCGGGCTGTTCACCCTGCTCACCGCTCCGGTAATCGCGCATCTGATCGGCCGAACGGCGTATCGGGAGCAGCGCTACCGTGACGGGCTATCACGGGTGAACGAGTTTCGCGACGATAGGTTGTGAGCCGATGGACCTCGGGCGTGGTCCAGCACCCATTCTCGCGCCGAATCCGCGGATGCTCAGGCTATCGAGGCGCGCCGACGGGAGTCTCTTCCGCCGCAACCACCGCAGCCCCGGCGAACCACGTCGCATGGAACGCCGCAGCCATCGCGGCCAGCAGCGCGAGCACCACAGTCCCTGCCAGCACCGGATATTCGGCCATCGAAACCGCGAGATAGCGGAACGAGAGCAACAGCGCGCCGAGGATCACCGCACCGAACAGCACCAGCCGCACCCGGAACCGTCCACAGCCGCGCTCGGGATCGCGCAGCGCGGACTCGATCGTCAGGCACAGCACCGCACCGGCGACCAGATCGACGCCGTAGTGGTAGCCGAAGCCCAGCGTCGCCGTCAGCGTGGCGGCCAACCAGAACGCGCCGAGGCAGCGCAGCCACAGCGGAGCACGCGAACCATCGGTGTCCCTGCGAGTGTGCAGAAAGACCGACAGCGCCCAAGCGGTATGCATGGAAGGCACGCAGTTGCGTGGCGTGAAGGAATCGAATGGCAGCGGTGCGGGATTGCGATCGATCGGCGGGACGACACCGGGCCAGAAGTTGCCCACCTGCATGCCATGGCCATCCGCGCCGTAGCCGAACATCGGGCCCACTACCGGGAAGATGACGTAGATGACCGGACCGATCAGTCCGAGCACCAGGAAGGTGCGCACCAGATAGTGCGTGGGCCAAACACCGGTCGATACCACCCGACGCAGCTGCCACACCGCGACGACGATCGCCGCCACCGGCAGTTCGATGTAAACCCAGTGCAGCACCGCGTAGACGGCCGGTCCGAGCGCATCCACCACGCGCCCCATCACCCAGGACGGATCACCGAGCGCATGATCGGCCAGTGCTACATAGACGTCGTAGACCTGCGGCCGACTGACGACCGTAATGTGCAGCCACACATCGCCGACCTTGGTGGCCAGCACCAGCAATGCCCCCAGCGCGGCGGCGTGCAGCGCATTGCGGCGCTCCACCCCGCTCCAGCGGAATCCGGCGACCAGCGCCAGACCGGTGAGCACGAGCGTCGGCCCGTTGCCGATGGCGAACGACTCGCCGCTCAGCAGTCGAACACTCGCCCATACCACGTCGATACCCGCCGCAATGCCGACCGTGATTATCCTGCGGCGCTTGGAGATTCCGACCAGCGCGAGGATGAGTCCGGCCCACGGCACCGACATGGACTTGGGCGTGCCGACGTAGTCGTGCCACAGACTGCCGAGCGGCCCCTCGAAATCGTGCCCGATCGATCCCGCCTGTAGGGCGATGAGCAGTACCGGCACCGCCGCGATCGCGGCCGCCGTCCAGATCCGCGAGCGCGGCACGCGCGCCCGCTCGGTATTCGATTCGCGGCGCTCCCGGGTCCCTCCGTGGTTACCCTCCGCTACCGCCTCCGGGCCCGTCGCTCGCGCCGCGGGGACGCTGCCACCTCTTTGACTCGGATCTTCGACAAGCACGTCGACCATAGTAAACGGCGGATGAACGCCATCCCCCTGACCAGCTGAACGTCAGTCGATCTTTCGAGCAGGCAGAACTACTGGTTCAACTCCTTGACCAGGGCATCGACCACCGCGACCAGATCACCCTGGGTGCTCGCGGCCACTTTGCGCTGCCGCTGATAGGACGCGCCGCGCTGCGGGATCTCCGCCACGAACGCGAGTTCATCCGCACAGCCGAGCCGCTTGGCGGTCGGCTCCAGCCGCCCCAGCAGTTCCATCAGATCATCGGTGACCAACCGCTCATTGCTGTCATCGTCCACGACGACGATCGCGTCGAGGCCGTAGCGGGCCGCACGCCACTTGTTCTCCTGGGCATGCCACGGCGGGATGGTCGGCAGCGTCTCACCGTTTTCGAGGCGCTGGTCCAGATCGACGATCAGACAGTGAATGAGCGCGGCCATGGCCGCCAGCTCTGCGCGGGTCGAGATCCCATCGCAGACGCGCACCTCGATGGTGCCCCATTTCGGCGCGGGGCGGATATCCCAGTGCATGCCGCCGAGTTGCTCGAAGACTCCGGTCTTCATTTCGTCGTGCACGAAATGCTCGAACTGGGTCCAGTTTTCGAATTGGAACGGCAGACCGGCAGTGGGCAGCTGCTGGAACATCAACGTCCGGTTGCTGGCATACCCGGTATCGGAACCCGCCCACATCGGTGAGGACGCGGATAGCGCGAGCAGGTGCGGATACGACAGCAGCAGCGAGTTGAGGATCGGAAAAACCTTCTCGGCGTGCGAAACTCCGACATGCACGTGCACGCCCCAGATCATCATCTGGCGGCCCCACCACTGGGTTCGATCGATCAATTCGTCGTAATGCGGTGAGCGCGTGAGCTGTTGGGCAGACCACTGGGCGAACGGGTGGGTGCCAGCGCAGAACAGATCGACGCCGAGCGGATCGGCGGCGCGGCGCACGGTATCCATGGTGCCGCGCAGCTCATCGACCGCTTCGCCGACAGTGTTGTGCACACCGGTGACGAGTTCGACCGTATTGCGCAGCAACTCCTTGGTGACCTGCTGGGTTCCGTCGTAGGAGTGTAGTTCGCCGAGCGAATCGAATACGGCCGCAGCGGTATTCGACAGATCGCGAGTCACCTTGTCGACGAGCGCGATCTCCCATTCGATCCCGATGGTAGGCCGGGGCGACCCGGGGAAGGGAACCCGCGCGATTGCTGGTCCGGCCATATCGGTGACCTTGCTACTGGATTACACCGCAGGCGATGCGACCACCCGCGTCGCCCGTCGCCAATGTGGTGTCGTCCGGGCCGGCAACGCCGTCGGCGCGGACATAACGGTTGGGGATATTGCCGAAGTTATCGGCATCGGCGTGGATCATCAGGGCCTTGCCCTTGATGTCGTCCAGCGTCACCGCATCGGTGGTGGTGACCAGTTTGGCGGTACCGTCGGAACGGACCTCGAGCGATGTCAGATCACCGCTGGCCGGATGGGCATTGGCGCTGCCGACCTGCAGGTGACCACCGGCCGACAGGAAGTCGCCCGCCGGACCACCGGTGGGTGCGACCGAATTGGGCTCGCACTTGCCGACCTGGTGGATGTGCAGGCCGTGGAAGCCAGGACGCAGGCCGTGCGCCTCGATGCTGACCTGCAGGTGGTTGCCGTCCTTGGTGATATTCGCGACGGCGACCGAGGAACCGGCGGGGTCCTTCAGGTCGACCTTCACTCCCGTGTTGGCATTCGGGGCACCGGTCTCGGTGCCGGATTCGCCGGCCGGCGGGGCGGACGCACCGGTCCACACGGGCGGCGTAGTTCCCTGGACGTCGCTCGACTCCTGGCTGTTCGTGCAGGCGGCGAGGCCGAAGACCGCGACAGCGAGCACCGGGGTCACAGTCCGCCAGGACGGGCGACGAGTTGTGGACGGGGCCATCGGGGGAACTCCTTTACGAGTACCGAGTTTACGAGTGAAGCTGGGTGGACACGTTCGTTACCGGACAAGATGATGCCACGCCCGCCGTGTCGCACCCGTGACCGGGCCGTGTCGCGAGCACCCCGCACTGATCAGTTACCCGTGACAACCACGGTCACACCCGAACCCGAACCCGAACCACCCGGGCGCGGCTCGGCGGTCGCGCCCAGTTCATCGGCTATGGCCAGTGCGGCTTCCTTCTCGCCGGGGTTATTGCCGTAATACACAGTCGTATTGGTGATATTAGGGCCGGGATAGTTGCCGACCTCGGCAACGTTCCAGCCATCGGCGGTGAGCTCGCTCGCGGTGCGCGCGGCCAGTCCAGCTACGGTGCTGTTGTTCAGAACATGGACCGGCACAGCGCGATTCGCCGTGGTCGTCGCCGGCGTGGTCGACGGCTTCGTGGTGGCCGACGCCGAACTGGTCAGTGCCGAACTCGTGGTCTGCACCGGCGCGTTGGTCGTCGCGACCGCCGTGGTGGCGGCGGCCCGACTCGTTGTGCTCGAGGTATCACCGGCCCCCGAGGTATCGGAGTCCGAACTCGATAACGACATAGCGCCGAGCCCGGCGAAAACGATGGCCAGCGCGATCAACACCATCGCCAGCGCGCGCAACGGCGGCCCACCGGGGGTGGGATTCGGGTCGCTCACGGCCGCGCCTCGCTGGCGCTCGGCTCCGCCGTGCGCCACGGCGCGCTGTGTTGACGGTTCACTCGCTGACGCTCGCTCACGACAATGACCCTATCCGCAATCCGAGCCCTATGGTCGTTGCGCTGGCTCCGCTTCTACTGCGGCGCCTCATACCTGGAAGCCGAGCCTCCGAGCGGCTCGCGCCTTCTGCCTACTCGCCCGCAGTCGGCGCAACCGTTTCACCAGCATGGGATCTGCGGCCAATGCCTCCGGCCGATCCACCACCGCATTGAGAACCTGGTAGTACCTGGTCGGCGACATGCCGAACAGTTCACGAATGGCCTCTTCTTTAGCCCCGGCGTACTTCCACCATTGCCGTTCGAAGGCCAAGATGTCGTGTTCGCGACGGCTGAGACCGTCACCGTCACCGTCACCGTCACCTTCGACCTGCGGGGCTGCTGTGACATCTTCGCTCGCAGAAGGGCCGTCCTGGGTCACGGAAAGACTCCGAGCCGCTGCGCCGTCCATCTTGCTCCCTCGCCGAGTAACCACCAGACGAAAATGATGCTTGTAGGTCGCGGATCATTCAACCATGGGCCGCGGCATTGCCCCAGCACCGTCACGGCGTGTTCGCTACCGGTCGGTAGCGCGTCGTGACCACCCGCGATCGCGGCGGCTGCGACCCGTGCGAGCCCATCGGCAATAATTGCCCCCATGGCAATCCTCCCCATCGTGATCGTCGGTGACCCCGTTCTGCACAATCCGACCGAGCAGGTCACCAAGACGCCGGAGGAACTGGCCGGGCTGATCGCGGATATGTACGAGACACTCGATGCCGCCAACGGCGTCGGCCTGGCCGCGAACCAGGTCGGCGTGCCCCTGCGGCTGTTCGTCTACGACTGCCCCGATATCGATGCCAAGGGTTCGGCCGTGCGCCGCAAGGGCGCCGTGATCAATCCGGTGCTGGAGACCTCCGAGATTCCGGAGACCATGCCGGATCCCGATGACAATGACGAGGGCTGTCTGTCGGTGCCCGGTGAGCAGTTCCCCACCGGCCGGGCCGAATGGGCGCGCGTCACCGGAACCGATGAGCACGGCGAACCGGTCGAAATCGAGGGCAAGGGCTTCTTCGCCCGCATGCTGCAGCACGAGGTCGGACATCTCGACGGTTTCCTCTATGTGGATGTGCTGATCGGCCGCAACGCTCGCGCGGCCAAGAAGGCGATCAAGCGAAACGGTTGGGGCACACCGGGGCTCAGCTGGATTCCGGGTACCGTGCCCGACCCGTTCGGACACGATGACTGATCCTGCGGGTGATTCGCCACTGCCCGATATCCAGCTGGGTCGGCGTGTGGTGCTGCGGTATCGATTGCCAGCGGGTTATCCACAATCGCTCACAGATGTGATCGGCGAACTGATTTCGCTGGATCCGCCGACCGTGCGGGCCGCGGACGGGCAAGTCATCGCGGTCGCGGTGGATCGTGTGGTCGCGATGAAGGCATTGGGGCCGAGGCCGATTCGCACCAAGGAGATCCGAGCGCTCGAAGCCGCGGCGGCGTACGGGTGGCCCGGCATCGAGCAGGGTTGGATCGAAGGCTGGCTGTTGCGGGCCGGAAACGGCTACACCAACCGCGCCAATTCCGCTGTGCCGCTCGGCAGTTCGGATGGCCCGGCGGCCTTGGGCGCGGATACGCTGCGGCGGATCGGCGAGTGGTACACCGCACATGGACTGCCGGTGCAGATCGCGCTGCCGGACCGGCTCGCGACGTTGCCGCCGGGCTGGCGGAGTTGGCGCGAAACTCAGCTGTTGGCGATCGATATCGAGAATTTCGTACTGCCCCAGGGCCCGCGGATGGTGCGCATTGTGCCCGCACCCGATGAAGCCTGGTTGACGATGCATCGCTACAGTGGCGAAGACCCTGTGACACAGTCGGTTTCGCCGCCACCGGTGGTTGACGTGCTGATGGCTGTGCACGACGGCGAAGTGGGTTTCGCATCGCTCGGATTGCCGCAGCCCATCGCGATCGGTCGTGGTGCACTCACCACCGCACCGGACGGGCGTCGCTGGATCGGGTTGAGCTGCGTCGCGGTGGCCGCCGAACACCGCAGGCACGGACTGGGTTCGCTGATCTGCGCGGAACTGATCCGCTGGGGTTTCGACCGCGGCGCCACCCACGCCTATCTCCAAGTCGAGGCCGAGAACACCGGGGCCATCGCGATGTACCACGAACTGGGCTTCCTCGACCACCACACCTACCGCTATGCCGCTCCGGACAGCTCTCGCTGAACCCACTCCTGCTGCGGTACAACAGACCTATAGCCCATTGCGAAGGAAGTCATCCGTGCGTCTCGCGACCTGGAACGTCAATTCGATCCGCTCCCGCCTCGACCGGGTCGCGGACTTCCTCGACCGCCAGGACATCGATGTGCTCGCGATGCAGGAAACCAAATGTCGCGACGACCAGTTCCCGTTCGAGCGCTTCGACGAACTCGGCTATGAGGTCGCCCATATCGGGCTGAACCAGTGGAACGGTGTCGCCATCGCCTCCCGCATCGGCCTCGACGATGTGGAAGCCGCGTTCCCGAACCAGCCCGGCTTCGACAAGGATGCGGCCGACTCGCTGATCAGCGCCCCGATCGTGGAATCGCGTGCACTCGGCGCGACCTGCGGCGGGGTCCGGGTCTGGAGCCTGTACGTCCCCAATGGCCGAACCCTGCTCGATCCGCACTACACCTACAAACTGGAATGGCTTGCCGCCCTGCGCGCCAACGGCGCCCAATGGCTGGCCGAGCATCCGGAGGCGCAGATCGCCCTGGTCGGCGACTGGAATATCGCTCCGACCGACGACGATGTGTGGTCCGTCGAATTCTTCGCCAATAAAACCCACGTCTCCCAACCCGAACGCGACGCCTTCAACGCCATCGTCGAAACCGGCTTCGCCGACGTAATGCGCCCCTACGCCCCCGGCCCCGGCGTCTACACCTACTGGGACTACACCCAACTGCGCTTCCCCCGAAAAGAAGGCATGCGCATCGATTTCATCCTCGCCTCCCCCACCCTGGCCGCCCGCACCAAGGACGCGATGGTCGACCGCGAGGAACGAAAAGGCAAAGGCCCCAGCGACCACGCCCCGGTAATCGCCGAATTCACCGACTGATCGCTGATACCGATCTCATTCATAGTGGAAGCGGCAGGCGACAATCTTGGCCGTATCATCCTCGATCACATACACAATGCGGTGCTCGGATGTGATGCGACGCGACCAGAACCCAGCGAGGTTCTGCCGCAGTGGTTCCGGCTTGCCTATACCGTCGTAGCCGTTGCGGGTGATGTCCTCGATGAGTCTGTTGATTCGCCTCAGGGTTGCCTTGTCGTTGGCTTGCCACCAGAGATAGTCGGCCCAGGCATCCGCCGTGAACAAGATCTTCACTCCATGCCCTCGTCGTCTGTTTCGACGAGTTCATGGTGTTCGGTCTCGCCGGCCCGTAACTGCTCGATCGATCGCTCCAGATGGCGAGCATTAGCTGGTGATCCGAGCAGGTACGCGGTTTCCTTCAGCGACTGGTACTCACGCAGCGAAATCACGACCGCAGACTCTCGTCCCGCGCGGGTGATGACGACCTCTTCCAGATCTTCGGTAGCCGAATCCAGGACAGAAGCCAGATTGGCGCGAGCTTCGGTGATGGAGATGGGTCGCATGACGGTCCTCTCGAACGTTCGTATGTATCAATGTACGCCATCACGTACATAGAGTGCACCGTAGACCGGCCGCACCGTTCCCTCGGCGGGGCAATACCCGGCGGGAAGACACGCGGTACCAGGGCAAACCTGGCGAGCAACGCTGATATCTTGGTGCGCATGGCTAGCGAGACGGCGGTGCGGCCACGGCAGCGGGCCCAGCATCTGGGTCCGGAGCGTCGCCGCCCCCAGGTGCTCGATACCGCACTGGCGATTGCCGTCGAGCACGGCGTCGCGGCGGTCACCATGGCCGCGATCGCCGAGCGGATGAATGTGACCAGGCCGGTGGTCTACGCCTGTTTCCCGGATCGCGTCGAACTGATCGAGGCGCTCATCCAGCGCGAGGAGAGCTTCCTGGTCGGCGGCGTGCTCGAAGTGCTGCCACCCCGCGCTGTCGACGCGGGCGAGACCGTTTTCGTCGATGGTTTCCGCGCACTGCTGGAGAAGGCGGCCGAGCGACCGGATGCCTGGCGGCTGCTGTACGGCAATCCCGATCCGGCCGTTGCGGATTCGTTCGGGCGCGGTCGCCGGCTCGCCATCGAGCGTTGCACCACGCTGCTGCGACCGACGCTGCGCGCCTGGGGTACCGAAGATGCCGAGCGTAAGTTGCCGGTGCTTGTCGAGTTGTGGGTGTCCGCAGGTGAGGGTGCGGTGCGCACACTGCTTGCCGACGAGGGCGGTTGGGATGCGCAGAGCCTCGGGGCCTTTGTCGGGGCGGCCGTGTACCGCGCATTACGTCACGCCTGACAATTGTTCAGGACTTCACCCTATCGCTAGGCGAAATGCCGCAGAAGTTGCCGATAGGCCGACAAAATGTCCACCGTAGCGGCACCGGCGGCACTACGATGGAGGTGAATCCAGCGGTCCAGCCGGAGGTGCGGTCATGGCGTTCTATCGGCAGGTGGGAGCGGTGCCGCCGAAGCGGCACACCCAGCATCGCGACGATCAGGGACGGCTCTATTACGAAGAGCTGATGGGCGAGGAGGGCTTCTCCGGCGATTCCTCCCTGCTGTATCACCGCGGTCTACCGCCCGCCATTGTCGATTCGACGGTATGGGAGTTACCGGACCAGGCCCTCACCCCGAATCATCCACTGCGCCATCGACATCTGCGTCTACACCAACTCTTCCCCGGCGACACCCCGGCCGGAACCGATCCCGTCACCGGCCGTCGGCTGTTGCTCGGCAATGCGGATGTGCGGATCTCCTATGTGGTGGCCAAGGGCGCGGCACCGCTGTACCGCAATGCCATCGGCGACGAACTGGTGTACGTGGAATCCGGTGCGGCCGTGGTCGAAACGGTCTTCGGCACCATCCCGGCCCGGCAGGGCGACCAGGTTTTGATTCCGCGCGCGACCACCCACCGCTGGCTACCGAGCGGCCCGGAACCCTTGCGCGCGTATGTGCTCGAAGCGTCCAGCCACATCACCCCGCCGAAGCGGTATCTCTCGAAATTCGGTCAGCTGCTGGAACATTCGCCGTACTGCGAGCGAGATCTACACGGCCCGGGGGAACCGCTGATCGCCACCGGAACCGATATCGAAGTGCTGGTGAAGCATCGCCCGGGCGGTCAGGTGGTCGGCACGCGGATGATCTACGCGACGCATCCGTTCGATGTGGTCGGCTGGGACGGCTGCCTGTATCCGCTCACCTTCAATATCGCCGATTTCGAACCGCTCACCGGCCGAGTGCACCAGCCACCGCCCGCCCATCAGGCATTCGAGGGGATCAATTTCGTGGTGTGCAATTTCGTACCACGCAAGGTCGACTACCACCCGCTCTCGATTCCGGTGCCGTACTACCACTCCAATGTGGACAGCGACGAGATCATGTTCTACTGCGGCGGAAACTACGAGGCACGTCGGGGTTCCGGTATCGGACAGGGTTCGGTATCGGTACATCCCGGCGGTTATGCGCACGGCCCGCAGCCGGGCGCGTACGAGCACAGTATCGGCATCGATTTCTTCGATGAACTCGCGGTCATGGTCGACACCTTCCGACCGCTCGAACTCGGTGAAGGCGCGCTGGCCTGCGAGGATCCCGGATATGCGTGGACCTGGTCCGGTCGCGGACCGCAATCCGACACGCACCGGCAACCGGATCAGCGCCCGCACGCGAACCAGCGTGGACCCGCATGAAGACCCGCATCGAAGTTCCCGACAACACCCTCTTCGGTGCGGACAATCTCCCCTACGGCGTCTTCGCGCCGGAGGGACAGGACTTCCGGGTCGGTGTGCGGATCGGCGATCTTGTCATCGATCTGGCTGCGGCATTGGCGGATCCGACATTCGCCGAGCCGAGTCTCAATGCACACATGGCGGCGGGGCCACGTCGGTGGCGGGAGGTACGCGACCGGATCCGCGAGCTGGTCGATGATGAAATTCTCGGGGAGGCAGTGCATCCGCTGCACGACGTGCGCACCAAGCTACCGATGACGATCGGCGATTACGTCGATTTCTACGCCAGTGTCGACCACGCGACGAACCTCGGCAGGATGTTCCGTCCCGATGCCGAACCGTTGCTGCCGAATTGGCGACATCTGCCGGTCGGATATCACGGACGTGCTGGCACGGTCGTCGTCTCCGGCACCGATATCGTGCGTCCGCACGGGCAACGCCGAACACCTTCCGGCACACCGGATTTCGGACCGTCGCAACGCCTCGATGTCGAGGCCGAGCTCGGATTCGTGGTCGGAGTCGGCTCCGAACTCGGCACACCCATCGATATCGACCAGTTCGCCGAGCACGTCTTCGGCGTCGCGCTGGTGAACGATTGGTCCGCGCGCGATATCCAGGCGTGGGAGTATCAGCCACTCGGACCGTTTCTCGGCAAGTCGTTCGCCACCTCGATCTCACCCTGGGTAACACCGCTGGTCGCACTGGAAAACGCCCGCATACCGCTGCCGAAGCAAGAACCCGAACCACTGCCCTATCTGCGGAGCGGCCAGAAGTGGGGCCTCGATATCGACCTGGCCGTGCACTGGAACGGCCAAACCGTCTCGCATCCACCGTATTCCGCGATGTACTGGTCACCGGCGCAGATGCTGGCGCATCTCACCGCGAATGGCGCCGCCACTCGCACAGGTGATCTCTACGCCTCCGGCACCATCTCCGGACCGGAGCCGGGCCAGCGCGGTTCATTCATCGAATTGTCCTGGGGCGGAGCCGAACCGGTCACGGTGAACGGACTGCGCCGAACCTTCCTGGAGGACGGCGACGAGGTAGTCATCACCGCATCGGCACCGGGCCCGGATAGGCGACGCATCGGCCTGGGCGAGGTCCGCGGACGCATCTGGCATGCCCGCTAGCGCCGCGCCGAGCCTTGGTTCGCAGAGGTTTCGGACACCGCCCCATTCGACCGCCATATGACTGCGCTCGGCGAACAGCCGGATCGGGCGGGCTCAGCGCGCGGCGGCCGTTCGGACACCCGCATCGACGACGGCGATGAATCGCTGCAGATCCTCGGTGAGCGTATCGACCAGATCGGGAGCGCCGCCATCGTCGTGATGGTGCAGCCAGTCGGCGACGAGTTCGAATATGCCCCCAATGGTAGCCAGCGCCACAGTAATTCGCCTGCGCTGCGCCTGCGGATCCGTCGACTCCACGCCCGACCACTGCTGATCGAGGAAGGCCGCCGCCCAACGCCGATTACTGCGCCGTTGCTTCTCGACCGCCGGTGAGATGCCGCCCGCCTCACCGAATGTCACCTTGGCCAGCCGCGGATCGTCGGCAATGGCGTGCACGAAGGCCGCGATAATGGCCTGCGCGCGCTCCGGCCATGGCAGTTCGGCGGACGCGATTGCGGCCTCGATGGCACGCTGCTGAATCTGCTCGGTGATCTGGGTGAGCAGCGCGACGTAGCACGCTTCCTTGCTGTCGAAATGGTCGTAGAAACCCTTGGTCCCGACGAACGCGCGCTGACAGATCTGTTCGATCGATGTACCCGAAAAGCTTTGCTCGGCAAATAGTTCGGTGGCCGCGTCGAGCAATTGGCTGCGGCGTTGCGCGCTGCGCTGCTCGGCATCGAGGCCACGGATGCGGCGCCGCGCCGGAGTCGGATCGGGCCGCGCGGCGGATTTGCTGCGGGTCATACCTCGACCTTAGTCGGATCTCAACGCCACCTTCGGCGCGCTCGGTTTCCCGATCGGACCGCGTGGACGCTGATCCACCACTGCCTCGGCATCAATTTGTGCGAATCCACTCCTGAGCGGCGGATTCTTCGTGTATCTTCCTGAATGAAGCCCCGGACCACCCCTTGGTCCGGGGCTATCGCCATTTTTACGACACGACCGGCAGGTACACCTGTGCGCCGTGGTCGGCGAATTCGGCGGACTTCTCCGACATACCGGCTTGCAGCGCTTCGGTCTCGGTGAGCCCTTGGCGTGCGGCGTATTCCCGCACATCGGCGGAGATGCGCATGGAGCAGAACTTCGGTCCGCACATCGAGCAGAAGTGGGCGGTCTTGGCGGGTTCGGCGGGGAGGGTTTCGTCGTGGTACTCGCGGGCGGTGTCCGGATCGAGCGAGAGGGCGAACTGGTCGCGCCAGCGGAATTCGAACCGCGCCTTGGACAGTTCGTTATCGCGGTCCTGGGCGTGCGGATGGCCCTTGGCAAGGTCAGCGGCGTGCGCGGCGATCTTGTAGGTGATCACTCCGACCTTGACGTCGTCGCGGTTGGGCAGACCCAGGTGCTCCTTGGGGGTGACATAGCAGAGCATCGCGGTGCCCGCCTGGGCGATGATGGCCGCGCCGATGGCCGAGGTGATGTGGTCGTAGGCCGGTGCGATATCGGTGGCGAGCGGGCCGAGGGTATAGAACGGCGCCTCCTCGCACAGCTCCTCTTCCAGCCGCACGTTCTCCACGATCTTGTGCATCGGCACGTGACCCGGACCCTCGATCATGACCTGCACACCATGCGATTTCGCGATCTTGGTCAGCTCACCGAGAGTGCGCAGCTCGGCGAACTGGGCCTCGTCATTGGCATCGGCGATGGAGCCGGGCCGCAGGCCGTCGCCGAGGGAGAAGGTCACGTCGTAGCGCGCCAGGATTTCGCAGAGTTCGGCGAAGTTGGTGTACAGGAACGACTCCTGGTGATGCGCCAGACACCATGCGGCCATGATGGATCCACCACGCGAGACGATGCCGGTGACGCGCTTGGCGGTCAACGGCACGTAGCGCAGCAACACACCGGCGTGCACGGTCATATAGTCGACGCCCTGCTCGCACTGCTCGATTACGGTGTCGCGGTAGATCTCCCAGGTGAGCGCGGTCGGATCGCCGTTCACCTTCTCCAGCGCCTGATAGATGGGCACGGTGCCGACCGGGACGGGCGAATTGCGCAGGATCCATTCGCGCGTCTCGTGAATGTTCTTGCCGGTGGACAGATCCATGATGGTGTCCGCACCCCAGCGGGTGGCCCACACCATCTTCTCCACCTCCTCCGCGATCGAGGAGGACACAGCCGAGTTGCCGATATTGGCATTGATCTTGACCAGGAACTTCTTGCCGATAATGGTCGGCTCCAGCTCCGGATGCTTGTGATTGGCCGGGATGACCGCGCGCCCCGCGGCGACCTCGTCGCGTACCAGCTCGGGGGTCACGCCCTCGCGTGCCGCGATGAAGCGCATCTCGGGGGTGATGATGCCCTGGCGTGCCCAGGCCAGCTGGGTCGGCGGACCGTCGACCTCGGGCTTGGTCCAGCCGTCGCGCAGCTTCGGTAGACCGGCCTCCAGATCAATGGTCGCCGTGTCGTCGGTGTACGGGCCCGACGTGTCGTAGACATCGAAGTGCTCGCCATTGGTCAGATTGATCCGACGCACCGGAATGCGCAGGTCATCGACCTGTTGGTAATGCTTGACGCTGCCTTCGATCGGACCAGTGGTCACGGAGTCGACAGGTGTGGCCATGAATATCCTCCCTACGCCGGCATTACCCGGTCAGGTTCATACGGTCGACAGCCCTGAACGCCCGAATGGGCTAGCCGTCCTCTCAGCCCGCTGGTGCGAGCCCCCGTTGGTGTATGAATTTTTCCTGCCCGACGATACCTTTCCATGTCCGCACCGCGCCGGGCGATCGGATGAGGCGATCGACAACTCCGGATACCGCGAGGTCGGCTCCTCGCAGATCAGCTGAGCTTGCCCTCGTGGGCGTCGCGCATGCCTTGCAGGTCGATCTTCTGCATACCGAGCATCGCCTGCATGGCGCGGTTCGCTGCCGCGCGGTCGGTACCGGTCAGCAGAGCGTCGGCTTCGACGGGCCAGATCTGCCAGGGAATGCCGTACTTATCGTTGAGCCAACCACATTCGATCGGCTGGCCGCCGTCGGCGAGCAGTGCCGTCCAGAGTCGGTCGACCTCGTCCTGGCTGTCACAGTTGACCAGCAGCGACATGGCGTGGGTGTAGTGATAGTCGCCGCCGCCGTTGATGGCGGTGAACTTCTGTCCGTTGAGTTCGAAATCCACGAGCATGGTGAGCCCGGCTTCGCGCGGACCCACCTCGGAGTAGGGCACGACATTGGTGATCTTCGAATCCTCGAACAGCGAACAGTAGAACTCGGCGGCCTCCTCGGCCTGGGTGTCGTACCAGAGGTTGGTCACGATCTTCTGCATGGTGGTCCTCCCGATCGGTGTGCCTGTATTAGTGCCGACGGTGCTGGCGGACGGAATTCATCGCCCGTCAGTAGGACTGGAGCTCGATCAGGGTACCTGCCGGATCGCGCAGGTGGGCTGAGCGCAGGTTGGGACCCCAGTTCGGTCGATCGGCCGCGGCCGCGGCGAGGGTCGCGCCGTTGCGCAGGCACAGGTCCAGGCCCGCGTCGACGTCGGGCACTCGGAAGACGAACATCACGACATCTTGCGCGGGTGCGGCGGTGACGGGCAGGTCGGTGGTGCCGACGACTTCGGACATCGCGCTGCGGTCGAAGAGCACCAGTGCCGCTTGGTCGTCGACATCCCAGTTCGCGTAGGGACCCGACGAGGTGCCTTTGATCAGCTTGGCGCCGATGAGCTCAGGGAGGGCGGCGTTGTAGAAGTCGAAGCACTCAGCGAAATGGGTGACGAGCAGTCTTGGGTGCAGGGCGTCCATGCTGTCTCCTTATTAGTAGGTGCAGACCTATCATAGGTTCAGGCCTATAATTTGTCGCATGGATTCCGCGCGCGCACTTCCGCCGAGCCTGCTCGGGCTCGAGACCTACCTGCTTTCCCAGGTGGGCAAGGTCGCACGTGGACGGTTCGCCGAATGCCTCGCGGCGCGCGGACTTCGGCTGTGGCATATGGCCGTCCTCGCCGCGCTCGTCGATTTCGGGCCGCATGCGCAGCGCGATCTGGGTATCCGGCTCGATATTCATCCGAGCGATGTGGCGAAGATCGTCGACGAATTGGCCAGCGCCGGTCAGGTCGAGCGCACACGCGATCCGGAGGATCGTCGTCGAATGTCGGTGCGGATCACCAAGACCGGTCGGGCTTTGCTGCGAGCCCTCGACAAAGAGGCGGGACGAATACGCGATGAGATTCTCGCCCCGCTCCGTCCGGAAGAGCGAATTATGCTGGGGGACATGTTGCTTCGACTGTTCGAGCACACACATCCGGATACCGTGTCGGAATGAATCACGCCTGCCCGATCACAGCGTGATCGGGCAGGCGCGGTGATCATTTCAGGCCGCGGCCCTGGTTTCGGGCTTGTCGATCGCAACCGACTCAGGAGCCTTGCCGCGCAACGGAACTTCTTCGATGAACCAGGAGATCAGGAAGCCGAGTGCACAGATCGCGGCGGCAGCCAGGAAGATGTATCCAGTGCCGGCGGCGAAGGCCGCGAGGTAGCCGTGTCCCTCGGCCGGTACATGCCCCAGGAGCGCCCTGGTGAACAGGGATCCGAATGCCGCGACCCCGATTGATCCGCCCAGAGTACGGAACAGCGTGACCGCACCGGATGCCGCACCGATATTCGCCATCGCCACACTGTTCTGTGCGACGGCGGTGGACAACTGCATCGAGAAGCCGAGTCCGGTACCCATCAGCGCCATGGCGAAACCCGTTGTCAGCCGACTAGTTTCCGCGTCTATGGTGGCCAGCAGTAGCGCGCCCGCGGTGAGGAACAGCCCGCCGAGGATGAAGAAGAGCTTGTACTTACCGGTCGCGGTCATCCGCTTCCCGACGATCTGCGAGACCACCAGTAGCGGCATCATCATCGGCAGCAGAAGCAGTCCGGAGTTCGCGGCCGAGGCGCCCTGCACCGTCTGCTGGAACAGCGGCAGATACAGCACCGAGCCGAACATGATCACGCCGCCGACCAGTGCGGTCAGCGCCGCCAGAGTGAGATTGCGGGTGCGGAAGATCCCGAGCGGAATGACCGGGTCGACAGCCCGACGTTCGATGACCAGGAATGCGACCAAGGCGGCGACCGCGAGCACGGCCAGTCCGATGATCCGCGCCGAGAGCCAGGCGTAGTCGACACCGCCCCAGGTCGCGATCAGCACCAGTGCGGCGATCGCGGTCGTCAGCGCGAGAATGCCCGCGTAGTCGATGGTCACCTTCCTGCGCACGACGGGCAGTTCGAGCCGCCACCACGACCAAGCGAAGGCCACCAGGCCCAGCGGAATATTGATGTAGAAGGCCCAGCGCCAGTCGAGTCCGTCGGTGATCACGCCGCCGAGCAGCGGTCCGCCGATGGTGCCGACGGCCATCGTGGTTGCGGTCATGCCCTGGTATTTTCCGCGTTCGCGCGGCGGGACCAGCGCACCTATGACGGCGAATGCCGTGACGGCTATGCCGCCCGCGCCGAGGCCCTGCACTGCGCGGAATCCGATCAGCGCGGGCATCGACCAGGATGCGCCCGCCAGTACCGAGCCGATCAGGAATACGCCAATCGCACTGAGGAATATGGCTTTTCGACTGTACAGATCGCCGAGTTTCGCCCACACCGGCGTCGAGATCGCCGACAGCAGGGTGTAGGCGGTCACCACCCAGGCGACCTGGGACAGTCCGCCCAGTTCGCGCACGATCGTCGGCATCGCGGTGCCGACGATCGCGTTGTCCAACATTGCCAGCAGCATCGCCAATAGCACCCCGGCCAGTACCAATCGGATCTGTCGCGCGCTGTTCGTCTCGGTCATATCGGCGGACATCGCCGCTCACCTCCTTCGAGTCTCGGCAGCTTCGGGAGCGGCCGACGGACCTCAGAAAACCATAGTCGATACAAAAGTACAACTGCTCCGATTTTAGTGTCGATAGCCTAATCCGGTAGAGTTGCGGCATGACCGCGACGATCGGGCGCAGGGAGCGCAAGAAGGCACAGACGCGGCAGGCGCTGGCCGACGCCGCGATGCAGCTGTTCACCGAACGCGGCTATGACAATGTCGGCGTCCGCGAGGTCGCCGAGGCGGCGGATGTATCGCTGAGCACGCTGTTCAAGCATTTCCCCAGCAAGGAATCACTGGTCTTCGACCTGGACGCGGATATCGAGGCCGATCTGGTCGCAGCCGTCCGTGACCGGCCCGCTGGACAATCGGTCATCCACGGGCTGCGCGACTATCTGATGCGCACCCGCACCGCGCGCAACCACGATCCCGGAATCGTAGCCTTCCACCAGCTCGTAGACTCCACGCCCGCGCTGCGCGAGTACGCCCACCAGATGCTGTTGCGGCACGAATCCGCATTGGCGGCCGCGATCGCCGAGGCGACCGGCGCACCGGAGGGCGATCTCGCGGCCGCGGGACTCGCCCACTTCGCACTGGAAAGCGCCAAAGTCGCGAGCACCAGGCAAGATCCGGCGAGCGCGTTCCGCGAGTTGTTCGATCTGCTCGAAAACGGCTGGGGTCAGTAACTTCCAGCCCACCCGAAATCTCCTGGGCACCAACCACACTCGGAAGCCCCGCCGGTACGGAGCTTTCCGGGGGGACCAGTACCGCTGCGGCGGCGATGATCGCCGAACCGTCTCGAGGCCGGAGGTCGCGAGCATAAGGGCGACGACGGGATAGATGGTCGACTCGGGGCTCACGTCGCGCTGGCGACCGCCGCCCGGATGCCGATGGCGAGGCCGCATTCTCTGGCGTCGATGACGGCCTTGCGGATCAGCGAGAGCGTGCACGGCATCACTACGGCGCCGCCGATGGGCGAGCAGCATCCCACCCGCAATCAAGTGCCGGGCCCTGCGCGAAGTCGCCGCCACCATCGAGAACGCCGCCGCACGCTGATCTCAGCCTTTCAGCCAATATCGAGCAAATGAGTCGAATGGTTCGGCGGCGTATGGAATGCCGATACGGGTTGACTAAGTCTTCTAGCGTCGCTAGATTCTCTAACAACGCTAAATCAGAGAACGGAACAGCTCATGATCACCACCCTCATCCAGCTCGTCGCCATCGTCTCGGTCCTCGCGAACGCCGTCGTCTACGGCACCGATGCCTGCTTCGCACTGATCACGCGGTCGGTGTACGACAAGCTGGACGACCGGACCGTGACCATGTCGGCGGGCTGGGGTCACTACTACGGTGACCGCCGGATGCCGATCGTCGGCATCAGCGGTGTGGTGACCGCGGTCGTGGCAACGGCTCTCGCGGCCATCGGCGGACACGCGGCGGCAGCGATCGCGGCGGGCATCGCCGTCTTGGCGCTGGTGACCTGGCTCGGAATCTACGTTCGGGTCGCGAAGCCGGTGAACACCCAACAGACCGCGGCCGCGCACAGCGGTGTCATTCCCGCGAATGCCCGTGCGCTGCAAGACAAGTGGAACAGTGTGATCAATGGCCGGGTGGCGCTGCAGTTCATCGCCGTCGCCGCACTCTGCGCCGCGATCGCCCTCGCCTGACGCGCTGGCATCAACAACCCTGTGTCGGCCACACCTCGCATGTGCCGCCGACACAGGGTTTTTCGTTTGCCCGATCAATACGATCTACCAAAGCAGCGAATCGACCCGCCGCTCCGAAATACGGGTCCCTATCGGATGATTTGGTCGATCAGCCGACGCGCGGCCCGATCCGTGCGCTCGACATCACCGGTGATCAGCCGATCCTGAATAATGCCGCGCAGACCCGAAACCAACAGCGTAGCAACGGCTTCCGGGTCATCGATGGATTCGATCCGACGCAGCGCATCGGCCAACGTCCCGATGAACGTCGCGATCGCGGCATTCGCATAGTCGCCGTAGGGACTACCCGGCGCACAAGCGGCCCCCAGTACCTGCAGCAGCACCCGCACACTCGTCGTGGCCTCCCCGGCGATATTCACCGCACAGAATTCGCTGAGCCTTTCGCGCAGCGAAGCCGCATCGCAGACCCCCGCGAAGACCGCGGCGATATCCGGGCGCTGCGTGGTGAGCGCCTGCACCAGCAGTTCTTCCTTGGTGTTGAAGTAGTGGATCAGCATGCGCGAACTGGTGCCGAGTTCCGCGGCGAGCGGACGCAGCGATAGGTCACCGAGACCGTGGGCGGCGATGTATTCGACGACACCGGCCAGCAGGTCGGCGCGTTTCGCGTGGTCGAGTGGGCGAGCCATAAGTTGACTGTAGCGATTGGTACAGGTATTCATGACATCGTGACTGTAACAATCGCTTCAGAAATTCGCCCGGCCGTCGTGGTCACCGCGGTCGCCGCGACCACATCGATCGCCGATGACATCGACGCGACCTGGTCCGGACTGCTCGCCGGGTGCAGCGGTATCGGCATGCTCGCCGACGATTTCGTGGCCGAATACGATCTACCGGTCCGCATCGGCGGCAAGTTGAAGTCACGGCCGGGTGATCAGCTCACCCGCGTCGAACAGCGCCGCCACTCCTATGTCGAGCAGATGGCGCTGGTGCTCGGCCGCCAGGTCTGGCGCAATGCGGGCGCACCCGAGGTCGAGGGCGAGCGGCTCGCGGTTGTCATCGGCACCGGGCTTGGCGGCGGCGATGCGCTGATCAATGCGGTCGATTCGATGCGCGACGGCGGCTACCGCAAGGTCTCGCCGATGTCGGTGCCGATGGTGATGCCGAATGGTCCGGCCGCGACGGTTGGACTCGAAATCGGGGCCAAGGCAGGAGTTTTCGCGCCCGTCTCCGCTTGTTCATCGGGTTCGGAGGCGATCGCGCACGCCTGGCGGTTGATCACTACCGGTGAGGCGGATGTGGTGGTGGCCGGTGGCGTCGAGGGGCATATCGATGCGGTGCCGATCGCGAGTTTCGCCATGATGCGGGCGATGAGTACGCGCAATGACGAGCCGGAGCGGGCATCGCGGCCATTCGATCGGGATCGCGACGGGTTTGTTTTCGGTGAGGCGGGAGCACTGCTGGTACTGGAATCCGAGCGGCATGCGCGGGCGCGCGGGGCGCGAATTCACGGCCGCGTGCTGGGCGCGGGGATCACTTCGGACGCCTATCACATCGTCGCGTCGGAGCCGGAGGGCATCGGTGCGGCGCGCGCGATGCGCAAGGCGATATGCACTGCCGGACTGGAGGTTTCGGATATTCAGCACGTCAATGCGCACGCCACCTCGACCTCTATCGGGGACGCATCGGAAGCCAATGCCATCACCGCGGTCACCCCACAGGCATCGGTCTACGCACCCAAATCCGCACTCGGCCATTCGATCGGGGCGGTCGGTGCGCTCGAATCGATCCTCACCATGCTGACGCTGCGTGACCAAATCGTCCCGCCCACATTGAATCTCGACAATCGGGACCTGGAGATCGACCTCGATATCGTAACGGGTGCGCCCCGCGAGCAGCGCATCGATTTCGCACTCAACAACTCGTTCGGTTTCGGCGGCCACAATGTCGCCCTCGCCTTCGGCCGGGCATAGCGGGCGGCCGATCGCCGCGCCGAGTAGCGTCGTAGCAGAATCGTTAACCGTACGAACAATCCAGCGGAACGGGACAACGACGTGGCCGATGCCTTCTACACCCCAGATCCGGCGAATCCGAATCGGTTCGTCTCGACCGAACTGACCCGCGGTCCGTGGTCACCCGACGCACAGCATGCCGGACCCCCATCGGCGCTGCTCGGGCACGCGATCGAACGCTGTGAGCCACGGGCCGGATTTCAGATCGGGCGGGTCGCGGTGGAAATCCTCGGCCCGGTTCCGTTGGAGCCGCTGATGGCGACGACACGGGTAGCCCGTCCCGGACGCAGTGTGGAGCTGATCGAAGCGACCCTGTCCACCGATCGCGGACCCGTCATGCGAGCGAATGCCTGGCGCTTCAAACTCGCCGAGCCGGAGCTCGAACTCCCCGAACAGTTCCTGCCGAGCGGTATCCGTCCCGGCCCGGATCAGGCGACGCCGTCCCACTTTCCGTCGACCCAGTCCATCGGATTTCACACCGGTATCGACTACAGCTTCGTTTCCGGATCTTTCGAAGATCCCGGCCCGGCGATCTGCTGGATCCGTCTGAAATATCCAATCGTCGCAGGTACCACGCCGAGTCCGCTGGAACGCACCCTCGCCGCGGCGGATTCGGGCAATGGTGTCAGCCGGGTGCTGGATTGGAATCAATACCTGTTCATCAATACCGATCTCACGGTCACGCTGCACCGGCAGCCGGTCGGTGAATGGGTCTGCCTGGATGCCGCCACCTATCCCCAACCGCACGGCATCGGCCTGGCGGAGTCGTCGCTCTTCGATGAAAAGGGCCCGCTCGGCCGAAGCACCCAAACGCTGTTCCTGGGACCGCGCTAGCTCGGCTTCCACCCACGCGATCGAAAATTGCCGCACCGGCCGGACGCCTGGCGGTCGGACCGAGTTGCGCGACATTCCGGATCGAAACGGAAAACACGGTCCGAACTTCGCGGGTCGAGACCATCGGTCGGCCTGTTGCTGAGCAATCGCCGCATGTGAAACCATGAATGTGATTCGGTCGACCCGAAAACTCTGATGACTGGACACCCGGCAGCAGGCCGCGCACCGCGGACACCGGGCCCGGCGACCGATACCACTCGCGCAATGGTTCGCGGTCCGGGTCTTGCTGAATTTTGCGCCCTGCTCGGCCTGGTTCCGGTCGCGCCGCTGCTGGCCTGGAGCGACCGGGCGTTGCGGCTACAGACGGATGTGCGCGACGGCCCGTGCCTGGGCTTCTTCGGCCGCCGCGGCATCCGGCGCATCCAGGTCGGTGCGGTGTGCACGCCCACCGAGCCGCTTTCGCGCAGCGGCTCGGGCGCGGGAAGGAGTCGACGATGTTGATGCGCTTCCGACTGGCCCCGGACCAACTCGCCGCGGCCTTGTCCATCGCTGGGCTGACGCCGGGACCGCGGTCCGGACTGCCGCTGACCACCCCGCCGGAGGACCCGGTGGCGGCGCTGCGGGACACCGGACTGCTCGAAGCGGACGGCCGACTCACCGGACCCGCGACGGGAGCACTGCGGATCGCCGCCGATCCCGCCCACACCACCGCCATCACCGCCAACCACGTCGGGCAGGACGACTGGACAGCGGCGCTGGTGCTGCGCGGGGATGAAGACGACACCTTCGTCATGCAGGCCGGGAGCGGCGACGAGGGCTTCGATTTCACCGTCGTGCCCACGCTCACCCAGGCCACCATGCTGATCGACCAACTCCTCGATCTCAGCTCATACGGCCCCGGATTCGCATCACCGCCGATCGACCTCGATCTCATCACATTCGCCGCACTGCTCGCCGCCGCCGATGCGGCACAGGAGGCCCGCCTGGCCGGAGTCCTGCGTCGAAACGTCGCGCCCGGACCGCTCGAGCTGCGGGCGCTCGAACTGGAGGAGCAACTCGCCAAGGGGCTGGCCGCCGGCGACACTCGGTGGGCCTTGTCCGCAGCCCAGCGCACCACACCGGTATCACTCGCGGCGGCGGCCGGTCGGATGCCGGAGGGACTGGCACGGCTGGCGTCGCTGGGCCTTGTTCGACTGGCGGCGCTCGGTAGCTACCGATTCACCGACGCCGGGACCGCGGCGGCGCGGTCGTTCGGTCAACTGTTGACGACCGGAAGAATCGCCGTAATGACAGGTGCGGCAAGGAAACAGGACGCACTCGCCGATTTCACGGTGTTCCGTTCCACGTTCTCGACCCGGTTCGCCTGCTGGCGCGAGCTGACGGCGCGCAACCCACGTGCCGAATTGTTCGAGACCACAACGGAAGTCGCGCTCCGTCTGGTGCGCGATGTGCTGGATCCCGCCGTGGTCAAGCCATTCACCGGTGGCATACCGGCATTAGACGCCTCCGCCGTACCCACGGAAGTCGTGCCGGTGGTCGAGCGCGGCGGCACACCGGCATTTCATCCGACCCATCAGGTACCCGACCACGGCATGCCCGCATGGGCCACTCCCGACTCGACCCGGCCGCCCGTCGCCCGCATCGATCCGCGCGTCGAACTCCAGATCCTCGAGCGCTCCGGCGACTGGGCGCATATCGCCTGCAACAACGGCTGGACCGCATGGGTCGACGGCCGCGCCATCGAACCTCTCGCCGCCCCCTGGTATCCGACCCACCTGGTACCCGACGGCGGATTGGACGCGTGGGCCGCGCCCGATCCGAGCCTCGGCCCGCTCACCAGCATCGATCCGGGCGTCGAACTCCAGATCCTCGGCCGCGCCGGGGACTGGGCGCATATCGCCTGCAATAACGGCTGGACCGCATGGGTGGACGGCCGCGCGATCCAACCTCTCGCACGGCCCGACGCAGCCCGGACATCCACCGGCAACAAGCGCGACTGAGGTCCCGGTCACGAGCATGGCATAGCTCTCGGGAACCAGAGCCGTCGAAATCTCTTGCATGGCCCCGCCATTGCCGCCCGGATCGGTAAAGAAGCAGAACCCGACATTGGCGAGCGGGCCGGTCACAAGCCTGAGATTCGCACCGATCACTGTGCGGACCGCACGCGACGACCCCACGCATCGGCCTACTTGCGCGGTTTCCACCGCCATGCGAATTCGCCCAACTCGGGCGGCGGGCCCGGCAGTTCACCTTTTCCCGAGAGCCCCGCGATCAGCATGGCGAGCACTCGCCTCCGCAGTTCCGCGGTTCGGACTTGGTCCGGCATGGCGATTGCCGCGCAGGATTCCAGCACGAGACCGAGGTCGTTGGCATTGGCATCCGCGCGCAGCCGACCGGAGGCGTGTGCGCGCCGCACCAGTTCCTCGGTGACTTCACCCGAATGCGTGACGTCCGGCAGCATCGAATCGTCCGGCGTGAACGTGCCTGCCAGATGCACGGTCAGTGAGTGCACATCCGCGTCGACTACCCGCTCCAGGAATCCGACCAGACCACGCCAGCCATCCGAATCCTCCAGTGCGGCATCGGCTTCGGCGTTGTAGCGGCGCAGGCCCTGGTGGCAGAGGGTACGCAGCAGCACCTCCTTGCTCGGATAGCGGCGATAGAGGGCGCTGATCCCTACTCCCGCGCGCTCGGCGACGGCGGCGATGGGGGCATTGGCATCGGCGAGGAAGACCGCGCGGGCGGCCTCGAGGATGAGCCCGTCATTGCGGGCGGCCTGCGCCTTGCGCCCGGGCAGACCCTTCTGAGCTGGGGCATCGGATGTCTTCGGCATGAGTTCAGATTAGCACTTGAAACGGAATGATCCGTTCTGATACTGTTCAAACAGAACGAAGCATTCCGTTTCACAAGGAGTCGAAATGAACGCCATCACCCCCTTCACCATCGACGTTCCGCAAGCTCAGCTCGATGACTTGACCGACCGGCTGTCCCGAGCCCTCTACCCGAACGAGTTGCCCGGCGTCGGCGACGCGTATGGCGTTCCGAACGAGCGGGTGCGCAATCTCGCCGCGTACTGGCTGGAACACTTCGACTGGCGCACTCTGGAGGCGAAGCTGAACTCCTACCCGCAGTTCACCACCGAGATCGATGGCGAAGATATCCACTTCCTGCACGTCAGGTCCTCCCGGCCGGATGCGCTGCCAGTGATCCTCACCCACGGCTGGCCGGGTTCGGTGCTCGAATACCTCGATGTCATCGCGCCACTGACCGAACCGGAATCGGCCGACGATCCCGCCTTCCACCTGGTCATCCCATCGCTGCCGGGATTCGGATTCTCCGGTCCGACCCGCAGCACCGGATGGGGCACAGTCCGCACCGCCGCGGCTTGGGCGGAGCTGATGAGCCGCTTGGGCTACGAGCGCTACGGCGCCATCGGCAACGACGGTGGCTCGATGGTGTCACCGGAGATCGGGCGGCTGGATTGCGATCACGTGGTCGGAGTCCATGTGACGCAGCTCTTTTCGTTCCCATCCGGCGATCCAGCGGAGTTCGACGGGCTGTCCGAGGACGATATGGCGGCGCTGCAGCACCTGCAGTGGTTCCACGAGAACAAGATGGCCTTCAATACCTTGCACAGCCAGCAGCCGCAGACGCTGGCGTTCGCGCTGGCCGATTCGCCGGTCGGGTTGCTCGGCTGGAACGCGCAGTTGTTCGGCGAGAGCCTCGACGAGGAATTCGTGATCGGCAATGTGGCCATCTACTGGCTGACCGGTACGGCCGGGTCGTCGTTGCGGTTCTACTACGAGAATGCGCACACCGCGCAGCAGCCGAGTGGGCCGACCACGGTGCCGACCGGCTTGGCGATGTTCAAGGGCGATTTCCAGTCGATCCGCCGGTTCGCCGAGCGCGATCACAGCAACATCGTCAGCTGGAATTCCTACAACGTCGGCTCCGCCCAAGGCGGCCCGAACGATGCCGCCGGGCATTACGCCGCACATGAGGCACCGCAGGTGATCGTCGCTGATATCCGGCAATTCTTCGCCAAGCTCGGCTGACTGAACGCTGCGCGACGGCTGGCATCCCGCTTCCGGACGCCAGCCGCTCCGCGGTTTCCGGCGTAGACCCTCTCGTATGGTCCTGAGACGCGCGGCCATGGTTCGTCTCGTTCTCCGTTGATGTACTGGATTCACCAACAGCTCAACAGCTTCCAACACCCGCGGTGCGAGTGTCCGGCCCGAAGGCGGCAGCCTGCGTAACCACGTAGGGCCCGGGCGCACCGCAAATTCGACACAGGAGAACATCATGCGTATCGCAGTATTCGGAGCCACCAGCACCGTCGGTCGGCTGGTCGTCGAGCAGGCGCTCGAACAGGGGCACGAGGTCACCGCATTCACTCGCGATGCCGCGAACGTGCGGCAGCGGCACGAGCGGCTGCACATTGTCGAGGGCGATGTGCTCGATACGAATTCAGTGGAGCGGGCGGTGGTCGGGCAGGATGCGGTGCTGATCTCGCTCGGTGCGGGCCGCAAGGGCGTCATCCGGGCCGAGGGCACCCGCGCGGTGCTCGAGGCGATGGACCGGACCGGTGTGAAACGCCTGATCTGCCAGACCACCCTTGGCGTCGGCGACAGCCGCGGCAACCTGAACTTCCTCTGGAAGTACGTCATGTTCGGGATGCTGCTGCGCGAGGCCTACGCCGACCACGTCGAGCAGGAAGAGTACGTCCGCGCCAGCAACCTCGACTGGACCATCGTCCGCCCAAGCGCCTTCACCGACGGCCCCCGCACCGACACCTACCGCCAAGGGTTTCCCGCCGACGCCAAGGGCCTGTCGCTCAAAATCGCCCGAGCCGACATCGCCGCCTTCATGCTCACCCAACTCACCGATCCCACCTACACTCACCAGGCTCCCGGCATCTCCAACTAGCGGTCGAGAATGCGGCGGTGGTGGGGCGCTCTCGACGTTTGCCTGGTGATCGGTTGTCCAGGTCAGTGCTGGTGGAGAGCGCCCCAGGTGGGGAATGGGTCGGGATAGGTGGTCCAGGTGGTGGGGCCCGCGTCGAATTCGTCGTCGGTGAGCAGGGCGCCGTCGAGGAGGGCACGGATGTGGGCGGCGTCGAGTTTTATGCCGATGAAGACGATTTCTTGGCCCGCGGGGACTTCGAGGGCGGACCACCAGGCGGCGGGTTCGAAGGTGAGGTTCGGACCGGCTTGGGACCAGATTACGGCGAGGTCGGGGCGAGTCGCGAGCCAGCAGAAACCCTTGCTGCGCAACATGCCTCGCAGTTGGGTGAGGACCTCGCCGAGACGGTGGGGGTGGAAGGGTCGCTCGGCGGTGTAGGTGAGGCTGCGGATGCCGTATTCCTCGGTTTCCGGGGTGTGGCCGCCCGCGAGTTCCTCGGCCCAGCCATCGGATTCGGCGGCCACGACGGGGTTGTAGCGACCGGTCGCGAGGACCTCCGCGAGATCTACCGCTCCCTTCTCGGTGCGCAGCACATGCGCGCGCGGATTGAGCCGTCGCACAGTGGCTTCCACGGTTCCGGCGGCATTGTCGCTGACCAGGTCGGTCTTATTGATCAGCAGGACATCGGCGAATTCGACCTGGTCGACGAGCAAGTCGGCGATCGTGCGCGTATCGCCTTCGCCCGCTTCCAGATTCCGCTCCGCGAGGGCCTGCCCGCGAGCGATTTCGGCGAGGAAGGTGGAGGCGTCCACCACGGTGACCATGGTGTCGAGGCGAGCGATATCGCCGAGTTCGAAGCCGTCCTCGAATTCCCAGTCGAAGGTCGCGGCGACCGGCATCGGCTCGGAGATGCCGGTGGATTCGATGACCAACTGATCGAAGCGGCCTTCGCGGGCGAGCCTGCCGACCGCCTCGATCAGATCCTCGCGCAGCGTGCAGCAGATGCAGCCATTGGTCAGTTCGACCAGCTTCTCCTCGGTGCGGTCGAGGTGGCCCTGCCCGGCGACGAGCGCGGCATCGATATTGACCTCGCTCATGTCGTTGACGATGACCGCGACACGGCGACCGTCTCGATTGGCGAGGATGTGGTTGAGCAGGGTCGTCTTGCCAGCGCCGAGGAAGCCGGAGAGCACGGTAACGGGCAGCAGGTCAGGGGTCGATGAGGTGGTCACACGTTAATGATAATGGTTTTCATTTATTTCCGTTGGGTCAACGCTGAGTAGGGTCTGGGTTGTGAAATTCCTGCCGCTTGTGCCCGACGGGCAGACCCCGGTTCGTGTCCTCACTATCGCCGGGACCGACTCCGGCGGCGGCGCTGGTGTTCAGGCCGATTCGCGAACCATGGCCTTGTGCGGGGTGCACGCATGCGTGGCGGTGGCGGCGGTGACGGTGCAGAACTCGGTCGGAGTGAGCGGGTTCCACGAGATTCCTCCGCAGGTCGTGGCCGACCAGGTGCGTGCGGTGGTCGGAGATATCGGGGTCGGCGCGGCAAAGACCGGGATGCTGGCTTCGACCGCGATCATCGAGTCGGTGGCACAGGTGTGTCAGGAAGTCGGGATCGGACGGGATCGGACGCCATTGGTGGTCGATCCGGTCGCGGCATCCATGCACGGCGATCCATTGCTGCACGCGGAGGCGCTGGACGCGGTGCGGCACACGCTGATTCCGCTCGCCACGGTGGTGACGCCGAATCTCGACGAGGTGCGGTTGATCACCGGAATCGAGGTCATCGATGACGCCTCGGCGCGGCGGGCGGCGCAGGCGCTGCACAAGCTCGGCGCGCAGTGGGCGATCGTCAAGGGCGGGCACCTGCGCTCCTCGGCGGTGAGCACCGATCTGCTCTTCGACGGCGATCGTTTTCTGGAATTCACCGCACCGCGAATCACCACCGGCAACGACCACGGCGGCGGCGACACCCTGGCCGCGGCCATCGCATGCGCCCTCGCCAACGGTTACTCGGTTCCCGATGCCGTCGAATTCGCCAAGGAATGGACCTACCGCTGCCTAGCCGCCTCCTACGATCTCGGCGCAGGCCACGGCCCCGTCTCCCCGCTCTGGCGCCTGTCCCACTCCTGACCGATTGGCGTGGGGTGTACCTCCATCCCGGCGACAGCATGATCGTGCCGATGACGCTGCGCGAGACCGTCGAGCCGACCGTGCCGCACAAAAACTACATCGGCTTCTAATGCCGCGACGGGTACCGAAACTTGTCGGTGGGTCGGGGCATACTGTGGGCATCGCAGCCACCGTTGGCCTCGATGATGCGGTTGGCGAGAACGATGTGGTTCGAAGTGGCTGCGGGAGCCGACCGCTAATGGCGCGCTCGCGGTCGGTGCCACACGTCAGTCGCCGGCGAAGGCGAGGTGCAGCGGTAGATCCGCATTGACGCGGATGCCGTTGAGCCGTGCGTTCGCCTCGACCAGTGCGCAGATGATCTCGGCCAGGTAGGCGACGAATTTCTCGGTCGGCATGGTGTGTGCCTGTAGCCGGTTCGCGCCGAGCCACCAGTCGGTGGCCGAGGCCACCGCACCGAATACCGAATAGTTGACGAGTTCGACGCTGGATACTTCGACGGATTTATCCGCGAGCAGTCCGGCGAACAGATCCGCGGCCCGCTTGGCCGATTGCCGAGCCGACTGCAGTGCCCGCTCGGATTCATCGGCCCGCTGGGCGAAGTGGCTGTGCAGCATGAACCGGAAAACATTGGGATGCTCGGACACCACGAGCACATATTCGGCCGCGCCCCGCCGAATCAACTCGCGCGCCGAATCATTCGTCAGATCAGCACTGGAAACGATCCGCTCCCACAGCATGTCGCGAACCCGGTCGACAATCGCGTTGTACAGGTCGGTCTTATCCTCGAAGTGCCGATAAAGCTTGGGCTTGGCCGCCCCGGCCTCCTTCGCGATATCTCCCATACTCACCTCGGGCCCGAACTTGTCCAGCGCCCGCAACGCCGCATCCACGAACTCCGCCCGAACCTTCACCCGATGCTCCCGCCACCGCTCGGTCCGAGCATCGACCCGCCTGGGCGTCCCCGCATCCACTCCCCGCCCACTGCGCATCACAATCCGACCGTACCAATCCCTACACCCGACCTCGCTGGACGCTGTTGCCGAAACGGCAAGAAGGTTGGCGTTTTCGCGGGCGCGGCATACATCATGCGAAAACAGCCGAAATACGCGATGGGAGAGCGGCGCATGAGCGAGGGCACCACAACCGGCACCGAGGAGTTCTGGGAGGGGTTCTATCAGGATCGGGATCAGATTTGGACCGGGAAGCCGAATCCGTTGTTGGTGCGCGAGGCCGCATCGCTCGCGCCGGGAACCGCATTGGACCTCGGCTGTGGTGAGGGTGCGGACGCTGTTTGGCTGGCGGGGCTGGGCTGGCGGGTTACCGCCGTCGATGTGTCGTCGACAGCGCTGCGCCGGGCGGCCGTACATGCCGAGCAGGCGGGTGTCGGCGAGCGCATCGTGTTTGCCGAACATGATCTGGCGCAATCATTTCCGGACGGGGAGTTCGATTTGGTCTCGGCGCAATTCTTTCATTCACCGGTCGCACAGGACGACGAGCGGACGACGGTTTTGCGGCGAGCCGCGGAGGCGGTCGGGATCGGTGGGGTTTTGTTGATCGCGGGGCATGCGGGGTGGCCTTCGTTTATCGAAGACCGACATGACGTGCACTTTCCGACGATGGACGAAGTGCTCGACGGGTTGGCGCTCGGGGCGGACTGGAGCGTGGAGACCAAGGATGCGGTCGAGCGGGAAATAACGGGACCGGAGGGACAGGTCGGTCTGCGTACCGACACCGTGTTGCGTATTCGGCGGATGCGCTAGCCACGGTCCCCAGGAACCTCACAGGTAGGGCCCAGCTAGGGGCCAGCGCGGTTCGCGAGGGTAGTCAGCATGACCGAATCGACGACCGCCGCGCACCGGGCGGAAATGACCGAAACGGTGATCACGCCCGTGCTGGACGTCGTGATCCCCGTCTACAACGAAGAAGCCGATCTGGGCATCTGCGTGCGGCGGCTGCACGCCTACCTGCGCGACGGGTTCCCGTTCCCGGCGCGGATCACCGTAGCCGACAACGCGAGCACCGATGACACCATGCAGGTCGCCGAGTTGCTCGCGGACGAACTCGATGACGTGCGCGTCGTGCACCTCGACGCCAAGGGCCGCGGCCGCGCGCTGCGCGCGGTGTGGGAGCACTCCGACGCCCAGGTCGTCGCCTACATGGACGTGGATCTGTCCACCGACCTCAACGCGCTGCTGCCCTTGGTCGCTCCGCTGATCTCGGGGCACTCCGATCTGGCCATCGGCACCCGGCTCGACGCGGCGTCGCGAGTCGTGCGCGGACCCAAGCGCGAGTTCATCTCCCGTTGCTACAACCTGATCTTGAAAGCCTCACTGCAGGCGCGTTTTTCGGATGCGCAGTGCGGTTTCAAGGCGATGCGCACCGATGTGGCGCGGCGGCTGCTGCCGCTGGTGCAAGACGGGGAATGGTTCTTCGACACCGAACTCCTGGTGCTCGCCGAGCGCGCCGGGTTGCGCATCCACGAGGTGCCGGTCGACTGGATCGACGATCCGGACAGCCGGGTCGACATCATCGATACCGCGCGCAAAGATCTGCTCGGCGTGTGGCGACTGCTGCGCGGCCTGACAACCGGTGCGCTGCCGTTGGACGAGCTGCGCCGCTCGGTCGGACGAGAACCGCTGGTGCCCGGTGTGCCGTTGGGGATGGTCGGGCAGGTGGTGCGGTTCGCCATCGTCGGCGTCATCTCCACGCTCGCCTATATGCTGCTGTACCTGGTGTTGCAGCCGATGACCGGCGCGCAGGTCGCGAACTTCGTCGCGCTGCTGATCACCGCGGTCGGCAATACCGCCGCCAACCGCGCCTTCACCTTCGGGGTGCGTGGATCGAATGGCGTTGTGTCACATCAATTCCAAGGTCTCTTGATCTTCGGTTTCGGCTTATTGGTCACCAGCGGCTCGTTGTTCGCCTTGCACCGATGGGCCCCCGACGCCGCCGTTCATCTGGAATTGTTCGTACTCGTGGTTGCCAATCTCATTGCCACGCTGATCCGATTCGTCGGCCTGCGCTGGGTCTTCCGTAACCCGACCGCCATCCGCACGATGGTCACCGAGGGCGGACACCAGTGACCGCTACGCTCACGCCACCGTCGACAGCGGTACCGCCGCACTCGCGCCCCGAACGCGAGAGCCGCTGGGAATACCCGGCATTGGCGGTACTGCTGCTCAGCACCGCAATCGCCTACCTGTGCAACCTCAGCGCCAGCGGGTGGTCGAATTCCTTCTATTCCGCCGCGGTACAGGCAGGTTCGAAGTCCTGGAAGGCCTTCTTCTTCGGTTCCTCGGATGCGGCGAACTCGATCACCGTCGACAAGCCACCGGCCTCGCTGTGGTTGATGGAACTGTCGGTGCGGACGTTCGGACTGAATTCCTGGACCATCCTGGTGCCGGAGGTGCTGCTCGGCGTCGCCTCGGTGGCGCTGGTGTGGGCCACGGTACGCAGGCCATTCGGCCCGGCGGCCGGTCTCATCGCCGGACTGGCACTCGCGGTGACGCCCGTTGCCGCACTGATGTTCCGATTCAACAACCCGGATGCGCTGCTGGTATTCCTGATGATCGCGGCGGCCTGGGCGATGACCAGGGCGGTCGAGGACGGGCGCACCCGCTGGTTGGTACTCACCGGCGTCTTCATCGGATTCGGGTTCCTCACCAAGCAATTGCAGGTGCTGCTGGTGGTGCCGCCACTGGCGCTGACCTATTTGTTCGCGGGTCCGCCCAAACTCGGCAAGCGGATCCTGCAGCTGCTCGCGGCGGGTTTGTCGATGATCGCCGCGGCGGGCTGGTGGCTGCTCACGGTCGAACTGTGGCCGGAATCTTCACGGCCGTGGATCGGTGGGTCGCAACACAATTCGATCGTCGAACTCACCCTCGGCTACAACGGTCTCGGCCGACTGAACGGCAACGAACGCGGTAGCGTCATCCCCGGTGGTGGTGGCGATATGCCGCCCGGTGGCGGCCGCAGCATGTGGGGCAACACCGGGATCACTCGGATGTTCGAACCGGCGCAGGGCGGTCAGATCGCCTGGCTCATCCCCGCCGCACTGGTCGCGCTTGTTGCGGGAATTCTCCTGCGCGGCAAGGCTGCCCGCACCGATGGACGGCGCGCGGCGCTGATCCTGTGGGGCGGCTGGCTGCTGGTCACCGGGCTGACCTTCAGCTTCATGGCGGGCATTTTCCACCAGTACTACACGGTGGCGCTGGCTCCGGCGATCGCGGCATTGGTTGGTATCGGCGCGGTGCAGCTGTGGCGAGATCGGCATCGACTGTGGGTCCGGTTGTTCGCCGGACTTGCGGTCGGCCTGACCACCGCGACGTCGTGGATGTTGTTGTCGCGCAGCTCGAGCTTTGTGCCGTGGTTGCGCTGGGCGGTGCTGGTGGTCGGTGTGCTCGCGACCATCATGGTGCTGCTGCCCACACCGCGGAAGGTGGCCCTGATCGCGGCATTGGCCGCCGCATTCGCCGGATTGGCCGGGCCCGTCGCGTATTCCGCCCAGACCATTTCGACCGGACACGAGGGCGGGATCCCTTCGGCGGGACCGAATGTCGGGCGGTTCGGGATGTTCGGACCTCCACCGTGGGCCGAAGGCAACGGTGGTCCCGGTGGCGAAGGCGGCTTCGGCGGCGGCATCCCCGGTGCGCGAAATGCTGACGGCCGCAACACGAATGGTGCTGGCCGCAATGGCGCGCAGGCGAGAGAACAAGGCACCAACGAAGCGGGCAATCCGATGATGGGCGGCCCCGCCGGTGGTCTGCTCGGCGCGAGCAGGCCGAGCGCGACGGTCATCGCACTGCTGGAAAACAACGGCTCCGACTACACCTGGGTCGCCGCCGCCACCGGCTCCAACAGCGCCGCCGGATTCCAGCTGGCCACCGAACTGCCGGTCATGCCGGTCGGCGGTTTCAACGGCAGCGATCCGTCGCCGACATTGGATCAGTTCAAGCAGTACGTCGCCGATGGCAAGATCCACTACTTCATCGGCAGTGGCAATCGCGGCGGTGCGGACGGCGGTTCCGGATTCGGCCGCTCCGGCACCAGCAGCGAGATCAGCAAGTGGGTGGAAGAGAACTTCACCGCGACAGAAGTCGACGGCATCACGCTCTACGACCTGACCGCAGCCCACTAATCGGCATCCTGCTGCCGGGATCCGCACCGAGCTCACGGGACGGGCGCGGATCCGGCACAGCGATTCGCCCGGTGCACGCACCGGGCGAATCGCGTTGTGTATCAGGCGTAAGTAGCTTCGACCCATTCGGCGAACGTCGGACCGGCCAACTCGGCGTGCGCCCCGGGCAGCAACCCACCGTTCTCGTACTGCGCACGATCCGGGTTCGCCTCGTCACTCGACTCGATCACCTGGGCAGGCGCACCGAGCTTGGCGGCGAGCAAACCGGCCGCACCCGCCATCGTCTCCGGCTGCGGTCCCGCGATCTCGGGGAACGGCGCATCGAGCGACTCCGGCAACGGATTCACCGCCAGTTCCACCAGCGCCTCGGCCACCGCCCGCGCCGCCACCAACTGGGTGCGCATCTTCGGCAGATAGGCGATGTCGCCCTGGGTCCCCCACTGCATCATCACCTCGACCAACTCGTGGAACTGGGCCGCGCGCAGAATCTGCACCGGCAACGGCCCTTCGAGCAGCGCGGCCTCATGCGCCAGCTTCGCGGCGTTGTATCCGGCGAGCGAGCCATCGATGCCGATGATGGACACCACCACCAGCCGCTCGACACCGGCCTTCTGCCCCGCCTCGTGCAGGTTGCGCGCCGCGGCTCGGAAGAATTCGGTCGCGATGGTCTGATCCGCGGACGGCGTGCTGGATGCATCGATGACGACATCCACACCGTTGAGCGCCTCGACAAGTCCGACGCCGGTCTCGATATCCACGCCGTTGGCGCGGGAGAATGCGACGACCTCATGCCCCTGCTCGTTCAGCACATCCACGACGTGGCGGCCCAGCCGTCCGGTCGCTCCGGCCACCGCTACCTTGATGTTCGACATGATTCCCGCTCCTGATTTCGCTGCGTTGTTCCGCTTTCACAGGGAGGACGACGCAGGACGACCGAGTGTGACATCCGATTCCTCGAGATTCCTTTACCTACTTCCTCGAAATCCTCTTAATGCGGCATTCATCCGAAACCCTTTCGCACGCCGCGAACTCCGGGAATGATGATTCAGTCGCGCCAACCCTTCGAACCACCAGGAAAACCGTGAGAAGCATTTCGAGATTCGTCCTGACCGTCATCGGTGCGCTTGTCGCCATCGCGCTCACCGTCGGCTTCGCCTCGACCGCGTCAGCCGCACCGGGTGAATCACCGGAACCGACCGCACCGGTCGCGACCCAGCCGATCGCCGCGGCAACCGAACCGACCCCGCAAGCCGACCTCATCGGCCAGTGCCTGGCACCCGGCGACACCATCGAGGTCAGGACGCTGGTCGGTGGTCTGCTCGGCGCCACTATCGGCGGCATCGCGGGTCTGCCCCTCTTCTTCGTCGGCGCGATTCCGGGATTGATCATCGGCGGACTCCTCGGCGTCCTCATCGGTTCCACCTCCTACGCCGTCGATGAAGGGCACCTTCAGCAGCAAGGCTTGTGCTAGTCACCCGCCCGACAGCGTTGCGTCGGCAATCGCCGATGCCCCGGTAGGCCAACAAATACTGTTCCCGCGCACCGATTCGCGCGCCACGCATGGTTTCCCCCGCGATTTCGTGCGCGGCGTGACAAAAGGCGCGCGGGAGCGCATGTTGTTACCGAGGCAAGCTATTGGACGACGCGCTTGTGCGGAAAGTGGTTGGGGGGCAAGGTGTTAGCGTACGGGGATGAGCTCGGCCACTGATCGATTCATAGACGCTGTATTCGACTTCGAACGCGCGGTGCGCGCGCAGGACCCAGAAGCACAGCAACAAGCCCACATGGAGCTGCATCGCCTCTACCAATCGGCGACTCCGGAGGAAATGGCGCAGGGCGGAAAACTGCTCGCCGATGTGCTGACAGATGTACCGCCGGGACCGCGAGCCAATATCGCGGTCCTGATCGGCGCGTGCGTCGAAGGTGGCGCGGATCCGGTGGTATGCGCGCCGAGCGTGCTTGCCAATCTCGCCGAATCCCTCGACAGCGCAACCGAATTCGCGCAGCAGTGGGCGACCGCCGATGTCGGCGAAGCCCCCGACCCGGAGCATGTCGAGCTGGACCCGGAACTGTTCGAATACTTCGGCTTCGGCCCGACACTGTCGTGGTGGACGCTCGCCGACTGGAATCGGGCTGCGCTGGCCATGCTGTCGCACAAGGAAGTTCGACAGGATTTCGGACACTCCGGTCGCGAGATCATCCGCGAGCGGCACGACGCACTCGGCGAAATCTCGGACCGGTGGGATAAATGCCTCGGCTACGCGTTGAGCGTGCTGGACGACGAGCCGGTCATCGTGCTGCACCGCGAGACCAACACCGGCTACGCCATGCGCATGACCGGCATCGGCGACAACTTCCAATTGCACACCCTGCTCGCCGACGCCCTCATCGGCAGCGGGCATATTCCGGGTGAGGCGCCGTCAGCGGAGGCGGTCGCGATGTGCCGCGATGTGCCCGGCATGGTGCACACCACCGGATCGTTCAATCTGGTAGCGCCGGATGGCAGCTGGATCTGGAACGAGGGCACGCCCTCCGATATTCCGGTCGTCGACGGCACCCGTCTGCTGGTGCTGGACCCGCCTCCGTACCAACGCAGTTGGCCGGCCGGACGGTTCTTCCCGAATATGGTCGGCGACCTTACCCTGGAACGGGTGCTCACCCCGGATGAAACGGCCGTCTGGTTCGAGCGTGTCTCACCGGCGAAAGGTCCCAACGAGGAGTAGCGGCTGATGCCTTAGCCCAATCGGCGACTCAGCTCCCTCAGACGATCAGCGCCGCCCGTGTACTCGAATCCGCCAGCTCTACCCGGCATCGGCTCGAGCAGAAATCAGCTCCACCCGGCGGCTCAGCTCCGGCCTGGCAACTCAGCCCGGCCCCAGCTGGGGCGCCGGGCTCAGGGCGGTGGGGGGTGCAATGCGGCGTGCAGCGTGGCCGCCCATTGCGAGACGATCTGTTTGCGGCGCGCCGAGTCGTCGGTCAGGACATCGGCCAGACCGAGCCCGCGTGCCATATCGAGTGTCGCCTGAACGAGGTGATGGGTAACCGGATCATTATCGTCCACGCCGAGCGCCGCCACGGCCCGGCGATGCGAAATACGCCCAAATTTGGCCTCCAGCGGCACAATTCGCTCCCGCAGTGCCGGATCGGCCGCCGCATGCGTCCACACCTGCAGCGCCGCTTTGAACAGCGGGCTGGTGTAGGAGTCGACCAGACCAGCCACCACCGCCTCGGTGCGCTCGACCCCGCCGGCCAGTGCGGCCATCACCAGCGCCTCATCCTTGGACTGCTGGGTGCGGGTGTCGAACATGTACTCGAGTGCGGCGGTGATCAGGTCTTCCCTGGTCGGGAAGTGATGCTGGGCGGCGCCCCGTGACACCCCGGCCCGTTCCGCGACGACCGAGACCGTCGCCGCCGCCCAACCCTTTTCGGCCAGGCAGTCGATGGTCGCCTCGAGCAGGCGCTGCCGGGTGATCCGGCTGCGGTCCTGCTTGGGTTCGTGGTGTGTCACCATCAGTTCACTCCGAACAGGCTGGCGGCCGTGGTGGCATTGGTCGTCGGCGATGTCACGGCGCTATTCTGCCCAGGTCGGTGGACGGCGCTGCAAGAAGGCCATCATGCCCTCCTGTACCTCTGGCGTGCCGAAGCAGCTCGCGGAACGTTTCGCCAGCTCCTCGGCGGAGCTGTCGAACTCGGCCAGGATGCCCGCGTTGACCAGACGCTTGGCCTCGGCGAGGCCCTGCGGGGAACCCTTGCGCAGCTCAGCGCCCAGTCGTGCCACCTCGGCCGCCGGATCGTCGGCGGTAATGGTGACAAGACCGATCCGCTCGGCGATATCCGCGCCGAACTTCTCGCCGGTGAGGTAGTAGCGACTGGCCGCGCGCGGGCTCAGCCGCGGCAACAGGGTCAGCGAAATCATGAACGGCGCCAATCCGATTCGCACCTCGGTGAGTGCGAAACTGCTGCCGGGACCGGCGACGACGATGTCACAGGCCGCGACGATGCCCATGCCACCGGCGCGCACATTGCCGTCGATCTGGGCGATGATCGGCTTCGGTGTTTCGACGAGCCGGCGCAGTACGCCGATCATCACCCGGGTGCGCTCATCGGCGGCAACGGCCGGATCGGCATTGCTGGCCTCACTCAGGTCGGCGCCCGCGCAGAAGGTATTGCCGGTGTGCGCGAGCACGATGCCGCGCACGGCGGGGTCGGCTGCGGCATCGTCGAGACCCTGCATCAACTCGGCGACCAGCCGAGAGGACAGCGCATTGCGGTTGTGCGGCGAGTCGAATGTCAGCGTCGCGAATCCATTGCCGACCTCGTAACGCACATATGGCGCGGTGGATGTCTCGGTCATCGAGCCTCCTGTCGTGGCATCCGAGCCCGCCCTCGTCGCCCCGGCATCGGAAGACGAGGGCGGGATATCAGTAGGACTTCGGCAGGCCCAGCGAGTACTGGGCGACGAAATTCAGCACCATCTCGCGGCTGACCGGGGCGATGCGACCGATGCGGGCGGCCGCGAGCATCGCGGCGAGTCCGTACTCCTTGGTGAGGCCCGCGCCGCCGTGGGTCTGGATGGCCTGATCGAGTGCCTTGATACTGGCTTCGGCCGCAGCGTATTTCGCCATATTCGCGGCCTCGGCCGCGCCCATCTCATCGCCCGCGTCGTAGAGCGTTGCGGCCTTCTGCATCATCAGCCTGGCCAGTTCCACCTCGACCTTCACCGCGGCGAGCGGATGCGAAATGCCTTGGTGCGCACCGATCGGCGTCTTCCACACCGTGCGTTCCTTGGCGTATTCGACGGCACGGTCGATGGCGTAGCGGCCCATGCCGACGGCCATCGCCGCGCCCATGATGCGCTCGGGGTTGAGACCCGCGAACAGCTGCATGAGCGCGGCATCTTCCTTGCCCACCAGGGCATCCGACGGCAGGCGCACGTCATCGAGGAACAGCGTGAACTGGTGGTCCGGCTCGATGATGTCCATTTCCTGCGGCGTCTTGATGAAGCCGGGGGCATCGGTGGGCACGATGAACAGCGCGGGCTTGAGCTTGCCGGTCTTGTGGTCCTCGGTGCGCGACACGATGAGCACGGCCTCGGCCTGGTCCACACCGGAGATGAAGATTTTGCGGCCGTTGAGGATCCAGTCGTCACCGTCACGACGCGCGGTGGTGGTGATCTGGTGCGAGTTCGAACCGGCGTCGGGTTCGGTGATACCGAAGACCATCTTGGCGGTACCGTCGGCAAGTTTGGGCAGCCAGAGCTGCTTCTGCTCGTCGGTGCCGTATTTGGTGATGATGGTGCCGCAGATCGCCGGAGAAACCACCATCAGCAGCAGGCCCGCACCTTGCGCGGACAGCTCCTCCATCACCAGCGCGAGCTCGTACATGCCCGCGCCACCGCCGCCGTATTCCTCCGGCAGATTCACGCCGAGGAAGCCGAGCTTGCCTGCCTCATCCCACAATTCGGTGAGCGGCTCGTTCTTGCGCGCCTTCGGCAGCACATAATCGCGGAAGCCGTACTTAGCGGCGAGCGCGGCGACCGCGGATCGCAGCGCCTTCTGCTCGTCGGTTTCGATGAAACTCATGAGTTCTCCTGGGATTCGGTGGGATCGACGACGGCGAGCACGGCGCCGACATCGACCTGCTGGCCGACAGTGACATTGAGGACGCTGAGCACGCCCGCGGCGGGTGCGGAGATGGTGTGCTCCATCTTCATCGCCTCCAGCCACAGAATCGGCTGGCCCTGTTCGACGGCGCTGCCGACCTCCGCGCCGATACGAATCACGCTGCCCGGCATGGGCGCGAGCAGTGAACCGTGCGCGACCTGATCGGCCGGGTCGCTGAAACGCGGCAGTCTGCGCACCGAAACCGGTCCGAGCGGCGAGTCGACGCAGACCAGCTCGCCGTAGCGGGCGATATCGAATTGCCTACGCACCACGCCGCGTTCGCCGGGTACCGCGAGGACTACACGCTCGGGACCCGCCGCTACCAATTCGAGGCCGTCGTAACCATCGACCGCGACACCGGTTCGGGTGAATCGGTATCCGATGTCATGTATTCCGCTGGTCCGACTTTCGTACGACTTGCGCTGTGACTGTGCCGGTAGATTCCGCCAGCCCGCTGGCAGCCCGCCGCCGACTCTGGCAGCCAGCCGGTTCGCCGAGGCATCGGCGAGCGCGGCGGCGACAATGGACAGTGCCTCATCGGCTTCGGAAACCAAAGGCGCGGAGAGCGGATCCAACCCGTGCGTTGCGAAGAATGCGGTGTCGGTGTCCCCAGCCAGGAATGCCGGATGGCGTAGCACGCGCACCAGGAGATCGCGGTTGGTCACCAGGCCGTGAATCTTGGCGCGCTGCAAGGCCGTTGCCAACAGGCGTGCCGCTGCACCGCGAGTCTCGGCGTAAGAGATGACCTTCGCCAGCATCGGGTCGTAATGCGCGCCGACAACCGAACCGTTCACCACGCCGGTATCCAGGCGTACGCCGGGCCGGTCGAGAACATCGAATTCGTTTGCCACCGAGGAAATATCGAGCCGATGCACCGTCCCGCTCTGTGGCTGCCATTCGTGCGCCGGATCTTCGGCATACAACCGGACCTCGATCGAATGCCCACGCAGCGGCGGCGGCGCGAGCGCCAACTCGCCGCCAGCCGCGACCTCCAGCTGAGTCCGCACCAGATCAAGTCCGGTGGTGCATTCGGTCACCGGATGCTCCACCTGCAGCCGGGTATTCATCTCCAGGAAGTAGAACTCCCCCGTCTCGTCGGCGAGGAATTCCACGGTCCCGGCACCGGTGTAGCCGATCGCACCGGCCGCGAGCTTGGCCGCCTCGAACAGTCGCGCGCGCATGCTCTGTCCATTGGTCGTAAGCGGGGACCCTTCGTGATCACGCTTCGCCGCCGCCTCCTGGCCTGACCCGCGCCCGCCGTCGATCCGCTGGACCAGCGGCGAGGGCGCCTCCTCGACCACCTTCTGGTGACGGCGCTGAATCGAGCATTCCCGCTCGCCGACGGCCCAGATGGTGCCGTGGGTATCGGCCATGATCTGGACTTCGATATGTCGGCCGGTCTCTAGATACCGCTCGCAGAACACCGTCGGATCGCCGAACGCGGACTCGGCTTCCCTGCGGGCTGCGGCGATCTGGGGTTCCAGATCGGCGAGTTCGCGCACCACGCGCATACCGCGCCCGCCACCACCGGCGGACGCCTTGATCAGCACCGGCAGATGCGCTGTGGTGACCTCAGCGGGATCGAGTTCGGCCAGTACCGGCACTCCGGCCGCATCCATCAACTTCTTGGAAGCGACCTTCGAACCCATCTGTTCGATGGCCTCGACCGGCGGGCCGATCCACACCAGTCCGGCTGCCAGTACGGCCTGCGCGAATTCCGCATTCTCGGAAAGGAATCCGTAACCGGGATGGATGGCATCGGCCCCGGTGGCCAAGGCCGCCTCGATGATCAGCTCGCCGCGCAAGTAGGTCTCGGCCGGGCTACTGCCCGGAAGACGCACCGCCGCATCGGCTTCGGCGACATGCGGTGCCGCGGCATCCGCATCGGAGTAGACCGCGACCGTACCGATTCCCATGCGGCGACAGGTCGCGAAAACCCGACGGGCGATCTCACCGCGATTGGCAACCAGGACATTCGTCAACGACATCGTGGCCCTCACATCCGGAAGACGCCGAAGCCATCGGCGCCCTTGACTGGGGCATTGTGGATGGCCGACAACGCCATTCCCAATACCGTGCGGGTATCACGGGGATCGATCACACCGTCGTCGTACAGCCGCCCCGACATGAACATCGGCAGCGATTCGGCCTCGATCTGTGCCTCCACCATCGCGCGCATCCCGGCATCGGCCTCCTCGTCGAACGGAAGGCCCTTGGCCTCCGCGGCCGCACGACCCACGATCGAGATCACACCGGCGAGCTGCGCACCGCCCATGACAGCGGATTTCGCACTGGGCCAAGCGAAGACGAACCGCGGGTCATATGCGCGACCACACATGCCGTAATGACCGGCACCATAGGACGCGCCCATCAACAGCGAGATGTGCGGCACCTTCGAATTCGAGACCGCATTGATCATCATCGCGCCGTGCTTGATGATGCCCTTCTGTTCGAACTCCTTACCGACCATATAGCCGGTGGTGTTGTGCAGGAACAGCAGTGGCGTATTCGACTGATTGGCCAGCTGGATGAACTGGGTCGCCTTCTGCGACTCCTCCGAGAACAGCACGCCGCGCGCATTGGCGAGAATGCCGACCGGATAACCATGCAGTTCCGCCCAGCCGGTCACCAGGCTGCTGCCGTAGAGCGGTTTGAATTCATCGAAATCGGAGCCGTCGACCACGCGGGCGATCACCTCGCGCGGATCGAACGGAATCTTCAGATCGGACGGGACAATGCCGAGCAGATCGTCCGGGTCGTACAGCGGCTCGATCACCTCGGCGCGTGGCGCCGGACCCTGCTTCTTCCAGTTCAGCCGCTTGATAATCGAGCGACCTATGCGGATCGCGTCCTGCTCGTCGGCCGCCAGATAATCGGCCAGACCCGACACGCGCGCGTGCATATCCGCGCCGCCGAGCGATTCGTCATCGGATTCCTCACCGGTGGCCATCTTGACCAGCGGCGGCCCGCCGAGGAATACCTTGGAGCGCTCCTTGATCATTACCGTGTAGTCGGACATGCCCGGGATATAGGCGCCACCGGCGGTCGAATTGCCGAAAACCAGAGCGATGGTGGGGATTCCAGCCGCAGACGCCCTGGTGAGGTCGCGGAACATCCGTCCGCCGGGCACGAAGACTTCCTTCTGTGTCGGCAGATCCGCGCCGCCGGATTCGACGAGTCCGATCACCGGTAGTCGGTTCTGCATGACAATGTCGTTCATGCGCAGGTTCTTGCGCAGTGTCCACGGATTCGAGGTGCCGCCGCGCACCGTGGGATCCGGCGCGACGATCATGCATTCGACGCCCTCGACAATGCCGATACCACAGACAACACTCGCCCCGACGTGGAAGTCGCTGCCCCACGCGGCAAGCGGACACAGTTCGAGGAATGGCGAATCCTCGTCGATGAGCAGTTCGATGCGCTCGCGCGCGGTGAGCTTGCCACGTTTGCGATGCCGGGCGAGCTTATCCGGGCCACCGCCCGCGATGGCCTTGGCGAATTCGGCCTCCACTTCGGCGAGTTTGGTGGTCATGGCCTCGGCCGCGGCCGTGTACTCCGGCGATGCGGTATCGAGGGTGGTGCGTAGTGTCGTCAAGACTGGTACCCCAATCGTTTCGCCGCCAGTCCGGTCAGGATTTCAGTTGTGCCACCGCCGATACCGAGAATCCGGATATCGCGATACTGCCGCTCGACCTCGGATTCGCGCATATAGCCCAGGCCGCCGAATAGCTGCACAGCCTGATTGGCGACCCATTCGCCCGCCTCGACCGCGGTGTTCTTGGCGAAGCACACCTCGGCGATCAAATCGGTCTCGCCATCGGCGCTGTATCTACCCACCCCGCCGACTGCGTCGGCTACCGTCCCCCAGTGCTGCACGACATCTCGGGTGTAGACGCGGGCAACGTCGATGCGGCGGGCCATTTCGGTCACCGTATTCTGCACGGCCTGCCTGCTGATCAGCGGGCGGCCGAAGGTCTCTCGGTTGCGCACCCAGTCCAAGGTCAGGTCCAGGCAGCGCTGGGCCTGTGAATACGCCTGCACCGCGAGCCCGACCCGCTCGCTGACGAAGGCACCGGCGATCTGATAGAAGCCGGAATTCTCCGGCCCGACCAGATTCTGCACCGGCACCCGAACATCCACATAGGACAGTTCGGCGGTGTCGGAGGCCCGCCACCCCATCTTGTCGAGCTTGCGGCTGACCGTGAAGCCGGGCATACCCCGCTCCACCACCAGCAGCGAAATCCCGCCCGAGCCCGGACCGCCCGTGCGCACAGCGGTCACCACGAAATCGGCGCGCACACCCGAGGTGATGTAGGTCTTGGCGCCATTGACGATGTAGTGGTCGCCATCGCGGCGTGCGGTGGTGGTGAGGTGGCCGACGTCGGAGCCGCCACCCGGTTCGGTAATCGCGAGCGAGCCGATCTTCTCCCCGGCCAGTGTCGGGCGCGCGAAGCGCTCGATCAGATCTTCATTACCCGAGGCGATAATGTGCGGCACCGCGATACCGCAGGTGAACAGCGAGGCGAACAGACCGCCGGAGCAACCGGCCTGATGCATCTCCTCGCAGACGATCATGGCGTCGATACCGTCACCACCGGAACCTCCCGCGGATTCCGGGAATTGAATGCCGAGCAGCCCGAGCGCTCCGGCCTTCTTGTGCAGTTCGCGGGGGATCTCGCCGTCGCGCTCCCAGGCGTCGAGGTATGGAAGAACTTCTCGCTCGGCGAAACCTTTTACGGTGGCGCGTAATTCACGCCGTTCCGGTGTATTCCACGGACTCATAGCAACTCCAATGGGATATCAACATGACGCGAGCGCAGCCATTCGCCGAGCCCTTTGGCCTGCGGATCGAAGCGGGCCTGATAGGCCACCCCCTGCCCGAGCAGACCCTCGATAATGAAGTTCACGGCACGCAGATTCGGCAGCACGTGTCGGGTGACGGTCAGCGGCGCGGCCTCGGGCAGCAGTTGCTTGATCCGCTCCACCGTCAGCATGTGCGCAAGCCAGCGCCACTGCTCATCGGTGCGAACCCACACGCCGATATTGGCATTGCCGCCCTTGTCACCGCTGCGGGCCAGCGCGATCGTGCCGAGCGGGGCTCGGCGAGTGTCGTTGGTGGGCAATGGCTGCGGCAGTTCCGGCTCGGCTACCTCCGCCAATTCCAGCGTGTCCGACGCGGGTGCGATATCGACCCGCGTGCCCTGCGGCAGCACCGCCGCATGCGGCACCTCGGCGGCATCGACGAATCCCGGCGTGTACACGCCGTACGGCGAACCATTGCCGGGCAGGCTGGTGAAGCTGGTGCCCGGATAGCTGGCCAATGCCAATTCGACCGCGACATTGGAGAAGGAGCGACCGACCTTGTTCGGATCCGGATCGCGAACCACGCAGCGCAGCAAAGCGCTTGCCTGCTCTTCGGTTTCGGCATCGGGACGGTCGAGTCGCGCCAACGTCCAGGTCAATTCCGCGGGCCGCACGGGCAGCCAGGACTCCAGCTGCCGTTGCGCCAGTTCGGCTTTCGCCTCGATATCGAGTCCGGTGAGCACGAACTCCATCTCATTGCGGAAACCACCGAGAGTATTGAGCGACACCTTGAGCCGCGGCGGCGGCGCTTCACCGGTCACACCGCTGATCAACACCCGATCCGGACCCTCTCGAGTCAGCTCGATACTGTCCAGCCGCGTAGTGACATCGGGTCCCGCGTAACGCGCACCCTGGATCTCGTACATCAGCTGTGCCGCAACGGTATCCACCGTAACCGCACCGCCCGTGCCCTGATGCTTCGTAATGACACTGCTGCCATCCCTACGCACTTCGGCAATCGGGAAACCGGGCCGCCCCAGATCGGCGAGCTCGGTGAAGAACGCGAAATTGCCGCCGGTGGCCTGGGTACTGCACTCGATCACATGTCCGGCCACCACCGCACCGGCGAGCCGGTCGTAATCTGTTCGCCCCCAACCGAAATGAGCGGCGGCCGGGCCGACGATCACCGAGGCGTCGGTGACCCGACCGGTGACCACGATATCCGCGCCCGCATTCAAGCATTCGACGATGCCCCAGGCACCGAGATAGGCATTCGCGGTCAACGGTGATCCGAGGCCGAGCTCGCCTGCCCGGCTGAGCAAGTCGTCCCCCTCGACATGCGCGACCTTGGCATCGAGTCCCAGATCCGCGGCAACCTTGCGCAGCTTCTCCGCGAGCCCGGCTGGGTTGAGGCCGCCCGCATTGGTGACGATCTGCACATTGCGTTCCAGCGCCAGCCCGAGGCAGTCCTCGATCTGCCGGACGAAGGTCTTGGCATAGCCGAGGCTGGGATCCTTCATCCGGTCGCGGCCGAGTATCAGCATGGTCAGCTCGGCCAGATAGTCACCGGTGAGCACATCGAGCTGCCCGCCCTCGAGCATCTCCCGCATGGCGCTGAGCCGATCACCGTAGAACCCGGAACAGTTGCCGATTCGGATCAGCTCCGGATCGGCGGCCAGCATACTCATCAGCTGGAAGGCCCTCCTGTGCGGCGAACCGTCCCAGCGCGCCGCGTTGCGCCGCCGGTGAAGTCCGCGTTCCGGGTCCAGCATCACACCGGATCAAGAAAAAAGCAAGCACGCGTGCTTGTTAATTGAACAGTGCGCTATCAGCAGGCAGACCCACGCGAGGCAGAATGACCAAATGTCGTCCGTCATCCTGTTCGCCCTGGCCGGATTCCTACTGGGCGGCGCCTACTCCACCTGGAAGACCGCCCGCCCCCTCGCCATCGCCCTGGTGGTGCTCGCCGTTCTAGCCGCTGCGGGCGCGGTCGCCTGGTTGATGTAGGAACCCCACTCGCCATCGCAATGGCGTGCTCGCCGTACTAGCGGCCGCCTGCGCGATCACCTGGTTGATATAGGCACCCCACAACCCACTCGACCACGACGGAGCGAGTCTTACCGTTTCGCGGCCCGTTTCGCATCCGAATCGTTGAAGCGCATGCGCTGCAGGTGCGAGTCGCGCCCTTCCCGCATGCGTTAGATGCCGAACACCCCGCCACCACCGACCACAACGAAGCGAGCCCTACCAGCGACCCCTTCGCGGCCCGTTCTCGCGTCCGAGCCCTCGAAGCGCATGCGCCTGCAGGTGCAAGTCGCGCCCTTCCAGCACGCGTGCACCGGATATCGAACGTCCGCCATCACCGACCACAACGGAGCGAGTCTTACGAGCGAGGAGTTCGCGGCCCATCTCGCATCCGAGCCGTCCAAGCGCATACGCCACAGTCGCGGGCCCCGCTTTTCCGGCATGCGTGCACCAGGTGCCGAACACCCCCGCCACCACCAACCACCACCGAGCGAACCTCACGAGCGAGGAGTTCGCGGCCCATCTCGCATCCGAGCCGTCCAAGCGCATACGCCACAGTCGCGGGCCCCGCTTTTCCGGCATGCGTGCACCAGGTGCCGAACACCCCCGCCACCACCAACCACCACCGAGCGAACCTCACGAGCGAGGAGTTCGCGGCCCATCTCGCATCCGAGCCGTCCAAGCGCATGCGCCGAAGTCGCGGGCCCCGCTTTTCCGGCATGCGTGCACCAGGTGCCGAACACCCCCGCCACCACCAACCACCACGGAGCGAGTCTTACGAGCGACCCGTTCGCGGCCCGTCTCGCGTCCGAGCCGTCGAAGCGCATGCGCCGCAGGCGCGAGTCTCGACGGCTCGGACGCGAGACCAAGGGGGCCGCGAACCCGCCGCGGCGAAGCCGCGGCCATTAACACAGCCGGAAGATCCGCAGGTCCTCCGGCACCCCACTCAGCGGTGCGGCGAAGAAACTGCGCCGGTACGGCTTGACCGAGAACCCGAGTTCGTCGAGCGTCTCCGGCGCGAGGGCCTGCAATGTCGCATGCGAAAGCATGGTGTTGCCATTGCCTCCGGCCTCCATCACCCGGGCGGCAATCGTCACGTCCACACCGAGCCAGTCGCCGCCGATCTCGCGCGGCGAGCCGGTGTGCAGACCGATCCGCATCTGCGGCCGATAACCGCGCACACTGACATCGGCGAGATTCCGTTTGGCCTGCACAGCCGCGCGCACCGCATGATCGGCCGAGGTGAACACGGCCATCACGCCGTCGCCCATGCGTTTGACCACCTGACCGCCGCGATCGGCGATCGGCGGTTCGATGGCCTTGGCTACTCCGCGCAACAATTCGAGGGTCGCCTCGTCGCCAGCCGAGAGCGACCAACTGGAGAACGCCACCAGATCGGTGAACATCACAGTTATTTCTTCGCTACCTCGACCGCGGCCGACGCGTTCCAACATGGCTTGCCAGACCTGCAGTGCGCCGAACCCGATTTCCCGAGCCGCGCTCGGTGTATCGCCGACCAATTTGTCCGCCGCGCGCGCCACCGCGCGGGCACCTCCGGGACCCGAAACCGAAAGCGGGTCACCGAAAGACGGGTCACCTGGCAGTTGTTCGCGCGCCTTGCGCAGCGCACCGATGATGTCGGGCCGCTGGTTCGCGGCATTCACCAAGGCGGAGAACTGACCGCGTCGAATTCCCGAGCCGGGACGACGAGCGGATCGGTCCTCGTCGGCGGGCACCAACGGTATGGCCACCTCGGATGGGCCGCCCCCGTTGTTCTCCGGCTCCGTCCCCGGCTCAGCACCGCCGGAAGGTGTTTCGGTCACGCCCCGAGCGTATCTCAGCCGACCAACCGTCGGCGGGGTACGTGTTATCGCCACCTGCGCCCCCTCGATCAGACTGAGCGGGCACTTCGACGGGTCCGCCAATGGATAACTCACTGGTTGCTGAACCCCGAGCGTAGCCAGGGCTGATTCCGGATGGAAGCGCTGCCGGGCATAGTTTCCGGGATGTTCACATGCCGCCCGGATTGTCCCAATACATACACCGGCCCGGTGTGGAAGGGGATTCACACACCGGGCCGATGACACATCGTCCGCCGGGCAGTGGCAGACGGTGCGCGGGGCGCTCGGACCTCCCGACAAGGTCGGCGCCCGTCACCCGAGCGGCGAGGGAGGGCAACTCGGGTAGTTCAATCATGCATCGCGTTGGTTGACCATAACCAGTGCACCGCCGAAGACAATTGCGACGAAAACCGCGAAGTAGAGCAGACCGCCCCACGGTCCCCAGTGCCAGTTCGCCGTCGATTCCGAGGCGCTGTAGAAGTGGCTCGCATTCGCGAACGGCAGGAACGGCTGCACATTGCGTCCGAAGCTGCCGAAGGCGCCGAGTAGCGGCTCGATCAGCAGCGGCCACAGCACGATCAGGGAAATCGCCGCGGCCGACTGCCGGACCAGCACACCGATGCCGACCGCGAGGATCACGCCGAGGAACGTATAAATCGGAATGCCGTAGATCTCGCGCCAGGCATCACCGCCGGAGAGCGTCAGATTGTTGGCCGCATCACCACCGATTGCCTTGGCGATCGCGTAGGCGGCGAAGGCCAGCACAATGGTGAGCACCGCGCCGTAGACGCCGACCAGACCCGCCTTGGTGGCGATCACCTTCGCGCGATGCGGTGTCGCCTGGAAGGTGGTCCGGATGATGCCGAAGCGGTATTCGCTGGTCACGGTCAGGGTGGCCATGATCATCAGGACCATCACGCCGAATCCGCTGATCCCGCCGACCGCCGTGGACACGGTGAGATCGAGCGCATTCTCCTTGCCCGATGACGAGCGGGCCACCGCCGCGAACAGCGCGGCCAAGCCGAGGGCGAGCACCACCACGATCGCCGAGCACCACCACGGCGACCTGGTCGAGGTGAGCTTGATACGTTCCGCTGCCAGCACGCCCATCAGAGCGCACCTCCCATCACCTGGTCGAAGCCTTCGCCGTGGTACTGCACCGCACCGCCGGTCATCCGCATGAAGGCCTCCTCCAGCGAGGCCCGCTGCGGCGCTAATTCGTACAGGGTGATGTCGTTGGAACCGGCCAGCTTGCCGACCGTGTCACTGGTTACCCCGGCCACGACCAATGCGGCGCCGTCCTGGCCGGTGCCGTCCTCGCGGACGGTCATGCCATTGGAGGTGAGCAAGCTGCGCAACTGCTCGAGTTGCGGACTGCGCACGCGTACCGACTGTTCCGAGGCGCGCTCGATGAATTCCTGAGTGGTCGAATCGGAAATCAGCTGACCGCGTCCGATGACGACCAAATGCTCTGCGGTCTGGGCCATTTCGGAGAGCAGATGGCTCGAGACCAGCACCGTGCGCCCTTCGGCCGCGAGCCGCTGCATGAAGCGGCGGATCCAGAGGATGCCCTCGGGGTCGAGGCCGTTCACCGGCTCGTCGAACAACAGCACCGGCGGATCGCCGAGCAGTGCCCCGGCCAAGCCGAGCCGCTGCGACATGCCGAGGGAGTAACCACCGGCGCTCTTACCCGCCACCTCGGATAGGCCGACCAGCCGCAGCACCTCGTCCACGCGGGATGTGGCGATGCCGTTCGAGGCGGCCATCCACTGCAGATGCGCGCGGGCCGAACGGTTCGGATGCACCCACTTGGCATCCAGCAGCGCACCGACGGCACGCAGCGGATGGTCCAGCTCGTGGTACGGCTTGCCCTGGATCAATGCGGTGCCCGCGGTGGGCTTGTCCAGGCCGAGGATCATCCGCATAGTGGTGGATTTACCGGCGCCGTTCGGCCCAAGAAAGCCCGTCACCTGTCCGGGTCGAACGGTGAAGGAGAGATCTTTAACCGCGACGGTCTGCCCGAAATGCTTGGTCAGGCCCCTCAGCTCGATCATGGTGACCAGCTTTCCTCATTGCGCGGCCACGCGCGTCATTAAATGGTGCCGAGTTCAATCATCCTCGAGGATGACGAGGGATGCCCTCGGCCCCTAGTCGTATCAGGGGAATCCCCCTGACCGATGCCTCCGTTAACGAGCCAGGCGCGCCGGGTCTCCGATCGGCCCGTCGTTGAACGTGAGCGAACGTCTACTCGTCGTCATTGCGGTCATGAGTCGGCACGCGCTGTCTACCGCTCCGGATCCGTCTCGCTGGTCCAGACCGGGCGAGTGGCCTCGGTGTCCGACTGTTCCCCCAGCACATGCGCTCTCATCCGCTGCGAACCTGTGCGCGCCGTCGTCACAATGTGCACGGCTTCGCGACCGGTGAGGCCAAGGCGCTCCGCCAGCTCAACCGGCACTTTGTCGGCATCGCCGACCAACTCGACAAGCAAGCGGTTACGCGCCTGCTCGGCCGCGTGGATATCGTTCTGAGCCTGCCGGAACATCTCAGACCTCTCTGGGGCACGACCGCCTTCGCTGCGTGTGTACGTCTCGCCGGTCGCAAGGAGGCGGGCGTGAGCATCCGCGAGCCGCAACCTGACCTCCGCTTCGCGGTCCGCACTCATACGGCCACGATATCCCGCTCGGCGAGACGCTCGTCCAACTCCCGTATCGTCCGTGAGCCCGCCCATGGTGACAGGCCGCGGCGGCCATCACGGATAGCGCCGATGAGCCTCGGCGAACGATTCTGGGCGGTGAGGTCGGCCGCGGCGCCGACAACGCGCGCGGCCTCGTCGACCTCGTCGAGCTGGATCAACGCCCGCTCCAGCTCGAGCAGCGACATAGCCCGGTCACGCGTGAAATGCGACGGGATAAGAGTGAGTGCCCGCCGGGTCGCCTCGGCCGCTGGAGCCGCCTCGCGCAGGATCGTCAGGCAGTTACCGCGATAGGACTCCAGAAGGGCACCGCCGACAAAATAGGCGCGCGACTGCGAAGGGTGGCATGGTTCGAGCCCTGCGATATCCCGGTCCGCCTCGTCCAGCGCGGTGAGACATGCTTGCCGCTGGCCCGCCATTGCAGCGGCCTCGGCCGCGCGTATCGCAACATATGCGCGCAGTGGCCGGTCCGGACTCTGCGCGACCCAGGCACGCGCGGCGACAGCGTAGTCGACAGCGACGCGCGGGCGATGCTGCCAGAGGGCGAGCTGGGAGAGGTGACATAACATGTACGCGCCGAGGTCGGCGTCCTCCGGTTTCGCGCGCCAGGGTGTACAGACGCGATGCCGTCTCGTACTCGCTGGCGTCCCACGCGAGACACCCCGCGAATCCGGTCCATTCGGCGTGCAGACTCAGCACGTCAGCGCGCAGTCCGGCCGGACAATCGCGCAGCATCGCTTCGACGAGTTGCTGCTGAGCTATCACCAGGCCCTGCGCGGCTGGTGAGCCAAGCTGGTCGTCGAGTTGCATTGCCGAGTAGAGCGTATTGCGGATCACGGCGACAGTTGCGGCGTCGGGGCGCCCCGCACCGGACGTCAGCCACCGCGCACGTTCGGCCGCATCACCTACACCGAGCGTCGCGAGCCCCGCAGCACCGAGCGCACCCGCTTTCAATAGCTTCCGCCGGTCCACATCGTCCTCCTCGGTCGGATATAGCCGATCGCGAAATGCATCGACGACCGAATCAGGTGCCTGGGCCAGCGTTGTATCAAGTGCCGCCTGCCAGACGGGCCGAGGTGTCCCGCCCGCCTCCCAGCGTTTGACCGTGCGCTCGTCTGCACCAAGCTTGGCTGCGAATGCGGCTTGGCTCAGACGGAGCGCCGAGCGAAGTGCGCGACTTTCTATGCCAGTCCAGTGGCTCACGCTAACCATGCTGTCCCCCATGACGTAAGTGGTGTGGCTCACTGTAGCCCCGCACTGGCCCCACCCGTCCACCGAAGTGACACCGGAATGCCACCCCACTGATGGCGAAGCTAGTCATGGCCCCCGACGCCGGGTGATGTCCCAATCGAGTCCCCCTCATCCGGCATCCCGATCGCAAATGTGAGCCTGCGGTCGTGGCGTACAGCCCTCGGCGTCGGGTGCCTCACCGCAACCACGGCGGAAGAAAGCCATGTCGAATTCGAAACTGCCACAACGTGATCCGTTTGTCGGGCCGCCAGTCACCTATGGCGGGGCACCGGCCGACGTGGTCGAACTATTCGCGGATGCCCTCCGCCGGTGGGCAGATGAGCCGCTGCCCACAGATTCGTCCCGGTGCCGGGGTGTCACGTCCCCCGGCATCGGGCGCGCCAACGACGAGGTGACCTGATGCGCCGAGATGGCATGCGCACAACCAAAACCCCGGATGGCCGCAAGGTCGCGGTGTGGCAGTTGGCAGGACGAGCCGCATGGATCCTACGCGTACAACTCACGGCCGAATCGTTCACGGCCTTCCGCCTGCCGTCGCGCACGCAGCTATTGGCCGCGCAACCCGGAACGATCATGTTCGACACATACCAAGACCTTGCCGCGGCGCGGGAATTGCTTCCGGCGCATGGAGATCTCTGGGACGAGCTTCGCAGCGACTACTGGGCCGCCCTTCTGTGCATGAAGGATCTTGCGCACGACAAGGGAGCGTAGTTGTGGCCGAAGAAGCTCCGTTTCATCCAAGTGAAGTCGCGCCATCGGTACGGGCGCTGCTCATTTTCTTCCATCAGGACACTGGCCGGAAACTCGATCTTGCTCCCGTCGATAGTCGTCCGATCTACGAGAGCGCAGATGGCTTGCTGATGCCGGTCGACGAGGACGGTTGGATCACCGACTTCGACTCGGACCTGGACGAGACCGTCGAAATCACGAGCTTGCCAACACGCGTCATCGACACCGAAGCGCCATGACCGGCGGGAGTCAGCGGCGCACGCGAAGGAAAAGTCATGCAACCGAAGGCCGCCGTCTGGGCACGGTGACCGCGCAGAAAACGGCCCCGGAACCTTCCGAGGGCAGGTTGGAAGGAAGTTCCGATGAAAATCGCGCACGCATTTACCGTTGCTGCGTTCAGCACGGCATTCGCATTTGCCGAACTTGCGCCCGTCGTCACCGCGTCAGCCCTCGCCGGACCACAGGGATGTTCATCGACGTGGATCTCGCCCGAGATCACAGCCCAGGGAACCGGAACGGCCGTGTGGTACGGGATCAACTTTGTCTGCTCCGCACCGGTGGGTTACAACTTGACTGTGGCGGCCTACTCCGGGAATGTCTCTGCCGGACAGACGACGCGTAGCGGCGTCTCGTCCGCTCCGGTCGTGTCCGCAGTGTCCTTACCGTGTGTGAACAACAAAAACAGCCCTTGGAGCCTGGCTTTGAGCGGATGGATTGAAGACACCAACGGCACCAAACACAACCTGGGCGACCAGCCGGGCAGTTGGCTCGCGGGTGTCACAGTGGGCTGTAGCCTTCGATGATGCCCATCATCCTGGCTGCTCCGGGCGTGATCCACGAAGACAGCGATGTTCGGATCTGGCACGGTGGACTCGTACAAGGTCTTTCGCGAACGTATTTCGCGATCGTCATCGAAGCGGTCGAACCAAACGAGAAATCGTTTCCACTGCCAGTCGACGTGGTGCTACGGCTACAGCGATCGATAACAGTGACTTTCTCACGTGATGGGGGCACCATGCCATATCCGATGATCGCTGGTGCCGAAGATCTGGCGTCGATGACATGGTTCGCCACGTTCCCGCGCCTTGCCCCCGGCACTTATACGATGGGCGTCGACATCGGTGAACTGAAGATGCACCACACCACGCGGTTCGATGTGCCAGCGCAAGACATGCAACCCGAGCTGTACTGAAATGCCCAGCGCGCCCCGACCCATGAACGAGGGCCGAGACGCTCGCGTGCGCAAGGGGATGCGCTGTGGCTCCAGCGCTTGCTTCACACCCGACCTGCGAATACGAGCGCGAGCACCGCACCTCGCGACGGGTCGCCCTGACTCAGCGGGCCGGTGCGGAAGCCTGAGCCCAAAAGCGTTTGGGGATGCGGCCCGCTCGACGCGCCAGGTGACCAGCGGTGACCGCATCCCGCATGGCAGCCGCCATCAGGGCGGGTTGCGGAGCGCGGGTGACGGCGGTGGCGAGCAGCACTGCCGAGCAGCCGAGTTCCATGGCCAGTGCGGCATCGCTCGCGGCGCCGATGCCCGCGTTGAGGATGATCGGGACGCCCGCAGCCGCCACGATCATCTCGATATTGTGCGGATTGTCGATGCCGAGTCCGACGCGGCGAGGATGCTCGCGGCAGCGGCCAGGGACGCAAGGATCAGTCTCTTCGGTGCACCGACTTTGCGCGACATGTGTACTCCCCCTGCTGGATCGGTTCGACGTCGACATCGACCGGTAGCCCCTCGGCGATCGTGGCTATATCGAGATCCCCGCGAGCGTCCGACAGGTGGAACCAAACGAGCGTGCTATCAGCGTCATCGAGTTTGATCACGCCGGTACCGTTACGCGGTTTCCAGCGCCACACTGTGCCGGTTTCCATCCTTTGCCCCTCTCCTGTCGCGGCCTACTCGTTCACATTCAATGGTCGCTTGAAAGCACCTCGCGCCGAGGCCATTTCATGCCTACTCACCGAGCCTATGCCCCCAACTGCTCGGGCCACGCAAGCGGTTACCAGTCCCATACCCGCTGCAACTGCGGTGTCTTGGTTTCAGCCACAGCCGACCGACACCGCAAACCCGGAGAGCGCCGAACCATGGGCGACGGAGTCGCCCCGACTCAGCGGGCCGGTGAGGAAGCCTGGGCCCAGAAGCGTTTGGGGATGCGGCCTGCGTGGCGCGCCAGGTGACCGGCGGTGACCGCATTGCGCATGGCGGCGGCCATCAGGGCGGGTTGCTGGGCGCGGGTGACGGCGGTGGCGAGCAGGACTGCCGAGCAGCCGAGTTCCATGGCCAGGGCGGCGTCGCTCGCGGTGCCGATGCCCGCGTCGAGGATGATCGGGACGCCCGCGGCCGCCACGATCATCTCGATATTGTGTGGATTGCCGATGCCGAGACCGGTGCCGATCGGGGCGCCGAGCGGCATGACGGCGGCACAGCCCGCATCCTCCAGTCGACGGGCCAGGATCGGGTCGTCGGTGGTGTACGGCAGTACGACGAATCCGGCATCGACCAATTGTTCCGCAGCGGTGAGCAATTCGATCGGGTCGGGGAGCAGGGTGCGGTCGTCGGCGATCACCTCGAGTTTGACCCAGTTGGTATCGAGGGCCTCGGCGGCCAGTTGTGCGGTGAGCACGGCCTCGGCAGCCGTATGACAGCCCGCGGTATTGGGCAGCGGCGTGATCTCGAGGCGTTTGAGCAGGTCGAGCACGCCGGTGCCGCCGACGGCGTCGACCCGGCGCATCGCGACCGTGGTCAGCTCGGTGCCCGAGGCGATCAACGCCTCCTCCAGCACGGCCAGATTCTCGGCGCCGCCGGTGCCCATGATGAGGCGGGAGCCGAATCGCTTGCCCGCGATCTCCAGTGCGTCAGGGGTGTCCAGTGCTTCAGCCACCCTGGACCGCCGTAAGCACTTCGATCTCCCAGCCGCGCCCGACCGGCTCGTCCCAGCGGGACTTCGGGAAAACCGCACCGTCCACCGCGAGCGCGACGCCCTGCGACGGCAGCCCGAGACGATCGAGAAGTTCACGCACCGTGAGGGATCGGTCGAATTCGTGGTCCTGTCCGTTCACGGTGACACCGATGGGGACCGAGGTCATCGAACTCCTCCTGCAGATGTTGCGAGTGACGCCGAGTGCGCCGTCGAAAAACGTTGGGGGGCGGCGGCTTTCGCATCAGCGAGCGGTGCGCCTTCGAGCAGGCCCAGCACCGCGTCGACGGTGAGCGGTACCGTCAGCATGCCGTTGCGGCCGTGGCCGGTGGCGACCACGATCCGGTCGGTGAGCCGCCCGATCAAGGGCAGGTTGTCGGGGGTACCCGGCCTGGATCCGGCGCTGGCCTCGGCCAATTCGTATTCGCCGATACCGGGCAGCACCGCCTCGGCGTCGGCGATCAGGTCGCGGACCCCGGTGACGGTCACGGTCGTGTCGAAGCCCGCTTCGTATTGTGTTGCGCCGACGACGATTCCGTCCGCGCGGGGCACCAGGTAGACCTGTCTGCCGTGCACCCGCGCGCGAATCACGCGCTGCGGCGGTGGTGTCGCGCCCGGACGATGGCGCAGGCGCAGGATCTCACCCTTCACCGGGCGGACCGGGAGTTCGGGCCACAGTCGCGAGGATGCGGCGCCCGCGGCGAGCACGACTTGCTCCTGCGGCAGTGCGTCCACTCTTTCGACCGTTTCGGCACGCACCTCGACTCCTGCTGTCCCGCAAGCCTTTTGGAGGGCATCCAGCAGTCGTCGATTATCGATGGCGGGTTCGGCGGGTGCGCGTAGACCGGCGCGCACGGTGCGCGCCAGCGCGGGTTCCAGTGCGCGCACACCGGCCCGGTCGAGCACCTCGAGCTCATGGCCGCGAGCACCGACCCATTCGGCCACCGTGCGCAGATCGGCGGCGTCCGCGCCATCCAGCGCGACGGTCAGGGTTTCATCGGCGACGAATACCGATACACCGGTCCGCGATTCGAGTCGTGCGGCGAATTCGGGCCAGCGAGCCAGCGAGGCCGCGCCGAATTGCAGGACTGGATCCTCCCCCGGCCAGCCCTCGGACAGCGGTGCGAGCATCCCCCCGGCAACCCAGGAGGCGCCGGACCCGACGGCGGGATCGAATAGGGTGACCGACCAGCCCGCCTCGGCCGCCCGCCAAGCGGCCGCGAGTCCGATGACGCCGCCACCGACGACGGCCAGAGTCCGCACTAGATCCACCTGCCTCACTATTCGCATCCCCACGGTAGCGCGACTACGGTCGAGCACGTGCAACCCTCCCACCAGTTCCGGTCCCTACCGCCCAGGGAGCGTTTGGCTACCGCCCGGCTGTATCTGTGCACGGACGCACGCAGGGAGAAGGGCGACCTGGCCAAGTTCGCCGAGGCCGCGTTCGCGGGCGGTGTCGACATCATTCAGCTCAGAGATAAGGGCTCCCCCGGTGAGGCGAAATTCGGCCCGCTCGAGGCCAAGGCCGAAATCGGCGTACTCGCCGAATTGAAGGCCGCGGCCCGCAGGCACGGCGCACTGATCGGGGTGAACGACCGCGCCGATATCGCATTCGCCGCCGGAGCCGATGTGCTGCACCTGGGACAGAACGATCTGCCGCCGTGGTACGCGCGGCGCATTCTCGGCCCCGATGTGGTGATCGGGCGCTCCACCAACAACCGGGCGCAAGCCGGACTCGCCGCGATCGACGAACACATCGACTACTTCTGCACCGGCCCGGTGTGGGTGACGCCGACGAAGCCGGGACGTCAGGCGGCGGGCCTGGACCTGGTGCGCTCCACCGCCGACGCCCACCCCACCCGACCGTGGTTCGCGATCGGCGGCATCGATGCCGAGCGACTACCCGAGGTGCTTGCGGCGGGAGCGCAGCGCGTTGTCGTGGTTCGCGCGATTACCGAGGCGCACGATCCGGAGGCGGCCGCACGGCAGCTGAAGACGGCACTTCTGCAAAACGCTCAGCTCGGCTAGATCTCGCCGAGCGCTACCCGCACGCAGCGGCGCGACAACTCCAGCGCTGCAGCAAAACGCCGAGGTCGGCGGAGACTCGCCGCGCGGGAACCCGATGTGACATTGGTCGGTCAGCACAGCCACGGCCTGCCGAGTGCGAACCCGAAGCACCGCCCCTCGTCCTGCGCCTGCCGATCACGAACTCGAGGCGACGTCGCTTGCTCAGCTGAGCCGCGACCTGCCCAGCACGACTCGAAGCTGTGTTGCCGCTTTCAGCGCTGCGGTGAGGTGCGGCCTCCGCGAAGAGTGCACGCTGAGCCCCCTCTTCAGGACAACACCTGGACTCGGGTAAGCGCCAAGATCGAATCGGCCCGGGCGATCGTCGAATTCGCCTCCGGCCGCAAGGCATCCGTCGAATCCATATCCGCATCGACTATGCGGGCGTAGGCACCAGGTCCCTCAGGATCGGCGTGCAACCAGACGAAGCCTTGATCAGCGAGGTCAACGGTGCGGGGCAGCGCGGCCGCGACGGTGTCGGCGTCGTCCACGTCGATGTCATCGAGGCGGACGCGCGCCGGAGCCGCCCGCAGCGCGGGCCAGGAGACGGCGAAGCCGGGGTGCAGCGGATGGCTGTCGACCTCGTTCTCGGGAACCCAGGCCAACGCACTGCTCTCCCGGTTGCGACTGGTCGGCAGCGTCATCACGGCATCGGCCACCACGGTGGTGTATGTCCAGCCGCTCAGTGCTGTCGCGGTGACGCGCTCGCCGCGTACCCGAACATCGGCGGGATCGATGCCCGCTTCCTCCCAAGCCTCGCGGACCGCGGCGTGCACGGGGGTCTCGTGACTGTCACGAGCGCCGCCGGGCAACGCCCAGGTCCCGCCCTGATGACTCCACGGCGCGCGGTGCTGCAACAACACCGCCGAAACGCCGTTGGCGAGCGGCGCGCGCAGCAGCAGTCCGGCCGCACCGAAGCGGCCCCAATGCCGCAATCCGTCCGGGCCACGTGACCAACCGTCACCGTCACCACGCATCTGGTTACCATCCTCATCTAGCCGTCGCGCGGTTGTTTCACACGCCACGGCGCCGGTAAGACCACAATAAGCTCCGAGCAAGAGCACATGTGCGCACCAACCGGGGAGGTGGAGATGGCAGCGCTCGACTCGACGACGGCCCCGCGGCCGCCGTCGGTCACGGCCGATGTCGGGCCCGAGCGGCTGGACGTGCCGCGCGAAGCGGGGCTACGCGCCCATCTGGACCCGGCCAACCTACGATCGTTCGCGCTATCGACCCCAGGTCGGTTGATCGCCATCGGTCTGCTGCTCATCGGCCTGTGCCTGGCCGCGGGCACGATGACCGCCGCGACGGTGAGCGATCGCCAGCAGTCGCTGGACATCCTGCTCGACGACACCGAGCCGGACGCGAACTCCTCCCATCACCTCTACACCTCGCTGTCCATCGCCGATGCCGCGGCGAGTACCGCGTTCATCGCGGGCGGCCTGGAACCGGAGACCGTGCGCGACCGATACAGCCAGGCGTTGGGCGAAGCGTCCGCGGAGTTGGTGACGCAATCAGGTCACGCGGCCGGACAGGCCACCGACGATGATCCGGACACCCGGCTGCGCACGGGCATCGCCACCGGCCTGCCGGTCTACTCTGGTCTGGTCGAAACCGCCCGCGCGAACAATCGCAACGGGTACCCGGTCGGCGCCGCGTATTTGAGCGAGGCATCGAATCAGATGCAGACCGTCCTGCTGCCGATGGCCGCACAGCTGCAGAGCCACCGTTCCGATGCCGTGAGTGCGGCCCAGCGGCATCATGTGCAGCCGCCGTGGTCCGCGATCGGCGTGTTGATCCTGGCGTTGGGAGCGCTGGTCTGGGCGCAGTTCGATTTGTCGAAGCGCTGGCACCGGGTACTCAATCCGGGGCTACTGCTCGCTTCGGCCGGGATGCTGATCCTGTTGGCGTGGACACTGATCGCCGGATCCGTCTCGGCCGCGGACATGATCGGTGGCCGCGACCACGGCGCGGTGCCGAGCTCACGGTTGACCGAGAGCCGCATTCTGACCCAGCAGGCGCGTTCGGCTGAGACACTGAAGTTGGTGCGCCGCGACGCCACCGGCGACTACGACCGCACCTACGAATCCAGCGTCATCCGGCTCAACGAACTGCTCAGTGGTTATCCATCCGAAGCACCCGCGGCCGATGAGATCGCGAATGCCCGTGAGGCACTAACCCGTTGGCGAGCGGCGCATCAGCGGATGAACGACGCCCTCGCCCGCGGTGATTTCGTCGGCGCGGCGACGGTGACTACCGGACCGGGCTCAGCCGATGCAACGGCACAAGTGGAATCGCTGGACCGAGCACTGGGACTCGGCCTGGATGCGACGCGCGAAACGTTGCGCGACAACATCTCCGGCGCGGCCCGGTCACTGGACTTCCTAGCACCGGGCGCGATGGTGCTCGGAATACTCGCCGCGGCCTATGTCGGGCTCGGTATCTGGCCGCGACTTCGGGAGTACCGATGAACCGCGTGCGCGGACTGCTCGCCGCGCTCGCCGCAACCGCTCTGCTCGCCGGATGCGCGGCGGGCTCGGACACGATCGATACCAAGACCACCAAGTACACCGAACCGCCGCTACCCGCCAAAGCCATTGCGATACCGACGGATTCACCGATTCCACCGGAACGCGACGAGCAGTGCGGCGATCCGACCGCGAGCCTGCGACCCGCCGGGGCGGGCGCGGCCGCCCACGGACCGACCATCGATGCGATTCGCGCCCGCGGTCGGCTGGTAGTCGGATTGGATACCGGCAGTAACCTTTTCAGCTTCCGGGATCCGGTCAGCGGCACGATTGTCGGATTCGATGCCGATATCGCCAGGGAGGTCGCCCGGGATCTGCTCGGTAGTCCAGAGCAGATCGAGTACCGCAGTCTCGGGTCCGCCGAGCGTGAATCCGCGCTGCAGAATCATGTCGTCGATATCGTCGCCAAAACGATGACGATCAATTGTGAACGGCGACAGAAGGTCTCCTTCTCGACCGTTTACCTGCACGCCAATCAGCGTGTGCTCGCGGTGAAGAACTCCGGCATCCGAAGTCTGGCCGATCTGGCCGGTAAGCGGGTATGCATCGTCTCCGGCACCACCTCGCTGGACCACATGCGCCGCGAGCAGCCCGCCGCGACCATCCTCACGGTGCCGACCTGGGCCGACTGTTTGGTCGTGCTGCAGCAGCGTCAAGTCGACGCCATCAGCACCGACGACGCCATTCTCGCCGGACTCGGCGTACAGGACTCGGCGTACACCGAGTTGGTCGGCCCCAGCATCAGCGTCGAGCCCTACGGCATCGGAATCCCCAAGGGCAATGACGATCTGGTCCGCTTCGTCAACGGCACGCTGGAGCGCATCCGCAATGACGGCACCTGGGCCCGGCTGTACCAGCAATACCTGATCGCACTCGGGCCGGTTCCGAACCCGCCCGCCCCGACCTATCAGGACTGACGGCGATGACATCACCGCACGATGCCGCCGATTCGACCGAGGGCGAGCCGAAGGAACTCACCGAGGAATCCGGAGAAAGTACCAGGGCAACCGCGTTCCTCGAACCAGCCGAACCCGCCTCCGCGGCCATCGAAACGATCAGGTGGTCACCGGGCACCGGCCCCGAGGCCGAAACCCCGCGTACCGGGGCGGCCGAGGGTGCCAGCGCCGCTTCCGGTGAACCGGTTCGTCACCAGCCCTCCGCCGAAACGATCCGGGACCATCGCGCCTCCCACGAGACCATCCGCCGCCGACCCGCATCCGGCGAAACCGTTCGCCGTGACGATATGGCCGCCGAATTCACCGTCGGCGCGTGGAATGCTCCGGAGCCGACCTCCGCCGCGATCATGCGCACCTCCGGCCGCAGCGTGCGCACCGCGCGCTCGCGACCGACAACACGCAAACTCGGCGCCGGACTGGTCACGATTCCGAATATCCCGCCCGCCGATCCACGCACCGCGGTGCTCGCCGATCCTGTGGTCTCCGAGGGCAGGCGCTTCTGTTGGCGCTGCGGTAACCCCGTCGGTCGCGCCACCGCGACCCGCCCGGCGACGTCCGCTGGCACCTGCGAAACCTGCGGTGCGCAATATGATTTCCGCCCGTCGCTGCACGAGGGCGATATGGTGTCGAGCCAGTACGAGGTTCAGGGCTGTATCGCGCACGGCGGGCTCGGCTGGATCTACCTCGCGATCGATCGCAATGTCAGCGACCGCTGGGTCGTTTTGAAGGGCCTACTGCACGCGGGCGATACCGAGGCCCAGGCGGTGGCCGTTGCCGAACGCCAATTCCTCGCCGAGGTAGCACATCCCAGCATCGTCAAGATCCACAACTTCGTCGAGCACACCGGCCCGGACGGCGAGTCGATCGGCTACATCGTCATGGAGTACGTCGGCGGCCGCTCACTGCGCGATATCCTCGACACCTATCCGCGGCCGCAGCGGATGCCGGTCCCCGAGGCCATCGCCTATCTGCTGGAGATTCTGCCCGCACTGGAATATCTGCATTCGATCGGGTTGACCTACAACGACCTCAAACCCGACAACATCATGGTCACCGAGGATCAGGTCAAGCTCATCGACCTGGGTGCCGTCGCAACCATCGATGCCTACGGAAACCTCTATGGCACCAGGGGTTTTCAGGCTCCCGAGATCGCCAGGACCGGGCCGACCGTGGCCTCGGACATCTACACCGTCGGACGCACGCTGGCGGTGCTGACGTTGAGCATGCCGATGGAACAGGGACGCTATCTCGACGGCATTCCCGACCCCGCCGGCCATCCGGTGCTCGAGCGCTACGAGTTCTTCCACCGCTTGCTGCTGTGCGCGACCGATCCCGATCCCGAACGCCGCTTCCCTTCCGCGCGCGTCATGTCCGCGCAGTTGGCCGGGGTATTGCGCGAGATCCTGGCCATGGACACCGGTGCCGAACATCCACAGTTGTCCACAGTTTTCAGTCCACAACGCGCCAGCTTCGGCACCGAGGAATTGATCAGCCAAACCGACGCCTATGCCGACGGCATAGCCAGAAGCAATCTGCTGCGCGCCGACGAAGTGGCCGCGGCAGTTCCGGTTCCGCTCATCGATCCGACCGACGCATCGGTACCGGTGCTCGCGGCGTTGGCACATCCGGAACCGAACGACGCGCTCGCGGCATTGCAGGAGGCACATGAGCGCGCCGTAGCCGATCCGGAAAAGAACCAGGAGACATGGGATCTGGAGCTGACGCTGGCCGAGGCCAGGCTCCGGCTCGAACTCGGCGAATCGGCGGCGGTGCTGCGGATGCTGTCGCGGCTGCCCAGCGATCACGATTGGCGCATCGACTGGTACCTGGGCCACGCCCAGCTGCTGCGGTTGGATTACGAGCAGGCCTACAACAGCTTCGATGCGGTGCTGCGGGTGCTGCCCGGCGAGATCGCACCCAAACTCGCACTCGCGGCGACCGCGGAACTCGTTCTGCAACACTGGGATTCGGCCGATCATGAACAATGGCGAGCCTACGCCGAGAAGTTCTATGCCACCGTCTGGCGCACCGATCACGCGGTGGTGAGTGCCGCCTTCGGTCTGGCCAGGCAGTCCGCCGAGGCGGGGCAGGTCGACGAGGCCGTGCGCGCGCTCGACGAGGTGCCCGCCGCCTCCCGGCATTACACCACGGCACGGATGACCGCGGTATGGCTATTGCTCACCGCCGCCCCGATCGCCGAACTCCCCGAATCCACCCTGCACCTTGCGGCCGCGCGCATCGCCGCCCTGCCCAGCGGCGAGAGCCGCGCGACCCAGATGCGCGTGCTCGTCCTCGGTGCCGCGCTGGCCTGGCTGCAGTCGGGCAATACGCCCGCGAGCGACCAGGCGACCCTCTTCGGTGCGCCGTTCACTGAGCGCGTACTGCGCGCGGGCACCGAGGCTGGGCTGCGCGCCCTGGCCCGCAGCGCCCCTGGCCGCAATCACCGCTATGCCCTAGTGGACCTGGCGAACTCGATCCGCGCCAAGACCTGGATCTAGATCCGACGCTGGACAACTGATCTCGTGAGGAACTCATCGGGTACCCCCGGAACCGAGCGACACTCGCAGCCGCCGGCCCGCGACGACAGGCCCCGCCTGGCTCTCAACGACCGGCAAAGGCCCGCGGAGCACCCGGCCGGGCGGAAAACACCGGCCGGGCTCGGATCCGGGTTCGCGGAGCAGTCGGCACACCGATGATCCCCAGGGTTCCGCGCTTCGGGCCCGCTCCGGGGGCAGCCGGAGCGGGCCCATCGGGAGGGGCGAGGGCATCGCGGTCCCGATAGCGGCGGAGGTTCGGCCCGGTTTCGGCCGCCGGCGCGAACCTGATCCGACACCAATACTGCCGCAGCGACTGTGAGGATTCCGTGAGGTTTTCTAGGGCCGCTCAATCAGCGCGCTGAGCTGCGACAACACGTAGTGCGGACTGCGCGATCGCCAGTTCCTCATTGGTCGGCACGACCAGCACGGCAACCTCGGCTCCCGGTGCGGAGATATGCCGGGCGGCGCGGTCCTTCGCGGTATTGCGGTCCGGATCGACCACGATGCGGAAGCGGGACAGCCCGGCGAGCGCGTCGGCGCGGACCTGCGGGCTGTTCTCGCCGACGCCCGCGGTGAAGGTGATGGCGTCGACGCCGCCCAGTTCGATCAGATACGCGCCGAGATAGCGGCGCAGGCGGTGGATATACACGTCGTAGGCCAGGCGGGCCGCGGCATCGCCCGCCTCGATCAGCCGCTGCAACTCACGGAAGTCGTTGACGCCGGACAGGCCTTTGAGTCCGGAATTGCGGTTCAGCATTTCATCGATCCGGTCGACATCCATATGGGCCGCACGGACCAGATGCGCGATGATCCCCGGATCGAGATCCCCGCCCCTGGTACCCATCACCAGGCCCTCCAGCGGGGTGAGTCCCATGGTGGTGTCGATCGGATGTCCGCCGCGAACGGCCGATGCCGAAGCACCATTGCCGAGGTGGAAGATGATCTGATTCAGGTCGGCCGGATCTCGATCGAGCAGAGCGGCGACGCGACCGGAAACGTACTCGTGCGAAGTGCCGTGAAAGCCGTACTTCCGGATGCCATGCGCGACAGCGAGTTTCGCGTCGATGGCGTAAGTCTTGGCGGCATCGGGCAGGCCGTGGAAGAACGCGGTATCGAAGACCGCGACCTGCGGTACGCCGGGCAGCAGTTCGCGCGCACTCTCGATGCCCGCCACATTCGCCGGATTATGCAGCGGCGCGAGCGAAGACAGCTCGGATATCGCCGCGACCACAGCGTCATCGATGAGCGTCGGGCGGTAGAACACCTCACCGCCGTGCACAACGCGGTGCCCCACCGCGCGCACACCCGCCGCGGCCAGATCGTGGCCGGATTCGGCGAACACATCGAAGACCAGCCGCAACCCCGCCGTGTGATCGGCGATCGGCTCGCGATGTTCGATGGTTCGGCCATCGACCTGGTGCTCGATTCCGGCCTGCTCCTCGCCGATCCGATCGACCATGCCGGAGGCGGCAACCGCACCCGAGTCCGGGTCCAGCAGTTGGTATTTGATCGACGACGAGCCGGAGTTGATCACCAATACCAGGTCATCGCGTCCACCCGTCGCCGGACCACCGCCGCTTGTCGAATCGCTCCGCGATGCCGCGTTCATCACACCTCCTGCGTTTCGTGCGTTCCCCGCACTCGTTCAGCAATCACGGTCGCCGCCCGTCGGTCCGCAGCGGGCCGCCCGTCGCGGGCCACCGGTGTGGTCCGGCCCGCCGAACATCTCGCTCATCGGTCTGCCATCAGTGTGGGAGGACATGGTCTGCGCATCGAACGAGTCGGTTCGCATCAACCCTCCTGCGCCTGGATCGCCGTAATCGCGACGGTATTCACGATGTCGGCGACGAGCGCACCGCGAGACAGATCGTTGACCGGTTTGCGCAGCCCCTGCAGCACCGGGCCGATCGCGATCGCACCGGCACTGCGCTGAACCGCCTTATAGGTGTTGTTACCGGTATTGAGGTCGGGAAACACGAAGACCGTTGCGCGCCCGGCCACTTCGGAACCCGGAAGTTTGGTGGTCGCCACGGTCGGTTCGATCGCGGCGTCGTACTGGATCGGGCCCTCCACCAGCAGCTCCGGCGCGCGCTCGCGGACCAGTTTGGTCGCGACGCGCACCTTGTCCACATCGACGCCACTACCGGATTCACCGGTCGAGTACGACAGCATCGCGATCCGCGCGTCGATGCCGAAGCGGGCCGCGGTGTGCGCGGAGGAGATCGCGATATCGGCCAACTGCTCCGAGGTCGGATCCGGGACGACGGCGCAGTCGCCGTAGGCGAGCACCCGGTCGGCCAGGCACATCAGGAACACACTGGAGACGGTGGAGACGCCCGGCACGGTCTTGATGATCTCGAAGGACGGTCGGATGGTGTGCGCCGTGGTGTGCGCGGCGCCGGAGACCATGCCGTCGGCAATCCCCTTGTGCACCATCATGGTGCCGAAATACGAGATATCGGCCATGGTTTCGCGGGCGCGCTCCAGTGTCATGCCCTTGTGCTTGCGCAGTTCGGTGTATTCCGCGGCGAATTCTTCGAGATAGCCGGAGGTGCGCGGGTCGAGTACCCGTGCTGCCGAGATATCGACGCCGAGTTCCGCGGCGCGGGCACGCGCCGCGGCCTCATCACCGAGAATGACCAGATCCGCGATTTTGCGCTGCAGTACGCGACCGGCGGCGCGCAGAATCCGGTCGTCGTCGCCCTCGGGCAGCACAATGGTCTTGCGGTCGGCCCTGGCGCGTTCGATCAGCTGGTATTCGAACATCTGCGGTGTCACCACCGGGGTATCCGGAATCTCGATGCGCCGCAACAGCTCGGGCGCGTCGACATGCTGTTCCATCAGGGCCAGCGCGGTATCGACCTTGCGCGGGCTGCCCGCCGACATGCGGCCGCGGGTGCGGAAGGCCGCGCTCGCGGTGTCGTAGGTGCCGAGCTCGGTGGTGAGAATCGGCAGCTTGGGCTTGAGCCCGTTCATCAGCCTCGCGATGGCCGGATGCGGCAGCATGCCACCGTTCATGATGATGCCCGATAGCGACGGAAAGCCTTCTGCCTCATGCGCATTCACGACACTGAGCAGTACGTCGGAACGGTCACCGGGCGCGATGACGACCACACCGTCGACCAATCGCTCCAGAATATGTTCGGCCGTCATGCCGCCGACCATAATCTTCAGCGCCTCGCGCTGCAGCAATTCCACATCACCGCTGAATATTTCGCCGTCGATGGCGGTACACAGCTCGGCCATGGTTGGCGAAATCAGCAGTGGCACTTCGGGTAATGTCCAGGACGGCACATCGAAGGCCTGCAGTGCGGCGCCGACTTCGTCCAATTGCTCTGGATCGCAACGGTTGGCGATAATGGACATCAGGTGCGCGTGTTCGAGAGCCAGCTCGTGCGCGCACAACTCGGCCAACTGCTCTACCTCGTCGGGGGTACGACCCGCACCACGCACCACCAGCAGCACCGGCGCGCCGAGGTTCACCGCGATGCGGGCGTTGAAGCGCAACTCGCTCGGGCTGGCCACATCGGTGTAGTCGCTGCCGACAATCACCACCGCGTCACACAGCTTCGCGACCTCATGGAACCGCATCACGATCTCGCTGATCGCGGCATCCGGATCCGCGTGTACCTGCTCGTAGGTGACGCCGATAGCCTGCGCGTAATCGATATCGGCAGTGCTGTGCTCGAGCAGCAATTCCAGGATGTAATCCGGCTCGGTGGTCGAGCGGGTGATCGGGCGGAATACGCCGACCCGGGCGGTGGTCGCGCACAGCATCTGGAGCATGCCGAGGGCCACCGTCGATTTTCCGGTGTCACCCTCCGGAGATGCGATGTACACAGCGGATGGAGCGGAATCGGCCATGCCCGAAAGCTTAGTGAACCCGCCGCTACCTCGACCGTTCGGCGAGACGGCAATCACGACTATCCGTATATAGTCCGGGCATGGCTGAGCAATTCCCGAAGCAGCAGTGGGGTTCGAACACCAATTTTCTTGCCCGCCTGGCGACCAAGCTCGCTTCCACCGAACCCGGGTCGTGGCTGATTCGGAAAGTCACCCCGCTGGATCGGGCCATCCTCGAGCGCACGAACGCCAAGTACACGCTCCTCGGTCCGATCGGCGCGCCGGTCATGCTGCTCACCACCACCGGTCGCAAATCCGGTGAGCCGCGCACCCAACCACTGCTCTACCTACACGACGGCGACACCATCTATGTGATCGGCAGTAACTTCGGCCAGCAGCATCATCCAGCCTGGACCGCCAACCTCCTGGCGAACCCGAATGCCACCGTCGCCATCGCAGGCCAACGCATCCCCGTGCGCGCCACCCTGGTCGAAGCCGACAAAGACGCCCTCTTCGCCCGCTTCATCGAAATCACCAGCGCCTACGGCGTCTACCGCACCCGCACCACCCGAGACCTCCGCATCTTCGCCCTCACCCGAGCCTGACCCCCGCCCCTCCCCAACCGAGCGCAGTCAAAGGGTCGCTGAACCATTCGACTGCCCTCGACGGGGATTTGTTGAGACCGGAAGCAGGTTGTGGCTCAGCCCAGGGCGCGCAGGCGGGGGGCCAGGTCGCGCTGGAAGAGGTCGAGGAAGCGGGGCTGATCGTGGCCGGGGGCGTGGAAGACCAGGTGGTTGAGACCGGCGTCGAGGTAGGGCTTGATCTGTTCGACGGCCTCGTCGGGATCACTGGCGACGATCCAGCGCTTGGCGATCTGCTCGATCGGGAGGGCGTCGGCGGCGGCCTCCATTTCGATCGGGTCGGTAATCGAGTGCTTCTGCTCGGCGGTCAGCGAGAGCGGGGCCCAGAAGCGCGTATTCTCCAATGCCAGTTCGGGATCGGTGTCGTAGGAGATCTTGATTTCGATCATCCGGTCGATCTGCTCGATGGTGCGTCCGGCCTTGGCAGCACCCTCCGCGACGGCGGGCATCAGCTTCTCGGTATAGAGGTCCATGCCCTTGCCGGAGGTGCAGATGAAGCCGTCACCGGCCCGGCCCGCGTAGCGCGCGACCAGCGGTCCGCCCGCGGCGACGTAGATCGGGATGCCGCCCTTGGGCACGTCGTAGATCGAGGCGCCGACGGTCTTGTAGTACTCGCCGTCGAAGTCGGTGCGCTCACCGGTCCACAGCGCGCGCATGAGATCGACGGATTCGCGCAGCCGGGCGAAACGCTCCTTGAATTCCGGCCATTCGCCGGTGTAGCCGGTGGCGATCTCATTGAGCGCCTCACCGCTACCGACACCGAGCATGATGCGATCCGGGTAGAGACAACCCATGGTCGCGAAGGCCTGCGCGATCACGGCGGGGTTGTAGCGGAAGGTCGGGGTGAGCACCGAGGTGCCGAGTTGGATGCGCTTGGTGCGCTCGCCCACCGCGGCCATCCAGGCCAGCGAGAACGGCGCGTGTCCGCCCTTGTGCCGCCATGGCTGGAAATGGTCGCTCACGGTCGCGCTGTCGAGGCCGTGTTCCTCGGCCGCCACCGCGATATCCACTAATTCCCGCGGTCCGAATTGTTCTGCCGACGCCTTGTATCCGAGCTTGAGATCACCCATATGCGCCACTCCTGTCGCTTAGCTCAACGGTCCGTGCGGGAGGTTCCGCACACCGTCGGCCGCGTGAATCCCGCGACCGCATCCCGGTACAACCGCAAGGGCGACACGGGAGTTCCCGAGCCGCGACCGGCCTACCTGAGCGCTGCGCGATCGGTTCTCACACGGCCTCCCCTCGACCATAGTCAGCCCGAGCCAGCGCGATGTGCAGGGTCGCGCTACGCGAGCGCGCACAGCTCATACCGTCTGCTGGATGCCCACCACTTGTACAGCCTCGGGCTCGAAGGTGCGCCTCGCGGGGTGTCTCGCGCACAGCTCGTACCCTCTGCTGGATGCCCACCGCTCGTACAGCCTCGAGCACGAAGGTGCGCGACACGGTGTGGGGATGGTCGCACCTGATCTGGTATCCCAGCGGTGCGCGGGCGGGTAGCCGACAATTGACCCGTGAGCACACCAGATGAACCGATCCTGTCCTACCTGACCGATATGGATGGGGTGCTGGTGCACGAAGACCATCTGGTGCCGGGCGCCGACAAGTTCCTTGCCGAGCTGCGCAGCAACGAGATCCCGTTCTTGGTGCTCACCAATAACTCCATCCGCACGCCGCGCGATCTGCAGGCCCGGCTGCGTCACACCGGACTCGATATTCCGGAGGAGGCGATCTGGACCTCGGCGCTGGCCACCGCGACCTTCCTCAACGATCAGCGCCCCAATGGAACCGCCTACGTGGTCGGCGAATCCGGCCTCACCACCGCCCTGCACGAAATCGGCTATGTGCTGACCGATAGCGCTCCGGACTACGTGGTGCTCGGCGAAACCCGCACCTACTCCTTCGAGGCGATCACCACCGCGATCCGCCTGGTAGACCGAGGCGCGCGCTTCATCGCCACCAACCCGGACGCGACCGGACCGTCCCGCGAGGGTCTGCTTCCCGCGACCGGCTCGGTTGCCGCGCTGATCACCCGCGCCACCGGCAGGGAGCCGTACTACGTCGGCAAGCCGAACCCACTGATGATGCGCTCGGCACTGCGCCGGATCGGCGCGCATTCGCAGTCGACGGTGATGATCGGCGACCGGATGGACACCGATATCGTCTCAGGCCTCGAAGCGGGCATGCGCACCGTCCTGGTCACCACCGGCATCTCCACCCGCGAGTCGGTCGAGCAATTCCCGTACCGCCCGACCCTGGTGCTCGATTCGGTTGCCGACCTGGTCGGCCGAACCGACAAACCCTTCGCCTGACCAGCGCGGATTCGCATCCGGTACGGCCGCCGCACACCAGGACGGCGCGGGCTGGCGTGAGCGGATTCGCTGACTCACTGGGCCGAATCGACGACCGGCTGATGGCAGCGCTGGCGTGGGCACGGTGGTCTAGGCGTTCGGAATCGGTCCGTTGCCCACAGCCGGTAATCAGGCCTGGTCGGTGATGGCGTCGAGCGCGGCGGAGAGTCGGGTCATGACCTGCGCGGTCAGGGCGAATTGCTCGGCACCGAGTTCATCGGCGAGCCGTTTCGCCATGACGGCATGCGGTGGATTGATGCGTTTGATGGCCTCGCGACCCGACTCGGTGACCGCGACGAGTTTGGCCCGGCGGTGCGCTGGATTCGGCTGGTACTCGGCAAGTCCCTTGTCCACCAACAGGTCCGCGATGCGCTGCACGCTCTGCCGGGTGATCCCCATCGCTCGGGCGATTCCGGCGACCGGCAGTGGTTCGCGCAGCACCGCGCCGAGCACCTGCCACCACGCCGCCGTGATTCCGCCGGGCGCGGCCAATTCCTCGGCGATGGCGAGGAATTGACCGTTCAGCTGGAACGAGGTAATGGCGACGCTCGCGAAGAGTTCCTGCTCAGGCGTGTCAGTCATATCGGAACTCCTGTTCTGCGCGCCTTCCTCGATCGGCGATTCTCTGCGAATTCTTCCTCACACGGAAGCGGTGGCCCTATGCGCCTCGTACTCGGAAAGCGCGGCGAATGCGGCCGGATCGCTGTGGCCGAACAAGCGATACCACGCGTCCAGCACATGCGGTTCATAGACATCGAGCCTGCGCAATACCTCCCGGGCGAATTCGAAGGGCGCGGTCGGACCTGCCGTGATGAGATCGCCGTCCAACACCGCGGCCTGGTCCAGATAGCGATCGCCGCCCGAATACCCGCTGTAGGCAAGGTATTCCGCGGCGGCACCGGTATGGGCGTGATTATCGAGGAGCCCTTCCTTCGCCAATCCGAAGGTGGCACCGCAGATCGCCGCGACCGGAACCCCCGCATCCAGAAACTCCCGCGCCTTGTGAGTGAAGGGCACGAGTTCGCCAGTCTCCCAGGTGTCAGCGCCGGGCAGGATCAGCATCGCGCTCGCGGCGGGCGTGAGATCGGCGAGCACCATATCCGGCACGATCCGCATCCCACCTGTCGTCATGATCGGATCGGCGGTGAGCCCAACGGTCTGCACTTGGAAGGTTCCAGGCGCTTTCTGCCAGCTGGGCCGATTGATATGCGCGGTCGCCGCACCGACCTCCCAGTCGGCGAGCGTGTCGTAAACGGCCATATGAACTGTTTTCGTAGGCATGACAGCATGCTGTCATACTTGACAGCATGCTGTCAATGTCTCAATGTCCGCGTTCGATCTTCGCCAGATGCGCGATATTGGCGCGATCCTCCACATCAGCACTGGGCTCACCGCCGAACCACGCGTCAAGAATCTCCGTCAGCTCTGCCCGAGAAGTCGAACGCAGGCTCAGCGCAAGCACATTCGCGTCATTCCACTTCCGCGCACCAGCGGCGGTCGCCGCATCCCCACACAGCGCGGCCCGGATCCCCGCCACCTTGTTGGCGGCAATAGAAGCCCCCGTCCCCGTCCAACAGCACACCACCCCCTGCTCCGCGCGGCCCTCGGCCACATCCCGCGCCGCCGCCTCACTGGCCCAAGCCCAGTCGTCGCGCTCACTATCCGACAGCGCCCCATGCACCAACGTCTCGAGTCCCCGCCGCCCGAGCTCCACCACCAGCTCCTCGGCCACCCCAACCCGCTCATCCGCCGCAACCGAAATTCGCATACCCCAAGCGTAATAACGTCCCCATCACACAGCCCCGCAAAAACGGCGAGCGGCCCGTCCCCCGTTCCGAGGACGGGCCACCGCGCCCGTCACCACGCAACTGGGCCGAGGCGATCGATGAAGATCCCGGTCGGCCCGTCGGCGTCGATCATCGCGAGTTCGACGATCGAATCGGTGCCCTCGGTAACCGTCAGCTGTCCGGTGTGATGGTTCATGTCCGTGGCGGCGAACTTGCGATGTGCGACCTCGCCGGGAGTGGCGACATTGAATTTGATCTTCGGAAGCGCCTGGGCGTACCGCACGGTAATCATGTTCAGCGCCGCTTTCGACGAGCTGTAGGCGAGCTCGTGCATCTTCGAGACCGGCTGATCCGGATCGGTCACGACCGCGAAGGAACCGCCACCACTGGACACCATCACCACCCGCGGATTCTGCGCCGCCTCCAGCAAGGGCAGAAACGCATGGGTGACCCGGATCGGTCCGTACACGTTGGTGTCGTAGACGGAATGAATTTCGTCAGCCGTCGCGTCCGCGGGCGCGACAATATTTCCCGGCGCACCGGCGTTGTTGATCAACACATCCAGTCGGTCGGTGTGCTCCCCAACCAGCCGCACCGCATCGGACACCGACTCGTCCGAGGTCACGTCCAGCGGGACCAGCACCACCCGCACCCCGTCGGCGGCGAGTTTCTCCGCGGCGGCTCGTCCGCGCGCATCGTCACGCGACCCGAGGAAGATCGTCCACCCCTGTTCCCCGAGCCGCCGCGCCGCTTCGAGACCGAGGCCCTTGTTGGCTCCGGTGATCAATACTGTCGTCTGTTCTGTGTTCGTCATGCCCACAAAGACGCCCGGCTCCACCCGCGACGTGACAACCTGTGAGCGGCCTCACAAACGCCGACTCGATTACTCCCCCATGCATCAACCCGGCAAGTGGGCCAGAATCCTGGCAGCGTGACAAGACGCGCAGAGCGGAGGGACCGCGTGGGGTGGGTAGTTGTCGGCCTCATACACAAGACGGCACCATCGAGCGTACCCCCGCTTGAGATCTGCCCTCTTCGGCCACGAACTGCTTGCACACCAATCAGTTACGGCAATGACCGTGCGTACCGAATGGTTGCCCCCGATAGGCGCGTCGGCTTGACACCCCACCAAACTTCTCATCGCCGCCCGCGTCCCATTGCGGGGCGATCGTGCCGAAGTCGAAGCGTCGAGACCACTCGTACCTGCGACCGTCACCGTCATTCCCTTCAGCCCGTTGCCAACCCGCGCGTTGAAATTCTCGCTGCGAGTGGTCAATTCGACTGCTTCGACTGTTCACACCACGCGGCCGGATATGAAACCTACGGCCCTTCACCGACGCCATCGCCGCCGGCGTGGGCGATAATTGGCTACTTGGTGTGCACGTAGGTGGTCAAGGTTTCGCGCATCTCGGCCGCGACGCTAGAGTCGGGAAAGTTCTGGCTCAGCAATCCCTCGAGTTGGTTCAGGCGCTTTCGCACCCACGAGAAATGCGCTGATATGGGGCTCTCCAGCACTGGCGTCACGGCAGCAAGCGATGCATCCAGATCACCCAACCGTGCGTTCGCGGACGCAAGGTAGATCTGACTCAGCATCTCGTCACCCGGTGAGCGCTGAACTTGCCAAGCATCAATGGCGCGCTCGGAGGCTTTGACCGACTTCCGCAGAAGCCTCTGGTCATCGGCCCACATCAGCGAAAACCCCCGGTAATAGATCTGTTTCGCTGGCGAGAACGTAAACAGCCCCGGAATCTCATCCGGTCCCGCCGAATCGCGCGCCCGATCGGCTTCGTCCAGCAGTTCTAGCGCCCCTGCCGAGTCACCCAAGTTCGCAACCGACGCGGCCAGCCCACACAGCAAGCGCGCTTCAGCGGTCCCCGTCGAACCGGTCACGTATCGCAACCCATCGGTCGCAGAATCGCGAGCCGCTTCGAAATCTTTGACGAACCTGAACGCCAGCGCCTGCGTGCCACGCGCCCAAGCCCGTAACTGGTCATGGTCAGCCCGGTCTCCCAGTTCGAACGACGCTTGCGCGTGAATTCGTGCCGTATCCGCTTGCCCAAGATCAAGCGTGAGATAGGACAGCACCCCGCAAACGCGACCGAGAGCTACATACAATTCACGTATTTCCTCGGGCCGATGGGCGCCAGCACGAATGCGACGCATCAACTCCGATCGAATCGCCATCGCCTGCGACAGCGTCTGGTCGTATGACTCGAACCGTGCTCGGCGCGCAACATCGATGATTCGGTCTTGCATGTCATCGAGCGGGGCGGCATCGGGAGCGGAGAGCAGCGCCTCTGACTCGCGTCGAGATTGCTCCAACATTCGCAAGGTGTCATCCCGGCGCGCGTTGTCCCGCTGGTCGTCGTCCCATGCGGCCAGCAGCTCCCCGTGCGCGTCCAACGCACGGTCTACTCGCTCAGCCCATCCCCGATCTTTCGGCCAACGCCGACCGGCCTCGATATTCGCGAGATGCGACCACGCACAGTAAGTCAGCCCAGCGAGCTCGCGCAGACTCAACCCGCGGTCGTCGCGCAACCGCCGCAGTACTCGCCCAGTCCGTTGAGGTTCCATCCCCAGCAATCCTGTTACCGCCGTGTCCATCACACACCCGCCCGCGTGTATTCAGATCCGAGAAGCGCTGTTTGAAAACAGCGTAGACCTGCACAACCGGACACGGCCGTGTTGATCTGGAATAGCGCCCGGTGGGGAGAACGGCCAGCTAGCCCTTATGCAGTCCGCTCCGACTCCGAGGACATTCAGGGGTTGTCCGAGCCGGGCGCACCTAAACATTCGTCGTATTGAGGGGGAACGATGCTGAACCCGAATCAGCCGCACCGAATGCCGTTTGTCGGCCCGCCCGCTCCACTCGCGGTCGATGTCCCTGCCGACGTTGTCGAGCGATACCTAAACGCGCTACACGAATGGCACCCCGAGCAAACGCCCACCGAACATCCTGACCAAGGGGTCTGAAATCCAATGGACCACACAGCTTTTGGCGATACCCCGTTGTCCCGATGTCACTTCTACCGGCGGGTGTGTGACCTACCCGCCACCGTCGACCCTCCCCACCTCGGGCGGATCATCATGAAGGCCGACCACGTATGGGCACTCATCCTCCCCGCTCACCTCGGCCAAGCCGTGAAAGCCTGTATGCAACACCATGGTTCGGAAATCGGGCCGATTCTGTCGCATCCACGCTCGAACCGGTGGACACTGCTCGTCAGACCGGACATCCCCGACGACGTTCGCCTGTTCGCCGAGTTGTTCCGTCTGAACGTGTCGGTGGTGCGAACCGGTGGCACTGTCGCGTTGCCGTCACCGCTCGACAAGGGCGCGCAGTTCCGGCGCTGGGTCGAGCCACCCCGATGCACATTCCGACCGTCCGGGCTTGTCGTGGTTGATGCGATCCGCGCGTGTTCTGCGCCGTATCGGCCCGTCCGCAGATGGGCCGCTCATGTCTGAATGTGACTGCGGGCCGTGGATCAAACTCTCGATGTGCGGGATTGGGAGCTTCAACAGCACGACCGGGGAGTTGGAGTCGGTACAGTGCCCGTCCCGGTTCTGCATGACTATGGCTCCGCTGGTCGATGGGAAGATCGGCGACCATTACGGCATCACCGACATGTTGTCTCCGTTGCCGTGCCCGTGGATCGGGGTTCGGGTTGTGAATGACGTTGACGACTTCATGCCCGATGGCTCTGCCTCAGAACGTGTTTGAGAACGGCCTCGGTGGGCGCGTGACGCTCGAGATTTGAGTGAACTCCTGGTAGTGCAGTGATTGCTGAAGTCGCTGTGCCACCAGGAGTTCGTGTGTCATCTTCCCCGATCGCGTCGTGTTCGTCATGCCCGGTAAGCGGTCAGTCCAGCGGTCACCGGGTCGCGGTGTATCCGTCGTCGTCGATGACCGACGCGCAGTGGGAACAGTTGGAGGGCCTGCTCCCGCCGCCGGGCAACACTGGCGGCAAGGGAGGCAGACCAGAAAAGTGGTGCCGCCGAATGGTTTTGGACGCGATCTTCTATGTGGTGCGGGGCGGGATCGCGTGGCGGCAGCTGCCCGCGGAGTTCCCGCCGTACTCGACGGTGTACGCCGTCTACCGCCGCTGGGTACGGGCCGGGTCCTGGCAGCGGATCCACCACGCCCTGCGTGATCGGACCCGCGTGCGCGCGGGCCGGGCGCCGCAGCCCACGGCGGCGATCATCGACTCCCCATCGGTGCAGGGCGCCGACACCGTCCCCGCCCGCAGCCGCGGCTATGACGCGGGCAAGAAAACCAACGGGCGCAAACGCCACATCGCCGTCGACACCAACGGCCTGCTATTGGCCGTCGTGGTCACCGTGGCCTCGATCCAGGACCGCGACGCCGCCATCCGGCTGCTGGCCGCGCTGCGGGCGGGGTTCGCCACCATCACGATGGTGTGGGCCGATGCCGGGTACGCCGGTCGCCTGGTCCGGTGGGCGAAAACCGTTGCCCGCCTGACTGTCACAATCGTTAAACGCTGCGACGACATCGCCGGTTTCACGGTCCTGCCACGACGCTGGGTGGTGGAGCGCACCTATTCCTGGATCGTCAAGCACCGCCGCCTGGTCCGCGACTACGAGACTCGCCCCGACCACCACGAAGCCATGATCTACATCGCGATGATCTACACGATGTCCCGCCGCCTCGCCCGCAGCAAACCCACCGCAGCCGCGTGACCATCCGGTTCTCAAACACGTTCTCAGTCCCTCCGACACAGGTGCAGCGGCCATGACAGTGAATACTCTGGCTCCGAAGGCGATCGGTGTTCTTTCCCTCGATGTGAGCGGCCCGCACCTATTGCGGGACGAACGAGTGATCACCGAGTTGGCGCAGCGACGCGGTTACGCCCTGACGGGGTTGGTCACCATTGGTGATGACACGTTCATGCCGACAGCCCTCATTGTGGGGACGGCACGCGGCAAGGGAGCGGCGGCGATTATCGCGCCGAGCATGGCCCACTTCAGCAGCCGCGTCCGGGCCATCGCTCTGGCGTGTGACCTGATCACGCCAACCAAGTTCGTGGCCTGCACCAGCACCGAACGATTACGGGGGACGTCATGACTGAACAGGTTTCCCCGCTACCGGACGTACCCGACGTGCACCTGAGCGTGTTCGTGCACGGGGTGCGGATGGACTTCGCGGCATGTCTGACCGCCGCACTAACTTTCATCGAAGAGCATCGGGCACGGCACTACGTCGACGCGGTAAATGTGCTCCCTGGCGACACCACCGGCCTTCAGCGCCTACCGAATGAACGGCTCTACCTTTCACCGTGAGATGAGAGACTGACCGGACACGGACAGTGACGACCATACGGAGGGATGATCGGCGTGGGGAATGATGACCAGATCGGTTTCGATATCGAATTCGATGACAAAACCCAAGCGTTTTTGGATTGGGTCGCACCCGAGGATATGGAATCGAAGATAAGTAGGTTCCTCACCGAAACCATTCCGGATGTCGCGGACTATTCGACGGATACATGGTGGAAGCCTCCGCTGTTGACTCGCATTCTCGAGGCCGCGAAAGAACTGTTCGGCGACCCGGATGGATTCATTGCGCCCGAGAACCGGGACCGTGCGGACCAGTTCGTCCGATTCCTCGGCGAATGCTGTATACGGCGGAATCCCGGAATGACGTGGACGAACAAGTCCGCCTCGAACTGGTCGTTGTATACCGATTTCACTCCATCCGTGCACTACGCCGCCAGCGGGGCCGGTGCGTCACTGAAATCCATCGCCCACTGGCTTTTCGACGACGACGGCCCAAGGATGGTCGAATACTGCATTCGGACAGCCGGAAAACCCGCTTGATTTGAGGTAACAAAGGGGGGGTATGCCCGACGAATACGACGCCGTTAGACGTGACATGTCCAACTACGAAAAAGGTCTGTATTTCGAGTTAGGCAGAGCGCAGATAAGGGGGGAGACTCCCGACAAAGGGTGGGTACGGCAGTTCGAAATCAGGGTCGGACCGGAACAGGTACGGCGCATACTCGATTCAGCCCGAACCGACGGAAAAGGCGCAAGAAGTGTTGAACGAAAATCAGGACGTGTAAACGAAGCAGAAGCGCGAAAGCAACTCGGTCTAGAGCGGGAGGCGCTCGACTCCAAGCAACTGACACACAGTACCTGGGAAACGGTCGAAGGTGAAAAACTCCCGGCTAAAATGCTGGGCGATATGCAGGCATTGGAACGCGATTTCCCCGGCCAGTTTCGTCACGAGGTCGTTTCCCGCGCTGATGCGGCGCGGGCGATACGACTCGGTCAGTCCCTGATATCCCAACAACTCGAATTGATCAGGGCATACGAGCTGACTCGCGCCGACCGTGCACGTAAACGGCTAGGGAAAATCCGGGAAATCGTGCGAGCACGGGAAGGCAAGGCAAAAGAGGAACGGGCTCAAGAGAAAGAGCCTCAGCAGCGAGGAATAACGAAAGAGCGGGACGAGCAGGCACGGGAGAACAAGGCGCGAGACGAACGCGCCAGGCTCGAACCCGAGCCCGCCACACGGGTGCTGCGGGAACTTCCGACCTGGGCGCAGATACTCACCCGAGAAGACAACCGAGATAACGGGCAACCACCCACCCGCGCTGACCGTAACGCGCAAGCGGTGGAGATGCCCGGCCTTGAGATCAAACCGGGACGCGCCCAAGAACCCCCGGCACCACCACCCGTACCGCAACGAACGCCGGAGCAGGAACACGAAAACGCCCGAGCGCGAGCTATACAGGAACGCAACAACGCGCGAGCACTAGCAAGAGAGAATGGGCTATCGCCCCAGATAATGGGCATTCTCGGACTCAACAGCAATGAACCGCCCAAGATGATTAACGTTGACCAGGCCCGAGCACACGCCGAGTCCGAACGAGACCGGTCGATACATCAGCAGCGCGAACGTGAACGCGCCGAACGCGAACGTGAGAGCCGACACCGTGGCGAGTAGCGCTGGAATACTGAGCGCCGCTGTGCCGGATTCGGCTACCCCAATCCTGGCACCCCGCGTGCAGGATGCCTGCCGGGGTGCGTCGCAGATCGAGCAGGCTTACCAAACAGTCCCGCGAAATCTGTTGTGCCGCACGACGCGACCCTCGCTACGGGCTTCGTGAGGGTAGAGATATACGGGAAGCTCGCCGCCAAAATCGTGTAGCAATGAAGCAAGGTCCTTATCGATTCCTGCCGCATGATGTGTGAGCGTCTGCCCTATCAGATTTCGAGAATGATCACGTGTCAGCACGCAAGCGAAGTCGAAACGACCTCGATCCGCTTCGGCGTACCCGAACACCTCCGAGCGCGACATCTCTCGTGCGCAATCGATGAAAACCTTTGTAACGTAGTCATGTTCGTCAGACCTAGGCACGTGAGCATGTGTACCACTGCGCACCGACAGACGTTCAGGCATTCAGGGCGGATGCCATGTTGCGGATGCTGCGGCGCCACCGCCCATTCAGTGACATAGAGGCATGGTTTGTTGTTTGCGACTTGCAACCTTGGTCATTCCCATGGGTGTCCCCGCGCAGTGGATCTGGCGAATGGGTAGGCGGCTGGTGTCGGGTTCACCAGATTCGTTGAGCGCGGGTAGCGGTCTATGACTCGATGTATCTGGCGAGCGCGGAATAGATGCTGGGTGGTTCGTTCTGCAGTGTGGTGAGGTCGTCGGCCCATTGCTGTAGGGAATGGTTTGGTGCGGGCCGGAATCGCCAGTCGGCGAGGATGAGTGCGCCGACCTCGGCGGAGAATGTCTCAAGAAGCGTGGGTTCGGCGGCGGGTGAGCGCCAGTGGGCAGAGGTGAAACAGTACGGTGATCGAGATCAGCGTGGAGTGTCGAGATCCCGAGCCGCTCGCAGGACCGGATTGCGTTGAGCCTAGAAACTTTCGTCGTAGGCCCCGCCGTCTTGCCTGGTGCGTCTGACGCTCTCCCGGCATCTGCGACTCGCCCCAGCCGCGTAGACCCCTTACGATGCATCGGTGGACGTGCACCAGGGGTGGCTTTTGGTACTTGTCGGCCTGCCGGAGCCACCTGCCCTATCTCTTGCCGAGGTGGCGACGAGACCACATCTGGTGTCGCAAGGAACAGGTCGGCGCTGATCAGCACGTAGTAAGGACTAATCCGCACACGTGGGCGACGACGACAACATCAGCTAGCGGAATACCGAACGGTGCCGTGCTTTTTACGAGCGGGGCCGTAATGCCGAGTTCGCTCGCAATCGCGATTGCGGCGACCGGTCCCTTTGGGGAGCTGTCGTTGAAGTAAACAGTCGGCCGATCCGTCTCTAGGCGGGTGACTCCGAACTCGACGATGGTCCAGCCGCCAGATTTCAACTGCGCGGTATACGTGGTGGCCCGATCGGCAGCCAAGGTGGTGTCTATGTTGCTCTGAATATCGGTGACCACGCGGACCAACACCGACTTGTCAACCGTCGGCGGTGACGAGGGGGAGGCCGCGAATCTGGGCGGAGTTGACGCCGGGGCCGAGCCAGTTACGGCGGGAGGCACAGCAGCCGATGTGGCGACGCTGTGGCCGTGGTTGTCGATCTGGTCGATCACTGAGAGAGTGATCCACACTGTTGCGATCACAGGCAGCGGCAACAGTGCTGGCCACCACGGTGCCTTTCGCGGCGAACTCGTCTGATGACCCTGCCGAATCGGTGAAGATGTCAGGTCGTCTTGTTGAACGGACCAAGGCGTCCGCAGGGCAGGCTGTCGAACTGGTGACGGGCGCTGCGCTGGTCCCTTGAACAGTGCCATATTGCCGGTGGCGTTGAAGGCTCGTCGTTGCGGTCCGGGAAGCCCCTGAGCGCGGAGGCGACGATTGACCTGGTCGTAGAGTTCGTCGAGCGTCAGAGCCTCCTTGGAGGAGGTGCATACCGCGAGCAGAGCGCCGGTGAAACAAGTGTGTGGATCGGCGGTTGGCGCGTAAGAGACGGAGTTGGCCGTGGTGGACGTGATCGTATAGGTCCCGGCGATGTCTACCTGACCGGCGACAATCCCCAGGCTGTCTGTCATCGCCTCGATCGCGCGGCCGGAGAAACAACAATCCAGCAGCAACACTCGCGCGGCAGCCGGGCTGGAGACAATTTCCTCACGGAGTGTGTCGAAAGGCAATGCCGTCCAGCGCGGGCGAGCTGGGTCTGTCGATTGCAGCGCCAAATGAAGCCTGCCCCGATCATCGACCAGGCCATGACCGCAGTAGTACACCAGTAGCACGTCGGTCGCCTGAGCCGCCGCATGCGCCACGACGTCGCCGATGTCGGTTGCCGCAACCGGATCGCCGAGGCTCCAGCAGTTCTCGGCGGATAGAGTGCCGCCGACCGGATCGATGAGCGCCGCACGTAGGTCGGCCAGATTCCTCGGCACGGCTGGAATCGGCGGCAACGACGACGCGTCATGGCGACCGACACCGATCAGAACCGCCCTGGACTGCAGACGGTCCGGAAATCGCATCACAAGGAAGACTCCGAGTCCCCGAGAAGATCGCGCAGGTTCTGCAATACGACGTGAGGGTCGACCCTTTTCGCGTCAACCTCAATGCTGCGGCCGTCGCCGTTACTCAGCGTGACCTTGATATCTGAGCGTCGGCTGACGAGCCAGGTCGACAGCGATTTTGCCAGCACAGCTCCCATGCTGCCGGAACCGACCGCAACGGCTATCGCGTCGATAGCCCCACCCATCTCACCCAACTCGACCGCGGCATCCGCAGCGTGAACACGGCCACGAAGTCCGTCGTCGCGACGCAGCCAGGCCAGCAGCAGACGCAGTTCGTCTCCGTCCGCAGTTCGTATCCACAACCGCCCCGAGTAATCCACGGGCACATCCTGCCAGTGATCGGAACCGGCTGCAGGCCATTCCAATACCGCTGGCGAAAGGGTTTCGGCCGCTGTCGAAGACCACCCCTTAGTCAACGAACATTTCAAGGTTCTGCCGCGCCCTCGGGGCTTGCCCTCCACCTTTCCGGGCACCTTGTCACCAGTAGGTTGTCGTTGTGACCGCAGTAATCACTGCCCTGATCGCATTCGCTAGATCTGCTCAGCTCCACCGCAACGTTTCTGTTCCAGCACAATACATCTGCTCGTAGTACAGCGGATGGCCTTCGCAAAGCGACTACGGCAAGACCGGCGCATCCTGCACCATCGCACCGGTCGCCCGCAGCATCGGGGGGAATATAGGCTGCACCTGTGGAAACGTACGCCCATCAGGGGTGGTTTTTAGTACTTGTCGGCCTGGTAATTCTGGTGGGACTGGTCGGGATCATCGTCCCGATTCTGCCGGGGGCCATCTTGATCTTCGGGGCCATCGCCGTGTGGGCGTTCCTGACCGGGGGTACGACGGCGTGGATCGTATTCGCTATCAGCACTGCCTTTTTGGTGCTGTCCGGCGTCATCAAATACACCTGGCCGGGCCGGAAGATGAAGGATGCGGGGGTATCCAATCGCTCGCTGTTCATCGGTGCGATCTTCGGCATCGTTGGCTTCTTCCTCATCCCGGTGGTCGGGTTGTTCGTGGGATTCGTTTTGGGCGTATACCTTTCGGAGTTGCAGCGGCTGCGTGACAACCAACCCGCTTGGCAGGCAACGGTTCACGCGCTCAAAGGCGTCGGATTGTCGATGCTGATCGAGCTCTTCGGTGCGCTGTTGGCCACGGGCGTGTGGGTCATCGGCGCGATCATCGCCTGATCGTCAGCGTCTGCGGCACTCATACGCTGCGGTCGCGGCCGACGGCCAGGGCGCGCTCACTCGATGATCGGGAACGGAATCGTATCCGCCGGTTCGAACTTCGGCAGTTCATCGCGCCGCAGCGGCAGCGTCGGCTGCTCGGTGCGGTGAATCGGCAGGGTGGGCGTCGGGTCGGCCGCAATCGCGCGTTCGCGGGCGGGCAGCCGGTAGAACGCCCGCGCGTTGTCCTCCAGCACCTTGAACATATCGGTGCCGACCACATCGCAGATCAGGTCGACATCGGAATCCCGGAATGGCCGCCCCGCCCGGGTGCCGGGCAGATCGGTACCGAACATCAGCGCCTCGGGATTGACGGCATGGATTCGGCGCAGCGTATCGGCTACTTTCATGTGCACCCGACCGAAACCGGTCGCCTTCACCCGCGCCCCGCGATCCACCAGATCCAGCAGATAGGGCAGGCCTTCCTCGGACATGCCGAGATGGTCGATGGAGAACACCGGCAGCTTCGAGATCACCGGCTGCATCGAGGTGAGCATGTTGCCGTCGATATACACCTCGACATGCCAGCCGACGAGGTCGTGCGCACGCAACGCCTGGAGCGTCATCGCGGTGATATCCGCGGCCGCGCGCTTGACGTTGAACCGCAGCGCACGCACACCGATTTGGTCGAGTTCGATGATCTCTTCGTCGGTGGCGTCGGGGTCCAGCGCGGTGACGCCGACCCACCCCTCGCCGAGCTCGGCCAGCGCCGCTTTGAGGTAGGTCTGATCGGTGCCTTGGAACGATCCGCTGACCACGGCCCCGCCGCCGACATCGAACCGCGACATACGCTTTCGATAATCGGCGATGGTAAACGGGTCGGGCAGGTAGCCCTCGTTCTCGGCCAGCGGGAACCGCGGGTCGAAGATGTGGAGATGGGCATCGAACACTTGTACAGAATGCCTCATTGAATCCGCTCCCGCCTGAGGGAGGGAGATTCCCGGCTCATGTTGGCGAGCTGCTGCGGCGGCGACGGATTTCCGTCGCCGCCCAGCGGCGGGACTAGACCTTGTGCGGCTCGCTGGCGCGCAGCATGTCCTCGCGCTCGACGACCTTGACGCGCTCGCGGCCCTCCGGCTCGCCGAGTGCACGCTCGTGCGCGTCGAGGCGGTACCAGCCCTGCCAGGTGGTGAACGGGATGCCCTTGCCCTCGAGGAATTCGGTGACCGCGTCCAGTTCCGGCTCGGCGGCCGGGGTGAAGTTCACGCTGTCGTCGAGCAGGCAGGCCACGGTCTCGTTGGCGTCGCCCTTGGTGTGGCCGATGAGGCCGACCGGGCCGCGCTTGATCCAGCCGGTGACATAGGTGGCGGGAAGGTAGCGGTCCGCACCGTCCGCGTCCTCGTCGGCAAGGACGCGTCCGGCCTCGTTCGGGACGACACCGGCCTGATCGTCGAACGGCAGGTTGGTGAGGTTCTGCGACAGGTAGCCGACGGCGCGATAGACGGCTTGGACGTCCCATTTCTTGAACACACCGGTGCCCTTGACATTGCCGGTGCCGTCGAGCTGGGTGCGCTCGGTGCGCAGGCCGACGACCTTGCCGTCCTCGCCGAGGATCTCGGCGGGCGATTCGAAGAAGTGCAGGAACAGCCTGTGCGGGCGGTTGCCGACATCGCGGATAGCCCACTGCTCCAGAGTGTTGGCGATCATGTCGACCTGCTTGGAGTGCCGCCGCGCGGCCTCGGAGCCCTCGTCATAGTCGATGTCCTCGGGATCGACGATGACCTCGATGGTCGGGGAATGGTCGAGTTCGCGCAGCTCGAGCGGGGTGAACTTGGCCTGCGCCGGGCCGCGGCGCCCGAAGACGTGCACCTCGACGGCCTTATTGGCCTGCAGGCCGTTGTAAACGTTCGGCGGGATCTCGGTGGGCAGCAGTTCGTCACCGGTCTTGGCCAGCACGCGCGCCACGTCGAGTGCGACATTACCGACGCCGAGGACCGCGACCTTCTCCGCCTCCAGCGGCCAGGTGCGCGGCACGTCCGGGTGGCCGTCATACCAGGAGACGAAGTCCGCGGCGCCGTAGCTGCCCTCCAGGTCGATGCCGGGGATAGGCAGTGCGCGGTCGGCGTTGGCGCCGGTGGAGAAGATGACCGCGTCATAGAACGTGCGCAGATCATCGAGGGTGATGTCGGTACCGTAGTCGATATTGCCGAGCAAGCGGACCTGCGGCTTGTCCAGCACCTTGTGCAGGGCGGTGATGATGCCCTTGATGCGCGGATGGTCCGGCGCGACGCCGTAGCGGATCAATCCGAACGGCGCGGGCATGCGCTCGTACAGGTCGATGCTCACCTCGGCATCGGACTTCATCAACGCGTCGGCGGCGTAGATACCGGCCGGGCCTGCGCCTACGATCGCGATGCGAAGCGGGCGAGGCCCCGCGGTGTGCGCGTCAGGCCTGGAGGAGGCAGCTTGCGCACCGCTGGTCGACTCAGCACTGTTTTCGGTCATCTCTTACGCGCACCCTTATGGTCGAAACAATTGACGGCGTCAGTCTTAGCTTAGGCTAACTTGACGCACCCTCTCGGTCGCATCTGCCGATACGAACAGGCGGCCATCTCGGCTATGACAGCCACGCCGCAGTCTCGCGATTCTATCGGTGGCATAGCGCGCACCCTGCGGCGGTGCGTACACCGGGTGTTTGCTGTCCCGGCCCACCTACCGTGACTACCCGCTCTGGTGACATCTATCAAATCCGCGCGTCGCGGGTAATGGCGTGCGCGCGGGGGCGAGTGCCGGATACCACCGTCGACCAGGGATGATCGACGCATGACAGAGCAGCAGGGCACCGATGAAGAACCCGTAATCGAGGTCGATCAGACCGATCGTCGCTCCATCGCGCCGTTCATCGCGGCGGCCGTCTTCGCCGCTGTCGTGCTCATCGCGATCGTGCTCGGGGCGGTACTTTCGCCCGCTGAGAAAAATGTCACAGAATCGGACAAGATCGCGGCAGCGGTGCAGCGCTACGCGGAGGCCCGCGCCACCACCGACGACACACCGCCGCCTGGGGTGGCCTGTCCGGGATTCGATGAGAGCAAGACACCGCTCGCAGGTCAGTTCGGTGGGTCCGCCGCCGGAAAGTCGATCAAGGTCACCAAGATTGACAATTCGATGGTCGACGGCGATAAAGCCAAGGCGACGGTGACCATCGCGGTCGACGGCCGGGAGACCCCGGCCACCTGGAATCTGACCCGTTCCCAAGACCGCTGGATCGTCTGCGGTTGATTACTTCTGCGCGGCGCGAACTGGGGTTTGACACGGCGGCACCTGCCCAGGCAATCTCATTTTCGGGTCATGAGTACCAGCGCCAAGCCCCGGCTGGCTGGTCGGCAACCCTCCTCCGCGGTGGGGTGCTCCGGGTGACGACCTGGCCGCGCACCGAAGCCCAGGTGCGGCAAGCGTGGATTCACAGGAGGATCGCATGACATATGCCGGTGACATCACCCCACAGCAGGCGTGGGAGTTATTGCAGGACAACCCCGAAGCCGTCTTGGTCGACGTGCGCACCGAGGCCGAATGGCGTTTCGTCGGCGTGCCGGATACGAGTTCGATCGACCGGCCGACGGTCCTGATCGAATGGGTCGACAGCAACGGCGCCCGCAACGGTGAATTCGTCGAGCAACTGACCAAGGCGCTGGAGGGTCGCGATCCGGCGGCGCCCGTCGTCTTCCTCTGTCGCTCCGGACAGCGCTCGGTTGGCGCGGCGGTGGCCGCGACCGGGGCAGGCATCGCTCCGTCGTTCAATGTGCTGGAGGGCTTCGAGGGCCCGATCGACGAGTTCGGGCATCGTGGCGGTTCCGGCTGGCGCGCCATCGGCCTGCCGTGGCGGCAGTCATGATCACCGGTGGCGCGTTCGACAAGCCGCTGCCCGAAGGTGTCGGTCCCGCGACGCTCGGCGTGCGAGGTGGCCTGCGCCGCTCGGGATTCGAGGAAACCGCCGAGGCGCTGTATCTGTCCTCCGGTTTCGTCTATGAGAGCGCCGAGGCGGCCGAGGCCGCATTCACCGGCGATATCGAGCATTTCGTCTACTCCCGCTACGGCAACCCGACGGTCGCCATGTTCGAGGAGCGGCTGCGTCTGATCGACGGCGCCGAAGCGTGTTTCGCGACCGCGAGCGGTATGGCGGCCGTATTCACCGCGCTCGGTGCGCTTTTGGGCGCGGGCGACCGACTTGTGGCCGCGCGCAGCCTGTTCGGCTCGTGCTTCGTGGTGTGCAACGAGATCCTGCCGCGCTGGGGTGTGGAGACGGTCTTCGTCGACGGCGATGATCTGGATCAGTGGGAGCAGGCGCTTTCGGTGCCGACTCAGGCCGTATTCTTCGAGACACCGGCCAATCCGATGCAGACGCTGGTCGACGTGCGCCGGGTGACCGAGCTCGCGCACGCCGCAGGCGCGAAAGTGGTGCTGGACAACGTCTTTGCTACGCCGCTGCTGCAGCGCGGTTTCGAACTCGGTGCCGATGTGCTGGTGTATTCGGGCACCAAGCACATCGATGGTCAGGGCAGGGTGCTCGGTGGTGCGATCCTCGGCGCCGAGGACTACATCGGCGGTCCGGTGAAAACCCTTATGCGCCATACCGGCCCGGCGCTGAGCCCCTTCAACGCATGGACCCTGCTCAAGGGTTTGGAGACCATGCCGCTGCGCGTGCGTCATTCGACCGAAGCCGCACTGCGCATCGCGCGCTTCCTCGAGAGCAACAAATCCGTCTCGTGGGTGCGCTACCCGTACCTGGAGTCGCACCCGCAGCACGACCTGGCGATCAGCCAGATGAGCGGCGGCGGCACCGTGGTCACCTTCGAACTGAATGCGCCCGAGGACGAGGCCAAGAAGCGCGCCTTCGAGGTGCTCAACCGCCTGCGCATCATCGATATCTCCAATAACCTCGGCGACTCCAAGACCCTCATCACCCATCCGGCTACCACAACCCACCGCGCCATGGGCCCCGAGGGCCGCGCCACCATCGGCCTGTCCGACGGCGTCGTCCGCGTCTCGGTGGGGCTGGAGGATGTCGAGGATTTGCTGGGCGATTTGGACTACGCGCTGAGCTAGATGATGAGGAGTGACATCGCGTAGCTGATCACCTAATTCGCGGGTTTCAGCGGAGAGTTCTGCGCCCATTTACTCGTGCCGTCGGGTGCGTTGAGCGTCTCGATCAGCTCCACAGCCGAAAGCACCAGGACCGGTCCCCCGGCCGCGATTGTCCCCAAAATGCCGCCGATCCCCGCACCGGCGATCGCGGCAGGTATGCAGCCCACCCCGAGCGGCGGCAAACCCATAATGCATCCGGTAACGCCTCCGACGACCAGACCGATCGTGGTGCCGACGAATGTACCGAGCGTGGCGGCAAGCCCCATTCGGGTCGAGAACACCGCGAGCGCGGCCTGGTTCTCGACGGGCGATGCGACCGGCGTCGCGGCCAGCGCGGCGGCCGGTCGCAGCTCACCAGGCGTCAACCGCAGCTCCTTCGCGTCTTTGCTGAGTGCGGAGTCGACTGTGAGCACCTTGTCGCCCACGGCGAATCGCGTTGGCACGACCATCACGGGTGCGCCGCTCTCATCGCGAATCGTGAACGAGCTGTGATCGTGGTCGAGTACGAAGGTCCCTCCCGAGAGCGTGGTTGTCACAACGCGTTCCATCGAGGTGATCTTGTACTCGATGTCATGTTCGGCGGGTGCTTCCGCGCGGGCGGTGACCGGCGCGATTGCTGCGACGCATGCGATACCGATCGCCGCGATACGCGAGATTTCGATCATGAAATGTCCTTTTCTATTGCCAGTAGGGGTGGCACCGAAGAAGTCCGCGAAGGTCTCGATCAGCTCGAAATGGGGGATGACATCGATGTCCGCACCTCAGTCGCCATCGTGCCCATCCGAGAAGTAACTGGGGACACACGCGCGATCCAGCCGGGCGGGATAGGGGTCGCCCAATCGGACCGGTAGGTGACCCTTTCGGTATGCACGGTCCACGTGGATCTGCGATAGCGGTTCGGACCCGAGTGCCCGGAACTCCCACCGTGTTCCGGTGGAATCCGATTGCCAACCGTCCGGGCCGATCGCATATACTCGTTGGACCAGTCGGTCGACGACAACGATGGCGTAGTGGGCGTGGCGTCTCGCGGCGCTGCTCACCCGCCACCATCGCCGATCTCGCTCGTAGAGTGCTTCGGGGGACTGGAGGGCAGACGGCCCGGCATCCGGCCACGGCTGCGAGATGATGAGCGCAATACGTTCACCGACCGCGGTGAGGGCGCCCCAGCGCTGATAGATATGCGCCCGGTCCAGGCCCGTGACGGAGGCGACGTCGCCCAGTCCGGCCGTATGGTCGAGGGCGGCGGCGGCGGCTTCCGTCATCCCGGCGTCGATCTCGTTCGCGAGCACACTGTGCACTCGCAGTAAGGCTAGTTGGAACTCGCGTGCCTCCAGGAATTCCAGCTCACCGTCTTCATAGCGAGTCCATGCCTGTGGTCCGAGCCCGCTCAGTTGGCCGGCGAGTCCGAGGAGGATAGTCCGCACGGACCGTGACAGCCACAACCTTTCAGTTGCCCACATATCGCGAGCGAAGGCATACCCACTGTCGCTTACTTGTACATCAGTCATAGCCGAGGACTATAGCGGCGAGATACGCCCAGTTCACAGATTTACCGGATCGATCTTAATTAAATTTTCCGCTTTGCTAGCCAAATATTAGCCATATGCCCTGCGGTTGGTACATAGCTACCTTTGCGCGATTTCGAGAACATCCGCCGAAACGGTCTTCCGGTCCACGACATCTACTCGAATAAAACCTGGATCCCAGAGAGCAGAACGCGGGCAAGGCGAATGCCCGATGCTCTCCCCAACCGATCGGCCAGCGTAACGATATGGCGGCCCACCACCGACGTCCGGGCATATGTGCGTTCCGCGCCCACTGTCCATGCTCGAAAAGGGGGTACACATTGATTGCGACACCGACGAATCCAATGGCGTCCACGGCCGCCGCCGAATCCGCCGCGACGGCTCACCGGTTCGATTGGTCGATCGGCCACGCCGACGACACGCTCGTGGTGACGTTCGGAGTGGAACGCGCCGGAATCGAGCTACCTGCTGCGCTGCGAATCGGGGTGGAGTTGTTTTTCCAGGACAATGGCCTGTCTGGACCCACCATCGCTATCGGCGGTCCGGTCGGGCGCCATATCCGACTCGTCACCGGCATCAGCAAAGCCGATCGGGCTATTGAGTACCTCCGACACTGCGGGGCGGTGCTTCACGTCGACCGCGCCGTATGGCCCCTGCCTCCTGTTTCGGGACTCGGCCTCGCATGGTCGGCGGGCGGCGGAGACGGCCATCGCATACCCCCGCTCGTAGCGGTCGCCGCCGCGGTTCGAGCGGTACGTCTGTACACCCCGGACAGCGAGCAACTGCCGCAGGCGTCACGAACGAATCGTGGCTGACCACTCGGTAGGTGCCGATTCGACTGCGGCCTAGCAACATTCGACCTGTGGCCACCGCATCCGAATTTCGCCATCAACACCTTGGGGCTCAGGAACTATGCGCCGCGTTCCGGAGATGTTGCCGTTGGGCCGCAGGCGATGTCGTGGAAGGCTTCGCGGAGCAGGGCGGTGATGCGCTCGGGCGGGGCGTCGCGTAGTCCGTCCAGTTGGAGTAGGTGTCGACCGATGACGGTGCCGATGGTGATTGCGCCGATCAGCCCGGCGCGGAGGTCCGCATCGTCGTCGGCGAGGTGCTGGGCGGCTTGCCGCTGCCGGGACACCATGGCGAGTTGGACTTCGGCGGCGGCGTCGGGGTGGGTGAACATGGAACGGATCGCGGCGAGCGCGTCTGTTGGCTGCTGGGCGAGCTTGGTTTCGAGTGCCGCGAGCAGTTGGTCGGCCGCCTCTTCGGGCGTGCCGGTGACCAGGTCTTCCTGTTCGAAACCGGAAGCCTGGGCGAAGAGATTGTCTTTCGACCCGAAATAGCGCATCACCAGTCCGGGATCGGCCTGCGCCTCGGCGGCGATGGCACGGATGGTGGCCCGGTCGTAGCCGACCTCGGCGAACAGCCGCCTGGCCGCATCAAGGATCCGGGATTGTGTGCTCTGCCGTTGCTCGGCGCGGCTGCGAGGGCGAGAGTTCATCGGCTCAGTCTACGGACGTTGACCGAAGCCGCCCGCCATGCTAGCTTTCGGTCTACAACCGTTGACTGAAAGAGGATCATCATGTGGCACACAATCCTGTTGTCCGCGCTCGCCGGACTGTTCGGCGCGAATGCGGTACCGCATTTCGTCAAAGGCATGGTCGGCGAACAGTTTCCGAATGTGTGGGGTAACGATCCGCTGCGCAATGCGGTGGCGGGCACGTTCGGACTCGCACTCGCTGCCGTCATCGGATACTGGGCCGACCTCCCGGCGCACGCCTACGCGGGCATCGGCGGCGCCCTGGTCGGCGCGGTGGTGATGGCGATATTCCACGGCCGCGGTGGGGCCTATCGACTCAACTCCGCCCTGGGGCTCGCGAACCCATCTCGGGTATAGCTTCGGCGTTATTGTCATACTGTCAATACAGCCTCGGGTCGCCCCCGAGGAGCGCTGGATCAACGACGAACCGAGGTAGGGCGTGAGTACACCATCCACCGCCGAGCAGGGCCCGCTCGCGGGCATCAAGGTCATCGAGCTGGCCGGTATCGGCCCCGGTCCGCATGCGGCACTGCTGCTGGCGGACCTCGGCGCGAATGTGGTGCGGGTACAGCGACCCAATATGCTGCCCGGCTTCATGGAGCGGCCGCAGTGGCGCGGGCGCACCATCGTCGAGGCGAATCTGAAGGATCCGGCGGATATCGAGAAGGTGCTGGGACTCGCCGAGAAGGCGGATGTGCTGATCGAAGGGTTCCGGCCCGGCGTCACCGAACGCATGGGTCTCGGCCCGGATGCCGTGCTCGCGCGCAACCCACGGCTGGTCTACGGCCGGATGACCGGCTGGGGGCAGGACGGTCCACTGGCCGATCGCGCCGGACACGACATCAACTACATCTCGCTGACCGGTGTGCTGCACGCCATCGGCCGCAAGGGTGAGCGCCCGGTACCGCCGCTGAATATGGTCGGCGATTTCGGTGGCGGCTCGATGTTCCTGGTATTCGGCATTCTCGCGGCCCTGGTCGAACGGCAGAGTTCCGGTAAGGGGCAGGTCATCGATTCGGCGATGATCGATGGGGCGCTTGCCCTTTCACACATGATCTGGGGTATGCGCGGCATGGGCCTGTGGTCGGATGAGCGCGGCACCAACCTGCTCGATACCGGCATGGCGTTCTATGACACGTACGAGACCTCGGACGGCAAGTACATGGCGGTCGGCGCGATCGAGCCACAGTTCTACGCTGAGCTGTTGCGGGGCTTGGAGATCGATCCCGAAGGTCTGCCCGCACAGATCGATCCGAACGGTCAGGATCAGCTGAAGAAGCTGTTCACGGAGAAGTTCAAGACCAAGACCCGGGACGAATGGGCCGCGATCTTCGACGGCACCGACGCATGCACGACACCGGTATTGACTTTCACTGAAGCAGAACAGAATCCACACATTGTGGCGCGCACCGGATTGATCGAGATCGACGGCGTCGTCCAACACGCACCGGCCCCCCGCTTCTCCCGCACCCCCGCCGGTACCCCCACCCCACCCCCCACCAACGCCACCCCGATCGAATCCATCTGGACGAACTGACAACTCGTCGCCAGCACCTTCCGCGGCGCGGCTCTACTGCTCCCGCGCACCGATTCACGCGCCACGCATGTTTTCGCCCGCGAATTCATGCGCGGCGCGACAACCCAGGAGCAGCCCGACAGTCCAAGCGCAGACCGACAGTCCACGCGCAGACCGACAGTCCACGCGCAGACCCACAACCCGGGAGCAGCCCGGCAACCCAAGCGCAGCCCGAGAAGGGGTGCGGCGCTCGGCGCTAGTTCCGCGTCCATTCCGGCTGGGCGAAATGCGCGATCCGGGCGGCGGCGGGGTCTCGGCCAAGCAGTATGACTTCGCGGAACTGCCAGAGCATGGCACCGGTCGGTGAGTGGATGGTCATGTTCTCGGCGAGGCGCATCTGCAGCAGGCCAAGGCCGTCCGAGTTGACCGAAGGAGCATCGCCGCGCAGATCCTTTTGTCGCACGGCATCGTTCGGGTGCACCCAATGCGGTACATCGTCGGCGGCCAGCCGGGCGAGATCCACTCGATGGACCGAGTGGACCTCGTCCGGACTGGGCCGCAGCTCGGATGCGTCGTTGAGAGCCGCCACGATCGGGGTGATGACGAAGCCCGACGCGGCGGGAAAGTCATCGAGCCTGCCGAGCAGATCGGCCTGACTGGCGGTCAGTCCGAGTTCCTCGTGCAATTCACGGATCGCCGCCTGCTCAACCGTTTCCCCGTCGTCGACCCGCCCACCGGGCAACGCCCATTGCCCGGCGTTGCGTCCCCGATACGCGCGTCTGATGACCATCACCGATGGTGGGCCGTCCACTGCTACCACGCATAACAACACCGCTGCCCGCCGAATACCTGGCACATCGGCCACCTCGGTATGCGGGAACTCGCCCAACCGCGCACGCGCGAGCACACGGAAGGCATCCACACTCTCAGGGACACCTGGTCCCGCACTAGGTCCCATACCCTAGATCTTGCCCTACGGCTCTCGCACACCAAGTCGCTGTCTCACGTACCGCATTGAGCCTGTTGCGCGAACTGTGCGCATCAAGCCTCAAACGACGTCCCGGACGAACACACCGATTTCCCGCCCCAACGGTATCCACGCAGCGGATCGGACTCCTGTTGCCCAATGCGCCCCTGGGCGGCTGTTCCGTCACATCAACGTCACACTCGGGGGACCAAATCACCCCCGGCTGAGCATGATTGCACGGCCACCGACGAAATAGGGGCGACCTGCGCAATGGCCAAATCCGCAACAATTCGGCAATAGGTTCCACGCCGTGCACGAGATAGCCATTCGCTATGTGAGAAGCATTAGTAGCAGGTAAGCGGTTGGAGGGGGTCCGCGGCGCGGGGCGTGAGGGCTTCGTAGGCGGCGGCGATGGACTTCACCGCCAGGCGCAGTTCCGGTTCGGGATGGGTGAAGGGCAGTCGGATGAAGCGTTCGAAGGCGCCCTGAACACCGAATCTCGGTCCGGCGGCGAGCAATACACCGTGGTTGGGGGCGGTTGCGGCCAGTGCCGTCGAGACCGGAGCCGGTAGCTGCGCCCAGACCGACATTCCGCCATCGCCGACGATCGTGCGCCAGTCCGGGAGCTCTTCGCCGAGCGTGGTGAGCAAAGCCGCACGCTGGGCGCGGAGTTGGTCGCGACGACGGGTGAGGATGGTGTCGGCGTTGTCCAGCAGGTGGATGGTGGCCAACTGGTCCATGACGGGCGTGCCGAGGTCGACGGTGGATCGGATGCCGAGCAGTTTGGTGATCAGCGACTGGTTGGTGCGAATCCAGCCGACGCGCAGACCGCCCCAGAAGGATTTGGAGGCCGAGCCGATGGTGATGATCTCGCTGCCCTTGGCGAAGGCCGCGACCGGCGGTGGCGCGGTCCGGTCGGTCAGGCTCAGGTCCACCATCGACTCGTCGATCACCACGGTCATCCGGGTTTCGCGAGCGATGGCGGCCAGTTCGGCGCGGCCGTCGGCGCCGAGCAACAGGCCGGTCGGGTTGTTGAAGTCCGGGACCAGGTAAGCCAGGGTGGCCGCGGTTTGCCTTGCCGCACTGCGGATCCCGTCGAGATCCCAGCCGGACTCCGGGGTTTCGGGGCGCAGCGGCACCGGTACCGGGCGGGCGCCGACATCGCGGATCGCCTCGATGGCATTCGGATAGGTCGGGTGGTCGATGAGAACCCGGGCCGCGGGCGCGGTGAGCACATTCAGCAATAGCCGCAGGCCGTGCTGGGCACCCAGGGTGACCAGGATCTGGTCCGGTTCGGTGGGCAGGCCGCGCTCGGTGTAGCGGCGGGCCACCGCCTCGCGCAGCGCGAGCACACCGACCGGATCCATGCCGTGCGTGCCGAGATAGGCCGGAAGGCCTTGCAGTGCAACGGAGTACGCCTCCTGCATCTCCATGGGCGCGGCCATGGCGGCATAGGTCATATCAATGGTCGGCAGTTCCGGTTGCGCCATCATCGCGAGGATGCTGCGGGCCGGTTTGGTGCCGTCGTGCTGCACATCGCGCGGCAGGGCGACGGTGCTGCGCGAACCCTGACGGCTGATCAGATAGCCGTGTTCGCGCAGCAGGCTGTAGGTGGAGGTAATGGTCGTGCGACTGACGCCGAGGGTGGTGGCGAGGTCGCGCTCACTGGGCAGCGCGACACCGAGCGGTGCGCGACCGTCATGGATGAGCAGGCGTATGCCTTCGGCAAGAGCCAGATAGGCCGGTCGCGTCGAGCGGCGCTCCCCCGGTTCGCCGTTCTCGTCCGCACTGCGCCAACTCCCCAGATCGCGGGCAAGACTGGCGGCACCGATAACTCTCGTCGACATAAAGTCCAGTATTAGCCAAGTGGATATTCAATGACAAGGCCAGTGCGCGCACGCTGACTTCTATGACCGCTCTCGCCACCCTGCTCGTCATCGCCGCCTTCGCCTATCTCATCCATCGGTTCGCACCGCGACGCCCGAGCGAGGCCTTTCGCCTCGAACGGTTCCACGCGCCGGGACCATTGACCGACTGGTCGCCTTCCTACTACGAAAACCAGCGCCAATACGCGGATCTCGCCGCGATCTACGGTCGCGACGATGTGCCGGATCCGGATGCGCCGGCCCTCGCGAATCCCGAGCGGGCCGCGCAGCGCCGGATCTCGAACCCGAGCTGCGGGGCCGTGAAGCCGACCATCGGTGGTATCCAGGCCAGTTTCTGAGAACTGGACTGGTCTGCTCTCAGCTGTCGGACCCGGAGTGCACACTGACCGTATGAGTGCTTCCGCTCGTCCGGTCACCGGGTCGGCGCAGTTCGAAACCGCCATCGGCACCTGCGCGATCGCCTGGGCCGACGACTTCGTATTCCGATTCGGACTGCCCGAGGCCAGCCCCGCCGCGACGCGGACCCGGATCATGCGTCGCAGCAGCCGAATTCCGGACTCGCAGGACATTCCGGAGGCGAAACCCACCGGCCCGCTCGCCGATGTCATCGCCCGCATCCAGGCCCACCTCGCCGGGGAACTCGACGATCTGCGCTGGATTCCCGTGACCACCAGTGGAATTCCGGAATTCCACCGCGCCGTCTACGAAGTGACCCGTGCGATCGATCCCGGCCACACCCTCAGCTACGGCCAGGTCGCCGACCGTATCGGCGCGCCCGGCGCCGCCCAAGCCGTCGGGCAGGCCCTCGGCCGCAACCCGATCCCGCTGATCATCCCCTGCCACCGAGTCCTGGCCGCCGACCACACTCTCACCGGCTTCTCCGCTCCCGGCGGTATCACCACCAAGCAACGCCTTCTGGAAATCGAACGCACCCCCGGCTTCGGCGAACCCACCCTCTTCTGACCAGAATCGCCTACGCCCGCGCCTGGGAGGTTCAGGCCGAGCTCACCAAGCGGGGACAGCATCGCAGCGCGGTCCCGGTCGACCTCGTGCTCGCAGCCACTGCCGAGTTGCGCGGGCTGACTTTGCTGCATCGGGATCACGACTTCGACTGCATCGCCGCAGTGACCGGTCAGCCGCATCGTGGCTGGGCTCCCAGAAAACCATAGATCGGGCATAGTCGGGACATGAGTGATGATCGACCGGCGCTGGCCGTTGCACTGGATTTGGAGCCGCATCCGGAGGGCGGGTGGTATCGGCAAACCTGGCGTAGTGCGGTGGAATTCAGGCCGGAGGGCTACCCCGGGCGGCGAGCCAGTGGGACCGCGATCTATTTCCTGTTGATGCCTGGTGAGCGGTCAGCGCCGCATACGGTGCGGTCGGATGAGGTGTGGTTGTGGCATCGGGGTGGGGCGCTGGCGCTCGACATCGGGGGCGAGGAGATCATCCTCGGGCCCGATGTCGAGCACGGGCAGGTATTGCAGGCGGTGGTGCCCGGCGGGGTCAGTCAGGCCGCGCGGCCAGTCGGCGCTGAATATGTGCTCGTGAGCTGCATCGTTGCGCCGGGATTCGACTTCGCCGACTTCACCCTCGACTGATCAGTCGATCTCCAACACGCCCTCGTCGACCGCCCATTTGATCGTCTTCTCCAGTTGCGCACAAGTTTCCGGACGCCCCGGCCCGTACCCTTGCGCGCTCAGCCGGGCGAAAACCGGGCAGCGCGCGGCCGGATTCTCGGTCCACTGCACCGAGGTCTGGTGCGACGAACTCTTGCGCACCAGCACCTCGCTCTGGCAGGACTGACACCGCAGCGGCGTCAGTCCCTCCTCCAGATAGCGCTGTTTATCGACGACGGTCTGGGCCTGCACCGCGGCCCGCCGCGCCGGTTGGTCGGCGAAGTCGGGTGCTTTCGCCCAGGTCGGCGCCATCAGACTCCCGCTTCCGCTTCCGTTTCCCGCTTGCGCCGGAGATTCTCGGCGACCTCGGCCTCCCATGCCTCATTCGCCTTGGTGGTATCCACCTCGAATTCGAAGCGCTGGGTCATCTTGTCGGTCACGTCGGCCAGGTCCACATAGAACTGGTCGTACCAGCGACGCAGCTGGTAAACCGGGCCGTCCTCCTCACAGAGCAGCGGATTTTCGACCTTGGACTTGTGCTTCCAGATCTCGACGTCCTGCAGGAACCCGACACTGATGCCTTCGGTCATCTTCGCGGCCAACTTATCGGCCATCTCACCATCGACGCCCTTCGGCTTCTCCAGCGAGACGCCCCACTGCAGCACGAACGAATCCTGTGTCACCGGGTAGTGGCAGTTGATCAGGACGCTCTTGACCTCGTATCCGCTGTAGATATTGACCAGCGGGTTGATCATGTAAGAGGGCCCGAAGTACGACGCCTCCGACTTCAGCAGGGTGTCGCCGCCGTACTTCGAGGCCATACCGATATCGGGACGACCCTTGGTCTCCAGGAACTGGGTGGCGATATGCCCCTCGAAGACGTTCTTGAAGTACGTCGGGAAGGCGAAGTGGATATAGAAGAAGTGGGCCATATCCACCACGTTGTCGATGATCTCGCGGCAGTTCGCGCCCTCGATCAGCAGGGAGTTCCAGGTCCATTCGGTCCACCCGCTGTCGAGTTGTTCGCTCGGATTGCCATCCGCGTCGGTGTACGGGCCGACGATGTGCGGAATGGTCACCTCCGGCGGCGGCTGGCTGCCCTCGACGTCGTGCCAGACGAACAGCTGGCCGTTGCGCTCGAGGGTGGTCCATTTGCGGGTGCGCGCCAGTGGCGGCACGCGCCGCGCATAGGGAATCGCGGTGCATTTGCCGCTGGTGCCGGACCAGCGCCAGTCGTGGAATGGGCAGGCGATATCGCCGTCCTTGACCTCACCCATGCTCAGGTCGCCACCCATATGCCTGCAGTAGGCGTCCAGCACCCGGAGTTCGTCATTGCTGTCGACCCAGACGACGAGCTTGGTTCCGAACACCTCGACCGCATGCGGCTTGCCGTCGCGGAACGACTTCGCCAACCCGAGGCAATGCCATCCCCGCGCATATCGGGTGGGCGCGGAGCCCACATCGAGCTCGCGGTGCTTACCCACCCCGTCGGCTGCGCCTCCTGCCATCCCCCTTCCTTTCGCACCGCTCCCTTGCGGGGTAACTGCCATCGCGTTCCTCCTCCTTCTGTACTAGAACACGTTACAAAAATGTCGCGTTCCACGCCAGCGATTCCGGCGACCACCTGCGAATCGGTGACGAATGCCCCTTATGGTCACCCGTTCTCGACAGAAATAAGAACCTGTTCTAGTCTCAGAGGCAAATGAGTACCGGTTACCAATCCGACCAGGCAGGAGCAGGTCCCGCGATGACGCAAGAAGTGACCGAACGGGTCGAAGCACTGTTGCCGACGCTGCGCGAGCGCGCACAGGAGGCCGAGGACCTGCGGCGCATCCCCGACGAATCGATGAAGGCACTGCAGGCGACCGGCTTCTTCCGCCTGCTGCAGCCCAAGCAGTGGGGTGGCCATGCGGCCGACCCGGTCGTGTTCTACGACACGGTTCGCAAGCTCGCCAGCGCATGCGGCTCCACCGGCTGGGTGGCTGGCATCGTCGGCGTGCACAACTGGCACCTCGCATTGTTCGACCAGCAGGCGCAGGAGGATGTGTGGGGCGAGGACAACGAGGTCCGCATCTCCTCGTCGTACGCTCCGATGGGCGCGGGCACAGTCGTCGACGGCGGCTATATCGTCAAGGGCGCGTGGGCTTGGTCCTCGGGCTCGGATCACGCTACCTGGGCGGTGCTCGGCGGTCCGGTGATCAAGGACGGCAAGCCGGTCGACTTCGGCAGCTTCCTGATCCCACGCAGCGACTACCGCATCGATGACGTGTGGAATGTGGTCGGCCTGCGCGGCACCGGATCCAATACCGTTGTGGTGGAGGATGTTTTCGTGCCGAAGCATCGGTTCCTGAGTTTCCGAGCGATGAGCGAGCTGAAATCCCCCGGCCTGGAACAGAACACCGACCCGGTGTACAAGATGCCTTGGGGCACAATCCATCCCACGACAATCTCCACGCCTATTGTCGGCATGGCCTACGGCGCGTACGCCGCCCATGTCGAGCATCAGGGCAAGCGGGTGCGCGCGGCCTACGCCGGTGAGAAGGCCAAGGAGGATCCGTTCACCAAGGTGCGGGTCGCCGAGGCATCCAGCGATATCGATGCGGCCTGGCGTCAGCTGTCGGGCAATGTCGCCGATGAATACGCACTGCTGGTGGCCGGCAAGGAGATTCCATTCGACCTGCGAGTGCGGGCCCGCCGCGACCAGGTGCGCGCGACCGGCCGGGCGATCGCCTCGATCGATAAGCTCTTCGAGGCATCTGGCGCCACCGCGCTGGCGAACGGCACTCCACTGCAACGCTTCTGGCGCGACGCGCACGCCGGTCGAGTGCACGCGGCCAATGATCCCGAGCGCGCCTATGTCATGTACGGAACGCACGAATTCGGGCTTCCGGTTACCGACGGCATGGTCTAGCCGTGACGGCGACAACCGAGCTCACCTTCGAATCGACCTCGCGATACGCGCAGGTGCGGCCCGATCTGTGCCTGCACTATCACGAGGCCGGAGTCGGCAACGGCCCGACGATCGTAATGCTGCACGGCGGCGGGCCCGGCGCCTCCTCGTGGTCGAACTTCGCCCGCAATATCCCGGTGCTGGCGCGCGAGTTCCACGTGCTCGCCGTGGATCAGCCGGGATTCGGGCTCTCGGATAAGCCCACCGAGCATCCGCAGTACTTCGTGCACAGCGCATCGGCATTGCGGGATCTCCTCGACGCGCTGGAGATCACCGGACGCGTACACCTCCTGGGCAATTCGCTCGGCGGCGGTACCGCGGTGCGATTCGCGCTGGACTACCCGGATCGGGCGGGCAAGCTGGTGCTGATGGGTCCGGGCGGGTTGAGCGTCAACCTGTTCGCACCGGATCCGACCGAGGGCGTGAAGAACCTCGCGAAGTTCAATTACGAGCCGACCAGGGAAAACCTGGAGGCATTCCTGCGGATCATGGTCTTCGATCAGTCGCTGATCACCGATGAGCTGATCGAGGAGCGCTTCGCCTCGGCGAGCACGCCCGAGGCGCTGGCCGCGACCAGGGCGATGGGAAAGTCCTTCGCCGGGGCCGATTTCGAACAGGGCATGATCTGGCGCGACGCCTATAAGCTGCGCCAGCCGGTGCTGCTCATCTGGGGCCGGGAAGATCGGGTGAATCCACTCGATGGCGCGCTGGTGGCGACGAAGATGATTCCACGGGTGCAGCTGCACGTCTTCGGTGGTTGCGGGCACTGGGCCCAGCTGGAGAAGTTCGACGAATTCAACCGGCTGGCAACGGATTTCCTTGCCGGTGTGAAGGAGAAGTGATGGGCATTCGATCACTGGCGTATCTGCGCATCGAGGCCACCGATATGGCGGCCTGGCGTGAATACGGGCTCAAGGTGCTCGGCATGGTCGAGGGCAAGGGCAGCGATCCCGAGGCGCTGTATCTGCGCATGGACGACTTCCCGGCTCGGCTCGTCATCTCGCCGGGTGCGAAGGATCAGCTGCAGGTCTCCGGCTGGGAGACGGCCAACGCCGCTGAGCTGCAAGATATTCGGGACCGACTGGACGCGGCCGGGGTGCCGTTCAAGGAGGGCACCGCGCAGGAGAAGGCCGATCGCCGGGTCTACGAGTTGATCTCGTTCGAGGATCCGTCGGGCAACACCCTGGAGGCATTTCACGGTGCCGCACTGGAACATCGGCGCGTGGTCAGCCCCTACGGGCACCGGTTCGTCACCGGAGAACAGGGACTCGGCCACGTGGTGCTCAGCACCAAGGATGATGCGGCCGCGCTGACCTTCTACCGCGATGTGCTCGGCTTCCGGCTGCGCGATTCGATGCGGCTGCCACCGCAAATGGTCGGACGACCCGCCGACGGTGAACCGGCCTGGTTGCGCTTCTTCGGCTGCAACCCGCGCCACCACTCGCTGGCCTTCCTGCCCATGCCAACCCCCAGCGGCATCGTGCACCTGATGCTCGAGGTGGAGGGCTCCGACGATGTCGGGCTCTGCCTGGATCGCGCGCTGCGCAAGAAGGTGAAGATGTCGGCGACGCTGGGTCGGCACGTCAACGACAAGATGCTGTCGTTCTATATGAAGACACCGGGCGGCTTCGACGTCGAATTCGGTTGTGAAGGCTTGGAAGTCGACGATGACGACTGGATCGCGCGGGAGTCCACGGCGGTCAGCCTGTGGGGTCACGACTTCACGGTCGGACAGCGGCAGCAGTAGCAATGCGGGACAGGGCGAGCGGGGAGACGATGACGACCGACGAACATCCGGCGATCGACGGGCGACAGTTCCGAAATGTATTGGGGCAGTTCTGCACCGGCATCACGGTGATCACCACTTTCGACGCCGAGGGCGCCCCGATCGGGTTCGCCTGCCAATCCTTCGCCGCCCTGTCCCTAGATCCGCCGCTCGTGCTGTTCTGCCCGACCAAGACCTCCCGGTCCTGGGCGGCCATCGAACAGTCCGGCGGCTTCTGTGTGAATGTCCTCGCCGAGGAACAGCAGCAACTGTGTGCCCGCTTCGGTTCCCGCGAACCCGATAAGTTCGCCGAAACGAATTGGCACACTTCGGAACTGGAGCTCCCACTGCTGGACGATGCCTTGGCCACCATCCAGTGCAAGGTGGACAGCGTCGTCGACGGCGGCGATCACTACATCGTGATCGGCCGAGTACTGGCCCTGTCGGAGTCGACCAGCTCCGGCAGGCCGCTGTTGTTCTATCGCGGCCAGTACACCGCCATCGAACCGGATAAAACCGTACCGGCCCCGTGGCGGCATGACCTGGAGCATTTCCTTACAACGACGACGCTGGACACCTGGCTCTGAACATATGGCCCCGCCCCGGATCCGGGCGGGGCATATTTCACCCCGCCGAACGGGTGCTGCGGAAGGTGAGTGCGACGACGAAGGTCAGTGCGGCAATGACCACCGCTCCTGCGAAGGCGGCGGTAATGCCGCTGACCAGGGCGTGGTGTGCCGAACCTCCGGCATCACGGGCGGCAGTGCCGAAGATGGTGACCAGTATGGCGAGGCCGAGGGAGGCGCCGGTCTGCTGCAGGGTCTGCAGCGCACCACCCGCGGCACCGGCTTCGGTCGGCGCGACGCTGGACATGATGATCACGTTGAGCGGCGAAAAGGCGAGGCCGATACCGCTTCCCATCAGGATCATGGCGATGAATAGCATCGGGAAGTAGGTGCTGTCGACGGTCAGCCGGGTCAGCAGCACCAACCCGGATGCCATCAGCAGCGTGCCGATTACCGTCACCGGTTTCGGACCGAAGCGCGGTAGCAGCCGCGGGATCAGCCGGATCATGGTGAACATCATCAGCGCGGTCGGCATGAAGGCGAAACCTGTTGCCAGCGCGCTCAATCCGCGCACTTCCTGCAGATACTGGGTGAGGAAGAAGAACATCGACATACCGGCCATCGGGCCGAGGAACATATTGGCGTAGGCCGCCGCACGATTGCGATCGGCGAACAGTCGCAGCGGCAGCAGGGGCTGGGCCGTGCGCGCCTCGATGGTCAGGAAGGCGGCGATCAGTGCCGCGCCGACAGTCAGCCAGATATCGGTGCCCGCGTCGCTCCAGCCGTGCGATGCGGCACTGATGAAGCCGTAGACCAGCGCGGCGACACCGCCGGTCGCCGTGACCGCACCAGGCAGGTCGAGGCGGGCGGGCTGACGCGCGGCTTCTGGCAGATAGCGCAGCGCGAGCACAACGACGGCCAAGCCGAAGGGCACATTGATGAACAGCGCCGAGCGCCAGCTCAGCCATTCGGTCAGCAGGCCGCCGACGATGAGACCGATCGCGAAACCCGCACTCGACATGCCGGAGAACAGCGCGAGCACCCGCATCCGGGCCTTGGTTTCACTGAATGTAGTGGTCAGCAGTGCGAGGGTGCTCGGCCCGGCCATGGCACCGCCGATGCCCTGCACGACACGGGCGATGAGCAGCCAGGTGGCCGACGGTGCCAGTCCGCCCGCCAGCGATGCCAGCGTGAACAGAGCGGTACCGGCGATGAACAGGTTGCGACGACCGAACAGATCGCCCGCGCGGCCACCGAGCAACAGCAGACCGCCGAAGACCAGGGTGTAGGCATTCATCACCCAGGACAGATTTGTCGCGCTGAAGTGCAGGTCAGTGCGGATGCGCGGCAGCGCCACATTCATCACGGTGATGTCGAGGATGATCATCAATTGGCAGGTCAGCAGCGTGGCCAGCACAATGCCGGAGCGCAGCCGTCCGGCGCTGGAGATTGCGGGCACACGGGTGTCCGCGGACAAGGTGGTGGACAAAGAACGCTCCATCGAATGGGACTCAAACGGAGGGAGCCTCCGCTTCCGATAGAGCTATCATATGGAGGGTTCCTCCATTTACGCAAGCCTATCTGGAGGGTCCTTCCGTTTTCCAGTGGAGGGAATATGGCAGCACCGTCGACAGGACGGCCGATGCGCGCGGACGCCCGGCGCAACTATGAGCGGATCGTGACATCCGCTCAGCAGGCATTCGCCGAACAAGGCCCAGACGCCCCGCTGGAAGAGATCGCCCGCCGCGCCGGTGTCGGTATCGGCACGCTCTACCGGCACTTCCCGAGCCGCGAGGTGCTGGTGGAGGCCGTATACCGTTCCAGCATCGAACGATTGAGCGCCCGCGCCCACGAACTGCTCGAAACCAACTCGGCCGCCGCGGCTTTCGAAACGTGGCTGCGCGAACAGGTGCACTGGGTGATGGCCAACCGCAGTCTGGCGACCACCATGAAGGCCGGTATGGACAAGGGGTCACCGACCTTCACCCTGTGTCGATCGATGATCACCGATGCGGCGGCCGCGCTGCTGCAGGCGGCACAGGATTCCGGCGATATCCGTCGCGATATCGAGCCGCGCGATCTGCTCAGATTCGGCCACGGGATCGGGGTCGCCTGCGAAACGGTACCCGAGGCCGCCGATCACATGCTGGATGTGACGCTGGACGGTATGCGCGCGCGGAACTGAACGCGGAAAGCCGAGGTGTCGATCCCCATCCCATTCACACGGGACCAGCCGTTCTCGAGACGGTGACGGACGCCGGTCCGCATGACTTTCCGAGGTGAGGGTGGCGGAAAGACGAGGGCACGATCCCCAAGGCCGTTGGGCCTCGATTCGCTTAGCAAGCGATCCCAGACGCCCGTCTGGTTGACTTTCCCGGTCGTGCGCCCGGTAGGGATCGAACCTACGACCTTCGGATTAAAAGTCCGCAGCTCTACCAGCTGAGCTACAGGCGCATCGCGACCTCGACGGGAATCGAACCCGCGTCGTTCTGATCGACAATCAGAGTGCTCAACCAACAGAGCACGAGGCCAGGGATACCCGTTGAGAGAATTGAACTCCCATCTCCTCCGTATCAGAGAGGCGCTCTCCACCATTGAGCTAAACGGGTGTGACGCAGATCGGAATCGAACCGACGTGGTCCCTGAATGAAAGTCAGGTTGCCCATACCAGCAGAGCAACTGCGCCGCAGTGGGGACGGTAGGAATCGAACCTACCTGCCGAAGCACCTGATTTACAGTCAGGGTGAGCCACCAGGCCCATCATCCCCAGCGTGAAATACGCTGTCCCTATTGAGTTTTCGAAGACAATACGTGTGGTTGAACGAGTGGCCGACCGCAAAATCAAGAAGGGTCGCTCCCCGGCGTTTGCCTGGCGCGACCCGTTGCGACACAAGAGCTATGTCACGGACTGCACGCGGCGCTGGAAATGTCGTACGACGAAATACTCTGCGAGGCCGCAATTTCCAAGGCAGCATCGAACAAGCGCGGACGCCTCTCGAATTTCGCCTTGGTGATCATTGCCGGCCCTTCCCTCGAACTTCGCTATATCCAAGGTATGCACGGCTCCGCGAGCCCGCAACCGAATTAATCGCCCAAATAGGCTGTCGCACATCGCGTGGCCGTCGCGCATAGGTTGCATCCTCTGCGCGGTGTCCACTGGATATGCGAGCCGCCCCGTCAGGCGTGCGACGCGACCGCGCGGACAGACAAGGGGTCGAGTCCACTACGTGAGCGAGGTGCAGGTGGCGGAATCCGGCAATTCCTCTGCCAGGAAGACGGTTTGGGCCATCATCTTGAAGCCGGACATCTGTTCGCGGAAGACCTCGATGGACTCCTCCGGATGGACCGAGTCGATGACGGCGTGGGGGCCGATGGCATTGAACTGATGGCTCACGCTGCGGGGGATCTGCATATCGACGAAGGAGCAGGGCGGCACGACCAGGTTGTATCTGGTGCGGTGCAGGCCGGGTGGCGTGTCGGGAAGGTCGTCCTCGAATTGCTCGGGCGCGAAGGGCGTCACGCCTTCGACATCGGTTACCCGGAATGGCGAGAGGCTGCTCACCCGGATATTGGTGTCCGGACCGGTCATCATGCGCACGAAGCGCAGGCCGGTGTGCAGATGCATGCGCGAACAAATGCCGCGCTCCTCGGCATTGTAGAAATCCATGATGTATCGGTCGGCGAAGAAGCCATCGAAGGGCGACTCGATCATGTAGACGTCGCCCTCTTCGAAAGTCTGGGAACGGATGATGCCATCCGCGTCGGGCACGGTCGCGGCGCGACTCGCCTTCGCATTCCGGACTATCTGGGCGAAGGCATGCACGACCACCGCGGCGACCTCGGGCGGGAACTGCGCGACGGGTGTGACGACATTGCGTCCAGCGTCGACGAATTCGGCCAGGTCGTGGATCTCGTTCTCATCGTCGGCGTGGTGCTTGATTCGGGGATCGGACATTCGGCTCCTACTTCAACTCATGGCCCTACTTCGAAGGACCGCAACCACAGCTCCAACGACAGCACCAACCACAACTTGCCACCCTGCCGCGGCAACAGCGCACCGTCGCCGCGCAGCCACGACCGGATGGTGTCCTCGCGGAACAGGCCGCGCGCCCGCGCGGATGAGCCGAGCAGCAGATCATGTCCGAGCTCGCGCAGTGGTCCGGAAAGCCACTGCTGCACCGGAACTCGCATACCGCTCTTCGGGCGGTCCACGATGGTTGCCGGAAGTAGGTCGCGCACTGCCTGTTTGAGGATCCACTTTTCGCTGGTACCCGCGAGCTTGAACCGACCTGGTACGCGGAAGGCAAGGTCGATGACGGCGCGGTCGAACAGCGGTGCACGGCCCTCCAAACCGCTCGCCGCGGTGAGTCGTTCGACCTTGGTGAGAATGTGATGCGCGCCTTTGGTGCGCAGGTTTGTGTGCAGCAGTTGGTTCAGCAGGCCGGTCATCCGGCCCTGGCGCAGGTAGGGCGCGAGCAGATCGGTCAGTGGCGGTGCCGCTGCCAGTGCGGTCAGGACGTCGGGGCTCAGTAGGACCGGCAAGTCGCCATAGCACTTGCGGTAGCTGTCCAGATAAGCCAGCGCCCTGGCGTCCGGCGATGGGTCGTCACGGGACAATTCGAAGATGAGCATCGGCAGGTTTTTCGGGCCGCCGAAGACCGGGTCGCCGCCCTCGCCATTGAGAACAACCCGAATGCCGTCCGCGGCAACGGCTTCCGCGAGCAGTAGGTTGGGCACGGTAAGTGGGTCGCCGACCGGGCAGTCGAGTAACGAGACGGTCTCCGCCAGTCGTGACGCGACCGTTTCGCCGGGCACCGTAAGCACTCGGTGTTCGGTATTGCAGTGTGTGGCAACGAGTCCCGAGTATGCGAGTTCGTTCGGTGTGGCGCCGCCGAAGCTGATGGAATACGAGTGCACGCGCTGATCGTGCAGTTTGGTGGCGAGGGCGGTGACCAGACTGCTGTCGATGCCGCCGGAAAGCAGCACCGCGACCTCGTCGCCCGCAGGCAGTCGTCGGGCGACGGCATCCCCGAGCAGTTCGCGGAGTTCGAGTGCGTGGTCGGCGGCGGATCGAGTGTCCTCGACTTCGATTGGCTCCCAGTAGCTTTCCTCGGTCATCGTGCCGTCGCCGTGCAGGCGAACACAATGTCCCGGCAAGACCTCGTGGATGCCGCGCAGCAGTGTCTCGCGTCCTGGCAGGTAGGCGAAGGTGAGGAAGGATCGAACCGCGGGTAGATGCAGACCGGTCCGCAGTGTGGGCCACCGGTGCAATGCCCGCAGCGAGGTGGATGCGGCCCAGCCATTGCCTGCGCGTGCATGAAAAAGCGTGCGAGTGCCGACGTGATCGCGGATCAGTACCAGGTCGTCGCCGTCGGCGATGGCCAGTGCGAACATTCCGTCGGCGGCGGCGATTCCGTCGAGTCCGAAACGTGCGTAGCAGTGCAGCAGCAGCTCACCGTCTGTGCAGTTCGGCGGCATATCCGCGCCGAGTCGGGCGCGCAGCCCGGCCGCGTTGAACAGCGTGACCTCACCGACAGCGGTCAGCTCACCAACGGCGAAGGGGCCGTCAGCGATGCCCGGTCCGTCGAGCAACCCCAGCGCATAACGGCCGCTCACCGACACCGGGTCGCCGCCGACCGCTCGCACCTGACCGGCCGGATCGTCCGGCGTCGAGAATGCACACCAACGAGACATCGTTTCCCTCAGCCGAAATCGCCGCCGTCGTCCCCGCCGTCATCGTCCCAACCGCCGTAATCGCCGTCCCCGTCGCCGGAACTGGACGACTGTGCGGCGGCCTGGCGGCGCAACTGCTCCTCTTCCTCGGCACTCAGCGCATTCGGCGGCATGACCAACGCGCCGAGGAGCGCACCGCCCGCTACCGCGGCCAGAATGCCGCCGAGCCGACCACCGAACGAGGACCGATTGACGGTCAACATCCCGTCACCCCAGAGCGTGCGCCCGAATCCGGCCTCCCTGCCATAAAGCACGGATCCGTTGCGGTACACGCGCTTCACGATCTTCGGCCCGAGCCCCTCATCGGTCCCCGAGTTCCCCCGATCATCGCGCCAGGAGACCACTCCCTGCGCATCACGCGTCCGCCACTCCTGCCGCCCATCGGCATACCGCCGATGCACAGATCCGTCAGCAAGCAATTCATCGGTATACGTGATCTGCCGATGCTCCGGCACAACAATTCCCTTTCCCGCAGCGGACCAAGTCGGAAAGCCCGCGTCCCGGGCACAGCACAGTTCGATCGAAGGTTTCGCGGCGCATGCCTCCGGAAGGAGGCGGCGCAAAGCAGCGACGCCGGATGGATGGCGCACCTTCCGCGCGCAGTGGGTCGCTCTGACAAAGCAGTGCATGGTGCGTAGTAGCGAGACCGGGGCGACCGCATCCAGTTCGGTGCCGCGCCCTCGCGGCAGCCAGGCGCTCCCCGAAATCGACTTCTAGCGGCACCACGTGCGGCTGCCGCATGGCGTTGACAGACCTCATGCGCCGCGCCAGGTCAGAAAGCCCAGGTTCCGGGAACAGCGCAGTTCGATCGAGCGTTCGCGGCGCACGCCTCGCGAACGAAAAACCCGAAACTCCCCAAGATCGACTGGCATCGCACACGGCTGCACCACCATGCTGAGCGACCTCATGCTGCAGGCCAAGTCATGAAGCCCGTGGTTCGGGCGCGGCGCAGTTCGATCGAGCGCTCGCGGCGCACGCCTCGCGAACGAGACACCCAAAGCTCCGCCAAGATCGACTGGCATCGCACACGGCTGCACCACCATGCTGAGCGACCTCATGCTGCAGGCCAAGTCATGAAGCCCGTGGTTCGGGCGCGGCGCAGTTCGGGCAGGCTCGTTCGGGCCGGGCGAACCTCGCGGACGAGGCGGTGCACCGTGCGCAGTAGCGATGCCGGGCGCACCGCTTCGACTTCGACGAACCGGCCGCGGTTCAGCCATGCGCGTTCCCATGAGTCCAACTGCGCTGCCTGGGCACGCGGCACCGCGTTCGGGCGCTGCTCACCGCGCTGGCGCGGATCCACCTGCGCCGCTGTGGCACTCGACTCGAGGTCATGCAACTCTGCACTCTGCCACGAATCCATGCGCGCAGCCTCAGCACGCGGCACCGGGCGCGACTGTGTGCGCTCGCGCGGATCCACGTGCGTCGCCCGAGCATTCGAGGCAGAATCGGGGCCACCTTCGCGCCTGCTCGATTCGGCCTGCGCCGCTTCAGCTCTCGACTCAGGGTCGTGCAACTCTGCACGCTCCCGCGAATCCATGCGCGCGGTCTGGGCACGCGGCACCGGGCTCGACTGTCGGCGCTCGTACGGCTCCATGTGCGCTGCTCGCGCTTGCGATGCCGGGTCGTGGTGCGATTTTTCGCGTTCGCTCGATTCGGTCTGGGCCGCCCCGGCACCCGATTCGGGGTCTAGCAAATCTTCATGCGCGGTCTGAGCACTCGACTCCGAGCGATGCGACCCTTCGCGTTCTCGCGGATCAACGTGCGCCGCAATGGCACTCGGTATCGGGTGACGAAGGTAAGTCAGGTGCAAGATGCCTGCTTGACGGGGGCGTAGCCCCAAGGGGACTACTCGTACACCCTCAGGGATCTCGGTCAGGTCCGTCAGTCGGGCCGGGAAGGTGAGGCCACAGGAGCTTGCGTCGTGCAGGAGGTAGATGGTGCCTTCGGCTCGGGCGAGCATTTGGGCGATACCAGGATCGACGGGGAGTTCGGACGCACTCAAAATCGGACAGGCGGATTCCATCGGTAATCCGTTGGCGCGCAGCATCTCTGCTACTGAATCGGACTCGCAGACGAGTAGGCGGGGTAAGCCGTAGTCGAAGAGGTCTGGTTCGGGAGTGTGGAGTCCGGCGCGTGTGGTTCGGGGCGGGGTGGGAGTCAGTAGGCCCGGGAACGCTTGGCGGTCGAGCGCGGCACGGAAGGCGGCGTAGCTCAGTGGTGCGGGGACCGTGAAGACGAACCGGCCCGGCGCGCGATGTGTCGGCGCGAGTAGGCGGCAGAGCTCGTAATAGAGCTGACGCTCGGTGAATCGGATTCCGCTCGGGGCGGCGGCGCGGTCGGCGGCGATGCGTAGTAGCCGATCGAGTATGTGCTGCTTCATCGGGTCGGCCACGTGAGGAAACCTACCTCGCGGGCGCGGCGGCGATCCGGATCGACGGCATCCTCGACCCGCTCGACCGCCCGCTCCAGCACCGCCAGCAGCTTCGCGGGCGGGATCGCCGCGATCGGCGACCACCACCCCTCGCAGAGCCATTCGATCTCCGCGGCCGATAACGGTTCCCCATGCAGAAATGCGGTGTCCTGCGGCTGCGGCTCCCGCAACCGCAGCGCCGACGCATTGGCCGAGACCGCGCGCGGCGAAAGGCCGACAACCATGGCCCGACTCCCAAGTGCGACGCGTGCTTTCCCGGCCACCGCAATGCCAGCCGGGCTGGCATCGTGCAGCACGATCACCGGCACCTCCGGCGGCAGCTGATCGATGCGCGCACACAACGCCATGGACCAGGTCTGCGCCACATTGTTGGCGGCAAGGCAAGCGAGCACGCTGCGATCCGGGCACAAGACCGCCGAGCGCGGCCAGTCTATGGCCGGTGGGCGGACCTGCCCCTCATCGACCGAGCCGGGCGGCGGGCCACCGTAAATCGGCGTCCACCGACCGACCACCTCTCGGCGAAACATGTCGTACGACACCGGCATTCGCACCGTGGCCCGGCGCAGGAACCACGGCCGCGCCGCCCCGATTCCGACGAGGGCCAGCGCCGAAACCAGCACGGCGAGTGGGATCACCACCCCCGCCGGTGCCGCGCCACTCACCATCAGGAGAAAGGCACCCACCACGATGGCCACCCCGACTCCGATACGCACCCGCTTGAACACGCGCGCCGCATCCGGAACCTTCTTGCGCCCGGCCGCATACCAGAGCTGCACCAGCGTGTACCGCAGCCCACGTCCGTCACCGAGCCGCTCGGCGAGCTTGCGCATCCGAATATCGTGCAGCCCGAACGGACTTTCCTTCGGTTCGAGCGCGAACTCCCGCTTACATGTCGAACAGCGCCGACCACCGCGCTCTTTGCGCAGCAGATTCGCATTGCAATGCGGACAGATCACAATTCATGATCGCCGATTCCCCCACCCTCCGCGACCCCCGAATTCCAATATTCACCTGCCGCAAACCCAGTGGGCACCGCACACAAGCCGCAACGTCTGCGAGGCGTTCAACGGGTATGCGCCACCCCGCGCGCAAAAGGGCCGCGACCAAACCGATCGCGGCCTTCCGAGGATAAGGCGGAGGCCTCGCGCTCAACCTCCAGCGCGATATCGACCAGCTAGTCCTGCTGGCCGCCGCCAATTTGCGACTGCCCGCGCACCAGTCGAACCGCAGCCAGTGGCTCACGCAAACCCAGTGGGCGCCACACACAAGCAGCAAGGTTTGCGAGGCGTTTACCAGCTCTGCGACACCGTCGCGCAAAGGCCGCGCACCTGCTGGTACGCGGCCTTGTGGTCCTGGGATCAGGCCGAGACGGAGGCCTCGCGCTGGAGTTCCAGGGCGATATCGATCAACTGGTCCTCTTGACCGCCGACCAACTTGCGCTTGCCCGCGCGCACCAGCATTTCCGCCGCCGACACCCCATAACGCTCGGCCTGACGCTCGGCATGCTTGAGGAAGCTGGAGTACACACCCGCATACCCCATCATCAGCGCCTGGCGGTCCAACAGGCATTCCTGCGGCATGACGGGCCGAACCACATCCTCGGCGGCATCGGCGATCGCGAAGAAGTCGATACCGGTCTTGATCCCGAGCTTGTCGCAGACACCGACGAAGGCCTCGACCGGCGTATTACCCGCACCGGCACCGAATCGCCGTGCGCTGCCATCGATTTGCTTCGCACCGGCACGAATCGCGTAGACCGAGTTGGCGACCGCCAAGTCCAGGTTCTCATGGCCGTGGAAGCCGACTTGGGCGTCATCGCCGAGTTCGGCGACCAGCGCCGCCACTCGGTCCGAAACCTGTTCGAGCACAAGGGCACCCGCGGAGTCCACCACGTAGACGCACTGGCATCCGGCATCGGCCATGATGCGCGCCTGCTTGGCCAGCGCCTCCGGCGGCTGGGTGTGCGACATCATCAGGAAGCCAACGGTTTCCAGACCAAGTTCCCGCGCGAGACCGAAGTGCTGGATCGATACGTCCGCCTCGGTGCAGTGCGTGGCGATGCGGCAGATCGACGCACCGTTGTCCTGGGAGATCTTGATGTCCTCCTTGACGCCGACGCCGGGCAGCATCAGCACCGCGATCTTGGCCTGCTTCGCCGTCTCCGCGGCAATCTTGACCAGCTCCTGCTCCGGAGTATGCGAGAAGCCGTAGTTGAACGACGAACCGCCGAGGCCGTCGCCATGCGTCACCTCGATGACCGGCACACCGGCGCCATCGAGCGCGGTCACGATATTGCGCACATCGTCGGCGGTGAACTGGTGGCGCTTGTGGTGCGAACCGTCACGCAGCGAGGTATCGGTGACGCGGATGTCGAGTTCTGCGGAATATGCCATGGTTGAGCTCCTTTACACCCGGGCCGACAGAATCTGCTGTGCCATGACCTCGCCGACCTGGGTGGCGGCCGCGGTCATGATGTCGAGGTTGCCCGCGTAGGGGGGCAGGAAATCGCCCGCACCCTCGACCTCCACGAAGACCGAAACCTTCGCTATCCCACCGGAAACCACCGAGGGCGGATCGAATTGCGGATCGTTCAGCAGCCGGTAGCCGGGCACATACTTCTGGATATCGGCGACCATCCGATGCACGGAATCGGCGATCGCATCGGTATCCGCATCCTCGGGAATCGCGCAGAAGATGGTGTCGCGCATGATCATCGGCGGTTCGGCCGGGTTCAGAATAATGATGGCCTTACCGCGCTGCGCACCGCCGATCGTCTCCACACCACGCGAGGTGGTCTTGGTGAATTCATCGATATTGGCGCGGGTGCCCGGTCCGGCCGACACCGACGACACCGAGGCGACGATTTCGGCATAGGCCACCGGCACCACCCGCGATACCGCCGCGACGATCGGAATGGTGGCCTGACCACCGCAGGTGATCATATTGACATTCGGCGCATCGAGATTCGCCCCGACCAGATTCACCGGCGGCACCACGGCGGGCCCGACCGCGGCGGGTGTGAGATCGACAGCGCGAATTCCGGCCTCGGCGTACTTCGGCGCGGCTGCCCGATGCACATATGCCGAGGTCGCCTCGAATACCAGATCCGGCAGTTCCGACTGCGCGAGCAGCCAGTCCACGCCCTCGTGCGAGGTTTCCAGCCCGAGCCCGCGGGCGCGCTTCAAACCCTCACTCTCGGGGTCGATTCCGATCATCCACTTCGGTTTCACCGTGCTCGAGCGCAGCAGTTTGTACAGCAGATCGGTGCTGATATTGCCGGATCCGACGATCGCGGCGGTGACGGTCCCCGTTTCGGACACGGCAAGCCTCCTATTTGAATTGCAAACGGACAGAACCGAGTCCGGCGAACTCGGCATGGAACGAATCACCCGCGCGGGCATCGATGGCGCGGGTGCAGGAACCGGGCAGCACAATGTCGCCCGCCTTCAACCGCACCCCGAAACCGGCGACCTTGCGCGCCAACCAGGCCACCGCGATGACCGGATCGCCGAGCACCGCATCGCTGCGCCCCTGCGCGATCACCTCGCCATTGCAGGTGAGCACGGCGCCGATGGCCTTGATATCCAGGTCTTTCGGCGCGACCCGCGCCGCACCCAGGACGAAACCGGCCGAGGACGCGTTATCGGAAATGGTGTCGGCCAGCCCGATCTTCCAATCCTTGATCCGCGAATCGATCAATTCGATGGACGGCGCATAGGCGACCGTCGCGGCGAGCACATCGGCCTCGGTGCAATCTTCGCCGGGCAGGTCCGCGCCGAGAATGAACCCGACCTCGACCTCGACGCGCGGAATCAGATAGCGCGAGGTCTCGACCGGAACATCCTCGAAGACCTCCATATCCGCGAGCAGATGACCGTAATCGGGTTCATCCACACCCATCATCTGCTGCATGGCCAGCGAGGACAGCCCGACCTTGTGCCCGACCACCTTCGCGCCGCTATCGAGTTTGCGCCGGATATTGATCAGCTGAATCTCGTAGGCGTCGACGACATCGATATCCGGATGCCGGGCGATCAGCGGGTCGATGCCGACCCGATCGCGCTCGGCGGCCTCGAGTTCATCGGCCAGTTCGATTCGTACCGCGTCGGACAGCACGCTAGTTTCCTTCCACTGTTGTCGCTTCGGGCACCGCGGCCCGCGAAAGCACTTCGGCGCCTGCCGCGAATCTGCCCGCACGCCGACCGGAGAAAATGCAGTCGGCCAGGGACAATCCACTGACATAGGAGTCCGAGCAGATACCAACGGCCGTCCGCCCGGCCGCGTAAAGGCCGGGAATATCGGTCCCGGCAGTGGATTTCACCGCTCCGGTGTGCTCATCGACGACGACACCGCCGAGGGTGAGCATCGGGCACGGATTGACGACGCTCGGTTTGATACCAACATCCAACAGCCAGAACGGCCCCGCTCCCACGGTTTTGGTGAATTCGGCGGGCTTGCCGACCGGATCGGGTGCACCGTTCGCGATGGCGGCATTGTGCTCGGCGACCGTGGCGCGCAAACCGTCCGCGTCGATACCGGCCTTCGCCGCAACAGCATCCAGAGTTTCGCCACGCACGGCATTGCGCCGCATCGCCTCGAATTGTCCGCGCTGGAACCAGGCCGACTGCGTCCGAATCTGCGATATCGCGGTGCGCATGAGTTGGTCGTCGGCGAGCAACCAACCCTTGCCGCCGTGCTCGGTGATCAGCGCGTGGCCGACCGCCGCGCCGTAGCGGGTCTCATCGATAACCCGGCGACCGCCCGCATCGACCAGCACTGAACCGGTAAAAGCGCTGGGCGGCAAGATGAATCGCCACGCCGAGATATTGCCCATCCGATCCGTCGCCGCACCTACCTGCTCGGCCATCCGGATGCCGCTGCCGTCATCACCGGTGGTGCCGAGCGCGAGTCCGCCGCGGTATTGCGGCCCGTATTCCCGCAGCATCTCCCGATTCGCGATGAATCCGCCCGCGCTCAGCACCACACCGCGACGGGCCCGAATCCGAAGTCGCGTGCGGTACAGGCGATCCAACCTCGCGAGCTGACGCTCCATCGCCTTGCGCAGCGGCGGATAGTAAATGCCCGGTTTGGCAGCGATTTTCGCCATCCGGTTGTAGCGATCCCTGATCCGCCCGGGAGCGTCGCGCAGTGACTCACATTCGACGCCGATCACGGTGCCGTTGTCATCGGTGATCAATCGCGTTGCCTGCGTGAGGGTTTCGACGCGAACCCCACGCCGTGATGCCGAAGCGGCGAGCGGGCCGGTGAGCTTCTTTCCGGACGTGCCCCTGCCCTTGACCCGATGTCCGCGCTGCGCGGGCGTCGCGACCTCGCGACCGTAACCGGAGACCTCACTACCGGAGTAATACAGGTAGTAGCTGTCATTCGGATACGACGTCTTGTACGGACACAGCGACGCCTCGAACGGCACACCGTGGCCCTTCAGCCACTCGATCATCGCCGGACTCTCGTCCACGAACCGCCGCAGCGTCTCGGGCGTGACCGCCGCGCCCACCTCACGCTCGAGATAGGCCAGCATCTGCTCCGGCGTATCGCGCACACCGGCCTCGTGCTGTACCGAGGTACCACCGCCCGCGTAGATGATGCCGCCCGACAACGCCGACGCTCCGCCACCCACGAAACGCTCCAGTACCAGCACCTGCGCACCCGCGTCGGTTGCTTCCAGCGCGGCCGCGGCTCCCGCGGCGCCATAGCCCACGACGACCACGTCGGCGGTCAGGTCCCAATCCAGGCCCATGTACATCACTCCGGTCAGAAACTGAAACAAGTTTTCTCGACGAATGGCACGCCGAGCGCGTCTTCTGCCACTCAACATAGACCAAATGCGGTCCCATTCTATAACGTGTTCTACATGACTGATCCGGTTAACGATCCGCACAGCTACGACGTGGTGGTGGTCGGCAGCGGTGCCGCCGGGATGACCGCCGCCCTCGCCGCTGCCCACCATGGGCTGAGCGCGGTGATCATCGAGAAAGCCGCACATTACGGCGGGTCGACCGCACGCTCCGGTGGTGGCGTGTGGATCCCCGGCAACAAGGCGCTGAAGGCATCCGGCCGTCCCGACGACCGCGAGGACGCCCGCACCTACCTGCACAGCATCGTCGGCGACGTGGTGCCGAAGGACCGGATCGACACCTACATCGACCGTGGCGCGGAGGCCTTCGACTTCGTCCTCGACCACACACCGCTGAAGATGAAGTGGGTGCCCGGCTACTCCGACTATTACCCGGAGGCCCCCGGCGGCCTCGGCCAGGGCCGCTCGTGCGAACCCGCGCCGTTCAATGCCAAAATCCTCGGCGAGGAGCGGTTCAACCTGGAGCCGCCGTATGCCAAGGCCCCGCTCAATGTCGTCGTCATGCAGGCCGACTTCGTCCGGCTCAACCTGATCCGTCGCCATCCCAAGGGCATCATGCGGGCCATGCGAGTCGGCGCGCGCACCTACTTCGCCAAGTGGACCGGCAAGCACATCCTCGGCATGGGCCAGGCGATTATCGCTGCCATGCGCAAGGGACTCATGGACGCGAATGTGCCGCTGCTGCTGAACACGCCACTGACCAAGCTCATCGTGGACAACGGCATGGTTACCGGCGTCGAAGCCGAGCACAACGGCCAGACCGTGCGGTTCACCGCCAAATACGGTGTAGTGCTCGGCAGCGGCGGCTTCGAGCACAATGCCGAGATGCGCACCAAATACCAGCGCCAACCCATCACCACCGACTGGACTACCGGTGCGGTCGCCAATACCGGCGACGGCATCACTGCCGGGATGGAAGTCGGCGGCGCGGTCGACTTCATGGAGGATGCCTGGTGGGGGCCGACCATCTTCAAGGGCGGCAAGCCCTGGTTCGCGCTGGCCGAGCGGAATCTGCCCGGCACCATCATGGTCAACGCCGACGGTAAGCGATTCGGAAATGAGTCCGCTCCTTACGTCGAGGCGGTGCACACCATGTACGGCGGCGAATACGGGCAGGGTGAGGGTCCGGGCGAGAACATCCCCGCGTGGCTGGTGTTCGACCAGCGCTACCGGAACCGCTACATCTTCGCCGGACTGCAGCCTGGTCAGCGGTTTCCGTCCCGCTGGATGGAAAACGACCTGATTGTCAAGGCCGACAGCCTCGCGGAGCTGGCCACGAAAATCGGCGTACCCGGCGAAAATCTGACCGCGACCGTCGAGCGGTTCAACAAGTTCGCCGAAACCGGTAAGGACGAGGATTTCGGCCGCGGCAACAGCCACTACGACCGGTACTACGGCGATCCGACCGTCAAGCCGAATCCGTGCCTCGCGGGTCTGGTGCAGGGCCCGTTCTACGCGGCCAAGATCGTGCCGGGTGACCTCGGTACCAAGGGTGGTCTGGTCGCCGATACCGCCGGACGGGTGCTGCGCGAGAACGGCAGCGTAGTCGAGGGCCTGTATGCCTCCGGCAATAGCGCGACCCCCGTCATGGGTCACACCTACGCGGGCCCCGGCGCGACCATCGGCCCAGCGATCACCTTCGGCTACCTGGCGGTGCTCGATATCGCCGAACGCAAGAAGCAGCAGTCGACTGAGGCCACCGTTGAGGCATAAGCGCGGGTCGTCCGTCTCACCGAGCGGACGCCACCTTGCCCGCAGCCACGCGACCGCCGCACGATCGATCCGAGGCAATTGCCACAAGGGCCTCGGATCGTTGGGATACGCCCACGACAGGTCTCCCGCGTAGCGCGGCTGGTCTGTCCACAAGCATTCACAAGGAGAACTCGATGCCCATCGACCCGAAAATCGCACTCGGCGCGGAGCTCCCGAGCGGGGAGTTCACCTGGACGCCGACCGAAGTGCAGTTGTACCACTTGGGCCTCGGGGCGGGCGCACGCTGGACCGATCCAGCCGAACTACGCTACGTCGACGACCGCGACCCGCAGGTGCTGCCGACCTTCGCGACCGTGGCGCCTACCTTCCACGACACGGAACCGCCGAAGGTGCGGTTCCCCGGCATAGATATCGATCTGGCGAAGGTCGTGCACGGCCACCAGGAGATCGAAGTACACCGCCCGATTCCCGCCGCGGGCAAGGCGACCATCACCAGGCGCATCACCGAACTCTGGGATAAAGGGTCCGCCGCCGTCGTCGTCCAGGAACATACGATCACCGGCTCCGACGGCGAACCGCTCTGGACCGCCCGCTCATCCATCTTCGCCAAGGGTGAGGGCGGTTTCGGCGGCGAACGCGGACCGAGCACCAAAGCCGAACTCCCCGACCGCGCACCGGATTTCGACGTCACCACCCCGACCCAGCCCCAGCAGGCCCTGCTGTACCGCATGTGCGGCGACCGCAACCCGCTGCACTCGGATCCCGAATTCGCCCGCGCCGCAGGCTTCCCGAACCCGATCCTGCACGGCCTGTGCACCTACGGCATCGTCTGCAAAACGGCCACCGACACCGTGCTCGATTCGGATGCCAGCCGCGTCACCGGCTTCCGCGCCCGCTTCGCCGGCGTCCTCTTCCCAGGCGAAACGATCCGCACCCGAATCTGGCGCACCGACGGCGAGCTCATCATCAGCGCCACCGTCGCGGACCGCGACGACGCCCCCGTCCTCGCCGACGTCAGCCTGCGCTTCACCTGAGCACTCTGTTGGTCGTCTGTTCACCGGTGTGTTGACGGAGCCAACCATCAACACACCGGCACACTTCCAAGCCAAGGCCACGGCGACCAAACGCATGCGCTGGGCTCGAGGGTCCCATCGATGCGAGTCGAATGGTCGCTCGCGGCCAGTCCCTCGGCGACTGTTCGACTACCCTCGGCGCTGGTGCACGGCAGTCGGGGCGGATGCTTTATGGGTTCGATTGGGCAGTGTCGGTGTTGCGGACTCGTTTGATTGCTACGCCCTGGATTACCAGGGCGTACAGCAGGGTCACCAGGATTGGGGCGGCGATCGGAACCCAGGCCAAGCGCAACGGGAGCAGCGCCGCGCCGACAGCCACCGCGGAAAATGCCACCGCACCGGTGACGGACGGGACCGTGGTCGGCACAACGCCAACCGGCGCGGCGACGGTCGCGGTATTCAGCAGATAAGTCGTGGCCACCAAACCTGCTGCGGCGGCGGCCAGTACACCAGTGTCCGCCGCGGCGAGCACCCCGACCGCCAGGAGCACCGCGCCGACGGCGGGCAGTCGGAACCACCAGCCAGCCACCACCAGTGCCGCCGCTGGAATACCCGCCCATGGCGTCATCAACGTCACCGAGGTCACCAGAAGCACCCCGGACAGAATGGCAAGGAATCGAATCATCGGCGCACCCTTACGGTTCGGCGATGCTCGGGGATCAATCGCATGACCTGATCCAGTCGCGCGCCTTCGGTCCAGGCGACGATATCGACGCCGACCGCCCCCATATCCCGATACATCGAGGCGCGCTCCAGATTCCACATCCGAGCCAGGGTCGGATCGAGATCTTCGTGGAAGGGCGTGCCGCGCAGGACATCGACGACCACCACCACATGTCCGCGCTTACGCAAATCGATCAGCGCCAGCGCGAACTGGGTGTCCAGCAAGGTGGAGAAGGCGACGATGATCGCACCCAGCGGCACGGCAGCGTGCGGCGCCAAGGTGCCGGTGGTTGGAATGTGCTCATCGCCGACATCCAGCACGGTATCCACGATCCGATAGAACTGCCGCCGCCCGATATCCGGGCGCAGCCAGCGCGGGGACTGGCCGAGGCAGACCACCGCGGTGCGGTCGCCGGCCTGCAGCGTCGACTGCACCACCTGCGCGGCACCGCGCACCGACAGCTCGAGCGAATCGGTGGCCGGGCCCGGTGCCTGCTGCGAAGTATCCACCAGCACAACCACATCCGCCGATCGGTTGGTCAACCGCTCGGTGACATATAGTCGCCCGCGCCGCGCACTGACCGGCCAGTTCACGATGCGCAGCTGATCGCCGGGCGCGTAGGCGCGAATATCGGCGTACTCCACGCCCGGCCCGTGCTTGCGGGTGAGGTGGGTGCCGAGCCGTTCGGGAAGTTCGGTGCGCGGCAACTTCATTCGCTGCGGATCGGTGATCGGGTAGACGAACAGTTGCCCGGCGGGCAGCACCGCGGCGGCAACGGACAGTCCCGCCGGGCTCAACGCGGTGACCCGCACCGATAGCGGATAGCGACCCCAGCGGTCCGCCGTCAGAGCCAACCGCAGCCCGGCGGGCGCCGTCCCGGAATCGATCGCCTCCTCGATGTCGACCCCGAGTCCCGCGGACTTCTCCGGCTTCAACCGAAGCAACGCGTGACCCGATTCTACGAAGGCGCCGATCGTGGTCACGACCTCCTCCGTCTCGAAGCACCGCAGCGTGGCGCCGCCGTCCACCTGGATCCGGGTCTTGGACTGCTGCCACGGCGCGGTGGCAAGCACACCGAGCAGCGGAGCCGCGAAGACGACCAACTGCCAGCGCCCGAGCACCACCGCGAGTAGCAGTGCCACGGCCGCGCTCACCGCCAGCATGAACACCAATGGCGCTGGACGCCAGCGCAATTCGGCCTCGACGGCGGCGCTCACATCCCGATGCCGCGCACCGCCCGCCATCGGCTCGTCCCGGGTCGGCGGTCGCGACGCTGCCGCGTTCGCCGCCGCGATTCCCTGGATGACAGGGGCGGCATCCGGCTCGGTCATGCGCTTTCCCGCCGGGTCATGTCACCGACGCGCGTGGAACCGGCAGACGGCGCAGCAATTCGGTGATCACGTCCTCACCGCGGATCCGGCGCACCCACATCTCGGGACGCAAAGTGATGCGGTGCGCCATGGCCGGAACCGCCAGCGCCTTGACATCCTCGGGAATCACATAATCGCGCCCGAGCAACAGCGCGCGGGCCCGCGACATCTGCACCAGATCGAGTTCGGCGCGCGGACTCGCACCCACCTCGACCTGTGGATGCGCACGCGTCGCACCGGCCAGCGCGACCACATAACTGACCACATCCGGATGCACCGTGACGAATTCGACCGACTGCCGCATCTCGATCAGACCGTTCGCATCCACCACCTGCACCACCTGCGGTGTCGCCGAACCACGCTCCAACCGGCGGCGGATCATCTGGCGCTCGTCGTTCTCCGACAGATAACCCAGCCGCAGCTGCATGGCGAACCGGTCCAGCTGCGCTTCGGGCAGCGGATAGGTGCCCTCGTATTCGATCGGGTTATCGGTGGCCAGCACGACGAAAGGCTGTGGCAGCTGGAAGGTTTCACCGTCGATGCTGACCTGGCCCTCGGCCATCGCCTCCAGCAGCGCGGCCTGGGTCTTCGGCGGCGTGCGGTTGATCTCGTCGGCCAGCAATACATTGGTGAAGACCGGTCCGCGCCGGAAATTGAACCGGCCCGAGGACATGTCGTAGATGGTGGAGCCGAGCAGGTCGGCGGGGAGCAGGTCGGGCGTGAATTGCACGCGGGTGAATTCCAGGCCGAGCGCGGCCGCGAAGGACCTGGCGATGAGCGTCTTGCCGAGTCCGGGCAGATCCTCGATCAGGATGTGACCGCCGGAGAGTACGGCGATCATGATCAGTTGCAACTCATCCCGCTTGCCGACGATCACCCGGGAAAGTTCCCGGAGCACCGCCTCACTGCGCTGGATGGTCGCGTCCATCGGCACGGTCATATGTCTACTCGCACTCGCTCAAACCCATTCTCCTAAGACGACGAATTACATCTTCTGCAGGCAGCGCAGGATTTCGTCCAGCGCCGCCCGCCCCGGTGCGGGAGTCGTCTGATCCCGCAGTGCCGAGTTGGCCGGATCGACCCAGCGCCACAGCTCCGGACCGAACTGCAATATTCCGGCGGCCTCGGTCGCCTTGCGGTTCTTGGCGACTCGCAGGCCGGTGGACAACTCGAACTCCTTGGCCAGCAGCGGACGCAGATGCCGATCCCAGTCGGCTCGGGTGCCGTCCGCACGATCGGCCAGCATCTCCGCTCTGGCATGCCAGTGCCGCAGCATCTCCGCGGGACCGTTGTCGATGTCGTCCAGCCCGGTCTCGGTTTTCAAGGCCGACCGGCCGGTCAACGACCAGATGAGCTGAATCATGGCCAGCGCCACCGGAACTCCGGCGGCGATGAGCAAAGCGCCGCGGGCCTTGCCGAGCGTGATGAGCTCGATCAGCACGATGAGGATCAGCGCACCGATCACGATCGCGCGGTTCATACCATTTCCCCTTGGAGATCGGCCAGCACGATACGCAGCAGTTGTTCGGCCCGCATCCGCTGCCATTCCAGCATCGAATGCGGACTGAACCTGGCCTCCTCGAACAGCGCCACCAATTCTCGGGCCGACGCGTCGTGCAGTGCGCCGCGCTCGAAGGCCCTGGCCAGCACCTCCATTGGGGTATCCGAAGCCAGAGGTGCGGCCGCGCGATCGAAGGACAGCCCACGTTCCATCGCGACATAGCAGGCGATGATGGCCTCACGCGGGTCCTGGCCAGGCACATTCATCGCGGCCAAGCCCATCTCGGCCGCCCTGGCCAGCGAACCCGCGACCGTCGGCGCGGCCGGGGGCACCGAGACCGGCACCGCGCGGGGCCTGCGCTGCCCCGCCACCGCGACCACGATGAGTCCGATCATTGCCCCGCCGACCAGCACGGCGGCGGCGACAATGGCGACCAGTAGCGCCGTACCGGTGAGATGCTGCGTGGGTGCGGCATCGGGGGTCGGGGCGGTGACCGTCTCCTGCGGGGTATGGGTCGTGGTGGCGCGCGGCGCCGACGACGGCGTCGGTGCACCCTCGCGACCGAATCCGACGAAGAAGATCGCCGACGCCGCCGCGATGATCAAGGAGATGACCGCCAGCGCGGCCAGCACCAGTAGGCCGGTGCGGCCGAGCACTCCGTCCCTGCGCTCGGAATCACGATCCACCTCCGGCATGGCCAACGGCAGTCGATGCTGGCTGGCTATCACCCCGGCGACCAGGATCACCACCGATACCGTGAGCAGTACCGGCATCAATACCACCGAAATCGCCGATGGCACCGTGCGGTGATCGCCGGAATCATGGGCCCCGGGAATGTGGCCGCGCAGCGCGATCGCGGCACACGCCAGTAGCGTGATCAGCACGATCACGCGCGATATCGGCGCTCCCGCCCTGGCCACTTGCTACCACCACATCTGAGTACAGCTCTGAACAGGCACATAGTTACATGCCGAGTGGTCCGCTCGGGAGTGAATCGAATACTTACGATTGGCTCCTTTTTATCCGTAACCGGCCGTGCACTTACGTGGGTGCGTAGCTAGCCGAGCGTGACGGATTCGGGCTGACGGAGTTCACTGAGGCGGCTTGCGGTCCGTGCCAGGTCCGGGACGGCGGGGACGTCGGCCACCAGGTCCGATAGCGAGGTGCGGGCCTCGACGGTCAGTTCGAGATCGGCGTCGTAGAGCACGTCGACCAGATTGACCAAGCGCATTGCCCAGTCGGGTGGGACCTCGCGCAGGGCTGCGACATCGCGCAAGGTCCAGCGGCGAAAGCGGCGTGCGAGTTCGACGTAATCCGAGGCGGCGGTGGCGGTGCCGCACAGGGCCGCGAAGTCGAAGGTGATGGCCGAGCCGTCGATGGCGCTGGCGTGGATCTCGCGGGTGCCCGAGACAGCAACCCGTGCGGTGTCGACGTCCCCAGCGTCGCCGATGCGGTAACACCCCGACGCGAACCCACTGCCGCCGTGCGCGGCGCGGGTGCGGTAATCGAGTGAACCGTCGACCGAGACGGTATCCAGATGCGCGCGGATGCGCGCGATGGTCGGTAGAAAGCGGTCGTGGAACAGCGGGTTGGGCAGCAGCCGCTCGGGCGGGTAGTTCGAAGTCACCACCAGGACGATGCGGCGGGCGAACAGGGCGTCGAGCATGCGGGCGATCAACATGGCGTCGCCGATATCGTGCACGTGGAATTCGTCGAAGCAGACCAGTTCGACATGGCCCAACAGGTGGTCGATGGCCTTGTCGATGGAGCCCGATTCGTGTGCCACGACGTGCAATTGGGCGAAGAAATTGTGGAAGTGGAAGCGGCGCTTGCGGTTCGACGCTGCGCCCGCGAAGAAGTCGTCCATCAGCATTGTCTTACCGCGACCGGGTCTGCCGTGCAGGTAGAGGCCGCGATGCCGCTTTATCGGCCGGCCGCGCCGGTCGAGCAGTTCGAGCAAGCGCGCCCGAGCCCGGAGTTGGTCGGCATCCAGTGTGACGCTGTCTTCCATGGCACCCTCCTGATCCTCTACAGTTGTAGAGGATCAGCAGGTGCGGCCGCCAGAGAAGGTGATCATGTCCACAACCGACCGACGCGCGGCACTCGTCGATGCCGCCATAGATGTGATTGCCACCCAAGGCATTCGAGCGCTCACCCACCGCGCCCTCGATACCGCCCTCAGGCTGCCCGGTGGGTCGGCCTCCTATTACTTCCGCACCAAACGCGCGCTCATCGAGGCCATCACGGACCGGATCACCACCCGATCCCGCGACGACTTCACCGTCGCCGAATTCGCCCCTTCGGCATCCATCGAGCCCGAGGCCGTTGCCGCCGCCATAGCCAGCTGGCTCGACCAGCTACTCGTCGACCGTCGCCATCACCTGATCGTCCGGCATGCGCTGATCATCGATCTGATCGGCGACCAGGAGCTGCACCGGCGGCTGGCACACAGCCTGTTCTCGACCGAGCGGGCACGAGAGCTCTTCCACGCCTTGGGATTTTCCGATCCCGATGCGGCCGCCGCCGACTTCATCGCGGTGGTCGAAGGCGCGGTCTTCGACAGATTCGCGGGCGCTCGGGCACATATTCCGGCAGGCACCCGGGACAGCATCGATCAGCTCGCGGCCGTGCTGTCCCGCCAGCTCACCCCATAGCCCTGGTTACGACACCCAACCCCCCGCGGTAGGTCGTGCCCATCGTGCACCCCGTCCTGTCCGGCCATCTCATCCCGCAGCGCGGAGCTACTTCGCCCAGCCCAACTCGCTGTAGGGCGTACCCATCGTGAGCCCACGGATTCCGGTAGCGGAATAGCGGATCAGTGACTCCTCCGGCAGCGCATCGAGCGAAAACCATTGCAGCCCATAGCTCTTATCGGGCTCGCGATTCTCCGGCGCACCCGTCCAGCGCCGCACATGAAAGAACAGCCCGAGCCGGGCTTCGCGCCCGGAGCTGGTCACGTGCGCGGTATGCACCAGCCGCAGATCCGCCGGATCGATGACGACCCCGATCTCCTCCCCCGCCTCACGCGCGGCAGCGACGGTGGCTGATTCGCCGAACTCCAACTTCCCCGCGGGTAGATGCCACAGCCCATCGAATTCGTCGGCACTGCGCCGCCTGCTGAGCAACACCGCACCGTCATGGACGAGCAGGATGTGGACGTCGATCAGATGTCGATCGGCCATTCCGAACCTCTCACCGGACCTGGCACTCCGAGGGGCCTAATCGAACAATTGCACGAATTCGGCAACCGACAGGCCCGCATCGCGAATAATGCGCCGTAGCGTGCCAGGCTTGATATCGGCGCCGCGATGCACCGGCACAACGGTGAACCGCCCTTCCGGACTGCGCATCATATGATGGCTGCCGTTCACGCGGATCAGCCCGAACCCAGCTCGCTCGAGTGCCTTGATAACCCTGTCACCTGAAACCACTGGAAGCGACGGCATCAGGCGACATCCTGGACGATCGTCAAAACTGACGGCAGTCCGATCTCCTCCAGAACTAGTGTCACGGCTTCATGTAGGTCGGCAACCGCCTCATCCGGAGTCTGACCGACCCCGTGCGCGCCGCCGTTCGGAAAGACGGCGTGAGCACCCCAAGTACCGTCTTCCTCCTGCTCCAGTTCATATGGAATCTGGACCATCCGCTTCATATGTTCACTCTAACGGTAATAGGTGAGATCAACGTCCTCGTCCGACACCTATCGCGTTAACACCAACCCCGAGGTCGGGACGCCGGTGCCCGCGGTAACCAGGATGTTCTCCAAGTTGTCCACAGGGTTGACGGAGGTGCCGCGGATCTGCCGGACCGCCTCGGCGATCCCGTTCATACCGTGGATATAGGCCTCGCCGAGCTGTCCGCCGTGGGTATTGAGCGGCAAGCGGCCGCCGACTTCGATCGCGCCGTCGGCAATGAAATCCTTTGCCTCGCCGCGTCCGCAGAAACCGAGTTCCTCCAACTGCATGAGGACGAACGGGGTGAAGTGGTCGTAGAGGATGGCGGCCTGCATATCCTCTGGACGCAAACCGCTCTGTTCCCAGAGCTGATCGCCGACCAGTCCCATCTCCGGCAGTCCGGTGAGGGCATCGCGGTAGTAGCTGGTCATGACATACTGGTCCGCACCGGAACCCTGTGCGGCGGCGGCGATTACGGCCGGACGCTGCGGCAGATCCCGAGCACGCTCGACACTGGTGACCACGATCGCGACACCGCCGTCGGATTCCTGGCAGCAGTCGAGCAGATGCAGCGGTTCGGCGATCCAACGCGAATTCTGGTGGTCTTCCAGGGTGATCGGCTTGCCGTAGAAGAAGGCGGCCGGATTCACCGCGGCATGTTTGCGGTCGGCCACGGCGACGCGGCCGAAGTCCGCGCTCGTCGCGCCGTACACATGCATATACCGGCGCGCGACCATGGCCACCTGCGCGGCTGGTGTCCCCAACCCCTGTGGATAGGACCAGCCCGCATCGATGCCCGATGAAGTCGGCGCGGTGGCCAACGCGGTGGAGAACTGGCCGAAACGCGATACCGAACGCTCGTTGAAGGCGCGGTAAGCGACAACTACATCGGCGACGCCGGTGGCGACCGCCATGGCCGCCTGCTGAATGGTGGCGCAGGCCGCACCACCGCCATATCCGATATGGCTGAAGAACTTCAGCCGCGGAATACCGACCGCGCGTGCCACCGCCGCCTGGGTGTTGGTATCCATGGTGAAGGTGGTCAGGCCGTCCACATCGGCCGGTGTGAGGCCAGCGTCGGCGAGCGCCGCGGTGACCGCCTCTGCGGCCAGACGCAATTCGCTGCGGCCGGAGTCCTTGGAGAAGTCGGTGGCGCCGATGCCGACGATGGCGGCCCGGCCGGAAATCCCGGTGTTGCTGTCAGCGGTCATCATGGCCTCCGCAGTGCGATAACGGCTTTCGCCGTGATGTGGTCACCGAGGCTGTCGCGACCGACGACATCGATGTGGATGTCATCGCCATGGATCGCGGAGACGGTGCCGGAAAGCGTCAGGGTGTCACCGGCATACAGCGGCACACCCAGGCGCAGCGCGACCGATTTGACGATGGCGCGCGGTCCGGCCCAGTCGGTGACGAAGCGCTGTACCAGCCCGGTATCGGTGAGGATATTGACGAAGATGTCCTTGGAACCGCGGGCAACCGCCTTGTCCCTATCGTGGTGTACATCCTGAAAGTCCCTGGTGGCCAAGGCCGTACTGATCACGAAGGTCGGATCCGCGGTGATGACCAGCTCGGGCAGCACGGTGCCGACCTGCACGGTGGCCGGTTCGATGTAGGTCATGCGATCACCCGCCAGACCGGCAGCACGGCATCGTCGTCGAGCTTCTCGAATTCCACCTGCACCGGAAGACCGATCTTCACATCGGCCGGATCGACGCCGCGCAGCTCACCGAGCATCCGCACACCCTCCGCCAATTCGACCAGCGCGACCACGAAAGGCAATTGCCGCCCAGGCACTTTCGGCGCGTGATGCACGACGTAACTGAACACTTCGCCGCGCCCGGAAGCGATGACGTAGTCGGTCTGCTCCGACTTGTCCTGCCACAGCGCCGGAATCGGCGGATGCCGCAGCGTGCCGTCCGGTAGCCGCTGGATCCGCAACTCGCCGAGCTTGGTCCCCTCCCAGAAGAATTCGGTATCCCAAGAGACCAGCGGTTTGACCCGTTCGCCCGCAGGGGCTTTCGATGTGCCCGGCGCGAACTTCAGCAGCCGGAACAGCATTTCCGCGACGATCTCGTCACCGACGTGCCAGCTGGTCTGGAAGGTGACGAACCATCCCTCACCCAGCGCGGTCTTCTTCGGCCCGCGGATCTCGGAAAGCCTGCCGGTCACCGAGATCTGCTCGCCCACATTCACATACCGGTGATAGGTCTGCTGACAGTCGGTGGCGACGACGGAGGTGTAGCCCGCGCTGTCGAGCAGCTCGGTGACCTGCGCCATCGGATCATCGGATGGACGTGAACCCTTGAGCCCGAACATGGTCCACACCTGCGCCATGGCCGGTGGGGCCACGGTGCCTGGATGTCCGGCGGCACGCGCGGCGTCCTCGTCGACGTAGATCGGATTGCGGTCGCCGAGCGCCTCCACCCAGTTGTTGATCATCGGTTGGTTCACCGGGTCACGCCCGAGGCGTGGCGCGCAATCACCCGCCGCGATGATCTTCTCGGCGGCTTCGGTAATCGCTTCCGGAGTCATGGTTTCCGGCACGCGCGGCTCCTTGTCGTCGTGGCGTACCGCGCGAAGGCGCGCGGATTCATCGAGGGACCCGAGGCAGTTTCAGCCCGGAGGAGGCGACCAGTTCGCGCATCACCTCATTGACGCCGCCGCCGAAGGTCACCACCAGATTCTGTTTGGTTCTGCGGTCCAGCCAGGTCAGCAGTTCGGCGGTGTCCGGATCGGCCGGATCGCCGTAGTGCCCGACGACCTCCTCGGCCAGTCGGCCCGCCTCCTGCAGCGATTCGGTGGAATACACCTTGGTGGCCGAGGCATCGGCGATCACGGTGGCCTGGTCACCAGCGACGGTCGCGGCGACCTGCCAGTTCAACAGCTCGTTGAGCCGAGTCATGGCGTGGATGCGGCCGAGTGAGCGGCGCACATCGGCCTCGGCGAGCACACCGCGCGATTGCGCCCATGCGCGTACCCGGTCGTAGAGTTGTTCGATCTTGCCGGATGGGCCGAGGCTCACCCGCTCGTGGTTGAGCTGGGTGGTGATCAGCCGCCAGCCCTTGTTCTCCTCGCCCACCAGCATGTTGGCGGGCACCCGGACATTGTCGAAATAGGTGGCGTTGGTGTGGTGCGCACCGTCGCAGGTGATGATCGGAGTCCAGGAGTAGCCGGGATCGGTCGTGTCCACGATCAGGATCGTGATGCCACGGTGCCGCGATTCGACCGAGCCGGTCCGGCAGGCGAGCCAGATGTAATCGGCCTCATGCGCACCGGTGGTGAAGATCTTCTGCCCGTTGACGACCCAGTCCCCGGATTCGTCGCGCACCGCACTCGTGCGCAGCGCGGCGAGGTCGGTGCCCGCCTCCGGTTCGGAGTAGCCGATCGCGAAATGGACATCGCCGGAAAGGATTCCGGGCAGGAACTTGGCCTTCTGCTCGTCGGTGCCGAAGCTCTGCAGCGTCGGTCCGACGGTCAACAAAGTGACCAGCGGCAGCGGAACATCCGCGCGCACCGCCTCATTGAAGAAGATCTGCTGTTCCATCGGCCCGAAACCCTGGCCGCCGAACTCCTTCGGCCACCCGACACCGAGCCAACCGTCCGCACCCATCCGTCGCACCACCGCGCGGTAGGCATCACCGTGCCGGTTGATCGCCATCTCGGCCTCCTCTTCGGGAGTCACGAGATCGGCGAAGTACGTGCGCAATTCATCGCGCAGCTTGCGCTGCTCCGCGGTCAGGTCGATGAACATCTGGCCCCCAATCGATCGAGTCGCAATGATTCGCCGCCGAGCCAGCGGGCGATGTCCTTGGCCTGTGAGTAGTAGCGGTGCATCGGGTGGGTCACATCGACCCCGAGGCCACCGTGCAGGTGATGGCATTTCTGCATGGCGGCGGGCAGTTCCGAGGCCACGGTGTAGGCGAGCACATCGAGGTCGTCATCGATGCGCTCCTGATGCAGCGGTGTCGAATCCGGCTGTGCCAGTGCCCAGTTCGCCGAAACGGCGGCGGTGTGCAGGGTCCGCGAGACGACGTACACATCGGCGATCTGCTGTGCGACCGCCTGGAATTCGGCTAGCGGCCGATTGAACTGACGTCGGGTCCGCAGGTGCTCGGCCGTCAGCACCAGCGCACCTTTGAGCAGTCCGTCCGCGGTCGCGCCGATCGAGGCGATCGCCAGGCGGTGCAATTCAGCGATGCCGCCGGGCAGCAGCTGCTCGGCCGGAATCTCGACCTGGTCCAGTCGCACCGAACACTCTGGAATTTCACCGGAGGCCGGTGACGGCGTCAGGGTGAGCCCGGCTGAATCCGAATTCACCAGTGCGATGCCGGAATTCGTCGGAATCAAGAGCCAACGCGCCTGCTCCGCATACGGCACCGCCACCTTGTGACCGGTGACGCGCACGGTGTCGCCCTCGGAAACCGCGGTGGTCTCCGGCTTGACCACGAACGGGTTCGCACGCTCGCTCAGTGCGGCGGTGAGTACCGCGCCCTTGGCCAGCTCCGGATAGACCCGCTCGGCGACACTGTCCGGCAATGCGGCAAGCAGCGGCAATAGGCCGAAGCCGAGGGTCGGCAGTGCGGGCACCGCCACCGCTTCGGTGGCCAGTTCGGTCAAAAGGACCGAGACCTCCGGCAAGCCCATGCCGTCACCGCCGAACCGTTCCGGCAGCGCGAGCGAGAGCAGTCCGGTCTCGATCAGACTCGGCCACAGCTCGATATCGCGTGCCGGTTCACGCTCCAGCAAACTCACGACGACCTCGGCCACGGCATCCTGGCCCTCGTCCCGGGTGAAGTCCACGCTTTACTCCCAGTTGTTCGGTCGACTAGCTGTCGGCGTCGCGCGGCAGTCCGAGGATTCGCTCACCGGCCACGGTCAACAGAATCTGCTCGGTTCCACCAGCGATCGACAGACAGCGCGTGAGCAGGAACTCTTTTACCACCTCTGAGTCCTGCGCACCGGTTGGGCCTGCCGTCTCCACCGCGAATTCGGCCACTGCCTGGCGGTGGCGGACACCGACGAGTTTGCGCACACTGCTCTGCGCTCCCGGATCACCGCCCGCCAGCATTCGAACCGCGGCACGCTGTTCCAGCAATAATCCAGCGATCGCATCGGCGACGAAGCCGCCGAGCCGATCGTTCAATAGCTCCGCACCGGGCCCGGTGGCGGGCAGCTTGGCAATGAGCTCCTCGAGCACCGGCCCGACCCCATTGCCGCCCATGGCGACTCGTTCGGTCGACAGGGTGGAACGGGCGATCTTCCAGCCGTTGTTCAGCGCGCCGACCAGACAGTCGTCGGGCACGAACACATCGTCGAGGAAGACCTCGCTGAAGCGCGCCTCCCCGGTGATCTGCACCAGCGGACGCACCTCTAGTCCGGCGCTGCGCATATCGACGAGGAAATAGCTGATACCGCGATGCTTCGGTGCGTCCGGATCGGTGCGTGCCAGGCAGATCGCCCAGTTCGCCCGATCACCCAACGAGGTCCACACCTTCTGTCCGCGAAGCAACCAACCGCCGTCGACCTTCTTGGCGGTGGTGCGCAGCGCCGCCAGATCCGACCCGGCCTCCGGCTCACTGAACAGCTGACACCAGATCACCTCGCCGCGCAGCGTCGGCCAGGCGAAGCGGTCGATCTGCTCCTGCGTGCCGTGCTGCAGCAGGGTCGGAATGGCCCAGCCGCCGATCGCCAGATCCGGCGATTCCAGGCCCGCGCGCCGCAGTTCCTCCGAAATCACCAGGCCCGTCATGGGATTGGCACCACGCCCGTACGGTGCGGGCCAGTGCGGCATGGCGAGCCCGGCGTCGACCAGCGCATCGCGCTGCCGATCGACCGGCAGCGCGGCGATCGCGGCTACCTCCGCGGCCAGCTCGTTCGCATTGCTGTCGTCGAGTTCGACACCGGCTGTTTCCGATCCGCGATCCCCGCCGTGGTTCCGCGCCGCTGCGCCCTCCGGGTCCGTCGCTTGCGCCGCGGAGGCGAACACCCGATCCGCGCCGGTGGTCCGACGCTGCCCGGCCCGAGTCAGCTCGGTAACCCTGGCCCGCCAGCGCGCCGATCCACCGAGCAGCTGCCGCAGCGCGGTGGCCCGGCGCAGATAGAAGTGCGCGTCGTGCTCCCAGGTGAAACCGATGCCGCCGAGCACCTGGATGCAGTCCTTGGCGGTCTCGACCGCGGCATCCAGCGATATCGCGGCGGCGATGGCCGCCGCGATGGGCAGTTCCGCACCGCCCTCGTCGACGGCGGCCGCGGCATCGGCCGCGACAGAGCGGATCAGCTCCGCCCGGCACAGCATCCACGCGCAAATGTGTTTGAGCGCTTGGAAAGAGCCGATCTTGCGCCCGAATTGCTCACGCACCTTGGCGTATTCGACGGCGGTCTCCAGGCACCAGCCAGCCACACCGGCAAGTTCGGCCGAAACCAATACCGCGAGAAGCTCTTCCACCGCATGCGGCGACTCGAACACCCGGTCGGCGGGCACTCGTACCTCGGCGCAGTGCACACGCGCCAGTGGCGTACTCGGGTCAGCAGGGGCAAGCGCCTCGATGCGCAGACCGTCGGCATCGGGCCCGATCACGCACCAGCGCAACCCATCCGGAGTCCGCACCGGCAACAGCACCGAAGTGCCCGGCGCGGCGCCGAGCACCGATTCCCAGACACCCGTGAGCAACAACTCCTCGGATGCGGACGGTAAGCTCACCACGTCCCCGACAACGAAGTCGAGCGCGACCCCGCATGGCATATCCTCGGCGAGCGCGCCCGCGGTGACCAGGTTCGCCAATGCGGTGGACAGCACCGGCCCACCGACCAGATCGTGCGCCGCCTGCTCGACCAAAACCGCGAGGTCGGCGACCGATCCACCGTGGCCACCGGCCGCTTCGGCAATGGCGACCCGGAAAATTCCGAAGTCCGCCAACCCCGGCCAATACGCGCGCCAGAAGTCCGTCGGTTCGTCCCGCATTGTTGCAATCGGACGTACCGATCCGGCCCATCCGCGCATCGACTCCTGAACGGCTTTATGCTCGTCAGTGGTGGCGATGGTCACAGTCCGTACCGCCTTTCCGGCGTGACTCCCACACCTAGAACATGTTCTAATATCCTAGCTGGGCGGAAGTCAAGAGACGACCGATGCCCGTTGCCGGAATGCAGGAAAGGACTCTCATCAATGGCCAGTCCCTCCCGATCGCAGCCAGCCGATTCGAATGCGGCGGGGCGAGCATCGGCTACCGCGACGGTCACGACGCTGAGCGAGGACGAGCTCAGCTCGGCCGCGCAGCGGGAACGGCGTAAGCGAATTCTGGACGCGACGCTCGCACTGGCTTCCAAGGGCGGCTACGACGCGGTGCAGATGCGCGCGGTGGCCGAACGCGCCGATGTCGCGGTCGGCACGCTCTACCGGTATTTCCCGTCCAAGGTGCATCTGCTCGTTTCCGCGCTGTCGCGGGAATTCGAGCAGATCGAGGGCAAACGCAAGCCACTTGCCGGTCAGACGCCGAACGAACGCATGCATCTGCTGCTGACCCAGATCACTCGGATGATGCAGCGTGACCCATTGCTCACCGAGGCGATGACGCGGGCGTTCATGTTCGCCGATGCCTCGGCGGCCGCGGAGGTCGATCGCGTCGGCAAGGTGATGGACCGGGTATTCGCCAGGGCCATGAACGATGGCGAGCCCACCGAACGCCAGTTGGCGATCGCGCGGGTGATAAGCGATGTCTGGTTGTCGAATCTGGTCGCCTGGCTGACCAGACGCGCCTCTGCCACCGATGTGACCGAGCGACTGGAACTCACCGTGGATCTGCTCCTCGGCGACAACGGCGCCAACCGCTAGCGATCGCTTGCTGGCCGCTCGAAAAGGTCGGTAGCAAGCACCGATCAGCTCATGCTCGGCAAATCCACCGTGGCTCTCGCGCAGTATCAATCCGATCCGCCGACGTGAGCCTGCACACGCTGGTAGTTGTGTAAAAACGCGTCAGCTGGGCAGATCCAGTAAGGGGCGGCTGGGCGCGTGCGTAATCACGCGCACGCGACGCGGCACGCTTCGGTGCGGCAAATACAACACAGTATTGTCACGCGTGCCCCTGAAAAAACTCCTCCGATCACTAGGTTGGATGCGTGAGCGCACAGGATCTGCCACTCGAACTTCGCCGTGCACTGTCGACGGTCGCGCGCGTGCCACGGCTTTTGGTCGCATCGGACTACGACGGGACAATCGCACCCATCGTGTCCGACCCGGCCAAGGCCTTTCCCCATCGGGAATCGGTAAGCGCGCTACGAGCGCTTGCCGGTCTTACCGGAACGACCGCCGCCGTGATCTCCGGCCGTGCACTGCGAGATCTCGCGGCATTGTCGCGACTTCCGGTCGAGGTGCAACTTATCGGTAGTCATGGTTCGGAATTCGATGTGGGTTTCGTACACGCCATCGACAATGACGCCAAACAACTACTGGTCGAAGTACAGACCAGTCTGACGCAGATCGCCGCGGAAAATCCCGGCGCCAGCGTCGAGATCAAACCGGCCAGCGTCGCGCTGCATGTGCGCAATGCGAGTCCGGAAATCGGGCTGCGCGCACTGAAGGCGGTGCGCCAGGGGGCGGCCTGTTGGGTCGGCGTGCAGGTGACAGAGGGTAAGTCGGTTATCGAGCTCGCGGTGATCCAGACGGATAAGGGCGTCGCGCTCGATACCGTCCGGCATCAGGAGGGCGCGTCGGCGGCGGTGTTCTTCGGCGACGATGTCACCGATGAGAAGGCCTTCCGCATGCTGTCCGGTCCGGATGTCGGCATCAAGGTCGGCGAGGGCGAGAGCCTGGCCAAATATCGGGTGGACAGCACCGAGGCGGTGTCCTGGGCGCTGGCCTACCTGCTCGAGGAGCGGCGCACCTGGTTGGCCGGTGCGAGCGCGCCGCGCATCGAGCGGCTGAGCATGCTGGCCAGTCCGCGCTCGGTGGCGCTGCTCACACCCGACGCGACGGTCACCTGGTTCTGCCATCCGGAGCCGGATTCAGCCGCGGTCTTCGCCCATCTGCTCGGCGGACCACAGGCCGGACACTTCACCATCGAACCGGAACGCCCCGGGTTGCCGCTGTCGCAGCGCTACGTCGACGGCACCATGACCGTCGAAACCCGCTGGGCCAAACTGCAAGTGGTGGACTACCTGCCGCACGATGTGGCACCCACCCGCACCGACCTGACCCGAGTGATCACCGGCGATGCCAAGGCGGTCGTAACCTTCGCGCCCCGACCGGAATTCGGCCAGGTGCCGGTCAGCATCGAAATCGAATCGAACGGTCTGCGCGTGGTCGGCACCAATGATCCGATGGTGCTGCGCTCGCCCGGTGTGCACTGGCAGATCCAGTCCGACGGCATGCACAGCTCCGCGCGCGCGGTCGTCGATCCGTCCCGTGGCCCGATCGTGCTGGAAATGCGCTGCGGCACTCAGGATCTCGCGCCCGCCATGGTCAGCGAGCCGGAGCGGCGCCGGGATGCCGAGGACTACTGGTCCAAGTGGTCGGCCAAACTGCAACTGCCGCCGCTGAAGCCGGATCTGATGAAGCGTTCGGCGCTCACGCTGCGCGGGCTGGTGCACGCGCCGTCGGGTTCCATCCTGGCCGCCGCCACCACCTCGCTGCCGGAAGATATCGGCGGCGTACGCAACTGGGACTACCGCTACTGCTGGCTGCGTGATGCCTCGCTCACCGCACAGGCACTGGTTTCACTCGGCTCGCTGACCGAGGCCGAGGAATTCCTCGGCTGGGTACACCGGGTCCTGGAGACGCTGCCCGGGCCGGAGCGCCTGCACCCGCTGTACACGCTCTACGGCGAAACCCTGCCGCCCGAGGCGTCGATCGATCAGCTGCCCGGCTATGCGGGTTCGCGTCCGGTGCGCGTCGGTAACGCCGCGAATATGCAAGTGCAGCTGGACGTTTTCGGTCCGATCGTCGATCTCATCGCATCGCTGGCACATGGCCGCGAGGCGAAGGGGCTGACGGATCCGGCCAAGGCGCTGCCGGACGCCGACTGGGAACTGGTGCACGCCATGGTCTCCGCGGTGCAGCGGCGCTGGCAGGAACCCGACCATGGCATCTGGGAGATCCGCGGCAACCCGCGCCACCACGTGTACTCCAAGGTGATGGGCTGGCTGACCGTGGACCGGGCGATCACCCTCGCGCAGCGGTTCCAGCGTCAAATCGATCCGCTCTGGATCACGTTGCGCGAGACCATCGCCGACGAGGTGAAGACCAAGGGCTGGAACGATGACGTCCAGTCCTACACCGCCGCCTACGACGGCACCGATCTGGACGCGGCGACCCTGCACATCGGCCTGAGCGGACTGATCGAGCCGTCGGATCCGCGTTTCGCGGCCACGGTCGTCGCCACCGAGGCGGAACTGCGCAGCGGTTCCACGGTGTACCGGTACCACCACGACGACGGCCTGCCCGGCGGCGAGGGCGGCTTCCACTTGTGTGCGGCCTGGTTGGTCGAGGCGTATCTGCTGATCGGTAAGCGCTCGGACGCCGAGGCGCTGTTCGCGCAGCTGGTCGACGTCGCCGGACCGACGGGCCTACTCAGTGAGGAGTACGACCCGGTCGCCGAGCGCTCACTCGGCAACCATCCACAGGCATACAGCCACCTCGGCCTGCTGCGCTGTGCACAGCTGTTGGGTAAGCCGGTGGAGGCGTTCGTCTGAGTCGACCACTCCGGGCCCCGCGAACCAATCGGTTCGCGGGGCCCACCCCATATCCGGCCCATAGTGATGCGGCGAACATCGACTCGTGCTTCAGCAGGGCATCCTGCTACAGTTCAAATGGTAACGATTTCCATTATGATCTAGAGTCAGCTCAGATCTGCCGCATTACCAGGAGTACCCCGCGCGTGAACACACGGATTGCCATCAAATTCGCCGGTATCGCCGTGGGGATAGCCACCGCACTGGCGCTCACCGCATGCGGTAGTTCGAAGGCTTCGGATAAGCCGAGCATCGTAGCCTCCACCAATGTGTGGGGCAATATCGCGGCAACCATCGCCGGCCCCGATGCCTCGGTGACCTCACTGATCACCGATCCCGCCGCCGATCCGCATTCGCACGAGACCTCGGCGGTGGAATCGGCCGAGATCAGCGATGCCGATCTGATCGTCTTCAACGGCGGCGGCTACGACGAGTTCGTCGAGAAGGCCATCCAGGGCAAGGACAAGCACACCGTCGACGCCTTCGAATCCCGCACCGATAAGAGCGACGAGAACGAGCACGTCTTCTACGACATCGCCACGGTGAGTACGGTCGCCGACCGGATCGCGAGCACCCTCGGTGAAATCGACGCCGCCCACGCCGCCGCCTACACCGACCGCGCCGCCGCATTCAAGAGCCAGCTGACCGCGATCACCGCCATCGCCACCAAGATCGCCGGCGAGCACCCCAAGACCCCTGTCCTGCAGACCGAGCCCCTCGCGCACTACCTACTGGTCGCCGCCGGAACCCAGGATCTGACGCCGCACGAATTCCAGGAAGCGATCGAGCAGGAGACCGATCCGGCTCCGGCCGCCGTCGCCGCCACCCAGGATCTGCTGACCGGTAAGAAGGTCCGCGCCCTGATCTACAACATCCAGACCGAGGACAAGATCACCAAGGATTTGCGGGCGCTCGCGCAGTCGAACGGGCTGCCCATTGTCGAGGTAACCGAAACGCTGTCCGACGGTGTCGATTACATTCAGTGGCAGACCAAGAACGCCCAGGCTCTGGCCGCGGCGCTGGCCTGATCGAAATGACAGCATCGCGTAGCGATTCCGTGAGGGGTGGCGGTCGGGTGACGGGTGGGCGAGCATCGCGCGGCGATTCGATGAGGGGTGGTGACCCGGTGCCGGGTGGGCCCATGGGAGTTGCGCTGACCACCGAAGACACCGTGCAGCGGCGGTCCGATACCCGCCCGGCCGCGGTAGAACTCGATTCCGCCAGCCTGTCATTCGGCGAACGCGGACTCTGGCAAGGGCTGGATCTCGAGATCGCGCCCGGTGAATTCGTCGCCGTTCTCGGGCCGAACGGGTCGGGCAAGACCTCGCTGCTGAAGGTGCTGCTCGGTCAGCTCGCGCTGAGCTCCGGCACCGCGCATATCGGGGGATTGCCCGCACGTGCGGGCAATCCCGATATCGGCTATGTGCCGCAACAGAAGACGATCGATGCGGGAGTGCAGCTGCGTGGGGTCGATCTGGTCGGACTCGGCGTCGACGGGCACCGCTGGGGCATTGGACTGCGTCGTCGGGCCGAGCGCAAACGCAAGATCCGCGCCGCCATCGCCGATGTGGGCGCGGAGAAATTCGCCTATGCGCCACTGGAGTCCATGTCCGGCGGCGAACAGCAGCGGCTGCGGGTGGCGCAGGCGTTGGTCGGCGATCCCAAGGTACTGCTCTGCGATGAACCGCTATTGAGCCTGGACCTGGCGAACCAGCGATTGGTTTCGGAGCTTATCGATCGACGCAGGCGAACCCATGACACGGCAGTACTTTTCGTGACACACGAGATCAATCCCATTCTGCCGCTGGTAGATCGGGTGCTGTACCTGGTCGACGGGAAGTTCCGGATCGGCACACCCGATGAGGTGATGACCTCCGCGGTGCTCTCGGAGCTGTACCAGACCGAGGTCGATGTGCTTCGGGTGCGCGGGCGGCTCGTCGTGGTCGGCACCGGCGACACCATGGACGCCCTCGGTGCGGCCGGGGCCCCACATTGCGACGGCGCAACACTTTCCGATGCACTGCCGCAAACGAGCGGGGTTCGTTCGTGATCGACAAGCTCGCCGATGTCGTCTCGAAGATGTTCGACTTCAGCACCACCGCTGACCTGCTGTCCTACTCCTTCGTCCAGCAGGCGGTGTTCGCGGCCGCGCTGCTCGGGCTGCTGGCCGGTGTGATCGGACCACTGATCATCAGCAGGCAGATGTCGTTCGCGGTGCACGGCACCAGCGAGCTCTCGCTGACCGGTGCGGCCGCCGCGCTGCTCGCCGGAATCGGGGTCGGGCTGGGTGCGATCGTCGGCTCGGTGGTGGCGGCGGTGCTGTTCGGTCTGCTCGGAACCAAAGCCAGGGAACGCGATTCGGTGATCGCGGTGGTGCTGTCGTTCGGACTCGGACTCTCGGTGCTGTTCCTATGGCTCGGTCCCGAACGCGCCGGGTCGAAGTTCTCGCTGCTGACCGGTCAGGTGGTCAGCGTCGGCTACAACGGGCTGGCGTTGCTGTCGACCTGCACCGTTTTGGTCCTCGCCGTCCTTGCGGTGGTATACCGGCCGCTGCTTTTCGCGAGTTCGGACCCCGAAGTCGCACTCGCACGCGGCGTTCCGGTGCGAGCGCTTTCAGTGGTGTTCGCGGTCATGCTCGGCATTACCGCGGCCTTCGGTGTGCAGATCGTGGGTGCGCTGCTGGTACTCGCCCTGCTCATCACCCCCGCGGCCGCGGCGGCACAGCTGACCGCGAATCCGGTGCGAGCCACGATGCTCGCGGTCCTGTTCGCGGAAACGGCGGCGCTGGGCGGCATCGTATTGTCCCTCGCCCCCGGCGTCCCGGTCTCCACCTTCGTCACCACCATCTCCTTCCTCATCTACCTCATCTGCCGCCTCATCGGCCCGCGCCGCCGTCAGGCCGCCCGCACTCACTGACCCCACACAGGCGTGTTGCGCTCCACACCGAGATCTTCTGAACGCCGTGTAAGGCATGCCGATTCATACACTCGGCCGCTCCAGGAGCCTCCCCCAGCACCACACCCACGCCCCAAAGGTGCCGCGCACGAAATCGCCCGCCGCGCAATGACCACTAAGCACGTCATCTACGGCACACCGATCCCCCACACGGCCACCCCAGCAGCGCCCCCAATACCACACCGCGCCCCAAGGTGCCGCGCACGAAATCGCCCGCCGCGAAATGATCACTAAGCACGTCATCTGCGGCACGCCGATCCCCCGGACGGCCACCCCAGCACCACACCCGCGCTCCAAAGGAGCCGCGCATCCCAGCTCACGCACAAACCCCAGCGCGCACACCACAGCCCGCACGCACACCATCAGCCACGGAAACACCACCAGCGCACGCACACACCACCAGCGCACGCACACACCACCAGCCCGCGCACAGTCCCCAGCGCGCGCACGCACCCCAGCCCACGCACAAACCCCAGCCCACGCACACCCACCGGTCGTGCTGATATCCAGTATCAGTGCAGGTAAGCAGGGCATAGTAGTCGCGGAAAGCATTTGATGGCGGTCGCCTTCAGTCGCGAACCTGTGGTTTCGTATGCTCGACCCACGCGCCCCATCGAACGAATGGTGACCAATGATCGACTTCACGATTCCCGCCGAACTCGCCGCCGAACGCGACCGGGTCCGTCAGTTCGTCATCGACAAGATCGTCCCCTTCGAGCGCGATCCGCGACTCACCTCACACGGCCCCAGCGACGAACTGCGCCAGGAACTCGTCGAGCTCGCCCGCGCGGAAAAACTGCTCACCGTGCAGGCCCCGGAAGCCCTCGGCGGGCGCGGCCTCACCCATATCGAGCAGGCCGTGATCTACGAGGCGGCGGGCTGGTCCACCCTCGGCCCGGTCGCCATGAACTGCGCCGCACCCGATGAGGGCAATATGTTCCTGCTCTCCAAGATCGCCAATCCGGAGCAGATCGAGCGCCACCTCGCCCCCGCGGTCGCCGGACACCGCCGCACCGTCTTCGCCATGACCGAACCGGACGGCGCCGGTTCGGATCCGAATCAACTGGCCACCGAGGCCGTCTTCGACGGCGAGAACTTCACCATCAACGGCCGCAAATGGCTCATTACGGGCGCGGACGGCGCGAAGACCTGGATCATTATGGCGCGCGTCGCACCGAACCCGCATGTGCCCGACGGCCCGACGCTGTTCCTGACCGAGGGCGACCAGTCCGGCATCATCATCGAACGCACCATGAACACCATGGACCGCAACTACGTCGGCGGTCACGGCGTGGTGCGCTTCGAGAATCTGGTGCTGCCCAAAGCGGCGCTGCTCGGCGAGACCGGTCAGGCACTGCGCTACGCCCAGCTGCGACTGGCTCCGGCCCGGCTCACCCACTGCATGCGCTGGCTCGGCGCGGCCGAACGCGCACAGTCCATCGCGGTCGAATACGCCAGGACCCGCACCGCCTTCGGCAAACCGATCGGCGACCACGAGGGCGTTTCGTTCATGCTGGCCGATAACGAGATCGCCCTGCACCAGTGCCGCCTCACCATCTGGCACGCCTGCTGGCTGATGGACCAGGGCGAGAAGGCCAGGCATGAGAGCTCGATCGCCAAGGCGTACGTCTCCGAGGAACTGTTCAAGGTCGCCGACCGCTGCGTACAGGTGCTCGGCGGCATCGGCATCAGCGATGAGACCGTCGTCGAAATGATCTTCCGCGATATGCGCGCCTTCCGCCTCTACGACGGCCCGACCGAGGTGCACAAGTACGCCATCGGCCGCCACGTCTTGCGCAGGTGAGTTGGCCAGCATGTCAATCGAACCGGCATATACGGCTACACCTCACCCCAACGGAGCGAGCCTCACGAGCGAGGAGTTCGCGGCCCATCTCGCATCCGAGCCGTCCAAGCGCATACGCCGAAGTCGCGGGGCCCGCTTTTCCGGCATGCGTGCACCAGGTGCCGAACACCCCCGCCACCACCAACCACCACCGAGCGAACCTCACGAGCGAGGAGTTCGCGGCCCATCTCGCATCCGAGCCGTCCAAGCGCATGCGCCGCAGGCGCGGGCCCCGCTTTTCCGGCATGCGTGCACCAGGTGCCGAACACCCCCGCCACCACCAACCACCACGGAGCTGACTTACAAGCGAGGAGTTCGCGGCCCGTCTCGCGTCCGAGCCGTCGAAGCGCATGCGCCGCAGGCGCGAGTCTCGACGGCTCGGACGCGAGACACCAGGGGGCCGCGAACCCGCCGCGGCGAAGCCGCGGCCATTAAACCGAGCCCGCGAACACGCCGCGCCCGCGCGGCCGACAACACGACTACCATCCAGTGGCATGAGTTCGGAACTGCTCGTCGATGTCTCCGCGGGCATCGCCGTCCTCACCCTCAACAGACCTGCACAGCAGAATGCCGTCACCCCTGCCATGGCCGCCGAATTGAGTGCGGCACTACAGCGTTGCGATGTAGAGGATGCGATTCGCGCGGTCATAATTACCGGCACGGCGCCCGCGTTCTGCGCGGGGGCGGATCTGTCCAACCGGGTCGGCGAGGTCAGCGCGACCATCGACCCGGCACCGTGGCGAGTGCGCAAACCGGTGATCGCGGCGGTGAACGGACATGCGGTCGGCATCGGCCTCGCCCTGGCCCTGCAATGCGATCTGCGGTACATGGCCCGTGACGCGGTCTACGGACTCAATCAAGTGCGTCGCGGTGTAGTCGCAGACGGCTACGCGCACTGGACGCTGCCGCGCCTGGTCGGGATGGCCAATGCCGCCGACATCATGCTGACCGGTCGCACCTTCGACGGCGACGAGGCCAAGGCCATGGGCCTGGCCAATGGCTGTATGCCCGCGGGCGAGGTGCTGCCGACGGCACTGGCCATCGCCCATGACATCGCGAGCGGGGCGGCGCCGCTGCCGGTGGCACTGTCGAAGCGGCTGCTATGGGAGAGCCTCGGCATGAGCCCGGCCATGGTCGGACAACTGGAGACCGATCTGAACGAGCACGTCGGCAAGAGCATCGACGGCGGTGAGGCGATGGCGGCCTTCCGGGAGCGCCGCCAGCCCAATTGGACCGGCAGCATCAGCGAGGAATGGCCCACCTGGGACAGCAGTGGCGATAAGCGACGCCCCAGCCTGGATTGACCCGCTTGGCTACGCGCGCCCGCCGATCAGGATGAGCAGGAAGACGATCGCCATGCAGACCATGAGGATCGTGCCGGTTACGCCGAGGATGTAGCCGACCAGCACTTGGGCGCGGCCGCTGTAACCACCATGGGATTCCTCGATCTGGTCGAGCGCACGTCTGCCGAGCGCCCAGGCCACCGGTCCCAGCGCACCGCAGCACAACAGACTCGCCGCACCGAGCGCCAGCACCGCCGTCGCATGCGGATGCTCGACTGTCTCCTGGGGAGCCTGATTCGGGATGACCACGAGTCGAATTCTACGGGGCCGGAGTCGATTTGCGGTTCAACCCCGGCGGCCGATTTGCCCGATGGCTGATTCCCGGTCCGCCCGTTGCGATTCGAACAGGCCTGCCGGTGCCCCAGCCGCGGTCCTCAGACTCGACGCTGGCGCGCGATCTCGGACAGTACGACACCCGCCGCGACGGACGCGTTCAACGATTCCACCGGACCCGCCATCGGAATGCCGAGGATCGAATCACAGGTTTCGCGAACCAGCCGGGACAGGCCCTTCCCCTCCGAACCGACCACGATCACGGTCGGGATGCGGCCGTCGAAATCATCGATGGTGGTGTCAGCGCCCGCGTCCAGACCGACGATCTGAAATCCCCGCGACGCCCAATCCTTCAGTGTGCGAGTGAGATTCGTCGCGCGGGCGACCGGAAGCCGGGCTGCGGCACCGGCACTGGTCCGCCAGGCCACCGCGGTGACGCTGGCGCTGCGCCGCTGCGGAATCAGCACACCCTGGCCACCGAAGGCGGCCACCGAACGGATCACCGCACCGAGATTGCGCGGATCGGAAATATTGTCCAGCGCGACCAGCAAGGCGGGTTCGGCCGAATCCTGGACCCGCGCAACCAGATCATCCGGATGGGCATACCGATACGGCGGCACCTGCAGCGCCACACCCTGATGCAGTCCGTTGGCGCTCAACCGATCCAGATCGGTACGCGGCACCTCTAGGATCGAAATGCCCGCATCCGCGGCGATCTTCACACTTTCGGTGAGCCGATCGTCGTTCTCGGTGCCCACCGCGACATACAGCGCGGTCGCGGGCACACCGGCACGCAGACATTCGACGACCGGATTACGGCCGAGCACCATCTCGGGACCGTCGTCACTCTTGCGTCCGGCCGGACGCGCGCCACCGCGCGGACCCGACCTACCTTGCGCCGCTGCCTTCGCCTTGGCGGCGGCACGCTTGGCGGCGGGATGTTTGGTGCGCGCCTCAGCGGGCGGGGTCGCACCGCGCGGCTCCAAACCGCGCCGACGCTGCCCACCCGAGCCGACGACCGCGCCCTTCTTGCTGCCACCCTTGCGAATAGCGCCGCGACGCTGCGAATTACCTGCCATCAGTTCGCCTTTCCACGCTGTACCGCGCCCGGCGAATGCTGTGCCGCGCCCAGCGACCATTCCGGACCCTGCGGAGTATCGGTCACTTCTATTCCGGCGGCCTGCAACCGGTCCCGCGCCGCATCGGCACTGGCCCAGTCCTTCGCGGCGCGCGCCTGCTGGCGACGGTCGAGTTCGGCGCGCACCAGGACGTCCAGTGCATCCAGCGCGACGGAATTGTCCTGTGGGGTGTACCACTGCGGGTCGAACGGGCAGACGCCGAGAATATTCAGCATGGCACGGACCTGCCCGGCCAACTCGACCGCCTCATCGATCGCACCCGACTCCAGCGCCTTATTGCCCTCGTGCACAACCCGGTGCACCTCGGCCAGGGCCCGCGGAATCGCCAGATCGTCGTCGAGCGCCTCGGCGAACGCATCGGTCCATTTGCCGACCGCGATCTCCCCGGCCCGCTCGGCCACCCGATGCACGAAGGCCTCGATCCGCTGATACGAGGCCGCGGCATCGTAGAGCGCCTTATCCGAGTACTCCAGCATCGATCGGTAGTGCGCGCTGCCGAGATAGAACCGAAGTTCAACGGCCCGCACCTTTTTCAGCACATTCGGCACCGAGAGCACATTGCCCAGCGACTTGGACATCTTCTCGCCGCCCATGGTCACCCAGCCGTTGTGCAGCCAGTACTGCGCGAAACCCGCACCGGACGCCTTGGACTGGGCGATCTCGTTCTCGTGGTGCGGGAAGACCAGATCCATTCCGCCGCAATGGATATCGAATTCGGAGCCGAGGTAGAACTCGGCCATGGCGGAGCATTCCAGATGCCAGCCGGGTCGACCGGGACCCCACGGCGACGGCCAGGTCGGCTCGCCGGGTTTGGCGGCCTTCCACAGCGTGAAGTCGCGCGGATCGCGCTTGCCCTCGCCCGCGCTTTCGCCTTGGTGCACGTCATCGAGTTTGTGCCCGGACAGGCTGCCGTATTCCGGATAGCTGACCACATCGAAATAGACGTTGCCCGCGGAGGCGTAGGCGTGCCCGCGCTCGATCAGCCGCTGCATCAGATCGATCATCTGGGTGATGTGGCCGGTCGCGCGCGGCTCCACCGAAGGCGGCAGTACGCCGAGGGTCTGGTAGGCCTTGTCGAACGCGCGCTCGTAGGTGGACGCCCACTCCCACCAGGGCCGACCCGCCTCGGCGGCCTTGGTCAGGATCTTGTCCTCGATATCGGTGACATTGCGGATGAACCACACGTCGTAGTCGTGGGCGAGCAGCCAGCGCCGTAGTACGTCGAATGCGACTCCGCTGCGCACATGGCCGATATGTGGTTCCCCCTGCACGGTGGCGCCACAGAGGTACACCGAGGCACGGCCGGGGACCAATGGCGCGAAATCGCGCATGGTCCGCGTGTCGGTGTCAAAAAGGCGCAGAGTCACGGAAGTCGATCCTAGCTGGTAGATAAGGCCGTTCACGGAGCGGCTCAGGTCGGCGGAAGCTGGATCAGCGACACTCTTGTAGCAGGGCGGTGGCCACTGCCGCAATGCCCTCGCCGCGGCCGGTCAATCCGAGGCCGTCGGTTGTGGTGCCCGACACCGAGACCGGGGCGCCGAGCAGCTCGCCGAGCACCTCTTGGGCCTCGGCGCGACGCGGTCCGATCTTCGGCCGATTGCCGATCACCTGGACCGCCGCATTGACGATTTCGAAGTCCGCCTCATCGAGGAGCCTTCGCACTTCTTTGAGCATGGCCGCGCCGGAAACGCCCGCCCATTCCGGCCGACCGGTACCGAAGATCGCACCGACATCGCCGAGTCCGGCCGCGGAAAGCAGCGCATCGCACAGTGCGTGCGCGGCGACATCGCCGTCGGAATGTCCGGCGCAACCGTCGTCGCCGTCGAAGAGCAGACCCGCCATCCAGCACGGTCTGCCCGCCTCGATCGGATGGACATCGCTACCGATGCCGACGCGCATACTCATGCCGGACCTGCCGTCCGCGCACCCTCCAGCACGGCATTCGCCAGCACCAGGTCGAGCCGGGTGGTGATCTTGAAAGCCATGGGGTCGCCCGGAATCGTGCGCACCCGGGTGCCGAGCAGTTCGACCAGACCGGCGTCATCGGTGGTCTGCAGCCGCTGATCGGCATAGGCAGCGCGCAGCAAGTCGGCGGCGAAACCCTGGGGGGTCTGAATGGCGCGCAAACCGGCGCGGTCGGGCGTGCCGGTGACCTCGCCGCGCGCGTCGACGGATTTGATGGTGTCGACCACCGGCAATGCGGGCACGACGGCCTCGGCCCCGGCGCGCAGTTCCGCTACGACCCGGGCGATCAGCTCGGGCGGAGTCAAGGCGCGGGCGGCGTCGTGCACGAGGAAATGGGTGGCATCGGGGGCGGCGGCGATACCGCAGCGCACCGAATCGGTGCGCTCGGCGCCGCCGATGACCACGCGCACGGACTCCGAGGGCGGCAGCAGGGCAACGGCGCTCTCGACGAGTTCGGCGGGGACCATCACGATGATCCGGTCGACCGCGCCGGAGGCGATCAGGCCGTCGACGGCCAGCCGGACCATAGGTGTGCCGCCGACCGTGACGAACGCCTTGGGAGTCGATTCACCCAGACGCACGCCACGACCGGCGGCAGGCACCAACGCAACGACGGATCCGTCGCTGTTGGAAACGTTCACGGTCAGGAAGCCGCGGCGAGAACCTCATCGAGGAGCGTCTCGGCCTTGCCGTCATCGGTCCCCTCGGCGAGCGCGAGCTCACCGACGAGAATCTGACGGGCCTTGGCCAACATCCGCTTCTCACCCGCAGACAGGCCGCGGTCCTGCTCCCGACGCCAGAGGTCGCGAACGACCTCGGCCACCTTGTTCACATCGCCGGAGGCGAGCTTCTCCAGGTTGGCCTTGTAGCGGCGAGACCAGTTAGTCGGTTCTTCGGTGTGCGGCGCACGCAGCACCTGGAAGACTCGATCGAGACCCTCCTGGCCGACGACGTCGCGCACGCCGACATATTCGGCGTTCTCTGCGGGAACGCGAACAGTCAGGTCACCTTGGGCGACCTTCAGGACCAGATACTCTTTTTGCTCACCCTTGATGGTGCGAGTCTCGATAGCTTCGATCAGCGCCGCTCCGTGGTGGGGGTAAACGACGGTGTCTCCGACCTTAAAAATCATGTGTCCCGTGCCCCTTTCGATGTTCACAGTTTAACATGCGACTCGATAACGGCGCGATCAACTGTGCAGGTCAGGGCCACAACGAGCCAACCGTGGGGGTTGACAGAACCGGCGCGGTGTGCATTGCGTTGTGCCAGAACAGGTTATCGACCGGCGCGAATAGCACACCGGACGGTCCGCGAGCCGAGTATCGTGTCCGCAACCACGCCGCCGCCACGCAAAACCGTTACCCAACGGATGCCGAGCATGGGGGTGTCCGAACCTGCCAGCCCTGGGGACCCACGGATTCAACACAACCCCCGCGCCCCGGCCGCGGACGCTACTACTACGCTGCCTAGTTATTACTCTCCCTAGCGGAGTAAGCCCGGTCGACATGGAGGGACAACCCGTGACTGCCCTGAAAGCTGTGACCGCCTCGACAGGGGCGCGTCGTCGCATGGTTTCGGTCGCCGCGCTCGCCGCCGGAGCGGCCCTCGTGCTGTCCGGCTGCAGTTCGGGCCAGGTCGCGCAGACCGCGACCCAGGTCGCCGCGGTCAACGGCAACCACGCCGACATCGACCGGATCTCGCTGCGCAATGTGCACATCGTCTTCCCGGCCATCGGCACCGACTACACCAATGCCAAGGGCGGCAAGGCGATCATCGCGCTGTCGGTCGTCAACAATGGCGAGACCGTCACCGACGAGCTGACCAGCATCACCACCGACCTCGGCACGGTGAAGATCACCCCGCCCGCGGGTGCCTCGGCCTTCCAGATCGCCCCGCAGCAGACCGTCGTCGCGGCGACCTCCCCCGGTGCCGCAACCGCCGCCAAGTCCGACGAGCACGGCGCGACGCCGAGCAGCAGCGCCGCGCCCGGAACGGCCAGCCAGAAGAACACCGTCGACCCGGAGAAGAAGCCGGGCCTGATCGAGATCACCGGCCTGACCAAGGACATCACCCCAGGCCTCACCTACCCGGTGACATTCAACTTCAAGCAGAACGGCACCGTCACCGTGCAGGTCCCAGTCGACGCTGGCGCGGAAACCGACCGGCACGAGGGCCAGGCCGCGGCGACCGAAGGCGAGCACAAGGGCGGACACTGATCCACTGCCTTCGAACGGCTGTCGCGCATTCGCGCGGCAGCCGTTTTCGTATCAGGTTGTCGGGGGCGATACGTAAGGTGCGCGTGTGGCCAAGACCAAGTCGATCTTCCGATGCTCCGAATGCCGGTACGAGGTCGCCAAGTGGGTGGGCAAATGCCCGGACTGCGGCGCATGGGGCACCGTCGACGAGGTAGCCGGATCGGCGGCCACGGCGGCATCACCGGTCGGGCGCAAGGCCATGCTGCCGAGCACCGCCGCCGCACCCATCTCGCATATCGATTCGAAGGTCACCAAGGCCAGGCCGACCGGTGTCGAAGAACTCGACCGAGTGCTCGGCGGTGGCATCGTGCCCGGATCGGTCGTACTGCTCTCCGGTGAACCCGGCGTCGGCAAGTCGACGCTGCTGTTGGAGGTCGCCCACCGGTGGGCCACCCAGCGCGACGAGAAGTCGCTGTATGTCACCGCCGAGGAATCGGCCGGACAGGTTCGGCTGCGCGCCGACCGGACCAATGCGGTACACGAAAGGGTCTATCTCGCAGCCGAATCGGATCTGTCGATCGTGCTCGGCCATGTCGAACAGGTGCGCCCGACGCTGCTGGTGGTCGATTCGGTGCAGACCATGCTCGTCCCGGAGGTGGACGGCACCATCGGCGGCGTGACCCAGGTGCGCGCGGTGGCGGCGGCGCTGACATCACTGGCCAAGGCGAGCGGAATCGCGGTGCTGCTGGTCGGACATGTCACAAAGGACGGCAATGTCGCGGGCCCGCGCACGCTCGAACATCTGGTGGATGTGGTGCTGCAGTTCGAGGGCGATAAGAACTCCACCCTGCGCATGGTGCGCGGCATCAAGAACCGCTTCGGCAGCTCCGATGAGGTCGGCTGTTTCGAATTGCACGACGACGGGATCTCCTGCGTCACCGATCCGTCCGGACTGTTCCTGCACCACCGCACCGATTCGGTATCGGGCACGGCGGTCACGGTGGCGATGGACGGTAAGCGGCCGCTGGTCGCTGAGGTGCAGGGGTTGACCGTGCACACCGAGATCCCGAATCCGCGGCGCGCGGTGAGCGGACTCGACTACAACCGGGTCGCGATGGTGCTCGCCGTACTGCAGAGCCGCGGGCGGGTGTTCCTCGGCAAGCACGACGTGTACGCCGCGACGGTCGGCGGCATGCGCCTGCTCGAGCCCGCCGCGGATCTCGCTGTGGCACTTGCCATTGCCAGTGCCGAGCGCGATCAGGCATTGCCGGTCGGCTGGGTCATCCTCGGTGAGGTCGGGTTGGCGGGTGAGGTGCGCCGGGTCACCGGTCTGGAGCGCAGACTCGCCGAAGCCGAACGCCTCGGCTTCACCACCGCCCTGGTGCCACCAGGCTTGGCACGCACCAAGAGCGGCATGAAGATCCACGAGGTGACCGACGTCAAATCGGCCATCCGCCTCGCGGGTCTTCGCAAACAGCGCGCCGCGGCCACCGAGACCGCCCCCGACTTCTGACCCGCTCCCGCACAACCCGAGTGATCACGCACTGCCAGTGGCTGTCGCGCGCGGGCTGTGCGCGATGGCCACTGGATATGCGACAGGTCATGCGATGTTGAAGGGTTCGGCGGCGCTGCGTAGTGAACCCAATTGGGCGATAACGGCATACGCGCCGGGCGGGACCTGGACGCGGTCGCCCGCACAATTGGGCTGGGAGGTCGAGCCGGACCAGGTAACCATGAAGGCCGCCTGCTCGCCCCGGTTCAAGGTGCGGACGTCGGGGGCGCCGTCCGGGTAGCAGTCGGTGCTCGACCACAGGCGGCGCTGGCCGTCGAGGGTGGTCACCGAGACCTGCTGGAGTCCGGAGCCGACATCGCGCGAACAGGCCGTAGACGAGATATTGGTGATCACGATGCCGAATACCGGATTCTCGCCGGTCTTGTAGGTCGGCTGCTCGACGGTAACCTTCACCGCGAGCGACTGATCCGGGCAGCTACCCGCGGCGACCTGACTGTTGTTGGCAGCCGCGGCGGTGGTGCCGGAGGGCTTCGCACTGGATTCGCCGGTCGTCGGCGGCGGCGTCGAGGCGGACGCGCCCGCTGGCTTATTCGTCGCCGACGCGGAACTCGCCGCGGCCGCCTTGGTCGTACCGGGCGAATCGCCGCCGCGCGTGACCGTCAATACCAACCAGATCACCAGTGCGAGCGCCACGACCAGGACGCCTACGGCGAGCGCGCGGCGTCGCCAGTAGATCTCCGGAGGCAGCGGTCCATTCGGTTCCAGCACGGAGTCAACGGTAAGGGCACGATCCGGTACAGCGACTCAGGACCCCGGCGTGTCGGATCGGAAAACCCGCGCATGGCAGGTAAATTCCGCTCCCACCGTCAGGCGTCTCGGACCGCGGTATCAGACCAGCTCACCGATATTGCCGACGACTCGCTGCAACTTCACTTCGCCCTCGGCCAGCTTGTACGTGACGCAGGCGATCGCGCACTCACCCGTCGCAACGCGCTGCGAAATGATCATCGAGCGCTGCATGAGCAGTCGACTGGTCTCCACCACATGCCTGGCCTCCATCTCGTCGACGGTGGACAGTCCCTCCCTGCGGCCGATCAGAATCGACGGCGCGACCCGCTCGACCACACTGCGGATGAATCCGCCGGGTACTTCACCGCCGTCGAGCGCGTCGATGGTGGCCTTCACCGCACCACAGCTGTCGTGCCCGAGCACCACGATCAGCGGCACATTCAAGACTTGCACACCGTACTCGATCGAGCCGAGCACCGAGCTGTCCACGACATGGCCCGCGGTGCGCACGACGAACATATCGCCGAGGCCCTGGTCGAAAATCAGTTCTGCGGCAACGCGGGAGTCACCGCAGCCGAACAGGATCGCGTGCGGGTGCTGGCCGCTGACGAGCTTGGCCCGGTCGACCGCACCCTGGCTAGGATGCAGCAGGTTGCCGCTCACGAAGCGTTCATTGCCCTCGCGAAGGGATTTCCAGGCACTGATCGGGTTGGAATCCGGCATACCGACCATTGTGCACATCGCAGTGGTTACCAGCGAGTCCGGTTCGTTACGGCTCGGCAAATATCGACCGGCCGCAGGACAATAGGAACGGTGAGGGCAGTGTCGGAGGGCGGCGCAGCGCAACAGCGTACAGGCGGAAAAACCGAGATCACGACGGGCAGCAACCGGGTGGATGCCGAGTCGTTGCTGGACTGGTACCGGGCGACCGCGCGGGACCTGCCGTGGCGGCGCGAGGACGTCACCGCCTGGCAGATCCTGATGAGCGAAATCATGCTGCAGCAGACGCCGGTGGTGCGGGTCGAGCCGATCTGGCGCGAGTGGGTCGCGCGCTGGCCCGTCCCCTCGGCCATGGCGGCCTCATCGCAGGCCGAGGTGCTGCGCGCCTGGGGCAAGCTCGGCTATCCGCGGCGGGCGTTGCGGCTGCACGAATGCGCCAAGGTGCTCGCCGAGGAGCACGGCGACGAGGTGCCGACCGATGTCGATGTGCTGCTCGGTCTGCCGGGTATCGGCGCGTATACCGCGCGTGCGGTGGCTTGTTTCGCCTACGGACAGCGAGTTCCGGTGGTGGACACCAATGTTCGCCGCGTGGTCGCGCGTGCGGTGCACGGGCGGGCGGAGGCGGGGAATCCGTCGTCGCGCGATCTGCCCGAGACCGAAGCGCTACTGCCGCGCCGAATCGACCATGCCGCAATGTTTTCCGCCGCGCTGATGGAGCTCGGCGCGACGGTATGCAGGGCTCGCACGCCCGACTGCTCGCGCTGCCCGCTGCCCGAATGCGCGTGGGTTTCCGCGGGCAGGCCGGTCTCCGATGTGGTGCGCAAGACGCAGAAGTACGAGGGCACCGATCGTCAGGCGCGTGGCCGGTTGCTCGACGTGTTGCGCGAGGCGGCTGGTCCGGTCGAGCGAATCCGCCTGGATCTGGCCTGGACTCGCGATCCCGGCCAACGCGACCGCGCATTGGACTCGCTGCTCGTCGATGGCCTCATCGAACAGACTCCCGACGGGCTGTTCGCCCTGGCCGGCGAGGGCTGAACCAATCGCAACCGGGGTTGTAGTGGCCGCAATCCCGACCACATGAAGGGCCACGACGGCTTGTCAGCCCTGTCCAGCTGACGAGATCAATCTCGTACGCGGTGGTCGAGAATTTTGCGAAGGAAGGCTTCTACCTCGGTGCGGTAGCGCTCGGGCTGATCGTCGTGAACCAGGTGTCCGGAGTTCGGGATTCGGACGTAGACGGCATCGGGATGGACCTCGGCCATCTGCCGCATCTGCCCCGCGGGGGTGATGGTGAATTCGCCTTCGATCAAGAGCGCCGGCGCTTCGACCGCGCGCCATTGCGTCCAGAAGTCGCGGGTCCCCCACTCCTCGGAGATATCGCGGAAGGTCGCGACCGAACCGTGTAGGCGATAGCCGTCCGGCCCCTGATCGAAAGAGTCGAGGAAGTACCGCCCGGCGATCGGGCCGAAGAAATCCAACACCGCGTCCGCATTCGGAAATGGCTGCGGCCAGGCCTCGATCATGGCCGCCCAGTTCGCGGCGGTGCGGCCGCGGAAGTCGGGGGCGATATCCTCGACCACCAGCGCGCGCACCCGCTGCGGATACTGCGCCGCGAATACCCAGCCGTGCAGGCCACCCATCGAATGTCCGATGACCACCATGGGTTCGGAAATTTCGGCGGTCGCCGAAGCGAGGTCATCGATGAAGGCCTCGGTGGTCGGCTCCACGGGTGCGGGGCGACCGTGACCAGCGGCGTCGAAGGTGTAGATGTGGCCGAACTTCCGCAGCCAGCCCAGTTGATCGCGCCAGGTGCGGGCACTGCCCATCAGTCCGTGCAGCAGCAGGATCGGCACTCCCGCTCCGCCTTCGTCGTACAACACTGTGTTATCTTGCCGCGCCTTCGGCGCGGCGGGTTCGCGGCCCCCTGGTGTCTCGCGTCCGAGCCGTCGAGACTCGCGCCTGCGGCGCATGCGCTTCGACGACTCGCACGCGAGACTGGCCGCGAACATCGCACGTAAGACTCGCTCCGTGGTGGTTGCTGGAACGGGACGTTCGGCACCTACTGCCCGCATGCGGGAAGGCGAGTCCCGTGACTTCGTCACAGGCGCTTCGACGGCTCGGACGCGAGACGGGCCGCGAACATCGCACGTAAGACAGCTCCGTGGTGGTTGCTGGAACGGGACGTTCGGCACCTACTGCCCGCATGCGGGAAGGCGAGTCCCGTGACTTCGTCACAGGCGCTTCGACGACTCGCACGCGAGCTCCTCGCTCGTAAGAGCCGTCATCGCAGAGTCTCGCAATCGACTCACCTCCGATGGTCTACCCCGCATGCGCCGCGGGGTGCCCGGTTGGCACGGACGTATCGTCGGAGCCATGGCTGTTGTGAAGATCAATGCGATCGAGGTTCCGGAGGGCGCTGGCCCCGAGTTGGAGAAGCGATTCGCCCATCGCGCGCATGCGGTCGAGGGCTCGCCGGGTTTCCTCGGCTTCCAGTTGTTGCGTCCGGTGGCCGGGGAGAACCGGTACTTCGTTGTCACCCAGTGGGATTCGGAGGAGTCGTTCGCGGCGTGGCGGGACGGACCCGCGCGCGAGGCGCACGCCGGCGAGCGGCAGAAGCCGGTTTCCACGGGTGCCTCGCTGCTGGAGTTCGAGGTCGTGCTGGACGTCGCGGCCAAGTCCGCTTCCTGAAACCGCTGGACACAGACGCGGCGCGCGACTCGCCCATCCCGGCCTGGGCAAGTTGCCCGCCGTGTTGACGGCGGGTGCGAACGGATGTCACAGTTCGAAATGACAAACGCGAGGGTGACGCGGTAATTCGGTGAAATTCCGAAGCGGTCGCGCCACTGTGTTCTTGCACCGAGTCCTTGGTGCCGGAAAGCCAGACACCGGCACCTTCGCACCGAACAACTCACGGGACGCGCATCCCTAGGAGGACTCGAATGGCTATCGCGCATTCACCGAGTCGGGCAACTGATTCACTCGGCACGCTGCTCATCGCGGTGGGCGTCGTTCTTCTCGCATTGCTCACGCTGTACCTGGTCGGCTTCGACCAGGGCGTCATCTCGCGCAGCGGGATGTACCTGCATGAGCTCATGCACGACGGACGTCACCTGCTCGGTGTGCCGTGCCATTGATCGGATCCCTCAAGACCCTGCTGCTCCGTGGCCTGCTGGCCGGCCTCATCGCCGGTCTGCTGGCTGCGACAGTGGGCTACTTCGTCGGCGAACCCAAGATCGATGCCGCCATCTCCATCGAAGAAGCCGATTCCGCTGGAGAACACGCGGCCGAGCACGTCAACGAACCAGCCGCGCATACGCACGGCGACGAGGAAGAAGCGCTGGTCAGCCGTTCCGGACAGAAGTTCGGGCAGTTCCTTGCTCTCGGGCTTGCCGGGCTCGCGCTCGGGGCGATCTTCGCTTCGGTCGCTTATTTCGCCCGGCGGTACACCAGCTTGTCGGGGCCCAAGCTCGCACTCGGATTGGCATTGGCCGGTTGGACCGCGATTGTCGCGGTGCCGTTCTTCAAATACCCGGCCAATCCACCCGCCGTTGGTGAACCGGACACCATCAACCAGCGCACTCTGCTGTGGGTCGCAGCGGTGCTACTCGGCCTGGCTGCGGTCGGCATCGGGCTGTTCGTCTACAAACTGCTTGCCGCGCAACTGGGTACGGTCCGGCTGATCGCCGGGGTCGCGGCGTTCGTGCTCATTGTCGTGCTCGGGTACGTCCTGTTGCCCGGCGTCAACGAGGTGAACGACGATTTCCCGGCTGTGCTGCTGTGGCAATTCCGTGCGACATCGCTCGGCGAGACGGCCACTCTGTGGGCCTGCCTCGGCCTCGGCTTCGCGGCACTCACCGAATTCGCCATGCGCGATAGCACTCCGGTACGAGCCTCAGTTGCTACCGCGGGCTGATCCATAGTCCGGACCGCGAAAGGCAGTGTTGGTCTTATGACCGGCACTGCCTTTTCCGTACGGCTACGAAACGACCGACCACGCTCGGTTGCCGTGGCATTCACCGGACTTGTCATCGCGCTGCTATGCGGCGTCGGCGAGGCCATCGCCTACACTGCCGTGCAATTGGACCGTCCGAACGCCGATATCGGCTCGCTTGCAACAGGTCTGGCTATTCGCGGCGGAATCTATCTGGCGGTTCTCGGCGTGGCCGTCCGGATGGCGCGCGGTGCCCGCTGGGCCAGGACGGTGCTCACCGTTGGCATCGGCGTGATCGGCCTGGCCTCGCTGATAATCGAACCACTGGCAGCCACGTTGTCCGCCAAGCAGATCAGCGACCTATTCGACAACCTCACCGCGTCAGCGGTGATCATCGGAACCTTGCGCACCGGCCACATCGTCGCCGTCCTGATTGCCATCCCCGCCATGTACCACCCGAGTGCCCGCCGCTACTTCCGGGCATTGGTGTCGCAACGGTAGTGACACGCTCGCACAGGCTATTTGGTAGCGCGGTAGTCACCGGGTGCGCGACAGCATTATTGCCAGCGGGGTCGGACCATGCCGGATTCGTAGGCCATGACTACGAGTTGGGTGCGGTCTCGCGCGTCCAGTTTCATGAGAATGCGGCTGACATGGGTGCGGGCGGTGGCGGGGCTCATGAACAGGCGCTCGCCGATTTCGGCATTGGTGAGGCCCTCGGCTACCAGGGTCATCACCTGGCGCTCGCGGTCGGTCAACTCGGTGAAGGCGGCGGGCGGGGGTTGTTTGGCGTGGGCCGAGAACTCGGCGATGAGGCGGCGCGTAACGCCGGGCGAGAGCAGGGCATCACCCGCGGCGACGACTCGGACAGCGCGGACGAGATCAGCGGGCTCGGTGTGTTTGACCAGGAACCCCGTTGCCCCCGCGCGCATCGCTTCGAAGACGTATTCGTCGAGTTCGAAGGTGGTCAGAACAACTACCCGCACCTCGGCGAGTTTCGGATCCTCAGCGATCATTCGGGTGGCGGCAAGTCCGTCCAGAACGGGCATTCTGATATCCATCAGGACCACGTCCGGGGTCAGACTGCGGGTCATGCGGACGGCTTGTTCACCGTTGTCGGCCTCGCCCACCACCTCGATGCCGTCCTGCGCGTCGAGCAGCGCGACGAAACCGCCGCGCACAAGCGCCTGATCGTCTGCAACAAGCACCCGAACCGGCCCACCTGTCGAATTGCCACGGGATCCCGCGTTCATCGCGCCTCCTCCTGAGCCCCCACCTGGGACGGTAGCCGAGCCACCACGCGGTATCCGCCACTCGGCCGGGGACCGGCGATGAGCTGGCCGCCGAGGGCGTGGGCGCGCTCGCGCATGCCGAGAATGCCATTGCCGCCGCTGGCCCCGGACTTCGATTGTGTGCCGGTGGCGCGAGCATTGTCGATGGTGATCTCGACCGAATCGGCGGCGTAGCGGATGGTCACCGCGGCCGGCGCGCCGGGTGCGTGGCGGACCACATTGGTCAGCGATTCCTGGATGATGCGGGCCGCCGCCACATCGACGACGCTTGGCAGCTTGTGTGCGGTGCCGATTATGCGGGTGTCGACCGTGAGACCAGCCGCGCGAGTGCGCTGCAGCAGTGCGTCCAAGTCTTGGATGCTCGGAGCCGGGCTCCGCGGCGCGGACGGCCGATCCTCGACGCTGCGAGCAACAGAATTGCCTTGGGCCCGTTGCGATTGCGCAGGCGCTGATTCGGTCTCGAGCTCGACATCGGAGTCGCGCACTTCGGCCGCGCTACCGTTGCGGATCGCGTGCAGCAACGTATGCACCTCGACCAACGCATCCTTGCTCGCCGTCTTGATCGCCGCGAGCGCAGATTGGGCCTGTTCCGGTTTCTTGGCGAAAAGCTCCAACGCCACCGAGGACTGAACATTGATCAGCGAAAGACTGTGCGCCAGGACATCGTGCAGCTCACGCGCGATCGCAAGCCGCTCTTCACTGGCTCGCCGTTCCCGCTGCGCCTCCTCATCGCGACGCGCCGCCTCGGCCCGCTGCCTTCGGGCGACAAGCACTGCCTTGCGCTGACGGATACCCTCGGCGATCGCGACCAGTATCCCCAGCCAGGCGATCATGCCGAAGGCCAGCCACGGGTCGGCCGGATGCCCGACCAGCGCGGGCAGCGGCCACAGCAGCACGAGATAGCCGATCGGCGCGAGCGGATATGTCCACCAGCGTGATCCGACGATCGCGGCGCTGATGAATGCGATCACCAGGGAAACGAAAATCGGGCCGTAGCCGTAGCCGCGCAGCAGATACACCGCGCAGGTCGCGATCGTCACGAGCAGCGCGGGCAGCGGGTAGGAACGGCGTAGCAAGAGCGCCACCGGTCCGATGAGCAACAGCACATAGCCGAGCGCGTCGAGTGAGTGCACTCCGGTCTGGCGCAGGTTGGCATTGCGTCCCCCACCGATCTGTATCACCGCGACGACGAGCGCGAGCACCCAGTCCTGAACGACCGGGCCACGTTTCGATTCCCCTGGCGCTGTCACATGTGCAGCCTATTAGCCCGGACGCGTCACGACGTCCGCCGCGCTACGTATGCCCGCCCTCCTCCCCCGAATATATTTCCGATCGCGGCCTCACATGGTCGCGTCACGGGCCGTCAGTCGAGGTGACGTCCAGGATTTGGGCATTCCCGAACACCCTCGCTCCGCGACGGTGGCGGCGCATACGCCGCGCTGATGCACATCGTCGGCACCGCTGCGGTGACCGGAGCATATGCTGGGCGACATCAGTCCTCACGGCCGCTTTCACGGTCTTTCGTAGGCCGCTTTACGTACGCCGAGCATCGCCGCGCGACGGATGTGTCCCCCCTGGTCGGGGGCGGATTCTCGGTGCATGACAGATTCCATCGTGGTCACCGCAGGGCTGACCAAACGCTTCGGCACGCATACAGCCGTCGACGGCGTGCATATGAATGTCGCGCCCGGCGAGATCTACGGCTTCCTCGGCCCGAACGGTGCGGGTAAGACGACCACGCTGCGGATGCTCGTCGGTTTGATCCGTCCTACCGAGGGCACCGCCACCGTGCTCGGGCATACCCCCGGCGATCCGGCTGTGGTGCGCCGCATCGGCGTCCTCATCGAGGGCCCCGGCTTCTACCCGTACCTCACCGGCCGCGACAACCTGCGGGTACTCGCGAAATACCGCGGCATCGAGCCCGTCGAGGTAGAGCACGCACTCGACCTCGTCGGCCTCGCCAATCGCGCCGACGATAAATTCCGCAGCTACTCCCTCGGCATGAAGCAGCGCCTCGGCGTCGGGGCGGCCCTGCTCGGCCGTCCCGATCTGCTGATTCTGGACGAGCCGACCAATGGCCTCGACCCACAGGGCATGGCCGAAATGCGGGAGCTCATCACGACTCTCGCCGGTGATGGTCACACGGTGCTGTTGTCCAGCCACATGCTCAGCGAGGTCCAGGAGATCTGCGACCGCGTCGGGGTGATCTCCGGCGGACAACTGCTCACCGAATCCACCGTCGCCGAATTGCGCGGCGCCTCTTCGCTTTTGCTGCGCGCCGAACCGCTGGAGGTGGCATTTCCCGCGGTACGCCGCGTGGTCGGCGAGCGCTCGGCCATGTTGACCGCGGGTGGAATTCGAATCGAGGCGGGTGCTGCCAGCGCCCCGGTGGTCGCGCGTGCGGTCGTCGAATCGGGCGCGGACCTGCTGGAACTGCGGACCGACGAAAAGTCCCTTGAAGAAGTGTTCTTCGAAATGACCCGATTGGAGCCGGTGAAATGATCGGGAAAGACCTGATGGCAAGCACGAAAGCGGAAATGCTGCGACTGCGCAAGTGGCCCGCATTCTGGATCATTCTCGGCACCTGGATCCTGCTGAATCTCACCTTTTCCTACCTCTTCAACTACCTCGCCTACTCCTCCGGCGATATGAAGACGATGTCGAACGGCGTGCCCAAAGACGTGCTGCTGCACCAGATGTTGCCCGCCGCGGTGCCGGAGGTCTTCACCCAGGGCATGGCAATGTTCGGTGGCGCGCTGATGCTCATTCTCGGCGCATTGACCATCGGTAGCGGTTACGGCTGGGGCACTTGGAAAACCGTGCTCACCCAGGGTCCGTCGCGAAACAATGCCATCGGCGGTGCGCTGGTCAGCCTGGCGGTCACGGTAATCGGGCTGGTGTGCGTCGCATTCGTGGCGGATGTCGGGGTCGCGTCGATAATCGCGATGACCCAGTCGCAGTCGCTCGCACTGCCCGGCCTGGGGCAGGCGGTGAACGGAATCATCACCGGCACAGCGATTCTCGGCATGTGGACGCTCGCCGGTGCGATGATCGGCGCGATCGCGCGCGGTCCGGCACTGGCCGTCGGGCTCGGGCTGGTTTGGGTGCTGGTGGTGGAGAATCTGCTGCGCGGCGTGGCGGCGATCTTCAGTCCGATCAAGGTGCTCACCGATCATCTGCCGGGTACGGCGGCGGGTTCGATGGCCGGTGCGATGCGGACCGTCGACGGGCCTTCGACGCCGGGTGTGCTCGATATCCTGCCGCGGGCTCAGTCGCTCATCGCGCTGTTGGTGTACGTGGCACTGTTCGCGGCGGGCACGATGTGGCTGGTGCGGCGACGCGATATGGCCTGACGTTTCAGTAGCCGAAAACCGTTGGCGGACAGCAGTTCGTCAACGGTTCGGCGCATTCTCCGACAGTACGGAACGGGCCAATTCGGCCAGCGCCGCCGCGATCTGCGCGGAGGTGAGCCCCCGTGTCCGCTGCTGCTGATAGACCTCGGCAGCCAACGGCGCGAGCAGCGAATCGACCATGGCGTCCGGTTCACCGACACCGGCTGCCACCAAGAGCGACCGGACGTGCGCGAACCAGAAGCCGTAGGCGCCTGTCGCGAACCGTGCGCCGCCAGTCTCGGCACCGAGCACCAAATCCGCGTGCTGGTCCAATAATTCGACCATGGCGGCATAGAACGCAGCGAGTCGTTCGGCGGGTGGCGCGCCGGGACCCAGCGGCGGCGCACCGCGCAACAACTGCTCCTGCAGAGCGCGTTCGTGTTCGTCGAGCAGTGCGACGGCGATCGAATTCGTATCCGGATAACGGCGATACAGCGTGCCGCGCCCGACCCCCGCCGCCTTGGCGATGTCGTCCATCGTGACGGTGCGCGGATCCCGCGTTGCGAACAGTTCGGCGGCCGCGGCGAGCACCTTGGCCCGGTTGCGGGCCGCGTCCGCGCGCTCGGTCGGCGCCGCCGCATGCCCGCTGAGCAGGTCTATATCACTGTTCATGATCCCGACTGTACTCGATATTCCCAGTAACTGGACATTGCGTCCGGTTGTCCGTACCGTATCAACCGGACAAAGTGTCCAGTTAAATTTACGGGAGAAATCATGAGCACGTTGTTGCATCTCGATGCCAGCGCCCGACGTCGTTCCATCAGCCGGGAACTGAGCGCGGCATTCGCCAAGGCATGGCGCGTCGAGAATCCGGACGGCAGCTACATCTATCGCGATTTGGCTGCCGAGCCCGTGCCGTTCATCGACGAGGCATGGACCGAACTATGCGATGCCGTCCTCGCCCAACCCAGCACCGACCTACATCGCCTCGCCGAACTGATCCGCACGCCGGGACAGAGCGCCGCTTGGGCGATCGTGGAGCCGCTGCTGACCGAGATGCTGGCCGCCGAGGTGATTCTCATCGGCACCCCGATGTACAACTACTCGATCCCGGCCGCACTCAAGGCTTGGCTCGATCAGGTCACCTTCCCGCGGATGTCATTGGGCGACAAGCGTTTTGTCGTCGTCTCGGCACGTGGGGGCGCCTACGCGCCCGGCGCCCCGAAGGCCGCGTTCGACCACCAAGAGCGCTACCTGCGCGATTTCTTCGCGGGCCATTTCGCCGTCACCGATACCGTTTTCGTCAATGCGGAACTCGCCAACTCGAGGCAGGACCCGGCATTGGCACATCTGCGCGGCAAGCATGACGAGTCCTATTCGGCCGCAATGGAATCCATGCGTGAGCTGGCCAAGGTCCACTGATGAACTGGATCATTCTCGGCATCGCCGGACTGGTGGAGATCATCTGGTCGCAGAGCATCAAACCGACGCAGAACTTCACCCGCCCGGTCCCGACCCTCATCTGCTTCGTGCTCGGCGCGGTCGCGGTGTACCTGCTCTCGCGGGCCATGCAGACGCTGCCGGTCGGCACGGCGTACGCGGTATTCACCGGAATCGGCGCAGTCGGGGCGATCAGCCTAGGTGTGGTGATCAACAAAGATCCGATGAGCGCCGGACGGCTGCTGGCGCTGTCGCTGATCCTCGGCGGCATCGTGCTGGCGCGCGTCACCAATCCGGAGTGAGCAGGTCCGGCGGTACAGTCCGAAGCATGTTCGAACCAGTGCGGGTACCCGATCTATCGTCGCGTCCCTTCGGGCTCGAGGTCGAGCGCACGATGACCGCGCCGCCATCGGCGCTGTACCTGGCCTGGACCGAGCGGTTCGACCACTGGTTCGCGGCCCCCGGCTCGGTCCTCATGCGCCCAGTCGTGAACACGCCGTTCTTCTTCGAAACCGACTACCAGGGCATGCGCAGCCCGCACTACGGACGGTTCATTCGTCTGATTCCGGACCAGATCGTCGAGCTGACCTGGGTGACCGGGGCCGGTGGCACCGAGGGCGCGGAAACCATGGTGACGGTCGAGCTCATGCCGATCGACTCCGGCACTCGACTTCGCCTGGCGCACGCGGGGTTTGCCGATGAAGCGGCCCGCGACCGGCACTCACAGGCCTGGCCGCTGGTACTCGAGCAACTCGATCAGCACACCGGCGAGCCCGCCTGACCACTTGTCCAGCGCGGCGCTCGATTCGGGCTGGCCTTCGCACGCGCCGCTGGGGCGGCGGGGGTAGGTTCGACTGCGAATTGTGATTCACACATCTTCGAAAGGATCGTGATGCCCACACGTACCGCGCGCACCGCTTGGACCGGAGGCCTGCAGGACGGCTCCGGCCAAGTCGAGCTGGCCAGTTCCGGTGTCGGCAAGTACGACGTCTCCTTCCCCAAACGTGCCGCCGACGATGCCGACGGCACCACCAGCCCCGAGGAACTGATCGCGGCGGCGCACTCCTCCTGCTTCGCCATGGCCCTCTCGGCCCAGATCGGCAATGCCGGCGGCACGACCGAGAGCCTGGACGTCACTGCCGATGTGACCCTCGGCCCGGATCCGGACGGCGGCTTCCGCATCAGCGCCATCAAACTCACCGTCCGCGGCCGGGTCTCCGGTCTGGACGCCGATGGCTTCGCCGCCGCCGCGGCCGCGGCCAAGGCGGGCTGCCCGGTCAGCAAGGCCCTGGCCGGGGTCGACAACATCACCCTCGACGCCGCTCTCGCCTGACTTCCCGGCTCCTCGCACAGGCGTGTGCGAGGAGCCCAGTGGTTATGCGAGGCGGCGCGCATCCTTACCAACTCTTCCAACACTGCTGTAGCACTACCGATACGAGGCGCAGGACTGCGCTGGGGAATACGCGCGCAGACGTAGGGCGAATGTCGTCGGCAGGCCGATGTCCCGGTGGGAGTGTCGGGCGCAGGGTTAGGGCATGAACATTTTTTACCCAACCCGAGGCCATGACCTTCTTGGCCGATCACTATGACGGAGGATGGCATCCCTGGCCGTTCTTCTGGATCTTCCCATTGCTGTTCGGGGCCACCATCATCGTCGTCTTCATATTCGCGCGACGACGGTTCTGGGGCCGTCAGAGCGGAATCGGCGCGCTGCGTATCGCATTCGCGCGCGGCGAGATCACCGAGGATCAATATCGGAGTCGCTTGGCGGTGCTGCGCGAACGCGACGGCAAGCCGCGCAGCGGTAAAACTCCCACCACCTGAGGCGGATAGTCCCGCCCTCTTTTGAGCAGCGGGCACCGCAACGGCATGTCTGCCCGAAAAATCGCCGGTCAACACACGGCCTCATTCCGACCAATGATTCTTCGACCCGAGTCACGGGAGAACACACATGAGCATGACCTTCGGCATCGTCATCACCCCGCGATCGGGAGCCGAATGGGTTCGCGCGGTACAAAGCGCTGAACAACAGGGCTACCGGACGATCCTGCTGCCGGACACCCTGAACACCGCTTCCCCATTCCCGGCACTCGCGGCTGCCGCCGCGGTGACCACCACCATCCGACTGCGCCCGAACGTCCTAGCCGCGCCCCTGCGCAATCCGGCCGCCACCGTACGCGAAACCACCGCATTGCAACTGCTCTCGGACGGACGATTCGAACTCGGCATCGGGTCGGGGCGTCCCGATGCGAGTGCCGAGGCCGAGCGGCTCGGTATGCCTTGGGGTTCGGCGGCCCAGCGGCGCGAGCAACTCATCGCCACCGCGCATGCCGTTCGCGAACAGGTGAATCCGGCGCCGCCGATCGTCGTCGCCGCGAACGGTCCTCGAATGCTCACCGTTGCAGCGGATTTCGCCGATCGCGTGCTGCTGGCCGCCGGACCGGACGCCACCGAATCCGATCTCGCCGAGATGGTCCGGATCGTGCGGGACAATACCGATCGCGATGTGCGCTTCACCCATCAACTGGTCGGCATCGGTGACGAACTGCCGTTCTGGTTGAGCAAGCGGCTCGGACTCACCGCGGACGGACTGCGTGCAGCCGGATCGGCGGGTGTGCTCGACGCTGATCCGGCGGCCGTGGCCGAGGTGCTCGAATATCGCAGGGAGAAGTACGGCATAGATGAACTGATCGTCCCCGGCGAACTGGCCGAAGCCTTCGCTCCGGCACTCGCCCGGTTCACAAGCTGATACGAAAAATGCCGCCCACCGGATTTCCGGTGGGCGGCATCTTCTAGCCGTTGCGACTTACTCGCCAGCTGCCTCGGCGGTGCCTTCGCCCGCACCCGTGAGCACGACCTCCGGCTTCTCCTCGGTCGCTGCCGCCTTGGTCAGCTTCGCCTTGCCGGTGAAGGTGAACTTGGCGTTCTCGCCGGAGCCCTCGCCGTCCCAGCCCTCGACATCGACCACGATGGTCTGTCCCGCACCGATCTCGCCGAAGAGGATCTTCTCCGACAGCTGGTCCTCGATCTCGCGCTGGATGGTCCGGCGCAGCGGCCGAGCACCGAGCACCGGATCGAAGCCGCGCTTGGCAAGCAGCGCCTTGCCCTGCGGGGACAGCTCGATCTCCATGTCCTTGTTCCTCAGCTGCGTGGCGACGCGGCCGATCATCAGATCCACCATCTCCACGATCTGATCCGTGGTGAGCTGGTGGAAGACGATCACGTCGTCGATGCGGTTGAGGAACTCGGGCCGGAAGTGCTTCTTCAGCTCGTCGTTGACCTTGAGCTTCATCCGCTCGTAGTTCGACCCCTCGGCGTTGGACTGGGTGAAGCCCAGGCCGACCGCCTTGGAGATGTCCGAGGTACCCAGGTTCGAGGTGAAGATCAGCACGGTGTTCTTGAAGTCGACCGTACGTCCCTGGCCGTCGGTGAGACGACCGTCCTCGAGGACCTGCAACAGGGTGTTGTAGATCTCCTGATGTGCCTTTTCGATCTCGTCGAACAAAACGACCGAGAACGGCTTGCGGCGCACCTTTTCGGTGAGCTGGCCGCCCTCTTCGTAGCCCACGTACCCGGGCGGGGCACCGAAGAGCCGCGATGCGGTGAAGCGGTCGTGGAACTCGCCCATGTCGATCTGGATGAGCGCGTCATCGTCGCCGAACAGGAAGTTCGCCAGCGCCTTGGACAGCTCGGTCTTACCGACACCGGACGGACCGGCGAAGATGAACGAGCCCGAGGGACGCTTCGGATCCTTCAGACCGGCGCGGGTACGGCGGATCGCCTTGGAGACGGCCTTGACCGCATCCTCCTGGCCGATGATCCGCTTGTGCAGCTCGTCCTCCATGCGGAGCAGACGGGTGGTCTCCTCCTCGGTGAGCTTGAACACCGGGATACCGGTCCAGTTGGCCAGCACCTCTGCGATCTGCTCGTCGTCGACCTCGGCCACGACGTCCAGGTCACCGGAGCGCCACTGCTTCTCGCGCTCGGCGCGCTTGGCGACCAGCTGCTTTTCCTTATCGCGCAGTCGCGCCGCCTTCTCGAAGTCCTGCGCGTCGATGGCGCTTTCCTTCTCCCGGCGCGCATCGGCGATCTTGTCGTCGAATTCGCGCAGGTCCGGCGGGGCGGTCATGCGACGGATGCGCATGCGAGCACCGGCCTCGTCGATCAGGTCGATCGCCTTGTCCGGCAGGAACCGGTCGTTGATGTAGCGGTCGGCCAGCGTCGCGGCGGCCACCAGCGCGCCATCGGTGATGGAGACCCGGTGATGCGCCTCGTAGCGGTCGCGCAGACCCTTGAGGATATTGATGGTGTGCTCGACCGTCGGCTCGCCGACCTGCACCGGCTGGAAGCGTCGCTCCAGGGCGGCATCCTTCTCGATGTACTTGCGGTACTCGTCGAGGGTGGTGGCACCGATGGTCTGCAGCTCACCGCGGGCCAGCTTCGGCTTCAGGATGGAAGCGGCGTCGATCGCGCCCTCGGCGGCACCCGCGCCGACGAGCGTGTGCAGCTCGTCGATGAACAGGATGATGTCGCCGCGGGTGTTGATCTCCTTGAGCACCTTCTTCAGGCGCTCTTCGAAGTCACCGCGGTAGCGGCTGCCCGCGACCAGGGAACCCAGGTCGAGGGTGTAGAGCTGCTTATCCTTCAGCGTCTCCGGGACCTCACCGTTGACGATGGCCTGGGCCAGACCCTCGACCACGGCGGTCTTACCGACACCGGGCTCGCCGATGAGGACCGGGTTGTTCTTGGTGCGGCGGCTCAGCACCTGCATGACGCGCTCGATTTCCTTCGAGCGGCCGATGACCGGGTCGAGCTTGCCCTCGAGGGCGGCCTGGGTGAGGTTGCGGCCGAACTGGTCGAGCACCAGCGAGGTGGACGGGGTGCCCGCCTCGCTGCGCGAACCGGATTCCACCGGCTCCTTGCCCTGGTATCCGGACAGCAGCTGGATGACCTGCTGGCGCACCCGGTTGAGGTCCGCACCCAGTTTCACCAGCACCTGCGCCGCGACACCCTCACCCTCACGGATCAGGCCGAGCAGAATGTGCTCGGTGCCGATGTAGTTGTGGCCGAGCTGCAGCGCCTCGCGCAGGCTCAGCTCCAGCACCTTCTTGGCTCGCGGGGTGAACGGGATGTGACCGGACGGAGCCTGCTGGCCCTGGCCGATGATCTCCTCCACCTGGCTGCGCACACCCTCCAGCGAAATACCAAGGGATTCCAGCGACTTCGCCGCTACGCCCTCGCCCTCGTGGATCAACCCAAGCAGGATGTGCTCGGTGCCGATGTAGTTGTGGTTAAGCATCCGGGCCTCTTCTTGGGCCAGGACAACGACGCGCCTCGCGCGGTCGGTGAACCTCTCGAACATCGCTCCCTCACTCTCCTGCTCCGACATTCTGGCGTCCGACGCTTCTGTGGCGTCAGCCTGCCATGAAGCCCGGGGGTTGCGGCCCCGGACTCCACTCTAGTTGGCCGGGGATTACGCCGCCTCCAGTCCACCCTATTGGGGACCAGCGACAGCATGGTCATTCACTCATAACGTGCTTGTTGCGGGATACGTTTCCGCTCGGGTTTTGCCCTCAGCGAAATCGCCGGTTGCCGCTTCCCAGTCGTGGGTGTCAGCCGGTGAACGGCGGGACGAACTCGCACGGCACCTCGCGCGCATGCCCCGGATCGAGGGCATTGAGCACGAAGCGGGCGGTGCGGGGACTGCCCGCGATGGCCAGATGTTCGGAGAAATCGGACGCGCAGCCGTCCTGGACGACGATATTCGTGGTGTTCGGCCCCGGCACGAAGCCCGAGTCGTACGGGACGACGATCTCGTCGAGGCTGCCCATGATGTTGGTGTAGGTGATGCCGGGAACGTAGACGCCGTCGCTGTTGAGATCCCGCAGGAAGGCCGAATCGCGCAACAGCTCGGTGCAGGCCTGGCACAGCGAACCCGCCGCCGCCTGGAAGTAGGGCCCGGCGCCGAGCCGGTCGGCGAACGCGGCCACATCCGCACCGCCACCCGCATTGGTACCGCGCCAGGCCGGTGCGATCGATACGTATTTATCGATCTTGTCCGCACCGCCGAGCCGCTTGGCGTAGTAGTTCGGCATTACGGTGCCCTGCGAATGCCCGACCACATCCACCTTGCTCGCCCCGGTCACCGCGAGCACCCGATCCACGAACGCACCGAACTGCACCGCGCTCTGCTCGATCGGCAGCATCCCGCCCACCGCCGAGATCGGCCACGGGAGATCGTAGGCGCCATAGGTCAGCGAGAAGACGCAGTAACCTTCGTTCGCGAGCAGCGGCGCGTAGAGCCCCCAATTCGTCTGCGCCCCACCACCGGTACCGTGCGCGAGCACCACCGGATTCGGATGCTCCGCACTGGGCCGACACCCCCAATCATTCGCCCCCGGCAGCGAGCCACCGTGATTCACCAGCTCGTTCGGAATTCCGGCAAAGAAGTTGTAGTCGACCGGATACTCGGCCTGCGCACTACCACCCGCACCAATCCACAGCACAGCCAGCACGGCAACGACGAGCGCGGACCCGGAAACACGCCGCATGAAGACCTCCGAGTCTGGAACGTGTTCCAGAACGTAGCGCAACTTATCGCCACCCGGAGGGCAGTTCGAGCAAGTCCGCTACGAATCCAGTTCCCCTCGCAATACTCACCGGTAATGCGGCCGACAGTGTTTCGACCGTCCGCAGGATGCGACTTACCGGCGTCGATTCGGGAGACGTACGGCCCTCGCTTTGTAGAGGGCCTACTGGAACACGTTGTCGTATCGGCGGGCGAGCCGACGTTGACAGCGGCTCGCGGCGTGCCGGCCCCGCGCTCGCGCAATTGCCGCGACCGGTCCGCGCTGGCCAGTGCGCCGGCGTGCTGGCCGCCGCAGGAAAGACCGCGCAACAGTGCACGATTGCCGTCCGGGTTGCGCGGCAGGACAGGCCCGGCCAGCGTCCGGTAGCTGACCGTTTTCGGCCCCCAGACGGCCCGTCAGGCGCATTCCCGCGGCCTCGCGCCCGATGGTGGCCCGCATCGCGGAATTGGATGTGTCTGCCGCGTAATCGCCCGCGAGAATGTAGTCCGATCTGACGGATTCGCAGTTCGCATACCGAAACCGCCGTCGGCGAGCCGATCGCTGATCGACCCGCCGACGGCGGCATAGAACTAGCAGGTACCTCGGTCAATTCCTATGCGAGGGAATGCGCACCAGTTCGCTGCGCACCAGAGGGCCCGAATCCGTACTGCTGGGCCATGATCGGTGCCCGGTAGTGCTGACCGGCGGTCTGCGGACCGACGCCGGGCATCGACTGAACTCGCGAAACTTGCTGTGCACCAACCGAACCCGCAGCATGCGCGCGGCCGTGCTGGATACCGGCCACGAACAGCGCCCCGGTGAGCACCAAAAAGGCCAGCGTGTGCAGAATCGCACGGAGAATATTCCAACGGACCCAAGCTGATTCGAAATCGGCACGCACCTTTGCCAGATCGCCGATCTGCGCCGGATCGCCCGCGGCCGCCAGTTGATCGTTCAGTGGAACATTCAATCCGGAGGTGACCGCGAAGGCGATCACATTCAGCGCCAACGCGACAGCGAGCCAGATCAAGGTAGTGCGGTGTTCTTTGCCCAGGTGCAGTGCCGCCGCGAGGAGGGTGAAACCGACGGTACCGAGGAATCCGAGCATGAACCACGGGTTGATGATGACCACATTGATCTTCTGCATCACATCGATCATCGCGCGATCATCGGTGCGGTTCAGCGCGGGCATCACCGATATCGCATAAGCGTAGAAAACGCCCGCGATCAAGCCGGTCGCGAGAGTGGCCGCCACCAGCGCGGCGAGTCGTAGCGCGAACATGAATTTCTCCTGCCTAGAAACCCGGACCTGGTCCGATTTACTTCGTCCGGTGATGTTTCAAGTACATCGGCAACCGTCGCGACCAGCCATGGTTCAAGCGCTCGGCCACCTAAGCGAGCGTCCACGCCCTACGGCTTCACAAGTCTCGGTCGGAGATCAATCCACTCTGCATGGCCAAACCGGCCAGTCGGACTCTTTTCTGATTCTGCGGCAGATTTTCCACACCGAACTTGGCGAACAGTGCCCGCAGATGAGTCTTGATCGCATCGACGCTCAGGAATAATTCCTCGGCGATCTGTTGATTCGAAGCCGGCGTCGCGAAACCGGCACCGTTCTTATATGGACGGCACAGCGCCACCAGCACCGCGCGCTGGGTATCGGTCAGCGAGCGCAGCGTGGGAATAGTGCCGGTCGAGGTCCGTGTCGCATCATCGACAACGCCACCGAAATCGTGGAACGACACCAGCGAGGTACCGACCCGGATCCGATCGCCCGCCATCAGCCGCCGCCGCCCGACCAGCCGTTCCCCGTTGACGAAGGTGCCGTTGCGGGACAGGCCGTCATCGACGATCGTCCAGTGCGCACCGAGATATTCGACCGCCGCATGCAGGCGCGAGACCTCCGCGTCCCAGCACAGCGCCAGATCGGCCTGCGGGGAACGCCCGATGGTGACGCGCTGCTGGTCCGGGGTGAGCATGAACTCCTGCTGCCGACCCGAGTCATCAGTGAATCGCAACAGCGATCCGACGAAACCAGTCACTGCGCCGATACCTCATCTCTCCATACCGCCAGTGACGCCCTTCGCACAGTTCCATGGTGCCGCGTCCTGGTACCGCGAGCAAGATCGATTCGACTGCTGACCTTCCCCATATCGAAGGCCTATCACAAACGACCGCCGCCCGGGCGTCGCACGATTTGCCCGGGCGGCGGCCCAAATAAATAAGAACTCAGCCCTTCGCGGCCTTGTTGTACGCATCGGTGATGTCGGCCGAGATACGACCCCGCGCGGACACCTTGTGTCCATTCCGGCGCGCCCACTCGCGAATTGCCGCGCTTTGTTCACGATCGATCGAGACCCGGCTCTTTGCGGCTCCAGGAGCAGCAACCGCCGCCTTGACCCGCCGCCGACCGCTCACCCGCCGAGCACTCGAAACCCACTCTTCCAAGCCGTCGCGCAGCTTCGCCGCATTTGCCGACGACAGGTCGATCTCGTACGACACACCGTCGATCGCAAACTCAATGGTCTCGTCCGCGATGGACTCACCATCGACATCGTCGATCAGGCTAACGGTGACCTTCTTTGCCATGAGATGAACGTCCTCTCGAAATCGTGCGACCCGCATACTAGGCCGATTACCCGAGGCAAGAATACCCCGAATTCGAAAAATTCCAAGACGAGGGCTGAGCTATGCAATCCGATCGTCAGCGAGTGACTGGACGCACAATTGGGAACAGTATCGTTTCCCGGATTCCCAATCCCGTGAGTGCCATCAACAACCGATCGATTCCCATACCGGTACCCGTGGTCGGAGGCATGCCGTGCTCCATCGCAGCGAGGAAGTCTTCGTCGAGTGCCATGGCCTCGTCATCACCTTGTGCGGCAAGGCGCGCTTGATCCACGAACCGGTCGCGTTGGATCACCGGATCGACCAACTCCGAATAGCCAGTTGCCAACTCGAAGCCGCGCACATAGAGGTCCCACTTCTCGGTAACTCCGGGCTTGCTGCGATGCTGTCGGGTCAGCGGTGATGTCTCCACCGGGAAGTCGCGCACAAAAGTCGGGGCGTAGAGCTTGTCACCATACTGGTGCTCCCAGAGTTCTTCGACAAGTTTGCCGTGGCCATAGCCCTTGTCCTCGGGAATTTCCAGTCCGACCCGATCGGCGAGTGCACGCAATTCCTCGATCGAAGTTTCCGGAGTCACCGATACACCAAGTGCATCGGACAGTGACGGGTACATCTCGACCGTGGTCCACTCGCCACGGAGATCGTATTCGGTGCCATCGGCGAGGGTTACCACCTGCGTGCCGAAGACCTCCTCGGCAACTTCCTGCACCAATTCCCGAATCATCCGCGCGGAGTCATCATAGGTGCCGTATGCCTCATAGGTTTCCAACATTGCGAACTCCGGGGAATGCGTGGAGTCCGACCCCTCGTTACGGAAGTTCCGGTTGATCTCGAAGACCTGTTCCAGCCCCCCGACCACACACCGCTTGAGGAACAGTTCGGGCGCAATTCGCAGGTAGAGATCGATATCGAGGGCATTGGAATGGGTGACGAACGGGCGCGCCGCCGCACCGCCGTGCAGCGTCTGCAGCATCGGCGTCTCCACCTCGAGGAAGCCGCGGCGCTCGAGCGCGTTGCGCATCGCGCGCACCACCGCGACCCTGGTCCTGGCCATTTCCCTGGCCTCGGGACGCACGATCAGATCCACATAGCGCTGCCGTACCCGCGACTCCTCGTTCATCTCCTTGTGCGCCACCGGCAGCGGCCGCAGTGCCTTGGCCGACATGGCCCAGGAATCGGCCATGACGCTCAATTCACCGGTCCGCGAGGAGATCACCTCGCCGCGCACGAAAACGAAGTCTCCGAGGTCCACATCGGCCTTCCAGGCCGCCAGTGCGTCGGCTCCCACACCGTTGAGGCTGATCATCGCCTGCAGTTTGGTGCCGTCGCCCTCCTGCAGCGTCGCGAAACACAGCTTGCCGGTATTGCGCAGGAAAATGACGCGTCCGACCACACCGACCCGCAGACCGGTCTGGGTGTCGGGCTCGAGCTCCGGATAGGCGGCCCGAATTTCGCCGAGAGTATGTGTGCGCGGCACCACCACCGGATAGGCCTCACCACCATCGGCGATCATCCGTTCGCGCTTCTCGCGCCGAATCCGCATCTGCTCCGGAACGTCGTCCGCGGCGGGCGCGGAACGGTTGGCTTGCCCCGCAGGAACCGAACCCGCGGAGCGACCGGATGAAGGCGTGTTCGGGTTGCTCACGTTCGACAACACTAGCGGGCACCGGAAATCGATTTGCGGGCCGCCCGGGCACGACCGACCGCTAACGAATCAGTCGCGCCCGAAACAGTCCTTCATGTCCTGTTTCGCGGCCTTGTTCGGCATCACGAATAGCGGGCGCGCTCCGGCAATCCTACGAAAACCATTGCGCGCCCGTATGTTTCGAGATGGAAGTGGTTCGGCCCGAATTTACAGTGTTGCCAGCGCCTCGACCTCGCGGGCGAAGTGCGGCGCACGAACCCCGACACTGAGCAGACTGGCCGCCTTCAATGCCTGATAGCCACCGATCACATCGGTAGCCCGATGCAGACCGAGTTCCTGCAGCGCCGCCGCGGCGAGACTGGAGGTATAGCCCTCCGAGCAGACGACGATCCATTCCACATCGTGATCGGTGGCCAGCGCCAGCCGGGCCGAACTCGACGGGTCCAAACGCCATTCCAGAACATTGCGTTCGATCACCAGAGCGCCCGGCAGTGCGCCCTCACGCGCGCGCTGCGCCTGCGGCCGGATATCGACCAGCATCGCGCCCCGATCCAGCGCCCGCGGCGTTTCGAAGGCATAGATCCGATTCAAGCGGGCCCGCGCGTTGTCGAGCATCTGATCGATGGTCAAACGGGTCATCACATGTCACCTTCGGGCTGGTCGGTGAGGACGGTTCGGGAGCGCCGCAGGGTGCCGTGGCCGGTCACCTCGTAATAGGACATGGCGGTGAGCGGCGGTGAATAAGCATGCACGCTGAGCGTCGGATCGAGCGGCCCGGCCGATTCCACCGCAGCTGGTGCGCGCATCACATCGTGCACCCAGCCGATGGGGAACGAGGCCTGATCACCCGCGATCAGGGTGCGTCGGCGCAGTTCCGTTCCGTTCCAGCGGAATTCCGACAGCGCACCGCTGAGCACGGTCAACGCGCCGAGCGAGCCGGCGTGATCGTGCAATTCGGTGGATTTGCCGGGAGTCCAGCTGATCAGCCAGACATCGACCTCGTCGTCGGAAAGCAGCCGGGTGGCCCAGCGCTCATCGGTCGGCCAAATTCCGTTGGCCGGCAACAGATGGTCGTAGCGCCCAGCGAGTACGTCTTCGGCGCCCTCGTCGGTCAGCCGCAGCAGATCGGCCGGACGCAGGCGGGTGGGTAGTGCGGAAGAGACGGCGCGATCAAGCGGCGGGGTGGCCGAAAGGGCATTACGCGCGGAATCGAGGGAAAGAACAGAAGAACGCATCAGCGAATCTCCAGAAGTATGTCAACGGTCGAGGGACTTGCTCAGCCTCGATCGGTCGAGGCAGGTCAGCCTCGACAACACTCCTGGGTGCTCACGCGGGAATACACGGGTGCGAGTGTAGCAGCGCAGAAACCGGCGGCAAAGTGGCTGGTCATGCGCGAGCACCCCGGGTCGGCATATCAGGCACCCTTACGGCGCTGATTGCGCTCGTAGACCAGGCGCAATCCGGTCAATGTGAGATGCGGCTCGTGGTGGTCGATGGTCTCCGATTCCGGCACGATCAACGGCGCGGTGTGCCCGGTCGCGACAACCGCGACATCGTCACCGGCGAATGCGTCGAATTCATCGCGAATCCGATCGATCAGGCCGTCCACCAAACCGGCGAAACCGAATATCGCGCCGGATTGGATGGCCTCCACGGTGTTCTTGCCGACCACCGAACGCGGCCGCGCCAACTCCACCCGGCGCAATGCGGCACGCTCGATGAGCGCCTCGCTGGAGATCTCCACACCCGGCGCGAGCACACCACCGAGAAACTCGCCCTTGGCCGATACCAGATCGACGGTCGTGGCCGTCCCGAAATCCACCACAATCGCGGCCGTACCGAAACGATGATGGGCCGCAAGGGTGTTCACGATGCGGTCCGCGCCGATTTCCTTGGGATTGTCCACAAGCAGCGGAATACCGGTTCGCACACCGGGTTCCACCACCACATGCGGCACATGATCCCAATAGCGAGTGAGCATCGATCTGATCTCGCGCAGTACCGGCGGCACCGTGGACAATGCCGAAACTCCGACGATCTCCTCCACCTGCGCACCGACCAATCCGCGCACCTGCATGGCGAATTCGTCCGCGGTCAGCAGCGGATTGGTATGCATCCGCCAGTGCCGCACCAACTTCGCGTGATTACCACTGCCCGAGAACAATCCGAGCTCGATGCTCGTATTCCGGACATCGATGGTGAGCAGCATCGGCTCAGACGTGAGCGACGGGCACGGAGGCGCCAGCCCGGGTAGCCACGGAGGGACCCGGGAACGCCGCATCCGGCACAGCGGTCAATGAGCGCGGGGTGACCAGACCGGAACCCTCCGGGGCATGCGCCGGATCGGAACCGAGATCGGTCGCACGATTGTGCTCGTCGACGAAGACGACCTTCGGGGCGTATTCCTTCAACTCCGCCTTGTCCATCATGCCGTAGGCGATAAGAATGACCAGATCACCGGGATGCACGAGATGGGCTGCGGCGCCATTGATTCCGATCACACCCGAACCGCGCTCACCGGCGATCACATAGGTCTCCAGGCGGGCGCCGTTATCTATATCGACAATGCAGACCTGCTCACCCTCGAGCAGATCGGCGGCATCGAGCAGATCCTGGTCGACGGTCACCGAGCCGACATAGTGCAGATCGGCATGGGTCACCGTGGCACGGTGGATCTTCGATTTCATCATGGTGCGCAACATCGCTGTCGCCTTCCTAAATATCGGCCTGGGCAGGCTGGGAGTCGGTCGCGGCGGTGCGCGAATCGGGAAGTGTGGGATGGCCACCGTCGACAGGTGCGCCGAGTGCGACGGCTGTGTTGTCGATCAGGCGGGTCGAGCCGACCTTGGCTGCGACCAGCAGGCGCGCATTGCCGTTCGCGGGGGCGGGGCCGAGCGTGGACGAGCGCAATTCGAGATAGTCGACATCGACACCGGGGGTCGCTTCGAGCACCGCGCGGGCGGCGGCCAGCACAGCATCCGCGCCGAGCGCGCCCGCATGCCGCCCTGCGGCCAGCGCCGCCGACAAGGCCAGTGCCGATTCCCGCTGTGCCGCATCGAGATACCGATTGCGGGAGGACAGCGCGAGTCCGTCGTGTTCGCGAACCGTCGGCAGCGGCACGATCTTGACGTCCATATTCAGATCGCGCACCATCTGGCGGATCAGGGTGAGCTGCTGATAGTCCTTCTCACCGAAGAAAGCCTCGGTCGGACGCGCGATATTCAGCAGTTTGGCGACCACGGTCAGCATGCCCGCGAAATGCGTCGGTCGACTCGCGCCTTCCAGCTCGGCCCCGATCGGGCCCGGATGCACGGTGGTGCGTGGGCCGTCCGGATACATATCCGAGGCGCTCGGCGCGAATACCAGCTCCACACCCTCCTCGCGCAGCAATTCGACGTCGGCGTCGAGGGTGCGCGGGTATTTGTCCAGATCTTCGTTCGCACCGAACTGCAGCGGATTCACGAAAATCGAGACGATGACCACCTGATTGGTCCGCTTGGCCCGGCGCACGATCTCGAGGTGCCCCTCGTGCAGTGCGCCCATGGTCGGCACCAGCCCGACGGTACGACCGACGCCGCGCAGAGCCTTGGAGACAGCGGCGATCGCCTCGGGATCGTGGTGCACGGTCAGCTCGCCGCGGCGATACGCGCTCTGCTCGATACGGCGCTCTCGGGGCCCTCCGTGGTTAGGCACGCTGGCTCCTCCGGTCCTGTCGATCGCGCCGGGCAAACTTCGGATCCATCACCGGCCGCCCTCCAGCAGCTCGATCAGCGCCGGATTGGTCTTGGCACGCTCGGCCGTGCGCAGCGACATGGCGCGATAGCCCGCGGCCAGGCGGGTATCGACGGCTGCCATAGCGCTCAGATGTGCGGCGACGGCATCCGCGTCACCGCGTGCCACCGGCCCGGTCAGCGCGGACTGACCACGGCGCAGGGCATTGTCGAGAGCAGCGGAGGCCAAGGGGGCGAGCAGACGTTCGGCCAGACCGTTGGGTTGATCGTCGACGATCTGCTGGCCGAGCAGGCCGGGGCCCGCGAGTGCGGCGCGCAGTGCTTCGACCGCGTCCAAGACCAGCGTGACCAGGTGATTACTGCCGTGCGCGAGTGCGGCGTGATAGAGCTGGCGATTTTCTTCCTGCACCCGAACCGGCTCGCCGCCCATTTCGATCACCAGCGATTGCGCGATGGCGAAGCCGATTTCGTCGGCGGCGGTAATGCCGAAGCAGGCATTGCCGATGCGGGCGACATCCTCGTCGTGACCGGTGAAGGTCATGGCCGGATGGACGGCCAGCGGCAGTGCGCCGCGCTCGGCCAGCGGCGTCAGCACAGCGACGCCATTGGCGCCGGAGGTGTGCGCGACGATCGTGCCGGGGCGGACCACACCGGCGGATGCCAGACCGCGCACCAGCCCGGCCAGTTCGGCATCGGGTACGGCAAGCAGCAGCAATTCGCTGCGTGCGGCCACATCCTCGACCGGCAGGATCTCGGATTCGGGTAGCCGGGTGCGAGCCCGATGCACCGAGGCATCCGAGATGGCGGCCACTCCGAACACCACGTGTCCGGCGCGCTCGAGCGCCGCGCCGAGTGCGGAGCCGACGCGTCCCGCCGAGACGATTCCCACCGTCAAGCGTGCAGGCGCGGGGTCACCCGAAGCAGCGTTATCAGGGTTGACGCTTCTCGAGGTCAACGTTGTCCTCTCGATGTCGTTCCAGTCCCGGACAGCCGGGTACCAGACGTTACGCACCGAGAATATCGGCCCATCCTTCGCCGATGCCACGGGGCACCACCGTGATTTACACCGCAGTGTTTTTGGCGGCGCGGGCGCCGCGGTGTTCGCGGCCCCCTGGTGTCTCGCGTCCGAGCCGTCGAGACTCGCGCCTGCGGCGCATGCGCTTCGACGGCTCGGACGCGAGACGGGCCGCGAACGGGTCGCTCGTAAGACAGCTCCGTGGTGATTCGTGAGGGCGGGACGTTCGGCACCCGGTGCACGCATGCCGAGGGGCTCGACCCGAGACTTCGTCGCATGTGCTTCGACTACTCGGCTGAGCCCATGGCCGCGACTACGCACGGACACGAGACCGGCCACGGACTTCCCACTCGTAAGACCCTCTCCATCGGAATCCGTGGTGGCGCGGGCGTACGGCACCACGTGCACGCATGCCCGATGGTCGAGACCCTACGACTTCGTCGCATGTGCTTCGACCACTCGGCTGAGCCCATGGCCGCGCCTTCGCACGGACACGAGACCGGCCACGGACTCCCCGCTCGGTCGGGGTGGGGAGTGTGTCGCCGTGGCCGATCGGGTTGGGTCAGCGGCCGGTGCGTCCGTTTTCTTCCGACTGCAGGTTGGCCATGATCTCGGCCACTGAAAGTCGGCGCGACGAATTGCCGGAGTCGGCGTTCGGATCGACGCGGCGACGGCGGCGGGAGGTGGCGGTGCCCAGCGGCGGGACCGCGGTCGTCGGACGTGGAGCGGGCTCCGGATGTGCGGTCGGCTCCGGTGCCGAGACGTCCTGCTCGGGTTCGGACGCGGTCGGCTCCGGTTCCGACGGACGCGGCGGCACGGTGTACTCGAGCGGCTGCAACCGCGGTGGAACACCGGTCTTTTCCGGATCCTCGGTGAACGCGTCGGCCCAGCCGCCGGCCGCGGTGGCCAGCGGGCCGGTGTCGTAAACATCGTCGACCTCGGCTTCGGGGATCTCGGAGTCGTCGAAATCGTCGAGGGAGACGACAGCGGTCTCCGCGGTCACCGGATCGTCGAAGGGACTGGCGAAGCGCGGCGGCTCCGGATGATCCGAGTCGAAGACCGGAGTGAAGGTGCTAGGAGATTGCTGAAACGCCATGTCCAGCCAGCTGTCGGCATTCGCCGAGCTATTGTTGGTCGAATTTCCGGATGCGCTCGGCAACTCCTGAATACGGGTCGCATCGGCCCGCAACGCGGGTCGATCCATCGGCAGATCACCGTCGAAGAGCCGCTGCAGACTCTGCCGGAGCACGGTGAGTTCGGCGCGCAGGGCGGCCATTTCGGCCGCATCGGCACCCACCTCCGCGCGCACCCGCGCCTCGACTCCGAGCTCGTATTCGCGCCGGGCAGTCACCTCGCGCTCCAACTGGAGCTCATACACCGTTTGCAGGTCACGGACCTTGGCCTTATCGATCGTGGCTTCCTTGCGGTACCGCGTCGCGGCCAAAGCGCCGATCACGGCTGCCCACAGCGCCGCTACCAAGCCGATCCGAACAAACTGCAGACGGTCGCTGAAAACCAGGAAAACGCTGGCAACCAGACCGAGCAGAATCAATACGCCGATGAACAATTTTCCCGCGTCGTCCCGCCGTCGACGAGAGGTGCTGCTACGGGAGGGTGAAACCATGCACGCCAGGGTAGCTTGATCGGCCAGCCGCGCCCAGATTCTCGCGCGGTGATTCAGTCGAGATTATTTGCTAAGTCGTTGCTGGATCGTCTGAAGGGTCCTCGGGTGCCCGACAGCAATACTCCAACCACAGTGCCGCAGCTACCAAAGCCACCCCCGCCAGCATCCCGACAATTGCGCCGGGACTATCCGCCCCGGCCGCGTTCAAGGTGTCGCGTTGTGGATAAACCCACAAAAGGAAACCCAGCCATACCCCCGCGGCAAGCGAGCCGACCTGCGCGGACGCCTTCGCCAATGCGACCGCGCGGGCCGCGGTGATCGGATGCAGCTGATGGCTGCCGTCGCCGATCTGATGTTCATTGACTCGCGCGCGGATTACGAAAGCGAGTGCCACTTCAATCGCGGCCACCGGATAAAGCGATGCGCCCGCATAAATCGAGATCGGCGGGAAACTGCCATAGGCCATCCGCGTGAGCAGCCAGGCGATAAGGGCCGCGACAACGACATTCGCGATGAGATCGAAGATCCGGGTCGGCTTCAGTTTCACGACGCCGAACCCTCCGTGGCCGCCGACAGCACGAATTCGGTCGGCCGGACACCCGCGCGTTCGACCGCGTCGAGTTCGGCGAGCCAATCGCGCACCGGCCGCGCGGTGCCATCGACCTCGAGTTCCGCGTCCGGCTGCACATCCAGCCACGGGATAAGTACGAAGGCCCGGTTGTGTGCCTGCGGATGCGGCAGGGTCAAATCGGGATCGTCACTGCGGTAGACCGCGCCTTCCTCGACACACAACACCACATCGACATCGAGAGTGCGCGCGCCCCAACGCACTTCGCGCACCCGACCGGCGGCCCGCTCCAACTGCTGGCCGAAGCGCAGCCAATCGTTCGGGCCGAATCGCGGGTCATCGACCAGCACAATGGCATTGAGATAGTCGTCCTGTTCGACACCGCCCCACGGCGCGGTCGTGTACACCGGCGACACCGCCACCACCCGATCCCCCAGTCCGTCGACGACACTGCGCAGATGCGCGAGCCGATCGCCCAGATTGGAGCCGATCGACAAGACGGCGCGACTCATCGCTCCACCTCGCTGGCGCGGCGCTCGCTCATGCCACCACTCCCCGCTGCCGCGAGGTGACCACGCGGACATCGGCGAAGGTATGCGGAATCGGCGCGGCTGGTTTGTGCACGACGACCTCGACCGATTGGATGCGCGGATCGGTCATCACATCGTCGGCGATATCGGCGACCACCTTTTCGATGAGATTGCGCGGCGGCCCCTGGATGATCCGCACGGCGCGCTCGGCTAGAGCGCCGTAGTCGATGGTGTTGGCGAGGTCATCGGTGGCCGCGGCCGCGGCGAAATCGGTCCATACCGTCAGATCGACCAGGAATTCCTGGCCGTCGCGGCGTTCGTAGTCGAAGCAGCCGTGATAGCCATACGCGCGCAGGCCGCGCAGTTCGATCCGGTCAGGCCGGCGCCCACCCGCCTCCCGCCCGCCACCGGTCATCGAATCACTGCGCGGTGCTGCGGTCATAGAACGGCTCCTCGGGGGCTGTGCCCGGCAGCGCGCTGCCAGGCATCGGTCACGGCAATGGCATCGAGCGAGGCACGCACATCGTGGACGCGGACACCCCATGCCCCGTGCAGCGCGGCCAGCGCCGACACCGTCGCGGTGGCGGTCTCCCGGCCGTCGGGCGGGCGCGGACCAGCGGCATCGGCGAGCAGGGCGCCGAGGAAACGTTTACGAGAGGCGCCGATGAGTATCGGCAGCCCGTGGCCGACCAATTCGGGCAGCGCGCCGAGCAACGCCCAGTTGTGTTCAGCATTCTTGGCGAATCCGAGGCCGGGATCGAGTACCAGTCGGGACCGGTCGACACCGGCCGTGACGGCCAACTCAACCTGCGCGGTCAATTCGGCGAGCACCTCGGCGACCACATCGTCGTAGTGATCGGCCGGGCCGGTGTGTCGATAGTCCGCACCCGCCCGCCAGTGCATGAGGATCCACGGAACCTCAGCCGCCGCAACGACTTTCACCATATCCGGGTCGGCGCGGCCACCGGAGACATCGTTGACGACCGAAACTCCGGCCGCGATCGCCGCCTCGGCGACACCGGCCCGCATGGTGTCCACACTCGTCGGCACACCCGCGGCAACCAAACCGCGAATGACCGGAACCACCCGCGCCGCCTCGGTTTCCGGGTCGATGCGCACCGCACCGGGCCGGGTCGACTCGCCACCGATATCGATGATGTCGGCGCCCGCCTCGTACAGCTCGATGCCGTGCGCGATCGCCAGGCTCGGATCCAGATAGCGGCCGCCGTCGGAGAACGAATCGCTGGTGACGTTCACGACCCCCATCACCACACAGGAACGATTATCGCGCGGCGCGACACTGCTCCGGAGGGGATCGGGGGCGTGCGTCGACACCGCGCGGGGCCTCACTTCCGCAGGATCAGATCGAGGGCCTCGGCCCGCGAGGCGGCGTTGGACTGCAGCAGACCGCGCACAGCGGAGGTGGTGGTGCTGGCGCCGGGCTTGCGGATACCGCGCATGGCCATGCACAGATGCTCGGCCTCGATCACGACAATGGCACCACGCGGATCCAGCTTGCGCATGACGGCATCGGCGATCTGGCTGGTCAGCCGCTCCTGTACCTGCGGACGCTTGGCATACAGATCGACCAGTCTGGCCAGTTTGGACAGTCCGGTCACCCGGCCGTGCGGGCCGGGAATGTAGCCGACGTGCGCGACGCCGTGAAAGGACACCAGATGGTGTTCACAGGTGGAGTACAGCGGGATATCGCGAACCAGCACCAATTCCTGGTGCCCCTCGTCGAAAGTGGTGTTCAGCACCGCATCCGGCTCGGTGAAGAGCCCGGCGAACATCTCTCGATAGGCGCGGGCCACCCGCGCGGGCGTATCGATCAGGCCGGGCCGGTCCGGATTCTCACCGACCGCGATCAGCAATTCTCGGATCGCGGCCTCGGCTCGGGGCTGATCGAAGGGACTGCCGGTCTCCAATGCGATCAAGTCCGGCTCGGCCGGGCCCGCACCGTTGTACTTGACCGGTTCGTCGAATTCGTCGAAAGCGCTGGCATTCGCAACGGCACCGCCGTTCACATGCCCGGGGCCACCGACGTGATTGTTGGCCGACAATCGAGGACACCTCCAAAATCTCGGGTGCGAGCAATCACCCCGCACCCAGATGGTCGAGCCTAATCGGCACGTGTCAGTGCCGACCGTTCGGTCCATCCCAATCGCGGTTCTCGCCCTCGTTATTCCCAGTGCCACTTGCGGGCTCGTCATAGCCGTCGCTGCCGCGGCCCGGCTGACCCCATGGCTGCTGCGGCTGCGGATAGCCGTGGCGGGGCTGCGGCTCACCCTGCCAGCCGCCGTAGCCGGGCTGACCCGACTGCTGCTGCGGCTCGTCGCGCGGCGGCCAGCCCGGTGCCGACCAACCGGCCGGGGCGCCGTAATCCGGCCGCGAACCATGCGTCGCGCCCTGTCGCGGGTAGGCCGGGGTGGGCGCCTGCGGCAACGGGTGCGGCTGGGCGTAGCCGCCGTAGCGCGGTTCCTCCTGGTAACCGGCGTCCGGATAGCCATTCGCGGTCGCGGCTTCGCGCTGCGGCAGCTTCGGCAGCAGCGGCTCCTGCGGGGGCCACGGCTCGCCGCGTTCGGCGGCCAGTTCACCCGGAGTCTTCACCGGTGGCTTATCCGATGGCACCCGCTCGCCGAAATCGTTGAACGCGGTTATGCGCGGCCGCTTCTGCACCGCGGCGAGGATCTCCTCGAGATCCTTGCGGTGCAAGGTCTCCCGCTCGAGCAGCGCCGTGGCGAGCACATCGAGCACATCGCGGTACTCGTTGAGGATGGCCCACGCCTCGGTGTGCGCGGCCTCGATCAGGTTGCGCACCTCCTCGTCGATGGCGCCGGCGACCTCATGCGAGAAGCCCGAACCCACGCCCATCGACCGACCCAGGAACGGATCGCCCTGCTCCTCGCCGTAACGCACCGCGCCCAGACGTGCGCTCATGCCGTATTCGGTGACCATCGCGCGCGCGATCTTGGTGGCCTGATCGATATCCGAGGACGCACCGGTGGTCGGCTCGTGGAATACCAGTTCCTCGGCCGCGCGACCACCCATCGCCATGACCAGGCGGGCGATCATCTCCGAACGGGTCATCAGGCCCTTGTCATCCTCGGGCACCGTCATGGCGTGGCCGCCGGTGCGGCCGCGGGCCAGGATGGTCACCTTGTAGACCGGCTCGATATCCGGCATCGCCCAAGCGGCCAGGGTGTGGCCGCCCTCGTGGTAGGCGGTGATCTTCTTCTCGTGCTCGCTGATGATGCGGCTCTTACGGCGCGGACCACCGACCACGCGGTCCACCGACTCCTCGAGTTGCTCGCCGGTGATCACCGCGCCGTTCTCGCGGGCGGTGAGCAGTGCGGCCTCGTTGACGACATTGGCCAGATCCGCGCCGGACATGCCGACGGTGCGCTTGGCCAGACCGTCGAGATCGGCCTCCGGCGAGATCGGCTTGCCCTGCGAATGCACCCGCAGGATGGCACGACGCCCGGCCAGGTCCGGATTGCTGACCGGGATCTGCCGGTCGAACCGGCCCGGACGCAGCAGGGCCGGATCGAGGATGTCGGGGCGATTGGTCGCGGCGATCAGGATGACGCCGGTGCGATCGCCGAAGCCGTCCATCTCGACGAGCAACTGGTTCAGCGTCTGCTCACGCTCGTCGTGACCACCGCCGAGGCCGGCGCCGCGTTGGCGGCCGACCGCGTCGATCTCGTCGACGAAGATGATGCACGGGCTGTTCTGCTTGGCCTGCTCGAACAGGTCGCGCACGCGGGAGGCGCCGACACCGACGAACATCTCGACGAAGTCCGAACCGGAGATGGTGAAGAACGGCACCCCGGCCTCACCCGCGACGGCACGCGCCAGCAGGGTCTTACCGGTACCGGGCGGGCCGTAGAGCAGCACGCCCTTCGGGATTTTCGCGCCCAGCGCCTGGTAGCGCACCGGGTTCTGCAGGAAGTCCTTGATTTCGTAGAGCTCTTCGACGGCCTCGTCGGCGCCGGCCACATCCGCGAAGGTGGTCTTGGGCATGTCCTTGGACAGCTGTTTGGCCTTGGACTTGCCGAAGCCCATCATGCCGCCGCGACCACCGCCCTGCATGCGCGACATCACAAAGATGAACAGGCCCAACAAGATCACCATCGGAAGGACGAACAGCAGGATCTGGGTGAACCAGCTGTCCTGTTTGACCACGGTGTTGAACGGTGCGCCGGACTTCTGCACGGCATCGAAGACCTGGTTGGAGGTCTCACTACCACCTGGATACTTGGCGATGACCTTCTTCGAGCCGGAGGTGGCGTCGTTCCCGTTGTTCAGCTCGATGCGCAGCTGCTGCTCGCGGTCGTCGATCTGGACGTTCTTGACGTTGCTTTTGTCGTTCAGCTGACTCAACGCCACCGAGGTATCGACGCTCTTCCAGCCCCGCGTGTCATTGCCGAAATAGCTGAACGCATAGATCACGAGCAAGATGCCCGAGACTATGGCCAGGGTGCGAAACACAGTCTTGCGGTTCATAGAGCGTAGGCCGGGCGGCCAGTCCTTTCCGGGTGTCTCCGGTGCATGCCTAGCGTGGCGTTGGGCGCGTCCCGTCCGGTGGTTCGGATGCGGACATGCCACGTTACCGCGTACGGTCTAGTCGATACATCGCGCAGTTCGGCAGCTGGTGTAGTTCGACAGGTAAACGGTCGGGGAACGTCCGTGGTTCCCGAAGTCTCCGGTCGGGTTACGCCAAGTGGTCACAATCATGTCATGTTCGGCCTATCGTGAGCGACGACACATAGCCGCGGTGCGAGCGACGGGGCCGAAGGCGGTAGCTTGCTTAACCACGTAGGCCCCGGCAGCACCGCAGAACAAACAGAGCGCAGGGGGTATGGACATAGTTGAGCTACGGACACCCACAGCGATACTCCGGCACGGCCGGGGACGACTGATCGTGCTACGCCCGGGCAGCGATGGCGAACGTGTACTGGATGTGCCGGTCACCGATCTGCTCAAGGTTCGGCTGAACCGCCGCGCCGATGACGCGGTCGTCATCGAGATCTATCTGCGTTATCCCACGCCGGTGCTCACCGGTGTGCCCGCCGACCGCACACCGCTACCGGTATTGATAGCCGACCACGATTTCCCCGCGGCCGCCGAAATCGTCGAGCGCATCAACGATCAGATCCTGGCCAGCCAGCGCATGGATGTGGCCGCACCTGATCTGCAGCCGCCCGCCCCGCAATGGGGTAAGAGCGGGCCGACCCGAGCCGATGTCGATCGAGCCGTGCGGCGGATGACCCCCAAGCGCGAAGCCAAGGCGGCGATAGCCGCGCTCCATCGCTACGTCACCATCGACGAATATGTGCTGGAGACTGCCATCGTGGTCGCGCATCCACCGGCGGGCAGCGGTCCCGGTCTGCTGGCCGCGACCACCGGACGGCTGCTGTTCATCTCCATCGGACCCGGTGACAGGTACGCGCACGAGCTTCCGATCCCGGTCGTCATGTGGGCGCGCACCACCGACGGCCCGATGACCGCTCCCGGTGAGGTCGGCTCGGCGCGCGGCGAGACCGGCATCGATGTGCACGACGGAAATGTCACGTTGCATTTCACCGGCACCGATCGGGCCGATACCGAGCGCGTCACCTGCGCGGTGAATTTCGCCGTCCGGCGCGATTCGGCCGACGGTGCGGCCGGTCCTGCCGATCCGGGTGTCTCCCAGCTTTATTCCGAGTGGGAATTGCTGGTGGAGCGGCATTCCCTGGGCATGGTCGACGACGGACAGTTCCAGCGCTACGGGCGCGGGATTCTGCGCTCACTCCCCGACGGGCACTGATTGCAGCGTGATCCGCCGCCACGGGCTGGTCGGACGCAACCACAGGCGCAGCAGTTCCATGCGCCGATCCACGCCGCCGTTCTTGAGTTCGGCCAGATCCTCACAGGCCTGCCAGTAGGTCCAGCCGGTCAGGTAGGCATCGCCGAATTGGCGCCAATTCTGGTATTTGCGCTGGGCCAGCGGCAGTGCCCGCATCAGGTAGCTCCAGGCCACCTCGGCGTCGAGATAGCCCGCGGTGAAGGCCATCCGGGCCACCGCGACCACGCGGGCCAGATCCCAGGCATGGATATCACTCGGCAGCGGACGGGCCAGATGATCGGTGAAACCGATTTTGATCGCCTGTGACCAGATGTCGTAATCGCGAACCAGCGCCTCCGGATTGTCCATCCCCCGGAACGAGCCCACCTGGCGCAGGAAGGCCCGGTGCCGATCGGCCCGCTCACCGAACCGGTCGCGTTCACTGGCATTGATCGATGCCATCACCAACGGATGCACCATCGCGTACAGCGGCGCGTGCATACCTTCGAGCAACTGCTCCATGGAGGCCTGCGCCTCGGTGCTGTCGGTGATGCCCCACGCGCCGGTAAGCGTATCGATGGCGAGCTCGCGCCGGTCACCGAGCGGATGGTCGCGCTCGGGGCCGAGCAGCAGGGCATCATGGAAGGCATCCCAGCGTGCCGAATAGAACGCGCCGAGAGCGAGCGCGCGTAACTCGTTATCCGATACCGCCGCGCCGGACCAGTGGTCCTCTTCCCGCTTGTCGAGTTCGTCGTAGGGGAATGTTGTCAAGGTGGGGACACCGCGGGCAGGCATACCCCGATTCTTCACCATCGATCTTGGATAAACCTGTGTAATGGCTTGGCTTCGTCGGATCTGTTTCTTGTCCTGCCTTACCCCGACAAAGGGCAGTAGTGTGCTCCCATGAGTAGCAACATCACCCTCCTTCGTGGCCTGGAACCTGCGCCTACCGAGCAGGAAATCTATGCTGCCGCACTGCAGTACGTGCGTACGGTCGGTGGCGTGTCCGGCCTGAGCACCACAACCAAGGCGGCCGTGGACAAGGCGGTGAACGCCATCGCGGCAGCGACCACGCAATTGCTCGCGGATCTACCGGATGTGCGGGTCGCACCGGTCACCGAGCCGCCGCTACGCCACGAACGCGAGGTCGCGGAGGCGGAGTAGTTCTCGACGTTTCACGGTAGGGCGTCCGCGCCGTAGGTGGCGACGCAGGCCAGTGCGATTTCCAGCGGCAGACTGCGCGCTTGGATCGGATGGCCGAGCAGTTCCTCGATCCGCTGGATTCGATAGCGGACCGTGTTTTTGTGCACACCGAGTAATTTCGCCGTGGCCTCCGGGCTGCGCTGGCTTTTCAGATATGCATGCAAGGTTTCGCGCAGTCGGATCGCGTTGACATCACGGCCCGCCAGCGCGTGCAATTCGCGCCCGATCAGACCGCGCATGGCGGCGTCGTCGGCGCCCGCCAAATAGGCGATCTCCACCTCGCGATATGCGGTGACCCGCCCACGATCCGCCGGAGCGCGCTCGGCGACGTGCCTGGCCGCGACCGCCTCGTGATGGCTCTGCCGGAACCCGGCGGCCTGCGGCGCGGGCACCCCGAACGCGACCCGCACCGGCGGCTCCACCTGTCCGAGCACCATTCGCTCGATCTCACCCGGGACCGTCAATTCGGCGGCATGGGTCTCGTCATACAAACTCGCCCAGGCCCACATGCCGCTCGCACCGGAAGCGACAGTGAGCACGTGGTTGCTGCCGAGCACGGTGGCCAATCGTGTCGCCACCCGATCCAGCAAGCCGCTCGACTCGCTGTCCGGCTCGCCGGTGGCCTCATCGGTCCACAGCACAAAGGCCAAGTGCTGCTTGGTGAGCCGGTAGCCGAGCCGGACCGAGGCCTGGTCGATATCGAGTTCGTCTCCGGCGAGCAAAGCGCGCACGATTTCGGTGCGGCGGTTGAGGGCGGCCCGCATTACGCGCTCGCGCTCCTCCATATACGTGTCGGTGAGCGTCTCCACCGAAATGCTGACCCATCGCGTGGAACGCTCGAATAGTCGCAGCATTACCGCCCGCTCGATTTCGGGTGGCGGCCGGCGTTCGTCGACGGCGTCGGTCATGTAGTCGAGGACCGCCTCCTGCCCGACGTGATAGGTCCGCAGCAGCAGCCGCAGGTCGTAACCGCGCCGGGCGAGGGTTCGGGCGAAGGCGTGCGCCTCCTCCGGCAGGGCGAATTCGATGGTGTCGCTGGTGAGATTGGCGAGCACCACTCTGGCGTGCGCGCGGGTGCTCGCGGCCAGGTCGCGGCGCATATCGCGATCGGCGAGTTCCGGGATGTGCGCGATGATCGCAGTGTCGAGGCGGTCGACGACCTGTTCCAGAGCCTGGGTGCGCATGGTCTCGTAGACGTATTCGGCGAGCCAGTCGCGGACCACCGCGCTATTGGGACTGATCCGGCCAGTGCTCATCCAGGGTCCGAATTGTGCTTCGAGAACAAAAACGACCTCATTCGTTGACAAATCGGGCCAAGAAAGTCCGCCAACCTTGTGCCACGATCATAGGTCAGTGAACTGATTCACAGCACCGGCGGTGCACAGCACAACGTAGTGGGAGAACAGTGTGACCGATACCGTGCCCGGCCCGGCCGAGCAGAAAACCGCGCGCAAGACCACGGCCGAGAAAGCGGATCCGGAACTGATCGAGGTCCGCAATCCGGGTACCGGCGCGGTGGTCGGCACCGTGCCGAGCGAGAGCCCCGACGCGGTCGCGGCCAAGATTCGCGAATTGCGCCTGTATCAGCCGGAGTGGGAGGCCATCGGCCCCGAGGGACGCAAGGAATGGCTGCTGAAGCTGCAGGACTGGATCATCGACAACACCGAGCACCTGGCCGATGTGCTGCAGGCCGAGGCGGGCAAGCCTCGGGTGGACGCGCTGATCGACCCGGCCTTCTCCACCGATCTGATCGGCTACTACGCGCGCCGGGCGGGCAAGTTCCTCGCCGACGACCACCCCTCGCCACACAGCCCGCTTGCCCGGGTCAAGAAGTTGACCACGGTGTACAAGCCGTATCCGGTGGTCGGTGTGATCACGCCGTGGAACTTCCCGCTGGCCATGCCGGTCATCGATGTGATCCCGGCGCTGGCCGCCGGTGCCGCGGTGATTCTCAAGCCTTCGGAGGTGACTCCGCTTTCGGCTGTCGAATTGGCAAGGGGCTGGGCCGAAATCGGCGCGCCGCCGGTATTCGCCGTGGTCACCGGGGCAGGTGCGACGGGTGCGGCGGTAGTCGAGCATGCCGACTACATCCAGTTCACCGGTTCGACCGCGACCGGGCGCAAGATCGCCGCGGCCTGTGTCGAGCGGTTGATCCCCTACAGCCTGGAGTTGGGCGGTAAGGATCCGGCGATTGTGCTGGCCGATGCGGATCTGGATCGGGCCGCGCACGGCATCGCCTTCGGCGGCATGTTCAACTCGGGCCAGGTCTGCATTTCGGTGGAGCGGGTGTATGTGGAGGCTCCGGTCTACGACGAATTCGTCGTCAAGCTCACCGATGCGGTCAAGAATCTGCGCCAGGGCCTCGACGGTCGCGAGCCCCGATACGACGTTGGCGCGCTGGCCAATGAGAACCAGGCCCAGATCGTGCAGCGCCATGTCGAGGAGGCGGTGGCCGCGGGCGCGAGGGTGACCACCGGCGGCAAGCGCACTGGTGTCGGCACCCTGTTCGAACCCACTGTGCTCGTCGATGTCGACCACACCATGTCCTGCATTACCGAGGAGACCTTCGGCCCGACCCTGCCGGTGATCAAGGTCGCTGATGAAGCCGAAGCCGTTCGGCTGGCCAATGATTCGATCTATGGCTTGTCTGCCTCGGTGTGGACCGGCGATAAGGAGCGCGGCGAGCGCGTGGCCCGTGCGCTGGAGGCGGGGGCGGTGAACATCAATGACGTCTTCGTCAACCTGTTCAGCTTCGCGTTGCCGATGGGCGGCTGGGGACAGTCCGGTGTGGGCGCGCGCTGGGGCGGTCCGAATGGGGTCCGCAAGTACTGCAGGCAGAAGGCGATCACCTCGCCGATCCTGCCGACCCAGCAGAAGGAATTGCTCTGGTTCCCGTATCAGATGCCGAAGGTGCTGTTCGGGCTCGCGGCGATGCGTGCCGCGGGGGCTCGCGGACTGCGGCGCATCGATATCGCGGCGATTCTGAAACTCAAGGGAGACAACAAGTGAGCACGGCGAAGATTCGCGGCAAGGTCGTCGTCATCACCGGCGGCGCGCGCGGCATCGGATTGGCCACGGCGACCGCACTGCAGGCACTCGGCGCCAAGATCGCGATCGGCGATATCGACGAGACCACGGTCAAGGAGTCCGGCGCCGCCCGCGATTTCGAGCTGTACGGGCGCCTCGATGTCACCGATGCCACCTCGTTCGAGAGCTTCCTCGACGAGGTCGAGCGCACCGTCGGCCCGATCGACGTGCTGATCAACAATGCGGGCATCATGCCGACCGGCAAATTCGCCGATGAGCCGGATCAGATCACCCGCCGGATCCTGGATATCAACGTCTACGGCGTAATCCTCGGCTCCAAACTGGGCCTGACGCGCATGCTGACCCGCAAGCGGGGCCACATCATCAATATCGCCTCGCTCGCGGGCGAGACGCATATCCCGGGCCTGGCGACCTATAACGCCAGCAAGCATGCTGTGCTCGGCTTTACCGACACCCTGCGCGAGGAGTACCGGGGTTCGGGTGTCGCATTCTCCTCGGTGCTGCCGACGCTGACGAATACCGAACTCGGCTCCGGTGTGAGTGGCCCGAAGCTGCTGCGTCCGGCCGAGCCGGAGGAGATCGCCGATGCGATCGTCGCGCTGATCGCCGAGCCGAAGTCCAAGGTGCGGGTCACCGCGGTGGCCGGATTCCTGTCGCGGCTGGTGAATCTGCTGCCCGAGCCGGTGGCTGATGGATTGGCCAGGGCGCTGGGTTCGAGCAATGCCTTCCTCGACGATGTGGATGTGGCCGAGCGAAAGGCCTATGAGGATCGGGCACGCAGCCTCTGAGCGATCGCTGAAGGCGCCGTGGTCGGGTCGTCGACCACGGCGCCTTCGCGCGTCGGAACGTCCTCGCGACGGCGGCTTCCGAACGATTCGGCCGAGATAGCAAACACAATTGTGATGAACATCACTTCAGCCGCCGGTATCGGCATCACTCCCGTTGCGGGGCGGTTTCTCGACCGCGACCGGCCACACTCCGACACTCCCGCAACATGGCCCACGAATCTGTCGCACACCGCATCATTGCTGGTCATACGCCCAATTAACTTGCATGCGACGTCGAGGCGCACGAGTGCCGGAGATTCGCCGAGTCGATGATGCAAATGACCATGACAAGCCATATGCTGTCTCTAACAAACCTGCCGACTGTTTCGGCTGCCGTATCCAGACTTTCAGGCCTCAATAGGCTGGAAATTCAGGACCGATTCTGATAGCAAGGGGCTATGGACCCGCATTTGCGCGACCTGCGGTATTTCGTCGCCGTCGCTGAGGAACTGCACTTCACCAACGCCGCTCAGCGGTTGCACATCGCTCAACCCACCCTCTCGCGTCAGATTCGTCAGCTGGAACGCCAGCTCGACGTGGTCCTGTTCGACCGCAACCAGCGCAGTGTCGCGCTGACCGTCGCGGGTAAGGAGTTGCTCGAAGGAGCCCGCAAGATCCTGGAGCTCTGGGAGGTCACGAACGTCTCCCTGCAGGAGGCGGGTGAGGTGCTGCGCGTCGGCATCCAATCCGCGCTCGGCCGCGGGCTGCTCAACGATCTGGAGAGCGCGAGCGGGCACCGCCTCGCACTGCACGCCGCCTCCTGGACCGACCCGTCCAGCGGTCTGGCCGGGCGGCAGGCCGACCTCGCACTGGTCTGGCTTCCGCTACCCGATCCGAATCGGTACCGCTGGCAGGTACTGCGCACCGAGCCGCGCTGGGTACTGCTGCCGGAGAACCATCCGCTGGCCGAAAACCAGACCATCGACTTCGCCGACCTGCTGGACGAGGCGTTCATCGCACTGCCCACCGAGGCCGGTGCGGTGCGCGACTTCTGGCTCGGCAACGATGCCCGCAATGGCCGTCAGCCCAAGATCGGCGCCGAGGCGGCGACCCCAGAGGACAAGCTCGAGGCCGTGAGCCTCGGCCTCGGCGTCTGCCTGCTGGCCGAGAACAATGTGCCGATGTACCGCTGGCCCGGTCTGACCGCCCGCCCACTCGCCGGACTCGCCCCATGCGAACTCGCGGTGGCCTGGCGCGCCGACGACAACCGACCGACCATCCTCGAATTCGCCGCACGCGCGGTAGAGGGTGGTTTCGCGGTACAGCACCAGCCCGCGATCGCCGGTTGAACGCTCGCCCCTTTCAAAGCCTCTCTCAGCCCGACGGAGCGAGTCTTAGAGCGAGGTTTGTGGGCCCGTCTCACGTCCGAGTTGTCGAAGCGCTGCGCCCGCAGGCGCGAGTCTCGACGGCTCGGATGCGAGACATCAAGGGAAACGCAGCGCCGGAGTCGCTGCAATCAAACACCGTTCGCGGCCCGTCTCGCGTCCGAGCCGTCGAAGCGCATGCGACGAAGCCGCTAGCCTCGACGGCTCGGACGCGAGACACCAGGGGGCCGCGAACACGCGGCGCCCGCGCCGCCATCAAACACGGTTCGCTTCCAGGGGTGGGTCGACTCGAGTTGCGCCGCGAGGCGCAGCACGATCGATTCACTGCCGGGGGGTGCCGCGAGCTGGGCGGCGACCGGCGTTTTCGATCTGGGATGCATGCCCATCGGGATCGACGCGGCGGGCCAGCCGACCAGATTCCACAGCGGTGTGAACGGTGAATACCGAGCGCTGGTAACAACATTCGCGAGCCAACCCAGCATGTGCCAGGCCCTGGCCCGCGGTGGTGGCGCGGCGAGTGTCGGGGTGATCACCACGTGGTAGCGCTCGAAGAAGTCCAGTAGGCGAGCCTCGACCCGGTCCACCTGGGCCGGGCGCACCAGCCGAAACCGCTGGACGAGCCGACCGAGTGCGACGTGGCGGCGGGTGCGCCGTTGCAGCCGTTCGGGGCGCACGAGATTCGAGGCTTCGCGCGCAGCGAATGCCAACCAGCGCAGGCCGACCGAGACGAGTGATTCGCCGTAGGGCAGCGTCACCGATTCCACCAGGTGCCCGGCCGCGGCGGCGGCCGAAGCAGCGGTGCGGGCCGCCGCGGTCCAGTGCCGATCGACCCGGAACAACCGGGACGGTGGCGCCACGGCCAGCCCGATGCGTAGTCGGCCCGGCGGTTCCAATTCGGCTAGGTCCGGGCGCGCGGCCAGCACCGATAACGCGAGCGCTGCATCGCCGACTGTCGTTGCGAGCACACCGTTTTCGACCATCCCGGACCAGGAATCGACGCCTACCTCGGCGGGCACCGTATACCGCCCTGGCTTGATCCCGAAGACCCCGCAGCAGGCCGCGGGAACACGTACCGAACCGAGACCGTCGTCGCCGTGCGCTACCGGTACCAATCCAGCCGCCACGGCCGCGGCCGAACCGCCGGACGAGCCACCAGCGCTGCGCGCGGGATTCCACGGGTTCCGGGTGATGCGGCCTTCGCTCTCGGTCGTGCCCCACAGGCCCAGTTCGGGGACCGCGGTCAGCCCTACCACCACCGCACCCGCGGCCCGCAGCCTGCACACCGCCGGATGGTCCGCGGTTGCCGGGCGGGGATCGGTGGCGGTGGAACCGGCCAGCGGCGCTTCACCCTCGACCGCGATGTTGTGTTTTATCGCGATGGGCACGCCCGCCAGCGGCAGCATGTCCAGGTCGGGACGCTGTTCGAGGGCGAGCGCCTCGGCCCGTGCCTTAGCAGAGCGAACGACCGTGAAAGCATTCGTTTTTCGGTTCCCGGCGGCAATCAGCTCCAGGGCGTTATCGACGGATTCGATCGGCGTCAGCGAGCCGTCGCGGACACTCGCCGCAATTGCCGCCGCCGGACCTCGTGACAGGCCGGATTCGCGTGGCATGCTGGAATCCATCGAAGCATGCACGGCATCGGTCTCGCCCACCGCGACCCCATGGGCGGCCTGCACCTCCGAGGCTTCAACAGCCTCCGGAGCGGTGGAATCCGTCACCGTCGGCTCCATCGCCGCGACGCCACTCGCCGCGGTCGTCGCAGTATTCGATTTACGGCGCGGCTCCCGGGTAGTTCCGTGGTCGCGCTCGGCTACTTCAGCGCCCGCTACTCGCGCCGTCTTGTTCATGTGCTGGTTCTCCCCCATCGCATGGTTGTCGAATTCGGGTGATCCGCTGTTGTGGCGCAAGTTATCATTTCGATTACTGCTCGGGGGACGATGTCGTCGGGTGTGGCGGAAATTCACGGACACATCCACCGAACGGCCACTGCGGATACTCGACATCCGCTCAGCAGGTAGGTCCGAAAATGAGTGCTGATCCCGAAAATACGCACCGAACCGATCTCGATGCCGAACCGACCAGAGACTGGGGCGGACCGTTGTCGCGTACCGAGAACGAGGTGGTCGAGGCCTTCTCGATCGCGTGGGAATCATCGCGCCGACCACCGGAGATCGGCGACTTTCTGCCCGATGCCGAATCCCTGCGCCGGGCGGCCCTGATCGGATTGATCCGCGTGGACCTGCGACATCGCTGGATCCGCCGGGTCCCTGCGGCGCGCACGACGGACGCGGACGCGGCGGAGCGTGACCACGATGATCGCCAGGAGCGCCGTGAATCCAATACTGCTCCAGACCCGCGTAAACGGCTTTTCGACTACTGCGCCGAGTTTCCGGAACTCGAACCGGGCGGCATTCCGGCCGGTTTGGTGTACGAAGAGTTCGTCATCCGACGACACAGCGGTGAACGGGTCGATCCGAAGGATTGTCTGCGGGAATATCCGGAACAGGCGGCGGAATTGCGCGCGCTGCTCAATGCCGACGACATGGACCAGAGCACCCGCCGAGCGGCGCTCGAGGATTCGGTGCTGACCGAGTTCGCCAGAACTCGTGCGGCCGCTGAGCGGAGTCCGACCGCCCAGAACGACGAAAATACCGAGTTGAACGAATCGACCCGACTGAACCAAACCATTGGCTCTTTTCGTATTACTGAGATGACCCGCGCAAGCGTCGATCCAACCGCGACGGTGATCGCCGATCCGAGCGCGACGGCAGCCGTCGCTCCAACCGCCGCCACTCGAACCACCGCCGGAACCGGCCCGGGGCGCTTCGACGCGCTCGACCGCATCCAGATCGGCCAGAGCATCGACGACTTCGATCTGCTCACGGGGCTGGGCAGTGGGGCCTTCGCCCGCGTCTTCCTGGCCAGGCAGCGGTCATTGCAGCGATTGGTCGCGGTGAAGATTTCCGCCGACCACGGCACCGAACCGCAGACCTTGGCCCAGCTCGACCACGACTACATCGTGCGCGTCTTCGATCAACGGCTGCTCGGCTCCGATGACGCCCGCGATCCGGCCATGCGCCGACTGCGGCTGCTGTACATGCAGTTCCTGCCGGGGGGCACCCTGCTCGGCGTACTGCGTTGGGTGCGCTCCACCCGGCCCGCCGAGCGCAGCGGACAACTACTGCTCGACGCGGTCGACGCGGCCATGGAGGAGAAGGGCGAAATCCGCCCGACCGATTCCAGCGTGCGCGCCGAGATCGCGCGACTGAGCTGGCCGGAAACCGTGGCCTGGCTGGGCCGCAGAGTGGCCGAGGCGCTGGAATACGCCTCCGCGCACGGTGTACTGCACCGCGATGTGAAACCCGCCAATATCCTGCTCACCGCCGAGGCGGTGCCGAAGCTGGCCGATTTCAATATCAGCTTCAGCCGCAATGTGGCGGGCACCAGCCCGGTGGCCTATTTCGGCGGCTCACTGTCGTACATGTCGCCCGAACAGTTGGAGGCCTGCCATCCCGGCCGCGAGCGCACGGCCGAGGATCTGGACACCCGCTCTGATATCTACTCCCTCGGCGTGGTGCTGTGGGAATTGCTCACCGGCGCGAAACCGTTCGACGATTCCACCGCGACCGAACACGGCGACGATACAGCGCTGGAAGGCATGCTGGAACGCCGCACCGCCGGGGTGAACGACGTTGCGCTGCAACGCCTTCCGGAGAACTGTCCGGCCGCGCTGCGGCGGGTGCTGCTGACCTGTTTGGAATCGGATCGCACGCGGCGCTGGGCCAATGGTGGGGTGCTGGCCAAGCAGTTCGACTTGTGCATGGATCCAAGGGCGCGGGATCTGGTCGACCCGCCGCCAGGCAGTTGGCGGCTGAAGTTGCGGGCGTGGCGGCTGGTGATCGTGTCGTTGGCCATCGGCGTCCCGAATATCCTCGCCTCGGCATACAACATCCAGCACAACCAGCATCTGATCGTGGACCGGCTCCCCGAGGATGCCGGGCGCACCTTCATGATCATTACCACTGCGGTCAACGGAATCTTCTTCCCGCTCGGCGCGGCACTGATTCTCTATATGTCCCGAAGAATGATCACGGTGCCGCACGGACTGCGCCGCAACCGCCGCTACGATGCCGAGATGCTGCGGCTGGCCAGGGCTGACTCCCTGCTGTTCGGTGACCGGGCGGTGTGGGTGGTCTTCTCGCTGTGGGTGATCGCCGGATTCACCTTCCCGATCGCGCTGCAATTGGCGGCCGGGGATGTACCCGCCCGCGCGGTGGTGCACTTCCTCACCTCGATCGTGGTGTGCGGTGCTATCGCGATGGCGTACCCGTTCTTCCTGGTGTGCTTCTTCATGGTCCGCTGCATCTATCCGATCTTCCTGCGACACGGGGAGATCAGTACCGAGGACGCGGTGTGGCTGCGCGGTCTGGATCGCCGCGCCAACGGATATCTGGCGGTCGCGGCCTCGGTGCCGCTGCTCGCGGTGGCGGGCGTGACCTTCCTGCCGCCCGAGGATATTTCGAGGGTGATCGGCGCGGTGCGCGTGCTCTGCGTGGGCGGCATCATCGCGTTCATCGGCTCCTACCTGCTCTTCCGCGCACTGGAGGCCGATCTGCGTGCGCTGGAGCGGGTCGTCGCGCCCGAGGAATCCCTGGACCGGGAACTGATTTCGACTGGATGGAAGCGCGCTGAGCCCGCCGCGCTGGAGCCGCGATCGTGACAGCTGCCGATTTCGCTGATCGAAGCGAGACCGACCCCATATCCATATTCACCGAAGATTGGCAGCGCTGCCTGCGTGGCGAACGGACCGAACCGCCCCCGATCGCGGACTATATCCCCGACGGCGCCCAGGTGCGTCTCGCGGTGCTCATCGATCTGGTCCGCATCGATCTGCGCCACCGCTGGGATCGTCAAGGCCTCGGCAAACGCATCGCCGAGTACCGCAAGGAATTTCCAGAGGTGGAGCACAGTGCGGAGCTGGTCGATCTGCTCTGCGAGGAGTTCCTTGCCCGTCGCCGGTACGGCCCGCTGGAACTGACGGATTTCCTCGCTGAATATCCGGCGCTGGCGCGGGAGGTGCGCGCCCGGCTGGCGGTCTACGCCGACGATGACGACACCGCCGCCGATACCGAACGCGCCGCCGCGCTGGTCGCCGGTCTGCGGCCGGGTAATCGGATCGATGACTTCGATCTGCTCACCGATCTGGGCGCCGGCGCCCTCGGCCGAGTCTTCCTCGCCAGGCAGCGCTCGATGCAGCGCCTGGTGGCTGTGCGGCTTTCGGCTGGTCGCAGGGCGGGCGGGCACAGCATGGCGCAGCTGGATCATCCGCATCTGGTACGGGTTTTCGATCAGCGTCTGGTCACTGCCGCGACACCGGAGGCCCCGGCATCGACCCGTCTGGTCTACATGCAGTACCTGCCCGGCGGCACGGCGGCCGGGGTGCTCGCCGAGCGGCGGCGCGGCCCGGAATCCGAAGGCGGGGCCCTGCTGCTGCGTGCCATCGATGCCGCGATGGAGGTCAAGGGTGAGATCCGGCCGTCGGATTCGAGTGTGCGCGCCGAAATCTCGGCACTGAGCTGGCCCGAGACGGTGGCCTGGATCGGGCGGCGACTGGCCGACGCACTCGATTACGCCGAACAGCACGGGGTAGCGCACCGTGATATCAAACCGGCGAATGTGCTGTTCACCGCGGAGGGCATTCCTAAGTTCGCCGATTTCGCCGCGCGAACCGCGGCACCTCGTTCAGTGGCGAATCCAACTGCCGCCGACCCGGATTCGCTGCCGTACCGCTCCCCGGAACAACTCGCCGAACTGCTCGATCCCGACGCACCGCCCCCCGGCCCGAGTAGCGATATCTACGCCCTCGGCGTGCTGCTGTGGGAACTGCTCACCGGCGCGATGCCGTTCGAGGATCCGCCGATGCCCGCCGATCCCGACGACCGCGTCGAAACCATCGCGACCATGGTGGCCCTGCGCGAGCGCGGCGTCACCGCGGAAACGCTGCGAGAGTTGCCCGCGGACACCCCGAGCGCATTGCGGCGAGTGCTGCTGGAATGTCTGCGGCCCGATCCGCAACGGCGCTGGCGCAATGGCGCCGAACTCGCCGCGCAGCTGGACCTGTGTCTCGACGAGCGCGCCAGAGAGCTGGTCGATCCGGCCCCGACCAGTTTTGCGAATCGGTCGCGTGGCTGGCTCATACCGATCCTCACGCTGTGCGTCGGCGTGCCGAATCTGCTGGCCAGCGTCTACAACATCAACCTCAACAACTCGCTGATCATCGATCGGATGTCGGCGGCCGATCAGCAACGGTTCGCCGCGGGCGGCCTGGTCACCAACCTCATCGCCTTCCCGATCGCCGGATTGCTGCTGCTTTTCCTCACCCGCCGCCCGCTGACAATCGGATTCCGCCTGGCCCGCGGTCGCGAATACTCCCCGCGCACGCTGGCCGCCGCGCGGCGCGACACACTGCAGATGGGTGACTGGGCGGTCTGGGTGCCATTCGGCTTCTGGCTGATCGCCGGGCTGGTGTGGCCGTTGGCGCCGGTTTTTTTCGGGGTCGATCTACCGCGCGCGACCTTTCTGCATTTCTATGCCGCACAGGTGGTGTGCGCCGCGATCGCACTGGCGTATCCGTTCTTCCCGATCATGGTTTACGCGGTGCGTTCGATTTATCCACAGCTGCTTGTGCGCGGCGATATCGGCGCCGAGGACGAGGAGCAGCTGCGCAAACTAGCCAAGCGCGGGAACTTCTATCTTGGCGTGGCCGCCTCGGTTCCGCTGCTCGGCGTGGCCAGTGCGACCTTCGTCGAGGCCGCCGATCTGGATTTGGTGATCGTTTCGGTGCGGGTGCTCAGCGTGGGTGGCATCCTGGCATTCGTGCTCACCTATCGGTTGTTCCGGATGCTCGAGGCCGATCTGCTGGCCTTAGCGCGCGCGATTCCACAGCGGACGCGATGACCGGTCCGCGCCCGTTCGGACGGCTGATCAGCCTTTCCCACGTCCACGATCCGGCGACGGCGCCGCTATTTCCTGGTGATCCCGAATTCCGGACCGATATTGTCGCGACCGTCGCGAACGACGGCTATTACCTGCGCTATATCCAGCAGGGCGAGCACACCGGAACCCATTGGGGCGCACCGATCCACTTCCATGCCGACGGACTGGCCGCCAACGAATTGGACCTCGACGATCTGCTGCTGCCCGCAGTGAAGATCGACGTGCGCGACCAATGCGCGAACGATCGCGATTACGCGATCGATATCGCGGATCTGCGCGAGTGGGAGGGTCGGCACGGGCGGATACCCGACGGGTCGGCGGTAGTGGCCTGGACCGGGTGGGACGAGAAATGGGGGACGCCGGAATTCATCGGAACCGGCGAAAGTGCCGATCATCAACCGGGATTCGCGGTCGAGACGGTGAAATGGCTATTGCGGACCGGGCGGCTCGGGCGCCGTGGCGCGCTCGGTATCGATACGTTCGGACCCGATCTCGGGACCGACAACAGCTATGAGGTGTCCAAGCTGCTGTATCGCGAACATCGGATCAGCTTGGAGTGTCTGGCCAATCTCGCCGAACTGCCAGCCACCGGCGCCTGGGTGCTGGTCGGCGGTGCGCTCTACAGCGGCGGATCCGGTTCGCCCGCAACGATATTCGCGATGCTGCCCTGATTACGCGCCGCCGTAGACCTTCGGTTCGAGGGTGCCGATATAGGGCAGGTCGCGGTAGCGCTCGGCGTAATCGAGGCCGTAGCCGACGACGAATTCGTTCGGAATATCGAAGCCGACGTGCGCGACTTCCACGTGGGTGCGCAGCGCGTCCGGCTTGCGTAGCAAGGTGACGACCTCGAGCGAGGCCGGATTACGGGTGGACAGATTGCGCTTGAGCCACGACAGCGTGAGTCCGGAGTCGATGATGTCCTCGACGATCAGCACATTGCGGCCCGCGATGTCCTTGTCCAGGTCCTTCATGATGCGCACGACACCGGAGGACGAGGTGGACGAGCCGTAGGAGGAGACCGCCATGAATTCCATCTGGGTGGGAATCGGCAGCGCCTTGGCGAGATCGGTCATGAAGAAGATGGCGCCCTTGAGCACCCCGACCAGCAACAGATCACCCTCGGGGGCACCGGCCGGATAACGCTTGGCAATCAGCTCGGCCAGCTCTTGGGTCTTGGCCGCGATCTGTTCCTCGGTGATCAGCACCGACGCGATATCGCCCTCGTACACGTCAGTTGGTTTCCCTTCCCTGGTGTCTCCCCGGCCGACCCATTATGTGTCATCGGGTCCCTTGCAGACGCAGAGTCAGCCTGCCATGTTCGCGCCCAGCGACCAACCTGCGTCCCAGTGACCCGCCGCCCACCGCGACGCCGCCCTGCCCGCGCCATCCGGTAACCAGCTCGTCAACCGCCTGTAAATGCTTGTTGGTCAGGGCTTTAGCGCCACCGGCCAGCAACCAGGCACGGATTGCGCGGCGACGTAAAGCCGCGGGAGCAGTGGCGAGGGTCTCTATCGAGAGGGTCGAGCCATTACTCGCCGGACCCGAACTCGCGGCTCGCAACAGCTCATCGGCCAGCGCATCCAGTACCGCACCGTCATCGCGCAACTGCTCGGCCGTGCGCGCCAATGCCCCCGCAACACCTCCCCCGAGCACGTCCTCGAGCAGCGGAAGAACCTCGTTCCGCAACCGCACCCTGGTGAACTCCGCCGCCGAATTGTGTGGATCCTCGAATGGCGTCAGCCCGATATCGACACATACTTGTCTGGTCACCGCCCGTCGCACCCGCAAAAGCGGTCGTCCCCACGGATCCGCGAACGCGGCCATTCCCTGAATCGACCGTCCGCCCGACCCGCGCCCCAACCCCAACAACACGGTCTCGGCCTGATCATCGAGCGTGTGCCCGAGCAGCACCGGCAATCCACCCCTCGCCCCGTCGAGCGCCATGTACCGAGCGGCCCGCGCCGCCGCCTCCATTCCTCCGTCGTTGCCGACCTCGACCGGCAGCACGTGCGCCGACCGACACCCGAGTGCCAGCGCTGTAGCGGCCGCCTCGGCCGCCACCCTGTCCGATCCCTTTTGCAACTGATGATCGACAATCAGCGCTTCGACCCGATCCGCCTCCACAGCGGCAGCGGCGGTCAACGCCAGCGAATCCGCGCCTCCGGACAGCGCGACCGCCACATCACCCGTCGCGTAATCGGCCAGCCATCCCCGCACCGCCCGCCGCACCTCGAGCACCGCGTCGGTTTCGGGCAGCCGCCGCGCATCCCCGGGCATCGCTCCCGCCGTACGGCTCATATCCGGAGACTACCGAGGACGCACACTGCTGCTCACGAGACGCCTACCGTCTGACGCTCTGGTTTCGATGACCGCGACGACGCGCTCTTCCTCGCGAGTACGGCTGACCGACGTACCTGTGGGCCAGCTGGTCGATGATCGGCCGGCCACATCGCCTTACGCCAGCGGTCGATGACCGACTGGAACGGGTTGTCGGCCGGTGTCATGGAGAGCGCGACCCGCGGGCCGCGGCGCAGGTTGCGAGGCTTGCTGCTGCCTGGGACGGTGAGGAACACGATGTGGTCCGACCCAGACCGAAATGGAGTGTGGGGCGCCGTACAGACGATCGAGAACCCGGCGCGAACTATCCGAGAACGCGGGCCACCCAGCGCTCAGGGGCCTCGATTTCCGTTGAGCGAGGCAGGGTTTCGGCATTGGTCCAGATGGTGTTGAACTGGGCCATGCCGACTTGGGCCACTACCGCGTCGACGAATTTCTTGCCGCGGACGTACTGAGCAACCTTGGCGTCCACGCCGAGAAGGGCGCGCAGCAGGCGCTGAAGGGGGTTGGTGGGGCGTTTGCGGCGTTTGTCGAAGGCGGCGCGGATTTGTTCGACGGTGGGGATGACGGTGGGGCCGACGGCATCCATGACGTGGTCCGCGTGGCCTTCCAGCAGGGTGCCGAGCATCAGCAGGCGGTCGAGGGCCTCGCGTTGCGGTGGAGCCTGGGTGGCGCGCAGTAGACCGACGATGCCGCGGGAATTGGGGTCCTCGGGGCCGGTACCGCGGCGACGGTCGCGCACCTCTTCGACGAGGCGGCCGAGCATGTCGGCGAGCGGTTCGTCGCCGACCTCGCCGAGGACGTCGACATTGGTGCGCATGTAATCGGCCAGCCACGGCGCGGAGGAGAACTGCACCCGGTGGGTCACCTCATGCAGGCAGACCCAGAAGCGGAAGTCGGTCGGCGAGACGCCCAGTGCGCGCTCCACCGCCATGATGTTCGGCGCGACGAGCAGCAGCGTCCCATCGGGTCCGGTGAACGGGTCGTACTGGCCGAGGATCGCGGTGGACAGGAACGCCAGCATCGCGCCCGCCTGCACACCAGCGGGTTTGCCCACGAGCATGCCCTTGTCCGATGCCGGTCCGGTGCCGGTCAACTGGGCCATGGAATCGGCCGCCGCATTGATCCAACCGGGACGATCGACGATCAGCGCCGATGGCACCGGTTGGTCATCGAGCAGACCGCTCACCTCGCGAACCGGCCCCTCCGCCCGCACCGACGCCTCGGCCAACTCGCTCACTACCTGCTCGGCCGAATATCGCGAAGTCCGCGGGCCGGACGGCACCAGCGCGGCACCGGTGCGCGCGGCAAGGCGCCAATCGACGGCACCGGAAAATCCGGAGCGTCTGCGCTCGGTCGCAGGGTCCGCATCCGAATCCACGGCCGGCACGCGGCCCGATCCATCAATGCCTTCGATCATGGTCAACCACCCGTCACGAGCATCCACAGTTGCGCAGGGTGCCGGCGATGGCGTCCAATGCGGGCCGGCTCAACTCCGGTGGCCGATCGTTCGACATCAATGCGAAGGTCAATACCCGCCCGTCGCTATCCAGCACATACCCGACCAACGTGCTCGCCACCGAGAGAGTTCCGGTCTTCGCCCGCACCCATCCCGCACCGCCCCGGTTCTGCGTGACATAACGGCTGCTCAGCGAACCGGTCGCACCCGCGATAGGCAGATCGTCGAGCAGTGGGGCCAGGGTGGTCGCGATGCGGTCGGATTCCGGCTTGGCCTTGGTATTGCTCGGCTGCACGGCATTGGCGCCGCTCGGCTTCGCCGCGGTCGAGATGATCTTGTCGAGCAACCGGGGAGGCACCCGGTCCTCGGTCGACAGGCCGCTGTTGTCGCGCATCGAAAGTCCGTTGAGATCGAATCCGCCCTTGCCGAGCGCGGTTTGCAGGGCGGCGACCGCCCCGGTGAACGATGCCTCGTTACCGGATGCGATCGCGATCTCGCGGCCGATGGCCTCGGCGAGCACATTGTCGGAATAGACCATGGTGTCGCGCAGCCGATCCCGCAGCGGCGCGGATTGCACGCTCGCCACCTCCGTCGCACCGGCGGGGGCGTTGCCGATCCGCACCTTGGCGGGATCGAGTCCGAGTTCGGTGGCCAGGCGCTGTCCGGTGGCCAGCGCCGGAGTCGGAGTGCGCGGCGAGTACTCGACCAGCGGATCGAGGCGGCCGCCATCGAGCATTACCGGATCCATCGGCGCGATCGAACCCTCGCCGATATCGACCGGATCCCAGCCGGGTGCCATGGGCGCGCCGGAATATGCCGAGGTGTCGACCACGATGGTGTCGACCTGATGTCCGGACGCCTTGATCTGCGACACCAGATCCGAAAGGCGCGGCCCATTCGGGTAGTACCCCTTGCCGTCGGGCTGGGCCGTCAGCGTCGGATCACCACCGCCGACCAGCACCAGTTCATTGGGCGCGGATCCGGTCACGACCCGGGTGCTCACCCGATGGTCCGCGGGCAGTGTGAGCAGCGCGGCCGCGGTGGTGAGGACCTTGGCGGTGGATGACGGAATCATCGGCTTATCGGATTCGGCGCTCCACAGCACGGTCGCGGAGCCCGCATCGGTGACCTCACCGGCGAATGCACCGAGGTCGGGATTGGCGACCACCTGCGCGAGCGCGGCGGCGACACCAGCCGGAGTCGGCGCGGGCGCGTTCGATGGCGCGGGATCGACCTGCGGATCCGGTTCGACCGGCGCGGGCGCTGCGGCGACGGTGAGCCCGCCGTGCCGGAATTCCTCGGTCCACGGCTTGACCGCGATCACCACGCCTGCCCCGGCACCGAGCAGCAAGGCCAGCACGAACGCGACGCCGATCCAGATACCGCGGCGTCGCTTGGTGGCCGAGCCACCGTAATTGCTATTGCTGCCACCCACCACGTGCCCGCCGTCTCTCCGTCTCGTATCGCCCGACCGTCGCACCGTCGCCGGGTCCACCCACCTACCGCACCCGAGTGCCCGCGGACCACACTATCCTCGTTCCGGCACCGTTCCCCCCGAACACCTGTCGAGTCGGCGTTCCGACGACCGCACGGCGACAGTCACACAAAGGCATCAGTAAGGAGATGGCGTGGAGTTCGACGTCACCATCGAGATACCCAAGGGTTCTCGGAACAAGTACGAGGTCGATCACGAGACCGGTCGGGTCCGGCTCGACCGCTTCCTTTACACGTCCATGGTCTACCCGGCCGACTACGGCTACATCGAGAACACCCTCGGTGAGGACGGCGACCCGCTGGACGCGCTGGTCCTGCTGCCGGAGCCGGTGTTTCCGGGCTGCCTGATCGAGGTCCGTCCGGTCGCCATGTACAAGATGGTCGACGAGGCTGGCGGCGACGACAAGGTGCTGTGCGTGCCCGCGGGCGACAAGCGCTGGGACCACATCCAGGATCTGGCCGATGTGCCGGAATTCGAACTGGCCGCGATCAAGCACTTCTTCGAGCGCTACAAGGATCTGGAGCCGGGCAAGTTCGTCAAGGGCTCGGAGTGGGTCGGTCGCGCCGAGGCCGAGGCCGAGGTGGAGGCCTCGCTCAAGCGGCTGCAGGAAAACGGCGGTCACTGAGTTTTGTTGGGGCGGTGGATGATTCGCCCCAAAACGAAAAGCGGGAAGTCCGGCTGTTCGGACTTCCCGCTTTTCGATTACGGTGCGGTGCCGCCGATTTCGGTTATCGGCGGATCGGGTCAGTAGTAGATGTAGAGGTCCCAACCGCTGTAGGTTTCGACGCACTCGTAGTAGTAGCCGCCGGTGGTGGGCGAGGCGCCGTCCGCGGCACAGGCCGCGGAGGTGGCATAGGTGCCGTAGTAGTAGCCCGTGGCCGCGGACGCGGTTGCTGCCGTCGACACCCCGGCGACGGCGGCGGTGGCGAGAAGACCGGCCGCGATAAGGGACTTGATTCGCATTTCACTGCTCCTGAAAGCGAGGTTGATTGATTACCTCGCTTACGTTAAGGACGATTCGCGCCATGAACAGCCAACCCTAGGGCTCGAACAACCGCCCCCTTGGGCGATTCCACCTCCCTCACCTTGCAGCCGTACGACGGTGTGCCCGAGGGGGTTTCGGGCGAATCCGTCATTCGGCGATCGATACCGGAATGCCAGTCAGCGAGGGTGGCACGATCGACTCGCCATCGATACCGCGCGCCCCCTCGACAGCCGAACCCATCAGGACGCGGAATCCGGGAATGCGTAGCCGATTCACGGCCCACCGGCGAAGAAGCGCGCACCGGCCACAGTCGAGCTCGCACGCGCCACTCGACAGCCAAATCCCACCAGGGGCACGGCATTCGGGAGCCGCAAGGCCCACCAGCGAAGTAGCACAGATCGGTCCGAGTCGAACCCACAGCGCCCCTCGACAGCCAAACACCACCAAGGCACGACATCCGGGAGCCGTAAGGCCCACCAGGGAGCACAAACCGGTCCGAGCCCAACCAGTAGCGCCCCCCGACAGCCCAAACACCACCGAGGCACGACATCCGGAAGCCGCAAAACCCCCAGGACACGACATCCGGGAGTGGCAAGGCTCACCGGGGAAGTAGCACAAATCGGTCCGAGCCCAACGCGCACCGCGCCCCGACAGCCAAAACACCACCAGGGCACGGCATTCGGGCCCACCAGGGAAGTAACACGGATCGGTCGGAGTCGACCCCGCGCGCGCTCCTCGACAGCCGAAACACCATGGGAGTACGGGAACCGGTCGCCCGACGACGTGCCCCGAGCGGTTAGTAACCCGGCGTCTTCGCGGCTGGATTTCGGCGATCCCGCAATCTCGCGGCCTGCGGCGTTCGAAGTGGCGGGTATGGTCACGGGCCGCCGGGGAGTCGGCGACGGCCCGCAGTGAGCTCGGCTGCCAAATCCTCGTAACCGATGGCCAATTCGGCCAGCGACTCCCAGGCGTCGCCGAGCGCGTCGTCCGCTGCGCTCGCCAGGGCGGCGTAGGCGGTGGCGGTGTATTGGGCGAGCCGGTCGAGCACAGCGCCCAGCGTTTCGGTGTGCACAGAGGCGCTGCCGCGTGCGGGCGGCAGGTGCGCATGGGCCCAATGATTGATATCGCGCACCAATTTCGCTCTCCGGCTGTCGATCTCAGTGGTTCGGCAGCCGTCGGCGAGCAGACTCTCGTGCAGACAGGTCAGTTCATACGCGGCGCGCAGCAACGGATGCGCGGCGTGTTCGACGCCACGGCAGGCGCGCAGCACCTCACCCTTCGTCGGCAGTGGTTCGATCAGCAAGGTCGCGTACACAGCTTGGCCGCGTCGGCGAACGCGATGTGGTCCATGAAATTTCCGATTCGCCCAGTGCCGGTCTCGAAGTCCCGCTCCCAGGCCACCATCCGGCGTCGAGCCGAGTCGAAAGGCGGTTCCGGAGCGGTACCACCATTCGACTCGGCTCGATGTACACCCGCCACTTCGAGGCAAGACATAGGTGTTTTCGGATGCGCCCAGCCGAAGCTCGGGACGCATCGCAATCCCGGGTGATCCATCGATTGCCTCGATTCGTCTCGGTGAATTCGAAGCGCCCGGCCGAAACTGCGGATACGCGGCAATCCGTTGTGATCCAATAGGTTTCTCGAGTTTCCTACGGCTCTCCGACCGGGCGCGGCAACAGCACAGCACGCGACAAGCGGAGGAGCCAGCGTCTACATGGGGTCTGCATTCGAATCGCGCCGAAAGGCGAGGACAAGTTCCGTGTCCGGGGATCGGTACGTCCGCGGACACATCACAATCGTTTCCGAAAACTGAGGTAGGGGGCCATGACGGATTCAGGAAGTACGGTGCCGCGACGACAACTGGGGCGCCATCTGCGTGACCTGCGCTTACAGGCCGGGATGACGATGCCCGAGGCGGCGCAGTTGATAGAACGCGGTAAGACGACCCTGCAGCGGTTGGAGACCGGGCAGGCGAATCGGATACGGCTGCTCGATATTCGAGAGTTGTGTGCGGTGTATGACGCGGAGGAGGTTGTGACGGCGGGGTTGCTGGGGTTGGCGCAGCAGGCGTCGGGGAAGTGTTGGTGGCATGAGTATGGGAAGTTGATCCCTGAAGACTTCGATGTGTACGTGGGGCTGGAAGCTTCGGCGCGGCGGTTGACTTCGTATGCGCCGGATGTTGTGTTGGGGTTGCTGCAAGCGCCGGACTACACCCGAGCACTCCTGCGTTCGGCATTTCCTGGGAGTTCCAGCGCGGAAATCGAGCGGCGGGTCGAGATGAAACAGCGCCGTCAGAAGATCCTCACGAGGAAGCGGCGGCCAGTCGAATTGAATGTCGTACTCCTCGAGTGCGCACTGCGCCGGGTGGTCGGTAGCAACCGGGTCATGTGCGCGCAGATGCGACATCTAGCCGACATGTCGACACTGCCCAATGTCACGCTGCGGGTGCTCCCATACTCGGCCGGTATCCCGTTAGGCGACCCGATCGGACTCTTTACTCTCGTCGACTTCGGGCTGGACAAGAAGGGTGAGCCGCTCGAGCCGTCGGTTGTTTACCTCGAAAACTTCACCGGCAGTCTGTACTTGGAGTCGCAGCCTGATATTCGGCGCTACCATGAGGGACACGAGACACTTCAGCGCGCCGCACTGGATGAGGTGGCAAGTAGGAGTCTGCTCCGACAGCTAGCTAGGGAGTACGCAACGTGACCGTCGAACATGATCTCGATCTCTCCGGAGCCCGCTGGTTCAAAAGCAACCGCAGCTCGGCCAGCAGGGATTGCGTCGAGGTCGCGTTCCTGTCCAGCGACTTTGTCGGTGTGCGGGATTCGAAGAACCCAAGCGGACCGGCGCTGGTGTTCAGCCCTACTCAGTGGGATGCCTTCACCACGGCTATCGCCGATGGGAAGTTCAGCCAGTCCTGAGTGATTGATACGAAAGCCTCCCGCACCACATGAGCGCGGGAGGCTTTCGGTGTCTGATCATGGCCTCGTCTCGTTGCCGGTCTCCCACGCCAGACGGTAGGGTTGCGGAGCAATGGGGGATTGCGTGTGGCCCCTAGGGACGGGTGGCAGCGAAGGGGTTCGCGGATGGTTGGTACAGCGAAGATGCCGCGCGCTACGGCGCTGATCCTCGGCGCGGCGCTAGTGCTTGTCGGATGCAATGACAACTCAGGGGAGAGCGCTCCGGCGCCGAGCAGCACGAAAGCATCGGCAACGACTGTAGCGGCCACGACGTCGAAAGACCCCGAAGCAGCGATCTGGAATCCCTGCGACATACCAGATTCCGCAATATCCGCGCTCGGGCTGAACACTGCCAGCAAAGACACTACCGTTGCCGGAGTCGACCCCACGGGGTGGAAAGTGTGCAGTTGGCTATCCCAGGCGAAGACCTACAACTTCGGAGTCCTGTCGTCGGATCACACGCTCGAGGAAATCAGGCAACGGACCGATTATGTAGAACACACCCCATCGACCGTCGGTTCCCGTCCGGCACTCCAGTTCCGCCAACCTGGTACTAGGCACGACCTGACCTGCTGGCTTGCCGTTGAACTGCCGCACGGGATTGTCGAATTCAATGTGATCAATCGATACGGAGTCGACGGGGCTGGTGAGCCATGTGCCGAGGTGCATCGTCTCAGCGAAGCCTTGGCCGAGTATTTACCTGGACGTTGAGGGGGACGGATGATCGAAGGCATCGATCCCGGCGAATGGACGCGATTGCTCGACCGAGCCAACGCTGGTGAGCTATCACTGGATCCGGAGGTTGGGAGCGGCTTGGACAAGGTCTGCGACGACCAGATCGACGGGCTGAACTCGGTGCTCGAAAGCATCGACAGAATTAGCAACATAACGGGGTTCGGCACCTTCAACTCGGGCAAGATCCTGGAGAAGAAGTTCTCCGAAACCGCCTCCGGAACCGACCGCTCTCTGAGCACTGTGATCGAGCAGCATATCGATGCCGTCAAGAACCTGAAACAGGTTGTGGCCAAAGCGATCGCGAACTTCGGTGCCCAAGACCAATACAGCGCCTCCCAGGTCAGGCAGGTGACTCCAGAATGACCTACGAGGACTACCAGCGCCGCGTCATCGAGGCCCAAGAGCAGTGGAATCGAGACCGCGACTGGATCTACAAAACCGAGTCGGGCTACCACGGTTTCGATGGTGAGACGCAACCGCCGCACATCACGACTCCGGACAGCTACGACCATCTCACCCTCGAGCAGATGCAGACCGCCGTCTCAGCGATGAAACCGAAACTTGTCGATGACGCGGTCACCATGTGGGCGAATATCGGCGCGGACCTGACCGGCACCTTCGAGGTCTTCAAGCGCGAATTCGATCGCACCATCAACGGGCAGAACGACCGCCCCGGATGGACCGGCGTGGCCGCGCACGCCGCCGTGACTGCGGTGAACAACTATTACGAAAAGTCCGTTCCGCTGGCGCAGGCGGCCACGCTGACCAGTCTCAAGCTCGCGGAAATGAAGACCGGCTTGGAGCAGACCCAGGCGTTGATGCCGGGTCTGTCCGAACGCCCGGATATCGCGGGAAAGACGCTGCCCAAAGACGGCGTCATGAAGACCGACGAATACACCAGCACCGAGGCCGAGCAGGAGGGGCGCAGAATCTTGCGCACGGTCTACGGCCAGGTCGCGGGGCAGACCGATGTCGGCGTCCCCTACATGCCCACCGCACCGACGATCGTCGACGGCCCCGGCCCCGTCACGCCAGGCCGCGATGCCGGTGGTACGCAAGGATCTTCGGGTTCCGACGACGGCTCCGCGGGTACCGGTGGCGATGGTTCGGACGGCTCGGGCAACCAGGGCCAGGATTCGGGCAAACCGACAGGCACCGAACAATCCACGACCCCGTCGACGACAACACCGAATGCCACCACCGCCGCCAGCACCACCCCGCAAAGCTCAACCGCGACAACGCCATCCGCTTCCACCACCACCGCGAACCCGAGCACATCCACCCCGAGCCTCAACACCCCCGGCATCGGAACCACCACTGGCCGCCCAACCAGCACCGGCACCCCCGGCGCCACCCAGGGCAGCCCCGGCCGCAGTATCGCCGGCACACCAGCAACGACAACGACCACAGCCGCCGCAACCACCCGCCAGAGCACCGCAACATCAGGCCGCTCCGGCATGTCCGGCATGGGCGCCCCCGGCCAGAACAAGTCCAGCGACGACGACCGCAAAAAAGCCGTCCCCGACTACCTCATCACCGCCGAACACGGCGAAGAACTCACCGGCCTGAACTCCCACCCCAAAACCGTCCCCCCAGTAATCGGCGAACCCCCCACCAGTGACCCCGCCTACTAACCCCGCCCCCACCATCCCACCCCACCAACAACGCACCCAATACCCCACCGCCGCGCACCAATTCACACGCCACGCACGAATTCGCCGGACAAAAACATGCGCGCCACACAAACCGCTGCGCAGCAGCCCAACCGAGCCAACACGCGCGGCTCGTGAGTCTGCGCGTGGCAGCAGCTCGAGCGAGGCAGCGCACGCGGCGCACGGATCGATGCCCTGAAGCAACCAGGCCAACGCGACGCTCGGCACGGCACCAGCAGCCCAACCCAAACAACACACACGCCACGCCACCCCACGCGCGACAGCCCCAGCGAAACAAAGCACACGGAACACAAACCAATGCCCGCAATAACCAGACCCATCCAATGCGCGCCACGCAAACCGGTGCGCACCCGCAGCCCAACCCAGACAACACGCACGCCGCACGCGTCCATGTGCAGCAGCGGCCCGAGCGAAACAAGATGCACGACACTCGAATCGATACACAGCACGGCGCGCCCAGCACACGGATCAGTGCTCAGCACAGCACGCGCGGCACACGATTCAGCGCCCGGCAGCAGGCCAAGCGGCGCAACGCACGCGGCCCGCGGCAGCGACCCGACCAATCGCGCTCCTGGTGGGCCGCATCCGGGCCAGTACAGGTGTGCGTCGAACGCCTATTGCAGCGCGGTGTCCCCGGCCAACGCTGGCTCGTGCGCGACGGCGAGCCACAATGTGCCCGAATCCAATGCGATGACTTCGCAACGGCGCTCCGACGCCGCCCACTGGTGCAGCAATGCGTGGTCAGCGCCGTCGAGATCGCAGTTGACCGCACCCAGACCACCTGTGCGGCAAACGAATCGGTGCGCGGCAGCACCCCGGCAAGACAACATGCGCAGCAAACGAATCGATGCGCGCCGCACCCGGAGCCAGGCAACATACGCGGCAAACGAACCGATGCGCGCCGCACCCCGAGCCAGGCAACATACGCGGTAAACGAACCGATGCACGGCAGCACCCGGCAAGACAACACACGCGACAAACGAACCGATGCGCGGCAGCACCCCGAGCCAGACAACATACGCGGTAAACGAACCGATGCACGCGATAGCGTGAGCGAGGCTGAGCAGCGGAGGGGTGAGTGCAGAGAATGGCAATCGGTGGAGGCGGCGCAGTGAGTATGGACGGCGGAGCGGCGGGCGGCAGTGGGGACGGGGCGGGCAGACACAGGCTCACGGGTCTGGAGTTCGAAATCCTCTGGGCCGCATACGGTCGCGACCGCTTGCCCTATCCGCTGCACTATCGCACCGACATCGCCGACTTCGATGAGCTGAAGCGGCACCGCGAGGCCGCCGTCGATTCCCTGCTGGCCAAGTACTCGCCCGAGCTCGAACGTGCCATCGAGGTTCTGCTCGAGCCGGATGTCCGTGTCGAGTCGAAGGGTTTCGGAGGTGCCGATGTTTCGCATGCCTACCGGTTCCACGGCGCGGTCCGCGCTCAGGCCGGGGCAGCGCTGCAACAATTCCCCGGCTCGAGTCCGGACACCGGCGGCGATATTCTCGTAACCTATTGTGCCGCAGAGCAAGTCGCCCGGCTCGCGGTGGCCGCGCTACCGGCGTGCGGACCCGGCACCCACCCACCGCTGGAGATCCGCCGCGCGGAAATCGCCGCCGAGCGTGACCGTCACATCCGTCGTGCCCACGACATCGGCCCCATCGAACAACTGGACCGCATCTTCCAGCGCCCCCGCTCCGCCTTCGGCGAAATAACCATCTGCCCCGGCCCAGCCCTCGACGCGCGCCCCACCCCGGCACGCGGTTTCTGGTGGATGGACTATCCCGACGGCCGCTACTACGTGAAAACCGGCGACCCCATCATCGCCAAACCCGTCGAACCCCATGCCATGGCCGCCGAAATCCACCGCCTCACCACCCTCACCCAGCGCTACCACCGCGAAGACCTCGAACACGACGAATACCTCCGCACCCGCCACTGACCCGCCACATCGAACCTGCGCACCTTTCGGCCCTAAGTTATGTCTCCCAATAGGTTTCGTGGCTGGGATGGTTGTGGCGTCTCGGAAGGATCATGGCCTGCATTCCGGTGAGGGGTCCGGTGTGAGCGCTCGACGTGCCAGTGTCAACCATCGCAATTGCTCCACCTCGGACATGGCGTCGGCGGGCGCAGTGGACAGCAGCAGGACCACATCGTCGGTGGTGATGTCCGAGTAGAGCGAGCCGGCTCTGTGCGCGGCGGCGACCAACTGCTCGACGGCGGCATGTCCGCGTCTCTGGATCCCCCGTAGTGAATCCTTGGCGACTCCAGCGACGGCGAACCGGAGCAGACGTTCCTGCCGCATGTCGATCACCACGTGCTGTAGCAGCGCGATCAGCTCGTCAACAGCCGAGCTGGTGCCGTGCCTGACCCTGTCCAGCGCCGAATCCAGCGACCGGCCGAGCGCCTCGGCCAGGTCGGTCACAATGCCCTCGATCAGATCCTGCTTGGCGGGAAAATGCCTGTACAGCGTGCCGACAGCGACACCGGCTGCGGCAGCGATCTCGTCCATGCCGATGTCGGGCCCCTGGACGACGACGAGTTCGCGTGCGGCGGTGACGATCGCCTCACGATTGCGCAGCGCGTCTGCGCGCCTGGGTCGATCGGTCATCTCACTGTCACCCTCCTGGGCCATCTTGCCTACAACATGAACTACTGGTTCACTTTAATGTGAACGCACCATTCATGTTAGGAGTGATCTCGTGAGCAAGTGGTCCGAAGTCGACATCCCCGATCTGACCGGGCGAATCGCGCTCGTCACGGGTGCCAATACCGGACTCGGATTCGAAACCGCGCGAGCGTTGGCCGAGCACGGCGCCACCGTGATGCTCGCCTGCCGCGATCCCGGCAAGGCGACAGACGCTGCCGCCCGCATCGCGATTCGGGCGGCCCATGCGACGGTGGACACCGTCGCCCTCGACTTGGCGTCCCTCGCATCGATTCGCGCCGCGGCCGAAGTCGTCCGCAGCCGCTACGACCAGGTTGATCTGCTGATCAACAACGCCGGCGTCACCGGACTCTCCGGCACAACCGAGGATGGTTTCGAAATCCAATTCGGAATCAACCATCTCGGTCATTTCGCCTTGACCGGACTGCTGCTGGATCACATCGTCGCATCCGGCGCCGGGCGGGTGGTGACCGTCAGCAGCATCGGGCATCGTTTCGGTCGTATCGCGCCGGACGATCCGGCTGCCTCCGCCGGAAACGCTTACGGCAAGTCGAAATTGGCGAACCTGATGTTCACCTACGAACTCGATCGCCGTCTCGCCGGAACGTCGGCGCATGCTTTGGCTGCACATCCCGGCGGCGCGAGCACCGAGGTCTTCCGCTACTCTCCCGCGGCTTTCCGGCTGCCGAACCTGGCCATCGCGCGTTTGTTCGGGCGCACCGCCGCCATGGGTGCGCTACCCACCCTCCGTGCCGCAACCGATCCGACTGCCGAGGGCGGCGGATACTACGGTCCTTCAGGGCTTTTCGAGATCCGAGGCTATCCGGATCGGGTGAAATCCAGCTCCCGCTCGATGGACCCTGACAGACAGCGCCGCCTCTGGGAGGTCTCCGAGAAGCTGACGGGTGTCCACTACCCCGGCTGAGCGGACCATCGAGAACCCGACCGCCCGTGCCTTCGCCTCCCTATTACTTCCCCTCATCTGCTGATTCGTTCGACAGGTAAACCTCGCTGTGGTTGCAGCAGTAAATGCTCGGTATCACGTGCTCACCGATCGCAGTGGGAGCTGCTGGAGTTGCTGCTCCCGAAGTCCGTAGGGTGCGCGGGTCGCAACTTCGCCAACAACCGCCTCGTGGTGGAGGGCATTGAACCCGCCGACCACGCGATCGGCCGCTCCCGCGGAGGACTGACCACCAAAGCACATCTGGCCGTCGACGGAAATGGCCGTGGCCTGGCAGTGTTGATCACTCCCGGGCAGGCCGGCGACAGTCCGATGCTGCCGGAGGTGCTCAACGGTGTCGTGGTGCCCCGCCTCCACGGCGGCGCACCACGCACAAATCCGGAGCTACTGATCGCAGACAAGGCGTATTCATCTGCCGCGAATCGGAAATTGCTGCGCAGAAACGGATACAGGCGGTTACGCCGGAGATCCGATCAGATCGCCAACCGGAAGCGGCACGGGCGCACCGGCGGGAGACCGCCCCACTTCGACCGCTACAACGCCAGCGCAATCCCGACGAATCGAAACCGCCGCCGCAGGTTCAGAATCTGATGCGCTCCAGCCAGGTCGCGAGTACCTCCAGGTCTCCGGAGGTCGCCAGCGTCGGGCTGTCGGCTGGGAGCCGACGCAGCAACAGCAGGTACAGATCCACGGCGGTGCCGTGGACTGTCAACGAGGCCGGTGTCTGGTTGTCGGTCGTGGTGATCGTGTCGCCGGATCGGAGAACTGTCCAGGTGTCATCGGTATCGGTGGCGTGCAGGCGCAGGCTGGCACCCTCGTCGAGCGGGGTCTCGAAGCGTGGGCCCAACTCGACGATCTCGAGAAACTCCGACAGTCCATCTGCGCCGAGTTCGGAAGCGATGGCCACCTCGTGGTTCAAGGCGAGCAGGGCATCGGCGCGGTGCGCGGTCGCCTCGTGCAGGCGGCGGCGCACCCACCATTCGGCCGGGCGCGGGGAACCGAACGGCGTCCAGACCAGGACATCGGAACCCACTGTGTCGATGTTGTCGATCACCGCTCGGGCACCGGCTCGCAGCCACCCGTCGACCTCGTCCAGGTCACGTGGCCGACGGTAATCGGGAACCTGCTGGAATTCCAGGAATTCGGTGGCCCGGTTGGCGATCATCGCTGCGGCCCAACGGTTTCCACCGCCGACGTGCGCGATCAGATTCGACAGGGTCCAGTCCGGGCAGGTCGGTATCGGCGTCTTCGGGTCGGCGGACCGGTACAGGTCGGCGAGCTGATCGGTCTCGTCCAGGAATGCTTTGCGCAGAGCCGTCGTGTCGAGCGAGTTCACGAATTCGACTCTAACCTCGACTCGATGGGCACGGCGATTCCAGCAGACCGTCAGGTCGTCACCCGGTCCAGCATCGACCGATCGCAGCGAACTCGGCGCGGCACCATCCAGGGCGACACCACCCCTGGCCGCCCAGCGAAAGCCTTTGCCGCGGTCCGTGAAACGGATCGCGCCCGGCAAGTGCCAGTACCGGGCGCGATTCGGGCAGGTTCACGCGGAACCGGCACCGCCAGACCTCGGTCCGGCACCGTTGGTCGAACCGACCGTGCCATTCGCGGAGTTGGCCAGCACATCCTGGGACGGGCTCACCGCCTCGCCACCCGCGGTCAACAAGCCCGCGCGCTCCACGACATCCGGCCCGTCACCGTCGGCCGACTTCGTCGCCCCGTCCCTGGCCGCCTCGATACCGCCGACCGTGCGCAGCGGCACTTCCTTCCAGAACAGCACCAGGATCAGCGCGAGCAGCGCCATACCGGTCACCGAAAGGAATACCGTCGACATCGATTCCGCGAAACCGACCTTGAACGGCCGCGCCAGCTCCGGACTGAGCTGCTGCACAATCGAACTGTCCTTCAGCACCCCACCGGCGGCCGACGTATCCTGCGCGAGCAGACCTTTCGCGAGCGCGGCATCAGCGGGATTGCTGCTGTGCGCGGCCTCGACCACGGCGTGCTGGAACGCCGGATCCGTGGCCGCGGACTTCATCTCGGTGGAGATGTTCGGCGTCAACTGCGCGAAAAGGATCGACAGGAATACCGCGACACCCATCGTGCCGCCGATCTGGCGGAAGAACGTGGCCGCAGCGGTGGAGACGCCCATATCCTTGGGCGGCAACGCATTCTGCACCGCGATGGTGAGCGGCTGCATGAGATTGCCGAGTCCGAATCCGGTGCAGGCCATGAAGATCATCGCGACCCACAGTGGGCTGTCGGCATTCACGAAGTGCAGTAGGAACAGGCCGAGCGTCAACATGCTCGCGCCGATGAGCGGGAAGATCCGGTAACGACCGGTACGCGAGATCAGCTGGCCGGATACGACCGAGCCGGTCATCATCCCGAGCACCATCGGCAGCATCTGCAGACCGGCCAGCGTCGGGCTGGATCCGCGCACCACCTGCAGGTACTGCGGCAGCAGCGAAATGCCGCCGAACATCGCCGAGCCGACCACGACCGAGATCACCACGCCGAGCGCGAAGGTCTTATTGGCGAACATCCGCAGCGGAATCAGCGCCTTATCTTTCATCGACTTCTCGACCAGCACGAACCCGATGACACCGAGCAGTCCGATCACATAGCAGAGGATGGATCGTCCACTGCCCCAACCCCATTCGCGCCCCTGCTCGGCAACGACGAGCAGCGGTACCAGTCCGATCGCCAGCACCAGCACACCCCACCAGTCGACCCGGTCGGTCGAATGCGGCCGCTTCGGCAGCTTGAGCACCTTGGACACGACGCCGAGCGCGATCAGGCCGATCGGCACGTTGACGAGGAAGACCCAGCGCCATCCGCTGATCCCGAGGATGCTGTCCTGTCCGGCCAGCACGCCGCCGAGCACCGGGCCGATCACGCTGGAAGTGCCGAATACCGCGAGGAAGTAGCCCTGGTACTTGGCGCGTTCGCGGGGGCTGACGATATCGCCGAGGATGGTCAGCGCCAACGACATCAGACCGCCCGCACCGAGTCCCTGGAATGCGCGGAACGCCGCGAGCTCGTACATCGACTGCGCCATCGTGCACAGCAGCGAACCGACCACGAAGATCGAAATCGCCGCCATGAAGAAGGGCTTGCGGCCGAACATATCGGACAACTTGCCGTACAGCGGTGTCGCCAGCGTCGCGGTGATCAGGTAGGCGGTGGTCGCCCAGGCCTGCATCGAATAGCCGTCGAGATCGTCGGCGATGGTGCGGATCGCGGTGGAGACGATCGTCTGGTCCAATGCCGCGAGCAGCATGCCGAGCAGCAGACCACTCATGATGGTCAGGATCTGTCTGTGGGTGAAACCCGTGGGCTCCGCCACGGTGGCCGGTGCGGTCACGAATCGTTCTCCGTCTCGAGGTCGAATTGGTGCTGGTCCTGGCGGATGGCCGCGATCATCGCGGGCTTGGCCCGCTCGAAGTCGTCGACGAACTGACGCAGCAGGTCGGCGAATGCGGCACGGTCCTGCGGCGCCCAGGCCGCCATCACCCTGGTCAGGTTCTCGCGCCTGCGCCTGCGTATCCGCTCGGCGGTCTCGCGGCCCCGCTCGGTGACGACGAGCACGGTGGCGCGGCCGTCGTTGCGATCGGCCTGCCGTTCCACCAAATGTCGGTCGACGAGGTGGGCGACGTGCCGACTGACGGTCGACGCATCCGAATGCACCGCCTCCGCGAGTGCGCCCGAGCGCATCGGTCCGTCGCAGAGCAGCCGGAACAGGACCGCGAAGGCCGCTGGATCCACGCCGTCCTTACTCCGCATTTGCGCGGCGGTCCGCTCGCGGATCCGTTGCAGCCGGGTGAGCTGTATCGCGATCGCGTCGACCGATCGCTCGTCCTCGTCCACTCGACCCCTCACCTTTACTTGCGTCAATCAATTAGTTGCGTGATACAAGTATGTGCGCGGGCCAACCGTTAGGGCAAGTGAATAACCGGCCTTTACCGGCCCTTGAACTCCGGGGCTCGCTTCTCGAACACCGACTGGATGGCCTCGGTCAAATCCTCGGACGGCAGGAATGCGGAGTTCCACGCCGAGACGTAGCGCAGCCCGGCGGCAACCTGATCCTTGGTGCGCTGTTCGAGCACATCCTTCGCGCCCTGCACCACCAGCGGCGGATTCGCGGCGATCTCGCGCGCGATGGCGTGCGCCGCTTCCAGCGTTGCCTCCTGATCGGCGAATACATCGTTGACCAGGCCGATCTTCTCCGCACGCGCCGCGTCGATGTCCTTACCGGTGTAGGCGAGTTCGCGCAGATGCCCCTCGCCGATAATGCCGGGCAGCCGGTGCAGCGAGCCGATATCCGCGACGATCGCGACCTTCGCCTCGCGCAGACTGAACTTCGCATCCGCACTCGCGTAGCGGATATCCGCGGCGGCGATCAGGTCCAGCCCGCCACCGATGCACCAGCCGGAGACCGCGGCGATGACCGGCTTACGGCAATCGGCCACGGCGGTCACCGAGGCCTGCAGCCGGCGCACCTCGTAGAGGAAGTCGGTACGCGGCGCGGCCAGTGCCCGATCCGCCATCAGCGGTCCGAAGGTCCCGGCCATCGCTGGCAGGTCGAGTCCGTAGGAGAAATGTTTCCCGGAACCGGTGAGCACAATCGCACGAACCTCGGGATCGACATCCAGTTCCCCGAAGATCTCCGGCAGCTCCCGCCAGAAATCCGGACCCATGGCATTGCCCTTGCCGGGGCCGGTCAGCGTGACCTGCGCGATGTGATCCTTGGTTTCAACGGTGAAAGCCTGCCAATCAGTCATTCGTATAGCGTAAAGCAGAAGTGCCCAGGCCAGCAGACCAGTCCGTGCCGCGCGCAAATGCTGTGCAAAGCCGGTGCGCCGCAGTGGTTCTCCCGTCCGGCTATCCGACCACTGACTGAGAAGTAAACCGGCACACTGCCCGCAATCGCTCTACTCTGGTTCCATGCGCAGGTCGCTTCCACCAGTCGCATGCCGGGTCGCAGATACCCTGATCGCCCGCGGCCACCACGGTGTCATCGTCACTCAGCCCGCCCCCACGCCCACCGCCGCCGATGCCGCACGGGCACTCGGCGTCGATGTGGGCGCCATCACGAAATCACTGGTGTTCCTCTTGGACGACGATCCGGTGCTGCTGCTGGTTTCCGGCGCACACCAAGTCGATCTCGGGCGCACCGGCGAGCGGCTGGAAGGCAGACTCACCCGCGCACCCGCCGAGATGGTGCAGCAGGTGACCGGTCAGGCCATCGGCGGCATCGCACCGGTCGGCCATCCCACCAACCTGCCGACCTGGGTGGATAACGCGCTGTCCACGCACCAGGAGGTCTGGGCCGCGGGCGGACATCCGAATACCCTGTTCCGCACCTCGTTTCGCGAACTCGTACGCATCACCGCCGGGCTTCCGATCGATGTGGATTGAACGCCACACCGAAACCCGGCGTAGTTTCGTGATGTGAGCGAGTGGAGCGAGAGAACCATCAACACAGCACCAACGGTCGCAGCGGAGCCGAGCGCTAGCGAGGCGCAGTTGTGACCGATGCTCAACCCCCCGCCACGGACATCCAGATTCCCGATGATCTGAGCGGTATCACCGCCGAGCTGTACCGCGCCTCCATGCGGCACTATCCGGCGGGCGTCACTGTTGTCACGCTGGGCTCCGCGAACGGCCCGGTCGGCTTCACCGCGACCTCCTTCGCATCGCTATCCCTCGAGCCTCCGCTGGTCTCCTTCAATATCGCCCACACTTCGTCGAGCCTGACGGCGTTGCGGGCAGCCGACTCCGTGGTGGTCCATTTCCTCGGCGAACATCAGCACGAGCTGGCCAAGCGCTTCGCCCGCACCGCCGATCAACGCTTCACCGATCGCTCCCTATGGACCACGCTGGACACCGGCGAGCCCGTGCTGCACGGCACGCCCATCTGGATCCGAGCCACCATCCAACAGCTGATCCCCATCGGCGATCACACCTTCGTCGTCGGCCTGGTCACCCGGGTCCACGACAGAACCGACGAACAGCCGAGCGCCGCTCCACTGCTCTACTACCGCGGCCGCTACTACCGCCCGACCTCGCTCGAAGACTGAGCACGGCCGGGCGTATTCGCCTGCGCGGCAACGCTATAGCTCGAGCGATGAGCCGCTGCGGACCTCGATGTGGAAGGTGTCGCCCGCGCCCATATCCAGCGAGGACGACGTGGTCGAGTCCGGGCTCGGCTCGTCTCGGCTGGATTCCTCGGATGGTGGATCAGTGGTCGTATCGGCTGGACTCACGGGCGAGGTGCTCGTGGTGTACGGACCATGCGTCGACGTCGGCGCGGTCGTGTCGTGGATCGAAATCGGCGTCGCGGACGGTGCCACATACGGCGCATGCTGCGGCGAGGAATCGTCGGTCGTTGTACCGGCGGTGAAAGTCGTACCCCCGGACCACGGACTCACATATGGCGCGTGCTGCGTGGTTGTGGTCTGCGACTGATCGTTGCTGCCCGATGTTTCGGTCTGTTGTGAACCGTCGTATAACGCCTTGTAATTGCGCGCCGGTCCGAAAGCCGTGGTGGTGAGCTGCTCGGCCAGCTTCTTCGTATCCTTGGCATCGAAGCCGAGTTTGTTGAGCGCACCCTGGATTGCTCCGCTGAGTGCGCCGCGCTCGCCCGAGGTGACCAGTCGGTCGATGTCATAGCCGTCGCGGGTTCCGGCTTCGATGGCCATGGTCTGGCGCAGGAATTCCATCGCGGTGCTGGTCGATGCGCCGGTGGCGGCCTTGATGACGGTCTGGGTGAGGATCTGCTGGATCAGTTTGCGCAGCGCCTGCGTGATGGCGGTGCGGATCGCGACCTGCATCGCCGCAGCCTCGGCCGTACTCGCGCCGAGGGTCGGCACCGCCGCCGCGGCGGCCGCGGCCAACTGAATGGCGGTGTAGATCAGCATCGAGATGATGTACAGCTTGATGGCCAGAATCAGCGATGCGTAGATCCGCAGCGCAAGTGCGATATCGCGGAGCAGATCGGTGAGCGTCTCGATCGCCCGCATCGTCTGCTGCCGGTAGCGTTCGATCGCGTCGTGGGTCTCGCCCGCGATATGGCCAAGGGCCTCTTGGAATTTGGTATCGATCCTGCCGGAGTACTTTTCCAGCGTGTTCGCCATCTTCTCGGCCTTATTGCCCAAACTGAACAGCTTGGTCTCATCGGCCTTCGGCCAGCGATAGACGACGACGGCCGCCACCGGCTCCAGCGCCGATGGTATCTGCAACCCCATGCGGCTACCCTTTACCGTTCTCGTCGAGCAGGCCGGTGATCTTCTCGACGGCCGACTCGAAGTCCCCATCGGTCGTCGTCACGGCGTCCGCGACAGCGGTGAACCGTGTTCGCAGCGAATCGAGCAGGCCGATCACACCGTCCAGCATCTCGCTCGCATCCTCGGTCGGGCCGAGGAAATTCTGCAGGAAGGCCTGTCCGAATTCGTCATCGCCGATACCGTCGCCGTCCGCGCGTAGTGCGCTGGTGAATTCGGCCACCTCGGCGGCGAATTCGGTGCCGAGCGACCCGATTTCGGTCGCGATGGAACGGAACTGCTCCGGATCGAGCCGGAAGTCGCCGTCGCCCATGACCTACCAGCCCTTCCAGTGCGGGCCCTCGTCATCCGGATCCTCGTCCAGCCGTCGGGGAAGCTCGATCTGCGGCACTGGCCCGGATTCGGGCGGAGGCGGAGGCAGGACATTTCCGTCGGGTCGGGCGAGCGTCGGTAGTTCGCCGAACGGATCCTCGGGCAATCCGACCTCGGATACCGCCGCGAGTACCGGCGCCAGGCGCGCGTCGAGCTGTTCCTTGGCGGCTCGAGCCGCGGCCTGCGCCGCCTCGGTCATCGCCGCGCCGAGCCGCTCCGGAGTCGAGCGCTTGAACGCCTCCGGCGCCACCCACACATCCAGCGGAATGCCCGCCGCATTCGCCGTCACCCGAACCAGCTGATCCTGTGACCAGCCCTGCACGGTCAGGTTCGCAAGCTCCGATTTCGCCGCGCCGAACTGCTCCAACTGCCGCTCGTAGACATCGGTCATCTGGTCGACCCGGCCGCGCATCCCGTCCGTCCAGGACTGAAGCGCGTCCCGCTCTGCCGAATTCATTCAGCCGCCTTCCCCGTTTCCCGCCCCGACCGGACGAGTGCCATCACATTCCTAGACGCAAGGGCAAGAGCGTCGGTTCCGCAGGACCGCAAGTTGTTCGGTGAATTCTTCAGAGTTAAGTCCGCACACACAGGCGGATCATGCCGACCTGGCCGAATCCGCCGGCGAGGTCGCGGATTTCATCCACTGCTCGTGGGTCAACCAATGCCGCGCGGCGGCTTCGACTCAGCGAGCGGGTCCGATCAGCCGATCGAGCAGGGTGCTGCACCGTCGGTAGAGCCGGGGCGGGCGAAGGGCCGGGTCTCGGGTGTCGGATTCCAAAGGCCGTCGGTGCTGGCGTAATTCCACGATGTACCCTTGTCGGCCAGGGTGGCGATGGCCTCGATCAGTCGGTCCACATCGTCGGAGCTGGTGCCGAGGCCGATGCTGGCGCGCAGCGCGCCGTCCAGGCCGAGGCGCTCGAGCAGCGGGTGGGCGCAGAATCGGCCGTCCCGGATGCCGATGCCGTGTTCGGCGGAAAGGTACGCCGCGACGTGGCCGGGGACGAATCCGTCCAGGGTGAAAGCGACAATGCCGACGGTATCCGGGCTGTCGTCCCAGATGCGCAGCAGGTTGATGCCGGGAATCGCGGACAGCCCCGCGCGCAGCCGATCGGCGAGCCGTCGCTCATGCGCGGCAAGGGTTTCTGGATCGATCGCGCACAGCGCATCACATGCGGCGGCGAGTGCGGCCGCGCCGAGGACATTCGGCGAACCGGCCTCGTGGCGCTGCGGTGCGGAAGCCCATTCCGCCTTCGTGGTGGTGACTTCGCGGACCGCACCGCCGCCCGCCAGATACGGTTCGGCCGCATCGAGCCAATCCCGACGTCCGACAAGCACTCCCGCACCGAACGGTGCGTAGAGCTTATGGCCAGAGAACGCGAGGTAGTCGATTCCGGTGGCGCGCAAGCTGATTCGACGATGCGGTGCCAGCTGCGCGGCATCTACCAGGATGCGGGCACCGCACTGATGCGCGATGGTGGTCAGCCGCTCGAGCGGCAGCACCTCACCGGTCACATTCGACGCGCCGGTCACCGCGAGCAATGCGGCAGGCTTACTGCACAATTCGGCGATCAGCTGACGGATCGTCTCCTCGACGGTCGCCGCGGCCTTGACGACGCGACGGCCGTGGCGGGTCCAAGGCAGGAAGTTCGCATGATGTTCGATATCCAGCACAACGGTGTCGCCGGGCACACAGGCGGCGAGCAGGTTCAGTGCATCGGTGGTGTTGCGGGTGAACACCACGACCTGGTTGTCCGCGGCCGCGAGGAAGCGGGTGACCGACCCGCGTGCGGCCTCGTAGCACTCGGTGGAGATCCGCGAGGCGTAACCGGCGCCGCGGTGCACACTCGCGTAGTACGGCAGCAACTGCTGAAGCCGATCGGTGACCTGCGCCAATGCCGGTGTGCTAGCGGCGTAGTCGAAGTTCGCGTAGCTGGTCGTTCCGCCCTGTACGAGCGGCACCTGAAGGTCGTCGCCGGAGACTCGGGCGAGGGCGGCACAACTCTGATCGATGACAGCAGGCATCACGAAATCCCATCGGCTATGGGACCCGAAATCAGGTGATCATCCGAGTCCGCGCTTGCCGCACCCAGTCGGGCTGCGGCCCGGTCGTCACCCGGAGCACCCCACCGCGGAGGAGGGTTGCCGACCAGCTAGCCGGGGCTTGACGCTGGTACTCATGACCTGAACCGAGACTGACAGATGCCCCACCGCCCTGTCAACCGGACTTAAAGATGCATACCGATGCACACCGGTAAATAAGGTTGCATTGCCGAGTGATGTGCGGTCTGATCGAGCGGTGACGCTTTCCCTGCTGCTCAGCTTTGTCGGCCTGTGCATTCTGCTGTCGATTACACCCGGCCCGGATTCGTTCCTGGTGCTGCGATTCTCGATCGTGGACGCGCGCCCCGGCATCGCCGCGGCGATCGGCTCGGCATTGGGCGGGATCGTGTGGGCGGTAGTTGTCGCGGCTGGCGTCGCCGCACTGCTGGAACAATCCGCGACCGCCTACCGGACGCTCAAGATCATCGGTGGAATCTATTTGGTGTACTTGGGAATTCGAGCACTCGTCGAGCAGCGCAAACAGGGCACCGCCACGGCGTCCGAACAGTCGGACACGCAGGCCACACCCTCGATTCGCTCGGCATTCGGCGCAGGCGTCGTGTCGTGCATGTTCAACCCTAAGGTCGGACTGTTCTACCTGGCGGTGCTGCCCCAATTCCTCACCGATGTCACCTTTTCGAACACCCTCGCGCTCGGAGCCATCGAATGCTTCATCGCCGCCGTCGAGATGATCCTGCTCGCCGTGCTGGCGTCCCGGGCGGTTGCGATGTTGCGCCGCCCCAGGGTTCGCGATCGGCTCGAGCAGATCAGCGCGGCCATCCTCGCCGCGCTCGGCATCGGCACCGCGGCCTCGGCCACATAACGCGCCGGGTCGGTAACCGCCGACCCGGCGCCCAGCATTACAGCTGCGACTGAATCTCCTTGCGCCACAGCAATACCGACGCGACCAACGAGACGATGGAGGCGGCGGTGAGCCACCAGAAGGCCTGCCGGAATCCGGCATCCACCGGCAATCCAGCAGCCGCCGCACGGTACAGCACCACCGCGAGCAAGGCCGCTCCGATCGCCCCGCCGACGCGCTGCAGAATATTCACGAACGATGCCGCATCGGGCAGCAGCTCGGGCCGCACCGAGGCGTAGGCGGCGGCAACGATCGGCACCCCGGTCAACCCGGTCGCCACGCCGCGGATCAACAGAAGCACCTGTACGACAACAGGATTCATCGAAGCGTCGCCGAGCGCGAACGGCACGGTGACGGCGACCGTCACCGCACTGCCGACCACCGCGACCACACCCCCGCCGTATCGATCCGTCAACCGGCCGCCGACGGGCAGCGCGATGATGCCACCGATCCCGAAGGACATGAGAAGCAAGCCCGTCGCGATGAGACGGTCCCCATGAAGTACCTGAAAGTACAACGGCAGCAATAGCATCGACCCGAACAGCGACGCACCGGCGAAGATGTTCGCCACATTCGCCGTCGCGAATACCGGATGCCGGAACAGTCCTACGTCGAGCAGTCCCCCACCGCGCACCGACCGTGCCACGAACAGTACGAGCGCCAGCATCCCGACCACCACCGACACCCACACCGTCGGCGCGGAAACGCTACCGCGACTGCCGAATTCCCCAAGCCCATAGACCAAGGCCGATAGCCCGACGCCGATCAATGCGAACCCGGTGGCATCGAATCGGCCCCCGTTACCCGTCGCATCCGCCCGCGGCAATACCCGACGGCCGAGAACGAACGCCACCAGTCCGAACGGGATATTGATCAGGAACAACCACTCCCAATCCAGATTAGCCAGCATGACACCGCCGATGGTCGGCCCGATCGCGGGCGCGGCGACCACCGCGATGCCGACCACACTCATCACCCGACCAAGCCGCTGCGGCCCCGCGACCTGACCCAGCAGCGTCTGCCCCGCGGGCACCAATAGCCCGGCGGTCAGCCCCTGCGCGATCCGAAAACCAATGAGCCAGCCGATATTCGGAGCCAGCGCACACAGTCCGGACGTCACCGTGAACCCGGCGAGCGCGGTCAACCAGATCCGGTCCATCCCGAATTGCCGCCCCAGCCAACCGCACAGCGGCAGGGTGACGGCGAGTGCGAGCAGATAGCCGCTCGCGATCCACTGGGCACTGTCGAGTGCCGCACCGAGATCCGTCGCGATGGTGTTCAGTCCGATATTCACCAGCGACGTGTCCAACATGCTCATGACGGCGCCGAAGACCACCACACCGGCCACCCGCCATACCCGCGCGGGAATGGGTTCGAGTACAGGCGCGGTGGCGGCGACGGCCGTTCGAGTATCCGACATGGGATCCTCCGCTATTTGTAGAACAACCTAGATTGCGGAGATTATCAACAATCTAGTAAGTCAACAATAGATACAATTACCGAATGCCCGCTGACCACATTCACCCTCGCGGCCTGCTCCGCTTCCCGACCTACGCGCTCGGCAAGCTGCACAAGGCCGTACACGCCGAGATGGGCACGTCATTGCGCGAACACTGGGTGCTGGTCTGTCTGGAGGAGTTCGACGATCTGTCCCAGCAGCAGGTCTCCACCGCGCTCGGCATCGACCGCAGCGAAGTGGTCCGGCTGATCGATGGCCTGGAGGAGGCCGGATTCGTCATCCGCACCCGCGATTCAACCGACCGACGCAAATACCGGCTGTCCATTACCCAGTCCGGACGCACCGAGCGCCGCAAGACCGATGAGCTCATCGAAAAGGCCGCCGAGCGGGTGCTGTACCGCCTCGACGAGGACGAGCGGCGCACCCTGCACCGCCTAGCGCTGAAGGCGCTCGGCGAAGAGGTCTGAGGCGAAACCGCAGGTACCGTGGACAGTTGGTCACCATGGCGTTTGCCCACTGGTAACCCTGCTGTGAAACAACAACGAGGAAGCGCTTGGCAGGTCGATGAGAGGTGGGCAGGACGTGATGCTGCGGCCGCAGGTCGACACCGCGGACCCGGTGAACGGGCTCCGCACACCCGATCCCTTGCTGCGCGGCGCCCTCGCACCGCAGGTCAGGACCCTTGTCGACATCCTGAACAGCACCGCGGCGGCCCATCCGGAGGCACCCGCGATCGACGACGGTCGCGTGGTGCTCGGCTACACCGAATTGCTGACCGAAATCGACGCCGGAGTCGTGCGCTTGACCGCGGCGGGTGTGCGCCCCGGCGACCGGGTCGGCGTGCGCATGCCGTCCGGCACACATGAGCTTTACGTCACTATTCTGGCCATTCTTTTCGCCGGTGCGGCCTACGTCCCGGTAGACGCCGACGATCCGGAGGAGCGCGCTCGACTCGTCTTCGATGAGGCTCGCGTCACCGCGATCGTGACCGCGGCAGGCATCGAACCGACGGCCGTCGAACGGACCGAGTCCGCCGAGGCCTCGACCGTTCGGCCCACCCCGGCCGACGACGCGTGGATCATCTTCACCTCCGGATCCACCGGCACCCCGAAGGGCGTCGCCGTCACCCACCGCAATGCGGCCGCCTTCGTCGACGCGGAAGCGCGCCTGTTCCTGCCGGATGCCCCGATCGGGCCGGGTGACCGGGTCCTGGCCGGACTCTCGGTCGCCTTCGACGCCTCCTGCGAGGAAATGTGGCTGGCTTGGCGCAACGGTGCCTGTCTGGTGCCCGCACCGCGTGCCCTGGTCCGCACCGGCGCGGATCTCGGCCCCTGGCTGGTCCGTCACGAAATCAGCATCGTCTCGACGGTTCCCACACTGGCCGCGACCTGGCCCGCCGAGGCGCTGGAGCCGGTCCGGCTGCTGATCTTCGGCGGCGAGGCGGTACCGCCCGAGCTCGCCGAACGGCTTGCCGGAAGCCCCGCGGCGCGAGCGACGGGCCCGGAGGAGGTAGCGGAGCGTGACCACGTAGGGCCCCGCGAACGCCGCGAATCAGATACCGAACGCGAGGTCTGGAATACCTACGGCCCCACCGAGGCGACGGTGGTCGCCTGTGCGGCGCTGCTCGACGGCAGCTTCCCGGTCCGGATCGGGCTGCCGCTGGACGGCTGGGATCTGGCGGTCATCGATGCCACTGGAAATCCGGTGGACGAGGGCGAATCCGGTGAACTCGTCATCGGCGGCGTCGGCCTGGCCCGCTACCTGGATCCGGCCAAAGACGCCGAAAAATACGCTGCCCTCCCGTCACTCGGCTGGGAGCGCGCCTACCGCAGCGGTGATCTGGTGCGCAAGGACGGCGCTGGTCTGATCTTCCTAGGCCGCGCCGACGATCAGATCAAAATCGGCGGCCGACGCATCGAACTCGGCGAACTCGACAATGCCCTGCAGCACCTACCCGGCGTCACCGGCGCCGCAGCCGCCATCCGAACCACCAAGGCGGGCAATAAGATCCTCGTCGGCTACCTGACCGGCACCGCACCCGACTTCGACCCGAAGGCCGCCAGAGCCCAACTCGCCGAACAGCTTCCAGCGCCGCTGGTCCCCCGGCTCGCCATCGTCCCCGATCTGCCGACCCGCACCTCGGGCAAAGTCGACCGCGACGCCCTACCGTGGCCGCTGCCGAACACCCCCGAAACCGACACCGCGAGCGGCGAACTCACCGAAACCGAGCAATGGATTGCCGGACTGTGGGATTCGATTCTGGGTGCCGAGGCAACCGGCCCGGATACCGACTTCTTCGATCTCGGCGGTGCCTCGCTCTCGGCGGCGCAACTGGTAACCGCACTGCGCGAACGTTATCCGCGCATCACCGTCGCCGATCTCTACGATCATCCGCGCCTCGGCGCGCTGGCCGAATTGCTCGACGAGACCGCGCCGAGCGCAGCCGTCGAGAAACGCATCGTGCGCCCGACACCGCTTGGCGCCCAGTGGGCGCAGGTGCTGGCCACCATCCCGCTCACCACGCTCACCGGACTGCAGTGGCTCACCTGGTTGGCCGTTGTCGGCAATATCGCGGGCTGGTCCGGATCGCTGCCCTGGCTGCCGCAACTGTCCTGGTGGTGGACGCTGGCCGCCTTCCTGATCTTCATCTCACCGCCCGGTCGTATGGTGATCTGCGCATCGGGCGCTCGGATTCTGCTGCGCGGCGTGCGTCCCGGCAGTTACCCACGCGGCGGACCGGAGCACCTGCGACTGTGGGCGGCGGTCCGGCTCTCGGAGGCCAGCGGCGCGGAGAGTCTCTCCGGTGCACCGTGGATGGTGCCGTTCGCACGGGCACTCGGCGCGAAGATCGGCAAGGGCGTCGATCTGCACACCCTGCCGCCGGTCACCGGCATGCTCGAACTCGGCGACGGCTGCAGTGTTGAACCCGAGGTCGACCTGTCCGGCTACTGGATCGATGGCGATGTGGTGCATATCGGCCCGATCGCCATCGGTGCTGGCGCGGTGGTGGGTGCGCGCTCGATCCTGTTGCCTGGCAGCAAAATCGGTAGGAGTGCCGAGATCGCGGCCGGTTCGTCGGTATCGGGCAAGGTGAAGGCCGAACAGGAGTGGGCCGGTTCGCCCGCCGCGAAAGTCGGTAAGGCCCAGCATCGTTGGCCGGATCACACGCCCCCGCGCGCCGCGCACTGGGTCGCGATTTTCGGCGTGACCTCGATGGCATTGGCCGCCATGCCCATTCTCGGTCTGGCCGCGGGCGGCGCTTTCATCGCCTGGTTCATCCGCGATGCCCGCACACTCGCGGGTGCGCTCGGCGAGGGTTTCGCCATCCTGCCCGTCGCAACGCTGCTCAGCCTTGCCGTGTACGCGGTGGCCACGGTCATCGCGGTCCGGCTGCTCAGCATCGGACTCACCGAAGGCCACCATCCGGTCCGCAGCCGGGTCGGCTGGCAGGCCTGGGCCACCGAGCGGCTGCTGGATTCGGCGCGCACCTTCCTGTTCCCGCTCTACGCCAGCCTGCTGACCCCGATGTGGCTGCGCCTGCTCGGCGCGAAGGTCGGTAAGAGCGTCGAGGCGTCCACGGTGCTGCTGCTGCCGAAATTCACCACGGTCGCCGACGGCGCGTTCCTCGCCGACGACACCATGATCGCCAGCTACGAACTCGGCGGCGGCTGGCTGCACATCGCCGATGCGAAGGTCGGCAAGCGCGCCTTCCTCGGCAATTCCGGTATGACCGCACCCGGTCGTCGGGTGCCGAAAAACGGGCTGGTCGCGGTGCTCTCGGCCGCACCGTCCAAGGCCAAGGCCGGTTCGTCGTGGCTCGGCAGCCCACCGGTGCGACTGCGCCGCGCCTCCGGCACCGCGGATACTGAACGCACCTTCGATCCGCCGCTGCGGCTGAAGGTATTCCGCGGCATCGTGGAAACCTGCCGACTTCTCCCGGTGCTGGTGACCTTCGCCATCGGGCTCGGCGTGCTGTTCACCCTGGCTTGGATCGCGGAATCGGCCGGATACCTGGTCGCCGGGCTGCTCTGCGGTGTGGTGCTGATGGCCGCAGGTGCGATCGCTGGCGCGAGTGCGGTCACCGCGAAGTGGTTGCTGGTCGGGCGAATTCGCGCCGAGGAGCATCCGCTGTGGAGTTCGTTCGTATGGCGCAACGAGGTTGCCGACACCTTTGTCGAAACCGTTGCCGCGCCATGGTTCGCCCGCGCCGCGACCGGTACCCCCGTACTGAATCTGTGGCTTCGTGGACTCGGCGCGAAGATCGGCCGCGGGGTATGGTGCGAATCCTATTGGCTACCGGAGGCGGACCTGGTGACACTCGGCGACGGCGCGACCGTGGAACGCGGCTGTGTAGTGCAAACCCACCTATTCCACGATCGAATCATGGCCATGGACACCGTGACCCTCGACGCGGGCGCCACCCTCGGGCCGCATTGCGTCGCCCTGCCCGCCGCGAGCATCGGCGCTGGCGCGACCATCGGCCCTGCCTCGCTGGTCATGCGCGGTGACACCGTGCCCCCGTCCACCCGCTGGTGGGGCAATCCGATCGCGCCGTGGTCCGGTGCGGCACCGAGTCCGAGCGAGGCCGGAGCGGCCAACTGATGCGGGGCAAGTTCTACGAAGAGCCCATCGACGAATACCTACCGCAGAACGGAAATCGCGGCTATCGGGTCTCGCGGTACGAACTGGAGCTGACCTACAAGGTCGCCAGCAACCGGCTGGCGGGCCGAGCCGAGATAACCGCGGTGACCACCACCGTCCGGGAGCATTTCGCATTCGACCTGTCCCAGTCGCTCACCGTCGCCAAGGTCTTCGTCAATGGGAGCAAGGCCGCGAAATACACCCATCAGCACGGCAAACTCGTGATCACCCCGCAGCAGCGGATTCCGGCGGGCGGGGTGCTCGGCCTGGTCATCCAATACGCCGGGATTCCGAAGCCGGTGCGCGGGCCGTGGGGGGAGGTCGGCTGGGAGGAACTGACCGAGGGCGCGCTGGTCGCCAGTCAGCCCAACGGCGCCGCGTCCTGGTTCCCCTGTGACGATCACCCGAGTTCCAAAGCCAGCTACCGGATTTCGATCACCACCGACACCCCGTACTACGCGCTGGCCAATGGCACCCTGCTGCGCAAGCAGACCAAGGCCAGCCAGACCACCTGGGTCTACGAACAGTCCGAACCGATGTCGAGCTATCTGGCCACCATCCAGATCGGCCCGTACCGCAAACACCGCATCGCCAGCCAGCGCAGCTCGGTGCCGATGCAGGCCGTGGTGCCGCCGCGACTGCGCGCGAATTTCGAATACGACTTCGCGCGCCAGCCGAAGATGATGGAACTGTTCACCGAGAAATTCGGCCCGTATCCGTTCGAGGGCTACACCGTCGTGATCACCGATGACGACCTCGAGATCCCGATCGAGGCCCAGGGCATTTCCATCTTCGGCGCCAACCACTGCGACGGCCGCCGCGGCGCCGAACGCCTTGTCGCCCATGAACTCGCGCACCAGTGGTTCGGCAATAGCCTCACCATCCGGCAGTGGCGCGATATCTGGCTGCACGAAGGCTTCGCCTGCTATGCCGAGTGGATCTGGTCGGAGGCCGCGGGTGGGCCGACCGCCGATCAGCTGGCGCGCGCCGCCCGACACAATCTGTCCCGGCAACCGCAGGACATCGTCGTCGGTGATCCGGGACCGCGGCGCATGTTCGACGATCGCGTCTACAAGCGCGGCGCACTCACCCTGCATGCGTTGCGATTGGAGCTCGGCGAGCTGTCCTTCTGGGATCTATTGCGCGAGTGGACGATTCGCTATCGTCACGCATCCGTGAGCACCGAGGAGTTCACCGACCTGGCCGGACATTACAGTCTGGTGCCGCTGCGCTCGCTGTGGGACGCGTGGTTGCTTTCCGAACCGCTGCCGCAATTGCCGCCGTACGGTGGGCAGGCGAATTCGACGTCGCGTTAGAAAACCAAGTAGCGCGCCGCGAGCTCTTCGACCAGCGGGTGGTCTTCGGCGACGCTGTCCAGTGCGTCCAGATCGGCCCCCACCGAGATCTCGCGCGGATCGTCCTGCTCTTGGTCCCGGATGCCGTCCTCTTCGAGCTGGCGCACTAGTTTCGCCCGCACGCGTTCCTTCAACGAATCACGCATATATGAAGCCTGCCTGAAAAACTGCTAGACCGGCGTGAGCCAGGTGCCCCACGGCGTATTTCGCAGCACCGAATAGCCGATGAGCAGCGCGAAGAACACCCACATCGTGGTGCGACTGATCCGGGGTAGTCGCATCCGCTGACCGCGCCAGGCCCGGATCGACCAGTCACCGATCCACAGCACGAAGGCCAGCACCAGCGGTAGCACGAGCAGATTGCTGTGTATCGCATCGAGAATTCGGCCGTCGGTCAGATCGTGCATGCCGCGCATGCCGCCGCAGCCGGGGCAATACAACCCGGTCAGCGCGTAGACCGGGCAGATTCCGTACGAGCCCTCGGCGTGCGGATCTCGGAAATGCAGCAGGGTCGCCACTCCGATACCGACGCCCGCCGCCACCAGCGGCCACCCCATGGCGCGCAGACCGGTACCCCTCGGCTGTTCCGGTCCTAAGGGTGCGACCGATACCGCTTGCCTCATCTCCACAAGCATCAACGGTAGCCGCACCCGCCACACCCCCGCCACAGCTCGGCACCGCTATTCGGTGTGCGCCGGGTAACGGGCGACTCTGGCACGGGCGATATCCAAGTAGAAGCGGCTCGTGCTCATGTTTCCTCACGACGGACTATTGGCCGACCTAATTTCGGGTATCCACCCGATAGAGCCAGGATTACCGCCACTGGGAGCGCTAGCAGTAGCAAGCACTCAGCTTGCACTGTACTGTGGCGGCAGACACAAAGGAGTGCTCAAATGCTGGTCAAGTCGATGAGGACGCTGGCTGAAGTGCGCGGAGACGAACCGTTGACCGCCGCCTACCGTGCCGGACTCCGGTCCCGGACATACCGGACCGCGTCGCTCAACAAGCCCGCCGTCACACCCGAAATCATCCCGGTCACCGCCGGGGACGGGGCCAAGCTCAGGGTCCATGTCTACGGTCCCGCCGACGGCGATGTCATCGTCTTGATCCACGGCTGGAGCTGCTGCATCGAGTACTGGAATCCGCAGATCAACGCCTTCACCGACCGCTACCGTGTGCTCGCCTACGATCAGCGCGGCCACGGCGAGAGCACCCTGGGCAGCACCGGCCCGGGCGCGCAGACGCTGGCCGACGACCTCGAAACCGTGCTGGAGGCCGCGCTCCCGCCCGGCAAGCGCGCCGTCCTCGTCGGGCACAGTATGGGCGGAATCACCTTGCAGGCGTGGGCGTCTCGCTATCCGGAGCAGGTCGCACGGCGTGCCTGCGCCGTGGTCATGGCCAACACCGCGGCCAGCGATATCCGGTACGAAACCGATCTGCTGCCACTGTTCAACAAGCCGCTCATGGTGGCCAATCGACCGCTGACCGTACTCGGGGCCAGCGTCCGTTTGCCGCTCGTCATCGCGGAAACCGCACTCAGCGCGCCGATTCCGCTGCCGGGCGGCTGGCCGGTCAGCGCGGTCTTCAAGGCCAGGGTGATGTCCAAGCCTGCCACCCGGGACGAGGTGGACTTCGCGCTCGGCATCATCCGCTCCTGTCGTCCGCTCACCCGCGGCTTGCACGCCGCCGCCCTCGCGGGCCTGGACCTCGGCGATGCCGCGAAGCACCTGACGGTGCCGACCACGGTCATCGCGGGCGCGCAGGATCACCTGCTGCCCGAGCGCATGTCCCGCCCGATCGTCGCGGCCCTGTCCGAAGCGGGTCATCTCGCCGACTACCAGGTCTGGCCCACCGGCCACCTCGGCAATATCGAGGCCGCCGACCGCTTCAATACCCTGCTCGCCGACGTGGTCCAGCGCGCCAACCCGCGCACGGCCGCCGCGGGCTGACCCTCTGCTGGGCTGGTCAACGGCGCCCAGCCTCAGCAGAAATTCCGCCACCCGCGACCGCGGTGACGCGCTCGCCGCCGACGCCGTGCAAACCTCGCCCGCGACCCGGAATCCGTCCGCACCGTCATCCGCGCCGGAAACGAACGCGCGAACGAAATCGCCAACCCTCGACGAAGTCCGCGCCACGATGGGTACCGACTACCGAGCAGCTGGTAGGCCCCGGTTTAGTGCGCGGCCCCGGGGTATTCGCGCCACATGACGACCGAATCAGAGCCGGATCGGATCACGGATCCGTGGGGAGCGCGCACGCCGTATCGGCGCGGCGGTGTGTGGCCGCCGCGGCTGGACATGCAACTGGCCGAGGGAGTCGAGGCCGCAGATGTGGACCGGTGGGTGCCTTCGGCCTCGGTCTTACATTCCAACGGCGACGCTTTCGATATCGCGGTGCGCGATGACCGGATCGTCGGTGTGCGCGGCCGCATCGGGGATCGTGTCAACCACGGTCGGCTCGATCCGAAAGATCTGTACGGCTGGCAGGCTACCGCTGCCCCGGATCGGCTCACTACCCCGCTGATTCGGGACGGGGACCGATTGCGGCCATGTGATTGGGACACCGCGATGAACCGGATCGTCTCGCGCACAAGGGAATTGCTCGACGCGCACGGCCCGGAATCGATCGGCTTCTATACCAGTGGCCAATTGTTCCTGGAGGAGTACTACACGCTCGCGGTGGTCGCCCGCGGCGGCATCGGCACCAATCACCTCGACGGCAATACCCGGCTGTGCACCGCGACGGCCGCCGAGAGCCTCAAGCAATCCTTCGGCTGTGATGGTCAGCCCGGTTCCTACACCGATATCGACCACGCCGATGTAATCGCCCTCTACGGCCACAATGTCGCCGAAACGCAGGGCGTGCTGTGGTCGAGAATGCTGGACCGCCTCGCCGGTCCGCAACCACCCGCGCTGATCTGCGTCGATCCCCGACCGACTCCTGTCGCCCAGCATGCCACCGTCCATCTCGCACCGCTGCCCGGCACCAACGTCGCGGTGATGAATGCGCTGCTACACGAACTCATCGCCAACGATTGGATCGACCGCGACTACATCGCGGCACATACGGTCGGTTTCGAAGATCTCGCCGCGGCCGTATCCGACTGGACCCCGCAGCGCGCCGCCGAGGTGTGCGGCATCCACGCCGACGATCTGCGGCACGCGGCACACCTGCTCGGCACAGCCGAACACCTGGTCTCGACCGTGCTGCAGGGCTTCTACCAAGCCCACCAGGCCACCGCGGCCGCGGTGCAGGTCAACAACGTTCATCTGCTGCGCGGCATGCTGGGCCGACCGGGCTGCGGTGTGCTGCAGATGAACGGGCAGCCGACAGCCCAGAACACCCGCGAATGCGGCGCGGACGGCGATATCGCCGGATTCCGCAACTGGTCCAATGAAACCCACGTCGCCGAACTCGCCCGGCTGTGGAATGTCGATACCGACCGGCTGTCCCACGACAGTCCGCCGACCGATGCGATGCAGATGATCCAACTCGCCGAATCCGGCGACCTGCGGATGTTGTGGGTCTCGGCGACGAATCCCGCAGTGTCCCTGCCGGAACTGGCCCGCATCCGACGAATCCTCGCACAGGACAGTCTTTTTCTCGTCGTCCAGGATATCTTCGCGACCGAGACAACCGAACTCGCCGACGTGGTGCTGCCCGCGGCGGCATGGGGTGAGAAGACCGGGACGTTCACCAATGCCGACCGCACCGTCCACATCAGCGAGCAAGCGGTCCAGCCGCCCGGAACGGCCAAATCCGATCTGGAGATCTTCCTCGATTTCGCGCGCCGCATGGACCTGCACGACCGCGACAACGCACCCCTGCCGCCATGGCACGATCCGGAATCGGCATTCCGCGCCTGGCAGCAGTGCAGCGCGGACCGCCCTTGCGACTACCGCGGCATCACCTACCAACGGCTACGCGACGGCGGCATCCAATGGCCGTGCCCACCCGATCGACCCGACGGCACCGAACGCCTTTACCAGGATGGGCGCTTCTACGCGGCACCGGATTATTGCGAGAACTACGGCAAAGACCTGGTCACCGGTGATCCGTGGGACGAAGACCGGTACCGGGACTTCAACCCCGACGGCAAGGCCATGATCAAACCGGCCCCGTATCTGCCGCCCCCGGAAGAGCCTGCACCCGAATATCCGCTCGCCCTGATCACCGGTCGCACCATCTATCACTTCCACACCCGAACCAAGACCGGCCGCACACCGCAGTTGCAGCAAGCCGCACCCGAGGTCTGGGTCGAAATCTCCGCCGCCGATGCCAAGGACGCCGACATCGATGACTCGGACCTGGTGCGCATTACCACGCCACGCGGAAGCATCGTGGCCCGCGCCCGCCGAACCGGAATCCGGCCTGGGGTCATATTCGTTCCGTTCCACTACGGATACTGGGATACCTCCGACGACGAACACGCCCGCGCCGCAAACGAATTGACCCGCACCGAATGGGATCCCGCCTCCAAACAACCGCTGTTCAAAACCGCCGCCGCCCGCATCGAACTCACAGAATCGGCCGACCACCGGTGACCGCGACACGCGCTCCGGAAATGTAGCTTCCGTCGTCGCTGGCCAGCAGCACATACGTCGGGGCGAGCTCGGCTGGTTGTCCGGCGCGGCCCAGCGGGGTGTCGTCACCGAAGTTCGCCACCTTCTCCGGCGGCATCGTCGAGGGGATCAATGGGGTCCAGATCGGGCCGGGCGCCACACTGTTGACCCGAATCCCCTTGGGGCCCAATAGTTGCGCCAGACTGGCCGACAGATTCGCGATGGCGGCCTTGGTCGCGGCATAAGGTGCCAGCGTCGGCGAAGGCATATCGGAATTCACCGAGGAACTGCCGATGATCGACGATCCCGGCGCCATATGCGGCAGGGCAGCCTTCACCAGAGCGAAGTAGGCGTTCACGTTCACCCGAAAGGTGTAGTCGAATTCCTCGTCGCTGACTTCCTCCACGGTCTCATGGGTCATCTGGTAGGCGGCGTTGCTCACCAGGACGTCCACCTTCCCGAATTCGGCGACCGCGGCATTGATCACCGCTCGGCAGTGTTCGGGCTCGGATACATCGCCCGCGATCGTGACGACGCGGCGCCCGGCCTCGCGGACGAATTCGGCGACCTCGCGCGCGTCATCGTGCTCGTTGAGGTAGGAAATCACCACGTCGGCGCCTTCGCGAGCGAATGCGATGGCCACCGCTCGGCCGATTCCGCTGTCCGCGCCGGTGATGACCGCTGCCTTCCCGGTCAGCTTGCCACTGCCGCGATAACTGCGTTCACCGCAGTCCGGCACCGGTTTCATCAGCGTCTGCGCACCTGGGACGTCCTGCTGTTGCTCGGCAAAACCCATCGTCCGGCTCCCTTCCCGTCGCCCATGAAGGTCACCGGTCGGCAGCGGTGACATCACCGGTAATTGCCCGAGCATCCCGGGCCAAACTTCCCCTTTCGGGTCAGCCCGGCGTGATATTGGCGTTGCGATGGAAGACGTTCCCCGGGTCGTATTCGGTCTTGATATCGGCCAATTTCGCGTATTTAGCAGGTCCGTAGGATGCGCGAACCCGGTCCTCGCCCGCCTCCGCCATGAAATTGACGTATCCACCCTGGTTGGCGGCGAAGGGGCACAGCGCTTCCCAGGTCGAGCGCACCCAGGCCCGGTCGACGGCCAATATCTCGTCGTCGGGGGCGGCGGCTTCGATATTGCAGACGTAGTGTGCTGAGCGCGCACCGCCGAACGCGGTGTCCTCCTCGCCGACGGCGGTAAAGGCGCCGTCGAGTGCGAAGATCGGCATGAACGACAGCGGCGATGTCTTCTGCCCGGCCCGCTCGGCCAGCACCGCGATCACTTCGTCGGAGAAGTCATCGAGATCGAGCGCCTTCTCATATCCGTGGATGCCCCATGGCAGCGCCGCATCGAGCATCGACTGCAAGCCGGTGAAGGGCATCGGGGTAATGAATTCGAAGAGCGGGGTGAGCGCATCGCGGATCGGCGCCACCATTTCGGCGTGTTCCTCGGCAGTACCGTAACCGGCGGTAATAAGGGCATGGCCCGGCACGAAGTGGTACTGATCCGGCACGAAAGGCTCCGGCGGCGCGGACAAACCGACGCCGACCAGGACGCCCGACCTGGGCGGCATCGTGGGAATGAACTCACGAATCAGACGTAGTGCCGCGGGCCCATCGGTCAGCGGCCAGAAGAAGATCCCGACGTGCACTTCGGGCCCGATTCGATGAGTGCGGTATTCGAATTCGGTGACGACGCCGAAGTTCCCACCACCACCGCGCAGCGCCCAGAACAGGTCCGAATTCTCGCTGTCGGATGCCCGCACGATCCGGCTATCGGCAAGGACCACCCGCGCCGAGATGAGATTGTCGATCGAGAGTCCGGCCACGCGGGTCAGCCACCCCATGCCGCCACCGAGGGTGAGGCCTCCGACGCCGGTATCGCTGATCACCCCGCCGGGCACGGCAAGACCGAACGCCTGGGTCGCGGCATCCATATCCGCCATGGTCGCGCCGCCACCGACCCGGGCACTATTGGTCGCCGGATCCACCGTGACGCTGTTCATTACGCCGAGATTGATCATGATGCCGCCGTCGCAGACCGCCGTGCCACTGTAGGCGTGGGCACCGCCGCGCACGGATACCTCGAGATCGTGGTCCCTGGCAAAAGTCAGGGCCGCGGCCACATCCTCGGGGGACAGGCACTGTGCGATCACCGCGGGACGCCGATCGATGGCGCCGTTCCAGATGGATCGGGCGTGGTCATAACCCGCGTCGGCAGGAGCGAATACCGGCCCGCCCATCGCGGATCGCAGTGCTCTGAAGTCGGAATTCATTGTTTGGGTCATGGCATTTCTCCAGCCACCGGGTCCCCGACCACTCGTGGAAGAGCAGGTCACGCGGTCCGCGTCGCCGACTCTTGCTGCGGCACCGACCCAGAGGTGGTGCTATCCCAATGCCGCGCACACGACCAGTCATCCGGGTGATGTGGCGCGTTTGCCATATTAACGCTGGTACACCGCAGCCGTACTTCGTTTCGGCCTCGTCGGCGACGTGTCGGTGCGGGGTCGGAGGGAACCTCGATGCTAAAAGCTTGGGTATGAACAGGGGCGAAATCAGAGGGGTATCCAGATCGATAGTCGGCATCGTGTTGGTGGGGACGCTCGTCGGTACCGCACTAGGCTCGCCGACGGCATTTGCCGATGAGGTCACCAAGATTTCCACGGATACGGTGTCGGAGGACGGCTCGCACATAACCGACGTCGAGTACATCGATGACCGAAATATCCGACTTCAGGTTTATTCCGCGGCGATGGATGCCGAATTCCCGGTGGAGGTCGAACGTCCCGCGGACGTCTCGGTTCCCCGGCCGACTTTATATCTCTTGAATGGTGCGGGCGGCGGCCAGGACGATGCATCGTGGCAGGCACGGAGCGACGCGCGTCAGTTCATGGCGGATAAGAATATCAACCTGGTGCAGCCGATCGGCGGCAGGTTCAGTTACTACACCGACTGGCGCGAGGACGATCCGGTACTCGGCCGCAATAAATGGAAGACCTATCTGACCGATGAATTGCCACCGCTGATCAATGCCGCACTCGGTACCAACGGAGTCAATGCGATCGCGGGAATTTCCGCTTCCACCGCCACGGTGTTGGCATTGCCCATTGCCAGGCCCGACCTCTACCGAGCAGCTGCCGCATATAGCGGCTGCGCGCAGACAAGCGATCCGATCGGTTCGAAGTTCCTCGAGGCCGTGATCGCCTGGGGTGGCGGAAACGCCGAAAACATGTGGGGTCCGGTCGATTCGCCCGAATGGACAGAAAATGATCCATACCTGCACGCGGACAAATTGCGGGGCATCGATCTCTATCTTTCGTCGGGCAATGGCCTGCCCGGAAAATATGACACGCTGGACGGAGCACATGCCGAACCCGGCCTCGACGGACTGACGAATCAGATCCTGTTCGGTGGCGTGATCGAAGCAGCCGCCAATTACTGCATGAAGAATCTGCAGGCGAAGCTTATATCACTCGGCATTCCGGCTACCTACAACTTCGATGAGGGAACCCATTCCTGGGGTTATTGGGAAGATGAATTGAAGCGATCGTGGCCGGTCCTGGCGCACGGGCTCGGCTTGACATAGTGCGTTCAAATCCGAACGTGGGTCGGCGGCCTTTCGGCATCCGACCCGCGTTCGGTTCTTATGACTGAACAACGGCGAAGATCAACCCGAGCAATGCGCCGATCACCGGTCCGAGAACGCCCTAGTTTCCCCGTCCAGACCCGGCGTAGGCATCGGGCATTGACCGGCGTGGACACCGACACGCTATGTAAATAGTCCGTTTTGTGACGCATGTGACATAGCGTCATCGGATACTTCGGCGCTTTAGTCAGGAGGCGGCTCGGTGAGGTCGGGGACTCGCAGACGGCGATCAGCGCTCGGCTGCTGTGCGGCATTGGCAATGGCGGGTTCGATCGCGCATCCCGCCCTCGCTACCGGCCGGATTGACCGCGGCCGTCGAGAGCGACCTGGGGATCGATGCACACGAATATCTCGCGCGTGCCGAAAACGCCCGGCGGCTGGCCGAATTCGCACAGCAGGCGCGTGCCGCGTACCCGGACATATTCGCCGGAGTCCGAATGAATGACGACCCGGCTGCGGCCATGTCCCGCTGTTTACTCGGCCAGCCGATCAGCACTGTGCCGCAAGACGATCCAGGTTTGACCATTCGGACGAGCTGATCCACGCGAGCCCATGACACCCATCGATACGGAAGGCAAACACATCTAAGGAGCGAAATCGATGCTGCGCGTTCTCGCGGCCGCCGTCGCGGCCGGTGCCCTCATAATTTGTGCCAGTCCAGCGGTTGCCGAGGGTTTGGGCGACAGCGTCACCACATTCGCCAATGCTCCTAACGGTGCCGCGACGTCCGCCGACGGTCGGGGCGAGAAAGTTCCTATGTCCGCCGACGGACTGAACTACAGCGCCATCACGGCCGCCACATCTGCAGACGGTCAGGGTGAGAGCGGCACTGCACCCGCCGACGGGCCGAACGACAACACCGGCACACCAGCCAACGCCCCTGACCGCAATGCCACCACGTCCGCAGACAGTCAGGACGAGACCGTCATCACTTCCGTCGACTCGCAGGACGAGAGCGTCACCCCATCCACCAACGGCTTGGACGACAGCCTTGCCGCCGAAGAGACCGACGACGCCGTCACGTCCGCCGCCAGCCCACACGACGGTCTCACGACTTCTGCCGGACTCGCCGCCTCACTGATCCGCTTGGGCACCAGAGCTCTCGCCCTGACAGTCGTCCCACTGCACCAATTTCCAGCCTTCGACGCCGTCATTACCCACGAAAGCGGTTGGGACGTCTTCGCCATCAATCCGCAAAGCGGCGCCTACGGCCTCGGCCAGGCACTGCCCGCCGAAAAAATGCAGACCCACGGCGTGGACTGGCGCTTCAACCCACTCACCCAGATCCGCTGGACCTACGACTACATGAACGCGCGCTACGGCAGTCCCGACGGCGCCTGGGCGTTCTGGCAGCAGCACCACTGGTACTGACCATCAGCTCTTCGCCGGTGCGCGGTGCAGCTCTTTCCGATCGTAGTAACGAGTGACGACGCCGCCGAGCACGAGTCCGATGACCAGGCCGAGCAGCGTCATCCAGATCGCGCGGCTCAGTCCGGCCGAGCCCTCGGCATTGAAGTACAGGATTGCCCTGATGCCGAGGTACACCTGATGCATCGGTTCGAAATCGGCGAGCCAGGCAACGGTTTTCGGAATCGCCTCGATCGGAATGGTGCCGCCGGAGGACGGCAGCCCGAGCACGATGAACAGGATCAGGTTGACCAGCAGGCCGGCAGTGCCGAGCGCCGATACGATCGACAGCGCCGTGACGCCGACCGCGATGATCGCGAAGGTGCTGTAGAGGAACAACAGCAGCGGCCGCTCGATCGGCATACCGAGCCAACGTCCGACCGCCATGAATATCCCGGCCACGACCGGCGCGGTACCGGTGATCACGCCCCACTTCAGCAGCAGCGTTCCCAATCGGGAAATCGGCGTCGGCGGATAGTGCACATACCAGGGACCGAATTCGGTCGGTGCGAAGCCGAGCGAGGAATCGACCATTCCATTGATCACCATGGCGCCGGTGAATCCGGCCAGCAGCACCATCATCGTGTAGAAGAAGGCCGTCAGACCGCCGCCCGTGCCCGAGGGCAGTGGATGGAACGGGGTGACGACCACATCGATCGGCTTGGCCAGCATCAGCCGAGTCAGACCTGCCAGTTCCGGCGCCGATCCGGAAGATCGCAGCTGGGTCTGCACGGTCTCGGTGAGCTGCTTGCCGACCGTCTGATTCGCCTGCGTTAGTGCGTTTCCGGCGATCATCTGCACAACCTGCGACGAGAATGCCCCGGACCGCGGATTGGTATAGACGGTGATGATCGGCTGAGTGACATCGCCGGGCACCACGCTGGCGGTGGCGAAAATGCCGAGCCGCTTGGTGAAATCGCTCGGAATGACGATCGCCCCGTACACATTGCCCGAATTCAACTGCTGCTGCGCCTCGTTGATGCCGAGTACCCGCAGATCGATCTTGTCGCTCGGGGTCTGCTGTACCAGCGCATCGCTGATCTGCTTGCCCACATTGGTCGGCTTGCCACCGAGCACATCCCCGCTGTCCTGATCGACCACCGCGATCGGAAAGCCGTGCAGATGCTTCGACGGATCGACCACATACGCGAGATACATCGTGGCCAGCAGGGCCATGAGCAACGACACCACAACCGCTGGTGCGAGCCAGACACGCACACGCGATCGACGAGGACTCGCCTCTTCCGGGTTGGTCATGACAGCACCGTAATTCCCGGACCGAGCTACATGGGCGTGATCGCCGGGCCGTGTCTGCGCCTCAAGCCACAGTCTGGCGGTGGAATTGCCCCAGGTCGTTGATCGCGGCGCGGGCGTCGGAGAGCAGATCCGCGGCGACGTGATGGACGTGCGGTGCACGGTCCCAGATCTGCAGCTGTACCGGGACGTTCGCTTCGGCGCAGCGTTGGGCCAGCAGCTGTGCGTCGGGCAGCAGACATTCGGTCGAACCGACCTGGATCAGCGCCGGCGGTAGACCGGTGAAGTCGTGGTTGACCGGCGACCACATCGGATCGAGTTCGCCGCCGAGGGCGAGGCCGAACCGCGCGATTGTTTCCAAGATCCGAGTGGGGATGTAGGAATCGCGGTGCCGGTTGGGGTGGGCATTGCGGGTCGTCGGATCGAAGTCGGCCCACGGTGCGATCGCGGAGAGACCGCCCGGCATCGGCAACCCGCGTTCCCGGATGGCCAGCACCAGCCGGAAGGCGAGCCCGCCGCCCGCCGAGTCACCGGAGACGATGATGCGTTCGGCTTGGAAGCCGCCCGAGTTTGTTCATTTAGGTTAGTGCGTGACGTCAGCCCCGCAACGCCGCCAGAAGTGCCTGTTCATCGGCCGGGATGTGCGGGGCGAACGTCTGCTGCGCGCCGTTGATCGCGATCGTCGCCGACCGCAGCACCCGCAACCGGCGCACGATCGCCCGGATGCTCTCGCTGGTGCGGTCTTGGGCGGTGCGGGCGACCGCCAGCGCGGTGAACACGAGCGTCAGATGCGCTTCGATCGCATCGCGGGTGCGGGCGAACATCGGCCTGGCGGCGAGGTCGGTCTTCGACATGCGAAACGACTGCTCGACATGCCAAAGGTCGTGGTAGGAACCGATCACCTCACTGGCGGTCATCATGTCGGCGGGCAGGTTCGTGACATATCCCTTCAAGCCCGCGAGGCGGCGGGCCCGCGCGAGCGCGGCCTCGTCCAGGGTCTTGCCGGCCTTGCCGTTCTTCACGAAACGTGGTGCCCTGTCGGCTTTCTCGCCCGCGATGACCGCGCGGGCCTTGGCTTCTTGGGCGTTGAGGGTGCGGTTGTCGCGGACGTAGCGTTTCGTCGAGTAAGCCCAGACCGCCCGCCACGATCCCTGGTGGGTGTCGGGGTCCCAGACCGGTTCAGCGCGGACCGCGGAGTTGTTGTCGACGTTCGCTCCGCGCTTCGGGGTGACGGTGTCGATGACCTGCCCGTCAGCGAATGTCTCACCGTGCCAACGGAAATGGGACTCCAGATCGATCGGTGCCTTGGTGACACGGAAACCGACGATGAACCGCAGGTCGGCGTCGTCGAGGGCGGTCAGGTTCTCCGCCGACAGCATGCCGGCGTCGGCGACGATCACGAACGACTCGAGCCGGTGCCGGGCCTGGAACTGCCGGATGATCGGAACGATCGTGTGCTTCTCAGCCTTGTTACCCTCGAAACAGCCTATCTCCAAAGGGAATCCGTGCCGGTCGACCAACAGCCCGACCACAATTTGTGGGTCGACGCGGCGTTCCTTGCTATAGCCGACCTTGCGGAGGCCGTCTTCTTTCTCCGCTTCGAAATACAAGGTCGTGACGTCGTATAGGCAGAGCGACACGTCACCGCTGGTGATGGCGTGGGCGAAGCAGGCTTCGGCGATCCGGTCGCGGTAGCCGCCGCCCTCGGCACCGGCGGCGCGGCCGAGGGTGCGGCGCAGGGTGGAGTAGGAGGCGGGCTCACGGCCCATCTCGGCGAGGACCCGGCCGATGTCGGCCAACGAGGTCGGTTCGACCAGCCGCGCGACGACCAGGTCGCGGAACACGTCGTCTCCGAGGGCGGTGGTGAAGCCGAGGGAGTCGTAAACCGTTGCCAGAGAATCGAACAGCAGCCTCGAGCTGGTGCCGGTAACCCGGCCGGAGCTGACCGGACCGGCCGGTGATGGGGTGGCCGGCGCGGTCTCGAACAACGTCTCCGGCGGGACCGCTGGTTCGCCGAGCAGGGCGGTGCGTTGCTGGACGGGTTCCAGGCCGAGATCGAGCTGGCCCTGGTCACGGTCTTCGACGAGGTCACGGGCTCGGGCGAGCAGGATGCCGAGTTCGGCTTCGGTGTGGGCGGATCCGACGTGGGCGATGATGCGTTGGCGGCCGCTGGTGTATTCGGCGACCTGGACCGCGGTTGCCCCGGATGCTGTGCGGACCCGCCGGATGAACGCCACAACCTGCGACTCTACCGGCCGATTAGTGCGTGAAATCCACCATCCCCGCGACCGTCGTGCCTGGTCAGCGTGGTGCACTCAACTGAAATCCATTGACCTGAACAAACTCAGGTTACCCACGAAAGCGGTTGGGACGTCTTCGCCATCAATCCGCAAAGCGGCGCCTACGGCCTCGGCCAGGCACTGCCCGCCGAAAAAATGCAGACCCACGGCGTGGACTGGCGCTTCAACCCACTCACCCAGATCCGCTGGACCTACGACTACATGAACGCGCGCTACGGCAGTCCCGACGGCGCCTGGGCGTTCTGGCAGCAGCACCACTGGTACTGACCATCAGCTCTTCGCCGGTGCGCGGTGCAGCTCTTTCCGATCGTAGTAACGAGTGACGACGCCGCCGAGCACGAGTCCGATGACCAGGCCGAGCAGCGTCATCCAGATCGCGCGGCTCAGTCCGGCCGAGCCCTCGGCATTGAAGTACAGGATTGCCCTGATGCCGAGGTACACCTGATGCATCGGTTCGAAATCGGCGAGCCAGGCAACGGTTTTCGGAATCGCCTCGATCGGAATGGTGCCGCCGGAGGACGGCAGCCCGAGCACGATGAACAGGATCAGGTTGACCAGCAGGCCGGCAGTGCCGAGCGCCGATACGATCGACAGCGCCGTGACGCCGACCGCGATGATCGCGAAGGTGCTGTAGAGGAACAACAGCAGCGGCCGCTCGATCGGCATACCGAGCCAACGTCCGACCGCCATGAATATCCCGGCCACGACCGGCGCGGTACCGGTGATCACGCCCCACTTCAGCAGCAGCGTTCCCAATCGGGAAATCGGCGTCGGCGGATAGTGCACATACCAGGGACCGAATTCGGTCGGTGCGAAGCCGAGCGAGGAATCGACCATTCCATTGATCACCATGGCGCCGGTGAATCCGGCCAGCAGCACCATCATCGTGTAGAAGAAGGCCGTCAGACCGCCGCCCGTGCCCGAGGGCAGTGGATGGAACGGGGTGACGACCACATCGATCGGCTTGGCCAGCATCAGCCGAGTCAGACCTGCCAGTTCCGGCGCCGATCCGGAAGATCGCAGCTGGGTCTGCACGGTCTCGGTGAGCTGCTTGCCGACCGTCTGATTCGCCTGCGTTAGTGCGTTTCCGGCGATCATCTGCACAACCTGCGACGAGAATGCCCCGGACCGCGGATTGGTATAGACGGTGATGATCGGCTGAGTGACATCGCCGGGCACCACGCTGGCGGTGGCGAAAATGCCGAGCCGCTTGGTGAAATCGCTCGGAATGACGATCGCCCCGTACACATTGCCCGAATTCAACTGCTGCTGCGCCTCGTTGATGCCGAGTACCCGCAGATCGATCTTGTCGCTCGGGGTCTGCTGTACCAGCGCATCGCTGATCTGCTTGCCCACATTGGTCGGCTTGCCACCGAGCACATCCCCGCTGTCCTGATCGACCACCGCGATCGGAAAGCCGTGCAGATGCTTCGACGGATCGACCACATACGCGAGATACATCGTGGCCAGCAGGGCCATGAGCAACGACACCACAACCGCTGGTGCGAGCCAGACACGCACACGCGATCGACGAGGACTCGCCTCTTCCGGGTTGGTCATGACAGCACCGTAATTCCCGGACCGAGCTACATGGGCGTGATCGCCGGGCCGTGTCTGCGCCTCAAGCCACAGTCTGGCGGTGGAATTGCCCCAGGTCGTTGATCGCGGCGCGGGCGTCGGAGAGCAGATCCGCGGCGACGTGATGGACGTGCGGTGCACGGTCCCAGATCTGCAGCTGTACCGGGACGTTCGCTTCGGCGCAGCGTTGGGCCAGCAGCTGTGCGTCGGGCAGCAGACATTCGGTCGAACCGACCTGGATCAGCGCCGGCGGTAGACCGGTGAAGTCGTGGTTGACCGGCGACCACATCGGATCGAGTTCGCCGCCGAGGGCGAGGCCGAACCGCGCGATTGTTTCCAAGATCCGAGTGGGGATGTAGGAATCGCGGTGCCGGTTGGGGTGGGCATTGCGGGTCGTCGGATCGAAGTCGGCCCACGGTGCGATCGCGGAGAGACCGCCCGGCATCGGCAACCCGCGTTCCCGGATGGCCAGCACCAGCCGGAAGGCGAGCCCGCCGCCCGCCGAGTCACCGGAGACGATGATGCGTTCGGCTTGGAAGCCGTGTTCGAGCAGATACTCATAGGACTCGACGGCGTCGTCCAGAGTCTCGGTGAAATGGGCGCCCGGCAAGTGTCGGTAATCGACATTGAATGCGGGCATCCCGCTGGCGTGTGCGATTTTCGCGACGAGGCGCCGATGGGTATTCATGCCGCCGCTGATGTACCCGCCGCCGTGGAAGTACAGCAGCGCGGAATCTTGTCGCTGCCACGGGGCGGGCAGATCGTGGTGCCACAACCATTCGCCGCGGAAGTTTCCCAAGCGAACGGTCCAGCGTTGGGTGCCGTGCGGCGGGACGAGCGCGGCAGCCGGTCGCTCGATGAGGCGGCTGAGCCAGAGCATCTGCTCGAACCGGCCGTTGCCACCCAGCAGCGCCAGGGTCGCCAACCCGAACCCGACCGTGCCGCGCAGCAGCGGATGGGCGATCCGAGTTCCGAAACTGGCCTGGTTGGTTGTTTCAACAATCGGTGACGAGACTTCGGGCAGCGCAGCAGCCGTCACGACCATTGCCACTGTCTGCCCCTATTCCGGCGTGGCGGAATAAGGGTGTTCCAGAAGTCGCGGCGCACCGCGTCCCACAGCTGGGCCAGTCCCGGATGAAGTTCTCGTGCTTGTGCGAGGTCCGGATAAGTGACGGGGCCGAACGACAGCACCGGCGATGCATCGTACGCGTCGTGCACGGCGACGATCGAGATCAGCCGACTCTGGATCAACCGCCACGTCACCCGCAGTCCGTCGACTTCGGTGCGGCATACGCTATCCATCGCCGACCCCCGGTTGTCTTGGGTGTAGCTCGTGCCTTTGGCGACCCTGATCGATCGGGCACACTCGGTGAGATGTCAAGGTCGACCTCCTGCTCGCAACTGCTTTCCTGAGCGTCACAGATCTACCGCGCACGGACATGGGTAGAAACACCCACTTCGCCACCCATATCCGCAGTTCGCGCCTGCTCGGTACGCAAACCGGAGCCCGTGCTCCTGGTCGATCAGGTAGCAACCGCTTCGGAGACGACCTTCGCAAAGCGGACCATCACGCGGCCCCCGGCACGGCTAGATTGGGTCTCATGGGGCGAAGTAGGCCCACTCGCGTGGTCGGTAACCTGCCATTCGCGGTGACAAGTTTCGTCGGACGGCAACGGGAGATCCGCGAGGTCCGGGAACTGCTCGCGTCGGCACGGTTGGTCACGCTCACCGGTGTGGGCGGAGTTGGGAAAACAAGACTCGCCAACGAGGTCGCAGCCGCTTCTGGCCGGTCGTTCCCGGATGGGGTATGGCTGGTGGACCTGTCCGGCGTCGGCGATGACGATCTGGTGGCGCAAACGGTGCTGACCAGCCTGGCGATTGTGGACGTATCGAACCGGTCCATCGAGGAACAGCTCATCGAGCACCTGGCCGATCTGCAGGCGTTGATAGTGCTGGACAACTGCGAACACCTGATCGACGCGTGCAGCGCGCTCTGCAATCTGCTGCTTCGATCCTGTGCCGGACTGCGGATTCTGACCACCAGTCGCGAGTTGCTCGGCCTAGCGGGCGAACATGTGTACACGGTTCCGACGCTATCGATGCCGAGCCCGTACGATCCCGTGACACTCGGAGCCCTCGCCGCCTACGATGCGCCGACCATGCTGGTAGAGCGCGCTCGAGCAGTGCGCCCCGACTTGACCCTGACTGAACGCGATGCGGATGTGTTGGTGCGGGTTTGCGAACGTCTGGACGGCATTCCGCTCGCCATCGAGCTCGCCGCGTCCCGGCTGCGGTCGCTGTCGCTGTCGGCGGTACTGGACCGACTCGAGGACCGGTTCATGCTGTTGGCCGGCTCTATCCGAGCCGCTGTGCCGCGGCAGCGAACGCTGCGGGCCCTGATCGACTGGAGCTATGAGCTGTGCCGCCCGACCGAACAGCTGCTGTGGGAGCGGCTGTCGGTCTTCAGCGGCGGATTCACCCTCGCCGCGGCCGAGGGCGTCTGCGCTGGTCCCGACCTGCCACGTGAACGCATTCTGGACCTGATCGATCATCTGGTCGCGCAGTCGATCCTCGCGCCGGTGCCGACCGACGGCCCGCAGCGGTATCGGATGCTGGAAACAATCCGTGAATACGGCTGGCACCGGCTGACCGAGCGGGACGAGACCGACGCCATGTGCAAGCGGCATTGCGACCATTACCTCGCGCTCGCCGAGCGGATCGCCGGAGCCTGGAACGGGCCGGGCCAAGCGGCCGGTCTGGCCGAGTTGCGCGCCGAGTTCGACAATCTCCAAGCGGCGCTGGACTGGGCTACCAGCACACCGACCGCAGCCCGCGAGGCACTGGCGCTGGTCACCGCACTGCGCTATCACTGGTGCGCCGACGGGTTCCTCGGTGAGGGACGCCGGTGGACCGATAGAGCGCTGCGCGGCGCCGATGACATCTGCCCTGAGTTGGTCTCGGCGCTGTGGGTGACGGGATGGGTGCGGCTGCTGCTCGGCGACATCGAAGGGGCGACCGAGGCGCTCGACCAATGCGCGGCGGGTGCGGCAGCGATAGGCGACCGCCACTCGATGGGCTGGGTGAGCTGTCTGCGCGGCACGGCGGAGGCGTTCCCCGGACGTGTCGCACCGGCCATCGCGGCCTTCGAGCAGACCGTCGCGGACTACTCCGACGATGACGACGTGGTCTGTATGACCCTGTTCCAACTCGCCATGGCACAGGCACACGCCGGTGACCGCAGGGCGGGCGCGACGGTCCGCCGCGGCATCGAACTGGCCGACCAGCATGGTGAGCGGTGGACCAAATCCTATTCACTCTGGGCCCTCGGCTACGACCAGTACGTGCGTGGCGACTACGACATGGCGGTCGAGTCGACGCGCGCCGCCCTGAAGATCCAGCGCGAATTCAATGACCACGTGGGCGCGGCGCTGATGATGGAGTTGCTGGCTTGGATCGCCGCCGCCCGCGGCGAATACCGTCATGCGGCGCGACTTATGGGCGCGGTCGGATCGGTCTGGCGACGCATCGGCACCTCGATTACGGTGTTCGGACCAAAGCTGGACGCCCAGCATTCGGCCTGCGAGCGCACCCTCACACAGTCGCTGCGGCAGGCGGAGCAGCGCGCGGAAACAGCGCGCGGTGCGGCGCTGGACCACGCCCAGGCGATCCGCTACGCACTCGATCCCAGCCAGACCGCCCAGGAGCCGGACGAGCAGCAGGACAGCAAGCTCACAACCCGTGAGCGGCAAGTGGCCGAGTTCGTCGCTCAGGGTTTGAGCAACCGACAGATCGCCGCACGGCTGGTGCTTTCACCGCGCACCGTCGACCGGCATCTGGAAAACATCCTCTGTAAACTCGGCTACTCGTCCCGGGCACAGATAGCCGCATGGACCGCGCACTCGCACCGAGTGCAATAGCGCTCGACCTGGGCAAACGAGTTCGGTCGATGTGGGCCACGCCACAAAAATGGGTATACCCAGGGTAATTTCACCGTGGTATTCAGCCGTCGCGGTCGAGACGCTTGGTGAGGACAGCATTCATGGCTATCACACACCGAGGTTTCCATCCATGTCCGAGCACAGTTACGAGTCCAGCAAGTCCGTCGGCACCGCAACCACCATGATGATTCGGCGCTGCGGTTCCTGTAACAAGCTATTCGCACCGCTGACCGCCGAATGTTCGTCGTGTCGGTCGTGGGATCTCGAATGGTCGCCATCGTCGGGTCTCGGCTCGATCGTGTCGTGGCGGCTCGTACACCGAAGTGGGAGCCGCCCGCACGCCCAAGAGGTGCCGTTGACGATCGCCATTGTGGAACTCGACGAGGGCCCGTGGGTGTACGCGACGATCGAAGGCGAGGTCGCGCCGGTTTCGGAGCTGCCGGTCCGGGTGCGATTCGAGCCCCATCCCCGGGTGGATCGTTTTCCGGTCTTCACTGTCTGCCCGGCGGAGTCCCATTCGGATGGCGTTCGACCCGCGTCACAGCGTGGAAATGCTTCCATCGATGTGCGGTCGACGCATCGTCGCGAGGTCGAGCATCGCTTCGACGCGTGGTGGGTGCGGACATCGCTGCGCCAGTGCGAGCTGATGGAGGGCGCGAAGGCCCTCGATACGGCAGCGAAATCCCTGATCAGCTTTGCGATCCGCTGGGCGCCGTTCGGCGGGGCCTCGGCCGGGGAGCTGCTGGTGACCTTCGGTGTGACCCGTCGACGGTTTCTGCAGATGCTGGAAGAGGCGCTGGACCCGAGACGGACCGATAGCGTCAAAGTGCGCGGGCTCAAGCGCCAATTGAAAGACGCCCTCGCACAGGCGTGGCAGATGAGTCCGGCAGCGCTCCCGGCCGGTCGCGACTGAGGTAGCCACAACTCACGATCCGTTCACCTTCGTTGGCGATACGCTGAGCATTGTCGAAAGGTGAGCGCATGGCGCCCGATGCTCGCGCATATGCCGAGTGGATTGCCCGCCGCTGATGACAATGGATGATCCACTCCGGACCCGCCGCGACGCGATCACACCCGTCACGGCTGATTCGAGCGCGTCCGGGTTCGCGGACACCGCACCGGTCCGGGTATGGGCCCAGCCGGGCGGCCGCACCGGCGAGCTGCCGCTGGAGCTGACTAGTTTCATCGACCGCCGCGCCGAGACGGCTGAGGTGAAGAATCTGTTGGCCACCTGCCGACTCGTGACATTGGCCGGGACCGGTGGCGTCGGCAAGACCCGGCTGGCGCTGCGCGCGGCGGCGAACGCTCGACGCGATTTCGTCGATGGCGTCTGGATTGTCGAGCTGGCCGATGTGCACGCCCCCTCGATGCTGGTCGAGATCGTGGCGGCCACCCTCGGCCTGGTCGACCAGTCCGATCAGCCATTGCTCGACGTGCTGATCCATTTCCTGAGCTCGCGGGACACGCTGCTGGTGCTCGACAACTGCGAGCAAGTGGTCGCGGCCTCGGCGGAGCTCGTCGAGACGTTATTGCTGGCCTGTCCGAATCTGCGGATTCTCGTCACCAGCCGCGAGCCGCTGGATATCGCCGGGGAAGCCACGGTGCGCGTGCCGCCGCTGGCCGTCCCGGATCCCGAGCATGAGCCGACGGTCCGTGGACTGCCCAAATACGACGCGGTGACCCTGTTCGCCGATCGCGCCGCGGCCGTGGTTCCGGGATTCGAAGTCTCCGAGGGCAACAAGATCACCGTGGCCCGAATCTGTTCCCGGCTGGAGGATTGCCACTGGCGATCGAACTCGCGGCGGCACGGATGCGCGCGATGTCGCCGGAACAGATCCTGCAGCGGCTCACCGACCGGTACGCGCTGCTCACCCGCGGTAGCCGCACCGCGCCGACCCGACAGCAGACGCTGCGATGGTGCATCGACTGGAGCTACCAGCTGTGCACACCGTCCGAGCAGCGGATGTGGGCCCGGTTATCGGTCTTCGCGGGCGGCTTCGAACTCGACGCCGCCGAGCAGGTGTGCGGTGCCGACCTCGCCCCCGCGACGCTGCTCGATGTGCTGTCCTCCCTGGTGGACAAGTCGATTGTGATCAGGGACGAACTGGACGGCGTCGTGCGCTTCCGGATGCTCGAGACGATGCGCGACTACGGGCGGGAGAAGCTGCAGGAGACCGGCGAATACCGGGATCTGCGCAGAGGCCACCGCGACTGGTACGAGCGATTGGCCGTGGACACCGAGGCCCGGTGGATCAGCGACCGGCAACTCGACTTGCTCGCTCGGATCGAACGTGAACAACCCAATCTGCGGGAAGCCCTCGAGTTCTGTGTATCCGACAGGGATGCGGAGTCGGCCGAGGCCGGATTACGCACCGCCGCCGCCCTATACCTGTTCTGGAGCTTCCGGGGCCAGTACGGCGAAGGCCGACGCTGGCTCGAACGCGCCCTGTCCCACCCCGAAGCACACTCGATACCCGATCGCGTCAAAGCACTACAGACGAGCACGATTATGGCGGCGGTACAGGGGAATCTGGAGCGCGCCGCCGACTTCGTGGAGCAGGCATGCACACTGGCCGAACAGGATTCCGCTCCCGCCACCAAGGCGCTGGCCGCGTTCGCCGAGGCGGCCCTTGCGCTGTATCGGCAAGAACACGATCGGGCGATATCCCTGGTCGAGCCCGCCCTCGCGGTCTTCGAATCGAATACGAGAGGACATCTGTATATCTCCGCGTTGACCATGCTCGGTTGGGCACACGGGCTCCGGGGGGATTCACATCGATCGATCGAGTATCGCGAGCGGATACTTTCCATCACCGAAGCGTGCGGCGAATCGCTGTTCCGGTCGAGCACGCTGTGGGGGATCGGCATGTCCGCATGGCAGCGGGGCGAGCGTTCGCACGCGGAAGAAGTGCTGCTGGAATCGCTGCGAGTCAGCCGACACATACCCAGCCCCATCGTCGTGGCGCCCGATATCGAGGCATTGGCCTGGACCGCCGACAACGGTGAACGCGCGGCCGTTCTGATGGGTGCCGCGGAAGCGCTGTTGCGCTCCGCCACCGGTGTCACGACCTTTTTCAACGAGCTATCCCACTATCACGACGAATGCGAGCGCAAGGTACGCCGCGCACTCGGTGACCGACGATTCGATGCCGCCTACCGGCGCGGCCAGACCATGGGGTTGAGCGCCGCGGTGTCTTACGCCCTGGGGGAACCGCCACCCGCCACCGCACCACACGATTCCGGCATGACATTGACCAAACGCGAACTCGAGGTCGCGCACCTGGTCGCACAAGGACTCACCAATAAACAGATCGCCGCGAAACTCGTGCTCTCCCAACGCACCGCACAGCACCACGTCGAACACATCCTGAGCAAACTCGGCTTCACCTCCCGCACCCAGATAGCCACCTGGATCGTGGACGAGGCCAACCGCTAGGCACTGCCCGGGCGTGTCGCCACGCTATCGAATAGCTGGCAATCCATCGGACCGCCATAGTGTGGCGCTATGACTTCCGGGAGCGGTTCGGTCTTGGCCACCAGAACCCTCGCCGTGGGTGGCAAGCGGGTCCTCGTCACGATCGGGAGGCCCTGCCCAGACCAGTCGGCGCAGGATTCGGCATACATCTGTCGCATCGATATCGACGGGATGGCCATCGCCCCGATCCGACTAGAAAGCAGCGCGGACACCCCCGCGCGGACAGTAGCCATCGGTCTGCGCAAGACCGCCGAACACTTGCGAGTCGGCCTGGCCGAACTACTATCCGACGCCCACATCGGCATCGCCCCCTACCGGCACCCTGGTACCGCTCGGGTCAGGCCCTCGTGAGGTGACAGGTCCGACCCCAATGTGAATGAGCGATTCAACCGAAGAGGCCCCGGCGTGGAAACCACGTCAGGGCCTTTGTTGACGGAACTCCTCCGGCCGGACGCAAGTGCACACCTCGGCTCGGATTGCTGTCTTCCTTGATCCGCGTCGTGTCCGCCGCTATGCGGGCAAGTGGCCGTAGCCGACGATGTTGATGAAGTAGTTGCGCGGGATCAGTTGGTTCATCGCGTGCCACTGTCCTGCCGGATCGCGCTGGTAGTAGCTCACCGACGGCCAACCGACGTCGTAGCAGACGATGTCGGCGGTGCCGAACGGGCTCCAATAGGTGCTCGTACCCGGGCGGGCGGGTTCGAAGGGGGTCGTGAACAGGTGACTGCACGGGGTGATGCTCGGTTCGTAGATCGAGGGCGCGGCCGTGGCGGTCGGCGCGAGGCCGGCCACACCGATACCACCCAATCCCACGCACACCGCGGCGATCAACGAGCGAGGGACAACTCGTCCCATACCGGTTCTCCTCATCTGTGGAAGGCAGATCTCGTAGCTGAATGCGGCCGACATCGAACTCCTGCGCTCTGACCGGGCGAATGGCCGGCCTGCGGACGACCTCTAGCGCACCCGCCGGTTGGACATGGCCCTGCGCTGACGATCAGACGACAAACGTGATCCTGATCGAATAGGTAGAGGACAGACATCGGTATTGTCGGTGCGCCGAGTTCGATTCGTGCGATCCGCCGACACCTCCGGCTTCCTTATCTGGCCAGCCCGTCGAATGACCAGGTGGTGATCAGCAAGCCGTGGGACCAGGCCGGTCGATATGTCGGCCACGGGAAACTCCGGGTCAGGTTCGGTTGCTTCGCCAGGAGGGCGGGCTCCCAGCAGGCGGCCCGGTGCGGTATCGCAGTCAGGTGCAGCAGTTCGGATCGAGAACAACACACAGTGCAGCGAGGGCATCGCGGCGGGCGCGATGGAAGGTATTCATACCTCGGCGCTCGGATTCGACCAGTCCGGCGGTGCGAAGTTGGGCGAGGTGGTGGCTGACGGTTGACTCCGACAACCCGACCGCCGTCGCGAGATCGCCGCCGTTTTCCTCGCCGAGAGGGCTGGTGAGCAGCAGAGACATCAGCCGGACGCGGGCCGGATCGGCGATCGCCTTGAGTCGCAAGGCGACCTCGAGGGCGGCCTTCTCGTCCACCGGGGCAGCGGCGACGGGCGCGCAGCAGACCGGGGCGGACATGTCGATCACGGGCAACGCTTTGGGCATACTTCGAATCTACCGACTCTGTTGACATATGTCGAAAAGGTCGGCAGACTCGACCTCGTCAGCTCTTCGACATATATCGAATTCCTGGAGGTATCCCATGTCCCGTGTTCAACTCGCCCTCAATGTCGACAACATCGATCGGGCGGTGCAGTTCTACTCGTCTCTGTTCGCCACCGAACCGGCCAAGCGCAAGCCGGGATACGCGAATTTCGCGATCGCCGAGCCGCCGCTGAAGCTGGTGTTGATCGAGAACCCCGGCCAGGGCGGCAGCGTCAATCACCTCGGTGTCGAGGTGGAGTCCTCCGATCAGGTACATGCCGAGATCGCCCGGCTATCGGACGCTGGAATGTTCACCGAGGAGCAGATCGCGACCACGTGTTGTTTCGCCACCCAGGACAAGGTGTGGGTCACCGCTCCGGATACCGAGCGGTGGGAGGTTTACACCGTGCTCGCCGATAGCGAAACCTTCGGTGTCGCACCGCAATCGAGTGACGCCGAGGCGGAGGCGGTGCAAGCGTGCTGTGGGACGCCGGAGGAAGCCGCCGCCGATGGCGCGTGCTGTGGCAGCGCGGCCAAGCAGCAAGCGCAAGCGTCCGGGGCCGGCTGCTGCTGACCGACCAGCGCGGTGAGCGAGTTCACCGGATGTTCGCTTGCTCTTGGATTCGATACTCATCAATATCGATGGGTGTCTATATCGGAATTGCCGCTGGTAGGCGTGGCCGCGTCGTCGTGTGCGGTCACGCCCATGGTCCATCAGCCATTGAGCGCCGACGAGGCGGCCGCGTTGGCGGGGGTATTCAAGGCGCTGGCAGACCCGGTGCGATTGCGGCTGATGTCGGTGGTGGCCAGCCACGGCGGGCAGGAAGTGTGCGTGTGTGAGTTGTCGGACGGGTTCGACATCAGTCAGCCCACCGTCTCGCACCATCTGAGAGTGTTGCGGGAGGCCGGTTTGCTGTCATCGGAACGGCGCGGGTCATGGGTGTACTACCGCGTCGAGCCCACTGCGTTGCAGCAACTTTCCCGTCTGCTCGATGGCGGCGTATCAGCGGTGGCGCGGTGAGCGGTCAGCTGCGACGGCGGTTGGTGGCCGAATTCGTCGGTACGGCGCTGTTGGTCTGTGTGGTGGTCGGGTCCGGCATCGCGGCCCAGCAACTATCGCCCGGCAACACCGGGTTGCAGTTGCTCGAGAACTCGACCGCTACGGTGCTCGGCCTCGGTGTGCTGATTCTGGTGTTCGGCCCGATCTCCGGAGCGCACTTCAATCCTGTTGTCTCGGTAGCGGATTGGCTACTCGGCCGACGCAACGGCACCGGAATCGGATACCCCGAACTCGCTGGATATCCGCTGGCGCAGACAGCAGGGGCCGTCGCGGGATCGATGCTGGCCAACGGCATGTTCGATCTGGCCGTCGTCCAGATATCCACCCATGACCGGATCACCGGCGGGCACCTGGTCGGGGAGGTCGTGGCCACGGCCGGGCTGATCGCGGTGATCGTCGCTCTTGCCCGCACCGGCCGCGCCGCGTTGTCCGCGGCGACGGTAGGTGCGTTCATCGGGGCGGCGTACTGGTTCACCAGCTCCACCAGCTTCGCCAACCCTGCCGTCACCGTGGGCCGTATCTTCTCCGACACCTTCGCGGGAATCGCCCCGGGCTCCGTGCCCGGCTACATCGCCGCTCAGATACTGGGCGGCGCACTGGGACTCGCCTTGATCGTCTGGCTCTACCCCGATGTCTCGGAGGTCGCCGCCGATATCACCACACCGCAAGACGCTGCCATGCCGAACGCCGATCAGCTTGCAGTACAACCGAGTTCATCGTGATCGAAACTCCGACCGTCGCCTACGCATCGACTTCATACCGTCCGCTGAAAGGATCACCGACGCGATGACCTCGAAACCCAGCGTCTTGTTCGTCTGCGTGCACAACGCCGGACGCTCCCAAATGGCGGCCGGATTCCTCGACCATATCGCAGGCGACGCCATCGAGGTCCGCTCCGCCGGGAGCACACCGGCCGACGCGGTCAACCCTGTCGCCGTCGCCGCCATGGCCGAAGTCGGTATCGACATCGCCGACCGAACACCGAAAGTCCTCACCCCCAGCACCGTTGAAACCTCCGATGTGGTGATCACCATGGGCTGCGGCGACGCGTGCCCCTACTTTCCGGGCGTCACCTACCGCGACTGGAAACTCGACGATCCCGCAGGCAAAGACATCGACACCGTTCGCCGCATCCGCGACCAGATCGAACACCACGTCCGCAATCTGATCACCGAACTCGGCGTCACACTCACCACATGACCACCGGAATACGCCTCACCGCGATGCGCCCCGAGCACGCCAACCAAGTCCTGACCATCTACCAACTCGGCATCGACGAGGGCAACGCCACCTTCGAAACCACCGCCCCCACCTGGGAATACTTCGACAGCAATAGACTCAGCGACCACCGCTTCGTCGCCATCGACGAACACGACCACGTCCTCGGCTGGGTCGCCGCAGTACCCGTCTCCGACCGCTGCGCCTATGCCGGAGTCATCGAGCACTCCGTCTACGTGCACCCCGACGCGCGCGGCCGTCGTATCGGCTTAGCACTACTCACCGCGCTACTCGAATCCACCGACGTGGCCGGGATATGGACCGTCCAATCCGGCATCTTCCCTGAGAACACCGCCAGCCTCGCCCTGCACACCAAAGCCGGATTCCGCATCATCGGCACCCGCGAACGCATCGGCCGCCACCACGGCCGTTGGCGCGATGTCCTCCTCATCGAACGCCGGAGCCCCGCAGTGCAATAGCGCAGAACCCGGCCGAGTCGACCGAGATCAAGAACGCGTGTGATCGATGATCGTGGTCTCGAGTGCACGGGTTTCGTTGTGCCATCACCGTTGAAGCCTCGAGGATTCAGTCGCAGCACTCGCAATCGTGAGCAGCGTCCCGTCCATTTACGCCCAGCGCGACTGGCGCAGGGCAGCAGGTGTCGCCACGCGAGACGTTGATACCTTCCTTGACCGCGATACCCGCGATGACAAGGGCGGCGATGGGGTCTGCCCACGTCCAGCCGAACAGGCTGTTGAGCAGCAGTCCGACCAGCAGCACCACTGAGAGGTAGGTGCACAGCAGGGTCTGTTTGGAATCGGCCACCGCCGAGGCCGATCCGAACTCGCGGCCCGCGCGCCGCTGTGCCCGTGACAGCACCGGCATGACCGCCGAACTCACTGCGGCCAGGGCAATCCCGACCGGAGAGTGTTCGGCCTCCCCGATTCCCAGCAGCCCGCGAATCGCATCCACGGTGACATACGCGGCCAGCGCGAAAAACGAGAACGCGATGATCCGCAGCGCGACCTTCTCCCGTTTTTCCGGGTCATGTCCGGCGAACTGCCACGCAACCGCCGCCGCCGAGGACACCTCGATCACGGAGTCCAAACCGAAGCCGATCAGCGCGGTGGACGACACCCGGTTGCCCTCGGCGAGGGCGATAATCGCTTCGAGCACGTTGTAGGTGATCGTCGCCGCGACGAACCAGCGGATACGACGGGCCAGCACCGCCCGGCGCTGCGGCGACCGCCCAGGCGTCGTCACCGAAGGCAGCGATGGCATTCCCAACGACTGCGACATCAGCAGCACTCCTCGGTTGCAGCAGCCGGGCAGCAGGCGGGATCGACGGCCAGCACAAGGCCGAGAAGATCGTCGAGCGCGTGCCCGATGCGAGCGTCGGCGAGTTCATAGCGGCTGCGGCGTCCCTCGGGGACCGCGACGACAAGGCCGCATCCGCGCAGGCAGGCCAGATGATTGGACAAGATCTGCCGGGTCACCCCGATCCGGTCGGCGAGCTCTGAAGGGTAGGCCGCAGCGGTGCGCAGGTTCAGCAGGATCTGGGTGCGGGTCGGATCGGACAGTGCGTGCCCGAACCGGGCCAGTGCATCGCTGTGCAGCGCGGCTTCCATTTCTAGATAGTACATAATTTTCTGTATTCATTGAAATATGTACTGTCCTGCTCAGATGCCGAGTTCGTGGAGCAGGTGATGACGCGCCGCCAGATCGCGGACGGCGTCGGTCCCGTGTCCGGCGTTCCAGTCCAGGTATTTCAGGGAAGAAGTGGCAGGCGTCTCTGAAGCCCTTGGTAATAAGGACGTCGGCGGCACTGGTGCGGACATTCGGGGTCCGATGTCTGTGCCGACCTCGACCATCGCCGCGACGGCGACGGAATTTATGTGTGTTGCCGGTATGTCAGGCGTTGCGCGGCGCGTACATGATGATGGCGACGCCGAGCAGGCAGATGACGGCGCGGGTGAGGTCCCAGCGGTCGGGGCGGAACCCATCCAATGCCATGCCCCAGGCCAGCGAGCCCGCGACGAAGACGCCACCGTAGGCGGCGAGAATACGCCCGAAGTGGGCGTCGGGTTGTGCGGTGGCGACGAACCCGTAGATCCCGAGGGCGATGACACCGGCGCCGATCCACGCCCAGCCGCGATGTTCGCGCACCCCCTGCCAGACCAACCAGGCTCCGCCGATCTCGGCGACGGCGGCCAGCACGAACAACAGAATCGAACGCAACACGGTCATGGCCATCGAGCCTACGAACCAGGATTCACGATGCGGTAGTCGTCGACGTGGTACAGCCGCATCCCGAATCCGTGCACACACCTGAGGTGCTGGCGCACCGGGTGCGGGTGCGCGACCAGAAGAACCCGATCGCACCAGCGGCGATGAGGGCGATACCAAGGGGTTCCAGCCACGACAAGCTCACCAGGGTGATCCCGCCGCCCAGGATTCCAGCGGCGATGAGGATCGGGGCCATACAGCATCCCAGGCAGATCACCGCACCGAGCCCAATCGGCGCCCACCAGCGCCGGCGACTGGTGTGTTCAGCAGCCACAGTCGCCTCCCGCGCCTATGGTGTGGCTGTCGCTGGTGGTGAACGGTACTGGGCAGCAGGGGTTTTCGCTGCAGGCGATCAGGTCGTCGCATCCGGCCGCGAGCGCCGCGCGCAGAGTGTCGCGTACCACGGTCAGTTCGGCGAGCTTGCTGTCGATCTCGGCCAGCTTCGCCGCGGCGCGCGCCTGTAACCCGGAGTCGGTGCGGCGGCGGCCGAACTGGGTGGCGGCCAGCAGCTCGGCAACCTCGTCGAGGGTGAATCCCGGCCGCTGGGCGGCTTTGATCACCCGCAGCACCGTGACCGATTGCTGCGGATACAGACGGTGCCCGCCCAGGGAGCGTTGCGGTTCGGCCAGCAAGCCGCGTCGCTCGTAGTAGCGCGGCGTCTGGGTGTTCACTCCTGCGGCGACGGCCAGCTCGCCGGTGCGTAACACAGTCATTCCCGACCTCCGCCGCGGGATTCGTCCACCCGCGCGGCGAGTGCGTCGAGTACCGCGACCTGGGTGTCGGGAACCTCGATACGCATGACCGGCCCGGTGTCGGTGGCATCGAAGGTGAACGCGAAGAACGAGCAGCAGCCCGACTCGCGGGCGGCGAGGTCGCGGCCGACAACTTCCGCGTCGCGGTTCAGCAGCAGCTCCAGCCGTGTGCTTGCGGGCCGATCCATACGCCGCACGGATTCGGCGAAGAACAGCTCGAACTCCGCGACCCGCATGGGTTGTTCGGCGGTAGGCAAGGTGCACGAGTCCGGTACCCAGTCCCCGGAAGGTGTGATCGTCATACCGTCACGGTAAGCCTGTACCCAGGTACCGGATGCAAGCCTCGCGTGGGTGGTTCCCCGGACCAGTACGCGCCACCACACGGACACATGCCGGATTTACAGCGCAGTCGGCTCGGAGTGATCCAGTGGGCAGCCAGGAGTCCGGATAAGACGGTGGCTTCGAGGCCGAGCCAGTCGGCGAGTATGCCGAGACGCTTATTCACAGCAGCCTCTACCAGGGAAAATGGAGCCGCCTGGGGGAATCGAACCCCCGACCTTTTCATTACGAGTGAAGCGCTCTACCGACTGAGCTAAGGCGGCGTGCCTTTCGGCGTGGCGAGTCTATCGTCTCGGCGGTCGGATCGCGAAAACGGGAGGTCATCGCAGCGCGATCGGCGGACCCTATGGGGTCAGAACGGTCCAGATCGGCTGCATGACCCGCCGGGAACGTCGGGGCGAATCGAGCCGCCGACTCTCTATGCGCGAAGCGCGCGACCGGGTGCTATACGGATTGGGCGGAGATGAGGGTTGCGACCATGGCGGCGAGGGCGAAGCGGGGTTTGACATTGAGGTCTAGGGCCTCGCGGCAGGCCAGGACGGCTTCGATGGAGCGCAGCAGGCCCTCGGGACGGACACGGTCGGCCAGGTCGTCGATCTGATCTGACATATCGGGGTGGGTGAGGGTGACGCCGGAACCGTTGCGGGCGGCGCCGAAGCGAACGGCGAGAGCGTCGCGGTAGACGCCCGCGACGTCGATGAGCGCGCGGTCGAGTGCATCGCGGCCGGTGCGGGTCGCACGGGACTTCTGCCTGCGCTCCAGGTCTTTGAGGACACCGGCCGAACCTCGGGTCGCGCCCGCGGCGCCTTTGCCGGTGCCGCCCGCACCGAGTGCGGTCGCCAACTCGTCGCGCTCGCGCTCGTCACGCGCCGCACTCATCTGCTTGGCCTCATCGTCGGCGGACTTCACCAATTCATCCGCGGCCGCATAGGCGGCACCGGGCCGGGAAACCGCACCTACCAACGCCAGCGCCCGCTGCCGACGAGCACGCGCGTCCTCATCGGTGGCCAACCGTCGGGCTCGTCCGACGTGACCGCCGCTGACCGATGCCGCCCAGGTGGCGGTCTTCTCGTCGAGCTTGTCGCGCTCGCGCAGCACCTGCGCGATGGCGGGCACCGAGGGCGTCACCAGATGCACATGCCGACAGCGCGACCGCAGCGTCACGGAGATGTCCTCTGGATCCACCGAAGGCGCGCACAGCAGGAATACCGTCCGATCCGGCGGCTCTTCGACCACCTTCAACAGCACATTGCCCGCCGCTTCGGTCAATCGGTCGGCGTCCTCGATCAGCACCACCTGCCATCGACCGGTGCTCGGCCGCCGCGAGGCGATCTGCACGATCGCACGCATCTCCTTTGTGCTGATGCTCAGCCCCTCCGGAATGACCCGCCGCACATCACCGTGCGTTCCGGCCATCGTGGTCGTGCACGCATGGCACCGACCGCACCCGGGGGCACCCTCGTCTGTGCATTGCAGCGCGGCCGCAAAACACAGCGCCGCAACGGATCTCCCCGATCCGGGTGGCCCGGTGAACAGCCACGAATGCGTCATCGCACCATTGCCGGTCCCCCCGCGCGCGGCGACCGCGGCAGCAGTCAACTCGGACTCGACCGCATCCTGGCCGACCAACCGATCGAAGACACCTGCCACGCCGTACACCCTAACCGCCCCCACCGACACCCTTGTCCTCGCGCCGTCCGAGCGTCGGGCCGTATCGAACCGGCGTTCTGCGGCGGCATGCCACCATCCGGCGGCGACGCTCCGAGCATCCGCGCGGTCGGCCGATCGGGAGGCAAATCCGAGCCGACACAGCGCCGCAGCCGACATCCGAATATCGACCCAACCGTGCCAATGACCATCGGCCCGACACCGCAGCGGATCTCGTCGGCGGCAAGACGGCATCCAGTCGACGCCGCGGTCAAGCGGGCACGGCCGCCAACGGACTCGGACTACCCGAGAGGTTCTCGTAGCCAGCGATGTGAATCCACTCGAGGTCGCTGACATTCATGGCATCCACGATGCCATCGATCACGCTCGCTGATAAGTGGTGTTGGCACCGTCGAGCGCCTCCCGAATGATGTCGGCGTGCCCACTGTGGTGGGAGATCTCACGCAGCACGTGCAACAGCGTGAAGCGCACTGTCCACCACACGCGATCGGGCGTCCATGGTGTCGTCGGGGTCGGGATGGACGTACTCAGATCCGGCTCGGTGCGAATCAGCTGCGCGGACGCCTGCGCGACCTCGTCCCAGGTGGCCAGCAGTCCCGCAACCGTATCGTCGGGCGCCATCAGATACTCGCCCTCGAATTCGGCCAGTTCCTGCTTTGCCGCCTCATCCCGCTCGACGATGACCTTTGTCCAGTGCCGCTCGCAGTTGACGACATGGTGCAGCAGTCCGCCAAGAGTCAACTCGCTGACGGTGGTGCGCTGGCGCGCCTGCTCCTCATCGATACCTCGCAGGGTGATTCGGAAAAGCTCGCGCTGACTATCGAGCGCGAGGATGAGATCTTCGCGCTCCTGATCGATCGCCATGGCGGTCCCCTTCCCGGTCGAACTCCGATAACGGGGCGAGGCTACGGCAAGGCACCGACGAATCCGTCAGGCCTTCTTCGCGGCCGTCTTCTTGGCGGTTTTCTTTGTGGCGGTCTTCTTCGCCGCCGTCGCCTTCTTGGCCGGAGTCTTCTTCGCCGCCGCCTTCTTGGCCGCCTTCTTCACCGGACCACGCGCGCGCCGATCGGCGAGCAGTTCCGAGGCCCGCTCGTCGGTGATCGAATCGACTTCATCGCCCTTGCGCAGGCTGGCATTGGTCTCACCGTCGGTGACATACGGACCGAAGCGCCCGTCCTTGATCACCATCGGCTTACCGGTGGCCGCGTCGTTTCCGAGTTCGCGCAGCGCCGCGGCACTGGCGGCTTGGCGTCCGCGCCGCTTGGGCTCGGCGTAGATCTTGAGCGCCTCGTCCAGCGTCACGGTGAAGATCTGATCTTCATTGGCCAGCGAACGGGAATCGGTGCCCTTCTTCAGATATGGGCCGTAGCGCCCGTTCTGCGCGGTGATCTCCTCGCCGGAGGCCGGGTCGGCGCCGACAACGCGCGGCAGCGACAACAACTTCAGCGCATCGTCGAGCGTAATCGTCGCCAGATCCATATCTTTGAACAGCGATCCGGTCCGTGGCTTAGGCGCCGCAGCCTTTTTCGCGGTCTTCTTCGCGGGCGTGGTCCCGTCCTCAGGAGCGGGCTCCGGCAGGATCTCGGTGACGTACGGACCGAAACGTCCTTCCTTGGCGACGATTTCGTGTCCGGTCGCCGGATCCTTCCCCAGCAGCCGGCCCTCCTGCGGGGTCGAGAACAGCTTCTCGGCGACCTCCGCGGTCAGCTCGTCCGGCGGCAGATCATCGGGCAGATTCGCCCGCTGCGAAATCGAATCCCCTTCGGGGTCATCAGGATTGGCGACCATCCGCTCCAGATACGGCCCGAACCGACCGACCCGAACCACAACGTCGCGACCCTCGTCGTCGACGAACAGCTTGATCGAATTGACCTCGCGCGCATCAATATCGTCGAGCCGCTCACCAACCATCCGCTTCAGGCCGCCGGAGCGCGCGACCGACCCTTCGACACCGTGATCGCCACCGAAATAGAAGCTGGACAACCAATTTCCGCGCTGCTCACGTCCGCCCGCGATGGCATCGAGGTCGTCCTCCATGGCGGCGGTGAAGTCGAAGTCGACCAGCCGACCGAAGTAGGCCTCCAGCAGACCGACGACCGCGAAGGCGACCCACGACGGCACCAGCGCACTACCGCGCTTGTACACATATCCGCGGTCGAGAATCGTCTTGATGATCGACGAATACGTCGAGGGCCGACCGATACCGAGGTCTTCGAGCGTCTTGATCAACGACGCCTCGGTATACCGCGCGGGCGGATTCGTGCTGTGCCCATCGGGATTCAGCTCCACCGCTGTGACGCGCTCACCCTCGTCGAGTGCGGGCAGCCGGGATTCGGCGTCATCGGACTGACCGCCTGCCTCTTCGTCGACACTCTCGACGTAGGCCTTGAGGAAGCCAGGGAAGGTGATGGTCCGGCCGGAGGCGGAGAACACGCATTCCTCGCCGGTACCCGCGACACCGGTGATCCGCAGCGTCAGCGTGGTGCCCCTGGCATCGGCCATCTGCGAGGCGACCGTGCGCTGCCAGATCAGCTCGTAGAGCCGGAACTCGTCGTTATCCAAGCGCGCGTGCAACTGGCCCGGGGTCGCGAAGGTATCGCCGGCCGGACGAATCGCCTCGTGCGCCTCCTGCGCGTTCTTCACCTTGCGGGTGTACTGCCGCGGCGTCGGATGCACATACTCCGCGCCGTACAGCTGGGTCGCCTGTGATCTGGCCGCGGCGATCGCCGACTCCGACAGTGTGGTCGAGTCGGTACGCATATAGGTGATGTAGCCGTTCTCGTACAACCGTTGCGCCACCCGCATGGTGCGCTCGGCATTGAACCGCAGTTTGCGGCCTGCCTCCTGCTGCAGCGTCGAGGTCATGAACGGCGCGTAAGGCTTGCGCGAATACGGCTTGGCCTCGGCGGAGGAAACCACCAGATCGGCGCCCTCGAGCGCCTCGGCGAGGCGGCGGGCATAGGGCTCGTCGAGGACGACTACGCCATTGCCCTTGAGCTGCCCATCCGGCCCGAAGTCCCGGCCGGTGGCAACCCTGGTCCCGTCGACGCTGACCAGTCGCGCCCCGAAGGTGCGCGGATTGGTGGCGTCGCCATTGCCCCCGCCCGCATCCAGCTTCGCCGCGATATCCCAGTACTCGGCCGAGCGGAATGCCATCCGCTCGCGCTCGCGCTGCACGATCACCCTGGTCGCGACGGACTGCACCCGGCCCGCCGACAACCGCGGCATGACCTTCTTCCACAGCACCGGACTGACCTCGTAGCCGTACAACCGATCCAGGATGCGCCGGGTTTCCTGCGCGTCGACCAGATCGTTGTCCAGATCGCGGGTATCGGCCGCAGCGGCCAGAATGGCGGGCTCGGTGATCTCATGGAACACCATGCGTCGCACCGGCACCTTGGGCTTCAACGTCTCCAACAGGTGCCAGGCGATGGCTTCGCCCTCACGGTCGGGGTCGGTGGCGAGGTAGAGCTCGTCGGCATCGGCCAGCAGACTCTTGAGCTCGGAGACCTTGGCCTTCTTATCCGGACTCACTACATAGATGGGCTCGAAGTCATTGTCGACGTCGACGCCGAGGCGCGCCCAGGACTGCCCCTTGTACTTGGCGGGCACGTCGGCCGCACCGCGCGGCAGGTCCCGTATATGACCGACCGAGGCCTCGACCATGTAATTGCGGCCCAGATAGGGCGCTATTTTGCGGGCCTTGGTCGGGGACTCGACGATCACGAGACGACGCAGGGGACGGCCCTGGTCGGCTGCACCGCGGTCTCGTGTTGCCACCGGCGAATACACCTTTCCTTATCGACCCGCGCGACGCTTTTTCGCGCTGTACGCGGCTGGGGCAAGCGGCGGCGACGAGGACGACGTTGCCACCAGACACGTTTATACCTTGACGCGACGTGTGGCCGAGCGCTTGCGACTCGAACCACAGAGCGTACCTGCGTCGCTGGTGATCAGTATGCAGTGCCTGTCGCGGTACGGCCGCACCGCAGGTCCGCGTCGGTTTGTTCCTACCCCAGATATAGCTCGTCCCTCACCTCCGTTACCGGGGGTGAGGGACGAGTGGATTGTTGTGACGCTCAGCTGAGCGCGCGAACTCCGGTGGCCTGCGGGCCCTTGGTGCCCTGGCCAACCTCGAACTCGACCTTCTGGTTCTCCTCGAGGGTGCGGAAGCCCGACCCTTGGATCTCGGAGTAGTGGACGAAGACGTCAGCGGAGCCGTCCTCGGGCGCGATGAAGCCGAACCCCTTCTCCGCGTTGAACCACTTCACAGTTCCCTGTGCCATTCTGTTCCTTCTCTTTTCTTACCGGAACGGCGGACAAGTAGGTTCGCCCACCGGGTCCGTTCCGACCGCTGTACTGTTGGTTCCCCCTGCAGGAAAGCACCAAGCACACCGTTCGCAACATCGATCCTGCTGACGGTTTGGACTTTGGATCCGTCCCTCGAACACAGAAGCTTGCGACCAGGAACTAGTGAACCATGTCTTCGAGCAATTCAACAGTCGAGTTACCGACAATTTGCAAAAAAGTTGATCTTGCGAATGCGCAGGTAAGGGACACAATGCCGGAATCCAGACTTGTGGTTCGTTTGCTTAGGGATAACCGAGCCAGCGTCTGGCAAACAGGCTGTGACCCAGGTCGCTATTTGGTATCGAAATGGCCGGTTGCTCTTCCCAAGCGCACACGTTTCACACTTTCTGCGCGCGTTGTGGAGTTCGAGTCGTGAATCCGACCGAGCCGGCAAGCCAGCCACGGGCTAGCAACGGCCGAAGTTACGGGCGATCGTTGCTGAATCGTGTCCTGAATGGGAGTCCCGATGACGACGCCCGCCTGACCCATGTGGTCGAACTCGCCGCCCGCCCTGCGGCCACCACTACCTGGCCGGATTGGGCTGCCCCCGATGTCGTCACCGCGCTGCGGGCCGCTGGAGTCGAGGCACCGTGGACTCATCAGAGGTGCACCGCAGACCTCGCCGCGAGCGGCCGACATGTGGTCGTCAGCACTGGCACAGCATCCGGGAAATCGCTCGGCTACCAACTGCCGGTGCTGACCGCATTGCGTGAAGATCCCCTCGCCACCGCCCTTTATCTAGCGCCGACCAAGGCATTGGGCGCCGACCAACTGCGGGCAATAGCGGAATTGACGCATGAGGGCCCGTTGCGCGATGTCCATCCGGCCACATACGACGGCGACACACCGGCCGAGGTCAGGCAATGGGTGCGCGCGAATGCCCGCTTCATCCTCACCAATCCCGACATGCTGCATGTCGGCATGCTGCGCTCCCATCAGCGCTGGGCCAGAGTGCTGCGCCGACTGCGCTATGTGGTGGTCGACGAAGGCCATGCCTACCGGGGCGTATTCGGCTCGCACGTGGCGCTGGTGCTGCGCAGGTTGCGGCGCATCGCGGCCCATTACGGCGCGGACCCCGTTTTTATCCTGTGCTCGGCGACCACGGCCGAGCCCGCGGCCGCAGCATCCCGGCTGATCGGCGCGCCATGCGTCGCGGTCACCGAGGACGGATCGCCGCAGGGCTCGCGCACCATCGCACTGTGGGAGCCGCCGCTGTTGACGACTCTGACCGGCGAAAACGGTGCGCCGGTTCGGCGATCGGCGACCTCGGAGACGGCCAGGATCATGGCCGATCTGGTGGCCGAGGGCGCCCGGACGCTCGCATTCGTCAGGTCGCGGCGGGCCGCTGAGCTGACCGCGATCGAGGCGCGCAGGCTGCTCGCCGACGTCGATCCGGAGCTCAGTGAACGGGTTGCCGCTTATCGGGCGGGGTATCTCGCGGAGGATCGGCGGGAGCTGGAGGCAGCGCTGTCCGCTGGAACGCTCCTGGGAGCAGCCACAACCAATGCGCTGGAGCTCGGGGTCGATATCGCGGGGTTGGATGCGGTCGTGATCTCGGGTTTTCCGGGTACAGTCGCCTCGTTCTGGCAGCAGGCCGGGCGCGCGGGGCGGCGCACACAGGGATCGTTGGTGCTGCTGGTGGCGCGGGACGATCCGCTGGACACCTTCCTTGTCCACCACCCGGAGGCGCTGCTGGACAAGCCGATCGAGGCGACCATCACCGATCCACACAATCCCTATGTATTGGGCCCGCAATTGCTGTGCGCGGCGCAGGAACTTCCACTCACCGACGATGAGGTCGACGCCTTCGGCGCGCGCGAGGTGCTCACCGATCTCGCAGGCCAGGGGTTGATTCGACGCCGGAACGGCGCGGTGCGCGACGGCAGCGCGCGCTGGTTCGCGACGGCCGAGGCGCAGCCGCACGATGCCGTCGACGTGCGCGGCGGCATCGGCACACCCATTGCCATCGTCGACAGCGAGACCGGCAGATTGCTCGGCACCGCCGATGCCGGGCGAGCGCGGGCGACGCTGCACGCAGGGGCAGTTCACCTGCATCAAGGCGATATCTACCTGGTGGATGAGCTGGATCTCGAGGGCGGAGTGGCGTTCGTGCGTGGCACCGATCCGGGCTGGAGCACGAGCGCCAGACAGATCACCTCGATCGCTGTCGACACGGTGACCGAACAGCGCAGCCACGGGCGGGTGACTACGGCATTAGCGCAGGTCAGCGTGACCAGCCAGGTGATCGGCTATCTACGCACACTGCGGACGGGCGAGGTGTTGGACCTGGTCGAGCTGGATATGCCGGAGCAGACGCTGCCGACCCGCGCGGTGCTGTACACAGTGACGCCCGAATTACTGGCCGCGGCAGGCCTGGATTCGCCACGGGTGCCGGGTGCGCTGCATGCCGCAGAACATGCGGCGATCGGCCTATTGCCGCTGGTCGCGACATGTGACCGGTGGGACATCGGCGGCGTTTCGACCGCCGAGCATCCCGATACCGGACTGCCGACGGTGTTCGTCTATGACGGGCAGCCCGGTGGCGCGGGCTTCGCCGAACGTGGGTTCGCGCAGCTACGTCGCTGGTTATCGGCCACCCTCGCGGTGATCGAGACGTGTACCTGCGCGGTCGGGTGCCCGTCCTGTGTGCAGTCGCCCAAGTGCGGCAATGGCAACCATCCGCTGGACAAGGCCGGTGCGGCCCGCCTGCTGGCCGCGGTTCTGGGCGAATTGGGCACCGGTAGAGGCGACTGAACAGCCCGTTCAGGTGCCGCAGTCGATTCGTGACAGCACCGACCTTCCACTGTGATCACTTGTCCACCTTTCGGGGTGGTCACCAGGGATTACCGGCGCGGGTCCGCGTGCTCCGCCAGGCGGCGCCGGGTGCGCAGGACCGCCGAATAAAGAGGATTAGGTTCATGTTAACTGAGGTATTGCCAATGAGCATTAGCGTCCGACGTGCGGATTCATTCGAGCGCCTTCTTGGCACTAAGTAAATATAGGCAATGACGCATTTATTCGAGCATCACAATTACCGAATTCCGGCATCGTGAAGTACCACTGGCGAGTGCATGTACGTACCGGTCACACTCCGTCTTCTATGGGTCCCGCGCGCGCTACCGCTCGAACAGTCCGCTTTCCTAACAGACCCATTGGTACATTCGTTTCAACAGTGACAGTGGCATCCCACTCCACGACTTCACACTGCTGAATCCGCACTCCCATCCGTTGCGCGATCTCCTCGGCTTGCGCACATCCGACATCGGCCCCGCGCGTCAGTTCTCCCGCTGCCGCCAATGCCGCCAAATCCGCCGCGGCCTGCGCCCGATGCCGTGCCGCAACCGCCACCCCGACCTGAGCGATCAGTAACGTCGCACCGATCAGGGCGACCAGCGTCAGACATGCGAAGACCGTCGCAACGCCCTCGTCCCGACCTCGCCCCCGTGCACTGTGCTTCCTTACTGCCGCGCATCGGTAGCGCAGCACGCCGCTGTCCTTCATGTGTGTTGTGCCCGGTGGCACGTCGTGGGCCGTCGGGCGGCCGTTGGGGATCACGGCTCAGCTCCCGGCTCGCGGGTGGAGACGGCCTCGGCATGCAGGACCAGCAAGGGCAACAGGGGTGCGCGGGCGGAGACCGCCGCGACTACCCGGTCGTCCTCACTGCGCAGCGAGATGTCGGCGGCCGGCGGAGCTACCCGCCGCGCCGCCGACACCGCATTCGCTTGATCACCGCGGGCGGCCAGCCGGGCCGCTTCGCGTGCGGCGTCGACGCAGCGCACCTGCGTCGACGCCGCGAGCAAGACACCGACGCACAGCACCACCGCAACCACGATGGCAGCGAGTGCGATCGCCGCCTCAACCGTCACCGCACCCCGATCGTCACCGAGATGCGTTGTACCGCAGTAGTTTAATCGACAACTACTGTGCGCTACACCGCGGTGTTCAACGCTTTGTCGATGATCTTCGTCAGCGCGTTCACAATGCTGTCCCCGGTCACCACCCCATAGAGCACGGCCCCGAACGCCGCAGCCGCAATAGTTCCGATCGCGTACTCCGCCGTACTCATCCCGTCGTCCGCGACCAGCACCCCCAGCGTCCGAGCCCGCACCTCCATACCAACGGCCCCAAGCCGCCGCATCACCCGATCCCGCATCGTTCCCATTCGCACCGTCTTCCCCTCTCATTCCCGCCCGCGCGGCCACTCCGCGCCGACACGCTCGTCCTCGCCGCGCACGACCCGACCCCGTCACCGTCCCGAACGCAGCACTCAGCAGCTCGCCAACGCCGCGCGCGGCAGCACCGAGCACGCTCTTCCCCACCTCGGCAATGTCGCGCGTAATTACTCCACGCCCACACGCTCGTCCTCGCCGCGCACGACCCGACCGCTTGACCCTCCCGAGCGCAGCGCTCAGCAGTTCGAGGCCACGCCGCACAACGCCGCGCGCGGCAGCATCGAGCACGCCCTTCCCCACCTCGGCAATGTCGCGCGTAGTTACTCCGCACCGACACGCTCTTGTGGTCCACGCATGTTCCGGCACCACGCCACACAGCCCAACGCTTCCGAGCGCAGCACTCGGCAGCCGAGCAACGGTGCGTTGGACAGCGCCGTGATCGACATCGCTTCGGGCGATCGCCGCAAGCCCAACAAGGTCCGGCACGGTCCTGCCCGGGTCGGTGCTGCTCCGCATGCGCGTCCGCGGCCCGCCAATGTGCAGCGCGGCCACCCCGAGCCCAACACCGGTCTGCGCAGCCGTCACCGACCCGACAATGCCGTGCTGACATGTCCTCGGATCGGCTTTGTTTCGCGCGGCGTTTTTATGTTCGACCGTTCCCGGCTGCGGCGTTCTCGCAGCAGTCCACCTCCCTCTCGTTCCCGAACCTGTCGCTCGTGATGTGGCACTTCCGCGCCATGCGGTTCTCGCAGCAGTCCATCTCCCCCTCGTTCCCGAACCTGTCGCTCGTGATGCGGCACTTCCGCGCCATGCGGTTTTCACAGCAGTCCACCTCCTAGGACGCTGCTGGCGAGGCCGATGACTACAGGGACGATGCCGAGGCAGACGAAGGCTGGGAGGAAGCAGAGCCCCAGAGGGCCGCCTATCAGGACTCCGGCGCGTTCGGCGCGGGCTGCGGCTGCGTCTTCGACTCCGCTGCGGCGCTGTTCGGCCAGTTCACCGATTGCGGCGGCGAGTGAGGCGCCCGAGCGGGCCGAGCGACGGGCCAGGCGTGCCAGCGAGTCGACCTCCTCGGCGCCTGGTTGGCCTCTGCCGTCGCGGGCCACCTGGTCCCAGGCAGCTGCCGCATCTGCGCCGAGTGCCAGCAGGTCGGCCGTCTTACGCAACCCCGCACCGAGGGCGGGCGGCGCGCTGGGTGCCACCGCTCGAGCTGCTGACGCCATCGGCAGCCCGGCTCGTAGGCAGGCGGCGAGCAGGTCGAATACCGAGGCTACGGCCAGTGGGTCGCTATTGGCGCCCCGCCGAGATGCCAGAGCTACCGGCGGCGCACCCCTCTCTCGCAACGCCCGCAATCGCCGATTCACCGCAACTCGCCCAGGCAGGACTACCAATGCCATCGCGAGCAAAACGACTGGTGCACTGGCAATTCCGTGCATTCCATACCCCTCCATACGTGTGCGCGACCAGCAGATTTGTTTCATACGAAGACCTTTCGCGTGATCGCGTCGGTCCACAGCAAGCCGATGCACGCCAGTGCTGCACCGAGTGGCAGCAGAACAGTTCCGGCACCAGGACTCAGCAGCACGTGCAGCGGGGCAGCGCCCATCAATTGGCCGAGGCCGATACCCAGGAGCGGGAGGCCCGCGAGAACCGCCGCAGTGGCGCGAGCCCCGGCCAGTGCCGCAGTAGTGCGCGTGCGAAAGCGAATGCGCCCCAGCAGGTCCGTGCGGGCCGCGACGAGTAATTCCGCGAGAGCGAGACCGTGGTGCTCGGCGACCCGCCAGGCGTCGGCAATCCGGGCGAGTTCGGCATCGACGATGGAATCGGGATCGCGCAACCCATCCGCGCCCGACCCACCAAGTCTGCTGCGCGCCGCGCTGACCGCGAAGGCACGTGCGGCCTCGCCACGCGACTCCTGCGCGGCAACCTCCGCCGCCGCACTCGGATGTGCACCGACCCGCAGTTCCCCGATTACGGCCTCGAGCGCGTCCAACAGATAGGCGCACTCCGCGCTGCGCTGCCGTTCCCGGCCCGCCCGCCGCACCCGAATACCGACCGTTCCCCCAACCAACACCGCCGCTACCAGCGGACCGACACCAACTGCCAACGCCCCGACGATGACAAAACCGAACGCCACCCGTAACCCACTGCCCCGCCCGAACTTTCGAGCATCTGCTGACGCCGTGAACAGCCTGACGAACCGTCGCCGCGAACCGGGCGTCGGTGCCAGCAAAACCCCCAGTGCCAGACACATCAATCCCGCAATCATCGACCGCACCGTTCGCCAAGTAACCACCGCGACGACGCCATCCGACCTGCAATTCCGGAGCGCACCGCTGCCATGATCACCGGTCGTCCCACCAACGAACCAAGCACGGCGACAATGCCGCTGAAGCCGCAAACGGCGGACCGATCGGTACCGCGATCAGAGCGAATCCCCGCACTGCGGGGATCATCACCCTCCAGAGCAAAATCCACCGCCCCGAACGACATAGACACGAACAAGCCTCGCGCCGAATCCATTCGAGCTGCGAGGGCCGCGCGCGCCATTGCCGCGATCACCGGTCGAGCCGTTCGGCGAGTAGGCGGGTGAGGGTGGCGGCGGCGGGGGTGGGGGCCTGGTCAGCGTGCCAGGCTGCGGTTATGGTGACGTGGCCTTGGGAGTCGCGATCTACTATGCCGATTTCGCGGAGGCCGCGGGAGCCGTCGGCTCGGCGATGAACGTGCAGTACTACCTGAACGGCTGCGGCTAGTTGACTGTGGAGGGCGGCGCGGTCCATACCGCCCAGCGCGGCAAGGGCTTCCAGGCGGGCAGGGACCTCGCGGGGTGAGTTGGCGTGGACTGTGCCAGCGCCGCCGTCGTGGCCGGTGTTCAGGGCGGTCAGGAGGTCGACTACCTCGGCGCCACGGACTTCGCCGACGACGATTCGGTCGGGCCGCATTCGCAGGGCCTGCCTGACGAGGTCGCGGACGGTTACCGCGCCGACGCCCTCGACGTTCGCGGTGCGCGCGACCAGGCGCACGACGTGCGGGTGTGGGGGTGCCAGTTCGGCGGCGTCTTCGACGCAGATGATGCGCTCGTCGGCGGCGACCTCGGCCAGTAGGCCGGACAGCAGTGTTGTCTTGCCCGCGCCGGTTCCGCCGACCACGAGGAAGGCGAGTCGGGCCCGGATGATCTGCTCCAGTAGGAGTTTCGCGTCGGCAGGTACCGCGCCCGCCGCAGCGAGCGCATCCAGTCCCTGGGTCGCCGGACGTAGCACACGTAGCGACAGGCAGGTGCCGCCGTGCGCCACCGGCGCCAAGACCGCGTGCAGCCGGACTCCGAACGAATCCCCCAGCGCCGCTTCCCTTCCGGACAACCTGCCATCGACCCACGGCTGCGCATCGTCGAGCCGCCGCCCGGCCGACAGCGCCAACCGCTGTGCCAACCGACGCACCGACGCCTCATCAGGGAAGACAACCGAGGTGCGTTCCAGTCCACGCCCCCGGTCGATCCACACCGCATCCGGCGCGGTCACCAGCACATCGGCGACCCGGGCGTCCTGCAGCAGCGGCTCCAATAACCCCGCACCGGTCATCTCGGTCTGTAACAGCCGTAGCGCCCGCAGCAGATCGGTATCCCCCAGCACCCCACCCGCCTCGGCCCGAATGGCCGCCGCCACCTGCGCCGGATCCGGATCCCCCGACGCACCGGACAACCGCTCCCGCACCCGATCCAACAAATCCGACGTCACCAACGCGCTCATCACGAACTCCTCCCCACCGAAGCGGCAAGGCCCCACCGCAGCATCCAACGCATCGCCCGAGCACTCGAAGCCGCAGGTCGACCAACACCGAGCACCGCATCCGACGGCGCAGATCGTCGGATCCCGAACACTGTCGCAACAGCACACGCGACAGTCCGATAGCGCTGCTGCAGCTCGTATTTCACCGGCACCTGCGCCCCGTGACGGCGCACTGGGATATTGCGCCGCGCCGCACGGACTCGAGCCGACTCGGCCGTAGACGCACTCATCCCAGCCCCTGTCCGGCAGGAGCGCTGAGCACCCTGAGTACAGCGTCCGCGGCGTCACGGAGCGGCCCGCGGCCGAGGGTGAGCCCGCCGCGTTCCAGGCGCGCGGCCAGTCCTGGTTGGGCTCGGACGGCGGCTAAGAGGGGCAGATCGAGGACCTCGGCGACTTCGGCACCGCGAAGGCCGCCGGGGGCTGGGCCGCGGACTATCACGCCCTGGTTCGGATTTCGTTGGGCGATGTGGGCCGCGACCGATTCGGCGGCGGCTACGGCGCGTAGGCGAGCCGGGACGACCAGGACGACGAGGTCGGCCGCGTCGAGTATCTGGTCGGCGTGTGGGCCGCGTTCGCCCGAGATGTCGCATATCACCAAATCGCCTGCGGCACGACCCGCTTCGATGACGGCGCGGACAGCAGCGGAGCCGATTTCGGCGGGCAAGCGTCCGGCACCGCCGCGACCACAGGACAGTACCGCCAGTCCCGGCGCGGCGGCCGGTAGTGCGCCGTGCAGTGCGGCGGCGGAGACCCGACCGTCCTCGATCACCAGGTCCGGCCAGCGCAATCCCGCCCCGGTTTCGATGCCGAGCAGCAGGTCGAGGCCGCCGCCGAGGGGTGCGCCGTCGACGAGCACGGTGTCGCGGCGGAACCGCTCGGCGGCGGATCGCAGTCCGGTCGCCGCGGCCAATGTGGAGGCCCCCGCACCGCCGCTGGCACCCGCGATCGCGACCACAACACCGTCGCCCATGCGATATTCGCCGTGCTCAGCAAACTTCTCGATAAGCCCGACCGCGGCACCGGGCAGCGCGATGACGCGCTCGGCACCGACGGCTGCGGCGGCCTTCCAATCGGCCAATCCGGGCTCCCCATCGGTCACCAGCACGATGCCGATCCGCCGGAGATAACCGGCGCGTGCACAGCTCTGCGCCGCCTCTGTGTCGAGGACCACCAGTGGTGCCGCCACCCAGGCGTGGCGACCGACAGCGAGCGCGTGCTCGTCGAGCTCGCGTTCCGCGGCCGCCGCGACCCGGCGTACCTCATCGCGCAGCCGGATGTCCTGGATCAGCACGAGCGCGGGCGGCGGTGTGAGTGCCGGAGCGGCTTCGAGATTCATGCAGGTCAGCGTGCTCGAAGACGAAGCCCAGCAGAAGATGCAATATGCCGAATGTGGATAACTCGGGGGTTGTGGATAAATCCGGGGAGCCGAGTCCGCGGGAACCTTGCCCGAAATAGAGGACGGCCCCAGCCGGGGGGGGAGGAGGCTGGGGCCGTCGGGTTCAGCCCCGGGGGGTCGGGCTGAACGCACCTGGACTATGTCCAGGTGCCAGCAATACTACACCCAAGCCGGGGCCACTACGCAAGTCTGTAGTCGGAGAACTTTGTGGCCACGACCGGCCCGGCGTCTGCGGGGCAAACCCATCGAACCAACCGGACTCCCGACCCGTCGGGCACCATCGCCGCGGCATGCATATTCTGAACGGGTGAGGGCCGATGGCGACCAAACAGAGCTCGATGACCAGACGGCACGGGACGCGACAGCAACGAAGCGACCGAGCGCCGGGGGCGAGCGCGTGGCCGCCTTTTTCGATCTCGACAAGACAGTGATCGCAAAATCGAGCACCTACGTGTTCAGTAAGCCCTTCTACGCGCAGGGCCTGCTGAACCGGCGCGCGGTGCTGGAGAGCAGTTACGCCCACTTCCTGTTCATGCTCTCGGGCGCCGACCACGACCAGATGGAGCGCATGCGCGCCAATCTGACCAATATGGTCGCCGGCTGGGATGTCGAGCAGGTGAAATCCATTGTGGCCGAGACACTTCACGAACTCGTCGATCCGCTGATCTATGCCGAGGCCGCGGATCTCATTGCCGACCACAAGATCCGGGGCCACGACGTGGTGATCGTTTCGGCCTCGGGCGAGGAGATCGTCGGCCCGATCGCCGAGGTGTTGGGCGCCTCACATACCGCGGCGACCAGGATGGTCGTCGAGGACGGTCGCTACACCGGTGAGGTCGAATTCTATTGCTACGGTGCCGGTAAGGTGACCGCGATCGAAAAGCTCGCCGCCGCTGAGGGTTACGACCTTTCGCGGTGTTATGCCTACTCCGATTCCGTGACCGATCTCCCGATGCTGAGCGCGGTGGGGCATCCGACCGCGGTGAACCCGGATCGCAATCTGCGCCGTGAAGCGGTGGCCAAGGGCTGGCCGATTCTCACGTTCTCCAACCCGGTCTCGCTGTGGTCGCGGTTCCAGAGTCCGTCGTCGACCACCCTTGCCGCGACAGCCGCAGTGGGGTTGAGTGCGGTACTGGCCGGGGCGATCAGCTACCGGTTGCTGCGCCGGCGGCGCTGAGTCATTGCTACCGGACCCGGGCCGCGCGGCGGCCCTGTTGAGGCGCGCTGCGGAGGGCTTGCCGACGTAACACAGAGGCCGCCGGGACCAGGGATCCAACCACGAAACGCCGGTAGACACGCAGCTTATTGAATGTTTTTTCAAGCCTTGATGTGAGGGCAGTCACAGTGTAGAAATGTAACTACGGAAGGACGGAAGGCCTGAGCGGAGCCGGAAGAGAAGGCTCAGCTCCCCGACCCACCCTTCCCAGCACGGACACCAGGCACCCACGCGGAGCGCGCCGCGACAAGGGCAAAAGCGTTGTGGGCCTGCGAGATCCGGGTTTTCGACGGCGAACGCCTCGCACAGGTTGCGGGGATGAACCGCCGGAGTCCGGATAATCGCCGAGGCCGCAGAACACAACCCACCCAGCACGCTTGGTAACCGGGTATCCGTGCTAGCGGGCGGTGAGGTCGTCAACGACAACGCCGCCCGCTTTGATGTGTGGGCCCCTATCCGGATGCCGCGTCGGCGATCGATGTCGCCTCCCGCGCACCGTCTTCGAAGGCGCCGCAACACAGGATCACCCAGCCGCCCACCGCATCCGGAGCACCCGAGCCGAATCCGGCCGCCGCGTCCAGATACTGCTGACGCCGCCGCAGCCAGAACACCTCCGGCACGCCGAGACTGTGCGGATCCAGCCCACTGGACGCGGCCACCAGTCGCGAGGCCGCCCGCGCCACTATGCCGTCGGCCGTACCGAATGGCCGCAAGGTCAGTAGCTCACCGTGCACGACCGCCGCGATGACCGGCGCCGGCGCCTTGGATCCGAGCACTGTCTGCACCAGCAGGTCGAGCCGTTCGGCCACGCCGCCGTCACCGCGCGGGCGCCCGAGTAGCTCCTCGTCGTTGACCAGATCGGCCGCGGCCAGCAGATGCAGCCGAGCCAGCGCCTGCAGCGGCGCGCGCTGCCAGGTGCCGACCAGATTCCGCAGGGCGTCGCCGTCGAGCGCCTGGCCGACTCGCAGCGAGCCGGCCAGGATCGGATCCGCGACCCGACCATCGGCGGGCAGCTCGGTACTGCCGCCGTCGATCGCGGCAGATGAGCGCGCGGCCCGCACCGCCGCCTCGGCGGCCGTGGTCGGCCAGCCACGCCGGTTCGCCTTGTGCCGATGCACCGCGGCGAGCGCGTCACGCGCCTTATCGGCGGCTTCGCGTACACCGGGCAGATCGACGAGGGGCTGTAGCGGATCGGTCACTGGAGACATTTTGCAGCGCCTACGGCACCGCGTGTTCGCGGCCCCCCACTGTCTCGCGTCCGACCATTTCGAGGAACCTGCAAGCAGTCGCTGGCGGCGCCGCAAACGCCACATCGCCACCGATACCAGCGGCCTGCTGCTGGCGGTCGTGGTGACCGCCGCTTCGATCCAGGACCGCGACGCGGCGCACCGGCTGCTGACCGCGCTACGCGCCCGCTTCGCCACCGTCACGCTTGTGTTCGCTGACTGGCCCGCACCACCGCCAGGAGACCCGAGTTTCCGGACGCTCGCTAAGCTTGTCTTTTAACCCCCACCAGCTGTGCTGGTGGGGGTTGTGGCGTTTTTGCCTACTGGTTGGTGTGGGGCGGGTTGCTTGTTTTTGGAGCCGGGTGGGCGTCCCGGGCCGGGGCGGGAGGGTTTCGGTGCTCTGGCGGGTAGGGCTGTTGTCGGGCGGAGGTTCCGAAACCCTCGGCGGACTCGTGCGGGGGTGAGCCGGTCGGGTCGGGAGGCTGGTTTCTCCCAGGGGCGACGCAGGTCGTGGGTGAGGTTGCGGGCCAGCCGTAGTTGGGTGTGGGCAGCGATTACCAGCCAGGTCCAGCGGTCGGCGGCGTGGGGATCGCGCAGATGGGGGCGGGTCCAGCCGAGGGTTTGTTTGAAGAATCTGAACGTGTGCTCAATGTCGAAGCGGCGCAGGAACGTTCGCCAGTATCGGTCCACCTCTGTAGCGGTGGCGTCAGGGTTGGAACACCACAGCCAGACCGGTTTCGGGTTGCGGTCGCCGGGCAGGTACTGCACCCGCAGCCGCAGCAGGGTGCCCTCGATCGTCGGCAGCGGGCCGGCGTGGTCGGCCCAGTTGCCGCGATGCTTGAGCATGGGGTGCAGTCGGTGCCAGGCGCTGGCTTCGGCCAAGCCGTAACGGTCGGTGTCGGTGTGGGTCGACACTTGCGGTTTGGGGTAGGTGGTGGCGTCGGCGAGCACGAATTCGGGTCCGTGTTTGGCTGGACGTCCGGTCCTGGCCGCTGGACGGGCCGCGGCAGGCAACGCCAGGACCCGGTCGCTGCGGATTCTGCCGACCAGTTCCACGGGCAGGTCAACCAGCAAATATGCCAGGCGGGTGATGTCGTAGCCGGCGTCGAATACGATCAGGATCGCCGGGTCGTGGGGCTGGTGCTGCCCGGCCAGACGGAGTCTGTCGACAACCTCACGAATTTGTGTGGAGGTCACCGTGGTCAGGTCGTCGTCGGGATCGATGCGCACCGCGTCAAGCATCGCGGTCCATGATGTGCGGCCGGGCTCGAGCGCCGCCACGAACGAGTAGGGCCACCCAGGAATCATTTGCGCTTGGCCTTTTCCGCGTCCGTAGACGTGGCAGAACGCCCGATCGGGACTGGTCGCGGCGTCCGGGCGCAGCCACGGACTGACATCGACGGCCAGCAAGATCCGGCCGTCGCCGTCACGCGGCACCGGCAGCCCAGCCACGGATCGCCGCAGCCTTGCGAAGTCGATACGGCCACTACCCAGACCGTCATATAGCGCGCCATGTCCGCGGCGGTGCTCGGCGGCCAACGACAATCCGACCAAGGTATGCACGGGACCATCGCTGCACAGCACCGCCTCGGTCAGCTCGAACAGTGCGTCGGACCGCCGCTCGAGGCAGTCATAGAACGAATTACGAAACACCGCAAGACAATCCAGATCGAACGAGCGCGTTGACTCGACCGAACTCATCGCTTGAGGCACACTGGCACCCACGGCCACCGCGTCTCTTTTCAGGCTCTTTGGACAGAACCCGACGATGATGATGCGGTGGCCGCCCAGAGTCACGCCGACACGCTGCCGAACGAGAACGAAATCTCCACGGCACCAACAATTCTCGCCTAAACAACTTCTGCCTGTCGCAGCCGATCACTTCGGCTGCGACAGGCAGAGGTTAAAAGAAAAGCTCAGCCGAGGGCGAGATCCTTCAAACCGAGAATCGACCGGTACTCCAGCCCCTCGGCGGCGATGACCTGATCGGCACCGGTCTCCCGATCGACCACGGTCGCGACGCCGACGACCGTCGCGCCGGCCTCGCGCAGGGCGCGCACGGCGGTCAGGGGCGAATTTCCGGTGGTCGTGGTGTCCTCGACGACGAGCACCCGCTTGCCGACGATGTCCGGCCCCTCGATCTGGCGCTGCATGCCATGGGTCTTGGCGGCTTTACGCACCACGAAGGCGTCGATCGGTCGGCCGGGCGCGTGCATGACGGCCAGCGCGACCGGATCCGCGCCCATGGTGAGCCCGCCGACGGCCTCGAAATCCCAGTCCGCGACGAGTTCGCGCAGTAGCTTGCCGATCAACGGTCCGGCACCGTGGTGCAGGGTGGCGCGGCGCAAGTCCACGTAGTAGTCGGCCTCTTTGCCCGAAGACAGTGTGACCCGGCCGTGCACGACGGCGAGCTCGCGCACGAGTGCGGCCAATCTGTCGCGGTCGTCGGTCGAAACGGCGGCCTTGTTCACCTGGTCGATCATGTCTGTCAAGTCCTTCCGCGTGCGTTGAATATGCCGCGATTCAGTCGGGCCGCCAGGGCTCGCGGGATCATCCCGGCGGCGGTGGTGAGCACTTTGTACTGCAGACCGGGCACGCTGAGCACCCGGTCCTTCTCCAGATCACGTAGCGAACCGGCGACCACCTGGTCGACGCTCAGCCACAGCTGTTTCGGCAGCGAGGACATCTCGATGCCGGCCCGCTCATGGAATTCGGTATGCACGAATCCGGGGCATAGGGCTTGGACCCGGACTCCAGTTCCGGCCAGTCCACCCGCCAGCCCCTCGGTGAAGGATACGACGTAAGCCTTGGAGGCCGAATAGGTCGAGCCCCGTCCGGGAATCAGACCCGCGACGCTGGCCACATTGACGATCGACCCCTTCGCGGCCGCGATCATCGATGGCAGCGCGGCCCTGGTGAGCTGCACCACCGCGGTGACATTGACGTCGAGCTGAGCCTGGACCGCAGCGGGCGGCTGCGTCCAGAACTCCCCCGATTGGCCGAATCCCGCATTGTTGACCAGGAATTCGACGCCGTCGGCGGCACGGGCCAACACCCGATCCCGATCTTCGGTATCGGCCAGATCGGCGACGAGCACCTCCGAGCGGGTCGCGAACTTCCGCTCCAATTCCGCGGCGAGTCCGTCCAGCCGGTCCTTGTCGCGGGCGACGAGCACCAGGTCATAGCCGAGTGTGGCCAAGCGCACGGCGAAGCCGCGCCCGATACCGGAGGCGGGTCCGGTGATCAGCGCGACGGGGCGGATGGCGCCGGGCAAGCGCGTTGGGCTGACCAGCCCATCCGTTTCCCGGCCAGCACCGCTCATCGAATCGCTGCGCGATCCCGCATTCATTGCACAATCCAGGTCATCGGGGCGCTATGCCCGCTCACTGCGGCACAGGTCCCTGATATGGGCGGAACCCCGGATGGAACGGACCGCCGGGCTGTTGCGGCTTATGCTCGCCCGAGGGCCATTCGTCCTCACCCGACTCGGATTTCGCGGGCTTGCGCTCGGCCGAGCGATCCTGCGGCGACCAGTCGTCGTCCGGCTCCGCTGCCCAGCGCTCGTCGCGGGCCCGCGAACGGGAGTCGGGGACCACGGCGAGACTGGGGCGGCGCGGCGGCTCCGGGTCGGCGACCGCCTCCTCGTCGTAGTAGTCGTCGTCGGAGTACTCGCGGTACTTCGGACGGTCGAAATCGTCTTCGCCATACGACGATTCGTTGTAGTCCTCGTCGTCGAAGTCCTCGCGCTTACGCAGATCCGCCGACGCGACCCGCCCGGCCACCGGACTTTCCGCCTCATCCCGCGCACCCGAGCGCTTACGTGGATGCGGCCGTCCCGGATCGTGACCACCGGAATCCACCCCCCGCACATCGCTCACCGGAGGCAGCACATGCAATAGACCGGACAGGCGAAGCACCGCATCGATCGCGGTCTCCCAATCCTTGGCCGCCGTACCGACATTCAGCATGCCGAGGGTCCAGTTGCCCTCACTCCACAGCATCTGCACGGAATCGGGCAGCGATTCGATGAAGGCGACCATGCGCTGGTCGACGGCGTGCCTGGCGATCTCCGGATTGGTCGCGAACACCACCCGGTCACCGATCGCGCCGAGCAGTTCCAGATCGGCATCCTTGGGCGGGGATGCGGTCTTGAGCCGCATATCCACATCGATATCGGAGCCGATCTGCCTGCGCACCGCGACCAGCGTCGCGGCATCTTCCAGATCGAAGAGGACGAATTTCTCGCCCTTGCGGATGCCGGACACCACATCCACCGCGGACAGGTAGCCGAGCTTGGCCAACGCACCGCGGCGCCAAGTGGAGGCCAGCGCCGGCTCCACCGACACATACGTATAGCCCTGGGCCTTCGCCCACACTTGGCGCGCATGACCGGTCCGCTGTCGCTGAACCCGATCGAAATACAGCAGCACGATCGCACCAACGAGCGCGATCGCCGCCAACCCGAACCACATTGCCGTCATCGTCGCCTACCCTATAGAGCCGACAGAGCTATTGCGCATCACTGCCCGCCGATATTTCACCGCGTGCCTCCGGGCAGTGCGGTGCTGATGATGATCTTCGCGTCGATCGAACCATCCGCGGCCTTATCGCCCTGCACCACGACCATGTCGCCGACCGGAAGATCGGACGCCTTGGACCCCGCCAGCGAGATCACCTGGGTCTTATCGGTGGTACGTACCGTCACAGGGGATCCGCCGCCGAGGGTGTCGAGGGTCAATTGGCCACCGGCATTGGCTTTGATGGTGCCCATGGTCGCGCCGAGGCTATCGATGCCGCCGAGTCCCGGAATGCTCGGCAGGACCTGGGTGGATGACGGACCGCGCGAGGGCGCGGTACCAGTGGCTCGGCCCGCGGTCGGGAAGGCCGAGGTGCTCGCGGCCGAACTCGACGAAGTGTCCTTACCGCCGAGCAGCATCCCCGCGACCGCACTGACCGCGCCGATCAGCAGGATCACCCCCAGTCCGAGGGCGATCCACAGGCCGGTATTGCGCTTGCGCGGCGGCGGTCCCTGATCCGGGGGTAGCGGCGCGCCCTGCGGTCCGGGCGGATACTGGACGCCGGGCTGGCCGTATGGACCCACCTGGGTCGGCTCCTGCCACGCGCCACTGTCCTGGCCCCATTGGACCTGGCTGTCGTACGGCGGGAACTCCTTGGTGGCATTGACCGGTGGCGGCGCCCACGGCTCGAATTGTTCGGTAGACGGGTAGACCGAGGTCGCATCGCCATGGCCATACGGTTCGATGTATTCGCTGGTAGGCGCGGACGGCTGAAATCCCGACTTACCCGACGGACCGAAATGTTCCGTCGGCGCATCCTCCGGTCGCTGAGCCCAGGGATCGTTGGGACTACTCATGCCCTCAAGGGTAGGCTGTGTTGGTTTGGCCGCGCCTTCGGCGCGGCGTGTTCGCGGCCCCCTGTGTCTCGCGTCCGAGCCGTCGAGACTCGCGACTTCGTCGCATGCGCTTCGACGACTCGGACGCGAGACGGGCCGCGAACTCGTCGCTCGGGACCTGCTCCGTCGTTGTCACCGGGTGACCCAGCTTGCGATTGATCGCAAGCTGGGTCGCGTTGTCAGCCCCGTCCGACGATGAGGCCATCGCCGTTCGGGCTCACGTTGACCGCGACGGTGTCGCCGTCGGCGACCTCACCGGCGAGCAGTTCCTTGGCGAGGGTGTCGCCGATGGCCTGCTGGATCAGCCTGCGCAGCGGGCGGGCGCCGTACAGCGGGTCGTAGCCGCGCACGGCGAGCCAGAAGCGGGCCGAATTGCTGACGTCCAGCTTCAGCCTGCGTTGCGACAGTCGTTTCTGCAGCTGGTCGAGCTGGATATCGACGATGGATTCCAGCTGCTCCTCGTTGAGAGCATGGAACATGACCACATCGTCGAGGCGGTTCAGGAACTCCGGTTTGAAGGCCGAGCGGACCGCGTTCATGACGAAATCCCGATTGCCACCCGCACCCAGATTCGAAGTGAGGATGAGGATGGTGTTGCGGAAATCGACCGTGCGGCCCTGGCCGTCGGTCAGGCGACCCTCGTCGAGAACCGCGAGCAGGATGTCGAAGACATCCGGATGCGCCTTTTCGATCTCGTCGAAGAGCACCACGGTGTACGGGCGACGCCGCACCGCCTCGGTCAGCTGACCGCCCTGGTCGTAACCGACATAGCCGGGCGGGGCGCCAACGAGCCGAGCGACCGAATGCTTCTCGCTGTACTCGCTCATATCGATGCGGACCATGGCGCGTTCGTCATCGAAGAGGAAGTCGGCCAACGCCTTTGCCAGCTCGGTCTTACCGACACCGGTGGGGCCGACGAACATGAACGAACCCGTCGGCCGGTTCGGATCCGCGACTCCGGCGCGCGCCCGGCGCACCGCATCCGAAACCGCCTGCACCGCCTCGGGCTGACCGACCACGCGCTTACCCAGCTCCTGCTCCATGCGCAACAGCTTCTGGGTTTCACCCTCCATCATCCGGCCGACCGGAATACCGGTCCAGGACGAGACCACCTCGGCGATATCGTCGGGGCCGACCTCCTCCTTGAGCATCACTTCGCCGTCAGCGGCTGTGGCGGAGACCTTTTCGGCCTCGGCGAGCTGCTTCTCCAACGCCGGGATACGCCCGTAGCGCAGCTCGGCGGCCTTGCCCAGATCGCCGTCGCGCTCGGCGCGCTCGGATGCACCGCGCAGGGATTCCAACTCCTCCTTGAGGACGCGGACCTGATCGATGGCGCTCTTCTCGTTCTGCCAGCGAGTCATCAGCTGATTGAGCTTTTCGCGGTCGTCGGCGAGTTCCTGGCGCAACTTGTCCAGGCGCTGCTTGGAGGCCGCGTCGGTCTCCTTCTCCAGCGCGACCTCTTCGATCTCGAGCCTGCGCACCGCACGCTCGACCTCATCGATTTCCACTGGGCGCGAATCGATTTCCATACGCAGCCGCGATGCCGACTCGTCGACCAGGTCGATCGCCTTATCCGGTAGGAACCGGGAGGTGATGTAGCGGTCGCTGAGCGTGGCGGCGGCGACCAGTGCGGAGTCGGTGATGCGCACACCATGGTGCACCTCGTAGCGCTCCTTGATGCCGCGCAGGATGCCGATGGTGTCCTCCACCGACGGCTCGCCGACCAGCACCTGCTGGAAGCGACGCTCGAGGGCGGCGTCCTTTTCGATGTGCTGGCGATACTCATCCAGCGTGGTGGCGCCGACCAGGCGCAGCTCACCGCGGGCGAGCATCGGCTTGATCATATTTCCAGCATCCATGGCCGATTCGCCGGTCGCGCCCGCACCGACAATGGTGTGCAGCTCATCGATGAATGTGATGATCTGTCCCGCACTGCTTTTGATCTCCTCGAGTACGGCCTTGAGCCGTTCCTCGAATTCGCCGCGGTACTTCGCACCGGCCACCATCGCACCCAGGTCGAGCGAGACGACGGACTTGCCGCGCAACGATTCCGGCACGTCACCGGCCACGATGCGCTGGGCAAGGCCCTCCACGATCGCGGTCTTGCCGACACCGGGTTCACCGATCAGCACCGGATTGTTCTTGGTGCGGCGGCTCAAAACTTGTACGACGCGGCGGATTTCGGTATCGCGCCCGATGACCGGGTCGAGCTTGCCGGAGCGAGCCTGCGCCGTGAGATCGGTCGAATACTTCTCCAGCGCTTGGTAACTGCCCTCCGGATCGGCACTGGTGACGCGCGCACTGCCGCGCACGGCGGTGAACGCCTCGCGCAGCGCCTCGGGGGTCGCGCCGTACTTCTTCAGCAGCATGGTCACATCCGAATCGCCCTCGGCCAGGCCGACCATGACGTGTTCGGTGGAGACGTATTCGTCGCCGAGTTCGGTAGCCAGGCGCTGGGCGGCGGTGATCGCGGCCAGGGCCTCGCGGCCGAGTTGCGGAGTAGTGGTCGCACCGGTCGCCCGTGGCAGCCTGTCCACGATGTCCTGTGCCTCGCGTCGAATCGTCGCCGGATCCACCGCGACGGCCTTGAGCAAGGGGGCGGCGATGCCATCGGTTTGATCCAGCAACGCCACCAGCAAGTGCGCCGGACGAATCTCCGGATTGCCCGCGGCCGAGGCGGCCTGCAGGGCGGCGGTCAGGGCCGCCTGGGTCTTGGTGGTGGGATTGAACGAGTCCACAACTCACCTTCCTACTAGTCGATTCGCACTATCCAACGTCGGAAAGGTTGAGTCTGTTCCACTCAACTTTAATTTTTTCGCCACCGAACAGACTCGGGCGCAACGCTACGCCGCGACACTGCCGAATGGCCTCAATCGCAGGGTCCAGGGCACCGCGATGCCTACGATGGCCTTGGCCGTTGGTTGATGCAGCACAATCCAGCCCGACCCGAGGAGCGATGGATGCGCGCGATCGTGGTACGAAGCTTTGGAGCAACGCCCGAACTGGCCGAAATGCCGACCCCCGAACCCGGCGCGGGCGCGGTCAGAATCCAGGTCGAGGCGGCCGGGGTGAACCCCTTCGACCAGAAGATGGCCGGGGGCATCCTGGATGGCAAGCTGCCGCATGATTTCCCGATGATCCTCGGCGTCGACGGTGCGGGCACGGTGGCCGCGGTCGGCCCCGGCGTCACCAAATTCGGCGTCGGCGACCGCGTCGTCGGCAAATTCCTGTTCCCGCCCGCGGGCCACGGCAGTTTCGCGGAATATTCGGTACTGCCCGAGAACGCCACCCTGGTCCCGATCCCAGACCGGGTGCCCACCGTCGCGGCGGCGGCCCTGCCGACCGCGGGCATAACCGCACAGGACATCGTGGATGCCACCAAGATCGAACCGGGCCAGACGGTACTGATCGTCGGCGCGACCGGCGGCGTCGGCTCATTTCTGGTGCAGTTGTCGAATATCGCCGGGGCACATGTCATCGCGACGGCGCGGGGGGCGGTCGCCGATCAGATGACCAGGCTCGGCGCGGCCGAGACCGTCGATTACACCCTGGGTCCGGTCGTCGAACTGGTCGCCGCCGCGCATCCCGACGGCGTCGATGCGCTGTTCGATCTGGTGAGTCCACCCGAGGTGCTCGCCGAACTGACCACGTTGGTCCGCGACGGCGGCACGGTCTACTCCACCATCTGGTCCGCCGATCCGGACGCACTGCGCGATCGCGGCATCAAGGGCGGCAATATCGAATCCTCCGGCCGTGCACCGGAATTGGCCCGCCTGCTCGATCGAGTCGCCGCCGGTGACGTGGTCGTGCCGATCGACGTGACCGTCCCACTGGACCTCGGCCCTTCGGTCATCGGCGCGATCGGCGCGCGGGGCAAAACCGTACTGGCCATCTGAGATCGAGTGACTGGCCGCAAAAAGGGCTCATCACGCCCGCCCGAGTTCGGCCTCTTCCTGATTCCGGAGGCCGATAACTACCAGCAGCTCACCGAGTTGACGACATATGCGGAGACCGCCGGGCTCGACCTGATCGGCGTTCAGGACCACCCCTACCAGCGCCGCTTCCTCGACACCTGGACCCTGATCACCGGCTTGGCCATGCGCACCGAGCGACTCACCTTCTTCCCCGACGTCGCCAACCTGCCGCTGCGCAATCCCGCCGTACTCGCGAAATCCGTTGCCTCCCTCGACATCATGACCGGCGGCCGGATCCACCTCGGACTCGGTGCCGGCGCGTTCTGGGCCGCCATCGCCGCCATGGGCGGTTACCACCTGAGCCCAGGCGAATCGGTTCGGGCGCTGGCCGAGGGCATCGCGGTCATCCGGGCCATGTGGAGCGACGAGCGTTCGGTCCGGGTGCCCGGCACCTACCATCTGCTCGACGGTGCCCACCCCGGTCCGCGGCCGCAACACGATCCCGGCATCTGGCTCGGCGCGAAGGGCCCGCGCATGCTCGCCCTGACCGGACAGCGCGCCGACGGCTGGCTCCCCTCGGCTGCATGGGCGCCGCCGGAATTCCTGGCCGAGGCGGGTAAGCGCATCGACGATGCGGCCGCGGCGGCACAGCGCGATCCGCGCGCCATCCGTCGGGTATACAACCTCTCCGGCACCATCACCACCGACGGCACCGACCAGGGCTTCCTGGAGGGGCCGCCCGAGCGCTGGGTGGACGATCTTTCCGCGCTACATCGCGACCAGCGCATCGACGGCTTCATCTTCTGGCCGACCGAGGGCGACCCCGTCGACCAAGTGCATCGCTACGCCGAATTGGTCGCGCCCGCGGTGCGCGCCAACGTCGCGAGTTGACCCGGCGGTAACCCGGAGCGGACTCGGTCGCGATATCCTGCATGTCCGGCCCAGAGCAGCCCCGATTTGCCGTCGGATTACCGTCGGCGCGGACGTGATCGGCCATACCTACACGACCACGTGATTTTCAGGGATACTTGACGGCGGAGGACCGCCGGTTACGGACATGTCCCTGGGCAGATTTTGAGGGAAAGGAAGCTCCACGTCGTGGATGCGCGTTCGGCAGCGCTGGTCCGCGCCAACTTCCGATCGGTGATCGAGTCGCCGAACGGACCCGAGCGGTTGATCAGTGCGTTTTATGGTCACCTGTTTGCGGAGAAGCCGCAGTTGCGGGAATTGTTCCCGCCCGCGATGGAGATGCAGGCCAAGCGGGTGGTGACCGCCATCCATTACGTGCTCGACAATCTCGAGGACTGGGAACGGGCGCAGAAGTTCCTGGAACAGCTGGCGCGTGATCACCGCAAATACGGCGTCATCGCCGCGCACTACGACATCGCCGGGCGGGCGCTGCTCGCCGCCTTCCGGGTCTTCAACGGGCCGATGTGGAATCGCGCGCTCGAGGAGGGCTGGCGCGATATCACCATCCTCATCTCCGCCTCCATGGCCATCGGCGCTAATTCCGATAAATCGCAGCCGTACTGGGATGCGACCGTGGTCGGCCATCGCCGCGTGCTCGAGGATCTGGCCATCGTGCGGCTGCAGTCCGACAGTCCGATTCCGTATCAGGCTGGACAGTACGTGCCGGTCTCGCTGCCGCAGCGCCCCAAGATGTGGCGCTATCTATCGCCGGCGATTCCCGCGAATCCCTACGGCGAAATCGAATTCCACGTCCGCAAGATTCGCGGCGGTTGGGTGAGCCCGGCCGTCGTCAACGAGACCAGGGTGGGCGATCGGTGGATGATCGCCGGTCCGCTCGGTGGTCTGCACATCGATCGCGACAGCGGCCGTGACGTGCTGCTGATCGGTGCTGGCACCGGCATCGCCCCGCTGCGCGCCCAGTTGATCGAGATGGGTCAGCGCGGCATCAATCCGCGTGTGCACTTCTTCATCGGCGGCCGCTATCCCTGCGATCTGTACGACGTGGAGAATATGTGGCAGCTCTCGCAGAGCAATCCGTGGCTCACCGTGGTCCCGGTCTGCGAACAGAAGACGAACCCGTGGTGGTATCCGCATCCACCGCAGGACGAGCCGTACGGCATGCACCGCCGCCTGATCGGAAATCTGGGCGCGGTCGTGGCCAGCTTCGGTTCATGGGCCGACCGACAGATCCAGATCGCCGGTTCGGCCCGCATGATCGCCGACACCCGCCGCGCCCTCATGGCGGTGGGCACCCCCGAGTCGGTTATCAGCTCAGACCCCGTATGAGAGAAGTAATGACAATTGATCCGAGCCCGCACGGCAATGGTGCGGCGCCCGAATGGAAGTCGACCGTTGTCGGTCATCACCGGCTGCGCCACGACATCGCGGTGATCCGCCTCATCGGCGAGTACGTCCCGTTTCTCGCGGGACAGTCGGTCGAGGTCCGGGTGCCGCAGCATCCGGGGATGCGCCGTCGGCTCTCCCCCGCACTGCCGCCGTCGCTGGACGGCAAGTTGGAATTCCACGTCCGCACCGTGCCGGGCGGCTGGTGCAGCGGCAGTATCGTCGCCGATACCCGCCCCGGCGACGAATGGCAGATCAGTACTCCCCTCGGCACTCTCGCCGTCGACCCCTACGGCGACGAGGTCCTGATGATCGCGGGCGGCACCGGCCTGGCCCCGATGCGCTCCCAGATTCTCGACCTCGCCAGGCACGAGGATCCACCGCCCACCTACCTGTTCGTGGGCGGGCGCTCCCCGCGCGACCTGTACGCCGATGACATGCTGTTCCTGCTGGCGAACGAATTGCCTTGGCTCACGGTGATTCCCGTGGTCGAGAGCCCGGAGGATCCGGGTTGGGTCGACGAATGGTACGAGCAATCGCGCGTGGATATCGGATTCCCGCTCGACGATATGCTCTTCGGCACGCTCGCCGATGTCGTCGGTTCACACGGTGCGTTCGACCACCATCAGGTGCTGGTCTGCGGGTCACCCAATATGGTCCGCGTGACTCTGGATCGACTCGTCGAGACCGGAACCCCCGCCGCGAATATCCAATTCGAGGGACTGTAACCAGCAGACGCAACCCCAACGGAGCGAGCCTTACGAGCGAGGTGTTCGCGGCCAAAAATTCACAAGAGCGGATCGTGGCGGATGTTCTTGGTTTGTGTTCCGGCGGCCATCAACCGGAACTTGGTGGTCTGCACCATCGAGGGTGATCCGACTATCTGCACATCCCGGTCGGACCAGGAGCCGTAGCTCGCGACGACCTTGCCGATCTGGCCGGTCACCCTGGCTTCCAACCCGGGCCAGGTGCGCTCCGGTTCGCCGGAATCCAGGTACCACCAAGGGTTTTCATCGGTCTCGGTGACCGGCGTTACGGTGAGCCATTTATTGGCGGTGGCCAGTTGGCTCAGGATCTCCAGATCGTAGAGGTCACACGGGTGATGGCCGCCGACGAACAGGTGCACCCGTGGATTGACGCGCCGCTGTGCCATCGCCATGAGCTGGGCGCGCAGGGGTGCGATGCCGGTACCGCAACCGACCATCAGCATTTTGCGTTTCACATTGCGCGGTATGCCGAGTCCGCCGAGCGGTGAACCGAGCAGCCACTGGTCACCGATATTGGTGTGGCCGACGATGGCCGGACTGACCCAACCGCCGAGCACCCCGCGGATGTGGAATTCGATCTCGCCGTTGGCATTCGCGGGCACCGCCGGGGACAGATAGCGCCACATGCGCGGCCGCGCCGGGATCTGCACGCTGATGTACTGGCCCGCGGCGTATTGCATCGGCTGATCCAATTGCAGCCGCACCACGGCGAGATTGCGCAGCACCTCGCGCCGCTCGACGACGGTTCCACTCCAGACCGGAGGCGTCGATTCCTGTTCGGCCGCGCCGATCATGGTGTCGCCGATGATTTTCAGGCCCTCGTCCCAGGCCCGGTCGACCTCATCGGTCCACATCTCGGTGCCCGCGAAGATCCGCATCGCGGACTTCAACGAGGTCGCGACGGCGTTGTAATGCGCGGCCTGCACCCCGTACTTGCGGTGATCGCGCCCGAGTTGGGCGAGGAATGGCAATAACTTATTCGGCTCTTCCAGCCGATCCAGCGCATAGGAGATCGCCTTGACCAATCTGTCACGCTGGGAATCCATCGCTGCGGGGAAGAAATCCCGGACGGCGGGATAGTTCGTGAACAGGATTGCGTAGAACGAACTGGCTAGCTTGGCCTGGCCCCCCTCCTCCGCAGCAACCGCCTTGAACGTCGTTCTTATCAAAGCGACCGTCCGCGAGTCCATTTGTGTCACAACCCCTTTTGCACTCGAACACAAACCTGTGCCGACGAGTGAAGTGCTGCGGGACACTCGACAGCAGCCGATGCGAACGAGTGTATGCGAGGTTTGCCAGCTTCGGAATCAGTCGCATAAACATCAAGCGTGTAATTCCGTCGAAACGAGGATTCGCGCCACGAAAACCCTTGAAAACAAACCGAAAGAACGAACACGACGGCGAAATCCGTCATATAACCACCGGATTCGGAAGGCCCGATTTGCAAGTTTCATCCCACACGAGGTCATGGAGCGATCGCACGGCAACCCGCGGTACGGTACCGCCCATCCGACTCGGTCACACCGCGAGCACCCACCGGCCTGGCGATCGACGGAACCGACGACCCGACCCGGCATATAGTTTGCCGAAGCACGAGCCACAGCAAACTTCGCAGCTCGGCACATCATTGGCAATCTGTCAGAAGCACATGCCGACACATACGCGGTGCTGAACCGACTGCCCGGTAATGAAACCCGGGTCGGGAGTTTTACTCGAGCACTGCCAGCAGTATTCGAGGCCATAACCCGATACGGCGTTGCAAGAGAAGGCATTCACTTATCGGCACGAAATGACAAAAGGCTCCGGGCTCGGCCGAAACCGAATCCCGGAGCCTTTCGCGCTTATCAGCGCCTATTGCGCGGCTTCCACACCACCAGTGCGGTACTGCGTTGCGGCGGCGTGAGATCGGGACGATACCCCGCGCGCAGCCGGTCCAGCTCCGCCGACATTTCGGCGACGCGCTGTTGCAGTTCCTCGACCTGATTGGTCAGTTCGATGATGCGCTTGATGCCCGCCAGGTTGACGCCCTCGTCCTGGGACAGCCGCTGCACCTCGCGGAGCAGTTCGACGTCCCGTGCCGAATAACGTCGACCGCCACCCGAAGTCCGTTGCGGGGTAACCAGGCCGAGGCGGTCATACGTGCGCAGTGTCTGCGCGTGCATGCCCGCCAACTGGGCCGCCACGGAGATCATGAAGAACTCCGCCCGCGACGCCGCGCCGGATGCCTGCTTCGGATTATCGGACATCACGAACCTGCCCATCCCGCACGTGGATCGAACCCGCTGGCCTTCTCCGCCTCCGCGTAGCGCTTGAGCGCCTCGGCGGCATTGTCGTCCAGCTTCTGCGGCACGGCCACCTTGACGGTGACGAGCAGATCGCCCGCCCCGCCGCCGGGACCGCGCTTGGGCACGCCACGGCCACGCACCCGCAGGATCCGACCGTCCGCGGTGCCCGCAGGCACCTTGACACCGACGCGCCCTTCCAGCGTCGGCACGGAAACCGTTGTGCCCAGCACCAATTCACTGTAACTGACCGGCAGCACCAGGGTCAGATCGTCGCCGTTGCGGCCGAAGACCTTGTCCTGGCTGACATGCACGGTCACGTAGAGATCACCCGAGGGCGCACCACGCAGTCCGGCCTCGCCCTGTCCGGCCAGCCGGATCTTCTGCCCATCGCTGACACCAGGGGGAATCCGCACCGTGATAGTGCGGGTCCGATTCTGGATGCCGCTGCCGCGGCAGTCGACGCACGGATCGTCGATGATCGAACCGGTACCACGGCATTCGTCGCACGGCTCGCTGAAGCCGAATGCGCCCTGGTTGCGGCTGATCACGCCGTTTCCGTTGCAGACGGGACAGACTCGCGGACTGGTCCCCGGCTTGGCGCCGCTGCCGTGACAGGTCGTACACGGCGACGGACTCGTCATCCGCAGCGGAACCGTGACACCCTGTGCGGCCTCGCGGAAGCCGAGGGTCGTCTCGGTCTCCACATCGGCGCCGCGGCGCGGGCGGCTCGCGGTGCGCGTGCCGCCTCGGTTGAACAGGCCGCCGAGCAGGTCTCCGAGGCCACCGTCGCCGGCATTCGCCTGGCCGAAGATGTCCCCGATATTGAAGTCCTGCGAGAAGCCGCCACCCGCACCGGGAGTGAAGCCGCCGCGTCCGTATCCGCCACCGGCGAACAGCTTTCGGGTCTCGTCGTATTCCTTGCGCTTGGCCGGATCCGACAGCACGGCATGCGCCTCACTGACGGATTTGAACCGTTCCTCGGCCCTGGTATCGCCGGGATTGGCATCCGGATGCAGGTCACGCGCGAGCTTGCGGTACGCCTTCTTGATCTCGTCCTGCGAGGCGCTGGAGGAGACACCCAGCTCCTTGTAGAAGTCCTTTTCGATCCACTCCCGTTGGCTCACTGGGCATCTCCTCCTCTCGGGTTCTTATTGGTTGTTCGCATTGGCATCAGCATCCGATGCCTCTTCTTCGACCAGATCGGCCACGCCATCGGTTACCCCGACGAGCGCGTGCCGAAGCACTCGATCGCCGAACCGATAGCCCTTGCGCATGACAAGGCCGATCACCGGGTCGTGGCCGGAGCCCTCGTGCTGCACGGCCTCGTGCAGGGTCGGGTCGAAAGGTTCACCCTCCGCACCGAATTCCTGCAGCCCCTGCTTGTGCAGCGCGTCGGCGAGCTTATCCGCGACCGACTTGAGCGGTCCGGCATCGAGATCGCCGTGCGCCCGCGCACGATCGAGATCGTCGAGTACGCCGAGCAATTCGGAGACCACGGCCGACTTCGCGGAATCGATGGTTGCCTGCCGGTCCCGCTCGACCCGACGCCGGTAGTTGGCGTATTCGGCGGTCAGCCGCTGCAGATCGGCGGTGCGCTCGGCCAGCTCCTTGGTGATGGCCTCGGCCATGATCTCGGCGCCCGCATCGGAACCGATGACAGGTTCGGTGCCGTTCCCGGCTTCCGGGCCGGGCCCGGCGGCGGGTTGTTCCGCCGCCGGTTCCCGGATTTCTCCTGTCTCCGGATCGATCTTGCGGTTGTCGACGAAGGTGATCGGCTCCTGTTCGGAGTTGCCCTCGCTCACTTCTTCTCCGTGTCGACCGGCTCGTCCACGACCTCGGCATCCACGACCTGGTCATCGCTCGCGGAGCTCGACGCGCCGTTGCCGGACGCGGCCTGCTCGGCGGCAGATGCCTCGTAGATCGCCTGACCCAGCGCCTGCGATTCGGTCGCGAGCTTCTCCACCGCGGACTTCACGGCCGCGATATCAGTGCCCTTGAGCGCCTCGTTCGCCTCGGCGATGGCCGCCTCGACCTTGGTCTTGACGTCCGCGGGGACCTTGTCCTCGTTCTCCTTGATGAACTTCTCGGTCTGGTGCACCAGCGACTCGGCCTGGTTGCGGGTCTCGGCCTCCTCGCGGCGGGCCTTGTCCTCGGCGGCGTGCGCCTCGGCGTCCTTGACCATCCGGTCGATCTCCTCCTTGGACAGGCCGGAGCCGTCCTGGATCTTGATCGTGTTCTCCTTGCCGGTGCCCTTGTCCTTCGCGGTCACGTGCACGATGCCGTTGGCGTCGATATCGAAGGTGACCTCGATCTGCGGCACACCGCGCGGGGCCGGCGGGATGCCGGTCAGCTCGAAGGAGCCGAGCAGCTTGTTGTGCGAGGCGATCTCGCGCTCACCCTGGAACACCTGGATCTGTACCGACGGCTGGTTGTCATCGGCGGTGGTGAAGGTCTCCGAGCGCTTGGTCGGGATGGTGGTGTTGCGCTCGATGAGCTTGGTCATCACGCCGCCCTTGGTCTCGATACCCAGCGACAGCGGGGTGACATCGAGCAGCAGGACGTCCTTGACCTCACCCTTGAGCACACCGGCCTGCAGTGCGGCGCCGACCGCGACGACCTCGTCCGGGTTCACGCCCTTGTTGGGCTCCTTGCCGCCGGTCAGCTCACGGACCAGGTCCGAGACGGCGGGCATACGGGTCGAGCCGCCCACGAGCACGACGTGGTCGATATCGGCGACGTTGATACCGGCGTCCTTGATCACGGACTGGAACGGCGCGCGGGTGCGGTCGAGCAGGTCCGAGGTGATCTTCTGGAATTCGGCGCGGGTCAGCTGCTCGTCAAGGAACAGCGGGTTCTTGTCGGCGTCGACGGTGATGTAGGGCAGGTTGATCGAAGTGCTCTGCGAGGAGCTCAGCTCGATCTTGGCCTTCTCAGCCGCCTCACGCAGGCGCTGCATGGCCATCTTGTCCTTGGTCAGGTCGATGCCCGCACTGGCCTTGAACTTGTCGACCAGCCAGCTCACGACGCGCTCATCCCAGTCGTCACCACCGAGGTGGTTGTCGCCGGAGGTGGCACGGACCTCGACGACGCCCTCCCCGATTTCCAGCAGCGAGACGTCGAAGGTGCCGCCACCGAGGTCGAAGACCAGGATGGTCTGTTCCTTATCGCCCTTGTCCAGGCCGTACGCGAGTGCGGCCGCGGTGGGCTCGTTGACGATGCGCAGCACGTTCAGACCGGCGATCTGACCGGCCTCCTTGGTGGCCTGGCGCTGTGAGTCCTCGAAGTACGCGGGCACGGTGATCACCGCGTCGGTGATCTCCTCACCCAGGTAGGCCTCGGCGTCGCGCTTCAGCTTCATCAGCACGCGCGCGCTGATCTCCTGCGCGGTGTACTTCTTGTCGTCGATGGCCACCGACCAGTCGGTGCCGATGTGGCGCTTGACCGAGCGGATGGTGCGGTCGACGTTGGTGACCGCCTGGTTCTTGGCGGGCTGGCCCGTCAGAACCTCTCCGTTCTTGGCGAACGCGACGATCGATGGGGTGGTGCGCGATCCTTCAGAGTTCGCGACGACGACCGGCTCGCCGCCTTCGAGAACGGCGACGACCGAGTTCGTGGTCCCGAGGTCGATTCCGACCGCACGAGCCATGGTGGTTCCTCCTAGTTGACGTAACTTCTTGTGTCGGTGCTGGGTATTCGCGGTTTTCGGGCGCTCTACCCGCTCTGCGACATCCGCTCGGGACTACCGAGTCGACTGCCGCGAGACCTCGCCCCAGCACCTCACGGAGCACGGTCCCAGCAACGCTGAGCGTGGTCGGCTCAATCCTGCACCCATTCGCCACCGGGCGTCAACTGAAACTTGAGCCGAACACACTCAACATTGTCGAACAGCTCAACCGACCACCCACGCGGTCTATTCCCGATTCGGGGAGAACGGGGCGCCATTCTCGTCAGGCCCGAGATTGCGAGCCAGTCGACACTTCTGATCGACAGTCGCTGGATCCGCCCCGTAGAGGTTGCCCGTCCGTCCGGCGGTCCACGAGGATGGCGGTGCCGATCCCCGAGAGGAGTGAAAGTGTCGACGAAGACGCGGTCGTGGTGGGGCTGGGGGAATGTCGAGGATGCGGTCGTCGGCGCGGAGCGGGCGGCGCTTACGGCGCGGGTCGCGGCGATGCTGCCCGGTGCCGATCTCACACCACACGAACCGCCCTCGATCGAATCGCTCGGGCTTCCCGAACCGCGAGTGACCGCGCCGGATTCGCTCGCCGAGTCGGTGTCGGCGGCCCCGGCCGATCGAGCCGCGCATGCGCACGGTCAGGCATTTCGCGATGTGGTGCGCAATCTGCTCGGCGAGGTGCGCAATGCGCCGGATCTGGTCGTTCGGCCGCGCACGGAAAGCGCGATCATCGATGTGCTCGACTGGGCGGCCGCGGCGAATATCGCGGTAATCCCGTTCGGTGGTGGCACTTCCGTGGTGGGCGGGGTCGAGCCGAGATTACCCGTCCGAGCCGCATCCGCCGGGCCGAGCGCTGCCGGCGCCGGAGCAGACGAATTCGCGGGGGCGATCAGTCTGGACCTCGGTCGTCTCGATCGGATACTCGAGCTCGATCGCACCAGCCGGGCGGCGCGAATTCAGGCCGGAGTCCTCGGTCCCGCACTCGAGGATCAACTGCGCGGTGCGAATCTGACGCTGCGGCATTTTCCGCAGTCGTTCGAATTCTCGACGCTCGGTGGCTGGCTGGCCACCAGGGCCGGTGGACATTTCGCGACGCTGTACACCCATATCGATGACCTGGTCGAGTCGATGCGGGTGGTGACGCCAACGGGTACAAGCGAATCGATGCGGCTGCCCGGATCGGGGGCGGGGCCGTCACCGGACCGGATGTTCCTCGGGTCCGAGGGCGCACTCGGCGTAATCACCGAGGCATGGATGCGCTTACAGGACCGACCGCGTTGGCGCGCAACGGCTTCCGCGCACTTCGACGACTACACCCAAGCGGTCGCCGCGACCAGGGCCATCGCGCAGTCCGGCCTTTACCCGACCAACTGCCGACTGCTCGATCCGGCCGAGGCATTTCTCAATGCCGGTGCCGCGACGAGCGGCGGTGTGCTGGTACTCGGATTCGAATCCGCCGATCACCCGACACGCACCTGGCTGGAACGCGCGCTCGAGCTGGTCGCCGACCACGGCGGCATCCTTCCCGAACCCGCGCGCTACACCGAATCCAATGAACCCCAACGTAGTTCGGGCGCAGGCGACACCTGGCGTTCGTCCTTTCTGCGGATGCCTTATCAACGCGATGCCCTCGCCGCCCAGTCGATGATCACCGAAACCTTCGAAACCGCCTGCACCTGGGATAAATTCGACAATCTGAAGGCAACGGTGACCGAGGCCGCGAACGCGGCCATCCGATCAGTCGGTGCCACGGGCGTGGTGACCTGCCGCTTCACCCATGTATATCCGGACGGTCCGGCACCCTATTTCGGCATCTACGCCGCCGGTCGCTGGGGCAGTACGCTCGCGCAGTGGGATGACATCAAAGCCGCTGTCTCCGAGGCGCTCTCAGCCGCGGGCGGCACCATCACGCACCATCACGCGGTGGGCCGAGACCACCGAACCTGGTACGACCGCCAGCGCCCCGACCCGTTCGCGAACGCGCTGCGGGCCGCCAAATCCGCGCTGGATCCGGCCGGAATCCTCAATCCCGGCGTGCTGATCTGAACTCAGCACTTATCCGCCGGGCGGGCCAAGCCCGGATGGATGCCAGGGATCAGTCCGTTCGCCGCCGCGGTGCGCTGTAGTAGGTCGACCAGGGTGGCGCGCTCGTCGGGATCGAGCGCTGCCGTGATGTCCGCATTCAATCCGGTCACGATCTCCTCGGCCTGGATGAGCAGCTCATGCGCCGCCGGAAGTAGATAGACGGCGTGCGCGCGCCGGTCCGTCGGATGTTTGCGCCGCTCGACGAGTCCACGCTTCTCCAGTTCGTCCACCAGCCCGACCATCACATTGCGGTGAATCCGCTGCGCCTCGCACAACTGCTGCTGCGATTGGCCGTCGTTGGCACGCAATATCCGCAGCGTGCCGTAGTGACGTGGGCTGATGCCCAGCGGCGCGAGCAGGTCGGCGAAGCGCTGAGCGACGTGGAATCCGAGTTGTCCGAAAAGGAACGCGGGGTGCTCTGACAGCGGCACGAAGGTCGGATCGGTCACGCACCGAGCATACCCCGGTCAATGCACTATTAGTGATTGCACACTTGATTGATAATCACTTCATGTGCATAGTTTGAGGGGTCGTCCTACTCCACCGATTCGAAAAGAGCCTCCTCGTGGATACCGACATCTCCCCCGGCGCGGACGCGCCCCTCCAACTCGACCCCCGCCGCTGGATCGCCTTCGCGGTCGTACTCGCCGCGGGCTTCATGGATCTGCTCGACGTCACCATCGTCAACGTCGCGGTCCCGAGCATTCAGACAGATCTGGGGGCCCAGTATTCGCAGATCGAATGGATCATCGCGGCCTATGTGCTCGCCTTCGCCGCAGTGCTCATCACCGGCGGCCGCCTCGGTGACATCTACGGCCGCAAGCGGATCTTCCTGATCGGCATGACCGGATTCACACTGGCCTCGGCAGCGTGCGGCGTCAGCGCCGATCCGACCATGCTGATCACCTCACGGTTCATCCAGGGCGCGATGGCGGCGCTGATGGTGCCGCAGATCCTCGCCATCATCCGGGCCACCTTCCCGCAGCAAGAGCGCGCCAAGGCCATCGCGATCTACAGCGGTGTCGGCGGCTCCGCTTCGGCGGTCGGACTGTCACTCGGCGGACTGCTGGTGCAATGGAATCTGTTCGATCTGGACTGGCGGCCGATCTTCCTGGTCAATGTGCCGGTCGGGATCGCGGCACTCATCGCCGCGACCATCGTTATGCGAGATTCGCGCTCGGCAGCCGCGCCGCGACTGGATCCCATCGGCATGGTGCTGGCGATATCCGCGGTACTCCTGCTGGCCTATCCGCTCACCGAGGGGCGCCGATTGGGTTGGCCCGCATGGACTTTCATCATGATCGCAAGCGCGGCAGTGGTCTTCGGGGCATTCGTCGCCTTCGAGCGGCGCCGGGCGCGGACCGTCGGATCACCGCTGATCGATCTGGAACTTTTCCGGTCCCGACCGTTCACGGTCGGCCTAGCGAGTTGGCTGCTGTTCTGGATCGGGCTCGGCGGGTTCTTCCTGATCTGGACGCTTTTCATGCAGGCTGGCCTGGGCTGGTCGGCGATGCGGGCCGGGCTCACGGCGGTTTTCTTCGCCGTCGGCGCGGGCATTGGGGCCGGGGTTTCGGTGAGCGTGCTCGCGCCGCAGTTCGGACGCATCGTGCTGGTCACCGGTGGTGTGGTGAATGCCGGTGGATTCGCGCTCTATGGATGGCTGGCCGCACATTACGGTGCGTCGATCACGTCGTGGCAGATGGTGATTCCGCTGATCATCACCGGTGTCGGATTCGGCATGGTGGTCGCGCCGACCATCGACCTGCTGCTCGGTCAGGTGCCGGCGCGTGAGGCTGGGGCGGCGTCCGGACTACTCAATACCGGACAGCAGCTCGGCACCGCACTCGGCGTCGCGCTGGTCGGCGTGGTGTTCTTCGGTCAGCTGGACCATGATTCGGCGCGCGGGGTCGAGGCGGTCACACCGCAGGTGCGCACCGAACTCTCGACGATCGGCCTTCCGGAACCGGCACAGGACCAGATAGTCACGAATTTCCTTGCCTGCGTTCGTGATCGATCCGCCCAGGTCGACCCGACCGCGATCCCGGACAGTTGCCAGAGCTCCGACGCGGCCGATTACGCTGTGGCACAGGTGCTCACCGGTGCGGGCGAACGGGCCAATGCGGTGAATTTCGCCAACACCTTCCGCTACACACTGTGGTACGGCATCGGCCTGCTGGCCGTCATGTGCCTCGGCTTCCTCATGCTCCCCAAGGACGCACGGCTCGAGCAGCACGAAATCGACGGTCCTCTGGAACTGGTATCGACAGGAGTTTGAGTTGAAAATACTTGCCATCGGACGCGCACAAGACATCGTGGACACCGCCGCCGAGCTCCTGCGGGCCAACGGATTCGCTGCCGTGGGGACCATCGCCGATGCCGAGGCGCTACGCGTGCTCGATACCGGCGAAGTCACCGATCTGATCATCGGTGGTGGGGTGGAACCGGATTCGCGTGCGGCATTGCAGCGGAAGGCGGCCGCACAGCAGGTCATCGTGCACGAAGCCCAGCGCGGCGGCCGCGGCATCGAGGACTATCTGACCGACGTGGTGATCCCGACACTGAAGCGTCGGTAATACCGAGGCGGTTCCCGCATGCACGCGGGAGCCGCCATCGTTTGCCCGTCAGCTGGCGTCCAACCCCGCAGGATCGCCACCACGGATCACCTGAGACCAGGGCATCCATCAGACGTACATGCGGCTTCGGATTCGCGAAAGCCCTCGCCAGACGCGACTGTCTGATCCAGACCCGCGATTTCCGGTGTGCCCGACGAACACGGCAGTAGGGTGGCCGCAAGAGCAGGCTTTCGCCGAAGCACCGCGCGCCGCCGATCCGAGGAGTTCGTTCATGAGGGCCGCCGTCGTCACCAATACCAAGTTTTCGGTGGAGGAGTTGCCGACACCGACGCCCGGGCATGGGCAGGTGCTGATCAATGTATCGCGGTGTGGCATCTGCGGGTCCGATCTGCATGCCCGTACCCATGCCGATGAGATGGCCGAGTTGGCCACACGCACCGGATACGACCACTTCATGCGTGCGGAGCAGAGTGTGGTGCTCGGACACGAATTCAGTGGCGAGATAGTCGAGTACGGGCCGGGCTGTCGCAAACGCTGGCGCACGGGTACACCCGTGGTGGCACTGCCGATCGTGCGGCACGACGGCGCACCGCAGCTGACCGGGCTCTCGACAGCCGCGCCCGGCGCGTATGCCGAGCAGGTGGTGGTGCAGGAATCGATGACGATGCCGATCCCGAACGGGCTCTCGGCCGAGCACGCCGCACTCACCGAACCGATGGCCGTCGCCTGGCACGCGGTGCGCAAGGGGCGGGTAAGCAAGGGGCAGACGGCTTTCGTAATCGGCTGCGGACCTATCGGTTTGGCGGTTATCAGCATGCTGAAGGCGGCGGGCGTGCGCACCGTTGTCGCCAGTGATTTCTCGCCACGTCGCCGCGAACTCGCCGTCGGTTGCGGAGCCGATATCGTGGTCGATGCCGCGACCGAATCCCCCTGGGCGGCAGCACCTCAGCGCGGGCGCATCAAAGGTGTCACCGACGTTCTCAGCCTCGGTTTCGACACCATGGAACGGCTGCGGCGCATCCCGAATCTGCCCTGGTGGTACGTCTTCCGGCTGGTGCATGCGCTCAATGCGGGTCCGACCGGTCCGGTGATCTTCGAATGCGTTGGTGTGCCGGGCATCATCGATCAGATCCTCACGGCCGCGCCGCCACTTTCGCGCGTTGTCGTGGTCGGCGTGTGTATGGAGACCGACCGCTTCCAACCGGCGATGGCGATCAACAAGGAAATCGAACTTCGCTTCGCCTTCGGCTACGACCCGGGTGAATTCCGCGACACATTGCATATGATCGCCGACGGGAAGGTCGCCCCTGCCCGCTTGATCACCGGCACCGTCGGGCTCGACGGTATCGACAATGCGTTCACCGCGCTGGCCGATCCGGAGCAGCACGCGAAGATCCTGATCGACCCGGCCAGTACGGCGACGGCGCCCTGACGCTCAGCCGAGGTGGCGGTCGCGGTCGGGCTGCCGGTCGAGCCACGAGGGCGCGGCGGTGTCCGGATAGCTGAGCGCGGGTTCACCGTGTTCGAGATAGGCGGCGTGGCCCTCCATCCGGGCACGGAAGGCCTGCCAGATGCGACGGGACGGCTCGGGTCCGGCGAAGGTGTCCACGGTGTCGACGCGGACCCACTGCCAGCGGTCGAGTTCGCTCGCCCGCAGCTGGATGGCCGAGGCGTCGCCGAGCTCACCGCAGTCGAAGATATAGCGGATTTTGTCACCCGCGGGTTTGCGCACCCAGTCGTGCACGAGCAATCGGCACGGCGGGCGGTCCAGGCCGAGTTCTTCGCGGATCGCACGGCGACAGGCCGCTGCCGGTGATTCGCCGGGCGCGACAATGCCGCCCGGAATGTCCCAACCGTCCCGATCGACCGGATGGACAAGCAGCACCTCCTCGCCGCGCACGAATAAGGCTCCCGCGGCCAGTCTCACCTGGGCGAATGGTTTCGTGTCGCGATCCGACATCACCTCACGACCTTCCTTCGCCGGGTCCGGAAATACGCGGGTTCGGCGGAGTTGCCGCCGTTCGGCCGCCCCTGCTGCGACGATGGGCACGGTCTCTCCACTTGTACACCAGCAGCGCACATACGTCCTCGAACAGCTCGAGAAGGTGGGCTAAGCATGGCCGAGAAGATCTTCGACATCGTGTGGGATGCGATCGATGACATCCGCGGCGACGTCGAGAATATGCGGCTGCGGTCGCAGTTGATATTCGAACTGACCGACCGGATCGCGGCCGAGGGATGGTCCCCGGAAGTCGCCGCCGAGCACCTGGGCGTCACCGCCGCGCGGATCTCCGATCTGCTCGGCGGCCGAACACAGCTGTTCAGCCTGGACGCGCTGGTCAATATGATCGCCGCGGCCGGACTGCGGGTGCAGGTGCTGATCACCTGAGCCTCAGCTGGCGGCGAGTACCTCATCGGCGATCTGGCGGTCCAATGTGACCCGGACCAGCGCCGCGGCCAGATCGGCGGTGTGGTTTTCCGGCGCGAGACCGGCCAAGCGGTCCGGATCTTTCGGAAGTCGGACGCGTTCGGCGCCGCGCAGCGCACGTTCGTCGAAATGCGGTCGAACCCAGGTCCATACGTCCTGGACTTCCCGCAGGAAGATATCGCTGCCGGTCGGGCCGATGCCCTTGAACTGTTGCAGCAGTTCGGCGGCGCGGGACGGGTCGTGCTCGGCTTCATCGGCGAGTTTGCGCAGATCGCCGCCGTAGCGGTCCAGCACGCGCGACGCAGTGGCGCCCAAGCGCGACGCCGTACTCTCGTCATAGCGCTTGTAGTGGGCGCGGCCGAGAGCGTCGACGAGCTCTTGCCAGTCGGCGTCCCTGACCCGGCTCGGCGTGCGATATCCGCTGCTCACCAACTCCTTGGTCGCCGCGACGGCGATATCGGCGGAGATCCGGGTGCTGAGCAGTTCGGCGAGCATGAGCAATTGGAATAGCGGTGCGGGTTTATCGGCCAACTTGATACCGGCCTCGGCCGCGTAGCCCGTGCCCGCCCGGTCCAGCAAAGCGTTCACCACATCTTTTTGAGTCATCGCATGCTCCTGGGTTCGGATATCCGGGGCGTACCCCCGGGTCGCGGGTCCACACACCGGGGCTACGCCGCGTAATCCTTGGCGACGACCGTGCGGGCAACCTTCTACGGCGCACCGCCGATCAGCCCCCGCCACGGCAAATATGGCAGCAGGCGGACATTGAGATTGCGCATGCGGATCATCGAATTGCTCGGCGGCGCATACCATTTGCCGACGCCCTCGGCGATGTTCTGGCAGGCCCGCACCATCGGCAGCATCTCGGCGCGGTAGCGGGCGAACGCGATGGTGTGATCACCACCCGCGGCGGCGAGTTCACCGGCCAGGATGTATGCGCCGACCAGCGACAAGTCCGCGCCCTGACCGGACAATGGTGATGCGCAGTAGCCCGCATCGCCCACCAGTGCGACGCGGCCCTTCGACCAGTCGTCCATGTGGATCTGTGCCATGGCGTCGAAATAGAAATCCTCGGCGGTATCGAGGTGCGCCAGCAGTTTCGGCACCTCCCAGCCCTGCCCGTCGAATCGGTCGGCGACGATCTTTTTCTGCTGTTCGATATCGCGGTAGTCGTAGTCGAGTTGTTCGGATTCGAAGGCGAAAACCGCCTTGGCTTCGGTGTTCCGACGTGCGCTGTAGCTGAATCGGGAGTGGGGCGATGAACTCGAACGGACACTGAGTGCGGCCGCGCAACCGAATTCGACTGCGCTGCGACGTTTCGAAGCGAACTGGACCGCGGTGCTCGACTCGATCGCGGACCATCGCGGACTCTGGTCGGCGACCTTCGACATCCTCGCCCAATCGGGTCAGGACGAGGCGACCCGCGAACAGTTGGCGGCAAGTCTCGACGAAGCTCGGCGCGGGTTGGCCCGGCTCTTCGAGGGCATCGATGAATCCGACACCAGAGGTGGGCGCGCCATCGGGTCCTTTTACCAGGCGCTACTGACGGGGCTTGCCGCCCAGGTGCTGATAGATCCGGACCACGCGCCGTCAGGAAAGGACCTGGCAGCCGCCTTGCGCCGAATCACCGGCTGACCAGCCCTGACGGGCTGCGGTAGGTCCTGTGGTCGGGCACCGACATCCCCTAGCCGCCGCCTCGATGAACCGAACCGCCATTCGACTCAGCTCGGTGCGGGACTATTCCGGCAGCAGGCTCAAAGTTCCTTCGGCGCTGCGAGCCGCGGTGAGGCAGGCGGTTGTCGTGAACTGGTCGGCCAAGGGGTGGCGGGCACGGGCCCGCCATTTGCGCACGGCGGCCATGGCCTCCGAGCGCTGGATGGCGGGGTCGGTGCCGAAGGGCAGGCCGAGTCGCAGATGCGGAGCGACGCCGGAGCCGCCGATCAGGCGGTGCAGTTCGGCGAGATCCGCTGCGGGCAAGGCCAATTCATCGGTACGTAGGCGACCGAGCAGACGGAGTTCGGCGAAACCGTGCACGTCGGCGAGCAGGGTGCGAACTCTGGGAAGCAGCTGGTCGGCGGGGGTGCCGGGGTATGCGGTGAGCACTCGCGCCAGCGCGGTGAGGGCCGAGTGAGCCTTGAGTTGATCGGCGCGCTGTCCGAATTGGACGTCGAGGACCGAGCGGAGTTCGTCCACGCCGCTGCGGTTGGTCAATTCCGCTGCCAGCGCGGCGGAGTCGCGCACGCCGAGGCGGATCAGTGTGACCGCCATGCGAATTCCGAAGAGGCCGAAACGTGCCGCGAGCTGGGCGCGGAGTTCGGGCGGGACCGGGAGTGGAATATCAGGGCGCGCGAAACGATCTGCCGAGAGCAAAGCGGCGCTCAACTCCTCGACCGGGACCCGGGCCAGCGCCTCGAAGGCGGTGAATTCCTGCTGACGCAGCGTTGCCGCGGCGAATGCGAGCAGACCGGCGACCGGGATTACCGCCTGACACAGTCCCGTTCGCTCCAACTCGGCAGCGAAACGTGTCGCGACATCGCGGGCGGAGTGCAGCGCATCGATCCGGCCCGCGCCGATCTCGTCGGCACGCGAGACCACACCGATAACACCCAGCGGACCCGAAATGCCCTGCGCGCCAGCGGTTCCTGCACCGACCTGCTCGAGGAAACGGACATCGGCATCATCGAGGCGACGCAGCAGATAGACCACGGCGTCCGCGCCCGGAATCGAAATGGCCGCCGCGCCGCGCTCGCCGTCGGCATCACCAGGGGTGAGCAGTCGCGCGGTGCGCAGTGACACCTCCCGCGACAGCGACGATGTCCCCGGAGTGTCGATGATGGTGGTGTTCGCCAGCGCGGCGGCGGGCCACTCGACCTCGAGATGGTCGACCTCGCGCGGTCCCGGCGCATTCCAGTTCAGTCGCTCCAGATCGAAGGTGAGCCCGTGCGTGCCGCTGCCGCGGCGCACCACCACATTCGCCGTCGAGCCGTCCGGTGCATAAGCCGTCACGCTCGGGGTCGAGCCGTTGCGGTACCAGGTGACCACGCGCGTGCATTCGGTCGCGTCGGTCGGAGCGATATCCTGACCGACCAGGGAGTTGAGCAGGGTCGACTTGCCCGCCTTCAGCGAACCCGCCAGCGCCACCCGCAGCGGTTGATCCAGGCGGCGGGCACAGTCGGCCAGCAGCGCACGCGGTCGCGGCTCGCGAGGAAATGCCTGTCTGGCCGCGGCGACCAGCTGATGCGCCTCGGCGACAATGCCGGGCGAGCGCCGAACATCATGCCGGGTCACGTCTCTTCTCACGGGGTTACCGTACCGGCGGCCCCTTTCCGCGGCGCGGCGATGGCAGGTTGCATAGCATCGGCATAGCGTCGCAGCTCGGCGACCATGTGCAGCTGCCGATCGAGCACCGCACAGCGCTCGGTCCGGCGGGCCGTTTCCATATTCGCCGCCTCCTGCGCGGCCCGCAGCGAATCATCGATGGAGCGCAGGCTGCGTTCGGCGACGCCGGTGTAGTGATCGCGCAAAGCCCGATGGATGCGGTGCAGTCGGTCCTTGGATTCCTTGCCCGCCTGGAACGCGACGTCATCGATGAAACGCCGGATGGCGACCTTGGCCTCATTACGGCGGCGGGCCAGTCTGGCCTGCTTGTCATCGCGGAATGCCTTGCCGCCCACCAGGACACCGGCGCCGATGGAGATCGGATTCAGCATCGCGAGCCCCGCGAAGGTGGTCGCGAGCCCGACCATCAGCACACCGCCGTACGAGCCGCGCATGCCAACCAGGATTTTGCTGCCGAAGCTGATATCGGGCTCCAGATCGGCGAGGGTGCCCCCACCGGCGCGGCTGTCGTCGGTGTGCAGGCCGGAGCTGACATCGGGCAGCTCGACCATGCCGAGTTCGGTGAAGTGCTCGGCGACCCGCTCGGCGAGTTCCACGGCGCGAGTATGCGTCCACAACAGATTGTCGCCGAGCGCGGTGTCGATATCGCCGGTGAGCCATTCGGCAATCCGGTCCCAATGGCGGCCCGGATCATGTTTATCGATCCATTCCTCACCCGTTCTGGCGATCTCGCGCAGGCGCTCACGCAGATCGTGATCGACATCGCCGGCCAGATCAGTGATGCCATCGGAGAGCGTCAGCTGCCAGGCCGAGGTGCGCCGGTGCAGATCCTCGGCGCTGGTCTTCGCCAACTGCAGCTCGCGCACCGCCATCGCACCCTGGCGGGGATCGCGCAGCGCGACCAGTTCACTGCCGAGCGCGAGGGCCAAATGCTCTGCCGCCGACCGGATGTCATGCGCGACCGCGACCAGCGTCGCGGCCTGGTCGCGCGCGACCACCTGTTCACGGAGGAACTGATACAACACACCGAAGCCCGATTCGACACCGAGTTGCTGGTCCTGCAGCAGCATCGCGTGCCTGCGCAGTACCGCGGAAACCGGAATGATCGGCACCTCGACTCGTGCTCGGCTCAAATGCCCCTGATCGGCCTCATGCACTTGACGCCAATGCGGATACAGATCGATCTTGGTGAGCAGCAGTGCGGTGGTCGGGCACAGTTCGCGGACCTGCCGGAGAAAGGCCAGTTCCGGCTCGGTGAGTTCGGTGGAGGCATCCGAAAGCACCAGGACCGCGTCAGCGGTCGCGACCAGGCCGAGTACGCCTGCCGCGTAGCCACTTCCGTGGCCGCCGACGCCGGGGGTGTCCACCAGGACGATGCCATCGGCGAGCAGCGGATTCGGGAGTCGCACATCGATGCGCTGCACCCGGCGGCCGTGGGCCTGCGGAGTATGAACGGTGATCATGCCGATCTCATCGACCGGCACCGGAACTCGCGCCTCCTCGGTTCCACTCGGCCCGGCCAGCACCAGTTCGGCATACGGTTCGGGACTGTGGGAGAGCAAGGTGGGTACCGCGGTGGTCGCGTCATCGCCGACCGGACAGATCTCCAGATTCAACAGGGCATTGACGAAACAGCTCTTGCCCTGACCGAGGTGTCCGACGATGACGATGCGCCGCCGCGGATCGCGGACCCGGTCGGCCGCCATTTCCAGGCGACCGACCAGATCATTGCGACCCGCGGCGCGCGCCGCGGCGATGGTTTCACCCAATACCGTCAGCAGCGGTACCGCGGGCGGTTGAGCATTCACTGCCGGTGTCCCCATCGAACCTCTTTCGTACGAATCACTCTCAGTGCAGGAAGGCGTCGCCGCCGAGATCGCCGCCAGCATGTCCGGCCAGATCGGTACCGGCATGAGTATCGGTGAAGAGGCCGGAATCGCTGTGGCCGGTAACCGAGGTATCCAGATGCGAACCGGCCGAACTGTCGAGTCCGGAACCGAAGGCATTCGAAACATCCAGCGACGACCAGGTATTCGCAGTGGACCCGACGGTCGAGGAGGCGCCGCCGGTCAGTGTGGAACCGGCGTGGCCGCCCAGATCCGCGGCGCCGCTGGTCTGTGCCGCGGCACCGGAGTGCGCCGTGGAGTCGACACTCGATGAGAGACCGAGGCCCGCATCCGTCGTGTTGGAAAGCCCTGTCGCCAAACCTGATCCGGCGTGCGCACCACTATCGATGCCACCGCCGAGACTGGTTTCCAGACCGCTACCGGCATGCACGCCGCTGCTGATTCCGCTGGAAAGACCGGTCTCCAGCCCTGTCCCCACATGCGTACCCGCGTCGACTGCAATCTGCGCTCCGGTAGACACACTGCCACCGAGACCGGTAGCCGCACCGACTCCGCTGGACAGCCCCGTCTCCAGACCGGTAGCCGCATGGCCCCCGGCATCAGCCGCACCGCTCACTGACAGACCCGCACCGAGCTCAGAACCCGCGTGCGCACCAGCACCGACCGCGCCATTCACACCCGCACCGAGCTCCGAACCTGCATGCGCACCAGCACCAACCGCACCATTCAGACCCGACGACAGACCCGCACCGAGCTCCGAACCCGCGTGCGCACCAGTGCCGACCGCGCCATTCAGGCCAGCACCGAGCTCCGAACCAGCGTGCGCACCAGCACCAATCGCACCGTTCAGACCCGAGGACAGACCCGCACCGAGACCGGCACCAGCCTGTGCACCCGTGCCGACCGCACCACTCAGACCGGACGCCAGGCTGCCACCCAGATCAGCACCAGCCTGTGCACCAGCGCCGAGGCCCGTAGACAGACTCCCACCGGCTTGTGTCCCGGCGCCGACGGCACCCCCCAGACCTGTGGACAAACCGCCACCCAGATCAGCCGCGCCACCGATAGCGCTGGAGAACCCGGAGGTAGCGTGCGTCCCAGCGTCACCCAGCTCCGATCCGACCTGCGCACCGCCGTTGAGCGCACCACCCAGCGTGCTCGACAACCCGCCACCGAGGTCAGCACCCGCACCGAGCGCCGCACCGGTAGCCAAACTCGACTCGAGCCCCGACGTCACCTGAGCACCGGTACCGATCGCCGACGAAACCCCACTCGACACCCCACCACCGAGCCCAGCACCGGCGTCCAGCGCCCCACCTAGACCGGCCTCCAGCCCACCACCGAGCCCACTACCCGCATGCGCCCCCGCATCGAAAGCGCCCTCGATCCCGGAAGTCGCCTGCGCCCCAGCATCAACAGCACCGCTCAACCCTGTGGACAAACCACCCCCAACTCCCGCAGTCCCACCAATCCCATTGGACACCCCCACTTCCAGACCGCTCGTCGCCTGAGCACCTGCATCAACAGCACCGCCGAGCCCCGTGGACAAACCGCCACCCAGACCCGCGCCCGCCTGTGCACCAGCACCCGCCGCACCCTCCAGGCCAGTCGATAAAACGCCACCCAGATCAGCACCGGCACCAGCCGCACCTTCGAGACCCGTCGACAAATCGCCACCGAACTCAGAACCCAACTGCGCACCACCACCGAGCGCACCGCCGATTCCGGTGGACAAGCCGGACTCAAAACCACCGCCAGCATGCGCCCCAGCATCGACAGCACCGCCCAGACCTGTGGACAAACCGCCACCCAGATCAGCACCGGCCTGTGCACCAGCACCAGCCGCCCCCTCGAGCCCCGTCGACAGATTGCCACCGAACTCAGAACCCAGCTGCACACCACTATCGAACGCGCCACCAATGCCGGTGGACAGGCCGGATTCCAAACCGCCGCCAGCCTGTGTGCCGGCACCAACAGCGCCACCCAGGCCTGTGGTCAAGCTGCCGCCCAGATCGGCGCCCGTCTGCGCACCGGCATCAACAGCACCGCCGAGGCCAGTGGCCAGGCTGCCGCCAAGATTGGTGCCCAGCTCCGCGCCGCTGCCGACCGCGCCACTCACGCCTGTGGACAGATCGACACCCGCCTGGGTTCCGGCGTTCACCGCGCCGCCGAGACCCGTCGACAGATTGCCACCGAGTTCGGAACCCAGCTGCGCTCCGCCACCGAGTGCGCCGCCGAGGCCGGTGGCGAGGCCCGCTTCGAGGCCAGCGCCCAGCTCAGCGCCTGCTTGGGCACCGCCGCCAATGGCACCGCCGAGGCCAGCACCGAGGTCGGCTCCCAGTTGAGTGCCCGCTCCGATGACACCGCTCAGCCCGGCGCCGAGGTCGGCACCCCCGCCGAGAGTGCCACCGAGACCCGTCTCCAGGCCGGAAATCACCTGTGCACCGCCATTCAGGCCCACACCGAGAGCTCCCTCCAGACCCGTGCCGAGCTGCGCTCCGGCACCGAGCGCGCCCTCCAGACCAGCGCCCAGATCCGCACCAGCCTCCGCACCCGCGCCGAGCGCACCACCCAGCGCGCCACCGAGACCTGTCACGGCCTGCACACCGGCGCCGATGGCGCCGCCGAGACCGGCGGTCAGATCCGCGCCCGCGCCGACAATGCTGCCCAGACCGGCGCCGAGATCGGCTCCGGCCTGCAGCCCGGCTCCGAGCGCGCCGTTGAGCCCGGCACCCAGGTCGAGCCCGGTACCAACACCGAGGCCGAGGTCCGCGCCGAGGTCGATATCGGTGCCCAGGTCCACGCCCGCGTCGGCGGCCGCACCGAGTCCGACCGCGGCGGCGGTATTGGCTCCGGCGGCGGCACTCGCATCCGCGGCCCCGGCACCACCGGCCGCCACAATCGCGGACAGCTGCGAGCCGCCCGCGATCAGGGCCGATTCGGCGACCATGGGGGCGACAGCGGCGATATCCTCCGGCGTAACGGCGGGCAAACCGGCAGCTGCCAGCGCCTGGCCGGGGTTGGCGCAATAACCCACCGCCGCCTCGTGGTCACGGAGCAGGTTGAGAATGAACTCCAGAATCGCGTTGGGTGTCATCGAAATCATCTCCTGGATGAGCGGACCCTCGCGATCCGCAGTCGTTGGAATGCTTTTCACGCTAGGGACGCCCGGCGTTACTTCGAAACGGGGCGCACCCCTACTACGCACCGCACGTTCCGGTTAGGGGCACCCGAACAGTTAGGGGAATTCCCCCGCAACTTCCCCGACTAAGTAACGGCTGACCCCCAGCAACCGACAGAAGTGGTGCGGCTGGCAGGTCAACTCCGCCTTCCTGTCCACACAACAGCGATTACCGGGCCACACAGTTTCGAACGGGGTTCTCGAATGACAGAGCGTCTGGCGCTCGGCATCACTGTCGGAGCGTCGAATTCGGTCGCCGTGGCGACCCCGGGGGACGGCAGCGACTATGACCGGGGCCACTCCGGCGACACCGTCATTACCCATCCGAGTGTGCTGCGCCTCGCCCCACATGCGGCGCCCGCATTCGGGAGCGGTGCCCGAGCCACCGGCAGGCACTCGAGTGACGTAGTACTCGAAGGTTTCCTCGCCCGGGTCGGTGATCCGGTGGATATCCTCGCCGAGGACGGAACCGCCCACTCCGCAGCGGATCTCGTGGCCACCGCCGTCAGCTGTCTGATCGATGAGATCGGTGCCGCCGCCGCGCATTCCATGGTCGCCTGCCATCCGGCGTGGTGGTCGCGACATACCGTCGATGTGCAGCGGGCCGCGCTGGATCGCGCGGGCCTGCGCGAGGTGACCTTGGTTCCGGAGCCGACCGCGTCGGTGCGCTGGTTGGAGACCGCACACGGCCCGCTCGGCGAAGGCACAGTTGTCGTATACGACCTGGGCGCGTCCGGCCTCACCGTCTCGGTGGTGCGCACCGGCGCGCAGGCCGCCGTGCGCGGTGCGCCATTACGCACTACCGATGTCGCCGGCGCCGAATTCGATCTGTTGACCATGCGCTATGTCTTGGCTAATGCCTTACGTGGAAATGATTTCGATCCGTTCGATCCGGTGGTGGAACGGGAATTGTCGGCATTGCGCGATCGCTGCCGATATGCGAAAGAAGAGCTTTCCACAAATACCGCGACAGTTGTCCCGGTCCGTTTGAACCCGGCCGATCATGACGCCGAAAACATCCGACTCGTCCGCGACGAACTAGAGGACCTACTGCGCGGGCCTTTACTGACTTCGCTCGATCTCATCCGCGATGCGGTACATCGCGCCGGCCTCGATATCGGCGATATCGGCCGGGTGCTGCTCACCGGCGGCGGTGGTGCGATTCCGCTGGTGGCCGAGTTGATCTCCACCGAATTCGGACTCCCCGTGGTCGCGGCGCCGCAGCCGCGGCTCACCAGCGCGCTCGGCGCCGCCGAACTCGCCGCGGACCTGTTGACGGTCACCGTGGATCGCACCCCGATGGCGGCCATGGGCAGCAACGCGCGAACCGAGGAACTGCCCACCGTGCCCCGGCCGGTCGAAAAGCCCGCCACCAGCCCGGTGGTCGGTGGTGGCGCTTCACGCGATGACACTTCGCCCAAAAAGACGCTGCCCAGCGCGAGCGAACGACGCCGCAGGCTCAGCGGCCGCCAGCGCGCCGCCATCATCGCGGGCGCGGCCCTGGTGCTCGGCGCACTCGCGACGGGCACCGTCGCAATCGGCGCGCAGTCCGGCCCGACGCCACCGACGAACTCCGATCCGACAACAACACCGGGTGGATCCGTCGTCGCGGCAACCAATGGCGGCACTTCCACCGGCTCGGTGACGACCTCCGCAAAGGATTCGCCCGTCGGCAGTCCGAATCCGAAACCAGCTTCGGGACAACAGGGGTCCGCCGCAACGAGCACCGTCACTGGCACGGGTAGCCAACCTGCCGCAGTCGAGTCCACCGAAGGCCAGTCCACCCAGAGCCAACCGGCTCCCGCCCAACCGGCACCGGCCGCCGAGCCCTCGGCGCAAGCTCCGGCAACGCAAAACCAACCCGCGCCACAACCGCAGCCGGCGCCGCAGACGCAGACGCAGGTGCAGATCCCGCCCGTGCCGTCCCTGCCGACGAACACCTTGGGCGATGCGGTCGGCGACACCGTCGGCGGCGTCGTATCCGCACTTCCCAAGATCCCCGGAGGCAGATGATGGGTGATATCGCCTTCGACACGCTGCCCTGCGCACGCGAGATCTTCCGCGAATTGGACTCCGCGGACCGGGAACCGGTCGTCTATCTGATCAGGGGCCGCTCCGGCTCCGGCAAATCCACCCTCCTCTCGGTGATCCGGGCTCGCCTGCGCGCTCACGGCGTCCCGTTCCGAGACGATCCCGTAATGCCCGAACACCTTGCGGCGCAAGTGAATGGCGCGCATGCGGTGGCGGATGTCCCCCGCGCCGACGGACGGCGCCTCAACCACGACGATGTGCTCACCGGCAACGGCGCGGCCCACGCCACGGGCGACGGACACGCGACCCGAACCGCCGAAAGACCCAAGATCATCCAGCCCTCCGATAACGGATCACATCCGATCCAGCGCACCGACGGCGCGGGCCCACGCATGCCGCGTCCGGCTCTGATCATCGACAATGCCCACACTCTGAGCCAATCAGACCTCGCATTGCTCTGCGCGACAATCGAATCCGGCCGCTTCACGGTCATTGTCGCAACCCAGCCGCGCCCGCACGATCCGCAACTGCGCACACTCGCCGACACCGTCGCGCGCCGCGGACGGGTAGCCGATCTGCGCGCGCTCGGCGTCTCCGATATCGCACCGTTCGCCCGCGAATTGGGCATGGCGGTGCCACGCCCGGTCGCCCAGCACATCCATCGCCAGACCGGGGGCAGCCGCGGTGGCGTGGTCGCCGCGCTGACCGCCGCCTGCTCGGCCCGACTCGATGCCGGAATCCGCACCGTCGACGACGCCGTCGCCGCCTGGGCCCGCGCCCTGCTGGACGATCTCGAACCGGATCTGCTGGAGACCCTGGTCGTCGCCACCACCGGCACCGGCCTGGACTCCACCGAACTCACCGAGGTGCTCGGCGTGGACACCGCCGCAGCCCAAGACCTGATCGATCGGGCCAGGGCAAGCGCGCTGGTAACCGATGCCGATTTGCTGCTGGAACCCGCGGTCGCACCGCTGCGCACCCTGCTCGGGGACCGCCGATTCGTGGCCGTGCAGCGTCGCCTGCTCAATGCGCGCCTGGATGCGGGTCTGCTGCGCGACCACACCGCGCTACTGCTCGCCGAATCCGGCGTCCGCGACCATCGCCTCGCCGAATTCCTGTGTGCCGCAGCCGAAAAGGCGGGGCGGGTGGCCGTGCGCTATTACGCCGCCGCAGCAGCGGCCGGGGCGGATCCGGACGTCATCGCGCTGCGCTGGGCGGAGGCGGCCGCATGCACCGGTGACGGCGATACGGCCATGCGACTTGCCGAGCCGGTGCTGGCCCGTCCGGGTGTCACCAGCACGGAACTCGCTGCGGCCGTGCGGATCTGCGCGGCGGTGCTGACCCGCCGCGGTCTGGTCGGACGCGCCGCTCAGCTGTATTCCTGGCTCGGCGCACATCGGGTCGGCGCGGATTGGGCGGTCGGCGCGACCATTCAGTATCTCGCCGGTGATGTGGCCGCGGCCGCGCAGCTGTCCGAATCGGCGACGCAATGGCCGCCCACCGAAGCCAATGCGCACGCCCGGCTGATCGCGACCGCACTCGCGCGCACCATCGTCGAACACGAAACCAGCACCGCCGCAGCAGTATCCGCACTCATCCAGGCCGCGCAGGCCGATGCTGGCACCGATCGGTTCCTGCCGTGCACCGCGGTCTCCATCGCGACGCTGCTGTGCTTGAGCACCGGCGAACCCCGTCGCGCCGGTGAGGCGCTGCGCCGGGCCACCACCAGCGGCCTGCGCTGCCATCAGTTGCAGGTGCTCACCGCTTGGGCCGCGATGCTCGGCGGCGATGAACAGGCCGCCGCGACCACCGTCGCCGCGCTGCACATGGACTCCCTGGATATCCGCGACCGCCTGCTCGCGCACGGTGTCGCGGTCGGTCTGGCCCGCCGCGGCGGTGACCACGCCGCACTCACCCGCGCCTGGCAGGCGGCCTATCCGCTCTTCGACGATGTCGACGCCGACCTGCTCACCCTCTTGCCGATCGGCGAACTGTGGCTGGCGGGCATCCGATTGCGCGATGAGCGCCGCATCGCGCCGCTGGTCGATGCCTGCCTGGCACTGCTGCGGCGACTCGACCAGCCACCCGCCTGGGCCAATGCCTTCCACTGGTACGGCGTACAGGCCGCGATCGCACACGAGAGTCCGGAGGAACTGATTCCGCACGCCCGGCTGCTCAAGGCCGCGGCCGAATCCGGTGACCGGCATGCCGCGATCCTCGCCGACGCCGGCCGCACCTGGGTGCTGGTGCTGCGCGGTCAGGTCGCCGCGGCTCCGGTGCAGGCAGCGGTGGCCGGACTCAGTGAGATCGGACTGACCTGGGATGCCGCCCGGCTCGCGAGCGAGGCCGCGCTGAGCGCCGCCGATTCCGCGACCGCGACCGCCCTGCTGAAACTGGCCAGAACCGTGCGTGCCGACTCCCGTCCGCAGGAACCCGTGGTCCGTCCGAGCGCACCAGCCGCGGCCTCGGGCGACGGACCGGCCGCGGCCCCGGAACCGGTCGCCGACGCGGCGATTCTCAGCGAACGTGAACGCGAGGTCGCCGAACTCGTCCTGCTCGGTCTGACGTATCGGGAAATCGGCGCTCGCCTGTACATTTCCGCCAAGACGGTGGAGCATCATGTCGCCCGTATCCGACGCCGGATCGGTGCTCGTTCCCGTTCAGAGTTATTGTCGATGCTCCGCGCCATGGGACACGGCTCGCTGCTGGTGTGATCGGGGCGCGGCCCGATCCGTGACGCCGAAGCGAGGTATTGAGGATGGCCACTGGGGTGGGCCTGCGCATCGCCGAGGACAACTGCACAGCGGCCATCGTCACCGATAACGACGAACCGACGTTCGTCGTCCGCGAGTCGATCCTGCACATGGCCGATGACGGCGACACTGTGCTCGGCGGACCGGCCCCGGCCGGTCATACGCATTCGATCACCGGTTTCGCGTCCGCGGTCGGCGATCCGGCCGGTATCTCGGTCGACGACGGCGAGGCCTATCGGGCCGAGGATCTGGTCGCGACCGCACTGTTCTGCCTGATCAATCTGACCGCTGAACATCTCAACGGCGCCGCCGAGTTCTACGCGACCTACCCCGCGGGCTGGCCCTCGGAGTACGTGCTCTCGCTCCGCGACGCACTGGACTACCTGGGCCTGAAGTCGGTATTGCTGGTCAGCGAGGGCGACCTCCCCGGCAGCGCTACCGTCGCACCGGAATTGGCCTACGCCTACGACGCCGCGCGCGCGGCGCTGGCCGCGGTGCTGGCGACCCCGGCGGGCGTGACCCCGCCGGATCCGAGCAATGCCGAGAACTCGACCGTGGTCACCGACGTCATCCCGGCGGTGCCGACGCCCGAGGCGCAGCCGCAGGCCTATTCGGCGGCGATGCCGGTCGCGGCACCGCTGGTCGCGGCGACCGCGGTCGAGGCGACCACGGAGCCGCCCCCGCCCGCGAAGCCCAAGAAAGATCGCGGCACACCACTGCTGATCGCGGTCGCGGTCGGCGTCGGCCTGATACTCGGCGGCATCGGCATCGCCGTGCTGTTCCGTGATCCCGGCTCCACCCCGGTGCCGCCGGTGCGCGACGCCAAATCCGATCTGGTCTCGACGAGCCCGACCCCGCAGCCGCCGGTGAACCTACCGACCGTGCCGGAAACCACGCCGCCGGCGACCACCGAACCGCCGGTCGTCATCACCAGCAGCGAACCGGAGACCACCGAGCCGCCGACCACGACACCATCGACCACCCCGACCATGACGACACCGCCGACCACCACCCGGTCCAGCCGGACCACCACCACCCGCCCCGGCTTCCCCATGTTCACGCCTCCGACGTGGACGCAGTTGCCGTGGCAGCAGCCTTTTCCGTTCGAGATGGCACCTCCTCGCTGATTTCGTAGGGACCTACCCGGGTTTGTGCCTTAAAGTGATCGGCTGACCGGTGTAGAAGCTGGCACACCCCGTGCCGACGAAGGGACTTCATGCGCAAGTTGGTGGCGCGCAGCGCCGCGGTCAAGGCAGCCTCGATCGGATTGGCCGCGACCGTTTTCATCGCACCCCTGCTCGTCACCACCGCCGCTTCGGCCGAACCGACAGCACCCGGGCAGCTTTCCGCCGAGAACCTGCCGCCCGAACTCGCCGAGGCCATTTCCCGCGATCTGAAGATGACGCCCGCGGAGTACCTGGAACGCTCCGCCAAGGCCCAAGAGCTCAGCGAATACGCGGAATCGTTCCGCAGCGAGCGCCCCGATACCTACGCGGGCGCCTGGCTCGGCACCGACGGCAAGCCGGTCGTCGCGGTCACCTCGGTCGATGCCGCCAAGATCGCCGCGGCCGACGGATACCAGACGCATCTGGCCCCGATCTCGGCGAACAGCCTGGAGACCTCGCTGATGCAGCTGAATCAGTGGATCAACACGCTGCCCCAGGGCATCTCCCAGTCGATCAACTCCGTCGCGGTCGACTTCCTCAACAGCCAGTTGGTGCTGTCGGTCGCCAATACCCCGGTCGGCCACGCGCTGAACCTGCCGACCCTGATCGCCAACGTCAAGGTCATCCTCTCGCCCAATAGCGGCGGTCCGATCGAGCGCCGTCCGATGGGCGGCGACACCTACATCACCGCGCCGACCTCGCTGAAGGACACCTCGCTGCGCGGCGTCGATGTTTGCTCGTTCGGCTTCAACAGTGTGGACGCGGCGGGGAACGCGCTCAACATCAGCGCGGGCCACTGCGACCCGAACCTGGAAAAGGACGACCAGCACGCGGCGGTCTACCTGCCCAATATCAAGGACATTCCGAACAGCATCGAGCTCGGCAACTTCGTCAAGGCGCGCCTCGGCGGCCCGACCGCACTCGACTACTCCGTCATCAAGCTCAACGAGCGCTCGGTCAACGCGGGCATGGACCAGCCTTCGGTGCGCGGCTCCAACGGCACCACGCTGACCATCACCGGTACCGCCGAGCCGGTCACCGGCGCGCCGGTCTGCAAGTCGGGCCAGTCCTCCACCTTCACCTGCGGGTTCGTGGTGGCCGATCGGGTCGAAACCCAGCTGTACACCGCCGAAGGTGTGAGCAAGACCGTGCGCGGCTTCGCCAGCTCGGCCTGCACGCTGGGCGGCGACAGTGGCGGTGCGATCGTCTCGGGCACGCTGGCCCTCGGCATCACCAGCGGTTCCAATGCGGCCGAAGCGCCCGACTGCAATGAGGCCAATATCGCCCTCGCGCAGTACGGCGGCACCGCGACGCTCGGCATTCCGATCCGGTCGATCCTGGCCGATATCGACGCATCGGCCGGCGGCGGCGTCGGCTCCGGTATCGCGCTGCGGACCCGTCCGAACGCCGGGTGAGAGGCCTTGTCGGACACCGTCTTTCCGACAAACCGGCGGCCGGTCGCTTAGTGGGCCGAACAACATCGCAACATAAGTAGGCATAACCGGCCGGACACTTTAAGGTATGGGCATGCTCCTGCCACGTATAGGTCAGTTCCGATCAGCTGCGCGACAGACCCGGGTCCGAAAATCAGTTATCGCCGCCTCGGCGGCGATTCTGCTGTTCGGCCCAACGGCGGCAGTAGCGAACGCACAACCGGACCAGCCGGCCCTGCCCGCCGACCTGATTGCCGCGGTCGCGCGCGATCTGAAGATCTCCCCCGAGGAGTACCTGCACCGCGCCGATCTGGCCCAGCAGCTCGCGGCCTTCGCCACCACGGCGCAGCGTCAGTTCCCGCAGGTCTTCGCGGGTTCGTGGCTCGATGACGGCGGCAAAGCCGTGGTTGCCCTTGCGCAGGGCCCTGGTGCCGATGAGGCCCGCCAGGCGGCCACGTCGGCCGGATTCGAGGTCCGCAATGTCGCCAAGAGCGAGGCTGCGCTGCGTGGGGAGAAGAGCGCCTTCGAGCGCTGGCTCGAGGGGCAGCCCGAGGCGGTCTCCGCCCTGGTGCGCGGTGTGGTGGTCGATCCCGTCAACAACAGCATCGCGGTGCGGGTCGAGCAGGCCGGTCTGCCGATGCCGAACTTCGTCGATCCATCGCGGGTCATCGTGACCGCGCCGCCGGTCGCTGGTGAGCAGTTGCAGACCACCCCGGTCGCGGGTGCGATGCAGACCGGTCCGCTGGCCGGTGGCGACGGCTTCGCCTCGATCGCGGGAAAGACGTCGCTGCGCTGCTCGCTGGGCTTCAACGGCACCGACCGGAACGGCAATGCCGTGAATATCACTGCGGGCCACTGCAATCCGGACATCGCGTCGGCGGGTTCGGGGAACGCGGCGGGCGTCTACGAGCTGGCCGGCGATCGGCCGGGGGCGCAGGTCGGCACGTTCCAGAAGTCGGTGCTCGGCTCCCAGGACTACTCGATCATCCGGATCAACGATCAGGCCAGGGACCGGTTCACCAACAACTTCGTGCGCCAGCCCGGCCAGCCGGTCGCGGTCGAGGGCGTTGCCGTTCCGGTGGTCGGCGCGCCGGTCTGCAAGTCCGGTGCGCGCACCGGCTTCAGCTGCGGCATCGTGAACGCGGTGGACCAGACCGTGCAGGTCGGCGACCGGGAGCTCACCCAGGCCTTCTCCGCGAACATCTGCGCACTGCCCGGTGACAGTGGCGGTGCGATCGTCACCGGCCGGTTGGCGCTCGGCATCTCCAGCGCGTCGTCGGTGGCCGACTTCCCGATCTGCGAGATCCCGAATCTGATCGGTGCCCTCACCGGCAATGCGCCGCAGCTGTTCGCGCAGCCGGTCAGTGTGGTTCTTTCGGACAATCCGGGGCTGAAGGTCAACAACTAGCCAGACCCCTGGAAAAGGCCGACAGCGGCGACGCTGTCGGCCTTTTTGTCGTCCCTGGACCCCGGGGCCACTGAACTTGCGTTGCCCGAGCACGCGTAAATGCCCTGTGGGGCCCGGCGACATTCCGGCATCCTGGAATGCATGTGTTTGGTGTTGATCGGTTGGCGAGTGCATCCGGAGTATCGGTTGATCGTCGCGGCCAATCGCGACGAGTTCTACTCCCGCCCGACCGAGTCGATGCGATGGTGGCCCGAGGTGCCCGGGCTGCTTGCCGGACGTGATCTCGGGGCGCTGCGCAAGGTCGCGGGCGATCCGCCGGGCACCTGGCTCGGGTTGACGCGGGAAGACAACGGCCGCAATCGATTCGCCACCGTAACCAATGTGCGCGATCCGAAAGACGAACGCGGCGACGCCCGTTCCCGCGGGGCGCTACTGATGGATTTCCTGCGCGACACCAGGCAGAACCGTGAACTGGCTGGTCCGGAAAAGTATGTGCTCGACGTCGCCGCCGCCCCCGACGACTACAACGGCTACAACGTGCTGGTCTCGGACCTGGAATCGCTGTGGTGGCATTCCAACCGCAGCGCGCTGCCGCCCCAGGAACTGACGCCGGGCTTTCACGGCGTATCCAACGGCAGGTTCATCACCTCGGCCGCCCCGGGACCGGCGGCGGCATTCGAAGCGCCCCAACCCATTTGGCCCAAGGTACGCGGCGGTCTCACCGACCTGCGTGCGGTCATCGAGTCGGATCCCGGCGATGTGGCGCGCTACTTCGAGGTGCTGGCCGATCGCACCGAGGCGCCCGATGAACTGTTGCCGCACACCGGAGTTCCGCTGCGGCGCGAGCGCACGCTCTCGGCCCGATTCATCGCCAACGCACTGCACGGCACCAGAGCGAGCACGGTCCTGCTGGTGCGCGAGGACGGTTCGTTCGAGATGGCCGAGCGTTCCTTCGGGCGGTTCGGACGGCACAGGGGCGAGGAAACCTTCAGCGGTAGTTTGGATCTGCGCGAACACCAGGCCTGAAACACAAACGGCCCGCTCCTGGTGGGAGCGGGCCGGTCGAGTTCGATCGAGATCAGTTCGGCTGCTCAGCCGGCACGGGCTGCTGTGCCGACGCGGGCTGCTGAGCCGGCACCGACTTCTCGGCGAACTTGGTGGTGCCGGGCGCCGCCTGCAGGGTGTTGACCAGGTCGATGCCAGCGAGGGTCAGGATCGGACCACCGACGGCGAGCGTGCCGAGGATGCCACCGATTCCCGCGCCCGCGATCGCGGCCGGAATGCAGCCGACACCGAGCAGTGGCAGGCCGAGGATGCAGCCGATGACACCACCGGCAACGACACCGATGGCGGTGCCGACGAATCCGCCGACCGCCGTGGCAATGCCGAACTGAGTGGAGAACTCGTTCATTGCCCGCTGGTCTTCATCCGGCGAGGCGATCGGCTTGGCGATAGCGTTGACCGTATTCGCCTTTTGCTCGACCTTGACGCTCTGGTCAGGGGTCAGTTCGAGGACCTTGCCGTCGTCCTTCACAACCGGCTTGACGTCGACCGGGGTCTGGTCGACATTGACGTCGAGCGGCACCGAGACGACGGTGTTGCCGAGCTCGTCCTTGACCGTGTAGAGGTCCGGTTCCTGCAATTCCTCGTCGGACTTCGTCAGCTCGAAGGTTCCCCCCTTGAGCGAGGCGACGACCGTCTTGTCCACGAGCTTGACGGAGTAGCTGATCGGTTGAGCGGCCGCGGGAGCGGGCTCGGCGTGAGCAACTCCGAATCCGATGGTCATCGCGCCGATTACCATCGTGGCAGCCGCGGTAGTGCTGCGGAGATTCATTCAGTTTCCAATCCATCATCAGGTTGTCCGCGCGCCGCTTCCGTACACGCGAGAGCGCTCATCAACCCGAGGTGGTCGGACCCCGGATTCTCCCCGAGCAGTGTGAAAGACAGGCGCAGCAAACAGAACGTGGTGAGCGTAATCGAACCGACATGAAGATGCGAGATCGGTTTTTCACATTGTGATCTCCGCGTGACTAAGCCTGTCCTTACCGCTGTGCGCGCAACTTGTCCTGTTTACGGTGGTTGTCGCCCCCACCGCCAGTCGGACCGCACGATCTTCGTGAGATCCCTCACAGGCCGAATCTGAGTCAAGCCCCAGGAAGATGGGGCAGTAGCCAACCGGCGATCTTACGATAGACAAGTAAGTTACCGATGGGTAACTTACTTGCAGTTAGTATACGAGCCAACCGGGTGGCGCGACCGCCGCCCACGCTCGTGTTGCCTCAAAGAAAGGTCGCGACATGAATGCCCTGACAGTGACGCTGGGCACGATTGGTGTGGCGTTCAGCCTGTTGGGTTGGGCATCATTCGTCGGTGGCGTCGGCACAATGACCCGCGCGATCATGATCGGCCAACCCGCGCCGGATCGTTGGCGACCATTCTTCCCGCGCTTCAAGACGATGGTCGTCGAATTCCTCGCCCACACCAGGATGAACAAGTTCCGCACGGTGGGCTGGGCGCACTGGCTGGTGATGATCGGCTTCCTCGGCGGTTTCATCCTGTACTTCGAGGCGTATGGGCAGACCTTCGATCCCGAATTCCACTGGCCGATCATCGGCGGCTGGGGCATCTACCACCTGTGGGACGAACTGCTCGGCATCGGCACCGTGATCGGCATCCTGGTGCTGATCGCCATTCGCCAGCTCAACCACCCGCGGATACCCGCGCGGCTGTCGCGATTCAGCGGTTCCCGGTTCGCTCCGGCCTATGTCATCGAGGCGATCGTCTTCATCGAAGGCATCGGCATGGTCATGGTGAAGGCGGGCAAGATCGCCACCTACGGCCACTCCGAGGCGTGGACCGACTTCTTCACCATGCAGGTCGCCAAGTTGCTGCCCTCCAGCGTGGCGATGGTTGCCATCTTCGCCTTCATCAAGATGGTTTCGGGCAGCACCTTCCTGCTGCTGGTCGGTCGCAACATCAACTGGGGTGTGGCCTGGCACCGGTTCGCGGCCTTCTTCAATATCTACTTCAAGCGTGAGGACGACGGCGGCGTCGCGTTGGGCGCGGCGAAGCCGATGATGTCCGGGGGCAAGCCGGTCGATATGGAGACCGCCGACCCTGATGTCGACACCTTCGGCGCGGGCCGGGTCGAGGACTTCTCCTGGAAGGGCTGGCTGGACTTCACCACCTGCACCGAATGCGGCCGCTGCCAGTCGCAGTGCCCGGCCTGGAATACCGGTAAGCCGCTATCGCCCAAGCTGCTGATCATGTCGCTGCGTGACCACGGTGTGGCCAAGGCGCCGTATCTGCTGGCCGGTGGCCGCAAGGATATGAGCGGCGACGAGGTCGGCCTGGTCGACGGCGACGGCAAGCCCAACGAGGCGAAGCTGGCCAAGATCTCCGAACTCGCCAAGGCCGAGGCGGAGCGTCCGCTGGTCGGCGGCGAGGATGTCAACGGCATCATCGATCCCGAGGTGCTGTGGAGCTGCACCACCTGTGGTGCGTGCGTCGAGCAGTGCCCGGTCGATATCGAGCATGTCGATCACATTATCGATATGCGCCGCTACCAGGTGTTGATCGAGTCGGAGTTCCCCTCCGAGCTGGCCGGTTTGTTCAAGAACCTGGAGAACAAGGGCAACCCCTGGGGCCAGAACGCCAAGGACCGGCTGAACTGGATCAACGAACTCGACTTCCAGATCCCGGTATTCGGGCAGGACGCGGACTCCTTCGACGGATACGAGTACCTGTTCTGGGTCGGCTGTGCCGGTGCGTACGAGGATCGCGCCAAGCGCACCACCAAGGCCGTCGCGGAGCTGTTGGCCACCGCGGGCGTGAAGTTCATGGTGCTCGGCGCCGATGAGACCTGCACCGGCGACTCCGCGCGCCGGGCCGGCAACGAATTCCTGTTCCAGCAGCTCGCGCAGCAGAACATCGAGCTGTTGAACTCGGTGTTCGATGGTGTCGAGCAGTCGCGCAAGAAGATCGTGGTCACCTGTGCGCACTGCTTCAACGCGCTGAACAATGAATACCCGCAGGTCGGCGGCGTCTACGAGGTGGTGCACCACACCCAGCTGTTGAACCGGCTGGTGCGTACCAAGCAGCTGATCCCGGTCGCCTCGGTATCGCAGAATGTCACCTACCACGACCCGTGCTACCTGGGTCGGCACAACAAGGTCTACAACGCACCGCGTGAGTTGATGGAGGCTTCCGGCTCCACCCTGGTCGAAATGCCGCGGCACGGCGAACGTTCCATGTGCTGTGGCGCCGGTGGCGCGCGGATGTGGATGGAAGAGCAACTCGGTAAGCGCATCAATATCGATCGCGTCGACGAGGCGCTGTCCACCCTGAACGGTGGCAACGAACCGTCCAAGATCGCGACCGGTTGCCCGTTCTGCCGGGTCATGCTCACCGATGGCGTCACCGCCCGCAAGGATGGCGGCGAGGTCGGCCAAGGCGTCGAGGTCGTCGATGTCGCGCAGTTGATGCTCGATGCGATCGACCGGGTCGACCCGTCGAAGCTCTCCGAGAATCTGACCGTGGTGCAGGAACCGAAGCAGGCCCCCGAGCCGGAACCGGTTGCCGCCGAACCCGAACCGGCCCCCGCCGCAGAAGCACCCGCCGAACCGAAGTCGGCTCCGGCCGGTGGCGGTCTGGCGATAAAGGGCGGCAAGGCGCCCGGTGGTCTGGGTATGAAGGGTGCGGCCAAGGCGCCCGGTGGTGGTCTCGGCATGAAGGGGGCCGCGAAGGCGCCCGGGGCCAAGGCAACTCCGGCTCCTGCCGAGGACACCGCGCCCGCTGCTCCAGCCGCGCCGGCCCGGGGTCTCGCGATGAAGGGCCCCGCGAAAGCACCGGGTAAGGGCCTCGGCATGAAGGGTGTCGCGAAAGCGCCCGGAGCCAAGGCAACTCCTGATGCTGCCGCACCCGCCGCCGAGGCACCGGCCCCTGAGGCTGCCGCTGAGGCACCGCCGGTCAAGGGGCTGGCAATGAAGGGCCCGGCGAAGGCACCTGGCAAGGGGCTCGCGATGAAGGGCGCGGCAAAGGCGCCCGGAGCCAAGGCACCGGAGGCGTCGGCCACAGCCGAAGCCACCCCGGCGACGGAAACCCCTGCCACCGAACCGGTCTCGACGCCCACCGAGACCAAGCCGTCCGTCCCCGCCAAAGGCCTGGCCATGAAGTCCGGCTTCAAGCGCCCCGGCCCCAAGGCCCCCGGCACGGCCACTCCGGCCCCATCGGCCCCCGCGGAACCGACCTCCCCCACCCAGGAAGCCGCAACCGAACCAGCTGACGAACCGAACCAGCCCGCCAACGGCAACGGCGCCCCCGCCGCGACACCGCCACCCGCCAAGCCCGGCGGCCTCGGCTTCAAATCCGGTGCCAAGGCCCCCGGCCGCAAGAACTGACGGGATAGATCGGCCCGGGTGCGCACATCGCACCCGGGCCGATCGCTTTCAGTAAGTCCTCAGACGCAGCATCCTGATATCATTCTTACAGGGAATCTGATATCAGGAGGTTCGCCATGTCTCGAACATTAATTGACATCGACGACGACGCTTTAGCGCTTGCCGCCGAGGAATTGGGCACCAAGACCAAGGTGGCCACTGTCAATGCCGCATTGCGGGAGGTAGCCAACCGGCGAGCGGTCTCGAAGATGATTCAACAGCTTCGCGATAGCGCAACCGACCTGTCGCCCGAGGCAATGAAGGGAGCCTGGCGCTGAGGACGATGTTCATGTTGGCCGACAAGTCGGCGCTCGAGTGGGTGCTCCGAGACGAGATCGCTTCGGCCGACTTCATGCGCGTGACCGGCGAACCAGGTGCGTTGGTCGCCGCTTGTCATCTCACAGCGTTGGAAATCGGGTACTCCGCGCGATCGCATACCGACTATGTCGCCAAGCTGGCGGGCCAGAAGTCATTGGTCTGGCTGCCGGTAACCGAGGAAGTGATGGATCGGGCGCTCGCGGTTCAAGGTCTGCTTGCCGAACGGGGCGAGCATCGTCAACCGATCCCCGATTTGATCATCGCCGCGACAGCCGAGATTCACGGCGCAACGGTTCTCCATGTGGACAGTGACTATCAAACGATTGCGGCCATAACCGGACAGCCACATCACCGTCTGAAGACAAGCTGACCGCAGGCTTCCGGTCGGCCGCGTCCGCATCCGGAGTCGGCCGACCGGCGGCGTCTATGACTACGGCCTCGTCAACGCCACATACCGAGCGAGATGCTGGTCGCTGGAACCGAATTCGTATTCGATCGCGGTCAGGCGTTTGAAGTAGTGCCCGATCGCGAGCTCTTCGGTCATACCCATGGCACCATGCAGCTGGACGGCATTCTGGCCGATGAAGCGCGCGGCCCGGCCGATGGTGACCTTCGCGGCCGAGACCGCTCGCGCCCGGTCCGCCGCTGACGCACCCAAGGAGTAGACGGCCAGGTATACCGCGGCAATGGCCTGCTCGAGCTCGATGTACATATCGACCATGCGATGCTGGAGCACCTGGAAGCTGCCGATCGGCTGACCGAACTGATGTCGCTGTTTGGCGTATTCGACAGTGTCCGCCAATACCTTTCGCATGCAGCCGACCGCCTCGGACGCGATCGCCGCGATGGCTTCGTCCGCAGTGGCATCGATCGCGTCCCACGCCGCCCCCTCGGTGCCCAACAATCCATCGGCGGGCAATCGGAAGCCGGTGAAGGTGATATCGGAGCCGACCCGGTCATCGATCGTCCGATACGAATGCACCTCGACACCCGCGGGTGGATCGGCGGCGTCGAATTCGGCGAGAAACAGCGAAATTCCGTCCTCAGCGCGCCGATCACCGCCGGTGCGTGCGGTAATGAGCAGATGCGTGGCCAGCGGCGCACTTGTCACGACGGTCTTGACGCCATCGAGCACCCACCCGTCGCCGTCGCGGCGCGCGGTTGTCGATACATCGTGCAGCGTCTGCCCCGAGCTCGGCTCCAGCGCGGCGAACGCGGTCCGCGCCGCACCGGAAACAATCTGTCGCAGTACCGAATCCGCGCGTTCGCCACCGAGACGATTCAGCAGACCAGCGCCGACAACCACGGTATCCACATAAGGCTCGACGACCAACGCACGACCGAGTTCCTCGGTGATGATCATCAACTCGACCGGACCACCGCCCATGCCGTCGACCCGCTCGGGCAAAGTGGCGCCGAGAATGTCCAGCTCCTCGGCGAATCCGCGCCAAATGCTCGGCTGCCACCCGGCATCGGATTTCGCCGCGCCTCGGCTTTTGTCCAATTCGTAACGGGCGCCGAGGTATCCGGCCACCGCGTCGCGGAGCAGTTCCTGCTCATCGGTGAAGGTGAAGTCCATCAGAGCCCCAATGCTGCCTTGGCGAGGATATTTCGCTGAATTTCGTTGCTGCCCGCATAGATCGAGCCCGCCCGGTCGTTGAAGTAGCGCAGCGGCGCGACGGCCTGCCAGTCCGCGCCGCTGCGATAGCCGTCCGCGGGCGGGGTGAATTCGGCGATCGGTCCGCCTGGCGCGGTGGCATGCGGCTGATAGACGCGTCCACGTGAACCGGCTGCCTCCAGCGCCAATTCGGTGAGCCGCTGACTCAATTCGGTGGCCAGGATCTTGAGCATCGAGGAGGCGAGACCCGGATTCTTGCCCTGCGCCATCGCCGAAAGCGCGCGGTACTCCAGGATTTCCAGCACCTCGGTGCGAATTCGAGCCTCGGCGAGCTTCGCCGCGAATGCCGCGTCATCGATGAGCGGATTGCCGTCGGGGCCGGTCTGCCCGGCCGCCGCGGTGGCCACATCCTGGGCCATGACCTGCAGCATCGGCGCGGCCGCACCGCCGCGCTCGTGCACGAGCAGATATTTCGCGACGGTCCAGCCGTCATCGATGCGACCGAGCACATTGGCCTTCGGCACCCGGACGTTATCGAAGAAGACCTGGTTCTGCACCTGTTCACCGGAGGTCATCACCAGCGGCCGGATCTCGATGCCCGGCGTGGTCATATCGATCAGCAGGAACGTTATGCCCTGCTGCTTCTTCCCCGCACGCGAGGTCCGGACCAGGCAGAAGATCCAATTCGCCTCGGTGGCGTGGGTCGTCCAGATCTTGCTGCCGGTGCAGACGAAATCGGCGCCGTCGTCGACGGCCGCCATGCTCAGCGCGGCCAAGTCCGAACCGGCCTCCGGTTCCGAATAGCCCTGGCAGAAGAAGATTTCCCCGGTCAGGATGCGCGGCAGATAGAAGGCTTTCTGCTCCGGCGTACCGAATGCGACGATCGCGGGCGCGACCATCCTGATGCCCATCGGCGAGAGCGAGGGCGCACCGGCCAGCGTCGATTCGCGATGGAAAATGTAGTGCTGGGTGAGAGTCCAACCACAACCGCCGTGCTCCACCGGCCAGGCCGGTGCGGCCCAGCCGCGCTCGTGCAGTAGGTGCTGCCACCGCATGCTCGCCTCGTGATCCGGGTACACGCTCGTCGCCAAGCGTCCGGCCCGCCGCAGCTGCGGTGTCAGCTTCTCGTCGAGAAATGCGCGAACCTCGTCGCGAAAGGCCAGATCGGCCGCTGACCAGTCGTAATCCATCTGACCTCCCGGAGGGATCCGCGTCTATTGCATCGGGTCGTCCTGCGGGCCCGATGAGACGCAATGTACGTCTGTCCCAGCCGGAAAATCAAACTGATGCCACCCGCCTGCACTTGCGGGCGCTAGCAGTCTTCGAAGAAGGCCTTGACGTACCCGACGGACTGGTAGACGTAGTCGTAGGCCCACCTGGCGACCGAAAGATGCGGCCGCGGGTCCACCATCAGCACCTCGCCGTCCCAGCATTTCCCGAGGATGTAGCGGGCCCGCGAAATATGCGGTGTGAAGGTGATGACAATGACTCGACGCCAACCTTGCGCGGCGGCGAGTTCGGCGAGTTCCCGACCTTCGCCGCGCGTGGTGCGCGGCGAAGGATCGAAGCAGGTGACGTGAAAGCTATAGCGGCTGTGGCAGATTCGATTCACCAGCGCGCTATTTTCATATGGGTCGGACACCAGCACCCGGGGCGCGTACCCCTCGCTGGCCAGCCGCAGTGCCAACTTCTCGCGCCCATCGTGCGCACCGCCGAGCACAACAATCGCATCGGCTTTCATGGGCACGTCCACCTGCGGGCGGACGTAAACCGGCCACAGACCAGCGATCAATACGACCACCGCAACGCCGAGTACCACCCAGGCGCTGCGTACCCGAATGCTGCGCCGGCGTCGCACAAGATCGATCGTAACCGGGTCGTCACCGGAGTGATTTGCGCAGGTCAGCAATGGTATCCGCAATTCATGTCGCCACCTGTACATCTGCTGTTGCGCAGAGCCTTGCCTTGCTGACGTGGGGCGGCCATCGGCGAGACCTATCAATCGATCATGCGATGCACAGTCTTCGGAACCGGGTACCTCGGGGCCACGCACGCGGCGTGCATGGCCGAACTCGGACACGATGTGATCGGCGTGGATATCGATCCGGGCAAGGTCGCGAAGCTGTCCGATGGCGTGGTGCCGTTCTACGAACCCGGGCTCGAGGAGGTGCTGCGCCGGAATCTGGATGCCGGTCGGCTGCGGTTCACCACCTCGTACACCGAAGCGGCCGATCATGCCCAGGTGCATTTCCTCGGGGTCGGGACCCCGCAGAAGAAGGGTGAATACGCCGCGGACTTGAAATATGTGCACGCCGTGGTCGATACGCTCGCACCACTGCTGCAGCGACCGTCGGTAATCGTCGGAAAGTCGACGGTGCCGGTCGGCACCGCAGCGGCATTGGGTGCGCGGGTTCGCTCGCTCACCGATGCCGAGGTCGAGGTGGCCTGGAATCCGGAGTTCCTGCGTGAGGGTTTCGCGGTGAAGGACACGCTTCGCCCGGATCGACTCGTGCTCGGTGTGGATCGCGAACGCGAAAGCACGGCCTGGGTCGAGGAATTGGTTCGCGAAATCTACGCCGACCTGATCGCGGCCGAGGTGCCGTTCCTGCTGACCGACTTGGCCACCGCCGAATTGGTCAAGGTCTCCGCGAATGCCTTTCTGGCGACCAAGATTTCCTTCATCAATGCCGTCTCCGAAGTCTGCGAGGCGACCGGCGCCGATGTGACCATGCTGGCCGACGCACTCGGCTACGACGCACGCATCGGTCGTCGATTCCTCAATGCCGGACTGGGTTTCGGCGGCGGCTGCCTACCCAAGGACATCCGCGCGTTCATGGCGCGCTCCGGCGAACTCGGCGCCGATCACGCGGTTGCCTTCCTTCGCGAGGTCGACAACATCAATATGCGCCGCCGCACCAAGATGGTCGATATGGCCGCGCGGGCCTGCGGCGGATCGCTGCTCGGCGCCAATGTGGCGGTGCTGGGCGCGGCCTTCAAACCCGAATCCGACGATGTGCGTGACTCGCCCGCGCTGAATGTGGCCGGGATGATCCAGTTGCACGGCGCGGTGGTGACGGTGTACGACCCGAAGGCGGCGGAGAATTCGCGGCGGGTCTTCCCCACCTTGAATTACGCGACCTCGGTGACCGATGCCTGCGATCGCGCCGATGTGGTGTTGGTACTGACCGAGTGGGACGAATTCGTCGCATTGCGTCCGCAAGACCTCGATCCGGTGGTTCGCAAACGGTCGATCATCGACGGCCGGAACTGTCTCAATCGTGCCATCTGGAGAGACGCCGGATGGGTGTACGCCGGACTCGGCACACCGTAGAGTTGCCTGCGACGCGGGGGCGACGCCGGAACGATCAGATCCTGCCTTCGGGTCTGTCGTACGTCGACGGTAGGGTCCCGAGAGCGGGCCGATCCACCGGCGGGCGGCGCAAGCTCGCATGTCGTGATGTGTGAAACGGGATGGGCAGCTGATGAGTTCGGTTCTGGGAGTTTCGGTGGGGGCCGGCGCCGTCCGAATGGCGCGACCACACACCGCGAGCCCCCACGGCCCCATCGCCCCGCATTCCTTCGATCTCCAGACCATTCCGGTCGTCGAACACCAGGTGGAGGAGCTCGCCGCCGAGGCGATCGGCGTGACGCTGGAATCCATGCCGGGTATCGCGGCCACCGCGATCGCCTACCGCAGTGAGCAGCATGCCAAGGCGCTGCGCGCGGCCATGGCGCGTCAGCAGCTGACCAATTACGAACTGGTGCCCGAAATTGTCGCAGCGGTGGAATTCGCGCAGGCCACCGGAGACATTCGCGGTATCTCCTCACTCGTCGTGTACGACCTCGGCAGCTCCGGTCTCACGGTCAGCGTCGTCGACACCCAGACCCGTGAGATCCGTCACAGCGAACGCACCAGCGATATCAGCGGTGACTACCTGGATTCGCTGATCCGCGAACAGCAGATCGCCTCGGGCCGGATCGCACATCCGCCGGATTCGGCCGGCCTGGCCGCGCTGGACGCACTGTGCCGCGAGGCCAAGGAGCAACTGTCTTCGAATACCGCGGTGGCGCTGCCGAGCGAACAAGGTCTGGTGCTGCTGGCCCAGGAGAATTTCGAAGCCCTGATCATGCTGGCGATCGAATCGTCGGCACGGATGGCGCGCGATGTCATCGTGCGCTCGGATCGCCCGGTGCACGGTGTGCTCGCGATCGGCGGTTGCGCGCGAATTCCACTGATCGCCAAGGTGCTCGAACGCTGGATGGGTGTGCCGGTCATCGTGCCCGAGAGCCCGGAAACGGTGGTCACCCGCGGTGCCGCGCTGATGGCACGTCCGGTGCGCACCGTCGTGCAGACTCCGCAACAGCGCGCTCCCGCCGCGGATGCGCTGCTCGATGACGATGAGCTCTCACCCGCCTGGCTATCCGCATCGCCCACGCGGCGCCGCGGCAAGCGGGAAATCAATGGCGCGGTGCTGACCGTCAGCGCGCTAGTCGTCGTGGCGGCGATCGGACTCGGACTCGGTTACGGTCCACAGGTTCTCACGCGCGATTCGCAGAGCAGTGACCGCCCAACCTCGGTCTCCCCGACCAGCCCGCCGCGCACTACCACCCTGGACCCGCAGATCGCGGTCGCCCCGGCCAGCACCACCGAGTCCAGCGAGTCGGTGGCAGCCCCGCCACCGTATCGTGCGACGACCACGGAGCCGCCTTCGACCACGCCAGGCCCGAATACCATTGTTGTGCCAGGACTTCCGCCGATCGTGGTACCGACGATTCCGCCCGTGATACTCCCCTTCCCGCCACCCGCGCCACGCTGATCCGGTCAGGCTTCAGGCATTATCCGGCGGCAGTTACCGAAGGGCGGGACCCTCGTCGCCCCAGGTGCTCTCGTATCCGCGAGGATCCGGACGGCGGTAGCCGCGCGGGTCGGTGTCGAATTCGGGCTCGTATTCCCGGGGAGCGGGGCTGCGGTAGCCGTGATCGCGGTCGTATGCACGGTGATTCGCCACTTGATCGTTTCCGGAGACCTGCCTGTTCGAGCCGGTTCCCGGCTCGTCGTCCCAGGATTGATCCGAGATCCGCCGCCGTCCGGTATCTCTCGTATCGGTGGCGACGCCGCCGCTGGACGGCTTGGACGGACGTGACGGACCGCCGGAGCGCCGGGAAGATACGGACGACTCGGACTTCGCATGCCGTGAGTGCCGGGCCGGGGCAACGCGTTCGGGCTTGTGGCCGAAGGGACGGGCGAGCATTACGGCGATCGCCGTGGTCAACGGGACCGAAAGCGCCAGCGCGATACCACCGACGCAGGAGCGAGCGATTTCGATGGCGACCGCGTCACCGGTCAGCACGTCGCGGATGGAACGGCCCGCGACGCTGAACAGCAGCAGCAAGGGAAGCGCGCCACCGGCGTAGGCCAGCACCAGGGTGTAGACCGTACTCGCGATGTGGTCCCGGCCGACGCGCATGGCGGCGGCGAAAACCTCACGACGCGAGGCGGATTCGTCGATGGCGGCAAGTTCGAAGGCGGCCGAGGCCTGGGTGATGGTGACGTCGTTGAGCACACCGAGTGAACCGATGATGAAGCCCGCCAACAGTAGGCCGGTAATGCTGACGTGCTGAATGTAGGTGGCGACGTTGGTGTTCTGTTCCTCGGACAGCCCGGTCAGATGGGTGATCTCGATGGCGATCCAGGACAGCACCGCCGCGACGATCATCGAGGTCAGCGTGCCGAGCAACGCCGAACTGGTGCGCAGATTCACACCGTGCGCCAGATACAGCACCGCATACAGGATCATCGCACCCGCGACCAGCGCTACCGGAATAGCGGGCTTACCGTCCAGTAGCGCGGGCAGCATGAACAGCACCAGCACCGCGAAGGCGAAGATCAGCCCGAGCAGCGCCCGCAACCCGCGCCAGCGCGCCACCACGATCACCACGACTACGAAGGCCAGCACGATCAGGGTCAGCGGGAGCCCGCGCGAGTAGTCCTCGAACGAGTACAGCGGCATCCCGCTCGGATCGGTCTGCCGCACGATGCGGATGTGATCACCGGCGTGCAAATCGGGTTGTCCTGGGCCGGGCGCGATTTCGAACAAGGTGTGATTGCCCTTGTGCGGACCGGAATCGATGCTGATCAGACTGCGCTGACAGGTATATCCGGCAGCACGCGGCTGCTCAGGTTTATCGATGAACACCTTGCCGATCGAACTGCTGCCGCAGGCGCCGAGGTCCTGCATCACCACGGTTCCGGCCTCGGTCTGCACCGCGCCACCGCCCGCATTCTGCATCGGCAGCGGGATATCGATGTGCTGGCTGCTCGGCCACAGCACGATCGCGGCGATTACGACCACGACACCGATCGCGGCGAGCAACCCGACGACAACGCGGGCCGCGGTCGCGCCGATCGCGATGGGGCCGGAATGGTCGTGGTGATGGTGATGATCACTCATGGCTCACCGGACTCCTACCTTTTCGTCTGTAGTCCAGGGTGCGAGCTTAAAGGATTTCATTTTCAAGATCGGATCCACGACCGACAGCGACTGTCAGGCAGTCATCAAAAGATTCCGAATGGAAAATCGGGAGGGGGCGGCGGAGAGCAGGGGGATGTCTCCGCCGCCCGCAGGTCGGCGCCCAGGGGGGTAGGCAGCCTAACCCGAGGTCAGGTTGTCCAGGGGGGGTAGACAACTTGACCGGGCACTCGAAGTGCCAAGAGACACTGTACACAAAAAGTCTCGTTTAGCGCTAGCTAGTAACTAAAACTCCTAAATATCCGTACGCGGGGTATGTTTCGGCCCCAGAAGCAGGGCGATCCGGTAGCCCAGCGCACGCTGGCGCGGGAGACCGGACCGACCAGCCCGCTACTGCCGGTAACTCGACAGGAAGTTCCCGAAGCGCTCGATGGCAACCGCGAGATCCCGCGCCCACGGCAGCGTGACGATCCGCAGGTGATCATGATTCGGCCAATTGAACCCGGTGCCCTGCACCATCAAGATCTTCTCCTGCAGCAGCAGATCCAGGATCAGCTTCGCATCGTCGCGGATTTCATAGACGTTCGGATCCAACTTCGGGAACGCGTAGAGCGCACCCTTCGGCTTCACACAGGAAACGCCCGGAATCATATTCAGCCGCTCCCACGCGACATCGCGCTGCTCGAGCAGTCGCCCACCCGGCAGGATCAGATCCTCGATGCTCTGATGACCGCCGAGCGCCACCTGAATCGCATGCTGCGCAGGCACATTCGGGCAAAGCCTGGTCGAGGCCAGCAGATCGATACCCTCGAGGAAACCAGCCGCATGCTCCTTGGGCCCGGTGATCGCCAACCAGCCGGAACGGTAGCCCGCGACCCGGTAGGCCTTGGAGAGTCCGTTGAAAGTCAGACAGAGCAGATCGGGCGCCAGCGTCGCCAGCGAAATGTGCTTGGCGTCGTCGTAGAGGATCTTGTCGTAGATCTCATCGGCGAGCAGCAGCAGCTGATGCTTGCGCGCGAGATCGACCAGTTGCTGCAGCACCTCGGTGGAGTACACCGCGCCGGTCGGGTTGTTCGGATTGATCACCAACAGCGCCTTGGTCTTATCGGTGATCTTGGATTCGATATCGGCGATATCGGGCTGCCAGCCGTTGGATTCGTCACACAGGTAATGCACCGGAGTGCCCCCGGCCAGGCTGGTCATAGCGGTCCACAGCGGATAGTCCGGCGCCGGAATCAGCACCTCGTCACCGTTATCGAGCAGCGCCTGCATGGTGATGGTGATCAGCTCGGAGACGCCGTTGCCCAGGTAGACATCGTCGACATCGAGTTCGGGAAAGCCCGGGACCAGCTCATAGCGGGTCACGATGGCGCGCCGGGCCGAGAGAATGCCCTTGGATTCGGAGTAGCCCTGGGCATACGGCAGCGCGGCGATGATGTCGCGCATGATCACATCGGGCGCCTCGAATCCGAACGGCGCGGGATTGCCGATATTCAGCTTGAGGATGCGATGCCCCTCCGCCTCCAGCCGTGCCGCATGCGCGCCCACCGGTCCACGAATTTCGTAGAGGACGTTCTGCAGCTTCGTGGATTGCTCCAGCACGCGCGGCGGATGGTGCGGTAGATGGCTAGGACTCACCCTGCCTATGGTGCCATCTGTATTTTTGGCCGCGCGGGCGCGGCGTGTTCGCGGCCCCCTGGTGTCTCGCGTCCGAGCCGTCGAGACTCGCGCCTGCGGCGCATGCGCTTCGACGGCTCGGACGCGAGACGGGCCGCGAACTCCTCGCTGGTAAGACAGCTCCGTTGGGGTCGGTAGTGGCGGGACGTTCGGCACCCGATGCACGCGTGCGGGACGGGCGAGTCCCGCGCCTGGGGGTGCACGCGCTTCGACCACTCGAACGCCAGAACGCACCACGAACTCCTCACTCGTAAACTCTCCGTGGTGGTTGGTGGTGGCGGGGCGTTCAGCACTTGTTGCACGCGTACCGGAAGGCCAAGCGCCTCGCCTGCAGCGGATGCGCTTCGACCACTCGAACGCCAGAACGCACCACGAACTCCTCACTCGTAAACTCTCCGTGGTGGTTGGTGGTGGCGGGGCGTTCAGCACCTGACGCACGCATACGGCAATGGCGAGCCCTGCGCCCGCAGAGCATCCGCGTCAACGACTCGAACGCCAGAACGCACCACGAACTCCTCACTCGTAAGCATCTCGCTCCGCCATGGCTGGAGAGCGCACGGAAGTGGCCTGATGTCGACTGCTGGGCCGAATCAAGACGAGGACTTGCCCGGCGGGATGCCTTTGGCCGCAGTGGATTCGCAGAACTCTTCGATTTTCTCATCGAGTAACCGCGCCTCGACGGCGTCGCGGAACTGGGGTCCGGCGATCCGATGCCGCAGGCCGATGAGCCGTTCCTCGAGTTGGGCGATTCGCTTGTCCTCGGCAAGGCCCAGCACCGGAAGCAGGGCGGCGGACGCACCGTCCAGACTGCCGTTGATCAGATGCGCTGCGGCGCTGTCGACTCGGGCCATCGCCTCGGTGCCATAGGAGCGCCGCTCGGACGGCCCGTTCGCATACAACTCGATGGCCTGCTGCGTCGCGGCCAATGCGGGTTCGGCCTGACCGAGATGGATATAGGTCGCACCCGCGTAGTAGTGGGCCTTGGCCTCGTTGAAGCCGAAGACGCCGCCGACCTCGTCGTGCAGTGAGTCGGTGTCGGCCGTCTCGCGGGCATCATCGGCGGCCCGAATGCAGCGATCGGCATCGGTGTCACTGCCCAACCGGGACCAGATCCTGGCCTCGATATTCAATAGTCGCATCTTGGCCGTGGCCGATTCGGCGAACTCCTGCCCGCTCTGCGCCAGTAGCACTCCCCGGCGCGGCCGATCCGACCAGTATTCGATCAGCGCGTGCATGCCGCGGGTCCAGGCGCGCAACCCGTTGTGACCACACAATTCCGAATAGGCCCAGGCCGCTCTGATCTGCTCGCCGGCGGCATCGAGATAGCCGAGGTCGGTGCTCGCATTGGCGAGCAATCCCGACAGCGTGCCCGCCAGCAGATACAGGTGGCTGGTATCGGCGGGACGCTGATGGCCCTCCAACAGCCGGTAGACCCGGCGTCGCACCCGCAGCATCTCCACCATCATCGGTACCGGCGGGATGTGCACATAATCGTTCGCGATGCGCGTGACATCGGCATCTAGCTGTTCCAAGGTGGTGGCACCCACATTGGTGCTCTCGGCCCGGCCGGCGTGCTCGCTCGCCTCATGGGCAGCCGCCATAATCAGATCCCTCTCCGAAATCGCCGCTAACGCATCACCTCTCATCGCACCGGCGTCTATGAGAGCCAAAAGGTCCGCGTCACTGGAATAGTTGGCGCGGGCCGATGCCTCGACCCGCCTGTCGAATCCGGGCGCGGTCGGTCGATCCAATGCGGGTTGATCGATCATGGCCGCGAATCGTGCCCGCACAACATCGTCGGACCTGGCCAGGGAGGTATCGAGGGCGGCTTGATTGACCGGACGCGGATGGACCCGCGCACCGCCGGCCTCCCACTTCGATACGAGGCGCTCGTGCACTCCCAGATGCGCCGCGAACTCCCGGATACTCATCCGCCTGGCATCGCGAAGGGCTCGGGCCTCCTTACCTGACCATTGCCGGACCACGATGTCACCCCTTCCGAGCGAACTCCTTCTCAGAGTACGAGCGGTTTGTGAGTGCGGCCACAGGCAAAAGCATTCCGCTATCGGCGGCGTGAGCGACGGGTCCTGGAGGCGGTAGCGAAGCATGACCACGTAGGGCACCGAAAACACCGCAAATCCGGTACCGAGGCAGCGGAAAGGCAGTGGAAGGCGGGCGGGTGGGCAATTCCCGAATCGCCGTCCGGCACAGGACCCTTGGATTCGAGGAGGCAAGGAGTTGGCCGTGAATGTGGAGAAACTCAGAACAGTCGATGATTGGGTGGCCTACTACCAGCGCGAGTTCGGTTTGCCGGTCGCCGAGCGCGGCGGGTTCGTGATGCTACCCATCACCGGCCGGGTCTGCGTGGTCCATCTACCGACGGCTCGGGCCGAAAAGGTCAGGGCCGCATTGGAAAAGCAGGGGACGAGGGGCCCCATGCTGGCCAGGCAGATCCGCTGGAGCTTCCTCGCCGAGCCGGACAGTCGGCCGGGCGCACAAATATTGGAGGTGCTGAACCGTCTGGATATAGGCATTCCTGCCATCGGCAGTGCCGTGATGTTGCCGACCGGGCTCGGGCGGTGGACCCGGGAAGGGTGCTTCTGGGTCAACCCACCGAGTCTCGGCGACACGCTCCCACCGTTATCCGTCATCATCACGACGGCACTCGCGGTGGGGGCGGGTGGCGGGGACTGAATGCGTCGTCGGTCCCCGCCGCCGCTCGGCGCCGGGCCTACCGAGTCCGCCCCTCTTAATGGCAGTCGACAGGGGCGGACTCGGTCGGGTGTTCGCAAGCCGGTTCCACACGCGAATGGCAGTGAAAGGGCACCGGAGTTGCGTGCCGGCGCCGGAAACCCGTACGCAGGCGCAAGCTTCGAGCGAGACGAGGAAGATCGTTCGGATCAGCGCCGCGTACGGGTTGCTGCCGTCAATGCCCGCCGCTGGTCGCAACCGCCGAAACCCGCTCTGCCGCCGAGTAATCGACGTAGTGGCGGGGCTTCCATCGAGCCGAGTCGCATGGTGGTACTGCCCACTGTCCGGAACGGTCTATCGACTCGGCTCGACGCCGGATGGTGGCCTCGGAGACCGACTTCGAGACAGGCCCTAGGTGGGCAGCGGGAAGTTCAAGTAAGACCGCGACGGCGTCGGTCCGCGCTGGCCCTGGTACTTCGAGCCTGCGCTGGTGCTGCCATAGGGGTTCTCGGCCGGACTGGTCAGGCGCAATAGACAGAGCTGCCCGATCTTCATACCCGGCCACAGGGTGATCGGCAGATTCGCCACATTCGACAGTTCCAGCGTGATGTGGCCACTGAAACCCGGATCGATGAAGCCCGCCGTCGAATGGGTCAGCAGGCCGAGCCGTCCGAGACTGGACTTTCCCTCCAACCTACCGGCCAGATCGTCCGGCAACGTGCATACCTCCAATGTGGAGCCGAGCACGAATTCGCCGGGATGCAGTACGAACGGCTCGCCCTCGTCCGGCTCGACCAGACTGGTCAGCTCATCCTGACGTTGCGCGGGATCGATATGGGTGTAGCGGCTGTTGTCGAAGACCCGGAACAATCCATCCAGGCGCACATCGATACTCGACGGCTGGATCAGGTTTTCCAGCAGCGGCTCGACGCCGAGACGCCCAGCGGCGATCTCCGCACGGATGTCACGATCGGAAAGCAGCACGCCGACGAGCGTAGCGCCTGCTCGATCCCGCTCCTCAGCCGCCATTCGGGCACGAGTTCGGCCGCATGCGCGGCGATAGATTCGCCGAGGTCGGGTATTGCGCAACCATGACAGCAGTCGACACTTCGGCGCCCGTTCTGCCTCGACCGCGCGGGGAACTCTCCGCGGGGATCATCGAGACGTTGCGCGCAGATATCGGTCGTTCCGTCCCATCCATGATCGATGCGGACCCGTACGGCGAGGATCTGCAACTGGCTCTGCAGCTGTGTTACGAGCTGCATTACCAGGGTTTCGGCGGAGTCGATCCGGGGTGGGAATGGAATCCGCGGTTATTGGAATTGCGGGCCGCATGTGAAAAACGGTTCCTCGACGCGCTGCTGCGGGACGTGCCGGGCGGCGTCGACTTGGACGCCGAGCTGGCGCAGTTGGTCACCGAGCCCACCGAGCCGACCGACATCGGCGCGCACCTGCGCGAGGCTGGTGAATGGTGGCAGATGCGTGAGTATTTCGTACATCGATCGATCTACCACCACAAGGAGGCCGATCCGTATGCGTGGGTGATCCCCAGACTGCGCGGTCAGGCCAAGGCGTCGCTGGTCGCGGTGGAGTTCGACGAATTCGGCGGCGGACGCGGCGAGCGTGTGCACGCACAGCTCTATGCGGACCTGATGGCGGCGGCCGGGCTCGAGTCCGGCTATCTGTACTACCTCGATGTGGTGCCCGCGCCGATGCTGGCGGTGGTCAACATGATGTCGCTATTCGGGCTGCACCGGCACTTGCGCGGTGCGCTGGTCGGGCATTTCGCAACCGTTGAGACAACCTCGCCGCCGGGGGCGGCACGGATGGTCGAAGCCCTGCGCAGACTCGATGCGGCGCCGGAGTGCGTGCGGTTCTACGCCGAACATGTGGAGGCGGACGCGGTCCACGAACAGGTGATGCGACGCGATGTGATCGGCGACCTGATCACTCGACAACCCGAGCTGACCTCGTCGATCATCCTGGGCATCCAGGCCACCAATCTGCTCGAAGATCGCTTCGCCGATCATGTTCTCGCCCAGAACTGGGCATACGGGCGCAGTTCACTGCGCAGTCCGGGGCTCGTCGCGCCCGATTCGATATCAGCCGACCCGATTGCGCAGCACTATTCGGGTTAATCGGCGAATGTGATGTTGATTCGCCCGCCGGGCGTTTATCGCCCGCAAGCAGATACCTGGTTGCTCGCCCGTGCCATGCGGGATGCGCCGGTGCCGCCCGGTGGGCGCGCGCTGGATGCCTGCACCGGAACGGGTGTACTCGCGATCCATGCGGCACTGGCCGGAGCCGCGTCGGTCACCGCCGTGGATATCTCCCGGGCGGCGGTCGCCACGGCCTGGCTCAACAGCCGCATCCGCGGCATCGGCGTGGAGGTCGTGCGTGGCGATGTCGCCACCGCACTTGGCGATCGTCGATTCGATGTGGTGGTCGCCAACCCGCCCTATGTACCGAGTGCTCACCCGGGTCGGGGGCGCACGCGCGCTTGGGACGCCGGACACCACGGACGTGTCGTATTGAACCAGTTGTGCCACCGGTTGCCGGCACTGTTGGCACACAACGGTATCGGCCTGATCGTGCATTCCGCGGTCTGCGATCCGGATCGAACCCTGACCCAATTGCGCGGCGGCGGACTGAAGGCGGCGGTCGTCGCCCGGGCCATCCTGCCGTTCGGGCCGGTTATGCGCCGCAGAGCTGCCTGGCTCGAGGCGACCGGTCTGATCGGTCCACGACAACGACATGAAGAGCTGGTGGTGATCCGTGCCGACCGAATCTGATCCGGTGCGCAGACTGTCCTTCACCGCCGATGGACCTCTATTGGTGGAGGGCCCCGTCGAGCTGGTGACGGCCGACGGACGGACCCTGCATTGCGACCGTTTCCAGGTGGCCATCTGCCTGTGCCGTCGCTCGAAGAATTACCCGCTGTGCGACACCAGCCACCGCAAACACCGCCGCGACTGAACCGCACAGCTTGCCGGAAAAGGAAAGGCCCGACCACAAATATGCTGGTCAGGGCCCTTTTGAGCCGATGACGGGAATCGAACCCGCGCTGTCTGCTTGGGAAGCAGAAGTTCTACCATTGAACTACATCGGCAGTGCGCTGTGCGCGTCCGCGACTTTATCAGACCAGACACCGAGCCGGTCAACTTCCTTGCTCGAGCCGCTGAGTGTCGAAGTGAGGCAACGGCTTCAGCGGGTCACGCCCCGAACCCAGGAGTCCGGGGCGCATAAACCTGGCCAACCCGCTATTTCGCGCGACATTCGGTGAAGATCCTGGTGTTGGCCGCGCGTGCCTTGTCGGCATCGGACTGGCTCATGCCGAAGTTATTGGCGTCGGCGGCCTTGGCGTCGTATTCGTCGCTGATCATCTTGCGCAGGCCCTCCTGCGAAATACCTTGGTCCACATAGAGCTTCGCGGCGCAGTCGGCCAGGCTCTTGTCCTTGAGTCCCTTGTCCTGGAGCGACTTGGAGAGGTCGGCTTGGGTTACCGCGGGCTGGTCCGAGCCCTTGTCGTTACCGCACGCCGCCAGTATCGGCAGCGCGACGAGCGCTGCGGCGATCAGGAAGGTCCGCACCTGATTCCTCTTCTCGATTCAGTTCGAATACACGGCCACCGCGGTGGCGCCGCAACGATAATGCCGTACGGCGCCGCGCGGTAGCGCAGCGATCGACTTCCCAGTCGGGAAGTGGGTTACAGGTCCATGGCCGCGCGCAATGCGGTATCCAGCCGATCCAGCGCATCCGCTTCCATCTCATCGATGGGCTCGGCCAACCATCCGCGATAGATGCGACCGATATTCCCGGCATGTACCCACCCGTGCCGTTCGACGGGCACAGCCAGAATGTCCTGCGGATCCTCGTCGAGTACCTCGGCGGCGATCAGCCACTGCCTCGGTGATTCATTGATGCCGTCACTGCTGATGAGCACGACGGTACGGCGCCGCGGCGAACCGTGTGGGTGATAGATCCACAGTTCACCCCTGCGCACGCATCGCCTCCTCGGCGGCGGCCAGCTCCGCCTCGTCCGTCGTGGCCAGGGCCATCACATCGGGTATCGGGCCGACGCCGGTCCGCACGGCTTCGCGACGCGCCGCCTTCGATATCCACGCCGACGGCGACATCCCAGCGCGGGCCGCCGCCTGTTCGGCGAAGGCCCAGGATGCCTCGTCCAGTGAGAGGGTGACCTTACGCGTTGCCATACCATTTATCGTACCGGCGTTTCGGTCGACTGCCAGCGGAAATCCGGCCGGAGGTGGTGGCCGGAAATCTCGGTCCAACGGGTGCGAACCGCTGTACGGTCACAGCTATGACTACGTTGAACCATCACCGGGTTGGCGCGGGGGAACCGCTGGTCATGGTGCACGGCGTAGGTAGCCGCTGGCAGGTGTGGGAGCCGATCATCGACACCCTCGCCGAATCCTTCGACGTCATCGCCGTCGATCTGCCCGGCTTCGCGGGGTCGGCGCCGATCGAGCACACCACCGTCGACACCCTCACCGAAGCGCTCACCGACTTCCTCAGCGAACAGGGCATCGAGCGCCCGCATCTGGCGGGCAATTCGATGGGCGGACTCATCTGCCTGAACCTCGGCGCACGGGGCGCGGCCCGCTCGGTCACGGCATTTTCGCCGATCGGATTCTGGGACACCCCCGGCCGCGTGTGGTGCCAACAATCACTCGGCAAATCCCGCCAGCTCGCGCGGGTGCTGCGCCGGTGGCTGCCCGACGTGCTCGGCACCGCCGCGGGTCGCACCGTATTCCTGTCATTGATCTTCGGCAAGCCATGGGCGATCGATCCACAGGTGGCCATCGACACCGCCAGCGATGCGGCCGACGCGCCCGGTTTCGAGCCCGCCCTTGCCTCCTTCACCGATGCGAAATTGCCCGAAATCGGGGCACTGGCCGACATTCCGGTCACCATCGCTTGGGGCAACCGGGACATTCTGCTGACCTACGCCACCCAGAGCAGGAAGGCTCGCGCCGTGCTGCCGGACGCCCGCCACGTCACGCTGCACGGCAGCGGCCACACGCCGTTCTTCGATGATCCGGCTGGATGCGCGCGGGTTCTGCTCGACACCATCAGCCCACGTCACTGATCGGTCGGGTCAAGCTTGTCGGATCCGCCTCGCCGAGCAGGATCCGCACCGCGTTTCCCCAGCGGTGTCGCAGGACTCGATTGCGGTCCAGATCGCCGGTGAGCAGCACACGCATGGCGAGACCGGTCATGATCTCGATGGTGAATTCGGTAATGGTGGGCACGCGCGGGTCCTCCGGGAATTCCTGGCGGAAGATATCGCGAATGCTGTTGTGCATCAGGTCGAATAGTCGATACTCCAGCGGCAGAAAGGCCGCGAGCAGTTCGGGATCGGTGCGCGCGCCGACCCACATCTCCAGCGCCGCCCAGAATGACGGCCCGGTGAACATGTGCATGGTCAGCTCGACCGCGGTTTCGAGGCGATCCGCACCGACCGGAATCGCCTCGAATTCCCTTGTCAGCTGGGCGAATCGGCGTTCGGCCAGATGTTCGACGGCACCGGCGAGCAGATCGGCCTTGGTCGGGAAGTGATGTTGCAGCGTGCCGCGGGGCACCCCCGCACGCTTCTGCACTCCGAGGGTGGTGGTACCGGCGTAGCCGACCTCGACCAGACTCTCCACCGCCGCGTCCAGGAGCCGCGTGCGCATGCGCGAGCGCCGCTGCACTTGCGTCTCCCGGACGCGTTCGGGCATCGGATCAGCGCCCCTGCCACTGGGGTTCGCGCTTCTGCGCGAATGCGAGCGCACCTTCGGCGGCATCTTTGGAGAACAGCGCGGGCAGCGCGATTTCGCCTTGTTTGGCGAAGCTCTCGGCGACGGACCAGTCCGGCGATTCATCGATGATTCGCTTACTCGCCGCCACCGAAAGCGGTGCGGCCGCGACGATCTCGGCTGCCAGTGCGAATGCGGCGTCGAGCGCCGCACCGGGTTCGGTGACCCGGTTGACCAGACCGAGCTGGTAGAGCCGTTCGGCATCGATGCGGCCACCGGTGAGCGCCAGCTCTGCGGCGATGGGACGCGGCAACCGCTGGGTCAGCCGCAGTACACCACCGCCCGCGGCGACCAGACCGCGCTTGACCTCCGGAATACCGAACTGGGCATTGTTCGCGGCGACAATGAGATCACCGGAGAGTGCGAGTTCGAAACCACCGGCCAATGCGAAACCTTCCACGGCCGAAATCATCGGTTTGGTAGGCGGTTTGGCGGCAATGCCCAGCGGACCTCGGTTGCGGGTTATCGGCATTTCACCCTTGGACGCGGCGACGAGATCCATTCCAGCACTGAAGGTTCCACCCGCGCCGGTGAGCACGAGCACGCGCGCGTCAGCATCGGCCTCGAACTCGTCGATCGCCGCCTCGATGGCCTGCGCGGTGGCCAAATTGATGGCATTGCGGGCTTCCGGGCGATTGACGGTCAATAGCGTTATCGCATCGCGCTTTTCGACCAGCACCAAGTCATCCCGATCCGTCTCCCGGCCTCCACCACTCACGGACTCGCTGTGCGACGCTGCGTTCATTTGACAGTCCTCTCGGTGAGCAAAGTGAGCTTATCGGCGGCGATCACATCGGCCTGCGCGCCGATCGGGTCGCCGTCGGTGAACGCCGCGACGGTTTCCGAATCGGACGCCCGAACCAGTATGCGGGCACCGGTCGGAGTCAACGCGCTGATCACCACGGCCTCGGGTTCGTCGGCGTGTTCGGGCGCGGGGCCCTTGCGATAGGCGATCGTGTAGGCCTCGACGGTGGCCGGCCCGGTGTAGCCGGGTGCCGTATCACGCCGTGCCACAGGCACTTCCGGGTCGGCGGCATGGAAGAGCCACGCGGGTGGGCGGGCGGAGTAGACGCCGAGGGCATGCTTGGTGATGTACCAGCCGAGTGCGCTCGCCAGGCCGTAGGCCGACGGGTCATCGCGCAGCCGACCGGCCAGCGTCGCGATCGAATGAGTCGCGTAGTTGTTGCCCGGCCCGCCCGCGAAGGTGAGTCCGCCGGTGACCGACAGCGGCCGCGCCGGATCGTCGATCGGCAGCTCGAGCGCCTCGGCCGCGACCTGCACCGCGACCGGGAAGCACGAATACAGGTCGATATGCGCGACATCGTCGATGCCGATACCCGCGCCGGACAATGCCACCCGACCAGCCGCCGCGATGGCCGGTGACCTGGACATATCCGCACGTTCGGAGACGAACCACTCGTCGGTGGCGCTGGCCCCGCCATGCGGAAAGACCCAGCGGTCCCTCGGCACGCCCGCCGCATCGGCCGCCGCCGCACTGCACAGGATCAGTCCCGCCCCCTGATCCACGGACAGGTTCGCGACGAGCAGCTTCGGATAAGGCGAGGAGACCATGCGATTGGCGCGCGTCGGCGTCACCAGATCTTCGATCGACTGTTCGGCGGGCTGCCATGCATACGGGTTCCGGGCCGCCACTGCCGAGAGCCGCGACCACAGTCCCCCGATCCGCTCGCGATGCGCGGCCTCGCTCAGGCCCAGTCGCGCGCGCAGCGCGGTCTCCATCAACGCATAGAAATAGATCGGCCCCCACAGTCCCGCCGCCGTCTCCATTTCGGTGTTGGGGCCACGTTCGGTGCCGATGAGCTCGGTCGGTCGCACATCCTCGCCCTGCTCGGGCCAATCGAGTGCGCCGCCGGTGCGGGTGGCCGCATTCCAGGATGCGACCGACTCGGCACCGGTGATCAGCGCGATCTCGCAGCGCCCGTCGACGATGGCCTGCGCGACGGTATTGACCAGGCGCTGCGGCGCATCACCGCCGAATCGCGCGGATTGCCACGTTCGCTTCGGCGCGGCGCCCAGTCCTGCCGCGACCAACGCGCCGAGATCCGGATAGGGCCTGCTGACCGGGGCCGCGGCCGCGATGAGATCCGCCGCGCGCAATAGCCGATCCCCGGTACCGCTGTCGGCGCCCGCGCGGCGCAGCGATTCGGTGGCGAGTGCGACCGGTCCGGGCAGTCCGGGCTCGCCGGTGCGGTGCACGATCTGGCCGACGCCGACAAGTACCGGGGTGCGCGGATCCAATCCGGGTGGCAGCATGGTTCCTCCGCTCTTTACCGGCAATATTGACGGTAACTTGCGTTCGATTAGAACAAAGCACGTGCACAAAGAGCAATGGCCCTCGAACTGACTCGCGGGTAACATCCGAGAATGGCCTCGAATATCGCGCTACGGTTCGTTGACGACCGCGCCTACGTCACCCTGGACCGGCCGGACAAGCACAACGGCCTGACCATCGAGATGCTGCGCGATCTCGTCACGACCGCGCATACCGTCGCCGAGCACAAGCAGGTCCGCGCGGTCATCCTGGCCGGCAACGGCCCGAGTTTCAGCAGCGGCCTCGACATCGCGGGAGCCAGCCGCGATCCGCTCGCCGTCATCCGCGGCTTCATCCCGCTGCCCTGGCGCGGCACCAATACCTTTCAGGAGGCCTGCTGGGCCTGGCGTCGACTCGCGGTGCCGGTGATCGCAGCGGTACACGGCCACTGCTACGGCGGCGGGCTACAGCTCGCACTGGCCGCCGACGTCCGCTTCGCCAGCCCCGACGCGGAATTCTCGGTAATGGAAGCCAAATACGGTCTGGTCCCGGATATGACCGGCGCGGCGACGCTGTCCCGGCTGATCGGCGTCGACAAGGCACTGCTGCTGACCATGACCGCCGATATCGTGGACGCCGCATACGCCGAGCGCGTCGGCCTGGTCACCGAGGTGATCCCGGACCCGGTCGCGGCGGCGGAAAAGCTCGCCGATCGCATCGCGATGCGCTCTCCGCAGGCCGTCGCGGGCGCCAAACAACTCTTCGATCGCTCCTGGCATGCCTCGGCTCGGCGCACCTTCGCCATCGAGCGGGCCACCCAACTGCCATTGATTGTGCGGCAGGCCATATCCCGTACCCGCTGATAACAATTCAGGTAGCGCAACGCTTACAAGTTTCCAGACGAATCACACAAGCCACCAATTTCCCGGGTTTCGCTGTTAGCATCTTGAACGATTTGCCAGCCAGCCGAAATGTGACACGACACACGGTGTGGGGGCCTGCGTATCGTGCCACTTCGGCCATAACCGGAGGGCTTTGAGATTGCACAAAACCGCGTCCGCCTTGCTCTCGGCACTGGCAGGAGCTTCGGCATTGCTCCTCATAGCGACTACCCCAGCCACAGCGAACCCCAATGCGATCAACCCGATCCCGGTGCTGAACGGCACCAATGGATTACCGAATCTGGTCGGCCGAACCAGGGCGGTATTCCAGGTCACCGGGATGGCCAGCCCGAACAATACCCAGGCCTATAACGTGCTCGGCACCGATCTGGGCATCATGTGGGATAACGGCGACGGCGAGATGCTGACCGCATTCGGTGATACCGCCGGACTCGGCTTCCCGAATCTGCTCGCGGGCAGCACCTGGGCGTGGCGCAGCAATATTCTCGTACGCAGCCACACCCACGATCCGTCCAACGGCATCTACTTCGACAGCGTCGTGCGCGATATCTTCGGCCAGGCCCGTGATCTGATTCCGAGCCCGAAGATTCCATTCATCGAGATCAGCCGGATCCCCACCGCAGGCATTTCGGTCGGTGGCGCTCAGTACATGAGTCTGATGTCGGTGCAGAGCTGGGACGATGTCGGCCGGTGGACCACGAATTTCTCCGGACTCGCCGTCTCCGGCGATAACGGGGAGACCTGGGCCGAGCTACCCGAGACCCGGCGGCCGAATGAAGGCGGTAATGCCAACTTCCAGATGAACGCGTTCGTCAAGGACGGCGGTTACGTCTACGAATACGGCACCCAGTCCGGGCGCAACCGGGCGGCGTATGTCGCGCGGGTCAGGGAAGCCGATATCGCGAATCTAGGCGAGTACGAGTACTGGGACGGCGAGCACTGGAGCAAGAAGGGTGACGTCAATGCCGCGGCGCCGATCATGGGTGGCGTCGGCGAGATGTCGGTGATGTACAACGCGTATCTCGGGCAGTTCATCTCGCTCACCACCGATCCCTTCAACTCGGTGGTCATGCGGCGGGCCAGCTCACCGGTGGGTCCATGGAGCGATCCGGAGGTGCTGATCGACACCCGCGAGCTCCCGGCGGCATACGCTCCGTCGATCTTTCCGTACCAAACCGGACGCGACCTGTACTTCGTCACCACGGTGCACACCCAGTACAACGTGGTCTTGATGCGCACTACCCTCTAGCCCCTTCCGCAACGGCACGTGGCCGCGGTCATGTGCCGTTGCCAGTTTCCGCCGACTTGACCTCAATGGGGCTTTAGGTATGAGGCTGGGTAGGTTGCGTCGTCGAGCTTCGGGAGAGACCATGGGCAGCACCCTCGCATCCAGCGAATCGAATACCGGCACTTCGGGTTTGCGCGAATGGTTGCGCGCGCGTGCACAGCCGATTTTCGATACGCATTCGAATAGCATCGGATCCGATATCGCGGCGTTAGCCGAGCGGCTGGGATCGGCCACCGTGGTCGGGTTGGGTGAGTCGACCCGATTCTCTCGACAGACCTTCGGACTGCGTGAGCGGGTATTCCGGGTGCTTGTTGAACAATACGGTTTCCGCACGCTCGCGGTGCAGGACAGCGCGCGTTCCGGTGAGCGACTCGATGCCTATGTGCGGACCGGCACGGGTGGTCCCGAATCGGCGCTCGCGGATGCGTGGCGGCCGACCCGAACCGCCGAAATGGCGGCGGCACTGGCGTGGATTCGCGAATTCAATGGGGAACACCCGAACGATCCCGTGCGAATTCTCGGCGTCGAGCCGCCGCGGGCGGAATCGTCGGATTACGACGTGGTGCTGGATTACGTTCGACAATATGCACCGGATCGTTTGGCCGCCATCGAATCCCATCTCGGCCCGATACGCACCGCACATCAGATCGATGAACATGTACAGCGCCATCAAGGAATTCACCCCGGCCGCCCCTTCATCGAGGACGCACGCGATGCCTTGGTATTATTCGAAAAGCTCCCGGTGACAACAGAATCCGAGAATGCACTGACGCATCTGCGGCTCATCGTCGATTTCCACGAGAAGAGCGTCGCCGGACAGGGTGGTTTCGCACGCGACGAGCGCCCCGCCGCACAGCGGGTCATCGAATGGCAGCGCGATACCGGCGCGAAAATCGCGTACTGGGACGGCATAGCCCACACCGCGGCCCTACCTCTCGGTGACGGTCCGGCGGAGAACTCCGAATTCCGCGGTACCGGTAGCTATTTGCGCGAACATTTCGGTGCGCGGTACGTCTCGGTGGCCATCGGCTTCCATCACGGCGATCTCGGTATGGCGATGGCACCGGAACCGCTGTCGGACCTGGTCGACGCGACGCTCGGCATGGTGGACCTGCCCGCCTTCTATATCGACTTGCACAGCGACGCACCGAAATCGGCGCAACAGTGGCTGCACGAACCGGCAAAACTCCGCACGATCAGCGGCATCTACGATCCAGCCAAGGACGCGACCGCCCACACCACCGTGCGATCCCTCGTGGACGCTTACGACGTACTCGTCCACATCCGCGAGACCTCACCGGTGCACTGGTTGCCCCAAGCGAGTTCTTAGCGCCCGGCCGACCACCCACGATCATCCCGGCGGACACAGCGGATGGTTTCGCGACCGTCGCGGAGCACGGCGGTCGCGAGCGACCCGGCCATCGCGCGGTGCACGGCCATCGCGTAGTGCACGGCAGCGGGTCCATGGCGCACGGCCGTCGCAGGAGTACGGGCGCACGGCGCAAAGGCGGGGTACGGGCAAATACACTCGCGCGTATGGACGCGACCGAATGGGATATGCGGTATGCGCAGAGTGAGCTGGTCTGGGGTGCACCGCCGAATAGCACCGTCGTGGAGCATGTCTACGGGCTGGAGCGGGTCGCGCCGTTAGTCCCGGATACTCCCGATGGCGAGCCGCCCGCACTGCCGCGTGCCCTCGATCTCGCCTGCGGTGAAGGTCGTAATGCGCTGTGGTTGGCCACGCACGGCTGGCAGGTGCATGCCGTCGACTATTCACAGGTGGGCATCGATAAGGGCCGTACCATCGCGAGTCGGCTTTCCCGCTCGGTCCGCCATCGGATCAATTGGCAGTGCGCCGATGTCACCGATCTGGACGCCGCGGGCATAACCGGCCCGTACGAACTCGTGCTGATGGTCTTCCTGCACCTGCCCACCGAACAACGTCGCCCGCTGGTCCGCCGACTCGCCGATCTGCTCGTCCCCGAGGGCACCCTACTGATCCTGGGCCACGACACCACCAATCTCACCGAGGGCTTCGGTGGCCCGAAGGACCCCTCGGTCCTGTTCACCCCCGACGACATCATCGCCGACCTCGGCCCCGACCCCCACCGCATCCGCGTCCGCATAGCCGACCGCGTCTATCGCCCCACCGAGGAACGCGACGCCATCGACGCCCTGGTCATCGCCACCAAACCCCCAGCAGACCCGCCCGACGTCGAGTCCGAAACCTCTATCGAGCAGCCGCGCGAAACCTGACGACGCCCCGATAATTCGGCTCACCGACCTTTGGTCATCCGCAGGCCGCGGCCACCCCGCCAACCTGACCGGGATCGGCTCCGCGCCGAGAGAACCGATCGCCGTAACCTATTGCCCTCGGTTACGGCGATCGCCGCGGCGGCGGTGCACAGAACCGCGGTCCAGGCGAGGGTCGCGGCGGTCGAGGTCCGGTCGGCAATGAGTCCGGCAAGCCAGGGGCCTGCGGGGGCGAGCCCGAGCGCCGACGCGGCGCTGAGGGCGAGCGGCACCGCCTGCCAGCCGGATTCACCGGTCCGCGAGCAGAATCGCCACCAACTCATCAGGGGCATCACGCATGAGATTGTGCTTGCTGTCGACTGCATGCGTGCGCCACTGTGGATCATCGCGAAGCCGCTCATAGATGCTGGTGAACGGAGATTCACCGTCCCAGCTAGCCGCGTAGACGTATTCCCTGCGCCGGAAGCGGGTGAGGTCGCCGGTGAGCTGAACCGACTGCAGCAGCGAGGCCAGCGGGTGTCCGGTGGCGCGCGGATCGAAGAAGGGCAGCGGCGGCACCACATAACCGGTCTCCACCACGTCCAGGTACCACTGCCGCTCCTCTTCCGAGACCAGCAGCCACATGGAGTCACCGTGGCGCGGCACAACGGCATCGAGGTAGACCAGCGAATCGATCCGCTCGGGTACCCGGTCGGAGGCCCCGGTGATCACCATCCCGCCGTAGCTGTGACCGACCAGCACCGCGTCCTCGATATCCTCGGCCACCAATAGCCGCACCACATCCTGGATATGCGTCTCGAGGTTCACCGATGCGGTCAGCAGATGGCTGCGCTCGGCGAGTCCGGTGAGGGTCAGCGGGTAGACCCGATGACCAGCCCGGCGCAACTGGTCGGTGATCGATTCGAAGCACCAGCCCCCGTGGCACATGCCTGGGATTAGAACGTAGGTCGCCAATTCACACTCCGGTGTCGCTTCGCCGCGTCGATCGGTGGGCAGGTGCGGCACCGGCATATCGACTCGAGCCTCTTCCAGCGAAGTCGACGCGCAATCAGAAGTCCAACAGATCGTTCTTCTCATAGCGAGAAGTTCTCGTTATATAGCGAGGTAACGAACGCGCGACCGCGAAGAGGCTATGCACTCCACCGCGCCAGCCAAGGTGTGACCGTCTCGGCGATGATGTCGAACCCGGACCGGAAGGAGTGCGTCTGACCTGGGATAATGCGAACTTCGGCGGCATCGGCGGGATCCGGCACACCAAACGGGTCATTGGCACCATTGATCACGACGACCTCGATCTCGCCCGGAGCCAACAGTTCGTCGCGACGCGTCTTCTCCGGCTTACCCGGAGGATGCAGCGGGAACGACAGCGCGAGCACACCGCGCGCATCGGCGGCAATGGCGGTGCGGCAGGCCACTCGCGCCCCATTGCTGCGCCCACCCGAAATGAGCGGGACCTTCTTCACCCGCTTGCGCAGGGCGGCGACGATCTCGAGCCAGGCCTCGTCCTGCTTCACCGCGGAGCCGGGTGCGCGTCGTCCGGCGACCCGATACGGCTGCACCACCCGCGCGACCGCGCCGCCCAGTTCGTAGGCGCGATCGCGCACAGTGAGCAGGTCTTTCGCGTCGACACCGCCGCCGGATCCGTGCGTGAGCAGCAGTAGGAACGCCGCCTTGCGCGGTTTGTCGAGCTCGATCTCCGCGGGGCCCGCGCTCGTCTCGATTCGCACATCTTCACGGTAGTCGGCGCCAGCTATCCAGAGACGCCCAGCCAGTCGGACGCTGAACACGCGTCGGCAAACCCGGCTCGGTCGTCTACTACGCGAGCCGTAGACGAACGGCAACGCATTCGAGTGTTTTTCACATCACATTTGCCCGCTCGAGCCTTTGCGGCCCCATTACCGACCGGTAATATGGCGAATAAGTTACCCGCGAGTAGCGTGCGGCTGATCCTTCGAGCGACCTGCAAGCAGTCGCTACGGAGGCAGGCACGGCTACCCGATGGACGGACAACGGGCGGGAACGGCGAGCAACCGACCGCACCAACTCAATGGAGAGTGAGTAACAGAAATGGGCCACTACAAGAGCAACGTCCGCGACCTGGAGTTCAACCTCTTCGAGGTACTCGGCCTCGGCACCATCCTCGACAGCGACGCCTACGGCGATCTCGACAGCGAGACCGTCAAGGAGATGCTCAACGAGGTGCGTCGCCTGGCCGAGGGGCCGCTGGCCGATTCGTTCGTCGACGGTGACCGCAACCCGCCGACCTTCGATCCCGAGACCCACACGGTCACTCTCCCCGAATCGTTCAAGAAGTCCTACCGCGCGCTGGAAGAGGCGGGCTGGGCCAAGGTCGCCGTCCGCGAGGAGCTGGGTGGTCTCGGCGCCCCGAGCGCCGTCTCCTGGGCGCTGGGCGAGATGATCCTCGGCGCCAACCCGCCGGCTCAGATGTACGCCGCCGGTGCGGGTTTCGCGCAGGTGTTCTACAACAACGGCACCGATGAGCAGAAGAAGTGGGCGCAGATCATCGCCGATCGCAACTGGGGCGCCACCATGGTGCTGACCGAACCGGATGCCGGTTCCGATGTCGGCGCAGGCCGCACCAAGGCGATCAAGCAGGAGGACGGCTCCTGGCACATCGAGGGCGTCAAGCGCTTCATCACCTCGGGCGACTCCGACGACCTGTTCGAGAACATCATGCACCTGGTGCTGGCCCGCCCCGAAGGCGCCGGCCCGGGCACCAAGGGTCTGTCGCTGTTCTACGTGCCGAAGTGGCACTTCGACTTCGAAACCCAGACCCTTGGCGACCGCAACGGTGTCTTCGTCACCAACGTCGAGCACAAGATGGGCATCAAGGTCTCGGCCACCTGTGAGGTCACCTTCGGTGGCCACGGCGTGCCCGCCAAGGGCTGGCTGGTCGGCGAGGTACACAACGGCATCGCGCAGATGTTCGACGTAATCGAAAATGCGCGCATGATGGTCGGCACCAAGGCCATCGCGACGTTGTCGACCGGTTACCTGAACGCACTGGACTACGCCAAGCAGCGCGTCCAGGGTGCGGACCTGACCCAGATGACCGATAAGGCCGCCCCGCGCGTCACCATCACCCACCACCCGGACGTGCGCCGCAGCCTGGCCATGCAGAAGGCCTACGCCGAGGGTCTACGCGCCATCTACCTCTACACCGCCGCACACCAGGACGCCGATATCGCCGAGCTGGTCTCCGGCGCCGATAAGGATGTCGCCTTCCGCGTCAACGATCTGCTGCTGCCGATCGTCAAGGGTGTCGGTTCCGAGCGGGCCTACCAGTACCTGACCGAATCGCTGCAGACCTTCGGTGGCTCCGGCTTCCTGCAGGACTACCCGATCGAGCAGTACATCCGTGACGCGAAGATCGACTCGCTCTACGAGGGCACCACCGCGATCCAGGCACAGGACTTCTTCTTCCGCAAGATCGCCCGTGACCGCGGCGTCGCGCTGGCCCACGTGGCCGGCCAGGTGCAAAAGTTCATCGAGTCCGAGGCGGGCAACGGTCGGCTGAAGGCCGAGCGCAAGCTGCTCGCCACCGCGCTCGAGGATGTGCAGGCCATGGCCGCCACCCTGACCGGGCACCTGATGGGCGCCCAAGAGCAGCCGAGCGAGCTGTACAAGGTCGGTCTCGGTTCGGTGCGCTTCCTGCTCTCCGTCGGCGACCTGCTCATCGGTTGGCAGCTGCTTCGGCAGGCCGACGTCGCCATCAAGGCCCTCGACAACGGCGCGACCGGTGCCGATGAGGCGTTCTACAAGGGCAAGGTCGGCGTCGCGCAGTTCTTCGCACGCAATGTGCTGCCGGAGCTGACCGCGACCCGCGCCATCCTGTCCAACCTGGACAACGACATCATGGAGCTGGACGAAGCGGCGTTCTGATCCAAGAGATTTCGCACACAGCGGCCCCGGAATGTCCGGGGCCGCTGTTGTTATTCGGTGCCGTGCGCCATCTCTCGGGCGGGCTCGGCGAGCTGTATCGTCGCATGTTGCGGATCTTCGGCCAGCACAACGGCATTGCCGCCCAGCCGTTTCGCCCGATACATCGCGTCGTCGGCGCACCGCAACAGCAACCGCGGCCGTCCGTCGTCGGTCCCGCCCTCCCATACCGCGACTCCCACACTGACCGTGACGGTGACGGGTATGCCGGACGCCTGTGCCACGGCAAGGCGCAACCGCTCGCCCAAATCCAGCGCCGCCGCGCGATCCAACTGATCGACCACCGCGAACTCCTCCCCGCCGGTGCGGGCGACCACGGCATCGGGATCGGCCGCGGCGCGCAACCGCTCAGCCGTCGAGACCAACACCTCGTCACCGATGATGTGGCCGAAGGTGTCGTTGACCGACTTGAAATGGTCGAGGTCGAGAGTGATGACGCACAATTGTTGCTGGTACCGGGAGCGGTGCAGGTAGTAGTCGAGTCCGCGGCGATTCAGCAGTGTGGTCAACGGGTCGGAGAGCACATCGATGCGCAGTACCCAATAGCAGAACTGCAGCGCGGGCAGCACGACCACAATGGCCGCGACCATGATCAGGACCATCGCACCGGCCAGCGCTAGATCACTGCTCCGCGCATCGGCCACCGACAATATGGCCAGCGCACTCACCGTGAGCAGCGACCATCCGGCGTGCACGGCAAGCGCCTTGGGACTGTGGAAGAACGTGATGTAGGCACCGGTGACCACGAGCAGCATCGCGCTCAGTGCGCCGTACACCCGATCGCTGTCCACCAGGCACGATGCCGTGATCGCGAGATCCGCCCAGATCAACATGGCCAGTGAGGTGATGGCACGTGGCCATGGGAAAAACCACCAGCGGATCGTCCAGACCGCGGCGGTCGCACCGGCCGCCGCGAAGATAGTTCGGCCCGCGGTGCCGCTCGGACCGGCGGGCGACATCCAGATCAGGATGTTGATCACGAGCATCAACGCACCACCCGCACCGATGATCGCCTTGATCAGACGCAGCCCGGAATGGGATTCGAGAGTACGCACGAACCAGCGATAGTGCGCCGGATCGCGCCACCAACTACGAAGTATCGCGCGACTGTCACCCATGGAGCCACCGCCTAGCGTTCACGAAATCCTGCTGGATGTACCGAACAGCTTTGCCATTTCGAGCGACTGTTAAGCCAGCGGTGACAGGTCAGTACCTGCCCGAGCCCCGTCTCCTGATACTCCCAGTGTAGCGATCGTCACATGTCGCTCTCCAGACCGCAGGACCCGGACAGAGATCACGAAACCGGGCACAATGACCGGGCAGACTGCGCGCTAGAAGGGATCGTCCGGATGAACCGATCGCTGTCCGCACTCACCAGAGCCGGTGTACTCGCCGCCGCACTCTCGGTCGCGCTGGCCGGACCGGCCGCCGCCGATTCGAATTTCGTGCTTCCCATCCCCGGCATCAACCCCATTCCCGGCCTCAACGGACAGCCACGCGGCCTGCCGCGCTTACCCGGATCGACCCAGGCGGTCTATCAGATGACCGGGATGGACAGCCCCAATCGCACCCAGAACGTCAATGTGCTCGGCACCGACCTCGGCGTCATGTGGGACGACGGCAACGGCCGGATGATCACCGCCTTCGGCGACAGCGCGGGCCTCGGCTTGCCCAATCTGCTCGTCGGCAGCGCCTTCGCATGGAGCAGCCAGGTGCTTTTCCACAGCTCGACCAAGGATCCCTCGCACGGGATCTCCTTCGAGAGCGCCGTGACCAATCCGCTGCCCAGCCCGAAGATTCCAGGCATCGAGATCAGTCTCATTCCGACAGCGGGCATTTCGGTCGGCGGGGTGCAGTACATGAGCCTGATGTCGGTACGCGAATGGGGTGAGCACGGCAAGTGGACGACCAACTTCTCCACTCTCGCCGCCTCCGGTGACGGCGGGCGGACCTGGGCGCCGCTGACCACCACCCGGCGCGCGAATGTGGACGGACACCAGAACTTTCAGCAGAACGCCTTCCTGAAAGACGACGGTTACATCTACCGCTACGGCACCCCGGCCGGTCGGCTGAATCCTGGATTCGTCTCGCGGGCAAAGGAATCCGATATAGCCGATCTCGATCGCTACGAATACTGGGACGGCGCGGAGTGGAAACCCGAGGCCAAGGACGCCACACCGATCGTCGGTGATGTCAGCGAGCTGTCGGTCATGAGGAACGAACATCTCGGCAAATTCATCATGCTCACCACCGATTCCACGAATTCGGTGGTGCTGCGCACCGCATCGGCGCCCGAGGGACCGTGGAGCGAGTCGGAGGTGCTCGTCGACGGCACCGCGCTGCCGAGCGCCTACGCGCCGATGATCTTCCCGTATCAGACCGGCAGTGATCTGTACTTCTTGCTGTCGGTATGGAACCAGTACAACGTCGTGCTGATGCGAACCCCGCTGTAGGAGTCGACTACTCGCATTTCACGACAGGTACCGGGTCGTACTTCACCGTCCGCGTGGTGCGTGAGATCTGCCGACCGGTTTTGCGATCGGTGATGACTCGCGTATCGGAGATTGTGAACCCCGGTGCGCCTTCAGTGGCGATGCAGTCCTTGCCCTTGGGGAGTTTGACCTCGGTCGGCTCGGTCGGCTTGGTCTTCTCGCCGGTGATGGATTCGACATTGACGGTCTTGGTGCCCCAGAGGCGGACCGTGACTTCCGAGTCGGTGGTCGACGTTTCGATGTAGACACCGGATTGGCTGTTATTGCGGAATTTGAGGTCGATGGCACCGTCGAAGACGGTGGCCTCGCGGGCCGCCGGATAGCGGGAAATGTAGTAGCTGTGCTCGGTGTGACCGGCATCCTCCATACCCGCGAAATAGGCGGCGTTGTAGAGGGTGGTCGCGAACTGGCTGATACCGCCGCCGACCGCGGTGCTCGGACGGCCGTGGTCGATGATGCCGGATTCGACGTAGCCCTCGGCAATGCCGCGTGGTCCGGTGAAGTCGTTGAGCGAGAAGGTTTCTCCCGGTTTGACGATGGCGCCGTTCACCTTCTTGGCGACCACGCGGATATTCACACCGGACGGTCCGCTGAAGCCGCTGGTGGTGAATTGGCCCATCACCTCGGTGACGCCGAGTGCATTGGCGGCCTCGGTGGTGAGCTTGGGATCGACCTTGTCGTAAACGGCCTGGGCGGTGCGCTCCTGCGGTGCGACGATGAGATTCGGCAACTGCTCGAACGTCTTGGCCCAATTGATCTTGTCGCCGATCACGGCCGGAACCACCGACGCGGTCGACCCGGTCACGGCGAAGGTCGCATCCTTCGCCTCGACCTCGGACGGCGCGAGTTGCGGACCCAGCACCCCGAGAGCGACATCTTGTTTGAAGGTCGCGGCCAGACCACCCTGACCATCGGGGGTGAACGACAGTATGGACGCGATCTGCTCCGGCTCGAGCTTGCCGGTCGCATTGTTCTTGCCAGCGAACACAATCGGCGCACTCACCGCCGGTTCGGCGATGGTGTGCAAGGCCTGCTCGACCGCCTCCGCGCGCACGGCAACGGGCGCGGCCGTCTCCGGAAGATCGAGCAGCGCACCGAGATACCAGTTTTCGATGAGCGCGGTGCGCGCGGCCGGGATATCGAGGATGCGGCCGGGTACCGGTGGCACGGCGACCGCGCGGGCGCCGTCGAAGGCGATCGTGCCCTCGACCGTCGCGCGGTCGTGTACGCGCAGGGCGGTGAGCTGGGCATCGAGTGCGCTGTCGTCCACGGTGCTCGCGACCGGCACCGTATGCGTGACGAACAGCGAGGTCAGCCGGGTGATCGGATTGAGCGGTTGGCCGCCGATGCGGGCCATCGTGGCATCCCAATCCGCCCCAAGGCCAGCGGTTCCAGGGGTGATCCTTGTCTGCACGTCGCCGATCTGCAGCGGCAGTTCCTGGTCGATGCGCGGATCCACCGCGGTACGCAGCTGGGCGGCCGCGTCGGCGGTGTCCTTGCCGCCGATATCGATTCCGGCGACCACGACGCCGCGCGGTACGTGACCGGAGGAAAGTACAAGGTCGGCCACGTAAGCCAGTCCGCACAGCGCGATCAGTGCGCCGACGCCGATACCGATGCGTTTGGCGATGGGCGATCTCAGCCCGCTCGGTCTGGATGGCTTTTCGGGTCCGCGACGCCGCTCGCCGGTGGGTGCGGGTGTCTCGGCTGGTTTCGGCCGTCGTGATGTCCGCAGCGGCTCGGTGGGCATGGAATTCCCGGCCCACTCGGATGACTGATCTCCCGACGGAGTCGGAGTCTGCGCAGCCGCGTGCGGCTGTACCGCTGACTCATGCCGCACCGCCGCCTGGTAGGGCCTCGACTGCTCGGCCGTCCGAGGCCCTGGCGGCTGGGGCGGCTGATCCGCGCCCGGATCCTGCTCCGCAACGGTGCGCGGCCGCGGGGGCTGCTGCGGTGCGGCGGAGCGCGCCGAGTCGAGGAGCTGCCGTAGTCCGACCTGGCCGCCTTCGTGTCGACCTTGCCGCCCGGTACTCGATTCGCTCGTCACGAACCGTCCTCCCCGCTCGATTGTCAGGAGCTCGCACGGTGCGAGCCCCGCCAACGATAATCGTCCGCACCGACATCGTCAGAACAGCACGGTCGACCAGCGAATCCCGTGCAACGACCGCGCCACACATGGAAGGGCCCCGCGTAGTTGCCGGGTCGGGGGTCTGGCAACTACGCGGAGCCATCCCGTTTATCGCTGCGTCGCACCGCGCGTTACACACTCGCGGGACAATCGGATGTGAACTCCTGCCCCCGGGGCTCCACACGCGACGAGGAGATGGATGGAATGCAGCTGGGAATGATCGGCCTAGGTCGGATGGGCGGCAATATCGTGCGCCGGATCGTCAAGGACGGGCACACCGCCGTCGGCTACGAACGCAGACCCAAGACCATCGACACGCTTGTCGCCGAACTGGGCAGCGATGGTTTCCAGGGCTCCACCGATCTGAAGGACTTCGTGTCCAGACTGGCGACCCCGCGGGTGGTCTGGGTGATGATCCCGGCAGCGGTGACCGGTCAGGTGATCGACCAGGTCGCCGAGCTGCTCGAACCCGGCGATATCATCATCGACGGCGGCAACAGCCGCTACCACGACGACATCGCGCGCGCCGCGGCACTGCAGCCCAAGGGCATCCACTATGTGGATATCGGCACCTCGGGCGGGGTATTCGGACTCGACCGCGGCTTCTGTCTGATGATCGGCGGCGAGGTCGAGGCGGTGGCGCATCTGGATCCGCTGCTGAAGTCCATCGCCCCCGGGGTCGAGGCGGCAGAGCGGACACCGGGCCGCACCGGCGAGCCGTCGCCCGCCGAACAGGGCTATCTGCACTGTGGACCGGCCGGTGCGGGCCATTTCGTGAAGATGGTGCACAACGGCATCGAATACGGCGCGATGGCCGCCTACGCCGAGGGCCTGAACATCCTGCACAAGGCCAATATCGGCGCGACACACGATGCCGTGGCCTCCGCCGAGGAAACGCCGCTCGAACATCCGGAGTGGTACCGATACGACATCGACGTGCCCGAGGTGACCGAGGTGTGGCGGCGTGGTTCGGTGGTCGCCTCGTGGTTGCTGGACCTCACCGCGAGCGAGCTCTACGCCGATCCAACCCTGGCATCCTTCGACGGACGGGTATCGGACTCCGGTGAGGGCCGCTGGACCCTCGACGCCGCGATCGATACCGGCGTCCCCGCGCCGGTGCTCGCGGCGGCACTGTTCGCGCGGTTCTCCTCACGCGGCGAGGCGCTCTATGCGGACAAGATGCTCTCGGCCATGCGCAAGGCCTTCGGCGGTCACATCGAGCTGCCCCCGAAGTAGGACTATCCGCCCCCGCGACCAGCCTGATCGGATTCGCCGCCGCCGCTGGGAGTTCGGTGCGCTGACGCCCGGGGCGGAAGTCGTTACCGTGAGAGATATGGAGTACGCGACGTCTTCCTTCTCCGAGAACCTGCGCCGATACGCCCCGGAACTCCTGCCCGGCAGCGATTTCGGCAATGCGACGGTGCGTGGGCACGACATTGCGCCGCACGGCACCACGATCGTGGCCGTTGCCTACCGCGGCGGGGTGCTGCTCGCCGGTGACCGGCGCGGCACCATGGGAAATCTGCTGGCCAGCCGGGATATGGAGAAGGTGTTCATCACCGATACCTACTCGGCTGCGGGCTTCGCGGGCACCGTCGGCATGGCCATCGAGATGATCAGGTTGTTCGCGGTCGAGCTCGAACACTACGAGAAGATCGAGGGCGTCGGGCTGACCTTCGAGGGCAAGGCCAACAAGCTGTCGAAGATGGTGCGCGACAATCTGCCTGCCGCACTGCAGGATATGGCGGTTGTCCCGGTGCTGGTCGGCTACGACCTGAGCGCCACCGACCCGGAGAAGGTCGGGCGGATCTTCTCCTACGATGTCGTCGGCGGTCGCAGCGAGGAGCGCTTCGGCTACACCGCGGTCGGTTCCGGTTCGCTGTTCGCGAAGTCCTCGTTGAAGAAAACCTACAGCCGCGGCATCGACGAGGATCAGGCGCTGCGCATCACCGTCGAATCGCTCTTCGATGCCGCCGAGGACGACACCGCCACCGGCGGCCCGGATCTCACCCGCGGCATCTATCCGACCGTGGTCGTCATCAATTCCGAAGGCGCAGTCGAGGTTCTGGAGGATCGGATCGCGGAGATCTCGCGCGAACTCCTCGAAGACCGCACCGCAGCGGCACGCGACTGAACGACAGAGGCGGTACGCGGTCGAGGAAACAAACCGAATACCACCCCTGCCGAGTGCTCACATCAGCTCTCCTAGGCGACAACTGATCTCGGTAAGCACATGGGTAACTCACCGGGCACGGGCTAACCCAGCCACCGGCTACCTGCCAGCCGCCAACGCTACCGTCGTGGCTGTTGAGCCAGGCGCCTGAATATTCGGGGAGGCGGGGGAGCTCAGCGCTCCAGGATCGCGACGACGCCCTGACCGCCCGCGGCACAGATGGAGATCAGCGCGCGGCCGGATCCCTTCTCCGCCAACATCTTCGCCGCGGAGGCGACGATGCGGCCGCCGGTCGCGGCGAACGGGTGCCCCGCGGCGAGCGAGGACCCGTTGACGTTCAGCTTGCCGCGATCGATCGAACCGAGCGCGCCGTCCAGGCCCAGACGCTCCTTGCAGTACTGATCCGATTCCCACGCCTGCAGGGTGGCCAGCACCACCGAGGCGAAGGCCTCGTGGATCTCGTAGTAGTCGAAGTCCTGCAGGGTCAGGCCGTTTCGGGCGAGCAGGCGCGGCACCGCGTAGGTCGGCGCCATCAGCAGGCCATCGGGGCCATGGATGTAATCGACCGCGGCGACCTCGGAATCGACCAGATGCGCGAGCACCGGCAGATTGTGCTCGGTGGCCCATTCCTCGCTGGACAGCAGCACCGCGGAGGCGCCGTCGGTGAGCGGGGTGGAATTACCCGCGGTCATGGTGGCATCGCCCAATGTGGTGCCGAAGACCGGCTTCAGGGTGGCCAGCTTCTCGATGGTCGAACCGGGACGCAAATTGTCGTCGCGCGTCAGGCCGAGGAATGGGGTGATCAGATCGTCGAAGAAACCGCGGTCGTATGCGGCGGCCATATTCTTGTGCGACAGGTAGGCCAATTCGTCCTGGGCCTCGCGCGCGATACCGAATTCCTTGGCGGTAATGGCGGCGTGCTCACCCATGGACAGACCGGTGCGCGGTTCGGCATTGCGCGGGATTTCGATGCCCAGCATGGCCGGACGCAGTTGACCGACCAGTTTGAGGCGGTCCTTATTGGTCTTGGCGCGGTTGGCGTCGAGCATCCACTCGCGCATGGACTCGCTGACCCCGATCGGAGCATCGCTGGTGGTGTCGGTGCCACCGCCGACACCGGCATCGATGCGACCGGCGGCGATCGCGTCACCGACGGTGACGATCGCCTGCAGGCCGGTGCCGCAGGCCAATTGCAGGTCGTGGGCCGGGGTGTAGGGGCTGAGCTTGCTGCCGAGCACGCTCTCGCGGACCATGCCGTGCTCGCCGACGCGCTTGAGCACCGCACCGCCGACGACCATGCCGAGACGTTCGCCCTGCAGGCCGAACCGACTCACCAGACCGTCCAGTGCGGCGGTGAACATGTCCTGGTTGGAGGCGTGGGCATAGGCCTTATCGGAGCGGGCGAACGGAATCCGGTTACCGCCCACGATCGCAACCGGGCGTGGGCCCTTCTTTGCCGTGCTCTTCGCTGAACGGGCTTTGGTTGTCACTCGAGTCTCCAAGGTCTCGTCGGGTGCCCGGTGGGCCGTTCGACACGGACGTGTCCGCGCAGATCGGCGCCCCGTCGCGGTTGGTTTACTTTAAACTTACTCTGGAGTAAGTTTATTGTCGACACCGTACCCGCAAGTGTGCGTAATTCGCGCCGGGGCATCTAGTACGCGAGCAGACCATTCGGCAACGCAGCGGGCCGAACCACGACATACGAGACACAGAAAAGGGAGAAACAGTGGCAGCAAGCAAGAGCAAGGGTGCTCCCAACCTCTACGGTTCGTTCGTACACTCCGCTCCCGGCCAGTTCCTGGCGAGCAAGCTGGGCCTGCCGCAGCCGGAACACCTGCGCCGTTACCAGGCCGGTGAGCCGCCGCTGCCCGGTCCAGTACTACTCGGCGGAAAGGGCCGCGTCGTCGAACCGGTGCGCACCCTGCTTTCGGACTACACCTTCGCCGACGCGCCCGCCTCGGGCCAGAAGTACGGCGCGCTGGTATTCGACGCGACCGGTATCGGCACGGTCGAGGATCTGTCGCAGCTGTTCGAATTCTTCCAGCCCGCCATGCGCAGCGTCGCGGCATCCGGCCGCATCGTTGTCATCGGCACCACTCCCGAGCTGGCTTCGGGCGTGGACGAGCAGATCGCCCAGCGCGCGCTCGAGGGCTTCACCCGCAGCGTCGCCAAGGAGCTGTTGCGCGGCGCCACCGCCCAGCTGGTCTACCTGCACCCGCAGGCCTCCGCCACCGCATCCGGTCTGGAATCCACACTGCGCTTCCTGCTCTCGGCCAAGTCGGCATTCGTCGACGGGCAGGTCATCCGGGTCGGTGCCGCCGACGCGGTGGCCCCGGCCGCCTGGGATAAGCCGCTCGACGGCAAGGTCGCCGTGGTCACCGGCGCCGCGCGCGGTATCGGCGCGACCATCGCCGAGGTTTTCGCCCGCGACGGCGCGACCGTGATCATCGCCGATATCCCCGCGGCCGGTGAGGCCCTTTCGGCCACCGCCAACAAGGTCGGCGGCACCGCGCTCGCGCTCGATGTGACCGCACCCGACGCCGCCGAGAAGCTGGCCGAATTCGCCACCGAGCGCTTCGGCGGCATCGATATCGTCGTGCACAATGCCGGTATCACCCGCGACAAGCTGCTCGCGAATATGGACGAGGGCCGTTGGAATTCGGTCATCAATGTGAATCTGGCCGCACCGCACCGCATTACCGAGGGCCTGGTGGCGCGTGGTGCGCTGAAGGAGGGCGGCCGGGTGATCGACGTGTCCTCCATCGCGGGCATCGCGGGTAACCGCGGCCAGACCAACTACGGCGCATCCAAGGCCGGTGTCATCGGGATGGTCGATGCCGAGGCGCCCAAGCTGGCCGAGAAGGGCATCACCATCAACGCCGTCGCGCCCGGTTTCATCGAAACCGCCATGACCGCGGCCATTCCGCTGGCCACCCGCGAGGCAGGTCGACTGATGAGCTCGCTGCTGCAGGGCGGCCAGACCATCGACGTCGCCGAGACCATCGCCTACTTCGCCAGCCCGGCGTCGAATGCGGTGACCGGCAATGTGGTTCGGGTCTGCGGGCAGAGCCTGATCGGAGCATGATGACCGAAACCATCACGCTCACCGAACCTCCCAAGAACAGCAGCCTTTTCGTCAAGGCCGCGCTCGGTGCGGTACCGGTGCCGCTGGTCTCGGCGCGCAAATCGACACTGCCCGACCGCGTGGTACGGCTGGCGGGCCTGCGCGTGGATCCGGATCATCTGGCCGCGTACTGCCGGGCGACCGGACTGCGGTTCGGCGACTCACTGCCGCTGACCTACCCGTTCATCCTCAGCTTCCCGCTGGCGATGCAACTCGTTGTGGCACGTGACTTTCCGTTCGTCGCGGTGGGTGCGGTGCACGCGCAGAATCTGATCGAGCGCAGTCGCGAAATCTCGGTGAGCGAACCGCTGGACTTCACCACGCATATCGAGAATCTGCGCGAGCACCCGAAGGGGCTGCTGGTGGATGCGATCACCGAGGTGAACGTCGGCCGGGAGCTGGTGTGGCGTCAGGTCACCACATTCCTGCACCAGCAGCGCACCTCACTGTCGGGTGAACCGAAGGGTGAGCCGAAGCCGGAAGAGGTTCCGCCGCCGCCGATGCGCACCGTTCGGGTGGATCAGAAGACGATCACCCGCTATGCGGCCGCCTCCGGTGACCACAATCCGATCCACACCTCGGCATTGGGTGCCAAGGCATTCGGCTTCCCGAAGGCGATCGCGCACGGCATGTGGTCGGCCGCGAATGTCCTCTCCAATGTCGAGGGACGGATTCCCGAAAAGACCAGCTACGCGGTCAAATTCGGTAAGCCGATTCTGCTGCCGTCCACCGTGAATGTATACGCCGACCAGGTCGACGGTGGTTGGGATCTGGCGCTATTGCACCCGAAGAAGGGGTATCCGCATCTGACGGCCACCCTGCGTTGATTTCCGTCGAAGCCGCACCCTCGACCGGGGTGCGGCTTCGCTGTTTCCGGACTGCGGCGCACGAGTCCGCCTCCCACGGACGGAATCGCCGGGTCAATTCGTAGGCGCCGCGACCACACGGGCGGGCTCAGCAGTCGCAGCCGCAACCATCGCAGCAGCAACCGTCACAATCGCAGCAGTTACAGCAATCACCGCAGTCACAGCAGTCGCCGCAGTCGCAGTTCTTGATCCAGGCGTCCTTGCGCTTGCCGCTGCACGGGTTGGTGTGGTCGGCGCAGCAGGCGTAGCCGGTGCAGTAGACACCGAGGACCAATGCCAGGGCCTCGCCGATGCCGGGGCGACGCGGCGGCTTCTCGAATCCCGTTCCCGGCGGCATCGGGTACTGCATTGACGCGGTGTGCCGAGATGTACTGCAGGCGTGGGCGGTCGCGCCGACGCCGCGGCCGACTCTGCGCACCAGGGCGTGCAGCGGGTCGAGCAGCATCCAGCGGATGGTGGGGACCTGGTCGAGCTCCACCTGCGCGACCGCCTTGCGCAGGTGCGAATCCGATTGCCGCAGTATGTCGTAGGCCTGGGGCATGGTGGTTCCGGTGGCCGCGAGCGGGTTGAAGCGGCCGCGGGTTCGGTCGGCGTCGAAGTCCTCGACGGCATCGGCGAGATGTGCGATCCGTCCGAAATGCCTGCCCGCCTCACGCAAAGCGGCAATGTTTTCCGGCCGGTCGGCCAGAACAGCGGTGTGTGCGAAGAATTCCGCCGCACAGATCTGAGTCGGTGCGGTCAGGTCATCGAGAGAGACTATGCGAGACGCATTTTTCGATGTTTTGCGCGTACTGCCGAGCAATGCGCGCCCCGTCGATTCGGCCGATCCGGCGCGGCTCGAGTCGACACCGCCGAAGGCGGGCGATGGGGTGGCGGTCGATTCGGCACTCCCGAAATCGCTCGGTCCAGCGGGGGAAGCATCGACAGCACTTGGCTCATGCGATCGGGCGGTCGATTCGGCGGCAGCTGAGGGCCTCGCGCTCGCCGATGCGAGGGCTTCCAACCGGGCCTGCGAACTTATCGCGGCGACAAGCGGTTCCACATCGAAACCGATCAGGGCGGCCTGCGATCGTGCGCGGTCGGCCCAGCGGCTCGATACCTTCGTCATCGGACGCCGGGTGAGTACGGAACTGTCACCATCGTCGACGTGATCGCGAATCTTGGCCGATCCCAGCAATAGTGACGCGGTGGCGGCCAGCAGCACCCCCGGCGAATCCGCACTGGCCACCTCCGCGCGACGCATCCCCCGCAGCGCGCAGGGCCCCGCCGTGGTCCGCCCCACCGAGCCCGACATCTGCGCCTCGGTCAACACGCTCAAGACGATCGCATCGGTATTGGTCGCCGCCCGCGCCAATTGCCCGTGCCCGTCCCGCAGCCCCAAACACAGCCCACACATATGTGTACGCCACGTGCTCGCATCGATCCCGTACTTCTCGGCCCCATGCGAACACGGCCGCAACATCCCGAACAATTCCACCCCGTTCCCCGACCAATGTGCCGGTCCACTCTCTTGATCTCCCGCACTCTGACACCCCGTCAACCCGCCCGCAAGCCAGACCTACCCCGCCGCACACTAGCTCGCCGCCACGGGACCGCCCGCCGCATACGCATTCGCCCGCGACGCACGAATTACCTCGCGAACACGCGCGCAACAGAACACTCGACGCGCGACGCAAAGCTGACCACCACAAGCCGGACCCATCAGCAGACCGCCAGCTTGCCTGCGGCACAACAATCACCGCGCAAACACCCGCCCCACCACAAAACGCTCGACGCACGACACCGAACCGACCACCGCAAGCCAGAGCCGTCAGCGGGCCATGAGTTTGGCTGCGGCGCAGGACTTTGCGCGTGAACACGCACGGGAGACCGTTTGATGCGCGGTATCGAGCCGACGGCCGCGCAGCGTGCTACTCCGCCTTCTTGCGGCCCGCGAGGCCACGCCATGCGAGATCGTCCAGGAGGTCGACTGCCTCGGAGACTTCGATGCGGCCGCTGGCTACACGGTCGGCAATGGCCTCGCCCGCGCCGATGACGGCTACCGCGACGACGTCGAAGTTGGTACCGGGGTCGGCATGCTTGGCGCTGGATTCGAGGAGTTTGGCGGTCAGTTCGATGACGCGTTCGCGGGCGTTTTCGATTTCCGAGGCGAAGGCCTGCTGGCCGATCGCCTGGCGGTAGAGCACCTGCCAGGAGTTGCGGTTGCGGTCGACGAATCCGAGGAAACCCTCGAGCGCCGTGCGGACCTGTTCGTGCGGGGACAGTTGCGGATTGCCCGCCGGAGCTACCGATTCGATGAAGCGCAGTCCCTCGCGCTGGATGCAGGCGCGGAACAATTCATCCTTGGAGCCGTAGTAGAGGTACAGCATGGGCTTGGAGATTTTCGCCTCGGCGGCGATGGCGTCCATCGAGGTGTCGTGGAACCCCTTACGCGAGAACACCTCGACCGCGGCGTCGAGCATCTGCTGCTCACGAACCGCCCGAGGAAGTCGCTTCGTTCCGCCCGCCATCACTCTCCTACCGCATGGTCGATCTCTTATATTACTCCAAGGTAAGTTCGGCGGGTTGGATTGCGTGTTCGTAAGTTCGGCGAACTATCGGCACTCGGCTCCCATCCTTCGGACCGCGATGTCCTTGGATTCGCGGGCGCAGCTGTTCAGCTGTCCAGCAGAGGAATACTACGGGTGTCCGGCGACAAGGCAGCTGTACAACATAAGACAGCCGCTAACGACGGCTCGCGGGTCACTAGAAAAGCCAGCGGTCAGCAGGACGGCAGCGCACCCTTGAAGCGAGCCATCCGCAGCACCGATGCGTCGACCCGGTCGGCGGGCAGGCGTCCACTCGATACCGCCTGCTCGAGACGATCCAGCACCCGCGGCACCGCATCGGTGGTGATCCACAGGGCATTGTCGGCACCCGCGACCAGTGCCGCCTCGACCGCGTCCTCGATACTCATCCGGCTGGTGATCGCGGCCATGCCGCCGAGGTCGTCGGTGAAGATCGGTCCCTGGAACGGGGACGCGCCGTAACCGGTGCCATCGCGCAGCAGCGCCATGGCCTGCGGGCTGATGCTGGCGGGCACATCGGAAGTGGTCAGGCCGGGTACGTCGAGGTGGCCGACCATCACGGCGGCGCCGGAGTCGACCAGATTGCGGAACGGCACGAGGTCGACGCTCTGCAGCTGCGTCAGCGGCGGCGTGCGGACGGCACCGGTATGCGAATCGCCCGATCCGGAGCCGTGGCCCGGGAAGTGCTTCATCACCGTGCCGACGCCGATCTCGTTCATGGCACGGATATAGGCGTCGGCGAATTCGGTGACCACCGCGGGATCGTCGGAGAAGGACCGGTCACCGATAACGGAGTCATCGGGCTGGCTGCTCACATCGACATCCGGCGCGAAGTCCACCGTGACACCCAGATCCTTCAGCGCCCGACCGCGGGTCACGGTGGCGTCGTGGAACTGCTCGGCGGTCATGGTCTGGGCGGTTACCCGGGCCGAGGGAGCCGGACCGATCAGATCCTTGACCCGGGAGACCCGGCCGCCTTCCTCATCGATGGTCACCATCAGCGACACCTTGGCGGCAGAGGCGACCTGTTTGATCAACCCATCGGCCAGCAACGACTTATCGGTCCAGCCGCCGACGAAAATGCCGCCGACCTGCGAATTGCGCACCACATTCGTGGCGTCGTCGGCACCGGTGACACCGACGGTCAGCAGTTGCCCCAGTTTCTCGCGCAGGGTGAGTTTCGCTAGGTAATCGGCCCCGCAGTCGCCTTTGGCGGTGGTGGTGGCGGGAGCCGCGGAAACGGTCGTCGCGGCGGGAGTCGCGGCCTTCGACGGCGCGGGGCCGGAGTCACCGTTCGAGCACGCCGTCGCGACGGCGGCCAGGATTGCGAGCAGGACGAGAGGCGTCTTCCGCATGGGAGTCAACGGTAATCGCCGCGCTGCGACCGGTCCGACTCAGGTATGGCTAGTAGCCAGTCGCTGCGTTCGGCGGGCGAGCTCGGAGATTCTGCTGCCGTCGTGGCCGAAGACCGCGCTGTGCAGTTCGTCGTGGAACGGGTCGGTCCAGTGGGTCGGGATGCCACGGTCACCGACGCGGATTCCGGCCACCGACCCCGCGGTGGCACCGTTGGAGTCGGTATCGCATCCGCCCTGCACGGTGAGCGCGATCGTGCTGGTGAAATCGCCTGCACCCCAGAGCAATCCGGCAGTAACCAGGCAGGCGTTCGGAATGGCGTGCACCCAGTTGTAGTGGTCGTGGCGGCGATGGATGGCTGCGAGGGCCTGCTCCCATGGCATCCCGCTGTCATGGTCGGTGATCACTTCGGCAACCGCGACGTGCAACCTCGAACGTTCCGGAACGCATTGCTGGGCAACCGAAAGCGCATCCGAAATTTCGCCGGCGGTGAACGCCGCGGCCACCAATGCGGCCGCCCACATCGCCGCATACACGCCGTTGCCGGTATGGGAAAGCCCGGCATCGCGGGCGGCGAGTTCAGCCGCACGTACCGGATTACCCGGGTTGACGTACCCGTAGATATCCGCGCGGATCATCGCACCTATCCACTCACGGTACGGATTTCGATACCTGGCCACTTGCGGTGGTTTCCGACCAGCGATCAGATTTCGGTAGGCGACCCGCTCCGCGGTGTAGGTCTGCAAAAATGGCAGATGTGCCAACCAGGCATCCGCGACATCAGATTGTGTGAAATTCGTTCCGCACGTTTCCAATAGGTGCAATCCCAGCACGGTGTAATCGACATCGTCATCGCGCGGAGCGCCGTCGATTCGGCCCTTCGCCGATACCGGCCAAGTCGGATTCATCGGATATTCCGGCGACGGGGGCGATAATACGGGTACATAGTCGGTCAGCGGATAGGCACAGGCCCGCTCGAGATAGGCGCGGATTCGCGCGGGCGTCCAGACGAATCCATTTTCCAGCGGCTTACCGAGCGTGCAGCCGACGCAGCGTCCGAGCCAGCCGCCGTGGATATGCTCGAACAGCTCGGGTATCGGCGCGACCGGCCGCATTACCGACCGCGGTGCCGCGGTTTCGGATTCGTCGAAACCCCAGTCGAGATCGCGTTCGATACTTTCGAGTCGATCGAAAACCGCCCAGCATTCGGCCGGTTCGGCATGATCGGCGGCAATCAACGCGCGCACCTCGGACTCGAACTCGGCTACCGGATAGCCCGATTCGAGCCGCTGCAGCCATTCATAGAACAGCAGCGTCCGCGGGTCCATCTCGTGCCTGCCGAAGAACACCAGTTCGTTCGCATCGGGCATATCCGCTCCTGGTCCGTGTCGCCAGTCGGTTTTCGCTGTTCAATTCTTCCCGCAGCAGAATATCCGCGCGCGGCAATACCTCGGAACGGGGTTGTCCGGAGTAATCTTGTGGCGTAGCCATATGACTCCCAACTGGAGGTCATCGTGCCGTGCGATCTCATGCTCATTGCCTATGACGGTTCCGAAAATGCCAAGCGGGCCATCGAATACGCCGGTCGGTTCCTCGCCGCCAACAGAGCGGTGGTGCTCACCGCCTGGGAACCGATGGTGCGTCAGGCCGCTCGGCTGTCCGGACTCTCCGGTGTGATGCAGCCGGAATGGGTGCCCGACGAGGAGATCGAGGACATCGCCTATGTCGACGCCCGCAATACCAATATCGAGGGCGTCCGCCTGGCCAAACTCGCCGGTCTGAATGCCGAGGCACGCACGGCGGAATGCACGTCGACGATCTGGAACGCCATTGTCGAAACCGCCGACGACCTGGACGTCGACATCATCGTGGCAGGTACGCGCGGCGCCACCGGTATTCGAGCGCTGATGCACAGCAGCGTCGCCGACGCCGTACTCAAGCATTGCCACCGTCCGGTGCTGATGGTGCCGCCGGGTAGGGAACCGCGTCGCTGAGATTTGGGTCGCTCGGGTGGCCCTGCTCCCGGTTTGCGGGGTTAGGGTCGAGGGATCATGAACGGTTTCTTGCTCGCTCAGCCCGGTGGGGTGATCCGCGCGTCGGGGACCCGGGTCGCCTTCGACGAGGCGGCGCGGGCGGTGGCGGCACTGCGCGACGGGACCGCCGAGCTGATCGTCGGGGCCCTGCCGTTCGATCCCCGGAATTCGGCCGCGCTGTGCGTTCCTGAGCAGGCGCAACGCACGGTCGGGCCGTGGCGGCCCGCGGCACTTCCTGACCTGCCCGCCGTTCGGGTCATTACCGAAATACCGAGTCCGGCAGAGCATGTCGCGCGGGTGACGAAATTGGTCGAGCAGCTGAACGATCCGGCGCAGCCGTTGCACAAGGTCGTGGCCGCTCGATCGGTGCTGGCCGAGGCCGATGCCGCGCTGGAACCGGAGTTGGTGGCGGGACATCTACTGACCAGACATCCGCATGCGAATGTTTTCGCGGTCGACCTGACGGCGGCGGGTCGACCGGATGCGACACTGGTCGGGGCCACGCCGGAGGTACTTGTCGCACGGCACGGCACGACCGTCACGTTGCATCCGCTAGCGGGGACACTGCCGCGCCTCGCCGACCCGGACGCCGATGCCGCGCAGGCGCGAGAGTTATTGGCCAGCACCAAGAATCGCGATGAACATGCGTTCGTCATCGACTGGATTCGAGAGGTGCTCGCGCCGCTCTGCGCGGAACTCACCATTCCGGACAGCCCGCAGCTGATCAATACCCATGAGGTCTGGCATCTGGCCACCCCGATCACCGGCCGTCTGCGCGATCCCGCGACGACCGCGCTCGATCTGGCGATCCGACTGCACCCGACCCCCGCGGTATGTGGCACACCGAACGATCTCGCGCTCGACACGATCGCACACATGGAAGAGGAGCGCGGCTTCTACGGCGGCGCGGTCGGCTGGTGCGATGCGTACGGCGACGGCGAATGGGTGGTCGCGATTCGCAGCGCGGAAATCGCCGCCGACGGCCGCTCGATCCGCGCCTTCGCGGGCGGGGGCATTGTGGCCGCTTCGGATCCGCATGCCGAGTTGGACGAGACCACCGCCAAGCTGCGCACCTTGCTCGGCAGTTTGCACTGCGCCATTCCGAGCTGACCAACCGCCGACCCGCCATTCGGTTCCGCTATCGGTGGCCTGAACGTAGGTTATCGAGCGCGGCCCTGCTAGGTTGGCCCAGAATGTGCCTGCATCGATGTATTGGAGTGCCGCGATGAAGTTTGCTGTCCCTGGTGTTGCGAGTGCGGTCGCCGGCGCCGTGTTGGGCGCGATCGCGGTGTTCGTCATCACGATGGCAGTGCAGCAGAACACGCGGCCCGATATCGAACGCAGCGACTCCACCTCTTCGCTACTCAACAACGTTGAGTACGGCAGCCGCTGATCGCCCGCGGCGCGAGCGACAGGCCCGCAGGCGCCAGCCTGCGTAACCACGGAGGGCCGGTGAGCGCCGCAGATTCCATACCGCCCTCCGGTTCATCCGCCGATTCGTTCGGTTCCTCCGGCGTGGTGCGTCAGCATGACAGCGCCCCGCTGGGGCGCGGCTGGTTCGTCGGGACCGTGCTCGCGGCGTTCCTGCTCACCTTTCTCCAAGCGCCCGGCTTGACGGTCGCGGACACCAAATACGATCTGGCGCAGAATCCGCTGGGCTTCCTCGAACGCGCCGCCCATCTGTGGAGCAGTCAGGCCCCGATGGGGCAGGTGCAGAACCAAGCCTACGGATACTTCTTTCCACACGGTGCGTTCTTCTCGGCGGGACATGTGCTCGGCCTGCCCGCGTGGGTGACGCAGCGAATCTGGTGGGCGTTGCTGCTGCTCGCCGGGTTCTGGGGCATCGTGCGGCTGTGCGAAACGGTCGGCATCGGCTCGCGCGGCTCGCGGATCGTGGCGGCGGCCGCATTCGCACTGTCACCTCGGGTGCTGACCACGCTCGGTTCGATCTCCTCGGAAACGCTGCCGATGGTGCTCGCACCGTGGGTGCTGATCGCGCCCGCCGCACTGGGCACCGCCTACCGAAAGCAGCGCGGTGGAGCGGCCTCGCCCGCGGGTAGTGCGCTGGCATTGGCTTTGATGGGTGCGGTGAATGCGGTGGCGACGGTCGCCGCATTTCTGCCCGCCGCGCTGTGGTGGGCGTCGTATCGGCCGAACCGGCGGTGGTGGCGGTTCACCCTGGCCTGGATTCCGCTGCTGGTGCTGGCCACCTTCTGGTGGGCGGTGCCGTTGCTGTTGCTCGGCAAGGTGAGTCCGCCGTTCCTGGACTACATCGAATCCTCGGGGGTGACCACGCAGTGGGCCTCCCTCGGTGAAGTGCTGCGCGGCACCGACAGTTGGACGCCGTTCGTCTCGCCCGAGCGGATCGCGGGCGCGGTGCTGGTGACCCAGCCCGCCGCGGTGCTGGCCACTGGACTGCTCGCGGCGGCGGGTATGGCCGGATTGGCAATGCGATCCATGCCCTATCGCGGGCGGCTCGCACTGATCCTGCTGGTCGGACTGGTCGGGATCTGTGCCGGATTCGTCGGCGAATTGAGCGGGCCGTTCGCGGATTCGGTCCGGGTGTTCCTGGATGCCGGGGGCGCGCCGCTACGCAACGTGCACAAACTGGAACCGCTGATCCGAATCCCTTTGGTACTCGGCATGGCTCATCTGCTGAGCAGGGTGCCCCTGCCCGGGTCCGTCCCCATGCCGGTGTGGCGCAAGGCCTTCGCACATCCCGAACGCGATAAGTCGGTAGCCGTCGCCGCCTTGATCCTCACCGCGCTCGCGCTATCCACCTCATTGGCCTGGACCGGCAAGCTCGCACCGCGCGGCGCCTACGACGAGGTGCCCAGGTACTGGAAGCAGACGGCGCAATGGCTGTCCCACAATGCCGCTGACACCCGAGCGCTGGTTGTGCCCGGCGCGCCCTTCGGTAGTCAGGTGTGGGGGCTCACCCGCGACGAACCGCTGCAGGCGCTCGCGAGTACGCCGTGGGCGATCCGGGATGCGGTGCCGCTGAATCCGCCGGGGACCATCCGGGCCATGGATTCGGTGCAGCGGTTGATCGCCGACGGTAGACCGTCGACCGGCTTGGCCGCGACGCTGGCGGAACAGGGCATCGGAATTCTGGTGTTGCGCAACGATCTCGACCCGGAGACGTCGCGTTCGACCCGCCCGATGTTGGCACATCAGGCGATCGAAGGGTCGCCGGGACTGCACAAGGTGGCCGAATTCGGCAACCCGATCGAGACTGTCAGACCCGATGGTCTGGTCGCCGATGGTGATCTGCGGCCCGTGTATCCGGCGGTCGAGATATACCGCGTCGAGGCGAGTCGCGTGGGCACTCCGATCGAAATTCACAGCGGCACAGGAGCGCCGACAGCATTTCCCGGTGCTTATACGGTGCCCATGACCTCCGTCGGAACGGTTCAGGGCGGCCCCGAAGTGCTCGAACGGATGCGCCGTGATTCCATCACCGCGCCGTCACTTCTCGCATCCGATGCGGCGGCGGCCGGACTCCCGATCGGGCCGTTGACCGTGACGGATACGCCGATGGACCGCGAGGCCGACTTCGGTCGGGTGGACAATCACAATTCGGCACTGCGTGCGCCCGACGATGCGCGCCGCACGCACAACCTGGTGCCCGACTATCCGGTTCCCGGGGCGGAATTGGTGCGCGGTGAATGGTCGGGGGCGACGGTTACCGCATCGAGTTCGTCCGCCGATGCCACACAGTTGGGTGGATCCGCGCCCGGCAGTTCGACCGCGGCGGTTGTCGATGGCGATGCATCGACCGCGTGGATCAGCAATGGCGCCGAACACTCACTGGGACAATGGCTTCGGCTCGATCTAGACCATCCGATCAGTTCCGGGCTACTGCAGTTGACCACCAGCGCGGCCGCGATCGGCGATCCGGTGAAATGGGTCGAGGTGCGGACCGCGAACGGGAGCGTGTCCGCGCGAATCCCAGAACCTGGTTTGCCGGTATCGATTTCGCTGCCAGCGGGCAAGACGAACTGGCTCACCATCACCGCCATTCGCACCGAGGATGGCACGCGTGGTGGGCAATTCGGGATCAGCGAGCTGACTTTGGACGACTACACAGACCGCAGTGCGCCGGTGCGGGTCGATATCCGGCATCGGACCGTACTGCCGCCCACCCCGGCGGGCGCGCAGCTGCGGGCCTGGGATCTCGGGCAGGAATTTCCCGGTCGCAGTGCGTGTTTCGATGCACCCGATCGGGTGCGGTGCAGTAAGGGACTCGCGCTGGCACCCGAGGAACCCGGCACATTCGAACGCACGCTGTCGGTGCCGGAAGCGATGAGTGTGACGCCGCGTTTGACGGTGCGGACTCGGCAGGGTCCGGCGCTCGAGGCGCTGCTCACCGACCACACGCATCCCGTTGCCCGGGGTAAGGCCGATGTCGGTGACCTGCGCGGATCCGCCTTCGCGGCAACCGATGGGGATCCGCGGACGAGTTGGACCGCGCCGGAGGATTCGGTGCGAAATCTAGCGGGCGGCAAACCGACGTTAACGCTGGAATTGCCCGAGCCCGCGCTGGTGACGGGTCTGGACGTGAGGCCGTCGCTCGGCGGGCTGCCCGCCGCACCCACTTCGGTGGCGGTGAACCTCGGCAACGGCCCACAGGTCCGCGAAGTCGAACCCGACGAATCGACCCGAATCTCATTGCAACCCACCGTGACCGACCGCATCGAACTGAGCATCCAGACCTGGAAGCCGGTACTCGACCGCACCGCCCTCGGTTTCGCCCAGGCACAGCCGCCCGGTATCGCTGAAGTTTCGGTGCTCGGCCCCGATTACCCCGCGCCCGCCCCAGGAGATCGACCGATCACCGTCCCGTGTGCGCAGGGGCCGACGATTGCGCTGGGTGGACGTTTCGTGCATACGTCAGTCACCGCGACCGCCGATGAATTGCGCTCTGGTGCACCGGTTCCCGCACGCGTGTGCGCGGATTCGGAACTTCCTCCCGAGCTGACCGACACCGGGAATTCCGGCCTCGGTACAGCCGAGCCCGCGGGCTCGATCGGCGCCATCGCAAATGGCGCAAGTGCGGCTGGCACACCGGATGCACCTGGCGCCCGCCTCGAATCCACCGACACGATCGCGGTGGCAGCAGGGCGCGCGGACGTGACAGTCGCACCGACAGATCTGTTCTTCGTCGACCGACTTCGCTTGAACCGTGCTGATTTCGCCCCCGCGGCTGCGCCCACGACGACATCGGGACAGCTGCTAGTCCTGCCGCTCAGCACCAATGTCGGCTGGCAGGCACGCACCGGCGACGGCAAAGAACTCGAGCCGGTCGTGGTCAACGGCTGGCAGCAAGGCTGGCTGCTGCCGGACAACTACTCGGCCGGATCGAATCCCATCACCGTCTCATTCCCCATCGACCGCTGGTACCGCCTCAGCATCTTCGGCGGGCTCCTTCTCCTCATTCCCTTGGCCCTACTCGCCATCCCCCGCCCAGCCCGTGCCCGCCGAATTCCACTAATGCTCACGCGAAGCGGTGGTTTCGACGCCATCGCGCCGGTTGGCGCGGCAGACTCACCCTCGACAACCTGGGGCATCCGCATCCTCGGCGCATTCGGAATCGCCGCTGTCGCAACGGTTATCGCCGGACCGGTCGGCACCGCCCTCACGGTGGCCGCTCTCGCGGCGAACCGATTCGCCGCCCGGGTGACATCGAAAGTCCTCGCGGCCATTGCCGGCCTCGGTACCGTGGCGGCCGCGGCCGCCCTGTCCACCGGACCATGGCGCGCCGCGAACGGATATATGGGCGGCTCGCTGTGGGTCCAACTGCCCGCTCTGATCGCCGTGATCGCCGTTGGCGTTGCCGCGCTACCCCCGCGACGCCAGCACGAGAGCTGACGCTCAGTTCACTTCGGCCCGCCGGGCGGTTTTGGCACGATCTCGGTCACGCGCGAACCGGCGCGCCGGTTCCTCGATGAGGGCATAGCTGGCCGCGGCGATCGGCAGGGTGATCGCGATCGTCAGGATGAGCACCTTCCCGAAATTGCCGCCGAACGGCAGGATTCCGAAAATCGGGAATACCACCGAAAGCACCGCGAGATGCCAGAGGAAGATGCCGTAGGACCAGCGGCCGATCATCGCGGCGAGCCCGGATTCCAACCAGCGATGCGGACGAGCGCCGGGCGGGCGCAGCACCAGCGGGGCGAGCAACGCGAAACCGATGATCGCGCCGAAACCCATCTTGGCCGCGTACTGCCATGGCTCGGCCCGCGTAAGTCCGGCGGGGCCGCCCAGATCGGTGGCAGAGATCAGGAAGGCGACCAGCGCGATACCCCACATCACCGGCTGATTGGCGAGCATTCGAAGCCGTGGTGATAGCTGATCGCTATTTTCGACGAGCTCGGCGAGCAACATGCCGCCCGCGAACCATGGCAGATAGCCGGGCAGCCAATTGTCGGCATGAATGGCGTCGGGAGTCGGCACCGGAATGAAGTTCCAGGCCAGACTCACCACCGCGAGGGCGAGGATCGCCGGGATGCGCCAGCGGGCGGCATCGCCACGCAGCCGCACCGCCGCGAATGCCAGCAGAGGCAGCACAACGTAGAAGGCCACCTCGACGGACAGACTCCACATCTGGGTGAGTCCGTCGGTGAGCGTGAGCGGCACGAAGACCTGTGTCAACGCCAGATTCGATACCCATACCCGCAGGCCAGCGGTATCGGCCGCACTCGGTACCAGGATCAGCACCGCCGCCACCACGGCCCAATACGCGGGCAGAATGCGCGCCGCCCGATGCCGCAGGTAATAGCCGACCGACGGCGCGGCCCCGAGTCCGCGCGCCAACTGGGCGTGCGGACGCCACAGCAGGAAGCCCGACAGCGCGAAGAACACCGCGACCGCCATATCGAACCGCTCCCACATCCGCCCGAGCACAGGCGTACTCGCGGCGCCGGTCTGGAATGCGACGTGGGTCAGCAGCACACCGAGTGCGGCCATGCCGCGCATACCTTCCAAGGCGGGCACGAAACCGCGTGCGCGCGTGGGTACGACGGTGGCCTGTGCGGGTAGGGTGGCGGTCATCGAACTCCAGTCTGCAGGCCCTCTCGAGCGACCTGCAAGCACTCGCTACGGATATCTCCTACCAGCTGGTAACTCAACGTTTCAGATTTCGCGCTAGACTCGGGCGATTTCTGAGTCGAATCCGGCCTCGGCACCGCATGGTACGACATCGGGCTGTTAGTGTCGGGGCTCACGAGTGCCGCGGTGCGCCCGCAGTGCTCGCCGTACAGACCTGTGTTCTACGACGAGGAGAGTTTGCATGGCACTGAGTGCCGGAACCAGAAGGACGGTGGCCTGCCTGCTCGTGGGTCTGGGCGCGTTGTTGATCGTCGCCGCGGTGATGATCCCGACCTACACTGTCAGCAAACTGGCGAAAACTCCCCTCGATCTCGAGATCACTACGATCGCGACGAACCAGCCGGGCGAGGACAGCCTGGTCCTGGACTCCAAGTCGCTCACCGCACCGGAAGGCGCGGCCAAGATCGACACCAACGTGCCGCTGATCTCGCAGCGGTTCCTCACCGTCGAGGAGCCCTCCGACGCCACCGAGATGACCGTACAGGCCGGTCAAACCCTGCGTCGTATCGATAAGCAGGGCGACACCGGCCTGCTCACCGCGACCGTCGACCGGGTCACCATCGACCGCAAGTCCGGCGAGCCGGTGGCCAAGGACCCCAACGGCTCCATCGCCGTCACGGTGAACAAGGACATGCAGAGCATCGCCGACCCGGTCCAGCACACCGGTCTGCAGTACCGCTTCCCGATCGGCACCGAGAAGAAGACCTACCCCTACTTCGATACCAACGCGCGTAAGACTTACGACGCCACGTTCGTCGAAGAGTCCGAGATCAACGACATGAAGGTCTACCACTTCCAGATGTCGGTGCCGGTGACCAACTTGTGGGACGTGATCCAGTCGCCGTCCAACAAGCTGAGCCTGCCCGCTTCGAAGTGGGGCCTCGAGGGTGACGACCCGGTCACCATGACCCGCTTCTACACCAACACCCGCGACCTGTGGGTCGAGCCGAGGACCGGCACCGTGGTCAAGGGCGGGGAGCAACTCAACCTGTACTACGCGCGCAGCGGCGACCACCCGGACGTCACCGCGCTGAAGTCGCACCTCGTCTTCGACGAGAACACCATCGAATCGCAGATCTCGGTAGCCAAGGAGAACATCGACAAGCTGTCGCTGTACGGCCGGATCATGCCGATCGTCTTGGGTGTGCTCGGTGTCGCCGCCGTGGTCGCCGGTGTGTTCCTGGGCATCCGTGGCGAGTCCGCTCCGGTCGGTGCGGGTCGGCGTGGGCCGGGTCGTCGTGGAGATGATGCTCCGACCGAGCAGATCAGGATCCAGAAGAATCTCTGATAGTTAGTCCGACGACTCGGCTCCCCGGCGTTATGCCGGGGAGCCGAGTTCGTTTCAGCCTAAGTTAAGGCGTGGCCGAACCGAGCGGGTACGCGACGGGGTGCGACGGCTGATACAGCAGCATTACTCCCGCGCCGGGAACCTCCATATCTACGCAGCGCCCGAAACTCCGCTCGGCGATCTCACCCACGAATCGCGCCCCGCGCCCGCCCAATTCCGCCATCGTCTGCTCGATGTCATCGCACATCAACGAAATCTCATGACGCGGTGGCCCATCCGCAGGATGCACGCCGAGCTCACTCGGCCCCGTCCCGAATATGAGCCAGCCCTCGTGGGCGTCGACATTCGGCCAGCGGAGAACGTCACGGAAGAAGGCGCGGGCAGCGTCTGGATCCTGCGCATAAACCAGCGTGTGCACAGCGGTGATCATGCTGGTGATGCTAGGTGAGCGGGCGGCGCAGCGACGGGAGTTCTGTCGGCTCGCCGGAGTCGGTTGTGCCGTGCTCAGCCGGATACGCTCGGCTCGGCGGTCCCGGAGCGGTCGGCGGTGCGCAATACGATCACCGCCACGAACATGGTGGTAGCGGACGCGACACCGACCGCGGTGGTGATCATCGTCGGTACCGAGCGAGCGAAGCAGGTCATGAGGACCACCTCGATCGCTAGGCCGAGCCAGGTCGCCGCGGCAAGGGCGGTGCGGTCCACCGCGATCGCCGAAAGCAGTGCACCCTGCAGCACCGCGAGTAGGGCTCCTTGGAGGGCGAACAACCACAGCAAGCCTTCGATCGGCGCGTAATCCTGTCCCGCGAACAAGGGCGCGACCGGTGCCGCCAGGGCAGCGCCCACTACCGCGATGATTCCGATGCCCGACAGCACAGCCAGTGCATCCCGGATCGCGCGCGCCGAATGCGTCGGCTGTGCCATTCGCGGATACAGCACGACTCCCACGGCCTGCGGCAGCCAAAACGCGATCTTCGCCGCGATCGCCCCCAGCGCGTACCGGCTGGCATCCGCCTCGTCCAAAACTATTCGCGCAACGATCAAATCCGCCGACGACAATGCCATCAACGCCGCCTGCACCTGCGCCGCCCGCAACACCGGTAACACTCCGACCGAACGCACACTCTGTGCGGCCCGGCCCGATGTCCCGCGAGTTCGCCGTCCTGCCGCGCTCCCATCGGCCGCACCACCGAGCCACGGTTGCTCAGCCGCGTTTTCGCACCGAGATCGCGCGGCCTCGTCCTCGAAAACATCGCGTTCCTGAGCTGGCGGCCGATCGCCGCCGGGCCTACCGTCATCTCGAGTTCCTGCTCCGGCCGCAGTTGCAGGCGTAGGCCCTTCGACTGTGAATCCGGGCATCGCTCCCGCGGCGGCCGCGCCACCTGGCGGGCCTTCGGGGGTAACGTCCGGCGACCGTTGCGTCGCGGGGGCGCGAACGCGTGATGCGGGTGAGCCTGCGGTGAAGCGGGCGAATGCGGCGGCGACCACGATTCCTACGGCGGCTGCCCACAAGGCGGGAGCTGTCCCACCACCCGCCGCGAGCACCACCAACGCCGGGACCACGCGTGCCACTCCGGCCGCGCCAAGGACTACGGCCAACGCTCGGAAGCGTCTACTGCCCTGCAGGATTCCCTGTTCACCGGATAGCAGGACCAGCGCGGGGGCCGCGCCGAGGGCGGCCGCGCTGGCGAGTACGCCCACGCTCAGCACTGCCGTCACCACCGGTACCAGCACCGCGGCGACTATCGCGACGATCACCGCACACCGCCACTGCAACCCGCGCAGCGCCGCGACATCCGCACCGCGCACCCGTTCCCTGGCCACCACATTCTGCAACGCCAGTGCGGGTACCGCGCACAACAGCTGCACCGCGAGCAGGCTCGCGAATTCGCTGTATCCGGTGACTCCCAGCCAACGGCTGGCCAGCATCTGCAGCAGATATCCCGCCACATTGGCCGTCATCGCCCCGGCCGTGACCAATGTCAGATCCGCCACGGCGGGGAGACGACGGAGGACAGGCACGCGGCAATCGTCCCACCCCAGCACCCCATGCCACGGCAGTGCCCACCATCGTGACCTGTGTCACCATTTAGATTACACGACATGCATGTCGTGTAATCTAAATATATGACCGAACCGACTCTTGTCCTTGTTCCCTGCTTCTCCGGCGCCCCATGGAATATCGAGCAACTCACCCCACTGGCTGCCCATCCCATGCGCACGATGCGTCTCCCCGAGGCCGTCGCCGATATGGAGGCCTACGCCGATGCCGTCGCCCAAGTGGTCGCGGATCTGAAGGAGTTCGTGCTGATCGGCGATTCCTTCGGCGCGAATATCGCGTTGGCGCTGGCCATCCGCCGACCGCGCGGGCTGAAAGGACTGGTGCTGTCGGGCGGATTCGCCGCCAATCCGATCTCTTCACCAGTCCTCAAAACCGCGATGCGCGCCATGGGGCGGATGCGCGGAACGCTCTACCGTCAGGTAGCTCTGCGCGCTCACGCCCACAATCTGGCCTCTTCGCATGATCACGAGGGACAGATTCCGTGGAGCAAGGCCGACAGCCGGAAGCTGTTCCTGGACAACACCCCCGCCCAATCCTTCGGCGCCCGGGCGATCGCGGCGCTGAACGCCGACTACACCGGCAAACTCGGGCAGGTGGCGGTGCCCACGCTCATCCTTACGCCCTCGCATGACGTCTTGATCGGCGAAGCGGCGGCGACGGTGCTACGTGAGGGCATCCCCGACGCCAGGGAAGTCGTCCTGGAACGCACCGGCCACATGTTCCGCTTCTCCCACCCGCACACCTACGCGAACACCATCGCCGGGTTCCTCCGTGACGAGGAGCTCAGCAGCCAATGAGCCCGCGTCAGCCCGTTACACGACATCTAAAGTGGTAGCCCATGACGTCCACCCGCTCATTCGATGGCGCTCGACAGGTGCGAACCCGTGCGGCCGGCTGAAGAACTGCGCTATCTCATCCTCGCCATTCAGCGGGAGGGAAACCGAAAACTGTCGTCCGAGTTACGACCACTAGGACTGACCCCATCCCAGGCCGAGGTCCTGCGCGTACTTGCCGACCATCAGCCGCTGACTTTGGCCGGGCTCGGCGACCTGCTGGTTTGTGAGACCGGTGGCAGCCCGAGCCGACTCGTCGACCGACTCGTCGCTATGGAGCTGATCGATAAGCAGACCGGCTCCACCGACCGACGCCAGATCACCTTGGGCCTCACACCCGCCGGACGCCACCTCGCCGCGGAGGTGGCGCGGGTAGAGGAGCGCTTGTACGGCGCGATCGACACGGCGACTGCGGGGCAATCCGTCGACGCGACGCTGCAGCTGTTGCGCGGCTTCGCCGCCGACTTTCCCGCAGTGCGGGCGGTCGAACGTCGTGCGGCTCTGCGAGAGCGGCATGGAGGTCGCCTAGTGGGCGATGGCCGATAACAGGCGCTCGGTACCGGAAGGTGGTGGTTTGCTCGTCGGTACGTAAGGTGCACAGGCGTGAGTGGCAGCGGCCTGACTCGACGCAACCGGTGGGCAAGCTTCGTCCCCGCCGGTTACAGCGGATCGCTGGCGGTGCTGATCGCTGGGCCACTGTTGGGTCCGGGCTACCTGCTTTTGCGAGATGCGGTGAGCACACCCCGGTCGTATATGACGGACTCCGCGCTCGGGCTCGGCGACGCCGCTCCGCGAGCGGTTCCACAGGATGCGATGCTGGCCACCCTGTCGCCGATCGTCGACGGTGGGCTGATCGTCAAAACGATCCTGCTCGTGGCGCTGTGGGCTGCCGGGTATGGAGCGGCGGTGCTGGCCAGGGAACTGCTTCGGGTATCGACCGGGCCGCAATTGGTCGCCGTGACCGTCGCGCTCTGGAACCCATACGTGGCCGAACGCGTGCTCCAAGGGCATTGGAGCCTGCTGACCGGATACGCGGCACTGCCGTGGACCGCACTGGCCGCCTATCGCATTCGCATCCGGGGGCGATGGGTGAGCGGCTCCGACGCGGGGGCACGCGGGGGCGCGGTCGGTGCCTGGGGTGCCCTGGCCGGGTGTTTTGCGGCGGCGGGGCTGACGCCGACCGGCGCTCTGCTGGCGGGCGGCACCGCGATGGTGCTGGTCGGGCGTCGAAGTGTGCTCGGGACGCTGGTTCTACTATCGGCGGTGTCCGCTCCCTGGTTGGCGGCGGCGGCTTTGTCGGGTGCCGGGACCGCATCCTCGGACCCCGCCGGAATCGCCGCCTTCGCAGCCCGCGCCGAACCCGCCCTCGGCACACTCGGCTCCCTGGCCGGACTGGGCGGAATCTGGAACGCCGACTCGGTTCCCGCCTCCCGCACCACCCCACTCGCCCTGATCGCCACCGCCCTACTCCTGATCATCGTAGTCATTGGTATCCGCACCACCGCCGGGATCAAGACGAGCACCAACGGCCATGCCGCCGCTCAGTCCACACCCCCGACCAGCACCGCACGTGTCGATGAGTCCGACACCGGCACCGCGACAACCCCGTCGAAGCATCCCGAGGTCGGGAAAATCACTGTCGCGACCAGCGGAGACAAGGCCGCACGCGCTGGCGACCGCATCGATCGGGAGAGCTTGCGAGTTCGTCGCAGGCTGCTGATACTGGCGGCTTTCGCCGTCGTGCTGCCTGCATTGGGGGCGACGTCGTGGGGTATGAGCGGTATGGAGTGGCTTGTTGCTCATGTGCCGGGGGCGGGGTTGTTGCGGGATACGCAAAAGTATGTGGCGCTTGCCATGCCCGCGTATGCGCTGTGCGCCGCCGCTGGGTGTCGAGCGGTCGCCATGCGCTTCGCGGCGAATAGCGCCGCGACGAAGAAGCCTGCCCGCTCGCCCGGGATGGCATCGACCGCAATGGTATTCATCGCACTGCTGGTGCTGCCGCTGTTCGATATGGCTTGGGGCATCGGTGGGGCGCTGAAACCGGTGCATTATCCGGTCGGCTGGCAGCGGGTTGCGGAGCGGATCGACGGGCCTGGGGATGTCGCGGTGCTGCCGGGCGGGATGTTTCGGAAGTTTCCGTACAGCGGCAAGGTGGCGGTGTTGGATCCGGCGCCGCGGATGCTGCCGCGCGATGTGCTGCAAACCGGTGAGCTCCCGGTGCGCGGGCGCACCGTTGCCGGCGAGGGCGCCAGGGCGCGGGAGGTGGAAACCGCACTGTTGCATGGTGATTCGGCGCGACGGTTGGCTCAGCTCGGAGTCGGCTGGGTGCTCGTCGAACGCACCACTCCCGGACCGCTCGGCGCGTCGAAAACAACACTCGCCCAGCTGGACTCGGTCTACACCGACGCCCAACTGGCGCTGTATCGAGTCCCCGACACAACAGATAAAGGTGCACACTCCGCGTACCGTACGATCGCCTACGTCGCCCATATCCTTTGGGCCGGCCTTTTAGTCGGCGGCCTGCTACTAGCAGTCATATTGCGCCCACCGCGTGAAAACCGTTGATGGCGTTCATACCTGAGCTTCACCACGCAAATCCAAATGCTATCTCACACAAGCCACAGAGCCCGTTACGCGATACTCCCCGCGCATGCGACTGCGGTCGGACCGGATCCGACCCGCACCACGCGCCGACCCCCCGGTCACGACAGCGCAACAGCACGTAAGGATCACCGATAAATCAGTCGCTGGACCGCGGCCGGGCTAGAGCTGACCGCACCACGCCGCCTCCCAGAGCGGATGCACAGGCCTCGACATCGCAACGCCACCGACGAATTCGTCGCCCGATAGCAGGCCTCAACCGATCAGGGCCCAGGCGGGATGAGCCCCGAAGTGTGCTCACCGCGAGCCGCAGCCTCGAGCACCGCGTACACACCGTTCCCGGTCTGCTCCCAAGAGAATTCACGCGCACGGGCACGGGCCTTCTCACCCATGACAGCGCGCGCTTCGGTGTCATCGATGAGCTCACCGACGGACTCGCAGAGCTGGCTCACATCGTCGACGAGTACCCCGGTCACCCCGTCGACAATGGAATCGGTGAGGCCGCGCGAACTGCGGTAACCGATCGTCGGTACCCCGTGTTGTGCCGCCTCGATCACCGCCAGGCCCCAGCCCTCCTTGCGCGACGGCAGCACGTGCACCCAAGCGCGCGCAAGCAATTCGTGTTTGCGCCGCTCGTCGACGTGGCCGTGGAAGGTGACCGCATCGGCGATGCCGAGGGCGCGGGCGTTGGCCTTCAGGTTGTCCGCCCACCAGCCGTCACCGACCACATCGAGCCGCAGGCCGTGAATCCGACTCCGTAGTCGGGCGACAACCGCCAATGCGTCTTCGATCTGCTTGTGCGGCACCAGTCGCGAGAGCACCACGATGCGCGGCTCTTCGGTGCGTGTCTCGGCGCAGCCGGTCGGCGCGTCCACAGGAACGGGTTCAGCGCCATTGCGGACCACCGCGATACGGGAACCGTCCACGCCCAGCGTGGCCAGTTCCTCCGCCGATGGCAGCGAAACGGTCAGATATTGGTTGTGCCGATGCACCCGGGGCGAGAGTCGCGATTCGATCCACCAACCGATCCGCCCGACGAACCGTCCGGCGACCGGCCACTGTTCCCGATGCCCGTGGTGTACCAGCACCACCGACGGCGCCTTCGTCGCCGCACCCGCGAAGAACGGGATCCCGTTCTGCGTATCGATCACCGCATCGGGCCGCACACCCCGCAACGGACCGAGGCCGAGCCGTCCGAGTGCGATCGCGGCCAGCGCCCGCGGATAGACAGAGAAGCGCCCGCCCGCCCGGCTGATATCGATGCCGTCGATACACTCCCGCTTCGCCGCGCCCGGATAGCGCGCGGTGCGCAGGGTGACCTTGACACCCCGCGCGGCGAGCTGCGCACCGACCTGTTCCAGGTACCGTTCGCTGCCGCCGCCCTGCGGGTGCCCGGTGTCACGCCAGCACAGCAGGAGGACTTCGCGCACGGTGGAGCTTCTCTCGGTCAGCAGGGTCACGGATATCGCCGTACACCCTAACCCGCACCACCAACCGGCCCGTCCGCACCGCGCGGGAATTCCCACCCCAGGCAGGCGGGACCGCGGCGCATCACGCGCACTATGCGAGACTCTGCGCCGTGCCGACTGCTGAAACCGAGCCAGCCGAGGCCGTGGCGGCGCAGGCCGCACGGCGCGGAGGAGCCATGTTCCGGTTCGCGCGGCGGGCGACCTTGCGCCGGTCGCTGCGGCTGCTCGGCAGTTTCCGGTTCGAGCAGACCGATCCCGCATTGTTCTACGGCGGTCTGGCCGCCGACAGCGCGACGATGATCGGCGATTTCTACACAGATGTCACCGGACATGGCCTCGATGGCGCGACCATTCTGGATGTCGGCGGCGGCCCCGGCTACTTCGCGGACGAATTCGTCAAGACCGGTGCACGCTACATTCCCGTCGAGCCCGACCCATCGGAGATGCATGCCGCCGGACTCTCGGTGACCGGTGCGGTCCGCGGGTCCGGTATGGCACTGCCGTTCCGTGACAACGCGGTCGACATCTGCTTCTCCTCGAATGTTGCCGAGCACGTGCCGCAGCCGTGGGTCATGGCCGACGAAATGGTGCGCGTGACCCGTCCGGGTGGCTTGATCGTGCTGTCGTACACGGTGTGGCACGGCCCCTTCGGTGGCCACGAAACGGGACCGTGGCACTACCTCGGCGGCGAGTACGCCGCGCGCCGATACCGTCGCAAGGCCGGCCGGGAACCGAAGAACCGCTTCGGCAAATCACTGTTCGCGGTCGGCGCCGCCGACGGGTTGGGTTGGGCGGCAAGCACTTCCGCGGATGTGCGCATCGTTTTCCCCCGCTACCACCCACGCTGGGCTTGGTGGGTGGTTCGCGTACCCGTATTGCGAGAGTTACTGGTGAGCAATCTGGTGGTAGTGGCCACCAAGCCGTAGCGCTACTTCTCCAGCCAGCCCCGGCGCCAGCTCCGGCGCCCGCATGCGTTGAGCGTGGCCGCCCATGGCGATTCCTGAATGGCCAGACCAACCGTCTCGAGGGTGGTTAGGCCGACCTGATCAGCCAGCATCCCGACCATGGCGACCGCCTCGGCGGCCTGCATCGCCGCCGTAGCCTGCTCGATGGTCAGCGTCCGGCCCGGTAGGAAGGAAACCACCCACCCACCTGCGCCGACGCTTTTAGCTTGATGCTCGGTCTGGTCGCTGGTCATCAACGACCGGCCGATCACTTGCACCGCCATGGCTCTGACTCCCAATTGCGTAATCGGTTCATGAATCGAGCGAGCTGATCAGTAGCTAAAGCATGACCGGTGCAGCAAGAGAACGCAATAGTGCGTTCTCTGAAAAGCGAACCGACAGGTCGGAATTCGCGCTGTTCAGAAGGATGACGGCGCGAAAAACTGGAACACGTTACAGACAATCGGGCCACAAAACTGTAACGTGTTCTCATGCATTACGACAGCCTGTTCATCGGCGGCCGCTGGACCGCGCCCGCCGCCACCGAGCGCCTCCAGGTCATCTCGCCCGCGACGGTCGAGCCGGTGGGCAGCGTCCCGGTGGTCGGTCGCGCCGATGTCGACGCCGCCGTCGCCGCCGCCCGGCACGCCTTCGACAACGGCCCGTGGCCGTCCACACCGCCCGCGGAGCGCGCCCAGGTATTGACGCGCGCCGCCCGCCTGATCGAGGAGCGTTCGGCCGATCTGCTGGCCACGCTCACCGCCGAAATGGGCGCACCGCAGATGATCGCCATGACGCTCAACCAGATTCCGGCGGTTGCCGCGCTCGACGCGTACGCCGGACTGGCCGAATCCTTCCCCTGGAACGAGACCCGCACCGGCTTGTTCGGCACCGCGCGGGTCTCGCGGGAGCCGCGCGGGGTGGTCGCGGCCGTCACGGCATGGAATGTCCCGCTGTTCCTCGCGGCCAATAAGCTCGCGCCCGCATTGCTCGCCGGATGCACGGTGGTGCTCAAGCCCGCACCGCTGACTCCATTGACCGCCAATAAGATCGGGGAAATCTTCACCGAGGCGGGCCTGCCCGAGGGCGTGCTGTCGATTCTGCCCGCCGAGGCGGATGCGGCGGAGTATCTGGTCTCGCATCCGGGCGTCGACAAGGTCACCTTCACCGGCAGCACCGCGGTCGGCCGCAAGATCGGCGCGATCGCGACCGGACAACTCAAGAGCGTGTCGCTCGAGCTCGGCGGCAAATCGGCGGCAATCCTGTTGCCGGATATGGATATCGCCAACATTCCGGTGCTCGCGTTCTCCGGCCTGATGAATAGCGGACAGGGTTGCGTCGCGCAGACCCGCATTCTCGCGCCGCGCAGCCGCTACGACGAGATACTGGACGCGCTGGTCGAGCACGTGAAGACGCTGAAGACCGGCGATCCCACCGATCCGGCGACGACCTTCGGCCCGCTGATCTCCGAACGTCAGCGCGACCGTGTCGAGGGCTATATCGCCAAGGGCAAGGAAGAGGGCGCGCGGCTGGTGCTCGGCGGCGGTCGCCCGGCGGATCTGGACCGCGGCTGGTTCGTCGAGCCGACCATCTTCGCCGATGTCGACAACAAGTCGACGATCGCGCAGGAGGAGATTTTCGGCCCGGTCCTGTCGGTCATCCCATACGAGACCGAGGACGAAGCGGTGGCCATCGCGAATGACTCGGTATACGGCCTGGCCGGCTCGGTCTGGACCGCGGATATCGAGCACGGCGCGGAAATCGCGGCGCGGGTGCGCACCGGAACCTACGCGATCAATTGGTATGCGTTCGACCCGAGTTCGCCGTTCGGCGGGTACAAGAACTCCGGCCTCGGCCGAGAGAACGGACCGGAAGGTCTGGACGCATTCTGCGAGCAGAAGTCCCTGCTCATGCCGATGGGGTGGACAGGGTAGTCAAGCCCCCGACATAACCACCCGGACTACCGGCTGACGGTCCGGTGCGTCGACGATGCTCGGCGCACCGGCGTCGACGATTTCGACTTGCCAACCAGATGGCAGAGCCTCTTGCAAACGTCCGGCAGCGCGCCGCAGCGGGGTGCTCGCGGTCGCCAGGTCGGTACCGGTGACCTGTGACGCCAACCGGCCGATTTCCAGATCGGTCATGCTCCAACCACCTCTCATGCGTCGATCTCATCGTTGGCCGCTGGTGCGCGGATTCGCGGGTCGAAAGGGAAGTAGTTCAGTCGATCCAAGTCATACGGTTAATAGTTGGCAATCGAAACGTTCGGTCATGGGACGGAGAACACGCAAAGCATAAGCCCCTGCCGGACATGCCCTCCTGCGGCACGAAGCACGTCCGGGCAAATCAACGGTAGCGCACCGGCAGCTGCGGATCCGGCAATCCGAGAACATCGGCCGATCAATACCGCACGGTACGCTCAGGCGCCGACGAGATCCGCTAGCGGCGCAGCGACCGGCGATAACCAGCGGGCGTCGTCCCGGTAGCGGCGCGCAAATGCACCCGCAGCGCGGTGACGCTGCCGAATCCGGACTGTGCCGCAACAACTTCGACGGGCAGTTCGGTGGTTTCCAGCAACTCTCGGGCACGCATCGTGCGCTGTGCCTCCAACCAGCGCCGCGGCGTCGTGCCCACCTCGGCTTTGAATCGACGGATGAAGGTGCGCTCGCTCATCAGCGCATGTCCAGCAAGCGCTGAAATATCCGGGGCCGCGGCCGGATTCGCCGCCGCCCAGGCCATGGTCGCGGCCAGGGCCCCGGGGAAGTCATTGCCGCCCAGAGCATCCGGAATGTATTGCGCCTGACCACCCTCCCGGTGCGGTGGTGTCACATTCCAGCGGGCCAGCTCGGCCGCCACACCCGCGCCCAGTTCACGACGCACGATATGCAGACACAGATCCATTCCCGCGGACAATCCCGCCGAGGTGAGCACATCGCCGTCGTCCACATATAGTGCGGCGGGATCGAGCTTGACCGATGGGAACAGCGCAGCGAATTCATCGCAATACGCCCAATGGGTGGTGGCCGGCCGCCCGTCCAGCAGTCCGGCCCGCGCCAGGACGAATGCGCCGACGCAAATGCTCACCATGGTCGCGCCCCGCGCCGATGCGGACCGGAGCGCGTCGAGTACCTCGTAAGCCGGTGGCAATGTGGGCAGGGCAATGCCCGGAACCACCACTATGTCGGCGCTCGTCAGTGCCTCGAGCCCCTCATCGACCCGGAGGTCGAAACCATTCGGCGTCCACACCGACCCCGGCCGCACACCACAGGTCCGCATCTCGAACCCCACCGGCTCCCCGGTCTTGCCCGGACCGTGGCGAAATGCCTGCACGGCACAAGCCAAGTCATAGGCCATGACGCCGTCCAGCGCCAGCGCGACTACCTGCTTCACACCTCGGAGTCTGACATGTATCCGAGCATCACCGGAATCCCCGCCACCCAACTGGGCATACTGATCAGATGCCCGACCCTTGGGCTGAACCACAGTCTCGGGCTAGCGCGCACTCTGTGTCGGTAGCCGAAGGCTATACGACGCCTTTGCTGGGACAGCACTGGCGAGCTTGTTGGCGCGGACCTCCCGGATTCATCGCGGCATAGGTGGAGCGTTCCAATGGGGCGGCTCTATGTTGTGGGGCCGATCCGCTGGCGGTCGTGGCGGCGCTGGGCGGACATGACTTCGGCTGTGTGCTCACGGATCCAACCGAGGAACTGATGCAGCGACTCGGTAAGCCCTCGGCCGAGTTCGGTGAGTTCATAGCTGACCCGGGGCGGCGTGGTGGGTTCGACGGTGCGGGCGATCAGTCCGTCGCGCCCGAGTGTGCGCAATGTCTGCGACAACATCTTCTCGCTGATACCACCGATTTTGGTGTGCAGCTGCGAGAACCGTTGTGGCCCATCGGTCAACGCGGTCAGGATCAGCATGCCCCAGCGGCTGGTGATGTGGTCGAGCACCTCGCGCGCCGGACACTCGCTGTTGAATGCGTCACTCATGCCCTGCCAGGTAGTGGGCTGGACCTGCGAACGTACCGCCATTTCTGGAGCTTACCTGAAGGTATGTCCTTACCAGTGGTAAGCCTCCGGCCTACGCTGCCGCCATGGTCACAGTCGTTTTCGGAGCTAGAGGCAATGTCGGTCGCCACGTGGTGGCGGGTCTGATTTCGAGAGGAGAACAGGTTCGTTCCACGAGCCGCGAACCCAGCACCGCGGGTTTCCCGCCGGGGACGGAGGTCGTCGCGGCCGATCTAGAGCAGCCCGAAACGCTGCCCGCCGCACTCGAAGGCGCGCAGCGCGTATTCCTCTACGCCAAGCCCGAGGGAATCGACGGTTTCGTGGCGGCTGCCGAGGCCGCCGGGGTACGGCACGTGGTGTTCCTGTCGTCGGGCGCGGTGCTGCAGAACAATGCGTCGGACAATCCAATTGCCTTGATGCACAGCGTCATCGAGGCGGCCATCGAGAAATCCGGTCTGGCATGGACCTTCATCCGCCCCGGGATGTTCGCCACGAACGCATTGTGGTGGTGGCAGCATTCCATCCGTGACGAGGGTGTCGTCCGGCTGCCGTATCCCGATGCCCGCACCGCACCCATCCATGAGAAGGATTTGGCGGCACTCGCGGTCACAGCGCTGACCGAACCCGGTCATGAAGGCCGGGCCTACACCGTTTGGGGCCCCGAGTCACTGACGCTGCGCGAGCAAGTACAGCAGATCGGCGCAGCTATCGATCGCGAAATCACCTTCGAGTTCATTTCCGAGGAGCAGGCCCGCGTTGAGTTGGGCAAGAGCATGCCCGAGATCGGCGTGGAGGCCGTCCTCGCCGGATGGAAGGCGGGAGTATCCAACCCACCCCAGATATCCACCATCATCGAAGACATCACCCACCGCCCCGCCCACACCTTCACCCAGTGGGCACAAGATCACGCCCCCGACTTCCGCTGACCGATCAAGATCAGGTGGAAATGGTGGCGGAGGCTTCTCGCTTGGGCTCGAGGGGTGATCGCAACAGCACCGTCGGGTGATCGAAGGGGTTGTTGGATGGAGTCGTCGGGTTCGAGCCGGGCGGTGGTGCGCCGGTTCTGGCAGTTGGTCGGGGCGGGGGTTGGGACCACCCTTTCCCCGTGATCACCTGTCCAGTGCGAACTTTTGGCGTGGGTGGGAGCCGGATTGGCGGGAATCCGAGGGTTAGTGGCATTTGCGTCACTGGTTAGTGGGAGGCTGGGGGGCTTCACTGAGAGCGAGACGTGTTCGAGGAGAAGGAGATCGGCGTGGGTGCGCCTGTGGGGATGGATTGGGAATGGGCGAGGCGTACCGGTGGGGCGCTTTCCAGTAGTCAGCGCAGGCAGCTGACTGCCAAGCTCGTTGCGGGCGTGCCCCGGCTCGTTGCCGGGCAGGCCGCCTTGGCACTGGGGAGAAGTGGGAGCGGGCGACTGGATTTCGCGGAACTCCGACTGCCCGATTCGAAGCTGGCCGAGGCCGCCGAAGACGAAGCGCGGGAATGCCTTTCGGTGCACGTGTTGGAGCACTCGTATCGGAGTTATTTCTTCGGGCGCGCGCTCGCTGAATTCGACGGCACGAAATACGACGACGAGCTGGCCTACGTCTCCTGCCTGCTACACGATTTGCAGCTCGAACATCCCACGCCCGGAAGGTGTTTCGCGGTTGCCGGGGCGGAGCGCGCCGTCGGGTTCGTCCTCGGCGCAGGTGCGACACCGGAGCAGGCGGAGACGGTCGGCGCCGCGATCGCCGCGCATCTCACCATCGGGGTCGCCGATACGGTCGACGATCTCGGCTTTGTATCCGCCGGTGCGGCCGTGGACGTGTTCGGAGCTCGAATGTCCGATCTCGATCCGAGCTGGGTCGAGGAACTGCTGCGCCGTCATCCGCGACACAACTTCAAAAAGCACATGACGCAAGCACTGACGAACGAGGCGTCCGCGGTGCCGGACGGACGCACTCGATGGCTCATGCGCACCGCGGGCTTCCGTCAACTGATCGGCCGCGCCCCCTTCTCCGAATAGACCTCCGCCCCAAACGAAACCGCCCGCACCATCGTGAAAGATGGTGCGAGCGGTACCACGAGTTCGCCACTACTCAGCCACCACGCAGCGAGCCTTACGAGCGACCGTTCGCGGCCCGTCTCGCATCCGAGTGGCCGAAGCGCATGCGCCGCAGGCGCGAGTCTCGGCCGCTCGGATGCGAGACAGAAGGGGGCCGCGAACACGCAGCGCCGAAGGCGCTGCCATTAGACAGAGCCCAAGCGCTCCTTCAGCGCCTCGAACTCGTCGCGCACGCCCGAAGGCAGCTTGTCGCCGACGAACTCGAACCACTCCTCGATGAGCGGGATCTCCTTGCGCCATTCGTCGGCGTCCACGGCGAGTGCCTCGTCGACATCGGCGGGGTTGACATTCAGACCGTCGAGGTCCAACTGGCCAGCGGTGGGCACATTGCCGATCGCGGTCGGCTCGGCCTGCGCCGAACCCTCGATGCGGCCGACGATCCACTCCAGCACGCGGGAGTTCTCACCGAATCCGGGCCACAGGAACCGGCCGTCGTCACCGCGACGGAACCAGTTGACGTAGAAGATCTTCGGCAGCTTGTTCGCATCGGCGTTCTTGCCGACATTGATCCAGTGGTTCAGGTAGTCACCGACGTGGTAGCCGATGAACGGCAGCATCGCCATCGGGTCGCGGCGCACGGTGCCGACCTTGCCCTCGGCGGCGGCGGTTTGCTCCGACGACAGGGTCGCGCCCATGAAGACGCCGTGCTGCCAGTCGAAGGATTCGGTCACCAGCGGAACCGTGGTCTTGCGGCGGCCGCCGAACAGAATGGCCGAGATCGGCACACCCTGCGGGTCGTCCCATTCGGGAGCCAGGATCGGGCACTGCGACATCGGCGTGCAGTAGCGCGAGTTCGGGTGCGCGGCAAGGGTTTCGGTCTCCCGCAGGTACCAGTCGTTACCCTTCCAGTCGATCAGGTGATCGGGCTCGCCCTCCAGGCCCTCCCACCAGACGTCATTGTGGTCGGTCAGCGCGACGTTGGTGTAGACGGTGTTTCCCGCCTCCATCGTGGCCATGGCGTTCGGGTTGGAGCTGTAGTTCGTGCCCGGTGCGACACCGAAGAAGCCGTATTCGGGGTTCACCGCGTACAGGCGGCCGTCCTTGCCGAAACGCATCCAGGCGATGTCATCGCCGAGGGTCTCCGCGCGCCAGCCGGGAACCGTCGGCTGGATCATCGCGAGGTTGGTCTTACCGCAGGCGCTCGGGAAGGCCGCGGCGATGTAGTACGCCTTGTTCTCAGGGGAGATCAGTTTGAGGATCAGCATGTGCTCGGCCAGCCAGCCCTCGTCGTGGGCCATTGCCGAGGCGATGCGTAGGGAGTAGCACTTCTTGCCGAGCAGCGCGTTGCCGCCGTAGCCGGAGCCGTAGCTCCAGATCTCGCGGTCCTCGGGGAAGTGGGTGATGTACTTGGTGTCGTTGCACGGCCACGGCACATCGGCCTCGCCTTCGGCCAGCGGCGCGCCGACGGAGTGCAGTGCCTTCACGAACGGCTTGTCGGAGCCGAGCTTCTCCAGCGCGGCGGCGCCCATGCGGGTCATCACGCGCATCGAGACCACGACGTATTCGGAGTCGGTGATCTCCACGCCCAGCTTGGGGTCCTCGGCACCGAGCGGGCCCATGCAGAACGGCACCACGTACATGGTGCGGCCCTTCATCGAGCCTCGGTACAGCTCGGTCATGGTGGCGCGCATCTCGTTGGGGTCGACCCAGTTGTTGGTCGGGCCCGCGTCGGCCTCGGTCTTCGAACAGATGTAGGTGCGGGATTCGACACGCGCCACATCGGAGGGGTCGGAGAGGGCGAGGAAGGAGTTCGGCTTCTTGTGCTCGTTGAGCTTCTTGAAGGTGCCCGCAGCAACGAGTTGGGTGGTCAGCCGATCCCACTCTTCGTCGGAACCGTCCGCCCAGACCACTCGCTCTGGCTGGGTGAGCTCTGCGACGTCCTGTACCCAGGCGAGTAGTTCGCTGTGCTCGGTCGGCTGCTTGCCGTCGGAATCGCGAAGACCAGGAATGGTCGCTGAGGTCATGAAAACTCTCCTGAGATGGGCGGTTCACGGTGTAGCCGCCTGGGCTGACCATTTCGAGCGACCTGCGAGCAGTCGCTACGGCAAGGCCCATGACCAGCGCGAACACACCGAGCGCCACCGTTGGCGGGAAGGCACCCGCTACGACCAGTCGAAAGCGCGTCATGGCTGCACCGCGTACAAGGACGAAGCGGACGCCCAGGTTCCTGCTTAAGAGGTTAACGCGATGTGACGACCAGTACGGAATCGGGTTCCTGCAGGAGTACCCACTAAGTTACCTAATCAAAAGAACTGCGATACCGATCGAGGATGGCGATATCGCGTTCGCAGGCGGCCAGCTGTCCTGGTTGCTCGGCTGCGGCGCGGCGCAGTCTGGCCTCCAATTCGGCCACCTGACGGTCGATTTCGACGATTCGCTCGGTGCTCGCGCGCATGACGCGCTCCGATAGCGCGGTCTCCGATTCCACCAGTGCGGTGGCGACCCGCTGCTCCAACTGGGCCTTCACATTCACCAGCGCGTCCGCCACCCATTGACGGAGGTGCGCGCGGTCGGCGACCTGGCCGCGGGCGCGCACCACCCAGGCCGCCGCACCCGCTCCGAGCAGCAGCGTCACCGGTACGGTCGCGAAATCGAGGGCCTGCACAAGCGAGAACGGGGCGACCAGTAGGCGGCCGATGCCGACGCCGGCGGAGGCGCCGAGCGCGATCATGAGGTGATCTTCGACACCCCGATGTCTCGGCTCTGGATCCGGGCCGACACGCGGGGCCGGATCGCGCCAACGCGGTGGCGTGTCGCGGTCGTGTTCCGGCACTGCGCCGACGCGATCGGTGAGCTCGGACAGCCGGTGGTCGATGGTTCCGTCCACGGCATTGGTCAGTTCGTTGACGGCCTGCTGTAACCGTTCGGGATAGCCACCGAATTCGGCGCGGCGCAGCCGGTCGAGTTCGCCCCTGGCCGCAGCGTGCAATGCGCGCACCCTGGCCCCGACCTCGGTCATCAGATCCACCCTTCCCAGATGCAATTGGCTGCGCAGGGCGGACATGGCGGTGGCGCGGCCGCCGTCGCGGCCGGCGAGCAGTACGGCGCGTTCTTCGCGCCACTTGATCGGTTCCGCTCCGGAACGCAGCACCGCGACCTGTTCGGCGACCCGTCGGCGGGTATCGGTCAGCACGCGCGTGGTGACCGCGGCTACCCGGTCATCGGATTCGGCGCTGGCCGTGGCCGCCGCGAGTTCGGCGTGCAGTGCACCGAGGCCGGACCGATCGATGAGGCCCGCATCTCCGGCCGACCGGCCCGCCACCGCGAGCCGCGCCGATACCGGCACGATCTCCAGGTCGTCGATGCCCTGCGCGGCGAGCAGGTCGAGATTGTGTGCCTGCACCGCACGCCAATCCTGGTAGGCGTGGATGCCGTTCATGGCGAGCAGGATCCTGGTCCCGTCGGCGCGCAGGCGCTGCACCACGTGCAGGGCGTCCGCGCCGAGGGCACTACCCGCGTCCAACAGCATGAGCGCGACCGCCGACGGCGCATTACCCGAGGGCGAGGTGGTCTCCACCACGGCGCCCGCATCGGGCACCGGATCCGAAAGCGGGATGCGCGGCTCGAACCGAGCCAACTCGGTGCGCAACAGGCTCGTATTGGCGTCATCGGGCCCGATCAAAGTGACCGCCGACGCCACTCCCGTCCCCTGCACCGCCCGCAGGAGCGCCATCCCCTGCGGGTTCCACCGCGCGATTACCGCCTCGACCTCCGGAGTCAGCGACCGCTGCTCGGCAGTCGGCGCCGGATCTTGTCCGAACGGCGATGCGGAGGTGCCGTGCGGAGCGGCCGCAGCACGCGGAGGGACCGTGGAGGTACTTGCGGCAGCGACACCCTGCGATGCACCAGTGGCGTCCGCAGCAGGAGCACCGTCCGATGCGGGAGTACCCGCGGCAGCACCCTGCGACGCCGCGGCGCCCCCCGGATCGGCAATACCTTGCGATGTGGTGGCGCCGTGCGGAGCGGGCGAGCCGTCGGAGGAAGCCGTTGATCCGCGCGGGGCAACCACTGGTCCATGGGATTCCCCGCCACTTGTCGGCGGTCCGTTCGGTGGCGATGTCGGAGCGGTCGGAGCACGCGAGGATTCGCGTGGCGCAGTACCGGATCCTTCGCGCCCAGGTGCACCGGAGGCTGATGGCTCCGTGCGTACGGAATCCGGTTGTTCAGAGTCCGGCACTGCTCATCCGTTCCCATAGCCGGATGTACCCGTTGTGGACGCGGAGGGCGGCGCGGCGAGCGGCGGGGGACATATCGCTGGAGACAACGGCGCGCCAGCGGTCGGCGCGGGCGAGGGCGTCGTCGGCATCGGACGGGGCGGGTGCGCGGTATCCAGCGGCCAAATGGGCGACCTCCGGATAGGCGAGGCCCGCGCAGAGGCCGAGCCAGCGGGCGTCATCGCCGAAGAGGTAGTCCTCCAGCATGTCCCGGGTCTTCGCGCCGTCGGCGGGCACGGCGCGGGCCGCGAGGCGGGTCAGTTCGTCGAGGAGTTCGCCGCCGCGCAGGGCGCAGACCTGTTCGTAGCGGCGGTGCAGTAGGCGGTGCAGTGGATCGATACCGCTCGCCGCGTGCATGATCTGCAGCAGTGCGTGCGGACCGAGTTCCGGGTCCCGGCGCAGCGCGGACAGCGCGCAGGTCACGCCGTACAGATCCCAGCGCTGCAGCAGTTCTTCGCGCTCGGCGACATCGGGTCCCGCCGATGCCGCGACGAACAGGTCGGGCGAGAGCGTGAGCGCCGGATCCGCGGTCTCGGCCAGGCGGCGCAGCGTGACCATATCGGTTTCGCTCACCGCACCCGCCCTGGTCCGCACCGCAAGCGAGGCGACCACCGGCAGCGTGACGGTGCCCAAGCGACCGCTGTACTGCTCGGCGGCGACGACCGCATCACCCCATCTCGACCCGATCGCATCGGCCTTGTTCAAGACCGCGACCGTTCGCTCCGGCGGCAATTCCGACAGAATCCGCCGGTCCGCGGGCTGCGGCGCGCCGGAGAGGACGTAGACGATGATGTCGGCGTCGAGTTCAGGATCGGCCACGCCCGGTTCGTCGATCGGCGCCGTCTCCACCGCCGACATCAACGCCAGCGCATGCAGCACCGTGGTTCGTCCGGTATGCGCGCGCCCGGTCACCTGAATGCGCGGCGGCCGACGCCACCGTGCGATAGCGGTCCCCACCTGGCCCACAATCCGCGGATCCGCACCCGAGCGCAGCGCCGCGAGCAGATGGTCGAGTTGGTCCAGTTCCCGTGCGGGTCCGCCCGGTCGGATCCGGGGCCCGTCGGATTCGGTGGCTGTCGGCAAAGCTGCACACCCCCTTTTCGGTGCGCCATTCTTGCAGACCTACCGCGCCGACGGGCCGCTGGCGACGGCTTGCCGGTCGCTGGAAAGGGTCAGCTGCCGCTGAAGTATTTGTTCGCGGTCCGCACCGCCCAGTTCGGCGCGTATTTCGCGGCGGCCGCCAGTACTTTTGCCTGCGCGCCGATTTCATAGTGCACGCGCGGCAGCCGTCCGCGCTTGTGGGTCGCATCCCAAATCCCTTGTGCGACATCCTCGGCACTCAGACGCACGCCGAGCGATTTGATCGTGCCGGTCGCCATCCCGTCCACCATGGCGGTGGACACGAACAGCGGCCACACCGCGATCACCCGGATATCGTGGCGCCCCCACTCGAGATCCAGCGCCTCGGTGAGGCTTTTGACCGCGGACTTGGTCGCGCCGTAGCTGGCGAGTTCCGGCTGACCGTAGATCGCCGATGCCGAGCACAGATTCACCACCTGAGCGCCGGGCGTATCGCGCAGATAGCTGAACGCCGCATGCGTACCCGCTATCACCCCGCCGAGATTGACATCGATGATCGTCTGGTGCGTGGCCAGCTCGATCGATTCGAACGGACCAGCGCGCAGGATGCCAGCATTGTTGATGAGGATGTCGAGCCGGTTCTCGTCACCGTTGAACTCCGCCAGACGCTCGGTCCAGTGAGTGTCGTTCGTCACATCCAACACACCGGTGCGTACACTGCCGCCGGTGGCGTGGATGTCGGCCGCGAGCCTGGTCAGCCCCACCTCATCAATATCGTATGCACCGACGTGATACCCCTGGGCAGCGAAAAGTAGGGCCGTGGCCCGGCCGATACCCGCCGCCGCACCGGTGATGAACACAGTCGGTCTACTCATGGGCGCAGTCTAGTGCGGGGGCACGCCCTCTACCTCGGGGTTCCCACAGATGCGATGGTCACTTAATCTGGCGGGATGGTCGGCACCATAGTCGGTGCGCAACTTCGCTTTTCGAAGGCGGCAAGCCGACCAGGCGGAATCCGTTCCGCTGGTCTCGATGAGGAGGTTGCCGTGACCGTCGATGTCATCGGTGCTGAGCCGGACGCGTCCGGCGCTAGGAAGCCACTGCTACCCAGTAGCGATCCCTTCCTCCGACCACCCAAAGGCTTCGCGGCTCGTCCGGCCGGGACCATCCTGCGCAGCCGTCGCGTCGAGCTCGCACTGTTCGGTGTTGTGCCGCAGCAGGTCTCGGCCTGGCAGCTGCTCTACCGCAGCTGCGATATGCACGGTATGCCGGAGGCGGCGGTCACCACGGTGCTCCTGCCGCTCGACGCCGACCCGGACGAGGACCGTCCGCTGCTGGCCTTCCAGACCGCCATGGACGCGGTCGCCGAGCGATGTTCCCCCTCTTATGCACTGCGTCGCGGTTCGCACGCACTCGGCTCGGTCACCCAACTCGAATGGATGCTGGTGGCCAACGCACTGCGCCGGGGTTGGGCGGTGAGTATCGCCGACCACGAGGGCCCGCACGGTAATTTCGGCGCGCCACGCGAGCCCGGTTACCGCGGACTCGACGGAATCCGCGCGGCGCTGCGCTTCGCACCGCTGGGTCTGCATCCCGATACCCGGATCGCGGTCTGGGGTTATTCCGGTGGCGGCATGGCCAGTTCGTGGTTGGTCGAGATGGCCCCGACCTACGCACCGGAGCTCGATATCGTCGGCGCTGTGCTCGGCGCACCGGTCGGCGATCCCGGGCAGGTCTTCACCCGACTCAACGGCGGGCACTACGCCGGATTGCCCGCGATCGTGGTCGCCGCGCTGCGCAGGCTCTATCCGGCACTGGCGGCGGTCTTCGACAGCGAATGCGATGCCGAGGGACACCGGCTCATCGCACGCGCCGAACGGTCCACACCGGTCGCGGCGGTGCTCGGGCTCATCAATAGAGATGTCGGCCACCATCTGAGCCGACCGCTGGCCGAGGTGCTCGCCGCACCCGAAATGCAGGTCATGCTCGATGAGCTGCGCCTCGGTCACTCCACGCCGACCTGCCCGCTGCTGGTGGTGCAGCCGGTACACGACCAGATCATCCATATGGACGGCGTCGACGGCCAGGTCGAGCGGTATCGCCGCGGCGGCGCCCAGGTCACCTATGTGCGCGACCGGCTCAGCGAGCATTTCTCGCTGCTTCCGCTGGCCACCCCCATCAGCCTGGACTGGCTCAGCGATCGGCTCGCCGGAAAACCGGTGCACGATGTCGGCGACAGCACGGTGTGGTCGGTCGCCGCCTCGCCGACCGGCGTGCGCGGGCTGTGGGAGATGCTCGGCACCGCGGTCAAGGTGGCGCTGGGCAAGCCGCTGCGTCAAGAGACCGAGCCCGAGACTCGAATCCCCCGCGTACGCGCCGCATAACCGTTCGTCTCGGATGCCCGCAAGCGATCCGCTACGACCGCTTGCTGCCCGCATCCTGCGATGCTGGACAATGGAGCGCGTGAACGACGCCGCGAACCACACTGCCGAGTCAGTTCCCGGACCGCCGTCCACAGCTGCGGCTCCGGCGGACCGGGGATCCCGAAAGGGCTCGGGCTCACGCCTGTACCCCCGAGTGACGAGCTTCCGCTCGCGCCGGGGCGCACTCACCGCGACCCAGCAGCAATCCTGGGATCGCACCTGGCCGAAGATCGGCCGCGACGTGGCCGACGAACCACTCGACGCCGCCGCCTGGTTCGGCCGCGACGCCCCGCTCGTCATCGAGATCGGTTGTGGGACAGGAACCGCCACCGCCGCGATGGCACAGGCGGAACCGCATCTGAATCTCATCGGCATCGAGGTCTATCAGCCCGGTCTCGCACAACTGGTGCAACGCATAGAGCGCGAGCAGATCGACAACATTCGCCTGCTGCGCGGGGATGCCGTCGATGTGCTGGAAAACATGATTGCTGAACAGTCGCTCACGGGCGTGCGGGTCTTCTTTCCTGACCCTTGGCCGAAGGCGCGACACCACAAGCGGCGACTATTGCAGCCCGCGACATTCGCATTGATCGCCGATCGCCTGCACCCCGGTGGTGTATTGCATGTCGCGACCGACCACGCCGACTACGCGGAATTCATCGCCGAAGTCGGCGCGGCAGAACCGCAGCTCATCGGCCTGAACGAGACCACGGGCGGGGTCAGCGCCGAACATCGCGACAGCGCGCCGATCGGGTTCGAAAGGCCTGTCACCAAATTCGAAGGCAAGGCACATCGCGCCGGAAGCGCCATCAACGAGTTCATATGGGGGAAGATCGGATGATGAGTGTCGGTGAGATGGCCCATGAGGTCGTGGATGTTGCCGGGGAGGTGCACGGCACTGGATCCGAGGTGATCGGCGCGGTTACGCCGGATGTGCGTCGAGTGCTATTGGTCTGGGACGCCCCGAATCTCGATATGGGGCTCGGCGCGATCCTCGGCGGTCGCCCGACCGCCGCCTATCGACCGCGCTTCGACGCACTCGGCCGCTGGCTGCTCGCGCGCACCGCCGAATTATCGGTCGGCAGCGTGACCCGGGTCGAACCGGAAGCGACGGTCTTCACCAATATCGCGCCCGGCACCGCCGATGTGGTGCGGCCCTGGGTGGAGGCGCTGCGCAATGTCGGCTACGCGGTGTTCGCCAAGCCCAAGATCGATGAGGACTCCGATGTCGACGCGGATATGCTCGCGCACATCGAGCTACGCAGTCACGGCGCTGGGCTGGCTGGCATCATGGTCGCCTCCGCCGATGGCCAGGCATTCCGCGAACCGCTCGAACGATTGGCCGCCAACGGAATCCCCGTTCAGATACTCGGCTTCCGTGAGCATGCGAGTTGGGCCGTAACATCCGATACCCTCGAGTTCGTAGATCTCGAGGACATCCCGGGCGTGTTCCGTGAACCACTGCCCAGGGTCAGCCTCGACTCACTGCCCGACGAGGGTGCCTGGCTGCAGCCGTTCCGGCCGCTGTCGGCGCTGCTCACCTCTCGCCCTGCCCAAGGAGTCGCTTAGTGTTCACACGCTGGGGCGATCTGGTCTATCGGCTGCGTTTCGCCGTCATCGGCATTGTCGCGGCCGCACTCTTGGCACTCGGCGGCTACGGCCTCGGCTTGGAAGACCATCTCAGCTCCAGCGGGTGGGATGACCCGACATCGCAATCGGCCAAGGCGGCCAAGCTGTCCGACGATGCGTTCGGACGTGATCACAACAGCGATGTGATCGTGCTCTACACCGCGCCGGACGGTAAGACGATCGATGATCCCGAATTCCGGCAGAAGATCGTCGACAACCTCAACGGGCTGCCGCGCGAACATCCGGATGAGATCGCCAAGATCAACGGCGCCTACTGGCAGACCGAAACCGGTCCGGCGTCACCGTTGACGTTCGGTTCGAAGGATAAGAAGTACACCTTCGCCTCCATCGCCATCCAGGGCAATAACGACACCGATATGGTGCGCAACTTCCGGAAGGTGAAGGATGTCTTCGCAATTCCGGGTATCGATGTGCAGGTCGCGGGTCTGCAAGCGGTGGCGGGCACGCTGAACGACACGATGGCCGCCGATCAGAAGCGGATGGAGATCCTGGCCATCCCTGCGGTCGCGGTGCTGCTGTTCTTCATCTTCGGCGGTGTGGTCGCGGCGGCGCTGCCGCTGATCGTCGGTGGTCTCACGGTGATCGGCGCGTGGGGCATCGTGCGGTTCGCGACCGAGTTCACCGAGGTCAACTCGTTTGTCTCGCCGGTCGTTTCGATGATCGGCCTCGGTCTGGCCATCGACTACGGCCTGTTCATCGTGAGTCGGTTCCGCGAGGAACTGGCCGAGGGCTACGACAAGCGCGCGGCGGTGCGCCGTTCGGTGATGACCGCGGGGCGCACCGTGGTGTTCTCCGCGACCATGATCATCGCCAGCCTCGGCGGCATGCTGTTGTTCCCGCAGGGCTTCCTGAAATCGATCGCCTACGGCTCCATCGCGACCGTTTCGCTGGCCGCGCTGACCGCCATCACCATCCTGCCCGCGATGCTCAGCATCCTCGGGGCGCGGGTGGATATGCTCGGGTTCAAGCGATTCCGCAAGACCAAGACCGCCGAGGAAGTCGAGAACGGCTTCTGGGGCAAGTCGACCCGCTGGGTGATGCAGCATCCGCTCAAGATCGCGATCCCGATCTGCATCCTGTTGCTGCTGTTGATCATTCCGGTCAAGAATCTGGCCTTCGGTGGCATCAACGAGCGGTACCTGCCGCCGGATAACGCGACCCGGCTCGCCCAGGCGAAGTTCGACTCGATCTTCCCGCTACGCAAGTCCGATCCGATCCAGCTCGTATTCGTCTCCGCCAACAGTAGTGACGTCGGCAAGCTGTGGGCCGCGGCCAAGCAGGCACCCGGCTTGAACGGCACCTTCGACGTACCTGCCCAGTCCAATACAAACAAGGAAGTCTTCCGCACCAGCGCGACGCTCGCGGATTCGGAGAATGCGGATCCGACCATCGACTACCTGCGCTCCCTGGAAATTCCGGACGACGTGCAGATGTACGTCGGCGGACAGCCCGCGATCCAGAAGGACAGCATCGACGCGCTGCTGCACCGGATGCCGCTGATGATCGCGCTGGTGCTGTTCGTCACCACGCTGCTGATGTTCCTCACCTTCGGCTCACTGGTGCTGCCGATCAAGGCCGCGTTGATGAGCGCGCTCGGATTGGGTTCCACGCTCGGTATTTTGACGTGGATCTTCATCGACGGACACGGCGCGAGCCTGTTGAATTTCACGCCGCAGCCGATCATGTCGCCGGTATTGGTGCTGATCATCGCGGTTATCTACGGTCTTTCGACCGACTACGAGGTATTCCTGTTGTCGCGCATGGTCGAAGCGCGCACGATGGGTGCTTCCACGACCGAGGCGGTGCGCATCGGCACCGCGCAGACCGGGCGCATCATCACCGCCGCCGCGCTCATCCTGCTCGTGGTGACCGGCGCATTCGCGTTCTCCGATCTGGTCATGATGCAGTATCTGGCCTACGGCATGATCGCGGCGCTGTTCATCGACGCCACGATTCTGCGCATGCTGCTCGTCCCGGCCACCATGAAGCTGCTCGGCGACGACTGCTGGTGGGCGCCGGCGTGGATGAAGAAGGTGCAGCAGAAGGTCGGGCTGGGCGAACCGATTCTGGACGATGAGCGTCCCGGCGGGGGCGAGGTCGTCGACCTGGTCAAGACCACGCCGATTACCGACCCGGTGACGATGCAGATGCCCGCGCTCACCGATAACGCCACCACTCGAACGCGGTCACCGCGGCGGCAGCGCACGGTCGAGGAGATCGAGGCGGGGGCGCCGACCCAGCATTTCGCGAAGATTCCGGCCGATCCGCCGGTGCCGCCGCGGCCGGTCGCGCCGCATGATCCGACTCGACCGCGCGCGAATCCGCCGTTGCATACGCCGCCGCCCGGACCGCCTGCCGCGCCATCCGGGCCTGCTTCGCCCGGGCGGGGAGCGTCCGGACCACCGGCGCCAGGTTTGCCGTCCGCGCAAGGCGCGCCATTCGCCCCGTCGAGACCGCTCGGCCCGTCGACACCGCCCGCACCGCTGGGCCCGTCGACACCGCCGGCACCGCTCGGCCAGTCGGCACCGCCCGCGCCACTCGGCCTATCGGCACCACTCAGCCCGTCGACACCGCCCGCGCCGCTCGGCCCATCGGTGCCGCCCGCACCCGAGCCCATTCGGCCGCGGCCGGTTCCGACGATTTCGGGGGCGTCCGAGCCGACTCGTCCGATTCCGCCCACAGGCACGCCCACGCCTCCCCCGCCGCCGGTTCAGCCGACGCCGATCCCGGCTGCGGACCATCCGACCCACCACGCGGCACCTCCACGTCCCGGCACGTCGAATGATGATGCGCCGGACGAGAACCGCAGCAGCATCGAAAACTGGATGGCCGAGCTGAGGTCCAACCGTCGCCGCATCGGCCAGCCCGACGAAGGTCGCCACCACAGCGCGGACGGGCGGACGGTCAGTGTGAACGAGTTGCTGCGGCGGCGGGATCGCGAGTAACGCCTTATGCGGCTGCGGCTTTCGTTTCAGCACTTTCCGAGAGCAGGTTGGCGTCGCATTTCTCGTCGCGGATATCGTAGGTCGTGGCGCATTCATTCTGTGGAACAACTAGGCCTTGTGCGGCGAAGAGACCCGCGACGTGCGTGGCCCGCTGGGCCGTGGCGTGGGCTCGACCACGCCAGTCCTGCTCACGGAATCCTGGACGCGACGGCACAAGAGGTGCGCGGGAAAACGGTGTTCGGTGAGCCAGCGTTCGTGGCGTCGCCAGCTGGTGCCCGTCAGGTCCGGTCCACAGGGTTCGCGATAGGAACTCCTCCGGCTCGGACTTCGGCGAAAGTACGGGCGTAGCGGGTGCCTGTCACCAGCAGGAGGATGCCCACTACCAGGAAGGCTGTTACCCGCACCAGGCCGTCGAGGGTGGCGAGGTCGAAGAGGAACAGTTTGGCCAGAGCGGCTGCGGTGACGAGGAGTCCGGAGCCGAGGGCCAGTTTGGCGACGGCGGCCGAGCGCGACAGATTACGCAGGCCGTAGAACAGTGCGGCGGTGGCAGCGGCCATCCACAGAATCGTGGCGGCGCTGTGGCCGACGATGAACCCGTCGGCGCTGCCGGTCGCGACGCCGATCGAGACCGCGGCGGCGGTTACGGCATACAGGCCCGCAATGCTCGCGACGACGAACAGCGTCGATTCGTCGGTTCCGCCCTTGGTCATACCGGGGAGTCTCCTGGCGCACCAGATGCCCACGGCGATGACCGCGAGCGCGAGGACGGCGCCCAGTGCGGTCGCGATACTCGAGCGCGGGTGCGCAAGCCGTTGTGTCGCAAGTACTTCCGGAGTCACGGTGGTGAAGTACGCTACCGAGCCGGCCAGCGTGAACGCCGCGCCGATGGCGGCGGTGATGCGGGAGCGCTGCTGTCCGGCCAGACCCAGATAGCAGAGCGCAACCAGGAACAGGGCGATCGGCAAGGTCTGCACTCGCGTCACACCGACGCATGCTTCGAGCAGCGCGAATGAGCCTGCGATCATGGCGACAAAGGCGATCGAACCCGGAATACCCACCAGTTCACGCAGTTTCGGCAAGGTGTGCAGCGATGCCACAGCCAGCGGCACCGCCGCACAGACCGCCGCGACCAAGGTCGCCGCGTGCCGCTCGAACATCACGGGTGCGGCCAAGAGCGCAACCATGGACAGTGCGGAAGTCAAGGCGGCGACGATATCGTCGGATCGCCTGCGCACCACCAGAAAACCACCGACCATCCCGATCGCGGCAATCGTCACCGCGGCCGTGAGCAGCCAATACACCCGGCCTTGCGCCGCATCATCAACGACGGCAATGGCAATCGCGAGCAATGTCGCCAATATCGCGGGCACAGTGCGCACCACATGCAAGAACGGCCAATCGCGAATCAATTGCACCGGCACGCATATCAACTGCAACACGATCAGGAATGCGAGCAACACCAATTCCGAAGTGACGAACGGCGACAACAACGCCGCCCCCGCGACAACGAGCACCGCGAGCGGCTGCGACTGCCACCGCATCGCGAGCCCGACCCCACCCGCCGCAACACCTGATGCCACCGCGAGCCCGACGACCGGATGCAGCCAATCGTAGATCGCAGTAACCGCGACCACGTCCAGATAAGCCCCGGCAATACCGGTGGCGGCCAAGGAAATTCCGCCGATGCGACCACCGGCCCGCCCGAACACCCTCGCTCCCGCCCCGACCAGTGCTGCCGAGAAGACCGCTCCAGCCACCACTCTCGGCACCGGCCCGAAGAAGCCAGCCTGCGCCGCAAGCACCAAAAGCATCACCACCCCGATCAGAGTCACCCCCACCCCGGCGACCGCCAGCACCCGACTGATCATCCCCTCCTGCTGCCACCATGGCGTCTTCGCCGCACCCCGCCCCGGCGGGCGCGGCGGCATACCTGGTGCAACCGCTCCACCAGCCGCCCGCGGCGGCACAAACCCACCGCCCACGCCGGGAGGCCCGACTACCCCAGCGGGCACCGCAGCCCATCCGGACATGCCGACACCGCCCGACTGCCCATACCCAGGCACCGGCCGCGCCCACCCCGAAGGCGCAACCGGTGGCATCGGAATCCGCCCCACCCAACCAGGAACTGGTGCCGACGGCACCGCACCCGCCCCGGGCACAGTGGAAGCACCAGAGATCACTGCGGTTTTCGGAGCCATCGGTGTATTCGCGGCTCCCGACTGTGACGTCCGACCAGCCGCCGACTCCCCCGTGGCCGTCGATGCGGCCGCCGCGTCCGAGGTATGCCCAGCGCCACCGGTCGTCTCGACTGAGGGAGCTTGTGGCCATACGGTCTGGCCATCGACCACTCCCCGCGCTCCGGCCCCGGTCTCACCGCTGCCGCCGGGTGGCACCGGCCCCAGCGGATACTCCCCGCGAACCGAGAATCCGGTCGAATCCTTCGAAACCCACTGTGCCGCAACCAGATCCGCGACAACCTGCGCCCGCAACAGATCCAAATCCCGACCGAGGATGCCCATCTGCGTTCCCAACGCAGTGAACTCCCCGGACAACCGCGAAATCAGCGCGGGATCGATAGACGTAGTCATATCCCCAATGCTGATTTCCCGAGCGCGCCGGAACATGAGTAGAAACCACTGGTACTCATCCGGGATCTACTCGAATTCCAGCCGCGCGGCCCACCCGGTACGAAGCTGCCTTCGCAGCGCTAAACCGGCGGCCACTGCGCCCGGAACCACTCTCAGCCGTTGCTCGGAGCAGACGTAGTCATGACACACAACTGATCGCTGGGTCACCCGGCCATCAACCCCCGCCCGGACGTGGCGGGGCGGGGGTCGGCGCTGACTACAGGGTGTGGGAGCGCATGTTGGTGACCTGGTAGACCGCATTGATCACCGCGGAGCGCGGTGGCATGCGCAGGACGCCGGGGGTTGGCTCGCCTGCCCAGTGCCAGCCGAGTGGGGAGTCGGTGGTGGGGAGCAGGACGTGACGGCCAGGTGGGATGACGGTCACGTAGTGTCCGGCCAGGCAGCGGCGCACGCTGATCTCGACCGGGACGGCCGGGCTCGGCGGTGCGACGAGGAAGGTCCAGGTGCGTTCACCGGGTTCGGCGACCACCGGGGCCGCGTAGGTCCGGTCCAGGGCGGCCAGGACTTTGCGGCCTAGATCCGGTGGCATCACCAGGGCGCCGAGGATGGAGCCGGTGGTGATCATCGGGCGACCGGCCAGCAGCTGGACCGGCAGTCCGTACCGATGTCGCAGTGTATGCGCGATTTCGTGAGGCGAGTGACAGCGCTCGAACATGGCCTACGCCTCCCCTCGTCCACAGACCGGGCAGTCCCCTCTGCGTAGCGGACCGTGCTGTTCGCGTGCGCGCTGGGTGTGGCGCGCGAATCGACTGGCCTGGACACCCGGCTCGCGCGCGCGGTCGACGCGGAGAGCTCGCACGGTGGTATTCGGCATGATATTCATTGCCGCCGCCCTTTGCATTCTCAAAGTTGCAGAAAGACAAAGGTATTCCAACCAAGCGGGAACGAGTCGTACGTAATGTCCCACTTCTAGTGAGCGCGATCACCTAACGTCGTACGCTGAAACAAGGATGTAACAAAGGACTTGGCTAAATGGACGATTCGTCGATCGGCGTGCGGATACGACTGTTCCGCGGCAAGGCGCTCACCCAGCGCCAACTCGCCGACCAAGCCGGTGTCAGCGTTGACCTGGTGCGCAAACTGGAACAGGGTGGCCGCCAGACCGCCTCGATCGCCAGTCTGCAAAAACTCGCGCGCGCATTGGATGTCGACATCTCCGACCTGGTGGGCAAGCGACACGGCATCCCCTCCGGCAATCCCGATGCCGGTATCGTCGCGATCCGGCGCGCACTGACCCCGGTCGACGATCTGCTCGGTGAGATACCGGATGAGGATGCGATCGGCCTCGACGAGGGCAGTCGCGCAGTCGATTACGCGTGGGGCGCCTACTGGACCGGCCACTACGAATTGCTCACCTCGATCCTGCCGACCGGGCTCATCCAGCTGCGGGCAACGGTGCACGCCGCCCGCAACGGCGTGGTCGCATCCGCGAATGAACTACTCGCACGGATGTATTGGGTCACCGGCTGTACCCTGGTTCATCTCGGGCAGACCGATCCGGCGTTCTTCGCGATCCGGCAGGCGCTTGCCGCCGCCGAGCTCGGCAACGATCCGCTGCTGTTGGCCACCATTCGCGGCTCGGTCGCCTGGCAGTTGCTGGTGCAGGGCCGTTATGAGGAGTCGCGCAAGGTGGCGCTGCGTGCGGCGGCGAATCTGGAGCCCGAGGGTGAGCCGACCCCGGCGCATCTGTCCGCGTACGGATCGCTGATTTTGCAGGGCGCTACCGCGGCCGGTCGATCGCAGGACGTTCCCGAGGCATTGTCGCTTGTCCAAGCGGCGGGCGAGGTCGCGTTGCGCATCGGCGCCGATCGGCACGACTACGAAACCTATTTCGGCCCTTCACAAGTCGTTATGCAGACGGTCGATGTGAATATCAGCTCCGAACGCTATCCGGAGGCGCTGACCGCCGCACGGGACATGCCGGCGAATTGCGGTCTGCCCCAGGCCTCGCGGGCTCGCCACCTCACCGATACGGCCGTCGCCCTGACGCGCACCGGCCAGCACAAGCGCGCCCTCGCCGCCCTGCTCGACGCCGAACGCGTCGGCGGCGCCGATTGGCTCAAATACCAGTCCCTGCCACGGCACATCGTCTCCGAACTACTGGACCACGACCGCCGAGTTCCCTTGCGAACCTTCGCCCGCCGCATCGGCGTCAACATCTGATCCGTTTCGGCGCGAGATGCGCCGTCTACCAGGTGACTTCAGGCAATTCGATGTCGATTGGAAAGGGGCGGTCTACCTGCACCCGGCTCCGATGCACCCCGGTCGGCGCGTATCCGCCTTCGGGCAGTAGCTCGAAAGTATAGATCACGATCGCGTTGTCTTCATTCTCCACTCGCCAGAAGCATTTGATCCCGGCCTCGGCATACTGAGCAGGTCGGAGGACTCGATCCTTTGTCTTTGTTCCGGGCGATACCACTTCGACCACGAGATGGACGTCCCCCGGCGCGAAGGACAGCGAATCAGCTGCGACCGCATCCCGCGAGACCGCGAGTAGATCTGGCTCGGGAACCGTACACCCCAGATCAATCCGCTGTTCGGTGGCGATCGAGACCCACGCGGGAGCCACGCGGCGAAGCGCGAACTTGAGAATATCGATGACTTCGTTGTGCCACACTGTGGACGGCGCCATCATGACGACTTCACCGTCCAGCAGCTCGAACCGAACATCGACAACCTTCATCAAACGGGGCAGATCACGGGCGGTGAATCCACCCCGAGGGGGTGTCGGCACGAGCACCAAATGGCCCTCGATGGGCTCGTCGATGGGCTGTGCGGCAGTCATATTAGAAGGCTACCGTCTGGTGGGCATTCGGGACGCACACCACGGGCACGCTAGCTTCCCATCAACTTGCGCCACTGGGCGCGCAAAGAGTGTTTGGCGGTGATCGAGCCGAAGCGGATTCGACCTTGCACCACCACGTGTAGGGGGCCGAGGGGTGGGCCGGTGCGGACCTTGTTGTTGACGCTGGAGCCGATGAGGTCGACGGCGTTGAGGTCGACGGTGGCCTCGGCGGGGACGATCAGGGTGAGTGAGCTGAGATAGTCGTCGACGTGCACCTCGACAACTTGGGTGGACATGATCGCCTCGGTGAAATCGAGAGTGACGCCGGAGAGCCAGTTGTTCAGATGCAGGGCCGGCGCCACCTGCCATGGACCACGGCGATTGACGCCGGAAAGGCGGCTGCGGATCACATTCCCCGGTGTGACCTGTGTCGGCACCGACGGCGGCGGTGAGATCCGCTTCGTGAAGGCGGGCGACGCGTTCACGAAGGTCGAGGGCGGTGCCGCGGGCTGACCGATGAGCCGCACGCCGGGCAGGTCGACAAGTACGGCATTGAGTTCGCCACGCGTCTTGGCGGCCAGCGCCGTGTCCATTCGCTCGGTGAACTCCCCGAGGGAGAGCATGCCGAGCCCGACAGCGCGCTGCAGCAGTTGACCGACATGTTCGCGCTCGGCATCGGAAACGCGCAACTCACGATCGCCGACCGTGTCACCGGAGCCGACACCGTTGGATACCGATTCGGGGCCACCCATGAATCCGAGATTACCGAGCCCAACCCACCCGACACATCAGGGCAATCCCCGATTCCCCGCTCCGCTGCGCCCCGATCCCGCCGATTTCGGGGCGGATCCCAGACCGTTTCCCCTCGCACCACCTGGTGTATCGGCGAGCGAGGTGACACATCACTGGAGCCGCCGGGCATCCCGGTCCACCACAAGCCGCCTCGTTCCAGCATCGGCCATCCCGTGCCACACCGGGCACGGCCAATGACTCCCACGCGCCACCCGAGACATGTTCGGGTCCTCATACAGAATGATCGGGCGGCAGTCGGCGCCTCGAGACGCCGAAATCGTCAGGCATCTACTCGAGAACTGTTGCTCACCTACTCGAGACCCTGCTCAATCGCATAGCGGGTCAGTTCAACCCGGTTGGCCAACTGCAACTTCCGCAAAGTCGCCTGCACGTGGTTCTCCACTGTTCGATGGCTCAGCCCGAGACGCGACGCAATCTGTTTGGCGGATAATCCTTTCGCCACCATGCGCAGCACCTCGGTCTCCCGGTCGGTGAGTGCGGGCCGATGCGGTTCATCCGGCTCGACTGGTGCGCTCGCCATCCGTCGATACTCACCGAGCACCAGCCCTGCCAGCCCCGGCGTAAATACCGGTTGCCCAGCGGCGGTCGCGCGCACAGCCTCGATCAACTCGCTAGCCGACGCACTCTTCACCAAATAACCCGAGGCCCCCGCCTTGATCGCATCGAGCACATCACCGCGCTCGGCCGATGCCGATAACACCAGCACCCGACTCTCCGGCGAGACCCGCAGCACCTCCGCAGTCGCCTGCGCTCCATTTCCGTCGGGCAACTGCATATCCATCAACACCACCGCAGGCCGTACCGCCGCCGCCCGCCGTGTAGCCGAACCCACCCCGTCCGCCGTCGCGACAACCACGAACCCGGCCTCGGCCAGATCGCGAGACACTCCATCGCGCCACATCGGATGGTCGTCCACCACCATCACCGAAATCGCCTCGGCTGCATCATCACTGGTCACAGGGCCCTCCTCCGCGCTCGCGCTGCTGGGCGGCCGAGGGCACCCGAAACTCCCACTCCGTACCGAAGCCAACTCCCCCGGCCTCCTCCGTCAGCAACACCGCCGTTCCCCCCAACGTCTCGATGCGACCGACGATGGATCGCGAAACCCCCATGCGCCCTTCGGCTTCCGCCTCTTCCAATCGTCCCGGCGCGATTCCGACGCCGTCATCGCGCACACTGACGATCAGCTCATCGCCGGTGTCCTCCAGCAGCACATAAGCTTTGGCATCCGGCCCGGCATGCAGCGCGACGTTGGACAGCGCATTCGCCACCGCCGCCGCAATCTCCCTCGCCATCCACCGCCCGACCCGCACCGGCTCACCCGGCGTCGAAACGAAGACCGACGGCGTCGCATGCACGGTAAGCAGCGGCCGCAGGTCGACATCCGCACCACCGGTGTCACCGTGCCGGCCCTGTTCGGAGAGCAAAACCCGCAGCGCCACTTCCTGTTCCGCCGCCCGCTGCGCCAATTCCTCGGTGGCGCCGCCGATCTCGTTGCCGCGCCGCTTGATATAGCTGAGCACCTGCAGCACACCGTCATGCACCTCACGAGCCAGGCGCTCCCGCTCCTGGGCCGCCGCGGTCAATCGAACGGCCCGTTCCAGCTGCCCCTGCGCCCGACGCGCGGTATCGGCCGCGAGTCCGAGGGCCAGCCCGATGGAGACGAGCACCGGTGCGGTCGCATCGGCCCACACATCTTGACCCCACTGCTCGCGCACCGTCACGATCACCGCCGCTATCAGCAGTCCGGAGAGCACACCGGCGAGCGGCCCACGCAGAATCGCGGCGGACACAACGGCATTGGCGACCCACAGCGTGGTCGGCAGCGTCTGATGCTCGTGATACCAGCCGTAATCGGCGACCAACCGCGTCGCGGCGATCAGCGCGATCACCACCACGTGATCCCCGATCACCACCCAGGACCGCAGCCGCGCCACGTCGGGAAAATGCCACTGCGACAACATGAATGCCGAAGCACCCGACCACACCGCCATCACCGCGATCAGTACCCAGCTCAGCTGTTGATTCTGGTAGTGCCGCACCGCGGCGATCTGCTGACCGACCGCATAGAGCAGCGTGACCAGCCGCAATGCCTGCACCGCACGCCACAGTGGCGCGGTCGCCGCATCGGCCGCGCTCAGCTCGGCTGCTTTGAGCTCAGTCGGCCCCGGCCGAGTCATCCGACCGGTCCTTTCGGATCATCTCTCTGGTCAGGGTCGCATCGACATCGAACCGGCCGGGCTCAGGTTTATCCGGCTCCACCGCGAATCGACCCCCGTCGCCGGTATGCAGTTCCTCGAAAGCCTCCTCCGGACCTTCCGAGAGCAACGACCGAATCGCGGTATTCATTACCGCGACGAACGGCACCGCCAACAGACCGCCCGCGATGCCGCCGAGCACAATGCCCGCGGCTATGGCCAGCACCACCGCGAGCGGATGGATGCTCACCGCCCGCCCGAGCAGCAATGGTTGCAGCACATGGCTTTCCAGCTGCATCACCGCGATGATGATGCCGAGCACGATCACCGCGGTCACCCAGCCCTTGGTCACCAATGCGATGAATACCGCGATGGTCCCCGCGAGGAACGCACCGACAATCGGGATGAACGCGCTGATGAACACCAGCGATGCCAACGGCAATGCCAACGGCACCCCGAGAATGGCCAGCCCGGCACCGATACCAATGGCGTCGACGAGCGCCACCACCACGGTCGCGCGCACGAATCCGACCAGTGTGCCGAAGCCGAGTTGCCCTGCGGTGCGCACTTTTTCCCGATGCGGGGTCGGCACGATCCTGGTCACGAAGTGCCAGATCTGGTCGCCGCCGTACAGGAAGAAAATGAGAATGAACAGGGTCAGGAACGCGCCGGTGAGAACGTGCCCGATCACCGTCGCGGTGGTCAGTGCCCCGCTGGTGAGACTGTCCTGATTCTCCCTGATCGTCTTGACGATCGTATCGCCCGCACTGCGGATCTGCTCATCGCTCAAATGCGGCGGACCGTTGATCAGCCAGTCCTGGATTTGGTGAATGCTGTGGGTGATTTCGTCGGACAGCTGCGGCACGCCCTCGATGAACTGCTCGACGACGAAGGTCATGATCCCCGCGACCACCCCGAGTGATCCGACCAGCGCGACGAAAACCCCCACCGACCTCGGTAACCCCAGCCGCTGCAGCCAATCCACCAGCGGCGCCAGCAATGCGGCGGCCAGCAGGCCGATGGCGAGCGGAATCACCACCGTCGCCAATTTCTGCACCAACATCGAGAACGCGATCAGCGCGGCGAACATCACCAGCAGCCGCCACGCCCACTCGGCGGAAACCCGGACGAACGGGTGTACAGAATCAGCAGCCGACCGCGCAGCAGTGGCTTTCCCGAGAGCACTTACCTTCTGGTCGGTCACCTCCGCGAGCCTAATGGCCGCAGAGCGCCGCGAACATGCTCGATTGAGCTGAACGCTAGATTGGTCATCGTGTCAGCGCCCCTGGAAGCGGTCAAACAGACCATGCGAACGCGCTGGCCGCTGTACCTGACATCGATGCTGTTGGCCAATGCCTTCGGCGCGGTCCTGGTGTGGGCGTTCATCCAATATGGGCTCCCGGTTCCCGAGGGTGAGGCGGCCGGTTCGCGACGCACCGGCTTGCTGATTCCCGGTCTGGTTTTCACCACCGGTGGTTTGCTGAGCCTGGCCGCTTCGGCGCTCATGCTGCGTCCGGTGATGCGATGGCAGATGCGTGGTGGGCCGCCGAGCCACCAAGAACAGATGGCCGCACTGCACGCACCGCTGCGCCAGGCTTTCCTGCATCTGGTGCTGTGGCTGGTCGGCGGCGCCATTCTTGCGGCCACCATCATCGTGGACGCGCCGGAGCTGGCGGGGGCGGTCATCGTCACCGAATGTATGGCCGCGACGATCGTCTTCGGTTTCACCTACATGCTCGGCGAGCGGATTCTGCGTCCGGTCGCCGCGCAGGCACTCACCGAGGGCTCGTTCGACCACACGCTGACCCCAGGCGTCGGCACCAGGATGGGGATGACCTGGGGTATGGGCACCTTCGCGCCCACCATCGCCATCGTGCTGCTCTGCGTCACCCAGATCTCCTCGGATGTGAAGTTCTCCGCGCAGTCGCTGGCCATTTCGATTCTGCTGCTGTGCGGCGTGGTGATCATGCAGGCGCTGGCGCTGTCGATGCTGACCGGGTCCAGCATCTCCGACCCGATCCGCCAGCTCAGCCAGGCCATCGACCGGGTGCAGGAGGGCGCCCGCGACGTGCAGGTGGAGGTGTTCGACGGCAGCGAGATCGGACTGCTGCAGGTCGGCTTCAACCGCATGATGGAAGAGGCCGCCAAGCGCCGCCAGCTGCAGGAACTCTTCGGCCAGCATGTCGGCGAGGAGGTCGCGCAGCGGGCACTCGACTACGGGACCGAACTCGGCGGCGAGACCCGATTCGTGGCCGTGCTGTTCGTCGATATGGTCGGTTCCACCGCGACCGCCGCGGAGCGACCACCGACCGAGGTGGTCAGCCTGCTCAACGAGTTCTTCCGGATCGTGGTCGACGTCATCGATCGACACCACGGCTTCGTCAATAAGTTCGTCGGCGATGCCGCGCTGGCGATTTTCGGCGCACCGCTGGACCGCCCGGACGCGCCGACCGCGGCCCTGGCCGCCGCCCGCGAACTGCGCGAAGCCCTGCGCGAGGTGCCCGGACTCGATATCGGTATCGGAGTCTCGGCGGGCCTGGCTGTCGCCGGAAATATCGGCGCCGCAAACCGTTTCGAATACACCGTGATCGGCGATCCGGTGAACGAGGCGTCGCGCCTGACCGAACTCGCCAAGGATCAACCCGGCCGCGTGCTCGCCTCGGGCAGCGCGCTGTATTTCGCCGACGAAAGTGAGCAGGACTTTTGGCTGACGGGCGAGGAAGTCCAGCTGCGCGGGCGACGCCGAAAGACCAGGTTGGCCTGGCCGAAGGATGGGGCCACGGTGCGACCCGGATTTTTCGAGCGACCCGCGAGCAGTCACTAGCGGTCGGGGCCGAAGGAGGCAGCGTGCGTAACCACCGAGGGCCGCGCCAATTAATACTGGCTCCGCAGGTCGATGCATACCGCGGCACAGCTGGGTCGTTAGGCTGACCGGGTGACGGGCAACGGGGAACTAGCCGGCGATCCTGCGCCGCAGCCGTCCGACGACCCCGATAGATCGGCGAAACGTGGTCGCCGGAGCAAATTCTGGTGGCTCAAATGGGTCGCAGGCATCGCCCTGCTGGCATTGCTGATCGGCGAGGGCTACTACCTCTGGCCACGGTTGCACGATTCCTGGAATAAGCTCACCGAAATTCACTGGGGCTGGGTCGCGGCCTGTATCTGGATGCAGGCACTGTCGATGAGCGGATTCAGCCGGGTTCAGAAACAATTGCTGCATGCCGGCGGCGTCGAGGTGCGTCAGCACAAATCCGTCGCCGTGGTCTACGGCGCCACCGCCATGTCGGTGACGCTGCCCGCCGGACAGGTGTTCTCCACCGCCTTCACCTACCGCCAAACCCGCCGATGGGGTGCGAATCCGATCGTCGCCTCCTGGCAGTTGGTGATGTCCGGGGTGATCGCGACCGCCGGACTCGCACTGCTCGGTGTCGGTGGTGCGCTGCTGGTCGGCGACCGGGTCGGGCCGTTCAAACTCATATTGTCGCTGGCCGGTGTGGTCGCGCTGGTGTGGGCGGGCAACCATCTATCGAAGAATCGCGGCGCGCTGGAGGCCGTGCTGCGCCGCGGCCTCGCACTGCTCAACCGGATCCGCAAACGCCCCGTCAAGCAGGGCATGAGCAAGATCGCCGATATGCTCTCGCAGCTGGAGTCGGTGGATCTCGGCAAGCGCGACGGAGCCATGGTCGCGGGGTGGGCGCTGGTGCACCGCTTCGCCGATGTGGCCAGTCTGGGAGCCGCTTGCTACGCGGTCGGTGCCGATCCGAATCTGGCCGGGCTGCTGATCGCCTTCACCGCGGGTAAGGCCGTCGGCTCGATCCCGTTCGCGCCCGGCGGCATCGTCTACGTCGACGCGACGCTCATCTACGGCCTCACCGCCGGTGCGGCCCTGCCCGCCTCCCAGGCCGTTGCCGCCGCCTTCGTCTACCGCCTGGTGAGCTTCGTCCTGGTCGCGATCATCGGCTGGATCGTCATGGCCTTCCTCTTCCGCACCCCGCAGGCCGACGATGCCGAATTCGAGAAGGAATTCGAACAGCGCCGGTTGTGACATCGGCAGCGCCTTCGGCACTGCGTGTTCGCGGCCCCTTGGTGTCTGGCGTCCGAGCCGTCGAGACCCGCGTCTTCGTCGCATGCGCTTCGACAACTCGAACGCGAGACAGACCTCCAACGGTCACTCGTTCGGCTCGCTCCGTCGTGGTCGATCGAGTAAGTGCCGTCGTATCCCAGCGACAGATGCGGACAGTACTACGCTGGCCGCGTGAGAAAACTGGTGCCGTTGGTGGTGGACGCACTGCTGGTGATCCTGTTCTGCGCGATCGGGCGGCGCAGCCATGAGGAGGCGGTACTCACCGGACTGCTGAAGACGGTGTGGCCGTTCGCGATCGGACTCGCGATCGGTTGGGTGGTCGCGGCGGTCGTGGCCAGCCGGGTAAAGGAGCAGGCTGCGCAATTCGACGGAACCACCGTGTGGTCGACCGGAGTTCTGGTCTGGCTCTGCACACTCTGCGGCGGCATGGTGCTGCGCGTGATCAGCGGTCAGGGCACGGCATTCAGTTTCATCATCGTCGCGGCATGTGTGCTCGCCCTGTTCCTGCTCGGCTGGCGCGCGGCCTTGCGGGCCATCAATTGATCACGGTTCCGGATGGGCCAGCGATTGGAACAACCTGGCTGCCATCCGCGCGGTCGCATCGCCGCTGTCGGCGTCGTTGATGTGGATCGCCAGCGCCAGATCCCCCGCATTCACGATGAGCCATGCGTCATTGCCCGCGGTGGCCATGAATCCGATGACATCGCGGTACGGGCGCAGTGGCGCGAATTCCGGTCGGGCCGCGCCGTCGCGCAACATCGCACGCAGCCGCTCGGTGAGTTGGGGAGACATCTCGGGGACCTGCGCGTCCGTGGTGCTCGGGTGTCCGGCCTCGATCATCGGCGGCGGCACCTGCCCGCGCGCGATGGCGGCCGCGGCGATCGCCATGCCGAATGGGCTGGCCAGCACCGCATCCGTACCACCGCCCTGGCGTACCTGCTCGGCACTGCGGCCCGCGACCGCGACCCGGCCGGTCACCTCGTCCAATCCCGGCACCTTGTAATCGACGCCGACGCCCAGATTCGGCGCGGCTTCGGCCGCATCCAACACCGAAACGTCCTGCGGTGCCTTGTTCTTCGATACCGCGGCGACATTGCGAAATAGATCGATATTGGTGCCGACCGGATAGAGCCCGGTGAACGCTACCGAACCGTGCTCGCTGGCCTGGGTATTCTGCGCGACCGCCACGACCGAGCCGCTGGAGGGCTGGATCGCCACGATCGAGGCGGGCGTCGCGACGCTCACCACCGCGTCCTCGGCGGCGCGCTGCAGGCGCTGATCCATGGTGGCCGCGATATCCGGGCCGGGCGGTCCCTGGTAACCGGCGATCTGGCCGACGAAACGTCCGTCCTGTTCGAAAATCTGGACACCCCAACCGGAGTGCTGGTCCTGGCTGTCCTGCCATACCTTCTGCAGCGCGTCCAACATCGGCGACCAGGTCCGGCGGTCGGCGGAGATCAGCCGCGGCTGCTTCTCCATGACCACGCCGGGCACCCGAGCCAACGCCGATTCCAGAATCGCGAAATCGGGTTCGCGCAGAGTGACCGCGGTGATCGGCTTGCCCTGCGCGGTGGACAGCTGCTGCATCAGCGACGGTCCGGTGATCAGCGGCGCGACCGGTTCGATGGCCTTGGCCAGCGCATTGGTCGAGGCCACAGGATCGGTCGTTTTGGCGGGATCGAGTTTGATCACGTTGATGACCTGCTCGGTCATCAGCGCGTCGCCGACGATGTCCTTGACCCGCGGCGGCGGGGTCGGCGTGGTGCGCACGAGCCGGACCGTGCGGTTGTGGTCGAGTTGTGGCATGACGACGGCGGGATCCCAGGAGATGCGCCAGCCGATCGCCAACTTCCGCACATTGCCCTGCAGGCTGTATTTCCAGGTCTTGTTCTCGCCGAAGTTCCAGGCGACATCCATGCTGAACAGGCCCGCCTCGCGGTCCAGATCGATGAATTGGGTTTTCTGGTAGTCGACCTTGCCCGGCTGCAATCCGGCGAACATTTGTTTCAGCGTTGCGGACGCGGCCGTGGGATAAGAGGTGAGCTCCGAGGCCTTGGCGTAGTTCTGCTCATCGAGCAGTTGAGTGAAGCGATCGACGACATACTCGGCTTCATTGCGCTTCGCATCCGAACCACACGCACCGATTGCGATAGCCAGCGCCACCACCCCCGAGAGTGCGATTGCGCCCCGGACGCGACGGCGGCGGGATCCCCACACATCCATGTCGCCCACTCTTTACTCTTGTCACTCCAGTAACAAGACCACCGTACCTGAAATTAGCTGCCCACCGTGCCGCGCCGGACGGAGGTTACCCATGCTCAGTATCTCCGATCGTGCCCGAAACCCGCGCTTCGGTAGGTCGATCATGGACGTTCTCCGGTCCCGTTGCGACATCCGGCGCCGCAACCGTACCGGCCGGAACACGAACTTGTCAGAAAACGGCCCTCGTCGGCGTTTCGGCGTACCGCATTCGTGTTTCGATCGCGCAGGGCCTCGTTGACCAGCACACACCTTTATCTGGCGTACCCGCACGCCCGTTGACCGAAACCGTTCGCACAGAGCGGAACCACGACTGCGCTTTGCGACGTAATCTTGTAATCAATGAAATACAGGCACCACAGTAAGTAGGTGAATCCCAATGAGACATGAGCATCGGGGACGGGGCTTCGGGCGACCCGGCGGCTGGCAGCAAGCCGATCTACCGGATCCCGCGGACGCCCGGGACTGGTTCGCTGGACGATTGCCGAGCGACTGGTTCGCCGGGCCGCCCATCATCGAAATCGACCGGGACGAGATCGTGGTTATCGGTGAGCTCCCGGCCCCGGTATCGGAAAAATCGGAAAAAGACGCCCCCGCCGAGGAGGTCCCCGCCGCGACGAAAGAGGGCGCCGTCGCCCGCTTCCGCGAGACCACCAGGCCGGCCCGTATGCAGATCGCGAACGAGGCCCAGCGCCGCTACGGACGCAGTGTCGCCTGGGGCGTCTCGGTGGACGGTGAACGGATAATGTTCACCCACTTGGCGGTTCCGGTAATGACACGGCTGCGGCAGCCGGAGCGCAAGGTGCTCGACACGCTCGTCGATTCCGGTGTGGCGCGCTCGCGCGCGGATGCGCTGGCGTGGACGGTCAAGTTGGCGGGCAAGCATGCCGAGGCCTGGCTCGAGGAGTTGCGCACCGCCATGCGGAAGGTGGACGACCTGCGATCGGAAGGTCCGCAGGGGCTCTGAACACGCGAGCTAGGGTCTAAGCCATGTCGACACCTGGTCCGATCCTGGTTCTCAACGGCCCGAACCTCAATATGCTCGGCACCCGCCAGCCGGAGGTCTACGGGTCGGCCACGCTCGACGATGTCGTCGCATTGTGCCGACAGACCGCCGCCCGGTACGGCCGCGAGATCGACGCGTTCCAGTCGAATTCCGAAGGAGCGCTGATCGATCGGATCCACCGGGCGCGCGGCGTCGAATCGGGCATTGTCATCAATCCCGGTGGGCTCACGCACACTTCGGTCGCGCTGCGTGATGCGCTGGTGATTCCGGAACTCCCAATCGTGGAGGTGCACATCAGCAATGTGCATGAGCGCGAGGAGTTCCGGCATCACTCCTACATCTCCCCCATCGCCACCGCGGTGGTGGCCGGGATGGGGATTCACGGCTATGCCGCGGCCATCGAATTCCTGATCCACCGCTAACGACTGCTCGCGGGTCGCTCGAAAGGATCGGATCGGCTTGTCGCATCAGGCGAGCCGGAAGACCGGGAAGCCCGGGGCAATCTCGGCCAGCTCGGCGTCGGTGGCGTCCTTGGTGACACCCTCGAAGAATTTGCCGACCTCCCAGCCCCACTTCTGCAGGTAGAGGCGAAGCAGCGGCACCTTGTCCGCATCGGCCACTTCGGTCGCCGTGAATGCCTCGACCTTGCGCCCCAGCCGCAGTTCACCATTGCCCGCGACACGCAGGTTCCGCACCCACTGGGTATGGCCGCGCGGCGCGACCAGGTAGCGCGTGCCATCGGCATCGGTCATCACATTGACCATGGTGGTGCGCCACTCGCCACTCTTACGTCCGCGCACAGCCAACAGCCGCGACCCCATAACGCTGATACCGAGGCGAGGCAGCCAGTTGGCAATCTTGTTCATGATCGGGTCCATGCCGGTGGGGCCGACGTAGCGGGTGCTGGCGTTCATTTCCTACTCCTTAGTGAGCACTGCTCTCTGTTGCGATCAGTGTTCCACACTGACTCGCTTCACGTCAAGAGCACTGCTCTCTATCCTTTTGGACGCCCACTAGCGCCTGCTCACAGCCAGTGATGTCGCGATCAATGGACGCGGCCGTCACGCGACCCGATCTCGCCCCGCGCCGAATGCCGAACGTCTACACCGTGCTGGGCGACCGCAAAATCTTCGGCGCCGCACCGCCGGGCCTTGTCCGGCCAGGACGGCGGAAATCACCGCGCAACGTGCGCCCTTCGGAACCACCACCGAGAATGTGGAAATGACATCCGCGCCCCGGGTAGTGCTCGCCCCAGACAAATTCAAGGGCTCGCTGACCGCACCCGAGGTCGCGGCCGCCTTGGCCGCGGGCATCACGCGCGCCCGTCCGGATGCCGAGATCCGGCAGGTGCCGGTCGCCGACGGCGGTGACGGAACCGTCGACGCATTCGTGGCCGCGGGCTGGGAACGGATCGAGGTCGATGCGCCCGGGCCGACCGGCGTAGCGGACACCGCCTCCTATGCGGTGGACGGAAACACGGCCGTGATCGAATTGGCGGCAGCGGTCGGACTGACGAAACTCCCAAGGGGAGAACTCGATCCGCTCGGAGCACACACCTATGGGCTCGGCGTCGTCATCGCCCATGCGCTGGATCGAGGGGTAACCGATATCGTCCTGGGCTTGGGCGGCAGCGCCTCCACCGACGGTGGGGCGGGCATGCTGCAGGCGCTCGGCGCGCGAATCCTCGATGCCGATGGCACTGAATTACCGACAGGCGGAGCAACTTTGGCGCGTGCGGCGCGATTGGACCGCACCGGATTGCATCCGCGGATCGCGACGGCGAACTTCACCCTGGCCTGCGATGTCGACAACCCGCTGCTCGGCACGACCGGCGCGGTCGCGGTGTATGCGCCGCAGAAGGGTGCGACGCCGTCGGACCTATCAGTTCTCGAAGCCGCACTGACGAATTGGGCCGCCGTAGTCGCACCGGAATTCACGGAGACCCCCGGCGCGGGCGCGGCGGGCGGCACCGGATTCGGCGCGCTAGCGGTGCTCGGCGCGCAGGTTCGCAGCGGCATCGAGGTCGTGCTCGATCTCCTTGATTTCCCGACACTTCTCGACGGAGCCGCCCTGGTCGTCACCGGTGAGGGGGCCCTCGATGCCCAGAGCCTGCACGGCAAGGCCCCGGTCGGCGTCTGCGAGATCGCGCGCAAGGCGGGCGTCCCGGTGGTGGCGGCTGTCGGCCGAACGCAGTTGACGCTCGAGGAGATACGGACGGCGGGTTTCACCGCCTGCTACGCGCTGGCCGATCTGGAGCCCGACCCCGCCCGCTCCATCGCCGATGCGGCACGTTTGCTCATTCATATCGGGGAGCGAATAGCTACCGACAACCTGCGAAATTGACCTGCGCGAGCACCCGGCGTCGCGCGCAACTACCTCGGGTTTCGGCCACGCAGGTGCTCGCCCAAGGAATTCGCGCGCGGCGCGGGCAATGGTTCGCGCCGCTGTCCGGGCATCAGCCCGCCGCGGCGAGCAGATTGCCGAGTAACTCGTCGCGGTGCTTATCGCCCCAGGCTTCGAGCGGGCGCAGGGCGATTTCGAGTTCTTCGCCGAGCGGCGTGAGCGAGTATTCGACGCGCGGAGGGACTTCGGGGAAGACCTCGCGGTGCACCACGCCGCTGGCCTCCAGATGACGCAGATTCTCCGCGAGCACCTTCTCGCTGACGCCGGTGAGCAGCTTGCGGATCCGACCGAAACGCTGCGGACCCGCAGCGAGCACCCACATCAGGTGCAGCTTCCATTTGCCGCCGACGACGTCGATCGCCACCGACATGCCGCACACATCGTGATCCGCGTCACTACTCATGCCCACCGCACTCCTTCTGACCTGAATTCGAACCTCGAGGTAAGCAACCACACCTGAACGTTCGGTCTTCCCCACGCTACCTGCGACAACGACCATGGGTATCTGACCGCAGCGACTGCTCGCAGGTCGCTCGAAAGGGTCAGTCGACCAGCAATCGCAACGAGAATCGAAGGGACACAACATGTCCGAGCAGACCACCGCTGGCTCCGTTTCCATCGTCGGCCTGGGTCCGATGGGCCGGGCCATGGTCCGGGCCTTCCTGGATGCCGGCATCGAGGTGACGGTCTGGAATCGCAGCACCGAAAAGGTCGACGCGATGGTCGAACTCGGCGCGAAGCGAGCCACCACGGTCGCCGAGGCGCTGGACGCCAATGCGGTCACCGTGCTCAGCCTCACCCACTACGCCGCCATGTACGACGTATTGGGCCAGGCCACCGACCATTTGCCGGACAAGGTGATCGTGAATCTGTCCTCGGATTCACCGGAGAAGGCGCGCAAGGGTGCCGAGTGGGTGCGCTCGCACGGTGCGGAATTTATTTCCGGCGGCGTCATGTCCGCGGGCGACAATATCGCCCATCCGGCCTCGTTCATCTTCTACAGCGGTCCGAAAGAGGTCTTCGACGCGCACGCCGAACTTCTGCGTCCGCTGAGTCCACAGGAATACCTCGGTGTGGATGACGGTCTCGCCCAGATCTTCTACCAGGCCGGTTTGATCATTTTCCATCCCTGGATGCTCGCCTTCGATCAGGCGCTCGCGGTGATCGAGAAGTCCGGTCACAGCATCGATCAGTTCGTGCCCTTCGCGCTGCGTGCGGCCGGCGCGTACCCGTATTTCATCGAGGATTTCGCAGCTGCCGCGAAGGTGGGCGGCTGGGGCACGCTGGCCAGTCTGAAGATGATGGATGCCGGGGCGCAGCACATCATCGATGCCAGTGAGGAGGTCGGCGTCGACGCGACCCTGTCGCACGCGGTACAGGGGCTGTGGCGGCGCGCGATCGCGGCCAGTGCGGAGGCGGGCCAGCCGGTTCCGGTGTACCAGTTGTTCGCCAAGCGGTAAGTCTCAGTCCCCTGCGGCACGCGCCGAATCGACGGAGCCGAGGCGCGGGAATGGGGTGGTCGAGAAGATCACCTCCACCGCGACCTCGAAATACGCCGCGATCCGCAATGCGAGATGCAGGCTCGGGCTGTATTCGCCGCGTTCGAGGTAACCGATCGTCTGATAATGCACGCCGAGCGCTTCGGCAAGCTCCCGCCGGGAGATACCGCGCTCGGCCCGCAACATGGCGATGCGGTTGTAAATGACCTCAGTAGGCACGCTGTATCGCCTTCTCGCGGCGCGCCGCCACGTTCGACCCGGATTCGCGACGTGCCATCCTACGCAGCACGATCGGCGCGAGCAGCAGCCCGGCCACCGCCCAGACACCGAGCACGGCAACGGTTTCCCAATGTCGCCAGGCATGGCCGAGTTCGATGGCGACCGCATCGCCGGGCAGCATCGCCGAACGCATGCCGAGCCCGACCCAGTAGACCGGAAATACCTGCGCGATGCCCTGCAGCCAGCCCGGCATCGAGGTGATCGGGTAGAAGATGCCGGAGATCGCGACGATGCCCATGATCGGCAGCGAGAGGAAGCCAATATTGCGCGGGTTGCTGAACAGTGATCCGAGCACCGCACCGGCCGGCATCGTCGCGAGCATGCCGAGTGCGACGACGCCGATCAGGCCCAGCCAGGAACCGACGCCGCCCATTGCCGTGCCGTCGACCAGGAACAGCCCCGGAATCAGCACGATCACGAACGGGATGATCACCCAGCCCGCGGTCGTGACGATCTTGCCGATCAGATAGCCGACCATGCCGTTCGGAGTCGCCTTGGCGCGCAACAGGGTTCCGTCTTCGCGTTCCATGGTCAGCATCTGGGCAATGCCGAACATGCCGTTGAAGGCGACGAGCATGCCGAGAATACTCGGCAGAGCCAGCGAACCGAGGGCGAAGCCACTCGTCTCGAAGGTCGCATCGCGCATGAAGAACAGCACGACGACCATGACGACCGGCCAGAAGAGCATCCCCCACAGATCCTGCACATTGGTGAGCGATTGCCGTATTTCGATCAGACCGCGCCGGGCTCCGGCCCGCACGGCGGCATCGATCGGATTCATCGCGCGACCTCCTCCAGTGAATGGACCTCGGTTTCGAGGCGACCGGACTCGTATTGCCGCACCAGCGCCATATACGTGTCCTCCAGTGAAGCGCGGCGCACTTCGAGTTCGCCGATCTCGTCGCCGTGCTGCTTGAACAGCTCGTAGACGAACTCGGTCGACTCGGCGGTGGTGTGCACGAACCGTTGTCCATCGTGAGTCCAACGGATTTCGGCCTCGCCCGCGATACGGCGCGACAGTTCGTCGGCCGAGCCGTCGGCGATGATTCGGCCACCCGCCAGGATCATGATCCGGTCGGCGAGCTTCTCGGCCTCGTCGAGATCGTGGGTGGTGAGCAGGATGGTGGTCCGGTCGTCGGCGAGGTGATGGACCAGATCATGGAATTCGCGGCGGGCCTGTGGGTCGAAGCCCGCGGTCGGTTCGTCGAGGAACAGCAGTTCGGGGCGGCCGACGATGCCGATCGCGACATCCATGCGGCGACGTTGCCCGCCCGAAAGCGATCCGATCTTGCTGTTCGCCTGCTCGGTGAGTCCGACGGCGGCAATGAGTTCGTCTGTGTCCCAGGGCCTATGGATCTTATCCGTGCCGTACGGCGCGTAATAGGAGCCTAGGTGTGAAAGTAGCTCGTACACACGCCATTTGGCGTGGTCGCGCCATGATTGCAGGACGACGCCCAGTCGCGCCCGCCAGGCTTCGTTGCCGTGCGCCGGATCCACGCCGAGTACCTCGACGCGCCCTGCGGAACGCATGCGGAAACCTTCCAGAATTTCGATGGTGGTCGTTTTGCCCGCACCATTCGGGCCGAGGAGCACCAGCACTTCGCCCGGCCGAGCTTGAAACGTTACGTCGTGCAGGACGTCGGTCGTGCCGTAGCGCATCCGCAATTTCTCGACGTCGAGCGCGACGCCGTCACCCAAGGTCATCTCATCCTCCCGTTGTGAGATCGGGATGTCTCGTAGCATATCTACTATATCTCGCTACGACAATGCTATTTCTTGCCTGCAGCCTAGTTGACATGCATCCAAATGGCTGCCTAAAGTGGAGATATGCAGCTGCGCGGCTGCATATCTCGAAGAAGGTGATATGGACGAGGTATTCCGAGCGCTGGCCGATCCGAGCCGCAGAAGACTGCTCGACAGCCTCAACGCGCGCAACGGCCAGACCCTGCGCGAACTGTGCGCCGAACTGGATATGGCCCGTCAATCGGTGAGCAAGCACCTCGCGATCCTGGAGGCCGCCAATTTGATCACCACGCGCCGTAGCGGCCGCGAAAAACTGCACTACCTCAATGCCGAGCCCATCAACGCCATCGCCGAGCGCTGGATCACCCGCTACCACCGCGCCCGCGTCCACACGCTGGCCGACCTCAAACATGCATTGGAGGCAAAATCCATGAGCGAGAACGCATTCGTCTACACCACCTACATCAAGACGACGCCGGAGCGGCTCTGGCAGGCCCTGACCGACCCAGCCTTCACCAACCGCTACTGGGGCGCCAGCTTCGACACCGATTGGCGGCCCGGCTCGGAAATGGTGTGGCACCAACGCGATTGGACCAGTAAGGACCCGGAACAGGTTGTCCTGGAGTCGGATCCGTACACCCGGCTCTCCTACAGTTGGCACACCTTCGACCCCGCCTTCGCCACCACCTTCGACATGAACCCGGAAGACGTGGCGGCCTGGGCCCGCGAGCCCCGTTCGAAGGTGACCTTCGAACTCGAACCCGAGGGCGAAACCGTGAAACTGACCGTCATCCACGACGGCTTCGAACCCGGCAGTGCCGTCCTGGCCGGAATCAGCGGCGGTTGGCCGAGCATCTTGTCGAGCCTCAAGACCTTGCTGGAGACCGGCGAAGCCCTGCCGTCACCGCTGGCGTAGCTCTAGCCGGATCGCTGAACTGCTCGAACACCGCCGGGGACTCAGCCTGATGGTCGCCTGAGGCGCACCTACATGAGGGACCTGCGGAGCTCATCTCCATGTCTACCGCAACGGTGCCTGCTCGGCGTGGTCGATGGTGACCTGACCGGTGCGCAAATAGGTCATCACGGCGTCGTCGACGGCGGTGTTGCCGCGCCCGAATGCGCCGTGGTCGCCGCCCTCGACCGTGATCAGTGATCCGCCGAGCGCCGATGCCATGGCCGGCCCGCCCGCATAGGCGGTCAGCGCATCCCAGCGGCTCTGCAGCAGCAGGGGCCGGGTGTGCAGACCCATTCCGGTGATCGGGACCGGCTTGGTCACCGGTTTCCAACTGCCGCATGCGGTTCCGGAGCGAACCAGATCGGCGCGGGCGTCCATGGCATTGCCGCCGGTGGCGATGGTGGCGATGGCCGAGCCGATCAGTTCGGAACGGCCGGGCACATTGTTCTCATTGCAGGTGATGGCGGAGAAGACGAAGCGGCCGGTGGGATCGGTGCTGGTCGCGCCCTCGATGGCGAGCAGCTGGCGGACATTCTTCGGATCGATATTGGCCTCGGCCATCGCCCTGGCGAAGCTCGGCCAGAAGGTTCGGGTGTAGGTGGCGACCGCGGTCGCGCCGACCAGCGGCACCTGTGCCGACCCGCCGCCAGTGACCAGCAGGCGCACCAGATTCTGCACCTTGCCCGCCTGTTCCACACTGTCGTTGAAACCATCGCGGGCGATTTCGGCGAGCGGTTCGGGCAGCGCGCCGGGCAGGTCGGCGACACTCGCGGGTGGCGGAGTCAGGTTGGCGTACCAGCCGCCGCCTTGGTCGGCGACCAGCCGCACCCAGTTCTGGTAAACCTGCAGCGCGGTATTACCGAGTCCGTAGTCGCCGTTGTGTTCGGCGATCCAGGCGAACAGATCGTCGAGGCGCTGCTTGCCCGCGACCTGCTGTTGCGCGAATTCCTCGGTCCACACCCAATCGGGATTGACGTTGGAGTCCAACACCATTCGATCCACCCCGCTCGGGAACAACGACGCGTACACCGCGCCGAGATAGGTGCCGTAGGAGGTCCCGAGATAACTGATCCGATCCACACCGAGCGCGGCGCGCACCTCATCCAGATCGCGCGCGGTGCTCTCGGTGGTGATGGTGTCGAGGTAGCCGGGCCGCGCCGCATCGCAGGCCTTCTCGAGAAGGTCGCGGTTACCGCCGCCCAGCGACACTTTCTCGCCCTCAGCGGATTTCGATGCCGCACTCGTCGTTCGAGAATCGCATTGCAGCGGCGTGGCCCAGCGCAGTCCGCGCGGCTGCACCGCGACCCGGTCGTAATGCTCATTGAGTTCGGCGGGCATCGAATCGATCCGACGGGCCCAGTAGTCGAGGGCATCCGCGCCGGGTCCGCCCGGGTTCGCGAGGATGACGCCGCGACGCTGCCCTGCCGCGACGATCCGGCTGACGGTGAGTTCGATGCGCGCACCTCGGGGGTCCGCGTAATTCATCGGGACGGAGACCACCGCGCACTGCACACCACGCCCCTCGGTCACCGACGCGTCCGGGCAGGCGCCGAAGGATGCCACGGGTGCGGCCTCGGCCCAACCCGTCACGATCGAGCCGCTGATCAGGCTCGCGGCCGCGAGCGTGACCACTGCTCGCGGAAAACCTGGCGTCCTCGTCATTTTTCGTACCTCCGCCGGGCCCATCGCGGTATTCGACGCGACCATGAGCATTCTGGTCAGCCGCGGACGCGCGGACAAGTCGAGGCGCGATTGGTATTGCGGTGCACAACGATCCGCGCCCACCGGAGTAGCGTCGAGCCATGTCGACTGAGGTCCGCAATAACTTCGCGCTGGAACGCTTCGAGATCTACGTCGACGGTGCCATCGCTGGCTACGCCGAATATCAGGACACCGGCGCCGAACGCGCCTTCGTCAATACCGAAATCGACCAGAGGCACGAAGGCCGGGGATGCGGCCGGGTGCTGGTGCACGCGGCATTGAACGACTCACGTCAGGAGGGTTTCGGCATTCTGCCGATGTGCCCGATGGTGCGTCACGTCGTCGAGTCGCGACCGGAGTACATCGCGATGGTTCCGCAGTGGGCGCGCGAGAAGCTCGGCCTGCCGCTGTAGGTCAGTACGCGGCGACGGCTCCGTCGAGCGCCTGCTGTAGGTCGGTGCGCACCAGTCGGGCGATTTCCGCGGGTTTGGTCGGCAACTCGGTGATCGGCGCCCCGAAATAGAAGCTGGCCGCCTTGGCCTCCTCCTTGGTGACCGGCACGCTCGCATCGGGTCGCGGCCCATAGCTCAAACCCATGCTGACCAGAACCGGCTTCGCCCCCAGCTTCATCGCGCGGAACGCGATGTGCCCGATCCCGCTGCCCACCGGCTGCACCTCGGTGTGGTCGACCTCGTTGCAGGTGCCCTCCGGGAAAACCGCGATGCCGTCACCGTCGGCCAGCCGCTGCGCGCAGATATCCATCATCCGCTGCCCCGCCGCATTCACTGCCCGCAGGCCGTGGTCCTTACCGCGGAATACCGGGATCCCGCCCATCATGTCGATCTTGCGGCGCTGATCGGGCTCGAGGAACAGCTCGTCTTTGGCCAGCACCCGGACTCGCCCGATCACTGAACGCAATTCGCTGCGCCAGGCCGCGGCGGCAACGGTGTACGGGTCGGATTCGGAGAGGTGATTGAGCGCGACAAGCAATGGCCTGCCCTGGCGAATCACCTGGTGCAGCAGCTTTCGTGCACCGTCGGCGTAGGTGACGCGCGGATGGTATCGACGCCCGAGAAGGGCGTAGGCACCCCAAGCCCCGAGCCTGTTCTGCCGGTGGTCTCGATAGAAGTCGTACACAGTTTCAGCGTTGTCGAGCAGGACCTCGGGCCGTTCCATTGCCACACCCTAACCGGTCTGTTTTCGGCGTGTCGGGGTCACATCCGCGCTCGGCTCGGGAATCCGCCACGCCGCTTGACCGACGAACCGCCCGCGCCAGTGCGATGATGTCGGAGTGGCACGCGGAGATGACCCGGACGATCGGAAAACTCGCGGCGGACACGGTGACCGCAGGCGACGCGACTTCCGGCAGGGCGAGCAGGTGGTTCGCGCAGGCACCCTGTTGGTGTCGGCGACTGAACTGGTCGAGCCGACCTTCCGGCGCACCGTCGTATACATCATCGAACACAACGAGGCGGGCAGCCTCGGCGTCGTACTCAACCGCCCGAGCGATACCGCGGTGCACGACGTGCTTCCGCGCTGGTCCGAGGCGGCCGCCCCGCCGCGCACGCTCTTCATCGGCGGACCGGTCAAGCGGGACGCGGCGCTGTGTCTCGGCACCATCAGGGTCGGCGCGTCGATCACGGGCGTGCGTGGACTGCGTCGCATCGATGGCCGCGTGGTGCTCGTCGATCTCGACGCGGACCCGGACCAGATCACCCCGCGGATCGAGGGACTGCGGATCTTCGCGGGCTATGCGGGCTGGACTTTCGGCCAACTCGAAGGCGAACTGCAGAACAACGATTGGATCGTACTGTCGGCGTTGCCCTCGGATCCGATCAGCACCGGCCGCCCCGACCTGTGGGCCCACGTACTCCGCCGCCAGCCACTGCCGCTATCCCTGCTCGCCACGCATCCGATCGAACTAGAACGCAATTGACATGTCGGCGCGCATTGAACCTTTTACCCCTCCTGACTCGTGGGATGAGCGGGAGGTGACTAATGCCCGACGAACAAGCCGAACTCATGCGGGTTCTGTATCAGGAACATGCTTCGGTGCTATGGCGGTACACGCTCGGTTTGGTCCGCGATCCAGGTCGGGCCGAGGACATCGTGCAAGAGACGTTGTTGCGGGCGTGGCAGCGCCCGAACGTGCTCGATCAATCGACGACATCGGCACGGGCGTGGCTGTTCACGGTCGCGCGCAATCTCGCCGTGGATGAGCACCGGAGCGCCCGCAATCGGCGCGAATTCCGCACCGACAATCCGCCGGAACAGGCCGCACCGGATCAGTCCGATCGAGCCCTGGACGGCTGGCTGGTCGCGGACGCGTTGAGCAGACTCAGCGGCGATCATCGCGAGGTGATCGTGCGTGCCTACTATCGAGGCCTTTCCACCCACCAGATCGCCGAGGAACTCGATATCCCGGCGGGCACGGTGAAATCTCGCATGCACTATGGCATGCGGGCGCTACGGCTGGCATTACAGGAGATGGGGGTGACGAATCAATGACGGACATCGCCGACGACTACTCGACGTGGGATGCACCGTACATTCTCGGCTCCCTGTCCCGCGCCGAACGGCGGGAGTACGAAGAGCATCTGGCGAGCTGCCCGGTTTGCCGGGCGGCGATAGCCGATCTCGCCGGACTCCCGGGTCTGCTCTCCATGGTCGATCCCGACACCGCGTTCGCCATGATCGAGCCGCCGGAAAAGACTGCGGGCGAGGCGGATCCCCCCGCTCAGCTGCTGCCCCGACTCGCCGACGCGGCCGAGCGGCGCAGGCGGCGTAGTCGGTGGGCGACCGTAGGTGCCGCGATCGCGGGGGCCGCCGCGGCGGTGGCCATCGCGGTTCCGGTGGTCACCGCGGTCACCGCGGTGGATAGGCCGAGCCCCGAACAGGTTGTGGCCGAACGCAGTATGGAACCGATCACACCGAATCCGGTGACCGCGAGCTTCAAGGTCCTCCAGGCCGATGGCAAGACCCGGATCGTGATGACCTGCAGCTATGGGCCGAGCGACCAGAAGTACGACTGGGACCTCGACCTGTACGTCATCGGCACCGACGGCAGCCAGGCCAAACTCGACCGGTGGCCCGCCGGACCCGGCACCGAGCTGACGATCGACCGGACCATCGCCAAGACGCCGGATCAGATCCAGGCGGTGCAGATCCGGAAGGCGTCGACGGGCGAGACGCTGCTGTCCGGCACGATCTGACCTGCCTCGATCCCCCGCCGAACTCGGCGGGGGATCGTCGTCGGTGGTTCAGCCCTTGGCTTGCTTGCGGAAGACCGACATCGACCAGAAGTAGCCGACCAGCCCGAGTCCGACGCACCAGGCAATCGAGATGATGCCGTTATTGCCGATCTCGGTGCCCATGAGCAGGCCGCGGATGGTTTCGGTGAGCGGGGTGAACGGCTGGTACTCGGCGAACTGACGCATGCCGACCGGCATGGTGTCGGTGCTGACCAGGCCGCTGCCGAGGAACGGCAGCATGATCAGCGGGAAGGGCATATTGCTCGCGCTCTCCGGGCTCGACGCGACCAGTCCCATTCCGACCGCGAGCCAGGTGAGTGCGAAGACGAGCATGGCGAGCAGTCCGAATGCGGCGATCCACTCGACGACATTCGCCGACGGCCGGAACCCGACGAGCACCGCGACACCGACCATGGCCGCGATGCCGAGCAGCGCCTGGATCAATGCGCCGATCACATGTCCGGCGAGTATCGATGACTGCGAAATCGCCATGGTGCGGAAGCGATTCACAATGCCCTTGGTGGTGTCGGTGCAGACCGAGACCGCCACACCCGCGGTCATATACGCCGGGATCATCAGCAGCATGCCAGGGGTCAGGTAGTCGATATAGTTACCGCCGGACGACTTCTCCAGTGCGCCACCGAAAACGAAGTTGAAGGTGAGCAGCAGGATGATCGGCATCAGGATGATGCTGAACGTCATGCTCGGGTACCGCTTCGCGTGCAGCATGCTGCGCCGCAACATCGTCTTCGAGTCGCTGAGCGCATATGTCATCGAGCTCATCGCACGGTCTCCTTTTCGGCGGTGGGATGTCCGGTGAGGGTGAGGAATACGTCGTCGAGGGTGGGGGTGTGCACCGAAAGTCCGGCGACCTCGATCTGCTCGTAGTCGAGCCGGTCGAGCACCGCGCGCAGCGATTTGACGCCGCCATCGCTGGGGACCGCGAGGGTGAATTCCTCCTCGGCCGCGTCATCGACAACCCGCGCCTCGGCCCCCAATGCCGTCGCGGCGGCAGCGAGTCCGAGCTGATCGGCGAATTCCAGTCGGATATGTCCGCCAGGTACCCGCCGCTTCAATTCGGCGGCCGTGCCCTCGGCGACGATCCGGCCGTGGTCGAGCACCGCGATCCGGTCGGCCAGTTGATCGGCCTCCTCGAGGTACTGGGTGGTGAGGAAGACGGTCACGCTGTAGTCGTCGACCAGCGTGCGGATCATTTCCCAGATCGCCCGCCTACTGCGCGGATCCAGTCCGGTGGTCGGCTCGTCCAGGAAGATGATGCGCGGATCGCCGACCAGCGTCATGGCCAGATCCAGCCGCCGCACCATGCCGCCGGAATAGGTGGCGGCGGTCTTGTCACCGGCCTCGACCAGGTCGAAACGCTCCAGCAGTTCGGCCGCGAGGCGCTTGCTCTCGCGACGCGGCAGATGATGCAGATCGCCCATCAGGACCAGGTTTTCGCGACCGGTCAGCAATTCGTCGACCGCGGAGAACTGGCCGGTGACGCCGATCGCGGTGCGCACGGCATCGGGTTCGGTGACCAGATCATGGCCGTCCACGCGGACCTCACCCGCATCGGGGCGCAGCAGCGTGGTGAGGATCTGCACGGTGGTGGTCTTGCCGGCACCGTTCGGGCCGAGCAGGGAGTAGATCGTGCCCTCCTGGACCGTGATGTCGATGCCGTCGAGCACCGTGTGCTCACCGAACGATTTACGCACCCCCCGCGCCGAAATGGCGGGGGTGCGATGACCATTGGTCATGGTCTTCCTTTCCAGAATTTTCATAAAAGAATGCGAATGACCGCATGAGTTATCCGCACCGCGCCCATAGACCGGTGCGGCTTGTCGGAGGTGGTATTCGGCTGGTTCGGCTAGATGTCGAGTTCCTCGACCGGCGGGCGGTCGGCGATCTGAGCCACCCGCTCGTAGAGCTTGTCCGGAATCTTTCCCTTCAGTTCACCGAGCGAATCGACGATCTCGAAAATGAAGTCGCCCCAGTCCTGGTCACCGACGCCGAGCATGCGCCGCCAGTTCGTCAGATCCTTGACCCAGTTGGTGCTCTGCGGGTATTCGTCCCAGTTCGAGTACTGGGCGTGCATGACGAATTTGCCCTTCCGACTGCGATACACCCGGACGTGTTCCATGCGCTCTTCGTTCACGTCGCGGTGCTCGCCGAGCAGCGCGCCGGAGAAGCGAACCTGGCGTACCCCGTTGTGGCCGACCCGTAGCACCACCTCGTCGTAGCCCTCCAGCCTGCCCTCTTCCAGCTCGATGAACCGCCGCAGCGCGGTGGTCACCGCCCCCGAAAGATTGCCGCCGACCAGCTCCTGCGCCCGCTGGAACAGAGGCAGATCGTCATCGGCAACGTAGATCGTCTTGTTGGGCATGAACTCACTATACGTAGATGTATACGTACACGCAAGCTGTGTCGGCTCACAAGAATCTCCCGAGCGCATTGTGCGCGGAGTACATCGTGCGCGAGGTATTGAACCGCTGAGCAATCCAACTCGTAGTTCATGTGTACGCGATGTGTGACCGCGCCCGTGCTTCGCCTCGGGCGCACAGCCGATCACTGCGAGAGGAGAACCGATGCCGAGCAGGGTCGTAGATTATCTGGTTCGAGCGGTTTCAACCCTGGGAGTGCGGCACATCTTCGGTGTCGACGGCGCGAATATCGAGGATCTATACGACGCGCTCTTCGATGCGCCCGACGACGTCGCGGGCATCATTGCCAAGCACGAGTTTTCGGCCGCGACCATGGCCGACGGCTATGCCCGCTCGACCGGCGGACTCGGTGTCGTCGCCGCCACCTCTGGCGGGGGCGCGATGAATCTCGTTGCCGGACTCGCCGAATCGTTCGCATCCCGAGTGCCGGTCTTGGCGCTGGTCGGGCAGCCGCCGACCGCGCAGGAGGGCAAAGGCGCATTCCAGGACTCCAGTGGACTCGCGGGCACCATCGATGCGGCACGGATGTTCGGCGAGATCACCCAGTACTGCGCACGGGTGGACAGCGCCGCCGATCTACCCGACAAGTTGTCCAGGGCGGTCGACGCCGCCCGACGCGGCGGACCCGCGGTCCTGCTACTGCCGAAGGACGTGCAACAGAGCGATATCGGTGATATCCCACCATTCCGATCGGCACCACAGACGCATCGACGCGATGAAAGCGGCCTGGCCCGGCTACGCGCGGCGCTGACCGCGGCCCGCACCGTCGGCAAGATCGTGATCATCGCGGGCGACCAGGTCGCGCGCGACGATGCCCGCGCCGAACTCGCTCGGCTGGCACGCACATTGGATGCGTCGGTAGGTGTCGCCCCGGATGCCAAGGACACCTACGACAATGCCGATCCGGCCTTCTGCGGTGTGGCCGGGAGCATGGGACATCCCGAGCTGTCGGCGGCACTGCGCTCGGCCACGCTGTGCCTGATCGTCGGCACACCGATGCCGATTACCGCGCGCACCGGGTTGGACGAACTGTTGGCCGACCGCACCGTCGCGCATATCGGTGTCGCCGCGCCGCATCTGTCCGCGGTCCACACCACCAGTACGGATCTCGCACGGGATCTCGCCGAACTCGCGGATGATCTCGCCGACGGCGTCGAAGACTCGAGTCATCCGTATCCTCCGCACGAACTGACACCTTTGCGGGTACCCGAGTCGACCGGTCCCGGCCTGCGTTATCGCGAATTGGTCGAGACGATCGAGGCGTTATTGCCCGAGGGCACGGATGTTTTCGCCGACGCGGGCAATACCGGGGCCGCGGTGGTGCACCATTTGCGAGTGCCGCGCGGCGGGCGATTCGTGGTCGCGCTCGGCATGGGTGGGATGGGCTATGCGTTCGGCGCCGCAATAGGTTCGGCGTTCGCACGGCATCGCGGACCATCCGGAATCAGACACACCATCGTCGTCGCGGGTGACGGCGCTTTCTACATGCACGGCATGGAATTGCACACCGCGATCGAACATCAGCTGCCGGTCGTCTTCATCGTGCTCAACAACAACGCACACGCCATGTGCGTCACGCGCGAACAGCTCTATTACCGAGACCGCTACAGCTTCAACCGGTTTCGGCCCAGCAACCTGGGCGCGGGCATCGATGCCATGTTCCCTGAACTGTCCGCCTACTCCGTCCGTACTACCGCAGAGCTGGCCATCGCACTGGGGCGATGCGTCGAATCCGACGGGCCGGCGTTCATCTCGATCGACGTCGACCCCGACGAAGTTCCACCCTTCATCCCGTTTCTCGCGACATTGGAGAACAAGCCGTGACCACAAGCGCCCTCCCTGCCCTCAGCGACATTCCGGAAGACGTAGTCCCCGGTGTGCTGCGGATCGAGAACTCCGATAAGGACGCAACCACACCGATCATCATGGACATGCTGCGATCGGTGTATCCGCACGACCAGATCTTCGGCGAATTCTGTCCGGTACAGGCGTATATCGCCGCGCCGCCGGATGAGGTGTGGGAATACCTGGCCGATGCCCGCAGCCTGGAGGAGTGGACCTACAGTCTGCGCGGGTTCGTCGAGACCGAGGAACCGGGTCTATGGCTGGCCTGGGACCGGCTCGGCCCGGAGACCAAGATCTTCACCCGCACCGTCGCGCACCGCGAGAGTATGACCGTCGACTACCACTGCGCCTGGGATCAGAGTCAGCACCTGTGGATGATCTACCTGCTGCGGGTGATCGATGCCCAGGTGGTGTTCAACAAGCCGGGTTCGGTGGTGCTGTGGGTGAACTGCCATCACCCGTTCTACGACGAAAACCCCTATCCCGAAACGGCTCCCGAGAAGCGGCCGGTGTGGGTGGGCGACTTCTGGGAGATGTTCTCCGCCGGGCATCAGCTGGAAATGGACAACCTCAAGGCGATCTGCGAATACCGTGCGGCAAACGGTCTTCCGATCAAACCCGACTGGATGAAGTGAGGCCGCACCATGAACTTCTTCAATCCGGAAGCCCCTGGACTGCCGACAGTCAGCCTTGTCGATGTGGCGAGCTATCTGCCGGGTGAACCGGTCGGCACCGAGTACTTCACCCAGTACAGCCGATCCGACCGGATGGCCAAGAACGTCATGTTCCGCTCGCCCAAGGCGCGCCACCATGTGGCCAGGGACGAGACCGCGGTGGATATGGTCGAGCGCGCCGTCGCGCCGCTGATCGAGCGCCATGGCGCACAGACGATCACCGATATCGATGTGCTGATCACACACACCCAGCTGCCGGACAATCCGGTGATGGGCTGCGGACCCGAGGTGGCCCGTCGCCTCGGGATGAAACCCGGCTTCGTCTACGACGTGCACAATGGCGGCTGTGCGGCCTTCGTGCACATGATGGCCATGGCCAGGATGATCCTGCAGACCACCGACGCCCGCACCGCGCTCATCGCGGCCACCCAGAACTGCGCGGGCCCGGTGTTCACCCAGACCGAAATCCGCAAGCTCGCCCAGGCCCCGGTACCCGGTGACGCCTGCGGTGTCGGACTGCTCGTCAAGGATGATTCCGCGCCGATCCTGGATATCGAATGCCGCACCTATCCCGAATTCGCCGGGGATATGGAGTTCTCGACCAATGGCGAGCGCAAGTATTGGGAGCCGGGCGAGGGCGAGGGCTGCGTCAGCTTCACCGAATCGAAGATCACCAAGGTGTTCGCACGCGGCAATCGGCTGGTGCCGGAGGTGGCATTGGCGGTGTGCGATCGGATCGGGGTGAAGGGCCGCGATATCGACACCTTCGTCACCAATCAGCCGAACCGGCTGTTCCTGCGCAACTGGCACGACGCACTGGAATTGCCGCCGGAGCGGCACCCGGACACCTTCGACCAGTGCGGAAATCTGTTCGCCGCGGGCATTCCGGTCACACTCGATACCGAGAATCGGGCGGGTCGGCTGCACAACGGCTCGGTGGTGCTGTTGTCGGCATTCGCGCACGCCGGTGATTTCGCCGGTGCCGCGGCCGTGCGCTGGGGTGCGGCCGGATGAGCATGCGGGTGGCCGATGAATCTCGGCCCTCGCAACAGCACCGAAGTCAGCGGACGCAGGCGCGGTTCGATCTCAGCCTGAGCGAAAATCCGTTTCCGCCATTGCCTTCGGTACTCGTGGCGGTGAACAGCGTACTGGCGCAGGCCAATCGCTATCCGGAATTCCTGCCGCGTCGGCTGCCGAGGTTGATCGCGGGGCGCGTCGGGGTGCATTCGGATCAGGTGGTCGTCGGTTCCGGTGCGACCGGGGTGGCCATGCAGATCATCCGGGCACTGACCAAGCCTGGCGATGGAATCGTCTACGGGGCACCGACTTTCGACGGTTATCCGATCATGGCGGAGATGGCCGATCTCGAGGTCGTCCCGGTGCCGCTGGATGCCGCGGGCAATCAGGATCTCTGGGCGATGACGAAGGCCATCGACCGGCGGACCGGTTTGGTGGTGGTCTGCCGTCCGCACAATCCGACCGGCACCGTGATCGCGGCCAGCGAGCTGAAGGCGTTCCTGTGCTCGGTGCCGCGCCGGGTGCCGGTCATCCTGGACGAGGCGTATGCCGAATTCCTCGGCCCCACCGATCAGGTCGACACCATCGCGCTGCTGAATCGGCACCCGAACCTGCTGGTCCTGCGCACTTTTTCGAAGGCCTACGGACTGGCCGGACTGCGCATCGGCTACACCTTCGGGCGCAGCGAGTTGGTCAGCCGCGTCCGCAGACTGCAACTGCCATTCGGAGTGAGTTCGGCGGCGGTCGCCGCGGTCGCCGCGTCCTACGCCGCCGAACCCGAATTGGCCGCGCGCATTTTGCGCATCACCACCGCGCGAGAGACCCTGCGCAGTGCGTTGCTACGCCGACACATCGCCGTGCCCCGCAGCTACGCCAACTTCCTGTACCTGCCGGGCCCCGGCGTAGCAACGGCGCTGCGCCGAGACGGCATCGCGGCCAAGGCTTACCCCGACGGCAGCGCCCGCATCGCCGTCGGAGATGCCGACGCAGACAACGCGGTCCTGAAGGCACTGGAATCACTGCGCTAGGTGGGGTTGGAGCGGCGGCGTTCGCGGAACCTGTTCCGATGCGTCGTCGCCCCACCCAAGGTGCCTGAGCATCATCCAGGTTATGGCGGTGACCTCACGATTCGATGACGAAGACGACCGAATGCCGAGCGAGGAAGTGTTCGAGGCAATACTGGCCCGCACCACCGAACAACACGCCGAATTGCTGGCGCGGCTCGAGTGATCCGATACCTGCCGGTCCACGAACTTCCCGTGATCGCGCGGTGGTTCGATGAGGTGGTGATGCGGTGGCGGGAGTTTCAAGTGAATGCGGCACCAGCGCGCGGCACCGCGAGTCGCGTGCTGTTCCGATTCACGCGGGGGCGGCGCGAGGTCGTTGTTCGCCAGACTGTCATCGAGCCCGGTGGGACCAGTGGCTGGCACTACCATGACGGCACGCTGTTCGTTCTGGTCGCCCAGGGCACCCTCGACCACCCCGGTGGCGACTGCGTTCCGGTCACCTACCGGCGCGGTCGAATCTTCCGGGAGCCCAGCGGCCCCTCCTATCCCCATGTGGCACGCAATCTCGGGACGACACCGGTGACCCTGTTCGCGCTGTACCTGAACCCGGTCGGCAGCCCGCTGTCACATCACATAGACCCGCCCGCGTGCGCCGACCGATAGCCGCTTCCCGACGTAGCAGCGGCGTTCCCAGGACCGATATGTTTCGGCCGCGCCGACGCCCAAGCCGTGGTATCTGACAGGCATCATGCAGGTTATGGCGATGACCGTGCGACTCGATGATGACGACGACCGCATGCTGACCGAGGAAGCCGCGCGCACCGGCCGCTCCAAGCAAGAGATCGCGAAGGAAGCGATACATCGGCATCGCACCGCGAATCGGGAAGTGTTCGAGGCGATGCTGGCCCGCACCATGAACCGGCACGCCGAATTGCTGGAACGGCTCGCGTGATCCGATATCTGACGGTCCACGAACTCCTACTGATCGCGCGGGCCGTGAACCGCGGTACCGACGCGATCCGGGATTACGGATTGCTCGCCTCTGCCGCCGCACGTCCGTCCACCACGGTGTTCGGCGTCGATCCGTATCCGGAATTGTTCGAAAAGGCCGCGGCATTGCTGCATTCGCTTGCTCGCAATCGTGCCCTGAACGATGGCGACAAACGCACCGCGTTCCTGGCGGCGGCCCTCATGCTCGAACGTAACGGAGTCATGCTGGCTGCCCTCCCGGACGAACAGGAGCCGATCATGATCGCCGTCGCAGTCGGGGACATGGACGTGCCGGAGATCGCCGAGCACCTCCGGAAATGGGCCGAATAGCGACGCGCACGACGGGGTCTGGTCGCGAGACCGCGTGTCAGTTGGTTGGAGCGCAGGCGTCACGCAACGAGCACGCACCGCAGGAAGAACCGCAGCCGCCGATCTCTTGGGCGGGAACCAACGGCTCGACCGCGCGAGCTGCGGCATTCGCGCCCGCGCCGAGAGTGAACAGCGCCACGGTGGCTGTCACCACCGCCACGATCAAAGCTGGGAAGCCGCCTGCGGCGAGGGCGACGAGACCGCCCGCGAAGAGCAGTGCGCCCGCGGCCACGGAGGTGGGGGCGGCGACTCGGTTGGCGATGCGGAAGGTTTCCTCGTCGTGCAGTGCCGCCTCGGTGTGCACCCCGACGAATCGGTTGCGTGGCAGCCGCCCGGTCAGTCCGAGCACGCCGGTTGCGATGGCGACCATGGCCAGCACGAACAGGGCGAGAGCGACGACGAACACGCAACGAGGCTAGCGCACCGCCGCGACGCCGAATCCAGCCCGGCCCGATTTTCGGTGCATGAGCCCGGACGTTCTACCCTGATAGGCACATCTTGACGGGGATCGGCGAGAAAAAGAAGGCAGGACCGTGGCGGACACTCGTGCAACCGAAAGCGATGTACCGGAGCACAGGTACAGCGCTGGTCTCGCCGGCCGCATCGAGCGCCGGTGGCAGCGGGCCTGGGATGAGCGCGGGACCTTCCACGCGCCGAACCCGGCTGGCCCGCTCGCGGGTGCGACCCCGGTGGACAAGTTGTTCGTCCAGGACATGTTCCCGTACCCGTCCGGCGCGGGTCTGCACGTCGGGCATCCGCTGGGCTACATCGCCACCGACGTCTTCGCGCGCTATCACCGGATGCACGGCCGCAATGTGCTGCACGCGCTCGGTTATGACGCATTCGGTCTGCCCGCCGAACAATACGCGGTGCAGACCGGCGCGCATCCGCGCCAGACCACTGAATCGAATATCGCCACCATGCAGCGTCAGCTGGACCGGTTGGGCCTCGGCCACGACCGTCGGCGCTCGTTCGCGACCACCGATCCGGAGTACTACAAGTGGACGCAGTGGATCTTCTTGCGCATTTACAACGCTTGGTACGACCAGGATTGCGAACGCGCCCGCCCGATCGCGCAACTGCGGGCACAGTTCGATTCGGGTGAGCGCCCGACGCCCGACGGCCGCGATTGGCAGGATCTGACCGCGGCCGAACGCGCCGAGGTGCTGGACTCGTATCGCCTTGTGTACCAAACCGATTCAGTGGTCAACTGGTGTCCGGGTCTGGGCACGGTGCTGTCCAATGAAGAGGTTACCGCCGACGGTCGCAGTGAGCGCGGCAACTTCCCGGTCTTCCGGAAGCGGCTGTGGCAGTGGATGATGCGTATCACCGCCTATTCCGACCGACTGGTCGACGATCTGGACCGTCTGGACTGGCCGGAAAACGTCAAGGCCATGCAGCGCAACTGGATCGGACGATCCCGTGGCGCACAGGTGAAATTCGACGCCGACGGTCAGCGGATCGAGGTCTTCACGACCCGGCCGGACACCCTGTTCGGCTCCACGTATGTGGTGCTGGCTCCCGAGCACGAGCTGGTAGACCGGCTGACCGCGGATGCCTGGCCCACGGGCGTCGATCCACGCTGGACCTTCGAGGACGCCGGTGACCCTCGGGAAGCCGTTGCCGGATACCGCAAGGCGATCGCGGCCAAATCGGATCTGGAACGTCAGGAGAACAAGGAGAAGTCCGGCGTCTTCTTGGGCTCCTATGCGACGAACCCGGTGAACGGTGCGCAGGTGCCGATCTTCATCGCCGACTACGTGTTGGCCGGTTACGGCACCGGCGCGATCATGGCAGTGCCCGGACACGATCAACGCGACTGGGAATTCGCCTCGGTCTTCGGCCTGCCGATCGTGGAAGTCATTTCCGGCGGGGATATTTCGGTTGCGGCCTACACCGGTGACGGCGCGCTGGTGAACTCCGATTATCTGAACGGGCTGTCCGTCGAGGAGGCCAAGGCCACGGTGATCGCCCGGCTGGAGGCCGACGGCCACGGCAAGGGCACGGTCCAGTACAAGCTGCGCGACTGGCTGTTCGCCCGCCAGCGCTACTGGGGTGAACCGTTCCCGATCGTCTACGACGAGGACGGCGCACCGCACGCACTGCCGGAATCCATGCTGCCGGTCGAACTTCCGGAGCTGGACGATTTCGCACCGGTCACCTTCGATCCGAACGACGCCGACTCCGAACCGTCACCCCCGCTGGCCAAGGCCACCGACTGGGTGAATGTCGAACTGGATCTGGGCGATGGCCCCAAGCAGTACCGTCGCGATACCAACGTCATGCCGAACTGGGCGGGCAGCTCCTGGTACCAGCTGCGGTATGCGGACCCGACGAATGCCGACGCGTTCTGCGCCAAGGAGAACGAGCAGTACTGGCTGGGACCGCGCACCGCGGAGCACGGCGTGCACGATCCAGGCGGCGTCGATCTGTACGTCGGCGGTGTCGAACATGCGGTGCTGCACCTGCTGTACTCGCGGTTCTGGCAGAAGGTGCTGTTCGATCTCGGTGATGTGAGCAGTTCCGAGCCGTACCGTCGCCTGTTCAACCAGGGCTACATCCAGGCGCATGCCTACACCGACGCGCGCGGTGCGTACCTGCCCGCCGCCGAGATCATCGAGCGCGACGGCAAGCACTACTTCCCCGATCCCACGACCGGCATCGAGATCGAGGCGTTCCAGGAGTACGGCAAGATCGGCAAGTCGCTGAAGAACGCCATCTCGCCGGACGAGATGTGCGATATGTACGGCGCCGACACTTTCCGCTTCTACGAAATGTCGATGGGTCCGCTGGATACCTCGCGGCCGTGGGCGACCAAGGATGTCGTCGGCGCGCACCGGTTCCTGCAGCGAGTGTGGCGACTGGTCGTCGATGAGGAATCCGGCACGATCCGGGTCACCGATGCGGCGCCGTCGCAGGAGACGCTGCGTCTGCTGCACAAGACGATCGCGGGTGTGGACGACGATTACGCCGCACTGCGCGATAACACCGCGGGCGCCAAGCTGATCGAACTGACCAACCATTTGACCAAGAGCTATCCCGCCGGTGCGCCGCGCGAGGTGGTGGAGCCGCTGGTGCTGATGCTGGCGCCGATGGCACCGCATATCGCCGAGGAACTGTGGGAACGGTTGGGGCACAAGGAATCCCTGGCGCACGGCCCGTTCCCGGTGGCGGATCCGGCACTGCTGGTCGATGAGTCGGTGGAGTACCCGATTCAGGTGAACGGCAAGGTGCGCAGCCGAATTCAGGTGCCCGCCGACGCCGATAACGCGACCATCGAGGCAACCGCGCTGGCCGATGAAAAGATCGCCGCCGCACTCGCCGGAAATCCGCCGCGCAAACTGATCGTAGTGCCAGGACGACTCGTCAACATCGTCGCCTAACGCACCTCCCGCGCACGGATTCGCACGCCGCGCACCCATCGCGCGCCACGCACCCCATCGCGCGCCACGCACCGATTCGCCGGGTTATTTCGTGCGTGGCGGGCGAAGTCGTGCGCGGCGGCACGGGCGTGGGGCGTGGGGCGTGGGGCGGGGCCGATGATGATTGGCTGCGGGTAGTGGCTATACCGCGATCATTCGGACGCGGTTACCACACAGGCGCCGCATGTCGTCTATATCGGATGTCACCATGGCGACCGGACCGGGTTGGCGCAGCGCCATTTCGGCGACAGTCGCATCTATGGCGTGCTTGTGGCCGTGCAGTCCCGCCTGTTTCAGGAGTGCGGCGGCCGCCGCGGCGGCGGCCTGGTCTACCGGCTCGACTCGCACTCGGGATAATGTCCATCGCAATCGAGGCATGTTCACCTTCGCGTGGCTGACCTCGACAATCGTGTTGGCTCCGACCACTAGATCCGCGCCCATCTGATGCAGAACCTGCATCTTCGCCCGCATCCCGCGATCCCCCCGAACCTAAAGGGCAATTCCTCGACTGTCGAATACGACGGTCTCGAAGCGTTCGATCACGCAGCGCTGGTCCCCGCGTCGCCGCCGAAGATTTCCTCGCGAGCTTTGGCGAGCTCTTCGTCGGTGAAGGCACCGTGCTCCTCCTGATACCCGCGCAGATCATCCGCGAGTAGCTCGTGTCGGAGTTGGCGCGCTACCGCCGCCGCGATATAGCCGGAGACGTTGTCGGTCCGCTGACGCGACTCCGCCACCTGCTCAGCTGGCAGGGTCACGGTGATCCTCCGGGTCGACGACACGACCCAACATACCGCGATATGCAGGGTCAGAACGGCCGCAGCACGATCTCGGTCGGATGGCCGTCGCGCGGTGTGTCGATGGCCGAGCGCACGGTTCCCGCGACCGTCTCCGGGCTGAGGAATTCCTGCGCGCGATACTCGCGACCCTCACTCGCGATGATCTCGCGCTGCATATCGGTATCGATGCGGCCGGGATGGATCGAGGTGACCCGCAGTGTCGGCTCCTCCAACCGCAGCGCGTCACCGAATGCGCGCAAACCGAACTTGCTCGCCGCGTAGGAGGCCCAACCCGCATTCGCCCGCAATCCGGCACCCGAATTGATCAGCACCACATGCCCATTGACCGCACGCAGCGCGGGCAGCAGCAGTCTGGTCAGCTCTGCGACGGCAATTACGTTGGCTTCCAAAGTATTTCGCCACTGCTGCACCGAGGAATCGGCGATCGAACCAAGGTCGGCGATACCGGCGTTGTGTACCAATACATCGAGGCGCTGAATTGATGAAACCGCTTCCGCCACTGCGGAATAGTCGGTCAACTCGACCGGCCATCCGGTGGCGCCGGGCAGTTCGCCTAATATCGCGCGCAGCGCCTCGGCCGAGCGGGCGCCGAGCAACAGATCGTGGGTCGATGCCAGTTCGCGTGCGATCGCGGCGCCGAGCCCTCGGCTGGCGCCGGTGATCAGCGCGGTCGGCTTCGGTGTGCTGGTCACGGCGGAGGTCATGGCAGTCACCGTATCGGCCGCCGAAACGGGCCGTAGCGACACCCGCGCGCGGCGATGGATGCATAAAGCGAATAAATGGAATTCACGGACGGGGCATGCAGAGTGAGATCCGGCGCACAACAGCTGGCCACCGGGGCGCACCAGGACGAGACACGAGTCACTGAGCGGGCATACTTGCGGGTGTCATCGCAAAATAGGGGGATGGCACACCCAGGTTTCACCCCAACACAGCTCGCGGCCCGCGCCGCCTACCTGCTACGGGGTAATGATCTGGGCACCATGACCAGTGCCGCGCCCCGGCTATATCCGCATATGTGGAGTTGGGACGCCGCCTTCGTCGCGGTGGGTCTCGCCCCGTTGAGCGTCGAGCGCGCGGTCATCGAACTGGATACCTTGCTATCGGCGCAGTGGAAGAACGGGATGATCCCGCACATCGTCTTCGCCAATGGTGTGGACGGTTACTTCCCCGGCCCGGCCCGCTGGGAGTGCAAGAAGCTGGCCGCCAATGCCCCCGACGGTCCGGACACCTCCGGAATCACCCAGCCGCCGGTGCACGCTATCGCGGTGCAGCGCATCCTCGACCATTCCCGCCGCCACGGTCGCAGCACCAGGGCGGTGGCCGAGGAGTTCCTGAATCGGCGCTGGCCGGATCTGGTGCGCTGGCATCGCTGGCTGGCCCATGCCCGCGATCCCAAGGAGAGCGGACGGATCACGCTGTATCACGGCTGGGAATCCGGGATGGACAATTCGCCGCGCTGGGATCGGGCCTATGCGAATGTGGTGCCCGGCGACCTGCCGCCGTATGAGCGTGAGGATCTGCTGGTCGTCTCCGATCCCTCGCAGCGGCCGAGCGATCGCGAATACGACCGCTATCTGTGGCTGGTCGAGCAGATGCGCCGCGCCGGATACGACGACTACCAGCTCGCATCGACCATGAGCTTCGCGGTGGAGGATGTCTTCGTCACGGCCATCTTCGCGCTGGCGTGTGAGGTTCTCGCCAATATCGGCGAGGAGTACAAGCAGCCCCATGCCGACGTCCGTGAACTGTATTCATGGGCGGAGCGCTTCCGCGCGGGAGTGGTCGCGACCACCGATGCCCGCACTGGTGCGGCCAGGGATTTCGACGTGCGGCTCGAGCGCTGGATCAATACCGAAACCCTCTCGATGTTCGCTCCACTGCTGTGCGGCGGTCTGCCCCGCGATACCGAACGCAGCCTGTTGCGCCTGTTCGAGGGCCCGCGCTTCTGTGGCCACCCGGATCTGCGCTATGCCCTGCCGCCGTCCACCTCGCCGGTCTCCAAGGACTTCCGCTCCCGCGAATACTGGCGGGGCCCGGTCTGGCCGGTGATGAGCTGGCTGTTCTCCTGGGTCTTCGCCCGCCGTGGCTGGGCCGAACGCTCCTTCATGCTGCGCGCCGAAGGTCTGCGCCAAGCCAGCGACGGCAGCTTCGCCGAATACTACGAACCCTTCACCGGCGAACCCCTGGGCAGCATGCAGCAGTCCTGGACCGCGGCCTCGGTCCTGGACTGGCTCGGCTGACACATCCCGCTGATATGGGCACCCAAGCCGGACAACGAGTGAATACTGCGCAACTGTCACAGATGTAACTCTGGTCACATTGCATAGTTGTCGCTATCGTCGAAAAGCATGGATAGCACTCGTTGGAGATCCACTCGCGCTGTGGCGTTGTCCGCGATCACGGTGGGCAGCATCCTGACGGCTACCTCGGCGGGCACTTCGGTGGCCGAGCCGAGCGGGCCCGACGTGTCATCGTGGCAGCATGTCGACGGCCGGTTCATCGACTGGTTCGCGGTACGTGCGGCAGGTCACGCTTTCGCCATGGTGAAGGCGACGGAGGGCGTGAATTACATCAACCCCTATTTCGTGCCGGACAGCCTGCTGATGCGGGCGGCGGGGGTCGCGCGTGGGACGTATCACTACGCGCGACCGAACCTGCCGCCCGAGCCGCAGGCGGCGCTGTACGCGACGGTCGTGCTCGGACAGAACGGGCCGCTGGATCTGCCGCCGGTGCTGGATCTGGAGAATGCGGGCGGACTCGATCCGGCCAGGCTGATCGACTGGACGCATCGGTATCTGAATACCGTGCGGGCACTGACCGGACGGGTGCCGATCATCTACACCTATCCGAATTTCTGGAAGACGGCCATGGCGAATACGAATGAATTCACCAGATATCCGCTGTGGATCGCCGACTATCGCGGCAACGAGCAACCCGAAGTACCCGGCGGCTGGCCGGCCTGGACGTTCTGGCAGACCACCGACAGCGGCCGCATTCCCGGTATCGCGGGCGGCACCGATGTCAACCTGTACAGCGGCGCCCAAGGTGATTTCGCGCGTTACGCCAATATGGGCTGAACAGCACGAAACCGCTACTCCCTGCAGGTTCGAGTAGCGGTTTCGTGTGTTGCGCGGAGGAATCGACTAGGTGCCGATTCGCCCGCCGCCCTTCTTCCACACCGAGACAACGGCGGGTCTGGGCAGACTATCGCCACCATCGGGCCAATGCGAGGCGGGCTTTTCCGCGGTCGCGTCATCGCGCTCGCCCGGATGCTGGACGCATACGGTGACCCGCTGCTCCGATACGGTCGGACCACAGGTCTCCGCACCGAACGGGACGGTGAGGAACTGTTTGGTCGCACCGCGATTCGGCCCGTCGAGCACCACTGAGAACAGTCCGTCATTGGCGCCGTTGGCGCGTGAGGCATCGGTGGAGATCCACAGATTGCCGTAATCGTCGAAGGCAAGATTATCCGGTGCCGCGATCGGGCTGACCTTGGCCTTGTCGAAACCGGCGAAGTAGGTGTCGGTGGTCTTCGGATCACCGCACAGCATGAGGATATTCCAGGTGAATGTGGTGCCCGCATGATCGTCGTCGAGTTCGAGCACCTGCCCGAATTTATTGATATTGCGGGGATTCGCCTCGTCGATGGCGGGCTTGCCCGGCGCGCCGCGCTGCTCGTTGTAGGTCAGCGCGACATAGACCTTGCCGGACTTGGGATTCGCCTCGAAATCCTCGGGGCGGTCCATCTTGGTAGCGCCGACCTTATCGGCGGCCAACCGGGTGAATACCGAAACCTCTTCGGCGGTGAAGCCGTCCACCTTCGAGGTGGCCTTGCCGTCTTCACCGGTGACCAGCAGCGGAATCCAATGGCCGGTACCGGTGAAGCCCTTATCCGAGGGCACTGTGCCATTGCCGTCGATCTTGTCGGGGTGATCGCCGGTGAATTTCGCGACGTAGAGCGTGCCCGCGTCCAGAATCGTCAGGTTGTGCCGCATGCTCGCCTGGCCGTTGCCGGACTGCACCTTTCGCGACGAGACGAACTTGTACATGTAGTCGAAGCGCTCGTCATCACCCATATAGGCGACGACGGTGCCGTCCTCGGCGACATGAATGGTCGCCGCCTCGTGCTTGAACCGGCCGAGCGCGGTGTGCTTGATCGGCGCGGCCGAGGCATCCCACGGATTCACCTCGATGACCCAGCCGAATCGGTTGGCCTCATTGGGTTCCTTCGCCAGATCGAAGCGCGCCTCGTGCCGCTCCCATTTGCGCTCGGAAGCACCGTTCGGAAAGCCGTAACGCTTGAATCTCACCTTGGCGGCCTCGTCGGTGACCTTATCGCCGTTGGCGAAGTACTGGTTGATGTTTTCTTCACCGGAAAGCACTGTGCCCCACGGGGTGAGGCCACCCGAGCAGTTGTTCAGGGTGCCGAGCACCTTGGCACCGGACGGGTCGGCGCTCGTCTTCAGGAAGGCGCTGCCCGCGGCGGGGCCGGTGACCGTGAACTCGGTGGTGCCGGTAATGCGACGGTTGTACTTGCCGAATTCCGGTGTCAGCTTGCCGGTTCCGGATTCGCCCTTGACCTGGACCACCGAAAGACCGTGTGCGGCAATGGCGGTCTGGTAATGCTCGAGTGCGGGCTCTTCCTTGTTGTAGCCCTTGAACATCTGCGGTTCGGTGGTGTACTCGTGATTCACCACCAGCAGGTAGGTATTCGCCTGGCCTTCGATGGGCAGGATCGCGGCGAAGTCGTTGTTGAAGCCGAACTGCTTGGCCTGTGCGGCCGCGGACTGGGCGTTCGCGTCGAACTTCGGCGCGTCGGCGAATAGCGGATCACCCCAGCGAATCACGACATTGTGTTCGTAACCCACCGGAATGACCAGTGCGTCATCGGAGTTCGCCGCGACCGGTTCGAAGTTGGTGCCCACCGGCACACCGTCGACCAGCGAGCCGCCCGCCGCCAATTCGACCTTGTCGTCATCACCGCAGGCTGCGAGCACACCGGCCGCGCCGACCGCGACCACGACCCCCGCACCGCCCTTCAACATGCCACGCCGCGTCACCGCGGCACGCACCATATCGCCGAAGTATTCGTTCGCGGAGGTGTTCGGCACCTCGTGGAAGCAGGCGTTACCGCATTTGTACTGACAGGTGATGGCTGAGCGCTTCGGCTGGCCGTCCCGCTTCACGAACAGGGCGAGGGGCTTCGATGTCACGACGAACTCCTGACTTTTGCTGACGGGCGCACGCTAAGCCTCTCAGGCAATCCGCAGGAGACAGTCAGATGAACGTCCGACCAATTAGGCCACCCTCATATGCGAAACGACCGGAAAGCGTGCCTCCGCTATCCGCGTACTGACCGGGCATCACCCGCTTTTACCTGGTTAAATAGTCGTCATTTCGCCCTAGTCGCATATCGCGCTACTCATGCGCAACTCTCCTTCCAGGAGGAGTATCGGTACTAGCGACATGAGTGCCGATTCAGGAGTAGTGCGATGTCCTTATCCAGAGGAAGATCCCAGCTCACCCCGCAGGCGCTGGACTATCTCGATTCGATTCTCGCGGGCGCGGTGGACGAGGCCCGCGCCGTACTCGTCGACCACGACGGCACGGGTGAACCGGGCGACGGTGGCTGCAACAGGTGTACCCATCCCACCTGTGTCGGCTTCATCCCAGGCGGCGGCGGGCTCTGCAAGCGCCCCACCTGCCAGCACAGCTTCTTCAGCCACCGCGTCTTCTGACGCACAAACAAATGTCGCTCCCGTTCCTTGTGAACGAGAGCAACATTGGGCACCGGGGCTACGCATTGACTTGCAGTGCGATCACGACCTCTTGTTCGTTTTCCGGCAGATAGTGGACCTGGATGATGCGACCGACCTGCACCTGAGCCACGCTGGCGGGTGGCAGGAATTTGTCCACACTTGTGGTGAAAGTCGTTCCATCGGGCCGGGTCACCACCAGGCCGAGCTCGATCTTGGAATACCCGTTGCGAATTTCGCCTGGCACCGACAGCGATCGCACGACGGCCTGCGCGGTAATGCCGCGCGCGGCGATATCGAGTTTGGCCTCGGTGGTGAAGCCCTTTCGGATCATGGATTCGTTCATGGCGCGCTGAGCTGCCGACATATCGCCGGACCGATCGACCTCGACCTTGTCGGTGCGATCCGGCAGATAACGCACGGGCAGCACGACACCGGGCTGCAGCAGGGCGAGTTCGGTGAGCGGAACGATCATTTTGGCGTGCGAGTCGAAGATCTTGCCGTCGACGCCCTCGACGCTGAAGTCGATGCGGATCTGCGGCTGGTCATTGACGGTCAGACCGGTCTGCCGGAAGGACTTGATGGTGCCGATGCCGACCAGACCATCGCGGAAGGCCGAGCTGTTATTGCCGGTGAAGGCGGCCAGGATGCCCTCGCCGGTGAAGGCGAAGACGATCGGGACGATGGTCAGGGCGATGATCGGGAGCGCCATCTGCGGTCCGACCCAGGCGAGCGTGCCGTCGTCGAAGGGGCCGTAGCTGGTGTAGGTGAGACCGTGCCAGAGGTAGTAACCGATGGAGAGGACGAGGAAGGCGGCGGCGAGCGAGCGGGCGATGTTTTTCATGGTTTTCCTTGTGTGTGCGGAAGTTCGGCCCGCTCACGCCCCACATCGAAGGGGCGTGAGCGGGAAGGGTCATGCTGGTGCGGGTCAGCCGCCGACCACGGTCGAGCAGGCGAAGGTGATGTCGAATTTCGAGCTCTTCGGGCTCGCGGTCGGATTGGTGAGGTCGGGTGCGCCGACTCCTTCACCGGTGACCTTGTAGGTGTTGCCGTCTTTGACGACCTTGGCCGAACCGCCGGGCATACCGTTGCCGAAGCCGAGGGCGTAGGGCAGGCCGTTCGCGCCGCCCTTGCTGCCCGCGACCGCGACGGCTTGGACGTTGTCGGTGCCGGTGATCGAGGCGCTCACGCTCAGGGTGCCGTAGGTGGCGTTACCGGTGTCGCTGAGCGCGAGAGCGAGGGTGTCACCCTGCTTGGCGCAGGTGGTCTCGAACTTGCCGTCGAGCGCCCTGCCGTCGACCGAGGCGCTGGACTTGCCCGATGCCGGCGCCGTGGCGGCCGAGGTGCCCGGCTTGGCCGAGGTGGTCGGCGAGCTGCCCGAGTCGTCGCTGCATCCGGTGACGAAGAGGGCCAGAACGGCGGCCGAGGCGGTGAGAGCGGCGGCGGAGATGCGGACCGGCTTGCTGTTCATGATCTGTTCCTTTTGCTTCGTTCGGCTCCAGTGTTGGGCCGATACGAGAAAGGTAGGAATCGAACGCGCCCTACCGATCCCAGGTTTTTCGCAGTCTGAAACACGCGAAGTTCCGTTAACCTGGTCGAATGCGACGGCCGCGCGCGATGGTGCTGGACGAGGTTTGGCGCCGGCTCGATGGCGTCGAACCGCTCAGTGGACCCCATGGTGGTCCGCTGCGACGGACCGTGAAGCTCATCCTGGATCCGCTGGTCATCCGCCCTGTGCAGAATCCACTGTGTGCGGGCCCGATCCTCACCGCCGACGGTGCGGTTCTGCTCGCCACCCGCATCCATGCCGCCGCCGATGTGCTCCGCGCGACAGCGGCGTGGTTTTCGCTGCTGAAACAGGTCCGGCGGGCGCTGCGGATCACCGAGGGCAATCCGCAGGATCTGTATTTCCAGCGTGCCTTCGAACTCGCCACCACATCGGGTATGCCGGATCCGGACCGGGACCGAGCCAGCGCCGAGGCGACACTGCGCGATGTCCACGAATTCGCGGCCGGACGGACGACGCAAGCGCTCAAGGAGTACATCACCGCGGGCGCGCGGACCGCCGAACTCGGGTCGTTGATCGATATCGCATGGAGCCGGCATCCGGTGGGCGCGCCGACCGGCGAGCACGCCGAACTGTTCGCGGCGCTGCTCGATGCGGCCGCGGCTCGCGACGGTCGCAGCGCCGAGGGGCAGCAGACATTCGATCAGCTGATCGCCGGCCACGCCGGGACGCACGGGGGAATCCGACTATGGAACACCAGTTTCGAGCCGACCGCACATCAGCTCGGGCTCACCGCGGTCCCTGTTCCGCAGCCACCGGCGCTCGGCAGGTCGGCCTCGAAGGCAAGTCTCGGCCTACCGTTCGATCGCACCATCTACGAGCGCGTATTCACCGTGCTCCAGGCGTCGAGTGAACGGGCCGAACTGCCGCCCATTCCGGAATTGGTGACTACCGAGATCGCCCGAAGTTGTTCGCCCTGGGCACTTTTGGATGAATCACTGCGGGTCGCCGCGACGGCGGGGGCCGCGCTCGCGCTCGGGTTGCGGCCGATCGCGTTGCACGGCGCGCAGTCGGCGGCGACCGAAACGGCGGCGCATCGGGTGATCAATAATCGCTGGCAGCGCGAGGCTTACGTCCTGCAGGCGCGGCGGCTCGCGGTGCGCGCCGATATCGAAATGCCGACTGGCCCATTGGCGGCGATCGCGAACGAGCTGCGCACACCGTGGCGGCCCTATCTGCGACGACTGTGGGTTCGCCTGCACGGACGCGATGTCAGGGAGTTCGGCGTCTACGAGCCGGATGAGCTGTGGGATCTGCTCGATGGTGTGGCGCGCTCGGTCATGCTGGACCATCGCATGCGGGTCAAACAGGCGTTGAGTGTGAGTTCCCTGGTCACCGAGCCGGACCCGGCGGAATCGAGGGCGAGCTGATGAGCGCGACCGTGCGGATCGGACCGGCCGGAGGTGGGATCTGGATCGTCGCGCCCGACGGGGCGCCGACGGTGTTGGACGACGCCGCAGCGATAGATGTGATGGTGCTGGAGGTGGTCGGCGGTCACCTGTCCTGGAGTCTGCTTGCCGGGCAGACGATTCCGGCCGCGGTGATCGATGATGTCGGACTCGCCCAGGATTGGTTGTGGGCGGTGTACGGCGAGCGGATTGCCGTTGCCATTGCCGACTCCGAGAGCGGCGAAACCGAATTCACCGACGTGGCCGAACCCGCCGTGCCGGATCTGGTGGCCGCGGCGTGGCGGCTCGGGTTCGCGTATTGGGCCGCGCGATGGTGGCCCGCATCGACGATAGATGGCATCACCGCGCTCGACGATCGGCTGCTGGACCAGGAGATCACGACACTGCGCGCGGAGTGCGAACCGCTCATCGGCGATGACGAGCCGGCACCGGACGATGAGCCGATTTCGACCGATATCGCCGCCGATGACGAAATATCCGCCCGCGCCGAAGATTACGCGCTAGCGGCCGGTGGCGCCCCGCACCGTCCTGCCGGGGCGCTTTCGCTGGGACGCGGCACCGTCGGATGGGATTGGCGACGGTGCCCGCCCGGTCTCATCGATGCGTCCGAGCGTGCGGTGTCCTGGGAATCGACACGGGATTCGGGCACCACGACGGTCCGCGTGACCGCCGTGGCCGCGCCCCAATTGTCTTCGGCCGCACCGGCACACCTGCACCCGCGGGCACTGATCACCACACCGGTCGGCACTGCCGAGGCCGAGTTGGATCTGGTCGGCGATCTGTGGACCGGCGCGACCATCACCACGTCGGATTCCGTTTCGGCGGTGGATGTCTATGTGCCGGGTGTCGGTGCGCCCGGCGCACCCGAGTTGGGTGGTCCCGAGATCCGGCAACAGATACGTGAGCTCGCGACCGCACGACTGCGCCGGGCCACTGCCGCCGACGATGCCGTCGATGCGCCCCTGCTCGCCGAAATCGCCGCCGCCGCCTCGGATTCGGACTTCTGATGTCCGCCGATGACGGTCGCGAGCGACTAGCCGAAGGAGCGGCCGCCTATCAGCGCGGCGATGTCGTCGAGGCGAGACGGCTGTTCGAGGAAATCGCCCGGACGAGCGCCAACGGACTGCGGGTCAGTGCGCTGGTCAATGCCGCCAGCATGAGCGATGAACTCGGCGATCATGCCGGGGCGATCGTCATGTTCGGCGAGGCGCTCGCACAAATGCCCGCGGACGCGATCGAAAAGCGGGCCGCCGCACTGATCAACCTCTCGCAGGCGTTGCAGCATATCGGCGATCTCGATGGTGCACAGCAGGCGCTGGAACAGGCGCGGGCGCTACTCACCGAACACAATGACGAGAGCATGCAGCGCGTGGCCTGCCTGCTATCGCTGACAGCGGTGGCGTTTCATCGCCAGAGCTGGGCCTACGCCATCGAACTCGCCACCGAATCATTGGATGCGGCAGTGCGTTTCGCGCCGCACCTGGCCGGACATCCGCTCTCGACGCTCGGCGGTATCTACTTCGAGACCGGACGGCGCGAACTCGCCGTCGACTTCATGGGCCAAGCCCTGGCGGCCTTCGATGCCGCCGGTGATCGCAATGCCGTCGCCGAGACGCAACAGAATCTGGCCGTCATGTACGTCAGGTTGGATCGGTTCGATGAGGCGGAGCAGCCGCTACGGTCCAGCCAAGAGTACTTCGAGCGCGCTGAACTCGGGTATCGGGCGGGCGTCGGGCTGAAGACCATGGGATTTCTCGCCGAGGGCAGTGGCGATATCGCTGCGGCGCATCAACTCTATCGCCGCAGCCTCGACTATTTCCAGGATACCGGTGCGGTGCTCGATGCCGCCGATGTACGAGTGCGCCTGGCGACCCTGGCGTACTCGAACGGGCAATACGACCAGGGTGAAGCCCTCATCGGCGAAGCGTTCGGCGCCTATGCCGAGCGCGGTCTCGGATTGCACTGTGCCCACATCGATTTCTGGCATGCGGCGCTGTTGGAGCCGGTCATCGAGGCGGCCGAAGCGCCGGATGCCGAGCTATTGGGGCGCGCGGTCGAACTCGCGGTGGCGTCGGCGCTGGCCATCGATGCCGTGCGATACACCCTGCCCAATGGCCATCAACGCGAGAAATGGAATCGCCAGATCGCCGATCCGGCAATGCGGATGGCCTTTCGGTTCGCCTATCTGTCGGGCAATGGTCCGCTGATCGTGGATCTCATCGAAACACAATGCGCGGGTACGACATTGGATATCGCCCGAACCGCGGTCGCTGCGCCGCCGCGACTACCGCTCGAACTATTCGATCCATCAGTGGAGGTGGCGCAACCGGCGGTGCAGGTCGGGACCGGGCCGCAGAGTGGGTCGGCACCACAGCTGGGTACGGCGCTGGCCTCGGTCGCCGCGAGCGTCGGACTGCCGGTGGTACCGCCGCCTCGGGTGGCCGTCGCGCCGGACGGACATATCGCATTAGCGGCGTTTATCGAGGCCGCCGAGCGGCGGTATGGACATCCGGTGCGCGATAGCCGGGTGCTGCCCGCATGACCGCCTCGGAACAACCGACCGTCATTGTGCGGATGGCGGATGCTAAGGATCTGTACATGTCGTGGCGCTGGGTACGCAATGAATACGCCCAGGGCGCGAGCATGCTGCCCGGGGATGCGATCACCGAGGCGGTCGAGCAGTTCGCGCAGGCGCTGCCGAATCCGTCGGTGCCCGGCGGACTCGAACATGCCATGACCACCGGCGCATTCGCCTCGTATGACGAGGAATATCTTGTCGCGCAGTTACTTTCGCGCGCACTTCTGCCTTATGGCCTCGCCACACAGTTGTACGACCTGCACGTACGCGGTGTGCGCCCACATATTCGGCTGCAGCCCTCGCCCCGGGTAGCTCAGGTCCCCTGGGAGATCATCGCTCCCGATCCCGAGCTGCGCCTGGTGGATATCGCCGATGTCAGCCTGCTCGCTCCGGCCAGCATTGTGCACGGTCCGGACCGCTCGGCACGCGCTTGGTCCGAGACGAGTTCTCTGCCAGTGGTGGCGGTACTGGACCCACGCGTGCCCGGCTTCCGTGCGGATTCCGCACTCGGGTCCGTTCTCGGCCGGATGGACCCGAAAGCCCCACTGGCTCAGCGGGTTGCCTCGTATTCCAGCCGAGGCAGACTACTGCCCGCCGTCGATGATCCGATCGACGCATTCCGCCGCACGGATATCGATCGAAGCTGGTTGAGCGAAGCGCTGCGCGGGGGCGCCAGCCGCCTGACCTATGTTGGGCATGTAACCGCGGCCGCCCCCGAATCCGGCCAAAGCGAAGCATCCGAACTACATCTCGCCTGTGATTCCGACTCCATCGGCTTCGCCACCCCCACCCGAGCCCACCGTCCCCTTTCGGCCAAGGACCTACTGCTGGGCACCCACACCCTCACCACGGAACCCGTTGCCGGACCCCAACTCTGGCCCATTCCGAGTCGAGTCGCCCTGATCGCCTGCGAAAGCGGCGGCGATATGCGCTTCAGTGAGGCACTCGGTCTGGTCGCCGCCATGATCAACGGCGGCGCCGAACTGGTCACGGCCAGCCGCTGGCCCCTCCCTACCGACCTGGCCTTCCAACGCCTGGCCGGTGCACCCCCCGAAGCCCGCCCGCTCCAAGACGCCATCTGCGCCATCGACACCGCCCACGAGCACCCCGATCCGGTAACAGCCCTCGCCGCCTGGCAGCGATCTCGCCTTACCGCCTGGCGCACCACTCACGCCATCGAACACTCCCCCCTCCTCTGGTCCGCCTTCGCCACCGTCCGCACCTGACCGTTCGGCAGCGGTAGGCACCGGATCGCTTCGCCACGACGCAGACGCCCTTCTGGCTTTCGCCGAACTCGACATTGCTGGCCCTCGTCGAGGGACTTGAAGCCGGAGTTCATCGGCGATGAGCTGGCCCCGACACGCAAAAAAATCTATAGCGACAACTGTAGACATATGACACAGAGTGCGGTAATTTCTGTGACGTCGGAAGAGAAGGAAGTATCCAAACGGCACGGGAGATGATGAACTGCCCGTGATGGTAAGACGGCGGATGCGGCCATGGGACCAGCAGGTATGACGGTCCCGTCGCCCGCCGGGCAGGAAGATGAAGTTGCACGGAAAGATGAAGTAACCCCGTGAGGAGAGAGGAGGCATTGCCCGTCGGGTCACCCGCGAAGATATGCAGTTGGGGTGATCGCCGACGTCTCGGTTACATGTCGGAAGACGAAGTAATTCCCCCTTTCAGTGCCCCGGCGCCGCAGGCGCCGGGGCACTTCGGCGTATGGAGGCCGCACGATTTCTGAACCAACGACCGCGAACGAGAAGTTCGACGATGACGACTACCCCGCTTACAGCATGGGCAGGGCCGCGGATTTGCTCGGCACCACTCAAGCATTCCTGCGCAGCCTGGATGAAGCGAAACTGATCACCCCCCAACGCTCCGCCGGCGGGCACCGCCGCTACTCCCGCTACCAACTGCGTATCGCCGCACGCGCCCGCGAACTGATCGACCAGGGCACCCCCTTGGAAGCAGCGTGCCGCATCATCATCCTCGAAGACCAACTCAGCGAAGCACTCGAACTCAACGCCAAACTCACCCAGCAGGACTGACCAGTCCTTGCCACGTTCGGCCAGGTGGCGTGCCGGATCGGTCACTATGCGGCCGGGGGGCGAGTTCGGGCCCAGGATTTTGCCGCCATCGCGGTATTCGACTCCCCATCGGGTCGTGAGTTGCGCCGCCGGCAGCAGTCCGCGCCCGCCCGAATAGTCGGGCCACGGATCCGCGCCGTCGGCTGAGTCCGGTCATCCGCCGAGGGAGACGAGTGCTCTTGTTCAGCTGACTCCTCGCCGTCAGACGCTTCCCCCGTGATGGCGAGATCATCATGACTCCGCAATAGGCCTGTACGGGATGCAACCGGAGACTTCCGATCCGCTCCGGCTGGGGGAATCGGCAGCGGTTTTCGGGCTCAGGACCGATGCGCCAGGAGGTGTTGCATCAGGAGGCGGGTGAGGGATTCGGGAGCTTCTTCGGGGAGCCAGTGGGAGGCGTCTTCGAGCATTTCGAAGCGGTAGGGGGCGTTGACGTGCTCGGCGGTGGCCAGGGCAGCGGTGGAGGCGATGGTGGGGTCTTCGGTGCCCCAGACATAGAGGGTGGGGACGGTGATCGGGGCGGTCGGCCCGGCGAGCGAGAAGGCTCGGTACCAGTTGAGGGCCGCGGTGAGGGCATCGGGGCGGGTGAGGCGGTGGACGTAGTCGTCGATGCGTTCCTCGGGAATCTTCCAGTCGAAGATCTTGCGGAGAGCGGCGGCGTCATCGGCTAAGAGGGCGCGTTCGGGGGTGCGGGGCTGGCGGAAGTAGGTGAAGTGTTGGGCTCGTTGGGCCTGGTCTTCGTCCTCGGTCATGGCCTGCAACAACGCGGTCGGGTGCGGCTGTGATACGGCGGCAAGGGTTCGGATTCGTGCCGGATGCTCGGCCGCTACCGCCCAGGCGACATGCGCGCCCAAATCGTGCCCGACGAGATCGAAACGCTGCCAACCCACTTGGTCGGCGATGGCGATGACATCGGCGATCAACTCCTCGACGCGATAATCGGTGACCTTGTCCGGACGCACGCCCGACGAATAACCGCGCTGATCGGGCGCGATGACATGGCAGCCGCCGCCACCGAGGGCGATCAGCTGGAACTCCCATGCGAGGGCCGATTCCGGAAAGCCGTGCAACAGCATCACTTCGCGTCCACCTGGTTCGCCGCTGGTCAGGGCGTCGAAGGTGCCGAATTCTGTCGGGATCTTGGTTGCCTCGAGCACGGCCTCGACTTTAGAGGCAGGCACCGACCACAGACGCCGAACGCGGCATCGGGCAGCGGGGTGGGTAAGCGCTGCGGATGCCGCGTTTTGCGGAGTTGGTCGATTGGATCCGAATTCAGCGGGCCTTGCGGATGCCGAGGTATTGCAGGGCCGCGAAACCGCCGACGGTGGCTGCCTGCATGACGGTCCAGATCGAGCCGACCAGGTTCAGTTCGAGTGCGCCCTCGACGAGAGCGGCCAGGCTGACCACGACCCAGACGGCATTGCCCGCGGCGACCACGGCGGCGGCCTTGGTATTGATGGTCTTGGACATGCCGACCAGGGCGACACCGATGCCATAGAGCGTCAGGAAGATTCCGATCGGGATGCCGATCTTGCTGTCCAGGCCGAGCAGAGATTCCAGTGGGCCCGAAAGTGCCAGGTAGGCAAGGCCGTTGACGGTGGTGACGACCGAATCCAGGCGCAGCGAGGTGCGCAGCAGGTTCTGGCCGGGGGCGAGCAGGGTCGACATGTAGCTGGGCGCAGTGGTGGTCATGACTGGTATTTCCTTCTGGGGTAACGAGTTCGGATGACTGGGGGCCGCCACCGGAAGCGCGGTACCTGCGGCGGGGGCGGGGTCAGGCGGCGGCCGGAACCTTGTCGAGGAAGCCGTAGACGTTGGCGATACGTCCGTCCTCGATGACCGCGACGTCGAAGCCGACGATCAGGGCAGGGGCATCGGCGGGACCGAGTTCCCAGGTGAAGCGCACCTGGTTGTGGTGGGCGTCGACCGGTCCGGCGAGGGTGAAAACCCAACCCGGGAACTGGGCCTGCACACCGGCGATGGCCGCATCCAGTTGATCGTGTCCGGCGACTGCCGCCAGCGGATCGATGTAGCTTGCCTCCGGGGTGAACACGGCTTCGATTCCGGCCTTGCGGGCGGCGGCGTCGGTGGTGTTCCAGACTTCCAGGTACTGCGCGACGAGCTCGTTCATGATGGCCTCCTAGGCTTCTGATCTGTGGTTTCTCTGTCGTTCTCGCTGACAGGAACTACGTTATGGGCAGAGCCATGGGTGCCGAATCAGTCATCTATAAGTACTTTTCGCCGACCTATACGTATGCGGTCAGCGGGCTGCGCCGCACAGGCTCGAGAGCATCTCGAATTCCGGCCGCGGATCGTCGGGAGCGACCGCCCCGCCCACACCCGTCCGCACAAAGCCGTGCCGCAGATATAACCGCTCGGCCGCCGTATTGCCCTCGGCGACCTCCAACCACACCTTGCGATGCCCGGCACCGACGGCCCAGTCGACTACCGATCGCACTAAACGATCCGAAATGCCAGTGCCCCGCGACTTCTCGGCGACCCACATCGAAATGAGGTGCGCCCCAGGTCGTTCGGGATCAGCGTGCGCGCCGACGGTCCCGACATCGATGCCGTCGACACTCGCCACGAACTGCACACGTTGCGTCAGTAGGTCCGACCAGACCTGGTCGGACCTACTGCGCGCCTCCTCCAACGTCGCGCCGAAGGCCTGTGGCGCATCCACCAGGGCACGCAGGCGGATGCTCCGAAATGTTGCCCAGTCCTCGCACCTCAGCAGCCGCACATGAACCCGCGGATCACCAATCCCCATCCCGCCATCTCTACTCGAATCCGAGGAGCGGCGAGTCGATTTCCACTGCACCTGCACGGAGGCGGGGCGGAAGACTCAGTGGTCGTCGTAGTGGCCGTTGTGCGCGGCGTGGCGGTGACCGTCGTGGAGGTAGTCGACGTGGTCGCCGTGCTGGACGGCTTCGTGGCCGCAATTGGGGCCGTGGGTGTGGTCGTGGCCTGCGTGTTCGGTGTGGGCGGCGGGTTCGCATTCGTCCCAGTGGCCGTTGTGCTCCCGGTGCAGGTGGCCCTCGTGGGCGTAGTCGGTGTGGTCACCGTGCGGGACTTCGGTGTGGCCGCAGCCGGGGCCATGGACGTGCTGGTGTTCGGTGTGCTCGACATGCGCTGTGGTCATCGGAACTCCTCGTTCCCATTGCTCGATATGTGGCGCCAAGCGCGGCGACACATTAACAGGTGCGCATCTGTCGAGTTTACTAGAGGTGTGCTGATGGTCACAGAACCTCGGAGAGGAAGCGCTGCAGCCGCGGGGTCCCCGGGTTGTCGAACAGGGCGTCGGGCGTGCCCGTTTCGACCACCTGACCAGCGTCCATGAACAGCACACTGTCGGAGACGCTGCGCGCGAAACCCATTTCATGAGTCACCACGATCATCGACATCCCCTGGGTAGCCAGCTCGGCCATCAGCGCGAGAATGCCCTTCACCAGCTCCGGATCCAGCGCCGAAGTGGCCTCGTCGAAGAACATGATTTCCGGCCGCATGGCCAGCGCACGGGCTATGGCCACCCGCTGCTGCTGCCCACCCGACAGATTCGACGGGCGCGAATCAGCCTTTTCGGCCAGTCCGACGACCTCGAGCTGTTCGACGGCCAGCGCCCGGGCGGCATCCTTGGACAGCCCGCGCAGCTTGCGCGGCCCGAGCGCCACATTCTCCGCGACCGTCTTGTGCGGGAACAGGTTGAAGTGCTGGAACACCATGCCGATGCGTTGGCGCAGCTTGTCCGGATCTTCGGCGAGCACCGACTTGCCGTCCAAAAGCACATCACCCTGATCGGGTTCGTGCAGCCGGTTCAGCACGCGCAACAGCGTCGACTTGCCGGACCCGGACGGCCCGATGACGGTGGTTGTCTTACCCGCGTCGACATGGATATCGACGCCGCGCAGCACATGGTTGTTGCCCAGCGTCAGATGCAGACCGGTTCCGGTGAGAGAGGCACTCACGTTGTCGATTCGCTCGCTCATGGTCTATCCGCGCCCTTCGGTGATCGTGGCCGCCTCGACCTGGTCGATGGGCTGGTCGGGTCGACCGGTGCGCATCCGGTGGTCGATGTAGTTCACCAGGTGCGTCAGCGGGATGGTCAGCAGCAGGTAGACCAGACCCGCGGCGACCAGCGGGGAGAGATTCCCGGTCTGCGCATTGAGATCTCGGCCGACCGCGAACAGTTCGCGCTGGGTCGCGAGCAGTCCGAGGAAGTAGATCAGCGAGGAATCCTTGATCAGCGCGATGAACTGGTTCATCAGCGCGGGCAGTACCCGGCGCACGCCCTGCGGGATCACCACCAGCGTCATGGCCTGGCGGTAGCCGAAGCCGATGGCGCGCGCGGCCTCGAGCTGGCCCGTCTCCACCGATTGGATACCGGAGCGGAAGATCTCACCGATGTAGGCCGAGGCCAGCAACGCCAGTGCGATCGCCCCGAGCCAATACGGGTTGTTACCGGTGATATTACGAACGACGGGACCGATGCCGAGTCCGATTATCAGGATGATCACCACCGCGGGCAGGCCACGGAAGATGTCGGTATAAACCCTTGCGGGCCAACGCAACCATCGCGTCCGGGAAATACCCGCGACCGCCAGCAGCATGCCGATGATGGTGCCGAGCACACCCGAAACCACCGCCAGGATCAGGGTATTCGGCAGACCGGTCTTGAACAGATCGGGAAATGCCGTGCGGTACAGCGACCAGTCGAAGAACGTCTCCTTCAACTGTCGCGCCGTCGATTTCGGCGCGTCCGGTCCGCTGTCGGTGGTTTTCTTCTCCGCGGCGATGGCGGCGAAGTCCGGAAGTTGCGGCGCCGGTGCGGCTTTCGATCCTGGCTTCCATCCGGGCGGCAACTGCCTCGGCACCCAGTCGGCGTAGAGCTCGGCGTACGTGCCGTCGGCGATCACGGCGTCGAGGCCGCTGTTGAGTGCGTCGATCAGCGGCTGGTTGTTCTTGGCGACCGCGTAGCCGACGAAATTGTCCAGGCTGAAGGTGTTCTGGATGATCGTGGTGCCATCACCCGACTTCACCTGCCCCTCGGCCTGCGCCGACGGCGCGACCCAGGCATCGACCTGACCCGACTTCAGATTCGCGTACGCGGTGGCGTAATCCGGGAACTTCACCGGATCCAAATGCAGTTGGTTGACCACGTAATCGTCCTGCACCGTGCCCTGCACCACGGCTATCCGGTTGCCACGCCCCAGATCCGAAAAGCCCTTGATGGCAGTGCCATTCGGGACGACGAGGGAAAAGTAGCCGAAGTCGTAACCGTTGGTGAATCCGACGCGTTCGCGACGCTCCGCGGTCGTGGTGATATTCGACGACCCGACATCGAAGCGCCCGCCGGAGACCTGCGAGAGCAGCGGCGCGAATTCGGTGCCCGAGAACTCCACCTGGAGACCGAGTTTCGCACCGATCGCCCGCAACAGCTCATTGTCGAAGCCGGTGAACGAGCCCGCCGAGTTCAGGCAGATGCTCGGCGGTGCATCCGAGAGCGTACCGACGGTGAGCTTGCCCGGCGTGATCAGCCGCAGCTTGCTCGTATCGATCGCCGATACCGGCTGTGTACTCGCGGTGGTGTACTTGTCCGCGCCCGCCGCGGCCGCGGAGCCGAGGTTCGTCGGCGCGGCCGAGGCCGCGTTCAGTCCGGGCGGCGCGCATTGGTCTCGAGCGGAGGAACCATCGCCGGAACCGCAGGCCGTGGCTGCGAGTCCGACGGCAAGCAATAGCACGGCGATCAACGCACGAGACCGCACAGCGAGCAGACCAGCCATGGTGAGGACCATAGCGTCCGATTCGACGCTAATAGGCAGCTACCCCGCAGCGCACGCTCCCTGGGGAACCGCGCATTCCCGCCCTACAGCCGCCGGGCGTGCGCGGACGCGGCACCAAGACCCGCACCCGGAATTCGGATCACGATGATTCGAACCCGATCGCCGACCGGCGTTACGCATCCAACGCAGCACGATTCTGGAGATCGGACCAGGATCAAGCCAGCCCTCTCACCGGCTCCGGATTCACTTCATCACGCCAACGAATCGCCTGTTCGACCTCACTCAGATCGAACTTCGGCCCACTCACCCCGATGGTGAACAGACTGACCCCGGCCCCGACGAATGTCGACGCCCGCTCCGCACCCGGCCATTGCACCGAACGCTCGATCTTCCCCTGATCGGTGCCGACTTCGGCGCAGTGGTCGGTGAGCACCTTGTTCTTGTGCGCGAGCGCGTCGAGGTCGGCGAAGGTGTGCCAGATATCGGCGTACTGCGCGACCAGCCGCAGCGTCTTCTTCTCGCCACCGCCGCCGATCAGGATCGGGATATCGCGAGTCGGCCGCGGATTCAGCTTCTTCAGCCGTGCGGTGAGCCGGGCCATATTCGCCTTCAGCAGTGCGAGCCGGGTTCCCGGCGTGCCGAATTCGTAGCCGTATTCGTCATAGTCCTTCTGGAACCAGCCAGCCCCGATGCCGAGAATAAGTCGGCCATCGCTGATGTGGTCCACCGTGCGCGCCATATCGGCGAGCAGATCGGGATTGCGGTAGCCGCCGCCGGTGACCAGCGCACCGATCTCGATCCGTTCGGTCTGCTCGGCCCAGGCGCCGAGCATGGTCCAGCATTCGAAATGCGCGCCGTTGTGGTCGCCGCTGAGCGGATAGAAGTGATCCCAGTTGAAGGCGATATCGACGCCCGCGTCCTCCGCGCGCAGTACGGCATCGCGCAGGAGTCCATAGTCTGCGGCGTGCTGGGGCTGTAGCTGTACGCCGATGCGAACCGGTCGGGTCATGCGTCTGCTCCTCGTCGCTCGGTCTGGTTCCGTTCTCCTCAACCAATGCAACCCTATTCACAAGATCGCCGTCGGGTTCCGCTTCGCAGAGACTGTTGTGCCCGGGAGTGGCGCTGTCGCCTGCGAAGCGAGCACATCCAGTAATATCGCCGGTCAACCCTTACTCGGATCGTCCGGCACGTTCCTGCCGGTGATGGGATGTGATTTGTCATGGCCACCGTGACCTTCGATAGTGCGACCCGGCTCTACCCCGGCTCGTCCAAACCCGCCGTCGACAAGCTGGATCTGGAGATCGCCGACGGGGAATTCCTCGTACTGGTCGGTCCATCCGGCTGTGGTAAGTCGACCTCGCTGCGGATGCTCGCCGGACTCGAGGATGTCGACGACGGGCGCATTCTGATCGGCGCCAACGACGTCACCCACGCCGAACCCAAGGAACGCGATATCGCCATGGTGTTCCAGAACTACGCGCTCTACCCGCATATGACCGTCGCGGAGAATATGGGCTTCGCGCTCAAACTCGCCAAGGTCGCCAAGGCGGATAAGCAGCGCCGGGTGCTGGAGGCGGCCAAACTGCTCGACCTCGAGCCGTATCTGGATCGCAAGCCCAAGGCACTGTCCGGCGGTCAGCGTCAGCGCGTCGCGATGGGCCGGGCGATCGTGCGCCAGCCGCAGGTATTCCTGATGGACGAGCCGCTGTCGAACCTGGACGCCAAGCTGCGGGTGCAGACCCGCACCCAGATCGCCCAGCTGCAGCGTCGCCTCGGCACCACCACCGTGTACGTCACGCACGACCAAGTCGAGGCGATGACCATGGGCGACCGCGTCGCGGTGCTCAAGGACGGACTGCTGCAGCAGTGCGCGACACCGCGCGATCTGTACCGGGATCCGGCGAATGTCTTCGTCGCCGGATTCATGGGTTCGCCTGCGATGAACCTGTTCACGCTGCCGGTCGCCGACGGCGCGGTCCAGCTGGGCAGCGCCACCCTGTCGGTGCCGCGATCGGTCGCCGATGCCGCCGAAGGTTCGGTGGTGGTCGGCGTCCGCCCCGAGCACCTGGAATTCGGTGCGGCGCAGGATAAGTCGGGAATTCAGATGGAGGTCGACGTGGTGGAGGAGCTCGGTTCCGACGCGTACATCTATGGCCGCACCATCGCCGAGGGCGCGACGAACGGCGCGGGCGAAACCATTGTGGCCCGCGCAGATTGGCGTAATCCGCCGGAGAAGGGCACTCGCGTACAGTTGACGGCCACACCGGAACACACCTACTTCTTCTCCGCTGTAGACGGCCACCGCCTGTCCTGAACTACGCTGCGCGTGCACTTTCCGCCGAATCCGAAAAGTGCGCGCGCAGAACAGATTTCAAGCATTGATCGACCACTGTGGTCCGATCAGTGAACTGCTGCCAGGGTCGCGAGCGTTACTTCGGTGACCGCCTGCTGAGCCTGTCCGGCGGTGCCAGGGTGCGTGTAATAGTCCACCCAGAGCAGATCGGCACCACGTCGAATCACGGCCGAACCGGTCGCGGTACCGTCCTTGCCCTCATCGTTGTAGGCGGTACATGCCCCGTCGCCGAGACTGCTCGTAGTGTGGAGCTGCCCGGCGAGGCTGGTGTTCGCACAGGATGAGGCGAGTGCGTCAGCGGCGCGGTCAGCACCAGAGTCCCAGCCGACCTGGCCATGACGCAGCAGCCGCACTCGCGAGAAACCATATGTATCGGAGTCGATGGGACGGTCTTTTGCGGTGCGATACTGGCAAGCCGCATCCGAATCCGACGAGTAGGTCCCCTCGGGCTCGGGCACGCCATCCGGCACCAAATGCTCGAAAAGGCCGGTACCGATCGCCGCGCACAAGTCGGGCGGAGCGGCCGCGGCTGGATGCGACTCCTCGTACGTGGACAGAAGTTTCATATAGAGACCCAAGCCCGCGAATATGAGAACCACAGCAGCCAATGGCAATAGGCACCCCCACTTGCGCGACGATGCAGACGACATATCTCCCCCTCGGATTTTCGAACGAGTCTAGGTGCTGCGCGTGCGTCGCCGCGCTCACCTAGACAACGCCAATGGCGTTCGCCCACGGCGGAAGGCCACCCGAAGGCCACAGCGCGTTCGTAAACTCGGCACTCGAACTGGGATCGGTGCGAGGAGCGGACGATGAAGGTAGCGGTGCTGGGGACCGGGCAGGTCGGACTCAGGCTGGCGAGCAAGTTGGTCGAACTCGGGCATGCGGTGACGCTCGGCTCGCGCACCGCCGATAATGCTGCGGCGACCGATTGGGCGCGCAAAACCGGTGGTGCCCATGGCACTTTCGCCGACGCCGCCGCCGATGCCGAATTGGTGATCAATGCGACGTCCGGCACCGTTTCGCTGGCCGCGCTCACCGCCGCGGGTGCGGCGAATCTGAGCGGGAAAGTCATTGTTGACGTGTCGAACGCACTGGATTTCTCCGCCGGATTCCCACCGAAGTTGGCCACGCCGCAGGCGGGCAGCGTCGCCGAGCAGATCCAACAGTCCTTCCCGGACGCGCGCGTGGTGAAGACCCTCAACACCATGAACAATCAGCTCATGGTCGACCCGTCCCGAATTCCGGGTCGGCACAACGTCTTTCTCAGCGGCGATGACGAATCGGCCAAATCCGAGGTCGCCGACCTGCTGAAATCTTTCGGCTGGACCGATGAACAAATCATCGATCTCGGCGGCGTCGTAACCGCCCGCAGCACCGAACCCCTTGTCCTGCTGTGGGTTCACCTCTACAACAAGTTCGGCACCGAGGACATCAACTACGCGGTTGTCACCGGCTGAGCTGCCCGCGCGGGCAAGCGCTGCGGCACCAGGCAAGTCGGCGTCAGCGGTGCGGCACTAAACGGATCATCGGTACGGCATCAGTGCAGGTCAGCGCTGCGGCACCAGGCAGGCGGCGTCAGCGGTCGGCACTAACCGGATCATCGGTACGGCACCAGCGCAAGTCAGCGCTGCGGCACCAGCCAGGTCGGCGTCAGGCGTCGGCACTAACCGGATCATCGGTACGGCACCAGCGCAAGTCAGCGCTGCGGCACCAGAGCGGCACAGTTATCGGGCACGCACCACCGCGGATCGCGTGATACGGCACGACGCAGATCAACACTCAGCACCAACGCAAGTCAGCGCTGCGGCACCAGCCAGGTCGTCGTCAGCGCGGCACCAGCGCAAGTCAGCGCGGCGGCACCAGGCAGGCGGCGTCAGCGGTCGGCACTAACCGGATCATCGGTACGGCACCAGCGCAAGTCAGCGCTGCGGCACCAGCCAGGTCGGCGTCAGCGGTGCGGCACCAACCGGATCGTTTGTGCGGCACCAGCGCAAGTCAGCGTCTCAGCACCAACGCAGCTCAGCGCTGCGCACAACGTAAGTCAGCGCGACAGCACCAGCATGTGGCGACGCTACGGGCCGATCGACCGGCCCCAACGCTCGGGTGACCTCCGCACAATCACTTCGCTGATCGGGCACGTACATAGTCGGGGTTGAGCCTGACCCCGAGTTCTTCCAAGTCGATCTCGCGCCCCTTTTCACTGCGGACCTGAACTCGAACCGGTGCACCACTCGACTCCTCGACCAGCAGCAGCGGCGCGGGCCCCGACTGCAGGTAGGTATCGCCCCACTGCATGAGCGCGAGCACCGCGGGCAGTAGACCACGGCCCATTTCCGTCAGTACGTACTCGTGGCGGGTCCGCTTGCCCTCATCCTGATACGGCCGTTTGACGAGCAGCCCCGCCGCGGTGAGCTTGCGGAGCTGGCCGGATGCCGCGGCGTCGGTGATGCCGACCCGGGCGGCGAAACCGTCGAAGCGTGTGGTGCCGTAGTAGGCCTCACGCAGGATCAGGACCGCCGAGCGGGTACCGATGAGATCCATCGCCTTCGCAATCGAGCATTCCGTGGGTTTCCACGCGCTCAGATCTGCCAACGGTCCTTCCATTACGGCTGCCATGACGAACATCATAGCGATATCTGGCTTGAGCTAGCTATACCCAGGCGTTAATCTGGCTATAAGTCAATAGAGCCAGGCACAGGAGCTCGGCTCACGGTTCGAAAGGGACCACCATGAGAGACGCGGTCATTGTCGAAGCGGTACGCACGCCGATCGGCAAGGGAAAGCCGAACGGGGCACTGCACAACGTCAACGCGGTGGACCTGCTGGCCCACAGCCTGCGCGCGGTAGTCGACCGCAGCGGCATCGACCCGGCGCTCATCGACGATGTGATCGGCGGCATCGTCACCCAGATCGGCGAGCAAGGCGCCAATATGACCCGGCGTGCCGCGCTGGCCGCGGGCTATCCGGAATCGGTACCGGCGACCACGGTCGATCGCCAGTGTGGCAGCAGCCAGCAGGCCATTCATTTCGCCGCACAGGGTGTAATCGCCGGTGCGTACGACATCGTGGTCGCGGCGGGTGTCGAGTCGATGGGACGAATTCCCATGGGCGCGAACATGATCGGATCCGAAGACTTCTCCGGTGTCGGCTTCACCGAGCGTTATCCGGAGGGTCTGGTGTCCCAGGGCATCAGCGCCGAACTGATCGCCGCCCGCTGGGGACTCACCCGCAGCCAGCTCGACGAATTCGCCCTCGGCAGCCACGAAAAGGCCGCGCTGGCAACGAAGAACGGCTCGTTCGCCGGTCAGCTCGCATCCATAGCCGGACTGGAAACCGATGAGGGCATCCGGGTCGGCAGCTCCCTGGAAACCCTCGGCAAACTGCGTCCCGCCTACTACGACGAGGCCATGGCCGCGCGCTTCCCGGAAATCGGCTGGCAGATCACCGCCGCGACCGCGAGCCAGGTCAGCGACGGCAGTGCCGCGGTGCTGATCATGACCAGCGAACGCGCCGAGCAACTCGGACTGAAGCCGCTGGCCCGGTTGCACAGCTTCGCGGTGGCCGGTGATGATCCGCTGCTCATGCTGACCGCCGTCATCCCGGCGACGCGAAAGGTGCTGCAGCGCGCCGGACTTCAGCTGTCCGATATCGATCTGGTCGAGATCAACGAGGCATTTTCGCCGGTGGTGCTGGCCTGGGCACACGACACCGATGCGGATATGTCGAAGGTGAATGTCAACGGCGGCGCCATCGCCATCGGTCATCCGCTCGGCGCTTCCGGCGCACGTCTGATGACCACACTGGTGCATGCCATGCAGGAGCGCGGCGCGCGCTACGGTTTGCAGACCATGTGTGAGGCGGGCGGTTTGGCCAACGCGACCATTATCGAACGACTCTGAGTCAGCGATGTCGCGGCACCGATCCCGGATCGGTGCCGCGATGTCGCAGGTCGACACGGATCATTCGATCGGGCGGGCTCCGGCGGGCTCAGATCGAAACCAGCACTACCGCAATCAAAAAGCCGACCAACCACGACTCGGCGATAAGTGGCACCGCCACCAATGGTGTCCAAGCGATACGCCGTCGATGGCGAATCTTCTCCACCACCCTGATACCCACCGCAACCACGGAAAGCGCAATCCCCGCCCACGCAACGCAATACGCGACCGGCAAATAGCGCACACCACCATCGGGATCGGCATCGCGCCCGAGAAATTCATACAGCGGCACTGCAGCGACCGCCACCGAGCCGAATCCGACCGCGAGCACAGATCCGAGCACCGCCCGAACCGCACTCGCCAGCCGCGGCTCCCATCGACCCGACCCCATACCCCCCAGCATGACGGGTATCTCCTGACTCCGCGCCGCACGTACCAGCCAGCCAGATCTGGCGGACCTTCTCGATGTTCACCCGCGCCTGTACATGGCGATCGTCTGTCCAACCTCGAGGCACCGTGCCCGGGAGACGGCTGGCCACACGGTCGACCTCGGGCCGACGGGAGCCGAGAGCGGCTGACGCGAAGTTGGCCGCGGGGGCGGCCCAACTCCGTGCGCCGACGATCCGGCTGACGCACACCTAGTGAGTGCCGCGCAGAGGGCACAGCCTTTGCGCAATGGTGAATGAGTATGCGGGAGTGGGCCGTTTCGCCGCCGAGGGGGTTTTGTTGCCCTGCCAGGTGCCGCGGGCGCCTGACCAGCGGTGGCGGCGCGGCAGCCGATCACCTCGGCCCTTGTGGCGGCGCACAGCATGGGCGTGGGCACCGGCCTCGCTAGGCTGCATGTGATGACCGAAACCTTCGTCTACGCCATTCCGATGCGGACCCGGTTCCGTGGCATAACGGTGCGCGAGGGGATGTTGATCAGCGGACCGCTCGGCTGGGGGGAGTTCTGCCCGTTTCCCGAGTACGACGATCGGGAAGCCGCCGGATGGTTGGCGACCGCGGTGGAGCAGGTGACGGTGGGCTGGCCGGAGCCGGTGCGGGACAGGATTCCGATCAATTGCACGGTGCCCGCGGTGGGTCCGGAGCGGGCGCATGCGATCGTGGCCGGATCCGGATGCCGTACCGCGAAGGTGAAGATCGCCGATCATCCCGATTCGCTGGACGAGGATCTGGCACGGGTCGAGGCGGTCCGGGATGCGCTGGGGCCGAACGGATCGGTGCGCGTCGATGCCAATGCGGTCTGGGATGTCGAGACCGCCGTCACACACATCAAGCAGATCGACCGTGCCGCAGGCGGTTTGGAATACGTCGAGCAACCGTGCCGCACCATCGAGGAACTGGCCGCGGTGCGCCGCCGTGTCGATGTCCGAATCGCCGCCGACGAATCCATTCGCCGCGCCGAGGATCCCCTGCGCGTCGCGGTAGCGGGAGCCGCGGATATCGCGGTACTCAAATGCACCCCATTGGGTGGTGTCCGCCGCGCACTACAGGTCGCCGAGGCCGCCGGCCTGCCGTGCGTGGTCTCCTCCGCCCTGGAAACCAGCGTCGGCCTGGCCGCCCAACTCGCCCTCGCGAGTGCCCTCCCTGACCTCGAATTCGCCTGCGGCCTGGGCACTTTGTCACTCCTCGACGGCGACCTGGTATCCGAATCACTGCGCCCGGTCGACGGCTTCATGCCGGTCCCGAAGACCCCGCCCACACCCGACCCTGCACTACTGAAGCAGTACAGCCACCCCGACCCAGCACGAACCCGATGGTGGGAAGGCCGCCTGACCCGGGTCCGCGCACTGCTCCCGCCCCGGTGACCGAGTCGCGAAAGTAGTACGCAACCAGTAGGAACTCGGCATATCGGCCCGACGGGTCGGCGTAGCGCAGCCGCGGCCACGACGCACGAACTCGGCCAGACATCAGACATCAGCCGGACACGGCGGGCTGCCCAACGGTCAACTACCCGCAAACACGACGCGGTCGAGCGACGCAGCGGCCTCAGCTCGAGCGGACACCACAGCCGAACACGCGCGACCACAGGACGAGGCGTGCCGTCAGACAGATACCGCGAGCTCGCTGCCCAACGATCAACTAGCCGCGGGCGCAATCGTAAACACGACGAGCGAAGCAGCGGCCTCAGCTCGAGCGGACACCACAGCCGAACACGCGCGACCACAGGACGAGGCGTGCCGTCAGACAGATACCGCGAGCTCGCTGCCCAACGATCAATTAGCCGCGGGCGCAATCGTAAACACGACGGGCGAAGCAGCGGCCTCAGTTCAAGCGGACACCACAGCCGAGCATGCTCGACCGCAGGACCAGCCCGGCTTCCGGCCCGACAATGCCGTCGACGAGTTCCAAGTAGCGACTGCAGAATTCGGGGCCGTGTGGAGCCACGGATGCGGCGGCGGGCTCGAGGTGGTGTGCCAGTTCGTGCAGGATCACCAATTCGCGCAGGGCCCATGCGGTCGCGCCGGTGTGCAAGGGGACGGCCAGCACCGCGTCCGCGGCCTCGTAGTGGGCGGCGGCGGTTCCGGCGCGGGAGCGGACCCGGACGGGTGTCGCGGCGCGGTCCCATTGCGCCCGAACCCAATTGAGGCTCAGCACCTTATCGGTGTAGGTCTGCACCGATTCGACCGAGGCGAAGCGGCGCTCGATCGGCAGGGTGAGGTGCGAACCGTAGATCTCTACTGTGCGATTACCGTTTTCGTCAGCTCGATCGAATACCCTCCGCACCAGTTGCTCGGCGTCATATACCTTGGCGCGCTGGCCATCTCGCGCACTCACCGGACCGAGCTCATTCGCCCGTACCCGCGGACTCGGATGACCCGATACCACCCGAGAGCGCCGAAAGTTTCATCGGCTCAGCTCGCGAATACACGCGCGACGAAACCCCCGCCGACTCACCCGACTCGCTCACGTCACTCCGCCTCCGGGCAATTGCGCACGCGCGGCGCCGAGTTCGGGCGTGGCACCCAACCGCGCGGCTCGCCCTGCCCGATCACCCGCGCGCCGGGCGGCTGCGGAATGTCCGGCAGACGCCTGTGGACCGCGCCAGGTACCGCGAGCATCGGAGGTCTTCTTATAGAAGTCGGTGAGCTCGATTTCCTTATTGCGCAGGGCCAATGCCGTACTTGTCGCGACGGTTTCGGGCACCACCTCGGCCTCGACCTCCGCCTTCACCTCGGCCAGGCGGCGGCCGATTCGCGCGGCGAACGCCATCTGAAAGTTCAGCCGAGCGGTAACCGCTGCCACCGGCGCTTGCACACGCCGCCGCACCTTTCGCCCCCAGCGTTGCTCCGTGACGATCTTCTCGACGGTGGCCGAGCGATACTGCCCCGATTTGATGTACTGATCCGACGCACGCACCATCTGCACCAGCAGACTGGCGTAAAGGGCTTCACAGGTGTCGATATCGGAGTCGAAGCCATACGCATAGACCTGCGTGGACGTGCGCGCAACATCGCAGCGCACATCATTGGCCGCGGCGATCGCCACGAACAACTGCACGTAGGTGCGCAGCCCCTTCTTGCCCGGTTCGCCGATCGGAATCATTCGCTGCACCGGCGTCGGCCTGCGCTCACGTCCGGCGATATGCGCGCGGGCGATCGCCAGGTCGATCGAGGACCTGGTCGCCAACCGTTGAGCCGCGGCCAGAAACGCCTCGGCCTCGTGCTCGTTATCGGTCGATTCGGCTTGGCGCAGCAACCCACCGATCCGGGTGAGCATCCGGTCCGGAACCGCATTCGGCGAAGTCATCGAAAACAGCCTAACGAGCGACAGCATTCGCGGAACTGTGACACCTGACCCAGCCCACACGGAGCGAGCCTTACCAGCGAGGAGTTCGCGGCCCGTCTCGCGGCCGAGTCGTCGAAGCACAGACGACGCAGTCGCGAGTCTCGACGGTGCCGCTAGCGACTGCTTGCAGGTCGCTCGAAAGGGTCAGCCGCGAGACAGAAGGGGGCCGCGAACACGCACCGCCGCGGGCGCTGCCATGCAACTGCTGCGTCACATATAACAACCATGTATCTTGCCTTGTGCACCTGCAGGGTGTGCTGCTGCTCACGTCTCGACCTTGGAGTGTTCGCGATGGCTTTGAAAAAGGTGACGTCCCTACGTTCGTCGCTCGTACCGCGAGCGGCGTTGGCGGCCGCCTCCGTTGCGCTGCTGACGGCGACGTTCACCAGTGCCTGCTCCGGCGATAACGGCGGCACTCCATCCAGCCAGAACCTCACCGGTCGCGGCCCGATCACCTATGTCGAGGGCAAGGACACCACCGAGACCGGCGCGGTCAAGCAGCTGATCGAGCGCTGGAACGCCTCGCACCCGGATGAGCAGGTCACCTTCAAAGAGCAATCGAACGACGCCTCGCAGCAGTACGACGATCTGGTCGAGCACATGCGCTCCAAGCAGTCCAGCTACGACGTGGTCGCCCTGGACGTGCCGTGGACCGCGGAATTCGCCGCGAAGGGCTGGATCCAGCCGCTGAAGGACACCTTCTCCATCGACACCTCGGCACTGCTGTCCCCGACGGTCGCCAGCGCCACCTACAACAACACCCTCTACGCCGCACCGCGAAACACCAACGGCGGCTTGCTGTTCTACCGCAAGGATCTGGTGCCGAATCCGCCCAAAACCTGGAGCGAGATGTTGGCGCAGTGCCCGATCGCCAAGCAGAACAATATGGGTTGCTACGCGGGCCAGCTGGCACCGTACGAGGGCCTGACGGTGAACGCGGCCGAGGCCATCAACGCCTACGGCGGCACCTTCGTCGGCGCCGACGGCAAGACCCCGACCGTGAACACGCCGCAGGCGCGCGCCGGACTCAAGGAACTCGTCGACGCCTACCGCAACGGCGATATCCCGAAGGAAGCCATCACCTTCAAGGAGCCGGAGAGCGCCAACGCCTTCAACACCGGCAAGCTGCTGTTCATGCGCAACTGGCCGTCCACCTTCGGTGACGCGGGTGCGGAATCCTCCGCGGTCAAGGACAAGTTCGCCGTCGCGCCGCTGCCCGGTGAGAACGGCGTCGGCGCCTCCACCCTCGGTGGCTACAACGCGGCTATCAGCGCGTTCTCCAAGAACAAGGCCACCGCGCTGGACTTCCTGCGCTACCTGATCAGCGAGGATGCCCAGCACATCGTCGCGGCCGGTGCGCTGCCCTCGGTGCGCGCGTCGATGTACGACGATCCGGCGCTGATCGCGAAGATGCCGTACCTGCCCGCGCTGAAGGATTCGATCGCCAACGCGGTACCGCGTCCGGTTACCCCGTTCTACCCGGCGGTGTCGAAGGCCATCCAGGACAACGCTTATGCTGCGTTGAACGGAACCAAGTCCGTCGACGACGCGATCAACGGTATGCAAAAGGGCATCGAGACAGCCGGATCGTAGCGAGTACAAGAGCGGACCCGACCACCCCGTAGGAGAGAGAAACGGTGTCGGATCCTTCGGGAACGGCCACTCGCGTGTCGAGCGACGGCGATCTGCCGACCAAGCGCGGATTCGGTGGCACCTTGGCGTTGGAGTTGCGGCGTTCCGGTAGGGCGTGGTTATTCGTCACGCCGGTGCTGATCACCCTGGCGGTGGTCGTTGGCTATCCGGTCTTCCGCGCGTTGTACATGTCGTTCCAGAAGGATCCTGGACTCGACCCGTCGACCGGCATGTTCGTCGAGGGCGGTAGCGCGGGCTTCTCGAACTACACGCACTGGCTGCTGCAGCAGTGTCAGGCGGCGGGCGAGACGGTGTCCTGCCCGACCGGAAACCTCGGTTCGCAGTTCTGGCTGGCCGTCGGCGTGACGCTGTTCTTCACGGTGATCACGGTGACCCTGGAGGCCAGCCTCGGGCTCGGCATGGCCATGGTCATGGGTAAGACCTTCAAGGGCCGGGCCCTGCTGCGCGCGGCGGTGCTGGTGCCGTGGGCGATTCCGACCGCCGTGACCGCCCGGCTGTGGGAGTTCATGTTCCAGTACGACGGCGTGGTGAATCGGATCTTCGGCACGCACATCCTGTGGACCTCGGAAGCTTGGCCCGCGCGGTTCGCGGTCATCGCCGCCGATGTCTGGAAGACCACGCCGTTCATGGCATTGCTGCTGCTGGCCGGTCTGCAGGTGATTCCGGCCGATGTGTACGAGGCCGCGAAGGTCGACGGCGCCTCGGCCTGGCAACGCTTCACCCAGATCACGTTGCCGCTGCTCAAGCCCGCGCTGCTGGTCGCGGTGCTGTTCCGCACCATGGACGGGCTGCGCCTCTACGACCTGCCCGCGATCATGACGCTCGGCAACCCGTCCACCCGCCCGATTTCGGCACTGGTGGTCGAACAGGTCCGCCAAGGTCCCAATAGCGCGGCGGCACTGTCGACGATCACCTTCCTGCTGATCTTCGCGGTGGCGTTCCTGCTGGTAAAGGTTCTTGGCGCCAATGCCGTTCGGACCCAGGAAGAACAGCGGGAGGCGCACTGATGACCACCGTGACCACCAAAAAGTCTGCGGCACAGGCTCCTTGGACCAAGCGGCTGGGTTCGGTTCGGCTGTATCTGGGTGCGCTGATCGTGCTGGTGTGGGGTCTGGCTCCGTTCTACTGGATGGCCGTCACCGCATTCCGCGATCCGGTCTACACCTTCGACAACACGCCGTGGCCCACCCACGTCACCCTGGAGAACTTCCGCAACGCCTTCGACACCAGCCGCGGCAACGACTTCGGCAAGGCGCTGCTCAACAGCGTCATCATCGGCGCGGTGACCACGGCGGTCGCGCTGGTGCTCGGCGTGCTCGCCGCCTACGCGCTGGCACGGCTGACCTTCAAAGGCAAGTATCTGGTCTCCGGGCTGATCCTGTCCGCATCGATGTTCCCGGTGGTCGTGCTGGTCACCCCACTGTTCCAGCTGTTCACCAACCTCGGCTGGATCGGCGAATACCAGGCGATGATCATTCCGAACATCTCGTTCGTGCTGCCGATGACCGTCTACATCCTCGCCTCGTTCTTCGCCGAACTGCCATGGGAACTCGAAGAAGCCGCCCGCATCGACGGCGCGACCAAGACACAGGCCTTCCGGCTGGTCATGCTGCCGCTGGCCGCCCCAGCGGTATTCACCACCGCGATCCTGGCGTTCATCGCATCGGTCAACGAATATCTGCTGGCCCGGCTGCTCTCCAGCGATAAGACCGAACCGGTGACCGTCGCGATCGCGCGCTTCTCCGGCAACAATCCGCTCGTGCAGCCCTACGCCGCGATCATGGCCGCGGGCACGATGGTGACGATTCCGCTGGTCATCATGGTGCTGCTGTTCCAGCGCCGCATCATCTCCGGTCTCACCGCGGGTGGTGTGAAGAGCTAATACGCCTGTCGCATGGCTCGAATCCCGTTGCGGCGGTAATACTCGGTGTACGATCTCGGGTCATTTCCGATCGTGTCCGTGCAGGTGAGTTTTACCGACGCTCCGGGAGGAGATGATCGTGAGCTCGTTCGGCAAGCGGCGACGCGGGGGCGTTCGTCGGGGCAAACCGATCCCGGCACCCTATGCCTCCGTGGCAGGGTTCAGCGAGCACAACGGGGCGTCACGACGCAAGGACAAGCCGAGGCCGCCCGGCACTACGAAATCGCCTCGGCCGCAACCGACACCCTCCAGTCGACCGCAACGCACGCGAGGCGAACGCTTCCGCCGGTTACTGCTCGCCCTGTTCATCATCTTCGTCGCGGTGCCGTCGCTGCTGTTCGTACTGGTCTACTGGAGCGCCGAAATCCCGGATCCCGATTCGGTGCAGACCAATCAAATCGCCACCATCCTCGCCTCCGACGGAACTTCGGTGATCGCGAAGGTCGTTCCGCCGGATGGCAATCGGATTCCGGTACCGCTGTCGGATGTGCCGAAGCCGGTGCGCGATGCGGTGCTTTCGGCCGAGGACCGCAATTTCTATACCAATCCCGGCTACTCGATCAGCGGATTCCTGCGCGCCGCGCGCAACAATGTCCTCGGCAAAGAGGATGCGGGCGGCGGCTCCACCATCACTCAGCAGTATGTCAAGAATGCCTTCCTCGGCTCCGAACGCACTCTGACGAGGAAGATGCGCGAGCTGATCATCGCGTCCAAAATGGCGCGGCAGTGGAGTAAGGAAGACATCCTTGCCGCCTATCTCAACACCATCTATTACGGGCGCGGCGCGTACGGGATCTCAGCGGCCGCGAAAGCCTATTTCAACAAACCGGTGCCGGAACTGACGCTAGCCGAAGGCGCGGTGCTGGCCTCGGTCATCCGCACGCCGTCGATCCTGGATCCGGAGACCCATCTCCCCGAGCTGACGACGCGCTGGAAATACGTGCTCAACGGCATGGTCGAGATGGGTGCGCTCGCGCCCGGCACGCGTGATGCGACGGTATTCCCGCAGATCGTCCCGATCACCGAAATCCCGGACGTCAATGCGGCACGTGGTCCGGAGGGCCTGATCCGCAGCCTGGTGCTGCGCGAACTACGCGATTCCGGTATCAGCGAGCACGAACTCAATACCGGGGCATTGCGGATCACCACCACCATCGACGCCAAGGCCCAGCAGGCCGCTCTCGATGCGATCCACGATCGACTCGACCCCCAGCCGCCGGAACTGCGTGGTGCGGTCGTTTCGATCGATCCGCGTTCCGGCGCGGTGCGCGCCTACTACGGCGGCGCCGACGGTATCGGCTTCGATTTCGCGCAGGCGCCATTGCAGACCGGCTCGGCTTTCAAGGTCTTCGCGGTGATCGCGGCACTGCAGCAGAGCATTCCGCTCAACCGCATGCTCGACAGTTCACCGGTGACCGATCACGGCACCAAGATCACCAATGTGGAGGGCGAATCGTGCGGTAAATGCACTATGGCCGAGGCGCTGAAGCGCTCACTGAACACCAGCTTCTATCGACTGACGATGTCGATGTCCGACGGCCCCGAGGCAATCGCCGAAGCCGCCCATCAGGCTGGAATCCCCGAAGAGATTCCGGGTGTGGCCGGTAAAACGCTCACCGAGGACGGTGGGCGGCCGCTCAACGGAATCGTGTTGGGCCAGTATCTGGTTCGCCCCATCGACATGGCATCGGCCTATGCGACGATCGCCAATTCCGGTGTCTACCACCAGCCGTACTTCGTGCAGCGAGTGGTCGCCGGCGATGGCCGCGTCCTGCTGGATCGCGCCGAACCCGGCCACCAGGTCGGTAAGCAACCCCCGCGCGGACAGCAGCGCATCCCGCGCGGCATCGCCGACAGCACCGCTGCGGCGATGATCCCGATCGCCGCATATTCCAACGGGCACAGCCTGTCCGGCGGTCGGCCCTCGGCCGCCAAGACCGGAACCACCCAACTCGGTGAGTCCGAAGAGAATAAAGACGCATGGATGATCGGCTTCACCCCGTCGCTGTCCACGGCGGTGTGGATCGGTACCGAACAGTCGCAGCCGATCGAGACCGCCCGCGGCAGCGACATCTACGGCTCCGGCCTGCCCGCCGATATCTGGAAGCAGGTGATGGACGGCGCACTCGACGGCACGCCGATCGAGCAGTTTCCGGCAGAAGCGGCACAAGGCAGCCAGCCGAGTACGAGCAAACCCTCCGGTGGCGGCTACGACATCCTGAACCCGCCGTCCAGCACCTCCACGGCACCGGTGATCATCATCCCGCCCGCTCCAGAGCCCACAAAGGAAGTCGAAATCTTCCCAGGATTCAGCATTCCGGTGCCCTGAGTCTTTGGCCGCATTTTTGGCAGCGCCTTCGGCGCTGCGTGTTCGCGGCCCCCTTGGTCTCGCGTCCGAGCCGTCGAGACTCGCGCCTGCGGCGCATGCGCTTCGACGACTCGGACACGAGACGGGCCGCGAACGGGTCGCTCGTAAAACTCGCTCCGTTGTGGCTGGTGATGGCGGGACGTTCAGCACCTGATGCACGCATGCGGCAACGGCGAGCCCCACGCCCGCAGCACACCCCGTCAACGACTCAAACGCCAGACGCGCCACGAACTCCTCGCTCGTAAAACTCGCTCCGTCGGGGCTGGGTCGAGCTGACAACATGCTGTGCTCGGTTCGCTACGAATGTGTGCCGACCGGGGCCATGGGAACGGATGACGTGGCAGCATCGTTTGCCAGAGTGAAGTGAGCACGGCGCGCCGGAACCAAACCAGGCCGACGCCGACGTCGTGAGATCGATGAGGAAGGATATGCGCTCGAGCGACGACACGCGGCGCGAGCGTCAGGCCCGGAAGTAGCTTCCGCGGTCCACGGGGGCCCGGGAGCGCCGCCAATTGGAGACAGACTAGACATATAGGGGCACGCCGGTGGATTTCAATGTCGTTGACCGTCCCGAGACGCTCGTGGCGGGCACAGTGCTGCGCAGCCCGGCGCTCGCGGTCGAGGGACCGCGCCGCGCCAAGGTCGAGGAGGCGTGGAAACGCAATCTGGCCCGCAAGCTGCCCGGCCCACCGACGACCGCGTATGTGGACCACGCGCCGGAGATCAACTCCTACCTCACCCATATCGTCGGATACCGCTGCCACACCATCGGGGATCTGCTGCCGGGCGATGTTTTGGCGCGAGTACCCGCGGGACGGTTCGCCCGATTCACGCTCAGCGGCGACAATCTCGGCGACACCATCGTGACCATCTGGCGCGCGGTATGGGATGCCGAGGCCGCCGGACGATTGCTGCGCGCCTATACCGGTGACGTGGAACATTATCCGGACGCGCGCACGGCCGAGGTATTCGTGGCGCTGGCAGACGAACCGGTCGACGGTTAGGAACAGCTGTGGACTTCGAAATTGTCACATTGGACGCAAGCCTGGTCGCCGGACTCACCGTCCCGCTGGCCGGACGCGAGGTGACCGCCCGGGACCTGGACCTGGTGAACTTCACCTGGGACCGGTATTTGGCGCGGGAGAAGAATGTGCCCCGGGTCGCGGCCTACATCGGCCAGAACGATCACGCCGTCGCGATTCTGGGCTACGAGATCGCCGACATGGACGATATGGATGCCGGTGATGTGCTGACCCGCGTCCCGTTCGGGCGCTACGCGAAATTCGTCGTCTCCGACAAGCCCTACGACCTGTTGCGCACCGCATGGGCGCAGGTCCGCAAGGCCGAAAGCGCAGGCACCATCACCCGCTCGCACACCGCGGAAATCGAGCGCTACACAGGACCAACCTCGGTCGAGGTCTACGTCTCGCTGGACTGAGTTTCAAGGTGTAGTGGACGACGTGACGGTCCAGTTCCACGAAGCGGCTCTCGAAAGCAAACAAGCTATCGTCCACCCAAGATGGGCGTAGACCTTTCGCGCTGCTGGGTCGTCACATCCGGACCGCCCCGGATCCTGCTCGATCGAGGCAGCGGTATCGGTTAGAGGAATGCGGGTACAAAACGGTCGGCGGTGCGTATCGCGAAGGCGAGAGGCCGGGCGAGGGTCGCCGCGAGCGTGCCCTTCAGGCGTCCGCGGCGCCTCACCGACACCCGCGGTGGGAGCGCCGCGAATAGCGTCGCCAGCGCTGGCAGCGGACGGACGAAGACCGTGTAATCAACGATCTGTCCATGCTTGTTGCACCGCACCAGATTCATGGCTTCGAGTTCCACCCCGCGAACGCGAGCGCGAAACGAGAACGATCCCGTATCGCCGAGCGCGAGCGGTTCGGTAGTAGTGAGGCCATCGAGGACGGCGAAGATATCCCGATGCAGTGCCGTGACCTCCTGCTTGCCCTCGAACCGCAGGCGGGATGTGAGCGGGGGGGTGAAAGACGACGTCGGGTGCCAACAGTTCGGCGACCGCATCGCCGTCGCCGGTTTCCCCGGCGGCGCGCAGGGCGGCGAGGGCCGCTGAAACCGGCGAGGTAGCAGGGGCCGGCGGACCGGAGGCAGCCATTGGAACCCCTCTCTGGGAGACAATTCGGGGCAACGACTTGATAAAATCAAGTGTTATGGAGAAAGTCAAGCCGAGGCCATCTCGTTCCTACGGGCAGTACTGCGGTCTGGCGCGCACGCTCGATGTGGTGGGTGATCGCTGGAGTCTGCTGATCGTCCGCGAGCTCCTACTCGGCCCGATGCGCTACGGCGAGCTCGTGGCCGCGCTGGGCGGAATAGCCACCAATCTGCTCGCGGACCGTCTGCGGAGCTTGGAAACCTGCGGAGTGATCGAGCGGCGACCGGGCCAGACCAGCGGCGTCGTATATGCCCTGACGTCCTGGGGTAGCAATCTCCGCGAAACGATCGAGCCCCTCATCCGCTGGAGCTTCCCTTTGATGGTGAGCGGCCGCGGCGACGACGCCTTTCAGCCTCGCTGGCTGGCGGTAGCACTCCCAGCGCTGCTCCGCGACAGGACGGCAGCGCCTCCGACCGAGCTCGGCATCGACGTTGCCGACTTATTCATGACCTTGCGAATCGACGAACACGGTCCCCACGTGACCATCCAACCCGACCGGCGCCCCGACACGATCCTGGAAGCAGAGCCGGAGGTGATCCTGGGACTCGCCGCTGATGCGATCGGCATCGACGAAGCACTAGGCCAGGCGAACGTCCACGGCGATCCGCGCGTCGTCCGCGCGGTGCTGACCGGGGCGCCGAAATGAATGAGCTGATCGATGAGGTCCTCACCGCCCATGGCGGCCTCGCGCGATGGCGAGCCGCGACCGCGCTGACCGCCCACGGGAGATTCGGCGGCCTCCTGCCCTCGCGCTTTCCCGGAAACCGGATGGCCAACGTGACCGTGCGGATGCAGTTGGCGCAACAGCACGCCGTCTTTCACGACTTTCCACAGCAGGACCAGCAAGCGGTGTTCGATCGAGGCGACGTACGGATCGAGACCCGCGATGGCGAACCGATCAGCGCCCGACGTAACGCCCGCGCCGCCTTCGCCGGGCTCAGCGGACTCCGACGCAACCTTCGCGATCTTCCTGGCGACCTCGATACTCAACCGCGCCCGGATACCGCAAAGCCGGGCCGAAGAGTTCTCCGGCCCGGCTTACCTCGGATGAGGCGGGTGACTACTCAGCGCCTATGATGAACGCTTCCAGCTGCTGACGTGCGATGTCGTCGGCCAGCTGCTTCGGCGGGGACTTCATCAGGTAGGCCGAGGCGGGGAGGACGGGGCCGCCGATGCCGCGGTCCTTGGCGATTTTCGCCGCGCGCACCGCGTCGATGATGATGCCCGCCGAGTTCGGCGAATCCCACACCTCGAGCTTGTACTCCAGGTTCAAAGGCACATCACCGAAGGCGCGACCCTCGAGGCGCACGTAGGCCCACTTGCGGTCGTCGAGCCAGCCGACGTGATCGGACGGGCCGATGTGCACATCGTTGGCGCCCAACTCCTTCTTCAGGTTGCTGGTAACGGCCTGGGTCTTGGAGATCTTCTTCGACTCCAGGCGCTCGCGCTCGAGCATGTTCTTGAAGTCCATATTGCCGCCGACGTTCAGCTGCATGGTGCGGTCGAGCTGCACGCCGCGGTCCTCGAACAGCTTGGCCATCACGCGGTGGGTGATGGTCGCGCCGACCTGGCTCTTGATGTCGTCACCGACGATGGGAACGCCTGCCTTGGTGAACTTTTCGGCCCACACCGGATCGGAGGCGATGAACACCGGCAGCGCGTTGACGAAGGCGACATCGGCATCGATGGCGCACTGGGCGTAGAACTTGTCCGCCTCTTCCGAGCCGACGGGCAGGTAGGAGACCAGGACGTCGACCTTGTTGTCCTTCAGCACCTTCACCACGTCGACCGGCTCGGCCTCGGACAGCTCGATGGTCTCGGCGTAGTACTTGCCGATGCCGTCCAGCGTCGGACCGCGCTGCACGACAACGTCGCTCGGCGGCACATCGGAGATCTTGATGGTGTTGTTCTCGCTGGCGAAGATCGCCTCTGCCAGGTCGAAGCCGACCTTCTTGGCGTCGACGTCGAACGCGGCGACGAATTTGACATCGCGCACGTGGTACCGGCCGAACTTGACGTGCATAAGGCCGGGAACGGTGGCCGTCTCGTCCGCGTCCTTGTAGTACTGCACGCCCTGGACCAGCGAGGAAGCGCAGTTACCGACGCCTACGATGGCGACGCGGACTTCGGTGGCGTTTTCCGCCTTGTTGACTTCACTCATGGCCGATATTTCCCTCTTTCTGTGGTGCCGCCTTCGTCGATTGCTCCGCCGCAATCAACTCGTTGAGCCAGCGCACTTCGCGCTCGCTTGATTCCAGACCGAGCTGGTGGAGCTGGCGGGTGTAGCGATCCAGCGAGCCACTGGCTTTCTTGATCGCCTCCCGCAGACCCTCTCGGCGCTCCTCGACCTGCCGTCGCCTGCCCTCCAGAATCCGCATCCGCGCTTCCGCAGGGGTGCGGCTGAAAAACGCCAGGTGGACGCCGAAGCCGTCGTCGGTGTAGTTCTGCGGTCCGGTATCGGCGAGCAGTTCGGTGAACCGCTCCCGCCCGGCCGAAGTCAGTTGATAGACCCGTCGCGCACGACGGGTGACGCCCGCGAAGTTCTCCTCGGCGATCAGCCCATCGGTCTGCATGCGACGCAGCGTCGGATAGAGCGATCCGTAGGAGAAGGCCCGAAACGGCCCGAGCAATCCGGTCAGCCGCTTGCGCAGCTCGTATCCGTGCATGGGCGCTTCGAGGAGCAGCCCGAGGATTGCCAGCTCGAGCATCGGGCTTCACCCCCTGACTGTGTGTTCAGACCTAACCGATGGATGCGACTTCCCACTATATCGGAGCGATATAAACGTGCATAGTCATCAGCGATACATAGAGCTATCTACGCAGCTAGAGATCGGTTCCCCCACCGTCAGCCATAACAGAAGCCCCGTCACCTCTGTACACACCAACGGCGCTCGCCTCGGGATGGTCCCGCGCACCGATTTGCGCGCCACGCATGGTTTCGCCCGGCGATTTCGTGCGCGGCGTAACAAACGATGCGCGGGGAGCACTTGCTCGTTAGCAAGGCGAGCTGTCCGGATGAGGCGTCAGGACGGATCGAACTCACCGGTGTGCACGCCAGCGGTGAACGCTGACCACTCGTTCGGTGTGGAGACCGGCGCTGGAACAGTCGGATTCTTGGAGTCGCGAACGCTGACCATGCCCCGTCCTCGCGCGCACGAGGATCGCTGGGACGGACTGCGCGATGACTTATGAGCCGCCCTGCTGTCGGCCACGAACCACCCGACCCTATTGGGGCGCAATCCAGATGACTGAAGCACGTCAGAGAACCGAAATCGCCCCATTCCGTCCGCGCCTTCCACCGAGACACCGCGCGCAAATCGCTGCGGCTCCGGTGAATAGCCGCCAGTGCGCGAGCGCGCCGATGGTGCGGTCTGCGAAATCGATACCGACGGCTGGCCCACCGAGCACGACGACCGCGGGCCACCGCGCCTATGAAAAAGGACCGCCACTACCAGGGCCGCACACCTTTGTCCCACCTCGCACACCGACCCACCGCGCGAAACACCCTGCGCCGAACACGAAAGTATGCGAGATCGGATCACGGGCTGGGTGGGGAGACTCTCAGGGGTTCGCCGGTGAAGGTTGCCGTCATGTTGCCTGAGGCTCCCACTGGGTTTTTCGCGTAGATCTCGACGGCCGGCCCCGAGCACGGCAGCCGCGCCGATGACCGCCACCGGTGCGAGCCAACGCCGTGGCCGCCTGCGATCCACGCGGACCACCGGCGCGTCTACCAGATTGTCCGGGATCTGCAAATCGCCGACGACGGCATCGAGTTCGCCGAAGGATTTGGCGGACATGGCCTTTGCGGTGCGCGCGGCGTGTTCGTCCTCGGTGAGCTGACCATCGGTCAGCGCCGCGTCGAGCAGGCCGCACACGTCGGCACGGTCGGTGTCGCGGGCCGGATACCGCCATAGCGCGTCGTCGCCATCAACGCCTCACTTCTCGAAAGGCACCGCGCGCGCGACCGCGCCCGCTGGAGTCAGCAGTAGGTATCCGGACTCGTTGAACTTGTTGCCCGCGTAAATGGTTACGTACGGGCCGTTCTTCGGTATGCCGAAAGTGCTGTACGCACCGGCATCGTTGATCTCGACATCCATATGCGTGACAACGCCGTTGGCCACTCGCAGGGTACTCGGCGCGCTCGCGAGCGCATCACTGATCGCGGCGACATTCAGCTGTGCGAGATCAACGGCGGCTTTATCGGCCTTGCGGCTGGTCACGCTGCTCGACTGCTGGAAGCCGCCGCGGTAGTCGTAGCCGATCAACCGATTCGGCTCGCCCGGCACCGCACGCGACACGATGGCGTATTCCGGATACAACGTCAGGTCATCGATCTGCAGATCGCCGAATTTGTCGCGGTATTTCCCCAGGAACAGCGTGAGCCCTTCTCGGGTAAGCAGATTCGGCGTCGCGATCACGAGCGGTTGCACCGATCCCAGATCCACGACAACCAGTGCGGTTGCTGGGGCGGGTTCGGTATCCGATACACCGCTGGTCAGTACGAAGGCGGCGACCGCGGCGCAGACAGCGCCGGCCCCGACCGCAATCCGATACCAGCGCCGACGATTCGAGCGCGGCGGCTGCGGTGGTGGCGCGGCACCGCTCGGCCGTTGCAGATCGTCGACCAATTGCGCCAGTTCGCCAAGGGTTTTCGCCTCGCCGGCCAGTTCGGTGAGGGTCTGATGCTCGTCCTCGCTCAGCTGACCGTCGCCGCGCGCATTGTCGATCAGTTGGCGGGTGGTGTCGCGATCGACATCGCGTGCCCGGGTGTGATCGGGATAACGTCCACCGGTTCCGGCTCGACGCAACGGGTTTCGGGGCGGCGTCGATTCGCTCGACACCAGATCAGCTACGGCGGACGGTACTTGCAGATCATCGACGAGGCGTTCGAGCTCACCGACCGTCCTCGCGGTCTCGGCCTGGGCCGTACGGTCGCGATACTCATCGGCGCCGAGCTGCCCTTCCGCATAGGCCGCATCCAGCACACTGGACGCATTGGCACGGTCGAGGTCACGCGCGCGCATACGCCCGGATACTGCCGTCGACCGCCCGGATGTAGCGGGGGACACGGGAGAATCGTAATCCGTCGACTTCGATAACACCCCAGTTCAACAATGAATACCGGTCGGTCGATCCCGCACAGCCCAGCGCGGCCCGCGCCCGGCCCCGCTACTCTGGTTCTCGTGCGAATTCAGCGACAGGTGGTCGACTACGCTCTCAAGCGTCGGTCGCTGCTCGCTGACGTCTATGCGGGCCGTGTCGATGTCGCCGAGGTTTGTGATGCCAATCCCTACCTTTTACGTGCGGCGAAGTTCCACGGTCGGGGGAGCGAGGTCACATGCCCTATCTGCCGGAAAGAGCAGTTGACGCTCGTATCCTGGGTCTACGGCGACGGCCTCGGCCCGATGGCGGGATCGGCTCGCACACCAGAGGAATTGGTACGCCTCGCCGAGACTCGCGAGGAGTTCTCGGTCCATGTCGTCGAGGTATGCCGGAGCTGCAGCTGGAATCATCTGGTGCAGTCCTATGTGCTCGGTACCGCTCCGTCGCCGACGCGGCGGCGCACGGGCGCCAGGGCCAACCGGCGCACCGCAGCCGAATGATGTGCCAGGTCATCTGCCCGTCGGGTGACATGCGGAGCCTCGACGCGTCCGCCGCGGCGATAATCGCCGCACCGCACCCCGCAGACCGTTACGAGTTATGGAGATCTTGTCAGTGAATTCGCCCTACGAGACTTCCCCCTACGGCGATGAACCGCACGGCGGCCGGACTCAGCGAAGTTCACCACAGCCTCCGAACCCGTATCCCGGGCAGCGACCGGCTGGTCCCCCACCCGGTCGGCCCGGTCCCGGTGGTCCGCGGCCGCCGCAAGGGGGGTATCCCGGTGAGCCGCGCGGTCCGCAGCCGCCACCGCGTCGACCGGTTCCGCCGCCGCAGGGACGTCCGCCGCAAGGCAGGCCGCTACCCGATAACGCCCCGCCCGGCGCGCAGTCCACGCAGAAGATCGAGCGTCCGAATCGGCAGCCCGGCTCGCCGACCGACGCCGAACGCAACCGCCGCACTGCCCCGCCCACCGGTCCCCGTCCGGCCAGTCCGCGGCCAGGGCAGGATCGTCCCGGCCAAGATCGGCCCGGGGCCCGTCGCCCCAATGGCACCGGCCCCACCACCGGAGAGCGCCGGGCGACCGCGGGCGCGCCGCCCTCGGGACCGCCGCCGCGCCGCAACGGTAGTAATGGCGGTTCGGGCGGGACGGGCGGTCGTCGTCCCAGTGCGAAGAAGAAGTCGCCGTGGCGGATCGTGCGCCGGGTTATCTACGTCCTGCTAGCCCTTTCCATCGTGTTGCCGAGCGTGATCTTCCTGGTCGCCTACACCACGGTTTCGGTACCCCAGCCGGGCGACCTCAAAACCAACCAGGTCGCGAATATTCTCGCCAGCGACGGCACCACGGTGATCAGCAAGGTCGTGCCGCCGGAAGGCAACCGCACCGACGTCACCATCGACCAGATTCCGCCGCATGTGCGCAATGCCGTGATCGCCGCCGAGGACCGGGACTTCTACACCAACCCGGGCTTCTCGGTTTCCGGCTTCATGCGCGCCGCCCGGGATCAAGCCCTCAACAAGGAGAGCGCGGGCGGTGGCTCGACCATTACCCAGCAGTACGTGAAGAACGCGCTCGTCGGTGATGAACACTCGCTGTCGCGCAAGCTGCACGAGCTGGTCATCTCGGCGAAGATGGCACGCCAGTGGAGCAAGGAGGAAATCCTCGCCGCCTATCTCAACACCATCTACTTCGGTCGCGGTGCGTACGGTATCGACGCCGCCGCCAAGGCCTACTTCGCCAAGCCGGTCTCGGAGCTCACCGTGGCCGAGGGTGCGGTGCTCGCCGCCACCATTCAGCAGCCTTCCGGCCTGGACCCGGAGAAGAACCCCGAGGGTGCGAAGTTCCGCTGGAACTACGTGCTCGACGGCATGGTCGACGGCGGCAATCTGAAGCCGGACGAGCGCAAGGCCCAGCAGTACCCGCAGGTCGTCCCGGTGGCGACCGCCAAGGACAAGGGTCTGGACAGCGGACCCGAGGGCCTGATCAAGAACCAGGTGCTCAAGGAGTTGGCGGCCGCGGGCATCAGCGAGCAGCAGCTCAATACCGACGGTCTGTCGATCACCACCACGATCGACCCGAAGACCCAGCAGGCCGCCGTCGACGCCGCGCAGAAGACCATGCAGGGCGAGCCGGAAAAGCTGCGGTCCGCAGTTGTTTCGGTGGATCCCAAGACCGGTGCGGTGCGCGCCTACTACGGCGGTGACGACGGTCAGGGCTACGACTTCGCCAATGCCGGTCTGCAACCGGGATCCTCGTTCAAGGTCTTCGGTCTCGCGGAGAACTTGGAATTGGGCAAACCGCTGTCGGAGATGTACGACAGTTCGCCGATCACCGTGAACGGCATCAAGATCACGAACGTCGAAGGTGAGGGGTGCGGCACCTGCACCATCGCCGAGGCGCTCAAGCGTTCGCTGAACACCAGCTTCTACCGCATGGAGCTGGATATGCAGAATGGTCCACAGAAGATCGCCGATATGGCGCACAAGCTCGGCATTCCGGAGACCATTCCGGGTGTCGGCAAGAGCCTGGTCGAGCCGGACGGTTCACCGCCGAACAACGGCATCGTGCTCGGTCAGTACCAGTCCCGGGTGCTGGATATGGCCTCGGCCTACGCGACGCTGGCCGCCTCCGGCGTCTACCACGCACCGCACTTCGTCACCAAGGTGGTGACAGCCGAAGGGCAAGTACTGCTGGACCGCGGTGATGTGGCCGGTGAGCAGCGGGTCTCGGCGGCGGTCGCCGACAATGTCACCGACGCGATGAAGCCGATCGCCGCATGGTCGCGCAATCACAACCTCGCCAACGGCCGCGAGTCGGCGACCAAGACCGGTACCGCCCAGCTCGGAGACACCGGCGAGAACAAGGACGCCTGGATGGTCGGCTACACCCCGTCGCTGTCCACCGCGGTGTGGGTCGGCTCCATCGATAACTCGCCACTGCGCAACTACAGCGGCGGCATGATCTACGGTTCCGGTCTGTCCGCTGATATCTGGAAGGCCACCATGGACGGCGCCCTGGCCGGCACCCCCAAAGAGACCTTCCCGAAGCCGGTCCCGATCAAGGGCCAGGCCGGTGTGCCCGCGTGGTCCGCGCCGTTCACCCCGCCCTCGACCACAGAGTCGCCGCTGATTCCGCCGATCCAGATCGTCCCGAATACCATCGACACCCCCTTCGGACCGATCCAGATCCCCGGCGTGCAACCGCAGACCCAGCAGCGCCAGCCGCAACAACAACAGCAACAGCCGGAATCGACACCGCTACCGGGGCAGCCGACAGCCAACCCCGACGGATCGATGCCATCGGCCACTGGATCACCGCAATCCGGTGGTACCGCGAACGGCAACGGCAGCCAGCCGACACGCACCCGGTAGCCTCGGGTGCCGTGACCGAACCGCAACTCGTGGACAAGCGGACGAACGCAAGCGCGCCGCAGGCCGACGGGATGCCGTCCGGTGCAACGCCGTCCGGCGGCGCGACGCACTATGTCGCGCCCGCGCCGCTGGCACCGGATCTGCGCTCGGCCGACGGCCGGGATCGGCCCAGCCGCAATGATTCGCTGACCGCGCAGCTGAGCACGGTCGTCGGCGGCCCGGTCGGTGACCACGCGCTCATCGGCCGGGTGCGGTTCTGGACACCGATGCGGGTGCTGCTCGCCTTCGCGTTGGTGTTCCTCGCGCTCGGCTGGACCAGTAAGGCACCCTGCATCCAGCAGACGAAGGCGTCCGACGGTTCGCTCACCCTCGACTGGAACAACGGCCGCCAGTACATCGCCATGTGCTACTCGGACACCGTGCCGCTCTACGGCGCGGAACGTCTGAACGAGGGCGCCTTCCCATACAAGAAGGAATGGACCGAGCAGACCCCGGACGGCGGCCGGGAGACCAGGTATATGGAGTACCCGGTGTTGTCCGGGCTCTATCAGTACGCGGCGATGCAGGTCGCCAAGACCTGGGATGCCGCACCGCTGCCCGGTGCGCTGCAGGTGGTCATTTACTTCAATGTGGTCGCGGTGGGTCTGGCCCTCGCCTGGCTGGTCACCGTGTGGGCCTCGGCGCAACTGGCGGGGCGGCGGGTCTGGGATGTCGCGCTGGTCGCCTGTTCACCACTGGTGATCGTGCACGCGTTCACCAATTTCGACGCGCTCGCAACGGCTTTCGCCGCCACCGGCCTGCTCGCCTGGGCTCGTCGACGACCGTTGCTCGCGGGTCTGCTGCTCGGACTCGGCGGTGCGGCCAAGCTCTATCCGCTGCTGCTGCTGGGGCCGATCGTGGTGTTGTGCCTGCGCGCCGACCCATTACAGCGGGTGCCGAGCGCACGGCTCGGACTCCGGTTGAGCGATATCGACAGCGGGCGCACCGCACTGACCTGGCTGCGCGAAACCCCGTATCGCACCCAGTTTCTCAGCGCCCGACCGCTCGGTGCGGCCGCGTTGACCGTCGCGGCCGCGGCGGGCACCTGGCTGGTGGTGAATCTGCCGATCGCACTGCTCTATCCCAATGGCTGGCGGGAGTTCTTCCGGCTCAACACCACTCGGCACGCCGATCCGGATTCCATCTACAACGTCATCACGTCATTCACCGGCTGGGCCGGATTCGACGGTGAGATCGGGCATGCCGAACAGCCGACCATCCTGAATTTGGTGTCGCTGCTGGTATTCGTCGCCGCCTGTGCGACGATCGCCTATATCGCGCTCACCGCCCCGCGCCGGCCGCGCCTGGCCCAGCTGTGCTTCCTGGTCGTCGCCGCCTTCCTGATCACCAATAAGGTGTGGAGTCCGCAATATTCGCTGTGGCTGGTGCCGCTGGCCGTGCTCGCGCTGCCGCATCGCCGAATTCTATTGGCCTGGATGACCATCGATGCGCTGGTCTGGGTGCCGCGGATGTTCTACTACCTCGGCCTGGACCGCAAGGGTCTGCCCGAGCAGTGGTTCACCGGCACGGTGGCGCTGCGCGATATCGCGGTGCTCGCGCTGTGCGCCTTGATCATTCGGCAGATCTATCGACCGGAGGAGGATCTGGTTCGGCGCGATTTCGTCGACGATCCGGCCGGCGGCGTCCTCGACCGCGCACCGGACCCGCTACTGCCGTGGCTGCCGGAGGCGCTGCGGCCGAGGGCTGCGCTCGGCCGCTAGCGACGCTCTCGAAAGGGTCAGCTGGTGCGCAGAAAGCGCGCCTGCCTTGCCGGTTCCCGCGGCAGCAGATCCAGATCCAGCTGCCATGCGCTGCCGGTCCACGGATCGAACAGCGGAGTGCCGTCCACCGTCGGCAGATGACGGCAGGACTGGGACAGCATCGCGACCGTGCCGTCGCTGGACTCGGATTCGTCGGTGCCGACGATCACCGTGGACAGTCCGATCAGATCGCCGCGCACCAATAGCGTCGCGATGCGGCGGGCATCCGCGCTCTGGTATCCGTGCGGGAAGTCCGCGGCGAGCAATACCCTGTGCTCGGTCGGTGGCGTGAAATTCCCACTGGAATAAGCCAATTCGGCCAGATCAGCAGCCTCGACCAGGGTCTGCAGCCGCGCCGAGATATCGGCGAAATCGGTGATCGGCGGACCGTTGAGCACCGGGGTCAGCGGACCGACGAGTTGGCTGAACGCGCCGGTCAGATCGATCATGTCGACCAGGGTGCGCCGACCGGGATCGGCCGCGAGCAGCCGCGCGAGCACCGCACCGACGACCGGGGTCGCCGCGGCCGAAGATTCGGTATCGATCCACAGCGGGCGGGTCAGCGGCACCGGCACGCAGTATGGAATGCGCAGCGACCCACGCTCATCCGCGTAGAGCTCACCGAGTCGGATGCCGTCGCTCGGCGTCGGCGCTGCGTCCCAGGCCGGCGAATCCCAGGACGCGAGTGACGGCGGCAGTTGCCGATCGGCGTCGGCGAGTTCGCGCATGAGTGCCTCGCTATCGCGAAGGTGGTTCCCCTCCGCGGTGGCGATCAGATCGTCGCAGCGACGCTGTGCGGCCTGCCTGGCCTCCTCGGCGGCCGGGGTGTTCCTGGTCGCCGGATCCGAAACCGCCGCGGACAGTTCCTGATCCAGCCGCTGCATGGCGTAGTCGCGCGCGGAGATGAGCGCGGCGGCCGAGCGCGCGGCATCCTCGAAGATCATCCACAGGCGTTCGAGTCCGTGCGCGACCTCGAGCGGCGCCGGGTCGGCGGCCCGGGACTCGCCGGGACCGCTGATGGTGTCCTGGCCGCTGGCCCGGCCCGGATTTCCGACCGGTTCGGCGCCCCGCAGATCGGCGGGGCTGTGTTGCCCGGACTGCGGTGTCGCCGGTTCGTCGATCTCGACGCCGTGCGCGGTGAGCAGTACGGCGAGCCCACCGGCATAGCCCTGTCCAACCGCACGCAACTTCCACTCCGAGCCGCGCCGATACACCTCGAGGCAGATCAGCGCGGTCTCGCCCGCGGACGGATTGATCGCGAATTCCGCTGTGGCGATATCGTTTACCGCTAGTTCCGCGGTGACCTCGCCGAGTCCACCCGGTTGCCCGGGCGCGGCCGGATCCGCGCTGACCACCAGCAGTACCGCTTTGGCATCGGATCGCACCTCGGCGAGCCGGATGGTCACGCCGTCCTCGGCCAGGGTCACCCCCGCGGTCTCGGTCTGGTTGTAGAACACGAAATCGCCGGTCTCGAAGACCCTTAAATTCTCCGCCACCACCAGCGCCGAAACATCCAGGGCAGCCCTGGCCTTCGCGCTGAATCGAACGACATCGCCGGTCAGCAGCATATTCTGACCGGCCTTCAGCTGAATCACGTTGTCCGCCCCGTTATTTCGTGCAGTTATCGCTCAATTACCCAGGAATCGGCCCAGCTGTGGCACCGCCTCACCGGGATGTTTGGCCTGGAAGCCCTCGCCGAGTGCCTGCAACTTCCAATCGTTGCCGACCCGGAACAGTTTGGCCATCGCCATCGCGGTGAACGGCATACCGCCTGCCATGGTGTACCTGGCCAGCTCGCCGTTGTTTGCGCCATCGACCAAGCGGCAGAACGCATTCTGGACTTGTTCGAAGGTGTGGCCCTTATAGGAGGTCACGATGAACACCAGGGTGCTGACATGCGCCGGGATGCGGGTCAGGTCGACCAGGATCACCTCGTCGTCACCCTCGCCCTCACCGGTGAGGTTGTCACCCTGGTGCCGAACCGAGCCGTCCTTGGAGGTCAGCTGGCCGTAGTAGGCGACATCCACCACGTTCATATCGGCGAACATCACCACCGACGCGTCGAGGTCGATATCGACGGTCCGGTTGCCGAACATGCCGCGGCTGCGCACTGGATCCCAGCCCAGACCCATCTTCACGAAGGTCAGTGCGGCGCCGCCCTCCTTACGCAGGGTGACCCGCTGCCCCTTGACCAGGCTGACCGGACGATCCTTGCTCAGGCTGACCTCGCTGGGCGGCTGCTGCTGCGCGGCGGGCTGGGCAGGCGGCGGATAGCCCTGGCCCGGTCCGGGCTGAGCTGGCGGCGGGTAACCACCGGGTCCGGGCGGCGGCGGATAACCCTGACCGGGCGGCGGATAACCGGGCCCGCCCTGCGGGTAGCCCTGCTGTGTCGGCGGGGACTGCGGCTGCTGCTGCGTCGGATACGCGGGCTGGGGCGGCGGCGGGTAGCCCGGTCCTGGCTGAGCGGGCTGGTAGGACGGAGGCGGCGGAACCTGCGTCGCGGCCGGAGACTCGTCGACGGTGACACCGTGATCTGTGACCAGCGCCGCGAAACCACCCGCGTAGCCCTGGCCGACCGCGCGGACTTTCCACTCACTCTGCCGCCGGTACAGCTCGAGCGCGATCACGATCGACTCGGTGTTCAAACCGTCGATGCGGTACTCGTACAGCTGATTACCCGCCGAATCCGACACGATCGCGGTCGGCGCGGGAAACCGGCCGAAATTGCTGGTTGCATCGTCCAGGGTGATCACCGCGCGGATCTGCGCGATATCCGCGGGCACCGCATTCAGCGAGACCGCCAGTGACGCAGGCTGCCCGGCCGGCGCGGGCTGTAGGTTCACCCCGGGGCCATTGGGCTGATTGAAGAAGACGAAGTCCGCATCGGAGCGGACCTTCCCCGACTCGGTGACCAATAGCGCGGAAAGATCCGCGGGTGCGGTCAGCTGGACGGAGATCACCACGTCATTGACGGCCAGCGGGCCATTCTGACCCTTGGCGAGTGTTGCGGACAAGTTCGACCCTTCGCTTGTCGGTGCGTACGGTGCCACTCTACGAGAAACGTGCCGCACACGATTCGAAGTAACTCCTCGCCGTGGCCCGTACGGGTACTCCAAGATCGGTTAGGGTGGCGAAACGCGGTCGGAATGGCGGGCGATATACCCGTGTTCCCCTACCAGACAGCAGGCAAACTCCCTATGGCGCAACTGTTCGAGCAATCGAAAAAGGTGATCGAGGCACACCTCGCCGGATCGAGTATCCGGGCGATTTCCGGCTCGATGGTCGCCTACGAAGGAAATGTGCAGTTCAAATCGGCCGGTTTCGGCGGCGGCGACGGCGTACTCGCCGGGCTCAAGCGCCGCGCCACCGGCGAGAAACTGTCACTGATGGAATGTAGCGGCAACGGCCGGGTCTTCTTCGCGGTCAACGGTCAGCACGTGACCGTGGTGAATCTGAATAACGAGACCCTGCAGGTCGAATCGCAGCAGTTGCTGTGCTTCGCCGGAAACCTGCGCACCGACGTGCGTTTCGCCGGTCTGCGCGGTGCGTCCTCGGGTGCTGGTCTGTTCACCACCACGGTGACCGGACAGGGACAGGTGGCACTGCTCTCGGCGGGCGGTCCGCTGATCCATCTGGAGGTTTCGCCGCAGTATCCGCTGATCGTGGATCCGGATGCCTTCGTGGCCTGCCGCGGCAATCTCAATCAGTCGTTCGTGACCGATGTTTCGTGGCGCACCTTCGTCGGCCAGGATGCCGGGGAGGCGTTCTCGCTGCGCTTCGACGGTCAGGGCCTGGTGTTGATCCAACCGGCGGAACGGTAAGGGGCCAGCGATGTTCGAGAAGGTGAACGGCAAGGTCGTCAAGGTCAATGTCGGGATGGCGGGCGGTGTGGTCGCGCGCAACGGCGCGATGCTGTTCTACACCGGCGATATTTCCTTTGCGCCGCATCAGATTCCAGGAGCCGCACCCGGCATGGGCGGCGGCGGCATTATGCGGATGGCGGGTCGGATGATGGCCGGTGAGCACGAGCGCACCATGTTGGCCACCGGTCATGGGGAGGTGCACTACGGGTTCGCCGGGCTGGAAGTACATGTGGTGCAGATGCAGCCGGGCGCGGTGCTGCGCGTCGAGGCCTCGCGGCTGCTGGCCAATACCGCCGCGCTGCAGAGTTCGATTGTGTCGGTGATGAGTTCGGGCGGCGGTGGCGGCGGCGGGCTGATGGGTGCGTTGCGCGGCGCGGCCAGTGGTGCGCTGACCGGTCAGGGCATGTTCACCACGCAGCTGTCCGGACAGGGCGCGGCGGTGCTGCTGGCACACGGCGGATTCCTGGAGTTGCCGGTGGGCGGGCCGAATCCGATCGTGGTGGACCCGCAGGCCTTCGTAGCCGCCTACGGCAATGTACAGACCGAGTTGAAGACGGCATTGAGCTGGCGCGATGCGGTGGGTCGCGGTTCCGGTGAGGCGATGCAATTGCATTGTGTCGGACAGGGTGTCGTTTACGTGCAGGCCTCGGAAGAGAAGTTGTGAATCATGACCGATATCTTGAATCCGCTGAATCTCGGTGAGAGCGACAATCTTCCGGGCAACAGCTACGCCTACTGCATCGACCTGAACAAGCCGTGGTTCATGCGCAAGGGCGCGATGATCGCCTACTACGGCGATATGCGGTTCCAGATGCTCACCCACGGATTGCAGGGTGGGCTGCTGCAGATGGTCTCGCAGCAGTTCTCCGCCCCGCTGTTCACCGGCGACTATGTGATCGCGGAGGGCCACGGCAAGCTGATCATCGGCGACCGCGGTTACGACATCAATTCCTATGACCTCGAAGACAACGGCAACCTGACCATCCGCGCCGCGAATCTGCTCGCCTTCGAGCCCGGACTGTCCCTTAATCAGTCCATCGTCCCGGGATTTCTGACCCTCATCGGCACCGGCAAATTCCTTGCCTCCTCCAATGGCCCGGTCATGTTCGCCGAACCGCCGCTGCGCGTCGATCCGGAAGCCCTTGTCGGCTGGGCGGATTGCCCGTCCCCCAGCCACCACTACGACCAGCGCTGGGTCTCCAGCTTCCTGGCCGCCGGTGCGGCGCGGTTCGGGGTGAACTCCGGTGAGGAGCGCCAGTTCGACTTCACTGGTGCCGGAACGGTTCTCATCCAGTCCAGTGAGAAGATCCTCAGCGATTCCGCGCTGGTCCGCACCATCGAGGGGCAATTGCAGAGCGGTGTGACCGTCGGCGGCCTACAGCGATTGCAGGGCATCATCGCCCAGCAGTTGGGGGCTCAACAGCAAAATTACTGATCCGGATGACCTGAGGATCATTCCCGGGGTCCTTCCTTCGGCGGACTCGGCAAGCCCGGACCGGCGAATAGCTTCCCAACAGTAGGCATAGTGTTGGGAGGCACTCATGGGTATCGGACTCGTGATCGCGATCGTCGCGGTCATCGCGCTGGTGGTGAAGCGGTTCTACGGCGAACCGATGAATGCCCGCGATACTTTCGGACCACCGGTCATCCTCTTGGCGATCGGCATATACAGCCTCACCAAGATCGCCGACCTCAACGGTACCGATATCACCTGGCTGATTATCGGCGGCGCCGTCGGTCTCGCCTTCGGCGCCCTGCGCGGCACCACCATCGGCATCTTCACCCGCGACGGCCACCTGTGGCAGCGCTACACGGTACGCACCGTGATCGTCTGGGCCGTATCGATGACCGCGGGCTTCGCCATCAGCGCCCTAGGCACCACCATGGGCATGCACCACGACGCCCGCCCCACCACCCTGTCCATCGGCATCAGTATGGTCGGTGAAATGCTCACCCTCGGTGTGCGCGCCTTCTCCACCGGAGTCCCGTTCGCCCCCGACAAGACCTCGTCCGGCTCCCTACTCGGCCGCTTCGCGCCACCGGCAACGCCGAAATCCGCGCCGGAACTCCCCTTCCCGACGAACCCCTCTTACCGCCGCCCGGACCGCCCCGCGACGGAGGGCCATCCCCCGGCACCGAAACATCTGTATCCCAACCCGTCTCACCCCGAACCCGACGCCGCGGCCAACCCGTCCGCTTCAAACCACCCCTACCAACCGCCCCGCCTCGATCACTCCCCGACCCTCCGCGAAGCCCTCGATTGGCTCAACCGCACCCGAAACCGCTGACCTCGTTCTCATCACGTGACCGGAAGGCGCTGGCGGGCTTGCCCGTCAGCCCTTCGCTGTGAGCCCGAAACGCTCTGCGAACGCCGACATTTCGTCGAACTGCACGGCCTGGTCAGTGGCGGTAGCGCCGACAATGATTCGGGTCACGCCTTGTGCGGCAAATCCGTCGACCCGATCCTGCGGCATATCGATCGATCCCCATCGGGTGTATTCCAGTATGGCCGGATCTCGGCCCGCCGCAACGGCGGTGGACTTCGCCAGATCCCACTGGTGCGCACGTTCGGCGGGCATCAGCATCCCGCCCGGGAAGTATCCATCGCCGCGTCGTCCCACCCGCCGCGCCGCCGCCCGACTCGATCCGCCGATATGGATCGGCAATTGGTCTCCACCATGGGGTTTCGGGTATACGCACAGCTTGTCGAACGAAAAGAATTCGCCGTGGAAGTCGACACCATCCGCACCGCCGCCCCACAGCAGGCGCAGTACATCGATCGCCTCTTCGGTTCGACGACCACGGGATGCGAAGTCCACCCCCACCGCAGCGGCCTCACCCGGCAAGGTGCCGAGTCCGACTGTCAGCAAACGCATTCGTCCCTTGGACAGCACATCGATGGTCGCCAGCCGCTTGGCGAGTACCACCGGATGGCGATACGGCAGCAGCAGCACTCCGGTGCCCAACAGGATCCGGTCCGTTGCCGCGGCGACGAAACTCAGACAATCGAGCGGATCGGGAAACGGCAGTGTCGGTGGCATTTCGTACTCGCCGACCACCGCACCCGGATAGAGCGCGATATGATCCGGCAGGTAGATCGACTCGAACCCGCATGCCTCGGCGTGTTGCGCGAACGCCGTCAGCCGATCCGGATCGCTACCGTAATACGGTGTACTGTAATTGATTCCGAATTTCATCGGGACACCGCCGCCGCGTCGAGCTGGTCGCGCAGTTGCGCTCGCACCGCATGCAACCGATCGATGGCGGCCTCGACTTCGTCGAGTTTGCGCCGCAATGTCGCCACCGAATCCGGGCAGACATCCCCTGAGGTATTTCCGGCACGGATGCACGCGACGAACGGGCGGATATCGTCGAGATCGAAGCCCACGTCGAGCAGCCTCCGGATCTTGTGGACGACCTGCAGTTCCGACTCGTCATAGACGCGATACCCATTGGTGCAGCGCCGCGCCCGCACCAAGCCGTGCTCCTCGTAGTAGCGCAGCGTCCTGGTACTCGTCCCCACCCGCTCGGCCAGCTCACCGATCAGCATTCGACCTCCTTCACAACCCGTCGGGACAACGCTAAACCTTGTCGCCGGTGTCAAGGCAAGGGTCGGCTACGCGGCTTCCGGTGCGGCCTTGATGAACCAGTTGATGATTTCCTCGCCCGCGAGAATTCCGGAGGCGCGGGTGACGGTGAGGTTGGGGTGGGTCCAGTTGAGTTGTTCGAGTTCGCCGTGGCGCGGACGGATGGCCGAATCCGCGGTGCGCAGCATTTCGGCGTCCAGGGCGCCGTCACCTGCGGCGAGAGTCATGGACGCATCGGTGAGTTCACCGTTTTCGACCAGGCGACGGCGGACTTCCCGCACCGCATGACTCTTACAGACGGCCAGGGGCATCGTGTAGATCTTGCGGCCCTGCTGGGAAACGGACCAGCCGCGCGGGCGGCACCACGCATCCCATTCGGCGAGGAAGCCATCGGGTACTTCCTTGGGCTTCACCACCAGGTAGGTGAACAGATGATCGGCGACCCGGAATTTGGTGACCCAGGAATCGTCGATCCGCGCACGCAGTTCGGTATTCACCTCCGACAATGTCGCGCCACTTGCCCGCACCTGCGCGTCGATATCGATGCGCCAGCGCATATCCGGCACACCGTCGACCAGGATGTTCCCGCCATTGCTCGTGATCGCATATCGCCAGGGTGCGCCGGGCAATTGGATACGTTCGAACTGCTTGATGGTCCGAGTGGTGGTGGGTATGACGGCGGCGGGTTCGGTCAAGGTCTGCATACGCAGGGCGGCAGTGGTGGTCATGAACGACAGCGGCGCGCCCTCGAGGTGTTCCACACACACCATCGGCACGTCGGCCGTGGCGTGGAAAGCGTTGCGCGAGTAGATCATCGTTCGGTCCAGATCGGTGGCGATCAGAGCGCGTCTTCGTAGTTTTCGCAAATGCATTATTGCTGTACGTCCTTGATCAATCCCATGCACGAATAGGCCAGGTCCGCTACGACCTCGACCGGAACACCGCGGGCCGCGGCGAGCAGACGGATATGCGCGTGCTCCGGTGCGTCCGCCGCACGCACCAGCACCCGCCACGGCAGCCGCCGCAGCAACACCCGAGTCGTCTCGCCGACACCGGGTTTCACGAAATTCACGCTGGCTACGCCGTATTCCTCCCGGACCTTGTCGACCGAGGCCCAGCCAGCCCAGGTCGGTGTCCGGTCCTCGGCGAGCACGGCGGCCAGTTCGGCGGGCACGCGATCCCGGATCGCGTCGAAGGCGGCGCTCACGGTGTCGAGCAGGCGACCGGAAACATCGTCGGCCGCCAGTTCGCGGTAGAACTTCGCACCGTGGAAATCGCCGGGACCGATCAGCGTGTCATTGAGCACCGTGCGCGAAATCAGCCCCGACACTGTCGAATTCAGGCAGGCGGAGGCAATCAGAAAATCGTCTCTAGTGCCGTAGGTGCGCACGCAATGTCCCGGGTCGGCGAGCACGGCGAGCTCGTCATTGAAGCGGGCGCCGCCCATGGCGTGGTACGCGTCGAGCGCTTCGGTGAGTTCCCGAGTAATGGCACCTTTACCGGTCCAGCCGTCGATGAACACCACCGAGGCCGGATCATGGTGGCGGGCAAGATAGTCCAATGCGACCGCGTCGATACCGCGATCGCGCACGATGGATACCGCATAGTGCGGCACCTCGAGACTTCGAGACCGCAGCCAGCGGCGCATGAGAATTCCGATCGGCGTACCCGCTCGCGCCAGAGAAACCAGCACGATATCGGTACCGCGTTCGGCGACAACGAGTTCAGATACCGTCGCAACGGCGAGCGCGAGCCGCTCGGCACTTTCGGCCAATACCTCGTCGAACAGCGAACGATATGTGGCATCGGGCTGATATTCGATCGGCAGCGATTCCGCATAATGCGCGGCACCGGACTGGATCCGACGTTCCCGCTCGGCCACATCGGCCTCGAGGTCGACCTCGGACAGATCCTTCAGCAGCCAGGAAACCTCCTCGGCCGCATACGATCCGAATGCCGGTCCGTGCAATGGAACGGGCAGGTCCAAGGCGGATTGCGGTGAGATATTCGATTCCGGCACAGCGTTCGACCTCATAACACCCTCTGTTCGGGATCGGTTCGTTCCGCGCGCAAAATCCGCGGATCCGCACCTGGAAGCACCGCGAGTACGACATCGTCACCGGATGCCGTCAGCACATCGATCAGCCCGCCTTCGGCGCGCAGTTCATCGGTGTCGGCAGGTGCATCTATGACGACAACCAGCACCGGATCGACGCGGACCGACCGCACACCAACGGCCCCAGCCAGCGCCACGGTCTCGCCCAGCGCCGCAAGTTCGGAAAGCGCATCCTCGATCCAGTGCGCGTTGTACAGATAACGCGGTTCCGCCTCACCGGCTTCGGGCGCGGTGAACCGAAACCCGCGCCGCAGCGGATACCCGGGCTCATCCAGCACATACGCGGGCGAGCGGGTCGTCGTCTGAAACCGCGTCGGAATGCCGGCATCGGCAAGTTCGGCCGCCAACCGCAGCGGCAGATACATCAGCTCTTCGTGTCCGAGCACAATCGCGGGCCGACCGGCGAAATCGTCGGCGAGCCGAATCCGCAACGCCTCGGCGGCGCGCAGCAGCGCCGCCTCGAACGCATCACTATCGGAACGCAAAATGCCGTGCCGACCCCCCTCAGGAACCGAAGCAGGCCAAGGTAACTCGATACGATCGAATGAACCGCGTTGCGCTGCAGTGGGATTCAACGCCGGATCCGGCATGGATGACACCGTCTCGACCAGATCCTGCGGCAGCAACGTACGTCCGGAAGCCAGACACACCGTGTCGATCCGCGCACCCAACTCCTCGGCCGCCGCCTCGAACCGCGCCCGGTCGCCCTCGGTCCGCATATCCACCAGCGACGCAAGCACATAGTGCGCGCGCGGGGAAAACGCGTGCAATGCCCGAACCGCATCGATCGCCGTATCACCGGTGGAGATCTCGTCGTCGACGAGTACCAGTGGCAGATCGTTGACGAAGATATCCGCGGGTGCGGGCTGCAGCAGATGTGAGGTGGCGTGCGAATGGCCCTCCTCGAAGCCAGTCAGAGTAGTCGCATCGGGCACCTCGCGACGGGTCGAATGCAAATAGCATCCGGCGCCGATCCGCGCGGCCACACAATGCCCCAAACCCGTTGCGGTCTCGGCGAATCCGAGCACCACCGCCTCGCGATCGGCCAGCACGTCACGCACCAGATCGCCCAGTCGATTGCCCGCACCGAGCACAACCCGCGGATCCGTCGGCAGATGTTTCCCCAGAACCGTCGAAACCAGCAGGTGCGCGCGCCGTGGATTACGCCGCAACCCCGGCTGAATCAAGGTGGCGATGGGCAATTCGGCGGGCAGCACGTCAACCGACCCGCCCCCATGCGAGCGCTCGTGCCGCAACTCGATACCCAAATTCGTTGTCGCCCAGGGGTCGATACTCATTCAGTTACCAACGCTGTCAATAGATCCACGAACGAAACACCCTTATTCGCGACACCGAAAACCCGCGCCCGCAGCAGCGTCTGACGTGCCCAACTGCGATGCGGCCGCATCTCGTTCATCTTGTTCCGATATCCGGACGCCGCCACCCCGCCGACATCGACCTGCAGAATGTCGAGCGCATCCGAATACTCCTCATGGGTCACCACCGATAGCGCGTGCACGGCCGCGACATGCGACGGATGAATGACCGTCTTGCCCTGCATCCCATTGGCCCGGTCGAGCGTGATCTCCCGTAGTAGCCCGTCCAGATCGCGACTGACCAGATAGCGCCGGAACGGCACCGCATCGGACTCCTCGAACGGCGCGGTACGCAGCAGCGGCCGGAACATCCGCTCGTGGTCGGCGAAGTATTCCCAGACCGGCCCGGTGATCACGAAACCCGTACCGTCGGAACGCCCCAGGTAATTCACGATATCGGCGATGACATCCGCGACCACCCGCACGTCGTAGATGGTCAGATCCCGGTCACGCCGAATGCCGAAGGTCGAGCACATATCCGTCGCACCGATGCGTACCGCGAGTATCCGCTCCCGATACTCTCCCAACAGCGACGCGATCTGGGTCAGCTCCTGATCCCGGGTCTGGCGATGCACCAGCGCGGGCGATTCGAGCACGGGCATGCCGTATACCGGCCTGTTCAACCGTTCGGCGGCCGCCTCGAGCGCGGCGAGATATTTCGGGCCGCTCGCACTGTCGAATTTCGGAAAGACGAAGCCGGTCAGTGCCATCGCACCGGTACCGAGCTGTTCGACGATTTCGGTCACGGTGTCGGCATCGCGGACCCGGACGAACAGCAGCGGATTCGGATCCTGGCTGTCGGCAAGTAGATTCAGCGTCTCGACGGTCTGTCGTTTGGCGAATTCCACCTCGTGGTCGGCGACGGCGTCCTCTAGGTCGATGACCATCGAGCACACACCGCGGGCGGCTCGCTTGCTTATCGTCGGCGCGAGGTCGGCGCGGGTCGCCGGCGCATACAGCGTGGCGCCGAGCGCGAACGCCAGAATTTCCCGATCGGCATCTTCGCCGAACGGTTCCGGTTGTCTATGGAACAGGCGCCGCGCCTCCGGGCCGTGCAGCTGGCGAAAATGGCGCAGCGGCAATTGCTTTCGCAGGGAAACCCGTTGCTGGACGACGATGCTCGCGGTCATCGCTTCGCTGTCCTCATCCCTGATGGCGGTGGCCGCATAAACTCTGGCCTCATTCTCGTCGTGGTCCTGCTTGCTTTCTCATTCGATCCACTACCCCGGCTACGAACTCCGCGACGGTATCCAATTCGGCCACATAGGCCCAGTAGTCGGGATGGCGCCCCGACAGGTTTTCGGTGATTCGATCGATCCGGTCCACCTGTGCGTCGAGCACAGATCCCCATTCGCCGACGAGCCCGCGGCTCACCGCGAGCATTTGTGCGTCCCGCAGCCGAAATCGTACGGCCTTGGCCTTCTCTTGCGGATTCTCACGGACCTCGCGCAGCAATGTCAGCCGTTTGATGACGGCGTCGATCAGATGTTCGGCCTCGGTGAGGTATCCCCGTGCGGATGTGGTCAGATCAAGTGCAGACTCCGGATTGTTTTCGGCCGCCGCCGCACGCGCCCGTACCAGGGCGGCATCCGCGGCATTGATGGCCTTCTTGCTTTCCGGCCCATTGTTAGCCAGATCCGCCGAACTCGCAGCATTGAATTCGCGCAGCATCTCCGAGTAGGCCGGAGCCACCCGCTCGCCGCGGGTGCGCACCGCGGACAATCTGGTGGCCACCGAGGTAATCGCATTGGCCGCCGCCGCGGCCCGAGATGGCGCCTGCGCCAATGCTTCTGCCAGCACTTTCGTCTCCGATTCCAGGCGGCTGGCGGCTTCCCGGATACGCACGGCGGGCACCTCGGAACCGAGCGCCTCTAGTGTGAGCAGCGCCTCATCGACCGCCGCCGCATGCTGGCGCAGCGAGGGGTAGCCAGCGTATTCGGATTCGGCGGCCTGCCTGCGCACACCCGCCGCCGCGATCTTCACCTGCCGCGCGAATTGCGGCACCGTGCCGAGCACCGCGACGGCATTTTCGAGCTGAGGCTGATTACCGCGATAGAACTCGTCCACCGCCCGGGCCGCGTCGATCAGCTGCCGCACCAGGATGTCCACCCGCGGCTGGCCCTGCGCCACCGGCGTGTCGTCGCGCTCTGCGTTATCCAGTTCCTCGGTGAACGTCAGATATGCGCCCGCGGCGTCATAGCATCTGCTGCGCACGGGTTCCCATTTCGCGCTCATCCGTCGCTCCGGGAAGACCTGTTCGCAGGCGTGCACCGCAGTCTCGGCCGCACTCTGGCGCTGATCCATATCCAGGAACGCGGCCGCCAGTGCGGACCGCGCCTGTGCAATCCATTCATTGTTCCCGGACGAACGGAACCATCCGCGCCTACGGCCTGCCACGCCCCGATGTTAGGCGGTGGACCGGTCCGCCGGGGATGCAGCAGTTCCTACGCAAGATTGCCGAAACCTACTACTGTCGTAAGGCGTACCCGGCGATTCGGACAATGCTGGGAACCACAGACGTCTATTGAAAGGGAACCCCGCATGGGTGTCAGTTTGTCCAAGGGCGGCAATGTCTCGTTGACGAAGGCGGCGCCGAACCTTACCGCTGTCTCCGTCGGGCTCGGGTGGGATATTCGTACGACCACCGGCACCGACTTCGATCTGGATGCCAGTGCGATCGCGACCGGTGGGGACAAGAAGGTCGTGTCCGACAAGCACTTCATCTTCTTCAACAACCTCAAGTCGCCCGAGGGCTCCATCGAGCACCTCGGCGACAACCTGACCGGTGAGGGCGAAGGCGATGACGAGGTGATCAAGGTCGACCTGGCCAACACTCCGCCGAACATCGAGAGCATCTTCTTCCCGGTCTCGATCTACGACGCGGACACCCGTCAGCAGTCCTTCGGCCAGGTGCGCAACGCCTACATCCGCGTTGTCGACCAGGCCAACGGCACCGAGCTGGCCCGCTACGACCTGTCCGAGGACGCCTCGACCGAGACGGCCATGGTCTTCGGCGAGCTGTACCGCAACGGCGCCGAGTGGAAGTTCCGCGCCATCGGCCAGGGCTACGCCTCGGGCCTGGCGGGTATCGCCCGTGACTACGGCGTGAACGTCTAAGACGTACTTATCTGTACAGGGGGCTCGGCGACGGGCCCCCTGTACGCATGTCCGCGGAACGATTCGCCTCGCCGCTCCGTTGGACAATCGACGGTTCCGCGGCCACGCTGGAACCATCATCGCGACCGCGGGTTGGTTCGGCCCTCGGGTTACATCGGCAAAGGCGCGCTCGGACAGACATTCGACCGCCGCACGGAAAGGGTCTCCGCGTGGTCCTGCGCATATTCGGCATGTCCATCGTTGTCACGGTGATATCACTGCTCGTGGCATTCCTCTATGGGGGGCCGACCGCGCTGGCCTTGGCCGCCATCCTCGGCGTCCTCGAGGTCTCGCTGTCGTTCGACAATGCGGTTATCAACGCCACCGTGCTCGAGCGGATGAACGAGTTCTGGCAACGGATCTTCCTCACCGTCGGCGTGATCATCGCCGTATTCGGCATGCGGCTGGTCTTCCCGTTGGCGATCGTCTGGATCACCGCGGGCCTGAACCCGGTGAAGGCGTTCGACCTGGCACTGAACCCGCCCGCCGATGACGCGCTGGTCTTCCCGGACGGCAGCCCCAGCTACGAGAAGCTGCTCACCGACGCACATCCGCAGATCGCCGCATTCGGCGGCATGTTCCTGCTGCTGCTGTTCCTGAACTTCATCTTCGAGGAACGCGAGACCACCTGGCTGTCCTGGCTGGAGAAGCCGCTGGCCCAGCTCGGCAAGCTGGACATGCTCTCGGTCGTCGTCGCGAGCGTCGGCCTGGTTCTCACCGCGGAATTGATCGCTGGTGACGAAGAGCGCGCCACCGTCCTGGTCGCAGGTTTGCTCGGCATGATCACCTACATCGTGGTCGACGGTCTCGGTTCGCTGTTCCACACCGAGGAGTTCGAGGAATCCGCGGACGGCGGACCGTCGCAGCTGGTCAAGGCCGCGGGCAAGGCGGCGTTCTTCCTCTTCCTGTACCTCGAGGTGCTCGACGCGTCGTTCTCCTTCGACGGTGTCATCGGCGCCTTCGCCATCACCTCCGACCCGATCATCATCGCGCTCGGCCTCGGTCTGATCGGCGCCATGTTCGTCCGTTCGATCACCGTGTACCTGGTGCGCAAGGGCACGCTGTCGGAGTACGTGTACCTGGAGCACGGCGCGCACTGGGCGATCGGCGCGCTGGCGGTCATCCTGTTCTTCTCGATCGGCGTGCACATCAATGACATCGTCACCGGCCTCGTCGGCGTGGCGTTCATCGGCGCGGCGTTCATTACCAGCATCATCCGGAATCGGCGCGAGGACACCGACGAAGTGGAAAGTGCGCGAGAGGCCACCCCGGTGGCCTGAATTCCGGCGGAGAACTCGAGCGGCAGCGGCATCCGGCCGCTGCCGCTTCTGGTTTGACAACTGGGCAACTCAACGCACGAGCACGGGCTGTCGCTGTTCGATAAGCGTCGAGCGACGCGAGGCGAACACCATACCGATCAGTCCGACACCGAGTCCGGCGGCGGCCAGCGGCCGCAGCGGCTGATCGATGAACAGCCAGGCCAGCACGGCCGTGACCGCGGGCGTCGCGAAGAATAAACGCCCGACTCGGGTTGCCGCCCAACGCTTCAGCATCGCATTCAACAATAGGAATGCGACCATCGAATTGACCAGCACCATCCAGGTGAGCGATTGCGCGAACCGCGCCGCATCCCAGATATGCAATTGGCCGGTGCCCCAAGCCAATATGCCAGCGACGGGTGCGCTCACGGCCATGTGAATGGCCGTGGTGGCGCGCGAATCGACCTGCGGCACAAAACGTTTTTGATAAATTGTGCCGACACTGAGGCCGAGCAAGCCGACCACGCACAGCAGCAGACCGACCAGTGACATGCTCGACTGGTCGAGTACGGCCAAGCCGACGCCGACACCACCGATGCCGAAACCGAACCACTGTCGCGCGGTGACGGTTTCGCCGATGAACCCGGCCAGCAAGGCGATGACGACCGGATTGAGTCCCTGCACCAGTGCGATGATGGCGGCCGAGACGTGCAGGCTCATCGCGGTGTAGAACGCACCGAACTGCACGATCTGCATCAGCAGACCCGCGATGACGACATGTTTGAGTTGGGCGGCGCTCGGCCAACTCGCGCGAATCACGCTGGCGTACACCGCGAGCAGTACCGCGGCGATGCCGAAGCGCGCGAACAGCACCATCATCGGCGGTGCCGCGCCGACGCCGATGACTCCGGCGATGAAGGCGCTGCTCCACAGTACGACGAACAGTGGTTGCATGCCCGCCGCCAGGGATGGTTTGCCGGTCGCTCGAAACAGCGGGTCCAAGTTCACGTGCTCTCCTCGATCACCGGATAACCATCCAAGGCGGTTACTACCGTCGCATTGAAGTAAGTAACCTGTCAAGGCGGTTACTATGAAAGGGTGTTCACCTTCGTGAGCGGCAACCTCGCCCTGGACTTCGCAGGCACGGTCAAGGCCCGTGCCACGACATTCGACGACTTGCTCACCACCGCGGCGGATCTGGACGAGTGGCTGCTCGCCGCCGACCTACTCGACACCACCCCGCACTGCGATGCCGCGACACTCGACCTTGCCGTGCGCCTGCGCGAGGCCGCCTACCGACTGGCCTCGGCGGCGGTCCACGGCGAACCGTTCGCGGATGTGAACCGCGAGATCGTCAACGAGCTGGCGAGCCGAGACTTGCCCCGGCTGACATTACGATCCGACGCTACGATCACGCGCCACGGCGGTCCGGATGCGGCACTGGCCGCGATCGCCCGGTCCGCGATCGAAATGCTCGGCGGGCCGGAGCGGGGGTTGATCAAGGAATGCGGGCGCGACGAGTGCACTCGGCTGTATCTCGATACCTCACGTGGGAAGTCGCGACGCTGGTGCGATATGACCATCTGCGGCAACCGCGCCAAGAGCGCGGCATTCCGTGCCAGACATACCGATTGATCCGGCTGATCGTCGCCTCGGCCGCCTCGGAGATCGACCATCGACTCTGCATCCGCACAGGTGGTCAGCACCAGCACAGCGGTGATGTACTAGGCGACCGGGACGAGGCTGCCGGGGGCGAACCGCGGTATCGGCGGAGGCACGAGTCGGGTTCCGCGTGGTCTCGCACGCACGAACAGGAAGAAGAACACCAGCAACAGCGCGGCTCGTCCCCATACACCGAATTGCACGACGTTCTCCATCGAATCCACCGAGTTGCCGGATCCGATCGAATAGAAATACCGGAATACGCCGATCCCGATCGCCGCATCAGCGATCAGATAGGCACCGATCGCCGCCCACGGCACCTCGAGCAAGACCATGAACGGCACCAACCACAGCGTGTATTGCGGCGAATGCACCTTGTGGAACAGCAGGAATCCGCACAGCATCGCGCCGCTGACCCCGATCCACGGAAAGGTGCCGGTCATCGTGAATCGCTTCCAGCCCAACCACATCGCCAGTACGAAGGAGGTCAGCACCAACGTCGGCGACGCGATGGACACCGCGTGCTGAAATGCGCTCTCGCCATTGGCGTCCTGACCGAACAGCTGCCGAAGCCCCCAGTACCAAATGGAATTGGTGGTGATATCGGCCTGGCGCAATTGCTGAAAAGTGATCGATGCGCGCCAGCCGTCGTAACCGGCGAGCGCGAACGGCAGATTCACCACGACCACTGTGCCGACGGCCGCGGCCGCGGTCAGCAGCGCACCGCGCACATCGAACCGGGTCGGCGTCGGATCATCCATCTCGCGTTGACCACCGGTGAGTACATAAGCGAGCAGCGGCAGCACGAAAATGCCCGGGTACAGCTTGAGGCAGAATCCGAGACCGAGCAGCACAGCGGCCAGAATTCCTCTGGTACGCAATGAATATCGGGTCAGGGCGGTCACCACGTACACCGCGGCGACCGCCATGCAGACCACCGGTAGCTCCCAGTTGTGGAATGCGTAGAGCACCAGCGGCGGCCCGGCCGCCCACAGCAGCGCCGCCCGCCCCGCCAGCCGGACCAGCAGCCAGGCGGTCAACAAAGCGAACGGCGCCAACAGCAATGCCGAATGCAGCAGGAATTCCGCGTCGTTATCGGCGCCGACCGCGCCGAGCCACATCAGCACACCGCTGAGCACCGGATATTCGACCGCGCCACCGGTCAGCGTGCCGTCATTGGTAATGCCGCCATCGAGATACGGAAATACGTGCTGATCGATATCACGGCCGAGCCAGAGGAATTGGATATCGGAATAACAGACATCCGAATCCTTGATCACATCGAAGATCGCACTGCGACCGTTCTCGGCGAACGGCGCACCCGCGCACCGCGCCTTGTTCGCATAGGCGAGCGCCAGCATGAGCCCGCACAGCAACACCACCACCGCGGCCAGCGCTGTGCTGCGCTGCACGCGGCCCGCGAGCGAGTCGCTGGCGGCCAGTCCGGTCGACATGACGACCAGCCTAGGTGGCCGACGCAGACAACGCCCGCGCTCCCCCGCCTCCGGTAATCGAGGGGGAGATTTCGCTGCTCAGCAGGCGTTCATGTAGCCTTGTCGGGTTGCTGACGCAACGACCCTCCTGCCACGGACCGTCCGTGGCCGTTTCCTAGTCCACAGGAGGTGATTGGTCCGTGCGTCATTACGAAGTGATGGTTATCCTCGATCCGAGCCTGGACGAGCGCACCGTTGGTCCGTCGCTGGACAACATGCTGAGCGTCGTCAAGACCGATGGCGGCAAGGTCGACAAGGTCGACATCTGGGGCCGCCGCCGGCTCGCCTACGAGATCGCCAAGCAGGCCGAAGGCATTTACGCCGTGGTCGATCTGACCGCCGAGCCCGCCACGGTGAGCGAGCTCGACCGCCAGCTGGGTCTCAATGAGTCGGTGCTGCGCACCAAGGTTCTGCGCCACGGCAAGTGACTCTCGATTGCGTCGGTGCCTGTCTCTAGGCTCTAGCGCAAAAGCGAGTGCACTGCGGACTGCATACCGAGCAGGAGGAACCACATGGCAGGCGACACGGTCATCACCGTCATCGGAAACTTGACGGCCGATCCCGAACTTCGATTCACGCCCGCGGGCGCTGCGGTGGCGAATTTCACCGTCGCATCGACTCCCCGCGTGTTCGACCGTAATTCGAACGAATGGAAAGACGGCGAAGCGCTTTTCCTGCGCTGCAACATCTGGCGTGAAGCTGCGGAGAATGTCGCCGAAAGCCTGACCCGAGGCGCCCGTGTGATCGTGAGCGGACGACTGAAGCAGCGCTCCTACGAAACCCGCGAGGGTGAGAAGCGCACAGTCGTTGAGCTCGAGGTCGACGAGGTCGGTCCCTCGCTGCGCTACGCCACCGCGAAAGTCGCCAAGGCCAGCCGCGGCGGCGGGGGCGGCGGCGGCTTCGGTTCCGGTTCCAGTGGCGGCGGGGGCAACTTCGCTCCGGCCGGTGGTGGTGGCGGCAGCCGTTCCGGCGCCGACGACGACCCGTGGGGCAGCGCACCCGCGGCAGGCTCCTTCGGGGGCGGCCGCGTAGACGACGAACCGCCGTTCTGAGAACGGCTCACATCGGCCTGAATGTTGTCGTAGCGACTGCTTGCAGGTCGCTCGAAACGATCAGCCCATCATTGATTACGGAGTAACCATGCCTAAAGCGCCCGCGCGCGAAAAGGTGCTGAAGAAGAAGGCTTGCACCTTCTGCAAGGAAGCCAAGTCCGGCACCGTCAATATCGATTACAAGGACACCGCCCTGCTGCGGAAGTACGTCAGTGATCGCGGCAAGATCCGCGCTCGCCGGGTCACCGGCAACTGCGTGCAGCACCAGCGCGACGTCGCCGTTGCCGTGAAGAACTCGCGTGAGGTGGCCCTGCTGCCCTACGTGTCGACGGCTCGCTGAGAAGGGAGACATCGCAATGAAGTTGATTCTTACTGCTGATGTGGACAACCTCGGTGCCCCCGGTGACACCGTGGAGGTCAAGGACGGCTACGGCCGCAACTACCTGCTGCCGCGCGGTCTGGCGATCGTTGCCACCCGGGGCGCACAGAAGCAGGTCGAGGGCATCCGTCGAGCCCAGGACGCGCGCAAGGTGCGCGACCTGGATCACGCCAACGAGCTGAAGCAGGCCATCGAGGGCTTGGCGGCGGTTTCGCTGTCGGTCAAGACCGCTGGCACCGGCAAGCTCTTCGGTTCGGTCACCCAGTCCGACGTCGCCACCGCGATCAAGTCGGCCGGTGGCCCGATCGTCGACAAGCGCAGCATCGAGCTGCCGAAGTCGCACATCAAGACGGTCGGCAAGCACAACGTCGTGGTGCACCTGCACCCCGATGTGGTCGCGAAGTTCGACCTGCAGGTCGCCGCGAACTGAGTTCATTCGAAGGCCACTCTTGTGTTTCGGCACAAGGGTGGCCTTCGGCTGTGCGGCATCGATCCGATGTGCTGGTTGAGCAGTGCCGTTCGGGAAATAGCCAAATATTTGCGAGATACCCGAGCGGTGATCTGGACCATTCTCGGCAACCCACTGCTATCGGCTCTACCACCGGTTATTCGACTTGTGGATCGCCGAGAAAACCAACCGGGCTCGATGTGATCTACGCCATATCCATCGCACGTGCTGTTTACCCCCAACACGCCCGGCTGTTCATCTAGACCGACACGCCGACACTTCATTCATCCACACGTGGATAGCTTAAGAAATCGATATCTATCAGCGTGTTTGAACGACGTGACCTGGGTTTTCCCCAAGTTGTACACAGGGGGTGCACAACACCAGGTAAACAGTCCCCAACTTATCCACAGGTGTGTGCACATTGCGGTTTGGTGACTGACCATCGCGTCGCCTAGGTTCGTCGCAACATCATGCGCGCACCACCCGGAACGGCATGATTCGGCACCTGCCGCGGCGGTTTGCTGGAACCCCAGGTGAGGCACCTGTAGTGCGGTCGCTAAACCGCGGTGCGCTGCCGAATGTGTCGTAGCCCGGGAGTACAACGAATGATCAATAGGGTCGGCGGGTAGGCGTTTTCGAGCGGCCTGCGAGTGGCGAGAGAGGACGGTCGAGTCTGGTGACCACCACCGATGACCGCGGGCATACGGACTATCCGCCCGAACCGCCCGGTGAGGACTTCGGCAGACAGCCCCCGCACGATATGGCGGCCGAACAGTCCGTGCTCGGCGGCATGCTCCTGAGCAAGGATGCGATCGCCGACGTCGTCGAAGTACTGCGCCCCGGCGATTTCTACCGCCCGGCCCACCAAGCGGTCTACGACACCATCCTCGATCTCTACGGCCGCGGCGAACCCGCCGACCCGGTCACCGTCGCCGCGGGTCTGGACCGACGCGGCGAACTCAAGCGCATCGGCGGCCCGCCCTATCTGGTCACCCTCACCCAGACCGTCCCCACCGCCGCCAATGCGGGCTACTACGCCGAAATCGTTGCCGAGAAGGCGATTCTGCGCCGCCTCGTCGAAGCGGGAACCCGCATCGTCCAGTACGGCTACGCGGGTGCCGACGGCCAGGACATCGCCGAGGTCGTCGACCGCGCCCAGGCCGAGGTCTACGAGGTGACCGAACGCCGCACCACCGAAGACTTCCTTCCGCTCGAGGAACTCCTGCAACCGACGATGGACGAAATCGACTCCATCGCATCGCGCGGCGGCATCTCCCTCGGCGTCCCCACCGGCTTCACCGAACTGGACGAACTCACCAACGGCCTGCACCCCGGCCAAATGATCATCGTCGCCGCCCGCCCCGGCGTCGGCAAGGCTCTGGCCCTAGACACCCCCCTGCCCACGCCATCCGGGTGGACCACCATGGGCGAGATCCGCGCAGGCGACCACCTCCTCGACGCCCAAGGCCGCCCCACTCGCGTCCTGGCCGCCACCGAAGTCATGACCGACCGGCCCTGCTACGAGGTCGAATTCTCCGACGGCACCGTGATCGTCGCGGACGAACAACACCAATGGCTCACCGAATCCGACCTGCACGAGGGCAATCGCGTGGCCGTCCGCACGACCGGCGAGATCGTCCATACCCTGTACGGTCTCGACGGCAGCCTGAACCATGCGGTGCCGGGCACCGCCCGATCGGGCCCCCGACACATCGTGGACGCGCGCAAGATCGATAGCGTGGCGGTGCGCTGCGTCGAGGTCGACAACGCGGAACACCTGTACTTGGCTGGCCCGACGATGCTGCCGACACACAATTCGACGCTGGGCATGGACTTCATGCGCAGCTGCTCGATCAAGCACGGCCTCGCGAGCGTTATCTTCTCGCTGGAGATGAGCCGCACGGAGATCGTGATGCGCCTGCTCTCCGCCGAGGCGAAGATCAAGCTCGGCGATATGCGATCCGGTCGGATGAGTGATGACGACTGGACAAAGCTGGCGCGGCGAATGAGTGAGATCAGCGAAGCGCCACTGTTCGTCGACGACTCACCGAACCTCACCATGATGGAGATTCGCGCCAAGGCGCGGCGGTTGAAGCAACGCCATGATCTGAAACTCGTTGTGGTGGACTACCTCCAGCTGATGACCTCGGGTAAAAAAGTCGAATCACGACAGCAGGAAGTCTCGGATTTCTCGCGAAACCTGAAACTCCTCGCCAAGGAACTCGAGGTCCCGGTAATCGCGATCAGTCAGCTCAACCGTGGTCCCGAACAGCGAACCGATAAGCGCCCCATGGTGTCCGACCTGCGTGAATCTGGTTGCATGCCTGCCTCGACTCGAATTCTGCGCGCCGACACCGGCGGTGAGACCACGCTCGGGGAGTTGCTGGCCAGCGGTGAGCAGCCGCTCGTCTGGTCACTGGACGAGCGAATGCGGATGGTGGCGCGTCCGATGGTGAAGGTGTTCTCGAGTGGTCGCAAGGAAGTGTTCCGGCTGCGACTCGCCTCCGGGCGTGAAGTCGAGGCAACCAGCAACCACCCGTTCCTGACCGTCGACGGCTGGATCGCGCTGGAGAAGTTGGCCATCGGCGATCGCATCGCGACTCCGCGCCGGGTCCCGGAGCCGGTGCACACGACCCGAATGGCGGACGCCGAAGTAATCCTGTTGGCACACATGATCGGCGATGGCTCCTGCGTCGAACGGCAGCCGATCCGCTATGCCAGTATCGATGAGGAGAACCTCGCTGTGGTCACCGAAGCGGCAACGCATTTCGGGGTGACCGCGGTCCGTGACGACTATGCCGCAGCCCGCGTGACAACATTGCGGCTGCGCGCTCCGGGGCGGCTGGCACGCGGCAAGCGCAATCCCATCGCCGCCTGGCTGGACGAACTGGGACTGTTCGGCTTGCGCAGCTACGAGAAGTTCGTTCCCCAGCAGGTTTTCGCCCTCCCCAACGACCAGATCGCGCTTTTCGTGCGCCACCTGTGGGCCACCGACGGCTCGGTCCGCTGGGACGTCAAGGGGCGCCAGGCCCGCGTGTACTACGCATCAACCAGCCGCCGCCTCGTCGATGATCTGACCCAACTCCTGCTTCGTCTGGGTGTGCACGGACGCATCAAGAGGGTGCCCAAGGCGGGTTACCGTGACTGCTGGCACTTGTCCATAGACGGCGCGGACAACCAAACCATCTTCTTGCGTGATATCGGCGTCCACGGTGCCCGGGGACACGCCGCGGAATCGGCGCTGACCGAACTCGAACCGATGGCACGCAACACGAATGTCGACACGGTCCCCAAGGAGGTCTGGACCAAGGTCCGCGATCTGCTGTCGGCAAAGAATATGACCCACCGCGAATTCTCTGCCGCGATGGGCTCACGCTTCTGCGGTTCCGCCATGTGGAAGCGCTCACCCAGCCGCTCCCGCCTGGCCCGAGTCGCCGTCGTCCTCGACGATGCCGACATCGAAATGCTCGCGACGAACGACGTCTTCTGGGATAAGGTCGTCGAAATCACCAGCCTCGGTGAGCAAGATGTTTACGATGGCACGGTTCCTGGGACACATAATTTTCTGGCACAAGGTATTTCGGCGCACAATTCGCTAGAACAAGATGCGGACATGGTGATTCTTTTGCACCGCCCCGACGCATTCGAGCGCGATGATCCGCGCGGTGGTGAGGCCGATTTGATTGTCGGTAAGCATCGTAATGGTCCGACTGCCACGATTACCGTTGCGCACCAACTGCATTTGAGTCGGTTCGTGGATATGGCCCGCGGCTAGGTGGGACAGCTTTCTCGGTCCGACCACCGTTGATTCGGGGCTGATATGGCGCAACGGTGACCGGCCGATCCCTCGCTAAGCTTCGCCCAGGCATCGAGGACGGCCGAAAGTGTGCCGAACTGACGATACCCGAGGCCGCACTATATTTTTCGGGCCGCACCGACAGCCTCGCCGAGCGCGCAACCGACGTGCTCGCCATCGAGATCCCCGACAGCGGCCACTATCTCGCCGAGGAACAGCCCGAGCTCGTCGCGACTCGCCTGCGCGACTTCTTCGGATAGGGCGCCCAGTCCGGGGTCCACATGTCGTCGCTGGATATCGCGTTATATCTGGCGTGCAGGTACTCGAGGAAGTTCGCGAGGACAGGATGGGAATTGTCTGCTCGCCAGATCACGGAGAGCGGGTAGACCGGGGTCGGGTCGACGACGGGGATTCGGCGCAGGTCGTAGCTTTCCGGCCAGAGGTATCGCGAGCCTTCACCGACGAAGGTGGCGAGTCGGGTGGAATCGGCGAGTTCGGCGAGGAGCGCTTCGATGCCGAAGCTCGGGCCGATCGTGTCGATGATGAGTCCGAATGCCGTCGCCAGATCGTTGTAGTAGCCGATCGGTTCGGCGTCGGACATGCCCGGCATCCAGATGGGGTGATCGGTGAGTTCGGCTGGCGTCACCGACTTGGCGTTCGCCAGTGGATGCCGCGGGCCGATGAGCAGTTCGTGTCGGTCATCGATGACGCGCGATGCCCGCAGTCCGCTCGGGACCTCGCGGTGTCGTAGGGATCTGAAGGTGGCGTCGATGGTGCCCGCGCTGATCTCGGCCAGCGCCGACTCCGCGTCGAAGTTGGTCAGGGTGACGACATCGAGCTCGATCTCTGGATTTTGCTGGTAGAAGGCATGAAGGATGGTGGAGGGCGCAATCCTGCGGGCCACCACATCGATCCGAAGGGCCCGACGCCCCGGTGTCACGGCCGCGGTGGCGCGTTCGGCGGCACGGATGAGTTCACGTGCATGCGGTAGGAGCGCTTGCCCGTCGACGGTCAGCCGAACCCCTCTGGCGATTCGCGCGAACAGCTGAACTCCGAGTTCTCGCTCGAGCGTGGCTACTCGTTTCGACGCGGCCTGCTGGGTGATGCGCAGATCGTCGGCAGCGGCTAGGAATTGGCCGGTCTCGGCAACCGCGACGAAGGTACGAACCGCATCCAGATCCACGAGCAAAAGCTACTCTCACAACGAAAAGTTGTGACACTCCGCTCGATTCGTTGTTGGTGTCAGCATCCGTCGACCGGCTTCAATCTCCCTGACAACAGAGGGAGTGCCGAATATGTGGCGGAGAGCGAAACTGGGTCGAGCGTTCGGGTGGTTGTGGGCCGCCTACGCGGTCAGCGCCTATGGGACCGGGCTCGGGTTCGGGGCCTTTTCGGTTGTCGCGATCACCGTTCTGAACGCCAGTTCGGCGCAAGTGGCGACCTTATCGGCATCCGGGCTGGCGATCGGGGCACTGCTTGCGATTCCGCTCGGGCCGTGGATGGAGTTTCGCGCCAAGCGGCCGGTCATGATCGCCACGGACCTGATCCGCTTCGTGGCGCTGGCATCGATACCGCTCGCCTACTGCCTCGGGGGGTTGTCCTTCGCGCAACTCTTGGCGGTCTGCATCGTCACCGCCGCGGCGAAAATCGCGTTCACCGCTGCCAGTGGCGCCTACTTGAAGACCATCGTCCCCGCCAACGGATTGTTGATGGCCACCAGTCGTTTCGAGTCCACCACCTGGTCGGCCACGGTCATCGGACCGCCCCTCGGTGGCGCCGCGATCGGGCTATTGGGGCCGGTGACCACCGTTGTCGTCGATGCGGTGAGCTACCTGCTCTCTGCGCTCGGCATCCTCGCGATCAGGGAACCCGAACAGCCCGCGCCCCTGCGGAAGGCCCGAGCCCGCCGTTGGAGCGACATCGTCGAGGGGTGGCGCTATATCCTCACCCACCCCACGCTGCGTTGGTTCTTCGTCAACACCATGCTGGTCAACGGGCTGATCATGGCCGCGGAGCCGCTGTTGTCGGTGCTGCTGCTCGCCCATTTGCGGTTCCCGGTCTGGGAGTACGGACTGGCATTCGCTGTTCCGTGTATCGGCGGTCTGATCGGGTCACGACTTGCCCGCCGCGTCGTTTCCCGTTTCGGCGAACAGACGGTGTTGCGGGTGTTCGGCACAGTGCGTGCGTGCTGGCCCCTCGGACTGGCATTCATTCGCCCGGGCCTGGCCGGGCTTGCGATCGTGATGGTCACCGAGTTCGGGCTGATCATCTGCATAAGTATCTTCAACGCCGTCTTCGCCGCTTATCGGTTGAACAACACCGATGCCGATCGCCACGCCCGGGTCCTCGCGGCGTGGTCGATCTCCAGCAGCATCAGCATCGCCGCGATTACCGTCACATGGGGGTTGCTGGCACAACTCACCAGCCCGCGGGTGGCTATCGCGTTGGCCGGGGTTCTCCTGCTCGCCACGCCATTGCTGCTGCCGCGACAAGCCGAGCGGGAGCCGGTCCGGTCGGATGAAGAGCCGGTTCTCTCCAACGACAGCGCGCGAGCGTGACCCGACGTCGTCTACGCCCGAGGTAGCTAGTTCGGCCACCGCGGCTGGCGAGACTTGGGCACGGTTGCAAAATCTATAGACCGGTCTATTCTGAGGCCATGGTTACATCCAAGGGCGCTCAAACGAGTGGGCAGTTGGTGGAGTCGATGCTGGAGTTGATCCAGGCGCGGGGGTACGCCGGTACCGGGTTGAACACGGTCGTTGAGCACGCGGGTGCGCCGAAAGGGTCGCTGTACTTTCACTTTCCGGAAGGGAAGGAACAGCTCGGGGAGAAGGCGATCGAGTTGGCGGCCGAGCGATTTCGGACGTTGCTCGGTGAGATGGCGAGGTCCGGGGCGTCACCCGGGGAGGTGATTCGGCAGATTGTGGAGGTACTGGCCGGGTTGGTCGCGGACAGCGATTTTCAGCTCGGGTGCCCGGTTTCGGTGGTCACGTTGGAGATGGGTGCGCACAGCGAACGCCTGCGTGTCGCGTGTGCGGCGGCGTTCGAGTCGTGGATCGAGCCGGTGCGTGAATATCTGGTCGCGGCACGACATTCGGAGTCGGCGGCGCGCACACTGGCGACGGCGACGGTCAGTGCCGTCGAAGGAGCGGTGATCGTGGCGCGCGCCAAACGTGATGTGGAACCGTTGCGCAGTACGGCACAGATGCTGGCGGGTCTGCTCGACCAGCCCGGGACGGTGGTCTGATGACCTCGCGGCATGCGCTCGTCTTCGGAGCGACCGGCTTTATCGGCCGCAATCTGATCCTCACCTTGGACCAAGCCGGAATCCGCGTCACCGCCGCGGTCCGCAGCCGCGAAGCATTCGCGCGGCTGGCCGCATGGTTGGCGGATCACGGGTGCCGGACGGCTCCGGCGGAGTTGATTGTCGATTTCGACGCCGATCCCATTGTCCATGGCGAAGATGCGGCGTGGACCGATGTCACCGAGGTGTACAACTGCGCCGGGGCGTACCGATTCGGTATGACGAAGGACCAGGCACGGCACGGCAATGTCGACAGCGTCCGCTCGGTGGTTTCCTTTGCCGCGCAGCTGCCTCAGCTGTCCCGGCTTGTCTACGTCTCCGGCTACCGGGTCGGCGGTCAGGACCCGAGCACAGTTCCGTGGAGCCAGGAACGGGTGGAACGAACTCATCGCCGTCTGGGCGCTTATGAGGCGTCCAAGGTGGAGAGCGATGCGGTATTCCAGGCCGTCGCCGATGAACTCGGCGTGCCGTGGTCGATCGTCAACCCGCCCACCGTCATCGGGCTCAGCAGTACCGGTGAATCCGATCAGCAACTGGGCCTCGCGGCGAGCTTGAAAGAGATCTGGCAAGGTACGGTGGCGGCGTTGCCGGGCGACTCCCGCACCTTCGTGCCAGTGATCGCGGTCGACTATCTGACCCGCTTCATGACTCTGCTTCCGATGGATCCCAGCACAGCTGGTGCGGCGTACTGGGTGCTCGACGACGCAACGCCCGCACTGCCGACTCTGCTTTCGCAGGTCGGTCGGCATTATCGAGTGCCGGTGCCACGCACACGCATCCCGGTGGCGCTGGTTGAGCGGCTACCGCAGTGGTTGACGAAGGCCGATCCGGAAACCCTGACCTTCCTGTCCACCGACCGCTATCCCACCGAGTCCGCACACGAATTCGCCCGCAAACATGGCCTCGACCTGCCCGACACCACACGCACAATCCTGCGATGGGCCGATTACCTCGCCGCGCAGCGCTTCGGAAATGCGCAAACGAACAGTGTCGCAAGGGCTTTCGACGACCACGCCGGTGTCCGAACATTCCGGATCGGCGAGCCCGATGCGTCCACTGTGATATTGCCCGGCCTGCCCGTCAATGCCGACACCTGGGCTCCGGTCGCGGTAGCCATCGGTCACGCCCAGATTGTGGACCTGCCCGGCCTCGGGATGTCCCCAGGCGGTCGAGGTGACTGGCAGGCCTGGCTCGAGGCGCTGCTCGAACGAACACCAGGCGCGCACTTGGTGGGTCACTCCATCGGCGCCGCCGCAGTGGTCGAGGCCGCGGCCGCGCGGCCGGACAAGATCGGATCGATCACTCTGGTCGCGCCGTTCTTTCTCCAGCCGAGCGCCGGGCTTTCGGCACGTGCCATACCCCTGACGCGGCGGTATCTGCGTCGACTGACCCCGAATGCCTTGTCCCACAAGCTAACCGGCTCCCCCGAGCACGCATCGGTGCTGGAATCGAGCGTGCAGGATCTGCGTCGCGCGAATGTCGCGGGCAATATCGCCACGCTGTTCGCGGCGACGACGAAGGCAAGTTGGCGCCGTGAACTCACTGCCAAGCTCGTGCAATATCCCGGCCCGGTCCACGTGATCACCGGAAGCGAAGACCCGCTCAGCCCCACGCTGCTCGAATCACTGTCGCCCCGAATAGAATTCAGCACAATCAGCGGAGCTGCTCATCATCCGCAACTGACACATCCCGACGAATTGGCGCGTGCAATTGCCGGAATGGTCACGCCATGAGCAAGGAGCACTAGTGCGCCACCGCGGTTCCCGAAAAAGCGCGGGCCCATGGCCGGAGTCAGCTCGTCGAACCAAAGGGCAGTCGAGGTCCAGCGCGCGAATAGCGGAACCACACCGACCGGATGCCCTGCTGTCCAGCCCAGCCGTGCAGGGCCTGCACGCCGCCGGGCCGAGACGGCCGGGCGGCGGCGCCCGGCCCGGCGGACACGCAGGTGTAGCCGGTCAGTACGAAGAGCAGGCCGGGTACAACGTCTCGGGTTCGAATGCGGAAAGCGGAACCGGCCGCGGCTCGAACGCCGGGATTTCACCGCGCAGTACAGCGCCGATGTCGTAGCGGGCAAAGAATAGGCGCCCCACATGGGCCGGGCTTCGGGCTTGCAGCCGTCAGCGGCGTCCATTCCGGCGGACAGTTCTCGGGCACCTCAGGCCTACACGCATCGCTCACCTGCAGATTCCCGATGAGTGAACCGATCGGCGCTGACACCTGGGGGGCCACCACATCGATCATGCCGTTAGCTAGCGCAGCTATATCCAGCGTGCCGTTGCACAACGATAGCTCCACTCGAGCGTAACCATTTCTCGGCCCGCGGTAACGATTCAGCCGTCGAACCCGACGTCCTTCAAGACACACGGCCTGTCGGGGGGCCTGTCCGTCCACTTGTCGGTTATGAAATTGGGGAACGGGACATGGCTCTTCGGGAGTTCTTCGCGCGCCATCGAATGGCTTCGGCAATCGTGGCGCCCGCGTCGCTGGGGGTGGCGGCGATCGTCGCCGCCTCGGTGGCGCTGACATCGACGCACGAAACCGTCGATACCCGCCTGCGGGCATCGGTTACGGAGTGCCACGACATGGTGACGATTTCGGTCGCCGGGCGTCGGGACACACCGGATACCGCCACCACGAAGTTGCTGGTCGGGGCCAATGGCGAAGAGTTGCCCGCCGCGCTGTCCGGTGATTACAACAGCCAATGGGTGGATCCGGTGGTCAACGCACCGGCCGACGATGTCGATCCCGGCTCGTATGCCGCGGTCTACATCGCCTACCCGGCGAATATGGACAGCTACGAGGACGCCGTCAACGCGGGTGTCGCCAATACCGAACAGGTGATGCGAGAAATCGCACAGGCCTGCCCCGACACCAAGTTCTCGATCGTGGGCTACAGCGAAGGCGCCGATGTGGTGCGCCGCGTCGCCATGACCATCGGACATCAGAGCGCCGATCAAGATGGCGGCTACGGCATCGTCGATCCCGCCGAAGTCGTCGGAGTCGTGATCCTCGCCGATGCCGGACGTTCGGCAGGCGACGGCCCGTTCCCCGGTGCGAAGGATCCGTACAGCAATCCGGACGGCTTCGACCAGAAGTATCAGAACGGCACGAAAACCGCGTCCGGCCAGGGCGCACTACCCGGTACCAGCGGTGACTTCGGTGCGCTGAACGGCAAGATCGCGTCGTTCTGCTCCGATGGCGACCTCACGTGCTCGGCGCCGCAGAACATTTCGCTGCTGCAACTGGCGGTGAATGTGGGGCGGCAGTTGAATGTCGACGCGCTCGAACGCGACGGGCTGACCCCCGCGACCGGACAGGACGTCGCCGTTGTCCTCGGCCGGATCGCATTGGCGGCATTCGCGGATATCCAGTCGCAGCCGAACTGGATGCAGAGCGATGAGACCTTTCTCCAAGTACTGCTGAGGGTTTCGGACCCGGAATACAAGCCGGGGCAGACGCCGAAGACTGCGACCAAGGCCGAGTCGATCTCGGCCAATGAGATGTCACCATTGGCCTACCTGCCGCAGAAGGTGTTCAACGAGATCATCGGCCTCATCGTGACCAATCAGAACACCATCCCGGTGATTCTGAGCGACCCCTACCAGCAGACGCTCGGCCCCAATGCGAGTGGTCATCACTTCGACTACTGGCGCGATGCCGACCCGAACAACGGCAAGCCGCTGACATCGGCCGAGTACGCGGCCGCCTGGCTCACCCATCTGGCGAAGCAGGCACAGGCGGGTCAGCCGGTCGATACGACCGCCAAGCCGGAGTCGGCCGATCTCGCTGCCGCCTACCAGGCGGCGACGTCGACGACCAAGGCGCCCGAATCGACCAAGACCACGACCTCGGCACCGACGACCACCACGGCCGCCCCGGCGAAGACGGAAGTCAGCGGCCAGCCGACGACCACTGCGGCGCCCACGACCACCGCGCCGCCGATGAGCACACCGGCGGTCACGACACCACCGGCTTCGACCACCACGACCACTCAGCCACCGAAGCCGACCACCACCGAACCAACCACCACGACAACGCAACCCACGACAACGCAATCCGCGACACCGACCACCACCAAGTCGACTCAGCCCTGACCCGGCGCCATCGCGGCTAGCGCACGCAGGCCCGTACGGCTGGCGCCGTCGCGGGCCTGCGGCCATCCATCCCGTGATGGGATGTATTCGTATAGGCTCCGATTCGATCGGAAGCGAGCAGGGCGAGATGGTGAAGCGATGACGCAGCGCGGGTGGGTGCTGTTCTTGGCGATGGGTGTCATCTGGGGTGTGCCCTACGCGATGATCCGGATAGCGGTCGAGGATTTCGACCCGATCGTGGTGGCATTCGGCCGAACCTTCCTCGGCGCACTGATCCTGCTGCCGATCGCGCTCTACACCAAAACCCTCGCACCGGTGTTCCGGCGTTGGCGTCCGCTGCTGCTGTACACCTTGGTCGAGATCACCGGGCCATGGTTTCTGATCGGCTACGCGGAGACCACGCTGAACAGTTCGACGGTCGGGCTGCTGATCGCCGCCGTTCCGCTGATCGCCGTGGTCATCGTGACCAAACTCGGCCACGATCGCTTCGACGCCCGCCGCACCATCGGCCTGATCATCGGATTCGCGGGGGTGGCGGCACTGGTCGGCTTCGATATCGATCTGACCGAGCCCGCCGCGATCGGCGCCATCGGGCTGACCACAATCGGTTACGCCGTCGGCCCGATCATCATCAATCGCGCACTCGCCGATCTGCCACCGCTCGGCGTGGTCACCGGATCGCTGATTCTCGCGGCGGTGATCTACATACCGTTCGCCGCATTCCGTCGGCCGACCCATTTCACCGCCGACGCGTCGTGGTCGGTGCTCGGACTGGCGGTAATCTGCACGGCCGCGGCATTCCTGGTGTTCTTCGCGCTGATCAGCGAGGTCGGCCCGGCCCGCGCCACGGTCATCACCTACATCAATCCAGCGGTGGCCATCCTGCTCGGCGTCACCATGCTGGACGAGCCGCTGACTATCGGGATGGGCATCGGCTTCCCGCTGGTCATTCTCGGTTCGATCCTCGGCACCGCCCGTGCCCGCGCCGCCGAGGAACCCGCGGCGACACCCGTCACCCAGTCCTGAGCGCCCTCAGTCGGCCGCACTGAAGGTCAGACCGGCGCCGCTGATGATCTTCAGCAACACCGCACGCAGCCGATCCACCTCGGCCGCACCGATGATCGCGTCGAGATGTGCATCGAATCGCTCGACCACTTCGAGCCCCGCCTCGACCACGGACCAGCCTTGCGGTGTGAGGCGAACCAGCCGCGCCCGTCGATCGCTCGGATCGGGCGTCACCTCGACATAGCCGCGCGCATCCAGATGTCGCACGAGCTCACCCATCGCTTGTTTGGTCATGCCCGCGCGCGCGGCGAGATCGATCAGCCGCGTGCCTTCTGGATCGATCACTTGGAATACCGGCGCATGCGCGGCCCGCAGATCGGTGAATCCGGCCGTCGCCAGACCCGCATCCAGTTCGGCCGCAAGCGTTCGCGCCGCGGCGCCGAGCAAATTCCCGAGCGGCGGCGGCCGATCGGCCAACGGGTTAGTCAGGCTCTTGACCATTTCGGAACTCCTTCGTAACTTTAGTCAGGAACCTTACTACTTTTGGATGGTGCACATGATTGCCGTAGGCCTCGCACTGCTGGCCCTGCTGATCGAACTCGGCTGGCTGGCCTTCGCCGACGGATCGGTCGGGTCGATCACCGCAGTGGTGCTCGCGAGCATCGGAGTGCTCGCGGTGACCGCTGGCCGATTCGTGGTCGTCGATACGACTGTTCGAATCCTGTTGGGCGCATTGTTCGCCGGTTCGGTCGCGGACCGGTTCGGACTGCTCGGCGCGCCGGGTGCGGACGGTGTCTCCTGGGGTGACTACTCCGCGTTCACCGAATACACCCGCACGCTCACACCACAGATCTTGGATTGGTCGGTGCCTGCGCTCGCCGCCATCGCGACCGGAACGGAAACCCTGCTGGCCATCGGCTTGATCTTCGGCGTCGCCGCGAAACTCACCGCACGCGCCGCCACCGCGGTGTTGATCGTCTTCGCGGCGGCCATGTGGACCTCGGTGGGATTCGATGAAATGTGTTCGTACGGTGTCCTTGTCGTGGCAAGCGGTGCTGCGATTCTCAGCACCCGCGATACCGCCCTGCACCTCGACAAACTGTTGCGCCACATCCCTGTCGCCGGGCTCGGCCAGCAAACTCGACGTCGCGGCGCCACTAGATGAGGGGCGCGGGAGGGCATGATGTCCGGGTGACAGCGAACAGTCGAACCGATCCAGCGGATGTGGCGCACACTCGTGCCGCCTATGACGATGTCGCCCTCCGCTATGCCGAATTAGTCAAGGATCACCTCGCGACCCAGCCATACGATCGCGCCATGCTCGCCACATTCGCGGAACTGGTGCGGGCCGGCGGTCGGGTGGCCGATCTCGGTTGCGGTGAGGGCCGACTGACCGCACACCTGGCCGGGCTCGGACTCGACACCTTCGGGATCGACCTGTCACCCCAACTGCTCGGATTGGCCCGAGCGCAGTATCCGACACTCGAATTCGACGAGGGCTCCCTCGAACACCTCGATATCGATGACGCCACTCTCGCGGGAATTGTCGTGTGGTACTCGTTCATCCATCTGCCGCCCGAACGAATGCCCGCTGTGTTGGCGGAGTTTCATCGGGTACTCGAGTCAGGAGGGCGCGCACTGCTCGCGTTCTTCCAGGCACCCGATGTCCAGGATGTGGAACCATTCGACCACAAGGTGATAACCGCCTATCGATGGTCAGCGGATCGGCTCGCCGCACTGGCCGAAGAGGCCGGATTCACGCCGACCGCCCGGTTGATCCGCGAACCGGATCCCGGCGAGCGAGGCCGCCAGGCCTATCTGCTCCTGGTCAAGGATCGCTGATTCGGCGAACGCGAATCCGTACTTTTCAGTAAGGTTGGGGACAGCACAGGGGACATGGCTGTGCGAACCCTTATCGACATCGTGGTCGTTTCCTTTCACCAAGAACTCAGCACCACACCGTCGTCAGGGGGCGACAGACCATGGAGCTCATTTCTCCGATCGATGCCGTATTCCTGCTCGCCGAATCGCGCGAGCATCCGATGCATGTCGGTTCACTACAACTGTTCGAGGCACCTGAGGATGCCGGGCCTGATTTCGCTCGGCTGACTCATGAGAAGTTGTTGGCCGACAACGCATTCCACCCCACCTTCCGCAAGCGCCCGGCGACCTGGCTCGGCGCGCCGCAGCTGGCGTGGACCCAGGCCGAGGAGGTAGAACTCGCCTATCACCTGCGCCGATCGGCGCTGCCGAGTCCGGGTAGCTTCGATCAACTGCTAGCACTGGCCTCCCACCTGCACGGCGCTCTACTCGATCGGCACCGCCCACTGTGGGAGATCCACGTGGTGGAGGGGCTGAACGACGGCCGCTTCGCGTTGTACTCGAAGATGCATCACGCGCTGATCGATGGCGTCACCGCCCAGCGAGTGCTGCAGCGAACGCTCACCAACGATCCAACCGCGACCGAAACGCGCGTGCCGTGGAACCTGCCCCGTTCGCCTCGCAAGAGCGAACCGTCTGGCTCGCTGCTCGGCGGGCTCGCGCGAAATCTCCGGTCGGCGGTCAATTCCGGGCCCGCCGCGCTGCGGGTGGCACGGGCGGCACTGGTGCAGCAGCAGTTGACGATGCCGTTCGAGGCACCGCGCTCGATGTTCAATGTGCCGATCGGCGGCGCTCGGAGGTGCGCGGTCCGGTCCTGGCCGCTGGAGCGCGTCAAACAGGTCAAGAAGGCCACCGGCACGACCGTCAACGATGTGGTGCTGGCGATGTCGGCCGGTGCGTTGCGCGCATATCTGATCGAACAGCATGCCCTGCCCGACAAGCCGTTGATCGCCATGGTTCCGGTGTCGCTGCGGGGCGATGAGGACGAGGTCGATGGCGTAAAGGTCGGCGCGATCCTGTGCAATCTCGGCACCGATATCGCCGATCCGATCGAACGGTTGCGTGTGGTGAGCGAATCGATGCGCCGCAGCAAAGAGGTCTACAACTCGCTCTCCCCCATCCAGACCATGGCGCTATCCGGGTTGATGCTCAGCCCGCTCGCCCTGACTCTGCTGCCCGGCCTGCTGTCGTTCACGAACCCGCCGTTCAATATCGTCATCTCGAATGTCCCGGGCCCGAAGGAACCGCAGTATTGGAACGGGGCCCGTCTGGACGCCTCGTACCCGATGTCGATTCCGTTCGACGGCCAAGCCGTCAACATCACCCTCACCACCAATGTGGACAGTCTGGACTTCGGGCTAGTCGGCTGCCGCCGCAGTGTGCCGCGACTGCACCGCCTGCTCGACCACCTGGAGAATTCGCTGGCCGAACTGGAGCAAGCAGCCTCCTGAACCGGCGAATCGTCTACGTCGCCAGTAGCTAAGGCTGAAGCTGGCGACCATGACTCTTTACGACCACACCGGGCGGACGTATACGCGGACCCGGCAACCGGATCCGCGTTTCGCCGCAGTTGTCGATGACGCGGTGCGCGGCATGGAATCGATCGCCGATGTCGGCGCGGGCAGCGGATCCTACGAACCGACGGGCACCGTGATCGCGCGGTCGAGCCGAGCCAGGTGATGATCGCCCAACGCCCACCGACTGCCGCACCGGCGGTCAAGGCGGTCGCCGAGCAGCTGCCGATCCGCACAGACGCGGTCGATGCCGCCTTGGCCGTCCTGACCGTGCACCACTGGACCGACCTCGATCGCGGCATCGCCGAACTGAAAACGGATCGCCCGCCGCCGGATCATCATCCGCACCTGGGACCACACCGTCTTCCGGGATTTCTGGCTGGTCCGTGACTATCTGCCCGCCGCGGCCGAAACCGATGCGCGCCTGGCCATCGCACTCCCGCGCCTCACCGCTCTCCTCGGCGACGTATCAATCATCCCGATCCCGGTCCCGCACGATTGCGTAGACGGGTTCTGCGGCGCGTACTGGCGGCGACCCGAGGCGTACCTGGACGAAACCGTGCGCGCGGGCATGTCGATGCTGGCGATGACCCCGGCCGCGCTACTGGAGGACGGACTGAACCGACTCCGCGACGATCTCGCCACCGATACGTGGGCTGCACGGCATGCGGAGCTACTCGATAAATCCGACCTCGACCTGGGCTACCGGCCCCTCACCGCGGAAGTGTGATTTCAGTCGACAGGAACGGCTACCGCGGAAAAACTAGAACGTGTTACATTCGAGGTCAGGCGTCCGCGCCTGTCGACGAAGCTACCGCCGCGTCATGGCGATATCTGCGGCAGTCGGCCGAATCGGCAGCGCGGGCCGGTGACCAAATATGCAACCCGTTCCAGCACTCGTCAGCCGCTGTGATCCGGCTGCTGAGCAAGTAGGGAGACCAGCACGCCATGCGTACCGAAATCTGTGACCGGCTGGGGATCGAATTCCCCATCTTCGCCTTCACCCATTGCCGCGATGTGGCGGCCGCGGTCAGCAATGCCGGCGGACTCGGCGTGCTCGGTGCGGTAGGCTTCACCGCCGAGGAATTGGAGGTCGAGCTGGCCTGGCTCGACGACCATGTGCACGGTGTGTACGGCGTCGACCTCGTCATCCCGTCGAAGTACGAGGGCAAGGGGATCGATGACCTGACCCCCGAACAGCTGGAAGCCAAACTGGCGGAACTGGTTCCACAGGGCCACCGAGACTTCGCGGAGAAGCTGCTCAACGACCACAATGTCCCGCATCTGCCCGACGGCGAGCGCCACAACCAGTTGCTCGGCTGGACCGCGACCACGGTCGCGCCGCAGATCCAGGTGATCCTGCGCCATCCCAAGGCCAAGCTGGTCGCCAATGCCCTCGGCACGCCGCCGCCGGATGTGGTCGAGCAGATTCAGAGCTCGGGACGGCTCATCGGTGCGCTGTGCGGTTCGGTGAAGCATGCGCTCAACCACAAGCGCGCGGGCCTGGATTTCGTGGTCTGCCAGGGCACCGAGGGCGGCGGGCACTGCGGTGAGATCTCCTCGATGGTGCTGTGGCCGCAGGTGGTCGACGCCATCGGCGATATGCCGCTGCTGGCCGCCGGCGGTATCGGCAATGGTCGCCAGGTCGCCGCGGCCATGGCGATGGGTGCGGCCGGTGCGTGGACCGGCTCGCTGTGGCTGACCGTCGAGGAGGCGAATGTGCCGCCCGCGCAGATGCAGACCTATATCGAAGCCTCCAGCCAGGACACCGTGCGCTCGCGGTCCTGGACCGGTAAGCCGTGCCGCATGTTGAAGAACGACTGGACCGAGGCATGGGAGGCGCCGGAGAATCCGGATCCGCTGCCCATGCCGCTGCAGATGATGGTGGCCCTGGACGGCGTCAAGCGCGGACATCGGTATCCGGAGGCGGCCAAGGATGTGAACTTCAATCCGGTCGGTCAGGTCGTCGGCATGATGAACAAGGTGGAGCGCTCCGCCGATGTGATCGCCCGGCTGATCAATGAATACGTGGAGGCGTGCGATCGCCTGAACAAACTGAATAGCGCTCTGTAGCAAACTCTTCGACGCCGCCTCGACCGACCGCTCGGGGCGGCGTCGTACTCCCGTGACTGGGTAGCCGTCCGTCGGCGTAGGCGGTATACAAGTGATTCGCACTGCTTACAGTGCGAGCGCTCGCGTCAGTTTCGGGAGGTAGGCATGTATCCCTGCACCAACCCTCGGTGCGGAAGTCGCGGACATAATGACCCGGAGTGTCCGAATCTGATGCATGCCGATCTGCCGCAACGGCGAAATCTGGTGGTGCTGGCCGTACTTGCCGTCACGATCGTCAGCTCGCTCGTGCTCGCCGCCTTCGCCGCGGCGCCGCATTGATGTCGATCTAGATCCCCGAGAAGTCGTAGCGAACGCCGGTCAGCCGCTCGCTCAGCTCCCACAGTTTGCGCGCGGTCGAGCGACGGTAGGCAAGCGGATTGCGCAGTGTCCGCCGCGGATATCCGGCCAGCTCGAAACCCGGTCCCACATAGGAGTTTCCGCGTAGCTCCGGCACCGTGGCGGCATACAACTGCGGCAATGCGCCCATCCGGTCGGACTGGGCCAGCGCGAACAGGATCGCTTGCGGGATCGCCGCCAGAATGGCATTCACACCCTGCTCACCGTTGCGGTCGTAGAGATGGGTCGCCGACACTCCGGGATGGGCGGCCACCGCGCGCAGTTCGGATCCGGCCACGCGGGCCCGGCGTTCGAGTTCGGCGGTGAACAGTAAATTCGCCAATTTGGACTGACCGTAGGCGGGCCACCGCAGATACATCCGCTGCCAATTCGGATCGAACCAGTTGATCACCCCGACCCATGCGGCCACCGAAGATACGGTCACCACTCGAGGCTGGTCGGCGCGCAGGAGAGCGGGCAGGAGACCGCCGGTGAATGCGAAGTGCCCCAGGTGATTCGTACCGAATTGGGTATCGAACCCGTCGGCCGTATGTGAGCGCGGCACCGCCATCACACCCGCATTATTGATCAGCAGATCGATCCGCCCGATGGTGTCGTTGATCTGCGCGGCGGCCCGTCGGACCGACGCTAGCTCGGCCAGATCCAGCTGTAACACTTCGGGTTTCGGACCGGTGGCCACCGCGGTGACCGCATCGAGTGCCGTCGTGGCCTTCTGCGGATTACGGCAGGCCAGCAGCACATGCGCACCCTTACTCGCCAATGCCTCGGCCGTGCGCAGGCCGAGACCGCTATTGGCGCCGGTGACCACGGCGGTCTTGCCGGACTGGTCCGCGATATCCGCAATGGTCCAGCGGCGCGGCAGAATTGGGGCCGATTTCACAGAGAACTCCTGGTTGATCCAAACCGCTTCGTCGTCGCGCGCGAAGCCGACCGACTCGATACCTTCCGCCTCGAGCCGCGCGGACCTCGAGAATGCCATCGAAGAACCGGCCGAGCATGACCAATTCTGGGAGTTTGTCGAGATGCGGACTTCCTCACGCATCTGCGGAACCAGTGCCGCCCGAAAACATCTGCGACACTGCAGATCCGACATCAGTGCCGCATGTATGTTCCCCCGTACACCGAGCCACGCCAGTCCTCGAGCTCATACCGGTTACCTGCTGAGTCCCAGACAGCTAATCACCAGTTGCGGAGTCGCCCGATTGCAGCAAACGTGCATCGCCCGGACGGCGCCGACTAGCACTAAGCCAGTGCGACCCAGACAGTTGACCCGGCAGGATCGAAAGTGATCAGGCGGTCGCCGCGTGCTCCACATCCTCGTCGTCCCCGACATCGAGCAATTCCTCGAACCGGGCGATCACCTTGTCGTGATACAGCCCGAACAGATCCTCGAACAATGCGAGCTGCGCGTCGGACGGGCCGGATCCGGAATCCCAGACCGCGACCAGTGCACGCCATACCAATACATGCAGATCGGCAGCGCCCGCGAAGAAGGCCTCCACGGCCTCGGGCACCTCGAGCACCATCTCGCCGATGGAGTTGATGATCGCGCGCTGCATGCTCAGCCCGAGTGCGGTGAGCAGTCGGCGGACCAGGCCGACCTCGATGGCGAGGATCTGCTGGAAGTCGGGAACCTCCTGTCGGGCAAGCCTTTCCAGTTCGTCGATCTCCGCCTTGAGTTCGGCCGGATCGATTTCCTGTTCGCTGCTGGTGTAGGCGAGCAGCGCCTCCATGACGATGCCGCGCTCCACCTCGACGATGTCGTGGAACATCTCGACGGCGACATCCGGCATCGGAACCGAGAACCGGAACAGGTGCCGATACACATCGATGCCGCCCGCCTCGCGGACATCGCGGATCGTGAACCCCTTGCCGCGTCGCGCCTCGACGAATCCGTACGATTCCAGCCGACCGAGAGTCAACTGCGCGGTCGCGCGGTTCATATTGAACTCCTCCGCGACCTGACGGACCGACGGCATCAAATCCCCCGGCTGATATTCCCCTGCGGCAACCCGGCGTGCCAGCTCATCGGCAACGTCGGCGACTACCGTTTGGGATCCCATCGAGATGCCACCTTTCGACTCGGTTCGAATACGTCCCAGACAGTCTATGCCCTGCTGTGCGAGACTGCACCTGTGTACCAGTGGTCAGCGTGCAGTGTGAGGTGAGTCATGACAATTGAGCGTGGCCAGGGTCGATCGACCGAGAGTTCCACCACTGGACCTGCACGCATTTTCGCGATGACGTCGAAGGGTAAACCTCCAGTTCGCACGGCGGTTCGCAATGCGAAATTGGCTGCGCTGCCGATCGCGTACGCGGGCCGTCATGCCGCGGGTGTGGGTAAGCGCGCGCTGGGCCGACCGGCCGCCGAGGTCGATCGCGAAATCCAGATGCGCACCGCACAGCACATCTTCGAGGTGCTCGGCGAACTGAAGGGCTGTGTCGCCAAACTCGGTCAGCTGCTTGCCATTTACGAACTCGCACTGCCGCCGGAACTCGCCGAGCCGTACAAAATCGCGTTGAGCCGGTTGCAGGATTCCGCGCCGACGATGCTGCCGCATTCGGTGCACGCGGCGATGGCCGCCAGTATGGGGGAGAACTGGCGTTGGTATTTCCGGGAATTCGACGATCGGCGCGCGGCCGCGGCCTCACTCGGCCAGGTGCACCGCGCGGTATGGCGTGACGGTACGCCCGTCGCGGTGAAGATCATGTATCCCGGCGGTAAGCAGGCGGTCGCGAACGATCTGGATCAGCTACGCCGGATCTCCATACTGGCAACGGTTTTCCTGCCCGGTGCCGATGTCAAGAGCGTGACCGAGGCGGTCTGTGCCTGTGTCCTCGACGAACTCGACTATGCGGCCGAGGCGCAATCTCAACGTGTATTCGCGGCGGCCTATGCCGACGATCCGGATTTCTATATTCCGCGGGTGATCGAACAGCGCGGCGACGTGCTCATCACCGAATGGCTGGACGGCATCTCGCTGCCGCGCGTCATCGCGGCCGGTACGCGCGCCGAGCGGGATCGGGTCGGCATGCAGTTGGTTCGGTTCATGGCATCGAGTTGGATCCGCAGTGGTCTGCTCTACGGCGATCCGCATCCGGGCAATTTCCGGGTGCTGCCGGATGGGCGACTCGGCGTCGTCGACTTCGGGGCTTGCACACCATGGCCGACCGAGGGTTTCGAGGAATTCGCCTTCGACTATTGCGATGCGCTGTTCAACGGCGGGCCCGCCGAATTGGAGGCGGCGGCACGGCGGCACGGCTTCTGTGCACCGGGCCGGGTGCTCGATGCCGAGGATCTGTTCCATGTGGTCGCGCCGTGCGTCGAACCCTTCCGGCACGCGAATTACCGGTTCACCATGCGATGGCTGCGCAAACAGGTACTGCGGGTGACGAATCCGCGGCTGACGAATGCCCTGCGGCAGGGCACCATGCCCGCGCGCTTCACGCCGTTCGCGCGATCGATGCTGACGCTGGTTGGTGCGATCGGTCAGTTGGAGACCGAGGGCCCGTTCCGCGATGAAGTCGGACGCTGGCATCCGACGTTGCACGAGTTGGTGACTCGACCCGAGGAAGGCGCGGTGCCGGTCGATCTGGCGACGGTCCAACGCAAACGGGCCGAAGCGGATGCGCGCCGCATGTCTTTCGGCTGAGCACAACCGCGCTGAGCTGCCCGGACGATACATGCGATAGCTTGTCTCAGACAGTGAAACCGCGCAGGCTGGGCGATTCTAGCGTCGAAGCACTTCCAGTTATCGCCGCCCGACTGTGCGCCACCGCCGATTCCGACTTTTCGGCGATGGATGCCGACCATCGCGGACCTCGATCGGCTCATCGTCGCCAGACTGAGCGACACGCCCCCGGATCGGTCAGCGCGCCAACCACTCTCGCCAGTGCGGCCGAACGAGCGCGGCCAATTCATCGTATCCGGCCGCGCCGGGATGCGCGCCGTCACCCGCGCGCACCTCGCGCATCCAGACCGCGCTGTCGCACAGCGGTTGATGGACGCGCACGTAGGGGACGGCCGCGGCAGCGCAGACCTCGGCGAAATGTTCGTCCAGTGTGGCGGTCCTGGCATTCTGCTCAGCGTCATCAATGGGCGGCGGCGCGACGACCAGGACCGGAAGCTCGGCGGCCTGTGTGAGCAGCTCGGACAGGTTGACCGCCGATTGCTCCGGTGCCACCCGGGGTCGTCCGTCGATCAACGTGGTGTCGTTGACGCCGCACGAGACGACGAGTCGGGCATCGGAGCCGTCGGGAAATCGAGGTGCGCATTCGGATTGCCAGCGGCCGAGGATCTCGGTCGAGGTCTGCATCCGCACACCCAAGTTGTACGTGGTGAGCGGCTGGCCGCTCGCGTAGGTCTGGGCGGCCAGCCGACCGACCCACCCGAGGCACCGCGGGTCGCCGACACCCGCAACGAAGGAATCACCGATGAAGCACACGCGAAGGTCGTTCCACACCCGGCGATCTTCGCAACTGGTCGCCGCGTACCCGGGGCCCGGCTACCGGTGAGGCACGGATTTCGGTGGTGCCCGTTAGGATCGCTGTGGTCATTCGGGAGGGATTGAAGTTGACAGGGGTAGCCGAATCCACAGTAACCGCGGCACCGCCGTGGTTCACGGATTTGTTCGCGCATCGGCGCTGGATTCGCCGGGTCGAGCCGTTTCCGCATATCTATGCCAAGGATGTGTTCGTGCCCGAGTTCTATGGGCGGTTGGCCGATGAGTTGGCGCGGGTGCGCCGCGAGCGGCCGGAGGCGTTCGGGGCGGTGGCGTCGGATTACGGTGCGGTCGGTGCCTCGCTGGCCGAGCTGCGGGATGGGCCGTTGGCGCTGTTTCTCTCACGGGAATGGCATGACCTGATCGCGCGCGTCATGGGGGTGACTACCACCGGTGATGTCGAAGGAGCGGTGCATCATCATCGGCCGGGGAGTCCGTCGGGGTCACCGCACAATGATCTGAATCCGGCCTGGTTCGAGGGGGCGGCGCCCGGAGCGAGCGAGATCAGGACCGTGGATCCGCAGGTGGATCTGAAGACCGGCCCGCGGAGCCAGGCGAGCTTCGCGCGGGAGACGGTGCGCGCCGTCGCGGTGCTGTTCTATTTCGGAAATCCGGATTGGCAGCCCGGCGATGGCGGCGAGACCGCCCTGTATGCCCATGTCGGCGCGAATCCCGTTCCCGCGCTGACGGTTCCGCCACTGGACAACTCGCTGCTGCTGTTCGAGTGCACACCGCGCTCCTGGCATACGTTCCTCGGCAATAACGCCGCCGCGCGCGATAGCGTGGTGATGTGGCTGCACCGGCCGAAGGAAGATGTGCTGCGGCGCTGGGGAGGGGACAGCATTGCGCAGTGGTAATGAACGCCGGGTATGTCTGCTGACCGGTGCGGGTGGCGTTCTGGGGGACACCTTCTGCCGCGGTCTGTACACCGACTACGACATCATCGCGGTCTGCCGGAATCGCACTCCGGCGGCACCGTCACAGCTCGAATGGTTCGTCGATCCCTTCGAGCCGGAAATGCCGGTGCCGGAGAATGATTCGCGGATCTTCGTGATCAAGGCCGAGCTGGCCGACGCGGGGGAAGTCGAGCGCGTCGTCGATATCGCACTCGCCCGCTTCGGGCATATCGACCTGCTGGTCAACAATGCCGCGCACAGCCGATTCCAGCCACGCGGCATCGTCGACGGCGACGCCGCACTCGACGAATTCGAACCGCATTTCGCGGTCAATGTCGGTGTGCCGCTGCGTTTGTCGGCGCGTTTGGCGCAGCGGAGCTGGATACACGCCGGAGACGAGAACCGGACCCGCAATCGCAATATCGTGAATGTCTCCAGCATTGCGGGTTCGCGGGTGTACCCCGGCGGGCAGGCCCTCTACGCCTCGTCCAAGGCGGCGCTCAACCACCTGACCCGGCATATCGCGGCCGAATTCGAGGAGTTCGGGGTGCGGGCGAATGCCATCGCGCCCAATGATTTTCCCGCGATGGTATCGACCGAGCAGGTGGTGCGCGCCATTGTCGAACTCGATCGAGGCGAGATGAGCGGCGAAGTATTCACCGTCGGTGTGGCAGCCGAGGGTAGGCGTCACGCGGTCGGTGCGGACGCCCATTGACCTATGCCGTTCCGGTGATCTCCTCGGACATGGTCCAAAGCCGTTGCGCGAGTTCCGCATCCACCGCCTGCCTGTTCCTCGGCTGCTCCTCCTCGAGCCGGTGGAAGTACTTGCCGTTGATCTCCTCCGACGTAGTCGCCAAGTGCACCAGCGGATCCGCGCCCTTCTCGGCCCGGATGAAGAAGGGCCGTGACAGTGGTGAGCGGATGAACGCGCCGAGCCCGAGCGGGGCATTGTCGTAGACGTGGGTGGCGACCGCGCCCGGATGGAATGCGGCGGTGACCAGCCCGGTGCCCTCGGTGCGGCGGGCCAACTCCCTGGTGAAGATGATGTTGGCGAGCTTGGAGGTGCCGTAGACGCCGAGCTGACTGAACGAGCCGGTCGATGCGTTGACGGTGTCGAGGTCCAACTTCGCCATCCGGTAGGTCATGCTCGCGGTATTGACGACCCTGGCCTGCGACTGCACCAGCCGATCCAGCAGCAGGGCGGTCAGCAGGAACGGCGACAGGTGATTGACCTGGAAGGTCAGCTCATTGCCGTCATCGGTGACAGTGCGTTCGGCCCACGCGCCGCCGGCGTTATTGGCGAGCACATCGATGCGCGGATAGCGATCGAGCAGCTGATCGGCGAGTTTGCGCACCTCGTCGAAGCGGGCGAAATCGGCGATGAAGGACTCGGCGCCGATCCGCGCCGCCACCTCGGCGGTGCGCTCCGGCGAGCGCCCGACCACCGCGACGGTCGCGCCGCATGCGACCAGCTTTGCCGCCGCCTCGGCGCCGATGCCGGAGCTGGCGCCGGTAACCACCACCGTCTTCCCGGATAGATCCTGTGCTGCCATGTCCTGCCTTCCTTCGGCTGATCAGTCCTGATCCTCATCGGCTCAGACGGATTCGGCAAGACCGTCTACTGACCGGCCGGTCGGCTGCTGTGTATCGTGCGAACGCAATAGTTGATCTAGTACGAACATGGGTAACTCGCCGAACCCAGCCCAGAACTCAGCCATCTCCGGAACCGCCTGCCCACAACGGTAGGTTAGGGCCCACCCACGATCGGCAAAAGGCCCGGAGAGGCGGAGGAGGGCCACGAGATGCGAGTTGACGGGCGGGATATCCCGGTCACGGGGAGCCTGCTGCAACCGCTGATCCGGCGCACCAGTGACATCATCCGTGTCGTACTCGCGGCACTGTGGGTCGGTATGGTCGTCGCCGCCTCACTGATCACCCGACCGGAGTGGCTGGCGCTGGAGCGTTCGGTCTCGAATATCGTCGGATTCCTCAATCCGGACCAGTCCAATCTGGTGTACCTGGTCTACGGCGTGGCGATTATCGCGCTGCCGTTCGCGATCCTCATCGAATTGATCATCGGCAGGCAGTGGAAGCTGCTCGCGGGCTACGCGGCCGCGGGATTGGTCGCTGGCCTGCTCCTCTCGATCACCGGAACGGGCTTGTCCGCGCCGCAATGGCATCTGCAGGTGCCCGATCGGCTCGACACCTTCCTGTCGCAGTTCCTGGACGATCCGCGCTGGATCGCCATGCTCGCCGCGGTGCTGACCGTATCCAGTCCATGGCTGCCGACCCGGCCGCGGCGCTGGTTGTGGATCCTGCTGCTGGCATTCGCACCGATCCATCTGGTGGTCAGCACGGTGGTACCCGCGCGAGCCATGTTCGGACTCGCGGTCGGCTGGTTGGTCGGCGCGGTGATCGTGCTGGTGGTCGGCACACCGGCGCTGGAGGTGCCGCTGGATGCGGCGGTGCGGGTGCTGGCCAGGCGCGGACATACCGTCACCGCGTTCACCGTGCTGCATCCCGCCGGGCGTGGTCCGCTGGTGCTCGCCGCGGCCATCGATGGTCCCGAGCGCGAGTTGACCGTCGAGCTGTTCGGCAAGAATCAGCGCAGCTTCGGTGCGCTGCGCCAATTGTGGCGCTGGCTCACCTTCCGCAGCAGCGAAACCGCCGCGCTGCACGGCTCGATGCACCGCGCTGTCGAGCACCGTGCGCTGGTGGCCATCGCCGCCGGTGAAATGGGTCTGGCCGCCGTGCAGCAGGTTGCCGTCGCGGCACTCGAGCGCGGCTGGATGCTGTACGCGCACACCATGCCGCGAGGTAAGCCGCTCGACGAAACCTCCGATGACGAGCTCGCTGGGGTATGGCGATCGCTCGACGCACTGCACTGCGGCCAGATTTCGCACGGCGACCTGCGGCCCGCCGAGATCCGAATCGATAACGGCGCCACGCTGTTCAGCGGATTCATCAATGCGGAGTTCGGCGCGTCCGATAAGCAGCGGCAGTCCGATGTCGCGCAGTTGCTGGTCTCGACCACAGCGGTCTTCAGCAAGGAAGCCGCGGTGCGCACCGCCATCGAAACGCTCGGCGAGCAGACGGTGCTGACCGCGGCGAGCCGACTCACCAAGTCCGCCATGCCCGCCGGAATCAAGAAGTCGATTCCAGACTGGGGCGAGGTGGTCTCCTCGGCCCGCGACGAGGTGCGCAAGCAGACCGGCCAGGACAAAATCGAGGCCGAGCAGATCACCCGGTTCAGCCGCAATCAGATCATCCAGTTGGTATTGCTGATCGGATTGGTCTATGTCGCCTATCCGTTCATCAGTGCGGTGCCGACCTTCTTCTCGCAGTTGTGGACCGCCAACTGGTGGTGGGCGCTGCTCGGGCTGGCGGTCTCGGGGCTGACGTATATCGGTGCGGCGGCGGCATTGTGGGCCTGCGCAACGCGCCTGGTCAGCTTTCGCAATCTGGTGATCATGCAGGTCGCAAATACCTTTGCCGCTACGACAACCCCGGCGGGTGTCGGTGGACTGGCCTTGAGCGTGCGCTTCCTGCAGCATGCCGGACTCGGCGCGGTGCGGGCTACCGCCGCCGTCGCATTGCAGCAGGCCGTCCAGGTGATCACCCACATCGGTCTGTTGATCCTGTTCAGCGTGGCGGCGGGCACCTCGGCGAATCTGTCGCATTTCGTGCCCGACGCGACTGTGCTCTATCTGGCGGCCGGTGTGGGCGTCGGCATTATCGGCGCCTTCATGTTCGTGCCGAAACTGCGTCGCTGGCTGAGCAATTCGGTGCGCCCGCAGTTGCAGGAGGTGCTCGGTGAACTCGGTGATCTGGCCCGGGATCCGAAGCGGTTCTCGGTGATCGTGCTCGGCTGTGGTGCGATCACACTCGGCCTTGCGCTCGCGCTGTGGGCCAGCGTCGAGGCGTTCGGTGGCGGCGCGTCGTTCATCACCCTCACCATCGTCACCATGGTCGGCGGCACCCTGGCCGCGGCCGCGCCAACACCCGGTGGCGTCGGCGCGGTCGAGGCCGCACTGATCGGTGGTCTTGCCGCCTTCGGCCTGCCCGCGACCATCGCCGTGCCGTCGGTGCTGCTCTACCGCGTGCTCACGTGCTGGCTGCCAGTGTTCTGCGGCTGGTTCTGCATGCGCTGGATGACATCGAAGGACCTGATCTGATCAGACGTCCTTGGTTGCCACCAGTACGCCGGTCGTCGGTGGGATCGCGGTGAAGTCCACAGTCCCGAATCCGACTTCCCGCAACGCTTCTCGGTAGCGGCGAATATCGATGGCCGTCAGCGGGTCCGCCTGGTGTCCTGGCGCGTGCGGATCGTCGGTGCGGCGCGCGGCGAAACGCGACATGATGCGAACCGCCGCGGGCAGCACTTTCCCGGTCGGGTGGGTATCGGCGAGCAGCAATCGGCCGCCGGGGCGCAGCACGCGGAACATTTGTCCCAGCGCCGCTGTGCGCTGTGCCTGCGGAATGTGATGCATGACGAAGGTCGAGGTGACCACATCGACCGACGCATCGGGCAGGGTCAGCGACTGGGCGGCGCCGACTTCGAAACGACAGTTGGGGGCGGCGCGGCCGCTCGCGTAGTCGATCATCTCCTGGGACGGGTCGATACCGATCACTCGACCGGCGGATCCGACTCGATCGGCCATGGCTCGAACGAGTTGGCCCGGACCGCAACCGATATCGACAGCGTGGTCGCCCGCGGCGGCACCGGTCAGCTCGACGAGTCGAGCGTTCAAGCTGCCGACTCGACCGAGCAAGAAGGCCGATTTCATGGCCAGGTAGCCGCGCGGTTTGGTGATGAGAATGCCGATCTCGGAGTTCCGGTCAGCATGTGCGTTAGTGGACTGTTGTGCGTTTCCGGTCATGAGTTCATAATCGGACCAAGTGACCGGATCGACCAGAAGCAAAAGTGCGGATATCGTGCCGTTGCGAACGGATTCGCACTATTTGTACGGAAACGCCGTATTCGCGTTCGGAGGATGCCGATGACCAGGACCGATCGCCGGGTGCGGCGCACCAAAAGCCTGCTGCATCGGGCGCTGATCGAGCTCATGATCGAATGCGGCTATGACCGGATCACATTGCAGGACATCCTGAATCGCGCCGATGTCGGACGCTCCACCTTCTATGCGCACTTCCGGGACAAAGACGACCTGCTGCTGGTCAGCAGCACCGAGTACCTGCGCGCGGCGGTGGCCGATGTCGAATCGGCCGTGCATGACCCTGACGTACCGCAACACTCGGAACCACTCGCACCGCTGTACACGCTGTTCCGGCTGGCGTCGGCGAATCCCGAGGTCTATCGAGCGCTACTGGGTCGCAGGGCGACCGGAGTGCTGTTGCGCTCTACGCGGCGCATGGTGGAAGAGATTCTCACCGAACAACTCTCGGGCCGACTCGACATGGACGACGACGAATTCGCGGTGACGATGACATTCCTGTCCTGGGGTGTGGTCGGCCTACTCGGTTCGATCGCGGACGCGGAGCCGCCGCTGCCCGCGGCCGAAACCTACCGTCGCCTCGAAGTTCTGGTAGGCCCCGGCCTGACGAGCCGGGTATCGCACACCAGGCAGGTCAGCCGCGCAGGCCACTGATCGGGTACCGCTCGAGACAGATCCCTGTCACACCGATCAGCTCGAGCGCCCGCCCCTGCGGTGGTCAATTCGAGATTCGCCAGCGATGTGGCGCGCTTGCGGGTCGACGGCGGTGACGCGATCCGCGATCGAATGCTCAGTCCGAATAGTCCTTGCGCAGTCGCACTTTCACCACTTTGCCGCTGGCATTGCGCGGCAGTTCGGCCACGAGCACCAGATCCTTGGGATGCTTGTAACGGGCCAGATTCTCGTTGAGGAACGGTGCCAGTTCTTCGAGGGTGAGCTCGGCATCCGGATCTACCAGGGCGACAACGGCAACCGGCACCTCACCCCATTTCTCGTGCGCCCGCCCGATCACCGCGGCCTCGCGGATCTTCGGATGCGCGAAGAGCACATTCTCCACCTCGGCGCAGTAGATGTTCTCGCCGCCGGAGATGATCATGTCCTTTTTACGGTCGACCACCCAGAGGAAGCCCTCCTCGTCCGCGCGGACCAGATCACCGGAGTGGAACCAGCCACCGGCGAAGGCGTCCGCGGTCGCCTCCGGCTTATTCCAGTAGCCCTGCATGAGAGTCGGTCCGCGATAGACGATTTCGCCGATCTCACCGGGCGCGACATCGTTCATCTCGTCGTCGACGACGCGGGCCTGGATGGTCGGAATGGGCTTGCCGACCGAACCGAGCTTGCGGATCGCGTCCTTACCCTCGAGCACGCAGGTGATCGGCGACATCTCGGTCTGACCGAAGACCGCGACATTGACCGCGTCCGGGAAGCAGTCGGCCATGGCCCGCAGCACGGTATCGGAGGCCGGAGCCGCACCCCAGCTGAGCACCTTCAGTGCGAGCTTGCGTTGTTTGACAGTCGGCTCCTCGCAGATCATCTGCCACTGCGCGGGCACGCAGAATGCGGTGGTGGCCTGCTCGCGCTCGACGGCGTCGAGGAATTCGGTGGGATCGAAGGCACCGAGCGGGTGCAGCACGACTTTGGCGCCGAGCAGGAAATACGGTGCGAGACTGCCGAGTCCGGCGATATGGAACAGCGGTGAGGTGCAGAAGCCGATCGAATCGGGTCCGATATCGGTGGCCCGAATGCTGGTGAGCGCTTGGCCATTCATATTCGCGTGCGAGAGCACCGCGCCCTTCGGGCTGCCGGTGGTGCCCGAGGTGTACATGATCAGCGAGGGGGTGTCCTCGGGAATGTCGAGAGGCGTATGGGCTCGGCCGCCCTCGGCCAGCACATCGTCGTAGCCGAGCACCCCGTCGGCGCTCTGGCCGCCGATCACGAAGCAGGTCGCGAGCTCGGACGCCTGGCCCTGCACCGCGGTGGCCAACGGCTGCAGCATGGTGTCGGTGACAATTGCCTTCGCGCCGGAATCGCTGACGATATAGGCGACCTCGGGCGGGGTGAGCCGGAAGTTCACCGGGACCGCGATGGCGCCGAGCGCGTTGATGCCGAAGACGGCCTCGAGGTATTCGGGATAGTTCAGCGCCAGGATCAGCACCCGGTCACCGAAGCCGATGCCGCGACGGGCGAGCGCGTCGGCGAACTTCAGCGAACGCTCGTGCAACTGCCGCCAGGTGGTGTCCACACCACGGAACCGCACGGCGACCGCGTCCGGGCGCATCTGCGCATGCGATGCGATCTGGTTGTTCCAGTGGTTGCGCCGCGACCTGATCGGCTCGTCGAGCGCCTGTGCACCGGTGGTCATGCCACTCCTCTCGGACCGCCGACGGGCGTCGGTGTGTCCGATGGCGTCGACGGGCTGAACTGAGAGCAGAATAACAACTAACTTATTCGAGCGGCAAGGTGCTTGGTCCCGAACCGCTGTTAATCGTCTCGAGCAGGGGCTTGGTGTGGCAATATCGCTCCTAGCTGCATATTTACCGCCTATCTCACTAGACGCTGCCCACCTCCGCGCGCGTTCAGAGGGCAAAACAATGCGAATCCTGGCTCACTTACGAGTTGTACACCGGACGATTGCCGTGTCACCATCACTGCGTAAGGGCGCCACTGGCACGCCCCGCAACGCAGAGGAGAAGCGCAATGCTGCGTACCAGGTTCACCGAGACATTCGGCGTCGAACACCCGATCGTGCAGGGCGGCATGATGCATGTCGGCCGCGCGGGCCTCGTCGCGGCCGTCGCCAACGCGGGTGGGCTCGGGTTCATCACCGCCCTGACCCAGCCCACCCCCGACGACCTGCGCGAGGAGATCGCGCGGACCAGGGAGTTGACCGATAAGCCGTTCGGTGTGAACGTCACGATCCTGCCGTCGATCAACCCGCCGCCGTACGCGGAATACGTGCAGGCGGTCATCGAAAGCGGAATCAAGATCGTCGAGACCGCGGGCAGCAACCCGGAACCCTTCCTGCCGTACTACCGCGAGGCCGGTATCAAGGTGCTGCACAAGTGCACCAGCGTGCGGCATGCGTTGAAGGCACAGAAGATCGGCGTCGACGGCGTCAGCATCGATGGTTTCGAATGTGCAGGACATCCGGGCGAGGACGATATTCCTGGGCTGATTCTGATCCCGGCCGCCGCACGGGTGCTCGACATTCCGATGATCGCCTCCGGCGGTATCGCCGATGCCCGCGGTCTGGTTGCCGCACTCGCGCTCGGTGCCGACGGCGTCAACATGGGCACGCGCTTCCTGTGCACCCAGGAGTCGGCGATCGACCAGAAGGTCAAAGAACAGATCGTCGCCAACTCCGAACTCGACACCCAGCTGATCTTCCGCACCATGCGCAATACGGCGCGCGTCGCTGATAACGAAATCAGCCGCAAGGTCGTCGAAATCGAAAAGGCCGGTGGCACTTTCGACGATGTCCGCGATCTGGTCGCGGGTGCACGCGGACGCCGCGTCTTCGACGAGGGCGATCTCGATGCGGGCATCTGGTCGGCAGGCCTGGCCCAGGGCCTGATCCACGACATCCCGTCCTGCGCCGAACTGATCAGCCGGATGGTCGCCGAAGCGGAGGAACTGATCACCGCACGACTCGCGGAAAAGGTCGTCGCCTAAGGACTCGTTGCGCGCCCCGGGCGAGCGCCCAGGGTGCAGTCGAGCCAGGTCGATCGCAGTCCATCGAGGGGTGACCGCGGCCCGGTCAGTCGAGACGCTGACCTACGATGACGTCGACTACCAATCAAAGGACGGTCATCCGTGTCGGAAGCGTTCAACTGGTCTCTGCCGAAGACCTACATCCTGCCGGTGGACATAGACGGTTACCTGTCCATGCCCGAGGACATGGCGCGCAATGTCGAGATCAGAGACGGGATGATCATCCACTGCGAATCCGCCTGGCCGAATCACAATGCGATAGCCCGAAATATCGAACGGGCACTGCTGGACGGCCACGCCAAACGCGGTTCGGCCGAACCGTGCTTGCGAGTCAACCGGGATGTGGACATGTTGGTCTCGGAAGTCCCATTCCACTACAAGCGGCCGGATGTCATCGTCTACCGGTGCATCGATGAGCCTCGGCCGAAGTGGCGAATGAAGCCGACAGCCGCGGACGCCGTGCTGGTGGTCGAGGTTGTCTCGCCGACCACGATCACCGCTGACCTGGTCGATAAGCGTGCCGAGTATGCCCGGTTCGGGATCCAGCACTACTGGATCGTCCGGATGGCCAATGAGGATGGCCCCGCTGTTTCGATCGAGATGCTGACGCTCAACTCCGCCGGGGAGTACGTCTCGGCGGGGCATCACACCCGATCGGACCGCTCTGCGAGTGCGATCGATTCGCTGGTGCCGTTCGAGGTGCACACCACTTGGCAGCAGCTCGACGAGGGCATCGACTGAATCCCGATAAGGCGGGTTACCTCTTCCGTGCTGCCAGCGCCTCGACCGCGGCGTAGTCATGAGCGGCGACGACTTCGATGCCGTCGGGTAGGGCGTGTAGGCGGTGGATGGTGGCGAAGGTGGCGTCGCGATCGGCATCGAAGAGTTGGCCGGGCATCGGTGCCTTTTCGCGGATCAGCTCGACCTGGAGTTTGTTCCACACCGCGTCGCCCGCAAGCAGTACCCGGGTGCCGTCGTCGACCGCCAGCAGGACGCCGATACTGCCTGGGGTGTGTCCGGCAAGGTCGACGAGCAGCACCGAGCCGTCGCCGAATAGGTCCAGACTGCGCGGGAAGGTGAGCACCGGCGGGCCGTCGAGTTCGAAGGTGTCGAAGGTGCGCCCACGCAGGGGGCCTCGAGCAACGCCGATGGGAGCATGCGGGCCGTCGAGTGCCCAGGCGCGTTCGACGGCGGGTAGTCGCAGGGTCACGGAATCGGGTAGTTCCAGCAGGCCGGAGATGTGATCCCAGTGCAGGTGGGTCGGCAGGACGAAATCGATCGCATCGGCGGCGATATCGCGGGCGGCCAGTGCGTCCGCGAGGCCGAGCACCGGTTTATCGGGTGCGACCAGCAGTGGAATCGGGAATGGCAGCTCGGGCAGCACCCGATCGTGCACCCCCGCGCACAGGGCCGGATCGACCAGGAATCGCGCCTTCGGATGTTCGATCAGATAGGCCGACATGGTCATCGGCAGTTCGCGCAGGCTGCGCACGCCCTCCGCGACAATCATGGTGGGGGCGGCCATACGGGCCTGCATCAGGACGGTGAGCCCGACGCTCGCCTTGGTCTGCGGCAGCGGGACCGGCTCCAGACCGGCCAGCAGTGCAGTGTCGGGGCGACGCGGGCGCAGCAGTCGACCAGGTGTGGCCGCCAGTGCGGTACAACAGCGCAGCACGGTCAGCAGGGTGGGCGTCCGCTCGGTTCCGGATTCGGGCACAGTGCCACCGTATGCGATCACAGTAGACGGCGAAAGAGCCGGGTAGACAGGACAATTCCGGACAATCGACCCGCCTGAAGGACGCCTTGATCGCGCCGATATCTACGGCATAATCGCAGGGGTACCGGCGTGGGGGCAGGGGCCCTCCGGCGACGGGAGGAGGACGGATGGGGCCTGATCTTCCGGACGGGCAGGGTTTTGTCTCGAGCGACCTGCGAACAGTCGCCGACGGTGTTTCGTACAGGTTCGGTTCACGACGTGCCGCGCTACTGAGCGCTGCCACCGCCGCCATAGCCGACCTGCTGAATGTCGATGCCGCAACGGTCTCGACCGATGCGCCGTTCAGCGACCTCGGCCTCAGCTCGCTGCAATTGGCGCGGCTGACGGCGCATCTGGAAGATGCCACGGGAGTCGAGGTTTCGCTCACCGCGCTATATGACAATCCGGACATCGAGCAGCTTGTCGAGTATCTCGCGATGCGATGAGCACCTCGCCCACAAATCGGAAAGGCCAGCCTGCCTCCGTCCGGCCGTATCCGCCGGTATCCATCGTGGGCATCGGCTGCCGGGTACCGGGCGCGTCGAGCGTGCCCGAGTTCTGGCGGATGCTGTGCGATGGCCGTGATGCCACCGGAGCACCGCCGCTCGGTCGACCCGGCACACGGCACGCCGGATATCTCGCCGATGCCGACGCATTCGACAACGACTGGTTCGCCATCTCCGCTCGCGAGGCCGCGCTGATGGATCCGCAGCAGCGGCTGGCACTCGAGGTCGCGATCGAGGCGCTCGACGATGCCGGAATCGGCTATCGCACCAGAGGTTGCGGGGGTGCGGTGGTATTCGGCGCGTGTGCCTACGATCACGGCATCGCGGTGCTCGGCCGCGCGGGACACGATGCGCCGTACGCGGTCACCGGATCGGCGCTCAGCATCATCGCCAACCGGCTGTCCTATGTCCTCGACCTGCACGGACCGAGTCTGGTGGTGGACAGCGCGTGCTCGTCCTCGCTGGCTGCCGTGGATTTCGCCGTGCGCCTGCTGGCCGATGACGCCGTGCCGTTCGCAATCGTCGGCGGGGTGAATCTGACACTGCTGCCGCATACTTCGGAGTACCTGGCCGCGGCCGGGTTCCTCGCGCCCGATGGACAGTGCAAACCGTTCGATGCCGCGGCCGACGGATATACCCGCAGTGATGGGTGCACGGTGGTGGTACTGCGGCGCACCGACGATGCGCTGCGAGACGGACATCGGGTGTATGCCGAAATCCTCGGCACCGCAGTCGGTTCGGACGGGCGGTCCAATGGCCTGCACGCGCCGAACGGTCGGGCCCAGCAGGTGGTCATTCGTACCGCCTGGGCAGGTCTCGATCCACGTGCGGTCGGGTACGTCGAATGTCACGGCACCGGAACACCATTGGGTGACGCGGTCGAGGTGGGCGCGCTCGCCGCGGTACTCGGCAGCGAGACCGAACCGACCTGGATCGGCTCGGTCAAATCCAATATCGGACATCTGGAGGCGGCCGCCGGAATCACCGGAATGGTCAAGGCCGCGCTGTCCATCCGACACGGCGTAATCCCGCCGACCATCAATTTCCACACCGAGAACCCGCTGCTGAAGCTCGCCGAACATGGACTGCGCGTGCCGACCGAATCTGTCGACTGGACCGACACATCGGTGGATGCGCGGTTTGCCGGTGTCAGCTCATTCGGATTCGGCGGGACGAATGCGCACGTGGTGCTGCGCGGTCTGGAAGCTGCACGTCACCGGAGTTATGAACCGCCCGTCCTGCTTCCGGTCACCGGTCGCAACATCGCGGAGCTGCGTTCGCACGCGTTGCGGTGGGCCGAGCTGCTCGAGAACGTCGGCACGTCGTCGAGCGGCGATTCGCGAAACAGCATGAGCACCGTCCCGAGCAACAGGCCGAGCAGCGCCGCACGCGAAGGCATGAGCACCGCGCCGCACACCAAGCTCAACAGCGACGCACACCAAGGCATGAGCACCGCGCCGCCCAACAGCGCCGCATGCAAAGACATGAGTAGCGCCGCGCGCAACAATTACAACGGCCCCTCCGCCGCCAGCAAGATCACCGCTTCGGGTAACGACACCAGCTGGACATCGCGCGACACCCTCGGCAGCACTTCACACAACGGCACAAGCAGCCCCTCGGGCGACGACACCAGTAACCCTGGGCGCGAGGGCATCAGCCGCATTTCGCGCGAGGGCATCAGCGAAGCGGGTGAGGACACGAGCGACGATTCACGCAGCAGGCCCAGCAGCGCCGGGCACGATCGCATGAACACCGTTTTGGGTATCAGCGCAAGCAGCTCCGCACATGACAAAGCCCGTAACCGCCGGGGTGAAGGCACTTGTCGCACTTTGTACAATCGCATGAGCGACTCGCGCGACGGCACAAGCCGTGGTTCCCGCGAGGGCTCTAGCAGCCAGTCACGTGAGGGCTCTAGCGAGCGCACAACCAGCGGCTCACACGAGCGCGCAACCAGCCCCTCGCGCGAAGGCATGGGCACGACCGAGGCGATTGTGGCGAGCTACTTGGGCGCAGGGAGTGGCAGTCGTGAAATCCTTCGGCAATTCGCGGCGGCCGCGGCGCGGTTGATACCCGAGAATGCCCGGGCGGCGGTGGTTGCGCGGGATCTGGATGATGCGGTGGATCGGTTGCGGGCGTTAGCGCGTGGGGAATCCGGGGGCGGGGTGATCAGCGCTGGTTCGGTGCGGCGGCGGGGAGGTGTGCTGTTCCTGTTCTCTGGCCAGGGCGGGCAGTATTCCAAGATGGGGCGGGGTCTGGCGGCTCGCTATCCGGTCTTCGCGAATGCGGTGACCGCTGCCGCGGATGCGATTGCGGCGGCCGGTGGCGGACGAGTGTGGACGCCGCGCAATGGATTCGCACTCAGCAGTTCGGCGAGCAACAGCGCAACTGAGCTCGTGCAACCCTCGATCTTCGCATTCCAGGTCGCCATTGCCGAACTGCTCGCGTCGTGGGGCATCGAACCGGATGCGGTGGTAGGCCACAGTCTCGGCGAAGTGGCCGCGGCCGCGGTGAGCGGTGCGTTATCACTTTCGGACGCGGGCCGAGTCGTGGTGCAGCGCAGCCGCATTCTGGCGCGGCTCGACGGGCACGGTGCGATGGCGCTGCTGGAGGCGACAGCGGATGAGGTCGCGCGGCTGGTCGAGCCACTGCACGCGACAGTAGCGATCGCCGCTGTCAATGGACCGCGTTCGGTGGTGATCTCCGGCGCGCCACGTTACATCGACGCGCTTGTCCGCCGGGCCAAGCGCAGGCAGATATTCGCGCAGCGAATCGCCGTCGACTTCGCCGCACACAGCCCACAGGTCGGCGCACTGCTCCCCGAATTCGTCGACACGCTCGACGGACTCACCCCCCAGGTGCCGCGCGTTCCGGTGTACTCCACGGCACGTCGCCGCGAAACGATAACCACGGCCGCGATGGACGCCGACTACTGGGCCGAAAATGCCTCGAAACCCGTCGAACTGGCCGCCGCATTGCAACACGCCGCCGACGATGGATTCACGACGGTCCTGGAACTCGCACCCCATCCGGTACTGACACCCGCGATCCGCGAGTTCCCCGAATTCGCCGACGCCACCCACCCGGTCACCACCCGCGACAACGAGGCCGAAACCTTCCTGACCTGCCTCGGCAACCTCTACCTCGAAGGGCGCCCACTGAATTGGGCCGCCAACGGCCGCTTCACCACCCCTCCCCCACCCCGCCAATGGCTCCACCGGCGGTTCCCACTGATCACCACCCTCGGCCCCGACACCACCCGCAGCACTGTCACCGAATCCGACACCACCCCCGACACCACAATCCACGTCACAACGCCCGGAACCAGCCATCGCAGTGCCACCGAACCCGCCATCAACGGCCGCGCTATCGACGACTCCTCGGTCTCCGACTTCGGCGCGGGCATCGGAGTTGATGGCGTCCGCAGTCGAAATGCCCACGGCCCGGACACGACCGGACACGACGCCATTCACGGTCGAGATACGCGCGACCCGAATAAGACCGCCCAGCTCGATACCCGTCGCGGCCGAAACGCCCAGGACACGAACACAGCCACCGGGCCCAGCATCAGCCGCGGACGGGATGCCGCCGATACGAGCGCATCTGGAGTCTTCGAATCCGAGTTCCCCGCCGACGATCTCCATGATCACGTCGTGCAGGGCGTGCCGACCGTCCCCGCGGTCTTCTGGCTGCTCAGGCTGCTCGGTCTGGCTGAAAACGGGCGGGCTATCGCGGATTTCGTGGTGCACGAGCGGACCGGGCTCGGCGCGCTGTCCGCTGTTACCTATCACACCGATGGTGCTGGAAGGTTGCAGGCGGAGGTCACAGGCGCCGGGACGCTGGCTTCGGCACGGTTGGCCGGTGACCCCACACCCGGGGATATCGTCGCATGGATGCGGGTGGTCGATGCAAATCGGGCCGCGCGTCGGCGGATGCGAGTGCTCACGCCAGGTGTTTTCTACGACTCGTTGCGCGCACGGCAACTCGACTACGGTCCCGGTTTCCGCGTGCTGCGCGATATCGAGGCCGGGTCCGATTGTGCGGTCGGATTGTTCGATTCGGCCCCGCTACAGCGCTCGGCGACCCTCGATGGCTGTCTGCATCTGCTTGCCGCCGCGAGCTGGGACCATCTGCCCGCCGATGCCATTCCCCTGCCGATCGGCATCGAATCGGCCTGGCTGTCCACGGAACCGGACCTGGTGCTGCTGGAAGCCCATGCGCTGGTGCGTGATCGATCGACGACCGAACTGACCGGTGACATCATCGGCACCGATCAGCACGGCGTCCCGGTGCTGGCGCTGTCGGGTGTCCGCATCCGTTTCGTCACGGTCGAATCCACAACGCAGTTCGACCCCTTCCGCCATGAAACGTGGATACCGTTCCGGCACAGTCCCCAGCGCAACGGAAGCACGCACCTGCGGCGCGCGTTGGTTATCGGCGAATCCCAACTCGCCGTCCGGCTGGCCAGCGAACTCGACCGCACGCTGCCTACCGAACGCGTCGCCCGCGAACCGGATGCCGCCGGTCCGATCGTCTCCGCCGTACTCGCCGGACGCACCGGCACCGCGAATACGGCAGTCGTCGTGATCTGGCCCGCCGAATCCGGCGCGACGCACCACGAGACCGAGCCCGCGAATAGTGTCATCGCCACCACCGGACGTGTGCTCGATCTGCTGCAACGCGTCCAATCCGAAGCAGCCACAGCCTCCTTGACGATCGTCCTGCCATCCCCCAGCGCGACCGACCGCCAACGGTCCGCTAGGAGCCGACAGGAAATACCGATGGCAATCGCTGGTCTGGTGCGATCGATGCAGCTCGAATCGGGCCGCGAAGTGCGACTCGTGTGGACCGATACATCACCGACCGTGGTGTCGCGACTGCAAGAACTCATCACTACCCCACTCCCCGATGAGTTGCGAATCTCCGCCGATACCACTACCACCCGCCGTTTCGTGCGCTGTCACCCCCGATCAACCACCCCGACGCGGATCGACCCCAACGGCACCTATGTGGTCACCGGCGGTCTGGGGGCGCTCGGCTCGGTCGCGGTGCGCTGGCTGCTCGATGCAGGTGCACACGACGTCGTTGTGCTCACCCGTGCGCCGAGGCCAGTTCCCGCACTCCTGGACGGACTGGAAGACCGCATAGTCGTAGTGCGTTGCGATGCCGCAGACCGCGACGATCTCGCCAACGCGCTCGATGATGTTCGCGAATGCGGTTCCACCATCCGCGGTGTCGTGCACGCCGCGGGCGCACTCGAAGACGCCGCCTTCGAAGCCGTCACCACCCGCCAACTCGCCCGCATGTTCGCACCGAAAGTCATCGCCGCGGGCAATCTCATCGATCTCACCGCCACCGATCCAACCGACTTCGTGCTGCTGTTCTCCTCCGCCACCGGCACGCTCGGCGCACCAGGACAGGCCGCCTACGCCAGCGCGAATGCCGCGATGGACGCACTTGCCCACGCCCACCCGGGGCGGCGTGTGTCGAGTATCGGTTGGGGCGTCTGGGATGCGGGCCTCGCCGAGGGCGCGGGCGGCCCGAAACATCTACGACGCGCCGGAATCTCCGCATTCGATATCCCACGCGGCACCGAGTTACTGGCCCAGACCATGTATTACCACGAGCCCTACCTGCTCGTCTTGGACTACACGCCGACCACTGATCCCGATCCGATCGCCACCCGCCTGCGAAGTCTGCTCACCGACCAACGGGCGACAGCAGACCCCGCACCGCCGAATCCGGCACCCCAGCAGCACGGTCCGACCGAGCCGCTCACCACGACCATCCGCACCGCCCTCGCCGCCACCCTCGACCTGAGTTCCGACCATCTCGATCCGGAAGCCGATTTCAACGAATTGGGCCTGAGCTCACTGCTCGGTATAGAAATGCGGCGCTACCTCGAAACTCGTCTCAATATCCGCATCTCGACCACCGAACTGTTCCAGCACCCGACCATCACCGCACTCGGCGCCGCCTTGGCCGAGCGAGTCGCTGCCGTCAGACCCGACGCAGTGCTGTGACTTCGCCGAATACGACACCGCGGACCAACGTTCTGGCCGCGCGGGTTGCCGAATGGGCGCAGACCAAACCCAACGACAGCGCGTACACCGAGTTGCGTTATCACGGACGGGATTGCGTTCCTGTCACGCTGACCTATGAACGACTACATCACGCAGCAGGCGCACAGGCCCAAAGACTCAGGGCAACAACCGATCCGGGCGACCGTGTGGCGATTCTATGCGCGCACGGAATCGACTACGTCATAGCCTTTCTCGCCTGTCTCTACAGCAATCGCATCGCAGTCCCGTTATTTCCCCCGACGGGCAATAGAAATCGTCCCCGGCTCGATGGTGTACTCGCCGACGCCCGACCCGCGTTGAGCCTGATCTCTCCGACCGACACCACTACCGGCAAGATCCTCGGCCCGGAACTGGGCCGAGTGCTGAAACTCGCATCGCACACCACCACCCCGGCAACCGATCCGATCATCGAACGAACCGAGACGGCCTATCTCCAGTACACCTCCGGATCGACCAAGACCCCGGCAGGAGTCGAAGTAACCCACGCCAACCTCGCTGCGGCACTGGATCAACTGTGGACTGCTGTGCCAGCGGTGCGCACCGAACCCATCGTTTCCTGGCTCCCGTTCTTCCACGATATGGGCCTGATCCTGACCCTTTCATTGCCGCTCTACTCCGGTGTACACGGAATCACCATGGCGCCAGCTGAATTCGTAAAACGTCCCATTCGCTGGCTGCGCGCCCTCAGCGACTACCGCGCGGGGACCACCGGCAGCCCAAATTTCGGCCTGGCCCTGGCTGTCTCGGCAACCACTCCCGAAGAACGCGCCGGCCTGGACCTATCCCCCCTCGACGCACTCCTCAACGGTGCCGAACCGATCCGCGCCGAGGCCCTGACCGCCTTCACCGAAACTTTCGCCCCCTACCGATTCCGACACCGCGCCCACACACCTGGCTTCGGTCTGGCCGAGGCCACACTCTCGGTCACCGTCTGTGGTGTACGAGACGAGCCAGCCACACATCGCTTCGACCGTATGGCCTTGGCCCAGGGACGCGCACAGCCCGCACCGCAAGGTGTTCCACTCGTCGGCTGCGGCATACCCGTAGGTCAACAGGTTGCGGTGGTGGAGCCCGATGAGCACACCGAAGTCGCAGCGGGCACCGTCGGCGAGATCTGGGTATGCGGTCCCAATGTCTGCGCCGGCTACTACAACAATCCAATCGCCACCGCGGCGACATTCCGGGCCACCCTGGACGGAAGTGAAGAATCCTGGCTGCGCACCGGTGATCTCGGCTTCTGGCACGACGATCAGCTCTACATCGCGGGCAGACTCAAAGATCTCATCGTCATCGACGGCCGCAACCACTACCCGGCCGATATCGAATCCACGGTCTCGGACTGCGCGCCCGAAGTACGCGTCGGCCACGTAACCGCATTCGGCCACGATGACGGCCACCGCGAGGATCTGGTTGTCGTCGCCGAACTCGCCGACGCGGCGGCCACCGGATCAGCGGAATTGGCCCGCCGCATCCGCAATGCCATCGCAGCCGCCCACGAGGTGACACCGGGAGCCGTCGTCCTGGTCGAGCCGGGCCGGATCCCCAAGACCTCCAGCGGCAAACTGCGCCGCGGCGAATGCCGAGCGCTCTACCGCGCGGGCCACCTGACCCAGCCATAGCGGAAACGCCCGCCTACCTCCCCTGCTCGTCCGCACCGGGCGCGATGATGTGCCAATGGCGACCGCGAGCATCCCGCAGTGAGCTTCGCAACCCTCGCCCTGGTCATCGCGCTCGGACTGTGCGGACCGCTGCTCGCTCTGCGCGAGAACTTGCACATACCAGTGATCCTGGGTGAACTACTCGCGGGCATTGTCTTCGGCACCAGCGGATTCGACATACTGCACAGCGCCGACCCGATTTTCACCTTTCTCGCCGATATGGGTTTCGCGGTCGTCATGTTCGTCGCGGGCACCCATGTGCCGGTGCGTGATCCGGCCGTGCGCTCCGCGGTGTCGATCATGCTCGCCGGATTCGCCGCCGGACTCGCGGTCGCCGGAATCGGGGAGCCGCGGCGAGTGGCCCGCCAACTCTTCGCCATCAATGACGGCTTCCTCGGCCCACTGTTCTTCGTCTGGCTGGGCGCCCGGCTAGACCTGCGCGAATTCGGCGACCACCCGCGGCTGATCGGGCTCGGTCTCGCACTCGGGATCGGCGCGGTGCTGGTACACCTGAGCGCCCGTGTCACGGGACAGCCGATCGCCTTCGGCACCCTCGCGGCGGCCCAAGTCGGGGTGCCGGTCGCGGCCGTCACCGTCGGCGCACAACTCCACGTCCTGGTACCCGGCGAAGCATCCGCGATGATGCTCGGCGCCCTGTGCACCATCGCCGCCGCCGCACTCGCGGCCAGTCGAATCGCAACCGTCAGCGCACGCACCCGATAAGCACCCAGCCAGATCAGCCGTATCGAGCATTGGTTCGGACGGTTCCGTCGAACGCAGTCGAATGGTGGTCGCGCAGGTCTGTATCGACCGCCGTTTCACTATGCTCGGCGAGCAGCCGGAGCAGGTGGCGCAGCGAGCTAGCTGGACGCGGCACTAGCCGGGGCGACAATTGACTTCGCAAGTGCATGGGGTGACTCGGCGGGCACGCCCGAATTCAGCCAGGACCCCAACGGTCAGCCCGCGACGGCGGCTGCTCGGCACCGACGACCGGCAAAATATTCGGGGAAGTTGGGGAGCGTAGGCGATCGGTCTCGCGACGTTCCCGTTTGGTGGGTCGACCGGAACCGCGATCGCGCCGCGGCATGGATAGGACAAGCTCGCGCGGCGGCGGTGGCGGGCTGCGGTCGATCAAGCACTGTGCCGCGATCGGAGGGCCGACGCGCTTGGTGATGACGCGCTCCACGATGACGATGCGTTCGACGCCACCGGCTCGGACCCGTACCTCGTCACCGGGGCGAACGTGCTGGGCGGGTTTGGCCGCAACTCCATTCACGCGGACGTGCCCGCCGCGGCAGGCTTCCGCAGCCGCGGACCTGGTCTTGAAAAGACGCACCGCCCACGTCCAGGAGTCCACGCGGGCCTGGGTCGGGGCGGTGTCTTTGGTCGTCGGTTGGGCGGGTGCCACCCTTAAACCATACGGCGTGCCGTCACAACCATGTCGGGGCGCAGGGTGGTGTAGGAGACCGGCTGACCGGACTGGACCGCATTGAGCAGCTTGCCGTCGCCCGCGTACAGGCCGACGTGGCCGCCGCCGTTGGTCACCACGATATCGCCGGGCTGCAGGTCCTCGAACGCGACCGGCGCGCCGACGTGCGACTGCTCGAAGCTGGTGCGCGGCAGTTCGATTCCGGCCTGTTTGTAGGCCCACTGGACCAGACCCGAGCAGTCGAAGCTGAACGGTCCGGAGGCACCCCAGGAGTACTGCGCGCCGATCTTGCTCTTAGCGGCGTCCAGTGCGATGTCATTGGCGGTGTTCTGGTGGAACATCTGCGGCATGGCAGGGGCGAACAAGCCGGGGAGCGACGGCGCGGCCTGCGGGGCAGCGGCCTCCGGGGCAGGCGCGGCTGGCATCGAGGCGAGTGCCTGGGTGAGCTGCTTACCCAGATCCTGGGCCTGCTGATCGAATTCCGGGGGAACCGGGACGTCGAAATCGCCGATTCCCGGGACGTTGATAGTGGCCGCCATCGCGGGGATCGCGGGCATCGCACCCGTAGTTGCGGCGACCGCGCCCATGACGAGCGCACCCTTGACGGAATTCGGTAGCCGCGATTCCCGCTGCAAGCTGTGTTTACCCACCGAGCCGAGTCTCCGATCTTTCTGCTCTCCCGCCGACCGGGTCAGCTGTCGGTTCGGACCGGCAGAACGGCCCCAACTCCCAGTTGAATCTCTGGGTCCCGGCACGGCAGCCGGAATTGGTGGTCCCGACAGCCGTTTTGGCGGTAACTCAGTGGCGCCGCTTCTCTTCCGAACCGACAGACTCCACTGGGTCACGAAGAGATTACGGCCAGGACGCGGTGTTGTCCAGCGCACAGACCAGGCGCTTCGTGGATGATCGAAAAATCCGAGGCCGAGCGGCGCAATTGCGACACGCCTGGTTGGTCACGACACGGTATCGATGGCACGCCGCGCGTTATCGAACCGAGGTCCGGTCCGGAAAGTGACATTGTGTCCACCGGATTCGCTACCCGTCGGATCCGGCACCGCGCTGACCGAGTGCCCGCTCCAGTTCGTCGATCCGCCGCCGCGCATCTGCCAGGCCGACCTCCAGCCGACCGAGCGCCACCACCAGCGGCCCTACCGCGATATCCGCGACGAGTTGCGGATCGTCGAGACCGCTCTCGATCGCCTCCAGGATGTTGGACCGAATGTGGCCGGCCACAGGGGCTTCGGCGGGAACTTTCCAGGATTCGACCAACTCGGCGAGGGTGGGAAGTGGTTCCGTGGGCATGCCCTCAGCATGCGACAGTTTGCTAGCAATATCTAGGACTCGCCGTATATATAGCCAGATTCGGCTGACGAAACGCGCTACGGTTTGTGGGCATGGACCCCGTGCGGAATCCGTATGCTCCCGGAGCCGGACAGCGCCCACCCGAATTGGCCGGGCGCGATAAGCAACTCACGGCATTCGACATTGTGCTGGAGCGGATCGCGCGTGGTCGGCCGGAACGCAGCGTCATGCTCACCGGATTGCGCGGTGTCGGAAAGACCGTTCTGCTCAATCAACTTCGCTCCGCCGCTGGCTCACGCGGTTGGGGCACCGGCAAAATCGAGGCCCGCCCGGATCAGGAACTGCGCCGCCCGCTGTCGTCCGCACTGCATATGGCCGTGCGCGCCATCGCGATGGCGCACCGCAACCAGGAGCGTGTCGACGACTTCCTCGGCATACTCAAGGCTTTCGCACTGCGCTCCACCGCGGACAAGGGCATGCGCGAGCGTTGGCAGCCCGGTATCGACGTGCCAGCGGTCACCGGTCGCGCCGATTCCGGCGATATCGAGATCGATCTGATCGAACTGTTCAAGGAGGCGGCCGCACTCGCCAGCGATATCGGCGTCGGCATCGCGGTCTTCATCGACGAGATGCAGGATCTCGGTCCCGCCGATATCTCCGCGATCTGCGGTGCCTGCCACGAATTGAGCCAGGACACCGCGCCTTTGATCGTGGTCGGCGCCGGACTGCCGCACCTGCCCGCGGTGCTGTCCGCCTCGAAAAGCTACTCCGAGCGACTGTTCAGCTACCACCGCATCGACCGGCTGGACCGCGAATCGGCCGATCAAGCCCTCATCGCACCGGCCGAGCGCGAAGAGGTGAAGTTCACCGAGGAAGCGCTGGATGCCCTGTACGAGCGGGCGGATGGCTATCCCTACTTCGTGCAGGCCTACGGCAAGGCCGCCTGGGATCAGGCGCCGGAGAGCCCGATTACCGCCGAGGATGTCGAGGTGGCGGCACCGAGCGCCGAAGAGGAACTTGCCGTCGGATTCTTCGGTTCCCGGTATGAGCGCGCCACCCCCGCCGAACGCGAATATATGCGCGCCATGGCCGATTTGGCGGGCGATGACGGTCCGGTGCCGACCGCGGCGGTGGCCAATGAACTCGGCCGCAAACCCGCTTCACTCTCCCCGGCGCGCGACGGTTTGATCAAGAAGGGCCTGATCTATTCGGCCGAGCGCGGCACCATCGGATTCACGGTGCCGCACTTCGGTCGCTATTTGCGCAGCGTGTAGCCCAAGGCTCAGAACGGCAAAGGATAGCGGTAGTCGCAATTTCCCTGCGACGTGCGCGAATTCCGCAGCGACGGCCAAGTGGCGGGACCGACCACGCCGTCATCGTGAATTCACGGCGCCGGGGCGCATCGGCCGTCGTAGCTGCCGTCCTCGACCCGGTATACCGGCCACAACATGGCTTTTGCCCGGGTCTCCGGTCCGAAGATGCCGTCGACCAGTGCATCGTGATCGGCCTGCAGATGCCGGATCGCACGCTTCATCGCCAGGTCGTAGGCGGCCGACGGTGCGAGTTCGATGCCGTGGCACAGCGTCAGCGCCTGGCGCAGCGCGGTCACCGAATCACCCTGATCACCTTCATTGAGTATGCAGCGGGAATCGTCGTGATCGGCTGCGCCGCTGGGTAATTCGAGGAAGCTTCCGGTGCCGAGCGGTACCCGAGCACGCCAATAGCAACGCCGTGTCGGTGGCGTCGCGGTAGTACTGGTCGTCTGCGGCACATGCGCTGATACCGCTCCATCCGACCGTTGCGGAACGAGCCAGAATACGACCGCGAGTGCCGCAATAGCCAAGGCCGCCACCGCGGTCGAAGCGGCAAGACGACCGCGCGGGGCCGCTCGTACCACTCGCGCCAACCCCCACCGGTGCGGCCAGCGCGCGGTATCGCTGACCGCCGACTCGACGGCCCGCGCGAATTCCAGACAGGTCCGATACCGCAGTTCCGGCGCCGCCGCCATGGCCCGTGCGATGACCTCCTCCAGCGGCGGCGGAACATCCGGGCGTACCCGAGTCGGCGCGAGGGTGTCGCGCACCGTCTCGGTGCCGCCGGGCGACGGTGTTCCCCCATTCGGATTCGCCCCGGTGAGCAGTGCCAACAGGGTCGCCCCGAGGGAATAGATATCCGCGCGTCGATCGACCGCTAGACCGCGCAACACCTCCGGCGCGGCGAAAGCGGGAGTGCAAGCGCGCCAACCTGTTTCGGTGACTGTCGCGGCATCCTCGATGGTGCGGGCCAGTCCGAAATCGGCGACCAGCACACGCTCACTGTCGACACCGTCGGCGACCAGGATGTTCGACGGTTTGACATCGCGGTGCAGCAGATTCTGCTCATGCGCATGATGCAGCCCCTTCGCGGCCTCGCACACGATGCGCGCCGCCCGCTTCGGCTCCAATCCGCCGGGCTCCGAGTGCATGAGCTCACCCGCATCGGTGCCATCCACATACTGCATCGCCATCCACAGGGCCGCACCCTCCTCGCCCCGGTTGTAGACCGAAACGACATTCGGATGGTCCAGGCGGCAGACCAGATCGGCCTCACGCCGGAAGATGCTGCGATAACGATGATTGGCGCCGAGATTCTTGGCTAGTACCTTGAGTGCAACCTGCCTCGGCAGCGCCGGATCATCGGCCAGATAGACCGCCCCCATCCCGCCGGAACCGAGGGGCCGCACAATCGAATACCCTGCGAATACCTGCCCGGGCCGCAATGACATCCCCACCCTCCAAGGGAACTCGGACCACGTTCTCTGGCGCGTTCGAGCCCACTACCCCACATCCGAAGCTCGGTGTCAAGACAACTCCCGTCCCGGGCGCACGGCAGGCCTCAGCTGACCTTTCGAGCGATCTGCCGGCAACCGTCACAGCGCATTTGCCTATCTATCAAGATCATTAGAGCTAGATAGATAACGCTCTACCTGAACATCTACCGGTCGGTAACAAACCCTCCTACACTCTTATGTGATCCTGATCACGTCCGAGGAGGACATCATGGCGACTACCGCGAAAGTCGACGCCACCGAAGAACAGGCCCGCGCACTGGTCGAGGAATCACGCGAAACCAGTTGGGCGAAACCATCGTTCGCCAAGGAGATGTTTCTAGGACGATTCCGGCTCGATCTGATCCACCCCTATCCCCAGCCCAGCGACGAGGACGCCGCGCGCACCGAGGCTTATCTGGCCCGGCTGCGGCCGTTCTGCGAATCGCTCGACGGCAGCGTCATCGAGGCGGAATCCAAGATTCCGGACGAGTACGTCAAGGGGCTGGCCGAACTCGGCTGCTTCGGCCTGAAAATCCCACAAGAGTACGGCGGCCAGGGCCTGTCCCAGGTCGGTTACAACCGGGCCCTGATGCTGGTCGGCTCCGCGCACCCCAGTCTCGGCGTCCTGCTTTCGGCGCACCAGTCGATCGGCGTGCCCGAACCGCTCAAGCTGGCGGGCACCCCGGAACAGAAGGCCGAATTCCTGCCGCGCTGCGCGGCGGGCGCGGTCAGCGCATTCCTGCTCACCGAACCCGACGTCGGCTCCGATCCGGCCCGCATGGCCAGCACCGCCACCCCCACCGCGGACGGCGAGGCCTACGAGATCAACGGCGTGAAGCTGTGGACCACCAACGGCGTGGTCGCCGAATTGCTGGTGGTCATGGCACGGATTCCCAAGAGCGAGGGGCACCGGGGCGGCATCTCGGCCTTCATCGTCGAGGCCGACTCGCCCGGCATCACGGTCGAGCGGCGCAATTCGTTCATGGGATTGCGCGGCATCGAGAACGGGGTCACACGACTGCACAACGTTCGTGTGCCGAAGCGCAATCTGGTCGGTCGCGAGGGCGACGGCCTGAAAATCGCGCTGACCACGCTTAATGCTGGCCGCCTCGCCATCCCGGCGCTGTGTACGGCCGCCTCGAAGTGGTCGCTGAAGATCGCCAGGCAGTGGTGCACCCAGCGGGTGCAGTGGGGTCGGCCGGTCGGCGAGCACGCCGCGGTGGGGGAGAAGATCTCCTTCATCGCGGCCACCACCTACGCACTCGAGGCCGCACTAGACCTTTCGGCCACCATGTGCGACGAGGCCCGCAACGATATCCGCATCGAGGCGGCTCTGGCCAAGCTCTGGGCCAGCGAAATGAGCTGCCAGATCGCCGACGAACTCGTGCAGATCCGCGGCGGGCGCGGTTACGAGACGGCGGCCTCGCTGCGCGCCCGCGGTGAACGCGCGGTCGGTGCCGAACAGCTGGTCCGTGATCTGCGGATCAACCGGATCTTCGAAGGTTCGAGCGAAATCATGCGGCTGCTGATCGCCAGGGAGATGGCCGATGCCCATATGGCCGCCGCCGGTGCGTTGGTCGATCGGAATGCGGAGCTCAAGGACAAGGCCAAAGCAGCGGTCGGCGCGGGTGGTTTCTATGCCAAGTGGTTCCCGCAGCTTGCGGTCGGCGCGGGTACGGTGCCCGCGACCTATGCCGAATTCGGGCCGCTGGCAAGGCATTTGCGTTTCGTTGAGCGCAGTGCCCGCAAGCAGGCCAGATCGCTGATGTACGCGATGGCGCGCTGGCAGGCGGGCCTGGAGTACCGGCAGAACTTCCTCGGCCGCATCGTCGATATCGGCGCCGAACTGTTCGCGATCTCGGCCGCCTGCGTGCGCGCGCAGGCGCTGGGTTCCGCGGGCGCGCCGGAGGCCAAGGCCGCCGAGGAATTGGCCGACGCCTTCAGCAGGCAGTCGCGGATTCGGGTGAAGCAGTTGTTCGACGCGCTGTGGGACAACACCGACGACGACGATCGCACCCTCACCCGCAACGTCCTCGACGGCCGCTACGACTGGCTGGAGGAGGGCATCTTCGATCCGAGCGAGGGCACCGGACCGTGGATCGCGGAATGGCAGGTGGGTCCGTCGACCGAGACCAACCTGCTACGGCCGTTCCTGCCATCGACCCGTGGTAGCCACGCGGGTACGTAGGCGCGAAGCCGCGACGAGCCGTCACCCATCAGTGGGTGGCGGCTCGTTTCGTGACGAGTATTTATCTATCTCCGAAATTTTCTAGATATAGACATACTCTCGATACTCCACGTATGGTTACGGTCACATAACAATTTCTAGCGGACTCTAGGAGATCCGATCGATTGCCCGATAGACGGCAATGCCGCGGGTTCGATCACGGACGTCTACCGGAATCTAGCGCCTGAACTATCCCTTCATAGATTCACCGATCCAAGGGCCCACGTGCCGGATCAGGTCGATCAGCGGCGTCATTTGGACAACGCGTACATAACGGACGGTATGGCGCGCTAACGAGGCGGGAATTCCGCTCGACAACCGGGCAAGAACGCTCCGAACCGGGTGTCCTACCAGACACAGGAGAATCGTCATGTCCACGACGACTGCCCGCCGAGCCGCCGACCACGACGGCCACCGGATCACGGTATCGGCCGACGACGGCACCCCGATCGCCGTCCGCACCTTCGGCGCCGACGATGCGCAACTGACGGTCGTCTTCGCGCACGGTCACTGCCTGCGCACCGAGTCCTGGTCTTTCCTGCGCGATCAACTGCAGCGACACTGGGGGACGGCAATCGGCGGGGCGGGTGAGTACCACGGTTCGGATGTACGGATGGTCTTCTACGACCACCGCGGGCATGGTGAATCGGGCGTCGCCCACCCGTCGACTTACACCATCGATCAACTCGGCCACGACCTCGATGCCGTACTTCGCTCGGTCGTGCCGACCGGCCCGATCGTGCTCATCGGACATTCCATGGGTGCGATGGTCACTCTCGCCTACTCCCGCCTGTTCCCGGCGACCATCGGCACCCGGGTGGTCGGACTCTGCCTGATCGCCGGGGCTGCCAATGGCATCACCGAGGTCGGGCTCGGCCGTTTCCTGAATCGGCGCGCGGTGAACTCGTTGCAGTTCGCGGTGCTGCGGGCGCCCCGGCTCATGCAGGCCTCCAAGCGCCTGTCGCGCCGGATCTTGGAGCCGATCACCCGCGAGGCGAATATGGGTACCAGGCGGACCAATCCGCGCATGGTCGCGGTGGCCGCGGCGATGATGAACGACACCCCGCTGCTCACCATGTCGAGCTTTCTGACCTCGATGATCGCCTTCGACGAGAGCGCGTCGCTGCACCAACTCGGCAGCATTCCGGCACTGGTGCTGGCCGGTTCGGCCGACATCGTGGTGCCCTTCGCGCATTCGGTGGTACTCGCCTCGCAACTGGCGGGCTCGCAGTTGGTCCGGCTCGAGGGCGCGGGGCACAGTGTGCATCTGGAGCGGGCCGAGGAGGTGGCGTCGTCCATCGTCGCCCTGGTCGATCGGGTCATCGCCGCCATAGACGGTCACGGCCCCGGGTATGCCACCGCCAGCTGACCGGCGTTCGTCGAAACTCACAACAGCCGGGTAGCCAACGCTGGGCGATATTCGGGCGAACCACCGAAATTGTGGGCTCCACGAGCCAAAACGTGATTTCTCACGTACTGTGTGAAAGATCACGTTGTGTGGTGAGTCACACGACTCGGTAGAGCGCGTTCCCGGGCAGACCACGGAACCAACCAGCCATCGAGTTCGTCTGTCCGCCAAGGAATACAGGAGGTATCGATGACACGCAGCGACATAGCGGAACTGCGTTACGCGGTCGGCCAGCTCCGGCAATCCATCGGCGCACTGCGCTCCCACTACGGCGACGCCAATTCGGTGCGACGACTGGAAAACGATCTCGAGCGACTCGTCATCGATGCCGATGAACTCGAGCAGTCGCCGCCGCAGGAGATCGTGCGCCGCCCGCAGGAGACCATCTACGTACCGGACAGCAAATCCGACGAAGCGGCATGGATGGGCGCACAGGACGAGGGCCTCGGCTTCCACTCCCGCCCGCGCACAAAGTAATTCGGTTCGCGGTCCCGACGCTCCCGCGCCTTTGTCGGTCGTAAGCGCGTGGGAGTTCGCCGCCGGGGCCGGCGGTCGAGTACGCGGTGCCCCTCGGGCGTGCCCGCCGAATTACCCATGTCCTCGTGAAATCAGTTGTTGCATCGAGCGCGGTTCCGACCTGACCTGCGCAAAGGTCGAGTTGACGACTCGGTGTTGCGACCAAACCTGCATCGAATGTGGCACAAATCACGGCCCGCTAGGCGGGCCGGCTTTGTCAGGACCCCGTTGAGCGATAGCGGGGGTGTCGTATGGTGCTCAGCATCACATTCGACTGCGGAGGTCGCGGGACCATCCGCACAGCAGATCAGCGAGGCATCCACCTGTGAGTGCCGCACCGACCGCCGCCCCGGAAACGGGCACCGGCGTCTTCAGCAAGACCAGGGCCGCCATCTCCGCGCGCACACTGCGTACCGACCGGTGGTGGGTCCCACCACTGGTGACGGCCGTCGGACTAGCCGCGTTCGTCATCTACGCGACGATCAGATCGTATGTGCGAACGGCATATTGGGTCCCGGAGTACCACTACCTGACCCCGTTCTACTCACCTTGTGTGAGCAGCGACTGCGTCGAGGGTTCCAGCCATTTCGGCGCATGGTTCGGCCACATCCCGGCCATCCTGCCGCTGGGCTTCCTGGTGCTGCCGTTCCTGCTCGGCTTCCGGCTCACCTGCTACTACTACCGCAAGGCCTACTACCGCGCGGTGTGGTTCTCCCCGCCCGCGTGCGCGGTCGCCGAACCGCACGCCAAGTACACCGGCGAGACCAAACTGCCACTGATCATCCAGAACGTGCACCGCTACTTCTTCTATGTGGCCGTGCTGGTTTCGCTGATCAACACCTATGACGCGATCACCGCGTTCCATGGCAAGACCGGCGGCTTCGGCTTCGGTCTCGGCAACATCGTGCTGGTCGGCAATGTAGTGCTGCTGTGGGCCTACACGGTGTCGTGCCATTCCTGCCGGCACATCATGGGCGGCAAGCTCAAGCACTTCTCCGCCCACCCGGTGCGGTACTGGTTCTGGACCCAGGTCTCCAAGCTCAATACTCGGCATATGGCGCTGGCCTGGACCACCCTCGGCACGCTGGTGCTGACCGACTTCTACGTCATGTTGGTTGCCAGCGACACGATTTCGGATCTGCGGTTCATCAACTAACCGCCCTCACAAACCAGGAGTTTCGCGGCCATGCCAGAAGTGGAACGGCACAAGTACGACGTCGTCGTCATCGGTGCCGGGGGCGCCGGACTGCGCGCGGTGATCGAAGCACGCGAACACGGTCTTTCCGTCGCGGTGGTGTGCAAGTCGTTGTTCGGTAAGGCACACACCGTGATGGCCGAGGGGGGATGCGCCGCCTCGATGGGTAATGCCAATGAAAAAGACAGTTGGCAAACCCATTTCAAGGACACCATGCGCGGTGGCAAGTTCCTCAACAACTGGCGCATGGCCGAATTGCATGCCCAGGAGGCGCCCGACCGGGTGTGGGAACTGGAAACCTATGGGGCGCTGTTCGATCGGACCGCCGACGGCCGGATCAGCCAGCGCAACTTCGGTGGCCACACCTACCCGCGGTTGGCCCACGTCGGCGACCGCACCGGACTCGAGATCATCCGCACCATGCAGCAGAAGATCGTTTCGCTGCAGCAGGAGGATTTCGCGGAGACCGGCGACTACGAGTCGCGCATCAAGGTTTTCGCCGAATGCACCATCACCGAATTGCTCAAAGACGGCGACCGGATCGCCGGTGCGTTCGGATACTGGCGCGAGTCCGGCCGGTTCGTGCTGTTCGAGGCGCCGGCGGTGGTCGTCGCGACCGGTGGCATCGGCAAGTCCTACAAGGTCACCTCGAACTCGTGGGAGTACACCGGTGACGGCCACGCGCTGGCACTGCGGGCCGGTGCGACGCTGATCAATATGGAATTCCTGCAGTTCCATCCGACCGGAATGGTCTGGCCGCCCAGTGTGAAGGGCATCCTGGTCACCGAGGGCGTGCGCGGTGACGGCGGGGTGCTCGAGAACACTGAAGGCAAGCGGTTCATGTTCGAGTACATTCCGCCGGTCTTCAAGGGGCAGTACGCCGAGACCGAGGAAGAGGCCGATCAGTGGTTGCGCGATAACGACTCCGCGCGCCGCACACCGGATCTGCTGCCACGCGATGAAGTGGCCCGGGCCATCAACTCGGAGGTCAAGGCGGGACGCGGCACCGAACACGGTGGCGTGTACCTGGATATCGCCTCGCGCCTGCCCGCCGAGGAGATCCGGCGGCGGCTGCCCTCGATGCACCATCAGTTCAAAGAACTCGCGGACGTGGACATTACGAAGGAGCCGATGGAGGTCGGCCCGACGTGCCACTACGTGATGGGTGGAATCGAGGTCGATCCGGATACCGGCGCGGCTACCGTGCCCGGCTTGTTCGCGGCGGGTGAGTGTTCCGGCGGTATGCACGGCTCGAACCGACTCGGCGGCAATTCGCTGTCCGATCTGCTGGTATTCGGTCGGCGGGCCGGACTCGGCGCCGCGACCTACGTCGAACAACTGTCCGCGCGCCCCGCGGTGGCCGATGCCGATATCGACGCGGCCGCGAAAGCCGCGGTGGCGCCGTTCGATCCGCCGGCCGAGGGGACGGGGGAGAACCCCTACACCCTGCACACCGATCTGCAGCAAGCCATGAACGATCTGGTCGGCATCATCCGCAAAGAACACGAGTTGCAGGAGGCCATCGAGCGCCTCGCCGAACTGCGGACCCGCTTCAACAGCGTGACGGTGGAGGGCCATCGGCAGTTCAATCCGGGCTGGCATCTCGCCCTCGACCTGCGCAATATGCTGCTGATCAGCGAATGTGTCGCGCAGGCGGCACTTTTGCGAACCGAAAGTCGCGGCGGACACACCCGCGATGATTTCCCCGCAATGGATCCGGAGTGGCGCAACAGGTTGCTGGTGTGCGCGATCGATCCCGCCGATGCGGACGGACCGGTGCCCGGCGTGCGGGTCACCCCGGAGGACCAAATCCCGATGCGGGCCGATCTGCTCGCGCTCTTCGATCTGGGTGAGCTCGAAAAGTATTACAACCCAGCCGAACTCGCCTCCCATCCGGCAGGTTCGGTTTCAGCCACGGAAGGCGAGGCGTAAGAATGGGTTACGACGCCAAATTCCGCGTGTGGCGCGGTGATATCGACGGCGGGGAATTGCAAGACTTCACCGTGCAGGTGAACGAGGGTGAGGTGGTGCTCGACATCATCCACCGCCTGCAGGCCACCCAGGCCCCGGATCTCGCGGTGCGCTGGAATTGTAAAGCGGGTAAATGCGGTTCGTGTTCGGCCGAGGTGAACGGTCGGCCACGGCTGCTGTGCATGACCCGGATGTCGACCTTCCAGCCGGACGAGTTGATCACCGTCACGCCGATGCGCACCTTCCCGGTGATCCGGGATTTGGTGACCGATGTGTCATTCAACTACCAGAAGGCCAGGGAGATACCGTCTTTCACGCCGCCGGTGGATCTGAAGCCGGGCGACTACCGGATGCAGCAGGTCGATGTGGAGCGCTCTCAGGAGTTCCGCAAGTGCATCGAATGTTTCCTGTGCCAGAACACCTGTCACGTGGTCCGCGACCACGAGGAGAACAAGGAGGCGTTCGCCGGACCGCGGTTCCTGATGCGGATCGCCGAATTGGAAATGCATCCGCTCGATGTGGCCGACCGTCGCGAGCTGGCGCAGGAAGAGCAGGGGCTCGGACTCTGCAATATCACCAAATGCTGTACCGAGGTCTGCCCGGAACATATCAAGATCACCGATAATGCCCTGATTCCGATGAAGGAACGGGTGGCGGACAAGAAGTACGATCCGCTGGTCTGGTTGGGCAACAAGCTCTTCCGGCGCTGATCAACCGATATCGGACCACCGGCCGGGGTGGGAATACCCGGCCGGTCGGCGCACCCTTATATCAACGCGACAACACCCACGGCGACGACCCACACAAGCGCCCCGACGAAAAGTGCCGACAGGAACGACCCGGTCAGGACGAATACCCCGACCGCGGACACCGCGAAAAGCAGTGCCACGATCAGCCATTCAATCCAATAGCCCGGCCGCAGTTTCTTGTACCGCGGATGAGAACTCTTGAGCCCACGGTCCACAAGAACTGGGCTACCCGTAATAGCCTTCGGCAAACGCGATTTCGTTGTCGAATCTGCGCTATTTCGTGATCTTCGGCGAGCACATCCGTTCAAATACAGCGGGGCCCGGTCCGCCGTCACACGACCGGACCCGGCGGGCAGGGCACCGCCGGGTCGATCGCCCTACGACTTGGGCCGGTCGAACTCACCATCGTGCACACCCGCCGTGAAGGCGGCCCACTCACCGGGAGTGAAGACCAGAACCGGCCCGTCCGGATCCTTACCGTCGCGCAGCGCGACGTGCCCGGCATCCAATAGCGCCACCTCGACGCTGTCCTTACCCGCGCCCTCCCCGGCCTTACGCCAGACCGCGCCGGTCAAATCTACTTTCGCGCCCTCATTGATGCTCACGCCCGCAACTCCTCAGAACTCGCCGCCCGCAACACCTGCGGTGAAAGCGTCCCATGCGCCCCTGTCGAAGACCAGGGCAGGTCCGCCGGGATTTTTGCTGTCACGCACGCCGACCCCGCCGCCCGCTAGAAAGGCGACCTCGACGCAGTCCTTGCCGGCACCGCTGCGGGTGCTCTTGAACCACTGCGCGCCAACCAAATCCGAACTCATGCCACATACTCCTTCGCTATCTGCCGGAGCAGATGTCTACTGGGTTGAATATCCAGCGCATAGCGCTGGAGGCACTCGTGCGCACGATCGTACCGCCGAACATCAGCATGTCTTTCGAGGTAGAGATCCCCCGTAAAACCCTCCGCGTACACCACCGGCGGCTCGATCGGCTGGCCCTTGCCATCGATACCGAATTCGAGAATCGTGAACGGTCCGGTGGACACTCCGAGCGGAACACCGGCCGCGAACGGCAGGATACGCAGGGAGATATTGGGTTGGGTGCTGATATCGGCAAGATGACGTAGCTGCGCCGCCATCACTTTGGCGCCACCGACCACGCGATGCAAAACCGACTCGTGCAGGATCACATTCACCGTCGCCGGTGCGACCTTGCGGGTGATCAACGCCTGGCGCTGCATCCGCAATTGGACCCGGCGCTCGATCTCGATTTCCGAGTCATCGGGATAACCAAGACGATTGAGGGCTCTGGCGTAGTCGGCGATCTGCAGCAGGCCGAGTACGAGTTCGGACTGGTAGGAGGTGAGTTTCTGCGCCGACGCCTCCAAACCGACATAGACGTCGAAGTTTTCGGGGATGAGATCGCCGTAGGCATGCCACCAGCTCTTGACGGCGGCTTGCTGGGCCAGGCCCTTCAGACCGTCGGACAATTCGTCCGGTATGCCGTAGATGCGACACAGTTCTTGGATATCGATGGTTCGGATGCGGTCGGCCTGGCCTTTTTCCAAGCGCTGCAACGTGCTTGCGCCCCACTCCATCAGCCTGGACGCCTCCGCGATGGTGAGACCCGACTGGGTGCGCCAGTCTCGGAGGTACCTGCCGAGCTGGCGCCTGGGTAGAGTGGAGGCGGCGTTCTCTGAGGTTGGCCGATCCGGGGTTTCCGACGCTCTTGCCGAATTCGCTGACACAGCACGCTCCGTTCTGTATACAACTGCGACGTACTCGGGTCCCTGGCGTGGTAACGCAGGCTCCCGCCTCCTGGCCCGCCGCTCACGTCGCGGGCGCGGATGCAAACCCAGCGGTTGCTCCGGGGTGACCCCACAAGCTCGGTTCCCCGTCACTTCGCTTGGGCAGAGGGCTCTTTCGTCCACTATGGAGAATCCTCCCTGCCGTGCTGGGTTTTGTGCTGGGAATTCGCCTCAAATCTTTGGATATCCACGAAGGACGCTGTTCGCGACCCGCCGCGATGGTGTGCTGGGAGTGTGCCCGGAGCGGAACAGGCGCCTTTCCCTCCTCCTGTGAAACCTCCGGGCACGCATAAGGAATCGCACGTAGGAACGAGGAGTCATGGCTGTAAGTGTCATAGCGTCGTCCTTGATGACCAGCGATTTGACCCCACATCGCGCCCGCAGCGTCGGGCACGAGAGCTGGGTGGTTTCCTATTTGCCCGGACGCACGCTGACCTGCGACCAGGCGGTCGCCGCACTGAAGGTTGCTGAGGTGGTGCCATCGCTGTTCGCCGCGGTCGGCGATCTCGCGGACGAGGTCGGCCTGACCGTACTCGAGGCGTTGGGGATGGCGATTCGACAGGCACCCTGGGATCAGGGACCGATCTCCCGGTACACCCGACAAGTCCGGGCGGTGCGCCGCCGGGCGGAGGTCGCCTGATGCAACTCACCAACCTGCACCTGCCCGTCGCATCTCTATTGGCCTGCGGAAACGACCCCGGCGTGCTGACCAACCAACAAGCCCACGCCGCAATGCAGTTACATATCGACTGCACCGTCGACCGATGCCTGGTCCGCCGTGCGGCGCGGACCACGCTGGTCGAGGCAGGCAGATGTGTGCTGGACGAGCGCGCGCTGCCGTTATGAGGCCCGTTGCCGAGCCACCGGGCGTCCCCGAGGTGCTTGCCGATTGCATTCGCGTGCTGCGCTGGGTGACCGCCGAATCCCTGGCACATCGACGTAACACTGTCGCGCGGACGAAATACGCCCTGCCGAAACGAGTGGTCCGGCGGATCCGTTCAGTGCCAGGTGTGATCGGTGAACGGGGTGCGCGGGCCGAACTTCGGCTTGTGCGCGTAACCGCTGATCTCCAGCAGGCGGACGGCCCGATAGCGATGTGGCCGTAGCGGTTCCAGATATTCGATCATGGCGTCGTCGTCGATGGGCTCGCCGAGCAGCGTCCAGCCGACGATGGCAGCCAAGTGGTAGTCGCCGACCGAGAGGGCATCCGCGTCGCCGAAGGCGCGCTGCCCGATCTCGGCGGCGGTCCACACCCCGATACCGGGCACCGTGCGCAGGCGACGGGCGGCTTCGGCCGGACTTTCGGCCGCCGCACGTTCCAGCGCGTCCGCCACCCTGGCCGCGCGCACGATCGTCTGCGCGCGCTGTGGTCCGACATTGGCGCGATGCCAGGTCCAGGACGGGATCCTGCGCCAGGTGTCGGCATCGGGTGGCAACAGCAGTCCGGCGGGTGCTGGGCCGGGCGCGGGAGATCCGAACTGTCGCACCAGCTTTCGCCAGGACGCGCGAGCGGAGACGGTGTGCACCTTCTGTTCCAGCACGGCAGGTACCAAGGCTTCGAATACCAGGCCGGTGCGCAGCATGCGCAGTCCGGGGAAACGGCGGTGCGCGTCGACGAGCTTCGGATGTTCGGGGGCGAAGTCGGAGACATCCTCGTCCAGGCACAGCATGTGGTCCAGACCGTCGAGGAATTCGGCCGCACCCGGACCCCAGGCGCGGGCGTCGACGGTGTGGCGATCGCCCTGGGTCAGGCGGTAGGTGACCGGGCCAGCGGGCATCCGGGAGGCATGCCAGTGCGCGCCATCGTGGGTGACCTGGTGACATGGGTCGCCGTGGCCGCGGGAAAGGGGCGCTAGAGTGGACGCGAGGTCGATGGGCCGTTCGGCCGTGATCGTCCTGGTCAGGCTGGTCGGGCTCAGGTCCGGCGCGGCCGTCTGATTGCGCACCGCCTCATTGTGCCCCGGAAGGTGTGCGGCGAGCACGCCGGCCTGCAATGTTGCCCGGCTCGCAATTGTTTCGGCCCGAATGTGCGATTTTCCATACGGATTCGGCATAACCGCAGATACCCGCCATTTTGTAACACGACGAATAAGTGCGGCGATATTGTTGCGTTCGGCAAACAGATGGCAGTCGCCATAACGGAGGTATGAAATGATCACCAACGTGCTCAACTGGTTGCTCAATGCCTGGGGCGGGGTTTCCGCGGGCAGCTCGGGCTACCAGATTCCGCCCGGCACGCTGCCGTTCGGCAGCTGAGTCTCATTCGCCGAGCAGGAATTGCGCGAGGTGTAGCCCTAGGCGGCCGCTCAGCTGCATGGCCTGGGTTCGGCACGAGAACCCATCGGCTATCAAGATCGAATCGCCGTCGGCATTCCGCAATGCCGGGAGCAAGCCATTCTCGGCAACCGCGACCGAAATGTCGTAATGGCCGGATTGCATTCCGAAGTTTCCGGCCAGACCGCAGCATCCGGTGACCTCTGTCACATTTATCCGCATGCTGGCTAATAGTCGGCGATCTTCGTCGAAGCCGAGTACGGCATGGTGATGGCAATGCGGTTGGACGACTACCGACTGTCCCGGTCGCGCTGGCGGCCGCCAGTTCGGCTGTTCGGCAAGGAATTCGGCGAGGGTGCGCACGGCGGCGGCGGTCGCGGCAGCGCGTGGGTCCTCCGGTAGCAGTTCCGGCAGATCCACGCGCAGCACCGCGGTGCAGGACGGCTCGAGGCCGACGATAATGCCGCCGCCGCGCACATGCTCGTCCAGTTCGGCCAATGCCGCGCGCAGCCGGGCCCGAGCGCCATCGAGTTGTCCGGTACTGATCCAGGTGAGGCCGCAGCACACGCGTCGCCGTGGTATGCGGACTCGGTAGCCGAGGGATTCCATCAGTTGTACTGCGGCCTGGGCGACCTCGGGGTCGAAGGCATCGGTGAAGGTGTCGATCCACAGCAGCACGTCGGGGGCCCCGCCCGACTCGCCCCGGGCCTGCCAGATCCTGCGGAAACTGCGGTCGGCGAGTCGCGGTAGGTCACGTCTCGGATCAATTCCGCCCACGCGCAAGCCGATTCGACGCAACCATCCGATTTCGGCCAGCGCGTTCGCGGCTCGCGGCATGCGACCCGCGACACCGAGCCAGCGCGGCAGCCATCCCAGAGCGTAGTGATCGATGGGCCGCGGCCGGTGCCGGTAGCGGCGGTGGAGTACCTCGGATTTATAGGTCGCCATATCGACCCCGGCCGGGCAGTCGGAGCGACATGCCTTGCAGGACAGGCACAGATCGAGCGATTCGGCGACCGCATCCGACGACCACGGGAGGGCGCCGCGCACCACCTCCTGCAGCACGCGCGCGCGGCCGCGGGTGCTGTCCTTCTCGTCGGCGGTGGCCAGATACGACGGGCACATGAAACCACCGGACGCGCGGGTGTCGGCGCGGCATTTGCCGATACCGACGCAGCGATGCACGGCGGTGGCGATATCGGCGTTGTCGTGCGGAAATGCGAAACCACGCCCACCGACCGGCCGCACTCCGACGAGCCGCAGATCGGAATCGATGGGCCGCGCAGCGACCAGGACGCCGGGGTTCAGCGCATCGTCCGGATCGAAAATCGCCTTGTATCCCGCGAATACGTCGAGTGCGTCCTGGGAGTACATAAGCGAGAGCAACTCCGAGCGGGCCCGGCCGTCGCCGTGCTCGCCGGACAGCGAACCGCCGTAGCGGACCACGAGCTCGGCCGCATCGTGAATGAAGTTCCGAAAGCGTTGCGGCGCATTCGCGATCGGCAGATCGAGGCGGACGTGGATACAGCCGTCGCCGACGTGACCGTAGAGCAGTCCGTCCACGCCGTGGTCTTTTGTCAGCGCGGCGAAGTCACGCAGATACGCACCGAGATGCTCCGGCGGGACGGCCGCATCCTCCCAGCCCGGCCAGGCCGGATGACCCGCCGGAGTGCGACCCGCCAGTCCGGCGCCCTCCGCCCTGATTCGCCACAGTGCCGCGGCGACACCGGGATCGGTGACGATCTTGGAGTCCAGTGCATCGACGGTCCGGCAAAGCTTCTCGGCCGCGGCATACGCCTCGGCGGGCGTATCACCGGCGGACTCGATGAACAGCCAACCGCTACCGCGCGGCAGTTGCGGCACAGCGCTGGTGGCCCCGCGATGTACGCGCACGATATCGACGAGTCGCGCATCGATGCCCTCCACGGCAATCGGGTCGCAGGCCATTACCGCCGCGACATCGTCTGCGGCCGTGGCGATATCGGGATAGCCGAGCACGGTGAGGACGGTTGCCCGCGGTAGCGGGACCAGATCTACCGTCGCTTCGAGCAGCAAACCGCAGGTCCCCTCGGTGCCGACGAATGACTTCGCGACCGCCGAACCACGTTCCGGCAGTAGATGTTCCAGCCCATAGCCGGAGGCCTGCCGATCGAATCGGCCGAGTTCGGTGCGGATCACCGCGAGACTCGACCTGGTGAATTCGGGTAGGCCCGGAATTTCGGACAGGTCGCCCGCAAGCGTCCGCTCGGCTCCCGTCCCATCGAGAATGCGCAGCTCACGCACATTATCCGAGGTGCGCCCCCACGCCACCGCATGCGGTCCGCACGCATTGTTGCCGATCATCCCGCCCAGCGTGCAGCGATTCTGCGTCGACGGATCGGGCCCGAACCGAAGCCCGTGCACCCCCGCCTTGCGCTGCAATTCGGCAAGGACGACACCGGGCTGGACGCGCGCGATGCGCTGTTGCGGATCCAGCTCACCGATGCCATTCATATACCGACTGAAATCCACCACGATCCCCGGCCCGACAGCATTACCCGCGACCGAAGTCCCCGCACCCCGCGCGGTAACCGTCAGACCATTACCGCGAGCGAATTCGAGCGTGCGCGCCACATCCTCGCCACCCCGCGGAAAGACGACCGCGACCGGGAGCACCCGATAGTTCGACGCATCGGAGGAGTACTCGGCACGCCGACGCAATGACGCGTCGACCTCACCCGCGATCTTGCGACGCAACGCATCGGGCATCTGGTCCTCACTCACCCCACCAGCCTATGCACGCACATCGGCGACCACGCGCCGCATCCGGCCCCTTTGTCCTGAGCCGTACTCTGCTCCGAATCGGTACTCATGTCCGGATCCGGACACCCTTGCCGGATCCGCACCCTGTGGCGGGTGCCGGGGACCGGGTGCGGTGGTTTCGCTGTACGCGGAATTCGGACGGAAACAGCTTGCACTCAACCATGGTTGAGGTCTTAGTGTCGGTGGCCAGGTGTTCGATGGGTGGGGAGCGAGAGGGAGCAGCACGGTGAGTATCGAATCGGTGGCCTGGAGCCAGATGTATCGGCGGGCGAACGCGCCGCAGGAGCAGCGGCCGTTCCGGCTCGCGACAGCGCGGCGCGTTCTGCGGTTCGCGCGGCCGCACCGTCGCCGAATCGGCGCGTTCTTGCTGTTCAGCGTGGTGTCCGCACTGCTCGCGGTGGCGACCCCGGTGCTGGCCGGTCGGGTGGTCAACGACATCGTCGGCGGCGCGGCGCCACGCGTCGTGGTGACCCTCGCTATTCTGATCGCCGGGCTCGCGGTGATCGATGCCGCGCTCGGGGTGATCATCCGCTGGCTGTCCTCGCGGATCGGTGAGGGGCTGATTCTGGATCTGCGCACGGCCGTGTTCGATCATGTGCAGAAAATGCCCGTCGCGTTCTTCACCCGGACCCGCACCGGCGCACTGGTCAGCCGCCTGAACAGCGATGTGATCGGGGCGCAGCGCGCGTTCAGCGACACGCTCTCCGGTGTCGTCACGAATCTGGTCACCCTCGCGCTCACCCTTGCCGTGATGGTCCGCATCTCCTGGCAGATCACACTGCTCGCGCTGGTGCTGCTGCCGGTTTTCGTGGTCCCGGTGCGACGGATGGGCAATCGCCTGGCCGCATTGCAGCGGGAAGCCGCTGGCCTCAATGCGGCCATGAGTACCCAGATGACCGAACGCTTCTCCGCACCCGGCGCGACGCTGGTGAAGCTGTTCGGACGACCGCAGCAGGAGTCGGACGAATTCGCGCTGCGGGCGCGTCGAGTGCGCGATATCGGAGTGCGCACGGCGATGCTGCAGACGGTTTTCGTCACCTCGCTGACCCTGGTCTCGGCGCTGGCGCTGGCGCTGGTCTACGGCCTCGGCGGATGGTACGCACTACGGGACCAGCTGGATGCCGGTGCGGTGGTGTCGCTTTCGCTGCTGCTGACCCGCCTCTACACACCGCTTACCGCATTGGCCAGCGCTCGGATGGAAATCATGTCCGCGCTGGTGAGCTTCGAGCGGGTCTTCGAGGTACTGGATCTGAAGCCACTGATCGAGGACGCACCGGATGCCGTCACGGTGCCCGAAGGCCCGGTCGCCGTGGAACTGGATAACGTCACCTTCGGCTACCCGTCGGCCGATAAAGTGTCGCTCGCCTCGCTGGAGGATGTCGCGACACTGGATACCCGCGGCGGGGTCGAGGTGCTGCACAATGTGTCGCTACGGGCCGAGCCCGGTCAGCTCGTCGCGCTGGTGGGTTCCTCGGGTGCCGGGAAATCCACTGTGGCCCAACTCGTCTCCCGCCTCTACGACGTAGATGGGGGAGCGGTGCGGCTGAACGGTACCGACGTGCGCGACCTGACCACCACCTCGATCCGAGACACCGTCGGCCTGGTCACCCAGGACGGCCACCTGTTCCACGACACCATCCGCGCCAATCTGCTGCTGGCCCGACCGGATGCGACCGAGGCCGAGCTGTGGGATGCGTTGCAGCGGGCCCGGTTACGTGAGCTGGTGACGTCACTGCAAGACGGCCTGGATACCGTCGTCGGCGAACGCGGCTACCGCCTCTCCGGCGGTGAACGCCAGCGACTGACTATTGCCAGGCTGCTGCTCAAGCAGCCACGCGTGGTGATCCTCGACGAAGCGACCGCCTCACTGGACTCGACCTCGGAAGCCGCTGTCCAAGAGGCGCTTTCCGAGGCGCTGGATGGCCGAACCGCCCTCGTCATCGCACATCGCCTCTCCACCATCCGCGCCGCCGACCAGATCCTGGTGCTCGAGGACGGCCGAATCGTGGAACGCGGCACGCACACCCAACTGCTCGCCGCCGACGGACGCTATGCCGAGCTGTACCGCACGCAGTTCGCGGACGAACCGGTCGAAGTCGCGGCCTGAACGCATCGAAGCCCGGCTAGAGCCGGGCTTCGATGCGTACTGTCAGAATTCCCCGGCGACGCCGAATACGGTGCGACCTGAGTGACCGCCATGCTGAATGGCGTGCAAGACCTTCTCGGCCTCGGTGATCGGAGCGAAGTTCTCGATGGTCGAAAGGTGTTGGGGTCGCAGCTCATCGGCGAGTCGAGCCCACAGCGCACGCCGCTTGTCGATCGGGACGTACGCGGAGTCGATGCCGAGCAGCGATACGCCACGGAGGATGAACGGCAGGACGGTGGTCGGCAGATCCGAGCCGCCGGTAAGCCCGCTGACCGCGACCGCACCGCCGTAGCCGATCGCGCTGAGGATATAGGCGAGGGATTTGCCGCCGACGCTGTCCACCGCACCGGCCCAGGTGGCTTTCGACAGTGGCCGCAGTTTCGCATCCGGATCCTCGGGCAGCCGGCCGATCACCTCGTTCGCGCCGAGTTCGGCCAGTCGATCACCCGCGTCGGTCTTCCCGGTCGAGGCGATCACCTCGAAGCCGAGGCCGGACAGGATATCGATGGCCACGCTGCCGACACCGCCCGTCGCCCCGGTGACCAGCACCGCGCCGGTCTCCGGAGTGAGTTCGTGATCGAGCAGACCCTGCACGCTGAGCGCGGCGGTGAAACCGGCGGTGCCGAGTGCGGCAGCGTCACGGGTGCTCAGACCGTCGAGCTTGACCACCCAGTCGGCGGGCACCCTCGCGTATTCGGCGAAGCCGCCGTGATGCGAAACGCCGATGTCGTAGCCGTGTGCCACCACCTGGTCACCGGGCGCGAAATCGTCGACCTCGGACGTGACGACCTCACCGGTGATATCTATGCCCGGGATGATCGGATAGTTCCGGACCACGCCACCGCCCGCGGTGATCGCCAGCCCGTCCTTGTAGTTCGCGCTCGAGTAGTGCACCTTGATCGTGACCTCACCCGGCCCGAGGAAGTCCTCGTTGACCTGCCGTCGCGTGAGCACGATCCCACTGTCCGATTCTTGTGCCACCATCGCCCAGAACTCCATGCCGACGAGCATACGAGCGTCGGCGGCCGCCGGGGTGGATCTTCGCCTCGGCCTCGGCTATTGCGGTAGGAGTTCGAGGCGGACGCCGAGCAGCCGGACCGGCCGATCGATGTCGAATCGGTCGATGATGCGCAAAGCGGTTTCCACAATGGCCGCGATATCGGTGGTCGGCTCGGGGAGTTTCTCCTGTTTGCTGCGGGTGTAGAAGGTATTGCTGCGGACGGTCACCGAGACGCGCAGCGGGATGCGGCCCGCGGCGGCCATCTCCTCGCCCACCTCGGTGGCCAGTCTCGCCACCTGTGTGCGGATCTCCTCGGGGTCGGTCAGGTCGTGTGGGAAGGTCTCGGATTTGCTGCGGCCCACCGGAACTCGAGGTTCGGTGGTGACATCGGTATCGCCCTTACCGTGGCCGAGCACCCAGAAGTACGGGCCGGTATTCGGACCGAATTCGGCGGCGAGGCGCTGGCGGTCGGCGGCCATCAGGTCGGCGACGGTTTCGATGCCGAGTTCGGACATTCGCGCGGCGATCCGGTTTCCGATGCCCCACAGTGCGTTCGTCGGACGATGCGCCATTACCTCGACCCAGTTCGCGGCGGTGAGCCGGAAGATGCCGGCCGCCGCACCATCGGTATCCGCGGGTGCGGCCGAGGATTTGCCAGCGGATTTGGCGAAGCCGGTCGCCAGCTTGGCGGTGAGCTTGTTGTCACCGATGCCGATCGCACATGTCAGCTCCAATTGCGCAATGGCGCTGCGGATATCGCGCGCGAGCTGCTCCGGATCGTCGGTATCGGCGGCGAGGAAGGCCTCGTCCCAACCCCACACCTCGACGCGGCCGGGAAAGGTCCGCAGCAGCGCCATGACCTCTTCGGAGGCCTCCTCATAGGTGGCCATATCCAGCGGCAGGAAGATCCCGTCGCGACATTTGCGTTTGGCCGAGCGCAAAGCCATCCCGGCGCGCACGCCGAATGCCCGGGCCGGATACGACGCGCAGGTCACCACCTTGCGCGGTTCGTCGGGATCACCATTGCCGCCGACGATGACCGGCAGGCCGCGCAGCTCCGGATGGCGGCGGAATTCCACCGCCGCCTGGAACTGGTCGAGATCGACGTGCAGCAGCCACCTGGGCATATATAGGTCTTACCGCATGACCATGACAAGCAGCGGAAATTGGCCACGAACGTCCATGGTCGACTCCGAAACGAGCCGTCCGTACGATTTCCGTCAGGACGAGCAAGGGGAGATGCCGCATGACCGACGCACCGGACAACCTGCCCGCGGTTCGGGTCGGCGATATCGATCGCGAGGTCGCGGCGAAGCAGCTGCAACTCGCTGTCGACGAGGGGCAACTCGATCTGCTCGAACTGGATAAACGGCTGGTAGCGGTCTATTCGGCGCAGACGGCACAGGAACTCGTCGCCATCACCGCCGATCTGCCGGTGATCGCCGCCGCACGCGAACCCATCGAACTGCGCACCAGCAGTGGGGCGCGGGCGAAGGTCGGCGCGTGGATCGTCCCGACCGAGATCACAGCTGAATGCAGCTCCGGCAGCATCAAAATCGACTTCACACAGGCACTGTGCCCGCATCGCGAGGTCGTGGTGCATGTCGCCGTGGGTTCCGGCAGGGTCCAATTGATCGTGCCGCGCGGCTGGCGGGTCGACCTCGATCGGGTGCAGGCCAGCAGCGGCACCGTCAAGAACAAGGCGACCGAGGGCAGTCTGCCCGGATCGCCGCTGCTCCGAGTCGACGGGGCGATCGGCTCTGGGGCCGTGGTGGCGAAGTATCCGCGCCCGCCGCGGCGATCGTTCCTGGCCTGGCTGCTGCGCCGGCCCCGTCCGACCGTCTGACCGTTCCGCGCTGACCGGCCGGGCATTGCGCCGCCTGCAAAACAGAACTAAATTCTGGTCATGAAGATTCGAGATCGGTTGCTGTTGGCGGCCGAGCGACAGTTCGCGGAACGGGGGACGCTCGAGACCACGCTGACCCAGATCCGCGATGCGGCGGGGGCCAGTGTCGGTGCGCTCTACCACCACTTTCCGGATAAGGCGGAGCTATATCGCGAGGTGTGGACGCATGCGCTCGCCGACTATCAGGAGCACTTCTGGGTGGTTGTCGGCGAAAGCACCGATGCACGCGCGGGGGTCACCGCGGGCGTTACCGAACATCTGCGGTGGGTTACCGAAAATCAGTACCGAGCAAAGGTTCTCACCTCGGCTCGGCCGCCCGGCGTCCGCGATAGCGACAGCAACCGCGAATTCTTGCGCAATGTATTGCGCTGGTGGCGTACCCACGCCCGCTACGGCGCGGTGCGCGATCTCGAGTTCGACCTTGTCTACGCACTGTGGCTCGGCCCGGCGCAGGAGTACTCGCGACACTGGCTCGGCGGTGAAATCCGCACCGCCCCAACCGATATCGCGCGCGACCTAGCCGATGCCGCCTGGCGGGCGCTGGGCACAACCAACGACTGAACGGAGTCATCCATGCCCACGATCACCCTCGACCTGGATCTCGCGAAGCAGGTGCTCGCCGCGCAGCCGTTCGCGCAGTTGGTCGGCACCGAGATCACCGCATTCGGCGACGGCGCGGCGACCCTCATCATTCCCGTCCGTCCCGAGCTGGGCCAGCAATTCGGCTTCGTACACGGCGGTGTGGTGTCCTACGCGGCCGACAACGCCCTCACCTTCGCCGCGGGCACGGTGCTCGGCGCCAATGTGCTGACCGGCGGCTTCACTATCACCTACCTGCGGCCTGCCGCCGGTACCCGGCTGCGCGCCGAAGCCACCGTCACCGGGTCTACGCGGCGGCAGGCCGTCGTCGCGTGCGAAATCTATGCCGAGACTGCGGACGCCGAACCAGTGCTGTGCGCGGTCGCCCAGGGCAATGCACGCTCCGTCGAGCGTGAACTAGGGGCCGACGGCAGCTGAGGTCCATTGCGGATCACTGCGCGGCACAACGGAAACGCCTCTCAGGATCAAGCCGTCGCCTTGGTGTCCAGCACCGACGCCGACCAGCCCATGAGCGACCGCAACATCGCGACCAGCGACCTGGGGTACAGGCCCTGATCGGAACGTGCCGCCACATGCCCGTCCGGACGCACCAGCAGCGCCCCACCCTCCGGCAGATCGGTGCAGGCACCCCATTCGGTGCCCAAGCCGTGCACCGCGATCTCGATACCGGTCTCGCGCTGCGCATCGGCCGCGGCATCGCGCCAGGCAGCCGAGTTCCCGGCGATCAGTATCGCGTAACCGGGTCCACAGAGATCCAAGGTCGAGGTGGTGTGCTCGGCGTCGAGCCACAGGTGCGGCAGTCGCGTTCCGACCTGTCCGGTCAGCCGATCGACGTGCGGTTCGACCCATTCGACGCAATCGGCTGGCTTACGCGATACCGCGCTCGACGCGTACCGGAAGCGCGACATAACCGCCCCGAAATCCAACCGCCGCGCCAAAAGCCCTGCGTTGTCAGGGGTTTCGATGCCGTAGCGGGTTTCGAAGTCGTCTCCGAGATTGGCCTGTTCGGCGGCGATGATCGCACGTGACCAGCGTTCGGCCTGATAGGAATCGAGCAGTGCGGGTCCGCCGGTACCCGAAAGCACGGCGGCCAGTTTCCAGGCCAGATTATGTGCGTCGGCGACACCGGTATTGCCGCCGAAACCACCCCACGGCGCGTGCCGGTGGGCGGCGTCACCGGCGAGGAAGACCCGGCCGCGCCGATACTCGTCGGCCACGAAACTGCCGGTGTCCCAAGCACTTCGCGCCAACACCTCGACCTCGATATCAGGCACGCCGATCGCGGCGCGGATCAGCTCGACGCAGCGTTCGTCCGGATAGTCCGCGGCCGTCTCACGGGTCGGATCGTATTCGAGCTGGAAGGACCATTCGTCGGTGTTGTTCTTGGATAAGACGAGTCCGCGCATGGTGTCGTTGCTGATCTCGCACTGGCTGAAGGTGCGACCGCCCAGCACCCCGGTAAGATCCGTCCGCACAAAGGCATTGATGTAGTAGCGCGTCGGCGGCAGCTCCCAGCCATCGATACCCAGTGCCCGACGGATCGGGCTGGCCGCACCGTCGGCCGCGATGAGGTAGTCGGCCCGGATTACCGAGCGGTGGCCCGACTCGTCACGCAGGGTTGTGGTGACACCCGCGTCATCGGTTTCGAAGTCGATGAGCTCGACCCCGAATCGGAGGTCACCACCGCGTTCGCGGGCCTGCTCCGCGAGCACCGGCTCGAGCAGTACCTGGGGCAGGAAGCAGAACTGCGACGAGCTGGGGTCGGCCGCCGCCATTGCCGCCCGCAAGTGACCGAGGTCGAGCGGCTCGGCGGTGATCAGGCTGGTGCCTCGGCTCGCGCCACCGGAGCTGCCCGCCCGCAGTGCGGTCGCGGCGGCCTGCTCGACCCGCCCCTCGACGCCGACCTGGCGGAACAGCTCGGAGGTCCTGGTGTGCAGGCCGCGGGCCTTGGGCAAGGCCGATACCTTGGTCCGTTTCTCGACGAGAACATAGGGGACATCGTGATATTCGAGGAACAGCGCGGCCGATAGTCCGACCAGGCCGCCGCCGACAACGAGAACGGGAATCCGCTGCGTAGAAGTCATGTCAGGATCATGTGCGCGCGGGCTTGCATCGCCCTTGCGTCGCGGTCACGGCGACCATGCATACGGAACGGGCCGTACCCGCAGGTACGGCCCGTCCGAGGCGAATATCAGGCGCTCGCCGCGAAGGCGGGAGTCGCCGCCGCCGGTTCGACGACCGGCTCGATGGCGTAGGCCAGGATGTCGGCCACATCGGCGACCGGGCGCACATCCAACGCGGCCAACACATCCGCGGGCACGTCATCCAGATCCGGCTCGTTGCGGGCTGGGATGAACACCGTCTTCAGACCCGCGCGCTGCGCTGCCATCAACTTCTGCTTCACCCCGCCGATCGGCAGCACCCGGCCGTTCAGCGTGACCTCACCGGTCATGCCGACATCCGCGCGCACCTGCCGACCGAGTGCCAGCGACACCAGGGCGGTGACCATGGTGACACCCGCCGAGGGCCCGTCCTTCGGCACCGCACCCGCCGGGAAGTGGATGTGGATATTGCGATCCAGCACCGACGGTTCGATGCCGATCTCCGCCAGGTGCGAGCGCACGTAGGTGAGGGCGATCTGCGCCGACTCCTTCATAACATCACCCAGCTGACCGGTCAGGGTGAGCGCACGCTCGCCCTCGGCACCATTGGCCTCGATGTAGAGCACATCGCCGCCGAGACCGGTGACCGCCAGACCCGTTGCCACACCGGGGACCGCGGTGCGTTCCACCGAATCCGGGGTGAAACGCGGGCGGCCAAGGTAGTCCTTCAGGTTGTCCAGATCGATGATCAGCGAGTCGTAGCCCAGCTCGGTGTCGTAACCCAGCGACACCACATTGTCGGCCGAAGCTTCGCCGTCCTCGGAAAGCCGAGTCGCGGCCTTGCGCAAGGCCTTCGCGATCAATCGCTCCATCTGCCGCACACCGGCTTCCCGGGTGTAGTTGGCCGCGACCTCACGCAGTGCCGCCTCGGTGATCGAAACCTCCTCGGCGGTAAGCGCATTGCGCTCCAGCTGCCGTGGCACCAGGAAGTCGCGGGCGATGGCCACCTTGTCGTCCTCGGTGTAACCGTCGACGGTGATCATTTCCATGCGGTCCAGCAGCGGACCGGGAATTGTCTCCATGACATTCGCGGTCGCGATGAACAGCACATCGGACAGGTCCAGATCCAGATCCAGGTAGTGATCGCGGAACGTGTGGTTCTGCGCCGGATCCAGCACCTCGAGCAGCGCCGCGGCCGGATCACCGCGGAAGTCCGAGCCGACCTTATCGATTTCGTCCAGCAGGACAACGGGATTCATCGATCCCGCCTCCTTGATGGCACGCACGATCCGGCCCGGCAGCGCGCCGACGTAGGTGCGCCGGTGACCACGGATCTCCGCCTCGTCGCGCACACCACCGAGGGCGACGCGAACGAACTTGCGGCCCATGGCCCGCGCCACCGACTCACCGAGCGAGGTCTTGCCGACACCGGGCGGGCCGACCAACGCGAGCACGGCGCCCGAACCACGTCCGCCGACGACCTCGAGTCCGCGCGCGGCGCGGCGGGAGCGCACGGCCAGGTACTCGACCATGCGATCCTTGACCTCGTCCAGGCCGTGGTGGTCGGCGTCCAGCACCGCGCGGGCGGCCGAAACATCGGTGCTATCCGTGGTTTTCACGGTCCACGGCAGGTCTAGGACGGTATCGAGCCAGGTCCGGATCCAGCCGGATTCCGGGCTCTGATCGCTGGCCCGCTCCAGTCGACCGACCTCGCGCAGCGCCTCGGCGCGCACGTCATCGGGCAGGTCGGCCTGCTCGACCCGGGTGCGGTAGTCGTCGGCGCCGTCGGGTTCGTCCTCGCCGAGTTCCTTGCGAATGGCATTGAGCTGCTGGCGCAGCAGGAATTCGCGTTGACTCTTCTCCATGCCCGCGCGGACATCTTCGCTGATCTTCTCGGTGACCTCGGCCTCGGCGATATGTGCCTTGGTCCACTCGATCAGCTTGGTCAAACGCTGTGCGGTATCGGGGGTTTCGAGCAGTTCACGCTTCTCGTCGGCGCTCAGGTACGGCGCGTAGCCCGCGGTATCGGCGATCGCCGACGGATCGGTCAGCTGATTGACCGCGTCGATGATCTGCCAGGCCTCTCGACGCTGCAGCACCGAAACGACCAGCTTCTTGTACTCGGCGGCAAGCTCTTTGGTGCGACCGTCGGCGGCGGGAGTTTCCACCGGTTCGGCCTCGACCCACAGCGCGGCACCCGGCCCGGTGACCCCGTGACCGATCTTGGCCCGCCGTTCGGCCTTCAGTACCGCGGCGGGCGCGCCACCGCGCATCCGGCCCACCTGTTCGATGGTGGCGACGACGCCGTAGGAGGCGTAGCCCTCGGTTAACCGGGGCGCGAGCAGCACCGCGTCGGTATCCGCGGCGCGCGCGGCGTCGATGGCGGCCTGCGCCGATTCGTCCAGTTCGATGGGCACGACCATGCCCGGCAGCACGATCGGATCGGTCAGGAACAGGACCGGCAGGTTCTGTGGTGTAGTCACGTGTTCGACCCTTCCAAAAGTTGAGCGATGCCCAGTCAACCCCGGGCGTTCCACGTTTGTTCCACACCGCCGCCCACGTTCGCTCACAGCGATCGGTCTCATTGACACCCGTCGGAGCCAATGAGAATGTTGGCAGCTAGATATCTCAGCACCTGGGCGGCTTTTAGGGGGATCCCACGATGACAACACTCACATCCGGAGTGTTCATCGATTGGGAAGAGCTGACCGGCCTGTCGAAGTTCTCCGTCGATCTGATCACCTTTCCGGTCTTCAGTGCGCTCGCCGGGTGGCTCACCAACTGGACCGGTGTGCTGATGCTGTTCTGGCCGGTCGTCTTTCGCGGAATTCGGATTCCCGGCCTCCAGGTGTTGTATCCATACTTTCCGCGCCGGGTCCAGGTGCTGCCGACGTTCTCCGGCGACGGCCGCCGGTTGGGATTCCAGGGATTTATTCCGGCGCGCGCGGAGAAGATGGCCAGTATTTGTGTCGACAAGGCGCTGATGCGCATCGGCAGTCCGCGGGATTTCATCCACGAGCTGGATCTGGAAAGTATTGCCGACTATCTCGCGCTACTGGCGAGCAAGCAGGTCAAACCGATCGTCGACCAGGTGATGTATCGCGAGAATCCGGACCTGTGGCGGGGCGTGCCGAGGGCGATGAAGCAGGTCATCTATCAGCGGGTGGACCGCGAATTGCCCGCATTGACCAGGCGGGCCTTCGAATCGCTCGGCGAGAATGTCGATCAGCTCATCGATATCAAATCCTTCGTCATTCGGTATCTGCAGGAAAACCCGTACATCCTCAAGGATCTGACGACCACCATCGCCGCCCCAGAATTGCGTTTCATGGTGCGCATCGGTCTGCTCGGTGCGCCGTTCGGGCTGCTGCTGGCACTGTATATGCATGTGCACCACACCATTCCGGTGTTCGGTTGGGTGCCGGGTTGGGTGATCGTGCTGCTTGTCTCGGCGGCGATCGGTGTGATCGTGAATGTCATCGCGGTCAAAATGGTCTTCGAACCGGGTGACCCGCAGCCGCGTTACAAGTATTTGTGGAAGCAGGCGCTGCTGGCCAAGCGGCAGCCGCAGGCGGCAACCGATCTCGCGCATATCCTCGCCTACCAGGTGCTGACGCTGCCGAACCTGTCCAAGGAGTTGCTCGACGGCCCGAACGGCGATAAGACCAGACAGCTGATCGAGCGGTTGGTCTCCGATGAGATCCATCGCCAACTCGGCCCTACGACGTCGATCGTGCGCGTCGCCTTCGGCCGCCGCCAATTCGACAATCTCAAGGTCGGCGCCGCGGGCGCGGCAGTCGGGTTGGCCCCGAGCCTGGTCGAGGACGAGGAGTTCACCCTCGAACAGGCCAAGAAGATCGACGAGTTCGCAGCGCGCAAGCTCCAGGACCTCACTCCGGGGGAGTTCATGGAGATGTTCTATGCCTCGGTCGAACAGGATGCGTGGCTGCTGTACCTGCACGGCGCACTGCTCGGCTTGGTGGTCGGCGCCGCGCACCTGACGATTTTCGGCTGGTAACCGGCCGGAATCCGGTCGACACCGAGGCTGCACCAAATACAAGCACGCATGCTTGCATTTTTTCTGGACCGCTGCGATGCTGAACCGCGACGGCGTACGAAGCAGTACACCTGGACGGGACAGGGATCAGATGGCCGACCTGAACGCGCTCCTGCGCGATTTCGCCGACGACTGCACGGAACTGGAACGGATCGTCGCGCCGCTGGCGGATTGGTCCACGCCGACACCCGCCCCCGGCTGGAGTATCGCCCATCAGATCGGCCATCTGGCCTGGACCGATGAGGTTGCCGCGCTGGCCGCCACCGATCCGGACGGTTTCGCGGAGCTGGTGGCGGAGGTGGGCCCGAAGGCATTCACCTTCGTCGACGAGGCCGCCGACGAGGCGTCCACCGCACCGGCCGCCGAACTGCTCGCCCGATGGCGTCGCGGCCGTGCCGCTCTGATCGAGGCCCTGCGAACGGTGCCCTCCGGCACCAAACTGCCGTGGTTCGGACCGCCGATGAGCCCGGCGTCCATGGTCAGCGCGCGGATGATGGAGACCTTCGCACACGGCCAGGACATCGCCGACGCACTCGGGCTGAGCAGGACACCGACCACCCGGCTGCGCACGGTCGCCCATATCGGCGTGCGGACCAGGGATTTCGCCTACACCGTGCGCGGCAAGACCGTGCCCACCGAGGAATTCCGGGTCGAACTCACGGCACCGGATGGCGGCGTGTGGTCCTGGGGTCCCGAGGACGCCGCACAGTATGTGACCGGTCCGGCACTGGACTTCTGCCTGCTGGTGACGCAGCGCCGTCACCGTGACGATCTGGCGTTGGACGCGGTGGGTGCGGACGCCGCCGAATGGCTCACCATCGCACAGGCTTTCGCGGGACCGACGGGGGACGGGCGGTCGGCGGGCCAGTTCGCCTGACCCGCCGAATCGGGTCCGACCGGAACGCAGGTGCGGGCGAGCGCCACACTTGGGTGCGCCGTTCGTGTCGGCCGGACGCCGTTGGCCGGGTGTCTCGATGTGGCAGTCGAGAATGGCGCTCGCCAGCCAAGTATATTTACCCGCTTGTCAGCTGGTGGAAACATCGACGACGCCATCCGCTCGAGTTCGGTATCGCGGGCGTCACCCGGCTTTGTGATGCTGATCTCTTCCATGCGGTGCTATCTGCGGCTGCCCCGGTAACCTGGACAAGCGTACGGCTTTCAACGATGCGGGCCGCGCGGTGAGGGGTTCAGGGGCGGACGGAAAGGAACGCATCGTGGCATCACGTAAGCCTGCCCAGATCGCTCGGCATACCGCCATCGTGCTCGCCGGCACCGCCAGCCTCACTCTCACTGTCGCCTCCGGTGCCTACATCGTCCATCAGATGGCCGACGCCCAGCACGCCACCGACGATATCGCCGCACCACCCGTGGTCCGGATTCCGGATGTCGACACCGGCCGCGGACCCGTCCTCTCCGATGCCGTGCTGACCGGCGGAGGTCGCGATCTGCCCGCACTATTCGGCCGCTTTCCTGCCGAACCCAGTGACGGCACCATGAAAATCTCTCGAGCCCATACCGATTCGCCTGCCGCCACCGGAATCAGTGGCAAACTGCGCCTCGGCAGCGCCTATGTCGGCGCACAGCTGGTACCCGGGCGTGCGAATTCCGTCGCCTTCACCGTGGATACCAATGCGCTGACGGTACTGACAGATTTCCTGCTCACCGAACCGGTTCGGGACCGTCTCGGCATCCATGCCGACCCGGCCGCCGTCACCCAGGTGCGCACCGAGCTCGATACGCACAGCGGCGAAGTGATACTCACCTTCTCCGATCCGACCCTCGGCGAACACGGTGTGCGACTGAACCGCAATCCAGCGCCCAGCACCGAACACGCTGCGAGCGTTGAAGGTTCGGCCACTGAGGCATCGGTCGACGCCACCCCGAATCCGACCGTCACGACGGCGAACGACACCATCGCGATCTAGCCGCCTACGCTGCGTCCCATGTACGACTTCTGTGTCATCGGGGGCGGGATCGTCGGAGTCGCGACGGCGCATCGGATTCTGCGCCGTCATCCCGGTGCGAGCCTGGTGCTCGTCGACAAGGCCGACGCACTCGCGACGCATCAGACCGGGCACAACAGCGGCGTTATTCATTCCGGCATCTACTATCCGCCGGACAGTTTGAAGGCCCGCCTGTGCCGCAAGGGCGCCGCCTGGACGAAGGAATTCGCCGCCGCACACGATATTCCGTTCGAGGTCTGCGGAAAACTGCTGGTGGCCACCGATGCCGCCGAGTACCGGCGGATGATCGCGCTGCACGAACGCTCGGTCGCCAACGGCGTCGATGTCGAACTCATCGACACCGCCGAATTAACGCGCCGCGAACCGCATGTGACCGGTGTCGGCGCACTATTCGTACCCGCCACCGGCATCATCGACTTCACTCGCGTCACCACCGCACTCGCCGATGAGGTTCGAGCCGCGGGCGCTGAAATCGTGTTGAATGCCGAGGTCACCGCACTCACCGAAACCGCCGAGGCGGTCACCGCGGCGGGCCCCGCAGGTTCCTGGACCGCGCGCACGCTGGTTGTCTGCGCGGGTCTGCAGGCCGACCGCATGGCCGCTCTCGCCGGTCTGCGAAATGACTTCCGCGTCGTGCCGTTCCGCGGTGAGTATTACCAGCTACCGCCGAGCCGATCCGGACTGGTGCGCACGCTGATCTATCCGATTCCCGATCCGAATCTGCCTTTCCTCGGGGTGCATCTGAGCCCGATGATCGACGGCACCTTGACCGTCGGCCCCAATGCGGTGCTCGGACTGGCCAGGGAGGGCTACCGCAAGGGCAGCTTCGACGCCCGTGACGCCCGCGCGATGCTCGGGTTTCCCGGCTTCCACCGAGTCGCCCGCGCGCATGTGCGCACCGGACTGCGCGAATTGCGCAACTCCCTGTTCAAACGCGGCTACCTGGCCGAATGCCGACGGTACTGTCCGGAGCTGACGCTCGCTGACCTGCGACCGCGGGAGGCGGGCATCCGCGCGCAGGCGGTGCTGCGCGACGGCACCCTGGTGCACGACTTCCTGATCGAGCGCACTGCCCGCTCGATTCATGTGCTGAACGCTCCGTCACCCGCGGCGACCTCCGCTATGCCGATCGCCGAATACATCGTCGACCAACTGTGACCGCGCCGAGTTAGCTGGGTTGCGCGTTCCAGCAAACCAACCAACCACCCGGTCATCAATGTGGTAAGCCCGCCAACCAAATTTCCGGCAAACCCTCGAATAAAGAGGAGAGCTGTAGTACTTTTAGCGGCAGCCAACAGGGAGGGGCCCGATGGGCCACATCAAATACGCGAGCGACGTCGGAGCCCCGGTCGAGGTGGCCTTCACCTATACCGACAACCATCTGTTAGTACCGGATTGGATGTTCGCCGTCGCCGCGTTCGAGCCGAAAGGCGAGCTCGACCAGGGTCTCGGCGCGGTCTTCACGACTCGGATCAGGCTGGGACTGTGGCGGCCGACCGTCGAATGCGAGATTACCGAATACCGGCGCAACGTGGTGATCGGCTACACATTGCGCGGCCGGTTATCCGGGACTTTGACGCTGCGCTTCGACCCGCTCGGCTACGGGCGCTCGGTGCTGACCTCGGAAGCGGAGTACGCTCCACCGGGTGGGCTGTTCGGTCGGCCGTGCCTGCGTCCGGTGGATTTCGCCGTGCGCTCGGCATTGCGCCACACCGAATCCCAGTTGCGAAGGGAGATAGAGCAATTCCACGGTACCGATCTTGTCGGTCGGATTGCGTAGGGTGCCACCCATGATCATCGTGAGCACCGACGGATCCTGCCTCCGCAATCCCGGCGGCGCTATCGGCTGGGCTTGGGTCAATCACCAGGGCGGTTCACGCAGCGGGGGAGCCGCCACCGGAACCAATCAGGTCGCAGAGTTGCGCGCGCTATTGGAGGCGGTACTCGCACATCCCGGCGAGGAACCGCTGTTCATCGAGAGCGATTCGCTCTACGCGATCAAATGCGCCTCGGAGTGGATCTTCGGCTGGCGCACCAATGGCTGGCGCACCGCCAGCGGCGGCGCGGTGAAGAACGTCGAACTCATCAAACAGATCGACCGGGCCATCGCCTCCCGGCCGGGACCGGTTCGGTTCCGTTGGGTGCGTGGACATGTCGGCAACTACTACAACGAAATGGCCGACACCCTCGCGGGTGAGGCGGCCAGACAGGCCGCGGCGTCCGCAGCCGCCGGTGAGGTCTCGACCGCCGAGCTCCCCGAGCTGCAGCCGGTGCTCGAGGACTCCTCCGATAAGACCAAAAAATCCGCCCGGCCGCGGTCAGCGGGGAAGCCGGTCGCGCCAGCACCTCAGGCATTGACCCTGTTCTGAGTCCGCTGGGCGCGACCGGGTGCGAGACCGCCGGAAAGACCTCCGGGCGGGTGGTGCCATTCCCACCCGCCCGGAGGCGCTTTTCGGAGTAGATAATCCGATCAGTTGCCCATCTGCTTCAGGATGGGCAGGTCGAACTTGTTGACCAGCCACTTGTCGTCGACCTTTTTCAGCCCGGCCACCACCACGAGTTCCACCTTGCTCGGCGGCTTGTTCGCGGCGGCGATATTCACATTTGTGGTGGTCTGACCGATCACCACCAGCACATTCGCGTTCTCGGTATCGCCGGACTGGAAGCCGCACTGCATGTCGTAGGTGGACGAGGTGGCCTTTGCGTCGACCACGACACCCTTGAGGTCCTGGCCGAGCTTGGTGAACTGATCCTTCCAGTCACCGGTCGAGGCGGCATCCACCTTCTTCAGGTACTCGTCGATAGTCTGCGGATCGTAAGTGGAGATCAGCTTGCCGTAATTGCACGCGGCCGCGGTGGCGGCTTCGTGCGCGTCCAGCTCGTCGCCGCGATTGCTGGCCTGCCGGTAGAAGACCACGACGGCGGTGACCGCCGCGACAAGCAGCACACCGGCGACGAACGCCGCGATGATCGGGACCAGTGCGCCCCGGTCCTTGGCAACGGTCTGGGCCGGGGATTGCGCCGCGCCCTCGGCCAGCTTGTCCTGTGCTGGCTTCGGTGCGGACTTCGGGGTCGGCTCCGCGGCTACCGCATCGCCCGCCTTCCCGATTTCGACCGTCTTGTCCTCGGCGGGCGCATCCGGCTTGGCGTCCTCTTTCGGGGCATCCGGGTTCTCGTTCTCGGCGCCGACATCATCAGTGGCCATCGATACAATCCTGCACTTTCCCGGCGCACGTGAGCGCACCGATATTGCCTTCTCGGTCCGCTTCGGACGAACCGTTCGCACTCTGCGGGGGAGTATTCCCGGCCCGGGATCGCAGGCCATGGCCGGGGTAACTCACCATCGAATACGTACCGCTCGCTGCGTCAACTCACCGCAGTGTTCGGATCACCGCAGCGGCGGTGGGGTCATTTCATTGGGATCCGCACCCGGCGGCATTTGTGCGCCATTGTCCGGAATATTCGGCCGCGGCGCATTCGCCGAACCGCGAACCTGCAGTCCGGGCGGCGGATTCTCGCAGTAGTTCCACTTGGGCAGCGAGCCGTCCTGGACGACCTCATTGCGGATCGGCACATGCTTGTACTGGCAGATCGGCCTGACCCAGATATCGGCGACAGCGTGGAACTCATTGTCGTGCGCGGGCACACCAGCGGCGGACAACCCGATGTTCAGCGACGGGAACAGCGCCTGCAGCGCCGGAATCCGCAGCTGCGCGGCCCTGGTCATCGCCGCGAAGTTGGCCGCGAGACTGGTGATCGGATCGGCCGTCTTGTCCAGTACCGCACCGAGACTGGTCAGCTGTCCAGGTGCCTTCTCCAGCACGGCCTGCAATTCGGCGTTGGCATTGTTGAACTGATCGAACAACTGACCCGAATTGCGGGTCAGCGTCCCCAGATCCGGCTGCGCATTCGAGGTGGTATTCGCGATGGTGCGCAGGTTGGTAATCAGGTTCTGGGTCTGCGGCAGCAGATTGTCGAATCCGGCCATGGCCAGGCTGATGCCATTGACCATGCCGCGCAACTGATCCGGGCCACCGCTCAGTGCGGTATCCAGGTTGGCCAGGATGACACTGAACTTATCCGGATCGACCTGGGCGATCAGCGCGCTGGCGTTGTCGAGCACCGACCAGATCGGGGTCGGAGTCTTGATCTTCTCCGCATCGAATTCGATGACCGAGCCGTCCTTCAGGAACGGCGCCTGCTCGGTATTCGGCCGGAAGTCGATGTACTGCTCACCGGCGCCGGAAAGCGCGCCCACCGAGACCTTGGTATCGACCGGAATCTTGTACTTCGAGTCGATTTCGGCCTTCGCGGCGATGGACTGTCCGCGATCGACCAACTCGATGGAGGTCACCTTGCCGATGCGATAGCCGCGCAAGGTCACATCGTTGCCCGGCTGCAGACCGCCGGAGCGGTCCAGGTCCACCGTGACGGCGTAGGTCGACTTCAGCGGATTCACCCGCATGACGCTCACCAGCAGGTAGCTGGCGCCGACAATAAACACCAGGACCAGGCCGATGGTGGACAGCAGCATCTTGCGCCGCATCAGTTTGCCGAGCCAGCTCATGCCTGCACCTCGCTGGCGCTCGGTTCCGGCATGCGTTGCGCGCGCTCGCACATGATTCGCTCGCTTCGCTCACTCATCGGTGTCCCCCCTGCAGTCGTCCCTGAATGGCCTGCAGGACGGTGATCAGGCTGCCCGCGAAGTCGCTGAGATCGCGTCCGTCGAAGAACTTGCCCTGCGCCGGATCCGACAACAAGCTGAAGTTGTGGATATTGGTGACGGTGGCGTAGACCGCGAGGCTGTTACCGCGGAAGGACGCGTCGATCGGACCGCGGATCTCGTGCAGCGCATCCAGTGCGGGACCGAAGTTCTGCTCGGTCTGTGACAGGGCGTTCATCAGCTTGTGCACATTGTCGAGTAGATCGCTCAGCTGGTCGCTGGAGGTATTCGCATAGTCGCCGAGCGCCGCGCTGGTCACCGAAATCTTCTGCAGCAGATCGCCGATGGCCCGGTTGTTCTCCGCGATAGCGCCGATCATCTGCGGCAGGGTGTTCGCGACCTGTCCCAACTCCGAATGCCTCGTCTCGATGGTGGTGGCCAGCGAGCCGAACTCGGCGAGCACACTGTCGATGCGAGCACTGTTGTCGTTCAAACTGCCAACGACGCCGGTCATTTCGGTGATCAGATGCGCTATCTGGTCACCGCGGCCGCCGACGATGGAGTCCAGCTCCGAGGTCAGTTTGGTGAGCGCCGCGACGCCACCGCCGTTGAACAACATGGATACCGAGATCAGCAACTCCTCGACGGTGGCGCCCGCCGAGGTCTTATCCCGGCCGAGTGTGTCGCCGTCGTGCAGCATCGGTGTGCCCGGATCCGCCTTGACCTTCGACACCGCGATGAACACATCGCCGAGCGGGGTGGCTTGCCGTAGTTCGGCCGTGCTGCCGACCGGAAGCTCGATGTCCTTGCTGATCTTCAGATCGACAATGGCCTCGAAGTTTTTGGTCTGGATATTCGAGACCACGCCGACATCGGAGCCACCGATCTTCACCTTGGCCTGATCCGGCAGGTTCAGCGCGTTCTCGAATTTCGCGTGCAGGATGTAGGTCTCACCGGCCATGCCCGGTTTGGGCAGCGGCAGGCTCTCCACCGTGAGACCACAGCCGGAGGTGATGGCCACCCCGGATATCGTGGCCAGCGCGATCACCGCGCGGCGAGCTTTCACTGTGAACCGGTCGCTCATTTGGTCATCCCCAGCAGTGCCGCCGTAACACCAAGGTCCGGACCGAGGTCCTCCAGTTTGCCGGTACGGCAACCATCCGAGCGCATCTGAATCCGTTCACAGAACACACTCAGCAGTTCGCCGTTGAGGAAGGTCGGCAGGTTGCCGTGCAACCGGACGTACCCGAGCTGCCGGTTCATCGACCGGTCCAGGTTCTGCATGAGCAGCGGCGCGAGGTCGACGACCTCGGTGAGGCCGCGGGCGTTGGCCCGCAGCTGATCGGTCACCTTGGTCAGTCCCTCGAGCGATCCGCCCAGCTGATCCTGGTACTGCACCAAGGTCGAACTGGTATTGGCCAGGAAGTCGTTGAGCTGCTGCAGCGTGGCCTCCAAACCGGGTGCCTGATCGCTGAGCAGACCAGTCATCTGTGTCATCCGATTACTGAAATCGCGTACCGACTGGTCGTTTTCGGCCAGCATGGTGGTCAATTCGTTCAACTTGACGATGATGCTGGAGACCGCGTCCTTGTTGTCGACGCCGACCTTCAACGCACCGGAGAGGGCGTTGAGGGTGTCGCGCATCTTCTCGCCGTTGCCGTTCAGCATCGGATAGAGCACCCGACCCGACAGCGGACCGATGCCTTCGGTACCCGGCTCCGGCTTGAGCGCCGCGGCGAACTGATCGATGGTCTCGAGCATCGTGTCCAGCTCGACCGGTGTCTTGGTCTTCGCCTTCGGCAGATGCGCGCCATTGGACATGGTCTCGCCCTGGGTGTAAACCGGGGTGAGTTCGACATGCCGGTCGGTCACGATGGACGGCGAAACGATCGCTGCCATCGCGTCTTTCGGGATCTTGACGTCCTTGTCGATCGTCATGTGCACCTCGACCATGGTGCCCTTGGGAATGATCTTGTCGATCTTGCCCACTTCCAGCCCGAGCACCGTGACCGGATTGCCCTCGAAGACACCCGCGATGTTCTCGAAGTCCGCGGTGATCGTCATCGTGTTGCCCAGTGCGCGGTCCACCGAACTCGGCACCAGCGAGCAACTGCCGACAGCCAGGGCGGCCGCGCTGATCATCAGTGGTTTGGCCAAAGTCCGCAGGTTGATTCGCATCAGTCTCATCCCTGGCACCCCTCGATCAGGTGGGCGAAGCACAGCCAGTTGTCGGGGAAGAGCCAGGGCAGGCCGACCTCACCGTACGGACCGTTGCCGAACGCGTTGTTGAAGGTGCGCACCGACACCGGCATGATCTGCAGCATCCGGTCGAGGTTGTCCTTGTTCTTCTGCAGGCCCTCCGCCATGATGTTCAGCTGGTCGATGGTCGGGCCGAGCTGGTTATTATTGGCCGCGCCGATCTCCTGCAGCTGACGGCTCAGCGTCGACACGTTGTCGAGCAGCTGGCGCAGCAGGCTCTGCCGTTCCATCACCCGGTTGGCGATCGCCTCGCCCTGGGTGATCACCAGCAGCACACTGTTGCGGTTGTCGCCGAGAATCCTGGTGACCCGGTCGAGATCCTTGAGCAGGCTGTCGACCTCCGCCTTGCGCGAATCCATCACCTTCGCGAGCGCGCCGATGCTGTCCAGCGCCTGCGCGGTCAGCGCGGGCGAATCGCCCAACTGCTTATTGATCAGATCGAGCGAGGTGGCCAACTGCTTGGTGTCGAGCGCCTCGAACTTCGGAGTGCCGTACTCGACCACATCGGCCAGGTTGTACGGAACCGAAGTGTTGGACAACGGAATTCGGCCGCCCTTCAACCCGGACCCGTCACCCGGATCGAGATCGACGTAGCGCGCGCCGAGTAGCGTCGCCATCTTGATCGATGCCCTGGCATCCGGTCCGAGCTTCACATCGTCGTTCACGCTCAGGGTGAGCAGGATGTGCCCGTTCTCCAGCTTCGCACCGGCCACATGGCCGCTCGGGACACCGGCCACATTGACCTTGTCGCCGACCTTGACCCCGGCCGTCTGCACGAATTCGGCCTTGACCGTCTTCTCACCGACGCCGATCAGTTTGTACGCGCTCGAGCCGATCAGCAGCACGATGATGAGGACACCACCGATGACACCCAGCCAGAAGTAGCGGTTGCCGTTGAACCTGTCCTTGATCTTGGTCATCATGGGCGGCACACCGCCGACTGTCCGTTGCCACCGATCTGTGGGAGCAGACCGCGGGGGAGCAGGATGCCGTACAGCGAGACGTCCAGCTTGCAGAAGTACGCGTTGGCGTAGGCGCCGTCCTGGGTGAACTTGCCGAGGGCGGACAGCGCCGCGGGCAGGTCGATCGCGGCCTGATCCAGCTTCGCGCCATTGGCGATCAGCATCGTCAGCGCCGCACTCGTCGAATCCTGTGCGGTCACCAGCTTCGGCTGGATCCTGCCCATCATGTCGACAAGACCGCTGGTCGCGTCCGCGATCTGCACCGTGGACGCTTGTAGCGACTGACCCTGGTCGTACAGGCCGCCGATCAGTGCCCGGGTCTGGGTAACCAGGGTCTCCAATTCATCACCTCGCTTGGCCAACCCGGACATCACGCCGCTGAGGTTGGTGATCACATCGCTGAGAATCGCGTCCCTGCGCTGGAAATCCGTGGCCAGGGTCGCGGCCTGGGTGATGAACGAGCTCAACGAAACACCGTCACCCTGCAATGCCTGGATGAAGGTTTCCGAGAGCCGGTTCACCTGTTCGGGCTGCAACACCTGGAACAGTGGCTGGAATCCGTTGAGCAGACCCGAGACGTCGAAGGACGGTTCGGTGCGCTCGAGCGGAATAGTGGCCTTATTCTTCAGCGCCGCCGGACTCGCCGCCTTACCGGGCGCCAGCGCGATATAGCGCTGGCCGATCAGGTTCTGGTAGCGCACCAGCGCCTTGGTGTCGTCGTACACCGTCTGGTTGCGCTGCACGATGAACGTCACATCGGCGAGGGCCTTCTTGGTCTTGGGATCGCGGGTGACTTCGATCTTTTCCACCTTGCCGACCCGCACGCCCGCCATTCGGACGTCATCGCCCTCGCGCAGACCGAGCACATCGCTGAAGGTCGCGGTGTAGGTGTTGGTAGTACCCTCCACAACCCGCGCCAGCGTATTCCAGACGACGACGGTGACCAGGATCGAGACGATCGCGAAGAGGCTGAAGCCGATGAGTGGTTTACGAATGCTCATTTAGCGGTACCGCTTTCGCCGACCTGCAGGGTGCCCCCGCGCATTGCCGAACTGAGCAGCAGATATTCTGCCGCCGTCGGACGACGACCGAGCAGGGCCACAATGGCGGCATCTCCTTGGTACGAAATCGGACCGGCGGTTACGGGCGCACTCGCCGGCTGGACGGGTACGGCCGGAGCCGCGGGCTGGTCGGCGGAGGGCTGTGCATTCGGCGCCGGCGGCGTCGGATTCGGGAACAACCCCTCCAGCGGCGTACCCGCGAACGGGCTGGCCGGCTTCGGCTCGGCCGAGGCCGCCGCGAGCGGATCACCCGGCGAGGTCAGACCAGGTATCTCCGGGAAACCCGCGGGCAGTGGCAGTTTCGCCAAACCCTGCGCCGTCTCCAGCGAACGCGGCTTCATCGACTCGGGCAGGTAGCCGGGATCGGAAACCACGGGTGCGGTGGCACAGCTGGGTCCGGCCAGATTGCCGTAGCGCGGGCAGTCCGCCTGTTCGTAGGGCCGGTACGGGGTGAGCGTCGCACCGGCATTCCAGACCATCTGCCGCTGCGGGCCCCAGTGGAAGGTCGTGCTCAACTTGCGCAGCGAATTGTTCAGCGAGGCAATGGTGTCCGGGATCGAATTCGCATCCGCGGCGAGCGCGCCGAACATATCGCTGGTACCCGCGGTTACCTGCTTGCCGATATCGCCGTTGCGGGCGAACAGCGAGTTGACCGAATCGACCGTGCCTGCCGTACCGCTGATCAGGGCGATCAGCTGGGACCGGTGATCGGCGATGGTCTGCGCGGTCTTCACCGACTTACCGAACACGTCGAGCAATTCGGGTGCGGACTCATTGAGCGCATGCGCCGAGGCCGAGAAATCATCGAGCAGCACACCGAGATTCGGGATGGACTCGTCCACGGAGGTCAGCCACCTGTCCAGCCGCTCGATGGTGGATCCTGGCATCCGGCCGCTGCCGTCCAGCGCCTGGGACAGCGTGCCGAGCACCCGGCCGAACTGCACCGGGTCGAGTTTGGTGAGGACCGTGCGGACCTTGGTGAGGGTGTCCTGCAGCGCGATGGTGCCCTGGCTCTGGTCCTCTTCGATGACCGAACCCTCGTGCAGGTACTTATCCGCCGGACCGTTGAAGACCAATTCCACCGAGGTGACGGCGAACAGGTTGCTCGGCACCACCCGGGCGGTCACGTTCGACGGGATATCGCCGGCGAATTCCGGTTTCAGGTCGATCTGCACCTTCTGCCGCTCACCCTTGGCAACGACCTCGACATCCTTGACCGCGCCGACCAGCACGCCGCGGAACTTCACGTCGGCCTCGCTGGGCAGTCCGTCACCGGTGCTCTTCACATCGGCGACCACATGCACCTTGGGCACGAAATAGCCTCGGTATCTCGCCATCAGGAAGCCGAGGAGCAGCGCGAAGACGAGGAGCCCGCATACGCCGGCGACCAACAGTTGTCGCATGGTGGGGCCACGCCCACTGGGATCGATGATCATCTCGTCCTATCCCGAGATCCGGATGCCGGGATTGACTCCCCAGATCGCCAATGTCATGAACAGGTCCGCGAAAACCACGATGATGATGCACATCTTGATGGCTCGACCGGCCGCGACACCCACACCCTCCGGACCGCCCGAGGCGAAAAATCCGTAGTAGCACTGGATGAACGTGGTGATCGCGACGAACACCATCGCCTTGAGCAGCGAGTAGAACACGTCTGTTGGTATCAGGAACTGATAGAAGTAGTGCGCGTAGGTACCGCTGGAGGTGTTGCCGATCAACTGCACCGTGAGCGAGCACGAAAGGTAGGCCATGGCAAGGCCGAGGCAGTAGAGCGGAACGATGGCGATCATCGCCGCGAACATCCTGGTGCTCACCAGATACGGCAACGGCCGGATCGCGATCGACTCGAGTGCGTCGATCTCCTCGGAGATCCGCATCGCGCCGAGTTGCGCGGTGAATCGACAGCCGGCCTGGGCGGCGAAGGCGAGTGCCGCGAGCAGCGGCCCCAACTCCCTGGTGGTCGCGAAGGCGGAGATGGCGCCGGTGATCGGGCTCAGACCGAGCAGGTTCAGGGAGGTATAGCCCTGAATGCCGACCGTCATCCCGCCGAACGCACTGAGGATGAGGATGACGCCGATGGTGCCGCCACCGACGACCAGGCTGCCGTTGCCCCAGGTCACATCCGAAAGCAGCCGCCAGACTTCCTTCGGATAGTGCCGCAGCGCCAACGGGATCGAGCCCACCGACCGCAGGAAGAAGAACACCTGGTGACCCAGGCGCGCAACCATATCCACCGGGACCTGCGCGGACTTCTTTATATGCCGAAGTGGCCGCAGCAGCGGCGGTACATAAGTTGTTGACACCGGCTCAGACCACCTGTGGGGGGAGGAGAACGTTGTAGATCTGGGTGATGATCAAGTTCACGCCGAACAACATGATGGCGGAACTGACCACCGCGGAGTTCACCGAGTTGGCGACGCCGCCCGGACCACCCCTGGTATTGAGCCCGGTATCACAGGCGATGATCGCCGCGAGCAACCCGAAGATCAACGATTTCACCAGTGCGACAAGCAGATCGATGGTGACCGCGAACGAGGAGAAGGTGCCGATATAGGAACCCGGGGTTCCGTTCTGCGCGAAAATATTGAAAATGTAGCCAGTCAAAAATCCGACGAATACGACAAACCCGCAAAGCAATACGCTGACCAGCATGGCCGCACCGAGCCGAGGCGCGACCAGACGACGCAGCGGATCCACACCCATCACCCGCATCGCATCGATCTCTTCGCGGATGGTGCGCGAACCGAGATCGGCGGTGATCGCCGAACCGACCGCGCCCGCGATCATCAGCGAGGTAACCAGCGGCGCGCCCTGCTGAATGATGCCGAGACCGTTCGCCGCGCCGATGAACGAGGTCGCACCGACCTGGCTGGCGACCGCGCCGACCTGGATGGAAACGATCACGCCGATCGGGATGGCGACCAGCAGTGTCGGCGCCGCGGCGACACTGGACATGAACGCGCACTGCCGGATGAACTCACGATAGGGAAAGCGGCGTCGGAATATCGCGATGAACAACTCCGCGACCGCAGCGAACCCCATCGTGATCTGTCTACCGAAGGTCTCCAGGGAACGCTTCGGATGGTCTTCCCAGTAGGCCTTCGTCCAATCGACCGCATCACTCATCCGTGATTGCGCTGGTGGACTCTTGGTCGACTGCACTGGCTAACCCCTCTCGACGCCGGTAACCAACCCCGACGACTTGTTTGCTTGACGCACCTTACTACGGAGTAGTGCGGAACACACCATCACCGTGTGATTGCAGTCATAGATTGGAGTCACTGTCGGGAAAAGGCCTATGAGCAGTGGCCGGAGACTTGGTATCGGTCCCAAAGTTAACGGTGATACTTCTAGGACAAGTTACAGTTGTATCGACGGTCATCAGCCCCGCATATAGCCGGTTCCCTATTTTCGCGGATAATATTCCTGCAAAATCTTGGCGCGATTCGAATAGCTTCTGCGACACCGATCAACATACAACTGAAAGGCAATCGGGCACATTGGGGCGATAACAGTAATAGAGTTCAGCTATCGCTGAGAAAATGAGACTCTGCATCTGAAACGTCGAAAAGTGAGTGGCCCTGCCGACACGTTCGACATCCAAGGGCCGACCGTCTCGAGCGCCCCGCAAGCGCTCGCTACGGACACAGGACGCGCCCGGAGCCGAATACTGACACGATGGGTGCGACAGATTGATATCGTGCGGACTTCCGACGTCTGGAGGGACATGTTCAGCAAACTCGCCAAGGTGGTCAACGCCGCCTTCGCCGTAGCTCTTGGTGCGGCACTGGTCGCGACGGGGGCCGGGACCGCGGACGCCGCGCCGGGGCCACCCGTCATCGGCGGTGGGTCGGGAATCATTATCGATAACCAGTTCGAATGCACTGTTACCACCGTCGGTTACGACGGCGCGGGCAGGTTGGTAGGTCTGACCGCGGGCCACTGCGGCGACCCGGGCGCTCAGGTGTACGCCGAACTCGACCGCGGCGCAGGCGTGATCGGCCGGTTCGTCTACTCCAACCACGATCTCGACTACGCCATCATCCAATTCGATCCGAGCAAGATGATCCCGGTCAACCGGGTCGGCAATGTCACCATCACTGGGATCGGTGGCCCGGCCCAGTTCCCGATGATCGTCTGCAAGGAAGGCCGCACCACCGGTAACACCTGCGGCCTCGCCTATGGCGATATCTTCGGCACCAATATGGAAACCTGGTCGCAGATGTGTGTGGTCGAAGGCGATTCCGGGGCACCGGTGGTCGTCGGCACCACGCTGGTCGGGATGGTGAACGCCTATCTCGCCATCGCCTGCTTCGGACCCGAGGTCGGCACCAATATGAGCTCCATCGTGGGCGATATCAACGCACGTGGCGGCATCGGAGCGGGCTTCAACCCGATCTAGCCCGGCGCGATCCGAATACCGAATGAGCGGGTCGAATCGACCCGCTCATTCTGTTTTGTGGAGCGGGGCCAGCGCCGGACCAGCCACCCCGCACTGCGGCATGCAGTCGACGTTGTCCAGGGTCGCCGCGCGTCGCGGCGTGCGCAGTAGTACCGCCGCGATCAGTGCACCGGCGACCAGCAGGCCGACGCAGATCCACATCGCGACGCCGAAACCACGGTCGAATTCGACTGGGTCGCCCAGCGATCCGGAGAGTCCGGCGAGACCGGGCAGCGCGGCGACGGCCAGCAGCTGGGCGGTACGGGCGACCGCATTGTTCACCCCGGAGGCGATACCTGCCTCACTGGGCGGCACCGCGCCGAGTACCGCGCCGGTGAGCGGGGCGACCAATACCGAAAGACCGAGACCGAAGACCAGCACGCCCGGCAATACATCGGTCAGATAGGTGGTGTCGGGTCCGATGCGCAGCAGCAACACCAGGCCGAGCGCGGCGAGCAAAGGACCGAGCGTCATCGGAATACGCGCGCCGTGTGCCTGCGCCCAACGACCGGCGGGCGCGGAAAGCACCAGCATGATCAATGTGACCGGTACGGTGGCGACCCCCGACATCAACGGCGTGTATTTCGCCACGAGTTGCAACTGCATCACCAGAAGGAAGAAGACACCGCCGAGCGCGGCGTAGACCGCGAGGGTGACGAGGTTCGCGGCGGTGAAGACCCGACCACCGGAAGCGACGGGCCCGGAGGAGGAGGCAGCTCGGGTAACCATGGAGTGCCCCGCGCCCCGCGAAAATGTCCCGGCGAACAGCGACGGCGGCACCAGCGGATGATCGCTGCGCATTTCTATCACCACGAAGACCGTGAGCAGCAGCAGACCGACGACCACCAGCAGCGGCATCGCATCGATCAGACCGAAGGTCAGCGCGCCGAGCGCCAGCGCGACCACAATCGCACCCGGAATATCCAGTCGCGCCGAGGCATTCGGATCGTGGCTTTCCGGCACATGTCGCAGCGTGACGAGTACGACGACCACCGCGAGCGGCACATTGATAAAGAAGATGGACTGCCATCCGGCCAATTCGATCAGCCAGCCGCCGAGGAACGGACCGAGTGCGCCCGCGACACCACCGAACCCGGACCACAGGCCGATCGCCGCACCTTGATCGCGTTGATCGATGGATGAGGAGATCAGGGCCAGGCTGCCGGGGGTGAGCATCGCGCCCGCCACACCCTGCAGGATCCGGGCGAAGACAAGCATCTCGATATTCACCGCGGCGCCGCAGAGTATCGAGGCCAGCGCGAAACCGATGACACCCCAGACGAACACCTTGCGGCGGCCGAGATGATCGCCGAGCGAGCCGCCGAGCAGGATGAACGAGGCCAGGGTCAGCGTGTAGCCGTTGAGCGTCCACTGCAGACCCGCGACATCGGTGTCGAGGGATTCGCCGATGCGCGGCAGCGCGATATTGACAACGGTGGCATCCAACGAGGCCACCGACGAACCGAGGATGGTGGCAAGCAGGATCCAGCGGCCGGTTGCCGAACCCAGGCGGGGTAGCTCAGAACTCACCGACCCAACGTAGCCTTCAGAGCGGGGTTTTCGTGGCGGTCAGAGATTCTGGACGCAGACCACGAAGTGCCGCGTCGGGTATTCGAAGCCACTGCTGCTGCCGCAGACGCTGGCATCGTCGGCGCCCTGCTGGATATTGGTTACCTTCACGCCCTGGCTGACGCGTTCGGTGCAATCGATGCGCTTGGGATCCTCGCCGCCGATATCCATGCAGCCACCGACGACCCAGTCGATATCCAGGCAGATCGCGCCCTGCTGCGCGCCGTTGAGGGTTTCGAAGTAGGCGGAGTCGCGGTCCGCGACGCACTGCGAACTGGTCGGCGCCTTGCCGATGACCTTGTAGTTCGAGGCCCGGCTGCCGCAGGAGGCCTTGGCGATGGTGGCGTTATCGGTGGTGCCACCGAGCGTCACGCAGTCACCGACATTGGCCTGGAAGTCGGTGCTGCCACCCTTGGTCGCCGAGGTGGTCGTCGTCGGCTTACCCGAGGTCGGGCGGGCGCTGGTGGTGGGCCGGGCCCCTGAGGTTTTCGGCGTGTTGGTGGACGAGACCGCATCGATGGTCCCGTTACCAATGGCGGGCTGGGCGTTGCCGCTGATTTTATTGCCGCAGCCCGCTAGCGAGAGCGCGGCGACAACGGCGACCGCGGCGATGGCCGCGGTCGCGAGGCGACCCGAGATCGGTTGACGAGACACTTACAGTCCTCCCGGCTGTAACGCTCCGAACTCATACCCCCGTCGGAATCCGAAGTGATCTAGCAAATACGTGAAATACCACGCCATGCATACACCACCGGGCGCGCGCGCGTCGAGTCGACAGCATCCCCATCGCGACAGCACAGTGCCCGCCGAAGTGTTGATTCGATCACTGCCGCAGTGCGGCCCGCCAGTGGAATCGGCTTACCAGCAACCCATCTGGGTATGGTGGGGTTTCCGGTGTGAAAGGGGCTCGTCCGTGAAGCTGATCAGCGCAATCACCTGCACTACCGCCGCATTCGGCGCCGCGCTGATGCTGCCAGCGGGGGCCTCGGCAACCGATGTGCACTGCGCCTCCGACGGCGGGACGGATGTCACCGTGATCGATGGAAGCACCGCATGCCGAGCTACCGCCGAAACCCAGGGCCGGGCACGGGCTGCCGGATACGACGGCGTCGGCTACGCCCATGCCGGTTCCGATGCCGCCGCGCTCGGTATCGGCGCCGCGGGCGGGGTGGGTGCCAGCGACGGGGTCGGCGGAGTTCCGATCGCGCTCGGCTACGGCGCCGATGCCGTCGCGCTGACCTCGATCGCCGCTCCGACAGCGAATTCCGAGACCGACCAACCGAACCCGTCCGCCACGCTGTTCGCGGTATCGATCGCCCTGGACGGCTCGCGCGCACAGGTCACGACCGCCGACAGCACGGTGGTGTGCCTGGGCACGGCGGCCTTCGCGTGGAGTTCGGCAACCGGCGCGACCTGTCTGACCACGCCTTTCGGTCGCTGGCAAACGCCACGATCCGAGCTAGGCTGAGAATTCGGCCCAAACCAGCAGGAGGTGTGACCCGTGGTTTCAGCCTTCCCCGCACCGGATCGGTGGCCAGCGGCGCCACGCGAGATGCTCGTCGATCCGAGGTTCGTCCGCCTGGCCGACCATTTCTTCGGCATGTTCGCCCAGCCGACGCGCGGGGGCGGCGCGCTCGCGATCTATCTCGACGGTCGACCCGTCGTCGATATCTGGGCGGGCTGGGCGGCCAAGGATCGGCGCTGGAACGGCGACAGCGTGGCACTCACCTTCTCCACCGGCAAGGGTGTCGCCGCGACCGTGGTGCACCGGTTGGCCGAGCGTGGGCTGATCGAATACGAAGCCCCGGTCGCGACCTACTGGCCGGAATTCGGCGCACACGGCAAGGACGACATCACGGTGCGCGATGTGCTCTCGCACCGCGCCGGACTGCATCGGGTGCGCGGCCTGGTCCCGGGACGGGAGGGCATCCTCGACTACGACGCGGTGGTGGCGGCGCTGGCCGAGAGTCCGGCCGATCCACGGCGCATCCGTACCTCGGGCTATCACGCGATCACCTTCGGCTGGCTGGTGGCCGAGATCGTGCAGCGCGCCACCGGTGAACCGTTCACCGATGTGGTGCGGCGCGAGATCGCGGAACCAATCGGCTATGACGAATTCTGGTTCCGGGTACCGGAATCCGAGCGCCGCCGGATCGCCAAGATCTTTCCGCATCTGAATCCACCCGGAATCCGTTGGAATACCGCGTCATCGGTGCTTTCGTGGGTGCGCCCCATCCGCGGCCTCGCCGAGGCGGGCATGCCGGAGAGTTTCGACGAACTGGTCCGCGATCCGCGCGTGCACGATGCGGTGATGCCCGGCTGGAATGGTGTCTTTTCGGCGCGCGGACTGGCCAGAATGTATGGGGCCCTGGCGAACGCGGGTCGGGTCGAGGCGCTGGATCCCGAACGCGGCGGTCACCGCATCGAGGCGACGCAGTTCCTGCGGCCGGAGACGATCGCGATCATCAATCAGACCCAGCGCGCCGACAGCCGCGACTATGTGCTCGGGGTGCCGCTGAAATTCACCCTCGGCTATCACCGGCCGGTGGTGATGTCCAAGCAGCAGCCGCGAAACGCCTTCGGCCACTACGGACTCGGCGGTTCGGGTGCCTATGCCGATCCCGAACTCGGCATGTCGATCGCCTTCGTCACCAATCGACTCGGCAACGCGGTGACCGCGCTCGGGGACGCCCGCCTCGCCCGCTTGGCCGCCCTCGCCAGCACTACGGTGCGCAGGGTTCGACCGGCGAGGCCGGTCGAACCGGGACCACCGTGAGTTCGTAGCTATAGATATGGAGCAGGCGGGCGCACCCGACGAAACGGCGGTGGACGCCGCGTCCTCGACGCCGCGCGTACCGCGAATGGTTGTTGCGCATGCGGTAGCCGCGGGCATCGATTTCGAACGGTATTTCCGGTGGCGCCGCGAACGCGAGGGCGACCCCTTCTACGTGCGGTTTCCCGGTTTCGGCGCGGTGCTGTTCACCGGCTCGGCCGATGGTGCCCGCGAACTCTTCCGCGCGCCGGCCGATCTACTCGAGCCGCCGCGACCGAATCCGATCGAACCACTGGTCGGCTCCGCCTCGCTCATCCTGGCCGCGGGTGAACGCCACCGGCGCGATCGGGCATTGCTCGCGCCCGCATTCCATGGCGCGCGGATCCGCGCGTACGGCGAACTCATCCGCGAGTCCACTCTTGCCGAAATGTCTGGCAGTACAGGTGAATCTCGGCCTGCCTGGACACCGGGTACGCGCATCGACGCACGCGCCGCGGCCAGGGCGATCACGCTGCGGGTGATCCTGCAGGCGGTATTCGGGGTGGACAGCCACCAGCGCCGCGCCGAATACACCGCCGCGGTCGCGGAATTCCTCACCGCCTACTCCGGACCGCTGATGCTGGTGCCCGCACTGCGCCATGGGCTGTTCGGTCGGGCGCCATGGGACCGGTTCGTGGCCGCGCGCGAGCGGCTCGACGAGCTGATCCTGACCGATATCGCGCGGCGTCGGGCCGCCGGTTCGGTCGGCGCCGACATTCTCGCTCTACTGCTCGCGACCAGCTATGACGACGGCACCTCGATCACCGATGACGATCTGTGCGAACAATTGCGCACACTGCTCGTGGCCGGACACGAGACCACCGCCACCAGTCTGGTGTGGGCGCTGTTCCATCTGCATCGGGAACCCGAGGTGCTGGCGCGCCTGCGCGCCGAACTGCACGCGGCCGGGCCCGATGCCTCCCCGCTAGATCTCGCCGGGCTGCCGTTTCTGGATGCGGTCTGCCAGGAAACACTGCGGCTGCATCCCGCGGTGCCGATCGTGCTGCGCAGGTTGACCGCCCCGTTCACGCTGCGCGGTGTCGAACTCGCGGCGGGCGACACCATGGGCATCGCGCTACCGCTGCTGCATTCCGATCCCGCGGTATGGACCGATCCCGAACTATTCGAGCCGCAGCGGTTCCTCGAGCGTAAGTACCGACCGTACGAATTCGCATCCTTCGGCGGCGGGCATCGACGCTGTGTCGGAGCTTCACTTGCCGATTACGAATTGCGGGTCGTACTCGCCACGATCCTCGGTCGTCGGGAGCTGCGATTGCCGCCACGTTATGCGCGCGGGCGCACGCCGCTGTCGGTGCCGCACAACATCGCGACGGGGCCGCGTCGGTCGATCCCATTCGATGTCATTTCGTGATTTATCTCACGAAGGAGTTTGGCTATTGCCGGGATCGTCGGGCTTGACGACCGTCCGGATTAATCGAGTCGCACCGATCTGACCGGCCGATTTCACGAAAGATCATGACCCCCAACGGCATATGTGTTGCTCAACACACCATGTGGTCAACACGAATCAATCCGAAACGCCGCTGGCCACGGATGGCCCTGGACGGTAGGAAGGACGCCAGGGTCGGGTGCGTCATATACCCGTGGGGTGCTGTGTGTTCCCCGCGCCGTTTTTCCGTGGGCGTTCGCACGGAATCCACGAAGGGTCTTCGTGGAACCGCCCTGCAGCTCCACACCGATGAGAGATCTCGCCGCGCCACCGGCGTAGTGAGAGATGGATTGGACGAGAAACCTATGCATGCCGCTTTGCACACCAGGACGTCGACTGCTCCTCGTCGGGGAGCGCTAGCCCGCCGACTCCGGCAGGGCGTCCTCTTGTCGGCGGCCATCGCCGCGGTCGGCATCACCGCCGTCGCGCCGGCTCAGGCCGATCCGGTACTGCCGGGTGTCGGCACCGGCTCCTCTGCCTCGCCCGCCACCGATCCGGGCGTCACGGCGAACTTCGCACCGCCGAGTATCAGCCCCGGCGACGGCGAGACCGTCGGCGTCGCGCAGCCGATCATCATCAACTTCAAGGATCCGGTGACCGATCACGCCACCGCCGAGAAGGCCATCAAGATCACCTCCTCGAATCCCGCGCCGGGTCATTTCTACTGGTTCAGCGACAAGCAGGTGCGCTGGCGGCCGAACGAGTTCTGGCCGGCCAACACCGATGTGACCGTGGAGGCGGGCGGCACCCGCACCGCATACCGGATCGGTGACGCCTTTATCACCACCGCCGACGACGACACGCACACCATCACGATCACTCGCAACGGCGAGGAGATCATGACGATGCCGACCTCGATGGGTAAGACCAAGCACGAGACCCCCAACGGCACCTACTTCGTCGGCGAGCAGCTGCGCAAGATGACCATGGATTCGTCCACCTACGGTGTGCCGACCACCGATCCCGAGGGCTACAAGGTCGAGGTCGAGTACGCCACCCGCATCTCCAACAGCGGCATCTTCGTGCACGCGGCCCCGTGGTCGGTTGCGCAGCAAGGTGTTTCGAACGCCAGCCACGGCTGCCTCAACGTCAGTACCGAGAACGCGAAGTGGTTCTTCGAGAACGCCAAGAAGGGTGACCCGGTGATCGTCCAGAACACCCAGGGCGGCACCCTCAACGCCCGCGACGGCTACGGCGACTGGAACGACTAGACATCCGGTCGAAGTCTCCCGAGCTCAACTCAGCCCAGGCCCGATCAGCCTGGGCTGAGTTCGTTGTTCATTCCGAGTCTTCCGGATTTCCCGGACGACGGACCAGTTGCCAGCTAACCTCCCGAATAGCGCAACGCAACAGCTGATTTCGGGAGCACATGGGTAATTCGCCGGGCACGCCCAGAATCCAGCCACCACGACTGCCGGCGGCCCGCGACGAAACTCCCACGGCACCCGCGACCGGCAAAAGGCTCGGGGAGGCGGACCAGCACATGGGTAACTCGTCGGGTGCGCCCAGCAAGAAGTTCAGCGTTTCGGCGTTCTACGTTAACCGATTGTTTGCTACGCGCCGTAAAGTTTCGGCCGTGCGAGCCAGGCCGGAACGAGTGCTGCCCCATCCGCGCGGGCGTGGCCTGCGCAATCGGCCATGGCAGGACTATGCGCTGTTCCTGGTGTTGCTGGGCCCGAATCTGGTACTGCTGACCCTGTTCGTCTACCGTCCGCTGGCCGACAATATCCGGCTCTCGTTCACCGACTTCAATATCTCCGACAACTTCGTGACCTACATCGGGTTCGCGAACTACCGGGAGTGGTGGGGCCGCGACGACTCCTGGCAGATCGTCACCAATACAGTGGTTTTCACCGTGGCCGCGGTGGTCGGCAGCATGGTGCTCGGCCTGGTGCTAGCCCTGCTGCTGGACCGCGAGCTATTCGGGCGCAATGTGGTTCGCTCGGCCATCTTCGCGCCGTTCGTCATTTCGGGCGCGGCCATCGGCGTGGCCTTCCAGTTCATCTTCGATCCGAGCTTCGGGCTGATCCAGGATGTGCTGCACCGGATCGGCGTCGACAAGGTCCCGGATTTCTACCAGGACCCGCACTGGGCGCTGTTCATGGTGACGGTCACCTATATCTGGAAGAACCTCGGCTACACCTTCGTCATCTACTTGGCCGCTCTGCAGGGCACCCGCGCCGATCTCATGGAGGCGGCGCAGATGGACGGTGCGAGCCGCTGGACCACCTTCACCAAAGTGCTACTGCCGCAACTACGGCCGACGACGTTCTTCCTGTCGATCACGGTGCTGCTGAATTCGCTGCAGGTCTTCGACATCATCAATGTGATGACGCGCGGCGGGCCGCTCGGCACCGGCACCACGACCATGGTCTATCAGGTCTACCAGGAGTCCTTCCGCAACTTCCGGGCCGGTTACGGCGCGACGGTCGCCACCATCATGTTCCTCGTGCTGCTGGTCGTCACGCTGGTCCAGGTGCGCGTCATGGATCGGGGCGAGCAGTGAAACACACGCGGCCGAAGCGAGGGGCGCGGAGGAGGCAGCATGGGTAACCGCGTAGCTACCCGCCATGGATACAGCATCGAGACGCTTTCGTATCGCCGCAGGCAGCGCGCGGTGACGGTGCTCGGTTACGGCGCGATGGTGTGCGTGCTGATCATCATCGGCGTGCCGCTGTTCTGGATCTTCATCACCTCGTTCAAGGCGCGTCCGGATATCTATACCCAGCCCGCGGTGTACTGGCCGCACAGCTGGCATCCGGCGAACTACGAGGACGCGACCACGACGCTGCCGTTCTGGACGTTCCTGCGCAATTCGCTGATTGTCACCGGGATCATCGCGCTGGTGAAATTCGTGCTCGGGGTGTTCAGCGCGTACGGCCTGGTGTTCCTGCGATTTCCGGGTAAGACATTGGTGTTCCTGGTGATCATCGCGGCGCTGATGGTGCCCAACCAGATCACGGTGATCTCCAACTACGCGCTGATCGCCCAATTGGGTTGGCGAAATACCTTCCAGGGCATCATCATTCCGCTCTGCGGGGTGGCCTTCGGGACCTTCCTGATGCGCAATCACTTCCTCTCACTGCCCTCGGAGGTGATCGAGGCGGCCCGGATGGACAGCGCCAACTGGTGGCGCCTGCTCACGCGGGTGGTGCTGCCGATGTCCGGACCGACCATGGTGGCGTTCGCGGTGGTCACGCTGGTCAACGAGTGGAACGAATACCTCTGGCCGTTCCTGATGGCCGATGACACCCGAGTCGCCACACTGCCGGTCGGCCTGACCTTGCTACAGAACACCGAGAACCCGAGCGTCACCAATTGGGGACCGGTGATGGCGGGGACGCTGCTGACCATGCTGCCGATCCTCATCGTCTTCCTGCTGCTACAGCGCCACATGATCAAGGGCCTCACCTCGGGTGCGGTCAAGGGCTGATAGGAGAAACCAGTGTCCAACTCACCATTCCCGGCACTGTCACGGCGCGGATTCATCGGCCTGGCCGGTGCGCTTGCGGCGGGCACCGCGCTGACCGCTTGCGCGGGTAGCGGCGGTGGCGGTAAGCAGTCCGGTGACGCCAACACCATCACCTTCTGGTCCAATCACCCCGGTACCTCGAAGGAGCTCGAGACCGAGCTGATCGATCGGTTCCAGGCGAAGTATCCGGAGCTGAAGGTCAATCTGGTCGACGCGGGTAAGAACTACGAGGAGGTGTCGCAGAAATTCAATGCGGCGCTATCCGGCGGCGAACTACCCGATGTCGTTGTGCTGTCGGATGTCTGGTGGTTCAACTACGCGCTCAACGGCACCATCGAACCGCTGGACTCGCACTTCGCCGACGCCGGAGTGAAGCTCGACGACTATGTCGATTCGCTGGCCGCCGATTACGTTTTCAACGGTAAGCATTACGCGCTGCCGTACGCGCGCTCGACGCCGCTGTTCTACTACAACAAGGACGTGTGGGCGAAGGCCGGTCTACCCGACCGCGGCCCGCAGAGCTGGCCGGAGTTCGACGAGTGGGGGCCGAAAATCCAATCCGTGGTCGGCGACGGCAAGCTCGCACACGGCTGGGGTGATGCCAAGAACTACCTGGCCTGGACCTTCCAGGGCCCGAACTGGACCTTCGGCGGCGCCTACTCCGATCAGTGGACGCTGAAGTTCACCGACCCCAAAACGCTTGCGGCAGGCCAGTTTCTGCGCGACATGATCCACACCAAGAAGTACGCGGGCATCAAACCCCAGATCGCCGTCGACTTCGGCACCGGCGTCATCGCCTCCACCATCGCCTCCACCGGCGATCTGCGGGGCATCAAGAAGAATGCCGAGGGCAAACTGGAATTCGGCACCGCGTTCCTGCCGCATCCCAACGGTCCCGGCGTCACCACCGGCGGTGCCGGGCTGGCGATTCCGTCGCGGATCTCGGATCAGCGGAAGGTGAACGCGCTGAAGTTCATCGAGTTCATCACCAATGCCGCGAATACCGCGGACTTCTCGCAGGGCACCGGATATATGCCGGTACGCAAGTCCGCGGTGACCGATCCGAGCGAGGTCGACTTCCTGGCCAAGAATCCGAATTCGAAGGTTGCCATCGAGCAGCTCGCAGTGACCAAATCGCAGGATTACGCGCGGGTGTTCGTACCCGGCGGTGACCAGATCATCGGCACCGGTCTCGAGCAGATCGGTCTGCAGAATGCGGATCCGGCAACGGCCTTCGCCAATGTGGTCAGTCAACTGCAGACGATTATCGATCGGCAGATCACGCCGAAGCTGCCCAAGTAGTACCGACCAAGAGGGAGATCGACGCCGTGGCAACAGTGCACTTCGACGGGGTGACGCATCTGTATCCCGGTGCGCCGACGCCCGCCGTCGACAACCTGGAACTCGATATCGCCGACGGGGAATTCATCGTCCTCGTCGGCCCATCGGGTTGCGGCAAATCGACCAGTCTGCGGATGCTGGCCGGATTGGAAACCGTTGCGGCTGGACGCATTCTGATCGACGGTAAGGACGTCACCGGACTGCCGCCACGCGCCCGCGATGTGGCGATGGTATTCCAGAGCTACGCGCTCTATCCGAATATGACGGTCGCGCAGAATATGGGTTTCGCACTGCGCAATGCCGGAATGAACAAGGCGGATACCGCGATTCGCGTACAGGAAGCGGCGAAGATGCTCGAACTCGAGCATCTGCTCGATCGCAAACCGGCGAAGCTGTCCGGCGGACAACGCCAGCGCGTTGCGATGGGTCGTGCCATCGTGCGCCGACCCCAGGTCTTCTGCATGGACGAACCGCTGTCCAACCTGGATGCGAAGCTGCGGGTGAGCACCCGCTCCCAGATCGCCGCGCTGCAGAAACGTCTCGGCACCACCACCGTCTATGTCACCCACGACCAGGTCGAGGCCATGACCATGGGTGACAGGGTCGCGGTGCTGCGAGAAGGGAAACTCCAGCAGATCGCCAAACCCCGTCAGCTCTATGACGATCCGGTCAATACTTTCGTCGCGGGCTTCATCGGCTCACCCGGTATGAACCTGCTCGACGCACCGGTGCGCGACGGTGCGGCCGTCCTCGGCGAGCTGCGAATCTCCTTGCCTCGCACGGTAACCGGTGGACGGGTCATTGTCGGCATCCGTCCGGAATCCTGGGAAACCACCACCGAAACCGATAACAGCCTCGCCGTTGCCGCCGAACTGCTCGAGGAACTCGGCGCCGAATCCTTCATCTACAGCCACGGCGTCACCGATGAATGGAACAGCCGCTCGGGCAAGGTGGTGGCCCGGGTGGACCGCCGCTTCCAAGTGGCGCTCGGCGATCGCCTGCGGCTGCGCCCGAAGCTCGACGAGATCTTCTTCTTCGACGGCGAAACCGAGGAACGCCTGCGCTGACGCGGCGTCCTCGGCCCGTCGCGTGCTCACCAGATCTTGACGCGCTGTTCGGGTTCCAGATACAGCCCATCACCCGGCTTCACATCGAAGGCCTCGTGGAAGCTGTCGATATTGCGGACCACAGCATTGCAGCGGAACTCCGGCGGCGAGTGTGGATCGGTGGCCAGGCGTCGGATGGCCTCCTCATCGCGGGCCTTGGTCCGCCACACCTGAGCCCAGCCGTAGAAGACGCGCTGCAGACCGGTCAGGCCGTCGATGACCGGCGGCTCCTCGCCTTCGAGCGAAATGCGGTAGGCGGCCAGGGCGATAGCCAGTCCGCCGAGGTCCCCGATGTTCTCGCCGATGGTGAATTCGCCGTTGACGGTGTGCTGGTCGGACAGCGCCTTGGGCGAGAGCACGTTGTACTGGTCGATCAAAGCCTTTGTGCGCTTACCGAATTCGGCGCGATCGGCGTCGGTCCACCAGTCGACCATATTGCCGTCGCCATCGTATTTGGCGCCCTGATCGTCGAAACCGTGGCCGATCTCGTGGCCGATCACCGCACCGATGCCGCCGTAGTTGGCGGCGTCGTCGGCATGCATATCGAAAAACGGCGGCCGCAGAATGGCGGCGGGGAAGACGATTTCGTTCATGCCCGGGTTGTAGTAGGCGTTCACCGTCTGCGGTGTCATGAACCATTCGCCGCGATCGACCGGGCCGCCGAGCTTGTTCAGATCGCGATCGTGTTCGGCGGCATAGCCGCGGCGGTAGTTGCCGACCAGATCGGACGGGACGATGACGATGGCGGAGTAGTCGCGCCACTTGTCGGGATAGCCGATCTTGGGGGTGAACTTCTCCAGTTTGGCCAGCGCGGCCGCCCTGGTATCCGGCCCCATCCAGTCCAACTCGGCGATATTGCGGCGGTAGGCCTCCTGCAGATTGGCGACCAGCTCGACCATCCGCGCCTTGGCCTCCGGCGGAAAGTGCTCGGCCACATACAGTTTGCCGACTGCCTCACCGAGCAGATCCTGCACCAGCGAAACGCCGCGCTTCCAGCGCTCGCGGTTCTCCTGCGCGCCGGTGAGGGTGCGGCCATAGAAGTCGAAATTCTCCTCGACGATCGGATCGGTGAGATAGGCCGCCCGCGACCGCAACACCCGCCAGATCGCCCACGCCTGCCAATCGGCGAGCGGCTCGGCGGCCCAGGTCTGGGCGAAGGTGCGCACGTAATCCGGCTGGCGCACAACCACTTCGGCGAACAGGTCGGGACCCGACTTCGAGATACCATCGGCAAGCGCGGAAGTCCAAGCGTGCCAATCGAATTCCGGATGTTCGGCGACCAGTGCGTCGTAGGTGGTGAGGTTGTAGCTCAACTCGGCGTCGCGGCGGCGCACCACATCCCAGTGTCCGGCCGCAAGCTTGCGCTCCAATTCGAAGATCCGCTGTCCGACCGTCGTCAGGTCGGCGGGTAGCAGCGCGGCGATCTGCGGTTCGGCGGCGGCGAGCGCGAACATCCGACCGATGTGCTCGATGTACTTGGCCCGGATCTCGGCGAATTCGTCCTGCCGGTAGTAGGACTCGTCGGGCAGTCCGATCCCGGACTGGGTGGCGTGCACCAGATACCGGTTGGAGTCCTTATCGTCGGTGTCGACATAGAAGCCGAGCGCGCCGCCGACGCCGGTGCGCTGCAGGTGACCCAAGAGAGCGGCGAAGGCACTGCGATCAGTGACCTCGTTGATCTCGGTGAGTTCCCCCGCGATGGGTGCGAGCCCGAGCGAGGCCACCGTATCGGTGTCCATGAAGCTCGAGTACAGATCGCCGATCTTGCGCGCATCGCTGCCGTGCTCGGCCGCCGAATCGGCGGCCCGCTGGATGATCGTCTGCACATCCAGCTCCGCCTGGTCGTACAGCGCCCGGAAGGCGCCGTCGACCGCACGATCCGCCGGTATCTCATAGGTATCCAGCCATTCGCCGTTGACATGGGCGAACAGGTCGTCCTGCACGCGTACCGCGTGGTCGAGGTGGGTCAGATCGATACCGGAGGGACTGCTCAGATCGGAAGTCACGATCTCCAGTATGCAGAGCTGAGGCGAAGGTTGCCGTCGCCGAGGTTGACCCCGGCCGCGTCGGCTGGTCGTTTCGAGTGCGCTGTAAGCAGTCGCTACGGCCGGGGTAGGCGGTCAGGCGGGCAGGATGATGCGATCGAATTCGCCGTCGCGCACGCCGGCGATGAACGCATCCCACTCTTCGGGGGTGTAGGAGAGGGTGATATCGCCGTGGCGCAGGGTCGCGCTGCCATCGGCGCACGTTTGTGCGATCAGCTCGTTATGCGATCGGCCGCTGTGGAGAAGGTTGATGAACGAGGTCCAAAGGCTCGCGGTGACGGTGATGATGGGCTCTTCAGCGGTGCGGTTGGCCGGGTTGCGGCGGTATTTGCTGTCACGGATGAGCACCGCGTCACCATCGAACCGAACCTCGACGCATTGATTGCCGTTGTTCGATCGACTCGACGTGAACCAGTCAGTGAAAACCGACCGGAGGGTAGCGGTGGTGGCCATGGGCAGGATTTTACACTCGTGCATACCTGCTGATCAGGGCCAATGATGCTGCACGATTCAACGATTGTTCCAGCGCGCGAACGTAAGCGAAGCTCAAATCGCGCACCTGTTCCGGATCGTCGACCGCGCCGCCGAAGACCGCACTTTCGGCCCACGCGAAGGTCGGCAGCTGTTCACCGGCGAAGTCGATCAGATGGAAACTGGATCCGCCGAGCACCGCGCCCGCCCGCGCCGCGAACGGAATGACCCGCACCTCGATATTGTCGAGCTGCTCGATGGTCTTCGCCAGATACTCCAACTGCCCACGCAGCACCTCCGGCCCACCGGTCTGCTGCAGCAGGGTGCCCTCGCCGATGACCGCGGTCAGCTCGACCGGCCGCTTGCCGCGCAATCGCTCCTGGCGCCGCATTCGGATGGCAACCAGTTGCTCGACCTGAACCGGCCGAATCATCACATCGGCGCTGATGAGCGCTCGCGCGTAATCCTCGGACTGCAGCAAGCCAGGGAAAACCAAACTGTCGTAGCTGCGGATGCTTTGCGCGCCATACTCCATGCCATACAGCCGCTGCAGTTCCGGACCGATCAGTGCCGATGATTTGGCCCACCAGCCCCGCTGCTTACTCGCCTCGAGCAGCGTCAGCAACTCCGCGCGTTCCTCGGCATCCACCTCGAGCAATTCGAGCACCGGGCCGATGGTGTTCGTGGTGAGCACCCGTCGCCCCTTCTCGACGTGCGACCAGTTGGCGGGAGTGAAACCGACCCGCTTGGCGAAGGTGGCCGAATCGAAGCCGCGCTGTTCGCGCAATTCACGCAGGCGCAGTACCAGCTCCCAGCGAGCAACGGTTGGGGAAACGGGCGCCATGGCCGGAAATCGTACGCCGGAAATTTACTCGGCGTGTGACTATTGTCAAGGAACTTGTGCGGGTCTAGGGTCGATTTGAGCGGCAACTTTGGTTTTTACGCCGATCCACTCAGAGTCGAGGCGAGGTTCCTCATGAGTACGTCGCGAATGGAATCGGGTAGCTACCTGGCAGCCCAGGATTTCGCGGCGGCCCAGGACGCATTGGCGCGCTGTCGCCGCTATCGCAAGGACAACGGTCTCTACGGGGTCGTCGATCCGGCACTCGGGCGAATTCTGTTGGAAGTAGGCGCGGTCGGCGCGGTCGTCATGCCCGCCGAACTCGGCAAGCGGGTGCGTGCCCACCTGCTGACCACCAACGGGCGGACCGGCCCCATCATCGCGCATCCGCGCTCCAGCCGATGGTCCTTCCTGACCGGTCCGACCGATAACTCGTACCTGGATATGGCGCTGTTCCCGGAACTGTTCCGGGTCTGCGCCTCGGTGGCGCTGCCCGGCAGCCGGATCGTGCTGCCGTCGCCGACCGATGAGTTCAGCGGCTATCGGATCTGGATAGCACCGCCCGAGGGCGACTACCGCCCTGACCTCGGCGATGTCATCGCCGCCACCCGGACCTGTGCGAACAGCGGCGGACGGTCGATAGTCGAGGGCATCAAGGGCGTTGTCAAGGGGTCGGGCGCGGAGTGAGCGTCACGCTGAAGCTCTGCTCGATACTGTTCTCCCACTTGTCCCGGCACTCGTTTTGTTTGGTCTGATCGTTGCCCGCCTTCTGCAGACAGTCCAGATAGTCTTTGCCGCCGGAGTCGACGAAGAAACTCCAGCCGACAATGCTGAGCACAATCGCGGCGACCAGGGCGAGCACACCCAGGATCAAGCCGGTGACCGCCATGCCGGTGCCACCAGCAGTCCCGGAACGAATCTTGACCAGCGCGATGATGCCGAAGATCAGCGCGAGGAAGCCGAACAGATAGCCGCCGATCAGCGTCCAGCAGCTCAGAAATCCCAGGATGCCCAGCACCAGTGCGGTGATTGCCATGCCCTTGCGCTTGGGGGATTCCTGCCAATAGTTCGGCTGCCCCTGACCAGGTGGCGGCGGATACTGACCTGATGGAGGCTGCCCCTGGCCCGGTGGCGGCGGATACTGACCGGGCGGCGGATATTGGCCGGGCGGCGGATATTGCGCCATGGGACTTCCTCTCAGCCGGTGCGCTGCAGTCGTCTTCTGAGACTCCCTGGGAACTGATGCCGGCGCGCTATTGCCCGCCCAGCCGCGCGTGCATCTCCCAGACCAGGATCTCGGCGGGACCGTGGGCGGTCACCCGCTGGCCGCCCGATCTGGTCAGGCGCACGGCGTCACCCGAGTACAGCGGACCGACGCCCTCCATCTCGACCTCGCCCCTGGCGACGAAGAAATGCAGGTACGGTGCGTCGGGCAGGTCGATCGCCTGCTCGGTTTCCGAGCTACCCGCAAGCCGCGCCACATGCATCGCCGAATGGCTGCTGCCGATGGCGATCGCGGTCCGATCGTGATAGCGCGGCAGGCCGGCGGCCACGGTCACCAGGCCGCCACGCGCCAATTCATCGTCGATCTCCAGCTGCTGATATCCGGGCTCCGAGCCCGGCTCGTCGGGCACGACCCACATCTGCACGAAATGGACCGGCTGGTCGTGTTCGGTGCCGCGATCCAGGCGCCAGGAGTCGTTCTTCTCCGAATGCAGGATTCCGGTGCCCGCGCTCATCCGCTGTGCCAGACCGGGATAGATGACGCCGCTGTGCCCGAGCGAATCCTGGTGCACCAGCGAGCCGCTGAGCACCCAGGTCACGATCTCCATATCCCGGTGCGGATGGGTTTCGAAGCCCTGACCAGGGGAAACAATGTCTTCGTTATTGACGAGCAGCAGCCCGTGATGGGTGTTGTCGGGATCGTAGTGCTCCCCGAAGGAGAACGAGTGCTTCGAATCCAACCAGGACACGCGCGTTTTCATGCGATCGCCGCCGCGATGGACATCGATGTGTGGTGTCGTGAGTGTGGACATCATGGTCCTCCTCTCGGGACCGTGCACCGATCACCTTTCAGGGTAGGAGCACTTACGACGCGGTACTCCGAATTCCTAGTAAATTGTCGTGCACTCGGCATTTTACGCGAGCTGATCTTCACGAGTGACGTGCAAGGGAGTCAGGCGCGGCTGCGGGTGAATGGCAGCCGAGCAGAACCGACCGGTTAGTCGAGTCGGTGGTCGGCACGGCCCGCCACCGACGACGGGGTCTGTAGGCGCCCATGTCGGATTCGTAACATCATGTGCCACAACGGAATCGGAGGTGACGAACGGATGCGAACCGAGGTACTCGCACGCATCGAGCGGCAACTCCGCGATGCGGCGCAGCGCGACGGAATCAGCGACTTCGTCGTCGGTGTCGCGGTATTCCGCGATCGCAAACTCCTGGTAGTGCGCCGCGTACCGGACGACTACCACGGCGGCATGTACGAACTGCCCGGTGGCGGAGTCGAATCCGGGGAAACCCTGGCCGAATGCGTGGTGCGCGAACTCTTCGAGGAGACCGGGCTGCGGGTGCGCGCGATCACCGAGTTCCTCGGCGATTTCGACTACGCCACCAGGACCAAGCCCCGAGTGCGCAAGTACAGCTTCATCGTCGAGGTGGAACCAGGCGAGGTCGCCCTGGCCCCTGGCGAACACGACGCCTACGCCTGGATCGATGCCGCCACACTCGCCGATCTACCGATGGCACCGGATATGCGCGAAACAATCTCCACGCTGGTCGACTGCGTGTGATCATCCCGGCCCACCCTCACCAACCACCACCCGAGCAAGTCCTAAAAGCGACCCATTCGCGACCGTCTCACGTCCGAGCCGTCCAAGCAGATGCGACACTCTCGCCGAACTCGACCATCCAGCAAGCGCCGAACACCCCGCCACCCCCAACCTCCCGGAGCGAGATGCTTACGAGCGGCGCTCGCGGACCGTCCCGCGTCCGAGTCATCGAAGCGCATGCGCCGCAGGCGGGAATCTCGACCTTCCGGCACGCGTGCATCAAATGCCGAACCCCCCGCCATCATCGACCACCGCGGAGCGAGGGTGGTGTGTCATGGTGGAACGAGGCCGTCCTGTCTTGCCTGGAGTGTGGGCAGGGCGGCACGCACCAGCCGGACGAGATGGACAAGACAGAGACGGGTCTACTGCAACAGGCTCCTATGAAGTCACAGGCCTCGCGTCCGGTGCGTGCACGAGAGCCCCGCGGCGGACAGATTTCGCCCAAGGCACCGAGGTCAGTCTTACGAAGAGTCAGGACGACTACCGCGGGGCTCCCACACATACTCTCTGTCTTACGAGCGACCGTTCGCGGCCCGTCTCGCGGCGGAGCTGTGGTAGCGCATCCGCCCGCAGGCGCCGCACTTGACCTTCCGGGACGCGTGCATCAGGTGCCGAACGCCCCCGCCATCCCCAACCCCAACGGAGCGAGTCTTACGAGCGACCCGTTCGCGGCCCGTCTCGCGTCCGAGCCGTCGAAGCGCATGCGACGAAGTCGCCAGTCTCGACGGCTCGGACGCGAGACACAGGGGGCCGCGAACACGCCGCGCCCGCGCGGCCAAAAACACAGCACACGCCGCGCCGCAGGCGCGGCAAATCAAACACAGTAGCCTCTGGGCGTGTCTACTGGTCGGCCCGACGGCTCCACTCCTGCGGATGAGCGGCCGATTTCGCTGCAGGCGGCGCTGCGTCAGAGTCCCGGCGTATTGCGGTTGGCGCTGATCCGCTTTACCGGCCAGTTCGGCGATGGCATGTTCCAGGCGGCGCTGTCCGGTGCCATACTGTTCAACCCGGAGCGGGAGACCGATCCGCTGGCCATCGCGGGCGCGTTCGCGGTGTTGCTGCTGCCGTATTCGCTGATCGGGCCGTATGCCGGTGCGCTGCTGGACCGCTGGGATCGGCGGGCGGTGCTATTGGTCGCCAATGTGCTGCGGGCGGTGCTGATCGGTGCGGTGACTGTCGGACTGATGGCGGGCAGTACCGCGACGCCGTTGTTGTTGCTCGCCCTCGCTGTGGTGGGGGTCAGCAGGTTCGTGCTTTCAGGCGTGTCCGCGGCGCTGCCGAGGGTGCTCGATCAGCACTGGCTGGTGCCCGCGAATTCGGTGCTGGCCACGGTGGCGTCCGGATGTGCCGGTGTCGGTGCGGCCGCGGCGGTCGCGATCATCGGGTTGATCGGCGCGGGTGATTTCGCGTCGGCGGTCGCGGTGGCGATCAGTGCCGTGTGGTCGGTCTGCGGTGCGGTATTCGCGGCCGGATTCGGGGCAGGGGTACTCGGTCCGGAGCCGGGGACCGCGACGCGCGGCAGTGCTGTGCGAGCGATCGCGACGGGTCTGCGTCACGGTGCGGCCGCGGTCTGGGGAGCGGTTCAGGTCACCACCGCGATGGTCGGCATCGGCACACACCGGATCGTATTCGGCACCAATACGCTGATCATGGTGCTGGTGCTGCGGCAGGCGCCCGTCGACGGCGGCGGCGCGAATACCGGGCTGACCCGGTTCGGACTCGCGATCGGCTGCACCGCGGCGGGGATGTTGGTGGCGGCGGTGGTCGCACCGGTATTGATTCCGCGGCTCGGCCGGTCGCGCACAGTGGTGCTCGGGTTGTTGACCGCGACGGTGGTGCAGTTGGCACTGGTTACCCCGACCGCGCTCGCTTCCTCCGGAAGCGCGGCGCATCGGGCACATCAATTGCTGCTGGTCGCTGCCTTCCTGTTCGGGCTCGCGGGCCAGATCATCAAACTGACCGGCGACGCGACCATGCAGATGGATATCGACGACACCAGACGCGGTCAGGTTTTCGCCTTGCAGGACACCGTATTCAATATCGCGTTCGTGCTTGCGATCGCGCTCACCGCATTGGTGATCCCGGCCGACGGGCGCTCGATCGCAGTGGTGCTCCTCGGCGCCGGAATCTATTGCGCTGGGATCGGGGCCATCGCGTTGAACAATCGGCGCTCGCCGGTCACTGGCTGAACGGCGTTGTCGGGTAGCCGGATGCATCGACCGACCAGGTGCGGTGATCCCGTAGCGCGGCGACCTGTTCGATCGGGGCATGCGGATCCGACCAGCGCGAATCCTGCATCGGCTCATCATGATTCGGCAAGGCCGCGCCGAATTCGTCGGCGGCGAGGTGATCCGGCTCGGTGCGCTCGATCCAGGCCAGCTGTTCGCTGTTCGCATCGGCCGGGCTGCCGGTGATCTGGTGATTCCAGGTGCCGTTGCTGGAAGGGTCGGTGAAGAAATGGTCGGGTACACCGTCGTCGTCCAGATCCAGCCCAGCCACATCGGCGATTCCGGTGCTGTGTGAATCCCACAGCATGTCATCGACCAGGCCGTCGCCATCGAAGTCGAGCGCCACCGCATCGACCAGGCCCGACCCAGATAGATCCAGGTCCGCCTGACTGGCCCAGACGTGGACCGTGCCGTCACCGGTCCCGAATACGTACTCGATCTCGCTCATATCTGATTGGACGCGACTGCGCCCCATCCGGTTCCACCCTCCCCGCGACTCGGTCGGGTAAGTTGATCTCCCATCGACCCGAATCGACAGGAAGTCAACAAGGAATGGGATTTCGGCCGAGCGGTACGCATGCGTTCGCGTCGGCGGCCAAATATCCCTGTGCGCCCGTAATCCTCGGTGTAATACTCGCCGGAGCGCTGACCGTACCGGCTCCCGTCGCGCAGGCCGCGCAGCATCCGTGGGCGCCGCCGCCGGTGAACAGTTGTGGCGAGATCGGATTCGACCCGTTGAACCGGGCACCGGACCCCAACGCACCGCCGCCTCCGCCACTGCCCGAGTTGCCGCCACAGATCGATATACCGGTGCCGATTCCCGAGATCACGCCGGTCCCCGTCCCCGATCCGCCGCCGGACAACACTCGGATCGATCCGGAGCCACTACCACCGGACCCGTGTCGCAACCCGTGCCCGGATATTCGAGACACGTCGAAACCGCCGGACCCCGCCACAGAACCGAAACCGTCCGATCCCGCCACGGAGACGGAACCGGAAGTCGCGCCCGACACCGGCTCGAGTTCCGGCTCAGGCTCAGGCTCAGGATCGAGTTCGGGTTCCGGCGCGCTCCGCCTGCCGCGCATAGAGTTCCGCCCGGAGATCGAACCCGTTCCGATCCCGGTGCCCGGCCCCGATGGAATCGAGCCGCAACCCGCGCCGCCGCCGATCGTGCACCCGGCCGAGCCCGGACCGCTGACCGCCGCCATCGCCCCGCCGCTGGTGGAGTCGGTGGAGTTGGTCGGTCAGGTGACCGGGCACGGTTCGGCGAACCGCACCGATATGCGCTGGCAGGTCGATGGCACCGATCTCGGCATCATGTGGGAGAACAAACCGGGCGAGGTCGCCGTGGCCTTCGGCGACACCTTCGGCGAGGGCTGGGAAAGTGGCGGTGTCGGCGGTCCGGACTGGCGCAGCAATGTGCTCGGCTACAGCACCGACCGTGACCTCTCCGATGGCCTCGACATCGACACCATGGTGCAGGACAGCCGGTGTCACGCCACCGAGCTGCTGTCCAGCCGCAAGATCAAGAACTGGGAGACGACCACCATCCCGACCTCCGGGTTCGCGATCGGACAGCGCCAGTTCATGAGTTATATGTCGGTCAACCACTGGAGTCGAATCCCCGGCATGTGGTCGACCAATTACGGCGGCCTCGCCTACTCCAACGACAACGGCCGCACCTGGGTCAAGGATCAGCACGCCAGGTGGGACAACTTCTTCGGGCTCGGCCGGTTCCAGGTGACGGCGATGGTGCCGCAGGGCGATTACGTCTACATGTTCGGCACGCCCAACGGCCGGGTCGGCGTCATCGGCCTGGCGAGGGTGCCGAAGACCGAGGTGCTGAACAAGACAGCTTACCAGTACTGGGTTGGTGGAACCTGGGCCCCCGCGGCCGAAAACCAGGCAACGCCTTTGGTTCTCGGTATGGCCAGCGAACTATCGGTGCGCTTCGACAAGGTCACCCGGCAATGGCAGATGGTCTATCTGGATTCGGCGCGCGGTGCGATCGTGCTGCGCACCGCGGCGAGCCCACAGGGCAGCTGGACCGATGGTGTCCAGTTGGTCTCCACCGACGACTATCCGAAGGCCTACGGCGGCTTCATCCATCCGTGGTCGACGAGCGAGGATCTGTACTTCACCATCTCGGCTTGGGATAGCTACAACGTGTATCTCATGCACGCGAAACTCGATCCGCCGCACTGATCGCGCTCGAATCGGGCCGACCGCAATTCGGTATGGTGCGGATGTGATCGACCAGCGCATACGCATTCCGCACGGGTGGCTCCGGTGACGAGCGAGACACCGGGCTGGCAATTCTGGATCGATCGAGGCGGCACCTTCACCGATGTCGTGGCCCGCCGACCCGACGGCAAGCTCGTCACGCACAAGCTGCTCTCGGAGAATCCGGCGCGCTATGCCGATTCCGCGGTGGCGGGCATTCGCGAAATCCTTGCCGACGCGAAGGGCTCCGCCGGGATCGATGCCGTCCGGATGGGCACAACGGTCGCGACCAACGCGCTGCTCGAGCGCAAAGGCGAACGCACCGTGCTGGTCATCACGCGCGGCTTCCGCGATGCACTGCGTATCGCCTATCAGAACCGTCCGCGGATCTTCGCGCGCGAGATCGTGCTGCCGGAGTTGTTGTATGAGCATGTGCTCGAGGTGGACGAGCGCGTCACGGCGGACGGCACCGTACTGAACCCGCCGAATCTGGACGCGCTCGTCGCCGAATTGAAGCCGCTGTACGACAGTGGTATTCGCGCGGTCGCCATCGTCTGCATGCATTCGCATCTGTATCCCGAGCACGAACAGGCGATCGGCCGGGTCGCCCGCGATATCGGCTTTCCGCAGGTCTCGCTGTCCAGCGAGGTGAGCCCGCTGATGAAGCTGGTGCCGCGCGGTGACACGGCGGTGGTGGACGCCTATCTCTCACCGGTACTGCGTCGGTATGTCCAGCAGGTCGCCGACCAGCTCACCGGTGTGCGGCTGATGTTCATGCAGTCCAATGGCGGACTCACCGAGGCCGGGCAGTTCCGCGGTAAGGATGCCATCCTGTCCGGTCCGGCGGGCGGCATCGTCGGCATGGTTCGGATGTCCGAACTCGCCGGATTCGACCGCGTCATCGGCTTCGATATGGGTGGTACATCCACGGACGTATCGCATTTCGCGGGTGAGTACGAGCGGGTGTTCATCACACAGATCGCCGGTGTCCGGTTGCGCGCGCCGATGCTCGATATCCATACCGTCGCGGCGGGTGGCGGTTCGATCCTGCACTTCGACGGCAGCCGCTACCGCGTCGGACCCGATTCCGCCGGGGCGGCACCGGGACCGGCCTGCTATCGCGGCGGCGGACCGCTGACCGTCACCGACGCCAATGTGATGCTCGGCCGAATCCAATCCGCGCATTTTCCACGAGTTTTCGGCCCCGACGGCAACGAACCGCTCGATGACGTGCTGGTACGCAACCGATTCGCGGAACTGGCCGCCGAAATCGCGCAGAGCACCGGTGACGATCGCACACCGGAGCAGGTCGCCGAGGGCTATCTCGACATCGCGGTGGCCAATATCGCCGCCGCCATCAAGCGGATCTCGGTGCAGAAGGGCCACGATGTGACCCGGTACGCGCTGACCACTTTCGGCGGTGCGGGTGGCCAACTCGCCTGTAAGGTGGCCGATTCCCTCGGCATTCGCACGGTTGTGGTGCCGCCCATGGCCGGTGTGCTCTCCGCCCTCGGCATCGGTCTCGCGGATACCACGGCTATGCGCGAGCGGTCGGTGGAGTTGCCGCTGCGCGAGGAGTCGATGGAGCGTGTCATCGAGATCGCCGATGACCTGGAGGCCATCGCGCGCGCCGAACTACTGGGTGAGGACGTACCCGCGCATCGGGTGCGCATCGTGCGCCGTGCCCAATTGCGCTACGACGGCACCGACACCACGCTCACCGTCGAACTCACCGAACCGCCACAGATGGCAACGGATTTCGTCGAACGTCATCGCGGCACCTACTCCTTCGTGCTGGACCGCCCGATCGTGATCGAGGCGCTTTCGGTCGAGGCGACCGGACTCACCGAACCGCCCGATCTCGCCGACCTCGCCGGGCCGCGCGCGGTCACTGGCGAGCCGGAGTCGGTGTGGCTGCATACCGGTGGCGCTCGGCGCGAGGTATTCCTTTATCGGCGTGCGGAATTGGTGCCGGAGAAGGCGGTGCGCGGACCCGCGATCATCACCGAGGCCAACTCCACCACGGTCGTCGACGATGGTTGGCAGGCCGTGGTGAACGACCTCGGCCATCTGATCATGGAACGGGTCGCAGCCGTGGCGGGACCGGAGGCGGGAACCGAAGCGGATCCGGTGCTGCTGGAGGTCTTCAACAATCTGTTCATGTCCATCGCCGAGCAGATGGGGGCACGGCTGGAGTCGACCGCACAGTCGGTCAATATCAAAGAGCGCCTGGACTTCTCGTGCGCACTCTTCGATCCCGACGGCAATCTCGTCGCCAATGCACCGCATATTCCGGTGCATCTCGGATCGATGGGCACCAGTGTCAAGGAGGTCATCCGGCGCAGGCAGGCCGGGGGCATGTGTCCCGGCGACACCTATGCGGTCAATGATCCCTATCACGGCGGCACCCATCTGCCCGATATCACGGTGATCACGCCGGTATTCGATACCGCGGGCACCGAGATCCTCTTCTACGTCGCCGCACGCGGTCATCACGCCGAGATCGGCGGTATCGCGCCCGGCTCGATGCCCGCCAACAGCCGTCGCATCGAGGAGGAGGGCATCATCTTCGATAACTGGCTGCTGGTTGAGGACGGGCGGTTCCGGGAGGACGAGACGCTGCGGCTACTCACCGAAGCGCCGTATCCCTCCCGTAATCCGGCCACTAACCTCGCCGATCTGCGGGCCCAGATCGCCGCCAATGCCAAGGGTGTCGAAGAAGTCCGGAAGATGATCGAGCACTTCGGACTCGATGTCGTCGAGGCGTATATGCGGCATGTGCAGGACAACGCGGAGGAATCGGTGCGGCGCGTCATCGATGCGCTCGACGACGGCGAATACGCCTATGAGACCGATCTGGGTGCGACCATTCATGTTCGGGTCACGGTGGATCGGGAAAACCGTAGCGCCACCATTGATTTCACTGGTACCTCGGCACAGCTCGAAGGTAACTTCAACGCGCCCTACGCCGTTGCGAATGCCGCCGTCCTGTATGTCTTCCGCACGCTGGTCGCCGACGATATTCCGCTCAACGACGGCTGCCTGCGCCCGCTGCGGATCATCGTGCCGCCCGGTTCGATGCTCGCACCCGAACCGCCCGCCGCGGTCGTCGCGGGCAATGTCGAGACCTCCCAGGCGATTACCGGCGCGCTGTACGCGGCACTCGGGGTGCAGGCCGAGGGTTCGGGCACGATGAACAACATCACCTTCGGCAACGATCGCAACCAGTACTACGAGACGATCGGATCCGGCTCCGGTGCGGGCGACGGCTTCGACGGCGCGCCGGTGGTCCAGACCCATATGACCAACTCCCGGCTCACCGATCCAGAAGTGCTGGAGTGGCGACTGCCGGTGCTGCTCGAGGAGTTCTCGGTGCGGACCGGTAGCGGGGGCTCCGGGCGATGGCGCGGCGGTGACGGGGCGGTGCGTCGACTGCGGTTCACCGAAGCGGTGACGGTCTCGACGCTGTCGAGTCACCGCCGGGTGCCGCCGTACGGTATGGCCGGAGGCGCGCCAGGTGGCCTCGGCCGAAACCGGATCGAGCGTGCCGATGGCACGGTGCATGACCTGCGCGGTGCCGATTCGGCGCAGCTCGAACCCGGAGACGTGCTGGTCATCGAGACGCCTGGCGGGGGAGGGTACGGGAAGTGACCACGTTCGTGGTCGTCTCCTGGCATGCTCTCCGGAGTGAGGTAGCTCACATTCGAGTGTGTCACGTCGGAAGGAGCTCAGCTGTCTGATGGACATGAACGACACCAAGAACGTCTTGCTGGCCGGGGCGAGCGGAGTACTCGGCGGCCACATCACCACCGCGCTGCGGCAGTCCGGCTACACCGTGATTTCGCTGTCCCGCGGCGCTGGGGCCGATATCCAGGCCGATCTGATGAATCGCGACCAGTTGCTGCGCGCGGTCGAGGGCCGCACTATCGACACCGTGGTGCACGCGGCGACCGCGCTGCGTAAGGCGCCCATGCGGCACAAGGATATGTACGCGACCAATGCGCTGCGGATCACCGGCACCGCCAACCTGCTGGAGGCCGCACGCGCCGTCGGCGCTCGGCGGGTTATCGCCGAATCCATGGTCTTCGGATACGGCTACGGCGATTTCGGCGACCACGTGGTCACCGAGAACGACACCTTCGCGCCCACCGGTGACAAGGCGTTGGAACCCCACCTCGAAGGAATGCGGGTCAAGGAAGAGCTGATGCTGAATGTCGATGGGATCGAAGGCATCTCATTGCGCTACGGCCTTTTCTACGGCGCGGGCGGCACGGAGGCCATTGTCGAGATGCTGCGCAAACGCCAGCTGCCGGTGGTGAAAGATCATGGGCGGGTGCTGCCATGGGTCAACCTGGCCGATGCGGGCGCGGCCGTGGCGCTGGCCGTCGAAGGTGGAAAGCCCGGTGCCGCATACAACATCGTGGACGACGCCCCGCTCAGCTTCAGCGGACACGTCCAATTGGTCGCCGAAACCTTCGGCACGCCAAAGCCATTCACGGTACCTGCCTGGATGATGCGGCCGATGTCATATGCCTACCGCATGACGCAGGCAAACATGCGAGCATCCAACGCCAAGGCGAAGGCGGAACTCGGTTGGACACCGCGCTACCCGTCCTGCGCCGACGGCCTGCGCGCCTTGGCGGCCGACTAGCACAGCGATCAGCAGGGATAGACCTGGACTTCCGCCGCCTCGACCGCGAAGTACACCGAGCGGCCGGGAGCCAGGTCGAGTTCGGCGACAGCCCCGGGGGTGATGTCGGCGTGATCCGTGTATACAGATGAAATCGCCGCCAGCCCGAGGCGCGTCATTCCGTGGATACGCACAATTGCTCACTTCGTCACAGCCGCGTCCGTGGTCGAGCGCGCCGAGGCCAAGTACGCTCGGACCAATCATGGCCGCGTACTTCGATCCGACGTCATGGTCACCGATGCGGGCCGTCGACATGGGTAAACGCCTCTTCGATCAATCACTACTCGAACAGTGGATCGCCTACACCACCGCCTGGGTGGATCCGTTGGCCGATTTCGGCGCGGGCACGGTGACCGCACTCATGCCGGACGTGCTGATGACCGTGCTCAGTGAGGGCATTCTGAGCCGTTTCGGCGGCCAGGAGGTCAGCGCCACCCTGCTCGGCCACGATCTGGACGCGACCCTGCAGGTGCTCAAGGTGCGCAGGCGCGGTGCGCATTTTCAGACCAAAACCGTGCTGTCCCGGCTGCGCTGGGACGATCACCCGATCGAACAGGTCACCGTGATCGCGCACGGCGTTCGGCTGGTGCCCGGCGTGCCGACCAAGGCGCGGGTGCAGCAGCTGGATCTGAACGGGACTGTCACCACCGCGGCGCTGGTGGGCTGGCTCGACACCCAGCAGCCCGATTGGAAACTCGACGTCGACCCGAGCGGATTGATCCAGGCGAAACATCGAAGGCGTCCGATCAGCGCGCTGGTGGACGCGCAGGTGCGTGACAACCTGCTGACCGTCGATATCCACCAGGCGAACTGGTTGGGCATCAGGATCCCGCGCAAGCTGGTGACCGCACCGGCCGCCCTGCTGGATCGGCTACCGAATGACGCGCGCATCGTGCACGCCACCCGCGAGGGCGATCTGGTCCGATTCCGTGTGGAGCTGCCGGGAATCACCGGATCGTTCGATCTGGCTCAGATCCGCTCGGCCATCGTGGCGGGCACCACGCTGATCATCTTCTGATCGAGGCGGCGAATCCAGGTTCAGACCTGGGCTTTCCACCATTCCAGCAGCGCGGCCTCGGCCTCATCCCTGCTGAGCGGGCCGCGGTCGAGGCGCAATTCCTTGAGGTACCGCCAGGCTTTGCCGACCTCGGGACCAGCGGGAATGCCGAGAAGTTCCATGATCGCGGTGCCGTCGAGGTCCGGACGCACCCGATCCAGATCCTCCTGCTCCTGCAGTCTGGCGATCCGCGTCTCCAGCTCGTCATAGGTGGCGCGCAGAGCCGCGGCGCGTCGCTTATTGCGGGTGGTGCAGTCGGCGCGGACCAGTTTGTGCAGCCGAGGTAGCAGCTCGGCGGCATCGGTGACGTACCGGCGCACCGCCGAATCGGTCCACTGTCCCTTGCCGTAGCCATGAAAACGCAAGTGTAGGAACACCAGTCGCGCCACGTCCTCGGTGAACTGCTTGGGATATTTGAGCGCACGCATCCTTTTGCGCACCATTTTCGCGCCGACCACCTCGTGGTGATGGAAGCTGACCCCGCCGCCCGGTTCATTGCGCTTGGTATCGGGCTTGCCGATATCGTGCAGCAGCGCGGCCCAGCGCAACACCAGATCCGGATCGCCTTCCTCCAGATCGATGGCCTGCTGCAACACGGTCAGCGAATGCCAGTAGACATCCTTGTGCTGGTGGTGTTCATCGATCTCCAGCTTCATCGCGGGCACTTCGGGCAGCACCAGCTGGGCAAGCCCGGTCTCGCACATGACATTGATGCCGTCGATCGGATGCTCGGAGGCGATGAGCTTATCCAGCTCGGTGCGCACCCGTTCCGCGGTGATCCGCTCGATCTCGCCCGCCATCTCGACTATCGCTGCCCGCACCCGCGGCTCCAATTCGAATCCGAGCTGCGCGACGAACCGCGCCGCCCGCAGCATCCGCAGCGGATCGTCGTGGAATGAATCCTGCGGCGCAGCAGGCGTATCCAGCATTCCGGCGAGCAGCGCATCCATTCCGCCGAGCGGATCGACGAATTCCAGCGACCCATCGGCACCGATCTTCACCGCCATCGCATTGACCGTGAAATCGCGCCGCACCAGATCGCCCTCGAGCGAATCACCAAAGGTCACCTCGGGATTGCGCGACACCCGGTCATAGGTATCGCTGCGGAAGGTGGTGATCTCCAGCTGCTGATCGCCCTTCGACGCACTCACCGTGCCGAATGCGAACCCGCCGGTATCCCATAGATGATCAGCCCACCCGCGCAACAACTCCTGCACCTGTTCGGGCCTGGCATCGGTGGTGAAATCCAGATCCGTCCCCAACCGCCCGAGCACCGCATCGCGCACACTGCCCCCGACCAGGTAAAGCTCATACCCCCGCGCGGCGAACAACTCACCGAGCGGGGTCAACACGTCGGACAACCGTCCCAGCGTGACCGCGGCCGCGGCCAGCAATCGGGTACGTCGATCCAACGCTGCATCCTCGGACTTGGGCGAAACCACGAAGCAGCAGCTTACCGAGCGCGCACAACCGATATTCCAGCGCAACCCACGCAGCGCGCAGATATATGAGGCCAGACGCATCCGGTGCGTCGGAGGCCCCGAGTCGTCGACATCCAACACCTCCTCGGACACGAACACTCAGGTCGCGACCTCGGCACCCACGCAACTCCAAAGGAGCGAGTCCTACGAGCGAGGAGTTGGCGGCCCGTCTCGCGGCCGAGTAGCCGAAGCGCAGGCGAGGAAGTCGCGAGTCTCGACCGCTGAGGCTGCATACATCCGGCGCCGAAACCATCCGCACTTCGGTGACCATCACGGAGCGATGTCCGGTGCGTGCACGAGGGCCCCGCGGCGGACCGACCGACCGATGTCGCCCAAGACACCGAGGTCAGTCTTACGAAGAGTCAGGACGACCGCCGCGGGCTCTCACCCATACTCTCTTACGAGCGACCGTTCGCGGCCCGTCTCGCCGAGGGGCGAAGCGCAGGCAACGAAGTCGCGAGTCTCGGCCGCTGAGGCTGCGTACATCCGGCGCCGAAACGATCCGCACTTCGGTGACTACCACGGAGCTGTCTTACGAGCGAGGAGTTGGCGGCCCGTATCGCGGGCCGAGTCGTCGAAGCGCATGCGCCGCAGGCGCGAGTCTCGACGGCTCGGCCGCGAGACAGAAGGGGGCCGCCAACACGCCGCGCCGGAGGCGCGGCAATTCAGCACAGTAGGATTGCGTGGTGTCTCCGGCCGATCGCGCGAACAGTCGACGCCGCCAGCCCCGGCGCCGCGGTTCGGCCGCCAACGCGGCGAAACCTCGCATGCGCACGGTACGGGAAACCTCGGCGGGTGGACTCGTGGTCGACGGGTTGGACGGACCGAGCGATAAACGCAGTGCGGCGCTGATCGGGCGGACCGATCGGCGTGGCAGACTGCTGTGGTCGCTGCCCAAGGGACATATCGAAGAGGGGGAGACGCCCGAGCAGACCGCGATCCGGGAAGTCGCCGAGGAGACCGGAATCAATGGGATAGTGGTCGCCGAACTCGGCAGCATTGATTACTGGTTCGTCACCGAGGGTCGCCGGGTACACAAGACCGTGCATCATTATCTGCTGCGTTCCATCGGTGGTGAGCTCTCCGATGCCGACGTCGAGGTCACCCAGGTGGCGTGGGTTCCGTTGAGCGAATTGGATTCTCGGCTCGCCTATGCCGATGAGCGGCGCTTGGCCGAAGTGGCGAATCGGATGATCGACCGGATGGAGACCGGCAAGAGATGACCCAGACTTTCCGGCATCGCGCAGCGATTCCGTGGGGGGTGGTGGTCGGGCGACGGGTGGGCCTGTTGCGGATCATCGCTGCGGTCCTGACCATTCTCGGGTCGGCACCGGCGGTTCCGGTATTGCTCGCCCAGCCCGCCGCCGCCCAGCCGACGACGCCCAATAGTTCGTCGTCGCCGAAATTCCTGAAGCTCACCCTGGATTCGGTGAATCCGTCCGCGGTGACCACCACCAGCGATCCGATGTTGACGGTCGCGGGCACCGTCACCAATATCGGCGATCGGGTGGTGCAGGATGTCAGCGTCCGCATCCAGCGGGCCGCCGCGGTGTCGACACCGAGTGCGTTGCGCTCCACCTTGCGCTTGGACCAGGTCAATTACGACGTGACCGGTCCGTTCGAAGATGTCGCCGATCGATTGAGTCCCGGCCAGCGCAAACAGTTCACGATCAGCATCGCGTTGCGCTCGAACGGCGGTACGCCCGCGCTAGATATCAGCAAGCCCGGTATTTATCCGCTGCTACTGAATGTCAATGGTGAACCGGCCTACGGTACCCAGGCCCGCCTCGACGACGCACGGTTCCTCCTGCCGGTGCTCGGCGTTCCGCCGGCGGTCGACATCACCTCTCCGGTGCCCGCCACGCCCGATACCCCGGTGGCGACGACACTGTTGTGGCCGCTAGCCGACCGCCCGCGGCTGGTCGCCGGTGTGACCGGCCCGCTCAATGGGAAGGCCGAGCTCACTGATGATGAACTGGCCGCATCGCTGGGCAAAGGCGGGCGGCTGGATCAATTGCTCGGGGCGCTGGAATCGGTGCTCGGCACCAATCCGGCCAGTCGCGATCGCACGCTGACCTCGGCCGTCTGCGTCGCGGTCGATCCCGATCTACTGATCACCGCGCAGGTGATGACCAAGGGTTATCGCGTACTCGCCAGCCCGTCCGATCCGGACGGTGCGACCAGGGCGGGCACCGGCGCCGACCAAGCCCAGACCTGGCTGGACCGGCTGCGCGCGGTCGCCGCATCGACCTGTACGGTCGCGCTGCCGTTCGCGCAGGTCGATCTCACGGCACTGGCCGCGGTCGGCGATCCCGAGCTGTCCACTCGGGCGCTGAACGACCCCGCCGATATCGTCGATTCCATCCTGGCCACCAAATCGGTGCGCGGGGTGAGCGTGCCGGATTCCGGCAGTATCGATGAGAGCGCGGGAATGTTGTTGCGCGGCCACGGTTTCGGGACCGCCGTAGTGGCCGATAGTGCCGCCGTCCCGCTCGGCACCGCCGGCACCTCGACGGATTCGGAGCCGATCACCACCGGACGCGGCGGTAATCAGAGCACCGCCAACCAGACCAGTTCTGCTCAGCCGGTGCCGGAGACGAGCACGCCCGATGTGGTCCGGCTCGCCCAGATCGCCCCGGTGCCCGTCACGCCGGAGCCGACACTGGAACCGCAGTCCAGCGCGTCACCGAGCACATCCGCACCCACCACGAGCGCGGCGCCCGCCAGCACCCAGGCTCCGCCCGCGAATCCGCCCGCCGATCCGGCATTGCATGCGGCGACCTTCGATATCTGGTCCGCGACCGCCCTCGCCGCCGTTGGCTCCAACCCGCCCACCCCGTCATTCACCCCCGCACGCGTGCGCTACGAAGTGACCAACGACTCCCGGATGGCTCGTCTGCAGGATGCACTCGGCGCCATCACTTGGTCCGCGCTGAACCCGGAACCGAGCCGCCCGCGCTCGCTCTTGCTGGTGCCGCCGCAGCAGTGGAGCGCGAACCGGGAAGAGGCCACCGCGATCCTCGAGCAGGTCGACCTGCTGCTGCGCAATAATCTGGCGACCCCTCGCACGCTCGCCGAGCTGGTCGCCGAACCGCCCGACGCACAGCCGCACGAACCCGACTATCTGCCGCAAGCCGCCCATGACGCGGTACCGGACCGTTTCGTGTTCCCGGTCCGCGTACAGGGTCATCGGATCACCGATCTCATGCGCTCGCTCGTCGAGGTGCCCGAGAACGAGCCGACGCCGAACCAATATCTGACCCCGCTGCGCGACGATCTGCTGCGCGTACTGACCCTCTCGGACCGGCGCTCCGGCGATTCCGCACAGCCGGATACCTATGCCCAGCGCCGACTCGACCAGACGACACGCACGCTGGACCGGCTCTATGGTTCGGTCACCGTGCTGCCGCCAGGCGGGGTGTACACCTTGGCCTCCGAACAGAGCCCATTGCTCTTGGTCGCACGCAACGATCTGCCGGTCGCCATTCGGGTCCGGTTCCGGATCGAGGCGCCGACGGAGACGAAGATCACCGATCCGGGTGAGGAGACGCTGCCACCGACCGGGAGCCGGTCGTTCCAGATCCCGACCGAGGTCACCGATAGCCGTAACCTGGTCATTCCGATCTCCCTTACCACGTCCGACGGTGTCGCACTCGGCAGTCCCACCTCGGTCTCGGTGCGTTCCAACGCTTACGGTCAGACCTTGGCAATAATTACGGCGTGTGCCGGAATACTGCTGTTCCTGTTGGCCGGGCGCCGGTTGTGGCGTCGGTTCCGAGGACAGCCGGATCCGGCCGACGAGGGTTTCGATCCGGGCACCCGACGCCGGGTCAATCGGTACCGACGGGCGCGGATGCGCGTACAGCAGCGGGAGCAGCAGGAGGCGGGATGAGGACGAGGACACCTCGCTCGTACCCGGCTGTCGTCGCTGTGCTCATTCGACCGACCTGTAGGCCCTCGGTTGCCGCCGATCGGTGCCGACCCCGCACCGCGCATGGCATCGTGGAGGACAATCGGGTAACACCCTGGGCGTCATTCGGCCCGGCGGCGGGGGATGGCATGGCGCAGGAGGCACGATGAGCGACGATGATCTATCCGCTCATCGGCAACCACCTGTTGATCGGCCCGACGGACCCCCGGCCCGCCGGGCGCCCTCGGCACCCTGGGAACGTCCCTTGGCGCAGTCACCGGTGGAACCGGAGGACGCGCCGATGACTGCCGATGAACGTTTCGGCGACTCGCCGCGCGTCCCGCAGGTGAGTCGTCCCGGTCAGCCGCAGCGACCGATGCCGCCGCCCCGCCCGACACCGCGCGTCTCGCAGCCGCCCACCGGCCCGATGGCACCACCGTCCGGCGCATTACCCAGGCAACCCCGACCGCAGCAGCGGCCGGTGCCCCGTCCGCAATATCCGGAACCACAGCAGTATCCCGAACCCCGCCCGAATCCTGGTCAGCAGTCGCATCCTGGTCAGCGGCAATATCCGGCACCGCCGCAACAGCCCGGACCGGCCCGACCACGGCCGATGCCGCCCGGTCCGCCGGTACCTGGACCGCCGGGCGCGCCGCCACGGGTGCCGCCTCAGCGTTTCGCACCGCCGCCGAACTACCAGGCGCCGCGCCCGAGCTATCAAACACCGCCGCCACAGCCCCCCGTGGCGCGGCAGCCCCTGGTCGAACGACAGCGAGCGGTAGAGCATCAACCGCCAGTCGAACGGCGGCAACCGGTTGAACAGCAGCACCGTCCCATACCTCGGGAAGCTGCGAGGCCGCGGACCCAGGAATGGCCCGCCGCACCCACATCGACTCCGGTCGCCACCGAAACCAAACAGAACGCGAGTTCGCGCCTGCTGCGCGACTCCGGATCCATCGCGATCGCGACCCTGATCAGCCGCGTCACCGGCTTCGGCAAACAGCTGCTGCTGCTGACCGCGCTCGGCCCAGCCGTCGCGAGTGCCTACACCTCGGCCAACCTGATCCCCAATATGATCACCGAGCTCGTGCTCGGCGCGGTCTTGACCGCGATGGTGGTACCGACGCTGGTGCGCGCCGAACAAGAGGACGATGACGGCGGCGTCGCATTCGTCCGCAGACTGGTGACCGCCGCCTTCGCGGTGCTCGCCGCGGCCACGCTCTTCGCCGCTGCGGCGACGCCGGTGCTGGCGACCAGGGTCTTCGTCTCCTCGGACGGCAAGGTCAATACCGAACTGACCACGGCGCTGACCTATCTATTGGTGCCCGCCATCCTGTTCTACGGCATGTCGGCGCTGTTCACGGCGATCCTCAATACCCGCCAGAACTTCAAACCCGGGGCATGGGCGCCGGTGCTGAACAATCTCGTCGTGCTGGTCGTGCTCGGTCTCTATGCCCTCACACCGGGCGAGATCACGCTGGATCCGGTCCGGATGAGCGATCCGAAACTGCTCGTCCTCGGCGGCGGCATCACCCTCGGTGTGGCGACCCAGGCGCTGAGCCTACTGCCCGCGATCAAGCGCAATCAGATCGATCTGCGTCCGCTGTGGGGTATCGACGCGCGGCTCAAGCAATTCGGCAAGATGGGTTCGGCCATCATCCTGTACGTGGTGATCAGCCAGATCGGTCTGATCGTCTCGAACCACATCGCCTCGGCCGCCGACGAGGCGGGCCCGGCGATCTATACCAATGCCTGGCTGCTGCTGCAGCTGCCCTACGGCGTGCTCGGCGTCACGCTGCTCACCGCGATCATGCCGCGGCTGAGCCGAAACGCGGCCGCTGATGACACCCCCGCTGTCGTAGACGATCTGTCCGTCGCGACCCGCTTGACGATGATCGCCCTCGTGCCGGTGGTCACCTTCCTGACGCTGGCCGGACCGCAGGTCGGCGAGGCGCTGTTCGGCTATGCGCGGTTCTCCGGCGACGCCGCGCGCCTCGGCGAAGCGGTGAGCTGGTCGGCCTTCGCGCTGATTCCGTATTCCCTGGTGCTGATCCATCTGCGCGTGTTCTACGCCAGGGAGCAGGCGTGGACGCCGACCTGGATCATCCTGGGCATCACCACGATCAAGATCCTGTTCTCGGCGCTGGCCCCGGTGCTGGCCAGTAGCAGCGATCAGGTCGTGATCATTCTCGGCGTCGCGACCGGACTCGGCTTCCTGGCCGGTGCCGTGATCGGCGGCTATCTGTTGCACCAGAGCCTCGGCGATCTACGCATGGTCAACGTCGGACGCACGGTGAGCCGCGTCCTGCTGTCCTCGATCGCGGGCGGTGCGGTCATGCTCATCGTGGACAAGGTGCTCGGACTCGACCGCCTCTCCGGCGGGCCCGGCTCGCTGATCCGGGTGATCATCTCGGCCATCGTGATGTTCGCGGTCGCCTTCGGGCTGATGCGCCTGGCCGGTATCCCGGAGATCGTCGCGATCACCGTCGCGATCTCGCGGCGCCTCGGATTCACCCCGCCCGCCCCCGATCTCGATCTCGAGGGCCCGGTCGAGGACGAGTACGCGACACAGGTGTTCCGGCGGCCCGAGCCGTATGTGGCATACCCTGGTTTCGACCCGTACATGGATGCCCAAACCATGGTGCTACCCGTGATCCGAGCTCATACCGTTGACAGCACCGGTATGGGTGAGTTCCCGTACCCTGTTCGGCAGAGAAGCACAAGTGGCGAGTTCGCCGGAACTTCGACATATCAGGGCGAAGGAGGAACGAGGGTGAGCGACGACGCGGCGCTGGGCAGCGTCCCAGCCGCCGAATCTGCTGTGACCAAGTCAGGCGGGCTCTCCACAGATGTTCCGCCCGCCGGGGAGGCCTCCGATCCCGCATACGCGAATCAGGATGCCGATAATGGTCCGCCGGAGCATGATTCGGCGCCCGGAACCGGTGAGCAACCGCGGGAGGCCCCGCAGCGCGATCCGATGTACGACACCGGGATGATCCCGATCCCGCCGCAACTACCGCCGATGGACGAGGCCGGTCGAAGAACGCCGCGCGGCCCCAAGCTGATTCCGGGCGCTTCCGTAGCGGGCGGCCGCTACCGGCTGCTCGCGAGTCACGGTGGATCCCGCGGACTCAAGTTCTGGCAGGCGCTCGATATCAAGCTCGACCGCGAGGTCGCGCTCACCTTCGTCGACGCCGATCAGAAGGCCACCGACAACTCCGGGCACGACGGTCCGCAGGCCATCCTGTCGCGCACGCTGCGCTTGGGCCGGATCAATTCGCCGGGCCTGGCTCGCGTACTGGATGTGGTGCGTGGCAGCTCCGGCGGCATCGTGGTGGCCGAATGGACGCCGGGCCGCTCGCTGCGCGAAATGGCCGAGACGGTGCCGTCTCCCATCGGCGCCGCCCGTGCTATCCGGGCACTGGCCTCGGCCGCGGAACTGGCGCATCGCGGCGGTGGTTCGCTGTCCATCGACCATCCGGACCGGGTCCGGATCAGCGCCACCGGTGACGCGGTACTCGCCTTCCCCGGCACGCTGTCGGATTCCGACGCGCAATCGGATGTGCGTGGCCTCGGTGCCATGCTCTACGCACTGATCACCGCGCGCTGGCCGATCCGCGCCGGCGGCATGACCGGTACCGCCGCGACGGTCGGCGGGCTGCGGCTGGCCGATTTCGGTTCCGACGGCACCCCTGTCGAGCCACGGCAGATCCGACCCGAGGTGCCGTTCGAGATCTCGGCGGTCGCGGTGCGTTCGCTGGAGTCGAATAAGGGTGTGCGCACCGCGGCGACCGTGCAGCATGTGCTCGAACAGGCATCCGTGGTCGACCAGAAGACCGATTTCATCCCGGTGCTGCGCCTCGGGCAGCGTCCGCCGAGCGGTGCCGAGGAATCACTCGCCGATCCGGAATTGCTTGCGGCCGAACGAGAACGCTCGCAGCGGATGATGTGGATCATGGTCGGGCTCGGCATCCTGGCCGCGCTGGTGGTCGGCATCATCATCTGGTGGATGGTCAGCGTCTTCGCACCGACCGCCTCGGATGCACCGCTCAACGAGCAGCGCAATATCGGCCTCACCACGAACAGTTCACCCGCGCCCGCGCCGAGCTCCGGTGGTACGACGGGGACGGCCGCGGGTGGGGTGCCGGTCCCGGTGACGAGTGTGTCGGTCTTCTCCCCGGAGGGCACGCCGGACAATGTCAGCGGTACCGGTGCGGTGCTCGATCACGATCCGGGCACCGTCTGGCGCACTGATCAGTACTTCCAGCAGTTCCCGGCGCTCAAGAAGGGCGTCGGGCTGCTGGCCACCCTGCCGAGTCCGGCCAAGCTGACCAGCGTCTCGATCGAATCGCCGAGTGCGGGCACCTCGGTCGAGATCCGCACCTCGCCAACGGCCTCGCCGACGCTGGACCAGACTCAGTTGATCGGTTCGGCACGACTAGAGAACGGCATCACCGAAATCCCGGTCCGCGGCGATCAGGCGGCCCGTTATGTGCTCGTATGGATCACCGGACTCGGCAATTCCGGTGGCCAGTTCCAGACCTCGATCGCCGAAATCCGCTTCGACGCCGCGGCATGACCACTCTCCGAGTTCTCAGGCCGTACCAATAAGTGCAGCTGGGGCCGCGTTCCGGTCCTTCATGAAGTGCCCGTTGACTTTTCGGGCTTGCTCGACGAGTTACCGATGTTCTTGCGAATGTTCTCGCATCCCGCCCGCCGGTGTCGACTCCCCGGGCTTGCGCGCCGATTCAGCCTGACTGCTCTGGTTGCTGCCAATTCTTTACTAACGATATGATCTAGCCGCGCTCTCACAGCAGGGGGAGCTCCCCGGGTTCTGGTTGTTCGATCCTGGATGCTGCGAAATTTCGATGGTGGTCGCTCGTGTCCGTCATCGCCGTGAGAGCTGTCCAAGGGGTTGGTTTGCCGTCCGAACTGAGCGAGGATTCCCACGAGGGGAAGTCGCGGCCCGTTGCGTTCCGCGAGCGTTCGTTCGTTCCCGACGAGCTTACCGACGTCGAATTGCTGCAAGCCCATGTGCACGGCCAGCGGCATGCGTTCGCCGAATTGCTGCGCCGCCATAACGACCACCTCTGGCAGACCGCCCTGCGCACCTCCTACACCCGCGAGGACGCCGCCGATTCGCTCCAGGACGCCCTGCTCTCGGCACACCGCACCGCCGCCACCTTCCGCGCCGAAGCCGAGGTGCGCAGCTGGCTGCACGCCATCGTGGTGAACGCCTGCCTGGACCGGATCCGGCGCAATAAGACCCGCCGTGCGGTCTCGCTGTCGCCGGAGACGATGCCGGAACCGAAGGACACCCGCGACGATATCGCCGAACTGGAAATGTCGCTCGTCGTCGACCGTGCCCTGTTCACGCTGCCGGAGGAGCAACGCGCGGCGCTTGTCGCGGTGGAACTGGAGGGGCGTAGTGTCGCGGAGACAGCGGCGCTGCTCGGCGTCCCGGAGGGCACCATCAAGAGCCGATGCGCGCGCGGTCGGCAGCGGCTCCAAGAACGTTTGGAATTTCTGCGTGATCCGCGGAACCGGAAGTAGTTGAGCTGCGTCATTAATAGTGACGGACAACCAGACGATGTACAGGCAGTGCCCGCGCCGTGCGGGCAGGCGTCTACTCGAGAACCCGGAGGTGCGATGGCGAACCGATCCGTTCCGCAGCCTCCGTTCTCACCTGAACTGCTCGCCGATCTACACGCCGACAATGTGGCGCCGGAGCTGAGTGAGCAGCTGTGGCCGGTGGTCCGCAATGATCCGGACGCGCTGCGCTTCCTGAACTCACTCGATGACGTCAGCGCCGAATTGCGCGCGCTCGGCCGGGACGAGCGCGTCATCCACACTATGCCCGCCGATATCGCGGCCCGGCTGGAGGATTTCGTCGAAGGCCTCGATGCGGCGCAGGAGCCGAACCAGCGGGCTGCAACCGTCCATCGGCTGCCATCGGTCACCGCACAGACGACATCATCGACCGCGGCGTGGCCCGAATCCGCCGATGATGCAACGGATTCCGAGCACAAGGCGCCCATCCAGCTGCCGCGACACCGTACCCGCAACCTCCGCTGGCCCGCCGCAGCAGCCGCCGTGATCGCGGTCGTGGCCTGCGTCGCGGTGGTGATGGACGCGCTGCGCGGGCACGAAGAGGCTCCCAGCGCCCAGCCGACCACGAGCAATGTCCAACTCGGTGATGAACTCGACACCACCGTCGCACTCAGCGCCCTCGGTCGCAATGACGTCACCGGCACCCTCGGCACCCCGGCGGCTCTGAATCGTTGTGTCCATGCCAACGGCCTGGATCGCAACGTACTCGGTTCGACCAACACCACCTTCCAGGGCAAGGACGCCGTGCTTATTTTGCTCACCGGCCCGCGCCCGCACAAGATCACCGCGCTGGTCGTCGGAATCGGTTGCGGCGCCGAGGATCCGCAGCAGTTGGCCGTCACCGATATCGGTTAGGGAGTGGGCGAGGTCACCTCGTGCGGTTGTCCCACATCACGTCGGGAACAACACCGTTTACCCTGTTGTTGACCGACACGTCTAATGAATCTCCCTCGGAAGGGTCACATGAGCAACGCAGTTCGCGACTTGATCATCGTCGGCTCCGGACCCGCCGGCTACACCGCCGCCGTCTACGCAGCCCGTGCCGAACTCCAGCCCCTGCTGTTCGAGGGCACTCAGTTCGGCGGCGCACTGATGACCACCACCGAGGTCGAAAACTTCCCTGGCTTCCGCGCTGGCATCATGGGCCCGGATCTCATGGAGGAGATGCGCGAACAGGCCAAGCGGTTCGGTGCCGATATCCGGACCGAGGATGTGGACGCGATCGACCTGAGCGGTCCGGTCAAGACGGTTACCGTCGGCGATGAGACCTACCAGGCCTACGCCGTCATCCTCGCCATGGGCTCGGCCGCGCGCTATCTGAACGTCCCCGGTGAGCAGAAGCTGCTCGGCCGCGGTGTCAGCGCCTGTGCCACCTGTGACGGCTTCTTCTTCAAGGGCCAGGACATCGTGGTGGTCGGCGGCGGCGACTCCGCCATGGAGGAGGCGACCTTCCTCACCAAGTTCGCCAGCAGCGTCACCATCGTGCACCGCCGCGAGGAATTCCGCGCCTCGCGCATCATGCTCGAGCGTGCCAAGGCCAACGAGAAGATCAAGTTCGTACTCAATGCCGAGGTCGCCGCGGTCAACGGCGATACCAGCGTGACCAGCCTGACTTTGCGCGATACCCGCACCGGCGAGACCTCCGAGCTGGCCGCGACCGGCCTGTTCGTGGCGATCGGCCACGATCCGCGCAGCGAGCTGGTCAAGGATCAGGTAGAGCTGGACGACGAGGGCTACGTGCAGGTGTTGCACCCCACAACGGCGACCAAGGTGCCCGGTGTCTTCGCCGCGGGCGATCTGGTCGACCACACCTACCGCCAGGCCATTACCGCCGCGGGAACCGGCTGCCGCGCCGCGATCGACGCCGAACGCTGGCTGGCCGAACAGGGTGACATCACCTCGAACACCCTGGGTCACGCGGGCAACCCAATTGCCGTGCCCACCAACTGATCTCATCACTTTTGCACTACAAGGAGATACCCATGTCCGAAAACACGGTCACCGTGACCGACGCGTCCTTCGCCGACGATGTGCTGCTCAGTGCGAAGCCGGTACTCGTCGACTTCTGGGCCGACTGGTGCGGTCCGTGCAAGATGGTCGCCCCGGTGCTGGAGGAGATCGCGGGCACGCACGCGGATAAGCTGACCGTGGCGAAGGTCGATGTGGATGCCAATCCGGGCGTTGCCCGCGATTATCAGATTCTCTCGCTGCCGACTATGATGCTGTTCTCCGGTGGCAAGCCGGTCAAGCAGATCGTCGGAGCGAAGGGCAAAGCCGCCCTGCTGCGTGAACTCGACGGCATCATCTGACGTATTCGTCAAACAACGCCGTCAATCGACGACGCGCCGTAGGATGCCTGGACGCCGGGAATTGCTGTATTCCGGTCCGGGTCTGAGACAATCGACCGACCTCCGGTCGTGCGACGGTATTAGCCATCGCATGAGTGGGTACCCGGGTTGACGGAAGGAAAGGGCTCTCACGCATGCACCGACTTCGTCACGGCGATACCGGTCCAGCCGTCGCCGAGGTTCGGAGCACCCTGGCAAGTCTCGGGTTTCTGCATACGCACTCCGCCGCGACAGATCACACTGATGCGCGAGAGTACTGGATGGACACCGACGCTTCCTTCGATCGCCAGCTCGACTCGGCGGTTCGCGCCTTCCAACAGCACCGCGGACTGCTCGTCGACGGCGTCGTCGGACCGGCTACCTACCGCGCGTTGAAGGAAGCCTCCTATCGCCTGGGTGCCCGCACGTTGATCTACCAGCTCTCGGCGCCGCTCTACGGCGACGATGTGGCAACCTTGCAGCGCCGGCTGCAGGACCTCGGTTTCTATGTGCACCGCGTCGACGGCTACTTCGGCCCGCACACACATGAGGCGCTCACCGCATTCCAGCGGGAGATCGGCTTAGCCGCGGACGGCATCTGCGGCCCGGATACGCTGCGCTCGCTGGAGTTGCTCGGGGCGCGCGTCACCGGCGGTAATCCGCATCGGATCGCCGAGGAAGAGGTCGTGCACCGGGCCGGGCCGCAGCTCACCGGCAAGCGGATCGTCATCGATCCCGGCCTCGGCGGCCCGGATAAGGGCTTCGGCGTACCCACCGAATACGGCGATGTCTACGAGTCGGAAATCCTCTGGGATCTGGCCAGCAGGCTGGAGGGCCGGATGGCCGCCACCGGCATGGAAACCTTCCTGTCGCGGCCGTGGGGCGCCAATCCGACCGATGCCGAGCGCGCGGATACCTCCAATGCATTCGACGCCGATCTGATGATCTCGCTGCGCTGTGCGACCAATCCGAGCCCGTCCGCCAACGGTGTGGCGAGCTTCCACTTCGGCAACTCGCACGGATCGGTATCGATGATCGGCCAGGTGCTTGCCGGCTTCATTCAGCGCGAGGTGGTCGCTCGAACATCGTTGCAGGACTGTCGGACTCACGCACGCACCTGGGATCTATTGCGGCTCACCAAGATGCCGACCGTCCAGGTCGATATCGGTTATCTGACAAACGAATACGACGCGTCGGTACTCACTAATCCACGGATGCGCGATGTGATCGCCGAGGCCATCCTCATCTCGGTGAAGCGGCTGTATCTACTCGGCCAGGACGATCAGCCAACGGGCACATACACTTTCGCCGAGTTGCTGGCGGAGGAATTGGCCGCCGCCGACCGGATGTAGCGAATTATTTTCTGGCTCAATAGATTACAAATAATTCCAATACGAGTGCGCCCTGCCGGAACCGTCGGCAGGGCGCACTTTGTTCGACCGGAGCCTCAGGGGGCTCCAACGCGGAAGGGGACCGTCAGGGAGGCGGCGGCGAGCAGCTGATCGAGCGCGCGCTCGACATCTTCCTTCCAGCCGTGATCGGAGTCGAGCTCCAAGCGCAGCCGGGGGAAACGATAATGCGGCGCCACCACTTCGAAGCCCACGTCCTCCAGGAAGTCGGCCTCGATCATGCAGGTCTCCGGCGAACATTCGGTCGCCTTACCGGCCGAGGCCGCGTCCCGGACCGGTGACCCGATCCGCTCCATCAACCGCATCGAGCCGAGCGAACGATCCGACATCGCGGTCGCCGGGGGATCGGTGCGAATCCCGAAGGCCTCCAAGGCACGTACACCGCGACGCACCAGATCGGCCACCACGGCCGTCATGAGGCGGTGGGCTATGTCGGCATCCTTATACGGGAATTCGGCCCGCAGCGTGGTCAGCAGGACCGCATCCGGGCTGACCGGTGAGGTGGGGAAGAGGCCGGCACGGGGCACCGCGCTCGGTGGCGAATACAGCGCACACCCCGCGACCTTGCCGTCCACGTTCGCGACCTGGCCACACGAACCCCACTCCAGCATGACCGTGGACAGCCAGGCTTCCTTCTCGAAGACCGGATCGCTGAAGTCACGGGAGGTCGCGGCCACGGCCGGATCGATCTCCCAGAACACGCAACGCCGCGCATGCGCGGGTAACTTGTCGAGCCCGCCGAGGGTTAGTCCTGTGACGCTGGTCGACACCGCTCTGCTCAGCCTCCAGCTATCCGATTCATCCACACTCACGCTGCATTCACTCGCCAGCAAGAATATGCGATCAAAGCGAACCCGCCTCATTCCACGTCGCTGTGCTGTTGGTAAGGAGCCCCTCCGTAGGAGGAATTTCTGCGCCGTCACAGTGACGTTTCGACGCGGAACACCTACCTACCGGAAACACACGGCTATTTTTGCCACTTCTGTCACTTGCCGAGCTGCTGATGCTCCATCATGCCCACGATGCGTTCGAGGTCTTCGACCGAACCGAATTCGACGACGATCTTGCCCTTCCGCTTGCCGAGGCTCACGGTGACCCGAGTGTCGAAGGATTCCGACAGCCGCTCGGCCACATCCTGCAAACCCGGCATATGAATCGGCTTGCGCCGGGAGGTAGGCGGAGCGGCCTGATCCGGATCCCGGTTCGCCAGGGTGACGGCTTCCTCGGTGGCCCGGACCGACAGTCCCTCGGCAACGATACGGGCGGCGAGTACCTCTTGGGCGTCGGCGCCTGCCTCGAGGCCGAGCAGCGCGCGAGCGTGTCCGGCGGAAAGTACGCCAGCCGCAACCCGGCGCTGCACCGGGATCGGCAGTTTCAACAGGCGAATCATATTCGTCACCACAGGTCGGGATCGACCGATTCGGGCGGCCAATTCCTCATGGGTGACATCGAATTCCTCGAGCAGCTGCTGATAGGCCGCCGCCTCTTCGAGCGGGTTCAGCTGCACCCGGTGAATGTTCTCCAAGAGGGCGTCCCGCAGCATCGCGTCGTCTGCGGTCTCGCGGACAATAGCCGGAATCGCCGCGAGCCCGGCCTCCTGGCAAGCGCGCCAACGACGCTCGCCCATGACGATTTGATACTTGTCCACCCCCGGCTCGAGCCGACGCACCACGATGGGCTGCATCAGACCGAATTCCTTGATGGAGTGCACCAGTTCGGCGAGCGCCTCTTCCTCGAAGACGTGGCGCGGCTGCTTGGGATTCGGTTCGATCTGCTCGGGCGGAATTTCGCGATAGGTCGCACCGCCATCCGACAGCTGCTCGTCGCTGGGGTCGGGGACCCGGTGCAGGAAGGCGGAGGCCGGTTGCGGTCCGATCGGATCTACGCCGATGACGACATTGGCTGCGGCACTGCCGAGTCCGGGTGTGGCACCTAGTCCCGGTGTGGCCGCCGGTCCCGTCGGAATCAACGCGGCAAGTCCGCGGCCTAGCCCGCCCTTCTTCGCCTGAGTCATCGGCTACCGACCCTTTCCTCGTTCGTCATTGCGCGCGTTCTGCCGCACCCGGCCGAATCGCCGTGCGCGCGGCCATTTCGCGACCGGCGTCCAGATAACTCATCGCACCCCGGGAGCCTGGATCATAATCGAGCACCGTCATGCCATAGCCCGGCGCCTCGGAGACCTTCACACTGCGAGGGATAACCGACTTCAGCACTACATCGCCGAAGTGCCCGCGTACTTCCTCCGCGACCTGGTCGGCCAACTTGGTCCGACCGTCGTACATCGTGAGAATCACTGTCGAGACATGTAGTTCGGGATTCAGGTGCGCCTGCACCAGACCGATATTGCGGAGCAACTGCCCGACGCCCTCCAGCGCGTAATACTCGCACTGGATCGGGATCAGCACCTCCTTGGCGGCGACGAGCGCATTGACGGTAAGCAGACCGAGCGACGGCGGGCAGTCGATCATCACGTAATCGATGTCGTACCCGGCGATATTGGCCTCCTGGATGGCGGCCTTGAGTCGCCCCTCCCTGGCCACCATGGAAACCAATTCGATCTCGGCACCGGCAAGATCAATGGTCGCCGGAATGCACAGTAGGCGCTCGCTGTGCGGGCTCTGCTGGATCGCGTCGCGTACCGAAACCTCGCCGATCAGGAGTTCATAACTCGACGGGACGCCCGAGTGATGTTCGATGCCCAGAGCGGTACTCGCATTGCCCTGGGGATCGAGGTCGATCACGAGAACCGTCATCCCGGTATGCGCCAGGGCGGCCGCAAGATTCACGGCGGTAGTCGTCTTCCCGACGCCACCCTTCTGATTGGCGATGGTGATGATCCGTTGCTCGTGCGGTTTCGGCACTGTCACCTTTCCTGGATGCAATATCTGGCTTGCGCGTTGGGCTTCGGCCGCTATCGGGGTCTCACTGGGGGAGATGTGCCCGAACGGTGTGCTTCCAAATGCCTCCGCATCGAAGGTGCTGGAGTCCAGCATCCCCGGCACGCGCGACGTTGTTTCCCGTGAAACATTCGCCGGACCGCTCGACATAGACAGCTCCTAACGCGAGAACCTCAGATCACGTGCGCCCGACCGAATTCGACGCCGTGTCATCACTAGCTGTGTCGGATCGAACTTGATGCTCAATCGAGACCGCGGCGCCTCGATCGACCGAGCGGAGCTTCCGCCGCTGCGACACCCAGATCCCTCCGTGGCACCAACGCTCACGCCCGACGCTCACTAGCTTGCCAGCACTCAGCGCGATAAGAAAGCTGAATCGCGGCTTCGCGCAAAGGACACGCAAATCTGCGCCGGATCGCGTCGCCGCGAACGAGATTGACGTGGCCGATTCGCCGTTTCCCATGAAACATGACGCTCGGGACCGACGCCCGCGCGTTCGGTTTCACATGGAACATGACGCTCGGGACCGACGTCCCCGCGTTCGGTTTCACATGAAACATAGAGCTCCGGACCGACTCCCGAGTTCGGTTCCACATGAGACATGAAGTCCCAGACCAGTAGCAGAATTCGGTTTCACATGAAACGTCGGCGATCGAGACGCGTCCGGCGCTGCATTCCAGAGTGATCCGGACGCGCAATTCCGATGTGGTTCCAAAGATTCCGGCGTTACCGCCGATGCGCCTCAGTGTCGGCAGCTCTTTCCGAGACCCTCGGAGCGGAAGCGGGTATCTCAAGCCCCGTCGCTCTCGTGTCCAATGAGCCTCGCGCAATGGGGATCATCGATTTCCCCACCCGATGGCACCAGGTTCGAATCGTCACGTGAAGTTTGACGTTGCAGCGACGACGGCGCCGACGCCTAGGCGCGCCGTTTCACATGAAACATCGACGCGAATCGGATAGGGCTACTTCGACTTCCGCGCCGACCTGCCGCCCCGACGGGAGGGGCGCTCAGCGCGCGGCAGCCGCTCGGCACTGATCACCAGGGTGGGAGTAGAGACGAGTCCGGCGCCGCATTCCAGCACGGTCGCATTTCCGGCGCCCGCCTTCGCCAATGCCTCACTGTCGCGCTCGAGTTCCTCGGCCGCGCTGACTCCCTTCAGCGCGAGCATCCGTCCATGATCGCGTAACAGGGGGAGCGACCACTGCGCCAGTTTCGCCAGCGGAGCGACCGCTCGAGAGGTCACCACATCCGCGCCGCCCGCTTCCTTCATCACGCCCGACTGCTCCGCCCGACCGCGCACCACCGTCACATCCAGTCCGGCCGACTCGATAAATTCGCTCAGAAAGATGGTGCGGCGCAACAGCGGCTCGACCAAGGTGATCCGGAGATCCGGACGCGCTATCGCCAAGGGGATTCCGGGCAGTCCGGCGCCGCTGCCGATATCGACCACGGTGGCGCCCTCGGCCATCAACTCACCGACCACGGCACAGTTGAGAATGTGCCGATCCCATAGCCTCGGCACTTCGCGGGGACCGATCAGTCCGCGATCGACACCGGCGGCGGCGAGGGCGGCGCAGTACCGACGCGCGAGATCTAGCCGATCTCCGAATACCACCGCGGCCGTGGCCGGGGGCTCCAGTTCATTCGGCAACGCGGTGATGCCACCGAGATCTCGTTCCACGTGAAACATCCTTCCGAACTCGAGTCGATCAGTGCGGCGATGGGGCCGGGGGAGGACAGCGCATTAAAGACATGAAGAGGGCCTCCGGTCCGAAGACCGGAGGCCCTAATCCAATCACAGAGCGCGAATCAGGCAGGCACCACGACAACGTGCCGATTCGGTTCCACGCCCTCGCTCTCACTGCTGACACCGTCGACCGCGGCGACCGCGTCGTGCACGATCTTCCGCTCGAACGGAGTCATCGGCGCCAACGGCTCCGGCTTTCCGGATTCCAGCACCCGCTGCGCCGCTGCGGTACCCAGCGCACTCAACTCCGAGCGACGCTTAGCGCGCCAGCCAGCCACGTCGAGCATGAGCCGACTGCGCACCCCGGTTGCCTGCTGCACGGCCAGGCGGGTCAGTTCCTGCAATGCATCGAGCACCTCGCCGTTTCGACCGACCAGCTTCGAGAGATCACGGCCGCCATCGATGCTCACGACGGCACGGTCACCCTCGACATCGAGATCGATATCGCCGTCGAAGTCGAGCACATCGAGCAACTGCTCGAGGTAGTCGCCCGCGATTTCACCCTCTTCGATGAGAGCTTCCTCGGCATCGGTGGATTCGGTCCCCGCATCGGCTTCGCCGTTCACCATCGTCGTCGTCGCCACAGTGGCGTCCCCTCCGTCGGTTTCAACAGTCATTTGATTTCCTTCGTCTGCTCATCGCGCGCGACCGGCGACCGGCGCCGATCGGAGAACGCGAACAGGGTTGCTCAGAGTCCCGCAGGCGCACGCTGTGTCAGCGCCGTCGCTTCTGATTGGGTCGCCCGCGGCTGCCTGGTCGCTTCTGCCCGCCCGAACGCCGCTGTCCCGCCTTGGTCGGGGACTTCGCGGTGCCGTTCGTCGACGGTGCCGCGTCGACCGCATCCACGGCATCGGCATTCGCATCGACGGGTGTCTCATCGGCGGGTGACTGCTTCTTCTTGACATTGACCGGCTTCGCACCGGGCTTCGGCGCGTTCTGGGCGCGCTGCTCCAGCTTCTGCTGCTTCTTGACTTCCTCTTCCTTCGCCATGCGGCCGAAGACGAGGTGCTGCTGTCCGTAGGTCCAGATGTTATTGGAGACCCAGTAGAGCAGGATGGCGATCGGCAGGAAGGGGCCACCGACCAGCACGCCGAGCGGGAACACCCACAGCGCCAGCTTGTTCATCATGGCCGACTGCGGGTTGGCCGCAGCCTCCGGACTCTGCCGGGCAACCGAGGCGCGCGCGTTGAAGTGCGTCGCCAGACCGGCAATCACCATCAGCGGGATGGAGACCAGCGCGATACTCAGCTTGGTCGGCACACCGCCGTAATCGGCGAAGGCCTGCAGCTGGCTCGGCGGGCTGGTGATGAAGGCGGAGATGGGGGCGCCGAAGATACGCGCGCTCAGGAAGGACTGGACGTCGGTGGCACTGAAGACGTAGTTCGGCGTGTGCGCATTGTCGTAGGCCGACATGCTGAGCTGGCCGATGCCGGTGCCGGTGCGGTTGAACGAACGCAGCACGTGGAACAGACCGAGGAAGACCGGCACCTGCGCCAAGATCGGCAGGCAGCCCATCAACGGGTTGAAGCCGTGATCCTTCTGCAGCTTCTGCATTTCGGTCGCCATCTTCTGGCGATCGTTCTTGTACTTCTTCTGCAGCTCCTTGATCTGGGGCTGCAGCTCCTGCATCTGCTTGGTGGTGCGCACCTGCTTGACGAACGGCTTGTAGAGCACCAGGCGCAGCGTGAACACCAGGAACACCACGGCCAGTGCCCAGGTGAGACCGTTGTCCGCGCCGAACGCGAACCCGAAGACCCGATGCCAGAACCAGAGGATCCAGGACACCGGATAATAAATGAAGTCGAGCACGGCTCTATGCACTCCCGTCGTTCGTATCGCCGATCACCGCGGGCGGTGATCCTTTACAAGCGTGTGGCGCCGAGGCCTGCTGGTCGGCGGCTGACTCGTTCCGTTCGCGTATTTTTCGCTCCGGAACGGGATCCCACCCACCAGGGTGCCAGGGTGCGCATTTCGCCAATCGCACGACCGTCAATCCGAGGCCGACGAACAGCCCACGAGTGCGTAACGCGGTCACCGCGTACTCGCTACAGGTCGGGGTGAAACGGCACACGGGCAGGCGCATGGGGGAGACATACGTCCGGTAGAGCTCGATCAGGAAGATCACCGTGTTCGCGGGTAGCCGAGCAACGGTGGAGCGCGTACTCATCCCACACCGGCCACGGTAGTCGATGGGCCCACGATATCGAGCTTGCGCAGCGCGCCACGTAGCTGACGGAGCAACTCTGTCGAGTCGGTGGTCGCGGCGCCGGGCAATGCACGGATCACGATGTCGGCATCGGCGGGTAGCTCGGCGATCACCTGACCGCACATATGACGCAGGCGGCGGGCGACGCGGTGTCGAATCACCGCGTTGCCCACCGCCTTGCTGACAATCAATCCGAACCGCGGACCGCCCACACGGACCAACGATCCGGCCTCTGCCGCATCGCTTCGTCGTCCACTCGCGCCCATGCTTCCGTCATACCCGTGCACGAGCACGTGTACGACCAGATCTCGCCTCCCGATTCGCTGGCCGCGGCGCACCGTCCGGGAGAAGTCGGCACGATGATGCAACCGATACGGCTCAGGCAACACCCGAGCGTCCGAGAGCGAGGATCAGGCAGTGAGGGACTTGCGGCCCTTGCTGCGACGCGCGGAAACAATGGCGCGACCAGCGCGGGTGCGCATCCGGAGACGGAAGCCGTGGACCCGCGCCCGACGACGGTTGTTCGGCTGGAACGTCCGCTTGCCCTTGGCCACGGTCAACACTCCTCGAGTAGGTGGGCACCGTTCGGCGCCCAAAGCTTGTTGGTAATACGTCTTTTGCGCGATGAATCGCGAGGTGGTCATCATCGATGCGCGTCGGTCCTGGCGCACGAGGTCGATACGACCTGACACGGTCAGCACAGGACCGCCACCGCACCAAGGGGTGACTGTACGAGGGTACTGATCGGCAAAGTGCGGGTCAAACTCGGCCCACCCGTCCCGCGGCCTGCTGGAACTGTTCCACGGGAGTCACGCATCCTGGGTATAACCGTGAGTTCGTCCACACCCCTAGCCGTCGGCCGTCGCGCGAGCTAATCTACGTTGCCAGAAGATTGCTGCAGAACCGCAGGTCCAGGCCGTATAGCGGCGCAGCGCAATCTCATTTCACATTTCCCCAGAGTTCTCCACATCTGTGGATAATTGTGTGGAAAGACCCCTCGAGTGGCATATTCGTAGGGCCGACGGTGCCACGCCGCCGCCCGGATGGGGGACCCGGGCAGCGTCCGAACCGGTTACGGACGTACGCGGAATCACAAACATCGACTCAGCCACGACCGATACTTCGCAGGCTCCGACCGTCTGCTCCTATCGCCTACTTCCGGGGAGGAAACTGC